>NZ_CP179893.1:0-4877264 GCF_047456055.1 Superficieibacter sp. BNK-5
TTGATGCCTGGCAGTTCCCTACTCTCGCATGGGGAGACCCCACACTACCATCGGCGCTACGGCGTTTCACTTCTGAGTTCGGCATGGGGTCAGGTGGGACCACCGCGCTAGTGCCGCCAGGCAAATTCTGTTTATCAGGGTGCATTCCGCACACTGATTAATCTGTAATCAGGCTGAAAATATTCTCTCAAATCCGCCAAAACAGCTTCGGCGTTGTAAGGTTAAGCCTCACGGTTCATTAGTACCGGTTAGCTCAACGCATCGCTGCGCTTACACACCCGGCCTATCAACGTCATCGTCTTTAACGTTCCTTCAGGAGACTTTAAGTCTCAGGGAGAACTCATCTCGGGGCAAGTTTCGTGCTTAGATGCTTTCAGCACTTATCTCTTCCGCATTTAGCTACCGGGCAGTGCCATTGGCATGACAACCCGAACACCAGTGATGCGTCCACTCCGGTCCTCTCGTACTAGGAGCAGCCCCCCTCAGTTCTCCAGCGCCCACGGCAGATAGGGACCGAACTGTCTCACGACGTTCTAAACCCAGCTCGCGTACCACTTTAAATGGCGAACAGCCATACCCTTGGGACCTACTTCAGCCCCAGGATGTGATGAGCCGACATCGAGGTGCCAAACACCGCCGTCGATATGAACTCTTGGGCGGTATCAGCCTGTTATCCCCGGAGTACCTTTTATCCGTTGAGCGATGGCCCTTCCATTCAGAACCACCGGATCACTATGACCTGCTTTCGCACCTGCTCGCGCCGTCACGCTCGCAGTCAAGCCAGCTTATGCCATTGCACTAACCTCCTGATGTCCGACCAGGATTAGCTGACCTTCGTGCTCCTCCGTTACGCTTTAGGAGGAGACCGCCCCAGTCAAACTACCCACCAGACACTGTCCCCACGCCAGATTATGGCGCCAGGTTAGAACATCAAACATTAAAGGGTGGTATTTCAAGGTCGGCTCCACGCAGACTGGCGTCCACGCTTCAAAGCCTCCCACCTATCCTACACATCAAGGCTCAATGTTCAGTGTCAAGCTATAGTAAAGGTTCACGGGGTCTTTCCGTCTTGCCGCGGGTACACTGCATCTTCACAGCGAGTTCAATTTCACTGAGTCCCGGGTGGAGACAGCCTGGCCATCATTACGCCATTCGTGCAGGTCGGAACTTACCCGACAAGGAATTTCGCTACCTTAGGACCGTTATAGTTACGGCCGCCGTTTACCGGGGCTTCGATCAGGAGCTTCTCTTGCGATAACCCCATCAATTAACCTTCCGGCACCGGGCAGGCGTCACACCGTATACGTCCACTTTCGTGTTTGCACAGTGCTGTGTTTTTAATAAACAGTTGCAGCCAGCTGGTATCTTCGACTGGTTTCAGCTCCATCAGCAAGTGACTTCACCTACGCACCAGCGTGCCTTCTCCCGAAGTTACGGCACCATTTTGCCTAGTTCCTTCACCCGGGTTCTCTCAAGCGCCTTGGTATTCTCTACCTGACCACCTGTGTCGGTTTGGGGTACGATTTCGTGTTACCTGATGCTTAGAGGCTTTTCCTGGAAGCAGGGCATTTGTCACTTCAGCACCGTGGTGCCTCGTCATCACGCCTCAGTGTTAACAGCGTTCCGGATTTACCTGGAACACCCACCTTCACGCTTAAACCGGGACAACCGTCGCCCGGCCGACATAGCCTTCTCCGTCCCCCCTTCGCAGTAACACCAAGTACGGGAATATTAACCCGTTTCCCATCGACTACGCCTTTCGGCCTCGCCTTAGGGGTCGACTCACCCTGCCCCGATTAACGTTGGACAGGAACCCTTGGTCTTCCGGCGTGCGGGTTTTTCACCCGCATTATCGTTACTTATGTCAGCATTCGCACTTCTGATACCTCCAGCAGCCCTCACAGGCCACCTTCAACGGCTTACAGAACGCTCCCCTACCCAACGACGCATAAGCGTCGCTGCCGCAGCTTCGGTGCATGGTTTAGCCCCGTTACATCTTCCGCGCAGGCCGACTCGACCAGTGAGCTATTACGCTTTCTTTAAATGATGGCTGCTTCTAAGCCAACATCCTGGCTGTCTGGGCCTTCCCACATCGTTTCCCACTTAACCATGACTTTGGGACCTTAGCTGGCGGTCTGGGTTGTTTCCCTCTTCACGACGGACGTTAGCACCCGCCGTGTGTCTCCCGTGATAACATTCTTCGGTATTCGCAGTTTGCATCGGATCGGTAAGTCGGGATGACCCCCTGGCCGAAACAGTGCTCTACCCCCGAAGATGAATTCACGAGGCGCTACCTAAATAGCTTTCGGGGAGAACCAGCTATCTCCCGGTTTGATTGGCCTTTCACCCCCAGCCACAGGTCATCCGCTAATTTTTCAACATTAGTCGGTTCGGTCCTCCAGTTAGTGTTACCCAACCTTCAACCTGCCCATGGCTAGATCACCGGGTTTCGGGTCTATACCCTGCAACTTAACGCCCAATTAAGACTCGGTTTCCCTCCGGCTCCCCTATACGGTTAACCTTGCTACAGAATATAAGTCGCTGACCCATTATACAAAAGGTACGCAGTCACCCCATAAAAGAGGCTCCCACTGCTTGTACGTACACGGTTTCAGGTTCTTTTTCACTCCCCTCGCCGGGGTTCTTTTCGCCTTTCCCTCACGGTACTGGTTCACTATCGGTCAGTCAGGAGTATTTAGCCTTGGAGGATGGTCCCCCCATATTCAGACAGGATACCACGTGTCCCGCCCTACTCTTCGAGTTCACAGCATGTGCATTTTGGTGTACGGGACTATCACCCTGTACCGCCGGACTTTCCAGACCGTTCCACTAACACGCATGCTGATTCAGACTCCGGGCTCCTCCCCGTTCGCTCGCCGCTACTGGGGGAATCTCGGTTGATTTCTTTTCCTCGGGGTACTTAGATGTTTCAGTTCCCCCGGTTCGCCTCATGCCACTATGTATTCATGACATGATAGTGTGACGAGTCACACTGGGTTTCCCCATTCGGGTATCGCCGGTTATAACGGTTCATATCACCTTACCGGCGCTTATCGCAGATTAGCACGCCCTTCATCGCCTCTGACTGCCAGGGCATCCACCGTGTACGCTTAGTCGCTTAACCTCACAACCCGAAGCGGTTTCACTTCGCGTTGCGAAAATTTGAGAGACCCACGAACAACTCACGTTGTTCAGTGTTTTTCAATTTTCAGCTTGATCCAGATTTTTAAAGAGCAAAACTTCGCAGTGAACCTTCTCAGGTACACTCTGAAGTTTTCTTGTTTCGGACAGTAAAGGATGGTGGAGCTATGCGGGATCGAACCGCAGACCTCCTGCGTGCAAAGCAGGCGCTCTCCCAGCTGAGCTATAGCCCCATCGTAAATCTCGCTCACCGGAATTTTTCCTGAGGCAAGGCGTGGTGACGCGAAGCATACTTATGTATGTGAGCGTTGCCACAACGCAGCATTCAGGGAAAATTTGGTAGGCCTGAGTGGACTTGAACCACCGACCTCACCCTTATCAGGGGTGCGCTCTAACCACCTGAGCTACAAGCCTGCAGAGATTTTTTACTGCCCGTTTTTCATCAGACAATCTGTGTGAGCACTACAAAGGCGGTTCTTTAAGGTAAGGAGGTGATCCAACCGCAGGTTCCCCTACGGTTACCTTGTTACGACTTCACCCCAGTCATGAATCACAAAGTGGTAAGCGCCCTCCCGAAGGTTAAGCTACCTACTTCTTTTGCAACCCACTCCCATGGTGTGACGGGCGGTGTGTACAAGGCCCGGGAACGTATTCACCGTGGCATTCTGATCCACGATTACTAGCGATTCCGACTTCACGGAGTCGAGTTGCAGACTCCGATCCGGACTACGACATACTTTATGAGGTCCGCTTGCTCTCGCGAGGTCGCTTCTCTTTGTATATGCCATTGTAGCACGTGTGTAGCCCTGGTCGTAAGGGCCATGATGACTTGACGTCATCCCCACCTTCCTCCAGTTTATCACTGGCAGTCTCCTTTGAGTTCCCGGCCGGACCGCTGGCAACAAAGGATAAGGGTTGCGCTCGTTGCGGGACTTAACCCAACATTTCACAACACGAGCTGACGACAGCCATGCAGCACCTGTCTCACAGTTCCCGAAGGCACCCCGGCATCTCTGCCAGGTTCTGTGGATGTCAAGACCAGGTAAGGTTCTTCGCGTTGCATCGAATTAAACCACATGCTCCACCGCTTGTGCGGGCCCCCGTCAATTCATTTGAGTTTTAACCTTGCGGCCGTACTCCCCAGGCGGTCGACTTAACGCGTTAGCTCCGGAAGCCACGCCTCAAGGGCACAACCTCCAAGTCGACATCGTTTACGGCGTGGACTACCAGGGTATCTAATCCTGTTTGCTCCCCACGCTTTCGCACCTGAGCGTCAGTCTTTGTCCAGGGGGCCGCCTTCGCCACCGGTATTCCTCCAGATCTCTACGCATTTCACCGCTACACCTGGAATTCTACCCCCCTCTACAAGACTCTAGCATGCCAGTTTCGAATGCAGTTCCCGGGTTGAGCCCGGGGATTTCACATCCGACTTGACACGCCGCCTGCGTGCGCTTTACGCCCAGTAATTCCGATTAACGCTTGCACCCTCCGTATTACCGCGGCTGCTGGCACGGAGTTAGCCGGTGCTTCTTCTGCGGGTAACGTCAATCGACAAGGTTATTAACCTTATCGCCTTCCTCCCCGCTGAAAGTACTTTACAACCCGAAGGCCTTCTTCATACACGCGGCATGGCTGCATCAGGCTTGCGCCCATTGTGCAATATTCCCCACTGCTGCCTCCCGTAGGAGTCTGGACCGTGTCTCAGTTCCAGTGTGGCTGGTCATCCTCTCAGACCAGCTAGGGATCGTCGCCTTGGTGAGCCGTTACCCCACCAACTAGCTAATCCCATCTGGGCACATCCGATGGCAAGAGGCCCGAAGGTCCCCCTCTTTGGTCCGAAGACGTTATGCGGTATTAGCTACCGTTTCCAGTAGTTATCCCCCTCCATCAGGCAGTTTCCCAGACATTACTCACCCGTCCGCCACTCGTCAGCGAAGCAGCAAGCTGCTTCCTGTTACCGTTCGACTTGCATGTGTTAGGCCTGCCGCCAGCGTTCAATCTGAGCCATGATCAAACTCTTCAATTTAAGTTTGATGCTCAAAGAATTAAACTTCGTAATGAATTACGTGTTCACTCTGAGACTTGGTATTTCTTTTTCGTCTTTCGACGTTTAAGAATCCGTATCTTCGAGTGCCCACACAGATTGTCTGATAAATTGTTAAAGAGCAGTTGCGACGCGGCTTACAGCTCACCGTCGCGAGGTGGCGTATATTACGCTTTCCTCTTTCAGAGTCAAGCGTTAATTTCGCTTTTCTCTGCTGAGGTTCCCGGAGGAGCCTCGCTAACCGGTCGGCTTGTTTGCCGTTGTTCCGTGTCAGTGGAGGCGCATTATAGGGGGTTATTCCGGGCTGACAAGTATAAATTTAAAAAAACCTATCGTTCGCTTATTTTTCATCCAAACCCGGTAAAAAGGTCTCTTTTTAGCTCATTATTTAAACAAAAACGGACCCCGCAGGGTCCGTTTAGCATTACCACTCACTTACTGTACGGCAGCGATGCGCTCATCCTGTACGATCAGCTTGATTGCTTTTCCCGGAATTAACGCCCCGGAAAGGATCTGCTGCGCCAGCGGGTTTTCGATCTGTTGCTGGATGGCTCGTTTCAGAGGTCGTGCACCATAAACCGGATCGTAACCATTCTGGCTGAGCAATTGCAGTGCCTCATCGGAAATGTGAACTTCATAGCCACGTTCTTCCAGACGTTTATACAGACGTTGCAACTGGATCTGCGCAATTGAAGCAATATGTTTTTCACCTAATGGATGGAACACAACCACTTCATCAATACGGTTAATGAACTCCGGCCGGAAGCTATGACTGACTACGCCGAGCACCAGTTCCTTCATACTGCCATAGTCCAGATCGCCAAAGCGTTCCTGAATCAGGTCCGACCCCAGGTTTGAAGTCATGATCACTACCGTATTACGGAAGTCGACCGTTCTCCCCTGTCCGTCGGTCAGACGTCCATCGTCAAGCACCTGTAGCAGAATGTTGAATACATCCGGATGCGCCTTCTCTACTTCATCCAGCAAGATGACGGAATAGGGACGACGACGCACCGCTTCCGTCAGGTACCCACCCTCTTCATAGCCGACATATCCCGGAGGCGCACCGACCAGACGTGAGACGGAATGTTTCTCCATAAACTCGGACATATCGATACGCACCATCGCGTCATCGCTGTCGAACATAAAGTTAGCCAGCGCTTTACACAGTTCCGTTTTACCCACGCCGGTCGGCCCCAGAAACAGGAACGAACCAATCGGACGGTTTGGATCGGACAGGCCCGCACGGCTACGGCGAATCGCATTCGATACCGCCTCAACGGCTTCATTCTGCCCAATCACACGGCTATGCAGCTCCTGCTCCATACGCAGCAGTTTCTCACGCTCGCCTTCAAGCATTCTGGCGACGGGGATCCCCGTCCAGCGCGCCAGCACCTCTGCAATTTCCGCATCGGTGACTTTATTACGCAGCAGGCGCATGGTTTTGCCTTCAGACTGCGTTGCCGCCGCCAGCTGTTTTTCCAGCTCGGGAATTTTGCCGTACTGAAGTTCAGACATTCGGCCCAAATCGCCTACACGCCGCGCCTGCTCAATGGCGATTTTCGCCTGCTCCAGCTCGGCTTTAATCGTCTGAGTCCCGGAGAGAGACGCTTTCTCCGCTTTCCACTCTTCTTCCAGTTCAGAATACTGACGCTCTTTTTCACTTAACTCTTCGTTAAGCATATCCAGACGCTTCAGACTGGCTTCATCCGATTCTTTTTTCAGCGCCTGCTGTTCCAGTTTCAACTGAATGATACGGCGATCCAGGCGGTCCAGCTCTTCCGGCTTCGAGTCGATCTGCATACGAATGCTGGATGCGGCTTCGTCAATCAGGTCGATGGCTTTATCCGGCAGTTGACGATCCGCAATATAGCGATGCGATAACGTGGCCGCCGCAACAATCGCCGGGTCGGTGATCTGCACGTGATGATGCAGTTCATAGCGTTCTTTCAGGCCGCGCAGGATCGCGATGGTATCTTCCACTGACGGCTCGGCAACGAACACTTTCTGGAAACGACGTTCCAGCGCCGCATCTTTTTCGATGTACTGACGATATTCGTCCAGTGTCGTGGCACCTACGCAGTGCAGCTCGCCGCGGGCCAGCGCCGGTTTCAGCATGTTGCCGGCATCCATCGCGCCGTCCGCTTTACCCGCGCCAACCATCGTGTGTAGTTCGTCGATAAACAGGATCACATTGCCTTCCTGTTTTGACAGATCGTTAAGCACGCCTTTCAGCCGCTCTTCAAATTCACCGCGGTATTTCGCCCCCGCCACCAGCGCGCCCATATCCAGCGCCAGCACCCGACGGCCTTTTAAGCCCTCCGGCACCTCGCCATTAACGATACGCTGCGCCAGCCCTTCGACAATGGCGGTCTTACCGACCCCAGGCTCACCAATCAGCACCGGGTTATTTTTGGTACGCCGTTGCAGAACCTGGATCGTACGGCGGATTTCTTCGTCGCGGCCAATGACCGGGTCAAGTTTACCCTGCTCGGCGCGCTCGGTCAGATCGACGGTATATTTTTTCAGGGCCTGACGCTGGTCTTCGGCCCCCTGATCGTTCACGCTGTCACCTCCGCGCATATGTTCAATCGCCTGTGTCACATTCGCCGTCGTCGCCCCGGCTGATTTCAGCAGGTCGGTCAGCGTACCGCGTGATTCAAGCGCCGCCAGAACAAACAGTTCCGACGAGATAAAGTTGTCGCCCCGTTTTTGCGCCAGCTTGTCGCAAAGATTCAGCACGCGCACCAGATCCTGAGACGGTTGCACGTCGCCGCCGGTGCCTTCCACCTGCGGTAAACGGCTTAACGCCTGATCGATAGCCGTGCGAAGCTGACCGGCATTCACGCCAGCCGAGGTGAGTAAAGGACGCACCGATCCCCCTTCCTGATTCAGCAAGGCGCTCATTAAGTGCAGGGGTTCGATAAACTGGTTGTCTTGCCCAAGTGCAAGAGACTGGGCATCGGCAAGAGCAAGCTGGAATTTGTTGGTAAGACGATCCAGACGCATGATTCCTCCCATAACAGGTCAAATTTGCTACTGGAGATTAAATGAGGTCATCCCTCAATTATTCAAGGTTAAAGACCTGAGTATGTGAAAAAAAAGTTACGTCTGGATCGTCTTGATTCTATAGGTTATCTCAGCCAAACGAAACTTGCCATACGGCCCGTTGTTTTGTCGCGTCGATAAGAGAAAAATTGCTGCTTTTCGCTAAACGTGCAGCGGTCCCCGCCGTAGATATTAGTCACCCCGGCGCTGGCCAGCCGCTGACGGGCCAGCAGGTAAATATCGGCGAAGTATTTTTCACCGGCGGGACGAAATGCACTGACGGCTTCAGCCGCTTTTGCCATAAAAGCCTCGCGCACTTCCGCGCCGACTTCAAATGCCTCAGGACCGATCGCCGGCCCAAGCCAAGCCAGAATATTTTCAGGTTTGTCATTAAAGCACGCGAGGGTCTCTTCCAGCATGCCTTCACATAACCCGCGCCATCCTGCATGCGCCGCGGCCACTTCGGTTCCGGCCCGGTTACAGAATAAAACAGGCAAACAATCCGCGGTCATGACCGCACACACGGTGCCGGGCGTCGCGCTATAGGATGCGTCAGCCCGTTTAGAGAGGTATGGCCCGCCGGTAAGCGGCAACACCGCTGTACCGTGGACCTGTTCAAGCCAGACAGGCTTTGAAGGCAGACCGCCCGCAGCAAACAGTCGTGTGCGGTTCTCCTCGACATGTTCCGGGTTATCGCCACAGTGTGCTCCCAGGTTCAGAGAGTCATACGGCGGCAGGCTGACGCCGCCGATACGCGTAGAGCTACAGGCCCCTACGCCTTCCGGCGCGGGCCATTGCGGGACGATCACATTTGTCATAGCCAGGCAACATCATCCTTATGTTCTTCAAAATCGGCACGCATGGCGGCAATAAGATCGACCATGTCCTGTGGGATTGGCGCATGCCATTCCATCTCAATCCCGCTGATGGGATGATACAGACGCAACATGGTCGCGTGCAGCGCCTGACGATCAAATTTGCGCAGTTCGCTAATAAATTCTTCCGAGGCGCCTTTCGGCGGACGCGGACGACCACCGTAGAGCTGATCGCCGACCAGCGGGTGCGTGATGTGTGACATATGCACGCGGATCTGGTGAGTACGCCCGGTTTCCAGACGCAAACGCAGGCGCGTATGAATACGGAAATGCTCCATGATGCGATAGTGCGTGACCGCCGGTTTACCCATCGGATGAACGGACATATGCGTGCGTTTGGTCGGATGACGGCTGATCGGCTCGCTTACCGTTCCGCCCGCCGTCATATGGCCGATCGCCACCGCTTCATATTCGCGGGTTATTTCGCGTAGCTGCAGCGATTCCACCAGCCGGGTCTGCGCCGGGACGGTTTTTGCCACCACCATCAGACCGGTAGTGTCTTTATCCAGACGGTGAACGATACCCGCACGCGGAACATCGACAATCGGCGGATAGTAATGCAGCAGCGCATTCAGCACTGTCCCATCCGGGTTGCCCGCGCCAGGGTGGACCACGAAATCGCGCGGTTTATTAATGACGAGGATATCGTCGTCTTCGTAGACGATATTCAGCGGGATGTCCTGCGGCTCGAAGCGGGCTTCCTCTTCGATTTCAGCATTGATGGCGACGCTTTCTCCACCCAACACTTTTTCTTTCGGTTTGTCGCAAATTTTGCCGTTGACCTGCACTTGTTGACCGAGGATCCAATCTTTTATTCGCGATCGCGAATAATCAGGGAACAATTCGGCCAAAGCCTGATCTAAGCGTTGACCGAGTTGAGTTTCGGACACCGTTGCGGTGAGTTGTACTAGTTGTGCCATAGACAGCTTCTTCGTTTAACGTTGGGTTTTACGGCTTTGCCGTATAATATAGTGTGCTATTGTAGCTGGTCTTAATCGGGAGCAGGAACAGTTAATCTCCCGCATAAACATTCTGAGGAAGTCAAAACGTCATGACGCGCATGAAATATCTGGTGGCAGCAGCCACACTGAGCCTGGCTTTGGTGGGATGCTCCGGCTCAAAGGAAGAGGTACCTGATAATCCGCCTGCGGAAATCTACGCGACTGCTCAGCAAAAACTGCAGGACGGTAACTGGAAACAAGCAATAACGCAACTGGAAGCGCTGGATAATCGTTATCCATTTGGCCCTTACTCTCAGCAAGTACAGCTGGATCTGATCTACGCATATTATAAGAATGCCGATCTGCCGCTGGCCCAGGCCTCTATCGATCGCTTTATGCGCCTGAATCCAACCCATCCTAACATCGACTATGTGATGTACATGCGTGGGTTGACCAACATGGCGCTGGACGATAGCGCACTTCAGGGCTTCTTCGGCGTCGATCGTAGCGATCGCGATCCGCTGCATGCCCGCGATGCGTTTAACGATTTCTCTAAACTGGTACGGGGTTATCCGAACAGCCAGTATGTGACCGATGCTACTAAGCGTCTGGTATTCCTGAAAGATCGTCTGTCTAAGTATGAGTACTCCGTTGCGGAATATTATACCCAGCGTGGCGCGTGGGTAGCGGTGGTTAACCGTGTTGAAGGTATGTTGCGCGACTACCCTGATACGCAGGCCACTCGCGACGCTCTGCCGCTGATGGAAAACGCTTACCGTGAAATGCAGATGAATACTCAGGCTGAGAAAGTAGCGAAAATCATTGCCGCCAACAGCAGCAACACCTGATTTTCCCTGGAAAGACAAAACGGCAGCCTGCGGGCTGCCGTTTTTTTACCGCTTGCTGAGTGATTCGACTCAGATCATCCCATCGAATATGGCGGGTAATTTCGCTTACTTCAAGCAAAAAAACGCCTCTTCATGTTCTGCCTCACAAAAAGTCTTTGCTGACAAAAAGTGACAAAAAAATGTGATTTTAATCACGCAAATTGCCATTGGGCGCGTTATGCTGAAGTTACCAAGACGGAAAGACAAGAGGTAAAATTTATGACAGTGAACATTACCAGCAAGCAAATGGAAATCACCCCGGCAATACGCCAACATGTCGCCGACCGTCTCGCCAAACTTGATAAATGGCAAACTCACCTGATAAACCCGCACATTATTCTGTCAAAAGAACCGCAGGGGTTTACTGCTGATGCAACAATGAATACGCCTAATGGACACCTTGTTGCCAGCGCCAAACATGAAGATATGTACGCCGCCATTAACGAATTGATCAACAAGCTGGAACGGCAGCTCAATAAAGTGCAGCACAAAGGCGAAGCGCGCCGTGCCACCACGTCGGTGAGAGACGCCAACTTCGTTGAAGAAGAAGTTGAAGAAGAAGAGAAGTAATCCCTTATATTGAGTGTATCGCCAACGCGCCTCCGGGCGCGTTTTTTGTTGACAGAGTGAAAACAGAGCGGGTACTTTACGTAAACCGACATCAGGAATTCACTATGAAAATCATCCCGTTTTTCTTCGCATTCTTTTTTACCTTCCCCTGAACGGGAGGCGTTTCGTCGTATGATAAAGAATGCGAAGACGAACAATAAGGCCTCCCACTCCGGGGGGCCTTTTTTATGGACATGAGACAGGCGAGATTATGACTGAGGAAAACCCGTTACTGACCCTGCGCGATAAAATCAGCGCGCTGGATGAACAATTACTGGCATTACTGGCCGAGCGCCGTGGGCTGGCCGTGGAAGTGGGCAAAGCGAAGCTTACTTCCCATCGCCCGGTGCGTGATATCGACCGCGAGCGTGCGTTGCTGGAGAGGCTCATTCAGCTTGGAAAAACCCACCAACTTGACGCCCATTACATTACCCGTCTGTTCCATCTGATTATTGAAGATTCCGTCCTGACTCAGCAGGCTCTCCTTCAGCAGCACCTGAATAAAACCAATCCGCATTCGGCACGTGTTGCCTTTCTGGGTCCCAAAGGCTCTTATTCTCATCTGGCGGCGCGTCAGTATGCCGCGCGCCACTTTGCTCAGTTTATTGAAAGCGGCTGTGCGAAATTCGCCGACATTTTTAATCAGGTCGAAACCGGGCAGGCCGATTACGCGGTGGTGCCGATTGAGAACACCAGCTCTGGCTCAATTAACGATGTTTACGATCTGCTCCAGCACACCTCGCTCTCTATTGTCGGGGAAATGACGGTGACTATCGATCACTGCCTGCTGGTTTCGGCCACCACTGACGTTAATAAAATCAAGACGGTTTACAGCCATCCGCAGCCGTTCCAGCAGTGCAGTCAATTTATTAATCGCTATCCACACTGGAAGATTGAATATACCGAAAGCACGTCGGCAGCAATGGAGAAAGTGGCGCAGGCGGCATCCGGTGAGGCGGCCGCACTCGGTAGCGAAGCGGGCGGCGCGCTTTACGGTCTGCAGGTACTGGAGCGTATCCAGGCTAATCAGAGCCAGAATTTCACCCGCTTCGTGGTACTGGCGCGCAAGGCCATCGACGTTTCAGAGCAGGTGCCGGCGAAAACCACGCTGCTGATTGCCACCGGCCAGCAGGCTGGCGCGCTGGTGGAGGCGTTACTGGTGCTGCGCAACCACAATTTGATCATGACCAAACTGGAATCGCGGCCGATTTACGGTAACCCGTGGGAAGAGATGTTTTATCTGGATATCCAGGCCAATCTCGAATCACGGGCGATGCAGGACGCGCTTAAAGAGCTGGCTGCAATCACCCGTTCTATGAAAGTGTTAGGCTGCTATCCGAGTGAAAACGTGGTGCCGGTCGATCCGGTTTAACCTTCAATAAACGGCCGTTTCTTCACCCCTGCCACATTCACAGGCAGGGTGAAGATCGCGCCGGAGAGCGGATATTGCGCCACTTCCTGCGCGTCCATATTTTCCCGCGTGGTGGTAATAAACAGCGTTTTCATCTCCGGACCGCCAAAGCAGATCATCGTCGGACAGCGCACAGGTAGCCGGTACTCCTCCAGCTGTTCGCCCTGCGGTGAAAAGCGGGCAATGCGCCAGCCGTCAAACATCGCACTCCAGTAGCAACCCTCAACATCTACCGCCGCGCCGTCCGGACTCCCCTCCCCCTCCGCGAACTGACGGAAGATTTCACGCTGCCCCGGCCTACCCTGGTGGTCCAGCGGCGTACGGTAAATAACGTTATTGGGCGTATCGGAGCTGTACATCCACTTTTCATCTTCGCTAAAAGCAAGTCCGTTGGCACCCCGAATATCGCTCTGGATCACATGCGGGGTGAGATCGTTATCCACTCTCACCAGCAGCGCACCGTTATAATCGCCGGGAGACCAGAACGTGCCCGCATAAAAACGCCCGTTCCGATCGGTGCCACCGTCATTGAAACGCGCCAGTTGGGGGTTGGATGGGTTATCACACACCTTGTGCGTCAGCAGGCCGCGCGCATCCGTCAGCCAGATAGCATTGCGTAACGCAACGATGAAACCACCCTTCTCCCTGAGCGCAAAACAGCCCACCTCTTCAGGAAAGCAAAGCACCTGATGATCACCACTTTGCGGGTGAAAACGATGAATTTCGCCTTCAATAATATCGGCCCAGTAGAGCGCCTGTTCCTCTTCGCTCCAGGTCGGGCATTCCGGCAGATGCCCGGTATATTCAAACAGTGGTTGCAGTACAGCCATGTCTTCTCCCTAATAAAAAAGCCAGCGGGTCTCCCCTCTGGCTTTTGAGTATATACAGGATTTTTAATTACTGACGGCTATCATTCGCCTGGCGCAGTAGACCCCGGCTTTCGCTCTGGAAACGCTGCGCGTAATCGCCAAACCAGTGCTCTACTTTACGGAAGCTATCGATAAAGGCTTGCTTGTCGCCATGTTCCAGAAGCTGAATGGCATCGCCAAAGCGCTGGTAGTAACGCTTGATGAGCGCAAGGTTATCGCCTGACGCCATAATAATGTCGGCGTAAAGCTGCGGGTCCTGGGCAAACAGGCGTCCCACCATAGCCAGTTCCAGACGATAAATCGGCGAAGAGAGTGCGAGAAGCTGCTCCAGCTGCACGTTTTCTTCCGCCAGATGCAGCCCATAGGCGAACGTCGCAAAGTGGCGCAGCGCCTGGATAAACGCCATGTTCTGATCGTGTTCCACCGCGCTGATGCGGTGCAACCGCGCGCCCCAGACCTGGATTTGCTCAAGTAACCACTGGTAGGCTTCCGGCTGACGGCCATCGCACCATACCACCACCTGCTTGGCAAGGCTACCGCTGTCCGGGCCGAACATCGGGTGCAGCCCGAGTACCGGGCCTTTATGCGCGGCGAGCATCGCCTGCAACGGCCCGTTTTTCACCGAGGCCAGATCTACCAGGATACAGTCCTCCGGCAGCGTCGGCAGTTGGTGAATAATCTGCTCCGTCGCATGGATCGGTACGCTGACAATCACCATTCCCGCATCGGCGACAATCTCCTCCGCCCGCGCCCAGTCCTCTTTTTCAAGGATTTTTACCCGGTAGCCGGAGAGGGTGAGCATTTTTTCAAACAGGCGTCCCATTTGACCCGCGCCGCCGACGATGACTACCGGCCGCAGCGTCGGACAGAGCGTTTTGAAGCCTTTGTCGTTTTCGCTGGAATAGGATTCCCGCATCACGCGGCGCAGCACATCTTCGATCAAATCCGGCGGCACGCCCAGCGTCTCAGCTTCTTTACGCCGAGACGCCAGCATGGAGGACTCACGCTCAGGAACATAAATCGGCAGGCCGAACTGGCTTTTTACTTCACCCACTTCGGCCACCAGCGCCAGACGCTTAGCCAGCAGCCCCAGCAGCGCCTTATCCACTTCATCAATTTGATCGCGTAACGCGGTCAACTCAGCAACCATAACTAACCTCTTATGCCAGACGCGCCGCCATGTGGCCCTTCAAATCGCGATCGATTTCGCGCAGTAACGCATCGGTCGTTTCCCAACTGATGCAGGCATCGGTGACGGAAACGCCGTATTGCATTGCGCTACGCGGCTGCTCAGAAGACTGGTTCCCTTCATGAATATTACTTTCAATCATCAGGCCGATGATGGAACGGTTACCATCTTTGATTTGTGCAACCGCGGATTCCGCAACTGCGGGCTGACGGCGGTAGTCCTTATTAGAATTCCCATGGCTGCAATCTATCATCAGAGAGGGCTTGAGTCCCGCCTGAGCCATCTCTTTTTCACACTGCGCCACGTCTGCCGGACTGTAGTTCGGCGCTTTGCCGCCGCGCAGGATCACGTGACCATCCGGGTTGCCCTGGGTTTGCAGCAGACAGACCTGGCCCGCCTGGTTAATCCCGACAAAGCGGTGGGATTGCGCCGCAGCACGCATCGCGTTAATGGCAGTTGCCAGACTGCCGTCGGTGCCGTTCTTAAAGCCCACCGGCATGGATAAACCAGACGCCATTTCGCGATGAGTTTGCGATTCGGTCGTGCGTGCGCCGATGGCTGACCAGCTAAACAGATCGCCCAGGTACTGCGGGCTATTAGGATCCAGCGCTTCGGTTGCCAGCGGCAGCCCCATATTGACCAGGTCTACGAGCAGGTGACGCGCAATTTTCAGACCGGCTTCAACATCAAACGAACCATCCATGTGTGGATCGTTAATCAATCCTTTCCAGCCGACGGTGGTACGGGGTTTCTCAAAATAGACGCGCATTACCAGGTAGAGGCTATCGCTGACCTCTGCGGCAAGGGTTTTAAATCGACGAGCGTATTCCAGTGCCGTTTCCGGATCGTGAATAGAACAGGGGCCGCACACTACCAGTAAACGAGGATCGCGTCCGGCAATGATGTCGGAGATGGTTTTACGCGATTGCGCGATCTGCGCTTCCTGCGCTGCGCTGAGCGGGAACTCGGCTTTCAGCTGATCCGGGGTAATTAAAATCTGTTCGTCGGCGATATGTACGTTGTTCAGCGCGTCTTTTTGCATGATGGCAATCCTGTCTGGCTCGTTTGCGATAAAAGGATCCTCAGCAGAGGAGAAATTCACGATACCACAAACGGTAAAGAATTCAATACAAAATACGTACACTTTAGTTTACACAAGTAAAATAATCTCCTTTTCAGGCTATCAATACTGTAACCAATACTTTACATCATTAATGTGCAAAAGCCTGAGCCGGTCTCTCAGGCTTCGCACATCAGAAGTCTTATACGCTTTGACTGGCTATCCGTTGACTGCTTTTTCTCCAGCGCAGATAGTCAATCAACACAAAAATCAGCAAACTGGCGCCCATTACCGGCATCGCCGTTCCCAGCGCAAGCGCGCCGATCAGCATACACACCCGCCCCGCTATGGATAGCTGCGCCACGCTTTGCCATAGTGGGGTTAATGCACCAGCAGCCGGACGGCGGATCCACCATAAGCGGTAGCCAACAACAATGCTCACGCACAGCGCGATGCCAAAGGCGATCAGCAGCAGCTGGTTAGGCAGACCAAATAAAATACCCATATGAAAGCCACGCCCCAGCGCGTCAGCTTCGCCATCAGCGGGAAGTCAGAAAAATGGGTACTGTCGACGATCTGCATGGTTCCACTGTCCACCGCGACGGCGTCTACCTGCGTCGGCCAGCGACGGTCAATTTCGGTGACGGTCCACGCACGATCGGCGCTACGGGCCGGACGAATTTCGACGTTATTAGCCTCGATCCCGGCGGACTGCGCGACATGCAGTACCGCATCAAAATTAGCCAGAGAAGGTTTATCATCCGCCATGACCATTCCACCGTGATGCATATGGTGTTCCGCATGCGGATCGTGAACGTCGGCCTTTCCCTGAAGCTGAGTATTCACCTGCGGCGTCAGCCAGTTAAACGCAGCACGCATTTTATCGACGTTTGCTCCCGCCCACTGCGACCATGTCAGGCCAGTCGCAGAGAACAGCAGCATGCCCGCCAGTAGCAACCAGCCAAGCGTGACATGCAGGCGGCGAGTGTTCTGGACCCGATTGTTGAGTCGACGTTTAGGACGGGTAAAAAACCACAGCGTGATCCCTCCCAGCGCTGCAATCCACATCCACGATGCGGCCAGCTCGCTGTAGTTTCTGCCGATATCGCCGAGCAGCAACGAGCGGTGCGCGTAGTCGATCCACTGACGGAACGGTAAAATGCCGCTGGTGCCGTAAACCGTCATATCCCCTTTCACCGCAAGCGTCACCGGATCGATAAAAATCGCCCGGCTTTCAGACACGCCTGATGCAGGATCGACATACATCACCCGGGTCGTTTCGCCCGCCTCCAGCCCGGGTCGCACTGCCTGGATGGGCAAATGTCCGCCTGTCACCTGCTCTGCAATCGCAATCTGCTGCGCAAGCGACTGTTTGTCGCCCTGCACAGTCCCGTGTAGCGCATCGGCATAGATCCACGCCTCAAGCTGAGGCGTGGCGACGTAGAGCGTTCCGGTTAAGGCCGCAACAAAAATAAAGGGGCCGACAAACAGGCCAATATAGAAATGAAGACGCCGCAGCAGGGTGATCCATACCGCGCGTGGGGTGCAGGTTGTCATACTTTTCCTCAGATAAAGTCAAAAAGCGCTATACGCAGGCGCGCATAAACGTCAGATCAGAATTGGGGTAAAGCAGACGCACGCGGCGGCGCGCGGGTATCGGGATACAACCAGGGAAAGAAATACCAGTGTTTAACGGTCGGGCGCGGCGGTTGCGTCTTCTGTCTGAGCAGCACAGCGCACAGCAGGATGGTCAGCGCCAGAAGCAGCCCAGGAACGTGCGCCAGCAGCACACAGTAGCCGCAGGCTTCGCCATGATCGACAGGCATCGTTGTCGGCGCATTATGCTCACCATGGTCGGCCATCATGCTCATATCATGATGCATTCCTGGCATGGCACTCATGGGATCCTGTTGCAGAGAGACGGAAATCAGCGGAGCGACGACGATCAGCAGGATCGCAAACAGCGCGAGCCATGCCGCTGTGCGTGTCTTACCTGGCTGACGTAGTGCGTTGTTAATCACTTACCCTCCCGCTGCGAGCGGACATTGTAAATGATTTATGTCGAAACAGTTAACGCAATGCGTTCTCAATGGATGAAAAAAGGGCCAGCCCACTGGCCAGCCCTTTTATATGGATGTCGCGAAAGCGATATCTTAGTTAAGACGCTCTTTGATACGAGCAGACTTACCAGTACGCTCACGCAGGTAGTACAGTTTAGCTTTACGTACAGCACCACGACGTTTAACAGCAATGCTGTCAACTACCGGAGAGTGAGTCTGGAAGACACGCTCAACGCCTTCGCCGTTGGAGATTTTGCGAACAGTGAATGCAGAGTGCAGACCGCGGCTACGAATAGCGATAACCACGCCCTCAAATGCCTGCAGACGTTTTTTGGAACCTTCAACAACCCATACTTTCACTTCCACGGTATCACCCGGACGGAAGGAAGGTACGTCCTGCTTCATCTGCTCTTGTTCAAGTTGCTTAATAATGTTGCTCATAATTTAATCTCTTATCCTGGGTAAACTGATATTTGGGGGCTTACGCCTGCCCATCATGTCTATGTTGCCGTTACGCGTGCTCTTTTTTGAACTCCGCCAGCAACCTTGCTTGCTCTTCAGTCAGAGCCAGGTTTTCCAGAAGTTCAGGTCTTCTAAGCCAGGTGCGGCCCAGCGACTGTTTCAAACGCCAGCGACGTATCTCAGCATGGTTTCCCGACAGTAAAACCGGCGGTACTTCCATCCCTTCTAACACTTCAGGACGCGTGTAGTGGGGGCAATCCAGCAACCCGTCAGCAAAGGAATCTTCCGTTGCTGATGCTTCATGACCCAGAACCCCCGGAATAAACCGGGCGACCGAATCAATCAGCGTCATTGCGGGTAACTCACCACCGCTGAGAACGTAATCGCCGATAGACCATTCTTCGTCAATCTCGGTTTGAATTACGCGCTCATCTACGCCTTCGTAGCGACCACACACCAGAATCAGTTTCTGATTCGTTGCCAGTTCGCTGACGCCCGCTTGATCAAGCTTGCGTCCCTGAGGTGACAGATAAATCACCTTAGCGCCTTCCCCTGCCGCTTCTTTTGCTGCATGAATGGCATCCCGTAAAGGTTGCACCATCATTAACATCCCCGGTCCGCCGCCGTAAGGACGTTCGTCCACGGTACGGTGCCGGTCATGCGCGAAATCGCGAGGACTCCAGCTCTGGATGTTCAGCAGGCCATTTTTTACAGCCCGGCCAGTTACCCCGTAATCGGTAATTGCGCGAAACATTTCAGGAAACAGGCTAACAATACCTATAAACACAAGCCTATCCCCACTACGCCGTCATTTACCGTTTATCCGGTGGTTTAAAAACCAGGATCCCAATCTACTTCAATAGTACGAGTAGCGAGATCGACTTTCTTGATAACCTGTCCATCGAGGAACGGTACGAGACGTTCCTTGATACCAAACGCATCTTTCAGGTTTGCCTTAATGACGATCACGTCATTTGAGCCGGTTTCCATCATATCGACGACTTTACCCAGCTCGTAGCCTTCAGTGGTGACTACCTGGCAACCCATAAGGTCTTTCCAGTAGTAGCTACCGTCTTCAAGCGCAGGCAACTGCGAGGAATCTACGACAATTTCACAATTAGTCAGTACATTCGCGGCATCACGATCGTCAATGCCTTGCAGCTTGATGATCAAATCCTGATTGTGGTGCTTCCAGCTTTCCAGCTGTATTTGCTGCCACTGACCCGCCTTCTGGATAAACCAGGGCTGATAGTCAAAAATGCTTTCGGCCTCTTCGGTGGAAGAAAACACTCTGAGCCAACCACGAATTCCGTAGGGAGAACCCATTTTTCCCAGTACAACCGGTTCAACGGGAACTTGTGCGGCAAGTTGTTTGCTCATCATGACCACCGTGACAGATTAAGCTGCTTTTTTTGCTTCTTTGATCAGCGCAGCAACGCGATCGGAAAGGGTCGCGCCCAGACCAACCCAGTGAGCGATGCGATCCAGATCCAGGCGAGTGCCTTCTTCTTTTTCGCTGGCGATCGGGTTGAAGAAGCCAACGCGCTCGATGAAGCGACCGTTGCGTGCATTACGGCTGTCGGTGACAACAACCTGGTAGAACGGACGCTTTTTAGCGCCGTGACGAGCTAAACGAATAGTTACCATAACATCCTCTTGTGTGAATAAAACACCGGGTCCCATCGAGGGAAGGGACCCGGTGTTATATTAAAAGCCCGAAAATTTTACTGATTTTTGGGGAAATTGCAATCAACAGTTGAAACTCTATTGCAGAAGGCCGTCTGCGGTGCAGGCGTGCGCGCAGCTACCGGGGCGTACACGAAGTACGTGAGGGTGACGAGCACACCCCGGAACCAATATGACAAACAAGCCAGGCCGGTTAACGACCCGGGAAACCTGGCGGCATCATCCCTTTCATTCCGCGCATCATCCCTTTCATCCCACCCTTCTTCATCTTCTTCATCATGCGCTGCATATCGTCGAACTGTTTCAGAAGGCGGTTAACGTCCTGCACCTGCATACCGCAGCCCTGAGCGATACGGCGTTTACGGGAACCTTTAATGATCTCCGGCTTCGCACGCTCTTTCAGGGTCATTGAGTTAATGATGGCTTCCATACGCACCAGGACTTTATCGTCCATCTGCGACTTAACGTTGTCCGGAATTTGCCCCATGCCCGGCAGCTTGCCCATCAGGCTTGCCATGCCGCCCATGTTTTTCATCTGCTTAAGCTGTTCAAGGAAGTCGTTCAGGTCGAAACCGTCACCTTTCTTCAGCTTGCTGGCTAATTTCTCGGCTTGCGCACGGTCGACTTTGCTTTCGATATCTTCGATCAGCGACAGCATGTCGCCCATACCAAGAATACGGGAGGCGATACGATCCGGATGGAACGGCTCCAGCGCTTCGGTCTTCTCGCCGACGCCGAGGAATTTAATTGGCTTGCCGGTGATATGACGAATCGAAAGCGCCGCACCGCCACGGGCATCACCGTCGACTTTGGTCAGCACCACGCCGGTTAACGGCAGCGCTTCATTAAACGCTTTCGCGGTATTGGCCGCATCCTGACCGGTCATGGCGTCGACGACAAACAGCGTTTCTACCGGATTGATAGAAGCGTGAACCTGCTTGATCTCATCCATCATCGCTTCGTCTACGTGCAGACGACCAGCGGTATCCACCAGCAGTACATCGTAGAATTTCAGCTTCGCTTCTTTCAGCGCGGCATTGACGATATCGACAGGCTTCTGCCCGACGTCAGACGGGAAGAAATCGACGCCGACCTGCTGGGCCAGCGTTTCCAGCTGTTTGATGGCCGCCGGACGATAAACGTCGGCAGAAACGACCAGCACTTTCTTCTTGTGCTTCTCGCGCAGAAACTTACCCAGCTTACCGACGCTGGTGGTTTTACCAGCCCCTTGCAGACCAGCCATCAGCACCACGGCGGGCGGCTGCGCGGCCAGATTCAGCACCTGGTTTTCTTCGCCCATCGCCGCAACCAGCTCGTTGCGCACGATCTTGACGAACTCCTGACCCGGCGTCAGGCTTTTATTGACTTCATGACCAACCGCTTTCTCTTTTACGCGATTGATGAACTCACGCACTACCGGCAGCGCAACGTCAGCCTCCAGCAGCGCCATACGCACTTCACGCAGCGTCTCTTTAACGTTCTCTTCAGTAAGGCGTCCACGGCCACTGATATTGCGCAGCGTGCGCGACAAACGATCGGTTAAATTATCAAACATTGTCTCTCGCCTGAGGTGGAAACGGTCGGTCGCTCACGCGACACGTCTACAGAATTTTGCCGCAGTATAACATGAAGCCGCCTTTGTTGTTATGCAACGGTTGGAGCGGAGGTCACGTAACGTTATACTGACGTTCTTTCTTCCCAGTGAACCGTCAATACACCTATGCCTGTTTTTGCGCTGCTCGCTCTTGTTGCCTATTCATTCAGCCTGGCGCTGATTATCCCCGGCCTGCTTCAGAAAAATAGCGGCTGGCGGCGCATGGCGATGCTTTCAGCGGTTATCGCGCTAGTTTGTCACGCTTTTGCTCTGGAAGCGCGCATTTTCCCTGATGGAAACGGTGGCCAGAATCTTAGCCTGCTAAACGTGGGGTCGTTGGTCAGCCTGATGATTTGTACGGTGATGACCATTGTCGCCTCGCGTAATCGCGGCTGGCTGCTGCTGCCCATTGTGTATGCGTTTGCGTTTATCAACCTCGCTTTCGCCACCTTCGTACCGAACGAATTCATCACCCATCTGGAGACGACCCCGGGGATGATGATCCACATTGGGATGTCGCTGTTTTCCTACGCCACGCTGATTATTGCCGCGCTTTATGCACTACAGCTGGCCTGGATCGATTACCAGTTAAAAAATAAGAAGCTGGTCTTCAACAGTGAAATGCCGCCGCTGATGAGTATTGAGCGCAAAATGTTCCACATTACGCAGATTGGCGTCGTGCTGCTCACCCTGACGCTGTGTACAGGGTTGTTCTATATGCATAACCTTTTCAGCGTGGAGAATATCGACAAAGCGGTGCTTTCCATTATTGCGTGGTTTGTTTATATCGTTCTGTTGTGGGGCCACTATCATAAAGGATGGCGCGGCCGTCGCGTTGTCTGGTTTAACGTTGCGGGCGCGTGCATTCTGACCCTGGCCTACTTTGGTAGCCGTGTCGTGCAGCAGTTCGTAAGCTAAGGAGTCCCTTCTGGAACACATCTCTACCACCACGCTGATCGTTACCCTGATCGTCATGGTGGTCATCTCCGCTTATTTCTCCGGTTCTGAAACCGGCATGATGACGCTGAACCGCTATCGTCTGAGGCATCTGGCGAAAAAAGGTTATCGCCCGGCAAAGCGCGTGGAAGCCCTTTTACGCAAACCTGACCGACTGATAAGCCTGGTGTTGATTGGTAACAATTTGGTCAATATCCTGGCCTCTGCACTGGGAACCATTGTCGGGATGCGTCTTTATGGTGACGCAGGCGTAGCAATTGCCACCGGTATCCTCACGTTCGTGGTGCTGGTATTTGCTGAGGTGCTGCCTAAAACCATCGCCGCGCTCTACCCTGAAAAAGTGGCTTACCCGAGTAGCGTCCTGCTGGCCCCCTTACAGATCCTGATGATGCCATTGGTCTGGCTTCTCAACACCATTACCCGCCTACTGATGCGCATGATGGGTATCAAAACGGATGTGGTGATCAGCGGTTCGCTCAGCAAAGATGAACTGCGCACGCTGGTTAACGAATCTCGCTCGCAGATCTCACGGCGTAATCAGGACATGCTGCTGTCGATACTGGATCTGGAGAAGATCAGCGTGGACGACATTATGGTCCCGCGCAACGAGATCGTTGGCATCGACATTAACGACGACTGGAAATCCATCGTCCGTCAGCTTACCCACTCTCCTCACGGGCGAATCGTGCTGTATCGCGATTCACTGGATGACACCATCAGCATGCTGCGGGTACGCGAGGCCTGGCGGCTGATGCAGGAAAAGAAAGAGTTCACCAAAGAGGTCATGCTGCGCGCGGCAGATGAAATCTACTACGTGCCGGAAGGTACCCCGCTCAGCACGCAACTGGTGAAATTCCAGCGCAATAAAAAGAAAGTCGGCCTGGTGGTAGATGAATACGGCGATATTCAGGGGCTGGTGACGGTTGAAGATATTCTTGAAGAGATCGTCGGCGATTTCACCACCTCGATGTCGCCGACGCTGGCGGAAGAAGTCACCCCACAAAACGACGGTTCAGTGATCATCGACGGTAGCGCCAACGTGCGCGAAATCAATAAAGCCTTTAACTGGCATCTGCCGGAAGAGGATGCGCGTACCGTAAACGGCATGCTGCTTGAAGCGCTGGAGGAGATCCCGGCGGCTGAAACGCGAGTGCGCATTGGTCAGTACGATATTGATATTCTGGACGTGCAGGACAATATGATTAAGCAGGTGCGGGTGATCCCGGTGAAGCCGCTGCGCGAGAGTGTGAAAGAATAGTGTGAATAAATGGGCCGGGTAAACCCGGCCCGCAAGGTTACGCTTTCGCTTTCGCGACCGTCACCATCGCTGCACGAATTGTACGACCGTTCAGCGTATAACCTTTCTGCATCACCATCAGCACGTTACCGGCAGCAACTTCTTCAGATTCTACCATCGCAATCGCCTGGTGTACGTTCGGGTCCAGCGGTACGTTAGTATCAGCGATAACTTCAACGCCGAACTTACGCACGACATCCAGCATCGACTTCAGCGTCAGCTCAATACCTTCAACCATCGGAGCCAGATCCGGGTTCGCTTTGTCTGCCACTTCCAGCGCGCGATCCAGACTATCCACCACCGGCAGCAGTTCGTTGACAAATTTTTCCAGCGCGAATTTGTGCGCTTTCTCAATGTCCAGTTCAGTACGACGACGCAGGTTTTCCATTTCCGCTTTGCTGCGCAGCAAACTTTCGCGTTCGCGCGTCTGCGCTTCTGCTAACTGCGCTTCAAGGCTCGCAATTTTTTCATCGCGCGGATCCACCTGCTCAGCAGAAGCCTCTGGTTCAACGGCCTCAACGTCTTCGTGCTGATCCATGATAATTTCTTCCGGGGCTTGCCCCTCAGGCGTTTTCTGTTCTTTACTACTCATGAATTTCTCCGCGTTTTTTTCGCATTCATCTCGCTAACTTCGCTTATTATGGGGATCGGTTTCCCGGTTTCAAGGGAAGCACTCACATTGTCATCAATCATTGGCACAAGGACCACCAGAAAATGAACACTCATTTCAAGTGCATTGGTATTGTCGGACATCCGCGTCACCCTACCGCGCTCACCACACATGAAATGCTCTATCGCTGGCTTTGCTCCCGGGGCTATGAGGTCATTATCGAGCAGCAAATTGCCCGTGAACTTAAATTAAGTGAAGTACGCACGGGAACGCTGGCGGAAATCGGTCAACAGGCGGACCTGGCGGTGGTGGTCGGCGGCGATGGCAATATGCTGGGCGCGGCGCGCACGCTGGCCCGTTACGACATCAAGGTCATCGGTATCAACCGTGGCAATCTGGGATTTCTTACCGATCTTGACCCGGATAACGCCCATCAGCAGCTGGCCGATGTGCTGGAAGGCGATTACATTACCGAAAAACGCTTTCTGCTCGAAGCGCAGGTATGCCAGAAAGCGTGCCAGAAGCGGATCAGCACGGCGATTAATGAGGTGGTCCTGCACCCTGGTAAGGTTGCCCATATGATTGAGTTCGAAGTGTATATTGATGAAGTGTTTGCCTTCTCGCAACGCTCGGACGGTCTGATTATTTCTACGCCTACCGGTTCCACGGCCTACTCACTTTCCGCCGGAGGCCCCATTTTAACCCCGTCACTGGACGCGATAACGCTGGTGCCGATGTTTCCCCATACGCTTTCCGCCCGCCCGCTGGTTATTAACAGCAGTAGCACTATTCGCCTGCGCTTTTCACAGCATGGCAGCGATCTTGAAATCAGCTGCGATAGCCAAATCGCGCTGCCGATTCAGGAAGATGAAGATGTGTTAATCCGCCGTAGCGATTACCATCTCAACCTAATCCATCCTAAAGATTACAATTATTTCAATACGCTAAGCACCAAACTCGGCTGGTCAAAAAAATTATTCTGATTTCGCGTCGCGGATCTTTACTGGATAAAAAACCAGTTTATACTGTACGTAAACACAGTTATGGTTTTTCATACAGGAAGGCAGCTATGTTGGCACAACTTACCATCAGCAATTTTGCCATCGTTCGTGAGCTTGAAATCGATTTTCACAGCGGGATGACCGCTATCACCGGTGAGACCGGCGCGGGTAAATCTATTGCGATTGATGCGTTAGGATTGTGCCTTGGTGGCCGCGCCGAGGCCGATATGGTCCGCGCCGGTGCCAGCCGCGCCGACCTCTGCGCCCGGTTTTCCCTGAAAGACACCCCGGCTGCGCTGCGCTGGCTTGAAGCAAACCAGCTTGAAGAGGGCCGCGAGTGCTTACTGCGCCGCGTTATCAGTAGCGACGGACGCTCTCGTGGTTTCATTAACGGTACCGCCGTTCCCCTGTCACAGTTGCGTGAACTGGGTCAACTCCTGATTCAAATCCACGGGCAGCACGCCCATCAGCTCCTGATAAAGCCCGATCATCAAAAAAATCTGCTGGATGGTTATGCAGGCGAGGTCGAGCTAACCCAGCGGATGACAGAGCATTATCGTCAGTGGCACCAAAGCTGCCGCGAGCTGGCCCAGCACCAGCAACAAAGCCAGGATCGCGCCGCGCGTGCGGAACTGCTTCAGTATCAGCTTAAAGAGCTTAACGAATTTCATCCGCAGGCCGGTGAGTTTGAACAGATCGATGAAGAGTACAAACGTCTCGCCAACAGCGGTCAACTGCTTAGTACCAGCCAGCAGGCCCTGAATTTGCTGGCAGACGGTGAAGATGCCAATCTGCAAAGCCAGCTGTACACGGCAAAGCAGTTGGTTAGCGAACTGGTCAGCATGGATAACAAACTCTCAGGCGTACTGGATATGCTCGAAGAAGCCAGCATCCAGATTGGTGAAGCCAGCGAAGAATTGCGTCACTACAGCGATCGTCTGGATCTCGATCCTAATCGTCTGTTTGAACTGGAACAACGTCTCTCACGGCAAATTAACCTGGCACGTAAACATCACGTCAGCCCGGAAGAACTGCCCGCATTTCACCAGTCACTGCTCGACGAACAGCAACAGCTCGACGATCAGGCCGACTCGCTGGAAACATTAAGCCTGGCAGTTAATAAGCATCATCAACTAGCACTGGAAACCGCCCGGCAGCTCCATCAGCGCAGAATGTCCAGCGCTCAGGAACTGGCAACGCTTATTACGGACAGTATGCATACCCTTTCAATGCCGCACGGACAGTTTACTATTGACGTGAGTTTTGATGAGCATCACCTGACGGCTGAAGGCGCGGATCGGATTGAATTCCGGGTCACCACCAACCCCGGTCAGCCACTGCAATCTATTGCCAAAGTGGCCTCCGGCGGCGAATTGTCACGTATCGCCTTAGCGATCCAGGTCATCACCGCGCGTAAAATGGAAACCCCGGCGCTGATTTTCGATGAAGTTGATGTCGGTATCAGCGGTCCTACCGCAGCCGTGGTCGGTAAACTTCTGCGCCAGTTGGGCGAATCTACCCAGGTGATGTGCGTGACTCACCTGCCGCAGGTCGCGGGCTGTGGACATCACCACTTCGTCGTCAGCAAAGAAACCGATGGCGAAATGACCGAAACTCATATGCAGCCACTGGATAAACGCGCCCGCTTACAGGAACTGGCGCGTCTGCTGGGGGGGAGCGAAGTCACGCGTAATACGCTGGCAAATGCGAAAGAACTGCTGGCAGCGTAAACTTTTTTGATATCTGAGAGTCTGAGTTCACGATAAAATCGCCGTATGACCAGGTATCAAAGGTTTTAAAGTGGTTAAAGGTCTATTATCATCGGCATATTACATATGAGCCGCGTACTGCTCGGGCCCGAAAAGGAATCAAATCACTATGCGCTGTAAAACGCTGACTGCTGCCGCAGCGGTTCTTCTGATGTTGACCGCAGGCTGTTCCACTCTGGAGCGAGTGGTTTACCGCCCTGACATCAACCAGGGAAACTATCTGGCACCTAACGATGTATCAAAAATTCGTGTCGGTATGACGCAACAGCAGGTTGCTTATGCACTGGGTACGCCGATGATGTCCGATCCATTTGGCACTAATACCTGGTTCTACGTATTCCGCCAGCAGCCAGGGCATGAAGATGTTACCCAGCAAACGCTGACCCTGACCTTTAACAGCAGCGGCACGTTGACGAATATCGACAACAAACCCGCGCTGACGGGCGAGAAATAAAGTGAAAAAAAGGTGCCTCCCGGCACCTTTTTGTTAAAACAGTTGGCACCTGCCTCTGACGCTATTTATTCGCCGCCGACTTTTCCGCACGCTGACGACGCAGTTCTTTAGGATCGGCAATCAGCGGACGATAAATCTCTACGCGATCGCCATCGTGGACAAGGTCCTGTAATTTTACCGGACGACTGTATATCCCCACTTTACTCTGACTGAGGTCGATCTCAGTACGCAGCGCCAGCAAACCAGAGGCGCGGATAGCGTCTTCTACCGTAGCGCCCTCTTCCAGCGTCACCTTCAGCAAATACTGCTTCTCAGGAAATCCGTAGGCAACTGAGACCTCAATCTTACCCGGCACTGTAAACCTCTTTCGCGCGCGTCGTAAAAGCCTGCACCATACTGGCCGCCAGCTCTTTGAAAATGCGGCCAAACGCCAGTTCAATCAGCATATTGGTAAACTCAAAATCGAGCTGAAACTCGATTTTGCAGGCATTCTGACCGAGCGGCGTGAACTTCCAGCCACCGATAAGTTTTTTGAACGGCCCATCAACCAGATGCATCAGAATGCTTTGATTGCTGTTAAGCGTATTACGGGTGGTAAAGGTTTTGCTGATCCCGGCTTTCGAGACATCGACAGCCGCCGTCATTTGCGTTGGCCCGGACTCAAGCACCCGGCTGCCGGTACACCCCGGAATAAACTCAGGGTAAGAGTCCACGTCATTCACTAACTGGTACATCTGCTCCGCGCTGAAAGGGACCAGAGCAGTACGATTAATCTGTGGCATAGCGATTCCCAGGAACTTACACACCAGAATAATAACATTTATCACACGTTAAAAAAAACGCTCTGCCGCAACTCGTGCTAAGATACCTCATTACGCCTCGAAGGAGAGTTGAGGCCGATTAAGATCAGATTAGCGATGTTCAGAATACTATGACCAAGAAAAAATCCCACAAACCTGGATCAGCCACCATTGCGCTGAATAAACGCGCCCGTCACGAATATTTTATCGAAGATGAATTTGAAGCGGGCCTGGCGCTACAAGGCTGGGAAGTAAAATCCCTGCGTGCCGGCAAGGCTAACATCAGCGATAGCTATGTTATTTTAAAAGAGGGCGAAGCGTACCTGTTTGGCGCGAACTTTACCCCGTTGATGGTTGCCTCATCACACGTCGTTTGCGATCCGACTCGTACCCGTAAACTGCTGCTCAACCAGCGCGAACTGGATACGCTGTATGGCCGGGTTAACCGGGAAGGTCACACGGTCGTTGCGCTCTCGTTATACTGGAAAAATGCCTGGTGCAAAGTCAAAATCGGCGTGGCGAAAGGTAAGAAACAGCATGATAAGCGTTCGGATATCAAAGAGCGTGAATGGCAGGTCGATAAAGCCCGCATTATGAAACATGCAGGACGTTAAGTCCGTCACCCGGTCGTCAGGACTGTACGACCGGGCTGTTTTCTCTTCAGTTAATCCCCCTTATCGTTGACACCTCTGCGCTTATCTCTTTGTAACCGCTACTATTAGTACACTTATTAAGCAAAAATAAATCCTGACAAACCACGTGACAGAGACTGGTATCAAACGTCACAAATCTGTTATACTCAACGTAACACATTGGGGCTGATTCTGGATTCGACGGGATTTGCGAAACCCAAGGTGCATGCCGAGGGGCGGTTTGCCTCGTAAAAAGCCGCAAAAAAATAGTCGCAAACGACGAAAACTACGCTTTAGCAGCTTAATAACCTGCTAAGAGCCCTCTCTCCCTAGCTTCCGCTCTTAAGACGGGGATCAAAGAGAGGTCAAACCCAAAAGAGATCGCGTGGATACCTTGCCTGGGGTTGAAGCGTTAAAACTAATCAGGCTAGTCTGGTAGTGGCGTGTCTGTCCGCAGGTGCCAGGCGAATGTAAAGACTGACTAAGCATGTAGTACCGAGGATGTAGGAATTTCGGACGCGGGTTCAACTCCCGCCAGCTCCACCAAAATTCTCCATCGGTGATTACCAGAGTCATCCGATGAAGTCCTAAGAGCCCGCACGGCGCAAGCCCTGCGGGCTTTTTTGTGCCCTCAATTTGTCCCGCGAAGTCCGAAGAGAACTAATTAAATCCGAACCTTTTAGGCCCATTGATAGGCCCAACGAAAAGCTCTATTGTTTTCGTTGGGCCTAAACGCATGGAGATTCCCCATGGCAAGAAAAACCAAGCCGTTAACCGATACGGAAATCAAAGCCGCCAAACCTAAAGATGCCGATTACCAGCTGTATGATGGGGACGGGCTTACTCTATTAATCAAGGCCAGTGGTAGTAAGCTCTGGCAGTTCCGTTACTATCGACCGCTGACAAAACAGCGAACCAAACAGAGCTTCGGTGCCTACCCTGCAGTCTCCCTTTCTGATGCGCGTAAACTCAGAGCTGAATCTCGAGTTTTGTTGGCGAAAGACATTGATCCTCAGGATCATCAGAAAGAACAGGTAAGAAATTCTCAAGAGGCTAAAACCAACACTTTCCTGTTAGTTGCCGAGCGTTGGTGGAATGTGAAGAAAACCAGCGTAACAGAGGACTATGCCGACGATATCTGGCGCTCGCTTGAGAGAGATGTTTTCCCAGCAATCGGTGATATCAGTGTCACTGAGATTAAGGCTCATACTCTGGTTAAAGCAGTGCAGCCGGTTCAGGCCAGAGGTGCATTAGAGACAGTCCGACGCCTTTGTCAGCGTATTAACGAAGTCATGATTTATGCGCAGAACACAGGCTTGATTGATGCAGTTCCCAGTGTAAATATCGGAAAAGCGTTTGAGAAACCGCAAAAGAAAAACATGCCAAGCATACGCCCGGATCAACTTCCACAGCTAATGCAGACTATGCGTACGGCAAGTATCAGCTTGTCCACAAGATGTCTATTCATGTGGCAACTTCTCACCATCACCCGTCCTGCCGAAGCTGCTGAGGCTCGATGGGATGAGATCGATTTTGATGCTAACGAATGGAAAATTCCTGCAGCCCGAATGAAGATGAACCGAGACCATACGGTTCCACTATCCGATGAGGCTCTCTCTTTACTGGAAATGATGAAGTCACTTAGTGGTGGCCGAGAATTTATTTTTCCCAGCCGCATTAAGCCGACCCAGCCAATGAACAGCCAAACAGTTAATGCAGCCCTTAAGCGTGCTGGCTTAGGAGGCGTTCTCGTATCACATGGTTTACGTTCTATCGCTAGTACGGCGCTCAATGAGGAAGGATTTCCGCCTGATGTTATTGAGGCTGCACTTGCTCATGTGGATAAGAATGAGGTTCGTCGCGCTTACAATCGAAGTGACTATCTTGAGCAACGACGACCGATGATGCAGTGGTGGGCTGATTTTGTTAAAGCAGCAGATAGCGGCAGCATTGTGAATAGTGGGGTTAGGGGAATACGTCTTGTAGGATGAATCCTTTATCAGCACCCATTATGGGTGCTGATAACTCGCCTATAGGTAGTACAGAATTTTACCCTTTGGTTTTCTTTTTTCTAGTAACCGTATTATCTAAAGCCAATTTGATACTTTCAATATTTCTTGACCAGTTTTTTATAATGGTATCTGCCAACGCATCAGGGCTCATTGTTGATATCCGGTATTTTTTACTTTGATTATTAATTTCAAAATTTGACTCTTCGACAAATTTCCATAAGGGGTCAATGAGGTCATTCACTGCAGCTGCTTTACTTTTCCACCCACCTTCAGGTACGGAGCTATTGATTAAATAAACAAGCTTATCCTGAATTATTCGATACACTTCTGATTTACTGTTCCCACCTTCTTTTCCGGCCTTAGCTCTAACATGTGATAATTTTTTTTGGGTACATACAGAAACATGAAACCATGACATACCAATACATCTATCAAATAATTCAGCTGACTTAATGAACGCTTTAATAGCAACACATTCATTCTCCGACATAACTGACTTTCCCCATTGATAAGACATTGAGGCAAAAAATAGATGTGATTTAAACACATCATTAATTAAAAAAGGATCATGAATAAGATGAACAAATGTTTCCCTGAAAATACGTGATTTTAACTGTTTCCAGCATTCCTGAGCTGGATCATATAATTCTGTATATTCCTCTTTTAATTGCTCCACTCCGTCAACAGTACAATATTTATACTCCTTACGAGATGGATCACTGTACAAAATCACACGAGTTCCTACCTTATCAGAATTCCAGAATTGATCTCGCATCTCGCTGAGTTCCTTTCGTATCACGGGATAACTTTCGCTGAGCACATCAACGTATATGTCCCAATCACATTCAACCATCTGCCCAGAAAGCCAAACCGATTTTTGACTAATTTCTTCGCAAAACTCAATCGCTGTCAACATAAAAACACCAAATATCAATTAGTTAAGTGTTGTAAAAAATGTTTTTTTGGTACGCGGATTTTTTGCATTAGTACTTGCCGCTAATCTCTCTACAACCAAAACGAACTAATGAGAGGCAATCAAGCATGAACAATCCATCAACCGTTAGGATACTCCGCTTACCTGCGGTTATCCAAAAAACTGGTATGGCACGAGCCACAATTTATGACTGGTTGAACCCCAAATCACCACGTTACGACTCAACTTTTCCCAAAAAGCGAATGCTCGGAGTCAAATCGGTTGGATGGGTTGAATCAGAGATTGATGAATGGTTAACACGGCGTAGCAAACTTATCTGAATATACAGATCCATGATGTACACAATAAAAGCGTACAAAACTAATAATACACTGCTATTTTTGCTATTTGTAGCAAAAATAGCAGTTATCGATATTCCCCAAAAAAATTTAGAGGATTTAAAGTTGAGCACCCATCCATTTCCTGTCCATGTTTTTCCGTCGCTAATCAGAAATGCAATTTATGAAGTAGAGCGACAAACACAAGCTCCTCTATCGTTGATATCAGCATCGGCGCTTGGAGCAATTTCATTAGTGTGTCAAAATAGAATTGACGTTTGTAGGCTAAATGGTCTATGTAGCCCCGTTTCACTTTTTTTGCTGACGCTTGCTGAATCAGGAGAAAGAAAAAGTACTGTTGATAGCATTTTCATGAAATCGCTGTATCAACAGGAAAAAATTTGGTTTGAAAAACATAGCCAAGATTTACAATTATGGATGAATGACAAAGCAGCTTTTATTATCAAAACAAAAGCACTGGAGTCAAAACTAAAATCTGATACTCGTCGTAATAAAGATTGCAGTATAACGAATGAACAATTGAGGTTTCTATTTGAAACCAAACCTAAAGAACCTGTTAGATATAGGCTGATGTTTAATGATGCAACGCCAGCCGCAATTAAAGATTATCTTTGTGGAGAATGGAAGTCCGTGGGTATTATGTCGGATGAAGCAGGGACCATATTTAATGGGCATACATTGAATGAACTTCCTTTCATAAACAAGATGTGGGATGGTTCAAATTTTTCCGTTGATAGAAAAAACTCTCCTGAACGTTTAATTCATGACGCCAGAATGACTTTATCTATGATGATACAACCTACAGTATTTCATAAGTATATTGAGCGTAAAGGTGAGATGGCTAAAGGGATTGGTTTTTTTGCCCGTTGCTTGATTTGCCAGCCCGATTCAAGACAAGGATTCCGGCAGATTACAAGTCCAGTGATATCCAGTGAACACTTACCAGTGTTCCATAGCCGACTGCTTGAGATAGTTAATGATAGCATTATAAGAAATGGCAAAGGTGAGCGAATAATCCTACGACTCTCTCCGCAGGCAGAGCAACTATGGATCTCATTTTATAACAGAACTGAATCGGAAATGAGCGAAATTGGTTATTTATCCAACATGAAGGATTATGCTTCAAAAATGGCAGAGAACATGGCAAGGATTGCTGCATTACTCCATTATTTCGAAGGTCGTAACGAAGATATATCAATTAAAGCTGTGGAAGCTGCAATTAAGATAAGTGCCTGGTATGTTGATGAGTACAAAAGATTGTTCTCTAAAGCTTCAGGATTTACTCTTGTTAATAATGAAAGTGACGAATTATACTCCTGGATAAAAAATTATTGCGCTAGTACTTTCCCACCACATATAAGTAAAACGAAGATTCTTCAATACGGACCTTATCGATTCAGAAATAAAATTAAAATGGATGAATTGCTTAATATCTTACTTATTAACAAAAGAATAGTAGTAACGCATTTCGGTAAAACTCTCTATATACAACCAGTACAATAGGCAAATAATTACAGAGTTGTTTTTTCATTATAAAATGATGTAACACTTGGCTTTAAGTTAATTTTAAAGTGTTTTTATGTTGGATAGGTAATATATACTAACATATACAAAATCATAACAGTGATATCACTCAGACTTATCTATACAGTTAGATATAACTTGAAAACCATATTTCTACAACGAGTAACACATACGTGATCTATTAATATAAACAACTCCTAAAATCATACGAGAAATAAATCATGAAATTATACAATGGTTCCCATGGTGAGCATGTACTCGCCTATAGAAAGCATATTGAACAAGTAATTAATAATGCTATCAACGAATTTCCAAGGACTATGGCATTACGTGTTGATGTTCATTATCCACCTATTCTAGATAGAGGTGATACTGTATGTTGCTTCCCTAATCTGGAGCCAGGAGTGATATCCCGCTTCCGTAACTCATTAAATGCTATACTGGAGGCCAATGAGAAAGCCAGAGCAGCTAACGGCAAAAGAATATATCCAAACCGAGTTCGTCATGTTTGGGTGCGGGAGTTTTCTGAAGAAGGAAAATGCCACTTTCATCTTGGTCTTTTTTTTAATAAAGATGCCTATTATCATTTAGGTGATTATAAGATTGAAAGCAACCTACGGATGATGATTATAAGGGCGTGGTACAGTGCTTTAGGTTTAGAGTTGGAGGATTATCTGGGATTGGTTCACTACCCTGAAAACTGTCGCTATATTCTAGATAGCAATGATTTTAATTTTGAAGCACAGTACAACAGCCTACTGAATCGTTTAGATTATTTAGCAAAACTTGATACTAAAGTATTTGGCGATGGAGATCGGAACTTCGGTTGTAGTCGAGGTTGATTTATTTTTTGAGTCAATGGCCTTTCTTATTGAAAGGCCAGATTTCCAGCATTCGAGATAAAATTATTAGGCAGAAGATACTGTTAATGCACGCCAGTTATCACAATTGTTAGTTTTATCTAAATAGCTACACCTAATACCGCTACACTTTTGCCTGACCATGTTTTCTTTCGGGAAAGGACTGGCTGTTTCCATAAAGTGGCGAACTCTTTTTAGCAGTTGCCACATCGAGCGGCATTGATGAATACGGGTTATCATATCGTGCAATGCCTGCCATATCCTGTCCATCATCCTCGGGTTCCTGCTGGCTGAGCCAGATACGTAATGCATCGGGAGTGCAGCCAATCTTTGGGGCAATGGCGCACATAGCAGCCCATTTTGAGTTGTAGATATTCTGGTTCACAAGAACTATTCCAACGGCGCGTTGACGAACTTCAGAGGGAAATCGGTTATGTTTTGTCATCCTGGTTACCCCTCTAAAAGATTGTAGTTTCAAGGGGTAATGGTGCAGTTCAGTAAATGTCTTTTGCATTTGTCGTGATAGAATGGGGTCCCAATTTTGCCCTATAAAAATCCGCTAGCCAGGTGCCGATCATGAGCCAGAACAAGCGATATATCCCCCTCAATGCAGGCGAATCCGCCGTCTTGCCCGACGCTAACACCCTGCTGCCACGCGGTGAAGTGTACGAACCGCTGGCGCGGATGATTATTGAAGCAGTGGACAAGGCAAAAGCCGCCGCAGGCAGGTCGCTGAATGAGCTGCGCGAACATAATGCCATCTCGATAGATGGCGCACGTGGGACTGGTAAAACTGCTGTATTGGTCAATTTGAAAAGCTATCTAAAAGATTGGGACGTCTTGAAAGATGTCCACATTCTTGACCCGGTAGATCCGACTCTGCTGGAAAATGGCGACTCGTTATTCCTACACATCATCGTCGCCGCCGTGCTTCACGATAATGATGTCAAAGAACAGCAGCGGATTACACCGAATAAGGCCCGTAGCCTGAACCAGACGCTGGAGAAACTCGCCCAGTCGCTGGAATCGGTCGAGACACAACAAGAACGTCACGGCATGGACAAGGTACGTGCCATGTACAGCAACAAGCAGCTAGCCGACTGCGTGCAAGATTTTTTCCGCGAAGTGTTGTGCTTGCTGGACAAACAGCTGTTGATCCTGCCGATCGACGATGTCGATACCTCGTTGAATCGTGCCTTTGAAAACCTCGAAATCGTACGCCGTTATCTAGCTACACCTCATGTGTTGCCCATCGTCTGTGGCGATCGATCGCTTTACGATGAGGTAACCTGGCGCGATTTTCATGGCCGCCTGACCAAGGATTCCAGCTACCGTCGCAAAGTAGCCTATGAAAGGGCCGTAGAATTGGCAGCAGAGTATCAACGCAAGATCCTGCCTTTCACTCGCCGTTTGACCATGCCGGAAGTCAGCAGTTATTGGCAGTGGGGGCCAGTTGGAGAAGAGGCGGCTGACACTAGAGTTACTCTCGGCAATGCAAATGATGCAATGCCTTTGGCTAACTTCATTTCTTGGCTGGAGATCTTTTTGACTGGCCCGGTTAATGGATTTGAAAGTAGTCGTCCCTCGTTGCCAATACCTTCTATCCGTGCATTGTCGCAGTTAATCAGGCATTGCCATGATCTTATTCTGGAATTGCCAGCTGAAATTCGTACTGCTAAGGATGAGCTGAATGTGCGGATTAGTTGGCAAATGCCTCCTAAGCTTCAGGATGAAGCTGATAAAACAACGGAGCTTCAGGATGAAGCTGATAAAACAATGGAGCTTCAGGATGAAGCTGATAAAGCAGCGAAGCAGAAAAGAAATGAGTTTGCACATAATCTGGTGAATTACTTCTGCTTTGAACCTAAAGCCGGTGCAGCCTATCTGATATTGCTTGCCAAACTGCATTGGCAAGACTGGTACGAATCCTCATCCTCACAGCATCGCAGCCTTCTTGACACACCCTTGTTCCAGCCCCTTACACATGCTACTGCCAACTTTGAGCTTTTCGACAAGGCGGAAGACCTTTCTGCTTGGCCGATTGTATTGAATGGACGGTTGCCTGAAGAGTGGCTGGCCGGTATCAAATCGCAGAAAACTATTCTGCCGTATCCAGTGGCAGAAGTTGGGGTAAATTCAAGCAAAGGGTGGGATTACATCAAGGAGATTCAGAGCCTTTCAATACAAGGTTTGCAAGTCGATCAAAGGAAAAAGGCAAGCTTTTTGATTTCCTTGCTGGCACAGAATAATTTTTACACCAACGCCAAGAAAACCATGCTGCTGAATATAGGCCGGGTGTTTGAGTTGTTAATTTCCAGCATTGTCGGTCCGCTATCGGTCGAAGAAATACATGCAATCATGGGGCGGGCTCCTTTCTTTTCTACGGCAGCACTGGCACCTACTAAAACAATCACTTTTAACGAAAAAGAAAATAAGTCCAATGGTGGTGGTGATGAAGGGTTGGAAGAGCCTCAAAACGCAGAGTACGATATAAATTTGATAGCAGAGCAACTACATCAAGAAATAGAAATGTGGCGGCAGACCTGTCATGTTAATCAAATTGATCTTGCGCCATGGTTGGTTTACAAGGTGTTCAATAAAGTTTATAGCCAGGTGGCGAGTGATGAGTATGTGCCAAATGGCATGAAACGTATCAGAACGGCATTAAATATGGTGGCTCACAGTTTCTACGCAACCTGGTTTGCCTTTGGTAGTTTTGAAAAGGGTGAGCTGTTTGGCTTGCCTAATGTGATAGCAACGACCAACATTAATCCTGAAAATCTAAAAAATTACAAAAGCAATGACCAGTTTAATGTCAACATCAAGCCAATACTGGAAGCTTTTGATAAAAATAATTCTTTGAGGGCAGTCAGCATTGTGCTTGCAGAGCACCCGTTGAAGAAGTGGATTGATGAGGTAATCAACTTGGATTGGCCTAAGTCTGAGGAAAATCTTGAGGCTAAAGCTGAAAAATATTTGAGAGAAGAGCTTGGCATCACCGCCAGGAATACAAATAAAACGACAGTAAAAACACAAGCCAGAAAACAAATAGAAAAATTAGGTTCGATATATGATCATATGGCAGCTAATTTCGGAGGTGATAGCAAGTACACAAAACTTCTAAAAGAGGTTATTGATGAATTATCTAAAGATCCAGCGCCAAATTCGTCAAATCATCCGCAACCTAATGTACAGCCGTCAGGACAAGGTCAGGACAAGGAACCAGAGTAATGCTCCAGCGCACCTTGACTGAACACGCCGCCGAGTGTTTTTTTGGCGATAAAAGATTAGCCGCACGATTGTGGCAGCACTTGCTAAAGTCAGCTGACGGTCTGGAGTCTGACCATTGGCATCGACTGCAGGATGATTTCTATCATTTGCTGGTAGAGGGTGTGGAGGCGCACCATCCTCGCGAGCACCGGCTGACCGATGTGCGCCAGTTGATGGGGCGCATGCTTGATGGTGATTTGTTGCTGACGCCAAAACTGCCGTGGCTGGACGAGCTACAACAGAGGCTATTGCAGCGCAATGGCGACTTGTTGTGCTACCTTGAGAGTGAGGTGCAGGCGTATGTGCGCCTTGCAACAGGGCTGGACCCTACGTTATTGGCCGGCTGGCATTTAGCACAGTGGCTTAATGACATGCCTCTGCCACTGATACACGACATCCGCCGCGTGGTGTCCGCGCAGACTGCATTTTTCGCCCCATCTGGAAACCCATCACTACCGTTTGCCGAGGGACATGTGCATTTCTGGGGCATCACAACCGATAGCGCGATTCTCGACGATTATCTGCTGGCGGGTGATGAATTAAGACTCGACGACAATGCGATTCAGTGGCAGAGAGAACAGCACGACAACTTGGAGCCTCTGTTGCAGCGCGCGCGGCAACTGCTGGTGTTGTTGCTGGAATCCGACGAGCAGACCAAGCGCCCCCAAAATACTAAGGACAATCAGCCATATCGTTCGGAAGGTTGGCCGCAGCATCTGGCGCGGCTCAATCTAGCCATGCACTCCCCTACCCTCAAGCCAGACTGGGATTTGCTTGCCGCTAGCCTACATGCTACCAACGTTGGTAGTGCGGATTGGCTACTGAACGAGTTTGCATTGGCAATGAAGCGTGGCGATGCCAATCGCTGGTTGTGGCTGTATGTCTATCTTTGTCGCCGCTATTGCCAACCTGATACCCATCCACTGCAACGCGCGGCCATCTTGTGTTTCTGGCAGACCGTGAACCAGCTGCGTAGTAATCTGATAATGGATGGGCAAGGGCTCACACGCTTTGCCGAGCGCTACTATCAATCAGCGCTCGGCAGGGGTGGCGACTATCAAGGGAATATGCGCCGATTGTGGGCAGGTCGTGCTGATGTGGCAGAGATCAAGTCAGGGCCGTTGGCATTTAAGCCGGCGTTTGTCGGCAAGATCGCTCGCGGCCTGCTTGCTAATGCCAGTTTGTCCTTGCCAAGCCCCCCCTACATTTTTGGTGAATCTGATATCCTGCTGGATATGCAAGCTTTGGCCGCCATGCAGGCGCTGGAACGCTGGCAATTCTGTGGCCACTTTTTTCGCTCACAAACTCACAAGCAAAATCAGCGCTCCAGGCCGGATGTTAGGAAGTTGTGGAAAGAGGCTGAAAAGCTGATACGCAATCTGCAAAGTGCTTCCGGCTGGAACGCACCCGAGTTTTTAGGCGGCAAACAGAATCAAAATTTCCATTTCCAACCAGCTAGATGGTTTCGTGGATTGGATGTGGCGGGGGATGAAAACGCGCTGAAGATCGAGTGGTTTGCGCCGGTGCTGCGTTGGCTGCGTAGCGGCTTCAAGCCACTGCCGGATGGCGAACGTGCCAGCACCGGCTTTCACCTGAGTATTCATGCCGGCGAGGATTATGCCCATCCGGCATCGGGCATGCGCCATATCGACGAGACGGTACGTTTTTGTGAAATGCGTGAGGGCGACCGGCTCGGGCATGCACTTGCACTGGGTATAGTGCCGAAACAGTGGGCTGCACGGCAGGGCGAGATGATGCTGCCGCTGGACGAACATTTGGATAATCTGGTGTGGCTGTGGCATCACGCTAGTATGTTGAGCGGTTTACTGCCACTGGCACAACAGGTTTTGCCGCTGTTCGAACGACGAATTGCCCGTTTCTGGCGTCTGTCACGCTGGTGGCAAGTACCGGATTTTATGGCTGGTGATGACTGCAGCTACAATGGCGAAGTCTATGTAGATCCGGTTGCTGATTACAAAGATGCGCATTTGCGTCATGCGACACCGGACGATCTGTATCAGGCATGGTGGCTGCGTCGTAATTGTCATTATCGGCTGGGAATGGTTGGCGATGGCTGGCAAGTTACTTCGCAAGAGCAATGCGCTTTGCCTGACCATCAAGAATTGAGCAAACAACATACGTTGGCGAGCCAGCTGTATCAGGCTCGGCATGATTGGCTGGCTTCGCTGACAGAAGCGCCGCTAGTGATTGTGCGCATGAGGGACGAAGCGGGGACGCATGGAGAGTTTCACCCCAGGCTTAGCCGCAAGGCTGATGAAAATATTCTGGAAGACGTCGATACCCCGGCCGAACTGGATTTCATGCACGCGCTGCAAGACTGGCTGCTAACCGAATATGACAAGTTGGGGTTGATCATCGAAGCTAACCCGACATCCAATGTCTATATCGCGCGCCTGAAATCACATGCCGAACATCCAATTTTCCGTTGGTATCCGCCTGACGAATCGGTGCTGGAGAGCGGCGCTTCGGCTAACCTTTACGGATTGCGCCGAGGACCGGTGCGTGTGCTAGTGAACACCGATGACCCCGGCATCATGCCGACCACATTACGCACCGAGTTCTTGCTGCTGCGTGAGGCTGCGTTTGAGCTTAAGGTAGGCCGCACAGTGGTCGAACGCTGGTTGGAGACCTTGCGCCAGTATGGCGTCGAGCAATTTCATCGCAATCATGTTCCGGTGTTCGAGCCAGTTTAAAGGAGAATAATTGTCGGAAAAAATGCACGTCTTGCGAAATAGTGAGTCGCCCCGTTTTTCTATGTGACTTCACAGTGGTGGTTGATACAAAAGCTGACTGTGCCTTGACCGAACGGCTGATGGAAGACCATGCCAAGGCCGATGACTTTATTCCTCACCGTTACTTAACACAATTAACGGTGTGGCAGGTTTAGCTGTTGGGCCGCCCTGAACTGGGACCACTGCCAATGCATCCCTATCGAGAGGTTGTCATAAAAACGCTCAAGGTCAACATCGACAGTCACGTCAGTTATTAGCAACATTATTGCTAAGGTAGTATCAAACTTGTTTGGGTCGTTGAACCGGCTTTGTTTGAATGCAAATCAGATTTAGGGTACGCCTCTCCGTGATCGGTTACCGCTGTCAGGTAATATGTTCGCTTTCTGGCATGCATGCCTTCGTCATTTTATTTTTTTACAGCAATGGCCTTTTTTATACGAGAAAGGCCAAAATTTGTCAGTACGTAATTAAATCTGACAGTTCACTTCGAGCGAGACATGTGATTTAGGTCCGTGTAAATAGGCCAATATCTTCTTAATTTCCATTTCACAAAACAAAGCTGCTTTTTTAACTGACTAACTACTCAAAAGCATCATTGTGGTTAGCTTTTTGGAGCTAACATGTTCCAACAACTGCTACTGTTTAAATATCCAGATAAAAAGTTTCACTCTGGGTCAGATGAGTGATAGAGTTTCACCCATAAGACCCTATGGAGGCATTATGTCTGAATTTGAATTACTGGCACAGGATCTGCTTGAGAAAGCAGGGAAGGAAGAAAAGCTGCGACAGGAAAATGATAAAAAGCTGATCGAGCAGGTACTGGAAATCTATGATCAGAAGTACGTGGCTGAGTTACTTAGAAAAGTCGGGAAAAACGAGTGGAGTCGCGAAACCCTTAACCGCTGGGTTAATGGTAAGTGCCCACCAAAATCACTGACGTCAGTTGAAGAAGCACTTCTCCGGAAAATGCTGCCAGAACCGCCTGCATACCACCCGGACTATTCTTTCCGGTTCATTGACCTATTTGCAGGTATTGGAGGTATACGAAAAGGCTTTGAGGCCATTGGTGGTCAGTGCGTTTTTACTAGCGAATGGAATAAAGAGGCAGTACGCACTTATAAAGCCAACTGGTTTAATGATGAGCACGTACACAAATTCAATCTCGATATCCGGGAAGTCACTCTCAGTGACAAACCTGAAGTGTCAGAAACCGATGCCTATGCCTACATTGATGAGCACGTGCCTGATCATGATGTGCTTCTCGCAGGTTTTCCCTGCCAGCCATTTAGTCTTGCTGGTGTGAGCAAGAAAAACTCATTAGGTCGTGCGCATGGTTTTGAATGTGAGGCGCAGGGAACGCTTTTCTTTGACGTGGCGCGCATTATACGGGCAAAAAAGCCGGCCATCTTTGTGCTGGAGAATGTCAAAAACCTGAAGAGTCATGATAAGGGTAAAACCTTTAAAGTCATCATGGAGACCCTTGACGAGCTGGGTTATGAAGTTGCGGATGCTGCTGATGTGGGAAAAAGCGATCCTAAAGTCATCGATGGAAAATATTTCCTGCCTCAGCACCGTGAACGTATCGTCTTAGTCGGATTCCGCCGCGACTTGAATATTCACAAGGGGTTTACCCTGCGCGACGTCAGCCATTTTTACCCGGAACAACGTCCGTCATTTGGCGAGCTATTGGAACCCGTGGTTGACAGTAAATATATCCTGACTCCGAAGCTCTGGGAGTACCTCTACAACTATGCTAAAAAGCATGCGGCGAAGGGGAATGGTTTCGGTTTTGGTCTCGTCAATCCTAAAAATAAGGAAAGTGTTGCCAGAACGCTTTCTGCCCGCTATCACAAAGACGGGTCTGAAATTCTGATAGACCGCGGCTGGGATATGGATATAGGTGAAGCAGACTTTATGAACAAAGAAAATCAAGCGCGTCGACCGCGCAGGCTGACTCCCCGCGAGTGTGCCCGCCTCATGGGCTTTGAAAAGCCAGACGGCAAGTCTTTCCGTATTCCGGTTTCTGATACGCAGTCATACCGACAGTTCGGTAACTCTGTTGTGGTACCGGTATTCGAAGCTGTTGCCAGACTGCTGCAACCTTATATCCTCAAAGCTGTTTCTGCCGATGTTGATAACGCTGAACAGGTCTGAGTAATGCTCCCGGCCTATGATACCGGGAGTTTACTTAAGGAAGTTTAGCGTAAAGGCCTGTAAGCTCTGCAATGAACGCACCTAACGTCATTAATTCCTCTCTGACCACTTCCGGGTATTTTCTGTGTAGCGATGACGGCACAACGAGCCTGACACCTGCTTCACGCATTTCCCTGTACTGTGCCTGAGACACCCCCTCTTGCAGTGTAAACAGATGCACTTGATGGATTTTATCTGCTTCATTCAGTATTTGGCGCCAGCGATCTTTACAGGTGGTCTTGACCGCCAGCATGCGTAAATTTTCTCTGGGAAACTCAACATTGTGGTATGCCTCTGCGGAGGGGAATAGGAAATCTGGTTTTTTATTGCCTTCAGTGACTGCCTGTGTGGCGAAGTGCCGCAGCTCGTGCTCAATGAAAAGATGCTCTAGGTGCAGCTCAAGTGACTTTCCGGCTCTTGATTTACGTCGATTACTGACAGAGTTGGCCAACGCAATAAACTCATCCACAGATTCAAATCCTCTCTGGATGATGTCAAGAACATGTAATTCCTCAACCAGCAGAAAGATGTCGTACTCAACGCGCCGGCGGTCAATCAGCTGCACATCTGGGTCATGGGAGTTTTTCGCATAATGACCGGCGGCATACTGAATAATTTCATTTCCAGACGGAAAGCGATGCTTCCAGTCTTCAGGAATAACGTATTTATGATTTACAGGTGCATGCTGAAGAGACAGGCCCCCTAGGATTTGCGAAGCGGGCCCAGAGATAAGTGTTCCCGGAATAACTTCGCCGATAGCGGTCTCGATAACGTCCTCTTCATCAGGGCTGGCGCATACCCAGATGTTCACTGTCTTACAGTCCCCGCCTTGCTCATCAAGCCTGAAGGCCAGAAGCGTCAGAGCACCTGTATTTTCAGGATCCTGAAGTGGGCTGCCTCTTCCCCAGCGCGTGATCCTTTTTTCATTCCGGGTTTTACCAAAATGACGGCTGTTATAATAAATAGCCCGGGCTTCGCTGTCGGGACAATCATGTGATGACACATGCGCAGTGAGAAAGACTGAAGGATTCATCTCGCGGGTATGGTTAATGGACGGAAACAGCTTTTCTACGATGCCGGAAGGGATATAAAGTCCGACCTGATGACCACCTGTTGCGCCTGTATCGTTGGCGGAAAGGCGTTTGATATAGACAAGATAATTTCCGCCAGCGATCTCAAGCAGCCAGTTATGAAAAACCGACATAAACACCCCTCTGTTAACCTGAAACTCGAAACGCCATTTTTTCATAGTTATATAAAAGCAACCAGTAAGGCTTTATAAGCATCGCGGTATGTCAGTGAACTGGCTGCAGGCCATACGCAGGGAATGTACCGCTTCCTCACTTTTTAAACTATAAAGTTACAGCATAAAGTTATATTTAACATTATGAAATTTAATAAAATTTTTAAGAATCCTGATAGAAGGAAGGGACAGATGGGAAGGGGGAGTGTGACGAACTAAGTGAGGACCTGTAACGACTTTCCGGTAATCACTTCTTGATTTTATCATAATAATTATGTTGAAATTATGAAGTGAACCTCACGGAGATGCTTTCATGACCATGCCTTATTGTATCCTACATACCGAAGCTGATTCAGATCTTGTACTTAACGAACTGGGTTTTTCAGAAAACGATATTCATGCCGCTTTGACGTCTGCTTTGTACGAGCGCCGCAAATCTAGCAAGCTTCACCCCGCAGTAGATGCAGGGTTCCGTTTCTGGAGTGAGATGGTCGCCGCGACCCGCCGTGTGCTGATTGGTAAGGGTAACGGCTGGTCTCCTGAAGTGGTCAAGCGAATGGAAATGGTCGTTAACTCAGCCAAAGGGGTTAATCTGATTATCACCTCGGGCGATAGGCACACCGGACGTCCTGATGGATTGCCGAAAACCAAAAATGCCAAGGGCGAGGCAACGCGCTCGATTGTTCACAACAATCCCGGCACAGCTGATATGTTCCAGACGGATGCGTTGTATTCAGGCAAATCTGAGATCACGCCGATAGACAGCACCCGTACTTATATCGTCCTGTATTATTATGATGCGGCTAACAAAGAGGTTCGCTGCGAGGTGTCATATCCGGTAGGAATGGTGAATCAGGACGGATTTGCCCGTGTAAGCGCATGGAGTGAGCGTATCATCTTGGGTCCTCTGCCGTTTGAAGGTGCTGATATTTTCCCTGATGAGGATTTTGATGATGACATATCTATTACTGTTGAAAGCAAATGAGTAACCCTGTTGATGACGGCAAACGCCTTTTTAATCCGTCCCGGCTCAAGCTGGCGCGGATTAGACGCAAACTGACCCTGAAGGAATTAGCAGAGAAAATGGGGCTATCTAGTCGTATTGTAATTGAGTACGAAAAACCCTATTGCTTGTATGAACCCACGCCAGAGACAGTCCAGGCGTACGCCAGCGCTCTAAAATATCCAGAGTCCTTTTTCTTTGGGGATGACGTTGAAGCAATCGATCCACTGACGGTTTCATTTCGTTCTTTGCGTACGACAAAAGCCGTCGACCAGCATGCGGCAATTGGAGCTGGTGGGTTGGGGGTTATGCTGAGCGAGTATTTCAGTACGCGCTTCACTTTGCCTCAGCCTGAACTGCCGAATCTTCGTGGAAGTGAGTCTGAGGTCGCCGCTCAGGCGGTGCGCGAAGCTTGGGGAATAGGTAAGAAGAGTATCACCAACGTTGTTCATCTTCTGGAGAAGCACGGCGTTAAGGTGTTCTGGCTCTCAGAGGAAACGGCGAGTATCGACGCTTTTTCCTTCTGGAAAGATGATGTTCCTTACATTTTCCTCAACACACGTAAGTCAGGTGAACGCAGCCGTTTCGATGCAGCACATGAGCTGGCTCATCTGGTACTTCACCGTCATGGAGATGTCAAGGGGCAGGATGCTGAGCGTGAAGCGGATGCTTTTGCGTCAGCATTTCTGATGCCCCCGGAAAACGTGATGGCCGTTAAGATGGCATTCCCGACGTTTGACAAAATCGTGCAACTGAAGTCGCTCTGGAAAGTTTCGGCGATGGCTCTGATTGTCAGAATGCGCAATCTGAACGTGCTGACGGAATGGCAATATAACAGCCTGATGCGCGATGCGACGGCAAAGGGATATCGAACCGGTGAGCCGGGAGGAATTGAGCGTGAAAGATCGCTCATTATTGAAAAAATGATGGCCGCTTTAGCAGGTAACGGCATTCATCTGACTCAACTGAGTGATGCGCTTAACGTGCCTGTTGATGAACTGAGCAGTCTACTTTACGGTGTGGCGGCAATCAGCGGTGGCAATGGCGGATCCTCACTATCAAGGGCCTCGCTCCGTCTGGTGTGAACAGGAAAACTGCTCATGCTTAGAGCCGCTAGAAGGAGTTTCTAGCGGTTTTTTTATTTATAGCCAGCGGACATGTTTCTGAATAGTAATCTTTAATATTCCTTGTTCGCCGCATTCTTGCCGAGATACTAGATATCAACCAATGCTACCAAAATACCATGAGGGGCTCGGAAAAATGTAGTGGTATTCCCCCGTAATTCCCCTGACCTGTCCCACCATTGGTAAGTACAGAATGGTTTTAGCAACATATGCTCTTGGCGCTCAGGAGTGCTGTGGTCCACCGGCGACGGACTGTTTCTGCTGACAAAACGGCTAGAGCGTGGCTGCTTCGGCTAACCGTCGGCCCATGATGGCAAAGTGTTCCTAACGTCGGCGCAACTGGCGGTGCTGCAGAACTGCTACCATGGCGCATAGCACTGTCTTCCGAATAGCCGTCGTTCGTCAATACGGTTCTGGCTGTTCGCTTACCTTCCAGAGGAATTGTAGTATTTAAGTCTTTGAATCGATAACGAGATCAAATATTTTTGAGCTTAATGTGCGAGAATTTAAAAGTCATGGACTCATTAGTGGCATGAAAACTATTAGCTAATTTATTCAATGGGTAAAGTGAGCTGGGGGCGTAATCAACATGAAGCTTGAAGTAATTCGGGTATCTGGTTTCCAATCTTTTGGCCCAGAACCGACAGAGGTAAGCCTTGAAAATATCACTTACTTAATCGGTCCTAATGGCTCGGGTAAAACCGCGGCACTTCAGGCTTTATGCAAACTATTTGCCTTTGATCCTGCATTGCGTCGGATTCATCGTTCTGATTTCCATGTCCCTTATGATGAAGAAGAAGTTCCGGAAGAGCGCCAATTGTGGATAGAAGCTGACTTTTTATTTCCTGAACTTGATGAGGAAGATGATAACAGTACCGTAGCACCTCATTTTAGTCATATGCGACTTGATGATCCGGGAGGCCTCCCACGTGTGCGTTTTCGCCTCACGGCTACTATGGGACTGGATGGTGATATCGACGAAAACTTAGTGTATGTACTGGATGTCAATGCTGATGGTTCACCTCAAAACACAGCTCAAGTACCACGAGCAGAGCGTAATCACATCCAGGTTCATTATTTACCAGCCAGACGTGACCCTGCTGATCACATTACTTACGGTGCGAATGCATTACTAGGCCGTTTGCTCCGTGCCGTACGTTGGGATGCTGAGCGCGATACGATCAAAGGTCTGACCGATCAAATAAGCGACAGCCTTGCAGCCAACCCTTCAGTGAAAGCATTTAGTAAGAGTTTGAAAACAACCTGGGCCACTCTACACAAGGGCAAATTTTTCGCTGATCCAAAAATCACATTTGTGGCTTCGGAGATTGAAGCACTGTTGCGACATTTGTCGGTTTCTTTTACCCCCGGGCACGACGGTTCACTTGTCGATTTCTCGCGGTTGAGTGATGGCCAAAAGTCAATGCTTTATCTTTCCCTAGTATTATCATCTCAAGCGATTGGGAGAGCTGTGCTCGCCGAGGAAGATGTATCTTTTGATCCCGATAAGTTACGTCCACCGGTCTTTACGCTGGTCGCCTTGGAGGAGCCAGAAAATAGTCTTTCTCCACATTACCTGGGACGTATCGTCAGTGCTTTGTATACCATGACGAAAAATGTGGATGCACAAGCTCTCATTGCTACTCATGCCCCTACAATGTTACGTCGCGTTGCTCCTGAGTTAATACGTTATCTACGGTTAACTGAGGCTCGAAAAACACGGGTCACCTGTATCAAATTGCCAGAGAAAGCTGATGATGCACACAAGTTTGTCCGTGAAGCCGTCCAAGCATTTCCTGAGATTTATTTCTCACGTCTCGTCGTGCTAGGTGAAGGTGATAGTGAAGAGATTGTGTTGCCACGTCTACTTCAGGCCAAAGGCGCGTCAGTTGATGAGTCAGCAATCACGATTGCGCCGTTAGGCGGTAGGCATGTCAATCATTTTTGGCGGTTGCTTTCAGCGTTGCAGATTCCCTATCTGACATTGCTTGATCTTGATGTAGCTCGCTATGCGGCAGGATGGGGACGAATCAAGTATGTTAATGATCAGTTTTCTGCATATGAGCCGTATAAGAAACTCCCCAAAGATCACGGAATTCCAAGTTGGAAAGATAAAGCTCAAAAAGTTCGGGACTTTGATAATTATTTCGAACTTCTCGAAGAACGTGGCGTTTTTTTTCTTCCCCAATGGATTTGGACTTTTCAATGTTACTGGCTTATCCCGAAGCTTATGATGTTGATAAAGAAAAACCTGATGAGTCAACTATCAAGGCTGTCCTCGGGAAAAGCCATCACGATTCATCTCAATACAGTGAAGACGAATTAATGTTGTTCAGCACCTATCATCAGCGCTTTAAGCTTGGCAGCAAACCAGCAGCACACATTGAGGCGTTAACTCAGCTAAGGGATACTGAATTACTTGACAACATGCCTGAGTCGCTAAACAGGCTGGCAGATGCAATTATTGCCAAACTCGAAGAGCTGCCAGAATGATTGCTGCTGAAGCATGGCAACCTGCCGATGGACTGACTTTAGAACCAAATGCAAAACGAGCAGCAAAAGCGCGTAAACGCTGCTTGGCACTCACCGCCGGACCAGGTGCGGGTAAAACGGAAATGCTTGCGCAACGAGCAGACTTCCTTTTGCGTACAGGAACATGTCGGTACCCTAAGCGGATTCTAGCGATCTCCTTCAAGGTTGATGCCAGCCGAAACCTAAAAGAGCGTGTCCAACGGCGGTGCGGGACCGATCTTGCCTCGCGTTTTGATAGCTATACCTTCCATGCATTTGCCAAACGTATCATCGATCGTTTCAGGCCGGTGCTCTCGGGGAAAGATGCCCTGGATGCGGGTTATACAATTGTAGACAAGAAAAATGGCCCCTCTCGTACTCAAATTGAATTCGGCGATCTGGTCCCTTTGGCAATCCAGATATTGAAAACCTCAAAAATTGCCCGTCATGCAATTCGGCAAACTTACAGCGATATTTTCTTGGATGAGTTCCAGGATTGCACGAATTTACAATATGACTTAGTTAAGCTTGCTTTCCAAGGGACTAGTCTTCGCCTTACGGCAGTAGGTGATACTAAACAAAAAATTATGGCTTGGGCTGGAGCGCTGGACGGTATTTTCCAAACCTTTGCCAATGATTTTAATGCCGTACCACTTAACATGTATCGCAATTTCCGTTCTAAACCACAATTGCTGCGGGTTCAGAACGAAATTATTCGTACGCTTGATCCTGACTCTGTCATGCCAGATGAACAATTGGGTGGCGATGGAGGTGAGGTTTATACCTGGCGTTTTGAAGACAGTTGTAAAGAAGCCGTCTATTTGGCTGATCTAATAAATGGTTGGATAAATACAGAACAATTACCACCTGCAGAAATTGCAGTCTTGGTTTCTAAACAGTTGGAACTTTATGCTGACCTCCTTATGACCGAGTTGGAAGCACGCGGTATTCCATATCGTAACGAACAACAATTGCAGGATATCACTATAGAACCTGCAGCACGTTTGATCGTAGATTATTTATCATGTCTCTACGGTAAGCGTGAACCTAAGGCTTGGATTAGATTGATGAATCAATTGATTCCTTTTGCCGATGAAGAAATACAGTCAAGTGCGAGAAAGGATCTTGATCAATTAATTAAAAAACAACGTAAAAAAATATCTGATGCTAGGCATACAGACTCACCTTTTTCGGATTGGGTACAATTAGCAATAGAGTTTCTGAAGTATATCGGCTCCAAAATTTTGGTTGCTTTATCACCTGACTATGAAACTCGTTCGCGTTTAAATGATGTTATCCGTGAAACTTTTGCCCGGATTAAAGAATTGCATAAATCAGAACCAGATTTGCCAAAAGCGTTGGGACGTTTTGCGGATGATCAGGCTGTACGCATTCTGACCATTCATAAAAGTAAAGGGTTGGAATTCGACTCTGTCATTATCATGGCAGTAGAAAACGAGATTTTCTTTGGCGATCAGGATGAGAATCGTTGCGCTTTTTTCGTCGGTGTTTCACGAGCGAAAAGACGGTTGATTCTCACACATGCCGATCAGCGAGAACGTCCTGCTAACGCCAGACGTTGGAATATCAATCGAACTGCTCAATCTGAGTATTTTAGTTATGTTACTCCATTTGTAGCGGGTAACAAGTTTAAGTGATTATCCATGTTTTATTAATAATTTATGGCTCATTTCTTAAAATAGTAACATGTTATAAATGCTCATTTCTGGAACAAAGAAGTCAGGTGTTGAGTGATTTCACTTAACTTGCCAAAAATTAAGAGATATATAATGATGAATCCTTCGTTAGGGGAGGTTACTTGCTCCTCATTGATTAGTACAGCAGTGTTGCATAATAAAAGTTTCTATGGCTAAAGATTAGTGATTGGGTCAGCATTGTAAAAAACTTCAGATATATATCATTCAACTGAGCATATCCAATTAACGGCAGAGTCTAGCGGTTCTGCCGTTTTTTATTATATTTTTCAGAGGAGTAGCCATGAGAAAATCTGAAGATCTTCAGCCGCTGCAGAACATACTTTCCAATCTACCTCAGTGGGTATCTGAACGTATATTGCAGCAGATAAATCAGTTAACTCATTACGAGCCAGTGATCGGCATTATGGGGAAAACCGGGGCGGGAAAGAGTAGCCTTTGCAATGCTCTGTTTGTCGGCGAAGTATCGCCGGTCAGCGATGTCGCGGCCTGCACCCGTGAACCTTTACGATTTCGTCTGCAGGTGGGCGAGCGCTTTATGACGCTGGTGGATTTGCCCGGCGTAGGAGAAAGTGGCGCTCGCGATACCGAGTATGCTGCGCTGTACCGCGAACAGCTTCCTCGCCTCGACCTGGTGCTGTGGCTGATTAAAGCCGATGACCGGGCGCTGGCGGTGGATGAACATTTTTATCATCAGGTGATTGGAGAGGAATACCGGCATAAGGTGCTGTTTGTTATCAGTCAGTCGGATAAGGCCGAACCCACCAGCGGTGGGGGACCTTTGTCCACGGCGCAGAAGCAGAATATCAGCCGTAAAATCTGTCTGCTGCATGAGCTGTTCCAGCCCGTACATCCGGTGTGTGCCGTGTCGGTCCGTCTTCAGTGGGGACTGCGGGTTATGGCCGAGCGAATGATTAAGTGCCTGCCACGTGAGGCCACCAGCCCGGTGGTGTCGCAACTCCAGTCTTCCTTTCGTACGACGGTAGTCCGGGAGCAGGCTCGTAGCGATTTTGGTGCAACCGTCGGTGCTGTAATCGATAGCATCAGTGCCTTTCCCCTGATACCCGCCCCGGTGCGAGCCGTCATTCAGGCCGTGCGCACCACCGTGGTGTCAGTGGCCCGCGCCGTCTGGGATTTCTTCTTCTAAGTATTTAACCCATCCCTGTTATTTCCCTGATCCTGTCGCCGATGCGACGGGGATCCCTTTTATTTGTTTTCCCGTTATGAGGAGTCTGCTTATGACCCGTCTGGCTTCGCGCTTTGGCGCAGCAAATCTTATCCGTCGCGACCGCCCGTTAACCCGTGAGGAGCTGTTTCGCGTGGTGCCCAGTGTGTTCAGCGAGGACAAACACGAGTCCCGTAGTGAGCGTTATACCTATATACCCACCATATCCCTACTGGACAGCCTGCAGCGCGAAGGCTTCCAGCCATTCTTTGCCTGTCAGACCCGGGTACGTGATCCTGGCCGTCGTGAACATACGAAGCATATGCTGCGTCTGCGTAGGGAGGGGCAGATTACCGGTAAGCAGGTGCCGGAAATTATCCTGCTCAACTCCCATGATGGCACCAGCTCGTACCAGATGTTACCGGGCTTGTTCAGAGCTGTGTGTCAGAACGGCCTCGTCTGTGGTGAGTCGTTTGGCGAGGTACGGGTGCCACACAAGGGGGACGTGGTGAGTCAGGTTATTGAGGGGGCGTATGAAGTGCTGGGGATTTTTGACCGTGTGGAAGAAAAGCGGGATGCCATGCAGTCATTGCTGTTGCCTCCACCTGCGCAGCAGGCACTGGCAAAAGCTGCGCTAACGTATCGCTTTGGTGAGGATCACCAGCCGGTTACTGAATCACAGATACTCTCCCCGCGCCGCTGGCAGGATGAGAGCAATGACCTTTGGACCACCTATCAGCGGATTCAGGAAAACCTGATTAAGGGCGGACTCAGCGGGCGTAATGCTAAAGGCGGACGAATGCATACCCGTGCCGTACGTGGCATTGACGGGGACGTGAAGCTTAACCGTGCGCTGTGGGTGATGGCAGAAACACTGCTCACGCAACTGCAGTAGACGTTTCATGTTGCCACGTTGTTAATATCGGACACCACCTGTCCGCATCGCTATGTGCTCGTGTGCCTCAATCCCCCGGTTATAGCTTTTAACCCCCGTTACATCTGGCTTTTGCAGAAATAAAAAATAGTTTCTGCGTTGTCCATACCCTGTCCGCCCCCCTCTTTAAAGTAATCACATCATTTTCAGTCAGTTAACTTTCCTGGAGAACCTCTCATGACACAGGCAGAACGCCGCCATGACCGGCTGGCTGTCAGGCTGTCACTGATAATCAGCCGTCTGGTTGCGGGTGAAACGTTGAGCGTGCGCAAACTGGCGGCTGAGTTTGGCGTGTCAGTGCGCACGCTGCGGCGAGATTTTCGTGAACGACTGATGTATCTGGACCTGGAGTATCAGTCCGGATACTGCCGCTTACGCACTGCTGGCAGTGAGATGCAGATGGTGCCCGACGTGCTTATCTTTGCCCACCGCAGCGGGCTGGCTGGGCTTTTTCCCGGCCTTGACCGCCGTCTGGTGAATGCACTGCTGATGTGCGATGAGTCTCCCTGCGTGATAGCACTAGCCAATCCGGTTCCTTCGCCTTCAGTAGCATTGTCTTTCTGGAGACTGATTCAGGCCATTACCGGGCGCAGGCGGGTGACGCTGATTGCGGAGGGGCGACGCTGTGAGCGCCTGGCTCCCTGCCGGTTACTCATCCACCAGCAGACCTGGTATCTGGTGGCTGAACACGAAGGGCATATCGCCGTATTCACACTTGATGAAATCCATCTGATTCAGCCTTTGCAGGAGACTTTTCGCCGCAATGACAGTCTGTGTCGCCTGGTTGAAGACCCGGTCTTCATTCAGGCCTTACCCCATTTTCGCTTTATCCAGCATTCACTGCTTACGTTTGTTCCGGCTGACAGCCCACCGGAATAGCGCAGGCGTTGTTATCAACCCGGCAACAGGGAGGAGCCCAATGCCCGTTATTGCCATTATCGCCATTGTTATCATCGTCATCATTCTGAACAAAACCGGAGTGTCCGACAGCCTCACGGCCCTGACACTTGCAACCGTTGCCGCACTACTGACGGGAGGTGGCGCAGCCGGTGCTGCCAGTGTCGCGCTGACGCCGTTCGTCGGCGTGCCGGTGGGTATTTTTGTGGGAATTTATGTCTTTGCCAAAGTGGTTCGTCTGATTTCAGGGAAAAAATAATGAAGCGTAAAACACTACCTCTGCTGGCGCTGGTTGCCACCTCTCTGTTTCTGAGCGCCTGCGATGACAGGAGTGATGACCTCAAAGCTATCAGTAAATTTAAGGACCTCACGCCTCCGCGCTTCAGCGATGTGGTCAGCCGTCAGGATGATGTCAGGGAAGAATGGTCGCAGATTGCTCTTTCTGGCCCCACTCTGCAGGTCTTACGCACCCGCCAGTCGCCCGATGGTTGCGAGGGTGGCAGTTACTACTATCTGGTGGATATGGAGGAGAAAACCGTCCAGCCGCTGATGAATGCGCTGTGTATTGCCGACAACATCAGCCTGCAATACCACGAGAAAACTGACCCGCGCACCCGGGAGCGTTTCCTTGAATATTCCCATGACGGCAAACTGATGGGACGGCTGCTGATCCCCTCAAATCCTGATAACCGGGAATAAATACAAAGACAAAGGAGACGGAAATGAAAGTACGTTCACTAAGCCGGTATGTGCTCTCAGGCGTGCTGCTTACCAGCTTTAATGCCTCAGCGGTTCCCGGACTATGGCAGCAGGGTTATGGTCAGGGCAATGCGGAATACAGCGTGACGGATGCAAGTGGGAAAATTTTTACCATCAACTGTACGGAAAATCCGGACCAGAACGGTATTTACCAGCACTCGGTTTTTCTGACCCTCGCAGGGGATAAAACGATCAGCTCGCATGATGACAGTACCGACATCACAGTGGTGATGGACCATAAGCAATATGCCATTCCCTCAACCCTTGGCTGGCGTAACGGGGATAATGCCTGGTTTAGTTTCATCATGGATATCCGCAAGGCCAAGCAGTTCGAAGTCTACGTCAATGACCGCAAAGCAGGGACCTTCAGCGTTGACCTGACAAACGCTACGAAGGCACTGCCAACATTAGCAGACTGCACGAACGAGTGACTGTTGTGCTTTCCATCCATAACAACATACCTGGCTGCCAGAGGCAGCCAGGGCTTATTTTTTTCCTTTTTATTTCCACCAATTAGTCCAGGCACTTCCGAATAATGAGCGCAATGGCCAGTTTTAGTTGACCATATAGAAATGATAAAATAATCACGTGTTATGTTGAGATTGTTTATTTAACGGTTGAGAGAAGCTATGGGTAAAATTTGTGATAAGTGTGCACACATGATGAGTGCATGTACTTGTGGAACTTGTGAGAACTGTGACGAGAAAGAGTCGGACTGTACCTGCAAAAAATGTAGCCAGTGCAATAACCTTGAGGACTTCTGCTCTTGCAGAATTTGTGAAGAATGTAGTGAAAAAGAAGCAGAGTGCTGCTGTTAAAATGTTAACAATACTGGCTGCAGGAGCTACCTGCCTGCAGCTTCGATTGCCGACGTACCCCGATCCCAGTTGGTTAGCGTATTTCGATTCTTGCAATAATCGCTGGACTCACAGCACGAAGCGGACATACTTACTGGATTGAAGGTCCGCTGTGAGCGAAAAGCGGAACATCGTGGCGTTAAGCAACGGAAATGCCTAACCACTAAGCCTGCTAATCCAGATAAAAATTTACGATTGTAATTCACGCTGAAATTAAGCGTCTGCTTAAGACAATACGCATATCTGATTATCTTACATGCTTCGCTGACAGACGACTTCCAGATTGTTGCCATCAGGATCAAAAACATACGCAGCATAGTATTGTGAATGATATTGCTTACGAACTCCCGGTGCTCCGTTATCTTTTCCACCCGCCTGAATGGCCCGTTTCCAGAATTCATCCACTATGCTGCGCTCATCAGCAGAAAAAGCCAGATGCAACGGCGCACCGGTTTCCTCATTGTCATGCAGCCACAGACGGGGATAGCCCTGCGGCCCAAGTCCATAACGAAAACCGCCGGTACGTGTTTTGGCTGGCTCCTGAGTAATAACCAGTCTGAAGCCTAATGGCTCAAGTGCCTGCTGATAGAAGCGCAGCGATAACGGCGCATTTTTCACTGAAATTTCAAGATGGTCGATGACAGACATAAAAGCTCCCGTTATGTGTCAGAGTTCAGACTCAGTAATGCAGCAAAAGCCTGCCCGTTCATACGCGCCACTTTCAACAAACGGGAACGCGTTAAGCCCGTTACAGCCGCAGCTGAAAACCCGCGTAAGGTTGTGACGACGAAATCGCCCAGTTCTTTCGCTCTTTCAGGTTCTGACTGACGAATGTAATCCTCTATAAACTGCATTCCTGGTTTTGCGTACTGATTTGCCAGTTCCCGCGCCTGGTTATCACTTGCGCGCATCCCCTCGGCGGCCAGGCAGCCGCGCCGCAGGGATGATTTCACGTACAGCCGTGCTGCCGTGATAAATAATTCCTCAATCGCTTCGGTAAGGGGGCGTCCAGGTTTAAGGATTTTATCAGCTGGCAGGTTACCTTCCTCAACATATCGGGCGAGGCATCGATCAAACAGCCCTGCTTTGCTGCCATAGGCGGCATAAAAACTGGGTGGATTGATATTCATTGCCTTAGTGAGTTCAGAAAGTCCTACTGCATCATAACCCCGCTGATGAAAAAGGGCCTGAGCCGTCTCGACTCCTGCCTCACGATCAAAGGTCTGCCGGCGTGTTCTGACTTTATGTAGTGCCTCACTCATATGCTAATCACCCTACCTTGTCATTAAAAACTGATGGTTATTTTACAGCATGAATGTAGTGATCGCTACAATTTGTTCATGACAAGCCACTTACTTCTGTTTATAGTGATCACTACAAAAAAACAGAGGGTATGTACATGAATAAGCGTCTCGAGGGCAAAGTTGCTGTGGTTACTGGCGGCAGTAGCGGTATCGGCCTGGCTATAGCAAAACGCTTGATTAATGACGGTGCGAAGGTAGTGATCACTGGCAGAAACGCAGAAAAGCTCAGTCAGGCAGTGATAGCGCTGGGCGAAAACGCGAGTGGAATAGAGACAGATGTCAGTCACAAGGCAAGTCTTGATGAGCTTTACCAACAGATCAAAACAGAAACCGGGCATATCGATATCCTGGTGGCAAATGCTGGTGGCGGTGTTCATGCGCCTCTCGGTCAGATAACAGAACAGCAAATTGATGAGCAGTTTGCGACCAATGTGAAAGGTGTGGTGCTGACTGTTCAACAAGCTCTGCCTTTGCTTCAAAACGGTTCCAGTGTGGTCATTATCGGTTCTACCGCTTCGATTGATCCCGGCCCGGCAATGAGTATTTACGGCGCGACCAAGGCCGCAGTGCGCAACATGGTCAGGAGCTGGGTGGCCGAACTGCATGGCTCGGGTATTCGCCTCAATATTGTCAGCCCGGGTCCGACCAACACTTCGTCTTTGCGAATCGCTTTTGGCGATAAAGCGGAGGAAGGACTTGCCTTTCTTACCGCAAAAAGCCCACTGGGTCGTATTGGCGAGCCTGAAGAGATTGCCGCTGCTGTGGCATTTTTAGCGGGTGATGAATCGGGATATGTGAACGGCATTGAACTGTTCGCCGATGGCGGGGCATCCCAGACCTGACAAGCCCAGCCAGCCAGACATTACTTCGGTGGTACAGGTGCACAGTTATCTGTTACCACCCCTGTATTTCTCCGTCAACCAACAGGAAATACTGTTATGCCTTCGCAAAATGAAACAGATTTGCTCCAGATACTACAGGCTGAACGCGACATTACTCGCCTCATCAACTCTTACCCTTATCTGCTCGACAGTGGGAAATTCGAGCAGGTTGCAGAACTGTTACGTCATACCACGCTGGAAGCACCTGGTCATCAGGTTACGGGCAGGGATGAAATTGAACAATTTCTGACCTCAGGTATTCAGCGCCACCAGGACGGCACACCTCGCACCTGGCATGCCGTCAGCAATATTATTATTGAAGGAGATCCGCTCAGCGGTGAGGCTTCAACGAGCAGTTACTTTACTGTTCATCAGGAGCTGCCTGGTTTCCCCCTGCAACCGATATGCACGGGCCATTACAAAGACCGCTTTGCGCTGATTGACGGTGAATGGCAGTTTGTACATCGTACCGTTGTTCCTCATCTGATCGGGGATCTCCGTTTTCATGTCAGCGGTACGAATGCAGAGGCGAACCTATGACGGTGAACACATCGGGTAAGCGCACAGCACTGGTCACAGGAGCAAATAAAGGTATTGGCCTTGCGATCGCAAAAGGACTGGCGCAACGGGGATTTCATGTCTGGATCACAGCTCGTAATCAGCAGCGCGGCGAAGAAGCCATTGAGCAATTACAGGCGGAAGGGCTCTCAGTACAATTGCTGATGATGGATGTGGCAGACGACGTGAGCGTACAGCAGGCAGCGGCCGCTTTATCTGCGGCCACCGACAGGCTGGATGTACTGGTAAACAACGCAGGCGTGTTACTTGATGCCTCAGCTACGCCGACTCAGACACGCTTATCCGATATGAAAGCGACGTTTGAAGTTAATCTGTTCGGCCCGGTACGGGTAACCCAGGCATTTCTTCCGCTGCTCCGGGCGGCAAAGCAGGCCAGGGTGGTTATGCTGGGGAGCGGCGTGGGATCGCTGGCGCTGATTACGGATGAGTCATCAATCTATTCAAGCGTAAATCTGCTTAGCTACAGTGCTTCGAAAGTGGCGCTTAGTGCGGTTACGGTGTGTTTTGCTAAGGAGTTAGCGGCCCAGGGCATTAAGGTGAATGTGGTCGAACCGGGGCACGTGAAAACCGATCTCAATGGCAATACCGGCGATCTCACGCCGGAAGAGGGGGCGATGTCCGCGATCAGAATGGCGCTGGCTGAAACCGATGGCCCAACGGGAAAATTCTTTGGCCCGCAAGGCCAACAACCCTGGTAAGGAATATTCGTAAGCTCCCTTGTGTAAGTGGGGGAGCTTATTATTTTTTATTCAACGCGAATTCTCAGATAACATAATCCGGGTATCGGCGATGGTTTCGGCGAAGTGTTTGCCGAATAATCCCGCCGGGGTCTGGAAGCCTGGAAGGCATTCTCCCGCTAGCACTCTGCGCCCGGCTTCCGCTGCTGCCAGCGCGGTGAAGCTATATCCATTCAATGTATCCAGCAACATACGCAGGGTATCGCCATCTGCATTGACGACTTCCGCAACCGCCTGATAACGGCTGGCTTCACGTTCCTGAGCTGTCGGACCATCGGGCAGATCAGACAAATCGCCCTGCGGAAACCCTTCGCCGGAAACATATACGAAAGTCTCGATATCAGGTATCTTCGTTGCTTTCCAGATGGTAATGACATCGGGAAGCGTTACGGGAAAACAGGCTTGCGGCCCTTTACCAAAATCAAAATTTCTCAGCTCGGTTGACTCCCGTTTTATCAGATGACCACTGCGGCGCAGCAGACAGTCGGTGGACATATTCTCAGTAGCACTTACCGCAGAGCCACGCGACATCGTTCCGGTGACATGCAGTGCCAGCGATATACGGACCGGATTTTTGATCCGCGCGGTGGCGTGAGCCGCCAGGCATCCCAACATTGCTACGCTTCCGCCACAGCCAGGCAGCAACATCACACCTGCCGCTGCGGCGGTTTCATCGAAGATTTCAGCAAGCTGGTAACTGTCCAGTTCGGCGGCCACATCAAGGTAATGGACCTTCTGGCGGATTGCCGCACTGATTAGCGGGCGCGCGGTATACAAAAACGGACCGGCGCAATTTATGAGTACATCAATATCCTCAAGAGCAGCATCAATAGTGTCAGGATCATCCAGACTGAAAGCCCGGAAAGCGACCTTCAGTTCTGATGCTATCGATGCCAGTTTTTCCCGATCGCGCCCGGCAATGATTATTGTCAGACCTGCTTCCAGCGCGTGACGTGCAATCATCGCCCCGGTATAGCCTGACGCACCGTAAATCATGAGTTTTTTCATAAAGTTATTGCATTTTAAAAGGTAATGAGAGTTGGCATTGCCAGGGTTACACCCCAGATCTTACCTTGCAGCATCATGCTTTCAGTGCCCGTGCTGCCAGCTTTTATAGACAAACTCCAGACTATATCCATCCGGGTCTCTCACCTGGGCGGCGTAATAGCACGGGTCATAGTGCAGCTGAGCACCAGGCGGATGGATCCCTGCTGCGCCTGCCGCAATTGCCTCTGCATAAGCCTGAATGACCATAGTTTCGGAGTCTGCCACAAAGCCAACATGAACGGCCTGCGGATAAGGTGTTCCCGGTCTGAGCCAGAAAAACACCCGGCCATTGGCACCAAACCCCTTGAGGTCAGGATGGCCTGATGGGCCATTGCTGCCGTCATAATCGTGACGGTTAGTGATGCCGAGAAGGGGCAGAACACGCTCATAAAAATCGATTGAGCGCTCAGTATCGCTTACGGTAATAAAGATATGATCCAGCATACAAGCTCCGCGATTAGATGATATAACCACCCGCGACTTCTACCGTCTGGGCATTAATCCAGCCATTGTCGGCTGACAGTAAACTGGCGATGACGCGGGCAACGTCGGCAGGCTCACCAATTCGGCCAAGGGCTGTTTGCCCAGCCAGCAATGCTTCGAATTCATCACTTAAACCGCCACCCAGCTCAGTACGAATTGGACCGGGTGACACGGCATTGACCCGGATCTTCCTTTCACCAAACTCTTTCGCCATATAGCGCGTCAATACCTCAAGGCCACCTTTAAATGTTGCATACGGCGCTACACCGGCGGTTGCCACACGGGTGGTGGCGCTGGTGAGATTAACAATTGCAGCATTCGGTTGTAGAAGTGGTAGCAGCGTCTGGGTAAGGAAGAAAGGCCCTTTCAAATGGACGTTCATTAAGCTGTCGAACTGCGCTTCAGTGACTGTCTCTATGGGATTATAAAGACCATATCCTGCATTGTTGACCAACCCGTGAAGTGCTCTGGCTCCCCAGTGTGATTCCATTGCGTCTTCGAGATTTGAACGAAACTGACTAAAACTATTGGCATCTTCTACGTTTAGCTGCAACGCTAACGCATGTCCCCCGTCGGCCTGAATACGCTCAACCACCTGGCTGGCGGCTTCCGGCTTGCTGTTCCAGGTAAGGATAACGCCAAATCCACGACGCGCACACTCAATCGCCGTGCTGGCCCCAATGCCGCGGCTTCCGCCGGTAATCAGAACATGCTCCATAAAAACTCCTGACAGAAATAATAACCTATTCAAGGTTACGCATTGCGTCGGCCCCTGACTCCTGTAATCCTCTCTGATATTTGCCTAATCCTGCTTTAATCTTGTTGTCGATCCCATGCCGTGTTATTTAAACAGGATGGAAAAAAAATTAGCTGAACTGCGCCTGTTGGCTTCAAAAGCCGGGAATAAAATCACCGAAACCGCTATACCGCGTGTCGCGATGGTACAGGGGGAAATTCCTGAGCACCGGCTTACAGCTGTCTATGAGCCGATGATTAATCTAATACTCACGGGCTTCAAGAGCATGACGGTGGGAGATAAAACCTGGCAATACAATCCTGCCACTTACTTTGTGATGTCGGTGGATCTGCCCGCAGTCGGCAAAGTCTTTGCCGATGAGCGAACCGGGGCGCCCTATCTTGCGGTGAGTCTGACACCGAAGCCTGAGATTATTGCTGAATTACTGGATGGCATGCCGGGTTCAGATAAAACGCATCTTTATAACGCCGGATTTTCTGTCGCCCCGGTTACGTCCGAATTGCTCGATGCCTGGTTGAGAATGCTGCGACTGCTCAACAAGCCAGAGGAGATCCCTGCTTTAGCACCCGCGTATGAACGAGAGATTTTATTCCGGGTTCTTCAGGGGCCGCAGGGCTGGATGCTGCGTGATATTGCCACGCCAGAATCGCATCTTGCCAGGATCTATAAAGTGATTAACTGGCTGAAACAAAACTATATGCAAGCCGTGCGGGTAGAAGAGCTGGCCGCCATGGCGGCATTAAGCGTTTCAGCATTTCATCGCCACTTTCGGGCGATCACTGCGCTCAGCCCTGTCCAGTACCAAAAACGTTTTCGCCTGATGCAGGCACGGTTGAAGTTAGCCACAACTGGCGACAGCATCACGGCCATAGCACATGCTGTCGGCTACCAAAGCCATACGCAATTCAGTCGGGAATATGAACGTCATTTCGGCCTTTCGCCTTCATCAGATCAGAAAAATATAGTTTGGCTCAGAAACACATAGACCTGCTAGTGTCTGGGAAATTCTATGAAAAGAAAAACATGAGAACTCTACAGCACTCTATATACAAATCAAATCAACTCAATTGCCGGTAATGTCCGCTTCTGGCACAAAACGGCCTATCAGCATTATAAAAATATTCAGATATATATCATTCCTCTGAACATACATAACTAACGGCAGAATCTCACGATTCTGCCGCTTTTTTATTATTTTTCAGGGGGGTAGTAATGAATAATTCTGAAGGTTTGAAGTCGTTTCACTAATCGCTTTATGACCTACCGTAGTGGGTATCGGCTGATTGCGCAGCAGGGCCATTGGTTCCTGCCAGTATCACCGGCGTTAACATTGAAGACGACTAGGGCAGGCATGGAACTTTGAACCGGATGCCGGTGAAGGTCTTAACCGCTATACCCGCAAGCCAGGCATCGTACGGACGTATCCATCTGCTGGCTCAGCATGATTTACCAGCAACATTTAATCTTCCCGAACACTCATTATTACCGCATACGCCAGCCATCGCCGCTGGCGTTTTTTTATTGACGGATACATACCCATGACAACAGCGACAAAAAACAACCTCGCATCTGCTGCTAACGAATCCGAATTTGAACTGACCGTAACGCAGATACCCGACGAACAGAGTATCTGCTTCTGGCCGCAGTACTTTGGCTCTATCCCACAATGGATAACGCTGGAACCCCACATTTTCGCCTGGATGGACCGCTTCTGTGACGAGTACAACAGTGGTATCTGGTCCTTTTACACGCTCAGCAATGGCGGCGCGTTTATGGCCCCTGATGCTGACGTTGACGATAAAAGGCATCTGTTCAACGGCATGAACGGCAATGGTGCGCAAATGAGCGCGGAAGCCGCAGGTATCGCTGTCTGTCTGATTGAATACAGCCATCACGCCTGTCGCACCGAATGTGATGCCATGACTGAGCACTATTACCGCCTGCGGGATTACGCCCTGCAGCACCCTGAATCCAGCGCCATTTTGCGCATTATTGATTAAGGATACCCATGATGGAACAGTCACTTAGCCCACTAAGTCCGATACTTCCACTAACCGCACAACGCACGATAAAACGCGCCTTAACACTGCTTGATCGACACCTGCGCGAAACAGGCGTGGCATTCACCTCTACTCAGGCTGCCCGTGACTGGCTGAAACTGAAAATGGCGGGACTGGAGCGCGAAGAGTTTATGGTGCTGTATCTGAACCAGCAGAACCAGTTGATTTCCCACGAAACCCTGTTTGCCGGTTCTATTAGCAGTACCGAGGTACATCCCCGCGAGGTGGTCAAACGCGCCCTGTACTTCAATGCGGCAGCAGTGTTATTTGCGCACAACCATCCCTACGGTGACATCACACCCAGCCAGGCAGATAAGACCATCACGCAGCGTTTGGTGCAGGCACTTCAGCTCGTTGATATCCGCGTCCCTGACCATCTGATTGTCGGTGGCAGGCAAATCTATTCGTTCGCAGAACACGGTCTGCTGTGAGGTATTACATGAAAATTATAAGTAAACGCCGGGAAATGACGATATATCGCCAGCATCCCGAGTCCCGAATATTTCGCTACTGCACTGGAAAATACCAGTGGCACGGTAGTGTCTTTCATTACACCGGTCTGGCCGTTCCTGACATTCCCGGCGTGCTGGCGATATACGCCGAACGCCGCCAGGACCGCAACGGACCTTATACCTGTCTGATGAGTATCACCCTGAACTGACAATAAAGAGGTTATAAATGAGCAACACTAGATGGGGCCTGCAGCGGGATTTCACGCCGCGCCTGGGAGCACGTCTGGTGCAGGAGGGCAACCGGCTGCACTATCTGGATGACCGGGCCAGTATCACCGGTAAGTTTAGTAACGCCGAATGTCTTAAGCTGGATGCGGCATTTCCGCATTTTATCAGTCAGATGGAATCGATGCTGACCACTGGTGAAATGAATCCTCGCCATGCCCACTGCGTCACCCTTTACCACAACGGTTTTATCTGCGAAGCCGACACCCTTGGCAGTTGCGGCTACGTATACATCGCAGTTTATCCCACTCAAAGCTAACTAATTTCACGAGAGCAAGCATGAAAACTCTATCTGCTAAAATTTCGCAGGCATCGAAGCCCTGTCTGTCGCCCGTGGCTGTCTGGCAAATGTTACTGACACGTCTGCTGGAACAGCACTATGGCCTGACACTGAGCGACACGCCGTTCAGTGATGAAACTGTTATTAAGGAACATATTGATGCAAGGATCACCCTGGCCGATGCAGTCAACTTTCTGGTGGATAAGTACGAACTAGTTCGTATCGACCGAAAGGGATTTTCATGGCAAGAGCAGACCCCGTATATTTCCGTAGTAGATATTCTGCGAGCAAGGCGCTCTACCGGCTTGCTAAAAACTAACGTGAAATAAACGCTTAAATTTAGAGCAAACTAAGGGAAATTAAAATGCTAATCACACAGACGAAGAGACTTCTACTCTGCCCTCCCCTCCCCTGCAAAAAACCTGATATTTTCTTTTAGGACCAACAATGGGACCAAAATGAAAATTGAACTGAAGATTATAATCTATTTAACAACAAGTTACATAACAAATTCAGACTCCGCCAGCCCACCAAAATTCTTCGAAGATGATTCCAGAGTCATCCGTAGAAGTCGAAAGCCCGCATGGCGCAAGCCTGCGGGCTTTTTTGTTATCTAAGATGCCAGCTTTAACTAACTACGGACGCCGTTTTTCTATCGCACCAGGGATGATTGCGACGGTCGATATTAAAACCGGGGAGAAAACGATTGTCGATTACCTGATAAAACCCTTTAACCGTGCCAAAGAGGCGCTGCGGGAGCGGTAGAGAAGTATGTGGTGCCAGTCACTATGCTGCCAGTTATTCGCTGGCAGCATAGTGGCTCATCGCTTAAAAGCGGTAACCTACGCCAACGTTAAACCCGTTGATGGAACGATCGCCGTCGATATCGATATTTGTTCCTTCATAGCCCACATTAACGCTTAAATTCTCAACTGGGTTAATAATGACACCAGCGCCATAAGCGAATGAGGTAGATTTCTCGCTAAGGCTTTCACGACCGACGTAGCCGTCGCCCGCATTACGCCAGGTGGTATGGGCATCAACTTTAGTACGGGCAACACCCCCTAAAGCATACAACGACACGTATTCATTAATACGGTACGCGGGGCCAGCCAGCAGAGAATAATATTTCGCTTCAATATCATTATGGACTGCATCACCATAATAATAGTAATCCTGCTTTTCATCGCCTTTCATATAGGTGAATGAACCCAGCACGCTGAATGGCGAATCAAATTCATACCGGTACTGAGCATTTACGCCGCGAATATTTTTGAAACCCTCTACTTTACCTTGAGCATAACCCAATGATACTGAATGGTTATCTGCCATCACCATGCCGCTTGCCAGGCTGCCTGCAAGCATTACGACCAGAGAGATTTTTTTCACTTTTTATCCTTTATATATTGTCAGAAATTATCCTGATCCCGCTTCACATTCAGTAAATGACAATATTACTTACTGAATGAAGCTTATTGTTACTTTTATGTGAAGGGGTTGAAATACAGATTAATCTCAAAGGAGGATATATAGCAGGATCGTCCCAACGAAATATAGTAGGAAAATTATTTTATCCTACTTAAGCTCAGCAATAACCTGCTGTTGAGTAACCATATCCGTCACGATAACCTCTTTCTCATTTACCGGGGTCAGCATCACAGAACGAATCAGGCGTATTTCATGGCCGTCACGCAACTGGCTATTTTCAAAGCTCACCACGATCGATTTATTCCGCCAGTGGCCGATATCAAAACCGCCTGCGGCAATAAACTCCCGAATATCATTTTTATCGTTGAACGTATGGCCCGGAAGGATAAGCAGGCGATCGTTGAGAAATACTTCGTAGTACTGGCGTTTATTGTCGGGTAAAAAGATATCTACGACGTGATCGATTCGCCAGTGGTAAACCGTATTTTCATAGACCACGGTACGTTCAACCCGATGATTTTTACAGCCTGAAAGCATGGACAGAAGCAGGCAACCGACCAGTGTAATGGTTTTACGTAACGACATGAGGCTCCCCGGGCGTGAAAAGTTTATCGTAGCAGATGTTAGCCGTTCGTCCCTCCCTGCTTCTGGTAGCGTCAGGCGGACGCTCAGGCGTTAATCTGCGCAAATGTTATAAATCTGTAACACACGTTTTCTAGTATGGCCTGCAACTTTTGTCCCTCTGGCAAACTGACAGGAAGCCGCGATGAGCAGACCATTACACTCCGTATTCAAAAAAGAACACTGCGAAGATATCAGTAACCCCAGCGCTAACCCGGTATTCTCCGAGGTGGCGGATGTCTTCCTTTCCCGCCGTCGCTTTTTACAGGCGGGCGCAATCGCAGGTGCTGCCGTCTCCTTCCCGACGCTGATGCGCACGGAAAGCGCCTTCGCCGCGCTGACCCGCCCTTCCCCGCTGGCAAAAGCCGTCGCGTTGGGATTTACCAGTATTCCGCTCTCGACAGACGATACCGTGATCGTGCCGGAAGGCTATATTGCGCGCCCATTCTACCGCTGGGGTGACGCGGTGGGCCTGAAGGGTAACCTGCCTGAATTTAAAATGGACGGCAGCAATACCACGGAAGAGCAGGCCGCGCAGGCCGGGATGCACCATGACGGCATGGCCTGGTTTAGCCTGCCGCAGGGCGAAGATAATCCGTCGCATGGCCTGCTGGCGATGAACCATGAATATATTGATAACGGGATGCTGTTCAAAGACGGCGTTGCCAACTGGCGTCACGAAAAAGCCCTCAAGGGGCAGAATGCGATGGGCGTGTCGGTAATTGAAGTGAAAAAGAGCGGTAACGACTGGCAGGTCGTGCGCCCTTCAACGTATGCGCGACGGATCACCGTTAACACGCCGATGCAGCTTACCGGCCCGGCGCGTCAGCAGGATCTGATGAAAACCGCCGCCGATCCGCAGGGTGAACTGGTGCTGGGCACCATGCAGAACTGCGCGAACGGGTTTACGCCGTGGGGCACTTATCTCACCTGCGAAGAAAACTGGTCCGATATTTTCGTGAAGAAGGCAGAACGTAATGCGCTGGAGAAGCGCTACGGCATTAGCGACACCGACGCTTCCTACCGCTGGAATGAAGTGGACGATCGTTTTAACGTCGATAAAACGCCAAACGAGCCGAATCGCTTTGGCTGGGTGGTGGAGATCGACCCTTACAATCCCTCCTCCACCCCGCGTAAGCATACCGCGCTGGGGCGCTTCAAACATGAGGGCGCGGCGGTAACGCTGGCGTCGGATAACCGTGTGGTTGTCTATATGGGCGACGATCAGAAATTCGAATACATCTATAAATTTATTTCGGATAAAAAATACGATTCAGCGAACCGCGAGGCGGGAATGCAGTTGCTGGAGTCGGGCACATTGTACGTGGCTAAATTCAACGACGACGGCAGCGGCGACTGGCTGCCGCTGGTCTTCGGTGAGAACGGACTGGATAAGAGCAACGGCTTTGAAAATCAGGGCGATCTGCTGATCAAAACTCGTCTGGCGGCGGATACGGTCGGCGCAACCAAAATGGACAGGCCGGAGTGGATTGCCGTGGATCCGCACAGCACGGGCAGCGTCTATTGCACGCTGACCAATAACAGCGATCGCGGTATGGAGGGCAAAGCGCCCACCGATGCTGCAAACCCACGCGCCGCCAATCTGTTTGGTCATATCATGCACTGGAATGAAGAAAACGGCGATCCGGCGGCCACACGCTTTAAATGGGATATCCTGGTGCTGGCAGGACGCACGGATAATAAGGATGCCAAAGCCAAAGGATCGATGCAGGGCGCGGAGTTCGGCAGCCCGGACGGCTTGTCATTCGACCATCGCGGCGTGTTGTGGATCCAGACCGACGTCTCTTCCAGCACCATCAACCAGAAAGATTATGCCGGAATGGGCAATAACCAGATGGTCGCCACCATTCCCGGCACCAATGAATATCGTCGATTCCTCACCGGACCGCGCGGCTGCGAGATCACCGGGATTGCCTTTACGCCGGATAACCGCACGCTGTTTATCAATATTCAGCATCCCGGAGAAGGCGGTGACGATGTGACCGATCCGGCCAATCCTCGCGCGGTGTCTAACTGGCCGGATGCCAATCCGAATGGGCGTCCGCGCTCGTCAACAGTGGTGATTACCAAAGCCGATGGCGGAATGATCGGCCTGTAAATCTTCATCACGCCCTGGGCATCCTGTTCTGATAGCCGCCCGGGGCGTTTACCTGTTGCACTGCCAGATATCCTCCTGCCCGTAGCTTTTTCCCTCCTGCTAACGAAATGACATTTACCGTTTACATTGCAAATTGTTATGTTATAACATTGCAATTCGTAAACAACGGTATGGTATCACGTCTGGTATGAATAGCGATGCAGTAGAGCTGGTAAATCTGACGCTGGGCTATAACGGCTTTTCGGTAATACACAACGTCTCCGGCTCGGTACGCAAAGGGTCGCTTACCGCAGTGGTTGGTCCTAACGGATCGGGTAAATCAACGCTGCTTAAAGGGATCGCGGGCATTTTGCCGCCGTCTGACGGCGAATGCATTATTCATCACCCGACGCGAATCGCTTATTTGCCGCAGCTATCGGAGCTGGACCGCAGCTTTCCGGCCTGCGTGCGGGATATCGTTTCGCTCGGCTTGTGGCCCGAGCGAGGCCCGTTTCGCCGTCATCGCCAGCAGGATCGTCAACGCCTCTCGGACGCGCTGGCACAGGTTGGAATGATCGGTTTTGAAAATCAGCCGCTTGCGATGTTATCCGGCGGCCAGCTTCAGCGGGCGCTCTTCGCCCGCGTCATTCTTCAGGATGCGGATCTTATTCTGCTTGATGAACCCTTCAACGCCATTGATGTGAAGACAACGCGCGACATGCTGGCGCTGATCAAACGCTGGCACGCCCAGTCACGCACCGTGGTGGTGGTGATCCACGATATGAGCCTGGTTCGCGAGCACTTTCCAGAGACCCTGATGATAAACGGCAGGGTTATGGCCTGGGGCGAGACGCTGGCGGTACTTAAGCAAGGCACAGATGATGACCACGCAGATAAGAGAGCGAATTGAATGACGGGATGGCTTTATGAATGGTTTGTTGCTCCCTTTACCGCATTCGGCTTTATGCGCAATGCGCTTTATGGCTCCGTGCTGCTTTCATTAAGCGCCTGCCCGGTGGGCGTATTTTTAACCCTGCGCCGTATGAGCCTGATGGGTGACGCCATGTCTCACGCCATTCTTCCCGGTGCGGCGATGGGTTTTCTGCTGTATGGCCTGGATATTTTGCCGATGACCCTCGGCGGTCTTCTCGCGGGCCTGCTGGTGGTGCTTAGTGCTGGCGCGGTCTCGCGTTTAACCATCCAAAAAGAAGATGCCTCAATGGCCGCTTTTTATTTGATTGCGCTGGCGCTTGGCGTGCTGATTATCTCATTGCGGGGATCCAGCGTTGATTTAATGCACGTGCTTTTCGGCACCGTTCTGGCGTTAAACCACGATGCGCTGCTGTTAATTTCCGCGGTGGCGTTTGCGACGCTACTCCTCTTTTTTATCTTCTGGCGGGTAATTATTGCCGAATGCCTTGACCCCTTGTTTCTGCGTTCCGTTTCAGGCTTAGGATCGCCGGTGCATTTTATTTTCCTGGCGCTGGTGGTGTTAAACCTGGTGGCGGGTTTTCAGGCCCTGGGGACGTTATTGTCGGTAGGGATAATGATATTACCCGCAGTGACCGCCCGCTTTTGGGCAAAGCGCGTCGCGTCCATGTGCATTCTGTCAGCGTTACTGGGAATACTCTCCTGCCTGGCTGGCCTGCTGCTCTCGTTTCATTTTTCCCTGCCCTCCGGGCCGGCAATTATATTGTCGGGAGGCGTTTTTTATCTTTTTTCAGCGATGAGCATCATGCTGCGCAAGCACTAAATGAATTCCACCCCTTATTTCATTAGTCATGATTGAAAATAAAAGGAGAAATTGCCAATGAAAAAGGCAAAAAAAGTATCATTTTATCAGTATGTCCCGCTGTTATTTCTGCTATTAACCTCGTGGCAGGTCAGCGCAAAAATTAACGTTATTGCCAGCTTTTCGATTATTGGCGATATGGCGAAAAATATCGGTCAGGATCGTATTACATTGCGTACCATTGTGGGTCCAAACGGCGATGCACATGTGTACGAACCGTCTCCGGCCGACGCGATTGCGATGGCTAAAGCCGATGTTATTTTGATTAACGGTTTACAGTTTGAAGGCTTTATAAAGAGATTGATCGCGGCAAGCGAAACATCCGCGCCGGTAACAGAGACCACGAAGGATGCGCATATCATTCGCGATCCGGCAGGCGGTCATTATCATTTTTATGAGGGCAAGGCGGTTTTTCACGCCGCACCTTTTGATCCACACGCCTGGCAATCCATCGCCAATGCCAAAATTTATGTGAAAAACATTGCCGATGCCTTTTGCGCCGCAGATCGATCCGGCTGCACGTTTTATCAGGACAACGCCCGCGCCTATACCAGTAAGCTGAACGCACTACAGCAAAAAATAAAGACAACGATGGCCGCCATTCCCGAGGACAAACGCACCGTGGTCGTGGGACATAATGCGTTCCGCTATTTTGAAGAAGATTATGGTATTCACTTCCTTTCACCACAGGGGATCTCGACCGAGGCGGAAGCCTCCGCCGCTGACGTTGCCGGTATTTTAAAAGAGATTAAGCGAAATAAAGCATCGGCAGTATTTGCAGAGAATATTTCCAACCCTCGTCTGGTGGCACAAATTGCGGCTGAAGCCGGTCTTAGCGTCGCCGGAACGCTGTATTCCGATGCCTTATCCGATCCCGCCGGTCCCGCCTCCACCTATCTCGCCATGATGGAGCATAACGTTACAACCCTTACCACCGCCGTGAATAACGGAAAACCACGCCGGTAATTATTCGCCCGCATAACTGACATACTGGAGATCATTATGAAAAAACGTTTATTAGCAGCGTCTGTTTCGGCGCTGATGGCCGGCCTCGCAGGAATGCCTGCGCACGCCGATGAAGAGGTCAACGCCTGGCGGTTATTCGTTGCCGATCACGATAAGCCGGTAGTGACGGTCATTGACGCGCTGAACAGCAGTAAAATGGCGACCTTTCCGGTTAAAGGACCGGCAAATTTAGCCCGCAGCGAAAGCGGCGCCACCGTATTCGCAATCCAGGGCAGCGCGGGCGAAGTCTCCGTGATATCGTCCGGCATTGCGTTTCACGATCATGGCGACCATGCGGATATTGATGTTGATCCTCCGCGGCTGCTGGAGTTGACCTTAACCGGTAAAAAACCGGGCCATTTTGTTGAGCGTCAGGGGAAAGTCGCCCAGTGGTTCGACGGTGAAGACAACGCGGAAATCTTAAGTGAAAAAGCGGTACTGGCCGGTAAGAAAGAGATTATCCGGGTTAACGTCGTTGCGCCTCATCATGGCGTCGCGGTGCCTTACGATCGCTATGCGGTTGTTTCTATTCCCAATCCTGAAGATGCCGCAAAACGGCCGATTGGCGCGCGCGTCGTCGGTCTTGACGGGAAAAAAGTGGGTGAGGATGCTCCGTGCCCGGGCCTGCATGGCTCAGCCGGTTCGGGCGATATTTTTGCCCTCTCCTGCGAAACGGGACTTCTGCTGATTTCCCAGAAAGATGATGTGCCGGTCATTAAACATCTTCCTTATGCCGCTTCCCTCCCGGAAGGTAGCACCTCAACATTGATTGGCGGCAAAGGGCTGCAGTATTTTATCGGTAATTACGGGCCGGACCGTATTATCCTGGTCGACCCGACCGAAACCGATAGCTTCCGTCTGATACAGCTGCCCACCCGCCGGGTTCATTTTGTCGTTGACCCGGTACGTTCGAAATTTGCTTACGTCTTTACCGAGGATGGAAAACTGCATCAGATCGACGTCTTAAAAGGCGAGATTAGCAAGTCAGTTACGTTAACCGAACCGTATTCCATGGACGGTCACTGGAACGATCCGCGCCCGCGTATTGCCGTTGCGGACAAACAGATTTTCGTCACCGACCCGCTGAAAAGCAAAATAGACGTGGTGGATGTCGACAGCTTTAAAAAGACGGGCGAAATTAACGTTGCCGGTCAGCCGTTTAATATCGTTGCCGTTGGCGGCTCCGGCATGGTCCACGGTCATAACCATGACCATCACAATTCACAGGAAAAATAATCTTATCTTCTCAGGCCTGCGTTCCCGGCAGGTCTGCTCCTTTTTACTTTGCTGATATTCGCTTTCAATTTGCCACTGGAATTGTTTTTAATGAAAACTAACCTGATAACACTCTTGCTCACCGCGCTTTTAAGTACTCATGCGCTCGCCTTCAGCATTGATTATCGTCACGAAGTGCAGGACCGGGCAGAAAATACGCATAAAGACCGACTATTACTTTCTCACCGTTTTGCTAATGGCTTTGGGCTGTCATCGGAGGTGAAATGGAAAACGGGCGACACTGATGCTGAAAATAATAAAATCTATCATGAAAATACCAGCGACGGTTTTGAGGTGACGCCCAGCTACCTGTATGGCTTTAACAAGATCTATTCTCTCGAAGGCGGTCTGAATATTGTTTCCGACAGCGGTTACACAAACTATCGCCCCTATATTAAAAGCATTATCAATATTGCAGAAGATGTAAACTGGTCATTGCGTTATCGCCCGTTTTATAAACGCTATAGCGCAAACAGGAATACTGAAAAAGAGACCTCGGAGAACGGCGTGACCATTACCTCCGTACTGGGGTATCGCTTCCTGAGCCAGTGGGGTCTGGATTACGAACTGGAATACCATAAAACCAACACCGCCTTCTTTGCGCCGGTCGCTAATAATAAAAGCTATCAATGGTCGCACGATCTTAAACTGGCGTATTCGGTTGATAAAAACTGGAAGCCTTACGTCGCCATCGGTAACGTCTCCGGCAGTAAATACACTGATGAACGCCAGACGCGCTATCGTGTTGGGGTCACGTATAACTTTTAAGGCGTAACGGGCGGCTGACGCCGCCCGAATTATTGCGCAGCCGGATAATGAAGCGTCGCGAACGCCGGAAACTGTTCCGCCGTTTTTCCCAGCAGTCGCTGTGGCGAAAAGTCGCTCAGCAACGGGGAGCGCGTATCATGGATAATTTCGTCGGCACACAGGCGGCCCAGCAGGGGTGCAAGAGTCATTCCGCTGTGGGTTACCATTAAATAAACGCGGCGCAGAGAAGAGATATAGCCCAGCCCCGGCAAGCCGTCAGCCGGTCGGGAGCGTTGCCCGACGGCAATATTGTCGATACGGGCCGATGTCATATTGTCAAACAAACGCCGCAGCCGCCTGAGCATTTCTTCCCCGATAAATCCGTCAACCGCCGCCGGGCTGGCGGGGTTAGCATACTCATCCAGATCAGGTGCCTGAAGCAGCAGTCGCCCGCCGCCTTCAGGCCGAACGTTAAGTTCGGGGGTGATCAAGTTTGACTGAAGCTGGGTCAATACCGGCTTAGTGGTAGCAAGAAACCCGCAGGCGATTTTATTCGGCTGGTTTGCATCTATCATCGCCAGCGGTTGACCCAGTCTGGCAATCAGTTCTGGCGACCAGCGCCCCGTGGCGATGACAACGCTGTCACCCTTCCATACGCTGCCGTCCGCCAGCTTTAACGTTGCCCCCGCGCTATTTTCCCGCACGTCTGAAACGTCGCTGTCGGTTTGCAGAGTGACCTTATGGGCACGCAGTTCTGCAACCAGTCCCGCCATAAATACGGACGGCACTAATAAACATTCATGAGGGAAGTACCACATCTTGCCGGCACCGGCAGCAATACGAATTTCAGGCACGGCGCGTTTTAGCGCTTCCGGCGTAACGGACTGCACCGGATAGCTCAGCGCCATCAATTTGTTAACCCGGGCATTCAACCGTTCTTCCGCCGCCGTTCCGCCAGCCCACTCGAAAGTGCCCGTTTGTAATAGCCAGCGTCCCTGGGCGGTATTTTCCTGCTGAAGACGCACGTGTTCATCAATCGCCAGCGCATTCAGGCGATGATAGCTTTGCGGATTTTTACCGTTAGCGTTAATCCAGGCGAAGGTCGTGCTGCTTGTTCCGGCACCTGGCTGGCTGCGCTCAAAAACCGTGACGTTCGCTCCCTGTCGGGCAAGCGAGCGGGCAACGGAAAGACCCAGTACGCCAGCGCCGATCACGGCGATATTTTTTACGGTCATTGTTCCTCCCGTAAGGATATCAGTGTTCCGCATCCGGCCGCGTGTCGGATGCGTCGCTCAGCTCATTCAGCACAATCTGCTTCGCGCTGGCAGTTTCCAGCTTATCGCCATAATCAGCCGACAAATCTGGCAGGCTGGTAAACTGGCCGTCAAGAAACAGAAAGTCGATTTTACCGGCAATATCATCCAGCGCTTCCCGCTCCGTATTTATCCCCTCGCCTTGCTCTTTGTTGCCATCCAGGAGCCAGGAAATTCCGCCCTCTTCCGTCTGGTACCCGCCGATATCAATAATATGGCCGTCAATATTTTGCGCCAGAATGCGCTGCTCACACAGATAAATAAAATAGGGCATACGGTCCTGTTTATTATTCGCGGCCATTGTCGTGTTCCTCATCGTGATAAACGTTTAAGTCAGGGGTAAGTATAGGCGGCCTCAGGCGGAATGCGGTTCAGACACCCGCGCCATCGTTATTGATCTTCAAACCACGGCGCGACCGGATCAGGGTAGTGTCGCCATTTTGCGGGGCCTTCTGCCATCTCCTCATCGGTCAGTAACGCCGTATTCAGGCTGGCGGTGAGAGAGGCTTTATTCATATCCATGCCAATAAACACCAGTTCCTGACGGGCATCGCCAACGCCTTCCAGCCAGTTTTCGCGGATATACGCCAGTGACGCCTCATCCGTCGGCCATTGATCCCTCGGCACGCTGGCCCACCACATACCGCCCAGCCCTTCACGTGCCACGCCGCCAGCCTGCGACCACGATCCGGCGAACTCCGCACGACTCGCCAGCCAGAAATAGCCTTTTGAACGCACGACACCGGTCAGCGCATTTTCCATCACCTGCCAGAATCTTGCCGGATGAAAAGGCCGTCTGGCGCGGAAGACAAAGCTGGTGATCCCGTACTCTTCTGTTTCCGGCGTATGCTCGCCACGCAGTTCTTTTAGCCAGCCGGGCGCTTCTGCCGCTTTATCAAAATCGAACAGCCCCGTATCCAGTACCTGCTCCAGCGGAACCTGACCAAACCGGGCAGTGATAATTTTCGCCCGTGAATTGAGCGAACGGAGGATGGCGGTTAATTTTTCTCGTTGGGCATCATTAATGAGATCGGTTTTGTTCAGCACCAGCACATCGCAAAATTCAATCTGATCGATAAGCAAATCGACCACGCTACGGCGATCGTTTTCGCCCAGCGATTCCCCGCGCGCACCGATACTGTCCACCGATTCATAATCGTTGAGAAAATTAAAGGCATCCACCACGGTAACCATCGTATCCAGCCGGGCGACGCTGGAAAGACTTTGCCCGTCGTCACCGGCAAAGGTAAAAGTTTCCGCCACCGGCAACGGTTCAGAAATCCCCGTGGATTCAATGACCAGATGATCGAAACGGCCCTCTTTCGCCAGCCGATTCACCTCCAGCAGTAAATCTTCCCGCAGCGTGCAGCAGATACAGCCATTGCTCATTTCTACCAGCTTTTCATCCGTGCGGGAAAGCTCAGCGCCGCCGTCTCTGACCAGCGCTGCGTCTATATTTACCTCAGACATATCATTGACGATCACCGCTACACGCTTACCTTCGCGGTTATTGAGAATATGGTTAAGTAGCGTTGTCTTACCGGCCCCCAAAAAACCAGAAAGTACGGTGACGGGCAGTCTCCGTTGATTACCGCTCCCTGCTGTAAGAGTTGACATGTTTACCCCCTTTTCTTTCAATACATGAACATCCGATTAATTATTGTTATGTTATAACATAACAATGATCAGTGCCAGTATTGTTACTCAGGCCAGTCAAAGCAGGTAAAAGCCCGCACTACGGTAGATTCGTAAACGGCATGTAAATATGCGCTGGTAATTGTAAAGAGTAATAATTATCATTGCCATTCTCAAATAGTCAGCTTCTTCCCCTTATGCAACGCGAACGTTGCACCACCCCAAAATAAAAGAAGCGGCATTATCCTTTCTGACAGGAACCAGGTATGTCTTTTGATAGCAAGGAAACCGGCGCGTCCGGTATTACCGTTTCATTACTGGCGTTGGCTATTCACGCCATTGTTGCCCCTTCCCTTGCCCACGCTGAGGAAGTAAAAACACCTGAACAAGAGATGGTCGTCGAAGGGTCGACCGATTCAGCAAACAGCGACACCGAACACGACTACAACGTTCCCACCACCCAGGCGGGGACAAAAATGACGTTGACGCCGCGCGACGTTCCGCAGTCATTTAGCGTTATCACTCAGCAACGTATTGAAGATCAGGACCTGCAATCCATCGGCGAGGTACTGGACAACACGACCGGCATTTCATCGCAAATTGTCGATAGCGAGCGATCCTCGTACTTCTCGCGTGGTTTTGAAATCAGTAACTACACCTACGATGATATCCCGACCTCCGTCAGCGACGTCTGGAACTATGGTGATGCCGCGTCTGACACCGCCATCTACGACCGCATCGAGGTTGTACGCGGTGCAACGGGCCTGATGACCGGCGCGGGCAGCCCGGCGGCATCAGTCAATATGATCCGCAAACATGCAGACAGCAAAACCTTTACCGGCAACGTCAATGCCAGTTACGGAAGCTGGAATAAGCAGCGCTACGTGGCGGACGTCTCTGGTCCGCTGAATGAGATGGGTTCAGTGCGTGGACGTATTGTCGCAGGCTATCAGGATCAGGACGGCTGGCTGGACCGCTATCATAAAAGCAAAAAATTTCTTTACGGGGTGGTGGATGCGGATGTATCCGACAATACCACGTTGTCGCTGGGCTACGACTATCAGGAGAGCAATACTGGCAATCCGACCTGGGGCGGGTTACCGACATGGTACAGTAATGGCGTGCGTACCCATTACGATCGCAGCACTAACACCTCGGCGGACTGGGCGCGCTACAGCCTGGATTCGCGTAAAGTCTTCGCTAACGCCACACATAACTTTGATAATGGCTGGTCGCTGCGCGTGAATGGCACCCATGCGGAGGAGAATTTCAATGACAAGTTGCTCTACGTCATGGGTTCCCCGGATATGATCACCGGCGAAGGCACCAGCGGTTTCGGCAGTAAAGATAAAGGTAAGCGCAAGCTGGATTCAGTAGATACCTATGCGACTGGCCCATTCTCCCTGCTCGGACGCCAGCATGAACTGGTCGCCGGGGTAAGCTATAGTCGCCAGCATAACGCCACTTACAGTGCTGATGGTCCAGTCGATAGTGAACAGATGGGCCGTTTTAACAATAGCTGGAACGGCGATGTTATCGACCCTGAATGGGGCGACTGGTATCTCAATGCCGACGATGTGGTGCGGCAGAAATCTGCCTACTCCGCCGCGCGCTTCTCGCTGGCCGACCCGCTTTCCTTGATCCTCGGGGCGCGCTATACACAATGGAGCACCAACGGCAGTAGCGGAGATATGAGCAAGACCAATATCACACCGTATGGCGGGCTGGTCTATGACATTAACGATATCTGGTCGGCCTATGCCAGCTACACCTCAATATTCCAGCCACAAACCAAACGTGACAGCAGCGGCAAATATCTTTCACCCGTCACCGGGAAAAGCTACGAAACCGGGCTGAAATCCGACTGGCTAAATGGCCGCCTGACGGCGACTTTTGCGGTGTTCCGCATTGAGCAGGATAATGTCGGTCAGGCGATTGATGGATCGTTTGTTAATGGCGGCAGCGAGCAGGCGTATTACCCGGCAAAAGGGGCAACCAGCAAAGGGGCTGAGTTCGAACTGAATGGCGCGGTGACCGACAATCTGCAAATGACCTTCGGCGCGACGCGCTATGTCGCACGCGACACGTCAGGCCGCTTTAACAGCAATATGCCGCAGACCACGTTCAAGCTGTTCACCCGCTATCAGTTGCCGATGCTGCCGGATGTCACCATCGGCGGCGGGGCGAACTGGCAAAACGGGGTATATAAAGATGCGACCGCGCCGGACGGCGAAACGAAGCGCGTATCACAGGGCAGTTTCCCGCTGGTTAATCTGTTTGCCCGCTACCAGATGACGAAACAACTGGCGGTACAGGCTAACGTTGAAAACCTGTTTGATCGCAGCTATTACACCTGGCTGGGTGATTCGGAAGTGTATGGCGAACCGCTGAACTACTCGGTGAATTTGTCTTATACGTTCTGACGACAGATCCCCGGCAGTGGCCGGGGAGAACGTTATTGACGTTCGGCTTTACGCGATAGTCGTCCGGAGGCGTTTATTCAGGGGGAGTTCGCAGGCGTTTTGCCGGGTGGCGCTGCGCTTACCCGGCCTACAAAGTGAACAATGTCAGCCAATAATGCTTTTACCCAGCCTCGCAAAAATACCGCGCCGCCGGGCAAATTTCCACGTACCACGCAAAATCGTAGGCCCGTGCAAGCGTAGCGCCGCCGGGCATAGTCAGGCAACGGTACTTACTCAGGGATACGCAATACCTGACCGGGATAGATTTTCTCCGGGCTTTTCAGCATCGGCTTATTCGCCTCAAAAATCTTATTGTACTTATTAGCGTCGCCATAAACCTGTTTTGAAATAGCGCTCAGGGTATCGCCAGATTTGACGGTATAAAACTGGCTCTCTTTAGCCGGCGCATCAGTTTTAACCTGGTCGTCCACGCTGGAAATACCCGCGATATTACCCACCGCTACCAGCAGTTTCTCTTTGGCCTCCTGGCTCAGAGCAATACCGGAGACCACGGCTGCGCCGTCAGTCACCTGTACGTTAACTTTATCCGCGTCAGGAATACCGGTTTTACTCAGGTGGTCCTGAACTTTTTTTGCCTGATCGTCATGATGACCGGATACCGCATCCCAAAGCTTCTCGCCAGCATCTTTTACAAAGTTAAACAGTCCCATTTTTACCTCGTTATATGCAGTGAAGATATCAAAAGTGTAGCAGAAAATAACCATCCTACATTCTGCAACGTTTATGAATAAACAGTTGTGACTAAAAGTTATAGTGATGGTAGTTAAATAAATTCATCAGTTAATTCTGATAAATAATATTTTCAGGAGTATAAAATTTAACCGATTAATACATTGCAGCAGAGGATGTCTCTGCTGCAAAATTTGTATTGCTATTTCTCTAAATGACTGACGCGCACCAGAGGAGGATCCTGTTTTTTATCCAGACTACCGCTCACGGTAAGCAGATGATCCGGTTTAACCTCGCGATCGTCAAAGACGCTCGGCGGAATTTGTACGGTAATTTCACCGGTTTTATCGCGGAACAGGAAACGGTCATCACCGGTCTTTTTCACCAGGTTACCCCGAAATGATACTGATGCGCCATCGTGCATCGCCTTCGCTTTTTCGATGGTCGAAATACGCGCATCCTCAACCCCACGATACCCGTCATCCATTGCATGCGGCGGCGGTGGAGCATCACCCGGTTTCAGCCCACCTTTTTCTTCAGCATGAGCGCCAATACTTAGCAATGAGCCAAGAAGAATGAAAAGTGCTTTCTTATTCATCTGAGCCTCTCCGGTTATTTGAGTCAGGTATTAAGCATGGCAGTCATCTTTCATTCCTGCAAATTCGCAGGTTATCGCCGCCAGCGTCATGGTTAAACGAAGCGGCAATCCTGGCTTATTTCTCTGCCTCTGTGGGAATTTTGGCTATATTACTTGGTAGCTTAGTTATTAATGAAAATTAACCGGTAACAATGAAGGTCGTAATGAATAATTCCACAAGCCCGTCTGCCACTGAACAACACGATCTTGCTTCGCTCTCCATTGAACAACTTACAGACCGTCTGGGTAGCGTCCTTACGCAAAAGAATTTACGCCTGACAACCGCTGAGTCCTGTACCGGTGGGCAAATCGCCACCACGCTCTGCGCGGCAAAAGACACACCTGATTTTTACGGCTGCGGATTTGTCACCTTTACCGATGAGGCAAAGATTACGTTACTTCACGTTAATTCCCGGACGCTGGCGGAACATACCGCTGTCAGCTATCAGGCTGTGGAAGAGATGGCGCTGGGGGCAAGGGAAGTCTCGGGTGAACCCCTTTCCGTTGCGGTCAGCGGCTATGCCGGTCCGGATGATGGACCGGACGGTACGCCCGCCGGCTTTATCTGGTTTGCCTGGTCAGTGCTTGATCGGCCAGTAATAAGCGAGTCGCGGCAGTTCAGCGGTGAACCCAAAGAGGTCATTAACCAGGCGGTAAATGTTGCTCTCGCCCGCGTGCTGCAATTGCTGCAAGCCTCAGAGTAAGCCCCTGAGGCTGCCCATTAATTGCGCGTTTGCACCCAGAAAGCGTGAATGAGTCCAGGAATATAACCCAGCAGCGTCAGAATAATATTCAGCAGAAACGCCCAGCCGAAGCCTTTACCAATAAGTACTCCCAACGGGGGAAGAATGATCGTAATCACTACGCGCCAAAAACCCATAAAAAACTCCCTATAAAAAAGCAGGCCATTGTATAAAAAGAGATTTTATCTCTAAGCGTAAACAGTGTAGTCAACAGCGAAGGTTGCGCCCTGCCTTTTTACCCTCTTTTACCTTCCTGACGTTACTATGCTAATGTTTTGACCAATGAACCACACCTCACAGGAGAGTAAGTATGTTCTCAACGGGCGATATCGTGCAGCCGCGCATTGGCGGCCCAAAATTAAAAATCATTGAAGTTAATGCTGACCAGATTGTTGCCGTCCCGGCAAACGATGAGCAGGGCAATAAAGTAACGCTCAAGGCCGCTGACGTGGTGCTCTACACCGAAGATGGCGATTTTGGTGTTTGCTGATCGCATGCGGTGAGGCTAAACCTCGCCGCAACACGGAACTGCATTTCCATTCACTTTAATCGCATAACCAGCAATTGTTATTTTCAGCATTATCTCCTGCCAAACGCGTTTTTATCCTGTAAAAAATGCTTTACTTCCCGCTCAAGGATTTTGATCCCGATACTCTGCTAAAAATGTGAAGCGGCGCAAATTGTTTGAAATGCATTAAAACAGCCCATGTACTTAACTCTTTGATTTAAAGCCAATAAACTCACACCAACAACGAAAATAACGAAACGCGCAAAAAACAGCCAACCACAAAGCAAATTATCCATAAAAAAGAAATAAATAAAAATATTTCACTAGTTGTGCGTTTATAACCAGCCATATAATCTATACACATCGAATGAACCGGCGATTCCCGCTGATAATCACACTTTCCCTTTTCTTCAGGAGCACAATGATGTTCTCTGCGCAGTCCCGCCTGCGTCATGCGATGGCTGACACGTTTGCAATGGTGGTCTACTGTTCCATTGTCAATATGCTGATCGAGATATTCCTCTCCGGAATGACGTTTGAGCAGTCGCTTTCTTCGCGGCTGGTGGCAATCCCGGTTAACATTATTATTGCGTGGCCTTACGGGTTTTATCGTGATGCCATTATGCGCACGGCGCGCCGCATTAGCCCGGCGGGATGGATTAAGAATCTGGCGGATGTAGTGGCTTATGTGACATTCCAGTCACCGGTCTATATTGCGATTTTGCTGACCGTGGGCGCAGGCTGGCCGCAAATCGTCGCGGCCGTCAGCTCGAATATTGTGATTTCTATGGTGATGGGGGCGGTTTATGGCTACTTTCTGGACTACTGCCGCCGTCTGTTTCGCGTCACGGCATGCCAGCAGGCGAAAGCCTGAGGGAACAGCATTAACCCGGCTGATACTCGCCGAATACGCCTTTAACAAAACGCTCAAGCGCCATCCGTGAACTAAAGCCGTGAGGGATACCGTAATGCTCCTCACGGTGTCCTCCCAGATAAAGCGGGAAGTGCTGATAGTGATCGCAGGTTTTTATATCCGAGGCCGGATCCGCAAGCGTCATGCAACGTTCTTTCAGGGTCGGATGGACAATCAGCGCCGTTCTTCCCATCCGCGCTTCGCGATTGACATACACGTAGTCCTCACCACGCTGATAACCATAGGTTTTCTGCGTTACCACATCCATTGTAAATCCCATTCTTTCAAGAACGCGCGCCACCTCATCGGGTCGTAAATACATATTTTATCCTCGTTATCTTTTACTGCATCGCCACCTTACCGTATTCAGCATTAGCCCCGCTTTCAGAAAAGTCCATAAAAGAGTTTTTAGCGCTGCGTTTAATCTCCGGGCCAAAAAAGGTGGTCTACACTTAAAAACACATCGAAATCAATGGAGGATCCCATGTTTAATCGACCGAACCGTAACGATGTAGATGATGGCGTTCAGGATATCCAGAATGACGTTAATCAATTAGCGGATAGCCTTGAGTCCGTATTAAAGTCCTGGGGCAGTGATGCCAAAGGCGAAGCAGAAGAAGCGCGTCGTAAAGCGAAAGCGCTGTTAAAAGAAACGCGTGCACGTGCCAATGGCCGTACCCGTGTGGGTCAGGCAACGCGTGATGCTGTAGGTTGCGCAGGAACGTTTCTGCGTGAAAAACCCTGGTGCAGCGTCGGTACTGCCGCCGCCGTCGGGATTTTCTTTGGCGCGCTGCTGAGCCTGCGTCGCCGCTAATTACCCCTTTTTTAACAGAACCCCTGCAGGTCCCTCCTGCGGGGGTTTTCTTTTTCATGCCCCTTCCGCTCCACGTCAGCAACAGCGCGCCCTGCCACGCTACGTTCATCAGCCAGGCAAAACTTATCTAAAAATACTATATCTTGTATGGTTGAACTTTTAGTTAGCTACATCTAGTATCTCATCTTATGAAGCAACACTAACCCGACGCGATATCCGCGCCGCCACTCTCATTCTAAATGGAAATACGAATCATGCGTATTATTATTTACACTCGAAATGATTGCGTTCAATGCCACGCCACCAAACGTGCGATGGAAAGTCGCGGACTGGCGTTTGAGATGGTTAACCTGGATGTCGATACGAATGAAATTGAGACGCTGCGCGCCCAGGGCTATCGCCAGTTGCCGGTGGTCATCGCCGGAGAAACCAGTTGGTCAGGCTTTCGCCCGGATATGATTAATCGTCTTAGCGCCGCGCCCATCGCCGCCCGCGCATGAATACCCTCGTCTTCTTCTCCAGCAGCTCGGAAAACACGCTGCGCTTTATTGAGCGGCTGGGGTTGCCTGCGGTACGCATTCCGCTGAACGAGCGCGAGCGCATCCGGGTAGATGAACCCTACATTTTGATCGTGCCGAGCTACGGCGGCGGCGGAACCGCTGGCGCAGTGCCGCGTCAGGTCATTCGATTTTTAAATGATGAACATAACCGTGCGCTAATTCGCGGGGTGATCGCCTCGGGAAATCGCAACTTCGGCGAGGCTTACGGGCGCGCGGGAGATGTCATTTCTCAGAAGTGCAACGTTCCCTGGCTTTACCGTTTTGAGCTGATGGGCACCCAACGTGATATTGATAACGTGCGAAAAGGAGTGAGCGAATTTTGGCAACGACAACCGCAGAACGCGTAACGCAGGCCGCGCCGGATTATCATGCGCTAAACGCCATGCTGAATCTGTACGACAAAGCAGGCCATATCCAGTTTGAGAAAGATCGTCAGGCGGTGGACGCCTTTTACAGCGCCCACGTCCTGCCCAATACGGTCACTTTCCCGCACCAGGACGCGCGCCTCGACTGGCTGGTTAGCGAAGGGTATTACGATGACAGCGTGCTGGCTCGTTATGACCGCGCCTTTATCGTCGATCTGTTTGCCCATGCGCACGCCAGCGGTTTTCGTTTCCAGACCTTTCTCGGCGCGTGGAAGTTTTATACCAGCTATACGCTAAAAACCTTCGACGGCAAACGCTATCTGGAACACTTTGAAGATCGCGTGACGATGGTGGCGCTGACGCTGGCGCAGGGCGATACCACGCTGGCCCGGCAGCTAACCGACGAAATGCTGTCCGGTCGCTTTCAGCCTGCCACGCCCACGTTTCTGAACTGCGGCAAGCAACAGCGCGGCGAACTGGTTTCCTGTTTTCTGCTGCGTATTGAAGACAATATGGAGTCGATCGGCCGGGCAGTGAATTCGGCGCTGCAGTTGTCCAAACGCGGCGGCGGCGTGGCCTTCCTGCTCTCCAACCTGCGTGAAGCAGGCGCACCGATTAAGCGCATTGAGAACCAGTCTTCCGGGGTGATCCCGGTAATGAAAATGCTGGAAGATGCCTTTTCCTACGCAAATCAGCTCGGCGCGCGTCAGGGCGCAGGCGCGGTCTATCTGCACGCACACCATCCGGATATTCAGCGTTTCCTCGATACCAAACGCGAGAACGCCGACGAAAAAATCCGTATTAAAACCCTCTCGCTCGGCGTGGTGATCCCGGATGTGACTTTCCGCCTGGCGAAAGAGAATGCGCAGATGGCGTTGTTCTCGCCCTACGATGTAGAGCGCATTTACGGCAAACCGTTTGGCGATATTGCAGTCAGCGAGCTTTACGACGAGATGGTCGCCGACGAGCGAATTCGTAAAAAGTACATTAACGCCCGCGATTTCTTTCAGACGCTGGCCGAGATCCAGTTCGAGTCCGGCTATCCGTACATTATGTTTGAAGACACGGTTAACCGCGCCAACCCGATTGCCGGGCGCATCAACATGAGCAATCTGTGCTCGGAGATTTTACAGGTCAACAGCGCCTCCACGTTTGATGAAAATCTCGATTACGCGCAGACCGGGCATGATATCTCCTGCAACCTCGGATCGCTGAATATTGCGCATACGATGGATTCGCCGGATTTTGGCCGTACCGTTGAAGCCGCCGTTCGCGGCCTGACCGCCGTCTCCGACATGAGTCATATCCGCTCGGTTCCCTCGGTAGCGGCGGGCAATGCTGACTCTCATGCCATCGGTCTGGGACAGATGAACCTGCACGGCTACCTGGCGCGGGAAGGTATTGCCTACGGTTCTCCGGAAGGGCTGGATTTCACCAATCTCTATTTCTACACCATCACCTGGCACGCACTGAATACGTCCATGATGATTGCCCGCGAGCGTAACCAGCGCTTCGCCGGGTTCGAGCAATCACGCTATGCCAGCGGCGAATATTTCCGACAGTACCTCGAAAATGACTGGCAGCCCAAAACGACGAAAGTCGCCGAACTGTTTGCACGCGCCGGTATTACCTTACCCACCCGCGCGATGTGGCAGCAGCTTTGCGAGGATGTGAAACGCTACGGCATTTATAACCAGAATTTGCAGGCGGTGCCGCCGACCGGCTCAATTTCCTATATCAACCACGCGACCTCCAGCATTCATCCGATCGTGTCGAAGATTGAAATCCGTAAGGAAGGGAAAACCGGGCGCGTGTACTACCCTGCCCCGTTTATGACCAACGATAATCTGGCCCTGTTCCAGGACGCCTATGAAATTGGCGCGGAGAAAATCATTGATACCTATGCCGAAGCCACGCGCCACGTCGATCAGGGACTGTCGCTGACGCTGTTCTTCCCGGATACCGCCACCACCCGCGATATCAATAAAGCGCAAATTTACGCGTGGAAGAAAGGCATCAAAACGCTGTACTACATTCGCCTCCGCCAGCTCGCGCTGGAAGGCACCGAAATCGAAGGCTGCGTGTCATGCGCGCTGTAAGGAGAAAGGGATGAATCGCCTGTCGCGCGTGAGCGCCGTGAACTGGAACAAAATCCACGACGATAAAGATCTTGAGGTCTGGAACCGTCTGACCAGCAACTTCTGGCTGCCGGAGAAGGTGCCGCTGTCGAATGACATTCCCGCCTGGCAGGGGCTGAGCGCAGCGGAACAACAGCTTACCATCCGCGTTTTCACCGGGCTGACGCTGCTTGATACCATTCAAAACACGGTGGGCGCGCCGGCGCTGATGGCCGACTCGCTCACGCCGCATGAAGAGGCGGTGCTGTCGAACGTCAGCTTTATGGAGGCGGTGCATGCCCGCTCCTACAGCTCGATTTTCTCCACCCTGTGCCAGACCAGGGACGTGGATGCCGCCTATCTGTGGAGCGAAGAGAACGCGCCGTTGCAACGTAAAGCGCAGCTGATCCTGGAGCGCTACCGCGCCGACGAGCCGCTGAAGAAAAAAATCGCCAGCGTGTTTCTGGAGTCGTTTCTGTTCTATTCCGGCTTCTGGCTGCCGATGTATTTCTCCAGCCGCGGGAAGCTGACCAATACCGCCGATCTGATTCGCCTGATTATTCGCGATGAAGCGGTCCACGGTTATTATATTGGTTATAAATATCAGAAAGGGCTGGAGAGACTCAGTGCGGAAGAGCGTGAGGAACTGAAGAATTTTGCCCTCGAACTGCTGATGGATCTCTATGACAACGAACTGGCCTACACCCACGATCTGTATGCCGATACGGGCTGGGAAGAGGATGTTCAGTCGTTTCTCTGTTACAACGCTAATAAGGCGCTGATGAACCTCGGTTATGAAGCGTTATTCCCACCAGAAATGGCGGAAGTGAATCCGGCCATCCTCGCGGCGCTCTCGCCTAACGCCGATGAAAACCACGACTTTTTCTCCGGGTCAGGTTCATCTTATGTGATGGGCAAAGCGGTGGAAACCGAAGACGAAGACTGGAATTTCTGATGATAAATCCTGCCGGGCATCTTTGATGCCCAGCGGTGGATCAGGCACGCGGATGAAGCGGAATGCGTGTCAGGTGTGATACCAGTTCCAGCTCGGCTTTACGGAACGGCAGCCCGTTTTCATCGAAAACATCGTGGAACCAGAGGTGGGCGTAATCACCCTGCTCTTTCAGGACGCCAGGCCACGGCATAAAGGTTTGCGTTTTCCCGCGTACCAGCCCCCACTGATACGACACCACGTTACAGCCATGCATAAGTGGTAGCTGCGCCTCAAAGGTGCTGCCGACGTGACGGGCCAGCCATTCGGTGCAAAACAGCGGACGACCAAATTGCTCCACATGGCGGATCGCGCGAACCATTTTTGCCGTGCCGACATAGGCGTGAAAACTGATCACGTCAGAAAGCTCCAGCGCGGCACGATCGACCGGATGCTGATAAATCTCCTCGTCCGGCTGCGCCGGGTCCTGCGAAAGATGCCAGGCGCTTACGGTCAAAGGCTGAACAGGATCTTCGTCTCGCGCCCACTGGAAGGTTTTCGTCATCAACTCCAGCGCAAAACGCTCCAGCTTTTCATCGTACAGCACCTCTTCGGTCCCGCTGGCAAAGGTGCCGCGGTTGCCCGGCTCGTTGTACAAATCCCAGACGACAATACGCGCATCTTCGCGGAAGGTGCGGATGATATCGCGTACATAGCGTTCGATTTCCGGCCATACCGCATAATCGCACACCTTGTCACGGCCCGGGCTGGCGGCGGCCTGGCTGTTATGTTTGCCGGGCACCGGCGCTTTTTGCGGCCCGAGATAAGGTTCATCGCCGGAGAATCCGCAGTCGTCCATCAGGGTGAGCATGGTACGAAAGCCCTGTTTCGCCGCTATCGTTAAAAAAGCATCGATGCGGCTAATCAGGCCGTCGCGATCGTGCTGCCAGACGATAAACGGCAGATTGATACGCAAGGTGTTATAACCCACGCCCTGCGCCCAGCCCAGTTCTTGATCGATCGTTTGCGCATCGAAGGTTTCGGCCTGCCATAGGTCTGTCCAGTTCACAGCGGTCCGCGGCAGATAGTTAAATCCGCACATCCATCCCTGCTGCTGATACCAGCGATTTGCCTGCTCCTTACTCCATTGTTGACGCATAATTTCTCCTGTGATCGCTCGTAATTAATATTTATTAGCTAATAAATATTACTTAGCATCCTGAACCGCAACATCGCCATGAGGTAATTGTTATGACGATCACATTCCCTCGCTTTTAGGGTTGCGGCCATAAATCCCCTGTCAGGCTATGGTATAGTGGGTCAGAATTCAGATAACCGATGGCAAAGGTTATGAAAAAGAAAGAAAAAATTACCATGAACGATATCGCTCGCGAGGCGGGAGTCTCGCAGGCGACGGTGTCATTGATCCTCAATAATTCACAGAGCATTAAGCTCAGCGATGAAACGCGTCAGCGGGTCATCGTGACTGCGCAAAAGCTGGGGTATAAAAAAATTCCCTCGCCGCATCAACTGGAGGGACAGGAAGAAATTGCTATCCTGGTCAACGCCATGCCCGGCTACGATCCTTTTGTCGATGCGTTTAATCAGGCCCGGGATGCCGCGTGGCGCAACAACGCTCTGCTGACCATTTACGACTACGGTGATGATGGCGAACTGGCTATCCATATTATCCGTCAGCTTGAACAGCGGCGCTGCACCGGGATTATCCTGGCGTCCCCTATCACCAGCGCGATTGATTTCGCACCGTTTGACAATTGCACCCGTATCCCGCTGGTGCTGCTGAATATCTATGACCGTAACTATCCGATGGCGCCGACGTTTCTGCCAAACGATTACGCCAATGCGTTACAGGTTACTCGTCATCTGCTCAGCCAGGGCGCACGACGCATTGCACATATCACCGGCGATCGCTGGATGGACGCCTCGCAACATCGTCTGGAAGGGTATAAGGCGGCGCTGGCACAGGCAGGCATAGAGTTCGACCCTTCACTGGTCATCAGTACTAACTGGCAGCTTAATGAAGCCCGGTGCGCTACCCACCAACTGATGCAGTGTTCACCGCCGCCGGACGCCATATTTTGCGCCAGCGACTGGCTCGCGCTGGGCTGCTATCAGGCGCTGGCCGAATTGCAGATCAGCGTTCCTCAGCAGGTGATGGTGGCCGGCTACGACGATCAGCGCTATACCAGCCAGCTCGCGCCGGAATTAACCAGCGTTCAGCTTCCCTACGCCGAGCTGGGGCGGCTCGCCGTGGAATATCTTTGTGAGGGTGAAGATACGGCCACCCAGGTGATGATGACCGGAAAACTGAGGGTCCGTCAGTCGACCCAGCGTTAGCCATAGTCATTATTAGTCGTCAGGAAATATCGCCTGTTTCCTGGCCGGATATTTCCCAAAGATTGCATATTTATCACACATATATTTCAATTTAGGTTAAGGTTAATAGTGCAAAGCATAATCGTCAGAATCATCCGATTCAGGGCGCTCTTCTGCTGTGGCTTTAAAAAAATATCAACTTTATTCGATTCCCGCTCAGCCCTTATATCATGGGAAATGCCGCCGATCCTGGTGCGGCAATATTCGTGCCAACCGGCAGTGTGAGGGTTGCCACAGATTCTCAGTGTGCTAGGGTATACCGCGGTGATTATTTCTTACAGGTAGCAAATCGACAAAAGCAAATAACGGGAATCTTTTTATTGCATGGCAATTAAATTAGAAGTTAAGAATCTATATAAAGTATTTGGTGAGCATCCACAGCGCGCATTCAAATATATCGAGAAAGGACTTTCGAAAGAGCAAATTCTGGAAAAAACAGGGCTATCGCTTGGCGTTAAAGACGCGAGTCTGGCCATTGAAGAAGGCGAGATATTTGTCATCATGGGATTATCCGGATCGGGTAAATCCACAATGGTACGCCTTCTCAATCGCCTGATTGAACCCACCCGTGGACAAGTGCTGATTGACGGCGTCGATATCGCCAAAATCTCAGATGCTGAACTCCGCGAGGTGCGCAGGAAGAAGATTGCGATGGTGTTCCAGTCATTTGCACTGATGCCACATATGACCGTGCTGGACAATACCGCGTTTGGTATGGAGCTGGCAGGCGTTTCTGCGCAGGAGCGTCAGGAAAAAGCGCTGGATGCGCTGCGTCAGGTCGGCCTGGAAAATTATGCCCACGGCTACCCTGATGAACTCTCTGGCGGTATGCGTCAGCGCGTTGGGCTGGCCCGCGCCTTAGCTATCAATCCTGATATTTTGTTAATGGACGAAGCGTTCTCCGCTCTCGATCCGTTAATTCGTACCGAAATGCAGGATGAGCTGGTGAAATTGCAGGCGAAGCATCAGCGTACCGTGGTCTTTATTTCTCACGATCTGGATGAAGCAATGCGCATCGGCGATCGCATTGCCATTATGCAAAATGGTGAAGTGGTTCAGGTCGGCACGCCGGATGAAATTCTCAATAATCCAGCTAATGATTATGTGCGCACCTTCTTCCGTGGTGTGGATATAAGTCAGGTCTTCAGTGCGAAAGATATTGCCCGCCGTAGTCCGGTAGGGTTGATTCGTAAAACGCCGGGCTTCGGTCCGCGTTCAGCGCTCAAATTATTACAGGATGAAGATCGCGAATACGGTTATGTGATTGAACGCGGCAATAAATATGTCGGCATTGTCTCCATCGACTCCCTGAAAGCGGCGCTCAGCCAGCAGCAGGGTATCGACGCGGCGTTAATCGACTCCCCGCTTGCGGTGGACGCGCAAACGCCGCTCAGCGAACTGCTTTCCCACGTGGGCCAGGCCCCCTGTGCCGTACCCGTAGTGGATGAAGAGCAGCAATACCTCGGCATCATCTCAAAACGCATGTTGCTACAGTCTTTAGATCGCGAGGGAGCTACCAATGGCTGATCAAAATAACCCGTGGGAAACCGCACCTGCCGCAGACAGTGCAGCACAATCCGCTGACAGTGCCGCACAATCCGCCGATGCCTGGGGCGCGCCCGCCGCACCCGCTGACGGTGGTGGAAGCGCCGACTGGCTAACCAGCGCGCCTGCGCCAGCACCTGAACATTTCAATATTATGGATCCGTTCCATAAGACGCTGATCCCACTTGATAGCTGGGTGACGCAGGGGATCGACTGGGTGGTGACCCATTTCCGTCCGGTATTCCAGGGCATTCGCGTGCCGGTGGATTATATCCTCAACGGTTTCCAGCAACTGCTGCTGGGAATGCCTGCCCCGGTGGCGATCCTCGTCTTTACCCTGATTGCCTGGCAGATTTCCGGCCTCGGCATGGGCGTCGCGACGCTGATCTCCCTGATTGCGATTGGCGCGATTGGCGCATGGTCGCAGGCGATGATCACTCTGGCGCTGGTGCTTACCGCGCTACTGTTCTGCGTGATACTGGGACTGCCGCTGGGGATCTGGCTGGCGCGAAATCCGCGCGCGGCGAAAATTATCCGTCCGCTGCTGGATGCGATGCAAACCACGCCCGCGTTCGTTTACCTGGTGCCTATCGTCATGCTGTTCGGGATCGGTAACGTGCCGGGCGTAGTGGTCACCATTATCTTCGCCCTGCCACCGATTGTGCGCCTGACGATCCTCGGTATTAATCAGGTACCGGCGGATCTCATTGAGGCGTCGCGCTCCTTTGGGGCCAGCCCGCGTCAGATGCTATTTAAAGTGCAGCTCCCGCTGGCAATGCCAACCATTATGGCAGGCGTCAACCAGACGCTGATGCTGGCCCTCTCCATGGTGGTTATTGCTTCAATGATCGCCGTAGGCGGTCTGGGTCAGATGGTACTGCGCGGCATTGGCCGTCTTGATATGGGCCTGGCGACCGTTGGCGGCGTGGGGATCGTGATCCTCGCCATCATTCTTGACCGTCTCACTCAGGCCGTTGGCCGCGATTCCCGCAGCCGGGGTAATCGCCGCTGGTACGCGACTGGCCCGCTGGGCTTAGTCACTCGTCCCTTCATCAAATAATCACCCTTGCCCGGCGGCGCAACGTCTGCCGGGCCTGCCCGACCTCACTCAATTAAAAAGGAACAACGATGCGACATAGCACGATTTTAGCCACTGCCCTGGCCACTCTTGTTTCCACCAGCACCTTTGCGGCCGATCTGCCGGGTAAAGGCGTAACCGTTCAGCCGGTGCAGAGCACCATTTCTGAAGAATCCTTCCAGACACTGCTGGTCAGCCGCGCGCTGGAGAAGCTCGGCTACACCGTGAATAAGCCGAGCGAAGTTGACTATAACGTGGGCTACACCTCCATTGCCTCTGGCGATGCGACCTTTACTGCTGTCAACTGGCAACCGCTGCACGACGACATGTATGCCGCCGCCGGTGGCGACAAAAAGTTTTATCGTGAAGGGGTGTTTGTGACCGGTGCGGCGCAGGGGTATTTGATCGATAAAAAAACCGCCGAGCAGTATAAAATCACCAATCTCGCTCAGTTGAAAGATCCGAAGATTGCCAAAATCTTTGATACTAACGGCGACGGCAAAGCGGACATGATGGGCTGCTCGCCGGGCTGGGGCTGTGAAGCGGTTATTAACCACCAGAACAAAGCTTTCGATCTGGAAAAAACGGTTGATGTCAGCCACGGCAACTATTCAGCGATGATGGCGGATACCATCACCCGCTTTAAAGAAGGTAAGCCAATCCTGTATTACACCTGGACGCCATACTGGGTGAGCGACGTGATGAAGCCGGGTAAAGACGTCGTCTGGTTACAGGTGCCGTTCTCTTCGTTGCCGGGTGAGCAGAAAGATATCGATACCAAACTGCCGAACGGCGCGAACTATGGTTTCCCGGTAAACACCATGCATATCGTCGCCAACAAAGCCTGGGCGGAGAAAAACCCGGCGGCGGCAAAACTGTTCTCGCTGATGAAACTGCCGCTGGCAGATATCAACGCCCAGAACGCGATGATGCATGAAGGTAAAGCGTCCGAGGCCGATGTTCAGGGCCACGTTGACGGCTGGATCAAAGCCCACCAGCAGCAGTTCGACGGCTGGGTGAAAGAGGCGCTGGCCGCGCAGAAGTAATCGTTCTGATATCCCCTCCTGCACGGGAGGGGATAACCCCAACCGCACAATCCAACACGCGCCCCTCCCCGTTATCATCAATCATTCGTTATTATGGGTACAACTTAACTAACCATTACTGATAACAATGAATAAATCGAATCAGGCGCTCAGCCCGACGCTTATCGTGCTTATGTCCGTCGCCACCGGCCTTGCCGTCGCCAGCAATTATTATCCGCAACCGCTGCTTGATACCATCGCCAGAGCGTTTTCTCTGACTCCCGGCCAGGCGGGATTTATCGTCACGGTGGCTCAATTAGGCTACGCGGCAGGTCTGCTGTTCCTGGTTCCACTGGGAGATATGTTTGAACGGCGCAAACTGATTGTCTCTATGACGCTGCTTTCGGCGATTGGCTTGTTAATTACCGCCAGCAGCCACTCACTCGCGGTGATGCTCCTCGGCACCGCGCTGACCGGCCTCTTTTCGGTAGTGGCGCAGATCCTCGTCCCGCTGGCCGCCACCCTCGCCACACCGGAAAAGCGCGGTAAAGTGGTGGGAACCATTATGAGCGGTCTGCTGCTTGGCATTCTGCTGGCACGAACGGTAGCTGGCCTTCTCGCCGATCTGGGTGGCTGGCGCACCGTATACTGGGTGGCCGCCGTGTTAATGACATTAATGGCGCTGGCCCTGTGGCGCGGCCTTCCGAAAATAAAACAGGAAAACCACCTTAACTACCCGCAGATCCTCGGCTCGGTATTTACCCTTTTTCTGCGCAACAAGCTGTTGCGCACCCGCGCCATCCTCGGCTGTCTGACCTTTGCGAACTTCAGCATTCTGTGGACCTCGATGGCCTTTCTGCTCGCCTCCCCGCCGTTTAACTATTCAGAAAGCCTGATTGGTCTGTTTGGTCTGGCGGGTGCCGCAGGCGCGCTGGGCGCACGCCCCGCGGGCGGACTGGCGGACAAAGGCAAAGCCCATCTGACAACCACCGTCGGCCTGCTGCTGTTGCTGCTGTCGTGGATAGCCATCTGGTTCGGTCACGCCTCTGTGCTCGCATTGATTATCGGTATCCTGGTGCTCGACCTCACCGTTCAGGGTGTGCATATCACCAACCAGACGGTGATTTACCGCGTGCAACCCGATGCACGTAATCGCCTGACCGCCGGCTACATGACCAGCTACTTTATCGGCGGCGCGGCAGGTTCGCTGATCTCCGCCGCTGCCTGGCAACACGCGGGCTGGGCGGGCGTCTGCGGGGCGGGCGCGGTTATCGCGGTACTGAATTTGCTGGCCTGGTGGCGCGGTTCAGCTCACTAATCTTGTCCGGCGGTGGGATGTTAACCCATCCCGCCGTCTGGTATGGTGTTATAACCTGTTAATTCACGTGATTATCACCCCGGTTATAAATCAAGCAAACTATGGCAAGCCCCGCTCACACTTCCGCTCGTTTTCCGCTTAATCAGGCCACCCTGTTTGAGGGGATCAAAGACAGTCTGCCCATCGTAATCAGTTATATCCCGGTCGCCTTCGCCTTTGGCCTTAATGCCACCCGGCTTGGCTTTTCGCCCGTCGAGAGTCTCTTTTTTTCCTGCATCATTTATGCCGGTGCTAGCCAGTTTGTGATCACTACCATGCTGGCGGCGGGAAGTTCGCTGTGGATTGCGGCGCTGACGGTGATGGCGATGGACGTTCGTCACGTTCTGTACGGCCCGTCCCTGCGCAGTCGGATTGCCACCCGGCTCAGTAAACCTAAAACGGCATTGTGGGCCTTTGGTCTCACCGATGAAGTCTTTGCCGCCGCCACCGCTAAACTGGTGCGCGACAATCGCCGCTGGAGTGAGAACTGGATGATCGGCATTGCCTTCTGTTCATGGGCGTCCTGGGTGCTGGGAACAATTATCGGTGCCTGGTCAGGCAACGGCCTGCTGGCCGGGTATCCCGCCATCGAAGCGGCGATGGGTTTTATGCTCCCGGCCCTGTTCATGAGCTTTCTGCTGGCCTCTTTTCAGCGTAAACAATCGCTTTGCGTCACCGCGGCCCTTATCGGTTCGCTGGCAGGCGTTACCCTGGTATCCATTCCTGTCGCCATTCTGGCGGGCATTACCTGCGGATGCCTGACCGCACTGATACAGGCATCTCTGAAGGAGAAAAAGCATGAGCAGTAGCGTTCTTTTACTCGGTCTGCTGGTGGGCGGCGTGAATTACCTGTTTCGTTATTTGCCGCTGCGCCTGCAATCAGGTCGCCATGCCCCGGAAAAACACGGCGCGTCCGGTGTTCTGCTCGATACTATCGGCATCGCTTCTATTTGTGCATTGCTGGTGGTCTCCAGCGCACCGGAGGTTATCGCTGATGTACAACGCCTGCTGCCCACCCTGGTAGGTTTTGCCGTGCTGGGTATCAGCTTCTATAAGACCCGCAGTATTATTATTCCAACACTCTTGAGCGCTGCCGCCTATGGATTCGCATGGAAATGGCTGACGAATATATAATTGGCAAATATTAATTTAGGTAATTAATGGATTTACTTTATTTGTCACTGTCGTTATTATATCGGCTGAAACTAATGAGGTCATGCCCAAATGGATAGTTCGTTTACGCCCATTGAACAAATGCTAAAATTCCGTGCCAGTCGCTATGAAGAGTTTCCCTTCAAGGAAGTGCTTCTGACTCGCCTGTGTATGCATATGCAGGGCAAACTGCTCGAGAATCGCAATAAGATGTTGAAAGCGCAGGGGATCAACGAGACGTTATTTATGGCGCTAATCACGCTGGAGTCTCAGGAAGATCACAGTATTCAGCCTTCAGAACTCAGCTGTGCGTTAGGATCATCTCGTACTAACGCCACCCGAATCGCCGATGAGCTGGAAAAACGCGGCTGGATCGAACGCCGTGAAAGTGATAACGATCGCCGTTGTCTGCATCTGCAACTGACTGAGAAAGGCCATCAATTCTTACGTGAGGTCCTTCCCCCTCAGCATCAGTGCCTGAACAAACTCTGGTCAGCGCTGAACACTACCGAACAAGAACAGCTTGAGCAGATCACGCGTAAGCTTCTGACCCGTCTCGATCAGATGGACGAAGAAGGCGCAATCCTCGAGGCGTTGCGCTAACGTTTCGTGTCGCTCGCATATCCTGATTAAAAAGAAATTGACAGGCCAGCAGGCCAGAACTGCTGGCCTGTCTGACAAACTGGTCGGCATAAGCCGATGTGAAATAATAAGATCGTGGAGAATAACATGAGCGAAAATGCGGCGATTCCAGCCCCGCAGCAACCGGTTAAGAAGAAGGGCAAGCGTAAACGCCTGCTTCTGCTTTTGACCCTGCTCTTTATTATTATTGCCGTGGCATGGGGAATTTACTGGTTTTTAGTCCTTCGTCATTTTGAAGAGACCGACGATGCTTACGTCGCAGGGAATCAGGTGCAAATCATGGCGCAGGTGTCGGGCAGCGTGACGAAAGTCTGGGCCGATAACACTGATTACGTGCAAAAAGGCGACGTACTGGTCACTCTTGATGAGACCGATGCTCAGCAGGCGTTTGAAAAAGCGCAGACCGAACTCGCCTCCAGCGTGCGCCAGACCCGCCAGCAAATGATTAACAGCAAGCAGTTGCAGGCGAATATCAACGTGCAGAAAACGGCGCTCTCTCAGGCGCAAACCGACCTCAACCGCCGCGTGCCGCTCGGCTCCGCCAACCTGATTGGTCGGGAAGAGTTGCAACATGCGCGTGATGCCGTTGCCAGCGCCCAGGCGCAGCTTGATGTGGCGATTCAGCAGTACAATGCTAATCAGGCGATGATCCTCGGCACCCGCCTTGAAGATCAGCCAGCAGTGAAGCAGGCCGCGACCGAAGTGCGTAATGCCTGGCTTGCGTTGCAGCGTACCAAAATCGTCAGCCCTCTGACCGGCTACGTTTCCCGCCGCTCGGTTCAGCCCGGCGCGCAGATTAGCCCAACCACACCGCTGATGGCCGTGGTGCCCGCCACTAACCTGTGGGTAGACGCTAACTTTAAAGAGACCCAGCTTGCGCATATGCGTATTGGCCAGTCGGTGACCGTCATCAGCGATGTCTATGGCGACGATATCAAATACACCGGTAAAGTGGTGGGCCTGGATATGGGCACCGGCAGTGCCTTCTCGCTGCTGCCTGCGCAGAACGCCACCGGTAACTGGATCAAAGTGGTTCAGCGTCTGCCAGTGCGTATCGAACTGGACCAGAAACAGCTTACTGACCATCCGCTGCGCATTGGTCTGTCTACGCTGGTGACCGTCGATACGACCAATCGCGACGGACAAATGCTGGCGAATCAGGCACGTAAAAATCCGGCATACGAAAGTAACGCCCGCGAAATCAGCCTTGAACCTGTTAACAAACTCATTAATGACATTGTGCAGGCTAACGCAGGGTAATTTAAGGTGAGCGTAATGCAACAGCAAAAACCGCTGGAGGGCGCGCAGCTGGTCATCATGACCATCGCGCTGTCGCTGGCGACCTTCATGCAGGTGCTGGACTCAACCATTGCTAACGTCGCGATCCCCACTATCGCCGGGAACCTTGGCTCGTCACTGAGCCAGGGAACGTGGGTGATTACCTCCTTCGGCGTGGCGAATGCGATCTCCATTCCGATCACCGGCTGGCTGGCAAAACGCGTCGGGGAAGTAAAACTGTTCCTGTGGTCAACGGTGGCGTTTGCGATTGCCTCCTGGGCCTGCGGCGTGTCCAGCAGCCTGACGATGCTGATTTTCTTCCGCGTCATTCAGGGGATTGTAGCCGGGCCGCTGATCCCGCTGTCGCAAAGTCTGCTGCTGAGTAACTACCCGCCCGCCAAACGCTCCATCGCGCTGGCGCTGTGGTCGATGACGGTGATCGTCGCGCCGATTTGCGGGCCGATCCTCGGCGGCTATATCAGCGACAACTACCACTGGGGCTGGATCTTCTTCATCAACGTACCGATCGGCATTCTGGTGGTGCTGCTGACCCTGCAATCGCTGCGCGGACGCGAGACCCGCACCGAGCAACGGCGAATTGATGGCGTCGGGCTGGGGCTGCTGGTGCTCGGGATTGGTAGTCTGCAAATCATGCTCGACCGGGGTAAAGAGCTGGACTGGTTCGCGTCCAGTGAAATCATCGTGCTGACGGTAGTCGCCGTGGTGTCGATTGCCTTCCTGATCGTCTGGGAGTTGACCGACGATAACCCGATTGTCGATCTGTCGTTGTTTAAGTCGCGTAACTTTACCATCGGCTGCCTGTGTATCAGTCTGGCCTATATGCTCTACTTTGGCGCGATTGTCCTGTTGCCGCAGCTATTGCAGGAGGTCTACGGCTATACCGCCACCTGGGCCGGTCTGGCGTCGGCTCCCGTCGGCGTGATCCCGGTACTCCTGTCGCCCATTATCGGCCGCTTTGCACATAAACTGGATATGCGCCGTCTGGTGACGTTCAGCTTTATTATGTATGCGGTCTGCTTCTACTGGCGCGCGTATACCTTCGAACCCGGCATGGATTTCGGTGCCTCGGCGTGGCCGCAGTTTATCCAGGGCTTTGCCGTTGCCTGCTTCTTTATGCCGCTGACCACGATTACGCTTTCCGGCCTGCCGCCGGAGCGCCTGGCCGCCGCATCGAGTCTGTCGAACTTTACGCGAACCCTTGCCGGGTCGATTGGCACCTCAATCACCACTACCCTGTGGACCAACCGCGAATCGTTGCATCATGCGCAGCTCACCGAATCGGTTAATCCGTATAATCCTGAGGCACAGCAGATGTACGATCAGCTTCAGGGACTGGGTATGACGCAGCAGCAGGCGTCCGGCTGGCTGGCGCAGCAAATTACCAATCAGGGGTTAATTATTTCCGCTAACGAGATCTTCTGGATTTCGGCAGGGATATTTATTCTTCTGCTCGGGCTGGTCTGGTTTGCGAGACCGCCGTTTGGTGCAGGCGGTGGTGGCGGTGGTGCCCACTAAATATAATGGGATCTGCGGGTCCCATTTTTTTTGCAATCACTTTTTAACCCGCGTATTATCTCCCCGCCCCGCTCTTTCCGTTCACTTTTCAACCGGTGCTGAGCCATCCGCTCAGTCGTTTTTCCACTGATTGCCCTCCCGCTTGGCCCGATTAACCGCCATGCCAGGGATCGCCACGCTGATTTTCCTCGCGCTGTCAGCTCAACTAAAAAACCGAATAATGGATTATCATGAATACCCAACGAAAATACGGGAGAACCTGGCACTATCCTTTCTCCCCCGGCACCACCAGCGACGATCGTATTAACGCTCACTACTGGCAGGATTTGCAGGCAATCGCTTCCCTGGTGCACACCGAAAAACTGGACGGCGAGAATAATTGCCTCAATCGTCACGGCGTTTTCGCCCGTTCGCACGCCGCGCCGACGGACTCCGCCTGGACGCATAAAATCCGCCAGCGCTGGCAGTTGCTGAAACACGATCTGGGCGATCTGGAACTGTTTGGCGAAAATCTGTATGCCGTGCATTCCATTGAATATCACCAGCTTGAGCAGGACTTTTACCTGTTTGCCGTGCGCTGCAATGAAACATGGTTGAGTTGGGAAGAGGTGAAGTTCTACGCCGCGCTGTTTGATTTCCCCTGCGTACCGGAAATCACCATTGACCCGCCGGGGAACAGTGAGCCAGCATGGCGTCAGCACGTTCTGGCGCATACCGATAGCCGCGGCGCATTTTCGCCATTTGATGTCCATACCGGCCAGCCCTGCACAATGGAAGGTATCGTGAGTCGCAACGCTGACGCCTTCCCGGTGGCGGATTTTGCCCACAACGTTTTTAAATACGTGCGGAAAAACCATGTCAAAACTGACCAGCACTGGAAACGCCACTGGCGGCGTGCGCGAATGGCATGGGAATTTCAATCAGGAGAAAAAGCATGATCTGGACGATGAGCCAGACGCAAAGCTGGCCTGACCTTCGCCAACAATTCAGTTGGGTAGAAGAAATGCACGACGTGCCCCAGGACGCGCATCATCACGCGGAAGGCAATGTTGGCATTCATACGGAAATGGTGCTTGATGCGCTACGTGCGCAAGCCGGCTATCAGGCGCTGGAGCCTCAGCAGCAGGCGCTGTTATGGGCCGCTGCGCTGCTGCACGATGTTGAAAAACGCAGCACCACGCGTATTGATGAAGAGGGACGCATCTCCTCTCCTGGTCACGCGCGCAAAGGGGAACTGACCGCCAGAGAAATTCTCTTTCGTGATATTCCCACGCCGTTTGTGCTGCGTGAACAGATTGCCTCGCTGGTACGCCTGCATGGCCTTCCGCTATGGCTGCTTGAGCGCCCTGCCCCCGAACGGTTACTGCTTAGCGCGGCGATGCGGGTTGACACCCGGCTGCTGGCGATGCTGGCCCGCGCCGATGTCGAAGGTCGGGAGTGCGCCGATAAAAACGCAATTCTGGATCGCATCGCGTTATTTGAACTGTTTTGTCAGGAGCAGCAGTGCTGGGGTCAGGAACGTCCATTCCCTTCCCCCGCAAGCCGCTGGCACTATCTGACACACCCGGACAGCGCACCGGGTTTCGAGCCGTGGATTGAGCAGCCTTTCGACGTGATTTTGCTCAGCGCTCTGCCGGGGATGGGCAAAGATCGCTATATTGCGGCGCACTGCCACGGTATGCCGGTCATCAGCCTTGATGATATACGCCGTCGCCTCGGCGTGACGCCGGAAAACCGGGCGGCGACGGGGCGTATCGTCCAGCAGGCAAAAGAAGAGGCCCGGATATTGCTGCGGCAAAAAATGCCGTTCGTCTGGAATGCAACGAACATCACCCGCCAGCTACGCACGCAATTAGTCTCGCTTTTTACCGCCTATGGCGCGGAGGTCAACATTGTCTATCTGGAAGTGCCATATCAGCAGTGGAAGCAGCAGAACAGGAACCGACAGCATGCGGTGCCGGAGACGGTTTTACAGCGGATGTTAACGAAGCTGGAGGTGCCGCAGCCTGATGAGGCGCAGCGCGTGGAGTATCGGGTTACCGACCCGTAAAACAAGGCGGGCAGAGATATCCCTGCCCGATAGCCACTAGATATGCAGTTCCTGCAATTTCTCTTTCGGCAATTTCAGCTCTTCGTTACTGTTCACGCGCACGTCATGATCAAGAATATGACGTGCAATGTCCTGCGCTTCCGCCAGAGAGTGCATGTGATACGTACCGCACTGGTAGACGTTCAGCTCAGGGATCTGCTTCTGATCCTGAACTTTTAATACGTCGGCCATTGCTGCTTTCCACGCATCGGCAACGCGCTGCTCATCAGGCGTACCAATCAGGCTCATGTAGAAGCCGGTACGGCAGCCCATTGGCGAAATGTCGATAATTTCAACACCGTTGCCGTTCAGGTGATCGCGCATAAAGCCTGCAAACAGGTGCTCCAGCGTATGAATCCCTTTTTCCGGCATCACTTCTTTGTTCGGAATGCAGAAACGCAGGTCAAACACGGTGATGGCATCGCCATGCGGCGTGTTCATGGTTTTCGCCACGCGCACCGCTGGGGCTTCCATACGAGTATGGTCAACAGTAAAACTATCTAATAACGGCATTCTGTCTCCTCCATGCTATCTTTATGTCTGTAAATTCAGCAGGTTACACTTAACCTTTTACTCTGAATTTCTCATCACTGTGGATAGCGTAATTTTTTTTAAATTAAAATGAACTCTTTAGAGCTGGGCGAGTCTGAATATATGAAAGACGCGCATTTGTTATCATCATCCCTGATTTCAGAGATGTAAATTTTGGCCACAGTGATGTGGCCTTTTTCTTTTGTATCAGGCATGTCTCGCCAGAACGGCTTCAAACGACTCAGTATCTGCCGCCTCAGCCTCACGCTGGCGTTCCCATGAGGCTTTACCCTCGGCAATAAAATCATCTTCGCTCAGGATTTCCAGCGGCTCTTCCCGCAGGGTGGCGCGGTACTCTGCTGCCAGTTGTTTACCCGTCCCGCCAATCCCCTGCTCTTTCATCATGCGCAGAATACGCGCCGAGAAGGTCAGCTCCGGATTGTCGAAACAGGCGACCAGTTCATCACATACCTTCTGATAGGCGTCAGAACCTTCAATGCCGTCCAGCGTTTGCGCGACACGGCGCAGGTCGCGGAACAGATCTTTGCCGACCTGCACCAGCGGGAACTGGGCGCTTTCGCAGCCGATGCCCAGCGTGAGACCCGGCTTACGCCCTTCGAGGATCACCCGGTTCCAGTTGGTACGCGTACACAGCAGCTCCTCGCTGCTCATTTCCGGCGCATCCGCCAGCGCACACCAGACCATAAACAGGTCGAGGAAACGTACCTGCTGCTCGTCCACGCCAATCGGCGAGAACGGATTGATATCCAGCGAACGCACTTCAATATATTCAATGCCGCCGCGCAGCAACGCATCCGACGGCGTCTCCCCGCTACGGGTAACGCGTTTCGGACGGATCGGCGCATACAGCTCGTTTTCAATCTGCAAAATATTGCTGTTGATTTGCAGATACTTACCGTCTTTTTGTAGACCCATTTTGGCATAGTCTTCAGAAGGCGTTTTAATCGCCCGCTTCAACCCTGCCACATAAGTCTGCAAATCGTTAAACGTAATACCGAGATTGCTTTGCGATTTATTGGTATAGCCAAGATCGCTCAGGCGCAGCGAGGTCGCCCAGGGCAGATAGCACATGCCGCTTTCGGTTTTTTCAAACGGTAGCGTGGTGGGTTTGCCCTGCAAGAAAGAGGAACAGATGGCGGGTGACGCACCAAATAAATACGGGATCACCCAGCCAAAACGATAGTAATTGCGAATCGAGCGGAAGTAACCTGCTGAGATTTGCTCTTTGCCGCTCTCAACGTCCGTTACGCCGCATTTCGCCTGCCAGAAGGCCATCGGCAGAGAGAAGTTGTAATGCACGCCGGAGATGGTCTGCATCAGCGCGCCATAGCGATTTTTTAAACCTTCACGATAAAGCGTTTTCAAACGCCCCATGTTTGAGGAGCCGTACTGTGCTAATTCGATGTCCTGACCATTTTCGATATAGCACGGCATGCTCAGCGGCCACATCCGCTCCTCGCCAATCTGACGGGCAGTATAGCGATGGACGTCACGCATAAAGCTCAGCATGTGCTGGATATCGCCGTCTACCGGCGTAATAAACTCCAGTAAGGCTTCAGCAAAGTCCGTGGTGATCCATTGATGCGTGAAGGCCGCCCCTAAGGCTTCAGGGTGTCCGGTCGTTGCCAGCGTACCGTCTTCATTTACGCGCAGCGTTTCCCGCTCAAGTCCGCGTTGAATGCCTTTTATTGCCTGTGGATTTTTTTCCAGCCAGGCCAGCGCCTGTGATACGTCCGGGATCAAATTGACCTCCCGCCTGTCGAATTCATTGTAATAATCATAGTAGTGCTACCATGCCATGCCTGCGGAAACAAACGCCCAAGAATAACGTTAGTTACCCCTACAGCGCTATTAGCCATTGTTGCTATTCAAACTAAAAGTCAGGGGTATTTAAAGCAGTCGGACGTCTACTGCATCCATACCCGCCAGTCGCGCCGCCTGCAGACCAAAATCAGCGTCTTCAAACACGACACATTTTTCCGGAACAACGCCCATTTTCTCAGCACATAAAAGAAAGGTGTCAGGAGCTGGTTTATGGTTTTTAACATGATCGGCCGCCACGACCGCTGCAAAATAGTGGCGCAGATTCAGATGCGCCAGCAGTGCTTCCGCTACGGCGCTCTCGCTACCGGTTCCCACCGCCATTGGTCGACGTCCATACCATGTTTTGACTACTTCAATGAGCGGCAACGGCTGCACGGTATCAAGGAGCATCGCTTTTACCGCATCGGTCTTTTCGCGCGCCAACTGGTAAGGATCGAGATCGGCCTGATTGAGTTCGATAATCGCCTGCGCAATACGCCAGGTAGGAGAACCATTCAACGCGACCATGGCCGCCATATCAAAACGCAGGCCGTAGCCGCCGAGGACATCATTCCATGCTTTACGGTGTGTCGGTTCGGTATCGAGGATGGTGCCATCCATATCGAAAATCAAACCCTCATAACGCTCGTACATCGTGTTCTCACCAACCAAATGACAGGGTAATACTGTAGCGTACCTGGCGTTTTTTGTCGCTGACGACAGAATGAGGAATTATCAGGATGGGGAAAGATTGTAAACAGGGAGAGAGATGGTGCATCCAGGAGGATTCGAACCTCCGACCGCTCGGTTCGTAGCCGAGTACTCTATCCAGCTGAGCTATGGATGCATTGGGATAACTATTTTACTGCTGATACCCTGTACCGCGTAACGCCGTACCAGGTAAGAAGATGGTGCATCCGGGAGGATTCGAACCTCCGACCGCTCGGTTCGTAGCCGAGTACTCTATCCAGCTGAGCTACGGATGCATCGGGATTACTGCTTTACTGCTGATACCTGTACCGCATAACACCGTACCAGGTAAGAGATGGTGCATCCAGGAGGATTCGAACCTCCGACCGCTCGGTTCGTAGCCGAGTACTCTATCCAGCTGAGCTATGGATGCATCAGAATTACTACTTTACTACAGATTCAATGTTACTCAACCTGCCGTAACACTGATGAAGATGGTGCATCCAGGAGGATTCGAACCTCCGACCGCTCGGTTCGTAGCCGAGTACTCTATCCAGCTGAGCTATGGATGCAAATGGCGGTGAGGCGGGGATTCGAACCCCGGATGCAGCTTTTGACCGCATACTCCCTTAGCAGGGGAGCGCCTTCAGCCTCTCGGCCACCTCACCACACGCCTCTTACGAGTGCTTCGAAGAACTTGTTTCTGCTCATCGTCGCTGCGTGGCGCACATATTACTTTCTGGGACTTATAAGTCAAACAATTTTTCCCAAGCTTTTATCGTTTGCACACTTCACACACAATTAGCCTGCAAAAACGGCAAAGAGAGTGATTTTTCGACGGGAAATTCTGCGGACGCAAGCAGTTTACGCCCGGTTAAGCGCAGCAAAAAAAGAGGATATTTAGCAGGGAGGAGACGAAAAAGAGAAGAAAACGGAAACGAGAGGGATCCGCGCCTTACCAGACAGCAAGGCGCGAAAACATTAGTAACTGGACTGCTGGGATTTTTCAGCCTGAATACGCTGATAGATCTCTTCACGGTGAACAGAAACTTCTTTCGGGGCGTTTACGCCAATGCGTACCTGGTTGCCCTTCACCCCTAAAACTGTCACGGTGACCTCATCCCCAATCATGAGGGTTTCACCAACTCGGCGAGTCAGAATCAGCATTCTTTGCTCCTTGAAAGATTATAAGAGTCGGGTCTCTCTGTATCCCGGCATTATCCGTCATATAACGCCAAAAAGTAAGCGATGACCAACACGTAAAGTGTAAGCAGTCACGGCATCACAATCTGTTAAACGTAAGTTTAGCCGATATACAAAACTTCAACCTGACTTTATCGTTATAAAACCGTCCCGATAAAGGTGGCAGGCACGATGTTAGCACCCGATCCAGAAGCCAGACAGACCCGGCCCCTGAAATTCATTGTGTTCTCATCGTACTGCAATCTGTTCGGTCTGGATAGCAATAGTGCAGTTGCAGAACGCCTTTCTGGCAGAAAGCGATGTCCGCAACTGCTTATAGTTATTACAGTTTTGTACTTACCCAGCTTTTCACGCTGGCTAATGCGCCAGGTAAAGCCGCCGCGTCAGTACCGCCAGCTTGCGCCATATCCGGACGCCCACCGCCTTTACCGCCTACTTGCTGAGCAACCATACCCACCAGTTCCCCTGCTTTTACACGATCGGTGACATCTTTTGATACACCTGCAATCAGAGAAACCTTACCTTCCGCTACGGTTGCCAGAACCACTATTGTCGATCCCAGTTGGTTTTTGAGATCGTCAACCATCGTTCGTAGCATCTTCGGTTCAACGCCGGTCAGTTCACTGACCAGCAGCTTAACACCGTTGATCTCTTCCGCTTTACTGGAAAGACTTGCGCTTTCCTGAGCGGCAGCCTGCGCTTTAAGCTGTTGCAGTTCTTTTTCCAGCTGACGCGTCCGCTCCAGCACTGAACGGACTTTGTCGCTCAGATTATGGCTATCGCCCTTCAGCAGTTGCGCAATATCGCTGAGCTGGTCGCTTTCGGCGTGCAGGGCCGCAATGGCACCGTCACCCGTCACCGCTTCAATACGACGCACACCTGCCGCTGTGCCGGATTCAGACACAATGCGGAACAGGCCAATATCACCGGTACGGCTGGCATGCGTGCCCCCGCACAGTTCGGTAGAAAAGTCGCCCATACTCAGCACGCGCACGCGCTCATCGTACTTTTCGCCGAACAGCGCCATCGCGCCCTTCTCGCGCGCCGCGTCCAGATCCATAATGTTCGTTTCAATCGGCAAGTTGCGGCGGATCTGCGCATTCACCAGATCTTCCACCGCCCGGATTTCTGCCGGTTTCATGGCTTCGAAATGCGAGAAATCGAAGCGCAGCACTTTATCGTTTACCAGTGACCCTTTCTGTGCAACGTGGGTCCCCAGTACCTGACGTAATGCCGCATGCATCAGGTGAGTGGCCGAGTGGTTGCGACGAATACGCGCGCGACGTTCTTCATCAACGTCCGCCTGTACGGCGTCGCCGACTTTCAGCGAACCGGTCGTCAGTTTACCGAGGTGACCAATCGCCTGGCCGTACTTCTGCGTATCGTCCACCGCAAAGCTAAAGCCTGCGCCTTTGATTTCGCCTTTATCGCCCACCTGACCGCCGGATTCGCCGTAGAACGGCGTCTCATCAAGCACGACTACGGCCTGCTGTCCGGCGCTGATAGCGTCAACCGCTTTACCATCAACGAACAGCGCGGTCACTTTGCCGTTCAGTTCGAGGTGGTCGTAACCTTTAAATTCAGATGTCCCGTCAACGCGGATCATCGCGTTGTAGTCTGCGCCGAAGCCGCTGGATTCGCGCGCGCGGCGGCGCTGCGCTTCCATTGCCGCTTCAAAGCCGTCTTCATCGACTTTGATATTGCGCTCACGGCAAACGTCCGCCGTCAGGTCAACCGGGAAACCGTAAGTGTCATAAAGACGGAAAGCGGTTTCGCCATCCAGCGTATCGCTGGTCAGCTTAGCCAGTTCTTCGTCCAGCAATGCCAGACCACGCTCAAGGGTACGGGCAAACTGCTCTTCTTCGGTTTTCAGCACCTGCTCGACCTGCGCCTGCTGGCTTTTCAGCTCTTCACCGGCAGCACCCATGACGTCAACCAGCGGCCCCACCAGCTTGTAGAAGAAGGTGTCTTTCGCGCCGAGCATATTGCCGTGGCGAATAGCACGGCGAATGATACGACGCAGCACGTAGCCACGGTTTTCATTCGACGGGATCACGCCATCGGCGATCAGGAAGGCACAGGAGCGAATGTGGTCGGCAATCACGCGCAGCGATTTATTGCTCAGATCGGTGGCACCGGTGACTTTTGCCACCGCGTCGATCAGCGTACGGAACAGGTCAATTTCATAGTTGGAATTAACATGTTGCATCACTGCAGTAATACGCTCCAGCCCCATACCGGTATCAACGGAAGGTTTCGGCAGTGGCTCCATCGTGCCGTCAGCCTGACGGTTGAACTGCATAAAGACGATGTTCCAGATCTCAATATAGCGATCGCCATCTTCTTCCGGGCTTCCCGGAGGGCCACCCCAGATGTGGTCGCCGTGATCGTAGAAAATTTCGGTGCACGGACCACAAGGACCGGTATCGCCCATCTGCCAGAAGTTATCAGAGGCATACGGCGCGCCTTTGTTATCGCCGATGCGAATAATGCGCTCAGCCGGAATGCCGACTTCTTTTTCCCAGATGGCATAGGCTTCGTCGTCGGTTTCGTAAACGGTCACCCACAGACGCTCTTTCGGCAGAGCAAACCAGTTTTCGCCGGTCAGCAGTTCCCACGCATATTGAATGGCGTCGTGTTTGAAATAGTCACCGAAGCTGAAGTTACCCAGCATTTCGAAGAACGTATGGTGGCGTGCAGTGTAACCGACGTTTTCCAGGTCGTTATGTTTACCGCCCGCACGCACGCAACGCTGAGACGTTGTGGCACGAGAGTAGTTACGTTTGTCGAGTCCAAGGAAAACATCCTTAAACTGATTCATCCCGGCGTTAGTGAACAGCAGCGTCGGGTCGTTGTGAGGAACAAGGGAGCTGCTGGCAACTACCTGATGTCCCTTACCGTGGAAAAAGTCGAGAAACGCCTGACGGATCTCAGCGGTGCTCTTGCTCATAATTATCCTGAAATCAAGCTAACGAATATCGTAGCCGGCGATCGCCCTGATGCACATCAACGCCAGCTACCGAAAAAAGTGGGAATAAGATAAGTTTTCTTGACGGGGAAGTAAAATCCCGTATGCGGTCAATCAGTAAAATTTCGCCAGATATCCTGAATATCTTCCATAAGGTAGCCGCGATAGAGCAAAAAGCGCTGGATTTTCACTTTTTGTGGAAAGTCAGTCGGCAACGGTTCGCCATATTTTCGCACGGCCTGGTCTTTGGCAAGCGCAGCCCACTCAATCTCACATTCCCGCATCGCCTGTTCACCTACCTCGCGGGGAATGCCCTTCTGATTAAGCTCCTGGCGAATGCGCGCCGGGCCATACCCTTTGCGGCTACGGCTGGCGATAAACTGCTGTACGAAACGGCTGTCATCGAGGTAGTGATTTTCGATGCACCATACGATGACGCGATCCACATCTTCAGGCGTTGCGTCTGATGCTTCAGGGCCTTGTTTCGTGATGATGGGCGCAGCCAGTTTGCGGCGCAGCTCCTGCTCGCTGTGGTCGCGCATAGCCAGAATGCGCACAGCACGGTCAAGGAGTCGCGAATACGCAGAGCGGCGTGGGGTATTCTCTGTCATAGCAAAACCTGCAAGCGTTGAAATAGCAAAAGGGCCGCATTAAGCAGCCCTTTAGTGACTAACATCCGTCGATGTTACCTGATTTTCTGGAGGATGCCATTCACGTTGCCTCCCCCAAGCTTTACCGAAGAATTAAAAATCTTCTTTCGCTTCAGCCGCGTTTTCGTCGTTAGGATCAATCACAAAGTCCGGCTTGTCGCTCGGGTTGCTGAGCAGCAGTTCACGCACTTTCTTCTCGATCTCTTTCGCCGCAGCCGGGTTCTCTTTCAGCCAGGTAATCGCATTCGCTTTACCCTGACCGATTTTGTCGCCGTTGTAGCTATACCAGGCACCGGCTTTCTCAATCAGCTTCTCTTTCACGCCGAGGTCAACCAGCTCGCCGTGATAGTTAATGCCTTCACCGTAGAGGATCTGGAACTCAGCCTGTTTGAACGGCGCAGCGATTTTGTTTTTCACCACTTTAACGCGGGTTTCACTACCGACGACGTTCTCGCCCTCTTTCACCGCACCAATACGGCGGATATCCAGACGCACGGAGGCGTAGAATTTCAGCGCGTTACCACCGGTGGTGGTTTCCGGGTTACCGAACATCACACCGATTTTCATACGGATCTGGTTGATGAAGATCAGCAGCGTATTGGACTGCTTCAGGTTACCCGCCAGTTTACGCATCGCCTGGCTCATCATACGTGCCGCAAGGCCCATATGAGAATCACCGATTTCACCTTCGATTTCCGCTTTCGGCGTCAGGGCTGCCACGGAGTCGACTACGATAACGTCTACTGCACCAGAGCGTGCCAGCGCGTCACAAATTTCCAGCGCCTGCTCACCGGTATCCGGCTGAGAACACAGCAGGTTGTCGATATCTACGCCCAGTTTACGTGCGTAAACCGGATCAAGCGCGTGTTCTGCGTCGATGAACGCACAGGTTTTGCCTTCGCGCTGAGCAGCGGCAACGACCTGCAGGGTCAGGGTGGTTTTACCCGAGGATTCCGGCCCGTAGATTTCTACGATACGGCCCATCGGCAAACCGCCTGCACCCAGCGCGATATCCAGCGAAAGCGAGCCGGTCGAGATGGTTTCCACATCCATGGAACGGTCTTCACCCAGGCGCATGATGGAGCCTTTGCCAAATTGTTTTTCAATCTGGCCCAGTGCTGCCGCCAACGCTTTCTGTTTGTTTTCGTCGATAGCCATTATTACTCCTTTCATACCGGGTGAAGCTGGTTTACACCACTCCGGGGATTACTGTTCTGTTGCGCTAATTATACTGTATAGCCATACAGTATCAAGTATTTTGTAGAAAATTTTGCCATAGGGTTTGCAGGGCATACGCCGTGGCCTGACGCCGCACCGCATCACGGTCGCCAGCGAAACATTCACAGCGGGTAATGCCTTCTCCGCTGGCGCTGGCAAAGCCAAACCAGACTGTGCCCACCGGCTTGGTTTCGCTGCCGCCGTCCGGTCCGGCGATGCCGCTGATGGAGACGGCATAATCGGCACGCGCGGCGCGCAGTGCGCCAATCGCCATCTCCACGACGACGGATTCACTCACCGCGCCATGCTGTTCAAGCGTGGCACTTTTTACGCCGATCATTTGCGCTTTCGCTTCATTACTGTAAGTGACAAAGCCGCGTTCAAACCAGGCGGAGCTGCCCGCGATGTCGGTAATCACTTTCGCCACCCAGCCGCCGGTACAGGATTCCGCAGTCGTCATTGTTGCGCCGCGCGCCTTAAGCGCCAGCCCTACCCGCTCACTTAATTGTCGTAATTCGCCCTCGGTCATGGGGGGGCCTCGCGATGCTGAAAAGAATGGACAACAAGATAGCACTTTCCTGGAGGAGATGGGGGCGACGAGTTGATTTTACGAGGAAGATTCAGAAAAAAGGCCAGCCGGGGCTGACCTTTAAAGCTTTATTTCATGCTGTTGGCGATGGCCTCAACATTATGACGCATCGCTTTCGCATAGGTATCCGCCACGCCGCCGGGTGCGGACAGGGCTTCCGGATAAAGCTCACCGCCCGGCTGCGCGCCGGTGGCGCTGGCAATCTGTCGGACCAGGCGCGGATCGAGCTGATTTTCCATAAACCAGACTTTCACGCCGTCGGCTTTAATCTGCTTAATCATTTGTGCAATCTGCGCCGCGCTCGGCTCGCTTTCCGAGGACAGTCCCTGCGGCGCAACGAAAGTCACGCCATAGGCACGGCCAAAGTAGCCGAAGGCGTCATGACTGGTAAGCACTTTACGCTTCGCCTGCGGTATCGCGCTAAATTGCGTTTTTGCCCAGCTATCCAGCTGTTGAAGCTGGGTAATGTAGTGGCTACCAGATGCTTTCAGATCGTCGGCATCTTGCGGATCGGCCTTCTCAAGCGCGGCCTGAATGTTTTGCGCATAGTGCACACCGTTGGCAACATCATTCCACGCATGCGGATCGGTCACGGTTTTTCCGTCCTCTTCCAGAGTATGCGTTTTGATACCGTCTGAGGCGACAACCAGCGTGCCGTGGAAGCCGGAGGCTTTGACCATCCGGTCCAGCCAGCCTTCCAGCCCAAGACCGTTAACCACCACCACGTCGGCTTTGCTCAGCATCGCGCTGTCCTGGGGCGACGGTTCAAAGGTATGCGGATCGCCGTCCGGTCCCACCAGCGTTCTCACGTTAACGTGATCGCCTCCGACTTGCTGAGTAATATCGCCGAGTATCGAAAAACTGGTAACCACATTCAGCGTTTTCGCCATCGCGTTCTGCGCCATGACGCTGAGCGCCAGCGCAATAATGACCCCTGTACGTTTCATCTTTTCCCCTTGCTATTAAAAAATGGCGCGCAGACTGCTTGCCAGCCCGCTACGCCTGCCAAATAAAACGGATATAAAAAACAGGGCGCTGGCGGTCAGAACAATAGATGGCCCGGCGGGAAGATTGGCTCCCCAGGAGAGGCTCAATCCCAACCAGGCGCTGAGGACACCGCCTGCTCCGGCCAGCACCAGCAGCCCCGGCAGAGTATTCGCCCAGCAGCGTGCGGCGACCGCAGGCAGCATCATGACGCCCACCGCCATCAGCGTGCCGAGGACCTGAAAACCGGCCACCAGATTCAACACCAGCAGCGCCAGAAACAGGCCGTGCAGCAGCGAGGGCAGCCAGCGGGCATTCACCTGTAGCCAGGCGCTGTCGAACGCTTCACTCACCAGCCCGCGATAGAACAGCGCCAGGCACACTAACGTGATGCCGGACACACCCGCGACAAAAATAGCCGCGTCGGTATCGACCGCCAGAATCGAGCCAAACAGCAAATGCAGAAGATCGACGCTGGAGCCGCGCAGGGATACCAGCGTCACCCCCAGCGCCAGCGATCCCAGATAGAACCCGGCAAAACTGGCATCCTCTTTAAGCAGCGTGCGGCGACTCACCCATCCGGCGATCAGCGCGACCGCAATCCCGGCAATAAACCCGCCGATGCTCATCGCCAGAAGCGACATACCGTTGAGCAGATAGCCCACCGCCACGCCGGGTAAAATGGCGTGGGAAAGCGCATCGCCCATTAGGCTCATCCGCCGCAAAAGCAGGAAAACGCCCAGTGCCGTCGTGCTCATGGAAAGCGCCAGGCACACCACCAGCGCGCGGCGCATAAAGCCAAACTCAACAAACGGCTGAAAAAAGAGATGCCAGATCATGCAAACGCCGCTCCCTGCGTGCTGCCCCAGTACGCCTGTTCAGCCACCAGATGAAGATTTTCAGGAAAGTAGTTAGCCACGCGCTGGCTGTCGTGCAGTACCGCCAGCAGGGTTTGCCCCTGCCGATTCATTTCAATCATGAGTGTCATAAGGGCTTGCCGGGTAATTTCATCGACGCCGGTAAAGGGTTCATCCAGCATCACCAGCGGTGCCTGCTGGAGCAGAACGCGGGCGAACAACATCCGCTGGAACTGCCCGCCGGAAAGCCGATCGATGGTGACACCGGCCATGGCGCTCAGGCCGACGCGCTCAAGGACCGCCGAAATACGCTTTCGCAGGTTGCGATCCAGCGCTTTTAACAATGAGATCCGCGGCCAGGCCCCCATACTCACCACGTCCTGCACGGTGAGGGGAAACTGCGACTCCAGCGCGTGACGCTGCGCCAGCCAGCCAATCACCGGTCGCCCGGACGACCAACGGACCGTACCGCTGACGGGAGGAATAAAGCCCGCCAGCGTTTTCAGCAGCGTCGATTTACCGCAGCCGTTGACGCCAGTAATAGCCGTCATGCTGCCGGTTTCAATCGTGCCGCTTAACGAGGCGGTAATCGGCTGGCGGTCATAGCCCACCACAAGGTGATCAAGTTCAATCATGGCAGGGCTACCGCCCAGGTCACGGCTAACCACAGGACGATTAATAGCAAGACTGCGAATAGCAGGCGCGTAACGGCAGAAAAAGAGAAAAGCGTGGAAGAAAGCATGGAATACCTCATAACGTTATAACATAACAATAATGAGTTTGTAGAGAAATGTAAATCAGGATTACCGCGAGGAATATGTCGAAATATTTCAGGCTAACTAAGGGGGTTTTCGCCCCGACGCTGAATGTCGGGGCGAAAGAAGCATACAAGAAGCGTTATTGAACTACCGCGCCAGCGCTACCGCTTCACCCAGCTGCCAGACGGCCATCGCATAGTTGGTGCTATGGTTGTAGCGAGTGATGGTGTAGAAGTTAGGGAAGCCGTACCAGTACTGGTAGCCGGTGCCGATATCCAGCCGCAGCAGGCTGGCCTGCTGGTGATTACCCAGCGGCTGAAGCGGCGTCAGGCCGGCAGCGGCAAGCTGCGACACGCTGTATTTGGTATTGAATCCGCTTTCCAGCCCCACGGCCTGACCGCTGGCCTGCACCGCAACCAGATCGCCCTTCACCCAGCCATGCTCTTTGAAATAGTTAGCGACGCTGCCGATAGCGTCTTCCGGATCCCACAGGTTAATCCGTCCATCGCCGTTAAAATCGACCGCATACTGCTTATATGAGGACGGCATGAACTGGCCATACCCCATCGCACCAGCAAAGGACCCCTGCAAATCCAGCGGATCGTCCTGCTCGTCGCGCGCCATCAGCAGGAAGGTTTCCAGTTCGCCGGAGAAGTATTCGGCCCGGCGCGGGTAGTTGAAGGAAAGGGTCGCCAGCGCGTCCAGAATACGGGTTTTACCCATCACCCGGCCCCAGCGGGTTTCCACGCCGATAATGCCGACAATGATTTCCGGCGGCACGCCGTAGACCTGCCACGCGCGAGTCAGCGCATCCTGATACTGATTCCAGAACACGACACCATTTTGCACGTTATCCGGGGTGATGAACTGCTGCCGATAGCGCAACCATGCGCCATTCGGGCCGCTCGGCAGCGTCGAGGTGGTCGGTGCCTGGCGGTCCATCAGGCGCAGCACGTTATCTTTACGCTTCGCCTGCGACAGGATCTCCTGAAGCTGCTGCTTATTAAAACCATGCTTGCTCACCATTTTATCGATGAACTGTTCCGCCACCGGGTTATTGGCGAAGTCACCGCTGAGCATCATCACGTTATGCTGCGGCTCCAGCAGGAAACCGCCAGACGGAGCCACCGTTTCAGGAGGCGCGGCGGGCGTTTTGGGTTTGCTGCTACAGGCAGCGAGCAAAGTAATCAACGGAAGTAGAGCCAGGTAACGACGCTTAAGCATGGGAGTTCCATTCAACGAATTTGAGCAAAGGCAAGTATGGTAAAACATCCGCCAGCTCTCAAGGAAGCGGTAGTGTTTCCTGCAAACAAAAAAGTGCTTCTGCACAATCTGATCCCATCCCTTTTCTTAATATCTTTCAAACTAAAATATTTATCTTTCATTTTGCGATCAAATTAACACTTTTAAATCTTTCGATCTGATTAAAATAGGCCACCATTTAGCAAGACCGTAGCCCTACAGGAGAAAGAGAAGAATGATTGACGCCATTACCCATGGTGCAGAGTGGTTTATCGGACTGTTTCAGAAAGGTGGTGAAGTATTTACCGGGATGGTGACGGGTATTTTGCCTCTGCTGATTAGTCTGCTGGTAATCATGAATGCGCTGATCAATTTCATCGGCCAGCACCGTATTGAACGCTTCGCCGAGCGCTGCGCCGGAAATCCGGTTTCACGTTATTTGCTGCTGCCCTGCATCGGCACCTTTGTGTTTTGTAACCCGATGACCCTGAGCCTGGGGCGATTCATGCCGGAAAAATACAAGCCGAGCTATTACGCTGCCGCCTCATATAGCTGCCACTCGATGAACGGTTTGTTTCCGCACATCAATCCCGGCGAACTGTTTGTTTACCTCGGCATCGCCAACGGCCTGACCACGCTGGGTCTGCCGCTCGGCCCGCTGGCGGTCAGTTATCTGCTGGTCGGACTGGTGACTAACTTCTTCCGTGGCTGGGTGACCGATCTGACGACCTCCATTTTCGAGAAAAAAATGGGCATTCAACTTGAACAAAACGTGCGTTTGTCTGGAGCGACATCATGAAACGTATCCGTATAGAAAAAGGTGCAGGCGGCTGGGGCGGCCCACTGGAGCTTGACGCCACGCCGGGTAAGAAGATCGTTTACATCACCGCCGGTACGCGTCCCGCCATTATCGACAAACTCGTGGAGATGACCGGCTGGCAGGCGGTCGACGGTTTTAAAGAGGGTGAGCCGCCGGAGGCAGACATCGGCGTGGCGATCATCGATTGCGGTGGCACCCTGCGTTGCGGGCTGTATCCGAAGCGGCGGATCCCGACGATCAATATCCACTCCACCGGTAAATCCGGTCCGATGGCGCAGTACATTCTGGAAGACATCTACGTCTCAGGCGTGCGGGAAGGAAACATCTCGTGGGCGGGCGAGTCCGCCATCCAGAGCAACCCCGCCGCCGCAGGGCGGGATTACGACAGCAGTAAAAAAATCACCGAGCAGAGCGATGGTCTGCTGGCAAAAGTCGGTATGGGTATGGGTTCGGCTGTGGCGGTCCTGTTCCAGGCAGGCCGTGAAACCATCGATACGGTACTGAAAACCATCCTGCCGTTTATGGCTTTCGTCTCGGCGCTAATCGGCATCATTATGGCCTCCGGGCTGGGCGACTGGATTGCGCACGGTCTGGCCCCGCTCGCCAGTAACCCACTGGGGCTGGTAACGCTGGCGTTGATCTGCTCTTTCCCGCTGCTCTCGCCGTTCTTAGGGCCGGGTGCAGTTATCGCTCAGGTTATCGGCGTGCTGATTGGTGTGCAGATTGGACAGGGACATATTCCGCCGTATCTGGCGCTCCCTGCCCTGTTTGCGATTAACGCCCAGGCGGCGTGCGACTTTATTCCCGTGGGGCTGTCGCTGGCCGAAGCACGTCAGGACACGGTGCGCGTCGGCGTGCCGTCGGTGCTGGTCAGCCGTTTCCTTACCGGCGCGCCGACCGTCTTAATCGCCTGGTTTGTTTCCGGATTTATCTATCACTAAGGGGCCTGAAGATGACTGTGATTTACCAGACCACCATTACCCAGATTGGCCAGTGCGCTGCGGATGCGCTCAACGATCGCATGCTTATCACCTTTCGTGAGGGCGCGCCCGCCGACATCGTGGAGTTCTGTTTTATCCACTGCCACGGCGAGCTGACCGGCACACTTAAGCCAGGCACACAGTTCGAACTGGGCGATCTGCACTATGCCGTAACTGCCGTAGGCGATGTTGCCGAACAGAATTTACGTGAGCTTGGGCATATCACTCTGCGTTTCGATGGTGAGCATGAGGCGGAATATCCCGGCACCGTTCACGTTGCAGGTCCTGTGCCAGAGGCGATTGCCCCCGGCTGTATTTTGAAATTTGTCGCTTAAGTTGTGAGGAGAAAAGTATGAGTCAGGTTGCCGTTGTCATTGGTGGAGGACAGACCCTGGGGGCGTTCCTGAGCCGTGGGCTTGCCGCAGAAGGCTACCGCGTCGCGGTGGTGGATATTCAGAGTGATAAAGCGGCCACGGTCGCGAAGGAAATTAACGCCGAATTTGGCGAAGGGATGGCGTACGGCTTCGGCGCGGACGCTACCAGCGAGCATAGCGTACTGGCGCTGGCGCGCGGCGTGGATGAAATCTTTGGCCGCACCGATCTGCTGGTCTACAGCGCGGGGATTGCCAAAGCGGCGTTTATCAGCGATTTCGCGCTGGGCGATTTTGACCGTTCCTTGCAGGTGAATCTGGTGGGCTACTTCCTTTGCGCCCGTGAGTTCTCCCGTCTGATGATCCGCGACGGTATTCAGGGGCGGATTATTCAGATCAACTCGAAATCGGGCAAGGTTGGCAGCAAGCATAATTCCGGTTATAGCGCGGCAAAATTCGGCGGCGTCGGGCTGACGCAATCGCTGGCGCTGGATCTGGCGGAATATGGCATTACCGTTCACTCACTGATGCTGGGCAACCTGTTGAAGTCACCGATGTTTCAGTCTCTGCTTCCGCAGTACGCCACCAAGCTGGGCATTAAGGCGGACGAGGTCGAGCAGTATTACATCGACAAAGTGCCGCTGAAGCGCGGTTGTGATTATCAGGACGTGCTGAATATGCTGCTGTTTTATGCCAGCCGGCAAGCGTCCTATTGCACCGGGCAGTCGATTAACGTTACCGGTGGTCAGGTGATGTTTTAAGGGTGTGCCCGATGGCGCTGCCAGTGTGCCACGATGCCCGGTGGCGCTGCGCTTACCGGGCCTACAGGGTGACGCAGGCCGACGCTGTATCCTGCCCGGTGGCGCTGCGCTTACCGGGCCTACAGATTATCGTAAGCGATTGAGTTTTGAACCTTTGTAGGCCGGGCAAGCGCAGCGCCGCCCGGCATGACTTTCCCCGGAGGCCGAAGGCGTTTTATTCGGCCCCCTACAAAAGAGGAGTTAACTATGGTTGCCGCCCTGATCACCGTCGCCATTATTGCCTGGCTTAGCCAGCTCGCCCTCGGCGGCTGGCAAATCTGGCTTTTTAACCGCGCCTTCGACAAGCTCTGCCAGCAGGGACGCGTCGGCGTCGGGCGCTCCGGCGGCCGTTTTAAGCCCAGAGTCGTTATCGCCCTCGCACTCGACAAAAACGATAAAGTCTGCGACTCGCTGATGATGCGAGGCCTCACCGTTTTCGCCCGTCCGGATAAAATTACCGCGCTTGAGGGCAAATATCTCCAGGAATTAAAGCCTGATGTGATCTTTCCACAAGATCCGCTCTGTCAGAATGCACTATCATTGGCGCTTAAACTGAAACATGGGTAATTTCGTTGTGAACGCTAATAGCTTGCGAAATTATCACTTCGCAACTTAATTCGGGTATCCACGTCTATGAAACCACGTCAGCGTCAGGCCGCTATCCTTGAGCATCTGCAAAAGCAGGGGAAATGCTCGGTGGAGGAACTGGCACAGCACTTTGACACCACCGGCACGACTATCCGCAAAGATCTGGTGATGCTGGAAAATGCGGGAACCGTCATTCGCACCTATGGCGGCGTCGTGCTGAATAAAGATGAAGCCGATCCGCCTATCGATCACAAGACGCTGATCAACACGCATAAAAAAGCGCTGATCGCCGAAAGCGCGGTGAAGTTTATCCACGACGGCGACTCCATCATTCTGGACGCGGGCAGCACCGTGTTGCAAATGGTGCCGCTGCTGAGCCGCTTTAATAACATTACGGTGATGACCAACAGCCTGCACATCGTCAATGCGCTGTCGGAGCTGGATAATGAGCAAACCATCCTGATGCCCGGCGGCACCTTTCGCAAAAAATCCGCCTCCTTTCATGGCCAGCTTGCTGAGAACGCCTTCCAGCATTTCAGCTTTGACAAACTCTTTATGGGGACCGACGGCATCGATCTGAACGCGGGCGTCACGACCTTCAATGAAGTCTTCAGCGTCAGTAACGCCATGTGCGCCGCCGCGCGTGAAATCATCCTGATGGCGGACTCCTCAAAGTTTGGCCGCAAAAGCCCCAACATCGTCTGTGGTCTGGAACGCGTTAATAAACTGATCACCGACGCGGGCATTACCCCGGCGTTTCGGCAGGCGCTGGAAGAAAAAGGCGTTGAAGTGATTATTACCGGAGAAGAGCATGAGTGAGTTTCTGTTGGACGCGGGCCGTCAGACGTTACAGCTGGAGCTACAGGAAGCCAGCCGCCTCGCCGATCGGCTGGGCGAGGATTTTATTCGCGCCGCCAATACTATTATCCACTGCGCCGGAAAAGTGATTGTTTCCGGGATGGGCAAATCGGGGCATATTGGTAAAAAAATCGCCGCAACGCTCGCCAGCACCGGCACGCCGGCTTTTTTTGTTCACCCGGCGGAAGCGCTGCACGGCGATCTGGGGATGATCGAAAGCCGCGACGTGCTGCTGTTTATCTCCTATTCCGGCAGCGCCAAAGAGCTGGATCTGATTATCCCGCGCTTACAGGAAAAGGCGGTGACGCTACTGGCGATGACCGGCAAATCCCGCTCGCCGCTGGCGCTGGCGGCCTCGGCGGTGCTGGATATTTCCGTCGAGCGCGAAGCCTGCCCAATGCATCTTGCCCCCACCTCCAGCACGGTCAATACCCTGATGATGGGCGATGCGCTGGCGATGGCGGTAATGCAGGCACGCGGTTTTAACGAGGAAGACTTTGCCCGTTCGCATCCGGCGGGTGCGCTGGGCGCACGGTTGCTGAATAAGGTCCACCATCTGATGCGCCGTGACGCGGCAATCCCGCAGGTGAAACTGACCACCAGCGTGATGGACGCGATGATGGAACTCAGCCGTACCGGGCTTGGGCTGGTGGCGGTCTGCGACGACGACGCACAGGTACAGGGCGTGTTTACCGATGGCGATCTGCGTCGCTGGCTGGTAGGCGGCGGTGCGTTAACCGCTGAAGTCGGTGGAGCGATGACCCGGGGCGGTATTACGCTGCAGGCCGACAGCCGCGCCGTTGATGCTAAAGAGATCCTGATGAAGCGCAAAATTACCGCCGCGCCGGTGGTGGACGCGCAGGGCAAGCTCACCGGCGCGATTAACCTTCAGGATTTCTATCAGGCCGGCATCCTCTAGGCTTTTAGTCCGAGGCGCTTCGCCAGCCGGTGCAGGTTGGCGACGTCCGTTTCCAACAGCCTGGCGCTGGCCGCCCAGTTTCCCTCACTTTGCCCCAGCGCGCGGGTAATCAACTCCCGCTGAAAGCGTTCGGTGGCATCACGCAGATTCGCGCCAGCGGTCGGTGGCTGAACGCTGGCGGCGGCGGGCGCGGCTGGTTCATCATGCAGCGCAAAATGCTGCGCCTCCAGCACGACCTCTTCCCCCGTTCTTGCGGCCCGCGCCAGCACTACTGCCCGGTGGATGGCGTGCTCCAGTTCGCGCACGTTGCCCGGCCAGCCGTAGCTCAGCAGATGCGCCCGCGCGCCGGGGCTTAACACGACCCGCGACAGCCCAAGCCGGGCGCGGCACTGCTCGCAAAAATAGCCCGCCAGCAGCACCACGTCGTCTCCCCTTTCGCGCAGCGGCGGCACCGAAAGCGGAAAGACGCTCAGCCGATGAAACAGGTCGGCGCGAAAACGTCCGGCCAGCACCTCTTCACGCAGATCGCGGTTGGTCGCCGCCAGCACGCGCACGTCAACCCGCAGGCTGCGATCGTCGCCGACCCGCTGAATATCGCCATACTGTAATACGCGAAGCAGCTTGGCCTGCAACGCCAGCGACAGCTCGCCAATTTCATCGAGGAACAGGGTGCCGTTATCCGCCATCTCAAATTTACCGCTGCGGTTGCTGATCGCACCAGTAAATGCCCCCTTTACATGCCCGAACAGTTCGCTTTCCGCCACGCTCTCCGGCAGCGCTGCGCAGTTAAGGTAGACCAGCGGGCTGGCCCCGCGCGGCGATCCTTCGTGGATGGCTTTCGCCACCAGCTCTTTACCCGTACCGGTTTCCCCGCCAATCAGCACGTTAAGATCGGAGGCCGCCACAATCGCGATCTCTTTTTTCAGTTGCGTCATCTTGTCCGACAGGCCGATCATCTGCTGCCCCGCCGTCTGTCCGTAACCGCGCGTCTCGCCCGGCAACACGTTCTGGCTTTCAAGCTGGGCAATCAGGAGCGCATTATTCAGCGCGCCCGCCACCAGCGCGGCGATCAGCCGCAACTCTTCATCGCTGAAATTATCGAAGCGGTCGGCGGACATGCCGTCGAGGGTCAGCGCGCCAATCAGATTTTGCCCGGCAAACAGCGGCAGTCCGACGCAGGCGTGTACCTTCAGACTCTCCTGACCGGGGATCAGACCATCGTAAGGGTCGGGCAAATCGCTGTCTGCCGGGAACCGCACTACGTCGCCCGCGCGGGCAATCGCTTCCAGACGCGGATGCCCGGCCAGCGCAAACCGCCGCCCGAGCACATCCTGCGCCAGCCCGTCGATCGCCAGCGGGATAAACTGGTGCGCCTCATAGCGCAGCAGCGCCGAGGCATCGCAGCCCAGCGCCTGACGCAGCGTGGCGATCAGTCGTGCAAAACGATCCTGATGGCCGATATCGCGCTGTAACTCGATGGCGATCTTCGCCAGTACCTCAACCGAAAAGCCCATGCCACCTCATTGTCTTTTTGACTATCATCTTTGTCATATTGACAGTCATGATGATAGTCATTTTGACATTCAAAATACAAGCATTAAATATATTTATTATTAAAAACAAGTGGTTAAAAACTGGCACACTTATTGATTATAGCTATACATCTTTGATAAATATTTGGCTTACGATAGAGGTTGTGATGACTATTCTGGTAAAAAATAATATTCAGTGGGTTGGGCAACGTGACTGGGAAGTGCGTGATTTTCATGGCACCGAATATAAAACGCTGCGCGGCAGCAGCTACAACAGTTATCTGATTCAGGAAGGGAAAAACGTTCTGATCGATACCGTGGATCACAAATTCAGCCGCGAGTTCGTGCAGAACCTGCGGGCGGAGATCGATCTGGCGAAAATCGATTACATCGTGATTAACCACGCGGAAGAAGACCACGCCGGTGCGCTGACCGAACTGATGTCTTATATTCCGGATACCCCGATTTACTGTACCGCCAACGCGATTGACTCCATTAACGGCCACCATCATCACCCGGAGTGGAACTTCAACGTGGTGAAAACCGGTGATGCGCTGGATATCGGCAACGACAAGCAGCTGATCTTTGTTGAAACGCCGATGCTGCACTGGCCGGACAGCATGATGACCTATATGACCGGCGACGCGGTGCTGTTCAGCAACGACGCCTTTGGCCAGCACTACTGCGACGAACGCCTGTTTAATGATGAAGTCGATCAGACCGAGCTGTTCGAACAGTGCCAGCGCTACTACGCCAATATCCTGACGCCTTTCAGCCGCCTGGTGACGCCCAAAATTACTGAAATCCTCGGCTTTAACCTGCCGGTCGATATGATTGCCACCTCGCACGGCGTGGTATGGCGCGACAACCCGACGCAGATCGTTGAACTGTACCTGAAATGGGCGGCGGATTATCAGGAAGATCGGATCACCATTTTCTACGACACCATGTCGAACAACACCCGCATGATGGCGGATGCCATCGCCCAGGGTATCAACGAAGTGGACCCTAACGTGGCGGTCAAAATCTTTAACGTCGCCCGCAGCGATAAAAACGAAATCCTGACCAACGTCTTCCGCTCAAAAGGCGTGCTGGTGGGCACCTCCACGATGAATAACGTGATGATGCCGAAAATTGCCGGGCTGGTCGAAGAGATCACCGGCCTGCGTTTTCGCAACAAACGCGCCAGCGCCTTTGGCTCTCACGGCTGGAGCGGCGGCGCGGTGGATCGTCTCTCCACCCGTTTGCAGGATGCCGGTCTGGAAATGTCCCTCAGCCTGAAAGCCAAATGGCGTCCGGACCTCGACGCGCTGGAAGTGTGCCGTCAGCATGGTCGCGATATCGCCCGCCAGTGGGCGCTCGCTCCGCTGCCGGAAGCCAAACCGGTTATTACTCCGCCGCAGGAGGAGTGCGCCTGCGCCGCGGCTGCCGCAGCCGACCCTGGCCCGTGCATGCAGTGCAGCGTGTGCCAGTGGATCTACGATCCGCAAACCGGCGAACCGATGCAGAATGTCGCGCCCGGTACGCCGTGGAGCGACGTGCCGGAGGATTTCCTGTGCCCGGAATGCTCATTAGGTAAAGAGGTCTTCGACGAACTGGCGACGGAGGCGGTATGAACCACGGCATAGTGATTATCGGCTCGGGCTTTGCGGCCCGTCAGCTGGTGAAAAATATTCGCAAGCAGGACGCCAGCGTACCGTTAACGCTGATTGCGGCAGACAGCATGGATGAGTACAACAAACCGGATCTCAGCCATGTGATCAGCCGGGGCCTGCACGCCGACGAATTGACGCTGCAAACGGCAGGTGAGTTTGCCGAGCAGTACGACCTGCGCCTGTTTCCGCATACCCGCATTACCGATATCGACGCGGCGAATCACCGTGTGTTGAGTCAGGATCGCCAGTGGCAGTACGACAAGCTGGTGCTGGCGACCGGGGCGGCGGCCTTCGTGCCGCCGGTGTCCGGCCATGAACTGATGCTCACGCTCAATAGCCAGCAGGAGTATCGCGCGGCGCAAACCACGCTGCGCGACGCGAAACGGGTGCTGATTGTTGGCAGCGGACTGATCGGCACCGAACTGGCGATGGATTTTTGCCGGGCCGGCAAGACGGTAACGCTGATCGACAGCGCCGCCAGCATTTTGGCCTCGCTGATGCCGCCGGAAGTCAGCAGCCGGCTGCAACATCGCCTGACGGAAAGCGATGTGCATCTGCTGCTGAAATCGCAGCTGGTCTCGCTGGAGCAGACCGCCTGCGGCATTCGCGCCACCCTCGACCGCCAGCGGGTGATTGAGGTGGATGCGGTGATTGCCGCGACAGGTCTGCGCCCGGAAACCACGCTGGCACGGCGCGCTGGCGTGGCGGTCAACCGCGGGATCGTGGTTAATAGTTCGCTGCAAACCAGCGACGCCACTATCTTTGCGCTGGGAGACTGCGCGGAGATTAACGGCATGGTGCTGCCCTTCCTGCAACCCATTATGCTAAGCGCCATGTGCCTGGCGAAGACCCTGATCGCTACGGGCGGCGAGCTTAAACTTCCGGCGATGCTGGTGAAGGTGAAGACTCCGGATCTGCCGCTGCACCTGGCAGGAGATACCCGCCGGGGAGATTTGCGCTGGCAAATTGCTGTGGATGCGCAGGGGATGGTGGCAAAAGGCATGGATGCGGATGAGCGGCTGTGCGCGTTTGTGGTCAGCGAAGATCGGATGAAAGAGGCGTTTGCCTTGCTCAAAGCGCTGGCCGCGTGAGCAATTTTTAGCGGCGGGTGGGCAAGTTGCTGACAACGGTCGCGCTTATGCCGGATGGCGGCTACGCCTTATCCGGCCTACAAAACCTTTACCGTCCGCGCCGCAGTGACCACCGCCTGCCCCAGCGCAACCCCTCCGTCATCAGCCGGAAGCTGCTACCGGAAACTGCTGCCGGAAGCTGCTGCGGGAAACTGCTGCCGGAAGCTGACTCGTAGGCCTGATAAGCGCAGCGCCATCAGGCATTCCGGCTCAGGGGCCGCAGATTCTTACACCAGCCGCGCTGCGGCGACCACCGCCTGCCCCAGCGCGATGCCGCCATCACCGGCCGGAAACTGCTGCGGAAAAAGCAGATCAAAGTCAGAGAGATAAAAACGAAGCCGCGCGCGCAGAAGACGGTTATGCAGCACGCCGCCGCTGAATACCAGCGTGGTAATCCCCCGCCTTTGCGCCTGCTGGCGCATCAGCGAGGCAAACCCCGCCGCCAGCGCGTCGTGAAATGCCCAGGCGCGCTCCCCGGGTGTGGCCTGCCAGTTAAGCCACTGACGCCAGAAGGTTGCCAGATCGAGCTGGTTTTCAGCCACCGGCATTGAGACCGGATGCTGAACCTCATCACAGGTCGCGGCCAGTGCCTCCAGCATGCAGGCCGCCTCCCCTTCGTAGCTCAATGCAGTCGATACCTTGCTCAATAAATTCGACATGCCGCCCGCCCGCGAAGCCTCTCCGTCTGACAACGCCGTTACACCGCCCAGCGCCGCGGCCACCGCGTCAAACAACCGTCCACACGAGGAGGCCAGCGGCGCGTTAAGCCCGCGCTCAATCGCCCGGGCCAGCAGCGGCCAGTTCTGCGCCCGTACCCCCGCCGTTTCCGGATAACGCTCCCACTCCGGCACAAACGCCAGACACTGCGCCAGCAGGTTGCGCCACGGCTGGCGTGCCGCCAGATCGCCGCCGGGCAGCGCGACGGCAGGCAAACCACCGAGATGCTCGCATTCCCGATAGTTCACCCGTAAACACTCGCCGCCCCACAGCGCGCCGTTCTCGCCCATGCCAATGCCGTCCAGCGCCAGTGCTATCACATCGCTACCGTCCAGCGGCCAGCGGTGCTCGGCCAGGCAAGCGGCAATATGGGCGTGGTGATGGAGTACCGTTTGATGGGGAAGGCCGTGCGCGGCAGCCCACTGCGAAGAGTGATAGCCAGGGTGCGCGTCGGCGACCACCGCCTGCGGGGTAAAATCGTAGATGGCCTGCATCAGATGTAGCGACTGTTGCCACTGCGCCTCAACGCCTTCATCCGTGAGATCGCCAAAATGCTGGCTGAGCACTGCCTGTTCACCGCGCACCAGGCAGAAGGTATTTTTGAGATCCGCGCCGAGGCAAAGCATTGGCGGGATGTCGTGAAAGCCTGGCGGTAACGTCAGCGCGTCCGGGACATAGCCACGCGAACGGCGCAGCATCTCCCCGCTCTGGCGCACCACCGAGTCATCCATGCGCTGCACAATGTCGCGGTTATGCAGTAAAAATCCGTCGGCGATATCCGCCAGATCCGCCAGCGCCTGCGCGTTGGTCATGGCGGGCGGCTTACCGCTCAGGTTGCCGGAGGTCATCACCAGCGGGCGGTCGAGCGCCTGCATCAGCAGATGGTGCAGTGGCGTCGCGGGCAGCATCACGCCAACCTCATTCAGGCCCGGCGCAATCGCTTCGCTCAGGTCGTTTAGGCCGGATTTTTCCACCAGCACCACCGGCGCGGCGGGAGTTGAAAGTAGCGTGCGCGCCTGCGGCGGCAAGCCGTCGGCTGAAGGGATCATCACCGCCAGCGGTTTGGCAGGACGCCGTTTGCGCTGGCGAAGCCGCGCTACCGCGTCCCCGTTGCGCGCATCACAGGCCAGATGAAAACCACCAAGCCCTTTAACGGCGACGATCCCGCCGCTGGTCAGTAGCGCCACCGCCGCCCGTAAGGCTGACTCCTGATCCGCCTCTCCCCCGTCATACAAAAACGCAGATTCCAGCGCTTCCGGTTCCCCGGCACGCCGCCACATCAGCGTCGGACCGCACTCTGCGCATGCCACCGGCTGCGCATGAAAGCGACGATCGTAAGGATTACGGTACTCCGCCTCGCAGGCGGGGCACAGGGGAAAATCGGCCATCACCGTAAAAGGACGATCGTAGGGCATGGCGTGAATAATGGTGAAACGCGGTCCGCAGTGGGTGCAGTTGATGAACGGATAGCGGTAGCGGCGCTCTCGCGGATCGTTCATTTCCGCCAGACAGGCCGGACAGGTGGCGGCATCGGGAACAATCTGCGTGCTCATGCTCCCCGCCGCGCTTTGGCGAATGGTAAAATCTACCGGCGTAACGTCCCAACGCATTGGCAGGATGTCGGTCCGATCAATACGCGCCAGCGGCGGGCAGTTCTGATGAAGCTGGGCAAGAAACGCGTCGCCCTCCCCCAGCAGCCGCACCACCACGCCAGCGCCGTCATTGCAGACGTCGCCTTTTAGCTCCAGCCGCTGCGCCACCTGCCAGACAAAGGGGCGGAAACCCACCCCCTGTACTTTACCGCGCACCCGGATTTGCACGCCGCTGTTACTCATCGCGCTATGATTACTCCGCTATCGCTTCGCACAGCCGTCCTTTCATGTTGCTGTAGGTGGTCTGCACGTACTCTTCCGCCTGACGTTGATCGGCAATCGCCGTCACTTTTACCGCGCAGTATTTGGTTTCCGGCGTTTTGGAAATCGGATCAAGGTTATCCTGCGTCAGCTCGTTGCAGGCACCAATCCACCACTGGTAGGTCATATAGACGCTGCCCTGATTAATACGCTCGCTGACGCTGGCGCGGGTGATCACTTTACCACGGCGGGATTCGACCCACACCAGCTGTCCGTCCCGCACGCCCAGTTGCTCTGCGTTCAGCGGATTGATCTGCACAAAACCCGGCTCGTCAGCCAGCGTTTGCAGGGCGGCGCAGTTGCCGGTCATCGAGCGGCAGGAGTAATGCCCCACTTCACGTACGGTACACAATACCAGCGGATAGGCCTCATCAGGACGCTCGGCAGGCGCGCGCCACGGGGCGGCAAACAGATGCCCTTTGCCATCCGGCGTGGAGAATTTATTGCCTTCATACAGATACGGCGTACCGGGATGGTCCAGCGTCGGACACGGCCACTGAACGTGCCCCATGTCGCCCATTTTTTCATACGTCACGCCGTAGAACAGCGGGCACAGTTCGCGCATTTCGTCCCAGATTTGCTGGTTATTGTCGTAATGCATCGGGTAGCCCATTTCGCTGGCCAGCAGGCTGATGATTTCCCAGTCGCGCTTGACGTTATACTTCGGCTCAATGGCTTTTTCGAAACGCTGGAAGCCGCGATCGGCGCAGGTAAAGACGCCACCATGCTCGCCCCAGGAGGTCGCGGGCAGCAGTACATCGGCCTGCTCGGCGGTTTTGGTCATAAAGATATCCTGCACCACCACAAAATCGAGGGCTTCGAAGCCTTTACGCACCAACCCTAAATCAGCCTCGGTCTGGAGCGGATCTTCCCCCATGATGTAGTAGGCTTTGACCTTGCCTTCCAGCGCCAGGTGCGGCACCTCGGTGATCCGCACGCCGACCTTATCGTCCATCTGATTGACGTCAATGCCCCAGGCGTTGGCGAATTTCGCCCGCACGTCGGGATCAACTACATCCTGATAGCCGGGGAACTGATTGGGCAATACGCCCATATCGCACGCACCCTGCACGTTATTCTGCCCGCGCACCGGACCGACGCCGACGTTTTCACGACCTAAATTGCCGGTCATCAACGCCAGACTCGACAATCCTTTCACCACGTCTACCGCCTGACCGAACTGCGTCACGCCCATCCCCCACATAATAGTGGCGGACGGCGCGGCGGCGTAGGTACGCATCGCCTGACGGATCTGCTGCGCCGACACGCCGGTCAGATGCTCCACCGCTTCCGGCGCGTAATCCTGCACCTGCTCGCGGTACGCGTCCAGCCCGGTGGTATAACGCGCCACATATTCTTTATCGTAGAGTTCTTCTTCCAGTAGCACGTAAGCGAACGCATTGACCAGCGCCATATTGCAGCCGTTGTTGATTTGCAGATGCTGATCGGCGATGCGCGCGGTTTCAATACGGCGTGGATCGCAAACGATGATTTTGGCCCCGTTCTGCTTCGCTTTAATTACCCGGCGCGCCACAATTGGATGCGAATCGGCGCAGTTGTAGCCAAAAACCAGCAGACAGCGCGAGTTTTCGATATCGCCGATGGAGTTGCTCATGGCACCGTTACCGAGCGTCTCCTGCAATCCGGCGACGGACGGCCCATGGCACACGCGAGCGCAGCAGTCGACATTATTAGTATGCAGCACGCCGCGGGCGAATTTCTGCATCACATAGTTGGTTTCATTACCGGTCCCGCGCGATGACCCGGTGGTCATAATGGCGCGCGGGCCATATTTTTGCTTGATATCACTCAGCCGTTTCGCGGTGTAGCGAATGGCTTCATCCCAGCTTACCGGCGTAAATTTGCCGCCCTTTTGATAGCGGATCATCGGCTGCGTCAGGCGTGGCGTCAGTAGTTTGGTATCGTTCAGAAAATCCCAACCGTAATAGCCCTTCAGACAAAGTTCATTTTGGTTAGTTTTACCGTCCGCCGCTTCCGCGCGGATAATACGATTATTTTCGACAACCAGTTTCAGTTTGCAGCCAGCGCCGCAATAAGGACATACGCTCGTAACTTTTTTCATCAGTAACAGACCTGTTAAAAGTGAAATGAATGGGATTTAAAATATCAGGGAGGTGGCAGTATCCAGCGCCGTGCGACGACGTTTTTCCGCGCTTAACTGCTCAAGTTTGTTGCGGTCAACGCAGACCAGCGCGTGCGTTGGGCAGGCAGCCATACAGGCCGGGCCTTCTTCACGATGGTGGCAGAGATCGCATTTATTGGCCTCGGCTTTTTCCGCCTGCACGTTCAGCGCACTGCCGCTGTTACGCACAACCGGACGCAAAACCACCTCCATCGCGCCATAAGGGCAAGCCACAACGCAGGTTTTACAGCCGATGCAGCGCTCCTGCATCACATGTACGAAACCCTTGTCCCGGCTGATGGCGCCGTTCGGGCAGACATTGGCACAGGGCGCATCCTCGCACTGGCGGCACAGGGTAGCGGTGGAAACATTGACCCCTTTAATAACGTGAATACGCGGCAGGAAATTTTGCGGCGTCAGGGCCGCGCAATCCTGATCCTGCTGGTGGGATACCACGCAGGCGACTTCGCAGGTGCGACAACCAATGCATTTGCTCGCGTCAGCAATGATGAAACGGTTCATCAAACTCTCCAGTAATGGCTGATAACGCGCTGGAGGATGCATAATTCGCGCCAATTATTATGCAATTGATTTTTAAAGAAATTTATTTTTCGAAGAGGATTTTGTTACTGTCATCGACAGAAGTGACGATGACAGTTGTCGAGGTTCAGGCATGCGGCCCGGCAGTGAGAGAATCGCGCACGATAAGCTCGCCGGGAAAGGTTTGCTGATAATTAAATTCACCGCCGTCGAGCATAAAAATCAGGCGGCTGATGGTTTCTTTAATCATCTCCGTCACCGGGATTTTAACGCTGGACAGGGAAGGAATAAGATATGGTGCCAATGCGGTATCGTCGAAACCCAGTACCGACACCTGCTCCGGCACGCGTATTCCCTGCTGGTGCAACTGCTTCATGGCTCCGGTCGCCATATCGTCATTGCTGGCAACCAGCGCGGAAAACGGCACCTGGCGTGCAAGCAGTGTCTCCACACCTGCCGCGCCGGTTGCTGGCGTCCATTTTCCTTCTACAATCAGTGCGTTATGTACGGCGATATTATTCTGGCCTAATGCCTCTTTATACCCGGCAAGACGTTCAATGCCGGTGGGCGAATCCAGCGAACCGGTAATAAACGCGATATCGCGATGGCCCTGCGCGATGAGGTGCGAGACGGCGTGAAAACTTGACGCTTTTTGATCGGACCAGACGCAATGGCTACGGTTACGGCGCAGGCGGCGGTTAATCACCATAATCGGCTGGCTATGGCTCTGAATAATGTCATCCATCTCATCCACGCTCAGAAAACGTGGATAGATAATAATCGCATCGCAGCGCAGATCGAGCAGATACTGAATTGCCTCGCGCTCCTCGTCGGCACTGTGTTTACCGTCGGCAAGGATTAATCGCCGTCCCTTATCTTCGGTCATCCGCGCGGCGTGAAACAGCAGTTCGCTAAAATAGACGCCGTGATACAACGTATTGGTCACCACCAGCCCGATGGTCTGCGTGGATTTGGTTGCCAGGCTGCGCGCCAGCAAATTAGGCCGGTAGCCGCTCTCTTCAATAGCCTGAAAAACGCGGTCTTTGGTCTCCTGGCTGACATAACCGTTGCCTGTCAGCACGCGTGAAACCGTCGCCTTTGACACCCCTGCCCGCTTCGCCACTTCCAGCATCGTCGCCATATCGCCCGTCCCTTTTTATAAGATGTGCCGAGTGTACTTCACCCACTGTCAATTTACAGCGATGGCCGGTGAGCGTCATGCAGGGCAAAGCGATCTACATCACAATTCTATAACATAAAAAAATTAGATCTTGCCTGAGAAATACAAACTCATCACCCTAATGTGGAACCGGTTTCCTATACAAAATTTAATCACTCTTCTACGGCGCTCTTGCCGTTTAATGAAAAACAGGACAGAGATCCGATGGCTAAGAACTATGCGCCACTGGCCCGCTCGGTGGTCTCCGCGCTGGGCGGAGCAGATAACATCGCGGCAGTCACCCACTGCATGACGCGCCTGCGTTTTGTCGTCAAAGACGAGGCACAAATTGATAGCGCCACCCTGAAAAGCCTCAGCGGCGTCCTTGGCGTGGTACGCAACGACAACCAGTGTCAGGTGATTATCGGCAACACCGTGTCGCAGGCGTATCGCGAGGTGGTCAGCCTGCTGCCGCAGAATATGCAGCCGGTGGAACCGGCGGGTAAACCGCCGCTGACGTTGCGGCGCATCGGCGCGGGGATCCTTGATGCGCTGATCGGCACCATGTCGCCGCTGATCCCGGCGATCATCGGCGGCTCGATGGTCAAGCTGCTGGCGATGATCCTTGAGATGACCGGCGTGCTGACAAAAGGCTCGCCGACGTTAACCATCCTGACGGTCATCGGCGACGGCGCATTCTTCTTCCTGCCGTTGATGGTGGCGGCGTCGGCGGCGGTGAAATTCAAAACCAACATGTCGCTGGCGATTGCCATCGCGGGCGTGCTGGTGCATCCGAGCTTTATCGATCTGATGGCGAAAGCCGCCCAGGGCGAGCACGTGGAGTTCGCGCTGATCCCGGTAACGGCGGTGAAATACACCTACACGGTGATCCCGGCGCTGGTGATGACCTGGTGCCTGTCGTATATCGAACGCTGGGTGGATCGCATTACCCCCGCCGTCACCAAAAACTTCCTTAAACCGATGCTGATCGTGCTGATTGCCGCGCCGCTGGCGATCCTGCTTATCGGCCCGATCGGTATCTGGATCGGCAGCGCGATTTCTGCGCTGGTGTATACGGTTCACGATTATCTCGGCTGGCTGTCGGTGGCGATCATGGGCGCGCTATGGCCGCTGCTGGTAATGACCGGGATGCACCGCGTCTTTACGCCGACCATTATTCAGACCATCGCCGAAACCGGGAAAGAAGGTATGGTCATGCCCTCAGAAATTGGTGCCAATCTTTCGCTCGGCGGTTCTTCGCTGGCCGTCGCGTGGAAAACCAAAAACCCGGAACTGCGGCAGACGGCGCTGGCCGCGGCGGCATCGGCGATTATGGCGGGCATCTCCGAACCCGCGCTGTACGGTGTGGCGATCCGCCTGAAACGCCCGCTGATTGCCAGCCTGATCAGCGGCTTTATCTGCGGCGCGGTGGCGGGTATCGCCGGGCTGGCCAGTCATTCGATGGCCGCGCCGGGGCTGTTTACCAGCGTGCAGTTTTTCGATCCCGCCAGGCCAATGACGATATTCTGGGTATTCGGCGTGATGGCGCTGGCAGTGGTACTCTCTTTTATTCTGACCCTGGTGCTGGGCTTTGACGATATTCCGGTCGAGGAAGACGTTCGCCAGAAGACAGCATCTGAAAAAAATCAAATGCACAACATGGACACTGAGCGAGGTAATGCATGACATCTCCCTTCCCACACGATTTTTTATGGGGCGGCGCAATGGCCGCCAATCAGTCTGAAGGTGCGTATCTGGAGGGCGGTAAAGGGTTAACCACCGTCGATATGATCCCGCACGGCAAGAACCGTCTGCCCGTCAAGCTCGGGCAGGAGAAGCGCTTCACCCTGCGCGAAGATGAATATTATCCGAGCCACCAGGCGATTGATTTTTATCATCGTTATAAAGAGGACATCGCGCTGATGGCGGAGATGGGCTTTACCGTCTTCCGTACCTCAATTGCCTGGAGCCGCCTCTACCCTAACGGCGACGAACCGATGCCGAATGAAGAAGGCATTGCCTTTTACCGCGCGGTTTTTGAGGAGTGCAGAAAGTACGGCATTGAACCGCTGGTAACGCTGTGCCATTTCGACGTGCCGATGCATCTGGTGACGGAATACGGCTCCTGGCGCAACCGCAAGATGGTCGACTTTTTTGCCCGCTATGCGCGCACCTGTTTTGAAGCCTTCGACGGACTGGTGAAATACTGGCTGACCTTTAATGAAATCAACATCATGTTGCATAGCCCCTTCTCCGGGGCGGGGCTGGTGTTTGAAGAGGGTGATAATCAGGAGCAGGTGAAATATCAGGCCGCCCATCACGAACTGGTGGCGAGCGCGCTGGCGACCAAAATCGCTCATGAAATTAATCCGCAAAACCAGGTCGGCTGCATGCTGGCGGGCGGTAATTTCTATCCTTACTCCTGCAAGCCGGAAGATGTATGGATGGCGCTGGAAAAGGACCGGGAAAATCTGTTCTTTATCGACGTGCAGGCGCGCGGTGCTTATCCCGCCTATGCGGCGCGCGTATTCCGGGAGAAAGGGATCACGATTGTCAAAGAGGTGGGCGACGACGAGATCCTGAAAAACACCGTGGATTTTGTCTCCTTCAGCTATTACGCCTCGCGCTGCGCCTCGGCGGATATGAACGCACAGAACACTAACGCGGCGAATATCGTTAAGTCGCTGCGCAACCCGCATATTCAGGTGAGCGAATGGGGCTGGGGCATCGATCCGCTCGGTCTGCGCATCACCATGAATATGATGTATGACCGCTACCAGAAGCCGCTGTTTTTAGTCGAAAACGGCCTCGGCGCGCACGATGAAATCAATGCTGAAGGTGAGATCGAGGACGATTACCGTATCAGCTACCTGCGCGAGCATATCCGCGCGATGGGCGAAGCTATTGAAGACGGTATTCCGGTTATCGGCTACACCACCTGGGGTTGTATTGACCTGGTGGCGGCCTCCACCGGCGAAATGAGCAAACGTTACGGCTTTGTCTACGTCGACCGCGACGACGCGGGTAACGGCACGCTGGATCGTAAACGCAAGAAATCGTTCTGGTGGTATAAGAAAGTGATTGCCAGCAACGGGGCGGATTTGGATTGATGGAGTTGCCCGGTGGCACTATGCTGCCGGGCAGGAAACCCACAGCGGCCACAACAGCGCTGTGATGCCGGATGGCGGCTTCGCCTTATCCGGCCTACCCATAATGACATCGCACGTAGGCCCGGTAAGCGCAGCGCCACCGGGCATTATACCGCCGACTCAGAGCTGGGCGAAACTACCCTCTCCCTGCCAGTCGGCCAACCGGGCATAAACCGTTTCTACCGCGTCTTTGATCGGCTGGGTCATCGGGTAATAAAACCCAACAATATCCGGCTGAATGCCGAGAAAAATCACCTCGCCAACATCCTCTTTCAACTGATCGATCAGATAATTGAGCGGCATATTGTGGGTAGTCATCATAAACATCTCAGCGATGTCGTCCGGGTCGATTATGCGGATCTCGCCGGGATTCAGTCCCATGTCGGTGGCATCGACAATCAGCAGGCGTTGCGGACGCAGTTCGCGGATAGCGACAATATCATTTTCGGGCGCGCTGCCGCCGTCAATGACGACCCAGTCGCCCTGCGGGTTAGCGGCGCACATTTCCGCCAGCAGCGGACCCGCGCCATCGTCGCCCATCATACTGTTGCCCACGCACAATAAAACGTCAGTCACCCTTCTCTCCACGCTACATGTATTTCATTAAGAACGCCGCTACGCTTTCCGCAATGCGAAAAAGAGAAAGCGCGGCGCGGTTGTTAGTTTCCGCCAGGCGTCGGGGAATTTCTCCCGCGCTTGTGCCAGCGGCATCGGTTCGTCTATCTGCTCAATATGAAAACCGGCCTGTGCTATGGCGCGTAACATCGCCACCAGCGGACGGTGCCAGAAGCGCATGGTCACGGTCTGGTCGCCGCGCTGCCACGCTTCTTCGAAGGTATAGGTCGCGAAATAATCCACGCCGCCGCTCTGCGCATGATCCATAAACGGATGGTGAGTCGAAAATACCAGCCGCCCGTCGTCCTTTAAAATGCGATGAAACTCACCCAACGGCTGCGACCAGTCCTCAAGATAATGCAAAGCCAGCGAGGAGAGGATCATGTCAAACTGATTGTCCGCGTATGGCAAAGGCTGAGTCAGATCCACCTGTTTTAGCGTTACGCGCTCTCCCAGCCGTCGTCTGGCTTGCCGCAGCATTCCGGCGCTTAAATCGCAGCCCTCAACGTCTGCGCCGCCGGCCAGCAGCGCCTCGCTGTGCGCGCCAGCGCCGCAACCGGCGTCAAGGACGCGCTTTCCCGCCACGTCGCCTGCCATCGCCAGAATAGCAGGCCGTTCATAGAGCGCGTTCCAGGCGTTGTTTTCATTGTCGGCGCTGTAGTCTGCCGCCATGGCATCGTAATCGTTCACGCTCATCGTCATACTCCCGCCGTCAAATAAACCGAATCATCAGAGTAGCTGAAGACGGGGGTGGCGTCAGTCGCGATGGCGTCTCACCATCAGATAGATAGCGCTTTCCTGATGAATATCGTGCAGCATGCTGAGCATCAGTTTGCTCCATTCCTGCTGCTGCGGCGTTTGCGTAGCAATCGCGCTGTCGAACGCGCGTGCCAGCATCTGAATATGGTTAAAATCAATGACGATTTCACCGTATTTCGGCACGCCTTCCATCTTGCGCCGCGCCTCGCTGCCCGCTTCCAGGGTGCCGATCCACGCCAGATAGTCATTCCACGGGCAGGTCAGCGCCGCCTCCAGACAGTCGATTACGCCGAGGTGGTGACCAATCGCCAGGCTGTAATAGACCACCTGCTGCGCCTCGGCGGGCGTCGCATCGTTCTCGTCAATAAATTTACGGCTCAGCTGACTGAACACCACCGTTTCGCTCATCGGATACGCGCCTCTTCAACGACCTGATTCAGTTGAGTAACGATCTCAGTAAGACGAGGATCGTTTTCCGCTTCCAGCCAGCGCGTCACCTGGTGCTCGCCCTGGCCTACCAGGCGCAGATAATCGTCGGCGATCTGGCGACCGTAACGGTAGCCCGCCAGACGACGCGCAGCGCGATCCACTTTGACGCGTAGCGGCTGAACGATATCCGGATGCAAAATATCGGCAGGCCGATCGTCCAGTTCGCCCGGCGCGCGGGCGTGGATTTTTTGCTCCAGCAGGCCAAGCGCCATCGCGAAGCCGTACAGCGTGGCAGCAGGCGTCGGCGGGCAGCCGGGAATGTAAACGTCCACCGGCACGATTTTGTCAGTGCCACCCCAGACGCAGTACAGGTCATGGAAGATGCCGCCGCTGTTGCCGCAGGCTCCGTAAGAAATACAGATTTTCGGATCCGGCGCGGACTGCCAGGCGCGCAGCGCGGGTGAACGCATGGCGCGAGTCACCGCCCCCGTGAACAGCAGGATATCGGCGTGGCGCGGCGACGGCACCACTTTAATGCCAAAGCGTTCGGCATCGAACAGCGGCGAAATAGAGGCGAAAATCTCAATTTCGCAGCCGTTACAGCCGCCGCAGTCTACGCGATAAACGTAGGCTGAACGTTTGATGTTTTTCAGCAGCGAGGTTTTCATGCTGGCGATGGATTCATCCACCGTCATCGGCACCGGAATGCCGTTGGCGTCACGCGGGCCTAATAAATTGCTCATCAGCTGGCCTCTTTCATATGGCGAGTCAGTTCAATACGGTCGGACGGCACCAGACATTTCTGGCGCTTGCATTCCGGGCAGGTCTCAAAGCTGTCGCGGTGATGTTCCGCGCGGCTGTCGCCGTTGTGCGCAAGCAGCGCAATGGCGTAGTCGATCTCTTTCTGAACCGCAAAAGGACGATTGCAGACGCGGCAGTTGCACAGCGCAAAGCGGGACTGCTGGAGGAAATCGTCTTTTTTCCACACCGCCAGTTCGTACTCCTGTGAGAGTTTGATCGCCGCCGTTGGGCACACTTCCTCACAGCGGGCGCAGAAGATGCAGCGCCCGAGGTTAAACTGCCATGCCAGCTCGCCGGTGGCGAGATCGGTTTCCACCGTCAGCGCATTCGACGGGCAGGCATTGACGCAGGCCGCGCAGCCGATGCACTGCTGCGGATTATGCTCCGGCTTGCCGCGAAAATTAGGATCGACGGCAATCGGCTCCAGCGGGTAAGAGGACGTCGCTGTGCCGGTTTTGAGGACTTTTTTGATAAAGGTAAACATGGCGATTCCTTATTTCAGCGGCGAGTTTTTACGCTCGATGCTGTAACGCTCAAGTTCTTTGTACGGCACCACTTTGCTTTTCTTCTTACGCACGTCGACCACGGTCATGCGGTCGGTGCAGGAGTAGCAGGGATCGAGGCTGCCGATAATCAGCGGCGCGTCGGAGACGGTGTTGCCGCGCAGCATATAGCGCAGGGTCGGCCAGTTGGCGTAGGTGGCTGCGCGGCAACGCCAGCGGTACAGTTTCTGATTGTCGCCGGTCATGCTCCAGTGGATATCGTCGCCGCGCGGCGCTTCGGCAAAACCGAGGGCGAAGCGGTTGGGGATATAGGTAAAACCCTCAACCGCCAGCGGGCCGCCCGGCAGGTTGTCGAGGCCGTAGTCGATCATATTCAGCGCGGTAAACACTTCGTTGATACGCACTTTCAGGCGCGAAATAACGTCGCAGCCCTGCTCACTATGCACTTCCATCGGCAGCAGACCGTAACCAACAAACGGATGATCGGCGCGGGTATCGCGGGCATGGCCGCTGGCGCGCACCATCGGGCCAACGTTGCTGAAATCGCGGGCGATCTCCGGGTCAAGACGGCCGACACCAACGGTGCGTTGTTCCATGTTCGGCGTGCTGAGCAATACATCGACCAGCTCTTTCACTTCGCGGCGCATCTGCTGCGCGAGTTGACGGGTCTGGATCATATCGTCCTTCAGCAGATCGCGACGAATCCCGCCAATCAGGTTCAGGCCGTAGGTTTTACGCGCCCCGGTCAGGATCTCCGCCATCTTCATGGAGGCTTCGCGCACGCGGAAGAACTGCATAAAGCCGGAGTCAAAGCCGGTAAAGTGGCAGGCGAGACCGAGGTTCAGCAGGTGCGAGTGCAGACGTTCCACTTCCAGCAGAATGGCGCGGATCATCTGCGCACGTTCCGGCACGACGATGCCCATCGCATTCTCGACGGAGGTGGTGTACGCCGTGCTGTGCGCAAAGCCGCAGATACCGCACACGCGGTCGGACAAGAACGTGACTTCGTTATAACCCATCCGGGTTTCCGCCAGCTTTTCCATACCACGATGGACGTAGAAGAGACGGTAGTCGGCATCAATAATATTTTCGCCGTCAACGAACAGGCGGAAGTGGCCCGGTTCATCGGAGGTGACGTGCAGCGGGCCAATCGGCACCACGTTGTTTTTCTTGTCGCCCAGTTCGTTGATGAACTGGTAGGTTTCGGCATCGGTGGTCGGCGCGGGGCGCTGACGATAATCCATGCTGTCTTTACGCAGCGGATAGAGATCGTCCGGCCAGTCGTCCGGCAGCACCAAGCGACGCTCGTCCGGCAGGCCAACCGGGATCAGGCCGTACATGTCGCGCACTTCACGCTCGCCCCAGACGGCGGCAGGAACGCGCGGCGTGACGGAGGGAAACTCCAGCGTGTTGGCGTCAACTTCAACGCGCACGGTGATCCAGCACTTCGTCCCCTGCTCCATCGACATCACGTAGTAGACGGCGTAATTACCGCACAGCGGGCGCTCATCGTTGCCAAACAGTACCGACAGCCAGCCGCCCTGTTTGTAGTACAGAAACTCGACCACTTCCGGCAGATAGTTCACTTTCACGGTGACGGTGATTTGATCTTTGGTCTGCCACGCTTCGTCCAGCATCACGCCGGGAAAAGCCTCGTGTAGCGCGGCGAGATAATGTTGACCGATTTTTTGTTCAGACATAAATAAACTCTCTTAAAACGCCGCCAGCAGGGAGACGAAAGCTAAAAAGGCAAAACCAAACCCGGCCCAGGTAATGCGCCCGGTGATATCCAGACGCAGACGCGCCATGCTGTTTTCAAAGAGCGCGATAACCAGCACGCCGACGATGGCCTTAACCACAGCAACTACAATCGCCAGCAGCAGGCCGCCCGCGCTGAAGCTTGTCATTTGTCCCCACGGGATAAACACGCCGACGAACATTTGCAGTACCACCAGCTGTTTCAGGCTAATGGCCCACTTGAGCACCCCGAAACCGCTACCGCTGTACTCCGACAGCGGGCCTTCCTGCAACTCCTGCTCCGCTTCCGCGAGGTCGAAGGGCAATTTGCCCATTTCGATAAAGGTGGCGAACGCGCAGGCGCACAGCGCGAGGATCAGCGGAATACTGCGCGCGGCAGGCCAGTGGTAAATCGTGTCGGTGATGCTGCTGATATGCGTAGAGCCGGCTACCTGCGCCGCGACCCACAGGCCGAGCAGCAGAATCGGCTCCACCAGCACGCCGAGGATCGCTTCACGGCTTGCGCCGATGGCGGTAAACGGACTGCCGGTATCGAGGCCGGAAATGGCGAAGAAGAAACGCGCAACGGCAAACAGATAGATAAGGGTGATCAAATCGCCTAACTGCGGCAACGGAGAGGCGACCGTCACCACCGGCAGCGCGGTGGCAATGGTTAACATCACACCCGCCATCACAAACGGCGTGGCGCGAAACACCCAGCCGGAGGCGGCAGGAGCGACGCTCTGACGGCCCAACAGTTTGATGATGTCGCGGTACTCCTGAAGCACATCAGGCCCGCGACGGTTATGCATCCGGGCGCGCGCCACGCGGGTGATGCCGGAGAGCAGCGGCGCAAAGGCGAACAGCGCCAGCGCCTGAATCAAAGCAAGAACATAGGTCATTTTCAGGCTCCTCGCGTAACCACAACGACGACCAGCACCGCCAGTTCAACCAGCGCAATGCGGCGGAACAAAATAGCGGAGCAGTCGCACTGCCAGCCGGGGATAAAGCGCACCGGATTCAGCCATTTGCGCAGCTTAAGCACCGGCGCAAACGCTTCTTTCACCGGCATGGCAAAACCGTGGGCGGTAATCACCATTGCTTGCTCGTGATCGTAGCCGCAGACCCAGGCCGGGCCGCGAGAACGGTTCGCCAGGCGGTCGCGTTTGAAGATCAGCATGATGATGAACGGCAGCAGCGGACAGGCGATCAGTAGCAGGGCGATCATCGGCTGTGAAACCACGGAGGTTGTAGGCTCGGCATTCAACCGGAAGAGATTTCCGATGAGCGGCAGCAGCCATGGCGCAGCCACCCCGCCCACGATGCAGCACAGCGCCGCCAGTACCACGCTGGCAGTCATCAGCCACGGTGCGGAGGTCGCATTTTCCGCTTCCTTCGTGCGCGGCGCGCCGAGGAAAGTGACGCCGTAGACTTTCGCCATACACATCACGGCTAACGCACCGGTGATCGCCAGCCCTACCGCCAGCAACGGACCAAGCAGGCGGCCAATAAAGACGTTACTGCTGCTGAGTTTGAAGAAGGATTGATAGATCACCCACTCGCCCGCAAAGCCGTTCAGCGGTGGCAGCGCGGCCATCGCCATTAGCCCCACCAGCATCGCCAGTGAAATCAGCGGCATTTTTTTGCCGATACCACCAAGTTTTTCGATGTCGCGATGGCCGGTGCGGAACCATACCGCGCCCGCGCCAAGGAACAGCGTCGTTTTGAACAGACTGTGGTTGACCAGGTGATAGAGTCCGCCGGTAAAACCCAGCACCGTCATCAGCGGTGAGCGTAATGCTATTCCCGTCACGCCAACCCCAAAACCCAGCAAAATAATGCCGATGTTTTCCAGGGTATGATATGCCAGCAGACGCTGAATATTATGTTCCATCAGCGCATACAGGCCGCCGACAAACGCAGTCAACATGCCCAGAACAAGCAGCGCGACACCCCACCATAGCGGCACATTGATTTCCAGCGTTGAAAATACCAGTATCCCAAACAGGCCTACTTTCATCACCACCGTTGAAAACAGGGCAGCCGCGGATGCGCTGGCATTGGCGTGAGCCTGGGGTACCCAGCCATGTAACGGGATCACCCCTGCCAGCAGGCCAAATCCAATAACCCCCAGCAGCCAGATATCGCTGCCCAACGGTTGCTGTAAAACACGTGAGTGAATAATGCCGAAATTCAGCGAACCATAGCGCTGCCATGCCAGCCAGCAGGCTATCACCAGCAGGATGGTGCCCAGCCGTCCCAGCACAAACCACAACTTGCCGGATTGCATACAGCCAGTCAGAAAGGCGGCGCACAGCGCCATAATTTCGGCCATGACCACCAGCGTACCCAGATTTTTTGAGGTGACTGCGCACACGGCAGCGGCCATCAGCACATTGATCAGCAAGCCGTTAGATTTCGCCTGCGGATGATGATGCCAGCTAATGTTAAATATGCTGACGAACAGCGCTGATAAGCCAAGCGCCACCAGCCACACGGCGCTGATTCCTGTCAGATGCAGGTTTACGTGAACAACGGGGATGACGATGTCATTCCACACGCCTTCCGCACCAGCGGATATCCAGGCGATCAGCGTCATAAACCCGGCTACCGCTGTCATCGCGCTCGCCACCGCGCCGCCAATACCGGTAATCGCACCGCTTAACGCTTTCCAGCGGCAAAACACAAACGCCAGCACCGCGCTGGCGACATACCAGAGCACCGCCTGGCTAACTAAAGACGCCGCGTTCATTTCGCCTCCCCGCTCTGCGACTGAAACAGCGACAGATCGCCGAAGTCGGTATTAATGGTCAGCGCACGTTTACGCTTGCTGGCAAGCGTAATGTCGCGGTTGTTTACCAGCATCAGCGCTTTGGTTGGACAGGTTCTTACGCAGGCGGGTCCCTGCTCGTCGAAACTGCACAGATCGCACTTCACGGCAATGGCGCGCACGCCCGGTACCCAGTCCAGCAGCGTACTGACGCGTGCTGGCGCGGGAGGTGCTGGCGGCGCTTTCGGCGTATTAGCATTGGCCGGGATATGCAGCGGTCGGCTGCCGGAAAATTCAATCGCGCCGAACGGGCAGGCGATACCGCACAGTTTGCAGCTTACGCACAAGCTCTCATTCAGCTGTACCGCACCGTCAACACGCGTAATCGCGTTGACCGGACACACTCCGGCGCACGGTGCGTCTTCGCAGTGGTGGCATACCTGCGGAGCAGATTCTTTTTCATTACGCATCACTCGCAGGCGCGGCATGGCTTGCAGGCCGTGCTGACGATGCGTTTCTGCACAAGCCGCCTCACAGGTGCGGCAGCCGATGCAGACGGTGGAGTCAGCAATTACAAAACGATTCACCAGGCATTCCTCAGGTGATAGTCATTTTTGACGAAATCATGGCGACAGATGTCATTTTCGACACCTGTCGACATGCGTAACTTCAGGCCAGCGTGGCCTGTCCCTGTTTGTTCACCAGTTGGCGTAAATCCACAGGAAGATCGTTTTCTACCGCGGCATACAAGCCGTCATATACAGCAGAGATTTTGTCCAGATAATGCTCAAGAACCTGTTCACGATCCCGACTATCAATGCGGCCATCGACCTTGCCGTCGCTGGTCAATTCAGCCTGTGCAATCAACTGCTTATCTTCACCCTCTTTTGTCTCAACGTAGTATTCGATGGTGTGGCTGTTGAATCCGGCGGCCAAAGTGACGTAAATCGTGAAATGCTCAAACAGTACAAAACAGAGATCTTTTTCCGGCGCGCAGCTCATTGCATGATGCAGGCGGGCTTTGGACAGCGTTAGCCCCTGAACCAAAGAGTTACAGTAGTTACGCCACTGATCCTGCTGGCGGCGGTGTCGATCAGCGATGTAATCGGCTTTCTCGCTAATTTCCCAAATAGTCATGTCAGGTTACCCGGTTAAAAGAGACCAGCCTGATAAGCACTTTCCATGCCAGTTTTTAACTTTATGATTTATAGACTTTTTATATAGATGTCTTCGCTATATTGACATGTCATTTCGTCATCTCGACATCGTCACCGACAGTCTGCGTGATCGATTAGCAGTAACTGGCACCGTTATTGCATTAACAGGCCATCTTGTACGGGAGGCGTTATGCACGAAATCACCCTCTGCCAGCGGGCGCTGGAAATTATTGAACAGCAGGCCGCGTCGCACGGCGCGAAACGCGTGACTGGCGTCTGGCTCAAAGTAGGCGCGTTTTCCTGCGTGGAACCTGCCGCGCTTACCTTTTGTTTTGATCTGGTCTGCCGCGGCACGCTGGCGGAAGGCTGTAAACTGCACGTTGAAGAACAACAGGCGGAATGCTGGTGCGAACACTGCCAGCAGTATGTACATCTGGTGTCGCAGCATGTTCGCCGCTGTCCGCAGTGTGAGAGCGACGCGCTGCGCATCGTGGCCGACGATGGTTTGCAGATCCAGCGCCTTGAAATCGATCAGGAGTAAATTATGTGTACGACATGCGGTTGTGGTGAAGGCAACCTTTATATAGAGGGCGATGAACATAACCCGCATTCCGCGTTTCGCAGCGCGCCCTTTGCGCCTGCGTCCCGCCCGACGTTAACCATCACCGGCATTAAAACGCCGGATTTTCAGCCTCAACAGTTAGCAGGTGGCGATTTGCATTATGGCCACGGCGAGGCAGGCACCCACGCGCCTGGTATCAGCCAGCGGCGAATGCTGGAAGTGGAAATTAACGTGCTGGATAAAAATAACCGGCTGGCCGCGCGAAATCGCGCCCGCTTTGCCGAACTGGGGCAACTGGTGCTCAATCTGGTCTCCAGCCCCGGCTCCGGTAAAACGACGCTCCTGACCGAAACGCTGCTGCGGCTGAAGGATCGGGTGCCCTGCGCGGTGATAGAAGGCGATCAGCAAACGGTTAACGATGCCGCCCGCATCCGCGCCACTGGCACTCCCGCCATTCAGGTGAATACCGGCAAAGGCTGTCACCTCGACGCGCAGATGATCGCCGACGCCGCGCCGCGCCTGCCGCTGGAGAAAGGCGGCATTCTGTTTATCGAAAACGTTGGCAATCTGGTCTGCCCGGCCAGTTTCGATCTCGGCGAGCGCGGTAAAGTTGCCGTGCTGTCAGTCACCGAAGGCGAAGACAAACCGCTGAAATATCCGCATATGTTCGCCGCCGCCTCGTTAATGCTGCTCAACAAGGTGGATTTATTGCCCTATCTTACTTTTGACGTCGAGAAATGCATTGCCGCCGCGCGTGAAGTGAATCCCGCCATTGAGATTATGCTCATTTCCGCCACCAGCGGCGAAGGCATGGAAAACTGGCTTAACTGGCTGGAGGCGCAGCGATGTGCATAGGCGTTCCCGGACAAATCCGCGCCATTGACGGCAACCAGGCAAAGGTCGAGGTCTGCGGCGTACAGCGCGATGTAGACCTGACGCTGGTAGGCAGCTGCGACGAACAAGGCCAGTCGCGTATCGGCCAGTGGGTGCTGGTCCACGTCGGCTTTGCGATGAGTATTATTGACGAGGCGGAAGCACGCGACACCCTGGAAGCGCTGCAAAACATGTTTGAGGTCGAGCCGGATGTCGGCGCGCTGCTGTTCGGCGAGGAGCAATAATGCGTTTCGTTGACGAATACCGCGCGCCGGAACAGGTGATGCAGCTTATCGCTCACCTGCGCGCCCGGGCGGCGCATCTGGACTACACCGCCGCGCGGCCGCTGCGCATTATGGAGGTCTGCGGCGGTCATACCCACGCCATTTTTAAGTTTGGCCTCGACCAGTTGCTGCCTGAGAATATCGAATTTATCCACGGCCCCGGCTGTCCGGTGTGCGTGCTGCCAATGGGGCGGATCGATAGCTGTATTGAGATCGCCTGCCGTCCGGAGGTTATTTTTTGCACCTTCGGCGATGCCATGCGCGTACCGGGCAAAAACGGCTCGCTGATGCAGGCTAAAGCGCGCGGCGCAGACGTTCGTATTATTTATTCCCCGATGGATGCCCTGCGGCTGGCGCAGGAGAATCCAGCGCGTAAGGTGGTTTTCTTCGGGCTGGGGTTTGAAACTACGATGCCCGCCACGGCCATTACCCTTCAGCAGGCGCTGGCGCGTAACGTTGAGAACTTTTTCTTTTTTTGTCAGCATATTACGCTGATCCCGACCCTGCGCAGCCTGCTTGATCAGCCCGATAACGGCATTGACGCGTTTCTCGCTCCCGGTCACGTCAGTATGGTGATAGGCACAGAGGCCTACGGTTTTATCGCCGAACGCTATCAGCGTCCGCTGGTAGTGGCTGGTTTCGAACCTCTTGATCTACTGCAAGGCGTCAATATGCTGGTTGAGCAGAAAATAGCAGCCTGTAGCCTGGTAGAAAATCAGTACCGACGCGTGGTGCCCGATGCGGGCAATAAACGTGCGCAGGACGCGATTGCCGAAGTGTTTACCGTCAAAGGCGAGAGCGAGTGGCGCGGGCTGGGGCTGATTGCCGACTCCGGCGTTCAGCTCACTGCACCTTATCAGCGTTTTGACGCCGAGGCGCACTTTCGTCCGGCCCCGCAAGAAACCAGCGACGATCCGCGCGCACGCTGCGGCGATGTGCTGACGGGGCGCTGCAAACCGCATCAATGCCCGCTGTTTGGCAATACCTGCAATCCCCAAAGTGCCTTTGGCGCGCTGATGGTCTCCTCTGAAGGAGCCTGTGCCGCCTGGTATCAATACCGAAGCCAGGAATGTGAAGTATGAAAACGATCCAGATAGCCCACGGCAGCGGCGGCCAGGCGATGCAGCAGTTAATTAATGACCTGTTTATGCAGGCCTTCGCGAATCCGTGGCTGACGGAGCAGGAAGACCAGGCGCGGCTTAGTCTGGCGCAGTTTACCGCTCAGGGTGATCGGCTGGCCTTCTCCACCGACAGCTACGTGATTGACCCGCTTTTTTTCCCCGGCGGCAATATCGGCAAACTCGCCGTCTGCGGCACCGCCAATGACGTAGCGGTGAGCGGCGCGATCCCCCGCTTTCTCTCCTGCGGTTTTATTCTTGAAGAGGGGCTGGAGATGGCGACGCTGGAAGCCGTGGTCGCCAGCATGGCGCAAACGGCAAAAGCGGCGGATATCGCTATTGTCACCGGCGATACCAAAGTGGTGCCGCGCGGTGCGGCGGATAAACTGTTTATTAATACGGCGGGCCTCGGCGCGATCCCGGCGGATATTCACTGGGGCGCGCAGACGCTGACGCCGGGCGATGTCCTGCTGGTCAGCGGCACGCTGGGCGATCACGGTGCGACCATTCTGAATCTGCGCGAACAACTGGGGCTGGACGGGGCGCTCGCCAGCGACTGTGCGGTATTGACGCCGCTGATCCAGACGCTGCGCCATCTGCCCGGCGTGAAAGCACTGCGCGACGCTACCCGCGGCGGCGTTAATGCCGTGGCCCATGAATTTGCAGCAGCCTGCGGCTGTGGCATTGAACTTCAGGAGCAGCATCTGCCAGTGAAAGAGGCCGTGCGCGGCGTGTGCGAACTGCTGGGACTGGATCCGCTTAACTTTGCCAACGAAGGTAAACTGGTGATCGCCGTCAGCCGCGACGCCGCACAACAGGCGCTTGAGCAACTTCAGTCACACCCGCTGGGGCGTGAGGCTGCTATTATTGGAGAAATTGTTGAACGTAAAGGCGTGCGCCTGACCGGACTGTACGGCGTTAAACGCACGCTGGATTTGCCACATGCCGAACCATTACCGCGGATCTGTTAATCGCGGTTCAGAATATCATTACACTATTTTTATAATTTCTTTCGCGCCGTTTCACCGGCGCTTTGTGGGTAAGAGCAATGTCGTATACTCCGATGGGCGATCTCGGGCAGCAGGGGCTGTTTGATATCACCCGGACTCTTTTACAGCAGCCGGATCTCGCCGCGCTGAGCGAAACGCTTGCGCAGCTTGCCAGGCAGTCAGCGCTGGCCGACCGCGCCGCTCTCGTGCTCTGGCGCGACGGTAATCATCGCGCCAGGTACTATACGACACGGATGTCGGGCGAAGCCCAGGAATATGAAGACGAAACCCTGCTGGCCCACGGTCCGGTGCGGCGGTTACTGTCGCGCCCGGAAGCGCTGCACTGCGGCTATCAGGAATTCAGCGATGCCTGGCCGCAGCTTGCCAGTACGCTTTATCAGCCGTTTGGTCACTACTGTCTGCTGCCGCTGGCAGCGGAAGGCCGGATCTTCGGCGGCTGCGAGTTTATCCGCAACGACGACCGCCCGTGGACGGAAAAAGAATATTCGCGTTTACACGCGCTGGCACAGATTGTCGGCGTGGTCGCGGAGCAGATCCAAAACCGGGTCAGCAATAACGTTGACTACGACCTGCTTTGCCGGGAGCGCGATAACTATCGTATCCTGGTGGCGATTACCAACGCGGTGCTTTCCCGGCTGGATATGGACGAGCTGGTCAGCGAAGTGGCGAAAGAGATCCACTACTACTTCCGCATTGACGCCATCAGCATCGTGCTGCGCAGCAACCGCAAGGGCAAGCTGAATATCCACTCGACGCACTACCTGGACACCAATAATCCTGTTCACGACCAGAGCGAAGTGGACGAAGCGGGCACCCTCTCCGAGCGCGTCTTCAAAAGCAAAGAGATGCTCTTGCTGAACCTGCACGAGCGCGACCCGCTTGCGCCCTATGAGCGGATGCTGTTTGAGATGTGGAATAACCAGTTGCAGACGTTATGCCTGCTGCCGCTGATGTCGGGGGACACCATGCTGGGCGTGCTGAAACTGGCGCAGTGTGATGAAAAAGCCTTTACCACCGCCAACCTGAAGCTGCTACGGCAGATTGCCGAGCGTGTGGCAATTGCGGTCGATAACGCGCTGGCCTACCAGGAGATCCACCGCCTCAAGGAGCGTCTGGTCGATGAAAACCTTGCGCTGACCGAACAACTGAACAACGTCGACAGCGACTTTGGCGAAATCATTGGCCGCAGCGAAGCCATGCACAACGTGCTTCGCCAGGTGGAAATGGTGGCGCAGAGCGACAGCACCGTGTTGATTCTTGGCGAAACCGGCACCGGGAAGGAACTCATCGCGCGTGCCATTCATAATCTTAGCGGGCGCAACGCGCGGCGGATGGTGAAGATGAACTGCGCGGCGATGCCTGCCGGGCTACTGGAAAGCGATCTGTTTGGCCACGAGCGCGGCGCGTTTACCGGTGCCAGCGCCCAGCGCATCGGGCGTTTCGAACTGGCGGATAAAAGCTCGCTGTTTCTTGACGAAGTGGGCGATATGCCGCTGGAACTTCAGCCAAAGCTGCTGCGAGTTTTGCAGGAGCAGGAGTTTGAACGCCTCGGCAGCAATAAACTTATTCGCACCGACGTGCGGCTGATCGCCGCCACCAACCGCGATCTTCAGCAGATGGTGGCCGACCGTGAGTTTCGTAACGATCTCTACTATCGCCTGAACGTTTTCCCCATTAACCTGCCGCCGCTGCGCGAGCGTCCGGAGGATATTCCGCTGCTGGTCAAGGCGCTCACCTTTAAGACCGCCCGCCGGATGGGACGCAACATTGACAGCATTCCGGCCGAGACGCTGCGTCTGCTAACCCAGATGGAGTGGCCTGGCAACGTGCGTGAGCTGGAAAACGTGATTGAACGGGCGGTACTGCTGACCCGCGGAAGCGTGCTGCAACTCTCGCTACCTGAACTGAGCGTTGCCTCGCATCCGCAGCCGGAACCTGTTGCTGAGACGCCGTTAAACGGCGAGGATGAGTATCAACTGATCCTGCGCGTTCTGAAAGAGACAAACGGCGTTGTCGCCGGGCCGAAAGGCGCGGCACAGCGGCTGGGCCTGAAGCGGACCACCCTGCTTTCCCGGATGAAACGTTTAGGTATTGATAAAGACGCGCTGGCGTAATTGCCACACGCCGATTGAGCGGTGACGGTCGCCTGGACGTGGGGAACGGATGCCTGATGGCGCTACGCTTATCAGGCCTACAATACTAGGCTTAACCAGTTGATATATGGCTTTTTCGTAGGCCGGGTAAGGCGAAGCCGCCACCCGGCATTACCGCGACACCCGGGTTAACATCGCGCCGTTTTTTATCACCTCGCTGTTGCGACCTTGCGGCTATTTTTTCGGCTTAACCTTTTCCGGCAGTGCCGGCACCGGACGACGGTCGTCAATCAGGTGACGCACCGTAAGAATCGGATGCCGCCACAACATTCGCGGTCCGGACCAGCGCATAATCTGCTTCATCTCTTCACGCTTTGCCGGCTGGTAGCAATGTACCGGGCACTGCTTGCAGGCCGGTTTCTCTTCGCCAAACACGCACTTATCCAGCCGTTTATCGGCATAGGCATTTAGCGCCTGATAATGAGCCTCATCAGGCAGCGCATCGGGACAACGACGCTGATACAGCGCAATCATCTTGCGGATAGTCAGTTTTTCACGGTCGATACGTTTACCGGACATGGCGGTTGCCCTCTGAAAGAGGTATTAATCATACACCTTCACAGCAACACAACCCACTCCCCCTTAATCGGTACTTTTCCGCCGTAGACGTAATGAGGCGGGCAGGATGCGCTGGGCCCCGACAGGTTCTTCGCCTTCGATCATTTTTGTGATGATATTAAACAGCGATCTGTAGGCCGGGTAAGGCGAAGCCGCCACCCGGCATTACGGCACGTAAAGCAAAACCAGATTGTCATCAACCTCAGCCGATGCCACGCTGTCATCGGCTCTGTTTTCAGACCCTCACACTCTGACCAGCAGAATGCACACCCCACCCTCAAATGCGGCGAGGTTAATGCGATCATTGAAATCAACCGTTTCACCACTCAGCAGGTTCCGCCACCGCTGACCAGTAAGGCGCTCAGGCAGCACAATCGCGGTGTTGGCCCAGCGGGCATGATGGACAAGGCTGTCATGATGCTCGTCAAAGGCCAGGCGAGGTGTAATAACAATCAGCGCATCGTCGTCATCCGCCCTGGCGAAAGCGAGCACATTCTCTTCCCGTATGCCGGTGGCCTCCAGCGGCAGATATGCCCCTTCACGAAACAGCGCCGGTTTCTCCTGACGCAGATGCAGCAGCCGGGCCGTGACATGCTGTTTTAACTGCCCGCTACGCCAGCTTTCCTCCGTTGGCGCGGCAAACGGTTCATCCTCCGCCAGTAAACGTTCAAGCTCCACAAAATCAGGCTCCCGACGGTTATCCGGATCGACAAGGCTAAAATTCAGCGTTTCGCTTCCCTGATAAATATCCGGCACGCCCGGCGCGGCGAGTTTCACCACCGCCTGCGTAAGGCTATTGATCAGCCCCGCGCGGATGAATGGCTGTAGCGCGTCGGTAAAGTCCTGCAAGAACGCCTGGTTATCCGGTGACAACAGGTGGCGAGTATAATCCAGCACGGCTTTCTCATACGCCTCGTTGCTGTCGCCCCAGTCGGTTCGTAGCTTTGCCTCACGTAGCGCTTTTTCAACGAACACCACAAACCGTTCTTCCAGCGCCTTCAGCTCCGCCTCATCCTGCGGCTGGAGCGTGGGCGGCCAGACGCCAGCCAGCGCCTGAAACAGCATCCACGCACCGGTCGCCCGTGGGGCGGGACCATCGTCCAGCAATGCGACCTTATGCTGATTAAGTCCACGCCAGCGCTCCACGCATTCAGCCCACCGTTCTGGTGCTTCGGTCAGAGCGTACAGCCGCGCGCGGGCATCTTCGCCACGTTTGGTATCGTGGGTGGATGTCGACGAAATGGCGTCCGGCTGCCGTTCGAGTCGGGTCTGCATCTCGCTATGAAATCGATGGATCGAAAAGGTGCGCGGCAGCGGCTCTGCGCCAACTTCATTAAGCGCCAGATCCATGTTCTGCCGGAAGAAAAGCGTATCTTCCACCGATTTCGCCATCAGCGGGCCGGTAAGCTGCTGAAAACGGGTCCGAAATGTCGCAGCGTCAGCGGAGGCATCTTGTGACAGATCGCCGCTCAGGATGCGACGCAGGAAATTCAGCGCCTCCGGGTGCGGCGCGTGGGCATCCATTCTGATACGGGCAATGACCCGTTGCAGCAGCGCGTCATCGGCGGGAGTTAAACCGTCCTGCGTGCCATAGGTCCGATAGACCGGGAAGGCCACCAGCAATTCACGCAGCGCGCCGCGAATAGCCTCTTCTTCAAGTGCCGCGTTTTCCGCCCCGGCAAGTGCCACCGCCAGCTTCAGCAAAGTAGTAAACTCTCCGGCAAAATTTCTGTCCACCATCAGCAATTTGGCATCGCGCAGTTCGGCTTTCAGATTAACCGGCTCACCGACCACACGATCGTAAGCCTGGCGCAGGGCAGCAATGTTGCTATCGTCCACCAGCACGTCAGAAAGCGCCGCGATAAACTCGTAACCCGTCGTGCCGGAAATCGGCCAGTCCTCCGGCAGATGTTCCCCTTTACCGAGGATCTTCTCCACCGTGATGTAACACTCCGGCCCGGCTTCTTCACGCAGACGATCCAGATAGGCTTTCGGATCGGCCAGCCCGTCAACATGATCAACCCGTAACCCGTCCACGGCACCGGAATGCACCAGATCGAGGATCAGCCGGTGGGTATCGTCAAACACCGTTTTATCTTCCACCCGCACGCCGACCAGACCGGTGATTTCAAAGAAGCGGCGGTATGAGAGATTGCCTGCCGCCTCGCGCCAGCAGGTGAGCTGGTAGTGCTGCTCATCATGCACTCTGGCAATGTCACGGGGATCGCTGAGCGCCAGGATCGCCTCTTCCCTGCCCTGCCAGCTTTGCGGGGTCAGCGGATAGAGGCTGTCGTAATAGGCAAGCGCTGGTTTATGCGTTTGCGGATCGCGCTTAATACTTATTTCGCCCTTTGCCGCCGCCTCTTCAAACGTGTCGCCGAGGAAAGGCAGGGTCAGACGGCGCGACCAGTCGATATCAAAATATCGCGCATAGCGGCTGTTTTCGCCGTGTTCTACCACGTCGCGCCACCACGGATTTTCCAGCGAGGCCGCCATATGGTTAGGGACAATATCAAGGATCAAGCCAAGGCCCGCGCTTTTCAGCGCGCTCACCATGCGTTCAAATCCTTCCCGACCGCCGATGGAAGGTTCAATCTCGCCGGCGTTAGTGACGTCATAGCCGTGCGTGGAATCGGCGGTCGCGGTAAAAATGGGCGAGGCATACAGGTGACTGATACCTAAGCGCTGTAAATAAGGTACCAGCGCGGCGGCGCGGTCAAAGGTCATGCCGTTACGAAACTGAATACGATACGTCGAGGTGGGAATGCTCACTGCGTGTCTCCCTGTGCAAGGCGAACAATAACTGCGTTTCGGGTGAGGGTTTCGGCTGCTTCAGGCAGCGCAAACAGGGTCTTACCGGGCAGGTCAGGAAGCGGCTGCGGATCTTCGCCGATATTCAGCGCGAGAGATAACGTCCCGGCCGGAAAGCGCCAGCTTACGGCGAGGAAGCCCTCCGCCGTGGCGATGATCTTACCGGCATGTCCGCCAGCGGAAGCCAGCAGCGGCACGATAGATTCCCGGCGCAGCGCCAGCAGCGTTTTGCATAACGCCAGCCAGCGTTGTCCTTCCTCACTTTCCACTTTCTGCCAGTCAAGTTTTGAGCGCAGAAACGTTTTTTCGTCATTGGGATCGGGGACGCTACCCTCTTCATGCCCGGCATGACCCGCAAACTCCTGCGCCCGTCCTTCGCGTACCGCACGGGCCAGATCGCCATGGAAATCAGTAAAGAACAGGAAAGGATTCGTTTCGCCGTACTCCTCACCCATGAACATCAGCGGAATGTGCGGAGACAATAAAAGCGTTGCCAGCAGCACTTTAGTCCGTTCAGCGCCAGCCAGTGCGATCAGCCTTTCCCCCTGCGCACGGTTGCCAACCTGATCGTGGTTCTGGATAAAATCCACAAAGGCCACCGGCGGCTGTCCGCGGCTGTCCACGCCACGTGTTTCACCGGTTTGCGCAGAGACTTCTCCCTGATAGGCAAACCCTTCGGCCAGGATGCGGGCCACCTGTTTTTCCGGCTGGTCAGCGAAATCCTGATAATAAGCATGCGTTTCACCAGTGGCGAAGACGTGGACGGCGTTGTGAAAGTCGTCGTTCCATTCCCCGGTGAACAGCGGTGCTGAACCGTCCGCTTCCCGCGGATGAAGGAAAATCACGTTACGGCTGTCTTCCGTAGTCAGATGAATGGGCCGCTGAGGAATTTCAGTGCGGATACGCCCGGCAATTTCAATCAGGATGTGTTTGTCGGCGCTGTCTTTAATCTGGTCGATAGCGTCAAAGCGCAGGCCATCAAGGTTGAAGGCGGTTAACCAGTACAGCGGCGCGTCGGTGATATAGCGGCGGGCAGCATCGACATCATAAGCAATACCCGCGCCCCACGGCGTCATCCGCTCTTTATGGAAAAAATCAGGCGACAGCCGCGGCAGGTAATTGCCCTCCGGGCCGAAATGGTTGAGCACAATATCCAGCACCACCGAGAGACCGTGCCCGTGTGCCGCGTCGACAAACGCCCGGAAATCATCCGGTGTGCCGTAAGCAGAATGTGTGGCATAGAGCAGCACGCCGTCATATCCCCAGCCGCGATTGCCGCTAAACTGCGAGACCGGCATCACTTCAATCATGGTAATGCCGAGGCTGGCCAGCTCGGGGAGTCTGGCTATCGCGGCCTGGAAGGTCCCTTCTGGCGTAAAGGTGCCAATATGCAGTTCATAGACCACCGTTTCTTCCCACGGTCTTCCGGCCCACTCGGCGTGTTGCCATGCATAGCCACTGGGATCAACCACCAGCGAAGGTCCGTTTACGTCAGCTTTCTGCGCCCTGGACGCCGGGTCCGCGATCGCAGTGCCGTCACTGAGGACAAATTGATACTCCGTGCCGGGAGCCACGCCGCTCACTTCACAGGTAAACCAGCCATCGCCAAGCGGCGTCATCGCCGTATCCTGCCCCGCCAGCCGCAGTGAGATGGTGTCGTGTGCGGTAGCCCAGAGGCGAAATCGAACTCTATCCGGAGCGATAAACTCAGCTCCCCAACTCTCAGGAAAAGATCTGGACGCCATTCAATAGCCTCATTTAATTCGCAGGTGAGCATAGACGATATCGCATCAATCATAGTTCAAATGCGCGCATCAGGCGGTCGACGGCCAGAGTCATCCAGCATATGAATAGGTCATATCCATTTCCTGAGGATTCTTTTATACCTTCAGGCTTATTACCCTGTATTTTTCACTAAGGGGTTATGAAATGAACAATCTCAAAAAAGTCGTGAGTGCGCTGGTATTTAGCGGTGCGCTGCTTCAGAGTTCTGCAAGCCTGGCGGTAAGTGTCGGACCACAGCACGTTTTATCGCAACAGGCAGGGGGATATCGTATTCAGGTTGGAGATGCGCAGATAACGTCTTTTACCGACGGCACCGTACCGCAGGATCTTTATACGCTTTTTACACAAACCACACGGCAACATATCGACGGTCTGCTGGCGAAAAATTATCAGAGCAACCCTGTCGAAGTTTCGATAAACGCTTTTTTAATTGAATTACCCGGGCATAAAATTCTTGTCGATACCGGTGTAGGACAATTATTTGGGCCGGGACTGGGAGGCCGCCTGGTTGAAAGTCTGGCAACACGGGGGATTCGTCCAGAAGATATTACCGAGGTATTGCTGACCCATGCTCATTCCGATCACGAAGGCGGGTTAGTAAAAGACGGGCAGCGCGTGTTTACCAATGCAACGGTATATGTCGGAAAGCCAGACATTGATTTCTTTTTTAATAATGAGAATCAGCAGAAAACGGGCTATGACCAACAGCATTTTGACTTTGCGCAACGGGCGCTTGGGCCTTATCTGAAAGCGGGAAAAATAAAGACCTTTTCCGCTACTGAAACGCTTTTACCGGATATTACCGGCACCGTGCATCCGGGGCATACGCCCGGATCGGCTTTCTTCACTCTGAATAGCGCCGGTGAGAAAATCGTTTTTGTCGGCGATATTATCCATGTTGCTGCCGTGCAATTCCCCGATCCTTCGATCACCATAACCTATGACGAAGATCGACCGCAGGCGGCAAAGGTCAGGAAAAACGCATTCCGTGAATTTGCCCGACAGGGCGAGATGATTGCCGCGCCACATCTTCCCTGGCCGGGAATAGGACACATTGCCGATAACGGCCATGGCGGGTATAACTGGATCCCCGTTAACTACACAAACCGCACCGCGCAATAACCCGCGCTGGCAGGATGATGCCATGTCCCGGATCGCCGATATTAATATCGATCTTCTGTTGACGCTTGATGCGTTATTGATTGAGAAAAATATTACCCACGCCGCGCGTCGGCTGGGTATCAGCCAGCCAGCGATGTCAGCAAGGCTGGCCCGATTACACGCTATTTTTGGCGAACGATTGTTCATTCCTTCTCCGCATGGACGCGGCGTTATTCCTTCGCCGAGAGCTGAATCGCTACGCCCTCTTGTCAGTGAAGTTTTGCATGGCATTTCAGCCCTGCTTGAACCTGGCGGGTTTGATCCTGCGCGCAGCCAGCGTAAGTTTGTGGTCGCATTGCATGAAAATCCGGCGCTGATGCTGGGGGCCGATCTTTTAAACCTGATAATGAAAGCCGCGCCTGGCGTAAGGCTGCGCTTTTCCCTACCGGAGCCGGAGCGTTTGTCGGCTGATATGGAGAAGGGAGACGTCGATGTTTATATTGGCGTCAGTTCCGGCGCTCATGATTCGTGGATTGGTCGCCAGTTGCTGACAGATGAATTTGTGACGGCGCAGCGTAAAGGCCATCCCCGGGGTCAGGGATATCTTGATATGGCAACTTTTTGCGCAGCTCCCCACCTGCTGGTGTCATCGGAGGGCGATCCGTTTACGGGCTTTGTTGACCGCGCTCTGGCGGAGCAGGGCTTGCAGCGCAATGTGGTGATGTCGACACAAAGTTATGCCACTGCGCCATCGCTTGTTGCCAGTACCGACCTGTTATGTACGCTGCCCTCTCGCTTATTGCAGCGCTTTGTGGATTCACTGGATCTCTTTAAGACACCGGTTACGCTTTCACCACTTTCCATCAGCATATACTGGCATCCCAAAAACGATGACGATGCAGCGAATCGATGGTTACGCAAACAAATTTTTAGCGCGGCGGGAATAAAGGCTTAATCGTGAATATCATAAATACAGGCGCAGAAATGAATCCGCCGTACCTGATAATAGTGAATGAGTGAACAAGATTATTTCAGACATGCCAGACGGTTATATGAGTCCGGTCGGATAATAAATTGCCTCCGCCAGAGCGGAGGCGTTATTGAGGATTTAATGCTTTCGGTCATTTGAGCAACAGGCCAGGCCATTCAGTAACCAACTGTCGGACATCGCAGTGACGTCAAACCTGGCATCAGAACTTCCCTCGCTGCGTTGAGGTGCGATATATGCTTTCACGTCAGCGATAGCCATATTATACGCCTCCAGTCGTCCCTCATTTTCCGGTCTGTTACTGGCATCAGTTAACGCCTGTAAAAGCGCCGCAAAGGTCACGTCCTCATCAGCCTCAAGCAGACTCATTACTGCCTCACCGATAAGCAAGTCTGAAAGCATCTCTTTTTGACTTTTGCTCATGGTTATCTCCTTTTCGCCAGTCGGCGTCTGGAAATCTGTCGTTATATACCGATTATAAAATTGTCACCTTAACTGATGGCAAACGATAAAACAGATTATTGAGCTATTGATGATATCGAAAATTGATATCTAATCAATTCAGTTTTTTTGACAAAATCTTCAACGCTAGCTGATAAGCAGGCTTTTCATGCATTTCAGCACGTTCTTCCCATGACAATATCAGGGTATAAAGCATTGCTGGCGAGGCACGTAGCCCTTGTTTAAGTACCGATACGGCAGCAACACCGAGGATCTCCCTGGCAGAATCAAGTAGAACACGGTCATTTTTGTCCAAATTGTCTCCTGAAGGTTAAATAAAGCCCCTCCCCTTTGGACAAAGCGCAAAGGGGTAGCCCTCCGTGGTTACCACGGAAAATAATGGGTTAGATGAGATATGCGGAGCCTGCGCTCCGTAGCGTTACTACAAAAGCGTCAGCGCAGGCGCCTGTCCAGCACGCACGGAAACGTGGTTAGTGTTTAGTGTTGCGACCCGGCGGGCCGAAGCGGTGTAAACGGGAGCCGTTAACGCATTATTAGCGGCAACGGGCGGCAGCGGTGTCGCGTTGACCTTTTGCCCAGGCGCATTTATCCACGATGTTTTTTCAATCTCAACGTTTTGCAATGGGCCTCCGGAAAATTCATTAGCAGCCTGTTCACTGAAAAGGCCGATAAATCTCCCGATCAGTGCGTGTGGTCTGCATTCAGTAACAAACGGAAAATACCTTCATATAACAGAGTCTCAGAAGGTGCTTCAGTGTCATTCATCAAAAAGGCAAGTTTTAAAAAAAGTGACTTACGGCTGACGGGCATCCCGGCACGCAGCATCTCTATCACTATGCGCCCCAGCAATTCCTCGTGTGCCGACCCCAAACTTGACAGGATACCTTTACATTCTGGCGCCACTTCTTCATGTGTTTTTGCCATCGCTGACCCCGCAAAAAAATAGGTTAAGTACTACACTGGGGACAGTGTATAGAGGGCCGATATCAAAGACCAGCAAGCCGAAAAAATTAGTCGTCTTTTTAATCAGTAAATCCTGATCCAGGCAATGTCATAATCCCTCCTGTCAGACCGAAGTATGACTTTTCAGGGCACCCAAAAGTGCCCCGGACATAGGGCAAGATCAGCCGTTTTTGGCTTCATCTTGCTCGCCATCTTCATCTTCCGGCTTAGCGTCAGAAGGAGGAATACTCCCGGCATTGCGTGAAGACGCCAGATTCACGACATTAGTACCGTCGGGCGTTTCAGCCTCTTCCAGTCGTTCCAGGATCTTACGCGCCTGGGCAATTTCAGCCAGATGATCTTCGTTTATGTCCTGTCCGGCTTGCTGCTCAAGCCTTCGTATCAGAGATTCTCGCGACACTTCTTCCTTTTCGAAGATATGGCTAATGACGGCCTCGCCTATGGCGATATAACCTTTTTTATCTCCATCAGAAATTGACACTAGTACATCTCTCCTGTTTTATACGGTTCTAAACTCCCTACGCTAATAACATTTCAATAGTAAAATGTCTTCCTGTCATTATCAGTATAACGCAACCGAACCGGCTGAAAATATTTTAAGAACTATCCTGACCCGTTATATTTCGCCGCCTGATGACGTCATTATGTGAATAACCTATTGTAATAATAGCTGGTTTTACGAGGCAAGGATAATAAGCAGAGGAACAGTGGGTTCAGCACATCATTATTTTAATGATGACAGGGGATGAAATAAACCGTGAACGGGAATCACCGTACCATAATAACGGTCAGCCCCTGAAGCCCGTGTTCCTTCAGGCTGCGGAATTGCCAGCATCATGTAAAATCTCTCCCTATCCATTTGAAAAACCTACTTAAAACCCTCAAATTCTCACCAAACAAAAAGTTTTCTTATCATTGAATTTCAAACAAAACGTTTGGCTTATAGTGTGATCGCACTCTCTTTTTGCTCATTTTTTGATTGATCTGATGAACGCATTGCCGCTATACAATACAAAAAGTTTGTTTATCTAACTAAATTTCAGGTCGATATGGAAAGCATTCAAGAAAGTCTCGATTTCCTCCTTCCCATGATGGAAGGCATTGCCGGGCAGTTTGGCGACAACTGTGAAGTGGTATTACACGACCACTCTCAGGGGCTGGAAAGCAGCATCATTGCCATCATTAACGGTCATGTTACCGGGCGTAAAGTGGGCGATCCGAGCAGTAATTTAGGACTGGAAGTGCTGCGTGGCAGCGATGTCAATGGCGATCGGCACAACTATTTTACCAAAACACGCGAGGGTAAAACGCTGCGCTCTACCTCGGTGTACCTGCGAAATAACCATAAACAGGTGATCGGTGCCCTGTGTATCAATCTGGATATTAGCGACATTTTGCAGGCTGAAAAAATGCTGAACAAAATGGCAGGTCGCCCGGATAACGCGCCGACATCCTCTAAGGAAGTGAATGAAGTCTTCGTTAAAGACGTCAGCGAATTGCTCGACTACCTGATTGCTGAGTGTATGACCCTGATTGATGTTCCCGTAAGCAATATGACCCGCCAGGATAAACTGAACGCCATTAAATTTTTTGACGACAAGGGGGTGTTTCTTATCAAAAAATCTGGCGAAAGGATTTGCGAATTTCTCAATATTTCTAAATACACCCTCTATGCCTATCTGGGCGAATTACGAGGGGAGGATCCGTCTATAGACAGTTAACTGTCAGGAGGAATAAATGCAGACCACACCTTACGTTGCACTTGATATGGATATCATGGAGAAAAATATCACGACCATGACATCCGGCCTCACCCGCAACAGAATTCAGCACTGGCCGCATATTAAGACGCATAAATCCGTGCGTCTGGCCAGGCTTGAGCAACAGCTTGGGGCCAGTGGCATCACCTGCGCCAAGCTTTCTGAGGCGGAAGTGATGGCTGCCGGAGGCATTAACGCCATCCTGCTGGCCTACCCGCTTATTGGTGAGGACAAATGTCGACGCTATGCTGAACTGGCGCGCAAAATAACGGTTCGCACCATCGTCGATAGCCTGGCCGGTGCCGAAGGACTCTCAAGGGAGGCAGTAAAAAATGGCCTGATTTTTAATATCGATATCGCCATTGACTTTGGTGCGCACCGGGAAGGCATTCAGCCGGAGGATCTGCTGGCATTCGCCGGGCAGGTTGCCGCCCTGCCAGGATTAAACGTTGATGGTGTATTTACTTATGCAGGCACGATTTATCAGTATCATACCGAGCAGGATATCCGGCGGGCAGCGCGTCAGGAAGCCCGGTTATTAATCGATAGCCGGGATCGTCTTAATGCCAATGGATTTGAAATTAGCCATTTATCCGGCGGCTCAACGCTCTCCTCCTGGTATGCTGACGAACTTCGCGGCATTACCGAATCGCGGGCTGGCAACTTTATTTTTGGCGATATGAATGCCATCAACGGTGGAATTTACACAACAGAAAATTGTGCGCTGACTATTTGCGCGACGGTTGTCAGCATTCCGCTTCCCGGCTACGCCACCATTGATGCGGGAACCAAATCGCTGACCTCGGATCTCTCAGCAACACCGGGATCTTACGGATTGATTCAGGAATACCCGGACATTGAACTGGTGAAGCTGAATGAGGAGCATGGTTATTTGCGCTACGATCCACAAAAATATAACCTGGCCATTGGCGAGCAGATCCACATTATTCCCAATCATTGTTGTGTGGTCGCTAATTTGGTGGATGAAATATATGCCTTCCGTGAGGGTGTATTTAGCGAAATCATTACCATTGATGCGCGTGGAAAAAGTTTTTAATTAGCTGGAATTATTAATATGACTGACATCCCATTAACTGCTGAAGAACAGCAGGAGCTGATCACGCTTCTTTGCAGCCTGATACAGCATCCGTCGGAAAATCCGCCGGGAAATGAAAATTCGGTAGCGCGCTATATCGCAGACCTATTACGCAGCGAAGGTATTGAGACCGAGGTACAGGAAGTGGTTCCGGGTCGGCCTAATGTGATCGCGCGTCTGAAGGGACAGCAGCCGGGTAAGCGACTTATTTTCAATGGTCACACCGATGTGGTGCCCTGCGGGACAGGATGGTCGGTTGAACCTTTCGCTGCGGTCATTGACGGCGAGCGCATTATTGGACGCGGGGCAGCAGACATGAAGTCTGGCGTGGCGGCGATGCTCTATGCCGCCTTGCTGATCAAACGCCGCCAGTATGCTTTTAACGGTGAAATCACCTTACTTTTTAACGTTGATGAAGAGCGCGTTAACCTCGGCATGGCACATTTTATTGCCCAGGGTGTTGAAGCGGATTACGCCATTATTGGCGAACCCACGTCTCTGGAGGTGTGCATCGCGCATAAGGGCGTCAGCCGTACCCGAGTCACGACTCACGGCACGGCGGGCCATGCCGCTAAAACCCGTCATCCTGACAGCGCCATTGACAAAATGGCACAGCTTTTTCCCGAATTGCTTCAGGAATGTCAACGCGTTAAGCAAATGCAGCATCCCCTTTTAGGCAACGCCTCCATGCTGGTTACCACCATTAACGGTGGCAGCGCGCCAAATATTGTGCCGCAGTCGTGCAGCATTGAAATCGACCGCCGGGTGCTCCCGGATGAGAAACGCAGCGACATCAATGACAGCGTGTTGAGCGCGTTGTCAAAAAGCGGACTAACCAGTGAACTGGATTATTCGCTGGAGAATTATCTTTTTATTCCCGCTTCCGCTATTGATGACGCCCATCCGCTTGTCGAGGCGGCCTGCAAGGCGGTTACGACAATAACCGGTTCAGCCCGTAAAACTATTTTTGACGCCACCTGTGAGGCCCCGTTCTTCTCGGTCGACTGTCATATTCCGACCATTATTATGGGTCCTGGAGATTTGGCCCAGGCTCACGTCAAAGATGAATTTGTCCGTATAGAGGAGTTACATCAGGCCGCGCAAATTTACACCCAACTGGCATTAACCTTATTGAAATAAACTATCAGGAATATTGTAATGAAAATCGAAGCCCGTCTGGCAGAACTGGGAATTACACTCAGTGAGCCTGGTACACCCAAATTTTCTTATGTATCGGTGAAACAGGTTGGAAATTTATTATATACCTCCGGCAACGATTGCCGCCGTAACGGTGAGCTGATTTATCATGGCCGTCTGGGTGAGCGCTTATCTCTTGAACAAGGAAAAAGCGCGGCGCGCCAGTGTATTATTAACATTCTTTCTTCGCTGAAAGCGTATCTTGGTGACCTGGACCGGATCACTGGCTGTATCAAAATGCTGGCATTTGTCCAAAGTGCAGATGACTTTAAGGATCAGCCTTTTGTCATCAATAGTGCTTCCGATCTGCTTATTGAAATATTTGGCGACGCGGGAAGACATGCGCGCTCGGCCATTGGAACCAATGCCTTACCCTTTGATACACCGGTTGAAATTGAATTAATTCTCGAAATTAACGCTTAATTTTATTTTTACTTCCGGGAATAAAACCGGGTCCCTGCCACGCCACTATTTCGGTGGAGTAGTGGCGTATATCACATATCAAAAGGATAATATATGTCCAGTCAAGCAAGCTCTCGCCTGAAGCGTTTGCAAATTATGGCATTATTGTTTTTGCTCGTGGCGGGTATTATTAATTTCCTCGACAGAACGTCGCTTTCTATTGCTAATACCACTATCCGTGAGGAGATGGGATTAACGGCAACGGAAATGGGACTATTATTGTCGGTGTTCTCCTTCGGCTACGCGCTTTGCCAGCTTCCTATCGGGATGGTGATGGAGCGATTCGGTGTAAAAAAAGTCTACGGGTTTGGTATTTTCCTGTGGTCCGTGGCCCAGACCGCACTGGGGTTTGTCGGTTCCTTTAGCCAGATGATTGTCGCCCGGGTGGTGTTGGGGATCGGTGAAGCGCCGCATTTACCTACCGGTGTCAAAGTCGTCAATGACTGGTATAACATTCGCAAACGCGGCGTACCGATGGGTATTGTTAATATGTCCTCGACGCTGGCGCAGGCACTGGCACCACCGTTATTGATTGCCTTAATGCTGGCGTTTGGCTGGCGGATGATGTTTATCATCATCGGCGTAAGCGGAATTGTGCTTTCCCTTTTGTGGTTTATTTTCTATCGCAATCGCGAAGACGCCGGGCTGTCGGCGGAAGATATTCAGCATCTTGAAGCAGAGACGCCGCCTTCCAGCAAAGAGAAAGTCACCTTAAAAGACTGGGCGGGTTTATTTAAACAGAAATCGATGTGGGGCATGATCATTGGCTTTAACGGCGTGGGTTATATGGTCTGGCTGTTCCTCACCTGGCTTCCCTCTTACCTCGAAATGTCCCGTGGGCTTAGCCTGCAAAAAACGGGCTGGGTAGCGGCTATTCCCTTCCTGTTCGGTGCGGCGGGCATGCTGGTCAACGGCGTCGTGGCCGACTGGGTGATGAAGCGCGGCGCAGACAAAATGAAAAGCCGCAAATGGATGATCTGCCTGGGCTTGCTGTGTGCTGCAGGATTTACGCTGCCAGCGGCCTATACGGAAAGCACCTTTGTCGCCGTCGCCTGTATCAGTATGGCGCTGTTTTCCATCCATTTTGCTGGCACCTCGGCATGGGGTCTGATTCTGGTGTCGGTGCCTTCCCGACTCGTTACGTCCGTAAGCGGCATTCAAAACTTCGGCGGCTTTATCGGCGGCTCGTTCGCACCGATTGTCACTGGCATGATCCTCGATCACACAGGCTCCTTCACGCTCGCGCTGGTCGCGTCATCGGTTATCGCCTTTATGGCGTCACTGGTGTACTTCTTTATGGTCAACAAACCGATTATTGATCCTGCGGTAACACGGCAATGAAAAAAGGGGGCATCGCCCCCTGATCTTATGGCAAGATCGCGCAAGCTACCCTACATATCAAGCGGTTACTTTTCGGTTATAGAGTATAATCAAGACAGTTAACCCCAAATGTGATGGATACCAGGGAGATTTGCAGGCATATGTCCTATCCCGTCCCCGATAATGAGGAAGCGCGCCTGGACGCGCTGGCGACTTATCAACAACTGGATACGTTGCCGGAAGAAAACTTTGACCGTCTGGCAGGGCTGGCTGCACGGTTATTTAACGTGCCGATTGTCCTGGTCTCGCTGGTGGCAAGCGACAGACAGTTTTTTAAAGCGCAGATAGGCTTCTGCGCTACTGAAACCAGCCGGGAAATCTCCTTTTGCGCGCATACCATTATGCAGGACGAGATCCTCGTCATTCTTGATGCGGTCAAAGATCCCCGTTTTGCCACTAACCCTCTGGTGCTTGGAGCGCCTTTTATTCGTTTTTATGCGGGCAAACCGCTGGTGACCCCCACGGGTGAAAAGATTGGTACTGTCTGCTTGATCGACAGTCAACCCCATGAGGCATTCAGCCAGAGCGATCGCCAGAATTTGACGGATATTACGGCACTGGTGATGGAGCGGATGGAAATGCGCCGCCTGGAATCGCTGCGCAGCGCCAGCCAGTCCCGCTTTAAAAAAATTGCCGAAACCTCCCCTGACGCCATTATTTGCTCCAATGCGGAAGGTAATATCACCTTCTGGAACCGTTCAGCAGAACGCTTGTTCGGTTATACCGCTCAGGAAGTGCTTAATCGCAGCAGCAGAGTGATCGTCCCGGAAAGCTGGCTGCGTATTTATGAAGACGAAATCGAACGTCTTCGTCACGGCCAAGAGCTTGCGCTGGCGGATAAAACAATTGAGCTGTCGGCATTACGAAAGGACGGTACTGAATTCCCAGCCGAGTTTTCACTCTCCACCTGGCACGAAGGTCAGCTCACTAATGTGGGGGCCATTGTCCGCGATATTACTGAGCGCCAGGAAAATGAAGCCAGGTTATTCAAAATGGCCTCGCTTGATGCCCTGACCGACCTGCCTAATCGCGCTGCCTGGAGGCAGTGCGTCGTCAGTTTTATGCAGGAAGCCCGTCCCGGTGCGATGCTCTTGCTCGATCTTGATGGTTTTAAAGAGGTCAATGATACGCAGGGGCATCTGGCTGGCGATGCGGTCCTGAAGGACGTTGGCCTGCGGCTGAAAGGACATTTTAACGAAGCCGTCATCATTGCCCGCCTGGGTGGGGATGAGTTTGTGGTACTGCTTAACGACAATGATTTGCGGTTGGTGCGATCTACAGCGGTACAGTTGATCGCTACCCTCTCTGAACCTTATGAGTTTGCGGGGCAGCATATTGAAATAGGCGTCAGCGTGGGTATTGCCCTCACCCCTCAGCACGCCACCAGACCGGAAGAGTTGCTGAGTGCCGCCGATCTGGCGCTCTATCGTGCTAAAGCGGCAGGTAAAGGACGTTACGCCCTGTTCGAGCCTGCATTTCGTGATGTCGCCGTTAACAGACGCCGTTTTAAAAGCGAACTTAAACAGGCGTTCGAAAACCATGAGTTTGAGCTTTTCTATCAACCGCAGTTCAACACCACCACCGGGGCGCTGGTTGGCGCAGAAGCGCTGCTGCGATGGAATCATCCGCAACGCGGACTGCTGACGCCGCCGTCGTTTATTGAGACGCTTAACAACAAACCTTCTGCGCCAGCGATAGGCGAATGGATCCTGCGCACAGCCTGTGTGCAGGCTGCCGAATGGCGTGCTGTCGTTCCTCATTTCAGGATGGGGGTTAACCTCTTTGAAGCGCAGTTTCGCTCCCGTAAGCTGATCGACGTGGTCAGTGATGTCCTGGCACAACTCTCATTACCCCCCGAGGCAATAGAGCTGGAAATTACGGAAAACATTCTGCTGCGTCATGATGCCGCCACCCTGAAACTCTTGCAGGCGCTGAGACAATCAGGGGTGGGTCTGGCCTTCGACGATTATGGCACAGGGTATGCTTCGCTCAGCTTCCTCAAGCGCTTCCCGATGACCCGGCTGAAAATCGACCGTTCGTTTATTCGCGATGTCCATACCGACCCGGGCAGCGAAGCCGTTGTGCGCGCCATTCTGTATTTAGGGCGGAGTTTTGGCATGGGCGTGATTGCCGAGGGCGTGGAGACCGCCGCGCAGTTACAGTTCCTGAAAAGCCACCATTGCCCCGAAGTGCAGGGATATCTGTTAGGAAGACCGCTTCCTGCCACCGCGTTCCGCCACACATTTCTCCAGCGGTAATGTCACCATCCGCCCATTTGGGTCCGCCACACAGGCTGTTGATGTCAACTATCCTTAACTTACGTTTCACTTTTAGGTTAAGGGCAAAATGATGGCAAAAATGACCAGCGATTTCTTTATCGAGCGTCTGAAAGCATGGGGCGTCACCCGCATTTACGGCTATCCCGGCGACGGCATTAACGGTGTGCTTGGTGCCCTGCAACGCGCGAACAAGGCGGATGATGGCATTGAGTTTATTCAGGTGCGTCATGAAGAAATGGCGGCGTTTATGGCGGCAGGCCACGCCAAATTCACCGGTGAACTGGGGGTATGTCTCTCAACCGGCGGTCCAGGTGCGACACATCTGCTGACCGGATTGTATGACGCGAAAATGGATCACGTCCCGGTGCTGGCTATTTCCGGTCAGGCGGAAGCCACCGCGCGTGGGGCAAGCTATCAGCAGGAGCTGAATCTCGATCGCGTCTTCGCCGATGTGGCGAACTTTGTGCAGGAGGTCGCTTCCCCCAGCCAGGTACGGCATCTGGTGGATCGCGGCGTGCGTATCGCAGTAGCCCAAAATGGCGTGACGGTTCTGATATTGCCGAAGGATATCCAGGAAGAACCCTGGCAGGACCTGCCACATGTCCACGGTTTTACCCATTCAGGTCCGGGCTACCAGCGGCCAAAAGTGGTGCCTTATCAACAGGATCTGCAACGAGCTGCGGATATTTTAAACGCCGGGAAGAAAGTGGCGATCCTTGTGGGCGCTGGCGCACGCGGCGCGGCGCTGGAGGTGGTGCAACTGGCCAACGTCCTTGGCGCTGGCGTGGCAAAAGCGCTGCTGGGCAAGGATGTGCTGGCGGATGACGCGCCTTTTATTACCGGCTCGATTGGCCTGCTGGGCACCAAACCCTCTTATGACATGATGATGAATTGCGACACGCTACTGATGATCGGCACCGGTTTCCCGTGGACCGAATTTCTGCCGAAAGAGGGACAGGCGCGCGCCGTGCAGGTGGATATCGATCCGGCGATGCTGGGGCTGCGCTACCCGGCTGAAGTCAATTTGCACGGAGATTCAGCAGAAACCCTGCGTGAGCTACTGCCGCTGTTACAGCACAAAGATGACAGGAGCTGGCAGGAAGAGATTGCCCGCGGGGTAAAAGAGTGGTGGCAGACGCTGGAGGAACGGGCGATGGCCTCCGCTAAACCGGTCAATCCGCAACGGGTAGTATGGGAAATGTCCCCCCTGCTGCCGGACGACGCTATCGTTACTTCCGACTCCGGTTCCTGCGCCAACTGGTTCGCGCGTGATTACAAAGTGAAACAAGGTCAGCGCGCCTCGTTGTCAGGCGGCCTTGCCTGCATGGGCGCGGCGGTGCCTTACGCCATCGCCGCCAAATTCGCTTATCCGGCCAAAACGGTTGTCGCGCTGGTCGGCGACGGCGCGATGCAGATGAATAATATGGCGGAACTGATCACTATCCAGAAATACTGGCAGGGCTGGAGCGATCCGCGCTTAATTGTGTGCGTATTCAACAATCAGGATCTTAATCAGGTCACCTGGGAACAGCGCGTGATGGAGGGTAATCCACGCTTTGAGGCAACTCAGGCTATCCCCGACGTTGGCTATGCCCGTTTCGCCGAGTCGCTGGGGCTGAAAGGGATTTTCGTTGACGATCCGGAGCAGTTGCAGAGTGCCTGGCAGGAAGCGTTAGCCGCCGATCGTCCGGTGGTGCTGGAGGTGAAAACCGATCCGGAAGTGGCCCCGCTGCCGCCGCATATCACCCTGAAGCAGGCGAAAGCCTTTATGGCGTCGATGGCTAAAGGGGATCGCTCTGCCGGGAAGGTTTTGGCCGATACCGCCAGTCAGATCATGAATGAAATATTGCCCGGCAAAAAATCCTGACGAAAACGCGCAAGAGGGTATAAAAGCCACTGTAATGCATGGCGTTCGCCGATGTGACCGGCCCTGGCAGGATGAACTGGCCGGATCACATCGCACCACTAAACATTGTCGGGCGGTTACGCAGGATCTCCGCGTCAATCGACGCCACACGGGTTTTACCGCAAAACGCCATCGACAGATCGAATTCATTACGGATGATATTGAGCGCCAGGGTTACCCCCTCTTCGCCCAACGCCCCTAGTCCATACAGCATACTGCGCCCGATATAGGTCCCCTTCGCCCCCAGCGCAACCGCTTTCAGCACATCCTGTCCGGAACGGATACCGCCATCGAAATGAACTTCAATTTGCCTGCCGACTGCGGCGACAATCTCCGGCAGCAGGCTAATGGATGACGACACGCCATCCAGTTGACGGCCGCCGTGATTGGAGACAATCAGCGCATCCGCGCCTGCCGCCACCGCCAGACGCGCATCCTCCACATCCATAATCCCCTTAACAATCAACGTGCCACCCCAGCGTCGTTTGATCCACTCGATATCCTGCCAGGAGAGGCCCGGATCGAACTGCTGCGCGGTCCACTCCACCATTGCATCGATGTTATCAATACCGCGGGCATGACCAATGATATTGCCAAAATTACGATGCCGGGTGGCGAGCATATTGCGGCACCAGCGCGGTTTACCGGCAATGTTCAGCAGATTACGCAGCGTCATTTTTGGCGGCGTCGACAGGCCATTTTTGATGTCTTTATGGCGCTGGCCAAATACCTGGAGATCCATGGTAACAACCAGCGCTGTACAGTTTGCGGCTTTCGCGCGGTCGATAAGACTGGCGACAAACTGACGATCGCGCATGACGTAGAGCTGGAACCAGAACGGATGATAATCCGTCGCCTGCGCCACGGTTTCAAGCGAACAAATGCTCATGGTCGAGAGCGTAAAGGGGATGCCGAACCTTTTCGCTGCACGCGCCGCAAGGATTTCGCCGTCGGGATGGATCATGCCGGTTAAGCCGGTGGGCGCAATCGCCACTGGCATCGCCACCTTTTGTCCAGCCATCACGCTGGCCGTACTGCGCCCGGTAATATCCACCGCCACCCGCTGACGAAATTCCAGACGACGTAAATCGGCTTCATTGGCGCGATAGCTGTATTCGCTCCAGGAGCCGGCATCGACATAATCATAAAACATCTTCGGCACCCGCTTACGCGCCAGTTGCCGTAGCTCTTCAATACAGGTAATGGTCACATCAATTATCCAGTAAACGAGGGCTAAATAACGATGATTTAGCCATGCCGATAATGAAAATAAATCACGACTTAACGTAATCGGTATAGGCGTTTTGCAACACGATATGATCGGCAATATATTTAGCATCGTGCCATACGCCGTAAATAAAGGAGGAGGCGCGATTTACCAGATTCGGCAGGCCGAGGAAATAAATACCGCGCTCGGCGGAAATACCGCGTTTGTGGAACGGCAGACCGTTTTCGTCAAAGGCATCCACCTGCAGCCAGCTAAAATCAAATTTAAAGCCTGTCGCCCAGATAATCGTGGTAATACCTGCCGCAGCGATATCCAGTTGCATCAGCGGATTGAGCAGACATTCCGGGTCCGGCAGCAGTTCCCACGCCTGCGGCTCCGGCGGCAAATCCAGCCCGTTGCGTTCAATATAAGCATCCGCGTCGCGCAGCACGTCAAAGTAGGCCTTATCGCCCGCAGCGATATTCTCCGCCAGCCCGCCGGCAAAGCTCAGCACGCCGTTATCCCAGTTTTTAGTGATGCCCACCAGTGTAATGCCCATATGCGCCAGGCGGCGGAAATCCACGGTTTTCCCCCCTTCATAACCGCTCACCGCGAAGGCCACGTGCTCTTTCTTCGGCTTTATTTTTACCTCATCCCACAGGCCCAGCGCACCCAGCCACCAGCAGTAATCACGGTTGCGGTAAGCGCGCGGCGGACGATAATGCTCGCCGACCGACAGATATACATCCCGGCCCGATTGACGTAATTCTTCGGCAATTTGCGTCCCCGACGCGCCCGCGCCCACCACCAGCACGCCGCCAGCGGGCAACTGCTGCGGATTTTTATAGACGGATGAGTGGATCTGCTGCACTCCGGCGCTTTGCGGCACGATCTGCGGGAATGAGGGTTTCTGGAACGGGCCGGTAGCGGCCACCACATTGTCGGCCTCAAATTCACCGGCAGAGGTCAGCACCCTGAATCCGCTGCGTCCTGCCAGTCGCGTCACCTGATGCACGTCAACGCCGGTGCGTACTGGCGCATCCAGCATCTTCGCATAGTCTTCGAAATACTGCGCCATGCGTTCTTTCGGCGGGAAGGCCTCCTGAGAAATATTGTCGAATTTCAGCGACGGAAAACGGTCGTGCCAGGCAGGACCATTCGCCACCAGCGAATCCCAGCGTTCAGAGCGCCAGCGCTCCGCGATACGGCTGCGCTCCAGTACCACGTGCGGTACGCCCATCAGCGCCAGATGTTCACTCATGGCAATCCCCGCCTGACCCGCGCCAACAATAACGGTATTAATTTTTTCTACTGACATGTTGAATTCCTAAATATGATCGCCGCACTCTTTTCAGCAGGTGGCGTATTAATGACAATCAGGCTTTTTAAATACAGCGCGTCGGGAAATCCAAAGCGCATTGATTCCCTGTTTATTAATGTCTGACTTCGACGTTTAATACTTTCCCCAGACCTAAAAATTTATTGGCAATGACTAACATGGTCGCAGTGACGGCAATATAAATAACCGACAGGGCTGCCAGCGTCGGGTCCGCAAATTCACGCACGTAGTTATACATCGCCACCGGTAACGTCTGTGTTGCCTGAGTCGTAATAAACAGCGAGGCGGTAAATTCGTTAAAAGAGAGGATCGCGGCAAACAGCCAGCCGCCAAACAGCCCCGGCAAAATCAGCGGCACCGTGATGGTCCATACCACACGCAGCGGCGAGGCACCGAGACTGGCCGCAGCCAGTTCAATGCGCTGTTCAAGGTTTTTTAGCGACACATACACACTGCGCAGCACAAACGGCAATACCAGCACGATGTGGCAGAAAATCACCAGCGGATAGCCGCGTCCGAGGTTAAGTTGCGACACCAGCATCAGCAGGCCCAGACCAATGGTGAAGTGCGGGATAAACAGCGGCGACAGCAGGATCCCTTCCAGTACCTGTTTGCACGGGAACGAATAGCGTTCGATGGCTATCGCCAGCGTGGCACCGATGATCACCGCCAGCGACGATGCCCAGGCGGTGACAATCAGCCCGGAAAAGAAGCCGTGACGAAAATCGTCGTAGCTCACCGCACGCTCGAACCAGCGCAGCGACCACCCTTTCGGCGGGAAAAACAACACGGAGGTGCTGCTGAACGAGGAGATGAATACCACGATCGTCGGCAGCATCACAAAGATCAGAATAGCGGCGACCAGCAGGCGGCCCGCCAGCGTCGTCAGTTTATCGCTCATCGAACGGGTCATATCAGTGCTCCCCCATCGCGTTCAGGAATCGGGTCATGCGTTTCAGCGCCAGCAGCAGCAGAACGGTCAGGATTAACCCGGCGATGCTAAGTGCGGCGGCAAACGGGAAGTTCATCGACGAGAAACCCAGTTGATAAACCATGGTTGCCACGGTGCTGACGCGTCCGCCGCCAATAAGTTGCGGGGTGGCGAAGGCGCTGAAGGTCCAGGCAAAAGCGGTCGTCAGGCTGGCGATAATGCCGGGAACCGACAGAGGGATCGTCACGGTCAGCAAGGTGCTGATCGGGCCTGCGCCGAGGCTGGCGGCGGCTTTCTCGTAATCCGGGTTGATGTGCGATAACGCGGTCGCCAGCATAAGCACCATGATTGGCATGGTGACGTGTACCAGCGCCAGCACCACCCCCGTTTGGGTAAACATAAACTGAACAGGCGTTGAGATAATGCCTGTCGCCAGCAGCAGGCTATTCAGGAAGCCGCTGTTACCCAGCACGATAATCCATGAATAGGTGCGCACCACTTCGCCGAGAAACAGTGGCGTAATCGCGATAATCAAAATCGTCGATTTGATCCACGTCGTGCGGGTACGCACCAGCGCATACGCCAGGGGATAGCTCATCAACAGGCCAAAAATAGCGGTTTTGGCGCTCAGCATGACCGTGTTAATAAAGGCATCGGCATAGATGCTTTTGAACAGGGCAGTAAAGTTCGCCAGGGTAAATCCGCCCACGTCGAGCGAACCGGGAATATAGGCGCGCACGCTAAACTGCATGACCGCAAACATCGCGATAACCAGTCCGATGGCGGTAAGCGTGGCGGGAATAATGAACCAGGGTAAAAATGTCGGTTTTCTCGTCATAGACGTTGCTGCCTGCGTAAAGGGTTGGGGCGACCCGTAAGCCGCCCGGTAGATCAATGAGACATGATGTTTTCAGAGAACCACTGGCGCCACTCCGCGGTTTTCTCGGCACGCAGTTGCGGATCGGTGTTGATAGTGGCGTTCCACTGCTCAGGGGTGGTCAACATGCCCGGCAGTTTCGCCAGCTCAGGATCGATATGGGCATTGGTGACCGTTGGACTGCCGTGGTAAATCTTTGCCACCTGCTGCTGAATTTCAGGCTTCAGGGCGATATTCATGAACTTATACGCAAGATCGGCATGTTTGGTGCCTTTGTTGATACCCAGGGTATCGACGCCCAAAATCGCCCCCTCTTTCGGTATCACCAGTTTGACGTCCACCCCTTCGGCCATCATGTTGTAGGCGTTCATCGACAGCATGACCTGTACCGGCGTTTCGCCGGTGGAGATCAGTTGCTGGCTGTTAGCATCGTCGGTATAGAAGGATTTGATATTCGGGATCAGCGCTTTCATCTTCGCCTGTCCCTGCTGCCAGTGCGCCGCATCGCTGCCGGAGAGTTTGGCGGAAACCGCAATGATATGGCTCGGGTCCCAGTCCGGCAGCGCCAGCATCCCCTTCAGCTCAGGCTTCCACAGATCGTTCCAGCTCTCAAAGGTGGTGCCCTTTGGCACCAGATCCGGACGATAGCCGATGGTGTAAACGTAGCCCCATACGCCGAGGTGATAAGGGCTGACTTTCGCCTGCTCCACCAGATTCGCGGCATTCGGGAGTTTGCTCATATCGAGTTTTTCAAACAGGCCCGAGTTGGCATACAGATAGCCCACGTGCGCCGTGGTAAAAGTCACATCGGTTTCAGGTGAACCGCCTGCCAGCTTCGCTTTGTTGAGACGATCGATGGTGCCGCCCGTGACAAACTGCACTTCTACGCCGGTTTCTTTGGTGAACTCTTTAGCGATGGTCTCATCAATCAGATCTTTAAAACCGCCGCCCCAGGTGCTGACGATCAGCTTGTCAGCCGCCAGCGCATTGCCTGCACTGAGTACGCTCGTGGTCAACAACGTTAAGGCACAAATCTTACGCAACATATTCTCATCCCCATGCATGAAATGGCTGTTGTAGCAATCTGAAACCCGGTGCGCCCAAACGGTGCAAACGGTGTTCCCTGGTGTGAAATCGATAATGCCGTGGTCGGGTGATGGCGTAAAACAGGCTTTTCCTCGTCGTTGCATCAGGATTTCTGATGCTAAAAAAGGCGCTGCGTTGCAACGGATTTTCTTAACCCGTGGTAAGGCATAAACAAAGAGAAACCACACTCCAGGCAGGGGATTATGCTGTTATTTGGCTTTTGGCATGATAAATGCAGGATAATTCGCACTATTAGAATGACTGGCGCGACATGATTGCGTCAGCGATCTCGGGAGAACCTGCATGCTCAGTCGCATCACCCAGCGTCAGCTGGAATATTTTGTCGCCTCCGGGGAGGCTGGCAGCATTATTGGCGCATCGGAACGTATCCACGTCTCCTCGCCGTCGATTTCTGCGGCCATCACCCATATCGAATCTGAACTGGGCGTACAGCTTTTTGTCCGTCATCACGCCCAGGGGGTGTCGCTGACCGCCATCGGTCATCAGGTTCTGAAGGAGGCAAAGCTCATTCTGGAGCAGATGTTGAACCTCTATACTATTGCGTCAGAATCGATGAACAATGTGCGCGGCCCGCTGCGGGTGGGCTGTCTGGACACGCTGGCCCCGATGCTGACGCCGGAACTGGTGTTCGGCTTTGGCCGCGCGTTTCCCGGCGTGCGCATTACGCTGGTGGAAGGCAATCATGAACAGTTGCTGAAACAGTTGCGCACCGCCGATATCGACATCGCCCTGACCTACGATTTAGTCCCGGCCAGTGACATTGCCTTCACCTCGCTGGCGCAGTTGCCGCCGTATGTGATGGTGGGGGAACATCATCCGCTGGCGACGCATCCGGCGGTGTCGATTCAGGATCTGGCGGCGATGCCGATGGTATTGCTCGATATGCCGTGGAGCCGGGAGTATTTCCTTGGACTGTTTAGCGAGGCGGGCGTTACGCCGAATGTGGTGATGCGCTCCGGCAATATGGAAGTGGTGCGGGCGATGGTAGCAAACGGCGTGGGGTTCGGTATCGCTAACGTGCGGCCGAAAGCGCATCTCTCCCAGGATGGCAAACGTCTGATCCGCGTGCGGCTGGCGGGCATCAACCGGCCGATGCGGCTCGGTTACGCTACTGTAGCCCATACGCAGCACTCAATGGTGGTGAATGCCTTCGCCGAGCGCTGCCGCATGTTTATCTCCGACCAGTATATTCCCGGTATGGCCGCACCGAGCTATTTCGATCCGCAGGTGGTGCGGGTGGCGTAACGCAGGCGCGCGTTAATACCCCCGCGCCGGGAACACCTGGTGGGTCACCGGTTCCCCGCGTGCGGCGCGCTGAATGTTTTCGGCGACCTGCTGCGCGGCGCTGGCAGGCAGGGCAACCGACGCCAGATGCGGGGTGATCAGCACGTTGTCCAGTTGCCACAGCGGATCGTGCGGCGGCAGCGGTTCGCGGTCAAACACGTCGAGCGTCGCTTCAGCTATCTGTCCCGAACGCAACGCTGTCGTCAGCGCCGCCTGATCGACAATCGCCCCGCGCGACACATTAATAAACGCGGCACCCTGCGGGAGGTGCGCCAGCCGCTCTGCACTGAGCAGGCCGCTGGTCTGTGGCGTCAGAGGCAGCATTACCACCAGAATGTCGCTCTGGCTGAGAAAATCATTCAGCGATCCCAGTCCGCTGCTACAGCGAATATCTGCAATTTCTTTTTGCGAACGCGACCAGCCGCGCACGTCAAAGCCCTGCCGCGCCAGTTCCCGCGCCGCATACGCGCCCAGCTCGCCCAAGCCCAGTACCCCGACACGAATGCCGGAGGGAGGGCGCGGATGCAGATAATGCCAGCGCTGTTCACGCTGCGCGCGCTCGAATGCCGGGATATCGCGCGCATAGCGCAGCACGGCAAACAGCACATAACTGGCCATCATACGGGCCATATCTGGATCGGACAGGCGAACAATCGGGATCTCCGGCAGATCGTCGCGCCCCACCAGTGAATCAACGCCCGCGCCGAGATTCACCAGTAGCCTGAGATGACGGTAAGGTGCGAAGAAACCCTGTGGCGGTTTCCATGCCAGCGCATAGTGCACGTCATCAGGGTCTTGCACCGTTTCGGCGCGGCAAATCGTCACGTCAGGCAGATGCGGTGCAAGTAAGGCCGACCATTCTTCGAAGCTGTCGAATTCGCTGTAAAACACTAATGTACTCATACGGCACGCGTCCCCAGCAGGTTGACCACCGCATCGATCGCCAGTTCGTAACCGATCACGCCCAGTCCGGCAATCACCCCAGTGGCCGCTTTCGAGACCATGGAGTGATGACGGAACGGCTCGCGTTTCCAGATGTTGCTCATATGCGCTTCAATGATTGGGCCATCAAACATCAGCAATGCATCCAGAATGGGTACTGAACTGTAGGTCAGGCCCGCCGCGTTGATAATCAATCCCGCAGCGCTCTGACGCGCTTCCTGGATCCAGTCGACCAGTACGCCCTCGTGGTTGCTCTGGCGGAACTGCAACGTCATCCCGTGGGATTCAGCACGTTGCCGACAGCGCTCGCCAATGCTGGCAAAACTGTCGCTACCGTAAGTGCCGTTTTTATCCAGCCCGTATAAATTGGCGTTCGGCCCGTTGAGAAAATAGATCTGCTGTGACATATATCCTCCTGATTAAAGTTGCGGGCGGGTCGCGGCCATGGCCGGATGCGCATCGAAGACGGCGAACCAGGCGGCGGTCAGCGGATGGCTGGCGCGCCAGTTGAGTCCGGCAAAGCGGAAGTCGAGATAGCCGAGCGCGCAACCGATGGCAATGAGGCCAATATCCTCGGGCCGATCGCTAAAATCGCTGACCTGACTTTCAATGTCCGCCAGCGCGGCGGCGACTTTTTTCAGCTGCGCGTCCGCCCAGTCCTGCCACTGCTTCTCAGGCGGACGGGCGCTGAACTCGTAGCGCGCCAGTAATGCCGCATCGATTAACCCATCCCCCAGCGCCTGCCGTGCCAGACTTCGCCAGCGCGCCTCCCCTTTCTGCGGGAATAAATCGCCCTGTGCACGCGCGTTGAGGTATTCGCAAATCACCCGGCTGTCATAAAGACAGATCCCGCTTTCGGTGCGCAGCGCCGGTACTTTTGCCAGCGGATTAAACGTGGCGATACGGTCGTCGCGCATCACAGGATGCGCGGCGGAATCCAGTCGTTCTATTTCATCAGCCAGCCCCAGCACTGTCGCGCACACCATGACTTTGCGCACATACGCGGAGGTGGAAGCAAAGAAGAGCTGCATCATGAGGCCACCTGTAGGAGCACTTTGCCGATGTTGGCGTTGGCTTCCAGGATACGATGCGCGTCTGCGGCTTGTGCTAACGGTAGCGTTTGATACAGAGTCGGCGCGATTTTACCGGCGGCGATCAGCGGTAAAAGATGTTTGCTGATGCACTGCGCCAGTCGCATTTTCTCGCTTGCGCTTTTCGGGCGCAGCGTGGAAGAGGTCAGGCTCAGCCCCTTACGCATCACCAGTTGCAGATCGAGTTCAATCTTCGCCCCCTGCATAAAGGAAAGACTGACATGCCGACCACCCGGCGCTAACACGCTCAGGTTGCGCGCCACGTAATCGCCCCCGACGTTATCCAGCACCACATCCACGCCGCGTCCCTGGGTTTCATCAACAATAACCGCAACGAAATCTTCGCTATGACGGTTGATGGCACGCCAGACGCCGAGCTGGCGCAGCGCCGCTACCTTCTCCGCGCCGCCCGCCGTCGCCACCACCCGCGCCCCGCACGCCTGCGCGCATTGAATGGCAAAGGTCCCCACGCCGCTGGCCGCACCGTGGATCAGCACGGTTTCCCCCGGTTGCAAACGCCCCAGTTCAAACAGGTTATGCCACACGGTAAATGCCGCTTCCGGCACGCCCGCCGCCTGCGCGAGCGGCAGATTTTGCGGCACGGTTAAACAGAGATCGGCGCGAGCCACGCAGTAGTCGGCATAACCGCCGCCGTTGAGCAGCGCCATCACCGGGGTACCGACGGCGGGATAATCAACACCCGCGCCCAGCGCCGCCACGGTGCCGGACACTTCCAGCCCCAGCACATCGGTTATTCCCGGCGGCAACGGCATACCGTTACGCTGGAGGAGATCGGGACGGTTCACGCCCGCGCTGGCGACGCGGATCAGCACCTCACCCGCGCCAGGCTGCGGCACCTTCCGCTGCACGAGTTCTAACACCTCAGGGCCGCCCGGCTGGCGCGCAATTATTGCATTCATCATTTCAGGTATCATCGGCGCTTATTCCTGTTTCGCGGCGCTAAACGCGCACACGCCTTCGTCATCAACATTGACGCCGACCAGGCTGCCGACGGGCCAGCGGGTCAGCGAATTCAGGCCGGACTGGCGGGCAAACAGCGTGGCGCTGCCAAGCGCTGGGGCATCAAGATGCACATCGACATGATCGCCCTGAAAGACGTGAGCGATCACCGTGGCGCTGAACAGCGAATGCGGGCTAAGCGGTGCCAGCTGAATGTTTTCCGGCCGCACGTAGACGTCAAGGCGCTCGCCAATGGTGGCCTGTACGCGTTCTGCGGGCAGACGCAGCGCATTGCCGCCCACCTCCAGCATTGCCGCGCCGTCGCGTCCGGCGTAGCGCCCCGGCAGAATGTTCACATCGCCCACAAAGCCCGCCACGAACGGGTCCTGCGGATGCCGATAAATCGCATCCGGCGTACCGATCTGCCGGACATGCCCTGCCGACATCACCACTACGCGATCGCTCATGCTCAGCGCTTCTCCCTGATCGTGCGTCACGAACACGGTGGTGACGCCGAGCTTGCGCTGAATGGCTTTCAACTCAACCTGCATCGACAGGCGCAGGTTTTTATCCAGCGCAGAGAACGGTTCATCCAGCAGCAGCACTTTGGGGCGGATCACCAGCGCACGCGCCAGCGCCACGCGCTGTTGCTGCCCCCCGGACAGTTCGCGTGGCTTGCGATGGCCGTAACCGGCAAGCTTCACCAGTGCCAGCGCCTGCTCAACGCGTTCGGCGATCTCGGCTTTTGGCACACCGCGCATCCGCAGGCCGTAGCCCACGTTTTTCTCGACCGTCATATGCGGGAACAGGGCGTAGTTCTGAAATACAATGCCGATTTCACGCTGCCAGGGCGGGATATCCGTCACCAGATCGCCATCAATGAAGATCTCGCCGCCGTCTGCTTCAGCGAAACCCGCCATCAGATTCAGCAGCGTGGTCTTGCCGCAGCCTGAGGGTCCGAGCAGCGTAATAAATTCCCCTTCCGCAATCGTCAGGGAAATTTTGTGTAAGGCGATGGCGTCGCCAAAGCGTTTCAGTACGCCATCAAGCCTTACGGCAATGTTCGCGTTGTTCACGGCCGGATGCAGCGTTTCGGGCTGCGGGAATGTGGTGACTTCTGCACTTACCATGGGATCTCCAGAAACGGGCTATCAAATGCTTGCCACCAGCATACGGCGTAAGTGCGCATCACGCGGTTAGTGCTTCCTGAAGCTGGCGTTTGGAAAAGGGAAAGCAGAGCGAAAAGGTGATGTCTTGCGGACGGAGGGCGGCCCTGGGCGCGCCCTGTGGTAATTTCTGTTGCGATCGTTTCACGCTTTTTGACACATCCATGCGGCGAGTCGGCGCAGAAGGGCATCGCAGGCGTCCAACTGTTCGACAGTAATAAATTCATCGGGTTTGTGGCCCTGCGCCATACTGCCCGGCCCACATATCACGCTGGGAATGCCAGCCTGATGGAATAATCCGCCTTCCGTCCCGAATGCAACGGTGCTGTAGTCCTCAGAACCGGTAAGATGGGCAAGCAGCCGCGCGGCGGCGCTGTGTGCCGCGGTGTATAAAGCGGGATAACCGCTGATGGGAGAAAAGCGGATCGCGGTATCGCGATTGACAGCGTGCATCTGCGGCAGTAGCTCGCGCTGCGCGTAGCGTTCCAGTTCCAGCGCCACCGCCTGCGCGTCATCCTGCGGCAGCGTGCGCACCTCAAAGTCAAACACACAGTCGGCTGGCACGATATTCAGCGCACGACCGCCCTGGATCACACCGGTTTGTACCGTGGTAAAGGGCGGGTCAAAACGCGCATCCTGCCGTTCCGGCGCAGTCAGCCGTTGCCCCATCAGCGTAAGATGGTGGATAAGCTTCGCGGCATATTCGATGGCATTAACGCCCTGCGGCGCATAAGCCGAATGACAGGCCGCGCCCTGCACTTCACAGCGAACGGCAAGCTTGCCCTTGTGGCCAACCACCGGCTTTAATTCGGTGGGTTCGCCAATCAGGCAGATATCGGGCTTTTCCGGGCGACGGGACAGCGCGTCCAGCAAGGTACGCACGCCAAGGCATCCCACTTCTTCATCATACGAAATCGCCAGATGTAGCGGTTGTGCCAGCGGCTGCGCAAGAAAATGCGGCACCGCCGCCAGTACGCAGGCGATAAAGCCTTTCATGTCTGCGGTGCCGCGGCCGTACAGTTTGCCGTCGCGCTCAGTCAGGGCAAAGGGGGGCACGCTCCAGTTCTGCCCGTCAACCGGCACTACATCGCTGTGGCCGGACAGCATAACGCCGCCGCTCCCTGCCGGGCCGAGCCGCGCATAAAGATTGGCTTTGCTGCGCTCGTCGTTGTGAATAAGCTCGCAGTTGACGCCGAGTTCACTTAAGTAGCCCCGGACAAAATCAATCAGCGCCAGGTTAGATTCGCGGCTGGTGGTATCAAATGCCACCAGGTGCTCCAGCAGTTCGCGACTGGTCATTATCAGCTCTCCTTGCAGTTATTCGTCGCCCGGCACGCCGTAACCCGGCGCGCTGCGGGGATCGAGCGCTCGGGTTATATAGTCCTGCATCTGCGGTTTATAGGCTTGCCAGAGCTGGTTGAGTTCATCAATGGGATCGGCGTCAGTCCAGTCGACGCGCAAATCAACCACCGGCCAGACCGGAGAATCCACAATCGACAGCGCCGCCGAATGCACCGGCCCCGCCTCCCCGCCAACTTTCAGACCCGCCTGCATCGCGGCAATGAGCCTGTCGGCAAGATGCCCTGAATGTTGTTCGAAGGCGTTCACCATCGCGGTAATAACCTGCGGACTCGCCAGCATATTGCCCGCCGCCACGCAGTTTTCTCCGGACAGCGCGTTGTGGACGCCCAGCGTCTTCTCGCCGCTGTAGAACGCGCTTTGGCCGTCGGGCGTCATCACGGTGACCTGCCGGTAGATGCAATAGTCATCCGTATCCAGCCCACCCTTCAGCGCAGTTTCGGCACGGTCGCCCTGCTGCAAGCGATCAAGAATGCGTGCCCCCAGCGCCGGTAAGGTGATGTTTTGGGTTGATACCGCGCCGACCTTGCTGCGCAGCCAGGGACAGCGCGCACCCACCGCGATGCTGGAAGAGCTGATAGCGATACCCATCTGCCCGGTGTGCGCACAGCGTCCGATAATCGAAAATGTCATGATTTATACTCCTGCCGGCGGCTGCCATTCGTCCGGGATCACGGCGATAACATCAATTTCCATCAGCCACTGCGGCTGTCCCAGCCCGGAGATGACCAGCCCGGTGGAGATCGGAAACACGCCCTTCAGCCACTTGCCAACGACCTGATAAACCGGCTCACGGTAGCGGGGATCGATGATATAGGTGGTGGTTTTAACGATGTGTGACAGATCGCTGCCCGCCTCTTCCAGCAGCTGTTTAACGTTCTTCATCGCCTGCTCTGCCTGCGCAGCCGGATCGCCAAGCCCCACCAGGTTGCCGTCGAAGTCGGTGCCAATCTGACCACGAACGTAAACGGTATTGCCTGCACGAACCGCCTGGCAAAGATCGTTATCCAGCGACTGATTCGGGTAGGTTTCTTTGGTGTTAAATTTGCGAATGCGGGTGTGTGTGCTCATGTCTGCCTGCCAGGATAATGGATTCCCCGCAAGGTATACCTTCTCAGGCGCGGCAAACAAAACAGCATAATCTGAGGCGTTAGTTTAGAAAATGCGAATACCTGCGGCTGCGCGTTAACTATAACGATCAGGCCCTTTATCTTCCTGCCATAAAGGGCCGGTTATTATGCACCTTGCCCATTGAGAAGCATCAGTGAGACCGGGTAAGGCGCGATAAAAAACATCGTTGCCGCATTACATTTAAGAAACAGGACGGCGACGCAACATAAATTATTCCTTAAGCGTTGCGCCTTTGCTGGCAATCACCTCTTTATACCAGTAAAAACTCTTCTTACGGCTACGGTTTAACGTCCCGTTGCCATTATCATCGCGATCAACATAGATAAAGCCGTAGCGTTTAGAAAGCTCGGCTTTTGACGCGCTGACCAGATCGATCGGCCCCCAACAGGTATACCCCATCATTTCAACGCCATCTTCAATGGCCTCGCGGACCTGAACTAAATGATCGTTAAGATAACTGATGCGGTAATCATCCTGGATACTGCCGTCTGCGTTGACGTGATCTTTCGCGCCAAGCCCATTTTCCACAATAAACAGGGGCTTCTGATAACGGTCCCAAAGCTCGTTTAGTAAGGTACGCAAACCAATGGGGTCAATTTGCCACCCCCACTCCGAACTGGCCAGATGTGGATTAGGCACCATACTTAAAATATTGCCGCGCGCTTGCTTGTTATGTTCTTCGTCCGTAGTTACACAGCCGGTCATGTAATAGCTAAATGACACAAAATCAACGGTGGATTTCAGCGCCTCCAAATCTTCAGGCGTAATATCAAGCTCAATCCCCTTATCGCGGAACAGACGACGCATATAGCCAGGATAAACGCCGCGACACTGCACGTCGCCAAAGAACTGCCAGCTATGATTCTCCTGTAGCGCCCTGAAAACGTCCTCCGGTTTACAGGTCAGTGGATACACCAGACCGCCCAGTAGCATGTTCCCTATCTTCGCATCAGGGATGATCTCATGACAGGCTTTCACCGCCAGTGCGCTGGCAACCAGTTGATGATGGATGGCCTGGTATACCTGCGCCTTGCTACTGGTCTCAGGCAGGCCGACACCCGTCATCGGCGCGTGGAGCGACATATTGATTTCGTTGAACGTCAGCCACAATTTTACTTTGTGTTGATAACGGTTGAAGACCGTGCGCGCATAGCGTTCAAAGCAGGAAATAACCTTTCGGTTGCCCCAGCCGCCGTACTGTTTCACCAGCCCCCACGGCATTTCATAGTGTGAGAGTGTCACCAGCGGAGTAATGTGGTGGCTGGCCAGTTCGTCAAACAGACGGTCATAAAATGCCAGCCCCGCGTCGTTAGGCTGTTGTTCGTCGCCCTGAGGAAAAATGCGCGTCCAGGCGATAGAGACACGCAGACAACTGAAACCCATTTCGGCAAACAGCTCAATATCCTGCGGATAACGATGATAAAAATCGATTGCCACGTCTTTTATCCCGCTGTCGCCCGCCACGCGCTCGACGACCTCGCCAAATACCCCTTTCGGCTGTACATCGGAAGTGGAAAGCCCTTTACCGTCGGCAAGGTATGCGCCTTCCACCTGATTTGCAGCGAGCGCCCCGCCCCATAAGAAATTCTCCGGAAACGTTTTCATTGTGTTCTCCTGTTAATCACGACTTACGGTTAATAGTGGCATGCCCGCGTCAACGGCAGTGCCAGCGACTGTCGTCACCCCGTGATAGCTGTCGCTATTGCTGATAATAATTGGCGTGGCCAGATCGTATCCAGCGGCCAGTATGGCCTGACGATCGAATTCAAGCAGTACATCGCCCGCCTGAACCTTATCGCCGACGTTGACGTGCGCAATGAAAGGTTCGCCATTCAATTTCACGGTATCAATACCCACGTGGATAAGCAGTTCGATACCGCTCTCGCTCAGCAGACCAATGGCGTGCCGGGTCTGGAAAAGTGAGGCGACTTCCCCGGCAAAAGGCGCAATGACGGTTGTGCCAGAGGGAATAATGGCGACACCTTCACCCAGCAGGCCGCTGGCAAAGGTGCGATCCGGCACCTGATCGAGGGCCAGCACCGTGCCGCTCATGGGCGCATAAATTTCATTTTCCCCGACAACGAGTTTTACCGTCGACGAGCCGGTTACCGCGCGCGCAGGCATACCTGCTACCAGCGTAAGGATGAAACTCAACACCATGGCAACCAGCGTCCCCAGGATCCCTCCCCAGAGTGTAGCGTCCACCCCACCCGGCGGGATCATCTGTGCAAGGGTGAAAATGTTGGCAAAACCAAATGAATACACATGGCTGTTACTGAATCCGACAATCGCGCCGCCCACGGCCCCTGCTATGCAACCAAAAATGAAAGGACGTCGCAGCGGCAGGTTAACCCCATACACTGCCGGTTCAGTAATACCGAAAATACCGGCTGTTGCAGAGGATCCCGCCAGCACTTTCTGACGCGGATCGCGGGTACGCAGGAATACGCCGAACGCTGCCCCGACTTGCCCCATCACCGCCGGGAGTAACATGGGCACCATTGAGTCTTGCCCAAGCACGGACAAGTTGTTAATCATCAACGGCACCAGCCCCCAGTGCAGACCAAAAATGACGCACACCTGCCAGACCGCGCCCATTGCAGCCCCCGCCAGCCATGGCGCTACGCCATAAATAATCTGGTAGCCTCCCGCCAGTAGCTGACTCAACCAGGTTGCGACCGGGCCAATGGCCAGGAACGTTAATGGCACCGTGACGGCAAGGCAAATGAGCGGCGTAAAGAAATTTTTCACGGATGACGGAAGGTATTTATTCCCCTGTTTTTCCAGCCAGCAGCTTACCCAGGCGGCAAGAATGACGGGAATAACTGAGGCGCTGTAATTAAACCAGGTCACCGGGATAGTCAGAAAAGCATCTACCGTCGCGCCGGGAAGCTGACTGGCCTCAAAGCTTTGGAGCATCAACGGATGCGTTAATGCTCCACCAATGACCATAGTGATAAAGGGGTTGCCGCCAAATTTTTTTCCTGCGGTGTAGCCCAGCACCATCGGGAAGAAAAAGAACAGCGCGTCGCTTGCCGCAAACCAGATTTTATAAGTGCCGCTGTCGATGGTCAGCCAGTGACAGACTACCGCGAGCGCTAATAACCCTTTCAGGATCCCAGACGCAGCCAGAATGCCGATAAAAGGGGTGAAAATACCAGACACAATATCGATCAGCCGCCCGAGAAGATTAGGTTTATCTCCCTGCTCCTCGCCCGCAGTCGGCGTATCCTCCGTCAGGCCAGCCTCATTGCGCACCGCTTGCCAGACATCGCTCACATGGTTGCCAATCACGACCTGAAACTGTCCGCCGCTTTCCACTACCATAATTACATCCTGGTTAGCTTTTAGGCTCTCAGCATCCGCTTTTTTATTATCTTTCAGTCTGAAGCGTAACCGGGTGGCACAGTGAACAAGGCTGACAATGTTCTCGCGTCCTCCCACATGGCTGAGGATATCCTTCGCCAGAGTTTGGTATTTCATATTGTTTTCCTTACGTTGATACCCATCGGTATCCCATTAACCAGGTAATAAAAATAAAAAAACCCGAGAACAACTCGATAACGAGCTGCGCTCAGGTTTTGCCTGCTGGATGCAGTAACAATCCTTTTTTAAACAGATTGTGGAGAGGGTTAACGCCTCTCTTTTCTCACCCGCTCAATATGAATGGCGAGGAACATAATTTCTTCCGTTGTGAGTTCACGCTGGTACGTTAACAACAGATGTCGGGATATTTTTTCAGCGCATTTCCATGCTTTTGCATAATTCTCTTTGACGGCGCTATGCAGTGACACATCATCATCAGGCACCACCGCGCGAGTGAGCATGCGTTGAGCAAAAAACTTCAGGTGCGTCACAAAACGCTGGTAACTCAGTGACTCTTCATTATATTCAAGCTGGAACTGATATTTAACCAACTGAAGGATCTCCTGCATCACCCGGGTCACGTGCAGCACCTCAGGCATTTCGCTATTAAGCTGCGCAGTGACCAGATGCAGAGCAATGAATCCCGCTTCATCTTCAGGTAATTCCACATGAAGTCTTTTTGCGATGATCGCGCGTGCCTGCTGGCCTAATTCAAACTCTCTGGGATAAAGACGTTTAATTTCCCAGAGCAACACATTCTTAATGGCCATACCTTTTTTATGCCGCTCAATGGCAAACCAGCAGTGATCGGTAAGGGTGATATACAAACTCTCCTGCAATTTTCCCAGACGCTGCGCTGCCAGTCGGATAATACAATCGCAGGTCGTCATTACCTCCAGCGGGATCTGGCTAAGCAGCTCCCCGAGGTGGCGCGCCATTTCGCCATTTTGCAGAGAAAAAACTTTTTCAATTTTCGTTTCATCAACATCGTCGCCGGGGCGTTTCTGAAAGGCTAACCCTCGCCCCATGACAACCTGTTCTCGCTGCTGCTCATCAAGAACAACGACGACATTATTATTAAGAACTCTGGCGATTTTCATCATGGTCCCAAAATACGGCCAGCCAGAAATGCTGGATCCGTAATGTTATCCTCAACGGTAGTAGTGCCTTTTCATTTCACGCCGAATTTTCCCTGGCGGCGTTCCAGCATTCAGCAAGGATAATAATGTTTTCATTTTGGGCACGACATGAAATAAATGGCTGGCAAATCCATCGCATAAATAATTTTTATTTGGTCTGCCATCACTGGAAAGTTCAAAACGATGTTTAGGGCATCCCCCGTTGCAGACTGGACGTACCATGCAATTGAGACAATCTTTACTGATACCTGTTTTTTTGTTCTGCCCAAAAGCAATATTTTGTGGCGTGTTCACCAGCGTCAGTAAATCGTCCTCGTTAAGATTACCCAGTTTGTTTTCCGGATAAACAAAATGATCGCACGAATAGACGTCCCCATTGGCCTCAACGATGAGATTACTGCCGCAGGTTTCATTAATAACGCAGGCGCTAAGGTTGCCGCACATTTTTGCCAGCGTCTGCTCGAAGTTCATCACAAACACCTCGCCAATATCATGCTGAATCCAGTGGTCGAAAATCTGGTTCATAAAGCGTCCCCAGGCTTTCGCCGGTACCGACCAGTCCGTGACGCGGCACTGCCCTGAAAAATCGGGCTGGATCAACGTCAGACCGTGGCTATCCGGTTCTGCCGCCGCTCGTTCAACCAGCGGAATAAATTGCATATAACGGCTGCCAATCCTTTTGAGGAAATTATAAACATCTAATGGGCGCTTGACGTTTTCCGCATTTACAACGGTAAGCGTGTTAAATTCAACTTTACGACGTTTTAACGCCTCCAGTCCGCTCATCACGGCATCGAATGTACTTTTGCCCGATCGAGTCAGACGATAAGCATCATTGCTGATGCGGTCGCCATCTATGGACAGGCCGACGAGGAAATTGTTTTCTTTAAGGAAGCACGCCCATTCATCGTCGATATTTGTGCCATTGGTTTGAAAATAATTATTAATATGCTTAAAACCCCGATACTGATTTTGTAGCCTGACAGCTTCACGAAAGTAGTCCAGCCCCATCAATGTTGGCTCGCCGCCCTGCCAGAGAAAATCTACGACATCGTTATTCTGCGCCTGAATGTTTTTCCGCACGTAGTTTTCCAGTGTCGTGGCATCCATTTTCCAGCGGCTTTTGCGCTCCGGATAAAGATGCTCCTTTTCCAGGTAGAAGCAATAGGTGCAGTCAAGGTTGCATACGGAACCTGACGGTTTCGCCATTAACTGAAAATTGGTTATTTTCTGGCCCATTATTTACCTCTTCGCGATAACACTCTGCTGTCTGGTGTGCTCATTACCGTTATGCCCCGTTATCTGGATAAGGGTAATTGCTGTACCGCGCTCTCTTTCCAGCCATAGCGCACCGCTTTAGTAAATAGCGTACTGGCCTCCTGCGGAACCGCTATAGCTCCGGTATACAGTTCCCAGTTTTTACCATCGAAGCTATAACCAATCGAAGCGCCGTCGGTCCGGTTAGCGATATACACCTTTTGCGTCAGGGGATTACGTTCCATGACGGGAGGAAGGGTGACCCGAGTCTGGCCGCTGGCATCCTGCAAATCTTTAACCAGCTGATCTTCGGCAATGATGCCTGTATCATTGGTTTCACTGCGCCACTGCTCCAGCTTTTGACGATACAGCGCGATTCTGGATCTGGAAGCGGATTCACCTGCCATATTATGTAGCTGCCACGGATCCTTTTGTAAGTCGTAAAGTTCTTCAGCCGGTTTTGGGGCAAACCACTGTTCCTGTTCGGCAGTAAGTGTGCCCTGCTTATGTGCCGTAGCCAGCGTGCGGGTTGTTTCCAGTACATCACGGAAAGCGATATTCGCGCCATTCGGCGTTTTATCAATATTTTGCACGTACTGGAAATTTCTGTCACGAACGTAATATGACCGCAAATAGATATCATCCATGCGTCCCCGGGACGAAAAAATATACTGTCGGGTTGGCGGATTATCTGCTGACAGATTTATACCTTTCATATAGAAAGGGACCGCCGTTCGGCTAAAACCCAGAATGGTGGGAGCCAGATCCTCAAAAGAAACGAGTTTGTCGTCTTTCTCACCTGCGGCTTTCCAGCCCACCGGACGGTATTTTTCCGGAACATAAATAATTAACGGAACATGTGTTCCGGAATCATATCCTTCCCGTTTGTGCCGGGGTAACCCGTCGCCATTATCAGCAGCAAAAATAACAATCGTATTTTCCCAGAGCTTATCTTTTTTAAGCCGGTTGATGATATTACCTACCTGCTGATCCATGACATTGATATTTTTATAAAACAGCGCCAGCTCATTGCGCACTTTCGCTGTATCCTGCCAGTAAGGATCGATTTTCAGTTTAGCCGAATCAATATCAGGCAAAGTATAATGTGAACGTAACTTATCCCATAACGCAGGGAGTTCTTTAAACGCAGGTTCAATTTCAGCCACATTCTCAGCCGTAAATATGCCTGACTCATGAGTGATTTGTGGATTAAGATTGATAAAAAAAGGCTTCCCTTTTAAATCATAATTTTCCCAGGCAGCCGGCACCATCAGGTCGTCAAGACTGGCATAAGAACCATGCGCGGTCCAGATAGAAAAAGGGCCGACATCCGCATGTCCATCGCTAAACTGGTAATCAGTTTTTGTATCGTTATAGGTGAAATAACCGTTCGCCCGCATCAGTTCCGGGTAAGCCTTGACATAAGACGGCGGTACGCCCTGATATTGATGGGTATAGGTAGAGGTTCTCATATGAAGCAGGCCGGTCGCCTGCGGCGGCATGCCGGTAATTAGCCCGGCGCGGGAAGGCGCACAGACGCCCGCCATGGTGAAAGCATGGGTAAACACAACGGACTCATTGGCCAGCGCATCAATATTTGGCGTAATGGCGTTGGGATCGCCATAAGTGCCCAGCCGGGAGTTCATGTCTTCAGCCAGAATTAACACAATGTTAGGACGCTGGCTTTGGACCTGAGCGCTAAAATCGGCTGCCAGGGTCTGCTGTGTCATCACCATGGCCATTACACAGGGGGCCAGAATTTTTTTCATTATTTTAGTCCTTCCTGATAAAGCCCAAAAAAAAACCAGATAAACCTCTCATCAAAAACATTGAAGGTTTATCTGGTTTTGCTCGCATGAAAATGCAGTAACAATCCAACTTGCTGCGAGATTAACATGCAGATTTTCCTTAACAACATCATATCGTGTAAAATGTGATATTGATCGCGTTAATGGATGACTTATAAGTCATTATGACCAACCTGATTAGATTATTTAATAATGCGTTACTTCACAGACTGGTCATTATCGTTAAAAAGATCTTGCATCCCGAATCTGATAGTTTTATAAGGACAGCAGATTAAGGATTGTGACTGCCTGAGGCAGGCAAAACCTAAATCGAGAAAGGTAATCAGGCCTTTTTCGATTTAGGTTTTTTTTTGCCTCAAAACCTGACAACTGTAAAAGGAGAAAAGTTATCGCACTATTAATCGCTAACTTATTAGGATTTTGTCTTTTGGGTAGTTAAGCAAGACAAAACGCACATAATTAAATCACGCTCAGAAATTGATTTCCCCTGACTATTTCTGTAGCGCACTATCGTGTTCATAATTGTTGACCCGAATGACTCAACTATTGCGCAGGCATTCGGAAGGACAAATACCCCTGGCAAATTATTATGACTATAAAAACAACCCGTTCTGTACTCACTTTGATGATAGCCTCTATGCTATTTCCTGGCCTGGCATATGCTGATTCAAATAAGGCTAATATCCGCGATGACGTCGTGGAAAACTACCTTTCCGACAAAAAAGGAAGCACCGTTCCAGCGTTAACCGATCTGTCGAAGGATTCGCGCTGGTATGCCACCTTTCGTCTTAAAGGTTCATATACCAATGAAAATGCCCGCAATGCCGAATATCTTCAGTTCAATGGTCGTCTCCGTGGAAAGACCTATTTTGCAGAAAAGACGGCGCTGGTCGGGGATTTCTGGATGCGCGGTCAGGAGAACTATAGTCGTCTTCATGGAAAGACCATCAATGAATTCAACGACTTTGACGATAATGTCAAGTGGGAACAGTTCAGAGTGGGGATTTCGCATGATGACCTTGGTGCATTCATGTACGGTAAACATACAGCGACCTGGAGTTTCTTCGCTGTAGATATGGGATCGCAGGGATTACTGGATACCCAGGCCGATGCCGGTGTGAAAAACGCCGGGAAATTCCTCTATAAAAAACAATTTCCGGATAATCTCTTTCTTGCCGGTAGCTACGACCGCACATCGAAAATTGTTGGGGTGGATCTGGGTTATCAAACTGACGATCTTTATAGCTATCGCCCTGGCGACTATGGCGTATACGCTTCAATGCATAACGGTCAACCTTCCGTTACGGTTGGCAGCACCAGCATTGTGGGTAACGTGGATATTACAGCAACTAACCGAGGCGATATTAAAAACGCGGATTCAAAATATGCACGGGATAGTACATCACTGTATACCTGGGCGCTGGCAGGTTACGCCAACGTCGGAGGTCAATATCGTTTTGTCGGTCAGACCGCTTATTCAAAACGGGATAAAAGTGAATCTAAAGCGCTGATTAAAAAGCGCGGCTGGGCAAAAGGCGGTCTCGGGTATTCAGCTACCGCTGGCGCGCAAATATTTCCCGAAAAAGCCTCCGGGTTTAGTTACATTCTTTATAACACCTGGGATGAATTTGGCGGTGCCAGCCTCACCCCTCAACTGGAATATTGGTTTGGATCGCCAAACCTGCGTGCCTGGCTATCCTGGACCTGGGAAGAAAAAGCTGACGATATTACCCGCCTTGAATTTCAGTGGGATTTTTAAACTACGTTACAATTTTAAGAAGGCATCATACAATGAGAACCCTCGTTACTTCATTTTCTGAGAATAAGCAGGAAAAAATATTTATTACGCAGCAGGACAATGGAAATTCATACGATAAGCCTGCTGTGCGATCGCCCCAAAGGACATTGCTGAGTATCCTTGCCGCCAGTACTGCCGTGGCAGGAATGTTGATGACGTCTTTTACTGCGGCAGGCCAGACACCTGCTAAAACGGAAAAGCCTCAACGACCCAACGTGGTCATGATTGTGCTCGACGATATGGGATATGGTGATATCGGCGCATTTGGCTCTGAAATAAAAACCCCAAATATCGATCTGCTGGCGTATTCAGGGTTGCGCTATAATCGCTTTGATACCAGTTCAATGTGTGCGCCTACGCGCGCTGCGTTGATGACGGGACGTAATAATCAGACGGTAAATATGGAAGAACTGCCGCCGAAAGGGACGCCTGCGCCATCGCCGGATACGCCGTTAGGTTCGGGTCCGGCGAATAGCGGTGAGATGCCGATGAATGCACAAACCGTCGCGCAGGCGCTGCATACGGCTGGCTATGCCACTTTTGCGCTGGGTAAATGGCATATCGCGCCTGAGTATAAAGATGCGCCGGAGCGTAACCAGAAATTCTGGCCGAGACAAAAAGGTTTCGACTATTACTATGGTTTTTTGAGCGGCCATTCTCCGCAATATCATCCTGACCTGGTAGAGAATAACCAGGAACTGCCTAAACCCAATAAACCCGGTTATCATCTTTCTGTCGACCTGGTTGATCATGCTATCGACGCCTTTAAACAAAAATCAGATAAACCCAAATTCGTTTATCTTGCTTTTGGCGCGGCGCACTCCCCATTACAGGTTCCGAAGTCTTATATTGAGGCCTACAAGGGGAAATATAACCAAGGCTGGGATAAATTACGTCTGGAACGCTTCGAACGGCAAAAAGAATTGGGTGTGATACCGGCAAATACCGTTCTTCCTGCGCGTGAGAAAGGCGATGCTGCATGGGATTCCCTGGATGAGCAGCACAAACGCGTCTTCAGCCGGTTTATGGAAACCTATGCCGGTTTTATTACCCATACCGATGAGCAAATCGGCAGACTGGTAGAATATCTTAAATCCAGCGGACAATTTGATAATACGGTAGTGATGTTTATTACCGATAATGGTGCGGCATCCGAAGGAGGACCAAACGGGGGCTTCCGTCACGCTTACATGGATAAGACTACCGTTGCGGAAATGGATGCCCACCTGGATGACGCGGGCGGCCCTGATACGGATATGCTTTATCAACGTCCGTGGGCCTACGCGGGGAGCACGCCTTTCCGTCGCTATAAATTGTGGCCTTATCTGGGTGGAATTCGCACGCCGTTGATCGTCTCCTGGCCAAAACAAATCCAGACGCCGGGCGCAATTCGTCACCAGTATGTCAGTGTGATTGACCTGGCTCCAACCATCCTGGATGCCGCCGATACCGCTTTTGCCAACGAAATTGGAGGCGTGAAACAAATCCCGGTTGCCGGAAAATCGTTCCTGCCAACGTTTAATTCCGATACGGCAAAAACGCGCGATATTCAGTACTTCGAATTACGCGGTCAGCGGGCCATTACACAGGGTGACTGGCGTGCAGTGGCGATGCATCGTATGGGTACTGATTACGCGACTGACCAGTGGCAGTTATTTAATACCGCCAATGATTACTCAGAATCTACTGACGTTGCGGCAAAATATCCTGAGAAGCTGGAAGAGTTGAAAAAATTGTGGCAGCAGGAAGCACAGAAATACAGTAATCCATCCGTGATTGACCCTGTTCCGTTCTTCTATAAATTCAACCGCATGGAAGATGGATTTTCCGCAAAATAATCGTTTGCCAGAGACGTACAGCTGGTCTTTTATAGCGGCGCGTTTATCGCGCCGTTAGTAATTCCTTTTCCCGTTTTACCCTGGCGCTGACTTGCCGGGCGGTATGGACAAAATGACTCACCAGCGTGTTATTTCGGCCATCGCGCCAGGCAACATTTAACAGAGCATGGGGTGAGTCAATGCCCATTATGGGACGGTAGACCACCCCATGATTATTATTTTGCGCCACAGACAGCGGCAAAAAGGCCATCCCCATGCCAGCGCCTACCAGGCTCAGCATGGCATGCAGTTGATTGACTTCCTGAACCACTATCGGCGACATACCGTGGCGGGCAAATATAGCGTCCCAGTTACTGTAGATATACTTTGCTTTTTCTTTCGAGGTAAAAAGAAATTTTTCCTGAATAAGCGCCCGAATATGAACCTCATTTTGCGCAGCCAGTTCGTGTTCTTTATGCATCGCCACGACATAAGGTTCCTGGAGTAAGGTCAGGGATCGCATCCATTCCACCTCATAAATTGGCCGTAATAAACCAATATCAATACGGTCGTTTTGCAGCGCATCAAATTGCTCGGCTGAGGTCATTTCATGCAGCACCATTTCAACATCAGGGAAAGATTTACGAAATTGCATCACCACTGGCGAAAGTAAGCTGAATGGCGCGGCATCAACATAAGCGACGGCGATTTTTCCAACCTGTCCCCGCGCGGCGCGGCGGGCGGTTTCGGCTGCTTTTGCCATATCAGCGATCACTTTTTGGGCTTCCGGTAAAAAAACATGTCCGCACTCAGACAAGCGCACGCTGCGCTTGGTACGTTCAAAAAGCACCACTCCCAGTTCTTTTTCGAGACGGGCAATTTGCTGGCTCAGCGCCGACTGCGTAATGTGCAATCGGATGGCCGCCCGGCTGAATTGCAGCTCTTCAGCCAGCACCACAAATGACATTAAATTTTTTTGATCCATAACTGTGACCTGGTTGTAATTAAATGATGAATAATTAGCAAATCTAATTTGTAGCTCATTTTTTATTACATATCCTTTTTAATGGCAACGATTCACCAGGGAAAACTTTTCCGTTGCCGCTAATGAAATTTGTAACCTATTGAAAGAGTATAAAAAATGAGTGAGAACACCCAACAGATGACGAGCGCGCCAGCCAAACGCCCCCATGTGCTGTTTATCACCGTGGATCAGTGGCCAGGGCATTTGTTCGGCTTTGCAGGCAACCCATTTATTGAAACGCCCACTATTGATAATCTGGCGCGATCGGGAGTCCACTTTCCAAATACCTGGTCTCCCTGTCCAATTTGTATTCCTGCGCGCAGAACGATTATGACCGGCTCTACCTCCAGAAAGCATGGCGATCGAATTTTCCAGCCCGCCCTGCCGATGCCGGATATGCCTACGCTGGCAGGCGTATTTACCCGCGCCGGTTACCAGACGTCTGCAACCGGCAAACTGCATGTTTATCCCACGCGTGACCGTATTGGTTTCGAAGAAGCCTTTATTGCTGAGGAAGGACGTAGTCATCTGGGAGGGGTGGACGATTATGAAATTTTCCTCGCGGAAAATGGCTGTGCCGGTCAGCAGTTTATGCATGGCATGAGTAACAATGAATACAGCTGGCGGACGTGGCATCTTGACGAAAAGCTGCATATGACGAACTGGATCACCGAGACGGCAGCAAAAAATATCCGTCGTCGGGATCCTACGCGCCCTGCATTCTGGTACGTCTCCTACACTCAGCCTCATCCGCCGATTGTGCCTCTCAGCGCCTATTTTGATCGGTATCGTCAGCGCGAAATAGATGGCCCCCAGCAAAGTGAATGGTCGCAGGCAGAAAATCTTCCCTATGCGCTCGCGATTAACCAGCAGCTCAAACCGCCTTTGCCGCCAGAGCAATACAACGATATGCGACGCGCGTTTTATGCACAGTGTACCCATATCGATCACCAGATCCGCCTGCTGATTGGTTCGCTGCGGGAAGAAGGCATTCTGGATGACACCATTATTGTCTTTACCAGCGATCACGGCGATATGCTTGGCGATCATGGTATGTACGCCAAACGTTATTTTTATCAGGGTTCCGCGCAAGTGCCGATGATTGTCGTGGACAGAACAAACTCGAGGCGTATTCAACCCGGCAGCGTAGACAATCGCCTGGTGGGGTTACAGGATATTATGCCGACCCTGCTGACACTGTGTGATATTGACGTGCCGGAGAGTTGTGACGGTCTTCCTGTGACTGGCGAGCAGCGGCGTAGCACTTTCTATGGTGAGAGCCTTGAAGGGGCGCTGGCGACCCGAATGTTAACCGACGGGCATTATAAACTGCTCTGGTATCCGGCAGGAAACCACTTCCAGCTATTTGATTTACTCAACGATCCTGGAGAGCAGCACGATCTTTACCCGCAGAAAGCATTGCAGGATGTCATTGCTCGCCTGAAAGAAAACTTGCTGCATGAACTGTACGGCAGCGATTTGGCGTGGATTAAAAACGGTGAATTTGTCGGCTGCGAGGCACCTGAATTTGTGACGCCCGTCAATCGGGGTCTGTCCGGTCAACGCGGTATTCACTTTCCTCCGCTGGCCACCTCGTCCGATCCGGGACAGGTTGTCGGTTTCGGCTAATACAATAAAAAGGTAGAACATTATGTCACAGGAAACCTCCCTTAAGCCTATGGACAAATTACAGACGGACAATGAAGAAACGCAAAAAACATTCACCAAAATTGCGTGGCGATTATTGCCATTTTTAATCTTATGCTATTTCGCTGCGTTTCTTGATCGGGTTAATGTCGGATTCGCTGCGTTGACCATGCGTGAAGATATAGGTTTATCCGCAACTGCCTTTGGTCTCGGCAGCGGTATCTTTTTCATTAGTTATTTTATATTTGAAGTACCCAGCAATCTGATGTTAGCCAGGGTAGGTGCCCGACGCTGGATCGCCCGTATTATGATCACATGGGGTTTGTTATCCGCCTGCACAGCCTTTGTGTGGGATGCAAAATCTTTTCTGGCGCTGCGTTTTCTGCTGGGGGCAGCTGAAGCCGGTTTCTATCCGGGAATATTGTATTATCTGACCCAGTGGTTCCCTAACAAACGCCGCGCACAGATTGTGGGCTTTCTCCTGCTCTCCAACCCACTGGCAACCATTATTGGTGGGCCAGTATCAGGTTTAATTCTGGCGGGCGGAGCGCATAGCGGGCTTGAAGGATGGCAGTGGCTTTTCATTATTGAAGCCTTCCCTGCCATTATTCTCGGCATTATTGTTTTATTACGCCTGCCGGAAAAAGTGGAAGATGTCAGCTGGCTGACGTCAGAGGAAAAACGGGCCGCACGCAAAGCGCTGGATGAAGATTTAAGCCAGCGTAAGCATAAATCCAGCATTGAAGTGTCGCGTATATTTTTTCACCCGTTGGTGCTCAGTCTGGCACTTATTTTCCTCGGTATTTCAATGACCAATGCCACGGTCAACTTCTGGCTTCCCCAGTTGATTAAAAATGCAGGCTTTTCATTTGTTGCTACCGGCTTCCTTTCCGTTATCCCTTATATCGGTGCCGTCATCGCGTTGCTCTGGTGGGGTAAACGTTCAGATCGTCGCAATGAGCGGGTATTTCATATCGTTGCGCCGCTGCTGCTGGCCATTGCCGGTATTGCGATTACGGCATTTAGTAAAGGAGCCTTATTGAATGTTATCGGCCTGACGATGGCTTCTACCGGTCTGTTTGCGGTATTACCTGTATTCTGGACGCTTCCCCCTTTATTTATGGTGGGATCGGCGGCAGCAGGTGGCATCGCCGTTATCAACTCTATCGGCAACCTTGGCGGCTTTTTTGGCCCTACCGCGATGGGTTATGTCAAAGATCTTACCGGCGATTTTGGCATGGGTTTGCTGGTCAATGTTGTTATGCTGTCCATTAGCCTGATTGTAGTGCTGGTATTCGCAGCGAAAACTGGTTTGCAGAAGGGAAAAGTATCCGTCAATAAATGATAGCCATCCTGGCATGCCTGTAATCTCTGATGCGGCAACATTCTGTTGCCGCATCAGCTTTTTAGTCATTTCAAACGCTTTGTGCTTCGCCCTGTTGTTTTCCTGCTGTGAATACTCCGTTATCATGCTCACTACGCATTCATTGATATAGATGCAGCCAGGCGGCCACTATGTTGACGGGCCTGTTTTACCCGGAACTTCATGAGGCCACGTGATACTCCATAAAAAGAAAAAACATCACTACCTCATTAAAATTTAAGAAAATGGACATCATAAGCCGATGAGTACACCAGAAAATTTCGACGCCCATACCCCAATGATGCAGCAGTACCTTAAGCTGAAAGCTCAGCACCCGGATATCCTGCTGTTTTACCGGATGGGTGACTTTTACGAACTGTTTTATGACGATGCGAAACGTGCTTCGCAGCTCATGGATATCTCGCTGACCAAACGTGGAGCTTCCGCCGGAGAACCTATTCCGATGGCGGGCGTACCGCACCACGCGGTAGAAAACTATCTGGCGAAGCTGGTCAACCTTGGCGAGTCGGTGGCGATTTGTGAGCAGATCGGCGATCCGGCGACCAGTAAAGGGCCGGTGGAACGCAAGGTTGTGCGCATCGTTACCCCCGGCACGATCAGCGATGAAGCCCTGTTACAGGAACGTCAGGATAACCTGCTGGCTGCCATCTGGCAGGACAGCAAAGGCTTTGGCTATGCCACGATGGATATCAGTTCCGGTCGTTTCCGTCTCAGCGAGCCGATGGATCGGGAAACGATGGCGGCCGAGCTTCAGCGCACCAATCCTGCGGAGCTGCTGTATGCCGAAAATTTTGCCGAGCTGTCGCTGATTGAAAGCCGCCGTGGTTTGCGTCGTCGTCCGCTGTGGGAGTTTGAAATTGATACCGCTCGCCAGCAGCTTAATTTGCAGTTTGGCACCCGCGAACTCATTGGTTTCGGCGTCGAAAATGCGCCGCGTGGCCTGTGTGCCGCAGGTTGCCTGCTGCAATATGTAAAAGACACTCAGCGCACCGCCCTGCCCCATATTCGTTCTATTACCATGGAGCGTCAGCAGGACAGCATCATTATGGATGCCGCCACGCGCCGCAATCTGGAGATCACCCAGAATCTTGCCGGTGGCGTGGATAATACCCTGGCGTCGGTGCTTGACCGTACCGTCACCCCGATGGGCAGCCGCATGCTGAAGCGCTGGCTGCATATGCCGGTGCGCGATACCCGCACGTTAACCGACCGCCAGCAGACTATCGGCGCGCTTCAGCCATATACCGGCGAACTGCAACCGGTGCTGCGTCAGGTTGGCGATCTGGAACGTATTCTGGCGCGTCTGGCGCTGCGCACCGCTCGTCCGCGTGATTTAGCGCGGATGCGCTACGCTTTCCAGCAGCTTCCTGAACTGCGCAGTCAGCTTGCAAGCGTTGACAGTGCTCCGGTGCAGGTTCTGCGGGAAAAAATGGGCGAGTTCAGCGAACTGCGTGAACTGCTGGAGCGGTCAATAATTGAAGCGCCGCCGGTACTGGTCCGCGACGGTGGGGTGATTGCGCCGGGTTACAACGCTGAGCTGGACGAATGGCGGGCGCTGGCCGACGGGGCGACCGATTATCTGGATCGGCTGGAGATCCGCGAACGCGAACGTACCGGCCTTGATACGTTGAAAGTCGGGTTCAACGCCGTCCACGGTTACTACATTCAGATCAGCCGTGGGCAGAGCCATCTGGCCCCCATCAACTACGTGCGTCGTCAGACGCTGAAAAACGCTGAGCGCTATATCATTCCTGAGCTGAAGGAGTATGAAGACAAGGTTCTCACCTCCAAAGGCAAAGCGCTGGCGCTGGAAAAACAACTTTATGATGAGCTGTTTGACCTGCTGCTCCCGCATCTGGCCGATTTACAGCAAAGTGCCACCGCGCTGGCCGAACTGGACGTTCTGGTCAATCTGGCCGAACGTGCCGAGACGTTGAACTACTGCTGTCCGACGTTCAGTGACAAACCGGGAGTGCGTATTGAAGAAGGGCGTCATCCGGTGGTTGAACAGGTGCTGAATACGCCCTTTATCGCTAACCCGCTGAACCTGTCTACACAGCGCCGGATGCTCATCATCACCGGCCCGAATATGGGCGGTAAAAGTACCTATATGCGTCAAACGGCCTTGATTGCGCTGCTGGCCTATATCGGCAGCTATGTGCCGGCGCAAAAGGTAGAGATCGGTCCGATAGACCGTATCTTCACCCGCGTGGGGGCCGCGGACGACCTGGCTTCTGGCCGCTCGACCTTTATGGTTGAGATGACCGAAACGGCCAATATCCTGCATAACGCCACCGAAAACAGTCTGGTCCTGATGGATGAAATCGGCCGTGGCACCTCAACCTACGACGGTCTGTCGCTGGCGTGGGCCTGCGCAGAGAATCTGGCAAACCGTATTAAATCCCTGACCTTATTTGCCACCCACTATTTCGAGCTGACTCAGCTTCCGGAAAAAATGGAAGGCGTCGCCAACGTCCATCTTGATGCGCTGGAGCACGGCGACACCATCGCCTTTATGCACAGCGTGCAGGACGGCGCGGCAAGCAAAAGTTACGGTCTGGCGGTAGCCGCCCTGGCAGGGGTGCCAAAAGAGGTGATTAAGCGCGCGCGGCAAAAACTGCGCGAACTGGAAAGCCTCTCTCCCAATGCTGCGGCCACTCAGGTTGACGGCACGCAGATGTCGCTGCTGGCTCCCGCCGAGGAAACCAGTCCGGCGGTGGAAGCGCTGGAAAACCTCGATCCGGATACGCTGACGCCGCGTCAGGCGCTGGAATGGATTTATCGGTTGAAGAGTCTGGTGTAAACGACAGCCCGGTGGCTGAGGTCATCGGGCTGGCAATGGCTGATAAGTGAATGCGGGAAATGTTATAATACCAGCCTGTTTCATGTTCATCGGAAATTCCATGTCCTCTGTACGCTACCATAAAATAAATTCATCAGACTGGCAGCACATCTGGGTCGTGGGTGATATCCACGGCTGCTATTCACTATTGCAATCGCGCCTTGCCGACATTGGCTTTTGCCGGGAAAAAGACTTATTAATTTCCGTTGGCGATAATATTGATCGTGGCCCGGAAAACATGGACGTTTTGCGACTGCTTAATGAACCCTGGTTTATTTCAGTGATGGGTAATCACGAGGCAATGGCGCTGGAGGCCTTTGCCACGCAGGATGGCAATATGTGGCTGGGTAATGGCGGAGCATGGTTTTTCGATCTGACGCAAGAAGAACAGCAAGAAGCGATAACGTTGCTTTTAACGTTTCACCAGCGACCTCACATTATTGAAGCCGAAAATGAAAGCGGCACATATGTTATTGCTCATGCAGATTATCCGGCTACGCATTACCAATTTGGAAAGACGGTGGATCTTAACGGTGTTTTATGGTCAGTAGAGCGCGTTCTCAGATCGCTGGACGAAAAGAGTGAAATAATAGGTGGGGCCGATCATTTTATTTTCGGCCATATGATTTTCGATCATATTCAACTATTTGCAAATCAACACTATATTGATACTGGCTCAGCAAAATCAGGTAAGCTTGCCTTCTATCGATTGCAATAGATAATAAAAAAGGCCACTCATCAGAGTGGCCTTTTAGAATAATATTATTTACTCGCGAAACAGCGCTTCGATATTCAGCCCCTGCGCCTGAAGGATTTCGCGCAGACGGCGCAGCCCTTCAACCTGGATCTGACGAACGCGTTCACGTGTCAGGCCAATTTCGCGGCCCACATCTTCAAGCGTTGCAGCTTCATAACCCAGCAGACCGAAACGACGTGCCAGCACTTCACGCTGTTTGGCGTTCAGTTCGAACAGCCATTTAACGATGCTCTGCTTCATATCATCGTCTTGCGTGGTGTCTTCCGGGCCGTTGTCTTTTTCATCGGCCAGGATGTCCAGCAGCGCTTTTTCGGAATCGCCACCCAGCGGGGTGTCTACCGAGGTAATGCGCTCGTTGAGACGCAGCATACGGCTTACATCATCAACCGGTTTATCCAGCTGTTCGGCAATCTCTTCCGCACTCGGCTCGTGGTCCAGCTTATGGGACAGTTCACGCGCGGTACGCAGATAAACGTTCAGCTCTTTCACAATATGAATCGGCAGACGAATGGTACGGGTTTGGTTCATGATCGCCCGTTCAATCGTCTGACGGATCCACCACGTCGCGTAGGTTGAGAAGCGGAAACCACGTTCCGGGTCAAATTTCTCAACCGCACGGATCAGCCCCAGATTACCCTCTTCAATCAGATCCAGCAGCGCCAGACCACGATTACCATAACGACGGGCAATTTTCACGACCAGACGCAGGTTACTTTCAATCATGCGACGACGTGAGGCAACATCTCCGCGCAATGCGCGACGGGCGAAGTAAACTTCTTCTTCCGCTGTTAATAAAGGAGAATAACCAATTTCTCCGAGGTAAAGCTGTGTCGCGTCAAGTACACGTTGTGTAGCGCCTTGCGATAACAGTTCTTCCTCTGCCAGGTCGTTATCACTAGGTTCCTCAACAACTAAGGCTTTTTCATCAAAAGCCTCTACTCCATTCTCATCAAATTGCGCGTCTTCATTTAAATCATGAACTTTCAGCGTATTCTGACTCATAAGGTGGCTCCTACCCGTGATCCCTGGACGACACACACAAGGTTAGTGTATCCCGCCTGATTATCGCTGCGGTAAGTAACGCAGCGGGTTTACGGATTTCCCCTTGTAACGAATTTCAAAATGTAAACGTGTAGAGCTGGTTCCAGTGCTACCCATGGTAGCTATTTTCTGCCCCGCCTTGACCTCTTGTTGCTCCCGGACCAGCATTATATCGTTATGGGCGTAGGCACTCAGGTAATCATCGTTATGTTTGATGATGATTAGATTACCGTAACCGCGCAGGGCGTTCCCGGCGTATACAACACGACCATCTGCGGTCGCGATGATAGCCTGACCTTTGCTACCTGCGATATCGATCCCTTTATTGCCGTTTTCGGTGGCAGAGAAGTTTTCGATAATGTTGCCATCAGTCGGCCAGCGCCAGGTGGAGATAGGCGAGCTGGTGGTCGTGCTGCTGGCTGTCGGCTCAGTTGTGCTGACGGTAGATGGGGCCGTAACAGGTGCCGTGACGGGTGTACTCGTCGGGCGGTTGTTAGGCAACATTTTGTTAGCACTTTGTTCACCTGAGTCCTCAGAATATGTAATTGTTGGCTGGGATGCAACAGGCACGGTTGAATTCTGTGCAGGTTTTAAGACAATTCCTTGTGCATTTGCGTCCGCCTGCGTCACCGCGTTGCCGCCAGTGATTGGCGTACCGGAGGCATTGCCCACCTGGAGCACCTGTCCGACGTTCAGAGCATACGGTGCCGCCACGTTGTTACGCTGCGCCAGATCGCGGAAATCGTTCCCGGTCACCCACGCGATATAGAACAGGGTATCGCCGCGCTTAACGGTATAGGTGCTGCCGCCGGTATAGCTGCCTTTGGGAATGTTGCCGTATTTGCGGTTGTAAACAATATGACCGTTTTCAACCTGCACATTTTGTTGCGCAGCAGGTTGCGCCGGCATGGTTTGCGGCTGTACGGGTTGCACTGGCTGAACAGGCTGGATCTGCGGCGTTTGCGGTGCCGGAGTTGAATTGCCTATTTTGGACGGCGGCGTGATGAGCATCCCGGAATCGGCACTGGAGGTGCCGGGCGCGTTGCCACCGACAGAACTTACGGGTGCCGGGGTACTGTCCGAGTTACCGCAGCCTGCCAGACAAAGTGAAATCAGTGATAATGCCGCCACGCGGCTTACGGTGAATTTTGGGCTTCCCGTGCTCATTTATCCCCCAGGAATAGGTTAACTACCAGTGACTTAAAACCGTGCAAGGCAGCGGCGTGAACACTGAAAACAGGTTCACCATACGCTGAAATCTCATGAAATAACCAGGATAAATCCGGGTCTCAGGCCAGTTCCCCTTTGACCAGAGGAACAAAGCGCACTGCCTCAACGGTATCAATAATAAATTCATCTCCCCGTCGGCACACCCGCTTCAGATACTGGTGTTCATCGCCAACGGGCAATACAAGTACGCCGCCATCAGCTAACTGCGACATCAATGCCGCAGGAATTTCAGGCGGTGCGGCCGTCACAATAATGGCGTCAAAAGGCGCACGCGCGTGCCAGCCTTGCCAGCCATCGCCATGACGGGTGGAGACATTATGCAGATCGAGTTGTTTCAGGCGACGCCGTGCGTGCCATTGCAGGCTTTTAATCCGCTCAACGGAACAGACGTGATGGACAAGATGCGCCAGGATTGCCGTCTGATATCCGGATCCGGTGCCGACTTCCAGCACCCGGCATTCGGGCGTCAGTTCCAGCAGCTCGGTCATTCTCGCTACCATGTAGGGCTGAGAAATAGTCTGTCCCTGGCCGATAGGGAGCGCGACGTTCTCCCATGCCTGATGTTCAAACGCTTCATCGATAAACTTTTCACGCGGGACCAGAGCGAGGGCCTCAAGCACATGCTCATCTTTTATACCCTGAGTACGTAGTTGATCGAGAAGGCTCTGAACGCGTTTGCTTATCATGACGTGCCTGCTCCTGCTCGCGTTAGCCAGTCAGAAACGACGTCACGCGCGCTGTGCGCGGTTAAATCCACGTGCAGCGGCGTGACGGAAACATAGCCCTCATCTATCGCAGCAAAGTCCGTGTCCGGACCAACGTCAAACTTTTCACCGGGCGGGCCTATCCAGTACAGGGTGTTACCCCGCGGATCTTCCTGCGGGATCACCTGATCGGCCGGATGGCGACTGCCACAGCGGGTCACGCGAAAGCCTTTGATTTGATCTAAAGGCAGATCCGGCACGTTGATATTGAGAATACGCCCGGTGCGCAGCGGCTCACGGCTGAGCGCGCGCAGAAGCGTGCAGGTTACCGCCGCCGCGGTATCGTAGTGTTTATGGCCGTTCAGTGAGACGGCCAGCGCGGGGAAACCAAGGTGACGCCCTTCCATCGCCGCCGCGACGGTGCCGGAGTAGATAACATCATCGCCAAGGTTCGGCCCGGCGTTGATCCCAGAGACCACCACGTCCGGGCGCGGTCGCATCAGCGCATTCACCCCCAGGTAAACGCAGTCCGTTGGCGTGCCCATCTGGACCGCAATATCACCGTTTTCATACTCAAAGGTACGCAGCGAAGATTCCAGCGTCAGCGAGTTTGATGCGCCGCTGCGATTACGATCGGGGGCCACCACCTGCACCTCGGCAAATTCACGCAGCGCTTTCGCCAGCGTCTGAATGCCTGGTGCGTGGATGCCGTCATCGTTACTCAGCAATATTCGCATAATCACCTGAAGTATTAATAAGTTCTCTGACCACGCTGGTGGCGAAACTGCCTGCCGGAAGCCAGAAGCGTAATTCTACGGTCACGTCATCCCACCAGTTCCAGTTCATTTGCTGCGGATAGAGCAGCATGGCGCGCCGTGAAGCCTCGACTTTTTCACGCATCAGCAACTGCTGTAACAGCGTTTCTTCTGCAATAGCGGCCTGTTCAAAGGCCAGCGCCTCACGCTGCGTACCCCATTCGCCGCTACCGGGCAGGGACGCCGTGATCATCAGCTCGTGGTTATCCACGCGGGACTGAAGTTCGGCCTGTTCTTCAGAGGCGGCCACGAACCAGCTCCCGCGCCCCGCTAATTGTAGCGCATCGCCGTCAACAACTTGATTAAAGTCTGGTTTTTTCAAACGTGCGCTGACTATCTGATTAAACAACGCACTACGGGCCGCCGACAACCAAAAACTGCGTTTATTCCGATCGCGGACCGGTCCGCCGCTTTGTGCCCAGCGTAATGCGCCCTGAATATTACTGCCGCCGATGCCAAAACGCTGTACGCCGAAGTAGTTAGGCACGCCTGCGCTCTGAATGGCCTGTAAACGCTGTTCAACCTCGTCACGCCGGGAGACTTCGCGCAGGATCAGCGTGAAGTCGTTGCCCTTTAACGCCCCGAGACGCAGCTTACGTTTGTGACGGGCGTACTCCAGTACCTGACAGCCTTCAAGCTGAAAGGCGCTGAGATCCGGCATCTCTTTGCCAGGGACGCGGGCGCATAGCCACTGTTCCGTCACCGCCTGCTTATCTTTTTGCCCGGCAAAGCTGACTTCGCGCGCCGGAACGTTAAGAAATTTCGCCAGCGCATCGGCGACAAAACGCGTGTTGCAGCCGTTTTTCAGGATCCGCACGAGGACATGCTCGCCCTCACCGTCCGGCGCAAAACCAAGATCTTCCACCACCAGAAAATCTTCCGGGCTGGCTTTCAGCACTCCCTGCCCCTGCGGCTTGCCGTGCAGATACGTCAGATTTTCCACGTCGATCATTTGGCCGCCTTATGCAGCAGCGCCACCGCCTCACAGGCGATGCCTTCGCCACGGCCAGTGAAGCCCAGTTTTTCCGTAGTAGTCGCTTTGACGTTGACATCATCCATATGGCAGCCGAGATCTTCGGCGATGAAAATACGCATTTGCGGAATATGCGGCAGCATTTTTGGGGCCTGGGCAATGATGGTGACGTCAACGTTGCCAAGCGTGTAGCCTTTCGCCTGGATCCGTCGCCACGCCTCACGCAGCAGTTCACGGCTGTCAGCGCCTTTAAATGCCGGATCGGTATCCGGGAACAGTTTACCGATATCGCCCAGCGCCGCCGCGCCGAGCAGCGCGTCGGTCAGGGCATGGAGTGCAACATCACCATCAGAGTGGGCCAACAGCCCTTTTTCGTAAGGGACGCGCACGCCGCCAATGATGATCGGGCCTGCGCCGCCAAAAGCGTGCACATCAAAACCGTGTCCAATTCGCATTATGTCTGCTCCTGGTGGTGAAATCGGGTGAGATAAAATTCGGCAAGCGCCAGATCTTCCGGGCGGGTCACTTTGATATTGTCCGCGCGACCGGGGATCAGTTCGGGATGAAAACCGCAGTATTCCAGCGCAGAGGCTTCATCGGTAATCACTGCACCTTCATCCAGCGCGCGGGTCAGGCAGTCGGTTAACAGCTCTCGGGGAAAAAATTGCGGGGTCAGCGCGTGCCAGAGATCGTTGCGATCGACAGTGTGGGCGATGGCCGGTTTCCCCGGCTCGCCGCGCTTCATGGTGTCGCGCACCGGCGCGGCCAGAATACCGCCCACGCGGCTGGTTTCGCTGAGCGCGAGCAGGCGTTCCAGATCCTCCTGACACAGGCAGGGGCGCGCAGCGTCATGCACCAGTACCCAGCGGGTGTCGCCTGCGGCTTTCAGACCCGCCAGAACGGAATCGGCGCGCTCGCTACCGCCGTCGACAACGGTAATTTGTGGATGGTTCGCCAGTGGCAACTGTTGAAAGCGCGTATCGCCAGGCGTCACGGCGATGATCACCCGCTGTACGCGAGGATGTGCCAGAAGCGCCGCCACCGCATGTTCGAGAATCGTTTTGTTACCAATTGAGAGGTATTGTTTCGGGCACTCCGTCTGCATGCGGCGGCCAAACCCGGCTGCCGGAACCACGGCGCAAACGCCCGGAAAAGTTGCTGCCATCTTGCGTTCCTGGGCTTGTTATCGGTTATTTTGCCCTGCGCCCAGATTGCGTTTAGACGCATCCGGCACCAGACGATAAAAGGTTTCGCCCGGTCGGGTCATACTCAGTTCATTACGCGCACGCTCTTCAATCGCTTCCTGACCCCCGTTAAGATCGTCAATTTCAGCAAAGAGTTGATCGTTGCGCGCTTTTAATTTTGCGTTTGTGGTTTGCTGCACCTGGACATCATCACTGACGCGGCTGTAATCATGTAATCCATTTTTGCCAAACCACAGCGAATACTGTAGCCAGACCAGTAAAGCCAGCAATATCAGCGTTAGTTTACCCATCCTGCCCCCTGAAAAACGGCATCATCATCCCATAACTCGCCCGAGGACTCTACCCCGGCGGCAGGCGACACCGCGTAACCGCGCCAAATGTACCATATTTTACCCACAGGTAAGTATGCCACGTAACAGTGAGGCGAATTGCGTTGTTGAATCATCATTCAGCGTTGGGAAGACTCTACCCCATCAGCCACATAAACAGAATGCCAAACATCGCGATGACCGTTAGCGCTGTGGCGACAGCAGTATAGAGAAATTTACCATTCAGCAGAGAATAAAGCGCGATACCGACGACGACAGCGACGGGCATTAGCGCCAGAAAGAAGGGCCAGGTGTAGAGGAAGAAAAACAGCGTATTGGGGCCGTAAATCAGAAAGGGGATACCTGCCGCCAGCAGCCATGAGATAAAGCCCACCACGGCCCCGGGAAAAGACCAGGTGGTCTCTTCATCGGCCGTCAGCGACTCGGTCGTGGTGATGCTTAAATTTTGGCTATTGCGCATATCTAATCCTGTTGCCTGGCCAACCGGACGATGGCTTCTTCCGGTTGCGTATCAGGATCTGATAATATCGCTCTGTCTCAGCAGGTCTAATAATCGGTTAACCAAATTTGTTACCAATTGTTCACCATCAAGATGCATTTCCGGGTTTTGCGGTGCTTCGTAGACCGAATCAATGCCGGTAAAATGACGCAACTCTCCTGCCCGTGCCTTTTTGTATAGCCCTTTCGGATCGCGCGTTTCACAGATCGCCAGCGGCGTATCCACAAAGATTTCGAAAAAACGTCCTTCGCCCACCTGCTCGCGCACCATCTGCCGTTCAGCGCGGTGCGGCGAGATAAAGGCAGTCAGTACGACCAGACCAGCATCGACCATCAGCCGGGCGACTTCTCCCACGCGGCGAATATTCTCTTTCCGATCCTCATCGCTGAAGCCGAGATCGCGGCAAAGCCCATGACGAACGTTGTCGCCGTCCAGCAGATAAGTGCTGACGCCCAGACGATGCAGCGCCTCTTCCAGCGCACCCGCAACGGTGGATTTACCGGAGCCGGAAAGCCCGGTAAACCACAACACCACGCCGCGATGACCATGTAGCTGCTCGCGCTGCGCTGCGGTCACCGGATGGGCATGCCAGACGACATTGTCATCATGCTGCGCCATTATTTGCCTCCCGACAAATCACGCGCGCCCCAGTGTGGGAAGTGCTTACGCACCAGCGCATTCAGCTCCAGTTCGAAGGCGCTGTACTCAGACGGCACGGCGGTCTCCTGCGCATACGCTTCATGCACCAGTCCAGCACCTACGGTAACGTTGGTGAGGCGATCGATAAAGATCATCCCCCCGGTCACCGGGTTGTCCTGATATTTGTCGAGCACCAGCGGCTCATCGAAGGTGAGATCCACCAGACCGATACCGTTCAGCGGCAAATTTTCCGCCGCGTGCTGGGTCAGGTTATTGATATCGAACTGATGGCGAATCGCATCGACACGGGCGCGGGTTTTCTTGCCGGCAATTTTGATATCCAGACTTTGCCCCGCCGTCAGCGGCTGCTCGGTCATCCACACCACATTGACCGAAGCGCGTTGTACCGCAGGCAGCGACTCCTGCGCATCCAGCAACAGATCGCCACGGCTGATGTCGATTTCATCTTTCAGTACCAGCGTTATGGCCTCGCCCGCCGCCGCTTCTTCTAAATCGCCGTCAAAGGTAACGATGCGCGCCACGGCGGATTCCACGCCGGACGGCAGGACTTTGATCCGCTGACCAACTTTGACGATCCCGGAAGCGACCGTACCGGAATAACCGCGAAAATCGAGGTTTGGACGGTTAACGTACTGCACCGGGAAACGCATCGGCTGCTGATCGACCACGCGCTGGATCTCAACGGTTTCCAGCACTTCCAGCAGCGTAGGACCGCTGTACCATGGCAGGTTGCCGCTGGCGCTGGCGACATTATCGCCTTCCAGGGCCGACAACGGCACAAAGCGGATATCCAGATTGCCCGGCAGCTGCGCCGCGAACGTCAGATAATCTTCGCGAATGCGGTTAAAAGTCTCTTCGCTATAATCGACGAGATCCATCTTATTGATCGCCACCACCAGATGTTTGATCCCCAATAGTGTGGAGATAAAGCTGTGGCGACGGGTCTGATCCAGTACGCCTTTGCGGGCGTCAATCAACAGGATCGCCAGATCGCAGGTGGATGCCCCGGTCGCCATATTGCGCGTGTACTGCTCGTGCCCCGGAGTATCGGCGATGATAAATTTACGCTTTTCAGTCGAGAAATAGCGGTAGGCCACGTCAATGGTGATGCCCTGCTCGCGTTCGGCCTGCAGGCCGTCTACCAGCAGCGCCAGATCCAGTTTCTCGCCCTGAGTGCCGTGGCGTTTGCTGTCGTTATGCAGCGAGGAAAGCTGATCTTCATAAATCTGCCGCGTATCGTGCAGCAGGCGGCCAATCAGCGTGCTTTTACCGTCGTCCACGCTGCCGCAGGTCAGGAAACGCAGCAGGCTTTTATATTGCTGAGCGTGCATCCAGGCTTCTACGCCGCCTTCGTTGGCAATTTGTTGCGCAATTGTCGTATTCATGGCGGCTCCTTAAAAGTATCCCTGACGTTTCTTCAGCTCCATCGAGCCGGCCTGGTCGCGGTCAATGACGCGCCCCTGACGTTCACTGGTGGTGGAAACCAGCATCTCTTCGATAATCTCCGGCAGCGTTTGCGCCTGCGACTCTACCGCGCCGGTCAGCGGCCAGCAGCCCAGCGTGCGGAAGCGCACCATTCGCTGCTTAATCACTTCACCCGGTTGTAAATCAATGCGCCCGTCATCGATCATCATCAGCATGCCGTCACGCTCCAGCACCGGACGCTCAGCGGCTAAATAGAGCGGCACGATATCGATATTTTCCAGCCAGATGTACTGCCAGATATCCTGTTCGGTCCAGTTGGACAGCGGGAAGACGCGAATGCTTTCGCCCTTATTCACCTGGCCGTTATAGTTGTGCCACAGCTCCGGGCGCTGGTTTTTCGGGTCCCAGCGGTGGAAACGGTCGCGGAAAGAGTAAATACGCTCTTTGGCGCGCGATTTTTCTTCATCGCGACGCGCGCCGCCAAACGCAGCGTCAAACCCGTATTTATTCAGGGCCTGCTTCAGCCCCTCGGTTTTCATAATATCGGTATGTTTTGCGCTGCCGTGCACAAACGGGTTGATCCCCATTGCCACCCCTTCCGGGTTCTTATGCACCAGCAGCTCGCAGCCATAGGCTTTAGCGGTACGGTCGCGGAACTCGTACATTTCACGGAACTTCCAGCCGGTATCGACGTGCAGCAGCGGAAACGGCAGCGTCCCCGGATAGAACGCTTTACGCGCCAGATGCAGCATGACGCTGGAGTCTTTACCAATCGAGTAAAGCATCACCGGATTAGAAAACTCGGCGGCAACTTCACGGATAATATGGATGCTTTCCGCCTCCAGTTGTCGCAGGTGAGTCAGTCGTTTTTGATCCATAACCGTTCCTTAAGCCAGATTAACCACGGACGCGCTGAACGCTTCCGCACCTGTTGTGTGTTGAAACCAGGCCAACTGGTGATGCAGATTAACCACCTCGCCGATCACCAGCAGAGCTGGCATCGGCGCATCTTTAGCCAGGTTTTCGAGTTGTTGTAATGTGCCCGTACTGACCTTTTGGTCGGCACGCGTGCCGCGCGAAATCACCGCCACCGGCGTATGTTCATGTCGGCCATGCTGAATAAGCTGTGCGCTGATTTCCGCGGCTTTCATCGTGCCCATGTAAATGGCCAGCGTCTGACGGCTCTGCGCCAGCTGCGCCCAGTCAAACGGGGCGCTGTCGGGTTTATAATGTCCGGTCACAAAGGTGACGCTCTGCGCATGTTCGCGGTGGGTCAGCGGAATGCCCGCATACGCCGTCGCACCGGAAGCTGCCGTCACGCCAGGCACCACCTGAAACGGGATACCCGCGGCGGCAGCGGCCTGAAGTTCTTCTCCGCCGCGCCCGAAAATAAACGGATCGCCACCTTTCAGACGCACCACGGTTTTGCCTTCCCGCGCCGCCTCAATCAGCATCTGATTGGTTTCATGCTGCGGCACTGCATGTTTACCGGCACGTTTACCCACGCAGACCAGTTCCGCATCGCGGCGCACCAGTTCGCGAATTTCCTCAGTCACCAGATGATCGTAAAACACCACGTCGGCCTGCTGGAGCACCTGCAACCCCCGCAGGGTCAGCAGTCCGGCATCGCCCGGCCCCGCGCCAACCAGAATAATTTCACCCTGCGCGCGTGCCGGATGTTGCAACGCTTCTTCCAGCGCCTGTTCCGCAGCCTGCTGATTCCCCGCCGCCATCAGGCTGGCAAAGCGCCCACGAAAGGCGCGCTCCCAGAACCGTCGGCGTTCTGCCGTAGAGTGAAGATGCGTTTTAATACGCTCGCGCCAGCGGCCAGCCACCTCCGCCATCTTCCCCAGATCTTTCGGCAGCAGCGCCTCGATTTTTTCCCGCAGCAGGCGCGCCAGCACCGGCGCATTACCGCCGGAAGAGATCGCCACCAGCAGCGGCGAGCGATCGACAATCGACGGGAAGATAAACGAGCACAGCGGCTGATTATCGACCACGTTAACCAGTCGGTGCCGGGCGTTTGCCGCCGCGAATACGCGCTGATTCAGTTCGCCGTCGTTGGTGGCGGCGATCACCAGAAAAACCTCGTCGATTTGCGGTTCAGCAAATTCCGTCGCCCGCCAGTGGATCTGCTGCTGTTCAGCCAGGCTGGCCAGTTCAGCATTGAGATGCGCAGCCACCACCTGCACTTTGGCGCCTGCCCGGCGCAGAAACGCGATTTTACGGCTGGCAATTTCGCCGCCGCCAATGACCAGTACGGGGCGATCTTTCAGGGCAGCAAAAAGGGGCAGGTATTCCACAGCGTAACGACTCACTAACATCAGGTATTAGGGGGACTATAGAGGTGGCTTTAGATCAAATGAAATTACGAAATGGAATGAGTAGTTCCTCAAAGGAATAACATACAGGGAAAGCTAATATCAAAAAGTGCTTAACCCACGTGTTTTCGGGACTTTAGGAGGATTTCAAATTGTGTAACGTCGATCACAGTTTCATACTGTGAGCGTCGAGTTTTTTGTGTTTTTTTAAGGATATTTTATGTTGTCCGCATCGCGCCGCAGCCTGGCTGCCCTGGCGTTCAGCGTATGCTTTGCCCTCCCCGCATTGGCGAAATCGACACCTCCAGGAGAGTTCGCCAGCACTCAGGCTCGTTATATTGCTACTTATTTTCCTGGTCGCATGACCGGCACGCCCGCAGAAATGCTGGCGGCGGATTACGTGCGCCAGCAGTTTGCCGCGATGGGTTATCAAAGCGATATACGGACGTTTCACAGTCGCTATATCTACACCTCTGCCGATAAACAGCAAAACTGGCATAACGTCACTGGCAGCACGGTAATCGCAGCCCATGAGGGACGGGTTAAACAGCAGATCGTGATTATGGCGCATCTGGATACTTACGCGCCGCACAGTGATGCGGATGTTGCGCATAACCTTGGCGGGCTGACGCTACAGGGTATTGATGACAATGCCGCCGGGCTGGGGGTGATGCTCGAACTCGCCGCCGCCCTGAAAAATATCCCCACGCAATACGGCATTCGCTTTATCGCTACCAGCGGTGAGGAAGAAGGCAAACTCGGCGCGGAGAGCCTGCTTTCCCGGATGAGCGACGCCGAGAAAAAGAACACCCTGCTGGTGATCAATCTCGATAACCTGATCGTCGGCGACAAACTCTATTTTAATAGCGGCAAAAGCACGCCCGCGGCCGTACGTAAACTTACCCGCGACCGGGCGCTGGCGATTGCCAGAAAACATGGTATCGCTGCCACTATTAATCCTGGGCTAAATCCCGATTATCCTGAAGGCACCAGTTGCTGTAATGACGCCGAACCTTTCGATAAGGCCGGCATTCCGGTGCTGTCGGTTGAAGCAACCAACTGGTCGCTGGGGAATAAAGACGGCTATCAGCAGCGTAAGAAATCACGCGATTTTCCGGCGGGGAATAGCTGGCATGACGTGCGTCTTGATAACCAGCAGTATATTGATAAGGCGTTGCCCGGGCGGATTATGCACCGCAGTCGGGATGTAGTGAAAGTGATGCTGCCGCTGGCGAAGGAGCTGGCGAAGGCGGGGAAAGGGTAGCGTTTTCGCCGATGGCGAAAATACACCTATCGGGTCTGAAAAGGCCTGGTCTCTTACAGACTCGATAAGCGTAACGTCACTGGATAAAGCATTACCCTTCGTGCAACCCGCACTCTCTTTTCAGCCCAAAGAACCGCGTCTCCTCTTCCGCCATTCCCGGCTCCCATTTACGGGTAGTATGGGTATCACCCACGGATAAATAACCTTCATCCCACAGCGGATGATATTTCAGGCCGTGCTTTTGCAAATACTGATAAACCGTACGGTTATCCCAGTCGATGATCGGCAGAACCTTAAACACGCCGCGCTGGATCCCCAGCACCGGAAGATGAGCGCGGCTGCCAGACTGCTCCCGACGCAGACCGGCGAACCATGTTTGGGCGTTAAGATCGGCCAGCGCCCGGTTCATCGGCTCGACTTTATTGATCTCATTGTATTTCTCAATGCCTTCAACGCCCTGCTCCCACAGCTTGCCGTAACGCGCTTCCTGCCAGGCTGCGCTTTCCTGCGCCCGGTAGACTTTGAGGTTTAGCTTGAGTTTGTCCGTTAACTCATCAATAAACCGGTAGGTTTCCGGGAACAGATAGCCTGTATCGGTCAGGATCACCGGGATGTCCGGGCGGATATGATTGACCAGATGCAGACTGACCGCCGCCTGAATGCCAAAGCTTGAGGAGAGGACGTATTCACCGGGCAGATTTTCCAGCGCCCACGCCACGCGATTTTCTGCGGTGAGGGTTTCCAGCCGCGCATTAGTGTCTGCAAGCGCCTGCGCGCGATCCTCTTTCGGTAATGCATTGAGGGCTTTTAGATCGAGTACGGACATAGGTTCCTCACTTTTGGCCGGGCGTAGTAGATTACCCGGTGTATAGCTACTTTTGGCGTTCTGCCGGGTGGCGCTACGCTTACCCGGCCTACATTTATCATCGGCGCTACGCTCACCCGGCCTACATTTATCATCGGCGTTGCGCTTACCTGGCCTACATTTTTATGGCAGTCGCCTGTTCAGACAATCAACTTACAGGCCGGATAAGGCGCAGTTCCGGTTACTCCCAGAAATCCCTTGCGGGATCGAGCACCGGGCGAATGATGCCCGCACGCACCGTAAAGTCGCCGAAGCCTTCACCCGCTTCGCGCTCTTTCGCCCAGCGCCCGACTAACTCGTCGATCGTGTCGAGAATCTCGGGTTCCGTAATGTTTTCGCGATACATTCGCGGAATACGCGTGCCCATTCGGTTGCCGCCAAGGTGCAGGTTGTAGCGTCCCGGCGCTTTGCCCACCAGCCCAAGCTCAGCCAGCATCGCTCGTCCACAGCCATTCGGGCAGCCGGTAACGCGCATCACGATATGCTCATCCGGAATACTGTGTTTCTCCAGTACGGCTTCCACTTTATCCGTGAACGACGGCAGGAAGCGCTCGGCTTCGGCCATCGCCAGCGGACAGGTCGGGAACGACACGCAGGCCATGGAGTTCTCACGCTGCGGCTTCACGGCGTTCATCAGGCCATGTTCGCGCGCCAGCTTCTCGATTTTCGCCTTCTGGCTATCCGGCACACCGGCAACGATCAGATTCTGGTTAGCGGTAATACGGAATTCGCCTTTGTGGATCTTCGCGATTTCCAGCAGCCCGGTTTTCAGCGGACGTCCCGGATAATCAAGGATACGACCATTTTCAATAAACAGCGTCAGATGCCATTTATTGTCGATGCCTTTTACCCAGCCGATACGGTCGCCGCGATCGGTGAATTCATACGGACGGATCGGCTCAAATTTGATGCCCGCCCGGCGTTCCACTTCCGCTTTGAAGGTCTCGACGCCAACGCGCTCCAGGGTATATTTGGTTTTCGCATTTTTACGATCGGTACGGTTGCCCCAGTCGCGCTGGGTCGTCACCACGGCTTCCGCCACGGCCAGGGTATGCTCCAGCGGCAGGTAGCCAAACTCGCTCGCAGTACGGGCATAGGTTTTTTTATTACCGTGCTCAATGGACAAACCGCCGCCGACCAACAGGTTGAAGCCCACCAGTTTGCCGTTCTCCGCGACCGCGACGAAGTTCATGTCGTTGGCGTGCAGATCGATATCGTTCTGCGGCGGGATCACGACCGTGGTCTTGAACTTACGCGGCAGATAGGTCTGGCCGAGGATCGGTTCCTCATCGGTGGTGGCGACTTTCTCCTGATCGAGCCAGATCTCCGCATAGGCACGGGTGCGCGGCAGCAGATGCTCGGAGATCTTTTTCGCCCATTCGTAAGCTTCAGCGTGAAGCTGAGATTCATACGGGTTCGACGTACAAAGCACGTTACGGTTCATGTCGTTGGCAGTCGCCAGCGCGTCCAGCCCAACCGAATGCAGCATCTGATGCACCGGCTTCACGTTCTTTTTCAGGATACCGTGAAACTGGAACGTCTGACGGTTCGTCAGGCGAATACTGCCGTAAATCGTATTCTCGCCCGCGAACTTATCAATCGCCTGCCACTGTTTAGTGGTGATCACCCCCCCCGGCAGACGGCAGCGCAGCAGCATCGCATGACGCGGCTCCAGCTTCTGCTCGGCACGCTCGGCGCGGATATCGCGATCGTCCTGCTGATACATGCCGTGAAAGCGGATCAGCAGGAAGTTATCGCCTTTAAAACCGCCGGTCAGACCGTCATTTAAATCTTCGGCAATGGTGCCGCGCAGATAGTTGCTTTCGAGCTTCATGCGCTCGGCATCAACCAGTTTGCCTTCGACCACCAGTGGGCCTGGATGTTTTTCGCTCATTAGTAGACATCTCGCTGATAACGGCGCTCTACGCGCAGCTCACTTAAATATTCGTCCGCCGATTCGAGGTCCATGCCGCCGAATTCAGCTATCACTTCCAGCAAAGCCTGCTCAACGTCTTTCGCCATACGATTGGCGTCGCCACAGACATAAATATGGGCGCCATCGTTTATCCAGCGCCACAGCTCTGCGCCCTGTTCGCGCAGTTTATCTTGTACGTATATTTTTTCTTTTTGGTCACGAGACCAGGCAAGATCGATACGGCTTAGTACGCCCTCTTTAACGTAGCGCTGCCATTCCACCTGGTAGAGAAAATCTTCGGTGAAGTGCGGATTACCAAAGAACAGCCAGTTTTTACCCGGCGCTTCATCGGCGGCCCGCTGCTGCATAAAGGCACGGAACGGCGCGATACCGGTGCCGGGGCCAATCATGATCACCGGCGTTTCGGGATTTGCAGGCAGACGGAAGTTGTCGTTATGCTCAATAAAGATACGTACTTCGCCCTCTTCTTCCACGCGATCGGCGAGGAAGCCGGAGGCACCGCCCGCACGAGCACGGCCTTCAACCTCATAGCGCACAACCCCAACGGTAACGTGAACTTCGCTTTCGGCTTCCGCCTGGGCAGAGGCGATAGAATACAGACGCGGCGTCAGCGGACGCAGCAAATCGATCAGCGTCTGCGCATCCAGTTGAGCAGGGGAAAAACGCACCATGTCGACAATCGGCGTGGTAGCCGCGTAGTGCTGAAGCTGCGCCTTGTCGCCCGCCAGCGGCAGCAATGTCTCACTGCGGGAAAGCGTCGCATAGTTCTCAACGATATTGGCAGTGTTAACCGTCAGCTCAAAATGCCACTGCAGCGCTTCGGCCAGCGGCAGCGTTTTATCCTCTACCGTGACCGGTTCATCGCCTTTCAGCCATAGCAGTTCGACCAGTTCATTGACCAGCGCAGGATCGTTTTGATACCAGACGCCAAGCGCGTCGCCCGGCTGATAGCGCAGACCGGAATCCCCGAGGTCGATTTCAATATGACGAACGTCTTTTTCCGAATTACGCCCGGTAATTTTTTGATTCACCGAGAGCGACGCCACCAGCGGCGCTTCTTTGGTATAAGGGCTGGAGTGAACCTCATTCACCTCGCCGGTTGCCGTGGCGGCAGCCTGTGCTGGCGTCTCTTTCGGCACGCGGGCTTTCAGGACCTCAACTACGCGCGCTCGCCATTCGGCGGCGGCATTCTGATATTCGACGTCAGCATCAACGCGATCCAGCAGGCGTTCACCGCCCAGTTCCGCCAGCCTGGCGTCAAAATCTTTCCCGCACTGACAGAAGAACTCATAAGAGGTGTCGCCGAGGCCAAAGACCGCAAACGCGGTATTCGCCAGCTTCGGCGCTTTTTTAGAGGCCAGGAATTTATGCAGGGCTACCGCCTCTTCCGGCGGCTCGCCTTCCCCCTGCGTGGAGGCAACGACAACCAACAGTTTTTCATTGGCGATTTGTTTGAATTTATAGTCGCCCGCGTTAACCAGGTTAACATTAAGTTTGGCCGCCAGCAGATCGTCACGCAGCGCTTCCGCTACGCGGCGCGCATTGCCTGTTTGCGATGCTGAGAGCAAGGTAATGGTGGTAGTTTCTGCTACCGGCGCAGGCGTCGCCGCGACAGCGCCGGGCTGCTGGTTCAGCACTCCCCAAAAATAGCCGGACACCCAGGCAAGCTGGGTCGGGGTTAAATCGGTCGTGGCCGCCTGTAGGCGCGCCAGCTGCTCCGGGTTCAGCGGAAGCAAAGCGGAAGGTGGGGACTGTGTCGTCATGCGTCGTCATGTTCCAGTAGCAAAGCTGTTTTCAAATAAAAACAGAAGAGAATGTAAGGTTAACGACCTGGATAATAACAATTAAAGAAGGGTTGGAAATAATAAATAACCAAATCTACTAACCTGATTTTCAGATAGTTATTAACAATAAAACGGGTTATCTAATCCGTTGATTTAACTAAGTAAATATCAGAGTTGCAATGACTTACCCTCACCCCGGTTGCTATCGCCGTTTAAAGAGGTGATAAAAATTGTGCTTTCCGGTACTATGCGGCGGTTTTTCGTAAGCCTGAGAGTTCATCATGTCCACCACGTTGTTTAAAGATTTCACCTTTGAAGCCGCTCACCATCTGCCGCATGTTCCGCAAGGCCATAAATGCGGCCGCCTGCACGGACACTCCTTTATGGTGCGTCTTGAAATCACCGGTGAAGTCGATCCGCATACCGGCTGGATTATCGATTTCGCCGAACTGAAAGCGGCATTTAAGCCGACTTACGATCGTCTGGATCACTACTATCTGAATGATATTCCGGGGCTGTCCAATCCCACCAGTGAAGTGCTGGCGAAGTGGATATGGGATCAGATTAAACCTGTAGTTCCGCTGCTGAGCGCGGTGATGATTAAAGAGACCTGTACGGCGGGCTGCGTGTATCGCGGCGAGTGAGATTTTTTTGGCCGGTAAGGCTAACCTTTTCCGTTGAAGCCGGGGAGTAGGCAATCTGCCTGTAGCTCGCTGTCACAGCGATAATTTATCCCCGCTGGCGCGGGGAATACTCGCCAGGCAACAGCTCTTTCTGGTCCCAGCACGGTTTATCCCCGCTGGCGCGGGGAACACACAAAGTGGAACCAGATTTGAGTAAATATACGCGGTTTATCCCCTCTGGCGCGGGGAACGCCGGAACATAGAGCGTGAACGTAACCTGATTATCGGTTTATCCCCGCTGGCGCGGGGAACACTGATTGTGCGTACTGCGCACGTGCGGCGAGCTCGGTTTATCCCCGCTGGCGCGGGGAACACGAGGCGTGTTAGTGAAAACGAAGCCAGCACAACGGTTTATCCCCGCTGGCGCGGGGAACACGCGACCAGTTTTCTGAGAAACCCCGGAACGCTCGGTTTATCCCCGCTGGCACGGGGAACACTGTTGCGGGGATCATATAGAGAGCGCCCGTCGCGGTTTATCCCCGCTGGCGCGGGGAACACGTACCGCCCGGATCATTGGTGTGGTGATCTCCCGGTTTATCCCCGCTGGCGCGGGGAACACCCGGGGCTGGGCTGGAACTACGCTTACGGAAACGGTTTATCCCCGCTGGCGCGGGGAACACAGGGATAAGATCGTCGTTAGTGCCAGCTATCTCGGTTTATCCCCGCTGGCGCGGGGAACACGCTGGCGCATTCTCGCATCCTGCATTTGCAGGCGGTTTATCCCCGCTGGCGCGGGGAACACCCACCGATAATATTATTGACGATTGTCCAGCCCGGTTTATCCCCGCTGGCGCGGGGAACACATGCTGCGGCACTCCCTAGCCCTAAATTATCTCGGTTTATCCCCGCTGGCGCGGGGAACACGTGTGGGTGACAAATCGAAATATACGGATTCGCGGTTTATCCCCGCTGGCGCGGGGAACACTTGATTATCATCATATATATTCATTTCCGCACCGGTTTATCCCCGCTGGCGCGGGGAACACTCGCGCCATGACTGACCCACATCGCCGCCAAGCGGTTTATCCCCGCTGGCGCGGGGAACACCCGGTGATTGACTGCATGATCGGTCCAAGCGCCGGTTTATCCCCGCTGGCGCGGGGAACACTACCGTGTTTGAATAACGTCTCAGATGAAACTCGGTTTATCCCCGCTGGCGCGGGGAACACGGCTAACCTTTTCCGTTGAAGCCGGGGAGTAGGGGTTTATCCCCGCTGGCGCGGGGAACACTATTGTTTGAAAAGGCGAATCTATTGAAGCGGCGGTTTATCCCCGCTGGCGCGGGGAACACGCCATCTTTCGGCGGCGCAATCACTTCCGGCGCGGTTTATCCCCGCTGGCGCGGGGAACACAAGCCTTTTTCCATAAATCAGCAAATAAATTACGGTTTATCCCCGCTGGCGCGGGGAACACGTTTCAAAGGCTATTACGGTGATGTTGCGGTACGGTTTATCCCCGCTGGCGCGGGGAACACACGATATTGCCCCGCGAGCTGACAGCAACGCTCGGTTTATCCCCGCTGGCGCGGGGAACACCATGGGTGATGTTTTTTTTGGAAGAGTTCAGGCGGTTTATCCCCGCTGGCGCGGGGAACACTCTTTTTATACTAACGCATGTGATTTTATTGGCGGTTTATCCCCGCTGGCGCGGGGAACACATTAAAAAATATAATGTATTCATTAAGATTTGCGGTTTATCCCCGCTGGCGCGGGGAACACCAACTCAGCGCCAGCCATGAAATACCCCAGCGCGGTTTATCCCCGCTGGCGCGGGGAACACTTTGATGTCATCTTTGATTTGCTGGCGCGTCGCGGTTTATCCCCGCTGGCGCGGGGAACACTCTAACTCTATCTCTTTGTTTAAAAAACACTTTTAACCACGATCACACTCTACCAACATATAACCATCAAATTAATCACAATTCCATTTTATCAAAGAACAATTAAACCATTGATTTTAAAGTAAAAAATAAAATATTCGTTGTGGCCTAATTTAAAATTACCAACATGAAGCAATTTTCGCTCTGAAATTAACTATGCGCTATCTTTTATCCCGTATCCGACATGACAAAAAGTGCCATACGGCTCTCAGGAGGATATATGTGTGCCGATTAAGGAACAGGTTTATCCCTTAACGCGTATAACCAAGGCATGAGATAATAAGGAGAATATAAAGTGAGGGAATACGAGCTAAATGCCCGCGTCATATCACGGCAAGGAACAAAAATGGCTGGCCGCGATGGTCAGCAGCCGCCAGTACAATCCATTTTGAGCAATGTCACGCCATTTGATGTGCCAGAAACTGGCAACTAAATTATTCAGGTACCAGTCTTTCAGGCAATATTCAAATACTTATGCGTTTGCATTGAAAGTCGCCAGTTGCGGGCAATGCAGGTCTCAATGCATAAACGCGTAGCGTCTTCTTTCTGGCTGATCGGCTGAAGTGCAATCACACGCGGTTTATCGTCCTTCAGAACAGCAAGCAGTTCGTCCAGCGCTTCGATATCCCGCACGCGGCCTACCGGGTGTTTAATTTCGTCCGCGCGCTGGAGCGCCTGCTCCAGGACATCATATCCGCCGCGCATGTTTACTTTCGGCGATACGGTCACCCAGGTATTCGGCGTGCAGCGGATCTCGTGCGTGCCACTGGTTTCAATCTGGCAGCTAAAGCCGTTTTTCTCCAGCAGCATAGTCAGGGGGAGCAGGTCGTGGATGCACGGCTCGCCGCCGGTGATCACCACGTGACGAGCGGTATAGCCCTGACGTTCAATAATCGCCAGCAGATCCTCGCTGCTTGCCGCGCCCCACTTATCGCTCTCTTTGGTTTTCGCCAGGATGCTGTAAAGCGACACTTCCCGATCCGCAAGCTTATCCCAGGTGTGTTTCGTGTCGCACCAGGCGCAGCCTACCGGGCATCCCTGTAATCGAATAAAAATGGCGGGGACGCCGGTAAAGTAACCTTCACCCTGGAGGGTCTGGAACATCTCATTTATCGGGTACTGCATAATCATCTCGGTTTCGCGTCTAAACCGTAATTATCGCAGATCCTGGCGTAACGATCATGTGCGATTCGCGCCCTGTTGCGCTATCGCCGCTGCAAAACGCGCGGCGATCTGCTGCGGACGAGTGATCGCCCCGCCGACCACCACCGCATGTGCACCAAGTTCGAGGCAGCGGGCAGCCAGTTCCGGCGTGTCGACATTGCCTTCCGCTATCACCGGCTGCGTGACGGCGTTCAGCACCGCGCGCAAAAATGCACAGTCGTTCTCTGCCAGCTTGTGCCCTGCCGACGCCGCCGTATAACCATATAGCGTCGTACCAATACAATCGAAGCCAAGCTCAGCAGCGACCACAGCATCTTCAACGCTTGCGATATCCGCCATCAGCAACACCTGCGGGTAGCGTTCGCGGATCTGCGTCACCAGCACAGCCAGCGTTTCGCCTGCCGGACGTGGACGTTGCGTGGCGTCGAGCGCAATCATCTCCGGGGACGCCGTCATCAGTTCGTCGACTTCTCGCAGCGTCGCGGTGATAAAAACCTCACTATCGGCATAGTCGCGTTTAATAATGCCAATGATCGGCAGATCGACCTGGGTTTTAATCGCCTCGATATCGACGACGCTATTGGCACGAATGCCCGCCGCCCCGCCCTGCTGCGCCGCCAGCGCCATGCGCGACATAATAAACGGACTGTGCAGCGGCTCGTTTGCCAGCGCCTGACAGGAAACCACCAGTTTGCCTTTGATTTGTTCTAACATCATGTTCATACCACCAGCATCTCTTCTATTTCATTTTTAATAATCGTTACGTGCGGGCCGTAAATCACCTGGACGCCGTTGCCCCGCAGGATCACACCGCGTGCGCCCGTCGCTTTCAGCGCCGCCTCATCGACTTTTCCGCTCTCTTTCACCGTTATCCGCAGGCGCGTCGCACAGCAATCCACCTCTTCCAGATTTTCCTGTCCACCCAGCGCCGCCACAATCGCCTGAGCACGTTCACTGCCGCTGACGCTTACCGTTTCGGTCTCCTGTTTTTCACGTCCTGGCGTCAGGAAATTAAAACGGGTAATCAAAAAGCGGAAGGTGAAGTAGTAGAGGAAGAACCACGGGATCCCCACCATCGGCACATACAGCCAGTGGGTTTTCGCTTCGCCCTGCAAAATGCCGAACAGGATGAAGTCGATAAAGCCGCCGGAGAAGGTTTGCCCGATGGTGATGTGCAGAATATGCGCCAGCATAAACGCCAGCCCGTCAAAAAAGGCGTGAATGACGTACAGCACCGGGGCGACAAACAGGAACGAAAACTCGATAGGCTCCGTAATGCCGGTCAGGAACGAGGTCAGCGCCGCTGACAGCAGCAGCCCGGCCACGCGCTTTTTATTTTCAGGCTTCGCCGTGTGATACATCGCCAAACAGGCACCGATCAGGCCAAACATCATGGTGATAAAGCGGCCGGACATAAAGCGCGAGGTGCCGACGTAGAACTGCTGCGTATTCGGATCGGCAAGCTGGGCAAAGAAAATCCGCTGCGTGCCTTCAACCAGTTGGCCGTTGACGATTTCGCTACCGCCGAGGGCGGTGGTCCAGAATGGCAGATAAAAGATATGATGCAGGCCGAACGGGCCAAGCATGCGCAGGATAAAGCCATACAGCAGCGTGCCCAGATACCCCGTGGCATCCACCAACCCGCCGAGACCAAAAATCAGTTTCTGAAAGTGCGGCCAGACCACTGTCATGATCGCTCCGACGACAATCGCCGCCAGCGAACTAATGATCGGCACAAATCGCGAGCCACCGAAGAAACCGAGAAACTGCGGCAGAGCGATTTTATTAAACCGATGGTGTAATGCGCAGGTCACCAGCCCGATGACCACGCCGCCAAAAACGCCGGTTTCCAGGGTCTGAATCCCCAGTACCATGCCCTGTCCGACCGCGCCGGGATTGGTTTGTGCCAGGTCTCCCGTCAGCGTCAACAGCGCGTTAATGGTGGCATTCATTACCAAAAATGCCAGTAAGGCCGCCAGCCCTGCCGTGCCCTTATCCGTTTTTGCCAGACCGACCGCGACCCCAACCGCAAACAAGACCGACAGGTTGGCGAAGACAATCGCGCCGGCACTGCTCATGATGGTGAAAATGGCCTGTAGCCAGCCTACGTCAAGGAAAGGATAAGCCGTCAACGTATTCGGGTTCGACAGCGCGCCGCCGATACCCAGCAGCAGTCCCGCCGCAGGTAATACCGCAATCGGCAGCATAAAGGATTTACCAAACCGCTGTGCTTTTTCAAACCAGCCTCCGGAAGAGGCTCCGCTAAATATTGTCATCTTTTTTCTCCGCCTGACGTCTTGTTGAAAATTTTTACCATATAAATAATTAATACTGAAAATTATCATCAATAAAGCGGAGGTTGATCATACTTTTTTAAAATGACTGGCGTCCTGCCCCCGCTTTCCGCCACACTTAACGACAGGAAAGCATCAAGGAATACAGGCATGGCTGAAAACGAAAATGTGCTGCTCAGGCTTCGGCAGAGCGTATCGGGCTATAGTCCCACCCAGCAAAAACTGGGAGATTACGTTCTGACCGATCCGTCGCGGGTGCTCTATCTGACCATCACCGAACTGGCACGTGAGAGCGAGACCAGCGAAGCCAGCGTCACGCGCCTGTGCCGGGCGTTGGGTTGCAAAGGGTATACCGAATTTAAAATGGCGCTGGCGCTGGACGTGCAGCGCTCGCAGGCTCCCCGCACGCAGGGTGATGAGATCGACAATCTGGTCGATGAGTCGGTGCAGGCGTTGCGCGATACGGCAAAGCTATTGGATCGCAGCATGCTGGAACAGGCGGCGCTGGCACTGCATGAGGCACGTTCGGTCCAGATTTATGGGGTCGCCGCCAGCGCAATTATTGGTGATTATCTGCATTACAAGCTGCTGCGCCTCGGTAAAGCCGGCCAGCTATTCAGCGACATGCACCGGGCAGCGATGAGCGCCACCGCGCTCGGCGGCGAGGATGTCGTCGTCGCGATCTCCAGTTCTGGCTCAACGCGCGACCTGTTGCATGTCGTGAAGTTGGCGCGTAAACGCGGCGCGAAAGTGCTGACAATCAGTAATACGCCGCGTAGCCCGCTGGCATCACTCAGCGATATTTTGCTGGTAGCAGCGAAGCCGGAAGGACCGTTAAGCGCGGGCGCACTTAATGCCAAAGTGGGAGCGATGCTGCTGGTGGAGCTGGCCATCACCTCGTTAATGTCGCTTGATACGCGTTACGGTGATAGCAGCCAGCAAACGGCCAGCGCAACGCTGCCGCTGCTTTTGTAGATATAAAAAAACCCGCCGAAGCGGGTTTTTCTTAAGAGCAAAAGTACAGGATTACGCCTGGCCTTTGATCTCTTTACGACCATTGTACGGTGCTTTTTCGCCCAGCGCTTCTTCGATACGAATCAGCTGGTTGTATTTAGCAACGCGGTCAGAACGGCTCATAGAACCGGTTTTGATCTGGCCTGCTGCGGTACCCACAGCCAGGTCAGCGATGGTAGCGTCTTCAGTTTCGCCAGAACGGTGAGAGATGACGGCAGTGTAGCCAGCGTCTTTCGCCATTTTGATCGCAGCCAGAGTTTCGGTCAGAGAACCGATCTGGTTGAATTTGATCAGGATGGAGTTAACGATGCCTTTCTCAATACCTTCTTTCAGGATTTTGGTGTTGGTTACGAACAGATCGTCACCAACCAGCTGGATTTTGTCGCCCAGAACTTTAGTCTGGTAAGCAAAACCTTCCCAGTCAGATTCGTCCAGACCGTCTTCGATAGACACGATCGGGTACTGTTTGGTCAGCTCTTCCAGGAAGTGAGTGAATTCTTCAGAAGTGAAGGCTTTGTTACCTTCGCCAGCGAGAACGTATTTACCGTCTTTGTAGAATTCAGATGCTGCACAGTCCATCGCCAGAGTGATGTCTTTACCCAGCTCGTAGCCAGCGGCTTTAACTGCTTCAGCGATAACTGCCAGCGCTTCTGCGTTAGAACCCAGGTTCGGCGCATAGCCGCCTTCGTCACCAACAGCAGTGTTCATGCCTTTCGCTTTCAGCACTTTAGCCAGGTTGTGGAACACTTCAGAACCCATACGCACGGCTTCTTTCAGGGATTTAGCGCCAACTGGCTGAATCATAAATTCCTGGATGTCGACGTTGTTATCAGCGTGCTCACCACCGTTGATGATGTTCATCATCGGAACCGGCATAGAGTATTTGCCCGGGGTGCCGTTCAGTTCAGCGATGTGCGCGTACAGCGGCAGACCTTTCGCGGCAGCAGCAGCTTTGGCGTTAGCCAGAGACACCGCCAGGATGGCGTTTGCACCGAAGTTAGATTTGTTTTCAGTACCGTCCAGATCGATCATGATCTTGTCGATGCCTGCCTGATCTTTGGCATCTTTGCCAAGAACAGCCTGAGCGATCGGGCCGTTAACCGCAGCAACTGCTTTGGTTACGCCTTTACCCATGAAACGGGATTTGTCGCCATCACGCAGTTCCAGCGCTTCGCGGGAACCAGTAGAAGCACCTGACGGCGCAGCTGCCATACCAACGAAACCACCTTCCAGGTGTACTTCGGCTTCAACAGTCGGGTTACCACGGGAGTCGATGATTTCACGACCGATGACTTTAACGATTTTGGACATTAGGTTTTCCTCAGTACAAGTTAAACTAAAACTCCAGACAAACAACGCCCCTCCTGGGGCGTTGCCGTTCTAACTTTTTTACTTCACCTGACGCTTCTGGTATTCGCTGGCGGCTTTCACAAAACCGGCAAACAGCGGATGTCCATCACGCGGCGTAGAAGTAAATTCCGGATGGAACTGGCCGGCGACAAACCACGGATGGTTCGGCACCTCAATGATCTCGACTAACTGATCATCACCGGAACGGCCCGCAATGCGCAGGCCCGCAGCTTCAATAGGTTTCAACAGCATGTTGTTGACTTCGTAACGATGACGATGGCGTTCGGTAATCGTCGATGCGCCATACAGTTTGCGCACCAGGCTGTCATCCGTAAGCTGGCAAGCCTGTGCACCTACGCGCATCGTGCCGCCCAGATCGCTCTTTTCAGAACGAACTTCAACGTTACCCTCTTCATCACGCCACTCGGTGATCAGCGCCACGACCGGGTACTTACAGTCTGGCACAAATTCCGTTGAGTTGGCGTTGTCCATGCCCACCACATTACGAGCAAATTCAATCAGGGCAACCTGCATACCCAGGCAAATGCCGAGGTAAGGGATATTATTCTCACGCGCATAACCTGCGGTGGTAATCATGCCTTCAACGCCACGGTAGCCAAAACCACCGGGGATCAGGATGGCATCAAGATCTTTGAGGATCTCAACACCACGCGTTTCTACATCCTGCGAATCAATCAGCTTGATATTGACAGAAACGCGGTTCTTCAGGCCGCCATGCTTCAGCGCTTCAATCACCGATTTATAGGCATCCGGCAGTTCAATGTACTTGCCGACCATACCAATGGTGACTTCGCCTGCCGGGTTGGACTCTTCATAGAGGACCTGTTCCCATTCAGACAAGTTTGCTTCCGGACAGTTCAGGCTGAATCGTTTACAAATATAATCGTCCAGCCCCTGTGATTTCAACAGGCCCGGGATTTTATAAATGGAATCGACATCTTTCAGGGAAATAACGGCCTTTTCAGCAACGTTACAGAACAAAGCAATTTTCGCGCGTTCGTTGGCCGGAACGGCACGATCGGAACGGCAAATCAGGATATCCGGCTGGATACCGATAGAGAGCAGTTCTTTAACGGAGTGCTGCGTCGGTTTGGTTTTGACTTCCCCGGCGGCGGCCATATAAGGCACCAGCGTCAGGTGCATAAACAGCGCGTGTTCACGACCAATATCAACCGCCAGCTGGCGAATCGCTTCGAGGAACGGCAGCGATTCGATATCGCCCACCGTACCGCCGATTTCAACCAGCACCACGTCATGCCCTTCGCCGCCTTCCAGCACGCGTTCTTTAATGGCATTGGTGATGTGCGGGATAACCTGAACGGTCGCGCCCAGATAGTCGCCACGGCGCTCTTTACGAAGAACGTCGGAGTAAATACGACCCGTGGTGAAGTTGTTACGGCGGCTCATCTTGGTGCGAATGAAACGCTCATAGTGGCCAAGGTCCAAATCAGTTTCAGCGCCGTCTTCAGTAACGAACACTTCCCCGTGTTGGATTGGACTCATGGTGCCCGGATCGACGTTGATGTACGGATCCAGTTTCATCATGGTCACGTTGAGGCCACGGGCTTCTAAGATGGCTGCGAGGGAGGCTGCGGCAATGCCTTTACCCAGAGAGGAAACGACCCCGCCGGTCACAAAAATATAGTTCGTTGTCATGCTGAACCTGAGAAGTTAGGTTTAAAAGACGATGGAATAACCAGGACGGGACAGTAGTATACCCGAACATGGCGAGCGCCACAAACTTTCATTCTCCCTCCTCTTCTGCCATGCCCAACGATGTAAGGAGTGAGAAAATAGCCATTTTTGGGGAAATGTTTTTGACGCAAATCAAGCGCTTGTTATTTAAAAAATCACACAAATCGCGCTTGATGGCGAAAATCGTTAGAGATCATATTCCTGGCGTTTTACTTCCTGCCAGACCTCTTCCATCGTTTGCAGGTCAACGCCGGTCATTTCCAGGCCACGCGCCGCGACGATGCGCTCTACTTCGCGAAAACGGCGCTCAAATTTCAGATTGGCTTTTTGTAGCGCCACTTCCGCTTTAACCCCAAGATGACGGGAGAGATTGACTGTCGCAAACAGTAAATCGCCCATTTCTTCTTCCACTCTGGCCTGATCGACAACGGCCTGCTGCGCTTCCTGCATCACCTCGTCGATCTCTTCATGGACTTTATCCAGAACCGGACCGAGCGAAGTCCAGTCAAAGCCTACCGTCGAGCAGCGCTTCTGGATTTTATGCGCCCGCATCAGGGCCGGGAAGCTATGAGGGATATCGTCCAGCGCGGAATGCTGCGCTTTTTGCGCCCGTTCGTCGCGCTTGATTTGTTCCCAACGCGCCAGCACCTCGTCACTGCTTCCCGCCGCGGCATCGCCAAAAATATGCGGATGACGGCGCTCCAGCTTGTCGCTAATCGCCGCACAGATATCATTAAAATCAAAGCGCCCCTCTTCCTGAGCCATCTGAGCGTAAAAGATCACCTGAAACAGCAGATCGCCCAGCTCGCCGCGCAGATCGTCAAAGTCTTCGCGGGCAATGGCGTCCAGCACTTCGTAGGTTTCTTCCAGGGTATAAGGGGCGATGGTGGCGAAGGTTTGCTCTTTATCCCACGGGCAGCCGTTTTCCGGGTCGCGCAGGCGTTGCATGATGGAGAGCAGGCGGTCTATTTGCGTCATTGTTGTCATCATTTTTAATCGGTTATGCACAATGGAGGTGATTGTAACGTATCCACCTTACGCATTCGCTATGAATCATCCCGATCGCTTTTATTTTAATCCCGCCACACCGGAGGCTTCTGCTTCGGCAAGCCTTCGTTCAACACAAATGCAATAGATACATAAAACCTTAACCAATATCACATAGGGTATAACTTATTTTTTAAATAAAAGGCTATAACCAATTTACATGCTTACCAGCATCCTGGTTCTGGCTCAGAATACGTATCACGATAATTTCCGTAACTGATTGTATAAAATAGATAATATGCCTTTCAAACGGTAAGGCATAAATGTATTCACCCAGTTCAGGTCGAGGCGTGCCAATGTTATTGGCACTCATAATGCTGAATATTTCTGACAGATGATTAATATATCGATCGGCTTGTATTTCGCCAAAATGCTGCCAGCCGTAATGCCAGATATTTTCCAGATCGTCACTGGCCTTTGGTGTTAACTTTACCAATCTCATCTGATTTACTCATCCCTGATTTGACCTTCCGTAAAAAGGCATCCTTTTCCCAGGCCTGCGGCTCTCCGCTGTTCAGACCTTCAGCCAGAAGTTCACGTAACGCCTGAAGTCGTGACTCAGCCTGTTTTTCCCGCAGCAAGCGAAGAGATTCCCTGATAACTTCACTTTGTGTTCTGTAATCACCTGATTCAATAAGCGATTCAATAAACTCCCGTAGCTCATCACCAAGATCTACTGTCATTGTTCTGGCCATAACAGCCTCCACTGTAAGTATAAATCTTACATAAGAGTACACCGGAAATGGAATGTACGTCAAAATGCATCCGCCGTTGTTATTACACCGGGGATGACGTTGCTATGTAGCGACTCTACTGAAATGAAATAGTAAAGCCGCTACGTTAGTGCAGCCACCTTCGCGCGGATGTTACCCCCCATGCAACCGGTGCGCATCAATCACGTCCGGCACCTGGTTCAGCTTGCTGAGTACCCGGCCCAATACCTGAAGGTTATAGATCTCAATCGTCATATCAATGCTGGCAAGCTGCTGTTTGGTGTCGCTGCGACTGGCGACGCCCAGCACATTAACCTTCTCGTTCGCCAGAATGGTGGTGATGTCGCGCAGCAGGCCGCTGCGATCGTTGGCGGTGACGCGCACCACCAGCGAATAGCCTGCCGAGTAGCTTTCGCCCCAGACCGCATCCACAATACGTTCCGGCGCGTGCGAGCGCAGTTCCGCCAGCTGATCGCAATCCGCACGATGCACGGAGATGCCGCGCCCCTGGGTAATAAAGCCGACGATCTCATCGCCCGGGATCGGCTGGCAGCAGCGGGCGATGTGATGCATCAGATTGCCGACGCCTTCCACCACCACGCGACCGTCGTCTTTACCGCTACGGTTCTGCGGCGCGTAGGTTTTCTGCTGAAGCTGCTTAAGCGCCGCCGCATCCTGCTCCGCCGCGCTCGGTTTGTTGAACTGCGCCTGCAGGTAATTGACCATTTGGTTAAGGCGGATGTCCCCGCCGCCAATGGCCGCCAGCAGTTCCTCAATCTCGTTGAAGTTGTAGCGCGGCAGCAGGAATTTCTCGGCCTCTTTCATACTGATGCCCAAATGCGCCAGCTCATCGTCGAGGATCTGCCGCCCGGCGAGAATATTTTTGTCCCGGTCCTGCTTGCGGAACCAGTTGTGGATTTTGGCTCGGCCCCGGCTGGTTGTGACGTAGCCGAGGTTCGGGTTCAGCCAGTCCCGGCTTGGGTTCGGCTGCTTCTGGGTGATAATTTCAATCTGATCGCCCATCTGCAACTGATAGGTAAAGGGCACGATGCGCCCGCTAATTTTTGCCCCGATGCAGCGATGCCCCACATCGCTGTGGATGTGGTAGGCGAAATCCAGCGGCGTGGAGCCTGCCGGCAAATCCACCACGTCGCCTTTCGGCGTAAAGACATAGACGCGATCGTCAAAGACCTGGCTGCGCACTTCGTCGAGCATCTCGCCGGAATCGGCCATCTCTTCCTGCCAGGCGATCAGCTTGCGCAGCCAGGCAATGCGGTCTTCATGTCCGGTACGCGTGCCGCCTGCAACAGTGCCTTCTTTGTATTTCCAGTGCGCAGCGACGCCCAGCTCGGCGTCTTCATGCATCTGTTTGGTACGGATCTGAATTTCGACGGTTTTACCGCCCGGCCCCAGCACCACGGTATGAATGGATTGATAGCCGTTAGGTTTTGGATTAGCAACGTAGTCGTCAAACTCATCAGGCAGGTGGCGATAGTGAGTATGCACTATCCCCAGCGCGGCGTAGCAGTCCTGCAGCCGCTCGGCCACGATGCGCACCGCGCGCACGTCAAACAGCTCATCAAAGGCAAGATGCTTCTTCTGCATTTTGCGCCAGATGCTGTAGATGTGCTTAGGTCGGCCATATACTTCCGCCTTCACGCCTTCGGTTTTGATCTCGGCGCGCAGATGGCCGACGAATTCATCAATGTACTGTTCGCGGTCGAGACGGCGTTCGTGCAGCAGTTTAGCGATGCGTTTGTACTCCGCCGGATGCAGATAGCGGAAGCAGTAGTCCTCCAGCTCCCATTTCAACTGGCCGATGCCCAGACGGTTCGCCAGCGGCGCGTAAATGTTGGTGCACTCTTTGGCGGCCAGCACGCGCTCATCTTCCGGCGCGTCTTTCACATCGCGCAGGTGCGCTACCCGTTCAGCAAGCTTGATGACCACGCAGCGGAAGTCATCCACCATCGCCAGTAGCATCCGCCGCACGTTGTCCACCTGTTCGGAGGAGACGGAATCGGTATGGGTGGCCTTGAGCTGGCGGATTGCCGCCATATCGCGCACGCCGTGGATCAGCAACACCACCGGCTTACCCACGGCCTCCTGCAACGCCTCCTCGCTGACGACGTTGTTATCCGCCAGCGGGAACAGCAGCGCCGCGCGCAGAGTGTCTGTGTCCATGCTCAGCATAGAGAGGATTTCGACCATCTCTACGCCGCGCCAGAGAAGGAGATCGGCGTTAGGATGCCCCTGCGTTTGTTCACGACAATAGGCCCAGGTCTCGGCTAAGCGTTCACACGACTGCTGGCTGGATAATCCCAGACTGGCGATCCATTTTTTCGGGTCAAACTCACCCTCTTTATTCATATGTGAACTTCTTACCGCAACCATCGTCCTCTCCTTTCAGGGACCGGGCCTGCCGGATTCGGCAAGCCAACGCTATTTATTGATGCTCAAACAACACCATTGATTCCAGATGCCCAGTGTGCGGGAACATATCCAGCATTGCCAGTCGCCGGATGTGGTACCCCCCTGCAAGCAGCGCCTCGCTGTCACGCGCCAGCGTCGCGGGATTGCAGGAAACATACACCACGCGGCGCGGCGCTAATTTTATAATATGCTGCATGACGCCGGGTGCGCCTGCGCGCGCCGGATCGAGCAGTATTTTATCAAAACCGTGTTGTGCCCACGGCTGTTGTGTAACATCCTTTTCAAGATTTTCATGAAAAAACGTCACATTATGCAATTCATTTTGTGCGGCGTTCTGCTGACCTTTCGCCACCAGCGCCGCCACGCCTTCCACGCCAACGACGCTTGCCGCACGCTGCGCCAGCGGTAGCGTAAAGTTGCCCATGCCGCAGAACAGATCCAACACGCGATCGGTGGGCTGAATGCCCAGCCAGTCCAGGGCGGTGGCCACCATCTGCTGATTAACGCCGTCGTTGACCTGAATAAAGTCCCGCGGGCTAAACGTTAAGCGTAGCCCTTCTGATTGATACCACGGTTCTTTATCCGTTAACGGTTCCAGTATCTCGCTTTGTGGCGCAAGGTACAGCGCAAGGTCCTGAGAATGCGAAAAGCGTTCCAGTTTTTCGACATCGGCAGCACTAAGCGGCGCGACATGGCGTAGCACCATCAGCGGGCCGTTATCGGCCAGCACCAGTTCGACATGACCGCGCCGACGCGCCGACGCCAGGCTGGTCAGACACTCGCGCACTAAAGGAAGCAGCGCCTCAAGACGGGGCGTCAATACGGGGCATTGCGTAATATCAACGATGTCGCTGGCGTTAGCTTTACGAAACCCCATCTGCAGGCGCTGCGTTTTCGGTTGCCAGTTGAGGCCCAGCCGCGCACGCCTCCGATATCCCCACGGCGCGCCGGCAATGATCTCGTCGACCTCGCGTTTCATTAACCGGGCGAGCGCCGCCCGTTTGCTGCGCTGTTGCAGGTCAATGCTCGCATGCTGCTGCTGGCAGCCACCACATACGCCGAAGTGCGGGCAGCGGGGCGTAACACGCTCGGTACTCTCGTTCAGCCGCCGTTTTACCTGCGCGAGGGCATACTGTTTTTTATCGTCGGTAATAACGACTTCCGCGCTTTCCTGAGGCAGTAAGCCCGGAATAAATAAGGTTTTACCGTTGTGGCGCGCGACGCCCTGGCCGAAAGGGTCCAGGTCATTTACCGTCACAGTTATGATCTGACGCGTCGTCACGCGCCGTTTTGCAGAGTAGAATTGCGCCATCGTAGAGATTTTTCTCAATCAAACATAATGACGCTAATTGTCCCATAACGGAACTCCATGACCAACTACAGCCTGCGCGCTCGCATGATGATTTTGATCCTGGCCCCTACCGTCCTGATCGGTTTGCTGCTGAGTATCTTTTTTGTCGTGCATCGCTATAACGACCTGCAGCGTCAGCTTGAAGACGCCGGTGCCAGTATTATTGAGCCTCTGGCGGTCTCCAGTGAATACGGAATGAATCTGCAAAATCGCGAATCGATTGGCCAGCTTATCAGCGTGTTACATCGTCGCCATTCCGATATTGTACGGGCGATTTCTGTTTATGATGAGCATAACCAGCTCTTTGTCACCTCGAATTCTCACCTCGACCCCGGGGTGCTGCAGTTACCAAAAGGAGATGCCTTGCCGCGTCGCCTCAGCGTGCTGCGCAAGGGCGACACGATGATCCTGCGCACGCCGATTCTTTCTGAAAGCTACTCGCCTGACGAGTCCCCCATTTCAGATGCCAAAACGGCGAATAATATGCTGGGCTACGTGGCGCTGGAGCTGGATCTCAAATCAGTACGGCTACAGCAATACAAAGAGATTTTTATCTCCAGCATGATGATGCTGTTTTGTATCGGCATCGCGCTGGTGTTTGGCTGGCGATTAATGCGTGACGTGACCGGCCCCATTCGCAATATGGTGAATACCGTGGACCGCATTCGCCGCGGCCAACTCGACAGTCGCGTCGAAGGTTTTATGCTGGGCGAACTGGATATGCTGAAGAATGGCATTAACTCAATGGCGATGTCGCTGGCGGCCTACCATGAAGAGATGCAGCATAACGTCGATCAGGCGACATCCGATCTGCGTGAAACGCTTGAACAGATGGAGATCCAGAATGTTGAACTGGGCCTTGCCAAAAAACGCGCCCAGGAAGCGGCACGCATTAAATCCGAGTTTTTGGCTAATATGTCGCACGAGCTACGCACGCCGCTGAACGGTGTCATCGGCTTTACCCGCCTGACGCTGAAAACCGAACTGAATCCGACCCAGCGCGACCATCTCAACACTATTGAGCGTTCGGCAAATAATCTGCTGACGATCATTAATGACGTGCTCGACTTCTCCAAGCTGGAGGCCGGAAAGCTGCTGCTGGAGAGCATTCCCTTTCCGCTGCGTAACCTGCTGGATGAGGTGGTAACGCTGCTGGCGCACTCGGCGCACGATAAAGGACTGGAGCTGACGTTAAGTATTAAAAATGACGTACCGGATAATGTTATCGGCGACCCGCTACGTCTGCAACAGGTGATCACCAACCTGCTGGGCAACGCCATTAAGTTTACCGAGCACGGTAATATTGACGTCATTGTGGATAAGCGGGCGGTGAGTAACACCAACGTTCAGTTAGAGATCCAAATCCGCGATACCGGGATAGGCATTCCGGAAGCGGATCAGTCCCGGCTGTTCCAGGCATTTCGCCAGGCCGACGCCAGCATCTCGCGCCGTCACGGCGGCACCGGGCTGGGCCTGGCGATCACTCAGCGGCTGGTCAACGAGATGGGCGGCGATATTTCTTTTCACAGCCAGCCGAATCGCGGGTCGACCTTCTGGTTCCACGTTAGTCTGGATCTGAATCCTAATGTGATTTCTGAACCGCCGGTAACGCACTACCTGGTCGGAAAACGCCTTGCTTATATTGAGGCCAACGCCACCGCCGCGCAGTCGACGATGGACCTGCTGGCCTCCACGCCGCTGGAGGTGATCTACAGCCCAACGTTCGCCGCCCTGCCGGAAGATCACTACGATATCCTGCTGGCCGGGGTGCCGGTTTCTATTCGCGAATTGAGCATGCATCATGACAAACTGATTCGTGCCCGTAAGATGACCGATTACCTGCTGCTGGCGCTGCCGTGTCATGCGCAGGTCAATGCCGAAGCGCTGAAGCAGGACGGCGCGGCGGCCTGCCTGCTCAAACCCCTGACATCGGTTCGCCTGCTCCCTGCCCTGATGGAATATTGCCGCATTAATCAGGTGCCGGTGCCTGCCGTCGAAGATAAAAAACTGGCGATGTCGGTGATGGCGGTGGACGATAATCCCGCCAACCTGAAGCTGATCGGCGCGCTGCTGGACGATCTGGTGCAGCACGTCGAGCTATGCGACAGCGGTCAGCAGGCGGTCAATCGGGCAAAAGAGATGCCGTTCGATGTGATCCTGATGGACATTCAGATGCCGGAAATGGACGGCATACGCGCCTGCGAACTTATCCGCCAGTTGCCTCACCAGCAGCAAACCCCGGTCATCGCCGTCACCGCGCACGCGATGGCAGGTCAACGCGAAAAGCTATTAAGCGCCGGGATGAATGATTATCTGGCGAAGCCGATTGAAGAGAGCAAGCTGCATCAGTTGCTGCTGCGCTATAAACCCGGTCCGCATATTGCCGTTAAGCCGCCGGAGACGGTGGAGATAACCGTCAATCAGAACGTCACCCTGGACTGGCAGCTGGCGCTACGCCAGGCGGCGGGCAAAGCCGATCTCGCCCGTGAAATGCTACAGATGCTGGTGCAGTTCCTGCAGGAAGTTCGTCAGAACGTTAATCGCCAGCTTGCGGGCGAGGAGATGCATCTGGTGGATATCATCCATAAATTGCACGGCAGTTGCGGCTACAGCGGTGTTCCCTGTCTGAAAAACCTGTGCCAGTTGATTGAACAACAGTTGCGCAGCGGGACACCGGCTGCGGAGCTGGAGCCTGAACTGCTGGAGTTGCTGGATGAAATGGAGAACGTTACGCGGGAAGCGGAAAAGGTGTTGGCGTCAGGTTAGCGCCAGCGATATGGGCCGGAGGATCCCGGCCCGTTGAATTTATGCCAGGCTCTGCCCGGCTTTGAGCGTGGCGGCAATATTTCGCGCGCTCATCCGCACGTTCTCCGCCGCGTTGTCCAGCGCCTCTTCCAGCGTGCAGATGGTATAAATAACGCTGAATACCGCATCCAGACCGTGTTCATGTACCACGCCAACATCGGCGGTAAGGCTACCGGCAATACCAATCACCGGTTTGTTGTAGCGTTTGGCAATGCGGGCGACGCCAACCGGCACTTTGCCATGAATAGTCTGGCTATCAATGCGCCCTTCACCGGTGATCACCAGATCGGCATCGGCGATCTGCTCATCCAGTTTCAGCGCGTCGGTAACAATTTCGATACCCTGACGCAGCTGTGCGCCGCAAAACGCATACAGGCCCGCGCCCATACCGCCCGCCGCGCCGCCGCCTGCCAGTTCAAGCACCTGAATATCCAGATCGCGGGCAATAAGCTGCGCATAGTGTTCCAGCCCGCTATCCAGCCGCGCGATCATCTCTTTTGTCGCTCCTTTCTGCGGACCAAACACCGCCGAGGCACCCTGTTCGCCGATCAGCGTATTGCTGACGTCGCAGGCAACCTCAATGTGACAGTCGGCCAGACGGCTGTCCAGCTCGCGAATATCAATGCGCGCCAGCGTCTCCAGCGCACCGCCGCCGGGCGCAATAGGGTTATTGTCCTGATCGAGGAGTTTTGCGCCCAGCGCCTGAACCATACCGGCCCCGCCATCATTGGTGGCGCTGCCGCCGATACCGATGATAATGTGCCGGACGCCGTTATCCAGCGCATGACGGATCAGCTCGCCGGTTCCCCAGGAGGTTGTTTTTAGCGGATTACGCTGCACGGGAGGAACCTGCTCTAGCCCGCTCGCCGCCGCCATTTCAATGAAAGCGCACTGCTCGTCGCCAGAAATGCCATAGAACGCATTAACCTGCTCTCCCAGCGGGCCGGTAACATCAACATGGATTAGCCGTCCCTGGGTGGCGGCAATCATGGCGTCAACGGTGCCTTCACCGCCGTCTGCAACCGGAAGTTTTACGTAATCGGCCTCAGGCCAGATTTCACGAAAACCACGCTCAATGGCGGTCGCCACCTCAAGCGCGCTCAAACTTTCCTTATACGAGTCCGGTGCAATCACTATTTTCATAAAGCATCCTTTTGCATGTTGACGTTGTTACGCGTAGGCCGGGAGAAGGACCGTCGTCATGGGACCGGTCCCGCAGGGGTTAGCGTACCATGCACGGGCGCTTATTATCAAATGTCCAGTTGGGGATCAGATACTGCATCCCCATCGCGTCATCGCGCGCGCCCAGACCGTGTTTTTGATACAGCTCGTTCGCCTTCATCACCTGATCCATATCGATCTCCACGCCGAGGCCCGGTTTCGTCGGCACCTGCACCATTCCGCCTTTGATCTGGAACGGTTCCTTCGTCAGCCGCTGGTTGCCTTCCTGCCAGATCCAGTGGGTATCAATGGCGGTGATTTTGCCCGGCGCGGCCGCAGCGACATGGGTAAACATCGCCAGTGAAATATCAAAGTGGTTATTGGAATGCGAACCCCAGGTCAGGCCAAACTCATGGCACATCTGCGCCACGCGAACAGAACCCTGCATGGTCCAGAAATGCGGGTCCGCCAGCGGGATATCCACCGATTGCAGGGACAGCGTATGCCCCATTTGCCGCCAGTCGGTCGCGATCATATTGGTCGCCGTCGGCAGGCCAGTAGCGCGACGGAATTCCGCCATCACTTCACGCCCGGAGAAGCCCTGCTCCGCGCCGCACGGATCTTCGGCGTAGGCCAGCGATCCCTTCAGGTATTTGCCGATCTTAATCGCTTCATTGAGCGACCAGGCACCGTTCGGATCGAGAGTGATACGTGCTTCAGGGAAACGTTTTGCCAGCGCCACGATGGACTGTGCCTCTTCGTCGCCCGCCAGCACCCCGCCTTTGAGTTTAAAATCGTTGAAGCCGTATTTTTCATACGCCGCTTCCGCCAGACGCACCACAGCCGCCGGAGTCATGGCCTCATCGTGACGCAGACGATACCAGTCGCATTTTTCATCCGGCTGGCTCTGGTACGGCAGCGGCGTCGCTTTACGATTGCCGACAAAAAACAGGTAGCCCAGCATTTCAACTTCGTTACGCTGTTGGCCTTCGCCCAGCAGCGACGCGACGTTAACGCCCAGATGCTGACCCAGCAGATCCAGCAATGCGGCTTCAATACCCGTGACCACGTGAATAGTGGTGCGCAGATCGAAAGTCTGCAATCCGCGGCCGCCCGCATCGCGATCGGCGAAGTTATTGCGTACCGCCGTTAAAATATTTTTGTATTCGCCCAGCGTTTTACCGGTGACCAGTTGAGAAGCCTCTTCCAGGGTCTGACGGATTTTTTCGCCGCCGGGGATCTCGCCCACGCCGGTGTGGCCCGAGTTGTCTTTAATGATGACAATATTGCGGGTAAAGAAAGGCGCGTGTGCGCCGCTCAGGTTCATCAGCATACTGTCGTGCCCGGCGACCGGGATAACCTGCATAGAAGTGACGACAGGGGTAGAAGTTTGCGAAGTCATTGTTTCATCCTTTTTAATCAGTGACGGCCGAAAACAGGACGTTTACGGTCAAATGTCCAGCCGGGGATCAGATACTGCATCGGGCCAGCATCATTGCGCGCGCCGCCAGGAAGCTTTTTATAAGCCTCATGCGCTTTCTGTACCTGCTCCCAGTCAAGCTCCACGCCAAGCCCTGGCGCGTCCGGGACGGCAATTTTACCGTCTTTTATTTCCAGCGGATTTTTGGTCAGACGGCAATCGCCCTCCTGCCAAATCCAGTGAGTATCAATGGCGGTCGGCGTGCCCGGCGCGGCCGCGCCAACATGGGTAAACATCGCCAGCGAAATATCAAAATGATTATTGGAGTGGCAGCCCCAGGTTAAGCCCCAGTCGTCGCACAGTTGCGCCACGCGCACCGCGCCGGAGAGCGTCCAGAAGTGTGGATCGGCCAGCGGAATGTCGACGGCGTTAAGCATCACCGCATGTCCCATTTCACGCCAGTTAGTCGCGATCATATTGGTGGCGACGGGCAAGCCGGTGGCGCGGCGGAACTCGGCCATGACTTCGCGGCCGGAAAAGCCCTGCTCGGCACCACACGGATCTTCGGCGTAGGTCAGCACATCGTTCAGCCCTTTACATAAAGCAATGGCTTCATCCAGCAGCCATGCGCCGTTGGGGTCTACGGTAATGCGCGCCTGCGGGAAGCGTTTTTTCAGCGCGCAAACGGTATCAATTTCCTGCTCGCCCGGCAGCACGCCACCTTTGAGCTTAAAGTCTTTAAAACCGTAACGATCCTGAGACGCCTCTGCCAGACGCACTACCGTCTCGCTGTTCAGCGCCTCCTGGTGGCGCAGGTGATACCACTCATGATTGCCCGGCGTGCTTTCCAGATAGGGCAGATCGGTTTTGCTCCGATCGCCGACGTAAAACAGATAACCGAGCACGGTTACCGCATCGCGCTGTTTCCCCGGCCCGAGCAGTTCGCATACCGGCACGTTGAGGGTTTTACCCAGCAGGTCGAGCAGCGCCGCTTCAAGCGCGGCAACCGCGTTCACCCGCAGTTCGAAGGTCCACGCGCCTTTACCAAAGGTATCGAAATCCGCCGCCTGGTTGCCTTTGTGGACGCGCTGTACCACCTGATTCAGACGCGCCACTTCCTGACCCACCACCATTGGAATGGCATCGGTCAGCGTTTTCAGGATCACCTCCCCGCCGGGCGCTTCGCCTACGCCGGAGTTCCCGGCGTTATCCGTCAGCACCACGATATTACGGGTGAAGTACGCATTATGCGCGCCGCCAATGTTCAGCAGCATACTGTCATGACCGGCCACCGGAATGACCTTCATATCCGTTACAACAGGACTTGATTGCGTTGTCATGGTTATCTCTCCACTACGGGTTTCAACTCGACACGTTTGATATCGCCGACCAGTACCAGATAGCTGAGTACCGCCACCAGCGCGTGAATACCGACGTAAATCAGCGCGCCGTTAAAGGAGCCGGTTGTGCCGACGATGTAACCGATAGCGATAGGCGTCACGATACCGGAGATGTTGCCGAACATATTGAACAGACCGCCGGAAAGACCGCTAATTTCCTTCGGTGCGGTGTCCGCCATGACGGCCCAGCCCAGCGCACCGATACCTTTACCGAAGAACGCCATCGCCATAAAGCCGATAATCATCCATTCGGTTTCGACGTAGTTACAGAACACCATCACCATCGAGAGCAGCATACCGAGCACGATAGGCGTTTTACGGGCAATATTCAGCGAGCCGGTACGCCGCATCAGCCAGTCGGAAATAATCCCGCCCAGGACGCCGCCGACAAAGCCGCAGATCGCCGGAACCGAAGCCACAAAGCCCGCTTTCAGGATCGACATCCCGCGCGCCTGCACCAGATACACCGGGAACCAGGTGATAAAGAAGTAGGTCAAGGCATTAATACAGTATTGACCGAGATAGACGCCGATCATCATGCGTGACCCGACCAATTGTTTGATCTGCCCCATCTTGACGCTCATCGGCACTTTTTGCTTGTTACTCTTCTGATCCATATTGATCAGCGCGCCGCCTTCAGCAATATACTCCAGCTCTTTCTTGTTTACGCCCGGATGCTGATTCGGCTCGTGGATCACTTTCAGCCAGATAAAGCTGAGGATGATGCCCAGCCCGCCCATAAAGAAGAAGACGTGCGACCAGCCCACTTCATGCGTTAACCAGCCCATGATTGGGGCGAAGATGACGGTGGCAAAATATTGCGCGGAGTTAAAAATAGCGACCGCCGTTCCCCTCTCCTGCGCCGGAAACCAGGCCGCCACGATGCGACTGTTGCCGGGGAAGGAAGGCGACTCCGCCAGGCCGACCAGAAAACGCAGGGTGAACAGCGCGACGATGATGCCGAAGCCGCTGAAAATATCGACAAACCCCTGCAGCAGGGTGAACATCGACCAGATAAAGATGGACCAGAAATAAACGCGTTTTGAGCCAAAACGGTCGAGCAGCCAGCCGCCCGGTATTTGACCAATAACATATGCCCAGGAAAAGGCGGAGAAAACGTATCCCATGCCGACCGGATCAAGCCCGATATCTTTCGCCATCTCGGAGCCGGCGATAGAGAGCGTGGCGCGGTCGCCATAGTTAAACGAGGTGACGATAAACAGCATCACCACTATCCAGTAGCGAGCATTGGTCCGCTTTTCAGCGGCGCTCGCCGTATTGCTTAATGAACTCATTGTTGTACTCCTGAATCATAGCCTGTAGCTACGCTCATTCTGAACAGCACAACCGTAGGGTAATCAGAATGACGTGTTAGTGTTTTCGCAGTTTTTTAACTAAGGGTCGTTATCGCCCGTTTTACTGCTCTTTTTTGACTAGCCAGAAAAGTGTATGACGAGAGTGGTGGGGCCTCACCGTGCATGCGCACAGCATTCATCAGGACTCAAACGGGGATTTATGGCTTTAGCCCAATGCAGTGGGCGATACTTCACGGAATTGAAAATCAGGCGCATATTAACGCCGGGTAAGGAAAAGGGGTTTGCAGGAGTGTGAAATAGCTCGCTTGACGTGGGGTAATTGTCCGTTAAAAACCCTTTATTGCAAAGGGTTTTACTGGCATTTGCCTGAAGCTAACTCGATTTAGTCTGGCTATACGCGCTCTGTCCAGGGAGAGAGCGGCGCTTCTACTTTAACAGTGCGCCCCACTGTTCCACCCAGGGGCTGGAAACCGTTTCAGGTTCGGGATCTTCGCTGGCATCAATCATCAGCACTTCGCCGATGCGCTGAGCGCCCTGCTCCTGAAGCAGCTGGTCGAACTTTTTACCACCGCCGCAGAAGTGCGAATAGGTGCTGTCACCCAGCGCGATAACGCCATAGCGCAGCTTCGGCTGATGGCCGAGTTTATCGTGGATCCCCTGATACAGCGGCACAATGCTGTCCGGCAGGTCGCCCTGTCCGGTGGTGGACGTCACCACTAACGCGTAGCCTTCCTGATAAGGCTGCCAGTCTGCCAGCTGCGGATCCTCAAACACCCGAGCGCGGTGCCCTTGTTCATTAAGGATAGCCTCAGCCTCTTCCGCCACCAGCAGCGCGTTGCCGTACATGGTGCCGACAAAAATCCCAATCTCCGCCATTTGTTAACTCCCTGATTATGCGTCTGCACTATCCTGGTAGGTATCCGGCGGAAACTCAACCCTTTCATTATCGGGGAGAAGCGTGCGCCAGCCGAAATGGGTCAGCGCGTCCATCCACACCGGGTCCAGCCCGGCACGCAGGATCAGCGGCTCGCCGGTAAACGGATGCGTCAGCGTAAGCTGGCTGGCATGCAGCATCAAACGCTGACAGCCAAAATGCGCCGCCGCGCTGCGGTTCTGACGCAAATCGCCATGTTTACTGTCGCCGATGATTGGATGGCGCAGATGCGCAAGATGGCGACGCAACTGATGTTTACGCCCGGTTTCCGGTTCCAGTTCGACCAGCGAATAGCGGGTCGTCGGATAGCGTCCGGTGGCGACAGGCATTTCGACGGTTGCCAGCCCGCGATAGCGCGTTACCGCCGGCTGCGGCTGCCGATCCTCACGAGCGAATTTATCGGCGATTTTATCCAGCTCTTCGACCAGCGGATAATCCAGCACCGCGTCATCCGTCAGCCAGCCGCGCACGATGGCATGATAGCGTTTCTGGATTTGATGCTGCTCAAACTGCTGTGCCAGCCGGCGCCCGGCTTCGCTTGACAGCCCCATCAGCAGCACGCCGGAGGTGGGCCGGTCCAGACGATGCGCGGTAAAAACATGCTGACCAATCTGGTCGCGCACCGTCTGCATCACCACCACTTTTTCATCGCGATCCAGCCAACTGCGATGCACCAGCCAGCCGGCGGGCTTATTAACCGCCACCAGCCACTCGTCCTGCCAGAGGATCTCCAGCATCAGGCGTTATCATCCGTAAAAAAGGCGTCCAGTTGCTGAAGTTCGAAGACGACCTCATCGCGCAATGGATGGCTGGCATCGAGAGCAATCTCATAATAGGGCGCAATGGCAAAAGACTGCGGCAGCGGTTGGCCGCTTTCCAGCAGCGCGTGCATCCGCGGGATAAGCACCCACTGTAGCCATTCAAGCGGCTCCAGCGTATCCATACAGAACGGTTGAGTGCTTTCAAATGCGCTGGCGTCCGGCACGCTGGCCTGCCAGTGGTCATGTTTACGCAGCAGCGCTTCAATGATATGCAACTGCTCACGCACGCTATCGTGGAGTGTCATGGAAACCTCATAGACTCTAAAAATCTGGCGCGAAGGATAGCATTAGTTACGCAGAAACAAAAAAAAGGGGGCACTGTTAAACAGTGCCCCCGGTTCGTTTCGCAGCCATCCCGCTACTTTTTATGATGCTCCCTGCTCATCCATGACAACTTTTCCTGTTGGTCTCCTGACCTGTTCATCCTTAAACACTGCGTCCTGCTCACACCACCCCGATGCGATAGCACTTTTCCTTAAGTGAGTCCCTGGCCATCCTGACCCACCGGGCATCCTGTCCGGCTCACTTTCTCCTTCCTGGAGGTGTCCTTACTATGCGTCCTGCATATCCCTTAACTTCATCCTGAAGCCTTCCCTGAAGCACCATCCTGGTGTGTCCCTGTGAAGCGTCATCATCCTGATGTTCGCTTCGTTTGCGACTCCCTGTCGACGGACATAGAATCGTCTATTCCTTAGCGTCTTACAACTAGTCTTAAGACAATGCCTTAAGAAAAGTTTTACTTAAAAGCGGTAATGAAAAAACTATCTCTATGATTAATATTGTATTAATCATGATCTGGACAAATTATGGAAGAACATATTCTCTGCGATCTCTCACAGGCAGTGTGAGAGATCTCTTACAAGCTACCTGGGGCAATGGCTTACAACACTGGCTCAAGTTGGCTAAGAAAATCCGTAAGCGAAGGGGCGAGAACGCGACGTTTAGCGGTTCCCAGCGTCTCCAGTACCACCTCACCACGCAGATTACACACCGAAATGACCTCCAGTTCGCTATCCAGCGTCGCAATAAAGAGCGTCGGTGAAAGCTTAAGGCGTTTCTGGGTTACCAGGTGTCCGATTAGATTCTCCTGAACACGACGGAAATCATCCGCACTCCACGTTTGCAACAGCATGAACGTTTCTGCGCCATGCCGCGCCGGCATGTCACCAGCATATTGCGTCGTATAAAAAGCCTGCGCTGAGGGCTGAATCACAATATCCATCGCCCGCTCAACCGCGTTGAGGCCGGGTTCGCCGTCAAATGGCTGCGGTTGCCAGAGCACCATATGGTCGGTGGAGGAAACAATGCAGGGCGAAGGCACGCCGTGAAGCGCCTCACTCTGCGGCCAGCTGGTATGCTCGTGCCGCCATGCATCACAATAACGTTGGGTAAACGCTTTCAGCGCCTGTGCAGTTTGTGGGTCCACTGATTTCTCTCTTTACGTCGGCCAGGATACACTTGTGCGATAGTGTACCTGCTTTATAACGGTGAAACATGTCTTCCTATGAAAACCATCAGGCGCTTTCCGGCCTGACCCTCGGTAAAACCACCCGTTACCGTGACACCTACGACGCGACGTTATTACAGGGCGTGCCAAGAAGCCTGAATCGCGATCCGCTGGGCCTGCGTGCGGACAATCTGCCCTTTCACGGGGGGGATATCTGGACGCTGTATGAACTCTCATGGCTGAACGCGAAAGGCTTACCGCAGGTCGCGGTCGGCCAGGTGCAACTCGACTACGCCAGCCTCAACCTGGTGGAATCGAAAAGCTTTAAGCTCTATCTGAACAGCTTTAACCAGACGCGTTTTGCCAGTTGGGAGGACGTCCAGGCCACGCTGGCGCGTGATTTGAGCGCCTGCGCACAGGGTAACGTCCAGGTCACGCTGTATCATCTTGATGAACTGGAAGGCCAGCCCATCGCGCCCTTCAACGGTGTATGCATCGACGGTCAGGATATTGAGATTGAGAGCTATGAATTTAACGCCGACTTTCTTAAAAATGCGGCTGGCGGCGAGGTAGTAGAAGAATCACTGGTCAGCCATTTGCTGAAATCCAACTGCCTGATCACCCATCAGCCGGACTGGGGTTCGGTGCAGATCCAGTATCGCGGCCCGGCCATCGACCGGGAAAAGCTGCTGCGCTATCTGGTCTCGTTCCGCCATCACAATGAGTTTCACGAGCAGTGTGTGGAGCGCATTTTTAATGATATTCAGCGTTTCTGCCAGCCGGAAACGCTCAGCGTTTACGCGCGTTATACGCGCCGGGGCGGGCTGGATATTAACCCCTGGCGTACTAATACCGACTTCACCCCTGCGACTGGCAGGCTGGTACGTCAGTAGATGAATATTTTGTTCATAACTGCGATCTTGCACCGATCGCGGGTTGTGAAAACCGGGTCGTGGGGGCTATTGTAATCACAGGGAGCGGCGATTATCGCCCCATAAGGAGTTCACTTGATTACACATGTAAGCCCCCTTGGCTCAATGGATATGTTGTCGCAACTGGAAGTTGACATGCTTAAACGCACGGCCAGCAGCGATATTTATCAACTGTTTCGTAACTGTTCACTTGCCGTTCTTAACTCAGGGAGTCTCACCGATAACAGTAAAGAGTTGCTGTCACGTTTTGAGAATTTCGATATCAACGTCCTGCGCCGCGAGCGCGGGGTCAAACTTGAGTTAATCAATCCCCCGGAAGAGGCGTTTGTTGACGGGCAAATTATCCGCTCGTTACAGGCCAACCTGTTCGCCGTCCTGCGCGATATCCTTTTCGTCTACGGCCAGATCCACAACACCGTTCGTTATCCCGATCTCGACCTCGAAAGCTCGGCTCACATCACCAACCTGGTTTTCTCGATCCTGCGCAACGCCCGGGCGCTGCACGTTGGCGAAGCGCCGAGCATGGTCGTGTGCTGGGGCGGTCACTCGATCAACGAAAAAGAGTACCTGTACGCGCGCCGCGTCGGCACCCAGTTGGGTCTGCGTGAGCTGAATATTTGCACCGGCTGCGGACCGGGCGCGATGGAAGCGCCGATGAAAGGCGCAGCGGTCGGCCACGCGCAGCAACGCTATAAAGACGGGCGATTTATTGGCATGACCGAACCATCCATTATTGCCGCTGAACCGCCAAACCCGCTGGTCAACGAACTGATTATCATGCCCGATATCGAAAAGCGTCTTGAAGCGTTTGTGCGCATTGGACATGGGATCATTATCTTCCCCGGCGGCGTGGGTACAGCGGAAGAACTGCTCTATCTGCTGGGCATTCTGATGAATCCGGCTAACAAAGATCAAGTTCTGCCGCTGATCCTCACCGGGCCGAAAGAGAGCGCCGACTACTTCCGCGTGCTGGATGAGTTTATCGTCAGTACGCTGGGCGAGGCGGCCCGTCGTCACTATCAAATCATCATTGATGACGCCGCCGAAGTGGCGCGGCAGATGAAAAAAGCGATGCCGCTGGTGAAAGAGTGCCGCCGTGAAACTGGCGACGCCTACAGCTTTAACTGGTCAATCCGTATTGCGCCGGACCTTCAGTTGCCGTTCGAGCCGTCGCATGAAAACATGGCGAACCTGAAACTGTACCCGGACCAGCCGGTCGAGGTCCTGGCGGCGGACCTGCGTCGCGCCTTCTCCGGCATCGTCGCGGGCAACGTGAAAGAAGTCGGTATTCGGGCGATTGAGAAATACGGTCCTTACAAAATTCATGGCGACAGCGAGATGATGCGCCGTATGGACGACCTGCTCCAGGGCTTTGTCGCGCAGCATCGTATGAAGCTCCCCGGCTCCGCCTACATCCCCTGCTACGAAATCTGCAAATAATCCTCCAGGGCGACCCATAGGTCGCCCTTATTCCTTGCCGTTTTATTATGCTTCCTGAACCCATTAATCGGGATAAATGGTGGTGATTTATTTGATTTAATTATATTTACGCCCGCCAAAACGCCATAAAAAACGCATTTTACAGTGCAAATATCGTTAGTTCCCTCCACGACTTTCAAAAAGCGTCCTGCGGATGCTAGCCTTTGCGCCCATAAACGCTATAAGGGTAAAAAATGGCAGATAAATGGTCTAAATAACCACACATAAGAAGTAGATTATTGTAATTGCGATCGGGATCACTGATGCATTGATAACATAAATGTATCTTTCGCCGCGAAAATAGTTACGGCAAAAAATTATAAAAAATCGCTTACCTGACGAATTTCATACTACACATACCCAATTTTGCATTGAATTTGACCAGTAAATTGAATTTTAGCTTCCTCAGGAGAAACAGATGGAAACCACTCAAACCAGCACCATCACCTCTGCCAAAGCGCAGAGTACATGGCGTAAAACAGATACCATGTGGATGCTGGGCCTTTACGGCACGGCGATTGGCGCGGGCGTATTGTTCCTGCCAATCAACGCAGGTGTTGGCGGGATGATCCCGCTGATTATCATGGCGATCCTTGCCTTCCCAATGACCTTCTTTGCGCACCGTGGCCTGACCCGCTTCGTGCTGTCCGGTAAAAATCCGGGTGAAGATATTACCGAAGTGGTAGAAGAGCACTTTGGTATCGGCGCAGGTAAACTGATTACCCTGCTCTACTTCTTCGCTATCTACCCGATCCTGCTGGTCTACAGCGTCGCCATCACCAACACCGTCGAAAGCTTTATGACGCACCAGTTGATGATGACCCCGCCGCCGCGGGCGATCCTGTCGCTGATCCTGATTGTCGGTATGATGACCATCGTGCGCTTCGGCGAGCAGATGATTGTTAAGGCGATGAGTATCCTGGTCTTCCCGTTTGTCTTCGCCCTGATGCTGCTGGCGCTGTACCTGATCCCACAGTGGAGCGGCGCGGCATTCGATTCGCTCTCTTTCGAGTCTGTTACCCCTACCGGTAATGGCCTGTGGATGACGCTGTGGCTGGCGATCCCGGTGATGGTTTTCTCCTTCAACCACTCGCCGATCATTTCCTCTTTTGCCGTGGCAAAACGTGAAGAATATGGCGTGGACGCGGAGAAAAAATGCTCCCGCATTCTGGCCTTCGCTCACATCATGATGGTGCTGACGGTGATGTTCTTCGTGTTTAGCTGCGTGCTGAGCCTCTCCCCGGCGGATCTGGCGGAAGCTAAAGCACAGAACATCTCCATCCTGTCCTATCTGGCGAACCACTTTAACGCGCCGCTGATTGCCTGGATGGCCCCGATCATTGCGATGATTGCTATCACTAAATCCTTCCTCGGCCACTACCTTGGCGCGCGCGAAGGCTTTAACGGCATGGTTATTAAAACCCTGCGTGGTAAAGGTAAGTCTATTGAGATCAACAAGCTGAACCGCCTTACCGCGCTGTTTATGCTGGTGACGACCTGGATTGTGGCAACGCTGAACCCAAGCATCCTCGGCATGATCGAAACGCTGGGTGGGCCGATTATCGCCATGATCCTGTTCCTGATGCCGATGTACGCGATTCAGAAAGTCCCGGCCATGCGTAAATACAGCGGCCATATCAGCAATGCCTTTGTGGTGCTGATGGGTCTGGTCGCCATGTCTGCGATTTTCTACTCCCTGTTCAGTTAACTCCCCCGCGCCATCTTCGGGTGGCGCGCTTCATTACCTCAGTGGACGCATTATGATTAGCGTTTTCGATATTTTCAAAATCGGCATTGGCCCCTCCAGTTCGCACACCGTCGGCCCGATGAAAGCGGGTAAACAGTTTACCGACGACCTGATTGCTCAGGGCCTGCTGTTCGATGTCACCCGCGTGGTGGTGGATGTCTACGGTTCTCTTTCTCTGACCGGTAAAGGCCACCATACCGATATCGCCATTATCATGGGGCTGGCGGGAAATCTGCCGGACAGCGTGGATATCGCGGCGATCCCGGCGTTTATCCAGGATGTGAATACCCACGGACGCCTGCTGCTGGCGCATGGTCAGCATGAAGTGGAATTCCCGGTCGACCAGTGCATGAATTTCCATGCCGACAACCTGTCGCTGCATGAAAACGGGATGCGTATTACCGCCCTGGCCGGGGAAAACGCGGTGTACAGCCAGACGTATTATTCTATCGGCGGCGGTTTTATCGTCGATGAAGCACACTTCGGTCAGTCTTCCGACGCGCCGGTCAGCGTGCCGTATCCGTATAAAACCGCAGCGGATTTACAACAGCACTGTCGCGACAGCGGCCTGTCGCTCTCCGGCCTGATGATGCAGAACGAACTTGCTCTGCACAGCAAAGAAGAGCTGGAACAGCACTTCAATAACGTATGGGACGTGATGCGCGGCGGAATTGAACACGGCAGCGTTACCGAAGGCGTTCTGCCGGGCAAGCTGCGGGTGCCTCGTCGCGCCGCCGCCCTGCGCAGGATGCTGGTAAGCCAGGATAAAACCACCAGCGATCCGATGGCGGTGGTGGACTGGATCAATATGTTCGCACTGGCCGTCAACGAAGAAAACGCGGCCGGGGGACGGGTGGTGACTGCGCCGACCAATGGCGCGTGTGGCATCGTTCCGGCCGTGCTGGCCTATTACAATAAATTTATCCGTGAAGTGAACGCCAACTCGTTGGCCCGCTACCTGCTGGTCACCAGTGCGATTGGCTCGCTGTATAAGATGAACGCCTCTATTTCCGGCGCGGAAGTCGGCTGTCAGGGCGAGGTCGGCGTGGCCTGCTCGATGGCGGCGGCAGGTCTGACGGAGTTGCTGGGCGGCAGTCCTGGTCAGGTATGCATCGCCGCGGAGATCGGCATGGAGCACAACCTCGGTCTGACCTGCGATCCGGTGGCCGGTCAGGTACAGGTGCCGTGCATTGAGCGTAACGCGATTGCCGCGGTAAAAGCGGTCAATGCCGCCCGCATGGCGCTGCGTCGCACCAGCGAGCCGCGCGTCTGTCTCGATAAAGTCATTGAGACGATGTACGAGACCGGCAAGGACATGAACGCCAAATACCGTGAAACCTCGCGCGGCGGGCTGGCGATGAAGATTGTGACCTGCGATTAACGGTGGCATGGCGCTTACCGTGGGTAACGGAACACAATCCCGCCGTTTCCCCTGCGAAGTCGCTTTGCCAATGCTATGATGCCTCGTTTTGCGAGGCATCTTCCTGATTTATTCTCGCTTTATAGCCTCTCCTGTTTCACGGTGATACCCTGACGCCAGGTTTAAAGGAGGATACCCGTGGCCGTTCATTTACTTATTGTCGATGCGCTGAATCTGATCCGCCGTATTCATGCGGTACAGGGATCGCCGTGCGTAGACGCCTGCCAGCACGCCCTCGAACAGTTGATTATTCATAGCCAGCCGACGCACGCGGTGGCGGTCTTCGATGATGAAGCACGCAACGTGAGCTGGCGTCATCAGAAACTGCCTGACTACAAGGCCGGCCGGGCACCGATGCCGGACGATTTGCAGAGTGAAATGCCGCAGCTTCGCGCCGCCTTCGCCCGCAGCGGCGTGCGCAGTTGGGAGTCCGCGGGCAACGAGGCCGACGATCTCGCCGCCACGCTGGCCGTCAAAGTGGCGCAGGCCGGGCATGAAGCCACGATCGTTTCGACCGATAAAGGCTACTGCCAGCTACTTTCCCCGACCATTCGCATTCGTGACTATTTCCAGAAACGCTGGCTGGATGCGCCCTTCATCGCCGCCGAATTTGGCGTTACGCCGGAGCAACTACCCGACTATTGGGGACTTGCCGGTATCAGCAGTTCGAAGGTGCCGGGCGTGGCAGGCATCGGCGCGAAAAGTGCCACGCAGTTGCTGACGGAATTTAAAACGCTGGAAGAGATTTACGCCCGCCTTGACGAGGTACCGCAGAAGTGGCGTAAGAAACTGGAGGACAACCGCGAAATGGCCTTCATCTGCCGGGATATCGCGCGGTTACGTTCAGATTTACAGATTGATGGTAATTTGCAGCAGCTTCGGCTGCGCAAGTAATCCTATTGCCGCCCTGACGTTTCGCGAAAGGGCGACCCCAAAAAACTAACGTTCGTCGCGACGACCGCCCACCGCGGCCCAGATGCGACGCACGTGCACCGTCACCTCTTCCCTGTCGTGATAAAGCTGGCGCGCCTGGATCTGAGCATTAATGCCGTTCTCGCTCAGTTTTCCCTCGATATACGCCAGATTATGCGATACCTCTTCATAACGCTTTTTCATCGGCAGCTTAAGATTAAAAATGGTTTCACGACACCAGCCGTTAACCAGCCACTGCGCCATCAGCGCGGCGACTTTAGCGGGCTTCTCGACCATATCGCAGACCATCCACGAAATATTATTACGCGTCGGTTTGTACCTGAAGCCGTCTTCACGCAGCCAAGTGACCTGTCCGGTATCCATCAGGCTCTGCGCCATCGGACCGTTATCGACTGAATAAACCCACATATTGCGTTTGACCAGTTGATACGTCCAGCCCCCGGGGCATGCTCCCAGATCGACTGCATACATGCCGTTAGCCAGTCGCTCGTCCCATTCATCGGCAGGGATGAACACATGCAACGCCTCTTCCAGTTTAAGCGTGGAGCGGCTCGGCGCATCGGCCGGAAACTTGAGACGCGGGATGCCCATATAAAACGGGGAATTGTTATTGCTGTAAGAGTAGCCCGTATAGCAGCAGCCCGGCGCAATGAAGAAAACGTGTACCACCGGACGTTTGGCCGATTCATAGCTGGTCAACACTTTCGCCTCGCGCAGCGCGGCACGCAGCGGCACGGTGAACTTGCGGCAGAACTTCATCAGCTCTTTGCTTTCATTGGTATCCGCGACTTCAACCCGCAGATCGCCGCCCTTCTCTACCACGCCCTGCAACATGCCAACAATCGGCGTAATACGATCTTCCGGTGGCAAATTTTGCAGCAGCTCACCGGCAACAAACATCTGGCGGGCGAAAATCAGCGAACTAAAAGGTAATTCCGCCGCCAGTTTGTCGGCATCTTCGGCCTGATAACATTCAAAAATAACGTAACCTGAGTTTTCTTTTACTCGCGCGAAGCCGTAGATTTCACGGCGGCCCGCTTTATCGGTGATTTCCGCTGCGCACTCTTTCTCAAACCCGGAGCGGCACAATAGAATCAGCTTATTCATGAACAATACCCTTACGCTTCAGGCGAATCGCACCCACTAACATCAACGCCCAGCCAGCCAGAAAACAGACGCCGCCAACCGGCGTCACAAACGCCCACAGGCGCAAATGCGAGAGCGCCAGACAGTAAAGGCTGCCGCTAAATAAGACGGTTCCCAGCGCCAGAAATACGCTGCTCCAGTAAAACCAGATGCTAATCCGGCGCTGCATCGCCACCGCCAGCGCGAAAATTGCCAGCGTATGAAACGCCTGATACTCAAGGCCGGTGTGGATCCAGCCCATCTCAACAGCGCCCATTGATTTACTTAACACGTGGGCACCAAACGCGCCCAGCGCCACAAAAATAAAACCGCTAATGGCGGCAAAAATCAGCATAAAACGGCTGGTCATGTTATTACCCTACAGTCATTTATTGTTCGTAACGGAAGCGGAATTTTTCTTGCTCACTTGCCGCTTTCGCCAGGATCCACTGACGAAAAGCGGCTATTTTACCCAGTTCTGCCTGGCTGTCATGACAAACCAGATAAAACGCATTCTTACTGACCAGGACATCATTAAAAGGGCACACCAGGCGGCCAGCCTCAATTTCGGACTGGGCCATCACATTATTGGCTAAAGCAATACCCTGCCCGTGAATTGCCGCCTGCAACACCATAGCGCTGTGGCTGAAGATAGGTCCCTGCTGCACATTAATATGATTAAGCCCGAGTTGCCGGGTATAGGTTTGCCAGTCGCGGCGAGAGGCATCGTGCAATAACGTATGTTGCGCTAAATCTGCCGGCGTTTTCAATGCCTTATCGCCGGTTAGCAATACCGGTGCGCAAATCGGGAGTAAATATTCGGCATATAGTTTTTCAACGCGCAGGCCAGGCCAGTTGCCGCGCCCATAGAAAATCGCCACGTCCACATCGTCCGCCAGTTTATCCTCTTCACGATCGACCGCCTGGATTCTGACGTCAATTCCCGGATAAGCTGAGTTAAAGCTTGAGAGGCGGGGGACCAGCCAGTGAATAGCGAAACTGGGTAATAAACTAACCGTCAGCGCCCCTTTGGCACTGCGTGATTGCAGTTTACGTGTTGCGTCGGTTAATTGCGAAAATATCTCTTTTATATCCTGGAAATAGCTCTGTCCTTCCTCGGTCAACAAAAGCGATCGATTGCGTCGGCGAAAGAGCTTTAACCCCAGGAAATCCTCAAGAGACTTGATTTGATGACTCACCGCGGCCTGGGTCACAAAAAGCTCATCGGCGGCACGAGTGAAGCTTAAATGACGCGCGGCAGCATCAAATACACGTAATGCATTCAGAGGGGGTAATCGCTTTGACATAGTGATTCTGGCTCAAATGTTAATGCAAATTAACAAACAGGAAACAGGACGCTACCTATTAGTTTTTTTTATCTGAGCCATTATAATTTGTCCGTTGAGCTTCTACCAGCAAATACCTATAGTGGCCGCACTTCCTGAGCCGGAACGAAAAGTTTTGTTGGAATGCGTGTTCTGATGAACTTTTGGCTTACGGTTGTGATGTTGTGTTGTTGTGTTTGCATTTGGTCTGCTCTTCAGACCATGGTAGCCAGGCTACCCTTTTCACTTCCTGTACATTTACCCTGTCTGTCCATAGTGATTAATGTAGCACCGCAAATTGCGGTGCTTTTTTTTGCCTGAATTCTGACTTATTTCTCCAGGGCAACCATCTCTTTCACGTCAGAGCGGTTAATCTGCTGTTTGTTACCGTTAGCATCTTTATAGGAGATCATCCCGGTATCATTATCGGTGACAGGTTTCCCGTCAGAAACGATAGTCCGGCCATCGTTGGTATGCATTACATAGTTCGGACCAGAACAGGCGCTCAGGGCAAACGTCAGCATACAGGCAGAAATAATTGCGGCAGTCTTTTTCATCTTCTTCTCCTTTTAGCAATTAATGCTATAGAACCATCATTTAGTAACAGGCTAAAACATTCACCTAACAGTTATCAGCATAACTCACCATGAAAAACCTGCCAGGATTACAGGACAATTCTGATGGTTTTCAACATGCTTGCGCCGGGAAGTGAATTGCGCGACGATCCCGGTCTTACGATGAGGAATGCCATGAATACGTTCAATCCTGCGCAATTTCGCGCGCAATTTCCGGCGCTGGCCGATGCAGGCGTGTACCTTGATAGCGCAGCGACCGCGCTAAAACCGCAGGCGGTTATTGATGCCACGCAGCAGTTTTATAGTTTGAGCGCAGGGAACGTGCATCGCAGTCAGTTCGCTGAAGCCCAGCGTCTGACCGAGCGTTATGAGGCCGCGCGCGATCGGGTTGCGCGCCTGCTTAATGCGCCGTCAGGCAGAGATATCATCTGGACCCGTGGAACGACCGAAGCCATTAACATGGTGGCCCAGTGCTATGCTCGCCCACGCCTGAAACCTGGTGATGAAATCATTGTCAGCGAAGCAGAGCATCATGCCAATTTTGTTCCCTGGCTGATGGTTGCCGAGCAGACCGGCGCAAAAGTTGTCAGATTGCCGCTTGGCGCGGACCACCTGCCTGACGTGGCACGTTTAGTAGAAATTATCACTCCGCGCAGCCGTGTTCTGGCGCTGGGACAGATGTCGAACGTCACCGGCGGCTGTCCCGATCTGGCGAAAGCGATTGAGATCGCGCATCGCGCAGGCATGGTAGTGATGGTTGACGGCGCGCAGGGCGCGGTTCACTTCCCGGCTGACGTACAGAAGCTGGATATCGATTTTTACGCCTTCTCTGGCCATAAGCTTTATGGCCCCAACGGCATCGGCGCACTGTACGGCAAAAGTGAATTGCTCGAGAGCATGTCGCCGTGGTTGGGCGGCGGCAAGATGGTCGTCGAGGTCAGTTTTACCGGATATAAAACCCAGCCGGTGCCTTATCGCCTTGAAGCCGGCACCCCCAACGTGGCTGGTGTCATCGGACTAAGCGCTGCGCTGGAATGGCTGGAAGGAACGGATATCGCCCAGGCAGAAAGCTGGAGTCGTGGACTGGCAACGCTTGCCGAAGATGCGCTGGCAAAACGACCGGGCTTTACCTCCTTCCGCGTGCAGGATTCCAGCCTGCTGGCCTTTAACTTTGCTGGTATTCATCATAGCGATATGGTGACGCTGCTGGCCGGATACGGTATTGCCCTGCGCGCCGGTCAACACTGCGCCCAGCCGCTGCTGGCGGCACTTGGCGTCGACGGCACCCTGCGGGTCTCCTTTGCGCCCTATAATACGCAAAATGACGTTACTGCACTGGTTAACGCCGTTGACCGTGCGCTTGAAATCCTGGGGGATTAATGACTAGCCCTGCTTTTGCCGGCCATCCTTTTGGCGCGACGGTTACCGAAGAGACGTTGAAAACGACCTTTTTGCCGCTGACGCAATGGGAAGAGAAATACCGACAGTTAATTCTGCTGGGAAAACAGCTTCCCGCGCTGCCGGACGATCTTAAAGCGCAGGCGCGTGAAATTCCCGGCTGTGAGAATCGCGTCTGGCTGGGTTACACCGTGTCGCCGGAAGGGAAACTGCATTTCTTCGGTGACAGTGAAGGCCGTATTGTGCGCGGGCTACTGGCGGTGTTACTGACCGCCTCAGAGGGAAAACACGCCGCAGAACTGCTGGCGGGGGATCCGCTGGCGCTGTTTGATGAACTGGGCTTACGCAGCCAGCTCAGCGCCTCGCGTAATCAGGGGTTAAATGCGCTTAGCGAAGCGGTACGTGCCGCTGCATTGAGCGTTGAGTGACCTTACGATACCAATGGTGTGCTACCTGCCCGTCGGCGCTGCGCTTGCCGGGCCTACAAGTACCCATCTCGTTGATATTGAAGAATTCCTCAGGCCGGGTAAGGCACAGCCGCCACCCGGCAAAATCATCACTGCCGTGCGGCTTTCGCCATCATCTTTTTCAACGAGTGCGAAACGGCGATAAAACCAAATGTTGCCGTCACCATGGTCGCTGCGCCAAAACCTGAGGCGCAATCCATCCGCTTTGGCCCTTCTGCGGTGCTTTTCATCGCGCAGACTGACCCATCCGACTGTGGATAAACCAGCGCTTCGGTAGAAAATACGCAGTCCACGCCAAGCTTACCTTTGCTGTTTTTCACTACCCCAAAATCGCTTTTCAGCCGCTCGCGCAATTTTGCCGCCAGCGGATCCTGAATGGTTTTCGCCAGATCGCTGACCTGAATTTGCGTCGGGTCAATCTGTCCGCCCGCGCCGCCAGTGGTGACCAGCGGGATTTTATTACGCCGACAAAAGGCAATTAGCGCGGCTTTTGGGCGCACGCTGTCGATAGCATCAATGACATAGCTATAGCCCTGATTCATATAGCCTGCGACGTTATCCGCCGTTACAAAATCATCAATGACGGTTACCCGACATTCCGGGTTAATCTGCCGGATCCGCTCAGCCATCACCTCCGCTTTTGCCACGCCCACCGTTTCCCGCAGCGCATGAATCTGCCGGTTGGTGTTGGTGACACAGACGTCATCCATATCAATCAGGGTGATCGCCCCGATGCCGGTGCGTGCCAGTGCTTCCGCCACCCAGGAGCCGACACCGCCAATGCCCACCACGCAAAAATGCGCGTCAGCAAAAAGCTGGAGCGCCTGTTCACCATATAAACGTGCGGTGCCGCCGAAACGTTGACGCCAGGCATCGCTGATTACTACAGACATAAAACCTCGGAATGTAAAAACATAAACTGCGGAGTCATGGTTCGCCCTCTCCCCACCGGGAGAGGGCGAGAAGGGTTAACCACTAAATACGTTACCTGATGTCAGGCCACCGCCCGCACCCGGCGCGCTTTTCAGCACCCAAACGCGGCCATAGTGATTATACCAGCCCGCGCGGTGCCCGGCATCGGCGCCAATCCCCTGATAAATATCAAAGTGCTGACCTTTAATGGCACCACCCACATCCAGTGCCACCATCAGACGAAGCTCATACTGGCCGTTAAACTTGCCGTTGTTATCCAGCAGCGGCACTTCCGCCAGCAGCGTGGTCCCCGCCGGAACAATGCTGCGGTCGGAGGCAACGGAAGCGCGACCGATCAGCGGCACCGCGCTGGCTCCTTTCACCGGCGCATACGACTGCGGTTTAAAGAAGACGAACGACGGGTTCTGCTCAAGCAGTTCCTGCACTTCAGCCTCGCTGTGGGTTTCTCCCCAGTGGCGGATGGCCTGCATCGACATATCTTCGCGCTTCACCTCGCCGCGGTCGATCAGCACTTTGCCGATGCTGCGATAAGGCCAGCCGTTTTTACCGGCATAACTAAAGAAGTTCAGCGGTGAACCGTCGCCAAAATCAATGTACCCGCTGCCCTGCACGTCCATGATGAAATTATCCATCAGCGAGTTGCTGTAGGCCAGCACGTAGCTGTCGCTCAGGCCACCCGCATAAATGCTCGCACGCGACGGCAGTTTTCCGCGCTTCGGCGGCATACGGTAGATAGGATAGCGAAACTCCCCCTGAGGCGTATGCCGCGCCTGTACGACAGGCGTATAGTAGCCGGTAAATTGCACGTTGCCGTAGTGATCGGCCCCTTCCATCTGCCAGGCATCAATACCAAACTGGCGCATGGTGCGGGTATCGCCGCCGGAACGTAACCAGTCCTGCACGGCGTTATAGATATTGCTCTGGGAACCATAGAGACGCGGCGAGGCGCTGCGGATCTGGCTAACCTGCTCGGAGAAGTCACCCGCATTAATCGGAGCGCCGACCGCATCAGGCTGGTTTACCAGAGAGAACGGCTGGGTAAACTTTCCGTCTTCATACTGTTGACCGCGATCGGTGGGTTTTGAAGAACACGCGGCTAGCATGGTTACCACCGCCCCCGTCAGAAGATATTTTGCCCAACGTCCTTTCATTGTTCTCATCTTTTAGTTGCCTGAATGCCGAATGAAGATAACAAACCCCTGAACCTATTGAAATGCGCATACGCACCCTGATACAAATTCCGTGCAAAAAACGAACCGCTTTGCGCTGTTTTTATCCACATACTCATCAAATTTATGATCTGGTTAAAAAAAGGGTTGCATGAAAACGGCAGCAGAGTATAGTGCGCTTCCACGGACGCGGGGTGGAGCAGCCTGGTAGCTCGTCGGGCTCATAACCCGAAGGTCGTCAGTTCAAATCTGGCCCCCGCAACCAATACAATGTGAAGAAAGACGTTACTCGATGGAAGAGTAACAGACGGACGCGGGGTGGAGCAGCCTGGTAGCTCGTCGGGCTCATAACCCGAAGGTCGTCAGTTCAAATCTGGCCCCCGCAACCAACACATTGTGCAGTAAAACGTTACTTAATTGATAAGTAACAGACGGACGCGGGGTGGAGCAGCCTGGTAGCTCGTCGGGCTCATAACCCGAAGGTCGTCGGTTCAAATCCGGCCCCCGCAACCAATATTTACGCGTCCGACAATATGAAGATCATGGAGCCGCAACGCTGATTCAGCCTGCGGTTTTTTTACGTCTGTTATTTATGAACAGCAGTATTGCCCTCTCTTTGCCGGGTGGCGGCTTCGCCTTACCCGGCCGACAATATCTGCTATTTCAAGGCATCAGGCGGTTATGAATACTGCCAGACGTTTACCCTCGCCGCGCCAGCGTCGCCCCGTCCGCAAAATAAGCTTTAATCCCGGCCAGAATAGATTCAGCCACTTCCTGCTGGAACGCTGCCGTTTTCAGCTTACGCTCTTCTTCGATATTACTGATAAACGCAGTCTCCACCAGAATCGACGGAATATCCGGCGCTTTGAGCACCGCAAAGCCCGCCTGTTCGACGCTGTTCTTATGCAGGTTATTGACCTTGCCGAGCTTATTCAGCACCTCTTTACCAAACTTGAGGCTGTCGTTGATGGTCAGGGACTGCACCATATCGAACATGGTGTGGTCGAGGTAGCGGTCGCCGCTTTTGCTTACGCCACCGATTAAGTCGGCGGCGTTCTGGGTCCGGGCAAGGTATTTGGCGGCGGTACTGGTTGCGCCTTTCGTTGACAGCGCAAACACCGAGGAGCCACTCGGCTGGCGGCTGGTGAAAGCGTCAGCGTGGATAGAGACAAAAAGGTCGGCGCGCTGCTTCTGGGCTTTTGCCACGCGCACTTTCAGCGGGATAAAGACGTCTTCGTTGCGCGTCATAAAGGCTTTCATATTGCCTTCTTTCTCGATCAGCGCACGCAGGCGACGGGCGATTTGTAGCACCACGTCTTTTTCCCGGGTGCGGTATTTTCCTACCGCGCCGGAGTCTTCGCCACCGTGTCCGGGATCGAGCATAATCACAATCGGCCTGTCCTTCCCGGCCTTACCCGGCTGCGGACCGCTTTGCGCTGGCGGCACCTGTTTCTCCAGATCGCCCTTATTATAATCTTCGAGCAGCGCCAGCAGCGGATCCTGAATATCCTGCGCGTTCGCCGGATAGAGATCCATCACCAGGCGCTCTTTAAAACCCGCCACCGGTGCCAGCGCGAACAGCTGCGGTTTAATATTCTGCTTGAGTTCAAACACCATGCGCACGGTTTGCGGATCAAATTGCCCTACGCGCGCAGACTGAATAAACGGATCGTTACTGCTGATCTGGGCGCTCATGCCCTTCAGCACCGAGTTCAAATTCACGCCTTCCAGATCGACCACCAGTCTTTCGGGGTTACTCAGGGCAAACTGGCGGTACTTTAGCATTTTGTTGGATTCGATCGTCACGCGCGTATAGGTCGACGCAGGCCAGACGCGCACTGCCACAACCTGACTTACGGCAGCGAAACTGGTCTGACTTACGCTTAATAGCCACATGGCCCCTGCGCCCTGCAGTAAACGACGGCGGCTTAGTGCTGATTTGCTTCCCGACATGCAATTCCCAGGCAAAATTATCGTAACTGTTTATAAAAACATCCAAATTGACCGGAAACTTTAACTAATGGCGCATACGCTGTCACCCCCAAAAGGGTAAACATTCTTTTTCGGACCGCGTTTCGCTTGAGAAATTTCTAACTCGCGGGCTGATTTTGACTTGCGCTGAAGGGAAAAACAGAATAAAAATACACTAATTTCGAATAATAATTCATTGAGGAAGTTGCCGTGGTGAAGGAGCGTAGAACCGAACTGGTAGAGGGATTTCGTCATTCCGTGCCCTATATTAACGCGCATCGGGGAAAGACGTTCGTCATAATGCTGGGCGGTGAAGCCATTGAGCACGAGAATTTTTCCAGCATTGTTAATGACATTGGCCTGCTGCACAGTCTCGGCATTCGCCTGGTACTGGTCTACGGTGCACGTCCGCAAATAGATGCTAACCTGGCCGCGCATCATCATGAGCCGGTATACCATAAGAATACCCGGGTGACTGACGCTAAAACGCTGGAACTGGTCAAGCAGGCAGCGGGACTGTTGCAACTGGATATCACCGCTCGCCTTTCCATGAGCCTTAATAACACGCCGCTTCAGGGCGCGCATATCAATGTGGTCAGCGGTAACTTCATCATTGCTCAGCCGCTGGGCGTGGATGACGGCGTGGATTATTGCCACAGCGGTCGCATCCGCCGTATTGATGAAGAAGCGATTCATCGCCAACTGGACAGCGGTGCCATCGTGCTGATGGGGCCGGTCGCCGTCTCCGTCACCGGGGAGAGTTTTAACCTGACCTCAGAAGAGATCGCCACTCAACTGGCAATCAAACTGAAGGCCGAAAAGATGATCGGCTTTTGCTCCTCTCAAGGGGTGTACAACGAGGCGGGAGAGATCATTTCTGAACTGTTCCCCAACGAAGCGCAGGCGCGGGTGGAAACGCTGGAAGCCGAGGGGGATTACTACTCCGGCACTGTGCGTTTCCTGCGTGGGGCGCTGAAAGCCTGCCGCAGCGGCGTGCGCCGCAGCCATCTGATCAGCTATCAGGAAAACGGCGCGCTGTTGCAGGAACTGTTCTCGCGTGACGGTATCGGCACCCAAATCGTAATGGAGAGCGCCGAGCAGATCCGCCGCGCCACCATTAATGATATTGGCGGCATTCTGGAGTTAATCCGCCCGCTGGAACAGCAGGGCATCCTGGTGCGCCGCTCCCGTGAACAACTGGAAATGGAGATCGACAAATTTACGATTATCCAGCGCGATAACCTGACCATCGCCTGTGCCGCGCTCTACCCGTTCCCGGAAGAAAGGATCGGCGAGATGGCGTGCGTGGCGGTGCATCCGGACTACCGTAGCTCCTCGCGCGGCGAAGTGCTGCTCGACAGAGTCGCCTCTCAGGCCAGACAGATGGGCCTCGATAAGCTGTTTGTGTTAACCACCCGCAGTATCCACTGGTTCCAGGAGCGTGGCTTTACGCCAGTGGATATCGATCTGCTGCCGGAAAGTAAGAAAGAGATGTACAACTATCAGCGCCGCTCAAAAGTGCTGATGGCCGATCTCGCCTGATCCCGGAGATTAACGTATCGCCTCAAAGAAGGCCGTCAGCCCGCTGCGCCGTTCGGTGCGGGTAACGACGGCCTGCGCCAGCAGTGTGTCGTCCGCATACAGCGACAGACGCTGACGAGCGCGGGTGATGGCAGTGTAAACCAGTTCGCGGGTGACTAACGGGACGCTTTGTGCGGGCAGGATCAGCGCCGCGTGGTCGAATTCCGATCCCTGAGATTTATGGACGGTCATCGCCCAGGCGGTATCATGTTCCGGCAGGCGACCCGGATGGAAGGATTTGACCGTGCCATCGGGCATCGGGAACCAGACACGCATCCCCTGCTCGCCCTCCAGCGCCACGCCGATATCGCCATTAAACAGCCCCAGCGCGCTGTCATTGCGTGCAATCATCACCGGACGTCCCTGATACCAGCGGGAGTGACGCGGTAAAGACACATGACGCTTACGCGCCAGCGTCTGCTCAAGTTGACCATTAAGTCCGCTTACGCCATATGGCCCTTCACGCAACGCGCAGAGAAGCTGGAATTCGCTAAATGCCGCCAGTATCGCGTCGGGTTGAGCTTTTTCACGCAGCAGCGTCAGATAGTGCGTATAGCCGTTTAACGCGTCTTCCAGCATGGCCTGATATTCTTCCTGGGTGCGCAATGGCTTAAGGGCGATATCTTCAAATCCCTGGGTGCAGACGGTTTTCAGCGAGCGTTTATCACCGCGGTTAACCGCACTCGCCAGTTGACCAATGCCGGAATGACTGCCAAAACGGTAGCTTTTTTGCAGCAGGCATAAGCTGTCGCGCAGTGCGCTTGCGCCGCTCTCTTCGCCTGCCGGCACTGTCGCGCTCGTCAGCCGCGAAAGTTCAGCCGCGCGGGTGGGCGTGTAGCCGCCATTAACCCAGGCGCAGATATCTCCCAGCACCGCACCCGCCTCGACCGAGGCCAGTTGATCGCGATCGCCGAGAAAAATAATCCTTCCGTGTGCGGGTAATGCGTCAATCAGGCGCGACATCATTGGCAGGTCAATCATGGAGGCTTCATCCACTACCAGCACATCAAGATGCAGCGGGTTGCCTGGGTGATAACGCATCCGCTGACTGCCAGGCTGTGCGCCGAGCAAGCGATGCAGGGTGCTGGCGTCGGTGGGCAGCATGGCTTTTTGCGAGTCGGTCAGCGGCAACCGACGCAGTGCCGATCCGAGGGATTCAGTCAGACGGGCCGCCGCTTTACCGGTCGGCGCCGCAAGGCGGATGCGGCATTTCTCATCGGGCGACATCTGAACCAGCGCCGCCAGCAGTTTAGCCACCGTGGTGGTTTTACCGGTCCCGGGACCGCCGGAAATGACGGAAATACGCCGGGTCAGTGCCACTGCCGCCGCCACTTTTTGCCAGTCCACCTCGTCAGACGGCGGAAACAGCGCGTTGAGGATCTCAGCCAGCTGTGCTTCATCCACCGCCATCGGCTGATTTTGTTCGCTAAAAAAGCGGGCAACGCTGAGCTCATTACGCCACATGCGGTTTAGGTACAACCGCTCGCCGCGAAGGATCATCGGCGCAGGATCGTCGCCTGTGCTGACCGCTGCCGACGTTGCTAACAGCGCGGCCCAGTCTTCGGGGACGTCGGCACAGGCGAAAAGCTGCGTCCACAGCTCGCGGGCTTTGCCGGACAAACGCTCATCCGGTACAAGCCGTGACAGCGGCAGGCAAACGTGTCCCTCACCTGCGTCACGGCTGAGGATAGCGGCCGCCAGCATGACCGCCGGATGCTCGCGCTCCGCCACCATAATGGCAAACTGCACGTCCAGCGGACGCAGGAGCTTATGCGCGACGGCATCCAGTAAAAGTCGCTGTAAATGCATTACGCCATCTCCTCTTTTTCTCCGGCGAACAGGTCATCAAGTGCGTTGATAAGTTGCGGATCGGGCCGGGTGGTAAAAATACCCTGCTGCAGATCCTGACCATCAATACCGCGTAAAAAGAGATAAATAACGCCGCCAAAATGGCGTTCATAATCATAGTCTGCCAGCCGGTGACGCAGGAAGCGGTGCAGCGCCAGGCTATAGAGCTGATATTGCAGATCGTAGCGATGCGCCTGCATCGCCTGCGCCATCGCCGCCTGCGTATAAGCTTCACTGCTTTCGCCAAGCCAGTTGGATTTGTAATCCAGCAGGTAGTAACGCCCGTTGTGGCGAAACACTAAATCGATAAACCCTTTGAGCATACCGCGCACCTGACGGAAGTCCAGCGGCGGACAGCCTGCGGAGAGCGGATCAAAACGCCGCATCTGCGCATCCAGCGTCGGCGCGTCGAGCATTTGATTAATCGGCAGATAAAATTCCAGCTCTACCTGTTTCTCTTTTGCCGTGAGCTGGCTGAGCGAAATGCCCTCTGGCGTTAACGGCGCAGCGAGAATAGTCGCAATCCACGTCGTCAGCACCGGCGTCCACTGCTCGTCAAACCCCGCCAGCTGAAGTTTTTCCCGCACCCACTCACTCTCGACAGGACGGGTAAAATCGAGATCTTCAAACAGGCTGTGCAGAAAGGTTCCCGGTGATGCGCCGCGTGGAAACTGGTGCGGCGTCAGCGCCGGTTCATCAATGATTTCGCCGGGGCCTGCCGCGTCGATATCCAGCCGTGGCAGAAGATCCTGCGCCACGCTGTGCCCGCGCTGTTGCAAGCCGGAGTAGCTGGTCACGCGCCACTCATCTGCCATTCTGCGGCGAACCAGACGCGCGGCAAGCGCATCCTGCGGGGGTTGCGGAGCCTGCCAGCGGCTATTATCCGGCGCATCGGGAGAACGAAGCGCAATATCCTCGCTGCAAAGCTCATGCAGGCAGGTAGCCAGCCCGGCGGCATCCCTGGCTTCACCTTTCTGGATCAGACGACCCAGCGCGCTGTGATGAAGATCGGTTTCTCCGGGTTTATCACTCCGCCGACTGGTTAACGGCGCAATACCCAGGCTGCAATGCCAGATTGCCCGGGTGAGCGCCACGTACAGCAGGCGCAGGTCCTCCGCCAGACGTTCAGCCTCCGCCAGCTCCAGACTCTCATCGCTGTGATTAAGATCGAGCACCGCCTCAAACGAGGTGCGATCGTGATAAAACGCCTGTTCCTGCTTGCGATAGCGGGCGATAAATGGCAGCCACACCAGCGGATACTCCAGCCCTTTTGACTTGTGGATCGTCACGATCTGCACCAGATGCTTATCGCTTTCCAGACGCATCTGCTGGCTGGCGGCATTGGTGTCAGGCTCGGCAATATGCTGTGCCAGCCAGCGCACCAGGGCATATTCACTTTCCAGCTGCGTCCCCGCTTCCTGCAACAGTTCGCTGATGTGCAGGATATCCGTGAGGCGTCGCTCGCCGCCGGGGGTTGCCAGCAGGTTTTCGGCGATATTGCGCTGAGACATCAACGTGCGCAGCATCGGCATCACGCCGCGCAATTGCCATTGCTGGCGGTAAGCAGTGAATTCTTCGACGACCGCATCCCAGGCGTGTTCGTCCAGATTGAGCCGTTCGATATCCTGCGCGTTCAGCCCCAGCATGGCAGTCGCCAGCGCGCTACGCAGGGCATTTTCCCGCTCGGGTGCCAGCACCGCCTGGAGCAGCCACAGCAGCTCCTGCGCCTCCGGAGTTTCAAATACGCTGTCGCGGTTGGAGAGATAGACCGAGGGGATCGCCAGCACGTTAAGCGCATCGCGGATCAGCGCCGCCTCCTGGCGACTGCGCACCAGCACGGTAATGTCCGAGGCGCGCACCGGGCGCGAGCTCTCGCCACGCCATAACAGTGCACGCGATTGCTGGCCCGCAATCAGCCAGTCGCGGATTTGCGCCGCGCAGAGTTGCGCCATGGTGGTCTGATAATCCCCCGCGCCAACGCCTTCGCCCGGCATCAGCCAGAAGTTCATCGCGGGCTGTATCTCACTGTTCAGCTCAAAACGCAGGCCCTGATTTTTCGCGGCGGCATTGACCGGCTTAAACGGGATATCGCGGAACATAAACGGGTTATCGGTCAGGCTGAAGAGCCGGTTAACGCTCTCCACCATTCCCGGCGCGGACCGCCAGTTGGTGCCGAGCGTATAGTGGGCGCTGACGTCGCCTCTGGCTTTCATGTAGGTGAAAATATCCGCGCCACGGAACGCGTAAATCGCCTGTTTCGGATCGCCAATCAGCAACAGGGCCGTGTCAGGCTGCTGTCGCCAGATGCGGCGGAAAATACGGTACTGCTGCGGATCGGTGTCCTGGAATTCGTCGATCATGGCGACCGGAAAACGCTGACGGATCGCAGCGGCCAGCGCCTCGCCGCTTTCGCTGTACAGCGCCGTCGCCAGACGTCCGATCATGTCGTCAAAACCCAGCTCGCCCCGGCGGCGTTTTTCCCGCGCCACCGTCTCGCGGATCTCCACCATCGCCTGAGCAATCACTAAATCGTCGAGCGTCAGCGTACCGCCCAGCAACGTTTCAATGGCGTCAAATAGCGGATGCTCGGGCACCACACCGTCCGGTTTGGTGCGCTCACGCAAAAATGACTGGGTAAATTTTTCCAGCGCGTCGGGCAACTGGTAGGTAGTGGTCTCTTCCTCCGCCCAGGCGGTGATCTTGTCGATCCATTTCCCCTGGTTGCCACGGTTGAACTTGCGCCTGTCTATGCCGGAGTTTTCCAGAATGCCTTCCAGTTCTGCCACCGTCTCGCGCCACTGCGTTTTGATTGCTGTGATCCGCTCAAGGATCTGCTGATGACGAACGAGCAGCGTTTCCTCCTGGCCCGGCGGGGTTTTAATTTTTGGCGCTTCGCCCTGAAGATAACGATCGATGGACGCCAGCAGTTCGCGCGGCCCTTTCCACGAGGCGTGGATCACCTGGGCGATATCGCGCGTCAGCGGATAGCAATGACGCCGCCAGAAATCCGCACAGGCCTGGTAACGCAGCAACGATTCATCTTCGATCAGCTGCTGTTCGAAAAGCATCCCGGATTCAAAGGCGTTAAGGCTGAGCATGCGTTGGCAAAAGCCGTGGATGGTAAACACCGCCGCCTCGTCCATCTGCCGTTCTGCCAGCAACAGGACGTCAGCCGCCTGCTGTTTGTCGGCAATTTCTGCCAGCAGGGTGGCGTAGAGCGGGTTATCGGTGGTTTCACGCAGGCAAGCAATGCGCAATTCGTGAATATTGCTGCGAATACGCCCGCGAAGTTCTTCGGTGGCAGCTTCGGTGAAGGTAACGACCAGCAGTTCCTCGACGTTAACCGGACGGGGAAAAGCAGATTCGCCGCCCAGTCCCAGCAGAAGTCGCAGGTACAGAGCGGCGATAGTGAAGGTTTTTCCGGTACCCGCTGAGGCTTCAATCAGGCGCTCACCGATAAGCGGCAGGCGCAGCGGATCAAGGTTCTCAGCGGTATCGGTCATTCATTCTCTCTCAACAAAGGCAGGGATTGCTGTAGCGCACTGACGCTCTCCCAGGTTTTCCAGCCGTCGGGACGGGCATATTCTGCTTTTCCGCTTTGGCTGCCCGAAACCTGAGATAATATCGCCATACCCTGCGGCTTCACCACCGTTTGATGAAAGAAATCGGCTAATTTTTGTGGCGTCAGCAGTTTTACCTGAGCAATAATTTTTTCACGCGAGTCAAAACTGAGGTTGCCGCGATCAAAATCTTTGCTGAGCTTCGAGGCTTCTTCATCCAGCGTTTGCGGCGCTTCGCGCATCTGCGCCACCACCGCCTGCTGGATCTGTGCAAACTCTTCCGGCTTCATGGCCCGCAGTTTTTCTTCTGCGGTCGGGAAGAACGCTTTATAACGATCCCACAGGTACGAGGGCTGCTTGTCGTTGCTTTGCAGCAGGAATCCCATCCCCCACTGGCGTCCGACGCTCATCGGGAAGGCAAACACCGCGTAGCCCAGCTGTTCTTCGGTACGCAGCTGGCTGTAGAACCACGGTTGCACGATCTGCCCTAACAATGCACTGGCGGCAGCGCTACTGTATTCGTCAACTTTCGCCGGCACAAACACCGCGCCCAGCGCGGAGTCGGTGCTACTGCCCGCTTTTTCGAACATCACTGACTGCGATTTATCGACCACCACTTCTTTGTTGCGGCACCACTCGTTACCCTGGGTGCCGAGCTGTGTTTGTACCTGATGCGCCAGCGTTTTTGCCTGCTCAACGGACAAATTACCGAGGATCAGGAATTCCGGACGCGCGCCTGTTTTCAGTTTTTCACGGTAGTCCATGACCTCTTTCAGGGTGATGGACGGCAGCAGCGCGCGCCGCTCCTCACGCTGGAAGTACGGAACCTGCGACAGCATCTGTACCGGCATAATCGCCTGTTCATATGCTTTACCTTTCTCAGCCGAATCCAGCATTTGCGTATACCAGGATTTCGCCTGTTCAAGCTGCTCCTCGGTAGGTGTAAAGCTGAAATAGCCATCGAGCAGCGTTTCGAAGAGCTTCGGCAATCGCTGCGTATAACCGTCGGCATTCACCATCAGACCATTGTTGGCATTGGTGGAAAAACTAATGCCGCCGACTGATGCCTGATTGCTTAGCTGATCCAGTGCGATGCCTGCCAGATAGTCGTTCAGAGCGAACATTACCTGATTGCGGGCGCTGTCCATGGCCTGAGGATTACGCAGCACCACCGACACGTCGGCTTTCGGCTCGCTGGCAAAGTAGCGGCTCGGCATGTACAGCACGCGCAGGCCCGGCTCATCGACGATAAGCTCCGGATGTTGGTACTGCTTATCCGGCTTGATCAGGGTGAAATCATCAGGGATGTAGGGGTTCAGTTCCGGTAGCTTAAGCGCAATGGCGCTGGCTTTTTGCTGCCAGTCAGCGAAAGTCTTGTCACCGATTTTATCGACCTGATAAGGCGCATTAACAAAGTAAGCCATTTTGTTATGCGGCTCGTTCGGGCTGATATACCAGATGCGCGCATTTTGTGGCGTCATCATCGCCAGACGCGCTTTCACGGCCTCAGGATCGTACTTATCGGCAATGTTTACCGCGTCGAGCGTATGTTCAACCGGCACGCGGATCATGGTATCGGCCAGCCATTCCACGTAGCTCATATCGCGGGTGATCGACGGATAGCGGAAATCGAGATCCAGCACGTGCGCCAGCTCATCGAAATAGCGTTTATCAACGCCTTTATCACGCAGCAGATTGAGATAGCTGAAAATGGCGGCAACGACGTCATCACGGTGCGCCAGGCCTTTATCCGTCAGCGTAGCGGAAATGGCCAGCACGCCGCTATTACCGTTAACGATGGGGTCAGAATCTGCGCGAATGCTTTCGACCAGCCCCTTCTCCTGTAACCAGTCGGACAGCGTGCCGGGGCTACGGTTGCCAATCAGATACGTCACCAGCTCATCGGTTTTGCTACGGAACTGGGCGGTATTGTTATCAATGCGGAACTCCACGCGCAGCACTTTACGCGGCAGCGCGGGAACGTAATGAATGATCAACCCTTTTTGCGCATCGGTCACCACCGGGACGGTGACTTCCGGGCGGGTAATGTTTTTATTCGGCACCCGGCCATAGGTTTCGGTCGCAATCCGCGCCAGCTCTGGCAACGGTTTATTGCTGTAGACCACGGCTTTCATCAGGTTGGACGAATAATAGCGATCGCGAAACTCTACCAGCGCCTTTTGCACCGGATTGCCGGGTTTGTCGCTCAGCGTTTCCAGATTCCCGCCGGAGAAGTGTGAACCGGGATGCGCCGGGTTAATGGTTTCGGCGCTCACCTGGGCCATACGCATCCCGTCGCGGGAACGCGCCATAGTTAGTTCGGCGTTCACGGCGTTGCGCTCGCGGCTGGCGTATTTCTCTGCCAGCAGCGGAGCCGCTATAGCGTCCGCCAGGCGATCGACCGCCCCTTCCAGCGCATCGTTTTCCACCTCAAGGTAGTACGCGGTGCGATACGGCGCGGTGCTGGCATTATGGCTGCCGCCATGCATTTTCAAAAATTCTGCAAGGCTGTCCGGCTGCGGGTACTTTTTGGAGCCCATCAGCGTCATATGTTCGAGGTAGTGAGCAAGGCCCTGATGAGACTCTGGATCGGAAAGGGATCCGACCGGCAGTACCAGTGCCGAGAGCGACTTAACCGCCTGCGCATCAGAAACCAGCAGAACCACCATACCGTTATCGAGGCGGATAGCCTGATACTGGCGGGGATCTTTTTCACTTTTACGGATGGTTTCCTGTACCGGCTGCCATCCTGTGTTTGCCTGACCGACATTTACCCAAAGGGCAAGTAACACAACCAATGCTTTTAACCAGGTGCTGCTAATAGGCATTCACGGACCTCATCATTATGACTGATTAAAGCGAAATATCGGCAGCAGGTAACGCTCGGCCTGCGCAATAATCGCTTCGTAGTACTCCGGCTCCAGCGTGCGCCACAGGCGCTGATACCAGATATCTGCGCCCTCGCCGCTTACGACCATATTCCCTTCATACGCCTGAAGAAACTTGCTGCGCGCTTTCAACTGCGTCTCGTCGTCTCTTAAAATGGCATTATTTGCCACGTCGTAACAGGCTTTTATCCACGCGCCCCCACTTTCCGGTAGCAGCAGCAGCGGCTCGGTCATTCCCTTGAGGTAACCTGCAACCAGTTCGTCGAGAAATGCCTGCGCCTGCTCTGACGCAAGGGGCGGAAAGCGCCATTCACCGTCTTTGCGAACCAGCAACCGGCTTTCACCGGTCCCACCGCAGGCACAGTAGACAAGGTGTTCCAGCCAAAGTTGCATTCCTTGTGAAACACTGAGCAGCGAAGGACGCCAGCGCAGCAGGCCGTCAGGCTGGACCTGCTGTAGCCAGCCAGTAATGGTAATCCCGCCACATTGCAGATCGATTTCACTACTCTGGCTGGGCTGGCGGTGCTCAATAACGCGGTCGGCCAGCGTTTGCATCTCCTGAAGCTGCGTGTCCCAGACAATTTCACCAAACGCGCCGTAAGGCAGTTGTCCTGCCGCACGATAGCGGCGGAACATTTTATCCGCATCCTCTTCGTCAACCAGAGTATTCAGCAACTGTTGATTAAGCTGGTAGCGGGTTAATCCCTCCAGGGTGAAAGGCTCTGCATCCGGAATTTCACTCTCTTCCTCACGGAAGTTCACCCGCAGCCGCTGCTGAAAGAAAGCACGAACCGGATGCGCCCAGAAGCGCTGTAGCTGGTCAAAAGGCAAGGTATCGATGCTCAACGGCGGCAATGGCTGAATAAACGCCGAATGCGCCTCGCCCTGCTGACTGGCGGCCGCCAGCCACTCCCGGGCGTAGCTTTGCCGTTCGTCGGTTTTGAAGTTTTCGGCGTCAAACGGCATTCGCGTATGCAGATGCATAATGTGTTCTTTTACCCGCTGTTCACTCTCGTCGCAGTTGCGGTCTTCGTCTCCCGCTAAATAGTGGCTCTGGCCAATATAATCCACCAGTTCCTGTACCAGCACCGACGGATAACGCTCGCTGTTATCCTGGATCGAGCGGCCGATATAGCTGATATACAGTTTCTGCTCTGCCGACATCAACGCTTCGAGGAACAGATAGCGGTCATCGTCACGACGGCTGCGATCGCCGCGCAACGGTTTCTGGCTCATCAGGTCAAAACCAAGCGGTGAGAGCGTGCGCGGGTAGACCCCGTCGTTCATCCCCAACAAACAGACCACTTTGAAGGGAATCGAGCGCATCGGCATCAGGGTACAGATGTTGACCGGCCCGGCGAGGAAGCGCTGGCTGATGCGCTCCTGATCCAGCCGCTGGGCCAGCTCGTCGCGCAGTAGTGAAAGCGGCACTGGCTCGGCGTAATGTGAACCTGTGCCCTGTTCAATGATCGCCTGCCACTGCTGCTCAATTAGCGCCAGCGCTGCTTCGGTATCCTGATCCGGCAGAAAAAAGTCGTTGAGCATTTCACGGCAAACGGGAAGCCATTCCGTCAGCGGACGATCCTGCGCCAGCCCACGTCGCCAGATGTTAAGCTGCATGAGCAAGGATGCCAGATGCCCTACCAGCTCGGCGATCAGCCCGCTGGACTCATCGTAAGGCAGCACCGAGCGCCACTCCCCTTCATGGCTCTCCATGGCGTAGCCGAGCAGCATACGCGTCAGGCCAAACTGCCAGGTATGCTGCCCGGTGGCGGGAAGCTCCAGCTCGCGCACGTTGTCATCGTCCATTCCCCAGCGCACGCCGGACTCGTTGACCCACTGGCGCAGATAACGCAGCCCTTCTTCGTTGATATTGAAGCGTGCCGCCAGCACCGGAACGTCCAGCAACGCCAGCACGTCTTCCGACACAAAGCGGCTGTCCGGTAGCGACAGCAGACTAATAAAGGCCTGGAGCGCCGGATGAGACTGCCGCGCCCGGCGATCGGAAATGGCGTAAGGCAGATAACGGTCGCCCGTCGCGCTACCAAATACTGCCTGGATAAAGGGGCTATAGCTGTCGATGTCCGCCACCATCACAATGATGTCGCGCGGCGTCAGAGTCGGATCCTCTTCCAGCATAGCCAGCAGGCGATCGTGCAGAACTTCCACTTCCCGCTGCGGGCTGTGGCAGACATGGATCATCAGGCTGCGGTCGTCGGGTTCCAGCCTGCGTTTCCTGTCGCTGCGCGCAAACTCTTCTGCCGTCCTGCCCGGCACGGCTGCATTCTGTAATTCCAGTACGTCGTATTGCAGGTTATGCAGCAGGTTATCCGGCGCGATATCGACAAACGCGTCCAGCTCCTCGTAGCGCTCCAGCCCGGCCAGCAGGTACATATAGTCGCGCCCGAGCTTGCCCCATGAGGCCAGCAGCGGGTTGCCTACATCCTGCTCACCGTCATCGTTAAACAGCCCTGCCGCCTGCTGGGTATCACGAAACAGCGGCAGTTCTCGCTGCTCACGATGATGCTTGCGCTGACGCGCAACCAGCCGCGCCAGAAATGCCGGGTCTTTGATGTCGCCCCAGTAGTAGCGACACGGATTGGTGAACAGAATAAACACGTCGACGTGCTTACCCAACGCCTGCAACGCCTGTAAATAGACCGGTGGCAGCGCGGAAATGCCGCAAATAAATACTCGCGATGGCAGGCCCGCAGGTGGCTCGCTGGCCTGTTCAAGCGTGCGGATAAAACGCTGATATAAATTGGCGCGGTGCCACAGCGGCTGGCCCAGCGCGGCCGTGTGTTCTACCAGCGCCTTCCACAGCGGAGCCTGCCAGCGCTGACTCTCCTCAAGACCATCAATCAGCTCTCCGGCTTCCCAGCGGGTCAGCCATTCCGGGCGGTAGACCAGGTACTGATCGTAGAGATCGGCCACCCGCGAGGCGAGCTGAAACAGTTTGCGTTTGTCAGTATCGTCGCTGAGATAGTGGCGCAGCATCACAAACTCATCACCGTCGATAAGCGCTGGCAGCAAAGTCATCAGTTTCCAGCTCATGCTTTGTTTATTAAACGCGCTTTCGCCCGGAATGTCCGGCAGGACGCGAACGAACATATCCCAGATAAAGCTCGCCGGAAGCGGAAAATCGATATTCGCCGCAATGCCAAAACGCCGGGAAAGGGACATTTGCAGCCATTGCGCCATGCCGGTACTCTGGACCAGCACGACTTCAGGCTCGAAGGGATCGTCAAGACGCTCGCGCTCGACGATAAACTCCATCAATGCTTCCAGCACATCCAGACGATTGGAGTGGTAGACCCTTAACATAGTTGCTCCCGACTACTGACTGACCGGACAATGCCATCGCGTCATTTGCCCCTGTTTACCCACCGGAGTGGTAAGTGTGACGCTGATGCTGACACATCTTTGTCGTGTTGTCTTCACGCGGTTGACCCGCCAGCCATCTTCAGTTGATCCATCCTGAAGCCTGGTGTGTTGCCAGGCACTGCGCCAGAGCTGGCGATACTGGTTAAGCGCAGCCGAACCAGTAGCCAGCGCGCGGTGATAACCGGCCAGGGCGGTGACGACCAGAATCATCAGGGCCATCGCCAGCAATACTTCCGGCAGACTAAACCCTTTCTGTCTGTTCAGGGAATTCGACATAGTGCGCTCTCCATCAAGGGACAAAAATCACTCCAGCCGTACGGGGAAAAATGCGCCTCGTCATGGCTCACCTCACCAGATTGCCAGAGGGTCATGGAACCACTGGCGGCAATGAGCAGCAGCGAGTCATCGCTCAATCTGCGCAAACATACCTGCCACGACTGCGCGGGTTGCTGCACGCATTGCAGCGGCGCGTTCACCTGCCAGCGCTGCATCTTGCCCCATTGCAATGCAGAGTGAACGCTGGCCTGCTCACGCAACGCTCGCGTTTCCACCGCCACGCGCGTGTACAACGCTCGCTGTTGTTGATTCAGCCCCTGAAGCATCAGGCTGCCCAGCACCAGCAGGAGTAGCACCAGCGCCAGCGATGACATCCCGCACTGGCGATTCACAGGTTATATCCCGTTACGCTATACGTCGCCGACGCCGTCTGCGGAGGGATAGTGACTGATTGCCCGGCCAGGATTACCGTCAGTTCCGGCGCAAAACCGGGGCTGTTATAGCGGACTACCTCAAAGCGCGTTATGCGCAGCGTTTGCGGATCGGTCATTTTGTCCCAGCCTTTATCGTCGCAGGAGGACGCACCGCGTAGCGTCTCCAGCGCCCCATTTTGCAAACGAAAGCCGGTAACGTCCGAGGTGACAGCAAGCGTGTCATCCCACAACCCGTTACTGTTAGCATCCCATTTCACCAGCACACAGGCTCCCTGCCGATTGATAATTAGCGGCTCTCCTGCGCATTCGCCACGGCAGTAGCCTGCGCGCTGAAGATGTTTTGCCACCGTGTAGACGCGCTGCCACAGTTCATCCTCCAGCATTTGATGACGGGTCTGCAATAGTGCAGCACGCTGTAATCCCGGCAAAAAGCGCGATGCACCGAGCAGTAGCAGGCTGCTGACAGCCATGGCGATCAGCGTTTCGAGAAGTGAAAACCCCCGCTGCGCTACAGACATGTGTTCTCCTGAGCAGGCTGACATAAACGGATCCGGCCCCAGCCGGAGACCACAACTATCCAGCTCCCGGCCTGGCTTTGCAGTCGAACATGTCCGGCCCAGGCGGTATTACGCAGGCCGAAAAAGGCCAGCCCCGGTGTGATATCAGTCAGCCGAACCTCGGACCATTGCGGATGCAGGGTCCACGGATCGCCGGATGGACAGCCTTCGACATCGGCGCTGACCAGGCACTCGTGGTTGCCTTCTTTATGTATGGCAAGCAGGCGGTCACGGTTATGCCAGTTCGCGTCGTCGCGCAGTAACACCAGGTATTCGCGCACCTGGACTGCGGTTTGCCATAAACGTTGTTGCTGTTGCCAGCCGCGCCAGCCGTATAGCCCTGCGGCGCTGAGGATCGCAACGATGGTAATCACTATCATGGTTTCAATGAGCGTATAGCCCTGTTCTCGTTTCATGGCGCCAGTGTGCGACCACTGAGGCAAGGTGGCGAGACGAGGTTTTGCGTTTTACGAGGCGGTACGAGAGATTTTTACGCTGTTGCAGCGGATTGCAAAAAAACGGGAAAGCCGCTTCAGAAATACAAAACGGCACCGTGAGGTGCCGTTAGAGGTTGATGACAAACCTGATTTGCTATTTTATGCGCCGCTTTGCCGGGTGGCGGCTTCGCCTTATCCGGCCTACAAAATATTACAATATCAACCCGTTGCACGGATATGTAGGCCTGATAAGCGCAGCGCCATCAGGCACTGTCAATCAGATAGCGACCGGCGCTTTTATCCCCGGATGCGGGTCGTAGCCTTCAATCTCAAAATCATCAAAGTGATAATCAAAGATAGAGTCCGGTTTGCGCTTGATGACCAGTTTTGGCAGCGCACGTGGCTCGCGGCTAAGCTGGAGATGCGTCTGATCCATGTGGTTGCTGTAAAGATGGGTATCACCACCGGTCCAGACAAAATCCCCGACCTCAAGATCGCACTGCTGCGCCATCATATGCACCAGCAACGCATAGCTGGCAATATTGAAAGGCAGGCCGAGGAACACGTCGCACGAACGCTGGTATAGCTGGCAGGAGAGTTTGCCGTCCGCTACGTAGAACTGGAAAAAGGCATGGCACGGAGCCAGCGCCATTTTATCCAGCTCGCCGACGTTCCAGGCCGAAACGATGATGCGGCGAGAGTCAGGATCGTTTTTCAACTGGTTGATAACCGTGGTGATCTGGTCAATGTGACGGCCATCCGGCGTCGGCCAGGCGCGCCATTGCTTACCGTAGACCGGTCCAAGATTGCCCTCGTCATCCGCCCATTCGTCCCAGATGGAGACCTTGTTTTCACGCAGATAAGCGACGTTAGTATCACCCTGCAAAAACCACAGCAGCTCATGAATAATCGAGCGCAGGTGGCAGCGTTTGGTGGTAACCAGCGGGAAGCCTTCACGCAGATTAAAGCGCATCTGGTGACCAAAAATGGAGATCGTCCCGGTACCGGTACGGTCATTTTTCGGGGTGCCCTCGTCGAGCACCTTCTGCATTAAATCAAGATACTGTTTCATGCTGCCTCAGGAAAGTTGTTGCTGCGGTCGGCGATACGCCCAGACCATCATCGCGATACCGGCAATAATCATTGGCACGGAGAGGATTTGTCCCATGCTGATGTACTGCACCCACGCGCCGGTAAACTGCGCGTCCGGCTGGCGGAAAAATTCAACGATGATGCGGAATGCACCGTAGCCGATCAGGAACAGGCCGGATACCGAGCCGGTTGGACGCGGCTTGCGAATAAACAGGTTCAGGATGATAAACAGCACGACACCTTCCAGCGCCAGCTCATAGAGCTGAGACGGATGACGCGGCAGCACGCCATAAGTATCAAAAATGGACTGCCATTCCGGATGCGCAGGTAACAGACCGAGATCTTCCCCGCGTGAGCCGGGGAACAGCATGGCAAACGGCGAGGACGGGTCCACACGGCCCCACAATTCACCGTTAATAAAGTTGCCCAGACGCCCGGCACCCAGGCCAAAAGGGATCAGCGGTGCGATGAAATCAGCCACCTGGAAGAAACTGCGCTTTGTACGGCGAGCGAAAATCAACATCACCACGATCACGCCGATCAGGCCGCCGTGGAACGACATTCCCCCGTCCCAGACGCGGAACAGATACAACGGGTTTTCCAGAAACAGCGGCATATTATAAAACAGCACATAGCCAATGCGACCGCCCAGAAAAACGCCGAGGAAGCCCGCATACAGCAGGTTTTCAACCTCGTTTTTATTCCAGCCGCTGCCGGGACGATTGGCGCGGCGGGTTGCCAGCCACATCGCAAACACAAATCCCACCAGGTACATTAAGCCGTACCAGTGCAGGGAGACCGGTCCAATGGAAAAAATCACCGGATCAAAATCCGGGAAACGCAGATAGCCACTATTCATCTGTCACCACAAGTGATTGTTATTCCGCCGAAAGTGGACAGCGGTAATGACACGCGCCCGTCGATAGCAGGCGCTCCAAAGGAGCGAATCATAGCACAGGCGTATGAGGGAGATGACCGCGAAGTTGTAAAAGATCTGTATAGCGAGTTTATCGCCCGCCGCGAATCAGCCCGCCCATCCCGCGCCGTTCCATAAACGCGGCAACCTGGTGACGGACTTCTGTCGCCAGTTGCGCTTCCAGACTTCGGTTCGCCAGCGTCTGCGCCTCTTCGAAATCAATATGCCGCAGCAAATACTTCACTCGCGCGACCGAGCGCCCGTTCATGGAAAGATGGCGATAGCCGAGACCAATAAGAATAGCCACACACATCGTGTCACCCGCCATTTCACCGCATAAGCGCAGGTCAATGTCGTATTGCTCAGCGTCACGGGCAATCATCGCCAGCGCGCGCAGCATCGCCGGATGCAGGCTATCGTAGATATTCGCCACCCGGGTATTGTTGCGATCGACCGCCAGAATGTACTGGGTCAGATCGTTAGTACCGACGGAAATAAAATCCACGCGATTCGCCAGTTGCGGCAGCATAAAGACCATTGACGGCACTTCCAGCATCACGCCGATGCGTGGTTTGGGGATCGCGTAACCGATCATCTCTTCAACTTCGCGCCCGGCGCGCTCAATCAGCCGCCGCGCTTCGTCGACTTCGTCAATGCTGGTGATCATCGGCAGCAGGATGCTGAGATTACCGGTCGCCGCATTGGCACGCAGCATGGCGCGAACCTGCACGAGGAAGATCTCCGGCTGATCGAGGGTGATCCTGATGCCGCGCCAGCCGAGGCACGGATTTTCTTCGCTAATGGGCATATACGGAAGCTGTTTGTCCGCGCCAATGTCCAGGGTGCGCAGCGTCACGGGCTTGTCGTTAAACATTTGCAGCATGCCCTGATATTGCGCCACCTGCTCCTCTTCCGAGGGGAATCCGCTTTGCAGCATAAACGGAATTTCAGTGCGATACAGGCCAATGCCGTCGATGCGGCGGCCCAGCTTTTGCTCATGCTCGGGACTGAGACCGGCATTAAGCATTACCTTCACCCTTTCGCCGCTTTTCAGCTCGGCGGGACGTTCAACGTCATCTTCCGCAATGCGGCTTAACTCGTTTTCTTCATTGATGAGGCGCTGATACTCTTTCAGCAGTACCGGCTCAGGATCGACCAGCAACTCACCACGATAGCCGTCGACGATCAGCGTGCGGCGATGCAGCACCGACGGCTGGATATCTGCCCCCATCACGGTAGGGATGCCCAACGCGCGCACGATAATCGCCGCATGAGAGTTGGACGCGCCATCGCGCACCACCACCCCGGCGAGGCGATCCTGTGGCAGTTCAGCCAGGGTTGCCGCCGACAGTTCATCCGCCACCAGCACGAAACGTTCGGGCCAGGTATTCGGCCCCTGAATAGTATCGTCGAGATGGAACAGCAGGCGCTGTCCCAGCGTGCGCAAATCGCCAGCGCGCTCTTTCAGATAACCATCGGTGAGGGCAGCAAACTGCTCGGCAAATTTTTCGACGATCTTTTTGACCGCCCATTCGGCCACGGCACCGCTGTCGACTTCATCAAACAGTTCGCGGCGCAGACGCGCATCGGAGAGCAGGTGTGAGTAAAGATCGAAAATCGCCGCCGTCTCTTTCTGCGCACCGGCAGAAAAACGTTTGCTGTAGCGACGAAACTCGTTGGCAGCCTCTTCCAGCGCGCCGGTTAATCGCTCGCGCTCGGAAGCGGTATCCAGCGTCGAGGCTTCGTAAACCTGTTCCATCAGCGGCAGCGTGGTATCCATCCACGCTTCGGCGACAGCGACGCCTGGCGATGCCGGGAGCGCACGAATACGCGTCTGACGATACTGCCCAAATAACGCCGTCAGTTGCGATTGCGACAGGATCGCAGCGATCTGGGTGGCAAGCGTAACAAGGAAAGATTCTTCGCTTTCGTCATACTGGCGCAGCTCACGCTGCTGGACCACCAGTACGCCAAGCAATTGACGCCGCTGAATGATCGGCACGCCGAGGAAGGCGCGGAAACGCTCTTCTTTTACGGAAGGAATATATTTAAAGCTGGGGTGCTTTTGTGCATCGGCAAGGTTGATAGGCTCGGCCAGACGGCCTACCAGCCCCACTACGCCCTCGTCAAAGGCGAGCGTAACGGTGCGACCACGCGGTTTTTTTAAGCCGCGCGTCGCCATCAGATAATAACAACGCCGGTCATGATCGGCCAGGTAGACCGAACAGACTTCCGTCTCCATCGCCAGGCAGATATCGGTTACCAGAATATCCAGCGCCTCGCTCAGGCGCGGAGCGCTGGCAACTTTCTCAACGATTTCTCGTAATCGGGTGAGCATAATAAGCGTGGCTTAACCTCTTTTACGTCGCCATGCCGGCGCGGGCTGCGGCTTAGGAACACTCTCCTGAAGCGACATCACCATAGCGGCAAATTCTTTCATCACCCGACGATAGACGTCGCGTTTAAACGAGACTACCTGACGTACCGGATACCAGTAACTGACCCAGCGCCAGCCATCAAACTCTGGCGTGCTGCTGGTATCCATATTGATATCCGCATCGTTGCCGATTAACTGCAACAGAAACCACTTCTGTTTTTGGCCGATACAAACCGGCTTTGTGTCCCAACGCACCAAACGTTTCGGTAACTTGTAACGCAACCAGTTGCGGGTTGATGCCAGGATCCGCACATCTTTGCGGCTCAGGCCAACCTCTTCAAACAGCTCCCGGTACATCGCCTGCTCGGCTGTCTCTCCTGGATTAATTCCCCCTTGAGGGAATTGCCAGGAGTGTTGACCAAACCGCCGCGCCCACATGACCTGACCCTGGCGGTTACAGATTACAATACCGACATTCGGGCGGTAGCCATCGTCATCAATCACCGGACTACCTCAAACTAATCTTCAATGTGAATGATTGTTTCACACTCATCGGAAACGGTAAACCACTCTCTTACAGGAGAATAACCGGATAACGACTGAATAACTCACAAAAATTATTGAAGTTATAAACAGCCGAAGGGCATAAACAGCAATTTTATGCACTTTTTCTGTGGATAGAGTTGTGAAGAAGTATGGAATTAACGTGGGAAAACCCAGACTACTCCGAATAAAGCTTTTTTAGGCTGCAAAATTTAAATGCCTATATTCAACAGATTAACTAACAGATCCGCCGTGTGGAAAACAAAATTGTGATGTATATCACGCGGGGGATCAACGCACTGATGAAAGATCGAACAGCGTGGGTTTTATCCACAGATTGTGCCAATAAGTTAGTCACTTTTTGTGTAAAAATTCGATTTTCGTCCTACGTCAAGGCTGTAAATGGAAACAGTAGTGCGGGTTTTTAACAGTTATCCCATTTTTCTGTGGATAACATGGTGTAAGATCCTGTTCATTGCCAGTGACCAGATTTGGAAAACCCTTTTCTGGACGCCGTCATCGGCAAAATAATGGAAAAAAAATAGCTAAAAATCATAGGGCTGTTGCCGCTAAAAAGAAAAAGCTAAACTCTGTGCACAGTGGGTAACATCACTGTTTATTTTTTAACCAAGGTTGTGATTATGTCATCGTTCTCGCCGCTGATCGCTCCACCACAAACGCAAGCGCAGTTATTAATGCAGGCGCAGCGGCTTGCCGGGTACTCGCTTGGCGAACTGGCGGCATTGGCGGGTTTGCCTGTTCCTCAGGATCTCAAAAGGGATAAAGGCTGGATCGGCGTATTGCTGGAGGTCTGGCTGGGCGCGAGCGCCGGTAGCAAGCCGGAACAGGATTTTGCCGCGCTGGGCGTGGAGCTGAAAACCATCCCGATAGACAGTCGCGGGCGTCCACTGGAGACCACGTTTGTCTGCGTCGCGCCGCTGACCGGCAATAGCGGCGTAAGCTGGGAAACCAGCCACGTTCGCCATAAGCTGAAGCGGGTGCTGTGGATCCCGGTTGAAGGTGAGCGCACTATCCCACTGGCCGAACGTCGCGTCGGTTCGCCGCTGCTCTGGACGCCGAATGAAGAGGAAGAGAGTCAGTTACGCATGGACTGGGAAGAGCTGATGGATTTGATCGTGCTGGGTCAGGTGGAGCGTATTACCGCCCGTCACGGCGAGGTGCTACAGCTACGCCCGAAAGCAGCAAATAGCCGGGCGTTGACCGAAGCCATCGGCGCGCGCGGAGAACCGATTCTTACCCTGCCACGCGGCTTCTATCTGAAGAAAAATTTTACTGCCGCCCTGCTGGCGCGGCATTTTTTACTGGTCAGTGAGTAAGGCATAACCCTCTGATTTTTTTGATCGGCGTCCATATCATTAAGATTTAAGATTTTACTGCTTTTTTTCTGCCGACCTTTTGCGTTATTACTAGACTGATAACAGTATCGGTCAGATGAGGGGAACAACGGTGAAAAAATGGGGAGTATTGATTTCAGCTGTAGGGTTGGCCTGTGTAGTGTCAGGCTGTAGCAGCGACTATGTCATGGCAACCAAAGATGGTCGGATGATCCTCACCGACGGCAAGCCGGAAGTTGATAATGATACCGGGCTGGTGAGCTACCACGATCAGCAGGGTAATTCGGTACAAATTAACCGCGATGAAATTTCACAGATTATTGAACGTTAACCGCTGAAGGTCAGCCATCCGCTGACCTTTATGATTTTTTACTTTCCCTTTCTCTTTGCCTCTGCCATTTTTATATTCCTTTGTCGGGAAGCTCCTGACGTGACATAAAAAAGGAATTCGGCTATGCACTATCACCGTATCCCCCACAGCTCGCTTGAGATTAGCACCCTGGGGCTGGGCACCATGACGTTTGGTGAACAAAACAGCGAAGCCGACGCCCATGCACAGCTTGATTATGCCGTGAGTCAGGGTATCAACCTGATTGACGTCGCTGAGATGTATCCTGTTCCACCGCGCCCGGAAACGCAGGGACTGACGGAAACCTACGTTGGCAACTGGCTGGCGAAGCATGGCAGCCGAGAAAAACTGGTTATCGCCTCAAAGGTGAGCGGTCCGAGTCGCACCGGCGACAGCGGTATTCGCCCGAATCAGGCCCTGGATCGTAAAAATATCCGTGAAGCGCTGGATCAGAGTCTGAAGCGGCTGCAAACCGATTATCTCGATTTGTATCAGGTTCACTGGCCGCAGCGCGCCACTAACTGTTTTGGCAAACTCGGCTATAGCTGGACGGATTCCGCCCCGGTGGTTTCTCTACTGGAAACGCTGGAGGCGCTGACCGAGTATCAGCGTGCCGGGAAGATTCGCTACATCGGCGTGTCGAATGAAACCGCGTTTGGCGTAATGCGTTATTTGCATCTGGCGGATAAGCACGATCTGCCGCGCATTGTGACTATTCAGAATCCGTATAGCCTGCTTAACCGCAGTTATGAGGTGGGTCTGGCCGAAGTGAGCCAGTTTGAAGGCGTGGAACTGCTGGCCTATTCCTGCCTGGCGTTCGGTACGCTGAGCGGCAAATACCTCAACGGCGCGAAGCCTGCGGGTGCGCGGAATACGTTGTTTAGCCGCTTTACCCGCTATAGCGGCGAGCAGGCACAGAAAGCGGTTGCCGCTTATGTGGAGATCGCTAAACGCCACGGTCTTGATCCGTCGCAAATGGCGCTGGCCTTTGTTCGCCGTCAGCCGTTTGTCGCCAGCACGCTGCTGGGAGCCACGACGATGGAACAGCTCAAGGCCAATGTGGAAAGTCTGCATCTTGAGTTAAGCGAAGAAGTGCTGGCGGAGATTGAGGCGGTGCATCGGGTGTATACCTATCCGGCACCGTAAGCGTGACATGCCCGGTGGCGCTGCGCTTACCGGGCCTACAACTGCCTGATTACGCGGCATTACCATCCCCCGACACCGCCCACCGTGTCTGAAGAGGTAATGCCCCCAGGCCGGATAAGCGCAGCGCCATCCGGCATTGCGTTCACCCTTTGCGGCGACGTCCCCAAATCCACAGTGCGGTAATCGCCAGCGCAAAGATGGCACCGAACCCCACGCCCACGCCGACAATAGGCACACCCACTTTGACCGCCAGCGAATACAGCCCCAGCATCAGCAGCATGGCGCTGTTTTCACCGAGATTCTGCACCGCAATAGCGTTCCCCGCGCCGACGGTTTTCTTGCCGCGCTCCTGCAACAGCGCATTCAGCGGCACCACAAAAAAGCCGCCCATGACGCCGATTAGCAGCAACAATCCGTAAGCAGGCAACTGCGTATGCTGGAGAGCAAAGAAGACCACGCCCACGCCAATCAAAATTCCGGCGGGCATGCAGCGCGCCACGGTTTCCAGCGTGATCAGCTTCGCCGCCGCCCCCGCACCAACGACAATACCGACCGCCACCATCGCGTTCAGATAGGTTGGCGTGGCGTTATCCACGATGCCCAGCGCGACCGGCACCCACAGCACCAGCAGGAAACGCAGCGTCACGCCGGCTCCCCAGAACAGGCTGGTGCCGACCAGTGAAAAACGCGTTTCCGGGTTAGTCCACAGTACCCGGCAGGCACTAAAGAAGCTGCGGGTCATGGGCGTAAAGCGCCAGGATTGCCCCGGTCGCGCAGCAGGGAGTTTCGGGATCATCACATTGGCGACTATCGCCCCGGCATAGGCCACGGCACAGACGCCAAGTGCCGCCATCACGTGCCAGTCCGCCAGCACACCGCCCGCGACCGACCCCAGCAGAATGGAGGCGATGGTGGACGACTCCATCAGGCCATTCGCTTTCACCAGCTTATCGCCGGTAGTCAGTTCGCCGAGAATGCCATATTTCGCCGGTGAGTAAGCGGCCGCGCCCACGCCAACCAGCGTATAGCCGATAAAAGGGTTGATGCCAAAGCAGATGCTGCCCGCACCAATCAGTTTCAGGACGTTGGCAAACATCATCACCCGTCCTTTGGCAAAACTGTCGGCAATTTGTCCCACAAAGGGAGCAAAAAGTATGTAAGCGCCTACAAACACCATTTGCAGAACAGGCTGGCTCCAGTCCGGATAAAACAGCTCCTTCATTAGCGCCAGGGTGGCAAAAAGCAGTGCGTTATCTGCGAATGCCGAGAGGAACTGAGCGCTGATTACCGCCTTCATCCCTTTCGACCACAGCGAAGTGTTAGTGTGTACTGACTCACTCATCGGCGTGCTCTGCCTCATCAACCATACTTTTTAAGGTCACGAAATCCGGCTTACCGCTGCCCAGTAACGGCATCTGTTTAATAAAGCGGATATCGCGTGGAACGGCCAGTTCAGGAACGCCATTCGCTCTGGCGTGCTGTTGCAGCTTGTCGCGCGCCAGTTCACTGTCGGTGGTAAAGAGCACCAGCGCCTCACCTTTGTTGGCATCCTGTTTAATGGCGGTGGCATGCATTTTGTCAGGCGATACCGCCAGCGCCAGTTGCTCGACCATCTCTAGCGACACCATCTCTCCGGCTATTTTGGCAAAGCGTTTAGCGCGGCCCTGAATACGGACAAAACCCTGCTCGTCAAAAGCGACAATATCACCGGTGTCATACCAGCCAGTTTCAACGTCACCATTGTGGTTTTCCGCCGTCGGCGCTTCCAGCACGCCAGGGTTTTCCACCCGCAGGTAGCCGCTCATGATATTTGGTCCTTTAAGCTGCAGCCTTCCGCCCTCGTCAATGCCCGGCACCGCCAGCAGACGCGCGTCCATCCCTGGCAGAATGCGCCCGACGGTGCCGGGTTTCGCTGCCATCGGCACATTAATTGAAACCACCGGCGCACATTCGGTCACGCCATAGCCTTCCAGCACGCGCAGGCCAAATTTATCCTGCCAGAGCTGGCGCGTGCTCTCCTGCAATTTCTCTGCGCCCGCTACCACATAGCGCAGGCGGAAGAAATCATACGGATGGGCGAAGCGGGCATAGTTGCCGAGAAAGGTTGAGGTGCCAAACAGCACGGTACAGTTGCGGTCGTAAACCAGTTCCGGCACGATGCGATAATGCAACGGACTCGGATACAGGAACACTTCTGCGCCCGTCAGCAACGGCGTGAACAGCCCTACGGTCAGGCCGAAGGAGTGAAACAGCGGCAGCGCCGACATAAAGCGGTCGTTGGCGGTAAAGTCGGCAATCGTTTTGATCTGCTCGACGTTGGCCAGAATGCTTTTATGGCTGTGAACGACGCCTTTTGGATTACCTTCTGAACCTGAAGTGAAGAGGATCACCGCCGCATCTTCCGGTTGCTGCTCCACCTGAGCCAGCCGCGGCATCAACAAATGCGAAAAAATCCACAGCTTGTCAGCCGTCGTGACGTCGCTTTTTAAATCTTCGAGAAAAACCCAGCGAACCTGCTTAAGCTGTTCCGGCAGGTGCCACAGTTTGCCCTTATCGAGAAACTGACGCGAGGTGAACACCGTTTTGATTTCTGCAGCGGTGATCGCGCTGGTCAGCCCTTTGACGCCAGCCGTATAGTTCATCATCGCCGGTACGCGGCCGCGAGAAATCGCGCCGAAGATCACCGCGGCACTGATACCCGCGTTAGGCAGCATCAAGCCGATTCTCTCGCCCTGGACGCTGTATTTTTCCAGGATACGCCCCACAAACAGCGTTTTGGTCAGCAGCTTACGGTAGCTGTCCGGCTGGAAGTTAATATCCTCCACGCAGTGCTTACCCGCGCCAAAGCGGTACTGCGCGGAAAGCAACGCTTCGAACAGCGTTTCGCGCGGGCGCACGGCCATACGCGCTTCCATCATAATTTGATGCAGCATTTCGCCCGCCATTTTACGGCGGTCGCGGGCGCGCGGCGCGTCTGGCATCGGGATGTGGGTCGGCGGCAGGATGTGAATAGCGATGCGCGGGAACAGGCGCTGTTTCACCAGCCCTTTCAGACGGCTGAAGAAGGTGAGTTCGGCCCCTTCAATACGCACGGGTACAATCGTTGCGTCCGCTTTCGCCGCGACAAACGCCGCCCCATCGTAAATCTTCATCAGCGAGCCGGAAACGGAAATGCGCCCTTCCGGGAAGATCACCACCGGTCGTCCCTGTTCAATCAGGCGCACCAAGTGCTTGATGGACATCGGTTTGGTCGGGTCGAGCGGTACAATATCAATCAGCGGCCTGAGCCAGCGCATATACCACTGCTGACTAATAGAGGAATAGACCGCGAAGGTCGGACGAATGGGCAGAAACAGCGCCAGCAAAATACCGTCAATAAAGGAGACGTGATTAGGGGTGATCAGTATTTTTTGCTGGTGTAGCGCACGGGCATCACCGGTGACTTTTACCCGGAACATGATTTGAAACAGCTGGCGGAAAAAACCCAAAAGCATATCAACTCCCTTTGCATGACAATAAAGGTGTGCAAGCCAAAGGAATAGCATAACAGGCGCGGCAACAAAATGGAGGCGAAAAAAAACCTGCGCATCTGCGCAGGCCGGTGTAAGAGTCAAGTACGAAGGTCGTACCAAAAAATCTCACCAATCAATACCTCTGGGATAATCAGAGTAGCAATCCCCGCCCCGAACTCACCAGCGGTCAATCGCAACATCCTTGCGCAAAGTGTAACCAAAGGTATTAATTAGCTTTTTCTCATTTCATCAGCAAAATGAATACCAGTAACGATAACATTACTGACGGCGATCACAGGCCGCTATGGCCGGGCGTGTTAAGTTAATCTCCTTGAAGTACGGCCGTTTTTCCGTAAAACTTATTGTGATGTAAACGTTTACCCACTAAGGCAAAGTATGGCGACCATAAAAGATGTAGCCCGACTCGCAGGCGTTTCTGTCGCCACCGTTTCACGCGTTATTAATAATTCGCCTAAAGCCAGCGATACCTCTCGTCAGGCCGTACTCGCGGCAATGGAATCCCTGTCCTATCATCCGAATGCCAACGCACGCGCGCTGGCGCAGCAGGCAACGGAAACCATTGGTCTGGTCGTTGGAGACGTGTCCGATCCTTTTTTTGGTGCCATGGTTAAAGCCGTCGAGCAGGTGGCTTACCATACCGGTAATTTTTTACTGATCGGCAATGGCTATCACGACGAGCATAAAGAGCGTCAGGCCATTGAACAGTTGATGCGTCATCGCTGCGCGGCGCTGGTGGTGCATGCCAAAATGATCCCCGATGCCGAGCTGGTAGGGCTGATGAAGCAGATCCCCGGCATGGTGTTGATCAACCGTATTCTGCCGGACTACAAAGATCGCTGTGTAGCGCTGGACGATCGTTATGGTGCGTGGCTTGCCACTCGCCATCTGATCCAGCAGGGCCATACGCGTATTGGCTACCTGTGCTCTAATCACGCGATTTCCGATGCAGAAGATCGTCTGCAGGGCTACTACGATGCGCTGAAAGAGAGCGGCCTGCCTGCCAACGATCGGCTGGTCACCTTCGGCGAACCGGACGAGAGCGGCGGCGAACAGGCGATGACTGAACTGCTGGGCCGTGGCAAAAATTTTACCGCGATTGCCTGTTATAACGATTCGATGGCCGCCGGTGCGATGGGCGTGCTCAATGACAACGGCATCGACGTCCCGCGAGAAATATCGTTGATTGGTTTTGATGATGTGCTGATCTCACGCTACGTGCGTCCCCGGCTGACTACCGTGCGCTACCCTATCGTGACGATGGCGACTCAGGCCGCAGAGCTGGCGCTGGCGCTGTCTGAAAATCGACCATTACCGGAAATTACGCATTTATTTAACCCGACGCTGGTACGCCGGCAATCGGTGAGTACGTTGAACGAGGGATAATCCATAGCGGCTTTGCCCGGCGGCGCTGCGCTTGCACGGGCCTACAGGTAAAGCACAACCCGCAGTGTCAATGAATCATAGGCCAGGTAAGCGAAGCGCCACCCGGCCCACAGGTAAAGCACAACCCGCAGCGTCAATGAATCGTAGGCCAGGTAAGCGAAGCGTCACCCGGCCCACAGGTAAAGCACAACCCGTAGCGTCAATGAATCGTAGATACTGTTATAGCCCGCAAGTTTTTTTAGCTTCCGGTTTCCCGGATTACAGGCATGACAACCACAGCGCCGTCAGGCGCTGTTTTTTCCTTTCACGACCCGGTTAAGCCGCTACCGGTACATGCCTGGACGCGTCGAACGACTCGCCCGATTTCAGCACACCGTATGCCACCTGCGCCAGTTTACGCATCATCGCCCCGATGATGACTTTTCCCCGTTTGCCGTTAGCTGCCAGACGGTCACGGAACGCCCGCCCCCAGGTCGTTTTGCTTACTGCCACCATCGCCGGCATGTACAGCGCCCTGCGAAGCGACACATGGCCCGCCTTACTCATCCGGCCTGCGCCGCGCACGCTGCTCCCTGATTCATGATGGCGGGGCGTCAGTCCCGCAAAGGCCGCGAACTGTCTCGCTCCGCCGAACCGGTTTTCCAGACCGATGTACGCCAGCAGCACCGCTGACGTCTTTTCCCCGATACCCGGGATACTTTCCAGCAGCTTCCTGCGGTGCTTCATATCCGGGTCATCATCCGTCAGGTCCTTTATCTGTTTTTCAAGACGTTTCAGTTCGGCATCAAGCCACAGAAGATGCGCGTCAATACTCGGCATCTGAACGTCCCGCGCTGTCTCCAGCCGGTTAAGCTCCTGGGTGTGCATGTCCGTCAGCGACTGATGGCGCAGCACCAGTGCCCGCAGCGCCCGTTCAACCGGATGAGGCGCCTGCCATGCAGCAGGCCGCTTCTGGCGGCAGAACTCTGCCAGCATCCGGGCGTCGACGGCGTCCGTTTTGCTGCGCAGTCCCTCGCTCTGTGCGAAGGCTTTACCGCGGGCGGGATTGATGATCGATACCGTGAACCCCGCATCGCTGAGATGCGCGGCGGCGTCTTCCATGTACGTACTGGTGGCTTCCATACAGATATGTGCAGGCGCAGCCTGATGGCTGTTCAGCCAGCGGACCAGCTCATCGTGGCCCTTCGGGGTGTTGGCAAACTTTTTACTGCGGTGACGGCCATCGGGCCGCAGCACATCAACATCCAGCTTCGCTTTAGAGACATCGATACCAATAAAATGCAGTTCCTGTTCCATAGTGAGACCAACCTTGTGAATGCGGATTACCGGGAAAACCGGTCCATGATACTGTCCGGTTTGTCACCTGTGGAGAAGGGCAGTCCGCTGCATAGATCTACAAAACAGGCTTTGAGCCTGAGGCCGGGTCCGGCATGCGGACTGCATGGCAGTGAGAACTGGCCGGCTCTCTCTGCTCAGAAAGGATAATACAAGGCCGGGTAAGCGAAGCGCCACCCGGCATTATCGCGACACAACGGCTGACAGCCAGCCCCTCACATCAGCTTCCCCTGAAAAATCGGCACCGATTCAAAAAGGTAGCCGTCAAAATCCGGCGCATCCTCGTCGGACAACTCCAGCAGGCTGTTTTTAATGTTTTCCAGGTGCTGCCACATGGCCTGCCATGCCCCCATTACATCACGGCGGCGCAGGGCGGCGAGAATAGTCTGGCGGTCGCCCAGCCATTTCAGGCGATACGTGCGGCTGGCAATATGGGCGTTAAACTGCTGCCACAGCGGGTTGCCGTCCATCTGATGCCAGATGTTTTCGACCGTCATCAGCAGCATTTGATTTTGCGACGCCCCGGCCAGCACCAGATGAAACATCTTACTGTTGTCCTGGCTGGTGTCGTTGGTGGCGATCGCTCGCTGTTCCTGCTCAATGATCCGGCGCAAATTGTCGATATCGGCGCGGGTCGCCATCCGGGCGGCGAAGGCGGCGATGTTGCTTTCCAGCAGTTGTCGGGCCTGAAGGATTTCAAACGGCCCGGCGTCGCTGTTGAGCAGACGTTCCTCTTCGTTTTCTTCTTCACAGGGTACGCGCATAACGTACACTCCGGACCCCTGGCGGATGTCGACCGTGCCCTGAAGCTCCAGCATCAGCAGCGCTTCACGCACGATAGTTCGGCTGACACCATAGGTTTCGGCGATATTGCGCTCAGGCGGTAACCGCGAGCCGGGAGGGTAGCGCCCCTGCACGATCTGCGCACGTAAATCTTCACCAATTTCCTGGTAAGGTTTCTTTTCCGGCGGGACGAGGGCCTTCTCCACACTATCACCTGTGCATACGTTGACGTTAACGTCCGGGAAGGCCCGGACGTGGACAAGTTTACCAAATTTCACGCCGTTTCGGGGGTTTTCACTTCAGTGATGAGGCTACTTATCCTCATCGTCGATGGTCAGCGTAAGCTGGTGACTTGTGCGCAACTGACGAAACCACGAAGCGGATTTTTTTGCCCGCCGGGCGCGGTGGTTATCAAGGTCGATTTCAATCAGACCGTAGCGGTTTTTAAACGCGTTCATCGGCGAGACGTTGTCGGTAAAGGCCCACAGCATATAGCCCTGACAGTTTGCCCCGTCCTCCCGCGCCAGCAGCGTATAATAAAGATGCTCGCTGATGAAACGGATGCGGTAATCATCCTCAATCATTCCATCCGCATTACGGTACTGCGCTTCATTCTCCACGCCCATCCCGCTTTCGGCCACGAACCACGGTATATTGCGGTACTCGTTTTTGATGCGCATCGCCATGTCATAAATAATGCGCGGGTAAATCTCCCAGCCGCGCGAGGCGTTCATTCGTCGACCGGGCAGGTCAAAAGGCTCGTAATAATACGCCGGGTGGAATGGCGTCTGCGGATGCCAGGCGCGGGACGGCGCTTTTACCCGGTGCGGATAGTAAAGGTTGATGCCCAGTTCATCGACGGTATTGTCGCGGATGATCGCCAGCTCGTCCGCCGTATATTCCCACGCGACATTATGCTGCTCCAGTAACCTGAATAGTTCGGCGGGATATTCGCCATGCACCAGCGGGTCGAGAAACACCCGGTTATAAAACAGGTCGTAAATCTCAGCGGCCCGCACGTCATGCGCCGCACGCGAGCGTGGATACGTCACTTCCGGATTGAGGATGCAGCCTACCGTGCCGCGATATCCTTGCTCACGAAACAGCTTCACCACTTTCGCCGTCGCCAGCGTTTTATGATGGTTCCACTGCATCCAGGTGCCGGTATTTTGTTCATACGGCCAGCGCAGCGCGTCGAGATAAACCCGCGTCTGCACCACGATCGGTTCATTAAAGGTGAACCAGCGCGTCACGTTTTGATGATAGCGTTCAAACACTTTTTGGGCATACAGCACGTACAGTTCGACAACTTTTTTCGATGCCCAGCCGCCGTAAGTTTCCAGTAAATAGCCCGGAAGTTCATAGTGCTCCAGGCAGATCATCGGCTCGATGCCATGGCGCTGCATCTCATCAAAAAGCTGGTCGTAATACGCGGCGTACTCTTCGTCTACCGTGCCGTTTTCGTAATCGGTGAGAAAGCGCGACCAGTTAATCGAGGTGCGATAATGGGTCAGCCCGGCGTCCTTCATTAGCGCGACATCTTCACGGAAGCGGTTGATAAAGTCAGTCGCCACCGCCGGACCGTAGCCGTTATGCCAGACGTGGCGGTCGTTCTTGTACCAGAGATCGGGCCAGGAATCCTGCCCTTCCTTTTTGCCACTCCAGCCCTCGGTCTGCCAGGCGGAAGCTGCCGCGCCCAAAATAAAATCCTCAGGAATGGTTAACGTCTTTGTACTCATAAGATCCTCATTTAGTAGCAGCAGCCTGCTGTTCACTCAGCAACTGCGCCTGTTCCGCGCGACGGGAGGCGATTTTGACGAACGGCAGGTAAATGATCACCGCCGTAATAATGCAGATAAGCTGAGTCACCACTGCGCCCATCGATCCGGCAGTGGAGAGCCAGGCGTTGATCAACGGCGGTGTGGTCCACGGCACCATTACCACGGCTTTCCCGGCAAATCCCGTCACAGTCGCAAAATAGCCGATAGAACCGGTGACCAGCGGCGTAATAATGAATGGGATCGCCAGAATCGGATTCAGCATGATCGGCATGCCGAAAATCACCGGCTCGTTGATATTAAAGAGGCCAGGGCCTATGGAGAGCTTGGCGATCTCGCGCATTTCTTTGCGTTTGGTGGCGATCATCACCGCGATCAGCAAACCAATGGTCAGGCCGGAACCGCCGATGCTCATATAGACATCCCAGAATGGCATGGTAATGATATTCGGCACCTCTTTGCCCTGCTCAAAAGCGCTCATATTAACGGTGATCGCTCCCAGCAGCAGCGGCTCGCGGATCGGTTTGATCATCTGGTTGCCGTGAATGCCGATCACCCAGAACAGCTGGGCGACAAACATCAGCAGGAGGATCCCCGGCAGGCTTTGCACCACCCGCTCCAGCGGTTGCTGCACCACCTGATACACCGCATCGTACAGGTACATACCGGTGATCTGATGGAATACAAAGCCGAAGGTGGCAATAACGGTGGTGGTGATGATCGCCGGGATCAGCGCGGAAAACGAGGCGGAGACGTTCGGCGGCACGGTGTCCGGCATTTTGATCTTCAGCCCCGGCCGCCCTTCCAGCCAGCAGTAGATTTCAACCGACAGAATGGCGATGAACATGCCGAGGAACAGGCTGCGGGTGTCGGAGAACTGGCGCAGCAGCACGTCTTTGACTTCGTGCATCTGCCCGTCGACCATCATCTCCACGGTTGTGGGCGTCACGCAGATAAAGCAGATCACTGCCAGCAGGCCGGGAAAGAGCGTTTTAATGCCGTTAATTCGGCCCAGCTCAATGCCGATCAAAAACACTGCGCCGATATTGAGGAAGTTCAGGGTGGCGTAGTTAATGGCACCGGTGATGGGTTTGAGTGCTGCCAGGAAAGACAGCGACTGAAAGCTGGCCAGACCGTTTTTAGGATCCAGCACCATGTTGGAAATTAACACCGAAAATGCGCCGACAATAATTACCGGCATCAGCGTGATGAAGGAGGCTTTGATCGCCATGATGTAGCGGTAACTGTTGAATTTGGTCGCGAAACTGCCCAGCGAGTCGATCATTTTTTCCTGAAATGCCATCGGGTAATACCTCAGAATTTTAGGGGCCTGTTATCGAAATGGGGACAGCTCACGCCCATTTGGCATACCAAAAATAGTCAGGTAACGCGAAAAGTTCTGTGATTGCGGTCGCAACATCAATAGCGGTATTCCAGATAAGCCAGTTATTTCATATTGGCATACCACATTTACGCATCCGATGCGTCATTCATTTTCTGGCTATGCTTTTCCATCTTTTTTCTAAGGATAAATCGCTATAGGCCATATCTTTTCGTTGTTAGACAGGGTGCGGGACGGCTCTTATCGTTCGTCATTATTTGTAAATGTTTATCGCACCTATCTGACGAGGGAACATACTTTTGGCCAGGTTACTGAAAACACTCACCACAAGACCCACACGCTTTGCTCTTGCGCTACACATCGCGCTGCTCAGCGGCTCGATTGCCTTTTCTTCTCTCGCCAGTGCGGATGACATTTTAAAAGAAGGGATCACGCCAGCCGCCGATGCCAGCCAGGTGCCGCCGGCGGCAAAGCTGCGTAAAGATACAGTCGTCGCCGGGATCTCTGAACCGCAGGGGATTTTTAACCCCTATTTCTTTGTGAACGGCTGGGACGAGAACGTCACTAACGTTATTTTCTCCCGTCTGATTGACTGGGACAGCCAGGGCAAACTGGTGCCGGGGCTGGCTGAAAGCTGGACCGTTAGTCCGGACGGCAAAGTCTATACCATTAAGCTGCGCCCAAATCTGACCTTCAGCGACGGTTCGCCGCTCACCGCTGAGGATGTCGCCTTTACGCTGACTGTCCTCTCCGATCCGAAATACGACGGCGATACCGATATTACGCTCGCCAACATTGCCGGTGGCGCAGAATATAAGGCCGGGAAAGCCGACAGCGTTAGCGGCCTGAAAGTGATCGACCCGCTGACCATTGAAGTGACCACTACGCAGCCTGGCGCAACCACGCTGGCAAAAATCGGCGGGCCGGTATTGTCGAAAGCGTATTACGGCAAGAATTATCAGCGTGGTAATCTCGATTATCTGCGCACCCTGCACGGCAAGCCGCTGGGTAACGGTCCTTATGTCTATGATAAGTACATTCCCGGTCAGGAGATCCGTTTCCACGCCAATATCCATTTCTGGCGCGGTACGCCGCCGACGCCGCGGTTTATCTATCGCGTGACCAATCCGTCCACCAATTTCCAGCTGTTCCAGACCGGCGAGACGGATTACGACGCCTTCACCTCGCGCCCGGATGACATTGAACAGCTTAAGCTGTTGGGCTTTGCCAATATTAACCTGTACGGCTCCAGCGATTACAGTGAAGTGGAATTTAACGTTCGTCGTCCGGCGCTGAAAGACGCCAAAGTACGGCAGGCGCTGATTTACGGCCTGGATCGCCAGAAGCTGATCGACGTGGTGTATCAGGGGTACGGTACCGTCGCCATTGAACCTATCGCGCCGATTTCATGGGCGTACAACCCGGACGGGGTGAATCCGTATAAATACGATCCGGCACAGGCGAAAAAGCTGCTGGATGAGGCGGGCTGGAAGCCGGGTGCGGACGGTATCCGCGTGAAAGACGGCAAACGCCTTGAACTGACGCTGCTGGTGAGCAAAAAGGTGCTTAACGACGCGCTGATCCCGATCGCCAAAGAAAACTGGCAGCAGATTGGCGTGCTGTTAAAACCGCAGGTGGTTGATTTCAATGCCCTGATGGCGCAGCGCAAGTCTGGTAATTACGATCTGGCGTCGTTCAGTACCAGCACCCTGAACGATCCGCACGATGGGGTATGGGATTTCTACAGCAGCGAGGCAAAAGAGTCAGGCTATAACAATCCTGATGTCGATAAGCTGATTAACGAAGGCAACGCCACGCTTGATGTGGAAAAACGTAAGCCGATTTACCACCAGCTCTACAAAGTGCTGGCTGACGATCCGCCGGTCATTCTGCTCGGCAACCGCAAAATTCTGTCCGCTAGCAGCGCCCGGGTTACCGGCTTTAAGCCGGATATCTACAACGGCCTGACCGGCAGCCTGCCGGATGTGAAAATCGTCAAGTAATGCCGTCGCCGCCGCCCTTCTGCCGGGCGGCGGCCGTGAGAAAACCATGAGAAATTTTATCCTGCGGCGGCTGCTGCAAACTCTGCCGATGCTGCTGCTCGCCTCGTTTATCATCTTTATGCTGTTCGCCAAAACCCCCGGCGATTTTATTGACGGCAATATCACCCTGACCGCCGCCCGAGCCGCCGAACTTAAGGCTATTTATGGTCTTGATCAGCCGCTGCTGAGCCGCTATGTGCACTGGCTGGGCCAGCTATTACAGGGCGATTTAGGATTTTCATTGCAGTATCAAATCCCGGTCAGCCAGTTGCTGAATCAGTACATCTGGAACTCCTTCCTGCTGGCAAGCGTGGCGCTGGTGTTTTACTGGGGCATCGGTCTGGCGGTTGGCATTGTCTCAGCGCTAAAACCCAACTCGCTATTCGATCATGTCGTGAGCGTGGCGGTGTTCGCCGCCATGTCGTTTCCGACCTTTTTCCTCTGCCTGCTGTTGATTAAGTGGTTCGCGGTCGATCTGCACTGGCTGCCGGTGGGCGGGATGACCAATACCGGCAGCGACGACAGCGGCTGGGCGTGGATGATGCAGGTGGCCGCGCATTTGATCCTGCCAGTGCTGGCGCTGGTGATGTTGCAGGCGGGCAGCCTGACTCGCTATTTCCGTGCCAGTATGCTGGATGTGGTGAAAATGGATTTTATCCGCACCGCCCGTGCCAAAGGGTTACGCGAGCGGACGGTGATTTTTAAGCACGCCCTGCGCAATGCGCTGCTGCCGATTATCACTCTGCTCGGCTTTGAGCTGCCAGGATTATTTTCCGGGGCCATCATTACCGAAAAAGTGTTTAACTGGCCGGGTGCCGGACATATCCATATTGATTCGCTGGCCGCCCGCGACTATCCGGTGCTGATGGGCTTTACGCTTTTCCTGGCGGTATTAACCATTCTCGGCAATCTGCTTGCCGACGTGCTCTACGCGTGGGCCGACCCGCGCATTCGGGTGAGGTCGTGATGCTCAATTCTCTGTTCTCCACCAATCGTCGCTTGCGTAAGGCGGAGATCCCGACGCTCTCACAGGTGACGCCTTCTCCGTGGCGTCAGGCCTGGCGTGTGCTGCGGCGTAATCATCTTGCCATGCTATGTCTGCTCACCCTAATCGTGATGGCAATCTGGTGCGTGCTGGGTCCGATCTGGTCACCGTGGAAAGATGATGCCACCGATGTCCTGATGATCAACAAACCGCCGGGTGCGGAGCACTGGCTCGGCACCGATTTTCTCGGTCGCGATGTGTATACCCGTCTGCTGCTGGCTGGCCGGATTTCGTTAATTATCGGCCTGCTGACCATGCTGCTGTCGGTGGCGCTCGGTTATTTGCTCGGGGCCGTCTCAGGCTATGTGGGCGGTATTACCGACAAGCTGATCATGCGGCTGGCGGATCTGGTGATGACCATTCCCAGCCTGCCGCTGCTGATTGTCGCCGGTGCCATGCTGTCGGAACTGGATTTCTCCCCGGACTCGCGCATTTACATGGTGATTGTGATGCTGAGCCTGCTGGAATGGCCGAAGCTGGCGCGGCTGGTGCGCGGACAAATTCTCTCCCTGCGCGAGCGCGATTTTATGCTGGCAACCCAGGTGCTTGGCCTGTCGGCATGCCGCCGCCTGTTTGGTCATCTGCTGCCGAACACCATTCCGATTCTGGTGGTGATGGCGACCATGGCGGTGGCCAACGCTATTCTCAGCGAGTCCGCGCTGAGCTATCTCGGTCTCGGCGTCGTTCCGCCCACCCCGTCGTGGGGCAATATGATGGACGCCGCCAACAGCCTGATCGACTTTCAGCGCCGTCCTTGGCTGTGGATGCCGCCGGGAATGGCGATTTTTATTACGGTGATCGCCATTAACGTGCTGGGCGACGGCCTGCGCGATGCCCTCGATCCCAAAATGAAACGGAGCCTGAAATGAGCGAGCCGTTAATTACCTTTGATCGTCTCTGTGTGTCGTTTGCCGCTGAACAGGGCCGCGTGCGGGCAGTACAGGATGTATCATTTTCGATTCAGGCCGGGCAAACCGTGGGCGTGGTCGGTGAATCCGGCTGCGGTAAAAGCGTGACCGCCATGTCGCTGATGGGTCTCCTGCCACCGCAGGCGGCGCGTCTCGACGGGGGAGAAATTCGTTTTCAGGGGCAGGATCTTTTACGCCTCAAACCTGCAAAGATGGCCGATATTCGCGGCAACGAACTGGCAATGATCTTCCAGGAGCCGATGAGCGCGCTCAACCCGGTACTGACCATTGGCGATCAGCTTTGCGAGCCGCTGATCCGCCATCGCGGCGAGACGCCGAAAGCGGCCTGGCAGCACGCGATCCAGCTGATCGCCGGGGTAGGACTGGCACGCGCAGAAAGTTTGATGAACAGTTATCCGCACCAGCTTTCCGGCGGCATGCTCCAGCGGGTGATGATCGCGATGGCGCTAAGCTGCCAGCCGAAATTGCTGATCGCCGACGAACCGACCACCGCACTGGACGTGACGGTGCAGGCGCAGATCTTACGCCTGCTGCGCGATCGGGCGCGCGAGCATCATATGGCGCTCATGCTGATCACTCACGATCTGGGCGTCATCGCCCAGATGGCGGAACAGGTGGTAGTGATGTATGCCGGACGTATTGTCGAACAGGGCGCAACGGCTGATGTACTGCGCGAGCCGCTCCACCCTTACACGCAGGGATTGATCGCCTCGCGTCCGGTGCCAGGCCAGCGCCGTCGGCGTCTGTACTCCATTCCCGGTCAGGTGCCGGATCTGGCAGCCCTGCCGCCTTACTGCGCCTTTACCGATCGCTGCGCGCGCGCCACCGACCGCTGTCGCCAGGGCATTCCGCCGCTGGTCGGCCAGACACGTCAGGCCGCGTGCTTTTACAGCGGTTTACCGGAGGCACAGTCATGAGCGAGTACCTTATTGAAGTCGACGGGCTGAAAAAGCATTTCCCGCTGCGGGACGGCCTGTTCGGTCAGGAAACCGGGCAGCTACGAGCCGTTGATGGCGTCAGTTTTAACATCCGCCAGGGCACGATTTTTGGCCTGGTGGGCGAATCCGGCAGCGGCAAAACGACCGTCGGACGCACGCTGCTCGGGCTGTATGATAAAACGGCAGGCAGCGTAAAATATCGCGGTCAGGATCTGCACGATCTCTCCCCTCGCGAGCTACGGGCGTTGCGCCCGAAGATCCAACTGGTGTTTCAGGATCCGTACAGTTCGCTGAACCCGCGTATTCGTATCGGCGATGCCATTGGCGAAGCGATGCTTGAACACCAGCTTTGCACCCGTCGCGAACTGCGGGAGAAAGTGATTGAGGTAATGAAAATCTGTGGGCTGTCGGCACAGCACTATAACCGCTTTCCGCACGAGTTTTCCGGTGGTCAACGGCAGCGCATCGGCATTGCCCGCGCGTTAATCCTCAATCCGGATTTTATTATTGCCGACGAGCCGATTTCGGCGCTGGATGTGTCGATTCAGGCGCAGATCATCAATCTGTTTTCTGATTTGCGCGACGATCGCGGCGTGACGTTTTTGTTTATTTCGCACGATCTGGGCGTGGTGGAGCATCTGTGCGATGACGTGGCGGTAATGTACCTGGGCCAGTTAGTCGAGACCGCCAGCCGCGATGCGCTGTTCAGCCAGCCGCTACATCCTTACACTCAGGCGCTGCTGGCCGCCGTGCCAACACTGGAACCGGGTCGTGAACCGGTGGCCGCAGTGCGCGGAGAAATCCCCGATCCGTCAAAACCGCCGTCCGGCTGCCGTTTTTCCTCCCGCTGTCCGTATGCCGTGGCTCGCTGTCATAGTGAAATTCCGGCCCTGCGGGAAGTGGCCAACGGGCACCGCGTGGCCTGCCATCTGGTCAGAAAATAAGCACTTTTCCATGACAACGCCGGGGAAATGCGTTGTCACCAGGACGAATGTTGATCAAAGTACAATCCTGGAGCACGCGTTCTTTTTCCCCACAATGTCTATGTTAAACTGCGGCTATCATGTGGCATCAGGAACAAATAATGGCAACAATGCTGGATGTCTCACTACGCGCCGGGGTGTCGAAAGCGACGGTTTCCCGCGTACTGAACGGCACAGGTCAGGTGAAAGAGAGCACCCGTCAGCAGGTTTTTAAGGCCATGGAAGAGCTGGGCTATCGCCCCAACTTTCTCGCCCGCTCGCTGGCTAATCGCACCAGTAATAGCATTGGCCTGGTGGTATCAACCTTTGATGGTTTCTATTTTGGCCGCCTGCTGCAACAGGCGGCGCGCCAGACGGAATCGTATGGTAAACAATTGATTGTGACCGACGGCCATGACACGCCGGAGTGCGAAGAACAGGCGGTGCAGATGCTGGCCGATCGCCATTGCGATGCCATCGTGCTTTATACCCGTTTTATGAGCGAAAAGACGATGACTTCGCTGATTACCTCGCTGCCGATGCCGCTGATCGTCATCAATCGCGACGTCAGTTCCGCGCGCGAACGCTGCGTATTCTTTGAGCAGCAGGACGCCGCGTTTCAGGCGGTAGAGTATCTGATTTCTCAGGGCCACAGGGACATCGCCTGTATCACTGTCCCGATCCACACCCCGACCGGCAAGGCGCGCCTGATGGGCTATCGCCAGGCGCTGGAAAAACACGGTATTGCTCAGGATGAGCGTAAGATCAAATACGGCGATGCCAGTATGACGCGTGGCTATGAGCTGTGTCAGGAATTGCTGGCAGAAAACGTAACGTTCAGCGCGCTGTTTGCCTGCAACGATGATATGGCGCTGGGCGCGTCAAAAGCGCTACACCAGGCAGAGTTACACATTCCGCAGGATATTTCGCTGTTCGGCTTTGACGATGCTCCCAGCGCCCGCTGGCTGGAACCCGGGCTGTCGACGGTTTATCTGCCCATCGACACTATGATTGTCACGGCGATCGATCAGGCGATCAAGCTGGTGGGCGGGCAGCCGCTGGAGCCGATCCCGCCATTCACTGGTAAACTGGTGTTACGTGATTCCGTCACGACGGGGCCGTATTTTAATCAGAGCAGTTCCAGCGCCAGCAGCTCATCAATGGTCTGACGGCGGCGGATCAAACGCGCTTTTCCGCCGTCAAACAGCACTTCCGGCAGTAGCGGGCGGCTGTTGTAGTTCGACGACATCGACGCGCCATAAGCCCCGGTATCATGCAGGACCAAATAATCGCCCGGCGCGACCGCTGGCAGCGCGCGGGTTTCAACTTTGCCGCCCTCCTGCTGGGTAAACACATCGCCGGACTCACACAGCGGCCCGGCAACCACCGTCTCCAGCAGCGGGGTCTCGCGCAGATCCCGCCCATCTGCTGCCAGCGCAGTAATATGATGATAGCTGCCGTACATGGCCGGACGCATCAGGTCGTTAAATCCGGCGTCAATTAACACAAAATGACGGCTGCCCATTGCTTTAACGCTCCGCACCTGGGACACCAGCACCCCGGATTCAGCCACCAGAAAACGTCCCGGTTCAATTTCCAGTTTAATCGCATGGCCCAGGTGACGGGCAATCTGCTCCCGCGCAGCGTTCCACAGGCCAAAATAGTGATCGGTATCGATCGACTCATCGCCTTCGCGATACGGGATCGACAGCCCGCCCCCTGCTGAGATCGCCTCCAGATCCTGACCGCAATCAATCACCTGCTGCACCATCGCGCCACAGACCTGTTCAAGGTGGCCGTAATCCACGCCCGAGCCAATATGCATGTGAATGCCGATAAGATGCAGGCCGTACTGGCGGATCGTTGCCAGCGCCGCCGGAAGATCGCCGTGCCAGATCCCGTGTTTGCTGTTTTCGCCGCCGGTATTGGTTTTCTGGCTGTGTCCGTGACCGAAGCCCGGATTCACCCGCAGCCAGACGCGATGGCCCGGCGAGACCTGCCCGAGCTGCTCGAGCATATCAATCGACCCGGCATTAACCGGGATCTGCAACTCATGCACCCGCGCCAGGGTATCGCTGTCGATAAGATCGGCGGTAAATACGATATCGTCCGGATGGGTCTGCGGATCGTAACCTGCCGCCAGCGCGCGTTCGATTTCGCCCAGCGACACCGAATCCACCTTGACCCCCTGCTCGCGCATCAGGCGCAGGATATGAATATTTGAGCAGGCTTTTTGCGCAAAACGAATGACGTCAAAACGGCTCAGCAGGGCAATCTGACGGCGGATGATTTGCGCGTCGTAGACCCAGACCGGGCAGCCAAATTCAGCGGGTAAGCGTAACAGGTTTTCAGCGTTCAAATCGCTGTCGGTGGTATGCAGAGCGCGCGGCATGGTTGACTCCATTCGGGATTTTTTTCCATTACGCCACAGCAAGAAGCGAATAAAAAATATCGTTTTGTCGTCAGTTTATGCAAAAATGATATGGGTTTATTTCTCAGGAGCCAACATGCCCGCCGTCAATTTACGCCATATCGAGATCTTTCACGCGGTGATGACCACCGGGAATCTTACCGAGGCCGCGCTGATGCTGCATACCTCGCAGCCGACGGTCAGTCGCGAACTGGCGCGCTTCGAGAAGGTGCTGGGGCTAACGCTATTTACGCGCACCCGCGGCAGACTGCATCCGACAGTACAGGGATTACGGCTGTTTGAAGAGGTGCAGCGCTCGTGGTACGGGCTGGATCGCATTGTCAGCGCCGCGGAAAGTTTACGCGAGTTTCGTCAGGGCGAGCTGTCCGTTGTCTGCCTGCCGGTGTTTTCGCAGTCATTCCTGCCGGTGCTGATCCCGCCTTTTCTGGCGCGTTATCCGGATGTAAGCCTGAATATTGTGCCGCAGGAGTCGCCGCTGCTGGAGGAGTGGCTCTCGGCGCAGCGCCACGATCTCGGGCTGACCGAAACGCTGCACACGCCAGCCGGCAGCGAACGCACGCCGCTGCTGACGCTTAACGAAGTCTGCGTATTGCCGCAGGATCACCCCTTAACGACCCGCGACGTACTGACGCCAGCCGATTTTCACGGTGAAAATTACATCAGCCTGTCGCGCACCGACAGCTATCGTCAGCTACTGGATGCGCTGTTCAGCGACCATCAGGTGAAACGGCGAATGGTGGTGGAGACGCACAGCGCCGCATCAATTTGCGCGCTGGTGCGAGCGGGCGCGGGGATCTCGGTCGTCAACCCGCTGACCGCACTGGACTATGCCGGAACCGGCGTGGCGGTGCGGGCTTTTAGCATCGACGTACCATTCACCGTCAGCCTGATCCGCCCTTTGCATCGTCCGGCCTCGGCGCTGGTGGACGCCTTTACCGACCATCTGCAAGCCAGTCTGCCACGGATTACCGCACCGCTGGAGGCGATGCTTACGAGAGCATAAAATCAACCGCATCCGCCGCGTGGATAGCCGCCGTATCAAACACCGGAATGGGGCTGAGTTCGGCGGGGACCAGCAGACCAATCTCGGTGCAGCCGAAAATCACCCCTTCAGCCCCCTGCTCCGCCAGACGCTGAATCACCTGAAGGTAGTAATCGCGCGAGGCCTCAGTGAAGGTGCCGAGGCATAACTCATCAAAGATAATCTGGTTGATACGCAGGCGATCTTCCGCTTCCGGGATCGGGGTTTCAATCGCAAACTGCTGCGCCAGCCGTCCGCGATAAAAATCCTGCTCCATGGTATAGCGGGTGCCGAGTAGCGCCACCCGCCGCAGATCCTGCTTCGCAATCGCCCGCCCGGTGGCGTCAGCGATATGCAAAAACGGCAGCGAACAGCGATTTTCAATCTGCTCCGCCACTTTGTGCATAGTATTGGTACACAGTACGATCCCCTCAGCTCCGGCGCGTTGTAACCCCACCGCCGCCTGCGCCAGGATATCCCCGGCCCTTTCCCACTCGCCGCTGGCCTGACACGCTTCGATCTCATGGAAATCCACGCTGTGCAGTAACAGGCTGGCAGAGTGCAGTCCGCCAAGACGCTGCTTAATACCTTCGTTGATTAAACGATAATAGGGGATCGTTGACTCCCAGCTCATGCCGCCCAGCAGGCCAATGGTTTTCATCTCACTTATCCTTTCACGCGCACCAAAACGACAGTGAAGCAAAGTTGCCATCGACTTACCAGCCTTTTGGCGCGCGCTCCCGCAATGAACAGGATCAGTTGCCGATATTGCGCAGTTTTTTACCCGCCATCAGGTTGCGTTCGATATGCTCGAGAGTGACGTTTTTGGTCTCCGGGATCAGCCAGAACGTGATGCCGACGAAAGCAATATTCAGCGCCGTGTAGAGCCAGAAGGTTCCGGCCGCGCCGATACTGTCGAGCAGCGTCAGGAAGGTGGCCCCGATGATCATGTTCGACACCCAGTTGGTCGTCGTTGAACAGGTAATGCCGAAGTCGCGACATTTGAGCGGCTGGATTTCAGAGCACAGGATCCATACTACCGGCGCGGCGCTCATTGCATAGCCCGCGATACACATCATGGTCATCCCTACGGAGAGCCACGACAGGCCCGGTGAGGCGGTGCCCTGATCGAACTGCATCAGGCAGTAGCCCAGCACCAGCGTTCCCAGCGCCATCACGCTAAAGCCAATTTTCAGCGCTGGTTTACGCCCGGATTTATCCACCATAAAAATAGCGATAAAGGTGGCGAACATAAAGGTCAGCCCGACAACCAGCGTGGCGATCATTTGCTGCTCGGTGGTGGTAAACCCGGCCATTTTAAAAATACGCGGCGCGTAGTACATGATGATATTCATGCCGGTGAACTGCTGCATCGCCTGAAGCAGCATGCCCAGAAACACCGCACGACGCACGTTGCGGTTAACCTTAAACAGCTTCCAGCCGCCCTGCTTCAGTTTCAGGCTTTCACGGATTTCATTGAGTTCTTCGCGCGCTTTTTCCGAGGTGTCGCGCAGCATCCGCAGCACCTCTTCCGCTTCAATATGCCGACCTTTTTCTGCCAGCCAGCGGGGGCTGTTAGGCAGGAAGATCACCAGTATCATCAACAGAATCGCCGGGAGCGCCAGCACACCCAGCATCGCGCGCCAGTTACCGCTGTAGCTGAAGGCCGTATCGGACAAAAAGGCCAGCACGATACCCAGGGTGACCATCAATTGATACATGCTGATCATTTTACCGCGCACGTTTTCACTGGCCATTTCTGACAGGTACAGCGGCGCGGTATAGGAGGCGATCCCCACCGCCACCCCGAGCACAATGCGTGCCGCGATCAGCACCTCCACGCCCGGCGCAAACGCTGAGCCGAGCGACCCGGCGATAAACAGAATCGCTCCCGCCATCAGGCTGTATTTACGCCCCAACCGGAAGGAGAGCCAGCCGTTAAACAGCGCGCCCAGCGCTGCGCCGAGCATCATACTGCTCACCACCCATTCCTGAAGTCGGCTGGTGAGGACGAAGTGATCGGTAATAAACGGTAGCGCACCGGCAATGACGCCGATATCCAGACCGAACAGCAGCCCGGCGACCGCAGCCGACACCGAAACAAACATATTCATTCGACGCGTATCGCGTAATGCGCGCGGCACCGCCGTTGAATCGTGGCTGATTGAAGTCATTTTTTCCTGCCTGAACCGAGAGAAGATGAAATCAATTTACGAGATGAATCAATTGAGCTGTCAGGCAAGAAAAAGCGTATATATGGATTAAATGGCTATGAGGTCATGTTATGTGATGGATATTACAATTTTAAAAAACAATTGTATTTAATAAATTATTTTTAATTTTATGATTTATATGGATTTAAATATCAACACAGAAATGACCGCTGGAAAAGGCATGGATATTACGCTAACTGGCATATGGACTTTGATTATATAAGAAACAAAAAACCCCGCCGGTGGGGCGAGGTTTAAACGTATTGGCTGCGAGGGTTAACGCGGCTTTTGCCCGGCGGCGCTGCGCTTGCACGGGCCTACCATTTCGCTGTCACACATAATACTGCGACATTTGTAGGCCGATAAGGCGAAGCCGCCATCCGGCATGACGCCGGCGGCACTACGATAATTAACGTGCCAGCCAGCCGCCGTCTACGGCAATGGTATAACCGTTAATGTAATCAGACGCGCTGGAGGCGAGGAAAACAATCGGCCCCATCAGATCGCTTGGCAGGCCCCAGCGGCCCGCCGGGATACGGTCGAGGATCTCCGCGCTACGCTGCTCATCGGCACGCAATTGCTGCGTATTGTTGGTCGCCATATAGCCCGGCGCAATCGCATTGACGTTGACGTTATGCTGCGCCCACTCGTTCGCCATCAGGCGGGTAATGCCCATTACGCCGCTTTTTGATGCGGTGTAGGATGGGACGCGAATGCCCCCCTGGAACGACAGCATGGAGGCAATGTTAATGATTTTGCCGCCCTTGCCCTGCGCGATGAAATGCTTCGCCGCCGCCTGTGACATAAAGAACACGCTTTTGATGTTCAGGTTCATGACGTCATCCCAGTCTTTTTCGCTAAAGTTGATCGCGTCTTCACGACGGATCAGACCCGCGTTATTCACCAGAATATCAATATGACCAAACTCGGCCACAGCGCGTTCCAGGAGTGCCGGAATACCGTCAATCTGGCGCAGATCGGCGGTCAGGCTGAGGAAGCGGCGGCCTAACGCGGTTACCCGCTCAATGGTTTCTGTCGGTTCAACGATATTGATACCGACAATATCGCAGCCCGCTTCGGCCAGACCCAGTGCCATCCCCTGACCCAGACCGGTATCGCATCCGGATACCACCGCGACTTTACCTTGCAGAGAAAATGCTTCCAGAATCATTTTTCGTTCCTTATCTTTCAGAGCCTGTCACAACAGGCAAACTATGACGATGCCAGCGCGACTAGCGCAAATCTTTTACTGCTACGTGGTCCATATCATCAAAGACCTGGTTTTCACCGACCATGCCCCAGATGAAGGTATAGGCTTTGGTGCCAACGCCGGAGTGAATCGACCAGCTTGGAGAAATCACCGCCTGCTCATTTTGCATTACGATGTGCCGCGTTTGCTGCGGCTGCCCCATCATGTGGAACACGCAGGTGTCTTCATCCATATTGAAGTAGAAATAAACTTCCATACGGCGCTCATGGGTATGGCACGGCATGGTATTCCACAGGTTGCCGGGTGCCAGTTCGGTCAGGCCCATGCTGAGCTGACAGGTTTCCAGCACATCCGGAATAAAGTATTTGTTGATGGTACGACGGTTACTGGTGAGGTTATCTCCCAGCGTGACGGGCGCGACATCCGCTGGCGTCACTTTTTTGGTTGGATAGGTCGTATGAGCCGGTGCGCAGTTGTAGTAAAACTTGGCCGGTTTTGCCGCATCAACGCTGGCGAACACCACTTCTTTCGCCCCTTTACCGACGTACAGCGCGTCGCGATGACCGATTTCATGACAGGTGCCATCAACGGTAATCGTGCCAGGGCCGCCAATGTTAATCACGCCCAGTTCGCGGCGTTCCAGAAAATAGCTGACGCCAAGCTGTTTACCCACTTCGCCACCTACAGAAACCGTCTTCGCCACCGGCATAATGCCGCCAACGATAATACGGTCAATGTGGCTGTACACCATGGTGTACTCATCGGCCACAAACACGTTTTCGACTAAAAATTCTTTGCGCAGCCCCTGAGTATCCAGGGTCTTAGCATGATCGCTGTGGATGCTTTGTCTGATGTCCACGTTACCTCCAGAAGAGAATCGGTGAGCCATACTGGCTCGCGAAGCGAAAGCCTGTTTCGCTCTGTTGATGTCTCCATCTTAGCCCTCCTGAAACGTCTTTTCAATTATAAATAAAACAACGTTTCAATTTTTTGCAACTAAAGTTCGGAAATGTCGCTATGATCGCAAAAATGGTCAACACGGCCCGGAGAGCAAAGAAGTAAAATCATAAATTACAATCAGTTAAATAACCTTGATAAAAAAACAGCGGAGGCTAAAAATTTGGCAAAGAAATAAAGACAAGTTGGCCACACATCACAGAAATGCCAGACGTGAAAGCTGTTATAAGGAAATTCTTGCAAAATGCGTTAAGCGTCACAGATTATGAAACGATGTTTCGATAAATTAATACCAGCTTTTAAATACGGTCATAGCTAGCTGTCAGTAGCAACGTATGAGTGAAAATGAGAACTTCTGTAACTGGCCTTTGCCCTCATTATTATTGAGGGCTTTTTTTTTGGGCTGGGGGAAGGGAAAATCTAATCGCGTTCGATAGCCAGGGCGACGCCCTGACCGCCGCCGATACAGAGCGTGGCCACGCCGCGCCGGGACTGACGCTTGATCATTTCATGCACCAGCGACACCAGGATACGGCATCCTGAGGCACCAATCGGATGACCCAGCGCAATAGCGCCGCCGTTAACATTGACCCGGCTGGCATCCCACTCCAGCATTTTACCGACCGAAATGGCCTGCGCGGCAAAGGCTTCATTGACCTCCAGTAAATCCACCTCGCCCAGTGCCCAGCCTGCTCTTTCCAGGCAGCGGCGGGTAGCATAGACCGGCGCAATCCCCATTAAGGCAGGGTCCACCCCGACGCTGGCAAAGGCCCGAATGCGCGCCAGCACCGGCAGATTAAGTTCCTGGGCTTTTGCTTCGCTCATCATCAGCACTGCCGCTGCGCCGTCATTAATGGAGGAGGCATTACCCGCCGTCACCGAACCGGTAAGATCAAAGGCCGGAACAAGCTGCGCCAGCCCTTCGGCACTGGCATCGGTGCGCGGTTGTTCGTCCGTATCCACCAGCACGCTCGTGCCATCGGCACGCACGGTGGCAACCGGGACAATCTCATCTTTAAAACGTCCGGAATCGATAGCCAGACGCGCCTTGTGCTGAGATCGTAGCGCCCAGTCATCCTGTAACTCGCGGCTGATACCATATTCCCGCGCCAGATTTTCTGCCGTCACGCCCATATGATAATCATTAAAGGCATCCCACAGTCCATCGTGTACCAGACTGTCAATGAGCTGGCTGTTCCCCAGTTGTGCGCCGGTGCGGCTGTCGGTGAGCACATGCGGCGCCCGGCTCATGTTTTCCTGGCCTCCGGCTATGACGACATCCGCTTCACCACACTGGATAGCCTGGGTTGCCAGATGCAGGGCCTTAAGCCCTGAGCCACAAACGTCATTGATGGTTATGGCAGAAATCGTATTGGGCAATCCGCCATTCAGCGCTGACTGGCGGGCCGGATTTTGTCCCGCTCCTGCCGTCAATACCTGGCCGAGGATCACTTCATCCACATTGTGCGCCTGAATGCCGCTGCGTTCGATCAGCGCTCTGATGACCGTGCTGCCCAGATCGACGGCGGAAAGGCGCGATAACGTGCCCTGAAAACAACCAATGGGCGTGCGAACCGCCCCTACGATAACCACCTCTTTCATGATGACCTCAGCGAAAAATCCCCCGCTATAGTAGTGCATTGTTAATATCTCTTATTTTAATTGTTTTAAATAAGTGAGATTTATCACAATAGATTGTTAATTTAATTTGCACGTAGCGTCCGCCCTTCCTGCCAATATGCCACTTAGCCGCAGAATTATGGTAAGTTGCGCTTCTTTTTATCCCTTACATGCTATTAAAAACTAACTAATGTCGAAATTTTGGTCAAAAGAAGAGACTCTGTGGAGTTTCGCGCTATATGGAACGGCTGTGGGTGCCGGGACGCTATTTCTTCCCATTCAACTTGGATCTGCCGGTGCCGTGGTGCTGCTTATTACCGCCCTGGTGGCCTATCCATTAACCTACTGGCCGCATAAAGCACTGTGTCAGTTTATCCTCTCTGCGCAGACTCCCGCGGGTGAAGGCATCACCGGAGCGGTAACCCACTATTACGGCAGGAAAATCGGCAGTGCGATCACTGCACTCTATTTTGTCGCCTTTTTTGTGGTCATCCTGATCTATGCGGTCGCCATTACTAACTCGCTGTGCGAGCAGGTCGCGAAATACCGGGAGGTGACGACCGGCGTGCGAATGCTGGTGAGTCTGGGCGTTGTCGTAGTGCTGAATGCAATTTTTTTGATGGGGCGTCATGCCACGATCCGGGTGATGGGACTACTGGTTTTTCCACTCATCGCCTACTTCCTGTTCCTGTCGGTCTATCTGACTGGCCACTGGCAGCCGTCTTTACTCACCAGTCAAATCACCTTCGATAGCCATACACTGCATCAGGTGTGGATCTCTATTCCCGTGATGGTTTTTGCTTTTAGTCATACGCCGATTATTTCCACATTTGCCATCGACAGAGAGGAAAAATATCGTGAGAAGGCTATGGATAAATGCAAAAAAATTATGAAGGTGGCTTACCTGATTATCTGCCTGAGCGTACTGTTTTTTGTTTTTAGTTGTCTGCTGTCGATTCCGTCCTCTTATATTAATGCCGCCAGAGAGGAAGGCGTGACTATTTTATCCGCCCTCTCCGCGATGCCTGATTCACCGGCCTGGCTGGCCATTTCGGGCATTGTGGTGGCGGTGATAGCGATGTCTAAATCCTTCCTTGGCACCTATTTTGGTGTTATCGAAGGCGCGACCGAAATCGTCAAATCTGCTTTAGGCTATGTGGGAATTAAAAAAAACCGGGCATTTAATCGGGCGATGTCGGTGATCCTCATTTCACTGACAACGTTCGTCGTGTGCTGTATTAACCCGAATGCGATTTCCATGATTTATGCTATCAGCGGGCCGCTGATAGCGGTGATCCTGTTCATTATGCCAACGCTTTCCACTTACCTGATCGCATCACTAAAACCTTACCGTTCACTGGCTAATCTTATTACGCTGATCGTTGGATTGCTCTGCGTTTCGGTGATGTTTTTCAGCTAATTTATCTGCTGCCCGACGAGCGTCAGTGTCGGGCAGATACCCACTATTCTGTTTAATATAATTTTTTAATTTTAATTAAAACGTCATATTTATCTGCTTCTTAATGCATGGAATGCGGAAAATCGCGTGAAGTTTTGTAATCAGCATAATCCACTGTATTAATTTTAGACAGACGAGTCCATAATGATCCTTCATCTGACGGCATCCCTTTAAGGGGGCTTAATATGAAATACCATTCTACAGATAACGTCTGCATCATTACCGGCATTCACCCTTCCAACCTGCGACGCTGGTATCGTTACGGGCTGATTAGCGCTGGCGAATTTTCTGAAGGCTGGAATGAAAAGCAGCTTGAGGACATTCGCACGTTAAAAATGCAGACAGCGAGTGGAGCGACGCTTCGTCAAATTCGCCAAAGCCGTCAGTCAGGTATTCCCCTGCACTCTTACGGCTGGGTAGCGTTAAAAGGCGAATTACTCTGGCTACTGGAGTTTGGCTCCAATCGTGCCCTGTCACGCTATTTCCGCAATATTGTGAGCGATTACAGTAGTAATGACGTGATTAATTCCTTACTGCGTCCACTAAACCGCTGGCTTCAGGAAGATATCCGTGAAGGTTCCCGCCGCCGTCTGCAACGTTTTCACCAGTGCATCGTTCAACGCGCGGACTCGCTGACACGCGCCTCCAGCCGGAAAGGTGATACGCCCCTGTTTCTGGAAGCGGTTAGCGTGAAAGATGATAACGAAATCTGGCTGGAAGCAATTCGGTTATACGGTCAGGGTTTTAGCGTTGAAGTGTCCTCCACCGTCAGCGACGCTCCTGCCGAAATCAGTAGCCGCCATGAGCATCATTTAATGTGGTGTGGTGCAGGCATCAGCATCGGGATGCAGCAACACTTCTACAACAGTATGGCCGACGGAAAATCCGTCATGCTTTGCGGACCAGACCGCTCCGTGACGCCATCCATTAATTAATCGTTAATCGCGGCACAAAGTGGGGAAGAGTGTATTTCTGCGTGATTTATCATTTGCGTTCCTCCGCTCTCCCGCTGTATTTTTTTGTCAATTTTTACCAATAACAGCAACATAATCCTGACTTAGCACAAGCAGAGCCAGCGTCTTCTTTTATCTTCCATGACAACATGCAATCTCTTTCCAGACCCGGCGCCTGTCAGCGGGTTATTATTTGAGGATAGGGTTGTTAACCAATGGCGAGTTACTTTTTTTCCATCCCTGACGTCTATTTCGGTGAAGACGCGATTAGCACTTTGCGCCGTCTGAACCATAAAAAAGTCGCTATCGTGACCGATAATTTTATGGCGACGTCAGGTAAGACGCGCTATTTAATCAATGAGATGCCTCAGGCTTCGGTTTCTATTTTCAGCGATGTCACGCCCGATCCCAGCATTGATATTTTGCGCGCGGGTGCATCACAGTTTAAAAGCATGAAGCCGGACGTGATCATTGCGCTGGGCGGCGGTTCATCACTGGATGCTGCCAAAGGCATCAAGGTCACCCTAGAAGAATATTTCCCTCAGCATACCATTGAGCTTATCGCCATCCCCACTACCAGCGGTTCCGGCTCGGAAGTCACCTCGTATGCCATTATTTCCGATCCCGATAATGGGCGAAAATATCCGCTTATTGACGATAAACTGGTGCCGGACTGCGCCATTCTTGATCCTCATCTGGTGTTATCAGTTCCCCGCCAGGTGGCGGTCGATACCGGGATGGATGTGCTGACGCATGCCATTGAGGCTCTGGTCTCTGTCGGGGCTAATGATTTTAGCGATGCGCTGGCGGAAAAAGCTATTGCTCTGGTCTGGCAACATCTACCGACCGTTTTCGATGACGAAAAAAATCTTGATGCCCGTACGCATATGCATAACGCCTCCTGCATGGCGGGAATGGCCTTTAATTCCGCCGGATTGGGCCTGGTACACGGGATGGCCCATGCAATAGGCGGCATGCTACATATTCCTCACGGCAAAATTAACGCGATGTTGCTGCCGCTTATTATCGAGTTTAACGCAGAGCGCTCGCCGTATGCCGTCGAACGTTATCTGCAATGCGCGGCGGTAATGGGTATCCACGCAGATACACCGCAGCAAACCTTGAATAATCTTGTCGCCCGTCTCCATGAAATTAATCGTCATTTTGGTATTCCGGCAACGCTCGCCGGGTTGTCTGTCACGATGCAGACCGTTGAATCATTTCGCCCGGCACTGATTGCCGCAGCGCTGGCAGACGGCTGTACCACCAGCAATCCCTGTAAACCCGTGGCGGCGGATATTGATCGGTTACTCACGCGTATTGCCCGCTAAATCCGGACAAGATTGCCTTCATCTTGCAAAGGTAAACAGCAAAACGCACAAAGGCCTGGTCTCAGGCTCGCGCTATTACACACTTTCAGGTCATTGATATTATGAATTACAACCAGCAACAAGCCGAATGGATCACCCAACAAATTCTTCAGGAACTGGCCGCGTCTACAAAACCCGCAGACGCGCTGACAATTCCCGTCGGCATTTCCAATCGCCACGTGCATTTAAGCCGCGAAGATATGGATGTCCTGTTTGGCTACGGGTCGACATTGACCCGAATGAAAGCCGTAAAACAGCCCGGTCAGTATGCTGCGGAAGAAACGGTGACGCTGCGAGGCCCCAAAGGCGAATTGCATAAAGTGCGGGTACTTGGACCATTACGCAGCGCCACGCAAATTGAAATCTCCGTTTCTGACGGTTTCGCTCTGGGCGTAAAAGCCCCGGTGCGAATGTCTGGCGACCTGCAGGATTCACCAGGCATTGAAATCATTGGTCCCAATGGACGGGTAGTGAAAACGGACGGTGCCATTGTCGCCTGGCGGCATATTCATATTTCTCCACAGGACGCCGAAGCACATGCGCTGCGTGACGGCATGGAAATCGATGTCCGCATTGACGGCCATCGCGGGGGCGTCCTGAGTCACGTCGTGGTCCGCGTCAGCGCCGATGCCGTACTGGAAATGCACATTGATGTTGAAGAGGCCAATGGCTTTGGTTTGCGCAACGGCGATTGCGTCACGCGGGTATCGACCCGTTCGCAGGGCCGTTAAGGAAGAAAGCCATGGATCAGCATTATCTGTCGCAACTGCTGGATACCATTATCGACGACCTGTTGATGCGTCGAAAAAAGCGATTGCAGGCCAATAGCAAAATCATGCACGTGATCATAAGCGGTGACGATCTGACGACGCTACCCGCCACCCTGGATTGCCTGATGGCGCTGACTCACAGCGGCTATTGTTTACGGCTGGCTTTTTCCTGTAGCGCCTCCCACTCTGCGCTACAGGCAACCTGCCTGGATGCGCTGACACAACGCGGAATTGATGTACTTTGCGATAATTGTGAACCCGGCGCTGTCACCGACAATGACTGGGGGCTGTACCTGCCAGCGCTCTCTACCAACAGTATGAGCAAAATAGCTCTCGGCATTCGCGATAACCTGGTGTGCCGCTGGGCCTTTTACGCACTTGCACAAAATAAGCCGGTTATTGTCACGCTGAATGCCGAATGCCGCCACGACTCAACCACGCATTTTGCCCCTGCCCTGCGGGCGCGACTGGCAAATTATGCCGCCATTCTGATGGAATACGGCTGCACGATTATCGGTCAACCTGCGCCCGTCAGCCCGGAGAAACGACTGCTTACGCTGAGTGATGTGCGACAGCATCCCAGCGGTGACACCCTTCATATTGGTGGTAACACGTTAATTACTCCCGCCGCCCGTGATGAAATCCGGGACCGGGGCATTGCCATCGTTCAACGTCTTAAGGAGTAAGTATGTATCTGGCAAAAGTGACCGGAGCGCTTGTCTCGACCACCAAACATGCCTCGCTTAATGGCGCAAAGCTACTGATTGTTGCGCGTCTCGACGAGCGTTATCAGCCCACCGGCACCGCTCAGGTGGCCGTGGATTTTGTCGGTGCAGGCAATGGTGAAATCGTGATTGTGACTACCGGCAGTTCGGCACGCATGAGTAACAGTAAAGAACATTCGGTCATTGATGCGTCGATCGTTGGCATCGTTGATTCTGTCGATTTGAATGACCAGTAACGGGCAGACAGGAGGAAATATCATGCTCCATGAACCGAATGCCGAACTTGATCAACGTATCCGTGATGCTATCGCACGCCAGCTCTCTCCGCGCCAGCTTTCGCTAAGTCTGGCGGATGCTGCCGCTCTGGCAAAATGTGCCCTTGAAGTGGCTGAGGCGTATGAGGTGCCCATTGTTTTTAGCCTTGTCGATGCTACAGGTCATCAGCGTTATTTCTTTAGCATGGACAATGCGTTACTTATCAGCCACACGCTTGCCAAGCAAAAAGCATGGACCGCCGTGGCCCTTAAAATGCCGACGCACGCACTGGCGGCAGAAGTACAGCCGGGTTCCAGCCTGTACGGACTCCAGCACGAGGCAGGGCTTTGCTGCTTCGGCGGCGGGTTACCCTGCTGGTCTGAGGGTGTTCTGTTAGGCGGCATCGGTATCAGTGGCGGTAGCGTCGAGCAAGATATTGCTATCGCCAGTGCCACATTACAGCGCTTTAGTCAGCAGCACTTTCCCCTTACATCCTCTCATTAATTGCGCTTACTACGCGCTGAGGTCGTTATGTCGTTAGCATCACTGGTTCTGGTTATCAACTGCGGTTCATCTTCACTCAAATTTTCGGTGATCTCTCCTGATGAAGATGCCCCCCTCCTTTCCGGTCTGGCCGAGAAGCTGGGACTGGCAGACGCCTGTATCACTTTTAAAGCCGGTGCGGATCATAAAACCACGCACTCGCTGAGTGAGGCCAGTCATCATCAGGCGCTGAGAGCGTTATTCGCCCGGCTGGATGATATGGCGCTGTTGCCGCGTCTTTACGCCATTGGTCATCGGGTTGCTCACGGCGGCAGCGATTTTCAACAGTCGGTTCTCATTGATGCGCAGGTTATCGCCCGCATCCGCGAATTGTCAGCGCTGGCCCCACTGCATAATCCGGCAAACCTGATTGGCATTGAGGCGGCTATGGCGCTGCTTCCCGCTCTGCCGCAGGTGGCCGTCTTTGATACTGCCTTCCACCAGACGCTGTCTCCCGCCGCTTATACCTATGCGATCCCGCTGGAATATCAGCACAATCACCAGGTCAGACGCTATGGTTTCCACGGTACCTCGCACCGATTTATCGCGGCAGAAGCGGTAAAGCGTCTCGATCTCGATCCTGACGATCACGGTATTCTTATTGCGCATCTCGGCAATGGTTCATCCGTCTGCGCGGTGAAGAACGGTATCAGCGTGGATACCTCCATGGGCATGACGCCGCTTGAGGGACTGGTGATGGGAACACGTTGCGGCGATCTGGATTTTGGCGCGGCAGCCTATATTGCCCGCTGTAGCGGACAATCCTTCGAAGCCGTCTATAAGATGGTGAATAACGAATCCGGGCTGCTGGGGATCTCCGGCCTTTCCAGTGACTGCCGCACGTTACAGGAAGCGCGACGTCAGGGCGATGAGCGCGCTGCGCTGGCCATTGAGGTGATGGTGCATCGTCTGGCCCGTCACTTAGGTGCTCATCTCGCCTCGCTACACCGTTTTGATGCGCTGATATTTACCGGCGGCATCGGAGAAAATTCTGCACTGGTACGTGAGTTGACCGCGCAAAAGCTGGCAGTATTTGGCATTGCGCTGGACAGCAAAAAGAATGAATTCCTGTATGCCGGTCGTGATGGCGTGATCTCCCTGCCCGGTTCCCCGCTTGTCGCGGTGATCCCCACAAATGAAGAAAAAATGATCGCCCAGGACGCCGCCGCCATTGCATCGACCCTGTCTGCTGCCGTTAGCGAATGATGCAACAAAGAGGATTTTATTGTCCGCGACAATAATGGAAAACAAGAAAATCTCTCTGGCGGGCAAAACATTTTGTCCATAACGCAATATTATCGTAGTGCATGAATTAATGATGTATATGAATTAAACCTTCATCGGTTATTTCATTACTTGCCTTTACTCTTACCGGAAATATTGAGGTTGATATGCAACAAGAAGCATTAGGTATGGTTGAAACAAAAGGTCTGGTCTCCGCCATTGAAGCTGCAGACACCATGGTTAAATCCGCAAATGTCATGCTCGTCGGATACGAAAAAATCGGCTCTGGCCTGGTTACCGTCATGGTCCGTGGTGATGTTGGTGCGGTAAAGGCAGCAACCGATGCAGGCTCTGCCGCAGCCACTAAAGTCGGTGAACTGGTCTCCGTACATGTTATTCCACGCCCACATATTGAAGTGGAAAAAATCCTGCCGAAAGCTGTCAGTTAATAAAGACTGAGGATACTGACCATGAGAGATAATCTTGTTGAACAGATTATATCTGAAGTAATGAATAAGCAGACCGGCAGCACCACAAATAATAAAACCGCCGCCAGCATTACCGGTTGTGGTTTAACAGAATTTGTCGGCACCGCCCTCGGTCATACTATTGGGCTGGTGATTGCCAACGTCGATCATCAATTACATGAAGTGATGAATATCGACAAGAAATATCGCTCAATCGGTATTCTTGGTGCCCGCACGGGCGCTGGCCCGCATATTTTTGCCGCAGACGAAGCAATCAAAGCGACTAATAGTGAGATCCTCGCCATTGAGCTTGCTCGCGACACTGAAGGCGGTGGCGGACACGGATGTATGATCGTGTTCGGCGCTGCTGATGTCTCTGATGTTCGCCGTGCTATTGAAGTCGCCTTAGCGGAAATTGAACGGACCATGGGTGACGTCTACGGCTCCCCGGCGGGGCATCTGGAGTTTCAGTACACCGCCCGCGCCAGTTATGCGCTGAATAAAGCTTTCGATGCGCCATTAGGTAAAGCTTTCGGTATGACCTGCGCCTGTCCTGCCGCAATTGGTATTGTTGTCGCCGATGCGGCAGCGAAAGCCGCAGTAGTCGATCCGGTCGGCTATGCCAGTCCCGGCAAAGGCACCAGCTTCAGCAATGAAGTGATCTTTACCTTCGCAGGCGATTCCGGCGCGGTGCGCCAGGCCGTGATTGCGGCAAGAGAGGTTGGGCTGCAACTTCTGTCCACCTTAGATCCTGCGCCGATTAAATCGACGACCACGCCCTATATTTGAGGCGTGTTGCCCTGCGCCTGACGCGATGTGAAGTAAGGAATAAATTGCATGAACGACATTGAAATTACTCAGGCTGTCTCTCGCGTGCTGAGTAAATACACGAAAACCACGCCTGAGACCGTCACCAGCAGCGCGTCGGCTTCGACAACACCGCCCGACCGCGACAGCATTGAGGCGATCGTTGCCAGCGTGCTGGCCAGCCGTCAACACGGTGATGCCGGTACGTCATCTGATACGGGCGATGGCGCATTTGCCACGATGGACGAGGCGATTGCCGCTGCCAAACAGGCACAAATCCAGTACCGCCACTGCACCATGCAGGATCGGGCTAACTTTATTGACGGCATCCGCGCTGTTTTCCTTCAGGACGATGTATTGCAGACGATATCGCGCATGGCGGTAGAAGAAACCGGGATGGGCAATTACGCCGATAAACTGGTGAAAAACCGGGTCGCCGCGCAAAAAACGCCGGGAATTGAAGACCTGGCCACCTGTGCGCAGAGCGGCGATAACGGCCTGACGTTAACGGAATATTCAGCTTTTGGTGTGATCGGTTCTATCACACCGACGACGAATCCGACGGAAACCATTATCAATAATTCCATCGGTATGCTGGCAGCAGGCAACACGGTTATTTTCAGTCCCCATCCGCGCTCGCGCAACGTTTCTCTGCATTGCGTAGCGCTGATCAATCAGCGGCTGGCGCAACTCGGCGCCCCGGCCAACCTGGTCGTAACGGTGAGCAAACCGTCGATCGAAAACACCACGGCGTTAATCAACGATCCTCGCGTTAATATGCTGGTTGCCACCGGCGGTCCGGCAATTGTCAAAACCGTTATGTCATCAGGCAAAAAAGCCGTCGGCGCAGGTGCAGGCAATCCACCCGCCGTGGTGGATGAAACGGCAAATATTGAGAAAGCGGCCAGAGATATTATTAACGGCTGTAGTTTTGACAATAACCTGCCGTGCGTAGCCGAAAAAGAGGTCATCGTCGTTAATGAAGTGGCGGATTATCTCATCCACTGCATGAAGAAAAGTGGCGCACTATTGCTGTGTGACAAGCAGCATATCCAGCAATTACAGTCGCTGGTGCTGAATGAAAAAGGGACCGGGCCGAATACCGCTTTCGTCGGCAAAGATGCCCGCTATATCCTGCAGAAAATCGGTATTGATGCGCCGGAGGAGGTCAAGGTTATCCTGATCGAGACGGAACGCGATCATCCTTTCGTGGTGCATGAATTAATGATGCCGATTCTCCCTGTGGTTCGGGTTGAAAACGTCGATGAAGCCATCGATTTGGCGGTCAAAGTGGAGCATGGCAATCGCCACACCGCCATGATGCATTCAACCAACGTTGAAAAACTCACCCGCATGGCGCGCCTGATCCAGACCACCATTTTTGTCAAAAATGGTCCGTCCTATGCCGGCATTGGCGTTAGCGGCGAAGGACATGCCACGTTCACTATCGCCGGGCCGACCGGTGAAGGGCTTACCTCGGCACGCACCTTCGCCAGACATCGCCGGTGCGTTATGGTTGAAGCGTTGAATATTCGCTGACATAAGCGGACGGGTAATCCAAAGATGAAAACACGCATTATCAATGCTCCAACTCCGGAAACGCTGGCCATGCTGAAGCGGCGTATGCCTTCGGAGTCCCGTAATCGGCTGGACAGATTTCGTATTGATGCCATCGGGTTGATTATGCTGCCCGTACCCGATCTCTACTTTTTCGCCGATCGGGCAAGCAAAAGCGCCAATGTTGCGGTGTCGGAAATCTTTGGTAGTTGCCCGCAACATATTACGACCCTGGCAATATTCGGTGAAGTCGCCGCAGTCAATGAAGCAATACGCATTATCGAGGATGACAGCACTATATTCTAAGAGTGCCTGTTAATAACCCGGATCCGTAATAGCAGCGTTATTAATAGTTCAGCACCAGACCGTCTCATCATTTTGCAAGCGTATTCCGGCATTGCTGTCAGGTAAAAAATTCCGGCGTGATAAACGCATCACGCCAATATCATTTCGGGAGTTATTGTATGTTAGAGAAAGGCTTTAATAATCCGACTGAACGTGTTGTAAGACTGAAAAATATGATCCTGCATGCTAAACCCTACGTAGAATCTGAGCGTGCAGTGCTGGCAACCGAAGCATATAAAGAGAATGAACATCTTCCTGCCATTATGCGTCGGGCAAAAGTGGTCGAGAAAATATTCAATGAACTGCCGGTGACGATCCGCCCGGATGAATTGATTGTTGGCGCAGTCACTATTAATCCGCGCTCAACTGAAATTTGTCCGGAGTTCTCCTATGATTGGGTAGAAAAAGAATTTGAGACGATGGAACATCGTATCGCTGACCCCTTCATTATTCCGAAAAAAACCGCAGAAGACCTGCATCAGGCATTTAAATACTGGCCGGGAAAAACGACCAGCTCGCTGGCCGCGTCCTATATGTCTGAGGCGACCAAAGAGAGCATGGGTAATGGCGTATTTACCGTCGGTAACTATTTTTACGGCGGTGTGGGTCACGTTAGCGTCGATTACGGCAAAATATTGAAAATCGGCTTTCGTGGCATTATTGATGAAGTGACCCGCGCGCTGGAAAATCTGGACCGCAGCGCGCCGGACTACATCAAGAAAGAGCAGTTTTATCATGCGGTGATCCTCAGTTATCAGGCAGCGATTTCATTTGCCCACCGCTACGCTCAGGAGGCAACCCGCCTGGCACGCGAAGAACGCGATCCGACCCGTCAACGCGAGCTGGAGCAGATTGCGAAAAACTGTACCCGCGTGCCGGAATACGGTGCCACTACTTTCTGGGAAGCCTGTCAGACCTTCTGGTTTATTCAGAGCATGTTGCAAATTGAATCCAGCGGCCATTCTATTTCCCCCGGACGCTTCGACCAGTATATGTATCCTTACCTGGCGGCAGACAACGCCATCAGCCAGGAGTTCGCGCAGGAACTGGTGGACTGCTGCTGGATCAAACTCAATGATATCAACAAAACTCGTGATGAAGTCTCAGCTCAGGCTTTCGCAGGCTACGCCGTGTTCCAGAACCTGTGTGTGGGCGGCCAGACAGAAGATGGTCGTGATGCCACCAACCCACTGACCTATATGTGCATGGAAGCGACGGCACATGTGCGTCTGCCTCAGCCCTCTTTCTCCATTCGTGTCTGGCAAGGCACACCGGATGAGTTCCTTTTCCGCGCCTGTGAACTGGTACGTCTCGGCCTTGGCGTCCCGGCCATGTATAACGACGAAGTCATTATTCCGGCGCTCCAGAACCGGGGCGTCTCACTGCGTGACGCGCGCGATTACTGCATCATTGGTTGCGTAGAGCCGCAGGCTCCCCATCGTACTGAGGGATGGCACGATGCGGCATTCTTCAACGTGGCGAAAGTACTGGAAATCACGCTGAATAATGGACGCTCAGGCACGAAACAACTCGGCCCGGCAACCGGTGAACTGACGCAGTACACCAGCCTCGATGACTTCTACCGCGCGTTTAAACAACAGATGGCGCACTTTGTTCATCAGCTGGTTGAAGCCTGTAACAGCGTGGATATCGCCCACGGAGAACGCTGTCCGCTGCCTTTCCTGTCTGCGATGGTGGATGATTGTATCGGACGCGGGAAATCACTTCAGGAAGGTGGCGCGATCTATAACTTTACCGGCCCGCAGGCGTTTGGCATCGCTGATACCGGCGACTCGGTTTATGCCATTCAGAAACAGGTTTTTGAAGACCGCAGATTGACGTTGCAGGAACTGAAAAGTGCGCTGGATGCCAACTTTGGCTATCCGACTGGAAGCAGCCCGCAGAGCGCCCCGGCGAAGTCTTCGCTGGGCGAACAGGAAATTTACGCCATTGTGAAAGGGATTATTGAGCGTGATGGCTCGCTCGATCCGGCGACGATTAAAAACGAGGTCTACCGTCAGCTTTCCGGTACCAGCACCCGCGCCGCACCGTCAGGTACGCATTCTCGCTTCGAAGAGATCCGTCATATTCTGGAGAACACGCCGTGTTTTGGTAACGATATCGATGAAGTGGATCTCGTCGCCCGCCAGTGTGCACTGATTTACTGTCAGGAAGTGGAGAAATACACCAACCCACGTGGTGGACGCTTCCAGGCCGGGATCTATCCGGTTTCCGCAAACGTGCTGTTTGGCAAGGATGTCAGTGCGCTGCCGGATGGTCGTCTGGCGAAAGAGCCGCTGGCCGATGGTGTTTCGCCTCGCCAGGGTAAGGATACTCAGGGTCCTACTGCTGCCGCCAACTCGGTTGCCAAACTGGATCACTTTATCGCCTCTAATGGCACGCTATACAACCAGAAGTTCTTGCCGTCTTCACTGGCAGGAGAGAAAGGTCTGCATCACTTCGGCGGGCTGGTACGTAACTATTTCGACAAGAAAGGGATGCACGTTCAGTTCAACGTTATCGATCGCAATACGCTACTGGAAGCGCAGAAAAATCCGCAGCAGCATCAGGATCTGGTGGTGCGAGTGGCGGGTTATAGCGCTCAGTTTGTGGTGCTGGCGAAAGAAGTTCAGGACGACATTATCAGCCGTACCGAACAGCAGTTCTGATCAATCCTGCCTGAGGGCCATGGTTTTGCCATGGCCTTTTTTAAAGCCGATTTTCGGCGGCTGACCTGATGTTGCTACGCCGCCTTTATGACGAGTGATGTTATGAATAGAGTCGAATACGATACGGAAGGCGTTTTATTCAACATTCAGCGCTATTCCCTGCACGACGGTCCCGGCATTCGCACAATCCCTTTTTTTAAAGGATGTCCTCTGGCCTGCAAATGGTGCAGTAATCCGGAGTCGCAGCGCCCACAGCCTGAATTACTTTTTAAAAAGAATGATTGTATCCGCTGTGGAAAATGTATTGAGGTCTGTCCTCAAAATGCCCTCTCCCCGACCAATCCGTCTTTTGTCGATCGTGAACGTTGTGTGCAATGTGGTGAATGCACCAAGGTCTGCCCGACGCAGGCACTGGAAATGAAAGGCAAACGCATGACCGTCAATGAGGTCATTCGTGAACTGCAAAAAGAGGAGAATCTGTTTCGCCGATCCGGCGGTGGCGTTACGTTATCAGGCGGCGAGCCGCTGGCTCAGCCTGAATTCGCCCGTGAATTGCTGAAAGCCTGTAAGGCAAAAGGCTGGCATACCGCGATCGAAACGACCGGATTTACCACCAAAGAGGTCGTAGAGGATGTTTTTCCGTGGATAGACCTGGCGTTAACGGATATTAAAGCGATTAACCCTGCGGTTCATGAACACAATACCGGCGTGAATAATAACCGAATCCTGGAAAACCTTCTGCGCATCTCATTTATCACGAAAGTCATAGTCCGTATTCCCCTGGTCCCGGGGGTTAATGATAATGAAGAAGAAATACGCAGTATCGCAGAATTTGCCAAATTAATGTCGGGCGTCGATACCATTCATTTACTTCCCTATCATACGTTTGGTGAAAATAAATATACGCTTTTAGGTAGAATTTATCCGATGGGCGACACCCCATCATTAGCTGAAAAAAACGTTGAAAGACTGAAAAAGCTCATTGAATCGATGGGTTTTCACTGTCATATCGGCGGCTAAGCGCTTCCCGGAATAATGTTATTCCGGGCAAAATAAAAATAAACACCTGTCATTAGTTTCTCTGAATCTTACTTACCCTATATATTACCGAGGTTATTATTAATGAATGCTTTAGATATATTGGTTGCCTTTGGCGGCGGCATTTTTGGTGCAGCCATTGGCGCACTGGCGGCATTTGAATTTGTCGGATTACTGGTTATTGCCATGACCGTTGCACAAATTACCACCGGCAGTTCTACCCATTTTATCGACTTTCCTTTTGGGATGTTTGGTCCGCATACCGGCGGGTTTGCCGCCGGGGTAGCCGCGACAGCCTGGGCCGCGAAGCGAGGAAAACTGGCTTCAGGACGCGATATCACCGCAGGACTTAGCGGACTGGGCGCGTATGACGTCCTGCTGGTAGGGGGCATTTTTGGCGCGCTGGGCTACGTTATTGCATGGGGACTGAATCAGTTTGCCCTCCCCTCGGGCAGCGCCTGGACCGATACCGTCGCATTAACGGTCGTGATTTCTGGAATAATTACGCGTCTGGTATTCGGCAAAACGGGTCTGATGGGAAAACCCGATGCCGGTATTCGTCGCTGCTATCCCCCGCAGGATAAATGCTGGATGCCCTATCACAGCCGTATTCCGCAGCTGTCGGTGCTCGGTCTGGGAATGGGCTTGCTGGCCGGCTATCTGGGAATAAAATTTGGCGTGAATGGTGCATTACTGGCTTTTGGTATTTCCGCAACGTCGCTAATTTTCCTGCACTTTAATACCCAGGTTCCGGTCTCTCACCACATCGCGCTACCGGCGGCGCTCGCTGCCGTTGCTTCGCACAGTGTGCTATGGGCTGCGCTCACCGGCATTATTTGCGCCCTGATTGGGGAACTGGTGTCGCGCCTGTTTCTGATCCATGGCGATACGCATATCGATCCTCCGGCGATGACTATCGCCCTGATGACCAGCGCGATTAATATTCTCGCCATGATCGGTTTCTTCGCCATGGTGCCGCTGTTCTGATCCCCCGGGCCAGTGGCTAACCCGCTGGCTCTCCGGCGAATCGCATAAAAAAACCGCCCTCAGGCGGCGTAATAAAAGTGCTGGTTTAGCGCCGCGTATTCCTGGCTCGCGGACGCGTTGATTGGCTTTCTTTTTTTCCGTTATCCTCTTCAACGTTGGTGGTTATTTCTTCAGCACCAGCAGAGGCTTTTTCTTCTTTTTCATCAGTCAGTTCTGCGCATGACGACGATTCCTTAGCAGCATCCAGATTCCATACCGGGATGATGTTTTGATGATCTTCAGACGCGACGACAGGTGCCTGTGTTTCCAGGCCGCAGGTTTCATCCGATTTCAGCATGTTCTCAATACCCGTCGCCGTGCGTGCAATAACTTTCCACGCAAACACGCTGCCAATTTTACTGGCAGAAGCGACACCCGCCGCGACGGCCGCATTAATCGCCCCCACTTCGCCTGTGAGCTTCACGGTGACTAATCCGCCGCCTTTACTTAATTCATATCCCATCAATTCAACATTGGCGGATTTCATGGCGGCATCAGCCGCTTCTACCGCCACCGCCAGGCCGACGGTTTCAATTAAGCCTAAACTCTGCCCGGACATATCTTTCTCCTGTGATACCTTCAAATATAATTTGTGAGATGACGAGTGCGATGGCAGCCTGCCGCATCCAGCAACAGCGCTGCTTTATCAGTGCTTTCCCATGGGAAAATGTCGCGACCAAAATGGCCATAACAGGCCGTCTGCCGATAGCGTGGTGCCAGCAAATCAAGCTGTTTGATGATGCCGTACACGCTCAAATCAAAATGGCGTAGCACCAGCGCAATCAGTTGTTGTTGATCGAGCCGGGCAGTACCGAAAGTATTGATACGAAGTGATACGGGTGTCGGAACGCCAATCGCCCAGGCGAGCTGCACTTCACATCGCGCCGCAAGCCCGGCAGCAACGATATTTTTTGCCACATAGCGTGCCGCGTAGGCCGCAGAACGATCGACTTTAGAGGGATCTTTTCCGGAAAAAGCGCCGCCGCCATGGCAAGCCGCACCGCCGTAAGTATCGACAATGATCTTCCGTCCGGTCAGACCGCAATCCGCCGCAGGTCCACCGTAAACGAACGGTCCGGCAGGATTAATCAAAAAGCGTGTGGCTCCTGTCAGCCACCGCGCCGGAAGCACGGGCTTAATGATCTCTTCGATAACGGCTTCACGTAGCTGTGCAAGTGCAACCTCAGGACGATGCTGTGTGGATACCACCACAGTATCCGCCTCAAGGATCTGCCCCTCATGATAACGCAACGTAAGCTGGCTTTTAGCATCCGGTAACAGCCAGCTAAGGCGATTCGTTTTACGCAAAAGCGCCTGACGCTCCATCAACCGGTGGGCATACAACAGCGTTGCAGGCATCAGTTGCGGTGTTTCATTGCAGGCATAGCCAAAGGTGATCCCCTGATCGCCCGCGCCGATAAGCTCAGGATCAAGAGCGTGAATGCCGCTGGCGATATCCGGCGATTGCTTGCCGATCATGCTGATAACGGCACAGGTCGTAGCATCGAACCCTTTTGCGGAGTGGTCATAACCGATAGATTTAACCGTGGCGCGTATCACGTATTCTATATCAATATTAACGTCTGACGAGATTTCACCTGCCACGACGACCGCGCCTGTTTTCAGTAAACATTCACATGCTACTTTAGCCGTCGGATCTTTTAACAGATAAGCATCCAGAATGGCGTCTGAAATCTGATCGGCCATTTTATCTGGATGCCCTTCGGCAACGGATTCAGAGGTAAAAAGAAAATCTTCCACGGCTGGGCCACTGTATTAAGAGAGTATTTCATCTTAGCGGCCCCACCTTAACGAGGGAGGACACAATCTTGCCGGTATAGCGGATTTTCTTGCGCGGCTACCTAAAATAGTGCAAAAAAGTTCTTACTGGCTTAACAGGCTTCACCCGACACAGCCCGGCGATAATCGGACGGCGCGATCCCGGTCTCTTTTTTGAAAATACGACAGAAGTAATTCGCATCCTGCCAGGAGAGTTCAAGTGCAATAGTGTTGACCTTCAAATCACTAAATTGCAGTAACGACTTCGCAAGCATTATTTTGCGCATTGTAATATAGTTAGAAAAACCTGCGCCAGTACTCTTTTTAAACGCACGACTTAAATAGCAGGGACTGACAAATGCTTTAGCCGCGATATCATCAAGCGTAATGTTATTAAGAATACCTCTCTGAATATGAAACTGCGCTCGGGCAACAAAATCCATATTGCTATTAACGCTTTTAAATATTAAATCAAAAATAGCCGCACTGACGTCAAGCAGTTGATTCATAATCTGCCAGTAATTTTGTGTTGTCACTCCCTGATGATGAATAGCCTGAGCAATACCAGTAATTTTATTGCGGCATGGTACGAATTTTTCACCAAGGCTGGCGAGATGTTGCTGTGTTAACTCCAGAATATTGATTATCGTTTTTGAACGCTCATCACCGAGTGCCCGACCAGACCAGGCAGCATCCAGAATGCTGAATAAAAACGTGTGCCAGCCAGGAAAATCACAGTGGTTTATCAGGTCACTGATATTTTGCCTTAATGCACGCGTTTCGGTTGCTTTGGCTTCATCTATCTGGAGCGTTTTTAGTATGGTCTCAGTCAGCGTGCTTTGCTTTACCGGTTTTAACAGATAATCATCGACCTTAAGACTGAGCATATGTCGCACAATGTCAAAATCATCATTTGCCGTCGTCACGATAACTTTGGTATCGGTATTCTTTTGCTTGAGATACTCAATAACCTGATTACCGTTTGGCAGTGGAATATTAATATCCACAAACATCATGTCTATCTTACTCATGTTATCAATAAGTTGGATAGCCTTATTCCCCGTTGACGCTTCATGAATAACAGCGTTGTCAACGCATCGGGAGACAATCCGCTTCAGCGACTCCAGCTCAATCGACTCATCTTCCACAATAACAATATTATACATTCTCACGCTCCGGTATCAGGCGGGTAACAGAGGAAATCGCATTCTTATCGTTGTGCCCAGCGTTGGCTTATGCGCACTGGTAATTTGTAAACCATAACTTTCACCAAAAAGAAGTTGCAGACGGTTTTTAATATTATGAATACCAATCCCTCCCTTTTGTCGGTTCTGGTTGCCTGAGAGGATATGCTGTATACCTTCTGCAGAAATACCATCACCATTATCGATAACTTCTATAATTACATCCTTGCCATCGTCAGTCGCTCGCAGCATAATCTGACTTTTAGTTTCCCGTGGCTCTACGACATAGTTAAAGAAATTCTCCATTAACGGCTGGAGGATCAAAAAAGGGCAAATGACATTATTATATTGCTCAGGAATCTGACAAATATAATCAAAACGGTCGTTCATTCTGACTTTTTGAATAGCCATATAGCAATTAACATAATTCATTTCCTGACCAAGGGTGATTAAACCATTATTATTCTTGCGTAGTAAATAACGCATCATGTCAGAAAAATCATGCACCATGGTTTCTGTGCGGTTGGCATCTTCGAGAAAGGCCAGACGACCGATAGTATTTAGAACGTTAAACAGAAAGTGTGGGCTGATTTGGTAAGATAATGCTTTGAATTCTGCCTCATGCAACGAGCGCTCAATCTCAACACGCTTACGCAGTTCATTGGTTAATTCCAGATCTTTTTGCCGCAACTCACGCTGAATATTATTGGTATGCGCCTGTTCAACGAGGTAAGAGGCCACATGAAGCAGCGTCGTCGCTGTTGACTCAAATCGCTCATAAGGCATTCGCTGCGACTGATGGTGTAAATCGGTAAGCCACGGATTTTCCTGCCACAACCGATTGTTATCAAGGATATAAGGAATAGATTGTTCTTTTTCTTCTTCGACTTTTACCTGCCCTGAAATGAATGCGCCAAGGTAATGATCGTTAATCATGATAGGAACAGCAAATTCTACAAAACCACAGTAGCAGCGATAAACCACAGGTTTCCCTGCCTTCATTGCCGCCTCCCCCCGGCGCTGTCACTGTCGTAACAATGGCGCGCCAATGACGTATTCATTCTGGAGCGGGCACAAAAATCTGAAAATCCGCTCGGGCGGGTAACCGGTACGCCTTCCTGATCGACAACCACCAGCGCAATCATCATTGACTTACTGAAATTATCTTGCAGCGTTTGCAGACGATCAACATCAAGAAATTCATGTAATTTATAGTTTGTATTCATGATGCCCGCCTTTTCGCCAACTATGTTAAAAATGATACCCGACCTGATAAGTGAAATTTATGAAACTGCTCACAAAGCCAAATTTAGTTGTTATTGGTTTGTAAAAATCAATAACAATATGTTTTATATTTGTTTAAAAAACACAACAAAAATAGCGCCGATGCCTTATAGTTATACATCCGATATAAACCGTATAACTTTTATTTCTCGCTAAACCCACAGTTCACCTGGCTATTATTTATCAACGTAATTTACATATTAATATTAAGTCTGATTATTATTCCTCTCCTTTGTAAGTGCGCTTATTATTTATCATTAATGCTATCAACGTATGTCCACTCCATCCTGCCAGGTAACTTGTCAAAAATTGCTGTGCAGCTTGTTCAATTATCACCCACTGTACTAAGCTCTTTCTCATATGAAAAAGAATAAGTACAAACAATCGTTAAGGCCTATTGGCGACCATGGGATCATCGGTGATTTGCGCACCTGCGCGTTAATTACTTCCGATGGCGCTATCGATTTCCTGTGCTGGCCCAATCTGGACAGCCCTTCTCTGTTTGTCTCGCTGCTGGATGACGAACGGGCGGGCGTTTTTACGTTATCGCCGGACGGCGACCAGTGGCGCTCCCTCCAGTCTTACCTGCCTGACAGTAACCTGTTACAAACGCGCTGGCTCTCTGAGGGCGCTATCGTCGAATTAACCGATTTTATGCCGATCAGAGAGAGTCACGACGCACTGCCCTGCATCATTCGCCGTCTGCGGGTCGATCAGGGAGAGGCCAGCATTACCCTGCGCTGTCGGGTGAACTTCGACTACGGCAGACACGCCCCCTCACCGCAGGTTAATAAGACGTTCGTGGTCTGGCAGGGTGAGAACGACGATAAAATCACCCTGAAAACGTCCATCCCGTTAATGGAAAAAGAGGGCTTCCTGAACAGCACGTTTACCCTGCGTGCGGGTGAAGAGGCGTTTTTCATTCTCGGCGGTGATGAGGTGAAGCGCTGGAAAAAACAGGATGTCATACAGCGTCAGCAGGAGACGTTAGCGTACTGGCAGCAATGGGTGGATAAAAATAAATACAAAGGGCGCTGGCATGAAATCCTGATCCGCTCGGCGCTGGTGCTTAAATTGCTCAGTTCAAAAGCGCAGGGTTCCATTGCGGCGGCGGCTACGTTCGGGCTGCCTGAACTGCTCGGCGGTGAACGTAACTGGGACTACCGCGCCGCGTGGATACGTGACTCCTCCTTTAGCTGCTATGCCCTGATCCGGCTGGGCTATGTCGATGAGGCCGCCGATTTTGGCCGCTGGGTGGGTCGCTGCATGGAAGCCAGCCGCTTCGATCCTGAAAAATTACAGGTGATGTATCGTATGGACTGCAGCACCGAACTGAATGAGGAAGAACTCACGCATTTGAAAGGCTATTGCGCGTCGGTGCCGGTTCGTATCGGTAATGACGCGTATAAACAGCGGCAACTGGATATTTATGGTGAGTTGCTGGATACCCTCTATCTGGCGACTAAATATGGCGATGGTATCCCCCATCGCGCCTGGGAGCACGTCATCAAACTGGTCGATCACGTCTGCGATATCTGGCATACCGCCGATGCCGGGATCTGGGAGATGCGCGGTGAAGCCGAGCATTTTCTCTATTCCCGACTGATGTGCTGGGTCGCTCTGGATCGCGCGCTACGCCTCGGCGCAAAGCGATCGCTCTCCATGCCGTATCAGCGCTGGGAAAGCGCGCGGCAGGCCATCCGGGAAGATATCTGGGAAAACTTCTGGAACGAGAAGCGAGGCCATTTTACCTCCACCCGTCACGGCACCGATCTGGACGCCTCAATGCTCCTGATGCCATTACTGCGTTTCGTCAGCGCCAAAGATCCCGACTGGCTTGCCACCCTCGACGCGATTAAGCGCAAGCTGGTGCGCGATGGCATGGTGCGTCGCTATATTGCCAGTGAGACGCCTGCGGATTCTCTCCACGGTGAAGAAGGCTACTTTGTCGCCTGTTCATTCTGGTATATCGAATGCCTCGCCAGAGCGGACCGGCTGGGTGAAGCACGGGAAGAGTTTGAAAAAGCGCTGAAATATGCCAATCATCTTGGGCTATATGCGGAAGAATTTGACGCCTGGGGACATGCGCTGGGCAATTTTCCACAGGCATTATCCCATCTGGCGCTGATCAGCGCGGCGTATTACCTGAATAAAAAGCTGTCCGGAAAAGAGCAGTTATGGCAGCCGTAAGTCACGGCCTCACCACCAGGATTAATCCTAAAACCCCGCGCTTTGTAATGTAAACTTTGGTAAAGCATCCGGCGCCGGACAGAACTGACTAAGCTCATTTAGACCAATGTCGCACCCGCGCCGCCGATTATGGCGCGGCTTTCGGAGGTCTGAAATGCCCAGCGGTACTCCCTGCACGATCCACTGGAATGGCGAAAAACTGAGCGGCATGGCCGATGAGCCGCTCATTGATTTTCTGGCTAAGCATGAGAAGACACTGCCGCACGTTTGCTACCACCCTGCCCTGCCGCCGTTGCAAACCTGCGATGTTTGCTGGGTGGAATATCAGGGCGAGCTGACCCGTGGCTGTACCTTACGCACCCATGACGGCATGGAGATCCACTCGCAGCCTGCCGACGCGCTGGCAGCGCAGCAGGAGGGGATGGATCGCCTGCTCAACCGCCACGAGCTGTACTGTACCGTCTGCGAACACAACACCGGCGACTGTACGCTGCATAATACCGTCGCCGATATGCATATGCCGATTCAGTTTTACCCTTATCAACCCAAGCCTGCCGATAAAGACCACTCTAACCCGTTTTACACCTACGATCCGGACCAGTGCATTCTCTGCGGACGTTGCGTGGAGGCGTGCCAGAACGTCGAGGTCAATGAAACTCTGAGCATTGATTTTAACCAGCCGCATCCGCGCGTGCTGTGGGATGGTGGGGAGCGCATCGCTGGATCGAGCTGCGTCAGTTGCGGGCACTGCGTCTCGGTATGTCCGTGTAATGCGCTGCTGGAAAAAACCATGCAGCCCGATGCCGGGCCGTTCACCAGTATGCCGACGGACCTGAAACGTCCGTTAATTGATTTTGTAAAAACGCTGGAAAACAGTATCGGGATGGAGCCAATTACCGGGGTATCGCTAATCGACGTCGCGTTACGCCAGCAGGAAATTAAAAAAACCAAAACCGTCTGTACCTACTGCGGCGTGGGATGCAGTTTTGAAATGTGGACTCGCGATCGTCACATTCTGAAAGTGCAGCCGGTGGCGGATGCGCCGGTCAATAGCATCTCTACCTGCGTGAAGGGCAAGTTCGGCTGGGATTTTGTCAATAGTGACGAACGTCTGACCACGCCGCTTATTCGCGAAAATGGCCGCTTTCGGCCTGCCAGCTGGGATGAGGCGCTGGATCTGGTGGCGCGCAAACTCGGTGACATCGCCCGCGAGCACGGCGGCGACAGCATCGGCTTTATCGGCTCCAGCAAAGCCAGCAACGAGGAGGCTTACCTGACGCAAAAAATCGCCCGCCTGATTTTCGGTACCAACAATGTCGATAACTCATCGCGCTACTGCCAGAACCCGGCGACCGAAGGGCTGTTTCGCACCGTCGGCTACGGCGGCGATGCGGGCAGCATTACCGATTTACAGCAGGCGGATTTGATTGTGCTGGTGGGCAGTAACCTGGCAGAAAACCATCCGGTGATCGCCTCGCGCATTAAACATGCGCACAAACACAACGGGCAAAAACTGCTGGTGGTCGATCCGCGCCGACATGAGATGGCCGAGCGCGCCGACCTCTATTTGCGTATCCGTCCGGGAACCGACCTGGCCTGGGCGTCGGGTATGTCGCGCTATATGTTCGATCACGGTTACGCCGATGACGCCTTTCTGCGCGAGCAGGTTAACGGTACAGAGGAATATCAGAAGAGTTTGCAGCCTTTCACGCTGGAGTTCGTCAGCCAGCTAACAGGTCTGGAGCCGCAGGCGCTGCGCGAGGTGGCGGAAATGATCGGCCAGGCGAAGCGGGTCTGTATTTTGTGGGCAATGGGCATAACCCAGCATAGCCACGGCGCGGACACCAGCACTGCGCTGTCAAACCTGCTGCTGGTGACCGGCAATTACGGTCGCCCCGGCACCGGCGGCTACCCGATGCGCGGCCATAACAACGTGCAAGGGGCCAGCGATTTTGGCTGCCTGAGCAACGTTTATCCCGGCTATGAGAAAGTCACCGATCCGCAGATGCGCGAAAAATGGGCCAACGCCTGGGGCGTCTCACCGCAGGCGCTGTCGGATAACGCCGGCGCGGATAACTTCCTGATGGTGCAGCAGGCCCATGAAGGTAAGATTAAAGCCATGTATATCATCGGCGAGGAGACCGCCTTCTCTGACGCCGACTCGCATAACGTTCATGAAGCCTTTACCCGCCTGGAGTTTATGGTCGTACAGGATATTTTCATGAGCCGCACGGCGGAATTCGCCGACGTGGTGCTTCCGGGCTGCCCGTCGGTGGAGAAAGAGGGCAGCTTTGTGAATACCGAACGCCGTATTCAACGCTTCTATGAGGTACTACCGCCGCTGGGGGATTCCCGTCCGGACTGGAAAATTCTCACCGATCTGGCCGCAAGGCTGGGGCACCCCTGGTACTACCGGCATCCGAAGGAGATTATGCGGGAGGCGGCAAGCATCGCCACCGCTTTTGCGGGGGTTAGCTATGACAAGCTCAGCGGCTGGCAGTCCCAGCAGTGGCCTGTCAAGCCGGACGGCACCAGCACACCGCTGCTGTACACCGATGGCTTCAAATTCCCGGATAAAAAAGCCCGCCTTTATCCTCTTGAGTGGCGGTTACCCCAGGAGACCGCAGATGCGCAGTACGATTTGCTGCTCAATAACGGGCGCATGCTGGAGCATTTTCAGTCGACGAACCAGAGCGGGCGCGGCGGTCGTCTGCTGTCGCTATCGCCGGAGTGGTTTGTCGAGGTTAGCCCCACGCTTGCCGCCGAGCGGCAATTACAGGAAGGAGACTGGGTACGCCTGACCTCCCGGCGCGGCGCGCTGGAAGTGCGGGTGCTGATTACCGAACGCACCGGCGGCAACGTGCTGTTCATTCCCATCCATCACGGTCAGCCCGGCGTTAACGGGCTGACCGGCGAGCATCACGATCCGCACGTCAATACTCCCGCGTATAAAGAAATTGCGATATCGATGCAAAAAATCGATCGCCCGGTACAGGGATCGCCGCTAACCAAAGATAACTTCCGCTACGGCCAGCGTACTCCGCTGGATCACCTCCCCGTTGAGGTGAAATGGCAGCAGCCAACCTACACCCTTCCCCCACAACACACGTCACATCCGGAGAAAAGCTGATGGCAGAACGCATGAATTACGAGGTTCCCCCGGCGCAGACGCAGCCCTCTGCAGGCGACGCGCTGAGCGATTTACTGGAAAACCTGCACCATCACGGTTTTTTACGTCTTGCCAACGACATGGTGAAAGCCAATACGCAAATCGCCAAAATCGTGGTGGACGGCCTGAACCAGCCCGGCACGCAGACTGGCGTACAGAACCTGTCGCTGCTGCTGGTCGCCTTGTCCAAAATCCCGCCGGAGCAGTTTAACCATCTGCTGAAGGCGTTAACCCGTGGGGTACAGGCAATGACGGAGAAACACGATGCGCCGGAGAAAAAATCAGCCGCTCCCGGCGTAACCGGCTTTATCAAAATGCTTGGTGACGAAGACACCTGGCAAAAAGCAGCGCCGTTCTTTCACGCCGTTCAGGCATTTTCCAGCGCATTACAGGAGGAACCGGACAAGCCCATTACGCGCTATTCCGGTAAAAGCAGCAATGCCTGATCAGGATCTGGTCCTGCTGCTTTCCCGCGGGCAGTTCGCCCTGACTATCGGGATGCATATCGTGCTGGCAGCATTCACCCTCGGCCTCTCTCACTGGCTGGTATGGGCCGAGGGAATGTGGCTGTGGAAACGCGAACCGCGCTATATGTCGCTGTACCGCTTCTGGCTGAAAATCTTTATTCTCACGGTCGCCGTCGGCGCGGTATCGGGCGTGGTAATGGAATTTCAGTTCGGCACCAACTGGGGGCCGTTTTCCCGGCAGGTGGGCGGGATCATCGGCCCGCTGATGTTCTACGAGGTGCTGATCGCGTTTTTTCTCGAATCCGCGCTGGCAGGGGCGATGTATTTCGGCATCGACCGTATCGGGCCGCGTCTTCACTTCACGATTACCTGCCTGGTCGCACTGGGCGCTGAGATCAGCGCGTTCTGGATCCTCGCTGCTAACTCATGGATGCATACGCCGACGGGCTATTACATCGAGCACGGTATTTATCATCCGCAGAGCTGGATAAGCATTCTGCTGGCCCCCTCGTTTCCCTGGCGGCTCAGCCATATGGTGCTTGCCGCGCTGCTGGGTACGGCGTTCCTGATTGCCGGTACCGGGGCCTGGCGACTCAGGCGTAAGCGCGATCCCGCGTCGGCCAGGCTGATGGTCTCCTCTGCTATGTGGGCAGCGCTGGTGCTGATGCCGGTACAGGTGGTGGTGGGGGATTTGCACGGCGAAAATACGCTGGCGTATCAGCCGCAGAAGGTGGCAGCAATGGAAGGCGCATGGCAACCGCCGCCCGCGAACCAGGGCGAACCGATGCGGCTGTTTGCGCTCCCCTTGCAGGATGAGCAGCGCAACGCGCTTGAGCTGGCGATCCCCGATATCGCCTCGCTCTATCTGCGGCATAATCTCAGCGGCCATATCCGCAGCCTGAGCGAATTCCCGGCACAGGATTTACTCCCCGTCGCGATCGTTTTTTTCGCGTTCCGGATCATGGTGGGGCTGGGTCTGCTGATGCTGCTCACCGCGCTCATTGCGCTGGTCCTGCGCCTGCGCCGCCGTCTGTTTCACGCCCCGCGGTTTATGCTATGGCTAATGCTGGCCACGCCGTCTGGCTTTATCGCCATGCTGGCAGGCTGGGTCGTCACCGAGACGGGACGCCAGCCGTGGCTCGTCTGGGAGCGGGTGCGTACCGCCGCGGGCTTTTCCGCGATACCGCTGGAGTGGATGATCGCCTCGGCCGCGAGCATCGTGGTGCTGTATAGCGCGGTCTTTGCGTTTGGCCTGCGTTATTTCTTCCACTACGCGGCGCATTATGAAGCGTCGTCTCGCGGGCCTGGAGAAGGAGAAGGTGCATGATGTCGCCCGAGCTGCTCAGCGCCAGCCTGCTGGCCTTCACGCTGTTAATGTATGTGGCGCTGGACGGCACCGATCTCGGCACCGGTATGCTGTTTGCCCTGTTCCACGATGACGACGATCGGCGGCGGATGGCGGCGTCTATCCTCCCCCTTTGGGATGCCAACGAGACCTGGCTGGTGCTCTTCGCCGCCGGGCTCATTGCGCTTTTCCCCGCGATTTACGCCGACATTTTTACCGCGTTATATCTGCCGGTTTTTATCATGGTGCTTACGTTATTACTCCGTGCCGTGGCGCTGGAGTATCGCAGCCATGTCAGTGCCTCCACGCGTCAGCTTCTTGATATTATGCATATTATTGCCTCCACGGTGGCCGCGTTTACCCAGGGCGCCATGGCGGGCTGTTTGCTGGACCCAAACGCGCGGGCAACCGCTTTTACCTGGCTGCATCCCATCCCGCTACTGGGCGGATGCATCTTCATCGGGGGTTATGGTCTGGCTGGCTGCCTGTGGCTGCGCTGGCGGCTTGGCGGCAGGGCTGGCAATAAGTGCGTAAAACTCTTTTGTCTCGGGCTGCCGCTATGGTTGCTGGTCGTTGGCGGGCTTTACTGGCTATTGCCGGAAAATATATCAGCCAGGTTAATCGCCATGTTTATGCAGCTTTTAAACGCCTCCGCCCCGGCGCAAAGTCAGCGATTTGTCCTGTGGGGAAGCGCGTTTGTGATCCCGATGGTGGTGCTGTATCACAGCCTGGTGTTCTGGATGTTCAGAGGAAAGGTGAAATAAAGAGCAAAAATGATGATAGCTATGAGAAATACTTTCCGGGCGTCGTCCCCGTCATGGTACGGAAAAAACTGACAAAGGCGCTGTCGCTGGCAAACCCCAGCGCCTGCGCAGTATCAGTGATGCGCTGACCGGTTGAGAGCAGTTCCACCGCTTTCATCAGCCGCCACTGTTGTCGCCACTGCTGAAAAGACATGCCGGTTTCCCGGCGAAAAATTCGGCTAATCGTTTTTTCGCTGGCTCCGCTGTGGGCCGCCAGATGCTGCAACGTTGGCGGCAATGTGGTGCCGGAAAGGTGCGCCAGACGCTTATCCTTAGGCAGAGCAAGCATCATTGGCTCATGAGCAGCCGCACCCATTTCACCGCAGCACAACGCGGCAAGATGACAAAAAGGCGCCTCGTCCCAGCGGGTATCCCACGGCTGTTCGGAAATGCGCTCAAGCAGCTCGCGCAGTAAGGGCGATACGTTAAGAATGGCCGGTTCGCTCGGGAGTGAAAGAAAACAATGCGGTTGAAACCAGACGGAACGATAGGCGACGCTATTTTTCATTTCCGCGCGATGACTGACGCCTGCCGGTATCCACGCTGCGCGCGTGGGCGGCAGCAGGCACAGCAACTCGCCGTCATTGAGCGTAAGGCGTATGCAGCCCTGCCGGGTGAAAAGCATTTGCGCCATCGCATGCTGGTGCAATCCTGAATCATGGTCGCCCAGTTCAGCATAAATCCCGATCACCGAATTATTCAGGGTATCCGGGTTAAATACCGCGTCGCTGCTCAGCCAGGCCATATTGTCCGATTTCCGCTATTTTTAGTCACTATGTTTATAATGTGCGAAAAACGGTTTACCTACAATAGCGCCTCTTTTCTTCAGGAGGTGTCTATGTTCAGCCGTTCGGCAACGGTGATGATCGCCGCACTCTTAATGTTTCCGCAAATCGCGGAAACCATTTATAGCCCGGCGCTGACCAGCATCAGCGCGGGTTTTTCGGTTGATGCTGAGCACGCGGCACAAACGCTGTCGGTCTATTTCGTCGGATTTGCCGTCGGCGTGTTGTTCTGGGGTCGTCTCTGCGATCTGCGGGGGCGCAGACCTGCTCTGCTGGCAGGGTTAAGCATATATATCTTCGGCAGCGTGATGGCGTTAATGGTCAGTGACTTCAGTCTGTTGCTCATCGCCAGAGTGATTGCCGCCTTTGGGGCCGCCACCGGATCGGTGGTCACGCAAACCCTGCTGCGCGACCGTTTTCAGGGGCATCAGCTTGCGCGTATTTTTTCGTTTATCGGTATCGCTCTGGCCATCAGCCCTGCGATCGGGGTAGCTGTTGGCGGCGAACTGGCATCCCGCTGGGGGTTCCACGGCGTTTTTCTCGCGCTGGCGTTGCTGGCTTTTGTGCTGCTGGCCGGTAGCCTGTGGGTCGTTCCGGAGACGCGTCCGGCGCAGCATATTGACGTTTCGTTTTGTTCTGTCGCCCGTCGAATGGTCCAGGATAAAAAAATCTGGCTGGCGGCCCTGCTCGTCGCCGCGTTTAATGTCAGCCTGTTCAGCTATTACAGTCTGGCACCGTTTATCTTTGCGCGGCTGCATCTTAACGCACAGGCTTTTGGCTATAGCGGTATTGCGCTCGCAACCGGTTCGATCATTGGCTCGCTGGTAAACCGCTCCTTGCTCAGCCAGGGTGAGCGCCTGCCTCTGGTCGTCATCGTCGCCTGTCTTTTGAATATCGCAGGCAGCGCCGGAGTGCTTTTACTCAGCCATACTCTCCTTTTCCTGCTGCCGATGGCGCTGGTGACGATGGCGTTTGCCATGGCGATCCCGGTGGCGCTCGGCTCGGCGCTGAGCGCGTATGCGGATTGCCGCGGCTCAGCGGGGGCACTGTTCGGCCTGTTTTATTATGTATTGATTGCGCTGGGGCTGGGACTTTCCGGCTGGGGGCAAGCACTGGGCGTCACCCTGACGGTCAGCGCCGTGTTATGCGCTATCGTTGTCTGGCTTTATTTACCACTACTCACTGAGAGGTAATGTTTATATGCTGAAAAAAACGTTATTCATGTCTGCATTGTTGAGCAGTTCTGCGGGATGGGCAGTCGCCCCGCCGCCACAGCCTGCGGACTGGACGGAGACTGTGGCCCCCTTTCCGGTCACCGACAATATCTTTTATATTGGCACGCACGGTTTAACGACCTGGCTGATTGTGTCAGGCCAGCAGGCCATTGTGCTCGATCCGGGGCTGGCGCAGAATATCCCGCTTATTGAGAAGAATATCCGCTCGCTCGGCTTTTCCTTGCAGGACGTTAACGTGTTAATCAACAGCCACGCGCACTTCGACCATGCGGCGGGACTGGCGGCGCTTAAGCGCGATACCGGCGCAACCTTTTATGCGATGGATGCCGACGTGCCCGCGCTGGAAAAAGGTCAGCATGAAGGGGATAACCTCTACGGTAATGCCTTTTTCCCGCCGGTGAACGTCGATCACACGCTTCATGATGGTGAGGTTATCCGTCTGGGGAACGTCAGCCTGAAAGCCATCCTGACGCCGGGTCATTCAAAGGGCTGCACCACCTGGACCATGCGCTCAACGCTCGATGGAAAACCTGTCAACGTGGTTTTTCCCTGTAGTATCAGCGTGGCGGGCAATACCTTAATCGGCAACCGTAGCTATCCGGGAATTGTTGCCGATTATCAGCGTAGTTTCGCCCGCCTGCGCGCTCTGAACGCGGACATCGTGTTGCCAAATCATCCGGAAGTCACTCAGGTCATGCAGCGTGAGGAACGGGTGCAAAAAGGGGATAAGCAGGTTTTTGTCGATCCGCGCTTATTGCCGCGCGTCGTGGATGACGCAGAGAAAAAATTCAACGCGGCGCTGCGTGCGGCATCAGCTTCAAAACCCTGAAGGTAACAACAATGAAAAAAGACATTCAGTATCAGTTCCACCATTTCGGTATTCCCGTTCAGGACGGTGATACTACCGGTGTACACAGTGAAAAAGCCGGGATGTATACCACCGATAATCCGGGTAACTTTCGCGTGCAGTGGCACCGTTTTACCGATGATTCCCCTCTGCATCCGCTGATAAAAACCGTGCCGCATGTGGCATTTAAGGTCAACGATCTGGCGCGGGCCATTGAAGGCGAAGAGGTTATTCTCGGACCCTATGAGCCGATTGATGATTACCTTGTCGCCATGATTAATGATGCCGGAGTCCCTATTGAGCTTATTCAGACCTCACTGGATGACGACGAACTGTGGGCGCGGGCGCGGCGTGGTCAAGGCTCCTTATATCGCAGCGACGATTAACGATGAGGTTAAATCTCTTAACGCCACTTATGATGCTGTTTTTCAGCGCAGCCCAGGCGGCTCCAGCGAATTTTTTATATACCACGGCAGACGCCCTGCCCTCACAGCAGGCGTTGTTGTCTCGTCCGGATATTGCCGGTGTACAACTGGTCTATGACTGGAAAAGCCTGGAGTCAGCGAAAGATCGCTATGATTTCTCGGCTATCCGCCGGGATTTGACGCTGGCGCAACGGCTGAATAAGAAGTTGTTTATCCAGATTCAGGACCGTTTTTTTACCCCTGAAGCGAGAAATGTGCCGGCATATTTGCTGCACGATCCTCTTTACGGCGGCGGTCTTGCCGCTCAGGTTGATAATCCCGGCGAAGGTCAGGCAAAAAGCAGCGGCTGGGTGGCAACGCAGTGGAATACGGCGGTGCGCCAGCGCTACCAGGCGCTGTTGAGTGCCCTGGCAAAGGAATTCGATGGCGAAGTTTATGGCATTAATCTGCCAGAAACGGCCATTGATATCGCCGAAAAGCCGCTTCCTTCCGGCTACAGCTGCGACGCTTATTTTCAGGCGGAAATGGAAAACCTGGCCGCAGCCCGCGATGCTTTCAAAAAAAGTATCGTGGTGCAGTATGTTAATTTTTGGCCCTGTGAATGGAATAACGACCACCGTTATATGGCGCGTCTGTTTGAATATGCGCACGAGCATGGCATCGGGCTTGGCGGACCGGATGTTATTCCCGGCCGTCAGGCACAGATGAAAAACGCCTATCCTTTTTTTCATCGCTATAAAGACAAACTGCCTTTAGTCGCCATGGCGGTGCAGGAGCCGACATTGACGTATAAAAACCCGAAGACCGGCAGGCCATTTACTCGTGAAGAATTTACCCGCTTTGCGACGGACTACCTCGGGGCAGATATTATTTTCTGGAGCGCCTCGACGCCCTGGCTTGCTGCTGACCGTTCTCCACAGGACATTAAAAAATGAAACGTATCGTTGGTGCCGTAGCGCTCATCCTGTTTGCCCTGGTTCCCTGCGCGCGGGCAGCCAGTATGAGCGATGTTATCAAACAACAGGAGACGCGCCTGAACGCCCGAATCGGAATGGCCGTAGTGGATGCCAAGGGTACACCCGTTTTTACCTGGCGTCAGGATGAGCGTTTTCCGCTGACCAGCACCTTTAAGGTGCTGGCATGCGCCGCTCTGCTTGATAAGCTGCGCAACAGCGGCGGCTCGCTGGAGGAGAAGGTTTCCCTGCAACCCGATGAACTGCTGGCGTATTCCCCGATCACCAAAAATTATCTGCCGCCTTCCACCCTTTCCCTGCGAACCTTATGTTCAGCGGCGGTGAGCTATAGCGATAACACCGCCGCCAATCGCCTGCTCAGGTATCTCGGCGGTCCGGCGGCGGTCACGCAATTTATGCGCAGCATCGGCGATAACGTTACCCGTCTGGATCGCACCGAACCCACGCTGAATGAAGCGACGCCCGGCGATGCGCGGGATACCTCAACCCCCCAAAGTATGGCGCTGGCATTGCAGAAACTTTTAACCTCAGACGTTCTGGCTCAGGCTGACCGAACCACGCTGGATAACTGGATGCGGGACGATAAAGTCGCAGACGCACTGTTACGCGCCGCGCTGCCAGCAGGCTGGGCCATCGCCGATAAAACCGGGGCCGGTGGTCACGGCTCACGCGCGATTATTGCCGCCGTTTATCCGCCGCAGAAACCGCCGTTTTACGTAGCGATTTATATTACGCAAACCAGTGCGTCGATGAAGGCGGCGGATGCAGCAATTGCCGATATTGGCAGACAGCTTTTTAGCGCGTTGCCGTCCCGCCAGGAGTAAGGAACGAGCATCATGAAGACGATTTACACGCCATCAGGCGTGCGACTGCGGCAGTACGCCAGCCGTCCGGGAGACATTAACTGGCTTTTCCTGCCGGGCGGACCCGGTATCGGCTCTGAAAGCCTTATGGAACTGGTGCATTTACTGGACGTGCCCGGCACATCATGGCTGGTCGATCTTCCCGGCGACGGCAATAATCGCCAGCCGCCGGGAATGGCAGAAGACCCTTATGCCGGCTGGCCCGATGTCCTCATCGAAGCGGCGAAGGCGCTGCCAAATGTCGTCATGACGGGGCACTCTACGGGGGGAATGTATTTATTATCCGTGCCCGCGCTGGAGAAAGAAATTATCGGTATCGCCCTGCTGGATAGCGCGCCTGACGCGTCCTGGCATCAGGCATTTATCACGATGTCCACGCAGCACCCATTGTCAGAAGTGGACCGGACAACGGCGTACTATGAGGCCGCCCCGCAGGATGAGAATATTGCCGCCATTGCGGTAGCGTCGGCTGAGTGGAACTTCACGGCGGATGGCGTGGAGGCTGGCCGGGAACTACTGGCGAGAATGCCGTATAACGGGGCGGCGATTGCATGGTCAGCGGCCAACTTTGACACCGTCTACCGTGCAACATGGTGGCCGCATACTCTGCCCGTTCTCGTGCTGGCGGGAAGCGAGGATCGCATCGTCACTCAGACAGGCTGGTCACAGGCTCACTTTCAAACCCCGAATGTGTTCTGGCGTACGATCCCCGGGGCGGGCCATTTTCCGTGGATTGAAAATCCGGCAGAGGTTCTTGCCGCGTTCAATGAACTGGCCCGGCGCGTAACAGGAAAGTCGAGTGGGTGAATCTCTGTAGTGAGGTACAACATTTGGTTAGCGATCGGCCGCCATCAGCTCAATAAGGTTCAGGTCGATATCACGGAAAAAAATGGACTGCGCCGGGAATCCCCCGGGGATATAAAGTAAATTTTTCAATAATCGGGATACGATGCTGTTCCTGCAAAGCTATCGCTGACTCAATATTACTATCAGGCATCAGCCTGCTTAACGATACGTAACACCCCAGAATACAGATAAAAACTATTGACTTTGGCAGTTGTAATGTCAATAGCATCCTGTAATCTGTCAGGGGAATAGCCTAATTAAGACAAGGGGCAGCGTATGTCTGTCGAGGGAAAATCAGTCTGGGGAATTACCGGTCATCGGCGTATACCGCATCCTGATAATCTGTTTCAAACAATATTACGCCAGGGCGAGATATTACTTACCAGCGGTAAGCCGATAGGCGGTTTAACACCGCTGGCGGAAGGCGCAGACCGTATTTTTGCCCGGGCGTTAATACAGCTAGGTATTCCTTATAGCGTGCCGCTTCCCCTTGAGCAAAAAAATTACGAACGTGACTTTCCAGATTCCCTCGGGGAATTTCATATGCTGCTGGAAAAGGCACAAACGGTTTTTACTCTACCGCGCTGCCCCTGGCTCACGGAGAGCGAAGTGCAACCTGATGCTGCTGGCCGTGATTTTCAATACCTTAGCGTGGGTGTGTATATCGCCAATCAGTCCGATGTGCTTTTTTCCGCCTGGAACGGCAACCCGGCACAGGGGATGGGCGGCACCGCGCAGATTACCCAGCTTTTTCAGGATTTCACTGTGTTGAAAGCCTCAGTTAATGAAAAGCAATATCGTTATTTTCAGGCTTTAGGCAAAAGAAAAACAGCGACTAAACGCAAATTAATACCTTTGGACGTGGTACAGGATAAATGAACCCTTTACATTTTACGCTTAAACAGATTTCAATTTGGCATAACGCTTATTTAAAGAAACACAGCCACCCACAGACAAATCATAGCGAAGAAACTCCCTCGACTCTTTATACAGATGAATGGCACGATTTGAACTGGCATGAAGAGCAATCGCATCATTACAGCTGCTTATTCCGTGGCGGCGTTCTGCTGAGTTATACCCTTGGATTCCTTGCTGTGGTATTCGCCGTCATTCCTATTTCTGGAATGCTCGGGGAGGAAACGCTCCATCATTATGGCTTTATATTCGTATTACTGGAGTTGATCGCGATTGCGTTAATCGTCGCCATTTATGTCTCCGGCATGTCGAATAAAGATAACGGGTCTGGTCGTGTCCTGTTTCAGAACTGGCGGGGCAACTGGCAGCGGCATCGCACCCTAAGTGAAATATTACGTTATCAGGACGCGATCGCCTGGCTTAAGCCAGATAATGTGATCCGTAAGTATCAAATTCCTGAGGCCGTGCTGGCAACCTCCATTCCTTCTGCCGAAGCCATGATGCACCGTTTACAGATACTGCTGGCCGGGCAACAAGCTTATAATGCGCAGAAAACAAGCGAATATCATTTTATCCAGCACCGTCTGCACGCCATTGCCAAATGGAGTTTTATTCTGACGCTGGTCTGTTGTCTGGCGCACTTTTTTGTCCACTCTGCTGCGCTCTCTGCGCTTTCCGCCATTCTTCCCGCGTTAGGCTCATGCTGTCACGGCATTGCCTCAACGGCTGAATATGAAAAATTAGCGCAGCAGTGCCACCAGACAAAACTATTACTGGATAACTTCGCGCAAGGGCTGGTTGTTAACGAGCAGCGTTTACTGGCCGATGAGGCCGCGCTGCGCAAAGAGGTTAAGCAGTTCCTTGAGATAGTGTTGGACGACAGGGATAAGTGGTACATCTTCACCAGCTCCAGCAAATTGCCGTTATGACTTTATTTTGATTTCAGGAAAGAGATAGACATGTCATCACCTATTTTTATTAGCCACTCTTCCCGCGACCGGGACTGGGCATACCGACTGATTGCCGACCTGGAAAAACGGGGCGTTCCCTGCTGGATCAGCTCTCGTGACATTGAACCAGGTGCGGATTATCAGAAATCTATCGTCGATGCCCTTGAAGCCGCGCCAGCGATGGTGCTGTTATTTAGCGATCACGCCAATAACTCCAAAGAAATTCCGCGTGAAATGGCGATTGCCAGCGGCAAAAGCAAACCGATGATACCGGTGCGAATTGAGGACGTTGTTCCACGTAATGCGCTGGAATATAGCCTGACTAATGCCCAGTTCCTTGATTTGTTTGCTAACTATGAAGGGACCATGACCCGACTGACGGAGTCGCTTCTCCGCCAGATTGCCGCCAGCGAGCTGAATGTGTCCAGTGCGAAACCTGCGGTGGTAGTCGATAAACCGGCACCGACAAAAAGTGCCCAATCCAGGGACGTTAACGACCCGCCAAAACAACCTGCTGAGAAGGCTCCCCCACAGAAGCCGAAATCCAGTAACAAAATCTATATGGGCGTCGGTGCTGTGGCGCTGTTAGCGATTGCGGGCGTTGTCACCCTGACCTCGCAGGATGATGCGCCTCAGACGCAGACCGTTCAGTCAGCCACGGCCCCGCAAACTGCGCCTCCTGCCGCGAAACCAGCGCCAGCTGTTGCCGAACAACCGCAGCGCAGCGAAGTAAACGCGGTGACTCCGCCGCCCACGCCTACTGTCTCCGCCGCACCTGAAGAAGATGCCGCCCCGGGCGACATCGGCGCGCTGGTAGCCAGTACGAAACAATTGCGAGCAAGTGACCGCGTTGAGGCATTACAAAAAAGTCCGCTAATGGAAAGTCAGAAGCTTAGCGCCGGACAAATGCTGTCGCTGCTGAGCGGCACCAGCAATAGCCAGCGTAGCAACCTGATCGAGAAACTACTGCCCTTTACCGAGCAACCCATAGCTGTTGCTGACGCGTTGAAGTTATTGAATTTAACTGGCGATAGCTGGGCCTCTACGGTCAATACGCTAAATCCGGCGTTACCCGACAATCTTAAAGATGAAGAGGTTCTGGCACTGCTGGGAACCTCGTCATCCTCCAGCCGTGCAAGAATGCTTGAGAGTCTGGCCCCGAAAGGCGTTGCGCCATTTAACCTGGCCGTTGTCGAAAAAATCCTCAGGCCAATGAACGACAGCCGCAGTGGAGCCATTCGCACGCTGGTGAATTTGCTGCCGCAACCGCTCCCGGAAGACAGTTTCGGTATGCTGCTGACGTCCATCAATAACAGCCAGCGCAACAATACCATTGAAGCGATGCAGCCCGCGCTCGCGAATACGCTGACGCTTTCCGGTACGCTGAAACTGCTCGAAAATACTAATGATAGCTGGACCTCCACGCTTTATACGCTTTCGCCAAGGCTGCCGGAAAATCTGACGGCGGCTGAAGGCGCGCAGTTGCTGGGCCGTACACAAAACAGCTCCCGTTCACGCGGTCTGGAAGCGGTGGCACCGTATTTAGCTGCTGGCCTGAAAGGAAGCGATACGGAAGCCATGTTAAAAGGCATGAATGATTCGTGGTACAACGGCGTTTATTTGCTGGTTCCGCGCCTTGCCAAAGATCAGGATAGCGCCTCGATTTTGACGCTTTTAGGCCCGACCAAGAACAGCACCCGTCGTCGCACGATAGAAGCACTGGGCAGCGTCTTGCCCGCTAAAATCAGCGTCGATGACGCCGTTAATATGCTTGACGGGACGGGCGACAGCCGGTTATCAGCAGCGATCTTTTTGCTGCCCTATTTGCCACAGCAGCTAAGTCAGCAGGATCTGGATAATCTGGCGGGGAATTTAAGCAAATCCGACCGGCAAAGACTGGTTGAGGCGATGAAAAGGTAGAAACGGTTTATTGGCAAAGTAGAGGAAGGTCCAGGGAGGGACGTTCTGAGGCTAAGAGGGATTGGGAAAAATGGAGCGGGCGAAGGGAATCGAACCCTCGTATAGAGCTTGGGAAGCTCTCGTTCTACCATTGAACTACGCCCGCTTTGAGGTGCGTAAGGTATTATAAACCTTACGCTCATGTTAGCAAGGGACCGCTTGTCTGACTGGCGATTAATTCACCGTCAGCATTTCGGTTTACTGCCCTGCGGCGGCAGATAACGCAGCGGATCGATGGCCGTGGCCTTGTAACGGATCTGGAAATGCAGCCGCACGGAATCCGTATCCGTACTGCCCATCGTGGCAATCTGCTGGCCGATTTTCACGCTCTGCCCGTTATTCACCATCAGCGTGTCATTATGCGCATAGGCGGTGATGTAGTTCTCACCGTGCTTAATCATAATCAGATTGCCATAACCGCGGAGCTGATTGCCGACGTACACCACCTTACCCGAACCCGCCGCATAAATCGGTTGACCACGCGGCGCGGTAATATCGATACCCTTGTTGCCGCCATCCGCTGATGAGTAAGGCAAAATCACTTTCCCGCTGGTCGGCCAGCGCCAGCAGCGGTCGCCCACCGGCGGCCAGGAGACAGGCGGCAGCGTGGGACGGGAGGCGGTCTTCGTACTTCTGGAAGACTTTTTCCCGGCAGTCGCGGTACCGTTCACCTTCAGGCGCTGCCCAATTTCAATGGTGTAAGGCGGAGAAATATTGTTCATCCGCGCCAGTTCCTGCACGCTGGTGCCGGTCAGACGTGAGATGCGGGAAAGCGTATCGCCGCGCTTAACGGTATAAATGTTGCCGTCGGAGTCAGAACTCCCCGAGCAGCCAGCCAGAAACAGCGCCACCGCGAGGCAGCACATTGGGCGAAAAGAACGAGTCATCAGGCTTCCTGCGCGCAAAACAGATCCTCAATACGGTGTGAGTCAGGGTGCTTATGATAGCAGCCTGTGAAAAGATGCCAATGGTTAGCGACGTTAAACCGTCTTAATCGGCTGAAAAGGATAGCCGCGCGTGATGATTTCCATTATTTGCGGCAGCCATGGCATCCCCGGTATTTTCACCAGCGCCGGATAGAAAATTTGCGGCGAGGGGAAGAGATCGACAACGTGGCAGCGCGATAGTTTATCAGCATCGACTTCTGATGACGGTAGCAACGTCGCGGCGGCCAGCCCGGATTCCAGCCAGTCGAGGATCACCCCCGGCTGGGTGATATGCATAATGACATCGGGGGTGACGCCGCCTTTACGAAACAGATCGAGCAGTATCTCGTAAGTCCCGGAGTCTTTTGCACGATGTAGCAATACCAGCGGAAACGACGCCAGCGCATGATAGTCGAAGGGTTCCTGCGGTTTTTCCGCCAGACACTGCTTGCTGATCACCGCCACCAGCCTGACGGGATCGAATGAGACAAAATCGTAACCTTCGCTGCGATAAGGCCGCTGAATGAGTGCAATGTCGACCGTCCCTTCATTCAGCATGGTTTCCAGATGGCTGGAATCGGTAACGGAAATATTGATCTCAGCGTGAGGATTTCGCTTATATAATTCGAGAAGGAGGGGCTTAAAATAGGATTGATACAGATGCGTTAAGCCTATCCGCAGGCGAAATTTATCCTGGTGAGCTATTTCCACCGTTTCACGCGCGGTATCTTCAACCTGACGTAATATTTCACAGGCTTTACGATAGAGAAAGTATCCCGCTTCCGTTGGCTCAATACGATTTCCCCGCCGAATAAACAGCGCAACGTTAAGTTCCTCTTCCAGTTCCTGAATACGTTTACTCAGCGGTGGCTGAGCCATATTAAGCGCTTTTGCCGCCTGGCTTACCGAACCCTGCTCTACTACCCGACAGAAATAACGCAGCCTTTTAAGATCCATAATTCCTCTCTTTGCTGCGAGTCAGTATCCCACTTCCCCGAAAAAAGTAAACGGCCTCTCTGGATGAGTACAAAACGCAGTTAATTAATAAAAAATTAACATTCCGGCAAAGTTAACTTTTTTGATCTATGTAGCCTCCGGTAAACGGTATTTGTTTTAGTCCCCGCAAAAAAATAGTGTACCCACAGCCATTTTTCTTTTACGGATGGAACAACAATGTCAAATTCAGATAATAATCACGTTCATGATTTACGTTCCGCGCTTGCGTTACTTAAAACGCTGCCCGGCGAGTATGTAGAAACCGATACCGAAGTCGATCCAAACGCAGAGCTTTCCGGCGTATACCGTTACGTCGGCGCAGGCGGCACCTGTCAGCGCCCTACCCGCAAAAACGGCCCGGTAATGATGTTTAATAAAATCAAAGGATTTGACAACATCAGCGTTGCCATCGGCCTGAACGGTTCGCGTAAACGCGTCAGCCATTTTTTGAACTGTGCGCCGGAGAAGCTGGGCCACTTACTGAAGGACTCGGTACAACGCGCCATCGCTCCGGTGACGGTGCAGGATGCGGCGGTATGCCAGCAGGTAGTGCATCTGGCAAGCGATGCGGATTTCGACCTGCGTAAACTGCTGCCCGCCCCCACCAATACCGAGGAGGATGCCGGTCCTTACATCACCATGGGGCTGTGCTACGCCTCCGATCCCGATACGCATGAATCCGACATTACCATTCACCGGCTGTGCGTACAGAGCCGCGACGAGCTTTCGATGTGGCTGACGCCGGGGCGTCATATTGATGCTTTCCGTATGAAAGCGGAGGCGGCGGGCAAACCGCTGCCGATTTCCATCAGCATCGGCGTCGATCCCGCTATTGAAGTCGCCGCCTGTTTTGAACCGCCGACGACCCCACTGGGTTTTAATGAGTTAAGCATTGCCGGCGCGCTCCGCGGGAAGGCGGTAGAGATGGTGCAATGTCTTACCATCAACGAAAAAGCGATTGCGCATGCCGAGATCGTGATTGAAGGCGAATTGCTGCCTAATGTGCGCGTGCGGGAAGATCAAAATACCAATACGGGCAGAGCAATGCCGGAGTTTCCTGGCTATACCGGCGAAGCCAAAGAGGCGATCCCGGTGATTAAGGTGAAAGCCGTCACCCATCGTAAAAATCCGGTCTGGCGCACCACCGTCGGCCCAGGCGAGGAGCACGTCAATATGGCGGGGATCCCGACCGAGGCCAGCATTCTCGATATGGTGGAACGCGCGATGCCGGGTAAATTGCTCAATGTTTTCGCTCACTCTGCCGGCGGCGGTAAGCTACTCGCCGTGCTGCAATTTAAAAAATCGTCTCCCGTGGATGAAGGTCGTCAGCGTCAGGCGGCCCTGCTGGCCTTCTCCGCCTTCCCTGAATTGAAACACGTGATCTTAGTCGATGAGGACGTGGACATTTTCGACAGCGATGATGTGATGTGGGCGATGCAAACGCGCTATCAGGGCGATGTGGATACGGTTTTTATCCCCGGCGTGCGCTGTCATCCGCTGGATCCGTCGCAGGTGCCGGAATACAGCCCGTCCATCCTGCAACAAGGGATGTCCTGTAAAACGATTTTCGACTGCACCGTGCCGTTCCACCTGAGACATAACTTTGAGCGTTCGAAATTCCAGCACGTTGACGTGAAACGCTTCCTGCCAGATTTCGAATAAGAGGACCGACATGAAACCACGCATCATCATCGGCATCAGCGGCGCATCCGGTTTCCAGTATGGCGTTAAGGCACTGGAACTTCTTCAGCCTCTGCCGCTGGAGGTTCATCTGGTCGTCTCGAAAGGGGCGGAAAAAACCTGTGAACTGGAAACAGATTATCGGCTGGATGAGGTGATGGCGATGGCTGACGTTGTGCACTCCATTGGCAATCTGGGCGCGTCAATTTCCAGCGGCTCTTTTAAAACGCTGGGAATGCTGGTGGCTCCCTGCTCCATGCGATCGCTGGGAGCCATCGCGCACGCGCTTACCGATAATTTGCTGACCCGGGCGGCGGATGTGGTGCTAAAGGAACGGCGGCGTCTGGTGCTGCTGGCGCGGGAAACGCCGCTGAATCTGGGTCATATACGCAATATGCAGGCGGTAACCGAAATGGGCGGGATCATCTTCCCGCCCGTTCCGGCGCTGTATCAGCGCCCGTCATCGGTGGATGCCATTATTACCCATAGCGTCAGTCGCGCTCTCGATCTCTTTAATCTCGAGATAAATACGATCCCACGCTGGGGAGAAGGCAAACTTAATTACGATCGTTAATTTTCAGGATGTATTTCCACAGGAAAATTTAAAATGTTAATTGGTCCTTATGTAAATGGCTCGGCGGTAATTATCGGCGGGCTGCTGGGCGCGTTCGCCGGAGGAAAACTTCCTGAACGCGTTAAAACGGCGCTGCCGATGACGTTCGGGCTTTGCTCGGTCGGTCTTGGTATTACGCTGGTATTAAAAGTAAAATATATGCCCGCCGTGGTTCTGGCAATGGTGCTCAGTGCCATTATCGGCGAGCTTCTGCACCTGGAAAAAGGCATCGGGAAAGCCGCAGGTTCTACCCGGGGAATTATTAATAAGATCCTTCCGCCGGTGCCAGGCTTAACCCACGAAGAATTTACCGAAAAATTCGTTGCCATTCTGGTTCTGTTTTGCGCCAGCGGCACCGGTATTTTTGGCGCAATGACGGAAGGAATGAGCGGCGATCCGTCCATCCTTTATATTAAAACGATTCTCGATCTGTTTACGGCGGGTATTTTTGCTACTCTGCTGGGTTATTCGGTCATGACGATTGCCATTCCACAAGTCATTATTCAGGTCGCTCTTGCCATGCTTGCTGTATTCATCCTGCCAATGATTACCCCGGCCATGATGGCCGATTTTTCCTGCGCTGGCGGCCTGTTGATGGTCGCAACCGGACTGCGTATCTGTAATATTAAACTTTTCCCTGTCGCGAATATGCTGCCAGGGCTGGTTTTGGTAATGCCTTTCTCGCATTTTTGGGCTACGCTGGTCGCCTGATTTCCGTGGTGACCCGGGAGAATCTTTCGGGTCCCTTTTTCCTTCAGGAGTATCCATGATCAGGGAACACGTCATTTTACTGGATGCGCAGGATCGCCCCTCCGGCACGCTGGAAAAGTACGCGGCGCACACGGCGACAACGCCTTTGCATCTTGCTTTCTCTTCATGGCTGTTCAATGCACAAGGACAGCTTCTGGTCACGCGCCGCGCCCTCGGTAAAAAAGCCTGGCCCGGCGTGTGGACCAATTCGGCCTGCGGTCACCCTCAGGAAGGCGAAACCTTTGAACAGGCGATTGCCCGCCGCTGCCGCTTTGAGCTGGGTGTCGAGATTGCCGATCCAACACCGGTTTATCCGGCTTTCCGCTACTGTGAAACCGACCCTTCCGGCATTGTGGAAAATGAGTTTTGCCCGGTTTATGCCGCGCGGGCGGTGAGCGATATAAAGCTGAATCCTGACGAGGTGATGGATTACCAGTGGGTAGCGCTGGATGAAATGTTCAGTGCGCTTGCGGCGACGCCGTGGGCGTTTAGCCCATGGATGGTACAACAATCCTCTTATGCCGATGCACGCGCTGCACTGAAACGCTTTATCCGGCAGACATAAAAAAGCCCCGGCGCGCTAAACGCCGGGGCGCATCTTCACTACAGCAGACTTATTTCACCGGACGCATCGCCGGGAACAGGATAACGTCGCGGATGGTGTGGCTGTTGGTGAACAGCATGACCATACGGTCGATACCAATACCCAGACCCGCGGTCGGCGGCAGACCGTGTTCCAGAGCAGTCACGTAGTCTTCGTCGAAGAACATCGCTTCGTCGTCACCAGCTGCTTTTGCGTCAACCTGATCCTGGAAGCGTTGCGCCTGATCTTCCGCATCGTTCAGCTCGCTAAAGCCGTTACCGATTTCACGCCCGCCAATGAAGAACTCAAAGCGGTCGGTAATTTCCGGATTCACGTCATTACGGCGCGCCAGCGGAGATACTTCTGCCGGATACTCAGTGATGAAGGTCGGCTGAATCAGGTGTGCTTCTGCTACTTCTTCAAAGATCTCGGTGACGATACGGCCCAGACCCCAGCTTTTCTCTGGTTTAATGCCGATAGATTCGGCAATCGCTTTGGCAGAGTCGAAGTTATCCAGATCGGCCATTTCCGTTTCCGGACGGTATTTCTTGATTGCTTCGCGCATGGTCAGTTTTTCAAACGGCTTGCCGAAATCAAACGTCACATCGCCATAAGGTACTTCGGTTTTGCCCAGAACATCCTGCGCCAGAGTGCGGAACAGAGACTCGGTCAGCTCGATCAGATCTTTATAATCTGCATACGCCATATAGAGTTCCATCATGGTGAACTCTGGGTTATGGCGAACGGAAATGCCTTCGTTACGGAAGTTACGGTTGATTTCGAATACGCGCTCGAAGCCACCGACCACCAGACGTTTCAGGTACAGTTCCGGCGCGATACGCAGGTACATGTCCAGATCCAGCGCATTGTGATGGGTGATGAACGGACGCGCAGACGCTCCGCCTGGGATCACCTGCATCATCGGGGTTTCAACTTCCATAAAACCACGGCCGACCATGAACTGACGAATACCCGCCAGGATCTGCGAACGTGCTTTAAAGGTGTTGCGGGATTCATCGTTAGAGATGAGGTCGAGATAACGCTGACGGTAGCGCGCTTCCTGATCCTGCAAACCGTGGAATTTGTCCGGCAGCGGACGCAGCGCTTTGGTCAGCAGACGCAGTTCGGTGCAGTGAATAGACAGTTCGCCCGTTTTGGTTTTGAACAGCTTGCCTTTTGCGCCGAGGATGTCGCCGAGATCCCATTTTTTGAATTGCTCGTTATAAACGCCTTCCGGCAGATCGTCACGGGCAACATACAGCTGAATGCGGCCGCCAACGTCCTGAAGGGTAACAAACGAGGCTTTACCCATAATACGGCGAGTCATCATGCGGCCGGCAACGGTCACCTCAATGTTCAGCGCTTCCAGCTCTTCGTTTTCTTTCGCATCAAAGTCAGCGTGCAGTTGGTCTGAGGTGTGGTCGCGACGAAAATCGTTCGGGAAGGCAATTCCCTGCTCGCGAAGGCCAGCCAGCTTCTCGCGGCGCGCTTTCAGTTCATTATTAAGATCGGCCGCCGCGTCAGCGCTCTGTACGTTTTGTTCAGACATTTTGGTTCCTCATAACCCTGCTTTCAAACTTGCTTCGATGAATTGATCCAGGCTGCCATCCAGCACCGCCTGCGTGTTACGGGTTTCAACCCCGGTGCGCAGGTCTTTAATGCGGGAGTCATCAAGGACATAAGAACGGATCTGGCTACCCCAGCCAATGTCAGACTTGTTGTCTTCCATCGCCTGTTTCTCAGCATTTTTCTTCTGCATTTCCAGTTCATAAAGCTTCGCTTTCATCTGCTTCATGGCCTGATCTTTGTTTTTATGCTGGGAACGGTCATTCTGACACTGGGTCACCGTGTTGGTCGGAATGTGCGTAATACGCACCGCGGACTCGGTACGGTTAACGTGCTGACCACCCGCACCAGACGCGCGGTAGACGTCAATACGCAGGTCGGCCGGATTGATGTCGATATCAATGTCGTCGTCCACTTCCGGATAAACAAAGGCGGAGCTGAACGAGGTATGACGGCGGCCGCCGGAATCAAACGGGCTTTTACGTACCAGACGGTGAACGCCGGTTTCGGTACGCAGCCAGCCGTAGGCGTAATCGCCGGAAATCTTGATGGTCACGGATTTAATACCCGCGACTTCGCCTTCAGACTCTTCAATGATTTCGGTTTTAAAACCGCGCGCTTCTGCCCAGCGCAGGTACATACGCTCCAGCATGCTGGCCCAGTCCTGCGCTTCCGTACCGCCGGAACCCGCCTGGATATCCAGGTAGCAGTCGGCATTGTCGTATTCGCCGGAGAACATGCGGCGGAACTCAAGTTGCGCCAGTTTCTCTTCCAGCACGTCAAGTTCGGCAACGGCTTCATTGAAGGTTTCTTCATCGTCGGCTTCAACAGCCAGTTCCAGCAGCCCGGAAACATCTTCCAGACCCTGAGACATGTGATCCAGGGTTTCGACAATGGCTTCGAGGGAGGAACGTTCTTTACCCAGAGCCTGCGCGCGTTCAGGTTCATTCCAGACGTCCGGCTGTTCCAGCTCGGCGTTTACTTCTTCGAGACGCTCTTTCTTCGCATCATAGTCAAAGATACCCCCTAAGAACGCCGGAGCGATCTGTGAGGTCCTGAATGCGGTTTTTTACCGGGTTAATTTCAAACATAGTCAGGTTTCTTTTATTGAACGTGCCAAAATGCAGTTATAAGGGTGAGATTGTACCCAATTCACGGCTTTTTTTATACACACAAAATTATTCGGGATGTATCCGGGCGTAAGCCAGAAAACCCCGGCAGGCGACCGATAATCATGCGCCGGGGTTTGCAGCAGAAGGTGAATTTCAGGCGCTACATCGGCCAGATATGATCGATGATAATTTGCAGGCTGCGATTGCCGCGAAACTCGTTAATATCGAGTTTGTAAGCCAGTTCAACCTCGCGCACGCCGTTATCCGGCCAGCAGGAGGTATCGACATTAAACGCAATGCCGTCCAGTAGCGGACCGCCGCCAACCGGTTCGACCATCACTTTAAGGTGACGCTCGCCAACAATACGCTGTTGCAGCAGGCGAAAACGCCCGTCAAACAGGGGTTCCGGGAACATTTGCCCCCACGGCCCGGCATCGCGCAGCATCTCAGCAATTTCCAGCGTCATATCGCCAGGCGAAAGCGGGCCGTCGGAGACCACCTCGCCCTGCAATAATGCCGGATCGAGCCACTCGGTAATCAGCTCGCCAAAGCGCTGCTGAAACTCGTCAAAGCGCGTCTCATCAAGGGAAAGCCCCGCCGCCATCGCATGACCGCCGAATTTAATAATCAAATCCGGGTAGAGGGTATCCAGACGCTCCAGCGCGTCGCGCATATGCAGGCCGGCAATGGAGCGGCCAGAGCCTTTCAGGGTGCCGTCGCCCGCGGGTGCAAAGGCAATCACCGGGCGGTGAAAACGCTCTTTGATCCGCGAGGCCAGTATGCCAACCACCCCCTGATGCCATTCGGGGTGATACATCGCCAGCCCACCGGGCAACGCCTCGCGGCTGCGCTCCAGTTTTTCACACAGCGCCAGCGCTTCGATTTGCATCCCCTGCTCAATCTCTTTGCGCGTCTGGTTAAGGGCGTCCAGCTCGCTCGCCAGCACGCGGGCTTCGGCGATGTTCTCGCACAGCAGCAGCGCGACGCCGACCGACATATCGTCCAGCCTCCCCGCCGCATTCAGACGAGGCCCCAGCGCAAACCCCAGGTCGCTGGCGGCTAAACGGTGCGGCTCGCGGCGGGAGATCTCCAGCAGCGCTTTAATACCGGGACGGCATTTACCGGCGCGGATGCGGTTCAGGCCCTGCCAGGTGAGGATACGGTTGTTAGCATCAAGCGGCACCACGTCAGCCACCGTGCCCAGCGCCACCAGATCCAGCAGCTCGGCCAGATTCGGCATAGCAATACCGCGCGTCTCAAACCAGCCCTGCTCGCGTAAATGGGCACGCAGGGCCAGCATCAGATAAAATGCCACGCCAACGCCCGCCAGTGATTTCGACGGAAAATCGCAGTCGCGCAGATTGGGATTCACGATCGCTTCGGCGTCCGGGAGCGTGTCACCGGGCAGATGGTGATCGGTGACCAGCACCGGGATCCCCAGCGCATGCGCCCGATCGACGCCAGTGATGGAAGAGATCCCGTTATCCACGGTCATGATCATCTGCGCGCCACGGGCATGCGCCTGATCGACCACTTCCGGACTCAAGCCGTAACCATCTTCAAAACGGTTCGGCACCAGATACGCCACGCTTTCGCAGCCCAGCGCCCGCAGCGCCAGTACGCTCAGTGCGGTGCTGGTTGCGCCGTCGGCGTCAAAGTCACCGACCACGACGATACGCAGTCCTTCGCGAAGTGCGTTGTAGAGCATATCGACCGCTTTCTCGACCCCCGTCAACTGCTGCCAGGTCAGCATACCTTTGACGCTTCGCTCCAGATCCTGCGCCCCTTTTACACCACGGCTGGCGTAGAGCCGTCGCAGCAGCGCAGGCAGGTCGGCAGGAAGATCCGCTGTTTCATCCACCTCGCGGCGGCGGAGTTGTATCGGTTGTTTCACGCGAATTATTTACCGCTGGTCTGTTTCTGATGCTCGTCGAGGAAGGCTTTCATCTCTTTCGGCCCCTGATAACCCGGCACCACATTGCCATCGCTCAGCACGATAGCGGGCGTGCCGTTGACGCCGAACTGAACGCCGAGCGCATAATGGTCGGCGATGTCGATATCGCAGGAGGCAGGCTTCACGCCTTTGCCGTTCATCGCATCGTCAAACGCTTTGTTACGATCTTTCGCGCACCAGATGGCTTTCATATCCTGCTCGGGCTGGCTTTGCAGACCTGCGCGTGGGAAGGCGAGGTAGCGCACGGTGATCCCCAGCGCGTTATAATCTTTCATCTCTTCATGCAGCTTGTGGCAGTAGCCGCAGGTGATGTCGGTAAAGACGGTGATGACGTATTTTTCCTGCGGCGCTTTGTAGACGATCATCTCTTTTTCCAGCGCGTTCAGGTGCTTCATCAACAGCTGATTGGTAACGTTAACCGGCTGTGCACCGCTGACGTCATACATTGGCCCCTGGATCATATGCTTACCATCGTCAGACACGTACAGCACGCCGCTGTTGGTCAGGACGGTTTTCATGCCCGCGACAGGCGCAGGCTGAATATCGCTGCTTTGCACGCCGAGCTTCGCCAGCGCCTGTTGGATCGCCGCATCGTCAGCCTGAGCCATACCGGTAAACGCTGTGGTCAGCAGCGATAGGATCAATAAACCTTTTTTCATAACTTATCCTTTTATGTCAGGCAATCACGCGCGCGGATGATGCTGCTGGTGTAACTGCCGTAAGCGTTCAGTGGCTACGTGGGTATAAATTTGCGTCGTGGAAAGATCGCTGTGGCCCAGTAGCATTTGCACGACGCGCAAATCCGCGCCGTGGTTAAGTAAATGGGTGGCAAAGGCATGACGCAGCACGTGCGGGGACAGTTTTTCGCTGTCGATACCGGCCAGAGTCGCATAATGCTTAATGCGATGCCAGAAGGTCTGGCGTGTCATCTGCTGCGCGCGCTGGCTGGGAAACAGGACATCAATGGAGACGCCGTTCAGCAGCCAGGGCCGCCCATGTTCGAGATACGTTTCCAGCCAGTACACTGCTTCTTCGCCCAGCGGCACCAGCCGCTCTTTATTGCCCTTGCCGATCACCCGCACTACGCCCTGTCGCAGGCTGACATCGCTCATGGTCAGCCCTACCAGCTCTGAGACGCGCAGCCCGGTGGCGTACAGCACTTCCAGCATGGCTTTGTCGCGCAGCTCCAGCGGCAGGTCGGTGACGGGCGTTTGCAGCAGACGTTCGACCTGCTGCTCGGATAAATCTTTTGGCAGCCGCTGCGGCAGCTTTGGCGAAGCCAGCAGCGCGCTGGGATCGTCCGCGCGGATCTTTTCACGGTACAGATGCTGAAAAAACCGCCGTATGGCGCTCAGCAGCCGTGCCGAACTGGTGGCTTTATACCCCCCCGCCAGACGCTCCGCCAACAACGACTGAAGATCCCCATGTTGTACACGCTCAAGCGATAACTCGCGGTGATGCAGCCATTCCACCAGCATTGTCAGATCGCGTCGATAGGCGCTGAGCGTATTCTCCGCCAGGTTGCGCTCCAGCCAGAGCGCATCCAGAAACTGTTCTATACGTGCAAGATCCTGTTCCATCGGTGCCTCTTTACCGCTTCTGCTGCTGCATTATGCCTGATTACTTCACGTTTCTGGTACACTGAGCGCAAAGTCATGAGAAGAATTGAGACGTTTACGCCATGAACATTGGTCTTTTTTACGGTTCAAGCACCTGTTACACCGAAATGGCAGCGGAGAAAATTCGCGACATTATCGGCCCCGAACTGGTCACGCTGCACAACCTGAAAGATGATTCCCCCGCGCTGATGGAGCAGTATGATGTCCTCATTCTGGGCATCCCTACCTGGGATTTTGGCGAAATTCAGGAAGACTGGGAAGCCATCTGGGATCAGCTCAGCACGCTAAATCTGAAGGACAAACCCGTTGCCCTTTACGGCATGGGCGATCAGTTGGGCTATGGCGAGTGGTTCCTTGACGCGCTCGGTATGCTCCACGATCAACTGGCGATGAATGGTGTGAAGTTCATCGGCTACTGGCCCACTGAAGGCTACGAATTTACCAGCCCAAAACCGGTTATCGCCGAGGGCAAACTGTTCGTTGGTCTGGCGCTGGATGAAACTAATCAATACGATCTCAGCGATGAGCGCATCCAGACGTGGTGCGAGCAGATCCTTATGGAGATGGCAGAGCAATTCTCCTGAGCCTGCGTCATTAACGCCGCGCTGGCTGTTGCATTAACATCCGGCGCAGATCGCGCCACTCACCGCTTTCCATGCTATCCGCCGCCAGCCACAGGTGCTGCCGCCGACGGCTACCCAATTTGCGCAGTCGCAACATCATGCCGCTTTTCAGCATCCAGGGTGCGCCGGTAATTTCCCATTCCTGTCCTTGCCAGCGCAGGCGGGAATTCATCATCAGTTTGATCTCCCCCTGGCAGGCATTGATGCGCCGCTGGCTACGCACGCAGTCAAACACCACCAGCGATAACAGCAGCAGCCATAGCGGCATGTAACTTAACGGCCACGGCATGAGTAAAACCAGAGCAGCGACCACGCCATGAAGCAGAAGCGATAGCCACTGTGAGCGCCATGAGACGCGTAAATCAGATTGCCACAGGACCACGTTCCCGATTCCGTGTTTGAATTAATTGCACCATGCGTTGTAGATCTGTGTCAGCGGGTTTACCGTGATTCATCAACCAGTTAAATAAATCCGGGTCGTCGCATTCCAGGAGGCGAATGAAGAGATGTTTGTCATCGTCACTCAGCGTGTCGTACTCGTATTCGAAAAAAGGCATGATGGAAATATCGAGTTCGCGCATACCGCGGCGGCACGCCCAGTGGATACGGGCTTTGTTACTAATATCCATGTTTTCAATCCTGCGTCGCTATATCAGATTAGTGTAACGCGTTTTATCAACTTACTTTACAGGATTATTGTGCCCTGCGAGCCTGATTCCACTTAAAATCCTGCAAAATTAATCATTTCTCCATAATTGCATTTCCCATTGCGCCGCAAAAACGGCACAAAAGGCGCGTTAAAAGCGCTTGCAATGGCAACTGGCTCTTTTACCATGAGTTATATTCTTACTTCGCGTTACGCAACCAGGACAACATTATGGCTTTTACTCCGTTTCCTCCGCGCCAGCCTTCCGCCTCTGCGCGTCTGCCGCTGACGCTTATGACGCTGGACGACTGGGCGCTGGCGACCATTACCGGCGCGGATAGCGAAAAATATTTACAGGGTCAGGTGACGGCTGACGTGGCTGCCCTGACGGAACATCAGCATCTGCTGGCCGCGCATTGCGATGCCAAAGGCAAGATGTGGAGCAACATGCGTCTTTTTCACCATGCTGGTGGCTTTGCGTGGATTGAACGCCGCAGCCTGCGCGATGCGCAGCTTACCGAACTGAAAAAGTACGCGGTGTTTTCTAAAGTCGCCATTGCGGCCGACGATGAGTCCGTGCTTTTAGGTATTGCCGGATTCCAGGCGCGCGCGGCGCTGGCGAATTTGTTCAGTGAACTGCCGGATGCCGATAAACAGGTAACGACAGAGGGCGAAACATCCCTGCTGTGGTTTGCTCATCCTGGCGAGCGTTTCCTGCTGGTGACCGATGCAGCAACGGCGCAGCGCGTCACCGAGGCCCTGCGTGGTGAAGCGCAGTTGAATAACAGCCAGCAGTGGCTGGCGCTGAACATTGAAGCCGGGCTACCGGTCATTGACGCGGCTAATAGTGGGCAGTTCATTCCGCAGGCCACTAATCTGCAGGCGCTGGGTGGGATCAGCTTCAAAAAAGGCTGCTATACCGGACAGGAAATGGTCGCCCGCGCCAAATTCCGCGGCGCGAACAAACGCGCGCTGTGGTCGCTGGCAGGCCAGGCCAGCCGCGTACCGGAAGCCGGAGAAGATCTGGAACTGCAAATGGGCGAAAACTGGCGTCGTACCGGCACCGTGCTGGCTGCCGTACAGCTTGACGACGGACGTCTGCTGGTTCAGGCGGTGATGAATAACGATATGGAGCCGGACAGCGTTTTCCGCGTGCTTGATGACGCCAATACGCTAAGTATCGAGCCGCTGCCGTATTCGCTGGAAGAAAGCTGAGTTTTAATGCCCCCGGCACGCCTGGCGCTGCCGGGGCTTTTCACACCTTGCCAATATACAGATAAATCGCCAGGAAGTGACAGACGCTGCCGCCCAGCACGAAGCCGTGCCAGATAGCATGGTTGTAGGGAATACGCTTGCAGACGTAGAAAATCACCCCCAGCGAATAGACGATACCGCCCACCGCCAGTAAGGTGACGCTTCCTGCCGCCAGCTTGATGGCCATTTCATAAATTACCACCAGCGACAGCCAGCCCATCGCCAGATAAGTCACCAGCGACAACACTTTAAAGCGATGCGCAATGGTCAGCTTAAACAGGATCCCCAGCAGCGCCAGACTCCAGATAACAACCATCAGCCCGCGTGCCAGCGGCGAATCCAGCCCTACCAGCAGGAAAGGGGTATAGGTTCCGGCAATCAACAGATAGATTGCGCAGTGGTCAAATTTTTTCAGCCATATTTTTGCCCGTGGCTGGGGAATGGCATGATAGAGCGTTGAGGCGAGGAACAGCAGGATCATGCTGCCACCGTAAAGGCTGTAACTGGTAATCGCCGTTGCGCTGGCATTACTGGCCACCGCCTGCACCAGCAACAACACCAGTCCGACAATACCAAACACCAGCCCGATACCGTGGCTGATGCTGTTGGCAATTTCCTCTGCCAGTGAATATCCCTGCGTCATTGACGGCTTACGAACCATAGTGAACTCCGGAAGAACGGACGATATGCACGATGCTTCACCAGAGTAGCTGAGAATAGTTTCAGTGAACACCTGTTCGCTAAAATAAAACAGTAAAAAAATAATGAACTTAAAATCAAAAAGATAAATGTAAAATCCACCTTACAGCCGTTTAGTTTTTAACTAAATAAAATCAATGACCTGCTTCGGTTCGCACGATCCTTTCCGCAACGTGTCGTAAAACGGCATAATAACGCCAACATTTTCATCCTGGGTAATCATCATTGTGAGCATCTTCACCCACAGCGCCATCGCCACGCTTAACAACCTTGAGATGAAGGTCTATCACTACGTCATCAAAAACCGTGACGCGGTGATGTATATGACCATTCGCGAACTGGCGGATGCGGCGGAAGTTTCGACGACCACGGTGCTGCGCTTTTGTCGTAAGCTCCACTGCGAAGGTTACTCGGAATTTCGCGTGCGCTTTAAACTCTATCTTGAGCAGAACGAACCGCAGCAACCTAATTTTGGGGCCAGCGAAATTATCAGCTTTTTTAAAAGCGTCAATAATGACGAGTTTGATAAATTATTAGATCGCGCGGTCGATATTATTCTCTCTTCAGAACGAATAATATTCGTCGGTGCAGGCACCTCCGGAGCACTGGCAAAATATGGCGCGCGCTTCTTTTCTAACGTCGGAAAATTCAGTAACCATATTGACGACCCTTATTTCCCGGTCACCAATGACATGGCGAAAAATGCGCTGGCCATTGTATTGTCAGTCTCCGGGGAAACGGAGGAGATCCTGCGTTTTGCCAGCCAGTTCAGCCTGCATCACTGTAAGGTGCTCACAATTACCAGCCATGAACAGTCGCGACTGGCAAAACTGGCAGATTTTAATCTTTCCTGGCATGTATCCCAGACGCGGATCGGTGGCGTCTATGATATTACGACTCAGGTTCCGGTCATTTATATTCTGGAGGCGTTAGGGAGAAAGCTGGCAAAAAAACTGCCGTGAAAAACACCCTGTTTTTTCGATGTAACAAATCACCTCCCGCGTTATTTGTTATATCGTGACATTGATTAGCGCTTTTGCCAGACTCGGAGGCAGAACGTAATACATCGAGGTCAGAATGAAAAAATTAACGTTACCAAAAGATTTTCTGTGGGGCGGCGCGGTGGCCGCACACCAGGTTGAGGGCGGCTGGGATCGGGGCGGCAAAGGGCCGAGCATTTGCGACGTGCTGACCGGCGGCGCGCACGGCGTTCCGCGTGAGATCACCGGGCAGGTGGTGCCAGGCAAATACTATCCGAATCACGAAGCGGTGGACTTCTACAGCCATTACAAAGAGGACATCAAACTCTTTGCCGAGATGGGCTTTAAGTGTTTCCGAACCTCTATTGCCTGGACGCGTATTTTTCCGAATGGCGATGAGCTGGAGCCAAATGAAGAAGGTTTACAGTTTTACGATGATGTATTTGATGAACTGCTTAAATACAACATTGAGCCGGTGATCACCCTTTCCCACTTTGAAATGCCGCTGCATCTGGTACAGCAGTATGGCGGCTGGACCAACCGTAAGGTGGTGGATTTCTTTGTTCGCTTCGCGGAAGTGGTTTTCGAGCGCTACAAAAACAAGGTCAAATACTGGATGACCTTCAACGAAATCAATAACCAGCGTAACTGGCGCGCGCCGCTGTTTGGCTACTGCTGTTCCGGCGTCGTCTATACCGACCACGACAATCCCGAAGAGACCATGTATCAGGTGCTGCATCATCAGTTTGTTGCCAGCGCGCTGGCGGTGAAGGCGGCGCGGCGCATTAATCCGGCGATGCAGGTCGGCTGTATGCTGGCGATGGTGCCGCTGTATCCCTTCTCCTGTAAGCCGGAAGACGTGATGTACGCGCAGGCATCAATGCGCGAACGTTATGTCTTCACCGACGTGCAACTGCGCGGCTACTATCCTTCGTATGTGTTGAATGAATGGGAACGTCGCGGGTTTAGCATTGCGATGGAAGCAGGTGATGAGCAGATCCTGCGTGAGGGCACCTGCGCTTATCTGGGTTTCAGCTATTACATGACCAATGCAGTGAAGGCTGACGGTGGCAGCGGCGATGCCATTTCCGGGTTTGAGGGCAGCGTGCCTAACCCGCACGTCAAAGCCTCCGACTGGGGCTGGCAGATCGATCCGGTCGGCCTGCGCTACGCGCTGTGCGAGCTTTATGAGCGTTATCAGAAACCGCTATTTATCGTTGAGAACGGCTTTGGCGCGTACGATAAGGTAGAAGAGGACGGTAGCATTAACGATGATTATCGCATTGACTACCTGCGCGCGCATGTGGAAGAGATGGTCAAAGCCGTTACTCATGATGGCGTGGATCTGATGGGCTACACGCCATGGGGCTGCATCGACTGCGTGTCGTTTACCACCGGCCAGTACAGCAAGCGCTACGGCTTTATTTACGTCAACAAGCATGATGACGGCACCGGCGATATGTCCCGCTCACGCAAGAAAAGCTTTGCCTGGTATCAGGGTGTGATTGCCAGTAACGGCGAGCACCTTTAATTCGGATTATGCCACGTGGGTAGCGCGGTGTTACCCACAGTGCCACGTTTGCCGGGCGGCTGATTCACCTTACGCGGCCCGTAAATGTTTGTGCGTTATGCACCTGTTGTAGGCCCGGTAAGCGCAGCGCCACCGGGCATTAACGTCCACCGGGCACCTATTTCCCACCCGCCAGTTCAAGAAAACTTCCCGTCACATACGATGCTTTCTCACTCAGCAACCAGACTATCGCCTGCGCCACCTCTTCCGGCTGGCCGCCGCGCTGCATCGGTAGCGCGGGTTTTACCCGGTCCACGCGCCCTGGCTCGCCGCCTGATGCGTGCATCTCTGTATAAATCAGGCCAGGTCGCACACCGTTAACCCGAATGCCCTGCGCTGCCACTTCCAGCGACAAACCGGTGGTCAGCGTATCAACAGCCCCCTTTGAGGCGGCGTAATCGACATATTCGCCCGGTGCTCCTAACCGTGACGCGGCGGAAGAGACGTTAACGATCGCCCCACCCTGCCCGCCGTGCCGGTGTGACATCCGCTTTACCGCTTCACGACAGCAGAGAAAATATCCCGTCACGTTTGTCGCCAGCACACGATTGATGCGGCTGGCATCAAGCTCCTCAACCGTACACTGCTGAAACAAAATCCCTGCGTTATTTACCAGCGCGGTCAGCGGCTCCCCCGCACGGTCGATGGCATCAAACATTGCCATCACCTGCGACTCATCGCTGATATCCGCACGCACGGCGAACGCGCGGCCACCCTGCTCAGCTATCGCTTCAACAACCCCGGTCGCCGCCTGAATATTGTGATGATAATTTACCGCTACCGTATAGCCCTCACCCGCCAGCTGTAACGCGGTTGCGCGTCCAATCCCCCGGCTGGCACCGGTCACAAGTGCAATGCCCATCTATCCTCCTGAAAATAAAAAAAAGCCGGGTAGCGCTGGCGCTTACCCGGCTTGTCATACTGTAGCCTTTATTACTGATATTCGCTCAGCGGCACACAGGAGCAGAATAAATTACGATCGCCGTAGACATCATCAAGACGCTTCACCGTCGGCCAGTATTTATTGACCGAACCTGCCGGGAAAACCGCCTCTTCACGGCTATAACTATGCGCCCACTCTGTCACCAGCTCACGCTGCGTGTGCGGAGCGTTGACCAGCGGGTTATCCTCCAGCGTCCATTCGCCTTTCTGCACGCGATCGATTTCCGCGCGGATCGCCAGCATCGCCTCAATAAAGCGATCCAGCTCCATCTGGCTTTCTGACTCGGTCGGCTCGACCATCAGCGTCCCCGCTACCGGGAAGGACATGGTTGGCGCATGGAATCCATAGTCAATCAGGCGCTTGGCAATATCCAGCTCGCTGATACCGGTGGCCTCCTTCAGCGGACGAATATCGAGAATACATTCGTGCGCCACGCGACCGTCGCGGCCGGTATACAGCACCGGGAAAGCCTCTTTCAGACGGCTGGCAACATAGTTGGCATTCAAAATCGCCACCTGGCTTGCCTGCTTCAGCCCTTCCGCGCCCATCATGCGAATGTACATCCAGCTAATCGGCAGAATGGATGCGCTGCCGAACGGTGCCGCAGAAACCGCGCCCTGACGAGTGAGCATCCCCTCGATTTGCACTACGCTATGGCCCGGAACAAACGGGGCCAGATGCGCCTTCACGCCAATCGGCCCCATACCCGGACCGCCGCCGCCGTGCGGGATGCAGAAGGTTTTATGCAGGTTGAGATGGGAGACATCCGCGCCGATAAAGCCCGGCGAGGTGATGCCCACCTGGGCATTCATGTTCGCGCCGTCAAGATAAACCTGTCCTCCGAACTGGTGCACAATGTCGCAGACCTCGCGGATGGTCTCTTCATACACGCCGTGAGTGGACGGATAAGTCACCATAATGCAGGAAAGGTTGTCGCTCGACTGCCCGGCTTTCGCGCGCAGGTCGTTAAGATCGATGTTGCCGTTTTTATCGCAGGCGACTACTACCACGCGCATCCCCGCCATCTGCGCGGAGGCCGGGTTGGTACCGTGGGCGGAACTCGGGATCAGGCAGATATCGCGGTGCCCTTCGTTGCGGCTTTCGTGATAGTGGCGGATCGCCAGCAGACCCGCGTACTCACCCTGCGCGCCGGAGTTCGGCTGCATACAGAGCGCATCGTATCCTGTCAGTTTGACCAGCCAGTCGGAAAGCTGGTTGATCATCTGATGATACCCTTCGGCCTGATCCGCCGGGCAGAACGGATGCAGCTCGGCAAATTCCGGCCAGGTGATAGGGATCATTTCCGCAGCGGCATTGAGCTTCATGGTGCAGGAGCCGAGCGGGATCATTGCCTGATTCAGCGCCAGATCTTTGCGCTCCAGCGAGTGCATATAACGCATCATCTCGGTTTCGCTGTGATAACGATTGAAGACCGGATGCGTGAGGATGGCGTCGTCGCGCAGCATGGCGACGGGAATGGCGCGGCTGTCATGAGCCACGTCTTTATCCAGCATGTCGATATCCAGCCCGTGATCGTCGCCAAGGAGAACGGCAAACAGCGCCAGCACGTTGTCACGGGTGGTACTTTCATCCAGGGTGATGCCTACCGCGTTGTGAATGTCGCTGCGCAGGTTGATTTCTGCCGCGTCGGCACGCGCCAGCACGGCCGCTTTATCCGCGACATCAACGCAGAGGGTATCGAAATAGTGGGCGTGGCGTAGTTTCAGACCTTTTTGCTGCAAGCCGGTCGCCAGGATATCGGTGAGGCGGTGGATACGGCTGGCAATGCGTTTCAGCCCAACCGGTCCGTGATAAACGGCATACAGGCTGGCAATGTTAGCCAGCAGCACCTGCGAGGTACAAATGTTGGAGTTGGCTTTCTCGCGGCGGATATGTTGCTCACGGGTCTGCATCGCCATGCGCAGCGCCGTGTTGCCTGCGGCATCTTTCGATACGCCAATGATTCGCCCCGGCATGGAGCGTTTAAATTCGTCTTTCGCCGCAAAGAAAGCGGCATGTGGTCCACCGTAGCCCATCGGCACGCCAAAACGCTGCGCCGAGCCAAAGACGATATCCGCGCCCTGCTTGCCCGGCGCGGTCAGCAGCACCAGCGCCATAAAATCGGCCGCCACGCTGACGATAATTTTGCGTGATTTCAGTTCGGCAATCAGCGCGCTGTAATCGTGGATTTCCCCGGTGGTGCCGACCTGTTGCAGCAGTACGCCAAAGACATCCTGATGATCCAGCACTTTATCCGCATCATCGACAATCACGTCAAAACCAAAGGTTTCGGCACGGGTGCGCACCACGTCCAGCGTTTGCGGATGCACATCGGCCGCCACGAAGAAGCGGTTGGCGTTTTTCAGCTTGCTGATGCGTTTTGCCATCGCCATCGCTTCTGCGGCGGCGGTTGCTTCGTCCAGCAGCGAGGCGGACGCCATCTCCAGCCCGGTCAGATCCAGCGTCACCTGCTGGAAGTTAAGCAACGCTTCCAGACGGCCCTGAGAGACTTCCGGCTGATACGGCGTGTAGGCGGTGTACCAGCCAGGGTTTTCCAGCATGTTGCGCAGGATCACCGGCGGTAATTGAACGTTGGTGTAACCCATGCCGATGTAAGACGTGAAGCGCTTATTGCGGCGGGCAATGGTCCTGAGTTCCGCCAGCGCGGCGTGTTCGGTTGCAGCATCACCCACTTGCGGCGGGGTAGCAAGCTGGATGTCTTTTGGCACAATCTGGCCGATCAGCGCGTCCAGCGACGCGGCACCCACGGCATTCAGCATAGCCTGCTGTTGCGTGGCATCCGGTCCGATATGGCGTTCAATGAAAGCGCCGCTGTTTTCAAGCTGACTTAACGTCTGGGTCATGAGCGAGGGTTCCTGAAACATTCGGTGAATCGTGGTTGTCTTTGGCCAGATGCCCGGTGGCGCTGCGCTTACCGGGCCTACGGGTTGTATCCTGTTCGGCGTCGTACCCGGTTTGCAGGCCGGATAAGCGGCAGCGCTATCCGGCAATGAAGGCTTATTCGTCTTCTAACAGCGCGTCGTAGGCAGTGGCGTCCAGCAGCGCGTCAATTTCATTTTCGTCACTGGCTTTGATTTTGAAAATCCAGCCGCCGGCATATGGCTCGCTGTTAACCAGCTCCGGGGAATCGCCCAGCGCGTCGTTTACCGCGACAATTTCACCGCTAATCGGCGCATAAATATCGGAGGCTGCTTTCACCGACTCCGCCACCGCGCAGTCATCGCCGGCGCTAACGGTCGCGCCAACGTCCGGTAGATCGACAAAAACCATGTCGCCCAGCAGCTCTTGCGCATGTTCAGTAATGCCGACAGTGTAAGAACCGTCCGCTTCTTTACGCAGCCATTCGTGTTCTTTACTGTATTTCAGTTCCGCAGGTACGTTGCTCATCGCTCATTCTCCAAAAAGTACATTACGCAACGGCGTTGCCGTTACGAACAAAAACAGGTTTTGTGACCTTAACCGGCATTTCCCGGTTGCGGATTTGCACAATCGCCTTGTCGCCAATGCCTGCCGGAACGCGTGCCAGGGCGATGCTGTAGCCCAGCGTCGGGGAAAAGGTGCCGCTGGTGATAATGCCTTCCTGCGGGTTACCCTGCGCGTCGGTAAAGCGCACCGGTAATTCATTACGCAGCACGCCTTTTTCGGTCATCACCAGACCGACCAGCTGTTCGGTGCCTCTTTCACGCTGCAATTCCAGCGCTTCACGGCCAATAAAATCGCGATCGGCAGGTTCCCAGGCGATAGTCCAGCCCATATTTGCCGCCAGCGGCGAGACGCCTTCGTCCATCTCCTGACCATAGAGGTTCATGCCCGCCTCAAGACGCAGCGTGTCGCGCGCGCCCAACCCGCAAGGTTTAACCCCCGCGTCGACCAGCGCACGCCAGAAATCCGCCGCCTGCTCGTTAGGTAACGCAATTTCATAGCCTGCTTCGCCGGTATAACCGGTGGTCGCAATAAAATACTCTCCCGCCTGCACGCCAAAGAACGGCTTCATTCCAGCCACCGCCTGACGCTGTTCTTCAGTAAACAGCGTGGCCGCTTTTGCCTGTGCATTTGGCCCCTGGACCGCAATCAGGGACAGGTCGTCGCGCACGGTAATGTCGATGGCGTAAATTTCGGCGTGCTGGGTGATCCAGGCGAGGTCTTTTTCACGGGTGGCGGAGTTAACGACCAGGCGGAAGAACTCTTCCGTGAAGTAATAGACGATAAGGTCGTCAATCACACCGCCGGACGCATTGAGCATGCCGGAGTAAAGCGCCTTACCGGGTTTCGTCAGTTTTGCCACGTCGTTGGCCAGCAGATAGCGCAAAAACTCCCGGGTACGGCTACCGCGAAGATCGACGATAGTCATATGCGAGACGTCGAACATACCGGCATCGGTGCGCACCGCGTGGTGCTCATCAATCTGGGAGCCGTAATGCAGCGGCATCATCCAGCCGTGAAAATCCACCATCCGCGCGCCGCACTGGGTGTGTTGTTCGTATAACGGAGTCTGTTGAGCCATCTTTTCCTCGTCAAATCAGCCGGGTTTCGCCAGCGAAACGGTGGCGACGCAAACGTTCTCTTTGGTCTGAACTTACCACCGAACCCCGTGTTAAACCATAAGCTAAAGAAGGTCATCACATTAGCTTATGACCAAAATGCACGTAAAAGCCTACAGAGTTTTACACTACCAGAAAGATTAACAGCCAGATAAAGAGGTGACTTGAGGGTTTATTTTACGCGGATAGTAATATTAAAAATGGAAAACCTGGCAAAAATTCCTCAGGCATAAATTGATGACATTATTAAAAGTAATGCGAAAAAAAGCGTGAAATTAGAATTTCTCAAACGAGGTGAAATATCCCGGCGCAGAGGCCGGGAAGAAAAGTGTGACCCAGTTAACGTAACCAGTCAGGGAGATCGTTTACTCCCATCGCCTGACGGATGAGTTGCGGTTTAACGCCGGGCAGCGTGTCGGCCATTTTCAGGCCAATATCGCGCAGTAGCTTTTTCGCCGGGTTATGTCCGGCAAAGAGTTCGCGAAATCCCTGCATGCTGGCCAGCATCAGCGCGGCGCTGTGCTTCCGACTGCGTTCAAAGCGGCGTAAATACATGTACTGCCCGATGTCTTTACCCTGCTGATTAAGACGACGCAGTTCACCGATCAGTTCCGCCGCATCCATAAAGCCAAGGTTAACGCCCTGCCCGGCCAGTGGATGAATGGTATGGGCAGCATCGCCAACCAGCGCCAGACGGTGCGCGGCAAACTGGCGCGCATAGCGACCGGTCAACGGGAAAACCTGGCGTTCGCTCTCCACGCTGCACAGCCCCAGACGATGATCAAAAGCAACTGTTAATGCCTGATTAAACGCTGTGTTTTCAGCCTGCTGCATCCGCGCGGCCTCGTCAGGAGCCAGCGACCAGACGATAGAACACAAGTGCGGATCGCTAAGCGGCAGGAACGCCAGGATGCCCTCGCCGTGAAAGACCTGACGCGCCACGCCCTGATGCGGCTCGGCGGTACGGATGGTCGCCACCAGCGCATGATGGTTATAGTCCCAGAAGGTCAACGGGATATCGGCTTTGTCGCGCAGCCAGGAGTGAGCGCCGTCCGCCCCCACCACCAGCCGGGCGGTCATCATACTGCCATCTTTCAGACTCAGGAAAACCTCGTTCTCCCCCCACGCCACCTGCTGTAACTCTGCCGGGGCGATTACCGTCACGTCCTGGCACTGCTGCGCTTTTTGCCACAGCGCATAATGAATAACATCATTTTCAATAATATGTCCGAGATGGGTATGGCCCATGCTGCGATCGTCAAAGCGAATATGGCCGAAGCTGTCCTTCTCCCACACTTCCATGCCGTGATAGCAGCTGGCACGTTGTTCGATAACAGAAGACCATACGCCCAGATGGGTGAGCAGCTTTTCACTCGCCGCATTAATGGCCGATACGCGTAACGCATGAGGCGCATCCAACGCTGGTTTTTGCACCGCTTTTTGCTCCAGCACCGCCACGCGCAGGCCGCTGCCCTGAAGACCGCAGGCAATCGCCAGCCCTACCATTCCCCCGCCAACAATCGCTACGTCAACACTTTGCACAGTTCTACTCCTGAAGCCTGATTCGGCAGGCGAGATGGTTTGAATAAGATAGCTTAGCGGGTAACCCAGCCCAGCGTGCGGCGGGCCAGCATGTCACGGACTGGAGAGCATCCTTCCATCGCCATCAGTCCCACGTTACGTCCGACAACCAGCGGCAACCAGCGGTTAGCAAACAGATGTACCAGCCCGTCGGTGACACCGATGGTGGCGGTTTTATCTGCGCTGCGGCGGTCACGATAGCGGCAGAGCGTAGCGTAGCTGCCGGGATCGTCTGCCTGCGCCAGCGTCTCCGCCAGACTCATCACATCGCGCAGACCAAGGTTAAAGCCCTGTCCGGCAATGGGGTGCAGCGTCTGCGCGGCATTCCCCACCAGCGCCAGCCGATGCGAAATGCATGCGGAAGCGGTGGTGAGCGCAAGCGGATAGGTTGCCCGCTGTCCGGCATGGGTAATACGCCCCAGCCGCCAGCCAAAGGCGCGCTGTAATTCGTCACAAAATTGCGCGTCGCTCCACGACATGACCTCGTCGCGGCGTTCGAGAGGATGGCACCAGACCAGCGAACTGCGCCCGGCGGACATCGGCAACATGGCGAGGGGACCGTCTGGCGTAAAACGTTCAAACGCACGCCCCTGATGAGCCAGCGCAGTGGTGACGTTGGCAATTACCGCTATCTGCTGATACGGCTGTTGCTGCCACTGGATCCCGCACTGCGCGCCGAGGGAAGAACGAGAACCATCGGCGGCCACCAGCAGGCTCCCTTTCAGCGTCTCACCGTTATCCAGCGTGACGCTAACATCCTCCGGACGGCGCGCTACGCTGACGACACTCGCAGGACAGTGCAGCGTCACGCCGGGCGCTTTACGCAGGAGCGTAAACAGATGCTGGCCAACGTCATGGAGTTCCACCACCTGCCCCAGCGCCGGAATCGCGTAGTCGTTGGCGTCCAGCATCACCGCGCCCGCATGACCGCGGTCGCTGACATGGACCGTATTAATCGGCGTAGCGCTGCGGGCAATGGCCTGCCAGACGCCGATACGCGCCAGTTGCTCGCAGGTTCCCGCGGCCAGCGCGATGGCCCGCGCGTCAAAGCCCGGATGGGCAGCAGCGTCGGGCGCGACCGCTTCGATCAGATGGACCGCCAGCGCCCCCTGGGTTAACTGTGATATCGCCAGCGCCAGCGTTGCGCCGGTCATGCCGCCGCCTACAATAATCACGCTCATTGTTCGCGCGCCGCCGCCATTAAGGCCTCGATATCGTCCGCTTTTTTCACCACGCGATCGGTGAGATTTTCATTGCCCGACGCGGTGATCACGATGTCATCTTCAATGCGAATGCCAATCCCGCGATACTGCGGCGGCACGTCGGCATCCGGCGCAATATACAGCCCCGGTTCAACGGTCAACACCATGCCGGGTTCCAGCACCCGCGAGCGATCAACGCCATACGCGCCGACATCGTGGACGTCCAGCCCCAGCCAGTGGCTCAGACCGTGCATAAAGAACGGACGATGGGCATTGCTGGCGATAAGTTCATCCACCTCGCCCTGCAAAATACCGAGTTTGACCAGCCCGGTTATCATGATACGCACCACCTCGGTGGTCACGTCCTGCATGGTGGTTCCCGGGCGATACAGTTTGAGCGCAGTCTCCAGCGATTCCAGCACGATGTCGTAGATTTCACGCTGCGCCGGGGAAAATTTGCCGTTGACCGGGAAAGTGCGCGTAATGTCGCCCGCATAGCCCCGGTATTCGCAGCCCGCGTCGATCAGCACCAGATCGCCGTCGCGCAGTTCGCTTTCGTTTTCGGTGTAGTGCAGGATGCAGCCGTTTTCGCCGCCGCCGACGATGGTGTTATACGAGGGGTAACGCGCCCCGTAGCGGGTAAATTCGTGGTGAATTTCCCCTTCCAGCTGGTATTCAAACATGCCGGGACGGCATTGCTGCATTGCCCGGGTATGCGCCAGCGCGGTGATCTCCCCGGCGCGACGCAGCACGTCAATTTCTTCCGCCGATTTGAACAGGCGCATCTCATGCACCAGCGGACGCCAGTCGGCGATATTGCCAGGCGCGGAGAGGTTCTGCCGCGAGCCTTTACGCAGTTTTTCCAGCGCGTTAAAGACGATCTGGTCAGCATACGCATACTCACCCTGCGCGTGCCAGACGGTATCCAGCCCGTTGAGTAATTGATAAAGCTGCGCGTTGATTTCGCTGAACGCCAGCGCTCTGTCGACGCCCAATTTTTCCGGCGCGGCATCCTGACCGAGACGACGGCCAAACCAGATCTCCGCCGTCAGATCGCGCAGGCGATTGAATAACACGCTGTGGTTGTGGGTATCATCACTTTTAATCAGCACCAGCACGGCTTCCGGTTCATTAAAACCGGTGAAGTACCAGAAGTCGCTGCTCTGGCGATACGGATACTCGGTATCGGCGCTGCGCGTGGCTTCCGGCGCGGCAAAGATCAGCGCCGCGCTGCCCGGTTGCATCTGAGCCAGAAGCGCCTGGCGACGACGGTGAAACTCCTGCTGAGTCATGATACCTCCTTGAGTATTTTCTTAATGTAAGGTCGGTTTGCGCACTTCCGGCGCGGTCGGTTGCTGGCGGGTGAAGGTATCGTGGCACAACAGCGCAGCAACGCGGACGTATTCGATAATCTCTTCGAGCGACATCTCCAGCTCTTCCTGATCCTCTTCCAGATCGTAGCCAAGCTGAGCAATGTTGCGCAGATCGTCAATCGCCTCGCCGGTTTCGCCAGGGACTTTATCCAGCTTCGGCTGCGTCACGCCCAGTCCCAGCAGGAAATGGTTTACCCAGCCCGACAGCGCATCGGCACGGTCAAAAACGCTGACATCATCCCCTTCCGGGAGATAAAGCTGGAACTGAAAACCGTCGTCTTCCAGCGAATCACTGGTTGCGGAGTGCATGCTACGCAGCGCCTGCGCTAACTCGTGGCCGAACGCCAGACCTTCGTTAGTCAGATCGTGCAACAGCGGCTGCCATGAGGTGTCCGTGGTGCCGCCACAGAGGATCCCGCTAATCAAACCGTGCATTTCCGCCGGGGTTAATCCTGCCCCCTGCTGGTTCAGTAACTGGTTCACATCGTTGTAACCAGGCATTTCATTCTTTATAGACATGCGCATTCGTCATCGTTAGGGGAAGATTCATGTTATGCTACCACTTTGGACCCTGGTGATACCAGAAAAGGGCTTGTATCTGCACGCCAGGGTAGCTATAGTGTCGCCCCTTCGCCAGCCCCGGATTCGGGCGCGAAGGCCGCGCAGTCAATTCAGCAGGAAGGTGGCATGTCTGCACAACCCGTCGATATCCATATTTTTGGCCGTTCACTGCGAGTGAATTGCCCGCCTGAACAAAGGGATGCCCTGAATCAGGCTGCGGACGATCTGAATCAGCGGTTGCAAGATCTGAAAGAACGCACTAGAGTCACAAATACTGAGCAGCTGGTTTTCATCGCCGCGTTGAATATCAGCTACGAATTAACTCAGGAAAAGGCCAAAACCCGCGATTACGCTGCCAGCATGGAGCAACGTATTCGAATGCTGCAACAGACCATTGAACAGGCATTACTTGAGCAAGGTCGCATATCCGAGAGATCGGGGCCAAAGTTTGAATAACACTTTGCGATCGACTATGGTAGAGTCATCGTGAAGACAAAATTTCTCTGAGATGTTTGCAAGCGGGCCAGTCCCCTGAGCCGATATTTCATACCAACAGAATGTGGCGCTCCATGGTTGGTGAGCATGCTCGGTTCGTCCGAGAAGCCTTAAAACCGTGACGACACATTCACCTTGAACCAAGGGTTCAAGGGTTACAGCCTGCGGCGGCATCTCGGAGATTCCCCTTCTTTTACTACCATGACTGAACTTACCGTTACGTCACTCCAGCGTCAGGAAATTCGCCGCCATATCAGGCAGCGTCGTCGTACCCTTTCTGTTGACCAACAAACGCATCTCGCACAACAGGCTGCCGCTCGCATGATGGCGTATCCGCCGGTCGTAATGGCGCATACCGTAGCGCTGTTCCTCTCCTTTGATGGCGAACTGGATACCCGTCCGCTGATTGAACAACTCTGGCGCGCAGGCAAGCGGGTTTATCTTCCGGTGTTGCACCCTTTTAGTCCCGGTAATTTGCTGTTTCTGCACTACCATCCGCAGAGCGAGCTGGTGGTGAATCGTCTGAAAATCCATGAACCAAAGCTGGACGTGCGTGATGTATTGCCGCTGGCGCAGCTTGACGTGCTGGTCACGCCGCTGGTTGCATTTGACAGCCAGGGACAGCGGTTGGGAATGGGCGGCGGGTTTTACGATCGTACCTTGCAGAACTGGCAGCAGTATCGCTTACAGCCGGTGGGCTACGCGCATGATTGTCAGCGCGTGGACGCGCTACCGGTGGAGGAGTGGGATATTCCGCTGCCTGCGGTGGTCACTCCCTCTGTAATATGGGAGTGGTAACCCCCTCATTAAAGAGGGGGTGTGTTGCCTTAGTACAGTAAGCGGGCGCGAATGGTCCCCGGAATGGCCTTCATGCTTTGCAGCGCACGCTGCGCCACATCTTCTTCCGCTTCGATATCAATAACCACATAACCCATCATCGGCGACGTTTGCAGGAACTGCGCGGCAATGTTGATACCCTGCGCGGCGAAGATCTGGTTAATGGCGGTCAGCACGCCTGGACGATTTTCATGTATGTGCAGCAGACGACGGCCGCCGTGCAGCGGCAGCGAGACTTCCGGGAAGTTGACCGCAGATAGCGTCGAACCATTGTCGGAATATTTGGCAAGCTTGCCCGCCACTTCGAGACCGATGTTCTCCTGCGCTTCCTGGGTGGAGCCGCCGATATGCGGGGTCAGTATTACGTTATCAAACTCGCACAGCGGTGAGGTGAACGGATCGGCGTTAGTGGCCGGTTCGGTCGGGAAGACGTCGATGGCCGCACCGGCCAGATGTTTACGCGACAGCGCATCGCACAGCGCGGGAATATCCACCACCGTGCCGCGTGCGGCGTTGATCAGCAGTGAGCCTGGTTTCATCAGCGCCAGCTGTTCCGGACCCATCATATTTTTGGTGGAGGCGTTTTCCGGCACGTGCAGACTGACCACATCGCTCATATTGAGCAGGTCAGAAAGATGCTGAACCTGAGTCGCATTGCCCAGCGGCAGTTTGTTTTCGATATCGTAGAAGTAGACGTACATCCCCAGCGATTCCGCCAGAATGCCGAGCTGCGTGCCGATGTGACCGTAACCAATGATGCCCAGTTTTTTGCCACGCGCTTCATAGGAGCCTGCCGCCAGCTTGTTCCAGACGCCACGGTGCGCTTTGGCGTTCGCTTCCGGAATACCGCGCAGCAGCAGCAGCAGTTCGCCGATCACCAGTTCGGCCACCGAACGGGTATTGGAGAATGGCGCGTTGAACACCGGGACGCCGCGTTTTGCCGCCGCGTTGAGATCGACCTGATTGGTACCGATACAGAAGCAGCCTACCGCAACCAGCTTTTCAGCCGCGGCAAACACCTCTTCCGTCAGATTAGTACGGGAACGCAGGCCGATGAAATGGGCGTCACGGATCGACTCCTTCAGCTGTTCGGTGCTCAGCGCGCCTTTGTGATATTCAATGTTGGTATAACCCGCCGCGCGCAGGCTATCCAGCGCTTTCTGGTGCACACCTTCAACCAGCAGAAACTTAATTTTGTCTTTTTCCAGTGATACCTTTGCCATTTCCCGACCCTGTCTTTGTCTTAACTGATATTGAGCTAAACACAACTCCCTCTAAGCAACATATCAAAAAAAACTATCGCGGCAATATGAACGTTTGCGTCGTCTACTTGAGGGAATGTCATTCAGAGGAAAATGACAGCATAAAATGCTGGTGGTGAGAGATTACGCGGGGAGAAACGTCAGCACGAGCATTAAAACGTGACACATGTCACCAAATTTGGCGATCGGGATTTTTTTAAATGGGGGAGCAACTCCCCCATCAGATCATTTCACGATGGTTTTGACGCCATCGGCAGTGCCAATCAGCGCCACATCTGCGCCACGGTTGGCAAACAGCCCCACGGTGACGACACCCGGAATGCTGTTAATGGCATTTTCGGTGGCGATCGGATCGATGATTTCCATACCGTGAACGTCAAGGATCACGTTGCCGTTATCGGTCAACACGCCCTGACGATATTCCGGACGACCGCCCAGTTTGACCAGTTCACGCGCCACGGCGCTACGTGCCATCGGGATCACTTCCACCGGCAGCGGAAATTCGCCGAGGATATCGACCTGCTTTGAGGCATCCGCGATGCAGATAAACTTATCTGCAACCGACGCAATGATCTTTTCGCGGGTCAGCGCCGCGCCGCCGCCTTTGATCATCTGCATTTGACCGTTGATTTCATCGGCACCATCAACATAGATGCCCAAACGATCAACTTCATTAAGATCAAATACCGTGATGCCAAGGCTTTTGAGTTTAGCGGTGGAGGCGTCGGAGCTGGACACCGCGCCATCAATCTGTCCCTTCATGGTACCCAGCGCATCAATAAAATGGGCGGCGGTGGACCCCGTCCCAACCCCGACAATGGTGCCCGGTACGACATACTGAAGGGCGGCCCAACCTACTGCTTTTTTCAGTTCATCCTGCGTCATAATTTTGCCTGTGGAGTGATTATCCTGCGCGCATTATAGAACATAAGGACCAGGGATGTCCCTGCGACCCGCGTCACAGAACCGCGCACATAATTTCGTCTGTATCTATGGCAAATTTATGTCATAGTGCTGGATAGAAAACCATAAGGGAGCCACACAGATCCATGAAACGTCCGGACTACAGAACGTTACAGGCGCTGGATGCGGTCATTCGTGAACGCGGATTCGAACGCGCTGCGCAGAAGCTATGTATTACCCAGTCCGCCGTCTCACAGCGTATTAAACAACTGGAAAATATGTTTGGACAGCCGTTGCTAGTGCGTACCGTACCACCACGGCCAACGGAACAGGGACAAAAACTGCTGGCGCTGCTGCGTCAGGTTGAAATGCTGGAAGATGAATGGCTGGGCGATGAACAGACCGGCTCGACGCCGCTGCTGCTGTCGCTGGCGGTCAACGCCGACAGTCTGGCAACCTGGCTGCTGCCCGCGCTGGCCCCCGTGCTGGTGGACTCGCCCATACGCCTGAATTTACAAGTGGAAGACGAAACCCGGACGCAGGAGCGTTTACGCCGTGGTGAAGTGGTGGGTGCGGTGAGTATTCAGCCGCAGGCGCTGCCGAGCTGTCTGGTAGATCCGCTTGGCGCGCTGGATTATTTGTTCGTGGCTTCAAAAGAGTTCGCGGCACGCTACTTTCCCAATGGCGTCACCCGCTCGGCCCTGCTGAAAGCCCCTGCCGTCGCCTTCGATCATCTCGACGATATGCATCAGGCTTTTCTTCAGCAAAATTTCGATTTACCACCGGGCAGCGTGCCCTGCCATATCGTTAACTCATCGGAAGCCTTCGTGCAGCTGGCGCGTCAGGGCACCACCTGTTGTATGATCCCGCATCTGCAGATTGAGAAAGAACTGGAAAGCGGCGAGCTGATTGACCTGACGCCGGGTCTTTATCAACGCCGGATGCTGTACTGGCACCGTTTTGCGCCAGAAAGCCGGATGATGCGTAAAGTGACCGATGCCCTGCTGGAGCACGGGCACCGGGTGCTGCGCCAGGTTTAAGTTGAATACTTCCGGTATTCTTGCTCAAGCAAGACAAAATCACAGCATAATGAGCAAAGGAACGCCTGTTTATCCACGGTGACGATTTTATGCAGTTTGGCAGCCCGCTGTTTAATTTCAGCGGCATGCCGTTTAATAAACTCATACTGTCGGTAAAGCATTTTTCGATAGGGTTCTGGTTGCCCGGGGAGATCCAGAAGTTCAATGGTGTCAGTAAGTACAGGCACCATGTTGTGCAGGCTTACCATACCCAGTTTATTTGCAGGATTGCTACGCTCATGCAGTTTAAAAATCGTTGGAGAGCTGTTTTTGAGCTTGTCCTGTTTTGGTTTGTATGAGGTCAGGGGGGCAAGGTACTGATGCCCATTGATATCAAGGACAATCCCGATGAAGGCACGCTTTCCCTGGTAATTATCAGGAACACGATTATCAATCGATTTGAGCCAGGCGATGTAAGCATCGCTGACCGTATAGAATTCCATTTCACTATCCTTCAAACAAAAAAAGTGGCTATAAAAGCCACTTTTTTATTTTTTCAAGTCGCACTTAATGGCAGCGTATCGCCTGTTTTTTCAAGTCGCACTTAGGGTAGCGTATCACCCGTTGTTCCAAACAGCCGTTTTTCAACGGCTGCTTTGTACGGTCAAGAATAAGCTTTTCGCACTGAATGTCAACCGTTCCAGACTGTTCCATGCCGAGGCAAAAACAGCCCTTTTCCGGTAAAATTACTGTGCTTTTTCCGGCGTCTCCGACGTGGCAGTTGTCTGCGTTTGCCCCTGTGCCGGTTCCAGCTCAAACACCACATCAACCTGGTCGTCAAACTGGATGGTAGCTTGATCGTAGCTCTCCTGCGCGGTTGTTGACGCGGCATCCGCTTTCATCATCCGCACCATCGGGCTTGGCTGATAATTGGAGACGTGATAACGCACGCTATAAACCGGTCCCAGCGTGCCTTTAAAGCCAGAAGCCAGTTCCTGCGCCTGACGCATTGCATCGTCAATCGCCGCTTTACGCGCTTGATCTTTATACGCTTCAGGTTTTGCCACGCCCAGCGACACGGAACGAATTTCATTCAGTCCGGCTTTTAGCGCACCATCCAGCAGCGCATTGAGCTTATCCAGCTCGCGCAGCGTGACTTCAACCGTTCTTACCGCCCGATACCCTTTCAGGATGCTTTTCCCGTTCTGATAATCGTAATCAGGCTGGGTACGCAAATTGGCAGAGCGAATGTCTTTTTTAGCGACCCCGTTCTGATCGAGGAAAGTAAGATATTGCGCGACACGATCGTCAGCTTGTTTCTTCGCTGACGCCGCATCTTTCGCTGCGATATTCACTTCAATCGCCAGGGTCGCGATATCCGGTACGGCATCCACGCTGGCCGTCCCTGAAGTGACAATATGCGGACCATTCGGCAATTCATTTGCCGAGGCCGACATTGCGCCTAAACTCACCAGTGCCGCGAGGGCCATCACTTTAAACTTCACTGTCGAACCTCCATTTGCATTAAGCACCCATTAAGAGAGCACATGCGAGCAAGCTTAGCTCCTGCCTGCAGAAAGTCCATCAGACAACGCTTAGTTAAATAGCGCCTGAATATGGTTCACCCCTTCTTTCGCCAATTGAAAAGCGATAAACCACATCACGCAGCCGACCACACCATTGATGATGCGTTGGGCTTTTGCCGTGCGCAGGCGAGGAGCCAACCATGCGGCCAGCAGGGCCAGTCCGAAAAACCACAAAAAAGAGGCGCTGACCGTACCCGCTGCGAACCAACGCCGCGGCACACTTTCCAGTTGTCCGCCGAGACTGCCCAGCACCACAAAAGTGTCCAGATAGACGTGTGGATTCAGCCAGGTGACCGCCAGCATAGTAGCGATAATCTTCCACCTTCCCTGCTTCATGACCTCCGCGCTGGCAAGCTCAAGGTTGCTGCTCATCGCCGTTTTCAGCGCGCCGAAGCCGTACCATAGCAAAAATGCCACCCCGCCCCAGGTGACAATGGCCAGCAGCCAGGGCGACTGCATAAGCAGCGCGCTGCCGCCAAATACGCCCGCGCAGATCAGCGCCATGTCACTCATCGCGCACAGAAAGGCAATCATGATGTGATATTGCCGACGAATACCCTGATTCATCACGAAAGCGTTTTGGGGGCCGAGCGGCAGGATCATAGCTGACCCAAGGATAAGCCCCTGAAAATAATAAGATAACACGTTGATATTCCCGTACTGATTGCCTTTACCGCAGACTATATCTCAGCGTTTTTATTAGCGGAAATTGAAAATTTTAATCATCCATAAATTTCATTAATAATATGAAACAGGACGACTCTCTTTTCAGAATTTATAAAGATGCTTTTTCGCGCAATCCTGGGCGGCAAGCGTACACTCTTATCATCACGTTTCACTTCAAAGGATTTGATATGTTCCCTCCTCTTTTTCGCTCCACATTACTCGGGCTACTTTTTCTCACACTGCCCGCCATGGCAGCCCCAAAAGTGCTGCGCTATACCGACCATGAACCCTACGGCGGTATGCGTACCCGGCTTATCAACGATGTATTCTTTGCGGCAATAGAAAAAGAGTCGCAGGGACGGCTCAAAGTAGAAGCGCACTGGAATGGCGAAACGTCGATTAGCTACGACGCGCTGGCGACCATCAGCAACGGCAGCAAAGCCGATATGGGCATTGTGGTGCCGGAGTACACGGCCAGACAGCTGCCGCTGCATCAAATCTTTAAGAGTTTTGTTATCGGTCCGGATCACGGTGCGCAACAGGTCGAGTTTTTCCGCCGCGTTTATCATGACATGCCGGAATTTAACGCTGAACTGGATCGCAATAATCTGGTTAATCTGCAATTTTTCCTCGGTTATCCGGTGGGCTTTTTTACCGCGAAGCCGCTGAAATCCTTAACCGATTTACAAGGTACGACCTGGCGGACAGCCAGCTTCTGGCATCAGGCGTATTTAAATAATACCGGCGCAAAAACCGTGACATTGCCGTGGAATACCGGCATCACCACCGCGCTACAGGAGGGTCGGCTGGACGGGCTGATGGTCAACCTGGATAGTGGTTACGATATCCACGCTGAACGCGCCGCGCCGAATATCCTGCTCTCACCTTCCCTGTGGCTGGGTCACGTGTATCTGCTGACGATGAATAAAAAGACGTGGGAAAGCCTTGAAGAGCGCGATCGTCAGGCTATTCAACGTGCGGCGGCGACAACCCAACAGGCCATGGGCGCGGCACTGGATAATAATCTGACGGTAATGGTTAAAACGCTGGAGCAGGAAGGCGCAAATGTTCGCTATCTGAACAAAGAAGAACTTACCGCGTGGCAGAACGCCATCAACTACCCGCAGATTCAGGCGCAGTGGGTAGAGAAGCAAAAAAGCGAAGGGGTAGATAATGCCGGTGAGGTGATGCAAAAAGTGAGCGCACTGCTTGCGGAAACCCGCCGTTAAAGCCAGTGTCGCCCCATCATTTATGATTGGGGCGACAACATTTACCGCCGCTTAGTGCTTCACTAAGTCGACTTCTTTTTCCTTTTTCACCCGCTTGAGGTTCACATCCATCTGCTGATACGGGAACTCAATGCCCTGGGCATCAAACTCGCGCTTAATTCGCTCCAGCACATCCCAGTACACACTTTGCAGATCGCTGCTCTGGCTCCAGATGCGGATCACAAAATTCACCTGAGAAGCAGCCAGCTCGTTCATACGCACCGTCTTTTCACGATCTTTCAGAATACGCTCATCGGATTCGATAATATCGGTCAGGATCTTTCTCACCTGGTCAATATCTGCATCGTAGGAGACGCCGATGACCAGTTCGTTACGACGTACCGGTTCACGCGAGTAGTTAATGATGTTCCCGGAAATGATTTTACCATTCGGGATCACCACATAGCGACCATCCGCCGAACGCAGCGTGGTGGAGAAAATTTGCACGTGCAACACGGTCCCGGCCACGCCACCTAAATCGACGTATTCACCAGAACGGAAGTGGCGGAAGATCACCAGCAGCACACCCGCCGCAAGGTTAGAGAGCGAGCCTTGCAAAGCCAGACCGACGGCCAGACCGGCAGCACCTAGCACCGCGATCACCGAGGCGGTCTGTACCCCTACCCGCCCCAGCGCGGCAATTAACGTAAAACCAATGATGCCATAGCGTACCAGCGCAGAAAGAAAGTCCGCGACGGTGGCGTCAATATGACGAGCAATCATCAGGCGATCAACGGCCCTTGAAACGACGCGCGCGACGATCACCCCGACGATGATAATGGCAATAGCGGCAACAATGTTAACCACATAGCTCAGCAGCAGCGCCTGATTGTTTACCAGCCACGAGCCAGCGTTGTTAATACTGTCCACAACGTTCAAATCTTCCATTCAGCCATCCTTATAGTTACCCAAAAAGAAAAAGGTCAGTCATCCCCAAAGGAGAAAAGTAAGTTAATAAAGGGTAAACACAAAGCGGATAAAATGCCAAGTTGATCACAAAACCCTGCGATTAGTGTGTTGAATACGCAACAGAAACCGGCGCGCGGGCCGGCAAAGGGAGTTGTCAGGGGAAACACCGGGATTGGGTTCCCGGAGGGCGGCCCAACCCGCTGGTCGCCCCGCTTTCCACGGACGCTTTACCATCAACCATAAAAAAGCCCGCTTGCGCGGGCCTTTGAACGACATGAATTTACACGCGTTAATTACAGAACGTCTACCGCATTCAGCTCTTTGAAAGCCTGTTCCAGGCGGGCAATCATGGTTGACTGAGCGGCACGCAGCCATACACGCGGATCGTAGTATTTTTTGTTCGGCTGGTCAGCGCCTTTCGGGTTGCCCAACTGACCTTGCAGATACTCTTCGTTAGTTTTGTAGTAGTTCAGAACACCTTCCCAGGTCGCCCATTGGGTATCGGTATCGATGTTCATTTTCACTACGCCGTAGCTGACGGAGTCTTTGATTTCCTGAGCCGTAGAACCGGAACCGCCGTGGAAAACGAAGTTCAGGCTGTTGTGCGGCAGGTTATGTTTCTTAGAAACATATTCCTGAGAGTCGCGCAGGATAGTCGGGGTCAGTTTAACGTTACCCGGCTTGTACACGCCGTGTACGTTACCGAAAGACGCCGCGATGGTGAAACGCGGGCTGATTTTGCTCAGCTCGGTGTACGCGTAATCAACATCTTCCGGCTGGGTGTACAGCGCAGAAGCGTCCATGTGGCTGTTGTCCACGCCATCTTCTTCACCGCCGGTGCAGCCCAGTTCCAGCTCCAGCGTCATGTCGATTTTAGCCATGCGGGTCAGGTATTTGGAGCACAGCTCGATGTTTTCTTCCAGAGACTCTTCAGACAGGTCGATCATGTGGGAAGAGAACAGCGGTTTGCCGGTAGCCGCAAAGTGTTTTTCACCCGCGTCCAGCAGACCGTCGATCCACGGCAGCAGTTTTTTCGCGCAGTGGTCGGTATGCAGAATAACCGGCACGCCATAATGCTCAGCCATCTGATGTACGTGATGTGCGCCAGAGATCGCGCCAAGGATTGCAGCACCCTGCGGAACGTCGGTTTTCACGCCTTTGCCCGCGATGAATGCAGCACCACCGTTAGAGAACTGGACGATGACCGGTGCTTTAACTTTAGCAGCGGCTTCCAGAACGGCGTTGATAGAGTCTGTACCTACACAGTTAACGGCCGGCAGAGCAAAGTTGTTTTCTTTTGCTACCTGGAAGACTTTCTGTACGTCATCACCAGTAATGACACCTGGTTTTACGAAATCAAAAATTTTAGACATGTTACGTAGTCCTGTATCGTCGGGCCTGAGAAAAATATCTGCCGTTCTGAGTGTCAGCACGGCCAGAAAACAGCGGGCAGGAAACCCTGCCCGTAGTAACGATTACTTCTTCGCACGCTCTTCGAGCATGGCAACTGCTGGCAGCACTTTACCTTCCACGAATTCGAGGAACGCGCCGCCACCGGTAGAGATATAGGAGATTTTGTCAGCGATACCGAACAGATCGATCGCCGCCAGAGTGTCACCGCCGCCTGCGATGGAGAACGCTTCGCTGTCAGCAATCGCGTTGGCGATGACTTCAGTACCTTTACGGAAGTTAGCGAACTCGAATACGCCAACCGGGCCGTTCCACAGAATAGTTTTGGCATTTTTCAGAATTTCAGCCAGTTTCTCAGCGGAAGCGTCGCCCAGGTCGAGGATCTGCTCGTCATCTTTGATGTCGTTAACAGATTTCAGGGTTGCAGTAGCCGTTTCAGAGAACTCAGTTGCTACGCGAACGTCCGTCGGAACCGGGATATCGCAAGTGGTCAGCAGACGTTTGGCTTCATCAACCAGATCGGCTTCGTACAGGGATTTACCCACGTTATGCCCCTGCGCGGCAACGAAGGTGTTAGCGATACCGCCACCCACAATCAGCTGGTCAGCGATTTTAGACAGGGAGTCCAGAACGGTCAGTTTGGTAGAGACTTTAGAACCACCAACGATAGCGACCATCGGGCGAGCCGGTTCTTTCAGTGCCTTACCCAGCGCTTCCAGTTCGTCAGCCAGCAACGGACCCGCACAGGCTACGTCAGCAAATTTGCCGATACCGTGAGTGGAAGCCTGCGCACGGTGCGCGGTACCGAAAGCATCCATAACAAACACGTCGCACAGCGCGGCGTATTTTTTGGACAGTGCTTCGTCGTCTTTTTTCTCGCCTTTGTTAAAGCGAACGTTTTCCAGAACGACCAGCTCACCTTCAGCAACTTCTACGCCGTCCAGGTAATCTTTTACCAGGCGAACCGGGCTGGAGAGTTTGTCTTTCAGATAGTTAACTACCGGCAGCAGAGAGAATTCTTCATTGTACTCGCCTTCGGTAGGACGACCCAGGTGAGAAGTGACCATCACTTTAGCACCCTGTTTCAGGGCCAGTTCGATAGTCGGCAGAGAAGCACGGATACGCGCGTCGCTGGTTACTTTCCCGTCTTTAACTGGTACGTTCAGATCCGCACGGATAAAAACACGTTTACCAGCAAGATCCAGATCGGTCATCTTAATTACAGACATGGTGAATCCTCTCGTTGATTCTTAAAGTTTTGCAGGCGCAACAAGCGCCCTACCTGAAACCAATAGCTGCCATCGCTAACGTCGTGTCGAGCATTCGGTTAGCAAAGCCCCATTCATTATCGCACCAGACGAGTGTCTTAATCAGGTGCGCCCCACTCACCCGCGTTTGCGTGCCATCGACAATGGCACTGTGCGGATCGTGGTTAAAATCAGTTGAGACCAACGGTAATTCCGTATAGTCAACTATACCATGAAATGCTCCCTGCGCTGCTTTTTGCAGCAACAGGTTGACTTCACACGCTTTTACCGGCTGCTTCACGGTAACGCTAAGATCGATAGCCGTGACGTTTATCGTCGGTACGCGCACGGCAATCGCTTCAAAACAGTCATCAAACTGCGGCAGGATACGGGCGATGCCTGCAGCCAGCTTTGTATCAACCGGAATAATAGACTGACTGGCCGCACGCGTGCGCCTGAGGTCAGGATGGTACGCGTCAATCACCTGTTGATCGTGCATCGCAGAGTGGATCGTCGTGACCGTGCCTGACTCGATGGCAAAGGCATCATCCAGCAGTTTAATAACGGGAATGATACAGTTTGTGGTACAGGAGGCGTTGGAAACAATGCGGTGTTCGGCTTGCAGCACATCATGATTGACGCCATAGACTACGGTAGCGTCAAGATCGTTACTGCCGGGGTGAGAAAAGAGGACTTTCTTCGCGCCAGCGGCCAGATGGGCCTCACCATGTTGGCGATTGCCATACACGCCGGTACAGTCCAGCACAACATCCACACCAAGCTCACGCCACGGCAGGGCGTCGATAGTGCGTTCATGGAGAAGACGGATAGCATCATCGCCGACGAAAAGCTGTTCCCGCTCCTGACGGACATCCCAGGCAAAGCGTCCGTGGCTGGTGTCGTATTTCAATAAATGCGCGATGCCTGCGGCGTCCGCCAGTTCATTGATTGCCACCACGGTGATTTCCGCCCGACGCCCGGATTCATATAACGCACGAACCACGTTACGCCCGATGCGACCGAAGCCATTAATCGCTACGCGTACGGTCATAGATCTCCTGCAAAACACCCTGATTCCGTGAAGCTGACAGAGTAATGCAGCTACACATTAAGGGAAACCTTGCCTGTCACAAACTGCGACTGATTGGTTAATTGTCGAACGTTTAATCGACTGAAACGGTTCAGCTAGGATAAGTGAATTGTGGAATAAAAGGAATTATTGCCGCCGGGGTTGAACCATTTATCTGATCTGCGTCACATTTCGCTCAGCGTTACAGGGACATTTATTCCTTGTGCGGAATGGCGCAAAAGCATAGCGCGAATATTTGTTTGTCCACGGTCACATTTACTGATTTAAATCAGAGACCGAGCCGATTCACACGCATAAGATCCGCCGCACGTCCGGGTCCCGGAGTTATCTCACAATGGAACATTCAATCCCCCCTGATGGCGCGCGTTTCTTCGCTCTTCGCCTTCTGCCTGGCCAGGAAGTTTTTGCCGGGCTACATGCTTTCATTAAAAAAAATCACATTCACGCCGGCTGGATTGCGGGCTGTACCGGTAGCCTGACCGATGTGGCATTACGCTATGCGGGCCGGGAGGAAACGACCCGGCTTACCGGCACCTTTGAAGTGATTTCGCTGAACGGCACGCTGGAGTTGACCGGCGAACATTTACACCTTGCCGTCTCCGATCCAGACGGTGCCATGCTGGGTGGACATATGATGCCGGGCTGCACCGTGCGTACCACGCTTGAACTGGTGATTGGCGAGCTAACGTCGCTCTCATTCAGTCGCCAGCCCTGCCCCGTTTCCGGCTATGACGAACTGGTCATCACACCACGTAAATAAAGACATTGATAAGAGGTTTTCATGGCCCAGCGCCGTTTTTCCAGTCTCTCACTGGTATTAATCGTTATTTGTATCGCTATCAATATGATTGGCGGTCAACTGGTCAGCATGTTGAAGCTGCCCATTTTCCTTGATTCTATTGGTACGCTCATCAGCGCGGTGCTGCTCGGTCCGTGGATCGGCATGTTAACCGGGCTGCTGACTAACCTGCTGTGGGGGCTGTTGACCGATCCTGTCGCCGCCGCGTTTGCGCCGGTAGCCATGGTCATCGGTCTGGTTGCGGGCGGGCTGGCGCGGGCGGGCTGGTTCCGTACCCTGCCTAAAGTGATCATCAGTGGCATTATTATCACGCTGGCTGTGACGGTGGTTGCCGTGCCGTTGCGTACATGGCTGTTTGGCGGCGTGACTGGCAGCGGCGCGGATTTGTTCGTCGCGTGGATGCACTCTATGGGGCAGAATCTGATTGAGTCCGTCGCCATCACCGTGCTAGGCGCCAATCTGATAGATAAAATACTCACCGCGATCATCGTCTGGGTGCTCCTGCGCCAGCTTCCGCAACGCACGATGCGTCACTTTTCAGATACGGCGGCCGTTCGCTAAATGCATCCGTTTACGTCACTGACCCTGTGGGCGCTGGCGGCCTGTACAACGCTGCTGCTGCCTGCAGGTCTGATTCTCACGGGTTACAGCATGGTGGCTTTTCTTGGGCTACTTTTGTTTCGCGCGACCCGACATCGGTTTGGCTATGTCGCGTGGCTGATGCTCTCGTTGGGTGCGGGTTTGTGGCTGGTCCATGGCGGCTGGTTCACCGCCTGGCTAAGCGGTCAGCCACGCGACCCGAGCCGTTGGGCGCATGCCATCACGCTGTGGCTGCGCATTATGGCTATCGTCTCCACCGCGCAGTTCTGGATGCAATATGTGCCCATTCGCCATTTTATTCGCGCGCTGTTTGCCTCTCGCCTGCCGCCGGGTCTGGCTTATCTGTTCGCCGGGCCACTGCTGGTGATTGAACAGCTTAAACAACAGTTAGCCACCATCCACGAAGCGCAGCGCGCGCGGGGCGTACCGCTGGATGGCCGCTGGTATCAGCGCCTGCGGGCCATGCCCTCGTTGGTTATTCCCCTCACGCATAGCGCCCTGAATAATTTAGCCGTGCGCGGTACGGCACTTGATATGCGCGCGTTTCGCCTGCATCCCCGGCGCACGACATTGTGGGCGCCCAAGGACAGTCGCCTTCAAACGCTGTTCCGTTACGGAATGGTCGCGCTCATCGTGGCAGAAGCAGGAGTAAAGTTTTGGACTTTATTACCTTAGAAAATTTCTATTTTCGGCCGTTGCACGGGGAACGACACACTCGCCTGCTCAACTGGCATTATGACCAACCGGGAATGGTGCTGATTACCGGCGGTAACGGCAGCGGTAAAAGTTCACTGGCGCAATTGCTGGCAGGATGCTGGTTCCCCGAGTTTATGACGCCTGATAATGGCGGAGAAGGTCGCGCCTCTTTACTCGGCATTGAGGTGGGGCAGATGTTGCTGGCTGAACGTGCGCAACATATTCAGTTGGTCCAGCAGTCCCCTTATCTGCAACTCTCCGGCTGCACCTTCAGCGTTGAAGAGGAAGTAGCCTTTGGTCCGGAGAATCTTTGCCTGGGCGAAGCGGACATTATGGCGCGCATAGATGCGGCGTTAACGCTCACCGACTGCCAGCCATTACGTTACCGGCACCCCGTGGCGCTCTCTGGCGGAGAAGCCCAGCGCGTGGTGATCGCCTGCGCGCTGGCCATGCAGCCGCGCATTCTGTTGCTGGACGAAGCCTTTAGCCGCCTGACCGCGCAGGCCGCGCGCACATTGCTGGCGCGCCTGCAACGTTGGGCGGCTGAACGGCAGGCGCTGGTCATTCTTCTGGAACGCAAAAGCACACTGTTTCTTGATTATTGCCAGCATGGCTGGCAGCTACGCGACGGCGAACTGGAACAGATATGTTAACCCTCACAAACGTTTTTTATCGCTGGCCCGGCGCAGACGATGACTGCCTGCGCGCGCTGTCGCTCCACATTACGCAGGGGGAGTGGCTGGCGCTGACGGGTGATAACGGTGCCGGTAAATCGACGCTTCTGCGGCTGATGGCTGGCCTGTTAACGCCCGGATCGGGTTCCGTGACGTTTCGCGACATGCCGCTGGCATACATGAAAAATCAGCAGCGTGCCGCCGCGATTGGCGTGCTGTTTCAGGAAGCTGAAAACCAGATTTTTCATAGTCAGGTGGACAAAGAGGTCGAATTTGGCCTGCGCCTGCAAAAGCGGCCTGCGCAGGAGATCGCGCAACGCACTGCCGCCGCGCTGGCGTTATGTGGTTTAGCCGATGTGGCACAGGCGCATCCGCTGGATTTACATATCGCCCAGCGGCGAATGGTGGCGGTGGCCTCGCTGGAGGCGCTGGCTCCGCCGCTCATTCTGCTGGACGAACCCAGCCGTGATTTCGATGAACACTGGCTGGGCATTTTTGAGGGCTGGCTTGCCGCCTGTCGCCAGCGCGGAACCACGGTACTGGCTATTAGCCACGATGCAGACTTTACCCGCCGCCACTTCCCGCGCGTTGTGCGTCTGCAACAGGGCATGCTGGTTAGCAGCGATAGCCACCTTCCGCCGTCATCTCCAGCGTAAGATCGGCGGGCAGGCTGTCAGCCAGCACGCGTTCCACGTTTGGACCATCGGTGCGCAGGTAAAACGCCTGTGCCTCTTGTGCCGACAAGCCACCAGCGATTTTGCGGTTAATAAGCCGCTGACGGAGCACGTCCGGCGGTGCCTTGATAAAGATCGAAAAATCACAGAACTCGCGCAGCGCCCGCCAGCGATCGTCGTCCAGTAGCAGCCAGTTTCCCTCGACAATGACGACAGGCGCAGTAACCTGAATCGCCGCTTCCTCGGGATCGTGTTTCTGACGGTCGTATTGCGGCCAGCGTCCCTCACCTTCGCGGATCTGCCGCAGATTCTGTGCCAGCTTTTCCACATCAAAGGTTTCCGGCGCACCTTTAAAAGGTCGCAGCCCCGTTTCATCCAGCCAGCGATTGTAATGGTGAAAGCCATCCATCGGCAGCGTCTGAAGCGCCGGGAGCGTCGGGTCCTGGCGAGAGAGCGTTTCCCAGAAGGTCGTTAGGGTGGATTTTCCCGTCCCCGGCGGGGCGCTGAGAAAAATAATCGTGCGGGGATAAGGTGAGGTAGATCGTACATTTTCCAGGCGGCGCAGCAGCGGTTTATGGACGGTCTCAATTTCACTTTCTGCGTAATCAACTTCTGTCCGTAGCCCGTTAACCATCAGGGATATTTTCACGGCGTTAATTCCTTTACTATCGTCGTTACCGCCAGCACCAGCGCCGTTTTGAGCATCGCGACGTATCGCGTTTCTGAATAGACGGCGAAATCGGCAAATTTCATCGCTTTCAGCGCGTTATATAACATCGCGTTATCGGTAATACTGTTTATGTTGCTGATAAAATCCCAGGTTAGCTCATCCGCATAACCCGGCACCTGCGCCTGTGTCGACAGATAATGGCCGAACTGTGAGAAGTGGGTGATGTCGGCATACAGCCACTTATCCATTTTTCCGAGGGCAAATATCAGGCGTAGCGCAACATCAATATCATCCAGCGGCCCACTCTGCGCCAGCAATGGTTTTACGGCATATTCGACGATTTCTTCATCATTGTTAACGAATAACGACGGCAGAAACTGCCTGATGGCCCGCAGCAAAATGTCGTTCGCAGTTTCCATAAAGGAGCGTAAATCGTCCTGATCGTTTAGCTGCTCAAGCACATCATCTTCTGTCAGCGTCGTCATTCGTCTCTCGATAGATCACCTGGAGTGTAGGGAGTCTATTATATTACACGTTCAGTCAGCGCCATTAATAAGCAATGTTTGCGTATGCCTCTTGCCGCTGTATCGATGGATCCCCTTAAGCAGATCGTCATTACCGCCAGGCCAGCAATTATGTTCTTGTCGCCACATCCGGTTTGCGGCCAGGCGGCAAGCGCCGCCTGTTCCGTAATACGAAAGAGCGGCCACGCCAGTGACATCATTCCGCCGCCTCCCCGATATCGACGCCAAACTGCGCCAGCAGATATTTCTCTGCCTTCTCGTTCCAGATGCCGTGGGTCTCTTCCACCAGTTCAGCCAGCGCTTTAAATAGCGGGTCGGTTTTGCCCTTCTCAGCAAAATCAGCAATTGCCGTCAGCGGCATGGTGACGCCGTTATAAATCAGCTTTTTGCCGCCCGGAATATCCGGCAGATTAAGCACCGTCTCCGGCACCGCATCCAGTCCGCCGATATGGGTGACCATAAAGGAGGGCTGAAGCTGGCCGGACGCGCTCAGGGCAATCGCCTCTTTCATGTCATCCGTGGAGCCGCCGGAGGTGCCAACCACGTGGGTGCTGTTGTAATGCACGTTGTAGAAGTTAAACGGCACCTTGAAGTTTTTGTCCGTCGGCCCGGCAAAGAAGTTCAGGCAGCCATCTTCTGCCAGCAGTTCGTCGGCCAGTTCCACGACCGCAGGCACGGCGGCATAAACAAAGATATCGTCAAAGCCCGCATCGTCGGTCAGCGCACGCAGCGCCTGTACCGGATCGTTGACGCCTGTGGTATTCACATAAATCAGCTCAATACCTTTGCTGGCGGCCAGCTCAACCGGCAGCAGTTTTTGCACCTGCGCCAGCCGTTTTTCGTCGATATCGACCACCACGACTTTTGCCGGATTAACGCCGCCATTAATCGCGTAATCAATCGCGCCAATACCCATCGGCCCGGCGCAGGCCAGCAGCGCAATATTGCCTCCCGGCTTCACGCCCATCCGGTGCTCATAAACATATTGCGTGGTGTGATAGTTGGCGTGATAGGCACCAATAATGCAGCACAGCGGTTCCGCCAGCGAGGCGGCGGCAAAATAAGAGCCGTGATACGGGAGCACGCAGCCGAGATTAATCGCGATTTCAGGGATAATCATATAAGTGGCGTTACCGCCAAAATATTCATAGCTATACCCCGCAGAATAACCACTCGGCAAGCCCATCGCCGGTTGCAGAACAAAGCGCTGGCCTTTTTTATATTTGCCGGTCAAATTTTTACCGACGTCAACAATAATGCCTGCGCATTCATGGCCGGTGATTGCCGGATGGTTTTCCAGATCGTCCGGCACACGTTTATGATCGCTGCCGAGTAACGCGGCTTTCCACGTTGATAAACAGACGCTGTCGGAAATCACGCTGACCAGCAGTTCATTATCGGTAATTTCAGGCAAGTCGAATTCGCGGATGCGGACATCCCGCTTGCCATAAATAGCAGCAACTTTAGTTTTCATTTTTACCTCTGCGATCGGTTTTTATGTTCAGCGGTTAACTGATTAAATAACGTGTCGAGTTGTGGGTCGCCGATATAGTTATTGATCAGCACCAGCGGCTTATTCGTAACGCGTTTCACTCGCCCTTCCAGACTGGAATGGGTCACCACAATATCAGCCGCTTCCGGCGTGTTTTCGATGGCAAAGTGTTTGACCTCAATACTCAATCCGGCTTTCTCAAGACGTTTACGGAACGTGGTCGCCCCCATGGCACTCGACCCCATCCCGGCGTCGCAGACAAAGGCGATAAACTTCACGCGGCTCAGAGAAAATGCGCCTTCCTGTTTCATCGCTTTCACCGCGCTGGCCGACTGGGCAAACTCATCTTCAGACTCCGTTTCCGCCGTTTTTTCCATCTTCAGGATTAACGAGGTGATGACGAAGGAAACGAGAGCGCCTGCCGAGACCCCGGCAATGGTGGCGAGGAAAGAGCCTTTCGGCGTCAGCGCCAGGTACGCGAAGATAGAACCTGGGCTTGGACCGGCCACCAGGCCGCCATCCAGCAAATTAAAGATCCACGTACCGGACATCCCGCCCGCAATCATCGCAATAATGGTCAGCGGCTTCATCAGTACATACGGGAAATAAAGTTCATGGATCCCGCCGAGGAAGTGGATAATCATCGCCCCTGGCGCGGAACGTTTACTCATTCCTTTGCCGAAGAAGGTGAACGCCAGCAGTAAACCCAGACCCGGACCGGGGTTAGAGGCCACCATAAAGAAGATGGATTTACCATTCACTGACGCCTGCTGCATTCCCAGCGGATAGTAGACGCCCTGGTCGATAGCGTTGTTCAGAAAGAGGATCTTCGCCGGTTCATTGATAACCGACAGCAGCGGCAAATAGCCCGCATGCACCAGCGCCTCAATGCACTCTTTAACAAAGTTATTGGCAACAATGACCGCCGGGCCGATGATTTCAAATCCCAACAGGCACAGCACCATACCGGCGATACCCAGCGAGAAGTTGTTAATCACCATTTCGAAGCCAGCGGGGATGCGTTTCTCCAGCGCTTTATCGATATATTTGATGACCAGACCGCCCAGCGGCCCCATGATCATTGAGCCGAGGAACATCGGGATTTCAGCACCCACGATAACGCCAATAGTGCCGATACCGCCCATCACCGCCCCGCGCTTACCGCCAATCAGGCTGCCGCCGGTAGCACCTATCATAACCGGCAGCAAATAGGTAATCATTGGGCCGACAATTTTGGCAAAATGCTCATTAGGCATCCAGCCGGTCGGGATAAATAATGCAGTGATAAATCCCCAGGCAATAAAGGCCCCGATATTCGGAATGACCATTGCGGTCAAAAAGCCCCCAAAAGCCTGGACCTTTGCACGAGCAGACTTATTTTCCATGATAATATCCTGTAAAGGAGAATAGAATTATGCGAGAGCGATAATATCCTTGAGTTGTGTCGCCGTATTAGCGTTTAACATTAACTCCAGGGTTTCATCCTCACACAGTAATTCACTGAGTGCCTGAATAGCACCGATATGCGAATCAGCTTGCGCAGCAGCCAGACCAATAAGCAATTTAACGGGTTCATTATTGTCGTCAAACTGCACTGGCTGCTTAAGTAAGATTAATGACAGTCCTGTTTTAGAAGCACCATATTCGGGTCTGGCATGTGGCATCGCCACTCCCGGCGCCAGAATATAATAAGGCCCATTACTGAGCGTTGAATCTTTTATCGCCTGAATATATTCAGGATTAATATATTGATGTCTGAGTAATGCATCCATTGAAAAATCGATGGCTTGCTGCCAGTCTTTTGCTGCCTCTTTTATTTCAATAGCCCCATCGGGGAAATAATCCCTTAGCCGCATAATGCGCCCCTTATTTTATTATCGGATACCGTTCTACGGTAAAAATAAAATACTCGTTGAACGCAGTGAAAGCAATGAGGCTACTCGGGCGGAGATTCTGTAAACCCTGTATTTTAAATGCAATAAATTCAAAAAGTTATAAAATAGCAACTGAATACATGTGATTTCAATTACAAATAACGAAAAAATCTAAAAATAGCATTTGCAATACAGATCACATTTACAGGATTGCCCTATTTAATTTTAGTGATCTCACGCATAAAAAAACGGGCCACTTTCGCGACCCGTTTCTGGTGTAAATGTGATTACAACAGCGCTTTTGCCTGCGCCAGCACGTTATCCACCGTGAAGCCAAACTCTTCAAACAGCAGTTCAGCCGGGGCAGATTCACCGAAGGTGGTCATGCCGACGATAGCGCCGTTCAGGCCCACGTATTTGAACCAGTAATCCGCGATGCCCGCTTCGATAGCCACGCGTGCAGAGACCGCTTTCGGCAGTACGGATTCACGGTAAGCCGCATCCTGCTTGTCGAACGCGTCGGTGGAAGGCATGGACACCACGCGCGCCTTCACGCCTTCGGCGGTCAGTTTTTCGTAAGCGGCAACCGCCAGCTCAACTTCAGAACCGGTGGCGATGAAGATCAGCTGCGGCTGACCGTCGCAGTCTTTCAGCACGTAACCGCCGCGGGCGATATTTGCCAGCTGCGCTTCAGTACGCTCCTGCTGCGCCAGGTTCTGACGGGAGAGGATCAGCGCGGTCGGGCCGTCCTGACGCTCTACGCCATATTTCCACGCCACCGCGGATTCCACCTGGTCACACGGACGCCATGTGGACATGTTCGGGGTCACGCGCAGGGAAGCAACCTGCTCTACCGGCTGGTGGGTCGGGCCGTCTTCGCCCAGACCGATGGAGTCGTGGGTGTAGACCATCACCTGACGCTGTTTCATCAGCGCTGCCATACGCACTGCGTTACGCGCATATTCCACGAACATCAGGAAGGTGGAGGTGTACGGCAGGAAGCCGCCATGCAGAGAGATACCGTTAGCGATAGCGGTCATACCGAATTCGCGCACGCCGTAGTGGATGTAGTTACCGGCGGTATCTTCGTTAATCGCCTTAGAACCGGACCAGATAGTCAGGTTAGACGGTGCCAGGTCAGCGGAGCCGCCGAGGAATTCCGGCAGTAACGGACCGAAGGCTTCAATGGCATTCTGCGACGCTTTACGGCTGGCAATTTTGGACGGATTCGCCTGCAGCTTAGCGATAAATTCACTGGCTTTCGCGTCAAAGTCAGCCGGCATCTCACCTTTCATACGGCGGGTGAACTCAGCGGCTTCCTGCGGGAAGGCTTTAGCGTAGGCAGCAAATTTCTCGTTCCAGGCAGACTCTTTGGCCTGGCCCATTTCTTTGGCATCCCATTGCGCGTAGATCTCAGATGGGATTTCAAACGGCGCGTGTTTCCAGCCCAACTGCTCGCGGGTCAGTGCGATTTCAGCATCGCCCAGCGGTGCACCGTGGGAATCGTGGGTACCCTGTTTGTTCGGGGAGCCGAAGCCAATGATGGTTTTGCACAGCAGCAGTGACGGTTTGTCGGTCACCGCACGTGCTTCTTCAACCGCACGCTTAATGGATTCAGCATCGTGACCGTCAACGCCACGTACCACGTGCCAGCCGTAGGCTTCAAAACGCTTCGCGGTGTCGTCGGTGAACCAGCCTTCAATGTGGCCGTCGATGGAGATGCCGTTGTCGTCATAGAAGGCAACCAGTTTACCCAGCTTCAGGGTACCGGCCAGGGAGCACACCTCGTGAGAGATACCTTCCATCATGCAGCCATCACCCATAAAGGCGTAGGTGAAGTGGTCAACGATGTCGTGGCCCGGACGGTTAAACTGCGCTGCCAGGGTTTTCTCGGCAATCGCCATACCCACCGCGTTAGCAATACCCTGACCCAGCGGACCGGTGGTGGTTTCGACACCGGCGGTGTAGCCCACTTCCGGGTGGCCCGGGGTTTTAGAGTGCAGCTGGCGGAAGTTTTTCAGTTCATCAATCGGCAGGTCATAACCGGTGAGGTGCAGCAGGCTGTAGATCAGCATGGAGCCGTGGCCGTTGGACAGCACGAAGCGGTCGCGGTCAGCCCAGGAAGGGTTCTGCGGATTATGGTTCAGGAAATCGCGCCACAGGACTTCGGCAATGTCTGCCATGCCCATAGGGGCACCCGGGTGGCCGGATTTGGCTTTCTGTACAGCATCCATGCTCAGCGCACGAATAGCATTGGCAAGCTCTTTACGTGAGGACATTTTGACTCCAGATCGGATAAATGAAGGCCATGCCCGCAACGACTTGACGACAGCGCGTTTTGGGCTACGCCGGAAAAAAGTGCCAACAATGTAACCCAAGCGACAAGCCATGTACATGGAGCATCCTTTTATGAATTCAGAAATCTCCGGATCGCGCTCGCAGGTTGCGCAATCTCCTCGCTCGGGTGTTGTTCTTTTCTTTATACTTACGGCGGGTACTGGTTCACCTGAAACCAGGATATTACCAAAATAAATAATTCACTCATGCGGAAGAGAATAAATGAAAATTCGTTCAGCCTTGCTTGCCTTTGGGATCGCCACCGCTCTGACCGGCTGTCAGAATATGGACTCTAACGGTTTTTTAAGTTCGGGCGCGGAAGCGTTCCAGGCGTATACCCTCAGCGACGCTCAGGTGAAAGAGCTTAGCGATGAAGCCTGTAAAGAGATGGACGGCAAAGCGTCAATCGCGCCTGCCAGCAGCGACTACAGCAAGCGTCTGGCAACCATCGCCAATGCGCTGGGTGATAACATTAATGGCCAGCCGGTGAATTACAAGGTCTACCAGACTAAAGATGTAAACGCCTTTGCGATGGCCAACGGCTGCATCCGCGTATATAGCGGTCTTATGGATATGATGAATGATAACGAAGTGGAAGCGGTCATTGGTCATGAGATGGGACACGTTGCGCTGGGTCACGTGAAAAAAGGGATGCAAGTTGCGCTCGGCACCAACGCTGTACGGGGTGCAGCAGCCTCCGCGGGCGGCGTAGTGGGTAGCCTGTCTCAGTCGCAACTGGGCGATTTAGGTGAAAAACTGGTGAACTCGCAGTTCTCTCAGCGCCAGGAATCGGAAGCGGACGACTACTCCTACGATCTGTTGCGCAAACGCGGCATCAGTCCGGCGGGTCTGGCCACAAGCTTTGAGAAACTGGCGAAACTGGAAGCGGGCCGTCAAAGCTCGATGTTTGACGATCACCCGGCCTCCGAAGCGCGCGCCCAGCATATTCGCGACCGCATGGCGGCGGACGGGATTAAGTAAAGCTGAGCCGGGAGTCTGGCGCAATAATGCCGGGTGGCGGCTTCGCCTTACCCGGCCTACAAAACCCGATATATCAGGCAGTTATACCCACTGTCTGAACGCCAGCCACCCGTAGGCCCGCGTAAGCGAAGCGCCACCGGGCAAAACGCCCTCCGCCTGAGCGTTATACCACCGCGCTATGCCGGATAAACAATGTCACCCGGCACAACACCTTTACTCGCCCTTCTTCGCTGCCTGAATGTACAGCATTTCCAGCGCCAGGGTCGCCGCCGCCAGCGCGGTGATTTCAGACTGGTCGTAGGCCGGAGCCACTTCCACCAGATCCATCCCCACGATATTCAGGTCTTTCAGACCACGCACCAGTTTGATAGCGCGATCGGTCGTCAGGCCGCCAATCACTGGCGTCCCCGTACCCGGTGCAAACGCCGGATCCAGGCAGTCGATGTCAAAGGTCAGATAGACCGGCATATCGCCCACGATCTGTTTCACCTGCGCGATGATGTCATCAACCGTGCGATCGTTCACCTGGCAGGCGTCGAGCACGGTAAAGCCGTTGTCTTTATCAAACTCAGTGCGGATACCAATCTGCACGGAATGGTTCGGGTCAATCAGCCCTTCTTTCGGCGCGGTGTAGAACATGGTGCCGTGGTCGAATTCGCAGCCGTTAGAATACGTGTCAGTGTGGGCATCAAAATGCACCAGCGCCATTTTACCAAAGTGCTTCGCATGGGCACGCAGCAGTGGCAGCGTGACAAAGTGATCGCCGCCGAAAGAGAGCATACGTTTACCCGCCGCCAGCAGTTGCTCCGCATGGGCCTGCAATTTTTCGCTCATTTCGCGCGCGTCACCGAAGGCATACACCAGATCGCCGCAATCAACCACGTTCAGGCGTTCACGCATGTCGAAGTTCCACGGAAAACGGCAGTGTTCCCACGCCAGATTGGTGGAAACCTGACGAATCGCGCCCGGCCCATGACGGCTCCCTGCACGACCTGACGTTGCCATATCGAACGGAACGCCGGTAATCACCCAGTCGGCATCGCTGTCATACGGCTGGAAATTCAGCGGCAGACGCAGGAAACCGAAGGCGTTAGACACCAGGGAATTATCGTATTGATGACCTAAAGTGCTCATGTTCTGACCTCATGCAGAGTCGATACAGTAAAAAATATGAAAAAAAATCCCTTCCGCGTCGTTAAACCCGACGAGAAAGGGATTGATTCGTATAGTGCTTGTTGACGCGAATTATCGCCGTTAATTCAACCGGGTTCAAGTGAGTATAGCAAACGCCATTTCGGCGAGATCTCGTTACCCGCCCTTTTGCCAGAAGGCGGCTTAGCGCTATCCTGCCCGGTAAACACACGTCACCGGGCGGTTGCGATTACTCGTCTTCCAGATACGTGTACCCGTACAGCCCCGCCTCGAACTCTTCGAGGAACTGCTGCTGTAATGCCGTATCCAGATCGGTTTGTTTCACCTGATCGCGGAAATGCGTTAGCAGGGTATTCGGATCGAGCTGCACGTACTGCAACATATCCGCCACGGTATCCCCTTCATCGGACAGCTCCACTTCCACGCTGCCATCCGGGAAGACAAACACGTCAACCGCTTCGGTATCGCCGAACAGGTTATGCATGTTGCCGAGGATTTCCTGATACGCGCCGACCATAAAGAAGCCCAGCATTGGCGGATTCTCTGGATCGTACTCCGGCATCGGCATGGTAGTGGCAATGCCGTCGCCGTCGATATAGTGATCGATAGCGCCATCGGAGTCACAGGTGATATCCAGCAGCACCGCACGGCGCTCAGGCACCTGATCCAGCCCTTCCAGCGGCAGAACCGGGAATAGCTGATCGATGCCCCATGCGTCCGGCATCGACTGGAACAGCGAGAAGTTGACGTACATTTTGTCCGCCATCCGCTCCTGCAGTTCGTCGATAATAGGACGGTGCGCGCGGTTGCTCGGATCAAGCTGCTTTTGTACTTCGTGGCACATGCTCAGGTAAAGCTGCTCGGCCCAGGCGCGCTCCTGAAGGCTGAACGTGCCGGAAGAGTAACCGATGTGGATATCGTGCAGATCCATCTGGCTGTCGTGCAGCCATTCGCGCAAGGAGCGGCGGGTGCCTGGCTCATGCATCTCCTGCCAGGTCTCCCACATGCTTTGCAGCGCGCGCGGCGCATCTTCCGTCGGTGCCGTGGGAACGGTGTATTCGTTACGCTCCACGCCGATGATATTGGAAACCAGCACGGTGTGATGCGCGGTAACGGCACGACCCGACTCGGTGATCACCGTCGGGTGCGGCAGACCGTGCTCTTCGCAGGCGTCGCCGATGGCCCAGATAATGTTGTTAGCATATTCGTTCAGGCCGTAGTTCACCGAACAGTCGGACTGGGAACGCGTCCCTTCATAGTCCACGCCCAGACCGCCGCCGACGTCGAAACACTGGATGTTCACGCCCAGCTTATGCAGTTCAACGTAGAAGCGCGACGATTCACGCACGCCCGTGGCGATATCGCGGATATTCGCCATCTGGGAACCGAGATGGAAGTGCAGCAGTTGCAGACTGTCCAGACGCCCGGCTTCGCGCAGGGTTTCCACCAGTTGCAGCACCTGCGTCGCCGCCAGGCCGAACTTGGATTTTTCACCACCGGAGGACTGCCACTTACCGGAACCCTGCGACGCCAGACGCGCACGCACGCCCAGGCGCGGGATCACGTTCAGACGTTCAGCCTCATCCAGCACGATAGCGATTTCCGACATCTTCTCGATGACCAGATAGACCTTGTGGCCCATCTTCTCGCCAATCAGCGCCAGACGAATGTATTCACGGTCTTTGTAGCCGTTACAGACGATCACGCTACGGGTCATACCGGCGTGCGCCAGCACCGCCATCAGCTCGGCTTTAGAACCGGCTTCCAGACCCAGCGGTTCACCGGAGTGGATCAGCGACTCAATAACGCGACGGTGCTGGTTGACCTTAATCGGGTAAACGAGGAAGTAATCGCCGTTGTAGCCATAGGATTCACGCGCACGCTTGAACGCAGCGTTAATAGAACGCAGACGATGTTGCAGGATCTGCGGGAAGCAGAACAGTGCGGGCAGACGCTGCCCCTGCGCTTCACGGGCTTTCACCAGTTTGGCGAGGTCAACGCGCGCTTCCGGGACGTCAGGGTCCGGGCACACGCTGATGTGGCCCAGCTCGTTAACGTCATAGTAGTTATTGCCCCACCAGGCAATATTGTATGTGCGCAGCATCTTGCTGGCTTCCTGGGAGCTCATCGCAACCTCCTGCATGGAACGTAGTACACCTTGTTCGCCTGCTGACGAAGGCGAAGAAGACATGTCGTCAGACATAGCGAACCTCAAATTGTGTCGAAAGTGTAAAACAGCAAACTACTATCGCAGCCCAAAGGCGCGATAACAACCCATAAACAGTCTGATTCTTCAGCAGAAAACACTGAAGCACCGACTGCGCGACCGGTTTCTTGTTCATATCATTGTAAAACACGTACCTGAACTTAGGTATGACGGTTCGGAGAAACCACGAGAAAACTCTTGTTCAACAAGAGCGCCCTTGTTCAGATTTCAGAGACGGTGACCAGCCCTTGAATCCTGAGAAGCACCGAGATGGGTGGAACATCGGCAGGTTTGCATAGATGAGATGCAGATGGCGGAAAATAAGCGCACACCAGAACGGTGCGGCTGCGCGAACGGCGTCCAATGGATCATTGTTTCGTATCACCTCCACGCCAACCGGTTCAGTCAGCGACAAGCCAAAGCTAAAGTGTTAACCCGGCTGGAAGTGGCGACACGAACAGATTCGTCGTGCACTTTTTATATAAGCCGCGCGCGGCGTTTTATACCTGGATTATTCATGAAAAGCAAAACATAAATCAGCGTTATGCCAACGCAGCCACAATACGTTTTCATCACGTTTGCCCGATAATGCGACATAACTCAAAAAAAACTGGAAATCAGGCGAAGAACTGACCTAGAATAGCCATCCAGATGTTAATCCATCTATACAGATTAACACTCAGACTGCCAGTGCCATAAACCTGCACGTCCTGGTAGAGATATCCACCATGACTACTCCGCATAGCAGTTTGAGCAAACCGACTTCTCCTTGGGTGAAATTAAAAATGGCAAAACACCTTTTTACGTCTGAGTCCGTTTCAGAAGGGCATCCTGACAAAATCGCTGACCAAATCTCTGATGCCGTGCTGGATGCAATCCTCGAACAAGATCCGAAAGCACGCGTCGCCTGTGAAACCTATGTAAAAACCGGCATGGTTTTAGTCGGCGGTGAAATCACCACCAGCGCATGGGTGGATATCGAAGAGATCACCCGTAATACGGTCCGCGAAATTGGCTATGTGCATTCCGACATGGGCTTTGATGCTAACTCTTGTGCCGTGCTGAGTGCGATTGGTAAACAATCCCCGGACATTAACCAGGGCGTTGACCGTGCCGATCCGCTGGAACAGGGCGCAGGCGACCAGGGCCTGATGTTTGGCTACGCCACCAACGAAACCGATGTGCTGATGCCAGCGCCAATCACCTACGCACACCGTCTGGTGCAGCGTCAGGCTGAAGTACGTAAAAACGGCACCCTGCCGTGGCTGCGCCCGGATGCAAAAAGCCAGGTCACCTTCCAGTATGACAGCGGCAAAATCGTCGGCATCGACGCCGTTGTTCTGTCCACACAGCATGCAGAAGATATCGATCAGAAATCGCTGCAAGAAGCGGTGATGGAAGAGATCATCAAGCCGGTGCTGCCGACCGAATGGCTGAACAGCGCGACCAAATTCTTCATCAACCCAACCGGACGTTTTGTTATCGGCGGCCCGATGGGCGATTGCGGCCTGACCGGTCGTAAAATTATCGTCGATACCTACGGCGGCATGGCTCGTCACGGCGGCGGCGCATTCTCCGGTAAAGACCCGTCTAAAGTGGACCGTTCAGCGGCTTACGCGGCACGCTACGTGGCGAAAAACATCGTTGCCGCAGGTCTTGCGGATCGCTGTGAAATTCAGGTCTCCTACGCCATTGGCGTGGCGGAACCGACCTCCATCATGGTGGAAACCTTCGGCACCGAAAAAATCGCTACCGAACAGTTAACGCTGCTGGTGCGTGAGTTCTTCGACCTGCGTCCGTATGGCCTGATTCAGATGCTGGATCTGCTGCACCCGATCTACAAAGAGACCGCGGCTTACGGTCACTTTGGTCGTGAACATTTCCCGTGGGAAAAAACCGACAAAGCACAGCTGCTACGCGATGCGGCTGGCCTGAAATAATCGGCTATCCCCCTCTTCTACAAAGCCAGCCTTGCGCTGGCTTTTTTCTTTTCTCTGGTTGAATAATCTGTCTTTTTCGGCAGACGTTCTATACTGATCAGGCTCGTCATAGCCGCATAATGAAACCGATTACACCTCTTTTCATCTGATAACTTAAGGTGTTTTTTTGCGGTCTGTGCAAATTTTGCCATTCGTTACATTTCATTTCGGTTTAATCTGAAATTAATTCTACAGACGCTACAAATTCCAACATAAAGACTATAGTTTCAACCGGTTGTAAACTTACCGTTCTTGACACTTATGTAACCGATTACACTGATGTGATTGAACTCACATATTTTAGCGGCGTACTGACCTACTATTCAGGTCAAATAAATTTGATACCACAACTGGAGGGCACCATGCCTGACAATAAAAAACATGGGCGTTCTAACAAGGCGATGACTTTTTTTGTCTGTTTCCTTGCCGCTCTGGCCGGACTGCTTTTTGGCCTTGATATTGGTGTAATCGCAGGCGCATTACCTTTTATCACCAATGAATTTCAGATCAGCGCACATACCCAGGAATGGGTGGTGAGTTCCATGATGTTCGGCGCGGCTGTGGGTGCGGTCGGCAGCGGCTGGCTCTCCTTCCGTCTCGGACGTAAAAAAAGCCTGATGATTGGCGCGATACTGTTTGTGCTCGGCTCGCTGTTCTCTGCCGCCGCGCCAAACGTGGAAGTGCTGATTATCTCCCGCGTGCTGCTGGGCCTGGCGGTGGGTGTCGCTTCCTATACCGCGCCGCTCTATCTTTCAGAGATCGCGCCGGAAAAAATTCGCGGCAGCATGATTTCCATGTACCAGCTGATGATCACCATCGGGATTTTAGGGGCTTATCTCTCTGATACCGCGTTCAGCTACAGCGGCGCATGGCGCTGGATGCTGGGTGTGATTATCATCCCGGCGATCCTGCTGCTGATTGGCGTCTTCTTCCTGCCGGACAGCCCGCGCTGGTTTGCCGCCAAACGCCGCTTCCACGATGCCGAACGCGTGCTGATGCGCCTGCGTGATACCAGCGCCGAAGCAAAAAATGAGCTGGAAGAGATCCGCGAAAGCCTGAAGGTAAAACAGAGCGGCTGGGCGCTGTTTAAAGAGAACAGCAACTTCCGCCGCGCGGTGTTCCTTGGCGTGCTGTTACAGGTGATGCAACAGTTCACCGGCATGAACGTGATCATGTATTACGCGCCGAAAATCTTTGAACTGGCTGGGTATACCAATACCAATGAGCAAATGTGGGGCACGGTTATCGTTGGTTTAACCAACGTGCTGGCGACCTTCATCGCTATCGGTCTGGTGGACCGCTGGGGCCGTAAACCGACGCTGACGCTGGGCTTCCTGGTAATGGCCGTGGGCATGGGGATCCTGGGTACGATGATGCATATCGGTATTCACTCACCGTCTGCGCAGTACTTTGCTATCGCCATGCTGCTGATGTTCATCATTGGTTTTGCGATGAGTGCTGGCCCGCTGATTTGGGTACTGTGTTCTGAAATCCAGCCGCTGAAAGGGCGCGATTTTGGCATCACCTGCTCGACAGCAACCAACTGGATCGCCAACATGATCGTCGGTGCAACGTTCCTGACCATGCTCAATACGCTGGGCAATGCCAACACCTTCTGGGTGTACGCGGGTCTGAACGTGCTGTTTATCCTGCTGACCCTGTGGCTGGTGCCGGAAACCAAACACGTCTCGCTGGAGCACATCGAACGTAACCTGATGAAAGGTCGTAAGCTGCGCGATATTGGCGCGCATAACTAAGCCCTGATGCTTCCTCCCGCCAGGGAGGAAGCTTCTTATTGCACTCCCTTCCCCGCCGTTTTATCCTCTGGCGTTATGAAAACCTCCCGTCTTCCCATCGCTATCCAGCAAGCCGTTATGCGCAGCCTGCGGGAGAAACTCGCCCTCGCCAATCACAAACTGGATCGTCACTATCCGGAGCCGAAGCTGGTCTATCAGCAGCGTGGCACGACGGCGGGCACCGCCTGGCTCGACAGCTATGAAATTCGCCTCAACCCGGTGCTATTGCAGGAAAATCAGCAGGCGTTTATTGATGAGGTCGTACCGCACGAGCTGGCGCATTTGCTGACATGGAAACATTTTGGCCGCGTTGCGCCGCATGGCAAAGAGTGGAAATGGATGATGGAAAGCGTGCTCTGCGTTCCCGCCCGCCGTACCCATCAGTTCGGGCTGGAATCAGTGCGCCGCAACACCTTCCCTTACCGCTGCCAGTGCCAGCAGCATCAGCTTACCGTGCGCCGACATAACAGAGTGGTACGCGGTGAAGCGACTTACCGTTGCGTTCACTGCGGCGAACTGCTGGTAGCCGACGCGTAAATTAAACGCGATCCGGAAATTTTCTGTTCTGCCTGATTGCATCTGACAACTGCTTTCGTTACGTTGCGTGCTCTTATTGAGATGGAGTTCACGATGTACCGTACCTGTCGTTTTTCCCTGTTCCTTTTTCTTCCTTTACTGGTGAATCCACTCCACGCCAAAGAGATCACCAGCTTCGCCCAGGCAAAAGCGGCGGGCGTTAAGGTCAACGCTGACGTTCCCGGTGATTTTTACTGCGGCTGCCCGATTCACTGGCAGGGTAAGAAAGGTGTTATCGACCTGGAAGCCTGCGGCTATAAAGTGCGTAAAAATGCCAATCGCGCCAGCCGCGTGGAGTGGGAACATGTGGTGCCAGCGTGGCAGTTCGGTCATCAGCGCCAGTGCTGGCAGGACGGCGGACGGAAAAACTGCACTAAAGATCCCGTCTATCGCAAGATGGAGAGCGATATGCATAACCTGCAACCGGCAGTCGGTGAAGTAAACGGCGATCGCGGCAACTTTATGTATAGCCAGTGGAACGGCGGCGAAGGCCAGTATGGCCAGTGCGCCATGAAGGTCGATTTCAAAAACAAACTTGCCGAGCCACCCGCACGCGCTCGTGGCGCCATTGCCCGCATCAACTTTTATATGCGCGATCAGTATAAAATCAGCCTTTCACGCCAGCAGACCCAACTCTTTACCGCCTGGGATAAACTCTACCCGGTGACAAAATGGGAATGCGAACGTGACGAGCGTATTGCGCGCGTGCAGGGGAATCACAACCCTTATGTCCAGCGCGCTTGCCAGGCGCAAAAGAGCTAACCTACACTAGCGGGTATTATCATTACTGGACTGTTAGCTTTATGCGTAAACCTCGCATTTATCACCCTGCCCCGCTAAGCGTGGGCCAGGACGTCGCGCTCAGCGACGACGCCGCGAACCATGTTGGTCGCGTACTGCGCATGACCGCCGGTCAGCCCGTTCAGCTTTTTGACGGCAGCAACCAGGTCTTTGACGCTGAAATTACCCGCGCCGATAAGAAAAACGTCGTCGTTAACGTGCAAAGTCGCGAAGCCGATAATCGTGAATCACCGCTGCATATTCACCTGGGTCAGGTGATGTCACGCGGCGAAAAAATGGAATTTACTATCCAGAAATCAATCGAACTGGGAGTAAGCCTCATTACGCCACTTTTTTCTGAGCGCTGCGGCGTTAAACTGGATGCTGAACGTCTGAACAAGAAGATCCAGCAGTGGCAGAAAATCGCTATCGCTGCCTGTGAACAGTGCGGTCGTAATCAGATCCCGGAGATTCGTCCGGCGATGGATCTCGAAGCCTGGTGCGCCGAGCCGGATGCGGGGTTGAAACTGAATCTGCATCCGCGCGCCAGCGCCAGCATTAACACGCTGCCGCTGCCGGTTGAGCGGGTACGCCTGCTTATTGGACCAGAAGGTGGACTCTCCGCCGACGAAATTGCTATGACCGCACAATACCAGTTTACTGATATTCTGCTGGGACCTCGCGTTCTGCGCACTGAGACCACTGCGCTCACCGCCATTACCGCCTTACAGGTGCGTTTTGGCGACCTGGGCTAACGGAGAACAAGAATGATTAAGCTCGGCATCGTGATGGACCCCATCGCAAACATTAACATCAAGAAAGACTCCAGCTTCGCTATGCTGCTGGAAGCACAGCGTCGCGGCTATGAGCTTCATTATATGGAGATGTCCGATCTCTATCTGATCAACGGCGAAGCCCGTGCACGCACGCGTCTGCTCAGCGTTGAGCAGAACTACGACAAATGGTACGAATTCAGCGGCGAACAGGATCTCCAGCTTGCCGATCTCGATGTCATCCTGATGCGCAAAGATCCGCCGTTTGATACTGAGTTTATCTACTCCACCTACATCCTTGAACGCGCGGAAGAACAAGGCACGCTGATCGTTAACAAGCCGCAGAGTCTGCGCGACTGTAACGAAAAGCTTTATACCGCCTGGTTCTCTGACCTGACGCCGGATACGCTGGTGACTCGCAGCAAGGCGCAGTTGAAAGCGTTCTGGCAGAAGCATACTGATATCATTTTAAAACCGCTGGACGGCATGGGCGGCGCGTCTATTTTCCGCGTGAAGGAAGGCGATCCAAACCTTGGCGTGATCACCGAAACGCTGACCGAGCACGGGACCCGCTACTGCATGGCACAGAATTATATTCCGGCCATTGTTGACGGTGACAAGCGCGTACTGGTGGTGGATGGCGAGCCGGTCCCTTACTGCCTGGCACGCATTCCGCAGGGCGGTGAAACGCGTGGCAACCTCGCCGCGGGTGGCCGTGGCGAACCACGTCCGCTGACCGATAGCGACTGGGAAATTGCCCGCCGCGTGGGGCCGTTGCTGAAAGCCAAAGGGCTAATTTTTGTCGGCCTTGATATCATCGGCGACCGTCTGACCGAAGTGAACGTTACCAGCCCGACCTGTATTCGCGAAATCGAAGCGCAGTTCCCGGTCTCGATTACCGGGATGCTGATGGACGCCATCGAAAAACGTCTGGCGAAGTAATTTGCGTTGCGGGCGGATGAAATAAACCGCCGCCCTTGCAACATCTCATCGCGGGAGGGAACCCGCTGCTCTTCCTCCACTGGCTAGTGACAGCGTGGTACTTTCCCCGCATACTGAGCGTTGTTGCTTTTTTGAACCAGGAAACCGAACCTCTGACAATGAATTTACAGCATCACTTTCTGATTGCCATGCCTGCGCTCCAGGATCCTCTCTTCCGTCGTTCTGTGGTCTATGTCTGCGAATATAACGACGAGGGGGCAATGGGCATTATTATTAATAAGCCCCTGGAAAATTTGCAGGTGGAAGGCGTTCTGGAAAAACTGAAGATTACGCCTGAACCGCGCGATCCGGCGATTCGTCTGGATAAACCGGTCCTGCTCGGCGGCCCGCTGGCGGAAGATCGCGGTTTTATCCTGCATACGCCACCCGCGTCTTTCTCCTCCAGTATTCGCATCTCCGATAATACCGTTATCACCACCTCGCGGGACGTGCTGGAAACGCTGGGTACCCACGATCAGCCTGTCGATGTACTGGTCGCGCTGGGCTACTCCTCCTGGGAGAAAGGCCAGCTTGAGCAGGAACTGCTGGATAACGCCTGGCTGACCGCGCCTGCGGATCTCAATATTCTGTTTAAAACGCCAATCGCCGATCGCTGGCGCGAAGCAGCAAAACTGATTGGTATTGATATCCACACCATGCCTGGCGAGGCGGGACACGCCTGATGAGTGACACCCTTCTCGCCTTTGATTTCGGCACCAAAAGTATTGGCGTGGCGATTGGTCAGCGCATTACCGGCACCGCCCGCCCGCTGAACGCCATTAAAGCCCAGGACGGTACGCCCGACTGGACGCTCATCGAACGTCTGCTCAAAGAGTGGCAGCCTGACACGGTGATTGTCGGCCTGCCGCTGAATATGGACGGCAGTGAACAGCCGCTGACGGCACGGGCGCGTAAATTTGCGAACCGGATCCACGGCAGATTCGGCGTGACGGTGACGTTGCACGATGAACGGTTAAGTACCGTAGAAGCGCGCGCGGGCCTGTTTGAACACGGTGGCTTTCGCGCGCTGAATAAAGGCAGCGTCGATTCTGCCTCGGCGGTGATTATCCTGGAGAGTTACTTCGAACAAGGTTTTTAGTTAAATGCACCCTGTGCGGTCCGGGTTGTCTGGTCACGCAGGGAGGCATTTGTCCAGCTTACCGCCTGCGTTCTGTTTTTAACGTTGAGCTTACGGAAAATATTATACAAATGCGTGCGCACGGTATTTTCGCTGATAAACAGCGCGCGGGCGATATCCACATTCGACGCTCCGCAGCGTAACTCATTGAGAATTTCATATTCGCGTTCGGTAAGCGAAATATTCTCGTAACGATCGCTATCCCGCTCGTCCGTATATGCCTGGATAGTACCGGGCAATTCAGACACCTCGCCGTTTACTATCGCCTTAATACCCGCAAGAATATGTTCCTGACTATCATCATAACTAAATATCCCGCACAGCGTGGGCCAGCGCGCCATGTCAAAAAGCGTGTGCTGCTGGGCACTATTTAAAATGATAACGCGTAAATCATCGGTTTGGGTCTGCAAAATATCACACCAGATGCCGGTTAATTTTTTATTCGACACGGCGATATCGAATAATACGATGCAGCCGTCTGGCAAACGCTGCTCTAACGGCTTGGTGATATTCTGCAAACGGACGGGAACAGAAAGCGTTTCGGTCAGATAACTGGCAAAAGACCGGGATTGTACGGAAGGGCATGTAATAATAATCATCTGCTGCGGTGCACTTAATCCACTATCCTGCTGAAACATCCTGATTCTCCTTTAAACGTAGATTGTCTCGCCATTAACGTCACGGACGCTTCCCTCGCCTCGCAAAGGTCATCTCATGATTTAAGCGAATTCCTGAGGCAATCCTATCACCGGGTCTGAAGGGGAATAAGCCAGCCTGATGGACGAGGGCTAATCGGCATTGGCGGCTGGCCCTCGATCCGGGTCACGTTTTTGGCATCTGGTATTGCAAAACCACCAGTGTTTCTATAAAAGAAACAAATCAGAAGGCGATCAGCTGCGCTGCCAGCGTTTGTAGCTCAAGGTGGCGCGCCGCAATGGTTTCGGCGTCCGGCTGCCACATGCCGGCGAAGGCCAGCGCGGCAGAATGCGCGCCCAGCGGCTGAGCGATAGAGACTTCACCATCCTGGTGGTGCCAGATGACGCTCCCCTGCTCGCGCTGCTGCCGAAGGTGAGGAGCCAGTTGCTGCCACTGCTCGGCGAAAAAGCGTTTGCTGAGTTCGTCGTCGGGTTCGGCTGCCAGCAGGCTCATGCCGATCACCGACTGCCACGCGGGCAGCATATGAAATCCCGCCAGCGCCTGACTGATCTGATGGCCGGGTTCAGAGTGATAAATGTAGATCACCTGATCCTCCCACAGAACCCCCATGGCGACCACGATATCGCGTGGGGCATGACGTTCAAGAATGGGCAGCGCCTGAGAAAAGAGAGCGGAGCCGCGTATCGCCTGCGCTGCCAGCGCATGAATGCCCGGTCCCGGCAGATAGCGCCGCTGTTCATCCTGCCTCGTCAGCCCGATGGACGCCATGGTCATCAGCAGACGATTTACGCGGGTCGTGTTAATGCCCATAAGACGTGCCAGTTCGCGACAGCCAATAGCGCGGCCGCTGGATACCAGATATTGCAGACAGCGAATGCCGTCAATCAGGCTTTGATTCGGTTGAGATGACATAGCAGTGATGGTCCGCGTCGGGCTTAAGCAAACTACAGATTCTAGCGTCAGTTGAGAAGGATACAAGACCATGAAAATCTTTAACCAGACCGACAGCAGAGCTTTCCCGACACAATCTTTGCGCACCGACCTGCTGGTCGCAGGCGGCGGACTGGCGGGGTTGTGCGCTGCGCTTGCCGCTGCCCGTGCGGGCATCGACGTCATTCTGATTCAGGATCGTCCGGTGCTGGGAGGGAATGCGTCCAGCGAAGTACGTCTGTGGGCTAACGGTGCCACTTCGCATATGGGCAATAATAATCGCTGGGCGCGTGAAGGCGGGATCATGGGCGAGATCCTTGAAGAGAACCTGTGGCGCAACAAGGAAGGTAATCCGGTGATGTTCGATCTGCTACTGCTGGACATCGCGCAGCGCCAGCCGGGGCTGACTCTGTTGCTGAATACCGCCATCTATGCCGTACAAAAAGAGGCCCGGCGCGTCACCAGCGTCAGCGCCTTTAACCCGATCAACGAAACCTTTTATGAGGTAAGCGCGGCGCAGTTTTGCGATGCTACCGGCGACGGCGTGCTCGGTTATCTGGCTGGCGCAGAGTTTCGTGAAGGCGCGGAGGACATAGATGAACTCGGCGAAAAAATGGCACCGGGCGATAATTTCGGGCATAAGCTGGGCCACTCCATCTACTTTTATACCCGTCAGACCAGCACCCCGGTGAACTTCGTCCCGCCCTCTTTCGCCCTCAAGGATATCACCGCTATCCCGCGCTATAAGCGGCTGACCTCCACCCTTAATGGCTGCGACCTGTGGTGGCTGGAATGGGGAGGCCGACTGGATACGGTTCATGCAAGCGAAGAGATCAAATGGGAGCTGTGGAAGATCGTCTGGGGCGTCTGGGATCATATTAAAAACTCCGGCGAGTTTCCCGAGGCGGAAAACATGACGATCGACTGGGTGGGCGTGATCCCCGGCAAGCGGGAGAGCCGCCGCTTTGTTGGCGATCATCTGCTGAGCCAGCAGGATATTATTGAGCAGCGCGACCATTATGATGCGGTAGGCTACGGCGGCTGGTCTATTGACCTCCATCCGGCCGATGGCGTATACAGCACCCACGATGGCTGCCGTCAGTTTCACAGTAAAGGCACCTACACGATCCCCTGGCGCAGCCTGTACAGCCGCTCGCTGGACAACCTGTTCCTGACCGGCCGCCTGATTTCCGCGTCCCACGTTGCCTTTGGCAGCGCCCGCGTGATGTGTACCTGCGGCCTGCTGGGAGAAGTCGTCGGCCAGGCCGCCGCCCTGTGCCAGACGCAGCAACTGATGCCGCGCGAACTGGCGCAGCACGACCGCATCGGCGCGCTGCAACAACGGCTCCAGGCCAACGGCTTTTATATTCCGCGCCAGTGGCTCAGCGATCCGGCGCAGGGCGCAAGCGTCCGGGTCAGCAGCGAACTGGAGTTGAGCGCATTACCGGCTAACGGCCAGTGGCATTCTCTGGCGGAACGGATGGCGCTGCTGGTGCCGATTAACGCCGGAGAGACGCTTCCCGAATTAACCTTTACGCTGCGCGGCGCTCATCCCCAGCCGCTTACCATCGAGCTTCTCGGTAGCGAGCGCGCCGGTAACTTTACGCCGGAAATACATCACGCCTCCTGCGAATTACAGATCGACGGTGAGCGCGACTACCGCTGCAATTTCAGCTGGCAAAGCGACCGTGACCAGTACCTGTTTATTGCCTTTGCCGCACAGCCCAATGTGGAGATCGCCCTGACCGACCGCCATCTCCCCGGCCTGATGACCGTGTTTAATAGCCTGAACGCCAGAGTGGCGAAACAGTCGCGCCAGGTCGCCGACGGCGATTATGGCGTGGATGAATTTGATTTCTGGCTGCCGCGCCGCCGTCCGCATCAGATAATGCCCGCCCTGCGTTTTGCCACGCCGCTGCGCTGCTTCAGCGCGCAAAACCTGCTTAATGGCCGCCTGCGTCCCGAGCAGCAGACAAACGCGTGGGTGCCCGCCGTAGAGGATGCCAGCCCGGTCGTGCGCTGGCGCTGGCCGCAGCCGATTACCCTCAATACCCTGACGCTGGTGCAGGACAACGATTTCGATAACGCGATGGAAACCGTGCAGATGGGGCACTATCACGCGGTGACGCCGCACTGCATCACGCATTACCGCCTGTGGACAGACGATATTCTGCTGGCGGAAGTCACGGATAATCATCATTCGGCCTGCCATCACTCATTAAGCTCGCCACGTGAAGTACAGGAGGTCCGCCTGGAAATCCTTGCCACCGCGGGCGCGTTACCGGCGATCTATTCACTGAATGTCCGCTAAAGCAGCCCGGCCGCTACCCGCTGCTGGTAGCTTTGCGTAAAGGTCTGCATCCCCATCTGCTGCCCGGTTTGCATCACACCGGGTAGCTGGTGCGTTTTGCCCTCGCGGATCAGATTAGCGACGGCGGGCGTATTAATTAACATCTCAAACAGCGCTACCCGCGTATTTTGCGGGCTACATTGAAGCTTTTGCGCCACCACCGCACACAGGCTTCCGGCGAGCTGGCTGCGCACCTGCTCTTTCTCCTGAGCGGGAAAGACATCGACCAGCCTTTCTACCGCCTGAGCTGCCCCGCGCGTATGCAGCGTCGCCAGCACCAGATGTCCGGTTTCTGCGGCGGTTAATGCCAGGCGGATGGTTTCGCTGTCGCGTAGCTCACCGAGCAGAATGACGTCAGGATCTTCACGTAATGCCGCGCGTAGCGCCGCAGCAAATGAGTCGGTATGGCGACCGACTTCCCGCTGCTGGATCAGACAGCGCTGACTGCGATGGACAAACTCAATCGGATCTTCCAGCGTCAAAATATGCCCGTCCAGATGATGATTCAGATGATCGACCATCGCCGCGAGAGTCGTCGATTTACCGCTGCCGGTTGCCCCGGTCACCAGAATCAGCCCGCTCTCTTCATTTAATAACTCCGGCAGCGCGGCGGGCACACCCAGGTCGGCGAGGTGCGGCGTTTCAGTGGGCAGCAATCGAAGCGCAAGCGACGCGCCCTGACGATGAATAAAAGCGCTGGCACGCAACCGCTGCTGGCACGGTAGCGTGATGGCGAAATCGACCTGCCCGCGAGTGAACTGCGCCATCTGTGCCTCATCCAGACAGTCATTAAGCACTTTTTCAACGTCCATGGACGCAAAAGGTGCAGGTTCCAGTTTCCCTGACCGTCGCCAGCGTGGCGGCCAGGCGTTGCACAGGTGTAGATCCGAGACGTTATGCTTTACACTAAGGGCCACGATTTCTTCCATATCCATACCATCATCCTCTGAAAATGAACGACATTGCGCATAACCTGGCACAGGTCAGGGATAAAATCTCCGCCGCTGCATCGCGTTGCGGCCGTGCTTCAGAAGAAGTTACGTTGCTTGCAGTCAGTAAAACCAAGCCTGCGAGCGCCGTCGCAGAAGCCATCGCTGCCGGGCAGCGGGCCTTTGGTGAAAATTATGTGCAGGAAGGCGTGGAAAAAATTCTCCACTTTCGCGAAGCGGGCGTGGAAGGGTTGCAGTGGCACTTTATCGGGCCGTTGCAGTCCAACAAAAGCCGCCTGGTGGCTGAGCATTTCGACTGGTGCCACACGGTTGATCGCCTGCGCATCGCCAGCCGCCTGAGCGAGCAGCGTCCGGCGCATCTGCCGCCGCTTAACGTCTTGATTCAGGTGAATATCAGCGATGAAGAGAGTAAGTCAGGCGTCTCCCTGGCGGAAATCGACGCGCTGGCGGATGCCATTGTTGAATTAAAGGGCGTGACGCTGCGCGGATTAATGGCGATCCCCGCGCCAGAGTCAGATTATGTAAGGCAGTTTGCGGTTGCAGGCCAAATGGCTGTAGCATTTACGCGGCTAAAAACACGCTATCCCACGGTAGATACCCTGTCGCTGGGCATGTCAGATGATATGGATGCTGCCATTGCGGCAGGTAGCACCATGGTACGCATCGGCACCGCGATTTTCGGTGCACGCGACTACACAAAAAAATAAGGAAAACTGAGGAACGCCATGAAGACGTTGACTTTCCTGCTCTCAACAGTCATTGAACTGTATACGATGGTGCTACTGCTACGCGTCTGGATGCAGTGGGCACGCTGCGATTTTTATAATCCATTTTCGCAGTTTATCGTCAAGATCACCCAACCGGTCGTCGGACCGTTACGCCGCTTTATCCCGTCGATGGGGCCTGTTGACAGCGCCTCACTGCTGCTGGCGTTTATTTTATGTGTTATCAAAGCTATCGTGCTGTTTATGGTGGTCACCTTCCAGCCAATTATCTGGATTGCCGCCGTCCTTATTCTGCTGAAAACCATTGGTCTGATGATTTTCTGGGTACTGCTGCTGATGGCGATCATGAGCTGGGTGAGTCAGGGCCGTAGTCCGGTGGAGTTTGTGCTGATGCAACTGGCCGATCCGCTGCTGCGCCCGATTCGCAGACTGCTCCCTTCAATGGGCGGTATCGATTTCTCGCCGATGATCCTGGTGCTGCTGCTGTACATGATCAATATGGGCATCGCCGAATTACTGCAAAGCACGGGTAACATGCTGTTGCCGGGGCTGTGGATGGCACTATGAGTGCCGTTATCACCTGCTCAGACGGTCTGGTTTTGCGGCTCTATATTCAGCCGAAAGCCAGCCGCGACAGCATTGTGGGTCTGCATGGCGACGAGGTAAAAGTCGCCATCACCGCCCCGCCGGTTGACGGTCAGGCTAACACCCATCTGGTTAAATTCCTCGCCAAACAGTTTCGCGTGGCGAAAAGCCAGGTGGTGATTGAAAAGGGCGAACTGGGCCGTCATAAACAGGTTAAGATTATTCATCCGCAACAGATCCCGACGGAAGTCGCGGCGCTAACAGAGTAAATGTCCTATGCAAAAAGTTGTCCTCGCGACCGGTAATGCCGGTAAAGTGCGTGAACTCGCCTCGCTGCTGAGCGATTTTGGTCTTGATATCGTCGCGCAAACCGATCTCGGCGTGGAGTCCGCGGAAGAGACGGGCCTGACGTTTATCGAAAACGCGATCCTGAAAGCACGCCACGCCGCGCAGGTCACTGGCCTGCCCGCCATCGCCGATGATTCCGGTCTGGCGGTTCACGCCCTGGGCGGTGCGCCGGGGATTTATTCCGCGCGCTATTCCGGCGTGGATGCCACTGACCAGCAGAATCTGGAAAAGCTGCTGGAAGAACTGAACGATATCCCGGACGACCAGCGTCAGGCGCAGTTCCACTGCGTGCTGGTGTATCTGCGTCATGCCGACGATCCGACGCCGCTGGTATGCCACGGTAGCTGGTCCGGCGTGATTACCCGCCAGCCAGCGGGCGCAGGCGGTTTCGGCTACGACCCCATTTTCTTCGTGCCTTCTGAAGGCAAAACGGCAGCCGAACTGACCCGCGAAGAGAAGAGCGCTATCTCCCACCGTGGGCAGGCGCTGAAACTGTTACTGGACGCCCTGCGTGATCGCTAATTTACCGCCTCTGAGTCTGTATATTCATATTCCGTGGTGCGTGCAGAAATGCCCGTACTGCGATTTCAACTCGCACGCGCTGAAGGGCGACGTGCCGCACGATGATTATGTTCAACACCTGTTGAGCGATCTGGACGGCGACGTCGCTTACGCGCAGGGACGCGAGATTACGACCATTTTTATCGGCGGTGGCACGCCAAGCCTGCTGTCCGGGCCGGCAATGCAGGCGCTGCTGGACGGTGTGCGTGCGCGCCTGCCGCTGGCGTCCAGTGCGGAAATCACCATGGAAGCCAATCCGGGCACGGTGGAAGCGGACCGTTTCGTGGAGTATCAGCGTGCGGGTATTAACCGTATCTCCATCGGCGTGCAGAGTTTTAGTGAACCGAAGTTACAGCGCTTAGGGCGCATTCACGGCCCGGAAGAAGCTAAACGCGCCGCACGGCTGGCGGCGGGTCTTGGGCTGCGCAGCTTTAACCTGGACCTGATGCACGGCCTGCCGGATCAGTCGCTGGACGAGGCGCTGGATGATTTGCGTCAGGCCATCGCGCTGAATCCACCGCACCTGTCATGGTATCAGTTGACCATTGAACCAAACACCCTGTTTGGCTCTCGCCCCCCAGTGCTGCCGGATGACGATGCGCTATGGGATATTTTCGAGCAGGGTCATCAGTTGTTGAGCGCCGCAGGCTATCAGCAGTATGAAACGTCAGCCTATGCGAAGCCGGGCTATCAGTGTCAGCACAACCTCAATTACTGGCGCTTTGGTGATTACCTCGGCATCGGCTGCGGCGCGCACGGTAAGGTCACCTTTCCGGACGGATGCATTTTACGCACCACCAAAACGCGTCACCCGCGCGGTTATATGCAGGGGCGCTATCTGGAAAGCCAGCGCGACGTGGAGTTGGCGGATAAACCTTTCGAGTTCTTTATGAATCGCTTTCGTCTGCTGGAACCTGCGCCGCGCGCCGAGTTTGTGCGCTATACCGGGCTGACGGAAGCCGCCGTTCGTGCACAGATTGACGAGGCGCTGGCGCAGGGTTATCTCACCGAAAGCGAGTCGCACTGGCAGATCACCGAACACGGCAAACTGTTCCTCAACTCGCTGCTGGAACTGTTCCTCGCGGATTAACCTTCTTTACCGCGCCGACCGGGATTATTTAATTACCCCGCGTCGGCGCAGATCGGTAATATCCTGCTGCCAGACGCACATATAAATTGCTGCCGTTAACCGCCAAATACGTTGTTTTATCGTTAACATCAATAGATAAAAGGGCCTCATTTTTTATATTTTTGCGATCACCCTCCCCAAAATCCTTCATCAGGAAGCATTTATCATTCACCAGATAAATTGTTTATAATAAATGCATTCACCAACATTAAATTACCAGGCTAAATGTAAATAGCTTAACAATAAATACACAAGGTGAGGCAGATCACATAAACATTAATCGTTACAATCCTCCGTAAAGATAGCTATTGCTTCCCTTTTTAAATAGGCAAATAATTCTTTTTACAGAACATGCGTTCTATATATGGAACAGATAGTAAAAATGAATAATGGTAAATTTAAAGATATCTCTCCACCTGATTCAGACCGTTAATCAGGAAGAGAAGCTCAACATGCACAGGTAATCTACGTTGATTATTCCTGAAGGCGATATTGTTTAAAATATTTCCTTAGTGCGGACGATAAAAACCGGTGAGGCTATAGCGGCTTTTAGCGTGCGGCATTCCTGATAGCGGAATAAGTTTAGATATAATATCACTGGCAATAATAACTATTTCGATAACAAACTATTTTGTTACCGGCAGTTTATGTGCGCAGTTACGTTTAATAGGTTTAACGACGGATGAATTAAGCACGTCTTTGAACACAAAAATATAGTCTGAGGTGAACAATGGAGCAAAAACCTGTACTGGGTATTTTTTTAGGCGAGGCCGCCGGTATTGGGCCTGAACTGGTTGCGAAAGTGATCGCCGACGGAACAGCCTGTAACTATTGCCGGCCCATTCTGATTGGCGACGCGCGGGTGCTGGCGCTTGGCCAGAAGATTGCTGGCGTCCGTTTTCCCTGCAAAACCATCACCGATCCGACAGAGGCAACCTGGGAAAACGGCACCGTTCCGCTGATCGATCTAAAAAACTACAATCCTGAAAACCTGGTGATGGGAACAATAGATACCGTCTCAGGTCATGCTACCGGCGAGTCGCTGGTTCGTTGTATGTCTCTGTTAAAAAACAGAAAAATTGATGGTTTTGTTTTTGCCCCGCTGAACAAAGAAGCGTTTAAGAAAGGGGGCTGGCATGTCGAAGATGAGCATTACCTGTTTGCAGAGCAGCTTGATTGTCTGGATCGCCCGCGTGGCCTGCTGAACGTGCTGGACGACTTGTGGGTTTTCCGCGTCACCGGGCACGTTCCGTTCCGCGATGTTGTTAACTATATTACGCCGGAAAATGTGGGCCGCTCCATTCAGCTTTGTTACGACACCTTAAAAATGGCCGGATATGATCGTCCGCGTATTGCCGTGGCGGCGCTGAATCCGCATGCCGGGGATGGCGGTACCTGCGGCCGGGAAGAAATTGAGGTGCTGATGCCGGTAATTAAACAATATCAGGCCAAAGGCATGGATATTTATGGCCCGGTCCCCGGTGACACGATATTCATACATGCGTTTAATCATGAATATGATGCGGTGGTGACACTTTTTCACGATCAGGGACAAATAGCCACTAAGTTGCATGCCTTTGACATCGGTGTCACAGTCGCGGGCGGACTCCCCTATGCTATTACCACGCCGGAGCACGGCACCGCATTTGATATTGCCGGGAAAGGCGTGGCAAAAACGCTGGCAACAGAAAGAGCGATTTCCGTGGCGGCCCAAATGGCAATAACTACTCACAAATATAAATAGCAGAGATATCCTGGTCATTTCTTTCATAAATGACCAGTTTTTTAAACGTAAAATATGCTGACACTGGTAATATATAACCATGCTTCCGCAGGGCACTCTCTTCATTAATTTATGGACTGGTATGGTTTTTAAGGAGAAAGTCTGTGGACACAACCTCGTTTGTGGTAATAAGTGGAGTCGTTTCAATCGGCCTGCTGATTATCCTTATTACTAAATTAAAATTACATCCCTTTTTCGCATTGCTGATTTCATCTCTGTTTCTGGGGATGGTCAATGGCATGGGCGTGACCAAATCAGTAAAGGCCTTTACTCACGGCTTCGGTGGGCAGCTTGGGGTAACCGGAGTAGTCATTGGTCTGGGGGCGATGCTGGGAGGATTACTGGTTCAGTCAGGCGGCGGAGACAAAATTGCCGATATAATTATCGGTAACAGAAAACGCGTATGGATGCCATTAAGCGTAGGACTGGTGTCGCTGATTATCGGTTTGCCTAACCTGTTTGAAGTGACCTTCGTACTGATGGTGCCGCTGGTCTTCTCGATCATGAAACGCCTCAACGTTTCCGTGCTGGCAGTTGCGATTCCGATGTGTGCCGGTTTGATGACTGCGCATGCCCTGTTGCCGCCCGGACCGGCAACCATTATCGCGGCAACGGCGTATAACGCTAATATTGGCGAAACAACACTGTATGGCGTCATTATCAGCGTTCCCGTATTGCTCGTCGGCGCTTATCTTTTCCCACGCCTGATGCGTCATCATATGGATGTGGGCACGCCGCTTGATTTAACCGGCCCGGCTCACGGTTCAGGTAAAGCAAAGAACGCCACTCGCCAGCCTTCGCTGGGCGTGGCGCTGACCACCGTGCTTATTGCGCCGTTCCTGATGATTATCGGCACTATCGGCATCAATTTCGTGCCGAAAACCGGGCTGATTCAGGAAATCTTTCAGGCCATCGGCAACCCGATTGTTACTCTCGGACTGGCATTGATTTACGCGATGATTTTCATGGGGCGCGCCACCGGCTTAGCGGCAGAAGAGATCCTCGCTATCTGCAAAAAGAGCATTGTGCCGATTGTCGGCCTGCTGCTGATTATTGGCGCTGGTGGCGGCCTGAAGGATATGCTGAACACCATTGGTCTGAGCGATATTATCAGTCATCTGGCAACCGAGTGGTCGATTCCGCCGCTGCTGTTTGCCTGGCTTATCGCGGTGGTTTTCCGTATCGCCCTGGGTTCTGGTACCGTGGCGGTTTCCGCTTCCTGTGGCATCGTTGCCTCACTCCTGGCCGCGCATCCTGATACCAACGTGGCGCTGTTGGTACTGTCCACAACCACTGGCGCGATGATTTTCTCGCATGTGAGCGACGGCGCGTTCTGGCTGTTTAAAGAGTATTTTGGCCTCACCGTACCGCAAACCCTGCGCACATGGAGTTTGCTGGTAACGGTACAATCAGTGGTAGGTCTGATCTGCGTGCTCGCGCTGGGGGCGTTCGTCGGGGCGTAATCCTGAATCACAAAAACAAAAAATCCCCGACGCTGTTTCGGGGATTTTTTATTGCAGTGAACAGGGTGCTTTATTTCAATCCACCCACCAGCGCCTTCCGGCTGTCTTCCAGCGAAATCACCCGCTGGCAGACGGCTTTACCGAACTGCTGGAAATCTTTTTCTTGATTTTTCCACTCGTTCTGTACGGCGGTTTGCAGGCCGCCCAGGTTGCCGAGCACGCTTTGCAGTGGATTACCGCCTTTGGTCACCGCCTGCGCGCCCATCTCGTTAATGCTGTCCTGCAAGATACCGCCCATCGCCTGATTCACCAGCTGTTGCCCGTTGGCACGAACCTGGTCAATAGCCTGATAGTGGAAGGTCAAACCGTCGCTACGATGCTCGATAATCTTGTTCAGTTGATCTTTAAGCTGTGCGTCCAGTTGGGTCAGTCGATTGCGCATTTTGCTATCGGCCCCGACCTGCTGGGTAATGATTTTATCCAGCGCGGTTCGCCCTTTCTCAACGCGACTGCGCGCGCCCTCGTCGATCCACGGCAGAGCGTTGCGTAAATCGGTCTGGTAATCTTTGGCCTGCTCACGCTGGCTGGCACTCAGGTTGTACTGTTTGCCATTGAACATGACGCTGCCATCCGGCGCGATCACTAAATTGCCATTCTCACCTTTAACCTGCACCGTTTGCGGGTTGAGGATCACGTCGTCGCGCGGCGTGACGCTACACTTGTAGTCTGCCTGTGCGGCAAATGCCGTCACCGTCAATGCCGCTGCCAGCAGCGCTTTACGCATCATACTTACTCCCTCAGAGACAAAACGGGCCAGCATATGCCAGCCCCGTATAACTTAGTCCCACCAGACGTCGAAAAGTTCGCTAGTGCGCACCTCTTCAAGCTGGTGTTCTTCCAGCCATTTACGCACGGCGGCCTGGTCGTCTTCGGTACATTTACCGATCTCCTGACGGCAAATCAGCCCTTCCCAGGCAAGGTAGCCGCTACCGTCGAATGCCAGTTTGTTCGGCTCGATCACCTCATTGATAAAATCGTCAACCGTTTGATCGATCTGCTCTCCGGTGGTCCCCTCCGGAAAACGGAACGCGACGGAAAAACCTAACTCCTGAAACTCGTCAATGTGCATTTTTTTACGCAGACGACGACTACGATGCTTTGCCATTATTTCACCCTCTCGAACATTAAGTCCCATACGCCGTGACCAAGACGATGGCCACGCTGTTCAAATTTGGTTACCGGACGTGAGTCCGGACGCGGTACGTAGTCGTTGCTGGCAGACTGGTTTTTATACCCGTCCAGCGCGGACATCACTTCCAGCATGTGCTCCGCATAGGCTTCCCAGTCGGTCGCCATATGGAATACGCCGCCCAGCTTCAGCTTACTTTTAACCAGTTCTGCAAATTCGGTCTGCACGATACGCCGTTTATTATGACGGGCTTTGTGCCACGGGTCAGGGAAAAAGAGCTGTACCATAGTTAAAGAATTGTCAGGGATCATTTTGTGCAGCACTTCCACCGCGTCGTGACACATCACGCGCAGGTTCTCCACGCCCTCTTCATGCGCGGAGGAGAGGCAGGCACCGACGCCCGGCGAGTGAACTTCAATCCCAAGAAAGTTTTGCTCCGGCTTCGCTTTTGCCATCGTGACCAGCGAGGCCCCCATGCCGAAGCCGATTTCCAGCGTCACGGGCGCATCGCGACCAAACAGTTCGGCAAAATCCAGCGGCGCGTCCGAGAATTCAACGCCCATCACCGGCCAGTAGTGATCCAGCGCGTGCTGCTGCCCTTTGGTCAGGCGTCCCTGGCGGCGGACGAAGCTACGAATACGGCGCAGCGGGCGACCGTTTTCATCAAATTCCGGTGAAATGACGTCGTTATTCATAAAAGTAATCTGCTTGTGAGAGTCGTCGGGAAAACGGGCATTATCCAAAGTTAGTTGCCGGATGCAAGCATAGCAAAGATCCGATTTACAGCTTCGCGCGGCTGTGCTGGAATCTGTGCCCCTGATAGCGCAAATTCGGAAGCCCGCTTTGACCCTACAAGCTTCGCAATTTTCAGCCCGGGTGCTGGAATGGTACGACAAATATGGGCGTAAGACCCTGCCCTGGCAAATCGAAAAGACGCCCTATAAAGTCTGGCTCTCTGAGGTCATGCTGCAACAGACCCAGGTGACTACAGTCATTCCTTACTTTGAGCGTTTTATGGCGCGCTTCCCAACGGTGACGGATCTGGCCGAAGCTCCGCTTGATGAAGTGCTGCATCTGTGGACCGGGCTGGGTTACTACGCCCGCGCGCGTAACCTGCATAAAGCCGCTCAGCAGGTCGCCACGCTGCACGGCGGCGTATTTCCGCAGACGTTTGAAGCAGTCTGCGCCCTGCCCGGCGTCGGGCGCTCCACCGCCGGGGCGATTTTATCCCTCTCGCTGGGTCAGCATTATCCGATTCTGGACGGTAACGTGAAACGCGTGCTGGCACGCTGCTATGCTGTTGCCGGCTGGCCAGGTAAAAAAGAGGTCGAGAGCCGCCTGTGGTCAGTCAGTGAAAACGTCACGCCAGCACAGGGCGTCGAGCGGTTTAATCAGGCGATGATGGATTTAGGGGCGATGGTTTGCACTCGCTCAAAACCGAAATGCGAACTGTGTCCGTTAAATATCGGCTGCGAGGCGTATGCCATGCATAGCTGGGCGCAGTATCCGGGCAAGAAGCCGAAGCAGACGCTGCCGGAACGCACCGGCTATCTGCTGTTAATGCAGCATGGCGATGAGGTTTATCTGGCGCAGCGGCCGCCCCGCGGCTTGTGGGGAGGATTATTTTGCTTTCCGCAGTTTGCCACTGAGGAAGAAATGCGGGACTGGCTGGCGCAACGGCAGATTAGCGCCGATAATTTGCGCCAAATGACGGCATTTCGCCATACTTTCAGCCATTTCCATCTGGATATCGTGCCAATGTGGCTTCCCGTGTCCTCTTTCCATACATGCATGGATGAAGGCAACGCGCTCTGGTATAACTTAGCGCAACCGCCGTCAGTTGGACTGGCGGCACCCGTGGAGCGCCTGTTACAACAGCTACGCGCCGGAGCACTCGCATAACGCTCGGGCCGATAACGAGGATTACCTATGAGCAGAACTATTTTTTGTACCTTCCTGCAACGTGACGCTGAAGGTCAGGATTTCCAGCTATACCCGGGCGAGGTTGGCAAACGCATCTATAACGAAATCTCGAAAGAGGCCTGGGCGCAGTGGCAGCAGAAGCAGACCATGCTGATCAACGAGAAAAAGCTCAACATGATGAATGTGGAGCACCGCAAGCTGCTGGAGCAGGAAATGATCAACTTCCTGTTTGAAGGCAAAGACGTGCACATCGAAGGCTACACGCCGGAAGACAAAAAATAAGGGCTTCGCGCCCTTCACAACAACACAACACACGCTCCCGGAATGATGAAAAAATATTTAGCGCTAGCCCTTCTTGCGCCGTTACTCATCTCCTGTTCAGATTCAACGAAGAAGGGTGAGACGTTTAACGAAGCCTGGGTCAAGGACACCAACAGTTTTGATATCCTGATGGGCCAGTTCGCTCATAACATTGAGAATATCTGGGGATATAAAGAGGTACTGGTCGCTGGTCCAAAGGACTATGTTAAGTATACCGATCAGTATCAGACGCGTAGCCACATCAACTTTGATGAGGGTACGATCACCATTGAGACCATTTCCGGAACTGAACCGGCAGCACGTCTGCGCCAGGCGATTATCCAGACGCTGCTGATCGGTGAAGATCCTGGCTCCATCGACCTCTATTCTGATGCCGATGATATTCAGATCTCCAAAGAGCCGTTCCTATATGGTCAGGTTGTCGATAATAACGGCGAGCCGATCCGCTGGGAGTGGCGCGCGGCGCGCTTTGCCGATTACCTGCTGCAAAACAGGATGAAAAGCCGCAATAACGGCCTGCATATTGTCTATAGCGTTACCATTAATCTGGTGCCGAACCACCTTGATAAGCGTGCGCATAAGTATATCGGTATGGTTCGTCAGGCTTCGCGCAAGTATAACGTCGATGAGTCGTTAATCCTTGCCATCATGCAAACTGAATCGTCCTTCAACCCATATGCGGTCAGCCGTTCCGACGCGCTCGGTTTGATGCAGGTGGTGCAGCATAGCGCCGGGAAAGATGTCTTCCGTATGCAGGGTAAAGGCGGCACGCCGGACCGCAGCTATCTGTTTGATCCGGCTAACAACATTGATACCGGCACCGCGTATCTGGCAATGCTCAGCAACGTATATCTGGCCGGTATCAGCAACCCGACCTCTCGTCGCTACGCGGTTATCACCGCTTATAATGGCGGTGCAGGCAGCGTGCTGCGGATGTTCTCAGCGGATAAAGTACAGGCGGCGACGATCATCAATACCATGTCGCCGGGCGATCTTTACCAGACCATTACCACCCGCCATCCGTCGGCGGAGTCGCGTCGCTATTTGTATAAAGTTAATAGCGCGCAGAAGGTGTATCGCAGAAAGTAACATTAGCCGGGCGGTCCTCTGCTATTCGGGGGTTGCCCGGCAATGCTTATCCACGTGCCATTCTTTGCTCGAAATTAACCGCCGCTCCGATAAGATTGGCCTCACTGCCATACTGACATAAACAGATTTCCGGCATAAATTCCTGTAGCTCCTTTTCGCTCACCAGAGCGCACAACCGCTGCTCAATGCCTGCAAACACGGCCTGATTTGCTGAGATACCGCCACCGATAATAATGCAGTCAGGATCGTAGCAGACCTGCAAATTAAGCAATCCCACGGCCATCCAGTGATAAAACTGTTCGACTTCCTGTTGAGCAATCACGTCACCCTCGCGCGCAAGCTGGAAGACCTCTGCTCCGCTCAATGCGCTGGTGACTGCAACGCGCTGATTATAGCGTTTTGCCATTGCTACGGCGGTCCCCAGCTCACTGAAGGTTTTTCCGTTATCCAGCGTCATCAGGCCAAACTCGCCGGCATATTTGTGGCTTCCCCGTTGCAGGATTTTATTTTTAACGATAGCACCGCCGATACCGGACCCCGCAATCACAAATAATACGTGTGACTTCGCCTGGCCCGCGCCGAGCGCTGCTTCAGCCATCCCCGCAGCATTAGCATCGTTTTCAATACAAACAGGTAGATCAAATAATGCGGTCAGTTCATCCACAATCGCAAAGTGATGAATGTAGGGGATAGCGCTTAAGCCGCCAATAATGCCAGCCTGCGGGTCAACGTTGCCTGGCGCGCTCACAGACACGCCTTCAACTGTATAGATGTGCTGATATTGCTGAAGAATATTCAGAAGCGTACTTTTCATTGCTGGCCAGTTTGCTGGCGTCGTCGTCGATGCCGTTTGTACTAACGCCCCCTGTTGCCAGACCCCGTGCTTTACAGAAGTCCCACCCCAGTCAAATAATACAATTGCCATTCATCCCCCAATCATATAATTCCGCAAAAATCATTCATCCGTAAAATATATAAAATGCATTCAGAACACTTTTATTATTTACACCACCCACCGTCGCTTCTCAATAGAAAAAAACGCTGAAGAATCAAATCAGGATAACGATCACAAAAGACATATCTTTTATTAATATTGATATTTACATATGAAAATAGCGGGGTATTTTTAGTTTATAAAGCAAACCAATAATAGCGAATGAATTGTTAATGTGAAGGGAATAACAGATGAACATTTCACTTTTTTGTAACTCTGGCATGTCTACCAGCATGATGGCGAAAAAGCTCCAGGCCGCCTATGAAGCCGCAGGTATCCACCACCAGGTCGAGGCCTACGACTATTCCAGCCTGCCCGATGTGGCGGAAGAGACGCAGATTATCATTCTGGGTCCACAAATCGCCTGGGCGCTGGAGGATGTTGAAAGAGACTACCCGGATAAAATTGTGTTTACGTTAGGCATTCAGGAGTTTGGCAACATGAATGGCGAACGTCTGAAAAGCAGAATTGATGAATTAATGGAAAAGTAATTTCTTTTATCTTCCAGGGATGAGGCTACATTAATGTCCATACTCTCTTTATCCGCGGTCCAGATCGGATTAACAAAATGCATCAGTAAAATTGCCGGCAATCGCCTGCTGCTGGCGCTACGCGATACTTTTATTATGACCGGCGTTCCTCTGATGATCGCCGGTATCGCCATCATGATCAGCTCCGTTTTTCTCGACCCAAACGGTATTATTTTTGGTCATGCCGGATTAAAACTCGGGGCGCTTTTTTACGGCGATGACGAGATGTGGCTGGCATCCGGCATGGCAGCCAGAATGGTCATGCTGCAGCATTACTGTAATTATTTTATTAACGGTACCATGGCGATTAACGTCATCCTGATTATTGTCGGTTTTACCTTTTTTGGCACCCGGCGTTTTTTCCCTAAAAATAAAGAACCGATTGTTTGCGTGTTTTACGCCATCGCCGCGTTCTTTATCTGCCTGCCGTGGGAGTTTACCACTAACGATGTAAACCAGCAGGTCGTCACGCTGAGCGGCATCGTCAACACCCGTTTTATTGGACAGGAAGGTATTTTTACCGGGCTGCTGGTCTCAGGATTAACCATCTGGATATTTAACCGGCTGGTGGAGAAGAATTATACGATCAAAATGCCTGACAGCGTCCCTCCGGCGGTCGCACGCAGTTTTGAATCATTGATCCCTGGCTGTTTCACTCTCCTTGTTTTTGTGGTCATCGCCGCCACGCTGCATGCCTGGTTCAACTCTTCAGTGCCTGAGATTTTACTAACACTACTGCAAAAACCGACGCTGGCGGTGGCATCGACGCCGTTCTTCGCAATTGTGGCGGTCACCACGGGGCCGCTACTGCAATGGTTTGGTATTCATGCAACCTCCGTCTGGGGGCCAATATTCGGGCTGACATGGACCATCAACGACAATGAAAATATTATGGGCGTAGCGCACCACCTCTATTCCACGCTATTTTTTAACTTTTCCACTGTGTCATCCGGTGGGATGACGATTGCACCAATCATTGCGGTTTACCTTTTCTCCCGGCGAATGGAGAACCGTAACACGGCAAAAATTGCGCTGGCTCCTGCCATTTTCAATATCAGCGAACCGATTAACTTTGGCCTGCCGATTATTTTAAACCCGGTGATGTTTATTCCCTATGTACTGAGCTGGGTGCTCCCCTTCTTCGGCGCAGTATTGCTGACCAACATGGGTCTGCTCCCCATTATTACCAACAATGTTCCATGGACCGTGCCACCCGTTATCTCCGGAATACTTTTCTCCGGGCAAATTTCAGGGGGACTTTATCAGCTTTTAGTGATTGTGGTGATGACCGCTATCTATATGCCCTTTGTCAAAATTGCTAATTCGATTAACGAAAAAGCCGCGGAATAAATGAGAAAAGATGATGGAAGAACATATTATCAACCGGGCCATCAACGGCTGGGATTACCAGAATAGCGACCGTCTTTTTTATCACGATGGCTATCATTACGATTATGTTACCGATGCGACAGCGATCGTTGAAAACGAGCATAGCGTCGACATTATGTTAACGATGACCAGCGGTAAGGCGGCCTGTTTAACGCTGGCCGCGCTGACTGACGGCACGCTGGCGTTTGAATTTAGTCCGCTACCAATCGGCCATGAAATGCCAGCGTTTTATTTGCCAGTGACGGAATGGCCGCGACAGGCATTTACCGTCCGGCAGAGTAGCGAGAAGGCGCAACTCCACTACGGTGAACTCAACGTGACGCTCACCCTCTCCCCTTTCTCGATGCAGGTGCGGCGGGGAGACACGTTTTTTACGTTGTCGGGCAAGAAAGTCTCACGCCAGCCGGTGACGCCGGGGCTGGGTATTCGTATTAACGCGCAGGGCCAGACCGACACGTTTTTATCCTGGGAGATGAAAAACGGTCAGCATTTCTACGGCCTGGGGGAAAAATTTGGTCCCGTTGAAAAATCGCAGTCTCGCGTCACCAGCTATGTGATGGATGCCTGCGCTACCAACTCAACGGATCTGAGCTATAAAGCGCACCCGATTTTACTGAGCGATGCCGGATACGGCATCATGCTGGCGACTGCCAGACGCACCCACTGGGAAATCGGCCACTTCTGTTTTGAATCCGCCAGCGCGCTGAGCGAAAGCGCCCTGTTGCGCGGCTACCTGTTTTTCGGCGATTCATTAAAAGCGCTGGTACAGAGGCTGGCTGAAATGCAGGGCAAACCCGAACTGCCTGCCCCGTGGACGCTGGGCGTCTGGTACAGCCGCTGCGCTTATCAGAGCGCGGAAGAGGTGCTGGGCATTAAAAAGCAGCTTGAGGAGCACCAGCTTCCCTTTGATGTCCTGCATCTGGACGTCAACTGGGGCAAGCACTACTGGTATAAAGATTTTTGGGTCGACTGCTGCGACTTCGAGTGGGGTCATGCCCATTTTCCGCAGCCGGAAGCCTTTTTTGCCGATCTTGAAAAAGATCATGTCGCCTGCTCAGTGTGGATCAACCCCTACCTGCCGCCCGGCACCGATATCTATCGTGAGGCGCTGGAAAAAGGTTATCTGGTCAAAACGTTGAACGGCGACATTGCCCACGTTTACCGGCGCAACGTCAGTGAAATTGGTATTCCCGATCTGACTTATCCGCAGGCCTATAACTGGTGGAAAGCGCACCTGATTACGCTGTTGCGCCGTGGCCTGAAAGCGCTGAAGCCCGATTATGCCGATCGGATCCCTGAAGATGCGCTGTTTTACAACGGCTATAGCGGCAAGGATATGCATAACGCTTATATCTGGCTGTATGCGAAAGTGTGTTATGAAGCCACCCAGGACGTTCACGGCACCGCCCTGGTCTGGAAACGGCCGGGCTTTCTCGGCTGTGGACGCTTTGCCGGTACCTGGTCAGGCGATGTGGAGTCCACCTTTGAAGGACTCAAGCATACTTTGCGCGGCGGCCTGAGCGTTGGTTTTAGCGGCGAATGTTACTGGAGCAGCGACATCGCCGGTTTCAAAGGGCAGAACGTCGATCCAGAGCTTTACATCCGCTGGTCGCAGATGGGGATGCTGTGTTCTCTGGCGCGCTACCACGGCGTCAGCCCACGCGAGCCGTGGCATTTTGGGCAGCAGGCGGTCGATATTGTCAGGCGTTACAGCCAGCTTCGCTATCGCTGGCTGCCATATTTGCTGGCACTCGGTTGTGAAGCGCAGGACAAAGGTCTGCCACTCATGCGTCATCTGGCGCTGGAATTTGCAGACGATCCTTTCGTCCACGCGATTGACGATCAGTTTATGCTCGGCGAAAACATTATGGTTGTTCCGGTGCTGGAGCCAGGACAGCGCCAGCGACGCGTTTATCTCCCCGCAGGCCGCTGGTACTCGCTGCATGAAAAACGCTGGTTTGACGGTCAACGGGTGCTCAGCGTTGATATCACCCTTGATGACATTCCGATTTATATCCGCGAAGGGGCGATCATTCCGGCCTTTGCAGAAAATACAGCGCAGATGAAAACCTTTAACACGATCCCTGTAGTGCTGAAGGGATACGGCGATATTTCTCAGGGAAGCGGCATACTGGTGGATGAAAACCGCAGCCGCTATTGCTGGACGCTGAATAATAATACTCTGTGCTGTGATTACCCCGGCACGGTGACATTTGAAAACGTTCGGTAATACTCACTTGAGCAGGCGGTTGATTTTTATAATGCGGCGATGGATGCGCTGGCGATGCTGTAAATGGGCAGCCGACTGATTAAAAAAAACGGTCACGGGTTTAAAGCGCTGCACGATAACAATGGATTCGATTACTAACGATGTCCCCCGGGAGAGAAGCTCTCCCGGCGCTGGATTACTGCCGGTTTGATGGTATAGTGCAGTGATTTACGGACGAAGAATACCCGATGCGCGACAATTCACTGAAATATAAGATAATCTTTAATGATTTAAGAAATAAAATCATCACTGGTTATTATGGAATCAATCAGCAATTGCCGCTTGAAAAAGAGCTGGGCGACTTATACTGCGCCAGCCGCATCACCGTAAAAAAAGCTATGGATTTGCTGGTTAACGACGGCTTAATCATAAAACGCCGCGGCGTCGGTTCATTTGTTAAAGGTGCCGCCTCGCTGGTCGCCAGCGCGCCTGCGGCATCAAAACCGTTTGGCTTCACTGCCGCGCATCAGGACGACGCCGTATCGTCAAAGCTCATTGAATTTTGCGTGGCGCATCCACAGCCTGAAACCATAAAAAATCTCTATCTTGAAGAGACGGATTTTGTTTATCACTTTAGCCGCGTTCGCTATATCGATAAACAGCCGTGGTGTATTGAATACACCGAAATTCCCATCAAGATCATTCCCGGTATTCGTATTGATAATCTGATGGACTCCATTTATCAGCATATTGAAGTCGAAACCCATTTCCGCATTCAGAGCCAACATCAGGTTATTCGCGCCTGTCGGGCTAATCCGCTCGAAGTGGAAAACCTGGAGATTGATATCGTCGATCCGATAATGGAAATTGAGCAGGTGACTTATCTTGATAACGGTCTGCCATTTGAATACAGCATCATCCATTATCGTCATGACCGCTACGAATTACAAAACGTGAATATTAACAGTTAACAAGAGCAGGTCCGCATCAGACCTGCTCCATCAGGAGACTATTTCAGCACGTAGCCATACAGCCGTTTGATACCGTCAGCGTCGGTTTCGCTGTAAACCCCCTGCAATTCCGGCGAGAAGCCCGGCAGTAAATTGACGCCCTCTTCCAGCGCCAGAAAATATCGCTGTACTGCCCCGCCCCAGATTTCACCGGGCACCACGCACAGCACGCCCGGCGGGTACGGAAGGGCGCCTTCCGCCGCAATGCGCCCTTCGGCCTCGCTCAGACGCACCAGTTCGACGTTACCGCGTATAAACTCGCTGTTCGCCTCCTGCGCGCCCATTGCCACGGTTGGCAGGCTCTCTTTGCGAAACATCGCTTTTTGCAGATCTTTAACGTTAAAACTGACGTACAGATCGTGCATCTCCTGGCACAGCTCGCGTAGCGTATAGTCGCGATAGCGCACCGGGTATTTGTTATAGATGGTCGGCAGGACATCGGCCAGTGGCGTGTTATCCTCAATATGGTGTTCGAACTGCGCCAGCATCGCCACCAGCTGCGCCATTTTCTCGGCGCTTTCGGCGGGCGTCAGCAGGAACAGGATCGAGTTAAGATCGCATTTTTCCGGCACGATCCCGTTCTCGCGTAGATAGTGCGCCAGAATGGTCGCCGGCACGCCAAACCCGGTATACTCGCCATTTTCGGCATTAATACCTGGCGTGGTGAGCAGCAGCTTGCAGGGATCAACAAAATATTGTTCGCGGGCGTAGCCCTCAAAACCGTGCCATGCGGCCCCCGGCTCGAAGCTAAAGAAGCGGCGTTCGCTGGCAATCACCTCCGTGGGATATTCCTGCCACGCCCGCCCGTCCACCTCCGGCGGAATAAAGGGCCTGAGCATTTTACACTGCGCAATAATTGCTTTCCTTGCTTCAATGCCAAGCGCCACGCACTCCGCCCACAGACGGCGGCCGCTCTCCCCTTCGTGGATTTTGGCATTCACATCCAGCGCCGCGAACAGCGGGTAAAACGGGCTGGTCGAGGCGTGCAGCATGAACGCATTGTTCAGGCGCTTATGCGGGCAAAAACGCGCCTGGCCGCGCAGGTGGTTATCTTTTTTGTGGATCTGCGAGGTCTGGGAGAATCCGGCCTGCTGTTTGTGCACCGACTGGGTCACAAAAATGCCCGGATCGTTTTCGTTCAGCTCCAGCAGCAGCGGAGAGGTTTCGGCCATCATCGGAATAAACTGCTCGTAGCCGACCCACGCCGAGTCAAACAGAATGTAATCACACAGGTGGCCGATTTTATCGACCACCTGCCGCGCGTTGTAGATGGTGCCGTCGTAGGTGCCAAGCTGGATCACCGCCAGGCGGAACGGGCGCGGCTGGTCGGCTTTTTCCGGTGCCACTTCACGGATCAGCTCACGCAGGTAGCCATCATTGAAACAGCGCTCGTCGATACCGCCGATAAAGCCGAACGGATTACGCGCGGCTTCCAGATACACCGGCGTTGCGCCTGCCTGGATCAGCGCGCCATGGTGGTTCGACTTATGGTTATTGCGGTCGAAAAGCACCAGGTCGCCGCGAGTCAACAGCGCATTAGTCACCACTTTGTTCGCGGCGGACGTCCCGTTAAGCACAAAGTAGGTTTTGTCCGCATGGAACACTTTGGCGGCAAATTTCTGCGCGTGCTTGGCCGATCCTTCGTGGATCAATAAATCGCCCAGCTTAACGTCCGCATTACACATATCGGCGCGAAACACGTTCTCGCCAAAAAAGTCAAAGAACTGCCGCCCGGCGGGATGCTTTTTAAAAAACGCCCCATGCTGATGGCCCGGACAGGCAAAGGTGCTGTTATTCATCGCGACGTACTGGCTGAGCGTATCAAAAAACGGCGGCAGCAGATTTTCTTCGTAGCGTAACGCCGCCGCTTCCACCTCCAGCCACTCCTGCGCGCTGCCGGTAATCGCCGCCACTACGCCGTCGGGAAGCTGGCCTTCCTCAGAGAATAAAAATACCGGCAGTTGAAAGCCTGTGCGTTTTAACAGCGCAAGAATGCCGCTGCGACTGTCTGCCGGAGTAATGACGACTGCCGCCACATCGGTGAAATCGGTACTGTCCAGCGTCACGACATCACGTGAGGTGGAAAGCGTGGAGACCAGCGCGGCGCTGGCGGCAATTTTCATTGTGTTCATAGGCGTAAATAACCCTTGCGGGAGAATAAAAACCCCGGATAAAGCGCAGGCCTTATCCAACGAAACGTCAGGGTCTGACTGGTAACCAGCTCCGACCGCCAGACATCAGTAAAAACAGATCGCGTCTGATTTTACTGTTGTCCTACAGCGAGCATGCGTTGACCTCACCGCATGGTGAGCAGGCGAACGGATGGGATGGTACGGGGAAGCCCTCGCGTCGGCGCGCGATGACTCAGGCGAGGTAGCGACAGTAATGTCATCTCAGGCAGCCCCGTAAGCAGATGGAGAAAATTCGCGCAATCATGGCACCTTTCCCCGACAGGTGCAACACTCCGCCGGGCTTAAAAATGCAACGTAATACGATAATTCTTTTAACCGTCTGGCTAACATATTACCCTCTGAGCTATCGATTTTACTCTTCGCGCCAGCCGGAGACGCTCCTGCAGGTCTCCGTCAGGCTATGCATTTTCATCGCATAGTTAAGCGATATGTTTGTGAGGATACAGTGTGCTAATCGGACCTTTTATTAACGCCAGCGCCGTGCTGGTCGGCGGTGCGTTGGGCGCGCTTCTCAGCCATCGCCTGCCGGAACGCGTGCGCGTTTCCATGCCTTCCGCCTTCGGGCTGTGCTCGCTGGGTATTGGGATTTTACTGACAATAAAATGCGTTAACCTGCCGGTGATGGTGCTGGCGACGCTGGTTGGCACGCTAATCGGCGAGATCTGCTATGTGGAGAAAGGGATCAGCGGCGCGATTAACGGCCTGCGGAAAATAGCGCAGAAGAAAAAGCCCGAACTACAGGCCAGCGGTGCCCATGAGACTTTTGTGAACAGCCTCGTGGCGCTGATCATTCTTTTTTGCGCCAGCGGCACCGGTATTTTTGGTGCGATGCACGAAGGCATGACGGGGGATTCGAGTATTCTGATCGCAAAATCTTTCCTCGATTTCTTCACGGCAGTGATTTTCGCCACCTCGCTGGGGATTGCCGTATCGGCTATCTCCGTTCCCATGCTGGCGATCCAGCTTTTGCTTGCCAGTTGCGCCACGCTCATTTTGCCGCTTACTACGCCCGCGATGATGGGCGATTTTTCCGCGGTGGGCGGCGTCCTGCTGCTGGCCACCGGCCTGCGCATCTGCGGCATTAAGATGTTCGCCGTCGCCAATATGCTCCCGGCGCTGATTATCGCCATGCCGCTCTCCGCGCTGTGGACGACATTATTCGCCTGAAAACGGCTGCAATCTCGCCAATGTGCTGGCATAATGTGCAGTTCGCAGCGGATTTGATAATTTTCATTGACGCCGCAGGGGGATTACGGTTTAATGCGCCCCGTTGCCCGGATAGCTCAGTCGGTAGAGCAGGGGATTGAAAATCCCCGTGTCCTTGGTTCGATTCCGAGTCCGGGCACCACTTATTTAAAGAACCCGCCCACAAGGCGGGTTTTTGCTTTTGGGGAAATGCTCAGACCAGGATGCCCCTCCGGGCATCGATCCCGCCATCTTTTTAGTGGAAGCAGTAATTCTGATGGGTCTTATCAGTTGGTGTAGTGTTCTCCGCCAGCCAATCATCGACACCTTTATACAGAACTTCACAAATTTTTCTGGCGATTGAAAATGTGAGCGCAGCTCTGTTAAAAGATATTTCAACTTTACTTACTGAAACATCACTTTTAAATGAATCTGATGGCGCTGATTTTCCTGACTCGTGGCTTCTTACCATTTTAATAGCTGAAGAGTAAAAATAAACTTTGACGACATCGTCAGCCGTTATTGTACTTTGCGTAAAGAGCACGGTAGAACTCGTTTCACCAACACGTTGCATACAACTCTTAGCCAGATTTACGACACCTTTGCGAATGCTGTTTTTATCACTATCAGAAATGCCCGTGTACAAATCAGATATATTATCAATTAAAGAATCATAGTTTTCAGATTGATAATGGACATGTGTTGTATCGGTCTTAGTTATAACCATGAGTGGGAAAGCGACTATTTGCTTAATATAGTTATGAAACTGCTCAGCACTTTTGGTTTGGTCTTGTGCTAATGGATCCCACTGCGTTCGTTGTTGAGAGATCCCCATGACGGTAGTAACAAAGTTTGCCGGGGATGAAACCAGGCTTTTAGCCAGTTTGTCGAGTTCCTTCTTGTTATACAGGGCTTTTAACTCGGCCGCTTCTTTAAGAGCAATACCTGATTTATTACCAATCAAAATAGCTGAGCCACCCGCAGTATCTGCCTGCGCATTACTCATTAATGGTAAACTCTGATCATTTGCCTCAGAGAAAATAACTGATTCTGTGTTGTTAACAACCCAGTCATTTACCAGAACGTCAATATTGCTTTTAGCTTCCATAATACACCTCTGATATCCGGTTAAATTTATAAAGCCAAATGAGAATGAAGATTCACACGAAATAAAAAAGTGACAGGCATCACAATTATAAACACAAATATCTTTTCCATTCATAATCAGGAAAAATAAAATAATTATTATATCTTACAACCAAGTTAATAGTATTAGTGAACGATTATTATAAAAATATCATTATTAATTATTTTATCGCATCGTAATTATAAACTTGCGAGTTGACCATCAGATCACTTTAAATACCCATTTTCTCATATCACCCTAAAAAAACTAACAATTCATTACATCAATAAAGAATTATTTTCATCTTTTTGTACTGAAATTTATACGCCATAAACGTGACAAACATCACATCTATGCCAGGCTTAATAACACTAGTCACAACGTTTAAGGAGTAAGCATGTCTGAGCAAACGAAAAAAACCTCTCTCGCCCCGGAATATCCTACTCCTCCCTTTGTAGAGCAACCGCAGCCCGTACCGGGCCTTGCCAGTAAGATGATCCCGGTGCCGGATCACGGTGAAACTAGTTACCAGGGATCTGGCCGTCTGAGCGGGCGTAAGGCGCTGATTACCGGCGGTGATTCCGGTATTGGCCGTGCGGTGGCGATTGCCTATGCCCGTGAAGGCGCGGATGTTGCCATTAACTATCTGCCGGAAGAAGAGTCTGATGCGGCGGAAGTGATCAAGCTTATCGAAGCAGAAGGCCGTAGAGCCATCGCTATTCCCGGCGATATCCGCTCAGAGGAATTCTGCGAGAAGCTGGTGAAAGAGGCGGTCAGCCAACTCGGCGGGCTGGATATCCTGGTTAATAATGCTGGTCGCCAGCAGTTCAACGAATCAATTAAGACGCTCAAAACGGAAGATTTTGACGCAACATTCAAAACTAACGTTTATGCGATGTTCTGGATCACCCGCGCTGCGGTGGAACATCTGCCGCGTGGCGCCTCAATTATCAACACGTCGTCGGTTCAGGCGTATCAGCCAAGCCCGATTCTACTGGATTATGCGCAGACCAAAGCCTGTATCGTGGCGTTTACTAAGTCACTGGCGCAGCAGCTGGGTAAAGATGGTATCCGGGTGAATGCCGTGGCACCGGGGCCATACTGGACGCCGCTTCAGTCCAGCGGCGGTCAACCGCAGGAGAAAGTGAAGCAGTTCGGCGCCAGCGCGCCGCTGGGCCGTCCGGGCCAGCCTGCGGAAATCGCGCCGCTGTATGTCACTATGGCCTCTTCGGAAAGCAGCTACACCTCCGGTCAGGTATGGTGCTCTGACGGCGGTACCGGCACCCTGTAAGCGTTATCTCCTGTCCCGTGGCTGCCGTCCGGCGGCCACGTCTTCCGAACGAATCAATCTGGATAACAAAAATTGAAGAACGCAGAATACCATTCTCCCGTCCGCAAGGAGGGATTTGCCGAACTCGGCGACTACGCGGCAATCGGCGAAGGGCGCTCGGTCGCGCTGATTGCACCAGATGGCTCAATCGACTGGTGGTGCGCTCCAAACCTTGATTCCCCTCCCCTGTTTGACCGCCTGCTCGATCCGGAAATTGGCGGTTTTTTTCAGCTTGAGCCGGAAGGTTCCTATAAAGTCACCCGTCAATATCGTCAGGACAGCAACGTTCTGGAAACCCATTTCGAAACCGAAACCGGCAAGGTGCTGCTGACCGAATCCATTAACAGCACCCTGGCGGGACGTCTGCCGTGGAGCGAACTGGCGCGCCGGATTGAAGGCATTGAAGGTGAGGTCACGCTGAATCTCGCCTTACGCTTCGGTACACGGGCCGAAACCCGCTCGCCGTGGATGGCGCAGACCAAACAGGGCGACGTTTATCATATTGCCGATCTGATGGCGATGCTGCGTACCAGCGATGACGTTGAGATTACCTCTGCCGATGATGAGCAGATCACCGGTCGCCTGAAAACAACCGCCGGATCGCGCGCGCTGGTCGCCTTGCTGGTGACCGAAAAAGAGCCACTGGCCGTTCCGCCTCTTTCCGCTATCGATAATCGCATCGAAACCAGCCATATCGCGTGGTGTGACTGGGCCAGAAGCCTGAGTTATGAAGGCCGCTATCAAAAACATGTGGGACGCTCGGCGCTGGCGCTGAAGTTCCTCTGGTATTCACCGACCGGCGCGCTGGCGGCAGCAGCCACTACCTCGCTGCCTGAAGGGATCGGCGGCGAGAAAAATTATGATTATCGTTATGCCTGGATCCGCGATGCCTGCCTGATCATTAAGGCCTTTGCTTTCCTCGGCGCGCTTGAGGAGTGTAAAGCCGCGTTCTCGTGGCTGTCGCAAACCATTCTGCGCCACGGTGTCCAGTTACACGCTTGCTATACCCTGGAAGGCGATATGGTGCCGGAAGAATCGTATCCGCCGCTGCGGGGGTATAAAGATTCGACGCCGGTGCGAATAGGTAATAACGCTCGCGATCAGACCCAACTCAGCATGTACGGCGACATGCTCGCCACCGCCCAGCAGTTTGTGGAAGCAGGACACGTTCTGGATCTCTCCACGTCGCGTTTGCTGGGAGAACTGGCCAACTGCTGCGCCGACCGCTGGCGGCAAAAGGATTCCGGAATTTGGGAGTTACCCGAACTTCAGCATTATACGCATTCCAAAATGGCCTGCTGGCTGGCGCTGGATATGGCCGTTAAGATGGCGGAGGAAAAGTACATTGAACCGACCTGGGTCAAGCGCTGGCAACGCGAGCGGGACCGCATTCGCGACTGGGTAGAAAGCCACTGCTGGTCCGAAAGTAAGCAGGCGTATTTGTTCTATCGCGGCAGCGACGGCGGCCTTGATGCCTCTCTGGCGCTGGTTCACCGCTACGGCAAAAAAGTCAATCCGCAGCGAATGCTGTCGACCTACGCCGCTATCCGCCAGGAGCTGGGCAACGACGGAGCGATGCTCTACCGCTACAGCGGCGTGGAAAAAGAAGAAAACACCTTCGTGGCCTGTTCGTTCTGGCTCGCCGAAGCCTGGGCGGAGATGGGGGAAATCAACAAAGCTGAACAAGCGATGGAAGAAATTCTCGACACGATTTGTGATAAAGGCAACGTTGAGACCTTCAACGAGATGTTCGATGTCAGAAGCAATACCTGGACCGGCAACCTGCCTCAGGGGCTGAGCCATCTGGCGCTGATCTTTGCCGCACAGGCGATGACTAACTACGATAAGCACGCATCATAGCGGCAGCCGGGGCCGTTGCCCGGCTGGCGGCGACGGTCCCGGTTGTTCTCTCATTACGCTAAAATGAGACTGATTGATAATTAATGATGTGTTAAATCAAGTACATCCTGCTACTTCTGCTGATATTCACACACAGCAGGAACGCTACGATGAAACTTACCGCTATCACAACCGGACTGATGTCCACCCTCGCACTTTGTTCTTTTACCGCCCACGCCGGGCCGCAGTCGCACGTGGTTTGTGCGTACCATCATACTCTCGGCGATGACGCCATTATGATGTTTGGCAAACCGAACCAGGCCATGTGGCACGACTTTTTCGGCAATATCCATACGGATGCCGTTTCTACTTATCAGACCCTGCGCGCGCATCCGCAGACCAGCTGCGATAATCAGGCGGACGGCTCAGCGTACTGGGCACCGACCATGAAACTGCCCGACGGCGAAGTCGTCAAACCGGCCTACCAGAAGACCTATTACCAGGCCACTAGCGTTGATAAATATCCGCTGCATCCGTTCCCGGCCGGGCTGGAGTTGCTGGCAGGCGACCACCACGGAACCGCCCCCAGTTCACATATCACGTTCTTATGCGCCAACGGCAAAGGCTACACCAATAAAGCGGGTGAAGTCTGCGGCTTACGCGGCGCGGGTGATGCCGTGCAATTTAATATTGGCATCGCCTTCCCCAACTGCTGGGATGGTGTCAACCTGAAACCGACGCACGGCCACAGCAATGCCGCTTATGATGTTAAAGGCAAATGCCCGGCGGATTATCCGGTGAAAGTCCCAACGGTAAACATGAACATCGCTTATGTGCTACCACAGATCACCTCGCTGGATACCGCTAAAGTTCAGCTGTCTCTGGACCCAACCATGCACGGCGACCGTCGCGAAGAGCACTGGGGAAGCATTTATACCGCGCATGCTGATTTCATGAACGGCTGGACGGAAGACGCGGCGCAGTTTATGACCGAACTGTGCATGAACAACAACCTGGATTGCGGCACTATCGTACCGTGGGCCTATGCCAAAGCAGAAGAGAATACCTCGGTCAGCAGCAGCCACCCGAATCAGCATAATGCGACGCCGGAAAGTCTCACAATACAGGATAACTGGCAGGACGGTGGACGGACTCAGCATCCGGAAACACTGACGCTGGTGAAATTCAAAATCCCCCAGCTACCTGTTGGCGTGGACCCGGCGCTGTTTAAATACCGTATTCGAATTTTCGGCGGCAAAGTTGAGAAGAACGGCGCGGATCAGATTTTCTTTTACCCGACCAGCAATGACTGGAACGCCAGAACCGTGACCTGGAATACCCGCCCGGCGGTAAAGTACAGCTCCGATGCGATCCTTTATCTTAACTACTCCCGCGAGTATCGCATGGTCGATGTGGATAAAGCCGTGCGTAAAGCGCTGGCGGAAGGGAAAACCGAAATCTCCTGGTATATCGGCGGCGATCGTCATGGCAACCACTATGAATTCAACCCGGCCAGCTCACGGGAAAGTCTGGTGCTGATGTTGACCGGCTTTAAAAGCGTTCCGCAGACTTGATGCGTAATAAAAGCAGAGCCCGGTTTACCGGGCTTAGCTTTACGCCGTTTTCACCACAATTAACGGTTCGATATCGCTCTCTTTTTTAATGACCAGCGAATCATCGCCGCGCAGGCAGGTTCCGCCATAGCTTCCCCCGACGGTAAACGTACAGACCTGGATATATTTTCCGGCCACGTTCGGCAGGCACCAGAGTTGCTGGTAAATATTTTTCTGTTCGCTAAATTTACCGCTGGTTTTATCCAGTAGTTCTTCCTGATGGCTCACCAGATCGATATTACTGCCGCAGCGACCGGCAATCGGCTTCACCGCATATCCGGTCTGCACCAGCTCGTCATTGACCACAAAATCGGTATCCAGCAGGTAGCGATGATGCGGGAACAGCGACCAGAGGATCGGCAGAATGGCTTTGTTGCCGGGGATCACCGTCCACAACGGCTCGAAGACCAACACTTCCGGGCGCAGCAGGACGTCTATCAACCGGACCTCATGCGCCGGATGCCCGGTGCGGATCGGCACGGCGGCATACTCGGTATCGCTGACTTCACGCACCTGCTCAATCGCCGTTTCCCACGCCCAGGTTTTCCAGACGCAGTTCACCAGCCGACCATCGCCATCAATCAGCTGACCGGCCTTATCCCAGCGCAGCTCATCCAGCCCGCGGACGATCTTGCTTTCAAATCCGGCCTTCTCCAGCGCCTGTTGCATAAACTGCGCGTGGTAATCCTCTTCAATGTCGTTATCCTGCATGATGTGCACGAACGGACGTGCATGGCTGTGTTTCCAGGCACCAATTAACTCGTTGAGCAGATCTTCGCCAGGGTTATAACCGTTGCCTTTATAGCCAAGCTCCGTCCAGCGTTCGAGGATGCGCCCCGCTTCGGTATGGCAGGAAGCCGAATCCGCGTTGTATTCGTAAACCTTCAGTCCGCGCTCATCCAGACAAAAATCCATCCGTCCGGTGATCATGTCGTGGCGGCGACGCTGCCACGACAGACGCAGACGCGGCCAGAGGATTTTGGGAATATCGAACAGCGCCAGCAGGTTATCGTCCTTCATTACCTTGTCCGTGGCATGAAGATACATCAGATGCAGCTCGTTGGTAGCCTTAATCAGCTCCTGCTCGGCAGTATCGGTGATGGTAAAATACTGCGCCGGATCGCGGTTAATCACATGGCCGTTGGCCTGCACATAGGCGCGTTGTAGCGGATCCTGCTCATCGAGCCATTTCCCCTCAAACAGCGTTTTATCTTCCAGCCGTGCGCCGCGGATGGTTAGCGCCTCGCCGCGAATATCCGGCTGCGGCAGGCTGTGCTCGGTCTCGTCAGTCTGGATCATCCAGCCCAGGATCGTGGTGTCGTCAAAGGTATCACGAAGGGTATAGCAGCCGTTTTCCACTACCAGCGCCAGTTCGCGGGTCCACTGCTGGCCGGGCGGCAGCGGGGCGTGAATCACATTCTGCTCGGCGATCCTGACCCGATTCTGGTGAAGTTGAGTAATTACTGCCACGTGTCCGGTTCCGCTAAACTCGCCACCTTTTTGCCAGACCAGCAGCGCGCCCGCTTCCGGCGGGCGGCGGGAACCGTTGGCAAACGCCTGTAACGGCAGGATATTGTCGTTGACCACCTCACGCAAAAAGCGCAGGGAGAAGATCTCCCACGCCATACCGACATCGGTAAAAACAAAACCGTAATTCAGAAACAAAAATCGGCGGGCGAATTCCACGCACTGCCATTTGTGTCCCATATATTCATTGTCGATATAGCTGCGGAAGGCCGCGTCATCGGCATAATATTTCGGGTCGAGGGAGCTGTAATCTGACGAGTAGATGGCGACGCCGCCGGGGGCGTAGCCGAGTAATGTCCCAAACGGGGCATCCTGATGGGTAATTCCGTTGCTCATGAACCTTACCTTAACGTAATACACCTGAGCAGAATGCACCCTGCTCTTTGTGCTAACTAAACAGACGTCGACTTATCATACACCTCATTACCCGCTACCATGATCCGACGAAGGAAAAATTCACGCGTTGTCATTCATCATCAGGAGTCGAAAATGAACCAACAGCATTATGTCGCGCAGCCGCTGGAATGGGGCCATGGTCCGCGGACGTTTGAGGTTTTTCTTGAACCGACCTGTCCGTTTTCCGTGCGTGCTTTTAATAAGCTAAACGCGCTACTGGAACTGGCAGGCGAAGATAAGATCACCGTGAAGATCCGCCTGCAATCGCAGCCCTGGCATCTTTTTTCCGGGGTGATTGTGCGCTGCATTCTGGCCGCGTCGACGCTGCCGGACGGCAGAGAGGCGGCGCATAAAGTGATGCAGGCCGTAGCCGATCACCGGGAAGCGTTTGAGTTTACCGATCACTGCGCCGGTCCAAATATGGACGCCACGCCGCAGGAAATGATTGCGCGGATTGAGAATTACAGCGGCGTCAGCCTGGCGGAAGCCTTTGCCCGTCCGGCGTTGCAGAACGAGATTAAGTGGCACTGTAAATATGCCCGCCAGAACGGCATCCACGTCTCTCCGACCTTTATGGTCAACGGACTGGTGCAGGCGGATTTAGGCAGCGGCGACGACATCAGCGTCTGGGCAGAGCGTCTTCTGGCCTGACGGTAGTATTCATCTCCACAACACAAATAAGGCAGGCAACATGTCAGAAAATAACTATCAACCCCCAAAAGTATGGACATGGAATCAGCAGGGCGGCGGCGCATTCGCCAATATCAACCGCCCGGTGTCTGGCGCAACGCATAAAAAGGAACTGCCGGTCGGAAAGCATCCGCTCCAGCTCTATTCGCTGGGCACGCCAAACGGGCAGAAAGTCACGATAATGCTTGAGGAACTGCTGGCAAAAGGCGTAACCGGCGCGGAATACGATGCGTGGCTGATCCGCATCGGCGAAGGCGATCAGTTCTCCAGCGGTTTTGTGGAGGTGAACCCGAACTCCAAAATCCCGGCGCTACGCGATCATTCCACCACGCCGCCGACTCGTGTTTTTGAATCCGGGGCGATCCTGGTTTATCTGGCAGAGAAATATGGCGCTTTCCTGCCAAAAGATTTGGCCGCCCGTACCGAGACGCTGAACTGGCTGTTCTGGCTCCAGGGATCGGCCCCGTTCCTCGGCGGCGGCTTCGGCCACTTTTACAGCTATGCGCCCGTCAAAATTGAGTATGCCATCGATCGTTTCACGATGGAGGCGAAGCGTCAGTTAGACGTGCTGGATAAACAGCTTGCGAAGCATAAATACGTCGCAGGTGATGAATATACCATCGCGGATATGGCCATCTGGCCATGGTATGGCAACGTGGTGCTCGGCAACGTCTACGATGCGGCTGAATTCCTGGACGCGGGCAGCTATAAAAACGTGCTGCGCTGGGCCAACGAGGTCGCCAGCCGTCCGGCGGTAAAACGCGGACGCATCGTTAACCGCACCAACGGCCCGCTTAACGAACAGCTTCACGAACGCCACGACGCCAGCGACTTCGACACCCAAACCGAAGATAAGCGTCAGTCCTGATAATGCCGTCCCGCCGGCGCAAGCTGGCGGGACGTTTTAGTTAAATTAAAACGCTACCCACTCTTCCGTTGCCGCAGGCTTAACCGTGCGCGGTGAACGCGGCGTGTCTGAAGGCGCTACCGCCTGCGACACTGGCTCATCGGAAAGACGGAACGTCTGTACCGAGCTGCGCAGATCTTCTGTCTGAAGCCGCAGGGACGATGCCGCTGCCGAGACCTGTTCCACCAGCGAGGCGTTCTGCTGCGTTACGCTGTCCATTTGCGCAATCGCAATGCCGACCTGCGAGATGCCTTTGCTTTGTTCATCGGTGGCGGCGGCAATCTGTTTCATGATGGTCGTCACTTCCTGCACCGCCCGCAAAATCGCTTCCATCGTGGTTCCGGCATCGGAAACCAGGCGTGAACCTTTCTCCACGCGGGTAACGGAATCAGCAATCAATGCTTCAATTTCTTTCGCTGCACCGGCACTGCGGCTGGCAAGATTACGCACTTCTCCGGCGACCACGGCGAACCCACGGCCCTGCTCACCGGCACGCGCCGCTTCCACCGCCGCGTTGAGCGCCAGAATATTGGTCTGGAAAGCAATACTATTAATCACATCGGTAATTTCGGCGATCTTCTTCGAACTGGCTGAGATCCCAACCATCGTATCGACCACTTCGCCGACCAGTTCCCCGCCCTCACTGGCGGTGGTAGAGGCAACGTCCGCCAGCTCGCTGGCCTGGCGGGCATGATCGGCATTCAGTTTTACCGTCGCGGTAAGCTGCTCCATGCTGGCCGCCGTTTCTTCCAGCGCTGCGGCCTGTTCTTCGGTGCGGGAAGAGAGATCGTTATTGCCGGTGGCAATTTCTGTCGCCCCACGCCAGATATTTTCGCTGCCGGAGCGAATATTGCTGACCGCCTCGCGCAGGCTGTCCTGCATTGTCTTCAGCAACGGCACCAGTTGTCCGACGCAGTTACGTCCCATGTCTTCTATCGGCTGACTGAGATCGCCCTGCGCAATCTGGCGGAACTGCTGACGAATGCGCTCAAGCGGTTTCACCAGCATCGTCACCAGATAGCGATCGGAAAAAATCAGCAGCAGAATACCGACAACCACGGCGGCAATAATGGCAATCCGGGTCTTATTGGTGCGGTCATCCACCATAATACGGGTGTGATCGAGCGTTGACGCGCCCGCCGCATTAAACTTCTCGGCGCTCAGGCCAAACGCACGGCTCAGCGGTGGGGTGATGTCATTAGCCTGAGCGCGGTATTCCTCAACCGTTCCCTGCTGCGCTCGCTGCATTTGCGGCACAACGCCCTGCTCCAGCAGCGCCTGCCAGTTTTGAATGACTTCAGCGGAGATTTGCGCATCCATCGGGCCGGGCGAGATAGCCTTCAGCTCATCCAGTCTCTTGCGCATGGTGTCCAGCGCCTGCTGCGCGGAAGTAAAATCCGTTGTCCCGCCTGCCGCTTTGGTTTCCATGGCCCGACTCAGGCGGGTGACAAAGCGAAAATACTGGTCATTGCCCTGGCTTAACAGCGTCATCTGTTTTACCAGTTGCCGGTCAGTATCATTGCCTTCTGCGACCTTTGTCAGGGAGACGACGCTGTACAGGCCGACGCCGGACCACAGCACGCAGAAGATACCCAGAATCGACAGCATGACGAGACGGATAGTGAGGTTACGAAGAAGTCGCATAGAGATTCCTTTGCCTTTGGTAGGATTACGCCCACAGGGCGTTCTTACCTCCTGTTATCGGCAAGGCGGCGAAAATTTATAACCTTTTGTGATTATTTTTTGTAAATATTACTTTTAGTTAAACAGCATTCAGTGACGCTACACACTAAAATATTCATCTGGCCTAAGTTATTCTGGGCAGATGACCTTCTGATTATCAGGGTTAAACAAGGTAAGGCTTCACAAACGGGCGCTGATATTCCGGCCAGACGAGTGCGACCAGCGTGGGATAGGCATCCATACTAAACTCGCGAAAGCACTGCTGAAGGTTGACGACATCCAAATCCGTACGCGGCACTTTCTCACCGTTCTGACAGCGCTGTTTCAGATTATCGTAATATTTATAAACCGCAGAATTGAGATCGCTACAGCGGCGCTGAGCATCAAATAAACCCGGCGTGGATTTTATTTGCGTAACGTCCATTCGCTTAATAGTGGCATGTAAAAAGTCAATATATTCATGGTTTACCCGCCAGTACCACACCGGAGTAATTGCGTTCATCAGCACAGAAAAATGGTCCTCCCCCTCCTGTTTTGACATTGCCGGTACCGGCAAGGGGGATTCTTCTTCACTTTCCACCGGTCTTTTATTGAACTCTGTCATCAGTAAGAGAATAATAGCGGTGAGCAATAGCAGTGCAATCACTAAATAAATAATACTGTTCATGGCGCGCTCCATTTTTTTTGATTTTAAAAGTGCGCCATGTTATTGTCAACGAGCCTCACAGTAAAATGCTCCTCATGGTGTTGAAAGTTAAGGAATTTACATGATACCCGAGACCCTTATCCCGGCTCGCTTTCACACATCCGCGGCTGGGGAAGAGAGTGAGGAAGCAGAAAATAGCGCCAGTTTAACTCAGGGAAAAAGAACCCTCGCTGAGCTTGAGAATGACATATTAACCTCAATAGGTCGTAACGGTTTTTCCAGAAATATGCTTCTGGAAGAACGCGACCGCCATATAAAAGACCGCCTGTTCCGCGTTGTCAAAATTGAGACTTTTTGTCATGTCCTTAATGAGTTACAAGCCGACGGCGACTTTTCAGCACAAGAATTAAGTCAAATTCTGGCAGATAAAACGCTGGAAATTAATGAGTCCGGAAATGACATTTGGCTTAATTTGATTACCCGTGAGAAAATTGCACCTATGTTTTATGATCTGGAGGACGAATAACGTGAAAAAATATGATAGCAAAGACGTTTATTTGACTTTAGACGATACAAAAAGCGATGACGTTATCTTAAAGCACAATCTTGCGGTGCTCATCAGCGATAAAAATGCCACCATCCAGAATACGGCCAAAGCGCTGGTTTCGATCCCCGCCGCGCTGGTGAAGATGAAATGGCAAAACCGCCGCGAGATTTACGCTTATCAGGTAAAAGAAGAAATTTATGGCGCGGTGATTAATGAAATCATCGCCCGCCGCCCGGACCTGAAAGAGAAAATTTTTGACAGCATTGAAGCCAGCTATCAGCATTTACGTGCACGCGAAACCGCCACGCTTGGCCTGACACGTAAACTTTCTGACGGCAATTACCGTACGTCGAATGTCAGGATTGTCCCCCTTGAGGCTGAAGCGCCGGCTTCCACAACGCCACCGTCAGCCTCGCCAAACGATCCCGCCTGACGGGTACAGAAAACCCCGATTATTTCCCTTATGTCACTTATGGCGACTACGCTTAATTCATCCGTAAGCAACGATGGAGAGCGTATTTATGCCGAAGAATCAAACTACCCCACAGGATCCCACGACGCAATATCACACCGGTGAATATCCGAAGCAGAAACAGCCCTCGCCGGGTGTGCAGGCCAAAATGACGCCTGTACCGGATTGCGGTGAAAAGAGCTATGTTGGCAGCGGACGTCTTAAAGATCGTAAGGCACTGGTAACCGGGGGCGATTCGGGCATCGGACGCGCTGCCGCCATTGCTTACGCGCGTGAAGGCGCTGACGTGGCGATTAACTATCTGCCTGCGGAAGAAGAAGATGCGCAGGATGTTAAGGCGCTGATTGAAGCTGCCGGGCGCAAAGCGGTGCTCATTCCAGGCGATCTGAGCGATGAAAACTTTGCCCGCTCGCTGGTGCATAAAGCGCGTGAAGCGCTGGGTGGGCTGGATGTGCTGGCGCTGGTCGCCGGGAAGCAAGTTGCTATTGAGAAGATTGCCGATCTGACCAGCGAGCAGTTCCAGAAAACGTATGCGGTGAACGTTTTTGCGTTGTTCTGGATCACGCAGGAAGCCCTGCCGCTGCTCTCGCCGGGCGCGAGTATTATTACCACCTCGTCAATTCAGGCCTATCAGCCCAGCCCGCATCTGCTGGATTATGCGTCGACTAAAGCCGCTATTCTCAACTATACCCGCGGGCTGGCGAAGCAGGTGGCGGAGAAAGGGATTCGGGTCAACGCCGTGGCACCAGGCCCTATCTGGACCGCGCTACAAATCTCTGGCGGTCAGCCGCAGGAGAAACTGCCTGAGTTTGGCCAGCAGACGCCGATGAAGCGTGCAGGGCAGCCTGCGGAGCTGGCACCGATTTACGTTTATCTGGCAAGTCATGAATCGAGCTATGTGACCGCTGAAGTTCACGGCGTTTGCGGTGGGGAGCATTTGGGGTGATAACCTCAGGGCGATGATAGCCCTGCGCTCAACCTGCCCGGTGGCGCTGCGCTTACCGGGCCTACATTCCATTGCGTAACACGTTCCTCAGAACAGCAAAACCGTAGCCCCGGTAAGCGAAGCACCACCGGGGAAATCACAGCTCCGGGATCCAACCAAATCGTAGCCCCGGTAAGCGAAGCGCCACCGGGGAAATCACGATGCAGATGCCGGACAAGGACAAAGGCGTTTACTTCGCCTTCGTCACCTCTTCGCCCACCAGACCAATCTTCAGATAACCCGCCTGATGCAGGGTATCCATCACCTTCATCATCGTTTCATAATCCACGGTTTTATCCGCGCGGAAGAAAATGGTGGTGTCTTTCTTACCTTCCGTAAGCGTATTCAGCGCATTCACCATCGTCTCATCGGTCACCGGATCGTTACCGATAAACATGCTGTTATCCGCTTTTACCGACAGATAAATCGGTTTTTCCGGACGTGGCTGCGGCTGACTGGACGATGCCGGTAAATTCACCTTCACATCAACGGTAGCCAGCGGGGCCGCTACCATGAAGATGATCAGCAGAACCAACATCACGTCGATAAACGGCGTAACGTTGATGTCATGCATTTCGCCGTTATCATCCAGATTTTCATTAAGATGCAAAGCCATGCTGCATTACCCTACGCGAAGTTTCTGGGTAGTACGAACCGGTTGCGCAGCGTTGCTGGCATCCAGATCGAGGTCGCGGCTCTGAAGCAGCAGGATCTGCGCGGCAACGTCGCCGAGCGTCGCTTTATAGCTGCCGATCATGCGGGCGAAGATGTTGTAGATCACCACCGCCGGGATTGCCGCGACCAGGCCAATCGCCGTCGCTAACAGCGCTTCCGCGATGCCCGGCGCCACAACCGCCAGGTTAGTGGTCTGGGTCTGGGCGATGCCGATAAAGCTGTTCATAATCCCCCACACCGTACCAAACAGGCCGACAAATGGAGAAATCGCGCCGATGGTCGCCAGATAGCCATTCCCGCGTCCCATATGGCGGCCAAACGCCGCCACGCGACGTTCCAGACGGAAACCGGTACGTTCTTTAATGCCTTCGTTATCGGATGAACCGGCGGAAAGTTCCAGCTCGTTCTGTGCTTCATAAAGCAGACGGGTGCTCAGACTTCTGCTGTGGAAGGAGGCGGCAATTTCGCTGGCCTGATCCAGAGAGCGGGCTTCCGCTAACTGCTGCTGCTCACGCTTGATACGACGCTTGTGCGCCAGCATTTCCGCGCTCTTGCTGAAGAAAATAGCCCAGGTGACGACCGATGCCAGGATCAGGCCAATCATCACAATCTTAACCACGATGTCGGCATGTTGATACATACCCAGAACGGAGAGATCCGTCTGCATCAAATTATTACCCACTCTCAATCTCCAGGACACAAGTCACAAAATCTGAGCATAATAATATCAAAACAGTGTCGAATTGATAGTAGTTCTCATTAGTATTTACATATTGCCGTAAATTCCGCTCATTTTCCTTGCGCTTACGCAGTAAAAAAGCGGTCAGCCGAATTAAGGGAAATTTTTATTCTGAATATGTCGCCAGGCGGATGCATAATACGGTAATCGTGTTAATTTAGACGTCCAGATGGATAAAACAGGCTGAGCGACATGTCAGAGAAGCACATTGATACCGCCCTGGTGAATGCGGGGCGCAGCAAAAAATATACGCAGGGTTCGGTAAACAGCGTGATCCAGCGCGCCTCATCGCTGGTGTTTGAAACGGTAGAAGCGAAAAAACACGCCACCCGCAACCGGGCGAAAGGCGAACTTTTCTATGGCCGTCGCGGGACGCTGACCCATTTCTCACTGCAGGAAGCGATGTGCGAACTGGAAGGCGGCGCGGGCTGTGCGCTCTTTCCGTGCGGTGCGGCGGCAGTCGCCAATACCCTCCTCGCCTTTGTTGAACAGGGCGACCATATTCTTATCACCAATACCGCTTATGAACCGACTCAGGATTTCGCCACCAACATTCTCGGCAAGCTGGGCGTCACGACGACCTGGTTTGATCCGCTGATTGGCGCGAAGATTGCCGATAGCGTGCAGCCCAACACCAAAGTCGTGTTTCTGGAATCCCCCGGCTCCATCACCATGGAAGTCCATGACGTTCCGGCTATCGTAGAAGCGGTCAGACGCGTGGCACCGAATGCCATCATTATGATCGACAACACCTGGGCGGCGGGCATTCTGTTTAAGGCGCTCGATTTCGGTATTGATATCTCCATCCAGGCGGGTACTAAATATCTGATTGGCCATTCTGATGCCATGGTAGGAACTGCCGTTGCCAATGCCCGCTGTTGGGATCAACTGCGCGAAAACGCCTATCTGATGGGGCAGATGGTCGATGCGGACACCGCCTATATGACCAGCCGTGGCCTGCGGACCCTCGGCGTGCGCCTGCGCCAGCACCATGAAAGCAGTCTGAAAATTGCCGAGTGGCTTGCCATTCACCCGCAGGTGGCGCAGGTCAATCACCCCGCCCTGCCCGGTAGCAAAGGCCATGAGTTCTGGAAGCGCGATTTCACCGGCAGCAGCGGACTGTTCTCGTTTGTTTTGAGAAAAAGGCTGAACGATCGGGAGCTGGCGGACTATCTCGACAACTTTTCATTATTCAGTATGGCCTACTCCTGGGGCGGCTATGAATCGCTGATCCTCGCGAATCAGCCCGAGCATATTGCCGCTATTCGTCCCGACGGCGAAGTGGATTTTGACGGTACGCTTATCCGCGTCCATATTGGACTGGAAAATGTTGACGATCTTCTTGCTGATTTAGCAGCGGGGTTCACGCGGATCGTGTAATAATAGGGCCAGGACGCACATCTTTTCGCAACTCAATAGTGGAAAAGTCTGCAATGCTGCGTCCGGGATCAACAACGCCCGGACCAATAAGGGATAGAATCGTCGAATAGATGCTGTTTCACGGGAAAGTTCATGGCTGTTATTCATAATATCGTCGCCGCGCTCTGGCAGCATGATTTTGCTGCCCTGGCAAATCCGCACATTATTGGTGTCGTCTATCTGGTCATGTTTGCCACCTTGTTTCTGGAAAACGGTCTGCTACCCGCCTCTTTCTTACCCGGAGACAGCCTGCTGCTGCTGGCCGGGGCGCTGATTGCCAGAGACGTTATGGGCTTTGTTCCCACCATTGCCATTCTGACGACGGCGGCAAGCCTTGGCTGCTGGCTAAGCTACGCTCAGGGCCGCTGGCTGGGAAATACCCGTGTGGTAAAAGGCTGGCTGGCCCAGCTTCCTGATAAATATCATCAGCGGGCCACCTGCATGTTCGACCGCCACGGCCTGCTGGCCCTGCTGGCCGGACGCTTTCTGGCATTTGTAAGAACGTTACTGCCAACGATGGCGGGTATCTCCGGTCTGTCAAACCGGCGCTTTCAGTTCTTTAACTGGCTGAGCGGCCTGCTATGGGTGCTGGTTGTCACCAGTTTTGGCTATGCGCTAAGCATGATCCCGTTTGTGAAGCGTCATGAGGACCAGGTAATGACCTTCCTGATGATCCTGCCAATTTTCCTGCTGGTCGCCGGATTGCTGGGGACCATTATCCTCGTCGTCAAAAAGAAATACTGTAACGCCTGATGTTCCCGCGCCGGGCGGCTGAACCTGCCCGGCTACATTCCCTGAATCATTCGGATCCGCGCCGCATCTTCACCCGGTGTCAAACCAAAATAGCGCTTAAATTCGCGGCTGAACTGCGATGCGCTTTCATAGCCTACCCGCATCGCCGCCGCGCTGGCTTTCATTCCATCATGGATCATCAGCATCCGCGCTTTATGCAGCCGGTACGACTTCAGATACTGCAACGGCGAGGTGCTGGTTACCGACTTAAAGTTATGGTGAAACGCCGATACGCTCATATTCGCTTCGGCAGCAAGCTGATCGACACTCAGATTCTCGGTGTAATGGCTTTCAATTCGTTTTAAAACCCGGCTAATCAGGCTGAAATGGGTCTGCCGGCTGACCAGCGCCAACAGCGCCCCGCCGCGCGGGCCGGTTAATACGTGATAGAGAATTTCGCGGATAATCTGCCTGCCAAGGATACGCGCATCCAGCGGGCGCTCCATCACATCCAGCAACCGCTCGGCGGCGCACAGGATCTCATCCGTCAGCACGGAGGAGTTAATCCCGCTTGCCGACTCGCCCGGCTGAAAACGCTCGTCCTCGCCGATGTCCATCAGTAGTTCCTGCAACTGTAATATATCGACGTTCAGGCGGATACCGGCCAGCGGGATTTCGGGTGTGGCATATGTCTCGCATTCAAACGGCAACGGGACGGTGAGCAGCAGGTATTCATTGGCGTCATAACGAAATACACGCTCATTGATATAGCCAATTTTATGGCCGGAAAAGAGAAATACGATCCCCGGCTGGTACATCACCGGCGTGCGAGTGCCGGGCTGCGTACCGTACAGCAGACGCACGTCTGGCAGCAGCGCGCTGAGCGATTTTTCGTTATCTTTTAGCAGGTTAATTTTTTCGGTAAGCTGCTGACAGATTTCCTGACGGTTCATAACCGGTTACCTCCGGGGCGCAATTTCACCTGTTTAGTCTGCCCGTATTTAACGCCTTTCTCCAGCGTTATGGAGAAATGGGCAAGACAACAGCAGGAATATGCATTGAGAGCTGGCCACCGCAAGACCACAATGAAAGCCTCAGTTTTTTATCTCCTTAAGGGAACGAGCAATGAATAACTTTACTCTGCATACCCCGACCCGCATTCTGTTTGGCAAAGGCGCGATTGCCGACCTGCGCGATCAAATCCCCGCTGATGCCCGCGTCCTCATTACCTACGGCGGCGGCAGCGTTAAAAAAACCGGCGTACTGGATCAGGTTCACAGCGCGCTGGCCGGGCTGGACGTGCGTGAGTTCGGCGGCATTGAGCCTAACCCGTCTTACGAAACGCTGATGAAGGCGGTGAAAATCGCCCGCGACGAGAACATCACCTTTCTGCTGGCGGTCGGCGGCGGTTCCGTGCTTGATGGCACTAAATTCATCGCCGCGGCCGCACACTATGCGGACGGCGTCGATCCGTGGCATATTCTGCAAACCAGCGGCAGCGACATTCGCAGCGCCATCCCGATGGGTTCCGTACTGACCCTCCCGGCTACCGGTTCCGAGTCCAATAAAGGCGCGGTGATTTCCCGTAAAACCACCGGCGACAAACAGGCATTCCATTCGCCTTTCGTTCAGCCGGTCTTCGCCGTGCTCGATCCGGTTTACACCTACACCTTGCCGCCGCGTCAGGTTGCCAACGGCGTGGTTGATGCCTTTGTGCATACCGTTGAGCAATACATCACGTATCCGGTGAACGCGAAAATTCAGGACCGTTTTGCCGAAGGCATTCTGCTGACGCTGGTAGAAGATGGCCCGAAAGCGCTTCAGGAGCCGGAAAACTACGACGTACGCGCTAACGTGATGTGGGCGGCGACCCAGGCGCTGAACGGTCTGATTGGCGCAGGCGTGCCGCAGGACTGGGCCACCCATATGCTCGGCCATGAGCTAACCGCGATGCACGGCCTCGATCACGCGCAAACTCTGGCGGTCGTTCTGCCTGCGCTGTGGAGTGAAAAACGTGACGCCAAACGCGGCAAGCTGCTGCAATATGCCGAGCGCGTCTGGAACATCACCAGCGGCAGCGAAGACGAGCGTATTGACGCCGCCATCGCCGCTACCCGCAATTTCTTCGAGCAGCTCGGCGTGCCGACCCGCCTTTCCGGCTATGGCCTGGACGGCAGTTCCATCCCGGCACTGCTGGCAAAACTGGAAGAACACGGCATGACCGCGCTGGGCGAGCACGGCGATATTACCCTGGACGTAAGTCGTCGTATTTACGAAGCGGCACGCTAACCATTTTATCTCCCGACTTTCGTTTTTGACTTTTTCGTCCAGACTTAATGCACACAACTTCGCCGGGATCGCTCCGGCGAGTTTCTAATAAGGAGGAATGCATGACACATCCAGGCGTAATCAAACTTCAGGACGGCAACGTAATGCCACAACTGGGTCTCGGCGTGTGGAAAGCAGGCAATGACGAGGTAGTCCAGGCCATTCATAAAGCGCTGGAAGTGGGCTATCGCTCCATTGATACCGCTGCCGCGTACAAAAATGAAGACGGTGTAGGGAAAGCGTTACAGAGCGCGGGCGTTCCGCGCGACGAGATTTTCGTTACCACTAAACTGTGGAATGACGATCAAAAACGACCTGCCGAAGCCTTGCAGGAGAGTCTCGACAAGCTGCAACTCGATCATGTGGATCTGTACCTGATGCACTGGCCAGTTCCGGCTATCGATCGCTATGTACAGGCGTGGGAAGGGATGATCGATCTGCAAAAACAGGGGCTGGTAAAAAGCATTGGCGTCTGCAACTTCCAGATCAACCATCTGCAACGGCTGATTGATGAAACGGGCGTTACGCCAGTGATCAACCAGATCGAACTGCATCCGCTGCTTCAGCAGCGCCAGCTTCATGCGTGGAACGCCACGCATAAGATCCAGACCGAATCCTGGAGTCCGCTGGCGCAAGGCGGCGAAGGTGTGTTCGATCAGAAGGTGATCCGCCAGCTTGCTGATAAATACGGCAAGACCCCCGCGCAGATCGTGATCCGCTGGCACCTCGACAACGGTCTGGTGGTGATCCCGAAATCGGTCACGCCGTCCCGTATCGTGGAGAACTTCAACGTCTGGGACTTCCGCCTCGACAAAGATGAATTGGGCGAAATCGCCAAACTCGATCAGGGTAAACGTCTGGGACCAGACCCGGATCAGTTCGGCGGCTGATTGCCCGTCACCTTGTTAATATCAACCCGATGACACACTTCCGGCGGCGACAATTCTGTCGCTGCCGGCAACTGGCAAATAACGCCAATTTCCACCCCGTCCAGCTCATGTGCATTGCCTAAACCGCCTGCGGCAAGATAGTCATACCGCTGCGTTGCCGTCTGAAAATGCAGCCCCGCACGATGTACCCAGTCCATCGGCCCTATTGGCAGGAAAAAAACCCATTTATGCTTCGCAGGAAAGGAAAAACGTCCGTTGTTGTCAGACAAGGCGCTTGTCTCTCCGGCATTGCTCGAATACGTCACACTTGCGCCCGCCAGCGGCTGTCCGTGACTATCCAGCAGCTTCCCTTCCACCATCGGCTGACTTTGATAGTGCGTTACGCACCCGCTTTGCAGCAGGGCGACTAATATAAGGCCCAGACAAAATCGTTTTTGCATCCTTTTTCTCGCGTCATTAATCCCTCTTTATTGACTACCGTTTCGGTTGTTAAGTCAATGAGTCGTGCGCTTTTCAGAAATCATTCATTCCTGCCGGGGTTAGGGCGTTGCAAGATAGCCTGCAATTATTCCTGACCAACATATATAGAGAATCCCGATGCAACTTACAGATGCAGAACATGCACAGGTCGAACGGATAAAAGTAAACTTCCCTACATTGAAGCAAAAGATCCTGAATATAAAGTGTTTGGTCTTTCTCTTACTATGCCTCATTTTTAGTGTTTCCACGCTGGCGAAAACACCGCCAGTGTCGCCGGAGCAGACCGTCAGGCAATTATATCAATCCTATAGTAACGATTCTAAGCCCAGCGTTTTTGAATCCATTACTTCTGCGCGGATGGAAGGGGCTATTCAGCTCAATAGCAGGCTTACCCCTCCGGGCGATATCGGCTGGTTTGATGCCGATCCCATTTGTGCCTGCCAGGATTATGAGAATTTGGTACTGGAAGACGTCAACGTCCACCAGCCTGACGCCATTCACGCTAACGTTGTGGTACGCTTTCGCCCTTTCCGGGATGGCAAACAGAGCGTTACGCAGACTCTAAAACTGGTAGCAGAAAATAACCGTTGGCTGGTTGATGACGTGGTTAAGGACGATGTAAGTATCTGGCAAGAGCTAAATAACAGTAACCAAACAACGCTTTCTGTTCTGGCTTCATTGCAAAAAGCGCAGCCACAGGATTTTATCCGGGAACTTTTCTCCCGAAGTAATGATAATACCTGGCCATGGAACGCCGTAATTTCCGCACAATTCATTGATACTGTGTATAAATATCAGTATGTAATCTCTAACGAATCCGGAGATGACTATCCAGAATATCTGCTAAACAATCCGATTTGTGATTGCAATTTTGACCAGCATCCTGAGGTAGAAAATATCAGTATTGTTAGAAAAAAAGCGGATGTCGTCAGGGTTCGGGTTCATTTTTCACTTAATGATCAACAGCATAAGGAGCAGGACTTTATTCTGCATCGCATCAGTGATAAGTGGATTATTGACGACATTATTCCTTCTGGCAGTAGTAGTCTGGTTCAACGGATGCAAAATGTTATTAACCAGCATAAATCATCAACGGAGACACAATGATGAACTGTATTTTTTGCCAGATAGCTGAAGGTAAAGCCCCCTGCCATAAAATCTGGGAAGACGATCACCATCTGGCGTTTCTATCCATCTTTCCTAACACCGAAGGTTTTACGGTAGTGATCCCGAAAAAACACTATCCGAGCTATGCATTCGATCTGCCACCGCAGGCGCTGGCAAATTTAGCCCTCGCCACGCAGAAGGTGGCGAAACTGCTGGATCGCGCTTTCCCTAACGTGGGCCGTAGCGGAATGTTTTTTGAAGGCTTCGGCGTGGATCACGTTCACAGTAAACTCAGCCCGATGCACGGCACCGGCGATATGACGCAGTGGAAGCCGATCGAGGCGCGAAAGACGACGTATTTTACGCAGTACGAAGGCTATCTTTCTTCACACGACTGTGAGCGAGCGGACGATGAGAAACTGGCAGCGCTGGCAGCTCGTATTCGGCAGCTGACGGTAGCGGAATGATGTGCCGGGCTCGCAGACGACAAGGAATGGCCCGTGAAAAACTGGCGGCTACGTTTTTTCCTGCTGGCGCCAGGCGTCTTTAGCCAGGCCACATGGTGCAGTGAAACGCCTGAGCAGGCGATTACGCGTATTTATCACTCACCGGAGGATCGGATGAATTATGACATCGGGCTGCGTGGTGAAATGTTAGAGAACCACCGCACTGCGTCCGTCGCCAGTAAACCGCTTTTTAGCACCCTGCCTAATGCGCTATGTTTATGTAATAACCCGGACAATATCTCCGTCGAAATACGTCATGTATTGCCTTATAGCAATCGATTTGCCGAGGCACACATTACCCTGAACGAGAAAAAACGCTCGCGTTCGATGAAGATTCAGCTTTTTAAACCGCACGATCGCTGGCTGCTGACAGATGTTGATAACCTCGACGATCCATTGCCTTCTCTGATGTGGCAACTTCGTGATGACACGCAATCGAAACTATTATTAGCCCCGCAATTAGCGACTAATAGTCACAAGGTAGAAGATGTTGCTATTTCTGAATTACTGGCCAATCCTGATAAATACCATCAGAAAAAAGTACGCTTACGGGGTTACGCTATTTTAGGTTTTGAACATGCTGCGATTTACGCCAATAAAGATGAAATACAGCGCGAAAAAGGTTTCTGGCTGAAGAGATTCAAACGCTGGATGCAAAGGTGAGTCAATTACAGCAGGACGTAGAAGCACTGCGCTCGGAAGTTCAGTCTGCAAAAGATGAAGCGGCAAGAGCGCAATGGCGGATCAGTAGCAGGGTATACACCAATCCGCCGCGTTTGTAATAAAACGATCTGCCCGGCAAAAACGCTGCCGGGCCAACCTCTTAACGCCCCGCCGATTTCACGCGTTTTTTATTCGCCGCCAGCCCCTGCCGCTGATGCGCCACCGACGTATGCTTAGTCAGTGCCGGACGCGTATTGCGGTTCTGCCGCCGTGCTTCGCGCATCTCCTCAAGGGTCGGCGCAGGCACCAGACATTCGCGGCGTCCGCCGATCAGATGCTTTTTGCCCATCGCTTCCAGCGCCTGACGGATCAGCGGCCAGTTAGCCGGATCGTGATAGCGCAGCAGCGCTTTATGCAACCGACGCTGTTTATCGCCTTTCGGCACCACCACGTCTTCACTCTTATAGTCGATTTTACCCAGCGGGTTTTTGCCGGTGTAATACATGGTCGTTGAGTTCGCCAGCGGTGACGGATAGAAGTTCTGCACCTGATCCAGGCGGAAGCGGTGACGCTTCAGCCACAGCGCCAGGTTGACCATATCCTCATCCTCCGTGCCCGGATGTGCGGAGATGAAATAGGGGATCAGATACTGCTCTTTACCCGCCTGCTTCGAATAGGTGTCAAACAGTTCCTTAAAGCGATCGTAGCTGCCCATCCCCGGCTTCATCATCTTCGATAATGGACCCGCTTCCGTGTGCTCCGGCGCAATTTTCAGGTAGCCACCCACATGATACGTCGCCAGTTCTTTGATGTAGCGCGGGTCAGCCACAGCCAGATCGTAACGCACACCGGACGCGATCAGGATTTTCTTCACGCCTTGCAAATCGCGGGCGCGACGGTAAAGGTCGATCGTCGGCTGATGATTGGTATCCATATGCGGACAAATTTCCGGATACACGCACGACAGCCGACGACAGGTCTGTTCCGCGCGCGGCGAGGTACAGCGCAGCATATACATGTTAGCCGTCGGCCCGCCGAGATCGGAAATCACCCCGGTGAAGCCCGGTACAGAATCGCGGATCGCTTCGATCTCATTGATGATGGAGTCTTCCGAGCGGCTCTGGATAATGCGCCCTTCATGCTCGGTGATCGAGCAGAACGAGCAGCCGCCGAAACAGCCGCGCATAATGTTGATGGAGAAGCGGATCATTTCATACGCCGGAATGCGGCTGGTGCCATACGCCGGATGCGGCACGCGCTGGTACGGCAGAGCAAACACGCTGTCCATCTCTTCGGTCGAGAGCGGAATCGCGGGCGGGTTGATCCAGATGTAACGATCGCCGTGTTTCTGCATCAGCGCCCGCGCACAGCCTGGATTGGTCTCGTGATGGAGAATACGCGAGGCGTGGGCGTACAGTACTTTGTCGCCCTTCACTTTCTCGAAGGAAGGCAGCAGGACGTAGGTCTTCTCCCACGGCTTCGGGCGCGGCGGCTGCACGGTGACATTTTTCGCTTCCTGCTTTTTCGGCGCGACCGGTTTGTTATCCGCACACGGCAGATCGTCGCCGTACGGATGCGGGATCGGGTCGATCTTACCTGGCGTGTCGAGACGCGTGGAATCCACCCCGCTCCAGCCCGGCAGCGCTTCTTTAACGATAATCGCGGTATTACGCACGTCGCGGATCTGGCTAATCGGCTCGCCCATCGCCAGACGATGCGCCACTTCCACCAGCGGACGCTCGCCGTTGCCGAAGATCAGCATGTCGGCTTTAGCATCCACCAGCACCGAGCGGCGCACGGTATCAGACCAGTAGTCATAATGCGCGGTACGCCGCAGGCTGGCCTCAATACCGCCGAGAATTACCGGCACGTCTTTCCACGCCTCTTTGCAGCGCTGCGTGTAGGCGAGCGTTGCGCGATCCGGACGCTTGCCCGCCACATTATCCGGTGTATAGGCATCGTCGTGGCGCAGCTTGCGATCCGCGGTATAGCGGTTGATCATCGAATCCATATTGCCCGCCGTCACGCCAAAGAAAATATTCGGCTTGCCGAGGCGCATAAAGTCATCTTTGCTGTTCCAGTCCGGCTGGGCGATGATCCCCACCCGGAAGCCCTGCGCCTCCAGCATTCGCCCGCAAATCGCCATACCGAAGCTCGGGTGATCGACATACGCGTCGCCGGTGACGAGAATAATGTCGCAGCTATCCCAGCCAAGTTGATCCATCTCTTCGCGCGACATCGGCAAAAATGGCGCGGGGCCAAAGCAGGCCGCCCAGTACTGCGGCCAGGAGAAGAGGTCACGATCCGGCTGGATCAGGGATATTGCGCTCATAATGCTTCCGGGGAAAAAATAATCAAAGGGCGTGGATTATAAGCCGAATACCACCGACAAATGAAGGGAGATTTTGCAGTAATGGTTCGGAGATGCCTTGCCGAACCAGAGCCTGTTACAGACAGGCTCTGAAGAAAACTTTACGGTGCCGGATTCACCAGTAATTGCCCTATCGATCCCCGGTCCGCCATCTCCAGTATCTGACTGGCAAACTGGAACGGGAAATGCGCCCATGATGGCTGACCGAAATAGACCAGCAGTTCCACCTGACCGTCGATCCAGACGGTATCTTTCCAGCCCCGGTCTTCCGGGAACGGCATTGCACCGTTCACGTTGCGGATCTGGAACATCACGCCTTCTATGTGGAAAGACTGCGGCTCATCGGCACGCACCGTCCAGCGCTCCCAGGTTCCCTGCTGGGCAGTAATATCGATCCGCTGTGGATCCCAGAGCTGACCATTGATGCCCGGATCGTCGCCGAGACTGATATCGCGGCTGCGCACCGGTGCGCCGCTGATCAACTCCGCCGGCAGCAGGCGCTGCGGCAGGCTGTCAGTGACCAGCGGTAGCAGGCCCGTCGGACGTAGCGTCAGTACCAGGGTTGAAATCAGGATGCTCGACGGCTCAAAGAAGCCGCGAATACGGTCCATAATGCCCGCCGCTTCACCACAGGTGATGGAGACTTCGTCGCCGTTGGTCATATCCACGAGGATCTCACGTCTCTCGCCGGGTGCCAGCGAAAGCTGTTTGAGCGAGACGGGCGCAGGCAGAAAACCCTGATCGCCGGAGATCACATGGATGGCGCGCCCATCACTCATTTGTAACTGATAGCGACGAGCGTTAGACGCATTCAGCAGGCGCAGGCGTACCCAGCCGCGAGAGACTTCGACATAAGGGCTTTGCGCGCCGTTCACCAGCAGCGTATCGCCCACAAATCCGCCGCTTCCCGGCTCGCTGTACTCCGGCGTGCCGAAGTTATCCAGCCGTTTATCCTGAATAATGATCGGAAAATCATCCACGCCATAGTGGCTCGGGATCGGCAGCGACTTACTGATTTCATCTTCCACCAGCCACATTCCGGCCAGGCCCTGATACACCTGCTCGGCCATGCGGTTCGGCGTGTTGGCGTGATACCACAGTGTCGCAGCGTTCTGGCGAATGGGTAACACGGGTGCCCAGTCCGCGTTGGGCGACATCATCCGCGCCGCGCCGCCGATCAACGGCCCAGGGACCTGTAGACCGCTAACGGTCATGGCAACGTTCTCAGTCATCCGGTTGCTGTAGATGAGCTTAACGTCATCACCGCGCCAGACGCGAACAGTCGGCCCGAGATAGCGCCCGTTAATGCCCCAGACAGGCGCCCGCGTACCCGGCGTAAACGGCCAGTGCGAACGCTGTAGCGTCAGAAAGATCGGCTGCCCGCGACGGGACTCCAGCAACGGAGGAACCGGCAAAGCCTGCTGCTGCCCGGCAGCGTTTGCCCTCAGCGGCACCGCACCGGCGCAAAGCGCCAACCCTGATGCCTGAACAAACTGACGCCGACTGAGTGACATATGTGCTCCATAGAGAAAAAAGAGGTAAAAGGGATCCATTTCCCGCCGGACAAAACCGGATTAACGCTTCTCTGCCGCTTCCCGCTCGGCGACTTCCTGATCAAGCTCTGCAATTTTAGCGGCCATGATTTCACGGCAGTACGCGGCGAGATCGCGAACCTGATCTTTACTCCAGTTACGCGTATCGATCGGCGGCAGCATTTCAACAATCACCAGTCCGTTATTCAGCCGGTTAAGCTTGATTTTATTCGAAGTATTCGACACGCAAACCGGAATAATCGGTACGCCTGCCGCAATCGCCGCATGAAAGGCACCCGTCTTGAACGGTAACAGGCCACGCCCCCGGCTGCGCGTTCCTTCCGGGAACATCCAGATGGAAATACGGCGCTTTTTGAACTGATCGACCACGGCGGCGATGGTGCTGTGCGCGCGGGAACGGTTATTACGGTCGATCAGCAGGTTGCCGGTCAGCCAGTACAGCAGGCCGAAGAACGGGATCCAGACGAGGCTTTTTTTGCCTACGGTGACGGTCGGCGGCTGCACGATGCTGGATGCCGTGACCATGTCGTAGTTGTTCTGGTGGTTAGCAATATAGATAGCGTTGCCAAAGTTTGCGGCATCGGGCGGAAGTCGACGCTCCACTTTCAGACCAAACACCGGCGCGAGACGACCAAACATATGGCCGAAGGTGGCAACGTGTTTTGGGTTACGCGGACTAAAAAGACAGTAAATACAGCCGAATACGCATACCAGGATGCTGTAGATGACCACAACAATTAAACGCAAAATTGAAAGCATAGCTACCTCTGACACCCGTTTCGCTTAGAATTATACGTTACCGTTATGCGAAACAGTATGTGGTGAATTGCAGGTTCCCAAAATGGGTATTGTTAATCGCAACGGGTGAATTAACAACGGTTTTGCGGCAATTTTTAACCGCATCCCCTTCCATTGCCGGAAGGGGATATCAGGACTTACTCTTCGCTATCGCCTGCGCTCGCCCGGCGCGGAGAGTCGATATCCACGCGGTCGATTTTTTGCAGGCCGCGCATCAGCGAACCGCGACGCCCACGCTCGCCGACCACTTTCTGCAACTCTTCCGGACGCAGCTTGATCTTGCGCTTGCCGACGTGGATGGTCAGCGTGCTCTGCGGCGGTAAGATGAAGAGATGCGCCAGGCCGTCTGTACCGGCAGCCGCTTCAGCACCAGGAATGCTGATGATCTTGTTGCCCTTCCCTTTCGACAACTGCGGCAGGTCGCTGACCGGGAACATTAGCATCCGTCCGGCGTGAGTGATCGCCAGCAGCATATCGGATTCATCTTCGATCACCAGCGGCGGCAGAACGTGCGCGTTCTCCGGCAGCGTAATCAGCGTCTTACCCGCGCGATTACGCGAGACCAGATCGTTGAAGGTGCAGACAAAGCCGTATCCCGCGTCCGACGCCATCAGCAGTTTCTGCTCGTCGCCGGTCATCAGCATATGCTCAACCGTCGCTCCTGGCGGCAGCGTCAGTTTGCCGGTTAACGGCTCGCCCTGCCCGCGCGCCGATGGCAACGTGATAGGATCGATAGCGTAACTGCGACCCGTGGTATCGATAAACACTACCGGTTGATTGCTCTTACCTTTTACCGAGGCTTTCCAGCTATCGCCTGCTTTGTAGTTCAACCCCTGCGGGTCGATATCGTGGCCTTTGGCGCTACGCACCCAGCCCATCTGCGACAGGACGATAGTCACCGGTTCAGACGGCAACATATCGTGCTCGCTCATCGCTTTTGCTTCTTCACGCTCCTGCAATGGTGAACGACGATCGTCGCCGAACGCGTCGGCATCAGCCTGAAGTTCTTTCTTCAGCAGAGTATTCATCTTGCGCTCGGACGCCAGAATGCCCTGCAGCTGATCGCGCTCTTTTTCCAGCTCGCTCTGCTCGCCGCGAATTTTCACCTCTTCCAGTTTGGCAAGGTGGCGCAGTTTCAGTTCGAGGATCGCTTCGGCCTGGGTTTCGCTGATACCAAAACGCGACATCAGCGCGGGTTTCGGCTCATCTTCCGTGCGGATGATTTCAATCACTTCGTCAATGTTGAGAAACGCGACCAGCAAACCTTCGAGGATATGCAGGCGCTTAAGCACTTTCTCCAGACGGTGATTGAGGCGGCGGCGCACGGTATCGCGGCGGAACACCAGCCATTCGCTTAAGATCTCCAGCAGGTTTTTCACCGCCGGGCGACCGTCGAGGCCGATCATGTTCAGGTTAATGCGGTAGCTTTTTTCCAGATCGGTCGTGGCGAACAGGTGGTTCATCACCTGATCCATATCCACCCGGTTGGAGCGCGGCACGATCACCAGACGCGTCGGGTTTTCGTGATCCGATTCGTCGCGCAGGTCATCGACCATCGGCAGCTTTTTGTTGCGCATCTGGGCGGCGATCTGCTCCAGCACGCGCGCGCCGGAGGTCTGATGCGGCAGTGCGGTGATCACCACCGCGCCATCTTCTTTTTTCCATACCGCGCGCATGCGCACCGAACCGCGCCCGTTCTCGTAAATTTTACGAATTTCCGCGCGCGAGGTGATGATTTCCGCTTCGGTCGGGTAGTCCGGCCCCTGGACGATATCCAGCAGTTCGTTGAGCGTGGTTTTCGGCTGCTCAATTAATTTGATCGCCGCATTCGCCACTTCACGCAGGTTATGCGGGGGAATATCCGTCGCCATCCCTACCGCAATGCCGGTAGTGCCGTTAAGCAGAATATTCGGCAGACGCGCAGGCAGCATTTTCGGCTCCTGCATCGTGCCGTCAAAGTTCGGCACCCAGTCGGCGGTGCCCTGCCCCAGCTCGCTTAGCAGCAGCTCGGCGTATTTGGACAGGCGCGATTCGGTATAACGCATCGCCGCAAAGGATTTCGGATCGTCCGGCGCCCCCCAGTTCCCCTGGCCATCGACCAGCGGATAGCGGTAAGAGAACGGCTGCGCCATCAGCACCATCGCTTCGTAGCAGGCGCTGTCGCCGTGCGGATGGTACTTACCGAGAACGTCACCGACAGTACGGGCGGATTTTTTAAATTTCGCGCTGGCATTCAGCCCCAGTTCCGACATCGCGTAAACGATGCGGCGCTGCACCGGCTTTAAGCCATCGCCAATAAACGGCAATGCCCGGTCCATGATGACGTACATGGAGTAGTTCAGGTAGGCGTTTTCTGTGAATTCATGCAGCGCAAGGCGCTCTGCCATATCGCTCATTGATTGTGATTCCTCAACTTACACCCGGCTATTTATGGGGCAATATTGCCGCAGATACTACCCTATCTGCCGCGTTGAGTCACAAAGAAAAGGGCCGGAGAACCGGCCCGAAGGGGAATTATTTAGCGACTTTGTTAATGTGTTTCACGTCAATCTCAATGGAGTTGCGGCCTTTGTCCACTTCCCCCTGAATTTCAACGCTATCCTGCGGGGTAATAGTGACGCCGTTCCAGCGCTTGTCATCGATATCGACGTTAATCGTTCCGGAAGCGTCTTTAAACAGGTACAGCTCGTCGCCCACGCGCTCAACCAGCGTACCGCGCAGCGTCACCGGCGCGTCGTCATTGAGCTTTTTGGCGTTTTCGACGGTAATCGCGCTACTGTTCGGGCCTTTGAATCCACCGTTTTGCGCGGCGTTCTGCGTCGCATTTGGCCCGTTAAACCCGCCCTGATCGGCAGCAAACGCCGGAGCAGTACAGAGCGCCAGAACAGCAGCCATTGCAGCAAATTTTTTCATGTGATTCTCTCCCTTCAGTTTATTTCATCTTCATTAAACAGTGTAATGCTTAACAACTTCTTAAGCGGACGAAATATAATTCTCCGCAACACGTTCAGTGTGAGAAGGTCAAAGCGGGTGGATGGATTAACACGGAGAGTCTGATGCGTATTTTGCTGATAGAAGATGACAAGCTGATCGGCGATGGCTTAAAAGCCGGGCTGGCGAAAATGGGATTTAGCCTTGACTGGTTTACCCAGGGCGAAGAGGGGCGAGCGGCGCTGTACAGTGCACCTTACGATGCGGTGATCCTCGATCTCACCCTGCCCGGTATGGACGGGCTGGATATTCTGCGCGAGTGGCGTGAGAAGCTGCATGACGAACCGGTACTCATCCTTACCGCGCGCGATGCCCTGACGCAGCGCGTCGAGGGGCTGCGGCTTGGCGCAGATGATTATCTGTGTAAACCCTTCGCTTTAATTGAGGTTGCCGCCCGCCTTGAAGCGCTGATCCGCCGCGCTCACGGCAAATCCCGCAGCGAGCTGAGCCACGGTCAGGTGACGCTCGATCCCGGCAGTCTGATGGCAACGCTGGCCGGGGAGCCGTTGTCCCTGAAGCCCAAAGAGTTTGCGCTGCTTGAACTGTTGATGCGCAATGTTGGACGCGTGCTGCCGCGCAAGCTGATTGAGGAGAAGCTTTATTCCTGGGATGACGAAGTGTCGAGCAATGCCGTTGAGGTGCATGTCCATCATTTGCGGCGTAAGATCGGCAGCGAGTTTATCCGTACTGTTCACGGCATTGGCTATACGCTAGGTGACGCATGATGTTTACCCGACGCCTGAGCCTGGGCCTCAGGCTAACCCTGCTTTTTTTACTGCTGGCGCTAACCGCCTGGTTTTGTGCCAGTCTGGTCGCCTGGCATCAAACCACTAAGCAGCTTAATACCCTGTTTGATACCCAGCAGTTACAGTTTGCCCGGCGCATCAGCGCGATGGATTTTAACGAGATCCGCTCGCCGCAACCGCCGCTGATCCCCTCAAGAAGGGTTAAAAACGGTCATTATGATGATGACGTGATGGCCTTCACAATCTATACGCCCGACGGCGTGATGGTACTGCATGATGGCGAAAACGGCCGCGATATTCCGTTTAATTATCATCAGGACGGTTTTGAGGATGGCTATCTTAATACCGACGATGACAAATGGCGCTTTCTGTGGCTGACGACGCCGGATAACCGCTATCGCATCGTGGTGGGTCAGGAGTGGGAATATCGTGAGGAGATGGCGCTGAAGATTATTACCTCGCAGCTTACCCCGTGGCTGATTGCCCTGCCGCTGATGCTATTGCTGTTAATCGTGCTCCTGAACCGCGAACTGGCTCCGCTGAGGAAATTAACCCATACCCTGCGCCGCCGCGCGCCGGAAACGGCGGACACCCTGAGCACCAAAGGCGTTCCCAGCGAAGTTCGCCCGCTGGTGGATGCGCTGAATCATCTGTTTTATCGCACGCACGAGATGATGACCCGTGAGCGTCAGTTCACTTCTGATGCGGCACACGAACTGCGCAGCCCGTTGACCGCGCTGAAGGTCCAGACGGAGGTGGCCCAGCTTTCGATGGACGATCCGCAGGCGCGGGAAAAAGCGCTGGCGCAGCTGCATGCGGGGATCGACCGCGCCACCCGCCTGGTCGATCAGCTACTTACCCTCTCAAGACTGGATTCGCTGGACAATCTTGACGACGTGCAGCCGATTGCGCTGGCAGATTTGCTGCAATCGGCGGTAATGGATATTTATCATCCCGCGCATCAGGCGGGCGTAGAAGTCGGTCTGCAACATAACGCAGAAAACGTCACGCATACCGGACAGCCGCTGCTGCTGAGCCTGCTGGTCCGCAACCTGCTTGATAACGCCGTGCGCTATAGTCCGCCGGGTAGCCGCGTCACTATCACCCTGGATAGCCAGTGCTTTATGGTGCGGGATAACGGCCCCGGCGTTGATAACCACACGCTTGCGCGCCTTGGCGAGCGTTTTTACCGCCCGCCCGGTCAGGATGAGCCGGGGAGCGGGCTGGGGCTGTCGATTGTTCAGCGCATCGCGGCGCTGCATCAGATGTCGGTGTCTTTCGACCACGCGCCCGGCGGCGGGTTTGAGGTGCAGGTACGCTGGTGATCTGATTATTGCGTTAAAAGCAAAAGTCTTTGCACATTTTGCTAATTTCATCGTTTTATGCGCTGACGTACTATAGCGGGCAAATGCAATTCATCAGGAACCTATAATGAGCAACATTCTGATTATTAACGGTGCGAAAAAGTTCGCTCACTCCAACGGCCAGCTTAACGATACGATGACGGATGTCGCGCAAAGTTACCTGCGCGATGCCGGTCATCAGGTCCGCGTTGTGCGTGCGGAGAGCGACTACGACGTGAAAGAGGAAGTGCAGAATTTCCTGTGGGCCGACACGATTATCTGGCAAATGCCGGGCTGGTGGATGGGCGCGCCGTGGACCGTGAAAAAGTACATTGATGATGTGTTCACCGAAGGTCACGGCTCGCTGTACGCCAGCGACGGGCGCACCCGTTCCGACGCCAGTAAAAAATATGGCTCCGGCGGCCTGCTGCACGGTAAAAAATATATGCTTTCCCTGACCTGGAACGCGCCGATGGACGCCTTTACCGATAAAGAGCAGTTTTTCCATGGCGTCGGCGTGGACGGCGTATACCTGCCGTTCCATAAAGCCAATCAGTTCCTGGCCCTCAAACCGCTGCCAACCTTTATTGCCAACGACGTGATCAAACTTCCTGATGTTCCGCGCGATATCGCAGAATATCGCAAGCATCTGGCGGCGATTTTTGGTTAAATGTGGGGATTAATTGCACAAGGAGTTGAGTAAATCATGTTGACAGTCATTGCTGAAATTCGTACCCGTCCAGGCCAGCATCATCGTCAGGCAGTGCTGGACCAGTTTGCCAAAACCATTCCTCTCGTTCTTCAGGAAGAGGGTTGTCACGGCTATACGCCGCTGGTGGATCATGCGGCAGGTGTCAGTTTCCAGACCACGGCCCCGGATTCCATCATCATGCTGGAGCAGTGGGAAAGCGTGGCCCACCTTGAAGCACACCTGCAAACGCCGCACATGAAAGCGCACGGCGAGGCGGTGAAAGGCAGCGTCCTGGAGACCCATATACGTATTCTGGAGCAAGGGGTTTAATCCGGCGCTCTGCCTCGTTTGCCGGGCGGCACTGCGTTTGCCCGGCCTACGATAACTGCCATGCTCTATACCGTAGGCCCGGTAAGCGCAGCGCCACCGGGCATGACCCCACCAGCTTACCGTAGGCCCGGTAAGCGCAGCGCCACCGGGCATGGCCTCACCAGTACAACTTCCAGCTTTGCGTGATCCTGACCAGCGCCTCCACGTAAAAATAATCCCCCCAGCTACAGCACTCGTCCACGCCTTTATCACTGGCAAGATGATAAACCGAATGCTTCAGCAGGCCGTTCCCCGGCTCATTCAGCCCGGTGAGGTAGTTTTCCGTCAGCGAAGAGAAGATTTTCAGCGCCCACTGCTGATACGTTTCGCGATCCGGATCGGTTACCGGCAACTGTTTCACCAGCTCCAGTAGCCCACACACCGCAATCGCCGCCGAGGAGGAGTCGCGCAGCGCATCGGTGCCGACCAGCGCCAGATCCCAGTGGCACACGCCGTCGTCCGGCAGGCGGTTGAGGAAATAGTTCGCCAGCCGCTTCGACAGCGCCACCATGGTTTTATCGCCGGTATACAGATAACTCAGCAGGAAGCCGTAAATTCCCCACGCCTGGCCGCGCGACCAGCAGGAGTCATCCGCATAACCCTGCTGCGTATTGCCATAGCGCGCTTCGCCGGTAACAACATCCATATAGTAAGTGTGAAAAGTAGAAGCATCCGGGCGGATCAGGTAGTTGGCCGCCTGCATCACGTGTGCTTTCGCCGCCTCGGCATAGCGCGGATCGCCGGTCTGCTCAGTCGCCCAGTACAGCAGCGGCAGGTTCATATTGCAGTCGATAATCATCCGTCCCGCCTGCTCAGGATCCTTAAGATCGCCCCACGCCTGAATGATATGCGCCTTTGCATGAAAGCGCTCCAGCAACGCCTCTGCCGCCTGTAACGCAAAGCCGCGGGCCTCCCGATTGCCGGTCAGCCGCCAGGCTGCCATACAGGAGAGCGTGTATAGAAAGCCCAGGTCATGTGTATTGGTATCGTGGCGGCTGGCAATACGCACGCCAAAAGAGCGCACGTGCTTCTCGGCCATCTGACGAAACGCATCCTCACCGCTCATTTCCCATGCAAGCCAAAGCTGTCCGGTCCAGAAGCTCGTGGTCCACTCCACGTTATCCGTTAGCGGATATTTTCCATTAACGCAGGCTTCTGCCGGAAATTTTTCACCGAATTCCGTTAAATGACGGCGAATCAGTTCAAGGGTGTGATGACGTGCTGAGTTTAATTGATCTTTCAGCGCCTGCGGATCTAATGGCGCATCCGGACATTCACGTAATCTTTCCTCGGCGATGTGATTTAACATATTTCGGTTCCTTATTTAACAGTGCTATTTTCAGCGACATCATATTTTGCTCGCCCCCGCGCCTGGCAGGCGGAAAGCGTGAAAGCAGAAATAAACGTAAAGAACAGCGCCGTAGCTCCCATAATGATATAGGTGTGCTCGAAGCCAATGCGGTCATACAATATGCCCGCCGGAGAAGAGACCACGACATTACCGACATACAGCATTGCCTGATAGCCGAGTAAATACATGGTCGCGTTAACGCGCTTATCGAAATGCTCGGCGATATATTTAAATACCGAGACCAGCAGCAGGCAAATCTCCAGACCGTAAAGCGGTTTGAGAATAGAAATCAGCAGGTGAGAATCACATAGTCCGGAAATAATCAGACGCGCACCCACCAGTGCCCCCACCAGCAGCAGGCCGCGCTTCGCACCGACAGCATTGACGAAGAACGGGATCACCATATACATGATGAACTCCATGCCGGACTGCACCGTACCGAGGTAGCCGAAAATAGCGTTGCCCTGATGAACGTCATCAAAGAAGGTGACGAAATAGCGCGAGAATTGTTGCTCGGCGATAAACATCATCCACGCGACGCCTGCGACATACAGGCAAAAGGCCCAGAATTTGCGGCTTTTCAGCAGTTGCCAGACATCAGCCGGCACAATTTTTTGTTTCGCCAGGACTTCCCCTGCCTGCGCCGAATTCACGTTGACCTTCAGGCTGATTAAGACGATCAGCATAATGATCGATGCCACGCTGCCGAGGATAAAGTTATACGCCGGCGAGAGATTAAACAGCAGTCCGGAGAACGAGGATGCCACCGCCCAGCCGAGCGATCCCCACATACGAATTTGACCGAATTCCATGCCGTTCAGACGACTGAAGCGGTCGGAGTAAGATTCGCAGGCGGCAACGCCAGCATACCAGGCGAAGCTCAGGTAAATCGCCCCGACAATAATGCCTGCCAGCGTATTTGAGATTAATAGCGGCTGGTAAACATAAATAAAGAACGGGGCCATTAATGCTGACATCATGACGACAAAATAGAGCAGATATTTACTCATGCCGATTTTATCGAGAATATAGCCGTAGACAGGCTTCAGGATCACCGAGAAGATACCATTAACCGCAAAGACAGTACCGATTTCAGTGCCGCTTAAATTTGCTTTTTGCCCCAGCCAGATGGCCAGCAAACCAATACTTGCAGACCAGGTAAAAAAATAGAGAAAGATAAAGGAGCTGATTTTATAATATTCAGCTCTGTTTTTCGTTGGCGTATTTTCCATACTTTCCTCGACGAAAATAGAGTAGATAGTAAAGTCAATGTGTTGGTTTTTTGCCGGGTCAGGCCACCCTCACCCCAGGAATGGGGGCGCGTAACTCATCATTGACCACAGCGTCGTATTCTTGTCGGATGGCGGCTTCGCCTTATCCGACCTACAAAAACGTCCAGGCCGTTCTCCAGCGTAGGCCCGGTAAGCGCAGCGCCACCGGGCAGGACATCGCCGGGCTCACAGCGGTATGGCGACCCGCTTCCCGCTTGCCGGATCGGTGGCGATCATCTTCCGGTTGTCGATCGTCAGGTCCGGCACCTGCGCAAAGGTTTTACGGCTGTCGCCGCTGGCCGCCACCGCACCATAGAGCCAGCTCACGCCCACCGGAACCTCGCCGCGCAACACCGGAATGGCGGCGCATTCGGCGAACATCACGCTGCTGTTCGGGGGGGTAATAATGCAATCCGCCTGACGTTTTCCTTGCGCTGCAAGACAGCGGATGGTGCTGGCACCGTTCGCCGCCTGAACCAAACAGCCGTCATCTGTAAGTCGCGGCGTCGCTTTCATTACCGCAAAGCCCCCTTCCACGCAGGTTAACCGACGGGCACTGTCGATCCGATGCACGCGCAGGTGCCACTCGCCGCAGGGGATAAGCCAACTGTCGATATGAACATCGTTCCACGCAGACCAGCGCGAGAAGATAAAGTCCGCATGCACCTGTACCGCCTCACAGCCACGGCGGCCGCGGAAGTAATCGTCGTTCTCACTGAGCAGCAGCATATTGTCGCAGGCGGCGTGTTTTATTCCGTAGCGTCCGCGCTCGATAGTGAAACCGAAGCGGCTGGAGTAGGCGAATTTGGTGTATTTCGCTTCGGTATTAACGTAGTTGTTCAGTTCCAGTTGCCCGGAAGTCAGCATGACCACATGCTGCGATGCCTCACTATGCATCAGGATCTGCTGGGCATGCGCAATAGCGCGGGTCTCAGCCAGCTCCGGCAGCGCTTTCTCCTCCGCCTGCCAGAATGGATGCTCCGCAGGCAACGCAAGAATAAGGAAAACCTTCAGCGCCCAGTACGGCGAGCCGGGCGAGTTATAGTCTTCGCACATCGCCAGGTTGGGATAAGCGAACCCCAGCGTCAGAATGCCGTCGCGGTCAAAAATCGGCTTTTCCAGCCACCAGCGCAGATGGCGCAGGATCACGCCTTTGATTTCGCCCGGCGTGAGCACATCCAGCCCGGCAAACGCCGCCGCGCTCCAGAAGGCGACCATCGCAAAACGGTAGGTCAGGCTGCGGCCAAAAGGCACAGACGCGCCATCTGCGGCTGACATATAGATAAAATCTTCGGCAAACCGACATGAGCGCTCGCGCAATACGGCGGCGCGTTCGGGATCGTCTTCCGCATTCAGGGTGGCGTAAATCAGGCCGTAAAAATGAAACGCCATCGAGATGTAATAATCTTTCGGTCTGCCGGGACCGTCTGAGTACCAGCCGTCGCCAAGATAGTAGGCTTCCATCTGGTTAAAGCGGCGCTCAACCGCCTGTTGATCCCACGGCAGCCCGGCGCGCTTAAAGCCCAGTTGCACAATGATGGCGAAATAATTCCAGTTGCTGTCCGGCATTTCAGCATCGGTGATTTGATCCAGCCAGCGATGCAGATTGCGCAGTTCGCGCTCGCTAAAGGCGTCGGTGAGCTTATCCTGTAGCAAAGCCAGCCCCAGACCATAGGCCGCCATCTCCACCAGCCGCTGATCGTAAGGCCCGGTTTCGCCCCAGTAGTCTGCACTTTCTGGATCGGTGCCCAGCCGGATGGCATCTAAATATTTCCGGCTCAACGCCGTTTCGACACCACCTGCCAGCAGCGGGAAAAGCCCCCATAACGCACGTGACAGGCCTTCCATATTGGCGATCCCTACGTCGTAATGCGCGCAGGTATTGCCCAGCGGAAACTGCGCGCTGTCGGCAGGAAATTGCTTATCCAGCGCATCAAGCATCGAGACCAGTGCCGCGATAACGTCGTCGCGTGAAGACAACGATATTGATTTTTCTTTTTTCGCCGTAGCCATTGGTTTGTCCTCTACGAAAGTGGCTAAAGCATAGAGAATCGCGACCTCTCAGAAATGTTACCCACGTCACAACTGGATTATTTAACTGAACCACCTATTGAGAAAATTTAAAATAGTGGTTTATTTATGAATTACAGGTCGTGAAAATTTAATTTGGTTGCACATGAGTGAAAACTGGAATGCCGAACGTCTGGAGCTGATTGCGCTGAACGATACTGTCGTTTCGTTTAGCCGCCTTTTTGCGAATACCGTTCGCTACCATCACTGGCATCAGTGTCTGGAAGTGTTGTATGTGGAGGAGGGTTTCGGCGTGGTGATGGTCAATAACCGCCAGTACACCATGCGGCCGGGGCGAATGTTTTTCTTTCCACCGTTTACCATTCATAAAGTGATGGTAGACGAACAGGCGCAGGACAGCTATCGCCGGACCATCATTCATGTCGATCAACATGTCATTGCCAAAACGCTGCGCGACTTCCCACAAAACCAGAGCTGGCTGCTGGCGCTCTCCGCGCGCGGCGGCCAGGCGTTTGTTGCCGATCTCAGCGAAATACATTCGCATCTTGATGCTCTGTTTAGCCGCTACGCGCAGAGGGCGGCTGAGACCGGTTTGAATACGGAAAATGTCGCCTGTCTGCTGATCATGTTATTCAGTATGCTGCCGCAGGATCGGGAGAAGATGCCGGAGAGCCATCGGGGGATTGCCAGTGAGGTAATGTTCTGGCTGGAAGAGAATTATCGGCATAAGTTTAGTCTGGAGAGGCTGGCGCAGGATCTGCAAAAGTCACGCAGCTACGTCTCCCGCCGCTTTCATCTGGAAACGGGGGAGAATATTCACGACTATCTTAATACCATCCGCCTGCGCAAGGCCTGCGAGCTGCTTTTACACAGCACATTGAGCATCGGCGAGATCGCCTGTCAGGTCGGCTTTTCCGATGTCACCTGGTTTATAACATCGTTTAAAAAGGGGATCGGTGAGACCCCCTTGCAGTACCGGAAAAGCCACCGGTGAATTAGCCGTCAATCTCTGCCAGGTCGCCTTTCTCCTGCAACCAGTTACGGCGGTCTTCAGAGCGTTTTTTGGCGAGCAGCATATCCATCATCGCGTTGGTGCGCTGGTCGTCTTCGTCGCTGATGGTCAGCTGCACCAGGCGACGGGTGTTCGGATCGAGCGTCGTTTCGCGTAGCTGCATCGGGTTCATTTCGCCCAGGCCTTTAAAACGCTGAACGTTCGGCTTGCCTTTCTTGCGTTTAAGCTGCTCCAGCACGCCGGTTTTTTCCTCTTCCGTCAGCGCGTAGTACACCTCTTTACCGAGATCGATACGATACAGCGGCGGCAGCGCAACGTGAACGTGGCCGTGTTTCACCAGGGTGCGGAAATGCTTCACAAACAGCGCGCACAGCAGCGTGGCGATGTGCAGTCCGTCGGAGTCCGCATCCGCGAGAATGCAGATTTTGCCGTAGCGCAGCTGGCTGAGATCTTCACTGTCCGGATCGATACCGATGGCCACCGAAATATCATGTACTTCCTGCGAAGCCAGCACTTCGTCGGAGGACACTTCCCAGGTATTCAGGATCTTGCCTTTCAGCGGCATGATCGCCTGATATTCACGGTCACGCGCCTGCTTGGCCGAGCCGCCTGCGGAATCCCCTTCCACCAGAAACAGCTCGGTGCGGTTGAGATCCTGCGCGGTGCAGTCCGCCAGTTTCCCCGGCAGCGCCGGACCGCTGGTCAATTTCTTACGTACCACTTTTTTCGCCGCACGCAGGCGACGCTGAGCGCTGGAAATCGCCATTTCAGCCAGCATTTCTGCGGCCTGTACGTTCTGGTTTAGCCACAGGCTGAAAGCGTCTTTCACCACGCCAGAGACAAACGCCGCGCACTGACGAGACGAAAGTCGCTCTTTCGTCTGCCCGGCAAACTGCGGGTCCTGCATTTTGACCGACAGCACGTAGGCGCAACGGTCCCAGATATCTTCTGCGGAAAGCTTCACGCCACGCGGCAGAATATTGCGGTATTCGCAGAATTCGCGCATCGCATCCAGTAGCCCCTGACGCAGACCGTTAACGTGGGTGCCGCCCTGCATGGTCGGGATCAGGTTAACGTAGCTCTCGGTCAGCAGCTCGCCGCCTTCCGGCAGCCATAACAGCGCCCATTCGACGGCTTCGGTGTCGCCCGCCAGATTGCCGACAAACGGTTTTTCCGGCAGCACCGGCAGACCGTTTACCGCCTCGCTGAGATAGTCGTTGAGACCATCCTCATAGCACCAGCGCTGTTCGGTGTTGTTGACGTTATCTTTGAAGGTGATTTCCACACCGGGGCAAAGCACCGCTTTGGCCTTCAGCAGGTGCGTCATGCGCGAGACAGAGAAGCGTGGGCTGTCGAAAAAGCTTTCATCCGGCCAGAAATGAACGCTGGTGCCGGTATTACGTTTTCCGCAGGTGCCGACCACCTTTAACTCTTCCACCTTGTCGCCGTTTTCAAACGCGATCTGGTAAATCTGACCGTCACGACGAACCGTCACTTCCACGCGCTTCGACAGGGCGTTGACAACGGAAATCCCCACCCCGTGAAGACCACCGGAGAACTGGTAGTTTTTATTGGAGAACTTGCCGCCCGCATGCAGACGACAGAGGATCAGTTCAACCGCCGGGACACCCTCTTCCGGGTGAATATCCACCGGCATACCGCGGCCATCGTCAATGACTTCCAGCGACTGATCGGCGTGCAGAATGACGTCCACGCGCTTCGCGTGGCCCGCCAGTGCTTCATCGACACTGTTATCAATGACTTCCTGGCCCATGTGGTTAGGGCGAGTGGTGTCGGTATACATTCCCGGACGGCGGCGAACCGGCTCAAGCCCGGTGAGTACCTCAATGGCATCAGCGTTATATGATTGCGTCATGGTGTTTTCGTAAGTCGTTCTGGCTGCTTAGCGCAGGCCCAGAAAATCGATAATCTGTGAGAAATGATCGTCAAAGCCAACAAATGCGTGATTGCCGCCCTCTTCGACGGTCTGGCGGCAGGCGTCAAAATAATCCACCGCCTGACGGTAATCAAGCACCTCGTCCCCGGTCTGCTGTAATAACCAGATAAGATCCGGCGCTTCCAGCGGGTCGATTTGCATCACTTTGAGATCGTAAATATGGCGAGACTCTAGCACATATTGCTGGCCTGTGTAGGGATTCTCGTTATGCCCAAGATAATCCGCCAGCAGTTCAAAAGGACGCACGGCCGGATTGACGACCACTGCCGGTAACATAAAGCACTGCGACAGCCAGGTGGCGTAATATCCCCCGAGTGACGAGCCGACAATACCCAGCGGTTGCCCCCCCAGCTCCAGCACCAGCGACTCCAGCAGTTCTGCGGCCTGTGCCGGGAAAACGGGCAACTGTGGTGTCACCATCCGGATCTCAGGATAGTGTACCGTTAGCCACTCCCGCAACGCGGTGGCCTTCGCCGAACGCGGCGAGCTATTAAAGCCGTGCAGATAAAGAAGCGTAGACATCAATATCCTTCTGAACCGGTGTCCGGGCTAAATTGCGTGCTCTGTAAACGGCAGACTTCCGTTATCAGAGTGCCATCGTCATGTAACTCCAGCCAGCGCCAGCCGGGAGCAATGGTGTCCAGCGTAAAGTTGGCGCAATGCGGCTTAAACTGAACGCAGGTAGAAGGTGTTGCCATCATGCGGCGACCGTTCCAGTCGAGGTCCAGCTCCTGATGAATGTGCCCGCACAACATGTGCTTCACGCGGGGAAAACGCGCCAGCACGTTATCCAGCTCCTGCGCGTTGCGCAGACTGTGCTGATCGAGCCAGCCACATCCCGCCGGTAGCGGATGATGATGAAGCAGCAAAAGCGTATGCCGATCGGTGGATTCCGCCAGTTTGCGCTCCAGCCACTCAAGCTGGAATTCGCTCAGCTCGCCGTGCGGCACGCCGAACACCTGGCTATCGAGCAGCAGAATTTGCCAGTGGTCGCCCACCCATACCCGCTTTGCCGGGGAAATTCCCGCGTCCTGAAGCGCGCTGTACATGGCGGGCTGAAAGTCATGATTTCCCGGCAGCCAGACGCAGGGTGCGGCAAAGCCTGCGATACCCTCAGCGAAATGCTGATAGGCCGCAGCAGACTGATCCTGAGCTAAATCCCCTGTCGCCACAATGAGATCGCATTCACGCTTTTCAGCATGAATGGCGGCCAGGACCGCCTGATAGCTTTCCCAGGTATTCACACCCAGTAGCGTCTCGTGTTTTTGGGCAAACAGGTGAGTATCAGTGATTTGCAGTATCTTCACTTTGGCCCCACCAGCCAAAGGAAGCGTTAACAGGCTTTCCAAATGGTGTCCTTAGGTTTAACGACGCTATAAAACCGGAATCGCCATCGCTCCATGTGCTAAACAATATCGTAGCCAGTCGGCTAAAAACTGATTAATTTGATGCTTTTCGTCGCGTTGATGCAACTTTTTATTCGGATAATCATACCGCGCTTTGAAACGAAAGATCTGCTGAGTTGAACACACTTCCGCGACCATAGCGTCATGATACAGTCGAACCGACATGGATGGCAGGCTCCAGTAACTGACGGCGGGCGCGGTTTGTTCAATTTCTACCAGCGTAGTGTAGCGGGTAGATTCCTGTATCGTTAACCGGTACTGCGCGTTGGCCACCTGATAACTTGCGGTTTCGCCCGGCGCATCGTTACGCGGCAACAGGCGGCGGAGCTGGGCGAAATTGGTTTCGCACAGACGCATCATTTCGGGGAAATCAGGTGTATAACGCTTCATTTTTTCCACTCATTCATTAACTCTTGATAGTGCAGTTGTAGCCATTGCAGGGCGATGACTGACGCTGCGTTGTCGATTTTCCCCTCTTCAACCCACTGATAAGCCTGCTCCCGACTTACCACATGAACCCGAATATCTTCGTTTTCATCAGCCAGACCGTGAATCCCTTCCGCCGTCGTGGCGTCCACTTCCCCCACCATTAAGGAGAGGCGCTCGCTGGTGCCACCCGGACTTGCCAGATAGCTCATAAATTTTTTCACCCGACCCACGTCGAGACCAGCTTCTTCGACTGCTTCGCGGCGTGCAACCTGTTCTACGCTCTCGCCTTCTTCAATCATTCCGGCGACCAGTTCTAACAACCACGGGCTTTCGCTGCTGTCGTAAGCGGCGATACGGATCTGCTCCACCAATACCACTTCGTCGCGCACCGGGTCAAAGGGTAGCAAGACGGCAGCGTGGCCGCGTTCAAAAATTTCACGCCGCACTTCACCGCTCATTTCCCCGTTAAACAGACGATGGCGAAAGCGGTATAAATCGAGCGAAAAAAAACCGCTATACAGTGTTTCGCGTGCAATAATTTCTATATCATTTTTTGTGTAAGTTACCGCCAGTCCATTTTGTCTGGTCATGATTATCTCCGGGTGACAATAGTGATGAAATTATGGATTTCTCGCCAGTTTAACTACGGTTTCACAAACTCTATGGTAGATTGGTGCCCATTAATGTCGGATGGCACATAACGCCAACCTTTGAGACTGGCAGATTCTGCTACAATCGGCGATTATTTTTTGAATTTGTTTAGCGCTAAAAATGCTTCTCAACAAGGAATGCAAATGAAGAAATTGCTCCCCATCCTTATCGGCCTGAGCCTGACCGGCTTCAGCGCAGTGAGCCAGGCAGAAAACCTGTTGCAGGTTTATCAGCAGGCGCGTTTAAGCAACCCGGACCTGCGTAAGTCAGCAGCCGATCGCGATGCGGCATTCGAAAAAATCAACGAAGCGCGTAGCCCTTTGCTGCCTCAGCTTGGTCTGGGTGCAGATTATAACTACAGCAATGGTTTTCGCGATAGTAATGGCCTGGATACCACTTCAAAAAGCGCCTCTCTGCAATTAACGCAGACCATTTTTGATATGTCGAAATGGCGCGCCCTGACGCTGCAAGAAAAATCAGCCGGTATTCAGGATGTGACCTGGCAGGCCGATCAGCAAACGCTGATCCTGAATACGGCTACCGCCTATTTTAACGTATTAAGCGCCATTGATGCGCTTTCCTATACTGAAGCGCAGAAACAGGCCATCTATCGTCAGTTAGACCAGACCACCCAGCGTTTTAACGTCGGGCTGGTGGCGATTACCGACGTGCAGAACGCCCGTTCACAGTACGATACCGTGCTGGCAAATGAAGTCACTGCCCGTAATAATCTGGATAACGCAGTAGAATCCCTGCGCCAGGTGACCGGTAATTACTACCCTGAACTGGCATCGCTTAATGTCGATAACTTCAAAACGGCACGTCCGCAGGCGGTAAATAGTCTGCTGAAAGAAGCTGAAAACCGCAACCTGACGCTGTTGCAGGCGCGTCTGAATCAGGATCTGGCGCGCGAACAAATTCGTCAGGCGCAGGATGGCCATCTGCCAACGCTGGGTTTAACCGCCTCAACGGGGGTTTCCGATACCTCGTATAGCGGTTCCAAAACCCGTGGCGCGACCGGCTCTCAATACGATGATAACAATGCAGGCCAGAATCAGGTCGGTCTGAACTTCTCGCTGCCGATTTATCAGGGCGGGATGGTCAACTCTCAGGTGAAACAGGCGCAGTATAACTTCGTCGGCTCCAGCGAGCAGCTTGAAAGCGCGCACCGTAGCGTCGTGCAGAACGTGCGTTCCTCTTATAACAACATTAATGCGTCAATCAGTAGTATTAATGCGTATAAGCAGGCGGTTGTCTCTGCGCAAAGCTCTCTGGATGCGTCAGAAGCCGGTTATTCCGTTGGTACGCGTACTATCGTCGATGTGCTGGACGCGACTACCACGCTATATAACGCCAAGCAGCAGCTCTCCAGCGCTCGCTATAACTACCTGATCAATCAGCTTAATATCAAAAATGCCCTCGGCACACTGAATGAGCAGGATCTGGCTTCGCTGAACAGCGCACTGGGTAAAACCGTGCCGACCACGCCGGAAAGCGTAGCACCGGAAGATGCCTCGCAGGCAGCCAGTGCGGACGGCTATTCTGGTACGGCAGTTCAGCCTGCTTCCGCTCGCCGTTAAGCAACCCCGCCAGGCGGGGACGCCAGTCCCTGCCTGAACGTAAGGCAACGTAAAGATCCCCTTCCCGCTTCATTTTCAACCCCCCATCCTCTATCCTGAGCAGTATTCATCACGCATTACCTCTGGGTCTGGAAGACAACTATGAAACGGACAAAAACAATTAATCACGCCACGTTCCGCAAAAGCTGGAGCGCGCGCCATCTTACCCCTGTCGCCTTTGCCGTAAGCGCCGTATTTATGCTGGCGGGCTGTGAGAAAAGCGACGAAACGGTATCGACTTATCTCAACGCCGACGACTGTTCTTCGGCTAATCCTGGTAAGAGCGCAGAATGTACCACCGCCTATAACAACGCGCTGAAAGAAGCCGAACGGACCGCGCCGAAATACGCTACGCGGGAAGACTGCGTTGCTGAATTCGGTGAAGGCCAGTGCCAGCAGGCTCCGGCGCAGGCGGGTATGGCACCGGAAAACCAGGCGCAGACGCAGTCCAGCGGCGGTTTCTGGATGCCGCTGATGGCGGGTTATATGATGGGCCGCCTGATGGGCGGCGGTGCCGGTTTTGCCCAGCAGCCGCTGTTTAGCTCGCGTAACCCGGCCAGCCCGGCCTACGGTCAATACACCGATGCCAGCGGTAAAAATTACGGTGCCGCCCAGCCGGGTCGCACGATGAACGTGCCGAAAACCGCAATGGCTCCGAAACCGGCGACCACCTCAACGATTACTCGCGGCGGCTTTGGTGAGTCGGTAGCGAAGCAGTCCGCGATGCAGCGTAGTAGCGCGTCGGGCAGTTCTTCCCGCTCAATGGGCGGCTGATCGGCATGGAAAGGATCAGCATTACCGAACGCCCGGACTGGCGAGAAAAGGCCACCGAATACGGGTTTAATTTTCACACCATGTATGGCGAACCGTACTGGTGTGAAGACGCTTACTACAAACTGACGCTGGCACAGGTCGACAAACTGGAAGAGGTTACGGCAGAACTGCATCAGCTGTGCCTGAAAGTGGTCGATAAGGTCATCGCCAGCGATGCGTTAATGACCAAATTCCGTATCCCGAAGCATACCTGGAGCTTTGTCCGCCAGTCGTGGCAAACCCATCAGCCTTCGCTCTACTCGCGCCTCGATCTGGCATGGGACGGCACTGGCGAACCCAAACTGCTGGAGAATAACGCCGATACGCCCACCTCGCTGTATGAAGCGGCGTTTTTTCAGTGGCTGTGGCTGGAGGATCAACTGAATGCGGGCAATCTGCCGCAGGGGAGTGACCAGTTCAATAGTCTGCAGGAAAAGATCATTGAACGTTTTGCCGAACTGCGCGAGCAGCATGGCTTCCAGCTTCTGCATCTGACCTGCTGTCGCGATACGGTTGAAGATCGCGGCACGGTACAATATCTCCAGGATTGCGCCGCCGAAGCGGGCGTCGCCACGGAATTTCTGTATATCGAAGACATTGGGCTTGGTGAAAAAGGCCAGTTTAGCGATTTGCAGGATCAGGTCATTGCGAATTTGTTCAAGCTTTATCCGTGGGAATATATGCTGCGCGAGGTGTTTTCCACCAAGCTGGAAGATGCCGGCGTGCGCTGGCTGGAACCCGCGTGGAAAAGCATTATCTCCAACAAAGCGCTACTACCGATGCTCTGGGAAATGTTCCCGGATCACCCGAACCTGCTGCCTGCGTACTTTGCGGAAGACGATCATCCGCCGATGGACAAATTCGTCGTTAAGCCGATTTTTTCACGTGAAGGGGCTAACGTTTCGATTGTGGAAAACGGTAAGACCATTGAAGAGGTCGAAGGACCGTATGGCGAAGAAGGCATGATCGTCCAGCAGTTTTATCCGCTGCCAAAATTTGGTGACAGTTATGTGTTGATCGGCAGCTGGCTGATTAACGACCAGCCTGCGGGGATTGGGATTCGGGAGGATCGCGCGCTGATTACGCAGGATCTGTCACGGTTCTATCCGCATATTTTTGTGGAGTGAGTTCTTAGAATAGCGTTCTTACAGTAAATAACAGAGTAATGCCAGACCGGGATAGTACAGCGCGGGTTGTGTCCGGCTGTAAATCGCCGAGTCGTTTCCTGGAGGCCGGGGCGACGCGCGTCGAGGGCGTGTGCTTTACAGGATGTAAAGCTCGCGCCCGACCCGAAGCCGGAAGGAATAAGACGAGGGAACCGCGAAGCGGCGATTTACGGGCCGGGAGCCCTGGCACGTTCACCGACGCGGTAATTCAGTTGATCCCGGGAAATTGAGGTGAACGGAAGTACCACCTCTGCTCCATGTATCCTCCCATCAACTCTACACCCGTCCGGTTATCCCACCAGCACCGACAACATACTCAAACTGCCCATTTCAATTCCGTCCACCGGGATGGTCACCGGTTCCTCGCCATCCCACGCGCCCAGAATGTACAGCAGCGGCAGGAAGTGATCCGCCGTCGGGTTCGACAACGCGCCGCCTTCATGATCCAGATAGTTAACCAGCGGATGATCTTCCGCCGCGCCCTTCCACGTCAGATTCGCCTTCACATATTCATTAAACGATGTCGCCCACGGATACGGGGTGTTTTCGCCATGCCAGCGTACGGTACGCAAGTTATGCACCACGTTGCCGCTGGCGACCAGCATGATGCCTTCGTCACGTAACGCCGCCAGCTTACGGCCAATCTCAAGATGCCAGGCCGCCGGTTTAGTGCTGTCGACGCTGAGCTGCACCATCGGGATATCCGCCTCAGGGTACATCTTGATCAGCACGCCCCACGAGCCGTGGTCAAACCCCCACGCTTCTCGATCCAGTGTAACCGGCACCGGCGAGAGTAATTCAACCAGCCGCTCGGCCAGTTCTGGCGAGCCGGGTGCCGGATAGTGCGTATCGTACAGCGCCTGCGGGAACCCGCCGAAATCATGAATGGTTTTCGGCGTTTCCATCGCCGTCACGCCCGTGCCGCGCGTGAACCAGTGGGCGGAGATCACGACGATGGCTTTGGGACGCGGTAAGGTTTCACCCAGTTGCTGCCAGGTACGTGTATAGCGATTATCTTCCAGCACATTCATCGGGCTACCATGGCCTAAAAAAAGTGCTGGCATACGGGAACGGGACATGATGATATCCTTACAAAGAGTATAATTTGATAACATCACACTACGCTCTTTTTACATCTCATGAACTCAGATAACCATGATGATGATCGTCAGAAATTTTGAATGTAAGGATTATTAAAGGCCGGGCATACCCTCTCGAACATTATGGAAGATGCCTCTATCATGAATGAGAATCATTATCAAAAGGAGTAGCCAATGTCAGTACCTTTAATTCTGACCGTGCTTGCCGGCGCAGCCACCTTTATCGGTGCGATCCTCGGCGTACTGGGCCAGAAGCCTTCTAACCGCTTACTGGCATTTTCGCTCGGCTTTGCCGCCGGGATCATGCTGCTTATTTCGCTGATGGAAATGCTGCCAGCGGCTCTGGCAACTGAAAATATGCCACCGGTGCTGGGCTACGGCATGTTTATCGCCGGTCTGCTGGGTTACTACGGGCTGGATCGCCTCCTTCCCCACTCCCATCCGCAGGATTTGATGCAGGACAGTGCGCTCCCCCCTACACGAAAAATCCGCCGCACCGCGATTTTGCTGACGCTGGGCATCAGCCTGCACAACTTCCCGGAAGGTATCGCCACCTATGTTACGGCGAGCAACAATCTGGAGCTGGGCTTTGGCATCGCGCTGGCCGTCGCGCTACATAATATTCCGGAAGGTCTGGCGGTTGCCGGTCCGGTATACGCCGCGACAGGTTCGCGGGGGAAAGCCGTTTTCTGGGCGGGCATTTCGGGTCTTGCGGAAATCCTTGGCGGGGTGCTGGCATGGCTGATCCTTGGCAGCATGATGTCGCCAATAGTGATGGCGGCGATTATGGCTGCTGTGGCAGGGATCATGGTGGCGTTGTCAGTGGACGAATTGATGCCGCTGGCGAAGGAAATCGACCCGCATAATAATCCGAGCTATGGCGTGCTGTGCGGGATGTCAGTGATGGGGTTAAGTCTGGTGCTGCTGCAAACAATTGGGTTCGGTTGAGGGATGTTATCGCCGGGAAGTACCGTGTCCGGTAATGCCGGATGGCGGCTTCGCCTTATCCGGCCTTGTATCCTGAACAGATAGCTGATTAGCTGTCAGCTATCTGAAACGGGAGAAGCTTGTATCCGGCCTGAAGACACCGATCTTCCGATGTAGCTTAAGCCTCCCGTTTCACCTTTCACGTCACTCAAAATCCGTACGGTAACCAGAAGCACTGACTTCGTATGTACAAGGCTGGAATGGCGTGTTGGCTCAGGTGAAAGGAGGTGTTCTGTGTGTACTCTCGGTATTGATGTCAGTAAAAATAAAATCGATCTTTGTCTGCTTGTTGCCGGCCCCGGCGGCAAAAAAAAGCACAAGGTTCTGAACAATGAACCCGCCGTGGCCCGCAGGGTTGTCGACTGGCTGAACGCACAAAAATGCGTTCCGGGAAGCGTGACGGTCGTGCTGGAAGCGACGGGTATCTATCATGAAAATCTGGCGTATGGCCTCCATGAGGCTGGCGTCAGGGTCTGCATGGCCAACCCACATCGTGTCCGCGAATTTGCCTGCGGGATGGATATCCTCAACAAGAATGATGCTGTCGATGCATTCGTACTGGCCTGTTATGGCGCGCTGAAACACCCGAATATCTGGGTTCCGCCTTCACCCGAAGTGCGCAAACTGAGGGCTCTGCTGCGGCAGCGGAATGCCCTGAGAGAGGATGTGCAGCGTACGGTGAACCGGCTGGAAAAAGCGACTTCCACATCCACACCACGGGAAGTCATCCTTTCACTGGAGCGGACGAAAAGCTGGCTGAATGACGAACTGGCCCGGATAGAAAAGCTCATAACCGATCATACGGATAACGATCCGGGGCTGAAGGCCGATCTTGATTTACTGAAATCGATCAAGGGTGTGAAAGATCAGGTCGGGCGGGAAATGCTGGCACTGCTGAAAGACGGAACGTTCAAAAGCGCCTCACAGGTAGCGGCGTATCTGGGGCTCAACCCGGTAGAGAAAACATCGGGAAGCTCAGTACGTGGCAGACCACATATGTCAAAAACAGGACCATCAGGTGTGCGGGCTAAGCTGTACGTGGCAGCCCTGAGCGCGAGCCGCTGGAACAGGCAGGCAAAGGCTGTCTATGAAAGGCTGGTCGCGAAGGGCAAGGCAAAGAAAGCCGCGCTGGGGGCCGTCATGCGCAAACAGGTGCATCTGTGCTTCGGCGTGTTAAAAACGCGGCTTCCCTGGGATGAAAATTATGCAGCTACCGCTTGACGTTCAAGACGGTAGCTACAACTGCCACGTCTCAAACCACAGGCCCGGTAAGCGCAGCGCCACCGGGCAGGGTTGCCGATCTTAGCTGGCTTTTTTCTCGTGTTCCTGACGATACGCCACTAAATCTTCAATGGTGACGACGGCCATATTATGCTCGCGCGCAAATTTGATGCATTCCGGCGCGCGCGCCATTGACCCATCATCATTGGTTAACTCGCACAATACGCCTGTCGGCTTAAAGCCCGCTAAAGACACCAGATCGATCGTTGCTTCGGTATGACCACCGCGGGTCAGCACGCCGCCCGGTTGCGCGCGCAGCGGGAACACATGGCCCGGTCGGTTCAGGTCGGAAGGGGTTGCGTTATCGGCAATCGCAGCACGGACGGTGGTAATACGGTCGGCGGCAGAAACGCCGGTGGTAACGCCTTCAGCGGCTTCGATGGTGACGGTGAAACCGGTGCCGTAGGCGCTGGTGTTGTTTTCAACCATCATTGGCAGGTCAAGCTGCTGACGACGATCTTCGGTAATGCACAGGCACACAATGCCGCTACCGTGACGAATGGTCAGCGCCATCTGTTCGGTGGTCATGGTCTCTGCCGCGAAGATCATATCACCTTCGTTTTCACGACTTTCGTCGTCCAGCACCATCACACCACGGCCTTCGCGCAGCGCAGCAACAGCCTGTTCTACACGCTCAAACGCATTACCAAAAGAAGAAAAAAGAGTCTGATTCATGGTAAAAAAACCTCATTAACATTATGGTTACCAGAATCAGGGCAGTCTTAGGAGTCAAAAAAATAACGTGCGCAGGCCGGGCCTGTTGGATCGTTACTCTCTCCCATCCGGACTTTAACCGTCGGCCCCGGAATTACACCGGATCTGCTGACCTTCCGGCAAAGCCAGAAGCGCTCGCGGGCTTTCGACAAGCGTCGATTTACCGCCGGTGGGGAATTACACCCCGCCCTGAGAATAAGCACGGCAACTATAACGCTGTTAACCACTTTGGGCAATCCATTCACTTCAAACAATTGTTTATAGAGTGGCTTTCTCAAACTACAATGATTGCAGAGCCTATCAGATCAGGAAACGACAATGATTGACCCGAAAAAAATTGAACAAATCGCCCGCCAGGTCCATGAATCGATGCCGAAGGGGATCCGGGACTTCGGGGACGATGTAGAGAAGAAAATCCGTCAGGTGCTTCAGTCGCAGCTGACCCGTCTGGATTTGATCAGTCGTGAAGAGTTTGACGTACAAACGCAGGTACTGCTGCGTACCCGTGAGAAGCTGGCGCTGCTTGAGCAACGCCTGAGCGAGCTGGAGAGCCGTTCGCAGAACGTGCCGACGGAAGTGAAACCGGCTCCGGCGATTCCCCCGGTCGATCCGCAGGAATAACTGCCAAAAAAATGGCCCGTATTTAGCGGGCCATTCTGTTTATTCGCATACCGTTTGGCGTTGATAAAACTCGTAGCGCTGGCAGAACCAGCTACGCTGTTCTTCATCCATATTGCCGGTGACGTTACTGATATCAATCTGGCGTCCTTCCCTTTGCATCCTGGCAAAACTCCGCGCCAGAAAGTCAAAGTTCTGTACCGAGTACAAGTCCTGTTCGTTCATTTCTACCGCATCTCCCATGATTTTTTTTAAGCGTAGGTCAAATTTTGAAAGGTGCAGGAGAGAGTGAAACAAAATTGATCTGAGTGGGTAAAAAGTGCGCGATTGTTTATGCGGGAAGAAAATAATGCCGGATGGCGCTGCGCTTATCCGGCCTACGTTTGATGTAATCTGTAGCCCCGATAAGCGCAGCGCCACCGGGGAATTGCGCCTACTGGTGGCTGTCTTTCTGGATCTTGCGAATGATATTGGTCGTCGAGCAGCCGTCTTCGAAGTTAAGCACCAGCACCTCGCCGCCGTTGGCCCACACTTCTTTGCTGCCGGCGATATCTTCCGGCTTGTAGTCGCCGCCTTTCACCAGCAGATCCGGCAGGATCCCGGCAATCAGGCGCTGCGGCGTGTCTTCTTCAAAAGAAACCACCCAGTCCACCGCTTCCAGCGCGCCCAGCACGATCATCCGCTGTTCCAGCGGGTTGACCGGACGAGAGTCGCCCTTCAGCCGTTTGGTGGAGGCGTCGCTGTTGACCGCGACAATCAGACGATCGCCCAGTTTGCGGGCGTTGGCGAGGTAGGAGACGTGACCCGCGTGCAGAATATCGAATACGCCGTTAGTCATCACTACTTTCTCGCCGCGCTTGCGCGCCGCCGCGACCGCTTCCTGTAACTCCGCTTCGTCCATCACGCCAAAGCCGGTTTCCGAACGGCCGCGCACCGCGTTTTCCAGTTCAATGGGAGAAACCGTAGAGGTGCCGAGCTTGCCGACCACCACACCAGCCGCCGCATTGGCGAAGTAGCAGGCTTCCTCCAGCGAATTTCCCGCCGCCAGCGTTGCCGCCAGCACGCCGATCACCGTGTCGCCTGCGCCGGTGACGTCATAGACTTCCTGCGCCTGGGTCGGCATATGCAGCGGCGCTTTACCCGGTTGCAGCAGCGTCATCCCTTGTTCGGAGCGCGTGACCAGCAGTGCGCTGAGGTCGAAATCAGCAATAATCTTCATGCCGCGTTCAACCAGTTCCTCTTCGCTCTGGCATTTCCCCGCCACCGCTTCAAACTCAGAAAGGTTAGGCGTGAGTAGCGTCGCGCCACGGTAGCGCTCAAATTCAGTGCCTTTCGGGTCGATCAGCACCGGAACGTTCGCCTGCCGTGCCAGGGCGATCATTTGCTGAACGCTCGCTAACGCGCCCTTTGCATAATCAGAGAGCACCAGCGCGCCCACATGCTTCAGCGCTTGCTGGATGCGGTCGTGCATCGGCTGCGGATCGACACCAGCGAAGCCTTCTTCAAAATCGAGGCGGATTAATTGCTGATTGCGCGACAGCACGCGCAGTTTGGTGATGGTCGGATGCGTCGGGACGGAAACAAAATCACACTTCACGTTAACGTCAGCCAGTGATTTACTCAACGCACGTGCGGCGTCGTCGATCCCGGTCAGACCGACCAGCCGTGACGCTGCCCCCAGCGAGGCAATGTTCATTGCCACGTTCGCCGCGCCGCCAGGACGCTCCTCAATGGTATCCACTTTCACGACCGGCACCGGCGCTTCCGGTGAAATACGGCTGGTTGGCCCGTACCAGTAGCGATCCAGCATCACGTCACCGACCACCATGACGTCTGCGCGAGTAAATTCTGGCAGCGTTACTTTCATTCCTGTCTCCTGAGAGATTCATCAGTCATACGTTTTGTTGCGCGCGATAATATCACACCTGTTCTGATGTGCACGGCTCCACCAGCCACTTCTGCCAGCTGGCGCTGACCTGAGCACGTTCTGCCATAAAGGCATCCGGCGGCAAATGCCCCGCCTGCTCCTGAAGCGCGAGGTGGTGTAGCTCGTCGCGCAAGGTGGTATAGGCCTGCGTCAGCGCCTGCGCTTCCTGCTCATCCATAATGTCGTTTTGCGCCAGCAACTCCAGGATGCGCACGTTATCTGACCAGCGGGTCAGCTTCGGTTTTTGATGCGCATAGTGCAGCACCAGGTACTGCGCGATGAACTCAATATCGGTGATGCCGCCCGCGTCGGTTTTGATATCAAAACGGTCGCGGTGTTTATTGCCGAGGTGGGCGCGCATTTTCTCACGCATCTCGCGCACGTCAGTTTGCAGTTTTTCGCCCTCGCGCGGCGCGCTCAAAATCTCGCGGCGGATAGCGTCAAACTGTTGGTTAAGCTGCGGATCGCCATACACCGCACGGGCGCGGACCAGCGCCTGATGCTCCCAGGTCCACGCCTCGTTTTTCTGATAATCAGCAAAGGCTTCGGCGGTAGTCACCAGCATACCTGCCGCGCCGGAAGGCCGCAGACGCGCATCCACCTCATACAGAATGCCGGAGGAGGTGCGGGTACTGAACAGATGCATAATGCGCTGGGCCAGCCGCAGATAGAACTGTCGACCGTCGATCTCGCGTTCACCGTCGGTCATGACGTCAATCGGACAATCATGCAGAAAGACCAGATCGAGATCGGAACTGTAGCCTAGCTCCCAGCCGCCGAGCTTGCCGTAGCCAATGACAGCAAATCCACGGCCTTCACGCTCGCGAAGATGAGCGGGTTGCCCGTAACGGGCGACCATTTGCGTCCACGCCTGCTGAACCACGGCGTCAATCATTGCCTCCGCCAGCCAGGTTAAGTGATCGCTCACTTTCATCACTGGCAGCGTACCGGCGATGTCCGCCGCCGCAATACGCAGCAACTGCGCCTGCTTAAACTGACGCAGCGCTTCAAGCTGTTGCTCCTCGTCCTCTTCCGGCACCCGCAACAGATACTGGCGCAGCTCATCACGATAAGCATCCGTCGCGGTCGGCTGATAAAGCGTATTGGGATCGAGTAGTTCATCGAGCAGCAGCGGATAACGTGCCAGCTGGCTGGCCACCATCGGTGAGGCGGCACAAAGGGTAATCAGATGTTTGAGCGCGCCGGGAAACTCGCTCAGAAGTTCGAGATAGGTGGTGCGGGTCACAATCCCGGTGAGCAGCGGCATTAACCGTGACAGTGGGATCGGCGCGTCGTCGCGGGAGCAGACATCGGCCAGCAGATGCGGCATCAGGTGATCCAGCACCTGCCGACCACGCGGGCCAATGGTGCGCTTATCCAGCTCCTTGCGAAAATCAGCGATCAGCGCCACTACCCGCTGACGGTCAGCATCGCTGAGGTGTGCCAGCACTGGCGTGACATCCTCTTCCTGCAACACATCCTGCCACAGTTCGCGCCAGTTTTCCGACAGCTGCTCTTCCTGAGTGTCGGTATCATCATCGCCGATTAGCTCGTTGAAGACCTGGCGCACGCGGCGCATATGCTGTGTCAGCGTCGCTTCCAGCGTTGACCAGTCGGCAAGGCGCATGCCCCACGCCAGCCGCGCCCGGTTGAGATCGTCCCCCGGCAGGGTCTGGGTCTGTTCATCGTTAATACTTTGCAGCAAGTTTTCCAGCCGACGTAAAAACAGGTACGCTTCGCGTAACGCCGTGGCATCCTCTTCCGGCAGCAAATGCAATGCCGCAATCGCCGACAGCGTCGGCAGCAGCGAGCGAAGCTGCAATGACGGCTCGCGTCCGCCGCGAATTAACTGGAAAACCTGAACGATAAACTCAATTTCACGAATGCCGCCGGCGCCGAGTTTGATGTTGTCTTTCAGGCCGCGCCGTCTGACTTCACGGGCAATCATGCCCTTCATATTGCGCAAAGACTGAATAACGCTGAAGTCGATATAGCGACGGAAGACAAACGGCCGCAGCATGGCGCGCAGTTCGCTGGCGTAAACGCCGTCGTTGTCGCCCATGATGCGGGCCTTGACCATCGCATAGCGCTCCCAGTCGCGGCCCTGCTCCTGATAATAATCTTCCAGCGCCGCAAAACTCAGCACCAGCGGGCCGCTGTCGCCAAAGGGCCGCAGCCGCATGTCCACGCGATAAACAAAGCCGTCCTGGGTGGGCTGATCCAGCGCTTTAATCAGCCGCTGTCCGAGGCGGGTGAAAAACTGCGCGTTATCCAGCTCACGACGCCCGCCCTGGGTCGTACCCTTCTCCGGCCAGGCAAAAATCAGATCGATATCCGAGGAAAAATTCAGTTCGCCGCCGCCCAGCTTGCCCATGCCGAGAATAAGCAGCGGCTGCGCTTCGCCACGGGCATTGCACGGCGTGCCCCACTCCCGGCAGCAGGCCGTATACAGCCAGTCGCGGGCGGCGACAATCAGCGTTTCCGCCAGCGCGCTGAGCTGCTGGAGGGTTTCCTGTTCGCTCACCAGCATCAGCGCCTGCGCCCAGGCAATACGCACCATCATATGGCGACGGAACAGGCGCAGCGCGTGCATCAATGCCGCTTCATCGTTCACTGATGACAGCGCGTCCTGTATCCACGGTGCATAATGCCGCCACTCATCCGCCTGCGGTGGATGGCTTTCCAGCGCGGCCAGCCACTCTGGATGCGCCACCACGCTTTGCTGAACAAAATCACTGAAAGTGAGCACTAACTGCGTTTGTTCGCCGGACGTTTGCACCGGAAAATCGTCCGGCAGGCGCTCAAGCACCGTCTGCCAGTGCTGCTGTAACGCTGAAGAAAGCGGCATCATGGAGTCTGTCCTTTGCCTGAATTAACGTTTACCGCTGTGTAACCAGAACGGCTCCATCGCCATCGCTTCATTGCGGAAGTGTTCGATTTCAATGTGCTGGCGTTTTTTGATGGCGTGCAGCAGACCCTGCCAGTTCTCCAGCCAGGCCTGGGCCACAACGGGATCGTAATTTCCCGCCAGCAGCGTGATGCTGTCGATATCGCGGCTCAGACGGGGGATTTGATCGCCATAGCTGTCACCCAACGGATACGCGAAGGTTTTACGCAGTTCCGCCGCATGGCGGGAGAGCGCAATATCCGCATAGCGTTTGAAAGAGTCAGCAAATTTCGCCTGCGCTTTTGCGTCGAGGAATGGCTGCCAGCCGCGGGTAATCAGCCACTCGGTCAGATTGAGTTTTGCCAGCGCGATGTTGGCGCTGCTGGCAGCGGTTTCCGCCGACACATCTGACGCCAGCGTCGCCTCCGACAGCGTAAGCAGGTCACGTAAGCGAGCGCTCGCTTTACGCGGCACGATACCGCCAAACAGGGTAAGCGTATGGCGGATCAGGCTGATAGCCGCCTGCACGCCCGCTTTCGCCGCCGCATTGCCGCGCACCCACAGTTCTTCGTGATACTGCCACTGGGAGAGCGCTTTTTCGAGCGCCGCCTCGAACGCCTGCTCAACGCTGGCCTTGCGCGGCACGCTTAAAATCGTCAGCGGCCTGAGCGGACGTTCCGGGTTGCCCTGCGTCAGGTGATAACCACGCGCCGCTTTGCTCAGGCTTCCCTGACGCAGCACCTCCAGATTCACCAGCTGGCGCGCCAGCTTCAGGAGATCCTGCGTTTCACCGGACAGTAATTCCAGCTCAAGTTCACCAATCGGCTCCTGCACGTCACCAGCTTTAACTTCACCGCGATCCAGCGCGATTTCAATCCGGCTCTCGCCTACTTCCACCAGCCACTTTTCGCGCTGGAAGTCGGTACTGAACAGCGGCTGCACCTGCTCCGCCAGATGCGCAGGCAGTTCGCCCTGCGGCCAGACTTCAGCCGGGAAAAGCGCCAAATCCAGCTCCGGCTGGCTCAGTTCGATATTGTATTCCGGACGCTGATGCAGGCCGCCGACCACGCGTCCGGCGATTTTAATGGTCATTTCATAGTGGCCATTATTGCCGCGAATGCGCAGCCCCATATCATGCTGACGCAGCCAGTTATCCGGCGTTTCGTAATAGATATTGAGCAGCGGGCTGGCAGGAACGTGCTCTGCCGACAGCGTGTTCAGGTGGTTGCGCAGCGTCTCAACGCCGTCATGGTTAACGATAAACTTCAATTCGATTTCTTGAGCCATAGCTGAATTCTTATGATTACGTTGATACGAAAGACAATTAGCACGAACTTACGCGCATCTTTTTTGTCAGTAGATAGTATTTTGCGGCAAAATACCATGAACTGTGCGTGTTGAAGGCAGAAAAGTTTGACTTCCCGACCCGGATGATTCCGATTGCTGCTTACGCCATTACGTCGTCAGACTGTTGCCACGACATTCGTTCCACTTCCATGACAATAACGATGATCTAATGCCTAAATTACGCCTTATTGCCTTAACTTTATTGACGCTCAGCGTTTCCACCGTCTCTCATGGTGAAGAAAAGCGTTACGTTTCGGATGAACTGAACACCTGGGTACGTAGCGGCCCCGGAGATAATTATCGTCTCGTTGGCACAGTAAATGCCGGCGAAGAAGTCGCCCTGCTCCAGACGGATGCGGGCACCAATTATGGTCAGGTGCGCGACAGCAGCGGCCGTACCGCGTGGATCCCGCTGAAAGAGCTGAATGCCGAGCCGAGCCTGCGCTCGCGCGTGCCGGACCTGGAAAATCAGGTAAAAACGTTGACCGATAAGCTGAACGGTATCGACACCACCTGGAATCAGCGCACCGCTGAAATGCAGCAAAAAGTGGCGCAGAGTGACAGCGTCATTAACGGCCTGAAAGATGAAAACCAGAAGCTTAAGAATGAGCTTATTGTGGCGCAGAAAAAGGTTAGCGCCGCTAATTTGCAGCTTGATGACAAGCAGCGCACCATCATTATGCAGTGGTTTATGTACGGCGGCGGTGTGCTGGGTATCGGGCTGATCCTGGGGCTGGTGCTGCCGCATATGATCCCAAGCCGCAAGCGCAAAGACCGCTGGATGAATTAAGCCAAATTCGCCTTCTCCTCTACACTTACGTATGATTCGGCAAAGACAATGCGTGAGGAGAGGTGTAGTGAAGAGTTATCTGGTCGGTGGCGCAGTCAGGGACGGGTTATTAGGGCTACCGATTAAAGACCGGGATTGGGTCGTGGTTGGCGCTACACCGCAGCAAATGCTTGACGCGGGCTACCAGCAGGTAGGCCGCGATTTTCCCGTGTTCCTCCATCCTGAAAGCCACGAAGAGTACGCGCTGGCCCGTACCGAGCGTAAATCCGGTTCCGGCTACACCGGTTTTACCTGCTACGCCGCTCCGGACGTCACCCTTGAAGACGATTTACAGCGTCGCGACCTGACGGTTAATGCGCTCGCCCAGGATACCGACGGCAACCTTATCGATCCGTATCACGGGCAGGCGGACCTGCAAAACCGCCTCCTGCGCCACGTCTCCCCCGCTTTCAGTGAAGATCCACTGCGCGTACTGCGCGTGGCACGCTTCGCCGCGCGCTATGCACACCTGAGTTTTCGCATCGCCGATGAAACGATGGCGCTGATGCGTGAGATGACCGCCGCGGGCGAACTGGAACATCTGACGCCCGAGCGGGTGTGGAAAGAGACGGAAGGTGCCCTCGGCACGCGTAATCCACAGGTCTATTTTCAGGTTTTGCGCGACTGCGGCGCACTGAAAGTGCTGTTTCCTGAACTGGACATCCTGTTTGGCATTCCCGCCCCAGCCAAATGGCATCCGGAAATCGATACCGGCATCCATACCCTGATGACGCTTTCTATGGCGGCGATGCTCAGCCCGGAGATTGATGTGCGCTTCGCCACCCTGTGCCACGATCTCGGCAAGGGTCTGACGCCCAAAGAACTGTGGCCGCGGCATCATGGTCACGGTCCGGCGGGCGTCCGTCTGGTCAACGCGATCTGCACGCGTCTGCGGGTGCCGAACGACATTCGCGATTTAGCGAAGCTGGTGGCGGAGTATCACGACCTGATCCATACCTTCCCGCTGCTACAGCCGAAAACCATCGTCAAGCTGTTCGATTCCATCGATGCCTGGCGCAAGCCGCAGCGCGTGGAGCAGATCGCGCTAACCAGCGAAGCCGACGTGCGGGGGCGTACCGGGTTTGAAAGCAATGCGTATCCGCAAGGACGCCAGCTACGCGCCGCCTGGGAGGTTGCCCGTGCAGTACCGGTAAGCGAGGTGGTGAAGGCAGGATTTCAGGGGCCGGAAATTCGTGAAGAGTTAACCCGACGCCGCATTCGGGCGGTGGCGCAGTGGAAGGATAAAAACTGCCCTCAACCGGAAGGCTGAGGGCCGGATCTTACATAAAGACCGCGTAAACCGCTGCCGCCACGATAAAGCGGTAGATGGCGAACGGAATAAACGAAATCCGTTTGATGATATGCAGGAAGGTTTTGATGGCGATCAGCGCCACCACGAAGGCGGTGATGAAGCCCACGGCAAACATCGGGATATCCGCAACCGACAGAAAACCAATGCTCTTATAGAGATCCAGCGCGGTGGCCCCCATCATCATCGGCACCGCCAGCAGGAATGAGAATTCAGATGCTGCATAGCGGCTGACGCCCATCAGCATCCCGCCGGAGATAGTCGCCCCGGAGCGGGAGAACCCTGGCCACAGCGCCAGACACTGAAAACAGCCGATCATAAACGCCTGACGATACGTCATATCGTCCACGCCCACCGCACGCGGCTCTTTCGGCTTCAGGCACTCGGCGGCAATCAGTAACAGGCCACCGACAACCAGCGCATACATCACGTTAATCGGGTTAAACAACGATTTAATCGTGTCATGGAATACCAGACCCAGCACCACCGCCGGGATCATCCCAAGGAGAATGTGAATAAGCGACAGGCGACCTTTTCCGGTCCCTTCATGCTGCGGCTTGCGGCCAAAATGGATACCAATCAGGCCAAACAGACGACGCCAGAACATCACCACCACTGCCAGAATCGACCCTAACTGAATCACGACCTCGAACGTTTTCGCCGTTTCGTCTTCAAAGCCCAGCAGGTGGCCAACGATAATCATGTGACCGGTACTGGAAACAGGCAGGAACTCCGTCAATCCTTCGACCACGCCCAATATCGCCGCAATCAGCAGCGAATGCATATCGCTCATCAAGTAAACCCCTAAAAGATAAATGAATGAAGTCTGTACCCAAAATAATCCTGCATTATGACCAGCATTATCGCGCTGGGTTTAATAATACTTTATTTAAATGTTTTCTTTAGGAATATTGCCACGCTCAATGATTACGCCAACGCTTGCCGCGCGCGCCACCGCCCCTGGCTTACTGACTTTGATGCGCACCCACGGTGACGGAAAACGTTCCAGTAGCAGAGTCGCAACTTCTTCCGCGACGCGCTCGACCAGCGCAAAGCGCCCACCTTCCACATGGCTGACCACCAGCTCGCTGACATCGGCGTAGCTCAGACAGTCGGCGACATCATCACTGGTGGCCGCTTTACGGTTATCCCACGCCATTTCGATATCGAACATGAGCTTTTGTTCGATAGTTTGCTCCCAGTCATACACACCAATAGTGGTGATTACCGAAAGTTGCTCTATAAATACAATATCCATCGTGACCTGCCTGCTTTTTGGCTAAACCGGATACCACTTCCGGCGAATTATGCGTATTATCCACAGATGCAGAGAATAAACCGATTTTTTCTAAACGGAACAGCGTTATGAGTGCAATCGCGCCTGGAATGATTTTCCTCGCCTACCTTTGCGGCTCAATTTCCAGCGCCATTCTGGTCTGCCGCATTGCAGGTTTACCCGATCCGCGCGACAGCGGTTCCGGTAATCCAGGGGCGACCAACGTCTTACGAATTGGCGGCAAGGGAGCAGCCGTAACCGTACTGATTTTTGATGTCTTAAAAGGCATGCTTCCCGTCTGGGGCGCGTATGCTCTGGGCCTTGCGCCGTTCTGGCTGGGGTTAATTGCGATCGCCGCCTGCCTCGGACACATCTGGCCGGTCTTCTTCCATTTTCGCGGTGGCAAAGGCGTCGCGACCGCCTTCGGTGCCATTGCGCCTATCGGCTGGGATCTAACCGGCGTAATGGCCGGAACCTGGCTGCTGACGATTTTGCTGAGCGGCTACTCCTCGCTGGGTGCTATCGTCAGCGCATTGATCGCACCCTTCTACGTCTGGTGGTTCAGACCGGAGTTCACCTTTCCGGTGTCAATGCTTTCATGCCTGATCCTGCTACGTCATCACGACAACATCCAGCGGCTCTGGCGTCGTCAGGAGACCAAAATCTGGACCCGGCTGAAGAAGAGAAAGCAAAAAGACGCGGATGGGGATGGCGGGCGTAATGCCTGATGGCGCTTCGCTTATCAGGCCTACAAAATGTCCCGACATCACGCCGCCATAAGAAATGACTATCCCATCCGGCATTACGCCTCCATGACGTATGTCTTTTCCCCTTCCCAGGCTGGATAAGACGCATCCGGTATTACGCCAGCGTCGGCCCCTTGCGTTACAACCCCCCTTTGTTGCACTTCCGTTATGACTTATAACCAAATGTGATTTAGCTCACTTTCTTCTGCTGGGTACTCTTTCACAACACATCGCCAACACAACTACATAAAAATGACTGAAATTACTGAATCCGCTACCGCTGCGACGGCGGGTGGCACCCCCGGCGGCGACATTAAATGGGTACGGAACGCCTCTGATGTCACGCAACTGGTAAACGCCGGATCCCAGGGACGCGCTAACGCCCGGATCGTCATCGGCATCGCGCTGGGTGGCATTTTCCTCGACGCTTACGATCTCGGCGCGCTGGCGTTTGGCATCAAAGACATTACCCGCGAGTTTAACCTGACGCCTGCCGGGACCGGGATGGTGGCGTCCGCCATTACCTTCGGCGCGATTGTAGGAGCCTTAATTGGCGGTTATCTCACGGATAAAATCGGCCGTTATCGGGTGTTTATGGCCGACATGATCTTCTTCGTGGTCGCCGCGATTGCCTGCGCCTTTGCGCCGAACGAATACGCCCTCGCCGGCGCGCGCTTTGTGATGGGGTTAGGCGTGGGTATCGACCTTCCCGTAGCCATGGCCTTCCTGAGCGAGTTCGCCAGGCTGAAAGGCCCCGGCAACAAAGCTGCCAGCGTCGCCATGTGGTGTCCGACGTGGTACGCCGCCATCAGCATTTCCTACCTGCTGGTGCTCTTCTTCTATGCCGTGCTGCCGGAAAGCCACAGCGACTGGCTATGGCGGATCATCCTCGGCTTTGGGGCCATTCCCGCGCTGGTGATTATCGCCATTCGTAGCCGCTATATGAGCGAATCTCCGGTGTGGGCGGCAAATCAGGGCAACCTGAAAGAAGCTGCATCGATATTGCGCAAGGCCTACAACATTAACGCTCACGTTCCGCAGGATGCGCTGGATCGGCCTGCGCCGGTGGTTAACAAGGCCAAATGGCAAAACTATCTGGATCTGTTTCGCGGCGTGTATTTACGCCGCACCACGCTGGCGACGCTGCTGTCGGTCGTCTCGTCGTTTGCCTATAACGCCGTGGCGTTTGGTCTGCCGGTGATCATTTCCAGCTTCTTCGTGCAGTCGATGCTCACCACCATTCTGATTTCCCTGGCGCTGAACCTGCTATTTGCCTTCGTGGGCGGCTTGCTGGCCGTGCGTCTGGTACCGCGTTTTGGCGCATGGCGGATGTCGCTCGGCGGCTATGCCTGTCAACTCATTGCGCTGCTGGTGCTGGCGCTGATTGGCCGGCCGGAGGGCGCGGCGGAAGGGGTGGCCTCAGTCGCGATGCTGGCGCTATTTTTATTCGGCCAGGGATTTGGACCGGGCGCGCATACCATGGCGTTCGCCTCCCTCAGCTACCCGACTTCGCTGCGCGGCGTCGGCGTGGGTCTTAACCAGACGCTGATGCGCAGCAGCTCCACGTTGTCGCTGTTCCTGTTCCCGCTGCTGGTGGCCTCGCTGGATACCGCCGTATTCTGGATCATCGCCCTCGCCCCGCTGATTGGTCTGGTGTCGTTACTGGCGATCCGCTGGGAGCCGTCAGGCTACGATATCGACGCCGAAGATTATCGGTAACCCTCCTCCAACGGCGCAGAAATGCGCCGTTTTGTCATCCATCCATAAGCGACTTGTATGACCGCGTTGATTTCCGCCAGGGCATACTGAAGCAGGACATCGCGAGCGGACGGATGCAGCATGGTTGTTACCCAGGTCACTGATAAAATATATAAAGGCTGGCAGGCATCGCTTGCGTTGCAGTTTTGTCATATCGCGGAAAAAACTCTTCTGCGCTCCGCCCGCCACATCGGCCCGCTCACAGTACAGCGCCCGTTTTATCCTGAAGGCGACACCTGCCATCTCTATCTGCTGCATCCCCCCGGCGGGATTGTCGGCGGCGATGAACTGGATATTACCGTCACTCTTGATGACAAAAGCCATGTGTTGCTAACCATGCCCGGTGCCAGCAAATTTTATCGCAGCGCCGGCGCTACGGCCCGACTGAATCAGCACTTTCATCTCGCCCCTGACGCCACGCTGGAATGGCTGCCGCAGGATGCCATTTTTTTCCCCGGTGCGCAGGCCCGTGTGCAAACCGTTTTTCATCTCAGCACCGGTTCACGCCTGCTGGCGTGGGATCTGCAGTGCCTTGGCCGCCCGGTCATCGGCGAGTCTTTTAGCCGTGGGCAACTGGACAACCGGCTGGAAGTGTGGAAAGACGACCTGCCGCTGCTGATTGAACGTCTGCACCTGGCGGACGGCGATCTATCGCCCGTCGCGAATCAACCGTGGATCGGCACGCTGCTGTTTTACCCGGCCACTGAAATGCTACTGGAAGGTGTACGCGAAAAGCTTGCGGCGTTGGGTGCGTTTGCGGGTGCAACGCTGACGGATGGCCTTCTGACGGTACGCTTTTTAAGCGATGATAATCTGATTTGCCAGCGGGTGATGCGCGACATCTGGCGTTTTATGCGCCCTCACCTGCTGCAAAAACCGCCCGTACTCCCCCGTATCTGGCAGACATAAGAGATCCCTATGGAACTGACGCCAAGAGAAAAAGATAAGCTGCTGTTATTCACTGCCGCGCTTGTGGCAGAAAGACGCCTCGCCCGCGGTCTGAAGCTCAACTATCCGGAAGCGGTGGCGCTGATCAGCGCCTTTATTATGGAAGGCGCGCGCGACGGCAAAAGCGTGGCGGCGCTGATGGAAGACGGCCGCCATGTCTTAACCCGCGATCAGGTAATGGAAGGTATTCCGGAGATGATCCCCGATATTCAGGTGGAAGCCACCTTTCCGGACGGATCGAAGCTGGTCACCGTTCATCATCCGATTAGTTGAGGGGGAAGCATGATCCCAGGCGAATATAAAATCCAGCGCGGCGAGATCGAAATCAACGCAGGCCGTCCGACCCTGACCGTGGTGATTGAAAACCACGGCGATCGTCCCGTTCAGGTCGGATCGCACTATCACTTCTACGAGGTCAACCCGGCGCTGAAATTCGATCGCGAACGCTGCAAAGGCTATCGGCTGAATATCGCCGCCGGTACGGCAGTGCGTTTTGAGCCAGGACAAAAGCGCGAGGTGACGCTGGTGGCGGTGGCGGGCGCACGGCGCATCTTTGGTTTTCGCGGTGAGGTAATGGACCGTCTGGAGGCAGACCATGACTAAAATTTCTCGCCAGGCCTGGGCCGATATGTTCGGTCCCACTACCGGTGACAAAGTGCGGCTGGCGGATACTGAGCTGTGGATCGAGGTGGAAAAAGACTTTACCACGCCCGGCGAAGAGGTGAAATTTGGCGGTGGCAAGGTGATCCGCGACGGCATGGGTCAGGGACAAATGCCCGCCAGCGAGTGCGTGGATCTGGTGCTGACCAACGCGCTGATTATCGATCACTGGGGGATTGTCAAAGCGGATATCGGCGTCAAAGATGGCCGGATCTATGGGATCGGTAAGGCAGGTAATCCGGATATCCAGCCCGATGTGACGATCCCGATTGGCGTGGCGACGGAGGTGATCGCCGCTGAAGGGAAGATCGTCACCGCGGGTGGCGTGGATACGCATATTCACTGGATCTGTCCGCAGCAGGCTGAGGAAGCGCTGATCTCCGGCGTGACCACCATGATCGGCGGTGGCACCGGTCCGGCGGCAGGGACTAATGCGACGACCTGTACCCCCGGCCCGTGGTACATCGCCCGTATGCTGCAGGCGGCGGATACGTTGCCGGTAAATATCGGTCTGCTTGGTAAAGGCAACGGTTCAAACCCGAAAACCCTGCGCGAACAGGTTGCGGCGGGGGCTATCGGCCTGAAAATTCATGAAGACTGGGGCGCGACGCCCGCCGCGATTAATTGCTCGCTAACGGTAGCGGATGAAATGGATATTCAGGTGGCGCTGCACAGCGATACGCTTAATGAGTCCGGTTTCGTCGAAGATACGCTGGCGGCGATAGGCGATCGCACCATCCATACCTTTCATACCGAAGGCGCGGGCGGCGGCCACGCACCGGATATTATCACCGCCTGCGCACACCCCAATATACTGCCCTCTTCCACTAACCCGACGCTGCCGTATACCGTCAATACCATCGACGAGCACCTCGATATGCTGATGGTCTGCCATCATCTTGACCCGGATATCGCCGAGGACGTGGCGTTTGCCGAGTCGCGCATCCGCCGGGAGACCATCGCCGCTGAGGATGTGCTGCACGATATTGGCGCGTTCTCGCTGACCTCGTCGGACTCGCAAGCCATGGGGCGCGTCGGTGAAGTGATCCTGCGTACCTGGCAGGTGGCGCACCGAATGAAAGTTCAACGCGGCGCGCTGCCCGAGGAGAGGGGCGATAACGATAATTTCCGCGTGAAGCGCTATATCGCTAAATACACCATTAACCCGGCGCTGACCCACGGTATCGCCCATGAAGTTGGTTCTGTCGAAGCGGGGAAACTGGCTGATCTGGTGGTCTGGTCGCCTGCCTTTTTTGGCGTTAAACCGGCGACGATTGTGAAAGGCGGGATGATTGCCGCCGCGCCGATGGGCGATATCAATGCCTCAATCCCCACGCCGCAGCCGGTGCACTACCGGCCGATGTTCGGCGCGCTGGGAGCCGCCCGTCACGCCTGCCGGATGACGTTTATCTCCGGCGCGGCGCGGACAAACGGCGTGGCGCAGCAGCTGAATTTACAGAGCACCATCGGCGTGGTGAAAGGCTGCCGGACGGTGAAAAAGCGCGACATGATCCATAACAATCTGCAACCCAACATTACCGTTGATGCCCAGACCTACGAGGTGCGCATTGACGGGGAACTCATTACCAGCGAGCCAGCGGACATGCTGCCGATGGCACAACGCTATTTTCTGTTTTAAGGAGTCGCTATGCTCTATTTAACCACGCGGATTGACGCCCCCGCCCGGATTACGGCGACGGTAACGCTCCCCATCGACGTGCGGGTGAAAAGCCGGGCCAAAGTGACGCTCAGCGACGGGCGCGAAGCCGGACTGATACTGCCGCGCGGCTTGCTGCTGCGCGGCGGCGATGTGCTCAGCAGCGACGACGGGCTGGAGATGGTTGAAGTGATCGCCGCCGATGAACCGGTCTCCGTCGTGCGCTGCGACGATCCTTTCCTGCTTGCCAGAGCCTGTTATCACCTCGGCAATCGTCACGTTCCGCTGCAGATCCTGCCGGGCGAACTGCGCTACCACCACGATCACGTGCTGGACGATATGCTGCGCCAGTTCGCGCTGGACGTCACATTCGCAAAGGTGCCTTTTGAGCCAGAGGCCGGGGCGTATTCCGGCGAGGCGCATGCACATTCGCACGCGCACTAAATGATCGAGTCTGTACGATTATTGCGCCTGATGCAGCTTGCCAGCAGCAGCCTGCCGGTTGGTTCCTTTACCTGGTCGCAGGGGCTGGAATGGGCGACAGAAGCGGGATGGGTCGCCGATAGCGAGGCTTTTAAACGCTGGCAGATACAGCAGATGGAACACAGCTTCTTTTGCGTGGATCTGCCCATTTTCGCTCGTCTGTACCACGCCTGCGCCGAAGAGGATATCGACCAGGCCCGACGCTGGACGGCGTATCTGCTGGCCTGCCGCGAGACGCGCGAACTGCGGGAAGAGGAGCGCAATCGCGGCGCGGCCTTTACCCGTCTGGTGAGCGACTGGGAACCTGACTGTACCCCGGCGTGGCGCGCGCTGTTCGCGCAAAGCCAGCTGTGCGGCATGGCCTGGCTCGGCGTGCGCTGGCGGATCGATCTGAACGCGCTGGCGCTCAGTCTCGGCTATAGCTGGATCGAAAGTGCGGTGATGGCGGGCGTCAAACTGGTGCCGTTCGGCCAGCAGGCGGCGCAGCAGCTGATCCTCTCTCTGTCTGAGCGCTATGCGGCAGGCATGGAAGAAGCGTTGTTGCGTGAGGAGGCTGATATTGGATCGGCCACACCGCTGACCGCCATCGCTTCTGCACGCCATGAAACTCAATATTCGCGGTTGTTCCGTTCCTGAGGAGAGAACATGTCACACACCAAACATCCGTTACGCGTCGGCGTTGGCGGCCCGGTCGGGTCCGGCAAAACCGCGCTGCTGGAAGCCTTATGCAAGGCGATGCGCAATATCTATCAGCTGGCGGTCGTCACTAACGATATTTATACCAAAGAGGACCAGCGCATCCTGACCGAAGCGGGCGCGCTGGAGCCGGATCGCATTGTCGGCGTAGAAACCGGCGGCTGTCCGCACACGGCGATTCGCGAAGATGCGTCGATGAATCTGGCGGCGGTGGAAGCGCTGAGCGAAAAGTTCGGCAATCTGGAGCTGATCTTCGTCGAGAGCGGCGGCGACAACCTCAGCGCCACGTTTAGCCCGGAACTGGCGGATCTGACGATTTACGTGATCGACGTGGCGGAAGGCGAAAAGATCCCGCGTAAAGGCGGACCGGGGATCACGAAGTCCGATTTTCTGGTGATCAACAAAACCGATCTCGCGCCGTATGTCGGTGCATCGCTGGAGGTGATGGAGCGCGATACGCTGCGCATGCGCGGCGAAAGACCGTGGACGTTCACCAACCTGAAAAGCGGCGACGGGCTGGAGAAGATTATTGCGTTTCTGGAAGATAAAGGGATGCTGAAGGGGTAAAGCGCTGGCTCCGGCTGGTCAAAATGCCCGGTGGCGCTGCGCTTACCGGGCCTACGATTATTATGTAAGCCGCTGATATTGTGGATTTTGTAGGCCGGGTAAGGCGAAGCCGCCACCCGGCAAAACAACGCTGAAGCATCCGGCGCGATTCTGCCCGGTGGCGCTGCGCTTACCGGGCCTACAGGTTATGTGCAACTCATTGATATTGTGCACTTTGTAGGCCGGGTAAGGCGAAGCCGCCACCCGGCATTACGCCAGCTTACGCCGCAGGCAGTTCGGCCAGCGGCCAGCGCGGGCGCACGGTCACGCCGAGATCCGCTGTCGCTCCGGCTTTAAAACGCACCATTCCCGCATAGGCGATCATCGCGCCGTTATCGGTACAAAATTCCGGTCGTGCATAAAACACCTCGCCGCGGCGTTTTTGCATCATCTCTGCCAGCTTCGCCCGCAGGGTGCGGTTGGCGCTGACCCCGCCCGCCATCACCAGACGTTTAAACCCGGTCTGATCCAGCGCGCGCTTGCACTTAATCATTAAGGTATCGACCACCGCATCTTCAAACGCGCGGGCGATATCGGCGCGGGTTTGATCGTCCGCGTCGTTGTTACGAATAGTATTCGCAGCAAAGGTTTTCAGGCCGGAGAAGCTGAAATCCAGCCCCGGACGGTCGGTCATCGGACGCGGGAACACAAAGCGCCCTTCCGTCCCCTGCGCGGCCATTTTCGACAGCATCGGGCCGCCGGGGTAATCCAGTCCCAGCAGCTTAGCGGTTTTATCGAACGCTTCACCGGCGGCGTCGTCAATCGACTCGCCCAGCAGTTCATACTGTCCGATGCCGGTCACGCTGATAAGCTGGGTATGTCCGCCGGAAACCAGCAGCGCAACAAACGGATACTCTGGCGGATTGTCTTCCAGCATCGGGGCCAGCAGATGTCCTTCCATATGATGTACCGCAATCGCCGGCACGTTCCAGGCAAAGGCCAGCGAACGCCCGACCGTTGCGCCAACCAGCAGCGCGCCAACCAGACCCGGGCCTGCGGTATACGCCACCGCATCAATCTCTTTCGCCGTCAGCCCGGCCTCTTTCAGCGCCGCCTGAATCAGCGGCACGGTTTTACGCACATGGTCGCGGGAGGCCAGCTCCGGCACCACGCCGCCGTAGTCAGCGTGTAATTTCACCTGACTATACAATTGGTTGGCTAACAGACCTTTTTCGTCGTCGTAAATGGCGATGCCGGTCTCATCGCAGGATGTTTCAATACCCAGTACACGCATGGCTTGTTTTACCTCTTTTCACTACCGCGCAGTGTAGGGCCAACGCGGGGTGATGTAAAACTTTGTTCGCCGCAGCAGTTAGCCTCGTGTATACTCCTCTCCCTTATAAAAGTCCCTTTCAAAATCGCTTCGGTGCTTTACAAAGCAGCAGCATTTGCAGTAAAATTCCGCACCATTTTGAAATAAGCTGGCGTTGATGCCAGCGGCAAACCGAATTTATTAAAGGTGAGAGTTACATGCCGGTAATTAAAGTACGTGAAAACGAGCCGTTCGACGTAGCACTGCGTCGCTTCAAACGTTCATGCGAGAAAGCAGGTGTTCTGGCGGAAGTTCGTCGTCGTGAGTTCTATGAAAAACCGACTACCGAACGTAAACGCGCTAAAGCTTCTGCTGTGAAACGTCACGCGAAGAAACTGGCTCGCGAAAACGCACGCCGTACTCGTCTGTACTAATGATTTGAGAGCCAGCGCTCTCATCTAACAGACCGAGTTGTAGTTGTAAGGCCGTGCTTCCGGAAGGAATGCGCGGCTTATTTTCGTTTACGAGTTGGTAAAAATTGTACGGGGCTTATGGCTGGACGAATCCCACGCGTATTTATCAATGACCTGCTGGCGCGCACCGACATCGTCGATCTCATCGACGCGCGGGTGAAGCTCAAAAAGCAGGGCAAGAACTTTCATGCGTGCTGTCCGTTCCATAACGAAAAGACCCCCTCTTTCACCGTTAATGGTGATAAGCAGTTTTACCACTGCTTCGGCTGTGGTGCACACGGCAATGCCATCGACTTTTTGATGAACTACGACAAGCTCGAGTTCGTCGAAACCGTTGAAGAACTGGCCGCCATGCACAACATGGAAATTCCGTATGAAGCAGGTAGCGGGCCAACGCAGATTGAGCGTCATCAACGGCAGACCCTTTATCAGTTGATGGATGGCCTGAATGCGTTTTATCAGCAATCCCTTACGCATCCCGCCGCAGACCCCGCGCGTCAGTATCTGGAAAAACGTGGTTTAAGCAGTGACGTCATTGCTCGATTTGCCGTCGGCTATGCACCTCCGGGCTGGGATAACGCGTTAAAGCGTTTTGGTGGCAACAGTGAAAACCGTCAGTCGTTAATCGACGCGGGGATGCTGGTCACTAACGATCAGGGACGCAGTTACGACCGCTTCCGCGACCGGGTGATGTTCCCCATCCGCGACAAGCGTGGCCGGGTGATCGGGTTTGGTGGGCGCGTCCTGGGTAATGATACGCCGAAATACCTGAACTCGCCGGAAACCGATATTTTCCATAAGGGCCGCCAGTTATATGGCCTTTATGAGGCGTTACAGAACGCGGCGGAACCGCAGCGTCTGCTGGTGGTCGAAGGCTATATGGATGTCGTCGCACTAGCGCAGTATGGCATTAATTATGCCGTTGCGTCGCTGGGCACTTCAACCACCGCCGATCATATTCAGCTGCTGTTCCGTTCGACGCAGAACGTAATTTGCTGTTATGACGGCGACCGGGCCGGACGCGATGCCGCCTGGCGCGCGCTGGAAACCGCGATGCCGTATATGACTGACGGTCGGCAGTTGCGCTTTATGTTTCTGCCCGACGGTGAAGACCCGGATACGCTGGTACGTAAAGAAGGCAAAGACGCGTTTGAAGCGCGGATGGAACACGCTCAGCCGCTGTCGGTGTTTTTGTTTAATAGCCTGCTGCCGCAGGTCGATTTAAGCACCCCGGATGGCAGTACGCAGCTTGCAGCACTCGCGCTACCGCTGATTAACCAGGTGCCGGGCGACGCTCATCGCATTCAGCTACGTCAGACGCTGGGGCTGAAGTTAGGTATTTTCGACGACAGTCAGCTTGATCGTTTAATGCCAAAACAGGCAGAAAGTGGCGCGGTACGCCCGCCGCCTCAGCTAAAACGCACGACCATGCGTATACTGATAGGACTGCTGTTGCAAAACCCGGATCTCGCACCGCTGGTGCCACCGCTGGCAGATCTGGACCAAAGTAAGCTGCCCGGACTTGGCTTATTTGCCGAATTGGTCAACACTTGTTTGTCACAGCCTGGCCTGACCACCGGGCAACTTTTAGAACATTATCGTGGCACGAATGAAGCGGCGACCCTTGAAAAACTGTCGATGTGGGACGATATAGCAGATAAAGAGATTGCAGAAAAAACGTTCACCGACTCGCTTAACCATATGTTTGATTCGTTGCTCAAGCTACGTCAGGAAGAGTTAATTGCTCGTGATCGGACGCATGGTTTGAACAGCGAAGAACGCCGGGAGTTCTGGGAAATCAGACAGGCCCTGGAAAAAAAATGAATTTAACGGCTTAAGTGCCGAATATCGTTCGGGTAGATCCCGACAGCCGCACTGAAGGGCAGCGGCAAAAATATAAGCAAGCCCTCATTAGTCATACAGGCCGTCGTTTCGCCTGCCTCAGCGCAACGTGAAAGATGAAATGTATTATGTTGGCGGTTCGTTTCGCCGACCGACACCAACCTCATGAATTAAGTGTGGATACCGTCTTATGGAGCAAAACCCGCAGTCACAGCTGAAGCTTCTTGTCCAACGTGGTAAGGAGCAAGGCTATCTGACCTATGCCGAGGTCAACGACCATCTGCCGGAAGATATCGTCGACTCAGATCAGATCGAAGACATCATCCAGATGATTAACGATATGGGCATCCAGGTGATGGAAGAAGCACCGGATGCCGACGATCTGTTACTTGCTGAAAACTCAAACAATACTGACGAAGATGCGGAAGAAGCGGCTGCGCAGGTACTTTCCAGCGTTGAATCCGAAATCGGGCGCACCACTGACCCGGTCCGCATGTATATGCGTGAAATGGGTACCGTTGAACTTCTGACCCGTGAAGGCGAAATTGACATCGCCAAGCGTATTGAAGACGGTATCAACCAGGTTCAGTGCTCCGTTGCTGAATATCCGGAAGCGATCACCTATCTGCTGGAGCAGTACGATCGCGTTGAAGCGGAAGAGGCTCGCCTTTCCGATCTGATTACCGGTTTTGTCGATCCGAACGCTGAGGAAGACCTGGCCCCGACGGCAACGCACGTCGGTTCTGAACTTTCCAGCGAAGAAATGGATGACGAAGACGAAGACGAGGAAGAAGACGACGACAGCAGCGACGACGACAACAGCATCGATCCTGAGCTGGCGCGCGAGAAATTCGGTGAACTGCGCACGCAGTACATCGTCACCCGCGACACCATTAAGGCAAAAGGCCGCAGCAACGCCGCGTCGCAGGAAGAGATCCTGAAACTGTCTGAAGTTTTCAAACAGTTCCGCCTGGTGCCAAAACAGTTCGATTACCTGGTTAATAGCATGCGCGTCATGATGGATCGTGTGCGTACCCAGGAACGCCTGATCATGAAGATGTGCGTCGAACAGTGCAAAATGCCGAAGAAAAACTTCATCACGCTGTTCACCGGCAACGAAACCAGCGAAACCTGGTTCAACGCCGCTATCGCGATGAACAAGCCGTGGTCTGAGAAGCTGCATGATGTCTCCGATGAAGTGCATCGTAGCCTGCAAAAACTGCATCTGATTGAAGAAGAGACCGGCCTGACCATTGAGCAGGTGAAAGACATCAACCGTCGCATGTCCATCGGTGAAGCGAAAGCCCGCCGTGCGAAGAAAGAGATGGTTGAAGCGAACTTACGTCTGGTTATTTCTATCGCCAAAAAATACACCAACCGTGGCCTGCAATTCCTCGACCTGATCCAGGAAGGCAACATCGGTCTGATGAAAGCGGTAGATAAATTTGAATACCGTCGTGGTTACAAGTTCTCCACCTACGCAACATGGTGGATCCGTCAGGCGATCACCCGCTCTATCGCAGACCAGGCGCGCACCATCCGTATTCCGGTGCATATGATTGAGACCATCAACAAGCTCAACCGTATTTCTCGCCAGATGCTGCAAGAGATGGGCCGCGAGCCGACGCCGGAAGAGCTGGCTGAACGCATGCTGATGCCGGAAGATAAGATCCGCAAAGTGCTGAAAATTGCCAAAGAGCCTATCTCCATGGAAACGCCGATCGGCGACGATGAAGATTCGCATCTGGGTGATTTCATCGAGGATACTACCCTCGAGCTGCCGCTGGATTCTGCTACCACAGAGAGCCTGCGTGCTGCCACGCACGACGTGCTGGCTGGCCTGACCGCCCGTGAAGCGAAAGTGCTGCGTATGCGTTTCGGTATTGATATGAACACCGATCACACGCTGGAAGAAGTGGGTAAACAGTTCGACGTCACCCGCGAACGTATCCGTCAGATCGAAGCGAAGGCGCTGCGCAAACTGCGCCACCCGAGCCGTTCTGAAGTGCTGCGTAGCTTCCTCGACGATTAATCACTTCCGTCCTTCAACAAAGCCCTCCTCGCGAGGGCTTTTTTTTAACTGGAGTTCTGTATGCCGCAAGGATGTTATTCCCTCTCCGCCCTGCTCTGCGCGCTGGATAAAGGCGAGCAGGTTAAATACCTCTGGTTCTGGGGCCATCAGCCTTCCGCCAGCGGAGAAATCACCGCCTCCTGTTTCAGCCAGTGGTGGCAGGGTTCGCCTTTTACCTGCGACGGTGTCGTCTACGCGACGGCTGAACACTGGATGATGGCCGGGAAAGCGCGGCTGTTTGGTGATGACGCGACGCTCGGCAAAATTCTGCACGCCGCCACGCCCGGTGAGGCCAAAAAGCTGGGCCGTCAGGTGACAGGCTTTGACGAGGCTCTCTGGCAGTCAGCCTGTTTCGATCTGGTCTGCGAAGGCAATTACCATAAGTTTGCTCAGCACCCGGCGCTGAAAAAATTCTTGCTTAATACCCACTCCCGCGTACTGGTTGAAGCCAGCCCGGTAGATAAAATCTGGGGTATTGGGCTGGCGAAGGATCACTCTGACGCCGGGACGCCTTCCCGCTGGAAAGGCCAGAACCTGCTGGGATTTGCCCTGATGGCCGTGCGGGATCGTCTGGCGTCTGAGTAATCGCGCTGGTTTCCTGCTTTATGTCGTTGTGAGGCAGGCAACCGCTTTCTTACATTCCCCGCGCGATTAACGCCTCATCCAGTTCACGATACGCCTCCACCAGCTTATCCAGTGTGGCACGGTTCAGCCCGCTGGGATTGGGCAGCACCCAGACCTGCGTCGCCCCGATGGTGATCTGCTGTTTCCCCCACGCGATCCCGCGCTGGCTGAACGCCTGCTCGAATGCCTGCTTGCCGAGGATCGCCAGCGCGTGAGGCTGGTAGTCTTCAATCTTTTTCACCAGCTCACGCCCGCCCGTGCGCAGCTCGTGTAAATTCACCTCACTCGCCTGCACCGTCGGCCGCTCCACCAGCATGGTAATACCGCAGCGCGTATCCAGCAGATGTTGCTCCTCTTCCGGCTTAAGCTGGTGTTCCGTAAACCCCGCCTGGTGAATGACTTTCCAGAACCGGTTGCCAGGATGGGCAAAATGAAAACCCGTATGCGCCGAGGACTTCCCCGGATTGATGCCGCAGAACACCACCCGCAGCCCGGGTGCCAGGATATCGTTGATCATGCTTACTCCGGATGAATAGATCGAAGTGAAAGTATAAGGGATTGAAAAGCCATTGTTTATAAAAACAGCAAGCGGGTGTTTATGGCTGGATTGCCTTGCCGAGTTACTTTATAATTCCCCGCCACGGCCCCTTAGCTCAGTGGTTAGAGCAGGCGACTCATAATCGCTTGGTCGCTGGTTCAAGTCCAGCAGGGGCCACCAGATACAGCAAGGGCTGGAGAGAAATCTCCGGCCCTTTTGTTTTTCTCTTCACGCTTTAGCTGTCTGCTTTCGAAGATTGCGCATTGGCAGTCTCTCGTTCCAGGTAAGGCTGCTTCAGATAGTCAGCCATCAGAATAATCAAGTCGTGCAGCAACCCGGTTAAATGCACCGTCACAGTATAAGGCAGGGTACAGCTTAATAGCGCCTGGGTTAAGCTCTGCGCGTATTCCACCAGCAGCCAGGAATCTATCCAACAATCCGGGAAGCATGGCGTGGGCAACTCATCTACCGTCAGTTGTTCTTTCAGGTGCGCCGGAAAATCGGCATCACATAGCAGGCGTAAGGCAGTCAGCGCGTAAGACAAACGCCCCGATAGCGCCAGACGTTGAGTAACATCCTTGCTTTCCACCAGCTCAGCAGCAAAAGCGGTACACAGGTCAGCCACCTGGAATAAATCTGCGGATGTCGGGATCGGAGTGGTTATCAGATTATGCATGATGTGCCTCCGGGACTGGCATGCTGCCAAAAACAGGAAGTACATCGCAAAAAGACACCGTCACAAAGATAAACACACGATTTTCAGGGCGAGCGGATATGGTACTATTAGCGGAAGCCATAGCATTACCTCGTGTAATGTTGTGGTCAGACGCCCGGTTAGTGTCCCCACACTGCCGGGCTTCGTTTTTTACAGGTGAATCGCACCTGTGTATCCAGACTACACCTTGGTGAATCGCACTTCAACTTTTAAGTTTATCTTTTTTTGGTATACTGAATCGTCCCCACGCTGAAGAGATCTCGTAATGGCAACAGGTTCAATCAACAATAAGTCACAACAATTAAATGCCAGGTTCCCGCATGAGGTAGTTTCAGAGATGGAAGCCAGCCTTGATGAGGGGGAAACGAAAGCACAATTTATTGTGGCGGCAGTAAAAGGTGAGATAAAACGCCGTCAGCGTCGTAATAAGACTGCGCCATCGCAAGACTGAAAGGATGAAGGCGATCGATGCAGTGATGGATAGATCTACCGCATCAAATTCACATTAAACAGAATAGTTGCAAACTGGATAATAGATAACTACTATGAGGACAAGGAAGGCAACTTCCTTAACGGATGCAGCAGACTGAATGAATAATTCAGACATCCCGCAACCATGAAAGTGGTCCAGGCCAAGTCCGGTAATGGCGCTTCTGAATACCAGGTTATGTACCTGGCGAAACCCACCTTAAGGTGGGTTTTGTTATTTTGGAGGGTGTGGAAGTGACCTACCACACAACAAGTTATGTGCAATAGTGAAAAAGCTTACCTTTTGGCCGCCGGGCCTTTTGGTTACAGGATAAGCACTGGTAATATGCAAGCGAAGCTTTTTTCTCTCCCTGAACGCGCTGAACACGACGAAGTAAAAGCCCTTTTCCCTGTCAGGCAATTCAACTTCTACAACAGCATAGTTACCATAGCCTGCGTGTATTACTTTACAACGATCTAAACCCTCGACAATCTGGCGTAAATACAGCCGGGCAAGTTTATAGCGCCGCTCACAAAATGGACGTTTGTCTTTTGGGGCAAAGTACATTAGCGATGCCTTTACCTTTTCCGTCTGATGCTCGTAACCCTTACAAAAACAGTGAAAGGAGTAGGTCACGAAAAATTTATAAACCCGGTCTGCCTTTCCCTCAGTGCAGTGGCGATAGATGACGTCATGAGCATCCAGAAATGACAGATCGCGGGCTGCTCCATCCGGATGCTCAAAAGCCTTCCATTTCTGAACTTCTTCGGTTTTCACAGCTACCGTTCCCTGATCTCCTGACCATACGGCCAGCTTAAATTTTAACCCTACTTTTTCAGAGAGTATGCTAGCACAACCTTATGTAAGGTAAGAAAGATGGAATGCACAACGGATTTTAAATATTCGTCGTTTCATGAAGCGCATCCGCACGTTTTGTTGAGATTCACTTCCCTTGCCCCTCCCCTTATTGAACCTCCCATAACACAATGTTAACCTTTCCCTTTCAGGACGCGTAGACGTCCAGATGACTAAAAAAATATTCTGCTTGTGCCTGGCACGGCGCAACGCCCACTCTGGAGAGACCATGATCCGCGCTATTGTGACCGACATTGAAGGTACCACCAGCGACATTCGCTTTGTGCATGATGTGCTGTTCCCCTATGCCCGCGAGAGGCTGGCGGCGTTTGTGAACGCGCAGCAGTACGCCGAACCCATAAAAACGATCCTCGATAATCTGCGCGAAGAAATCCACCAGCCAGCGGCGACGGCGCAGGAACTGACAGCAACCCTGTTTGCCTTTATGGATGAAGATCGTAAGTCAACGGCGCTGAAGGCGTTACAGGGGATCATCTGGCAGGAAGGCTACGTTAACGGCGATTTTACCGGCCATCTCTATCCGGACGTATTGCCCGCGCTGGAGAAATGGAAGTCACAGTCTGTTGATTTATATGTTTATTCCTCAGGCTCCGTTGCGGCGCAGAAATTGTTATTTGGCTACAGCGACGAAGGTGATATTACTCATTTATTCAGCGGCTATTTTGATACGCGGATCGGTGCGAAGCGTGAAGCGCAGTCCTACCGTAATATTGCTGAACAATTGGGGCATCCCCCGGCGTCGATCCTGTTTCTGTCCGATATTCACCAGGAACTCGACGCAGCGGAAGCGGCAGGGCTACGCACGTTACAACTGGTGCGCGAGGATCGCGATCCGGCCAGCCATCATCCGCAGGTTCAGCGTTTTGACGACATTCATCCGGAGCAGATCCCCTCATGAGCGCATTAACCATTTTTTCCGATAAAGACGCCAGCCAGCACGTCTGGCACAGCACCGACGCCGGAGAGATCCAGCAGCAGCTTAATGCGAAAGGTGTGCGTTTTGAACGCTGGCAGGCCGACCGCCAGCTGGGAGATACCCCGACGCCTGAGACCGTCATTAATGCTTACCAGCACGCGATTGATAAGCTGGTGGCCGAGAAAGGCTACCAGAGCTGGGACGTGATCAGCCTGCGCGCTGATAATCCGCAGAAAGAGGCGATGCGGGCGAAGTTCCTCAACGAGCATACCCATGGCGAAGATGAAGTACGTTTCTTCGTCGAAGGTGCAGGGCTGTTCTGCCTGCATATCGGCGATGAGATCTATCAGGTACTGTGTGAAAAAAACGATTTGATCTCGGTGCCAGCCGGGACACCGCACTGGTTCGATATGGGATCTGAACCGAATTTTACCGCTATCCGCATTTTCGATAATCCGGAAGGTTGGGTCGCGAATTTTACCGGCGACGCGATCGCCGATGCCTACCCTCGCCTGCCCTGATGTTACAGCGCTCGCCCGCCACATGGTCGGGCGCTGTATTTATGCGTAACGGCGGCGCAAAAGCTCGCACTCAAACAAGAACTCCAGCCCTTCCAGCTGGCGGCGCGCTTCAGCGATATCTTTCCCCCAGCAGGTCAGGCCGTGGCCGCGTAGCAGGAAGCCGTAACGCAGCGGATGGGTCTGCGCATGGTCCTCAATACGGGCGGCCAGCGCGTCAATATCCTGATCGTTATCGAAAATCGCGATGGGCACGGCGTCCAGATGAGTGTGCTGACCGGTAAGGGTTTTCTGCATCTCGTAACCCTGAAGCGTCAGCGTCTGGCTCGTTTCAAGCCGCGACAGCACGGTAGCGTTGACGGTATGCACATGCAGTACCACGTTGGCTTCCGGAAACAGACGGTAGATCAAAGTATGCAGGCCGGTCTCGGCGGAGGGTTTACGCCCCGAGGGCGCGGTATTGTGGGTGATAGAGACCTGTAAAAAGTCGTCACTGGTCAGGCTGCCTTTGTCGCGCCCCGACTCGCTGAGCCAGCACCAGGTCGCATCCTGACGTACCGACATATTACCGCCAGTTGCCGGTGCCCAGCCTTTCGCCCCAATCCAGTGACAGGTGGCGACCAGTTGCGCGAGTCTCTCTTGCCACATAACGGTTCCTCGAATACATAATGGTTTTTAGCCGTCTAAACGGCTATTTTCCCGATAGTAGCATCCCTGACTCGGCTGGACAATATTTGTTATAAAACGGTTACAGGGAGCCACGCGCGGGCGGCTCCCTGAAAACTATCAGAGGGAGTAGTAAGAGGGATGGTTCAGATCGGTCAGCAAATCCGCTTCCTGCGGCTGCCAGTTCAGTAAATGACGGGTATGTTCGCTGCTGACCGCCATATTCGCCGTCGCCATCATGGTGAACCAGCCAAAGTGTTCTGGCTCCCGTTCGCCGGAAGGTAATCCGAGGTTGCGGCCAATGGTCTCAGCAATGGTCCGCAGGGGGATCGATTCCTCGGCGACCGCGTGGTAAATCTGCTCCGTCACACCCTGCTCCAGCGCCAGGCGATAGACCCGTGCCGCGTCGCGGCGGTGCACGCCGGACCAGCAGTTATCGACGTTACCCGGCCAGGCCGATATGCCTTTCTCCCGCGCCAGACGGATCAGGATCGGCAGAAAACCGTGGTCGCCGATACCGTGTACCGATGGCGGCAGACGCACAGCGGCAGCATGAATGCCTCGCGCATGAAGTGCTCTGGCTGCCGCTTCCGATTTGCGCGGCGATGCCGGATTAGGGAGATCCTGCTCCGTCGCGCCTTTCGCCAGGCCAGCAAGACCGGAGGTCACCAGCAGCGGGCGATCGGACCCGGCCAGCGCGTCGCCCAGCAGTTCAATGGTCCGCCTGTCCTGCTCGCAGTTTTCAATAAAGCGCGAAAAGTCGTGGTTGAACGCCGTGTGGATCACCGCATCGGCGTTCGCCGCCGCCTGTTTCAGTACCTCAACGTCATCAAGCGAGCCTTTAACCGCCTGCGCACCAGCCGCCGTTAATCGGGCTGCCTGCTCATCTGCCCGAACCAGACCGGATACCTGATGCCCGTTGTTCAGCAACTCTTCAACAATCGTGGAGCCAAGCCAACCGCCAGCCCCGGTAACAAATACGTGCATCGTGTCTCTCCCGTTAATCCGGATTGATAAGTCGTATAGCTATAATGCGATGAATTATTCACCTTCGCTATTCGCATTCCTGTGCAGCGTTTATCCACCGAGGTCATCGTGCCAGATCCCGCGTATTTCCTGAGGTAAGCAGCCAAAGCAGAGAGGTTTCGCAAGGCTGATTGCCGTGATTTTGCAGGCTGCCACTCAGGTTTTATTACGTCGAATCCGGGACTGTCTGGCCGGGTAAAATCGCTAAGCGCGCACTTTTGTGTACTTAGTGTGTAAAATTACACACTGATCACACATCTGGTTTTCATCACATGCTTTAATCTCTCTTAACAAACACACGAGGGATTACCAATGAAGCATATGATGATCTGTTGCGGCGCTGGCGTGGCCACCAGTACGATTGCCTTAAATAAACTGCAGGATTTCCTGAAAAAGGAAAATCTGCTCGATAAAGTCAGAATTTCTCAGGGCACAGTAGCGGAAGCGAAAACACGAGACGATCTGGATTTTATTGTTTCTACTTCCCCCGTTTCGCTTTCTGTTCCGGTGATTAATGCGCTGCCGCTGTTAACCGGTATGGGCGTGGATAAGGTCTTCAGCAGCGTGAAAGAACATATTCTCGCCGAGGAATAATTTATGTTTATCGTCGACTATATCGTTAATTTAGGGGCATCGGTGATGATGCCGCTTATCTTTATGATCCTCGGGCTGCTGCTACGTATTCCAGTGTCCAGGGCGATTAAAGCCGGTTTAATGGTGGGGATCGGGTTTATTGGTTTAAGTATTACCGTCAACCTGATGATTGATTCGCTGACGCCGGTCAGCCACGCCATTGTCGAACGTTTTGGCCTGAACTTCTCGGTGCTGGATGTCGGCTGGCCCGCCGCCGCCGCAGTGGCAATGGGCACCCGCGTCGGGGCGCTGGTGATCCCGGTGTGCGTGGCGATTAATATGCTGATGCTCTATACCCGCACTACCCGGGTATTAAACGTTGACGTCTGGAATCTCTGGCACCACGCCTTTACCGGCTCTCTGGTCACGGTTATTACCGGCAGTTTGTGGCTCGGCGTTTTTGCCGCCGGAATAAACTGTATTATTACAATGGTCATTGCGGACCGGACCAGTAACGACGTGGAAAAGTACCTGAACCTGCCCTCTATTTCGGTACCCCACGGTTTCTCAGCGTCATTTGTGCCTGCGGCATGGCTGGTTAATGCCATTGTCGACCGTATTCCGGTAGTCCGGGATATTAAGATTGATACTGAATCCATTCAGAAACGGCTGTCTATTTTAGGCGATCCGGCCTCGCTCGGCGCCATTATCGGGGCGCTGCTGGGGATTATTGCCGGTATTGAGGTCAAAGCGATTTTACAGACCGCCATTACCATGGCGGCGGTAATGACCATTATTCCCCGGATGGCGAAGATGCTAATGGAAGGGGTTTATCCGATCAGCGAACGTATTCAGGAAATTGCCCAGGCGCGCGCCGGATCGTTTGGCAAAATCGCCATTGGCCTGGACTCGGCGGTGAGCGTTGGCCATCCGGTTACTCTCTCCGTTTCCATGCTCATGATCCCGGTGATGCTGGTGCTGGCGGCCATCGTGCCGGGCAATCAGTTCCTGCCGTTCGCCTCCCTGACCGGGCTGCCTTTCGCCTTTGTGCTGGTGACCGCCGTCTGCCGGGGAGATATGTTCCGCACCCTGCTTACCGGCTTGCTGACCCTGAGTCTGGCGCTGCTGATTGGTACGAATCTGGCACCCATCGTTACCAGTACCGCCGTCAGTACCGGGTTCTCTCTGCCGCAGGGTACCACCAGCATCAGCAGCGTGGACTACGCTGGCGCGATGCTGCCGTGGGTCATTATCCAGAGCTTCTACTTTAAAGTGGCGGGCGTCGCGGTGCTCAGCCTGTGTACCCTTGGCCTGGTGCTGTGGAACCGGCGCAAGCTGCAACAGGAAAATATCCTGATGGCGGAAGCGGCGCAGAAGGAGGAAGCATAATGTTATTTAGCCCCGAACGCGTACTGATTTTCAACGATCCCATTAGCCGGAGCGATGCCCTGCGGCAGTTAGCGGCCACGCTGGAGGCACAGGGGCTGGTGAAAGCCTCTTTTGCCGACGGCGTGTTAGCCAGAGAAGAGATTTACCCCACCGGGATCTTTATGGAAACCCATAGCATCGCCATTCCGCATACCGAATTTGAGCATGTGAACCAGACTAGCTTTGCTATTGGCATCAACCACAGCGGCATTGAATTTCAGCGGACGGATGAACCTGATGAGGCCGTCAAACCGGAGATTATTGTCATGATGGCGATCGATCCCACTTGCGAAAAGGTCGCGATCATTCAATCGCTGTTTGCCCTGTTAGCCGATAAAGCACAGGTGGATTATTTGTGTGAACTCGCCCCGGAGGACATCGCAAAAGAGTTCACCAACGCCGTCATCACACGGTAAACTGCCTTCTGTCGGGTTTACTGTGTTGACGCCGGGAACGCAAAGGAAAAAGATGCTTCGAATCAGCGATGTCATTGAGCTAACGATGGTCAGCCGTAAGACCATCTATAACGCCATCAACAGCGGACGGCTGAAGTATCAACTGGTTACCGTCGATAATCGCCAGGTCCGGATGTTTCATGAAGAAGATGTGCTGCATGCGTTCCCGAAAAACAGCCGCTCGCTGACCCAGGAGCAGGAGATTCAGGCATTGAGGGAAGAGGTCGCTTCCCTCAAATTTGCCCTGACGGAACTGCAAAAAGCCGTCAACGCAATGGACCCGGAGAGCGAATACGAGATGAAAGCGGTGAAAGGCCCGACGAAAAAAGGGCCTTGAGCCGTTTACGCATTCTTATCCACGCTCAGCGCGACCGCTTTATTGTCCTCCAGCACCTGTAACCGTCCGTTTAACGCTTCCCGAATGGAGTGATATGCCTTGCTGCCCAGGGCAAGGCGGAAAGGCGCGCGCTCTGCATCTGCGGCGGCAATGATGGCGTCCACGGTTTTCGCCGCATCGCCGTTAATGGCAATCGTCCCCGCCGCCAGCCCGCGCCGCACCTCACCGGCTGGCGTGTCGTCATAGCAGGCCAGCGGCTCGGCGATATCTACCCCCGCAGCGAAGTTCGTCTCCGTGGGTCCCGGCTCCGCCAGCATAAAGTCAATCCCGAACGGGGCCACTTCTTGCGCCACGGCTTCAATAAAGCCTTCGATTCCCCATTTGGTCGCGTGATACAGGCTGAAGTTGGGCCAGGCCATTTGTCCGCCCTCTGACGAGATCTGCACGATACGCCCGCCCTTTTGCTGGCGCAGATACGGCAGCGCCGCGCGAATAAGCTGTATTGAACCGGTGAGATTAGTGGCAATTTGCCGCGCAATCTGTGCGTCGCTGACCTCTTCCGCCGCACCGAACAGGCCGTATCCCGCATTGCTCACCAGAACGTCAATGCGTCCGGCCTCTTCGAATGCCCGCGTCACTACATGGCGTATTGCGGCGCTATCTGTAACGTCCAGCAGCACAACGCGCAGCCGTTCGCCGTATTTTGCCTGCAGTTCATCCAGCGCGCCGGGTTTGCGCAGGGTGGCAATAACGTTATCGCCACGCGCCAGCAGGCGCTCCGTCATCAATCGTCCCAGCCCGCTGGAGGTGCCGGTAATAAACCAGGTTTTCATGTTCATGCTGTGCTCCGTAAAAGTCGTTAACTCACCGGAACAGGTTATGGCACTATCACTGGTATGATAAGACACACCAAATAGCATGGAGAGGTGAAATGAAATCACCAGTGAAGACCCCAACGCTCTCCGATCTGAAAGCCTTTATGGCGGTAGCGGAACAGCGCAGTTTCCGCCGCGCGGCGGATCTGTCCGGCGTTACCCGCTCTACCCTGAGTCATGCCATTCGCGCTCTGGAAGCGCGCCTCGGCGTTCGCCTGCTGCATCGGACGACCCGCAGCGTCTCGCTGACCACGGCCGGGGAGCAGCTATTGCGCCGTATCACCCCGCATCTGAGCGGGCTGGAGCAGGCGCTGGAAGAGGCTGCGGATGCACAGGGCAGCCTGCTGGGTACGCTGCGTATTAACGGCGGCGAAGAGGCAATTTACTTATTACTGCATACGGTGGTGCCAACGTATCAGGCGCGCTATCCCGGCGTGGAACTGGACCTGGTGGTCGATGGCAAGCTGGTGGATATCGTTGCGGAGGGCTTTGATGCGGGTATTCGTCTGGCAGAAGACGTGCCCGCGGATATGGTGGCGGTGCGTTTTGGCGAGGACGTGCGTTTTCTGGCTGTGGCGTCGCCGGGCTATCTGGCCCGGCACCCTGCCCCTGTGACACCGGACGAACTGGCGAATCATCGCTGCATCCGCCAGCGATTACCCAGCGGCAGGCGCTATCGCTGGGAATTTGCCCGCCACGGGCAGAGTATTGCGCTGGACGTCCCCGGTACGCTGACGCTGAACAGTTCGCCGCTGATGGTGGACGCGGCGCTCAACGGCCTGGGCATCGCGCTCGTTCCGGAGATGCACGCCAGGGCGGCACTGGATGACGGCAGACTGGTGACGGTGCTGGAGCCGTGGTGCCCGCCGATCCCAGGCCTGTGCCTGTGGTTTCCCGCTAATCGCCATATGCCCGCCAGCCTGCGGGCGTTAATCGATTTAATTAAAGAGACGCGAGTCAGCCGCCCTCCGGCAGCCGGGCAATGACCTTGATTTCGAAACGGAAACCATACAGCCAGGTGACCCCTACGCCCGTCAGCGTCGGCCAGGGAGCGTCGCCCCAGTAGTCCGGTAATACTTTCCAGACCGTGTCGAGCGTGGTTTCCGGGTCGACCAGATAAACAGTAACATCCACTACATCGGCGAAGGTACACTCCGCCGCCATCAGCACTTCAGATAAATTATCGAATGCCAGGCGGATCTCCTGCTCCAGCTCAGGCGCGGGCGAGCCGTCCTCACGACTACCCACCTGCCCGGAGACAAATAAAAAACCGCCGGATTTCACCGCCGGGGAATAACGATTCTGCTCATACAGCACCTGCCGTCCGGCAGGAAAGACGACATCTTCTGGCTTTTTCATAGGGACCCCTTTTACAACACAAAACCGTGTTAAGGGGATAATAAATGCCGGCGCGTGCCACCCCTATGCCTGCAAAGTGGGATGCGCTGGTGAAGATAATTCACCGATCGGTTTATATAGCGAAGGCGTTTACACCGGGGGAAACAACGCGAACGCCGCCTTCATCTCTCTGGCCTCCTCCCCCGGGCTGCGGCCAAACTGGCGGCGGAACTCACGGTTAAACTGAGACGGGCTTTCATAGCCCACCCGAAACGCGGCGGCAGCGGCGGTCAGGTTATCGCGAATCATCAGTAACCGCGCCTGATTAAGCCGTATCGACTTGATGTATTGCAGCGGCGAGGTGCCGGTGACCTGCCTGAAATGCTTATGGAAAGCGGGGATGCTCAATCCGGCGTCGCCGGCCAGCGTGTTAACCGGCAGCGGCTGTGCGCAGTCGCCGTGAATACGCTGTAGCGATCGGGCGATGCTGGCAAACTGACCGTGATGGGCCAGCGCCGCGCGAATGGCGTTCCCGCGATCGCCAATCAGCACCCGGTAATACAGTTCACGCACGATCTGCGGTCCCAGAATACTGGCTTCCTCCGGGCAGGCCAGCGCGCGCAGCAGGCGTAGCGTGGTATCCGCCAGTTGCCCATCCAGCGGCGTTGAAATAATCCCCTCCGGGGCGGCATCCACTGACGTCGCCGGGCGGTCCAGCGCCAGCGCCAGTTCTGACAACACGCGCAGATCCAGCGTTATCGCCACGGCGAGCAGAGGTTCGTCTGCGCTGGCCTCGGTTTCGGTTGCGAACGGCAGCGGCACCGACAGGACCAGATAATGCTGCGGATCGTAATGGTAGACCCGGTTCGCCAGATAGCCCCGTTTATGCCCCTGACAGACAATCACGATACACGGCTCATATACCACCAACGTGCGCGCCAGCGAGCGATTGGATCGCATAAAGCGCACGTTATCCAGTCGCGAGCAGGTATATCCCTCTTGCGGTGCCAGCCTGTTAAGTAACGACACCATCTCATACATCGCCCTGTCTCCACCGTAAGTAATGATTGAGCAATCATACTGCCGTTTATTCACCACAAAGTGAACGCTATAAATACAATCAGGCAATCATCAGAGAGGAATGCGCCTGTTTTGCTCTCCTGTATCTCACTAGCATGGAGCCTGCAACATCATCCGTACATCCACAAAATATCAGGAGTCATTATGAGCAAAACATGGCTGATTACCGGCGCATCACGCGGACTCGGGCTGGAGATGGCGCGCGCGGCGCTGGCGGCAGGCGATAATGTGGTCGCGACGGCCCGCGACATCGGCAGTGCCAGCAGCGCGTTCACCCAACACACCGACCGTCTGCTGCTAACGCCGCTGGACGTCACCGATCCTGCGGCACCGCTCGCGGTGGTGAACGCCGCGCTGGCGCGTTTTGGCACGATTGATGTCCTGGTCAACAATGCAGGCTACGGTCAACTGGGCCTTTTCGAGGAGACGCCGGAAGAGGATATTCAGCGTCAGCTTGAAACCAACGTCAATGGTCTGATGCGTATGACCCGCGCCGTGCTGCCGGTGCTGCGCCGCCAGCGTTCCGGGCATATCATCAATATCAGTTCGATTGGCGGACTGGTCAGTTTTGATTTTTGTACCCTGTACGGGACTTCTAAGTTCGCAGTCGAGGGGTTCAGCATCAACCTTGCCCGCGATATAGCACCGTTTGGCATTCACGTCACCGTCGTGGAGCCGGGTATGTTTCGCACCGATTTCCTCGATGACCGTTCGGTGCGTTTTTCCGGCAGCCCGATTGAGGATTATGCGCAGGCCCGTGAGGAGGCAGAAACACTGTATAAGAACTTTAACCACAAGCAGCTCGGCGATCCGGTGAAGTTCGGCGCGGCGATTGTCGAACTGGCGAATACCGCAGAACCGCCGCTGCACCTGCTGCTCGGTTCGGATGCGCTGAAAATGGCGCGTGACGATCTGGCCCTGCGCCAGGCTGAGATTGAGCGCTGGCAACACCTGTCGGCCTCAACCGATCATCAGGACTAATTTTTCTGCGCCGCGTCATGCGGCGCACGTTCAGCGTGTTTTGAGATGGTCGATTAACGTTCTCATTGCCGGATTCAGCGCTTTCCGCGAGCGGTAGCAAATACATAATTTTCGTCTGGCCCAGCTATCGGTCAGCGCAAGCTGATGATAATGAAAGCGCGATTGATATTTATCAGCCATCACCGCAGGCACTATCCCGGACCCGATGCCCTTATCCACCATTTCAAACAGGCCTTCGAAGGTACTCATTCTGATCCTGATCGCGAGATCATGTCCCAGCGCCCTGGCATGACTATGAATGTGATCCTGAAGCGCGCTTCCCGGATAAAGCCCGATAAAAGGCTCAGCAATAATATCTGCGAAGGAGACCGCCTGTTTGTTATGGAGTTTATGGTCGCCGGGAATAATGAATACCAGATGATCGTCGGCGACAGGTTCCGCTATTAAGCCATTGCCGTCCACCGCATCAGACACAATTCCCGCATCACCAGAGCCGGTTGAAAGAAGGGAGATAATATCGGCGCTGGTGCGTTCCTCTAACTCGATATGCAGTTCAGGATGTGACGCCAGCCACGGTGCGAGCCGCGCCGGGAGAAAGTTGGTTAACGCCGAGGTATTGGCATACAGCTTTAGCGTGCCGCGCGCGCCAGATGTGAACGTTTTTAATTCCCGCCTGAGTTGCTGCTGTTGGTCCAGAAGCTGACGGGCATGCTTCGCCAGCGTTTCCCCGGCGTCGGTTAATGTCACGCCTCTCGGATGACGCATCAGCAGCGGCACGCCAACATCCTCTTCCATCAGCCGCAGCCTTTCACTGGTGGAAGCCAGCGCCAGGTGCGCTTTTATCGCCCCCTGGGTGATGCTGCCCGCATCGACGATACAGATAAACAACTGTAAATCAGCCAGATCCAGTCTCATTACGATCGTCCTTTTGCCTTCGGTTTTGCCGGAGCCTACGGAGAATAATCCACATTGTGCCCCACCGATAACGGGTGTTTCAATGACGGTTCTTTCACTTTGAAAAGATAACCGGATGAGCGAAATACACTATCTCAATGTGATCATCATCTTTATAGCCGCCGGGCTGGTAAAAGGCGTGACGGGAATGGGATTGCCGACGGTGGCGATGGGACTGCTGGGCACCTTTATGCCACTGCCCGTGGCGGCAGCGCTGCTGATAATTCCTTCTCTGGTGACCAACGTCTGGCAACTTTTCTCTGGTCCGGCGTTTATGGCTCTGTGGTCAAGGCTATGGCTGATGATGTTGTTTGTCGTGGCCGGAACGCTTGCAGGCTCAAGGCTTTTAATCAGTATCGACGCAGGCATATCCGGCTTTCTCCTCGGCGCGGCGCTGATCGTTTACGCGGCTTACGCGCTGTATGCACCCATTTTTAACGTGCCGAAAAAGCATGAGCGCTGGCTGTCACCTACCATTGGCGCAAGTACCGGCATCATCACCGGCGCGACCGGGGTATTTGTGATGCCAGCGGTACCTTATCTTCAGACGCTCAATTTACCTAAAGATGAACTGGTGCAGGCGCTGGGGCTTTCTTTCACGGTTTCTACCGTCGCGCTCGCTGCCGGACTTTATGCGCAGAGTGCGTATCACATTAACCAACTATCGCTGTCATTGTTTTCCCTATTCCCCGCATTAATCGGGATGTGGCTGGGGCAAAAAATAAGATCGAAAATCAGCGCCAAAACATTCAGAAAATGTTTCTTACTCTTTTTAATATTACTGGGAGTGGAATTAACCCTGAAAACTTTGCTGTTTTAACCGCATAATAGGACCAGTTCTAAATAGTTACTTTCAGAAATAATATTATTAATTAAAGTCAGTTTATTGTTTTATCAGGAGATTATCTGCCGCAAATAAACTGTTCCTCAACAAAAAGTAACGTATTGCTTTGCGCGTATTGATTTATAAGTCAAACCAACTAACTTTACAAATGCAGACATTATAAATTGTAAATTTACGCATTTTTAATATGGCATAAGGAAAAGACTTTGGAGACTTCAAATAGAATACCCAGACTGTCAGTCTGGAATATCCTGTTTGCCACCGTACTGATATTGTTCGGCGCGGCCATGCTGATTGGCGGCGGCTGGTTAGTGGTGTTAGGTGGAAACTGGTATTACCTTTTGGCAGGCATCGGCTGCATCATCGCTGGCGCGCTGATTTTTGCCAGAAGAACCAGCGCCGTGTACTGGTTTGCGCTGGTGTTTATTGGCACGCTAATCTGGACTATTCAGGAGTCCGGACTCGATTACTGGCGCTGGGTTCCGCGCTTCGACATTATGCTGCTGCTCGGCATCGTGTTTGCTTTCCAGCTTCCGCGCCTGAAACCCGGCATCAGCCGTGCGCTATCCCGCTCGCTGGCGGGCGTCTTTATTCTGGCGTTTATTGTTGCGGCAGTGCTTCCGTTTACCGCCCTGAATACCACGCCTGCAACCAACGTTCCGGCGGCCGGGGCGCACTCTTACGTGGCGGATACGGGAACCGGTAAAGCCTCGCAGCCCGATGCGGGCGACTGGTATACCTACGGCGGCTCGCTGGCCTCCCAGCGCTTCGTCAACGCCTCCCAGATCACCCCCGATAACGTGAAGGATTTGAAACTCGCCTGGCAATTCCGCACCGGCGATTTGCCCAAAGCGCGCTGGGGCGGCGAAAATACGCCGATTAAGATAGGCGACACGCTGTACACCTGTACGCCGCACAATCAGGTTTTCGCCCTCGATGCCGCTACCGGTAAAAAGAAATGGCAGTTCGATCCGAAAGTCAGCGACAAATCGATTCCTTATACCGCGGCCTGCCGTGGACTGACCTGGTTTGATGCGCAAACCAACAGCCATATTTCAACCGGGGAGAATGCTTCTGCCGCCACGCCTGCCGTAGCGACTACCGGTGCGATGTGCGAACAGCGGATTATTTTAGGCACTCTGGATGCACGTATCATTGAACTGGATGCTAAAACCGGCGAAGTGTGCCGTGATTTCGGCAATCAGGGTACGGTGAATCTCGCCGAGGATATGGGCGAAATTTACGATGGCTATGTCGCCATCAACTCCGCGCCGGTGGTGATCCGCGACACGCTGGTGGTCGGTCACCAGACCATCGACGGCCAGCGCGCATTCGGCCCGCCTGGCGTGATTAAAGCCTACGACGTGCGCAGCGGGAAACTCAAATGGGCATGGGATGCGGCGAATCCCGATGACAGCACGCCGAAAACCGGTCCTGATGCGTACAAACGCGGCTCGCCGGATGTCTGGACCTCATTCACTGGCGACGACAAATTAGGGCTGATTTATTTACCAGTGGCGAACGCCTCAGGCGACTACTGGAGCAGCTCGCGCACCGGAGCGGAAGATAAATATGCCGTCTCGGTAACGGCGCTCAATATCGACACGGGGCTTCCGGTCTGGTCGTTCCAGACGGCGCATAAAGACGTCTGGGATTACGACCAGGGTTCACAGCCAACGCTGGTGGACTACCCCGGCAAAGACGGCGTTGTTCCGGCGATTATCGTGCCTACTAAGCAGGGCGAGATTTATGTGCTCGACCGTCGTACCGGGAAATCGCTGTTTGGTGTTGAAGAACGAGCGGTTCCCGGCGGCGGCGTCGAGCCGGAAGCGCGCTCGCCTACGCAGCCCTACTCGCTGTTCCATCATCTGAGCAAGCCCGATCTGACGCCGCAGGATATGTGGGGGTTAACGCCTCTCGATCAGCTGGTGTGCCGTATTCAGTTCCAGAAAGCGGGCTATAAAGGTCAGTACACGCCGCCGGAATCCGATCGTCATACGATTGAGTATCCGGGCTATAACGGCGGTTCGGACTGGGGTAGCGTGGCGGTGGATCCTCAGCGCGGGTTAATCATTGCCAATTACAATGATATGCCGAACTACAATATCCTTGTGCCGCGCGCCAAAGCCGACAAGCTGGGCTGGAAACCGCGCGATGAAATTACCCATAATCCGCACGATGAAGGCCATGCCGAAGGCGCAGGCGATCCGCAAATCGGCGTCCCTTATGCGGTGAACGTGAATGCGGGCTGGCGCTTGCCGGTGACCGGGATGCTGTGTAAGGAACCGCCTTACGGTGGCATTCGCGCCATTGATATGCGTGATGGTCGCACCGTGTGGGATCGTCCGCTTGGCACCGCGCGCCGTAACGGGCCGTTCGGCCTGCCGACCGGGTTGCCGATCAATATCGGTACGCCGAATAACGGCGGTTCGGTGGTGACCTCCAGCGGCCTGATCTTCATTGCTGCCGCCACGGATGATTTGATCCGGGCGATTGATATTAATACCGGTGAAACCGTATGGAGCGCTCCGCTGCCTGCGGGGGGCCAGGCGAACCCGATGATATATACGCAGAATGGACGTGAGTATGTGGTCATTGCGGCGGGGGGACACCATTTTATGGAGACGCCAGCCGGGGATTATGTTCTCGCCTGGGCGCTGCCGGAGAAAAAGTAGTTGATTAAAAAGCGCGCCGGGATGGCGCGCTTAGCATGGGCACCGTGGAAAAATGCCGGGTGGCGGCTTCGCCTTACCCAGCCTACAAAACCACCAGATATCAATATATTGCGCTGGAATATGTAGGCCTGTGCAAGCGCAGCGCCGCCAGGCAAAACGGCACGCAGTCATGCCGCCCGTGTGGAATTAACAGATAACGGTCCACCTTTTGTAGGCCTGTGCAAGCGCAGTGCCGCCAGGCACATCATCCACCGGGGGCCATGCGAAATCATCCCCACTTATCCACGCAGGAGAAAGCATATGACGACATCAACTCAGTCTCATCACGGTCAGTGCCACTGCGGCGCGGTGCAATTTGAGGTTAAATTGAGCGACGGCTTAAACACCATTCGCCGCTGTACCTGCTCCTATTGCCGGATGCGCGGCGCGGTGGTGGTCTCCGCCGAAGCGGGTGGCATTACCTTTCTTCGCGGCGAAGAACTGCTCACCCGCTACCACTTTAACACCGGGGCCGCACAGCACTTCTTCTGTTCACGCTGCGGCATCTATACCCATCACCAGCGGCGCTCCAACCCCAATCAATTTGGCATTAACGTCGCCTGCCTGGAAGGCGTTAGCCCGTTCGACTTCCCTGCCGTTCCCGTTTATGACGGCGTAAATCACCCTAACGACAACAACGGTGTTTCCCTGCTGGCGGGCACCCTGATTTTCCAGCCGGCGGAAAAAGAACAGCCCGAAACCTGATTCACTTCATAACGCTCCGGCAAAGATATCGCTGACCCAGTTCAGGAACACGTCCAGACGCCGCGAAGCCCGCCGTTCCCCGGCATAGATGGCGTTGACCTGTAAGGAACCCGGCGGATACGCGGCGAGCACTTCCACCAGTTCGCCGCGCCGTAGCTGCTCTTCGAAGCGATAACGCGGAGCCTGAATCAGCCCCAGCCCCTGCGCTGCCAGCGCGGCGGCGGTATCGGAATTATCGGTCATCACCCGGGCTGGCAGACGCCGGGATTCCGTGCGGCCATCGCGGATAAAATTCAGCGGCATCACTTCCCCGGTCTGCGATGACACAAAGCCGATCATGTTATGTCCCGCCAGATCGTCCAGGCTGTACGGCATGCCGTGAGCGGCGAGATAGGCCGGACTGGCGCAGGTCATTTCCGGGAGATGGCCCAGCCGACGCAGCCGCAGACTGCTGTCTTCCGGCACGCCGACCCGGATCACGCAGTCGATCCCTTCACGCACCAGGTTAACCAGACGATCCGTTTGCCCAAAGGTAATGACGATATCCGGATACTGGCGGAGAAAATCAGGCAGCCGCGGCACCAGAAACGTGCGCGTCAGCAGGCCGGAGGCGTTGATGCGTAGATGGCCGCCCGGTGTCGCATTACGAAACACGGTCCAGGTGTCTTCGATATCCCCCAGCACTGCCCTGGCGCGGCGGTGAAACTCCTCGCCCTCCGGCGTCGGTTTTACCGCACGCGTGGTACGCGCCAGTAATTGTGCGCCCGTTTCCTGCTCCAGTTGCTTGATGGCATTGGTGGCAGTGGAGCGGGCAATCCCCAGCTCCTGCGCCGCCTGCAAAAAGCTGCCCCCTTCCACGATGCGCACGAAAAGCTGTAGCTGTTGAATTTTGTCCAAATGGGTTCCCTCTCGTTAACTCTCTTATTATTAGTGACAGATGAATTATCATGTCAATTTACAGACGATTATTTTTAATAATCCGACAGCTATAGTGTTTCAGACGATTATTCATCAACGGGAGCACAGGTATGCAGAATACAAAAGTCGCCATTGTGACGGGCGCGTCTCGCGGGATTGGCGCTGAAATTGCTCGCGGCCTTGCGGCTGATGGGATCGCGGTCATCGTTAACTATTCGCGTAGCAGCGAACAGGCAGATGCCGTTGTGGCCGCGATTAGTGCCGCAGGCGGCCAGGCACGTGCCGTGCAGGCCAACATTGCAGACGCTGACGCGGCGCAAATCCTGTTCACTGCCGCGGAAAACACCTTTGGCAAGGTTGATATTCTGGTCAACAACGCGGGCATCATGGAACTCTCAGCGATTTCCGCTACGGACGATGACAGCTTTGAGCGCCAGATTGCCATCAACCTGACCGCGCCGTTTCGCCTGATGCGGGAAGCCACAAAACGCCTTAACGAAGGTGGCAGGATTATTAACTTTTCCTCCAGCGTGGTGGGGCTTTACCAGCCGCAGTACGGCGTTTATGCCGCAACTAAAGCCGCCGTCGAAGCCCTGACCCATATCCTGCCCAAAGAGCTGGGATCGCGTGGCATCACGGTTAATGCGATTGCGCCCGGCCCGGTGGCAACGGATCTTTTCCTTAATGGTAAAAGCGACGAGCTGGTTGAACGTATCAAAAATATGAACCCGCTGGGCCGCCTCGGCGAACCGCAGGACATCATGCAGGTAGTGCGTTTTCTGGTCAGTCAGGAAAGCGGCTGGATCAACGGTCAGGTTATTCGCGTCAATGGTGGCGTGATCTGATTTATTTGAGGAGAATATTATGCCTTTTGTTAATATCAAAACCCCGGAAGCTGCGCTGAGCGCGGAACAAAAAGCCGAGATTGGTCATCGGATCACCGACCTGCTGGTCGAATACTTCTCTGAACATGCCAGGGCGCACACCATGGTGTTAATTGAGGAAGTGAAAGATGGCGGTTATTACCGTGCTGATGAGCCTTTCAGCATTCCACAAGAATACAGAGCCAGCTAAATCATCTCCCCGGCGGCGGGTTAGCCGGGGCATGTCTCATTACTCTGCGCCGCTAACCACCCGGTTGCGCCCCTGTTTTTTGGCTTTATAGAGCGCCGTATCCGCCTGATAAATCAGCTCGCTGGCAATGCTGTGCAGCGGCTGCTCACCAAAAATCGCCTTTGCATCGTACAGCGTCGCCACGCCAATACTGATGGTCACAAACCCGGTCGGGCTGGAAACATGCGGAATATTGAGCGCCGCCACGCTGGCGCGTAGCCGTTCGGCGACGATCAGCGCCCCGTGGATGTCGGTACGCGGCAGGATCACCAGAAATTCTTCGCCCCCGTAGCGGCTGATATTATCTTCTGGACGCAGGCTGGCCGATACCAGCGCTTTGGTGACAGCCCGCAGGCAATCATCGCCGGACTGGTGTCCCTGACTGTCGTTGAAATTTTTGAAAAAATCGATATCCGCCAGGCAGATTGAGAGCGGCAATCCTTGTTCAAGCGCATGGGCAATTTGCTGGATCAAAAACTCATCCATATGGCGGCGATTAAACAGTCCGGTGAGATGATCCAACTGGGCGAATTGCTTTAATACCAGGTTGGCATTCGCCAGCTTCTGTTCCGCCAGGCGGCGGGCGGTGATGTCCACCCAGGTCACCGACAGGCCGACCACGTTATCCATCGCGTCATAGACTGGCACCGGCTGGGTGTAATAATAGCGCTCGGCAAACATTAATTCCCGGCTCGGGATGTCCGCGCCATGGCTCGCGCCGCTGAAATCCTGCAAAAACTGCTGCCAGCATTCAGGCATAACATCAGGGAAATAGTCGGTTACCGCGTTAGAAGGTGCGCTGGCGAGCAGGCGGGTCATCGCTTTATTCGACATCACGATGCGCCCGTGTAAATCGATCATGCACAGCGCAACGGGCGTGGTGTCGTAAATGGTTTCCAGTTGAAGTACGCGCTCGCCGAGCGTAGAAATATTACGGTCAATGCCGCGATAGCCGCTGAGATTTCCCTGCTCGTCAAATAACGGTATGCCGCTGGTCTCAAGCACCACAATGGTCCCGTCTGCCCGTCGGTTGCGATTCACCAGACCGGAAAAGGCTCTTTTCGCCGTCACGATGTCCATAAACGCCAGCCCCACCCGTTCGGCTTCATCGGGCGGCATAAAATCAAACGGCGTCCGACCGAGAACCTCTTCTGGCGGGTAGCCCAGCAACTCGGTCACTACCCCGGAAACCCAGGTATAGCGACCTTCGGCATCCACTTCCCATAGCCAGTCAGAATTATGATTGAGAAGATCGAACAGATGCTCCTCATTCACCTCATGAAAATAAGGACGTGTTTTTTCATTCATCATGAGCATGCTCAAAGTGCGTTAAATGGAAACCGGGTCAGGGCAACAGACGCTATAAAGATACAGGGAAGCGCAAGGCGAGAATAGCAATCATTGATGTGATGAATATAAATATTCTTTATTTATTTGCTGCTTTTGCTTTTTGAAGGCGAGGTGAAGGGATAAAAGAAGGTAAGCGGGAGAATTAAAAAAGCCCGGCGGCATAAACCGGCCGGGCCAGAGTGCGTCTTAGCGAGCGGCTTTCAGGCGACGGCCTTCTGCATCTGCTGCGCGCATTGCCGCCAGCACATTGACCGGCGTAACGTCGTAAGGCTCGTTGTGCATGGTTTCGCCAGCCTGGCAGGAAGCCTCGGCCGCCTTCATCAGATCGGCATCGCTGACATTTTCCAGGCCGATATCCGCAAGCGTGGTCGGCAGACCCAGCTCCAGGCAGAAACGATAAACGGTATTAATCAGTTCTGGATCACGATCGGTCAGCATCAGCATTGCCAGGGTGCCGAATGCGACTTTTTCACCGTGCCAGTAACGGTGAGTCTGCGGCAGCACGGTCAGACCGTTGTGAATGGCATGCGCCGCCGCCAGACCACCGCTTTCAAAGCCAAGGCCGGAAAGCAGCGTATTAGCTTCGATAACGTGTTCAAGCGCAGGCGTGACCTTCTGCTGTTCGCAGGCATTTTTTGCCTGTACGCCATATTTCAGCAGCGTATCAAAACACATGCGTGCCAGGCCGTATGCTGACATCGGGCCAGGGCGACCGGTCATGTTACCGGCAAGTTTAACGCGGCAATCTTCCGCTTCGAACCAGGTGGCCAGCGCATCGCCAATGCCCGACAGCAGGAAACGTACCGGCGCCTGAGCAATAACGCCGGAGTCAACCAGCACCACGTCCGGGTTACGCGGGATCATCAGATAGCGTTTAAACTGCCCTTCCTGGGTATAAATCACCACCAGAGAGCTGCACGGTGCATCGGTTGATGCCAGGGTAGGCACAATCACAATCGGACGTTTTAAGGTCGCGCCAGTGGCTTTAGAGGTATCCAGCGTTTTACCGCCGCCAATGCCGACGATAACTTCTGCACCGCAGGCTTTCGCCAGACCGCAGATACGTTCGATCTCTTCGTCAGAACATTCGCTGTTGAAGATTTCAACCTGATAATCCAGCTTACCTTTTAGTGCGCCATCGATTTTGTCACCCAACTTCTGATGAACAACCGGATCCTGCAGTACCAGTGCTTTTTTACCAAGGCGCAGAATTTCATCAGCAAGAGAGTGTTCAATCGCGCCAGCACCTTGTACATAGCGTCCCGGGAAAATAGCGGTAGTAATCATAAAATCTCCTTATAAATAATTACAGTTCCACATAAGGAACCAGAGTTCTTAATGACTTTTATATTTACTCTATATTTAAATCCCGTCAACAGCAGAATAAAAAATTCCTCACCGCATCATTCATTAAATATATGAGAAACGCCAATTCATTTGCGTGAATTATCAAGGTTAATTATTCGTAAAATATTAACATCTAATATATAAAGTGGAGCAGATCACATAAATACTATCCGTTACATTCCGGCTCAAAATATCTATTGCACCGATTTCTGAATAGGTAAATAATTCCTGACACTGAACAATGGTTCTCCATGCAGAACAACAAGGATGGCAGTTTAAAAATGAATCTTGATCAATTTAAAGGGATATTCCCGCCCGTTCCCACCATCGTAAACCGCGACGGCCAGCTTGACCGTGAAGGCATGGCACGCATGCTTGATAAAGTCATCAATGATGGCGCTAACGGCATGCTGATCCTCGGTAGCGGCGGTGAGTTTTGCCACATGACTCATCAGATGCGTCTCGACGTAGCCGAGTTTGCACTGAAACACGTTGCGGGCCGCGTACCGGTGATGATTGGCATTGCCGCGCCGGGAACCGATGAAACGATTGAATACGGTTTGCACGCGCAGGAACACGGCGCCGCCGCCGTTCTGGTGGTGAATCCTTATTATGCCGTCTTAAATGCTGATTTTATTTACCATCACTATCGCAAGGTTGCAGAAAGCCTGAAGACGCCGGTTTTACTGTATAACTTCCCCGCCTTAACCGGGCAGGATATCGGCCTTGAGGTTATCGAACGCCTGGCGCGCGATGTGCCGAATATCGTGGGCATCAAAGATACCATTGATAACATCAGTCATACCCGTGAAATTATCAATCGCGTTCATGCTTTCCGCCGTGATTTTATTATTTTCTCCGGCTATGACGAATATATGCTCGATACGCTGATCCTTGGCGGTCACGGCGGTATTCCGGCCACCTTTAACATTGCCCCGCATATTACCGGCGGTATTTATAAAGCGTTTGTCGAAAAAAACTACGAAGAGGCGTTTGAAAAGCAGCGCACGCTGGCGAAATTGTCTTCGCTTTACGCTATAGAGTCGCCGTTCTTTGGCGTCATTAAAGAGTGTATCAAAGCGGCAGGCACCGATATTTCAACGGAGGTCATCGCGCCAACGCAAAAACTGTCGGCAGAAAAAACAGAGCAGGCAAAATCAATCCTGCGTTCAGCAGGCATCATTAAGTAAGCCATCGGACGATATGCTCTGCGTCTTTCAGGCTACAGCATCGTCTGTAGCCTGAAAAAACAGGAAACTAAGGGACCCATGACGATGAACACACCTTATCCAGTCATTAAAATTAACGACAATGATGATGTTGTCGTTGCACGCTTTCCGGTAGCGAAAGAGACCTTCCTGCCGCATGAAAATCTTACCGTGAATAAGGATATTCCGGCAGGACACAAAATCGCCCTCCACGATATTGCCGCCGGCGATGCGGTGAAGCGTTACGGTCAAATCATTGGCTTTGCGTCAAGAGACATTAAAGCAGGCGACCATATCCACACCCATAATTTAAGCATGGGTGATTTTTCCCGCGATTATGCGTTTGGTGTGGATACCGTTGAATTACCCAAAGCGGATCGCGTTGACACCTTTATGGGCATCCGTCGTGCTGATGGCCGCGTGGCGACCCGCAATTTCATCGGTATTCTGACCTCCGTTAACTGTAGCGCCACCGTTGCCCGCGCCATTGAAGATCACTACAAAAAAGTGGGCCTGGCTGATTTCCCGAATGTCGATGGCGTCGTCGCCCTGCCCCAGAGCTTTGGCTGCGCGTATGGTTTTGACAGCGAAACCATGACCGTCATGCGCCGGACGCTAAGCGGCTACGCACGGCACGTTAATTTCGCCGGGGTGGTGATCATCGGCCTGGGCTGCGAATCCAACCAAATTAAAGATCTGATCCGCACGGAGGGCCTTGAAGAAGGCAAACTGCTGCACAGCATGACCATCCAGCAAACCGGCGGCACCCAGAAAACCATTGATAAAGGCATTGAAATCATTAATGCCATGCTGCCGCAAGCCAATAGCGTGACGCGTGAACCAGTGCCGGTCAGCGAAATTATTCTCGCGCTGGAGTGCGGCGGTTCAGACAGCTACTCCGGGATTTCCGGCAACCCGGTACTCGGCTACGTTGCAGACAAAATCGTCCAGCAGGGCGGCACCGCAATCCTTTCCGAAACCTCAGAAATTTTCGGTGCGGAACACCTGCTAACCCGCCGGGCAGTGACGCCAGAAGTGGGCCAGAAGTTAGTTGATCGCATTGCGTGGTGGGAAGATTACTGCACCAGAACCAAAAGCGAGATGAACAATAACCCCTCTGCCGGCAACAAAGAGGGCGGACTGACGACGGTGCTGGAAAAATCGCTGGGCGGCATCGCGAAAGGCGGCACGTCAAACCTCGTTGAAGTGTACGAGTATGCTGAACCGGTGACGGCGAAAGGCCTGGTCTTTATGGATACCCCAGGGTACGACCCGATGGCGGTAACCGGTCAAATCGCCGGCGGCGCAAACCTCCTGTGCTTTACCACCGGCCGCGGCTCGGCCTTTGGCAGCAAGCCTACGCCGACCCTGAAAATCGCCACCAACAATGCGCTCTGGCAGCGTCAGCAGGAAGATATGGACCACAACTGTGGCGACGTGGCCGAAGGTACAGAAACCATTGCTCAGGCGGGTGAGCGTTTATATGCACTGGTGCTGGCAATGGCGTCCGGGCAGAAAACAAAAAGCGAAAAATTTGGCTACGGTGGCCTGGAATTTGTGCCGTGGACCATGAACGCCATTATGTAATATTACCGGAATTAATCGATAACGTATAAATACAATGAGGAGGTCTTTTGTATGGTCGCCTCATTATTACCTTAAGAATAAGCTGCATATTTTATTGACGTTCACTGTAATCAGATCGAGTGAATGCCGATCAGCGTTCATTTTATACATTTCCAGTTTACAAGGACTACGACTATGTCATTCGTCAAAAAATTATTACAGGATGTGCCATTACCGGATATGGTGAAAATAAAACAGCATTTTCCCTCCCCGGAAGAAATAACGGATATTCCGCTGACGATTCACCAGCAGTTTAGCCATCCGGATATTCGTAAAACCATTAAACCCGGTATGACCATTGCCGTGGGCGTGGGAAGTCGCGGCGTGGATAAAATCGCTGAAATTGCCCGGGCGGTCGTTGCGGAACTGAAAGCATTAGGCGCGCATCCTTTTGCGGTTCCGGCGATGGGCAGTCACGGCGGCGCTACCGCGGCGGGTCAGTTGCACGTACTGGAAAATCTTGGCATCACCGAAGCCACGCTGGGCTGTGAAATTCGCTCCTCCATGGAAACGGTAAAAGTTGGCGAGATAGAAAATGGCCTGGACGTGCTGATGGATAAAAATGCCATGCAGGCCGACGGTATTATCGCCATCAACCGTATCAAAGCGCATAACGCTTTCACTGCGCCCATGGAAAGCGGCATTCTGAAAATGATCACCATCGGCTTTGGCAAACAGGAAGGGGCGGACGCCTGCCATACGTATGGTTTCGGCAATATGGCGAAAAACATTCTTGATATGGCGCGCGTTAAAATTGCCAATACGCCCTTTTTATTTGGCGTAGGCACCATTGAAAACGCCTACGACAAAGTGGTTAAAATCGAAGCCATTCCGGCAAACCGCCTGGAAGAGCGTGAAAAAGCGCTGCTGGCCGAATCCAAAAGCTACTTCCCACGCATTATGTTTGAAAACGTGGACGTGGTGATTATCGACCTGATGGGCAAAATCTACTCCGGCGGCGGCATGGACGGTCACGTCATGGGCCGCGCACCGACACCTTACGTGGAGCCAATCGCCTCCATCCGTCCGGATCGTATTGCGGTCCTCGATCTGCATGAGCAGAGCGGCGGCAATGCCACCGGCATGGGTTGGGCCGATTATTGTACCCAGCGCCTGTTTGATAAAGTCGATTTGCAGGAAACCTATCCGAACGTTATTACCTCACGTTTAGCCCGTGACGGCTTTGTGCCCGTGATCCTCTCTTCCGATAAAGAAGCGATTCAGGCCGCGCTGAAAACCTGCATTATTCTGGATGGCCGTACTGAAATCCGCATGGTCCGTATCGCCAATACCTTACATATCGACGATATGTATATTTCAGCCAATATGCTCGACGACGCCATGAAAAATGAAAATATTGAAATTATTTCTGGCCCGGCGCAGTTCCAGTTTGATGAACAGGACAACCTCGTCGATCTGGGAAATATTTCAGGAAAAGATAAGCATCATTAATTATTAAAAAACCCCTTTTGACGGGAAATTATTTATACGACAGGAGTCATTATGTCAATATCCACAGCACTACCCTCTATTGTCAGTAAAACGAAGTGGCGGCTTATTCCTTTTATGCTGATGCTGTATATTCTGGCATTTTTGGATCGATCCAATATCGGTTTTGCGAAAGAAACCTATCAGGTTGATATTGGCCTGAGTAATGAAGCCTATGCGCTGGGTGCAGGGCTTTTCTTTGTGGTTTACGCCTTCCTCGGCGCACCCGCTAACCTCTGCTTACGTAAATTTGGTGCCCGCCGCTGGATCGGCATGACCACCCTGGTCTGGGGCGCACTGTCCGTAGCGATGGGTTTTGCTGATAGCGAGGCGAAGTTCCTGACGGTACGCGTTCTGTTAGGGATTGCCGAAGCGGGCTTCTTCCCTGGCATGATCTACCTCACCTCCCAGTGGTTCCCGCAGGCTAACCGTGCGAGCGTGATGGGCCTGTTTTATATGGGTGCTCCGCTGGCAATGGCCTTTGGCTCTCCGCTTTCCGGCGCGCTGCTGGAGCTTCACGGCTGGCTGGGCCATCCGGGCTGGTTCTGGATGTTCGTTATTGAAGGTATCCTGGCGGTAGCCGCAGGCGCGTGGACATTCTCCTATCTGGACGATACCCCGGCCCATGCCCGCTTCCTGGATGCTAAAGAGCGCGAAACGTTGCAACAGCAGCTGGCAAAAGAGGAAAGCAGCAAATCCAGCGCCACCATTGGTGAGGCACTGAAAAACCCGCGCGTCTGGCACCTGGCCGTGATTTACGGCACCATCCAGTGCGGCGTATATGGCCTGATCTTCTTCCTGCCAACCCAGGTTGCGTCAATTATGGGCAGCTCGGTGAATTTCATGACATCCGTCATTACCGCGGTTCCCTGGCTGTGTGCATTATTCGGCACGTTCTTTATTCCGCGCTATTCAGACAAAATTCAGGAACGTCGTAAAATCGCAGCAATTACCTTCTGCATCGGTGGTCTGGCATTAATGGCTTCTGCTTTTGTAAGCCCTTACGCCGCTATTATTGCTCTGTGCCTCGCGGCAACGGCGTTCTTCGCCTGCCAGCCGGTATTCTGGGCGATCCCGACCAGCCTGCTTTCAGGTAGTGCACTGGCAGTAAGTATCGGTTTTATTAATATGTTTGGCGCATTTTTCAGCTTTGCCGCACCGCTTATTCGTGTGCATGCTGAAAACCTGGTTGGCTCACCGGCAGCAGGTTTAGTCTCTATCGGCTCTATTGTCGTGCTGGGCGCGCTGGCGATTATGGCGCTGGGTAAAAAAGGTTCTGCTCAATTGAGCACGCAGACAAATAAATAAGATTTTCAGGAGTATTAATTCGTGAGCAGCACCAGGATGCATATTCACCTTGATGTTATTGGCGGGATTGCCGGCGATATGTTTGCCGCCGCAATGCTGGATGCGTTTCCCGACCTCCGCTTACCGCTTGAGGACATGCTGTCCGGCTTAACCCTTGCACTTAACGCGAGTTTCCGACTGGAAGACGCGATGGACAAAGGGTTAACCGGCAAGCGTTTTCAGGTGGTTATGGGCAATAGCGTGGTGAGCGATAAAACGCATCTGGTCTTTACCCCCGCCAGACGGCCATCGGGTGTGCTGGCTCCTGCTGCTCACGATCATCACCACTATCGCTGGCAGGATGTGATGCAGCGCCTCGACAGGGCTGCACTGCCGGACGATATCGCCCGCTGTGCCAGGGAGATTTATACCCTGCTGGCTCAGGCCGAGTGTGCCGTTCACAACACCAGCCTTGAGCAATTACATCTGCATGAAGTGGGCGCAGCCGATGCGTTAATTGACATCGTCAGCGCCGCTTTCCTTATTCATCACAGTCAGGTTACTAGCTGGTCTGTCTCTTCCCTGCCGTGGGGCGGCGGCATGACCCGCTGCGCGCACGGCAAAATTCCTGTCCCTGCGCCCGCCACGCTTAACCTGCTCGATGGCTTTTCATGGTTTGACGACGGCCAGCCCGGCGAGCGGATCACACCTACCGGTGCCGCCATCCTCGCGTGGCTTAAGCCGCGTTTCGCGCCAGTTCATGGCAGCAGTAGCGCTACCGGCTATGGCTTCGGCAACCGCCAGTTTGCCCTGTGTGCCAACGTTCTGCGCGTCTGCGCGTTTACCCAGCGCGCCGCCACCCTGCAACAGGAGAGCATTATCGCGGTGCAGTGTGACATTGACGATATGACGCCGGAACTCCTGGCTATCGCCATCGATCAGTTACGCCAGCATGAGGCGGTTATCGACCTGACCACCTACGCCGGGCAAGGCAAAAAACAGCGCTGGGTCACCCATCTGGAGATCCTCTGCCGCGCACCGCAACTGGATGACGTGTGCCAGGCCATTTTTAACCAGACCTCGACGCTGGGTGTGCGTTTTCATCCCGTTACCCGCTACACCCTGCCGCGTCGACATGAAGTGATTGCCCATGAACAGCAAGAATGGCCGGTGAAATACGCACGTCGTCCCAACGGCGAAGAGAGCTGCAAAGTCGAGGCTGACAGCCTGTGCCTCTCTTCGCAGAGCCATCATCAGCGCCAGTACATTAAAGCCACAATAGAAAATCATCTCGTCAGCAAATAAGGTCATAACGTGAATACAGATCGGGAAATTCTCCATAAAATTTCGCTATTAGAAGAATGTCTGCGCGCAACCGAACGCTGTACAATAGCCGTCAGCGGCGGTATCGACAGTATGCTGCTGTCATGGATAGCCAGTCGCTGCCTGGGCGATAACGCGCTGATTGTTCACGCTACGTCACCCGCCGTATCGCAAAAAGACGGTAGCCGGGTCCGCGATTATGCCGCGCGCTGGCAGTGGAATTATCAGGAGATCGTCTCCGATCAAATCCATCAGGAAATGTATCAAAGTAACCCGTTAAACCGCTGCTATTACTGCAAAAGCGGTCTTTACTGCCAGCTGGGAAAATTCAACCACGGCCACATCATGACCGGCACCAATATGGACGATCTCGGTGATTTCCGTCCGGGGCTGATTGCCGCTCAGGAGCAGGGCGTGCGCCATCCTTACGTTGAATGCCAGATAGATAAAGCTATGATCCGTCAAATTGCCGCCCATTTTCAGCTTGCCGATCTCCAGGATCTCCCGGCGTCTCCCTGCCTGTCGAGCCGGATTGAAACCGGGATCCGCATCAACACCGCCCAGCTCTCTCTGATTGACCGCGCGGAAAGCTATCTGCGCCAGCATTTTCCTGAGCAAACCGTTCGCCTGCGTATTCGTAAAGACGGGCTGGTGGTCGAACTCGCCGGGTCAACGCTTGACGGGCTGGATGCGAAAAATAAAGCGGACCATATTACCTGCGTCGAATCGATGGCGCGCGAAAGCGGCATTGATGCGTCGGTGCGTTTTGCGCCCTATACGCAGGGCAGCGCGTTTATCGGGGATAAGAGTGTGCGAGCGGGGCAATGACAGACATTATTATGGATTTCCAGCGCACGGCGCGCTGCGGCATCAGCGAAGCTGTGCTGTGCGAATATAAAGACAGCGATCAAATCGCCGCTATTCTGGCGATGGCCCGCCAGCAGCAGCAGCGATTACTGTTGACTCGCCTGTCGCCAGAAACGTACCAGCAACTTGACGAGCAGGATCAACACCAGTTGAACTGGTTTCCCACGGCGCAGTGCGCCATTCTCGGTGAAAATCCGCCGCTCACCGCTGAAGCCGTCATCGGTGTGATCTCCGGCGGTGCATCCGATCGCCGGGTCTGTGAAGAGATCCAGCTCACGCTGAATTTCCATGGCATCTCCTGCCAGCTACATCAGGATCTGGGCGTTGCCGGATTATGGCGTTTACAGCAACATCTGGCGCAGTTACAGCGGTACAAAATTATTATCGCCGTGGCGGGGATGGAAGCTGCGCTGCCGACCGTGGTGGCCGGGCTGGTTCGCGCCCCGGTGATCGCCGTTCCCACCTCCGTGGGCTACGGTATTTCCGCTGGTGGACAGGTGGCGCTGAACGCCTGCCTGGCAAGCTGCGCGGGTGGGGTGATGACCATGAACATTGATAACGGCTACGGTGCCGCCACGGCAGCCATCCGTATTTATCAGCAGTTTGCGGCGACCTGAGGAGAAAACGTCATGAAACTTCATCCCCGGGCTATTATGCTCATCGCCGTACTGGTCCTGGCTAACCTGTTTTCCTGGGTCTGGGCCTTTTATCTGTTTCACGATAACACCACGTTAATGGCATCCGCGTTGCTGGCGTGGAGCTACGGCCTGCGTCATGCGGTGGATGCCGATCATATCGCGGCTATTGATAACGTAACGCGCAAAATGCTCCAGCAGAATAAGTATACGCCGGGCGTTGGCGCATGGTTCTCGCTCGGGCATTCCAGCATCGTGATCCTCGCCACCGTGGCGATTGCCGTCACTGCCACCGCCTTTCAACAGCAGATGGGCTGGCTGCATGATTATGGCGGCATTATCGGTACGCTGGTTTCCGCTACCTTCCTGATCGTCCTGGCGCTGGTTAACCTGATGATCCTGCGCAGCGTCTGGCAGTGCTTCAAAAAGGTGAAACAGGGGCAAACGCTGGCCTCAACGGAGCTGAACCTCGCCTCCGGTGGCCTGATGAGCCGGATCATGGCCGGAAGCTTCAGGCTGGTAAATAAAAGCTGGCATATGTATTTCGTTGGCTTTTTATTTGGCCTCGGGTTTGATACCGCCACGGAAGTGGGCCTGCTGGCAATTTCCGCCACCGGCGCATCAACCGGCATGTCAATATGGGCGATCCTTGTCTTCCCGGCGCTATTTACCAGCGGCATGGCATTAATTGATACCGTTGATAATTTACTGATGATCCACGCCTACGGCTGGGCCTTTAATAAGCCGCAAAGAAAGCTCTACTATAATATGACGATTACCGGGACATCGGTCATTATTGCCCTCTTTATTGGCGGACTGGAGGCATTAGGCTTAGTGGTTGATAAATTCAATTTGCAGGGTAAATTCTGGGAATGGATTAATACAATGAATGATAGTTTAGGTGACGCGGGTTTCTGGGTCATTGGCATATTTATCGTTTGCTGGATTGTCTCCGTCCTCAACTACCGCTGGAAAAACTACGACGCCCTGCCGGTAAACTGACTATCTGCTTTAACCGACTGCGGGAAAATGTCCGCAGTCGGCCATCAATCGTATTGCAAAGGAGTTTAAAGCCAGTATAACTATGCTCATCAATTGGAGTATAATATTGCGTATTCTTCTGGCTGGCTATTGAACTTAATTATGCTATCAAATTCAACCACCTCTGTTCCCGCACTCGATAAGACCATCAGGATCTGCAACTATCTTTTTGCTTCGCCGGGTGCGACCTTCAGCCAGATCCAGCAGGACCTCTCCTTACCTAAAAGCAGCACCTCTTCTCTGCTTAACGCCCTAACCGTTCATCACATTTTGCGTCAGGAAAAAGGCCGTTTTTATCTGGGTCTTAAACTGTATGAGTGGGGTAATAAGTCGCTTGAGCAGTTCGATATTCGTAATATCGCGCTACCGGTTCTGGAAAGAGTGCGTAATCAAACCGGCCTCACCTGCCATTTAGGCGTGCTGGACGATCTCTCTCCCATCTATATTCTGAAACTGGAAAGTAACCATCCGATTGGTATTCGCACCTGGGAAGGGAAAAAATTACCGCTTCACAGCTCTGGCGTCGGTAAAGCATTGTGTGCGTGGTTACCGGAAGAGAAAATTGACGTGCTGCTACCGGATGAAAATCTGCCCCGCTACACCGATACCACCATCACCAAAAAAAGCGATTTGATGGCGGAGTTTGCCAGCATCAGAAATCGGGGCTGGGCTTATGATAACGAAGAAGATTGTCCGGGGGTGTTCTGCATCGCCGCGCCGGTTTTCGATCATAAACATAATGTTATCGCGGCGATCAGCGCCTGCGGCGTGCAGCTTCAGCTTCCCGAAGAGAAGATCGCTGAAATCTCCCAGTTGATTATGAACGCCTGCCGCGATCTCTCCGCTAAAATGCTGTGATCCTGTCGTGGTCAGCCCTGCGGGGCTGACATGCTATTCCCCTTTTTTATGCCAGTAGGCCACGCTGCGTATCCGTTGCGGGTCAAGCTCCTGGCTATCAAACACCGTCGACAGCTTTTTCACCGTCTCGCCTTCGCCGGTCAGCCAGATAAAGTAATCGTCACGCGGAACCGTGAACTGCGCCAGACGCGCCGCAAGGGCTTGCTCATCGTGACCGATAATCCACTCGATGTTGAAATCGGCAAGATGCGCCAGATACTCTTTCAGCGCCGCATCGTTCACGCTGACGATCGCCTCAACGTGCGGACGCCGGGTCAGACGCTGTAACCCCTCCAGCCGACGACGCAGGGCTGGCATACCGGACTCATCGCAGACGTAGAGCTGCCAGGCATAATCCTCCGGCACCACCAGCGATCCGCGCGGCCCGCCAATCGTTAACGTATCTCCGACGCGGGCATTAGCCGCCCATGTGCTCGCCACGCCGCCCTCGTGAATGAAGAAATCCAGCGCCAGCTCATGACGCTCAGCATCGTAGAGCGGCGTGTAATCACGCGCGGTGGGACGAATACCTTCAGCCCAGATAATGCCTTCATCCGTCACCGTGGGTGGGATCAGACGCGTCCCCTCCGCCGGGAAGAAAATTTTAGTGTGGTCATCAAACCCTTGCGAGGAGAAGCCATCCAGCGCCTCGCCGCCCAGCACGATGCGCTGAAAGCCCGTGTTGATACGTTCGACGCGCACTACGTCAAGTTCGCGAAAACGCAGTTCATTGCGCACGCGCCGTGGATAAGGAGATTTTTCGCTCATAATGTCGCCTTTTGTGGATTTCCGATATATCTAATCTTATTTTTAAATGATAATGATTGTTAGTTAGCAAAAGATCAAGCGTTTTTTGATACACAAAGGTAACATTCATTCCACCTTTAAAAGACCAGTAAAATTAATATGATGTGCTCATTTAGTCTTGCATTAAAACCCATATTAGATATAAATTAGATATATCAAAATACGTAAGGAGTTTTTATGCGACACGTTGCTCAGGATGGCGAACAGCATCCGCACGCGCGCGGCGGCGGACGCCGCCAGCGCTTCTTTGGTCACGGTGAACTACGGCTGGTGATCCTCGACAGGCTGCGGCGTAACGCCAGCCACGGTTATGAGATCATCAAAGAAATTGAAAATCTGACGCTGGGTAATTATGTCCCAAGTCCGGGGGTGATTTACCCGACGCTCGACCTGTTACAGGATCAGCAGTTGATAACCATCACCGACGAAGACGGCGGGCGTAAAAAAATCGCTATCACCATGATGGGTCAGCAGTGGCTGGAGAGGAATCGCGAGCAGTTAGTTCAGATCCATGAGCGGATCAAAGCGCGCTGCGTGGGCTATGAGTTGCGCAAAAATCCACAGATGAAACGCGCGATAGATAACTTTAAGGCCGTGCTGGATTTAAAAGTGAATCAGGGAGAAATCAGTGCTGCGCAGCTTAAGCACATCATCGGCATTATTGACCGCGCGGCGCTGGAGATCTCCCAACTGGATTAATGCAGCACGGCGACGGCATCTTCCAGGCGGCTGGCACGGTGCTTCACCATCGCCGAAACGGTGGCGTTCTCTTCCACCAGCCCGGCATTTTTCTGGGTAATGGCGTCCAGCTCTGCCACGGCACGGGTCAGGTCGGCCAGCCCCGTTGCCTGCTCGGCGGTCGAACTGCTGATTTCGCCGATCAGCCGGGTGACGTTTTGCACCTGTGACACAATGTCTTCCATGGTCTGCCCGGCGGCATGAACCTGATCGGAACCAGATTGCACTTTGCTGGCGCTGGCATCAATCAGCTTGCGGATATCATTGGCGGCGTTGGCGCTCCGGCTTGCCAGATGGCGCACTTCCCCTGCGACTACCGCGAAGCCTTTACCTTGCTCACCTGCGCGCGCCGCTTCGACGGCGGCATTCAGCGCCAGAATATTGGTCTGAAAGGCAATGTCGTTAATCAGAGTGGTGATGGAACCAATGCGCTGAGTGCTGCTGGCGATCTCATCCATGGTTTTTACCACCGTCTCCATCGCCTTACCGCCGTCGGTCGCGGCACTGCTGGCAGCACTGGAGAGTTTATCGGCGGCAGCGGCTGTCGTGGAGTTCTGTTGCACCGACGCGGCCATCTGGCTCATGGTCGCCGCCGTCTGTTGGACATTCACCACCGTTTGCCGGGTGCGCTCGTTCAGTTCATCATTGCCTTTTGCCATTATGACGCTGTCATTGCGCACGCTGGCCACCTGGCTGGCGACATCGTTCATTAGCCAGCGACTCATCAGTCCCAGTTGCCCGACGGCACGTAGGGTTAGTCCTAACTCATCGCTACGCTGAAACGGCTCAACGCTGCTTTTCTCGCCGGTTGCCACGCTCAGCGCCTCTCGTGCAACCTTTTCCACCGGCCGGATAATCTGCCATTCAAAGCAGGCGCAGCCCAGTATGACCAGCAAAGCACTGTAGAGAACCGACCACGGGGGCGCACCGCTGGCAATCAACGCGCCCGCGAGCGCCAGAAAAAGGACCGCCATCACGCTACGCGCACGCCAGCGCAGCGGCAGGGCATTCAGCCGCCCGGTGACGCCTTTATTGATAACCCTTCCCTTATAGATCCGCTTATTGCAGCGGCCTCTTTTCAGCGCCTGATACAGCGGCGTTACAGCAGTCACCTCATCCGCCTGAGCTTTTGTACGAATCGACATGTAACCGGTAATTTTACCGTCGCGCACCATCGGCGCCACGTTAGCCCGCACCCAATAGTGGTCGCCATTTTTGCAGCGGTTTTTGACGATGCCGGTCCACGGCTCGCCCTGCTGTAGCGTGTACCACATATCAGCAAATGCCGCTTTAGGCATATCCGGGTGACGCACCAGATTGTGCGGTTGCCCCATCAGTTCCTGAAGTGAAAACCCACTGACCTGAACAAAAGTATCATTGGCGTGAGTGATAATACTGCGCAGATCGGTGGTAGACATTAGTGTCGTGTTGTCGTCCAGAAGATGCTCACGTTGGGTAACAACAGAAGAGGTAGACATAGCTGCATCCTTTGCATGTGATTGGATGTTAATTTTTTGGTGTAATGTTATGTCGGCGATAATTATTTTATCTTTAGTTGTTAAATTTGATTTAGATCGCAATTTGCGATTAAACCTCATTATTTGCAGGATTATTTAATTCATTGATTTTTAATATTTTCATAGTGAAATAGTTCAAATCTATGCTCATTGCTGGTGCAACCTGCGCCTCATTCTGGCGCAACCGCCTGATTCCCTTACCCTCTTCCTTTTTACTTTCAGACGGAACCTTTGCCTGATGATAAGCGGTACGATTAAATATCGTACTATTCTGCTTTTACCTGGTGTTTATCCTGATTTCTGCTAAGCCCGCCGAAGTGGCGCAATCCCTGCAATACTTAAATCAGTATCATGTGATACGCGCGCCCCCGGAGCTTATTTTGAACAGACTACCTTCCAGCGCATCGGCGTTAGCCTGCACCGCGCACGCACTGAATCTCATTGAAAAGCGCACGCTTGATCATGAGGAGATGAAAGCACTTAACCGAGAGGTGATTGACTACTTCAAAGAGCATGTAAATCCAGGTTTTTTAGAGTACCGAAAATCTGTTACCGCTGGCGGGGATTACGGAGCCGTAGAGTGGCAAGCGGGAAGTCTGAATACGCTTGTCGACACCCAGGGGCAGGAGTTTGTCGATTGCCTCGGTGGTTTTGGCATTTTTAACGTGGGGCACCGTAATCCGGTTGTGGTTTCCGCCGTACAGAATCAGCTCGCTAAACAACCTCTTCATAGCCAGGAACTGCTCGACCCTTTACGGGCGATGCTGGCAAAAACGCTGGCGGCACTCGCGCCTGGCAAACTGAAATACAGCTTCTTCAGCAATAGCGGCACCGAATCTATCGAGGCGGCGCTGAAACTCGCCAAAGCGTACCAGTCACCGCGCGGCAAATTTACCTTTATCGCCGCCAGCGGCGCGTTCCACGGTAAATCGCTGGGCGCACTGTCGGCTACGGCGAAATCCACCTTCCGCAAACCGTTTATGCCGCTGCTGCCGGGTTTCCGTCACGTTCCCTTTGGGGATATTGACGCTATGCGCCTGATGCTGAGCGAATGCCAGAAAACCGGCGACGATGTGGCGGCGGTGATCCTGGAACCCATTCAGGGTGAAGGCGGCGTGATCCTGCCGCCGCCAGGCTATTTGCCTGCCGTGCGTAAGCTGTGCGATGAGTTTGGCGCGCTGCTAATTCTGGATGAAGTGCAGACCGGCATGGGCCGTACCGGAAAGATGTTCGCCTGCGAACATGAGAACGTCCAGCCGGATATTTTATGTCTGGCAAAAGCGCTCGGCGGCGGGGTTATGCCGATTGGTGCCACCATTGCCACTGAAGAAGTGTTTTCGGTGCTGTTTGATAATCCGTTCCTGCACACCACCACCTTTGGCGGCAATCCGCTGGCCTGCGCGGCGGCGCTGGCAACCATTAACGTTCTGCTGGAGGAGAACCTGCCCGCGCAGGCCGAGCAGAAAGGCGATATGCTGCTGGACGGCTTTAAACTTCTCGTCCGCCAGTATCCGGGGTTGATTCAGGATGCGCGCGGGAAAGGAATGTTGATGGCGCTTGAGTTTGTCGATGGTGATACGGGGTATCAGTTTGCCAGCCAGATGTTCCGCCAGCATATTCTGGTGGCCGGCACGCTGAACAACTCGAAGACCATTCGCATTGAACCGCCGCTGACGTTGACCGTTGAGCAGTGTGAAGTGGTATTGAAGGCGGCAGGTAATGCGCTGGCTGCCCTTCAGACCACGCAGCAGGAGCCGGAAGCGGAGCAGTAAGTTTATCCCTCCGGCGGTTTCGCCGGGGGATAATTTACGTCGGTATGGCGTGGTCATGCCCGGTGGCGGCTGCGCCTTACCGGGCCTACAATGTTGCGATGCTGTTTTTGTAGGCTGGGTAAGGCGCAGCCGCCACCCGGCAGGCCTCGCTCAACGCTCAAACCTGAAAAGGATCCACCACACTCCGCCACTGCACCTCGCAATCGCTGGTGCCGCAAAACAACTGTACCTCTTTTCCCGGCAAGCCATACAGCCCGCCGGAAAACACCACATCGCGTAAATCGTCGCGCTTGCTGTCACCGGGCAGGAAATCATCCCGACAGGCGATGATTTTTATCGGTGAGCTTACGCCGGACTCAGGATCAAAAATAAACGACGCTGCGTAAATAGTGCCGCTGCTGCTGCGCGTCAAACCGGGCCACGTGGGCCAGCATACCGACGCGCCCATCCGCCAGCAGATGCGCTTCATTGGCTCCGCACCAGTCGTTTTCGTCAACATGCCCCAGCAGCGTTGCGCGGGACATCGTCTGCGCCGTTAACTCGCTCAGGCTGTCAATAATTATCCAGCCAATCGTTCCGCGCCCGCCGGGCTGCCCCTGTGGGCGGGTAAACACCAGAATACGGGCATCTGCCAGTTGTACCAGGCGAATATCTTTCATTCCCCACGGGCCACAACTCAGTAACCGTAGCTGGTCGAGCGTCGGACCTCGCCAGAACTGGGTGCGCCAGCGCGACACACTACCATCGGCAGCAAATTCCACCTCGACGCCGCCCAGCACCAATTGACCGTCTATCCGGCAGACAAACGGATCCTGAAGCGGAAATATCGGGGCATCTGGCAACAACCACGCCTCATCCCCACCCTGCCAGTGAAAAAAGCGCACCTCTGAGCGCTCACTGTCGCGCTTCTCTACCCGCGCGGCAATGAGCCAGCGTTCACCGTCATAAAACGGCGCGGTCGGATTATAAACATCAAATCCATTTACGCCATGAAAGCGTATTTTCCCCCGCGCCGAAGGCCGTCGGCGCGCCAGATAGTCGCGAAACAACGCGTCAACCGGCGCGCGCATTTATGCCAGTCCCAGATGTTTCCACAGCGCATCAAGCGGCATTGTTGCCAGCGCCACTTTCTCATCCGCCGCACCGTACCAGACGTGCAGCACGTCATTACGCACCAGCGCGCCGCAGGTAAATACCACGTTGCCAAAGAAGCCTTCACGCTCATACGGCGCGGTCGGCTCCAGCAGCGGCACCGGCGATTTCGCGAGAATAACTGTCGGATCGTTGAGATCCATCAGCAGTGCGCCCAGGCAGTAGCGCTGATCGGCATCTACCCCATGATAAATCTCCAGCCAGCCGCGATCGGTTTTGATCACCGGCGCGCCGCCGCCGGATTTACGGCAGTCCCACGCGTCGCCGGAGCGCCCGAGCAGATGGCGATGATTACCCCAGTGCAACATATCCGGCGACTCGCAAATCCAGATTTCCGGATGCCCAAAATGGCACGGTGCCGGGCGCGTCAGGGCCTGATATTTGCCGCCGACTTTTTCCGGGAAGAAGCAGACATCGCGGTTATCAGGACAGAGGATCAGCCCTTTTTTCTCCACCGTGACGAAATCTTTCGTCACCGCCAGCGCAGTGGAGATGCCCAGCGAAGAGACCGCCGAGTAGTTGATGTACCACAGATCGTCGATGTGGGTAATGCGCGCATCTTCGCAGCCAAACTCTTCGTACTGCGTGTCTGCGGTGATAAACGGCTGGGTGTCGATACGGAAGTTAACGCCGTCAGTGCTGCGTGCCAGGCGCAGGTGCGACATGGAGGTCAGCCAGACCTGCGCCGGGTCGCTTTTCAGCACGATGACGCGCGGATCGCTAAAGTCATAGCGATCGTCACGGCGGTCAAAGGCCCGCGTCGTCACCGTCCATCCCTGCACGCCTTTCTCCAGCAGCGGCACTACGATCTGCTGCGGATCGTCGTTCACCACGCTCTCCGCCACGCGCAGTAGCAGAATAATTTCGCCGTTGTACTCCGTCACGCCGGTATTAAAGGCGCATTCGACTTTCAGATACGGCTGTGAAGGAACAACATCCGCCGGAACGATTAGAGGATTATGACTGTGCCTTTCCATGACGACTCCTTTTGATTAAAAACTGGTTTTTAGCTATCCACGTCGCATCGTCGCCGCTCAGGATGTCAGCGGCAATATCGCGCCAGGGATTAAGAACGGGTTCGCCGAAATTAATCGCCACCCACACCTGTTCCTCCGCCGTCTCGCGGGAGAACCAGATGCAGGAGTGGGTCAATTCAAGCGTGCTATAGCGGCCCTGACGCAGCGCATCGGTGGCGTTACGCAGGGCGATAAGCTGACGGTACTCATGCCAGAGCGAAGCGGCATCCTGCTGCTGCGCGGCCGCGTTCAGCGCCTGCGTGCGGGCATCAATGGGCATCCACGGCGCTACGCTGGAGAACCCGGCATAATCGCCGTCGCTCCACGGCAGCGGCGCGCGCGAACCGTCGCGCGACTGCGCCACGGCCACCGCCAGCGCCTGATCTGGTGCCATGCCGTTGTCGAGCGCGGTCTGATAATGGGTCCGCCCTTGAATATCAAACACCTGCCCAATAGACTGCGGACGATAATCGGTCAGCCCCAGCTCCTCGCCCTGGAATATAAAGGGCACGCCGCTGGCGGTAAGCTGGAGGGCGAGAACAGCCCTGGCGCGGGCAACATCGCGCTCACTTTCGCCGAAGCGGCTGATCATCCTCGACATATCGTGGCTGGAGAAAAACAGCGTCGGCAGGCCGGACTGCTGCTGTCGCATCGCGTCCAGCTCGGCGAACAGCCGCGCCGCATCGAACGTTTTCTGGCTGCCGAGGTTAAAGTTAAAGACGACGTCCATTAACTGCGGGCTTTGATAGCGGCGAAGCACGCTGAGATCCTCGCTGCCAATTTCGCCAATCAGGAAGACATCACCGCGCTGACGCACGTAGCGACACAGCCGCTGGAGCGCGCCGATAATCCCCGGCTGGTTAATGTCGTGATCATGGCGCTGCTCGCCGTTTTCTTCGGGGTTATCCGCCAGAATGCCGTCAGTGGTCAGGAAGTTAATGACGTCAAAGCGAAAACCATCCACACCCTGCGCAATCCAGAAGTCGATCACCTGGCGAATTTCACGTTCTACCTGCGGATTCGCCCAGTTCAAATCCACCTGCTGCGGGGCGAATTTATGGTAATAGTACTGGCCGGTATCCGGTTCCGCCGTCCAGGCGCTGCCGGAAAAAAACGACTGCCAGTTATTCGGCTGGTCGGTAAAAATAAAGTAGTCGCGATAGCGGCTGGCGGGATTATTCCACGCGTCTTTAAACCACAGATGCTCCGACGAGACGTGATTAACCACCAGATCGATAATCACCCGAATGCCGCGCGCGTGGCAGCCCGCGACCACGCGGCGGAAATCACCCATGTCGCCGAAACGCGGGTCTACCGCGCAGTAATCGCTAATGTCGTAGCCGTTATCCACCAGCGGCGACGGGTAGAACGGCGTGATCCAGATGGCCCCCACGCCCAGTTCCGCCAGATAATCCAGCCGGGTCAGCAGCCCCGGAAAATCGCCGAGGCCGTCGTGGTTGCCGTCGCAGAAGGACGGCAGATAAATTTGATAGCAGACGCTCTGCTGCCACCAGGGAGTAGTGTTCACGTCAACCTCCTTATTTCAGCGACAGCGACATACCCTGCAGGAAATATTTCCGGAACAGAATAAACAGAATAATGATCGGCAGCATCTGCACCACCGCGCCTGCCAGCACCGGCCCCAGATAAATGCCGTAGGATTTGCTAAACGTCGCCAGCAGCACGGAGAACGGCATTTTGTCCGCCTCGCGCATCACGATCAGCGGCCAGAGGAAGTTGTCCCACGAGCTTGAGAAGGTGAACAGCGCGACAATCGCCAGAATGGCCTTATTCAGCGGCATCATGACGTGGCGCAGAATGCCCCACAGGCTGGCGTGATCGAGGCGGGCGGCGTAGAGATAATCATTCGGCGTGCCCTTAAAGCTCTGCGACACCATAAAGATCCCCCACGCGCTCATCGCATAGGGCAGGATCATCGCGCTGTAGCTGTTGATTAATCCCAGTTCCCGCATCAGGACGAACTGCGGAATAATGAACATAAAGGCCGGGAAAACCATCTGCACGATTAACAGGTTTTTAAAGGCGTTCCTGCCGCGAAATTCCGTTTTTGCCACCGCGTAGCCCACCAGCATTGATGTGACGGTCACGCAGGCGGTAATGGTCAGCGATACAAATAACGAGTTAAACAGGGTGCGTAAAAAAGGTTTATCCGCCCGGTTGCTGTTATCAAACAGGAAGGTGTAATTGTCGAACGACAGATGCCCGGAAAAGAGCGATGTCGTATAGATCTCCGCCGTCGGTTTTAACGAAGCAATGACCATCCAGATAAACGGATAAAGCCAGGTCAACGCCAGTAACAACATGGCGACGTGGATTATCAAACTTAGTGGCGTGAGTTTTTTCATTCACACGATCTCTATATTTTTTTCAAACAGTTTTCTGAACAGCCAGATAATGAGGAAGCTGCACGCCGCCACAATAATCGACATCGCCGCCGCCCAGGTGGGCTTCATTTTCTGGAAGGCCATTTCGTACATCACCACCATCGGGCTGGTAGTGCTGTCCAGCGGACCGCCGCCGGTAATGAGATACGGCTCGGTGAAAATACTGAAGGCGACGGTAATCGCCAGCACCATGACCATCACTATTTGCGCGTTCATCATCGGCAGGGTAATCGCCCAGCCCTGTTTAAAGCGTCCGGTTTTATCAAGCAGCGCCGCACTGTAGATATCGCCCGGAATGGCCTGCATTCCGGAATAGAGGATCAGCCCGTAATAGCCGACGAATTTCCAGGTGACGATCAGGGCGATGGATAACATGGCGCAATCGGGGTTGGTAAACCACGGGACCGAGACGCCAAACCACTGCTGTAAGAAATGATTTACCGGCCCGAATTCGCTAAATAATTTCGAGAAGACGATAGAGTACGCCACGCCGGAAGAGATATTCGCCAGCAAAAAACTGAGGGCGATAAAGCCCTTGCCGTATTTAATACGTTTCAGGCCCGCGGCAAAAAGCAGCGAGGCGACAAAAACGATCGGCAAGTAATACAGCAGGAAACGACCCACGTTGAGCATCGATTTCCAGAACAGCTTATCGTGCATCACGCCGATAATATTTTGTAACCCGGTAAATTTCGGCGTACCAATAAACTGCCACTGGGTAACGCTCAATACCACCAGCCAGGCCAGCGGGTAGAACCAGAATAGCAGCGAGTACCCTATCCATGAGGAGGCCAGAAGGCCCCCGGTACGTGAATCATATCCTGCCATAGATCCCTCTTATTTTTTCAGCAGTCCGTCGATTTCCGTGGCAGACTGATTGAGCGCTTGCGTAGCGTCCGTATGCTTAAAGATCACCTGCTCAAGCATTTGCGTCATACTGCGCTGGATTTCCGTGGTCTGCGTGGTGGCAACCGGCGGCAGCGCGACATCAACGTAAGAGGCGATCTCTTTTTCCAGCGGATTTTTAGCAAAGTAATCGACAAAAATGGGGTTAGTCATCAGGTCGGAGCGTGCGGGCGGCATACCCGTGGTTTCCAGCCAGGTCAGATCGTGCTCCGCCTTGCTATAGACCCATTGGATAAAGGCCCAGGCGTCGGTTTTATGTTTACTGGTGCTGAAAATGACCAGCCCCTTACTGTCGCCAAAGGTATGCGGATGCGCGGTGCCCTGCTGCGTCAACATTGGACCGATTTTGATGCTCTTGAGGATCTCAGGATATTGCTTACGATAGCGAGCGATATCCCACGGGCCGCGCGCAGAGGCCAGCACCTGACCGGTCGCCAGCGGATCGTCGGCGGCGGTAAAGTCATAGCTGCTCCAGTTGTTAGCAAACACCTTGCCCATAAAATTTAGGACGGCAACGCCAGCATCATCGTTAAACTGTGCCTTATTGTCGGCGACATAGCTTTTGCCACCGCTTTGCGCGTAGTACAGCGGGATCAGATCAAACCAGCGTTCCCACCAGTTTTTTCCGGCGGTCATCTGGATCACATAGCCTTTGTTATCCGCCGTGCGTTTTTCTGCCAGCGAATACAGCTCGTCATAGGTGGTCGGAACATGATCCACACCGTACTGTTGCAGCAGATCGCCACGCCACCACCAGACGATAGGATTCACATAAAGCGGTAAAACGTTTTGTTGCCCATTCAGTTTCCACGCTGGCAGAAGGGCTTCCATATGACGATTCTTCACCAGTTCGTCATAGCCCGGCATTTTGGATAAATCTTCAAGTTGGCCCACTTCCACCAGTTGACTGGCGAAGCCGATAAAAATATTACTGGAAAGGTCTGGCTCAGTTCCGGAAGCCAGCGCGTTCATAATCGCTTCTTCAGAACTGCTTGCTGCCGGGATGGCGGTAAATTCAACGGGGGTATGAGACGGGTCCTGGTTCCACTCCTTCACCATCGTGTTCCAGAAGGCCTCTTCATTTTCGTTCGGGGCAACCCACATTTTGATCGGAGTTTTTGCACCCTCGCTGGCAGCGGGTTTTTCATCCGGTCCGCAACCTGCGATACATAGACTGAGAAGTGCTGAAGCCGTCCATTTAGCTACTGTTGCAACTTTCACAATTAATCTCCCTGGCTCTGAGTAAGAGGTGTTCCTGATTCTTCCTGCTCGTTAGAACGTTGCGTAACCTAGCACCAGTTTTTTATGTTTAACGTTAAACACGTCACATTTTGCTTTTTGTTTAACGTTAAACTTAGCAACCGTGATTTCAGACAAGCAGTTAATAACAATTATTGGCATATAACGTTAACAAAATGAAAAATAAAGATAAAATTACGACAAAATCACTGGCAAAGGCGCTGGGCATTTCCCATACCACCGTCTCGAATGCCTGGAACAACCCGGAAAAGCTTTCGACTGATTTACGCAACCGAATTCTTAGTTACGCCGAAGAAATCGGCTTTAAAGGCCCGGATAAACTGGCGCGGGCGCTGCGCACCGGTAAGTCAGACACCATTGGCGTCATTTTCAATGATTCGATGAGCTATGTGTTTATTGATCCGCACGATATCAGTCTGATGCGGGGGATTGCCACCCAGTGCGAGAAGCTGGATAAGAACCTGGTGCTGATCCCGCTACGCAAGCGTCAGCAGGCGGAAATCGCACCGATTACGACGCTCGTGGACGGTTATATTCTCAATGCCACCCACAATAATGAAGCTGTCATTCAGCAGACGCTGGCGCGTCAGCTTCCCGTGGTGACGCTGGATTTTCGCCTGCCACAATACAGCAGCGTGTCGATTGATAACGCCGGGGCGATGGCGGAAATCACCCGTTATTTGATCGACAAGGGGCACCGCAATTTTGGCATTATCTCCTTCTCCGCCAGTAAAAACTCACGGGGAATGCGTGACTTAAGCCTGGCAGTCACGGGCGACAACCTGGTCATGGTCACCCGCGTCAATGCCTGCCGGGAAACCTTTATTGCTCATGATATTGCCCCTGCCGCCTGCTGGCTGTACGAAACCCGTCACGATGAAGCGCACGGTGCGCAGGCCGCCGAGGCGCTGCTCGCGGCGCATCCTGACATTACCGCGTTGATTTGCCTCTCTGACCGCTTTGCGCTGGGCGCGATCCACCACTGTCAGCAGCACGGCATTGCCGTTCCGCAACAGGTGGCGATCACCGGTTTCGATAACTTAACCCTTGATACCGACGGTCCGACGCTGACGACCATCGCCCAGGACGCGGCGAAAAAAGGCGAGGTTGCGGTTGAGCTTCTGTTACAAAACGGGCCGATTACCCATTACGAGCTGGAGCATCAGCTCATTATTCGGGAGTCGGCCTGAGTTACTCCCACCACTAAAGAGCAGATTATGGATGAACTGAACTGTTTCAAAGCCTATGACATTCGCGGCGAAATCGGCGTGACGCTGACACCGGAGATCGCTTTTCGTATTGGACGTGCTTACGCGAACTGGCTCCAGCCTCGCCGGGTAGTGATAGGTGCCGATGTGCGTCTTAGCTCCGATGAACTCAAAGCCTCGCTGGCGGAAGGGTTGATCCTTAGCGGCGCTGACGTCATTGACCTCGGACAAACCGGGACAGAGGAAATATACTTTGCCACCCGCGAGCTGAAAGCCGATGGCGGGATTCAGGTTACTGCCAGCCACAATCCCGCGCAGTATAACGGCATGAAGCTGGTGCGCGAGGATGGCCGCCCCATCAGTAACGACAACGGCCTGCTGGAGATTAAACGGCTCGCCGAACGCAATCAGTGGCGGCACAGCGAACGCCGGGGCAGCCTGCTCACCGTTGATAATCGCCCGGCCTGGGTCGCTCATCTGCTGCATTATCTCCCGCATACACCTCAGCGCCCGCTGCGCGTGGTCGTCAATGCCGGGCATGGTACGGCGGGTCCGGCGCTGGATTCTATTGATACCGCGCTGCGCGTCCAGGGGATTGAAATCGATTTTATTCGGATTCACCATCGTCCTGACGGCCACTTTCCGGCTGGCGTTCCGAATCCGATGCTGGAAGAAAACCGTCGCGTCACCTGCGAGGCGGTACTGGCGCATCAGGCCGATTTTGGTGTGGCATGGGATGGCGATTTCGACCGCTGTTTTTTCTTTGATGAACGCGGCGAGTTTATCGAAAGCTATTATCTGGTCGGCCTGTTTGCCAGTCACTTTTTACAGCAGGCTCCCGGCAGCACGATTCTTCTCGATCCGCGTCTCACCTGGAACACGCTGGATACCATTGCACAGCACGGCGGCCAGGCGGTGATCAGTAAAACCGGCCACGCGTTTATCAAAGCAAGAATGCGGGAAGAAAATGCGATTTACGGCGGCGAGATGAGCGGCCACCACTATTTCCGCGATTTTGGCTACTGTGACAGCGGCATGATCCCGCTGATGTTAATGCTCACTATCCTTGGCCAGAGCAACCAACCGCTCTCCCGTTACGTTCAGGAGGCGCTGGAACGCTATCCCGTTTCCGGTGAAATTAACCTGACCGTCGCCTCTCCGGCAACGGTGCTGGAAAGTATTGCTGCGCATTATGCCTCTCAAACGGCAACGCGTAGCAATGTGGATGGATTAAGCATGGACTTTGCCGACTGGCGCTTTAATGTGCGCGCCTCTAATACCGAGCCGCTGTTAAGACTGAATGTGGAAACACGTGGCAATCCCACGCTGCTTGCGCAAAAAACCCATGAACTACAAAAAATTATTACTCTGAGCCAGCAATAAGAAAGGATGCATTATGACGGCCCTCACCTTACGTAACATTCATAAGAAATACGATAAATCGACCATTATTGAAAACCTGTCGCTGGAGATCGCCTCCGGTGAATTTATCGTTCTCGTTGGCCCTTCCGGCTGCGGTAAATCGACCCTGCTACGCATCATCGCCGGGCTGGAACTGCCGGACGGAGGAACGCTCATGATGGGCGAAAATGATGTCACCCGGCTGGCGGCGGGCAAGCGTAATCTCTCCATGGTCTTTCAGTCCTACGCGCTCTATCCGCACATGACCGTGCGGGAGAACCTGGCGTTCGGGTTAAAGAACATCAAAACGTCTGCAGAAGAGATCGACACGCGCATCCAGCAGGCCTCGCGGATGCTGAAGCTGGAAGAGATGCTGGATCGCCTGCCGCAAAACCTCTCCGGCGGCCAGCGTCAGCGTGTGGCGATTGGCCGCTCTATCGTCCAGCAGCCGGAGCTGTTTTTGTTCGACGAACCGCTGTCAAACCTTGACGCCGCGCTGCGCGTGGAGATGCGCCAGGAGATCCAGCAACTGCATAATACGTTGCACAACACTATGGTTTACGTGACGCACGATCAGGTGGAAGCGATGACGCTGGCGGATCGCATCGTGGTGCTCTACAAAGGTAAAATTGAGCAGGTCGGCACGCCGCTGGAGCTGTATAACACGCCCGCCAACCTGTTTGTGGCGGAGTTTATCGGTACGCCGAAAATCAACGTGCTGCCTGCGGTGTGGCGGGAAGGCGCATTGCAGGTCACGGATAATTTAACGTTGCCGTTACGCCGCGCGCCGCAGGGAGTGCGGGAAGGAGACAAGCTGTTCGTCGCGCTGCGCCCGGAGCATTTACAGTATGAGGGCGACGGCGAGTTCACGCTAACGGCACGCACGCGACTGTGCGAGCTACAGGGGGATTCCACGCTGGTGTGGTTGGATCTTGACGGCCATTCAGTCTGCCTGAAATCCTTTCGCCAGTTGAGTTTCCCGCAGGGAACAGTGCTGAATTTATCGATTGCTGAGCAGCATCTGCACCTGTTTGATAGCCTGGGGAAACGGCTGCCCTGAGGCGCTGGCATCGGCAGGTTGCCTGTCTGTGTCTGGCACCGTGCCCATTCTGCCCGGTGGCGCAAGCTTACCGGGCCTACGAGATCGATGATTAACAAACGTTCACTCATGTGTAGGCCGGGCAAGGCGCCGCCGCCGCCCGGCATTGCAACGCCGGGGCCACCCGTAGTCGGCGATCTTTGATTCCCATCACAATCACCACACAGATCTTTTCCCTTTTTCGCTGCGCCCGCTAAATTAGTAACTCATCCGACCACATAACAATAATTTTACATACTGGACGCAATTATGAGCTATCCGTCGCTGTTCGCTCCGCTCGATCTGGGCTTTACCACCCTGAAAAATCGGGTATTAATGGGTTCCATGCATACTGGTCTGGAAGAGCGTCCCGACGGCGCGGAAAGGCTGGCGGCGTTTTATGCGGAACGCGCCCGCCACGGGGTAGCGCTGATCGTCACCGGCGGTGTCGCCCCGGCGCTTTCCGGCGTGACGATGCAGGGTGGCGCGGTATTAACCGATGCCAGCCAGCTTGCGCATCATCGCCCGATCACCGATGCAGTCCATCAGGAAGGCGGAAAAATTGCCCTGCAAATCCTGCACACCGGGCGCTACAGCTATCAGCCACACCTCGTCGCTCCCTCACCTCTTCAGGCACCGATTAACCGCTTTACGCCGCGCGAACTTACCCACGGCGAGATCCTGGCGTTGATTGACGATTTTGCCCGCTGTGCGGCGCTGGCGCGTGAAGCCGGATACGATGGTGTGGAGGTGATGGGTTCCGAAGGCTATCTGATTAACGAATTCCTCGCAGCACGTACCAACCAGCGTGATGATGAGTGGGGAGGCGATTACGCCCGGCGGATGCGTTTTGCCACTGAAGTGGTGCGTGCCGTTCGCACCCGCGTCGGCGAGGAGTTTATTATTATCTATCGCCTGTCGATGCTCGATCTGGTGGAAAACGGCGGCACGCTGGCAGAAACCATCCAGTTAGCACAGGCGATTGAAGCGGCGGGCGCCACCCTCATCAACACCGGTATTGGCTGGCATGAAGCGCGTATCCCAACCATTGCCACGCCGGTTCCACGCGGGGCGTTTAGCTGGGTAACGCGCAAACTGAAGGGTAAAGTCACGATCCCGCTGATTACCACCAACCGCATCAACGATCCCTCGGTGGCCGAGGAAATCCTCGCGCGCGGCGACGCCGATATGGTCTCTATGGCGCGCCCTTTTCTCGCCGATGCGGCGATCCTCTCCAAAGCCCGGGCCGGTCGGGCGAATGAGATCAACACCTGCATCGGCTGCAATCAGGCCTGTCTGGATCAGATCTTCGCGGGCGAAGTCACCTCCTGTCTGGTCAATCCTCGTGCCTGCCATGAGACGTTGATGCCCATCGTCCCCGCCGCCATAAAGAAAAACCTGGCGGTGATCGGCGCGGGTCCGGCGGGACTGGCCTTTGCGGTTAACGCCGCCGCGCGCGGCCACAGCGTGACGCTCTTTGATGCGCAGGCTGAGATCGGTGGTCAGTTTAACGTTGCCAAACAGATCCCCGGCAAAGAAGAATTCTATGAAACGCTGCGTTATTATCGGCGGATGATCGACGTTACCGGCGTGGCACTTCAGCTCAACCATATCGCCACAGCGGATCATCTGCATCTCTTCGATGATGTGATCCTCGCCAGCGGCATTGAACCGCGGATCCCGCCGATTGACGGCATTGATCACCCGAAGGTCCTCACTTATCTCGATGTACTGCGCGACAAAGTTCCGGTCGGCGAACGGGTGGCGATTATTGGCTGCGGCGGGATCGGGTTTGATACCGCAATGTATCTGAGTCAGCCCGGCGATCCCACCAGCCAGAACATTGCTGAGTTCTGCGTAGAATGGGGGATCGACACCAGCCTGCATCAGATCGGCGGTCTGCGCCCGGAAGGTCCACAGTTGCCGAAAAGCCCACGGCAGATCGTCATGCTCCAGCGCAAAGCCAGCAAGCCGGGTGAAGGTCTGGGGAAAACGACCGGCTGGATCCACCGCGCCACGCTGCTGGCACGCGGCGTGAAGATGATCCCATCCGTCAACTATCAGAAGATCGACGATGAGGGATTACACGTCCTGATCGGCGGTGAAGCGCAGGTGCTGAACGTTGATAATGTCGTGATCTGCGCCGGTCAGGAGCCGCGCCGCGATCTGGCAGAGCCGCTACGGGCGATGGGTAAGACGGTACACCTTATCGGCGGCTGCGACGTGGCGCTGGAACTGGACGCCCGACGCGCGATTGCGCAGGGCACCCGGCTGGCACTTGAGATCTAGCGGCGACGACCCAGCTTCACCGATTTCAGTACCACAAACTTGCTGTTGGTGGCGATCGTTTCGCAGTTACCGAAAATCTTTTTCATCTTGTGGAAGTAGTCAAGATGACGGTTGGCCACAATATATAACTCGCCGTTAACCTTCAGGCAGCGGCGCGCGTGGTGGAACATCTCCCATGCGATGTTATCCGTCAGCGCGTGCTGCTGGTGGAACGGCGGGTTGCACAGTACGGCGTTAAAGCGGAACGGCTCGACGCCGGAGAGCGCGTTATTGATCATAAACTCACAGCGATCCAGCGCATCCGGCATGTTGGTTTCCACGTTCAGACGGCTTGACGCCACCGCCATCGGCGATTCATCGACAAACACCACCGTCGCTTCGGGGTTTTTATCGAGCAGCGTCAGGCCAATCACGCCATTACCGCAGCCCAGATCGACAATTTCGCCTTCCAGGTTATCCGGCAGGTGTTGCATAAAGAAACGCGCGCCGATATCCAGACCGGTACGGGAGAAGACGTTAGCGTGGTTGTGGATGGTCCACGGCGTGCCTTCCAGCGTCCAGCTCAGGGTTTGCGGCGCGTCAACCAGCGTTGGCGCAGTAAAGGTACAGTTGATCAGACGCGCTTTTTTCCACGCCAGCGTGGTTGTCGTCGGACCGAGGATCTTTTCAAACAGCGCCAGCGTGGAGTTATGAATATCCCGCGCTTTGGCCCCGGCAATAATGCGCGTTTCGGCGGTGGCGACCAGACGCAGGGCGCGAAGCTGCTGCTCCAGTAAGGCCAGCGTTTTCGGGATTTTAATCAGTACGATACCCGGTGCCTGCGGGTAAGGCGCGGTGCTGTCGAGAAAAGTGACGTTCCCTTCTTCGATTTCATTGTGGCGTAAGTTTTCCCGTGTACCGAGTTCGCTTAAATACGAATCACCGATGCTAAACGGCTTATGTTCCGCCAGCGCGCAGCTCAGTGCGCCGAAGGTATCGTTAAAGATCAGGACCGGGCCGCTGATGACGGTATCGTCCAACTGTTGCAGCAGATATTCATCCGCCGCTTCCCACGCCTGTAGCGGGTTGACGTCATCCGTTTCGGGGAAGCGTTTAAGATCCAGTGAACGGAAACCGTTGTCTATGTGGCTCATCGGCCCTCCAGAATGGTAAAATTTCGGTGTTATCCCTAAAAGGGTGCGTGAGTATACTCTTTTTTACTGGCAGCGTGGGGCATTGATGAGCAATCTTAACTATCTACAGGGCTATCCGGAAAACTTGCTTTCCCAGGTCCGCACGCTTATTGCTGAACAGCGGCTCGGCGAGGTGCTACAAAAGCGCTATCCCGATAGCCACGAGATCGCCACCGACAAAGCGCTCTGGCAATATACTCAGGATCTGAAAAGTCAGTATCTGCGTAGCGCCCCGCCGATCAATAAAGTCATGTATGACAATAAGATCCACGTATTGAAAAACGCCCTTGGTCTGCATACGGCTATCTCTCGCGTGCAGGGTGGCAAGCTAAAAGCAAAAGCTGAAATCCGCGTTGCCACCGTGTTCCGCAACGCGCCGGAACCGTTCCTGCGAATGATCGTGGTACACGAACTGGCGCATCTGAAAGAGAAAGAACATAACAAAGCGTTTTACCAGCTCTGTTGCCATATGGAACCGCAGTATCACCAACTGGAGTTTGACACCCGTCTGTGGCTGACGCATCTGGCGCAGCCATGAGTCCGAAAACAGAATTGATTTTAATCTTCTGCGTGTGTTTTGCGCATTCCAGTTTATTCTCTGTCACAGGGAATGATAAGGAATGAACAATGAACGCAAGACGGATAGCTACAGCACTCTCTCATTTTATTTTTAACCGCTATTTTTTTATTCTACTGCTGGTGGTGGTCATCGCGGCGGGAGGACTGATTGTCTACGCCAGTCACACTATGATCGCCTCCACTCAGGGACGGCTTTACGATCGTGCTGACCATCTTCCTGCCCGCAAACTGGCGCTGGTGCTCGGCGCAAAGCCCGGCAACCGCTACTTTACCCGACGTATTGACGCCGCTGCCGAGCTATATAAAGCAGGTAAGGTCAAATGGCTGCTGGTAAGCGGCGATAACGGCAAAGTACATTATGACGAACCTTCTGCGATGCGTAAGGCACTGCTCGCGAAAGGCGTTCCTTCAGAAGCGATCTACTGCGATTACGCTGGTTTCTCTACGCTCGACTCCGTTGTCCGCACGCAAAAAGTTTTTGGTGAAAATCGTTTTATCATTGTCTCTCAGCAGTTTCATAACCAGCGGGCGATTTGGCTGGCGCAGCAGTATGGTATTGATGCCATTGGCTTTAACGCGAAGGATTTAACCGACAGGCACGGCAGATATACCCAAATGCGGGAGAAACTGGCGCGAGTCAGCGCGGTACTGGATGCCAAAATATTGCACCGCCAGCCAAAATATCTTGGCCCAACCGTCACGATTGGTTCCAACGCTAAAAGCGGCTGTCCCGTCCAGTAAATCGGGATGGATATAACGTTATGCGCTATGGAGCACTCGTTTTGTCATGTCGTCATGCTACATTGGCGGCAGGATCACACAATGGAGTACATATTCGTTTATGATACGTTTCGCAGTCATTGGCACAAACTGGATCACCCGTCAGTTTGTCGATGCCGCCCATGAAACCGGTAAATACACGTTAACCGCGGTTTACTCGCGCAGCCTTGAGCAGGCGCAGCATTTCGCCAGTGATTACCCGGTGGAGCACCTGTTTACCTCGCTGGAAGAAATGGCTAACAGCGACGCTTTTGACGCTGTGTATATCGCCAGCCCCAACGCCCTGCACTTCCCGCAAACGCGATTGTTCCTCAGCCATAAGAAGCATGTGATTTGTGAAAAGCCGCTGGCATCAAATCTGCGTGAGGTGGAGGAGGCTATCGCCGTGGCGCGCGAAAATCAGGTAGTACTGTTTGAAGCCTTCAAAACCGCCAGCCTGCCTAACTTTCTGCTGCTGCAACAGTCGCTGCCGAAGGTGGGCAAGATCCGCAAGGCGTTTATTAATTACTGTCAGTACTCTTCCCGCTACCAGCGCTATCTGGACGGCGAAAACCCGAATACCTTTAATCCGGCCTTTTCTAACGGCTCGATTATGGATATCGGTTTTTACTGTCTGGCGTCAGCGGTCGCGCTGTGGGGTGAACCGCACAGCGTTCAGGCGTCCGCCAGTCTGCTGGAAAGCGGCGTGGATGCGCACGGTACGGTGGTCATGAATTACGGTGATTTTGACGTCACGCTGCATCATTCAAAGGTGAGTGACTCTGTGCTGGCGAGCGAAATTCAGGGCGAAAATGGATCGCTGGTGATCGAAAAACTCTCCGAGTGTCAGAACGTGGCCTTTGTACCGCGCGGTGGCAAAGCGCAGGATCTGACGCAGCCGCAGCACATCAATACCATGCTTTACGAGGCTGAGGTTTTTGCACGCCTGGTGGAGACCGGTGAGGTTAATCATCCGGGACTGGCTGTCAGTCGAACCACATCGACATTGCAGACGGAAATCCGCCGCCAGACCGGGGTTGTCTTCCCGGCGGATGACGTCAATGTGCAGGCGACCGCGTAAAACTGTGTAAAAGGCAGGTTGCGGGGCATTGACCAGATGAATGCCCTGTCATAATTTGTTACCTGCAAAGGGGAGTAACTTCATTGCCGGTGGATCGTCATTACGATGCGGAAATCCGTATCCGGTTACCGGGCAACTTAAGTCACGCTGACGTCTGCCGGATGGCGCTTCGCTTATCCGGCCTACAAAAAGCAGATCCGCCAGGCATAACGCCATCCGGTCTCCACCATCTAGGCCCGATAAGCATAGCGCCAGCCGGTCTCTACCACGTAGGCCCGATAAGCATAGCGCCATCGGGCAGGCAAACAGCGCAGGCTGGAGTTGTAAGTGAGACCTTGCCGGAAGGCGAGGTCTATGCATAAACGCGCAGCGGCTGACGTCTTCTGACCTCAGCCGTTTTTGTTTTTATGCGTAAAGGAGTTGCTCTATGAATACTGTCGGCACACCGCTGTTGTGGGGCGGATTCGCGGTGGTTGTGGTGATTATGCTGGCTATTGATCTCCTGTTACAGGGGCGTCGCGGCGCACACACCATGTCAATGAAACAGGCCGCGATCTGGTCTCTGGTCTGGGTCTCACTCTCCCTGCTGTTTAACGCCGCGTTCTGGTGGTATCTCGCCACCACGCAAGGGCGGGCCGTTGCCGATCCGCAGGCGCTGGCGTTCCTTACCGGGTATCTGATCGAAAAAGCGCTGGCGGTGGATAACGTTTTCGTCTGGCTGATGCTGTTCAGCTATTTTGCCGTGCCCGCCGTGCTACAGCGTCGCGTGCTGATCTACGGCGTTCTCGGGGCGATCGTCCTGCGCACCATCATGATCTTCGCTGGTAGCTGGTTGATTACCCAGTTTGACTGGCTGCTGTACGTCTTCGGTGCTTTCCTGCTGTTTACCGGGATCAAAATGGCATTGGCGAAAGAAGATGAAAGTGGGATCGGCGAAAAGCCGGTGGTGCGCTGGCTACGTAGCCATTTACGCATGACAGATCGAATTGAGAGCGAGCATTTCTTCGTGCGTAAAAACGGTCTGCTGTTTGCCACACCGCTGCTGCTGGTACTGATCCTGGTCGAACTCAGCGACGTGATCTTCGCGGTGGACAGCATCCCGGCGATCTTTGCGGTCACCACCGATCCCTTTATTGTGCTGACCTCCAACCTGTTCGCGATCCTCGGCCTGCGCACCATGTACTTCCTGCTGGCGGGCGTGGCGGAACGCTTCTCAATGCTGAAATACGGGCTGTCGATCATTCTGGTATTTATCGGCATTAAGATGCTGATTGTCGACTTCTACCATATCCCGATTGCGGTCTCGCTGGGCGTTGTGTTTGGTATTCTGGTACTCACATTGCTGATTAATCTGTGGGTGAACCATCAGCGCGATAAGCAACAGTTGGGGTAATCATTTTAGGCAGGAGATGCCCTTTCAGGACGAAAGCAAAAGCCCGTCAGCAGACGCTGTGCGGGCTTTTTGTTCAATATGTCACATTCTTGTTAAATAAAAGTTATAAAACATGATCCCCGCATAAAACCCAGCATATTTCGCTTCCCGAAGTTTGATCTTTCCTTATACTCGACCAGGCAAACACTTTGTTACATCCTGAAAGATGCGCCATCAGAGCGCACAAAGGATGAGCAACAACATAATGAAAGGATCAAGAAATGACGACGCAACGTACTCCGGGGCTATTCCAGCGTTTAGCTCAAGGGAGCCTGGTTAAACAAATTTTAGTAGGTCTTGTACTGGGTATTATACTGGCATGGATTTCACAACCAGCGGCGATTGCCGTCGGTTTACTGGGCACGCTGTTCGTCGGTGCACTTAAAGCCGTCGCACCAGTGCTGGTATTAATGCTGGTCATGGCATCAATCGCCAATCATCAGCACGGGCAAAAAACGTCTATTCGCCCGATTTTGTTCCTCTACCTGCTGGGAACCTTCTCCGCCGCGCTGGCCGCCGTGGTATTCAGCTTCGTCTTTCCCTCAACGCTCCATCTCGCCAGTAGTGCGAACGATATTGTGCCGCCAACGGGCATCGTTGAAGTGCTGCGCGGCTTATTGCTGAGCATGGTCGCGAATCCGATCGATGCCCTGCTTAACGCGAACTATATCGGCATTCTTGTCTGGGCCGTTGGCCTGGGTTTTGCCCTGCGCCATGGCAACGAGACCACCAAAAATCTGGTCAACGATATGTCCAGTGCCGTCACCTTTATGGTGCGTCTGGTTATTCGTTTTGCGCCGATTGGGATTTTTGGTCTGGTCTCATCAACCCTGGCTACCACCGGTTTTGCAACGCTGTGGGGCTACGCGCACCTGCTGGTGGTGCTGATTAGCTGCATGCTGCTGGTCGCGCTGGTGATTAATCCGCTGCTGGTGTTCTGGAAAATTCGTCGTAACCCGTACCCGCTGGTGTTTGCCTGCCTGCGTGAAAGCGGCGTTTACGCCTTCTTTACCCGCAGTTCCGCCGCCAATATTCCGGTCAATATGGCGCTGTGCGAGAAGCTGAATCTGGACCGCGATACCTATTCCGTCTCTATTCCGCTGGGCGCAACCATTAACATGGCAGGCGCGGCGATCACCATCACGGTATTAACTCTGGCGGCGGTCAGCACGCTGGGTGTGCCGGTGGATCTGCCGACAGCATTGTTGCTGAGCGTGGTGGCTTCCCTGTGCGCCTGCGGAGCGTCCGGCGTGGCGGGCGGCTCCCTGCTGCTTATTCCGCTGGCGTGCAATATGTTCGGCATCCCCAACGATATCGCCATGCAGGTGGTGGCCGTCGGGTTTATTATCGGTGTCCTGCAGGATTCCTGTGAAACAGCGCTGAACTCCTCTACCGATGTGCTGTTCACCGCGGCGGCGTGCCAGGCGGAAGACGAACGTCTGGCGAACAACGCCCTACGCAGTTAATGATATAGCCTCTCCGTCACCGGGCGGAGGGGCTTTCTTCCTGTACGCGTTTTTCAATCTTAAACGGATCGATACCGCGTTTCTGCATCCGCCAGAAACGAATGATGTTCAGCCCATTCATAATCAAAAAACTGCCTTCAATCAGCGTGCCGCCAATCGATCCCAGCCAGAAGTTATGCGCGACCCAGCAGGCGGTTGAGCACCACATCACACAGCGGGTGGTCAACCCTTTGCAGCGGAACAGCGCCCAGGTACTGACGGTGGTGCCGATAATCGGCAGAAGTTCCATCGCATGATGCAGTTTGCTGAAGCCGAGGATCAGAGTCAGAGCGATAAACACGCTCATCACCCAGAGTCTGCGGGTGCGCAGGGAGATAACGGTGCGAATGGCGTTCAGTTCTGCGCTCATGCCCGCCGGATAAGCGCCCATCAGGAAAAAGTGCAGTCCGATCACCGAACTGTAGACGGCAAGCTGAAGCTTGAAACGTCGCTCGTCACGGTTGATAAAGGTGGTGATACCAATCAGAAAGGCGATGACGCCGACGCCCTGGGCCAGCCAATACGCGGTCATGACAACATCCTTAGCGGATAGAGAAAAGAAAACGGCGCTTCATTATATGAAACGCCGTTTTAAAATGCTAACTACAAATAATTACAGCGTTACGCCACTTTTGAATATCGCCAGTTCGCGGAAATCGTTGCGCTCGTTACAGGCTTTTTTGCCGCTGGCGATGTCGACGATGGTATCGACGAATTCGCTCAGTAACTGCGGCATGGCTTTGCCATGAATAAGCTGCCCGGCGTCAAAATCAATCCAGTGCTTTTTCTTCGCCGCCAGTTCACTGTTGGTGGCGATTTTTACGGTCGGAACAAATCCGCCGTAAGGCGTGCCGCGACCGGTACTGAACAGCACCATGTGGCACCCTGCCCCGGCCAGTGCGCTGGTAGCCACGGCATCATTGCCCGGCGCACTCAGCAAATTAAGGCCGTGGGTTTTCAGACGTTCACCGTAGCGCAGCACGTCAACCACCTGGCTGGAACCGGCTTTCTGCGTACAGCCCAGCGATTTATCCTCAAGCGTCGTGATACCACCCGCTTTGTTGCCCGGCGACGGATTTTCATAAATCGGCTGGTTGTGGGCGATGAAATACTGTTTGAAATCGTTGACCATGGTCACCAGCTTTTCAAACGTTTCTTCGTCGCGACAGTGGCTCATCAGCAGTTGCTCAGCGCCGAACATCTCCGGTACTTCGGTCAGTACGGTCGTCCCGCCGTTGGCAATCACATAGTCAGAGAAGCGCCCCAGCATCGGGTTGGCAGTGATCCCGGAAAGGCCGTCTGAACCGCCGCACTCCAGACCAAATTTCAGCTCACCCAGCCTGCCCGGCTCGCGCTTGTCGTGGCGCATCACCTCGTAAAGCTGATGCAGATGCTCCAGGCCCGCTTCAATTTCATCTTCCTGATGTTGCAGAACCATAAAATGCACGCGCTCAGGGTCGAAATCACCCAGCGTTTCGCGGAACACATCGACCTGGTTGTTTTCACAGCCGAGACCAACCACCAGTACCGCGCCCGCATTCGGGTGACGCACCATGTTTTGCAGCATCGTGCGGGTGTTGATGTGATCGTCGCCCAGTTGCGAACAGCCGTAGGTATGGCTGAAGAGGAAAACGCCGTCGGTGCCTTCCGCGTCGTTGGTCTCTTTCAGAAAACGGTTCTGGATCTGCCGGGCAATGCCGTTGACGCAACCAACGGTCGGCAGGATCCACAGTTCATTACGCACGCCAACGTCACCGTTGGCGCGACGGTAGATCTGAACTTCACGATCCGCAGGCTGTACTTCTTCAGCCTGAAAATCAGGTTGATAGCGATACTCGTCCAGATCGCTGAGGTTAGTGCGCGTGTTATGGGCGTGGATATGTTCCCCGGGCGCAATATCCGTCAGCGCATGACCAATAGGCAGACCATATTTTGTGACGTTTTCCCCTTTCGCAATGGCGCTAAGGGCAAATTTGTGCCCGCGCACCACGTCCTGACGCAGCGTGACGGTTTGACCGTCAACGGTCACTTCGGTACCGTTTTCCAGGTCAGCCAGCGCGACGGCGACGTTGTCCTGCGAATGGATCTTAATGTATTGCATATCAACCAACCTCAAGGCTTAGTTCAGTTCAATGGCGAAGTAGTCACGCGCATTGTTAAAGCAGATATTTTTCACCATCTCGCCCAGCAGCTGAATATCTGCCGGGGCTTCGCCTGCTTCGACCCAGCGACCAATCATCTGGCACAGAATGCGACGGAAATATTCGTGACGGGTGTAGGAGAGGAAGCTACGGCTGTCAGTCAGCATGCCCACGAAGCGGCTTAACAGACCAAGCTGCGCCAGTTGGGTCATCTGACGTTCCATGCCGTCTTTCTGGTCGTTAAACCACCAGCCAGAGCCGAACTGCATTTTGCCCGGCATCCCTTCTCCCTGGAAGTTGCCGATCATGGTGCCCAGCACTTCGTTATCACGCGGGTTCAGGCAGTACAGAATGGTTTTCGGCAACAGATTTTGCTCGTTCTGTTTGCTCAGCAGTTTGGACAACTCTTCCGCCAGCGGACGGTCATTGATGGAGTCAAAGCCAACATCCGGCCCCAGCAGTTTGAACTGGCGCTGGTTGTTATTGCGCAGCGCACCGATATGGTACTGCTGCACCCAGCCGCGACGGGCATATTCTGCGCCAAGAAATACCAGTACGGCGGTTTTGAACTGGGCGACTTGATGCTCGTTCAGAGTTTCGCCGGAGAGACGGCTCGCCAGAATGCTGTCCAGCTCGGCATCGCTCGCTTCCGCAAACAGCACCACGTCCAGCGCATGATCGGAGACTTTACAGCCGTGAGCGGCAAAGTGATCCAGCCGTTTGGTCAGCGCGGTTTGCAGATCGCTAAAGCGACGGATGTCGGTATCGGAAACTTCACCCAGCTTCGCCATGTAGTCGTTGAACGTCGCCTGTTCGATGTTGAACGCTTTGTCAGGACGCCAGCTCGGCAGCACCTTAACGGTAAAGCTGGTGTCTTTGGCGACGCTGGCGTGATGCTCCAGAGAATCAATCGGATCGTCGGTGGTGCCGACCATCTTCACATTCATCTGCTGCATGATTCCACGGGCAGAGAATGTGTCCTGCGCCAGCAGTTCATTACCACGTTCCCAGATTTCATCCGCAGTAGATGGTGAAAGCAGCTTACCTGTAATACCAAACGGGCGGCGAAGCTCCAGATGCGTCCAGTGGTATAACGGGTTGCCGATAGTGTGCGGCACCGTAGCGGCCCAGGCGTCAAACTTCTCACGATCGCTGGCATCGCCCGTACACAGGCGTTCGGCCACGCCATTGGTGCGCATCGCGCGCCATTTGTAGTGGTCGCCTTTCAGCCAGATATCATACAGGTTTTTAAAGCGGTAGTTCTCAGCGATCTGCTGCGGCGGCAGGTGGCAGTGAAAGTCAAAAATCGGCTGGTCTTTGGCGTAGTCGTGATAGAGACGGCGGGCAAATTCAGTATCCAGCAGGAAATCTTCGGTCATAAACGGGGTCATTTCATCTTCCTCTCAGAGAGTGCGTCTGATGCATATGTTCAATGCTGACAAAGTTATCACACCAATTTCTACAGTCCGAGCATATTTTCGTGAGTTAGATCAATAAAAAAGGATAAAAAAACTACTCCCTGGGGAGTAAAACAATGTCAACTCGTTGCTTTGAAAGGCTTTTATTGCACAAATCAATATCCTTACAAAGATTCACACATTTGTGACGGCACTCACCTTTTAAAGTTGTATGACAAGTTATCTTTCTGCCGTCGCAACACATAGCGTCAATGAATGCATTCTTGATGACGTGTTCATCAGATTTACCGGTATGGACGCCGATGACTTATGAAGTCTTTACATAGCAAGGAGCAGGTCGTGCCGGTGTATGTCTCCGCTACGGCTCTCCATTACTAGCACATCCCATGACAACGACTGAGATGTGACCGCGTCAAATGCGGACATACCATAACGAAGAGGTTTTAAATGCGTAAAATTAAAGGTTTACGTTGGTATATGATCGCTCTGGTGACTATGGGCACCGTTCTGGGCTACCTGACACGTAATACCGTGGCGGCTGCCGCACCGACATTAATGGAAGAACTGCATATTTCCACGCAGCAATACTCTTACATTATCGCGGCCTATTCAGCAGCGTATACCGTGATGCAGCCGGTAGCAGGTTATGTGCTGGATATTCTGGGCACTAAAATTGGCTACGCCTTCTTTGCTATTGCCTGGGCAGTTTTCTGTGGCGCAACCGCGCTGGCAGGCAGCTGGGGCGGTCTGGCACTGGCGCGTGGCGCGGTCGGTGCGGCAGAAGCGGCAATGATCCCCGCCGGTCTGAAAGCCAGCTCCGAATGGTTCCCGGCGAAAGAGCGTTCTATTGCCGTAGGCTACTTTAACGTCGGCTCCTCTATTGGCGCGATGATTGCTCCGCCGCTGGTGGTCTGGGCTATTGTGATGCACAGCTGGCAGATGGCGTTCATTATTTCTGGCGTACTGAGCTTTGTCTGGGCAATGGCGTGGCTGATTTTCTACAAACATCCGCGCGATCAGAAAAAATTAACTGAAGAAGAACGCGAATACATCATTGGCGGCCAGGAAGCCCAGCATCAGACCAATAACGGTAAAAAAATGTCCGTCTGGCAGATCCTCGGCACCCGTCAGTTCTGGGGTATCGCCCTGCCGCGTTTTCTGGCGGAACCAGCATGGGGAACATTTAACGCATGGATCCCGCTGTTCATGTTTAAAGTCTACGGCTTTAACCTGAAAGAGATCGCCATGTTTGCCTGGATGCCAATGCTGTTTGCTGACCTCGGCTGTATCGTCGGGGGCTACCTGCCGCCGCTGTTCCAGCGCTGGTTTGGCGTGAACCTGATTGTGTCGCGTAAAATGGTCGTCACTATGGGCGCACTGCTGATGATTGGCCCAGGCATGATCGGTCTGTTCACCAGCCCGTACGTGGCGATTGGTCTGCTGTGTATCGGTGGTTTTGCTCACCAGTCACTGTCCGGCGCGCTGATTACCCTGTCTTCCGATGTCTTTGGTCGTAACGAAGTGGCGACGGCAAACGGTCTGACCGGGATGGCAGCATGGATGGCAAGTACGATGTTTGCGCTGGTGGTCGGTGCGCTGGCGGATACTATCGGCTTCAGCCCGCTGTTCGCTGTGCTGGCAGTGTTCGATCTTCTCGGTGCGCTGGTTATCTGGACGGTACTGAAAAATAAACCGGCTGCTGAGATTATACAGTCCCCGCCGAGGAACGATCCGGCAACCCAAAACTGATTATTTTCACTCCTGATGTAAACCACAGAAGCCGCCTGTTAAGGGCGGCTTTTTTGTCGCGTAGTGGTGCCAGAAGCGTAAAAGTGGTATAACAAATAAAGGTGCCTTATTCCGTCCGGAGCACAAATGGAAATTACCGAAACACGTCGTCTATACCAACAGCTTGCCGCCGACCTTAAGCAGCGTATTGAGCAAGGTGTCTATTTAGTGGGCGATAAACTGCCTGCTGAGCGTTTCATTGCTGATGAAAAAAACGTCAGCCGCACGGTAGTGCGTGAAGCCATCATTATGCTGGAAGTAGAAGGCTACGTTGAGGTGCGCAAAGGCTCCGGTATCCACGTCATCTCTAATCAGGCAAAGCACTACCACGTCCCCGACGAAACTCAGGAATTTGCCAACTACGGTCCTTTTGAACTGTTACAGGCGCGTCAGTTGATTGAAAGTAACATTGCCGAATTCGCCGCCACGCAGGTGACGAAACAGGACATCATGAAGCTGATGGAAATTCAGGAAATGGCGCGTAAAGAGAAATGCTTCCGCGACTCTGAGTGGGATCTTCAGTTCCACGTTCAGGTGGCGCTCGCTACGCAGAACTCGGCGCTGGCCGCCATCGTCGAAAAAATGTGGACCCAGCGTGTGCATAACCCGTACTGGAAAAAGCTGCACGACCATATCGATCTGCGCACCGTCGATAACTGGTGTGACGATCACGATCAGATCCTCAAAGCGCTGATCCGCAAAGATCCGCACGCGGCAAAACTGGCAATGTGGCAGCATCTTGAAAACACCAAGCAGATGCTGTTTAACGAAACCAGCGACGACTTTGAATTTAACGCTGACCGTTATCTTTTCGCCGAAAATCCGGTGGTTCATCTTGATACCGCGCTGGTCAGCACAAAATAATTTCCCACGCCCCCGGCAGGTCATTCGCGGCCTGCCGAGCCGCTTTCTGGTAAGCAAAGCACTTATTGTGTCAGAGAGTGTAAAACTCCTCGCCTGAATCGGTTCCAGCAAGCAAAATCAAACCTCAATGCACTGTAATTACTGTGACGAATTTCCGCACCTTTGTTACAATTAGATGCATTTTGCACTTTTGTGAGTGAGTTATTGCTCACCTCGCTCAATGACAAGGAATCGTCCGAACGGGTTTGTCGCGGCCACGCTTACGATAAATAAAAGGTCGCCCTGTAGTTAAACCGCGTTCCATCGCGACGTTAACCGATGTACCAGGAATATTGAATGGAACTTTTTACTCAGTTGATGCATGCCCTCTGGAGCCAGGATTATGAAACGCTGGCGAATCCATCCATGATTGGGATGCTGTATTTTGTTTTGTTTGTGATCCTGTTTCTTGAGAATGGATTACTGCCTGCGGCTTTTCTGCCGGGCGATAGCTTACTGGTGCTGGTCGGTGTCCTGATAGCCAAAGGGGCAATGGGCTATCCGCAAACCATTATTTTGTTGACCATGGCGGCAAGCCTCGGGTGCTGGCTCAGCTATATTCAGGGGCGCTGGCTGGGTAATACCCGGCTGGTGCAAAAATGGTTATCACACCTGCCTGCGCACTATCATCAGCGGGCGCACCATCTTTTTCATAAGCACGGGCTTTCCGCGCTGCTGATGGGCCGCTTTATCGCGTTTGTGCGGACGCTGCTGCCAACTATCGCCGGAATTTCCGGCCTGAGCAGCGCCCGTTTCCAGTTTTTCAACTGGGTTAGCGGCCTGCTGTGGGTACTTATTTTGACAACGCTGGGCTATCTGCTGGGTAAGACCCCGGTCTTTCTCAAGTACGAAGATAAGCTCATGTCCTGCCTGATGCTGCTGCCGGTAGTGCTGCTGGTATTTGGCCTGATCGGCTCGCTGGTGGTTCTCTGGAAGAAGAAACACCGGGAGATTGAGGACAAGTGATGGCAATTAAACATACGCTACTACGCCGATTGACCTGGAGTCTTGGCGCGCTGACTCTGTTCACCTGCTTGTTTTATGCAGGCGTTACGCTTCAGCGCCATGAATCAACACTGGCTATTCGTCCGTCAAGTCAGGGCGTTAGCGTCCCTGACGGTTTCTCTGTCTGGCATCAGCTTGATGCCAACGGCATTCGTTTCAAAAGTATCACCCCGCATGCAGATACCCTGCTTATCAAGTTTGATTCCAGTGCCCAGAGCGCCGCAGCGAAAGAAGTGCTCGATCGTTCGCTCCCTCACGGATACATCATCGCTCAGCAGGATGAAGACGATCAGGCGACGATGTGGCTTACCCGTCTGCGGGATACCTCACGTCGATTCGGCTAATTTCTTCCACCTTTCTGAATCTTTTAACTTATTTTGGTGATTTCTCGTTTACTTACTATTCTTAAGTATGCGCAAGGCAATCACATCATTTTTGGCCTGGACGCGCAGGCACAGTCCCAATGCGCCGCAACATTATGGAAGCTTTCATTTATGAAATACCGCATCGTTACCGCTTTTGCTCTTTTATCCATCAGTGCAGGTGCCTGGGCACAGACCCCCTGTCAGGAAAAGGAACAGGATATACAGCGTGAAATTAGCTACGCTCAAAAGCATAACAATCAGAGCCGTATCACTGGCCTGAAGAAAGCGCTGAGCGAAGTTAAAGCGAACTGTAGTGACAGTCAGTTACGCGCCGACCATCAGAAGAAAATTGCCGATCAGAAAGAAGAAGTGGCTGAACGACAAGAGGATCTGAAGGAAGCCAGACAGAAAGGCGATGCGGAAAAAGTAACGAAACGCGAAAATAAACTCAAGGAAGCGCAGGATGAACTGAAAGCGCTGGAATCGCGGGATTATTGAGTTTACGGAAATTTAACTTACTCACCTGGAGAGAAAAATTATGTCTAAAGACACCAATACCGATCATCTGCGCGCCGAGTTGAAATCCCTTACGGATACGCTGGAAGAAGTGCTTAGCTCTTCAGGCGATAAATCCAAAGAAGAAATGAGCAAGCTGCGCAGCAAAGCAGAACGCGCGCTGAAAGACAGCCGTAAGAGCCTGGGCGAAACCGGCGACGCGCTGGCAAAACAGACCCGCGTTGCGGCCGAGCGTACCGATGAGTACGTGCGTGAAAATCCGTGGGCCAGTGTAGGCATCGGTGCTGCCATTGGGGTGGTGCTGGGTGTTCTACTGGCGCGTCGATAATTATGGCTGATTATCGTCAAGCACAGGGGCCCGGAAAAAGCGTGCTGGGGATCGGGCAGCGGATCGTCTCAATCATTATCGAGATGGTGGAAACGCGGCTGAGGCTGGCAGTGGTAGAGCTGGAAGAAGAGAAAGCAAATCTCTTTCAGTTACTGCTGATGCTGGGACTGACAATGCTTTTCGCCGCCTTTGGCCTGATGAGTCTGATGGTATTAATTATTTGGGCTGTCGATCCGCAATATCGGTTGAATGTGATGATAGGCACCACCGCCGTTCTGCTCCTGCTGGCCATAGGCGGAGGTATATGGACGCTGGTTAAGGCGCGTCGCACCACGTTCTTACGTCATACCCGTCAGGAACTGGCTAATGACCGTTCTTTGCTGGAGGAGGATAAGTCTTGAGTAGTAAGCTGGAACGCCAACAGCGTAAGGCCTGGCTGCTCAGTCAGATCCAACAGCAACGGCTGGATTTATCCTCCAGCCGCCGCGACTGGCTGGAAGTGACCGGAGGCTATGATCGTGGCTGGAATACGCTGCTTAATCTTCGCGCCTGGGCGCTGGTAGGCAGTAGCGTGATGGCCATCTGGAGCGTGCGAAATCCCAGTTTCTTAGTGCGCTGGGGGAAACGTGGCTTCGGTATCTGGAGCGCATGGCGTCTCGTACAAACGACGATCCGTAATCAGCGCCTGCGATAGTCCATTACTCTTACATATCAAGCTCGCCTGCGGCAACGCACGCGGGCTTTTTTATTAAGATGCCATTACTCATATTTTTTGAAGAAGATTGACAGTTTTCCTTGCTAACAATCGTTATCACTCCCGCTTATGATTCTCTCCATCGACAGCATATCGGCGGCAAACGCCAGTATTGCTGGCTAATAACACTATTGAGAAAATAAGGTTTCCGGGAGAGCAAAATGAAAAAATTAGAAGATGTTGGCGTGTTAGTAGCAAGAATTCTGATGCCAATTCTGTTTATCACCGCAGGATGGGGCAAAATTACCGGTTACGCCGGGACTCAGCAATATATGGAAGCGATGGGCGTACCAGGGTTCCTGCTGCCGCTGACTATCCTGCTGGAGTTTGGCGGTGGTCTGGCTATCCTGTTCGGTTTCCTGACCCGTACCACGGCCCTGTTTACCGCAGGCTTTACGCTGCTGACGGCGTTTATTTTCCACAGTAACTTTGCGGAAGGCGTGAACTCACTGATGTTCATGAAGAACCTGACCATCGCAGGCGGCTTCCTGCTGCTGGCGATCACCGGTCCGGGCGCGTTTAGTATCGACCGCCTGCTGAATAAAAAGTGGTAAGCGCTCTATACTGAAATGAATATCGTAAGGGCTGGGGATACGTTAAGCCTGTAGCGCAATAATGCCGGGTGGCGCTTCGCTTACCCGGCCTACGCTTTTTACGCGCTGAACGTTAGGTTGATGCCAGATCGTAGACCCGTGCAAGCGCAGCGCCGCCGGGCATTATTACGCACCGGACGCCAGATCGTAGGCCCGCGCAAGCGCAGCGCCGCCGGGCATTATTACGCACCGGATGCCAGATCGTAGGCCCGTGCAAGCACAGCGCCGCCGGGCATTGTTACGCACCGGACGCCATATCGTAGGCCCGTGCAAGCGTCAGCGCCGCCGGGCATTATTACACACAGGACGCCAGATCGTAGGCCCGTGCAAGCGTCAGCGCCGCCGGGCATTATTACGCACCGGACGCCAGGTTGATGGCAAGCCTGCGCAAACCGGCTTTATAACGGAGGAAAAGATGGGACAACTTGTAGACGGTGTCTGGCAGGATACCTGGTACGATACCAAATCCACAGGCGGTAAATTTAAACGTTCCGCGTCTGCTTACCGCAACTGGCTGACCGCTGACGGTGCGCCGGGTCCTTCCGGAGAGGGCGGTTTCGCGGCAGAAAAAGATCGTTACCACCTGTATGTTTCCCTCGCCTGCCCGTGGGCGCATCGCACGCTGATCGTGCGCAAACTAAAAGGGCTGGAACCTTTCCTTCCGGTGTCCGTGGTACATCCGCTGATGCTGGAAAATGGCTGGACCTTTGGCGATGATTTTCCGGATGCCACCGGCGACCAGCTCTATCATCATGATTTTCTCTACCAGCTTTATCTGCACGCCGATCCACACTACACCGGCCGCGTTACTATCCCGATCCTGTGGGACAAAAAGAATCAGACCATCGTCAGCAATGAATCGTCAGAAATTATTCGCATGTTCAATACAGCGTTTGACGCGCTGGGGGCCAAAGCAGGCGATTACTATCCTGCCGCGTTACGCGAGAAAATCGACGAACTGAACAGCTGGATCTACGACGATCTGAATAACGGGGTGTATAAAGCAGGTTTTGCCACCAGCCAGCAGGCTTATGACGAGGCGGTGGAAAAGGTGTTTGCGGCACTGGCCCGTCTGGAGCAGATCCTGGGGCAGCATCGTTATCTGACCGGGGATCGGCTAACCGAAGCCGATATTCGTTTGTGGACCACGCTGATCCGCTTTGATCCCGTCTACGCCACCCATTTTAAATGCGATAAGCACCGGATTAGCGATTTCCTCAATCTTCACGGCTTTCTGCGCGATCTGTACCAGACGCCGGGCATTGCGGAAACCGTCAACTTTGCCCACATTCGTAACCACTATTATCGCAGCCATAAAACGGTCAACCCGACGGGAATTATCTCCATCGGGCCATGGCAGGATCTGGATGAACCGCACGGCCGCGATAGTCGATTTGCTTAACCCGGCCAGCCGCGCGGCGAATGACACTCGCCGCGCGTGCCGCTCAGCGTTGCGCCAGCGCCTGCACTTCCGCCCATACGCTGTCATCTGCCGGAATGCCTTCTGCACGATGGCGGGCACGGCGGCTTACTTCCCTTTCTCCCGGATAAAACACCTCGCCGTTATCTTCCGCAGGCTCTGAAGATTTAACGTATTCCGCGATGCTGGCGGCCATGTTCTCGCTGAATTCTTTGCCACCGAAATGTTCGGGATTAAACACCATAAAGACCTGACTGGCCCCGGTGCAGCTCCCCTGCTGAATTTTATCAATCTCATTGGTGGGTGCGCCCGCTGTCAGGAAGGCCGCCATCGCATCAAGTACGATTGCCATGCCGGAGCCTTTCCAGTAGCCGGTCGGCAGGATACGCATTGACTCTTCAATCGGGCCTGGCTCATCGGTCAGGTTGCCCTCTTTGTCGAAGCCTCCCGGAAACGGCAATTTTTCGCCCTTCAGACGCGTGACCTGCAGCTTACCGTAGGCATATTGCGACATTGCCATATCCAGGATGAGCGCCCCCTCTTTCATCGGCACCGCCATAACGTAAGGGTTATTTCCCAGACGGGTGTTCTTCGCTCCCCAGGCAGGCATACAGGATTCGGTATTGGTCCAGCATAAGGCGGCAAATCCCTTATTCGCCGCTCGCCAGCCGTAGGTGCCGCCGCGCATCCAGTGGGTTGTATTACGCAAGCCGACCAGCCCCATCCCATGTTCGGTCGCCAGCGCCATTGCGCGGTCAACGGCGAACAAGGCGTTAGTAATGCCAGGCCCGCGCTGACCGTCATAGATTTCAAAGCTGCCCAACGATTTCACCAGCGCTGGCTCGGCATGAATATCAATCCAGCCTTTTTGCACGTAATCAACAAATCGGGCGACCCGATTTAGTCCGTGCGAGAAAATCCCGTCACAGCTGGTTTCAGTATGAATTTGCGCACAGGTATCGGCCTGCACCTCATTGAGGCCAGCGTTCAGGAAAGCCTGCTTGACGGTCTGTTTCATTTCATCGAAGGGAACTAATGGCATGAGGGATCCTTTTATCACCAGGGGATTTATCGCCATATCGGCGCAAAGTACTCATTACGGCAACGGGTTCTGCTTGATGAAATGAGGCTACTGCCAGACTCTCTACCATACAAGTATGTGAAAACAAAAATACGCCCTGCTTCACAAAATTAGTGCTGAAGAAAGCAGCAGCTTGCGGGAATTTTATTCATCCGGGTTGAGATGGCCGCAATAAACGCATCCACAGATCACTGACATAAACGCTAACCCCGCAATGCGAATCCCTTTATTATTCAGGCTCATCAAGTTACTCTGCCTGACAGTTTGCGAAAAGGACGTCATCATGAAATGGTTCTGGTATTGCCTGAAAAACTACTGCACGTGGGATTGCCGGGGGCATCGCCGGGAGTACGCCTGTTTTAATGTCACGCTGATTGCTATCCCGATCCTTATAGAATGGTTTCTGCCTCTTCATCTATTATTCAAATTTTTGCCGATATGGATCATTCTGGGCCTCCTGCTGCTCATTCCCGTTGTCTGTTCACATATTCGCCGACTGCACGATCTCAACTGGTCCGGATGGTGGGTTATTCTGATTTTGTTGCTGGGTCAGCTTCCTCTCGGCGGCATTCTGTTCACCCTCACGCTGTCGCTGCTTCCCGGTAGTAAAGGGGAAAACCGCTTCGGTCGGCTCCCATATTAGTGCCACCGCCTCAACATATCACTCAGCTAAATAATTTCACCATTTCCATAAAAGCGATTAATATTATATTAATGCTTATAAAACAAATGATTGATAGCTGATTGAGGTTGAAATGGATTGGTATCTTAAAGCTCTGAAGAACTACATTGGTTTTGGCGGCCGGGCGCGACGTAAAGAGTACTGGATGTTCGTGCTGGTCAATATCATTCTGACCTTTGTGCTCGGCGTGCTGGATAAGCTGCTCGGCTGGCAGCGTGCCGGTGGGGAAGGCATCCTGACGACCATTTACGGCGTGCTGATATTTTTACCCTGGTGGGCGTTACAGTTTCGTCGCCTGCATGACACCGACCGTTCGGCATGGTGGCTGTTGTTACTGCTTATCCCGGTCGTCGGCTGGCTGGTCATGCTGATTTTCAACTGCCAGGACGGTACCAAAGGCGATAATCGTTTCGGACCCGATCCTAAGCTTAATTCATGGTAATGGCTCGGCTCCTCCATCAGGAGGAGCCTTTTAAACAGCGCGGGTATTTTATACACATTTAATAATATAAACCAATAGGTTGAACTCGCAATATTTATTATAATTATCAAAACCTTTATATCGTCCTAAAAATATTTTTAAGCGATGTTAATCGCATAAAAAAAGAATACACTCCGTACAATTTTCATTGTACAGGGTAGTTGATATGAACTGGTATATTGGAGTTTTAAAGAACTATGTGGGTTTTTCCGGACGTGCACGACGTCAGGAATTTTGGATGTTCGCATTGATTAGCGGCATTATAAGTACAATTCTCAACGTCATTCAAATTGTGATGGGAATGGAAATCATGTGGCTTAGCTATGTTTATAGCCTGGCAATCCTTCTTCCCAATATTGCCGTAACAGTACGTCGACTGCACGACACCGACCGCTCTGGTTTTTGGGCGTTTCTTATGCTTCTCCCTGTTATTGGCTGGATAATACTCTTTGTATTCACATGCCAGAATGGCACCGCTGGTACCAACCGCTTCGGTAACGATCCAAAATACAGCGTAAATAAATAACAGTAAAAAGGCATCGTTAATCGATGCCTTTTTATTTCGCTTTAAATTATATTTTTATTACCGCAACGCTAGCGTCCCATAAATAATTTCGGAATTTCACGCAGGCACCAGGCTTTAGCCTCGCCCATGCTGTCGCGCCGCCAGGCCATAATAATATCAATCTCGCTGGTATATTCCGGGCTGACCACGCGCAAACGTCCTTCCGCAATATCCTGCTCCACCAGCGCGTAGGGCATGGTGGCGACGCCCAGCCCGGCTAATAACGCCTGGCGTTTATCTTCAATCGAGCTGACCGTCAGGCGCGGCTGCTTATCGAGAAGCTGAACGGTCAAAACTGGACGTTCGCGGGCGGTATCGGCAACGGCAACGCCACGATACTTCACGCGGGTGACTTCGGAGAGCGGCTCGGGTTCGCGGTGGATAGGATGATCCGGCGCGGCAACGTACACGTTCAGCACTTTATAGAGTTTGCGGGAGTTGATTTCAGACGAGGAGCGGAAATGCATATCTGGCGCGATAACAATATCCGCCCGCCCCTGCTCAAGGCGTTCCCACGCTCCGGCCAGCACTTCGGTAATAATAGAAAGCTGAGTACTGGATTTCGTCGCCAGCTTCTCCACCAGCGGGAAAATGTCCTGAGTGGGCACCAGGGCTTCAGTAACCAGCGTCAGATGCGTTTCCCAGCCACGGGCCAGCGCTTCGGCATCGGTGGTCAGCTTGTCAGCGGCTTCCAGCAGCACGCGGCCACGTTCAAGGAGCATTCGCCCGACGTTGGTAAATTTGGTACGGTGGCCGGAACGGTCGAACAGGATCACATCCAGTTCCTCTTCCAGCTTTTGCATGGTGTAGCTCAGGGCAGAAGGCACGCGTCCCAGCTCATCGGCGGCGGCGGCGAAGCTGCCGCGACGGTCGATGGCATCCATAACGCGCAGGGCTTCCAGCGTGAGTGCTCTATCTTTAGCCATTTCGCTCTCGTTCAGGAAATTTGAACATACCGGGCAGAATATCTGGCTTACATTGAAGCGTCCATCGCTTTAACATGAGTTTAGCAAATACTCCTTAACCCCTCGCCCAATCGGGCGGAGATATAAGGGGAGCCACCTATTTTTTGTCCACTATCAAAAAGTAAAGCGTGGTATGGTGTATAAATAACCAGATAGTAATGCGGAGCCTGATATGAAAAGCGCTACCAAAGTGCGCCTTTACCCAACCGACGAGCAAGCCGCATTCTTAAATGCGCAGTTCGGGGCGGTTCGGTTCGCGTACAATAAAGCCCTCCATATCAGCCGTTATATGTACCAGCGCCACGGCGTTTCGCTCAGGCCAGCACGCGATATAAAGCCGTTGCTGGCAGTGGCGAAGAAATCACGCCGCTATAGCTGGCTCAAAGAATATGACTCCCTGGCGCTACAGCAGGCAGTGATCAATCTGGACAGGGCATTTGCTAACTTTTTCCAGAAGCGGGCTAAACTCCCCACTTTCAAAAGTAAACGCGGCAGGCAATCCAGTTACCATCCCAACGGGAAGGTTTTAACTGACGCTATCCGGTTGCCAAAAATCCCGCCTGTCCGGGCGAAAATTCACCGTGAAATTGTCGGCAGGGTTTCCAGCATCACGATCACCCGCAACGCAGCGGGAAAATACTACGCCTCAATACTCGCTGACGACGGGCAGGAAGCGGCAGCAAAGCCGACATACATAACCGCAGTAACGGGCTATGATTTGGGGTTGTCGCACTATCTGATCGCCAGTAATGGCGGAAAGGTGGCTAACCCCCGCCACCTGGTCAACGCTTACCGCCGCTTGCGCCGTGACAGCAAGGCGCTATCCCGTAAGAAGTTGGGTAGCGCAAACCGTCACAAAGCTCGCTTACGCCTTGCCGCGCAACACGAACGGGTAGCCAATGCGCGGGCAGACTTCCAGCACAAACTTTCCAGACGAATTATCGACGAAAATCAAGCGGTGATTGTGGAAACGCTGAAATCAGCAAACATGATGAAAAACCGTCGCCTTGCCCGTCATATCGGGGATGCGGCATGGTCTGGATTTGTGGCTAAACTCGCCTACAAAGCAGAATCGGCAGGGGTTCACCTGGTCAAACTGGATCAGTGGTTCGCCAGCTCGAAAACGTGCCATTGTTGCGGTCACAGGATGCCGGAAATGTCGCTAAAGGTGCGCGAATGGAAATGCCCCGGCTGTAATGCCGCTCATGACCGCGATATAAACGCGGCGTTCAACATACGGCACAAGGGCATAACAGAATTAATGGCGGCAGGACTTGTCGTCAAAGCCTACCGAGGCTTGCGTAAGTCTGGCGCGATGCTAGTTGCAGCCTGAGAAGTGGGAAGCCTCGTCGTTTACGGCGGGGAGCAGTCACTGTAAAGAGAGGTCAAGAATTATGATTACTACCCGAACCGCTAAACAATGTGGGCAGGCAGATTTCGGATGGCTACAGGCCCGCTACACCTTTTCCTTTGGACACTACTTCGACCCGAAACTGCTGGGTTACGCTTCCCTGCGCGTACTAAACCAGGAAGTGCTGGCCCCCGGCGCATCTTTCCAGCCGCGCACCTACCCAAAAGTGGATATCCTTAATCTTATTCTGGAAGGCACGGCGGAATACCGCGACAGCGAAGGCAGCCATGTTCAGGCAAAAGCCGGTGAAGCACTACTGATCGCCACTCAGCCCGGCGTCAGTTACAGCGAGCATAACCTGAGTAAAGATAAGTCGCTGACGCGTATGCAGCTCTGGCTGGATGCCTGTCCGGAACGGGAGAATCCGCCGCTGCAAAAAATTGCCCTTACCGATACCGCACAACAACTGCTGGCTTCTCCGGAAGGGAGCAACGAGAGTCTGCAACTGCGCCAGCAGGTGTGGGTACATCATATTGAACTGGAGAAAGGCGAACAGCTCAGTTTTCAGATCCACGGACCGCGCGCCTATCTGCAATCCATTCATGGTACGTTCCATGCACAGACCCAGCAGCAGGAAAATCAGACGCTGACCTGCGGCGATGGCGCTTTTATTCGTGATGAGGCTAACATAACGCTGGTTGCCGATACGCCACTGCGCGCATTACTGATAGATTTACCGGTATAGATCCACTCAGCAAGTGAGTAAACCCATGAGCAAAAAAACAACTAAAAAACGTCCCGCGATTAACCCTGTTCCCGTCACGCAACCGGCGATGGTTGCCGTGCCTCCAGCCTTTGGCTATGAAGAGATGCTGAGCGAACTGGAGGCGATCGTCGTGGACGCCGAAGGCAGGCTGGCGGAAGAAGACGTTATCCCGGACAGCACGGCGCTAAGCCGAACGGTATAATTACCCGTCCGGGTTGCGCCATCCTGCGCGGGTGCAGGCGCAACGCATTACGCACACACCACTTTGATCGCCAGCCCGCCGCGCGATGTCTCCCGGTATTTGGCGTTCATATCTTTACCGGTTTCGTACATCGTCTCGATCACCTTATCGAGTGAGACGCGCGGTTCACTGGTGCGCCTCAGCGCCATACGCGCCGCGTTCACGGCTTTTACCGCATTGATCGCGTTACGTTCGATACAGGGGATCTGCACCTGCCCCGCCACCGGATCGCAGGTCAGCCCGAGGTTATGCTCCATGGCGATTTCCGCCGCGACGCAGACCTGTGCCGGACTACCGCCGAGAAGCTCCGCCAGCCCCGCCGCCGCCATCGAGCACGCTACGCCGATTTCCCCCTGACAGCCCACTTCCGCCCCTGAAATAGACGCGTTCATTTTATACAGCGCCCCTACCGCTCCGGCGGCAAGCAGGTAGCGGGAAATCGAACCGGGGTTGACAGGGCGTCTGAACTTATCATAGTAGGCCAGCACCGCCGGGATGATCCCGCAGGCCCCGTTGGTCGGCGCGGTCACGACCCGCCCACCCGCCGCATTCTCTTCGCTGACGGCGAGGGCAAACATATTGATCCAGTCGATCACGTTCATCGGATCGCTGGACAGGCTGTCGGAGGAGACCAGCATCCGCCGCAATGCGACCGCGCGACGCGGCACTTTTAGCGGGCCAGGAAGTACGCCTTCCGTATTCATCCCGCGCTGAATACCGGCAGACATAATCTCCCACAGGCTGACACACTGCGCGTCAATCTCGTCTTTACTGCGCAGGGCTAATTCGTTTTGCAGCATCAGGCCAGAGATGGACAGACCGTGCGTTTCGCACAGCGTCAGCAATTCGCTTGCGGAACGAAAGGCAAACGGCACCGGCACGTCAACCTGACGATCCTGACCGAAGTCCGCCTCTTCGATAATAAAACCGCCGCCGATGGAGTAATACGTCTTACTCAACAAACGTTCTTCACCGCGCCACGCGCTGATACGCATCCCATTTTCATGGCGGGGCAAGGTTTCTGAATGAAAAACAACGTCGTCGGCAGGGGAAAACGCAACACATGTCAGGCCATCTGCAATCGGCAAAGTGCCGCTCTGCATCACCTGCTGAATAAAACCGGGGATGGCGTCGATATTAACGTTCTGTGGACGATTACCCGCCAGTCCCATGATCACTGCCGTGTCCGTGGCATGGCCTTTTCCGGTCAGAGAAAGCGAACCATACAGATCGACCACCAGCCGCGTCGTTTGCGTCACCAGCCCGAGCGCTTCCAGCGCTTCGATAAAACATTTGCCGGCATTCATCGGGCCGACCGTATGAGAACTGGAAGGCCCAATACCAGTTTTAAAAATATCGAACGCGCTAATCATGTTCATCACCTCAACGAGATAACCGGGGAAGCAAAATCGGTGTTAAAACGTGGGCTGGCGGAACGCGCAGCCCACGACAAACTTCGCGTTACAGCGTGTCACCACGCAGGGCGATAGCTTCAATTTCCAGCTTCACGTCTTTCGGCAAGCGGGCCACCTCCACGCAACTGCGCGTCGGATAGGTCGCCTGATGCTCATCAAAAAACTGCTGGTAAACCTGATTGATAGTGGCGAAGTCGTTCATATCGCTGATAAAAACGGTGGTTTTAATAATATCCCCCACCGTTAAATCGGCGGCGGTGATTATCGCCTTCACATTTTCCAGGCTCAGACGCGCCTGATCGGCCACCGCTTCCGGGATCGCCCCACTCTCAGGATCAACCGGGATCTGCCCCGAGGTGATCACCAGCTTGCCCAGGTCGATCCCTTGTACGTAGGGGCCGATCGCGCCGGGTGCACGTTTTGTTGCAATGCTCTTTTTCATCTTAAATCGCCTGAGTAAAAGTACGAGAGATCACATCCTGCTGCTGTTCGCGGGTCAGAGCGTTAAACCGCACCGCATAACCGGACACGCGGATGGTCAGGTTGGGATAGGCTTCCGGATGTTCAATCGCCGCCAGTAGCATGTCGCGGTTCATCACGTTAACGTTGAGATGCTGTCCGCCTTCTACATTTGCCTCATGATGGAAGTAACCGTCGAGCAGCCCCACCAGGTTGGTTTTCCGTACCCTGTCGTCTTTGCCCAGCGCCGCCGGAACAATGGAGAAGGTGTAGGAGATGCCATCTTTGGCGTAGGTGAACGGCAGCTTAGCGACCGAGGTCAGCGAGGCGACAGCCCCTTTCCGGTCACGACCGTGCATCGGATTCGCCCCTGGCGCAAACGGCGTGCCAGCGCGGCGTCCATCCGGCGTGTTACCGGTTTTTTGCCCGTAGACCACGTTAGAGGTGATAGTCAGGATTGACTGCGTAGGAACCGCATTACGATATGTAGGCAACACTTTAATTTTCTTCATAAAGCGCTCGACCAGATCGCAGGCAATGCTGTCCACGCGTTCATCGTTATTGCCGTACTGCGGGTACTCACCTTCAATCACAAAATCCACCGCCAGACCGGTATGGTCGCGCACCGGTTTTACCGTGGCATATTTGATGGCTGACAATGAATCCGTCGCCACCGACAACCCGGCAATACCGCAGGCCATCGTGCGGTAGACGTCGCGATCGTGCAGCGCCATCAGCGAGGCTTCATAGCTGTATTTATCGTGCATAAAGTGGATGATGTTCAGCGCGCTGATGTACTGCACCGCCAGCCAGTCCATAAAATGATCCAGGCTCTGCATCACCGTGTCGTAATCCAGTACCTCATCCAGCAACGGCGCGGTTTCTGGCCCGACCTGGATTTTCAGTTTCTCATCGACACCGCCGTTGATCGCGTACAGCAGCGTTTTGGCGAGGTTGGCGCGCGCGCCGAAGAACTGCATCTGCTTGCCGATCACCATCGGACTGACGCAACAGGCGATGGCGTAGTCATCGCTGGCGAAATCCGTGCGCATCAGGTCGTCGTTTTCGTATTGCAGCGATGAGGTGACAATGGATACCTGCGCCGCGTATTTCTTGAAGGCAATCGGTAACGCTTCTGACCACAGGATCGTCAAGTTGGGTTCCGGCGCAGGTCCCATGGTGTGCAGGGTATGCAGATAGCGGAAAGCGTTTTTGGTCACCAGCGTGCGGCCATCCAGCCCCATCCCGCCAATCACTTCCGTGGCCCAAATCGGATCGCCGGAAAACAGCGAGTCAAATTCCGGTGTACGCAGAAAACGTACCATGCGGATCTTCATAATGAAGTGGTCGATCAGCTCCTGCGCCTGTTGCTCCGTCAGCTTTCCGGCACGCAGATCGCGTTCAATATAGATATCCAGGAATGTCGCAGTACGCCCCAGCGACATTGCACCGCCGTTCTGGGATTTCACCGCCGCCAGATAGGCAAAATAGAGCCACTGTACCGCTTCCTGCGCGTTACAGGCTGGGCGGGAAATATCGCAGCCGTACTTCGCGGCCATCTCCTGAATTTGCAGCAGCGCACGGCGATGCTCCGCCAGCTCTTCGCGCTGGCGCAGGGTCGCTTCGAGATCGTCTCCCCACTCCAGCTTTGACTGTAAATCGGCGAATTGCAGCTCGCGCTCGCGCACCAGATAGCGGATGCCATACAGCGCCACGCGGCGGTAGTCACCGATAATACGCCCGCGCCCGTAGCCGTCCGGCAGACCGGTAAGCACACCCGATTTACGGCAGCGCAGCATATCCGGCGAATAGGCATCAAATACGCCCTGGTTGTGGGTTTTACGCAGCGCAGTGTACTGGTACTCAAAATCAGCGTCCATTTCTCGCCCGTAGGCCTCAAACGAACTTTTGATCATGTTGATGCCGCCGAAAGGATGCAGCGCACGCTTAAGTGGTTTGTCCGTTTGCAGGCCGACAACCTTTTCCAGCGTCTGGTCAATATACCCCGCGTCATGGGCAGTGATGGTCGTCGCCACATTGGTATCAAAATCGACCGGCGCATGGGTCGCGTTCTCAATGCGAATACCCGCCATGACTTTTTCCCACAATGCCGCCGTGGCTGGCGTGGCGTCTGCGAGGAATGATTCATCACCCTCATAAGGCGTATAGTTTTGCTGAATAAAATCGCGAACGTTAATTTCACTTTTCCATTCAGCGCCGTGAAAATCTCGCCATGCATCGGCAAAATGCATATCGTTAATATCGATATTTACCTTCATGAATACTACTCTCTCTACAAATAAATCAGGCATATTCCACAGCGGCATTAATTTCCGCTAAACTTAGCGCATCCAGCGCAATCATTTTCTCTTCATTGGTCGGAATAACAGCGCAGCGAACACATGAGTCTTTCAGCGAAATAATTCGTTCACCGGAGGCGTTAGGCAGATTATTTTTAACCAGATCTAACTCAACGTTAAATACGCTCAGATGCTCAATGATCAGACGACGAATAAGCGATGAGTTTTCCCCAATACCGCCGGTAAAAATAATAGCGTCCAGGCGATGAAGCGCCGCCGCGTGACCGGCAATATGACGGGCAATACGGTGGACGAAGGTTTTAATCGCCAGCTGCGCTCGCGTATTTCCTTCATGCCAGGCGTTTTCCAGCACTCGTAAATCAGAGGAAATGCCGGAAACCCCCAACAGGCCGGATTCACTGTTTACCACCCGTTCCAGGTCGCTGAGGGTTTGACCGGTTTGCCCGGCAATCCACACCATTGCGCCAAAATCGACGTCGCCGCAGCGGGTGCCCATCATCACCCCTTCCAGCGGCGTCATCCCCATTGAGGTATCGGCACTCTGTCCGTTACGCACCGCGCAGACAGAGGCGCCATTACCTAAGTGAGCAATCACTAACCCAGAGTTCTGCGGGCTAAGATCCAGCAACGCGTGCGCCTGCTGAGAGACGTACCGATGTGAGGTGCCGTGAAAACCGTAGCGCCGCACGCCCAGCTCTTCGTAATACCTCCACGGCAGGCCGTAGAGATATGCTTCGGGCGGCAGCGTCTGATGAAAGCTGGTATCAAACACCGCTACCTGCGGGACGCCGGGAAACAGCGTCCGCGCTGACGCCATTCCGCTCAGATTGGCGTAATTATGTAGCGGGGCCAGAGAAGAAACCTGGCGAATTTGTTCAATCACCGCGTCGGTAATGATCACCGAGCGTTTAAAGACATCGCCGCCGTGAGCTACCCGGTGGCCAATTAAGGCCACGCTGGAGATTAAATTACGCGTTTCCAGTTCACTGGAAATGGCTTTTAAGGCTCCTTCATAAGAATAATGCGCGAGTTTTTTTGGCTCACCGCCATTAACCGATAAAAAAGCCTGTTCGGAATTAACACCATCGGCAATCCCTGCTAATAATACGTCACAGGTTGCTGCGTCAAGAACCGAAAACTTAACCGATGATGATCCACAATTAATCACCAGTACAACTGGAAATTCATTCATTTCAGACTCCGTTAATCCTGAATACGCGGATTAAAAAAGTTTATAAACAATATTCAGAATGGTCAGAAGGCCAATCGCGGTAACAAAAATATTATCCAGCTTGCCACGGTATTTTGTCAGCGATGGCGCTTTACGAATCGCGTACATCGGCAGCAGGCAGAGCAAGGAGGCAATAATCGGCGCGCCCATCGCTTCAATCAGGTCGAGAATATTCGGGTTCGCATAGGCCACCACCCAGGTGGAACCCATGATGAAGACCATGCTAATCAGGTTGAGCTTGCCGGTGGAAACTTTGGTTTTATCCCCTTTGTAACCAAACTTCAGCACCAGGCCATTTAACCCTTCCAGGGTGCCGAGATAGTGGCCGAAAAAGGATTTGAAAATCGCGACCAGGGCAATGATTGACGCGCCGTACTCCAGCACGGTGGCAAACGTTGATTTAGTACCGGACAGCGAGGCAAAGTGGTTCGCCAGATAAGAGAGCACCGGAATATTCTGCGCTTTCGCTTCAGCCATGTTTTGCGGCGAGAGGGTGAACAGGCAGCTAAAGGCGAAGAACATCACCACGGCAACCATCAGCATACTGGCGCGGGAGATGATTCTGGAACATTTGCGCTCGGTGAAGTCTCTGCCGAATTCCTGTTCGTACTCTTCGCGTTTTGAGACCACGAACGACGAGACAATCGGCGAGAAGTTAAAAGAGAAGACCATGATAGAAATCCCCAGCCACACGGTGACCAGAATGCCATCGTGCCCGACGAGCGAAATGTCGCTGAGATTAACCTGATCGACCACCGCTGAGTTCCAGTAGGGAATCAGCGACAGTGAAATCAGCACCAGGCTGGCAATGAACGGGAAGACCAGGAAGCTCATCACCTTGACCATCAGATCCTTACCGAAGTAAATCACGAACGCCATCAGCAGCAGCAGGAACAGTGCGACAACACCGCGGTTTAACGGCATCATTTGCAACTGGTTTTCCCAGAAGGTCATAAAGGTGTTGGTAATCGTCACGCCGTAGATCCACAGCAGCGGACAGATGGCGAAGAAATAGAGGAAGGTAATGACCACGCCGCCGGTTTTACCGAAGTGTTCCTCCACCGTCTCGGTAATGTTACCTGACGGATTACTGCCGGACAGACACAGCCGGGCTAACGCACGGTGGCAGAAGAAGGCGATAGGGTACGCCAGCACCAGCATTAACAGGATCGGAATCAAACCGCCGTAGCCTGCGCGAATCGGGAAGAAGAGAACCCCGGCACCGATAGCCGTGCCGAATAATCCGAGGGTCCAGGTGGTGTCAGATTTACGCCATGACGAGGGTGTTGTCTGACCAGTAACGAGACTATCAGTGGTACTCATGTTATATCCTCAGCAAAAGTAATTAAGCATCAGCTAAGCCGGTAATTTGCGAAACGCGTGACAGATCGATATTGCCGCCAGAAATAATACTGACCGTTTTTCTGTTGCGAATATAACTGTCAAGTTTGCCACTCAATAATGCGGCACAGGCCAGGGCACCTGCGCCTTCGGTAATAACTTTATTGCGTTGAATTAAGGCCACCATACTGTTACGAATTTCATCTTCGCTAACCAATACAATTTCATCGACCAGCTCGCGAACGATTTCATAAGTAATCGCGCCGGGACGGGAAACATCGCAACCGTCCGCCAGAGTTCCGCTGGTACGGTGGGTGGTAATTTCTCCGGCATAATAAGAGGCGGCCATGCCATGAACGTTTTCAGACTGCACGCCAATAATTTTAATCGTCGGGTTTATTGATTTAATAGCAATAGCAATACCGGCAATAAGACCACCGCCGCCAATCGGCACAATGACATTGTCGACATCATACAGGTCTTCCATAATTTCCAGACCAATCGTCCCCTGCCCGGCAATGACTTTGGGATCGTCATACGGTGGAATAAATATCCGCCCTTCCAGTTCGACAATTTCGCTGACTTTAGCAATGGTGTCGTTGAAGTTATCGCCGTGCAGGACGACTTCCGCCGAGTAGTCGCAGGTGGCGGCAACTTTCGATTTCGGTGCGCCTTTCGGCATCACCACTTTGCCGTCAATGCCAAGCATCGCGCAGGAGAGCGAAACGCCCTGGGCATGGTTGCCCGCCGAACAGGCCACGACGCCTTTACGCCGTTCCGCATCGCTTAACGAGCTGAGTTTGTTAAACGCGCCGCGAATTTTAAAGGAACCGGTACGCTGCATATTTTCAAATTTTAAAAAGATCTCGCCTTTGCAACGCTCACTAAAATAGTTAGAGCGCGGCATTCCCGTTTTATAAATTTTGCCGGCCAGTCTTTTTTTCGCTTCAAGAACGTCTTCAATAGAGACAGGAAGTTCGTAGGTAATGTGCATAATAACCTCTTAAGATAAATTCAGATATAATGTAGCCGTCGATCTGATGAGTCAGATCTAAAATTCAGTAATGCGTTAAATTAAAGACGATTGGTTTTATAATGCATCGGGTTGTCGTCGCCGGGAATAATTAAAAGAGGAGTGCTCTTTTGCTAACTCAACGAGAAATGAGGCCGATTTTTTTAATCTATAGTTTTTCGACCACACCGCCGCATAACGCGCCACAGGAAGGACGTCTTCAATGGTGAGTGTAATAAATTGGTTTGAACCGAAGGGGGCAATCATGTCGCAGGGAATGACGGTCAGGAAACCCGCATTCAGTACAAGGTTATAAATGGTAACAACAGAATCGGTTTTAATGATGTTTTCGTTATCAATGCCGTTATTTTGTAAGGTGGTGAGAAGTTCGCTGTAATATCCCATATCGGTATGCGGCAAGATCCAGCGTTCGTTTTTCAATGACCCCAGCGTGGTGGGGCCGGTGCACGTTCGTGCGGTGCTGGCCACCAGCCGGAACTCTGATTCGAAAAGCGGCTCGACGTGCAGGTCCTGAAGTTTCATTTCATCGCTCAGCGTGCCGATGGCAAAATCCAGCCGTCCATCACGCAGCGCCGGTAGAAATGAGGAGAGTTGCGCTTCGTACATGCAGACCTGCGCTTTAGGGAACGTCTGCTGGAATGTCTGGATCATGCTGGACATGATGGTAAAGCCAATCAGCGACGGGAAGCCAAACGAGACATCGGCCACGCCGCTACTGCTCATGCTGTTCATCTCGCTGACCATGTTTTTCATTTCCCTGGTGATGGACTCCGAGTAGTTCAGCACCACCTGTCCGGCGCTGGTTAACGTCACGCCGGTGTTTTTACGTACGATTAATTCGATGCCAAAGTAGGTTTCTATTTCGCTAATAATTTTACTGACCGCAGGTTGAGTTAATCCTAACTGTTTCGCCGCCGAACCAATTGAGCCGCTGCGAATAACCTCCTGAAATACGACGAGGTGTTGTGTTTTCGGTAAGGTAAAGTTTTCCATAATGCTTAACTCATCTCGTTACATCTTGCGGCTAAGTTTACGTAATTATGGCGACGGCGGTATGTGCTGTTACTCACAAAATAGTATTGGATTACAATTTCTAATGCGGGATTTAATTTTAAAATCATTCAAAATCAATGAGTTAACTGAATAAAATCTAACTTTTATCTGATTTTTATCAATAAAAAAAGCTAAGATGAAAATATTTTATGGCGATAACTATTTTATGGTAGAGTACAAATAAATGAGCTGAGCGGATTATATTTAAACCAATTAATCGCGTTTTTCACAGACGCATATAAAATAAAATTTAAATAATCAAAAATATTAATTAAATTCGATTATTCGATGATAAAACTGTAATAGATCACATTTTTAGGCGCTGGATTTTTCACTTCCGTAATAATAATTATCATCTTATTTAATTAAAATTAAACACTTTATTTACATTATGGATAGCGCTTTACCCTTCTTGCCGGGTGGCGGCTTCGCCTTACCCAGCCTACAAATCATCACTGGTAACACGTTGTTCACGCTCCGTAGGCCTGTGCAAGCGAAACGCCGCCAGCACAAAGCAAAACGCCCGCAAGATCTCTCCTGCGGGCATTTTACTGAATGGTTGAAGCTGACCGATAAGCCGTGTTCTTTTCATAGAGAGTGGAGTGGACAGTCATTCATCATGCCGCGGCACATAGTAAAACGCCCGCAAGATCTCTCCTGCGGGCGTCTTTAATGGTTGAAGCTGACCGATAAGCCGGGTTCTGTCGTGGACAGTCATTCATCTAGGCCAGCAATCGCTCACTGGCTCAAGCAGCCTACCCGGGTTCAGTACGGGCCGTACCTTGTGAACCCCTATTTGGCCTTGCTCCGGGTGGAGTTTACCGTGCCGCGAACTGTTACCAGCCGCGCGGTGCGCTCTTACCGCACCCTTTCACCCTTACCTGATCCCACTTGCGTGGGCCATCGGCGGTTTGCTCTCTGTTGCACTGGTCGTGGGTTTCCCCCCCAGGCGTTACCTGGCACCCTGCCCTATGGAGCCCGGACTTTCCTCCCCTCCGCCCGTCTCCCCCGAAGGAGGACGACGACGAAGCGGCGACTGTCTGGTCAGCTTCGGCGCGCAGTATAGAGGGTTTCCACTCTGCTGTCACCTTTCGGTCAACATTCCCACCTGAAGCGTCGCGGCAATATTACGGGAAGCGCGATAAATATTATCGAATGCCCCCCTGAACGCATCCTCCAGGGTGCTAATGCTGGTCAGCACGCTGAAGACAGCGTCAATACCATACTGATGTACGATACCGACATCTTTGGTCAGGCTACCGGCAATGCCAATCACCGGCTTATGGTATTTTTTGGCGACCTGCGCCACGCCGACCGGCACTTTACCGTTAATGCTTTGGCTGTCGATCCGCCCTTCGCCTGTCACCACCCACGTACAGTCGTGAATGTGTTCTTCGAGATTGAGCGCCTGAGTGACGATCTCAATCCCGCTACGCAGCTCCGCGCCAAGGAACGCCATCAGCGCCGCGCCCATACCGCCCGCCGCGCCTGCGCCGGGGACCTGTTTAACGTCGATGCGCAGGGATTTTTTGATCACGTCCGCGTAATGATCGAGGTTGCGATCCAGCTCGACGATCAACTCTTCGGTTGCCCCTTTTTGCGGCCCGAATACCCGCGATGCGCCTTTTTCGCCCGTTAGCGGATTGGTCACGTCGCAGGCTACACGGATCGTACACTCGCGCAGGCGAGGGTCCAGTTGTGTAATATCAATGGAATTAAGACCGATCAGACTACCGCCGCCGTTGCCGATATCCGTGCCGTTAGCATCGCAAAGTTTTGCTCCCAGCGCCTGCACCATGCCCGCGCCGCCGTCGTTGGTGGCGCTGCCGCCAATGCCGATAATAATATTTCTCGCGCCGTGCTCCAGCGCCTGCAAAATCAGCTCGCCGGTGCCGCGGGAGGTCGTCACCAGCGGATTGCGCTGCGAAGGAGGAACCAGCGCCAGTCCGCTGGCGGCCGCCATTTCAATAAACGCGGTCTTACCGTCGCCGGAAATGCCCCAGCAGGCGTCAACGGGCTCGCCTAGCGGCCCGGTAACCTGAGCGGTATATTCTGTGCCCTGCGTTGCGGCGATCATCGCTTCAACCGTCCCTTCCCCTCCATCAGCGACCGGAACAGAGACATATTGCGCATCAGGAAAGATTTCCCGAAATCCTTTTTCTATCGCCTGAGCTACCTCGCTGGCAGAAAGGCTTTCTTTATAAGAGTCTGGGGCGATTACGATTTTCATAGTGAGTAGCCTGTTACCACGCAACGCCGGAGGGTATTGATCTTTCCGGCCCACAAAGGCGCATTCTGTCGGCCCGGCAGCAAGCGCCGCCGGGCAATACGTTGTTAGCGAGAGACTTCGACTTTCGCCAGTTTTTCGTAGTAGCACGCGATGGCGCTATGGTCGTCGTTACCGTGACCGTCTGCACGCAACGCCTGCATCATTTCCATTACCGCGGCAGTCAGCGGCAGTTGCGCGCCCACGCCGTGAGAGGTATCCAGCGCGTTAGCCAGATCTTTGATGTGCAGATCGATACGGAAACCCGGTTTGAAGTTACGATCCATCACCATCGGCGCTTTCGCATCCAGCACGGTGCTGCCCGCCAGACCGCCGCGAATCGCCTGATATACCAGATCCGGGTTAACGCCCGCTTTGGTCGCCAGAGTCAGCGCTTCGGACATAGCGGCAATATTCAGCGCCACGATCACCTGGTTTGCCAGTTTGGTCACGTTACCTGCGCCAATGTCGCCAGTGTGAACCACCGATCCGGCCATCGCTTTCATCAGGTCGTAGTATTTATCGAAAATCGCTTTATCGCCGCCAACCATCACCGACAGGGTGCCGTCGATGGCTTTTGGTTCGCCGCCGCTGACCGGCGCATCCAGCATATCCACGCCTTTCGCCTTCAGCGCGTCGCTGATTTCACGGCTCGCCAGTGGCGCGATAGAACTCATGTCGATCAGCACAGTGCCGGCTTTCGCGCCTTCAATGATGCCGCCTTCGCCCAGCGCTACGTCTTTGACGTGCGGGGAGTTTGGCAGCATGGTAATGATCACGTCGCACTGCTCAGCAATGGCTTTAGCCGTGGTAGCGGTTTCTGCGCCTGCAGCCACCAGTTCAGCGACGGCTTCAGGATTACGGTCAGAAACCACCAGCGAGTAACCGGCTTTAATGAGGTTTTTGCTCATTGGTTTGCCCATGATGCCCAGGCCAATGAAACCTACTTTAATGGTCATAATTGCTCTCTCTTTTTTCGGTGGTGGTTATTTCTTAAAGGAATCAGCTAATTTCTGCGTTGCGCCGCGGAAGACGCCCAAATCGCTGCCGACAGCAACAAAGGTGGCCCCCATTTCCAGATAGCGGCGCGCATCGGCATCAACTGGTGCCAGGATGCCGCACGGTTTGCCGTGGGCTTTCGCGCTGGCGAAAATCTGTTTAATGCACTGCTGAACGTCAGGGTGAGACGCGTTGCCAAGGTGGCCCAGCGCAGCGGCTAAATCGCTCGGTCCGACAAAGATGCCGTCTACGCCGTCGGTCGCCGCGATGGCGTCAACGTTATCCACGCCCTGCTGACTTTCGATCTGTACGATGATGGTGATGTTCTTATTGGACTGCGCGAAGTAATCCGGCACAGTGCCAAACATGTTGGCGCGATGAGACACGGAGACACCACGGATGCCTTCCGGCGGATAACGGGTAGAAGCTACCGCCAGCGCCGCTTCTTCCTGCGACTCTACAAACGGGATCAGGAAGTTATAAAACCCGATATCCAGAAGACGCTTGATGATCACCGGCTCGTTCGTCGGTACGCGGACCACCGGGGCGCTGGTGCTGCCCTTCAGTGCCATCAGTTGCGGAATGAAGGTGGAGATATCGTTTGGCGCATGTTCGCCATCCAGAACCAGCCAGTCAAACCCGGCCAGACCCAGCACTTCGGTGCTGATAGGGCTTGCCAGCGCGGACCAGCAGCCAATCTGAACCTGCTGCGCGGCCAGCGCAGCTTTGAATTTGTTCGGGAAAATGTCGTTATTCATCGCTTATACCTTGTAACTTAACCGTGAATTATTTCTGGAGTTCCATACGCTTGATATCGCCAACAATGAACAGGTAGCAAATCATCGCCATCAGTGCTGAACAGCCGACAAATATCAGGGCAGCGTTGAATGAGTGCAGTTCACTCACCAGATAACCAATGACCAACGGGGTGGCAATAGACGCAACGTTACCAAACACGTTAAACACGCCACCACACAGGCCAACAATTTCTTTCGGCGCGGTATCGGAGATAACCGGCCATCCCAGCGCACCAAAGCCTTTACCAAAGAAGGCCAGCGCCATCAGTGCCACTACCAGGGTGGTATTATTGGTGTAATTACAGAGAATAATCGTTGATGCCAGCAGCATTCCCAGCACAATTGGTAATTTACGTGCCAGGGTAATCGTTGCCCCACGTTTGATCAGGTGGTCAGAGAAGACGCCGCCCAGCACGCCGCCAGCGAAGCCGCACAGCGCCGGAATAGATGCCACCAGGCCCACTTTCAGAATCGACATACCTTTGTCCTGCACCAGGTAAATCGGGAACCAGGTGAGGAAGAACCAGGTAATCGTGTTAATGAAATACTGGCCGAAAAATACGCCCAGCATCATCCGGTTGGTCAGTAACTGTTTAATGTAGTGCAGTTTCGGACCGGAGTTTGTTACGCCAGGCTTTTTGTGGTCCATATCAACCACCGCGCCGCCTTTCGTAATGTAATCCAGTTCCTGAGCAGACATACGCGGATGGTCAGTCGGATTATGAATGAACTTCGCCCACACGGCGGTCAGCACAAAACCAATCGCGCCCATCACGGTAAAGACATGTTCCCAGCCCCACGCGAAGACCAGCCAGCCAAGCAGCGGCGAGAAAATCGCCAGAGAAAAGTACTGTGCGGCGTTAAACAGTGCTGACGCAGTACCGCGCTCTTTGGTCGGGAACCAGGCGGCCACAATACGGGCATTAGCCGGGAAGGAAGGCGCTTCGGAGAAGCCCAGCATAAAGCGCATGACAAACATAGACATCCCGGCCCAGGCCAACGGGAAGATATCCACAAAGCCTTGCAGGAAGGTAAACAGTGACCAGAAGAACAGGCTATAGGTATAGACTTTCTTCGAACCGAATTTGTCCAGCAGCCAGCCACCTGGGATTTGCATCAGCAGGTAAGCCCAGCCGAATGCGGAGAAGATGTAGCCCATCGAGATAGCGCTAAGATGTAATTCTTTCGCGACCTCGGTCCCGGCAATCGACAGCGTGGCACGGTCCGCATAGTTAACTGCTGTCACAATAAAGATAATTAGCAGTATTATATAGCGGGTAGGGATACCTCTTTTAGAGGTAATAGCAGTATCCAGCGACATTAATTTATCCTCGGGTACGGAGACACCTGTTTATTTATTTTTATCAGGTGAGATTACTGATTATTTATTGATGCAGGTATCTCAATAAACAGATCAGACACAATGTAATTGGCAATCAGTATAATCAGGCAGCCCCTAATATACATTGTGTATTTGACTAATTAATCAATATCACAAGGCAAATGTTTATGGCATATGCACATACTCCTGGGCGCTAATGCACAGATTTAATCATTGCCCGCCTTGCGCCACGCCCCATCGCGAGAATGAGTGATCTGGATCACATTCTTAATTTCAAAGTCAGTGCATTCTTAATCGCATAATATTGAGGTTTTATCTTTTATCCTTTTTCTAAAACGCTCAGTTTACCGTTTTTTATTATCTACATTTGCTGGAGAATACTGGACAATGGCCGACATCGAAATTAGACAGCAGTCGCCTTCGGCGTTCTATATTAAAGTGCACGACACCGATAACGTGGCGATTATTGTCAATGATAACGGGTTGAAAGCGGGCACACGTTTCCCCAATGGGCTGGAACTCATTGAACATATTCCACAGGGCCATAAAGTAGCGCTGGTGGATATTCCCGTCCACGGCGAAATCATTCGCTACGGTGAAGTCATCGGCTATGCTGTGCGCGACGTGGCGAAAGGCAGTTGGATTGATGAATCCACCGTCGAACTGCCAAAAGCACCGCCGCTGAATACGCTGCCGCTGGCGACCAAAGTACCTGAACCGCTTCCACCACTGGAAGGGTATACCTTTGAAGGTTATCGTAATGCGGACGGCAGCGTCGGCACCAAAAACCTGCTTGGCATTACCACCAGCGTTCACTGCGTGGCGGGCGTGGTGGATTATGTCGTAAAACTCATTGAGCGCGACCTGCTGCCGAAATACCCGAACGTGGATGGCGTGGTTGGTCTTAACCACCTTTACGGCTGCGGCGTGGCGATCAACGCGCCGGCGGCGATTATCCCGATTCGCACGATCCATAACATTGCGCTGAACCCGAACTTTGGTGGTGAAGTGATGGTGGTCGGCCTCGGCTGTGAAAAACTTCAGCCGGAGCGTCTGTTACAGGGAACGGAAGATGTCAAAGCCATTCCGGTTGACGATGCCAGTATTGTCCGTTTGCAGGATGAACATCACGTCGGCTTTAAATCAATGGTGGACGATATTCTGGTCGTTGCCGAGCGTCATCTGCAAAAACTGAACCAGCGCCAGCGCGAGACCTGCCCGGCGTCTGAACTGGTGGTCGGTATGCAGTGCGGCGGCAGCGATGCCTTCTCCGGCGTCACCGCGAACCCGGCGGTAGGCTACGCGTCCGACCTGCTGATCCGCTGTGGCGGGACGGTGATGTTCTCTGAAGTCACCGAGGTCCGCGATGCGATCCACCTGTTAACGCCACGCGCCATCAATGAAGAGGTGGGCAAACGCCTGCTGGAAGAGATGGCCTGGTACGATAACTATCTTGATATGGGTAAAACCGACCGCAGCGCCAACCCGTCTCCGGGGAACAAAAAAGGCGGTCTGGCCAACGTGGTGGAAAAAGCCCTCGGCTCAATTGCCAAGTCTGGTAAAAGCGCGATTTCCGAAGTGCTGTCGCCCGGCCAGCGTCCAACAAAACGCGGCCTGATTTACGCGGCAACCCCCGCCAGCGACTTTGTCTGCGGTACTCAGCAGGTCGCCTCCGGGATCACCGTGCAGGTCTTCACCACCGGTCGTGGTACACCTTACGGACTGGTAGCGGTACCGGTAATCAAGATGGCGACTCGCACCGAACTGACAAACCGTTGGTATGATCTGATGGATATCAACGCGGGCACCATCGCTACCGGCGAAGAGACGATTGAGGATGTGGGCTGGAAGCTGTTCCACTTTATTCTGGACGTGGCCAGCGGCCGGAAAAAAACCTTCTCGGATCAGTGGGGCTTACATAACCAGCTGGCGGTGTTTAACCCGGCTCCGGTGACGTGATAAACCCTTCATGCTAAATGCTAACCCTGGCAGGGAGACCTGCCGGGGGTTTTCATCATAGCGCTATTGCCAAAAAGTATTATTAATTCAAAACCCCCTTCAGATACCGCCTTGTCTTATGATACCCCCTTTAAATAGTACCCCGTACTAATATCCTGTTGATATTAGTACGGGGTACCAGTAATATGGATTCAGGGATGACAGGGAGACACAGGGATGGTCTATATAGAATTTATTGAAACATCTGCATTCAGTAAAGCGCGTAAGTCGTTGATGGAAGATGATGAATTCCGGGAGCTGCAAACCTTTTTGCTTGAAGGCCATGAATATGGCGACACGATTTCTCAAACAGGAGGTTGTAAAAAAATCCGCTGGAACCGTCAGGGCATGGGTAAGCAAGGTGGAGTACGCGTGATTTACTATGTGCGTACAGCCAGCGGAAGGCTTTACCTTTTGCTTATCTACCCTAAAAATGCAAAGGACGATTTAAGCCCGGCTGAAAAAGCGATCATGAAAAAATTTACACAGTTGGTTGAGTAATAAAGCCGTTTCGCTCTTCATAACGAGGATAAATCAATGGAACAGAAATTATTTACAGATCTTGTTAGCAGCCTTGAAGAGATGGTCGCCATTGAAAAAGGTGAACGCGTTCCGGCCCCTGAGAACATCCACCGCCATGCTCTGCCAGATGTAAAAAAGATCCGCACTCATGCCGCGCTGAAACAGGCAGAATTTGCGGATATGATCGGCGCAAGCGTTGATCTTGTACGTAGCTGGGAACAGCAACGGCGTATCCCTTCAGGGATTGCATTAAAAATGCTCAGGCTCATAGAGCAGCAGCCAGGTATTATCAACACGCTGCGCGCTATAAGCGCCTGAACCAGGGTCTTCGGCACACTGCCAACTACGAACACAGAAAAACATGCGGCGTATCGTTACCGGGATGCGGATTTACCTGCACCTCTGCGCCATACCATTGCGCGATGACATCGGTTTGAATTACCTGCTGTGGCGTCCCCTGCGCAACCAGTTTTCCCCGGTTTAACAGCAGCACGCGGTCGGCCCATAGCGCCGCCAGATTAAGATCGTGTAGTACGATACAGACGTGCAGTTTGCCGCTGGCGGTGAGTTTTTTCAGTAAACGTAATAGCTGCTGTTGATGGTAGAGATCCAGCGCCGAGGTTGGCTCGTCAAGAAACAGCCAGCCCTCGGGCGCGCCGTCGTTCCACAGTTGCGCCAGGCTCCGCGCCAGCTGCACCCGCTGCTGCTCGCCGCCGGAGAGGGTGGCATAGTTGCGACCCGCCAGATCGTCACAGCCGGTCAACGCCATGACCTCGCGGACGATCTCCGCTTCATGCCGCGTTCCCCAGGGCGCACGTCCCATAGCGACGATAGCCTCCACCGGCCAGTCAAAACGCAGCTGCGTTTGCTGCAACATCACCGCACGGCGACGGGAGAGCGCACGGGCGGGCCACTGTTTCAGCGAGCGCCCCGCCAGCCAGCATTCCCCCTGATCCGCGGGCAAATACCCGGTCAGAAGTCGCAACAGCGTTGATTTCCCCGCACCATTGGGGCCGATTAGCGCAACCAGTTCACCGCGGGCAAGCATTAACGAGACATCATCGATCAGCCATCGCTGCCCGCGTTGCAGACGTAAATGGGCGGCGACTAAGGTGTTATCCATGTTCCGTTCTCCTTTGGCGGAAGATCAACCACAGAAACCAGGGCGCACCAAGCAGGCTGGTGATCAGACCTACCGGCATCTCCGCTGGCACGACAACGGTGCGGGCCGCGGTATCGGCAATCAGCAGCAGGATGGCCCCCGCCAGCAGCGATCCCGGCACCAGCGCGCGGTGATCGGCCCCCAGCCACATGCGCATCAGGTGCGGTACCACCAGACCAATAAAGCCGATAATCCCGCTGATCGCCACCGCTGCCGCCACCAGTAAGGCGCTGCAAAGCAGCATCACTCGTTGCAGCCGCGGAACATTGACGCCCAGGTAATGCGCCTCTTCGTCGCCCAGTTGCAGCAGGTTAAGCTGGCGGGCAACCCACCATACCGCCATCGCCGAGGGTAAAATAAGCGTGGTTGCCACCAGCAGCGTGGACCACTGCGCCTGACCGAGGCTGCCCATTCCCCACTGCGAGAGCTGGCGAAGCTGGGCATCGTTGCTTAGCCATGACAGCAGTCCAACGGCAGCGCCGCACAGCGCGTTAATGGCAATTCCCACCAGCAGCAGGCGCGACAGTGAATTATCGCGGGCCTTACTGAGCAGAAAAATCACCACCATCACCGCCAGGCTACCGATAAACGCTGCCAGCATCGGCGCATAGAGCGCCACCAGCGCGGGAACCGGCAACGGTAATACCAGCCAGCAGGCCACCGCCAGCGCGCTGCCGCTGCTAATCCCCAGCAGTCCCGGATCGGCCAGCGGGTTGCGAAACAGCCCCTGCATCACGCAGCCGGAGAGCGCCAGCGCCGCGCCGACCACCAGCGCCAGTAGCACGCGCGGCAAACGGATGGTCAGCCAGATCTGGCGCAGCGCGTCACCGCCGGGATGCCACAGACTCTTTAACGGCAACGCCATCGCCCCCTGGGTGGTTGCCACCAGCGTCAGGCCGACCAGCAATAACACCATTCCCCATAGTGAGCACACCACGGCGCGGTTCATCAGGGCAGTTGCTCCGCTTTTTGACGCAGATCGAGCAGCGCCTGCGGCGTGCGTATGCCAAAACCAAGCAGGGCCATATCATCAATAATCATTACCTGCTTATTACGCCCTGCAGGGGTCTGCGCCAGCCCTGGCAGTTTCCACAGGTTCTCTTCCCCACCCATGCTTTTAACCCCGTCGGCAGAGATCACGATCAGATCCGGCTGGCTGGCGATGACGCCTTCCTGCGAAAGACCGCGATAGTGCGCAAAGCCCTGCATGGCATTCTGTAACCCGGCTGCGCGGATCGCGCCATCGGCGGCGGTTTCCTGGCCGGCGACCATCGTTCCCATCCCGCCGTGGCTTAACAGAAACAGGACGCGCTTATTGACTGGCGATGTCGGCAGCGCAGCGATTTGCGCCTTCAGTTTTTGCCGCAGCCGCTCGCCTTCGGCATTTTTGCCGAGCGCGTCGGCGATGACGGCGACTTTCTTATCAATCGCCGTCAGCGAATAACCGCCGGGGACGTTCACCACCCTGACGTGGTTCTCCTCTACTTTTTGTAATACCGATGACGGCTGCGCCTGGTTGCTTGCCAGCACGATATCCGGGCGCAGCGACAGGATGCCTTCAGTATTGAGTTGCCGAACATAGCCGACATCCGGCACGTTATTCACCTCGGCAGGCCAGGTGCTGGTGGTGTCGCGCCCGACAAGCTGCGACTGCGCGCCCAGTCCGTAAACAATTTCGGTAATATCGCCGCCCAGCGTCACCACGTTCTGCGCAGCGGCGCTCGCCACCAGCGGGATCGCCGCCAGCAGCATCAGTATTTTTTTCATGCCGCTTGCCCTTCATTGCTCAACGCATCGATCTGCGCTCGCCACTGGGTTTGTTCCGGTTGGCCTTCGCTGCGCTGACCATAAAGCTGAGCGATTTGCGTACCATCCGCGGCGAACAGTTCAAGACTGGTGACATGGCCGTCGGCGGTCGGTTTGCGCGTTACCCAGCTTTCCGCAATTCCCGCCTCACGCAGGTGCAGAGTGAAGTTTTCATTGAAAATGTTGATCCAGCCTTTCATCGGGGTCAGTTTTTCCAGCGCGCCGGTGAAGATCTGTACACAGCCGCGATTACCGACAAAAATCATAATCTCGTTACCCTGCTGTAAGACGGTGTCCAGCAGGCGCGGCAGCGCGTCATTGCTCACCTGACAGGCAAGATCGTCGCCTGCCAGGCGAAAAGCCTGCTGGCGTGAGAGATTGTGTTTTTTCAGCAGACCAAAGAACTGATGCACATCGGTCATCGCCCGCCATTCCCGATCCAGCGCCGCGCCGTCGGCGCTTTGCGAATGCGGTTCGGCCACGGCGGCGGTGATCACCAGTGGCAGTTCGTCAGGCGTGGCGAAACGAGCGACCACTTCGCTCCACGCCGCCAGATCGGTCTGCGCTGTGACGTAGACTTTCAGTACCGCGTCGCCCTGCTGATCGAAGAACTGAATGCTCTGACGCTCGCCGCGCGGACTTTGTTCACGCAGGCTGAAGGCGCTGGCCCACTGACTGATAAACAGACGCAGATCGAGCGCGCGCGGGTTCAGCACCACCCCGGCGCGTTCACCGAGATGCTGATTGGTGAAACTGCCGGTGTGTTCATGGACGGCGTACTCGTTACGGCAGATGCATTTTGTGTCTCCCACCAGCTCCAGCGCGGCGAGGATTTCGCGCATTTCGCCCGTTAAACGCACGGCATCGTACCCCACGCGTGCGTGGGTTAATTCCGCTTCGCTGATGGTCATCTCAGTCGCGATATCACGGGCGTATTTTGCAGGATCCTGCGCTTTAATGGTCTGATATTGCTGCCAGATGGCGGATACATCTTTTGATGAAACAGACATAGTGTTCGCTTCCTGATAAGGTTAAAAACCCCCGGCAGCGATACCGGGGGGAGTAAGGATTAAGGATGACGTCTTAATCAGAAGTCTACGTTAACACCCAATTGCCAGGTACGACCCGGCATCACCGCCAGCGCCTTGTCATACGCATCCTGACGGGTGGACTCCTCAATGGTGCGACTGCTCAGGTAATCCCAGTATTTACGGTCGGTAATGTTATAGACGCCGCCGTTGAGTCTGACGTTCTTCGCCACCTGCCAGTACGCCGTCCAGTCCAGCAGACCATAGCCTGGCACCCGCATGTACTCATTGGTGGAGTCGGCGATCGTCGAACCGGTATTAGTGTAAGACTCACGACTGGTCGCGGTGGCGCGTTTGCCTTTCACGAAGGTGGCGGTCAACGCTGTGCCATACCGTTTCGCCGGATCGTCCCACGCAACGCCAGCGATCGCTTTCATCGGCGCGACGCTGTCCAGATCAATGTATTTATCCCCCATATAACTGGATTTTGATTTTCCTTCGGTATAACCATAGGCGAGCGTCGCACTCAGGCCATTCACCTCTTCAAACCAGGTGCCAAAGTTAAATTTAGCGCTAATTTCACCGCCGTAGATAAAGGCTTTATCCCGGTTTTCCGCCTGATAGGTGGTGTAAATATTGGACGGAACGTTGGTGAACCGGTCCGGATTCCCGGCGCGCGAGTAACGGGTATAGGCGATAAAGTTTTTATAGGCGTTATAGAACAGCGCGGTGCGCAGGGTGATGCCATCGGTCACGTCCCCTTTCATGCCCCACTCAACGTTATCGCTGGTTTCGGTTTTCAGATCGGTATTACCAATCAGCGCATATTGCTGTCTGCCTGCGTAGCTGGAGCCAAGATTCCAGGAGCCATAGAGCTGGCTGGCATTGGGGAACTGCGCACCGCGTTTGTATTGCAGGTACGTCATCAGGCGCGGAGTGATGTCGTACTGGAAGGTGAGTGACGGTAACAGTTGGGTATCGGTATTTTTGCCATATAACGTCGAGACTTCAGACTCATCCAGAACGTTACTGTTCGTCGTCAGACTGGAGAGATTATCCGGCTTCATTGACTGATGGACGACACGTGCGCCAGGGATGACGGCGAAATGGTGACCACCCGCGTCGAAATTAATCTGATCCTGCACGAAGGCACCGAGGGTATAGCTTTTGCTGTCCGCTTCCGGCTGCATAATTTCGCTGTACGCCGTTGGCGCTGGAGACTGTCTGAACGGACGCTTCGTTTCCGTGGTACTGACGTTAAACCCGGCGCTCAGATCGTGGCGTCCCAGCGTTTTCGCCAGCGCATTCTGAATGCCCCAGGTATCGGTGTCATAGTCTGAATAGACCGTCTGCATGGCGGTAGTAATGCTGTCCGGCATATAAGTGCGGTCATGCGCTTCAGTATGCTGGTAGTAGACTTTGGTCGACATGCTGTCCAGCCAGTCATTCACTGGCGTCCAGTCATCTTTCAGGCTGACGCCCCAGCGACGGGTCTGGCTGGTCTGTTGGGCATCACCAAGGATCTGGCTGCCGCTGCTGTTCCAGGAGTCGTAATGGGTATGGTTGGTTTTGTGGTAGTAATCCAGTGTACCGGTCAGCTTGTGCTCATCGTTCGGCTGCCAGATACCGGAGGCCATCATCGCATCAGAGTGCCAGTTAGCCGGGTACGCATCCACTGTATCACTGTTGTTGCGGGTTTGCTGACCGTCACGACGGCTGTAGACAAACACGCCGCGCAGGGTTTCATCCCCCGCCGCACCGGTCACGCCATTGTGCCAACTGCGATCGGCAGAGTCGTAATCACTCTGGTAGCCAAACCAGGTATTTTTTCCCGGATGCAGGTAATCGTCAGCGGATTTTGGGCGGAAAGAGACATTGCCGCCGATAGAGGTATTGGCCTGTTCGGTAGAGGTCGCGCCGGATTCAATATCAACATTGCCATACATATACGGATCGATGTAATCGCGGCCAATGCCGAACGTGTTCAATCCTGATCGGCTAACGTAACTGCGTCCAGTGGCGTCCGGCTGCGCGATCCCATCGACATCGATGCCAACGCGATTACTTTCCAGCCCACGAATGTTGTAGCCGGTATAACCGCCACGGTCAAAGCCGCTTTTGCCGTTGCCGGAACCTCCACTGGCCCCGGTCGCGCTGATTAACGGTTCATAACGCATAATAGAGCCAAAGTCGTTTGCGCCTTTATTTTGCAGGTCCTGGGCGCTGAGTGAATGCGTACTTCCCGCTTTCAGATCCGGCGCTGGCGCGGTGACAATCATCTCGTCAGCCGAATCCTGCGCGGTATTTTTTGCGGTAGTCGTTGAAGTACCGGTATCAGCCGCGAAAGCCGCAGTCTGATAGAGCGCTGTGAGTAATGACGTCACCAGAACGCTCTTCCTGAAACGTTGAGGAGAAATGTGCGATGTATGCATAATGTCTTGTAAACCTTAATTTTATTAGTATGAGGCTCACATTTCACTTCCACTGGCTGATTGAAAAAGCACTAACCAAAAAAACGCGTACTGTTATAAATTATGAAACGAATACTAATGATAAGTATTATCATTTGCAACAACTTCACAAAGTCTTCACATTTGTGACCCATTAATCGTAAATTGTGTGCTATGCCCTCCTGGTAAAATGAGAGAAAAAATGAGCAAAAACGCCGTCACATTGCAGTACTGTTCCCAGTGCAACTGGATGCTACGCGCCACCTGGATGGCGCAGGAGTTGCTGCAAACGTTTAGTACCGATCTCGATTCTGTGCGCCTGATCCCCGGCACCGGCGGGATTTTTGTTATCGATGTTGATGGTCACGTTATCTGGGATCGCAAGCAGGACGGCGGCTTTCCCGATGCGGCAGAGTTAAAACGCCGGGTGCGGGACTATTGTTTTCCGGAGAAAGCGCTGGGACATGTGGAGAAGAAAGACGATCGGGAATAATAGTGATTCAGCGCGGAGCTACAGTTGTCCTGTTTGAATAACAGGTTGTCATCTTCTGGTGAGTTTTCCGGCAGATTTAGCATGACACTGGGGTCTCTTAGTTAAAAGGAAACCCGGTATGCTGAAGAATCCTTCCCTCAAATACACACCCCATCCGCCAGTAAGCCTCAGCGACAGGCAATGGCCGAATAATACGTTGACCCGTCCTCCGCGCTGGCTATCTACCGATTTACGTGATGGTAATCAGGCGCTGGCTGAACCGATGGACGGTGCCAGGAAACGCAAATTTTGGGATCTGTTAGTTGCCTGCGGCTTTCGGGAAATCGAGGTCGCATTTCCTTCAGCCTCGCAAACAGACTTTGATTTTGTGCGATCGTTGATTGAAGAACAGCGTATTCCATACGATGTAAATATCCAGGTATTAACCCAGGCAAGGGAAGATTTGATTGCGCGAACGTTTGAATCACTGCGCGGCGTTCATCAGGCGACCGTGCATTTATATAATGCGACGGCACCGCTGTTCAGGGATATCGTGTTCCGTCAAACTCGCGATGAAATTGTTCAGCTTGCCGTCAGCGCGGCGCGGCAAATTCGCCAGTTATGCGATGAAACGCCGGAAACGGCATGGACCTTCCAGTACTCCCCTGAAACGTTCTGTTTTACCGAACCTGAGTTTGCCCTGCAAATTTGTGAGGCCGTTGCGGCGGTGTGGGATCCGCATGATTCCCGTCCCATGATTATCAATCTCCCCGCGACGGTTGAAGTCAGTATGCCTAACGTTTATGCCGATCAGATAGAGTATTTCTGCCGTCATTTCTCACGCCGCCAGCAGGTGTGTATAAGCGTTCATCCCCATAACGATCGTGGGACAGGGATTGCCTGTGCTGAGCTTGCATTACTGGCAGGCGCGGAACGTGTTGAGGGCTGTCTCTTCGGAAACGGCGAACGGACGGGGAATGCAGATCTGGTAACGCTGGCGCTAAATCTTTATACCCAGGGAATTTCACCCGGCCTCGACTTTAGCCAGATGAAAAAGGTCGTTGAAGTGGTCGAAGAGTGTAATCAGTTGCCCGTTGCGCCGCGCCATCCCTATGCAGGTGAGCTGGTATTTACAGCGTTTTCTGGCTCTCACCAGGACGCGATCAAAAAAGGTTTCGCGGCAAGACAACACTCACCGGATACGCTCTGGCAAATCCCCTATCTGCCACTCGATCCGGCAGACATAGGGTGCAGCTATGAAGCCGTCATTCGGGTAAATAGCCAGTCAGGCAAAAGCGGCGCAGCCTGGCTTCTGGAGCAAAATCACAATCTTGTTCTGCCTCGCCAGCTGCAACAGGCCTTTAGCCTTCGCGTGCAGGAAGCCGCGGAGCGCGGAGAAAAAGAGATGTCGCAAATGGCCGTCTGGGCGCTTTTTCGCCAGTCATATGGGCTTGTTGACGCGCCCCCGCTTCGGTTAGAGAAATATAACTGTAACAACCATCCCGATCAGCGTACCACCCTTTCTGCCGAGATTATCTGCCAGGGTAAGCGGTTGAGTTTGCAAGGCGAAGGAAATGGCTTCCTGTCTGCGGCGCTCACGGCGCTTTGTCGTGAAGTAAAAGCAGAGCTTGAGATTGTTAGTTATCAGGAACATACGCTGGGTAAACGTAGCGACAGCCGCTCTGTCGCCTATGTGTGTTGCCAGGACCGGACGGGAAAATGTGCATGGGGCGTCAGTATTGACAGTGATATTAGTCGGGCCTCACTACAGGCTATGCTGAATGCGGCGGAGGATTTCGTCACTGGCTAAAGTAATCACTGGGCGAGACGCCCATTACCCGCCGAAACATCACGCTGAACGCGCCGGGGCTGGCATAACCGGAATCCAGTGCCACCCGGGTGATCTGCTCGCCCTGCGCCAGACGCGTCAGGGCATGCAGAAGACGAGCCCGCCTCACCCACTCACTGAACTGCATGCCGGTTTGCTGATAAAAATGGCGGTTGAGTGTACGCCCGCTGGCGCTGATTTTTATGGCTGCTCTGGTAACAGACCACGTTTCATGCGGCGCGTCGCGCACGGCCTGGCAAAGCTGCCTCAGACGTTCGGAAGCTGGCTCCGGCAGGTGAAACGGCAGCGTATCCATCAGGCGTAGCTCATCAAGCATCAGCTCATGAATGCGCTCAGCGCGGCTTGCGGGTGGGTAATCGGCAGGAAGATGCAGTGCAGAAACGATAAGCTCCCGCAGCAGATCGCTGACGCTTACCACCTGGCAGATAACCGGCAGATCTGCTCTGGCCAGCGGTTCGACAAAAAGTACTCTGGCCTTCACTTCACCAGTAATATGCAGGGCATGCGGCATATGTGCCGGGATCCATACGCCTCGCGACGGCGGGACCACCCAAAAACCGTTTCGGGTCTCAATGCGGATGACCCCGCTCAACGTATGAATAAGCTGAGCGCAACTGTGCGTGTGCCAGCTTTCATAATCGCCATGTTGGTAGTCATGTGCATAAGGGATCACCGATCTACCTGAAAAATCAAAATCGCGCTGTCGGGTCATTTAGTCAGCCTCATTCACTTTTTAACCGGCTGTCGTTGGGTGTTTCTTATAAGATGCTTATTATTATGACGTCCGGCATCATACTTTTTATCAGCGCGGGTAAACAACCCGTGAACACGATCGGAAACATGAGGTGACTATTTCCTGCTTTCTGACGATGCCTCTTACGTTACCGGCAGTCAGTATGCAGTGGACGGCGGACTGGTTCACTACTAACGTGAACGCCGCATGATGATAAGAATGGTATTATTGACGTCAGGCGACGCCCCTGACGTAAACCTAACTTCCGGAGACCCTGTATGAACAATGAAATCCCACTGAAGTATTATGACATCGCCGATGAGTACGCGACCGAATGCGCAGAGCCAGTGAAAGACGCTGAACGCGATCCCCTTGCACACTATTTTCAACTGCTGATCACCCGTTTAATGAATAACGAGGAGATCAGTGAAGAAGCGCAGAGAGAGATGGCCAGCGAAGCGGGTATTAACGAGCGACGTATTGACGAAATAGCCACGTTCCTCAATCAATGGGGTAATGAGTAATTCGCGGGCGCGTTCGTTAGCTTGAGGGTTCGCATTCTGAAATGACTAAACCACGCTCACTTATTCCCCGGAAAAGGCCGCGTCAGGCGCGGGCAACGGCGACGCTGGACGCCATTTTCGAGGCGGCTATTCAGCTTTTAGTCATTGAGGGACCCCAGCGCCTGACCACGACGCGCGTGGCAGAACGGGCTGGCGTTTCGGTGGGCACCATGTATCAGTACTTTCCGCATAAGGAATCGCTGCTATACGTACTTAATGAGCGCTATCTGGAAGCCCTTGCCGAAAAAGTCGAGGCGGCGTGCCTGACGTTCTACGGCCTGCCCGTATCACCGATGGTGGAGGGGCTGATTGAAGCCTACTGGCGCGCCAAAACGGAACGACCTGAAGTTACGCGGGCGTTATATCTTTCTATTGCAGAACTGGATAACGGCCCATTAGTTGATGCCTTTCGACGCCGCGTCAATGTCGCCGTATCCGCGATGCTGCGAAGCGCATCAGACATGAATCTGGTGAATATCGAGAGCGTGAGTCTGATACTGATCACCGTGATTTTTGGAGCCGTGCGCAATACGTTTGAAATGAACCTGCCTGAGGCCACCGTGGCTATACTGCAAAGGCAATTGATCCAGATGTGCCAGTCGTACTTGATGTCGCTAAAGGGCGCGTCCAGCATGAGCAGATGACGATGATAAACGCTCTGTGTCCGGATATCCGTGTAAAAGCCTACATCCACCAACCTTCAATTAACGAAGACAGGCAATATACTTTTCACCTGACCGACGCACAATGTCCTCCGCATTTTCCGTTATATTCTGCCCTTCAAACGCGCCGTAGAGTTTTGAAAACCTTACGGCGTTCAAGCGAAGCATAATATCCTTAATGGTTGCGGCTGGCAGCGGCAGCATATTGGGGTAGCTCCACATGAAGGAGACGGCATCCGCGCCGGGAGTGACCTGAAGGATATCACCTGCCAGCAGCCCCCCACCGTCCTGCGCCCAGTGAAGCACGCTCCCGCCGGGAAAGTGCCCGCCGAGGCGTATGATCCTGACATCCGTCGCCAGCGTCAGGGTGTCGCCTTCCCAGAGCGTGATCCAGGGGCTGTCGCGCATAATCCACTCGCTATCGCTGCCATGAAGGTAAATCGGCGCACCAAATTCGGCGGCCCAATCCTGCATGGTGGTGTAGTAATGCGGATGGGAGATAGCAATAGCCTTAAGCCCTCCGAGCGCAGCGATCAACGTTTTTGTGGCATCGTCGAGATTAGCAATACAGTCCCAGAGAATATTCCCCTCCGGCGTCCTCAAAATAAAAGCGCGCTGATTAATCGCAAAATTCGGCACGGTTTTGAGGCTAAGGAGATAAGGTTCGTGCTGTTGCCATTTATTTGAATGTGAAGCCATTAAACGGTCTACACCGATCCATGCCTGTCCTGTCACCGGCACAAACTGGCGCTCATCCTCACAAATTTTGCACTGTGCTGGTAAGACATCGGTGGCTTCGAAAGAGGTGCCGCAGGCTTTACATAACGTAATCATTCACTTGCTCTCTCTGGTCAGGTAGTGCGTTTCAAAGATTGTGCTAAGTCAGCGGGTTCTTCAGACGAATAAGGCAGATCGGCCTCGTTAAAACCGCCTTAACCTCCGTCAACAGGACCACGAATATCCTTAGCCTTTTGGATTTATCATTACCGAACCATAGACCATAAACACGTGAGTTGATCCTGACGATCCTTTATATGCACCCTGACCGCCGCTAAGGTGACAGGCCAGCGCAGTGAATTCCCAGGACTTAAAACAGGGTTAACAATAACAGCCACTACCAAATATGATAATGATAATCATTATTTTATTGCAAATAAAAATCATTACCAATAAATTATTTTGCGCAAATTTTAAAGGGTAAGTGGCTACTATGATGATAAAAAATGCGTATCGATTATCGCTTCTGGGTACCGTGATGGCAGGTAATCTTGTCGTACCGTTGGCAAATGCTAACGACGCAGATACGACGGTAAATCAGGAAACAGTACAAACGCACGCGGATCAACAGAGTGAAAAACTGGCGACCAACGTGCAGGAAGAAAACAGTAGTGAAACAATGGTAGTAACGGCCAAAGAGCAGACGTTACAGGCGCCTGGCGTCTCGATCATTGACAGCGAAGCTATCAAAAAAAATCCAGTTCAGCGTGACGTTTCTGAGATTATCCGCACCATGCCGGGTGTGAATCTCACCGGGAACTCCAATAGCGGCCAGCGCGGTAATAATCGCCAGATTGATATCCGTGGTATGGGTCCGGAGAACACCTTGATCCTGATCGATGGTATGCCTGTATCCAGTCGTAACTCGGTGCGCTATGGCTGGAGCGATGAACGTGATACACGTGGCGACACCAACTGGGTACCGCCAGAAATGATTGACCGCATCGAGGTCATTCGCGGCCCGGCGGCGGCAATGTACGGTAGCGGCGCTATGGGTGGTGTCGTCAATATTATTACCAAACCCGCGACGGACGAGTGGCACGGCAACCTCAACACCTATTACAACGTTCCCCAGCATAAATCCGAAGGCAGCACCAAACGCTACAACGGCAGTTTAAGCGGTGCGCTGGCTGATAATTTGACCCTGCGTCTCTACGGCAACTGGAATAAAACGCAGGCAGATGCGCAGGATATTAACGAAAGCCATACCACACCGCGTATTGGCACCTATGCGGGGACTTATCCTTCGGGCCGTGAAGGCTTTATTAATAAAGACATTAATTCAGCCCTGCGCTGGGAATTTATGCCGATGCAGGCGCTGGAACTGGGCGCAGGCTACAGCCGCCAGGGAAACCTGTATGCTGGCGATACGCAAAATACCAACAGTAATGCGCTGGTGAAAAAATATTATGGTAAAGAAACCAATGTACTTTACCGCCAGACGCTCAATCTGAAATATACCGGCGCATGGGATAGCGGCGTCACCACCAATAACTATATTCAGTTTGAAAAAACACGAAATTCTCGTCTTAACGAAGGTCTCTCTGGCGGGATCGCAGGAATTTTTAGCCCTACAAATGAAGGGTTCTCGACCATTTCACTGTATGACACCAACCTGCACTCGGAAATTAATATTCCGGTTGACCTGTGGGTTAATCAGACCCTGACGTTTGGCGGGGAATTTAACCATCAGGCAATGAAAGATCCGGCCTCCAATACTGAATCCACCAGCGGAGGAGGCTCGGTTGATGGAATTGGTGATACCGGGCGAAGCCAATACAGCTCAGCGGATATTTACGGCATTTTTGCGGAAGATAATATTGAGTTAACAGACAGCACCCGTCTGACGCCCGCGATCCGTTTTAATCACCAGGATGTGAGCGGCAGTAACTGGAGTCCATCGCTGAACCTGTCTCAGGAGTTGAACAGCGACTTCACGCTGAAACTGGGCATCGCCCGCGCATGGAAAGCGCCGAATCTCTACCAGACCAACCCTAACTATTTGTTATTCAGCAAAGGTCAGGGCTGCTACGGCGGCGGTGCCTGCTATTTACAGGGCAATAGCGATCTGAAAGCAGAAACCAGCGTCAATAAAGAAATCGGTATTGAATATAACCACGATGACGTGCAGGCCGGACTGACCTGGTACCGCAATGACTACCATGACAAAATTGAAGCAGGGTATACGCCGGAATATAACAACGGTTCGGCAAATATTTTTAAATGGGAAAATGTACCCAATGCTGTTGTGCAGGGGCTGGAAGGCACGCTCAACTTCCCGATTACTGATACCCTGAAAATGAATAACAACCTGACGTATATTATTGAGAATAAAAACAAAAGGAACAATGATTACCTGTCGGTCATTCCTCAATATACGATCAACTCAACGCTAAACTGGCAGGCAAGCAATGAATTGTCGGTTCAGGGAACGCTGACATGGTATGGCCGACAGAAGCCGAAAAAATATAATTATCAGGGCATTCGCACGTCCGGTAGTGAAACCCGCCAGGTCTCGCCGTATGCGCTGGTAGGGGCAAGCGCTACCTGGGCGGTAACGAAATATATGGACGTTACGGCGGGAATCGACAACCTGTTCGATAAGCGCCATTTCCGCGAAGGCAATGCCCAAAGTACCGGTAATGCAACAACGGGCGCGTATCTGTGGGGGGCCGGAGCGAATACTTACAACGAGCCGGGCCGCACCTATTATATGCAGTTAGGCCTGCACTTCTGATGATTAAGGCGGCGCAGGGGTTTCCCCTTCACGCCGCCTCCTTTGATACCAAACGGATTAATCACAGGATGCGGATCCACCCGCTTTCCCGGTACTCATATCCAGTAACGCGCTCTTAAAAGAGGCGTCAAACATCGGTCCGTGCGTCAGGCCAGGATAATCCCAATAGTCCGCCGGGATCCCGTCACGCTGGAGTCTGGCAACGATATCGTGAATGCGTGGGAGGATGTCAGGCGCCTGAGTCTGTACGTTTTTCCCTGGGGACGCCGCACCTTCCATGAAAAACAGATGTTTATGGCAATAACGCGTTTTATCGACTGCCGTTAACCGGTTTAACAAAGCGAGATAACCTTGTCCCAGCGACGGGCTGGCACTGTAGTAATGCCTGAAGAACGATGAGGACAGCCATGAGTCGAGAACGAATAAGCCGCCGTAAGAATGCCCCCACAGGCCGCGCTGCTCAGAATTGATGTTAACCCCCTGCTCGACTGTCGGCGCAATGTGCTGCTCCAGCAACTGACGGAAGTCGTTGCTTCCCCCCATCTCACGACGGTTGCGGCCGTTCTCCACCTGCGAACCATTCTTCCCTTCCCGGGCAGGCGTATAATCCCAGGCTCTGCTGTTTGACTCAAAGGGCAAGTTGGTCTGGTAGCCAATCGCGATGATGACAGGAGGCGTTTTTTCTGCCAGTTGCTTAAGCAGCGTTTCCGACAGGCGTCCCATCACCGCATTACCATCAAGCATATAAAGAACGGGATAACCTGATGCCGCTGGTTTTTTATTCGGAATAGCCGTCCAGACCCTGTAATGTCTTTTTCCATCGGCGGAATCGAATTGTTCAACCCTGAAATGATAAAACGCCGAACCCCGATCGGCGATATTTGGCCCCAGAGGCTTCATATCCGGTTTAGCATACCCTTTCGCGCCGTACAGAAGAACGATGCAAGAGATCGCCGAAAACAGCACCCTGCGCAGGTTACCGTTTTGACACTTGCGGCTGTACATCAATGTGCCTTCCTTTTTAACAGGTGAATATATACAACGGCCTGGACAGGATGATGCAGTACAAACTGTACAACGGGCAGACCTGCTCTATGCTGTAACCACGCTCCTGATAAAGCGTTGTTTTCGGAAACTGATTTCTTATCAAATTAACCTTTGCCAATGTTAATCAGCGCCAACGATTACAGCAATACATAATGCAGACCGCAAGGCTGCCGATAAGTACCACAGTGATTACTTTACCCGGTGTACCTGATGCCATTGAATTTACTGAAACATTTTTTCTCCTTTACGCGCCCGCGCCCGGCGGCATCGTTTAACGCGCTCGGGCAAGCAATGGCTGTCATTGAGTTTAGTCCTGCCGGGATTATTCAGAAGGCGAGTCCGCTTTTTCTGACAACAATGGGATATCGGGCCGATGACATCATCGGTCATCATCACAGCATGTTCTGCCCACCTTCGCTGGTCAACTCACCAGAATATCGCCACTTCTGGCAGCGTCTTGCCGCCGGTGAAAGCTTCAGTGATAAATTTCTGCGGCTGGCCAGGGGAAACCGCCCGGTATGGCTTGAGGCCAGTTATATTCCCGTCACCGATCGGCGCGGCAATGTATTTAAAATTATCAAAATTGCCGCCGACATCTCCGATCGCATGATGTCAGCGCTTGAGCAGGAATCGATCATCAATGCCATTAGCCGTTCAATGGCCGTCATTTCATTTGATCCTGCGGGTCATGTGCTGGAGGTGAATGAAAATTTCCTGCAGACCACCGGTTATAAAAGAGATGACGTACTCGGACAGCATCACCGAATGTTCTGCTCCGCAACGCTTTACAAAAGTGAGGAGTATCGACAGTTCTGGCAGAGGCTTAATCAGGGGGAATTTTTCTCCGGTCAGTTTGCCCGCCTCAATCGTCGTGGCGAACCGCTCTGGCTCCGGGCGACCTACAATCCGGTCTTTGATAGCGATGGAAAACTGTACAAAATTACCAAGTTCGCTTCCGACGTCACGGAGCAGGTTCTGCGTAATAAACGGGAGCAGGACGCGGCCGTCCACGCCTGGGATATGGCAGTGCAAACCCGTGGAAGCGCGCAGGCAGGGGCCGATGTTATCGAGAACAGCATACGGATGATTAACAGAATTGCGCAGGGGATGAACGTCGTCTCCGCCGATGTGTCCCGCCTTAACAGTCAGTCTGACAGCATTGACGGTATGGTCGAAACCATCCGCAGTTTTGCCATGCAGACAAGACTTATCGCGCTTAACGCCGCCATTGAGGCTGCAAAAGCAGGCGCATCCGGGAGAAGTTTTGCGGTTGTCGCCGGGGAGGTAAGAAATCTGGCGGCCAGTGTCAGTAGCGCCACCGAAGAGATCGAACGGGTTGTTGCGGCGAACAACCAGCTTGCAAAAGAAGTGCTTAAGGGCATTGAAAGCAGCCTTGAAAACACCGGTCAGGGGGTGGCACTTATGCGCGAAGCGGGTGAAGTAATCGCCAGCATTCAGAAAAATTCAGAGGGCGTGGAGAGTGCCGTTATGGATGTTGCCCGCTCGGTAAAAGCGGCATAACCGGCGCCGTGATGATGTCGGTTATGTCGCTGCCGGCTATTGACCCGGCAAGACCAGAGTCTCCTTACCGTTTTGGCTATTGCTCATCACATTGTTCAGGGGCGCTGCGGTTTTACGGGCATGTCGAGTCCGCAGGCGTTGAGGTTGTGCAGACCGTCAATCATGCTAAGCAAACCCATTTGTTCATCTGCCGAAAGCTGAATACAGGCGATTATTCAGATCGCCTGTCACCATGAACGTTTCCTTTATATGCTCGACTCTCTGGCAGCGTTATTGATTCGCGAGTTCTCTGCGGATAATTTCTGCCCCTGCGCTCAGAGCATTCAGTTTGCCATTAGCGACCCGACGAGATAACGGAGCCATACCGCAGTTAGTCGCCGGGTAAAGTTTATCGGCATCCACAAACTGAAGCGCTTTGCGTAATGTATCGGCGACGTCCTCTGGCGTTTCTATAGTATTGGTTGCCACATCAATGGCTCCCACCATGACTTTTTTACCGCGAATCAGTTCGAGCAGATCCATTGGCACATGCGAGTTATGGCATTCCAGGGAGATGATATCGATAGAAGACGTTTGCAGTTTAGGAAACGCTTCTTCATATTGTCGCCACTCGGACCCCAGCGTCTTTTTCCAGTCGGTGTTGGCTTTAATGCCATAGCCATAACAAATATGGACAGCGGTTTCACACTTGAGACCTTCAACCGCTTTTTCTAAAGCCGCGATCCCCCACGCATTAACTTCATCAAAGAAGACGTTAAATGCAGGCTCATCAAACTGGATAATATCAACGCCAGCCGCCTCTAATTCTCTGGCTTCCTGATTGAGAATTTTCGCGAATTCCCAGGCTAATTTTTCGCGGCTTTTATAATGCGCATCATACAGCGTGTCGATCATCGTCATCGGCCCTGGCAAGGCCCATTTAATAGGCTGCGTGGTTAGCTGACGTAAAAAACGGGCATCCTCAACAAAAACAGGTTTTTGACGGGCCACCGCACCCACAACGGTCGGCACACTCGCATCATAGCGATTGCGGATTTTAACGACCTCGCGTTTTTCAAAATCAACGCCGCTGAGATGCTCGATAAACGTGGTGACAAAGTGCTGACGCGTTTGTTCGCCATCGCTGACAATATCAATCCCCGCCCGGAGCTGATCGTCGAGCGCCAGACGCAGAGCATCCTGTTTTCCTTCTGACAACTCTTCATTCTGTAACTTCCAGGGGGACCAAAGTGTCTCAGGTTGCGCCAGCCAGGAAGGTTTGGGTAAGCTGCCAGCAGTCGACGTGGGTAACAATTTTTTCATATCAGATAACCTTTTATTCCGGTAATTCAACGCGTGTAATGAGCAGACCACTGTTCAAGAATATGCTTGTAACGTTTGATGAAGTGCTCTTCCGTAAATTTCCCCTGCTCAACCGCTAACTGGCTGCGCTCTTCCCGGTCATAAACAATTTTTGTTAATGAATGATCCTGATTATTCAGGTCCGGTTGATAGTATTGCCCCGCCGCAGAGTTAGCGTTGTAAATTTCAGGTCGATAAATTTTCTGGAACGTCTCCATCGTACTGATGGTGCTAATAAGCTCCAGATCGGTGTAATCCCTGAGTAAATCACCAGAGAAATAAAATGCCAATGGTGCAACGCTATGTTCAGGCATGAAATAGCGAACCTGCAATCCCATTTTCCTGAAATATTCTTCAGTCAGCGAAGAATTATCTGTCTGGTATTCAATACCGAGTATCGGGTGAGTATTTCCGGTCCGATGATAAATGTCTTTACTGGAAACGCTTAAACATATCACAGGTGATTTTTTAAATTTCTCTTTGTACTCTGTTGAGTTAACGAAAGACTTAAATATATTACCATGCAGATCGCCAAAGTTATCTGGTGTGCTAAATCCGGATCGATTCTTATTATGTTCCAACAAGACCACACTAAAGTCATAATCCCGCACATAAGATGAAAAGTTGTTGCCTGCAATGCCTTCAATACGCTCCTGCGTTTTTTTATCAACGATACTGGTTTTCAATATCTCAATGGCAGGGAAGCTTTCGTCACTCTCGACAAAATGCATTTCTACAGAAATGATTTCAAGCTCTACCGAATAGCGATCGCTCTTAGGGTTATCCCAATGCGCTAATGCATTGAAGCGATTGTCAATCATCACCAGAGTGTTACGCAAATTCTGCTGACGATCTTTCCCTCTGGCTAAATTCGCGAAGTTGGTCGTAATACGCGTATTTTCTGAAGGGTTATAATTTTCATCGAAAAGACTACTCTTGATAGTAAATGTAAAATCGTTGTTCATCGTTATGGCGCATCCTGAATTCTGACATGAAAACCGACGTTGCTATTACTTTACGGGGATTATTTTTTCAGTCGTCATGTTACTAATAAGTTAATACTCTTATTTTATGCCAGAGCCACAGGTCGAGCGAAAGCGACTAAATTTCATTACACCATGAGTCATATTCATGATCGGAGCCAGTGTGCTGGCACAGGCCCGTTACACACGATTTATACCAGGCCTCTGGAAGATCACATGAACAGGGCTGACAGAAAGGCCAACCGACGCTATCCGCCGATGAGAACTATGCTTACAGGTACGATCGGTGAGCGGAGAAGGCTATGTATACGCTTTACGGGACAGAACGTTCTGGTTCGGCGGCAATAGAGATGGCGCTGATACAGTGCGGAGCAGAGTATCGCTTAGTTAAAGCAAGCTCGTGGGAGGAAGACGCGAATCGCAACGCATTACGTCAGCTCAATCCTTTAATGCAAATTCCCACGCTGGTTCTTCCCGATGGTTCAGTGCTGACGGAGAGCGCTGCCATCATGATCTTCCTCGGACTGGAATATCGTGATTCTGGCATTTTATCGACGGTGCCCTCTATACGCGCACAACAGATGCGGGGACTGATCTATATAGGTACTAATTGTTATGCATCGGTGGGGATTATTGATTATCCGGAACGGTGGCTGCTCTCAGGTACAGAAGAACAATATAATCAGTTGGTGGAAGGTGCCACCCGCAGGCTACATCAGCAGTGGGATGCGTTTAGCGATATTTTCCAAGCGACACCGGCATGGTCTCCGCAAGCGCCCGGAGGTCTTGAGATGTTGGCCTGTGTTGTGACCCGCTGGGGGAAAACGCGCGATCATCTGCGCACATCCAGAGCGGCGTTTACTGCCTCGTTAAGTGAAACAGAACGTCATCCCTGCGTAAGCCAGGTCATACGCAACCACTGGCCGACGTCTGACCTGCATCAGATATAAATACCGCGCCATCAGGACGGTGAACAAGCGAAAACTGGGGCGAGAGCCTGTGCGCGAGACGGAATCTGGCCGATAGTCACATTCCGTTTGCGCTCACGACTAACTTTACTCCAGAGCCAGGAGCGCGAAGCTGGCCAGCCAGTGTCCGCCGCTATAGTGGCTACCCACCACATGTTCCAGGCTCGCCAACAGGTGACGTGAGACAGCGTCGTTCAGCGCCTTTTGCGCAACATGACTCTCAGGCAACGCTTTCGCAATGTGCTTCATACTCCAGGCGCGGCTCAGATTCAGGCCATCAAGATGCGCGATTTTAGGATCGGTTCTGTCACTCACCTGCGCAGGGTTCATCAGGGCATCAACTGAAGCAATGTCCGGCAGGAACGAATCGAACCATTGCGGGAAATTTTTTGCCACTTTGCTCATTAACAACGCTTCCGTTAATGCGCCCGAAATGTATTCATCACCGCCCGGCTCATAATGCGCCGGATAATGCGTATCGGCGGCGTAGAAGCGGTTTGCCGCATCAATAATAGCGTTCTTCAGCGCCTCATCGTTCAGCGCGCAGGAATAATCAAGGCCCAGCGCCAGTGCAAATGCCGTATTGTAATGCGTGCCAACGCGGATCGGGTACGTAAGCTTACTGAGATAATCGATAAGCCTGGCTCGAATATCCTGGGTTAACGGTTCCAGCGTTCGGTGCCACTCTTTGGCCTGCGGCAAAGAGGATTGCTGCAACTCCTGCGACAGTGCCAGCAACCAGCCATAGCCATAAGGGCGCTCAAATGAAGCACGGAACGGCGCGGTAAAATAGGCCAGCTCCTGTGCCACCTTCTGTTCAGTAATATGTTCTTCGAACAGCGCAATGATCTCTTCCCGGCACGATAGCGTCGGATAGAGTCGCAGGCAGCGCAGCAGCAGCCAGTAGCCGTGCACCGCCGAATGCCAGTCGAAACAGCCATAGAAAACAGGATGCAGCTCACGAGGCGGCAGAACATCACTATCATCATTTAGCAGATGCATAATGTGATTCGGGTATTCCTGACGCAAATAGGCTAAAGGCATTTGGGCAAAGGCGTCAGCCTGATGTTGTGTTAATGGCATAACCACTCCTCAGAACATTACCGCGCCTCGCTTAGCGAAACACGAGGAAATACATTAAAAACACATTGACTACCAGCAGCGTCAGCGCGGTAGGGATTTGGATCTTAATGACCTGATATTTATCTTTCAGTTCAAGCAATGCCGCGGGAACAATATTAAAATTCGCCGCCATTGGGGTCATCAATGTGCCGCAGTAACCCGCGTACATTCCTATCGCCAGCAAAGGAGCCGGATCGCCGTGATGGTAATTAACCAAAAACGGCAGCGCGATACCGGCACTCAACACCGGGAAAGCGGCAAAGGCGTTACCCATAATCATGGTGAAAAGTGCCATGCCGATGCAGTAAATCACCACCAGCATAAAGCGGCTATCTGGATTGACAAACAGGCTCACGACCTTTTGCACCGAGTCGCCCGTATTCGCCACCACAAACACCCCACCAAGCATGGCAAGCATTTGCGGGAGGATCACGGCCCAGCCAATCGTGTCCACTAATCGACGAGACTGACGGATGGCATGCAGTGGCGTGCCGCCCGTCAGCCACCATCCCGTCAGAATGGCGGCGACACAGGCAACACACAGGGACGCCAGCGTTAGCTGTTTTTGGTCGAGTAAGAAAACGCCACCGATCGAGACGCCTTTCAAAAACAACGTCCCCAGCACGGTCACCACCGGTATCATCAGGGCAGGTAAAAAGAGCCAGTTTTTCAGGCGGTTTGACGAGGCCACGCGCTCTGGTTCGGTCGACATTTTGTAATGCCCTTTTCCGACCAGCCCAAAGCCTGCCAGTAACGCAATGGCGATAACGGCACCGCCAATAATCCGGTAAGCCAGCGACTTGCCCAGCTCCTGAACCATCAGGTCACCAAACAGAAAAATTCCACCGAACAAAAACCAGAATAGCGCCGTAGTGAATCGCTTAGGATTGCCGCGATCGCGCAACGTCATGATCACCAGCAGCATGACCACAAAACCAATCAGGTAGTAAACGCGGTTAATAGAAATCAGCGTACTCATTGGGTGGCCTCCTGCGTACTCTGTTCGGATCGCCATGCCATGACGTCACGACGAATACTGGCATCAAGGCGCATCAGGCGCGTCATGTGAATGATCAGAGCCGAAATTGCGGTGGGAATCGCCCACAGGCCGATATGCAGCGGCTCAATGCCCTGGATGCCATTTTCTTTCAGGAAGGCGTCAATCAACAGCACTGCACCGAATGCAATAAAGATATCTTCGCCAAAGAACACGGCAATATTGTCGCACGCGGCGGCATGGGCTTTGATCTTATCGCGGATGTGCTGCGGCAATTCACCGTATTCATTTAATGCCGCGCCTTCCGCCATTGGTGCCAGCAGCGGACGCACTGTTTGGGCGTGCCCGCCAAGCGACATCAATCCCAGCGCTGCGGTTCCTTCACGCGCGACAAAGTAGAGCATCAAAATACGCGCCGACGTCGCGCTGGCGATTTTCGCAATCCAGGCCTGGGCGCGCTCTTTCAGCCCGTAATACTCCAGCAGCCCAATCACCGGAAGAATCAAAATGAACGTTGCCAGCGAACGACTATTGACGAACTTTTCACCAAAGGTCTCAAGCAGCATTCCCAAATCCATGCCAACTAACAACCCTGTGGTAAGCCCGGCGACAACGACTACCAGCAGCGGATTGAAGCGCAGTGCAAAACCAATAACCACAACCGGTATCCCGATAAGCGGCAATAGCGTAGAACTGTCCATAGATATTTACCCTGTCTGAAATGAACGTTGCACGCTGAAGGCGATTTTTCTCCTGCTCCGCACCGGAGGGCGAAGACTGGCACATGGCGGCAAACGAAGTGATGTCTTTGTGCAAGGCGACGTGAACGCCGCGCCAACAACAGCTTGCGTTAAAAGCTATATCGTAATGACTAAGATATGTAAATAATTTATAAATAAAATGTGTTTATTTTGTCGATTAATCGTTATTTTTAATGCAGATGATTCCAGGAGGATAAGGACTGTTATGACCTCAAAACGTGTTTCTACATCAGGCAATAGCGAAGACATAAGCGACAGCCGTATCGTTTCCTCACGCCATCTGGTTTCCGAACGTTGCGCGGAATTATCGGAACTGGAATACGCGCTGATCATGACCAGTAATGCGTTCAACAAATGGATGGTGCGCTGCATGACCGCTGCGGGCGAGTCAGATATGGGAGCATTTGACGTTTCTCTTCTCCATCATGTGAACCACCGTAATCGCAAGAAGAAGCTGGCGGATATCTGTTTCGTACTGAATGTCGAGGATACCCATGTCGTCAACTATGCGCTGAAAAAGCTGGCGAAAGCGGGTTATGTCATCAGTGAAAAAGTAGGAAAAGAACTCTATTACTCGACCAGCGAAGAGGGAAAGGCACTGTGTATGAAATACCGGGAAGTGCGTGAAACCTGCCTGATTGCCATCCAGATGGAAAGCGGCATTTCCGGCCCTTCGATCGGCGATACCGCGCAATTGCTGCGCAGCATCTCGTCAATCTATGAAACGGCCGCGCGTGCCGCAGCCTCGTTATAGCCTCTCGTGAGACAGCCTCTGCGGCCGGAAAGTAGTCCGGCCATGTCAGGGTGAGGGTAATCGGCCCAACGCTGCCTCGATTTACGCAGGAAGATCAAATATCAGTGACCGGTGAACGGTTGCGCCTGCCCAGGCACCATCACCAACAGCCAGGGAGACCGAATGCGGCACGCGCGCCACGTCGCCGCAGGCAAATGCACCGGGGACGGAGGTTTCCTTCGTAGCATCACTGCGGATCTGCGTACCAAACAGGGTTTCTTCCAGTTCACAACCCAACGTTTGTGCAATGCTGGTGGCTGGCTGGTTCCGGGGAGCGGTGAAGATTCCGGCAAAACGTAACAGGCGGCCGTCAACAAGCTCAATATCTGCATCATTGACCAGACGCGCAATTCGCGTGGCCTCAACGGTAATGCCACGCTGACGTAAATCCGCATGGACTTCTGCACTCAGCTCAACAGCATCGTTGGTAAACAGCGTAACACTCCCCCATTCCGCCACCATCTGCGCCTGATGCGCAGCCATATCGCTTGCGGCAATAACCGCGATGTGTCCCTGATTGAGTTCGTAACCATGACAGTATGGGCAGTGAAATACATGTTGCCCCCAGCGCTGCGGTAAACCGTCAATCTCAGGAAGACGATCCTTTACCCCAGTAGCAAACAGTACACGACGGGATGCAAAGCTTTCCCCTGTGAGTGTCTGTACCAGAAACGACTCTTTTTTACCCGTTACCTTTTTTGCGCGTCCCTGCTGCCAGCGCAAAGTGGGGTAACGCATGACTTGTGCGCGTGCTTTTTCAAAAATCACCGACGGGTCAACGCCATCCTGCCCAATAAACCCGTGCGAGTGGCTGGCAAACCGGTTTCGTCGCTCCCCGGCATCAATGATAAGGACCTGACGTCGGGCGCGCACCAGTTGTAGCGCAGCTGCCATGCCAGCGTAGCTGCCGCCAATAATAATTACGTCATATTTCATTTTTAACCTCCGTAACCACAGGTTTATATGAGCAACAGACAATGCCACACGGTCAGGGCGATGCCTTTCATGTAACTTACGATATTACGAAAAAGATTACACCGCAACCCCGGCAGAAATCCAGGCCGGATAGAAGATGGGAAGACAGCATTGATGGTTCGAGAAAACGTGGTCTGCACGTCAAATCGAGCAAGGGCCGTTTAAAAAAGCATATCCTAAACGCGTTTCTGGCTTATTTGAGCGCCAATAATTATCAGCAGCATTCCCGCAAGCATGCCTGTGGTTAATTTTTCACCCCAGCCAACGTAACCAAACAGTGCAGCAAATACCACGGACATATACGTCCAGGATACAATTTTATCCGTTGAGGCATATGAACATGCAACCGACAGAAAAAATTGCGCCAGGGTTGTAACAATGCCAAGAACTATCAAAAATGGGAGAAGGGAAAGAGTAAATGAATCCCATACCCAGGGAAGGAAAACCAGCGAATATATCAGCGTATATAGTGAGAAAAAAAGCATCTGTCGATATGGCGATTCTGTATCTGACATCAGCCAGATAGTTATCGTTGCAGCGCCGCCCATTATTCCCGAAATGATGCCTGACAGATCACCCTTATTGAGGTTATGGGTACCCACGCCGCTCGTAAATGCTACGCCAAGAAAACCAATCATGGTGCCTGTCCAAACATAGCGATCTGACAATCTCTTGAGGACCAGAAATGCAATAATGGGAACAAATACTGGCGATGTCTGCTGAAGCAACACTGCTGTGCTCAGCTCGGTATTTTGGACAGCATAGAAGTAGGTCAGGAGTGCAAAGAATGTAAAAAGTGCTCTCAGCGCGTGCGTACTTTTTCTTTCAGATTTAAAACTGAGCTGACCCGAGAAAAACCCTACCAACACCACGCATATAAAGCTGAACATATTACGCCAGAAAACTAATGACAAAATATCCATTTCAGAAGATACATATTTAACAATAACCCCTGCCAGAGCGAACATCAGAGCAGAGAGCATAATATTAGCTACAGATCTAAGGTTTTGCATAAGATATCCTGATGAAGTCTTATTTAAAGTAACTATTTTATTACACAAAGTATTGTAGCGATGAGTCTGACAGATATTAGCACGTCGTGAGGGATTAATATCCCGTAGGAGCGAATGGCGTCCCTGCCATCAGCCGCCCCGGAAAGCAGCGTCTCAGCCTACTCAATCATCGGACTATGGATCATTAAGAACTCCCAGGTGTTATTCTGCATCAGCGGGAACCCCTGGCTGAATGCATTCCCTGAAACCTGATGCGCATAGTGGATTTCTGGGGCTGGCTTATCTTTAACTGACGCGGGACCAAACGAGGTCAGTTCAGAAATGAGCACGTTACCGCTTTCCAGCATGCTGCTTGCATTGTTCATAAGCACCTGAGGCGAGCCGCTAATTTCAACCGCTTTCATCACCGCCCGGCCAATTTCAGGTGCGTACCATATCGTCTCAGCGGTATAGCCCGAGACCTCACACGCTTTTGTATCACAGGTCATTTCCGACCCGAATGTGCCAGTATGCTGTGGACTGGATTTGGTCCAGTGGATAGTACGGGTAACCAGCAGCGTATCAAAGGTCCCGCCTGCAACCGTGATTTTCTCGATGCCTGCAATTTTTGATAAAGACGTCGCTTTATAGGTATATCCCCACTCCTGCCCTTTATCCCATGGCACGGTTACCCGGGTCTGGTAGCTGTTCTTCCACTCCTTACCCGGCGTCAACGGAAATGAGAGAATTTGTCGATCCTGCTGTGGCTGATTCGGCATGATCCAGGTGTAGGTATCGAGATTTTCTTTTATTTCACCATGGTCTGTCCGCCAGGTTGCCGTCTTATCATCCGATGTAATTAATTTCAGTGCGCTGCTGTGTTTGCCATCTGAACTATATTCCCATACGGTGCCAGGTTTCGGCAGAACCCGTGAGTCGATATTAAAAGGGATCTTAACGTGCGGCATTCCCTTGTCATCATATGTAATATACTCAAGCCCTACACTATAACTAACGGTTTTTTGCTTGTCTGAAGCGTGCTTCTCGAAAAAAATAACATTCGCAACATCGTCAAATGCGAAACTGTCTCCCGTTTCCTTACCCGCCTTAAATTGAGAGTAACGAACAACCTTGCCATCTTTTACCGTTTTTTCTTCCCCTTCTTTTACCCCATTTTTATAAGTAGAATAGGTTGTTTGTCCCTCATAACTATTGATTTGCTCCCCTTCTCGCTGTAAGTTGCCCTTTGTCATATATTGTGTTAAATCAGTCAGTTGACCTTCACTGTTAAAGGTTTCAGTTTTGCTACGGGCCATGCCAGTCATGAGGGTGTTTCGTTCTACAATTTTGCCATCTACGCCATAGGTGATCGTTATCGAGGGATCCTTGCCATATTTCTCAATACGTTTTATTAATTTCCCATTTTCATCAAAGTAATCGTCCATTTCTTTTTCGATGTTCTTTATGGTTTTGGTATAATTTTTTTGTTTAATCTTGCCATCATCATAGTAATACTTTGATTCTTTATATTTCTCACCATCATAATTAAGCCCCTCGTAACTAAGCTGGCCGTTTTTATAATACGTTCTCTCATTGATGGACCATCCGCCGTCGAGATATCGTTTTACTTCTTTGGGAGAGCCATTCTCATTATAGGTCGTTTCTAAACCAACAGAGGTTCCCTCTTTATCCCACTCACCCTCTTTTTTTATTTTTCCATCAGGATAATAGAAGCGGTATTTTCCAGTCATGTTTTCGCTTGCGAGCAAATCTTCATGGTTATTATCTTGTAAGGTAGCCTGAAGATAGGGCTTACCGTCAGGGTAGCGAAGGGTGAATTTTTCTCCGGGATTTGCTGGCCAGTCGAGTAGCCAGGCAGTCTTCTGGCCTTCTTTAGCGAGTTGCCATTCACTGGTTACGTTACGCGTTTCAGCCCAGGCTGAATGCGCCAGAGTAATAACAGACAGTAAATATATCGCTCGTTTCATTCCTGCTCCTGAAATTCATATTTAACACCTGAAGCGAGTGTCAAACTTCATTGCATTTTTTGTATTATCACCGTTCGATTCAGGATCGGACAACTACCTGAATTTTCATTGACGGCTTTGATTTTTTTAGAATTCGGGAGTGTCTGGAGAATGTGGGGTTCCCTGTGCCAGAAGCGGACATTACTACCCGGTTATGGTATTAATCGGATGATAACAGTTCACGTGTATCAGCATTCCTCTTTGTACGTGCGCTGATGCTGGTAACGGTAAATATCAGGATAAAGACAGCCGCAAATAAAACGACAATCGTTGGTGCTGGCGCACTGTCGATAAAAAACGATAGCCAGACGCCGGTCATCGAGACAAGTACCGATAGAACAACAGCCAGAAGGAGCGCAATATAAAAGCGTTGGGTCAAAAGTAGCGCAATGGCTCCAGGCGCAATCAGCAGAGAAATAGACAGAATGATCCCCACTGCTTTTAACGTGGCGACAATGGTAAGCGAAACCATACACAGCAGGCCATAGTGCAGCCACTTCGTACGCAACCCACTTACCTGTGCCTGCTGAGGATCAAAGCAGAACAGCAAAAAATCCCGCCATTTCAGGCTGATAACGAGTGTGACCAGCCCGGCAATGGCCGTCGTCTGGATAATATCGCCGACGGTTATCCCTAGCATGTCGCCGAAAAGAATATGATCCAGATGAACGTCGGGTTTAACCGCAATATACAAAATCAGACCGGTAGCAAACATGCCAGAAAAAACAATACCCATCACAGTATCCTGCTTAATCCGGCTGTTGTCTTTCAGGTACCCCGTCGCGATAGCGCAGAATACTCCGGCGACGAATGCGCCCACTGCCAGTGGCAAGCCCAGCACCCAGGCGAGCACAATGCCGGGAAAAACAGCATGACTCATCGCATCTCCCATTAGCGCCCAACCTTTTAGTACCAAAAAAACTGACAGCAGTGCACAAGGTATGGCTACCACCACCGAAATCAGCAGTGCGTGGGTCATAAAGGTAAACTGTAATGGTTCCAGTAATAATGCCATCATGCACGGACCTCCCGCGTCTGGCGCGCACGTCGGCGATTTGCCAGTACCCCATGGATGGGGGCAAAGACAAAAGCGAGAAGAAACAGCAGCGTTTGTGCTACCACGATGATGCCTCCGGTCGCGCCGTCCAGATAATAACTGACCCACGCGCCGAGAAAACTGGTCAGACTACCGATAGCCACAGCAATCATAAGCAGACGCGGAAAACGGTCAGTCAACAGCCATGCTGTCGCGCCCGGAGTCACCACGAGACAGATAACCAGGAATGCGCCAACCGTTTGTAAGGCTGCAACTGTCGATACAGCCAGCAAAGTGAAGAAGAGTATTTTTAGTCTGGCCGGATGCAATCCGATGGCTCGGGCGTGATTTTCATCGAAAAAGGTCACCATTAAATCTTTCCATTTGAAAAATAAGATGATGACCGAGACCACGCCAATAATGGTGAGTTGCAGAATATCTGCCGGGTCTATTGCGAGAATATTACCCAGTACGATGGTCTGAATATTCACCGATGTTGGGTTAAGTGACACCATAAATAGCCCGAGTCCAAAAAAGGATGAGAAAATAAGGCCGATAATGGCATCTTCTTTCAGCCTGGTTCGCTGGTTAAGCAATAACATGCTGCCCGCGGCCAGTCCGCCAGAAAAAAAAGCCCCCAGAGAAAACGGAAGACCCAGCATATAAGCTCCTGCCACCCCCGGAACAATAGAGTGTGACAACGCATCGCCAATCAGAGACCAGCCTTTAAGCATCAGATAGCATGACAGGAAAGCGCACAGTCCTCCCACCATTGCGGAAACCCACATCGCATTGAGCATGTATTCATATCCAAAGGGTTCCAGTAATGCGTTCATCTCTCCTCCCGCTGCGCCGCCAGTGAACGATGCCCCTCAAGAGGACGCTCGTCGTCAGTCATCATTTTCTCCTCTGAGCCACTCAGCGCGACATGACGGAGTACACCACCAAAGGCCAGTTCAAGGTTTTTTGCTGTGAATGTGGTTTCTGTCGGTCCGCTTGCCAGAACAGTGCCTTTGACCAGCACGGTATAATCACAAAACTCGGTGACAGACCCCAGATTGTGAGTCGAGACCAGGATCGTTTTGCCTTCATTGCGTAACTCACGCAGCAAGCTGATGATTTTGGCTTCTGTTTTCACATCAACGCCGGTAAAAGGCTCATCCAGCAGGATAACTTCCCCTTGCTGGGCAATCGCACGTGCCAGAAAGACACGTTTCCTTTGCCCACCAGAAAGCTCTCCGATTTGTCGTTCGCGAAAATCCAGCATATCAACACGTCCCAGCGCATCGGTAACAATCTGGCGATCCCGCGTTCTGGCGATACGCAACATGCCCATATGGCCATAGCGTCCCATCATCACCACATCTTCTACCAGTACCGGAAACGACCAGTCCACCTCTTCCGATTGAGGGACATAGGCCACCAGATTTTTTCGTAGCGCCTGCCGTGTTGGAAGACCCAGAACAGATATCTGTCCGGCGACCAGACGCACGAATCCCATAATCGCTTTAAACAATGTCGATTTTCCGGAACCGTTTACTCCCACCAGTGCAGCAATGGAGCCACTCTGCACGGTAAAAGATGCGTCGCGCAGTGCGGTATGCCCGTTGCGCCAGGTTACTGTCACGCCATTAACGACAATTCCCGCAAGCTTCGTCATCATTTACTCCTTTGCCCCGTCCTTAATCCCCTGAACCAGGGTACGGGTGGTGACATTCAGAAGATCGATATACGTCGGCACCGGGCCGTTTTCCACGCTCAGCGAATCGACGTAGAGCACACCGCCGTAATGCGCGCCTGTTTCGCGCGCCACCTGACGCGCCGGTTTATCGGAAACCGTGCTCTCGCTGAAGACCGCCGGGATATGGTTTTGCTTCACCATATCAACCACTTTTCGTACCTGTTGCGGCGTCCCCTGCTGATTGGCATTAATCGGCCACAAGTACAGCTCTTTCAGACCCAAATCCCGCGCAAGGTAAGAAAAAGCCCCTTCGCTGGTGACCATCCAGCGCTGATTTTCAGGAATCTCCGTAATCTGTTTACGCAAGGGTTCCAGGGTTCGCGTAATTTTGTCTTTATAGATATCCGCATTGCGCTGGTACGTTTGCGCATTCACCGGATCATATTTCATCAGCGCATCACGGATGTTATCAACGTAAATCAGAGCATTGTCAGGTGACATCCATGCATGAGGGTTAGGCTTACCGTCATAGGGTCCTTCGGTAATGCCGACAGGTGTTACACCTGTACTGACAATGGCTTCTGGTACACCTTCAAGATGCTGATAAAACCGCTGGAACCACAATTCCAGGTTCATGCCGTTGGCAAGAATCAGTTGCGCCCCTTGCGCACGTTTAATATCGCCAGGAGTAGGCTGATACTCATGAATTTCCGCGCCAGGTTTGGTGATTGATGCCACATCGGCTGCATCGCCTGCCACATTTTTCGCCATATCCGCAATCACGGTAAATGTCGTAATAACTTTAAATTTTTCAGCAGCTAAGGCATGGGTTGACACCCAGAGTGCGCAGAGCAATAACACGTTTAATCCTTTCAGGGGGCGCATTGTATAAGTCTCCATAGTGATTAAAAGAAAATCAAAATTAGCCTGTGCTATCTTATATAGCACAGGCTATGTTTTATTGAAAATAATTATCATTACGGAGGTATGTCAGTGAGATACTGCGAAAAAACAGCAGATAATGTCGGCCACTGCTGTTGTTCTCAGTCCCCGGAGGGTGAACACTCCAATCGCAGCCATTTCGATATTAGTACCGCCACTCCCGATAGCGATGCTCTGATGCTACACTCTCTGCAAATCTTATTAGCCCAACGAATAAATTTATGACCGTCGCTGATTTCAAACGCCCTAAACTGGAACTCCCGAACAATGCAGACAAACTGCTGCTGCACTCTTGTTGTGCTCCATGTTCCGGGGAGGTGATGGAGGCGATCCAGGCCTCAGGAATTGACTACACTATTTTCTTCTACAACCCGAACATTCATCCTCAAAAAGAGTATCTCATCCGTAAGAATGAGAATATTCGCTTTGCTGAACAGCACGGCGTACCGTTTATCGACGCAGATTACGACACGGACAACTGGTTTGAACGCGCAAAGGGCATGGAGTGGGAGCCGGAGCGGGGTATCCGCTGCACGATGTGTTTTGATATGCGTTTCGAACGTACCGCTCTCTATGCCGCTGAAAATGGATTTAATGTCATCAGCAGTTCACTGGGCATCTCGCGCTGGAAAAATATGCAGCAAATCAACGACTGCGGACAGCGAGCCGCCGCGCGCTATCCGGGTATGGTTTACTGGGACTATAACTGGCGCAAACAGGGCGGTTCGTCGCGCATGATTGAAATCAGCAAGCGCGAGCAGTTTTACCAGCAGGAATACTGCGGCTGCGTTTATTCACTGCGTGACAGCAACCTGCACCGCAAATCCCAGGGCCGTCCTCTCATTCAGCTCGGTAAGCTTTACTACGGTAAAGAAGACGAGTAGTCCTGATTATTATGTCACGCCCTCACTAGCGTGACTGCCTTCCTTAACGAGCGTGCCGATGATGTTAACAATGGTGCGCTCATTTCGAAACTAACCGAAATTTTTCTCAGTCATGAGATAGCTAAAAATAACAGTATCTTCATTTTGCATTGAAATGTCCGCTTTTCGCTCAGTAAGGACCTACAGTTGCCCTCTGTTTATCCGTTCCGTGCCATAGGCTGACTTCACAAACGCTAAGGTTCGTTAAGACAGATTTCTAAAGTACATGGCCCGCCTGGATGGAATACTTACACCTTCATTGAAGGGAGTGCTGTAACCGAATTATAGGCGTACTTCTGTTTATTTATCATCCGACGTGCATGCATATTTTCATGTCAATAAATTACACTCAAAAATACTCAAGCATTTTATGAAAAAATGGTACTATCATTTATTAATGATGAGTACAGTATCCAGGTGGAAACTTCCGCAATATTTAACAATCATATTTTCCCTGGCATAAGATGATAATCGCCATATACCAGGAAGTCTACTTCTCCGGCAACAGACAATCAGATTTGATTGTGTTCCATCAAAGAAGCCGGTCAAATTAAGTCTGATCTGATAAAGCTAATCAGTAAGTTGGGAGTATTACCATCAATTGCATCGGGTTTTTATGAGTGAACACTAAAGCCGTTTTGTTCTGCTATTTCCCACGCTAAAGCAAACTCAGTTGGCATTGGTGGAATAATATCAAACCAGTCAAAATTAAATACTTTCTCTCTCTGTTTATGTAAATTACCAGTCGTATCAAACCCATCTCCAGGTAATCCTGTCTCAGAATTTACAACCAATACACTTAACGGTGGTAATTTGTTTTGAGCACAAAAGTGAAGAATATGCCCCAGTTGACGATCCATCGTACCTGCGCCTTTATAACCAAGAATATCAGCAATCTCTCCATATGTAGTTATCTTACGCTCATAAGCGAATCCGATAAGAATTTGCCATATTTGTAACGCTCTATTTTCAAGGGTGTTTTTCTCAGAAAAATATTGGATCATAGTTTCCTCTTCAAAGTTATGATACCCCTAACAGGGTAGACTAAATAAGCGCAGCGTTTTGTGTGTCACGCGACTACAGGGAGCACACTGCTTGCGATAGTTCATCCTTGAATAGGATATCATGATCAAGGTTGTCCGCCATTCCCCGATTTTCAGTAGCGCAGGGTTATGGAGTGGAGACAGCTGCCAAAGCCAGAAATTCGCTCAAAGCGGACTTTGACAAGCGGTTTTAATGCAGGCAATGAGCATGGCGAGCTTATGTTGCATAAATTTTATGTCAGCCTTGCAATGACTTCGCGAAACATACCGCCTCTTCCCGACCTATGTATGGTCCGTAATTCCCTATGCGTATGTATCCGTTTTTCTTATAAAAATTTACAGCCTTATGGTTAACATGTCGGGTTTCAAGCCAGAGTTCGTTATATCCCATACTCTTCGCGGATGTTTCCAGGAAAGTGAGCAAAGCATTACCAATGCCGGGAGCGCTACGGTCCGAAAACATCCTTTTGAGTTCAGCTATATTTTCAGTTAACGGTCGAATGGCTCCGCAGCCTATTGCATTTCCCCTACTGTCCCTTGCCAATGCCCACAAAGCCCTGTCCTCATGCATTGAGTCTGTTGTGAAATTGCTTTTACCACTATCCCCAGTAATAGAGGCCAGTTCTGCTGACAGTTTTTCTATTAAGTGACAAGAGTCTGGAGAAAGTGGATCTGATTTCTCTACTGTTACCATGCCGATATCCTTTTAATAGTATCCGTCAGGCCCGGAGTGTCCCGGAAATAAGGCTAAAGTGGTGAAACAGCTTCCACGACATGCTGAAAAACGTAGGGATCAGAAAGTAATTCGAATTCGTCGTCATCGGGGTAAGTCACCGCTACGTGATAGTTTTCTCCTGCAAATGCCTTCACTGACTGTAGATCCTGCCAGTAAGTTGCCAGAAAGAAATGCTCCCAGTCGTCCTGGGTCTCACTACGCACGAACGCACCCAGGTTCCCCGGTATACTTCTTGAATGCTCCACACCTGTCTTCGCGAGGTGTTTCGCAAAACCTTCCGCATGCTCAAGTGGAACACATCCGTGCCAGGTTCTTACAATCATTAGCTTTTCCTCATTAGTGACAAGAATATAACCATACCACCGGCAAACACACTATTGCGTATTTTTTGGAGAGCATGCCTCCGTAGCTTGAAATATATTTATTGTGACAGGACAGACTTGAATGCGGCCTGCAAATCCCTTTCTTGCTCCAGGCGGACTTTACTCCGCGTACCTGTCTGCCCGGTGACAGGTGCAGACGAACGCCTTCTTTCCTGCACAGGAGTCAGTCCACAATAAAGCGTTTTGCACCTGTGGTCGTGCTGGACTTATATGGCTCCGTGTTAGCGCCAGCTGCCACATAACAATCATCGTTCATCTCTCAACCTTCGAAATCTTATTTTTACTTTCGATATTTTTCTTTATTAGACATTCGTCACAAAAACAATCTCCAAAACCCTATATTTTCTTTCGAAGAAAACAAACGAAAGGTTTCGGAGGCAGGATGTACATCATATCAACCAAAACAATGCTGCAAAAAGCGCAGCGTGAAGGCTATGCAGTGCCCGCATTCAATATCCACAATCTTGAAACATTGCAGGTGGTGGTAGAAACCGCCGCAGAGTTGCGTTCGCCGCTGATCGTCGCGGGTACACCTGGCACATTCAGCTATGCGGGAAGCCAAAATATTGTGGCGATCGCGGGGGCGTTAGCCAGCCAGTTCAATCAGCCGCTGGCGATCCATCTGGATCATCATGAAAAAATAACGGATATCGAAACGAAGGTTCTCGCTGGCGTGCGTTCGGTGATGATTGATGGTTCCCATCTGCCGTTCGAAGAGAACGTAGCGCTGGTGAAAAGCGTCGTGGATTACTGCCACCGCTATGACGTTAGCGTTGAAGCCGAACTGGGTCGGCTGGGCGGGCAGGAAGACGATCTGGTGGTGGAAGGTAAGGATGCGCTCTACACCAACCCGCAGCAGGCACGTGAATTTGTTGAAAGAACCGGCATTGATTCACTGGCGGTCGCGATCGGCACGGCCCACGGCCTGTATACCGCAGAACCAAAACTCGACTTCGAACGGCTAACGGAAATCCGCAGCATCGTTGAGGTGCCGCTGGTACTGCATGGCGCTTCCGGGCTTCCCACTCATGATATCCGCCAGGCCATCTCGCGCGGCGTTTGCAAAGTGAACGTCGCCACTGAACTCAAAATCGCTTTTTCAGACGCGCTCAAAGCGTACTTCCTTGCCCATCCGGACGCCAGCGATCCACGGCATTACATGGTTCCGGCCAAAGCCGCCATGAAAGAGGTGGTGAAGAAAGTGATTGCCGACTGCGGCTGCGAAGGAAAGCTGTGATCGCCACGACAAAGCGTAACTGCAGACATTTTTTTCGACCGCGATCACGAATGCTGCACTTTCTCTTTGCCTCAAATTCAAAAGATTATGAAGATAAACATAAGTAAACGGAGATCAAAATGAAAGCAATTATTTCTGACCATAAAGCGGGTAAGCATACCGGTATTTGTTCCGTTTGCTCTGCGCATCCGCTGGTCATCGAAGCCGCACTGCGCTTTGACTTACAGACGCAAAATAAAGTGTTAATCGAAGCCACGTCCAATCAGGTCAATCAGTTCGGCGGCTATACCGGCATGCAACCCGCCGATTTTCGCGATTTTGTTTATAAGATCGCCGATGAAGTTGGTTTTCCGCATGAACGTATTATCCTCGGCGGTGATCATCTCGGCCCGAACTGCTGGCAAAATGAAAATGCTGCCTCAGCGATGGAAAAATCGCTCGAACTGATCCGCGCTTACGTGGCCGCAGGGTTCAGCAAAATCCATCTGGATGCGTCAATGTCCTGCGCTGACGACCCGGTGCCACTGGATCCGGTAGTGGTCGCAGAACGTGCCGCGCAGCTTTGCCTGGTCGCTGAACAAACCGCAACGACAGAGCAGAAACGTCATCTGACTTACGTGATTGGTACTGAAGTGCCTGTGCCTGGCGGTGAAGCAAGTACCATCGGTACGGTGCACGTTACCCGGGCGGAAGATGCCGCCCGCACGCTGGAAACTCATCAGGTGGCATTCCGCGCGCTGGGGCTGGATGAAGCGCTCAATCGCGTGATTGCTATCGTGGTACAGCCCGGCGTCGAGTTCGACCACACCCAGATTATCCATTATCAGCCGCAGGGTGCGCAGGCACTGTCTCGCTGGATTAAAGACACGCCGATGGTATACGAAGCGCACTCAACGGATTACCAGACTCGCTACGCCTATCGTGCGTTGGTACGTGACCATTTTGCCATTCTCAAAGTGGGTCCGGCGCTAACGTTCGCCCTGCGTGAAGCGATCTTTGCGCTGGCGCAGATGGAAAACGAACTTATCGCGCCGGAACATCGCAGTCAGGTACTGGACGTTATTGATGAAGTCATGCTGAACGAGCCGGGCTACTGGAAAAAGTATTATCGTCCGACCTGGAGTCAGGCGATGGTCGATATTCACTTCAGCCTCTCCGATCGCATTCGTTACTACTGGCCGCATCCGCGTATTCGCCAGAGTGTAGAAAAGTTAGTGGCAAACCTCAGCGCTACCACCCTGCCGCTGGGGCTTATCAGCCAGTATATGCCGGTGCAGTTTGAACGCCTGGCAATGAGCGAACTTACCGCGACGCCGCACAATCTTATCCTCGATAAGATCCAGGATGTCCTGCGTGCTTACCGTTACGGTTGTTCTTCTGAAGTAGCCTGACTGTCATAAAGAGGATTTATGAGCCAATTGTTTGTTCGCACCGGTATTCATTTCAGCTCCTGCCAACAGGCGCTGGAACATATTGGGGAAGAGATGCTTGCGAAGGGAGTCGTGCATGAAACGTACCCACAGGCGCTGATCGAGCGGGAAGCCAATTTCCCGACCGGCATCGCCCTGGAAAATCATGCCGTTGCGATCCCGCATTGCGAGGCGGTACATGCGAAATCGCCCGCCATTTATCTGATTCGGCCGGATAATCCGGTGCATTTTCAACGCGCGGATGACGACGGAGAAATTGCCGTCTCTCTGATTATCGCGCTGATTGTTGAAAACCCAACCGCGCAGTTGAAGCTGCTGCGTCGGTTATTTAGTGAGCTACAAAATCCGAATACGCTGGACGCGTTGCTGGCAGCATCCGATGACGACCTGGCCACGCTGTTTCGGAAAACGATCCTGGAGTCTGAGCCGTGCGCTCAGGTTTAACAACATACTGATAATAAAAGGAATACCCTATGAAACGTAAAGTTATTGTGGCCTGTGGCGGTGCGGTTGCAACCTCGACAATGGCGGCAGAAGAAATTAAAGAACTGTGTGAAGCGAATAATATCACGCTTGACCTGGTGCAATGCCGCGTCAATGAGATTGAAACCTATATGGACGGTGCCGATCTCATCTGTACTACGGCCAAAGTAGACCGGACCTTCGGCGACATCCCGGTGGTCCACGGTATGCCTTTCATCTCTGGCGTCGGGATTGAAGCACTGCAACAGAAAATCCTGAGCATCCTCGTGGGGTAACGTTATGTTTAGCGAAATAATGCGTTATATCCTCGACTTAGGTCCAACGGTGATGCTGCCGATTGTGATCATCATTTTCTCAAAACTGCTGGGAATGAAGCTTGGGGACTGTTTTAAGGGTGGTTTACATATCGGGATTGGTTTCGTCGGGATCGGGCTGGTTATCGGTCTGATGCTCGACTCCATCGGACCCGCCGCGAAAGCGATGGCGGAGCAGTTCCAGATCAACCTGCACGTCGTTGATATTGGCTGGCCGGGATCGTCTCCGATGACCTGGGCGTCACAAATTGCTCTGGTGGCGATACCTGTTGCCATTGGCGTCAACATCCTGATGCTGGTCACCCGTATGACCCGCGTCGTGAACGTCGATATCTGGAATATCTGGCACATGACCTTTACGGGCGCAATGCTGCATCTGGCAACGGGATCGTACTGGATTGGCATTCTGGGCGTAGTGGTTCACGCGGCGTTTGTTTACAAGCTGGGCGACTGGTTTGCCAAAGACACGCGGGATTACTTTGGCCTGGAGGGTATCGCGATTCCGCACGGTAGCTCGGCCTACCTTGGCCCGATTGCGGTGCTGGTTGACCTTATCATCGACAAAATCCCAGGACTGAACCGTATTCACTTCAGCGCTGACGACGTGCAAAAACGCTTCGGTCCTTTTGGCGAACCGGTGACCGTTGGCTTCATTATGGGGATTGTGATCGGTCTGCTGGCGGGTTACGACGTGAAGGGCGTGCTGCAACTGGCGGTGAAAACCGCGGCGGTCATGCTGTTAATGCCACGCGTGATCAAACCGATTATGGATGGTCTGACGCCTATCGCAAAACAGGCACGCAAACGTCTTCAGGCGAAATTTGGTAGTCAGGAATTCCTGATTGGCCTGGACCCGGCACTGCTGCTCGGCCATACCTCTGTGGTTTCCGCCAGCCTGATCTTTATCCCGTTAACCATCCTGGTGGCCGTCGTGGTGCCGGGCAACCAGGTACTGCCCTTCGGCGACCTGGCAACTATCGGCTTCTTCGTGGCGATGGCGGTGGCGGTGCATCAGGGCAACCTGTTCCGCACGCTGATCTCCGGGGTCATTATTATGGGCATTACCCTGTGGATCGCCACGCAGACTATCGGCCTGCATACTCAGCTTGCCGCCAACGCGGGCGCGCTGAAAGCGGGCGGCATGGTAGCGTCAATGGACCAGGGCGGTTCACCGATTACCTGGCTGCTGATCCAGCTTTTCACCTGGCAGAACATACTGGGCTTCGCCGTGATTGCCATCATTTATGTACTGGGCGTCCTGCTCACCTGGCGCAGAGCGCGCAACTTCGCCGCGGCAGAAAAAGCAGCCGCTATCGCGCAACAGAGCCAGACCGCTTCTTAATCTTATGGGGGGCCTTCGCTCCCCTTTACATTTCTGGAGGATCTTATGAAATCAGTGGTGATCCACGCTGAGGGAGACGTGCGCGTTGAAGAACGCCCCATGCCAAAATTAGAAACCGATGATGACGTACTGGTGAAGGTCGTCAGTTCAGGTTTGTGCGGCTCCGATATTCCGCGTATTTTCGCCCACGGGGCGCACTATTATCCTATTACCCTGGGCCATGAATTTAGCGGCTATGTTGAATCCTGCGGCGCAAATATTACCGACCTTGCGCCGGGCGACGCGGTGGCCTGCGTTCCGCTGCTGCCCTGCTTTCACTGTCCTCAGTGCCAGCGGGAGTATTTTTCGCTCTGCAAACAGTATCAGTTTGTCGGATCGCGCAGCGAGGGCGGTAACGCCGAATACGTGGTGGTAAAACGCGCCAACCTGTTCCGCCTGCCTGCCGCTATGCCGATTGACGATGGCGCGTTTATCGAGCCGATCACCGTGGGGCTGCACGCCTTTCATCTGGCGCAGGGCTGCGAAGGGAAAAACGTCATTATTGTCGGTGCCGGAACGATTGGTCTGCTGGCGCTCCAGTGCGCACGCGAACTTGGCGCAAAAAGCGTAACGGCGATCGATATCAATCCGCAGAAGCTGGCGCTGGCAAAAGAACTGGGCGCGACCCACGTATTTAACAGCCGGAAAATGAGCGGACAGGAGATCCACACGGCGCTGACGGAGATTCAGTTTGATCAGTTGGTGCTGGAGACCGCGGGTACGCCGCAAACCGTTTCGCTGGCTATCGAAATCGCCGGACCGCGCGCGCAGCTGGCGCTGGTCGGCACGCTGCATCACGATCTGACCCTGACCTCCGCGGTCTTCGGGCAGATCCTGCGCAAAGAGCTGTCGGTGCTGGGAAGCTGGATGAACTATTCCGGTCCGTGGCCTGGCGAAGAGTGGGCAACGGCGGCGCGGCTGCTGAGTGAAAAAAGACTCCAGTTGAAGCCGTTGATAGCCCACACTGGAAATGCAGAAAGTTTCGCCAAAGAAGTCCAGGCGCTCAATGGTGCGCCAATGCAGGGTAAGATTATCCTCAAGCTCGCTTAACCAATACGAGCCAGCAACCTGAGCTGGCTCACACTTACTTTCGAAGATTGGCGTTCACCTTTCACTACCCTTCGATTAAACTAAAGTCAGCTAATCATCAGGCAAATTAACATGAACTCATTTGAGCGAAGGAATAAAATCGTCGATCTGGTTAATTCGCAAGGCAGCGTACTGGTTTTGGATCTTTCGAATACCTTTGGCATTTCTGAAGTCACTATCCGCGCCGATCTGCGTTTACTGGAAGATAAAGGCTTAGTCACGCGCTTCCACGGCGGCGCGGCCAGGCCCGGTACTAACTTAATCGAAAACGACAATCAGGAAGTGGTTCTGGAGGAGCGTTATCAGCTCGCCAGCGATCCGAAAAAGCGCATTGCCCAGGCCGCAGCCGCCATGATTGAAGAAGGCATGACCGTTCTCCTTGATAGCGGAAGCACGACGCTGCTGGTGGCAGAAGCGCTGGCAAAAAATACCAATATCACCGTGATTACCAATAACCTGCCTGCAGCGTTTACCCTCTCAGACAATAAAGACATTACCCTGGTGGTGTGCGGCGGCACCGTGCGCCATAAAACCCATTCCATGCATGGCACCATCGCGGAGCGTTCGCTACAGGGAATTAGCGCCGATCTGATGTTTGTGGGCGCGGACGGGATAGATGCCACCAACGGAATTACGACGTTTAATGAAGGTTACTCCATCAGCGGCGTCATGGCTGCCGCCGCGCATAAGGTCGTCGCGGTTCTCGACGCCACCAAGTTTAACCGTCGCGGCTTTAACCAGGTCTTACCGATGAAAAAAATTGACTGTGTGATCACCGATGAGAGCATCAGCGCGGAAGATCGTCAGGCGCTGGAACAAACCCATGTTGAACTGAAAGTGGTCTGAATCCCCTGACCGGGCAGTGATGCCCGGCCAGGGGATTGCTGACAAACTTTCATAGCGGATTACGCTGCACTTATCTGATACACAGCCATCATTCTCCCTGCTGCTCCAGCGCATACTTATACAGCGCATTCTTCTTCACGCCGTGAATTTCGGCTGCCAGCGCCGCTGCTTTTTTCAGCGGCAGCTCGGCCTGCAACAGCGCCAGCGTGCGCAGGGCATCGGCGGGCAGGTCATCTTCCTGCGCTTTATGGCCTTCGACAATCAGCACCATCTCGCCCTTGCGGCGGTTTTCATCCTCTTTCACCCACGCCAGCAGTTCGCCAACCGGCGCGCCGTAAATGGACTCCCAGGTTTTGGTCAGCTCGCGTGCCAGCACCACATAGCGGGATTCGCCCAGCACGGTCACGATATCTTCCAGGCTTTCCAGCAGGCGATGGGTGGACTCGTAAAAAATCAGCGTGCGCGGCTCTTCCTCGATGGCTTTCAGCGCATCGCGACGGCCTTTTGATTTAGCGGGCAGAAACCCTTCGTAGCAGAAGCGATCGGACGGCAGCCCCGCCGCGCTCAACGCGGCGATGGCGGCACACGGACCGGGCAGCGGGACGACGCGAATGCCCGCTTCGCGGCAGGTACGCACAAGGTGATAGCCGGGATCGTTAATCAGCGGCGTACCGGCATCCGACACCAGCGCGATGTTCTGCCCTTCTTTCAGCTTCGCCACCAGCGTTTCGGCTTTTTGCTGCTCGTTGTGATCGTGCAGTGCAAACAGACGGGCGTTAATGGCAAAATGCTGAAGCAGCAAGCCAGTATGGCGCGTATCTTCCGCTGCAATCAGGTCAACATCCTGCAATACGGCGAGCGCACGTTGCGTGATATCAGCTAAATTACCGATGGGAGTCGGTACAATGTAGAGCTGACCGTGAGAATTATCCGCCGATTGGTGTTGTTTCATTGTTTAGTCCGTATTGCCGATTTAATATTGAGCATCGAATAAAAATATCACTGGATACAGTATGGTACTGTCAACGCTTCTTCGTTCGAAAGCCGCTCGCGGTCTGCCGGTCATTCTGGCAGCCCTGATTTTCGCTGGTTGTGGCACCCAAACGCCCGATCAGAGCACGGCCCACCTTGAGGGGACGGCGCAGGCTGATTCCGGCTATTACCTGCAGCAGATGCAGCAAAGCTCAGATAATAGCAAGACCAACTGGCAATTACTCGCCATTCGTGCCCTGCTGAAGGAAGGTAAGAGCCAGCAAGCGATGGAACTTCTCAATCAGTTACCGTCGCAATTAAGCGATGCTCAGCGTCGTGAACAGGCGTTACTGGCAGCGGAACTGAAGGTATCCCAGCAGGATTATCCCGGCGCGCAGGCGCTAATGGGGAAAATAAATCCGGCGGATTTAGATAAAAATCAACAGATCCGCTTCTGGCAGGCCGCTATCACCAGTCTTCAGGGACGACCCTCTCTGGAACTGCTGCGTTCGCTGATTGCCCAGGAGCCGCTGCTGGCAGCGAAAGAGAAACAGGCCAATATCGACGCAACCTGGCAGACGCTCTCCGCGATGACGCCGGAACAGGCGCAGGCCCTGGTCATCAATGCTAACGAAAACGTATTACAGGGCTGGCTGGACTTGCAGCGCGTCTGGTTTGATAACCGCAACGATCCGGACATGATGAAAGCCGGGATCGCCGACTGGCAGAAACGCTATCCGCAAAATCCGGGGGCGAAAATGCTACCGTCCCAGCTGGTGAATGTGCAGAATTTTAAACCCGCGTCTACCAACCGAATTGCCCTCCTGCTGCCATTAAACGGCCAGGCGGCTATTTATGGTCGCACGATACAGCAAGGGTTTGAAGCCGCGAAAAACGGCGCGACCCAGGTTGACGGAAGCGCGGTGCCGCAACAGGTTGCGCAGGCGGCCTCGACGGATAACGGCGTCATCAGCCCATCACAGGCGGAAGTTAACGATCTGACCACCGCACAGCAGGCACCGGTTGAAGCTCCGGGAAATGAAGCAGCGACGCCGGTACAGGCTCCGGGCAACGAGGCGGCAGCACCGGTTCAGGCTCCGGCAACGCAAAGCGCGACGCCTGCCGAAACTCAGGCAGCCACGCCAGATCAGTCGCCTGTGCCAGCCCAACCGGCTCCGGCACCACAAACGACGACCGTTGCCGCCACATCGGCCAATCCCTCTGCCGAACTGAAAATCTACGACACCTCTTCTCAGCCCTTAAGTCAGATCCTGGCACAGGTCCAGCAGGATGGTGCCAGCCTCGTGGTGGGGCCGTTGCTGAAGAACAACGTCGATGAACTGGTGAAGAGCAATACGTCCCTGAATGTACTGGCGCTTAACCAGCCGGAAGCGGTGGAAAATCGCCCTAATATCTGTTACTTCGCGCTATCTCCGGAAGACGAAGCGCGCGATGCCGCACGTTTTATCCACCAGCAGGGCAAACAGGCTCCACTGGTGCTGATCCCGCGCAGCGGGCTGGGCGATCGGGTGGCGAATGCGTTTGCTGACGAATGGCAGAAACAGGGCGGCGGCACGGTGCTGGAGCAGAAATTTGGTTCTGCTTCCGAACTGCGTGCAGGCATCAACGGCGGTTCCGGGATTGCCTTAACCGGTAGCCCGGTAAACGCCAGTCAGCCGCAGCAGAGCGTGACGATTGCCGGATTGACTATCCCGGCACCGCCAACGGATGCAGAAATCTCCGGTGGTCGCGTGGATGCCGCTTATATTCTGGCAACGCCGGAAGAAATTGGCTTCATCAAACCGATGATCGCCATGCGCAACGGCAGCCAGAGCGGGGTTACGCTGTACGCCAGTTCACGTAGCGCGCAGGGCACCGCAGGCGCGGATTTCCGTCTGGAAATGGAAGGCCTGCAATACAGTGAAATCCCGATGCTGGCGGGCAGTAATCCGGAATTGATGCGACAGGCGCTGGCGGCGGTACATAACGACTATTCGCTGGCGCGTCTGTATGCGATGGGCGCAGACGCCTGGTCGCTGGCGAATAATTTCTCGCAGATGCGTCAGGTCCAGGGTTTTGAACTCAGCGGCAACACCGGCGATCTGACCGCCAGCAGCGATTGTGTGATTAACAGGAAGTTATCATGGCTCAAATACCAACAGGGACAGATCGTTCCGGCGAATTAACCCGTAAGCAAATCGGCGACGTGTGGGAGCAAAAAGCGCGTCGCTGGCTTGAAGGTAAAGGATTGCGTTTTATCGCCGCCAACGTAAGGATGCGCGGTGGTGAGATTGATTTGATCATGCGTGACGGGACGGTGACGGTCTTTATTGAGGTCCGTTATCGCCGCAGCACCTTTTACGGTGGTGCGGCCGCCAGCGTGAGCAGAAGCAAGCAACACAAATTATTACAGACTGCCCGCTGGTGGCTCGCCCGTCAGAATGGGAGTTTTGATACTGTGGATTGCCGGTTTGATGTGGTAGCCTGCGACGGCAGCCACGTTGAATGGCTAAAAAACGCCTTTGGCGAATAAACCTGATAGTTAAGGGATACTGTGCTCGAACGAATTAAAGTGTGCTTCACTGAAAGCATTCAGACTCAAATTGCCGCGGCGGAAGCGCTGCCTGATGCCATTTCCCGCGCGGCTATGACGCTGGTGCAGTCGCTGCTTAACGGCAACAAAATTCTCTGCTGTGGTAATGGAACCTCCGCCGCCAACGCACAGCATTTTGCTGCCAGCATGATCAACCGTTTCGAGACTGAACGTCCAGGTTTACCCGCAATGGCACTTAATACCGATAACGTGGTCTTAACCGCGATTGCTAACGATCGTTTACATGATGAGATCTACGCCAAGCAGGTTCGGGCGTTGGGCCATGCCGGAGATGTGTTGCTGGCTATTTCAACGCGCGGCAATAGCCGCGATATTGTGAAAGCGGTGGAAGCGGCGGTCACGCGCGATATGACCATCGTTGCCCTGACCGGCTACGACGGCGGTGAACTGGCCGGGCTGCTGGGACCGCAGGATGTTGAAATTCGCATCCCTTCTCACCGCAGTGCGCGCATCCACGAGATGCACATGTTAACGGTCAACTGTTTATGCGATCTAATTGATAATACGCTATTTCCTCACCAGGACGATTAAGGAGTACACATGAAGGCATTTTCGCCCCTCGCAGTCCTTATTTCCGCGCTGCTTTTGCAGGGGTGCGTAGCTGCGGCGGTTGTCGGCACGGCCGCCGTGGGAACCAAAGCGGCAACCGATCCTCGCACCGTGGGCACTCAGGTAGACGATGGAACGCTGGAACTCCGCGTCAATAGCGCGCTGGCTAAAGACGCGCAAATCAAGAAAGAGGCGCGCATTAACGTCACGGCGTATCAGGGCAAGGTCCTGCTGGTCGGTCAGGCACCGAATAGCGACCTCTCCTCGCGTGCTAAGCAGATCGCGATGGGCGTGGACGGCGCAACGGAAGTATTTAACGAGATCCGCCAGGGCAGCCCGATTGGTTTAGGGACCGCGTCTAACGATACGTGGATCACCACCAAGGTCCGCTCACAGCTGCTGGCGAGCGATCAGGTGAAATCCTCTAACGTGAAGGTAACGACCGAAAACGGCGAAGTGTTCCTGATGGGGCTGGTGACGGATGCCGAAGCGAAAGCCGCAGCGGATATGGCCAGCCGGGTGAGCGGCGTGAAACACGTCACGACCGCGTTTACGTTTATTAAGTAATAGTACATTGCAGTATGGCCTCGTTGTGAGGCTGTACCTCTCATGCCCGGTGGCGCTTCGCTTACCGGGCCTACGAACAGCACCAGACCACAGGCCGGGTAAGGCGCAGCCGCCACCCGGCATGACAACGATGCCATAGCGGCGACAGGTCATCCGGCATGACCTTATAACAGCGCAATACCCCCCACAATCGCGCCGCCCACGGCCACCAGCCCCCCGGTTAGCCACAGCGCCTTTGTCGGAAACGCTTTACGCAGCATCACCAGCGATGGCAGGCTGACTGCCGGTAGCGTCATCAACAACGCCAGCGCGGGAGCCGTGCCCATACCAGCCAGCATCATGGTCTGCACAATCGGGATTTCAGCGGCAGTCGGGATCACAAAAAGACAGCCCGCAATTGCCATCGCCGCGACCCAGAAGAAGGTATTCCCCACCACGCCATCGGCATGCGGAAATAGCCATACGCGGGCCGCACCCAGTACCAGCACCGCCAGAATATAAACCGGGATGGTATTCCAGAACAGCGTCCACAGCGCCCGTCCCCAGCGGGAAAAGAAACTTCCCTCCACGGTGGCGTCCGGGATCGTGACCGTGGTGGTTTGCGCCGTATCTTTCACCAGGCGCTGCACCAGCGTGGCGACAATCAGCACCATCGCCAGTCCGGCGACCAGGCGCACCAGCGCGAACTGCCAGCCGAGCACAAATCCCATAAACACCAGCGTGGCCGGGTTCAACAGCGGATTACCCATCCAGAATGCCAGTGCGCCGCCCATCGACACCTGCTGACGGCGCAGCCCGACAGTCACCGGTGCCGCGCAGCAGGAGCACATCATGCCGGGCAGCGAAAAAATCGTCCCCAGCAACGTTCCCTGAAAGCGAGGCTGGCCCAGGGTGCGCAGCAGCCAGTTACGCGGGATCAGCACCTGTACCAGCGATCCGAGGATCACACCGAGTACGGCGGCTTTCCATACCGCGAGAAAATAGACCAATGCATAATCCCACGCCGCCTGAAGCGGGCTGGAATCGGCCTGAGCAAGGATAGATTTACCGATACTGTGGGTTTCGGCGGCAGTGAATGCTTTACCGTAATAAGGCTGCCATTTCACATACCAGAGGCCGACAATAACAACGAGAAAAAAAAGCGCAGGCTTCCACCACTGACGTGACAGAGCCGATTGAGATGAAGACTGACCAGTCATAACATTCCCCGGGAAAATTTATGGTTTTAGATAAGCCGGGGCATAGTACGCTGGTCGAAATATTTATGGAAATTATTAATCGTTATTACGCGCCGCAATTTCTCTTAACGCAGACGATGAAAGAATCGTCACCGATTCCTCCTCATCTGCCAGCGCGGTGACAAGTAAAGCCCGTGCTACATCCCGCGCATTGATCGATTTCAGGTTACCCGGCAGCAGTTTAAAAATCGGGGCCAGCAGCGATTCATTCGTCCGGTGTTTTTCACGATCGCCCAGCAGCATGGAAGGACGGGCGATGGTCAGCCGCGGCCAGTGCTGGGCCATCAGCGCTTCTTCCATCTTGCCCTTTACCCGATTATAGAAAAACGGTGAACTGGCATTGGCTCCCATTGCGCTGACCACCAGCATATGCGTTGCTCCCAGACGTTGGCCCGTCAGGGCGGTATCCACCACCAGCGTATAATCCGCATGAATAAAAGCCTCTTTTGAGCCAGCTTCCCGCCGGGTGGTTCCGAGGCAGCAGAAAACGATATCCACCGGCGTCGTCACCTGTGCCAGCGCATCGGTCAACTGCGGATCGACAGGATTAAAGACGCCGGAGATATCCTTCAGCGGGCGTCGCGTCGGCGCGGCGATACCGTCAATTCGTGGCTCCCGGAGTAACATGCGCAGCAAATGATCGCCGACCAGCCCGGTCGCACCGGTGAGTAAAACCTGACTCATTACGCTCTCCTTCCGATATGCGGATTTGTCCGTGTTGCAATCTCGCGGGTCTGCACCACACTTAACTGTCTACGGTAAGTATTTACCATTTTCAGAGAAATGATCTGAAACCAGACAACGGAGGAAGTATGGGCAAGAAAATAGCGGTCTTGATCACCGACGAGTTTGAAGATTCAGAATTTACCTCTCCGGCAGAGGCCTACAAAAAGGCCGGGCATGAGGTTATCACCATTGAGAAAGAAGCCGGTAAAACCGTAAAAGGTAAACAGGGCGAAGCCAGTATTAAGATAGACAAGAGCATTGATGACGTCAGCCCGGAAGAGTTTGATGCGTTGCTGCTGCCCGGCGGGCATTCACCGGATTCTCTGCGCGGCGATGACCGCTTTGTCACCTTTACCCGCGAGTTCGTCAACAGCGGCAAACCGGTGTTCGCCATTTGCCACGGCCCGCAGCTACTGATCAGCGCCGAAGTGGTACGCGGCCGCAAGCTCACCGCCGTTAAGCCCATCGTGATTGATGTGAAAAACGCCGGAGCCGAATTCTTCGATCAGGAAGTGGTGGTGGACAAAGATCAACTGGTCACCAGCCGCACGCCGGATGATTTGCCTGCCTTTAACCGGGAAGCATTACGTCTGCTCGGAGCCTGAGTCGCGTAGCCAGTAGTGTTTTTTACCAAAGCCCAGCGTGTTGTCGGTGAACTTTAGCTCGTCAGGGCGGATTTCCCAGACGGGTGCAGATAACACTCTGGCCACCGGAAAGCGATGGTTATAGCGGGCGCGTATTGCCTCGCTTTCCTTCCCCTCCAGACGCCGAATTTCACCTTTAAACTGCACGCCACGGATCAGCGCCACGGTTTTCGGTTGCCCATTGATGGTGCCGGCGACAGGAGCGCGAGGTCCGCTCATTTGCGCGTGGCGGGTGTTATCTTCGCTTAGCACATAGAAAGCGACATCTTGCGCGTCATAAATGTAGAACGCATTGGCGCACCACAATTCGCCGTCGCGGGCCACGCACCAGGTAATAACATGCTGTCTGGCAATCCAGCGGCTAATAGCAGCAAGCGTTTCCATCCTGGCTCTCCCTTATGTTATGTTGCTTTCACCTTAACATACTGACATGACACCGTGTGCTGGTATCTGTATCTCATCCGAACGCAAAAGAATGCGCTGTACACTGGCATCACCACCGATGTCGCGCGTCGTTTTGTGCAGCATCAAACAGGGAAAGGCGCAAAAGCCCTGCGCGGAAAAGGTGAACTAACGCTGGCGTTTTCTGAAGAGGTGGGTGAACGGTCGCTGGCATTACGCCTGGAGTACCGGATAAAGCAGCTGACGAAGCGCCAGAAAGAGCGCCTCGTCGCCGGAGATATTCCGCTAACCAGCCTGATCAAAAACGATTAAAGTGCTCGTGATACTCAACCAGCCCATGCGCATTCTCCAGCGCGTTATCGGCGAGGCGGTGTACCTGAAACGCATCTTCACTACCAGGCCAGCGGCAGCGTAAATCGTACTGCGATGCGGATTCAAACCCCAGGCGACTGTAAAATGCCGGCTCGCCCAGCGTCACCACGGCAGCGTAGCCAAATTCATTCAGGGAATCGAGTCCTTCATACACCAGTTGGCGCGCCAGCCCCTGCCCACGGTACTGTTCATCGACGGCCAGCGGTGCCAGCCCTACCCACTGCAAATCTTCGCCTTCGACGTCGACCGGACTGAACGCCACATAGCCAACCACCTGTCCTTCGTCATCGGTAGCGACCAGCCCCAGGGTGAGAAGACCGTCTTCACGCAAATCGTGAATCAGCCTGGCTTCGGCATCGCTTGCAAAGGTGCGACGTAACAGGGCATCGATACCCGGCGCATCAATGGGAATTTCAACGCGAATCAGCATGGTTCACCTACCGATCTGTTTGGGGTTTCCGGCGGCGTTTTCAGCCCCGCCTCAACAAAGTCCGCCAGTTGCAGCAGCATCGTGCGCAATGCCTTTGGCATCTGCTCCAGTTCGATGGCGTCCATCAGGTTCTTCACATACAGCCCCAGCTCGGTATCGCCCTCAATGACCAGACGGCGCTGGAAGAAAAGCGTATCAGGATCCTGACGACGCGCGGCGATCATCAGCAAATCGCTGGCATCGGCGCTGAAGCTGACATCGGCTTCAGCCGTTTCACTGACCATCAGACGCCCGTGGTCAACGGAGGTGTACCATCTGAGGCCGATGTCGCGCACCTCAATACTCAGCCAGCGGCCCTCAAGGAACTCCAGCTCCCCGTCCGCCAGCGCCTGATGAAATTGCCAGCGTAGCACCTGTTCCAGCACCTGACGCTTAAGGGCAAAGGGCGTCAGTTTTACTGGCACACTCATCAAAGACGGGCCAAGGTGAACCAGGCGTGAACGCAGTTTATCCAACACGAGCTTTACTCCCTCAATCCAATAATTCCATCATTCTGCCATATCAGATAAACGACATGGCGGCGTAAATCAACAATTACGTTATGAAGACGTTATTATTGGCATCATCAATACGCGATTAACTGCCTCAAATCAAAAATTGTCGCGGTCAGGTTAACTAAAATTCCAGTTCGTTAACAATTTGCGACCCGCAAGGGGTGCAACGTTCAGGAAATTTTATGGAGCTTCTCTGTCCCGCTGGCAATCTTCCGGCGCTTAAGGCGGCTATCGAAAACGGCGCTGACGCGGTCTATATCGGGCTAAAAGATGATACCAATGCCCGTCACTTTGCCGGGCTTAACTTTACCGAGAAAAAATTACAGGAAGCCGTAAGCTTCGTACATCAGCATCGCCGCAAGTTGCACATCGCTATTAACACTTTTGCTCACCCGGACGGCTATGCCCGCTGGCAGCGTGCGGTGGATATGGCGGCCCAGTTAGGAGCCGATGCGCTGATCCTCGCCGATTTGGCAATGCTTGAGTATGCCGCTGAACGCTATCCGCATATTGAGCGCCACGTCTCAGTCCAGGCATCAGCCACCAATGAAGAGGCAATCCGTTTCTATCATCGCCATTTCGACGTGGCCCGCGTGGTGCTGCCGCGCGTACTTTCCATTCATCAGGTAAAGCAGCTAGCCCGCGTAACGCCGGTTCCGCTGGAAGTGTTTGCCTTTGGCAGCCTGTGCATCATGGCGGAGGGTCGCTGCTACCTCTCCTCTTACCTGACCGGCGAGTCGCCGAATACTGTCGGGGCCTGTTCTCCCGCGCGCTTTGTCCGCTGGCAGCAAACCCCGCAGGGACTGGAGTCTCGCCTGAATGAAGTGCTGATTGACCGTTATCAGGACGGAGAAAACGCGGGCTATCCAACCTTGTGTAAAGGCCGTTATCTGGTCGATGGCGAGCGCTATCATGCGCTGGAGGAGCCGACCAGCCTCAACACGCTGGAACTGCTGCCGGAGTTGCTGGCCGCCAATATCGCCTCGGTGAAGATCGAAGGACGCCAGCGCAGCCCGGCTTACGTCAGCCAGGTGACGAAAGTCTGGCGGCAGGCTATCGATCGCTGCATAGCCTCGCCGCAGGATTATGCCCCGCAACGCGCATGGATGGAGACGCTGGGCGCGATGTCCGAAGGCACGCAGACCACCCTCGGCGCGTATCACCGTAAATGGCAGTAGGAAATCATATGAAATACTCACTCGGACCGGTGCTCTATTACTGGTCAAAAGAGACGCTGGAAGATTTTTATCAGCAGGCCGCCCGCAGCAGCGCCGATACCATCTACCTCGGTGAAGCGGTATGCAGCAAACGTCGGGCGACCAAAGTCGGCGACTGGCTGGAGATGGCGAAATCACTGGCAGGCAGCGGTAAGCAGGTGGTGCTTTCGACACTGGCGCTGGTGCAGGCGTCGTCAGAACTGGGCGAGCTGAAGCGTTACGTCGACAACGGCGAGTTTTTGCTGGAAGCCAGCGACCTGGGCGTGGTGAATCTGTGCGCCGAACGTAAGTTGCCGTTCGTCGCCGGGCACGCGCTCAATTGCTATAACGCGGTGACGCTGAACCTGTTACTGAAACAGGGCATGGTGCGCTGGTGTATGCCGGTGGAACTCTCCCGCGACTGGCTGATTAATCTGCTCACTCAGTGCGACGATCTGGGGATTCGCCAGCAGTTTGAGGTTGAAGTCCTTAGCTATGGTCATCTGCCGCTGGCGTATTCTGCGCGCTGTTTTACCGCCCGTTCAGAAGACCGCCCGAAAGATGAGTGTGAAACCTGCTGCATTAAGTATCCTAACGGGCGCAGCGTGCTGTCGCAGGAAAATCAGCAGGTCTTCGTGCTTAACGGCATTCAGACCATGAGCGGCTATGTGTATAACCTCGGCAATGAACTGACGTCGATGAAAGGTCTGGTGGATATGGTCCGTCTGTCACCGCTGGGCACCGAGACGTTTGCCATGCTGGACGCCTTCCGGGCTAATGAAACGGGTGAGGCACCGCTTGCGCTTGCGCCGCACAGCGATTGCAATGGTTACTGGAAACGGCTGGCTGGCCTGGAGTTGCAAGCGTAAAAAAGCTCACTTTGTTAACAACTATAATGAAATCTTAATGCAGTATTAAAAGATTAACCGGTAACAAAGTGAGCCGTTATGACTGATAAACAGATCCCCTTTTCGGTGCTGGATCTCGCACCGATCCCGCAAGGCTCCTCAGCCAGAGAAGCCTTCTCGCATTCACTGGCGCTGGCACAGCTGGCGGAAAAGCGTGGCTATCATCGCTACTGGCTGGCGGAACACCACAATATGACCGGCATCGCCAGCGCGGCGACCTCGGTATTGATTGGCTATCTGGCGGCCAATACGACAACATTACATCTTGGCTCCGGCGGCGTGATGCTGCCAAATCATTCGCCGCTGGTGATCGCCGAACAGTTCGGCACGCTGAATACGCTCTATCCGGGACGTATTGATTTAGGTCTTGGCCGCGCACCGGGTAGCGATCAACCGACGATGCGCGCCCTGCGCCGCCATATGAGCGGCGATATCGATAACTTCCCGCGCGATGTTAACGAGCTGGTAGAATGGTTTGACGCCCACGATCCTCACCCGCAGGTACGTCCGGTTCCGGGCTACGGTGAGAAAATCCCGGTGTGGTTGTTAGGCTCCAGCCTGTACAGCGCCCAGCTTGCCGCCCAGCTCGGCCTGCCTTTCGCCTTTGCCTCGCACTTTGCGCCGGATATGCTGTTCCAGGCGCTGCATCTCTATCGCACCAACTTCAAGCCCTCTGCGCGGCTGGAAAAACCCTACGCGATGGTGTGTATTAATATCGTCACCGCCGACAGCAATCGCGATGCCGAGTTCCTGTTTACCTCGATGCAGCAGGCGTTCGTTAAACTGCGTCGCGGGGAGACCGGCCAGCTTCCACCGCCGATTGAGAATATGGACACCTTCTGGTCGCCGTCCGAGCAATACGGTGTGCAGCAGGCGCTGAGTATGTCACTGGTGGGCGATAAGGCGAAGGTCCGTCATGGTCTGCAATCCATCCTGCGCGAAACCGACGCGGACGAGATTATGGTCAACGGCCAGATTTTCGATCATCAGGCGCGACTGCATTCATTCGATCTGGCGATGGAAGTGAAGGAAGAACTACTTAGTTAATACGGTATCGCCGGTTTTCGACGTTGACTATCGGAAGCCGGTGATTTTTTTCGAAGTAGTCATAGCCTGGCTTAAGAGATTGCCAGAAGGCGTAGTCCGGCCATTTCGTCGCCCGCCGCATATTTTCAGCGGTCATGGCGAACGGGAAAATATGCACCGGCACGCTTTTTTGTCCGCTATTCAGCGCCTGGGCCACCAGGGCGTATATTTCCTCAATACCCGAATCAGTCATCGCATAGCAGCCCGCGGAGACGCAGTTGCCATGCACCATAATAAAACTCCCGGTGTAGCCATTGGCCCGATCGAAGGCATTGGGATAGCCGATATTAAAGGCCAGATGGTAGCGGCTACGCGGATTCAGTAATCCTTTGTTGGTGGCGTAAAATCCTTCGGGGCTTTTGCCGTCACCTTCCTTCCGTTTAGGCCCTAACCCGCCAGACCAGGCGCAGATCGTCCAGGTTTTATAGAGATCGTAGGGTCTATTTCCGGCGCTCGACCATAGCTCCAGTTTATCTTCTGCTTTTAAAATCCTGATAAAGAGACGGTCGCCGGGATGAATTCCTTTCGGCGGTAACGGCGTCACCGGCGCGGGCTTTTCCTCAGGCAGGAAAACGGTTTTATCCTGCGGGACAGGCCAGAAAAAATGGACGCCTGCCGCAATGATGGCGGCACAAAGTACCAGCCAGAGTAAGCCGTTGCGTCCCATCTTTTCGTTCCCGCTATTGCTGAAGGCACGCTAACTTACTGGTAAACCGGCAGTAAATTAAAGCTCGACAGAATATGCACCAGCGCATTGCCGACGCCGAAAAGCAGAATCAACGCAATCATTGGCTTGCCTCCCCAGACGCGGAATTTAGGGCTACCAAAGCGCTGACGCGAGGCGCGCGCCAGCAGTGCCGGGACGATCGCCGCCCAGATGGTTGCCGCCAGTCCGGCATAGCCGATGGCGTACAGGAAACCGTTCGGCCACAGCAGGCCGCCAATTACCGGCGGGATAAAGGTCAGCAGCGCGGTTTTAAAGCGTCCGCTGGCGGAGTCGTCAAAGCCAAACAGATCCGCCAGGTAATCGAACAGTCCCAGGGTTACGCCGAGGAAGGAGCTGGCGACCGCAAAGTTGGAAAAAATCACCAGCAGCAGATCCAGGCTGCGGCTGTTCAGCACGCCGCTCAGCGACTGAACCAGGACATCAATATTGCCGCCCTTTTGCGCGATGCCGATAAATTCCGGACGCGGGATGTTGCCCATCGTCCCCAGCAGCCAGACGATATAGAGGCCCAGCGCCAGCAGGGTACCGTAGACCAGGCAGCGGATAATGGTGCGCGGGTCCTTGCCGTAGTATTTCATCAGGCTTGGCACGTTACCGTGATAGCCAAAGGAGGCCAGACAAAACGGCAGCGTCATCAGCAGATACGGCGTGTAGGAGGCGTGACTTTCGGTCACGTTAAACAGCGTCGTCGGTGTGACATGCCCCAGCAGGCTACCGAAGGTCAGAAAGAAGGTAATCACCTTCGCCCCCAGCACAATCGCCGTCATCCGGCTGACCGCTTTGGTACTCAGCCATACCACAAACGCCACCAGCAGGGCGAAGGCAAAGCCCGCCGCGCGCGCCGGCACGTTCAGCGACATCTCCGCGAAGGTATGATGAAGAATCGAGCCGCTGGCGGAAATATAGGCGTAGGTCAGAATGTACAGCACGAAGGCGATGGAAACACCGTTCACCGCATTCCAGCCCCTGCCGAGTAAATCTTTGGTGATGGTATCGAAGCTGGAACCAATACGGTAGTTCAGGTTTGCCTCAAGGATCATCAGACCGGAATGCAGCATACAAAACCAGGTAAAGACCAGCGCCGCCAGCGACCAGAAGAACCATGCCCCGGACATCACCACCGGCAAAGAGAACATGCCTGCACCTATAATCGTGCCGCCGATGATCACCACGCCGCTGAGCAGCGAGGTTGAGGTTTGTGTGGTCGTAAGCGTAGCCATCTGGTTTTTTCTCCGGTAAAAATCACTTCTCCTGGTGAAGCGTGTTGCACTGTACCAGTACACGAGTACAAATGGAATAAAAAAAGCCCCGGTGGTTGAGACCGGGGCTGTACAGATTACTTTACGATGTTAGCGTAAATTACGCATCGCCACCGAAACGGCGACGGCTGGAGGAGTCGTCACGACGCGGTGCAGAATCATCGCGACGCGGCGCACGACCCTGACCTTCACGACGCTCGCCGCTGAAACGACGACCTTCCGGACGGGCACCGCCTTCACGACGTTCACCACCGAAGCTACGGCCACCTTCACGACGCTCGCCACCAAAGCCACGACCACCGCCACGACGTTCGCCACCGGTATGCGGCTGAGCATCGCCCAGCAGCTGCATGTTCATCGGCTTGTTCAGAATGCGGGTACGCGTAAAGTGTTGCAGCACTTCACCCGGCATGCCTTTCGGCAGTTCGATGGTGGAGTGAGACGCAAATAGCTTGATGTTACCGATGTAACGGCTGCTGATATCGCCTTCGTTAGCAATAGCGCCAACGATATGACGAACTTCAACGCCATCATCACGGCCCACTTCAATGCGGTACAGCTGCATATCGCCAACCTCACGACGTTCGCGACGCGGGCGGTCTTCACCACCGCGTTCCGGACGGTCGCCACGCGGGCCACGATCGTTACGATCGCTGCGCGGAGCACGGTCATCACGATCACGGAACTCGCGACGCGGACGCATCGGTGCATCAGGCGGTACGATCAGAGTACGTTCGCCCTGCGCCATTTTCAGCAGCGCGGCAGCCAGCGTTTCGATGTCCAGCTCTTCACCTTCTGCGGTCGGCTGGATTTTCGCCAGCAGTCCACGGTAAAGATCCAGATCGCTGCTTTCCAGCTGCTGCTGAACTTTAGCAGCAAATTTTTCCAGACGGCGTTTGCCCAGCAGTTCTGCGTTCGGCAGTTCCACTTCCGGAATAGTCAGCTTCATGGTGCGTTCGATGTTGCGCAGCAGACGACGCTCGCGGTTCTCAACGAACAGCAGCGCGCGGCCGGCACGACCCGCACGACCGGTACGGCCGATACGGTGAACGTAAGACTCGGAGTCCATCGGGATGTCGTAGTTGACGACCAGGCTGATACGCTCAACGTCAAGGCCACGAGCCGCAACGTCGGTGGCAATCAGGATATCCAGACGACCGTCTTTCAGACGCTCCAGGGTCTGCTCACGCAGCGCCTGGTTCATGTCACCGTTCAGCGCGGCGCTGTTATAGCCACTACGCTCCAGCGCTTCAGCCACTTCCAGAGTCGCGTTTTTGGTACGAACGAAGATAATCGCCGCATCAAAATCTTCCGCTTCCAGGAAACGTACCAGCGCTTCGTTTTTACGCATGCCGTACACCGTCCAGTAGCTCTGGCTGATGTCCGGGCGAGTGGTTACGCTGGACTGAATGCGCACTTCCTGCGGCTCATTCATAAAGCGGCGGGTAATGCGACGAATCGCTTCCGGCATGGTCGCGGAGAACAGCGCGGTCTGATGGTCAGCCGGGATCTGCGCCATGATGGTTTCAACGTCTTCGATGAAGCCCATACGCAGCATTTCATCGGCTTCGTCCAGTACCAGACCACTCAGGTTGGACAGGTTCAGCGTGCCGCGTTTCAGATGGTCCAGCAGACGACCCGGCGTACCGACGACGATCTGTGGCCCCTGACGCAGGGCGCGCAGTTGCACGTCATAACGCTGGCCACCGTAAAGGGCTACCACGTTCACGCCGTGCATGTGTTTAGAGAAATCCGTCATTGCTTCAGCTACCTGAACCGCCAGTTCGCGGGTCGGTGCCAGCACCAGAATCTGAGGTGCTTTCAGATCGGAATCAAGATTGTTGAGCAGCGGTAAAGAGAACGCTGCGGTTTTACCGCTACCGGTCTGGGCCATACCCAGAACGTCACGGCCGCCCAGCAGGTGAGGAATACACTCTGCCTGGATCGGAGATGGTTTTTCGTAACCCAGATCGTTAAGGGCTTCAAGGATAGGAGCCTTCAGGCCCAGATCTGCAAAAGTGGTTTCGAATTCAGCCATGTAGTACAAGTGCCTCGATATTAATGGCGGCCAGTCTACATAACTCATCATGAAATTGATCTGCAATTTTCATTGAAAAGTGTGAACCGGCTCAAAGTAGGTGTATTAACGAACAACAACGCCCTCACCCGCAAAGGTGATGGCAATCAAAAAATTCGGGCTAATGTATGTTCGTCAGCTATTGCTGGTCCGATTCTGCCAGGTCATCTTGCTCCTGGCCCAGGAGCGATAATTCCAACAATGCGTATCGGTGCTCAACAAAGTTATGAACGTTGTTAGCCACCGCCAGTTTGAACAGTGCCGTAGCGCTGTCCTTGTCCCCAAGACTTAGGTAATACTTACCTAAATAGAAGTTGGTTTCACTGAGATGCTCAGCGAGCGAGGTGTTATCCGTTGCGTCCGCCTTGAGTCGTCCCATTAACGCGGATTCGTTAATGTCGCCCAGGTAGAACTCGACAATGTTCCATCCCCATTGTTCTTTGTCCGATTTCTCAAAGCGTTGCTTCAACGCTTCTTTTGCCTGCTTCTCATCAAGCTTCTGCTCAACAAGATAAAGCCACAGACTGCGGAAAGGATCATTGGGATCGTCTTGATAAAACGCCAGCAGATCATCTTGCGCTAACTTATCGCGACCGCCGTAATAGAGGGCGATACCGCGATTCAAGTACGCGTAATTGTAAGTTGGATCAAGCTCAAGTACAGAATCAAACGCTTCATAGGCGGCATCATAACTGCCCGCCTGCGTTAAATATATGCCTAAGTAATTGAATACTTCTGGCATATCTGGTCGGATTGCCAGCGCTTGTGAAAAATCATTTCGCGCTAATGCCCTCAGACCGAGACTATCATACAACACTCCGCGCTCATATAAAAGCTGTGCGCGTTCGTCATCGGTTAAAGCCCGACTGGCAAGAATTTGTTCCATGCGTGCCAGAATCACTTCCTGCTGTAAAGTCGGTTGCAATGGTACTGCGAGGACTTCACTTTTACGCCAGTTGGAACTGTTGCATCCAGCAAGCGTAAGAGCTGTTGCCACGAAACACCAGCGCAAAAAAGGCTTCATTTCCCACTCCCGAAGACAACAAAAGGATGAACGTCCCGTTCCCCAGTGGCAAACAAGGCGTCCAGCCAACGAATTAGCCCTCTGCCGTAGCAGAGGGCAATGGCAACCTTACTCGCCTTGTTCAGCAGCCGGAGCTTCCGGTGCGTTCGCAGGCTGAGACTGCTCAGTTGCTTCTTTGATGCTCAGACGGATACGGCCCTGGCGGTCAACTTCCAGAACTTTCACCGGAACTTCCTGGTTCATTTGCAGATAGTCAGTCACTTTCTCAACGCGCTTGTCAGCGATCTGAGAGATGTGAACCAGACCTTCTTTACCGCCACCGATGGCAACAAATGCGCCAAAGTCTACGATGCGGGTCACTTTACCGTTGTAGATACGGCCCACTTCGATTTCTGCGGTGATCTCTTCGATACGACGAATAGCGAATTTCGCTTTTTCACCGTCGGTCGCCGCGATTTTCACGGTGCCGTCATCTTCGATTTCGATGGTGGTGCCGGTTTCTTCGGTCAGAGCGCGGATAACAGAACCGCCTTTACCGATAACGTCTTTGATCTTGTCCGGGCTGATCTTGATAGTGTGGATACGCGGAGCAAACTGAGAAATGTCGCCACGCGGTGCGTTGATCGCCTGTTCCATCACGCCCAGGATGTGCAGACGCGCACCTTTAGCCTGGTTCAGCGCAACCTGCATAATCTCTTTGGTGATACCTTCAATTTTGATATCCATCTGCAGCGCAGAGATACCTTCGCGGGAACCCGCTACTTTGAAGTCCATATCGCCGAGGTGATCTTCGTCGCCGAGGATGTCAGACAGAACAACAAAGTTGTCGCCTTCTTTCACCAGACCCATCGCGATACCCGCAACGGCCGCTTTAATCGGCACGCCTGCATCCATCAGCGCCAGGGAAGCACCACACACGGAAGCCATGGAAGAAGAACCGTTGGATTCGGTGATTTCAGACACCACACGTACAGTGTACGGGAATTTGTCTGCTTCTGGCATCACTGCCAGCACGCCGCGTTTCGCCAGACGACCGTGACCAATTTCACGACGCTTCGGCGAGCCAACCATACCGGTTTCGCCCACGGAGTACGGAGGGAAGTTGTAGTGGAACAGGAAGCTGTCAGTACGCTCGCCCATCAGCTCGTCGAGGTTCTGTGCGTCACGTGCCGTACCCAGGGTCGCGGTAACCAGCGCCTGCGTTTCGCCACGGGTGAACAGCGCGGAGCCGTGAGTACGCGGCAGTACGCCAGTGCGCACGTCCAGACCACGGATCATGTCTTTTTCACGACCGTCGATACGCGGCTCGCCTGCCAGTACGCGGCTACGAACGACGTTTTTCTCGATAGCGTGCAGGATGTCGCCCAGATCGTTAGCGTCCAGCGCGTCATCTTCGGCAACCAGGTTCGCGATAACTTCAGATTTGATAACATCAACCTGAGCATAACGTTCTTGTTTATCGGTGATACGGTAAGCGTCGCTCAGGCGAGATTCCGCCAGGGCAGCAACGCGGGCGTTCAGCGCAGCATCAACAGCTTCTGGCTGCCAGTCCCAACGCGGTTTGCCGGCTTCTTTCACCAGATCGTTGATCGCCTGAATAACAACCTGCTGCTGCTCGTGACCAAAGACCACGGCACCCAGCATCTGATCTTCGCTCAGCAGTTCAGCTTCAGATTCAACCATCAGCACGGCAGCTTCAGTACCCGCTACCACCAGATCCAGTTTGCTTTCTTTCAGTTCGTCCTGAGTCGGGTTCAGTACGTACTGGTCATTGATATAACCCACACGTGCAGCGCCGATTGGGCCGTTAAACGGAATGCCAGACAGAGACAGCGCGGCGGAAGCACCGATCATCGCCACGATATCCGGGTTAACCTGCGGGTTAACGGAAACGACAGTGGCAATAACCTGAACTTCGTTGACGAAGCCTTCCGGGAACAGCGGACGAACCGGGCGGTCAATCAGACGCGCGATCAGGGTTTCGCCTTCGCTCGGACGGCCTTCACGGCGGAAGAAGCTACCCGGGATACGACCAGCAGCGTAGGTACGCTCCTGATAGTTAACCGTTAATGGGAAGAAGTCCTGACCCGCTTTGGCTTTTTTCTGCCCTACTACGGTCACGAATACTGCGGTGTCATCCATGCTAACCATGACGGCAGCAGTGGCCTGACGCGCCATCATCCCGGTTTCCAGCGTAACGGTATGTTGACCGTACTGGAATTTACGAACGATCGGATTCAGCAAAATAATATCCTTTCTTAATAAGTGGCAGCACACCCACGGTATGCTGTCGTTAACATCCGATCTTCTGCGCATCCTCGCGACTAATGACAACCCTAACCCGCTCTTCGGGTAAAGCCTCTCATTAGCCGCGCGAACCTCTGCGACGGAAGATCATTCATAGCAACAATACATTAGTTTCCAGCGAATTGCTGCGGTCCGGTTGAAAAAAGGGGCCCTGAAGGCCCCTTTTCTGAAACTCGCAAGACTTAGCGACGCAGGCCCAGACGCTCGATCAGCGCGGTATAGCGTGCAACATCTTTACGTTTCAGGTAGTCGAGCAGTTTACGACGCTGAGAAACCATACGCAGCAGACCACGACGGCTGTGGTGATCTTTTTTGTGCTCTGCAAAGTGACCCTGCAGGTGGTTAATCTGTGCAGTCAGCAGGGCAACCTGAACTTCGGTAGAACCGCTGTCGTTAGTACCACGACCAAACTCAGAAACGATTTGTGCTTTAGCTTCAACGCTTAGAGACATTATAGAACTCCAGATTTAAAAGAATGAAAGGGTGCCAATCTCTAATTCAGCAACCCCATAGTCATGCCCGCTAGCTTGTTAAACAATTTACCGGACATTAAGCGGCAATATTCTACTCGCAGCGCCTTGTTATCGCAAGACGGAGCGACATTATGCCGGATACTCTACAACCAGACGACGAGGCGCAACGCGACCTTCATCATCAATTTCGCCCATCCCGATAAACTGGGCGTCCTCACCTTCCGTCACCCGTACGAGACCATTTAGCGGTGCGCCAGAAGCGCGCACGGGTTGCCCCTGCTTAAAATAGCCTGCGACAACGGCAGGAATATTGACCCGAGGAAAGTCCGAAGCCGGACTATCCATTGGCATTAACAGCGGATCCAGCAGATCGGCCGCCGGGATGGCTTGCTGTTCAGCCTGCTCGACCAGTTCACGCAGGTGTTCGAGCGTCACCATCCGCTCTACCGGATACTTGCTGACTGCCAGTCGACGCAGGAAGATAACGTGCGCGCCGCAGCCCAGCTTTTCACCGAGATCGTCAACGATAGTACGGATGTACGTCCCTTTTGAGCAGTGAACTTCCAGTTCAAGCTCGTTACCCTCATGGCGAATGAACTGTAGCTCATAAACCGTGATCGGGCGCGCTTCACGCGGAACTTCAATACCTTCACGCGCATATTCGTACAGTTTCCGCCCCTGATATTTCAGCGCCGAATACATCGACGGCACCTGCTGGATATCACCCCGAAAGGAGTCCAGCGCGGCCTCAAGCGCTGTCGCACTAAACGTAACCGGGCGCTCCTGCACGATCTGACCGTCAGCGTCGGAGGTGTCGGTGCGCTGACCCAGGCGAGCAATGACGCGATAGCGCTTGTCGGAGTCAAGCAGGTACTGAGAAAACTTGGTCGCTTCGCCGAGGCAAATCGGCAGCATGCCGGTGGCCAGCGGATCCAGCGCGCCGGTATGCCCGGCCCGGTTGGCGTTATAAATCCGCTTTACCTTTTGCAGTACATCGTTGCTGGACATGCCCTGCGGTTTATCAAGCAGCAGTACACCGTGGATATCGCGACCACGACGACGAGGACGACTCATTAGTCCTCCTTGCTGTCGTCCGGGTTCACACGACGCTCATCGTCATGTTTCACCACGCTGGTCACCAGGTTGGACATGCGCATCCCTTCAACCAGCGAGTTATCATAGAAGAAGGTCAGTTCCGGCACGATACGCAGGCGCATCGCTTTCCCCAGCAGAGAACGGATGAAACCAGAGGCTTCCTGCAACGCTTTGATGCCCGCTTTAATCGCGGCTTCATCTTTATCGTTCAGGAAAGTCACAAACACTTTGGCATAGGCCAGATCGCGGGACATTTCGACACCGGATACGGTGGTCATCATGCCCAGACGCGGGTCTTTGATTTCGCGTTGCAGGATGATTGCGATCTCTTTTTGCATCTCCTGCGCCACGCGCTGCGGGCGACCAAATTCTTTCGCCATAATAAACTCTCCAGACAAAAAAGGGGCTATCAGCCCCTTTTGAAATTATTGCCGGGTGGCGCTTCGCTTACCCGGCCTACGCAAAACAATCTTCTAAGTATCGGCCCGGTAAACGCAGTGCCACCGGGCATAACGAAGATTATGCGATGGTACGTTGGATCTCGATAATCTCGAACACTTCGATCATATCGCCAACGCGAACGTCGTTGTAGTTCTTCACGCCGATACCACATTCCATACCGTTACGGACTTCGTTAACGTCATCTTTGAAGCGGCGCAGGGACTCCAGCTCGCCTTCATAGATAACCACGTTGTCGCGCAGAACGCGGATCGGGTTGTGACGTTTGATAGTACCTTCGGTAACCATACAGCCCGCGATTGCACCGAATTTCGGTGATTTGAACACATCGCGCACTTCAGCCAGACCGATGATCTGCTGTTTCAGTTCCGGAGACAGCATGCCGCTCATTGCCGCTTTCACTTCGTCGATCAGATTATAGATGACGGAGTAGTAACGCAGATCCAGGCTTTCAGACTCAATCACTTTACGAGCAGAAGCATCGGCACGAACGTTGAAGCCAACCAGGATAGCGTTGGATGCCGCAGCCAGGGTCGCGTCGGTTTCGGTGATACCACCTACGCCGGAACCGATGATTCTTACTTTCACTTCGTCGGTAGACAGTTTCAGTAAGGAGTCGGAGATCGCTTCCACAGAACCCTGTACGTCAGCCTTCAGCACGATGTTCACTTCGTGAACTTCGCCTTCGGTCATGTTGGCGAACATGTTCTCAAGTTTCGATTTCTGCTGACGAGCCAGTTTAACTTCACGGAATTTGCCCTGACGATACAGTGCCACTTCACGCGCTTTTTTCTCGTCACGAACGACCGTCACCTCATCACCCGCTGCCGGAACACCAGACAGACCGAGGATTTCTACCGGAATGGACGGACCCGCTTCCAGCACTTCCTGACCCAGTTCGTTACGCATCGCACGAACGCGACCGTACTCGAAGCCACACAGCACGATATCGCCTTTGTTCAGGGTACCTTCGCGAACCAGGACGGTCGCAACCGGACCACGACCTTTATCGAGGAAGGATTCGATGACCGCGCCGCTCGCCATACCATTGCGAATGGCTTTCAGTTCCAGAACTTCAGCCTGAAGCAGGATAGCGTTCAGCAGGTCATCAATACCGGTACCCGCTTTCGCAGAAACAGGGATGAACTGCGCTTCGCCGCCCCACTCTTCCGGCATAACGCCGTACTGAGACAGTTCGTTCTTAACGCGATCCATATCGGCTTCTGGCTTATCGATTTTGTTCACGGCAACCACCAGCGGCACCTGCGCTGCTTTCGCATGCTGGATAGCTTCGATGGTCTGCGGCATCACGCCGTCGTCTGCTGCAACAACCAGAACAACGATATCCGTTGCCTGCGCACCACGAGCACGCATAGAGGTAAACGCGGCGTGGCCCGGGGTATCCAGGAAGGTGATCATCCCGTTTTCAGTTTCAACGTGATAAGCACCGATATGCTGGGTAATGCCGCCCGCTTCGCCAGAGGCCACTTTCGTTGAACGAATGTAGTCCAGCAGAGAGGTTTTACCGTGGTCAACGTGACCCATGATGGTCACAACCGGTGCACGCGGTTCAGCCGCAGCGCCAGTGTCACGGTCGCTCATTACTGCTTCTTCCAGCTCGTTTTCACGACGCAGGATAACTTTGTGGCCCATCTCTTCGGCAACCAGCTGTGCGGTTTCCTGGTCGATGACCTGGTTAATGGTTGCCATTGCGCCCAGTTTCATCATCGCTTTGATGACCTGAGAGCCTTTGACCGCCATTTTGTTTGCCAGATCGCCAACGGTGATGGTTTCACCAATCACAACGTCACGGTTAACAGCCTGAGCGGGTTTCTGGAAGCCCTGCTGTAAAGAAGATCCTTTACGCTTGCCGCCTTTACCACCACGAACCGCTGCACGCGCTTCTTCACGATCGGCTTTTGATTCGGCATGCTTGTTGCCTTTTTTAGCCGGGCGCGCGGCTTTCGCGGTACGCGTGCGGCTACGGCCACCTTCAACTTCACGGTCATTGTCATCTTCAGCCTGACGAGCATGCTGAGACGTAGTGACGTGATAGTCGCTGGAGTCCTCAGGAACTTCAGTTACCTGAACGCCGTTTTTCTCGTTTTCTTCAGCCATACGACGAGCTTCTTCAGCTACGCGACGCGCTTCCTCTTCCAGCTTACGACGCGCTTCTTCTTCAGCTTTACGCTTCAGTTCCGCAGCTTCGTTCTCACGGCGGGCTTTCTCAGCCTGGGCAGTTTTAGTCATATCGTCTTGTTGATTGCTCACTTTGTCTTTTTCCGCAGCTTCACGTTTCGCTTTGTCAGCGGCTTCACGCTTAGCTTGTTCTGCGGCCTCGCGCTCAGCTTTCAATTGCGCCTCGCGTTTGGCTGCTTCTTCAGCCTCACGACGGGCTTGCTCTTCCGCTTCACGCTGCGCCTGCTCTTCCGCCGCGAGACGTTCTGCCTCTTGCGGGTCACGTTTCACAAAGGTGCGCTTCTTGCGGACTTCAATTTGTACCGATTTGCTTTTCCCGCCGGTACCGGGAATGTTTAAAGTACTGCGCGTTTTACGCTGTAATGTCAACTTGTCCGGGCCTGCACCCTGGTCACGGTTCAGGTGGGCCTGTAAGGTTTGTCTTTCTTGTGCGGACACAGAATCGTCAACAGATTTGCGGATGCCTGCATCAGCGAATTGCTGTACCAGGCGATCCACGGAAATCTGTTTATCTGCGGCCAGCGCTTTTAAAGTTACATCTGTCATGCTGTTCCTTCCTGCTACAGTTTATTACGCTTCGTCACCGAACCAGCAAATATTACGGGCAGCCATAATCAGCTCACCAGCTTTCTCGTCGGACAGACCTTCGATATCAGCCAGATCATCAATGCCCTGATCGGCGAGATCTTCCAGCGTACAAACACCACGGGCAGCCAGTTTGAAGGCCATTGCGCGATCCAGTCCTTCCAGATTCAGCAAGTCGTCAGCCGGTTTGTTATCACCAAGGCTGTCTTCCTGAGCCTGTGCCAGAGTGGCCAGTGCGGTTTTAGCACGCTCACGCAGTGCTTCAACGGTCGATTCATCAAGGCCGTCAATTTCCAGCAGTTCTTTCATTGGCACGTAGGCCAGTTCTTCCAGCGTTGAGAAACCTTCTTCAACCAGAACGGTGGCAAACTCTTCGTCAATGTCGAGGTGTCTGGTGAACGTCTCAATCGCGGCATAGGTTTCAGCCTGATGCTTCGCCTGGAGGTCATCAACGGTCATCACGTTGAGTTCCCAACCGCTGAGCTGCGAGGCCAGACGCACGTTCTGACCGTTACGGCCAATCGCCTGCGCCAGATTACCCGCTTCAACCGCGATATCCATCGTGTGTTTGTCTTCATCCACAACGATAGAAGCCACGTCTGCCGGAGCCATGGCATTAATGACGAACTGTGCCGGATTGTCATCCCACAGAACGATATCAATGCGCTCACCGCCCAGCTCGGTTGATACCGCCTGAACACGGGCACCGCGCATACCTACGCAGGCACCGACCGGGTCGATACGCTTATCATTGGTTTTCACCGCGATTTTCGCACGTGAACCCGGATCGCGAGCCGCTGCTTTGATCTCAATAACTTCTTCGCCAATTTCTGGCACTTCGATGCGGAAGAGTTCAATCAGCATTTCCGGCTTAGAACGCGTCACAAACAGCTGCGCACCGCGCGCTTCCGGACGTACTGAATAGAGTACGCCACGAATACGGTCGCCGGGACGGAAGTTTTCACGCGGCAGCATGTCTTCACGCATGATCACGGCTTCAGCATTACTACCAAGATCTAAAGAGATGTTGTCGCGGTTTACTTTCTTCACCACGCCAGTAATGATTTCACCTTCGTGTTCACGGAACTGATCGACAACCATCGCGCGCTCAGCTTCACGTACTTTTTGCACGATAACCTGTTTAGCGGTCTGGGTCGTAATACGGTCAAAGGTGACAGATTCGATCTGATCTTCAACGTATTCACCCACGTTCAGGCTTTCGTCTTCAAAACGCGCCGCTTCCAGGGTGATTTCTTTGGTCGGCTGGGTCACTTCTTCAACGATAACCCAGCGACGGAAGGTGTCAAAATCGCCGCTTTTGCGATCGATTTCTACGCGAACATCGATCTCTTGTTCATATTTTTTCTTTGTTGCCGTTGCCAGTGCACTCTCCAGCGCTTCGAAAATTTTCTCGCGTGGCAGCGATTTTTCGTTGGAAACGGCTTCAACAACAGCCAAAATTTCTTTATTCATCGGGGCCTTTCACCTCAATCCAGACTGTTAAAAGTGGGGAACCAGGTTCGCCTTCTGGATGTTACTCAGCGCGAACACTTCATCTTTGCCATCAACCGTAACCGTGATCATCTCACCGTCTACCGCTTTAATAATGCCCTGCCACTTACGACGGTTCTGTACCGCCATGCGCAGGACCAGCGCCACCTCTTCACCCAGGAAACGCGTATAGTGTTCAGCGACAAACATAGGACGATCAAGGCCAGGTGAGGAGACTTCCAGGTTGTAGGCCACGGTAATGGGATCTTCAACGTCCATTACGGCACTCACCTGATGGCTCACATCAGCACAATCATCAACATTGATGCCATCTTCACTATCAATATAGATGCGCAGTGTCGATGTGCGACCGCGAATAAATTCGATGCCGACCAGCTCAAAGCCCAATGCTTCAACCGGTGCTGTAATCATCTCTGTTAATTTTTGCTCTAATGTGGACAAGCCCACCCCCAAGACATAAAAAAAGGGCGTAAAGCCCAGTTATTCTGTAGTCAGATAACAAAAAACCCCGATAAATCGGGGCTTTAGATAACTGAACCCTATAGCCGCAACTGCGGCCTGGAGAACCTTCCGAAAGAATTTTTTTCAAATTCAGCTACGAAGGCCAACGTCTTCACAGACTATTTGAAAAAGAACTCTAAGGGAAAGTGGTTGCGGGGGCCGGATTTGAACCGACGACCTTCGGGTTATGAGCCCGACGAGCTACCAGGCTGCTCCACCCCGCGCCTGAAACGTGGCAAATTCTACGCGTTTTGAGTAGAAAATGCAAATAATGCTGGGATTTGGTACCGAAGACGGGACGTAAAACCGGTCTGTATTATAGGGAAAAATAGCGGTTTGTGTCAAGGCGCGCCCACGGCCTGTTGCCCGTGCTTTTTAACTGGCATAAAAACGCGCGTACTGTGCATAGAGTAAAGGTAGCGGTGTAGGATTTTTTAGCGAAATCTTCATGAATCACTTTCGATATGCGGCAAAAGGTGTTTAAATGAAAACTCATTTATTTTGCATAAACATGCATTCAGTATCAGAGATGATTTCTCCATAGTCTACCAGGCAGGGTTTATTTTATGACGACGATTCTCAAACATCTTCCGGCAGGTCAACGTATTGGTATCGCTTTTTCTGGCGGTCTGGACACCAGCGCAGCACTGCTGTGGATGCGACAAAAAGGGGCGGTCCCTTATGCCTATACGGCAAACCTGGGCCAGCCGGACGAAGAGGATTATGATGCAATTCCTCGCCGCGCGAAAGAATATGGTGCAGAAAACGCTCGCCTGATCGACTGCCGTAAACAGCTGGTTGCCGAAGGTATCGCCGCCATTCAATGTGGTGCATTTCATAACACGACTGGCGGCCTGACCTATTTCAATACCACCCCGCTGGGCCGGGCTGTCACTGGGACCATGCTGGTTGCAGCGATGAAAGAAGATGGCGTGAATATCTGGGGCGACGGCAGTACCTATAAAGGTAACGATATCGAACGTTTTTACCGTTATGGTCTGCTGACCAACGCTGAACTGAAAATCTATAAGCCGTGGCTGGATACCGACTTTATTGATGAGCTGGGCGGACGTCAGGAGATGTCTGAATTTATGATTGCCTGTGGCTTTGACTATAAAATGTCGGTCGAAAAAGCCTATTCCACTGACTCTAATATGCTGGGTGCGACGCACGAAGCGAAAGACCTCGAATTCCTCAACTCCAGCGTGAAAATCGTTAACCCCATCATGGGCGTGAAGTTCTGGGATGAGAACGTCAAAATTCCGGCGGAAGAAGTGACGGTACGTTTCGAACATGGTCATCCGGTGGCACTGAACGGTAAAACCTTTGCTGACGATGTTGAACTGATGATGGAAGCTAATCGCATCGGCGGTCGTCACGGTCTGGGCATGAGCGATCAGATTGAAAACCGTATCATTGAAGCTAAAAGCCGTGGGATCTATGAAGCCCCGGGGATGGCGCTGCTGCATATCGCCTATGAGCGTCTGCTGACCGGTATTCATAACGAAGATACCATCGAGCAGTACCACGCGCACGGCCGCCAACTGGGTCGTCTGCTGTATCAGGGCCGCTGGTTCGATTCTCAGGCGCTGATGCTGCGTGATGCCCTGCAACGCTGGGTTGCCAGCCAGATCACCGGCGAAGTAACCCTGGAACTGCGTCGCGGTAACGACTACTCCATCCTGAATACGGTTTCGGACAATCTGACCTATAAAGCAGAGCGTCTGACCATGGAAAAAGGCGATTCCGTCTTCTCACCTGATGACCGTATTGGTCAGTTGACCATGCGTAACCTGGACATCACCGATACCCGCGAGAAGCTGTTCGGTTATGCCCAGTCAGGGTTGCTCTCCGCATCGTCTACCAGCGGCGTACCGCAGGTGGAGAATCTGGAGAATAAAGGGAAATAAACGTCCGGATAAAATGAAAAAGCCGCGAAAGCGGCTTTTTTTATGACTGTCTGCATGCCTTATCTAACAGCAACAATCTTTCCAGATCCAGACGAAAAAAAAGACGCTTTTCAGCGTCTTTCTTTCGGAATTTGGTACCGAGGATGGGACTCGAACCCACAAGCCCGTTAGGGCACTACCACCTCAAGGTAGCGTGTCTACCAATTCCACCACCTCGGTACTGAAATACTTACTGCGGGATATCGCTGGTCGGCTGAGCCGGAGCAGCTGGCTGAGTTTGCTCGGTTTTCGCCGGCGCATTCAGGTTTTCCCACTCACTTCCTTTATTGGCCTTGTTGCTGTTGATATTGCCAAGCACCAGACTAATGATGAAGAACAACGTCGCCAGCACAGCCGTCATGCGGGTCATGAAGTTACCAGAACCACCTGAACCAAACAGCGTACCAGAAGCGCCAGCTCCAAAGGAGGCTCCCATATCAGCGCCTTTACCCTGCTGTAGCATAACCAGACCTACAAGGCCGATTGCCACAATAAGGAAAACTACCAAAAGAGCTTCGTACATAATTAACCTGTTCCTTGCGGAGTTGCCGCATACCAATTGCTTCGACCAATATCGCGGGAGGCGTTACGCTTTCCCACTGAAGCGGGTGTGAATACTAACCAAAGCGAATGACCTTCGCAAGGGCAATTTCAACGCATTGTATCGAATGCGGAAAAAAACAGCAAAGCGGATTTAAATCGACCAAAAACAAGGCAATAAAGCGCACCTGCCTTAATGGGCTTCATCTGCAACTGCCGGTTGCACCTTCAGCAGCTTGTATTTGCCAAACTTTTTAACTATTCGCCAGTTCCCCTCATCGGTTTCGATAATCTCTTTAGGATTGTACATCGACACCGACCTGCCAATGCGGACGCCTATTTGTAGGTTATCGCCCTCTCCTGACACTACCGCTATTTTGGGCGTCATATCAATGGGCTCAGGCGCAGCAACAGGCGCAGGCGCTGAAACAGGTGAAGATGACTGACGTTGTTCGAATAATACCTTCATAGGGTCCAGCAACCGATCGTTATGACTGATTTCCAGATGCAGGTGCGGACCATTCGTTCGCCCTGTATTTCCGGAAAGGCCGATCACGTTGCCTTTTTTGACGTGCTGATTTTTGAAGACTTTTAGTTGATTTAAGTGCAGATACCGACTGCTCCAGCCGTCCGCGTGGCGAATGGTAATATAGAAACCGGTTACGGGACCGTAACTTGCTTCCACTACCTCCCCATCAGCGATTGACATTACTTCGCTGTTATTGGCGGCCCGGAAATCTGTCCCTTCATGACGCATGAACGAATGAATGACTGGATGATAACGAAGCCCATAAGGCGATGTCACATTCAAAGGTGTCGTCAACGGAAAAATGAAGCGCCCTGATTGCGCATGCTGGCTCAATAACGGCTTCCAGACGGGGGGTGGCGCGCTCATCGTTGGAACCGTCGCATTCATGACGCTGAAAACACTGCTTCCCACATCTTCATCACTGGAGCTGAGCGTCAGGTCCTGATTGTTTACAGAGGACTCTGCCTGTGCAATTGCCTCAACATCGTCCTCTGTTGCCTCCGGCGTAACACTTTCTTTCACTATAAAGAGCCGCGCAGCGTCAAAGGATTGCTGATCTTCCTCTGAAATAAGCGCCAGAGGTTGCGGCATCCTGAAAGCTGCCTGATAGTCGGCTATTGTAGCGAGTTCAATCCCTGTCGCGTCGCGATAACACGTAACGGAGTCGAGCGGGGCCAGTATGCCCAGCCCCGTGCGGAAAGTATCCGCTTTTCTCGCTTGCATGAGTGCCGCATAAGTAGAGTAATAACATTCAGGCTCAATGCGATAAACAGGATTCGCGGTCAACAGCGCACCAGATAAAAGCAAAAAGGACATTAAATCAGCACCTCCATGTGCATAATAAGGAATGCGGTAATTACGATCGCCGGGCCGAAAGGCAGATAGCGTTCGTCCTCGCCTGGTTGCTGAACGGTATTCCTTCGCATCAGCAGGCGAAGCGCAAAGAATATCACTCCCAGCACGGCGGAACCTAGCATCAAATGTCCGACATAATCACTGCCCACCCAGACCGCACAGGCAGCAAATAATTTCACGTCACCATAGCCAAAGCCTTCACGATGTGTGAGCCAGGTGTATCCTTTCGCCATCAGCCATGTAAATCCCCAAATAATCACAGCACCGATAACGCTATCGCGCGGCGAGACGGGAATAATATTTCTTACCGAGGCGATCAACCCTGCCCATAACAGCAAAAAAACCAGACAGTCAGGCAGTAAAAAGGTTTTCAGATCGATCATTGCCAGCGTATACAGCAGACTACCGAAAAGCGCCAGGAACGCCAGTTGCGTCAGGCTATGCTCGGGATAGTACAGCAGTACCAGCAAAAAATAGCCGATGCCGATAAGTGCTTCACTTAAAGGGTACTGAAAAGGAATAGCACAATGACAGCACCGACACCTGCCTCGTAGAAAAATCCAACTGAATACCGGGATATTGTCCCAGGGTTTGATATTGGTCTTGCATACAGGGCAATGTGAAGATGGCCACCAGAGATTAACATTGGGTAGCGTCTTCAAAGCATTTTCATCAGCCGACTCTCGTAATAGCATGATGGGCAGCCGATAAATAACCACATTTAAGAAACTACCTATCAGTAACCCCAGTACTAATGCCAGCCATGGATAATAAGGTGAAAAAAACGCCTCCATGCGCATCTCATTTATCCTCTTATAAACAGCTTGCAGGAATGCGTTTTATTTGTTCCGCACTAAGCGGATCAATATGCGCCTTCGGCGTAATCCCTGGGCCTGAGCCAAAACCATAGATGGCGCTTGCCAATGAGTTTGAGGATGTAAATAATGCCGCTGTAAAGGCAAGCGCCATGACTGTATTTACATGGAATTTTTTGGCCATTATCTTCCTGCCGTTTTCGACAATGTATCCATGAGTGCAAAAAGGGCAATAAACACCCAAATAACGCACCCTCCCAGAACAATCGTTGCCAGGTTTTTTAATAATCCAGAAAGCTTTTTAATATATTCCTGTATACGTTCCCGTGAACGTTCCGATACCGAGCGCAATACATCATTAAAAGAGGGCAACTCTGCATACAGGCTGATATTTAACAATTCTTCGACACCCATTAGACCTGAAGCTAATGCTTTACTGTAATGGATGCCTTTTGCCATATTATCGATCATCACATCCAGATGCCAACGCAACCAACGATTAGCATTGAGGCGAATGATAGACAACGCATCAGTGAGAGGAATATTATTACTCAGCATTAATGACAGATTGTTAAGGAATATTGAAGAAGTAAGCTGTCGATAGGTAGAAAATGGCAAAAGCTTGTCAACAAATTTATTCCTTACTGGCCCGCTAAAATTTGCCATAGTTATTTTAATGGCAAAAATCAAAGCCACAAAACCAATCAAAATCTTTAGCCATAACCCCTGATATAAAGCAGTGCCAAATTTATACAAATTTTGTGTTACGGCAGGCCAGGTCTCTACAGGTACGACAGAAGCAAACGCCGGGAAGACCTTTTGCGAGTATCCAGCAATGACTACCAGCGACAGGGTAATCATAATTAACGGGAAAACCATTGCGCCGATAATTTTTTTGCGTAATTCATCATTATAGTGAATAACTGCAACCAACGTCAAAAAACCATCCGCCAGACTGCCGCTTTTTTCAGCCGCAGTAATAACGCTTAATTCCGAATTAGGTACCATACCGGAAAAAACCGATGACACAGAAGTTTCCTGTTTCATCTTCATGAGAACATCTGCCAGCTTATTACTGAAACCTTTTCCCAATAAAGGACGGCCTTCCTGTTGCAATTTTTGCAAGGAGTCAAAAAGCGGCAAACCAGCTTTAACCATATCAGCGCAAAACTGGTATATATATATACGCTGTTTTTTACCGAATTTTCTCAACGAGCACCTCCAGCTCTTCTTCCGCTAACGTTCCGAATTCCATGGCGTACCAGTTGGCGTCAACACGCCCTTTCAGGACATGCGCCATTACTTTTTCACGAATCTCAAATCCTTCCGCCAGGCCTTTCGCGGCCTGCCGTTTATTGCGCCACAACGTATAGGTGTTCAACCATTCCTGTTTTGCAATAGCAGCTAGTTCGTCATAGGTAGGCAGGAAGTATTCCATTGCCAGTTGTCTGCCTTTAATTCCGCTGTTTTTGCACTGGAGACATCCTTTTTCGCCTGCGGTATAGAGCGTAAATTCTCTTCCCGAAATGGTGCGTTTTCCCAGTTCGACCTTACAGTTATCACAAAGCACGGGCACAAGTTTCTGACATTGCAGCCCTGCGATGAATCCCGGTGTGGAAAGCTTGTCACTACCGATCCCTAACGCTGACATACGCTGTAGCAATGAGACAATGTTTCCGGCGTGTACGGTAGTAAAACAGTAGTGTCCGCTCTCAACCGCGCCAGCAAGCGCATTAGCTGAAATATTGTCACGGATTTCCCCCACCATCAGTACATCAGGGTCACGACGTAGTGCTGATTTAATTGCTGCATGAAACCCTCCGCCCTCAACGCTGACGACAGAACTTTGCTTTGCGCCATAAATCTGATATTCAACCGGATCTTCGACGGTCAAAAAACAGCCACGATCGTCATAACGATTTATCTGCAACCATTCCATCAGATTTTTCAACGTCGTGGATTTACCAGAGCCTGTTGTTCCGGCAATAACATAGGCACCATAAGGATTAGAAAGGATCTTCTTAAGATCCTCAATTTCTTCAGCAGAGATACCAATTTTATCCAGAGAACCGATATTGCCCTTTTGCAGGCCCGATGGAATGATACGCAATACTGCATGATAGCAATCCGGCGTCTCGCCAAAGATCGGGAAGTGCGCATAGCGAAAACGGTAGGGCTTACCGCTCAGGCTATAAAGTATATTGGCACTCTGTGGTATCGCGCGGTTCCAGGTGGTATCACGCGTTGTAGCTTCTACGTTATATAATACGAAGACCAATTCATCGCATAGATGAGACTTTATTTGCATAAAGGGCATCAGCACGCCGTTAATACGCGCTTCAAACTGTGCCAGCACATCATTTCGGGTGATGTGCAGGTCACTTGCGCCCATACTTACTGCTCGCTGTAAAATCGTAGCCAGTTGTTTTTGCGTATCAGTGATATCAATGCTTTTATTCGCTTCATTAAGTTGCTTTAGCGAAACATGCTCAATCACACGGTAAAAGTCCTCTTCCTGCACCAGCGCCAGGCCAATGACCTGCCGTTTGTGCTGAGAAATCAGCCTTGCCACCTGAATCTGGTACGTAAAGAGATCGCTGATCTGAATATGAGAAACTAACAAATATTCAGATTCTTCGGTCATGGCCGTAAAACCAACGCCCTCGAATTCGATATAAGTCCATTTATCATTTAACAGCTCATCGGACGAAATACGTACAAACTCCAGGCTCACTGTGCAGCGCCTTCAACAAGCGTGACTGTTTTCTTGTCATTCGCGAGTTTAAATTTATTTTCACCTATAGAGAAAATTTCTCCCGTTCGAACATAGCGCAATGTTTTACCGTCCGTAACGGCTATACGTCGTGAACCGCCAATTTCAGCCTCAAGAATGACACGCGGCATATCAATAGCAGCCTTTGGTTGCACCTTTGCGGCCGTTTCACTGGGCTGCGCCTGAACGGGTTGTGGACGCACCACCTTATCTTCGCCACGTAATTTGCGAAGCTCACTACGCATCTTTTCCAGTTCAACTTCATTTGCCAACCGGCGGCGCGCCTGCTCAAAGGTAAAATCATCCTCAACAATCGTGGCCAGGCGGTCCTGAACAATTAGACTATTAATATCCTCTACATCACTCTCAGCCGACATGGCCGTACCCGATGGCTTGTCTTTTGCTGCCGCAGCGGCAACTGACGTAGTTTTATCTGCCTCCGTAGCTGAGTCTGCGGCATTATTAGCGGATACGGAACGGTTTCCAGCCGCATCTGTTTTAATCTGACCATCAGATGCAGGCGCTTGCGGCAGATCCGTTGTCGGCGTAGCATTAGCCGTTTCTATGACGAGTGAAAGTGTACTCATTAACACCACTAACTTTAGGATTTGCATACCAGACCTCCTGAAACTTTAATTCCTTTATTTGTAGACTCAATCCGTTTAATGAGAAAAGCATCACGGTATGCCTGCTTCAGTAGCATTTTCTGCATATTTATTATGCTCTTGTGAACCTCGCCTCCCTCGTCGACGACTTCAAGTTCCCATTTACCGGCCATTAATCCATAAGGTTTGACTTTGCCAGTTAGCTGAGACTCAAGGGCACTCACTGAGCTTTGAGGCATACCCTTGATCACAATTTCGCCTACCGTTTTTCCTTTATTTTCTGTACGACTGTTTTTTGTACTTTTAACAAATGAGTTATAAGCTAAAATATATGACACAACGTCCTCACAGGGATGCAAATGCAATTCTTTCTTATTTTTATAAGGCTTTTGAAGATAGTTAACATTGAGTTTTGAAGCGATATTTTTAAACTCAAAATCGTTCTTATCCTTATTTTTATTCTTATTCGCCGGCACAGAAGGCTTATACACCTTATTCCAGAACGTTTTTTGTGGCAAAACGAGTAATTGTCCCTTCCGAAACTCATAACCAAAAGAGCAGTTTTTAATATCGCATTTAAACCGCTCATACTTCAGATTAAGAATATCGAAACCTTGAGAACTCGTGCGCACCTCAGTCAAAAATTTTATGGCGTAGTCAATACTCGCACCTTCCAGGGAGGTTGTATAGAAAGTGTTAACTGATGCAATATCATTCTGCAACTTTTGGGCAGCCTGACGCTGGCGCGCAAGCATCTCTTCACGTGCTTTTTGTGCGGGCAGCATCACAAAATAATACCAGCCACCCGCACCCACTGCGCCTATTAAAAGTAAAGAGACGATAATCGTAAGCCATGTTTTACGCCCTGACGCTCCACCGCCTCCACGTTTCCAGAAATAGAGATTTTCCAGCATAACTTATCCTGCCACAATAAAATGAAGCACCAGTGCCAACAGGAGCAAAAGCACAACGCCCCCCAGGAAAATAGAACCGATAATGAAACGCCGGCGTCGTTTCATTGCCAACTGCCGGGCAACACAGCGCTCAACTACAGTATTGATCTGCACCTCTTCCAGAGGAGTCACTTCAAGATGTTCATAGCCAGCCTGATGTTTCATTAGCTCGTCAAAAAGCGCTTTACTAATAAAACAGTCCGTTCCACTAATAATCCTGCCTTCGTTAATTATCAGGAAGTAAGTGGAGCTATTGCTTTCATGAAAGAAATAAATTCCATCACCGTAAAGTTCCTTGACATAAAGTGCAAATGGCTCATATAGGGTTGAAATTTTAGTGCTGTAACCCAGCGCAGGCATACCCGCGGCATCAGTATAGGTCAAACGACGGTTAGCTTTCATCATTCCGCGAAATGAAGCCTGCTCAGCAGGCTGCAAATAACTTAAACTTTCCGGCTCCCAGTAAAGTCCAGTTAATATATTATTTTTCAACAGAATGTTATTCATAATAAAACCATTTAATTATCACGAGACGTAATAGGTTGACGATAATAATCTACACCGACTACCATCAGTACCGTAGCAGAGCCTTCATTGTTTCCATCGTCCGCGCCCAATACCTGATACTGTAAGCTATCTTTTGAATCTTTGACTTCAAATTTTCCCACTACCAGCAGATCACCGGGTTTAATAATTGAGGAGTTAAATGATTCTGTTGTGCTTACATTAGGCAACTGCACATCATCATACTCACTAATGGAATTCAGGAAGCGCTTTGTAAACCCGCTAACCACTTCAATTCGACCGTCAGAAAGCACGCGAGGTGTAATAATGAAGCTTGTACCGGTCACGATTTCAGAGGTTTCAACATCCACATTCACTTCACCATTATCATCAGTGGTTCGAGTCCGGCTTGAAACATAAAATTGTGACTGGGTCATATTCACTGGTACAGCCATGTTATTACGCGTAATAAATGAACCGCTTTGCAAAGATTCACTTCCTGTAAGCTTGTAAAGTGCATCCAGACCAGCGTTGATGTCCATATGGCTATTTTTCCATCCGGCAGAAAGCCCACCTGCCAGATTCTCAAATATGCTACTGTTAACATTAATAGTGTTATGGGCATCAGCAAAACTGAGATCCAACCCGCCGCCTAAGCTCTTCTCTTTTGTTTTATCAAGAATATAAATACGATAAGTAACAATAAACTGACGGGTGTTGTCTGCTTTATATTTATCCAGCGCTCTACTTAACGCCTCATATTCTGATGGACGGGAATTCACCATCAAAATTGCGGAATCTTTGAATAAGTTGTAGTTTCCAGAGGTTACATAGTTTTTGGCCATGTCTTCAACGTCATCCCAGAACGAGGATTCAAACTTCGTTTCAGATTTACCGGTTAAACCGCCGCTGGATGTTGCTTCGTTACCAGAAAGATCGAGTGTCGTTTCTGATTTATTATTCTCACCATAAAAATCCAGACGGATAACATAAGTTTCGTAAACGTTAATCTTCAGAACATTATTATTATCCAGGGATGTACTGACATCGTAAAGTGAGCTTATATAGCTCATAAAATCTTCAAAGGTACCGTCAAACTGAACGGAACGCGGGATATCCCATGTGTTATCGCCTGCTCCCGATTTACCACCGATGGACGAAGCATTTATTCGGAAACTGATCCCGGTTTGCGCGGATACTGCCTCCATAATGGTAGATAACGAGGAAGGTTCATATGAAGCGATTTTCACATGCTTACTCATGATTTTTTGCTGCTCGACGCTATACTGAACTTTTTTGCCGAGAAATGCAGAATCGTATTTTACATAGGGTTTGATCTTAGCTGAGTCCGAAGTGGTAGTATCATTAGTTTGCTGCGCTACTTTTTTATCAGCATCATATTTTTCATTAAAATCACTTACGCACCCTTGCGCCAGAAAAGCCAGCAATAATACACTTATTTTCAATTTCATGAGTTCTGTCCACTTACATTTCATCAACAACGATCACGCGGTTTTTCTCGTATTTTTTAACAACTAAGCCATAATTCTCGGAGAAAAAAAGATCGCCCAGCGCCTGTAATATTTCGTCATCTGTTTTCCCGACTATACTTATCGTATTGTAAATAAGATAATCTTTTTTACTATTCCAAAAAAGTTTATAGCCATTACTCGCTACCCAGCTCTTTATTTCCTGACTTAGCAACTGGTTTTCATGCAATATCAGTCCCCGGGCATATGGAGCAGGCGAAGAAGTATAACTGCCGCTAAAGGGATTTACCGGAGTTGTCGATACAGCAGGCTGCGATGAGGACGCTGTAATCTGAGCGTCAGCAAATGCTCCACTACTTAAGGAACCCGTAAGCGTCATCAGGCAAGCATATAATAGACAATATTTTTTTATCATCATTTTTCCATCCTTTAAATAAAACATCCCTATTTATATTCGTAAGTGTCTAGCAAATCCGCTGGCGTACCTGGTTGTGGAATAGAACTACACCATCTTGAAATGGTATACCCAACGCTCGGCGGGTTAACAAGCGTTACGCCATTACCTGTATTAGCATCATAAAATCCAACGGAAGCAGTAACGATCCAGAGATACTTTGTATCCTCAATAACAACATGCTCACCTGTATTTATTCCACTTGAACCCGGACGATAAGTGTCATTATTCAACGTAAATTCAACCTGGGTTGCAACGCCACTAAATTGATTGACAATTTTTGAGCGGTCAAGCTTGTTACGTGTCTGAGAAGGATCATCTGACAAAGTACCGTCAAGATTATAAGCCGCGACTGAAGATACCGAGGCGCTCAGGCGTGGATAGAGTTTTCGAATAACATCTACTTTTTTAGGATTCCCCTGCCCATCAAGGATAGCTTGTCCACGATCGTCTCTCAGTGCGATAGATTGCTTCAATTGTGGACAGCTCTGCACTGGAATTCGAATCGCGCCGTAATCATTATTATCCTGATCCGGTAGCTGACTGTCGTCATACGAGGGAGCGTAATTATCACGGCCTGTCACGTCCTTGCCTGTATTTCTGAAGGCGTGGTATTCGCTTGTAACCGGCGTTAATAATTCAAAAGCGTCATATGTCCTGGTGGTATAGACTTCGTAATTGGTATAACCACCATCTGGGATATCATCTTTGGCATTTTCATCATTCATGACGAAGTCACCTTCATAGGTGTTACCGTCTTTGTCAGTATAGGTATAACGCTGTGGATTGCCGTCTTGATCTAATTCAAACGCGCTGTTGTATCCTGTACGCTTAAATACATAAACCCGCCGTGACGTATTCTCCATGACGACATTGGCTTTAAGGGTGCCTGCCATGTCATTATTATTCGTATTGTTTTTATCCGTCATGTCCAGCGAGAGTATCGCATCTTCGCCGTGCTCGCCTTGCCCTTCATCTTTGTTGTAACAAAGCTTAACGTCACCGGAACTCCAGCAGGCTGCACCGCCGCCGCCGCCACTACCGTTGGTATTGTCATTTAAATCGAATGTAAAACGTATACCAAACTCGCCGCTGGTATATTGCGTTAATGCATCCATATTGCTGGCCACGGCACCCAGCTCAACTGGCGTTTTATTATCTTTTTTCTTAACAACAAGTTTCCAGTTTTCTGTCGCTGAGTTGCGATGAACGACGATAGCGTGAGTTGCACTTATATTTGAGGAGGCAAACGCTTCAGAAAAGTGCGGAGCGAAATCTGCAAACTGATAATTACTATTTTTCTCTTCTTTTTTAAATTCAACAATAACATCAATACGGTTGACATCTCTGTCATGTGCTGAAGTTGTTCCGCCAGCAAAGCCTATCCGCTCAATAACAGCCGAAGAGTTAGTCGCTGTATTGGCCATAAAACAAGGCAGATACTCTTTGTCAAAGGCATACTCAGACTTTAAGTTGACGCTACATTTGCTACTGAGAAAGTAGTAGCGTTGCTGTTTATTTTTATTATTTCCATCACCCCATAAAAAATAGTCACTCACATTGCCAGTATCGATTACATTAATATCATTCGTTACACGCCAGGCATAGGCAGGGTCGACAGAACCTGAATCATCATAGAGCGGATTGGTTATATCTTCATCTTTAGGTTGTGAACCTTTCACAAGGGCAACTTTATCATCGCGGACAAAGTTAATAACCCCCTTCATCTCGGCAGCTAATGCATTAGCCACATTCTGCTGGGCAGTGCTTACTGCTTTTTTACGTGCGTAGTAGGTATAGCTCACCAAAATACCGCCAATGATGGCAAGTACAATGATGATCTCGAGTAAACTGAAACCAGAGTCCTTTCTACTGCGCATTTTCAGGGCCTTTAAAAATGATTCATAAAGCCCCCATTAGTAAAGGGGGCTCGTTTTATGACTCAGCAACTTAGTAATCTAAAATTACTTGCTACCGAAGATAACACCGTTGCTTGCACCTGGACCGTCACAGACACCGGATGCCGTAATCTCATCTGCTTTGATCTCTCCTGAAACCAACGTTTTCAGAATCGCACCGGTTTTTGTAACGCTAATATTTTTACCATCAATACCAGATACGTCGCCACCCGCAGCTGCACCGCTGTCCAGGGCTTCAACATAATCCCACTGATTGCCCATTTCAGAGATCAGGTTACGACATTCCTCAGTCTCCAGACCGTTAACAACCAGCACAAATGCTTTGTTCTGAGACGAGGTACCGTCCAGTGATGCGTTGCCTAACTGGAATGCATCGTTAGAGATACCGTTGAAAGATTCATCCGGAGAGATTTTACCCAGTTTTACCAGGGTAACGATTGGTGCTTTAGAGGTGGAGGCTGCGATAGTTGACTTGGTCAATCCAACAATAGTATCTGATGCCGGGTAGCTACCTTCATCTTTAAATGCTTCAACCATTGAGGTACGGATGCTGTTGGCATTATTTTGAATGTCAGACAGATCCTGCGCGGTAAAGGCACGCTGCGCCAGAATGACCACACCCGCAGCGATAATACCGATAATCCCCAGAACGATGATGATTTCCAGCAGGGTGACACCGCGCTGCTTTCTCATCTCTTGTAATTTTGCCGCTTTGCGGTTCATTTTACCTTTCAAGTCCCAAACTAACGTGTTCATTCTTTTTTCCTTAAAAAATTAAACCCCGGGTAACTTCCCGGCGTGCAACAGTCTAGGCAGTCAAGAAACACTTTGAAAGATTGCAGGCGTTTTTTAAGAATAAATTTATATTCCCTTAATGGATGTTATTTATAGCATAATATTGAAACAAATATCGTGATTTTAACTTAACATATAATTAAGTATATCTTACACAACAAAATATTTATAACATGAATCATATAAATACAAACAAGAAATAATTCTTTATTTATTAAGAATAGTTATGACCAGCAAATAGCTGTCATGTTGAGGAGGAGTAGATAGTTACTTTTAACACACTATTTTTCATGAGATTTCCCCTTAAAAGGACTAAGGGAATGCCGCAGACGAGATGAAACCACACACTGCCATAATCCTTAAAAATTAAGACGCGGCGCACTATATGAGAGAAGGTGATCCCGTATTAATCAGCGATAATCTTCATCAGAAAAAGTAATGGACTTGTAAAAATTAGTTTAGCCAGATTTCATAAAAAAAGTGAAAAGCAAAAAACAGACAGCAAACAAATTCATCAATAAAATAATATACATATTCTTTATTGAAAAAAGCCCATACATGCTATGGGCTTTTAATAAATATTCATCGCATTCAATAAACGACTTATTGGCTGCTAATCTGTCAGACCGCTTTAACCGCATCCGCAATACGATTGGCAAACTCGGTAACCTGCGCTTCGTTCTCCCCTTCTACCATTACGCGGATAAGAGGTTCAGTACCCGATTTACGCAGCAGTACGCGTCCACGATTGCCCAGCGTCGCCTCGACCTCAGCCAGCGCTGCCTTCACCGTCTCATGCTCAAGCGGATCGCTGCCACCAGCGGTAAAACGGACGTTCACCAGGATTTGCGGGAACATTTTCATGCCGCTACACAAATCGTGCAGGCTCATATGATTACGGACCATTGCCGCCACGACCTGTAGCCCTGCCACGATGCCGTCACCGGTGGTGGTTTTATCCAGCAGAATAACGTGGCCGGAGTTTTCCGCGCCAATACGCCAGCCTTTTTCCTGCATTTTCTCCAGCACATAGCGGTCGCCCACTTTTGCGCGGGTGAAAGGAATTCCAAGCTGCTTAAGCGCCAGCTCGAGGCCCATATTGCTCATCAGCGTCCCGACGGCACCGCCGCGAAGCTGGCCCTGACGCAGCGCTTCACGGGCGATGATATACATAATCTGGTCGCCATCCACGCGATTACCTTCATGGTCAACCATAATGACGCGGTCGCCGTCGCCATCAAAGGCGATACCGAGATGCGCCTTTTCGGCCAGCACGCGTGCCTGCAACGCGCGAACATCGGTGGCACCCACTTTTTCATTGATGTTCACGCCATCAGGTTCACACCCCATGGCGATCACTTTTGCACCCAATTCGCGGAAAACGTTCGGCGCAATGTGATAGGTTGCGCCGTTGGCACAGTCGACGACAATTTTTAATTCATTAAGGCTCAGTTCGTTCGGGAAAGTCCCTTTGCAAAACTCAATGTAGCGCCCGGCAGCATCCACGATGCGGCTGGCTTTACCCAGCTCAGCCGAGTCCACGCAGGTGATCTCTTTCTCCATTTCCGCTTCGATAGCTTCTTCGACTTCATCCGGCAGTTTGGTGCCGTCGATGGAGAAAAATTTGATGCCATTATCGTAATAAGGGTTATGGGACGCAGAGATAACGATACCGGCTTCAGCGCGGAAGGTGCGCGTCAGGTAGGCGACAGCAGGCGTTGGCATGGGTCCGGTGAACGAGGCGGAAAGTCCTGCGGCGGCAAGCCCCGCTTCCAGCGCCGACTCCAGCATATAGCCAGAAATACGGGTATCTTTACCGATGATGATTTTACGCGAACCGTGGCGCGCCAGCACTTTGCCCGCGGCCCAGCCCAGCTTAAGCACAAAATCAGGCGTGATTGGCGCGTCGCCTACACGACCACGGATCCCATCGGTACCAAAATATTTACGTTCACTCATAACGTCTGTTTTCCTTAGCTGATAATGTCGCTTCCACTACACGCATCGCGTCAACGGTCTCTTTTACATCATGTACGCGGATAATTTGTGCCCCTTGCATTGCAGCAATGACTGCACAGGCCAGACTGCCGCTCAGTCGCTCAGAAGGGCCAGCATTAAGGAGCTGGCCTACCATCGATTTACGCGACATACCGACTAACAGCGGCAGACCAAAATGATGCAGTTCAGATAAACGTGCAAGAAGGGTGTAATTGTGTGTGAGATTTTTACCGAAACCGAAGCCCGGGTCGAGCAACAATTTCTCTTTTGCGATCCCGGCGGCTTCACAGCGGGCGATATGCTCAACAAAGTAGCGATTGACCTCAGCGAAAACATCCTCGTAATACGGCGCATTCTGCATGGTTTTTGGTTGGCCCTGCATATGCATCAGACAAACCGGCAGACCGGTCTCTGCCGCCGCTTCCAGCGCCCCCGGTTCGCTCAGGGAGCGGATGTCGTTAATGATGTGAGCGCCCACTCTCGCCGCTTCGCGGATCACTTCCGGTTTAGAGGTATCTACCGAGATCCACACTTCGAAACGCTGCGCGAGCGCCTCCACGACCGGGATCACCCGGGTGAGTTCTTCCTCGACGCTCACGTCCGCCGCACCGGGTCGCGTTGACTCTCCGCCAACATCGATAATTGTGGCCCCGGCGTTAATCATCAGATTGGCATGTTTGACCGCATCAATCAGCGAATTATGCGTGCCGCCATCAGAGAAAGAGTCAGGCGTAACGTTAAGAATGCCCATCACATGAGGCCAGGCCAGATCGAGCGTCGAGCCTTGCGCAACGAGTTTCATGAAAACTCCTGTTATTGTTTGTCTGCTTGCTGAAAAGAAAAAGCCCCGGAGCGATGCTCCAGGGCTTTAGAGTACTACAGTGGGCGACGTATTTGTCGCCCAAATACGCTTACATGGTGTTACCCGGGTTCGGTGTGCGAGGTTCATCCACCGGACGCGGCGCGCGAGGCGTACCATTGTTGTCAGAGTTGCTTGAGCTACCGGCATCTTCCCAACCTGCTGGCGGACGCACATCGCGGCGCGCCATCAGATCGTCAATCTGCGGTGCATCGATGGTCTCATATTTCATGAGCGCATCTTTCATCGAATGCAGGATGTCCATGTTGTCATTCAGAAGACGGCGAGCACGGTCGTAATTACGTTCAATCAGCAGTTTCACTTCCTGATCGATAATACGCGCGGTTTCATCAGACATATGCTTCGCTTTCGCAACGCTACGGCCAAGGAACACTTCACCTTCTTCTTCTGCGTACAACAACGGCCCCAGCTTCTCAGAGAAGCCCCACTGGGTAACCATGTTACGTGCCAGGTTGGTCGCGACTTTAATGTCATTCGACGCACCGGTAGAAACATGTTCAACGCCGTAAATAATCTCTTCTGCCAGACGGCCGCCGTACAGCGTACTGATCTGGCTTTCCAGCTTCTGACGGCTGGCGCTGATCGCGTCGCCTTCAGGCAGGAAGAAGGTCACACCCAGCGCACGGCCGCGCGGGATAATCGTCACTTTATGCACCGGATCGTGTTCCGGCACCAGGCGACCGATAATCGCGTGGCCCGCTTCGTGATACGCGGTGGATTCTTTCTGCGCTTCCGTCATCACCATGGAGCGACGTTCCGCACCCATCATGATTTTGTCTTTCGCTTTTTCGAACTCAACCATGGAAACGACGCGCTTGTTGCCGCGAGCAGCAAACAGTGCCGCTTCGTTCACCAGGTTTGCCAGATCCGCACCGGAGAAGCCCGGCGTACCGCGCGCAATGATTGCCGCATCAATGTCCGGGGACAGCGGCACGCGACGCATATGCACTTTCAGGATCTGCTCACGACCACGGACATCCGGCAGACCGACTACAACCTGGCGGTCGAAACGGCCCGGACGCAGCAGCGCAGGGTCCAGTACGTCCGGACGGTTAGTCGCGGCGATAACAATGATACCTTCGTTACCTTCGAAACCATCCATCTCAACCAGCATCTGGTTCAGCGTCTGTTCACGTTCATCGTGACCGCCACCCAGGCCTGCACCACGCTGGCGACCTACGGCGTCGATTTCATCGATGAAGATAATGCACGGTGCCGCTTTCTTGGCCTGTTCGAACATGTCACGCACACGAGATGCACCGACACCGACGAACATTTCCACGAAGTCAGAACCGGAAATGGTAAAGAACGGCACCTTCGCTTCACCCGCGATAGCTTTCGCCAGCAGGGTTTTACCGGTACCCGGAGGGCCGACCATCAGGACGCCTTTCGGGATTTTACCGCCCAGTTTCTGAAAGCGGCTCGGCTCGCGCAGGTATTCAACCAGCTCAGCCACCTCTTCTTTTGCCTCGTCACAACCCGCGACGTCAGCAAAGGTGGTTTTGATCTGATCTTCCGTCAGCATGCGCGCTTTGCTCTTACCGAACGACATGGCACCTTTGCCACCGCCGCCCTGCATCTGACGCATGAAGAAGATCCAGACCCCAATCAGCAGAAGCATCGGGAACCAGGAGATGAAGATAGAAGCCAGCAGGCTCGGCTCTTCAGGCGGTTCACCAACCACTTTCACGTTTTTGGTTAGCAGGTTATCAAGCAGTTTAGGATCGTTAACCGGAATGTAGGTCGTATAACGGTTACTATCTTTCTTGGTAACGTTGATTTCACGTCCGTTTATACGAGCTTCGCGAACCTGGTCCTGGTTGACCTCTTGCAGGAAGGTAGAGTAATCCACCTTATGTCCGTTAGACTCGCTGGGCCCAAAGCTCTGGAATACTGACATCAGCACAACGGCAATGACCAGCCAGAGAATTAGGTTTTTCGCCATGTCACTCAAGGGATTAACCTCTTATTACAACTGTGTTAAAAACAGCGTCAGGATACTCTATATCCAGCGTCTTTCAAACTTTCGCCTGAAATCAACCGGCTATTACTTTCGCCCGGTCGCTACAATGTACACTTCGCGTGAACGTGCCCGCGAAGAGTCCGGCTTACGAACTTTCACTTTCGTAAACAGAGAACGAATTTCCCGAAGATACTCATCGAAACCTTCGCCCTGAAATACCTTCACTACAAAACCGCCGCCCGGCGCTAAGACGTCACGACACATCTGTAACGCCAGTTCCACCAGATACATTGAGCGCGGAATATCTACAGCAGGTGTCCCGCTCATGTTTGGTGCCATATCGGACATGACTACCTGAACCTTTTCGTCACCGACACGCTCCAGTAACGCCTTCACCACGAGTTCATCACGAAAATCGCCCTGAAGGAAGTCCACACCAACGATAGGATCCATAGGTAAAAGATCGCACGCGATGATGCGGCCTTTGCCACCAATTTGCGTGACCACATACTGTGACCAGCCTCCTGGGGCAGCACCGAGATCGACTACCGTCATTCCCGGCTTAAAAAGTTTGTCACTTTGCTGTATTTCATCAAGTTTAAACCAGGCACGGGAACGTAACCCCTTTTTCTGTGCCTGTTGAACATATTTATCGCTAAAGTGTTCATGAAGCCAGCGACTCGAACTGGCAGAACGCTTTTTACCTGTCATTTAACATTCCCGTTGGGATAGCTCATCGTAGCCTGAAGCGTAAATTTCTACGCTGCAATTTGGCGATATATGGGAGATGGCGGTAGAATGACCCGTTTTCAATCCCAACGTAAGTAAAAATATACGATGAATCTTAGTACTAAACAAAAACAGCACCTCAAAGGTCTGGCGCATCCGCTCAAGCCCGTCGTTCAGCTTGGCAACAATGGTTTGACCGAAGGGGTACTGGCCGAGATTGAACAAGCGTTAGAGCACCACGAACTGATTAAGGTGAAGATCGCATCGGAAGATCGCGAAACGAAAAACCTGATCGTGGACGCTATCGTGCGCGAAACCCGTGCCTGTAATGTACAGGTCATCGGTAAAACGCTGGTACTCTATCGCCCGACCGCAGAGCGTAAAATCTCGCTGCCTCGTTAATAGTATCCTGATTTAGACACGATTTCTGTGTAAAACGAGGGATTTAACGGGTAGACGAGCAAAATGCCATGCTCTTCACGTTGATAAAAGGCCGCTATGCGGCCTTTTTCTTATCTTTACAATACGTCAACATCCAGACGCTATGCCGCGCTTAAAGATATTCTACGTTGAGAATTTCGAATTCCACTTCGCCACCCGGCGTGCGGATGACCACAACATCATCCTGCTCTTTACCCACCAGACCACGGGCAATTGGCGAATTCACAGAAATCAGATTTTGCTTAAAATCGGCTTCGTCATCGCCCACGATACGGTAAGTCAGTTCTTCATCGCTATCGAGGTTCAGAACCGTCACTGTAGCTCCAAAAATCACGCGGCCATTGTTGGGGATTTTAGTAATATCGATAACCTGCGCATTAGACAGCTTAGCTTCGATATCTTTGATGCGGCCTTCACAGAAGCCCTGCTGCTCGCGCGCGGCGTGATATTCTGCGTTCTCTTTCAAATCGCCGTGTTCACGCGCGTCGGCAATCGCCGCGATAATCTCAGGACGGCGAACAGACTTCAGAAAATCCAGTTCTTCACGCAGTTTTTCTGCACCTCGTAAGGTCATCGGAATAGCTTGCATTATTATACCTCTTCATCGTTCCTTCAGGAGACCGCAAACTGCCGCCCCCACTTGTCCGGCCATAAAGCACCAGGACAGAAGCAAAAGAAAACTGACCCGGAAGCAAAGTCCCAGGTCAGCAGCAATTTTTCAATTTGATAGTCATTTTACCCTGAAGTTCACTATGGGTCATCGTTTACTTTGCAGGGTGTTGCGCCGTAGTATGACGGCTTGTTTCCAGGTTGTTAGCGCGAGATTATGCGATTTTCCAGATTTATCATCGGATTGACTACCAGTATAGCGTTCTGCGTTCAGGCAGCGAATGTTGAGGAGTATGTAAACCAGCTCCCGGCAGGTGCTAACCTGGCGCTTATGGTACAAAAAGTCGGAGCCTCGACGCCAGAGATCGACTATCACGGGCAACAGATGGCGCTGCCAGCCAGTACCCAGAAGGTGATTACGGCTCTGGCAGCCCTGATACAGCTGGGGCCAGACTTTCGCTTTACCACTACGCTGGAGAGCAAGGGTAGCGTAGATAACGGCATTTTGAAAGGTGACCTGATCGCGCGTTTCGGCGCAGATCCCACCCTGAAGCGTCAGGATCTGCGCAATATGGTCGCCGTTCTGAAAAATTCGGGCGTACAGAAAATTGAGGGCAACGTGCTGATCGACACCTCAATTTTTGCCAGCCACGATAAAGCACCAGGCTGGCCGTGGAACGACATGACCCAGTGCTTTAGCGCGCCGCCTGCCGCCGCCATCGTTGATCGGAACTGCTTCTCCGTGTCGCTTTATAGCGGCCAAAAAGCGGGTGATATGGCGTTTATTCGCGTCGCCTCGTTCTATCCGGTGACCATGTTTAGTCAGGTGCGCACCCTGGCGCGCGGCTCAGCTGATGCGCAGTATTGCGAGCTGGATGTCGTACCAGGCGAATTAAACCGCTTCACGCTGACCGGCTGTCTGCCGCAGCGTGCCGAGCCGCTGCCGCTGGCGTTTGCGATTCAGGACGGCGCAAGCTATGCCGGTGCCATCCTCAGAGACGAGCTGAAGCAGGCCGGGATCACCTATAGCGGGAATTTGCTGCGTCAGACCCAGGTCAATGAACCGGGTACGGTGATTGCCAGTAAACAGTCGGCACCGTTGCATGATCTGCTTAAGATTATGCTGAAAAAGTCGGACAACATGATTGCAGATACGGTATTTCGCATGATTGGTCATTCGCGCTTCAATGTGCCGGGCACATGGCGTGCAGGATCCGACGCGGTACGGCAGATCCTGCGTCAGCAGGTAGGCGTCGATATTGGCAACACCATCATTGCCGACGGTTCTGGCCTGTCGCGCCATAACCTGCTCGCTCCTGCCACCATGATCCAGGTGCTGCAATACATCGCCCAGCACGATAACGAGCTGAATTATATTTCGATGCTTCCGCTGGCAGGTTATGACGGATCGCTTCAGTACCGTGCCGGTCTGCATCAGGCAGGCGTCGATGGAAAGGTCTCGGCTAAAACGGGATCGTTGCAGGGGGTGTACAACCTGGCGGGCTTTATTACCACCGCCAGCGGCCAGCGTATGGCGTTCGTGCAATATCTTTCAGGCTATGCGGTAGAGCCTTCAGACCAACGCAATCGTCGCATCCCGCTGGTGCGGTTTGAGAGCCGATTGTATAAGGATATTTACCAGAATAACTGATTATCAGCATGTTGTTCCTGTCAGAGACATGCATCCGGGATGCCAGCACATTGTTTAAGCGTAAATATGCTGGCTCCCGGCAATCTTCAATTTTTTAGCGTCTTTTCCACCACTGGTACAATTTCTAACTCTATAAGCCCTATACCTAACTTACGGACAGGAGAAACGCTGGACGATCCCAGTATGCTGCCCTGACGGCTCAATTGTGGTTCTGGCGGAGTAATAGTCATTAAGCGTGTATACATATCGCCGGTAAAGTGAAGTTTAACTGTTGTAGGTTCGCTGCCGAAACTCGCATATTGTGTCTGGTCACCAATCTTTACTGCGATTGGTTTGTTCACATTCCCACCAAAAGCTTTAGCTTTAATCACCACGTCAAATTCTTGTGGAAATGGATATCTATAAAGCAACAAGACCGACGGTGCCATTAAAGCATCTGACCAGCGTCCCCATGGCTCCTGGTAGCTTAACCCCATCATATTTTCAATAAAATGAGGCTGCCCTTCCAGCGCAAGTTTAAACGAGTCAGATGAGTATCTGATATCCTCTGGTGCAATCTGCAATTGCATTTGATCCCTACGATAACGTGCTGTGTTCGTAGGTTGATGATCGTCAGTAACGATTCCTTTATATATCTCACTATCGATTTTCTCGACGCTGACATTTCCACCGGTCCTACCCTGAGTAACGCACCAGTCTGTAGAAAGCGCAAGGCTAGATTTCCAGATATTGCCAGCAAGGAAGCACTTATCAACCCAAAGGAATTGCGCCCCCTCAGGTAAATACGCCAATGCTGTCCGTAGTGAACTTTTTTTACCTTCATCATCAACGACAGGTAAAACTTGATCCGGCTTAATTTCGAACACTACCGGTAAATTGTAAGAAAAGCCGTCAAAGGAGAGTTTTTTCTTGCTAACATCAACAACAAAATGATCGATATGTTTAGGGTTCCCCCACAAAGCACGAATACTGTCACCCCATGCATAAAGTTTACTCTGGAAATCGTTAATAGTCTCAAAGAGTGACTTTTCACTTAATGAACTTCGCCCTAAACCAATCGCGCGCGCGCCCCCCAATACTTCCAGAACAGTGGCACCATTATCAAGCGGGCTTCGCCCCTGGTTTTGAATAGCTGGTTTTATGCTATCACCCAATATGAAAAAAAGATCGCGACGGTTATGCTTATTCAAATAATCAACCGCGACAGCCATATTAGGCATGGCCAGATGATCGGAAGAAACTACGATGATGGTGTTTTTCGCCCAGGGCGATGACTGAATCCTGTTAACAAAACGTGCAATATCCTCCTGGCTACAGAGCACTGCGCTAAGTGCATCTACTTTTTCACCCCCCATGTGATAATTATTCTTTTTACAACCGGGGGAGATATAACCTCTTGGCGGATGCGTATCAAGAGTTAGAGTGAAGAGCGCAAAACGTTTACCAGAAGCCGCCAGCTCTTTATATTTATCCCAGGCTTTATCCAATACGATATTATCATAGAGGCCCCAGTTGTTTTGAATTGAGAAATCATCCTGCATACCAGACTCAGCCAGTCCCCAAATGTGGCTAATTCCATGCGTTCTGAAAAATGCATCTTTATCTGCGAAAAGTAGGTTTGCCCCCTGATAAAACCAATTTTCATAACCCGATTTTTTTAAAATATCTCCAAGGCAAATAGCCGTTGGATAAAAGCTACTCACCACATTGGTATCGCTAAAAGCCGTAGGTTTAAATAATGGTATACCGCACTGCGAAGCGACAATTCCAGCAATAGTAAAATCTGTCGCGGGCATTTGTTGTGTATTTGAATAATCCAGGCTATTTTTTCTTATGTCATTCAAATCGGGAAGTAAATTAGGGAAAATCGTTTCATCAAAGTATGTTCTTTCCAGACTCTCCCCATATATATACACCAAATTATATTTAGGGTTATCAATAATAGACTCTTGTTTAACATAGTATTTGTTGAAATCAGAGCCATCTATCGTTTTTAATGACAGGGTGCTACCACTAATCTGTGGAATGGTCGGCGAGGTGAGCACGGAAACCACAACGAGTAAACAGGCCAGCACAGAGTACAGACTATGTCGTTTTCGTATCGGAAGCTTGTAACAAAGCAGCAAGTAAAGCAGAACAAAAACAGCCCCACTGCCTATGATAGCCAGCGTTATGGGTATGACAAAGTCGCTGAAATCGGCACCTTCAAGAGAGTTACCCAATGTATAAAGCACTGACTGGTTAACACCGTCCCCTGTAAATCGCTGACATACGATCCAAAACGAATTTAAAAAAACGGTTATAGCAGATGCTAAAAAAAATAAACACAATAAAGAAATAGTCCGTTTAGCCTTGTAACGTAACAAGATAACTGACAATACCAGACAGAGAAAAGAGAAACCGAGAAAATAAAAAGACATTATCCTTTCTTCCTTAAAGACATCCGACGTATTGCTCACGTCTGGGTAAGGAAGAAAGTTTACTGCTAAATATCAGAGTATCCTACACTGGAGACATTTTTTAGGATTTTATTAATAAAATCAGTTATGTGATCCCTCTATTTATATAAATTGAGAATACATAACCAAATTCAATACACCCAGTGAATGACTTATAAAAAAATCTTCACTAAAAATAATGCATTTTTATTGTTATTTATAGTTGAGCTTTATAAAACACTTAAATATCCCCTCCCAGGAGCAACTCCCTGGGAAGGGTTTATGGCACTAATCATTAACGCTTATAAATGAACTCAACGCCTTCTTCGTCGTCTTCGTCCCAGTCGTCATCCCACTCTTCGTCATCGTCCTCAACAGCGGCTTCTTCAAGCTGCTGGCGATGATAATCGTCCCACATGAACTCGACTTTTTCCGGCTGCTTCTCTTCCTGCGCCTGCGTAATCGGATTTTCGATGATGAAGGTCATCACATCCCAGCAGAGATCTTTCACGCCGGTCTGGCTGGCAGCAGAGATGAGGTAGAATTTATCTTCCCAACCCAACGCCTCAGCGATCGCTTTCGCCTTCTCTTCGGCTTCCGCTTTATCCAGCAGGTCAATTTTGTTAAACACCAGCCAGCGTGGTTTAGAGGCCAGGCTTTCGCTGTATTTTTCCAGCTCGCCGATAATGATGCGGGCGTTCTCCACCGGATCGGAACCGTCAATCGGATCGATATCGATGAGATGTAATAGCACGCGGCAACGCTCAAGGTGCTTCAGGAAGCGAATACCCAGCCCGGCACCTTCCGCCGCGCCTTCGATAAGCCCTGGAATGTCAGCAACCACGAAGCTCTTCTCGGTGTCCATACGGACCACACCAAGGCTGGGTACCAGCGTAGTAAACGGATAATCCGCGACTTTCGGCTTCGCTGCGGATACCGCGCGGATAAAGGTCGATTTACCGGCGTTCGGCATACCCAGCATGCCCACATCCGCCAGCAGCATCAATTCCAGCTGTAAATCACGCTTGTCGCCCGGTGTCCCCATCGTTTTCTGACGTGGCGTACGGTTGACCGAGGATTTAAAACGGGTGTTGCCGAGGCCGTGCCAGCCGCCTTTGGCGACCATCAGACGCTGACCATGTTTGGTCATATCGCCCATCGTCTCGCCGGTGCCCTGATCGATAACGCGAGTCCCTACCGGCACTTTAATCGAGACGTCTTTGCCCCGTTTACCGGTACAGTCGCGGCTCTGACCATTCTCGCCACGCTCAGCGCGAAAAGACTTTTCAAAACGGTAGTCGATCAGCGTGTTAAGGTTTTCGTCCGCTTCCAGCCAGACATCACCGCCGTCACCGCCGTCACCACCATCCGGCCCGCCCTTGGGAATATATTTTTCGCGGCGGAAGCTCACGCAACCATTGCCGCCGTCACCTGCAACTACCAGGATGGATGCTTCATCAACAAACTTCATTTTACTCTCCGTAAATCATTCGCCTGAGCGGGATAATCACGCTTACGCCACCGCCCCCACAGACGATGACCAATGGCGGAATACATCGCGCCCGCAACCACGACAAACGCACCGAGATAACCTAAAAGGTTTAACATCGGTCTGGCGAAGAAATCGGGCCAGGCCAGTGATAATAAATCTGAAAATAACAGGGTAAATAACGGCGTCAGGGTAATCAATGCGCTAACCTGTGCCGCCTGCCAGCGCGCCATGGCTTCTGCAAGCGCACCATAGCCCACCAGGGTGTTAAGCCCGCAAAAGAGCAGACACAGCAGTTGCCAGTGGCTTAATTGCGTTATCACCCCAGGCTTCGCCAACGGCAATAACACCATTGTACACAAAATGTACAATAAAAGCAGGATCTGCGGTGATGCCAGACGACGTAATAACACTTTCTGTGCCACGCCGTAAGTGACCCATACCGAGGCCGCCGCCACGCCGAAAATAACGCCCCAGGTGTAGTCCGTCAGACGGGTAAAGATTTCTACCAGGCTGGTATTAAAAAACATGCCCAGCCCGCTTAGCAGCATAATTGCGCCAAAAACCTGGGTACCGCGCATTTTCTCTTTCAGGACCACCACGCTGGCGACCATCATGCCGACGGGGGAAAGCTGGCCGATCACCTGTGAGGCGGTCGGACTTAAATATTGCAGGGAAGAACTGAACAGGATGAAATTACCCGCCAGCCCACAGGTCGCGATAATCAGCAGTAGCAGCCAGCGTGGTTTACGGAATAACTGCACAGAAGGCAATCGTCCCTTGCAGGCCAGAATGATGCCCAGCCCAATCGCCGCCATCAAAAAGCGATAAAACACCACGGTGGGCGGTTCCATCACTTCCAGCACCTGCTTCATTGCTATCGGTAACGCTCCCCAACACATAGCTGTGGTGAGCGCCAGAACAATACCAATGCCTGCCTGTTGCTTCATGCCCGTTTTCCCTGCAATGGCTCGTTTTCCGCTGGTGCGGCTTCACGAGCATATTTACCGGCCGTCGAATGTAAAAAGCCCCGCAACACGTTGCGGGGCTTTAATCCGTTACCGGACCACGAGAAACTTACTCAGCAACGATGCTGATGTACTTACGGTTTTTCGGGCCTTTAACTTCGAATTTCACTTTACCGTCTGCTTTAGCAAACAGAGTGTGGTCACGGCCGCAACCAACGTTGGTGCCAGCGTGGAATTTAGTACCACGTTGACGAACGATGATGCTACCTGCCAGAACTGCTTCGCCGCCAAAGCGTTTTACGCCCAGACGTTTAGCTTCTGAATCGCGACCGTTACGAGTCGAGCCGCCAGCCTTTTTATGTGCCATTTAAATCTCTCCTCAGGTCTTAGGCGCTGATGCCAGTAATTTTCACATCAGTGAACCACTGACGATGGCCCTGCTGCTTACGATAGTGTTTACGACGACGAAACTTAACGATTTTAACTTTCTCGCCACGACCGTGAGCAACAACTTCAGCTTTGATTACGCCGCCATCAACGAAAGGAACGCCGATTTTGACATCTTCACCGTTTGCGATCATCAGAACTTCAGCGAACTCAACAGCTTCGCCAGTTGCGATGTCCAGCTTTTCCAGGCGAATGGTTTGACCTTCGCTTACTCGGTGTTGTTTACCACCACTTTGGAAAACCGCGTACATAAAAAACTCCGCTTTCGCGCACATCTTTGTGTGATACAGAGTGCGCTATAAATATTCACAATAGGGCGCGAATATTACGCAAAACGCGAGCCTTTGACAAGTACGATCATCACTCCATGCAGAAAAAAAACACAACCATCACGACAACGTTTCTCTGGCGCATTTTTACAGTACAATCCACACTACTATTCCATCATTAAACCTTTGTTATCCCATTTTGACATGTGGTAAACAGGACATTAAGCCCGGCTTTTGCGATGAATTTAGATAAAATCAATGAGTTAACCGCGCAGGATATGGCGGGTGTCAATGCAACCATTCTTGAGCAGCTCACCTCAGATGTACTGCTGATCAACCAGTTGGGACATTACATCGTCAGCGGCGGCGGAAAACGTATCCGTCCGATGATTGCAGTCCTGGCCGCACGCGCCGTGGGCTATCAGGGCGATGCCCACATCACGGTCGCGGCATTAATCGAGTTTATCCACACCGCGACCCTGCTTCATGACGATGTGGTGGATGAATCCGACATGCGCCGTGGCAAAGCGACGGCCAACGCCGCGTTCGGTAACGCTGCCAGCGTGCTGGTCGGCGATTTTATCTATACCCGCGCCTTCCAGATGATGACCCGCCTCGGCTCGCTGAAAGTGCTGGATATCATGTCCGAAGCGGTTAACGTCATTGCCGAAGGTGAAGTCCTGCAATTGATGAACGTCAACGATCCGGACATCAGCGAAGAAAATTATATGCGCGTGATCTACAGCAAAACGGCTCGCCTGTTTGAAGCAGCATCGCAATGCTCCGGTATTCTGGCCGGTTGTACGCCGGAAGAAGAACGCGGGTTGCAGGATTATGGCCGCTATCTCGGAACGGCCTTCCAGCTGATTGACGATCTGCTGGATTACAGCGCCGATGGCGAGACGCTGGGGAAAAATGTTGGCGACGATCTCAACGAAGGTAAACCTACGCTGCCACTGCTACATGCAATGCAACATGGTAACCCTGAGCAGGCAGCGATGATCCGTTCAGCCATTGAACAGGGTAACGGTCGTCATCTGCTTGAGCCGGTGCTGGAAACGATGGCGGCCTGCGGATCGCTGGAGTGGACGCGTCAGCGTGCGGAAGAAGAAGCGGATAAAGCCATTGCTGCCCTCCAGGTCATTCCCGATAATCCGTGGCGTGAAGCGCTGATTGCTCTCGCGCACATGGCTGTTCAACGCGACCATTAATCTCTCCCGCGCAAAAGCGCGGGAAAATTCCAGTAAACCCTTAAAACCCCCGATGCCTGCCAGAAATCTAAATATATTCTGAATTTAAAGTTATTTACTCGAACTTTTTAGAACTCTATCTTACCTGAAGTTATAGTAGTCCTGTCGCTGATCGTGTTGATGCTTAGACGACATTCACAGGGAGATATTATGGAGAAGTTCATTGACTGGCATCCGGCAGATATCATCGCCGGACTGCACAAAAGAGGGACATCAATGGCGGCAGTATCGCGTGAAAACGGGTTAAGTTCTTCCACGCTGGCCAATACGCTGGCAAGGCCATGGCCAAAGGGAGAATTGCTTATCGCTAAAGCGCTGGGCACAGAGCCGTGGGTAGTATGGCCTTCCCGCTATCACGATCCCGTTACGCACGCGTTTATCGACAGAACCACCCTGATGCGTCGACCAAGACGCAAAAAGTAATCTTGCCGCAGCCCCCCGCAGGGGCTGCGCAGGATGTCGTGAATTACTCGCCCTTCACCCGTTCAATCTTCGCGCCCAGCGCGCGCAATTTGTCTTCAATGCACTCATAGCCACGATCGATATGATAAATACGATCGACAACCGTTGTGCCTTCAGCAATACACCCCGCCAGTACCAGGCTTGCGGAGGCACGCAGATCGGTCGCCATCACCTGCGCACCGGAAAGCTGCGCCACGCCATGACAAATGGCGGTATTGCTCTCGATTTCCGCCCGCGCGCCCATACGGATCAGTTCCGGAATGTGCATAAAGCGGTTTTCGAAGACCGTTTCTGTGATCACACCCGTGCCTTCAGCCACCAGGTTCAGCAGCGTAAACTGTGCCTGCATGTCGGTCGGGAAACCCGGATGCGGCGCGGTACGCACGTTAACCCCTTTCGGGCGCTGGCCGTGCATATCCAGGCTAATCCAGTCTTCGCCGGTTTCGATGTCCGCGCCCGCTTCACGCAGTTTCGCCAGCACCGCATCGAGGGTTGCTGGCTGCGCGCCACGACAAACGATTTTACCGCCGGAAATCGCTGCCGCCACCAGGAAGGTCCCGGTTTCAATACGGTCCGGCAGAACGCGGTATACGCCGCCACCGAGGCGAGCGACGCCGTCGATAGTGATACGATCGGTGCCCTGACCGGTAATTTTCGCGCCCAGGGTGTTAAGGAAGTTGGCGGTATCAACAATTTCCGGCTCGCGCGCGGCGTTTTCAATTACCGTTGTACCTTCTGCCAGCGTAGCCGCCGACATAATGGTCACGGTCGCGCCGACGCTAACTTTGTCCATAACGATGTGCGCGCCTTTCAGACGACCCTCAACGGAAGCCTTCACATAGCCCTCTTCCAGCTTGATGGTCGCGCCCAGTTGTTCCAGGCCGGTAATATGCAGATCGACCGGACGTGCCCCGATGGTACAGCCGCCCGGCAAAGACACCTGGCCCTGACCAAAACGTGCCACCAGCGGACCCAGCGCCCAGATAGAAGCGCGCATGGTTTTCACCAGATCGTAAGGCGCACAGAACACATTGACGTCACCCGCATCAATATGAACGGAGCCGTTACGCTCCACTTTTGCCCCCAGCTGGCTGAGCAGCTTCATTGAGGTATCGACGTCTTTTAGCTTCGGTACGTTCTGGATCTCAACCGGATCTTCTGCCAGCAGTGCGGCGAAGAGGATCGGCAGAGCCGCATTTTTGGCACCAGAAATGGTGACCTCGCCCTGAAGCCGGGTAGGCCCCTGAACTCGAAATTTATCCATTGATCGTGTCTCTTTTAAATTCGTTGATAAGGCTAATAACACCGCTATGCTTTTTGCCGGTTGGCGCTGCGCTTACCCGGCCTGGATATCAACGATGATGTAGCCCGGTGACTGGCCAGCAGGGAGCGCTGTCAGCAATTTGTGTCACTACAGGCTTTCGCCCGCAGCTTAAAAACCGTTTAGTTTGCGATCGCGCGCCCATTCTTGCGGCGTATACGCTTTGATCGACAGCGCATGAATGCGGTTATCCGCAATATATTCCATCAGCGGCGCGTAAATCGTTTGTTGCTTCTTAACCCGGCTCATGCCGTCAAAAAGCTCACCCACGGCAATCACCTGAAAGTGGCTGCCATCGCCGGAAACGTGGACTTCCGTAAGAGAGAGTGCGTTCATCAGCACGGTCTGAATTTCATGATTTTCCATGGGCTCTAGTATCATCTGGTAGTAAAACAGCCCAACATCTTAGAGCAAAGTGGCGCTGTCTTAAATAGCAAAAAGCCTCGCAGGTAAAACAGGCGAGGCTATCGGATTTAACGGACTGATAATGCTAACGAGGCAGAACATCGTCCGGCAGATTATAAAGCTGTGCCAGGGTGTAAACCTTCTCGTTAACGCCGTCGAGTGAAACGGTGTTGCCCTGCTGTTTGGCCAGAGCAACCAGGTGGATGAGCAGCGCCAGTCCACCAGTATCAACGCGGGAAATCTGGCTCAGGTCGATGCATGTAACGCCGCGCATCGCCTCCTCGCGCGCATCCCACAGCGGATTAAGCACGTCCTGATCCAGTTCACCCACTAACGCCAGCCTGTCACCGTCCCGTGTCCAGCTGAGTACCTGCGTCATTATTTCTTCTCATCCAGAGTAATTTTCTGACGAGAAATCGACTGAAGCTGGGCAGTCAAACCATCAATACCTTTCGTGCGCAGCAGATCGCTCCACTCGTTCTGTTTGGTGGTGATCATGCTAACGCCTTCAGCAATCATGTCATACGCCTGCCAGTTTCCGGTCTGGGAGTTTTTACGCCACTGGAAATCCAGGCGTACCGGCGGACGACCGTTCGGATCAACAATGGTTACGCGGATAGGTACGATCGTCGCGTCGCCCAGCGGCTGTTCCGGCGCGATTTGATAAGACTGACCGTGATACATCGCCAGCGCCTGACCGTAAGCCTGTTTCAGATACTCACGGAACGCGGCAAAATAGGCCTCGCGCTGCGCAGGCGTCGCGTCTTTGTAGTAGCGGCCCAGCACCAGCGCCCCGGCATATTTTACCTGAACATAAGGCAGCAGTTCCTGATCGACGACATCGCGCAGGTAGTCCGGGTTCGAGCGGATTTTAGGCTGCTCATTTTTCAGGCGGTCAAAAGTTTTTTGCGCGGCCTGGCCCATCAATTTATAAGGATTCGACTGATCGGCGGCGGTGGCTGCCGTAAGCGGCGCAATAACCAGCATTGCGACCATTAATAAACGTTTGAACATGTCTCGCTTCTCCTGAAATTAATTCGTCGTACCTGCGGGGGCAGCGGCATCAGTATGGCCGTCAGCGGCTGCCGGTGCATCGGTGGTATTCTGATTGTCGCTGCCTTTGCTGTTGTAAAGAAATTGTCCGATCAGATCTTCCAGCACCATCGCGGACTTCGTATCCTGAATCGTACTTCCTTCTTTAAGCATAGACGTTCCCAGCTCCGGGTCTTCAAAACCCACGTTCAGCGCCAGATACTGCTCACCCAACAGGCCGGAAGTGCGGATGGCCAGCGAGCTGGTATCCGGGATCTCGTTATAACGATCTTCGATATCCAGCGCGACGCGCGGCAGATACGTTTTTGGATCGAGGGTGATGTCCGCCACGCGCCCAATCACCACGCCGCCGATACGTACCGGCGAACTGGCTTTCAGACCACCGATGTTATCGAAAGTAGCGTAAACGCGATAAGTGGGTTCGGTACGCAGTGAGGTGACGTTTGCCGCCTTCAGGCAAATAAACAGTCCCGCCAGCAGCGCAACCAGCAAAAAGATACCTACCCAGATTTCACTCTTTTTCGTTTGCATGAACTCAATTCCCAAACATCAGTGCAGTCAGCACAAAATCCAGACCAAGAACGGCCAGCGAAGCATGAACAACAGTACGCGTCGTTGCCCGGCTTATCCCGGCGGAAGTAGGGATGGCGTCATAACCGTTAAATAACGCAATCCATGTAACCGTGATAGCGAACACGACGCTTTTAATCAGGCAGTTGATCAGATCGAGACGCAGGTCGACGGCGTCATGCATCGCAGACCAGAAAAACCCGGCGTCAATACCCTTCCAGCTTACGCCGACCAGCGATCCGCCCCAGATGCCCACCGCGACAAAAATAATGGTCAGCAGCGGTAGCGAGATCACCCCGGCCCAGAAGCGCGGCGAGATCACCCGGCGCAGCGGATCGACCGCCATCATCTCCAGGCTCGAGAGCTGTTCAGTGGCACGCATCAGGCCAATTTCCGCCGTCAGCGCGGAGCCTGCGCGACCGGCAAACAGCAACGCAGCGACCACCGGCCCCAGTTCGCGCAGCAGCGACAACGCTACCAGCATTCCAAGGCTGGTTTCCGCACCGTAGGTAGTGAGCACCAGATATCCCTGAAGCCCCAGCACCATACCGATAAAAACACCGGAAACCAGAATAATCACCATCGACAGTACGCCAACGTTATAAAGCTGGCGCACTAACAATGGCGCATGTTTGCGGAACTCTGGCTTGCCGACCAGAGCATTAAATAACATTAACCCGGCGCGCCCGAAGGTGGATATCGTCTTGATACCGCGATGTCCGAGCGCAGCCAGTGCATTTAACAGCATGAGTAGCTTAACTCCCTGTGCCGAGTAAATCGTGGTGATAGTCGCCTGCGGGATAGCGGAACGGCACCGGGCCGTCTGCGATACCGTCCAGAAATTGTCGCACTCTGGGGTCAGCGTTATCCTGTAGCGCCTGCGGGCTACCGTGAGCAACAATCTTTTTATCCGCCACGATCCAGGCATCATCAGCAATGCTCAACACTTCCGGCACATCGTGTGAGACCACGATGCAGGTAATGCCAAGCGAGCTATTAAGTTCAGAAATCAATTCCACCAGTACGCCCATGGTAATAGGGTCCTGGCCAACAAAAGGTTCATCGAACATGATCAGGTCCGGCTCCAGCGCAATCGCACGGGCCAGCGCCGCACGGCGAGCCATACCGCCCGAGAGTTCTGATGGCATCAGTTTAGCCGCTCCGCGTAATCCCACAGCCTCAAGCTTCATCATCACCGTACTTTTCAGCAAGGACGCGGGCAAATGCGTATGTTCGCGCAACGGATAGGCGACATTATCGAATACGTTCATGTCAGTAAACAGTGCGCCAGACTGAAACAGCATACTCATGCGCTTACGCACGGTATAAAGACGCGAACGTGACATATCCGGCACATTTTCGCCGTCAAAGAGGATCTCCCCGGAATCAGGGGGGATCTGGCCGCCGATCAGCCGTAACAGCGTCGTCTTGCCGATCCCTGACGGTCCCATGATCGCAGTGATCTTCCCGCGAGGCACCGACAGCGAGATATTGTCGAAAATCAGGCGGTTGCTTCGTGAAAAACTCACGCCGTTGATGTCGACCAGATTCGCCATAGTCTGACTCATCGATTGTTCCTTTCATTAGACTTCCCGGAGGAAGCATGAAGCTTAATAAAACCGCAACCCCAGCATTTTTACAGAATCTTACCTGCTGAAGGCGTGAAAGCTGATATGCGTTTTACGTGGACGGCACATAACGTCAAAACCGTGAAACCTTTCCATTTTTCCATGCCGCTTCAGTTTGATGCAGCAAGCCGGGGATTATACCTGAAGAAAGTCGATATGATGCTTTTCACGTCACCTGCGTTAAGAATCGGTTTACTCCTGGTCATTAACCGTCCCGTTGTTGGGGCTTTACTGCACCTATTTACCGTGCATTCTGATATCCTGCGACACAAATTGTCGCTACTGTTAATCGTATGTTTGCGGACAAAGACGGCGAATGATGACAGCAATCCCTTCAGGATAGACGGCATTTTTATGCCGGGGCTGGCTGTACTCTGCTATTCATTGTTAAAATCGCCCGTCTGCCGGGAAAATGACAGACAGGCAAAGCCTTTCAACGGGCGGATTTTACTGAATGGTCAGTTTGCTATATGACCACCGCCGATTTTTATGGATTAAAACGGACACGTACTATGTCGCAATTAGCGTTACCGCCGGGATTTGACTTTCAGCAGGTCGGTAAAGAGGTGCTGGAGATTGAACGCGAAGCCCTGACCGAACTCGATCGCTTTATTAATGAGGATTTCAGTCGGGCCTGCGAGAGCATTTTTCACTGTACGGGCAAAGTCGTGGTGATGGGCATGGGTAAATCCGGCCATATTGGCAGGAAAATGGCGGCAACGTTCGCCAGCACCGGCACTTCATCATTCTTTGTTCATCCGGGGGAAGCGGCGCACGGTGATTTAGGTATGGTGACACCACAGGATATCGTCATTGCCCTGTCAAACTCGGGCGAGTCGAACGAAATCCTGGCGCTGATCCCGGTGCTCAAACGTCTGCGCGTGCCGTTAATCTGCATGACCAGCCGTCCTGAAAGTAGCATGGGTCGTGCCGCGGATATCCATCTGTGCGTCAAAGTACCGCGTGAAGCCTGCCCGCTGGGCCTCGCGCCGACCAGCAGCACGACCGCCGCACTGGTCATGGGCGATGCGCTGGCCGTTGCGTTACTGAAAGCACGTGGTTTTACCGCGGAAGACTTTGCGCTTTCCCATCCAGGCGGCGCGCTGGGTCGCAAACTGCTGCTGCGGGTGAACGACATAATGCACACCGGCAATGAGATCCCGCGCGTGGCGAAATCCGCCTCCCTGCGCGATGCGTTGCTGGAGATTACGCGTAAAAACCTCGGCATGACGGTCATTTGCGGCGATGATATGAAAATCGAAGGCATCTTTACCGATGGCGACCTGCGCCGTATTTTTGATAATGGTGAAGACTTGCGTAGCCTGAACATTACCGATGTGATGACGCCGGGCGGTATCCGTATTCGCCCTGGCACACTGGCGGTGGATGCGCTGAACCTGATGCAGTCCCGTCACATCACCTGCGTCATGGTTGCCGATGGCGAGCAGTTGCTGGGTGTGATACATATGCATGATTTGCTGCGCGCTGGCGTAGTGTAAGAAAGGATAAAAGAATGAGTAATGCTGGTGCCTCTGTGGCAACCTGCTATGGGCCGGTGAGTTCACAGATGCTGGAGCAGGCAAAAAAAATCCGCCTGTTAATCCTTGATGTGGACGGCGTGCTTTCCGACGGGCTGATCTATATGGGCAATAATGGCGAAGAGTTAAAGGCGTTTAACGTGCGTGACGGCTACGGCATACGTTGCGCCCTCACCTCCGGTATTGATGTTGCCATTATTACCGGGCGAAAAGCTAAACTGGTAGAAGACCGTTGCGCCACGCTCGGCATTACGCATCTTTATCAGGGGCAGTCGGATAAACTGCTGGCCTATCGCGAACTGCTGGAAAAACTGGCGCTGTCGCCGGATCAGGTCGCCTATGTGGGCGACGATCTGATCGACTGGCCAGTGATGGCCGAAATTGGGCTAAGCGTTGCGGTGGCGGATGCCCACCCGTTGTTGATCCCGCGGGCAGATTATATCACGCGCATTAACGGTGGACGCGGAGCGGTACGCGAGGTCTGCGATTTGCTACTATTGGCGCAGGGCAAGCTTGATGAAGCCAAAGGGCAATCGATATGAGTAAAACCAGACGTTGGGTTATCCTTCTGCTGTCGCTGATCGCACTGATTTTAATCGGTGTGAATCTGGTGAGCAAAGATGACACCGGAGAAAGCGTGGTGTCGTCAAATGACCCAACCTACCGGAGTGAGCATACCGATACCGTGGTATACAGCCCGGAAGGCGCGCTCAATTATCATCTGATCGCGCAGCACGTGGAGTATTTTTCCGACCAGGCAATTACCTGGTTTACGCAGCCGCTGCTGACGACGTATGACACCAATAAAACCGAAACCTGGTCTGTAAAAGCGGATAAAGCGAAGCTGACTAATGACCGGATGCTGTATCTTTACGGCCACGTTGAGGTAAACGCCCTGACACCGGACGCTCAACTACGCAAAATTACGACGGATAACGCCAAAATCAACCTGATCACGCAGGATGTGACCTCTGATGATTTAGTGACGTTATACGGCACGACATTTAATTCCAGCGGCCTGAAAATGCGCGGAAATTTACGCAACAAAACCGCCGAGCTGATTGAAAAGGTTAGAACCTCATATGAAATCCAAAACACACAAACTCAGCCTTAAGCTTGTACTGACCAGTGCGCTTCTGGCCGCCAGTCTTCCCGCGCTGGCGAAAACGGGCGATACCGATCAGCCCATTCATATTGAGTCCGATCAGCAGTCGCTGGATATGCAGGGCAATATCGTCACCTTCACCGGTAACGTCATCGTTACTCAGGGGACGATCAAACTTAATGCCGAAAAAGTGGTTGTTACCCGTCCTGGCGGTGAGAAAGGCAAAGAAGTGATCGACGGCTACGGTAATCCGGCAACCTTCTACCAGATGCAGGACAACGGCAAACCGGTTAAAGGCCGCGCGTCGCAGATGCACTACGAGCTGCAAAATGATTTCGTGGTTCTCACCGGCAACGCGTTCCTTGAGCAGGTCGACAGCAATATTAAAGGCGACAAAATTACCTATCTGGTGAAAGAGCAGAAAATGCAGGCGTTCAGCGAAAAAGGCAAACGCGTCACCACCGTGCTGGTACCGTCGCAACTGCAAGATAAAAGCAACAATCAGACCCCGGCTCAGAAAAAGAGTAACTAATCCAATATGGCAACATTAACTGCAAAGAACCTTGCGAAGGCCTATAAAGGCCGCCGGGTGGTGGAAGACGTTAGTCTGACCGTAAAATCCGGTGAGATTGTCGGGTTACTTGGCCCTAACGGTGCGGGTAAAACCACCACATTCTATATGGTCGTGGGTATCGTCTCGCGCGATGCGGGCAATATCATTATCGACGATGAAGACATCAGCCTGCTGCCGCTTCACGCCCGTGCGCGTCGCGGCATCGGTTATTTGCCGCAGGAAGCGTCCATTTTCCGCCGCCTCAGCGTGTTTGATAACCTGATGGCCGTCCTGCAAATTCGCGACGATCTGACCTCAGAACAGCGGGAAGACCGCGCGAACGAGCTGATGGAAGAGTTTCATATCGAGCATCTGCGTGACAGCCTCGGCCAGGCCCTTTCCGGTGGTGAACGTCGCCGCGTGGAAATCGCCCGTGCGCTGGCAGCGAATCCTAAATTTATCCTGCTGGATGAACCGTTTGCGGGCGTTGACCCGATTTCCGTTATCGATATCAAACGCATTATCGAGCACCTGCGCGACAGCGGCCTCGGCGTTCTGATCACCGATCACAACGTGCGTGAAACGTTAGCCGTCTGTGAACGAGCGTACATCGTGAGTCAAGGCCATCTGATCGCCCACGGTACGCCAGACGAAATCCTTAAAGACGAACAAGTTAAGCGCGTGTATCTTGGGGAAGACTTCAGACTCTGATACGGTGTAGACACTTCCTCATTCATGGTGCGACCTGAAGGATGAAGTGTAAAAAGTCAGTGATCTCAACTCGGGAGAAAATCGCTCTGAATATGAAGCAAGGTTTGCAATTAAGGTTTAGTCAACAGCTTGCCATGACGCCGCAGCTGCAACAGGCCATCCGCTTGCTGCAACTGTCGACGCTGGAATTACAGCAAGAACTCCAACAGGCACTGGAAAGTAATCCACTGCTTGAGCAAACCGATCTTCACGATGAGATAGACGCCAAAGAATCTCCGGACAACGAAGCGCTGGACAGCGTTGACGCGCTGGAACAAAAAGATATGCCGGAGGAGCTTCCTCTGGACGCCAGCTGGGATGAAATCTACACCGCCGGCACCCCTTCCGGTAACGGCGTGGACTATCAGGATGACGAACTGCCCGTTTATCAGGGCGAAACCACCCAGTCGCTTCAGGATTACCTGATGTGGCAGGTCGAGCTGACCCCCTTCTCCGACACCGATCGCGCGATTGCGACCTCGATTGTCGATGCGGTTGACGACACCGGTTATCTGACTATCTCCGTTGAAGACATCCTCGAAAGCATGGGTGATGGCGATATCGGTCTGGACGAAGTGGAAGCCGTGCTAAAGCGCGTACAGCGGTTCGATCCGGTTGGCGTCGCCGCGAAAGATCTGCGCGACTGCCTGCTAATCCAGCTCTCACAGTTTACCAAAACGCCCCCCTGGATCGCCGAAGCGCAACTGATCATCAGCAACCATCTCGATCTGCTCGCCAACCATGATTTTCGCACTCTGATGCGCGTGACGCGCCTGAAGGAAGAGGTGCTGAAAGAGGCGGTGAATCTTATTCAGTCGCTGGATCCGCGTCCGGGTCAGTCGATCCAGACCGGCGAGCCGGAATATGTCATTCCGGATGTGCTGGTACGCAAAGTCAGCGGTCACTGGGTGGTCGAGCTGAATTCCGACAGCATTCCGCGTTTGCAGATCAATCAGCACTACGCGGCGATGGGCGGCAGCACCCGTAACGATGCGGATAACCAGTATATCCGCAGCAATCTTCAGGAAGCGAAATGGCTGATTAAAAGCCTGGAGAGCCGCAACGACACCCTACTGCGCGTCAGCCGCTGTATCGTCGAGCAGCAGCAGGCGTTCTTTGAACAGGGCGAAGAATATATGAAACCGATGGTGCTGGCCGATATCGCCCAGGCCGTCGAGATGCATGAATCCACCATTTCCCGTGTGACCACCCAGAAGTATCTGCACAGTCCGCGAGGCATTTTTGAACTGAAATATTTTTTCTCCAGCCATGTGAATACCGAAGGCGGCGGCGAAGCCTCGTCGACGGCGATCCGCGCGCTGGTGAAAAAGTTGATCGCTGCGGAAAATCCCGCCAAACCGCTGAGCGACAGCAAGCTAACGACCATGCTGTCGGATCAGGGGATTATGGTGGCACGCCGCACCGTTGCGAAGTATCGAGAGTCTTTATCCATTCCGCCGTCTAACCAGCGTAAACAGCTGGTGTGACCTAACCGATAAGGAAGACACTATGCAGCTCAACATCACTGGACACAATGTCGAGATTACTGACGCACTCCGCGATTTTGTCAGCACGAAATTTGCTAAGCTGGAGCAGTATTTTGACCGCATCAATCAGGTCTACATTGTGTTAAAAGTGGAGAAAGTGACTCACATTTCGGATGCCACCCTGCATGTCAACGGGGGGGAAATTCATGCCAGTGCGGAAGGGCAGGACATGTACGCGGCTATCGACGGTTTAATTGATAAACTGGCGCGACAGCTAACCAAACATAAAGATAAACTGAAACAACATTGATTGTCCCGGTGCTCGCCTGATGTCACGTAGTGCGTCAGGCGACGCTTAGGTGAAATTATGATAAATAATGATTCAGCTCTACAACTAAGCACTGTCCTTAACCAGGAATGTACCCGCAGTAACGTTCACTGCCAGAGCAAAAAGCGTGCGCTGGAAATTATCAGTGAGCTGGCAGCAAAGCAGCTGAGCCTGCCACCGCAGGTAGTCTTTGAGGCGATCCTCACCCGTGAAAAGATGGGGAGTACCGGTATCGGTAATGGCCTCGCCATTCCACATGGCAAGCTGGAAGAAGACACGTTGCGTGCGGTTGGGGTCTTTGTGCAACTGGAAACGCCGATTGCCTTCGATGCCATTGATAATCAGCCGGTGGATCTACTGTTTGCCCTGCTGGTACCTGCCGACCAGACGAAAACGCATTTGCATACCCTCTCGCTGGTGGCAAAACGGCTGGCGGATAAAACCATTTGTCGCCGTCTTCGCGCGGCGCAAAGTGATGAAGAGTTGTATCAGATCATCACCGAAACTGAACATAGTGATGATGTGTAGCAGGGATCTTGCTTTACCCTTTGCTGTACTGAGGAGAAACGGTACATGGTACTGATGATCGTCAGCGGTCGCTCAGGCTCGGGAAAATCCGTTGCTCTGCGGGCGCTGGAAGATATGGGCTTTTACTGCGTCGATAACTTGCCCGTGGTGCTGTTGCCTGAACTGGCGAAAAGTCTGGTTGACCGTCAAACGTCCGCCGCCGTCAGCATCGACGTGCGTAATATGCCGGAATCGCCGGAAATTTTTGAGCAGGCGATGCAAAATCTGCCAGAGGCGTTTTCACCGCAGCTTCTGTTCCTTGATGCCGATCGCAACACGCTGATCCGCCGCTATAGCGACACTCGTCGTCTGCATCCGCTTTCCAGCAAAAACCTGTCGCTGGAGAGCGCTATCGATCAGGAGAGCGATCTGCTGGAACCGCTGCGCTCGCGTGCCGATCTGATCGTCGATACCTCTGAGATGTCGGTGCACGAGCTGGCGGAAATGCTGCGTACCCGGCTGCTCGGCAAGCGTGAACGTGAACTGACGATGGTGTTTGAGTCTTTCGGCTTCAAGCACGGCATCCCGATTGATGCCGACTACGTGTTCGACGTGCGTTTTCTGCCAAACCCGCACTGGGACCCGAAACTGCGTCCGATGACGGGTCTTGATAAACCTGTAGCGGCGTTCCTCGACCGACACACCGAAGTGCATAACTTTATCTACCAGACGCGAAGCTACCTGGAGCTGTGGCTGCCGATGCTGGAAACCAACAATCGCAGCTACCTGACCGTGGCGATTGGCTGTACCGGCGGTAAACATCGTTCCGTCTATATTGCCGAGCAGCTGGCCGACTATTTCCGCTCGCGCGGTAAGAACGTTCAGTCCCGCCATCGCACGCTGGAAAAACGTAAATGACCGTCAAGCAGATTGTTGAAATCACCAACAAGCTGGGTATGCATGCCCGCCCGGCTATGAAGCTTTTTGAACTGATGCAGGGCTTTGATGCGGAAGTGCTGCTGCGTAATGATGAAGGCGCGGAGGCGGAGGCCAATAGCGTCATTGCGTTGCTGATGCTGGATTCCGCTAAAGGACGCCAGATCGAGATCGAAGCCACCGGTCCGCAGGAAGTGGAAGCGCTGGCGGCAGTTATCGCGCTATTTAATTCGGGTTTTGACGAAGATTAATTGCCTGTCCCGCCAGGTGCGGGCAATTATATAATATCCACCAATGTTTTTTCATTAATATATTCACCATCAAAATAACGCTCAGATTTATTTATCCGCTTCCGTACTTTTATTGAAAAACTTCGGTATTTTCAGTAACTAGCCATAGCATCCTCACGTCTCATTTCTTATCCTGTGTTTAATTAAAAATACTGTATTAGCAATTCTCTCTTTTTAAATCGCTTATTAAACTACCAAGGAAAAATATTATCTCACTTGCCTTTCAGAGGGGTTGCTGCCGATTTCAACAGGCGCGCCGGCAACACCAGACGACTGCAATTGCCTCTCAGGTCAGCAGCCAGGGTGGAAATTTGTACATTCCGTGCTCTTTTTTGGTTCGGAGTGAACCTTAAGAAAACCTTAACTTGCCCGTTGAGGTTCCATTTAAGTCCCTCATTCATACTGATGAGGTGTGAGCAAATATTTTCAGGACGGCTTTATGATTTACTTATCTGACCAAACCCCGCTGGGGACCGGACGGCACCGCCAGTGCTATGCGCACCCGGAAAATGCTCAACGCTGCATTAAAATTATCTATAACGCTGACCAGAGCGGTCTTAAAGAAATTAAGCGTGAGCTGCGCTACTACGCGCATCTTTCACGCTATCTTAAGGACTGGAGTGGCATTCCACAGTATTACGGAACGGTAGAAACCGACCTGGGTACGGGGTATGTCTATGACATCATCACGGATTTCGACGGCAAACCTTCTGTGACGCTGAAAGCATTTGCCGACCAGTGCCGCTATCAGCACGATGCAGCCCTGCTGCGTGAAGCATTAAAAACGCTAAAGCGTTATTTGCATGATAATCACATTGTTACCATGACCCTGAAACCGCAAAATATTCTCTGCCGCCGGATCAGCGAGTCGGAAATAGTCCCGGTGGTCTGTGACAATATTGGTGAAAGCACGTTGATTCCGCTGGCCAGCTGGTCTGCCTGGTTCTGCCACCGTAAGCAGGCGCGGCTATGGGAACGTTTTATGCAGCAGCCCGCGCTGGTCGCGGCACTGGGAACCTGTGATGATAGTCAGAAAGGCAGCATGCCCGTTACGCTAACGTCACATCAGGCTTAGTGCAGTCTGTTTTGAACCATAAACGATTCGCCGCCCAACTGGCGCATCTGGCGCAAAATCCACGCCTGACGGCTGCGCACGTAGCCTGAGGGCGCATCGGCTTTAAAGCGAATCGGGTTAGGCAGAACGGCAGCCAGCAGCGCGGCTTCGGACATCGTTAATTTGCTCGCGGGCTTGTGGAAATAATGCTGCGCCGCGGCTTCCACGCCAAAAACCCCGCTGCCAAATTCAGCCACGTTGAGGTACACCGTCAGGATCCGTTTTTTACTCCACACCGTTTCAATGCCCACTGTCAGCCCCGCTTCCAGCCCTTTGCGCAGCCAGCTTCGGCCATCCCACAGAAACACATTTTTCGCCGTCTGCTGCGAGAGCGTTGATGCGCCGCGGATCCGCGTTTCATGGCGCTGATTGTGGCTCAGCGCTTTTTCAATCGCGGCGACATCAAAGCCCCAGTGCCGGGGGAAGGTCTGATCTTCCGCCGCAATGACTGCCAGTCCCATAAAGGGCGAGATATCATCCATATCCACCCAGTCAGAGTGAGCCAGATAGCCGAAATCTCCCGTCAGCCAGGCACCGATTTGGCGCTCAGCCATTACGGCAGAAAACGGTACCGGAACGACGCTGAACAGGGCAATGCCCCCGCCCCAGAAAAGGACGAGAGCCAGCATCGTGCGTATCACAACGCGGCGAAGCAACACAAACAGCGAGGAGCGCCCTTTTCTCATTCCGCCAGAACCAGCACGCGCGTAACCAGTTTTTCAATGCCCGCGGCCGCCTCGGCAATATTTTCCGCCAGCATATAAGCGGGCGTAGTGACAACTTTGTTCTCTTCATCCACCACGATGTCGTCCACCGGACACGGCACATGCTCCGCGCCCATCTCTTCCAGCACTTCAGCGGTATCAATGTCGGTACCGATGGTGAGGCGCAGCGGAATAGCGAGAATTTTCGGCAGCATGGCAGGCGCAATGCAGATAAAACCCAGTGGCTTACCGGCACGATGCATCTCCTGCGCCAGCGCTTGCAGGTCGTGATCAACCTGGCACGCCGCGCCCTGAGCGGCAAAGCTGCTCAGATTTTTCGCTGCGCCAAAACCACCGGGGACGATTAACGCATCCAGCTCCGCCGCCTGTGCCTGCGCCAGCGGTTGCACATCGCCTCTGGCAATACGCGCTGCCTCAATTAACACATTGCGACTTTCCGCCATCGCTTCGCCGGTAAGATGATTGATCACGTCCGTCTGGTTTTTGTCCGGTGCAAAGCAGACCGCTTGTGCGCCGTTACGGGCGATCGCCAGCAGGGCAATCACCGCTTCATGGATTTCTGTTCCGTCATAAACGCCGCATCCACTCAGAACCACGCCTATTTTTTTCATCGTGCTATTCCTTTTTGCAACCGATTAGATCTCATTAGAAGATATGATTTAACCGCTGTGCTTCACATATTTAACTGATTCATGTAACAAATAATTTAATATTTGCTATCTTAATGAGCGTGCGGCCCAAGTTTGTCTGCTGTGCCTTGTGTAAGAACGCTAATTAAACAGGCGCAGCCACGATTTCCCTGGTGTTGGCGCAGTATTAGCGCACCCCGGCCAGGCCGGGGTCATTTTTTATCCGCGTTCGGCTACCCAGGCCTTTAAAACGCCGACATCGTGCTGCCAGTCCTGCTTCATCTCTTCAATCCATTCCCCAACATTATCCCACCACGCCGGAAGATCGGAAGACTGGATCTGCTGCCCCAGTTGTTGCAGGTGACGCAGGCCGATGGAACCCGCCGCGCCTTTAATCTTATGCCCTTCTTCCGCAATCCCTTTTTGGTCGCGCGCGGTCAGATTCGACTCCAGCACGCTCAGGTAGCCCGGCATCATTTTTTCAAAAACAGCGAGGCCGTCGGTGATGAGCTTCGGCCCGACCAGCTCGATGTACTGCTCCAGCATCTCGGTATCTAACAGATTTTGCGTTTTACCATTATCCGTGGAAGTCACTGTTTTCTCCTCGTGGTCAGCGGTGTCCCAGAACTTTTTAATCATGGCAGTTAATGCCGGAACTGCCAGCGGTTTGCTCAGCACATCGTCCATCCCGGCATCAAAATATTCTTGTTTATCTTTCAGGACATTGGCGGTTAACGCCACCAGTGGCGGCAGTTCGTCACGATGATAGCGCTGGGTAAGCTGACGTGAGATATCCAGTCCGGTCATATCCGGAAGCTGGATATCCAGCAGCACAAGGTCGTATTCATCCGGTTTAAACATCTCCAGCGCCGCCGTTCCGGTCATGGCGACATCCACGCTGTTACCGAGTTTTTCCAGCACCGACCGCGCGACGATCACGTTCAGTTCAATGTCTTCGACCAACAGCACGTGCAGGGCGGGCAGCGGCAGGTCGTCATCGTCAAACGCATCTTCGACCTCTTCCGCCACCGCTGGCGCGTTCACCGTCAGGGTAAACACCGAGCCTTTACCCGGCTGGCTGGCGACGGTGATATCACCGCCCATATTTTTCGCCAGCCGCCGTGATACCGCCAGACCAATGCCGGTACCGGTGGCCGGTTTACCGCCATTGCTACCTTTGACCTGATAATACATGGCAAAGATTTTATCCAGCTCCTCCTGCGGAATACCGATACCGGAATCTTCCACTTCAAAATGAAGCGTCGTGCCCGCATCGTAACGCACACGTACCGTTACCTGGCCCTGTTGAGTAAACTTGACCGCATTGCTGATCAGGTTCCACAGGATCTGGCGCAGTCGCGTACCGTCGGTGGTCACTTTATGCGGCAACGGCAACGTTGGCTCCATCACGAAGCGCAGCCCTTTCTGGTGCGCCTGCAGGCCGGAGAGGTTCTCCAGATCGGCAAGGAAACCGGTGAAGTCCACCGTCTGAATATCGAGCTTCACGTTGCGCCGCTCAATTTTGTCCATATCGATAATATCGTTGAAGATGTTCCCTAGCGTGACCGCGGAAACGTGAATAGTCTTGAGGTATTTTTCCTGTTCGCTGGTCAGATCGGTATCCAGCAGAATACGGCTCAGCCCCACGATGCCATTGAGCGGCGTACGCAGTTCATGGCTGATGGTGGAGATAAAGGTGGTCTTATCGCGGCTGGCGCGCTCCAGCGCATCCTGATAGCGCTTACGCTCGGTAATGTCGCGGCCAAACCCCATCAGACCATGCCGTTTGCCGACCCGATCGTAATAGGGCACTTTACGGATCTCGAAACAGGCCCGGCGACCATCGGGATAACTCAGCCACTGCTCATAGGTCAGCGAGACGTTATGACGGAAAACTTTTTCATCGGTTTCGAGCACTTTCTCCGCCGTATCGGGAGGGTAAACATCCTGGGGCTTAAGCGTGATGAGCTGTTTTTCGCTTTTCCCGGTTAACAGCTCCATCGCGCGGTTACAGCCGGAAAACTCTTTATCCTCATTACGGTAGAATACCAGATCGGGGGAGGCATCAAGGAAAGAGCGCAGGAAACTTGACTGCTGTTCAAGCTGAATTTGCGTCGCTTCACGCTCTTTCATTTCGATTTTAAGCTGCTCGAAGGTCGCATGGCGCTCGGCCTCCGCCTTTTCGCGATCGGCAATCTCCTGATTCAACTGGGCGATGTTGTCCTTCATCTGGACGTTCAGTTTGAGATCGCGCTCGCGCATCACCTCCAGTTTTTGCACCAGTCGGGAGAGACGTTGCCGCGACTCTTCCAGTTGCTCAACGACCACCGATAAAAAATAGACCGCCCACGGCGTGATGAGCAGACCAAAAAAGATAGAGCGGATGACATCAATACTCTCGACCTGTCCGCGCAGCACCATCGTAACCGCCATCTGCACAGCGATAGCCAGTACCACCAGCGCCAGTGCCAGCAGCAGGGAGAATCGCACCAGCCCCAACTTCATCATCAGGTCGACGTAATATTGCGCCAGTAAACGGATTTGTTTCATAAAAGGTTCCTTCACCCCAGCATGGCCCAATCATACCGAATTTTGAGCAACAGGTTGAAGATTGGTTAAAAAATGTGGGCGAGAGTCGCAGGGAAGCGTAAAAAATAACGCCGCCCGAAGGCGGCGCGAGGGTTAGTTCTGGTGTCTGTCTAACCAGTCACCGCTGTCTATCCGCGTTAAGCCTTCCGTAGGCCGCTGATAGACATACATCCATGCGCTCCCGTAAGGCGTCTGGATCAACTGACGTGCGTATTCGCCGCCCTTTGTGCGTAGCGCATCCAGTTCGGCAAGCGTTGCAGCATCAATTCGATAAACCTCCCCAAGTACCGTGCCTTCGCCGGGCACCGCGCCTGGATAGTGGCCCAGGCTGTACAATTGGTAATTATCGATGCTGTAATCGCCCAGCCACTGAGCGTTGGTCATCCAGTGGCTGTTGCCTTGCTTACTTCGTAAACTGCCGTAGACAAATATTCGCATTGCTAAAACTCAAACTGATAGAGCAGGTCCAGTGCCTGATCTATGCCAGACACCGCTTCAAGATATAGCTTAGGCATCAACCGATAGCGTAACGTGAGAGTCGCCAGTGAGTCAAAAATACCTACACCATATTTCACCTGTAGACCCGGCAGCACATAACCGCTGACGACCACCTGGGAGGAGTCGCCTACCCCCTGGGTATCCAGCGCCAGATTGCTTACGCCAAATGTCTCCCCGATTTTACCCACAACCTGCCCACTTTGTGCAACCCCCAGCCCAACTAACATTGAGGTCATCGCGTCGCTGTCGCTCTGTTCGCTGTCCAGTCCCTGACCACGAAGCAGATAGGAGAGCGCTTCCTGCTGCGACATCGCCGGATCCGAGAACACCTCGGCTTTCGGCTCGTCGGCGGTGCCGGTGACGCGCACGCCGGCAATCACGTCATTTTCCGTCGATTCCGGGTTACGGATGGCTTCGATATTCAGCAGCGGCTGATCCGGCGGCCCGGAGAACAGCAGTTCCCCCTTACGCACAATCAGATCCTGACCATAGGCGCGAAAACGGCCTTCCGGAATATTGATCTGCCCGTTCAGGCCCAGCCCCTGCTTATCCTGCGCGACTTTCAGATCGCCCGTCAGCCTGGCCCGCAGACCAAACGCATCCAGACGAACATTATTCCCGACGTGAATAACCAGATTACTGTTGATAGGGATCGCCGCCGTTTTCGGCTCCTCCGGCTGGAGATCGTTTTTCAGCATCACTTCATCGCTGGAGACGCCCACCGCGCTTTCCGGCAACTCATGAACTACGATCCGCGCCCACGGCACGTCGGCGCTGCCGTCGAGGGTAAACAACTGCGGCGTGGCGGTGAAGACGATATCCGGCGACACGTCCAGGCGCACCATCGGTGGCACGGTGATGCGAACGCGGCTACCTTTGGCCGCAATACGCGCGCGCCAGTTGTCGATCTGGCTCCAGTCCGCGTCGCCATTCAGGGCTATTTCACCCTGACGGGTGCGCACCACGCCCTGAAGCGTCGAGCTCATGCCGTTAAAGTTCATCGCCAGCTGGCTCGGCTGCATATCGAACGGCATAAAGTTAGCATCAAGTTCCGCGCCGTTAAGCTGCATCTGACCGAAGAGTTGCGGGCTTTGCGCATTGCCTGCCAGCCGCAGGTTGGCGTTGAGCGTCCCCGCCGCTTTCTCGCCGCGGGAGAAAATCGCATTCACCATCGCCAGCGAGAAGTTGCGAATATTGACGTTGCCGCCAAGATTACGCTGTCCCTGCGGATCGCTGATCTGCACCTGCCCATCGAACTGGCCGTTATTGGTCAGGCGCATCAGCCATTCCAGCTGCGCGCGGTTATTGCGCAGTTCGGCGTTCAGGTTCAGCGTGCTAAAGGCCACCGGCAGCGGCGCGTCGTTGACCATTTGCGTCACTTTCACATTGCGCCCGGACAGCGATACCTGACCCTGCGGCAATCCCTCTTTGGTGGTGTCCCAACTGACATCGGCCTTCCCACTAAAGATCCCGCTGGCCTGGGTGGTGTCCGGCATAAATGGCTTCAGCATCGCCAGATCGAAGCGGTTGAGATTAACGACCGCGCGGCCTTCCGCCCCCGCATCGATGGTTTGCGGCACGCACAGCTCAGCGTTCGGGTTAGTCCAGCAGTGCGGCCCGATACTGATTTTCTGCTCCTGATTACGGTAATCCAGCGCGATGGCGCGATTCTGCGCCCACGGCCCGACCGGCGTCTGGAAGCGCGTATTGCTTAACGTACCCTTCCAGCGCTGCGTCTGACGATCGAAGCTACCCGCCAGATCCAACTGGCCGGACACCGGATCGCCCTGCATGCGTAGCTGAAGCTGATGCTGTTTCTCACTGCCCTTCGCCTCCAGCGTCAGCAATCGAACGTTCAGATCGCCCTGCACGATACGTTCAATGCGCACGTTCATGGTCCCGGCGATCTGATCAGTGGATTTGATATCCCCTTCGATACGCGCCTGCGCCACGGAAAGCTCCTGCCAGCGCAGGCCGCGTGCGGTAATATCCGCCAGCAGCTGCGGGGCCTCGACGGTGCCGCGGACTTTCAGTAAGCCTTTAGCGGTGCCGCCCAGTCCCGGCAGCGCGTTATCCAGTCCCGGCGCGTCAATGGTGGCATCCAGATTGAGATCTTTGACGCCCAGTTCGCCTTTTACGTCCGCGCTATTACGGCCCAGCGCCAGATGCAATTTAGGGATCGTCCATTGCAGATAGCTGTTCCCTTTGACAGCCCCCTCAACCACAACCTTATTCTGTTTCACGTTGCCGGTGATTTTCATCTCCGGCACGTCCATCTGCCAGCTGCCGCCGTACAGGCTGCCGCGCGTTTTGATCAGACCATCCAGCTTCGACGGCCAGTCCGGGAATTCCTTCGCGGTGTTAATCCCTTTCAGCGCCAGTTCGCCGTGCCAGCTGATCGCCTGCTGCCAGTCAAGCAGTGCCTTCAGCTCGGTCGTACCCTGTAGTGCGGCGACGGTGAGCTTGTCGAGATTAATCTGCTGCTCGTTGCCTTTCGCGTCGAGGGTGATCGTGGCCGGGGGCAGCTCCTGACCTTTCACCGCCGTGCGGAACGACAGCGTATAGTCGGTGGCTTTGCCGGTCAGTTTGAGTTTCAGATTATCGGCCTGATACTGTTTCTCGCCGGTAAACGGGTAGTAAAGCTGCTGGCTGACGATCTCAAGGTTTAGCGGCAGGCCAGCCTCCGCCAGGCGTGTTTGCCCCCGCAGCACCATATCGACCGGGCCGGAGAGGTTGACGCCAAGCTCAAGCTGTTCACGCAGCGCGCCGCCGACCTTAATCTTCACCTTTTCACCCTTCAGCGGGTCGACGTTCAGCGTGCTATTCAGGGTAATATCGAGCGGCCAGTTATCGGCCAGCCGCGCAGTGCCGGTCGCGTTTAAGGTGCCCTGGTTGGAATCAATATCCAGCGCATCCAGTCTTGTATTGCCGTCGATGCTGCTGACCTTGAGCAGCATCGTGCGCACGGTGATATCGGTATCGCCGGTCAGACGTAGCTGTTCGCCGCGAAACTCTTCGATATTCAGATTCAGCGGCAGATGAACATCGGTCATCTCCGGCAATACCGGTTTCGAGAAGAGATCTTTCAGCGTTTCACCCAGCGGTTTTTCGTCCGGTTTGGGGTGTTCGATTTTCGGTTCAACTACCTGTTCCTGCGCGACTTTCGCCACCTTCGGCAGCGCAATCAGCAGCCCCTGCAACGAGGTTGGCGTAACGGTCAGATTTTTATCCTGCCAGTTTAGCCCGGAAGAGAAGTGCATCACCGACACCGTGGTATCGTCGATTTTAATATTGACGTTGTTCAGCGCGATGCGGCTCAGCGTGACGGGATACGGTGTGGAGAGATCGAGCGGGCCGTTATCCTCTTCTTCCTTCTGCGCGGCAGGCGGCATTTTTTTGGTGTCCACCGTCACGTTGATATCCGAAAGCGCAATATCGTTTACGCACAGGCTGCTCTGCTTCAGACAGGCAAGGCTAACAGAAAGATGCACCTGCCCGGCATTCACCGCCACGCCGGGCTGGTCATAGCGGATATTTTTCAGGGTCAAATCACGCCAGCCGCCCGTCACCTGACCGATCTCCAGTCCCGGCACCCAACGGTTAGCCGCGCTGAAGACCAGATGCAGACCGCTTTTCGTCCCCACCAGGAACGCCACGGTCCCCAACAACAGCAGGATAAAAATCAGCACGCCGAGGCTTATTTTCTTCCATAAACTCATAATTCTGGCCCCAGACCGATGTAAAACTGTAAATCGTGCTTATCTTTATCGCCCACCGGCACGGCAAAATCGAGTTTTACCGGCCCGACCGGCGACTGCCAGCGCACGCCAACGCCGGTGCCGGTTTTAAAGTCGCTCTTGCGGATATCGCTCACCGCCTCGCCGCTGTCGACGAAGACCGCGCCCCACCATTTGCCGGTCACGTTGTACTGATACTCCAGCGATCCAGTGGCGAGTTTTGAGGCACCTTTCAATTTGCCGTCGCTGTCTTCCGGTGAAATTGACTTGTACTTATAGCCACGGATACTGCGATCGCCTCCGGCGAAGAAGCGCAGATCCGGCGGCACACGATCGAAATCGCCGGTTTCGATCCAGCCCAGATTGCCGCGCACCACAAAGCGATGCTTATCATACAGCGAGCGGATCCAGACGTTCTGCGCCTGGAAGACCGAGAAATCGACATCCGATCCCCACGCCGTGTTGGAGTAGTCGATGGAGTAACGCTGGGAATCGCCCCACGTCGGCATCAGGCCGCCGCGCGAGCGGGTCCGGCTGATCATTACGCCCGGATAGAGCAGCATGGTGGTATGGGTTTCATTACCCTGGGTAAAGTGGTCGAGGCTCCAGCGCAGGTTAATGGCGCGCTGCCAGCCGCTCGACAGATCCCAGTAGCGCGACAGCGCCAGGGTCGTGGAATCGGCTTCGGTATCGTTCAGGTCGGTACGCTTAACGCCGCCCTGCACCAGATAATATTGCTCCAGCGGATTTTTCAGCAGCGGCACTTTATAGCTGAAATCCAGCACCTGTTCCGGCGCGGAGATACTGGCGCTGGTGGTCAGACTATGACCATACGAGTTCATCCACGGCTTTTTCCACGTCGCTTTTACCCGCGGCCCAACGTCGGTGGAGTAGCCGACCCCGGTTTCAATGGTATTTTCCACGCGCGGGGAGACGACGCCGTGCAGCGGCAGCACCTTCGTTTTACGCGCTTTATCGAACTCCGGCGCGACGATCACCGAGTTAAACCAGCCGGTCGCCGAGAGCCGCCGGTTGAGTTCAGCCAGATCCTTCGACTGGTAGTAGTCGCCCTCTTTAAACGGCACCAGGTTCTGTAAATACTCATCGCGGATTTGCGAGTTTTCAAAGGTCACCGCACCAAAGCGATAGCGCTCGCCGCTGTCGTAATCGATATCCCAGAAAGCCTGATGACGGTCGAGCGCGACGCCCAACTGGCTTTTTTTAAACTCGCTGTCGAAGTAGCCCTTATGCAGCGAGACGCTGGTCAGCCCTTTTTTAAAACGTTCGTAATCGCCATGGTTCAGCACGGTCCCGGTGGCCGGGCGCTTATTGAGGAGATCGAGATAATCCTGATCGGTCCGCGCGCCACCGCGCAGGATCACATTCGTGCCGCCAATGCGCACCGGCTCGCCAGCCGAGACGCGGGCAATCAGCACCTGCCGTCCTTTCTCCGGCGGCGGACGCAGTTCAAAATCAATGGTCGGTTCGTAGTAGCCCAGCGCCTTTAACCCTTCGCGGATGGCGTCATCCACGCGTGCGCGAAAGCGCTGGTCAGGCGTCACTTCATCGCTCTCGATGGTGGAAAGCTGGGCACGAACGTTTTTTTGTAGCTGGCCTGTCAGCCCTTCTACCTGCAAACGGACATTAGCGGCGCTGGCCGCGCCGCTAAGCAGCAGTAAACTGGTCCAACATAACTGGCGGATCTGTGGCACATTTTCTCCTGAATATCCTTGTCTCCACCCCTACTGGAAACGAACTACCGCCCATATCGTAACAAAGTCCTAACAAGAGGACTTGAAAAACAGACAACACCCCAAATATTTCTTATGTTTAAATCTAGTCTGATTCAGCATATTTATTGTGTTAAAAGACACGCCTCGTTACAACCCTAACGACAATTTCTGTTTCGGGAGAACAGCATCATGAGTTTATTCGACAAAAAAGAGTTTGTTTCTCAGGCCGATGCGCTGCCCGGACGCAATACGCCTATGCCGGTTGCAACGCTTCACGCGGTCAATCAACACTCAATGACCAACGTGCCGGACGGCATGGAGATCGCCATTTTTGCGATGGGCTGCTTCTGGGGCGTTGAACGCCTGTTCTGGGTGCTGCCCGGCGTTTACAGCACGGCGGCGGGCTATTGTGGCGGCTATACGCCTAACCCGACCTATCGAGAAGTGTGTTCCGGGGAGACCGGCCACGCTGAAGCGGTGCGGGTAGTGTACGATCCGAACGTTATCAGCTATGAACAGCTGTTGCAGGTGTTCTGGGAAAATCACGACCCGGCCCAGGGGATGCGCCAGGGCAACGACCATGGCACGCAGTATCGTTCCGCGATCTATCCGTTAACGCCTGAACAGGACGCTGCCGCTCACGCCAGCCTTGAGCGTTTTCAGGCGGCAATGCAGGCCGCGGGTGACGAGCGCCATGTGACTACCGAGATTAAAACCGCCACGCCGTTCTACTATGCAGAAGACGATCATCAGCAGTATTTGCATAAAAACCCGTACGGGTATTGCGGAATTGGTGGGATTGGAGTGTGCCTGCCACCGCAGGCATAAGATCCTGAAAAGCGTTACCCGCCCTCCGGCGGGTAACAATACATCAAAACAAATTACTTCCCGAACTTCACTGGCGCATCACGGTAAGCTTTCAGCTTCGCACGCATCCAGCGGCTGCTGTTGCGGTTTACCGCGCTCACGACGCCAGTGGTAGCACCGCCGCCGACCTGGACATGGAAAATGCCGCGCGACGGGAAATCCTGATATTTCGGCGCGGAGAAATCCCACTCATGGCGGCTGAACAGCTCCTGCGGGTTGTGGCCCATCATGCTGGTATGAACATCAAGGAATTCGACATTCAGCAGGCGCGGGTTAATCGCTGACACTGAACTGCCGATTTCCGGATGGCCCATCAGATAGCTGCCGCCGGTGCCCCAGAACTGCTCTTCTAGTTCGCCCACGTCTTCGCTCACGCTGGCAAGACGGCTTGCCGGCATCTGCCACGGCAGGACCGGTTGACGTAAGTGACGGCTCAGTGACGCGCAGTAATCAAAGGTACGATCCCACTCGAACGGAGAGTAGCAGTAGCCGTTTTTGTAGGCACGTGCGGTGAGGTCATCGGCTTCATAGCGGTCAACCGCCATAAAATCCGCGCCTTTAGCGACAGCAGAGACACCATTAGCGCCGGTATATTCGGTTTCTTCAAAAATCCCGACCAGCAGCGCATACTCGGCAGAGAGTTTGCCCGCCAGCGCAGGATCGATGGTCATGCGCTTTTTAGTGCCATCAATCGGATCAAACACATCATCGTAAGTGAAATCATTGTAGACCCACTGCGAGCCACCGACGCTCCACAGGTTGATCTGCCAGCCAAGTACCACATCCGGTGCGACCACGCGGACCAGCCAGTTCACGCCTTTAATGTAGCCTTTCAGCGTATCGGTAATGCCTGCCGGGATAGCAACATTAACGCCATGATGCGCCATCGCTTTAGACAGCGGCTGACGGACCGGAATCGGATAATCCGGGGAGAAACCGTATTTCTGGCATTCGCCGAGGTAGTCAGGGTTGACGATAAAGCCCGCCGGGACCGGATGCTCGTCATCTTTCATGGCCTGCGCCATTTTCAGCGCCTGAATGAAGTTAGCGAAGCTGAACTCGTGGCGAAGCGGATCGTCGATAATGGTCTCAACATCACCCAATGACAGGTTACAGGTGTAGGACACCATCACCGGCAGCACGCTTTCACCGGTTTTAGCGGAAACATTACGCGCCATTTCAATGATTTTCGGCGTGGGTTCTTTGGCCGGATCCAGATAGCCAGAAGCATCACCCATACCGTCATCGCCGGAATATTTGAATACGGAGGCGATGCGCGCTTCAGCCAGATCATCGACGTTGGACGGTGACATATCGGCACAGCCACCAAAGCTCAGGAAATCCGGGAAACCTTTTACGCGCAGGTTTGCGCCTTCGGTGATGGTCACGGTTAACGTCTGCGACGCGTTATTTTCAACGCGCAGTACCTGGGGTGCGACGTCAATATAATGCACAATGCCGTCATGGATCAGGGTGCCGGAAGCAATCTGATAGACGCCCTGCGCCAGCAGTACGGACGGCGCGTGGCTGCCCGTTTGCATCGGCAGGTCGGTAAAGTGATACTGACGTGCGGCGTCCACCAGACGCAGATCAAAAGCGGCGGCAACGGTTTTCTCAGCGTTAACATTAATGGTCAGTTTTGCGGAGCCGGCCTGAACGTCATCACTCTGGCGGATCTGCGCGCTGGTGACGGTAAGCGCATGGAACCGGTTGTCCAGCGCGCCGTTCATGGCATCAACGGTGTAGTGGATATTGTTCAGCTTCACATCATCAATACGCACGCTGTAATGGCCATTAATCGGCAATTGTTCCAGACGCTGTTTCTGCCCGGCTCGCATGATATAGCGCTGTTTTTCGACGCCATTTTCCAGATAAACCACGCTCAGATCTTCATTATGCAACGCGTGAGCCGCGGGTAAATCCACGGCAATTTCCAGGGTGGTGCTACGCTGCGCCGGCGCGAAAGTAATATCCAGCGGGGTACGCTGGCCTTTAGCAATGGTCAGTTCAGCGGTGCTTAACGCCACCGCTGCCCGCACCGTGCCATCCGCTGTGCGCAGTTCGGCCACCGAGGCGCTGTAAGTACCGGCAGAGATGGCGAAAGAGGTCGCACCCGCTTCAGGATGCAGCACTTCGCTTTTTTCACCGCGCACCAGTACCAGCTGAAGCGCCGTGTCTTCAAGCCCGGCAGGAAACGCGGCACAGTTAACTACCAGCTCTCCGTCTACCTGAGTTTCTTCATCCGCCGCGAAGGTGAAAGAATTGCGGAACGTTTCCCATTTCGGGGCGGTATCGGAAGACACATTAACGCCCATATGGATTTGCGAAATAGCATTGCCAATGGCGCTACCATCGGCAGCCGTAATGGTTAATTTGATATCGTAAATCCCGGTGGAAATTTCGCTGGATTCGATCTGGGTTTTTAATGCGATCCACGGGTTAGTCGAAACGTTAATATCGCCCTCGGTAATTTTCCCCGGCGCGCTAAACGTCAGAACCATTTTTTCTTTTATATCGATACCCGCAGCAGAAACGGCCTTGAATCCGGTGATATCAAGCGTCGGATACCAGGTATCATTACTAAAATTAAGTGTAGCGTCTAATTGCATTTTTTATCCTTTATAAATAGTCAACGTCAAGAAATGAATACGTTATGCATCCAGCCACTTTTATTTATAAACAACAAGAAAGAAAAATGCACTGCTATTCTCAGCAAGATGAGTTTCTTTGATTTAATATTAACACTGGACTTTAAATATATTTAATCTGATGAGAGTTGATTTTATTATTATGATAAAAGTGAGAACAAATATGATTTAAAATGAGGAAAGCCACCGGGACAGGCTGCCACACCTTCCTCCAACCCGCTTATAAAAACGCCTCAGTGATCGGAAGGTATAACTTGCTCTGCCCGTGCGGCAAAACGGGTCGCGTTTAATACAGTGCCGTATTCCGCCACTTTCCCCTGTAACAACAAATTAAACACAGCGGCCTGAGGGCGGTTGAGTCGATTTTGCAACAGATGAACCGCTTCCATACCCAGCTCGCGGCAGGGAACGGCGATGCCCGTCAACGATCGCCCCATTTTTTTTTCCAGATGCCAGGCAAAGTCCGTCAGCATCAACGACACCTGCTCAGGCACCTGTAAATTATGCCGTTCCAGCGCACGCATCACGCCCCCCGCCATCTCCACGCTGCCACATAAAATGGCTTCCGGCCAGTGCTCCCTGGGATGGGAATCCAGCCAGGTATTTATTGCATCTTCAGCTTCGTGCGGCGCAAACGTCTCGGTGATCGCTAAATCGCGTTGCGGATCGAACGCCTGGTGAAAATAACGGTAAGCCTCTTTAATTCCCTCCAGACGCATATGCAATGTTTCCCGGCGCAGGCAGGTTACCGAGAGGATCTGCCGATAACCACGTTCAAACAGATATCGTGCTGCGCTAAAACCGATAGCCCGATGATCGGGAGAAACACAGTCCAGCGCCATCTCACGGTCGATAGAATTAATCAGCACGCAGGGTTTGTTCAACGTGGCCGCCAGTTTAAAAATTGTCGTATCATCGGTGCCAATAATAATGATGGCATCAATATCTTTATCACCGGCTTTTTCGAGAAACAGTTTCAGATCCGGGCGCTGCTCTTCCAGACCGTAATAACTTAAATACACATTCTGGGCGGCTGTCGCTTCGGCAATTCCCTTCGTCACCTCAAGATAAAAAATATCACCGCGCGCGTTAAACGTTCGCTGCGGGGCGAAGACGGCGATGCTTTTCACATATAACCGGCCGGTTGTCAGTTCATCCAGCACCCCCAGGTCTCGGGCACACTGAACAATCGCTTCACGCGCGCTATCGCTGGTATACGATTTGCCATTTAACACCCGCGAAACCGTACTGATGGAGTAGCCGGTTGCCGCTGCGATTTGATTCATTTTTAGCCTGCCAGCCATAATGTGACCCCGCTCGCAATCAATATCTGCAAAATTTTGCAGAAACAATCGCATGATTTTAAAGCGCTTTCACCACGCAAAGGACAATTTTGTCTCATCCCTGCGAGCATTCTCACAAATTGTCATTGTCCTCACCGATGCACTTTTCTATTTTCCAGACATTGTTAACTTCAGCGATGCAGGATGTGACATGAAAAGCGTTCGTTTCGGCATTATCGGCGTGGGCAACATTGGTACTGTCCATACCCGTTACTTACTGGCAGGTACGGTGCCCGAAGCCCGCCTGACCGCAGTATGTGACAACGATCCGACAAAACATGAGGCCATACGTCAGTTAGTGGGTGAAAACGTCACGCTTTTTAGCGATGCCGAATCAATGCTAAAAAGCGGACTAATTGATGCCGTTATCGTCGCCACCCCGCATTATGCGCACCCGGAGCTATCCATGCTGGCGATGCGCCACGGTATTCATACGCTGTGCGAAAAACCGGCGGGCGTTTATACCGCGCAGGTGCGTGAGATGAACGACTTTGCCCGGCGCAGCGATGTGGTGTTCGGCATCATGTACAACCAGCGCCCCAACCCGCTTTATCAGAAAGTGAAAGATCTGATTGATAGCGGCGAACTCGGCGAGATCCGCCGCTCTAACTGGATCATCACCAACTGGTATCGCTCGCAGAGCTATTACAACTCCGGCGGCTGGCGTGCGACGTGGAAGGGTGAAGGCGGCGGCGTGCTGCTCAATCAGGATCCGCATCAACTCGACTTATGGCAGTGGCTGGTCGGTATGCCGGTACGCATTCGTGCTTTTTGCCAGTTCGGCAAACACCGGCAGATCGAAGTTGAAAATGAGGTCACCGCCTATGCCGAATATGCCAACGGCGCGACGGGCGTATTTATTACCACCACCGCCGAAGCGCCGGGTACCAATCGTCTGGAGATCGCCGGCGATCGCGGCAAGATTGTCGTCGAAGAAGGCCGGCTGCGTTTCTGGCGGCTGCGCGAGTCTGAAACGGCCTTCAACGCCCGCTGGCAGAATGGTTTTGGCGAGCCGGAGTGCTGGGAAGTCACTATTCCAACCGCAGCGGAATGCAGCGAACATCACGTCATTACCGCCAACTTTACCGCCGCCGTGCTGCGCGGGACGCCGCTTATCGCGCCCGGTCAGGAGGGGATCAACGGCCTGACGCTCTCTAACGCCATGCATCTTTCTACCTGGCTGGACGACTGGGTTGATCTACCGATTGATGAAGCTCGCTACCTGTCGCTGCTGCAGGAGCACATCGCCACGTCCATTGAAAAATCATCCGAAAATCGCACGCTGGACGCCTCCGGCAGCTGGTAAATCAGGAGAACATCGCATGTTGAACGTCGCTATTGTGGGCACCGGCAATATTTCCCACAACCACATTCAGAGCTATTTGCAGTTTGCCGACCGCTGCCGGATCATCGCGCTGGTTGATATCTATCCGGAAAAAGCCGAGGAGAAAAAGCAGCGTTACGGATTAACCGGGGCGACCGTGTACAGCAGCCATGAAGCGATGCTGGACGCCGAAGCGCAGGCAGATATTGTTGACGTCTGCACGCCCCCTTACGTCCATGCGGAGATCGCCATTCACGCGCTGGACGCCGGGAAGCATGTGCTCTGTGAAAAGCCGATGGCGGCCTCGCTGCAGGAGTGCGACGCGATGATCGCGGCACAACAACGAAGTGGCAAAATTCTCTCCATCATCGCGCAAAACCGGTTTACCGATGCCTTCTGGCGGCTGAAAAAAGCCGTGGATTCTGGCGAGATCGGCAACATCTGCCATGCGCAGGTAGATTCGTTCTGGTGGCGTGGTCACTGCTATTACGATCTATGGTGGCGCGGCACCTGGGAAAAAGAAGGCGGCGGCTGCACGCTGAATCACGCCGTTCACCATATTGATGCGATTCAGTGGATGCTGGGCTTCCCGTCAGAAGTGGTGGCGATGATGACTAACGTCGCGCACGACAACGCCGAAGTGGAAGACCTCTCCGCCGCCATTTTCCGCTACCCCAGCGGCGCGCTGACTCAACTTACCGCCTCGGTGGTGCACCACGGTGAAGATCAGAAAATCGTCATTCAGGGTGACAAAGCGCGTATTTCCGCGCCATGGGACGTCTGGGCCAGCGTTTCTGCCGATAACGGTTTCCCGCAGACAGAGCATGATGTTCAGCGTGAAGGCCGCCTCAACGATCTGTTTCACACCACGCCAGCGCTGACGTGGACGCTACATAGCGGGCAAATCGATAACCTGCTCAGCGCCATCAGCCAGGATATCCCCCCGCTGATTGATGGTGTCCAGGGCAAGCGCTCGCTGGAAATCATTACCGCTATTTATAAATCGTCGATCACGCGCCAGATCGTGTCGCTGCCCATTAGCACTGACGATCCCTATTACCAAACCGGCGGCCTCCTCTCGCTGGCACCCCATTTTTATGAAAAAGCCGCCTCGGTAGAAAATTTCAGCGAAGTCGGCGCTATTCCGCTGGGTAAAGATCTCGATACAGGAGCACGAAAATGAGCCTCAATGATGGAATGAATTACGCCCCGAAGGGTAAACCACAGCCGGTGGTAGAAGCAGGCGCGTTTATTATCGCCGCCGCCGCGCTGGATCACGGCCATATCTACGGGATGTGCAACGGGCTTATCGAAGCGGGCGCGACGCTGAAGTGGGTTTACGATCCGGACCCGGCCAAAGTCGATGCTTTTGTTCATCAGTATCCGCAGGTAAACATTGCCGACTCGCTGGATACCATCCTTAACGACAACAGCGTGCAGTTAGTGGCTGGCGCGGCGATCCCGTCGCAGCGCTGTGCGCTGGGCCTGAAAGTCATGGACGCCGGAAAAGATTATTTTACCGATAAAGCCCCGCTGACCACGCTGGCTCAACTGGATGCGGCAAAACGTAAAGTTGCCGAAACTGGACGGAAATATGCGGTTTACTACAGCGAACGTCTGCACGTTGAGAGCGCAGTGTTTGCCGGGCAACTGGTGCAGGAGGGTGCTATAGGCCAGGTTATTCAGACCCTTGGCACCGGTCCGCATCGCGAAGGCCAGGGCCGTCCCGACTGGTTTTACGAGAAAGCCTTTTTTGGCGGCATCCTCTGCGATATCGGCAGCCACCAGATCGAGCAATTCCTGTTTTATACCGGCAATAGCGACGCACGAATAGTGGCAAGCCAGGTGCGCAATATCAACCACCCGCAGTATCCGCAGTTCGAGGATTTCGGCGATGCGATGCTGGCGGGCGACAACGGCGCAACGGGCTATTTCCGCTGTGACTGGTTTACGCCGGATGGACTGTCGAGCTGGGGAGATGGACGCCTGACGCTGCTGGGCACCGAAGGCTACATTGAGATCCGCAAATATGTCGACATCACACGCGGGGAGCAGGATGTCGTGTATCTGGTCAATAAAGAGGGCGAATTCCGCTATCCGGTAGCGGGTAAGGTCGGCTTCCCGTTCTTCGGTGAACTGATTAAAGACTGCCTCAACCGTACAGAAAATGCCATGAGCCAGGCACACACCTTTAAAGCCGCCGAACTGTGCGTCAAAGCGCAGATGCTGGCCAACGCGGGCCGCTAAGGAGTCAATCATGAGGGCGATAAATGCGGCGATTATCGGCTGTGGTGCCATTCATATCTGTCACGTTGAGGCACTGCGGCACACGCCGGGCGCGCATCTGCACGCCATCGTGGATACCGATATCATAAAGGGACAAGCGCTGGCGGCGACCTATGGCTGTCATTTTTATCAGGACTATCGGGAGATGTTGCAGGATCAACGCATTGAGGTGGTGCATATCTGTACCCCGCATTATCTGCATAAAACCATGATCCTCGACGCGCTGGCCGCAGGAAAAACTGTTTTCAGCGAAAAGCCGGTGGGAATGAATAGCCTGGAAGTGGCTGACATTGCCGAAGCAGCTAATCGCGCATCGGGCATACTGGGCGTGTGCTATCAAAACCGTTACAACCCTACCAGCCGGGCGATCCGTGATGTGCTGGCATCCAACGTGCTGGGGAAAATGCTCAGCATCAAAGCGGCGCTGACCTGGTCGCGCTCGGGAGGATACTACACCGAAAGCCCGTGGCGCGGACGCTTTGCCACCGAAGGCGGGAGTCTGCTGATCAATCAGGCGATTCATACGCTGGATCTAATGCAGTGGTTCGCCGGAGGCATCGATAGCGTCAAGGGCGTGGTCGATAGCGGTCCGCTGGCCGGTACTATCGAAACCGAAGACAGCGCGATGGCGACCTTTGTTCTGCATAACGGCGCACGCGGTTTATTCTGGGCCACCAATAACCACACCACGGATTCCCCGCTGCTGCTGGAAATCCATTGTGAAAAAGGCATGTTGCAACTCAGGGATAATACGCTGTGGCAGATTGCTGATGGCGAGCGGATCTCCCTCACCAATGATAATCCGCCCACGGGTAACGGCAAAAATTACTGGGGCATAGGCCATCAAAAGGCAATTGAACAATTTTATCAGGCTATTCAACATGGAGGAGATAGCAACTATATCAATATTAATCAGGCAGCGAAATCCATACATATTGTGGAAGCAATATATCGTTCCTCACAATTAAGGCGATGGATTAGCATTAATTATTAATATCATCAATTCCAGTGTTAAAGCGTGCCCTGTCTCTGGCCGGGCGCTATAAACCCTACATCAATCTGGAAATAAAAAAATGGTTAAACCAACTGAAAGAAGAGTCGGTTATGGCGTAGCTATCGGCTACGGCGTGACGGATTTATTTGGCGGAGGTGCCTTCGCTATTATTGGAACATGGCTTCTGTTTTTCTACACCACCTATTGCGGACTATCGGTTCTGGAGGCCGGATCAATATTCGCTGTTGCCAGGATCATTGATGCAATACTTAGCCCAATCATGGGCTATATTACCGATAACTTTGGCAATACCTGGCTTGGCAAAAAATTCGGCAGACGTCGGTTTTTTCTGCTCATCAGTTCCCCGTTAATGTTCCTCTATGCCTTATTATGGGTCACGGATATGGGTTACTGGTATTATCTGGGAACCTATCTCTCTATCGAACTGTTATCGGCAATGGTACTTGTGCCATGGGAAACCCTGGCCGCAGAGATGACCAACCGCTATAACGAGCGCAGCCGTCTTTCCGGCGTGCGCATGATCTGCTCGCAACTGGGCGGTTTTCTGGCGGTGTCGGTGCCGGGCCTGATTATGCAGTTTACCGGCAAAGATAACTCGTTTACTTACACGCTGACCGGCCTGCTCTTTTCTGTCATCTTCTGCGTGGCGGTGTTTTCTACCTGGTGGTGTACCTGGGAAGCCAAAGATGTGCAGGAGGAAGGACATTTTCAGCCGGAGGTTAACCGCAGTAGCGGCCTGCTTAATCACCTGAAATATCTGGTGCTGGATCTGCTGTCATCGTTCCGCATCCGCGCCTTCCGCCTGCATATTATTATTTATATTTTCTCGTTCACCGCGATGGACGTTTTCGGCTCAGTATTTACCTATTATGTGGTGTACTGTCTGAACCAGGATGCCTCTGCCGTTTCCGGCTGGTTAAGTATTGCCGCCTTTGCTTCCGTGCCGGGCACTTTCGGATTTATGCAATTACTTAATCGTTTTAATGTTACGCCATCGGGCGCACTGCGTTTGGCCTACGGCTGCATCGTCTTTGTGCTGGCATTCTTATTTACCGTGTATCTGACCAAAATTAGCGTTCCCACCCTGCTGCTTTCCGGCGTATTTATCGTGCTGGGTGTCGCCAGAGCCGGGCTTTATTATATCCCATGGAATATTTACAGTTTTATCCCGGATATTGATGAAATGGTCACCCAACAGCGGCGGGAAGGTATTTTCGCGGGCGTGATGGTCCTGACGCGCAAAAGTACGGTGGCGCTGGCAATCCTTATTATCGGCATTGTGTTGCAGGAAGCCGGTTTTGTGAAAGGTAGCGGTATGCAGCCAGAAAGCGCTCTGCATGCGATTATTGGTCTGATGATTTTTGCCACCACCGCGCTGTTGGCGGTAAGTTTTTATACCACTTACAAATTCAAACTCACCCGTGAAACGCACAAGCTGCTGATCAAAGAGATCGCCCGGCGTAAGTTAGGTGGTGACTATCGCGACTGTGACGGTGAGACCCGGCGGGTGATCAAACTGCTTACCGGTTATGAGTACGACAAGGTCTGGGGCGGGGAAGCCAGCCGCCAGTTTAGCGGAAAAACGAGTCTGTCCGCGCTCGAATAATACGGAAAACCCCACGTTAACCGCCCTGACAACGATGTTGGGGCGTTTTCCCCCTCTGGCAGCCCTCCCCTCCCTTACGCTATACTAGCGGGGAAATTGCCGATCCAGTGCCTTCGGATCGGCTTATCGTGTCATTCAAACTTCCCTTCCGAGGATCTGGCCTATGGCTGGATAAGATATGTTAAACAGTATTTTAGTAATACTTTGCCTGATAGCCGTGAGTGCATTCTTCTCGTTGTCTGAGATCTCGCTTGCCGCCTCACGAAAGATAAAACTCAAACTCCTTGCCGATGACGGCAACATCAACGCTCAACGCATTTTGAAAATGCAGGAGAACCCTGGCACCTTCTTTACCGTGGTACAAATTGGCCTTAACGCCGTGGCCATTCTTGGTGGTATCGTCGGCGATGCCGCGTTTTCACCGGCGTTTTACAACGTCCTGATCCGCTTTGTCACCCCGGAAATGGCCGAGCAGCTAAGCTTTATCATCTCCTTCTCCCTCGTCACCGGCATGTTTATTCTGTTCGCCGACCTGACCCCGAAACGCATCGGTATGATTTCGCCTGAAGCTGTGGCTTTGCGCATCATCAACCCGATGCGCTTCTGCCTGTTTATCTTCACGCCGCTGGTGTGGTTCTTTAACGGCATGGCAAACAACATTTTCCGTCTGTTCAAACTGCCGATGGTGCGTAAAGATGACATCACCTCTGATGACATCTATGCGGTCGTCGAGGCGGGCGCGCTGGCGGGCGTGCTGCGTAAACAGGAACATGAACTGATTGAGAACGTGTTTGAACTGGAGTCACGTACCGTTCCCTCTTCGATGACTTCGCGTGAAAACGTAGTGTGGTTCGATCTGCATGAAGATGAAGAGAGCCTGAAGAAGAAAGTCTCGGAACATCCGCACTCTAAGTTCCTGGTCTGTAAAGAAGATATCGACCATATCATCGGCTATGTTGATTCAAAAGACCTGCTCAACCGCGTGCTGGCCAATCAAAGCCTGGCGCTGAGCAGCGGCTTACAAATCCGCAATACGCTGATTGTGCCGGATACTCTGACGCTCTCCGAAGCGCTGGAAAGTTTCAAAACGGCGGGTGAAGATTTTGCGGTCATCATGAACGAATACGCGCTGGTAGTAGGTATCATCACCCTGAATGATGTGATGACCACGCTGATGGGCGATCTGATCGGTCAGGGCATGGAAGAGCAGATTGTCGCTCGCGATGAAAACTCGTGGCTGATTGACGGCGGTACGCCGATCGATGACGTGATGCGGGCGCTGGATATCGACGATTTCCCACAGTCCGGCAACTATGAAACCATCGGCGGTTTTATGATGTACATGCTGCGTAAGATCCCCAAACGCACCGACTCGGTTAAATTCTCCGGCTTTAAGTTTGAGGTGGTGGATATCGACAACTACCGTATCGATCAGTTGCTGGTGACGCGCATCGACAGTAGGCCGACGGTTCTGACCCCGAAACTGCCGGACGCTGAAGAGAAAGGCGCAGCGTAATATCGTGGAATTATGCCTGGCGGCGCTTCGCTTGCACAGGCCTACGAACTGCGACTAGTCTGTTGATATTGCTGGTTTTCGTAGGCCGGGTAAGGTGAAGCCGCCACCCGGCAAAACGGCACGTACAATAGCAAAACAGGTTTGCCAGAAACATCAACGGCCCCTTCTGGGGCCGTTTTTATTTACTGCTTATATTTTTTTACTGCATAGCACGTTGATTACGCCATCTCAGTTTGCAAATGCAAAACCTGACGATTGACTTCAGACATCACAGACAAATGCTGCTTGTCCTTCACTTTGGGGATAAGGATCTTACCCTTATCAAACTCAAAAGCGCCTACGTCCTTGATGTACAACCGTCCACGGAACAGGATCTTCACGTACTTCGCCACCTGACGCGGGTTGTAGCGTTGGAAAATTTTCATTCTTTTAACTCCTGCTGAAGATTACGCCCTTGTGGTGCCACATTTGGCCCAACTGGTTAAGACGCAAATTTAATGCCCTATGACTATAGACCAGAACGACCGGGAGACCCAGCATGCATAAGTTTATTTACCGTTTGATTACAATTAATCAGAATTTTCTTTTCAGACATCGGACAAAGGCAGTATAAGCCTTCATTTTTTTTCGAATATGTGCGCTCTACCGCAAATTGGCACCCTGTTTGCGGGAAAAGGTTAAAAATAGCACATATTATTAACATTCCGCCGCAAGTGGTCGGATCACCTGCTTATAAAAAGGAAGCTCCATGACTTTACGAACGCTGATGGCCTCCCTGTGCCTGATACTGCCGATGATGGCATCCGCTCATAACTTTAAAGATAACCAGCGTGTGCCGCCCGTTGGCATCGCCGACCGTGGCGAACTCATCCTGAGTAACGACAAGTTTAGCTATAAAAACTGGAATAGCTCGCAGCTCGCCGGAAAAGTGCGGCTGCTGCAACACATCGCGGGCCGCACGTCGGCGAAAGAGAAAAATGCCAATCTGGTCGAAGCGATCAAAGCGGCGAATTTCCCGCATGATAACTATCAGACCACCACCATCATCAACACTGATGATGCGATCCCCGGCTCAGCAATGTTTGTGCGTAGCAGCATTGAGAGCAATAAAAAGCTCTACCCGTGGTCGCAGTTTATTGTCGACAGTGACGGTGCCGCCCGTCAGGCGTGGCAACTGGAAGAAAAAGGATCTGCGGTGGTGGTGCTGGATAAGGAAGGCCGCGTCCGCTGGGCAAAAGATGGCGCACTGACTCAGCAGGAAGTGCAGCAGGTGGTGAACCTGCTGCGTCAGTTGCTCAGTAAATAGAAACGCGGAAGCCAGGATTGAGGAAGGATTCACGCGGTGTATAGTCGAGAGTCCTTCCCTGCCAGTCGTGAACGTGCGCCCCGGCGGCAACCGCGACCGCATGACCTGCGGCAGTATCCCAGGCATTGGTTGGCCCGAAACGTGGATAAAGCTGCGCCTGCCCTTCCGCCACCAGGCAAAACTTCAGCGAGGAACCGATTGAGGTCGTCTGGTGCTCACCCAGTTGCTGAAGATATTCCTGTAACTCGGCATCGTTAGAGTGCGAGCGGCTGATCACCACTAGCGGTGGACGCGCATCGCGTACCTGGATTTGATTACGCACGCCGCACTCTTCTTTCCATGCTTTACCTTCGGCGGCGCTGTACATCACTTTCGGCACGGGCGCATACACCACACCCAGTACCGGTTTGCCCTGCTCAATCAACGCGATATTGACGGTAAACTCACCGTTGCGCTTGATAAACTCTTTAGTGCCATCCAGCGGATCGACCAGCCAGAAACGCTGCCAGTGCTGGCGCACATCCCATGAAGGCGGATCTTCTTCCGACAGGATCGGGATATCCGGCGTCAGCGTTTTCAGTCCCTCAATAATTACGTTATGCGCCGCAATGTCCGCCGCCGTTACCGGAGAATCATCCTGCTTGCTGGTCACTTCTATCGGTTTAACGCCGTCATAAACCTGCATGATGGCATCACCTGCATGCCGGGCAAGCTCGCATATTTGTTGTAGCATTTTCCACCTCTCTCATACGATAGTGGTATTAACTCATTGTTTTATTTATACCCTATCCGAAAATAATTCGCCATCTGTGATAACAGTTACATTTTTGTTATCAAAATACATGGCAAGATTCACACTTCTGTCAGCAACAAAATGTATATACATTTTCTTTTGTGCCTCAGATCAAAAAGGATGTCTCTGATGATTAAGTTTAGTGTAACGCTCCTGGCTACGTTGATTGCGGCGAGCGTGAATGCGGCAACGGTGGATCTCCGCATCCTGGAAACCACTGATTTGCATAGCAATATGATGGATTTTGATTACTACAAAGATGCCCCGACGGAAAAATTCGGACTGGTCCGCACGGCGACGCTGATTAATGTCGCCCGCAGCGAAGCGACCAATAGCGTGCTGGTGGATAACGGCGACATCATTCAGGGCAGTCCGCTGGGCGACTATGCCGCCGCAAAGGGGCTGAAAAAGGGCGATGTTCACCCGGTGTATAAAGCGCTCAACACGCTGGATTACGCCGTGGGCAACCTCGGCAATCATGAATTTAATTACGGTCTCGATTACCTGCAAACCGCGCTGGCCGGAGCGAAATTCCCTTACGTTAACGCCAACGTCATTGATGTTAAAACGCAACAGCCGCTGTTTACGCCGTACCTGATTAAAGAGACGCAGGTTAAGGATCAGGAAGGCAAAACGCATGCGCTGCACATTGGCTACATCGGCGTGGTGCCGCCACAGATCATGACATGGGATAAAGCCAATCTTTCCGGCAAGGTGACGGTGAATGATATTACTGAAACCGTGCGCAAATACGTGCCGGAAATGCGCAAGAAAGGCGCAGATATTGTGGGAGTGATTGCTCACTCCGGTTTGTCCGCCGACCCGTATCAGGCGATGGCGGAGAACTCCGTCTATTACCTGAGCGAGGTGCCCGGCGTGGATGCCATTATGTTCGGCCACGCCCACGCGGTCTTCCCGTCGAAGGATTTTGCCGCTATTAAAGGCGTCGATCTGCAAAAAGGCACGCTTAACGGCGTACCGGCGGTGATGCCGGGCATGTGGGGCGATCACTTAGGGGTGGTGGATCTGGTAGTAAATAACGACAGCGGAAAATGGCAGGTCAGCCAGGCGAAAGCGGAAGCGCGACCGATTTACGACGCGGCGGCGAAAAAATCACTGGCCGCAGAAGATGCAAAACTGGTCGAGGTGTTGAAAGCCGATCATGATGCCACCCGCGAGTTTGTCAGCCAGCCAATCGGCAAATCCGCCGACAATATGTACAGCTATCTGTCGCTGGTACAGGACGACCCGACCGTTCAGGTGGTGAACAACGCGCAAAAAGCCTACGTTGAGCATTTTATTCAGGGCGATCCGGATCTGGCGAAGCTGCCGGTGCTTTCTGCTGCCGCACCGTTTAAAGCGGGCGGGCGGAAAAACGATCCGGCAAGCTTTGTCGAGGTGGAAAAGGGGCAGTTGACCTTCCGTAACGCGGCCGATCTTTACCTCTATCCAAATACGCTGGTGGTGGTCAAAGCCAGCGGTAAAGAGGTGAAGGAGTGGCTGGAGTGTTCAGCCGGGCAGTTTAATCAAATCGATCCGCACAGCAGCAAGCCGCAGGCGCTGATTAACTGGGACGATTTCCGCACCTACAATTTCGACGTTATTGACGGCGTGAATTATCAGATTGATGTAACCCAGCCTGCCCGCTACGACGGTGAGTGCCAGAGCGTGAACCCGCAGGCGGAACGTATCAAGGATCTGACCTATAACGGCAAGCCCATCGATCCAGACGCTACTTTCCTGGTGGCGACCAATAATTACCGCGCTTACGGCGGCAAGTTTGCCGGTACGGGCGACGAACATATCGCGTTTGCCTCTCCGGATGAAAACCGCGCGGTGCTGGCGGCATGGATTGGCGCGGAGTCGAAACGTGCAGGAGAAATTCATCCGGCAGCGGATAATAACTGGCGTCTGGCACCGATCCACAGCGACACGACGCTGGATATTCGCTTTGAAACCTCGCCATCAGAGAAAGCGGCGGCGTTTATTAAAGAGAAGGCCCAGTATCCAATGCATCAGGTGGCGACCGATGATATTGGTTTCGCAATTTATCAGCTGGATTTAAGCAAATAGATGTAAGGCTCAGGAGTCTATCGCGGCTCCTGAGCCTTACATGCCGGGTGGCGGCTTCGCCTTACCCAGCCTACAGAAGCATCACACACCATTCCCTGCATGGGAATCCCTACGCCGTTCCACCCGTAGGCCCGGTAAGCGCAGCGCCACCGGGCAGGTAACGCATCGCCGGCTATTGTGGCGCATTTTGCCGGGTGGCGGCTTCGCCTTACCCAGCCTACAACATCAGGCTCCAGCCTCTACGCCGCGCGTTCATCACGTGTAGCCAGCACTTCCGGCAGGTTCAATTCGATCCAGTCCGCCAGCGCCGCCACCTTTTCACTCACCTGCTCACCCAACGCCGTCAGGCTATATTCGACGTGCGGCGGCACTACCGGGTATGACACCCGGTTCACGAAGCCATCCATCTCCAGCGCCTGTAACGACTGCGCCAGCATTTTTTCACTGACGCCGCCCATCTTGCGGCGCAGGTCGCTGAACCGGTGGGTGCCGTCGCGCAGCGCCACCAGAATCAACACGCCCCAGCGGCTGGTGACATGTTTAAGCACATCGCGGGACGGACACTGCTCCGCAAATAAATTGCCGTTGCGCAGTTGTTCGCTGAGAGTCAAATTTGCCATCTTCATACTAACCTTTTTGTACGTACTTACTAAAAGTAAGTTTAAGTGTTAGCGTGATCCAACACAAGGCAAAACAGAAGGAAGATCCCATGATTGCAATTACCGGTGCTACTGGTCATCTTGGCCAGCTCGTGATTAACGACCTGTTGAAAACCGTCCCGGCCAGTCAGTTGGTGGCGATTGTGCGTAATCCGGCAAAAGCCGACGCCCTCCAGCAGCAGGGCGTGGTTGTCCGCCAGGCGGATTACAACAATGAAGCCGCCCTTACTGCCGCCCTGAGCGGCATCGAGAAACTACTGTTAATTTCCTCAAGCGAAGTGGGCCAGCGCGCGATTCAACATCAGAACGTGATTAACGCCGCTGCTGCTGCCGGGGTTAAATTTATTGCTTACACCAGCCTGCTGCATGCCGACAAATCTCCGCTCGGACTGCACGTTGAGCACGTTGCCACCGAAAAAGCGCTGGCCGTGTCCGGCATTCCTTATGCGCTGCTGCGTAACGGCTGGTATAGCGAAAACTATCTGGCCAGCGCTCCGGCTGCACTGGAGCACGGCGTGTTTATCGGTGCAGCCGGGGAAGGCAAAATTGCCGCTGCCACCCGTGCTGACTATGCCGCTGCTGCTGCCCGTGTCATCAGCGAAGATGGCCATGCCGGTAAGGTTTATGAACTGGCAGGTGATGACGCCTGGACCCTGAGTCAGCTTTCGGCAGAGCTGAGCAAGCAGAGCGGTAAAAAGGTGGCGTATCAGAACCTTAGCGAAGCGGATTTTGCCGCCGCGCTGAAAGGTGTGGGCCTGCCTGCCGCGCTGGCGGACATGCTGGCAGATTCTGACGTCGGTGCATCGAAAGGTGGGTTGTTTGATGACAGCCATACCCTGAGCAAGCTGATTGGCCGTCCGACCACGCCGCTGGCGGAGAGCGTCAAAGCGATTCTGTAAATGTTAAAAACGGGTTAATTTTTGTAGCCACCGCGCGGACCATCTTCGATAATAGAGAAATGGTCCGCGTGGAGTAACCCCGTGCAAGGCGTACCCGAACAGTTCAGCGATGAGAGAGACCGCGCCCGCTTTCGCCATCTGGCGCAGGTGCCCGGCGTCGAGCTTTATCACGCCCATATCTCACGCTACGCCTTTGAACCTCATACCCACGAAGCCTTTGGTATCGGCGCGATTGAATCCGGCGCGGAGCGTTTCCGCTATCGCGGTACGCAGCACGTTGCACCCGTGAACTCCGTCGTCACCATGAATCCGGATGAGTTGCATACCGGCGAAGCGGAAACGGCGGACGGCTGGCGCTACCGGATGATGTATCTCGATCCTGACCTGCTTGAAGAGGTGACCGGCATCCGTCACTGGTGGTTTGATGAGGTGACGCGCCTCGATCCATTACGCTCCCGCCAGATCTGCACTTTAATACACGCCCTGTGGCAAACTGACGATCCGCTGGCGCAGAAAGGACAGCTTCTGGATCTGATCGACACCTTCCGCCCTTATGCCCGTCATTCGCCGGTAGTCCACGAAAGCAATCACCGCTTTGAGCGTGCGCGGGAATATCTGCACGATAACTATATGCGCACGGTAACGCTGGATGAACTGGCGCACGTCGTGGCGCTTAGCCCGTATCATTTTCAGCGCCAGTTCAAAGCGCACTTTCACGTGACGCCGCACCAGATGCTGATGGCGATCCGCCTGTGGCGGGCTAAAAACTTTCTTACCCACGGCATGCCCGCCGCGCAGGTCGCGGCGGCGACCGGACTCACCGACCAGTCGCATTTGACTCGTGCCTTCACTCACCGCTACGGCATCACGCCGGTACGCTACCAAAAACAGGTCGCCCGGCGCTGATGCGCAATCTCATACAATATTCCACTGCGCCTGGCGTCTACACTTGCCCTTCATTGAGAAACGGGAGTGATGATGATTAGCGGCGTGCTGTATGCCTTACTGGCAGGACTGATGTGGGGATTAATTTTTGTCGGGCCGCTGATCGTGCCGGAATACCCCGCCGTACTACAATCAATGGGGCGCTATCTGGCGCTGGGCCTGATTGCTCTGCCGCTGGCCTGGCTGGGTCGCGCCAGGTTAAAACAGCTTTCCCGTCGCGACTGGCTCACCGCGCTGGCGCTGACCCTGATGGGCAACCTGATCTATTACGCCTGCCTCGCCAGTGCCATCCAGCGCACCGGCGCGCCGGTTTCAACGATGATCATTGGCACGCTGCCGGTGGTGATCCCGGTGTTTGCCAACCTGCTTTATAGCCAGCGCGACGGGAAATTGCCCTGGATAAAACTGGCTCCGGCGCTGGTGTGCATCGCCATCGGCCTGACGTGCGTCAACATTGCTGAACTGCGTCACGGCCTGCCCGGTTTTAGCTGGGGACGTTACGCTTCGGGAGTCGGCCTCGCGCTGGTCGCGGTCGTGTGCTGGGCATGGTATGCGTTACATAATGCCCGCTGGTTGCGGGAGAACCCGGACAAAAATCCGATGATGTGGGCCACCGCCCAGGCGCTGGTCACACTGCCGGTATCACTGGCAGGCTATATCGCCGCCTGCCTGTGGTTGAGTGGTCAGGCAGATGCTTTCGTCCTGCCCTTCGGCCCACGTCCGGCGGTCTTTATCACGCTGATGATCGCCATTGCCATCCTCTGCTCATGGGTCGGCGCGCTGTGCTGGAACGTTGCCAGCCAGCGGCTACCGACGGTGATTGTCGGCCCGCTAATCGTCTTCGAAACGCTGGCGGGGCTGCTGTACACCTTCCTGCTGCGTCAGAGTCTGCCGCCGCTCCTGACCTTCAGCGGTATCATTCTGCTGGCGATCGGCGTGGTGCTGGCGGTGCGCGCAAAGCCAGAGAAACCCTCCCTCCAGCGCCTGAGCGACGAAATAAACTAGCTCACTATCCCAAAGGAGTATTCCTTATCTTTAAAGATGCATTTAAAATGCATCTTATATTTTTGATGATGAGGTAACTGCTATGACCTACCGTGACCAGGCTTTAGGTGAGCTGGCGCTCTCTATCCCGCGCGCCTCCGCGCTGTTTCGTAAATACGATATGGACTACTGCTGCGGCGGTAAACAGACGCTGGCACGCGCGGCATTACGCAAGGAGCTGGATGTCGCGGTTATCGAAACCGAACTGGCAAAACTGGCCGAACTTCCCATTGAGAAAGACTGGCGTGTCGTCCCGCTGGCGGAAATCATCGATCACATTATCGTGCGCTATCACGACAGACACCGTGAACAGCTTCCTGAACTGATCCTTCAGGCCACCAAAGTGGAACGCGTTCATGCGGATAAACCGAACGTCCCGCGCGGCCTGACCAAGTACCTGACCGCCCTGCATGATGAGCTGTCCAGCCATATGATGAAAGAAGAGCAGATCCTGTTCCCGATGATCAAACAAGGTATGGGCCGCCAGGCCGCAGGTCCGATTAACGTGATGGAAAGCGAACATGTCGATGCGGGCGAGCTGGTGGAGGTGATCAAACATGTCACCCAGAACGTGACGCCGCCGCCGGAAGCCTGCACCACCTGGAAGGCGATGTATAAAGGGATTAACGAAATGATCGACGATCTGATGGAGCACATCAGCCTCGAAAATAACGTGCTGTTCCCGCGCGCGCTGGCGGGCGAATAAAAAAGGTGCCCGAGAGCACCTTATTGATGGCCGCCCGATAAGCGGCCTTTTTTATTGCGCCTGTTGGTCAAAGCACAACAGATTTACTTGCGCAAATTCGCCAGCCGCTTTTTCCCTATCAGCAGCCAGAATACCCCCAGCACCACGAACCACAGCGGGGTGACCAGCAGCGCCTCACGGGTATCGGCTTCCAGCGTCAGCAACACCAGCACAAACACAAAGAAGGCCATGCATACCCAGCACATCAGCTTGCCAAGCGGCATTTTAAACTTCGACTGTTCATGCAGATGCGGACGCTTTTTGCGATAGACCAGATACGAGCACATGATGATGGTCCAGACGAACATAAAGAGGATCGCCGACACCGTCGTCACCAGCGTAAAGGCGGTAATCACATCCGGCTTCACATAAATCAGCACCACCCCACCCAGCAGACAGATGCAGGAGAAGGTCAGACCGGTGGCCGGAACCGCGCGTTTCGAGAGCTTACCAAAGCTTTTTGGTGCCACGCCGTCCTGCGCCAGCCCGAACAGCATACGGCTGGTGGAGAACACGCCGCTGTTCGCCGATGAGGCCGCCGAGGTCAGCACCACAAAGTTGATGATGCTCGCCGCCGCAGGCAGGCCCACCAGCACGAACAGCTCCACGAACGGACTCTTATTCGGTACGACCGAGTTCCACGGCGTGACGGACATAATCACAATCAGTGCCAGCACGTAGAACATAATAATGCGCAGCGGAATCGAGTTGATCGCGCGCGGCAGGGATTTCTCCGGATCTTTGGTTTCTGCTGCCGTGGTGCCAACCAGTTCAATCCCGACAAAGGCAAAGACCGCAATCTGGAATCCGGCAAAGAAGCCGCTAATCCCTTTCGGGAACCAGCCGCCGTTATCCCACAGATGGGTAAAGGACGCTTCAACGCCGGTCGGCGACTGGAAGTGCATCAGCACCATTACCAGACCGACAATAATCAGCGCCACGATAGCGACGATTTTGATCATCGCAAACCAGAACTCCATCTCGCCGAACATTTTTACGGTGGCGAGGTTCAGCCCCAGCAGCAGCAGGACCACGGCCAGCGAGGCCACCCACTCTGACAATCCGGGAAACCAGAACTGGGCGTAGGCGGTGATCGCCACGACGTCCGCCATGCCGGTAACGACCCAGCAGAACCAGTAGGTCCAGCCGGTAAAATAGCCAGCCCACGGGCCGAGCAGGTCTGCCGCAAAGTCGCTGAAGGATTTATATTCGAGATTCGACAGCAGCAGTTCGCCCATTGCCCGCATGACGAAAAAGAGCATAAAGCCGATGATCATATACACAAAAATGATCGACGGTCCGGCGAGGCTGATGGTTTTCCCCGACCCCATAAACAGGCCGGTACCAATCGCGCCGCCGATGGCGATAAGCTGGATATGTCGATTCGTGAGATTACGCCGCAGAGACTGCTCGCCGGATGCCTGTTCGTCAGCAACGGCTTTTATCTGATCTACCATGTGATTATCTTCCTGTGTACCTGTCTGTGTTGTTCTGGCTCTGATGGCCTTTAATGTGTCTTATTTGACGTTCCCGCTAAGGGATCCATCGATAGTAGGGAAGAATCGGAGGGATGAATACCTGGAAATGGCGTTAATGTTAAATTTATGTTTAAAGTGAGTGTTATATCACTGAGATAGTGATAAACAGCTCACAAAAATACACCTGATGAATGTATTTGCAAGATAAAACACCAGTATCTTTCTGATTTAAGCATCTTGCGCTGTTAGCGCCTCCCCCTTCACAGAAAGAGGAGGCGAATCGACCTTACAGAATTTCCAGCAGTTCGACTTCAAACACCAGGGTGCTGAATGGCGGAATGGATGCGCCAGCGCCGCGCTCGCCATAGGCAAGGTTCTGCGGAATGGTCAGTTCCCATTTGGAGCCGACCGGCATCAGGGTCAGGGCTTCAATCCAGCCGGGGATCACGCCGTTAACCGGAAACTCTGCCGGTTCGCCACGGGCGACGGAGCTGTCGAATACGGAACCGTCGATCAGTTTACCGGTGTAGTGCACACGCACACGGTCGGTACGCGCCGGGATCGCGCCTTCGCCCTGGGTAATCACGCGGAACTGGAGGCCGGATTCGGTGCTGTTAACGCCTTCGCGCGCGCCGTTTTCTTCCAGGTACTTAACGCCGTCTGCCGCCATTGACTGAAAACGCTCGCGGCGTACCGCGTCCGCACGCTCATGAATTTCACGCAGCGCACGATGCACAACATCGACCGGCACGGCCGGGTGTTTGCCTTCCAGCGCATCTGCGATACCCGCAACCAGCGCTTCCGGTAACAGTCCTTCCAGGCCGGATTCGCTAAGCTGCTGGCCTACCTGCAAACCGATACCGTAACTTGCCTGCGCTTCGATGGTGTCAAACGTTGGGGTCGTCATCGTCTTTCCTTTTCATACAATTTAAGTAGCGGGCAGCATAGCAGCCACGTCGCATCGGGTAAAACTTTGTCGCAGGAATGATGACAAATCGCCGCGAAACAGAAACAATGTGCGCGTAAGCGTTTTCCCATTCTGATGTCGCATAATCCTTCTTTGCTGCGTACATCAGGCAGTTAGCCAACTATACTGATGGTACAGGACTAAAATATGCGGAGCAGGAGGAAAGCCATGCCCGGGCGCGTTGACGTAAAATCTACCCTGGCGAGGATCTGGCATGCACCGGATCACTTTCGCCTCATGGATCCGCTCCCGCCGATGCACCGTCGGGGGATTATTATTGCCGCCGTGCTGGTCGTCATCGGCTTCCTGCTTCCGTCTGGCGACGACAGCACGACACAGCCCGTGGTACGGGATGCTCAACTGGATATCCAGCCGCCGCCCCAGCAGCAGCAACCAATGCAGACTCAGCTCGTCACACCGTCTAACGATCCGGGTGCAGTTGCGCCCGTCGCGCCAGAGCCAGTGCAGGAGCAGCCTGACGATCAGGCGCAGGTGCAAACGCCGCCGCCAGAACAGCAGCAACCGACGCCGGGTATCGACCAGCAGTGGCGTGCGTACCGCGTAGAATCAGGTAAAACGCTGGCGCAGGTGTTCCGCGACCATAATCTTCCGGCAACGGATGTGTATGCGATGGCAAGGGTGGAAGGTGCAGGCAAGCCGTTAAGCACGTTGCAATCAGGTCAGATGGTGAAGATTCGTCAGAATGCCAGCGGCGTAGTGACCGGCCTGACGATTGATATGGGGGACGGTAAGCAGGCGCTGTTTACCCGCCAGCCAGACGGCAATTTTATTCGCGCGCAGTAATCAGAAAAGCAAAACGCCGACCCGGGGGTCGGCGTTTTTACGCGTGTTTCAGAATAAAAACTTATTCTGCAACTACGTTTACAGTCAGCTTAGCAAACACTTCGCTGTGAACCTGGAAGTTCACTTCGTGCTCGCCAGTGGTACGCAGAACGCCGTTCGGCAGACGAACTTCGCTCTTAGCTACGTCAACGCCAGCTGCAGTTACAGCGTCAGCGATGTCGCGAGTACCGATGGAACCGAACAGTTTACCTTCGTCGCCAGATTTAGACGCGATAGTAACGGTTTCCAGTGCGTTGATTTTCTCAGCGCGTGCATTGGCAGCAGCCAGAACGTCAGCCAGTTTGGCTTCCAGTTCAGCGCGACGGCCTTCGAAAAACTCAACGTTTTTCTTGGTAGCAGGAACAGCTTTACCCTGTGGTACCAGGAAGTTACGAGCATAGCCCGCTTTAACGTTAACCTGATCACCCAGGCTACCCAGGTTTGCTACTTTATCAAGCAGAATAACTTGCATTACCTTATCCTCTTAAAGTCGTTAATAGACAGCGGCCGATTACTGATGACGATCGGTATACGGCAGCAGGGACAGGTAGCGAGCGCGCTTGATGCAGCGAGCCAGCTGACGCTGGTATTTTGCACGAGTACCGGTGATACGGCTCGGGACAATTTTACCGCTTTCGGTGATGTAGTTTTTCAGCGTAGCGATATCTTTATAGTCGATCTCTTGAACGCCTTCCGCGGTGAAACGGCAGAACTTGCGACGACGGAAATAACGTGCCATATGGCTAGTCTCCAGAATCTATCAATTCAATCTGCTCGGCATGCAGAACCATTTTGCTCAGGCCGTTCTTTGCCTTGTGGCAAGAGATGAACCCCTGAACGGTTATGCGACTGCCGACCGTTATACTGTGAGTAATGGCCTGGTTTTCGTGTCCGCTAATAATAACGGGCATTTGGCACCACGCCTGCCGGTGAAACCCGGCTTCCTCCTGCACAGAACGATGCTCAAGCACGAACTGGCAATGAGGAATTCCTGATGGGCTGACCTTTCGAAGGGGCATCCTGCACACGGTGCCGGAGAGCGCCAGACGGTTGGTCATCAGAAATTACTCTTCAGAATCCCCAGCATCTGCATCATCTGCGGTTTCGTTAGCGAAATCATCGCGACGCTCACGGCGCTCGTCTTTCGCTTTAACCATCGGAGATGCTTCGGTAACCGCGTGCTTAGTACGCATTACCATGCTACGGATAACGGCGTCGTTGAAGCGGAAGTTTGTTTCCAGCTCATCGATAACTTCCTGCGGCGCTTCAACGTTCAGCAGAACGTAGTGTGCTTTGTGCAGTTTGTTGATCGGGTAAGCCAGCTGACGGCGGCCCCAGTCTTCCAGACGGTGAATCGTGCCTTCTGCTGCAGTGATTGCACCAGTGTAGCGTTCGATCATACCCGGAACCTGTTCGCTCTGGTCAGGATGGACCATAAAAACGATTTCGTAATGACGCATCGAATTGCTCCTTACGGATTATTCAGCCTCCTGTCTGGGTCAGCCGAGGCCCATGGAGGCAAGGAACGTGTTAAAGGTCGGCTGAAAAATGACGCGTAATAGTACTTGCGTCCCTGCGTAAACTCAAGCGCATTACGCACTTTAATTCGACAAAGCTGAGGGGACGAGCAGTTTACATTAAACAAAGGAAGGCTCCGGAGCCTGACCAGTTACATTCCAGGAATGTGAACGCCTCCGGAGCGCTTGATTACTTCTGCCCGTAATAGGCGTTCGGACCATGCTTGCGCATGAAATGTTTGTTCATCAGGTAGCTGTCAATGGGGTTAAGCTGCGGATTGATACCCCGCGCAATCCACGCCATCCGCGCGACCTCTTCCATGACGACAGCGTTATGCACCGCATCGTGCGCATCTTTGCCCCAGGCAAATGGACCGTGTTGATACACCACTATTCCCGGCGTATGCAGCGGTTCGCGCGTACCCAACGTTTCCACAATCACTTTGCCGGTGTTGAGTTCGTACTCGCCCTGTACCTCGTCTTCACTCAAGGCTCGCGTACAGGGGATATCACCAAAGAAGTAATCCGCGTGCGTGGTGCCGAGCGCCGGGATCGCCAGCCCTGCCTGCGCCCATGCCGTCGCGTGCGTCGAATGGGTATGCACGACGCCGCCGAGCGACGGATAGCAGCGGTACAGTTCCAGATGGGTAGCGGTATCCGAGGAGGGACGCCAGTATCCCTCCACCACGTTCCCGTTGAGATCCACCACCACCATGTCTTCCGCCTTCATGGTTTCATACGCTACGCCGCTGGGCTTAATGACGATAAGGCCACGCTCACGGTCAATCGCGCTGACGTTACCCCAGGTAAAAGTCACCAGGCCGTAGCGCGGCAAATCCATGTTGGCTTCAAACACCTGCTGTTTTAGCTTTTGCATCAGGCTGCCTCCACTAAACCGGCGTTGGCCATTCGCGCTTTCACCCAGTCACGCGCTTTCGCCACTTCTTGTGCCGGATCGTCAGCGGTTTCGCTCCACATCTCAATCAGGTACGGCCCGCGATAGCCCGTCTCTTTCAGCGTCTCAAAGCAACGTTCGAAATCGACAATGCCTTCACCAAACGGCACGTTCTTGAATACGCCGGGTTTAGTGTCCTTCACATGCACCGCCACGATATGTCCCATCCCGGCCTGCAACTCCATCTGCACGTCGTTATCCCACGCCGACAGATTGCCGATATCCGGATAAAGCTGGAACCACGGATTATTGAGATAGTGCGCGTAGCCCAGCGCCTTGCTGATCGAGTTCATCAGCGGATAATCCATGATCTCCATCGCCAGCGTCACCTGCGCGCGACTCGCCATCTCAACGCTCTCTTTCAGGCCGTCGCGAAAACGGCGGCGCGTTTCGTCATTGGCCTGCTGATAGTAGACGTCGTATCCTGCAAGCTGAATGACGCGAATGCCGACATCCTGCGCAAACTGAATGGCTTTACGCATAATCTCCAGCCCCTGCGCCCGCACCGCATCATCTTCGCTGCCCAGCGGGAAACGGCGATGGGCGCTCAGGCACATGGAAGGAACGCGCACGCCGGTTTCCGCAATTGCACTCACCAGCGCCAGGCGCTGCTCGCGGGTCCAGTCGAGACGAGAAAGGCGCTCATCGGTTTCGTCGACGGACATCTCAACAAAATCGAAATCCAGCGTTTTCGCCAGCCGCAGGCGTTCCAGCCAGCACTCCCCGGCGGGGAGCGCTTTTTCATAAATGCCAAGCGGGATCTGTTTCGACAGCATAACCGCTCCTTAACCCCATAGCTGGGCGATGGAACGTTTGAACTGACGTGCCGCTTCTACCGGATCGGCGGCGTCACGAATGCTGCGACCGGCGATAAAGACATGGATCGGAATGCCCTTAAACAGCGGCAGATCTTCCAGCGCCAGGCCACCGGTAACGGTCACTTTGAAGCCCATCTCAGAGAGACGTTTAATGGCGGTGATATCCGCCTCGCCCCACGCCACGCCTGCGGCCTGCGCGTCGCGGCTGCGGTGATAGACCACCTGCTGAATGCCCGCGTCGCGCCATTGCTGCGCCTGCTCCCAGGTCCAGTAGCCGGTCAGTTCGATTTGCACGTCGCCGTTGAACTCTTTCGCCACGTCCAGCGCCCCTTTGGCGGTATTGATATCGGCACAGCAAATTACCGTTACCCAGTCGGCGTTCGCTTCAAAACACATCCGGGAGAGGATTTTGCCCGCGTCGGCGATTTTGGCATCTGCCAGCACGATTTTGTGCGGATAGAGCGCCTTCAGGTCACGAACGGCGCGCACGCCTTCACCGACGCAAAGAATAGTGCCGACTTCGATGATATCCACCTCTTCCGCAATCAGGCGGGTCGTTTCATAGGCGGAAGACATGGTCTGGTTATCCAGCGCAACCTGCAACATAGGTAGTGACATTTCAATTCCCTCTTAAGCGGTTACCGCATTAGTGCGGTCGATTAAATCAAGAACGTCCTGCGCGGTGCGGCAGGCGCGTAAACGGTCGAAGTTGGCTTCGTCTTCAAAGAGATTAACGATTTGCATAATCCCCACTTCCTGATGCGTGTTGGCATCTACCGCCGCCATGGTGATCAGGATATCGACCGGGTCGTTGTCTTCGTGGTTAAACACCAGCGGTTTTTTCAGCGTCACCAGGGCAAAGCCGGTTTTTTTGACGCCCTCTTCCGGTCGGCCATGCGGCATGGCCAGCCCCGGCGCGATGACGAAATACGGGCCGTGCTGCGCTACGCCGTCAAGAATGGCCTGGTAGTAACGCGGCTCTACCACATCTGCTTTCACCAGCAGATCGACACTGAGCTTCACCGCCTCCTGCCAGGTATTCGCCTCAGCCTGGAGAAGGATGGAATTATTTTCTGCCAGCGAATCACGTAATCTCATGGCGCGTCCTTACTTCACGTCCTGCGGGAAATGTTCTTTGATCACTTCCAGCAGTTTCGGGCCGAAATCCGCAGGCGACAGCATATTGCGCACGCCTACCACATATTTATTACCCGTGACGGTAATTTCCCCGGCGATATGCGTGGAGGCGATGATGATGTCCGCGCCGTTCAATTCGCTTTTGTATTCGCCGACGGCGCAGCTGTTGACGGTATGGTCAATTTTCGACTGGGTCAGAAACTGGTCCACCTTCATTTTCATGATCATGGAACTGCCTTGCCCGTTACCACACACAGCCAGAATACGTACGGTCATAATCAAACTCCTTATTGAGCAGAGGTTTCTGCCAGTTGTTTTTCAGCGTCTTCTTCAGCGCGCAGTTCGCGCCCTGCGAAGACCATATAAGCCAGCGCGATCACGATGATGACGGCCATAAAGACGATGCCAACAGAGGCGAAGCCCTGCATCATCGGCGGTGCCAGAATCGACCAGTCCGCCATGCCCATCCAGGCGCTCATGCCGGTCAGTTTTACCGCCCACACGCAGCCGAAGATTTCAATCATGCCCATGACAAGGCAAATCTTGAGCGCCGCGCGCCAGCCGCCAAAGTGGTTAGCGAACACGCCGATGGTGGCGTTAGAGAAGAACATCGGGATAAAGCCGGGAATAATCAGAATGGAAGAGCCGCAGCCGACCAGGATACCCACGGCAATCAGCTGGCCGATAGTGCCCCACATAAAGCCCCACACCACCGCATTTGGCGCAAAGCTATAAATCGCGGCGCAATCAATCGCCAGCACCGCGCCGGGGATCAGGCGCTGAGAAATACCATTAAATGCTTCTGACAGTTCGGCGACGAACATACGCACGCCCTGGGTGATGATGAAAATCGCCACCGCGAAGGAGAAGCCGGTTTGCAGGATATAGATAGTCCAGTGGGTTTTACCCGCCATCGCCTGAACAACATCGATCCCAAAGGAGAGCAGAATGGCGCCGAAGAAAATTGTCATCACAATGGCGGTGGAGACAATGTTGTCGTGGAAGATGTTCAGCCAGCCCGGCAGCTTAAGATCCTCAACGCTCTCCTCCTTTTTCCCCAGATACGGAGCCACTTTATACGCAATCCACGAGGCGAACTGCTGCTGATGGCCGATGGAGAAACCGCAGCCGTCAGTTACGTCCTGGGTCGGTTTGTACATCATATTGGAGGTGATCCCCCAGTACAGCGACACCAGCACTGCGGTACAGATAATGGTGGTCCACATGGAGTAACCAGCAATATAGAAGAACACCGCAATCAGCCCGGCCTGCTGGAACATGATGTGCCCGGTCAGCATGATGGTGCGGATGCCGGTGATCCGGCGCAGCAGCACGTAGCCAATATTCAGCGCCAGGGCCAGCAGCACCGCATACCCCACCCAGCTATAGGCATCACCCATACGTTCGATGGTTGCCATCATTGAAGCGTAGGTATCAGAAATCGCGCCGTTAATGCCGTACACCTCAGACATTTTGGCGACAACAGGTTTAAAGGTGCTGGTCAGGATGCCGGACCCCGCCTGCAACAGCATAAAACCGATAATCGTTTTGATGGTGCCTTTAATGATCACGCTGACGCTTTTGCGCAGCAGGATGTAACCCAGGCAAGTGACAATACCCAGTAATAGCGGCGCATTGGTCATCACCTGATTAAAGAAGACGGTAAAGATGTTGTAGAGGATCTCCATAACGCTCTCCAAAAGTGCGGGCACTGCGCGTTGTCGACGTAGTGCATAATGTGCAGCCACTCTAGCAATCAAAAGTAATCACAAAAAGATTGTACTTGATTATTTGTGACGCATCCCGCACTTTATTTCCTTTCTCTTTGTAAGATTTATAGATGACAATATTAAATACCAATAAAATCAATAAATTAAACAACAAAATAAAATCAATCCACAGATGAAACATCCTTTTAACAAAGTTCCTGCACGGCAAAAATGCGTCGTCATGAGAAATTTTTGCATTGCAAAGGTGATCTAACGATGTCAGTATAAATCAAAACTAATCACCATATGATTTATTATGAAAACAGGAGCGGTACAATGAGTAAAGTGACAACCATTACCCGTGAATCATGGATCCTCAGCACCTTCCCGGAATGGGGCTGCTGGCTGAACGAAGAAATTGAACAGGAACAGGTTGCGCCGGGAACCTTTGCTATGTGGTGGCTGGGTTGTACCGGTATCTGGCTGAAGTCTGAAGGCGGCGCGAATATCTGCGTCGACTTCTGGTGCGGCACCGGCAAGCAGAGCCACGGCAATCCGCTGATGAAAAAAGGCCATCAGATGCAGCGTATGGCGGGCGTCCAGAAGTTGCAGCCGAACCTGCGCACCACCCCGTTCGTGCTCGATCCCTTCGCTATCCGCCAGATCGACGCGGTACTGTCTACCCACGATCATAACGATCACATTGATGTGAACGTCGCGGCGGCTGTGATGCAGAACTGCGCGGATGACGTGCCGTTCATTGGACCGCAAACTTGTGTGGATCTGTGGATCAGTTGGGGTGTACCGAAAGCGCGCTGCATTGTGATGAAACCCGGCGACGTGGTGAAAATCAAAGATACCGAAATCCATGCGCTTGATGCGTTTGATCGCACGGCGTTAATCACCCTGCCAGCCGATCAAAGTGCAGCAGGCGTGCTGCCGGACGGTATGGATCAGCGCGCGGTAAACTACCTGTTCAAGACGCCAGGCGGCTCGCTGTACCATAGCGGGGACTCCCACTACTCCAACTACTACGCGAAGCACGGCAACGAGCATCAGATCGACGTTGCGCTCGGCTCCTACGGCGAGAACCCGCGCGGCATTACCGACAAAATGACCAGCGTCGATATGCTGCGTATGGCAGAAGCGCTGAACGCCAAAGTGGTCATTCCGTTCCACCATGATATCTGGTCAAACTTCCAGGCCGATCCGCAGGAGCTGCGCGTGCTGTGGGAGATGAAAAAAGATCGTCTGAAATACGGCTTTAAACCGTTTATCTGGCAGGTGGGCGGCAAATTTACCTGGCCGCTGGATAAGGACAACTTTGAGTATCACTATCCGCGCGGCTTCGATGACTGCTTTACCATTGAGCCTGATTTACCGTTCAAATCATTCCTGTAATGGGTCCGCAAAGACGCTGCCGCGCGCAGCGTCTTTATAAATATCCATCTCAACTTATGCTTAGCAATTTCAGGCTATTTCAAATATTATCTTTACCCATCATTTTTAATCGGAATAGCTCATGACGGAAGCGCAAAGACATCAAATTTTACTGGATCAGTTGGCGCAGTCTGGCTTCGTGACGGTAGAACAGGTCATCGCCCGGCTTGGGATCTCTCCGGCAACCGCCCGGCGAGATATCAACAAGCTCGACGAGAGCGGCAAATTAAAAAAAGTCCGAAACGGCGCAGAAGCCATTAGCCAACAGCGGCCGCGCTGGTCGCCAAGAAACATTCACCAGGCGCAGAATCACGACGAAAAAGTGCGGATCGCCAGAGCGGCAGCGCAACTGGTGAACCCCGGCGAAAGCGTGGTGATTAACTGCGGGTCGACGGCCTTTTTGCTCGGGCACGAAATGTGCGGCAAACCGGTGCAGATCATTACCAACTATCTGCCGCTGGCTAACTATCTTATCGATCAGGAGCATGAGAGCGTCATTATCATGGGCGGCCAGTACAATAAGAGCCACTCGATTACGCTCAGCCCGCAGGATAATGAAAACAGTCTGTATGCCGGACACTGGATGTTTACCAGCGGCAAGGGGCTGACTGCCGAAGGGCTGTATAAGACCGATATGCTGACCGCGATGGCCGAGCAGAAGATGCTTAACGTCGTGGGCAAACTGGTGGTGGTGGTGGATAGCAGTAAAGTGGGTGAACGCGCGGGGATGCTGTTTAGCCAGGCCGCGCAAATTGACCAGGTGATCACCGGTAAAAATGCCGACCCGGAGATCCTCAAAAAGCTGGAAGCTCAGGGCGTCAAAGTGACCCGCGTTTAAAGATGACGCCGGAAAAAATCGACCGTACAGGACAGCGCTTCCGGCGTGATCCGGTGACGCACGCCGGCCTGCCACTGACAGGTCAGATGTTGATCCAGCCCGGCGTCCACCAGCGCCTGCTGTAAACGCTGCGTTTCTATCGGCGGGACAACATCGTCTGCATCGCCATGCCAGAGCAGCAAAGGCCGGTCGGCAAGCGTGGCCAGTTGCTGCGTCACGTCCCAGCGGGCCAGCGCGTCCTGCTGCGCTGCAAAATCGGCTTCCTGCGGCGGAAACAGCGTGCGGGAGAGTTGGGTAAAATAACCGGACCCCATCAGGCTAGCAACGCACGCAATATCCGGATGCTGTGTCATCAGTCCCAGCGCCGTCATCCCGCCCATGGACGCGCCCGCCACCGCCAGCCGCTGTCCGTCGACCCAGCCCTGTTGCAATATCGCCTCGCGAAGTGCGCTGAATTCATGGAAGTTTTTCTGCAAAATTTGCCAGAAATGGCTCATTCTCCCCTGCTCATCCCCGCGATAACGCGCCCCGTGTTCACTGGCATCCGGCATCACCACCCGGAATCCGGCCTGCGCCAGCGCCACGGCAAAATAGCTATAAACCAGTTTCGATGACGTAAAGCCGTGATAAAACACAATACAGGGCAAAGGCTGATCTCCTTTACCCGCAGGAAAAGCATGTAATATTTCAATATCGGCCAGCATGCGCACGTCGAGTTCAATCATAGATTTACTCCTCTTTTATGCTGGTATGCCATGCACCCGCCTGATAAGCAAGGCGCAGAAACAAACGCCTGCGCCAGAATGTTGAGAAGTGGCTTACATTTTTCAACTATTTTCATTCGAAAATAGCGGCAGGGGTAACAAATTGGGAACATTCCCCTAAATGCAAGGGCAATTCCCACTACACTAGGGCTATCAGGAGACGAGTTATGAAAATTATGCGTCGTATTGCTCCGTTAATACTGATTACGTTGTTGAGCGGTTGTAGCGTGCTGGAAGGAACTCCTAAAGCGCCGCCACCAGTGACCGATTCTCCTCAGGAGATCCAGCGTAACCAGACTCAGGGATTGCAGCGGATGGGTACGGTTAGCGTAATGATTTATGGTTCGCCAATGGATGCAGAAGATGCGATAAGAGCTAAAGCGGTTGCCGCCAAAGCGGATTACTACGTGATTATTATGGTCGATGACACTATCTTCCCGGCACAGTGGTATTCGCAGGCAATTCTTTATCGTAAATAAGAGGTTATGACTCTTTATTGATATTTACACTGCTTTGCGTCCATTCACGAATTCCTGTGCAAAATGATGTTCACACTGGATAACAGGATTAACACCCGCGACGGAGCGCCTCGCTAAACGTTGGGGTAGTGAAAAGGAGCGAAGAATGAAAAGAACGTTTGCTTTGCCCTCATTAAGATTTGCGGGCGCATCGGCGCAGTCGGCTGAATTTGCCAGCGCGGATTGCGTTACCGGCCTCAACGAAATTGGCCTGATTTCGGTCAATAATATTACCGGCAACCCGCAGGATGTCGAACGCGTGGTCGCGCGTAAAGCAGACGAGCAGGGCGCATCATGGTATCGCATTGTCCAGATGTATGAAGAGCAGAATCCGGACAACTGGCGCGTGCAGGCGATTCTTTACGCCTGAGGAATGACAGGGTATAAAAAGCAAAATAACACCATGGATGTGAGAGTTTATGAACCGCTATGGACGCGGGCTGGCAGCGCTTTTATTGTTTATCGCCTGCGGATGGCTTATCAAAACGGCTTTCTACCAAGGCTGGCTGCGTTTTAATTATCCCTCTCGCCAGCAGTGGCCCATTCAGGGCATTGATGTTTCGCATCATCAGAACCTTATTGACTGGGCACAAATAAATCCGCGTGAGGTTCAGTTTGTTTTTATTAAAGCGACTGAAGGCAGCTCGTTTCGCGATCCCGCCTTTCAACAGAACTGGCAAAATGCCCGCGCCAGCGGTCTGGTAACCGGCGCTTATCACTTTTTCTCCCTCTGTACCTCCGGCGAACAGCAGGCGCAAAATTTTATTGCCACGGTTCCTGTCGTTAAAAATGCGCTGCCGCCCGTGATCGACCTTGAATATGGCGCAAACTGCATCCCACAAAATCACGAGCAGGTCACCGCCGCGCTACGCGTCATGACCGCTAAACTGGAGCAGGTCTATCAGCAGAAAGCGATCCTCTACGCGACGCGCGAATTTTACGACAACTATTTGCAGCAGGATTTCCTGGCGCATCCGCTATGGATCCGTGATATCTGGCGACAGCCGACGTTGCCTTACGACCGGCAATGGACCTTCTGGCAGTATGCTAATCGCGGCCATGTTCAGGGCATTAATACCGTTGTCGATCTGAACGTGTTTCAGGGCAGCCAGGCGCAATTCGATGCCCTGTTCCGGCGTTAAATCGTGCCGCCCGTCGCCCGTAGCAGCACGTCGTCCTGCACCTGTTCGCTAAGCAGGGCGCTACCGCGGGTATCCAGCATCATCTGGCACCATGCCTGCGCTAACGGCGGCGAGGCATGTTGCAGAAGCTGCGCTCCTGTCGCCAGTAAAGATAACTGCTGCGTGATTTCTCGCCCCTGCGACTCCAGCGGCCTGCGTAACCGCTGCTGAAGCTGCCGCCAGGCGCGGTCGAAATGCCGGTCCTGGCCTTTTACCGCCGCGTACTCCTCATCCAGTAGATCCGTCGCGCCCGGCTGTTTTGCCAGCACGCGCAGGACGTCCAGGCACATAATATTCCCGGAACCTTCCCAGATACTGTTAACCGGCATTTCGCGGTAGAGCCGGGGTAATTCGCTCTCCTCGCAGTAGCCGACGCCGCCCAGCACTTCCATCGCCTCCGCGACAAACGGGATCCCCGCTTTACAGATTGTAAACTTGGCCGCCGGCGTAAACAGCCGCGCCCACAGCGTTTCTTCTGCGCTATGTCGATGGTCCCAGGCGCGCGCCAGACGAAACATCAGCGCGGTCTGGCCTTCAAGCTGTAGTGCCATCCGGCTCAGTACCTGACGCATGATTGGCTGGTCGATCAGGCTCTTACCAAATGCCTGTCGCTGATGCGCGTGATACAGCGCTATCGAGAGCGCGCGTCGCATCATGCCGTGGCTTGCCAGCGCGCAGTCAAAGCGGGTCAGGCCACCCATTTTGAGGATCTGCCGCACGCCCTCGCCCTCTTCACCAATCAACCAGCCCGCAGCGTCCAGAAACTCCGCTTCGCTACTGGCATTCGAGCGGTTGCCGAGTTTGTCTTTCAGGCGCTCAAGGCGGATGGCGTTACGCTGGCCGTCCGGCAGAAAACGCGGGACAAAAAAGCAGGAAAGGCCGCCTTTCGCCTGCGCCAGTACCAGATGCGCATCGCTTTGCGGCACCGAGAAAAACCATTTATGCCCCACCAGCCGCCAGGAGCCATCATCCAGCGGCTCAGCGCGCGTGGTATTGCTGAGCACATCGGAACCGCCCTGCTTTTCGGTCATGCCCATGCCGATTAGCAGCCCGCGCTTCTGGCTGCCTGGCAGCACGTGCGGATCGTAGCGATCGCTGAGCAGCGGCGATAACCACTCTTTAAAGAGCGGTGGCAGGGTGTGTTGTAATAGCGGCGTGGCGGCGAAGGTCATGGTAACAGGGCACAGCGTCCCCGCTTCCACCTGCGCATGCAGCATAAAGCGCGCTGACCGCGCCACGAACGATCCGCTGCGCGCCTCCGGCTGCCATGGCAAATTGTGCGTCCGATTGGCGCACAGTCCCTGCATCAGGATGTGCCACGCCGGATGAAAACGCACGTCATCCAGCCGCGCACCGGTCTGATCATAGCGCAATAGCTCCGGCGGGTTATGGTTCGCCAGACGTCCAAGCTCCAGCGATTCAGCAGTACCGAGCTGCTGACCAAGGCTGGCAAGAAGGTCGCTGTCCCATCCCGCTCCCTCGCGCACCACGGCTTCACGGAGCGCCGCATCGGAAAGGAATAAATTGCTGTTATTAAGGGGAAGTGGTTGATTAAAAACGGTATGCGTTTGCCAGGACATGGCATCCTCCTCCTTCAGGCATGATGGAGATAATTATGGACAGTCGGGAAGGACAGGCGTGGGAGAAAGGTCACAGAAAAAGGATGACAGTGTGGTTGGCGGTTGCGCTGCGCGGGAGCGTCATACGTGTAAACCTGCCGGGTGGCGGCTGCGCCTTACCCGGCCTACGGGCGAAAGATTTGTGCGTGTAAATCGGCGTACGTAGGTTGGACGAGGAGACCGATCGTAGGCCCGGTAAGCGCAGCGCCACCGGGCAGGTTACCGCCCGCCAGCGCCCTGCTATTAACCGCGCTGACGCACCGCTTCAAACAGGCAAATCCCGGTTGCAACCGATACGTTGAGCGATGAAACGCTGCCCGCCATTGGGATGCTGATTAACTCATCGCAATGCTCGCGGGTCAAACGGCGCATACCTTCGCCTTCCGCGCCCATCACCAGCGCCATCGGGCCGGTCATTTTACTTTGATAAAGCGTATGGTCCGCTTCGCCCGCAGTGCCGACGATCCAGATATTCTCTTCCTGCAACAAACGCATGGTGCGCGCCAGGTTAGTCACGCGGATCAACGGCACGTTCTCCGCCGCACCGCAGGCCACTTTTTTCGCCGTAGCATTAAGCTGGGCCGAGCGATCGCGCGGAACGATCACCGCGTGCACCCCCGCCGCATCGGCGCTGCGCAGGCAGGCTCCGAGATTGTGCGGATCGGTAACGCCATCGAGGATCAAAAAGAAAGGCTGTTCAAGCGAGGCGATCAGATCCGGCAGATCGTTCTCCTGATACTGACGGCCCGGCTTCACGCGCGCAATGATCCCCTGATGCACCGCACCTTCGCTTTTCTCATCCAGATACTGACGGTTCGCCAGTTGGATCACTACGCCCTGGGCTTCCAGCGCGTGAATAAGCGGCAGCAGACGTTTATCTTCACGTCCTTTCAGAATAAAAACGTCCTGAAAACGCTCCGGTGCGCGCTCCAGCAGTGCCTGCACCGCGTGGATGCCGTAAATCATTTCACTCATCAAAGGTACTCATTTTAGGCGGGTTGCGCCGGGTTATCGGGTGATTACTCGCCCATTATAACCGACATCGCCCGCAGGTCGACTCCCTGCGGACGTTAACCATTGACGGCGAGGCGGGCGGCATCCATTCCCGGCGGATGCGCGGGCAGGATCGCATTGAGCAAATAACGAGTATAGGGATGGGTGGAACGGGCGAAAATCTGCTCACTGTCGCCCTGCTCGACGATTTTACCGCGATGCATAACGCCAACGCGATCGGCGATGTGGCGCACCACGTTCAGATCGTGAGAAATAAACAGGTAGGCCAGGCCGTACTCCCGCTGCAACGCCATCAGTAAGTTGAGGATCTGCGATTGTATTGATACATCAAGCGCGGAGACCGGTTCGTCACAAACAATAAGCTTCGGCTTGAGGATCAGCGCCCGTGCAATCCCGATACGCTGACGCTGACCGCCGGAGAATTCATGCGGATAGCGCCGGGCATCCTCCGCATTCAGCCCGACCTGCGTCAACATTTCCGCCACCGCCCGCTGACGGTTTTTAATACCGTGGATAATTAGCGGCTCCTCCAGGCTGTAGCCGACGGTCCGTTTAGGATCGAGCGAGGAAAGCGGGTCCTGAAAAATCATCTGCATATCTTTGCGCACGCTGCGCCATTGCGCGGCGCGCTGTGAGAGCAGCGAGACGCCCTCAAATATCACCTCACCGCCGGAAGCAGGCGTCAGGCCAAGCAGCAGCCGTCCGGTCGTGCTTTTCCCGCTGCCGGACTCGCCCACCAGCGCCCAGGTCTCCCCCGGCTGGAGGCTAAAGCTGACGTCATCTACCGCCAGCATCTTCTGTCCACGGCGCTGAAAGGTTTTTGACAGATTGCGCACGGTTAATAGCGGTGTATTCATGACAGTAATGCTCCGGTTTCATCGGCCCGCCAGCAGCGTACCTGATGAGCGGGGGTATCGAATGGCCGTAACGCCGGTCCCTGCCCCCGGCAACGCGGCTGCGCCAGCGGACAGCGGTCGGCAAAGGCGCAGCCTGACGGCGGCTTATGCAGCGAGGGCACCTGGCCGGGGATTTCCCGCAGCGCGGTTTTCGGCTGGCTGTCCGCCGAAGGACGCGCGGCGAGCAGCGCACGGGTATAAGGGTGACGCGGATTAGCAAACAGCGTCAGCACATCGGTTTCCTCAACCACTTCTCCGGCATACAGCACCACGACACGCTGACATAGCCGGGCAACAACGCTGAGATCGTGGGTGATAAAGACGATCCCCATCCCGGTTTGCCGTTTGATCTCATCCAGCAGATCGAGAATTTGCGCCTGGATCGTCGCATCCAGCGCCGTCGTTGGTTCATCGGCGATCAATAACGCGGGCGAGCTGGCGATCGCTATGGCGATCATCACCCGCTGGCGCATCCCGCCGGAAAGCTCATGCGGCCAGGCGCTGGCGCAGCGTTCAGGATCGTTTATGCCGACCTGCTGTAACAGGGCGAGGATCTTCTCCCGTCGCTCTGCGCGATTCAGCGCGGTATGCAGCCGCAGGCTTTCATCGATCTGAAAACCAATGGTCAGCACCGGATTCAGGCTGGAGAGCGGATCCTGAAAGATCATCGCCATCTCCTGCCCGCTCAGTCGTCTGCGTGCTTTTAATGACAGTGAATGCAGCGGTCGCCCCGCCAGGGTAATCGCGCCATCGACACGACTGGTACGCGGCGACAGCAGCCCCATCAGCGCCTGCGCGGTGACGCTTTTGCCGCAGCCGGATTCGCCGATAATACCCAGCGTTTCATGGGCGTTCACCTGAAACGAGACCCCGCGTACCGGGGCGACTACGCCGCGCCGGGTGGCGAAATTAACCCGTAGATTGTCAACCTGGAGCAGCGTCTCAGCCATGCTGATCTCCTCGTTTTAAGCGGCGCAGTATGCGGCGCGGCAATGGTTTCAGTCCCGGATCGGCGCTGTCGCGCAGATCGTCGCCGATGATATTCAGCGCCAGGATTAGTAACACAATGGCGATGCCAGGGAAGAAGGTCATCCACCACGCGGTGAAAATAACCGCTTTTCCTTCCAGCAACAGATTGCCCAGACTCGGCATCGGCGCAGGCACGCCGGAGCCGAGGAAGCTTAGCGCCGCCTCGGTAAGTATTGCCACCGAGAACACCCAGCTCACCTGGACGATAAACGGTGAAATGACATTCGGCAGCAGGTGAAGCCAGATAATGCGCGAAGCCGATGCGCCCTGCGCCCGCAGTGCCTCGATAAAATTTTTCTCTTTGATCACCATTGCCGCGCCGCGGATCACCCTGGCGATGCAGGGCACATAGACCAGCGACAACGCCAGCACCACGTTGGAGATTTTCGGCCCCAGCACGCCGACGATGGCGATCGCCAGCAGCAGTGAAGGAAAGGCAAACAATCCGTCACACACCCGCATTAAAATGCGATCGACCGGACGATACCAGGCGCAGAGCAGGCCAATAGCCATGCCGATCACGCCGGAAATAACTGCCACCGCCGCGCCCACGGAGAGCGAGACCCGCACCGCCAGCGCCACGCGCACAAAGAGGTCGCGACCAAAATTATCGGTGCCGAACCAGTGGGTAGCATCCGGCGGCTTCAGACGGCTCAGCGGATCGATATCGTAGGGGTCCCATGAGCTTATCGCGCTGGCAAAAAACGACAGGATAACAATTGCCGCCAGCAGGATCGGCCAGATCCACAGCGTATGATTACGTGAGGACATCACTGTTGCTCCCCCTCAACAGACAGGCGTGGATCGGCGAAATAACTCAGCAGATCCACCGCCAGATTGATCAGCACATAACAGACGGTGATCATCAGCACTACCCCCTGAATCACGGTGACGTCGCGCCGTTCGATCGAATCGACAATCAGCGATCCGACGCCGGGAATGCCAAACACGCTTTCGATGACGATAGTGCCAGTGACCAGCCCGGCGAACGACTCACCGCAGATAGTTAAAATCGGGATCAGCGCATTCTTCAGCGTATGGCGCAACAGCACCAGCCGTTCAGGGACGCCTTTCGCACGGGCGGTATTAATAAAGTTTTCCTGCAATACATCCAGCATCACCGCCCGCGTCATACGGGCGATCAGCGCGGCGATGCGAAAACCCAGCGCGATGGCTGGCAGGGTGAGATACCAGAGGTTCAGCAACAGATCGTCATTGGTGGAGCGATAGCCAACCACCGGAAACCAGCGCAGCCGTACCGCGAAGCCAAAAATCAAAAATAGCCCCAGCAGGAAGCCCGGCACCGACATGCCGAGCGTCGCCAGCGCGCGAATGACTCTGTCCGTTAATCTGCCGTGCTGCCAGGCGCTGACCACGCCGCCCGTCAGCCCTAAAGTGAGCGCGATAAGCTGTGCGTAAAGCGCCAGTGCCAGCGTCGGCGTGAGATGCTGCAAAAATAATCCCATCACGCTGGTATCCAGAAACAGCGAGTGGCCAAGGTCGCCCCGCAGCACCGCGCTGAACCAGTGAAGAAACTGCACCATGATGGGTTTATCCAGCCCCATCTGCTGACGCAGCGCGGCAATATCGCCGGGGCTGGCATCGTTGCCGAGGATCACCATGACCGGATCGCCCGGTGCCAGATGCACCAGGCAAAACACGACTACCGAGACCACAAACAGCACCGGCAGCAGCGCCAGCAGACGGTGAAAAAGGAACCCTTTCATCGTGTGCTCCGGTCAGGGCTTGCTGACGCTAACGTTCCACAGTACCGGACCAATCAAATCCTGATACCCCTTCACGTTGTTTTTGATCGCCACCGCGTCCGGAGAGGTGCGTCCCAGCACTATCACCGGCAGATACTGCCAGAGCTGGACGTTAAGCTGATCCACCAGACCTTTCGCCTCTTTCAGCGACGGCGCTTGTTTGATGGCGTCCAGCGTGGCATCGATTTCCGGACTGTTGCTCAGGCCGGGGAATTTCGCGCGCGAGTCGAGGAACGGATACTGATGCAGCACCTGACGCATGGAGAATTCCAGCGCGCAGAGATCGAAGTTTTTCGGGTCCTGCCGGCGTTGCAGCACGGTCGGCCAGTCATACACGTCGAGACGCGATTTCACGCCGATCTGCTTCAACACTTGCTGGGCGACAATCGCCAGGTTATACAGTTCGGCATACTCTTTAGTGGCGATGATCACCACCTCTTCGCCTTTATAGCCGGACGCCTGCACCAGCTTGCGCGCCTCGTCCAGCTTGTGCTGATTCCAGTACGGCTTGCCCGCTTCGCTATACCAGTCCACCTGATCCGGGAAGCCCAGCGACGGATCTTCTTTGAAGAAGCGCGGATCGCTGTAGCCCGCCAGCAGCGTCTGATGCACATCCAGCGCGAGGTTAAACGCCTGACGCAGTTTAACGTTGGCGAATGGCCCCTGATGTTTATTGAACAGATAGGTGATCAGCGATCCGCCACTCTGCGGCTGGAAGAGCGAAATATCCGGCGCGCTTTGCAGCGTTTCGATATTGTCTTTCGGCAACTGAAAAACGAGATCGTATTCGCCGGTCATCGCCCCCGCCAGACGGGTAGATTCGTCGGTGATATAGCGGAACCAGATATCCTTAACATCTGCCTTTTTCTGCCCGGCAAGGCCGCTCGCCGGTTCGCTGCGCGAGACATACTGGTCAAAGCGGGTCAGGTGCAGGTAATCGCCCTGCTTAAACTCCGCCAGCTTATAAGGGCCGGTGCCAATCAGTTCAGTCACCGGTTTTTTACTGCTATTCGCCGCGTCGATAATGCGTTTTGGCATAATCGCAGCGATGTTTTTCACATCCGCCAGCACGTTCAGCGTGATTAACGAGGGCGCGGGCAGCGTCAGGCTCACCGTTTTGTCATCCACTTTAACGAACTGTACGCCGGGCAAGTTGGCTTTCCCCTGCGTTGAGGTCGCCAGCCAGCGATTCATGGAAGCCACCACGTCGTCGGCGGTCAATAACTGCCCGTCGTGGAAGTGAATGCCGTCGCGCAGCACGAAGGTATAGGTTTTACGATCGTCACTCAGGGTGTAGCTCTGCACCAGCTCCGGCACCGGTTCAAATTTGGCATTGATGGTGAACAGGGTTTCGAAAATATGCCGATCCACATCCGAGGTCGCATTATTGGTGGTGAGATACGGGTCCAGCGTGCCGGGACGGTTGCCGTAGGCGATATTCAGCGTCGCATTGCGGTCTACATTTGCCGCCTGCGCGGTTTCCCAGGGTAAAACCGCCGCCAGCATCAGCGCGGCGGCAGAAAACAGCATTTTCATTATCATCGTGCTCCGGTCAGAGGTTATGCAGCCCGCGTTGCCGTCTTACGTCCGGCAAATTCGTCTTTCACATCCTGCAATAGCGCAGGCTCGGTCAGCAGACGCAGCCCGGTACGCGCCAGCACCTGCGCACCAGTAATCAGTGCTTCATAACCTTTGGCGGAGTTGGCCGCCTCGCGGAACGCCACGGTATGACCAATCAAATCGTCAGGACCGATTTTGATGTAAGGATGGGCCGTCGGCACCGCATGGCTGATGTCGCCCGCGTCGGTCGATCCCAGCCCCTCTTTCTCCTTCAGATCGACGTGCTCTCCGGCGGCGGTGAACTCGTCCAGTAGCACGGCGTTAAGCGCATGGTTGATACGAAAATCGCGCGGGCCGACCTGATGTTCGATTTTGACCGTGGTGCCGGTCGCCAGCGCAGCACCTTCCGCAATGGCGCGGATACGCGGTTCCAGTTCAATGACCTGCTCGCGGGTGGCGGCACGAATGTAAAAATGTCCTGAGGCATATTCCGGGATCACGTTCGGTGCCTGTCCACCGTTAGTGATAATGCCGTGCACCCGCACGCCGTCTGGAAGTTGCTGGCGCAGCACGCTAATGCCGTTGTACAGCAGCACCAGCGCATCCAGCGCGTTAACCCCTTTGTGCGGCGAACTGCCCGCGTGTGAGGGCTTGCCGTAGAAATGAAAATAGAGGTGATTGTTGGCAAGCGACGGACCGGTGAGCCGCGTTTTTCCGGACGGATGGACCATCAGCGCCACATCGACATCTTCCAGAAAACCATGCTCAACAAAGCGCGCTTTGACGTTACCGTTGATACCGCCCTTGCCGCGCAGTCCGCCCTCTTCGGCAGGCGTGCCGAGCACCACCACCTTGCCGCCGGTCTGATCCAGCGTCTCACTCAGTGCAATCGCCGCGGCGATACTGGTAACGCCGATGATGTTATGACCACAGGCGTGACCGATGTCGATCAGCGCGTCATACTCCGCCAGAAAGGCGATGGTCGGCCCCGGTTTTGCACTCTCTTTTACCGCATAAAAAGCGGTTTCATGCCCGGCGACGTTGGAGGTGACGGTGAATCCGTGTTTCCTTAATAGCGCCGTTAATACCTCGTTGGCGTAATATTCGTTATTCCCGGTTTCCGGATGCGCATGGATATCTTTCGAAATCGCAATATAGTCGTCGCGGTGTTGATCAATACTCTGGTCCAGACGGGCTTGTAATTCGCTTGTGCTCATTGCTTCCACCTCAGGTATAACAGTTGATTGACGGATTAACTCAGATGACGCTTTGCCTCCTGACGGACGCGGTGCAGAACGTGATGTTTGATCTCGCCGTACTGCGGGTGTTCCGCAAAGGTTTCAATGTCGCGTTCGCGCCCAAACGGCAGGGCAATCTCCTCGACGATTTTGCCCGGACGCGCTGACATGATCAGAATGCGATCGGCGAGGTATAGCGCCTCGTCCACGTCATGCGTGACGAACAGCAGCGTGGTGTCGGTATCAAGCCACGCTTTGTACAGCAGTTCCTGCATCATCAGGCGTGTCTGCGCATCTAACGCGCCGAACGGTTCGTCCAGCAGCAGCACTTCCGGTCCGGGAAGCCAGGCGCGCGCCAGCGCCACCCGCTGTTTCATGCCGCCGGAGAGCTGCCACGGCGCATGGTTTTCAAAGCCTTTCAGTCCCACGCGCGCCAGCCAGTCCCGCGCCAGGGCATTCACTTCATCTTTGTTATAGCGACCCAGCCGCGGGCCGAAGGTGACGTTATCCAGCACCGACAGCCACGGAAACAGGTTCGGCTGCTGGAAAATCATTCCCCGGTTCGGCCCCGGTCGCTGTACCGGCTTCCCTCCGGCCAGCACCTTTCCACTGTCCGGGCGCGTAAACCCGGCGACCAGGTTGAGAATGGTGGATTTCCCGCAGCCTGACGGCCCCAGCAGCACCACAAACTCCCCTTTCGTCAACGTCAGCGAGACGTCCTCCAGCACGTTCAGCGGCTGCGGCTTTGCCGCAAAGGTCAGCGACACCTTTTCCAGCGCGATTTGACTCGTCATCACTCTTTCCCCGCCCAGGGTACAAACAGCCGTTGCAGCCCCAGAAGTAATAAATCCAGCAGATAGCCAATACCGCCGAGCAGCAAAATACCGAGCATGACAATATCGGTACGCAGATAAGAGCTGGCGTTGATCACCATCCAGCCCAGCCCGGAACTGGCGGCGACCATTTCAGCGGCAATCAATGACGTCCAGCCAATACCGATCGACAACCGGACGGTGGTGAACAATTCCGGCAGCGCATCCGGCAGCACCACGCGCAGGAAGATCTGCCGCCGCGTCGCGCCCAGCGTCTGCGCCACACGAATTCGTGAACGACCAATACGTTCTACCGCCGCGCTGGCACCCACCACTACGCTTAAGAAAGTGGCGATGAAGATCAGGAAGAATTTCGACGCTTCGCCGATGCCCAGCCAGACCACCGCCAGCGGGATCAGCGCAATTTTCGGCAGCGGACGCAGGAACTGCACGAAGGGATTGAGGACGGCGGACAGGCCGTCGGACATTCCCATCAGCAGCCCCAGCGGAATACCGATAACAATCGCCACCGCAAAGGCGCTGAGCGCGCGCGCCAGGCTGACGGCAATATGCTCCCATAACGGTACCTGACGATAACCGTCCGCCAGCAGTTCCTCCGCGGTTAAGCCAATATCCGTCAGCGACGGCAGCAGCAGCGGGTCTACCCACTGCCGGGTAGCGGCTATCTGCCAGAGGCTAAAAAAGATTGCTACCGACACCACGCTGATAGCGACATGCTGACCTAATCTCATTTTGCTGCCGCTTCCCGGATGTAACGCGAGTTGATGGCGGTGTCCCAGTTGGCCGGAATATCACGTTTGCGGATCTCACCAATGCCTGCCAGGAAGCTGGAGGTTTTGGTCAGCGCTTTGCCGATCCCGCTCCCGGTGGTCTGCGTACCGTTGCCCAGCCAGGCGGCGGTACCCTGCTCGCTCAGGGTCGGGTATTCCAGCCCACCCAGCGTATTGGCGGCAGTGGTGACCGGCGCGCCCACTTCTTTCGCCACAACGGCTGCCGCACGCTCAGGATCTTTTTTAAACTCGTCCACTTTTTGCTGATGGACGCGCAGGAACGCGCTGACCGTTTCCGGATACTGGTCGGCAAAGGCTTTACGCACCACGTAGTTGTTGTAAATCAGGTAGCCGTCTTTTTGCAGGTCTTTGGTGGCGAAGACCTGATGGCCGCCGGAGGTTTCCAGCTCCTGAGCAAAGGGTGCCCAGACGTAGCCGGCATCGATATCTCCGCGTTTCCATGCTGCAACCATTTCCGCCGGACGCAGCGGCAGCAGGGTAATTTTGCTACGGTCGAGTTTATTGACGCTGATCGCCGCTTCCAGCGCATATTGCGCGGTGGAATTTGGCGGATAAGCCACGCGTTTACCTTCGATATCTTTAATATTATTGATGCCGTCTTTGCCAATTAACCGCTCGTAACTGGCAATCACGCCGGACACCCCAATAATTTCCACCGGCAATTTACGCACAATTCCAGCGGTCGCCGGGCTGGAGCCGAAATTAGCAATATCAATGGCATTACTGGCGAAATAACTTAATGCGTCCGCGCCGGAAGCAAATTGCACCCATTTCACTTTGCTGTTTAGCGCTTTATCCAGCGAGCCGTCCGCTTTTGCCAGCATTAATACCTGCGAGCCACCGCTGTAGGCCACCCGAACTTCCGGCGGCGTTTGTGCAAAGCTGGCGCTGGCCCATAATCCACCCGCTGCAATTAATAAGCAGAGACTTTTTTTCATTTTTTATCCTTTGAGATGTATTCAGTTACGTTAAATAAGTGGTGCGGTAGTCCTGCCATATTTTCGAACATCGCTCTGCCAGTGCCTGAGCGGGATCGAACGTCAGCGGTAAGAACGGCGCGTTTACCGCCCGCAACGCGACGGGTACTTCAGTGCAGGCGAGGATCAGCTTTTCCGCCCCGCGCTCAAACAGTGCTTTCGCCTGATGCAGAAAAGCCGCGCCGCCTTCAGCCAGATCGCCGCGTTTGACCGCATAACAGCCGGGAACAAACCATGTCTCCAGCTCAGCGTCATGAGGCACAATCGGCGTGATGCCGTGCTGCTGCAGGCCGCGCTGAAACCACCCGGCGTCCAGCGTACCTTTGGTAGCAATGATGCCGATTCGCTGCGAGACAGGGCTGGCCTCCACCACGGCGGCGATAGTCGCTTCCACGATATGCAGCAACGGCGCGCGGCTAACGTCACTTAACGCGGAATACCAGTGATGGGCGGTATTGCAGGGGATGACAATATGGGTCGCGCCTGCCTGATTCAGTTTTGCAATCCCGGTCAGTAGCTGCGGTAGCGGCGACGGGCCGCTGCCCGCCAGCGCTTTCTGTCGATCGGCGATTTGCGGCACGTTCCAGACCACCGTCGGGATCTGCTGCTGGTCACTGGCGGCGGGCGTTACGGCCAGCAGCGTAGACAGAAAGTCAACGGTGGCCAGCGGCCCCATGCCGCCCAGCACGCCGAGCAGAAACGGCTGGCTCATCGTTCAAATACCTGGCGATAGCCAAACAGGCCTGCCGAGCCGCCGGTATGGATAAACACCACATTGTCATCTTTGCGGAAATGGCCTTTGCGGATCAGGTCAATCAGGCCCGCCATGCCTTTGCCGGAGTAAACCGGATCGAGCAGGATACCTTCGTGCTGCGCCAGCAGACGCAGCGCTTCCAGCATGCTTTCGGTTGGCAGGCCGTAACCATCGCCAACGTAATCGCTGTTCGCCACCACCGTTTCGCGGGGAAGATCGCCCGGCACGCCCAGCAGTTCGCGGGTGCGCGACGCCAGATTCCAGACGTTCTCTTCCTGCTTCGCTTTCGGCGCACGCACGCTGATGCCGAGTACCGGGATATGGCTATTGGTGGCGGTGAATCCCGCGACCAGCCCGGCCTGTGTGCCGGTACTGCCGGTCGCATGGACCACATGATCGATGCGCAGACGTAGCTGCGAGGATTGATACAACAGTTCTTCAGCACAGGCGGCATAGCCGAGTGCGCCGATGGCGTTGGAGCCGCCGCCGGGAATGACATAGGGGTTATGCCCCTGTTCGCGCAGTTCGGCGGCATATTCTTCCATCGCCTGCTGCATATCGGTGCCGCCCGGCAGGTGAGCGACAATGTCCCCGCCCAGCAAAAGGTCCAGTTGGATGTTGCCGGAGCGCTGATAATCCTCGCCAAAGTCCGTCACGCGTTTTTCCAGCAGCACTTTCGCCTTCAGCCCCAGCGTCGCCGCCCCGGCAATGGTCTGGCGCACGTGGTTAGATTGCGTCGCACCCTGGGTGATAACAATATCGGCTTTTTTTTGCAGCGCATCCGCCAGCAAAAATTCCAGTTTGCGGGTTTTATTACCGCCGGTGGCAAGGCCGGTCGCGTCGTCGCGTTTAATCCATATTTTCGGGCCACCCAATAATTTGCTTAAATTATCAAGAGGCTCTAAAGGTGTCGGGAAATGACCGAGGGAAAGGCGCGGAAATCGGGCCAGATGCATAATAGCTCCTTGTAAATCACATTCTATTTAACGCCCGCACTTTTTCATCGGGTCAACGAATAACATGGGATTCACTATACACATCTGGTTTCAGCGGCTAATCAATAATAAAAAATATCCATTGCCGGAATTGAGATAAGGGCGGAGACGGCGGGAAGCAAGCCATTATTTATGGCGGAATGGAATAGCTTCAATCAAAAAAGAATAATCCGCTTTGCTGGAAGAGAGTGAAGTGGGTGGTAAACCGTCCGTGGTCATCGGGGCGACCGCCGGGTTGGGCCTCCCTCCGGGAACCCAATCCCGCCGTTTCCCCTGTTAGCCTGTATTGCACACGATTTAACCCTCTTCGCTGGAAGAGGGTTATTAAGCAGGTTATTCAGCGATTTTCTTTTTCGCCGCGCGTTTGGCTTTGGTGGCCGCCGCGATTTTTTGCGTCTTCGCCGACGGTTTTTTCGCCTTCTTTACGCCTTTGCTTTCACCCGCTTTTTCCGCTTTAGGTTTGGTTTTACCCTTCCCACTACGGAACGCGCTGTCCGGCTCGAAATTGACTTTCTTGCCAGCCTGGCGACGCTTGCCGGAACTTTTAGCCGGTGCGCCTTTTCTGGCTTTTTCACGTGCGGTTTTGCCTTCATTACGCGGCGCACGTTCGCTGGAAATCAGCGAAAAGTCGATTTTACGTTCGTCCATATTGACCGCTTCGACGCGCACTTCCACGCGGTCGCCGAGACGGTACGTCTGGCCACCGGATTCACCAATCAGGCGCTGCCCGACCTGGTCGAAGCGGTAGTAGTCGTTATCCAGCGAGGAGACGTGTACCAGACCGTCGATGAACAAATCGCTTAAACGGACAAAAAAGCCAAAACCGGTGACGCTGGCAATCACGCCGGGGAAGACGTTGCCTACCTGATCCAGCATAAAGTCGCACTTCAGCCAGTCAGAAACGTCGCGGGTCGCTTCATCGGCGCGGCGCTCGGTCAGGGAACAGTGCTGGCCCAGTTGCAGCATCTCTTCTACGGAGTAGTGATAACCGCCAGTCTCGGTGCTGTTGCCCTCATGGCCCTGCTCTTTCGCCAGCAGATATTTGATGGCACGGTGCAGTGACAAATCCGGATAACGGCGAATTGGCGAAGTGAAGTGAGCATATGACGATAACGCCAGGCCAAAGTGACCACGGTTTTCCGGATCGTAAATCGCCTGTTTCATCGAGCGCAGCAGCATGGTTTGCAGCATTTCTGCATCGGGACGGTCGGCAATTGACGTCAATAGCTCCGCATAATCGCGCGGCTCCGGCTTGTTGCCGCCCGGCAGTTCCAGCCCCAACTCCGCCAGCACAGAACGGAAGGAGGTAATGGCTTCGTTGGTCGGTTTGTCATGGATACGGAACAGCGCAGGCTCTTTGGCTTTCTCAACGAACCGTGCCGCCGAGATGTTCGCCAGGATCATGCACTCTTCAATCAGCTTATGCGCGTCATTGCGCTGCGTCTGCTCGATACGTTCAATACGGCGTTCGGCGTTAAAGATAAACTTCGCTTCTTCGCTTTCAAACGAGATCCCGCCGCGCTCTTCGCGAGCGACATCCAGTACCTTGTAGAGGTTGTGCAACTCTTCGATGTGTTTGACCAGCGGCGCATACTGCTCACGCAGATCCTGGTCACCCTGCAACATATGCCAGACTTTGGTATAAGTCAGGCGTGCGTGAGAACTCATCACCGCTTCGTAGAATTTAAAGCCGGTCAGGCGACCTTTCGAGGAGATGGTCATCTCACAGACCATACACAGGCGGTCAACCTGCGGGTTCAGCGAGCACAGGCCGTTAGAGAGCACTTCCGGCAGCATCGGAACGACCTGCGACGGGAAGTAAACGGAGGTGCCGCGATTACGCGCTTCCTGATCGAGCGGGGTTGGCGGACGCACATAATAGCTCACGTCGGCAATCGCCACCCACAGACGCCAGCCACCGCCGCGTTTTTTCTCGCAGTATACCGCATCGTCAAAGTCGCGGGCGTCTTCGCCATCAATAGTGACCAGCGGCAGGTTGCGCAGATCGACGCGGCCCACTTTGGCCTCTTCCGGCACCTGCTCTTTCAGGTGGGCAATCTGCTCTTCAACGGCCTGCGGCCAGATGTAAGGAATTTCATGCGTGCGCAGCGCCATATCGACCGCCATGCCGGTGCCCATGTTATCGCCGAGGACTTCGACAATTTTACCCACGGCTTTGGTGCGACGGGTCGGGCGCTGGGTCAGTTCGACCACCACCACGAAGCCCATGCGCGCGCCCATCACCTCTTCCGGCGGGATCAGGATATCGAAGCTCAGGCGGCTGTCGTCCGGCACCACAAAGCCGACGCCCGCGTCGGTAAAGTAGCGGCCAACAATCTGGCTGGTTTTCGGCACCAGCACGCGCACAATACGCGCTTCGCGGCGGCCTTTGCGGTCAGCGCCCAGCGGCTGCGCCAGAACCTGATCGCCGTGGATGCAGGTTTTCATCTGCTCGCTGGAGAGGTAGAGATCGTCTTTGCGTCCTTCTACGCGCAGGAAGCCGAAGCCGTCGCGATGACCAATCACCACGCCTTTAAGCAGGTCGAGACGTTCCGGAAGGGCGTAGCACTGACGACGAGTGAAAACCAGTTGTCCATCGCGCTCCATGGCGCGCAGACGGCGACGCAGGGCTTCGGTTTGTTCTTCGCCTTCAATGTTGAGTTCAACCGCCAGCTCTTCGCGGTTGGCCGGTTTTTCACGTTTGGTTAAATGTTCGAGGATAAATTCCCGGCTCGGGATAGGGTTCGCGTATTTTTCTGCTTCGCGGTTCAGGAAAGGATCTTGTGACATAGCGGTTCCTCCGTTGTCAGCGCTGATGGCGATAATCGTTACTCCACCAGTAATAATTTATAAAGCGGTTGATTTTCTTCAACCAAATCGGCCAGCGTGAGGTTATCCAGTTCCTTAAGGAAACTCTGCACGGCCTGTGAAAGCGCCTGCTTCAGACGACAGGCTGGCGTAATGTGGCAAAATGCGCTGCTACAGTTCACCAGCGTCAGCGGCTCCAGTTCACGCACAACATCACCGATACGAATAGTTTCAGCCGGCCTGCCCAACCGGATCCCACCGTTTTTTCCCCGCACGGCGGCGACATAGCCGGCACGACTAAGCTGATTGATTATTTTGACCATATGATTACGGGATACGCCATACACCTCGGTAACCTCGGAGATACTGGTCATTCGTCCGGCCGGCAGCGATGCCATATAGATTAGCGCACGCAATCCGTAATCGGTAAAACTCGTTAACTGCACATCAACCTCAAAACAGGGGAAAAGCGGATATTTATAGCAGTGATGATAAACCAGCCAACCGTCAGGCCGCTAATTTATTTGATCGAGGGGACAAAAAGCAGAAGTTCAGGGCGGGCTTTGCTTATCTGGCCTGCGCGTTTCGTCGCAGGCCAGTCATCAATAATGATTATGCGTCGAACGGATCGCGCAGGATCATGGTCTCGGTACGATCCGGACCAGTAGAGATGATATCAACCGGAACGCCGGTCAGTTCTTCGATACGTTTAATGTAGTCCAGCGCCGTCTGCGGCAGGCCGCTACGCTCTTTCACGCCAAACGTCGACTCAGACCAGCCCGGCAGGGTTTCGTAAATTGGCTCGATACCTTCCCAGTTGTCGGCAGCCAGCGGCGTAACGGTGACTTCGCGGCCATCCGGCATACGATAACCGACGCAGATTTTCACCTCTTTCAGTCCGTCCAGCACGTCCAGCTTGGTCAGGCAGAAGCCGGACAGGGAGTTGATCTGCACCGCACGTTTTACCGCAACCGCATCCAGCCAGCCGGTGCGACGACGACGACCGGTGGTGGCACCGTATTCGTTACCCTGTTTGCACAGGAACTCGCCGGTGTCATCAAACAGCTCGGTCGGGAACGGACCGGCACCCACACGAGTGGAGTACGCTTTAATGATGCCGAGCACGTAATCAACATAACGCGGACCCAGGCCGGAACCGGTCGCCACGCCACCCGCGGTGGTGTTAGACGAGGTCACATACGGATAGGTACCGTGGTCGATATCCAGCAGCGTGCCCTGCGCGCCTTCGAACATGACGAAGTCGCCGCGCTGACGCGCCTGATCCAGCAGATCGGAAACATCAACTACCATCGCGGTGAGGATGTCGGCAATTGCCATCACATCGTCCAGCACTTTCTGGTAGTCAACGGCCTCAACCTTGTAGAAGTTCACCAGTTGGAAGTTGTGATATTCCATCACTTCTTTCAGTTTGTCGGCGAAGGTGGCTTTGTCGAACAGGTCGCCAACGCGCAGACCGCGACGGGCTACTTTATCTTCATAAGCCGGGCCGATGCCGCGACCGGTCGTACCGATGGCTTTCGCGCCGCGCGCTTTTTCACGCGCCACGTCCAGCGCGACGTGATAGTCGAGGATCAGCGGGCAGGCTTCAGAGAGCAACAGACGCTCACGAACCGGGATACCACGGTCTTCCAGTTCTTTCATCTCTTTCATCAGCGCAGCAGGCGACAGCACAACGCCGTTACCGATGATGCTGGTGACGTTATCGCGGAGAATGCCTGATGGAATAAGATGGAGAACGGTTTTTTCACCGTTGATTACGAGAGTATGGCCTGCGTTGTGACCGCCCTGATAGCGCACCACATATTTAGCCCGTTCAGTCAGAAGATCGACGATCTTCCCTTTACCTTCGTCACCCCATTGGGTGCCCAGTACGACGACGTTGTTACCCATTTTAAAATCACCGATTGCTTAAAAATGGATTCTACCACCGCTTTTTAGGTTAATCAGCACTTTTTGCACCCCAAAAACAGCAAATCAGGCCACTTTTTGATCAGCCAATCGTTTTCGTCAACATGTAGTAGATCACAAAGCCAGCAACCACAAGTCCGCCACCGAAACGGCGTAAAATAGTGTCCGGTAGCTGGGTCATGGCGGCGATCATTTTGCGCCAGGCGCGAGGGTAAAGCATTGGACCCAGGCCTTCGAGGACTAAAACCAACGCGAGGGCCAGTAAGATTGTTGAGTTCATTTTTATCCCAATAAAAAGAAAACCACCGCCCTCACTAAGAGAGACGGTGGTTTTTATCGAACCGTCACTAACGCGATATTAACGCGTCGCGTTAGTCGGCGTCTTCATATAACGGAAGAAATCGCTGTCCGGACTCATTACCATCACGTCCTGATTGCTTTCGAAGCTCTTCTCGTAAGCGCGCAGGCTACGGATAAAGGCGTAGAAATCCGGGTCCTGGCTGAACGCATCGGCGAACAGCTTAGCGGCTTCAGCATCACCTTCACCGCGCATAATGCGGCCCTGACGCTCGGCTTCTGCCAGCGTTTTGGTAACTTCGTAATCCGCTGCAGCCTGGATTTTCTCTTTCTCTTCTTCACCCTGTGAACGGTGACGACGCGCGACCGCTTCACGCTCGGCGCGCATACGGTTGTAAATCGCCTCGGAGACTTCAGTCGGCAGGTTGATTTGCTTGATCCGCACATCAACCACTTCAATACCCAGCGCCGCCATACTGTTCGGATTCACCACCGGGACTTTACCGTTGGTTTCCGCCGCAACGCGCTCGGCTGCCTTGGCGATTTCGTTATCTGCGCCCGGCGTGGCCACTTCGTCTTCCGTACCAGCAGAGCCTGAGTTCAGGGCTTCACGGACTTCCAGCGTCAGACGACCACGGGAGTCGGTAACGATGTCTTTCACATCCAGACGACCAATTTCAGAACGCAGACGGTCAGAGAACTTACGTTTCAGCAGCACTTCTGCCTGAGAAACGTCGCCACCACCGGTTGCCAGGTAGTAACGGCTGAAGTCGCTGATACGCCATTTGATATAGGAGTCAACGATCAGGTCTTTTTTCTCTTTTGTTACAAAACGATCGGCCTGGTTATCCATGGTCTGAATTCGGGCATCGAGTGTTTTCACCGATTCGATAAACGGAACCTTAAAGTGCAGGCCCGGTTCGAAAATCAGCGGTTTGTTATCGTCGTCACGCAGTACTTTACCGAAGCGCATGGTGATCCCACGCTCGCCTTCTTTCACCACAAACAATGAGGTATAAAGCACTACCAGCACGATGATGATAATCGCAATAACAGACTTACGCATCGTTATTCCCCCTGACGCTGGTAGTCATTACGCTGCGCATTCACGCGGCGTTGATCCATGATATCGCCCTGTTCGGCAGACGATGATTTATTGGCACCGCTATTGCTGCCTGAAGCCGCAGGTGGCAGACGCAGAACGTTATCCGCGCCACTGCGATCGCTCTTTGCGGAAGACGCGCTGTTGCCTTTAAGCATTTGATCCAGCGGCAGAACCATCAGGTTACCGCCCTTGTCGTTAACCAGCACTTTGCGGGTATGGCTAAGGACTTTTTCCATGGTTTCGATATACAGACGCTCGCGGGTGATTTCCGGCGCGGCTTTATATTCCGGCAGCATCTTGGCAAAGCGTGCGACTTCACCCTGCGCTTCTAACACCGTCCGCGTTTTGTACGCGCGGGCTTCTTCCAGAATACGCTGCGCTGACCCGTTAGCACGCGGCTGCACTTCGTTGCTGTACGCTTCTGCTTCACGAATGGATTGCTGCTCGTTTTCACGGGCGGAAATCGCATCGTCAAACGCCGCCTGAACGGCTTCCGGCGGACGTGCGGCCTGGAAGTTAACGTCCAGCAGAGTAATACCCATATTGTACGGACGAATGGTCTCCTCCAGTTCGCGCTGGGTATCGCTACGAATCACGGTACGACCTTCGGTCAGAATACGGTCCATGGTGTATTTACCGATCACACCGCGTAATGCGCTATCCGTGGCCTGACGCAGACTGTCATCAGCGCTGGTGACGCTGAACAGATAACGACGCGGATCGGTGATGCGGTACTGCACGTTCATCTCAACGCGCACTACGTTTTCGTCTGAGGTCAGCATGACGCCGGACGCCGCCAGTTCACGCACAGCCTCGACGTTGACGGCGGTAACGTCGTCAATAAAGGTTGGTTTCCAGTTCAGACCCGGTTCAACCAGGTGGCTGAATTTTCCAAAGCGCGTTACCACGCCGCGTTCCGCTTCTTTAATGGTATAGAAACCACTGGCCGCCCAGATAATAACTACTGCCGCGACAACGATACCGACAATGCGGCCGCCCATTTGAGCGCGAGGTCCCTGCGGCGCACCGCCGCCGGTTCCTTTTCCGCCACCGCCGAAGCCGCCGAGTTTCTTACTCAGCTTGCGAAAGATATCGTCCAGATCGGGCGGTCCCTGTTCACGACCGCCTTTGTTTCCATTTCCACCGGGGTTGCCGCCAGGTTTATTACTTCCCCAGGGGTCGCGGTCTTGTCCGTTATTACCGGGCTGGTTCCACGCCATGTCTGTACTCCATATTTGTTATGCGGTGATATACCCGTCGCATCTGTGCTGCACGTTCCGGGCATCCTCTAAAAGAGGGAAAATAACTTCGGCCGGGTTAAATAATATATTCAACCAGAGCAGGTTCTTGTTTACAGAGTCGACGCCAGTCAACAATGGGCAGGCGAATTTGCAGACTGATACTGCCGTCGTCCTCGAGCCACTCTTTTTCTATTGCCTGAAGCTGATAAAACCGGCTTCTCAGACGCCCTTCCTGCGGAGGTAGACGCAACGTATGCTGCGCTATTTCGCCGGAAAGCCGTTCAGTCAAAGCCTCGAAAAGCAGCGGTACACCCGCTCCGGTCTGTGCAGAAAGCCAGACGCGAACCGGTTTATTCTCTTCATCACGATCGATACGCGGCTCGAAATCTTCCAGCATATCGATTTTATTCATCACCAGCAGGGTGGGAATTTCATGCGCGTCAATCTCATCGAGCACGGTATTCACCGCGTCTATGTTTTCCTGCACGCGAACGTCAGCGGCATCAATAATGTGCAGCAGCAACGTCGCCTGACGCGTTTCCAGCAGCGTCGCTTTAAACGCCGCGACCAGATCGTGTGGCAGATGGCGGATAAATCCAACGGTGTCCGCCAGCACGGTTTCGCCAACATCCACGACGTCGATACGGCGCAGCGTCGGGTCCAGGGTGGCGAAGAGCTGATCTGCCGCGTATACCTGTGATTCCGTGATCTGATTAAACAGCGTCGATTTTCCAGCGTTGGTGTAACCCACTAATGAAACGGTCGGAATATCGGCTTTAATGCGTGATTGACGCCCTTGCTCACGCTGTTTTTCCACTTTGCCAAGCCGTGACTGGATTTGAATAATCCGGTCGCGCAGTAAACGGCGGTCGGTTTCGAGCTGGGTTTCCCCCGGGCCGCGCAAACCAATACCGCCTTTTTGTCTTTCAAGGTGCGTCCAGCCACGCACCAGGCGTGTTGCCATATGACGCAACTGTGCCAGCTCGACCTGTAATTTACCCTCGTGGGTACGGGCGCGCTGGGCAAAAATATCTAAGATAAGACCGGTACGGTCGATAACCCGGCATTCGCATAAGCGTTCCAGGTTACGTTCCTGGGCCGGACTCAAGGCGTGATCAAACAGCACGACTGACGCGCCAGTCGCTTTTACGGCTTCCGCAATTTCAACTGCTTTACCTTCACCAACATAATACTTGGGGTGCGGTGCTTTACGGCTACCGGTAATCACCTGAGTTGCATCGACACCGGCGGAAGAGACCAGAGATTCAAACTCCTGTAGGTCTTCCATATCCTTGTCTTGCGAAAAATAGATGTGTACCAGTACCGCCTGCTCACCGGCATCATAACGGTCAAACAAGCGTAAACCCTCATTAATAACCAGCGGGGAACCTGAAAAAACAAGCTCCCCTGCCTGGAAAACAGCGAATAACTTACTCGTTATCGTCGCCGTCTTGCTGGGACGCAGAAGAACCCTGCGCGTTACTACCGTGATGATAGTTGCTGCCAGTGCCACCCGCAGCGTTGTTGCTGTGATGCGATACCGGACGGGATGGAACCACGGTAGAGATAGCGTGCTTATACACCATCTGGCTTACCGTATTTTTCAGCAGAATCACGAACTGATCGAAAGATTCGATTTGACCTTGCAGCTTAATACCATTCACCAAATAAATAGAAACCGGAACGCGTTCACGACGTAATGCGTTCAGGAACGGGTCTTGTAAAGATTGCCCCTTAGCCATTCTCTCTTTTCCTTATATGTATGCTTGTTTTGTACGTAGAACCTTACGATTCTGCAAATTGCGCACGATACGACTCAATTGTACACATTCAATGAGCGTTAGCACCAACTACCTGCAACACCTTGTTACGTGCCTGTTCCGGTTCTTCACTATCCAGCCAGTGAGCCCCTTCCCAGCCGCGCAGCCAGGTGACCTGGCGTTTTGCTAACTGTCTCGTGGCGCAAACACCTCGATAAACCATTTCATCGTATGATATTTCACCTTCAAGATATGACCACATCTGGCGATATCCCACACAACGAATGGAAGGCATGTCCGTATGCAAATCTCCACGAGCAAAAAGCGCTCGCACTTCTGCTTCAAAATCTGAAGCCAACATCTGATGAAAACGCTGCTCAATGCGCTGATGGAGCAGTTCGCGGCTCGCCGGAGCGATGGCAAACTGATGCACCTTGTAAGGCAGAGCCTCTCCTGACGTTTGCGTCAGTTCCGTTAAAGTTTTACCCGAAATGAAAAAAACTTCCAGTGCCCGGGAAAGTCTTTGCGGATCATTTGGATGAATACGCGTGGCCGAAACCGGATCTATTGTCTGGAGCTGCCGATGTAACGCGTCCCATCCCTGCTCTGCGGCCTGCTGTTCAATTTTCGCCCTGACGCTCGGGTCCGCTGAAGGCAGCGGTGATAACCCTTCCAGTAAGGCCTTAAAATACAACATGGTACCGCCAACCAGCAGCGGAATACGGCCCGCTGCGGTGATCTCTGCCATCTCTTTTAGCGCATCGCGGCGAAAATCGGCCGCGGAGTACGCCTGGGCAGGATCGAGAATGTCTACTAAACGGTGCGGCGCAGCGCGACGCTCTTCTTTGCTCGGTTTCGCCGTCCCGATATCCATTCCCTGATAAATAAGGGCGGAGTCGACGCTTATCAACTCTACTGGCAAAACTTTACGTAACTCAATCGCTAGCGCGGTCTTACCGGAAGCCGTTGGCCCCATTAAAAAAATTGCCTGCGGCAGTTCTGCTTGTCTCACGTTACTCATCTTTCAGGGCATTCATCGCCGTGTGTATCTCTACAGGTTGTAATAATCCGCCCGGCGGCGACATCACTAAATGGGGGCAGAGACGTTCTACATCTGCCAGCACCGAGATAGCCTGCGCCATATTCCACTGGCTATGTTCGCTGGCCAGGTTACGCGCAAGCCACAGGGCGATATCGTCCACATGGTGTGTCGTATGCTGCGCCAGGTAGCCTATCAGTTCAGAAATCAAGTTTTGTAAATTTTGTTGCCGTAAGGGTAAAGGCACGGCGCGAATTGTCACATATTGCGCATCTGATTGAAATTCAATACCCAATGTCGCCAGCGACTGCTGCGCCGCCTTCAGCGCCGTCATTTCAGGTGCAGATACTTTCAGACGCAGCGGGATCAGCAGCGGCTGGGCGCAAATCTCGTTTTTGCCCGGCGTTAGCTGCGCTTGTCTTAGCCAGCGCTCTGCCACTGGCAGCGAGAGCAAACAGAGCTTCCCTTCCCGCTCCATCAGTGCATATTCAGTATGCAGGATGGTTAACACCCGGCCGAAGCTTTGGCTGTGGCCTTCCAGCACTGGCGCGGCGGGTTGTGGTTCGCGGACCTCGCGTTGCGTACCAGGCGTTTGCAGCAGCTCCCGGTAGAGTGTTCCCTGCTTTTTCTGGTAGCCCGGCTGCGCGTTAGGCCAGCTTGCGCCGCCGCCATTGCCTGAAGGGGCAGAAGGTCGTGCTGCGGGGGCTTCTCGCGCCGGAGCTGGCTCGGCAAATTGATTGCGACCGGCAGCGACGCGGTTTTCCGGTACGTGACGCGGCGCAGGGGTATTTTCATCTGCCAGCGGCAATGGAATATCGTGGCTTTGCTGTAAGACGCTTAACACGCCCTGGTAAATAAAATCATGCACCAGCCGTGACTGGTGGAACCGCACCTCATGCTTGGCAGGATGCACGTTAACATCTACCTGATGGGGATCGATTTCGAGATACAGCACAAAGGCGGGCTGCTGATCGATACCCAGTTTGTCCTCGCAGGCCTGGCGAATCGCATGATTAATCAGGCGATCGCGCATCATACGCCCGTTGACGTAGCTGTATTGCGTCTCCGCCAGCGCCGCCGTCGTGCCCTGCGGATTGGCCACCCAGCCGCGCAGCGTCAGATCACCGTGCTGCCACTCAATCGCCAGCGCCTGTTCGAGAAACGCGGTCCCACAAATCGCGCCCATCCGCCGCTCTCTCGGCGCGTTCGGCTGTACGGCCCGGTACTGGCGCACCATTTTACCGTTGTGATTGAGGTTAATGGTGACGTCAAAACGCGCCAGCGCGATGCGGCGAATAATCTCATCAATATGATTAAATTCGGTTTTCTCGGTGCGCATGAACTTGCGCCTGGCGGGCGTGTTATAGAACAGATCCAGCACTTCCAGCGTCGTCCCCACCGGATGAGCGGCGGGCTTGACCGTCACCTCCATATCCCGCCCTTCCGCGTAGGCCTGCCAGGCTTCCTGCTGCTCCGCCGTGCGTGAGGTCAGGGTCAGACGCGAAACGGAACTGATACTCGCCAGCGCCTCGCCGCGAAAGCCGAGGCTGATAATCGCTTCCAGATCGTCAAGGGTGGTGATCTTACTGGTGGCGTGGCGGGCGAGCGCCAGTGCCAGTTCGTCTTTTTTGATACCGCAGCCGTTATCACGGATGCGAATTAACTTTGCGCCGCCGCGCTCAATATCAATATCAATACGAGTGGCACCGGCATCGATACTGTTCTCTACCAGCTCTTTCACCACCGATGCAGGGCGTTCAACCACTTCACCTGCGGCAATCTGGTTTGCAAGCTGCGGCGGCAGAACCTGAATCGGCATGAAATCTCCTTAGTTAAGTAGCATCCCGGCAGGCGATGACGCGCTGGCCACCTGGCCTGCCCCACTCTGCGGACCCGGCTGGAGTGGATGCGCCTGGAAGTAGTTACGCAGCCCTTCATAAATTGCATTGGCAAGCTGCTGCTGATAATCATCACTGGCGAGCAGTCGCTCCTCGCCGTTATTGCTGATAAATCCGGTTTCCACCAGCACGGAAGGAATATCCGGCGAGCGCAATACGCCGAGGCTGGCGTGCTCAGGCCGCCGCTTGTGCAGCGAACCGATGCGCTGGAGCTGGCTCAGCATATTGGTGGCAACATCATACCCGACGCGCTGCGAATGGCCGAATTGTAAATCCAGCACCGCCTGGCTCAGGTAGGGATCGGACTGGCTATTAGCAAGCACGTCGCCCGCGCCGCCGAGCAGTTCAGACTGCTTCTCGTGCTGTTCCAGCCAGCTTGCCATTTCGCTATTGGCGCGACGGTTTGACAGCACCCAGACCGATGCGCCGGTGGCGTCGCGGTTTGGCGCGGCATCGGCGTGAATCGACACCAGGAAGTTAGCATTCTGCTGACGCGCCACGTCTGAACGGCCCATCACCGAGATAAAGTAATCGCCGTCGCGGGTCAACACCGCTTTGAACATTGGATCGTTGTTGAGCAGCGTGCGCAGTTTACGCGCGATAGCGATGGTAACGTTTTTCTCACGCGTACCGCCCGGTCCAATCGCCCCCGGATCCTGGCCGCCGTGACCGGCGTCAATCGCAATGATCACTTTATCACCCGACGCTGTACGCGTGCGCATGGCAGGGCGCGTCACGGTATTACTGTTAGTAACGCTGGTGATGCGGTCGTTGTCGGTTTTAAACGGATTTTTCGCCGGCTGTGTCAATTGCACAGGCCGCGCGGTTTGAACAGGTTGAGTTTGCGCGACGACCGGTGGCGCAACGCGTGGTTGCGTCACGACTGGGGGCGGCGGAGGCGGCGCATCGGCGTTGATGGTAAAGACAACGGTATAGTTACCGCCGTTTTGCTGCTTCACCGCGCGCGTTTTGCCGTTTTGCGTGAGATCGACGACCAGCCGCAGCGACTGGTTATCTTTCGGCGTGCCGGAACGGATCGCTTTCACCAGATTGTCGCCGCTGAACTGAAGCGGAAGCCCCTGGATCACCCCGGTTTGCTTAATATCCAGCGCCACCGTGCGATTGCCCTGCTGTGAAAAAGCGTATTCGGGATCGCCGATAAAACTAAAGGTAATACGGGCCTGGCTATCGCCATTAGAGACCTGGATATCGGACAAGCTTGCCGCTCCGGCCTGCGCGCACAGCACAACCAACAGTGCTACCAACCACTTATGCATACGATACATCATCCCGTCACCCTTAAGGTTAACCGGCTACACGCGCCAGCAGCGAATTACCTGATGCGGAGACCGCCACAATACGCGCCTCACGACCCTGCGTCTGATATTCCAGGTGTATTTCTATATCCGGTTCAGGCAGAACGCCCGTTCCCTGCTGCGGCCACTCCACCAGACAAATTGCCTCGTCGGTAAAATAGTCACGGATGCCCATAAACTCCAGCTCTTCCGGGTCGGCAAGGCGATATAAATCGAAGTGATACACCATCAATGCGTCGAGCGTATACGGCTCCACCAGCGTGTACGTCGGGCTTTTTACGTTGCCGCGATGGCCCAGCGCCTGCAAAAAACCGCGGCTGAAGGTCGTTTTGCCCGCGCCAAGGTCGCCATACAAATAAATCACCGTTGCGCCATTACAGGCCTTAGCGACACGTTCGCCAAGGTCCAGCGTTGCTTGTTCGTCGGGTAAAGGAATCACTCGATTAATCATGTTCAGGGTCAATCACATCCGGGTTAACTACACGCATAAGCGTGGAAAAAAGATCGGTAGCCAGCATGCCACGCGTACCGTGGCGCGCCGCCAGTTTGTCAGCCGCGACGCCGTGCGCCACGCATCCCGCGCTGGCGGCCTCATAGAGCGGCAATTGTTGGGCTAGCAGTGCACCGATAATACCGGACAGCACGTCTCCCATTCCGCCGCTCGCCATGCCAGCGTTGCCGGCATCCGCAATGCCCAGCGAACCTTCATGGCTGGCGATCACCGTCCCCGCCCCTTTCAGGACTACCGTGCCGCCATACTGTTTTACCAGACGCTGCGCAGAAAGTAAGCGATCACTCTCAATTTCCGCCACGTTGGTATTTAATAAGCGGGCAGCCTCGCCGGGATGCGGAGTTAGCAAGCGATTGTGACGTTTATCGGGGTTGATTGCCAGCAGGTTCAACGCATCCGCATCCCACAGCATCGGTTTGCGAAAATTCTCAACTTTATGCAGCGCCTGTTTGCCCCATTTTTGCTGTCCGAGGCCCGGACCAATCACCACTACGTCCGCCCACTCCAGATTATCGTCAAGCGCCTCCGGCGTCAGTTCCTGGACCATCAATTCTGGTCGCGCGGCGAGGATGGGAACGATGTTATCGCTACGGGTTAAGATGCGTACCAGCCCGGCTCCGGCTCTCAACGCCGCCTCGCCGGTCATACGGATCGCCCCTGCTGTACCGTGGTCGCCACCGACAATCAGCAGCTTGCCGTGATCGCCTTTGTTGGAGGTCGGGCAGCGCGGCTTCAACCAGTCGGCCAGCTGTGCGCCATCAAAGCGGTTATAGGGCGCTTCCTGACTGGCCAGCCAGCCTTCCAGCCCAAGAGCATTGTGGTGCAGACGCCCTACGACATCACGGGCTTTGCCGGTCAGCAGACCGGGCTTGAGCGCAATAAAGGTGATGGTGAGGGCGGCGTTAATGACCGCACCCGGCGTGGCCCCCGTCTGGGCGAGCAGTCCGGAGGGAATATCCAGCGCCACTACGGGAGCCGGATGGTTATTGGCATGGTCAATCAGCGCGGCAATCGCCTCGCGCGGCGCGCTGCGTAATCCGGTTCCCAACAGGCCATCAATGATGACATCAATGCCTTCCGGCCAGGCGACATCCGGTGCATGGATCGTCCCGGCCGCGTTAAGCCAGGCGTCACGCGCGCTTTCCGCCTCTTCCGGCAGCGGCTTCTCGCTTTCCAGCGCAATCAGGCTGACCTGAATGCCCGCCGCCTGCGCCAGCCTCGCTACCACATAGCCATCACCGCCGTTATTGCCAGCGCCGCAAAGAATCAGCCAGTGGCGGGAAGCCGGATACGTCTCCCGCGCCAGCGTAAAGGCCGCCAGACCCGCACGTTGCATCAACTCGTATAACGTAATCCCTAATGCATCCGCCGCCTCCTGTTCAAGGTGCGGCAACGCCTGCGCAGGCCAGACAGTGTGTGGTATACTTGCGCGGTTTGTATTCATCTTATGGTCCGTCATGTCTCAGCCCCTCGATCTCAATCAGTTAGCGCAAAATATTAAACAATGGGGCACTGAACTCGGGTTCCAGCAGGTCGGTATTGCCGATACCGACCTGAGCGCCAGCGAACCGAAACTACAGGCGTGGCTCGATAAGCAGTACCACGGCGAAATGGAGTGGATGGCGCGTCACGGCATGATGCGCGCCCGTCCGCATGAGCTTTTGCCCGGTACGCTTCGCGTCATTAGCGTGCGGATGAACTATCTGCCCGCCAACGCTGCTTTCGCCCGCACGCTGAAAAATCCCTCTCTTGGCTACGTCAGCCGCTACGCGCTGGGGCGCGACTACCATAAGCTGCTGCGCAATCGCTTAAAAAAGCTTGGGGAGAAAATTCAGGAACAGTGCGCGTCGCTGAATTTTAGACCTTTTGTCGATTCTGCGCCTCTGCTTGAGCGTCCGCTGGCGGAAAAAGCCGGGCTGGGCTGGACAGGTAAGCACTCACTTATCCTTAGCCGCGATGCCGGATCGTTCTTCTTTCTCGGCGAACTGTTAATTGACTTACCGCTTCCTGTCGATAGCCCTGTCGAAGAAGGCTGCGGCCGCTGCGTCGCCTGCATGACGATCTGCCCTACCGGGGCGATTGTTGAACCTTATACCGTAGACGCCCGGCGCTGTATCTCCTATCTGACGATTGAACTGGAAGGTGCTATTCCTGAAGAATTCCGTCCGCTGATGGGCAACCGGATCTACGGCTGCGATGACTGTCAGCTGATCTGTCCGTGGAACCGCTATTCGCAGCTTACCGAAGAAGAGGATTTCAGTCCGCGCAAATCGCTGCACGCGCCGGAACTGATCGAACTGTTTGCCTGGAGCGAGGCCTGGTTTCTGAAAGTCACCGAAGGCTCGGCAATTCGCCGTATCGGCCATCTGCGCTGGCTGCGAAATATTGCCGTCGCACTGGGAAATGCACCGTGGGATGAAGCCAATATTCAGGCGCTGGAATCGCGCCGGGGTGGGCACCCACTTCTCGACGAACACATAGAATGGGCGATTGCGCAGCAAATCGAGAAGCGAAATGCCTGCGTAGTGGAAGTGCAGTTGCCGAAAAAACAGCGGCTGGTACGGGTGGTTGAAAAAGGACTGCCGCGCGACGCCTGATTCATTCACAGCGTGTGTATAAAATTAAAAACCTATTGGTATTCAACACGCAAAAATTCGTCAAGCGATCTAATTAACATTTTGAAATATTATTTTATTTATATATTTCATTGAGTTATCAAGAAATAATTTACATTTTGAACATTTATCAGCAAACCGTCGACGATCGCAACCTGTGGATAAGTCTGTTCACAGAAGTTTGTCAGAAGTGACAAATACCCCATTCAACGGGCCTTGCCGCTGTGGATAATTTGTTCTTAAGGTGAAATTTGGAGCGGGAAACGAGACTCGAACTCGCGACCCCGACCTTGGCAAGGTCGTGCTCTACCAACTGAGCTATTCCCGCTTGGGTGGTGTAAATCATCAAATTTTGGAGCGGGAAACGAGACTCGAACTCGCGACCCCGACCTTGGCAAGGTCGTGCTCTACCAACTGAGCTATTCCCGCTTGGGTGGTGTACATCTTCAAATTTGGAGCGGGAAACGAGACTCGAACTCGCGACCCCGACCTTGGCAAGGTCGTGCTCTACCAACTGAGCTATTCCCGCTCTGTGTAACGTTGCAAATTCTGCATCGGTACGGGAGGCGCATTATACGAGAAATCCTTTATGCTGCAAGCCCCCGAACCGCAATTTTTCAACTTTCCCGCCTGAGTGCTGCTTTTATCAGCAAGGCGTACAATTTAGCGTCAAATTTCGCCCTTCGCAAGCGCGTCGGGCGATACAGAGCCGTTTAATGCTTATAATTGAATAAAATGCTCGCGGTAATACGCCAGTTCGGCCACGGATTCGCGGATATCATCCATCGCCTGATGAGTACCCTGCTTGGTAAAGCCCGGCAGAATTTCCGGCTTCCAGCGACGTGCCAGTTCTTTCAGGGTGCTGACATCCAGATAGCGATAGTGGAAATAAGCTTCCAGTTCCGGCATATATTTAAACAGAAAACGGCGATCCTGGCCGATGCTGTTACCGCAAATCGGCGATTTGCCTGCCGGAACCCACTGCTGCAAAAACGCAATCGTGGCAAGCTCTGCGGCCCGGTCGTCGAACTGGCTGGCTTTGACCCGCTCAACCAGCCCGCTGCCGGTATGGGTGCGCACATTCCAGTCATCCATCAATGCCAGTTGTGCGTCGGACTGATGCACCGCAATCGTCGGGCCTTCCGCGAGGATGTTTAAATTCGCATCGGTCACCAGGGTGGCAATTTCAATGATGCGATCGCGCTCGGGATCCAGCCCGGTCATTTCCAGATCGATCCAAATCAGGTTGTTTTCATCTGCACTCATGCTATTTTCCACCCATAATTTTATATTCGAGACTCGTTAACGTTATGACGGATGACGGGTCGGCAATCTTAATCGATAGCATGTATCATAGAGGTTTTGCCCCTGACGGGCGACCAGGAGTCAGTACGATTGAGTAAAAATAAACTCTCCAAAGGTCAGCAGCGCCGCGTAAAAGCGAATCATCAGCGCCGACTTACCACGACTGCGGAGAAGCCTGATTATGATGACAATCTGTTTGGCGAGCCGGCGGAAGGCATCGTCATCAGCCGCTTTGGCATGCACGTTGACGTTGAATCTGCCGACGGTGAAACCCACCGCTGCAATATTCGCCGCACCATTCGCTCGCTGGTGACCGGAGACCGCGTCGTCTGGCGTCCGGGAAAAGCGGCGGCGGAAGGCGTCAACGTCAAAGGCATCGTGGAAGCAGTGCATGAGCGTACCTCCGTCCTGACGCGCCCGGACTTTTACGATGGCGTGAAACCAATTGCCGCCAACATTGACCAGATTGTTATCGTCTCGGCGATCCTGCCGGAATTATCAGTCAACATTATCGATCGCTACCTTGTCGCCTGTGAAACGCTGGAGGTGGAGCCGATCATCGTCCTCAACAAAATCGATTTGTTGGATGACGACGGCATGCGTTTTGTGAATGAGCAGATGGATATCTACCGCCATATTGGCTATCGCGTACTGATGGTATCCAGCTATACCCAGGACGGGCTGAAACCGCTGGAAGAGGCGCTGACCGATCGTATCAGCATCTTTGCCGGGCAATCTGGCGTGGGCAAATCCAGCCTGCTGAACGCGCTGTTAGGGTTACCGGTTGAGATCCTGACTAACGACGTTTCCGACAACTCCGGCCTGGGCCAGCACACTACCACGGCGGCGCGCCTGTACCACTTTCCGCACGGCGGCGACGTGATCGACTCTCCCGGCGTGCGCGAGTTCGGCCTCTGGCATCTGGAGCCAGAACAAATCACTCAGGGTTTTGTCGAATTCCACGACTATTTAGGTCTGTGCAAATATCGCGACTGTAAACATGATACCGATCCCGGCTGCGCCATTCGCGAGGCGGTAGAGAAAGGAGAAATTGCGCAGAGCCGTTTTGACAATTATCACCGTATTCTGGAAAGCATGTCGCAGGTAAAGACGCGTAAAAACTTTTCTGAAACCGATAACTGACATTTATGCTTAGCATCGCTAAAATCGTCCCCTTTTTTCATGGACCCGCACACCCGGCGGGTACAGGAACGACAAAACAAAGGCCTGGAGGCTATCGTGTTAAACGATCTTAAACTTTCGCTGCAATACATTCTGCCGAAACTGTGGCTCACTCGCCTGGCGGGCTGGGGCGCGAGTAAACGCGCTGGCTGGCTGACCAAACTGGTTATCGACTTGTTCGTCAAATACTACAAAGTCGATATGAAAGAGGCGCAGAAGCCCGATACCGCCAGCTATCGCTCGTTTAATGATTTCTTCGTGCGCCCGCTGCGCGATGAAGTTCGTCCGCTGAATACCGATCCTAACGTGCTGGTAATGCCAGCCGATGGCGTGATCAGCCAGCTAGGTAACATCGAAAACGACAAAATCTTGCAGGCCAAAGGGCATAATTATTCGCTGGAAGCATTACTGGCGGGTAACTACTCGTTGGCTGACCAGTTCCGTAACGGCTCATTTGTCACCACCTATCTCTCGCCGCGCGACTATCACCGCGTTCATATGCCGTGTAACGGTATCCTGCGCGAGATGATTTACGTGCCGGGCGATCTGTTCTCCGTTAACCATCTTACCGCGCAAAACGTGCCTAACCTTTTTGCGCGAAATGAGCGCGTTATCTGCCTTTTCGACACCGAATTCGGCCCGATGGTGCAAATTCTGGTGGGCGCGACTATTGTTGGTAGCATTGAAACCGTCTGGGCAGGCACCATCACGCCGCCGCGTGAAGGTATCATCAAGCGCTGGACCTGGCCGGAGGGTGAAAGTGACGGTTCCGTGGCGCTACTGAAAGGTCAGGAGATGGGTCGCTTTAAGCTCGGTTCAACAGTGATCAACCTGTTTGCGCCGGGTAAAGTTAACCTGGTTGAGACGTTGCACAGTCTGTCGGTGACTAAAATCGGTCAACCGCTGGCGGTCTCTGCGGAAGCGCAGGTCCAGCCTGAACCTGCCCCGCTGCCGGAAGAAGAAGTCAACGCCGAGCTGGACGCCAGCCCGTTGGTTGACGACAAGCGAGACGATATTTAATTCAACATAAAGGGTTTTCCGTGCGCCTGATTATCACTTTTCTGATGGCCTGGTGCCTCAGTATGGGGGCGTACGCGGCGACGGCCCCCGACGCTAAACAGATAACCCAGGAACTGGAGCAGGCAAAGGCGGCGAAACCCGCCCAGCCTGAAGCCGTTGAGGCGCTCCAGTCTGCACTTAACGCGCTTGAGGAGCGAAAAGGCTCGCTTGAGCGCGCGCAGCAATATCAGCAGGTTATCGATAACTTCCCCAAACTCTCGCAAACCCTGCGCGCCCAGCTTAACAGCCTGCGTGATGAACCGCGCGACGTGCCCGCCGGGATGTCCACCGACGCGCTGAATCAGGAAATCCTTCAGGTCAGCAGTCAGCTTCTGGATAAAAGTCGTGAGGCACAGCAGGAGCAGGAACGGGCGCGTGAAATCGCCGACTCCCTGAACCAGCTTCCTCAGCAGCAGACCGACGCCCGTCGCCAGCTCAACGAGGTCGAACGCCGCGCAGGCACGCAAAATGGCAACGCCGCGCTCACCCAGGCGCAAAGCCTCGCCGCGCAGGCGGAATCCGCCAGACTCAAGGCGCTGGTCGATGAACTGGAACTGGCGCAGCTTTCTGCCAATAACCGTCAGGAACTTTCGCGTCTGCGCTCCGAGCTGGCACAAAAACAGAGCCAGCAGTTAGATGCGTACTTGCAGACGCTGCGCAACCAGGTGAACAGCCAGCGCCAGCGCGAAGCGGAAAAAGCGCTCGAAAGTACCGAACTGCTGGCGGAAAACAGCGCTAACCTGCCGCCGGATATTGTTAAGCAGTTCGCCGTTAACCGCGAGTTGTCGCAGGCGCTGAACCAGCAGGCGCAGCGAATGGATTTAGTTGCGTCGCAGCAGCGTCAGGCGACTAACCAAACGCTTCAGGTGCGCCAGGCACTTAACACCTTGCGCGAACAGGCGCAGTGGCTGGGGATGTCCAATATGCTGGGCGATGCCCTGCGCGCCCAGGTCGCGCGTCTGCCGGAGATGCCAAAACCGCAGCAGCTTGATACTGAAATGGCTCAGCTACGCGTCCACCGGATGCGCTATGAGGATCTGCTGAACAAGCAGGCCCAGCTTCGCCAGATGCATCAGGCAGACGGCCAGCCGCTGAGCGCGGAACAAAACCGGATCCTGGAGGCGCAGTTGCGCACCCAGCGTGAACTGCTCTCTTCACTATTACAGGGCGGCGATACGCTGATTCTGGAACTGACCAAGCTGAAAGTCACCAATAGCCAGCTTGAAGATGCGCTGAAAGAGGTCAACGAAGCCACCCACCGTTACCTTTTCTGGACCTCAGACGTTAACCCGCTGACCATCTCCTGGCCTATTGAGGTCGTGCAGGATTTACGCCGCCTCATCTCGCTGGATACGGTCAGCCAATTGGGCAAAGCCAGCATCATGATGCTGACCAGTAAAGAGACGCTGCTGCCGCTGTTTGGCGCGCTGATGCTGGTTGGCTTTAGTATTTATTCGCGTCGGCATTTTACCCGTTTCCTCGAACGCTCCTCTTCACGCGTTGGCAAGGTGACGCAGGATCACTTCTGGCTGACCCTGCGCACGGTATTCTGGTCGATACTGGTGGCCTCCCCGCTGCCGGTGCTGTGGGCAACGCTGGGCTATGGCTTGCGCGAGGCCTGGCCTTATCCGCTGGCGGTCGCCATCGGTAACGGCGTTACCGCCACGGTACCGCTGCTATGGGTAGTGATGATTTGCGCGACGTTTGCCCGCCCGACCGGTCTGTTTGTGGCGCACTTTGGCTGGCCGCGTAACCGTGTGGCGCGCGCAATGCGCTATTACCTGATGAGTATCGGGCTGATTGTGCCGCTGATCATGGCGCTGATTATGTTTGATAATCTCAACGATCGGGAGTTCTCCGCCTCGCTGGGACGCCTGTGCTTTATCCTGATTTGCGGCGCGCTGGCGATTGTCACACTTAGCCTGAAACGCGCGGGTATTCCGCTGTACCTCGACAAAGAGGGCAACGGCGACAATATGGTCAACAGCATGCTGTGGAACCTGATGATGGGCGCGCCGCTGATCGCCATCCTGGCGGCGGCGGTGGGCTATCTGGCCACAGCGCAGGCGCTGCTGGCGCGGCTGGAAACTTCGGTCGCCATCTGGTTCCTGCTGCTGGTGATTTACCATATCATTCGCCGCTGGATGCTGATCCAACGCCGCCGTCTGGCCTTCGATCGCGCCCGGCACCGCCGCGCCGAGATCCTGGCGCAGCGTGCGCGTGGTGAAGAGGAGACGCCGCACGCCACCAGCCTGGAAGGCGCGGTAGAAATCGACGAAAGCGAGCTGGATCTGGATGCCATCAGTACCCAGTCGCTGCGTCTGGTACGTTCGATCCTGATGCTGATTGCGCTGCTCTCCGTCATTGTGCTGTGGTCGGAAATCCACTCGGCGTTTGGCTTCCTGGAAAATATTACCCTCTGGGACGTCACCTCCACGCTTCAGGGCGTGGAGAGCATTGAGCCTATCACCCTCGGCGCCGTGCTGATCGCCATCCTGGTGTTTATCATCACCACCCAACTGGTGCGCAACCTGCCCGCCCTGCTGGAACTGGCGCTGCTTCAGCATCTGGAACTTGCGCCGGGTACCGGCTATGCCATCACTACCATCACCAAATATTTGTTAATGCTGGTCGGTGGTCTGGTGGGCTTCTCAATGATCGGCATTGAGTGGTCGAAGCTGCAATGGCTGGTTGCCGCGTTAGGTCTGGGTCTCGGCTTTGGTTTACAGGAGATTTTCGCCAACTTTATTTCCGGCCTGATAATCCTGTTTGAGAAGCCGATCCGCATCGGCGATACGGTGACCATCCGCGACCTGACCGGCAGCGTGACCAAAATCAACACCCGCGCAACGACGATCAGCGACTGGGACCGCAAAGAGATCATCGTGCCAAACAAGGCGTTTATCACCGAGCAGTTTATCAACTGGTCGCTGTCGGACTCTGTCACCCGCGTGGTACTCACTATCCCGGCCCCGTCAGAGGCAAACAGTGAAGAAGTGACGCAAATTCTGCTGACGGCGGCGCAGCGCTGCTCTCTGGTCATTGATACCCCGGCGCCGGAAGTCTTCCTGGTTGATCTCCAGCAGGGCATTCAGATTTTCGAGCTGCGTATTTACGCCGCCGAAATGGGCCACCGGATGCCGCTGCGTCACGAAATCCACCAGCTGATTCTGGCGGGCTTCCGCGAGCACGGTATTGATATGCCGTTCCCGCCGTTCCAGATGCGGCTGGAAACCCTTTCGGGGCGACAAACCGGACGCACGCTGACCTCGGCGGGTAAAGGGACGCGTCCGGCGGGGAGCGTGTAATTGACACTCAGTAAGCCTGCTATGGGGCAGGCTTACTGGCAATACTGATGAAAGAATTTCAGGATTTTGCCGGACGTAAAATCCGAGAGCTGAAAACCATCCAGAACACGTTGAAAAACATCATTTGTGATATCCGCATGCTGGATTAACTCACCGCTTTGCTCCCTGGATACTACATTAGGCACTTTCCAGACAATCGCATCCGCATAATAAACGTAACTATCATGCACGATAAAAGGATGCTCGCCTTTGTATAAAAGGCATGCAGGATCGTGATGCGCCGGGGCAGGATAAACGGTTGTGATGTTAACGACCAGAATCGAATCACAACCATAAATTGGGTAGTAGACAGGGTTATTACACACGACATGCAAATGATTTTTCCCACCCACAGGAGCAAGTATCGTTCCTTGCCTGTAAGGTGAGTACGCCATTACGCAAGCTCACTACTAAATTGTTTAAGCTGATCCCGTTCGCGCATTCTTTCAACAAGGAAATCTGCGTCCTTTTCTGATTTGCCGCCCGCCATAAAAATTGCTTTTGGGCTAATGGGTGCGGAAGAACCGTGCGGATCCTGCCATTCTTTGCATACCCGATGCGTCAGCTCGCAGAGTTCAAACCGCTTATAATGTCCATACTCATCAAACACTTTATCGAGGATCTTTTTATCTGCGAGGCTCATCTCATCAAAAGCCTCGTCGTCAACACCATGGACATGCTTTTTAACCGAGACTTCGTAATTTGACTCCCCGGCGATCCAGTCGTCCCATGGAGACTCTTCAAACGGGCTACCCGATTTCAGCAAATCATAAGTTCGGGATAATACCGGACCATTATTCATCGAGACGGCGCGATCGCCCGTCATTGATTCGCCATAGCGGATCATGTACTCACGATCGGCCAGATAAAGCAGTTTCATGAGCTTGATATATGCCATGCGGCCACCACGTTTGAACAGGAGATAACCTGCCATCTGTGCAGTTTTCGCTTCGCTATACATATACAACCTCCTGACATTACCACTGAGGTAATTTATATGGGCATTATGGATAATGGTCAAAGAGCAGTCAATCGACGGGTCAATGGCGCTGTTGATAACTATGAGTCCACTTCCAATAAAAAGTATACAGTAAACTCGTTGACGCTTTTTTTGCGAGGAAACACCAGAAAAGGGCAATGTAACGTTCGGCAGAAAATATCTGCCGAACGTTCACATTAAACTATCCGGTCAGGCAGGCTGTTTCACCCTCTTGCAACGATAATTCTCATAAATCCCCATCGCCAGCAGCGAGAAGAAGATCGGCCCACCGACCATCCACAGGGCGCTACTCCAATCGTTAGCCTCAATGACCGGCTGAACAACAGTAAAGATATTGGCGAAGGCCACTATCAACACCACGATAAAAGTTGCCAGCAGCGTGCTGATACGGCTCTTAAAGATCACAAACGGACGATCCAGCCCCTGACGCGCTTTAAAGAACGGAAACGCCAGCGCGAGGAACAGATATGGCAATGTCATGGAGACGTTCGCCATTAGCGTCAGTTTGTTATAGAACGCCGAGGCGGTGTCGCCGCCAAAGGAGACCAGCAGAATAAACAGGCATACCAGCGCGCACTGCATCCACATCGCATTCGCGGGCATACCGCTTTGATTAAGGCGGGTCATCGGCGCAGGCCACAGCGCTTTTGGCGTGCCCTGAATAATGGCTTTCAGCGGCGAATAAATCAGGGTGAAAAACGCGCCAGTATAGGCCAGGAACATCGACAGGCCGGTGATGCGGGCAAACCAGGTTCCCATTACTATCGCGCTTTCCGGCGATAAGTGCATCGCCTGGCCTAATGTCGCGCCAAGGCTTTTCATCAGGACATAGGTAATATTGCCAAGGTTAGTGCTGCTATTGCTGAGCACCTGCTGCCAGTTGGTGCTTACGCCCCACAGGAATATCGCCAGTGAATAGCCAATAGAAATCACCACGGCGGCAAACACGATCCCCCTGGCGAAGTTCTTTTCCGGCTTTTCCGTTTTATCCACCAGTCCGCCCACGGCTTCAATACCGCCAAACGCAAAGATGGCAAAGACGACAAAAGAAAGCATCGCCAGTCCCGACTGATAACCAGGATTGGGCGAAGCCACAAAATTAACGTCCTGAGCAAAGTGCCCGCCGTTTAAACAGAGGATCGCAATGCTGGCCAGCAGGAGCACCAGATTAAGACACATCACGGAGATGCCCCCCACCGCCGTAACTCGCGCGATTTTATTGATCCCTTTCGAGGCCACCAATGTCACCACTAGCATCCACAGTATTGCCAGTACACCCACGACCTGCGTGGAACTCAAACCAGCAAAGGACCATACCTGGGTTCTGTCCATCCCGAAGAGAAAGGTGGAAAAAGGCACCCATACTTTAGCCGCGGTACTCACCATCCAGATAACGTAGGAGGAAAACCACATAAACGTGCCAATGAAAGCGTAACGCGGCCCGACGCTGTTATTCATCCAGGAGTAGATCCCGCCCTCTTCTTTGCGATACGCCGATCCCATTTCAGCCATCATCAGCGCAAACGGGATAAAGAAAAACAGCGCGGAAAAGATATAAAACGGCGTGGCACTGTAGCCCATCAATAAGTAGGCGGAAGGACTATTGGCAAAGCCAAAAACGGACGTAAATATCATCAGGATAAGCCCGATCAGGCTCATCTTTTTTAATTGTTGGGTCATAAAAACCATCCATAAGGGTTGTAGCAGCGGCGGATGGTAGCAGAAGACCGGATGATTATTGTGACTTTATGGGGCAAACCAGAAAGATGCCCCATGTAAACGGATAATGGCAGTTTTTAGCACTGGAAATTTTTATTTCCATGCTAAATAAGAGGGCGAGAGATCAGGCTCTGTCAACGCTGAAGGCCAGCACGTCGGCAAGGGTCTCCGCGCCCAGCGCCAGCATCACCAGGCGGTCCACGCCTAATGCCACGCCGGAGCAGTCAGGTAATCCTGCTTTTAACGCTTCCAGCAAATTGACGTCAATCGGCTGCTGCGGCAGACCGCGCGCTGCGCGCTTGCGGTTATCCTGCTCAAAACGCTGCTGCTGCTCGCGCGCGTCGGTCAGTTCATGGAAGCCGTTCGCCAGCTCAAGCCCTTTAAAATAGACCTCAAAACGCTCTGCCACACGGTGATCTTCAGTGCTGATTTGCGCCAGCGACGCCTGGCTTGCCGGGAAGTGATAAATAAACGCCGGACGCTCTTTCCCGATATGCGGCTCAACGCCCATTGCAAAAAGCAGTTGCAGCAGCGTGTCGCGATCCTCTTCGGTATCGGCGATATTGCTGAGATCGAGTTTCGCCGCCGCCTGACGCAGCTGGGTTTTATCGGCAGAAAGCGGATCGATTTCCAGATGGCGCTGAAACGCCTGCTGATAGGAGAGCGTTTCCGCCGCCGGACATTCCAGCACCTGTTGCAGGAGGTCATCAACCTCGTTCATCAGGCGGTACATATCATAGTGCGGACGATACCATTCCAGCATGGTGAACTCAGGATTATGGTGACGTCCCATCTCTTCATTACGGAAACTACGACAAAGCTGATATACCGGCCCGCAGCCCGCGGCAAGCAGGCGCTTCATATGGTATTCCGGGCTGGTCATCAGATACAGATTCATCCCCTGAGAATGGCCAGGACCGACGAAACGGGTTTCAAACGGGAACAGGTGAACGTCGGTTACCGTCGCCTGGCTCATGCAGGGCGTCTCCACCTCCAGTACGCCCCGGTCGGCAAAAAAACGACGGATTTCGGTCATAATTTTTGCACGTTTCAACAGGTTAGGAATGGATGCGCTCGGCTGCCAGGTTGCCGTCTCGCTCATGGTTTTGTCTCCGTTTTTTGCTAAGGGCACGAAGTCTACTCGTTCCTCCCCCCGGAGACAAATTTTGTACAGCGCATCGCCCGGCCAACAACACGAATAATTCATAGAGAGCACAAAAGCGATAAATTCATCAGGAATAGTGATAAATCATCATAAAGAACCGCAAAAAAATCGAACGCGTCAAATTTCCCCTCTTTCGCCACGGGTATACTGCTTTACCTATAAAGGAGCAGTGGATACGTTTTTGCTGCCGCCCGTCGGGCGCGCGGCAAAATAACAATAATCTGGAGGAACGTCGTGCATACTTTTCAAGCCGATATTGCCATTGTAGGCGCGGGCGGTGCGGGATTACGTGCTGCTATCGCCGCAGCACAGGCCAGGCCTGACGCTAAAATCGCACTGATCTCAAAAGTCTATCCCATGCGTAGCCATACCGTTGCCGCCGAAGGGGGGTCGGCTGCGGTCACACAGGATCATGACAGCTTTGAGTACCATTTCCACGACACCGTGGCCGGTGGCGACTGGCTGTGCGAGCAGGATGTGGTGGACTACTTCGTGCATCATTGCCCGACGGAAATGACCCAGCTTGAGCAGTGGGGCTGCCCGTGGAGTCGTCGGCCTGACGGTAGCGTCAACGTCCGGCGCTTTGGCGGCATGAAAATTGAGCGTACCTGGTTTGCCGCCGATAAAACCGGCTTCCATATGCTACATACCCTCTTCCAGACCTCCCTGCAATTCCCCCAAATCCAGCGTTTTGACGAGCATTTTGTTCTCGACATTCTTGTGGATGACGGACAAGCACGCGGCCTGGTGGCGATGAACATGATGGAAGGCACACTGGTACAAATTCGTGCCAACGCCGTGGTCATGGCGACCGGCGGCGCGGGCCGCGTCTACCGCTACAACACCAACGGCGGCATCGTGACCGGTGACGGCATGGGCATGGCGCTTTCGCACGGTGTCCCGCTGCGGGATATGGAATTCGTCCAGTATCACCCGACCGGCCTGCCGGGTTCCGGGATCTTAATGACCGAAGGTTGCCGTGGCGAAGGCGGTATTCTGGTCAATAAAGACGGCTATCGCTATCTTCAGGATTACGGCATGGGGCCGGAAACGCCGCTCGGCGAGCCGAAAAACAAGTATATGGAGTTGGGTCCGCGCGACAAAGTCTCTCAGGCGTTCTGGCACGAATGGCGTAAAGGTAACACTATCGCGACGCCGCGTGGCGACGTGGTGTATCTCGATCTGCGTCATCTCGGCGAGAAAAAAATTCTCGAACGTTTACCGTTTATCTGCGAGCTGGCAAAAGCTTATGTTGGCGTCGATCCGGTGAAAGATCCGATCCCGGTACGCCCTACCGCACATTACACCATGGGTGGTATTGAAACCGATCAGCACTGTGAAACCCGCATTCAGGGGCTGTTCGCCGTGGGTGAGTGTTCTTCTGTTGGTCTGCACGGCGCTAACCGTCTCGGCTCTAACTCACTGGCGGAGCTGGTGGTGTTTGGCAAACTGGCGGGCGAGCAGGCGATGGCGCGTGCGGCGTCAGTCGGTGCGGCCCGTGATGGTGCGCTTGATGCGCAGACCGCCGATGTTGAGCAGCGTCTGAAAAATCTGGTTAATCAGCAAGGTACGGAAAACTGGGCGAAAATCCGCGATGAGATGGGCATGTCGATGGAAGAAGGCTGCGGCATTTACCGCACGCCGGAGCTAATGCAGAAAACCGTCGATAAGCTGGCGGAACTTCAGGAGCGCTTTAAACGGGTGCGCATTACCGATACCTCCAGCGTGTTCAATACCGACCTGCTCTACACCATTGAGCTGGGGCACGGCCTGAACGTGGCGGAATGTATGGCGCACTCGGCCATTGCCCGTAAAGAGTCGCGCGGGGCGCATCAGCGTCTTGATGAAGGCTGTACCGAGCGTGATGACGTGAATTTCCTCAAGCATACCCTCGCCTTCCGCGACGCGGACGGCACCACTCGCCTGGACTATAGCGACGTGAAGATCACCACTCTGCCGCCGGCAAAACGGGTTTACGGTGCAGAAGCGGAAGCCGCCGAGAAGAAGGAGACCACGCATGGCTGAGATGCAAACAATGAAAGTTGAGGTGGTGCGCTATAACCCGGAAACGGATACTGCGCCCCACAGTGCTTTCTACGACGTGCCTTATGATGAGCAGACCTCATTGCTGGATGCATTGGGCTATATCAAAGATAACCTTGCGCCCGACCTGAGCTATCGCTGGTCCTGCCGAATGGCGATCTGCGGCTCCTGCGGCATGATGGTAAACAAGGTGCCAAAGCTGGCCTGTAAGACCTTTATGCGCGATTACACCCACGGCCTGAAAGTGGAAGCGCTGGGCAACTTCCCTATCGAGCGCGATCTGGTGGTCGATATGACGCACTTTATCGAAAGCCTGGAAGCGATTAAACCCTATATTATCGGCAACGCCCGCACGCCGGATCAGGGTCCCAACAAACAGACCCCGGCGCAGATGGCGAAGTATCACCAGTTCTCCGGCTGCATCAACTGTGGCCTGTGCTACGCCGCCTGTCCGCAGTTCGGGCTGAATCCGGAATTCATCGGCCCGGCGGTGATTACCCTCGCGCATCGCTATAACGAAGACAGCCGCGACCACGGTAAGAAAGAGCGTATGGCGCAGCTTAACGGCCAGAACGGTGTCTGGACCTGTACGTTTGTGGGCTATTGTTCGGAAGTCTGCCCGAAACATGTCGATCCGGCTGCCGCCATTCAGCAGGGTAAAGTTGAAAGCTCGAAAGACTTTCTTATCGCCACCCTGAAACCACGCTAAGGAGTGCACTATGACGACTAAACGCAAAGCCTACGTGCGGCCAATGCCGACGAACTGGTGGAAAAACCTGCCGTTTTATCGCTTCTATATGCTGCGTGAAGGAACGGCGATCATGGCGGTCTGGTTCAGCATTGAGCTGATCTACGGGCTGTTTGCACTCAAGCACGGGCCGGAACACTGGGCCGGGTTTGTGGGTTTCCTGCAAAATCCAGTCATCATCATTCTTAACGTCATTGCACTGGCAGCAGCCTTGCTTCATACCAAAACCTGGTTTGAGCTGGCACCGAAAGCCGCCAATATCATTGTGAAAGATGAAAAATTAGGGCCAGCGCCGGTGATCACCGGACTGTGGGTGGTGACGATAATTGTCACCGTCGTTATTTTAGCCGTTGCCCTGTTCTGGTAAGGAGACTCCGATGATTAATCCCAATCCAAAACGTTCTGACGAACCGGTATTCTGGGGACTCTTTGGCGCAGGCGGTATGTGGTGTGCCATTGTCGCACCCGTCATCATACTGCTGGTTGGCTTTCTGCTACCACTGGGCTTTTATCCTGGCGATGCCCTCGGCTACGACCGGGTGCTGGCTTTTGCCCATAGCCTGATCGGACGGGCGTTTATCTTTCTGATGATCGCTCTGCCGCTGTGGTGTGGCCTGCATCGTATTCACCATATGATGCACGACCTGAAAATCCATGTTCCTAACGGCAAGTGGGTCTTTTATGGTCTGGCCGCTATCCTGACTATCGTGACGCTGGTTGGCGTCATTTTTATGTGATCCACACGCCCTCTTATTAAAAATGAGAGGGCGATTTTTATTTTCCCGCACAGCAATTTTTTCCGCCAGGTTCTACACTTAGCTTAAAAACCTGCAAGGAAAATACCATGCGTTTGCTGCCTGTTGTCGCCACTGCTACCGCTGCGTTTTTGCTGGTTGCCTGTAGTTCCCCCACGCCACCTGCGGGCGTCACCGTCATTAATAATTTCAACACCCAGCGCTATCTTGGCACCTGGTATGAAATCGCCCGTTTCGATCACCGTTTTGAACGCGGATTAGAGCGGGTTACGGCGACTTACAGCCTGCGCGACGACGGCGGTCTGCGGGTCATTAACCGTGGCTATAATCCGGATCGGGGGATGTGGCAGCAATCGGTAGGGAAAGCTTATTTTACGGGCGATCCGAGCCGGGCCGCGCTGAAGGTCTCGTTCTTTGGCCCGTTCTACGGCGGCTACAATATTATCGCGCTGGATAAAGAGTACAAACACGCGCTGGTATGCGGGCCGGATCGCGATTATCTGTGGATCCTCTCCAGAACGCCGACCATTTCTAAAGAAATGAAGGAGCAGATGCTGGATACCGCGACCCGGCAGGGTTTTGCCGTTGAGAAGCTAATCTGGGTCGATCAGCCGCATTAATGGGTGCTGAGTTTCAGGCCAATAATCCCGGCGACAATCAGCGCAAGGCTTAAGATACGCGCCGGGTTTGCGGACTCACCAAATAACAGGATGCCGGTGATGGCCGCACCGACCGCGCCAATGCCGGTCCATACCGCGTAAGCAGTGCCGACCGGTAGCGTTTTCATTGCCCATGCCAACAAGGCAAAGCTGAAAAACATAGCGACAAGGGTAATAATGCTTGGCATAAGGCGGCTGAAACCATGGGTATATTTCAGCCCAATCGCCCAAACCACTTCCAGAAGACCAGCAATAACAAGAATTAACCAGGACATATTGGCTCCAGTTCGGGGCCGTCCCCATTGTTGAAAGCACTGAGGGGTCGTCCCGCCAGGCTGTTTGAAGAGGTTATTTTACCTGCCCGGAATAAAAACTCAATAATTTAACTTAAGTGTTATTTGCCGCCTTATTGTCAGAAATACGTCTATTTCGCAGCGTAAATCCCACCTTTATCTTTTCTACTCTTTATTATGATGACGTCATTGCCGTTGCGATACCAGGTATCGTTGTCTTCTAATTATGAAAACCCTATGTATAAAATTCTGATCATTGACCGCTGCCAGTTTAGCCGCCATGGGCTTGAGAAATGGCTGACGCAGGGACATACGTTTACCTCGCCAGTCATGGTGACCAGTCTGAATAGTCTTCTTTTAGCGAGAGAGCATATTGAACACTGGCAGCCCAGCCTGGTTATCGCAGATTTAAGCGGTTTTCAGGATGATCCTTCGCAGACCCAGTTGATTACCTCCATCTTCGCCGCCTGCGGGGAGCGTAGCCAGGTGATTTTGCTCCAGTACCGGCCCACGCGCAATTATACCCATCACGCAGCGGTGCTGGTAACGCTGTCGAAGAAAACCCAGCTGCAGCACATTACCAATATGATTGAGTCAGCGTTAAGCTCGCGCCCGTGGCTGAACTATACCCATACCATCAGCCCGTTATTAACGCGTCAGGAAGAGAAAGTGTTGTCGTTATGGCTGGAAGGCGTCAGCAATCCGCTTATTGCCGGAATGCTCAGTATTAGTGGGAAAACGGTATATACCTATAAACGGAATATTCGTCTTAAGCTGCGGATGGATAATCGATTTTCACCTTTCTTATCCCCAGGTGAAAGAATAATTGAACGCACGTCATAACGGTACGACTAAAAAGCCGTACCGTATGGCGTTTTATCGCTGAATAACCTTACTGCTGAGCTTTGGTTGCTGCGCCAGAGATTGCGCTACCGCCGTCAGAAATATCTTCGCCTACCCCACGGGTGGTGTTACAGGCGGTTAATACTGAAGAAAGCACCAGCACTGAAAAGATCGCAGCAATTGTTTTCTTAAACATAGTTTCTTCCTTTATTCACCAGTGTTATTTGTGTATAGCAACTTAAGCATAGACAAAATCCTGAAAAATGGCGGCCAGAAAGAAATTTTTAGGAGTCTTTGAAGAAGCGAAGCGACAGACCAGCAAAAGAGGCGGGTAAACAAGCCGGCGCAGCCTGATGCCGCGCCAGAACGATATGCCTGCTTACGTCAAAAATCCTCCAACGCCCGCAGGCACAACGCGCATTATTTTACGCGGGAGACGTATTCACCAGAGCGGGTATCCACTTTGATCACTTCGCCCGTCTGGACGAACAGCGGAACTTTCACCACGGCACCGGTAGACAGTTTAGCGGGTTTACCGCCAGTACCGGCGGTGTCGCCTTTCAGACCTGGATCGGTTTCAATGATTTCCAGTTCAACGAAGTTTGGCGGAGTCACGGAAATAGGCTGACCGTTCCACAGGGTCACGATGCATTCAGCCTGGTCCAGCAGCCATTTTTCGCTGTCGCCAATGGCTTTTGCGTCAGCAGAAAGCTGTTCGAAGGTTTCGTTATTCATGAAGTGCCAGAACTCACCGTCGTTGTACAGGTAAGTCAGGTTCATATCGATAACGTCAGCGCCTTCAGCGGAATCGGTAGACTTGAAGGTTTTTTCTACACGGGTGCCAGTCAGCAGACGACGCATCTTAACGCGTGCAAACGCCTGACCTTTACCTGGTTTAACGAATTCGCTGGCTTCGACCGCATAAGGTTCGCCGTCCAACATGATTTTAAGACCAGCACGAAAATCGTTGCTATAGTAAGTCGCCATAAGGCCCTCTGAAATTGTTAAATGGTAGCTAAGCCACAAAATGGCGCATATTGTAACCCTAAATACCCCGTCCCGAGAAGATTGGTTAACGCAACTTGCCGATGTTATTACCAATCCCGATGAACTTTTGCGTCTTCTGAATATAGACGCTGATGACGCCCTGCTCGCAGGAATCGAGGCAAAACGCCTGTTCGCCCTGCGCGTGCCCCGTGCGTTTGCGGCGCGTATGCAGAAAGGCGACCCGCATGATCCATTGCTACGTCAGGTACTTACCTCGCAGGACGAGTTTATCGTCATGCCTGGTTTCAGCGCCGATCCGCTGGATGAGCAGCATAGCGTGGTACCCGGTTTGCTGCACAAGTACCAGAATCGTGCGCTGCTGCTGGTAAAAGGTGGCTGTGCGGTTAATTGTCGCTACTGCTTCCGTCGCCACTTCCCTTATGCCGATAATCAAGGGAACAAGCGTAACTGGCAAACCGCGCTGGACTACATTGCCGCCCATCCTGAACTGGATGAGATTATTTTCTCCGGCGGCGATCCGCTGATGGCGAAAGATCACGAACTGGACTGGCTACTTTCTGCCCTTGAGGCCATCCCGCATATTAAACGTCTGCGCATCCACAGCCGTTTGCCCATTGTGATCCCTGCTCGCATCACGGATACCCTGGCGGCACGTTTTGCCCGTTCATCGCTGCAAATCCTGCTGGTCAACCATATCAATCATGCTAACGAGATTGACGCAGATTTTCGCACGGCAATGACGACGCTGCGTCAGGCAGGCGTCACGCTGCTGAACCAGAGCGTCCTGCTGCGCGGTGTCAACGACAATGCAAAAACGCTCGCCGCGTTAAGCAATGCGCTGTTTGATGCTGGCGTGATGCCCTACTATCTTCACGTGCTGGATAAAGTTCAGGGAGCGGCGCATTTTCTGGTCAGCGATGAGGAAGCGCGAACGATTATGCGTGAACTGTTGACGCTGATTTCCGGTTATATGGTACCGAAACTGGCACGTGAAATTGGCGGCGAACCCAGCAAAACGCCGATTGATTTACATTTACGACAGAAATAAATTTTCTTTATTTAATTATTTAATCAATGTATTCAGGCTGACTAGCAGGTCAGTCTGAGCACAATTGGTCATTGTATTCTTGTCTCAGTGCTTTAAAATGCCACCCCATAATACTGACCTTAAATATACAATTTAATTATTAATAACTTTTAACTATTTTCTATATAAATGGTTAGGGAGAACCGCAATGGCGATAAATATTAAAGGAATGAATACCGGAGTTATCCGTCAGGGTGATACGTTTGTGGCGCTGGCGTTTAAAATTAAACAGCCAAGAAATAAAGAAACCACGCTCTTTCTTCCCGCTCTGGTGCTCAGAGACCTGCTTATCGCGCTGGAACATCGCCTCTGGCAGCACAGCCAGAGGCCAGAAGAACAGCGGCAGGTACTGGCTAAAGCCCGTGATGCCGTTATCAAAAAGATGCATGCCAGTATTCCGACGCTCACCGTAGAGGAGCTGCGCGATGCTGATGTTTCGCAGCGCGTAGACAACCTGGAACTTTGCGACAATAAAGGCGAAAATTTACTCTTCAAATTGAGCCTTCACGGCGGCGATATACTGGACGTCGAAATTAACGAACTACAGATTGCGTTAATCGTGCAGGCAATTATTCATGCAATAAATAATGCAAAAATGCGCGAGCTGTCGCTGCGTCTGTCTTCTCTGCTCGACTTCCTGCCGTTATATGATGTCGACTGCCTGGAGAATGGAAGTCTGGAATATGACACCTATCAGCAGCCGGAATGGAAATTACAGCTTTTCAATCACTACCTGGCGATGATTTATCAGTATACCGATGAAGAAGGTAAACAACAGCAGTGCGGCACGGTAGTTAAAACGCGCAGTAAATCAGAAACCAAACAGGCCGAAGCCATCTCACGTCGCCTGCTGGGTTACAGCCGCCGTCTGAGCAAGCTGAAAGACAAACCCTGCCAGGTATTTGTCAGAACCATCACGACGAATAACGCGCATCCGCTCTCACAAGAGCAGTGTATGCGTGCGCTGTATCAGCTGCGCATGAGCGTTAAGCAGAAAGCCTCCGCCTGATGCGTTAACATGCCCCCACTCGTGGGGGCATAGCATAACGGCAATCAGTTCGGGCACTTATACACCTGGCCCTGCATTTCGCTGGCGGTCGGTACAAAGCTCGACAACATTCCCTGCGTTGGGCTGCTCACCCCATAAATCACGTTGCCGCCCATCTGTGCCGCTTCATTACGCAGTGCGTTTGCCGCGCCGCGCATTGAACCGCCCTCTTCGCCGTGCTGCCCAGACAGCCAGTTACTTTGTTTGCCCGTCGCGGTGCCGACCAACTGGCACTCCGCACCCGGCTTATCTTCAACAAAGCGAACGCTCTGCCCACCGGCGGTCAGATCGTTACTGGCGCTACAACCTGCCAGCAGTAACGCTACACCCACGATCCCTGCTGAGACTTTTACGCGCATGTTATTCCTCGTTATCAATTAGCGGGACAAACCTGTCCGTGTGTAAATGTTATACTAAAAAGATGACCAAAAGAAAAACCCCCGGACATTTCTGCCCGGGGGTTTATTCATTTCTGCGAGGTGCAGGGCAATTACATCATGCCGCCCATACCACCCATGCCGCCCATACCACCAGCAGCACCTAAGTCAGGCGCATCGCTTTTCGGCAGGTCGGTAACCATGCACTCGGTGGTGATCATCAGACCGGCCACAGATGCCGCGTACTGCAGAGCAGAACGGGTCACTTTGGTCGGATCCAGGATACCCATGTCGATCATGTTGCCGTATTCTTCGGTTGCCGCGTTGTAACCGTAGTTACCGTCGCCCGCTTTCACGGTGTTAGCCACTACTGACGGCTCTTCACCACAGTTCAGTACGATCTGACGCAGCGGGGATTCCATCGCGCGCAGCGCAACTTTGATACCCACGTTCTGATCTTCGTTCTGACCACGCAGTTCGCCCAGCTTGGAGGCTACGCGGATCAGCGCAACACCACCACCAGCAACCACGCCTTCTTCTACCGCAGCACGAGTCGCGTGCAGAGCATCTTCAACGCGGGCTTTCTTCTCTTTCATTTCAACTTCGGTTGCAGCACCGACTTTGATCACTGCCACGCCGCCTGCCAGTTTCGCTACGCGCTCCTGCAGTTTTTCACGGTCATAGTCAGAAGTAGCTTCTTCGATCTGCTGACGGATCTGAGTCACACGACCCTGGATAGCAGATTCTTCACCCACGCCATCGATGATGGTGGTGGTGTCTTTGTTGATGACAACGCGTTTTGCCTGGCCCAGGTCTTCCAGAGTGGATTTTTCCAGTTCCATACCGATCTCTTCAGAGATAACGGTACCGCCAGTCAAGGTTGCGATATCCTGCAGCATCGCTTTACGGCGGTCGCCGAAGCCCGGTGCTTTAACCGCAGCCACTTTTACAATGCCACGCATGGTGTTAACTACCAGGGTCGCCAGCGCTTCGCCTTCAACGTCTTCAGCAATGATCAGCAGCGGTTTGCCTGCTTTGGCCACAGCTTCCAGAACCGGCAGCATTTCGCGGATGTTGGAGATTTTTTTATCAGCCAGCAGGATGAACGGACTTTCCAGTTCTACTGCGCCCGTTTCCGGCTTGTTGATGAAGTAAGGAGACAGGTAGCCACGGTCGAACTGCATACCTTCAACTACGTCCAGTTCGTCCTGCAGACCGGTACCGTCTTCAACGGTGATTACGCCTTCTTTACCGACTTTGTCCATCGCTTCCGCGATCAGTTTACCAACGGTTTCATCGGAGTTAGCGGAGATGGTACCTACCTGAGCAATGGCCCGGGAGTCAGAGCACGGTACTGACAGCGCTTTCAGTTCTTCAACTGCCGCAGAGACCGCTTTGTCGATACCACGTTTCAGGTCCATCGGGTTCATACCCGCAGCCACGGCTTTCAGACCTTCAGTGATGATGGACTGCGCCAGTACGGTCGCGGTGGTGGTGCCGTCGCCCGCAGCGTCGTTCGCTTTAGAGGCCACTTCTTTCACCATCTGCGCGCCCATGTTTTCGAACTTGTCTTCCAGCTCGATTTCACGTGCTACGGACACGCCATCTTTGGTGATGGTCGGTGCACCGAAAGATTTATCCAGAACTACGTTACGGCCTTTCGGGCCGAGGGTAACTTTCACTGCATCTGCCAGTACGTTTACGCCGCGCAGCATTTTCACACGAGCGTCGTTACCGAATTTTACGTCTTTAGCTGCCATTTTTTCTTTCCCTTAAATTCGTATGTTCAGTGTCGTTCGCGAATTACGCTTCAACAATTGCCAGGATGTCGCTTTCGGACATGATCAACACTTCTTCATTGTCGATCTTCTCGGATTTCACACCGTAGCCATCGTTAAAAATCACGATGTCGCCCACTTTAACGTCCAGCGGCTGCACATTACCGTTTTCCAGGATGCGGCCTTTACCGACAGCGATGATTTCGCCACGAGTTGATTTGCCTGCTGCAGAACCGGTCAGAACGATACCGCCAGCCGATTTGGATTCAACTTCTTTGCGTTTGACGATCACACGATCATGTAGCGGACGAATACTCATTGATAGCTCTCCTTTGAGAAAGTCTTTATCAGTTATGGATGACGTCAGAGAGCCACAGGCTTCTCCGACTGGTGCCTGAGAGATGGGGGTCGCTTTTTGCCCCTTCAAGGGGGGAGACGAAAAAAAAATTTATTCCCGGCGATTAATCGCTTCGTATTACGACGCCAGGGCGCTCCAGACGGAGTGTGATACCATCAGTTACGCGTAAATCGTTAATTGAGAACAGGTTGATGTCTGGATTAAAACAGGAGCTGGGGCTGGCTCAGGGCGTGGGGTTACTTTCCACATCATTGCTGGGAACCGGCGTTTTTGCCGTTCCGGCGCTGGCGGCTCTGGTCGCGGGGGATAACAGTTTATGGGCCTGGCCCGTGCTGATTGTGCTGGTTTTTCCGATTGCCATCGTCTTCGCCATTCTGGGGCGCCATTTTCCCAGCGCAGGCGGCGTGGCGCACTTTGTCGGCATGGCGTTTGGTCCGCGTCTTGAACGCGTTACCGGCTGGCTATTTTTGTCGGTTATTCCGGTAGGACTCCCCGCTGCGCTACATATCGCCGCCGGGTTCTGGCAGGCAATGTTTGGCTGGTATGGCTGGCAATTGCTTATTGCCGAACTGATCACCCTCGCACTCATCTGGTTTATCGGCACGCGTGGCGCAGGCTCCAGCGCCAATTTGCAAAGCCTGGTGGCACTGCTGATCGTTGCACTAATTGTGGCTATCTGGTGGTTTGGCGACATTCCTCTGGCACAAATCCCCTTCCCTGCCCCGCAGGACATTCAGGCTCCGGCGCTGTTTTCCGCCCTGGCCGTGATGTTCTGGTGTTTTGTCGGGCTGGAAGCGTTTGCCCATCTGGCCTCAGAATTCAAACACCCGGAACGCGATTTCCCGCGGGCGCTGATGATCGGATTACTGCTGGCCGGGACGGTCTACTGGGCCTGCACCGTGGTGGTTCTGCACTTTAACGCGTATGGCGAAGATCGCGCTGCCGCCGCCTCGTTACCCGCCATCGTCGTCCAGCTTTTTGGCGTTAAGGCGCAGTGGGTGGCCTGCATTATTGGCTATCTGGCCTGCTTCGCCAGCCTGAATATTTACATTCAGAGCTTCGCGCGACTGGTCTGGTCGCAGGCGCTGTATAAACCGCATAGCCCGCTTGCCCGTCTGTCAAAAAAACAGCTGCCGATCAACGCGCTCAATGCCGTGCTGGGCTGCTGCGTCATCTGCACCATCGCGATTTACGGGCTGCAAATTAATCTGGATGCGCTGATCGTCTATGCCAACGGCATCTTTATCATCATTTATCTGCTGTGCATGCTGGCGGGCTGCCGTTTGTTGAAAGGACGTTATCGGGCGCTGGCGGTGATCGGCAGCCTGCTGTGCCTGCTGCTACTGGCGATGGTGGGATGGAAAAGCCTGTATGCCATTATCGTGCTGGCCGCGCTGTGGCTGTTTTTGCCAAAACGCGCCATTGTGGTGCCGTCATAATCGTTTAACGGGCCTGAGATATCCAGGCCCGTTAGCGATCGTCTTTATGCTCAATCCGATCGCGCTCGTCATCTTTACGCTGATATTCCCCATCAAACGTATTGCCCCCACCGGTTCCGGCGCTGAAACCACCGCCCGGCGTGCGGGAAAAACGCAGATGCGGCATCAGCTTCAAGGTAAGATGCTTTTGCACCGGCGGTAACAGCAGCAGCAATCCTAACAGGTCGGTAAAGAAGCCCGGCAGCACCAGCAACAGTCCGGAAATGATCAGCGAAACGCTTTTAATCATTTCACTGGCCGGGCTTTCTCCCGCCGCCATCTTCTGTTGCATCAGCAGGAAGTTCTTGAACCCCTGATTACGCACCAGCGACATGCCGATGAATGAGGTGAAAATCACCAGCAGCAATGTTAACAGCACACCCAGGACGTGAGCGACCTGAATGAAAATCGAAATCTCGATATAAACGTAAAGAAAAACAGCAAGTAAAGGTATCCAGCGCACTGGCTTCTCCTGTGGTGGGCAGCGGCAAGTGAGCCTCTGCCAAAATGGGTTTGCAAAACGCATCCTTATGAGATGGAGGCGAATCACCAAAGTTCAACCAAATTGCCCGCCTATTTTCGGTCCCCCCTCTCGGGGAGTGACATATTTCACACATCAATAATTATCTTGCGATCCCACGCATATTAAGTGATCCAGATTACTGCAATTCGCTATTATCAGCATATGATCGTGGGCACCGGGCCGATTCAGGAGATAATCGTCGGTCAGAAAATACGCATACCCACATAAATACTGCGTATTTGGTGTAATCATTGGCAGCTTGAAAGAGAAGGCTTACATGTTAAACAACATTCGTATCGAAGAAGACCTGTTGGGCACCAGGGAAGTACCAGCGGATGCCTACTATGGCGTTCACACTCTGAGAGCGATTGAAAACTTCTACATCAGTAACAGCAAAATCAGCGATATCCCTGAATTTGTGCGCGGTATGGTGATGGTGAAGAAAGCAGCGGCTCTGGCCAACAAAGAGCTACAGACCATCCCGAAAAATGTGGCAAACGCCATCATCGCCGCCTGTGATGAAGTTCTTAACAATGGCAAATGCATGGATCAGTTCCCGGTTGACGTCTATCAGGGCGGCGCAGGAACCTCCGTCAACATGAATACTAACGAGGTGCTGGCGAACATTGGCCTGGAGCTGATGGGCCATCAAAAAGGTGAGTACCAGTTCCTCAATCCTAACGACCACGTTAATAAATGCCAGTCGACTAACGATGCTTACCCGACCGGTTTTCGCATCGCGGTCTATGCCTCTATCGTCAAACTGATCGACGCCATTCATCAGCTTGGTGAAGGTTTTGAGAAGAAAGCCGTTGAGTTTCAGGACGTGCTGAAAATGGGCCGTACCCAGCTTCAGGACGCGGTGCCGATGACCCTCGGCCAGGAATTCCATGCCTTTAACGTTTTGCTCAATGAAGAGACGAAAAACCTGCTGCGCACCGCTGAACTTCTGCTGGAAGTGAACCTGGGCGCAACGGCCATCGGTACGCGTCTGAACACCCCGGACGGTTATCAGGCGCTGGCGGTGCAGAAGCTGGCTGAAGTCAGCAACCTACCGGTGATCCCTGCCGAAGACCTGATCGAAGCGACCTCCGACTGTGGTGCTTACGTGATGGTTCACAGTTCACTGAAACGCCTAGCCGTGAAGATGTCGAAAATCTGTAACGACCTGCGACTACTTTCTTCCGGCCCGCGCGCCGGGCTGAACGAAATTAACCTGCCAGAGTTGCAGGCTGGCTCGTCCATCATGCCAGCAAAAGTGAACCCGGTCGTGCCGGAAGTGGTGAACCAGGTCTGTTTTAAAGTGATCGGCAACGACACCACCGTGACCATGGCCTCAGAAGCCGGTCAGCTCCAGTTGAACGTAATGGAGCCGGTGATTGGGCAGGCGATGTTTGAATCCATTCACGTCCTCACCAACGCCTGCTACAACCTGCTGGAAAAATGCATCAACGGTATCACGGCCAACAAAGCCGTCTGCGAAAGCTATGTCTACAACTCCATCGGGATTGTCACCTACCTGAACCCATACATCGGCCACCATAACGGCGACATCGTCGGTAAAATTTGCGCTGAAACGGGCAAGAGCGTGCGTGAAGTGGTCCTGGAGCGCGGGCTGCTTACTGAGGCTGAGCTGGACGATATCTTCTCGGCTCAGAACCTGATGCATCCGGCCTATAAAGCAAAACGTTATACTGATGAAAGCGAACAGTAACAGTTTTTGGCTAACCATGAAGGCACGTCAGCAATGACGTGCCTTTTTTGTTGCTTGCATTTACCTAATTACAACAATTTAATATCAACTTATTAAAAATAGAGAAGGCATATATGTTTGGTGCAGAACTCGTTATCGTCCTGCTGGCAATTTATCTCGGTGCGCGCCTCGGCGGCATCGGCATTGGATTTGCCGGCGGACTGGGCGTCCTCGTCCTGACGCTTTTTTTTCAAATTACCCCCGGCGCGATCCCGTTCGATGTGATTGAAATCATTATGGCGGTGATCGCGGCGATTGCGGCGATGCAGGTCGCTGGCGGGATGGATTTTCTGGTCAGCCTGGCAGAGCGTATGCTGCGGCGGCATCCGAAGTACATCACCTTCCTCGCACCGCTGGTAACGTGGTTTATGACCATTCTGGCAGGGACCGGGCATACCGCGTTTTCCACATTACCGGTGATCACTGAGGTCGCGAAAGAACAGGGTATTCGCCCTTCGCGCCCGCTATCTATCGCCGTTGTCGCTTCGCAGATCGCTATTACCGCCTCGCCTATCTCCGCCGCGGTGGTGTTCTTCGCCGGTATTCTGGAGCCGCTGGGCGTCAGCTACCTGACGCTGCTGGCAATCTGTATTCCGGTCACGCTAATCGCCGTGATGCTCACCGCCATCGTATGTAACTTCCTCGGTGCCGAGCTAAAAGACGATCCGGTGTATCAGGAGCGGCTGGCGAAAGGCGAAATCAAACTGCGCGGCAGCCAGGTTTTCACACTCAAGCCGCACGCCAAACGTTCCGTGATGCTGTTTTTGATCGGCATTATTGCGGTGATGCTGTATGCCACCGCCATCAGCCCGACGGTGGGCCTTATTGCCAATCCGATCCTGCCGCGTAACGAAGCGATTGTGGTCTTTATGCTGACCATTGCAACGCTGATTTGCCTGAGCTGTAAAGTCGATACCGGGGAGATCCTTAACGCCGGGACCTTTAAATCGGGTATGAGTGCCTGTATATGCGTGCTTGGCGTGGCGTGGCTGGGCGATACCTTCGTTAAGCATCATATTAGCGATATCCAGGCGGTCGCGGGCGATTTGCTGAACAACTATCCGTGGCTGCTGGCAGTGGTACTGTTTTTTGCCGCCACCCTGCTGTATTCACAGGCGGCGACCACCAAAGCGCTGATGCCTGCCGCGCTGCTGCTCGGCGTCAGCCCGCTGACGGCTATTGCCTCGTTTGCAGCGGTCTCCGCGCTGTTTGTGCTGCCCACCTATCCAACTCTGCTGGCCGCGGTAGAAATGGACGATACCGGCTCGACGCGCATCGGCAAATACGTCTTTAACCACGCATTTTTAATCCCGGGCGTTATTGCCATCTCGCTGTGCGTGATCCTGGGATTCATTATCGGCGGCATTCTGTTGTAAATGTTGTTAAACGCGGGCCATCGGATGGCCCGCGCGATAAACCCTTTTCCCTCGCCGTGGTATAGTGCCTCTTTTCCCTGATACGAGGTTGATGATGACCACGCCCGACGCCGTTATCGTACTCTGTACCGCCCCGGATGAAGCCACCGCCCAGGATTTAGCCGCAAAAGCACTGGGCGATAAACTCGCCGCCTGCGTTACGCTCCTTCCCGGCGCGACGTCGCTGTATTACTGGGAGGGTAAGCTGGAGCAGGAGTATGAGGTACAGATGGTGCTCAAAACTTCTCCTGCCCATCAACAGGCGCTGCTGGATTGCCTGAAAGCGCATCACCCGTTTCAGACCCCCGAACTTCTGGTTTTACCCGTTCTTCACGGAGACAGTGATTACCTCTCATGGCTCAACGCATCCTTACGCTGATCCTGCTGCTGTGCAGCACATCCGCTTTTGCCGGGCTTTTTGACGCCCCCGGGCGTTCAAACTTTGTTCCGGTCGACCAGGCATTTGCCTTTGATTTTCAGCAGCATCAGCACGATCTCACGCTTAACTGGCAGGTGAAAGAGGGCTATTACCTTTATCGCCAGCAGATTAACGTTACCGCTGCGCAGGCGGACGTGGCGCCGCTCGCCCTTCCCTCAGGCGAAAGCCATGAGGATGAGTTTTTTGGTAAAAGTGAGATTTACCGCCAGCAACTGTCGGTCCCGGTGACGATTCGCTCCGCCGGGAAAGGCGCGACGCTGACGGTGACCTACCAGGGCTGCGCCGCTGCGGGGTTCTGCTATCCACCGGAGACCAGAGTAGTGCCGGTGAGCGAGGTACGCCCTCTCTCTGAGGAGAGAGGGCAGTCAGGATCCATTACTCCAGATGCCGGGGTGAGGGGAAGCAACGACGCCGATGCCGCTTCCTCGCCGCAGAAAAGCACAGACCTCCCCTTCACCGCCCTGTGGGCGCTGTTGATCGGCATCGGCATTGCCTTCACCCCCTGTGTTCTGCCAATGTACCCGCTGATCTCCGGCATCGTCCTCGGCGGTCAGCAACGGCTTTCCACCTCCCGCGCCCTGCTGCTGGCCTTTATTTACGTTCAGGGAATGGCGCTCACCTATACCGCGCTCGGCCTGGTCGTCGCGGCAGCGGGCCTGCAATTCCAGGCGGCGCTTCAGCACCCGTATGTCCTGATCGGCCTGTCGATCGTCTTCACCCTGCTCGCGCTCTCCATGTTCGGCCTGTTCACCCTGCAACTCCCCTCCTCGCTCCAGACGCGTCTGACGCTGATGAGTAACCGTCAGCGGGGAGGTTCTCCCGGCGGCGTATTTGCCATGGGCGCGATTGCCGGACTGATCTGTTCCCCCTGCACCACCGCACCACTTAGCGCTATTCTGCTCTACATCGCCCAGAGCGGTAACCTGTGGCTCGGCGGCGGCACGCTGTATCTGTACGCGCTGGGCATGGGCCTGCCGCTGATTGTCGTCACCGTCTTCGGCAACCGACTGCTGCCGAAAAGCGGACCGTGGATGGAGCAGGTTAAAACCACATTTGGTTTTATTATTCTCGCCCTGCCCGTCTTCCTGCTGGAGCGGATCATCGGCGATATCTGGGGATCACGCCTGTGGGCGCTGCTCGGCGTGGCTTTCTTCGGCTGGGCCTTCATTACCAGCCTGAAGGCGCAGCGTTCCTGGATGCGCGTGATACAAATCGTTTTTCTCGGCGCAGCCTTTATCTGCGCTCGTCCGCTACAGGACTGGGCCTTTGGCGCACCCGCCGCGACTGAGCAGGCGCATCTGAACTTTACCCGTATCGCCAGTGTAGATGAACTGGATCGGGCGCTGGCCTCGGCGCAGGGCAAACCGGTGATGCTGGATCTCTACGCCGACTGGTGCGTCGCCTGTAAAGAGTTCGAAAAATACACATTCAGCGATCCGCAGGTCCGTCAGGTGTTAAGTCATAGCGCATTAATACAAGCTAACGTGACGGCCAATAGTGCCGCAGATATCGCCCTGTTAAAACGCCTTAACGTACTGGGATTACCGACAATTTTGTTTTTCGACGCCGAAGGCAAAGAGCATCCTGAAAGCCGGGTAACCGGTTTTATGGACGCGTCGGCCTTTTATACGCATTTGCAGAATCTGCCCCGGTAAACGACACTTCAGGGGACAAAATGGAGGAGAACATCGTGCAACGTGAAGACGTCCTGGGAGAAGCCCTTAAATTACTTGAGATAAGAGGGATAGCCAGCACCACGCTTGAGATGGTTGCCGAGCGCCTTGATTATCCGCTGGAAGAGTTACAGCGTTTCTGGCCTGACCGGGAAGCATTGCTCTACGACGTATTACGCTATCTCAGCCAGCAGGTCGACGCCTGGCGCAGGCAGCTTATCCATAATGATGAGCTAACCACTGAACAAAAACTGCTGGCCCGCTACGGCGCGCTGACCGAATGCGTGAGCAATCATCGCTATCCGGGCTGCCTGTTTATCGCCGCCTGTACCTTTTACCCGGATCCGGGTCACCCGATTCATCAACTGGCCGATCAGCAAAAACAGGCGGCGCACGACTTCAGCCACGAGCTATTAACCCAACTGGAAGTGGACGATCCGGCGATGGTGGCGAAGCAAATGGAACTGATTCTCGAAGGCTGCCTGAGCCGTATGCTGGTGAATCGCAGCCAGACCGATGTCGACACCGCTCAGCGTCTGGCAGAAGATGTGCTGCGTTTTGCCCAGTGTCGCCAGGGTGGTGCGCTGACGTAAGCGGCTTTTTGCCGCAAAGTTAAGCAAACAAACGAGATTTAGCGAAATTTCATTGACGCGAATCGGGGATTACGGTTTAATGCGCCCCGTTGCCCGGATAGCTCAGTCGGTAGAGCAGGGGATTGAAAATCCCCGTGTCCTTGGTTCGATTCCGAGTCCGGGCACCACTATTCCAGAAAAACCAGCCTACGGGCTGGTTTTTTGCGTTTTGGGAAACGGCAACCCGGATATGTATGCCTTCTCTGGCAGACCATAGCGCGAAGGCCAGATTTTTTCAGGCACAACACCTGACTCTTTAGCGATTACCCTTTCGCCCTTCGGCCAGCGGCGTCCACTATTAATCCGATAAGCTCAAACACTTGACAGTATACAACGCTTGCCACGTAGACATTAATATATAATCCCGAATAACTATCCCTGTTAACTATTGGACTGTTTTATAATACACTGCCGCAATAAATAGCTTTCCCAATTATTTCGCTTATGCCATCCTTAACAACATAGTGTGCTGTTAGCCTCTTTGCCCCCGCGCCGCGCCTGACAAGCCCGTCCACCGCAGGCGTGACAACCAGCCAACAAGCTAAATATTTTTTAATTTAAGATTATTCCACTCGAAATATTCTATTCAACGCTCACCCCCCCCCATATCTACCCCTCTTCATAAAAAATCCTTAATTCCTCCATTTTTACTCCTTAAAAATTTACCTAAATAATCCTTTAAAATTTCTACTTACTTTTGAAATTACGTCGCCAGGCAGCGGCAATAATAATCAGAAACTTTTATGAGTAGCGTCATTACGATCCAAAAAAACGCGACAGGATAGCAGCACGGGTATTTCCCGCCTTCGCTTTCGTAAATGCGCTTTTTTTTTGTCAACGCTGGACGTCGGAACGGAGGAAAATTCTCCTCTCAGATGCCGCTACGCTGACGTCGCTTATCCAGAGAATACAGAATGAAGTCTACCTTCTACCCCATCGCAGTCGCGGCATTATTTCTTCTTAGCGGATGTGATGACGCTCAGACAACGGCTCAGACGCCGTCAACCCCGGAAGTCGGCATCGTTACCCTGAAGGGTCAGGCCGTTCACGTAGTCAGCGAACTGACCGGGCGCACCACGGCCGCACTTAGCGCCGAAGTGCGTCCGCAGGTCGGCGGCATTATCCAGAAGCGGTTATTCACCGAAGGCGACGAGGTCAAGGCCGGACAACCGCTGTACCAGATTGATCCGTCGAGCTATCGCGCGGCTTACAACGAAGCCGCCGCGGCCCTGACGCAGGCTCAGTCGCTGGTCGTGTCCGACTGCCAGAAAGCCCGGCGCTACGCGGCGCTGGTAAAAGACAACGGCGTATCGCGTCAGGATGCGGACGACGCGCAATCTACCTGCGAGCAGGACAAAGCCAGCGTAGCATCGAAAAAGGCAGCGCTGGAGAGCGCACGCATTAATCTCAACTGGACCACCGTCACTGCGCCGATAGCCGGGCGCATCGGCATCTCCTCCGTGACCCCTGGCGCGCTGGTTTCCGCCGATCAGGATACCGCACTGGCGACGATCCGCGGGCTTGACAGCATGAATGTCGATCTCACCCGCTCCAGCGTCGATCTCCTGCATCTGCGCAAGCAAAGTCTCGCCAGCAGCAGCGATACCCTCAACGCCTCGCTGATTCTGGAAGACGGCAGTACCTATAGCGAAAAGGGACGCCTGGCGCTGACCGAAGTGGCGGTGGATGAGTCTACCGGTTCGGTCACGCTGCGCTCCGTTTTCCCTAATCCGCAGCATGTTCTGTTGCCGGGCATGTTCGTTCGCGCCCGCATTGATGAAGGGATCATGAACGACGCCATCCTCGCACCACAGCAGGGCATTACCCGCGATGCGAAAGGTGACGCCACCGCTCTGGTCGTCAACGCGGACAACAAAGTAGAACAGCGTACGGTGGAAACCGGTGAGACGTATGACGATAAGTGGCTGGTGATTAACGGGCTGAAAAGCGGCGATAAACTGATTGTCGAAGGCACCGGTAAAGTCACAGCCGGGCAGCAGGTCAACGCCGTTGAAGTGAAAAACAGCGGAGGCAAAGCCTGATGTTCTCCAGCTTTTTTGTGCGACGTCCGGTCTTCGCCTGGGTTATCGCGATTTTGATTATGCTCGCCGGGGTTCTGGCGATAAATACCTTGCCGGTCGCCCAGTACCCTGACGTCGCGCCGCCAGCGGTAAAGATCTCCGCGACCTATACCGGTGCTTCTGCTGACACGCTGGAAAGCAGCGTCACCCAGGTGATCGAACAGCAGCTTACCGGGCTGGATAACCTGCTCTACTTCAATTCGACCAGCAGTTCTGACGGGACGGTGGATATTACCGTTACCTTCGAGCAGGGCACCGACCCGGACACTGCCCAGGTCCAGGTGCAGAATAAGGTGCAGCAGGCGGAATCACGTCTGCCCAGCGCCGTTCAGCAATCCGGCGTCACGGTGGTCAAATCACAAAGCAACTTCCTGCTGATCGCGGCGGTCTACGACCAGAGCGACAAAGCCACCAGTTCCGATATCGCCGACTGGCTGGTCAGTAACGTACAGGATCCGCTGGCGCGCGTTGAAGGCGTCGGCAGCCTGCAAGTATTCGGTTCGGAATACGCAATGCGTATCTGGATGGACCCGACCCGGCTGGCGTCCTATGCGCTGATGCCCTCCGATATAGAAACGGCGCTTGAGGCGCAGAACGTTCAGGTCTCCGCCGGTAAAATCGGCGCGCTGCCCTCCTCCAGCTCTCAGCAACTGACCGCGACCGTTCGCGCGCAGTCGCGCCTGCAAAATGCCGATGCGTTCCGAAACATCATCGTCAAGAGCAAGTCGGACGGTTCAGTGGTCCGCCTAAGGGACGTCGCGCGTGTTGAAGTTGGCAGTGAAGATTACAGTTCGAGCGCAAAACTGAACGGTCATCCGTCAGCGGGCGTGGCGGTCATGCTCTCGCCCGGTGCCAATGCGCTGGATACCGCTACACTGGTGAAAAACAAGGTTACCGAGTTCCAGCGGCAGATGCCGCAGGGCTATGCCGTCGCCTATCCGAAGGACAATACCGAGTTTATTAAAATCTCGGTGGAAGATGTCATTCAGACGTTGTTTGAAGCCATCATTCTGGTGATTTGCGTAATGTATCTGTTCCTGCAAAATCTGCGGGCCACGCTGATCCCGGCGGTGGCGGTGCCGGTAGTGCTGCTCGGTACTTTCGGCGTGCTGGCCCTGTTCGGCTACTCCATTAATACCCTGACGCTGTTTGCGATGGTGCTGGCGATCGGCCTGCTGGTGGATGACGCGATTGTCGTGGTAGAAAACGTCGAGCGTATTATGCGCGACGAAGGGCTGCCTGCCCGGGAAGCCACGGAGAAATCGATGGGTGAAATCTCCGGCGCGCTGATTGCCATCGCGCTGGTGCTGTCGGCGGTGTTCCTGCCAATGGCCTTCTTCGGCGGATCAACCGGGGTGATTTATCGCCAGTTCTCCGTGACGATTATCTCCGCCATGATGCTGTCCGTTGTCGTAGCGCTGACTCTGACGCCTGCGCTGTGCGGCTCGCTGCTGAGCCACTCGAGTCCCCACACTAAAGGCTTTTTCGGTGCGTTTAACCGCCTGTGGGGGCGGACCGAAAATGGCTATCAACATGGCGTCCTGCGCGGTCTGCGTCGTTCGGCGGCGATGATGGCGGTCTTTCTTCTGCTCTGCGGCGCAATGGCGCTGGCGATGTGGAAACTGCCGGGTAGCTTCCTGCCGGTAGAGGATCAGGGCGATGTAATGGTTCAGTATACCCTGCCGGCGGGTGCCACCGCGGTACGTACCGCAGAAGTGAGCCGCCAGGTCACCGACTGGTTCCTGACCAAAGAGAAAGCCAATACCGACGTGATCTTTACGGTCAACGGCTTCAGCTTCAGCGGTAGCGGACAAAACGCGGGCATGGCCTTTGTGGCGCTGAAAAACTGGTCGCAACGCGAAGGGGATGAGAATACCGCTCAGGCGATTGCCCAACGCGCCACCAGCGAACTGGGCAGTATTCGCGACGCCTCGCTTTACGCCATGACGCCGCCCGCCATACAGGGTCTCGGACAAAGCAACGGCTTCACGTTCGAGTTGATGGCCAGCGGGGCGACCGACCGTGACAGCCTGATGAAATTACGCAGCCAGTTGCTTGAGGCCGCCAACAAAAGTCCGGAACTGCAATCGGTACGCGCCAACGATCTGCCGCAGATGCCGCAGTTACAGGTGGATATCGACAATAACAAGGCGGTTTCGCTGGGGCTGTCGCTGAGCGACGTAACCGACACCCTCTCCAGCGCCTGGGGCGGCACCTACGTTAACGACTTCATCGACCGTGGACGGGTGAAAAAAGTCTATATTCAGGGCGACAGTGACTCCCGTTCCGCGCCGTCAGATCTGGGCAAATGGTATGTGCGCGGCAGCGACGATAGTATGACGCCCTTCTCCGCCTTCGCCACTACCCACTGGGAATACGGTCCGGAAAGCCTGATCCGCTATAACGGCTCCGCCGCCTTTGAAATCCAGGGTGAGAATGCCAGCGGTGCCAGTTCCGGCTCGGCAATGGATAAGATGGAGGCGCTGGCCGACAGTCTGCCTGCGGGTTCCACCTGGGCATGGAGCGGCTTGTCGTTACAGGAGAAACTGGCCAGCGGCCAGGCGATGAGTCTGTACGCCATCTCCATCCTGGTCGTGTTCCTGTGTCTCGCGGCGCTCTATGAGAGCTGGGCCGTGCCGTTCTCGGTCATTATGGTGATCCCGCTGGGGCTGCTCGGCGCGGCCGTCGCCGCGTGGATGCGTGATCTGAGTAACGACGTCTATTTCCAGGTGGCGTTGCTCACCACCATCGGCCTGTCTTCGAAGAACGCTATTCTGATTGTTGAATTCGCCGAAGCGGCGGTTGATGAAGGCTATTCGCTTTCACGCGCCGCGTTGCGGGCAGCGCAAACCCGGTTGCGTCCTATTGTAATGACCTCACTGGCATTTATCGCCGGGGTACTGCCGCTGGCGATCGCCACCGGGGCTGGCGCGAACAGCCGCGTGGCTATCGGTACCGGGATTATCGGCGGCACCCTGACAGCGACGCTGCTGGCAGTGTTCTTTGTTCCTCTGTTTTTTGTTCTGGTGAGGCGTCTCTTCACCCGCCAGCGGCCTCCTCAGGAGTAAATTATGTTTCGTTTTACCGTATTATTCGTCGCGCTCCTGACCGCGGGTTGTGTCTCTCTCGATCCGCATTATGAACGCCCGGCCGCGCCGGTTCCCGCCTCGTTGCCGGGAGTCCACGGCGAGTCAACGACCGTCATTAGCCAGTGGCAACAGGCGGTAAATGACGCCCGCCTGAAAAAAGTGGTCAGCATCGCGCTGACCAGCAACCGCGATGTACGAAAAGCCATTGCCGATATTGAGGCCGCACGCGCGGAATACGGCGAAACCCGCGCGTCGTTATTTCCGACGGTTGATGCAGAGCTGAGCCATACGCGAAGTAAAACCATCGCCAGCGGCATCACGTCTTCGGCGCAAGCCGATGGCGCGGTTTCCAGTTTTGAGCTGGATCTGTTTGGCCGTAATCAGAGCCTGTCGCGGGCCGCGCGGGAAACCTGGCTTGCCAGCGAATACACCGCACAGAATACCCGTCTGACGATGATTGCCGATCTGACCACCGCCTGGATCGCCCTGGCGGCGGACAACAGCAATCTTGCGCTGGCGCAGGAGACGATGAACAGCGCGGATAACTCACGTAAGATCGTCGCCCGCCAGATGGCGGTCGGCACCGCCTCGGCGGGCGATTTAAGCAGTGCGGAGAGCGTTTACCAGCAGGCGCGCGCCAGCGTCGCCAGATACCGCACCGCAGTAGCTCAGGATAAAAATGCCCTGAACCTGCTGGCAGGTGATACCGTTCCTGACAGCCTGCTGCCCGGCACGCTGGAAAGTCTCGGCAGCAACAGCATAAATCTGGTCCCGGCTGGCGTCTCCTCCTCGGTACTGCTGCGCCGTCCGGACATCCAGGAAGCAGAGCATAATCTTAAAAGTGCTAACGCCGATATCGGTGCCGCGCGGGCAAATTTCTTTCCGACAATCTCACTTACCGCCAGCGCGGGCGTCGGCAGCGATTCGCTTTCATCGTTGTTCAGCCACGGTATGCAGATCTGGTCGTTTGCGCCATCGGTGAGCCTGCCCCTGTTCACCGGCGGCAGCAATCTGGCGCAGCTACGCTACGCCGAAGCAGAGAAAAAAGGGCTAATTGCCACCTACGAGAAATCGGTTCAGAGCGCCTTTAAGGATGTGGCCGATGCGCTGGCCCGGCGGGAAACCCTGGGCGAACAACTGGATGCGCAGGAGCAATACGTCGCCGCCGAACAAAAAGCGCTGGATATCGCTACGAAAAGCTATCAGGCTGGCGTCGGCGATTATCTTTCGGTACTAACTGCTCAGCGGACGTTGTGGTCAGCGCAAACAACGCTTATCTCCCTGCAACAGACCGATCTGGAGAACCGCATCACCCTCTGGCAATCGCTGGGCGGCGGCGTGAGTTAACCTTTCGCCGGGCGCTAACGCCCGGCATCCCCCTTGCAGAAAAGAAGATGCTTATCCGGGTAGCGCAAATATATCCCGTGGTTACCTCAATTAATTTCTTATCGCAATTGAGGGCGAAGATCCGTCGCAAGTTCATCAATATAAAATAATAAGCTTGCTATCTTTGCTTTATTGTTACAGTTTTGTTTCAATTGAGACCATAGTCACAGCTCATTTTGCTAAAAAAGCTACACTAGACCAGCTGATAAAACGACAAAATGCAAAGGGCTATTATGAAAAAATTATTATTACCACTGGGACTTTCGTTATTATCTTTTAACGTTTTCGCATTATCCTCACCGGGCGACGATGCTACGACCAAACCTGACTTATATTATCTGAAAAACGATCAGGCGATTAATAGCCTGGCACTTTTACCCCCACCGCCGGAAGCGGGCAGTATTCAGTTTCTGAACGATCAGGCGATGTACGAAAAAGGTCGTCTGCTGCGTAATACCGAGCGCGGAAAGCAGGCAGCGGCGGATGCCGATCTTGCTGCTGGCGGCGTTGCTAATGCGTTTTCGGAAGCGTTTGGGCACCCCATTACCCAAAAAGATTCACCGGAGATCTATAAGCTATTAACCAATATGATTGAAGACGCGGGCGATCTGGCGACCCGTGGCGCGAAAGAAAAATATATGCGCATCAGGCCGTTCGCTTTTTATGGCGTCCCGACCTGTAATACTAAAGATCAGGAAAAATTGTCAACTAACGGCTCTTATCCCTCCGGACATACGTCGATTGGCTGGGCAACGGCGCTGGTGTTGACAGAAATTAATCCGCCCGATCAGGACAAGATTTTGAAGCGCGGTTATGAGTTAGGGCAAAGCCGGGTGATCTGCGGCTATCACTGGCAAAGTGATGTTGATGCGGCACGTATTGTCGGTTCGGCGATTGTGGCGACACTTCACTCCAACCCGCAGTTCCAGCAACAGCTTGAGAAGGCAAAGCAGGAATTTTCGGGTTTCGCAAAACAATAACCGTCATGATAAACGAGGTTGATGACAACCCGTCCGTGGAACACGGGGCGACCATCCACGTTGTCAGCAGTCTGAACCGGACTATACGTCCGGTTTATTATTGGTCAGCGTTTCTCATTTCTCGCCATCATCCATTCCACTAATTGATGCGTATTCGCGCTGTGCGAACCTTTAAACAATACGGTATCACCCGGCTGGATCAGAGTTAATAACTCCGCTTTTATTTCATCGACAGTCGAAAAAAAGCGTCCTTTTTTATTTTCATCGAGCGCCTGCCAGCATTCCGCGTAATGTTCGCCGATGAGATAAACACGGTCGATATTACTGTGGTTAACCCTCTCCGCAAGCCCGGTATGATAACTCACCGCGTTCATACCCAGATCTGCCATCTCACCCAGTATCGCTATCCTGCGGCCTGCCAGCGGCTTTTCACTCAGGTTCTCCAGCGCGGCCTGCATTGAACCGGGATTGGCATTATAGGCATCATCAATTATGGTGAAAACACAACCGCTAACTTCAGCTGTAACTTCCCTTCCCCGTCCGGCCAGCGGCATAAAAGAGATTATTTTTTCAATCGCGGGTTCCAGAGGATAATCCAGTGCCGCGACGGCGGTGAGCGCTGCAAGGCTATTTATAGCCATATGCTGTCCGGCTGCGGACAATGAATAGTTTAACGTTTGTCCGTTAATCTGTGCCGCCACCTGATTTCCCGCAGCATTATAATGAAGTAACCGGCTGTCGCTCTCAGGATGATAGCCGTAGGTTAGCACCCTAAGCTTGCGGCTTAATGCCTTCTCAAGGACCGTTTCCCACTCCGCCATATCGCGGTTCAGAATGGCGATATCACCTGCCGTCATGCCCTGGAATATGGCGCTCTTGGTTAGGGCCACATCCCGCAACGTATGTTTTTCTCCAAGGTGCGCTGGCTGAATATTCGTGAAGATCGCCACTTTTGGCCGCGCCATGCGCGAGCTGACACCCATGCGGCCAATGGCCATCTCAATGACCACATTCGATGTATCCCAAGGAATAGACGCCAGGTTCCAGGCGACGCCGCGTGGGAGATTAGCCGTAAGCCGACTTTGCCCTGCTGGCCCCCATGCTGATAGCGCGGCGGCCAGCATGGCCACCGTGGTCGTTTTGCCCGCGCTGCCAGTAACGCCAATTACATTACCGCTCATCTTGTTACGCGCATAGCGGCCCATCGCCAGCAGGGCTTCTGTTCCATCGGCAACCTGAAGCAGCGGGATATGCTCCATTTTAATCGACTGTGGATCGGTAGTGATAATGCAGGATGGTGGCGTGGCCATTCTGGCGACCACGCTTGCCAGCATGCCGCAATTATCCGTGGCTGAACGGACCATAGCCATATTACCAGGCAGGATCGCGGGCGCAAAAATAGAAAGTCCGGTTGCCGCCCAGCCTTCGGGAGGATGACGTACCCAGGTACCTGAGGTCGCCAGCGCAACATCATTGGCTGTCCAGAATGCAGAAACGATCGCTGCTTCACCCGATATAGCGTGTTCGCCCACGGCAAATCCTCTTTATTCACGTCCCGGCGTAGCAACGTTAATATATTAATATCATGAATAATACCTGCCAGAATAACCGCTTCTCTCTGCGCTGGCGAGAGCCTGACATCGCCGGATATTGCGGGCAGTCATATTTCAATATATTAATGTGTGTTATAACTTCCGGCAAAATCAAAAGTTCTCGCACGGAATGCCAGGAGTTGAAATGTCATTGAGTCATTTATTGGCGCGCATTCGCCCAGCCGCTGAAAAACTGAACGTTACGGCGCTGCCCGCCCCTTACCCGGCGCTGGTCATTTTTTTCAGTCTCAGTGATGGCAAAGCGCGTGCGCATACGCATATTGCGCAGGGTGCGAACTTTGATTTGGCCTGGCAGAACGGTGCGCAGGCGCTTCAGCGCTGGCAAAAACGGCAGACAAACGAACCTGTCTGGCTGCGTGTGGATTGTGTTAATAGTATTGAGGCGCTGCGTTGGGAGACGTTACAACACAAACTCAGCAAAACAAAACGCAATTACTTTCGTTTTGGGTTGAGTTTTGATCCGTCTTTTACCCACGCCATTCTTGAGCAGGAAATTGCCGCCGGGGCGCTGCTTTACCAGGGAAAAGAAGGCGTCGCAACGCCAAATGCCGTTAATCTGGCCTCATTTTCACGTCGTCGTTTTAACCACGAATTGCACTGGCCTGTAGAGGCTGATCAGCTGCTCTGGCGCTTTACCACCCGTGCGGTATTCACGGACGGCAAAGAAATTTATCCCATTGAATCATCAGGCAAGAACTCCGGTTATCGCCAGCTTCCCGACTGGCAGGAGAATGCGCTGGAAAAGATGATCCACAGCAGCACCGACTATCTGGCAAGGCAGGTCAAACAATCAGGACGCTACGATTACGGCTGGTTTCCCTGCTTTGATCGTCCCATTCCCACCTATAACACGTTACGACACGCCAGTTCGACGTATGCGCTGCTGGAAGGCTGGGAAGAAACGCGCGATCCCGCGCATCTTGCCGCCATCAGCCGGGCGCTGGACGATCTCTCCACACAGCTTATTAAGACGTATACCCTGCCAGACGGCAGCGAGGCGGACTTTCTGATCGATACCGGCGATGAAATTAAATTGGGCGGCAATGCGGTAACGATTCTGGCGATGACCAAATACACCGATTTAACCGGCGACACGCGTTTTCTGGCACAGATGCACCGGCTGGCAAACGGTATTGCCGCGATGCAAAATCCGCAGACCGGCGGTTTTGTCCACGTCCTGCATGCTGCCGACCTTTCTGTCAAAGCGGAACACCGTATTATCTATTACGACGGTGAAGCCGCCTTTGCCTTAATGCGCCTGTACGGATTGACCCAGGAACCTCGCTGGCTGGTGATGGTTGAACGGGCGGTGGATTATTTTATCGGGCAAAAACACTGGCAGGCGCACGATCACTGGCTGAGCTACTGTATTAACGAACTGACGCTTTATCGTCCGCTGGAACGCTATTACCAGTTCGGCCTGGATAACGTCCGCCATCATCTCGATTTTGTTCGTCACCGTATTACCACCTATCCCACCTTGCTGGAATTAATGATGGCGGCCTCGCGGATGCTGACGCGTCTGGCGGATTCAGAGCATAAGCATTTACTGAAGGGTTTTCCGCTAACAGCGTTTTATGAGGCGCTGGAAATACGCGCACGCTATCTGGCAAACGGTTTTTTCTGGCCGGAGCTGGCAATGTTTTTTAAAAATCCGTCACGCATCGTCGGCAGTTTTTTTATTCGCCACCATAGCTATCGCGTCAGAATAGACGATGTCGAACATTACCTTTCCGGCTACGTGGCGTATCACAAATATCACCGCAGCGGTTCACCGACATTGAACGAAGCGGCAGAGCCAGACTATACTCGCTGACTCACCTGCCCAGAAAAAGATCGATGAACCGATGCCGTGGTACTCAGCCTGCCCCTTTCCGGCAACGATGGTTATCGTTCTGGGTAGTGGCGCTGCTTATCGTTTCGTGTGGGCTTGGTGCGGGCTGGGATTTCAATGCTATTACGCTTCGCACTCGCGATCTTTATGGCCCGGCGTCTCTGGCGGCGCAGCAGCGTATTAATGAATGGGCCGCGCTGCTAAAAAATCCGCCGCCTGCCAGCGTGCAGGAGAAATTAACGCTGGTTAATCAGTTCTTTAATACGCGGATGGATTTTCGCGATGATAGTGTAGTCTGGCATCAACAGGATTATTGGGCCACACCCATTGAGTTTTTACGCAAAGGCGCAGGAGATTGCGAGGACTACGCGATCGCGAAGTATTTCACATTACGTGAAATGGGGGTTCCTGCTAACCAGCTACGTATTACTTATGTTAAAGCGTTAACGCTAAATCAGGCGCATATGGTCGTCACCTGGTATTCCACGCCGGATGCGATCCCCCTTGTTCTTGATAACCTGAAAACGGCTATTTTACCCGCCACTCAGCGAACCGATCTGCTTCCCGTATATGCCTTTAACGGTGAAGGATTATGGCTTCCGCAGGCTGGCGGAAATAAACGTGTAGGTGACAGCAAACGCCTTTCCCGCTGGCAGGATCTTCTCACCAGAATGCGTGCAGAAGGATTTGAACTTAATGAATAGGAAGTAGCCATGTCCCTTTATAAACAGCTACTAATTGGTATATGTCTGTTTACGTTTATTCTTTTCTGCGGCAACTTTGTGGTGACGCTGGAGAGTTCGCGCGATCAATATCGTAACCAGCTCAGCGCACATGCGCAGGATGCCGCCACCGCGCTGGGATTGTCGTTAACTACGCATATCGACGATCCGACCATGACCGAACTGATGGTCAACTCTATTTTTGACAGCGGCTACTTCTACAGTATCCGGGTCATCGACGTTAAAACCGGTAAGGCGATTATTGAACGCAGCGACACGCCGCAGAGCGCCAGCGTACCCCAGTGGTTTGTGAAGCTGGTGGCGCTGAATCCGGGAATGGGTGACGCCATTGTGATGCGCGGCTGGACCCAGGCGGCACGCGTTGAAGTGGTCAGCCATCCGATGTTTGCGCTGGCGCGCCTGTGGAACAGCACCATCGCCAGCTTTCTGTGGCTGGTTGGCTGTAGCACGCTGTGCGTACTGGGCATGATCCTGTTGCTGCGTCGCCGCCTGCGTCCGCTGAACTACATCGTCGGACAGGCGATTGCCATCAGCCGCCGGGAGTTTCTCAACCTGTCGGCACTGCCCAAAACGCCCGAGCTGCGTCGGGTGGTCGACGCCATGAACATGATGGTTACTCAGCTTCAGGCGCTTTTCCGCGAGCAGGCGCAGCGCACGGAGACCCTGCGCCAGGAGGCGTACCACGATCCGCTCACCGGCGTCAGCAACCGCCGGGCCTTTGACATCCACTTACAGTCACGGTTGAGCGATGAGGAGAAAGCCTCCGGGCACCTGATCCTGCTGCGTGTTCAGGATCTGGCGGGTCTCAACCAGCGAACAGGCGGTGCCAGGACCGATGCGCTTTTACAGGCTATTGCCCATCTTCTGATGGAGATCCAGCAGCGTTTTTTCCACGCTGGCAGCCTGCTGGCCCGCGTGCGGGGCGGTGAATTCGCCCTTATCGTGCCGGGTATTTTGCCGCAGGAGATGGAGACGCTGGTCAACATGCTTAGCACCCAGCTTAAGGCGCTGCATGAAACGGGAATGAGTGACGTCACACCTGTTGCGCATTTTGCCCAGGTGCCTTTTCACTATGGCGATACCCCGCAGGCCGTGCTTTCTCAGGCCGATCAGGCACTGGCGATGGCCGAGACCGAGATGCGTTACTTTGCCACCCACAATGGCGATCCGCTGGCGAAAACCGATGCGGAGCCTGAAGACGATCACCATGTCTGGCACACACGTCTGACATCGGTGCTACAAAACGAGTCGTTCGAACTGTTTGCCCAGCCGGTTTATGAATGCAACCATCAGCATATCGCTATCCATCATAAGATCCTCGCCCGCATCAAAACGCCGGATGGCGAGATAATCGCAGCGGGCCGGTTTATGCCGTGGATCCACCGTTTAGCGCTGGGCCGTCGCATGGATCTGGTTATGCTGAAGCAGACGCTACGTGTGATGGAGAAAAACGACGATCGTCTGGCGCTGAGCATCAGCGGTGAAAGCGTGGCGGATGACGCGAGCCTGAACGCCCTGCTACACCCTCTCAAACAGGTACCGCATCTCGCCGCTCGCCTGACGCTCGAACTGGATGAGAACGAACTGCCTGATCCCGAGCGCGTCAGCATCCTGATGAAGAAGCTGCGCGAGACCGGCTGTCGCCTGGGTCTCCAGCACTTTGGTGGACGCTTTCACCTTGTCGGCAACCTGCCGCAATGGGGACTGGCATGGATCAAAGTGGACGGCAGCTATATCCGTAATATAGATACCGAAGCGGATAAGAAGCTTTTTATTGAAGCTATTTATTGGGCCACCCGTCAAATTAACCTGCCGCTGATTGCCGAACGGGTTGAGACGGAGGGCGAACTCGCTGTGCTGGAGAAAATAGGTCTCTACGGTGCTATGGGCCGCTACTTTGCCGATGTCAGCACCTTAACCCGCTAATCAAGGAGATTGATCATGCACTATATCGAGCGTGACACCGGAGGTCGTGTTATCCGGGTTGAGGATGAACCGTTTACCGGGATGACTGAGCAGAGTGCCGATCTCACCTCTGAACTCGGCCAGTGGTATAAAAAGCAGGAAGCCAGAGCAGCGACGTTATTACAGTTGCAGCAAAGCGATCTTGAGATGGTCCGCGTACTGGAAGACCTGATTGAAGTGCTGATGAGTAAAGGCATCATTAGCATTACCGACTTGCCGCCAGCCGCACAAACGAAGCTCATAAGCCGGGCGCAGGCACGTCGAACATTAAGCGGTCTCGAAGGATTGATCGCTGATGAAGATGAAAGTTTAATTTAGCACTACTACATTCTCTCTATCGTAAGCAGGTTAAAAAGGCGTATTCCTCATCAGCGCTTTCTTAGCCTGCTAACAAAAATTTACAATCACTTTAATCCTTCCCCCTTAACTTTCCCCATTCCATTAACAACTTAACCAAAACTTTACTTGAATCAAAAAAAATCCGTTAGAGAAGTGTTACTTTTTTTGAACTACATAAGATATTAGCCATGCTTAATTAGTAACCTTTTGGTATGGTATGCTCAAAAACCAAACGGAATGATTGGTGAGCGGCAAGTTATAGAGGAAAGTGACATGAGCAACGTGGCGGGGATCATCAAATCCGTAATCGGACAAGTATTCGCAGTCGCTCCCGACGGGAGCAAACGTTTACTGGTCGAAGGCGATCGCCTTGTTGAAGGTGAACAGGTACAAACAGGCGTATCTGGTGCCGTCACTATTTCTCTGGACGGAGGCAAAACCCTCGATCTTGGCCGCGACACCACCTGGGATGGTCAAGCCGTTTCGACCCACTCTGTCACCGATCAGCAAACAGACATCGCCGCCCTCCAGCAGGCCATCGCTGACGGTCAGGACCCGACACAAACACTCGAAGCCCCTGCTGCAGGTCCACAAACAGATAATAATACTCCCATCACTGGCGGAAGCGGCGGCGGATCCCATACGCATGTCGTCCTCGATCTTACCGCTGAGATCATCGATCCCACCGCCGGTTACCCCACCGTCGGCCTTGATTTTCCTGATGGTACGCCGCCAGAAGATCTAACGCTGCTGGATGCGGATGATGGGGATGCTGACAGTGACTCGGACTCCGACAGTGACTCCGACTCTGACGCAGATGCTGATGCTGACGCGGATGCAGACGCTGATGCCGACGCTGACGCTGATGCAGACTCTGATGCCGACGCTGACGCCGATGCAGACGCTGATGCCGACGCCGATGCGGATTCTGATGCCGACGCGGACACCGATGCAGACGCGGATGCAGACGCAGATGCGGATGCCGATGCCGATTCAGATGCTGACGCTGATGCGGATGCGGATGCGGATGCAGATGCAGACTCTGACGCGGACGCTGATGCCGATTCCGACTCAGATGCGGATGCTGATGCGGACGCCGATGCAGACGCAGATGCCGACGCCGACGCCGACGCCGATTCAGATGCTGACTCAGATGCCGACGCAGACGCCGATGCGGACGCAGATTCCGACGCCGATGCCGATTCAGATGCTGATGCCGACGCTGATGCCGATTCCGACTCAGATGCGGATGCTGATGCTGATGCGGACGCCGATGCAGACGCCGACGCAGATGCAGACGCGGATGCTGATTCTGACGCCGATGCAGACGCAGACGCAGATTCAGACTCTGATGCCGACGCTGACGCTGATGCCGACGCTGATGCAGATGCCGATTCAGATGCTGATGCGGATGCAGATGCAGACTCTGACGCGGACGCTGATGCCGATTCCGACTCAGATGCTGATGCGGATGCGGACGCCGATGCAGACGCAGATGCCGATTCAGATGCTGACTCAGATGCCGACGCAGACGCCGATGCGGACGCAGATTCCGACGCCGATGCCGATTCAGATGCTGATGCTGATGCTGATGCTGATGCTGATGCGGACGCCGATTCCGACGCCGATGCAGACGCCGACACAGATGCAGACGCGGATGCTGATTCTGACGCCGATGCAGACGCAGATTCAGACTCTGATGCCGACGCTGACGCCGATGCAGACGCTGATGCAGACGCCGATTCCGACGCCGACGCAGATGCAGACGCCGATTCCGACGCAGATGCAGACGCTGATGCCGATGCGGATTCTGATGCCGACGCGGACGCCGATGCAGACGCGGATGCCGATACCGATGCCGATTCAGATGCTGACGCTGATGCGGATGCCGATGCAGATGCAGATGCAGATGCAGACTCTGACGCGGACGCTGATGCCGATTCCGATTCAGATGCGGATGCTGATGCGGACGCCGATGCAGACGCAGATGCTGACGCTGACGCCGATGCGGACGCCGATTCCGACGCCGATGCCGATTCAGATGCCGACGCTGATGCCGATTCCGACTCAGATGCGGATGCTGATGCTGATGCGGACGCCGATGCAGACGCCGATGCAGACGCCGATGCAGACGCCGATGCAGACGCCGACGCAGACGCCGACGCAGACGCCGACGCAGACGCCGACGCCGACGCAGATGCAGACGCTGATTCAGACTCTGATGCCGACGCTGACGCCGATGCAGACGCTGATGCTGATGCGGACGCCGACGCCGATGCAGACGCAGATTCCGACGCGGACGCCGATTCCGACTCAGATGCGGATGCTGATGCGGACGCCGACGCTGACGCGGATGCAGATGCCGACGCTGACGCGGATGCAGATGCCGATTCAGATGCTGACTCAGATGCCGATGCGGACGCCGATTCCGACGCCGATGCAGACGCTGATGCCGATTCCGACTCAGATGCAGATGCTGATGCGGACGCCGATGCGGATGCAGACGCTGATTCTGACGCGGATGCCGATGCCGACGCAGACGCCGATTCAGATGCTGACGCTGATGCCGACGCTGATTCAGATGCCGACGCAGACGCCGATGCGGACGCAGATTCCGACGCCGACGCCGACGCTGATTCAGATGCCGACGCCGATGCTGACGCCGACTCAGATGCAGACTCTGACGCTGATTCAGATGCCGACGCCGATGCTGACGCCGACTCAGATGCAGACGCGGACGCTGATGCCGATTCCGACTCAGATGCGGATGCTGATGCAGACGCCGATGCGGACGCAGATTCCGACGCCGATGCCGATTCAGATGCAGACGCTGATGCCGACGCGGATTCTGATGCGGACGCCGACGCCGATTCTGATGCCGATTCAGATGCTGACGCTGATGCAGATTCCGACGCCGATGCGGATGCCGACGCGGACGCTGATGCTGACGCCGATGCAGATTCTGACGCAGATGCGGATGCCGATGCCGATGCAGATGCAGACTCTGACGCGGACGCTGATGCCGATTCCGATTCAGATGCGGATGCTGATGCGGACGCCGATGCAGACGCAGATGCTGACGCTGACGCCGATGCGGACGCAGATTCCGACGCCGATGCCGATTCAGATGCTGACGCTGATGCCGACGCAGACGCCGACGCAGACGCCGACGCCGACGCAGATGCAGACGCTGATTCAGACTCTGATGCCGACGCTGACGCCGATGCAGACGCTGATGCTGATGCGGACGCCGACGCCGATGCAGACGCAGATTCCGACGCGGACGCCGATTCCGACTCAGATGCGGATGCTGATGCGGACGCCGACGCTGACGCGGATGCAGATGCGGACGCTGACGCGGATGCAGATGCCGATTCAGATGCTGACTCAGATGCCGATGCGGACGCCGATTCCGACGCCGATGCAGACGCTGATGCCGATTCCGACTCAGATGCAGATGCTGATGCGGACGCCGATGCGGATGCAGACGCTGATTCTGACGCGGATGCCGATGCGGACGCAGATTCCGACGCCGATGCCGATTCAGATGCAGACGCTGATGCCGACGCGGATTCTGATGCGGACGCCGACGCCGATTCTGATGCCGATTCAGATGCTGACGCTGATGCAGATTCCGACGCCGATGCGGATGCCGACGCGGACGCTGATGCTGACGCCGATGCAGATTCTGACGCAGATGCCGACGCGGACGCCGATGCCGATGCCGACGCCGACGCCGATTCCGACTCCCACACCGATCTCGACGTCAAAGTCGACGTTGCCCAAAACACGGTACAAACAGGCAGTGAAGTCATCCATATCAATGGTGGCAGCAAGGATCCCAACGGTTTCGATATTCAGGATGGCAAGATTGTTGCCATTGGCTCAAACGTTCGGGTGTGGCTAACCCCGACCAGTCCGGATGGCAAAATCGCGGGCGATAGCGTGCCTGCACACGATAACGCTTCGCAGATTAAATATTACGATCAGTCCAGTAATGCGAACACCGACGACGCCGCCAAAGGCTATAGCGATATTTTTGTCGTTAGCGGCCATACCGGGGGCTATTACCAGCAGGGTGACTGGCAGCCGAGTCAGGCGCAGTTCAGGGAACTGAAGGGCATTACCGGTAACGGCGGTGTTGCGCAGGGCGATGCCGGAAAAGACTATATTTTTGTTTCGGGAAATAGCGAGAATTACAACGTTAGTTATAGCTCGAATAATAATGCCAGCACGCAGAATAACACTTATGACGGCCTGAAAATTACCGATAAAACCACCGGTAAGGGGCTGTATGAAAATGCCAACCATATTGAAGGCGTGATTTTTGGCAACGGTACAACCTCGTCGTCGGGAACCACAACGACGACGGTAACCACCAACACGGTTCAGCATATCACCGTGGATATTCATCTGGCGCTGACCAGCGATATCACGGATGCCCATCTCACCCAGATTACCCTCACCGGTATTCCTGAAGGGGCGACATTTACCGGTAATCATAGTGCGGTGAGCTGGGATAACGGTGTCTATACCCTGACGCTGAACGGTTCGACGTTTGATGGTCAATTGACGGTGGATTTGCCGGAGGGTCAGAGCAAGCTGGGCGATATCACGCTGAGCGTTGATTCTACCGTAGCCGATCAGCATCAAACTGAATTTACCATTAATGGTGAAAACGGCACCCATTATGATAACAGCGATTCGGCAGTCACCGCCGATGAGCATCATAGTGATGCGACCGCCCATACGTTGATGATGTCGCATGAAGATAGTACCGACACGTCACACGATCATGCAGATACCCACGAGCAAACGGACGATCACAGTCGCCAGGCGGAAACGCAAAGTGACAGTCATGAGGCAACGCAGAACGAGCCAGTAACGGCTGAGGAAGATCATCAGACCGCCGGGCTAATTGATGATAGCGAGCTACATCTGAGCCAGGATCCACAGCCGATCAGCACCGCAACGACCTCGCCAGAAACACAGACGGCCACGCCTGAGGATACCTCGCTTAGCAATCTGCTGGACGATGGTCAGGACGATCACGCCACTACCCCAGAGCATGCCCAGACGGCGACAGGCGACCACGCTGAGGCCGATCACGCTGTCGCCTCGATCCTGACAGCGGACGATCCGATCCAGCTCAGCGATGTCGTCAGCGATGCGGATGACGGCAAAGATCTCACCACTCTGATCCCGACGATCGAACCGGGGCCAGCAGCAGAGACAGATCACAGCGCGGGTGTGGAGGCAAATATACCTGCGGTGCCTGATGCGAGTATCGCCGAAAGCTATCATGCCGTTGACGAGTCGCTGGTCGAAAACCTGATAGCGAAACCGGAAGAACTGCACAGTTGATTATATCTGCCGTTATCCCACCTGGCGGAGAGGATAACGGCATCCAGGCTGGTGCCTGGGCATGAATCCTCCCTGTTTTATCAGAACAGGGAATGAAAAGTTAATTATCTGAAGACATCATCTCTGATGGGCAAAGGCCACTACTCAGGGAAATGATCGTTAGCAAAGGACGACCTATGAAATATCGCAGCCAATTATTATCGGGGATATCCCTTTCGCTGCTGGCGCTGAGTGCGGCACATGCCACGACGCTCGAAAAAGCGATTAAAGATACGCTGGCCTGGCATCCGGAAGTCAGCTCATCGTCCAATAGCCGTTATTCCGCGGATCAGGATCTGCGTTCGGCGCAGGGCGGTTATCTGCCGTCGCTGGATGTACAGGCTGGAACTGGCTGGGAGCAGACAGATAACGCCACCACGCGCGCGCAAGGCGATCATCAGCGCGATCTGAACCGCAGTGAATCCAGCATTACGCTGACCCAGAACCTGTTTAACGGTTTTGCGACCACCAGCGAGGTTGCCCGCCAGAAAGCGACGGTAAACTCACGCGCCTGGACGGTGCTGAATACCAGCGAAAATACCGCGCTGACCGCCGTGCAGACTTATATTGGCGTGCTGATGCGGCAGAAAATGGTCACGCTGGCAGAAGAGAATCTGAAAAATCACGAACGTGTGTTCGATCAGATTCGGTTGCGTACCGAGCAGGGTGTTGGCCGTCAGGCCGACTATGAACAGGCGGAAGCTCGTCTGGCGCAGGCCCGGAACAACCTGTTGACCGAACAGACCAATCTGGAAGACGCGAAGGCCAATTATCAGAGCGTTACCGGCACCGAGCCAGTCGATCTGACCATGCCGATGAAGTTCCCGGTGCCCGCGTCGCTGGAAGAAGCGAAGCGCGACATGCTGGAAAACAGCCCGCTGTTAAAACAGGCAGCGGCAGACGTCGAGGCGACCCATCAGCAGTATGAAGCCCAGAAGTCCCGCTTTTATCCTGATGTGAACATGGAAGTGGGCAGGACAATGAATAACAATATCGACGGCACGCGCGGTCACGATCAGGAGTGGCAGGCAATGGTGCGGATGCGCTACAACCTGTATAACGGCGGCAGCGATAAGGCCACCCTGACTTCCTACGCCTATAAAATGAAAGAGGCGGAAGACATCCGCAATAACGCCCTGCGCCAGTTGAATGAAGAGCTGCGTCTGTCGTGGAACGCACTGCAAAACGCCGAGAAACAGGTGCCGATCGCTAAAGAGTATGCGGATCGCAGTATGACCGTGCGTACCGCCTACCAGGAACAATTTAGCCTCGGCGATCGTACTCTGCTGGATATGCTGGACAGTGAGAACGAAGTCTTTACCGCCCAGCGGCGCTATGTTGAGTTACAATTTACCGAGATGTTTAATACCTATCGTATTAGCGCCCGGACCGGTTTATTGTTGAAAACGCTAAATATCCAACCGCCATCCGCCGCACAGCCGTTGGATAATATGCAAACGTCAAAAAACGAGTTACCGGAACTTAAATAAATTTTATATTAAAAAGATCTGATGGGTTATTTCACGTACTGGCTGCGGAAATAACCCGTTTTTACTTATGCCTGCGTTGGATCTGCCAACGGTAATAAAGGTCAGGTTATGGCTGCTTACCCCGATATCCAGGATATCTCAGACGCTCCTGTTGATAACGCAATAAAAAACGACCCGCGACAGCATCATGACGATCCGCTGTTAGATTGTTTGCTGGTGATGTGCAAGCTGCACGGCATTATGACAACAAGGACGATACTTACTGCCGGTCTACCGCTGTCGGCGCATACCCTGACGCTCAGTACGCTTCCCCGCGCGGCGCAGCGCGCCGGGCTGAAAGCCAGGGCGATCCAGCGTCCGCTTGAGAAGATAACCGCGCTTTCGCTACCGGCCATTGTGCTGTTAACCCACGATCGCGCCGCCGTGCTGCTCGGGTGGGATGAACAGGGTCAGGCGCGTCTGCTGCCGAGTGAAACGGAAGGCGGCGAGATCCGCGTGCCGCGCGAGACGCTTGCGGAAAACTATGCAGGCAAGGCAATTTTTATCCAGCCGGAGCATGAGTATGATACCCAGCCGACCGCGACGATCCCGCGCACAAAGAACTGGTTCCGGGATACGTTAAAGCTCTCCCGCTTGCTGTATGTAGATGCGGTAGTCGCCAGTTTTATTATTAATATCATCGCCCTGTCGACACCGCTGTTCGTGATGAACGTCTATGATCGCGTGGTACCCAATCAGGCCACCGCTACGTTGTGGGTGCTGGCGATTGGCATTACGATTGCGTTTGTGTTTGATTTTATCCTCAAGATTTTACGCAGTGTCTGCCTCGATCTGGCGGGGAAAAAGACCGATCTTATTGTTTCCGCCGCGCTGTTTGAACGTCTTCTGGGAATGAAAATAAAGACGCGCCCCAAACGCGTCGGCAGCTTCGCGCAGAATTTTCAGGAATTCCAGTCGCTGCGCGATTTTCTCTCATCGCTAACGCTGACTGCGCTGATTGACCTGCCCTTTACCCTGCTGATCCTGCTGGTAATTGGCATCATTGGCGGCCCGCTGGTGTTTATTCCGCTGCTGGCTTATCCCGTCGCGCTGCTGGTGAACTGGGCTATTCAACGCCCGCTACTGTCCACGATCGAAAAAACCTATAAGCTCGCCAACGAGCGCCAGGCAATGCTGATTGAAACGCTGAGCGGCCTGGATGCCATTAAGATCAATAACGCCCAGAGCGATCGCCAGTACCAGTGGGAGCAGATAATCGGTCAGCTCAGCAAGCTGGAGATGCGGGTGAAGTCCCTCTCTTACGTGGCGGTGAATTTCACTACCTGGCTGCAGCAGGTCTGCGGTGTAAGTATCGTGGTGGCCGGGGTCTATATCATTATCGGCGGCAATTTGAGCATGGGCGGGCTGATTGCCTGCTATTTGTTGACCCGCCGCGCGATGATCCCGGTCAGCCATCTTTGCAGCCTGGTCACCCGCTACCAGCGCGCCAGTATGACCAAAACGACCATCGACCGCATGATGTCGCTGGAACAGGAAAGTGAGCAGGTTGAGGTGCCGTTAAAACGCGAAACGCTCTCCGGCGCGATTGAGTTGCGCGACGTAACGTTCAGCTATCCCGATAACCAGAATGCCGCGCTGGTCAATGTGTCGCTGAGTATCGCCCCCGGTGAAAAGGTGGGGATTATCGGGCGCAGCGGATCGGGTAAAAGCTCGCTGGCGAAGCTGCTGCTCGGCTTTTACCAGCCGGATGCGGGCAGCGTGCTGATTGATGGTATCGATGCCCGGCAAATTGACGTGCACGATCTGCGGCATAACATCGGCTATGCGCCGCAGGATGTGCATCTGTTCAGCGGTACGCTACGCGACAATCTGGTCTTCGGCGCGAGCTATGTCGATGAAGAAACCATGCTGCGCGCGGCGCAAATCAGCGGCGTCCACGAGTTCGCCCGCCGCCACCCGTCTGGTTACAGTATGCAGGTGGGCGAACGCGGGATAAATCTCTCCGGCGGTCAGCGCCAGGCGGTGACCCTTGCGCGCTCGCTGCTGCTCGATCCTCCCGTGCTCTTGATGGACGAACCCACCAGTTCAATGGATAACACCAGCGAAGATCTGATTAAAAAAGCACTGGCAACGTTGGTCAGTCAAAAAACCCTGCTGCTGGTCACGCATCGCGCCTCCCTGCTGTCGCTGGTTGATCGGCTGATTATTCTGGATAACGGTAAAATTATTGCCGACGGACCGAAAGAGAGCGTGATGAGCGCGCTGAAAAAAGGACAGATCCATGCGAACCGCTAACCGTCTGCTGAGCTGGCTCTCCGGCGATAAAAAAGCGAATCAGTTCTCCACCAGTGAAGTGAATAAGGCTCTGCTGGACGACTCGCCTCGCGTGGTGCGTATTACGCTATGGGCAATTTTCGCCTTCTTTCTGGCGCTGATTATCTGGGCCTCGCTCGCCAGCATTGATGAAGTGACGCGCGGCGAAGGACGTGCGATCCCCTCCTCCCGGCTGCAAAAAGTGCAAAACCTGGAGGGCGGAATTGTGGCGCAGGTGTTTGTCCATGAAGGGGAAGTGGTACAGGCTGGCGCGCCGCTGCTGCGCCTGGACGATACGCGATTCAAATCCAACGCCGGGGAGACGGAAGCGGACCGGCTGTCGTTGCAGGCACGCATCCAGCGTCTTAACGCACAGTTAAACGACCAGCAAACGCTGACGCTTAATCCGGAGATCGTCAAACAAGCGCCGGACATTGCTCAGGGGGAAATCGACCTCTTTAACAGCGTTAATAAACGCATTCAGGATGAAATTGCCGGGTTAAACGAGCAACTGGTGCAGAAAAAGCAGGATTTGCTTGATTATAAAGCTAAACAGGCCCAGTTCCGTAACAGTCTGCGCCTGCTCCAGCAGGAAATCTCCATGTCTGTACCGCTGGTGGCTAAGGGCGCGATATCCAAAGTAGAAGTGCTGCGTCTCCAGCGCTCTGAGGTCGATACGCGCGGCCAGCTTGATTCTGTAACGCTTTCGATCCCTGGCGCAGAAGCGGCAATTAAAGAGATCCAGAGTAAAATCGCCGAAACCCGGGGCCGCTACCGCAGCGATGCCCTTTCACAACTGAATGAAGCGCGTACCGATCTGAGTAAGATTGAGGCGTCGGGCAAGGCGATCGAAGATCGGGTCAACCGCACGCTGGTCACCTCGCCGGTGAGAGGTATCGTGCAGCAGCTGTTAGTGAATACTATCGGCGGCGTGATCCAGCCAGGCAATGACCTGGTGGAGATTGTGCCGCTGGATGACACGCTGCTGATTGAAACCAAAATCCGTCCGCAGGATATCGCCTTCCTGCATCCAGGGCAGCGGGCGATCGTCAAATTTACCGCTTATGACTACACCATTTATGGCGGCCTGGAAGGCAAGCTTGAGCAAATTAGCCCTGATACGGTGACGGATAAAGACGGTAAAAGCTACTACGTGATCCGCCTGCGTACCGATAAAAACCATCTTGGCAGCGACAGCAAGCCACTGTTAATCATTCCCGGCATGGTCGCCTCAGTGGATATTATCACTGGCAAGAAAACCATCCTTGCTTACCTGATGAAACCAATCCTGCGCGCCAGAGCGGAAGCGTTTCGCGAGCGTTAAGGCGATGCCCGGCGTGCCGGGCATCAACGGTTAATGATCGGTGACTGCTCCTTTCACGCGCAGTTCATCATGGTTATCGTCGCCATGACTTAGCATCAGTGCCCCCACGGCGGCCAGCACCGACAGTACAATGGCGTAAAACGCGATAGGCCACCAGGCACCGCCCGCACTGCTTTGCAGGGCGACGGCGATAAACGGCAACGTCCCGCCGGCCGCCGCCCCGGCCAGCTCGCGACTGCCCGCCATTCCGGTATAACGTATATGCGCGGGGAAAGCTTCCGATAGCATCGCCGCCTGCGCGCCCAGCATCGCGTCATTACAGGCGCAGTAGATGAGGAACATCCCCAGCCAGATAAGCCCCTGCTCGCCGGTATTCAGCAGCAGGAAAAATGGCACAATCAATACGCCCAGCCCCACTGCACCGGCCAGGAAAACCTTTCTGGCGCCAAATTTGTCGCTGAAGGCTCCTGCGGCAGGGACGGTAATGAATTTAATGAAATTGCAGATCATCACCCCCATGACGCCGACGCTTTTATCCACGCCGACATGGACGACCAGATAGGTCAATGCGAATGCCGAGGGAAGATAGGAGGTAACATTAGGTCCGATGCTTAACAGGAAAGCGCCGATAAAATTGCGCGGTTTACGCTGAAATACTTCGACCAGCGGCAGACGTTTAGGGGCATCCGTGGCTTTAACCGCCTTAAACTCAGGGCTTTCCGCCACGCCGGTTCGGATCCAAATCCCCACAATCCCGATAATGAATGAGGCGACAAACGGAACGCGCCATCCCCAGCTAATCATCTCTTCACGCGGCATCTGCTGGACGGCGATGATCGCCAGGCTGGCAATGATCGATCCCAGCGCATTACCCGCCCCCGGAATGGAGGCAAACAGCCCGCGGTTCTTTTTCCCGGCATGTTCCGCTGAAAGCAATACTGCGCCGGAATACTCCCCGCCCGCCGCGAAACCCTGCCCCAGGCGGCAAATGACCAGCAGAATCGGTGCCCACAGACCGATGGTGTGATAAGCCGGAATCAAACCAATCAGCGTGGTGGACACCGCCATTAATACCAGGGTGAAAAAGAGCATGCCCCGTCGTCCCAGTTTGTCGCCGAGCGACCCCACGATCAGACCGCCGAAAGGTCGGGCAAAGAACCCCACGCCGAAGGTGGCAAACGAGGCCAGAATACCGTATGCGCCGCTCATTTCCGGAAAGAAGACATAAGGGAATATCAGCGCACTGGCCATGCCATAAAGCGCGAAATCATACCACTCAAGCGCGGTGCCTACAGTAGAGGCCAGCGCCGAACGTTTTGCATTAGACATGGCTTACCCCTTCAGTGCGAGATGTAATGTGATCATGGCCGTCTGCGCCTCACCTGATAGCGAAAGTTCGAGGCACAGCCAACCGCCAAAATGAGATTGAGCAATGGCAATCATCCCTGGTTTATCGACAACTGCAGTTTCACCGGGCGCATCAAGCCAGTGGATCCCGTCAGGCGATATTTTTGGCCTGACCACTATTTGCGTGAAATCCGCCTGTTCCGGATGAATGGTCAAAAAAAACAGCGCTTCGTTTGCCCACCCGCATTCGTAAGGTTCAGTTAAAAAGCTATTTTTAATCGGCTGGCGTAATTCCACGACCGAGGTATAAAACTCTTTCATTAATTCATCCTCACGCCTGACGATTAAGGTAATCATCGGTGGATAAAACCACGGAATCCAGATAAAGAAAAACGCGTCGGTTAGCGCCCGTTTCAATAAAAAATACCGGATTAAGCAAACCGGTAATGCCTTTATATTCCGGTGCCAGCGTCGGTTGTTTTCCCCGGAGATCCATAACCTTATCCATGCACTGTAATTCCACATATTCTCTGCGGGATACGTCCACCGTTAAACGCATATACATCCAGTTAATTTTATCATCGGCTTCATTAGCGACCAGATCCTGATGCCCATCCTCAATCCACTGAAAACCATCGGCGGACCCGTCCGCCTGGCGCTGCCCATACCACTGGCTGTCAACGCCGACCTTATGCCAGCCGTCGTGGCCATAGTTCCAGCGGCGGTGATCGACACCCTCATTAACCCGGAAATATTGCCAGCGCTTAATGTATTCGCCATCGGCGCTGTTGACATAGCGCACTCCCGGCATCCAGCGGTTTTGCTGGCTTTGTAGATCGATAAAGCAGCCAAAGGCGCGCACATCGCGGTCGCCAAGTCCGGCCACGGAAGGCTCCGGCGTAAAGGTAAACCAGGCTTCGAGTTGGAGTAGATGCAGGCTGCCGGGAACCGCCATACGTTTAATCGCCAGCCCCATACTGCCCGGCGCGGGCGGCTGGTCGATGGGCGCGCTATTGGCCCGGGTCGTTAACTTGAGGGAGCGGCTACCGCTCATTGCGCCATGCGTTCCCATCATTGGAAACGTGGCGGAGGAAAGCATTGTCGGTCCCCAATGAATAAGGTCGATTTCTTCCGAATGCGGCGCGAAACCGGCTTTAACAAAATTAGGCCGCAGATCTAACCAGCCGCAATGGCCATGATTAAAATTATCGAAAGTAATTATATTTCTAAGCGGTAAATATTTAGAGAGCGCGTAATCGGTCATAGGCCATTCTCTTATAATGAATACAGGGCAGCCCTTCGCTTAACAAAGCAAATTCGCCAAAGAAATAACTAACGGGAAAAGATTTATTCAGGACGATATTAATAGCGCATAGTATTACTCTCCAGATGATCGGCTAAACCGGGTGAAGGCGATAAAATGAGCTTAATAGAGGTTTTTGCCAGCGGTAAAGGCGCTTAGGCGCAGAGTGTGAGGCGGGGCACATAATTGGTCAGTCAACTTAGCGTACAACACCATTTTGGCCTGACCAATAATACCGTTACAGCGATTTTTTATTTTCCAGCGGCGTAGAAGTGAACAGATAACCGTCAAAATCCGCAGCGGAAAGGTCCGCCAGCGTCAGCATTTTGTTCTTCACATTTTCGATATGCTGCCACATCGCCTGTTTTGCGGCAGCAGCATCGCGATGCTGGATAGCCTGCAGAATACGCAGCCGATCCTCAAACCACGCCCAGCGCGCGCTAAAATCACTGGTATCATGGTGATGGTTCTGCCACATGCCAGAACGATGACGCAGCTTCCAGCTTTCCTGGACAATAGCCACCAGCGCGGCGTTTTGCGTCGCCATAGCGACCAGATAGTGAAAATGCTCATCAGTATCGTCGGCGATGATGCCGGAGGAGAGTTGCTCCCGCTCCAGTTCAACGGCTTTACGCAGTTCAACGATGTCATTCTTAGTAGCCTGAAGAGCAGCAAATCCGGCAATTTCACTCTCCAGAAGCTGCCGGGCCTGAAGCAGTTCAAAGATGCCGCAACTGATGCTATCCGATGCCTCAGACGGTACAACCGTGGAGGATGCTGGCAGGACATATACGCCGGACCCTTTGCGAATTTCCACGCAGTGCTCTAGTTCAAGAAGGATAAGTGCTTCTCTGACCACGCTACGACTGACGCTAAACTGAGCCGCAATGTCACGCTCGGCGGGAAGTTTGTCCCCGGCTTTATAAGCGCCCTTCTGGATGGCATCGCGTAATTTTTGCCCAATCTCCTGGTATAATCTCATGGTTGTCACGCTCGCTTAGGCTTACCGTCTGGACTGACCAAATCCTTATTTGTGGTCCGTCCACTTCTCTTTTTATCATCGCAAATTCTATCCATAATAGCTAATGCGAGATGTTACAGAGGCGGCAGAAACGAAAAAGCCCGGCGCGCGGCCGGGCTTTGTTGACTAGAAAAGCGAACGATTTAGTCGTTAATCTCCGGGTGCTGCTGCACCAGACGCGAACGTTTTTCCTGAAGATCGGCAATCTCTTTGTCGATATCTTCAATTTTCTGCTCGATGTTATCGTGATGCTCCTGAAGAATTTCCTTCGCTTCCTGGAGGTCAGACGCCGCAGGCGTAGCGCCTTTTAGCGGCAGATTCGCAGTTTCCTTCATGGTCAGGCCGGTAATCAAGCCAATCGCCGCGACGACCATCAGATAATACGCCGGCATCATCAGGTTCTGCGTGCTTTCCACCAGCCAGGCGGCCAGCGTCGGCGTCAGACCGGCAATCAGGATCGAGATGTTAAACGAGCTGGCAAGCGCACTGTAACGCAGGTGCGTCGGGAACATCGCCGGCAGCGTTGAGGCCATCACCCCGGTGAAGCAGTTCAGCACAACCGCCAGGATCAGCAGACCGGCAAAGATCAAGCCGAGGACATCACTATTGATCAGGATGAACGCCGGGATGGCCAGAGCAAACAGCGCGATACTACCCAACAGCACGAAGGGACGACGGCCAAAACGGTCACTCAGCAGTCCCATAATGGGCTGAACAAACAGCATGCCGATCATGATAGCGATGATAATCAGCACCCCATGATCTTCCGAATAGTGCAGGTTATGCGACAGGTAGCTCGGCATGTAGGTAAGCAGCATGTAATAGGTCACGTTGGTCGCGATGACCAGACCAATACAGGTCAGCAGGCTGCGCCAGTGTTTGGTAGCGATTTCCTTAAAGGACACTTTCGGACCTTCCTGCAGCCCCTGACGATCGCCCTGTTCAAGCTTATCGACATGCTGCTGGAATGCCGGTGTCTCTTCCAGCGCATGACGCAGATAGAGACCAATCAGACCCAGCGGTAGCGCCAGGAAGAACGGAATACGCCAGCCCCAGTCAAGGAAGTTAATTTCACCCACAATGGCCGACAGCAGCACCACGATCCCTGCCCCGAGCACAAACCCGGCGATGGAACCGAAGTCCAGCCAACTGCCCATAAACCCACGTTTACGGTCGGGAGAGTATTCGGCCACAAAGATGGACGCGCCGGTGTATTCGCCGCCGACGGAGAAGCCCTGCGCCATCTTACAGAGCAGCAGTAGTATCGGAGCCCAGATGCCAATCGATTCATAGGAGGGGATCAGGCCGATGCAGAACGTACTGACCGACATGATAATAATGGTGATAGAGAGTATCTTTTGCCGACCGTATTTGTCGCCAAGCATCCCGAAGAACAGGCCGCCCAGCGGGCGAATCAGGAAGGGAACAGAGAAGGTCCCGAGCGCGGCGATCATCTGCACGCTGGGGTTGGCATCCGGGAAAAAGACCTTACCCAACGCATAAGCGACAAATCCATAAACGCCGAAATCAAACCACTCCATCGCATTACCGAGCGAAGCTGCGGTAATTGCTTTACGCAGTTTGGCATCATCAATGATGGTGACATCGCGCAGGGTGATTGGCTTTACTTTTTTCCTTTTAAGCATAGTTATCCTCGTTAACTTTCGCCCTGAATGAGCAACGCAAACGCATCGTCAACCTTTGACGACGGCGGTTGTTCGCGAGCGGTGCTTCATGATCGTCAATCCACACTTCAAGCGTAGCAGGTTTACTTATGCTGGCTGACCAAAGCCTGCACAACCAAACACATTCACGCCATGAATAATGCATCTACCCTACCAGCGTTTAAAAACGTGATCAACTTCACGAAATTCAGTCAGGTACTTTAACGGGGTTTATCGTGTTGCGAAAAATAAGATGAGAAGCGGCCTTATGCGCCGGCGAAAAAATTTTCCTCCTGAAAAATTTCATCGACCATAGCTACGGCCAGTCGCATGGCTGAACATAGTCGCGGCATGCCCAGCGCGATAGTCTGCCAGGTCTGCGTGACCGACCAGCTCACCGGGTGCCGCTCGCTGTCGCAGGCGCTGCCAAGCCAGCACAGCATCTCTTTATGATCCATCGGTGCGGGAGTCACCGGCGTGCTCAGCCATTGATGATAAAAATGACGTGTAGCGGGCGCGGCGTTAATGCTTTGCGCCAGGTACTGAGTGGCCGTCGCGCGCAAATTATCCATCAGTAGCGCTTTCGCCTCCCCGGTTGCCAGGCGGCAGGCATCGCCGAACGCCCCCCAGCGCAGTTCTTCCAGCGCGACGAAACAGCGGCCCGCCAGCGACCAACCGCTGTAGCTTCCGGCATGCCATCGGGTAAAAACTTGCTCACTATGTTCACCCGCCTGCACCATCAGACCGCGCCGGGATAATGCACGCTGTTTATGTTCTGCACGGCGGAGAAAACGCTCACCCGTAGTGGCATAGAGTTGCAGCACGCCGGGCGTCTCATTGCCCTTTTGTTGCAGGATATGCAGATGGTGTCCCATTTTAGTTAACGCCAGATAACCTGGATCCAGCGTGCTGGCCAGCTTATCCGCCAGCCCCACCCGCATCGCCGGATTTTCACTGAGCGCATCCACCATTGTCCAGGATCGGAGTTGTGCCTGAACCATGATGTCACTCATTAAGCGTTCGCGAAAACGTAACTGCTGAGGGGCAATTGCCGTCTGCCGGGGATTATCAATCCCCAATACCAGTTCGACGATAAATTTTGCATGAACAGATTCAAGCGGGCGCGCAGGCCCATCCAGTAATGGCGTATTCATGGTTTTTCAGCCGCAAAAAGAGTTTGAATATCGTCGCGCAGCAAACGCGCGTCCTCCTGGATCCACCGCACGGTGGTCAAACTGTGTTGCAGTTGCTGATGCAATGCCTTGACCGTCGATTCACGCTGCTGACGCAAGGCCAGACTGTCCTGCAAACTGTTTTGTAATCCGCTGAGCGTTTGTGAAAACTCATTGAAAAAGGCATTCATTCCTGACGAGACGGAAAGCGCCACTTGCGTGGTTACGGTGGTGATGAGTTGCGTGTAAAAATCATCAACGTGGCGGGTAAGTTTTTTCTCCAGCGCAGTCAGGTCAATGATATAGCGCGTTGTGGAAATAACATAATCATCCCAGCCCCAGTTGGGGTTATTCAGCCAGCGCGACACTGCTTCTCGCATGCCAGACGTCCGTGTCGGCGCGTCACCGTCGTTCTCTTCGGCAACAATGACATCGTTAAATAATTGTGGCGCATTGAAACTCACGTTACTGGTCTGAAACGCAGGCATACCGATCCGCACGCCAAAACCCGATTGACTGAGTTCTTGTTTTACCCGTTGCTCTATGGGCCGCAGCGTATCGTTGAGCGTGCGCGTCAAGGTGGATTCTAACTGGCTAAAACGTGACGTTAATTCGCGTGATGCCGTTTCTTGTGCCGCCGCGAGCGTGGTTTCACAAGCCATCCGAACTTTACTCAGCATAATCTGCGCCTGGCCTTCGTTACTCAGCACCAGTTGCTTGTGTCCGGTCTCATTATCCTGACGGAAGTCGCCATGACTGAGGCTCCCCAGGCTAAGCAAACGCACTGGCCTGAAACTCTCTTCAATCTCGCGCCGGGTCTCGCGCTGCTGCCTGCCAACAAAATCGGTCACCGTGGCGAGCAACTGCTCAACTTCATGGTTGATCTCATCACGGACGTCTTCGTGCTTCAGCCGCAATTGCGCCATGTCCTCTTCCAGTAAGGTAATGCTACGCTGCAATTCCTCGAAGGTGACTGTCAGTCCCTGATGGCGGAACTCAAGATATTCCCGGGCGCTTTGCGCATAGTTCAGCAATTTATGTGAGGCGGATCGTAAGGCATAGAGAGACGCGTTGGCGTGCGCCGCATGCAGAAGGCTCATGATCGGCAGTTCGAAAAGCGAGTCCTCCCACAGCAGATCGGCGGCATGGCGGATATGTTCAATATCATCCAAATCGGCAGTACGCCAGCGCCGCCCAAGCGCCGCCTCGGCAAAATCCTGCACCCAACGTTGTTCATCCGGATTGGGCAGCTTACCGTATGTTGTCAGCTCGTAACGTGCGCGATTGGCCAGATAACCCCACATGGAAGAGACGGGGAAGATCTGTCCCGGTGCAATCATTCCTTTCATCAGTGTACCGGAGATGAGCGCACGCACCTGCTCGGCATCGTCGCTATTACGATCCTTTTGATCGAACTTATTCACCAGCGCATAGAGCGGAACCGATTTACCCACGGCAGAGATCGCCTGTCGCACCTCGTGATCCGAAATCGACTTAAGCTGGGTGTAGTCCATCACCGCCAGCACTGCTGAGGCGCGCGCCAGTTGCTCATTAAGCATTTTTTGCAGATGTGGTTGTCCGGCCTCATTTGGCCCTGGCGTATCCAGCAACGTCAGTTGCCCCGGATGGGTTTCCAGCCCGGATAAATGAATAAACTCAACTTCAATTACCGGGATATGCTCAATCGCGGCATAATCAGAGAAGGGAAAATCAACATTTAACGCTCGTGATAGTCTGACGAGGTCATTGAGGCTTTTTAGAAAGTGAAAAATAGGTTCGGCACCAAGATAATGTTTTTCAAATGCCACGCCGTTAATAATACTTTCTAATAGCAATGCCATATCTTTATCGATTTCAAGGTGTTGAGCCAGCGTTTCCCGCTCAACCAGCCTCAGGCTACCCTGTAACTCATGCATCAGCTTTTCAATGGGAGCAACATGCGAGAAATGCAAAACAGGCTCTTTCTGACCTGAAGTATGGCGAATGAGGGTGGGTAATGCCGTCATTGGACGATTACGATTAGGTAAAACCTCCGTACCGACAATAGCGTTAATGGTAGTGGATTTACCGGCTTTCATTGTGCCGACAATCGCCAGTACCATTTCCAGACGGGTAATTTTACGTAATTCGTTATTTAATGCGGCTTGCTGAGTCTCTACGCCTCGTGCACTAAAATGATGCTGATACTGGCTACCATTAGTAGTAGGCACGTTATCCAGGGCTTCGGGGAGCGGAATTTTTATCGCCTGTAAATGATGCTGCGCGAGCTGCAACAGGCGTTCAGCTTCCTGGCTTAATTCATAGATTGTCTGTGTGTTCATGGTTAAAGTCTTCCCTTAACGCAAATTTTATTGATTTTATTTGTCAGACTTTTTATTACCAATTTTAGATTTCTATAATTTTTATATGGCAAATAGTTTTAACGTCATAATACCCGCTGGCATTAGCTAATATATTTTTTTGAAGCTGGACGAGCAATACATAGCATACTCCTCAAAAGGCAGGAAAATGTTCAGCGTAGCTCATTTTTAATAAACACCCGGATATATCTATGTATATCTGACCACGCGCAGAGGCAGTAGTAGTTGGCAAGAAATCGCACTCTTATTGAGGAAAAGGCGTAGCCTCACCATATCTGAAATAGTGGAGGGTAGCAATTTCCGGCCATAAAAATTCTCTTTGCTGTCGGGACGGCTCTTCACAGCAGCTAACCGCCGCATAAAGATCCAACAATAGCATCAACAAAAGTATGGAATTTAGGGTATAATTGCCGCCTTTTCCGGCAAAATGCCGGGTTTTCCTGGCTAACTGCCAGTTTTGCAAGCACTTATGAGGATCAAAACATGCAACTTCCCCATTGCCCACAATGCAATTCCGAATACACCTATGAAGATAACGGTATGTTCATCTGCCCGGAATGCGCCCATGAATGGAACGATGCCGAGCCTGCGCAGGATCACGACCAGCTGATCGTCAAAGACGCCAATGGCAATCTGCTGGCGGATGGTGACAGCGTGACGGTGGTGAAAGATCTGAAAGTGAAAGGCAGCTCTTCTATGCTGAAAATCGGCACCAAAGTGAAAAATATTCGCCTGGTGGAAGGCGATCACAACATTGATTGTAAAATCGACGGTTTTGGCCCGATGAAGCTGAAATCCGAGTTTGTGAAAAAGAACTGATCCTCAAGGCGGGCATGCCCTGTCCGCCTGATACTTTCCCCGCCAGGCTTCATCTCCCGGTCATGCCGCCGTAACCAAACCGTCATCTTAAACTGTCACGATAAATGTGCCTCTCAGCAGGCGACACATTTAATAATGATCTCGTCACCGTGCCGTAAAATCGCCAGCCAGCCGGAATGACTTTTGACCCTGGTTGGCGGAGATAATGTATGACCCTACAAACCGCGTTTACCCTGCCCGCGCAGACCACCCCGCCAGGCTCCCGTCGCTTAATGAAAGCGCTGAGCGAGCCGGGCGTGATTATTTCGCTGGACCATCCGCTCGATCTCGCGACGGCAAATCGACTGATGGCGCTTGCCGGTAGCGATACCCCTGTCTGGTTACCCGCTACCGCCAGTCATCATGTCGTGCAGCAGAATTTGCGCTTTGACGGTAACGCCATGCTGATTTTAGACGTTGCCAGCCTCAGCGGTGGGCATATGCTGCGACTGACCGGAAGTGGGATCGCAGAGGAGCGAATGGTCGCGCCGAAACTGCCGGCGTGCTTACTGCATGCGTTAATGGAACGCCCTTTGTCAATGCCGCTGGGTATCGATCTGATCCTGACGAGCGGCGAACGACTGATGGCGATCCCACGCGCTACCTGTGTTGAAACGGGTGGCACAAAATAATGATGATGCTATTCGCGTCGCTGTTCGATCTCTGAAATAGCCTGCACCCGCGCCTGATGTCGGCCACCTTCAAATTCCGCCGCCAGCCAGGCATCAACGATCATTTTTGCCAGCTCCAGTCCGACCACGCGTGAGCCAAACGCCAGCACGTTCGTATTATTATGCTGGCGGGAAAGCTGCGCAGAATACGGTTCGCTACACACGACTGCCCGAATACCGGGAAATTTATTCGCGGTAATTGATATCCCCACGCCGGTACCACAGATGAGCAACCCACCGTCGACCTCGCCCTGTATGATCGCTTCCGCCACGGCGCTGGCATAGCGCGGATAGTCGGTGCGCTCCTCCGACCATGTGCCTTTGTCGATAACCTCAATGCCTTTGCTGTGAAGATGTGCCAGCAAATCCTGTTTAAGGATGAAGCCGACATGATCGCAACCCAACGCCAATTTGTTCATCTTTGCCTCGCTTTACGTCAAACTTTACTGGCCCGGTGTAGTTTGTGATTTAAGACCGGTACATTGTTGATAAAATCCCCAAAAACACCGGGGCCGACGCCTGTTCTACACGCCAAAATTTCACAAATCAAGCCTGTTTCATGAGATTTTAGAGAGTTTAAGCCGCTATCAGCCATGATTAAATTGAACTCAATATCATGAATTAAAACGAATTATTATCAAAATAAACCCCCCCCCCAGAACTCAAAACTTCACAAATAATTAAACTTTATGAATTTAATATTTTTGTGAAGTCACCGACATATTTATTGTTTCCGCTGTGGTGATATAGTGATGTCTTCACTTCAAGGACACACAGAGCAATGAGTCAGACAGAATTTGATCAAGGACTTCCCAATGGCATCGGCCTGGCCCCTTACCTGCGGATGAAGCAGGAAGGCATGACCGGAAATGAAAGCCGGATAGTGGACTGGTTGCTGTCACCGGGTAACCTGAGCGACGCGCCAGCGATAAAAGATGTGGCAGAAGCGTTGATGGTCTCGGAAGCGATGATCGTGAAGGTATCGAAACTGCTGGGATTCAGCGGTTTTCGTAATCTGCGCAGCGCGCTGGTGGACTATTTCTCTCAGTCTGAACAGGTTCTGCCCGCTGAGCTTGCCTTTGATGAAGCCCCGCTGGATGTGGTCAATAAAGTCTTTAATATTACTCTGCGCACCATTATGGAAGGGCAGTCGATCGTCAATGTGGATGAGATCCACCGGGCGGCACGGTTTTTCTATCAGGCAAAGCAGCGCGATCTGTATGGGGTGGGTGGATCGAACGCTATCTGTGCCGATATTCATCATAAATTCTTACGCATTGGCGTGCGCTGTCAGTCTTACCAGGACGCCCACATTATGATGATGTCGGCCTCATTGCTGAAGGAAGGTGACGTGGTACTGGTGGTTTCCCACTCCGGGCGGACCAGCGATTTAAAATCGGCCACCGAACTGGCGAAGAAGAATGGTGCGAAGATCATTTGTATTACCCATAGCTATCACTCGCCGATTGCCAAACTGGCAGATTTTATTATTTGCTCACCTGCACCAGAGACGCCGTTATTAGGGCGTAACGCCTCGGCGCGGATATTACAGTTAACCTTATTAGATGCATTCTTTGTTTCTGTGGCGCAACAAAACATTGAACAGGCAACATTAAATATGAAAAAAACTGGCGCAATTGTTGATTACTTTTCACCAGGCGCGCTGAAATAAAATAAAGTCCATCGACAGGATGGACTCACCTTTACCCTACCATTGAGATCATTGTTATGAATAAATATCTGAAATTATTCAGCGGTGCTGCCGTGGGCCTAATGTTATCCACCAGCGCGTTTGCGGCTGCCGAATACGCTGTGGTATTAAAAACATTATCTAACCCATTTTGGGTGGATATGAAAAAGGGAATTGAAGATGAAGCCAAAACGCTTGGCGTCAGCGTTGATATTTTTGCCTCACCATCAGAAGGCGACTTCCAGTCGCAATTACAGTTATTCGAAGATCTAAGCAACAAGAATTATAAAGGCATTGCGTTTGCGCCTCTCTCCTCTGTTAATCTGGTGATGCCGGTAGCCCGCGCGTGGAAAAAAGGGATCTACCTGGTCAATCTCGATGAAAAAATCGATATGGACAACCTGAAAAAAGCGGGTGGTAATGTCGAAGGCTTCGTCACCACCGATAACGTTGCTGTTGGCGCGAAAGGCGCAGAATTTATTATCAATAAACTGGGCGCTGAAGGCGGTGAAGTGGCGATTATTGAGGGTAAGGCCGGAAACGCGTCCGGTGAAGCCCGTCGTAACGGCGCAACAGGCGCGTTCAAAAAAGCCAGCCAGATTAAACTGGTGGCCAGCCAGCCTGCTGACTGGGACCGCATCAAAGCACTCGACGTCGCCACCAACGTCCTGCAGCGAAACCCGAACCTGAAAGCGTTTTACTGCGCGAATGACACGATGGCGATGGGCGTGGCGCAGGCTGTTGCCAACGCGGGTAAGACCGGAAAGGTATTAGTGGTCGGCACTGACGGCATCCCGGAAGCCCGTAAGATGGTCGATGGCGGACAGATGACCGCTACGGTGGCACAGAATCCGGCGGATATCGGTGCCACTGGCCTGAAGCTGATGGTTGATGCAGCCAAAACCGGCAAAGTGATCCCGCTGGATAAATCACCGGAAATTAAGACTGTGGATTCTCTTCTGGTCACAAAGTAAGTCTGTTGCCAGGCCGGGGTGATACTTCTCCGGCCTGGGGAATTTAGCCAATATTGTATTGTGTAGAGGCGACTTATGGTCACGCCATATATTTCCATGGCGGGGATCGGCAAATCTTTTGGTCCGGTTCACGCCTTAAAATCGGTTGATTTAACGATCTATACTCATGAGATCCATGCACTATTAGGTGAAAATGGTGCGGGTAAATCGACATTAATGAAAGTCCTGTCGGGAATACACGACCCGACCAAAGGCATCATTACGATTAATAACGTCAATTACGACAAGCTCGATCATAAACTGGCGGCTCAGCTTGGCATCGGCATCATTTATCAGGAACTCAGCGTCATTGATGAATTAACGGTGCTGGAGAATCTTTATATCGGCCGCCATCTGACGAAGAAAATCTGCGGCATTAATGTTATTGACTGGAAAGAGATGCGTTTACGCGCGGCAATGATGTTATTGCGTATTGGCCTGAAAGTGGATCTTGATGAAAAAGTGGCAAATTTATCCATCAGCCATAAGCAGATGCTGGAAATTGCCAAAACGTTAATGCTGGACGCAAAAGTCATCATTATGGATGAGCCGACGTCATCACTCACTAATAAAGAAGTGGATTATCTCTTTTTGATCATGAACCAGTTGCGTAAAGAAGGCACGGCAATTGTTTATATCTCGCATAAGCTCGCGGAAATCCGCCGTATCTGCGATCGCTACACGGTGATGAAAGACGGCAGCAGCGTGTGCAGCGGCAGAGTCAGCGACGTCACCAATGACGATATCGTGCGCCTGATGGTCGGTCGCGAACTGCAAAACCGTTTTAACGTGATGAAAGAAAATACCGGCAACGTCGAGCGCGATACCGTTTTTGAGGTAAAAAACGTTACCAGTCGGGATAAGAAAAAGGTGCGCGATATCTCCTTTAGCGTTAACCGCGGCGAGATCCTCGGCTTTGCCGGGCTGGTCGGTTCCGGGCGTACCGAACTGATGGACTGCTTATTCGGCGTGGATAAACGCAGCAGCGGCGAAATTCGCCTGAACGGACAGACCATTTCTCCCCGCTCTCCGCTCGACGCGTTGAAAAAAGGGATGGGCTATATCACCGAAAGCCGGCGCGATAACGGCTTTTTCCCCAACTTCTCTATTGCGCAGAACATGGCGATTAGCCGCAGCCTGAAGAACGGCGGTTATAAAGGCGCGATGGGCCTGTTTCGCGAGGCTGATGAGCATAAAACCGCCGAGGCGCAGCGCAACCTGCTGGCGCTGAAATGCCATTCTGTCGATCAGAACATTACCGAACTCTCCGGCGGCAATCAGCAAAAGGTGCTGATTTCCAAATGGCTCAACTGCAATCCGGAAGTCCTTATTTTTGATGAGCCGACGCGCGGTATTGACGTCGGCGCGAAAGCAGAAATTTACAAAGTGATGCGGCAACTGGCTGACGAGGGAAAAGTCATCCTGATGGTGTCATCTGAACTTCCTGAAATCATCGCCGTTTGCGACCGCATCGCGGTGTTCTGTGAAGGGCGACTGACGCAAATCCTGACCAATCGCGATGATATGAGCGAAGAGGAGATTATGGCATGGGCATTACCACAAGAGTAAAAGGCGACGTGGACGGCAAAAAGCCGTTTAACTTCGCGCTGTTCTGGGATAAGTACGGCACCTTTTTCATCCTCGCGATTATCGTGGCGATTTTCGGCACGCTGTCGTCGGAATACTTTCTGACCGCGAACAATATTACGCAAATTTTCGTGCAAAGCTCAGTGACCGTCTTAATTGGGATGGGAGAGTTTTTCGCCATTCTGGTCGCAGGCATCGACCTCTCGGTTGGCGCGATTCTGGCACTTTCCGGCATGGTGACGGCCAAACTGATGCTCGCTGGCGTCGATCCGTTCCTCGCGGCGCTGATCGGCGGCGTGCTGGTCGGGGGCGCATTGGGGGCGATTAACGGTTGTCTGGTGAACTGGACCGGGCTGCACCCGTTTATTATCACCCTCGGCACTAACGCGATTTTCCGCGGTGTGACGCTGGTGATCTCCGACGCCAACTCGGTGTACGGTTTCTCATTTGATTTCGTTAACTTCTTTGCCGCCAGCGTAATCGGCATACCGGTACCGGTCATTTTCTCGCTGATCGTGGCGCTTATTTTGTGGTTCCTCACCACCCGTATGCGGCTGGGACGCAATATTTACGCCCTCGGCGGCAATAAAAACTCGGCGTTCTACTCCGGCATTGATGTGAAGTTTCATATTCTGGTGGTGTTCATTATCTCCGGCGTCTGCGCAGGGCTGGCGGGGGTGGTCTCCACTGCAAGGCTGGGCGCTGCGGAACCGCTGGCGGGGATGGGTTTTGAAACTTATGCCATCGCCAGCGCCATTATTGGTGGCACCAGTTTCTTCGGCGGCAAGGGCCGCATCTTCTCGGTGGTGATTGGTGGGCTGATTATCGGCACCATCAACAACGGGCTGAATATCCTGCAAGTACAAACTTATTATCAGTTGGTGGTGATGGGCGGGCTGATCATTGCCGCTGTTGCTCTCGACAGACTGATTAGCAAATAAACGCGTCGTATCCAGGAGTTAATGATGAAAATTTCCCCCTCTCTGATGTGTATGGATCTGCTGAAGTTTCAGGAGCAGATTGAATTTATCGACCAGCACGCGGACTACTTCCATATTGATATTATGGACGGTCACTTTGTCCCCAACCTGACGCTCTCGCCGTTTTTCGTCAGCCAGGTGAAAAAGCTCGCCAGCAAACCGCTGGATTGTCATCTGATGGTGACCCGCCCGCAGGATTATATCGGCCAGCTGGCGCGCGCCGGCGCGGATTTTATTACCCTGCATCCGGAGACCATCAACGGTCAGGCGTTCCGTTTGATCGAAGAGATCCGCCGCCACAATATGAAGGTTGGCCTGATCCTTAACCCGGAAACGCCAGTGGAGGCCATGAAATACTACATTCATAAGGCCGATAAGATCACCGTAATGACGGTCGATCCTGGCTTTGCTGGTCAACCATTTATCCCGGAAATGCTGGCGAAAATTAGCGAGCTGAAAGCCTGGCGTGAGCGCGAAGGTCTGAATTATGAGATTGAGGTCGACGGCTCCTGTAATCAGGGCACTTATCAGCAGCTGATGGCAGCGGGTGCCGACGTATTTATCGTCGGCACGTCAGGGCTGTTTAATCACGCTGAACAAATTAATGATGCCTGGGCAGTAATGGTCGAACATATTCTGGCGGCGAAAAACGAGGTTCTCCCTCATGCGAGAAGAGCATAGCGTTGTCGCAGGTGTGGACATGGGAGCAACCCATATCCGGTTTTGCCTGCAAAATGAGGAAGGCACGGTACTGCACTGCGAGAAACGCCGCACGGCGGAAGTGATTGCCGCTGGCGTTCAGCCAGGGATCGTCTCGCTGATTCAGGCTCAGCTACAGGCCTTTTCTGCCCGCTGTCATGGCCTGGTGATGGGGTTTCCTGCGCTGGTCGGTAAAGACGGGCGCACGATTATTTCCACGCCCAACCTGCCGCTGAAGATGGATGAACTGCGAGGTCTCGCCGACCGGCTGGAGCAGGATCTGGGTTGTCCGGTGACGTTTACCCGCGATGTGAATCTTCAGTTGTCATTCGACGTGCAGGAAAATGCCCTCCAGGATCAACAGGTGCTGGCAGCGTACTTAGGGACCGGCATGGGATTCGCTATCTGGCTGAACGGCGCGCCATGGACCGGCGCGCACGGCGTCGCGGGGGAACTGGGGCATATTCCGCAGGGTGATATGACACTACGCTGCGGATGTGGCAATTCCGGCTGTCTCGAAACCGTATGTTCCGGCGTGGCGCTGCAACGCTGGTACTTACAGCAACCGCGCGGTTACGAACTCGGCGAGTTGTTTATCCACGCCGCTGAAGAGCCGTTTGTTCAGCACCTCCTGCAGCATGCCGCCCGCGCTATCGCCACCAGCATCAACCTGTTCGATCCGGATGCGGTGATCCTTGGCGGCGGTGTTATGGATATGCCCGCTTTTCCGCGTGAGACGCTGATCGCGCTGACTGGCGCCCATCTTCGCCGACCGCTGCCGTATCAGGCGGTGCGCTTCATTACGGCTTCATCCTCCGCTTTCAATGGTGCGCTGGGAGCCGCAACGCTGGCCCGTAGCCGCTATTTAGCACAACCCGCCGCCGCGCTCGGGTAATGGCCTGAGGCTCTTCCGCCCTCTCCCCGGTGCATGTTTGTAGCAGACTGACGTTTTGTCAGTCTGCGCAGCGATTTTGGTATGCCTTCTGTCACACGGTCAGCTTTTCGACACGTCAAATATGACGACATCCTGTTTTTCGTCAGCATTCTGACCAAATTCCAGGCGTAATATCGGTGAATACCCCCAATAAAAATATGGCATAAAAGATGCATAATGGGGACGACAAGCGCGTAGACGCGATTTGATTAACTGGAGCATGACCGATGAAAAAAGTCGTCACGGTTTGCCCGTATTGCGCATCAGGTTGCAAAATCAATCTGGTGGTCGATAACGGCAAAATCGTCAGGGCGGAGGCGGCGCAGGGGAAAACCAACCAGGGTACTCTGTGTCTGAAAGGCTATTACGGCTGGGATTTTATCAACGATACCCAGATCCTGACCCCGCGCCTGAAAACCCCTATGATCCGTCGCCAGCGTGGCGGCAAGCTGGAATCCGTGTCCTGGGATGAAGCGCTGAATTATGTTGCAGACAAACTGAGCGCCATCAAAGCGAAATACGGTCCGGACGCAATCCAGACCACTGGCTCCTCTCGCGGTACCGGTAATGAAACCAACTATGTAATGCAAAAATTTGCGCGCGCGGCGATTGGTACTAACAACGTCGACTGCTGCGCACGCGTCTGACACGGCCCATCGGTTGCAGGTCTGCACCAGTCGGTCGGTAACGGCGCAATGAGTAATGCCATCAATGAAATTGATAACACGGACTTAGTGTTCGTCTTTGGGTACAACCCGGCAGACTCTCACCCCATCGTGGCGAATCATGTGATTAACGCTAAACGCAACGGGGCAAAAATCATCGTCTGCGATCCGCGCAAAATTGAAACCGCGCGCATTGCTGACATGCACATCGCATTGAAAAACGGCTCGAATATCGCGCTGCTCAACGCCATGGGTCATGTCATTATTGAAGAAAACCTGTATGACCAGGCGTTTATCGCCAATCGTACCGAAGGTTTTGAAGAGTATCGCAAGATTGTCGAAGGCTATACTCCGGAATCCGTTGAGGATATCACCGGCGTGAGCGCGCACGACATTCGTCAGGCGGCACGGATGTATGCCGGCGCGAAAAGCGCGGCGATCCTGTGGGGCATGGGAGTAACCCAGTTCTATCAGGGCGTGGAAACCGTGCGTTCCCTGACCAGTCTCGCAATGCTGACCGGTAACCTTGGCAAGCCGAGCGTGGGCGTTAACCCGGTTCGCGGTCAGAACAACGTTCAGGGCGCGTGCGACATGGGCGCACTGCCGGATACCTATCCGGGCTATCAGTACGTTAAATTCCCGGAAAATCGCGAAAAATTCGCTAAAGCATGGGGCGTAGAAAGTCTACCCGCACATACCGGCTATCGCATCAGCGAGCTGCCGCACAGGGCGGCGCATGGTGAAGTACGCGCGGCGTATATCATGGGTGAAGATCCCCTCCAGACCGATGCGGAACTGTCCGCCGTGCGTAAGGGCTTCGAAGATCTGGAACTGGTCATCGTGCAGGATATCTTCATGACTAAAACCGCCGCTGCCGCAGACGTTATTTTACCGTCTACGTCATGGGGCGAGCATGAAGGCGTTTTCTCTGCCGCTGACCGTGGCTTCCAGCGCTTCTTTAAAGCCGTTGAGCCGAAGTGGGATCTGAAAACCGACTGGCAGATCATCAGTGAAATCGCCACCCGCATGGGCTATCCGATGCACTACAACAACACCCAGGAGATCTGGGATGAGTTGCGCAACCTGTGCCCGGATTTCTACGGGGCGACCTACGAGAAGATGGGCGAACTGGGCTATATCCAGTGGCCGTGCCGCGACACGTCGGATACCGACCAGGGAACGTCTTATCTCTTTAAAGAGAAGTTCGACACTCCGAACGGTCTGGCGCAGTTCTTCACCTGCGACTGGGTTGCGCCGATCGACAAACTCACCGACGAGTACCCGATGGTGCTCTCCACCGTGCGTGAAGTCGGCCACTACTCCTGTCGTTCAATGACCGGCAACTGTGCTGCACTGGCCGCGCTGGCAGATGAACCGGGCTATGCGCAAATCAACACTGCCGACGCGGCGCGTCTGGGCATTGAGGATGAAGCGCTGGTGTGGGTTAACTCGCGTAAGGGTCGGATCATCACTCGTGCGCAGGTCAGCGATCGTCCGAACAAAGGGGCGATTTACATGACCTACCAGTGGTGGATTGGTGCCTGTAACGAGCTGGTCACTGAAAACCTCAGCCCGATTACCAAAACGCCGGAGTACAAATACTGCGCGGTTAACGTTGAGCGGATTGCCGATCAGCAGGCTGCCGAGCAGTATGTGATTGATGAGTATAACAAACTGAAAGCCAGCCTGCGCGAGAGCGCAATGGGCTAACGTTTCGGCTTACGAGTAGTAATAATAAAAGCGGCGATAATATTCGCCGCTTTTTTATTTACAGTATTTATTGATAATTTATTTTTGCGAGCATCATTACGGTTAAATGTAATTGTATTACAGAAATTACATTACGCTTTTTCTTTAATTTCTGATTAAAAAGAATATGATACTTCGCGGGTGCTTAAGGCTTTCTGTCTTAAGCATGATTGAGGGACAGAAAGCAGAAAGCCCCGGGCAATGTTTCCATTAACCCGAGGCTATCCCTCAACCCCAAACAAGTTGAGATTAGCCTCTTACCCTTAGGTTTGCAAGGAGTAAAAGGCATGACGCCATTGAAATATGTGTTAGCCATTTTCGTTGTGGTTTGTCTGACCATAGTGATCTTTACCTTTATTAATCGCGGCAGGCTTTGCGAGTTAACGATAAAGAGTAAACATCAGGAGGTGGCGGCGAAGCTGGCCTGTACGGCTGGTTAACTCAGCAGGCGGGGAAACCCGCCTGTTCTTGTCTGGAGCAGAGGTCTTAATGCACCCGTTCTATTTTTATTTCTATTAAGTCCCACAGAAAGTATTCACCCTATATATAATATATTTGTGAACCTGATTCAGAAAATAATGTATATTTTCACCGCGTAAATTACATTGCGCTTTTTCTTTAATTCCTGATTAAAAAGAATATCATACTTCGCGGGTGCTTAAGGCTTTCTGTCTTAAGCATGATTGAGGGACAGAAAGCAGAAAGCCCCGGGCAATGTTTCCATTAACCCGAGGCTATCCCTCAACTCCCAACAAGTTGAGATTAGCCTCTTACCCTTAGGTTTGCAAGGAGTAAAAGGCATGACGCCATTGCGATATGTGTTAGCCATGTTATTCGTGGTTTGTCTGACCATAGTGATCTTTACCTTTATTAATCGCGGAAGATTATGCGAGTTAACAATAAAGAGCGAGCATCAGGAGGTGGCGGCGAAATTAGCCTGTACGGCTGGTTAAACTCAACAGGCGGGAAAACCCGCCTGTGCTTGTCTGGAGCAGAGGTCTTAATGCACCCCTTAATTATTGATCGGCAGTCTTATCAAATTTGCCCAGCATCTCGCGCTCGTAGGCCAGCGCTTTTTTACGGTCAAATTGATGTTCCCACTTGGCGATAACCAGCACGGCCAGCGCGTTACCTACCACGTTAAGCGCGGTACGCGCCATATCGAGAATACGGTCCACACCGGCAATAAAGGCCAGTCCTTCCAGTGGAATACCGACGCTGCCAAGCGTGGCTAACAGCACCACAAAAGAAACGCCCGGCACGCCAGCAATGCCCTTCGACGTGACCATCAGCGTCAGCACGAGGATAATTTCCTGGCCGAGGGAGAGATCGATACCGTAAAGCTGAGCAATAAAGATTGCCGCGATGCTCTGGTAAAGCGTTGAGCCGTCGAGGTTAAAGGAGTAGCCGGTCGGCACCACGAAGCTGGTAATAGACGCTGGCGCACCGTAGGCTTCCATCTTCTCAATAATGCGCGGCAGAACGCTCTCGGAACTGGCGGTCGAATAAGCCAGGATCAGCTCGTCTTTCAGAATGCGGATCAGCGTCCAGATACTGAGCTTACACACCCTGGCGACTGCGCCGAGCACCACCAGCGCAAAAAAGATAATGGCAAAATGCACCAGGATCACCAGCTTCGCCAGCGGCCACAGCGAGGCGAAACCAAAGTTAGCCACCGTCACCGAAATGAGCGCGAATACCCCGACCGGCGCATAACGCATCACCATATGGGTCACTTTAAACATGGTTTCTGAAATCGAGCGAAATACGGTGACCAGCGGCTCGCGGTGCGTGGCAGGCAGCGAAGAAAGCCCCAGACCAAACAACACCGAGAAGAAGATAATCGCCAGCATATCGCCCTTCGCCATCGAGGCGATAATATTGGTCGACACCAGTGACAGGATTGTCCCCATCAAACCATGCGCATGACTTTGTACTTCCGCCGTCGTGCTCTGGTATTTTGAAATATCCACCGTGGCCAGTTGCGCCATATCAATACCCGCGCCCGGCTGAAACACGTTCGCCAGCGTAATACCAATAACGATGGCGATTGTGGTGATCGCTTCGAAATAGAGAATCGTCTTTGCGCCGATACGGCCAAGCTGTTTTGCATCGCCCACGCCCGCAATCCCCACAATTAAAGTGGAAATAACAATAGGGACGACTATCATTTTGATGAGGTGAATAAAGATATCACCGGCCGGTGAGAGCAGGTTAACAATGAGCCATTCGCGGCTATCGCTATGGTAATGCAAATAGCTCCCCAGCAGGATGCCCAGCACAAGGGCCAGCAAAATCTGCCATGCCAGGCTGAGTTTAAAAATTTTCATAATAACGAACTTCCTTAACGAGCCGCCTCATGCAAAATGTGAATGAGGCCGGGTGAACGGTGTGAAATTGTGTCGCGTCCTTTTTTAGGATTTTTAGCGCGTAACATCAGTACCACTTGCTGCCTATGCTGCGCAACCCTTTCCCTGTAGCCTGGTTGGAGCAGAATGCAGATGTTAAGTCAGTTTATGGGCTGTTACGTTCTATAACCTTTTGTTATAAATAAATAATCTATTACTGGGTTTTTAATAATTCCCTCTATAAACTATTAACCTTCAAAGATCCGTTTGCTGTTTTTTCAAACACTACATTTAATGCGTGATCTGCCGCCCAAAAAATAAACAAAGCTTATCCCCCCTCCTGTAATTAACGTTTATGTGACATATCATTAACATCTTACAAGGAGAAAAAAAGCCATGAGCCAAATCCATAAACACGCCATTCCCGCAAATATTGCGGAAAACTGCCTGATAAACCCGGAGCAGTACAAAGAGAAATACCAGCAATCTATTACCGATCCTGATGCTTTCTGGGGTGAGCAAGGCAAAATCCTCGACTGGATCACGCCTTATCAAAAGGTAAAGAATACCTCTTTTTCGCCTGGCAATATTTCAATTAAATGGTACGAGGACGGCACGCTAAATCTGGCGTCCAACTGCCTCGATCGTCATTTACAGACGCGCGGCGATCAAACCGCAATCATCTGGGAAGGCGATGATGCCAGCCAGAGCAAGCACATTACTTATCGTGAACTGCATAAAGACGTTTGCCGCTTTGCCAATACTTTGGTCGATTTGGGAATAAAAAAAGGCGATGTTGTGGCTATCTATATGCCGATGGTGCCAGAAGCCGCAGTAGCCATGTTGGCCTGCGCCCGTATCGGCGCGGTGCACTCTGTTATTTTTGGTGGTTTTTCACCCGAAGCCGTTGCCGGACGCATTATCGACTCCAGTTCGCGTCTGGTCATTACTGCCGATGAAGGCGTGCGCGCCGGACGCAGCATCCCGCTGAAGAAAAATGTCGATGACGCGCTGAAAAATCCGAACGTAAAAAGCGTTGAGCACGTCATTGTGCTTAAGCGTACCGGTGGCAAAATCGACTGGCAGGAAGGGCGCGATTTGTGGTGGAGTGATGTAGTTGAAAACGCCAGCGCAGAGCATCAGCCAGAAGAGATGAATGCAGAAGATCCGCTATTCATTCTGTATACCTCCGGTTCCACCGGTAAGCCGAAAGGGGTGCTGCACACCACCGGGGGCTATCTGGTTTATGCTGCTACCACCTTTAAATACGTGTTCGACTACCATCCTGGTGAGGTTTACTGGTGCACCGCCGATGTCGGCTGGGTCACCGGGCACAGCTATTTGCTCTACGGCCCGCTGGCCTGCGGTGCCACTACGCTGATGTTTGAAGGTGTGCCAAACTGGCCGACCCCGGCGCGCATGTCTCAGGTCGTTGACAAGCATCAGGTCAATATCCTTTATACCGCGCCTACCGCTATCCGGGCATTAATGGCGGAAGGGGATAAAGCGACCGAAGGCACCGATCGCTCTTCGCTGCGTATTCTGGGGTCCGTCGGCGAGCCGATTAACCCGGAAGCCTGGGAGTGGTACTGGAAAAAGATCGGCAATGAAAAATGTCCGGTGATGGATACCTGGTGGCAGACCGAAACGGGCGGTTTCATGATCACGCCGCTGCCGGGTGCAATTGAACTGAAAGCCGGTTCCGCTACCCGGCCGTTCTTTGGCGTCCAGCCTGCGCTGGTCGATAATGAAGGCAATCCGCAGGAAGGGGCAACCGAAGGCAACCTGGTGATCGTCGACTCCTGGCCTGGTCAGGCGCGCACGCTGTTTGGCGACCACGAACGTTTCGAACAAACCTACTTCTCGACCTTTAAAAACTGTTATTTCAGCGGTGACGGCGCGCGTCGCGATGAAGACGGTTACTTCTGGATCACCGGGCGCGTGGATGATGTGCTGAATGTCTCAGGGCACCGCCTGGGCACCGCAGAGATCGAATCCGCGCTGGTCTCGCATCCGAAAATCGCCGAAGCGGCGGTGGTCGGCATTCCCCATAATATTAAAGGTCAGGCAATCTACGCCTATGTCACCCTCAATCACGGCGAAGAACCGTCAGCGGAGCTGTACACCGAGGTGCGCAACTGGGTGCGTAAGGAGATCGGCCCGCTGGCGACACCGGATGTGCTGCACTGGACCGATTCGCTGCCGAAAACGCGCTCCGGCAAAATCATGCGTCGTATTCTGCGCAAAATCGCCGCCGGTGATACCAGCAACCTGGGTGATACCTCAACGCTGGCCGATCCTGGCGTAGTGGAAAAACTGCTCGAAGAGAAGCAGAACCTGGCGATGCCGTCTTAATCAGACCTCTCCCCTCTCCCGATACGGGAGAGGGTTATTAAAACAAAACCTACCCTACCTCTGGAGACTCTGTGATGAATGACACCATTTATCAGCGGATAGAAAGCAGTGCGCATTTCAGGGAGTTGATCGAAAAACGGCAGCGTTTCGCCATTATTCTCTCGCTGATTATGCTGGTTATTTACGTCGGCTTTATTTTACTTATCGCCTTTGCCCCCGGCTGGCTGGGCACGCCGTTGCATGCCGGCACCAGCGTGACGCGCGGCATTCCCATCGGGATCGGCGTCATTGTCATTTCATTCGTACTGACCGGCGTGTATGTCTGGCGCGCCAACAGTGAATTCGATCGTTTGAATAATGCCGTCATCCGCGAGGTAAACGTATCATGAAGAGGATCCTGACCGCGCTCGCCGCCACGCTTCCTTTTGCCGCTAATGCTGCCGACGCGATTACTGGTGCGGTAGAGCGCCAGCCAACAAACTGGCAGGCGATAATCATGTTCCTGATTTTTGTCGCCTTTACGCTTTATATTACGTACTGGGCCTCAAAGCGGGTGCGCTCGCGTAACGACTATTATACCGCGGGCGGTAACATCACCGGCTTCCAGAACGGGCTGGCGATTGCCGGCGACTTTATGTCGGCGGCCTCATTTCTCGGCATCTCCGCACTGGTTTACACCTCCGGTTATGACGGCCTGATCTACTCGCTCGGCTTCCTGGTCGGCTGGCCGATTATCCTGTTTCTGATTGCCGAACGGTTGCGTAATCTCGGGCGCTTTACCTTTGCAGATGTCGCCTCTTATCGCCTGAAGCAAGGCCCTATCCGTATTCTTTCCGCCTGCGGTTCGCTGGTGGTGGTAGCGCTTTATCTGATCGCGCAGATGGTCGGCGCAGGGAAGTTAATCGAGCTATTATTCGGCCTTAACTACCACATTGCGGTGGTACTGGTCGGTGTACTGATGGTGATGTACGTGCTGTTCGGCGGCATGCTGGCAACCACCTGGGTACAAATCATTAAAGCGGTGCTGCTGCTGTTCGGTGCCAGTTTTATGGCCTTTATGGTGATGAAACATGTCGGCTTCAGCTTCAGTAACCTGTTCTCTGAAGCGATGGCGGTACACCCGAAAGGTGCAGCTATCATGAGTCCGGGCGGGCTGGTAAAAGATCCGGTTTCCGCGCTGTCGCTGGGGCTGGGGCTGATGTTCGGCACAGCGGGTCTGCCGCATATCCTGATGCGTTTCTTTACGGTGAGCGATGCCAAAGAGGCGCGGAAAAGCGTGTTCTACGCCACCGGCTTTATGGGTTATTTCTACATTCTGACCTTTATTATTGGCTTCGGCGCGATCATGCTGGTGGGCGCAAATCCGGCCTTTAAAGATGCGGCGGGCACCCTGATTGGCGGCAATAACATGGCGGCGGTGCATCTGGCGAATGCGGTGGGTGGCAACCTGTTCCTTGGCTTCATCTCAGCAGTGGCCTTCGCGACCATTCTGGCGGTAGTAGCCGGGCTGACGCTGGCAGGCGCATCGGCGGTATCACACGATCTGTACGCTAACGTGTTCCGCAAAGGTGCATCAGAACGCGATGAACTCAGAGTATCGAAAATTACTGTGCTGGTACTGGGCGTGGTGGCGATCCTGCTGGGGATCCTGTTTGAGAACCAGAATATCGCCTTTATGGTGGGACTGGCGTTCTCCATTGCCGCCAGTTGTAACTTCCCGATCATTCTGCTCTCGATGTACTGGTCGAAACTCACTACGCGTGGGGCGATGATTGGTGGCTGGCTGGGTTTATTGACCGCCGTGATCCTGATGATCCTTGGCCCCACCATTTGGGTACAGATCCTCGGTCACACAACGGCCATCTTCCCGTATGAATATCCGGCCCTCTTCTCTATCGCCGTGGCCTTTATCGGCATCTGGGTCTTCTCCGCGACCGATAACACGGCGACCGGCAAACTGGAGCGCGACCAGTTTCGCGCGCAGTTTATCCGTTCTCAGACCGGCATTGGTATTGAGCAGGGTAAAGCGCATTAATGAGGTTGATGACAAACCGTCCGTGGAACACGGGGCGACCAGCGGGTTGGGCCTCCCGCCGGGAACCCAGTCCCGGTGTTTCCCCTGACAGCCCACTTTGTCAGCGGTCTGATTAATTACGCTCATCGCCCCGGCTATCTGGCCGGGGCGTTTCAGAACATCATCCAGGCAACCAGCGGCGCAATCAGCACCATCAGTATCCCTGAAAGCATCATCACCAGGCTGGCGATAACCCCTTCCTGCGGGCCTAACTCCCATGACCGCGCCGTGCCGGCACCGTGCGAGGCAGCCCCGAATCCCGCGCCTTTGGCCATCCCGGCCTGAATAGAGAGACGCAGAAAAAGCATGTCTCCGACCGCCATGCCAAACACGCCTGTTACCACCACAAAGAGTGCCACCAGATTCGGCTGCCCGCCCAGAGGTCTTGCGGCTGCCAGTGCAAACGGCGTAGTAACGGAACGAACCGCCAGGCTACGCTGGATCTCATCGGGTAGCATAAACAGTCGCGCCAGCCAGACTGAACTGGTTACCGCGACAACCGTTGCGGTAATCACCCCCGCCGACAGCGACATCCAGTGGCGACGAATAATCGACAGGTTATCGTAAACCGGAACGGCGAAGGCGACGGTTGCCGGTCCCAGTAGCCACAACAGCCAGTGAGACTCGCCCATATAGTTTTGATACGAGATATGGCCTACCACCAGCATCAATACCAGCAGAACGGGCGTCAATACCAGCGGCATCAGCGGTAGCTTATGAAAACGGCGATACAGCCGTTTGTTGGCGTAATACAGTCCCAGCGTCATCGCCAGACAAATCAGGCTCAGCAGAAGATTATTCATCATTCAGCCTGCGCATTTCATAGTGATACACCCGATCTACCACCCAGGCCGTCGCCCCGAGGACCATTAGCGTACTCAGGGCTATGACCGCAAAAATACGCCAGCCGTCGACCATCAGAAGCTGGACATAATTCACCACCGCCACTACTGCCGGAACAAAAAAGAGCAGCATTTCCGCCAGCAACCAACGTGAGCCAGCACGGATCCATGCCAGCGGGATCACCCGGCAGGCAATCAGCACGAGCAGCATCAGCATGCCCACCAGATTGGCGGGCAAAGGTAAATGCAGCCATGCGACGAGATACTCAGCAATCACAAAAAAACCGGCGTACAGTAGAACCTGCACCGGAGTCTGCAGGTGTTGAAAAAGAGCAGGCACAACGCGCCTGGTGGCCACAGCCATGGAGAGAATTCCTGGGAATATAATCAGAGCCAGCATTATAGTGAGCGGCTGGCGATGAAAAAAATGAATTAAAATCATCGCGCCCATAGTTTTAAGGAATAACCATGGATCTGAGAACGCTACGCTATTTTGTCGAAGTGGTACGCCAGCAGAGCTTCACCCGTGCGGCGGAGCGGCTTTTTGTCACCCAGCCCACCATCAGTAAGATGCTGAAGAATCTGGAGGATGAGCTTAACTGCACGCTGCTGATCCGCGACGGGCGCAGGCTGTTGCTGACTGACACCGGGCGCGTGGTGTTTGAGAGAGGGCTGGCGATCCTCGATGAATTTAACCAGTTAGAGGCGGAACTCAGTGACATCAATCATCTCAATAAAGGCTTATTGAGGCTTGGCATCCCACCGATGGTGGGCGTACTGATGGCCGGCCCCATCAGTCTGTTTCGCCAGCGCTATCCTGGCGTTGAGTTAAAAATTTCTGAATTTGGCGGACTGACGGTGCAGCAGGCGGTCATGAACGGCGAGCTTGACGTCGCCATGACCGCGCTGCCGGTAGAGGAAGAGAGCGGGCTGACGACATTGCCGCTTTTTAGCCATCCGTTATGCGTCCTGGTTCCCCGCTCGGGTGAGTGGCTGAACTGTCAGTCGATTTCGCCCCACCAGCTCGCTGCGCATCCCCTGCTGATTTACAACGAGGATTTTGCCCTTAGCCGCCAGCTCATGCATCTTTTCGATCGGCATGAGGCGAAGCCAAAAATTGCTGTACGCAGCGGGCAGTGGGATTTTCTGGCCGCCATGGTGCAGGCAGGCGTGGGACTGGCGATTTTACCCGAGCCGATTTGTGAGCGGTTGAATAAAGATACGCTGCGCTGGATCCCGCTGCAAAGCGAGCTGAGCTGGCAACTGGGCATGATCTGGCGTGAAGGTGTCTATTTGTCGCACAGTGCGAGAGCGTGGCTGGCCTGTTGCGAAGGGTTCTGGCTACCTGAGAAATAATCAGACTGCTGACAAACGTGATCTCGTGGAATTTTGCCCGGTGGCGCTACGCTTACCGGGCCTACGTTTGTGGTGTAACCTGCTGATATTGTAGGTTTTCGTAGGCCGGGTAAGGCGAAGCCGCCACCCGGCAAAACAGCGTGCACCATAGCCAAACAGGTTTGTCATCAACCTCAATCGCCGGGGAAGACCCGGCGATTCAGAAGTTATTTACTTTCCACCAGCAGCGCTTCCAGCAGGTCCAGATCGTGCAATAACTTTTGCAGCGTCTCATTGCTGATCTGCCGCGTTGCACGCAGATGGTAAAGCTCGGCCCGCTCAGAGCGCAGCGCGGCCAGGCGGAAACGGCGCTCCAGATTCTCTTCCTGGAATGAGTGTTCCACATCATTACGCCCGTCGGCGCGGCGACGCAGATTACCAATCACCCGCGAACTCACTTCGCGCAGAAGCTGGTCATCAATATTCTCTTCCATATTGGCGGCCAGACGCTCTTCCATTTTCTCAATGGCGACAATCGCCACGTCCGCCGTCGCGGCACGAGCCAGCCGCTCTTCTTTCTGCTGCTGAGCATGGTCGCGAACTTCAATTCGCTGGAGCAGCATCGGCAGGACAATCACGCCGACAAACAGCGAAAAGAGGATCACGCCTGCCGCGAGGAACACCAGTTCATAACGCGCCGGGAAACCGCTGCCGTCCGGCAGTAATAGCGGAATGGAGAGCACACCCGCCAGGGTAATGGCCCCGCGCACGCCAGCTACCGACGCAATCAATAGCTCGCGAGTGCTCCACGATCCAAACTCCATCGGCTTGTTCTTCAGGAAACGGCGGCTGAATTTTTTCATCGTCCACAGCCAGCCAAAACGCACGAACATCAGTGCGGCGTAAATCAGCACAATATCGGTGAATAGCATCCAGGTTTCGACGTTCGGGTCGCTCTCAGCAGCGGCCAGCGAGGATTCGAGGATACCCGGCAATTGCAGGCCCAATAGCAGGAATACCATGCCGTTAAACACAAACTCGAGCATCGCCCAGGTGCTGTTGGCACGCAGGCGCATGGCCAGTGGTGCAGAGCGCATCACACCGGAACGTGTAATGGTCATCCCTGCCGCCACCGCCGCCAGGATGCCCGATACGCCCACGTGTTCAGCAATGAGATAGGATGCAAACGGCAGCAGGAACAGCAATACGATTTGGGTAGCCGGTTCATCACCGCCCCAGCGGCTGAGAAAGCGTAACGATCGCCCGTACAGCCAGCTGACAACAAAACCGGCCAGCAGGCCGCCAATCGCCACCTTCAGAAATTCAACGGAAGCACCGCCTACGGTAAAGACCATGGTGCCCATCGCCACCGCGACGGCAAATTTCAGCGATACCAGGCCAGAAGCATCGTTCATCAGCGCTTCGCCCTGAAGAATGCCCATGATTTTTTTCGGAATACGCCCTTCGCCAACAATGCCGGAAAGTGCCACGGCATCGGTAGGTGACAGAACGGCCGCCAGCGCGAAGGCCGGGATCAGCGGAATACCCGGCACCATCCAGTAAATGAGGAAACCGATACCCGCAACGGTGACCAATACCAGCGCCAGCGCGAGGCCGAAAATCTCACGTCCATGTTCAAGAAATTCGCGCGTCGGTGTCTTCCAGCCGTCAGCAAACAGGAGCGGCGGAATAAATAATACGAGGAAAAGCTCCGGGTCAAACTCGACGTGCAGGCCAATCGTCGGCCAGGCCAGCAGCGCCCCGATGGCGATCTGCATTAGCGGGAGCGGGATTTGAAAAGGAAGAACGCGGGTCACCACTCCGGAGAGCGAGACCACAAGCGTCATAATCAGTATTGTGAAAAATATTTCCATGCTGTCCCTGTTTGCTTTGTGTGGAATCAAGCGCACTGCGCACTCTTAATAGTAAAACATTGTGGTCAACGTAAGGGAAACAGGATGTACCTTAAAAAACAAAAACGGGCAGCCTGAGCCACCCGTTTTGGATATGGAAAAGGTTATCGACTTAAATAGCCCAGCCACCCGCATAAAAAATAACCAGCGCCAGCGCGATAATCACAGTGCCGAGATTCAGTTTACGCCATTCGCCCGACACGATACGGCCAATCACCAGCGCCGCAAAACCGATCATAATGCCGGTCACAATGTTACAGGTCAGGACGATAAAGACGGCGGTGATCAGGCCGCACATGGCATCAACAAAGTCCGCAAAGTCGATGCGTGCCACATTGCTTAACATCAGCAGGCCAACGTACATCAGCGCCGGTGCAGTCGCATAGGCCGGAACAAGATAAGACAGCGGAGAGAGGAACAGGATCAGCAGGAACAGAATGCCGACCACAATTGCCGTCAGGCCGGTTTTGCCGCCCGCCGCCGTCCCTGCCGCAGATTCGATATAGACCGCTGCCGGAGCCGCGCCCACCAGGCCGGAGAAGACGCTGCTCAGGGAGTCGGTGGTCAGCGCTTTGCCGCCGTTGATGATCTGCCCGTCTTTATCCAGCAAATTCGCCTGTCCGGCTACCGCGCGAATGGTGCCGGTAGCGTCAAAAACGGCGGTCATGACCAGCGCCAGCACGCTTGGCAGTACTACCGGATTCAGCGCGCCCATAATATCCAGACTACCAATCAGCGAGTTACCGTGCTCATCGCTCAGCGACGGCATGGCAAAAATACCCGAGAAATGGACGTTCGGATCAAACAGCAGACCGACGACAGAGATACCGATAATGGTCAGCAAAATGCCGCCCGGTACTTTCAGTTTTTCGAGACCGATAATCATCGCCAGACCAATCAGCGACATGATCACCGGGAAGCTGGCGAAATGCCCCAGTGTGACCGGCAGCCCGTCCAGCGGGTTTTTAATGACCAGACCCACGCCGTTGGCGGCGATCAGCAGCAGGAACAGACCGATACCAATCCCGGTACCGTGTGCAATGCCCTGCGGCAGGTTACGCAGGATCCAGCTACGAATGCCGGTCGCTGAAATAATGGTAAACAGTACACCCATCAGGAAGACCGCACCCAGTGCCACCGGAATGCTGATATGTTGACCCAGCACCAGGCTGAACGCGGTAAAGGCGGTCAGAGAGATAGCGCAGCCAATTGCCAGCGGCAGATTGGCCCACAGGCCCATTAACAGAGAGCCAACGCCCGCCACCAGACAGGTTGCTACAAACACGGCAGCAGGCGGGAAGCCCGCTTTACCCAACATCCCTGGCACCACAATGACAGAGTACACCATCGCCAGAAAGGTGGTTAACCCCGCCAGAATCTCCTGACGAACGGAGCTGCCACGGGCAGAAATTTTAAACCAGGCGTCGAGTGAACCGCCGGTACGCGCTGAAGGCGTAGACATAGAAAACATCCCCTGAGAATTTTTTATCTTTCGTTGGTTAGCGTGGTGGACAATCCACTGCCAGGTAAACGTCATCTCCCTGTGCTGCGTTACGGTAAAGAAGCACCGTAAAAAGCAAACGTTTAACTCCGCGCAAACAAAACGGCTTAACAAATGTTATTGAGTGGGCAAATGAAGACGCTCATCCGTCCACTAAATAAAAGGCAAACGATTATCCAGCGTTTAACCCGCCTTTTTCAACTGAACTTTGCAGCATTTTGCTAAGATTCGCTTATGGCGGTGAAGAAATCGCCAGTGGATGCGCAAACGTTATCGTTTATGCGCAAACTGGCAACATTTTTATTGCGGATTATTTTCAATTTGAGGAACGGCCTTTTGCCATTAGAAAAAGCTATTCGCCTGGCAAGGTGAACGGCCCGCCTTTTTCGATAGCGTGTTTCCATGCTGGACGCATTTCTACCCGCTTTTTCCAGGCATGCAGATTCGGCAAATGCTCAATACCGCCACGCGATAGCAGCGCAAATACCGGAAAGCTCATCTGCACGTCCGCCATACTCAAGTCGTCACCTGCAAACCACGGCTTGTGCGCCAGTTCAGATTCGATAAAACGCGCGTGCGTCTCAATCTGCTTATTCAGGTACGCTTTCTGCACGCCCTGACCTAACGCGCTGCCGAGCGTGCGCAGCCCGAACGGTACGGGAGGTTTACCCAGCCGTCCGAAAACCAGCTTCATCAATAGCAGGGGCATCAGCGATCCTTCGGCATAATGTAGCCAGAAGCGATACTGCAATTTCTGCGCCTTATCCTGCGGCTGGAGCTGGTGCGTGGGATCGTAATACTCTTCGAGATACTCCAGGATAGCGCCGGACTCCGCGATGACCAGCCCATCATCTTCCAGTACCGGCGATTTGCCCAGCGGATGCACCTTTTTAAGGGATTCCGGGGCGAGCATGGTTTTTTCGCGCTCGTAACGCACGATCTCATAGGGCTGATTTAATTCTTCAAGCGCCCAGAGCACGCGTTGTGAGCGTGACTGATTCAGATGGTGCACCTTCAGCATAATTTTCTCCTGTCGTTAAGCTGTTAACTATAGGAGAGGTTTGGCCTTTATTCTTCCTCCAGCAGCCGTGCGCCGGTCCCCTCTTCGCCCAGTTTATCGCCGGGGTTACGCAGCGGACAGTCACGGCGGGAAAGACAACCGCAGCCGATACAGCCATCCAGTTGATCGCGCAACGCCACTAGCGTATGAATGCGCCGATCCAGTTCTTCTCGCCACTGGGATGAAAGATGCTGCCACTCTCTGACGCTCAGATTATGCCCTTCCGGCAGCACGCCAAACGACTCGCCAATGGTGGAAAGTGGAATGCCAATACGCTGAGCAATCTTGATAATCGCTACGTATCGCAGCACATCACGCGAGTAACGCCGTTGATTGCCGCTATTGCGCACGCTCTTTATCAGCCCTTTGCTTTCATAGAAATGCAGGGCCGAGACGGCGACGCCACTACGTTTGGCAACCTCGCCGGGCGTCAGCATCGCTTTAATACGGGGTGATCTCTTTTCCATAAACCGCTTTACCTCAAGTTAACTTGAGGAATTATACTCGCCCGCAGAGAAAACGACGAATCTGATGATGAGAAGAGGACGCTGTATGTCGCATCGTGAAATTATTCAAACGCTGATTGAATGGATTGATGAGCATATCGATCAACCACTTAACATCGATATAGTGGCCAGAAAATCAGGCTATTCGAAGTGGTATTTGCAACGGATGTTCCGTGCGGTGATGCATCAGACGCTGGGTGACTATATTCGTCAGCGGCGTTTATTGATGGCAGCGGAGGCGTTGCGTACCACGCAGCGGCCGATTTTTGATATTGCGATGGATTTGGGCTATGTCTCCCAGCAGACCTTTTCCCGCGTGTTCCGCCGCGAGTTTGATCGCACGCCGACGGACTATCGCCATCAGATTTCGGCGTGACGCTTACGCGGCTTCAGCAGTCTTATCGGTTGCTGGAGCCAGATAATAAACTCGTGCGACGGCATCGCTTTCGCGAAGTGCCAGCCCTGACAATACTGCACGCCACGCTTCAACAGCCAGGACACCTGCTCCGCCGTTTCTACACCCTCGGCGATGGTTTTCAGGCGCAAGCTCTGTGCCATTTCAACAATATGCTCAGCAATCAGATTATTGGTGCTCAAGGTATCAATAAATGATTTATCGATTTTTAATATATCGACATTGAGCGAGTAGAGATTGTGCAGGTTAGAATAGCCGGTGCCGAAATCATCAATTGCCACTTCATAGCCTGCCTGACGAAACGCCTGAATAACCGGTGTCGTTTTTGGCACATCAATAAACCCACGCTCGGTCACTTCAATTTTGATTTGCTGGGCCAGTACCGAATATTTCTGTGCTTTATCAGAGATTAACGCGATTAAACGTGAAGAGTGGAAATCCGAAGCCGATAAGTTGATTGAGATATAGAGATGCGGATGCGCGGCGAGAAACTCGCCTAAATCGGTAAACACTTCTTCCACAACGTAATCCGTCACATGCTCAATCAGCCCCTCTTTTTCTGCCAGCGGAATAAATTCTGCCGGACTCATTACCTGCCCTTCAAACGCTGGCCAGCGCAATAGCGCTTCTGCGCCAACGCACTGGTTATTTTTGATATCGATAATAGGCTGATAGTGCAGGCGAAGCTGGCGTTTCTGAAGCGCGCGCTGTAGCAGACGGCGCGGGGAGTTAAACTCCCGGTGCGTTCGCGCCCAGACCAGCAGGATCAGAATACTGCATATCATTCCCAGCGGGAGCGTGAGCGATGCCTGATGGTAGAAATTATCATGAAAGCGAGATGAAATTGTTGAGACAATAATAGCGATTGGCCGTCGCTCAGATCGCGCAATAGTATAAAAACGCCCGTTGTACTGAAAGGTGTAGTCTTTATTAAGTAGCAGTTTTTTTAATATCGCGGGATCGGCCTGTTCACTTACCGAAAAAAACGCGTTAGTGACCGTATCGTATACACCATACGCCAGCGACTGATCTTCCGAGATAACTTCACTGTAGGAGAGCGGATTAATAACAGCAACATAATTCCCTCGCCGCATATAGTTCATTTTATAGCCAGGGTAAAAAGGGGTATCACGGTAGTAGTAAATAAAGATATCAGGCTTGCGCCAGTAATTCTGTCTCGGCATCAGATATGGCTGTGCAGGACGAAGAGACGTCGAGCATAAAAAATGATCGCCCTTGGCGTAGATTAAATCATCAACGTATAGTCGGCCATGAACGATATTCAGCATTTGTTGCTGATGCCGGACGCTGCAAATGTCGCCGCGGAATTGCTCTGCGGCATCGCGTGCCAGATCGGCCTGACGAATTACTTTTTCCGTTTTATTGAGCGCAAGTTGCGCAAATGAGCGTAGCTGGTCACGTGTTTCTGAAACGGCTCTTAAATGAGCAAACCATAGCGCAAGCATCACCGGCAGTAAAACTACCATGATGATCCCGAGGACTCTCAGCACCTTGCGTTGCACGCTATGGTTCATTTCAGCCTAATATCCCTGCATTTTATGTGCCTGAGCTCCAAAATGGATACTTTGATAAAAGAAGTGATTACGTTGCATGAATCATACGACATTAGCAACCGACTTTTTATCGCAAAAACCTAATATTTAGTGATGACGATAATATTTTTCCGTAAGGCAAACTTAAAGTGGAGGCCACGTTTTTATTAAGGAGAGGAGAAAATGTACATGGTGTTGTTTAAAACAGGAGAAGTCAGCCTAAGGACGAAAGCGTATTGTATAGTTCTGCATCAACTGGTTGATGAGTGCCCTTTTATGCAGCATAAATGCTGAATTAGAGATACAACTTTTGGAGGATATTCGCCAAAGATAAAGAGTGTGGTAATTAAGTATTCGTTAAATTACAAAAAAATATATGCAGCGTTGAAAAGCATAAAAATTCGAGCAAAAAAAATGCCAACAGAATTAAAAAGCCCACGGTTAAAGGCGTGCTAAAAAGTTAACGTGACGCATAACAATCTGTGTTGCAACATTTTATAAAACAGTTATAGGGCGAAACATTTTATTGTAGCTTAATTCTTCGCCATCACTTAATTGAGAAATCAGATAACACTATAGCGGAGTTTCAACACTACGTATGACATTTTTCCTGGCCCTTGACAAGCAGGAAGGCGGTTCTTTTTCTGGCGAATAAAACAACAAATGTGATATAGTTCACAAATCCTGTGATACAGGAACGCCGTTTCATAAAAATTTCCCTGTCTGACGACAGTCTGCGCCTCCCGGCCGGGCTGCTGGCCGAAGGCATGTCATTTTTCACTGAGGATAGATTTCATGGCTACCATTACTACCAGCGTCGTGTTGCTGCGCTGGCCTCTGGTAAGCGCCGGGCTGATGTTTTTAGCCAGCACCCTGAACATTCAGTTCCGCAAAGCGGATTATATCGGCCTGGCGGTGATAAGCACGCTGCTGGGTATGATTGCCGCCTGCTGGTTCGCGACCAACCTGCTGGGGATCACGATGGCTGATGTATCTGTGATTTGGGGAAATGTAAAAGACGTGATGGTTGAAACGATGGGACAAATGCCACCGGAATGGCCTGTTGTCATGACCTGATGATTCTCTGGTCAACGCAATGAACTGACCAGCCCCTGTAAAGGAACTGGTCGGGGTATCGCGTGGTTAGAACGGAATATCGTCGTCAAAGTCCATCGGCGGTTCGTTGGACTGTGTCGGGGCTGCCTGCTGTTGTGGCTGCGGGCGAGACTGCGCGCCGCCGCTGAACTGGTTGCCGCCCTGAGACTGCTGCTGAGGCTGCTGAGGCTGACCCCAACCGCCCTGCTGCCCGCCGCCTGCCGGTGCGCCGCCGCCCTGCGGACGTCCGCCCAGCATCTGCATCACGCCGCCAATCTGCGGGACGTTAATCTCCGTGGTATAGCGTTCCTGACCACTTTGATCGGTCCATTTACGGGTACGTAACTGTCCTTCGATATACACCTGAGAACCTTTGCGCAGATACTCACCGGCTACTTCCGCCAGCTTGCCGAACATCACCACGCGGTGCCATTCCGTCTGCTCTTTCGTCTCACCGGTCTGCTTATCACGCCAGGATTCGGAAGTAGCCAGCGTGAAGTTGGCAACTGCGCCACCACTCGGCAAGTAGCGTACTTCCGGGTCCTGCCCCAGATTACCGACGAGAATCACCTTATTTACGCCTCTACTGGCCATAATTGTGTCTCCTGAAAACGTTCTTAATGAGTGTAAACGCGCGATTGTAACATTACCAGACCACGCTTTGATACCTTGTGAAGTCGATTCCGTTAAACAACTTCCTGATGACATTTTTGCACATCTGCATGGAAGTTGCATTCCAATACTGTATATTCATTCAGGTTAATTTGTGTCATAATTAGCCGTTTCAGTTGCAAAAAAACGCCGTTTGTCCTTCAAACAAATCAGGCTACCGGGAAAGGTGAATGGATAAGATAGAAGTTCGGGGCGCACGTACCCACAATCTAAAAAACATCAACCTCGTCATCCCTCGCGACAAACTGATTGTCGTCACCGGGCTTTCGGGTTCTGGCAAATCTTCTCTGGCTTTTGACACGTTATACGCTGAAGGGCAACGTCGCTACGTCGAGTCCCTCTCCGCCTATGCGCGTCAGTTCCTGTCGCTGATGGAAAAGCCGGATGTCGATCATATTGAAGGCTTATCGCCAGCGATTTCTATTGAACAGAAATCAACGTCGCATAACCCGCGTTCTACCGTAGGGACGATTACCGAGATCCACGACTACCTGCGTCTGCTATTTGCTCGTGTGGGCGAGCCGCGCTGTCCGGATCACGACGTGCCGCTGGCCGCGCAAACCGTCAGCCAGATGGTCGATAACGTGCTGTCACAGCCTGAGGAAAAGCGGCTGATGCTGCTCGCGCCCATCATCAAAGAGCGTAAGGGCGAACACACTAAGACGCTGGAAAACCTCGCCAGTCAGGGGTATATCCGCGCCAGGATTGACGGCGAAGTCTGCGATCTCTCGGACCCGCCCTCGCTGGAGCTGCAAAAGAAACATACTATCGAGGTGGTGATCGACCGCTTTAAGGTACGTGACGATCTCTCTCAGCGTCTGGCCGAGTCTTTTGAAACGGCGCTGGATCTCTCCGGCGGCACGGCCATCGTTGCCGATATGGACGATCCCAAAGCGGAAGAGCTACTCTTCTCCGCCAACTTTGCCTGCCCGATTTGCGGCTACAGCATGCGCGAGCTTGAACCGCGCCTGTTCTCGTTTAATAACCCGGCGGGCGCGTGTCCAACCTGTGACGGGCTGGGCGTACAGCAGTATTTCGATCCCGATCGCGTGCTGCAAAACCCGGAGCTGTCGCTGGCGGGCGGTGCGATCCGCGGCTGGGATCGCCGTAACTTTTACTATTTCCAGATGCTGCGCTCGCTGGCGGAGCATTACAAATTCGACGTCGATGCCCCGTGGGGCAGCCTGAGCGCCAGCGTGCAGAAGGTCATTCTCTTTGGTTCCGGTAAAGAGTCTATTGAATTCAAATACATGAACGACCGCGGTGATACTTCCGTGCGCCGTCATCCGTTTGAAGGCGTGCTGCATAATATGGAGCGTCGCTATAAAGAGACCGAATCCAGCGCGGTGCGTGAAGAACTGGCGAAATACATCAGCAACCGCCCGTGTGCGACCTGCGAAGGGACGCGTCTGCGCCGGGAAGCGCGCCATGTGTTTGTTGAAAACACCGCGCTCCCGACCATCTCTGATATGAGCATCGGTCATGCGATGGACTTTTTCACTAACCTGAAGCTGTCCGGTCAGCGGGCGAAAATCGCTGAGAAAGTGCTCAAAGAGATTGGCGATCGTCTGAAATTCCTGGTGAACGTCGGTCTGAACTACCTGACGCTTTCACGCTCGGCGGAAACGCTTTCTGGCGGCGAGGCGCAGCGTATTCGTCTGGCAAGCCAGATTGGCGCGGGCCTGGTGGGCGTCATGTACGTGCTGGATGAACCTTCTATCGGCCTGCACCAGCGCGATAACGAACGTCTGTTAGGGACGCTGGTTCACCTGCGCGATCTTGGTAATACCGTGATTGTGGTCGAGCATGATGAAGACGCGATTCGCGCAGCGGATCACGTGATTGATATCGGCCCTGGTGCAGGCGTTCACGGTGGTCAGGTAGTGGCTGAAGGACCGCTGGACGCTATCATGGCGGTGCCCGAGTCGTTAACCGGTCAGTACATGAGCGGCAAGCGCAAAATCGAGGTGCCGAAGGAGCGGGTGAAAGCCGATCCGGAGAAAGTGCTGCGGTTAACCGGCGCACGCGGCAATAACCTGAAAGATGTCACCCTGACGCTGCCGGTAGGGCTGTTTACCTGCGTGACTGGCGTCTCCGGCTCCGGTAAATCGACGCTAATTAACGATACGCTGTTCCCGATTGCTCAGCGTCAGTTGAACGGTGCAACCATCATCGAACCGGCGCCGTACCGTGATGTACAAGGTCTGGAGCATTTCGATAAGGTTATCGACATCGACCAAAGCCCGATTGGTCGCACGCCGCGCTCTAACCCGGCGACCTACACCGGCGTCTTTACGCCGGTGCGCGAACTGTTTGCTGGCGTGCCGGAATCCCGTTCACGTGGCTATACGCCAGGACGTTTTAGCTTTAACGTGCGCGGCGGGCGCTGCGAGGCCTGTCAGGGCGATGGTGTCATTAAGGTGGAGATGCACTTCCTGCCGGACATTTATGTGCCGTGCGATCAGTGTAAAGGCAAGCGCTACAACCGTGAAACGCTGGAAGTGAAGTACAAAGGCAAAAGCATCCACGAAGTGCTGGATATGACCATCGAAGAAGCGCGTGAGTTCTTTGATGCCGTACCGGCGCTGGCGCGTAAGTTACAAACGCTGATGGACGTTGGCCTGTCGTACATCCGTCTCGGTCAGGCGGCGACAACGCTTTCCGGCGGTGAAGCCCAGCGCGTGAAGCTGGCGCGTGAGCTGTCGAAGCGCGGTACCGGGCAGACGCTGTATATTCTTGATGAGCCGACCACCGGTCTGCACTTTGCCGATATTCAGCAACTGCTGGAAGTGCTGCACCAGTTACGCGATCAGGGCAACACCATCGTGGTGATTGAGCATAACCTTGATGTCATCAAGACCGCCGACTGGGTGGTCGACCTCGGTCCGGAAGGCGGCAGCGGCGGCGGCGAGATCCTCGTCTCCGGTACGCCAGAAACAGTGGCAGAGTGCGAAGCTTCGCACACCGCGCGTTTCCTTAAACCGATGTTGTGATCGTCCTGTGCCGCTTCCCGCTCCGGGAAGCGGCATCATTTTTCCTCATCCGTTCTCATTTCTCCCCCGTGAGCTTTTATGATTTGCCCCGTCACCCCGGCTGGTATGAGATTGCCGCACCTGTTCACCGCCGGAAACGATCATGCTTTGCTATCACTGGATCACCCGATGCGCCGCCGTATGCTGCGCCCTTTTGCTGTCGGCCTGCTCGCTAACCGATAACTACAACGCTCAGGCCCATCAGCAACTGGAAGGGCTGAAAACGTCGCATCTGCACTTTATCGCCGATGCGGCCACCGCGCCGCTGGATACAAACATTATTGCCCGGGACGATAGTGAACTCCGTCAGGGCTTTGATGAGGCGCTGATGCTGGCGGCAACGCTTAACGATCCGCTGCGGATAGAAAATCTGACCCTGCTGGAAGAAAATTACTTTCGCCTGCATGCGCGGGTAATCCGACAAAACAGCGCGCTGACAGAAGTTCAGGCAAGGCTGTTCACACAGCAGGCCCGGCAGGCATGGCAACTGGCTATTGAAGGCGAATGTCTGCGACCCGGTTCCGCCTGCCATCCGGAGAAATAAAGATGCCATCGCTTAATACGCTTTTAACCAACGCCAAAGAACAGCCTGCAAGCTTAGGCACAGCGGCCACAGAATTCATCACCCTGCTTAATCTTGCCGCCCGCGATGAAGATGCCGGAATACGCGATGCCGGGACGCTGATCGCACTGGCACTGCGTGAAAAAGCACGTGGCTGGCTTACTCAGGATGATCTGATCGTGTTACTGGAGGGGCAGCGCGACATCGCCCGCCTGCGCGCGAATAATGCGGAAATCGCTCTCCGCAGTCGCATTCAGTCGATTGTCATCCGCCTGCTTGATCTCGCACTGGCAACGCTGATTGCCGCACTCTGAGTCAGAGTGCCAGCAGTTTACGTTTATCTTCCGGCAGCGTCGTGATGACCTGCTGATAAGAGGCATCCACCAGATAATAAATCTGCGAAGCCGGCAATGTGCCATCGAGGTATACCGTGCTCCAGTGGGCTTTATTGAGATGCTTGCTGGGTCGAACATCTTTATGTTCGTTACGTAATAACTCAGCCAGTTCGGGGCTGGTTTTCAGAGAAACGGCCGGGCGTTCTTCCACTATTTTGACCATCGCAAAAAGGACATCCGCGACTTTGATCTGCGTGGCTTTCCAGTCGCTGTGTACGCTCTGCTCCGCGCCCGGTTTTGCCATACAGTATTGTAAGAGTTCCGAATCGGTCATGATTATTCTCCTTGCAGGGTCGCGATAATATGACGCGAACCGCCGTGGATACGATGTTCTCCCAGCCAAATCCCTTGCCAGGTGCCGAGTTGCACGCGCCCGTTTTTCACCGGCAGCAGCAGAGAAACGCCCAGTGTTGACGATTTAATATGCGAGGGCATATCGTCTGCCCCTTCATAATCATGTTCATACGGGGCGTTATCGGGGATGGCTTTGAGAAAATGCTGTTCCATATCGCGGCGAACGCTCGGATCGCAGTTCTCATTGAGGGTCAGGGAGGCGGAAGTGTGTTGAAGCAGCAGATGCAGTAAGCCGACGTTAACGCGTGATAGATCGTGAATTTGCCCCAGCACTTCATCCGTCACCAGGTGAAATCCACGCGGTTGCGCGCGTAATGTCAGGGTTTGCTGATACCACATAAGCTGCTCCAGTCAGAAAGATGAACCTCTCTAAGTGTGCAGCAAGACGCCAAAAGGTAAACCCTTTGGCGTCTTTTTGTTTAAAAAGCCAGCAATTCACATGCGAACGTTAATATTCGGAGTTAGCAATCACTTCCTCGCCAAACATGCCAGCCTGTGGCAATGGTTTGTAGGTCGAGTTGGAGGCGCGTAACACACGGATCGCCCGCGCGCCCGTCTCCTGCGCGGCAGTCATGTCGTTATCAGAATCGCCGTAGAACAGTTTGATCTGCTTATCCTGTAACCACTGGGTTTTGGTATTCTGGCCTGCTTTATCGCCCGCGAAAATGACCGGATTCATGTTTGCCGCCGGAATAGAAAAATCGTTCTGTAGCGTTTTTGACACCGTTTCGGTCTGGGTCTGGCTGCGTCCGGTGATGAAGTAAATACGGTCGCCGCGTTTAACATGCATAGCATTCAGCGCGCGCGCCACTTCTTTAGGGATACTGAACTCATCCCAGCCGTTATTCATTTTTTCCCAGAAGGCCGGATTGTGCAGATAGTCCTCGCTGTCGGGCGAATACGTTTCTTTACCGCGCCAGAAGCCAGGGCTTGAGAACAGCACGGTATCGTCGATATCAAAACCCACGGCCATCGGCGGGCGTCCCGTCAGGCTATTTTCGATTTGCGCCACGGAAACCCAGTGAACAGGCGCTTGTTCAGCGAGTCTGGCAACGTTGGTGCCTGTGTACAGCGGAGAAGGCGTGGAGGCGCGGGCGACGACAGTGCCATTAAGTGCCAGAGCCAGGCAGGCGGCATTCAGCGCCATGATAATTTTGCGCATACGTTTCCCTTAAGTCCCTATTTTTTATGTTGTTAGCGTGCGCAGTTATTGTGCGCTTGTTCAGACCTTAACCTTAGCGGCAGGCGAAAGAAAGGGTTTTATCGGCATTGGTTGTGCGGGATCAAAAGGCAGTAATGCGCGAGGTCTGACAAGCTCCTGTCAGATCTCGCGTCCCGGCAGTAGGTAAGTGAGCGCTTACATCACCGCAGCGAAGGCCTGTGCCACGCGCTGAACGTTGCGTGTATTCAGTCCGGCGACGCACATCCGTCCGCTGGCAATCAGGTAAATACCAAATTCATCACGCAAGCGATCAACCTGGGCTGCACTCAGACCGGTATAGCTGAACATGCCACGCTGTTGCAGCAGGTAATCGAAGTTGCGTCCCGGCACGGCCTCTTTTAGCACCGTGACCAGCGTCTGACGCATCGTCAGAATCCGCAGGCGCATCTCTTCAACCTCTGCCAGCCAACTGGCTTTTAACCCGGCGTCACGCAGCACCGTCGAGACCACCTGCGCACCGAAATTCGGCGGGCTGGAGTAGTTGCGACGCACGGTCGCTTTTAACTGACCCAGCACGCGAGACGCCGACTCAGCATCGTCACAGACTACCGACAACCCGCCGACACGTTCGCCGTACAGCGAGAAAATCTTGGAAAATGAATTGCTGACCAGAGCGGGCAGCCCGGCGCTGGCAATCGCGCGGATCGCATACGCATCCTCTTCCATACCCGCACCGAAGCCCTGATAGGCAATATCGAGGAACGGGATCAGCTCGCGGGCCTTCAGCACCTCTACTACCGCATCCCACTGCTCATTGGTGAGATCGGATCCGGTAGGGTTATGACAGCACGGATGCAGCAGGACAATACTCTGCGCGGGCAGCGTATTCAGCGTTTCGATGAGCGCATTAACGCGAACGCCTTTGGTGGTATCGTCAAACCAGGGATAGGTTTTTACGCTGAATCCGGCACCTTCAAAAATGGCCACGTGATTATCCCAGGTCGGATCGCTGACCCAGACGCCAGAATTCGGGAAGTAGCGTTTCAGGAAATCTGCCCCGACTTTCAGCGCACCAGAGCCGCCGAGGGTCTGAATGGTCGCTACGCGATGCTGCGCCAGTACCGGATGATCGACACCAAACAGCAGGGGGGCAATGGTGTGACGATAACTATTCAGACCTTCCATCGGCAGGTAAAGCGATGCGCCGTGCGGCTGCGCATTAAGACGCGCCTCGGCTTCAGCCACCGCCTGTAGCTGCGGAATAATGCCATCTTCGTTGTAGTAAAGGCCGATGCTGAGATTGACTTTGTCGCTGCGCGGATCGTCTTTGAAGCGTTCCATCAGGGAGAGAATCGGGTCGCCAGCGTAGGCGTCAACTTTCTGAAACACGTGGTGGTTCTCCAGGTTTACGGTCTGAGTGAATTACACAATAAACCAGCCTGCAGAGAGATAACAGCGTTTAATGTAGCGTCGCCAGGTGCGTCAGAATTTGCGTAATCCGCTCAGAAACCGGACCACGGACGCGAATAAACGGTAGCTTTCTGCGCGTTAGTTCCCGCTCATACCACGCCTGTTGCAGGCGACGAAAATCCTCGCCCTGCCGCGTACCGTCCTGCACAAAATCGAAATCGGCATCGCACAGGACAATCAAGGCGTAATCCCGTTCTGCAAGACGGTGAAGTTCTGGCGGCGCATGGCCGAACTGATGAAGCGTATAGAACAGGGTCGTCAGCGGCGAGGTGTCACAGACCAGATACTGCGCTGGCTGTGCGGCTTCTTCGCGCTGTACCTGGGTACGGGCGATATGCAGAAGGTCGTGATAACCTAAATCCTCCTGTTTCTGTTCCCAGTATTCACGGCCAAATTCGGCGACGAAAGTAGTATTCAGCGCCTCTGCCAGCGCTTTTGAAAGCGTACTTTTACCGGTGGATTCGCCACCCAGCAGGCAAATGCGGAGGACAAAATCACGGTAGACCTCGTCCGGCAGCATCGCATGATAGCGGTGAACATCGGCGCGGATCAGCGTTCCGGACGGCGCGTCAGGCTCCGCACCGCGCTGTAGCCTGACGTGTGTAACCGGCTGGTTAAAACGCTCACTGAGCACCGCCGCAAAGCCATCGCCATAATCTTCTCCGCTAAATACCACCTGCGGATGTTGCTGAAAAACCTGCTCGCATACCGTGGCGACATAGTGTCGATGGCTATCCGCGCTATCTTGGTTATGAGGGATCGCAGGGAGTTGCCACGCCTTCACTCGCTCAGGCATCAGTACAATTGACCGGCACTGAGGAAAACGCTGTTGCAACCAGCGTTGCCGCTTTTCCGGCTCGCAGCCCGGCAGTTCAGGCACCGAATAACTCAGCAGCAGTACCGTGTCGCACTGCGCCAGCGCGGCGTTAATCAGCCGCTCATGGCCGCAGTGCAGCGGCGCAAACTTGCCGACAATAAGACCGGTGGCGAAGCGCTTCATTGCCTTCTCAGCTCTCTACGCCATTTCCACAGACCGTGCCAGGCGTTAAACCAGAAAACCAGATACAGCCCCGCCGTCAGGGACAATCCCCGATACGCATACAACGGGACTGCCAGCGTGTTCACGGCAAGCCAGACGTACCAGTTTTCCAGACGTCGGCCCATCAGCATAAACTGCGCCAGCACGCTGAACGTGAGGATTAAGGAATCCAGCCACGGCGACCAGGCGTTAGTGAAGGTATGCAATAAGAGGCCGTATCCTGCGGCGACGAGAACAGCACCGCAGAACAGCAGGAAAAGATGGCCGATATGTGTCTTCCTGATGGGAAGCACCTTGCCGTGCTGGCCTTTAAGCCAGTGTAGCCAGCCAGTAATACTGGTGGCGATGAAAAAGACCTGTAGCGTCACATCGGCGTAAAGTTGCACCGACCAGAATACCCAGCCATACAGCACGCTACCGATAATGCCCGTCCACCAGGTGTGAACACTGTTACGCGCCGCCAGCCAGACTGAAATGGCATAGCTGAGGCAGGCGGCGATTTCCGGTATGGACATTTTCCCTCCCTGGAAAGCCAGGATTAATCGATATACTGCATCGCTACCCGCGACGTCAGCCGCGTGATAAGTTCGTAAGCACTTACTTTTGTAATCTCAGCAATCCGCTCGACGGGTAAACCCTCACCCCACATGATCACGGTATCCCCTGCACGGTCGGCGCTTTCCGGGCCTAAATCAACGCAGATCATATCCATCGCCACGCGCCCGACAATCGGCACTTCGCGACCGTTGACCAACACCGGCGTACCGGACGGTGCGGCGCGTGGATAACCGTCGCCGTAGCCCATCGCTACCACGCCAAGACGGGTATTCCGCTCGCTCACCCAGGTGCCGCCGTAGCCCACAGGTTCGCCCGCTTTATGTTCGCGCACGGCAATCAGACTGGAGGTGAGCGACATGACGGGCTGGAAGCCAAAATCTGGCCCCCAGGGTTTTTGCTCCAGCGGCGAGACGCCGTAGAGAATGATGCCCGGCCGCGCCCAGTCAAAGTGCGACTGCGGCCACAGCAGAATGCCGCCCGAGGCGGCGATAGAGCGCTGCCCCGGTTTACCTTCGCAGAACGTATTAAAAATATCGAGCTGTCTCTCTGTGGCCCCACACTCAGGCTCATCGGCACGGGCAAAATGGCTGACGATATTCACCGGTTGGCGCACGTTTTTGCACTGCGTCAGACGCTGATAAAACGCTTCGGCCTCTTCCGGCCGCACGCCGAGGCGGTGCATACCGGTATCCAGCTTCATCCATACGGTAACGGGTTCGCTGAGATCGGCACTTTCCAGCGCCTCAAGCTGTTCGGGATTATGAACGGCAGTGTGCAGATGCTGTGCGGCGATGGTCGGCAGATCGGCGGCATTGAAAAAGCCTTCAAGCAGCAAAACTGGCTGAGTAATGCCACCTTCACGCAGCTGTAAGGCCTCTTCGAGACGGGCGACGCCGAAAGCGTCAGCGTCGGGGAGCGTTCGCGCGGTCTCCAGGAGACCGTGTCCGTAGGCGTTCGCTTTCACCACCGCAACGAGCTTGCTGGCGGGGGCCAGTTCGCGCAGGCGTTGCAGGTTGTGTCGCAGAGCGCGGCGGTTAATAACTACAGTTGCCGCTTGCATGTGTGTTCCTTGATAAGTGTTTGCTTTTACTGGCTGAATTATTCGTCGTCGTACTGTGGTCCGGCGTAGTTATCGAAACGCGACCACTGCCCGTTAAAGGTCAGACGCACCGTACCGATGGGACCGTTACGCTGTTTACCGATAATAATTTCCGCGATGCCTTTGAGATCGCTGTTCTCGTGATATACCTCATCACGATAAATAAACATGATTAAGTCGGCGTCCTGTTCGATAGAGCCGGATTCACGAAGATCGGAGTTCACCGGGCGTTTATCGGCACGCTGCTCCAGCGAGCGGTTAAGCTGCGACAGCGCCACTACCGGCACCTGTAGCTCTTTCGCCAGCGCCTTCAGCGAGCGGGAGATTTCGGCGATCTCCAGGGTACGGTTGTCGGACAGCGACGGCACGCGCATCAGCTGGAGGTAGTCGATCATGATCAGGCTCAGCCCGTCATGCTCGCGGAAAATACGCCGTGCGCGGGAGCGGACTTCCGTCGGCGTCAGGCCGGAGGAGTCGTCGATATACATATTGCGCTTTTCCAGCAGGATACCCATCGTGCCGGAGATCCGCGCCCAGTCTTCATCGTCAAGCTGACCGGTACGAATGCGCGTCTGATCGACACGGGAAAGCGATGCCAGCATACGCATCATAATCTGCTCACCGGGCATCTCCAGACTAAAGATCAGCACCGGCTTATCCTGCAACATCGCCGCGTTTTCGCAGAGGTTCATCGCAAACGTAGTTTTCCCCATCGACGGACGCGCCGCCACGATGATCAAATCCGAGCGTTGCAGGCCGGCGGTCTTCTTATTCAGATCCTGATAGCCGGTATCCACCCCGGTGACGCCATCGTGCGGCTGCTGGAACAGGGTCTCAATACGTGCGACAGTGGCGTCGAGGATCTGATCGATACTCTTCGGGCCTTCGTCTTTATTGGCGCGGTTCTCGGCGATCTGGAAAACGCGGGATTCGGCGAGATCCAGCAGTTCGTCGCTGCTGCGGCCCTGCGGATCGTAACCCGCATCGGCAATCTCATTGGCCACCGAAATCATATCGCGGACGACAGCACGTTCACGCACGATATCCGCATAAGCGCTGATGTTCGCCGCACTTGGCGTATTTTTTGATAGTTCCGCCAGATAGGCGAAGCCGCCGACGCTGTCCAGCTGTCCCTGTTGTTCCAGCGACTCGGCAAGCGTGATCAGGTCAATGGGTTTCCCCATCTCCTGCAAACGCCCCATTTCGGTGAAAATATGCCGGTGCGGCCGGGTATAAAAATCGTCCGACACTACACGTTCGGCGACATCGTCCCAGCGTTCGTTATCCAGCATTAAACCGCCCAACACCGACTGTTCCGCTTCAATCGAGTGCGGGGGCATTTTTAACCCGGCAACCTGCGGGTCGCGAGGTTCAGTCTGTTTGTTGAAGGGTTTATTTCCTGCCATAGTGAATGGAGTTACCGAGATGATGAATGGGTCGAAAGATTATCACATTGTTCAGGAGGAAGCATGGCAACACGTATCGAATTTAACAAGCACGGCGGGCCGGAAGTGTTGCAGGCGGTGGAGTTTACGCCGGGCGATCCGGCAGAGAACGAGATTCAGGTAGAGAATAAAGCTATTGGGATCAACTACATCGATACCTATATTCGCAGCGGTCTGTATCCGCCGCCGTCATTGCCCAGCGGATTAGGCACCGAGGCGGCGGGCGTAGTCAGTAAAGTCGGCAGCGGCGTAACCGATATCAAGCCCGGCGACCGTGTGGTTTATGCGCAGTCCGCGCTCGGCGCTTACAGCTCGGTACACAACGTACCTGCTGATAAAGCGGCTATTTTGCCGGATGCCATCTCCTTTGAGCAGGCGGCAGCCTCGTTCCTTAAGGGGCTGACAGTATTCTATTTACTGCGCAAAACTTATGAAATTAAACCGGATGAGGTGTTTTTGTTCCACGCTGCTGCCGGGGGCGTCGGGCTAATTGCCTGTCAGTGGGCGAAAGCGCTGGGCGCGAAGCTTATCGGTACGGTCGGCTCGGCGGAGAAAGCGCAGCGGGCGAAGCAGGCGGGCGCGTGGCAGGTGATTAACTACCGCGAAGAGAACCTGGTGGAGCGGGTAAAAGAGCTTACCGAGGGTAAAAAAGTGCGCGTGGTTTACGATTCGGTAGGTAAAGATACCTGGGAATCCTCGCTGGACTGTCTGCAACGCCACGGACTGATGGTGAGTTTTGGTAACTCTTCAGGCCCGGTCACCGGGGTTAACCTTGGCATCCTGAACCAGAAAGGTTCATTGTTCGCAACGCGCCCTTCCCTTCAGGGCTATATCACTAACCGCGAGGAACTGACCGAAGCCAGCAATGAGCTGTTTTCACTGATCGCCAGCGGCGTGATTAAAGTGGATGTCGCTGAGGCGCAAAAATTTGCGCTGAAGGATGCGCAAAAAGCGCATGAGACGCTGGAAAGCCGGGCGACGCAAGGTTCAAGCCTGCTGATCCCCTAGAAAAGTTTAGGGCTTCCACGAGGGAAGCCCTTACTTTTTTTAGTTCGGCCGTATGTAGGGTACAGCGCGATGAATTCGTTAGACGGAGAATAGTGACAGATTTGCTAAGCAAAGCCTATGCGATTCTAAGCAAAAGTGCTGGGGTTGTGATCCTCTGCACATTCCTTAGTAACGAGAGCGCTTATTGCACTGATATTGCGGTACTTTTGGCGCCTTTATCGTTCGGATCACCCATACCACCGCGACCGCCAGCAACAGCCATGGCAGCAATTTAATGACCAGCGCGAACAGGCCACCAACAAACATCAACGCCGTCGCCACGAACAGCGCAGCGATGATGCCCAGCAGTGATACGCCCGTCATCAGCAGCACGACAAAAAATCCGCTAACAAAAAGTAGTTCCAGCATGACGATCTCCCCGAAAAATGCCTTGATATCGTTATATTTACAAAAATCGTGCCAAGTTTAACCTCTTGATTATCAATAAAAACGCCCCGCATAAGGTATGCGAGGCGTGGTGAAATTGACCAGATTGTAGTGAAGATTAGCGTTTATCCGCCACCAGCTTCAGTGCCTGCTCGAGCACGTCAATATCGGCTCCTGCCTTGTGCGCATTTTCACTCAGGTAACGACGCCACTGGCGCGCGCCGGGGATCCCCTGAAATAGCCCCAGCATATGCCGTGAGATATGCCCGAGGTACGTTCCCTGGCTGAGTTCGCGTTCAATGTACGGGTACATGGCGCGGACTATCGCCACCGGATCGGCATCTGCGCCGGTGGCGTTAAAGATTTCCCGATCCACCGATGCCAGAATCCCCGGGTTCTGGTACGCCTCACGCCCGACCATCACCCCATCCATATGCTGAAGGTGCGCGTTGGCTTCTTCCAGCGATTTAATACCGCCGTTGATCGCCATGGTTAAGTGCGGAAAATCGCGCTTCAGCTGGTAAACGCGCGGATAATCCAGCGGCGGGATTTCGCGGTTTTCTTTCGGACTCAGCCCGGAAAGCCAGGCTTTGCGCGCGTGAATGATAAACATCTCGCATTCGCCCTTGCCGGAAACGGTATCAATAAACTGGCACAGGAACTCATAGCTATCCTGATCGTCGATGCCAATACGCGTTTTCACCGTCACCGGAATGGAAACCACATCGCGCATCGCCTTAATACAATCCGCGACCAGCGCGGCGTTGCCCATCAGGCAGGCACCAAACATACCGTTTTGCACGCGGTCTGAAGGACAACCCACGTTGAGGTTGATTTCATCATAGCCACGCGCCTCTGCCAGTTTCGCGCACTGCGCAAGCGCCGCCGGATCGCTGCCGCCAAGCTGGAGCGCGACCGGGTGTTCTTCTTCGCTATAGGCCAGATAATCACCTTTACCGTGAATAATCGCGCCTGTCGTGACCATTTCCGTGTACAGCAGCGTATGGCGGGAAAGCAGACGCAGGAAATAACGGCAGTGCCTGTCCGTCCAGTCGAGCATCGGCGCGATGGAGAAACGGTGGGCGGGGAAAGAAGCGTTGGCGATGCCAGGATTTGGATTCAGGTGCATTTTTGACGTCATTGGCAGAATGAGATAACCCTGAGCAGAGAGAAACCTCTCTGTGTTACAGGTCGAGCCGTCTACTATAACATAGAGAAAAGGTATAACGCTGGCCGCATTACACGCGCAGGCTCAACGTAGAATTAAATCGTTTTAAGCTGATTAATAATAAAAGGATTCATTTCCAGTAAAAGCAGAAGCTTTCTCGGTGCCCCCGTTGGCTGACGCCGCCTGGTTTCCCAGCTTTTTACCAGATCGTAACTCACGCCAACCGCCATCGCAAAATCCTGCTGCTTTAAACCCGTCGCCTCACGTATCGCTTTGACATCAATGGCACTAAACGTATGAACGTGTTCCGGTGCTGGCGTTTGCTCACCTTTTTCAATTCTTACCATCTCTTCTGCACTCGCTAGCAGATCGGCAAATAATTCGTCTTTCATCTGTACCTCATCTCCCCGTTGATGCATCATCGGCCCTATTGCCCTATGAGAAGTTACAGAACCTCAGCCTTATACGAGCATGTCGGATAATTGCTTCAGCGCTCTTTTTTGATCTTCTGATAAATCATCTTGCTCATTTTTGGGGTATATCAGGGCCAGATAAATCCGCCCTTTACGCGTCACAGTATAATAAATTACCCGTACACCGCCGCGTTTACCCATTCCGGGGCGACTCCAGCGGATTTTGCGGAAACCGCCCGTCCCGGCAATAACATCTCCGGTTTCAGGATCTTCAATCAACAGCTCCTGAAACACACGGAACTCATCATCTGGTAAAAAAGCTTGCCGCCGCTTACTGAACCCATGAAGCTCAATAAAAGTAAACATCCCTGTTCCTGCGCTATTGTAACTTTAACGCTATTTTACATGTACGCCGTACACACATCAAATATTTTAGTGTACTGAGTACATATATGTATGCCGTTAATTTACTGCTTGCTCATGAGTAACATGAAAGCGTGCAGTCCGTACTAATCTGTTATGACCAGTCTTTTGAGTGAGACTGCCATGTAAACAGCCTTCATTTCTGACTTTCAGCAGAACATGATAAAATAGGCTTCTGCCCACCCCACCCGAGGACGCTATGGACAAGACCACTTCGCAGGAGATGTTAGCGCAAGCTGAAAAGCTGTGCGTGCAACGCAATGTGCGCCTGACCCCGCAGCGCCTTGAAGTGTTGCGGTTAATGAGCCTGCAACAGGGGGCAATTAGCGCCTACGATCTGCTTGACCTGCTGCGCGACAAAGAACCACAGGCCAAACCGCCGACGGTATATCGTGCGCTGGAGTTTCTGCTTGAGCAGGGTTTTGTGCATAAGGTGGAATCGACCAATAGCTACGTGTTGTGTCATCTCTTCGATCACAACCACACTTCGGCGATGTTCATCTGCGACCGCTGCGGCGTCGTGAAAGAGGAAGGTGCCGATGGCGTGGAAGATATCATGCATGCGCTGGCAGCGCGGATGGGATTTGCTTTACGTCATAATGTGATCGAAGCACACGGTCTGTGTGCAGATTGTGCTGAGGTTGAAGCCTGTCGTCATCCCGGCGAATGTCATCACGACCACAGTATTCAAAGCAAGAAAAAGCCGCGCTAGTTTCAGCACGGCTCTTTGTGGGGTGGTACCTCCATGTACCTTCGGGTAGGACTTCTCAGGGGTTAGCTGAGTGCGCTACTACCAGCGGTAATCGTGACGGGTTTCCCAGTCTTTTACTTCGGTTTCCGCCTGATCTTTCTGGTAACCGTAACGTTCCTGGATTTTACCAACCAGCTGGTCACGTTTACCTTCGATGACAGTCATATCATCATCGGTCAGTTTGCCCCATTGTTCTTTCGCTTTACCTTTGAACTGTTTCCAGTTACCGCCGACTTCGTCTTTATTCATAATTATGTCCTCATTGTTGGGGTACAAATCATTCGAATTCTGTCGTCCAGATAAGCTATGTTTTCTGCTGAACGTAAGAATAAGTGTAGATGAGGATCCTGTACCCTGCGGGGAATTAAGAATATTTAACCCTGTGAAGCATCATAAGGCCGGGAAGGTTTCAGAAAATGAAGAGGAAATCCTGCGGCACCCACAGTACCGCAGAAATCAGGACGAGATTACAGCCACTCGCCGTTGCGGATCACGCCCACAGCCAGTCCTTCAATAGAGAAGTTTTGCTTACGCAGGTCAACCACAATCGGTGAAAATTCATTATTTTCAGGCAGCAGTTCAACGACGTTGCCCTGTTTTTTCAGGCGCTTAACGGTCACTTCTTCGTCAATACGCGCGACAACAACCTGACCGTTACGCACGTCCTGCGTTTTGTGCACTGCCAGCAAATCGCCGTCCATAATACCAATGTCTTTCATCGACATCCCGCTAACGCGCAGCAGAAAATCGGCGTTGGGTTTAAACAGTGACGGGTCAACCTGATAGTGGCTTTCAATATGCTGCTGCGCCAGCAGCGGCTCACCGGCAGCCACGCGACCGATAAGCGGAATACCTTCTTCTTCCTGAATCAGCAGACGAATACCACGTGATGCGCCGGTGACAATCTCAATCACCCCTTTCCGCGCCAGCGCTTTAAGATGTTCTTCAGCCGCGTTTGGGGAACGGAACCCCAAACGTTGCGCAATTTCCGCACGCGTCGGTGGCATGCCTGTCTGGCTGATGTGATCCCGAATGAGATCGAACACCTCTTGCTGCCTGGCCGTTAACGCTTTCATTCCGCCCCCTGGGTGTATATACAGTTATGCTGTGAGTATATACAGTTAACGGCGATTTTGGAACCACCAATGGCACGAAAAATAAGAGACTTTTCTACTTTTGCGACCTTCAGCGGAAATGCGACCACAATAAGGTCACCCAGGTGATAAGCGCGACGATAATCGCCAGCAGCACCGCCGCCGATCCCATGTCCTTGGCGCGGCCCGACAGTTCGTGCCGTTCCGTGCCGATGCGGTCCACGACGGCTTCAATTGCGCTGTTTAAAATTTCCACGATCATTACCAGCAGCACCGAACCTATCAGCAAGACACGCGTGATGGGGTCCACATCCAGCCAGCAGGCGATAATGATCGCCACAATGGCGGCCACGCCTTCCTGCCGAAAAGCGGCTTCGTTAATCCATGCCGCACGAAATCCTTTCCAGGAATAACCCGCTGCGTTGATAATCCGGGTCAATCCGGTGGTATTATTGGCCATTAAAAGAACCTTTTTACATTATTAGCGTCAATGATATAGCGCGCGTCCTGCGTAAGCTCAGAAAATCGGTTCACTTTCTGATATCCTTGCAGCGCATTTGCATGATTAACCAGAGGCTTCACATCGTTTATGTCCGGCTGGCCACGAATTTACTACAAATTACTGAATTTACCATTAAGCGTGCTGGTAAAGAGCAAGTCTATTCCGGCGGAACCCGCGCAGGAATTGGGTCTGGATACCTCCCGCCCGATTATGTACGTATTGCCTTATAACTCAAAAGCGGATTTGCTGACGCTGCGCACGCAGTGCCTGGCACACGATCTCCCCGATCCCCTGGAGCCGCTGGAGGTCGACGGCACCCTGCTGCCGCGCTACGTCTTTATTCACGGCGGACCGCGTGTGTTTACCTACTACACGCCGAAAGAAGAGTCTATCAAACTCTTCCATGACTATCTGGATCTGCATCGCAGCAATCCGGGTCTGGACGTGCAGATGGTGCCGGTGTCGGTGATGTTTGGCCGTTCACCGGGGCGTGAGAAGGGCGAGGTTAATCCGCCGCTGCGCATGCTCAATGGCATACAAAAGTTTTTCGCCGTGTCCTGGCTGGGGCGCGACAGTTTTGTCCGCTTCTCCCCTTCGGTCTCTCTGCGGCGTATGGCAGACGAGCACGGAACGGATAAAATCATTGCGCAAAAGCTGGCACGCGTTGCGCGTATGCACTTTGCCCGTCAGCGTCTGGCTGCCGTGGGACCGCGTCTGCCTGCCCGTCAGGATCTGTTTAATAAGCTTCTGGCGTCCAAAGCGATTGCCCGCGCGGTAGAAGACGAAGCACGCAGCAAAAAAATCTCTCATGAAAAAGCGCAGCAGAATGCGATTGCGCTGATGGAAGAGATTGCCGCTAACTTCTCTTATGAAATGATCCGCCTGACCGACCGTATTCTGGGCTTCACGTGGAACCGTCTGTATCAAGGGATTAACGTGCATAACGCCGAGCGCGTGCGGCAACTGGCGCATGATGGTCATGAGATTGTCTACGTGCCCTGCCACCGCAGCCATATGGACTATATGCTGCTCTCCTACGTGCTCTATCATCAGGGGCTGGTGCCGCCGCATATTGCCGCGGGCATTAACCTGAACTTCTGGCCTGCCGGGCCGATTTTCCGCCGCCTGGGCGCGTTCTTTATTCGCCGAACCTTTAAGGGTAACAAGCTCTATTCGACGGTGTTCCGCGAATATCTCGGTGAGCTGTTTAGCCGTGGCTATTCCGTTGAGTATTTTGTCGAGGGTGGTCGCTCACGTACTGGCCGTCTGCTGGATCCAAAAACCGGCACCCTGTCGATGACCATCCAGGCGATGCTACGTGGCGGGACGCGCCCCATCACTCTGGTGCCGATTTATATCGGCTATGAGCATGTGATGGAAGTGGGCACTTACGCCAAAGAGCTGCGTGGCGCGACGAAAGAGAAAGAAAACCTGCTGCAAATGATGCGTGGTTTGAGCAAGCTGCGTAATCTCGGTCAGGGCTACGTCAACTTCGGCGAACCAATGCCGCTGATGACCTACCTTAATCACCATGTGCCTGAGTGGCGAGAATCCATCGATCCAATTGAAGCGGTGCGCCCGGCCTGGCTAACGCCGACCGTTAACCGCATCGCCGCCGATCTGATGGTGCGCATTAACAATGCAGGGGCGGCTAACGCCATGAACCTGTGCTGTACCGCGCTGCTGGCTTCCCGTCAGCGCTCCCTGACCCGTGAGCAACTGACGCAGCAACTGGATTGCTATCTCGACCTGTTACGTAATGTGCCCTATGCGCCGGATTCTACCGCGCCTGTCGCCACCGCTAACGAACTTATCGAGCATGCGTTGCAGATGAATAAGTTCCAGGTCGAGAAAGACACCATCGGCGATATCATCGTTCTGCCGCGCGAGCAGGCGGTTCTGATGACTTACTATCGCAATAACATCACGCATATGCTGATGCTGCCATCGCTGATTGCCGCCATTGTGACTCAGCACCGGCAGATTTCGCGTGACGCCCTGCTGCGCCATGTGGAATTACTTTACCCGATGCTGAAAGCCGAACTGTTCCTGCGCTGGGATACCCGCGAAGTGGCAGGGGTGATTGACGCGTTGACGGCAGAGATGGCGCGTCAGGGGCTGATTACCCCCGAGGAAACGGAATTCCGTATCAATCCGGCCCGCGCCCGGACGCTGCAACTGCTGGCGGCAGGCGCGCGTGAAACGCTACAGCGCTATGCGATTACCTTCTGGCTGCTCAGCGCTAATCCGTCGATCAACCGTGGCACGCTGGAGAAAGAGAGTCGCACCGTGGCACAGCGTTTGTCCGTGCTGCACGGCATCAACGCACCGGAGTTCTTCGATAAAGCGGTCTTCAGCTCTCTGGTGCTGACGCTGCGTGATGAGGGCTATATCAGCGATACCGGAGATGCGGAACCGGCAGAAACCATGAAGGTTTATCAGATGCTGGCAGAGTTGATTACCTCGGATGTGCGCCTGACGATTGAGAGCGCGGCGCAGGGCGAGTGATAAAAACGCCGGGTGTTGGTGATACCGTCACCCGGCGAATCCAAACCACACGTCATAACCCGTTGAAATTTCAGCTTTCGTAGGCCAGGTAAGGCGAAGCCGCCACCCGGCAGGTTTACGCGAATAAGGCTTATGCGAACGACCAGTAACTCACCGCCAGCCCGACAAACAGCGCCAGCCCGACGTAGTTATTATTCATAAACGCCTTAAAGCAGGCATCACGTTCACGATGCACAATCAGCTTCTGCTGATACACAAACAGCACGCCCGCTACGAACACCGCCGCGTAGAATGCGCTGCCCAGCCCATTCAGCCAGCCAATAGCGATCATCAGCGCCAGCACTGCCACCTGTAAGAGTCCAATAATCAGCCGATCGTATTGCCCGAACAGGATCGCCGTCGACTTCACGCCGATCTTCAGGTCATCATCGCGATCGACCATCGCATACTGCGTATCGTAGGCCACCGCCCAGAGAATATTGCACAGGAACATCAGCCAGCAGCTCAGCGGCAGCGTTTCACTGACGGCGGCAAACGCCATCGGGATCGACCAGCCGAAGGCCGCCCCCAGTACCACCTGCGGCAAATGCGTATAGCGTTTCATAAACGGATACACCCACGCCAGCAGCAACGCAGCAACCGAAAGCAGGATGGTCATCCGGTTCAGGGTCAGGACCAAAAGAAAGGAGCACAACACCAGCACCGCAAACAATATTCGCGCCTCTTTGCCACTGACGGCCCCGCTGGGCAACGGTCGGTTGGCGGTGCGCTTCACATGGCCGTCGATTTTACGATCGGCATAATCATTAATCACACAGCCTGCCGCGCGCATCAGCCAGACGCCAGCGACAAAAACGGCCAGGATCCACAGCGGTGGCAGGCCCGGCGTCGCCACCCATAGCGCCCATAGCGTCGGCCACAATAACAGCAGCGCGCCAATAGGTTTGTCGGTACGCATCAGGCGGTGATATGCCAACAGCTTATTCTGCGTCAGACTCCACTCCATTTCTCTCTTCCTTCTGGTAAATCGGTGATGCCGGTAAAAATAATTCGGTGAGTAATAAGGGCTTACCGTTAAGCCGCAGCCGCGAACGCCGTCCCCACAGATCGTCGCTCATCCCGACTTCGATAAAATCACGTGTCAGGGTTGATGAAGTAAAAAGATAACGGCCCAGCGGCGTTTTACCCAGTTTTTGCAGCGCCAGTTCAGGACCGTTTAACGTTGACTCCGGCACAACGGTGCGCCCCACCAGCCAGGGAATGTCGTCTGCACAAAGAATAATTTCCCGTAGCCAGTAGCGCGGTTCATCCGGCAACAGTGCCTGTTCTTCGGCAATCTCTTCCCGGCCAACAAACCCTTCGCGGAGTAAGATGATGCTGACCGTTTTCCCCTGCTGTTCAAACCGTTTGGTCATCGAGTCTTCCAGCAATAACCACTCTCGCAGTGCGGATTTTAGCGGAGGGATAAGATCAAGATAGCGCAGCGCACGCAATTGCGTTAGCGCAGGATGTGACATGCCTGTTTCTCCGGTACATAGCCTGAAAGCATTGTAACGCAGAAAAGTGTGATGGGGGGCGGGTTAGATGCAAAAGCGCAACAGATATGTAACACGGTGATGCCAGCAAAAAAAGTGCGCCCCGAAGGACGCACCGAAAGGCTAAGCCTAAACATCAGCATTGTGGGGCAACAATCACCCCTTGCCTTTTACACTGCTGATAAAGGTGGAACGCGCTGAAGTAGACCCCAGACGCTCTGCTTCGTTAAGTAGTTTCAACGCCTTATCGACATCGCCTTTATCAACAGCCTGTTTAATGGCCTGATTAAAGTAAGCTTCGGTATCATTCAGAACCGGCTCACTTTTCGCGGCTGGCGCGGCAACTGGCGCAGCGGCCGTTGCGCTATAGGCAGGCGCTGCCGTATTACCGACGGTCACCGACCCCTGATTTGATGAACCAAACAGCGGGCCGACCAGCACGCTGGAGCTGTTATTGGTTTTCACTTTCAATTTCACGATGCCATCGGTGGTATGACGAGCGACAGGATCGGGAATATCCGGTACCGCGTTGCCGATACCTTTGGCGTAGGCTTTTGCCGGATCCAGCAGCGTGGTGGTTTGCTGGAGATCTTTTTCAGTGGTAAAGACCAGCACGTAGATTTTCTGTTGTCCCAGCGCAGGCGTCAGGCGCATCACCCCTTCAAGGCGGTCGGCACTCATCACACCCGGTTCCTGATAGGTAAAATAGCTGCTGGGGAAAAACGCTGACGGCGTCAGGTTCTGATCGAGGATCAGCACGTTCGGCGCGTAGACGCTGCTTTGTTTGTTCACTTCACTGGTCAGCGTTAAGGTCAGTTCACCAATATTCGCCGGCACGCTATAGGCAACAACCGGGCCAGTAATGCCCGCAACGTCAAGACGTTGCCCAACGGAAGCGATGGTCGAAGTTTGCTGTTTTGACTGATCGACGGGTGTCCATGTGAGCTGCTGCAGGGCGGCGGCAGGAATAGCCGGTGCGGCAGCGGTGTTTTGCGGTACGTAGTTGACCTCAGCCAGGCTGACTGCCGGAGCCGCTGCCAGTAACCCCGCCGTCAGGCAGAGTGCAACGAGACTTTTGTTCATTTTCATTGTTATCACCTCAAAGTACCCGGGTGTAGCGGTGGCCAGGCAATAGCGCGCCAACCCTTAAGACGTTGAGGGGCTTGCGCCCCTCTTTATGTCAGATTAATGCGGTATTACCACCAGATTTCCATCTGTGCGCCGAAGCTGAACTCATCGTCGTCGCCGCGGCTGTTGGAGAACTGGCCGTTACCGGTGGAGTCGCTGATCGCTGAGCGACCGATGTCGCCGCTGCTGTTTTTGGCATAACCCCAGTTTTCATCCCACTTCGCATAGGTCGCGAATACACGCAGTGCCGGGCGAGACCAGATGCTGTCGCCAGCCTGCCATTGTTGCGCGAGGGTGATTTTGTACTGGCTGTTACGATCGCCGGTTTCCTGCGATTTCACGTTGTCGTAACCGACTTCCAGCAGGGTGCTCATGATCGGTGTCCATTTGTACATCGGACGCACGCCCACGGTGTACCAGTCGGTACCACGGTCGTCATCACGATCGACTTTCTGGTACATACCGACGTACATCAGGTCCCATTTGTCAGCAAGGGTAATCGCACCGTGGTCAATTACACGCCACAGAGAACCGTCGTTGTTGACGTTACGGTCAGTTGCGATGTCATCATCGGTCCAGGAGCCTTGCGGAATACCTTTGCCCTGCGCGGTCATCGCATCAGTGGCATATTGCAGAACAAATTTGTTGAAGCCTTTCATCATGCTCTGGGTATGTTCAGCGGTGAACATCCAGCCATCTTTTGATGCGCCGTCGGCCAGTTGATAATCATCAGTGGTGTTAGCACGGCCATAATCCACACCAAATTCCAGCATGCCGTCCGGGTTGGTTTCCAGACCGGCCAAACGCACGTCATACACGTCGTTGGCGGTATCTTTGGTGGCGTCATAAATATGATTGCTGCTGAAGGAGGTGGAACCACCTGCTTCCTGCGAACGCGTGGCGGCAAAAGAGAGTTTACCGATACCGTTCAGATCGATGTTTTCAATACCGGCACCAGGACCTGAAATATCCCAGTAGTAGAAGTCGATCATGTGAACGTCATGACGCTGATAGAAACGCTTACCGGCCCAGATAGTAGAACCTGGCAGCGCGTCGATCAGGTTTTTACCCTGCACGTTGGCTTCGCGGAAGGCCGGATCGGTAGCTTCCCAGTCATTCTGTTGTGCGACGGAGTAGGCTACGTTGGTGTCGAAGTAGAAGCTCTTATCGCCCTCTTTCCACACTTCCTGACCCAGCTTAATTTCGGCATAGGTTTCACATTCGTTACCAAGACGGTATTTACTTTGTGCACCGGTTGCCTGGAAACACTGTTGTTCGCCGCCGCTGCCGGTCCAGCCGATGCCGGAACGAGCATAACCTTTAAAATCGACGGCACCAGCGTGGGCAGAGAGAATGCCCGCGGTAATGGCGATCGCCAGTGGAAGTTTGCGCAGAGTAGTCATTATTCTATCTCCTGAGATCATTGCTTTTCTTTTATTACGCATCGTTCTTTACAGACTTTGCGTATTTAATGGGAATGCTTAAACGCCCGGCTCTTGATGCAACCGACGACATGCAGTGCCATCCTCACGGAACAGATGGCAGCGCTCTGGCGGCAGGCCGATAGCGAATGTGGCACCCTCTTCTACCAACACCACGTCATTCTGGCGGTACACCAGGTTCTGACGGATGGCGGGGATTTGAATATGGATCTGTGTTTCGTGTCCTAACTGTTCGACGACCTGAACCACGCCTTCCAGGGTGACATCGGCGATGTCGCTGGGCAGCAGATGCTCAGGGCGAATACCGAGCGACATATTTGCGCCCACCTGAACGTTGGCGCTATCGACCGGTAGCCAGACATGCTGACGGTTAGGCAGTTCAACCTGCACCTGATCGATAGCGGTCGCCGTAACTTTCACCGGCAGGAAGTTCATTTTCGGCGAGCCAATAAAACCCGCGACGAAACGATCTGCCGGGTAGTGGTACAGTTCCAGCGGCTTGCCCACCTGCGCCACGCGACCGGCGTCCAGCACCACAATTTTGTCGGCCAGCGTCATCGCTTCGACCTGATCGTGGGTGACGTAAATCATCGTGCGGCCCAGACGCTTATGCAGGCGGGAAATTTCAATACGCATCTGCACGCGCAACGCAGCGTCAAGGTTCGAGAGCGGTTCATCGAGCAGGAACACGCGCGGTTCCGCCACCAGCGTGCGGCCAATTGCCACGCGCTGACGCTGCCCGCCAGAAAGCGCTTTCGGCTTACGTTCCAGCAAATGCGCAAGCTGGAGCACTTCCGCTACCTGATTAACGCTCTGCTTCATCACCTCTTTTTTGGCACCCGCCAACTTGAGGCCAAACGACATATTTTCGGCAACGGAGAGATGGGGATAGAGCGCATAGGACTGAAACACCATACCCACGCCGCGTTCGGCCGGCGGGACATCATTCATGCGGGTTTCACCAATGAACAAATCACCGCTGGTGATGGTTTCCAGCCCGGCAATCATGCGCAGCAGCGTTGATTTCCCACAGCCTGACGGTCCGACAAAGACCACGAATTCACCTTCATGGATCTCGAGGTTGATATCTTTTGATACCACCACGTCGCCCCAGGCTTTCGTTACATTCCGTAGCTGTACGCTCGCCATGCCCTCTCCCTTCGTTACAACCTGTCATCAACAGAAACATTCAAGATGGGCTGACTATGGGCCAAACATTTACGCAGCAAATCCTCCACCCCCTCTCTTTTTTATGGGGGAGGAGTTGGGAGGATGAGGAGAGTGCTTCTGAGACCGGGCGTGCGGCCCTGCGGCTATTTTCGTGATGCGGCCAACAAAAATCGGCGCGTTTTTATGTGCGCTGATACTCATAACTCAAATTTATGCAACAGAGATCACAGAACGAAGCGGTGGGGCGTAGAGCCAGGGAGGATGGAAAGGGCTTGTCAAACCCGGAGACTGAGCATCGTCAAGCCACCTGAGCGTATCCACGAGTAACGACCATAAGGACGGGATATATGAATATCAAAACTGGCGCACGCATCTTCGCACTGTCGGCACTGACGACGATGATGCTTTCCGCCTCAGCTTTCGCCAAAATCGAAGAAGGTAAACTGGTTATCTGGATCAACGGCGATAAAGGCTATAACGGCCTTGCTGAAGTGGGTAAGAAGTTTGAAAAAGATACCGGCATTAAAGTGACCGTTGAACACCCGGATAAACTGGAAGAGAAATATCCGCAGGTTGCCGCGACTGGCGATGGCCCGGACATCATCTTCTGGGCGCACGACCGTTTCGGGGGCTACGCTCAGTCCGGTCTGCTGGCAGAGGTTACGCCAGACAAAGCGTTCCAGGACAAACTCTATCCTTTCACCTGGGACGCCGTGCGCTATAACGGCAAGCTGATCGCTTACCCGATTGCGGTAGAAGCGCTGTCGCTGATTTATAACAAAGACCTCGTACCCAATCCGCCGAAAACCTGGGAAGAGATCCCGGCGCTGGATAAGACGCTTAAAGCGAAAGGTAAGAGCGCGCTGATGTTTAACCTCCAGGAACCGTACTTCACCTGGCCGCTTATCGCTGCTGACGGCGGCTATGCGTTCAAATTTGCTGACGGCAAATATGACGTGAAAGACGTCGGCGTGGACAGCGCGGGCGCGAAAGCGGGCCTGAACTTCCTGGTCGATCTGATTAAAAACAAACACATGAACGCCGATACCGATTACTCCATCGCTGAAGCCGCCTTTAATAAAGGCGAAACGGCAATGACCATTAACGGTCCGTGGGCGTGGTCCAACATTGATAAGAGCAAAGTGAACTACGGCGTCGCGCTGCTGCCGACCTTCAAAGGCAAGCCGTCTAAACCGTTCGTTGGCGTGCTGAGCGCGGGCATCAATGCCGCCAGCCCGAACAAAGAGCTGGCGAAAGAGTTCCTGGAAAACTACCTGCTGACCGATCAGGGTCTGGATGAAGTGAACAAGGACAAGCCGCTGGGTGCCGTGGCGCTGAAATCTTTCCAGGATCAGTTAGCGAAAGATCCGCGCATTGCCGCCACCATGGATAACGCCCAGAAAGGCGAAATCATGCCGAACGTTCCGCAGATGGCGGCCTTCTGGTACGCGGTTCGCACGGCGGTGATCAATGCGGCCAGCGGTCGTCAGACGGTGGATGCCGCGCTGAAAGATGCTCAGGGTCGTATTACGAAGTAAGGCTGTTGTGTCCTTATCAGGTCTACAGACGTTGTGGGCCTGATAAGGCATTTCTGCCAGGACGAATTATTGTTGTAGAGGACGATCCCCATGGATGTCGTTAAAAAGAAACACTGGTGGCAAAGCGAGACGCTGAAATGGTCAGTGATTGGATTGCTGGCGCTGCTGGTGGGATACCTTGTTGTTTTAATGTACGCCCAGGGGGAGTACCTGTTCGCCATCATGACGCTGATTTTAAGCGCGGCTGGCCTGTATATTTTCGCTAATCGTAAAACGTACGCGTGGCGCTATGTTTATCCTGGCATGGCCGGGATGGGGCTGTTTGTCCTGTTCCCGCTGGTCTGCACTATCGCCATCGCCTTTACCAACTACAGCAGCACCAACCAGTTGACCCAGGAGCGCGCGCAGCAGGTGCTGATGGACCGCTCTTATCAGGCGGGTAAAACCTACAACTTCGGACTGTATCCGGCGGAGACCAAATGGCAACTTGCGCTGACCGACGGCGAAACCGGAAAAAATTATCTCTCCGACGCCTTCACTTTTGGCGGCGAGCAGAAAATCGCCCTGAAGGAAGTGGCGGCCCTGCCAACGGTTGATCGGGCTAATTTGCGCGTGATTACCCAGAATCGCCAGGCGCTGACCCAGCTTACCGCCGTGCTGCCTGATGAAACGAATGTGATTATGAGTTCGCTGCGCCAGTTCTCCGGCACGCGGCCCCTGTATACCGAGGCCAGCGACGGGACGCTGACTAACAATCAGAGCGGCGTTAAATACCGTCCTAATAACGATATCGGCTACTATCAGGCGCTTAACGCCGACGGTAACTGGGGCGATGAGAAATTAAGCCCCGGCTATACCGTGACTATCGGCTGGGATAACTTTATGCGCGTCTTTACCGACGAAGGCATTCAGAAACCGTTCTTCGCGATTTTCGTCTGGACGGTGGTCTTCTCGGTACTGACTGTGCTGCTCACCGTCGCGGTGGGCATGGTGCTGGCCTGCCTGGTACAATGGGAGTCGCTGAAAGGAAAAGCGGTCTACCGCCTGCTGCTGATCCTGCCCTACGCGGTACCGTCGTTTATCTCGATTCTGATATTTAAGGGGCTGTTTAACCAGAGCTTTGGCGAAATCAACATGATGCTCAGCGCGCTATTCGGCATCAAACCGGCCTGGTTCAGCGATCCAACTACCGCCCGCGCGATGATCGTCATCGTCAATACCTGGCTGGGTTATCCCTACATGATGATCCTGTGCATGGGCCTGCTGAAAGCCATTCCGGACGATTTATACGAAGCGTCGGCAATGGACGGCGCGGGACCATTCCAGAACTTCTTTAAAATCACGCTGCCGCTGCTGATCAAACCGCTGACGCCGCTGATGATCGCCAGCTTCGCGTTTAACTTTAACAACTTCGTGCTGATCCAACTGTTGACCAACGGCGGGCCGGATCGCCTCGGCACCACGACGCCAGCCGGTTATACCGATTTGCTGGTGAGCTATACCTACCGCATCGCCTTTGAAGGCGGCGGTGGTCAGGACTTCGGCCTGGCGGCCGCTATCGCCACGCTGATCTTCCTGCTGGTCGGGGCACTGGCGATTGTGAATCTGAAAGCCACGCGCATGAAGTTTGATTAAGGGAGATAACGATAATGGCCATGGTCCAACCCAAATCGCAAAAATTACGTTTATTCGTGACGCACTTGCTGCTGCTGGTATTTATCGCGGCAATTATGTTTCCGCTGCTGATGGTCATCGCCATCTCGCTGCGTGAAGGTAACTTCGCTACCGGCAGTCTGATCCCGGAGAGCATTTCCTGGGAGCACTGGCGGCTGGCGCTCGGCTTCAGCGTGGAACATGCGGATGGCCGCGTGACGCCGCCGCCCTTCCCGGTGCTGTTATGGCTGTGGAACTCGATAAAAATCGCGGGTATTACGGCAATTGGCATCGTGGCGCTGTCCACCACCTGCGCCTATGCATTTGCCCGTATGCGTTTTCCAGGTAAAGCAACGCTGCTGAAAGGGATGCTGATTTTCCAGATGTTCCCGGCGGTACTGTCGCTGGTGGCCCTGTACGCATTGTTTGACCGTCTGGGGCAGTACATTCCGTTTATCGGCCTGAACACGCATGGCGGGGTGATCTTCGCCTATCTTGGCGGTATCGCGCTGCATGTATGGACGATTAAGGGTTACTTTGAAACCATCGATAGCTCGCTGGAAGAAGCGGCGTCGCTGGATGGCGCAACGCCGTGGCAGGCGTTCCGTCTGGTACTGCTGCCGCTGTCGGTGCCGATTCTGGCGGTGGTGTTTATTCTGTCGTTTATCGCCGCCATCACCGAAGTGCCGGTGGCCTCGCTGCTGCTGCGTGATGTGAACAGCTATACGCTGGCGGTCGGAATGCAGCAGTATCTCAACCCGCAAAACTATCTGTGGGGTGACTTCGCCGCTGCGGCGGTACTCTCCGCCATCCCGATTACCGCCGTGTTCCTGCTGGCTCAGCGCTGGCTGGTCAACGGCCTGACGGCAGGCGGTGTGAAAGGTTAAGTTTCATCGTTCGAAGCCACTGCAAAACCCTCAACTTTTCAATGATCTTTACTTGTGACCTTTGTTGGCGCTCTTCGGAGCGCCCTTTTTTTATTCGCGTTTTAACCGTTTGGTATTGCACAGCCACAGCGTGATCACCAGCAGCAGGATCGCACCGGAGTAGACCAGCACATCAAGGGGCGAGGTATGATCGACGATGATCAGCCGGACAATCGCCGTGATGCCAATATAGACGAAATAGCGCAGCGGGAAGTGAAAGCCGGACTGGAAATACTTGACGATCAACGCGATAAATTCGAAGTAAAGGAAGTAAACCACCAGCCCCTCGACCAGCTCATACTTGCTGGTTTGCTCCGGCGCAAAGAGCACTTCCGCCAGATGCACCGTCTCTTTGCCGAGGAAGACAACCAGAATCAGGCCGAGGCTTAACAGCCCCAGATTAAGGACGGTCTGGAGAATGGTGGAGATAAACTCCACGGCCGGGCGGGGTAGCGATGACATAGCAGCACCTTTTGCTAAAAATACCAGGCTCAGGTATAGCGCAAAAGTGTGATCCAGATCTACATTTTTTATCCTGGTTTTGTTCAGGCAACGTAAAGGCGTGGCGGGAGAACGACGTTATTGCAGTGGGTGAACCTGCCCGGTGGCGCTACGCTTACCGCGCCTACGATGGGGGAAATGCTCTGACGCTGGCTGTGTACCTTGCTGCCCGGTGGCGCTGTGCTTATTGGGCCTACGATTAGGGTAGTACCTTCACGTAGGCCCGGTAAGGCGAAGCCGCCACCGGGCATTGCAACACCGCGGCCAGATTATCCGCAACAGACTCAGCGGAAATTCACGCTCTTGTCGCTGGTCATGCCGTACAGATCAAACTTACGTCCCAGCATCTGTCCACCATCACGCGTCAGCGGCGTCCAGCCAATCGCTGCACGGCTGCGGGTTGGGCCGGATGAGAACAGATCCAGCGGCACCGAAACATACACGCCTTTGGTGAAATCCCCTTCCCCGTACTCATCCGCTGAAACGTTGGTGATGGTGGCGTAACCGCCGACTACCACGCCGCTGTCGAAGCGTTTGGCGATGTCCAGCGTGCCGCCTTTATCGCCGGCAAGATACTGCCCGACGCTCGCTTTGACCAGCACGTCCTGGGCAAACGGTGGCGTCCAGTAGGCGGTCAGATGGCCGGTTTTAACGCTGTAATCGGTGAATTTCATCATATCCTGCGCGCTGCGCCAGTCACGCTGCTTAACGTAGTTGGCATCCAGACCGACCGCCCAGTTGCTGTCTACCGGACGATACAGCACCTCGCCCCCCGCGCCGCCGTACATAGTTTCAAGGTAGCCGCCGTATACCTGACCATAGAAATTATTACCCAGGTACTGGAAGTAGTTGGCCTGTAGGTTATTCACATACACGTCATTCTCAACGTATTCGCGAACGTGAGTACGCACGCGCGGCAGCTTTGAGTCGCTCGGCGGATTGGTGTAGTTAAACTTGTCGTAGTTATTCGCCACGCTGGCAAACACGCTACCGGTGGTTAACAGATGATCGGTGAGCCACAGATCGGCGGTGCCCATTACCCCGAGCTGATACATGTAAAAGCTTTCCGGGCCGCCAAAGGACTGGTTAAGTACCGGGTCGAGGTGGAAATCAAAGCGCGATTTGTCGAAGTACCAGCCCTGCTCGGTATTCTCCGGCACAATCGGCGTGACGCGCTGTTGCGCCAGCGGCGTTTCCTGCCCCAGCGGCTCGCCTTCCAGATGACGCTTCAGGCTGGCGACATCGGTTTGCGTTGTCACCTGCGGCATATTCAGGCGATTTTCAGTCACCCGGATGGTACGAATGCCGTCCGGCAGATCGTTCATAATGATCCGGTTAGCGCGCTCAATGCCTTCCTGCGAGTCGCGATACTTCACCTGCTCGCCGGTGACGTACAGCGTATCGCCTTTCACCTGAATTTGCGGATCGGTCAGACCGGCGTTGTATTTCAGTAGTGTAAGCTGATTCGCTACCACCGAATGTTGCAGGATGGCGTCCTGCGGCTCCGGCTGATATTGCGGACGGGCGTTGTCGTTATACTTCGGACGCAAGTCGTTGAAGTTGGTGCGCAACGTAACGCCGAACATCAACGTATTGCCGCGCTCGTAGCTGACGTTAACGTCGGCCCAGTCGGTCGCGCGGTAGATGGCCCCGACGTTAAACTTACTTTTCTGATCCAGCCGACCAGCATAATCCTGCTGATAGTTATTGCCTTCGTATTCCAGCTTCAGGCGCAGCGGTTGCCACGGCGTCTGGTACTCTACCCCACCGAACAGGGAGGCCGGACCGCGAAACATTTCGCCGGTATCCATCGATCCTGCCTGTTTGTAGCTGTTGTCGCGATGGCAGTATTTGTCGCTCACCGAGCAGAACGGGTTGCTGACGTTGCCGCTGGTGCCGAGGTAGCCCCAGCCCAGCCCCAGCGAGAAGTCGAACGGTCCCCAGGCTTTATTGGCAACCAGATATTCCGCGTCGAACAGCCCGGTCCCGCCGATATCACGCGCGCCAGCGGAGACCTGCGGTAGCCAGTAGCTCTCTTCCCACAGGCGCAGTTTGACGTCGAAGGCTTTGTCTTTATAGGTCTGATCGCCGGAGAAGGACTCAACGGTGCTGTAGGGCTTTGTACGCACGTCGGTATAACGCAGCGTGGTTTCCAGCCACGGGAACAGCTGTACTGAGGCGGAGTAGTAGCGATACTGATCGTTATCACGGTAGTTAAGGCTCAGCTCCCCTTCCCGCGCCATACGCGCGGTCGGCGTCTGTAACAGCCCTACGCCGCCAAAGTCGGATTGCGAGGGGCCAATGGGGGCCGGATACGTTTCTGCGTGACAGGCCGCGCTGACGCTCAACGCCAGCAAACTATATAGCCAGGTTTTTTTCATTATTCAGGTACCCGCTGCGTCAGGGAGCGAACAATATCCGCATTGAGTTCATCCGGCGTCTGACTCCATAACGAATCGTCAAAGCCGACAAATATTGTGCTGCCCGGCATCGGCTCTACGTGACGATGATTCCAGTACGCCACCGGCACTTTTTGCGTACGCCCGTCAGGATAGATAACCCATGCGTAGCTGCGGTCAGCGCCGCTCAGCACGTTGATGCCGTCCAGGTAGCTGGCCACATCACGGCCAGGCGTAAACGGTTTTTTCCCCGGCTGGCTGACCAGCCCAAAAAGTGTTACCGACGTGGGACGCGGCCCCGCCCACAGGCTGTACTCGCCTTCCAGCCGCGGATTACCGCTGTTGTTGACGCGCACGGTATCCGGGTCGAGGTTAATCCGCTGTCTGCCGGTTACTTTTACTGCCATCAACTGCTGGCGCAGCGCGTCAATAGCGGCCTTGTCATCACCGCTCTCTTCACTCGCCACTGTCGCCAGACGCGCCAGTAACGCCTGATGCTGCTGTTGTGCTACGGCGGTGGCCTGACGCTCGCCGATCACCGCGCCCGGCCACCAGCTATTCGCCAGTTGCGGTTGTCCGACAAGATCGATAAGACGTTCCGCGCCACTCAGCGTTTTCGGTTGCGCACCCGGCGGGGAGTAAACCTGTACCGTACCTGCCGCCATCGCCAGGGAGGACACAAGGCTCATCATCAGCGACGCAATCACATGTTTTTTCATGGTTTCGCCGCCTTGATTAATGTGGTTTTAACCGGGAAAAAATCCGCGCCAAGGTACTGTACCGACTGACGAATTTGCCCTTCGCTGTCTACCCAATATTGGTTGTGCCAGCGGGCCTGATCGGTTTCCACCTCTTCATCGAGAACGCGTACAGACGTACTTTCACCGCCAACCACAACGCTGTCGGTACCCTGCCAGTGAAAGACGGAACGAGCGGTGGCGTAGCGTACCTGTTGGTATTCAGTCCAGCCCATCGTTCGGGTCCAGCTGGCCCCGTCAACGATCTGATTCGGCTTCGCCAGCGGGTCGGCGGCCAGATTGTTCATTTCCAGCAGGTTATCGCCGCCAAGCAGGGTTTTAACAATACGCCCGTGCTGGGTCACCAGCGTGGCCTGATCCTGCGTCACCCATTTCTGCTGCCCGTTTTCGGCGAAAGCGAGCACCACAAACAGCTGCGGGCCATTGTTGAGCTGCACATACTGGCTGGCATAAGGCATGTTTTGAATATCATCGTCCGTGAGGTGGACCCCAGGTGTACCAAACAGGCTGTTCCACAACGAGTCTCCCAACCCTTTTGTGGTCGATGAACAGGCCTGGAGTAGCAGGCAAATCATAATGAGCGCTGGTCGCTTCACGACTCTTCTCTCCGGAGGGGCAAAATAACCACACCGAAGTGTGGTTATGGTTAATGTACCCGGTGTTAGCGGGTACTGGTGGTCGTGGTGGTTGTAGTCCCGGTATTGGAACCATCACCACCACCCGTTGCCGCCAGAGCGACACCCACGGCCGAGCTTACGGGGCTGACGCTGCTTGTGGTGGAACTCCCCACAGAGACAGACGTCGCCGCCGAACCTGCGGCCTCACCGACCTGAACCGGTGCTGCATACGCGGTCGCTGCCGCGCAGGCGGTTATGGCAAGAATGCCATACAGGATTTTACGCATATCAATTTCCCTTCATTGAATGAATGGAGGTGCCTGAAATATCCAGGCGGATTCGAGTATACACAACCCGAATTGAGGAGTTATCGTGAAGAAATAGGGGTTAGATTTAAGTGAAATCAGAGAAAATAATATTTTTTAAATATAAAATCATTATAAATCAAAGAGATTAAAAACAACAAATATACGGATAATCCTAAAAGAACAGAGTGTGATGGCGGATACATAAATACTTTTCAGATTATGCTCACAAATAAGGAAGCGGGGAAGGAGCCTGCAAGAAGAATTATCCGATAAAAAAATACCGGCAATTTGCCGGTATTTTTTGATGGTATTTATTAACCGCGCCAGGCTTTATAACGGTTAATTAAGCCATTGGTCGAACTGTCGTGGCTGTCGACGGCCTTATCTTCTTTCAGCTCCGGCAGAATGCGGTTAGCCAGCTGTTTACCCAGCTCTACGCCCCACTGGTCGAAGGTGAAAATGTTCAGGATCACACCCTGCGTAAAGATTTTGTGCTCGTAGAGCGCAATCAGCGCACCGAGGCTAAACGGGGTGATTTCGCGCAGCAGGATGGAGTTAGTCGGGCGATTACCTTCGAACACCTTGAACGGTACCACATGCTCCAGCGTCTGCGGATCTTTACCCTGGTCGGCGTACTCCTGCTCTACAACCTCGCGGGATTTACCAAACGCCAGCGCTTCGGTCTGGGCGAAGAAGTTAGACAGCAGTTTCGGATGATGGTCGGACAGCGGGTTGTGGGTGATGGCCGGGGCGATAAAGTCGCACGGAACCATTTTGGTGCCCTGGTGGATCAGCTGGTAGAACGCGTGCTGACCGTTGGTGCCAGGCTCACCCCAGATGATCGGGCCGGTCTGGTAATCGACGGCATTGCCATTACGGTCAACGTATTTACCGTTGGATTCCATGTTGCCCTGCTGGAAGTAGGCGGCAAAACGGTGCATATACTGGTCATACGGCAGGATAGCTTCGGTTTCCGCGCCGAAGAAATTGTTGTACCAGATGCCGATCAGCGCCAGCAGTACCGGCAGGTTCTGCTCCGGAGCGGTGGTGGAGAAATGTTTGTCCATCGCGTGCGCGCCGGACAGCAGCTCAACGAAGTTGTCGTAGCCCACAGAGAGAATGATCGACAGACCAATCGCCGACCACAGGGAGTAACGGCCACCGACCCAGTCCCAGAACTCGAACATATTGGCGGTATCAATGCCGAACTCACCGACGGCTTTCGCGTTAGTGGAGAGCGCGGCAAAGTGTTTCGCCACGTGTTTTTCATCGCCTGCGGTTTTCAGGAACCAGTCGCGCGCGCTGTGGGCGTTGGTCATGGTTTCCTGGGTGGTGAAGGTTTTAGAGGCCACCAGGAACAGGGTGCTTTCAGGATTCACTTTTTTCAGCACTTCAGCGATGTGAGTCCCATCGACGTTAGAAACAAAGTGCATATTCAGATGATTTTTGTACGGGCGGAGCGCCTCAGTCACCATGAACGGACCGAGGTCGGAGCCGCCGATACCGATGTTCACCACGTCAGTAATGGGCTTGCCAGTATAGCCTTTCCACTCACCGGAGATAATCGCTTCAGAGAAGGTTTTCATCTTCTCCAGCACCGCGTTGACTTCCGGCATCACGTCTTTGCCGTCAACGATAATCGGCGTGTTGCTACGGTTACGCAGCGCGACGTGCAGCACGGCGCGGTCTTCGGTGCGGTTGATTTTCTCGCCGGAGAACATGGATTTGATGGCACCGGCCAGATCGGTCTCTTTCGCCAGATCCTGAAGTTTCGCCAGCGTCTCTTCGGTGATGCGGTTTTTGGAGAAGTCCACCAGCATCAAGTCGTTGAACGTGGCGGAGAATTTGCTGAAACGATCGGCGTCTTTCGCGAACAGATCCGCGATCGTCACGTCCTTCATTTCATCGTAGTGTTTCTGTAATGCCTGCCAGGCAGAAGTCTGCGTCGGATTAATGTTTTTCATGAGCAATACTCTTCTGAGATGAGAATTGTAACTGCGGTCGATTGTAGCGCCAGTCGCGGAAAATTGTGATGGTTTTTATGCCATTGCCCAGGCTCAGGGGCAAGAACGGTCAAAAAGGACAGGGAAAGTATAGCCTTTATTAGTGATTTTTCTGATGGGTGGGGCTGCATGAAAAATCCGCATAACCCCGGCGTTGACATCACCCGGCACACCTTTTATTTATGAATAAGGTATTTGCACATGGACCGGTGATCGTTCTGCCCTTGTGCCAAGGTCGCTTTTTCATCCCCTGACGCGAGGTTGTTATGACTACTGCTGTTTCCCCGCTCGTTGTCGCCAAATTCGGCGGCACCAGCGTGGCTAATTTTGACGCCATGAACCATAGTGCGGATGTGGTACTTGCCGATCCCAGCGTTCGTCTGGTGGTGCTTTCCGCTTCTGCGGGCGTGACTAATCTGCTGGTGTCTCTGGCTGAGGGACTGGAGGCCGGGGAACGCTTCGTTAAACTCGATGCCCTGCGCAAAATTCAGTTTGATATCCTTGAGCGTCTGACGCAGCCGAATATTATTCGCGAAGAGATCGAGCGTCTGCTGGAGAACATTACCACCCTGGCGGAGGCGGCCTCGCTGGCGACCTCGCCGGCGCTCACTGACGAACTGGTCAGCCACGGTGAACTGATGTCCACCCTGCTGTTCGTTGAGATCCTTCGCGAGCGTCGCATTCAGGCGCAGTGGTTTGATGTGCGTAAAGTGATGCGCACTAACGATCGCTTTGGCCGCGCCGAGCCGGACGTCGTGACGCTGGCTGAGCTAACCGCGCAGCTGCTTGCGCCGCGGCTTCAGGAAGGGCTGACCATCACTCAGGGATTTATCGGCAGCGAAACCAAAGGCCGCACCACCACCCTTGGCCGCGGTGGCAGCGACTATACCGCTGCCCTGCTGGGTGAGGCGCTGCATGCGACGCGCGTCGATATCTGGACCGACGTGCCGGGCATCTACACCACCGATCCACGCGTGGTCCCCGCCGCAAGGCGTATTGATGAGATTGCCTTTGAAGAAGCGGCAGAAATGGCGACCTTCGGCGCAAAAGTGTTGCATCCGGCGACGCTGCTGCCGGCCGTGCGCAGCGACATTCCGGTCTTTGTAGGTTCCAGCAAAGATCCTAAAGCCGGCGGCACGCTGGTCTGCAATCAAACGCAAAACCCCCCGCTGTTCCGCGCTCTGGCGCTAAGACGTAAACAGACGCTGTTAACGCTGCACAGCCTGAATATGCTGCATTCACACGGTTTCCTCGCCGAACTGTTTGGTATTCTGGCGCGGCATAACATTTCGGTGGATTTGATCACCACCTCAGAAGTCAGCGTCGCACTGACCCTGGATACCACCGGCTCCACCTCAACTGGCGATACGCTACTGACCCAGGCGTTGCTGACGGAACTCTCGTCGCTGTGTCGCGTGGAAGTAGAAGAAAACCTGGCGCTGGTGGCACTGATTGGCAACGATCTGTCCAAAGCCTGCGGCGTCGGCAAAGAGGTATTTGGCGTGCTCGAGCCGTTTAACATTCGTATGATTTGCTACGGCGCATCCAGCCACAACCTGTGTTTCCTGGTGCCGGGCGCGGAAGCCGAGCAGGTGGTGCAGAAGCTGCATTATAATTTGTTTGAGTAAGCGCCCGCTGGCGTATAGCGACGGCTATACGCCATGCCCGGTTCAGAGCATACGCTGCTTCTGCTGCTTTTCCGTGTGGACCCGCTTCACGATTTTGTAGATCCACTGCAACGTCAAATTATACTTCTTCGCCAGTTCCGCATAGTTACGACCATTGCATTCGCTGTAGATTTGGTAATCCCTGTCGGACGCTTTGCCAGAAACCCCTTTCGGGAAGTAAATGCTTTGCCCGCCCCAGTTGCGCATCATTCTGTCCGCAATGGCATGACCGACGTTTTTTGCCGATGCGCTGTCTATATTCATGCTTTCAATAAGCACCTGCGCGGCATGAAAAGCCAGATCGCTGATAATTTCTGGCAACCGCCCTATATCTTGTGATTTATGCATCATATTTAATCTCCATATTGCTTGCACCACGTTTAATCCGCTACTTCTGTTGCATGAACAGTACAGAAACAGGTGCCTTACGCCACCGGTCAAAACATCATTAAAATGAATATATATTTTCAGTGGTTGGTGCGAGCTATTCAGGTAAATTATAAATATTGCCATTTGATTGATAATTAATATTTATATTCACCTGCGCAACAGCCCTTCACCGATAAGGGTATTTTACACCATACTGTATGCATATACAGTCTTTTATCTGAAATTTTTTTGTCATGCAACCCGCGCCAACACTTTTTTAAACTCGCAAAGGCATTTCCGCGCCCTCTATAAATAGACAGCATAATTAAAGGGTTAGGTGAAACAGGCAGGCGTAGCGCACCTCTCTGCCTTGTGCGCTGTGGCGGCGATGTCCCTATCGGCCACATCGGCGGCCCCGCTGGCGCTACGGCTGGATTTTTTATTAATTAACGCCCGGTTTTTTTGTTACGTTATTCGCTAATACATTTTTTAAAGTTATTTATTAAAGTTATTTCCGCTCTTCATCTATGGCAACACGCGATACTCATGCCTCTATTATCAGGAGGTCTCTATGCAGAAATTCACGTTCCCTCGGCTGTCCGGCTGGCTGATCGCCGCCGTTATATTGTTTGTCCTTATTGGCTGGATATCCGCGCCGCAGATGCCGGTGGTCATTTATAAACTCAGTCTGGTCTCGCTGTCGGCGGTGCTGGGCTACTGGCTCGATCGCAGCCTGTTCCCGTGGGCGCGTCCGGACTCGTTCTGCCCGTGGGAAGAGTCGCTGTGCTGCGCTGCCGCCATGATCCGCCGGGCCATCATCGTCGCAGCGGTGTGTCTTGCCGTCGCTGTGGGGCTGTAGTGATGTGGCGTAAAGGGCTGTGCGTATTATGTACGTTATGGGTGCTGCCCCCCTGCGCCGCACAGCCCCCCAGGGCCGCGCAGGCCTGGCGAAGCGAGCTTATCCGCACCGCACGGGAGATATGGGGGCTGAACGCCCCCGTTGCCGATTTTGCCGGGCAATTTCAACAGGAATCAGGCTGGCGTCCCGACGCGCGCTCTCCGGTCGGCGCTCAGGGGATGGCGCAATTTATGCCGGCCACCGCACGCTGGATGAGTGAGCGTTATCCCCAGCTACGGGAAAACGCGCCGATGAATCCAGGCTGGGCGATACGAACGCTGGTTCAGTACGATCGCTATCTCTGGCAAAACACCGCCGCGCAGGATGACTGTCAGCGAATGGCCTTCACGTTAAGTGCTTATAACGGCGGCCAGGGTTGGGTTAATCGCGATAAGAAGCTGGCTACGACAAAAGGACTTAATGCGCTTATCTGGTTCGATCAGGTGGAGCGCGTCAATGCCGGGCGCAGTAAAAATAACTGGCGCGAAAATCGAGATTATCCGAAAAAAATACTTTATCAGCATGCCCCACAATATTTGCAGTGGGGAACTTCCAGTTGTACGCCATTATAGAAGGAGAAAAATGGAACTCACCGTTGATTTCTGGGAAATCATTTCACTATTACTGTCTTTCGTCGGGCTGATGTTTGGTGCCGGAAAACTGTTGCTTTCACAAATAGAAAAAAGGTTGAATGAACGGTTCGAAGCGCTGGAATTAGCGAGGCGCGAGTCAGAGACAGGCTGGGCCAAGCTGGAAAGAGAATTTCTGGAATTTCGGGGAGAATTACCGCTGCATTATGTCAGAAGAGATGATTATCTCCGTGGCCAGGCCGTTATCGAAGCCAAGCTGGATGCGCTATATAATAAAATTGAGCTATTACAGCGTAGCGCACCGTTATAACCCGTCAAATCCCTGCCGGTTTTTACCGCAGGGATTTTTTATTATCTTTAAATAGTTTTCCTAACCTGCATTAAAAGAATTTACTTCTCCTCAACGTAATAATACCTGCGAATTAAGGCGGCTGACCTGGTTATATCATCCGCATATTAAGGAGAACCACAGATGGAAACACCCGCCGTTATTAATGCCATCGTTACGCAATTGCAGCAGGCATTACCTGAACTGGCAACTCAGTTTATGCCGTTCTGCCCGTCGGCGTTTGCGCCGGACGAGCCGCGAGACACGGTCGTACTGAGCTACCCCGGTTCGGATTTCACCCCGCCGCAATCCACCGATGTCGGGGTGCAAATACAAACGCTGCACATTCTGGCGACGGTTATTACGCCAGAGGCGCATAGCCCGCTGAACCCGCTGGATCGGGTGCGAAAGGTACTGGGCGGTCTTGCGCTTGCGGAGGGTGAATGCCCGCTGTGGCTGGTTGGCGAGACGTGCAACGGTGCCTCAAACGGATTCTGGCGTTACACGCTGGAGCTGGCCATCAGAACGGTTTTTATCCCCTGTCAGGAAGGCAAAGATTTGCCTGTGCTCACACAGGTTAACTACGAGGAAATGCAATGAAATATATCTACAGCGGCCCGGCAAGCGGCGTCACGCTTGCTGACGGTCAGGAAATCTTACTTTGGCCCGAGAGTGAAGTGGAACTCCCTGAAGACAATGAGTGGGTGATGACGATGATTGCACGTCGTCATCTGGCACCGGTTGTCACGGAAGAAGCAGAAACAAACGAAGAGGAAATTGTTCATGGCAGCTAATTATCTGCACGGCGTCGAAACCATTGAAATTGAAACCGGGCCGCGCCCGATTAAAGCGGTGAAATCGGCGGTGATTGCGCTGATCGGCACCGCACCGTGCGGCCCTGCCAACCAGCCGACGCTCTGTTTATCGGAAAGCGATGTGGCGCAGTTTGGTCCAGCGCTGGCGAATTTCACCATTCCCCAGGCGCTGAAAGCCATTTACGATCATGGCGCGGGTACGGTAGTGGTGATTAACGTGCTGGATCCGAAAACCCATAAAACGACTATTACCAGCGAGTCCGTCACGGTCGATGATAATGGTCGGATTCAGTTGAAGCATGGCGCGCTGCAAACCATGAGTATTGGCCGGAGTACCAATGCTGGAAGCCCTTATATCAAAGACACGGATTACACTGTTGATATGTTGACCGGTAATATCACTGTCATGGGCGCTAACCTGAAACCCGGCACGAAGGCATATGTAAATTATACCTATGCCGATCCGACTAAAGTCACCGCTGCCGACATCATTGGCGCAGTAAACACGGCGGGCGATCGCACCGGCATGAAACTGTTGCAGGATACCTGGAACCAGTATGGTTTTTACCCCAAGATCCTGATTGCGCCAGTCTTTTGCACCCAGAAATCGGTCTCCGCCGAGCTTATCGCCCAGGCGGAAAAACTGGGTGCCATCGCCTACATTGATGCGCCTATCGGCACCACCTTCCAGCAGGTGCTGGCAGGCCGCGGTCCGGCAGGCGCTATCAACTTCAACACCAGTTCCGACCGCGCCCGGCTGTGTTATCCGCACGTCAAAGTGTATGACAGCACCACCAATGCCGACGTGCTGGAGCCGCTCTCTTCCCGCGCTGCCGGGCTGCGCGCCAAAATCGATATGGAAAAAGGCTTTTGGTGGAGCAACTCCAACCAGGAAATTCAGGGCATTACCGGTACCGAGCGTTCGCTGTCGGCGATGATCGACGATCCGCAAAGCGAAGTGAATCAGCTTAACGAAAACGGTATTACCACCGTCTTCAACAGCTATGGCTCCGGCCTGCGTCTGTGGGGCAACCGTACCGCCGCCTGGCCGACCGTCACCCATATGCGCAACTTTGAAAACGTGCGCCGCACCGGCGACGTGATTAACGAATCGATTCGTTATTTCAGCCAGCAGTATATGGATATGCCCATTAATCAGGCGCTGATCGACGCCCTGACCGAGTCGGTAAATACCTGGGGTCGCAAGCTGATTGCCGACGGCGCACTGCTGGGCTTTGAATGCTGGTACGACCCGGCACGTAATCCGCAGACTGAACTGGCGGCCGGGCACCTGCTGTTGAGCTACAAATTCACGCCGCCACCGCCGCTGGAACGCCTGACGTTTGAAACTGAAATTACCTCTGAATATTTAGTCTCTCTGGAGAGCAATAGCTAATGGCCGGAAAAATTCAAATCAACCGTATTACTAACGCCAATATTTATCTCGACGGTAATAACCTTTTAGGTCGCGCGAGCGAAATTAAATTACCGGATATCAGCATGATTATGCAGGAGCATAAAGCGCTGGGGATGGTTGGCAAAATCGAACTGCCTGCCGGTTTTGACAAACTGGAGGGTGAAATTAAGTGGAACGCGTTTTATCCGGACGTGATGCGTAAAACGGCGAACCCGTGGAAAGCGGTGGCATTACAGTGCCGTTCCAGTATCGACTGCTATAACTCGCAGGGGAAAGCCGATCAACTGGCGCTGGTTACTCACATGACGGTGATGTTTAAAAAGAACCCTCTGGGTACGTTTAAACAGAACGAAAATCCGGATATTAGCAGCGGTTTTAGCTGCACGTATATTAAACAGGTGATAGACGGTGAAACGCTTCTTGAACTGGATTATCTGGCGAATATTTTCCGCGTAAACGGCACGGATCAATTAAGCGCCTACCGCAATAACATCGGCGGCTAATATTTCGGGGCTGCGGCCCCGAATTCCACTACATCAGGATAAATATCATGAACGAAAAATATAGCCTGCAGTTCCCGTTTACCTCCGGAGCTGGTGAGCGCATTGAAAAACTCACCCTGCGCCGCCTGAAGGTTAAAGATATGCGCGCCGCGCGCCGCACCAGCGACAAGCCGGAAGAGTGGGATGAACCGCTAATGGCGGCAATGACCGGACTGGTGCCGGAAGATCTGGCGGAGATGGATCTGCTGGACTATCAGGCATTGCAGAAACGATTTCAGGCCATGCTTAGCGTGGCTACAGGATCCGCAGCAGCTGTGGCAGGCGATGGCGCTACTGGCGAGATGGTTTCGCTTTCCGCCCAGTGAAATAGACGCGCTGACGGTCGACGATTTCACCGGCTGGCTGGATGAAGCCAGCGCACAAATTAAACACGAATACGACTCGCAGGAGTAATACCTGCGGGTTTCCTGACCTGTGCCCGGTTTACTCTACTCCTGTCTCTTTCCGGCAAGCCTGTTACCGGGCCATCAACTTAAATGAGAAACCATTTTGGCCAACGATATTATTACTCAGCTTCAGGCGCGTAATGAGACGTTGACGCAGGCAATAGCCCGTTACGGCTCACTCAATGCCAACATGCTGTACTCGCTCAGTACCGAGCAACGTAAAATGACCCAACTGACGCAACAACTTACCGACTCCGCCTTTCGCCGGGAAGAGAACGGTCAGCAGCGCGTCGAATTGCTGGAAAAATCGCAACGTTTCGCCGGGCAATTCGGCAAACTCCTGACTATTGACGCTCCTGACTGGGCCTTGCCTTACGATTTTCAGGACAAGATGGTCGATATGGCGCGTAAAGGCGGCATGGATGACGGGACACGGGATGCCTTAAGTCTGAGTCTTCGCAACTGGAGTATGGATTTCAATCAGGATCAGCAGGCTTTGCAAGACGCGGCGTCCTCAATGATGGAAGGCGGTATCACCTCATTACAGGATCTTAGCCGCTATATGCCTGATATCGCCAAAGCCGCCACCGCCACCCGCGATAGCGCAGAGAGCTGGGCGCAGGCGGCCATCGCAACCCGCAGCCAGCTAAACATCGATCCTGCTGACTTTCGATCCGCGCAGAATATGCTGTTCAGCGTCAGCAAAAACAGCGGCATTTCTGTGGCGGAACAAACGCAGTGGATCGCTCACTTTGCCCCTAAAACGATGGCGACGGGGACTGAAGGTCTCGCCACGCTGGCAGCGACAATGCAAATCGCCATGCAAAATGCGCCGAACGCGGCTGTGGCGGCAGAGCATTACGACCATTTTCTGCAAGCGACCTTCTCGAAAAAGACCGATAGCTGGTTCGCCAGTCAGGGCGTGGATTTGCGGGGTTCCCTGCTGGAACATCAGCAGAACGGCGTTGGCGTCACGGAAGCGATGACGCATATCGTGCAGATGCAACTGGATAAAATGAACCCGCACATCCTTGATGCGTTAAAACAAACTATGAAGATTGAGGATCTCGCTGCCCGCGGCGACGCGGTGAAGGCCGTCTCGACGCAATTCAATCTGAATGCCATGTTCGACGACGCGCAGGCGCTGGAATTTATCACCCCGATGCTGGCGAGTATGGACGAGTATCGCCAGTTAAAGGCCGACGCGATGCAGGCCACGAGTCAGAACCTGATCGACGATGATTTCACTGCCAGAATGGCATCATCAAAAGAACAAACCAAAGCGTTACAGCTGGCGTTAAACGATCTGTGGCTCACCGTCGGCCTGCAACTACTGCCCGCCGTGGGTGAACTGGCGCAAACCCTCACGCCGCTCGTTCGCCAGTTCAGCGCCTGGCTACGGGAAAATCCGGCGCTGGTACAGGGAATAGCCAAAATGGCTGGCGCTATCTGGCTGTTCAACGGTGCGCTGAACATCCTCAGGCTGGGGGCAAACCTTATCGCCTCACCGTTCATTAACCTGATCGATATTTTCCTGAAGGTGAAAGCCAGCCTGGCGCTGGGCGGCAGTGTCAGCAACGCACTGACGTTCCTGAAATCGCTGGGTAACGGCGCGAAGACGCTGGCAACATTGCTGGGAGGACAGCTGGTCAGCGCGTTGAAATGGGTCGGCCAGGCATTTATCTGGCTGGGACGGGCGCTGCTCATGAATCCCATCGGCTTAACTATCACCGCCATTGCGGGCGCGGCGTACCTGATTTATCGCTACTGGGAACCGCTTTGCGCTTTCTTTTCCGGCGTCTGGGCGCGGATCAAAACGGCGTTCGATGGCGGTCTGGCGGGCATCACAGGGCTGATTTATGACTGGTCGCCGCTGGGTGTTTTTTACCGCGCGTTCGCCAGCGTGATGGACTGGTTTGGTATTGAATTGCCCGCCAGTTTTAGCGAATTCGGCAGCAACCTGCTCAATAGCCTGATCGACGGTATTTTGAACGCGCTGCCGTTCCTGAAGGATGCGATTGCACAGATGAAAGACCAGATCCCTGACTGGGCGAAAAGCACGCTGGGCATCAGGATAGAAAAACCGGTTGCCGTAGCTCCCCTGCCCGGCGTGGCCGGAATGCTGCTGTCACATCCCGTCAGTCCGCCAGCAACGAAAACTCCAGCAACCTCTCTCGCCCTGGCGGAAAAATCCGCTGCGACATCCTTGCCGCGACCTCCGCGTGCGCCGGGCAATGTCCAGGTTCATTTTTCTCCACAAGTCACGGTGCAAGGGAACGGCGCGAATGCCGCCGGGGATGTTCACAACGTGCTGGCGCTGAGCCGACGGGAACTGGAGCGAATGGTCAACGACATAATGGTGCAAAAACAGCGCCGGGAGTACGCCTGATGTATGCGGTATTAGGAGACATTGAATTCAAAGTCGTCGCCTGTTGGGACAATTTTGAAAGTTCGACGGGTGTGGATTACGCCAGTCATGCCCGTATTGAAGGCAAACCGGGCGTGCAATTTATTGGCGATAAGCTGGAAAAAATCACCCTGCAATTTAGCTTTCACAGCCAGTTTTGCCAGCCAGCGACGGAGATGAACCGCCTGCGCAGCGCGATGACGGCGCATCAGGCGATGGCGCTGGTGTTCGGTAACGGTGAGTATCGCGGCTGGTTTGTGATTACCGAGCTGACGGCCACCCACAAGCATACCGACCCTTACGGCAACGTCATTGCCCAGAGCGGAAATCTGACATTGCAGGAGTACATCGGCGATCCAAAAAATCCGCTGTTGCCTCCCGCCATCACCACGCAGGAGCCGAATATTGACGAGATGCTGGATGATTTTCCCGATCTCAACGACAGCTGGTTCGATGACCTGATGAGCATGATTGAGGAGGGTATGCGCGAAGCCAAAGAGATGCTTGATGATATCGCCGATGCCATTGATGACATCAAAAAGACGATTAATAAGGTGAAGGAACTGGTGAAGGAAGCCAAAGCGCTGAAGGAAAAATGCAGCAAAATCATCGCCTCGCTAAAGAAAAGCATCGACGGAATTGAGGCGCTTTTTCAGCAGCCGCTGGACTGGCAAACGCTGGCGGCGCTGCCAAAAGCCCTGGCGGCAAAAGTCCAGGAGCTGATGAAAAGCCTGCCGGGTATCCGTCAGTGCGCCAGCGACGCGACCACGCTTATCAAACACGCCGAATCGCTGTTTGAGGCGATCACCGACAGCGTGGCGGGGGAAACTTACGACAGCGCGACATCGCTGGTGAACCAGGCTCGCAGTACGGTACGGCAAACCTCGCCTGCCGTGAGTCAGCTTGCCGCCGCCGATATTACGAGGAGTCTGTAATGCGCTACCTTGAACATGTCACGACAGACGGCGAACGCTGGGATAATCTCGCCTGGCGCTATTATGGCGATGCGCTGGCCTATGAGCGCATCATTGCGGCCAATCCACACGTTGCCATCGTTCCGCTATTGCCGTCAGGTGTGCGGTTAATCATCCCGGTTATTAGCGTCACACAAACCACCCAGGAGCTACCGCCATGGCTGAGATAACCGTGTCCGGCGGCGTGACCGCCACTCTGACACCCATTTTTACGCTCTGGTACGGGCATAAAGATATTACCTGGGACATTGCGCCGTACGTCACCAGCATCAGCTACAGCGACAGTATCAAAAACGAATCCGATGTGATCGCCATTACGCTGGAAGATACCGCCGGCCGCTGGCTGAACGAATGGTATCCCGGAAAAGGCGATACGCTGGCGCTGCATCTGGGCTATCAGGGCGAAGATCTGCTCAACTGCGGGATTTACACCATTGATAAAATTGATATCGCCGCCCCGCCCTCGACAATCAATATTGATGGGATCGCCACCTCAGTCAGCAAGGCGTTGCGCACCAAAAACAGTCAGGGATTTGAGAAAACCACGCTTTCCGCCATCGCCAGCCGCATCGCGCAAAAGCATGGCTTAACGCTGGTCGGTCAAATCGCGCCGCTGACGATTGACAGGGTAACGCAGTACGCGGAAACCGACGTGGCGTTTCTCCGGCGTCTGGCAAGCGAATATGGTTACACCGTGAAAGTGACGGCAAAGGAGCTGATCTTTGCCCATCTGCCGACGCTGCGCTGCCTGGCTCCATTGAGAACGCTCAAACGCACGGATGTCACCCATTATACGTTTAAAGATACCATCAACCGTATCTACAAAAATGCCACCGTACAGCATCAGAATAGCCAGAAAAAAGAGCTGGTTATCTATACCCACGACAGTAAGGAGAAAGCCTCGGCGCGCGGGGCGTCAACCAGTGCCGACACCCTGAAGCTCAACAGCCGCGCCCCGGATGCTGGCGCGGCGCAGGCCAAAGCGACGGCGGCACTGGACAGCCATAACGAATATCAGCAGACCGGCACACTCACCATGATGGGCTGCCCGCAGCTGACGGCGGGCAATAAAATCGAGCTGAGTGAGTTTGGCGTTCTGTCCGGTCAGTGGCTGATCGACAAGTCGATGCATAAATTCACCCGCAGCGGCTATACCACAGAAATCGACATTTCACGCGGACCGGCCACCAGCCAGTAAGGAGTTAATATGAAAGGCGTTACCCGCCAGACAGGGATTATCAGCGATATTGATGAGGCGACCGTGCGCGTCAGGGTGACTCTGCCGGAGTGCGATAACCTGAAGAGCAACTGGCTGCCCATCCTGCACCGCAACTCGCAGGATAATAAAGACTACTGGCTACCCGATCCAGGCGAGCAGGTTGAAGTGCTGCTCGACAGTAACGGCGAGGACGGTGTGGTGCTGGGGGCGGTCTATTCCACCGTCGACACGCCGCCGCTGGCCTCGCGCGACAAACGTTATGTACAGTTTTCCGATGGGGCGGCTTTTGAATACGACCGTAAGCTGCATCAACTCACCATCAATGGCGGCATTGAAAAAATCGTGATTGAGGTGAAGGACAGCACCAGCCTGACCTCACCTCTGGTAGAGGTCAATGCGCAGCGGGTGTGCGTGACCTCTGACACGGTGAGCGTGAAGGCCACGGACGTCAGCGTGGAAGCCAGTACCGTGGGTGTTAAGGCGATGGACGTCAGCGTGGAAGCCAGCACCGTGGGCGTGAAAGCGATGGATGTCAGCGTGGAATCGGCTCGCACCGGCATCAGGGCGCTGGAGGTCACCGTCGATGCCCCGCTCAGTACGTTTACCGGCGATGTGACGGTAATGAAAAAACTGACCTGGCTGGGCGGTATGGCAGGCAGTGGCGGCAGCGGAAATAGCGCCATCATCACCGGTAACGTCAACGTTCTGGGCAACGTCAGCGCCAGCGGCAAACTCATTGATAGCGGTGGTAACTCAAACCATCACTCCCATTAATCTTCACCCGCCGCAACGGCGGGTTTTTCTTTTTTTAATCAATCCCTTTCCTAAAGCACTTTAATATCACCGTTCGCCTTGCCGGGCGAAAATAACCTCATGAACACGAAAACACGACCCTCAACCCTGCACTGGCAACCCGCCTTGCAGCGTCCTGAAGAATACGTCTGTGGGCTGGATGATATTCATCAGGCAATACACATCATTCTGCGCACGCCGTGTGGCAGCGATCCCCACAGGCCGCTTTTTGGCAGCAATTTGTGGCGCTATATCGATTACCCCATCGAGCGTGCTATTCCGCACGTGGTCCGGGAGTCGGTGGAGGCGATCCGCCTGTGGGAACCCCGCTGTCGCCTGCTGAAGGTCACGCCGACGATTAACGGCGAACATCTGACGCTGCATGTGCAATGGCGCGCCGCAGACGGCGTAATCAACGCTACGGAGGTATTATGGCGATAGCCGAACCCGATTTTATCGACCGCGATCCGGCGCAAATCACCCGTGAGATGATTGCGCAATACGAAGACGCCAGCGGTAAAAAACTCTACCCGGCACAGGCGGAGCGACTGCTCATCGACCTGTTTGCCTATCGTGAAAATCTTGTCCGTATCGCCATTCAGGAGGCGGCGAAGCAAAACCTGGTCGCGTATTCCCGCGCGCCCATGCTGGATTATCTGGGCGAGCTGGTGGGCGTTCACCGTCTGCCCGCTCAGGCTGCAAAAACGACATTGCAGTTTTCTGTCGCGACGGCCAGCAGAAGCAACATTCTCATTCCGCAGGGAACCCGCGCCAGCGCGTCGGATAGCGTCATGTTCGCCACCGATGAGGATGTGCGGCTCCCATCCGGCAGCCTGAGCGTGGCCGTTACCGCGACGTGCGTGGCGACCGGTGAATCAGGCAACGGCTGGCAGCCTGCGCAGATAAGCGCGCTGGTGGACAACATCGGCAGCTACGATATCAGCGTCACCAACCTGACCGCGTCAACCGGCGGCTGTGGCGAAGAGCGCGACGATGCGTTGCGTGAGCGTATCCAGCTGGCACCGGAAAGTTTCAGTAACGCGGGCAGCTATGGTGCCTACCGCTTTCATACGCTCTCCGTCAGCCAGTCGATTATCGACGTGGCGGTGCTGGGACCGGATGAAGGGCTGGAAGAAGGCTGCGTGGAGATCTATCCGCTGACCCTGAACGGCCTGCCGGGCGCGGAACTGCTTGAGCAGATCGAGCGGGAAGTGAGTAAGGAGAAAAAGCGCCCGCTAACCGACAAGGTGAGCGCAAAACGCGCGCCGCGCGTGGCTTATCAAATCCGCGCCCGGCTGACGCTGTTTACTACCGCCGATCAGCAGACCACGCTTGCCGCCGCACGCGAGGCCATCAGCACATGGACGCAACAGCGCCAGACCCGATTAGGCCAGGACATTGTGCCAAATCAGATCATCAAAGTGCTTCAGGTGAATGGCGTTTACGACGTGGCGCTGGAGTTGCCGACCAAAAAGGTATTGCAGGCGCACGAGTGGGCGGAGTGTACCGCTATCGACGTGACGATTGCCGGAGTCAGCGATGGATAAATTACTCCTGCCGCCACCGCTGGCCAGCGATGAACGCTTTTCGATTCTGGCGAATATCGCCGCTGAACGTTTTGCCCAACTCGATCTGACGGCGCTGCTGGTTTATCTGGTGGATCTGGTCGATGCCTCTGCCCTGCCGTCGCTGGCGGAACAGTTCCACGTGCAGGGGCTGGAAGGTTGGCTATTCGCCAGCGATGAGCAGGAAAAGCGCGAACTGATTAAGCAGGCGATTGAACTGCACAAATATAAAGGCACGCCCTGGGCCGTCCGCCGCGTGCTGGAAATATTATCGCTGCCGGGCACCATTGCTGAGTGGTTTGAGTATGGGGGGAAAGCGTATTTTTTTAAGATTGAAATTGAATTAATCGACCGGGGTTTAAATGAAAGTGAATTTAATGCGCTGGTGGCGCTTATTCATGAATATAAAAACGTTCGTTCGAAACTGGAAGCGGTAATTATCTGGTTAATAAACCAGAGTCAGCTACCAATTATCGGCTGCGCCACCCAGGGCGGTGAAGTTATCACCGTATTACCGCCCATCGCGGAGAGTGTCAGTCAGTCTTCCATTATTTATACCGCGACGGGATGCAGCACCGTGGAATATACCCTGCTGCTGCCTTATCAACCCGATCGTATTACGCAACCCCTGTCTGTTTCTGTAGGCGCAGGGTACTGGAGTACCGAAATTATGTCTGTTTACCCGGAGTAATTATGGCTAGTGAATTTTTTACAATATTAACCACCGCGGGGAAATCGAAGATTGCCGCCGCGCTGGCAGAACAAAAGCAGATCTGTCTGCAAACGATGGTTGTCGGCGATGGTAACGGCAAGTACGTCGAACCGCAGGAAAGCCAGACGAAAGTCGTCCATGAAGTGTGGCGAGGTCAGCTTAATACCCTGAAAATCGCTCCAGACAACCCGGCGTGGGTTATCGCCGAAGCGGTTCTCCCGGAAGCCGTGGGTGGCTGGTATATCCGTGAAGTCGGCCTGCTGGACGTTGATGGCACGCTTATTGCGATTGGTAAATTCCCGGAAACCTATAAGCCGTTGCTGCCCGCCGGGGCCAGCAAGCAGATTGTGATCCGCGCGGTGATGGAGGTAACGAACGCGGCAGCCGTGACGCTGATGGTCGATCCGTCGATCGTGCTGGCAACGAGGGAATATGTTGATCAGACAATGGCAGAGCATATTGCGGCGGCAGATCCTCATTCGCAGTATTTGATTGAGGCAGAGATCGACAAATATATTCCGGTTGGGCTTCCACTTCCGTGGCCACAGGCAATACCACCGGAAGGCTGGCTTAAATGTAATGGTGCGGTATTTGATAAGAATAAATACCCTAAGTTAGCCCTTGCTTATCCTTCCGGTACGTTGCCTGATTTGCGTGGCGAGTTTTTACGCGGCTGGGATGATGGGCGCGGGGTTGATCTGTGGCGCTCTGTATTAAGTGCGCAACCTGATGCTTTTGCCAGTCATAATCACTCTATTCGCACAACGGCATCTCTCACTACAATTAATGATGACGGTGATCCAGTCCGGGGTGAAATTAGAGGCTCAATAAATACACAAGGTACTTTAGGAGAAAATAAAGTTATTGGCATGTTTGGAGGGAATGAAACTCGTCCTCGCAACATCGCATTTAACTTTATTGTGAGAGTAGCATAATGAAAAAAACACAATTAAATAATAATAAGCTCGCTAAGTCGAATGGTTATATCAACGTATTTCATTATAACGGAGTAACCCGCGAATATTTATCTTCATCCGAAGAGTATTTGTCTGATGGTCAGGGAATCCCGGCAAACTCCTGTACTGATGCGCCACCTGAGCAACGTGAAGGCTATGCCATATGCCGTACCGCCGATCTGGCCGCGTGGGAGTATCTCGCAGACCACCGGGGTGAAACTGTCTATAGCACTGAAACCGGTAAGACAGTGGCAATCACAATTCCAGGAGGATATCCGGCGCAGACCACAACGCTAGCTCCGGTATCTCCCTACTCACGATGGGACGGAGAAAAGTGGATCGCAGATGCAAAAGCGGTAGCTCAGGCAAAAGCTCAGGTCATACGATCCATTAAAGCCCAGCGCGACGCCATCACCGCCGACTACATCATCATCGACGGCAACCATTTCCACAGCGATGCCAACAGCCGTATCCAGCAACTGTCGCTGACCAAAATGGGTCAGGCAAAGCAAATCCCGAAAGGGTTAATGTGGCAGACCAAAAATAACGGTCTGATTGCCTTAACCAACGAGATTGCCGCACAGTTCGAGTCTGTCACGATGGATCACGACATGCGCCTGTTCGCCAACGCGCAGCGGCATATTGCCGCCGTCGAGGCGCTGGAAGATATCCAGGCGGTGATGAAGTATGACTATTCAACAGGCTGGCAGCCATGAGTGAAACAGTTGTCTGGCTCGCCTGTTACAAAGGCCGGGCTGAGCACCGGGGGATCGCCAGAATTGCTGACTGGGTGACGCGCAAAGTAACGCGCGGCATCTATTCCCACTGCGAGCTGGCCGTGGCTCGCGGTGAGAATGAATACCTGTATTACTCGTCATCTCTGCGTGACAGAGGAGTACGCGGCAAGCTGATGCCATTACCGGAGAATAAGTGGGATAAACTGCCGCTTCACGTCAGTTTGCAGGAGGTAGAGGCGTTTTTTCGCCAACACTGCGGCAAGCGCTATGACTGGCGGGGGGCGCTGGGCCTGCTATGTTGCAATAAACAACGTCAGGACCGGCTATTTTGCAGCGAGTTTTGTGCGGAATTCTTGCAGTTAAAAGAAAGCTGGCGCTATTCGCCCAGTCACCTCTATGCCCTGGTCAGCAGCTGGCAATACCGTCCATAAATAACGCCGGGCTTTATGCCCGGCGCATTACCGTCTGATACAACAATCGGTCCAGTTCTCCGACATCGCCTTCCCGGCTATCCGGAAGCACAGGCGGGATCTCTCCCCGAGCCAGTTCCGCGCGAATAAACGCATGCAGTCGCGGGCGGCGCGGGCCATATTCGGCTTCCCCGGTGCGCTGTTTACGCTCCACCAGTTCATCAATCTCCTGACGTAACGCGCCGTCCAGATCGCTTCCCGCCAGCAGCTCAGCAAAACGCATTGGCGGCACGCCCTTCCCCGCTTCCACCCAGCGTACCGCCAGTAACGGACGCAGCACGTAGAAGTATTTTTTTAACCGTACCTCATCCGCCTGCAAATAGCCGCGAAAGTTTTTCCGCGCCATGGAGTAATAGTGCCAGCGCGCGCGCAGTGGTGAGAACCATTGAGGGACCAGCGACTTGAGCGTTAATATCGTCGGCGGCTCCTGCTGATAAACGATGGGCGAGTCCAGCCACTCGATAAGCGTTGGGTTGGCATTTTTCAACAGGCCAAGCGCTTTACGCCATTCCCAGCCGCAAACGTCCAGCTCATCATCTATCGGCAGCTCGATCACATCGCGCGCAGCCTCCACGCGCAGATACCACTCGGGCGTATGCACATATAAAAATCGCACATCGTAGTCGCTGTCCGGGGAGGCGAATCCCCAGCCACGGCTGCCCGACTCGCAGGCATAAAGCACTTTTACCGCGTATTTTTGCTCAACTTCACTCAGCACCCGCCTTACGCGGGCCTGCATTGCCTCACTGACGCCGTTCATCAGGCTTCTCCTTTTATATTCACCAGGCCGTGCAGCACCTGGTCAAGGCCGCCGAAAACAGAGATTTTATCGATGCGTTCTGCCACGCGTTCCAGCGTTTCCAGCTCCTTCAGACGCAACGCCACCGGGTTGCTCTCCATCACTTTAGCCGTGTTCAACAGCGAACGGGTCGCCGCCGTCTCTTCCCGTCGACGGATAACGTTGGCCTGGGCCGATTTCTCCGCCTCAACCAGCTTTGTCAGAATGGTTTTCATATCGCCCGGCAGCACAACATCTTTCACGCCCAGCGAGGCGACGGTCATACCAAAGGACGCCATGCGTTCCGCCACCTGCGCGCTCACCACATCATCGATAATCTGCTTATTTTCCAGCAGCTCATCCAGCGTGCGGGTGCCTACCGCTTCGCGTAGCGCAAATTGTAATTCCCGGTAGAGATGATCCACCGGCTTCGTCAACTGGCTAAACGCCTGCAAAACATCGCTATAGTTCCAGTTCGCCGCCAGGTTCAGGCGCAAATTCACTTTATCCCGCGTTAAAATTTCCTGACCGGCCACTTCCAGTACCTGAAGACGCAAATCGACGATTTCCGCTTCTACCAGATGGTTCACTTTCCAGTACGCGGTCAGGCCCGGCGGCAGTAACGCCTGGGTTTCTCCGTCGATTTTCAAGACGCCGGCATGCCACGCGGGCACGTTGACCGTCAGGATAATGTCGCGTCCTTTCACCGCTTTATCGCGAGCGCGAGGCTGTAAAACCGCCTGCATAATTTCCGCCGGGACGTGAACATCGCGAGTATCCATCCTTACCAGGCGCAGGTTCTCGCTATCCTGCCAGAACAAACGGCGGGAGGCGGGCGGGATAATCTCCAGCAGCACGCCGTGTGAATAAAGCGCGGCGGCTTCATTCTCTGTGGTATCTGCAACCAGGCAATATTTGTCCACCCACTCCGGATGGAAACGACGCAGCGTGTCCGCCAAATCAGCCGGGACCTCGCTGCCATCACGCGCAATCAGCGTCACGTCCGGGGTGGTAAACCACGGCATACGATGCTCGCCCGCTTCCAGAATCTGATAGTAATCACCCTCTTTTGCCAGTAACCCTAACTGACCATTACGAATTTTCATTTTTTTATTCATTTTATACTCCCTGCGTTTATCAATGCTGAGGCGGGTGCAGCTGCGAAGCCGACGGGGGATCGCCATCCGTTACCTGACGATTTTGCCGACGACCCGGCATCATTACCGACCTCAACCTGAGGCAATCCTGACTGCGGACTGCCGGGTACTGCCTATGTAAACAACCAGTGTTCACCTGTTGGGCGAATACGGGAATCGAACCCGAGTTAACCGACTTTTCGCAAATGTCTTTCCGCTGGCGGAACGCTCCCAGGATAACGGCCCGTGTCGTTCCCGGAGCGCCGGCGGGGCGGTAACCCCTGCGTATCCCGGCGTGCTGACGGATAGACTTTTGCCAGAAGCGTGCCAGAATGCGATTTTGTTGAATAAAATTTTTAATAAATTGATATTTAAGTCTTTTATTTTTTCAGGATTTAAGAATCTGAATCCAGGTGCTATGCTTAATTTATCTTTTAAAAGCGCTATTTATCTTTAAGGATAAGAATGAAAAAGCGGCGGGTAGTGATTGGCGTCATTGGTACGGTACTGGATAAACGCGGTAAACGGGCTAATCGCTGGGTGAAATGGCGGCCAACGGTGGGGCTATGTCAGCAGCCCGATTTGCCTGTCGATCGCCTGGAGCTACTCTACCAGGCCAAAGACCGGGGAATGACGGAACAGCTTCGGGAGGATATCCAGGAGGTCTCCCCGCAAACTGAGGTACGTACGCATACCGTCGCTATTAACGATCCGTGGGATTTTGAAGAGGTTTATGCGGCATTCCTCGATTTTGCCAGCCATTACTCTTTTGATACCGAGAACGAAGAGTATCTGGTGCATATTACTACCGGCACGCACGTCGCGCAGATTTGCTGGTTCCTGCTGACGGAAGCGCGCTATCTTCCCGCCAGCCTGCTGCAAACTGGCCCGCTAAAAAATCGCGAGGACGACAATCGCGCGGCGGGAACGTATTCAATTATCGACCTCGATCTCAGCCGTTACAGCACGCTGACCAGCCGTTTTCAGCGCGAACAACAACAGTCAGTCTCGTTCCTGAAAAGTGGAATTGATACCCGCAACGCAACGTTCAACCGGATGATCGATCAGATTGAGAGAGTGGCCTTACGTTCCGATGCGCCGATATTGCTCACCGGCCCAACGGGTGCGGGTAAGTCCTTCCTCGCAAAACGAATTTATCAGCTACGCCAGTCGCGCCATCTGGTTGCGGGTAAACTGGTGGCAGTGAACTGTGCCACGCTGCGGGGTGATAACGCGATGTCGACGCTGTTTGGTCATGTAAAAGGGGCGTTTACCGGTGCGCTCCAGCCGCGTACGGGTCTGCTGCGCGAAGCTGACGGCGGCGTGCTGTTTCTGGATGAGATTGCGGAACTGGGCCTTGATGAACAAGCCATGCTGCTGAAAGCGATAGAGGAGAAAACGTTTTTCCCGTTTGGTTCAGATAAAGAAGTTCATAGCGACTTCCAGCTCATCGCCGGGACCCATCGCGATATGCAGACGTGGGTAGCCGAGGGTCGCTTCCGGGAAGATCTTTATTCGCGAATTAATATGTGGACTTTTGCCCTGCCCAGCCTGGCGGAACGGCGGGAAGATATTGCGCCCAACGTTGAGTATGAACTGCAACGTTTCGCGACTGACCGTCAGATGCAGGTCCGCTTTGATAAAGAGGCCCGCGAGCGTTACCTCCATTTCGCCCGTTCGCCACAGGCCGCCTGGCGAGGGAATTTCCGCGAACTGGGTTCGTCCGTCGCCCGTATGGCTACGCTTGCCGAGCAGGGACGGATCACCATGGAACTGGTTGAAGAAGAGATCCTACGCCTGAAACAAAGCTGGCAGCCCTCATCACAGATCTCCCTTCCGACAATAAGCGAAGAGATCGACCTTTTTGAGCAGAGCCAACTGGAGACGGTGATCCGCGTTTGTCGCCAGTGCCATTCGCTCTCGGAAGCCGGAAGGATGCTGTTTGCCGTCTCGCGGCAGAAGAAAAGCAATCCGAATGACGCCGATCGCCTGCGCAAATATCTGGCACGCTTTGGATTGAGCTGGGAAAGTGTGCGGGAAACAATATAAAGACGGTGAGGCAAAATACAGGGCCGGTACTTTTCGCGGCCCTGATTTTTATATTGCAGGTATGATCCTAGGCTGCATCTGGCAAACATAGGTCGCCCAATCGGGAATATCCGTTAAGACCAGCGACATCGCGCCGACTTTCACATTATTACCGATTTTTATTTCTCCCAGGATACAGGCTCCGGCAGCAATATTGACATTATTGCCAATCTGGGCGGCTGATGCATCGGTATCATTACGCAGACCAATAGTGACATGTTGATAGATTACCGCATTATCACCAATGGTCGCCTTACCGGAAATCACCACTCCTGTCAGATGAATAAACTTTGGATTCACACCAATTGAGGCTCTCAAACTGATATCTGAAGCGTAGCGTTGTTGTAGTGACCAGTGTATTTTTTTTGCTACCCGCTTTTGTTGCTTGTTACCCTTCATATACATCTGGCTGGCGAGACGCCACCATAATAAAAAATGCCGTTTTCGGTTACGATGTGCCAGATAGAGACGAAAGAAATTAATATTTCCCTTAGGGGCTAGTTCTGCGCGCCAGAACTGCTTTAATACGGCGCTTTTTTTAGACAACAAAAACAAAATGATATAAATAAGTTTCATTCTTTTTTTTCCAGCAACGTATTCTCTGATACGGTTGCTTATTACTTTTACATGCTCACAGCTGAATAAAGCTAGATGACAATACGCTCTTTAGCAATACCTGCAAGAACAAAGTGATGGTAGGTTGAACCACAGCAACAGATAGCCGGGCGAGCATCATGAAGCCTCTTCATCATAATTTGTTTGAATAAAATCTCCTCACACGATAAACAATACCTATGGCCGGGCTTGATCCCGGCTTTTTTATAAAAAACACAACGCACAACATCCCTGAGGAAAACAAGATGCTCTCTATACTGACCCGGCTGTTCCCGCTATGGGCGCTGCTGCTCTCCGTTATCGCGTATTACACGCCCGCGACGTTCGTCCCTATCGGCCCGTGGGTCAGTACGCTGCTAATGCTGATTATGTTTGGCATGGGTGTGCATCTGAACATCGCCGATTTTAAGCGGGTGCTGTCACGCCCTGCGCCTGTCGCGGCGGGTATTTTTTTGCACTATCTGGTAATGCCGCTGGCGGCGTGGCTGTTGGCAATGCTGTTTAAGATGCCGCCGGATCTTTCTGCCGGGATGGTGCTGGTGGGTAGCGTCGCCAGCGGTACGGCGTCGAATGTGATGATTTATCTGGCAAAAGGCGACGTGGCGCTGTCCGTCACGATTTCCTCGGTGTCGACGCTGGTCGGCGTGGTGGCCACACCGTTGCTGACTCGTCTGTATGTGGATGCGCATATTCAGGTAGACGTAATGGGAATGCTGGTCAGTATTTTACAGATTGTGGTGATCCCCATAGCGCTCGGTCTGATTGTCCATCACCTGTTTCCGCGCGTGGTACGGGCGGTAGAACCTTACCTTCCCGCTTTTTCAATGCTCTGTATTCTGGCAATTATTAGCGCCGTGGTTGCCGGTAGCGCCAGCCATATTGCCTCAGTCGGACTGGTCGTTATTGTCGCGGTGATCCTGCATAACGCTATCGGTTTGCTTGGCGGGTACTGGGGTGGCAAGCTGTTCGGCTTCGATGAATCCACCTGCCGGACGCTGGCAATAGAAGTCGGGATGCAGAACTCCGGTCTCGCTGCCGCGCTCGGTAAAATCTATTTCTCGCCGCTGGCCGCGCTTCCTGGCGCGCTGTTCTCTGTCTGGCACAATCTTTCCGGTTCGCTGCTGGCTGGCTACTGGTCGGGTAGGCCAATTAATGAGAAACCTAAAGCGGCAAGGCAACATTAATCCCGCCACGATGGAGGGGATCTCCCTCCATTTTTGCCGCTTTTCTTTTGAACCCCATCACAAAACCACAAAATACAACACAAAACAAATAAAACAATTATTTATTTATATTCAATAAGATAAATTAAAAATGACTTTTATTAACCGGCTTTTAGCGTTTAATTTATGTTGATTTAGTTTGTTTTAATTGGGATTATGATTTCACTACAACACAGATAAAACCCTTACCCTATCTTCGAGGCCGCTATGAAAAAAATTGCGATTATTGGAAGCAGTGGAGGCAACCTCTACAACCTGGGTGGCGCAGAGCCAGAAAAGCTGCTCCAGGAAATTTACCAGCAGTGTGAAGCCGCAGGTGTCAATGTCGCCGCCGTGCAGTTTATCGCAGCGGAAGCGTCAATGGACGTCGCGAAACCGACGACGCCAGCGTCAGTTTTTGCATTAACCACAGAAAACCAACAAAAACCACAGCGGATCTTTCAGGGCAAGCTCTCGGAAGTGAACGCCTCGGTAGTGGAAAGCGATCGACGGATCGCTGACATGATCCGCAACGGCGAGATCGACGGGATCGTGGTGATGAGCGCCGATCCGGTGAGTGCCAACCAGGCGGTTTTTGCCGCTGCCGTTGAGATGAAAACCCCGATTGTCGGCACCGGCGGCACCTCCATGGCGCTGGTGGCGGCAAAAGGCGCGAACGTGGTCGCCACATCCGGCACGACCGGCACCACCAGCCGTACCCGCGCCGTCTCCTTCGTGGCGTCGCTGTGTAAACACTGGGGCATCAAGTACAAACCGCAGTTGGGCAGCGCGTCCCCTTCACAGGGCGGTTCCGGTAAAAGCCTGCTGAAGCGATTTAATATCCGCAGCATTATGATCCCTGCCCTGCCGGGCTTTATTGCCATGGCGATCGTTCTGGCGTTGAGCCACATTCCGGGGCTGGAAAAACTCAACGATATCTTTGAGATCCTGTTGAAAGGCTTGCCGGTGCTCGTCGCCGTGCTCGCGGCAAAACAAATTTCCGAGCTGGATGAAGTCTCTATTGTTTCCGGGGTGGTCGCCGGGGTGCTCTCCGTTGAAGGCGGCCTGATCGGCGGCATCATCGGCGGTCTGCTGGCGGGTATTTTTGTCCGCTGGCTGTTTGAACTGTGTCTGAACTGGCGCTTCCCGATGACCACCGTCAACATCGTGGCGGGCGGGATCTCGGGCCTTGCCGCCGGGTTGATCATGCACTATCTGCTGAGTCCGCTGGCGCTGGGTGCGGGTAATTACATCAAACTGGCGATCGAAAGCACGCTGGCGTTCAGCCCGGTGCTGGCCGGATTGCTGGCGGGACTGGTTATCTGGCCTGCCATTCTCGGCGGCGTCTATCATGCGGTGATCCTGCCGCTGGTACTGCTGGAGATGGAAAAATCCGGGGTCAGCTTCCTCGGCGCGGTGGATATGGTCGGCCTGGTGATGGTCGCTGCCGGTATTAATCTTGCCAACGTCATCGCACCGCGTGAAAAAAGCGAAGCAGCGGTCGCCACGCCCGGCCTGCTCATCAACCTGGGCTTCGGCACCTTTGTCGAATCCGCCTACCCGTTCATGTTCGCCAACAAAATCGTCTTCGGCTCCGCCATCGTCTGGGCGGGCCTCGGCGGCATGATGCTGGGCTTCTTTAACGTCAAAGGCGTGGCGTATGTGCCTGCGTTCGCCTCACCGTTCCTGTCCAGCAATGCGCTACAGATGGCGATCGTGATGTTCACCATCATGTTGCTGACCTGTATCACCACCATTATTGCCAACCGTTTTAAGGCTGTCGTACAGAAAGAATCCGTTACGGCAACTCACTAAGTTCATGCACCAACACCAGAGGTACACCATGTTTAAAGGCGATATGAATAAAAAACGCGCCAAAGCGTTACAGAAAGTCAAAGATGCCATCGCGCTGCACGGCGGGCAAACCATCCTCAGTACAGGGATCACCGGCGACGATGCTCGCCTGGCGAAGGCGGTCTGCGAAGCAGGCGTTAAGCTGCTGGAGCCGAACCATCCGGCCCTGGCGCTGGCGCGCGGCCACAAAGGCGTCAGCAATATGCACGCAGCGGAGCAGATCCGCCATGAAATCACCAACGGTCAAATGGCCGAGGCGGTACAGGGCGTGCGTAATGTCGTCCCGGACGATATCTTCATCACCGTCGGCATTGCAGGCGGTTTTACTGAAACCCTGCCCGTCCCGCTTAGCGAAACGGAGATCCTGGAGATTGCCCGCGCCGGGGCCGATGGGTTACACACGCATAAATCTGACTGGGACGATTTGCAGGATATCGTGGATCTCGCCCACCAGTACGGCCTGACCGTCGATGCCTACATTGGTCATCCGGACGACCTGCACACCTTCGGTATTGCAGCACGCACGCCGGAAGAAGTGGCCAGCGTGGCGAAACGGATGGAAGACATTGGCGTCGATATGATCGGTCTGATGACCGGCATGAGCTATGAAGGTGTAGCGGCGGGTGATATCCCCCAGACCATTAAAGATCGCCTTAAGGCGCTGGTGGGCGCGGTAAGCGTGCCGACGCTGGCGGAGGGTGGCATTAACGTCGCCAATGCCAAAGCGTTTAAAGATACCGGCGTCAATATTCTGGTGGTCGGCACAGCCATCGACAATATGGTTTGCAACGCCGCTAAACAGGCCGTTACGCCGTTTATCACCCATTAATTTGTCTTTCAGGGATGGGAAATATGTTGCTGGTCACCGATCTGGACGGAACGTTACTGACGTCGCAGAAGACAATTAGTCCCCTTACACGTCAGGCGCTGGTGGAGTTTCACCAGCGCGGCGGTCAGCTTGCCGCCTGTTCTGCCAGACCGGTATCCTCAATAGTGCGTCTGTTACAACAGCAAAATGTTGACGCGCTGTTTAGCTGGTGTGCCGGATTTAACGGCGGACAGATCCTGGAGGTGGCGCAGCAGCGTATTACGCATTCGGCCGCGCTCTCCTGCATGGATTTACGGGATATCGACCGACATATTTCCCTTTCCCGCTATGCGCACCATTTCTTTAGCGCAAAGGCGATTTATCACCGTTACGATCGGCCCGTTGCGCCATGGACGACCTATGAGGCCGAATTATTTATGCTCCCGCTTCTCTCCGCCGTGCCCGGTGCGCTTTTTGATCGCTCTGATATTTATAAAATCACCGTTGTGGCGGAGCAGTCAAAAATAAATCAGCTCAATACCGATATTAATAACCATCTTCCGTCTGGATTTAATGCCACAATTACCGGTGGAAATTATATTGATATTCAACGCGCAGAAATAAATAAAGGCTATGCCGTCAGCCAACTTATCCGCCAAATATCACTCCCTGCGATGCAGGTTGTGGCGATTGGCGATCAGCAAAACGATGTCAGTATGTTTGCCGCAGCCGACATCGGTATCGCGATGGGCAACGCGCCGGAGTCAGTAAAAAAGCAGGCCAGCTACGTCACCAGCACCAATGATGACGAGGGTATCGTCCGGGCGCTGGAGTGGTTGCGTTGACCTGCGCATCCAGTTACCATGCGGCAAAGCATGACGCTGGCGGACCATGATGAACCCGATAAAAAGAAGAAAACATATTCTTGATGAAGTAAACAAATTCGGTGAAGTGACCGTTATTAAATTATCGGAAACGCTAAACGTCACGTCAGAGACCATTCGCCGCGATCTCTCCCTGCTGGAGACCGAAGGCCAAATTACCAAAATTCACGGCGGCGCGGTCAAAAAGCAGGTAGTTCAGGAAGATGCTTTCAGCGCTCGCATTGATGCCCATCGTGAAGAGAAAATGGCGATTGCTAAACTGGCCGCCAGCATGGTCAGCGAGCGGGATACGCTGTTTATTGATTCCTGCACCACCAATCTTATTCTCGCCGAACACTTACCACCAATCGCTTTTTCGGTGATTACTAATTCCGCCTTAATCGCCGATAAAATAAAAGAACATAACCTTCAGGCCCGGGTTTATGTATTAGGCGGCGAATATGATTACCATTTTCGTGCCAACCTGGGTGTATCGGTTTGCCAGCAAATTAACGCTATCCATGCCGATATCTGTTTTATCGGCGCTGGCGGTATTTCCCCTCAGCACGGCGTGCTGGTGAAAAGCTTTGACGAAGCCTATGTCGCAAAGGCGATGATTACGATGAGCAAAAAATCGGTGATCCTTGCCGACCATACCAAATTTGGTCAGGACGGTGTGATGTGTATCGCGACCCTGAAAGAGATTGATAACATCATCACGGATAAAGGCTTTAAAACAACGGGTTATACTCATCAGGATTTTACCGGGAAGGTGCGGCTGGCGGAGTAAATATGCTCAGATACACTAGCCAACCTGCACCGATACAGGCTTGCCCAGTTTTACCAGCATCATAACCAGCGCATCCAGGGTGAATTTATTCGTTTTCTGGTTAACCACGTCAGACACGCGAGGTCGGGAAATGTTTAATTTTCGGGCAGCTTCCGTCTGTTTTAAATGATTCTCATCAATCCAGCCAGTAATCTCCTGCATAAGGTGCCGTTTAAGCGCGATAAGCTGTTCAACTTCTCTTTCAGCATCCTCATGAAGCTGGCTGGCTTCTGCTTCATTAAAACCCAGCTCAGTGAAGATATTGGCTTCTTCAGTAGTAACATGACGAATCTTACAATCAATGATATGACTCATTTTTGACTCCTGTATTCCTGCTGCACCGCCTGATAACGGACCTTAGCGATATGTTTATCACGGCCTGATGTTCGCTGCGTTTTATAATACCTCACTGTATAAAATTTTATACGCTTAAAAAAGTTATTTCCTCCGCTCAGGATGTGGCCTGAGGCTTTGAATACCCTACTGCAACCGGAGTTATCCTTCACTTCAGAAAAATGTAATTTGCGAGGCGCTTTCAGGAGGAGTTTTATTGCCGTACACTGGGCTCATCCGGCTGAATGAGGGCACCCACATGGCACTCCCCCGCATTACCCAAAAAGAGATGACTGAGCGTGAACAGCGCGAACTGAAAACGCTGCTCGACCGCGCCCGTATTGCGCACGGCCGCCTGCTGACCAACGCAGAGACCAACAGCGTGAAGAAAGAGTACATCGATAAGTTAATGGTGCAGCGAGAAGCAGAAGCGAAAAAAGCCCGCCAGGTGAAGAAAAAGCAGGCTTATAAACCCGATACAGAAGCATCGTTTTCCTGGTCGGCGAGCACGCCAACGCGCGGCAGACGTTAACGTCCCTTCTTCTTGCGTCCCGGCGAGGTAAAGCGTTTACCGTTTGCGGCCGGGCGCGCTTTCTCTTTCTCAGCGGATTTTTCGATCTTCACCACTGGTCGCTTGATGCCCGCCGTTTTCGGCTTTGCTTTTGCCTTTGGTTTTGCTTCTGAAGATGAGTTCTCAATCAGCTTAAACAGGGTGATCAGCTCATCATCGGTCAGATCGCGCCACTCACCCAGCGGCAAGCCTGACAGGCCGACATTCATAATGCGCGTGCGCTCAAGCTTCGTCACTTCATAGCCAAAGTGTTCGCACATGCGGCGGATCTGGCGGTTCAACCCCTGAATCAGAGTGATACGGAACACAAACGGCGCTTCTTTTTTTACCTTACACTTCTTCGTCACCGTGCCAAGGATTGGCACGCCCGCGCCCATTCCACGAATAAACTCGTCGGTAACCGGCTTGTCCACCGTCACCAGATACTCTTTCTCGTGATCGTTACCGGCGCGCAGAATTTTATTCACCAGATCGCCGTGATTGGTGAGGAAAATCAGCCCCTGCGAGTCTTTATCCAGACGGCCAATCGGGAACACGCGCTTGCTGTGGTTAACGAAATCGACAATGTTATCGCGCTCGCTGTCTTCCGTCGTGCTGACGATCCCCACTGGCTTATTCAGGGCGATAAACACCAGGTCTTCCGCTTCGCGCGGCTCAATCAACTGGCCATTAACCTTGACCACATCACCAGGATTCACCTGATCGCCGATGGTGGCGCGCTTGCCGTTGATGAAGACATTGCCTTGTTCGATAAAGCGATCCGCCTCGCGGCGCGAGCAGATGCCGCTTTCACTAATGTATTTATTTAATCGGATGGATGAGTCGGGCAGCATAAATTCTCCTGTAAAAGCGAAATATACCGCACCTGAAGGGGAGGAAAAACCGTCGCGTGCAGGTTCTGTTCGTTAAATGCGGTTTGTGATGTTTTCGATTGAGGGGGCAGGGACTATTCATGAGGAAATCGATGGTGTCTCGTAATGACTCTCGCTCGCCCTCTTAAAGGGTAACGGATTTTTAAAGTTCAAAATCCCTTTAGCAAAAAATCATCTACTATCCTTAGTACATGGAATAAATTTCCATTGTGATATTTGGTTTTTACTTTTTTTACGTTTATAGCCCTCCTTTTTATAAATGGCATCATCCGGCTCATGAAGAGCCTAAGTGTTGAAGGTGATTATGTTTCCTGTTTCTTCAAACAGTTCCTGGTTCCGAACGCAAAGATTAATCAAAGGACAACAGCTATGACTCACATCCACGAACACGACACAATTAATAACACGTATCCCGATGCTCGTCTGCCCCTGCCCGCCACGAGCAGCAGCGCTGTATCATGGGGTGCCATTTTTGCCGGCGCGGCAGCAGCGGCATCCCTCTCTTTGATTTTGCTTATGCTGGGTGCCGGTTTAGGTCTTACGTCCGTTTCGCCCTGGGAAAGTCGCGGGCTTGACGCCGGTACGGTGGGTATCGCTGCTATCGCCTGGCTGACGTTTACTCAAATTGTTGCGTCGGGTATGGGAGGCTATTTATCCGGACGACTGCGCACGAAATGGGTCGATACACAGCGCGACGAAGTTTATTTCCGCGATACCGCGCATGGTTTTTTGACATGGGCTGTGGCGGCGCTGATATCTGCTGCGCTATTAACGAGCACGGTGGGTTCCATCATTGGAGGAGGCGCTAAAGTCGTGGGTACCGTCGCCGGCGGGGCAGCGGCGACCACGGCGGCTGGTGCAGCGAGTATGGCGGACGGATCGTCTGGAGCACAGGGGTCGTCGATGAATTATTTCGTTAACTCGCTGTTCAGGGCGAACAATCCTGCCACACCGGCAAACAATGCTGCCGATCCCGCTTCGCCAGCTGCTCCTGCAACGCCACCTGCAGTTCATCAACCCGTTTCCCCTGCACAATTAGGTGAAGTGACCGGTATATTTGCTAACAGCATTACCACCGGCGCCTTACCCCAGGAAGATCGTCAGTATGTCGCGCAGTTGATTGCTCAAAATACGGGTATCAGTCAGCAAGAGGCTGAACAACGGGTACAGAGCACCTATGACAAAGCCCAGGCTAAATTAAAAGAAACGAAGGCGAAAGCGCAGCAAGCTGCCGATACCGCACGCAAAGCCACGAGTTATCTCATGCTCTGGACATTCATTTCTTTACTGGCAGGTGCCTTCGTAGCCAGCCTGTGTGCGACCTTCGGTGGCCGTCAACGTGATTTATAATCTTTAATTATACGAGGGGTTTAAAATGCGCTCATTATTACTGTTCTTTTTAGGTGTACCCATTCCAATCATTATCCTGATTGCACTGTTTTTCCATTAATGCTTGTGTGACGACATGGCATTTTAACCAGTCATATCAGGATTATCGCAAGCAAAACATAAATGCCCGAAAGGGCATTTATGTTCGCACCCTTTCACCACCGCAAAGGTCAACGACCTCCTGTAAGGCCCCCATGCCCCCGGCACATTCACCATCCTGAATTAACCTCTTTTGCCAGCGTTTGCAGCTTCGCTTTCAGCCAGTTAGTCGCGCCTCGCTGACCACTCCTTTTATGGGAATAAATTTTCACGTCAAACGAGCGTATTGCGAACGGCAATGGAAAAATCTTGATATTCATTGCCGGAATCAACTTCTCCGCGGCAAAACGGGGGATGGCCATCAGCAGGTCGCTTTGCGCAACAATAAACGGCGCGCTGAGCATAGACGGTGTTTTGATCGCTATCTGCCGTGTATATCCCATTTGCTCGAGCTGTAAATCCAGAACGCCCCGCTTTTCATTCCAGGGCGTCACAACAAGATGCCGTGCGGCAAGATAATCCTCCAGCGTCAGCTGTGTTCGGTTGGTATTGCTGATGACGACATACTCATCTTCGAACCAGCCGATCTCGTCCAGCTCCGGATGCCGGATATCATCCGACGTGCTGAATCCAAGCGCCAGATCCACTTCGCCCGCCAGCAGTTCCGTCAGCGCCGGGCTGTGCGGCAGATAGAGTAGTTCAAAGCGCAAGCCGGGCGCTTCGTGCTGCAGTTTGTGCATCAGGGCAGGGAAAATACAAAACGCGGTGAAATCTGTTATCGCAATCTGTAAACACTCCGTACTAGCGGCGGCTGCAAACTCCGTTTGCGGCGTCAGCTCCTGATTGAGGAATTTCAGTGACGAAGCAATAGAAGGCGCGAGCTGTGTAGCATACACGCTGGGGCACATACGGTGCCCTTCCCGGTAAAATAACGGGTCATTGAGCGTGATACGCAGCCTCGACAGCGCATGGCTCAGTGCCGAGGTGCTCATCGCCAGTTCATCCGCTGCCAGGCGAACGGAACGGTGACGATAAATCGCGTCAAAAACAGGCAGAAGATTTAAATCAAGCCGCCTTAATGCTGGATGCATAATATTCATCATTTAGTGATTTCATTGCACTTAATTCTCCTGACAATAACCCTTATGCTTAACGCCATCAATGTCGACACCATTCAGAAATGACAGGAAAACTAATGAGTATCACAATTCGCCAGGCCCGCCCGGAAGATGCAACGGCAATTTACGATATGATCTATGAACTGGCTGTGTATGAAAAAGCGCCAGAAGAAGTGATCACCACGCCAGACGAGATCCGGGAAACCCTCTTTGGTGCAGGTAGTAAAACCGAAGCGTTGATCTGTGAGATTGAAGGTAAAACCGTAGGGTATGCCGTTTTCTTCACCAGCTATTCCACATGGCTCGGGCGTAACGGTATCTATATGGAAGATTTGTACATTTCACCTGATTATCGTGGCCAGGGGGCGGGAAGAGCGCTGCTGAAAAATATCGCGCAATACGCCGTGAAACGACAGTGCGGCCGCCTTGAATGGAGCGTGCTGGACTGGAACCAGCCTGCCATTGATTTTTACCTGAGCATTGGTGCATTGCCGCAGTCTGAATGGGTACGCTATCGCCTTGATGGTGAAGCCCTGCTGAAATTTGCCGAATAAAAGTACCTTAATAGTGAGAAGACGCCGTCGAAGCGGGGTCTTCTTTTCTACATTTATCCCGTCTGTACTCTTATTAACGCGCTCCTCAAGCGATCTGGTATTACACTGGAATACCAGATATTCGATCACGCCTGACAGCCCATTACGTTGCTGGCGATTCAATTACTCCTCTACAGACGTAAACACAGGAAAATCACTATAGCCTCGTTCGTCTCCACCAAAGAAAGCGTCACGATTGTATGCCGTGAGAGGGAACGCGTGTCGAATCCGATCCGGAAGATCGGGATTTGAGGTAAAAAGGCGGCCAAAGGCAATCAGGTCGGCCTCCCCCCTTTGCAGGGTATCTTCTGCATCCTCTGGCTTGAACCCTCCCGCCGCAATGATTGTTCCCTGATAAAACGCGCGCAAATCACGGCTGGCAACCGGGTTTTCATAATAGCCTGCGTTCCGATCTTCCGGTCCTACAATGCGGGGTTCAATAATGTGCAGATAAGCCAGCTCAAACCGGTTCAACTGTTCGACCAGATAACGGAACGTTGCCATGGGATCGCTGTCATGCATATCACCATAAATACCGCCTGGCGAAATACGCACTGCAACGCGTCCCGTGCCCCAGATATCAGTCAGGACGCCAACTGACTCAAGCAAAAAGCGCGCCCGATTTTCAAGGGTACCGCCATAGCTATCGGTGCGTTGGTTACTGCCATCAAGTAGAAACTGCTCAGGCAAATAGCCATTAGCGGCATGGAGTTCTACCCCATCAAATCCAGCGTCTCTGGCTCGAATAGCAGCCTGTCGTAACTCATTCATAAGATCCTGAATCTCATCCACGTCCAGCGCACGTGGAACAGGGAAAAGCTTGCCCTCATAGGCCCCTTGCTCATTTTTAACTACGCCATAAGTATCTTTTGCGATGAGTGCCGAAGGGGCTACGGGTTGGTGTCCTGATGACAGTTCTGGCAACGACTGGCGGCCGGGATGCCAGAGCTGAAGCACAATTTGGCTGCCGCGAGCGTGCACGGCGTCCACCAAACGCTGCCATCCCGCCTGCTGTTCGTCAGTAAAGATGCCTGGCGCATCCTCATAAGCATTAGCAAAGGGAGAAATCGCCGTGGCTTCCGCAATGAGAAGACCTCCCTGACTCGCACGTTGGCGGTAATATTCAATCATAAGGTCCCCAGGTACGCCGCCTTGCACGGTTCTCATTCGCGTGGTGGGTGCCATGACGACACGGTGATTCAGCTGCAGTTTTCCTGCTGTAACGGGTGAGAGTAACGCGTTCATAATTTCTCCTCCGCAGTGACCTGGAGCCTCCCAACAGGAAACACCTTCCCACTGCAATAATAAATTCGATGAGTCGGGGATGTGGGTGGCTCACTGCTGGGCCATGGTGTGGGCAACCTGAGCTGCGCTTATCCCTTCCAGAGCCAGTCCGTATCCAATCCCTTCTTCTAAGAGGCGTTTCAGTCGTTGCGTCAAGGCGATACGGGTATAGCGTGAGGTCAGTGGCGGAAGAGCCGCAATACCGTCTGCAATTTCATGGGCGCGGGCAAGGAGGCGATCTGCAGGCACGATTTCGTTAACCACACCCCAGTCTTGCGCCGTTTCTGCATCAAGTACCTGGCGGGTGAGCAAGAAGTAGCGACCGCGAATCGAGCCGATGACTTCCGGCCACAAGATGTGTACACCATCACCGGGTACAATCCCGAATTCGAAATGCGGTTTGTCCTGAAAAACCGTTTCTGGCGTGGCCAGTATGATATCGGTCAGTAGTGCATATTCGCTATGAAGCAATACCGGGCCATTTAGCGCCGTAATCATCGGGACGTCGATATCCAGAATGTTGCTGAGCACTTTTCTGCCTTCGCGTAAAATTTTGTCGAAACCTGATGGACTGAAGAAATCGAAACCTTCCGGGCTAATAGCGTCCATAAAGGCATCACCCGACCCGGTCAGGATCACCACCCGGTTTTCCCGGTCTTCGCTGATGGCGTGGAATAAGGCAACAAACTGTTCATGGGTATGACCATTAAAGATCAGTTTTTCACCGTCGGTGTGGAATTTTACCTCCAGTACGCCGTTCGGTTTTCGGGTCAGACGAGCACTGGAGAAGGCGTTACGATAAGTTTCAAACGTTGACATAATGGCAATCCTCGTTGTTGTCAGTCCGGAATGGCTGGCCGTGAAACAACAATATTTCATTCCCAGTGGAATGGGATCGCCTCAAAATTAGATAATAACTATTCCGCTATGGAATAAGCTGTTTTCACTTTTCCGCCATGACGGATTCGACAAAGCCAGCGAACTGCCTTGCTTTGGCACTCGCCAGTCGTCCACCAGGAAAAACGGCCCACAGATCTATGGAGGGCAGTTGCCATGACGTCAGCACCTTGCGAACGGTGCCATTTTTTAACTCCTCTGCAAACATCCAGTCGGAAGCAATACATAACCCCATATCACTCAGCACGGCAGCACGTTGCCCCTCAGCGGCGCTAACACGAATGCGTCCATTCACGGCGATGGAAACGACCGCCTCCTGGTGGGTGAATGACCAGAGACTGGGCTGTGGGGTATAAAGGATCGCCTCATGTTCTGCGAGTTCGGCCGGTGTTTTCGGTTCACCTTTTTTCGTGAGATAACCGGGTGTAGCCATCACCGATCGGGGTCCTGTAGCCAGCTTGCGTGCTACCACACCAGAATCGGGTAAATTTCCCATGCGCAGCGACACATCTATGCCTTCGGCAATCAGATCGATTACCCGATCATCAAGAATGACGTCGACGTCCAGTTCCGGGTGTTCCGCCAAAAACCGTGGGAGTTGGGGAATAATATGCAGCCTGGCAAACGTTGTTGCTGCTGAAATCCGCAATTTACCGGATAACCCTTTTCCGGCACCTCTGGCCGCCAGTTCAGCCTCGTCGGCTTCCTGCAAGGCGGCCTGTGCCCGCTCGTAATAGCGTTGCCCGGCTTCGGTTGGGGTCAAACCGTGGGTCGATCGGGTCAGCAAACGCGTCTGTAACCGCGATTCCAGTTGGGCGACGATTTTAGATACCGCAGGCTGACCGATATTGAGCTGCCTTGCAGCCGCAGAAAAGGAGCCGGTGTCCACAACCCGGATATACGTTGCCATTGCCTGAAAGCGATCCATTTCATTCCCCTGAAGAATAAATGTTATCCCAGCAGCATATCTTCCATTCCTTGTGCAGGCCGTCCAATATCTTTCACAGCCAGCGGAAATGGCTGACAACAATCGTTGGCCCGCCGCGTTGCCTGATTATCGGGTCGGTTTGTATCAATCGTTAAAGAACAATTTACCTCTGTTTAACGGGGTGATAGCGGGATGCTTGCCGTATCTGCTCGCCTGTCATTGACCAGGAAGATATCAGAAGTGAATCCAGACTATGTCTGTCAACCAACCCCGTAAGACAGGCTGCCTTCGCTGCGACATATTCGTAGCCTCTAATCCCCTTTTTTCTCTCGCGAGAGATAACTGCGCTTATTAACCGGAGTGAATGATGAAGAGAACGTATTTAATCACTGGTGGCAGCAAAGGCATTGGCCTGGCACTGGCCCAGCGTCTCGTCGAAGCAGGCTATCAGGTTGTGGGAATTGCACGAAATGTCAGTGATAATTTTCCTGGAACTCTGATCAGAGCAGATCTTGCAGACGTTAAACAAACCCAAAAGACTTTTGAACAATTACGTCAACGATTCGCCTTTGATGGCATCGTAAACAATGTTGGTCTGGTTAAGCCGCAGCGCCTTGAGACAGTGGATTTAGCCTCATTTGAAGACGTTATGCGAGTCAACCTCTATCCGGCAATACAGGGAACTCAGACCATTCTGGAGGGTATGAAAGATCGGGGCTGGGGCCGAATTGTCAATATCTCCAGTCTTACCGTACTCGGCAGCGTTGAGCGAACCGCTTATGCCGCCGCAAAAGCGGCCCTGATCAGTTTTACCCGTAACTGGGCGCTGGAACTCGCACAGACCGGCATTACCGTGAATGCGGTTGCGCCAGGCCCCACTGAAACGGCACTATTTCGGGCAAACAATCCGCCAGGAAGTGCGGGAGAAGAGCGATATCTTGCGGGCGTCCCCATGAAGCGATTCGGGCAACCGGATGAGATTGCAGCAACCATTGCCTTTCTTATGTCGGAGGATGCGGCTTTTATAACCGGGCAAACGTTATATGTTGATGGTGGTGCATCAATAGGCAATTTACTGTTTTAACACCTGAAATATTCTGGGGCGATCGGTGCGTTGAATGCCGGATGGCGCTGCGCTTATTCGGCCTACAAAATGAGCCAGGGCGGCAACCGTAGGCCCGTGCAAGCGACAGCGCCGCCGGGCGGGTAATCAAAAGCAGCGCTGGATAAGCTCTTTATCAATACTCATCCCGCTCATCATCTTCGTCGGGCTGTTCCAGCACACCGTAAGCCACCGAGCAAAACAGCGAGTTCAGACGCTTCATATCGCCCAGTAGCCCAAGGTGCAACGAGCTGGTCTCGATGCTCTGCACGTTCTGCTGATGCAGGCGGTCAACGTGCGCGTGCGAGTAGCGGCGATTGAGGATGCGGAAACGGTGTTTACTGCGGCGAAGGCGGCGGGCGCTGGTGACGTCGCCGGAGAAGAAGACGGTCATCGCCAGTTTGAGGTTATTAAGAAGCTGCTCGTAAAGCGCATCCAGTTCTTTTACGCCTTCCAGGGAAAATGCCCGCCGCGCGGCCAGCGATTTATCGGCGATTTCGCTGCCCATACGTTCGATAATATCCGAGGCCTGTTCAAGGTTGAGCGACATCTCAATAATCTCCGCCCAGCGCCGGGACTCCTCCTCCGCCAGTTCATCTTTCGGCATCCGCGCCAGATAGAGCTTGATGGCGGTATAGAGCACGTTGATATCGTCGGCGAGTTTGCGCAGCTCTTTTTCCTGGCGTGGTTCGCCGTGCATCACCTGTTTCAGGCCGTCCAGCATCTGCTCCATCGCGTCGCCCATGCGCAGAGTTTCCCGCGCGGCGTTGGCCAGCGCCAGGGTTGGCGTATCCAGCGCACTGGTATCCAGATGTTTCGGCTTCAGGCGCGCATCCAGTTCCGGTTCGTCGCGGATCACCCGCTCGCAAAAACGCGCCATGACGCCTGCGAAAGGCACCATCGCCAGGCAGCGGATCAGGTTGTAGAAGACGTGGAAGTAGATCACCATTTCGGCTTCCGGCAACGGCAGATTGTCCATCGCATTCGCCAGCATATGCACGAATGGCAGGATAATCAGACTTCCCACCAGCTTAAATAACAAGCTTCCCAGCGCTACCCGGCGGGCAGCGGCATTGGCGGCGCTATTGTTGAGCATCGCCAGCAGGCCGGAACCAAGGTTCGCGCCAATGACCAGGCACAGCGCCACCGGGAAGGAGATAATGCCTGCCGTGGTCAGGGTCGCCGTTAAGAGTACGGCCGCCAGACTGGAGTAGCTGATAATGGCGAAGACCGCACCAATCAGCGCGTCCAGCATGATATCGCCGGTAAGAGAGGCAAAGATAACCTGCACGCCGTTGGCCTGGGTGATAGGCGTAACGGCCTGCACGATAAGCTCCAGCGCCTGTAAAATCAGGCCGAGGCCGATGGCTACACGCCCCAGTTGTCCGGCGCGCGACTGCTTACGTCCGAGGAAGAAAATCACGCCAACAAAAATAAGCAGCGGCGATAGCCACGAGAGATCGAAAGTAAGAATACGCGCCATCAGCGCGGTCCCGACGTCAGCGCCCAGCACAATCACCAGCGCCGGGGTGAGTGCCACCAGGTCCTGCGCGACAAACGATGTGACCAGCATGGTGGTGGCATTACTGCTTTGCACCAGCGCGGTCACGCCAATACCCGCGCTGAAAGCGAGCGGTTTTTTCTCAACGCTGCGGCTAAGTACGGTACGTAATCGCGCCCCGAAGACGCGCATGACGCCGGTGCGCACGATGTGGGTGCCCCAGACCAGCAGGGCGACGGCAGAAAGCAGGTGAAGCAGGATTAACACGGAAGGAGTGCCTCCTTAATTGTTATTAGTGTCCTTCATACAAAAACGAGCAGACGCCGCGCGTGTTCAGCGAGGCGCTTACCTCAGTATAAGTGGTTAACGGTAATAAAGTGACAAGACGGTTACAGAACGCCTCATTTGTTGTAAGACGCTATTTCGCGGCAGGCAGGCTTTTAGCCGTTTTGCACCAGACGACAGAGCCTATTTTAAGTATTTCCACCGCAATGAAGGTTGGTAGCGTGACCCCAACACCGCTGACTCCCGTGGAATATATCAGCAACGTAAGGAGAGGAATGGAGCCGGTGAAGGTGATAATCCGCATCCCTTCCTGAATAATGAAAAACAGGGTGTTGATGTCTCTTTTACCGATAAACGACCATGCCGAGTAGAACAGCGTTATCTTCAGAACAAAGCCGAACGCAAACAATGTCAGTATCCACACGACCAGCCCGCCGCCAGCGCCATAGCTGGTCACTGAATCCCGAAAATGAACAATGTCGGTGATAAAAGGGATCCGGTCTCTGTAGATCGCCAGCGCGATATAGCTCGCCAGCGCCAGTAGATCCATGGTGCCCCAAAAAATATAAATGCCCTTTTTTAAACGCATAGTGTGCTTCCTTTCAGGCTGGTGATCCGTTAATGATTAATCCGCATCGTACCCCAGATTCGGTGCCAGCCAGCGTTCGACGTCGGCCACGCTCATGCCTTTACGTCGCGCATAGTCTTCAACCTGGTCGCGTTGGAGCTGCGCCACGGCGAAGTATTTGCTGTCGGGATGGCTGAAGTACCAGCCAGAGACCGAGGCGCCCGGCCACATAGCGAAAGACTCAGTGAGCTTCATGCCGGTATGTTCTTCTACGCCCAGCAACTGCCAGATAGTCCCTTTCTCGGTATGTTCCGGGCAGGCCGGATAACCCGGCGCGGGGCGAATCCCCTGGTAGTTCTCGCGGATCAACTCCTCGTTGCTGAGGTTTTCGTGCGCCGCATAGCCCCAGTACACTTTACGTACCCGCTCGTGCAGATATTCAGCAAAGGCTTCCGCCAGGCGGTCGGCGATCGCTTTGACCATGATCTTGTTGTAATCATCGTGTTGCGCGTCGTAAGCCTCTGCCAGCGCGTCTTCTTCCAGCCCGCCAGTGACGGCGAAGGCACCGAGGTAATCCGCCTTGCCGCTCAGTTTCGGTGCCACGAAATCGGCCAGGCAGTAGTTGGCAAAGCCGACTTTTTCCGTCTGCTGACGCAGATGATGGCTGACGGTGAGCACATGCGTGCGCGTCTCGTCGCGGTAGATTTCGATGTCATCGCCCACGCGGTTGGCAGGAAAGAGTCCCACCACGCCGCGCGGGTTGAGTGATTTCTCTGCGCTTAATTGATCGAGCATGGCGTTAGCATCGTTAAACAGGCGCTGCGCTTCCTCGCCCACCACCTCATCTTCGAGGATGCGTGGATATTTCCCCGCCAGCGACCAGGTCATAAAGAACGGCGTCCAGTCGATATAGTTGCGCAGGGTGTCGATGCTGGCGGTGACTTCCTGCACACCCAGGCGATGCGCGACCGGCGGAGTATAACTCTGCCAGTCAAATGCGAGATCGTTATCACGCGCTGCCGCCAGCGTCACCGGCGGCGTGCGCGGTTTCTTGCGTCCATGCTGGATGCGCACGGTGTCGTACTCTTTACGGGTACGGGCGACAAACTCATCACGTTGAGTATCAGACAGCAATGCCGACACCACACCGACAGTGCGGGAGGCGTTTTGTACGTAAACCGTCGGACCGCTGTAGTTCTGCTCGATTTTCACCGCAGTATGCGCTTTGGACGTGGTCGCGCCGCCAATCAGTAGCGGAATGGTAAAGCCCTGACGCTCCATCTCTTTCGCCACGTTCACCATTTCATCCAGCGAGGGGGTAATCAGCCCGGAGAGGCCGATCAGGTCCGCATTGACCTCTTTCGCGGTTTTGAGGATCTTATCTGCCGGTACCATCACGCCGAGATCGATAATTTCGTAGTTATTACACTGCAACACCACGCCAACAATGTTTTTGCCGATGTCGTGCACGTCACCCTTTACGGTCGCGATGACCATCTTACCGTTGCTGGAGCCTTTCTCCTTACTGGCTTCAATATAGGGTTCGAGCCAGGCCACCGCCTGTTTCATCACGCGGGCGGATTTCACCACCTGTGGCAGGAACATTTTACCTTCGCCGAACAGATCGCCGACCACATTCATACCGTCCATGAGTGGACCTTCGATGACGTCAATCGGCCGCGTCGCCTGCTGGCGGGCTTCTTCGGTGTCCTGCTCGATAAACTCGGTGATGCCTTTGACCAGCGAGTATTCGAGACGTTTTTTCACGTCCCAGGAGCGCCATTCCGCCTGCTGAGCGTTAGCAGTCTCGTCGGTTTTGCTGCCGCGATATTTTTCCGCCAGTTCCAGCAGTCGCTCGGTGCCGTCGTCGCGACGGTTGAGGATCACGTCCTCTACCGCGTCGCGCAGCTCGGCAGGCAAATCGTCATAAATCGCCAGTTGCCCGGCGTTAACGATGCCCATATCCATGCCGTTGCGGATAGCGTAATAGAGGAATACCGCATGAATCGCTTCGCGCACCGGGTCGTTGCCACGAAACGAGAAGGAAACGTTGGAGACGCCGCCGGAAATCAGCGCGTGCGGCAGTTCGCGTTTGATGTCTTCACAGGCACCGATAAAATCCTGCGCGTAGTTGTTATGCTCTTCAATGCCGGTGGCAACCGCAAAGATGTTCGGGTCGAAGATAATGTCTTCCGGCGGGAAGCCCACCTCTTCGGTCAGGATGTTATAGGCGCGGCGGCAAATCTCGATTTTACGCTCGCGGGTATCCGCCTGGCCGACTTCATCAAAGGCCATCACTACCACGGCGGCACCGTAGCGGCGCACCTTTTTCGCATGCTCAATAAACGGCTCAACGCCTTCTTTCATTGAGATAGAGTTAACGATGCCTTTGCCCTGAATGCACTTCAGCCCTTTTTCAATGACCTCCCATTTGGAGGAGTCGATCATGATGGGCACCCGGGCGATGTCCGGCTCACCGGCAATCAGGTTGAGAAAACGCACCATTGCCGCCTCGGCATCAAGCATCCCCTCGTCCATGTTGATATCGATAATCTGTGCGCCGCTTTCCACCTGCTGACGCGCCACATCCAGCGCTTCGCTGTATTTTTCTTCTTTAATCAGGCGCTTGAATTTGGCGGAGCCGGTAACGTTAGTACGTTCACCGACGTTGACGAACAGGCTGTCGTCGCCGATGTTCAGCGGTTCCAGCCCGGAAAGACGGCAGGCCACCGGAATATCCGGCAACCGGCGCGGCGGCAGGCCTTCAACCGCCCGGCTCATGGCGGCGATATGCTCCGGCGTCGTGCCGCAGCAGCCGCCGACAATGTTCAGGAAGCCCGATTCCGCCCATTCGCGGATCTGCGTCGCCATGGTGTCGGCGTCGAGATCGTATTCACCAAAGGCGTTGGGCAGCCCGGCGTTCGGGTGCGCGGTGACATAGCATTCGGCAATGCGCGAGAGTTCCTGCACGTACTGGCGCAGTTCGTCCGGCCCCAGCGCGCAGTTCAGGCCGAAGGTGAGCGCGTCGGCGTGGCGCAGGGCATTATAAAAGGCTTCGGTCGTCTGGCCGGAGAGCGTGCGGCCGGAGGCGTCGGTGATGGTGCCGGAGATCATGATCGGCAGTTCCACGTCCAGCGCTTCAAATTCTTCTTTCACCGCGTAAATGGCGGCTTTGGCGTTGAGCGTATCAAAGATGGTTTCAATGAGGATCAGATCCGCGCCGCCTTCCACCAGCGCTTTGGTGGATTCCCGATACGCCGCCACCAGCTGATCGAAAGTAATGTTGCGATACGCCGGATCGTTCACGTCCGGAGAGATAGACGCCGTGCGGTTAGTCGGACCAAGCACGCCTGCGACATAACGCGGTTTTTCCGGCGTGCGGGCAGTCCATTCGTCGGCGCAGGCGCGCGCCAGTTTTGCCGCGGCAAAGTTGATTTCCGCTGACAGGGATTCCATCTGGTAATCCGCCATCGCGATGGTCGTCGAGTTAAAAGTGTTGGTTTCGATAATATCCGCACCCGCCTCAAAGTAGGCGTTGTGGATAGCGGCGATAGTCTCTGGCTGGCTGAGCACCAGCAGGTCGTTATTGCCTTTCAGATCGCACGGCCAGTCGGCAAAGCGCTCGCCGCGAAAATCCTGCTCATCCAGACGGTAGCCCTGGATCATGGTGCCCATGCCCCCATCCAGAACCAGAATACGCTTGTTTAACTGCTCACGCAGTTGCTCCACTTTGCTGCTCACACTCGCTCCCGACAACGCTCAACGTAACACGCCATACTGGCACAAAGCGTGCAGGCGGAAAAGAGAACAGTCCTGAACATGAGACAAGTTCATTCACACTCATCCGATGAGCATGGTTGTTGTTGCATTATACTCAAATAAAACGAAAATGATTTCCACGATACAGAAAAGGAGTTGCTTATGGTTGCCCCCGTCCCCGCAAAACGCGGCAGAAAGCCCGCCCCCGCCACCGCACAACAGGCAACCGGCCAGGTTCAGTCTCTGACGCGCGGTTTAAAGCTGCTGGAGTGGATTGCTGAATCCAACGGCAGCGTCGCGCTGACCGAGCTGGCGCAGCAGGCTGGTTTACCCAACTCCACGACGCACCGTTTATTGACCACCATGCAGCAGCTTGGCTTTGTCCGTCAGGTCGGCGAACTGGGACACTGGTCCGTGGGCGCGCATGCTTTTATGGTCGGCAGCAGCTTTTTGCAGAGTCGTAATCTGCTGGCGATTGTTCACCCGATCCTGCGCGCGCTGATGGAAGACTCCGGCGAGACGGTGAACCTGGCGGTGCTCGATCAGAGCGATCATCAGGCCATTATTATCGATCAGGTGCAGTGTACGCAGCTGATGCGTATGTCGGCTCCCATCGGCGGTAAGCTGCCGATGCACGCGTCTGGCGCGGGGAAAGCGTTTCTTTCGCAATTAAGCGAAGAGCAGGTGACCGGGTTGCTGCATCGTCAGGGGCTACATGCGTATACGCATGCCACGCTGGTGTCGCCGCTGCATCTGAAGGAAGATCTCGCCCAGACGCGCAAACGCGGCTATTCCTTCGATGATGAGGAGCACGCGCTCGGCCTGCGCTGCGTGGCGTCGTGTATTTATGACGAACATCGCGAACCGTTTGCGGCCATTTCTATTTCGGGGCCAATATCGCGTATTACCGATGACCGGGTGACCGAGTTTGGTGCGATGGTGATTAAGGCGGCGAAAGAGGTAACGCTGGCCTATGGCGGAGTGCGGTGATTTTTGCATCTCTGGCACAACGTTACAGAGAATGATGTGGATCCTGCTTTTCATGCAATATCGCCAGAACGAGAACACCTGTCGCGACTTCACGATAATAAATAATATGGCTTTCTACTGGAAAGCTGCGGATAACGGGAAAAAGATCGTCGCTGCGGTCACGCCCGGGAGAGGGATGTCTGTCGAGAACTCCTGTTATCGTCGCGCGAATGACGGAGGAATAGACTTCTGCAACTTCCTTTCCCCAACGACGCGTTGAATAAATTCTGATTGCGCGAATATGCTCTTTAGCTTTAGTCGTAAATTTAACGCTCATCCCTTAGCTTTGCCCTCAATGACCGTTTAGTTCATCCTGAGTTAAGGGGCCAAATACGTCGTCAATACTGTGTAGCTCCCCTTTCTCGGCCTGCGCCAGCGATTCAGCCAGAACGGCTTTCAGACTCTGTAATTTGAGTTCAGTAAAACGATCATATTCTTCAGGGGAAATAACTACGGCCACTCGCTTACCGTGTTTGCTGATCTCCACCGGTTCATGCTGGGCTTTCATCAATAAATCTCCAAACTGGTTCTTGGCTTGCTGCGCGGGCATAACGTGCATACATTCTTCTCCCGTCTAAAATGGCTTGAATGTCCAATACAGACATAATAGAAAGAAGATGTTGACGACTCCAGTGAAATCATCGTTAACCCGCCTGCACTGCACCTCGTTGTTAGCATCTCAAATACCTGCACCCGCGATTTACAGACGACGATACGGTGCCAAAGGGTAAAGTGCCAGCCACCCGTTTCATTACTGGAAAGCGGCTCGCAAAAGCGCAGGTTCCGTCGCGCCGTAGCGCACGCTAAACCGCTGCCGACGGCGATAGGCGTACACATCCTCTACATGACCTTCGCGGATACGCGCCTGTAACGACCGCCAGTAGTCGGCGCGAAAAAGGTCGGCGTGCATCTCTTCAAACAGCGGACCGATACGCGGATCGGCGCACAGCCAGTGGCGAAACTCTTCCGGAAAGACATCACCCGGCGCGACGCTATACCAGGGTTCGCTGGACAGTTCATCTTCCGGGTAGCGCGGCGGCGGGATATCGCGGAAATTCACTTCCGTCATATAGCAAATTTCATCGTAATCGTAGAACACCACGCGACCGTGACGGGTGACCCCGAAGTTTTTAAACAGCATATCGCCGGGGAATATGTTGGCGGCGGCAAGCTGCCGAATAGCATTGCCATACTCTTCAATCGCATCGCGCAGTTGCTGACCCTCTACCCGCTCCAGCCAGATATTCAGCGGCACCATACGGCGTTCGATATAAAGATGGCGGATAACAATGCGATCGCCGAGATCGGCGATTTTTTCCGGCACTTCTTCTTGTAAAAGCGCCATCAGCGCCGCAGAGATCTGCCTTTTCTCCAGCACGAAGTTTTCAAACTCCTGGGTATCCGCCATGCGCCCGACGCGATCGTGCTCTTTGACCAGTTGATAGCAGGCGCGCACGTGCGCCGCAGACATCTCCTTTTGCGGGGCGAATTTATCTTTGATGATTTTGAATACCCGGTCGAAGCCCGGCAGGGTGAACACCAGCATCACCATGCCGCGAATGCCTGGCGCTTCAATAAATTGCTCGTCGGTGTTGGCGAGGTAAGCCAGATACTCACGGTAGCTTTCGGTTTTTGCATGCTTCTGGCAGCCGATCGCCATGTACAGTTCGGCAGTGGTCTTGCCCGGCAGGATCTCCCGCAGCCACTCGACCAGCGCGGCAGGCAGCGGTGCATAAACCATGAAATAGGAGCGGGCAAAACCAAACACGATGCTGGCCTCGTCACTACCTGTCAGACAGGCATCAACAAAGAGTTCGCCGTCATCCGAGCGGTGGATCGGCAGCAAAAAGGGCAGCGTGCCCGTCGGGGTGACTATTTTACCCACCAGCCACGCGGCTTTATTACGATAAAAAAGTTCATTGGCGATATGCAGATGCGCCTGGCACAATAGCTCATCGCCGAACGTTTCCGTCAGTTGCGCGATAATGTAGCCCACATCGCGCAGGCGATCCTGCCAGGGTAAACGCAGCGGTAAATCGCTTAACATTTTACCCAGCAGCGTCTCCCAGCCGTGTTCAGGGGAGAAGGTCTTCGCCAGCGGACGGGGAATGGTGCGAAAGCGGCGTTCTGGCTGGGAGCTGAAAATAAAAAGCCGCTCGGGTGTTAACGAGCGGTGGTCAAATAACCGGCAATAGACGGAGTTAAAGAAGCTTTCCGCTATCTCAAAGCGAGGGTAATCCGGGAGTAAGGCGGTATAGTGCTGTTTTACCCGCAGCAGGAATTCTGCATCGGTACTTTTGCCATCGGTGATGCAGCGCAACTGCTCGACAACCAGGCCGACGTGATGGTCGTAGAGATGAATACGGTTTTTCATCGCCTGCTGAACGGCGTGCCAGTCCGCCTGTTCAAAGCGCTGTTGCGCGCCGGAGGTGACCTCCAGGAAACGACCGTACTGCGCGTCGAAGCCTTGCAGGATGGTTTGCGCTATGAGTAATTCCAGGCTTCGCGTCATCGTGGCTCCTGTTTAAGGGCTTCCCCTCATCCCCCCTCTCCCTGAGGGAGAGAGAGAAAGCGGCTCCGGTGCCTGACTCTGCGGGAGTCAGGTTGGTTCCCCCCTCTTTTCAGGGAGAGGGGGTGCTCAGAACTGCGATTCTTCCGTGGAACCCGTCAACGCGGTAACAGAAGAAGCTCCACCCTGAATAATGGTCGTTACCTTATCAAAGTAGCCGGTGCCCACTTCCTGCTGGTGCGACGCGAAGGTGTAGCCTTCTTTGCTGGCAGCAAACTCCGGCTGCTGAACCTTCTCAACGTAGTGCTTCATGCCTTCGCCCTGCGCGTAGGCATGCGCCAGGTCGAACATGTTAAACCACATGCTGTGAATGCCCGCCAGCGTAATGAACTGGTACTTGTAGCCCATCTCTGATAGTTGCTGCTGGAAGCTGGCGATGGTTTTATCGTCCAGATTCTTCTGCCAGTTAAACGACGGCGAGCAGTTATAGGCCAGCAGTTTGCCGGGGTATTTCGCGTGGATAGCGTCAGCAAAACGTCTGGCAAGCTCCAGGTCCGGCGTGGAGGTTTCACACCATACGAGGTCGGCATACGGCGCGTAGGCCAGACCGCGGCTGATCGCTTGTTCAATACCTGCACGAGTGCGGTAGAACCCTTCACTGGTGCGCTCACCGGTGATAAATTCGCTGTCATAAGCGTCGCAGTCGGAGGTGATCAAATCCGCCGCATCGGCATCGGTACGGGCGATCAGTACCGTCGGAACGCCCATCACGTCAGCCGCCAGACGCGCGGCGACCAGTTTCTGAATCGCTTCCTGCGTCGGAACCAGTACCTTCCCGCCCATGTGCCCACACTTCTTCACAGAGGCGAGCTGATCTTCGAAATGCACCGCCGCTGCACCGGCGGTAATCATCGATTTCATCAGTTCGAAAGCGTTCAGCACGCCGCCAAAACCGGCTTCCGCATCAGCGACGATCGGCAGGAAATAATCCACATGACGCGGATCGTTTGGCTCAATACCGGACGACCACTGGATCTGATCCGCGCGGCGGAAGGTATTGTTGATCCGATCCACCACCGCCGGCACCGAGTTTGCCGGATACAGCGATTGATCCGGGTACATGCTGGCAGCCAGGTTCGCGTCCGCTGCCACCTGCCAGCCAGAAAGATAGATCGCCTCGATCCCGGCTTTCGCCTGCTGCAATGCCTGACCGCCGGTCAGCGCGCCGAGGCTGTTGATATACCCTTTCTTCGATTCACCATTCAGTAAGCGCCACATTTTAGCCGCGCCAAGCTGCGCCAGCGTGCATTCCGGATTCACCGAGCCGCGTAATTTCACCACTTCCTCCGCGCTAAACGGGCGACGAATGCCTTCCCAGCGCGGTTGTGTCCATTCTTTTTGTAATTCTTCGATTTGTTGGGTACGAGTTTTCATATGCAGATGCTCCATTTTTGTAGGGTGAATTACGCCAGCAGGCGGTAGCCAGGCAAGGTCAGGAAATCGATTAAGTCATCTGAAGTGGTGATCTGCTCCATCAGGCGCGCAGCGTCAGTAAAGCGCCCGCTGCTGAAGCGGTGCTCACCGAGTTCTTCCTGAATCACCTGCATCTCTTCCGCCAGCATCTGACGGAACAGGGATTTAGTGACAGGTTTGCCGTTACTCAGCGTTTTTTCGTGATGGATCCACTGCCAGATCGAGGTACGGGAAATTTCCGCCGTTGCAGCATCTTCCATCAGACCGTAAATCGGCACGCAGCCGTTGCCCGAGATCCACGCTTCGATGTATTGCACCGCCACGCGAATATTGGCGCGCATCCCCTCTTCGGTACGCTCGCCTTCGCAGGGAGCCAGCAGTTGTTCGGCGGTGATCGGCGCATCGTCGTCACGGGTAACGGATAGCTGGTTTTTGTTCGCGCCCAACACATCGTTGAAAATAGCCATCGCCGTATCTGCCAGACCGGGATGAGCAACCCAGGTACCATCGTGACCGTTATTCGCCTCCAGCGCTTTGTCCGCTTTCACTTTGTTGAGCACCTGTGTATTACGCACAGCATCTTTGCTGGGAATAAACGCCGCCATGCCGCCCATCGCAAATGCACCACGCTTGTGGCAGGTTTTGATCAGCAGACGCGAATAGGCGCTGAGGAAAGGCTTGTCCATGGTGACGACCTGGCGGTCAGGCAGCACGCGGTCCGGGTAGTTTTTCAACGTTTTGATATAGCTGAAGATATAATCCCAGCGCCCACAGTTCAGGCCTACAATATGATCGCGCAGGGCGTGCAGGATCTCATCCATCTGGAAGACGGCAGGCAAGGTTTCAATCAATAACGTTGCTTTGATGGTGCCGCGCGGCAGGTTAAAACGATCTTCGGTATAGCTGAAAACCTCACTCCACCACGCGGCCTCCTGCCAGGACTGTGTTTTGGGCAAATAGAAATAGGGGCCACTGCCCTTTGCCAGCAACGCCTTGTGGTTGTGAAAAAAGTACAACGCAAAGTCAAACAAGCTGCCAGGAATCGCTTCGCCGCGCCAGGTAACGTGTTTTTCAGGCAGATGCAGACCGCGAACGCGACAAACCAGCACTGCCGGGTCAGGTTTGAGCTGATAAATTTTTCCGGCTTCGTTGGCATAGCTGATGGTGCCGTTAACCGCGTCACGCAGGTTAATTTGTCCATCAATCACTTTGTTCCAGTCGGGAGCCAGTGAATCTTCGAAATCGGCCATAAACACTTTCACGTTGGCGTTCAGGGCATTAATCACCATCTTGCGCTCGACCGGGCCAGTGATCTCGACGCGACGATCCTGTAAATCATCCGGAATACCACGAATAGTCCAGTCGCTATTTCTAATGGAATCGGTTTCCGAAATAAAATCCGGCAACGTACCGTTATCAATATCCCGCTGCTGCTGAACGCGTGCGGCAAGAAGTTGATTGCGTTTTGGCGTAAACCGGGTCACCAGTTCGCTGAGAAATTCTGTGGCTTCCGGCGTCAGGATTTGCTTTTCCTGTTCGCCGTAAGGCTGGCTAAAGGCCAGTTCATCTGCGGTTTCTGCCTGTTGTGTCATTGCGCTGCTCCTCGTCGTTTTTGATCCAGGATCGTCTACCGTGCGAACGGAAGATCGTTGTCGGTTTTTCGTTCAGCACAATCAAGACTACTTAAATAAATTCTAAAATCAAAAACTATTTCCATTTTAAATTTAAATAACATTCAACATATTGATAAAAAAAGAGATAAATTTATTACAAAGACTGAAGTGGTTTTCGGAAATGAAAAAGGCACCCGAAGGTGCCTTAAATAGCGTGCTGAAACGCTTTAGGATCGTAAAGAGTGGAGGATTATTCCAGCGTAGGATTCATATGGCGCAGATCGTATGGTGTGATCTGGTAAACGTAGTAGTTGAGCCAGTTAGTAAATAACAGATTGCCATGGCTTCGCCATGTGGCATGAGGTTTATTCTGGGGATCGTTTTTCGGAAAATAGTTGTACGGAACGTCCGGGCTTAGGCCGGCTTCTACATCGCGGAAGTATTCACCGGCGAGCGTACTGGCATCATATTCAGGATGGCCGGTGACAAAGGCAATACGTTTGTCCTTGCTGGCAAACAGGTAAGCATCTCCGCTATCCGTTTCAGCAAAGATCTCTAAGTCGGTGTAATCACGAATGAGTGCCGTCGGGAAATCCGCAAAGCGTGAATGCGGTGCAAGAAACGTGTCGTCAAAACCACGTGTCAGCAGTGCATGCGGGTGTAAAATATGATGTTCGTAGACGCCTGAGAGTTTGTCGTTGCGGGTTTGCTTCGGGATACCATAGAGAATGTTGAGGGCCGCCTGTACCGCCCAACAGACGAATAGTGTTGAGGTAACGTGATCTTTGGCCCATTCCAGCACCTGTTTGATCTGCGGCCAGTAGGCAACGTCGTTAAATTCGACCAGGCCCAGCGGTGCACCAGTGACAATGAGGCCATCAAAATTTTCGTGGCAAATCTCATCAAAGTTGCAGTAGAAGTTGTTCAGATGCTCTGTCGGCGTATTACGCGATTCACGTGCGTCAATCCGCAGCAGTTTGATATCCACCTGCAGCGGCGAGTTTGACAGCAGGCGCAGAAACTGGTTTTCCGTTTCGATTTTTTTCGGCATCAGATTAAGAATGAGTACCTTCAGCGGACGAATTTCCTGACCGGTAGCGCGCGATGCCGTCATCACAAAGACGTTTTCTTCACGCAAAAAATTAACGGCTGGTAGCTCGTCCTGCACCCGAATCGGCATAACTTATATCCTCACTGCATACGTTTAAACGTTTAGACATCCAGATAGCTGACAATACCCAGAAATATCCATAATGTCGAGCGCGCAGGCTGAAGGTGAGAAAGTTTCAAGGCGGTGTTTACGTTAGAATATAAGCAGGTAAAAAAGGAGAGAATATGGTTATTAAGATCCGCCGATCCCGGCATGACGAAGTAGATATGCTGGCGGATATCTGGTGTCGCTCGGTCGATGCCACGCATGATTTCCTTACACCCGCCTACCGGGCGGAGCTGGAAGAATTAGTGCGGGCTTTTCTGCCTGAAGCACCGTTGTGGGTGGCGGCTACAGAGAAAGATAAGCCGGTAGCATTTATGTTACTTACGGCTCAGCATATGGATGCGCTGTTTGTCGATCCTGATTTTCGTGGCGAGGGCGTGGGGAGGTTGCTGATCGAGCATGCGCTATCGCTGGCACCAGAACTGACCACCAACGTGAATGAACAAAATCATCAGGCGGTAGGATTTTATAAAAAGATGGGGTTTAGCGTGACGGGACGTTCAGAAAAGGATGACCTGGGACGGCCTTATCCGCTGCTGCATTTACGGTATCAAAGATAAGGGATCAGAGATAATTTAACGGGCGATATTCTTTGTCTGAGCGGCTTTCTTTGTGGTCATTTTTGTAAGGACTTCATCATCCTTTAATGGAATATCTCCATCAAACACTAGCAGGAAGCGGCATTTTTTACGTAAAGCAAAAAGAGTCATTTCCATAATTGCTCTGTCCTCTACAGGAGAGAGGCCCCCTTCATTCATTTCCATAGCCTGAACTACAATACGCGTTTGGCCAGTTTTAAAAAATGAAAATAACCCTGAGGAAAGCGTCACTTTCTGGAACAGGCCAGAAAGTAAATCCGCAGCCTGAAGAAAGTCAGCGATCAGTATGCGCTGGTTGCTAAATTGTCCTGCGCCAGTAGCTTCCTGCTTACTATCCAGGTTACGGACGATCATTTTATTTTTATAGATACGGATATAGAAATCAGACATCATCATCCCTTTTCATCTGACAGATGCATAGCAAAAAACCCCGACCAGTTGGTCGGGGTTTTTCTTGTTTGATGCCTGGCAGTTCCCTACTCTCGCATGGGGAGACCCCACACTACCATCGGCGCTACGGCGTTTCACTTCTGAGTTCGGCATGGGGTCAGGTGGGACCACCGCGCTGTTGCCGCCAGGCAAATTCTGTTTATCACCCCGCATCCGCGCAGTGATTAATCTGGTTCAGGCTGAAAATCGTCTCAAATCCGCCAAAACAGCTTCGGCGTTGTAAGGTTAAGCCTCACGGTTCATTAGTACCGGTTAGCTCAACGCATCGCTGCGCTTACACACCCGGCCTATCAACGTCGTCGTCTTCAACGTTCCTTCAGGAGACTTAAAGTCTCAGGGAAGACTCATCTCGGGGCAAGTTTCGTGCTTAGATGCTTTCAGCACTTATCTCTTCCGCATTTAGCTACCGGGCAGTGCCATTGGCATGACAACCCGAACACCAGTGATGCGTCCACTCCGGTCCTCTCGTACTAGGAGCAGCCCCCCTCAGTCTTCCAGCGCCCACGGCAGATAGGGACCGAACTGTCTCACGACGTTCTAAACCCAGCTCGCGTACCACTTTAAATGGCGAACAGCCATACCCTTGGGACCTACTTCAGCCCCAGGATGTGATGAGCCGACATCGAGGTGCCAAACACCGCCGTCGATATGAACTCTTGGGCGGTATCAGCCTGTTATCCCCGGAGTACCTTTTATCCGTTGAGCGATGGCCCTTCCATTCAGAACCACCGGATCACTATGACCTGCTTTCGCACCTGCTCGCGCCGTCACGCTCGCAGTCAAGCCAGCTTATGCCATTGCACTAACCTCCTGATGTCCGACCAGGATTAGCTGACCTTCGTGCTCCTCCGTTACGCTTTAGGAGGAGACCGCCCCAGTCAAACTACCCACCAGACACTGTCCCCACACCAGATTATGGCGCCAGGTTAGAACATCAAACATTAAAGGGTGGTATTTCAAGGTCGGCTCCACGCAGACTGGCGTCCACGCTTCAAAGCCTCCCACCTATCCTACACATCAAGGCTCAATGTTCAGTGTCAAGCTATAGTAAAGGTTCACGGGGTCTTTCCGTCTTGCCGCGGGTACACTGCATCTTCACAGCGAGTTCAATTTCACTGAGTCCCGGGTGGAGACAGCCTGGCCATCATTACGCCATTCGTGCAGGTCGGAACTTACCCGACAAGGAATTTCGCTACCTTAGGACCGTTATAGTTACGGCCGCCGTTTACCGGGGCTTCGATCAGGAGCTTCTCTTGCGATAACCCCATCAATTAACCTTCCGGCACCGGGCAGGCGTCACACCGTATACGTCCACTTTCGTGTTTGCACAGTGCTGTGTTTTTAATAAACAGTTGCAGCCAGCTGGTATCTTCGACTGGTTTCAGCTCCATCAGCAAGTGACTTCACCTACGCACCAGCGTGCCTTCTCCCGAAGTTACGGCACCATTTTGCCTAGTTCCTTCACCCGGGTTCTCTCAAGCGCCTTGGTATTCTCTACCTGACCACCTGTGTCGGTTTGGGGTACGATTTCGTGTTACCTGATGCTTAGAGGCTTTTCCTGGAAGCAGGGCATTTGTCACTTCAGCACCGTGGTGCCTCGTCATCACGCCTCAGTGTTAACAGCGTTCCGGATTTACCTGGAACACCCACCTTCACGCTTAAACCGGGACAACCGTCGCCCGGCCGACATAGCCTTCTCCGTCCCCCCTTCGCAGTAACACCAAGTACGGGAATATTAACCCGTTTCCCATCGACTACGCCTTTCGGCCTCGCCTTAGGGGTCGACTCACCCTGCCCCGATTAACGTTGGACAGGAACCCTTGGTCTTCCGGCGTGCGGGTTTTTCACCCGCATTATCGTTACTTATGTCAGCATTCGCACTTCTGATACCTCCAGCAGCCCTCACAGGCCACCTTCAACGGCTTACAGAACGCTCCCCTACCCAACAACGCATAAGCGTCGCTGCCGCAGCTTCGGTGCATGGTTTAGCCCCGTTACATCTTCCGCGCAGGCCGACTCGACCAGTGAGCTATTACGCTTTCTTTAAATGATGGCTGCTTCTAAGCCAACATCCTGGCTGTCTGGGCCTTCCCACATCGTTTCCCACTTAACCATGACTTTGGGACCTTAGCTGGCGGTCTGGGTTGTTTCCCTCTTCACGACGGACGTTAGCACCCGCCGTGTGTCTCCCGTGATAACATTCTTCGGTATTCGCAGTTTGCATCGGATCGGTAAGTCGGGATGACCCCCTGGCCGAAACAGTGCTCTACCCCCGAAGATGAGTTCACGAGGCGCTACCTAAATAGCTTTCGGGGAGAACCAGCTATCTCCCGGTTTGATTGGCCTTTCACCCCCAGCCACAGGTCATCCGCTAATTTTTCAACATTAGTCGGTTCGGTCCTCCAGTTAGTGTTACCCAACCTTCAACCTGCCCATGGCTAGATCACCGGGTTTCGGGTCTATACCCTGCAACTTAACGCCCGGTTAAGACTCGGTTTCCCTCCGGCTCCCCTATACGGTTAACCTTGCTACAGAATATAAGTCGCTGACCCATTATACAAAAGGTACGCAGTCACCCCATAAAAGAGGCTCCCACTGCTTGTACGTACACGGTTTCAGGTTCTTTTTCACTCCCCTCGCCGGGGTTCTTTTCGCCTTTCCCTCACGGTACTGGTTCACTATCGGTCAGTCAGGAGTATTTAGCCTTGGAGGATGGTCCCCCCATATTCAGACAGGATACCACGTGTCCCGCCCTACTCTTCGAGTTCACAGCATGTGCATTTTGGTGTACGGGACTATCACCCTGTACCGCCGGACTTTCCAGACCGTTCCACTAACACGCATGCTGATTCAGACTCCGGGCTCCTCCCCGTTCGCTCGCCGCTACTGGGGGAATCTCGGTTGATTTCTTTTCCTCGGGGTACTTAGATGTTTCAGTTCCCCCGGTTCGCCTCATGCCACTATGTATTCATGACATGATAGTGTGACGAGTCACACTGGGTTTCCCCATTCGGGTATCGCCGGTTATAACGGTTCATATCACCTTACCGGCGCTTATCGCAGATTAGCACGCCCTTCATCGCCTCTGACTGCCAGGGCATCCACCGTGTACGCTTAGTCGCTTAACCTCACAACCCGAAGCTGTTTCACTTCAGTGTTGCGAAAATTTGAGAGACCCACGAACAACTCACGTTGTTCAGTGTTTTTCAATTTTCAGCTTGATCCAGATTTTTAAAGAGCAAAACTTCGCAGTGAACCTTCTCAGGTACACTCTGAAGTTTTCTTGTTTCGGACAGTAAAGGATGGTGGAGCTATGCGGGATCGAACCGCAGACCTCCTGCGTGCAAAGCAGGCGCTCTCCCAGCTGAGCTATAGCCCCATCGTAAATCTCGCTCACCGGAATTTTTCCTGAGGCAAGGCGTGGTGACGCGAAGCATACTTATGTATGTGAGCGTTGCCACAACGCAGCATTCAGGGAAAATTTGGTAGGCCTGAGTGGACTTGAACCACCGACCTCACCCTTATCAGGGGTGCGCTCTAACCACCTGAGCTACAAGCCTGCAGAGATTTTTTACTGCCCGTTTTTCATCAGACAATCTGTGTGAGCACTTCAAAGGCGGTTCTTTAAGGTAAGGAGGTGATCCAACCGCAGGTTCCCCTACGGTTACCTTGTTACGACTTCACCCCAGTCATGAATCACAAAGTGGTAAGCGCCCTCCCGAAGGTTAAGCTACCTACTTCTTTTGCAACCCACTCCCATGGTGTGACGGGCGGTGTGTACAAGGCCCGGGAACGTATTCACCGTGGCATTCTGATCCACGATTACTAGCGATTCCGACTTCACGGAGTCGAGTTGCAGACTCCGATCCGGACTACGACATACTTTATGAGGTCCGCTTGCTCTCGCGAGGTCGCTTCTCTTTGTATATGCCATTGTAGCACGTGTGTAGCCCTGGTCGTAAGGGCCATGATGACTTGACGTCATCCCCACCTTCCTCCAGTTTATCACTGGCAGTCTCCTTTGAGTTCCCGGCCGGACCGCTGGCAACAAAGGATAAGGGTTGCGCTCGTTGCGGGACTTAACCCAACATTTCACAACACGAGCTGACGACAGCCATGCAGCACCTGTCTCACAGTTCCCGAAGGCACCCCGGCATCTCTGCCAGGTTCTGTGGATGTCAAGACCAGGTAAGGTTCTTCGCGTTGCATCGAATTAAACCACATGCTCCACCGCTTGTGCGGGCCCCCGTCAATTCATTTGAGTTTTAACCTTGCGGCCGTACTCCCCAGGCGGTCGACTTAACGCGTTAGCTCCGGAAGCCACGCCTCAAGGGCACAACCTCCAAGTCGACATCGTTTACGGCGTGGACTACCAGGGTATCTAATCCTGTTTGCTCCCCACGCTTTCGCACCTGAGCGTCAGTCTTTGTCCAGGGGGCCGCCTTCGCCACCGGTATTCCTCCAGATCTCTACGCATTTCACCGCTACACCTGGAATTCTACCCCCCTCTACAAGACTCTAGCATGCCAGTTTCGAATGCAGTTCCCGGGTTGAGCCCGGGGATTTCACATCCGACTTGACACGCCGCCTGCGTGCGCTTTACGCCCAGTAATTCCGATTAACGCTTGCACCCTCCGTATTACCGCGGCTGCTGGCACGGAGTTAGCCGGTGCTTCTTCTGCGGGTAACGTCAATCGACAAGGTTATTAACCTTATCGCCTTCCTCCCCGCTGAAAGTACTTTACAACCCGAAGGCCTTCTTCATACACGCGGCATGGCTGCATCAGGCTTGCGCCCATTGTGCAATATTCCCCACTGCTGCCTCCCGTAGGAGTCTGGACCGTGTCTCAGTTCCAGTGTGGCTGGTCATCCTCTCAGACCAGCTAGGGATCGTCGCCTTGGTGAGCCGTTACCCCACCAACAAGCTAATCCCATCTGGGCACATCCGATGGCAAGAGGCCCGAAGGTCCCCCTCTTTGGTCCGAAGACGTTATGCGGTATTAGCTACCGTTTCCAGTAGTTATCCCCCTCCATCAGGCAGTTTCCCAGACATTACTCACCCGTCCGCCACTCGTCAGCGAAGCAGCAAGCTGCTTCCTGTTACCGTTCGACTTGCATGTGTTAGGCCTGCCGCCAGCGTTCAATCTGAGCCATGATCAAACTCTTCAATTTAAGTTTGATGCTCAAAGAATTAAACTTCGTAATGAATTACGTGTTCACTCTTGAGACTTGGTATTCATTTTTTGCCTTTCGGCATTAAGAATCCGTATCTTCGAGTGCCCACACAGATTGTCTGATAAATTGTTAAAGAGCAGTTGCGACGCGGCTTACAGCTCACCGTCGCGAGGTGGCGTATATTACGCTTTCCTCTTTCAGAGTCAACCCTGAATTTCAGGATTTTTCTCTTCAACCGAAACGGCTGTTTGTGTGAAGTGATTCACATCCGCCGTGTCGATGGAGGCGCATTATAGGGAGTTCTCGAGCGCCCGCAACCCCTAAATTACAGAAAAATGACTGACTGCTGCATTCCACAGCAAAACACCTGGTTATACCCATTTACACACAGAATTATCCACAGATCGTTAAAAGGACGAAAATTCGCGAGCGTTGCGCAAACGTTTTCGTTACAATGCTCGCGCAAAATGAAGGATGCCCCGCCTGGGGCGTTAGCTGAGTTTTTACGAGAAAATTCACCTAACGCTCTCTGTAATTTGCAAATCCAGGGGATTTACCATGCAACAACGTCGTCCAGTCCGCCGCGCTCTGCTCAGTGTTTCTGACAAAGCCGGTATCGTCGAATTCGCCCAGGCACTTTCCGCACGCGGTGTGGAGCTACTGTCTACAGGGGGCACCGCCCGGCTGTTAGCAGAGAAAGGTCTGCCAGTGACTGAAGTTTCCGATTACACCGGTTTCCCGGAAATGATGGATGGACGCGTGAAGACCCTGCATCCAAAAGTACACGGCGGTATCCTTGGCCGTCGCGGTCAGGATGATGGCATTATGGAAAAACACGGGATCGCGCCTATTGATATGGTGGTCGTTAACCTTTATCCGTTTGCCGAGACCGTTGCTCGTGAAGGGTGTTCACTGGAAGACGCCGTAGAGAATATTGATATCGGCGGCCCGACCATGGTGCGCTCCGCTGCCAAGAACCATAAAGATGTCGCTATCGTGGTGAAGAGCAGCGACTACGACGCCATTATTAATGAAATGGACAGTAATGAGGGGTCGTTGACCCTTGATACCCGCTTCGACCTCGCTATCAAAGCCTTCGAACATACTGCCGCCTACGATAGTATGATTGCCAACTACTTCGGCAGCATGGTTCCGGCCTATCACGGCGACAATAAAGAAGCATCAGGCCGCTTCCCGCGTACCCTGAATCTGAACTTTATTAAAAAGCAGGATATGCGCTACGGCGAGAATAGCCACCAGCAGGCCGCCTTCTATATAGAAGAGAGTGTCAAAGAGGCCTCCGTGGCGACCGCGCAGCAGGTGCAGGGTAAGGCACTCTCCTATAACAATATTGCAGATACCGACGCGGCGCTGGAGTGCGTCAAAGAATTCAACGAGCCTGCTTGTGTCATCGTTAAGCACGCCAACCCGTGCGGCGTGGCGGTCAGTACCTCTATTCTGGATGCCTACGATCGCGCGTACAAAACCGACCCGACCTCGGCGTTCGGCGGCATCATCGCGTTCAACCGCGAGCTGGATGCCGACACGGCGCAGGCCATCATTTCCCGTCAGTTTGTGGAAGTGATCATTGCCCCTTCGGCAACCGACGAGGCGCTGAAAATCACCGCCGCCAAACAGAACGTGCGCGTCCTGACCTGCGGTCAGTGGGCGGAGCGCGTGCCTGGCCTGGATTTCAAACGTGTTAACGGTGGCCTGCTGGTTCAGGATCGCGATCTGGGTATGGTGACAGAAGGCGAACTGCGCGTGGTCACTAAACGCCAGCCGACCGAACAAGAGCTGCGCGATGCGCTGTTCTGCTGGAAGGTGGCGAAGTTCGTTAAATCCAATGCCATTGTTTACGCTAAAGAGAAGATGACCATCGGCATCGGCGCAGGCCAGATGAGCCGTGTTTACTCTGCGAAGATCGCCGGGATTAAAGCCGCCGATGAAGGGCTGGAAGTAAAAGGGTCTGCGATGGCCTCCGATGCCTTCTTCCCGTTCCGCGATGGTATTGATGCCGCGGCGGCCGTGGGCGTAAGCTGCGTGATCCAGCCTGGCGGTTCTATCCGTGATGAAGAAGTGATTGCCGCCGCCGATGAACATGGCATTGCGATGATCTTTACCGATATGCGCCATTTCCGCCATTAATCCACGGAGCAGACGATGAAAGTATTAGTAATTGGTAACGGCGGACGCGAGCACGCGCTGGCGTGGAAAGCGGCACAGTCGCCGCTGGTTGAAACCGTATTCGTTGCGCCGGGCAATGCGGGCACGGCGCTTGAACCAGTGCTACAAAATGTCGCCGTCAGCGCGACAGATATTCCTGAACTGCTGAATTTCGCGCAAAACGAGAAGATTGACCTGACCATCGTCGGCCCGGAAGCGCCGCTGGTGATCGGCGTGGTCGATGCCTTCCGCGCCGCGGGTCTGAAGATTTTTGGCCCTACAGAAAGTGCCGCCCAACTGGAAGGCTCCAAAGCCTTTACCAAGGATTTCCTCGCCCGTCATGCTATCCCGACGGCGGAATATCAGAACTTCACCGACATTGAGCCTGCGCTGGCGTACCTGCGTGAAAAAGGCGCGCCGATCGTGATTAAAGCTGACGGTCTTGCGGCAGGGAAAGGCGTTATCGTCGCGATGACGCTTGACGAGGCAGAAGCCGCCGTTCACGACATGCTGGCAGGCAACGCGTTTGGCGACGCCGGCCACCGGATTGTGATCGAAGAGTTCCTTGACGGCGAAGAGGCCAGCTTTATCGTGATGGTTGACGGCGAGCACGTATTGCCGATGGCCACCAGTCAGGATCATAAGCGTGTGGGCGATGGCGACACCGGTCCAAACACCGGCGGTATGGGTGCCTATTCCCCTGCACCGGTGGTGACCAGCGACGTTCACCAGCGCACCATGGAACGGATCATCTGGCCAACGGTGAAAGGTATGGCAGCCGAAGGCAATACCTACACCGGCTTCCTCTACGCCGGGCTGATGATCGACAAGCAGGGCAACCCGAAAGTTATCGAATTTAACTGTCGCTTTGGCGATCCGGAAACCCAGCCCATCATGCTGCGTATGGAGTCCGATCTGGTTGATCTGTGTCTCGCCGCCTGCGAAGGCAAGCTGGACGAGAAAACCTCAGAATGGGACAAACGCGCAGCGCTGGGCGTGGTGATCGCGGCGGGTGGCTATCCGGGTGATTATCGCACCGGCGATGTGATCCACGGTCTGCCGCTGGAAGAAGTGGCCGGCGGCAAAGTTTTCCATGCCGGAACGAAGCTTGCGGATAACGATCAGGTTCTGGCCAACGGTGGGCGCGTGCTGTGCGTCACGGCGCTGGGCCATACCGTCGCCGAAGCCCAGAAACAAGCGTACAAGCTGATGGCGGATATTCACTGGGACGGCAGTTTTAGCCGTCAGGATATTGGCTATCGGGCGATTGCTCGCGAGCAGAAGCCATAATCCTTCCTCAACATCCCCTCTCCCGTCCGGCGGGGGGATGCGCTTTAACGCTCAGACCGGGCCTTTCAGGGCTTCGCGTCATCAGAAGTTTTCTTCTTCAGGCTGCCACGTACAGAAATCTTCGTTCGCCACCAGCAGTAGCTGAGAGCCTTCCGGCGCTTCCAGCCACGCCACGCTCACGTCAACGGATGAATGGCTCTGGCGGCGCTCAATATGGCGTAGCGCCCGCGCATCAAAGTCTGGCTTAATCGTCTCGCCTGCGCAGGTGGTAATGGTGTGGTTCTGATGCCAGCGTCCCTGATATAGCGCAACGCGTCCCTGACGCAGCGCATCGCTGGTCTGGCGAATTTGCTGAGCGCGGTAGCGATAGAGCTCAATGCGGTCGCTGGAGAGCTGTTGTTTCTCACCGTTCACTTCATGCTGCATAAAGCTGAGTTCACCGCGATCGTCAAAGCGGACCCGAATATGTTCGGCAGGCTTAGCGTAGAGATTGAGTTCGATCAGGGCGAGATTATCATCCTGCCAGCGGTATTCACTGGTGGATGTCGTGCCGCTATGCCACGGGCTGAATACGGAAAGGAGATGCACCTCTCCGTTGATATCTTTGCGCCATATCCGCACCGCACCCCGGTCGTCAGCGTAGCCGCTGGCGGTGAACGGAGGCAGGGACGAATGATGACCGCAGGCCGACAGCAACAGCACGCCTGCCAGCGTCAATACCCGACGCCAGGCAGACAAAAGGGGCGAGAACGCCCCTTCGTTAAAACTGTTCGCTGTCACGCAATATTACTTAACTGCGTCTTTCAGAGCTTTACCAGAGACAAACGCCGGCACGTTAGCTGCGGCAATTTTGATCTCGTTACCGGTCTGCGGGTTGCGGCCAGTACGCTCAGCGCGGTGGTTTACCTTAAAGGTACCGAAACCAACCAGTTGTACAGCATCACCTTCTTTCAGAGACTCAGTAATAGCAGCCAGGGTGGATTCCAGAGCAGATTTTGCCTGTGCCTTAGACAGATCAGCCTTGTCCGCAATTACATCAATCAGTTGAGTCTTGTTCATAAGTTATCCTTACAATGTGTTTATCGCTTGCTAAGCATCGAGTGCGATGGAAATGCCTGAAAAGCACTCTCCTGCATACACGCACCGATAGCCACTTTTTTTCGCCCTCCAAATGTAGACCAGACGGGGGGCTAATGGGAAGCCTCCAGGCATGACAAATCAGGCGTTAAATCACGTTTTATTGTCTCATTGCTGCAAATTTATACCGATATTGCTCTCACCCGCCTCTCGCAGGTCCGCGCGCAGCCCTTTTATCAGCTCAATGTCGCGCTCTTCGCAGTCGGCCAGAAGACGGAAAATCTCCCACTGAATGTCCCATTCCTGTTCCACTGCCGGGTTCAGTCTTAACTCTTCATCGGTCATTTCCCGACCCGCCTGTGTCATTTCGAGCATCGCAACGGTGGTGATTGAGGCCTTGCTGACCTCAATGGCATGTTCCAGCGTTTCACCGCTCAGACGGGAATGAATGAGTTCACTTAATGCGACGCAGGCATCAATCGCTGGATAGACGCCGTAAACATCATAGTCGTCTGCTACCGGGATCGCCTCTTCCAGCTTCTCCAGTTGGCTGTCGAAATTCACCTTCGCATCTTTTACCGTCAGCGTTTCCCAGATGAGGTCGACAATACGGCGGTAAAGCTGCGGGTCGGCAAACTCGGTTTGCTGGCAGAACATGGCGTAGTTAGGGTACATACGCTCGCACAGACAGGCCATAAACGTGGTGTGCTGCCAGCTTTCAAGCTTCTCCAGCCGCAGATGGATCGGGTTTTGTAGCATGATGAGATCTCAAATTCGGAAATTAGCCGCAGTTTACCTGAATCAGCCGTTAATTTCCTGCCATCGCACAAAGGCGGTGCGCCGTGACGCGACGGCATCTGCCCAACGGGTCGGCTCCGGCAGGCGGTAGCCCTTCATACAGCGCTGTACCCACGCCAGGGCGGTATCTGCGCTTACCCGGTGGCCGGTGGCTACAAACAGCGGATTACAGCGTGCCTTACTGCGCCACACCCAGGCGAGCTGCTCGCCTTTATCCATCAGCGGGGCCAGCGCACCAGGCTCGTCGGAGAGCGGCTCGAATTTGCCGCACAGCCGTTTTTTCGCCACGCCAATCGTCGGCACATCCACCAGCAGGCCAAAGTGGCTGGCAACGCCCAGACGGCGCGGATGCGAGATGCCGTGACCGTCGACAAACAGCAGATCGGGCTTCTGCGACAGCATTTCCCACGCCGCCATCAGCGCGGGATACTCGCGAAATGAGAGAAAACCGGGAATGTACGGCATGGTGGTAGGGATGCGCGCGATCTGGTGCTCGACCAGTTCCAGCGAGGGATATTTCAACAACACCATCGCTGCCCGCGTTACTTCGCCGCCCTGCTCGAATCCCACATCCGCCCCGGCGATCAGCTGAGGCGGATCTCTGTCCAGGCGATCCTCGCGGATCACCGACGAGGCCAGTTCAAATTGTTGAGCGCGTAGCGACGCAAGATCCATAACGACTCCTTACAAATGGTAAGGCGCAGAGAGACGATGAACCGCCTCGACAAATACGCCTGCATGTTCCGGTGGGACATCCTGATGGATGCCGTGACCAAGATTGAAGACGTGGCCTTCACCCTGGCCGAAACCTGCAAGTATAGTCGCCACTTCCTCTTCGATGCGTTCAGGCGCGGCATAAAGCATTGACGGGTCCATATTACCCTGTAGCGCAACTTTATCGCCCACCCGTCGACGCGCGTCGGCGATATCAGTGGTCCAGTCAAGGCCCAGCGCGTCGCAGCCAGTCTCCGCGATAGCTTCCAGCCACTGACCGCCACCCTTGGTGAATAACGTCACCGGCACGCGACGACCGTCGTTTTCACGCAGCAGGCCATCAACGATTTTATGCATGTAGTAGAGCGAGAATTGCTGATAATCGCGCCCGGTTAGCACGCCGCCCCAGGTATCAAAAATCATCATCGACTGCGCGCCCGCGCGAATTTGTGCGTTCAGGTACAGCGTGACGCTTTTCGCCAGCTTATCCAGCAGCGTATGCAGCGTTTGCGGCTCGGCATACATCATCTTTTTGATGACGGTAAAGGCTTTGCTGCTGCCGCCTTCCACCATATAGGTCGCCAGCGTCCACGGGCTGCCGGAGAAGCCAATTAACGGGACTTCGCCTTTCAGCTCGCGGCGAATGGTGCGCACGGCGTTCATCACATAGCCCAGTTCCAGTTCCGGATCGGGCACCGGCAGTTTATCGACGTCCGCTTTGCAGGTAATCGGGGAGGTAAAACGCGGACCTTCTCCGGCTTCAAAGTAGAGTCCCAGCCCCATCGCATCAGGAATGGTCAGGATATCCGAAAAGAGGATCGCCGCGTCCAGGGCATAGCGGCGCAGCGGCTGCAACGTGACTTCACAGGCCAGCTCGGCGTTTTTACACAGCGACATAAAATCGCCTGCCTGGGCGCGCGTCGCTTTGTATTCCGGCAAGTAACGCCCGGCCTGTCTCATCATCCAGACGGGGGTGACATCCACAGGCTGACGCTGTAGCGCGCGCAGGTAACGATCGTTCTTCAGTTCGGTCATCATGATTTCCTTTTACGTTATGTCCGACAGTATATAGGAAATTACGCGTCCTCTGCCCGACACAATGCCACCGTATCTTCGATCAGGCGTCGTGCCACGGTGCCGGCTTCCGGTAACAGCGGCAGGTTATCATAACGATACCAGCCTGCATCCAGCAGCTCTTTCGGGTCGATGACAATCTCGCCGCTGTCGTACTCTGCCATAAACGCGGTCATCAGCGACTGGGGGAACGGCCACGGTTGGGAGGTGACATAGCGCAGATTTTTCACCGTAATGCCGCTCTCTTCCATTACCTCACGGGCCACGGTCTGCTCAAGGGTCTCGCCGACTTCAGTGAAGCCTGCCAGCACGGTATACACACCGTTACGATGGCGGGTATGTTGTGCCAACAAGATCGAGTCGCCGCGGCGGATGGCGACGATAATGCACGGCGCAATTTGCGGGTAGTAACGCTCGCGACAGTGGCTGCAGAGCATCGCCCATTCAGTCTTGCTCGGATGCATAGTATGGCCGCAGTAACCGCAGAATTTATGCGAGCGATAGAATTCGGCAAGCTGAACGCCACGCCCGGCAAGCTGGAATAATCCGGCATCCTGGGTAATGACCTGGCGCACCGATCCCATCTCCCGGTGACGCTGTTGCTGCACTAACCAGACGGGTTCGCCTTCCCATTCGCCGATGTGGAGTGCGCGCTGCCCCACAAGATCAAAATTTACCGCCTCGCCATGTGGTAATTCCCCAGCGGGCAGCCATAATTTTTGTTCATGGCTGACTATCCACCAGCCGCGATCGGACTTCTCAATAATACGGACCATAATCACTTGCACAACCTTAGTTTCACTGGCATGTTGATAACAATATTTTTACATTTTTAGTGAACAATTTTTCTAATCTACATTTTACGGGGTCATTTATGCTAAACCACCTGGAAAGACTGACAGAGCGCGTTGGAGGAAGTAATGAGCTTGTCGATCGCTGGCTACAGGTGCGCAAGCAGCTGCTGGTGGCTTACTACAATCTTGTTGGCCTCAAGCCGGGTAAAGAATCAGTCACCCAGCTTGACGAAAAAGCCCTTGATAACTTTTGCCATAGCCTGGTTGAGTACCTTTCTGCCGGTCATTTCAGTATTTATGAACGCATTACCAGCGAAATGGAAGGGGCAAGTCCACTTATCGCCGCGACTAAACTTTATCCGCTGCTGGAAGCCAATACTCAGGATATTATGGCTTATTACGATTCCAGCCTGGAAAATGCCATCGACCATGATAATTATCTCGAATTCCAGCAGGCGCTTTCCGGTATCGGCGAGTCGCTGGCCGCACGCTTTACGCTGGAAGACAATTTGATTCAGCTTGCTTTTGAAAACAATCTCAAAGATAGCGCCAATGACGAAGCTAACGTTGCGCGCCCGGCTTGAGTTCTTAACGATTAGCGCGTAATTTATTCACATTGCCCCTCTGCGGAGGGGTTACATCTTGTCGGAGTGCCATGTGTGAAAGCACAGGCTGAGACCGTTAATTCGGGATCCGCGGAACCTGATCAGGCTAATACCTGCGAAGGGAACAAGAGTAATTCTGCTTTTGACCTGCCGTTACGGGCACGTCCATCCATTACTCCATCCGTCGTCTGACAAGCCACGTCCTTACTTTTGGAATGAGCTATGTCTGAACCTAAAATGACCCGCCGCGAACAACGCGAGCACGCACAACGTTTTATCGACACGCTGGAAGGCACCGCTTTCCCCAACTCAAAACGTATCTACATTACCGGCTCACGGCCGGGTATCCGCATTCCGATGCGTGAGATCCAACTGAGTCCGACGCTTATCGGTGGCAGTAAAGAGAATCCGCAGTTTGAAGATAACGAAGCGGTGCCGGTGTATGACACGTCCGGTCCGTATGGCGATCCTGCGGTCAAAATCAACGTCCAGCAGGGTCTGGCGAAGCTTCGTCAACCGTGGATTGACGCGCGCAACGACAGCGAAGCGTTGCCTGAGCGCAGTTCAGCGTATACCAAAGAACGTCTGGCGGATGATGGCCTGGACGACCTGCGATTTACCGGCCTGCTGACGCCGAAGCGGGCGAAAAGCGGTAAACGCGTGACGCAGTTGCACTATGCGCGTAATGGCATCGTGACGCCGGAGATGGAATTTATCGCCATCCGGGAAAACATGGGCCGCGAGCGTATCCGTAGTGAAGTGCTGCGCCAGCAGCATCCGGGCCAGGGTTTTGGCGCACGTCTGCCGGAAAATATTACCCCGGAGTTTGTGCGCGATGAAGTCGCCGCCGGGCGCGCCATTATTCCCGCCAATATTAACCATCCTGAATCCGAACCGATGATCATCGGCCGCAACTTCCTGGTCAAAGTAAACGCCAATATCGGCAACTCGGCGGTCACCTCATCCATCGAAGAAGAGGTAGAAAAGCTGGTATGGTCTACCCGCTGGGGGGCGGACACGGTGATGGATCTCTCCACCGGACGCTACATTCACGAAACCCGCGAGTGGATCCTGCGCAATAGCCCGGTGCCCATCGGCACGGTGCCGATCTATCAGGCGCTGGAGAAAGTGAATGGGATCGCTGAAGATCTGACCTGGGAAGCCTTCCGCGATACGCTGCTGGAACAGGCGGAACAGGGCGTGGACTACTTTACCATCCACGCGGGCGTGCTGCTGCGCTACGTGCCGATGACCGCCAGACGTCTGACGGGGATCGTCTCGCGCGGCGGCTCGATTATGGCGAAATGGTGCCTCTCCCATCACAAAGAAAACTTCCTCTACGAACGCTTCCGTGAGATCTGCGAAATCTGCGCCGCCTACGACGTCTCGCTCTCCCTCGGTGACGGCCTGCGTCCCGGCTCGATTCAGGATGCCAACGACGAAGCCCAGTTTGCCGAACTGCATACGCTGGGTGAATTAACCAAAATCGCCTGGGAATATGACGTACAGGTGATGATCGAAGGCCCCGGCCACGTGCCGATGCAAATGATCCGCCGCAACATGACCGAAGAACTGGAGCACTGCCACGAAGCGCCGTTCTATACGCTGGGGCCGTTGACTACCGATATCGCGCCGGGCTACGACCACTTCACTTCAGGCATCGGTGCGGCAATGATCGGCTGGTTTGGTTGCGCGATGCTCTGCTACGTCACGCCGAAAGAGCACCTCGGCCTGCCGAATAAAGAAGACGTCAAACAGGGGCTGATTACCTACAAAATCGCCGCTCACGCCGCCGACCTGGCGAAGGGCCATCCGGGCGCGCAAATTCGCGATAACGCCATGTCGAAAGCGCGCTTCGAATTCCGCTGGGAAGATCAGTTTAACCTGGCCCTAGACCCGTTCACCGCCCGCGCGTATCACGATGAAACCCTGCCGCAGGAATCCGGCAAAGTGGCGCACTTCTGCTCCATGTGCGGGCCGAAATTTTGCTCGATGAAAATCAGCCAGGAAGTGCGCGATTTCGCGGCGAAGCAGGAAGTGGAGTCCGGGATGGCGGACATGTCCAATAGCTTTCGGGCTAAAGGCGGCGAGATCTACCTGCGCCAGGAGGAAGTATGAGTTATCAACCTGATTTCCCCCCGGTCCCCTTCCGTCTGGGGCTGTATCCGGTCGTCGATAGCGTGGCGTGGATCGCCCGCCTGCTGGACGCCGGGGTACGCACGCTACAACTGCGTATTAAAGATAAACAGGATGAAGAGGTCGAAGCTGATGTCGTGGCGGCTATTGAACTGGGACGTCGCTACGATGCACGGCTGTTTATCAACGATTACTGGCGGCTGGCGATTAAACACAGCGCTTACGGCGTACATCTGGGTCAGGAGGATTTAGAAACCACCGACCTGAAAGCCATTCAGACTGCCGGGTTACGTCTTGGCGTCTCCACCCACGATAATATGGAAATCGATATCGCGCTGGCGGCACGGCCCTCCTATATCGCTCTCGGCCATGTTTTCCCCACTCAAACCAAACAGATGCCGTCTGCGCCGCAGGGGCTGGACCAGCTTGCCCGCCATGTTCAGCGGCTTGCGGATTATCCGACCGTCGCCATTGGTGGCATCAGCCTTGAACGCGCTCCGGACGTGCTGGCAACGGGCGTGGGCAGTATTGCTGTCGTGAGCGCCATTACCCAGGCGGTGGACTGGCGGGCGGCGACGGCGCAGTTACTTAAACTGGCGGGGGCAGGCGATGAATGATCGTGATTTTATGCGCTACAGTCGGCAAATTTTGCTGGAGGATATCGCCATCGGGGGCCAGCAAAAATTGCTCGACAGTCGGGTACTGATCGTCGGCCTTGGCGGCTTAGGCGCGCCTGCCGCGCTTTATCTGGCGGGTGCAGGCATCGGCACACTGGTACTGGCGGACGATGACGAGGTTCATCTGAGTAACCTGCAACGCCAGATCGCCTTTACTACTGACGATATCGCCCGTCCGAAAGCGCAGGTGACCCAACAGCGCCTGTCGCGGCTTAATCCGGATATCGAACTGGTTGCTCTCGAACAACGGCTCACCGGTGACGCGCTCAACCACGCGGTAGCGCAGGCCGATGTGGTGCTCGACTGTACGGATAATATGGCAACCCGTCAGGCCATCAACGCGGCCTGCGTTAAAAATAACACGCCGCTCATTACCGCCAGCGCCGTCGGCTTTGGTGGTCAACTGATGGTGCTGACGCCGCCGTGGCCCCACGGCTGCTATCGCTGTCTATGGCCGGATGAGCAGGAACCTGAACGTAACTGCCGCACGGCGGGCGTGGTAGGTCCGGTGGTGGGCGTGATGGGGTCGCTACAGGCGCTGGAAGCCATTAAGTTACTCAGCGGCATCAATAGCCGACATGGCGAACTGCGGCTCTTTGATGCCAGGGCGAACAGTTGGCGCAGCCTGACCCTGCGCCGCGCCAGCGGCTGCCCGGTATGCGGAGGTCGTCATGCAGATCCTGTTTAACGACGAACCGATGCAGTGCGCGGACGATCTTACCATCGCCGCCCTGCTCGAGGAGCTTCATCAGCGTAAACCGGGCGCGGCGCTGGCGCTCAATCAACAGATCCTGCCGCGTGAGCAGTGGGAGCAACAGATCGTGCAGGAAGGCGACCAGATCCTGCTTTTTCAGGTTATCGCCGGAGGCTGACATGTTACATATTGCTGATAAGACGTTCGATTCCCATCTTTTTACCGGAACCGGTAAATTCGCCTCCTCACAGTTGATGACGGAGGCCATTCGCGCCTCGGGTAGCCAACTGGTGACGCTGGCGATGAAGCGCGTTGATTTACGCCAGCAGAACGATGCAATCCTGACACCCTTGCTGGAAGCGGGTATCACACTGCTGCCCAATACCTCCGGCGCGAAGACGGCGGAAGAAGCGATATTCGCCGCGCAACTGGCCCGCGAAGCGCTGGGTACTCGCTGGCTGAAGCTTGAAATCCATCCTGACGCCCGCTGGCTGCTGCCGGACCCGATTGAAACCCTGAAGGCCGCCGACGCGCTGGTCAAACAGGGCTTCGTTGTCCTGCCCTACTGCGGTGCCGATCCGGTGCTGTGTAAGCGTCTCGAAGAGATCGGCTGCGCCGCCGTTATGCCGCTCGGTGCGCCGATTGGCTCGAATCAGGGGCTGGAAACCCGCTCCATGCTGGAGATTATTATCGAGCAGGCAACGGTGCCGGTGGTGGTGGATGCCGGGATTGGCGCGCCCAGCCATGCGGCGCAGGCGCTGGAAATGGGCGCTGATGCCGTACTGGTTAATACGGCGATTGCAGTGGCCGACGATCCGGTGATGATGGCGAACGCGTTCCGTCTGGCTGTCGAGGCAGGCATCCTGGCGCGTCAGGCTGTGCCGGGCGCGCGCAGCAGCCAGGCCGTTGCCACCAGCCCGCTGACAGGCTTTCTGGAGGCCAGCGCATGAAAACCTTTACCGACCACTGGCGCACGCTGGACTGGGATGACCTTCGCCTGCGCATCAATGCCAAAACGCCTGCCGATGTAGAGCGGGCGCTTAACGCGACGCACCCGACGCGCGACGATATGATGGCCCTGCTCTCACCTGCCGCCAGTAACTATCTGGAGCCGCTGGCGCAACGGGCGCAGCGCCTGACCCGCCAGCGCTTCGGCAACACGGTCAGCTTTTATGTCCCGCTCTACCTCTCCAACCTGTGCGCCAACGACTGCACTTACTGCGGCTTCTCAATGAGTAACCGTATCAAGCGTAAAACGCTGGATGAGGCGGAGATCGCCCGCGAATGCGATGCCATCCGGGAAATGGGATTTGAGCATTTGCTGCTGGTCACTGGCGAACATCAGGGCAAAGTCGGCATGGATTACTTTCGCCGTCATCTGCCTGCGATTCGCCATCGTTTCGCCTCCCTGCAAATGGAAGTACAGCCGCTGGCGCAGGAAGAGTATGCCGAACTGAAAACGCTTGGCCTGGACGGTGTGATGGTCTATCAGGAAACGTACCATGAGGCCGAATACGCCCGGCACCACCTGAAAGGCAAAAAGCAGGATTTCTTCTGGCGGCTGGAAACGCCGGATCGTCTCGGACGGGCGGGGATCGACAAGATCGGCCTTGGCGCGCTGATTGGCTTGTCTGACAGCTGGCGTGTGGATTGCTTTATGGTAGCGGAACATTTGCTGTGGCTACAAAAGCACTACTGGCAAAGCCGCTTTTCCATCTCCTTCCCGCGTCTGCGTCCCTGCGCTGGCGGCATTGAGCCTGCTTCAATTATGGATGAGCGTCAACTGGTACAAACCATCTGCGCATTTCGCCTGCTGGCACCGGAAATTGAGCTGTCGCTGTCAACCCGTGAATCGCCGTGGTTCCGCGATCGGGTGGTGCCGCTGGCGATTAATAACGTCAGCGCGTTCTCCAAAACGCAGCCCGGCGGCTATGCCGATGACCACCCTGAACTGGAGCAGTTTTCACCGCACGACGGACGTCGCCCGCAGGAAGTGGCCGATGCCCTCGCCGCACGTGGCCTGCAACCGGTCTGGAAGGACTGGGACAACTTTCTGGGACGCGTCTCGCAATAATCACGCAAGCCAGTGTCGGAAGATGAAAAAGCGTCCGTAACGCCTCGCAAAGCGCGCGTCGGGAAGTGGAAACCCATTTCCCGACGCTTTACGCTCTCTCCGTCAGCAAAGGAAGCTGACCAGGGCGGAATGCTTTCCTCTCACCGCCCTGCCTCACGCTCAGTAGACGGTGACTTTTGCGACTTTCGCTACTTTACCGTCGCGGGAAGGATTATCCGGGGTGACGCCGAGTGCGATGGCCCGGTACAGACCCGCCAGCTGAGCAAACAGAACGTAGAGCATGGCGGAAAATGACTCATGGAACTGGGCCAGTTCCGGACTGGCAAAATGGTAGTAACGATCGCAGACGTCATGGTTGTCAGGCAGCGCCTCATGACCAATACCGATAATCTGCGCCTCGGCGCTGCGCTCGCGGGTTAGCTCGCTCATCATGTCCAGATCATAGCGGCGGATCTCAGGACGCGCAGCGATATAACCCACCACGGTCGCATCGCGATTGACGGTCAGCTTCGGCCCGTGGCGGAATTCCAGCATCGAATGCCAGGCGGTCATGATGCGCCCGTTGCCCATCTCCAGCAGTTTGAGACTGGTTTCGCAGGCGATGGCTTTCAGAGAGAGCGCGCCTACGGCCACCATATTGTCACGTGGTTCTGCGGCCCATTGCTCAATATCTGCGGCGTAGTTGTCGAGGAAGTACGCTGCACCACGCTGAAGTACAGGCAGCACACGCTCCAGCTCCGGCCAACGCTCCGGAGCCAGCAGCAGCATGATGTACCACATGGGCACGGTAAACTCGGAGGTCGCGGCAAAGCTGCCATTGGAGGTACCTTCCGGCACGGCGACAAACAGTCCGTTCACGTGCTCGCTGGCTAGCTGTGCCAGACGGCTTTGCGCGTTATTGGTAATAGCAATATGCGCCGTGCCCGGATGCGCCGCCAGTTGCCGCTCCACGACCTTAACGGTTTCTGGCGTATTGCCGGAGCTACTGACTGACACCAGGATGAGATTTCCGCAGGCGATTTCCGGTGCCAGCACCAGATCCGTCGCCGGGATCACCTCGACCTGGCGGGGTAATACGCTGCGTAACCAGTTAATGCTGGCCTGCGCCGCCAGCAGAGACGATCCCGCGCCGGTAATGATGATGCGGCTTTCGGCATCGCACTTTTTCCAGAAGGCGTTGATGCCCTCGCGTTGCGCGTTTACCAGGGCCAACCCTTCCTGCCACAGACGCGGCTGATTCACTATTGCCTCGGCGGTTAACGCCGCGCCTTTTTCCTGCCACCAGCTTTCGTTATGATTCAGCATAATGATTTTCCAGATTTTGTTATCCTTACGTCTGGCGAACGTGGTGCCATCGCATTCCGACGCCAGTCTTTTAATGAATCTCTCCGGGACCGCCATGAAGCCAGTCTATATTCTGATCCGCGACACGCTCAGGCGTGATATTCAAAACCAGAAGTATCCCGTCGGTGCACTCATCCCTTCTGAGCGCGAGCTGGCGGAAACGTATCAGGTAACGCGCGCTACGGTTCAGAAAGCCATTGCCCATATGCAGCAGGAAGGCCTGGTGAAAAAAATCGTTGGCAAAGGCACGTTCGTTTGCCGGACCTTCGCTCCCCCGGTTTACCTGCTTAACCCGGAAGGGAAAAACAGCGCGCTGGGCGTCACTCAGGAACTGAGCGAAAAGGCGACCATCACCAGCCGGCTGGTTTACCATGTTCAGCAGCCGGCGGGCGCGCATCTCGCCAGCCAGTTCGGCGTATCACCGGATGAGCCGGTTCACGCCATTCGCCGCGTGCGTCTCTTCGATGGCGTCCCGGCCCTGATCGAAGACAGCTATATTCCGCTGGGCATCGTCGCCACGATTGACGACGACACGTTACAGCACCACTCCCTGTACACTTTTATCGAAAAAGCCTGCCAGCAAAAAATTGGCGGCACGGATTCCGAAGTAGCCGCCAGCCTGTTTGATGCGGAAATGGCGAAGCTGCTGAGCGTCCCGGTTAACTCTCCGATGCTGCATATTAAGGAGCGCACGTGGCTGGCCGACGGCACGGTGTTTAACTACTCCTGGAGTTATAACCGTGGCGACCTGTTCCGCATGCGCAGCCATAAAGTGCTTACGCCCTGAAAAACTGCGGCAGATAGTCGCGATGGGCTTCCAGCAGTTCGTCCAGCACAACCTTCGCGACTTTGCCCGACGGCACCAGTGGATTGAGCGTAAGCGCCTGCAACGCCGCGCCGTAGCTGCCAGTAACGGCTGCCTCTACCGCCATCTCTTCCCAGGATTTCATTACAGACACCAGGCCGGAGACGGTGGACGGCAACGGATCGTTATTTAACGGAATCGCACCGTAGCGACCAATCACGCAGGTGGTTTCAATCGCAACGTTATCCGGTAACGAGCGAATTGCGCCGTTATTGCGCACGTTCACCGTCATCAACAAATTCTTATCGTTGTAGATAGCGCTGATTAGCTCACAGGCGGCTTCGGAGTAATACGCCCCGCCGCGCTGTTCAAGCTGCTTCGGCTTTTCATGCAGGTCGGGATTTTTATACAGCTCAAACAATTCATGCTCGACGGCTTTCACCACTTCGCCGCGCGTGCCGTGTTCGGCATACTCATGCAGCTGTTTTTCCAGCACGTCGCTGGTGGTGTAGTAATACTGGTGATACGGGCAGGGAATGACGCCCAGATGCTGAATTTGCTCCTGTAGCCACGGAATATCGGGGATATTTTTCGGCTTATGCTCGCTGTCATACTTCAGGTTTTTCAGCACTTCCGGCATCACATCTTTACCGTCCATATAGACATGCGTGCCGTATAAGAAGTGGTTCAACCCCACCAGTTGCAACAGGAAGCGGGATTTATCTACGCCGAGGATCTCCGCCACCATCCGCTGCATGGACTGCGAAAGGTTACACAAGCCGACGCATTTAATCCGGCTATGTTTGATGACCGCTTCCGTCACAATACCGCTTGGATTGGTAAAGTTGATAAGCCACGCATCCGGACATAGCTCTTCCATATCGCGGCAAATATCCAGGATCACCGGGATAGTGCGCAGCGCTTTTGCCAGCCCGCCCGCACCGTTGGTCTCCTGGCCAATCAGGCCGTGAGAAAGCGGAATACGTTCGTCTTTGATACGCGCATCCAGTTGCCCTACCCGTAGCTGCGTCGTCACAAAGTCGGCATCCTTCAGCGCTTCACGACGGTCAAGCGTAAGGTGGATCTGGCAGTCGATGCCCGCCGCTTCCACCATTCGTTTTGCCAGATTGCCGACGATTTCGAGCTTCTCCCGACCGGCCTCCACGTCTACCAGCCAGATTTCGCCAATCGGTAACTCATGATACCGCTGAATAAAACCTTCTATAATTTCTGGGGTATAAGAGCTACCGCCGCCGATAGTGACTATCTTAAGTTTCTTATTCATTATGCGGTCCTTGTAATATTCTGTTCGGATAATTCATCTGTCATTTCTGTTTTCAGGCTAACTTCATCGCGCAAATATTGTCGATCCAGTGTCATCACAAAGGGATAATAAATTGTCATCGCCACGATGAGGTTTATCGCCTGGAATAACATCCCTTTCCAGCCACAGATCAGAAAGCCACTAATAAAAATTGGCGTTGTCCAGGGGATTTCCAGCCCGGAGGTTAACGGCAGAAAACCGCTTGCCATCGCACTATAGGTAATCACGCAAAGCACGACTGGCACGAGAATAAATGGAATAAGCAGTAGTGGATTAAGTGCAATGGGCACGCCAAAAATAATGGGTTCGTTAATATTAAAAATGGCAGCCGGCGTTGCTAATTTTGCAATTTCACGCATACGCTTACTTTTGGCGCGAAACAACATCACCAGCAGCATGGCCAGCGTAAAGCCGGTGCCGCCGCAAATCAGGAAGACGTCGCGGAACTGTTGCGTAATGATATTCACAGGCGCTAAACCGCTTTTCATCGCCTGCAAATTTTCCAGGGTCAGCGAACGCCAGACCGGCCCCATGATCGCTGTGACGATAGAGTCGCCATGCAGACCAAAGAACCAAAAGAAGCTGATAAAAAATTCAGCGATCATCTGTGAAGGCAGCGTGTTGCCCAGCTTCATCATTGGCGCTTGCAGGACCGTGAAAATCATCTCTTGCACGGTGCCATACGTCGTGTATTCAAACAGCAGACGTATTAACCAGAAAAACAGCACGATTAATAATGAAGGAATGAGTGAACTGAAGCTATTCGCTACCGCCGGGGGCACGCTATCCGGCATGGTAATCATCAGGCGGGGATGGCTGCACAGACGATAAAGTCTGACCGCGATGAGCGTTACAATAATTGACAGGAATAACCCCTGGGCACCTAAAGCAAAAACCGGGATCACATCGCTGATCGCCCCACCCTGCTCCTGCAGCAGTTTAAATGGGGTAATAATCATAAAACAGACCAGCGAAATAAGTGCACAGGATATTTCATTAAGCTGCCAGCGTTTCGCCATACTGATACTGATGCTGACAACCACCAACAGCGCCATGATTGAATAGGTTGCATCAAGAATATAATTAAGCTGGCTAATGAATTTATCGCCAAACAAACCAACGATAAAATCGCTGTATCCAGGGAAAGGCAAGTTGGCGATCAGTAAAAATAAGGAGCCAATAATCAGGAACGGCATAATCCTGATAAAACCATCCTTGATCGCAGAAAGATAATCGTTGCTTTCAATTTTCATTGCCAGCGGCAATAAATTTCTTTCCATCACTTCAGTGAACTTATTCATATCATTCTCACTGTCCTTGCATTGGCTAAGTGGTATATACCACCATGACGCGATAATATTTACAGCTGCTTTTTGTGTCAATGGCTGATGAGTTGAACAGTGAGGATTAAACGTGTTTTGTGACTGGAGGCACATTTGAAAGTCACCTGTTCCCCGACACGGTTCAGTTCGCCAATCGTATGAGCGCCCGTCGATTCAATGACAAAATGTAACCGGTTTCAGTTTTTTGATGATTTCTTTGTGATGCCTTACACACATTCAACGCAAAAGCGTTGTCTGTCGCGCCTTCAAAGGATAATGATTAAGGACCAAGGAACATTGAGGGCTAGTTATGAAGAACATCGTTTTATGCTGTGCTGCCGGTATGTCCACCAGCATGTTAGTTCAACGTATGAAGGATGCGGCTCAGAAGAAAGGAGTCGAGGTGTCGATCAAAGCTGTGCCGGTCGCTGAGTTTAATGACAATATCGCTACCGCTGATATCGTTTTACTGGGGCCACAGGTGAAATACGAGCAGGCAAAATTACAGGCACAGGCCGACCCGCTGGGCAAAAAAGTCGCGGTTATCGATATGATGGATTACGGCATGATGAAAGGTGATGTCGTACTTGAGAAAGCCCTCAAGCTAATGGAGTAACGTTGTGGAAGATTTAGAAACGATCATTATGGAGCTGTTGGTGAATGCTGGCGCAGCACGCAGCCAGGCATTAACGGCGCTACAACTGGCGCGTAAAGGCGACTTTACTGGCGCAGAGCAGGCCATGGAAGAATCCCGCGAATACGTTAAGCATGCGCATAAAATCCAGACGCAGCTTATCGGTATTGATGAAGGGGCTGGTAAACTGCCGGTCAATCTGATCACCGTCCACTCTCAGGATCACCTGATGAACGCCATGGTGATTCAGGATCTGGCGGGTGACATGATTGAGTTATACCGTCGTTTGCCGCTGGTGAATTAATCCCTGCCTGACTATTTCCCGAAGCCTCGCAGCTTCGGGAGATTTTTTATAAAGTATCTCTCTCGCCTTACCGTAACCGTACTTACCCTCATTTCTGCCAGAGCGAAACACAAGATGCCGTTGATTTCCGAAGGATGTGAAGAACGTGCTATGTCTGAGCCAGTCACCTGACGTCACTGGCTCAGAATGCGCGTCATCCTTATGAATGCAGGAATTTGCTGACAATCTTAACGACGTTATTTGTGCGCAGGTAGGGTGCAGCCGTAAGCCCGCAAGCGTCTGGCCTCTCTCCCTGCCATGCGCTTTTCGCATAATAATGATTAGCAGCGGAAGGATAAACCACTATAGTCAGCGTATTCTCTTTGCGGAGTCGATGTGCAGATAACATAAACCGATAGTCTGGCCATCCTTTTTCTCCAATTTTCTCGCCGTTAAGCCAGACCTCTACACAGCCGGATACCTCGGGTAAATATAGCTGTGCATCATCGATAATAGCGTCAAGTTCAAAGTTAAGCTGGTAACGCCCCACTCCACACCAGTCTTCTAACCCTTGCGTTTCCCATCCCTGATTGACATCAACAGGACGGGAAATATTATCAGCCATCAGTTGCCAGTTGCTGTCCAGCGCGATACTGCGTGTTCGCTCATTGGTCTGAAGAGAAAAGCAACGAACGGCCCATGCGTCTACTCTGACGGGATAACTCTCGTTTACATCTTCTGCCAGACAGTGAACCTCTCCTGTGGCGATATCCCATTCATAGAGCTGTCCACACAGCGTGGGGAAGTGCAACCAGGCATACAGCGGCGTGTCGTTATCATTGAACAACGTGATGTACTGTGCGTCGTCGTCATGCGTTATCCGCGTCCAGACCTGCTTACCCTGTGATTCAAATTCAATGTAAGGACGTTCGGTTTTAAGGTTGTCAGGGAATTCGTCCTGCATAAAACAGCATTGAGCATGATTATCAATAAGCCTTCTCAGGCGCTCATTAAGCCCATTATCTGCGCCCTTCTCTTCGCTATGCGTTATTTCGCCTCCTGCTACCAGTAATCGTCCGCCAGCGTGAACAAAGCGCTCCAGTTGCTGTAGTGTTTCAGCGGACTTTACGACTTTCATATCAGGTAATAACAACGCAGCGTAGCGTTCACCGTTGATTAGACGATCCTGCGCCTGCAATAAATTCTCTTCATCAATAAAGAAATATTCATAGCCTTCTGCGCTGAGTTTCTGTGCCCATCTGGCTCCAGTTGCGCCTTCTTCGCCATCAATACCGAAATACCAGAATGTGCGTTTCGGATAGATCACACCGATGTCTATATAAGGATTGCCGGCGTCAAGAAACTCGGCAAGGCGACCAGACTCATGTGCAAAGCTGGCATGGAAAGGGTACCAGGGCTGAAAGTTAATGCCGGGGGCAAAATCAAAACGTGGATTACTTAACACGCTGTCATCTGCGGTTCCATCCGTTAACCAGAAAGCATGCATCAAAAATTGCCTTGCTCCCAGCAGATGATGACGAAACGCTTGTCTTCGGGTTTCGTGCAATGAAAGTTCCCATTGCCCCGCCGCAAAATGCGTGCCCGGTCGCACGCGAGCATAATATTGCTCAACGATACACCCTTTGCGTCCATGAGCGCGGGCAACGGAATCACCGACTTTTGCCGCCATCTGTGGCTCGTTATTACGAGAATCAACCGCAGTGATATCCCGCCAGCCATCAAGCGCAAAGTAATCCATTGCAAAATTACAGCGGTTATCCTCAGTAATAATTTTACTGGCAAAATCCCAGCTACTGACATGGCCCAATACTTCGTGGCCGCTGAGCAGTACATTTCGCTGGCGGCACCACGCAGCAAGCTCGCCAAAAAAAGAGGTCATTGCAAGCTGTGAGTAGCATGAAAAAAATTCGCAGCGTCGCCGGGCGGTGCGCTCGCCAATATCCATGACCAGTGACAGTAAGATCTCAGGTAACTGGCCGCCCTTCATTTTCAACGCATCAATGAGGCGATGATCAAACATTAGAGAGGATTTCACCGATCCTGAATGTTCATTCCACTGCCAGAAACAACTGTGTGGCTGGTCAAAAAACATATAAGCGACCGTCTTCCCAAAATGCTCGCCAAAGGCACGCGCATAGGGTTCATAACCGACACGAATAAAGTTCTTCGCCGCTTCAGGCATCAGGTAATTAATCATTCTTGAAGTACGACAACGCGCAGCGGTAAACAGGGTCACGATCGTTTTCTCCCGCCACGGCAGCGTGTCGACATCAAATTCCACGCGTAGTCCATCCTGTGACGTTTCTACCACCCGGGCAAGAGAAGCAACATCGACGATGCTATCCGTATCGAATGAAGAGAAAGCCGGAGTAGCATAGGCAGCCACAATTTCCCATTCATCCCAGGCAGGTTTACCGTCTTCAAATATCCATTCCATACCGCACTGTTGTAAGGCCTGAGCATCAGCAGAGCGGATACCGGAAATGGCACAGGTAATAACTTTTTCTAACGCAGTGCCGTGCGCCTGGCTCCAGAAGAGGTGTCGCTCACGCAGCTCATCATGCCCGGCAACCGTTCTTCCACCAGCATGTCCGGACAGCCAGTTGTAATCGTCATACACGCCCATCATCAGCCCCATGTCAGCCGCTTTATCAGCGGTATAACGACAGGCGGCCAGCCATTCATCACTCAGATATTGTTCCAGCGGCAGGCTTAAACGTGCAGCAATCTGAAACGATCCGTATCCCCCTTCCCGCAATTGCAATAATTGCTGGTCGATCTGCTGATGACTCGGGATGGTATGCCAGAACCAGTAGGTTGCAGGAAGATGCCAGACATCCGGCTTCTGAAAACGTTGTAATAGATCGGATAAAGGCTTATTCATGGCGATTTTCCTTTACGCTGACCTTATGTGTGAGCACCTCAAAATGACAGACATAGGTCAATACCGCATACAGCGCGGCCCCTACAATCATCGCCACAACCACGCCGATATTCGCAGTAGCAAACACGCTGGTTTTGGTTTCCTCGGTTAGTAAAAATCCAACAAGATGCGCAATCCACGGATCGCCAGAGGTAATGGTTCCCATCCCTACGACTGATGCAATGAAAAGCGACAGCAAGGCCGTCCAGCGTCCATTGCGTCCACCAGCCCCCGCAGGTCGAGCCATGTCCGGGTTCCAGCCCAGTCGCTTCTGCCGGGCAAAATCCACCAGTTGAATGGCTCCCATTGATCCCAGTACGACAGATACCGTTGCCAGGAAGGACTGGAAGGTCGCCAGAAAAGAGTCAGAGACAAACAGTAAATAGAAAGCGCCGAAGGCGATGATAACGGCATTAATCGCTGTCGTGGTGGAGCGACTGGCCGGAACGCCCATCGCCAGTAGCGCAAGACCTGAGCTATACACCCCGGTAATTGCCGCCGCCAGCAGGGAAATGATAATCACAATAGAAAAAGGGACGTAAAACCAGAACGGCAGGAAAGACGTTAACGCGGCAATAGGCTCGGACGCAGCAGCACCACTCAGGGCAGGATTACTGTCCGCCAGTAATACGCCGAGGATCAGCAGGATAGAAACCGGAAGGGATATTCCCGTTGCGGTCCAGAAAATAACTTTGTTCGCGGAGGTATTACGCGGAAGATAGCGGGCAAAGTCGCCGCCATAGTTGAGGAAACCCAGCCCCACCATGGTCATTGCCATGACCATGCCCCCAATAAATGTTAACAGGCCGGCATCAGGCGTGGTGCCCGACTGGGACCAGTGAATGTGCGGCAGGATCAAAATGATAAAGATAATGCTCATCCCGCCTGTCAGCCATGCGATGTATTTTTCTACTTTCATGATCAACTGGTGACCATAAATCGCAATCGACATCGTTAATACCAGCGTCACGATGAACCAACCCAGCAGGCAAGCCAGAGTAGGATGCCCTCCCTCTGCAGCAAAAACACCGGGCCATAACGTCGCAAATAGCGACGCTCCCGTCGTGGAAGAAAGGGTAATAATCGTTACCTTCCATCCCATATTCGAGATGTAAGCGAACAGTGTCGGAATTTTATTGCCATGATAGCCAAATGCAAAACGCGTCTGAGTGAGTGTCGGCAGACCCGTCCTTGGACCGCCAACGGCGAGGATACCTACCAACATACTGGAGAGAAAATATCCGGCCACACCCGCGATGATCGCCTGCCACAAGCTTAGCCCCAACGAATAAACATAAATCCCGTAAGTAATCCCGAGGATCGAAACGTTCCATGAAAACCAGATAGGGAAAAGCCCGGCTGGCGTACCATAACGCTCTCCATCAGTAACCGGGTTGACGCCATTGGTTTCAACTCTCATCGGCCCCGACGTATCAACCTTACTTTGTACTTGAGTCGTCATCTTATTTCCTTTCATATTGAGCGAGTCGTGATAATACGTTTTGATATTCGGGCATGCTGGAAGCTCCTTCACGCTCCACTGCCAGAGAAGCGAAAGCGGAAGCAAATTTTGCAGCGGAAATCAGTGATTGCTCCTGCGCGATGGCAGCCGCAAATGCACCATTAAACGCATCTCCCGCGCCGGTAGTATCGACACTCAAGGCTTTAAGCGCCGGAATATGGGTAAACTTGCTCCCCTCGTATATCAATGCACCTTGTGAACCCATAGTGATAATAATGTCTTTAGCACCTATTGCTCTGATCGCCTGCGCCGCTTTTTTTGCACTATCTATATCATTAACTTCAATGCCTGACATCATTGAGGCTTCAGTTTCGTTAGGAGTTAAATAGTCAACCCAGGGAAGGCATTCTATGGTACGGGCCGAGTAAGGTGCAGGGTTGAGAATGGTCTTCGCGCCCAGTTGAGACGCCATCATCAATGCTTTATGCGTCGCCTCAAAGTTATTTTCAAGTTGGGTTAAAAATATTTTTGCATCTGCCATCTCACTGGCAATACTGGATACTTCACTTTCTGTAATATGTTGATTAGCTCCGGAATGAATCGCTATCATGTTTTCACCCGCAGGCTGTGAAACATATATTATTGCGCTACCTGTTTTATACTCTTCATCCTGGTAGAGGGTAAAACTACTGATGTCTGATGAAGAAAGGTGATCACGAGCCATCTGACTAAAGTGATCTTTACCTACTTTACCCACAAAATGAACCTGAACCTGGCATTTACTTGCCGCCATAGCCTGATTTGCGCCCTTACCACCCGGACCAATGATCGTGTTGCTGGCAAGGATCGATTCACCGCTTTTTGGGAACCGATCGACTTTTGCGATAATATCAACGTTAAAAGACCCTAATATACATACTTTATTTTTCATTATTTTTATTTTCCTTTTTCTTGTGATTTTTCGCTGCATATTTACCTGATTCAATACCTTTACTATCGAGGTACCAAAATCATTAACCAGCTGAGTATGGAAAACCCGGCGCAATATTATTGCCCCGCCATGACAACGCTGAACAAATCCCTGTTTAGCAAGTATATTCAAATCATTACGGATGGTTTCTTTGCTCACATAAAATAAAATCGCAAGCTGATTAACGGTTACACGTTCATGTTTATTCAAATAGACCAATATTTCACGATGTCTCTCTTTGCTGAACATATTTTCACCTCACGCTATAGTTATATTTCGTATACGCATTCGATTCTATGAATCCTTTCACACAAATCTTTATAAAACAAAAGCAAACGGGAATTTTATAAGTAAAAACATGCAAATTCAGCAAGTTACAAGAAAAGCAACAGATGAATAACTTTTTGATAAAGCATGAAGGGAAGCGGTAATCTGCAAAAAAGAAACAAAAAAAAGCCAGTCAGGAAACCTGACTGGCTTTTTTAACACAAGGCTGGCGATTACTCGTTGTCTGAGCCGCCCAGACCTGCGTTCAGCAGTTCTGCCAGGCTGGCAGACGCATCTTCCGCAGTCACCTGCGGTGCAGCTGGCAGTTCACCCGCTGCGCGACGGCGCATACGATCCTGGTGGTACGCATAGCCGGTACCCGCCGGGATCAGACGACCGACGATAACGTTCTCTTTCAGGCCACGCAGTTCGTCGCGTTTGCCCGCAACGGCTGCTTCGGTCAGGACACGCGTGGTCTCCTGGAACGATGCGGCAGAGATGAACGATTCGGTTGCCAGAGACGCTTTGGTGATACCCAGCAGATCGCGAGCATAAGTTGCTGCGATTTTGCCATTCGCTTCCAGATCGCGGTTGGCAATCTTGACGCGGGAGTATTCTACCTGCTCGCCTTCCAGGAAGTCGGAGCTACCGGCATTTTCGATGGTTGCTTTACGCAGCATCTGACGAACGATAACTTCAATGTGCTTATCGTTAATCTTAACGCCCTGCAGACGGTAAACGTCCTGTACTTCGTTGGTGATGTAACGCGTTACCGCGTGTACGCCACGAAGACGCAGGATGTCGTGCGGCGCTTCCGGACCGTCGGAAACCACGTCACCACGTTCTACACGTTCGCCTTCAAACACGTTAAGCTGACGCCATTTCGGGATCATCTCTTCGTAAGGATCGCTACCGTCTAACGGGGTGATAACCAGACGACGTTTACCTTTGGTCTCTTTACCGAAGGAAATGATACCGCTGATTTCCGCCAGGATAGCCGGCTCTTTCGGACGACGAGCTTCGAACAGGTCCGCAACGCGCGGCAGACCACCGGTGATGTCCTTGGTACCGCCGGATTCCTGCGGAATACGCGCCAGGGTGTCACCAGAACTGATCTGAACGCCATCTTCCAGCTGCACAATCGCTTTACCCGGCAGGAAGTACTGAGCCGGCATATCGGTGCCAGGGATCAGAACATCGTTACCGTTAGCATCAACGATTTTCAGCGCCGGACGCAGGTCTTTACCCCCTGCGGTACGTTCCGCAGAGTCCAGTACCACCAGCGAAGACAGGCCGGTCAGTTCGTCAGTCTGACGGGTGATGGTCTGACCATCAAGCATGTCAGTGAAACGAATGAAACCTGCTACTTCGGTGATAACCGGCATGGTGTGTGGATCCCAGTTTGCTACGGTCTCGCCGCCAGCAACCTGCTCGCCATCACCCTTCGCCATAACCGCACCGTAAGGTACTTTATAGCTCTCTTTGGTACGACCGAATTCGTCGATCAGTTTCAGCTCGGTATTACGGGAGGTCACTACCAGTTTACCGCTGGAGTTTACAACCGACTTCGCGTTGCTGAGCTTGATGCTACCTTTGTTTTTCACCTGGATGCTGGATTCAGCAGCCGCACGAGATGCCGCACCACCGATGTGGAACGTACGCATCGTCAGCTGTGTACCCGGCTCACCGATGGACTGTGCCGCGATAACGCCGATAGCCTCACCTTTATTGATGATGTGGCCACGCGCCAAGTCACGACCGTAGCAGTGCGCACATACACCAAAGTCGGTGTCACAGGATACAACGGAACGCACTTTGACAGAGTCAACGGAGTTCTCTTCCAGCAGGTCACACCATTGTTCGTGCAGCAGCGTGTTGCGTGGAACCAGAATGTCCGCGGTACCCGGCTTCAGAATATCTTCTGCGGTCACACGACCCAGTACGCGATCGCGCAGCGGCTCTTTAACGTCACCACCCTCGATAACCGGGGTCATGGTGATGCCTTCCAGCGTGCCGCAATCGTCTTCGGTAACAACCAGGTCCTGCGCAACGTCAACCAGACGACGCGTCAGATAACCGGAGTTCGCGGTTTTCAGTGCGGTATCCGCCAGACCTTTACGCGCACCGTGAGTAGAGATGAAGTACTGAAGTACGTTCAGACCTTCACGGAAGTTCGCGGTGATCGGCGTTTCGATGATGGAGCCATCCGGCTTCGCCATCAGACCACGCATACCCGCCAGCTGACGAATCTGTGCCGCAGAACCACGCGCACCGGAGTCGGCCATCATGTAGATGCTGTTGAAAGAAACCTGCTGCTCTTCTTCGCCGTCACGGTTAATCACGGTTTCAGTTTGCAGGTTGTCCATCATCGCTTTGGATACACGATCGTTCGCCGCAGCCCAGATATCGATAACTTTGTTGTAACGTTCGCCAGCGGTTACCAGACCAGACTGGAACTGTTCCTGGATCTCAGCAACTTCAGCTTCCGCTTCAGAGATGATCTCGTGTTTTTTCTCCGGGATGACCATGTCATCGATACCAACGGATGCACCTGAACGCGCTGCATAAGCAAAGCCGGTGTACATCGTCTGGTCCGCAAAAATAACGGTCGGTTTCAGGCCCAGAATACGGTAGCAAGTGTTCAGCATTTTGGAGATCGCTTTCTTGCCCAGCGCCTGGTTGACGATGGAGAAAGGCAGACCTTTCGGTACGATCATCCACAGAATCGCACGGCCAACGGTCGTGTCTTTCAGGCTGGTTTTCGCAACGAATTCGCCGTTTTCATCTTTTTCGTATTCAGTGATACGCACTTTTACACGCGCATGCAGAGAGGCCAGGCCGGCGCGATAAATACGCTCAGCTTCTTTCGGGCCAGTCAGCACCATGCCTTCGCCTTTGGCGTTAACACAGTCACGGGTCATGTAGTACAGACCCAGTACAACGTCCTGAGACGGAACGATGATAGGTTCGCCGTTCGCCGGAGACAGAATGTTGTTGGTAGACATCATCAGCGCACGCGCTTCGAGCTGGGCTTCCAGCGTCAGCGGTACGTGAACAGCCATCTGGTCACCATCGAAGTCGGCGTTATAGGCCGCACACACCAGCGGGTGCAGCTGGATAGCTTTACCTTCGATCAGTACCGGTTCAAACGCCTGGATACCCAGACGGTGCAGTGTTGGTGCACGGTTCAGCAGTACCGGGTGTTCGCGGATCACTTCGTCGAGGATATCCCAAACGACAGCTTCTTCACGCTCAACCATTTTCTTCGCGGCTTTGATGGTGGTGGCCAGGCCACGCAGTTCCAGCTTGCCGTAGATGAACGGTTTGAACAGCTCCAGCGCCATTTTCTTCGGCAGGCCGCACTGATGCAGACGCAGGTATGGACCTACGGTGATGACAGAACGACCGGAGTAGTCAACACGCTTACCGAGCAGGTTCTGACGGAAACGACCCTGTTTACCTTTGATCATGTCGGCCAAAGATTTCAGAGGACGCTTGTTAGAACCGGTGATCGCACGACCGCGACGACCGTTATCCAGCAGGGCGTCAACCGCTTCCTGCAGCATACGTTTTTCGTTGCGTACGATGATATCCGGCGCAGCCAGATCCAGCAGACGTTTCAGACGGTTGTTACGGTTAATGACGCGACGATACAGATCGTTCAGGTCAGAGGTTGCGAAACGACCACCATCCAGCGGCACCAGCGGACGCAGATCTGGCGGCAGAACCGGCAGAACGGTCAGGATCATCCACTCTGGTTTGTTACCAGACTGAACGAACGCTTCCAGCAGCTTGATACGCTTGGTCAGCTTCTTACGCTTGGTTTCGGAGTTGGTTTCGTTCAGCTCTTCACGCAGCGTTTCACACTCTTGCTCCAGATCCATGCTCTTCAGCAGGGCCTGGATAGCTTCCGCACCCATCTTCGCGTCGAATTCGTCACCGAACTCTTCCAGCGCGTCCAGATACTGCTCTTCAGTCAGGATCTGTTGACGTTCCAGGTTGGTCATACCGCCTTCGATAACCACATAAGATTCGAAGTACAGTACGCGTTCGATATCACGCAGCGGCATATCGAGCAGCAGACCGATACGGGACGGCAGCGATTTCAGGAACCAGATGTGCGCAGTCGGAGAGGCCAGCTCGATGTGGCCCATACGCTCACGGCGCACTTTAGTCTGGGTCACTTCAACGCCGCACTTCTCACAGATCACACCGCGGTGTTTCAGGCGCTTGTACTTACCGCACAGGCACTCGTAATCTTTTACTGGCCCAAAGATACGGGCGCAGAAAAGGCCGTCACGCTCAGGTTTGAACGTACGGTAGTTGATGGTTTCTGGCTTTTTAACTTCACCAAAAGACCATGAACGGATCATGTCTGGCGAGGCCAGAGCAATTTTGATCGCATCAAACTCTTCGGTTTTAGTTTGCGCTTTCAGAAACTTTAATAAGTCTTTCACGGATTTGCTCCCGTCGGAGTTAGCACAATCTGGTGCTGGCGGTTACGCCAGCACCAGTGACCTGTTGAGCGAGAGTTACTCGTCTTCCAGCTCGATGTTGATACCCAGCGAACGGATCTCTTTCAACAGTACGTTGAAGGATTCCGGCATGCCCGGTTCCATCTGATGATTGCCGTCCACGATGTTTTTATACATCTTAGTACGACCGTTCACGTCATCAGACTTAACGGTGAGCATTTCCTGCAGGGTGTATGCTGCGCCATAAGCTTCCAGCGCCCACACTTCCATCTCCCCGAAGCGCTGACCACCGAACTGCGCCTTACCACCCAGCGGCTGCTGAGTAACCAGGCTGTAAGAACCGGTAGAACGCGCGTGCATCTTGTCATCAACCAGGTGGTTCAGTTTCAGCATGTACATATAGCCGACGGTAACCTGGCGTTCGAACTGCTCGCCGGTACGACCGTCGAACAGCGTGATCTGACCGGAAGTCGGCAGGCCACCCAGCTGTAACAGTTCCTTGATTTCAGACTCTTTCGCACCGTCGAAGACCGGCGTTGCGATCGGCATGCCTTTTTTCAGGTTTTCAGCCAGACGCAGAACTTCTTCATCGCTGAAGGTGTTCAGGTCAACTTTCTGACGCACATCAGCGCCCAGATCGTAGGCACGCTGGATGAATTCGCGCAGTTTGGCGACTTCCTGCTGCTGTTTCAGCATGGCGTTGATCTTATCGCCGATACCTTTCGCAGCCATACCCAGGTGAGTTTCCAGGATCTGACCGATGTTCATACGAGACGGTACACCCAGCGGGTTCAGCACGATGTCTACCGGCGTACCGTTAGCGTCGTGAGGCATATCTTCGATCGGGTTGATCTTAGAGATAACACCTTTGTTACCGTGACGACCTGCCATCTTGTCACCAGGCTGGATACGGCGTTTAACCGCCAGGTATACCTTAACGATTTTCAGCACGCCCGGTGCCAGATCGTCGCCCTGAGTGATTTTACGGCGTTTCGCTTCGAGTTTTTTCTCGAACTCGTGTTTCAGTTCGTCGTACTGCTCAGCCAGTTGTTCCAGCTGATTTTGTTTCTCTTCGTCGGTCAGGCCGAGTTCCAGCCAGCGATCGCGCGGCAGTTTGTCAAGCTTGTCAGCTTCAACGCCACCGGCAACCAGCACCGCATAGATACGACTGAACAGGCCGGCTTCGAGGATCTGCAGTTCTTCAGACAGGTCTTTTTTGGCCTGTTTGAGTTGCATCTCTTCGATTTCCAGCGCACGTTTGTCTTTTTCCACGCCATCGCGGGTAAAGACCTGAACGTCGATGATCGTACCGGAAACACCGTTTGGTACGCGCAGAGAAGAGTCTTTAACGTCAGACGCTTTCTCACCGAAGATCGCACGCAGCAGCTTCTCTTCTGGGGTCAGCTGGGTTTCACCTTTCGGCGTTACCTTACCTACCAGAATGTCGCCACCGGTGACTTCCGCACCAATGTAAACGATACCGGATTCATCCAGTTTGGAGAGCGCAGCTTCACCCACGTTCGGGATATCAGCGGTGATCTCTTCTGGCCCCAGCTTGGTGTCACGGGACACGCACGCCAGTTCCTGAATGTGGATGGTGGTGAAACGGTCTTCCTGAACAACACGCTCGGATACGAGGATGGAGTCTTCGAAGTTGTAACCGTTCCACGGCATGAACGCTACGCGCATGTTCTGACCGAGCGCCAGTTCACCGAGGTCGGTAGACGGGCCATCTGCCAGCACGTCGCCGCGCTCAATTGGCTCACCCAGAGACACACACGGCATCTGGTTAATACAGGTGTTCTGGTTAGAACGGGTGTATTTGGTCAGGTTATAGATGTCGATACCCGCTTCGCCCGGATACATCTCGTCTTCGTTAACTTTGATAACGATACGGGATGCATCGACGTACTGTACGGTACCGCCACGCTTAGCCACTGCAGTAACACCGGAGTCAACGGCAACAGCACGTTCCATACCCGTACCAACCAGCGGCTTATCAGCACGCAGAGTTGGAACGGCCTGACGTTGCATGTTCGCACCCATCAATGCACGGTTGGCGTCATCGTGTTCCAGGAACGGGATCAGGGACGCACCGACGGAAACCACCTGCTGAGTGGATACGTCCATGTAGTCAACCTGGTCGCGGCTGAACAAGCTGGATTCGCCTTTGCTACGGCAGGTAACCAGATCTTCTACAAAGTGGCCTTCGTCATCCAGGTTGGAGTTCGCCTGAGCGATAACGTAGTTGCCTTCTTCGATAGCAGACAGGTAGTGAATTTCGTCGGTTACGACACCGTCAGTCACTTTACGATATGGGGTCTCGAGGAAACCGTATTCGTTTGTCTGTGCGTACACGGACAGAGAGTTGATCAGACCGATGTTTGGACCTTCAGGCGTTTCGATTGGACATACGCGACCGTAGTGCGTCGGGTGTACGTCTCGAACTTCGAAGCCTGCACGTTCACGGGTCAGACCGCCTGGGCCGAGTGCGGAGATACGACGTTTGTGCGTAATCTCAGACAGCGGGTTGTTCTGGTCCATAAACTGAGACAGCTGGCTGGAACCAAAGAACTCTTTCACTGCCGCAGAAATCGGTTTGGCGTTGATCATATCCTGAGGCATCAGGGTATCGAGATCGCCCAGAGACAGACGCTCTTTCACCGCACGCTCTACACGTACCAGGCCAACGCGGAACTGGTTTTCCGCCATTTCGCCGACGGAACGGATACGACGGTTGCCGAGGTGGTCGATATCATCGACTTCGCCGATACCGTTACGGATACCGATGAGCTTTCTCATCACTTCGATGATGTCGTCTTTGCTCAGGATACCAGAGCCTTCGATTTCGTCGCGCAGCAGAGAACGGTTGAACTTCATACGACCTACCGCAGACAGATCGTAGCGGTCTTCAGAGAAGAACAGGTTCTCAAACAGGCTTTCAGCCGCTTCACGTGTCGGCGGCTCGCCAGGGCGCATCATACGGTAGATTTCTACCAGCGCGCTCAGGCGATCGTTAGTCGGGTCGACGCGAACCGTTTCAGAAATATACGCACCGTGATCCAGATCGTTGGTGAACAGCGTTTCGATACGCTTGTGACCAGCCTGGCTCAGCTTAGCCAGCAGATCGAGGCTCAGCTCCATGTTCGCCGGGCAAATCAGTTCACCAGTGGATTCGTCAACGTAGTCTTTAGCCGCGACTTTACCTGCGATGTACTCAACCGGAACTTCGATATGTTTGATATCGTCTTTTTCCAGCTGACGAATATGGCGTGCGGTAATACGGCGCGCTTTTTCGACGTAAATCTTGCCATTAGCTTCAATGTCAAAGGAGGCCGTTTCACCACGCAGGCGTTCAGGCACCAGTTCCATCTGCAGCTTGTTGTCGCGGATTTCAAAGATGACTTTCTCAAAGAACAGATCCAGAATCTGCTCAGTGGTGTAGTTCAGCGCGCGCAGAATGATAGTCGCAGGCAGTTTGCGGCGACGGTCAATACGGACAAACAGGTTGTCCTTCGGATCGAATTCGAAGTCCAGCCAGGAACCACGGTAAGGAATGATACGCGCGTTATACAGCACTTTACCCGAAGAGTGGGTTTTGCCTTTGTCGGAGTCAAAGAAGACGCCCGGGCTACGGTGCAACTGAGAAACGATAACACGCTCAGTACCGTTGATAACAAAGGTACCGTTATCGGTCATGAGCGGAATTTCGCCCATGTACACTTCTTGCTCTTTAATGTCTTTAACGGTGCCTTCCGGCGCTTCACGCTCGTAGATCACCAGACGCAGTTTTACGCGCAGCGGTGCCGAATAGGTCACGCCACGAATCTGACATTCCTGCACGTCAAATACTGGCTCGCCCAGGCGATAGCTGACGTACTGTAGCTCAGAATTACCGCTATAGCTGGCAATCGGGAATACGGAACGGAAAGCAGCTTCCAGACCATACTGCCCTTCAGGATCTTGCTCGATAAACTTCTGAAACGAGTCAAGCTGGATGGAAAGGAGATAAGGAATGTCCAGAACCTGCGGACGCTTTCCAAAATCCTTACGAATACGTTTTTTCTCGGTATAGGAGTAAACCATTAGGGTTCCTCAGCTCGCTGACAAGTCGACCCACGCTGCCCAGCAAAGGGGCAGTTTATGCAACACTATTTTGTTGACCGGAAAATGGAACACTTTCCGCAATGCCTGTTGCTATCACGCTTAAACCATTTCATTGCGATTTACACAGAACAGACGCTCTGTCGCAGTATATTAAGGCGTCGATAGAAACAAGCATTGTCAGGACAACCAGTAGTCAAACAGTGTGAAATGCTACCAGTGCCTTACAGCGCAAAAAGGCTGGTGACTAAAAAGTCACCAGCCATCAGCCTGATTTCTCAGGCTGCAACCGGAAGGGTTGGCTTATTTAACTTCAACTTCAGCGCCAGCTTCTTCCAGAGATTTTTTCAGTGCTTCAGCGTCATCTTTGCTCACGCCTTCTTTCAGAGCGGCCGGAGCAGATTCTACCAGGTCTTTAGCTTCTTTCAGGCCCAGACCAGTTGCGCCACGTACTGCTTTGATTACTGCAACTTTGTTCGCGCCAATACCTTTCAGAATTACGTCGAACTCAGTTTTTTCTTCAGCAGCTTCAGCCGGGCCAGCAGCTACAGCTACAGCGGCAGCAGCAGAAACACCGAATTTTTCTTCCATTGCAGAGATCAGTTCTACAACGTCCATTACGGACATAGCGGATACTGCTTCAATGATTTGATCTTTAGTGATAGACATTTAAATTGTTCCTGAAAATCAGAATAAGTTTATACGTAAGCAGATGCTTGATAAAGATAATGGCGATTAAGCCGCTTCTTTCGCATCGCGTACAGCAGCCAGAGTACGAACCAGTTTGCCAGCCGAAGCTTCTTTCATGGTTGCCATCAGGCGTGCAATTGCTTCTTCGTAGGTCGGCAGGGTTGCCAGGCGATCGATTTGCGATGCCGGGATCAACTCACCTTCAAAGGCTGCGGCTTTGACCTCAAATTTTGCATTCGCTTTCGCGAACTCTTTGAACAGACGAGCAGCAGCGCCCGGGTGTTCCATAGAGTATGCAATCAGGGTCGGACCAACGAACGCGTCTTTCAGGCACTCAAAAGCAGTACCTTCAACAGCACGACGCAGCAGGGTGTTACGAACAACACGCATGTATACGCCGGCTTCGCGACCTGCTTTACGCAGTTCGGTCATTTTGTCTACAGTTACGCCGCGGGAATCCGCAACTACTGCAGACAGCGCGCCTTTGGCTACTTCGCTGACTTCAGCAACAATCGCTTGTTTGTCTTGAAGATTTAAAGCCATTAGCTTTGCTCCTGGATGTTTGCCAGAGCTCATGCTCTGGAACTCACTTCACTCTTCCCAACGGAAAGAGCGTCTTAATACGGTGAGCAGAAACAAGCCAGAGTATCAGAAATAATCTTAGCGTTCTGTCACCGTCTACGCAGGGGATTAAGTTTCTTACGAAACTCCTGCGGTCTTCGACGGAGGCCTGGATAGGCCAGGCTCCAACGAACAAATCTGTTGTCCCCTAACCGAGGTTAGAGGAATCGTGGGCGAAGATTGTAGACAAATCCACCGCCCACGTAAAGCTAATCTTAGTTCGCGGAAGCGCTCAGACCAGCTTGATCAACGGCAACGCCAGCACCCATGGTGGTGGAGAGGCTAACTTTCTTGATGTACACGCCTTTCGCCTGAGTCGGTTTGGCTTTTTTCAGCGCAACCAGCAGAGATTCCAGGTTTTCTTTCAGTTTGTCAGCGTCAAAATCCACTTTACCGATGGTGGTGTGGATGATGCCGTTTTTGTCGTTACGATAACGAACCTGACCTGCTTTAGCGTTCTTAACCGCTTCAGCAACGTTCGGGGTTACAGTACCGACTTTCGGGTTTGGCATCAGGCCGCGTGGACCCAGAACCTGACCCAGCTGGCCAACAACGCGCATTGCATCCGGAGAAGCAATAACGACGTCAAAGTTCATTTCGCCTTTTTTGATCTGGTCAGCCAGATCTTCCATACCTACCAGTTCAGCGCCGGCAGCTTTAGCAGCTTCAGCGTTTGCGCCCTGGGCAAATACGGCTACGCGAACGGAACGGCCAGTACCGTGCGGCAGTACAGTTGCACCACGGACGTTCTGGTCAGATTTACGCGCATCGATACCGAGGTTAACGGCAACGTCTACGCTTTCTACGAACTTAGCAGTAGCCAGTTCTTTCAGCAGAGAGATAGCTTCATTGATGTCATACTGTTTAGTTACATCAACTTTCTCACGGATCACACGCATGCGCTTGGTCAGTTTAGCCATTTCTTAATCCTCCACTACCAGGCCCATGGAACGTGCAGTACCTTCAATTGAGCGAGTCATCGCTTCAACATCGGCACCAGTCATGTCGGCAGCTTTGGTCTGCGCGATTTCCTGCAGCTGAGCGCGGGAAATTTTACCTACTTTGTCTTTGTTCGGCTTGCCGGAACCAGACTTGATACCAGCCGCTTTCTTCAGCAGAACTGCTGCCGGAGGCGTTTTGGTAATGAAGGTGAAAGAACGGTCAGCGTAAACGGTGATAACAACCGGAATCGGCAGACCTTTTTCCATAGAATCTGTTTTTGCGTTGAACGCTTTGCAGAATTCCATGATGTTCACGCCCTGCTGACCCAGTGCTGGACCAACCGGCGGACTCGGGTTTGCCATACCAGCTGCAACCTGCAGCTTGACGTAGGCTTGTACTTTCTTAGCCATTCTAAAATCCTCAAATTGGGTAATAGCGCCTCAGAGAGGCTCCCCGTGATATAAATATCGTTTTACGGGCAGGACCCATAAAAACAAAAGGCGCGAAATTGTATGTCAATTTCGCGCCCTGTGCAACGATTAGATCGCCGCTTTTTTGATCGCCTGCTTACGCTTTTTCAACCTGCGCGAAGTCCAGCTCTACCGGAGTCGAACGACCAAAGATAGAAACAGAGACCTTCAGACGAGACTTCTCGTAGTCAACTTCTTCAACCACGCCGTTGAAGTCAGCAAACGGACCATCGCTAACCCGAACCATTTCACCCGGCTCGAACAGCGTTTTCGGACGCGGTTTATCGCCAACCTGTTGCAGGCGGTTCATGATCGCATCAACTTCTTTGTCGCTGATTGGCGCAGGACGGTCAGAGGTGCCACCAATGAAACCCATTACGCGCGGCACGCTACGCACCAGGTGCCAGCTCGCGTCGTTCATCACCATCTGGACCAGCACGTAACCCGGGAAGAATTTGCGCTCGCTTTTGCGACGCTGGCCGCCACGGATTTCGACCACCTCTTCGGTCGGAACCATGACTTCACCAAACAACTCTTCCATATTGTGTAATTTGATATGCTCACGCAGCGATGTAGCTACGCGGCCTTCAAAACCGGAAAACGCCTGAACGACGTACCAGCGCTTTTTAGGAGCTTCAGACATCTCAGAACCTCAGGCCAGTGATAAAGGATACCAGGCGGACCAGAATACCATCCAGCCCCCACAGGATCAGCGACATGACAGCAGTCACTGCAGCCACGATTAACGTAGTGTGTAACGTTTCCTGACGAGTTGGCCAAATCACCTTACGGACTTCGGTTCTCGCTTCGCGGGCAAAAGCAACGGTCGCCTTGCCTTTCGTTGTCAACAGCGCGACACCACCCGCTGCAGCAATAAGAATTACTACTGCCAGCGCGCGTAGCGGCAGCATCATGTCACGATAAAGATAGTTGCCGACGATAGCTACGATGAGCAATACAGCAACAACCACCCACTTCATCGCTTCCAGGCCGCGCCCGCTCCCTTGAGCTTCGGTATTCGCACTCATAAACCAACCTGTCACCAGAATTCAGACAAATATTTTCACCCCGCGTAAGCGAGGCGAGCCAAACCGAAATGCGCTGTTGCGTTTCGGTGCTATATACTTCCTCAAACGCCCTCTACAGAGCCTGTCTCAGCAATGATTATGACTTAAAAAATCACTGATGAGCCAGGTTCTGGTTCGAAAGCGTGCAAAAAGGGCATCAAATGATGCCCTTTTATTGCGCATTGCGTCAAACGTTATCAGCAATTAACCGAGAACTTTAGCAACAACGCCCGCGCCAACGGTACGGCCGCCTTCACGGATTGCGAAACGCAGACCGTCATCCATCGCGATCGGGTGGATCAGGGTAACAACCATTTTGATGTTGTCGCCCGGCATTACCATCTCAACACCTTCCGGCAGTTCGATGGTGCCAGTCACGTCAGTTGTACGGAAGTAGAACTGCGGACGGTAGCCTTTGAAGAACGGAGTATGACGGCCGCCTTCATCTTTGGACAGGATGTACACTTCAGATTCAAACTTGGTGTGCGGCTTGATTGAACCCGGCTTAGCCAGTACCTGGCCACGCTGGATTTCTTCACGCTTGATACCACGCAGCAGAACACCACAGTTCTCGCCTGCACGACCTTCGTCCAGCAGTTTGCGGAACATTTCAACGCCGGTACAGGTGGATTTCGCAGTATCTTTGATACCCACGATTTCAACTTCTTCACCCACTTTGATGATACCGCGCTCTACACGACCGGTAACAACGGTACCACGGCCGGAGATGGAGAATACGTCTTCGATCGGCAGCAGGAACGGCTTGTCAATCGCACGCTCTGGTTCCGGGATGTAAGAATCCAGGTAGCCTGCCAGTTCGATGATTTTCTCTTCCCACTCTGCTTCGCCTTCCAGCGCTTTCAGAGCAGAACCACGAACGATCGGAGTATCGTCGCCCGGGAAGTCGTACTGGGACAGAAGTTCACGAACTTCCATTTCTACCAGTTCCAGCAGCTCTTCGTCATCAACCATGTCGCATTTGTTCAGGAACACGATGATGTACGGAACGCCTACCTGACGACCCAGCAGGATGTGCTCACGGGTCTGCGGCATCGGGCCGTCAGTCGCAGCAACAACCAGGATCGCGCCGTCCATCTGCGCAGCACCGGTGATCATGTTTTTAACATAGTCGGCGTGGCCCGGGCAGTCTACGTGCGCGTAGTGGCGAGTCGGGGTGTCATATTCAACGTGAGAGGTGTTGATGGTGATACCACGAGCTTTTTCTTCCGGTGCGTTATCGATCTGGTCGAAGGCGCGAGCAGCACCGCCGTAGGTTTTCGCCAGTACGGTAGTGATTGCAGCGGTCAGCGTTGTTTTACCATGGTCAACGTGGCCGATAGTACCGACGTTGACGTGCGGTTTTGTACGTTCAAACTTTTCTTTAGACATCGATTGTCCCTCTAAGACACGGATAAATCGGTGATATCACCACATCAACCAGGCAACACGCCCGACTTGTTGAATGAAATAACAGAAGAGAAACAGGGGAGGAGAGATAAAGAAGTGGTGCTGATACCCAGAGTCGAACTGGGGACCTCACCCTTACCAAGGGTGCGCTCTACCAACTGAGCCATATCAGCACGTCTGGAGCGGGCAGCGGGAATCGAACCCGCATCATCAGCTTGGAAGGCTGAGGTAATAGCCATTATACGATGCCCGCATCCTGAAACTCGGCTACCCAGTTCTTTCTGTTTAAGCTGGCTCATTTTACTGAACCAACTCAGGCGACGCTAAGCGTTGCCAGAAATGGTGGTGGGGGAAGGATTCGAACCTTCGAAGTCTGTGACGGCAGATTTACAGTCTGCTCCCTTTGGCCGCTCGGGAACCCCACCGGGCTTGATGGTGCCGACTACCGGAATCGAACTGGTGACCTACTGATTACAAGTCAGTTGCTCTACCTACTGAGCTAAGTCGGCATCAAGTAGCGCGCATTCTAGGTAGACCTGCGCCTGCATGCAACTAAAAATTTGCATAAATCGTTCTATCGCTCATATTTTGTGCGCACGTGGGCAAATATGGTGTAAAATCACGCATTACAGTGCATTATTTCATCTGATTATCGTCCTGATGGCATCCGCTATCAGGCTGCCAGATAACGCACGCGGCTGTTTTTACATCTAAGTTTGGACAGCTTCAGGCGATTTTTTCTTATCTTCCCTTTCATCTGGTGTTAACCTCCTGCCCATTGTGTAAATTAACTGAAATGTGCCGCGCCTTCATTCCCTGGACGTTCAGAGGACGGGAGGGCAGCGAGAAACATGTTATGAGCAAAAAAGAACACGCGTTAACGACACCTTATATGGAATTTGACCGCCGCCAGTGGGCTGCTCTTCGTGATTCAGTTCCGATGACGCTGACTGAAGGTGAGATCGCCCGCCTGAAAGGGATTAATGAAGACCTTTCTCTGGAAGAAGTGGCAGAGATCTATCTGCCCCTGTCGCGTTTGCTCAATTTTTACATTAGTTCCAACCTGCGCCGCCAGGCCGTGCTTGAACAATTTCTTGGAACCGATGGGCAACGTATTCCTTATATCATTAGCATTGCCGGGAGTGTCGCGGTAGGTAAAAGTACTACTGCGCGCGTACTACAGGCGCTGTTAAGCCGCTGGCCGGAGCATCGCCGCGTAGAACTCATTACTACCGATGGCTTTCTGCATCCAAACCAGGTTTTGAAAGACCGGGGGATAATGAAGAAGAAAGGCTTTCCTCAGTCCTATGATATGCATCGGCTGGTTAAGTTTGTTTCTGATATCAAATCAGGTGTATCCAATGCCACTGCACCGGTCTATTCGCATCTTATTTATGATGTGATCCCCGATGGCGATAAAAATGTCTCTCAACCCGATATATTAATTCTCGAAGGCTTAAATGTATTGCAGAGTGGAATGGACTATCCACACGATCCACACCATGTATTTGTCTCTGACTTCGTGGATTTTTCTATTTATGTTGATGCACCGGAAGAATTATTACAGACCTGGTATATCAACCGATTTCTGAAATTTCGCGAAGGCGCTTTTACCGATCCGGATTCCTATTTTCATAACTACGCAAAGTTATCTGAAGAGGAAGCGGTGAAGGTAGCCACCTCATTATGGAAAGAGATTAACGGACTGAATCTTAAAGAGAATATCCTACCTACCCGCGAGCGTGCCAGCCTGATCATGACAAAAAGCGCCAACCATGCAGTCAGGCAGGTTCGGCTGCGTAAATAAAATAAGGGAGCGCTTGCTCCCTGCTTTTATTCCGCGCTACGAAGAGAAATTTCGCCACCCATCCACGGTTTAATTTCTCCATTTTGTTCCAGCATGAGTGCGCCCTGCGCATTTATCCCGCGAGAAATACCGACGATTTCTCTGTCGCCAATAATGAGTTTCACCTGCCGATTAATAAAGTTATCTAACTTTTCCCAACGGGAAAGATAAGGCGTTAGCCCTTCCAGCTCAAAGAGTTGTAAAGAGGTTCTTAGCTCTTTGATTAATCGAACGGCAAGGGCATTACGATCGATTGCGATCCCGGCTTCCTGAAGGGTGATCCAGCCCTGGTTTACCACGTCTTCCTCAACCCGTCGCATCGCCATATTGATGCCAGCGCCAATGACAATCTGTGCAGCATCGCCTGTTTTACCGGTAAGCTCAACCAGAATACCTGACAGTTTGCGATCCTGAAGATAGAGGTCATTAGGCCATTTTACCCGCACCTGGGTTGCGCCCAGGTCATGTAGTACTTCGGCCATAACAATGCCAATGACCAGACTCAAACCAATTGCCGCCGCTGGTCCCTGCTCCAGTCGCCAGTACATCGAGAGATAGAGGTTCGCGCCGAAAGGTGAAAACCATTTACGCCCGCGGCGTCCCCGGCCCGCCTGCTGATATTCGGCAATGCAGGCATCTCCCGATTGCAATTCATTAATACGGTCGAGGAGATACTGGTTGGTGGAGTCAATGACCGGTAATACCGCCACTGATCCATATTCAATTTGGCTGCGGATCAGTTGTTCGTTCAATAACTGGATGGGTTCAGGGAGGCTATAGCCTTTGCCTGGTACGGTAAAGACATCTACTCCCCAGTCGCGCAGCGTTTGAATGTGTTTGTTAATGGCTGCACGGCTCATGCCCAGTCGTTCGCCTAACTGCTCGCCAGAGTGAAAGTCTCCGTCGGATAAAATAGAGATTAACGTTAACGGAATAGTATTATCTTTCACGCGATAGTCTCCACGGCACTGACTTCCCCACGGCTGCCGATAAAGCGCACTTCAGGTTCAAGCCATACGTTAAATTTCTCACCCACCTGTTGTCTAACCTGGTGTGCCAGATGAACAACGTCTTCACTACGCGCATTGCCGGTATTAATGAGCACCAAAGCCTGCTGTTTGTGCACCATCGCCCCACCGATTTGTGTGCCTTTGAGCTGGCACCGATCGATGAGCCATCCTGCGGCTAGTTTAACGGAACCGTCGGCCTGCGGATAATGCGGGGCGTCCGGGAAGTTCGTCAGCAGAGTCTGAGCTTCTGCGCTGCTGATAACGGGATTCTTAAAGAAGCTACCAGCGTTACCATTTACTTTAGGATCGGGCAGTTTGGTGGTGCGCATATGGCAGACAGCCTCGTAGACCTGTTGAGGCGTTACCGTTTCGGGATCCAGGCGTGCTAAATCACCGTAGGTTAAAACCGGCTGCCATAACTTTGGCAAACGCAAACCCACCGCGACGATAGCGTAACGATCCTGATATTCATGTTTAAAGATACTGTCGCGATAGCCAAAACGGCATTCTGAGGCGTTAAGACGTGAAGTTTGCCCGGTAGCCAGTTCAACACAATCCACATAATCGCAGACGCGCTGTAATTCAACGCCATAGGCACCAATATTCTGGATGGGCGAAGAGCCGACACAGCCCGGGATCATGGCCAGGTTTTCCAGGCCGGGCATGCCATGTTGCAGAGTATATTGCACCAGGTGGTGCCAGTTTTCTCCTGCCCCCACATGTATATGCCACGCATTCTGCCGCTCAGTAATGTTAATTCCTTTGATACGATTAACGATTATTGTACCGCTGAACGAGGCAAGAAACAGGACGTTGCTGCCCTCTCCCAATATCAGCACGGGAGACTGTTCCTGAGTGGATTTTTGCCATGCGCTTAAGAGTTGTTGCTCATTTTCGACACAGATAATCTCATTTGCAGACTGATCGATGCCAAAGGTATTCCAGGGCTTAAGGGAGTGATTCATAGACGCTATCCTGATGCAAAATCACGGCTAGTTTACCGTATATGCAGGAGTATGGCTTGTAGTTATAAAGGAGAGAGAAGGCAATGACAGGTGGAAGTTTTACGACAGAAACGCAAAAAGCCCATCCGTCAGGATGGGCTTCTTACTTGTTTGATGCCTGGCAGTTCCCTACTCTCGCATGGGGAGACCCCACACTACCATCGGCGCTACGGCGTTTCACTTCTGAGTTCGGCATGGGGTCAGGTGGGACCACCGCGCTGTTGCCGCCAGGCAAATTCTGTTTATCAGGGTGCAGGCTGCACACTGATTAATCTGTAATCAGGCTGAAAATATTCTCTCAAATCCGCCAAAACAGCTTCGGCGTTGTAAGGTTAAGCCTCACGGTTCATTAGTACCGGTTAGCTCAACGCATCGCTGCGCTTACACACCCGGCCTATCAACGTCATCGTCTTTAACGTTCCTTCAGGAGACTTGTAGTCTCAGGGAAGACTCATCTCGGGGCAAGTTTCGTGCTTAGATGCTTTCAGCACTTATCTCTTCCGCATTTAGCTACCGGGCAGTGCCATTGGCATGACAACCCGAACACCAGTGATGCGTCCACTCCGGTCCTCTCGTACTAGGAGCAGCCCCCCTCAGTCTTCCAGCGCCCACGGCAGATAGGGACCGAACTGTCTCACGACGTTCTAAACCCAGCTCGCGTACCACTTTAAATGGCGAACAGCCATACCCTTGGGACCTACTTCAGCCCCAGGATGTGATGAGCCGACATCGAGGTGCCAAACACCGCCGTCGATATGAACTCTTGGGCGGTATCAGCCTGTTATCCCCGGAGTACCTTTTATCCGTTGAGCGATGGCCCTTCCATTCAGAACCACCGGATCACTATGACCTGCTTTCGCACCTGCTCGCGCCGTCACGCTCGCAGTCAAGCCAGCTTATGCCATTGCACTAACCTCCTGATGTCCGACCAGGATTAGCTGACCTTCGTGCTCCTCCGTTACGCTTTAGGAGGAGACCGCCCCAGTCAAACTACCCACCAGACACTGTCCCCACGCCAGATTATGGCGCCAGGTTAGAACATCAAACATTAAAGGGTGGTATTTCAAGGTCGGCTCCACGCAGACTGGCGTCCACGCTTCAAAGCCTCCCACCTATCCTACACATCAAGGCTCAATGTTCAGTGTCAAGCTATAGTAAAGGTTCACGGGGTCTTTCCGTCTTGCCGCGGGTACACTGCATCTTCACAGCGAGTTCAATTTCACTGAGTCCCGGGTGGAGACAGCCTGGCCATCATTACGCCATTCGTGCAGGTCGGAACTTACCCGACAAGGAATTTCGCTACCTTAGGACCGTTATAGTTACGGCCGCCGTTTACCGGGGCTTCGATCAGGAGCTTCTCTTGCGATAACCCCATCAATTAACCTTCCGGCACCGGGCAGGCGTCACACCGTATACGTCCACTTTCGTGTTTGCACAGTGCTGTGTTTTTAATAAACAGTTGCAGCCAGCTGGTATCTTCGACTGGTTTCAGCTCCATCAGCAAGTGACTTCACCTACGCACCAGCGTGCCTTCTCCCGAAGTTACGGCACCATTTTGCCTAGTTCCTTCACCCGGGTTCTCTCAAGCGCCTTGGTATTCTCTACCTGACCACCTGTGTCGGTTTGGGGTACGATTTCGTGTTACCTGATGCTTAGAGGCTTTTCCTGGAAGCAGGGCATTTGTCACTTCAGCACCGTGGTGCCTCGTCATCACGCCTCAGTGTTAACAGCGTTCCGGATTTACCTGGAACACCCACCTTCACGCTTAAACCGGGACAACCGTCGCCCGGCCGACATAGCCTTCTCCGTCCCCCCTTCGCAGTAACACCAAGTACGGGAATATTAACCCGTTTCCCATCGACTACGCCTTTCGGCCTCGCCTTAGGGGTCGACTCACCCTGCCCCGATTAACGTTGGACAGGAACCCTTGGTCTTCCGGCGTGCGGGTTTTTCACCCGCATTATCGTTACTTATGTCAGCATTCGCACTTCTGATACCTCCAGCAGCCCTCACAGGCCACCTTCAACGGCTTACAGAACGCTCCCCTACCCAACAACGCATAAGCGTCGCTGCCGCAGCTTCGGTGCATGGTTTAGCCCCGTTACATCTTCCGCGCAGGCCGACTCGACCAGTGAGCTATTACGCTTTCTTTAAATGATGGCTGCTTCTAAGCCAACATCCTGGCTGTCTGGGCCTTCCCACATCGTTTCCCACTTAACCATGACTTTGGGACCTTAGCTGGCGGTCTGGGTTGTTTCCCTCTTCACGACGGACGTTAGCACCCGCCGTGTGTCTCCCGTGATAACATTCTTCGGTATTCGCAGTTTGCATCGGATCGGTAAGTCGGGATGACCCCCTGGCCGAAACAGTGCTCTACCCCCGAAGATGAGTTCACGAGGCGCTACCTAAATAGCTTTCGGGGAGAACCAGCTATCTCCCGGTTTGATTGGCCTTTCACCCCCAGCCACAGGTCATCCGCTAATTTTTCAACATTAGTCGGTTCGGTCCTCCAGTTAGTGTTACCCAACCTTCAACCTGCCCATGGCTAGATCACCGGGTTTCGGGTCTATACCCTGCAACTTAACGCCCGGTTAAGACTCGGTTTCCCTCCGGCTCCCCTATACGGTTAACCTTGCTACAGAATATAAGTCGCTGACCCATTATACAAAAGGTACGCAGTCACCCCATAAAAGAGGCTCCCACTGCTTGTACGTACACGGTTTCAGGTTCTTTTTCACTCCCCTCGCCGGGGTTCTTTTCGCCTTTCCCTCACGGTACTGGTTCACTATCGGTCAGTCAGGAGTATTTAGCCTTGGAGGATGGTCCCCCCATATTCAGACAGGATACCACGTGTCCCGCCCTACTCTTCGAGTTCACAGCATGTGCATTTTGGTGTACGGGACTATCACCCTGTACCGCCGGACTTTCCAGACCGTTCCACTAACACGCATGCTGATTCAGACTCCGGGCTCCTCCCCGTTCGCTCGCCGCTACTGGGGGAATCTCGGTTGATTTCTTTTCCTCGGGGTACTTAGATGTTTCAGTTCCCCCGGTTCGCCTCATGCCACTATGTATTCATGACATGATAGTGTGACGAGTCACACTGGGTTTCCCCATTCGGGTATCGCCGGTTATAACGGTTCATATCACCTTACCGGCGCTTATCGCAGATTAGCACGCCCTTCATCGCCTCTGACTGCCAGGGCATCCACCGTGTACGCTTAGTCGCTTAACCTCACAACCCGAAGATGTTTCGCTTCGTGTTGCGAAAATTTGAGAGACCCACGAACAACTTTCGTTGTTCAGTGTTTTTCAATTTTCAGCTTGATCCAGATTTTTAAAGAGCAATATCTTAAACACGACTCGAAAGTCATCTTTAAGATATTCAGGGATAATGTCTTTCACTCATTATCCGGTATGGCGTCCCCAAGGGGATTCGAACCCCTGTTACAGCCGTGAAAGGGCAGTGTCCTGGGCCTCTAGACGATGGGGACTCTGATACTGTTTGCTCGATACTTTTTCATCAGACAATCTGTGTGAGCACTACAAAGGCAGGTTCTTTAAGGTAAGGAGGTGATCCAACCGCAGGTTCCCCTACGGTTACCTTGTTACGACTTCACCCCAGTCATGAATCACAAAGTGGTAAGCGCCCTCCCGAAGGTTAAGCTACCTACTTCTTTTGCAACCCACTCCCATGGTGTGACGGGCGGTGTGTACAAGGCCCGGGAACGTATTCACCGTGGCATTCTGATCCACGATTACTAGCGATTCCGACTTCACGGAGTCGAGTTGCAGACTCCGATCCGGACTACGACATACTTTATGAGGTCCGCTTGCTCTCGCGAGGTCGCTTCTCTTTGTATATGCCATTGTAGCACGTGTGTAGCCCTGGTCGTAAGGGCCATGATGACTTGACGTCATCCCCACCTTCCTCCAGTTTATCACTGGCAGTCTCCTTTGAGTTCCCGGCCGGACCGCTGGCAACAAAGGATAAGGGTTGCGCTCGTTGCGGGACTTAACCCAACATTTCACAACACGAGCTGACGACAGCCATGCAGCACCTGTCTCACAGTTCCCGAAGGCACCCCGGCATCTCTGCCAGGTTCTGTGGATGTCAAGACCAGGTAAGGTTCTTCGCGTTGCATCGAATTAAACCACATGCTCCACCGCTTGTGCGGGCCCCCGTCAATTCATTTGAGTTTTAACCTTGCGGCCGTACTCCCCAGGCGGTCGACTTAACGCGTTAGCTCCGGAAGCCACGCCTCAAGGGCACAACCTCCAAGTCGACATCGTTTACGGCGTGGACTACCAGGGTATCTAATCCTGTTTGCTCCCCACGCTTTCGCACCTGAGCGTCAGTCTTTGTCCAGGGGGCCGCCTTCGCCACCGGTATTCCTCCAGATCTCTACGCATTTCACCGCTACACCTGGAATTCTACCCCCCTCTACAAGACTCTAGCATGCCAGTTTCGAATGCAGTTCCCGGGTTGAGCCCGGGGATTTCACATCCGACTTGACACGCCGCCTGCGTGCGCTTTACGCCCAGTAATTCCGATTAACGCTTGCACCCTCCGTATTACCGCGGCTGCTGGCACGGAGTTAGCCGGTGCTTCTTCTGCGGGTAACGTCAATCGACAAGGTTATTAACCTTATCGCCTTCCTCCCCGCTGAAAGTACTTTACAACCCGAAGGCCTTCTTCATACACGCGGCATGGCTGCATCAGGCTTGCGCCCATTGTGCAATATTCCCCACTGCTGCCTCCCGTAGGAGTCTGGACCGTGTCTCAGTTCCAGTGTGGCTGGTCATCCTCTCAGACCAGCTAGGGATCGTCGCCTTGGTGAGCCGTTACCCCACCAACAAGCTAATCCCATCTGGGCACATCCGATGGCAAGAGGCCCGAAGGTCCCCCTCTTTGGTCCGAAGACGTTATGCGGTATTAGCTACCGTTTCCAGTAGTTATCCCCCTCCATCAGGCAGTTTCCCAGACATTACTCACCCGTCCGCCACTCGTCAGCGAAGCAGCAAGCTGCTTCCTGTTACCGTTCGACTTGCATGTGTTAGGCCTGCCGCCAGCGTTCAATCTGAGCCATGATCAAACTCTTCAATTTAAGTTTGATGCTCAAAGAATTAAACTTCGTAATGAATTACGTGTTCACTCTTGAGACTTGGTATTCATTTTTTGCCTTTCGGCATTAAGAATCCGTATCTTCGAGTGCCCACACAGATTGTCTGATAAATTGTTAAAGAGCAGTGCCGCTTCGTTTTTCGCTGCGGCGCGGGGTGTGCATATTACGCTTTCCCGCTTCAGAGTCAAGCGTTAATTTCGCTTTTCTCTGCTGAAGTTCCCGAAGGAGCCTCGCTAACTGGTCGGCTTGTTTGCCGTTGTTCCGTGTCAGTGGAGGCGCATTATAGGGAGTTATTCCGGGCTGACAAGCATAAATTTAAAAAAACTTATCGTTTGCCTGTTTTTCATTCTTATCGCTTATTTCAGCGACGTATTGTCGGATAATTGGGCGATTTCCCGCGCAAAAACCGCCGCCTGATTCCAGTCGGTATAGACCACTTCTTTGCGGGTATCCGTTTCCCCCCGGTCATCTTCATAATCAGGCGGATCATCATACGGTCATACCAACGGTAATGAGGGTAACGTAGCGCCCCCGCAAAGACCGCGCACAATGTCGGTTGCCACGGCGAACTGAGGAGAAACTTGCGGGTATAGCTGTTGGTCTGCGGCGTACGCTTCTCTGCTTTACGTGCTACCAGATTCACCGAGAAGAAAGCGCCCGGCAGCGCCTTAAGCGCCTGCAGATGCTTTTTAATAAAACTGTCGAGCGCCGGATGATAATGTCCATAACGAATGGAAGCGCCAATCACTACCCGATCATAGAGCGTCCAGTCGATTTCATCCGTGCGGTTAAGATTGATCAAATCAGACCAGATGCCCTGCTCTTTGAGTTCAGACGCAATAAAAGCGGCAATCTCGCGCGTTTGCCCATCTCTCGTCGAGAACAGAATCAATGTTTTCAATGCATACTCCAGTTAATCACGCCAGAACGTTGGGGTAAAAAGCACCAGTAACGTAAAGACTTCAAGTCGACCAAACAGCATGTTGGCGATCAATATCCATTTCGCGACCGGGTTCATGCTGGCAAAGTTATCCGCCACCACGCCAAGTCCGGGTCCGAGGTTGTTCAGTGTGGCAACCACCGAGGCGAAGGCTGAGAAGTCATCCACGCCGGTCGCAATGATCGCCAGCATACTGACAATAAAGACCAGCGCGTAAGCGGAGAAAAAGCCCCACACCGCTTCAAGGATCCGCTCCGGCAGCGCCCGGTTGCCTAACTTAATGCTATAGACGGCATTCGGATGCACCAGACGCTTCAGTTCCCGGTTTCCCTGTTTAAACAGCAGCAGGATACGAATCACTTTCAGGCCGCCGCCGGTAGACCCCGCGCAGCCACCAATAAAAGCAGAGCACAGCAACAGCACTGGCAGGAATAGCGGCCAGCGGGCAATACTGTCTGTGGTGAACCCCGCCGTCGTCGCCATTGACACGACCTGGAAAAAAGCCTGGTTCAGCGTCGTCACCGCCGCGTTATACACATCGTGAAACCACAGCACCAGGGTACAAATCACCACCAGCGTCAGCTGGACGCCAATAAACATGCGAAATTCCGGATCGCGCCAGTAAACCTTCAAATTTCGCCCGCTTAGCAGGGAAAAGTGCAGACCATAGTTACAGCCGGAAATCAGCAGGAAGATAGCAATAATGGTATTAATGGTAGGGCTGTCAAAGTATCCCACGCTGGCGTCATGGGTAGAGAAGCCCCCGATGGCGATAGTCGCGAAGCTATGCCCAATGGCATCGAAGGCGGGCATCCCGGCGAACCACAGCGCCAGCGCACAGGCCACCGTCAGTAAAACGTAAATCAGCCATAGCGTTTTCGCCGTTTCAGCAATACGCGGGCGCATTTTATTGTCTTTTAGTGGCCCCGGCATTTCGGCGCGATAGAGCTGCATCCCCCCGACCCCCAGGATCGGCAGGATAGCCACCGCCAGCACAATGATCCCCATCCCGCCGAACCATTGCAGCATTTGCCGATAGAAAAGAATACCGTGAGGTAAGGAATCCAGCCCAACCAGCGTGGTCGCGCCCGTCGTTGTGAGGCCGGAGAAAGATTCAAAGAACGCATCGGTGACGGTCAGATTAGGCCGTTCAGAGAAGATAAAAGGTAAGGCACCGACGCTCCCCAGCACCGTCCAGAAAAGTACGACAATCAGAAACCCTTCACGCGACTTCAATTCGCCTTTTTGCCGGCGGTTGGGCCACCACAGCAAGGAGCCAATGGCCAGCGCGACAAAAAAGGTCTGGGTAAATGCCCGACCGGCCCCATCGCGATAAATCAGTGCTACCAGTCCGGGGAGGATCATTGTCCCCGAAAACAAGATAACCAGTAGTCCAACGATTCGGGTAATGGCGCGAAAATGCATCTCTGCCGCTTCCTGTGATAGTAAAAATAAGGTGGGGATTATTCTTCAATCGCTAACAATTGCAATGAACCACGGCTAAAATCCGCCAGCCTTGCTGAAAATTCATTCACTTTCGCATAAGGAAGCGCCACTCGCAGCAACACAGCGGCCTGATACTCGCTGCTGACGATGTTACCGGCAAACTGCCCTAACAAGGTTTCTATTCCGGCCAACTGACTATATTCACACTGCAAAGTATATTCGGTTAATGGCGTCTTGCGCTGCGTCGTTAACTGTCGCAATGCCTGACTCACGCCGCCACCATAGGCCTTTACCAGCCCACCCGTTCCGAGAAGAATGCCGCCGTAGTAGCGCACCACCACGGCAGTAATCTCTCCGACACCGCAGCCCATCAATTGCGCGAGCATCGGTTTCCCCGCGGTTCCAGCTGGTTCACCGTCGTCTGAAAAGCCCAGCTGTTGTGAATCATCCGGCGCACCGGCGACCCACGCTACGCAATGATGGCGAGCATCCGGATGCGCAGCCCGCACGGACTCCACAAAGGCTTTCGCCGCCTCAACGCCGTCCGTATGGGCGAGCAGCGTAATGAAGCGGCTTTTTTTGATCTCTTCAACGACGCTAACCGGTGCCGCCGGGATTAACCAACTGTCCATTACGCCAGTTTTAAATCCCGCGTCATATTTTCAACATGATTTTCATGGATCACCACGTTGTCTTCGATACGAATGCCACCGAACGGTTTAAGCGCCTCGATTTTCTGCCAGTTGAAATGCTTACTGAACTGCCCTTCACGCCACGGCGCTAACAGCGATTCGATGAAGTAAATCCCCGGCTCAATCGTCAGCACCATGCCCGGTTGCAGCACGCGAGTGCAGCGCAGATACGGGTATTTCGACGGCGCGGCGAGATGAGTCCCGGTATCATCCTGCATAAAGCCAGCGACATCATGCACCTGCAACCCCAGCGGATGCCCAATCCCGTGCGGCATAAATGGTCCGGTCAGATCGTTTTCCACCAGCGCCTCTTCACTCATATCCATGAGGATTTGGTGCTTACGCAGAATTTTGGCGATGCGCTGATGGAACTGAAGATGATAATCCACGTAGCTAACGCCCGCTTTCATGGTGGCAATCAGCGCCAGTTGTTCATCATTCACATCTTTAATCAGTTGCGCGTAATCGTTATCACTGTTCGCCGCCCAGGTACGCGTAAGATCAGCCGCGTAGCCGTTATATTCCGCGCCCGCATCCAGCAGGAAACTGCGCATTTCAGACGGCGCATGGTGATCGAGTTTAGTGTAATGCAGCACAGACGCATGCTCATTTAGCGCCACGATGTTACTGTAAGGCACGTCAATATCGCGGTGGCCCGTCGCCGTCAGATAGGCGATATTGATATCAAACTCGCTCATGCCGGATCGGAAAGCCTCTTCCGCCGCACGATGCCCGTTAACCGCCGTTTTTTGCGCTTCGCGCATGCAGGCAAGTTCATAGTCGGTCTTATACGCACGATGGTAATGCAGATAATCAATCACCCCTTTCGGGTTAATATTGCTGGCAGCAATATCCAGTCCCAGCGCGCGCTCTGGAACCGGGCCGATATAACCCAGATTCCCGCGCGCGGCAGGCAACTGGCTGCCAATGCCGTCCGCTTTCGGGAGGGCAATGACCTCTATCTCTTCTGTCCAGAAGGAGGTCGGCAGCGGTTCCACGTTGTGCCAGTAATCGACCGGCAGGTAAAACCACAGCTTCGGTTTATTAACGCCATCCACCAGTAGCCAGCAGTTGGGTACCTGCGTGACCGGCACCCACGCCTTGAATTGCGGGTTAACCTTGAACGGGTACGGGTGATCGTCAAGGAAGACATTAAACAGTTCACCGGAATGAATAAGTAGCGCATCAAGCTTAAAGCGTGCCAGTACGTCGCGGGTACGCTCCTGCAACGTAACGATATGATTTTTATAAAGTGTAGCCAGTGAGTCCATCTCGTTATCCTTCAAAATTTAGCCCCTGATCTTCGCATCTTAACACACCTCACAAAGGCTGGGCGATTTCGCATGAGCGTGATCGCGCCAGCAATTTTTTAATGATTAATTTGCATTTTTTTAACATAAAATCCACACTCCGCTTCATCTGGTATGACCAGATCCCTTCGCGGATTCAGGAGACTGACATGCTTTACAAAGGCGACACCCTGTACCTTGACTGGCTGGAAGACGGCATCGCTGAACTGGTGTTCGATGCGCCCGGCTCGGTAAACAAACTCGACACTGCGACCGTCGCCAGCCTCGGCAAGGCGCTGGACGTGCTGGAGCAACAAAAAGATTTAAAAGGGCTGCTGCTCAGTTCAAATAAAGCGGCTTTTATCGTGGGCGCTGATATCACCGAATTTCTCTCGCTGTTCCTCGTCCCGCAGGAGCAGTTAAGCCAGTGGCTGCGTTTTGCGAACAGCGTTTTTTGCCGTCTGGAAGATCTACCGGTCCCAACCCTTTCCGCTGTCAACGGTTATGCATTAGGCGGCGGCTGCGAATGTGTGCTGGCAACCGATTATCGCCTGGCCACGCCAGATCTGCGCATTGGTCTGCCGGAAACCAAACTGGGCATCATGCCAGGCTTTGGCGGTTCCGTGCGTCTACCTCGTCTGCTGGGTGCCGATAGCGCACTGGAAATTATCGCCGCCGGAAAAGATGTCAGCGCCGATCAGGCGCTTAAACTCGGGCTGGTCGACGGCGTAGTGAAAACCGAAAAACTGCGTGAGGGCGCCATTGCCATTCTGCGTCAGGCGATCAACGGCGATCTGGACTGGAAAGCCAAACGCCAGCCAAAACTGGAGCCGCTGCATTTAAGTAAAATTGAAGCCACCATGAGCTTCACCATCGCCAAAGGCATGGTGATGCAGACTGCGGGGAAACATTATCCGGCCCCCATCACCGCCGTAAAAACGATCGAAGCGGCTTCCCGGCATGGTCGGGATGAAGCGCTGGAGCTGGAGAACCAAAGCTTTGTCCCGCTGGCCCACTCCACCGAGGCGCGCGCGCTGGTCGGCATTTTCCTCAACGATCAATATGTGAAAGGCAAAGCGAAAAAGCTGACCAAAGATGTCGAGACGCCGAAACAGGCAGCCGTCCTGGGCGCGGGCATCATGGGCGGCGGCATTGCGTATCAGTCTGCCTGGAAAGGCGTGCCGGTCATCATGAAGGATATTAACGAGAAGTCGTTGACCCTCGGGATGAACGAAGCTGGCAAGTTGCTGAACAAGCAGCTTGAGCGCGGCAAAATCAATGGCCTGAAGCTGGCCGGGATTATTTCCACTATCCAGCCAACGTTAAATTACGCCGATTTTGAACGTGCCGATGTCGTCGTTGAAGCGGTAGTTGAAAACCCAAAAGTGAAAAAAGCGGTGCTGGCGGAAACGGAAGAGAAGGTTCGTCCGGATACCGTCCTGGCTTCTAACACCTCGACCATTCCGATTAGCGAACTGGCCAGCGTACTGAAACGCCCGGAAAACTTCTGCGGTATGCACTTCTTTAACCCGGTGCACCGGATGCCGCTGGTCGAAGTGATTCGCGGCGAGAAAACCTCTGACCAGACGATTGCCAAAGTGGTCGCCTGGGCCAGCAAAATGGGTAAAACGCCGATTGTAGTCAACGACTGCCCCGGCTTCTTTGTTAACCGCGTCCTGTTCCCCTACTTCGCCGGATTCAGCCAGCTGCTGCGCGACGGCGCGGACTTCCGCAAAGTCGATAAAGTGATGGAGAAACAGTTCGGCTGGCCGATGGGTCCGGCCTACCTGCTGGACGTGGTCGGCATTGATACTGCGCATCACGCCCAGGCCGTCATGGCGGCGGGTTTCCCGCAGCGGATGCAAAAAGATTATCGCGATGCGATCGACGCGCTGTTCGATGCCAACCGTTACGGACAGAAAAACGGCCTCGGTTTCTGGCGCTATAAAGAAGACAGCAAAGGTAAACCGAAGAAAGAAGAAGATGATGCTGTCGATAGTCTGCTGGCCGACGTCAGCAAAGCGAAGCGCGATTTTAGCGACGACGAGATTATTGCCCGCATGATGATCCCGATGGTCAACGAAGTGGTGCGCTGTCTGGAAGAAGGCATCATAGCCAGCCCGGCGGAAGCTGATATGGCACTGGTCTACGGTCTCGGCTTCCCGCCGTTCCACGGCGGCGCATTCCGCTGGCTGGATACGCTTGGCAGCGCAAAATACCTCGATATGGCCCAGCAATATCAGCACCTCGGTTCGCTGTATACCGTGCCGGAGGGTCTGCAACAGAAAGCGCGCCAGAACGAACCGTACTATCCCCCGGTGGAGCCTGCCCGTCCGGTCGGCGAGCTGAAAACGGCTTAAGGAGTCACAATGGAACAGGTTGTTATTGTAGATGCAATTCGTACCCCGATGGGGCGTTCCAAAGGGGGCGCGTTCCGCCATGTGCGTGCGGAAGATCTCTCGGCACATTTAATGCGTAGCCTGCTGGCGCGCAATCCGGCGTTAGAGGCCAGCGCCCTGGACGATATTTACTGGGGCTGCGTGCAGCAGACGCTGGAGCAGGGCTTCAACATCGCCCGCAACGCCGCGCTGTTAGCTGAAATCCCCCACTCCGTTCCGGCGGCGACCGTTAACCGTCTGTGCGGTTCGTCGATGCAGGCTCTGCACGACGCGGCGCGAATGATTATGACCGGCGATGCGCAGGCGTGTCTGGTGGGTGGCGTGGAACATATGGGCCATGTGCCGATGAGCCACGGCGTCGATTTCCATCCGGGCTTAAGCCGCAACGTCGCCAAAGCGGCGGGCATGATGGGCCTGACGGCAGAGATGCTCTCCCGTATGCACGGCATCAGTCGTGAAATGCAGGACCAGTTCGCCGCGCGTTCCCATGCCCGCGCCTGGGCCGCCACGCAATCCGGCGCGTTTAAAAAGGAGATCATTCCCACCGGCGGTCACGATGCCGATGGCGTACTGAAGCAGTTTAACTACGATGAAGTGATCCGCCCGGAAACCACGGTTGATGCTCTGTCAGCATTAAAACCGGCATTTGATCCGGTCAGCGGCACAGTTACCGCAGGCACTTCCTCTGCCCTTTCTGACGGCGCAGCCGCCATGCTGGTGATGGGCGAAAGCCGCGCCCGCGAGCTGGGCCTTACGCCTCGCGCCCGCATCCGCTCCATGGCGGTTGTCGGCTGCGATCCCTCTATCATGGGCTACGGGCCGGTTCCGGCCTCAAGGCTGGCGCTGAAAAAAGCGGGGCTTTCGACCAGCGACATCGGTCTGTTTGAGATGAACGAAGCCTTCGCCGCGCAGATCCTGCCATGCATTAAAGATCTGGGGCTGATGGAGCAGATCGACGAGAAGATCAACCTCAACGGCGGCGCAATCGCCCTGGGCCACCCGCTCGGCTGCTCGGGCGCACGTATCAGCACCACACTGTTGAATCTGATGGAACGTCAGGACGTGCAGTTTGGTCTGGCGACAATGTGCATCGGTCTGGGTCAGGGGATCGCGACGGTGTTTGAGCGGGTTTAACGTCTGTTTCTGGCCGGACGACCATGCCGGATAATGACGCTAAAAGGTCTTATCCGGCATGAAACACAGCTTTGTCCCGGTAAAAAAAGTTTAGTTGCCGTTCTTCCCGCCTGTCAGGGGCGGGCTTTTTCGCGTTAAGTTAAAAGTAACGATAGTGTCCCGCAATGCGCCAGCTAAACAGCACATTCTCCAGCTGTGCACCCGACCCAATATTGTGAACCACCAGCGGCGTCCCGTCCCGCGCCCGTTCATCAGCAACAATACCAATATGGGCGAGGCCGTTATCGAGCCGCCATGAAACGATATCGCCGGGAAGATAATCCGCCTGACTGTCGCTTACCGGCTGAGATTTATGATGGCGGGCAAACCAGGTTTCCAGATTAAATACCCGCCGATGGTCAATGTTGGTATCGGGACGGGTCAGCTTCCACTTTTGCGGATAGGCGGAGAAATGCGCCTTCATATCGTCATGCACTAACTGCTGTAAATCGACCTGCTGACTCCGCAAGGCGCGGATCACCACATCGGCACAAACGCCACGCTCCAGCGGCACATCACCGCCGGGATAGCTGATTCGGCTGTAAGCAGGATCGTAAAACAGCGTCTTTCCCACCTGCTGTTTAGCGCTGCTGGCAACCGCCAGATTAGCGGCCGACACCGGCGACACCACGACCGGAACGCCCTCTACAGTTGGCGAAAATAATGTCTGACTTGCCAGACCACCAACCAAAATTATCGCGACGATAAACGCTTTATGCATTGCACTCCTCCCTGAACAATCTGCGTAATAGGGACCTCTTGTACGTCAGAGTCCCGTTTTTCCAGTGCTGCCGCGCATCACCAGACTGACGGGAAGCAGTTGATTATCTTCCTGCGTTCCCTCAAGCAGAAGCCGCACCGCTTCACGTCCCAGTTGTTGTTTATCAACGGCGATAGTGGTTAACGGCGGCGATGCCCATGCGGCGGAATCAATGTCATCAAAACCGACCAGCGCAATATCTTCAGGAATACGTAATCCGCGTTCGGCACAGAGTTGCATCACCACCAGCGCCGCGGCATCGTTATAGGCGAAAATCGCATCCGGCGGTTCAGGGAGATCGAGAAGCTCGTTGACTGCCTGAATAAGCGACTGCCCGGTATCCAGCAGTGGCGGCGCAATAGCTTCATAGTCAGGTGGCATCAGCATTTGCGCATCGAACAACGCTTTTCGATAGCCTTTTTCACGCTGGCGAATACTGTAGTGCGACAACGTGCTCGCCAGAAATGCAATACGCCGTCTTCCCTGCGCAATAAGGTGGCGGGTGGCTAATTCACCTCCCAGCATATTATCGGGATTAACACACGATAATCCCGGAGTCCATGAATCCGCCAGCACCAGCGGCAGCTTCATTTGCTGCAACAAGGACAGCAGTTCAGGCTCGAAGAAACCTGCGCAAATCAGCGCATCTGGCTGGTGCCGCATCACCTGTTCACTCACCGCGTCGCCAGGGCCAATCGCCAGAAAGCTCAGTGCAATGCCTTTGTCGCGACAGCGATCTTCAATACCCAGCAATAGTTGCGAATAGAACGGTAGCGCACGGCTGATATTGTGCTGGCGGTGAAGTAAAAACAGGATGCGTTTTATTTTTTCGCTACGCAGGCGGGAAAAATCATAGCCCTGCTGCTCCGCCACCGAAATAATGCGCTGACGCGTCTCTTCGCGTAAACCGGACTGCCCTTTCAGGGCGCGAGAAACCGCGCCCACTGACACGCCGCAGGCTTCCGCGATATCTCTGATCCGTACCGGCTTAGTCATTCATTACTCGTTGTTAAGGTTCTCGACGATGCCGCCCCAAGCCAGGCCGCGCCACGCACGCCGCTGCTGTCGCCGTGGCTGGCACGTAAAATTGGCGTATTACACTGGCGGCCAAAAACGTAATTCGCCACTCGCTGTTGCAAACCGGTATAGAGCATATCAATGTTCGACACGCCGCCACCCAGCACAATCACGTCAGGGTCGATCATATTAATGATGCTGGCTAAAGCGCGGGCAAGCTGATCGCCATGCCGCTGCCATAATTCGATTGCCTGTTCGTCACCTGCGCCGACCTGCCTGATGATTTCAGGTACAGCAGCGTGTTTATTAAACATGCTGTGGTACTGCCGCTCCAGCCCGCTGCCAGAAATAAAGCTCTCAATGCAATTGTGATAGCCGCAATAGCAGAGCGCTGATTCGCCATCCACGTTAGCATCATAGCGAGGAAGCGCGTTATGCCCCCACTCTCCCGCGCAGGCGTTCGGACCCGTAATTAAACGCTGATCCACACAAAGCCCGCCGCCGCAGCCAGTACCAAGAATGACGCCGAACACCACGCCATACCCTTGTCCGCTTCCGTCCATCGCTTCCGACAACGTAAAGCAGTTGGCATCGTTGGTAATGGTCACCGGGATCGCTAACGTTTGTGCAAGCTCACTGGCGAAAGGTTGTTGATTCAGCACCAGAATATTGGAGTTTTTAATCAGCCCGCTGGTGGGATCAACCGCGCCAGGGACACCGATGCCAACCGTCAAAGGGAGAGGAAATGCGGCCTGCGCCAGGCGAATAATCTCGACGACCGACTGAAAAAAACTCGCATAGCTTTGTTTTTGCGTCGCGTAACGTTCCCGATAGCAAATCGCTCCATGATCGTCCAGAACGACGGCTTCGATTTTTGTACCACCAATATCCAGTCCTAATTTCATCGCTAATCCTCAGCTTATGGCAAAACAGCAGAATGAGGATTTTGTTTACTATACGCAATTGTGAAAGGGTAAACGGAGGGAGTAAAAAGTGTTATTTGCGTACAACCTCACAATTTTCAGTGAGATGAAAGTAAGCGATACAGCAAGATGAGCGCTGAGATAAGTTTACTATACAGGTAAAAACCGGGAAAACGCCGTCTTCCCGGTATCACGATCAGATAAACGCAAAGGCATCGCCAAACAGGCGATCTTCGCGCGCGCCGCGTTCATTACAAAACAGATCGCGGGCAATTTTCGCCATTTCGAAACGACCGGCGATGTAGATATCGTGCGCGGCCAGCGAGCCATGATCCTGAAGCACGGCGGTCAACACCGTACCGGTACGCCCGCGCCAGTTTTCTTCCGGTTGTTCCACCACCGCTTCAATCCGCAGATTGGGATGACTGACGGAAAGCGCTTCCAGCTCGGATAGATCGTAAAGATGCTTCTCTTCACGCCCGCCCCAGTAAATAGTGATGTGGCGATCCGGGTTCTGTGCCAGCGCGGTAAGCAGGATAGAGCGTGCATAGGAAAAGCCCGTTCCGCCGGCAATCAAAATCAACGGACGATCTTCATCCTCGCGCAGCCAGGCTTCGCCATGAGGAATATCGATAACGATATTTCGCTCTTTCAAAATGCGATCCATAACGGCCATCGCGTAGAGATTCAGCTCCGAGGCACCGATATGCAACTCGATAAACTCTTTTTCAGACGGGGTAGAAGCCATGGAGAACGGACGTTTGTCACGTTCATCCATAACGACCATCAGGTACTGGCCTGCGCGAAAGGAAAACGCGGTTTCCGGCACCAGACGGACGCGATACACAGTGTCGGTGATCGCTTCCACCGAGGTCACTTTACAGCTTAAGGTTGTCATGGTTTCCCTCTGTCGGGTCTATACTCGTCACATTTCAGGTTGCAGGTGAATGGCGATATGCCACTCTGATTTACCGTCCGGGGTTAGCTTTTGCTTTCAGTAAAAATAGCCAGTTCATCCCAGATGGTATCAATACGTGCCGTTACGTCTGGATCTTTTTTAATGGGTCTTCCCCATTCGCGCTGCGTCTCACCCGGCCATTTATTCGTCGCATCCAGGCCCATTTTTGAGCCGAGGCCAGAAACCGGAGAGGCAAAATCCAGATAATCAATTGGCGTGTTTTCTACCAGTACCGTATCACGGGCTGGGTCCATACGGGTAGTGATCGCCCAAATCACGTCGTTCCAGTCGCGGGCGTTAACGTCATCATCGCAAACGATAACGAACTTGGTGTACATAAACTGGCGCAGGAAGGACCATACGCCCATCATCACGCGCTTCGCGTGACCGGCATATTGCTTCTTCATCGTCACCACGGCCAGCCGATAGGAGCACCCTTCCGGCGGCAGGTAGAAATCGACGATCTCCGGAAACTGCTTTTGCAAAATTGGCACAAAGACTTCGTTGAGCGCGACGCCCAGTACCGCCGGTTCGTCTGGCGGACGTCCGGTATAAGTGGAGTGGTAAATCGCATCTTCACGCTGGGTAATATGCGTGACGGTAAAGACCGGGAAGTTATCGACCTCGTTATAGTAACCTGTATGGTCGCCATAGGGGCCTTCCGGTGCCATTTCACTTGGCTCGATATATCCCTCAAGCACGATTTCCGCGCTGGCAGGTACTTCGAGATCGTTTGAGACACACTTCACCACTTCGGTTTTGGTGCCGCGCAGCAGGCCGGCAAAGGCATATTCGGAGAGCGTATCAGGAACCGGCGTGACTGCGCCGAGGATAGTCGCCGGATCGGCACCCAGCGCCACTGAAATCGGGAAGCGCTCGCCCGGATGGGCTGCACACCACTCCTGATAATCCAGCGCGCCGCCGCGATGCGACAGCCAGCGCATAATCAGCTTATTTTTGCCAATCAACTGCTGGCGATAAATGCCCAGATTCTGCCGCTCTTTATGCGGGCCGCGAGTGACCGTCAGCCCCCAGGTGATCAGCGGCGCGGCATCTTCTGGCCAACAGGTCATAATCGGAATACGTGATAAATCGATCTCGTCGCCCTGGAACACCTTTTGCTGACAGGGCGCGCCACGCAGACGTTTCGTCGGCATATTCAGCACTTGCTTAAACTGCGGCAGTTTATCGAACAGATCGCGAAACCCTTTCGGTGGTTCCGGCTCTTTCAAAAAGGCCAGCAGCTTGCCAACCTCACGCAGCGCCTTAACGTCCTGCTGGCCCATGCCCATCGCCACGCGCTTAGGCGTGCCGAAGAGATTGCACAGCACCGGCATGGTGTAACCTTTTGGATTCTCAAACAGCAACGCAGGCCCGCCCGCCCGCAGCGTGCGATCGGCAATTTCGGTGATTTCAAGATGAGGATCGACCGCAAGCGTGATGCGTTTAAGTTCACCCTGCTGTTCCAGCAGCGTCAGAAAATCGCGTAAGTCGTGGTATTTCATGGCGTCAGTATGGCCTCTTTGTCAGCGGTTTATTATACGGCCTAAGGCTGGGGGATGCTGTATTTTTGTTAAATTAGGGTGAATTCTGATCTTGCTAACAATCAGCGGGGATTATAATTAACTTAAGGGCGTCCTTTTGTTATGCTTGCGCCCCGGATTAGCGGAATAGAGTCATTATGCAAGCCTGGTATTTACTGTACTGCAAACGCGGACAACTTCAGCGTGCTCAGGAGCATCTCGAACGCCAGGCGGTAAACTGCCTGACGCCCATGATCACCCTGGAGAAAATGGTGCGCGGCAAACGTACCCCGGTCAGTGAGCCTTTGTTCCCCAACTATATGTTTGTTGAGTTCGATCCGGAAGTTATTCACACCACTACCATTAACGCCACGCGCGGCGTCAGCCATTTTGTCCGTTTCGGCGTAAAAGCGGCGACCGTTCCCTCTGCGGTAATTCACCAGCTTTCTATCGCTAAGCCTGAAGGGATCACCGATCCAGGCACGCCTTACCCTGGCGACAGCGTGCTCATCACCGAAGGCGCATTTGAAGGTCTGGAAGCGATTTTCACCGAGCCTGACGGCGAAGCCCGCTCTATGCTGCTGCTGAACTTGTTAAATAAACAGGTCATGCACAGCGTGAAAAATACCGAATTCCGTAAGGTCTGACGCTTAAAACTGTATTCCAAATAAAGCCCTGACATTGGCGTCAGTGATACTTTCCAGCGTGTCTGCGGTTTCGCCGCGCCAGTGCGCCACACGCTCGAGAATATGTTTCAGCAGCGCGGGTTCGTTACGCCGGGAAGCAGGTTTCGGCCGGATATCGCGCGGCAGTAGCCAGGGCGCATCGGTCTCAATCATCAGCCGTTCTGCGGGGATAAAAGGCAGTAGCTCCCGCAGTTCCAGCCCGCGTCGTTCATCGCACACCCAGCCGGTGATGCCGATATACAACCCCCGATCGATACACTGCTGCATTTCCTCGCGCGTCCCGGTAAAACAGTGAACGACTGCGCCCGGCAGCTTATCCAGCCAGGGTTCCAGCAAGGTCATAAAACGTGAATGTGCATCACGGCAGTGGAGAAACACCGGCATTGCAAGTTCAGCGGCCATCGCCAGTTGCGCGCTGAATGCGGCTTCCTGCGCCTGCGGCGTGGAGTAATTGCGGTTAAAATCCAGCCCGCACTCCCCCATCGCCACCACTTCCGGCTGCGATGCCAGCGCGTAGATAGCGTCAGCAACCTCCGCGTTCCAGCTACTGCTGTCATGAGGATGGACGCCCGCGGTTGACCAGCAATTGACCAGTTCCCTCGCCATCCGCTGCGCCAGTTCGCTTTCATGTCGGTTAGTACCGGTCAGCAGCATCCCGCTAACACCTGCGTTTCGCGCGCGGGCCACAACCTCTGCATAGTCTTTCGCAAACTGCGAACTGGTAAGATTCACCCCGATATCAAACATCGTTTTCCCCAAAAACAAACCGCCCTGAACGGGCGGTCAGACTGCTGACAAACGTTATACCGTGGACTGATGCCTGGCGGCGCTTCGCTTGCACAGGCCTACGGATTGCGAATAACTTACTGATATTGATGATTTTCGTAGGCCGGGTAAGGCAAAGCCGCCACCCGGCAAAACGGCGCATACAATATACAAAACAGTTTTGCCATCTAACTTCAGCCGCCCTTTACGTACAATTAACTATTCTTCGCTTTCAGCTTCCTGCGCGGCATCTTCATCGCGGGTACGCCGTTTGCCGACATAAAAACGCGAGAAGAACAGGCCTACTTCAAACAGGCAATACATCGGAATTGCCAGCAACGTTTGCGAGAACACATCCGGCGGCGTCAGCAGCATTCCGACCACAAACGCGCCTACCAGTACGTAGGGACGCTTGGCGCGCAAATCGTCCGGCGTTGTCACCCCTAACCAGCAGATCAGGATAATGGCAACCGGTACCTCGAAGGCGACGCCGAAGGCCATAAACAGCGCCATGACAAAGCTCAGGTAGCTACTGATATCCGTCGAGACCTGCACACCTTCCGGCGCAGTATGCGTCAGGAAACCAAACGCCAGCGGAAATACAACGAAATAGGCAAACGCCATCCCGATGTAAAACAGCAGCGTACTGGAGACCAGCAGCGGCATCACCAGACGGCGCTCATGCTTATACAACGCAGGCGCAACAAAGGCCCAGACCTGATAAAGGATCACCGGCGCGGACAAAATCACCGACACCATAAAGGTCAGTTTAATCGGCGTGAAAAACGGCGACGCCACATCGGTGGCAATCATCGTGGCACCCAGCGGCATTTGCTTAATCAGCGGTGCGGACACCAGGTAGTAAATTTCATTAGCAAAAGAAACCAGTGCCAGAAAAATGACAATAACAGCAATAATGCTGTTAAGCAGGCGTTTGCGCAGCTCAATCAGATGCGCAATAAGGGGTTGAGTGTCTTCTACGGCCATGTTTACGCTTTATCACTTGAAGAAGAAGATGAGTCAGAAACGGGTGCCGCAACCGGTTTTTTGGTGAGCGTTACAGCAGCGTCAACATTTTCCACGGCAGGTTCCTGCGGGGATTGTTCCTGGGCGCTGGCCTGGTTTTCTGCCGTCGCAGGTGTGACGCCTTCGTGCTGCGCTTCGTTACCTTTTACCAGCGGGTTATGGATGGTATGGGCTTCGTCACTCTCTTTCTCGGGATCGTGAGCGCTGTAAGAGCGTTTCATGGATTCCGCGGCTTCACGCAACTCATCCATTGAAGCTTTTAATTCAGGCGATAAGTTGTTGAGGCTGGCCTTTTCCACTTTCTTGAGGCTGTCCTGCAGCTCCTGGAGCTTTAACTCCTGAGCCAGTTCATTTTGCACCGTGGAAGCCAGCGAGCGCAGCGCACGGATCCAGCCGACAACCGTTTTGACGGCCACCGGCAAACGCTTTGGCCCAAGAACAATCAGGCCAATAACGAATACCAGTAGCAGTTCACTAAAACCAATATCGAACACGAATTACACCTGCTTGTCGTCGTGGCGTTTGATCTCTTCCTTCCTGGCCTCTTCCTGTTTTTCCGCAAGGGTTTTAGTTGAGAAGTCCGCATCCTGAGCCGGTGGCGTCTTCTTCTCATCTTCATCACTCATGGCTTTCTTGAAGCCTTTGATCGAGGAACCCAAATCAGAACCCAGCGAACTGAGTTTTTTGGTACCAAACAGCAATACCACAATTACGACGACGATCAGTAACTGCCAGATGCTAATACCACCCATACAAAACCCTCAATGACAAACTCGCAAGGTGACGAGTGTGAATAAATAAGCAGATCGCATTATACGCCAGGCGCTTTTGCAATCGCGATGCGAAATTTAGCGCGTTTTGCGCCAGCCGATAAGCCATATCACAAGGCCACCAGCGATAAGCCAGGCGGGCATCATTTCCCAGTCAGGCCGATTAATCAACAGCAGCGTACCACTGAGAATCAACGTGGCTCCCATTCCAAACAAATAGCGGGATTGTCCCTGCCGCACGTGATTGACCCGAAGTTCCACAGCGATTTTATCAACACTATGTTGCAATTGTTTGTGCTGACGCAGGCTGTTGTAAATCAATTCAGGTATTTCCGGCATTTTTTCGATCCAGAACGGCGTTTTCTCTTTGCACGCCCGGATCAGCGAAGGAATGCCCACCTGATCTTTGATCCACGTTTCAAGGAAAGGTTTCGCGGTTTTCCATAAATCAAGCTGCGGATAGAGCTGTCTGCCCACCCCTTCGATATACAGCAACGTTTTCTGCAGGAGGACAAGCTGCGGCTGTACTTCCATATTAAAACGGCGCGCCGTGTTAAACAGGTTCAACAGCACATGGCCAAACGAGATTTCTGCCAACGGCTTCTCAAAGATAGGCTCGCAAACGGTACGGATCGCAAACTCAAACTCTTCCACGTTGGTGTCTGGCGGTACCCAGCCGGAATCCACATGCAGTTCCGCTACTTTACGGTAATCGCGGTTAAAGAAGGCGATAAAATTCTCAGCCAGATAACGCTTATCTTCTTTGTTAAGCGACCCGACGATGCCGCAGTCAATGCCGATATACTGCGGATCTTCAGGATGATCGTAACTCACAAAAATGTTACCGGGATGCATATCCGCATGGAAAAAACTGTCGCGAAAGACCTGGGTAAAGAAAACCTGCACGCCGCGCTCGGCCAGCAATTTCATGTTGGTGCCGTGCTGCTCAAGCTGGGCGATATCAGAAATAGGAATGCCGTAAATACGCTCCATTACCAGCATATTCTGGCTACAGTAGTCGGAATACACTTCCGGCACGTACAGCATGCGGCTATCTTCAAAATTGCGGCGTAGCTGGATAGCATTCGCCGCTTCACGCAGCAGGTCCAGCTCGTCGATCAGTGTCTTCTCATATTCACGCACCACTTCCATCGGGCGCAGGCGACGACCATCGGGTAACAACCGTGGCACCCAACGTGCCAGCCGTCGGATAAGCTTCATGTCGGCTTTGATGACCGGCAGGATATCCGGACGGATCACCTTGATGACCACCTCTTTGCCGTTATCTTTAAGCCGCGCCGTATGCACCTGAGCAATCGATGCCGAGGCCAGCGGGTTGATATCGAAATCCTCAAACCACGTTTCTACCGGCAGATCGCCCATCGCTTTTTCAATCTGTTGTTTAGCCAGTACGCCGTCAAAAGGCGCGACCTTGTCCTGCAACATCGCCAGTTGATCGGCGATTTGCGGCGGGAAGAGGTCACGGCGGGTTGAGAGCATCTGCCCGAATTTAATCCATACCGGCCCCAGCTCCTGTAACGCCAGGCGCAGGCGTTCACCTAACAGCCGGTCTTTGTGACGATTGGGCATCCAGAACAGCGTGCGCCGCCAGAGTCTCAGCGGCAGCGTAAGGCGCATTCTTGGGATCAGCTCATCCAGCCCGTAGCTCAAAAATGTCTGGATGATAAAATACAGGCGGCGAACTTCACCTGGGGTCATTTGTCCTCCAGTTTTTCCAGCCGTGTCGTCAGATTCGTCGCCGAACGTTCGACGGCAGCGACTTCTTCAGCAAACCACGCCACTTCCAGCGCACCCGGTGCCAGACGCCACTCTTCCGTCAGCGCATCAGCCACATAGCGCTGCTGGCGCTGCACGCTACGATTCAGAAAGGTTGCCCCACGGCGTAGAAAGCGACTGACGCCTTCGGCAGCAATATCGCCTGTCCACGGAGCCAGCAGCTCCGCCAGGTCAAACTCGGCCAGATCGCTCAAGGCGACAAAGTTTTGCACCACCTGAATATCGCCGTTCACTTCCAGCTCACCGCTGCGGATAAGCGCGGTAAGCTGCTGGCGGTCGCGCAGTTTTGGCAGCACATTCAGGCGAGTAATCACCGTACAGTCCGCCTCACCTTCCCACTCACCCAGCACATCAATCTGACGTTCGCTAAAACTGAGCACCAACGGCGAGGAGAACTCTTGCAGCACAACGCGTAATACTTTTCCCTGTAGACGCTGGCGGGCAGGTTTCAGACCGCGTTCACGCCACAGGAACGCGTTGAGGACATTTTCGATACCCGCAGTGATTAAGGGTTTAAACGGCATTACGCTCTCCTGTTAAAACTTATAGCCACGATGCAGCGCGACGATACCTGCCGTCAGGTTGTAATAGCTCACGTTCTCAAGCCCCGCCTCTTCCATCATCGCCTTCAGCGTCTCCTGATCGGGATGCATACGGATGGATTCAGCCAGATAACGGTAGCTTTCTGCATCGTTCGCCACCATCTGACCGATGCGCGGTAGGACATGGAACGAGTAAGCGTCATAGGCTTTACTTAACGGCTCGATAATCGGTTTTGAGAATTCCAGCACCAGCAGACGTCCGCCCGGTTTCAGCACGCGATACATGGAGCGCAGCGCTTTTTCTTTATCGGTCACGTTACGCAGGCCGAAGGAGATGGTGATGCAGTCAAAGGTGTTATCCGGGAAAGGCAGCGCTTCGGCATTGGCCTGAACGTATTCAACGTTGCCCACGACGCCGAGATTACGCAGCTTTTCGCGTCCCATCTTCAGCATAGAGTCGTTAATATCCGCCAGCACAACGCGGCCGGTTTCACCGACAAGACGGGAGAATTTTGCCGTAAGATCGCCGGTTCCTCCCGCCAGGTCCAGCACGGTTTGCCCGCGACGCACACCACTACAATCGATGGTATAACGCTTCCATAAGCGATGAATGCCGAACGACATCAGATCGTTCATGACATCGTATTTTGCGGCAACGGAATGGAATACATGTGCCACCATGTCAGCTTTCTGTGCGCTGGCGACAGTCTGAAAACCAAAATGCGTCGTATCCTGAGAATTCTCGTCCATCTTAAGGCCTGCTTATCAAGAAATTGTTCGTAAAGTGTAACAGATCAAGAACGTTTACCCTATGACTCAACCGCCGCGAGAGAAGGAGTTTAGCTCATGAATCCCGGTATTTTCCGCAGAGAATTCGCGCTCGTCATCGGCGTCCGCTCCTGAGCGTAGTCGAAATTCTTCATCCTGAGCGGTCGCCTGCTCGGTTAAATCCGGATTAATCTCGCGCTTGATCTCCACGCCAAGCCCGCGAAAAGCTTCTGCCTGTGCCAGCACATTACCGCGCCCGGAGGTCAGTTTTTTCATCGCCTGACGATAGTTGTCCTGCGCTTTATCGAGGCTTTGCCCCACCGACGACATATCGTCAACGAACAGCCGCATTTTGTCGTACAGGCGACTGGCACGCTCGGCGATATGCTGCGCGTTGCGGCTTTGATGTTCGTAGCGCCACAGGTTGGAAATGGTGCGCAGCGCCACCAGTAGCGTGGTCGGGCTGACCAGCATAATGTTGTTTTTCAGCGCTTCGGTAATCAGCTCCGGCTGGCGGTCAAGGGCCAGCAAAAATGCCGGTTCAACGGGGATAAACATCAGCACATAGTCGAGACTGCGCAGCCCCGGCAACTGCTGATAATCTTTACGCCCCAGCAGGCGAATATGATTGCGTACCGAGGCAATATGTTCCTGGAGCGCTGCCTCGCGGGTATAATCCTCTTCCGCGTTGAAGTAACGTTCATAGGCCACCAGCGTCATTTTGGCATCGACGACCACGTCTTTGCCCTGCGGCAGGCGCACGATGACGTCCGGCTGCATTCGCGAGCGGGTGTCGGTTTCGATGCTCACCTGCGTTTCATATTCATGGCCTTCACGCAGGCCGGAGGCTTCCAGGACGCGAGTCAGCACCACTTCTCCCCAGTTTCCCTGCGCTTTGTTATCGCCTTTCAGGGCGCGCGTGAGATTAAGGGCTTCTTGCGCCATTTGCGCGTTAAGCTGCTGGAGGTTACGAATTTCATGTGCCAGAGTGTGCCTCTCTCGCGCCTCCTGACCAAAACTGTCCTGCACCTGGCGGCGAAAACCGTCAAGTTGCTCACGCAACGGCGTCAGTAAGCCATGCAGGCTCTGGCGATTTTGCTCATCCACCCGGCGATTACTGTGCTCGAAAATTCGGTTGGCGAGGTTTTCAAATTGCTCGTTAAGCCGCTGCTCGCTGTTGACCATCTGGCGGGTTTTGTCCTGAGACGCTTCAAGGCGGGTCGTTACTTCGCGCAGGTCGGCTTCCAGCGAGGTGTTGATTTCCCGCAGGCTACGCAGCTCGTTATTCAGCAGTTCGCACTCGTCGCGCCAGTGGCTGTGCTGGGCAAGCTGCTGCTTTGCGGCGCTCAGTTCACCAAAAACCTCCCGCTGCTCCGCAAGGATCTCGGCCTGCTGCTGCGCGGCACGATAGCTTGCCGCCAGCCAGCCGACGACGATCCCTGCCAGCATCAGTAGTACGCTGATAATGATTGCGCTGTCCATTCACCCTCCTGCATAACTCATTCACCCTGCAAAATACGGCTTTGCTGTATAAACGTCCAGCTTAAAAGGTTTTTCTGCGAAGCGTTACGCAAAAAGAAAGGGCCGAACATGTCGGCCCTTGAGGTTGATGACAAACCAGGTTTTGCTATTGTGCGAGCCGTTTTGCCGGGTGGCGGCTTCGCCTTGCCCGGCCTACAAAAACAGAAAATATCAATAAGTTATTCGTAACCCGTAGGCCTGTGCAAGCGCAGCACCGCCAGGCATATTCCACGGTATAACGTTTGTCAGAGAAGACGGCGAGCGGCTTCAACCACAATTTTCACCGCATGGCTCTCGGTTTGTTTCATGGTTTCCGCATTCGGAATTTCCTGCTGGGTGCGGTTAACAATCACGCCAGCAACCATCCCGGCACGCAGGCCCTGGCTGGAGCACATGGTCAGCAGCGTGGCTGACTCCATTTCGTAGTTCATCACGCCCATGGACTGCCACTCTTCCATTGAGCCTTTGAAACGGCTTACCACACGCCCTGAATGCGTATCGTAACGCTCCTGGCCTGGGTAGAACGTGTCGGAAGAGGCGGTTACGCCAATGTGGGTTGTCGCGCCAACCGCCTTCGCCGCTTCCACCAGCGCGGTAGTACAGGCGAAATCAGCCACTGCCGGATATTCCATCGGCGCGAAGTGCAGGCTGGCACCGTCCAGACGCACGGAAGCCGTGGTCACCAGAACGTCGCCAACGTTAATATGGGACTGGATCGCGCCAGTGGTCCCCACGCGCAGGAAAGTACGAATGCCGAGTTGCGCCAGTTCTTCAACGGCAATAGACGTAGAAGGTCCGCCGATACCGGTTGAACACACGATAACCGCTTTACCGTCGAGTTCTGCACGCCAGGAGGTAAATTCACGATGGGATGCCAGCTTGACCGGCTTATCCATCAGCGCGGCGATCTTTTCCACACGCTCTGGATCGCCAGGGACGATAGCCAGCGTAGCCCCTTGTAGATCGTTTTTGGTGAGGCCGAGATGAAAAACATCAGACTTAGACATAAAAAACTCCTCTGTGGGTCAGTTTGTCAGAAGAAGCAAAAAGGTACTTTACAGAAGTGACCGGGATTATTTCGTGACCACAGTCACTCATGTAGAAACTTATTGCAGTTCATTTCCATAAAATAGTGATATTGATCACATTAACAAACCTAACGCGTCGTTCAGGTGACATTTCGAATCGGCATCTGATGCGGTGAATTGTTAACGTGGAGTCTATAGTTAACTCTGCGCTAATACTGGGTACGGAGAATGCCATGACTACTGATAATCAGCCGGGTTTCGCACCCGCGGCCTCACCCCATGCTTCCACCATTGTTCGCACGCCTGAAGACGCTATCGCGACCGGTGAAACCACTATCCCGACACAGGGCGAGCACATGCCCGCTTATCACGCCAGGCCAAAAGACGCGGAAGGTGCGCTGCCTGTCATTATCGTAGTGCAGGAAATTTTCGGCGTACATGAGCATATCCGCGATTTATGTCGTCGGCTGGCGCTGGAAGGCTATCTGGCTGTCGCCCCGGAACTCTATTTCCGTCAGGGCGATCCCAATGCTTATGATGACGTTGGCACGCTGTTAAAAGAGCTGGTGGCTAACGTGCCGGATGCGCAGGTGCTGGCCGATCTGGACCATGTCGCGAACTGGGCTGCGCGTAATGGCGGCGACGCTCATCGCCTTGCCATCACCGGTTTTTGCTGGGGCGGACGCATTACCTGGCTGTATGCCGCGCATAATCCTCAGCTTAAAGCTGCCGTGGCGTGGTATGGCAAAGTGGTCGGCGATCAGACGTTAAAATCGCCGAAACATCCTGTGGATGTGGCCACCGAGCTGAGTGCGCCCGTGCTGGGCCTGTATGGTGCTCAGGACAACAGTATTCCTCAGGAAAGCCTGGAGAGAATGCGTCAGGCGCTGCAAGACGCCAATGCAACGGCGGACATTATTGTCTACCCGGAAGCCGGGCACGCGTTTAATGCGGATTATCGTCCGAGCTACCATGAGGCCTCGGCGAAAGATGGCTGGCAGAAAATGCTGGCATGGTTTGCCCGCTATGTGGGTAAAAAAGCGGAATAATGAGGTTGGTGGTAAACCTGGGGTTGCTATTGTGTGCGCCGTTTTGCCGGGTGGCGGCTTCGCCTTACCCGGCCTACAAAACCATCAATATTAAAGTGTTATTCGTAACCGTCAGGCAGACATCCCACAGCATTTTTTATATTTTTTGCCGCTACCGCAGGGGCAGGGATCGTTACGATTCACACTCCCCGCATTGACCGTTTTTTCCTGCGCCAGCACACGCATGATCGCCTGCGGCGGATAGCCGTTGGTGACCAGATCCTTCATGATGTTCATGTTACGCGTGATGTGGCGAAAGAAATGTTCATACCCTGCGCACAGATAGTTATGACCAGGATGCCCGGAAGGCGAGACGGCAAAACGATGTTTAGGACAACCGCCGTGGCAAACAAAACGATAGTCGCACTTACGACAGTCGGCGGTCAGCGTCTCCCGCTTAGCCCGACCAAACGTAATGGCCTGCTCGCTGTTATTCATCTCTTTAATACTTTTCTGATGAATATTGCCCAGCATATGCTCAGGGTAGACATAGTGGTCGCAATTATAGAGATCGCCGTTAGATTCCAGAGCGAAAGCATGGCCGCAGTTTTCAGAAAACACGCACAGCACCGGCGGCTGGCCGCACCAGGCCGAGAGCGCCACATCAAACATCTGCACGTAGACGTTTCCGACATCGCGCCGCACCCAGATATCAAAGATCTGGTTAAGGAATTCGCCGTACTGCCACGAGGGCACCGTCCACGGTGCCAGTTTTGCCGCGCTCTCACCGGGCATCACCAGATTAAGTACCGGCGATGCTTCGGTACTCATCCGCTCCACCAGCGGGATAAACTGGATATAGCGGGAACCGGCTGCCAACAAAAACTCGTACACGTCGCGGGCGTGAGCGACGTTATGCGCGCCCACCACAGTCAGAGTATTAAACTCAACGTTGTACTCTTTGAGCAGCGCCATGCCTGCCATCACCTGCGCGTGGGTGCCTTTACCTGAACGCGTTACGCGATATTTATCATGCAGATGTGCGGGGCCATCGACGGACAGACCAATCAGAAAATGATGCTCGGCAAAAAACTGCGCCCATTCCGGATTGAGCAAAATACCGTTGGTTTGCAGGGCATGACTGATTTTTTTGCCGTTAGCATGCTTCTCGCACAGTTCTACCACCCGGCGGAAAAAGGGCAGTCCAATCATCGTCGGCTCACCGCCCTGCCAGGCAAAGTTCACCTCGTTACCGCTTTGCGCCTCGATATGCTGACGTATGTAGGACTCCAGCGTTTCATCCGACATCCGCCAGTTTTTGTTGCGCTCCGGATAAAGCGCTTCTTTTTCAAGATAGAAACAGTACTGGCAATCAATGTTGCATACTGAACCCGTTGGCTTTGCCATGACGTGACAACCGTTGATAGCCATACTTCATTCTCTCTGTGACCTGTTGAGTTGCGCGTGCTGATATCAGCGGCTGTTCTCAACGATGTACTGATAACTACTGGCGATATGTTTTGAAACCGCAAATTCAACCAGCTCTCTGCTCTCGTTATAACCTTTGCGGGTTTTTACCAGTAAAGGTTCGGAAGGCGGGATTTGCAAAATAGCGCAGTCCTCATCAGTGGGTAGTTCAGACGTGATAATGTCCTGATAGCTGTCGATATTTTCATTGCGTTCCTCCAGAAAACAATACAAACCGCCGTCAAAATCATTCAGCGACAGGTTTTCCAGCCGCGACGTCAACCAGATATAGTTTACCTGCGCCGGACGTTCATTCTGGCGGGAAATCGTGCGGGTAAGGTACTGAAGCCGCGTTTTATCCCCTATGGCAAAAGCCTCTGCGACCTCTTTTGGCGGCAGCCGAAACTCCAGTTTCAGGTTATTACGTGAAATCGCATTCTGCTGACGACCGTCGATAAGGCAAATACGGGCTTTGATCGCCTGCTTTTCAGAGGTACTGATCACCATGGTACCAATACCTGCTTGCCGTTTAACCAGCCCTTTTGCTACCAGTTCTGCCAGCGCGCGCCGGGCCGTGATCCGGCTCACGCCAAAGCGTTCTTCAAACTCCGCTTCAGTAGGAAGGATATCGTTTTTCTTATATTCCCCCGCTTTCAGCCTGGAGAGCAAAATGTCATACAGTTGGGCATATAAGGGCTTCGCGCCGCGAGAATAGTCCAGTTCTTCTTTCATTAATACCGCACTCCTTTTCCCCGGCCGGGGCCGGGGATCCCTCTCAATCGAGTCGCATTTCTAACGCCATCTTATAGTACACAGCCGGATGCTGCTCCGTCGGAAGCTCATTCTGTACGAAAGCCCACAAATTTTCCTTATTCCAGTTGACCTGGCTGAGGGTTCGCAGCCTTTCAGCCAGCGCGTTCTGCCCGCTACCTTCCAGATGTTGTAATAAGGCGAAAAGGCCATAGCGTACCTGCGGCGCAAAGGCGGCCAGTTCCGGCAGCAGATGCGGGTCCAGCCCTAACAATGGGCTGTGCGCATCATCCAGACCATAGCGCGAATACAGTTCCTCAGGCGCATCGCTTTCCTGCATCATCCGAATCATATTCTCCCGCAGTCGCCGCGCCGCCTGCTCGTCATGGCACTGGGTTTGCTGCGTCGGATCGGCCTTTAAATCATACAGGCGATGCCCAAAACGATCGGCCCCACGCGTCATCACCGACTCGGCAGGAATTTTCATCACCGGGCACTGTTTAGTGAATCTGAACGGCGGATGCAGCGTCGTTTCTCGCAGCTCCTGCGGGCTAAAGCGGCGATTAATGCGCGTCGGCATCAGCGTATATTCGTACAGGCCGTCGATACCGTGCTCAACGGGCGAGCGCATATAGACGTCGCGGCCATCGGTAATATTGATATGACAGCCGTGGTAGCCAAACAGCGCGTAATCACGCACTGGCGTGTCGTCGCGCAGTACGGGCAGCAGCGACACGCCCTGCATATCCGCCGGTTTATCCAGACCAAAGCAGTCCAGTAGCGTCGCGGGAATATCAATGGTTTGCGCCAGCGCCTGCCGCGATTCGCCCGCGCAGCCATACTGCGGATGCCAGATAAAGCAGGGAATATTCGCCACTTCGTTGTACAGCGGCATAATATTTTTCCCCCACCATTCGTGCTCGCCGAGCAGGAAGCCGTGGTCGGTATTGACGATAAGCAGGGTGTCGCGCCACAGATCGTAACGATCCATGTAGTCCAGCACTTTGCCGACATACGCATCCACCATGGTCAACAGCGCCATGTAATATTTCTGGATCAGGCTCTTACGTTCAGCGTTTTCGGTAACGAAATAATAGGGCGGCCAGCCATCAAACTGCGCAGGATCGTCAATGCCATACATTTTCAGGTATTTTTCCGGCACGAAAAACGGCTCATGCGGATCGAAGCATTCCAGTTGCAGAAACCAGTTATCGCTGGCGTGGTTAGTCTCGATAAATTCCAGCCCTTTATCGATCGTTCGCGCCAGATGGTGATCGTCTTCGTTCTGCATAAACTGCACGTTGATCTGATGCTGGACCCGGCTGGCGATCCGCCGCTGTTTGATCTCCTCCGGCTCGCCGGATTCATAGTGATATTCCGGTTTATCAACGACGCCTTTCCAGCTATCCCCTTCCTGGCCGCGAATAAATTCATAGGTACTGTAACGTGAATGGTAAGTCGCCCCGCCGTCGCGCCAGTAGTGCTTATGGTCTGTCACAAGGTGTGTGTGAATCCCGCTCTTTTTAAGCAGCTCCGGAACCGAATCATCGAATGGTTCCAGCGGCGACCAGCCGCGGTGTAAAAAATTATAGCGCCCGGTATGCAACTCCCGACGGGCCGGCATGCAGGGCATACTGCCGACATAAAAATTATCAAAGCGGACAGTACGCTCTTTCAGCCGCTGAAAATTCGGCGTAATGGTGCTGTCGTTGCCATAAGCCGACAGCAGGCGCTTATTCAGCGAATCAAACATCAACATAATCGCTTTCATGCTTTACTCCTTCCTCTTTCTTTACGCCGTTTCTTTATCGTAACCGCGCACTTTGCCAACGATATACGTCAATACAAACGCGGCGGCACAGCCGGTCAGCCACGAGATGATGTACTGCAAATATTTGCCGTCAGCGATCAGCGGCAGTGCAGAGAGTCCGGCAGCGCCAACGCCATTGGTCGAGACGCCCAGCAGTACCACCATCATCCCGCCGAAACCTGCGCCAATAGAACCGGTGATAAAGGCGAATCCGGCAGGAATATTGACGCCAAATATCGTCGGTTCACCCACCGCCAGGATGGAGGTCGGGATCGCCCCTTTGGCGATTTTTTTCATTACCGGATCGCGGGTCAGCAACAGCACCGCCGTCGCCGCACCAACCATCCCGGCGTTGGACATAATCTGGATGGCAAACAGCGGCGCGTGGCCGGTGGCGTTGATCATCTCAAGATGAATAGGAAACAGGCCGTGATGCAGGCCAAGCGAAATCAGGAACGGAAACAGCGCCGAGAGCACAAAGCCCGCCGCAATGCCGCCGGTCGAGAGCAGACCATTCAGCCCGTGCAAAATACCGTCAGAAACAATGCCTGCCGCGGGCATAATCACCAACAGCAGTGCCGCCGCCATCACCACCAGCACGATAGTCGGCGTCACGACGACATCCACAATATCCGGCACAACGCGTCGGACCTGTTTTTCCAGCAGACACATCAACCAGACGCAGAGAATGACGCCAATCAGCCCGCCCTGCCCCGGGATCAGCCCCAGCGCGGTAATTTGCGGCACAATGGTGATCGCCCCCAGCAGTCCGCCCATCACCGCGTTACCGTCAAATTCCTTCGCCGCCGTCACCCCGGTATAGATGGCAAGGAAACCGAACAGCGCCTTTGAGACGATATCGAGGAACTGGCTCACGCCCAGCATATGCCGCTGATCGAGTACCACCTGAGTCGGCGACAGGTCGCCCAGCGCCGCCACGTGATGCGCCAGCGCCCACGAGGCGGCGGAGTTCACCAGCACGTTGTTAATCCCCATCAGAATACCGGCGGCAATCAATGACGGCAGGATCGGCACAAAAATGTTGGCGATATGTTTAAGGATAACTTTGGTACGGGTCTGTTTTTTGGCTTTTTCCCGCGCCTGCTTTGCTTTTTGTTCCACGGCGCTGAGCGGCACCTCGCTTACGGGCTGGTCTTTCAGTAGATCGTTAATCACATTCGCGACCTTCGACGATTTTCCCGGCCCGACAATTACCTGCAATGTATCGTCCTCCACCACACCGAGTACGCCTTCAATGCTTTTGAGTGCCGCAATATCCACCTGCGATTGATCGCCGATAGTCATCCGCACGCGAGTCATACAGTTGGTGACGTGGAGCAAATTCGACAGGCCGCCACAGTGCTTCACAATCGCCTTTCCCACCTGGTTGTAGTCCATACAGAGGTCTCTTTATTGTTTTGGTGGTAATTGTTATAACAATATAATGTTATATATTTTGTGAGGAGTGTCAAAAAGGTGAATTTATGATCGGTCCGGCGGGGAAAAACAAAAAGGAGGCCGAAGCCTCCAGAGGTTGATGACAAACCGGTACTACATATTTTATGCGCCGTTGCAGCCCTTCGCGGGCGCTACATTACTCCTGACGCAAATTCTGCGCCGCTTTGACCATGTTCGCCAGCGCAGCGCGGGTTTCCGGCCAGCCGCGGGTTTTCAGGCCGCAGTCCGGATTCACCCACAGGCGCTCTGCCGGAATACGCTGTTCCGCTTTCTTCAGCAGGGCTTCAATCCACTCCACGCTCGGGACGTTCGGCGAGTGGATGTCATACACGCCCGGCCCGATTTCGTTCGGGTAGTCGAACTCTTCAAACGACTCCAGCAGTTCCATATCGGAACGCGAGGTTTCGATGGTGATCACATCGGCATCCAGCGCCGCAATGGAGTCCATGATGTCGTTAAACTCGCAGTAGCACATGTGAGTGTGGATCTGGGTATCGTCCTTCGCGACCGCCGCATTGAGACGGAAAGCTTCCACGCCCCATTGCAGGTAAGCATCCCAGTCGCTGCGTTTCAGCGGCAGACCTTCGCGCAATGCCGGTTCGTCAATCTGAATGATGCCGATACCGGCCGCTTCCAGGTCCGCCACTTCGTCACGCAGCGCCAGCGCAATCTGCTTAGCAATGGTTTCACGGCTCACGTCTTCGCGCGGGAAGGACCAGCAAAGAATAGTTACCGGGCCGGTCAGCATGCCTTTTACCGGTTTGTCGGTCAGCGACTGCGCGTATTTCGCCCACTCCACGGTGATCGGTTCCGGGCGACTGATATCGCCAATCACTACCGGCGGCTTCACGCAGCGGGAACCGTAGCTCTGTACCCAGCCGTTCTGGGTAAAGATGAAACCGTCCAGGTGCTCGCCAAAGTATTCCACCATATCGTTACGCTCGGCTTCGCCATGCACCAGCACGTCGAGACCCAGCCGCTCCTGCTCCACGATCGCCTGCCTGATATGTCCGGCAATGCCGGTGCGGTAGTTATTCGCATCAAGATTGCCCTTTTTAAAGTCCAGGCGCAGGCCGCGGATTTCAGTCGTCTGCGGGAAAGAACCGATGGTAGTGGTCGGCCAGGCAGGTAGATTAAAGCGCGCACGCTGGGCTTCGGCGCGAACCGGATAAGCATTTGTGCGCTGGCTGTCCTGAGCGGTAATGGCCGTCAGACGTTTTGCCACCGCCGCATTGTGCACACGCGTTGAGTGGCGACGGGCCTGAATCGGCGCGCTCCACTCGGCGATTGCAGCGGTATCGCCGCTGTTCAGGGCATCGCGCAGCAGGGCCAGTTCCTCGCATTTTTGCAGGGCGAAGGCAAACCAGCTTTTCACTTCAGCATCCAGACGGGTTTCCACGCTCAGGTCGATGGGGCTGTGCAGCAGCGAGCAGGACGATGCCACCCACAGTTCACGTTTACCAACGATATCTTTAACTTGCGCGTATTTCTCCGTCAGATCGGCGCGCCAGACGTTACGCCCGTTTACCAGCCCGGCGGACAGCAGCCAGTCAGCAGGCAGACGATTGTGCAGTTCTGCCACATCATCTTTACCATGTACCAGATCCACATGCAGACCCTGGACCGGCAGCGTGGTGAGGGTGTCAAGGTTATCGGTAACGCCTTCAAAGTAGGTGGTCAGCAACAGCTTCACCTGGCCTGCGAGCGCGTCATAGGCCGGTTTGAACGCGTTCAGCCATTCCTGCGGCAGTTCCAGCACCAGCGCCGGTTCGTCAATTTGCACCCACTCAACGCCGCGTTTTGCCAGTTCAGCCAGCACCTGCTGGTAGACCGGGAGAATGTCGTTAAGCAGGCTCAGACGGTCGAACGACTCGCCTTTGACTTTACCCAGCCACAGGTAAGTGACTGGCCCGAGCAGCACCGGCTTCACCTTATGGCCCAGTGCCAGCGCTTCGTCCACTTCCTCCAGTAACTGCGTCCAGGTCAGGGTAAACCGCTGGCCTTTGACGAACTCCGGCACCATATAGTGATAGTTAGTATTAAACCATTTGGTCATTTCCGCTGCCGCCGCCGGTTCGCCGGTCGGCGCACGGCCGCGGCCAATGCGGAACAGGGTATCGATATCGACCGAGCCGTCGTTGTTCTGATGACGAGCCGGCACGTTGCCCAGCAGCAGGCTGGTGGTCAGAACATGGTCGTACCAGGCGAAATCACCTACCGGCAGCAGGTCAACGCCCGCCTGCTTCTGCTGATCCCAGTGACGAGCGCGCAGTTCACGGCCTACCGCCAGCAGATCTTCGCGGGAGCTATTGCCAGCCCAGTAGCTTTCCTGCGCTTTTTTCAGTTCGCGGCGCAGGCCAATACGGGGAAAACCGAGGGTGTGATTCAAAATTGTCATTGTATGCCCCTTGAGAAATTTGTTATTTAGCCATCCAGATGTTTACACATCCATAATGTGTAGGTACTGTATAATCCTCAAGCGCAATTTGTTCATGCCGAAGTGAAGGACTTTCATGATCGAGATTAAACACCTGAAAACGCTCCAGGCGTTGCGGAACAGTGGTTCGCTGGCGGCGGCCGCAGCAACGCTGCACCAGACCCAATCCGCCCTTTCTCACCAGTTCAGCGATCTGGAACAGCGCCTTGGCTTTCGGCTATTCGTGCGCAAAAGTCAGCCGCTGCGCTTTACGCCGCAGGGAGAAGTGCTGCTCCAGTTAGCAAACCAGGTGCTGCCGCAGATCAGCCGGGCGCTACAGGCCTGTAATGAACCGCAACAGACCACGCTGCGCATTGCGATTGAGTGCCACAGCTGCATTCAGTGGCTGACCCCGGCGCTTGAGAATTTCCGCGTGAAATGGCCGCAGGTTGAGATGGATTTTAAATCTGGCGTGACCTTCGATCCGCAGCCCGCGCTTCAGCAAAGCGAGCTGGATCTGGTGATGACGTCAGATATTCTGCCGCGTAGCGGTCTGCACTACTCGCCGATGTTTGATTTTGAGGTGCGGCTGGTGCTGGCTCCGGATCATCCGCTGGCGGCGAAAGCGCGCATAACGCCAGACGATCTGGCCAGCGAAACGTTGCTGATTTACCCGGTACAGCGCAGTCGACTGGACGTCTGGCGTCACTTTCTGCAACCGGCAGGTATCAATCCGCAGTTCAAAAGCGTGGATAACACCCTGTTGCTGATCCAGATGGTAGCGGCCCGGATGGGGATTGCCGCGCTGCCGCACTGGGTGGTGGAGAGTTTTGAACGTCAGGGCCTGGTGGTAACCAAAACCTTGGGTGAGGGATTATGGAGCCGGCTGTACGCCGCCGTGCGCGACGGCGAACAGCGTCAGCCAGTGGTTGAGGCATTTATTCGCTCGACGCGGAATCACGCCTGCGATCACCTGCCGTTTGTACGGAGCGCGGAGCGACCCACTGGCGATGGACCCACAGCGACGCCAGGATCACCGCCGCACCCGTGATAAACGTCGGCCAGTGAGGTTGTTGGTGCCAGATCGCCAGGTTCACCAGCAGCCCCGCGGGCACGTGCATATTATTCATGATACCGAGCGTGCCGGCATCCACCTGCGTCGCGCCAACGTTCCACATAAAGTAGCCAATCCCTGAAGCTGCCACCCCCAGAAACACAAGGATGCTCCACTGAAGCGTGGTTTCTGGCATCTTCTGCGCATTCCCCAGTACGGACCAGCCCACTACCGCCACTAAAAACGCTCCGATATAGAACCAGGCAAACGCATTATGCTGCGGCATCGGACGCGTTTCCATCAGGCGCTTATAGCCCACCATGCCAATCGCAAAGCTGATATTGGAAAGCTGCACCAGCACCAGGCCGGTCCAGAAATGATCGGTGACCTGATTATAACGAATAATGCCCGCGCCAATGACCGCCAGCAGCGCGCTGAATGCGTATCCCCATCGCAACGGGCGTTTACTCATCAGATCGTAAATCAACGTGATATACAGCGGTGTCAGCACAGTAAACAGCAGCAGTTCAGAGACAGTAAGATAAAGATAAGCGCGGAAACTCAGCATATACATAATGCCAAGCTGCATGGCCCCGACCAGCATATACAACCCGAGGGTTTTCAGGCTATGCCCCCGAGCGCGTAAAAACGGCAGGAAAACCAGCGCTGCCAGCCCGACGCGCACCAGCACCGCAAAATAGCTGTCTACGTGCCCGGCAAGGTACTCGCCAAACAGGCTGAAGGCGAAAGCCCACAGGATAGTGGTGATGATAAGAAGCGCCACAATGAATGTCTCTTAAGTTGAAGAGCACTCATTGTAGCGGAGAGCACGGTTGACATCTGGTCAATAAAGAATCAATCAAGATACAACTTGCGCAGGTAATTCGGTACGGCGTTATCGGCATTGGTGCCAATGACCTCCAGCGCCGGATACATATCTTTCAGACGCTGATGGGCATTCGCCATAATGCAGCCTTTGCCTGCCATCGACAGCATTTCCGCATCGTTCATGCCGTCACCGAAAGCAATGCAGTCCTGTAAACCGTAGCCCATCGCCGCAGACACCGCTTCCAGCGCATGCCCTTTCGACACGCCGCCCGCCATCACTTCCAGACAGGTCAGCGTGGAGAAACTCACGTTAACGCGATCGCCCCAGCGGGCGTTGATCGCTTGCTCAAGCGGCAGCAGTTTTTCATGATTTGGACTGGTGAAAAACACCTTGCTGATCCCCTGCGGATCCAGCAGTCCCGGCTCATACAGCGAATAGTTAAAGATCGCCTCTTTGAAAAAACGCATCTCTTCGGGACGATGGCGGTTCATAAACCACTCATCGTCGCGATAGACGTTGGTGATAATATCCGGGCTGGTATGCACCACGCCAAACAGGTCGGCGGCAATATCGCTGTCCAGATTATGCGTAAACACCAGATTGCCATCGGTATCGTGCACCCGGGCACCGTTCGAGGTGATCATGTAGGCTTTGATTTCAAGGGCATCACGGATTTGACCAACGTCAATATGATGACGACCGGTAGCAAAGACGAAGTTAATTCCGCGCGCGGTCAGCAGCTTAAGCGTCTCTTTGGCAAACGGGGATAAACGGTGGTCAGGAGAGAGTAGTGTACCATCCAGATCGGATGCAACAACCTGATACATAAGAAAATTCAACCTCTGGTCAGTAAAGCAATAATCAATGGTGTCGATCGAAAAAGTCGACGATGGCATTTAGCGCGACTGAGCGCATGGCGTCCTTTTCAAAAAGGATCTCATGATAAGCGCCTCCTATGACAAGCGGCTGACCTCCTTCGCAAGGATGGCCCGCTGCGGCGCGAATTTCACAGTAGCGGTCGTGAACGCGGTTATCGACAACGCGCTCCTCTTCCGCCTGAAGCAACAACATGGGCGTGGCGTCGTCGCCTGCGCCCGCCAGCACCTGTTCACCAGCCAGGATACCCTCCCGCACCCAGTGATGGGTCGGTCCACCCACGCGCAGTTTTGGTTCATCGGCATAAAAGCGCAGATTACGACGGTAGCGTGCGCGGCTGTGGGTCAGGACGTTAACGCTAAACGGCAGCGCGTGCCAGCGTCCCGTTCCCAGCGCATAGCTCTCCCGAAAACGCTGATGGCCCTCAGCCCAGTCGAGGATCTGCCGCACCATCCAGTCCGGAAGATGAATAATAATGCCGAACATCGGCGCACAGAGTGCGATGGCGTCGCAGGCACCGGGGGTGCGCTGTAAAAACAATGTGGCGATAGTCCCGCCCATGGAGTGCGCCAGAATATAACGCTTACGCCACGGTCCCGGCTGCACTTCCTGTTCCCAGAACGCCGCGAAATCATCCACGTAATCGCTAAAGTTAACCACGTGGCCACGATGCGTATCGGACAAAAGACGTCCCGAACGCCCCTGCCCACGATGGTCGATGATTAATACATCAAACCCCATATGGAACAGGTCATACGCCAGTTCGGCATATTTTACGTAGCTTTCAATGCGACCCGGACATACCACGATGACACGATCGTTTTCCGGCGCATGAAAACGCACAAAACGGACCGGAACGTTATCGACGCCCATAAATTCCGCCTCTTCCCGCTGACGCCAGAAATCGGTTAGCGGCCCCATAGAAAAAGCCGCGAACGCGTTTTCTCTTGTTTCCCAGTTCCTTTTTTGCCGAAACATCGGGTTTCCACCCCCGCTCACCGTGTAAAATCGTTTTTTTGTGACTTATCGCACAAGGCTACAACACCAGGGTATTGTGGCATAAAAATAAACAATCAGGGAATTTCTCATGACCTTCGAGTGGTGGTTCGCTTATCTGCTGACATCCATTATCCTCAGTCTCTCGCCCGGCTCAGGTGCAATCAATACGATGTCCACGGCCATCAGCTACGGCTATCGTGGCGCAGCAGCCTCCATTGCCGGTCTGCAAACCGGGTTGGGGATCCATATCGTGCTGGTCGGTGTAGGACTGGGCACGTTATTTTCACGCTCGCTGCTGGCGTTTGAAATCCTGAAATGGGCGGGTGTGGCGTACCTTATCTGGCTTGGCATTCAACAGTGGCGCGCTGCCGGGGCGCTGGATCTCAATACTCTGGCGCAAACACAATCACGAGGGCGGCTGTTTAAACGCGCGGTGTTCGTTAATCTGACCAACCCCAAGAGCATCGTTTTTCTCGCCGCGCTGTTTCCGCAGTTTATCCTGCCCACACAGCCGCAAATTGCACAGTACGTCATTCTCGGCGTGACGACTATCGTGGTCGACATCGTCGTGATGATCGGCTACGCCACGCTGGCACAGCGAATTGCCGCCTGGATTAAAGGGCCAAAGCAGATGAAAGCGTTAAACCGGGTATTTGGCTCGCTGTTTATGCTGGTGGGGGCGCTACTGGCGTCGGCAAGGCATGCGTGAAGGCGGCCCCGTTGCTCTGCCTGCTAAAGCAGACAACAAAAACTATATGATACGCGCAGAGTATTGAGCCGTTATTATATGAACTGGCACAGCGGGTGCCAAAACATGGAGAGACACTAATGACGATGGCAGAGGAGCTGCTTCAGAGAGGTAAACTTACCGCCTTACTGGAAATCGCGCAAAAAATGTTGCAGCGTGGTTTCGATAGTCAGGCAATTATGGAAATCACCGGCCTGTCGAAGGACGAGTTACAACAGCTCGAACAGTAAAAATACCCCACCCGATGCACACCGGGTGGGCCGGTTCTTAGCGTGAAATAATCAGGTGAATGCCGAAGCCTGCAAACAGCACACCCGCAAAACCATCAATCCATTTCGCCAGACGCTGATAGCCGCGACGCATCGCCGGCAGCGCAAACAGACTGGCAACTACGGTAAACCACGCCAGAGTTTCAATGGCGATCAGCACAAAAATGCCCCAGCGCTCCGGTGTACCCACGCTGTCACTGACAAACAGTGAAAAAACAGAACCGAAGTAAATGATGGCTTTAGGATTGGCGAGATTGGTCATTAACCCCTTCAGGAAACTGCGCCCACCAGCCGCCAGTTCCACTTTCGGCGCAGGCGCATCGGCTGCCTCTTTTTTCAGCGCGCCACGCAGCATCTGGTAGCCCATCCAGCACAGATAAAGACCGCCACCAATCATAATAATATTGTGCAGCCAGGCCATTTTTTCGAGGATCAGATGCAGCCCCAGCAGTGCAACGCCCGCCCAGACCATGACGCCGCAGGTAATGCCAAGCACGCCCATCATGGCTTCTTTACGGGAACGGCTGACGGCGGTCTGAGAAACAAAGAAAAAATCCGGGCCGGGGCTCATCAGGGCAATAAAATGCACAAAAGCCACGGTGAGAAATAGCATCAACATGATTAACTCGCGGGAAAATAGTTCAATGAGTCATCATCCTGGCACTTTTTGCGTCGGCTGACTACTCATCATCATCGCCATCCACATGCGAGCGAATTAACGCCATAAATTCTTTACCAAAACGTTCAAGTTTACGCACGCCGACGCCGTTGACGCTCAGCATCTCGCTGGCGGAAACCGGCATCTGTTCGGCCATCTCGATAAGCGTGGCATCGTTAAAGACAACGTACGGCGGAATATTGCCTTCGTCAGCAATGGCTTTACGCAGCTTGCGCAGTTTGGCGAACAGCTTGCGATCGTAATTCCCGACCGCGGCTTTTTGCATTACGCGTGGTTTCAGCGCCACAACGCGCGGTACGGCCAGCATTAACGGCTCGCCGCGCAATATCGGGCGCGCAGCGTCTGTGAGCTGTAACGCGGAGTGCTGGGCAATATTCTGCGTCACCATGCCAAGGTGGATAAGCTGGCGGATCACGCTCACCCAGTGCTCATGGCTCTTATCCCGCCCCATGCCATAGACTTTAAGTTTATCGTGACCAAATTCGCGTATACGCTGGTTGTTTGCGCCACGGATGACTTCCACCACGTAGCCCATCCCGAAGCGCTGGTTGACGCGGCCAATGGTCGACAGGGCAATTTGCGCATCATTAGAACCGTCATACTGTTTTGGCGGGTCGAGACAAATATCGCAGTTGCCGCAGGAGGCCTGCCGCCCTTCGCCAAAATAGTTGAGTAGCACCAGACGGCGGCAGGTTTGCGCTTCGGCAAAAGCGCCCATCGCATTAAGCTTGTGGCGCTCAATATCCTGAAGCTGACCGGCCGGTTTTTCTTCCAGGCAGCGGCGTAGCCAGGCCATATCCGCCGGATCGTAAAACAGCATCGCTTCCGCAGGCAGCCCGTCACGCCCGGCACGCCCCGTTTCCTGATAGTAGGATTCGATGTTGCGAGGAATGTCGAAATGCACCACAAAACGCACGTTAGGCTTGTTGATACCCATGCCAAACGCCACCGTCGCCACCACGATTTGCAAATCGTCGCGCTGGAACTTTTCCTGTACCGCGGCGCGCACGCTATTTTCCAGCCCTGCATGATAGGCGGCGGCGCTGAAGCCCCGGCTTTGTAGCCGCGCGGCGGTGTCTTCCACCTTTGCACGACTGTTACAGTAAATAATGCCGCATTTACCGCGCTGCTCCTGCACGTAACGCAGCAGTTGGTCCAGAGGCTTAAACTTCTCCATCAGCATATAGCGGATATTCGGCCGGTCAAAGCTGCTGATCTGGATCAGCGGATCGTTAAGCCCCAGCAGCCTGACGATATCAAGTCGGGTGGTGTCGTCCGCCGTGGCGGTCAGCGCCATAAACGGCAGCGCGGGGAAGCGCTGGCGCAAATGGCCCAGCAAAGCGTACTCCGGACGGAAATCATGGCCCCACTGGGAAATACAGTGCGCTTCATCCACCGCCAGCAGCACCGGATTCCAGTGCGCAAGGTGGTCGAGGAAGTTGTCCAGCATCAGTCGTTCTGGCGCGATATAGAGCAGACGAATTTCGCCGTTGCGACAGCCAGCCATGACCTGCTGCTGCTGTTCGCGCGTCTGCGTTGAGTTCAGACAGGCCGCCGCCACGCCGTTTGCCAGCAGCTGATCGACCTGATCTTTCATCAGCGAGATCAGCGGTGAAACCACCACGGTCAGTCCATCAAGTAAAAGCGCAGGGATTTGATAACACAACGATTTACCGCCGCCGGTGGGCATCACGACCAGACAGTCGCGTCCCTCCAGCGCCGTATGAATAATGTCTTCCTGGCCGGGGCGAAACTGCTGATAGCCAAAGGTTTCCCGCAAAACCTGTTTAGCCAGCGACTCCTGATTCAATACTTCCGCCTGCGCCACATTGACTCCAACCGCCCAAAATAAAAACAGGCGCTATTTTCAGCGCCTGAGAAGGAAACTGCAATGCCTGACATGAAATCATTCGAGGCTGCTTCCAGTTTTATGCAAATTCATCCGTAAAATCAATGTTTCGCCAGACGCACAAAAGCGTCCTGTAATGCCGCTGGCGTGCGCACGCCCTGATGCAGGTCCACCACCTTCCCCCGAGCGTCGATCAGTATTGACGTCGGCGTACCGATCACCTGATAACGTTCCTGGGTAATTTTTAGCTGATCGCGCAGTACCGGATAGCTGATATGGTGTTTGGCCAGCAGCGACTCAACGCTCACCGAGTCCGGATCGGTATTGACGGCCACCACAACGACATTGTCGTTCCATTGCTGGCTCAGCGCCTGGAGCGTGTCCATTTCTGCCAGGCAACCGCCGCAGCCGGAGGACCAGAAATTCAGGTAAATGCCTTTGCCCTGCCAGCGTTCAAGGCTGGCTTCATTACCCTGCAGATCAAAGGCTGCCAGCGCGGGGGCCGTTTCACCCAGCGCCAGTTTTTCCTCTTTACAGCCGCTAAGGCTCACCAACAGCATGAGTAGCACAACGTTAAGCCAGCGCATGTTGATTCTTCTCCTCGCCCAGATACTTACCATGCTGCAGACGCAGGATGCGATCGGCAAATTGTCCCAGCGCCGGGTTGTGCGTCACCATCACAATGGTGCGCCCCTGCTGGTGCAAATCCTTCAGTAAGTCCAGTACCCGTTGCTCGTTTTCTTCATCCAGGTTGCCGGTCGGCTCGTCGGCGAAAATCACCGGCGGTTCATTCACCAGCGCTCTGGCAATACACACGCGCTGCTGTTCGCCGCCGGAAAGCTGGCTGGGGAGATGCGTCATTCGATGCTCCAGCCCCACCTGCGCCAGCACGGATCGGGCGGCGGTTTCGTCCACCACGCTATGATAGTGCTGCGCCAGCATGATGTTTTCCAGCGCCGTCAGGAACGGAATAAGATGAAACTGCTGAAAAACCAGGCCGATTTTTTCGGCGCGAAAACGTCGACGCCCTTCTTCGTCCAGCGCCGCCGCGTCGGTTCCATCAAGGATCACCTGACCTTCACTGGCGGTATCAAGACAGGTCAGGATATTCATCAGCGTGGTTTTACCGGAGCCTGACGCGCCCATAATCGCCACAAATTCACCGCGTGCGATACGCAGATTGATATCATCCAGCGCGATCACATCGCCGAAGCGCTTATACAAATGGCGCGTTTCAATCGCCACCTGAGGCATATGCATGACGGTCATGGGATTACTCTCCTTTAAGCACTTTCGCCGGTTCGACGCTGACTGCACGCCGTACCGGCACAATGGCCGCGAGTGCCGCGACCAGTAAAGACAGGATCAGGGTGATGGGCAGCACCGGCAGGCGCAGCGAGATGGCGGCGTTAAATACCGTCAGCCCCAGCAGTTGCGCCAGCAGATAGCCCAGGATCCAGCCCGCCACTACCGCCGCCAGGGCGATAATGCCAGTCTCCAGCAGCATCTGGCGGATGATATCGCCATTACCCGAACCCAACGCTTTTTGCAGCGCAAACTCACGCGAACGTTCCCCGACGATAGCCATCAGGGTGGTATTTACGCACAGCGATGAGAGCGCAAGAATAACCAGCGAAACCAGCCCCATCAGCCCTTTGATCTTGTCCAGCACCTGCCCTTCCGACGCGGAGACTTTGCGCACCGGGCGGATCTCGAGATCGGGGAATTGCTGCTGCAAACGCCGGGCGTAGCTTTCCACCTGGCCGACGTCATTACTGACGCTCAGCAGCCCGTGACTGATTTTACCTGGCTGACGTAGCCATGCCTGGGCCACATCAAGGCTGACGATAAGCATATTGTCGGTGGCATCGCCTGATTCCACGATCCCTTTGACCATCAGCTTTTTCCGCGCGTTATGATCGACCAGGGTGATGCTGTCGCCCGGTTTAACATTCAGCCGTTCCGCCAGCTTCACGCCAACCATCGCGTTGCGATCGTCAAAGCTGACGTTGATCCAGTCGCCGGTTACCTGCCAGTAAGGAGCCAGTTTTTGCAGCGATTCAAACCACACGCCGACGATCACCACCTTTTCCAGCTCGGTACGCGCCATGCCGTACAGCCAGGGGCTGGCACCATAAATTAGACCTTTGGGTGCCTGGTCAAGAATGGTCTGGAGTTCCGCCTGCGGCATACTGGCACCGTGACCGGGACCAATATAGAAATTGGCCCCGAAGGTGCGCAGCTCTTCACTCATTTTGGTATTGATGTCAAACCAGACGGCGGAAAGTGCCGTCACGATGGTGGCTCCGACCATCAGCGCGGCAAAGACCACGCTAACGCGCTGAAGTCGCAGGCGTAGCGCCCGCCAGACCAGTAACCAGAGCATGTCGCGCTTAGCGGCCATACAGCACCTCCACCGGATAAAGACGGGCGATACGCCGCGCCGGGAACCACGTGCCCAGTAGCGCAATCAGCACCGCGATCACCAGTACGCAGGGGACGACGATCCATGCAAAGTTCAGCGGCGCATCAAACAGCATCAGGCCAATCGCTTTTGCCAGCCCCCATCCGGCAATACATCCCAGCGCACCGCCTGCCAGTCCGCTTGAGGCGGCTTCCAGATAAAACAGCAACAGGATTTGCCACTGTCGCGCGCCGAGCGCTTTCATCAGGCCGATTTCCCGCGCGCGCTCCATGATGGTGCTGGTCATTAGCGAGGCAATGCCCATCGCGGCGGCGGCCAGCGCGGCCAGCGTGACCACCGCCATCAGCAGCTGGATTTTGTCGATAACCACCCCTTCAGAGGCAGCAACCTGCCAGACCGGACGCACTTCCGCCCCGGAGATCGCCTCTTCCAGTTGATGAGCAATTGAGGAGACATAGGCCGTGCAGTACCAGAGGTCGTACTCTTCAGCATTAAGCGCTTCAAGGTTTTCCCGCGCCCGGCGGGACAGCTCATTTTCTGGCACCGTCAGGGCCGACACGCGGATGGTCTGTACCTTACCGGGCAGCCCCAGCAGGGTTTGCACAACATGTAACGGCATTACCAGTTGGTTATCTTCCTCGCCGCCGCTGGACAAAATCCCGCTAACGACAACGTGCTGAGAACGTTCTTCTGCCTGCACCGTCAGCGTATCCCCCACCTTCCAGCCGTATCGCTTCGCCAGCGCGTGCCCGACTAAGGTTTGCGGCGCGTCACCCGCAGGCTCCTGTGGCCACTCGCCGACGACCTGCCAGAAAGGGCTGACGGTACGCTGCCCGGTTTGATACCCCTCTTCATCCGGGATATCGACTGGTTGACTAAAAAAGGTGCCCAGAATACGCACATCCTGATGATTCACCGTCACGTCGCCGCCCAGCGCGGGCGCAAAGCCAACAATGTTATTACGCCAGAAAATATCTTTAATATTCGGCAGTTCCGCTTCGTCGAGAAAATCCTGTCCGGAAAGTGGGCTGCTTTTTTCGCTGAACAACGCGGGCAACGCGGCCTGCCCGGCAGGTTCAATCAGGATGTTTGCGCCGTAAGATTTCAGCTCGCGCGACATCTTATCGCCAATATCAATCGACACCGCCAGCAGCGCGGAAATCAGGCTGGACGCCAGGAACACGGTCAGGATCGCCAGTCCTTTACGCCGCACATTGCGGCCCCAGGACTGTCGTAGCATTCGCCATAGCATGACTATTCCTCCTTCATCCCGGCGGGAACAAACTGTTCAGGCGTGTCGCGGAAGCGGTTGTAGTTCGCCTCTGAGGCAAAGAACCAGGTTTTACCGCCGTAGCTGTATTTAAATTCGGCGGCGGTATTGGTGAGCGATGAACCATCCACCGGATCGGTAACCTGAATAGTCAGCACCGTTGAGAAGTAATTCACCCCCGCTGCCAGCGACGCCCCGGGAATGGTCAGCGTTTTGTCGTCATTGCGCCAGTTTTCAATCGGCACAGGGTTACAGCCGCCGGGTTTACCGATGGACGGAATAAAAATATGCACCCCGCAGGCGACGCAGATCACCTGATTACCTTCCATTACGTAGCCCTGATCGCCGCACAGCAGGCAGGCGTCAAAGACCACGCCAAAACGCAGTTTGTCGGGATAACGGTTGATGACGAAAAAGCGCACCGCCTTGCCATCATCCGCTACCCAGACAAAACGGTGCAGCTTACCGTCACGTAGTTGCTCAACCGGCAGATGGATCTGACCATCGCTTGCGAGGGTCACCGGCTGCGCTTCCGACAGCCGGGGCGGCTGGGAAGCCACTAACACCCACCAGAGCTGGCCCGCGACGACCACTGCTGCGCAGCCAAGGGTAGTCAGCAACAAACGCATGGCATTGCGTCGCCGGGCCAGCGCCAGACGATGTGCCACCGCGTCATGCGTCGCCGCTGTCTCGCGGAAATAGCGCCGCAAAGAAGGAAGCCAGCACAGGCACAGCCCCAGCAACAATGCGGCTCCCGCCCAGTTATAGAGCGCCGCGTTATTGGTGACTCGCGCGACAAAACTCAATAGCGGTTTCGCCAGCGGCACGATTTGCAGCTTCATCATCAACAACAGCACATTACCGCTCAGCGGCAGCCATAGCATGACGACAATCACTATCGTCAGCGGCCAGTAAAGCCAGCGCATCCGCCGAATTAACATGCCGCATACCGTCGCCGCCAGACTAAGGATGCCGAACGCTACCACCAGCGCGCTCAGGTTCAACAACAGGTCGGTATTCAGGACGTGGGTGCTGGTGAGTCCGCCAAGGTTAGGATCCTGCGCCCAGTGGCGCGCGGCCGCAAAAACGAGGATGCCCTGCCACAGGTAGCGCAGGCGGATTGATGCCCACCAGAAGCTCAGCAGGAACAGGAAAGAAATCAGAATTTCAGCGCAGACCAGCAGCAGTTCACCTTGTCGTGAACCGTGGAGGTAAAGCCCGGCCAGCAGCCCGGCCACCAGCGCAATGACCAACGTCCACACCAGCGGTCGCAGCCCTGGCGCATCACCACGGCTCCACAGCACGCCGGATAACAGTGCAATGCAGAAAAAAACCTGTAACGTCGTAACGAAAAAATAGCTCATAACATCCGTTCTGTACGGCAGAGAGGGTGATCAGAAACGCGTGCCGGGACAACCATACGGTCATCCCGACCTCCCGGCTTAATTCAGGCCGACATATTTAAATTCATAGCTAACATCAAACGGTTTCCACCAGCGGCCAACGCCAGTTTCGCTGTCGGTATGGCGGTGCATCCCGGCTTTTGATGGTGGGTCAATGTGGTAGGTGACTTTGTAGTTACCCACACCCATCATTTTGATGTTAGCGCCGTAGTGCGGGCCGTCGCTGGCGACCATCGGCATGAAGGTGCCTTCCTGTTTTTCGCCCGTATCGTTATTCACCAGGGTGTAGTTAATGGTCAGGAACGGGATCCATTCCCCGGCACCAAAGCCGTTTTTATTGCCTTCCACCGCATGAATATCGGCTTCCAGGTGGATATCGGATTTCGCCGCTGGCAGGCCCATGCCGCGCGGCTCCATATCAATCGGCTGCAAATAAACGGCGGCCAGTTCCATCTCGTTCATCGTCACCGGTTCGCCAGCCGGATACTCTTTAAACGCCAGCGCGGCAGGCGCGGTAAAAATCCCGGCGATCACGGCGCTGGCAATCAGGGTTTTCTTCATAGTCATCTGACATATCCTCTTGTCGTAAAAAGGGTTACGGGTTGTTTTTTATGGGTTCCCCCGGAACGTGACTACGCCGCCGCATTACCCAGAGTGCAACCAGCGCGGCGATCAGCAGCGCCACCTGCGGCAACAACGTTTCCAGCCAGGGATAAATTCCCAGCCAGCTGATTTCGGGCACGCCGGGGATCAGAGTAGGCTGGAACAATTTGCCTTCCACCAGTTCCAGCACCCCTTTCCCGGCGAAGACGAACGCCATCAGGTACATCAAACTGCCGGTAAACATAAAGAAGGGTTTCAGCGGCAGACGAACCACCGAATAACGCATGATGAGCCACGCGATCAGCAGGACGACGCAGCCAATGACAAATCCAGCGCCAATCGCCACATGACCCGCGAGATCCTGTGCATCGCCAAGCAGGGCGTAATAAAACAGTACGGTTTCGGCCCCCTCGCGATAGACGGCAAGAAAGCAGGTCAGCCACAGACCGACCAGCGATCCGCGGGATAATGAATGGGAAAGTTTGCCCTCCAGCCAGGCTTTCCAGTGCCGGGCCTCGACTTTGGAGAGCAGCCAGTAACTCATGAAGAACAGCATCACCACCGCAATCAGCATGGTAAAGCCTTCCAGCAGTTCGCGGCTGGCACCCGAGTTGGTAAACAGCAACTGGAAGATAACGGCGGTGATCACACTGGCAATCAGCGCGACCACCACCGACTGACGGATTAGCGGCAGTTTGTCCTTGTGATTATTTTTCACCATATATGCCACGATGGCGGCCACGATCAGCAGCGCCTCCATCCCTTCACGGACGATGATCATCAGGCTGTACAGCAGCAGGCTCCACTGCGTCTCTTCCCCTTCGCCCAGCAGGGCGACCGCTTTCGTCAGATCCTGTTGCAGCGCCGCCGCTTCCGCATTGATTTTCTCTACCGGCTGACCCGCCTTCATCAGGCCGACCATCCGCGTGAAATAGCCTTCGAGGGTGGTTTTAAACGCGGCATCGCGCGAGCCGATTTTGTTCTCCATGCCGCTGGCTTCGAAATGGTCGAAATAGGTGTCCTGCACGCTCAGGATCGCATCCGCCGCACCGCCGTTCTGATATTGAGCAATAGCGCTGGCAATACTTTGATTAATACCGTTCGCCACGCTGCCCCAGTCGGTGCGGGACGCCGCATCGTCAGCGGCAGGCGCTGTCCCCTGTTCCTGCGGCGCGTTCACTGGCTGCTCGTCACGGGTCGTCGGCAGGCCAGGCAGAACGTCTTCGATATCCTGTAGCAGGGTCGTGACCTGGTAAGAGACATCGTTCAAATGGTCAGGCTGCGCGGTCAGCGCAATTAGCGCCGTAAACTGTTGGTTAATAGACGCGGCGTCTTTGGCCGAGCGGTTCTGGCGCACCGACATCTCCATTTCCGAGTTTTTAAATCCCTGATAGTGCGCCTGCTGTACATGCTGGCTGGCGGCGCTGTAGTTGCCCGCCTGATAGTCGTTGACCGCCTGTGCCAGCAGATCGTCAATGGTACGGAAGCTGTCCTGCCAGTAAACCGCGATATCTTCTCTGGAAAGCGCGTTATGCTGCTCTTCTGCCACCAGCCGGTGTCCGCCGTCCAGTACCGGTTCCACCTCGCGCAGCGCCTTTTTCAGGCCGTCAATTTTGGCCTGCACTTCCGCAGTCGGCTTACCTTCGCCGATCATCCGGCGGATCTCGCCGAAGGTGCTTTCCATTTCATAGCTTTTACGGGCGGAAAAATTAATTCGAATCGGCCCTTCAAGGTTTTCAAAGACTTCGAAGTAGGCCGACTGCACTTCACGCCGCGCTTCATTGTTTTTCTGCTGCTGATAAAGCTCGGCAGTTTTATCCAGCCGCTGTTCAATATCATTAATGTACGGCGCATAGTTTGGCGCGGCCCACGCGGTTGCGCAGAACAACACGCCGAACAGCGCGGCAAGAAAACGGCAAGGAGATGTGAGCACGACGCATACCATAAATAACACAAATGATAACGATTATCATTATCTGTTATTGGCGATTTGTATATGACCTGGATCATAAAAAAGAGGTGTAATTAAGAGTTATTCAAATTATTTCTAATAATTACTATTTAATAACCAGAACATAAGTGCTTTCTCACCCAATAAAGGCGACAACAGAAACGGAAATAATGGTCAGAAAAATGTGGATATTCGACTGAAGGGAATAAAAAAGCCAGCGCTTGTAATCACGCTGGCCATATACTTAGTATTTTATTATTAGTGGCTTACGGATTTAAAATATCCTTATCCGCCCGCAGATGTTGCAGAAAAGGACCAAAACCACGCTCACCCATCCAAAAACGCATACTTTTTTCAACGCCGGAAGAGGTCATGGTCGCGCCAGAAATACCGTCCACCGTATAGTCGTCATGAGGACCCGCGCTGTTCTGCACCACCTTCAGCGCGGGCTGACCGTGCTCATCTACCAGACGTTTTCCCGGCCACTGGCTACGCCATTCAGGATCTGCCACTCTCGCGCCCAGCAGAGGGGTTTCATTTTGTTGGTAGTAATTAATGCCTTTTACCGTGGTGCCGTCGGTATCCAGCGCCACGAAAGCGTACATCATCGACTTCGCGCCCTTACCGTTAACAGGCAGAATAACCTGTTGAATATCGCCGTTTTTTCCTTTCAGCAGATAGATTTCAACGCGGTCGCAAAGCGGTCCACCGTCGCCAGGTGCCGTACAGGATGCCAGCGGCTCGCCGGTAGCGTCAGGCGGCAGCAGTTGCCCACGTTTCAAATCCACCAGCCGGGGAATGATGCGCTCGTGGTAAAGCGCACTAATATCCCGATCGCTGCGCTCTGCCAGTCCAGCCAGCCCGGCCACCTGCAGGATGGCGACTTGCTGCGCTTTATTTTCTGGCACGCCAGGCTCCCGAATCACCAATAAATAAAACGCAACAACTGCAAAACACAAAACAATAATGAAGATCACAAATGCAATAATAATTTTACTTTTGCGCATTCCACTCTTTTCCCCATGAGGTATCTCACCGCAGAATAGTGCGGCGTGATTTTTACGGATAAGACAATACAGAATGACGCCAGAATAATACTTTTGCAACTCCCGAAAGGAATAACGCCATCCTGGTGAATCACCGGATGGCGTTAATTAATCAGAATAAATCGTTCAGCATCACACCCACACCAACGCGGGTTTGATTAAAGTTATAATCAATAAGCGACTCACCATAACCGCTATACACCTGGGTATAAAGACGCACATGCTTCGATACCGGATAACTGACACCCAGTTCCGCGCCGCCGTAGCCCGTGTTCCAGTTATATTGCCCTTTCGCGCTCAGAACGGCCTCACCCAGCTGATAACCGAGCTTAAGCTGGTAATAACCCATATATTTGGTGATATCCGGATTGTCATCCGTGCTGCCCAGCACGTACCACGGCTTCACTTCAACCAGCCAGTTGCCGTTTTGCGCCATTAAACGCGTATAGGCGCGATTCCAGCTACGCGATGTCGGATCGGAACGACCATTGGAGTCGTGGTTGAAACCTACTTCGATATCGCGTAGTGACCAGTCACCCAGACGATAATCAGTCGCAAAACCGAGAAAAAGCTGAGGCTCATAGTTCGTCTCGCGGAACGGTGACGATTCACCGCTATTCGACAGCTGCCACCATGACTTTTGCGTATAGGATGCGCCCAGCACCGAATTCGGTCCAAGGATGCCACGCCAGAACGGAAACGCCAGGCTAAGCTGGAATTTCACTTCATCTTTACGCGCGTTATCCGCCCAGTTGTAGGTGTTGATCGCCTCTTTATTGAGATCGCTGGTCCAGGTATAAAGCACATAGTTTGAATCATACGGATACAGCGTGAACGGATTATCATGTTCCTGCAGAAGGTTAGCGATGATACTGCCCTTTACCGCGGGCGCATCGTGTACCTCTTTAACCGTGGCTTCCTGCGCGCAGGCAAAAAAGGGCAATAGCGCCGCTAACGCGGTTAACCTGGCCAAAGACTTACGCTTCAATTGAGTGCTCCTGAACAAAATTATTATGTTTGTATAAAACTGGCTAACAAGCATTCTACATATTTCTCATTTTGATGCCTATCAAAGGTGATTCGGATCTGGCATTCAACAAATCACAAGCATAAAATCAACATATAATTAACAATCAGCAAGATGAGCCTTTTATGTCAGCCGTACTTACCGCCGAAGACACCCTCCGCATGGTAGGCGAAATTTTTGTCTACCATATGCCTTTTAATCGTGCGCTCGGCCTGGAGCTGGACCGCTACGAGAAAGAGTTTGCCCAGTTGAGTTTTAGTAACCAGCCGATGATGGTGGGCAACTGGGCGCAAAGCATTCTGCACGGCGGCGTGATCGCCTCGGCGCTGGACGTGGCCGCAGGTCTGGTCTGCGTAGGCAGTACGCTCACCCGCCACGATACCATCAGCGAAGAGGAACTGCGTCAGCGACTTTCAAGAATGGGCACCATCGATTTGCGCGTCGATTATCTGCGTCCGGGACGCGGCAACCGCTTCACGGCCACCAGCAGTTTGCTGCGTGCCGGGAATAAAGTCGCCGTCGCGCGGGTGGAATTACATAACGAAGAACAGGTTTACATCGCCAGCGCAACCGCCACTTATATGGTGGGTTGAGCCAGTAAATTCGGGTAGACTGGGGTTACTTTTTTGTAACGAGTTTTTCCGATGGATGCTAAACAAACGCGGCAAGGAGTGTTGCTCGCCCTTGCTGCCTATTTTATTTGGGGCATCGCTCCCGCCTACTTCAAGCTGATTTACTACGTTCCGGCCAACGAAATTCTGACCCACCGCGTGATCTGGTCATTCTTTTTTATGCTGGCGCTGATCAGCATTAGCCGTCAGTGGACGCAGGTCAAAAAACTGCTGGCGACGCCGAAAAAAATCTTTCTGCTGGCGCTTTCCGCCGTGCTGATCGGCGGCAACTGGCTGCTGTTTATCTGGGCGGTGAATAATCATCACATGCTCGAAGCGAGCCTCGGCTACTTTATTAACCCGCTGGTGAATATCGTGCTGGGAATGATTTTTCTCGGCGAGCGTTTTCGCCGGATGCAGTGGCTGGCAGTGATCCTCGCCGCCTGCGGCGTGCTGGTGCAGCTCTGGACCTTCGGTTCGCTGCCATTGATCGCCCTCGGCCTGGCCTTCAGCTTTGCCTTTTACGGTCTGGTGCGTAAAAAAATCGCCGTGGATGCACAAACCGGCATGCTGGTTGAAACACTCTGGCTGTTGCCGGTAGCGGCCATCTGGCTGTTTGGCATCGCCGACAGCGCGACCAGTCATATGGGGCAAAACACATGGTCATTGAACCTGCTGCTGATCGCCGCGGGTATCGTGACGACCATCCCGCTGCTGTGCTTTACCGGCGCAGCGACCCGCCTGCGGCTCTCTACGCTGGGCTTTTTCCAGTATATTGGTCCGACGCTGATGTTTCTGCTGGCGGTGGTGTTTTATGACGAGCATCCGGGCGCAGATAAGATGGTAACATTCGCTTTTATCTGGGTTGCGCTGGCGGTGTTTGTGATGGATGCGATTTATACGCAGCGACGGGGACGTCGTAGATAGCTGACAAATTGCCGGATAAGCGAAGCGCCATCCGGCAGAAAACCTACAGCCAGTTTTTGCGTTTAAAGTACAGATACGGAGCCAGCCCTGCGAGGATCATAAAGATAATCGCTCCCGGATAGCCAAAGCTCCATTTCAGCTCCGGCATAAACTCAAAGTTCATCCCATAGCTGGAAGCGACCAGCGTCGGCGGCAGAAATACCACGGAGACCACCGAGAAGATCTTGATGATGCGGTTCTGCTCGATGTTGATAAAGCCCATCGCCGCCTGCATCAGGAAGTTCACTTTCTGAAACAGGGATTCGTTGTGCGGCAGCAGGGATTCGATATCGCGCAGGATCTCACGCGCCTGCTCCAGTTGCCCCCCCGGTAGACGCGCTTTGCGCACCAGGAAGTTCAGCGCACGCTGGGTATCCATCAGACACAGGCGGACTTTCCAGCCGATATCTTCCAGCTCAGCCAGCGTGGAAAGCGCTTCATCGTATTCGTCGCCCTGATGGCCTTCCATGATCACCCGGCTGAGTTTTTCCAGGTCACTGTAGATGTTTTCGATTTCATCCGCCAGCTGTTCGATTTTGGTTTCAAACAGATCCAGCAGCAGCTCGTAAGCGTTGCCATCCACCATCTCCTGACTACGGGCGCGCATACGGTATAAACGAAACGCGGGCAGCTCACGCTCACGCAGGGTAAACAGGCGGCCTTCACGGATGGTGAAAGCCACGGTGGAGTTACCGGCGTGATCTTCTGCATCTTCGAAGAAGAAAAAGGAGTGAATATGCAGGCCGTCTTCGTCTTCAAAAAAACGTGCCGATGCCTCGATGTCTTCCAGTTCGGGGCGGGTGGCCAGATTCTGACCCAAATCCATTTGCACACGGTGTCGTTCTTCATCGTCCGGCTCGACTAAATCAACCCATACCGAACTGGCAAGGTGATTGATTTCATCAGCTTCAAGACGAATCAGACGATTGTTTTCCAGTTGAAATGCGCTCAGCATGACCGGGACTCCCAATGCAAAAAATTATCGGACAGTTCGGTGGGCACACAGAAACAATTGGGTTTCAGACCATTAAACAGCCTGACTCAGCGCGACGGGAAACAAGAGAAGTCGCTGACAACCGCTAAGGCTATCAGCAAAAAGGGATAGCCTTAGGAGTTGATCCTGGATGACAGGATAATGAGCCAGTATCTACTGGGTGTGTCCAAGGCGAATGTCCTCTTAGCGTAATCGTGCGCGCATGTTACGCCAGCAGAAATTTGCCGTCAACACGCAACGGGACGCCAACGAGCAATAATTGCCCCTCCGTCATTAAGGCTAGCAGAATATTGCAAAATAATGATATTTTTCTTAAGGTTACACTGTTTCCAGTTTCGCATATGCTGCGACCAGCCATTTGATCCCCTGTCCCTGGAAGGCGACCTGCAAACGGCTGTGTTCGCCGCTGCCTTCAAGGTTCACGATGGTGCCTTCGCCGAATTTTGCATGGCGAACGCGCTGGCCCAGCTTGTAGCCGGTATCATTTTCGGAAATAGGCGTGCCCATCCGCTGATGGTTGACCGGGCGGCTGATACTGGCGCGCAGGCGCACCTCTTCCACACATTCCTCAGGCAGTTCACCGATAAAGCGCGATGGACGGTGGTAAACCTCTTTGCCATACAGACGGCGCGTTTCGGCGTAGGTCATGGTGAGCTTTTGCATGGCGCGCGTGACGCCAACGTAGGCAAGACGACGTTCCTCTTCCAGACGTCCGCCTTCATCCAGCGACATTTGGCTGGGGAACATGCCTTCTTCGACACCGACGATAAACACCTGCGGGAACTCCAGCCCTTTGGCGGAGTGCAGGGTCATCAACTGAACGGCATCCTGCCAGGTGTCCGCCTGCCCTTCGCCTGCCTCCAGCGCGGCGTGGGAAAGGAACGCCTGAAGCGGCATCAGATCTTCGTCTTCGTCGTTGTAGCTAAACTGGCGCGTCGCCGTCACCAGTTCTTCTAAGTTTTCGATACGCGTCTGGCCCTTTTCGCCTTTCTCCTGCTCGTACATCATTCGCAGACCGGAGTCTTTGATCACCCGGTCGGTCTGGACGTGGAGCGGCATATCGGCGGTTTCCTGCGCCAGGGCGTCGATCAGTTCCATAAAGCGCTGTAACGCGCTGGCCGCACGCCCGGCGAGGGCTTTTTCCTGCAAGAGTTCACGGCACGCCTGCCATAGCGTAAGCTGACGCTCGCGTGACGCCTGGCGCACCACGTCCAGCGTGCGGTCACCAATGCCGCGCGTCGGCGTGTTGACCACGCGCTCGAACGCCGCATCGTCATTACGGTTAGCGATCAGGCGCAGATAGGAAAGGGCATCCTTGATTTCCTGACGTTCAAAGAATCGCATGCCGCCGTAGATCCGGTACGGCATGCTTACCTGCAATAATGCCTCTTCCAGCACGCGCGACTGGGCGTTGCTACGGTAGAGAATGGCGCAATGCTCCAGCGCGCCGCCGTTCTCCTGCCAGGTTTTGATGCGGTTCACCACAAAGCGCGCTTCATCCAGCTCGTTAAAGGCGCAGTACAGCGAAATCGGCTCGCCTTCGCTGCCGTCGGTCCACAGCTTTTTGCCCAACCGACCGTTATTGTTTTCAATCAGGGCGTTAGCCGCGCTGAGAATGTTGCTGGTAGAACGGTAGTTTTGCTCCAGACGGATAGTCTGCGCGCCGGGAAAGTCGTTGAGGAAGCGCTGGATGTTTTCTACCTGCGCCCCGCGCCAGCCGTAGATGGACTGATCGTCATCGCCGACGATCATCACCTTGCCGGTATCGCCCGCCAACAGGCGGATCCACGCGTACTGAATGTTGTTGGTATCCTGGAATTCATCCACCAGGATATTGGTAAAGCGCTCGCGGTAGTGCTGAAGAATGTGCGGCTTGTTAAGCCACAGCTCGTGCGCGCGCAGCAGCAGTTCGGCAAAGTCTACCAGCCCGGCGCGATCGCAGGCTTCCTGGTAGGCCTGATAGACCTTCTGCCAGGTCTGCTCGACCGGGTTGCCGTAGCTCTGGATATGGTGCGGGCGCAGCCCTTCGTCTTTCTGGCCGTTGATGTACCACATCGCCTGACGCGGCGGCCACTGCTTCTCATCCAGATTCATTGCTTTGATAAGACGTTTAAGCAGACGTAGCTGGTCTTCGCTGTCGAGGATCTGGAAATCTTGTGGCAGCCCTGCATCCAGATGGTGCGCGCGCAGCAGGCGGTGCGCCAGCCCGTGAAACGTCCCTACCCACATTCCGCCCTGGCTGGTACCCATCAGTTGACCAATACGGTGGCGCATCTCGGCTGCCGCTTTGTTAGTAAAGGTCACAGCCATAATAGAATAGGGCGAGCAATTTTCTACGCTCAACAGCCACGCGATACGGTGCACCAGCACACGCGTCTTACCACTGCCCGCGCCTGCCAGCACCAGCATGTTGCTGCGCGTCGCGGCTACGGCATCGCGCTGTTTGTCATTAAGGCTATCGAGCAGGTAAGAAACGTCCATTGGCACCGCCGCGTTGAAAACAGGAAAACCACGAAACGCGCCGGGGCGTTTCGCTTAGTCGACCAGGAAAACCCTGGTGATTTATACAATACTGCTGGTGATTATATCAGCGTCGAGAGGGATGCCAACCGGGAAATTTCGATATGCGGTAACAGGCGGCTGTCGGTGGCCTGCATCAGATCGGCGTTTTCCGGTTTGATCCAGCAGGCCTGCATACCGCAACGGATGGCCCCCGCGACATCAGTAGTCAAATCGTCCCCAACGTGCAGAATCTCACCGAGGGGAAGATCCAGCCGCTCCGCCGCCAGATGGTACATATCGTGGTAAGGCTTGGAACGCCCATCCGGCCCGGCGCGCAGTACAAATTTAAAATAATCGTTAAGGCCGAACCGTTCCGGCTGGGCATTACCGTTGGTGATCGCCACCAGCGGCCATTTTTCCGCCAGCGCGGTCAGCGTGTCGTGGGTGGCCTGCGGCACATCAATACGGCTGCGCCAGGTCGCAAAATTGACCATTGCCGCCTCCGCACCCGCGGCGGCTTCCTCCCGGCTTAACCCGGCATCCAGCATCGCCTGCTCAACGGCGCGACGCCGCCATTCGGTGACGTCATGGTAAATTTCAGGTTCCGCCTTACGCAGCGCCTGGCGCAAACGCTGAAAATCACTGTTTTCCAGCGCCACCAGCGACGGATGGTAGTTGCGTAAAAATTTCAGCGTCTCTTCCTCGGTACGCAGGATCACCGGGCGGTTATCGTAAAGCGTGTCGTCGAGATCAAAGGTCAGCGCTGAAATAAGGCCCAGCGGTCGGTAAAAGCGCATTATTTCCCCCGTTTGGCGCGCGGATGCGCCGCGTCATACACTGAGGCAAGGTGTTGAAAATCGAGATGGGTATAGATTTGGGTTGTCGAAAGGTTCGCGTGGCCGAGCAATTCCTGAACGCCGCGCAGATCGCCGCTCGACTCCAGCATATGCGTGGCGAAGGAGTGGCGCAGCTTGTGCGGATGAACATGGCTGTTCAGCCCCTGTTTAATGCCCCATTCGGCGAAACGCTTCTGCACATTTCGCGCCGAGATACGCTTGCCGAGCTTCGATAAAAACAGCGCATCCTCATCATTGCCAAACAATCCGCGCAGATCAAGCCAGTGTTCAATCCAGGCCTTTGCGTTGCGTCCGACAGGCAGACGGCGCTCTTTGCTGCCTTTACCCATGACCCACACTTCACCACTATCGAGATCCAGATGCTTAAGATCCAGACCCACCAGTTCGGAGAGACGCAGCCCTGCGCCGTACATCACTTCCAGCATCGCCCGATCGCGCACCGCCAGCGGATCGTTTAAATCGATATCCAGCAGGCGATTCACATCGTCGACGTCAATATTTTTCGGCAGATGGCGCGGCGCTTTTGGCGTTGAGATACCTTTTGCCGGATTCGCTTTCAGCTCTCCCTGGCTAATCTGCCAGTCGAAAAAGCTACGCAGCGCGGAAAGGCGCAGCGCGAGGCTCGTAGGGCCAAGACCTTTGCGGCGGCTGCGAACCGCCAGGTTACGCACCATCGCGGCGTCGCACTGCGACCACTGTTTCAGCCCGGCGTCATCGGCAAGGGCGATAATGGCGTCAAGCTGACGTTGATAATTAAGCAGCGTGACGGGGCTTAGCTGGCGCTCAACGCTGAGGTAGCGCAGGAAACGCGCCACCGCCTCGTACAGCGGGGAGTCGCTCATACGCGTTCGATCCAGCGTTCAAGCAGGCCGGGGAGCATGAGGGCGATTTCCTGGAGTAGTTGCGTGCCCTGTCCCGATTCATAATGATGCGGATCGCGGCTGCTAAAAATCATCACGCCCAGATCGCCCTCGCGGCCCAGCAGCGATAGCGCCACCGATCCGATGGCTTTCGCCTCAGGCAATGCTACCAGCAGTTCTGGTCCATTCAACGTCCCGAGGTAATGATTTCCCTGCCCCAGGCGCTGAATGCGCAGCGGCTCAAAAACCTGGCGGCTGAGCGCTAAATGGGTAAAACGCGACGGTGCGCCGATGCGCCAGCGATCCGGGAACAGGCGAATAGTCGCCCCCGCCAGACCCAGCTCGCGCGCCCAGCGGTGGAGACGATTTAACATCTCTTCCAGACTGTCGGCCGCCGCCAGACGATTTTGTAAGTTCAACAAACGATGGAACAGGCTTTCGTTGGCGCTGGCCTGCTCCATCAGCAGCGTCATATCATCTTCCATCTGAGTGATATAATTACGCGCGCGCACCATATGCCACTCGACCAGCGATACGGCACCGCGCACCGGGTGCGGCACCTGCATCTGCTCTACAAGGCAGGCATTACGAATGAAAAATTCAGGATGTTGCAGCAGATAGTCCGCTACGATGCTGTCATCCAGCACGGCTGGCGTATCCAGTTGCTCTTCCCCAATCTGTTTCATAAATGGATAAATCCGTCGTAAACATGTGTCGCCGGGCCGGTCATAAACAGCGGATGACCCGAACCTTTCCAGCCAATATCAAGACGCCCGCCAGGTAATTCAACGCGGACCTCTTCTGCCAGTAACCCCTGTAAGATCCCCACGGCAACCGCGCCACAGGCACCGCTGCCGCAGGCTTGCGTCTCGCCCGCACCGCGTTCATAGACGCGCAGGCGGATGTGCTCGCGGCTCACCACCTGCATAAAACCAACGTTTGCCCGTTCCGGGAAGCGTTCATGATTTTCCATGATCGGCCCCAGCGTTTCCACCGCAGCGGTGGCGACATCATCGACCTGAATCACACAATGGGGATTTCCCATTGAGACCACGCCGCAGAGTATGGTTTGCTCCGACGCGCGCATAATATAGGTCTTTTCCGCTTTGTTGGCGCGGAACGGCACCTGCGACGGCTCAAAATTCGGCTCGCCCATATTCACCCGCACCAGCTCATCTTCGGTCACGCTCAGCACCATTCTGCCGTTAGCCGTGCTGACACGGATATCGCGCTTATTAGTCAGTCCTTTCAGGCGCACAAACCGGGCAAAGCAGCGCGCGCCGTTGCCACACTGCGCCACTTCGCTACCGTCGGCGTTGAAGATGCGATAGTGGAAATCGAGATCGGGATCGTAAGGCGGTTCTACTACCAGCAGTTGATCGAAACCTACCCCCAGATGCCTGTCCGCCAGACGGCGGATGAGTTCTGGTGAGAAAAAGAGATTCTGCGTCACCGCGTCGACGACCATAAAATCGTTGCCAAGGCCGTGCATTTTTGAGAACTGCATTATCTGCTCCATGTGCGCGGGTACAGAAAGAAACGATCAGTAATCAACCTGAGAAGGGCCTTCATCCGTCGCGCGATCGTTACGATCTGGCGTGGCGCTTTGCGTTTGTGGTTCGACCTTCTTCGTCGGCGGCGGCGCTTTTTCATCAGCGGGCGGAAAATAGAGCGGCCCTTTCAGACCACAGCCCGTCAGGCTAAAGAGTGTGATAAGAACGGCCAGCGAACAGAAAACGTTTTTCATTGAGGGTTGCCTGTAAGTTCATGCTTTCTGTTGTCTATCATCGCAGGAGAAGAGGTAAAAGCAAGTCTTTATAAAATCCGAAAAGCGGCGTTGTAACGCAGTTAGAGTAAGAAGGCGCTGGAAGATATGCTCTACTAATTTATTAACCCTCTTACCCGGTAGTCAGGATGACACGGTGATGAACAGAAATCTTCTTTATGCTTTTTCTCTGGCGTTAGCGGTACCTGCGGCGTGGGGGTGCAGAGTATATGATCCACCAAACAACGCCTATCAGCAGCAAGGGAAAGGCGTTATCTATATCCAGCCCAACGATAATAAAGGCCGCAACCTGCCGCTTGCAGAGGTTAACTTCCGGCATCTGCGCCGTTTGCCTGATTTCTCTATCGATCCTGCACAAATGGAAGAGTGGGAGGAAATCCCGCCGCTGACGGATCTGGCGACCGATTATGTCAGAGCAGGCGCGCATTCCCGGCAAGAACATTATTCTTACCATAGCGATGGGCGGTACATTGTTTACGCAGGTCAGATTGTACGCAATCCGCCTAATAAGCCACCGGTAGATGTTGCCACCTTTCGCGCCTTTGGAAATTTCGCCGCAGATAAAGATAGTCTCTATTACGCAGGGGAACGCACGGAGGATAACGGTGGTGAAGAAAGTGTAAATATGAAAACGTTGCGTAAGGTCGTTTTCAACGGCACATGGAATCCGGATTGGTTAGGACTTATTTTGCGCGACGGACGTTATCTCTACGTAAACGGACGACGCCTTATCGATCCTGACAGTTTTACCGTGCTGGCACAAAAATCCTGGGATACGGGCGGAAAATTTTCCGCCACGTTTAACCCTTGTGTTATCGCACCTTTTGGGCCGTGGGATACGTTGGCTCGCACTCGCACAAAAATCATGATCAATGGCGAACAACTGGACGCTGATCCAGACACTTTTTCAGTGGTTCGCTGGATGCCCGGCTCGCTGTTGAGCTGGCGGGATAAAAATGGCCTGCACCGTTATGTTCTCAACCAGGATAATCTGGATTGGGACGAGCAAGCGAACAAACGCTGTGCGGCATTTAGTATGACAGAGAAAAACGTTTTCTGGCGTAAAGGCCCGCTCTGCGAGCAGGAAGAAATTCCCGGCCTCGACCCGGAACAATTCAAGCCAATAAACGGTACGGTGGCACAGTATCAGGACACGTTGTATGTCATCAGGAAAACGGAATTTGGCGAAAACAGACTGGACACGGTAATCCTTGATAAACCTGGCTTAACAATCGATAAACGCTTTAACGCCGGGAGAAACCATGGTTATCTGCTCACAAGAAGTGAAGAATTGCAAATTTTCGAGTCTTCAGGACCGTTAATCCTGATGGATTATCACGTACCTGATGAACGCGAGTCCCATCTTAGCGACAGCCCGCATTACAAAAAATGGTATGCACGAGATGACCGCTACGTTTACGCTTTCGATGGTGCACAACTCTGGCGCTACCCGACACCCAATGCAAAAGCAGTACGTGTGATATGGCAGACGATGCACTCACGGTACGGCTATTGGGCAGACTTCAAAAGTGGTCTCCTGGACGGTGAACTTATGAGGGATGGTACTTTTATTCCGACAGGCATACCACGCCCGCCCTTCGCCGAAACGGCCGAAATATCTCCGGAAATGAATGAAAACACGTTTGATGTAGGTAAAACAGCGGTTCGCTGGCGCAAGGCGCTATCACCCGATTCACAATGGGGTGCATGGGAGATATTGCCAGATCTGGATCCTAAACAATTCCGCATCATTACTGAACGCATTGCGCAATATCAGAATCGTTTATATATAGCGACCTTATCGCCGTTCGGTGAGGATCAGCTTAATGTTATCACTCTGGATAAAGCTGACTTAAAGATTAATCGCGATTTCAATGGCGGTAAAGATCATGCTTATTTTATCCGTAACGATGGTCGGTCCCAAGACGTGCAGGTTATAACTATTAGCGGGCAGCTAACAACAACCGAGCGTTTCGCTTATGACGATCGTTATGTTTATACCTGGACGGATTCCCAGCTCACCAGAACGTCTTCGCCATGCCCTGAAAAAACACGCGTAAAAGAAAAGAATGTTCGGGAGATCCATAACTACGACATTCTAATTATCAAAGAGAAAAAAGAATGCTTAAAATAACCTGTGTACTTTCATGATGTTGTGCATTTACGCTAGTGCACGCTGAACCTGAACATTGTATCTATCAGTGCTCATAAGGTGCCGGGCTATAACAGTGACAATACGCCCGGTGCCATTCGGAGAATGACAGAACAGCCACGAACCAACGCTATTCGTTCAAATGCGGGATAGCCTGTCCCGATATTACGCCATACTCGTTAAAGGAATAACTCATGAGACCCCTCGATTATATTATCCACTTGATACTTAGCGGCATTATTATAGTTGGAGTGTATCAGTTCTACTTTTTTACCCAGCGGCACATGTTGAGAGAGGCGCGTGAGTTTAGCTCCTCAATTGATGAAAAAATCCCGTTCTGGCCTGGATGGTCATGGGTTTACAGTTTTCTTTACTACCCGGCGATCCTCTACATTAACTGGATCGTCACCGACGAACACCACTTCATCATTATCATTTTTTCCTACATCATTCTGCTGGTGATGCAGATGGCTTTCTTCAGTCTGTTCCCGGTTTCCACGCCTGAACACTGGCGCACGATCAATACGGGCAAAAGCTGGTCCGAGAAATTTCTGCTGTTTGTACAAAAATTCGACGACTCATCAAACTGCTTTCCGAGTATGCATGTCTCCGTTGCCACGTTAACCGCGCTGCTGGCGCTCGGCACGCTGGGACCGTGGGTATTTTTGTTCCCGCTTCTGATTGCCTGTTCCTGTACGTTCACCAAACAGCACTACCTGCTGGACCTTCCCGCTGGCGCAGCGCTGGGCTGGGCGGCTTATGAGGTTTATGGCTGGCTGATGTAAGCCACGCCGTATAGCGCGCCGTTAACCTCAGCGATTTTCCTGTATACTCTCGCCATCATTTACCAACGGGATGTCACCATGAACGACAGTGAATTTCATCGCCTTGCCGACGCGCTATGGCAAACCATCGAAGAACGTCTGGATGACTGGGATGGCGATAGCGATATCGACTGTGAAATTAACGGCGGTGTGTTGACCATTACTTTTGAAAACGGCAGCAAAATCATCGTCAATCGTCAGGAACCGCTGCACCAGGTGTGGCTGGCGACAAAGCAGGGCGGCTATCATTTCGATCTGAAAGGCGATGAGTGGATTTGCGATCGTAGCGGCGAAACGTTCTGGGATTTGCTGGAGCAGGCGGCAAGCCAACAGGCGGGTGAAACGGTGAGCTTTCGTTAAAGGTTAAACGAGCGCAGGCCGGATAAGGCGCAGCCGCCACCCGGCGAAATTACGCTGAAGCTTCCGCTGTGATTCTGCCCGGTGGCGCTGCGCTTACCGGGCCTACAGGTTACGAGCAACTCGTTGATATAGCAGATTTTGTAGGCCGGATAAGGCGCAGCCGCCACCCGGCGAAATTACGCTGAAGCTCCCGCTGTGATCCTGCCCGGTGGCGCTGCGCTTACCGGGCCTACAGGTTACGAGCAACTCGTTGATATAGCAGATTTTGTAGGCCGGGTAAGGCGCAGCCGCCACCCGGCAAAACAGCGCTATCAGGAGAAGTACTGCTGTAACAACGGCGCGCCGTTATCCTGATTAGCTGGCGGAATAGTAAGCGGCTGGTTGCGGAATGGAATGACCTGCACGCGACCGTCAATTTTCACAATCTGATAGAACTGCGGCAGGTTGAAATTGATAAAGCTGGAGCCGTAGGTGAAACGGTCGTGCGACGACGAGTAGAAGCGGCTGACGTCGCGCACCAGCTCTTCTTTGCTACCTTCACAGTGATGATAAACCTCGGCGCGGTTGCTCTCGTCGAGTATATAAATGTTAAAGCCGTTGTCGTCGCTTGTCCCCTCGAAGAAAAACTGAATAATCCCTTCGCTGGCAAAACCGTCAACTACCGCTGGCAGTTCGACCTGATTGGTCTCCACCTGCACCGACAAACCATGTAACTTGTTATGGGAAATCGCGCCGTAGAACTCAATGGCGTTTTCCAGCTTCTGCACGGAAACGTTCAGGCGTTCGAAGAACAGTCCCCACGTCTGGCCTGCCACGCGCAGCGCTTTGAAGCGTCCGGTCTCCTGACGGGTGCTGGAGAGGCGCAGTTCGATACATTCGGAGACCAGTTGCTGCACGCGGGTGCGGATCAAGCCGCGCAGGTGCTGGCTGTAGCAGAAGACGTCAACGCTATCCGGCGGCGCGGCATCCTGATGCATTTTGCCGAGGATGGTTTTAAACGCTTCGATCATCGCCTGCTCGCCATTGAAGTGCAGAGTACGCACCTCATTCCACGAGTTGCGGTAGAGGAGATCGACGCTGCCGACCAGACAGTTTTGCTGTTCGCCAAAGCTAAAGACGTCCAGCTTGCGGAAGTCAAAGTGAACCACCTGATTGCGGAACGCCGCCGTCGGGTCATATTCAAGGTTGACGATAATCGCCAGATGGCGAATTTCACACGGGCTGTAGAGCGCTTTCGGCGTCGGGGCGGGCAGACGCAGCGGGAAGTGATGGGAAACCTCCGCCACCATCTCCTGTAGTTTCGCTAAATCGACAACCTCATTGCCTTTGACAAACAAGTGGGTACGTGAGGTCAAAAGACCGTTAAACCACGCCCAGGCCACCAGTTTATTCAGGTATCGGTTATATTCCAGCGGCTGATGGCTGACGATAGATTCCATGTTTGGCGCACGGTTATACAGATACCAGCCGGTGCGGTTGGCACGGCCCGGCGGCACATGGATAAAGGTCAGGTTCGGCTCGGAGAGATCCGGTGAGATTTGCGGGTTAACCAGCGTTACTTTACCCGGCAACGCTTCAAAAGCGGCGTACAGTTTACGCGTCAGCACGCCGATATCTTGCGGGCTGGCGGAAACGCTGAGGTTGTTGCGGCGGGCAAAACGGATAAGGTTGCGGTAGCTCTGCATCATGGCATCGAGCAGTTCGTTATGCGCTTCGCGCACCTGGTCGATTTTCCAGTTAGCCCGGTTATCCAGCATGGCGAGACGGCTTTCGTCCCATCCCCATTCGCTCACTAAATGACTGATCACTTCACGACGCCAGCCGACGCAGGCGCGTTCCCGGCTAAGCTTTTCACAGACTTTTAAATAAAAACATCGACGCACAAGATCAAGGCGCGTCATGTCTTCAATGGCCGTAAGGTAAGTGGTCACCCGTTCGAGCATCATGCAATAAGGGTCGAGACCAAAAGAGACGATCTCCCCGTCGTGCAGACGCTGTTTAATGTCTTTTGCCAGCAGGCGCGTGTCGGGATACTCCCACGAATACGCCTCCAGCAGCAGGGTTTTCAACACCGCTTTATAGGGTGAATCGATGCTTTTATAAAGCTGCCACAGACTGGCACCGAAATACTCTTCAGCGGAAAGCGAGCTTAATCCGCCGAGATCCAGCCATTCGTTCGGGGTCAGCACGCCCTGCGCATAGAGCGTCATCACGTAATCATCGTAATGTTCTTCTTCGTCGCCGGGCACCATATTCCACAGAATACGCTTGCCCGCGAGGCGCACGGCGGTACGGTAAAATTCATCAAGCAGAAGGATATGCTGGGTGGAACCGCAGTCTTCGCCACCCAGGCTGCCGCTTTCGTTATGGCGGAAACGGTTCTCATCAATCAGGAAGAAACTGACCTCAACGCCTAATGAGGCAGCCCAGGACTCAAGCAGGCTGCATTTACGCTGCAGCAACTGGCGCTCATCGTTGTCGAGCCAGGCCTGGTGGCACACCCAGATATCAAGGTCAGAGGAACAGCTCTGCCCTACCGATGAGGTGCTGCCCATGGAGTAGATGCCGGTAATCGGCAGTTCGCCTTTCGCCGTTTCCTGCGGCGGCATGCCCCGGTACAGTTCAAGTTCATCAAGGTAGTGGCGTTGGGTTTCATCAGGCGTGTAAAAGCAGATGCCCTGGGGAACGTTACCGTCAAGGTAACCCGGCATCAGCGGATGGTGATAATGCAGCAATGTCGGCAGTAGACTGTAAACCTGCTGGAAAGCAGGCCCCATAGCAGCCAGCGCGCGATCGACACGCAGTTGGTTTATGGCATCCAGTCTCTGTTTTAACGTCTCAATATAGAGGTACAAGACATATCGCCTGATGTGTGAAACCTGAGTCCCTGAGCAGCGACGGCGGCTCAAAGCAGGAGGTTTCAGTAATTCAAATAAACGTCCCCGCTTGTCGTCCCTCTGATTTGGTGATGCAGACGAACAAATGGCTTAAAACGTGATCAATCTAACACCTTGCGCATTGACCGTAAAGAAAGAAGCACTACATACCATTGTAGCATCGTTTGCCGGGTGTAAATCCTGGGCTACGCTTCCCTCCGTCCTTCCCGCGAAAACTGACATCCCGCTGACAAGAGTGTTAGGATGGGACGTAGATGACAATGACGGTAACAAGCATGTTAGACAATGTTTTAAGAATTGCCACGCGCCAAAGCCCGCTTGCGCTGTGGCAGGCACATTATGTCAAAGATCGCCTGATGGCCTGCCATCCGGGACTGAGCGTTGAGCTGGTTCCGATGGTGACAAAAGGCGACGTGATCCTTGATACCCCACTGGCAAAAGTGGGCGGCAAAGGGCTGTTCGTTAAAGAACTGGAACTGGCGCTGCTGGATAACCGCGCGGATATCGCCGTCCATTCCATGAAAGATGTCCCCGTTGAGTTTCCGCTGGGGCTGGGGCTGGTGACGATTTGCGAGCGCGACGACCCGCGCGACGCCTTTGTCTCGAATCACCACGACTCTCTGGATGCGCTGCCTGCAGGCAGCGTGGTTGGGACGTCAAGTTTACGCCGCCAGTGCCAGATAGCCGCACTGCGCCCGGATCTCATTATCCGTTCCCTGCGCGGTAACGTGGGCACGCGTCTGAGCAAGCTGGATAACGGTGAGTATGATGCCATTATCCTCGCCGTCGCAGGGTTAAAACGGCTTGGCCTGGAATCACGCGTGCGCGTGGCGCTGCCGCCAGAACTCTCTCTGCCTGCGGTCGGCCAGGGTGCCGTCGGGATTGAATGCCGAATGGATGACGATCGCACCCGCGAACTGCTTGCGCCGTTAAATCACGTCGAAACTGCGATTCGGGTCAAGGCGGAGCGCGCGATGAATACCCGCCTCGAAGGGGGATGTCAGGTGCCAATTGGCAGCTATGCTGAAATAGTGGATGGCGAAATCTGGTTACGGGCGCTGGTCGGCGCGCCGGATGGTTCACAGGTCGTTCGCGGCGAACGTCGGGGCAAACCGGAAGAAGCAGAGCAGATGGGCGTTTCACTGGCGGATGAACTGCTGGCGAACGGCGCGAGGGAGATCCTCGACGAGGTCTATAAAGGAGAATCACCGGCATGAGCATTCTGGTCACCCGTCCCGCTCCGCAAGGAGAAGCATTAGTGAGCCGACTGTGCGCACTTGGGCAGGTGGCCTGGAGCTTTCCGCTGATTGAATTTATGCCGGGGCGCGAACTGCCGAAGCTCAGCCCCCTCCTTTCCAGCCTGACCGCCGACGATCTGGTGTTTGCCCTCTCCCGACACGCGGTGGAGTTTGCCCACGCGCAGATTCAACGTCAGGGCGCGTCATGGCCCTCCGCGCCGCGTTATTTTTCTATTGGCCGCACCACCGCGCTGGCGCTGCATACCGTGAGCGGATACGACATTCGCTATCCACAAGATCGGGAAATTAGCGAAGTATTGCTACAATTACCTGAATTACAGAACGTTGCGGGCAGGCGTGCGCTAATCCTGCGGGGTAACGGCGGTCGTGAACTGTTGGCGGAAACGCTGACGGAGCGGGGTGTTGAAGTTATATTTTGTGAATGTTATCAACGTAGTGCAAAACATTACGATGGTGCGGAAGAAGCGATGCGCTGGCAAAATCGTGGCGTCACCACTCTGGTGGTAACCAGCGGGGAGATGTTGCAACAGCTCTGGAGTCTGATCCCCCAATGGTATCGTGAGCACTGGTTACTCCGCTGTCGGCTACTGGTCGTCAGCGAGCGTCTGGCGCACCTCGCCCGGGAACTGGGCTGGCAAGATATTCAGGTCGCTGATAACGCTGACAACGATGCGCTGCTGCGCGCATTACAATAAATTTCATAATGGGAAGCCATAATGACGGAACAACAAACCTCCTCTGCCGTGGTTGAAGAGACCAGGGAGGCCGTGGACACCACGCCACAGCCACAAAAAGCTGAGAAGAAAGGCAGAACCAACACCGCGCTGGTGCTTAGCGTTGTCGCCATCGCCATTGCACTGGCTTCCGGCGTCGGTCTGTATAGCTGGGGCAAACAGCAGGCTGGTAAGCAAACGGCGAACAATGATGCGCTGGTAAACCAGATCGCCGCGCTGCAAAAAGCGCAGGAGACGCAAAAAACCGAGCTGGAAGGCATTATTAAGAAACAGGCGACCCAGCTTGATGACGCGGGACGTCAGCAAACGGCAATGGCGAAAGAGCTTAATGACGTTCAGCAAAAAGTAGCCACTATTTCCGGTAGCGATGCTAAAACCTGGCTCCTGGCGCAGTCCGACTTCCTGGTAAAACTGGCCGGGCGTAAGCTGTGGAGCGATCAGGACGTCACCACGGCAGCCGCGCTGCTGAAAAGCGCCGATGCAAGCCTGGCGGATATGAACGATCCGAGTCTGATCACCGCTCGCCGGGCAATTACCGACGATATCGCCAGCCTGTCCGCTGTCTCACAGGTGGATTACGACGGCATTATTCTCAAGCTGAATCAGCTCTCCAACCAAATCGATAACCTGCGTCTGGCAGACAGCAATGACGATGATTCACCGATGGATTCGGACAGCGAAGAGCTTTCCAGCTCTCTTGGTGAATGGCGCGCGAACCTGAAAAAAAGCTGGCAGAGCTTTATGGACAGCTTTATTACCATCCGCCGCCGCGATGAAACGGCTATTCCCCTGCTGGCCCCGAATCAGGACGTCTACCTGCGGGAAAACATTCGTTCCCGTCTGCTGGTAGCGGCGCAGGCGGTACCGCGTCATCAGGATGAGGTGTACAAACAGGCGCTGGATAACGTTTCCACCTGGGTGCGTGCTTATTACGATACCGATGATGCGACCACCAAAGGGTTCCTTGATGAACTGGATCAACTCAGTCAGCAAAGCATCACCATGGACGTGCCGGAAACGCTGCAAAGCCAGCCGATTCTGGAAAAACTGATGCAAACGCGGGTGCGTAACCTGCTGGCGCAGCCTGCGGCCGGTGAATCTGCCCCTACGGCGGCGGCTGAGTCAGCCCCAGCCGCTGCGCCACAAGGAGAGTAATGATGATAAAGGTCTTATTACTCTTCGCACTGCTGCTGGCGGGTATTGTGCTCGGTCCGATTGTCGCCGGGCATCAGGGCTACGTGCTGATCCAGACGGATAACTACAATATTGAAACCAGCGTCACGGGGCTGGTGATCATCCTTGTTCTTGCGATGGTCGTGCTGTTTGCCGTGGAGTGGCTCCTGCGCCGCATCATGCGTACCGGCGCGCATACCCGCGGCTGGTTTACCGGCCGTAAACGCCGCCGCGCGCGCAAACAAACCGAACAGGCGCTGCTGAAACTGGCGGAAGGCGATTATCAGCAGGTCGAGAAGCTGATGTCGAAAAATGCCGATCACGCCGAGCAGCCGGTGGTGAACTATTTGCTGGCAGCGGAAGCGGCACAGCAACGTGGTGACGAAGCTCGAGCGAATCAACATCTTGAGCGCGCCGCCGAGCTGGCGGGCAATGATGTGATCCCGGTCGATATCACCCGCACGCGTCTGCATCTGGCGCGTAATGAAAATCATGCGGCACGCCGTGAGGTTGACCGTCTGCTGGAAGTTGCGCCGCGCCACCCGGAAGTGCTGCGTCTGGCCGAACAGGCCTATATCCGTACCGGAGCATGGAGTTCGTTGCTGGAGATTATTCCTTCGATGGCGAAGGCCGACGTCGGCGATGAAGAACATCGTGCCGCGCTGGAGCAGCAGGCGTGGATTGGTCTGATGGATCAGGCGCGCGCCGATCAGGGCAGCGAAGGTCTGAAAGACTGGTGGAAAAATCAGAGCCGCAAGACACGCCGCCAGATCCCGCTTCAGGTCGCCATGGCCGATCACTTAATCGAGTGCAACGATCATGACACCGCGCAGCAGATCATTATTGACGGCTTAAAACGCCAGTACGATGACCGTCTGACGTTGCTTATCCCGCGTCTGAAGACCAATAATCCTGAGCAACTGGAGAAAATTCTCCGCCAGCAGATCAAAACGGCGGGCGACCGTCCGCTGTTATGGAGTACGCTGGGCCAGTCACTGATGAAACATGGCGAGTGGCAGGAAGCCAGCCTGGCCTTCCGCGCCGCGCTGAAACAGCGTCCTGACGCGTTTGACTATGCGTGGCTTGCTGATACGCTCGACCGTCAACATAAGCCGGAAGAAGCGGCGGCGATGCGCCGTGACGGTCTGCTACTGACGTTGCAAAACAATCCGCAGCCGTAAATCCTCCCCTGCCCGGCGGCGCACCGTTGCCGGGCACACTCCTGATGTCTTCCATAAAAAAACGCCTGCTCTGAAACCAGAGCAGGCGTTAAAACAGGTCTGTTTGACAACATAAATGGGTGCTTCACTCAACGTTATGTCCATGATGTTTGATGAGGCCGAAGCGACATCTGGCAGGTGGACGATAAGCACCGTAAACGGCTCTGCATCATTCCTGGGTTTATGAGGCCGTAAGGCGAACATAAGAGATGGAATGAGCATCTACATACAGGATTATTACACACTGCTCATCCGCCTGTCATCCCGCTGCGTTAAATCCAGAGCATTCTGGATCGCCTGTTACAGCGAAACGCGTTGTATAAAAAGGCAATCAGGACAGAGAGTCAATTAACGTCTGACGAAAGAAGAAAGTTGGAGGATATCAACGCGGAAACGTAGAAAGATGCGGAAAACAAAAAACCCCGCCGAAGCGGGGTTCAAAATTGGTCGGCGAGAGAGGATTCGAACCTCCGACCCACTGGTCCCAAACCAGTTGCGCTACCAAGCTGCGCTACTCGCCGATGTACTGCTTTTTGACTTTTTAGTTCAATTTAAGTAGTGGTGCGAGGGGGGGACTTGAACCCCCACGTCCGTAAGGACACTAACACCTGAAGCTAGCGCGTCTACCAATTCCGCCACCTTCGCATTCCACAAAACGCTTAAATCTAATGGGGTGGCTGATGGGGCTCGAACCCACGACAACCGGAATCACAATCCGGGACTCTACCAACTGAGCTACAGCCACCACTGAAATCTTTTTACGCGGTATAAAACCACCGCAGCTCCAGCACCGGGTTAATGGTGCGCCCGACAGGATTCGAACCTGAGACCTCTGCCTCCGGAGGGCAGCGCTCTATCCAGCTGAGCTACGGGCGCTTAGCGCCGTTGCGGGGGTGGATAATACGGACTTCCCACCCCTCTGTCTAGTGCCTTTTTAAATAAAATGCGCGTTTGGTTATGCTTTGCGCACTTTGCCGCTTATTACTTCACTTTCTGCGCAGAACTGAAGCGATTGAGGCCAAATACCTTATAAATAAGCGTCACGGCAGCCATAAAAATAATCCCGACAAAAAGCGACAGTCGCGTATCGGCGTTAAAACCCATCCCGATTAACACGCAAATCAGGAACGCCATCGTCAGATAGTTGGCCCACGGGAACAGCACAGAACGGAACGGGTGACTGGCAATCGCCTCTTTATGCGCACGGCGAAAACGCAGCTGGCTAATCAGGATCACAAACCATGGCACCATGCCTGGCAGCACGCTGGCGCTATAGACATAAACAAACACGCGCTGCGGATTCGGAATGATGTAATTCAGACATGAACCGATAAGCAAGATGACGATAGATATCGCCACGCCTGCAACTGGCACGCCGTTACGCGACACTTTCGCCATCGCAGCAGGCAACTGACGGTTTTTTGCCAGCGCATAGAGCATACGCCCGCAGCTGTACATCCCGCTGTTGCAGCCGGACAGCGCAGCGGTCAACACGACAAAGTTGATGATACCCGCGGCCGCGGTAATGCCAACCTTCGCGAAGGTAAGAACAAACGGGCTGCCGTTAGAACCAATTTCATTCCACGGGAAGATAGTGACAATAACGAAGATCGCGCCGACGTAAAAAATCAGGATACGCCACAGCACCTTGCCTACCGCGCTGCGCAGCGTGACCTGCGGATTTTTCGCTTCGCCAGCGGTAATGCCGATCAGTTCCACGCCCTGGTAAGAGGCGACAACAATACACAGCGCCGTCAGGAAGCCTTTCCAGCCGCCGGCAAAGAAACCGCCATGCTGGGTAAGATTGCCGAAGCCGATGCTATGACCGCCGTTACCGAAACCAAAGAAGATAACGCCAAGCCCCACCACGATCATCACGATGATGGTGGTGACTTTGATCATCGCAAACCAGAATTCAATCTCACCGTACAGACGCACGGCGGCGAGGTTTGCCATAGCCACCAGCGCGACAGCAATCAGCGCAGGTATCCACTGCGCCATCTCCGGGAACCAGAACTGGACGTAAACGCCTATCGCGGTAATTTCCGAGATGCCTACCGCCATCCACATAAACCAGTACGACCATGCGGTGAGGTAGCCAAAGAACGGGCTCATATAGCGGTGCGCGTAGACCGCGAAGGAACCGGTGACCGGCTCAAGGAAGAGCATTTCGCCCATCGATCGCATGATGAAGAAGACAAACAGACCCGCAATGATATAGGCCAGCAAAACGGACGGCCCGGCCCATTTGAGGGTGCTTGCCGCGCCCATAAACAGGCCCACGCCGATAGTGCCCCCAAGGGCGATAAGTTCGATATGCCGGGCTTCCAGTCCTCGCTGAAGCTCCGGTTGTTTCTCAGCCATAAATCCTCTGTGCTTGCAAATTTCCGGGCGATGCCGGTTCTTTTTATGAGTAAAAACATTTCTTATGCGCATCAACGCGCACGAATGGTTTAACAATTTTCGTTAAATGGCAAATAAAGGATTAAAGAAGTGAATGTATTGCACAATAAACAGGCAGGAGGAAGGTTCGGTAAGTGAAGCGTAATTCGGCAACATTACAACGCAGAGGCTGCTGTTGGCTGCGTGCCCGGTGGCGCTGCGCTTACCGGGCCTACAGGGATACTGATAAGTCAATGAAGCGTAGGCCGGGTAAGGCGAAGCCGCCACCCGGCAGAGAGGCACCCGCGTTACATCTTGCCGGTATAGTGCCAGCTCAGATAACGCAGCAGGCGGATCTGGCGGCTAATACGGCTGGGTTGAGACAGCAGCCGATAGAGCCACTCCAGCCCGAGATTCTGCCACACCTTCGGCGCGCGTTTTACGTGCCCGGTAAAGACATCATACGTCCCGCCCACGCCCATATAGAGCGCATCAGGATGGATCAGACGGCAATCGCGCATCAGGATCTCCTGCTTCGGCGACCCCATGGCAACGGTCACAATTTTCGCCCCGCTGTCGCGGATACGCTCAAACAGCGCCGGGCGCTGCTCGGGCGTAAAATAACCGTCCTGACTGCCGACAATATTCACGTTCCACTGTCCGCGCAATTTCGCTTCCGTCTGCGCTAGCACTTCTGGTTTGCCGCCGAGCAAAAACACCGGCGTGCCTTCTGCACCAGCCCGCGCCATCAGCGCTTCCCATAAATCCGCACCGGCTACCCGCGATACCTGCGCATCAGGATATTTTTTACGCACCGACCGCACCACGCTGATGCCATCGGCATACTTGAATTCCGCCGCTTCAATCAGGCCGCGCACCTCGGCGTTGTCTTCCACCGCCAGCATTTTTTCCGCGTTGATAGCAACCAGCGTTCCCCTGCGCAGCGCACCGTCAGCGTAGAGATAATCCAGCGCATGCTGCATATCGCGCCAGCCAATGAGCTTCAGGCCACGCAGAGTATAAGACGGAGCGGACGTTGTATTCGTCATGAGTATCCTTATCAGACTTGAGGTTGCGGCAGCGGCCGGAAACGTCTGCGGATCAGGCCCGCGCTTTCAAACAGCCAGTACAACAGTTTGGCCGCCAGCAAACAGAGGCCGAAAATTGCCAGGAAAAAGACCACGCGCGAAACGAATGAGTCCAGCCCTTCACGCGCCAGTACGATCATATTGAAGATTGCGCCAAAACAGAAACTGTGCAGGATCGCCGATTTATAGCGATTCGTCTCCCGGATGCCCAGGGTATAAAGCCAGTCGAACCATTTGATTATTAGCCCCACGGTAACCGCGCCGAGCGGAATAAACCAGGCTCCGCCCATCACCACCAGCGAGCCAATCAGCGTCGGCGAGATCGCCAGTCCGGAATGGTTGTTAAGCACTTCCCAGGTAAAATAGTTGGCCGTATTCAGCACAATCCCCGGACGGTCCGGCCACAGCCAGGTGGGGATAAACACATAGAAGTCGCGCACGATTGGCGCCAGCCCCTGAAACTCGATCTTGTCGTAGTTTTGCAGCAGCAGCGCCAGGTTTTCCCACGGCGAGAACGTATCGCGCGTCAGATACAGGAAGGTATAAAACGCCTCGTCGCCGCTGACGTTCAGCCCGTAGCGCTTGAGCGCCAGCCAGAACATGCCGACAATGCCAAACGCCCCCGCTGCCGCCAGCATCCACAGCGAAATCCAGCCGCGAATAATCCCGATGAACAGGAAAATGGCAAAGGCGATGATGATATTGGCACGCGTCCCACCGACGATCATATAGGTCAGCATGCCGAAGGCCACGGTGCTGACGAGGAAAAACAGCCACGCCTGAGCATCCTGACGCAGGAAATAGAGCACCAGCATCGCCGGAATAAAGAAGTAGAAGAAGCGCTTCAGGGCCACGCCGGACACTTCGCTGGAGAAGATTTCGCTGTAGGAGTGCAGCCTGAACAGCAGGAAACCGTTATGCATAAAGAAAATGCCAACACTCAGCAGCGCAATGCCCATCAGCAGGATCCAGGTCAGGTGCGTCTCGACCCGGTTCATGGTGAACAGCGGTCGCCGTGGCGTCAGGCGTTCGGCAGAGCGCAACCGCGTTTTGTACGTCACATAGTAGACCGCATAGAAGCAGGCCGCAGCCAGCAGCGCCTGGAGCAGGATTTCCGGAGGCGCCACGCCAACGTCGAAACGAAACACCAGAATGCAGGTCAACGGAAAGCCAAAGAAAAAAGTCAGCAAAAACAGCAGCGAAAAGAAAACGTTAAAGTTAAAGCGCACCCGCCGAAACTCGAAGTACGTCAGCGTGGCGATAAACAGCGTAGAGAGCAGCCAGACCACCAGCAGGCCGCAGAACTGCATCTGACTCATGCTTCTTCTCCTGCCGCAATTCGCAGCGCCCGGTGCCACGGCTTCAGGTAGTTGGGCCGGAAGAACGTGATGCTGTTTTTATCAACTAAGGCCAACTGGCGCTGAGCTTCCCGGACGACGGCTTCATTCAGCGTGTCGGTGGTAAACAGCACCGGAATATGCTGCTCCGTCATATCCTGCCAGAACGGATTTTCCCGGTTCAGTACGCAGGGCACGCCCGCCTGGATCAGCAAACATAGCGTGCCAATTCCCTGCTGGCGGGCAAAGATAAAGTAGCCCAGGTCACAGCGCTTCAGCAATGCCAGATAGTCATCAAACTCCAGCTTCTCGCTGAGGATCTGCAGATTCTCCTCGCTGAACAACGCCAGCCCGGCCTGACGTACTTCGGCAATATACGCCTCATTATTGGGCGGATAGCCCATAGGCACAATCGCGTTCACCGTGTCGCCAAATTGCTGATGCACGGCTTTTAACGCGGCAACGTGCTCGTTACTGCGATCGCCGGAATTGCCAATTAAGACCGTCAGCTTGCCGTCACGGTGAAGGGTGTCTGCCATGGTATTAAGTGAAGGCTCCATCCGGGTCGGGAAGTAAAGCAGCTCGCCACGCACCTCTGGATGACGTTCGGCGAAATAGCTCAGGTCGCCGCGCGTGGCGAAAACGCAGCCTACCCGGCCCTGTGCCAGACGACGCAGCGGATAGAACAGGCGGAATTTTAGCCCGTGCGAGATCTCATACAGATCCGCCCCCCAGATATGCCAGCTCACCTGTTGCGGCTTGATGCCACCACTCAGCAGCGCCAGCCACAGACCGGTGTTAAACTGGCCGTGGAAGAAAAAGCGCTGCGTCCGGTCGGCTTTCGCCCTGGCGATCACGGCCTGCGCCAGCGTTTTTTTATCCGGGTAAAAGGTCAATGACAGCGCCGGAAACACCGCGCCGCTTCCCACGACCATAAACTCGCGCGCGTGCTCGCCCGTGGCGGCAAGTTCATCATTGAAGAACCGCAGGACGGTCTGGTTGTGATGTGGGACGTCCGATCCCAGTACATGTATCAGTGCTGTCATGCCCGTCTACGCCAAAGTAAAAATACGCCGCTACAGAGCGTGAAATAAATAATATACGTCGCCATATACGCCTGGGCTGCCCCCAGCGCGCCATGCGCAGGGATCAACCAATGCGAAAAGGCCATCAGCAAAATAAACTGGCTGATTTCGGCCAGGATATAGAATCGCAGTGAGGCTTTGGCGATCACCAGATAGCCATAGACGTAAGCACCCACTTTCAGTACGTCGCCGACCAGTTGCCAGGCAAAGAGATCGCGCATCGCCGCAAACTTTGTCGAAAACAGCAGCCAGATGGCGAAATCACGCAGCAGCCAGACGGTAAAACTGGCCGCCGCCACCGCGGGCAGCACGAACGTCAGCGATCGGACAATCTCCCGGCTAATCTCCTGCTTCGTCGTCAGCCTGGAGAGCGTCGGCAGCAGGTAAACGCTAAACGAGGCGGTGATGAATTGCAGGTAGGCATCAGAGATGCTGCTCACGCCCTGCCAGATCCCTACATCGTCCCAGCTATAATGCGCCGCCAGCAGGTTTCGCATCATCACATAGGCCACCGGCAGCGTCACCGAGGTGATCAGCGCCATCAGGGTAAACTTGCCTAACTGCCCCGCCAGCCATTTGTCCCACTGCGGCTTGAGATAGCGCAGCGGAATGGTACGGCGTTTTATCAGCACCAGCGCCGCCGGGATCGCTACCAGCGCAGGCACCAGCGCCAGCCCCAGCAGCGCGCCTTCGTAGCCGCCGAAACGATAACAGCCATAATAGGCCACGACACCGATAATACTGCCCGCAATCAGCGCCAGCGCATTGCCCGCCGCATCGCGAAATCCTTTAATAAACGCCAGCAGCAGGTTGGCCCAGGCAATGCCCATCTGCACCAGCGCGACCAGGCGCACCAACCCCTGATAATGGGTATGCCCGAACAGCCCCTGGCTGATGGGCGCAGCGGCCAGTAGAAAGATCAGCGCCAGCAGCGTGGAGAAGCCCAGCACCATCGCCGACGAGGTGCCGACCACCGTGCGCAACTGCGCCGGATCGTCATGCGCCTGGGCGACGAATTTGGTCACACCGTTAAAAATGCCTGCCCCGGCGAGCACGCCGAGGACGGTCACTAACTGGCGGAAGTTACCCGCCTGACCCACGCCTGACGGGCCGTAGGAGACCGCCAGCAGTTTGACCACCAGCAATCCCGCGCCGATTTTCACCAGCGTGGACGCGGCAGTCCACACTGAAGCCTTCGCCAGCGACATCTCAGGCGAAGTAACTTAATAACGAGTTGATCACCGTGCGCTGATTTACAGGAGCCAGGTTGAAGAACAGCGGCAGGCGAAGCAAACGCTCACTTTCACGCGTGGTATAACGATTCTCACCAAAAAACTCGCCGAATTTCTCGCCTGCAGGACAATCATGCAGCGGGATGTAGTGGAATACCGCGAGGATTTCCGCTTCTTTCAGCCACGCAATCAGGCGGCTGCGATCTTCCATATCGCGCAGCTTGATATAGAACATATGCGCGTTATGAGCGCAGTCTGACGGGCAGGACGGCAGCTCAATACGCCCGGCTTTCGCCAGCGGCGACAGCGCGTCGTAATAGGTCTGCCACAGCGCCAGACGCTGCTGATTGATGCGATCCGCCGCTTCCAGCTGCGCCCACAGGTAGGCCGCCTGCAAATCGGCCATCAGATAGCTGGAGCCGATATCGCGCCAGGTGTATTTATCCACCTGACCACGGAAGAACTGGCTGCGGTTGGTACCTTTCTCGCGAATGATTTCCGCCCGCTCGATTAGCTTGCGGTCGTTAATCAGCGTCGCGCCGCCTTCGCCGCCGGCGGTATAGTTTTTCGTTTCGTGAAAGCTAAAGCAGCCGATATGGCCGATAGTGCCCAGCGCGCGGCCTTTGTAGGTAGACATCACGCCCTGCGCGGCATCTTCGACTACAAACAGGTCGTGCTTTTTAGCGATCGCCATGATGGTGTCCATCTCGCAGGCCACGCCCGCGTAATGCACCGGGACAATCGCACGGGTTTTATCGGTGATGACCGCTTCAATCAGCGTTTCGTCGATGTTCATGGTATCCGGACGGATATCGACGAAAATAATTTTCGCGCCGCGCAGCACGAAAGCGTTGGCGGTGGAGACAAAGGTATAACTCGGCATGATAACTTCATCGCCCGGGCCGATGTCCAGCAGCAGTGCCGCCATCTCCAGCGACGCGGTGCAGGACGGCGTCAGTAGCACTTTTGCGCTGCCAAAACGCTGCTCCATCCACTGCTGACAGCGGCGGGTATAGCCGCCGTCGCCGCAGAGCTTGCCGCTGCCCATTGCCGATTGCATATAATCGATTTCGGTTCCCACCACGGGAGGCGCATTAAATGGGATCATCTTGTCACCTGTATAGCCAGAATGCGGTGCTTTCTACGTTCGCGCCGCTCTGAATGTAACGTTTAAGCGCGGCGGTGTTGCCCATCTGGGTCGCCACCCGCACTGTTTTTTTGCCGCGAGCCTGCGCCCAGTTCAGCGCCGCCTGCATCAGTTCTGCACCCGCACCACGTCCTGCCAGCAGGCCGATACGCGCATCGGTTTCATTAAGTTCACGCAGCGAGACATAACCGCGAATGTCGCCGCTTTCTGCCCGTAATAGCAGGCACTGGTGATCAAAGGTGCCGCGCACCGCATTTTCTATCCACCGGGCATAAAAACGTCCGCTGTCCTGCGGCGGATACCACGGCGCACGAAAACGGCTCAGCGCGAAGTCCTGCGCCGCCATGTCACACAGCGCCGGGATATCCGCCTCTGTCGCCACTTCAGCGGCTACAGAGGCTCCAGGTCTCACCGTAAGCGCCAGATCGACCTCGCCTTCCACCACCCGAAAACCTAATTGTTGCAGCGCATCCAGCCAGTCTGAGCGGTCTGTCGGAATTTTTGCCTGCACCCGTGCCCAGCCGGAGAGTGCTCCGGTGGTCAATTCCGCCGCGCTGTCGTCAAGGCGCACAATGGCGCTTTTCAGACCAAAGAACTGGCTTTCCCAGTCGAGCGGCTCCACGCGGGCGCAAAGCATCAGTGCCAGACCCCTTTGGTATCGACTACATATTGCTGGGTCAGGCTGTCACCGCTAATCGCTTTAAATTCATTGTGATCGACCAGCATCACCAGCACATCGGCGTCGTTCAGCGCCTGCTGCGTATCCACCAGCGTACAGTAACCGGCCAGTTTTTTCGGCAGCTCATGAATATTCGGTTCTACCACCAGCGTTTCACCGCTGTGCCAGTCGGCGATCAGTTTGGCGATTTCCATCGCCGGGCTTTCACGTAGATCGTCGATGTTCGGCTTAAAGGCCAGACCGAAGCAGGCAATTTTAATCTCGCTGGCCCGCTTGCCGCTGGCGGTCAGGCAGTCGGCAACGGCTGCTTTCACCTGGTTAATCACCCAGTGTGGCTTATAGTCGTTCACTTCACGCGCAGTGCGGATGAGGCGTGCCTGGTCGGGGTTTTGCGCCACGATAAACCACGGGTCAACCGCGATACAGTGGCCGCCCACGCCCGGACCGGGCTGGAGAATGTTGACTCGCGGATGACGGTTCGCCAGACGGATCAATTCCCAGACGTTAATCCCCTGATCGGCACAGATAAGGGAAAGCTCGTTCGCAAAGGCGATGTTGACGTCGCGGAAGCTGTTTTCCGTTAGCTTACACATTTCCGCGGTGCGCGAGTTAGTCACCACGCACTCGCCTTCAAGGAAGATCTTATACAGCTCACTGGCGCGCGCCGAGCACACCGGCGTCATGCCGCCGATTACGCGGTCATTTTTAATCAGTTCAACCATTACCTGACCGGGCAAAACACGCTCCGGGCAGTAGGCGATGTTGACATCCGCCTGTTCGCCCGCCTGCTGCGGGAAGCTCAGGTCAGGGCGCATTTCCGCCAGCCACTGAGCCATTTGTTCGGTGGCACCCACCGGCGAGGTGGATTCGAGGATCACCAGCGCGCCTTTTTTCAACACCGGAGCGATGGATTTTGCCGCCGCCTCGACGTAGACCATGTCCGGCTCGTGATCGCCTTTAAATGGCGTTGGCACCGCAATCAGCCAGGCATCCGCTTCGACCGGCGTCGTGCTGGCACGCAGGTAACCGCCCTCGACGGCGGCTTTGACGACCTTATCGAGATCCGGCTCGACGATGTGGATTTGCCCGCGATTAATGGTATCTACCGCGTGCTGATTAATATCCACACCGACCACCTGCTTCTGTCGGGAAGCGAAAGCGGCGGCAGTAGGGAGGCCAATGTAGCCGAGGCCAATAACGGAAATGGTATTAAAACTCATAGCGTTACCTGATTGTTTTTCAGTGCATCCAGAATGCGTTCACACGCTTTGCCGTCACCGTAAGGATTATGGGCGCGGCTCATCGCCTGATACTCATCGTCGTCATACAGCAGGCGCGTGACCTGCTTAACAATATCTTCGCGATCCGTGCCCACCAGACGCACCGTACCTGCCTCAACGGCTTCGGGACGCTCGGTAGTGTCACGCATCACCAGTACCGGTTTACCCAGTGAGGGCGCTTCTTCCTGAATACCGCCGGAATCGGTCAGGATCAGCCATGCGTGATTCATCAACCAGACGAACGGCAGGTAGTCCTGCGGCTCAATCAGGATCACGTTATCGACGTGCCCAAGAATGCGATTTACCGGCTCGCTGACGTTGGGGTTCAGGTGAACCGGATAGACAATCTGTACGTCGCGATTTTGTGCGGCGATGTCTGCCAGCGCGTGACAGATTTGCTCAAAGCCTTCGCCGAAGCTTTCGCGACGATGGCCGGTGACCAGAATCATCTTTTTGCCATTGCTGAGAAACGGGTAACGCGCGGTCAGTTCAGCGCGCAGCGCTTCATCCGCCATCACCCGGTCACGTACCCAGAACAGCGCGTCAATCACGGTGTTGCCGGTCACGAAAATCTGTTCATCGAGGGTATTTTCATCGCGCAGATTCTGGCGTGAATTTTCCGTCGGCGCAAAGTGCCATGTGGCCAGGCGGCCGGTTAGCATCCGGTTGCCTTCTTCCGGCCAAGGAGAATTGAGATCGCCGGTACGCAGTCCCGCCTCAACGTGCCCCACCGGAATACGCTGATAAAACGCCGCCAGACTGGTGGCAATCGTCGTAGTAGTGTCGCCATGAACCAGCACCACGTCTGGTTTAAAAGACTCAAGAATAGGTTTCAGACCCTGCAAAATACGGCAGGTAATTTCGGTCAGCCCCTGGCCCGGACTCATGATGTTGAGATCGTAATCCGGGACAATAGAAAAAAGGTGCAGCACCTGATCAAGCATCTCCCGATGCTGCGCAGTGACGCATACTTTCGCCTCAAAATGAGGATCCTTTGCCAGCGCATGAACCAGAGGTGCCATCTTAATGGCTTCTGGCCGAGTGCCGAATACAGTCAGTACTTTCACATCGATTCTCTTCGATTGGATAATGAAGGCCAGCGGCCTTCATTACAGATGCGGCGTTTAGCGAACACGGCGGCGCACTAATGCAACCCCGGAGCCTATTAACGCACCCACAATGCCCCACATGATCATCAGGAAGGCGCGGCGAGGGCTGTCACGTTTTACAGGTTCTTCCGGCGTACGCAAATACCGATAGGTCTGAAAACGCGGATCCAGTATGGGGCCAACATTCAGCGTCGTCAGCATTGCCCGGTTCTGATCGTAATCCAGATCAAATTCCGGTCCTACGGACTGTAAATTTTCCAGCCTGGCCTGAAGCATTGGGCGTCCCAGCAAGAACAGTTCAGAATCGGGTAATTCATCTGCCGGCACATCGGTTTCACTGCGGGAAATATTATGCTGCTGGGCGACGGTTAACGCCTGCTCGATGTTTTTTACCCGGCGATCGTAAATCGCTTTTGCCACCGCTTCCTGGCGTTTCACCTGCGCTTTCATCTGGATAGTACGCGCAGACCAGGCCCCTTTCAGTTCATCGTTCAGATGACCCGCTGCGCGCTGGCTGGCGAAGGCCACATACTGACGCAGCAAGTTATTGGCGTCCTGCGCGGTTTCCGCCGTCAGTTTAACGCTATCGCTGATGCTTTTAAGCGCATCGCCCGGTGTGAACTGAATATCGTTAATCAGATCGTCCAGCAGCGCCGCGTCAGCTCTGGAGTTGCCGACCATCCGCTGTTTGTAATAGTCAGTTTGTGACCAGAAATCCCGGCGAGTATCCCAGGAAGCCAATTGCACAATGAACTCTTTGTAGGAGTCGTCCATTACCGATGGCTGCTCAACCGGCACCTGATTTGCCCTGGCGTCGAGATTGCGTAAAAACTGCTGCTGAGAATAGAAGCCGCCCAGCATATTCACGGTAGGCCGGTCAGTAATTGCCGTCGCGCCCCATTCCTGGCGCGCAAAGAAAGTGTAAAGCAGAGCAACCAGAGCAAACAGCAGCGCCATTCCCACTATCCAAAGCTTTCCTGCCCACAAAGTACGAAACAGACCGCGAATATCCAGTTCATTCTCAGCGCTCACTGACTGTGCTCCTGGTAATGGTTGAGTCATCTCTTCCTCAGATTTATTTGGTTAATTTTGGATTACTACTACCAAGCCGACGCGCTCTACGCTTCATGCGTTTAATAAAGCGCGCCACTTTCCAGGCCCGCTTGATGCAGTAGCCATACAGGAAGAAGGCTACCAAAAAGAGTATCAGCATGACCCATTCTGGAACAATATGCGTCGCTTCAGCAATCACCCCTATGGCGGCCAGCAGCGCAGCGGCAAGCGTAATAAGAACAAAAGCCTGACGAGAAGTAAAACCGGCACGCATAATAAGATGGTGGATGTGCTGACGGTCAGGTGAGAAGGGACTCATCCCTTTACGCAGGCGGCGGTACATAATCGCCACCATATCCATCAGAGGAATAGCGATAATCCACAGCGCGGTCACCGGGCTGATAGGATGCGTTTTACCCTGGGTGGTTTCCAGCAGTATCCAGATCACCGTAAAGCCAATCAGCGTACTTCCTGCATCGCCCATAAAGACTTTATAACGGCGGCCCAGCGCCCCCAGATTCAGCAGGATGTAGGGCAGAATGGCGGCGATCATGGCGAAGCACCACATTGCCAGGCTGGTTTGTCCGTCAAATAACAGGATCAGGCCAATCGCCCCAAACGAGACGCTGGATAACCCGCCCAGCAGCCCGTCGATGCCATCAACCATATTGAAGGCATTAATCGCCGCCCAGACGGCAAATAGCGTAAGAAGAAAACCAAAGGGGCCGAGAACCAGTTCCCACGGGCCGAAGATATAGCCCAGGCTACTGAGATGTAGGTTAGCGACGCTTATCATTACGATACCGACGATGGCCTGCACCGTGGCGCGGAATTTAACGCTGATATCGAATCTGTCGTCCAGCGCACCGACAAAAACCAGTACGCCAGCACATATCAGATAAAGCGAGGCATGCGGAATATAGTAGTTAATGATTTCGAAAGTGAAACAGATACCAGCAAAAACAGAGATGCCGCCCACTAGGGGGATCAGGCCCTGATGCCGCTTGCGGAAGTTAGGTTTATCAACCAACCCGACTCTTATAGCTACCTTACGCGCAAAAAAAAGAAATAAGGTAGTGAACAGAAATATACTGATCAGATCAGCGGCTGCAGCCAGTAAATTCACAATTCACACTCTCAAGTAATTGTTGTGTCAGAAGTATAACCACGAAGCAACCTATCCAGAAGGAAAACTCTGATCTGACTTCAGGAAAATCTGACAAATTTCAGTCAGACAGCAACTTCTGCAGGCTCCTTGCCCTTTTAATATTGTTAACTAAAGCGTAGGCAACGGAAAACAAAAACGCCACGCAAAAGCGTGGCGTTTTTTTGACAAATCTTTACTTACGAACGTTTCATCATATCGAAGAAATCATCGTTGGTTTTCGTCATTGCCAGTTTATTAATGAGGAATTCCATCGCGTCAATTTCGCCCATCGGGTGAATGATTTTGCGCAGGATCCACATTTTCTGCAGCTCTTCCTGAGTGGTGAGCAGCTCTTCTTTACGGGTACCGGAACGGTTGTAATCGATAGCCGGGAAGACGCGTTTTTCAGCAATCTTACGGGCCAGATGCAGTTCCATGTTACCGGTGCCTTTAAACTCTTCGTAGATGACCTCATCCATTTTAGAGCCGGTATCGACCAGCGCCGTTGCGATGATGGTCAGGCTGCCGCCCTCTTCCACGTTACGCGCCGCGCCGAAGAAGCGCTTCGGACGGTGCAGGGCGTTAGCGTCCACACCACCGGTCAGGACTTTACCTGATGCTGGTACCACGGTGTTATAGGCACGCGCCAGACGGGTGATGGAGTCGAGCAGAATGATCACGTCTTTCTTATGCTCAACCAGGCGCTTGGCCTTTTCGATCACCATTTCTGCGACCTGAACGTGGCGGGATGCCGGTTCGTCAAAGGTAGAAGCCACAACTTCACCTTTCACCAGACGCTGCATCTCGGTTACTTCTTCCGGACGTTCGTCAATCAGCAGCACCATCAGCACGCAGTCAGGATGGTTATATGCGATGCTCTGCGCGATATTTTGCAGCAGCATGGTTTTACCGGCTTTCGGCGGCGCAACAATCAGACCACGCTGACCGCGACCGATCGGTGAGGCCAGATCCAGTACACGAGCCGTTAAGTCTTCGGTAGAACCGTTACCACGTTCCATACGCAGGCGAGAGTTCGCGTGCAGCGGCGTTAAGTTCTCAAAGAGGATCTTATTACGCGCGTTTTCTGGTTTGTCGTAGTTAACTTCATTGACTTTCAACAGCGCAAAGTAACGTTCGCCTTCTTTCGGCGGGCGAATCTTACCAGAGATGGTATCACCAGTGCGGAGGTTGAAACGGCGGATTTGGCTAGGGGAAACGTAGATGTCATCAGGACCGGCGAGGTAGGAGCTGTCTGCGGAGCGGAGGAAACCAAATCCGTCCTGCAATATCTCCAGTACACCGTCACCGAAGATATCTTCGCCACTCTTAGCATGCTGCTTCAGGATGGCAAAAATGATGTCCTGCTTGCGCATGCGAGCCTGGTTTTCCAGTCCCATATTTTCGCCGAGAGTAATCAGCTCAGAAACCGGCGTATTCTTTAATTCGGTAAGATTCATAGTGGTGTGGGTTCTTAAACTCGGGGTAAATCTCGAACTTAATGTGTGAATGGTATGGCAGGGTCATCCATGCCTGTTAACGGCCATCGGCTCATGTCTGTTCGCTGTCTGGTCACAGGAGAGTACGCAGAACTGAAACGACAAGACGGATTGAGCGACAAGCCCGGAATCTTTCTGCTTCTTACGAGAAGCAGCGGGTAAAACAAGATATGTTTAAAACGAAGTCAAAACTAACTTAGCACGACTCAGGCCGGGCGTCCAGAGATCCTGTTAATTTAAGGATAACGGACGCCGCGAAAAGAAACGCCTTACGCTAAGTTAGCGTCAAGGAACTCTTTCAACTGGCCTTTAGACAGCGCGCCCACTTTGGTCGCCGCCACTTCACCGTTTTTGAACAGCAGCAGCGTCGGGATACCGCGGATGCCGTATTTCGGCGCAGTGCCCGGGTTCTGGTCGATGTTCAGCTTGGCAATCGTCAGTTTGCCCTGATATTCATCAGCGATTTCATCCAGAATCGGAGCGATCATTTTACACGGACCGCACCACTCTGCCCAGAAATCAACGAGAACCAATCCTTCTGCTTTGAGTACATCCGTGTCAAAACTGTCGTCAGTCAGGTGAATAATTTTATCGCTCATATTTAACTCCACAGGAATAAGCCTGGCATGTTGGTGTAGCATTAAACAACAACTGTTGATGTTGCATTAACCAACTAAAGGTTGACTTTATTTCACCGGATACGCTTTCGTAAAGCAATAGTAAGCTGATATTCTACCACACTATGAGCAAAACACATTTAACAGAACAGAAGTTTTCCGACTTCGCCCTGCACCCTAAGGTGATTGAAGCCCTTGAAACTAAAGGGTTTCATAACTGCACGCCCATTCAGGCACTCGCCCTCCCGCTTACGCTGGCAGGTCGTGATGTTGCAGGGCAGGCGCAAACCGGTACCGGGAAAACGATGGCGTTTCTGACGTCAACGTTTCATTATCTCCTTTCTCATCCGGCGATCGACGGTCGTCAGGTGAACCAACCGCGCGCATTAATTATGGCTCCGACCCGCGAACTGGCGGTGCAGATCCATGCTGATGCAGAGCCGCTGGCGCAAACAACCGGCCTGAAATTAGGGCTGGCTTACGGCGGCGACGGCTATGACAAACAGCTTAAAGTGCTGGAAAGCGGCGTTGATATTCTGATCGGCACCACCGGTCGCCTGATCGACTACGCCAAACAAAACCATATTAACCTGGGCGCGATTCAGGTCGTTGTGCTGGACGAAGCCGATCGTATGTACGATCTGGGCTTTATTAAAGATATCCGTTGGCTGTTCCGCCGTATGCCGGCCACCAACCAGCGCCTGAATATGCTGTTCTCCGCCACTCTGTCTTATCGCGTACGCGAACTGGCGTTTGAGCAGATGAACAACGCTGAATACGTTGAGGTCGAACCGGAACAAAAAACCGGCCACCGTATTAAAGAAGAGCTATTCTACCCGTCCAACGACGAAAAAATGCGCCTGCTGCAAACGCTCATTGAAGAAGAGTGGCCGGATCGCGCGATCGTTTTTGCCAACACCAAACATCGCTGTGAAGATATCTGGGGCCATCTTGCGGCCGACGGACATCGCGTTGGCCTGCTGACCGGTGATGTGGCACAGAAAAAACGCCTGCGTATTCTTGATGAATTCACCCGTGGCGATCTCGATATTCTGGTGGCAACTGACGTTGCTGCACGCGGCCTGCACATTCCCGCCGTTACGCACGTCTTCAACTATGACATGCCGGACGATTGTGAAGACTACGTACACCGCATTGGTCGTACTGGTCGCGCAGGCGCAAGCGGTCACTCTATCAGCCTGGCCTGTGAAGAGTACGCGCTGAACGTGCCAGCGATTGAAACCTACATTGGGCATTCCATTCCGGTGAGCAAATACAATCCGGATGCATTAATGACCGATCTGCCGAGACCGCTGCGCCTGACGCGCCCGCGTCCTGGCAACGGACCGCGTCGTACCGGCGCTCCGCGTAACCGTCGTCGTCCGGGTTAACGAGAATGCCGTCTGCCGCTTCGCTCTATGCCGCCATCGATCTGGGATCGAATAGCTTTCATATGCTGGTCGTGCGCGAGGTGGCGGGAAGCATCCAGACCGTCGCCCGTATCAAGCGCAAAGTCAGGCTGGCTGCGGGTCTGAGCAGTAATAACGTGCTCTCTCCTGACGCGATGGAGCGCGGCTGGCAGTGCCTGCGCCTGTTTGCCGAGCGCCTGCAGGACATCCCCCAGTCGCAAATTCGCGTCGTCGCCACGGCAACGCTGCGTCTTGCGGTTAATGCGGGCGAGTTTATTGCCCGTGCGCAGGAAATTCTTGGTTGTCCGGTGCAGGTGATTAAGGGCGAAGAAGAAGCACGTCTGATTTATCAGGGCGTTGCCCATACTACCGGCGGTGCCGATCAGCGTCTGGTGGTCGATATCGGCGGTGCCAGTACCGAACTGGTCACCGGCACGGGGGCACAAACCACGTCGTTATTCAGTCTTTCCATGGGCTGCGTGACCTGGCTTGAACGCTATTTCTCCAGCCGTAATCTGGGTAAGAGTAACTTTGAGGAAGCGGAGAACGCCGCCCGCGAGGTGCTGCGTCCGATCGCCGATGAGCTACGCTATCACGGCTGGAAAATCTGCGTGGGAGCCTCGGGTACGGTGCAGGCGTTGCAGGAAATCATGATGGCGCAGGGGATGGATGAACGCATCACCCTCGCTAAACTTGAGCAGCTTAAACAGCGGGCTATCCAGTGCGGTCGTCTCGAAGAGTTAGAGATTGAAGGTCTGACGCTGGAGCGCGCGCTGGTTTTCCCCAGCGGCCTTGCCATTCTGATTGCCATCTTCACCGAACTGAATATTCAGTGTATGACCCTGGCTGGCGGCGCACTGCGCGAAGGGCTGGTCTACGGGATGCTGCATCTCACCGTAGAGGAAGATATCCGTAGCCGCACGATGCGTAATATTCAGCGTCGTTTTATGGTCGATACCGACCAGGCACAGCGGGTAGCGAAACTGGCATCACGTTTTGCGAGTCAGCTGGAAAAAACATGGGATCTGGAGCTAATTAGCCGCGAACTGCTGGTAAATGCCTGCTTATTGCATGAAATCGGCCTGAGCGTGGATTTTAAATCTGCGCCGCAACACGCCGCTTACCTGGTTAAAAACCTCGATCTCCCCGGTTTTACGCCAGCACAGAAAAAGCTGCTGGCCACGCTGTTGCTGAATCAGACCAACGCCGTCGATCTTTCCTCGCTGCATCAGCAAAATGCGGTCCCGCCACGGGTCGCTGAGCATCTTTGCCGCTTACTGCGTCTGGCCATCCTGTTCGCCAGCCGCCGTCGCGACGATTTGGTGCCGGATATTACCCTCGATGCCACGGATGAAAAGCTGACGCTGATCCTTCCTGCGGGCTGGCTAAGCCATCACCCGCTTGGCACGGAGCTGATCGAGCAGGAAAGCCAGTGGCAAAGTTATGTTCACTGGCCGCTGGAAGTATTGTCTTCAGGGCAGTGACAGTCCTTCGGATGAGACCCATCCTTCGGTCACTTTCTGGCTTGTCGGATGGGTATATCGGATAAACCGATACCCGGCAAAGGCGGGCTTATTCAGCATCTGTACACGATCGCCATCCACGACAAACGCGTTCTCTTCGCGCAGGCACGCTTTATTGGGCGCATCGTAGAAGTATAAGCGCTGGCGCTTGTTGGCGACTGTTCGGGTGATGAAATCATCCTCAGCGGGTGTGGTTATACCCGCTTTTTTGCGGGCATCGTCACAAACCTCATCCACACTCGCAAGATTATCGGCTTCTACCCATCCATGAACAGTGTTGAATCCCGCCAGTACGTAATTGTGCGGATCGTTGCCGCGCAAAGCCTGATAGCGTTGTTGGGTGTTGTCATCACGCGCGATAACAAATCCGATGCGGGAGACACTATCGCCAGGGACAATAAAGACAGATTCACTACGGCACTGAGGCACGGGGGCGGCATAAAACCAGGCCCGTGATGTCCCCGTAACTACATAGCGCGGAGACGCAATGGTGGCCTCCAGCGCTAATTGCTGATTAATGTCAGCACACCTTTGCATGCGGGATAAACAGTGTTGATAGCGTTTACCTTTCTGCTGGTCGAACCGGAGCGCGGTGTCATTGCCGTCAGTCAGGGTATTGCTCGCAGGGTGGTATGTCAGCCAACCGAGCATCCCGGCACCGGGGGAATCTGGCGTGCTTTTTTTCCGCTTGTCGAATAACTGAAACATCACGTTATCGTCATGCGCTTCAGCTTCGACGTCCAAATCCTGAAGACTGACGTGTTCGGCCACCATTAACGACTGATTGCTGCTGGCCACCATGTTTTTCATCGACACCGCACAGTAGTCGAGATACGCCCATTTATCCTGCGCATTGGCGGCTGCCGAATACAGCAGGGTGATAATAATAAGCGCCTTCAATTTCATGATGCCATTCTCCTTCCCTGAGCAAGATTATTTTTTTGCCGCGGCCATCATCGCCCGAATATTAGCGATACTTGCCTGCCCTTTTTGCATTCGCTCTTCCGCCGTCACCACTTTGCGTTCCTGTTCCCAGACTAAATCGTCCTGCGGCAGTTCCAGCAGAAAGCGGCTCGGCTCGGGGCGCACCAGTTCGCCGTATTGACGACGCTCTTTGCACAGGGTGAAGATCAACTCTTTCTGCGCGCGGGTGATCCCCACATAGGCGAGGCGACGCTCTTCATCCACGTTGTCTTCATCAATGCTGCTCTGGTGCGGCAACAGTCCCTCTTCCATGCCGACCAGGAAGACATAAGGGAACTCCAGACCTTTTGAGGCGTGCAGCGTCATCAGTTGAACCTGATCCAGTTCTTCATCTGATTCTCCTCGCTCCATCATGTCGCGCAGGGTAAAACGCGTTACCACCTGGGTCAGGGTCATCGGCTCGTCGATCTCGCTGCCTTCCAGCATTTCGGTCATCCAGGTGAAGAGCTGGTTGACGTTTTTCATGCGCATTTCCGCCGCTTTCGGGCTGGGCGAGGTTTCAAACAGCCAGGACTCGTAATCTATCCCGTGGATCAAATCGCGCACGGCGGCAATCGGCTCGCGCTCGGCCAGACGCTGAACGTCTCCCAGCCAGTGCGTAAAGCGGGTCAGGGATACATAGCCGCGTCCGCTGAGCGTCTGCGTCAGACCCATATCAAAACTGGCGCTAAACAGGCTTTTGTTACGGCTATTCGCCCACTCTCCGAGCTTTTGCAGCGTGGCCGGGCCGATCTCCCGTTTTGGCGTATTCACAATGCGCAAAAAAGCGCTGTCATCGTTGGCATTGGTCAACACGCGCAGATAAGCCAGCAGGTCTTTAATTTCCGGACGAGAGAAAAACGAGGTGCCGCCGGAGATTTTGTACGGGATGCGGTTTTGCATCAGAAACTTTTCGAACACCCGCGACTGGTGGTTGCCGCGATACAAAATCGCATAGTCTTTATACTGCGTTTTGTTAATAAAGTGATGGGCAATCAGCTCACCGGTTACACGCTCGGCTTCATGCTCTTCATGGTTAGCGCTGAGTATTTTCAACTCGGCACCGTAGCCCAGTTCAGAAAACAGACGCTTTTCAAATACGTGCGGGTTGTTAGCGATCAGTATATTCGCCGCCTTCAGAATGCGCCCGGAGGAACGGTAGTTCTGCTCCAGTTTAACCACCTGTAATGCCGGGAAATCCTGACTGAGTAAGACCAGGTTTTGCGGACGCGCACCGCGCCAGGAGTAGATCGACTGATCGTCATCGCCCACCACGGTAAAACGTGCACGGTTTCCTACCAGCAGTTTGACCAGTTCATACTGGCTGGTGTTGGTATCCTGGTACTCATCCACCAGCAGATAGCGGATTTTGTTCTGCCAGCGTTCACGTACCTCTTCATTACGCTGAAGCAGCAACGTCGGCAGCAGGATCAGGTCGTCAAAGTCCAGCACGTTGCAGGCTTTCATATGCGCATCGTACAGGCCGTAGCAGTGGGCAAAGATCCGATCCCGTTCACCCTTCGCCTGTGCGGCCGCCTGTGCCGGGGTCAGCAGATCGTTTTTCCAGTTGGAGATCGTCGAGATCAGCTGTTGCAGCACCGCTTTGTCGTCTTCGATCAGCCCTTCACTCAGTTCCTTAAGCAGCGCGACCTGGTCGGTATCGTCGAATAACGAAAAGTTAGATTTCATCCCCAGCGCGGCGTATTCGCGCTTGATCACTTCCAGCCCTAACGTATGGAAGGTGGAAATCATTAGCCCACGCGCCTCTTTACGTCCCAGCGTCTGCGCCACGCGCTCTTTCATCTCGCGCGCCGCTTTATTGGTAAAGGTCACCGCCGCGATGTGCCGTGCCTGATAGCCGCAGCCGCGGATCAGATGGGCGATTTTGTTGGTGATGACGCGGGTTTTACCGGAGCCAGCACCCGCCAGCACCAGGCAAGGTCCGGTGACAAATTCGACGGCTTGTTGTTGTCCGGGGTTTAAACGCATAGAGTCACTCAATGAAAGTCGGGAGGGAAGAAAAAGTGCGTGGTAGTATAGCGACTGAAATCTTTATGACTCAAGGCACAATCATGGCAAAAACAGCGGCAGCAATGCATATCCTTGTAAAGGAAGAGAAACTGGCTTTAGATCTGCTGGAGCAGATTAAAAACGGCGGCGATTTTGAAAAGCTGGCGAAAAAACATTCTACCTGTCCGTCAGGCAAAAAAGGCGGTCACTTAGGTGAATTCCGTCAGGGTCAGATGGTGCCAGCATTTGATAAAGTCGTGTTCTCCTGCCCGGTGCTGGAACCTACTGGCCCGCTGCATACCCAGTTCGGTTACCACATCATCAAGGTGCTGTACCGCAACTAATTTAGAAGGGCAGAGGCTATTCGCCCTGCCCTTTATCGTTGAAATAGTCGATAAACTCCCGCCCCACTTCCGCCAGCGTTAGTCGCTTAAAACGTTCCAGTATTAATGATTCAGCGTCGGCGAACGTCTCTGACATCACCCGGTTTACCCCTTTTTCCACCAGGCACTGCGGATTCTCGTTACGGTTGCCCAGCGCAAACAGCGTCGGAGAGCCGAGCGCGATATAGATATCGTACAGCGTTACGTCGCCTGCCGGACGTGCCAGCGTCCAGCCACCATGATGGCCTTTAGTGGAGGTCACAATTTGCCGCTCACGTAGCCCCGCCAGCAGCTTACGGATAAAGGCCGGATTGCCATCGATAAACGCGGCCATCTGCTCTGAGGTGAGCGGTCGGTCCATCTGCTCAAGATGCAGCAGAATATGCAGCGTTGCGGAGAAAGAATTATTTATTTTCATGTAACTTACAGTATTACATAGACTTAGCTGGCGCAAGCCAAATGCTGATTATAGCGCCTGTTGACGGTGAATAAACTTATGATACTTTGTTTATTACATGAGTTAGCCGTACAGGAGAAAAGTATGTCTGAGAGTGAACAATCACCCCTGATTTTCTGGGAAGATCATTACGCGGCAATGTCGCCGGTTTCCAGTGGCATTCCGGGTAAAATTCTGGTGCGCTTCGCCGATCCGCTTACGCCAGGCCAAGCCCTTGAGCTGGGCTGCGGGCGCGGAGATGATGCCGTCTGGTTAGCCAAAAAAGGCTGGGAGGTGACGGCGGTCGATCTGTCGTCTACAGCGCTGGAGTATGCGTCTGCCAATGCTGAGCGATCCGGCGTTCTGGAGCGTATAACGTTTGCGCGGCACGATCTGACCCAGCGTTTTCCACAGGGCCATTATGATCTGATCGTCGCCTCGTTTCTTGAGTCACCGCTGACCTTCGATCGCTTTACGATCTTTCGCACCGCCCTCGATCATGTCTTACCTGGCGGCATGCTGCTGATCACCTCTCACGCCAAAGCACCCGAGTGGTCAAAACACGCCGATCGCCCCTTCCAGTCAGCGAAGGAGGCGTTAGCACAGCTGGGTACCCTGCCTGAAGGATGGGAAGTCCTCTTTTGCGACGACGTGAAGCGGATAATGAAAGGGCCAGAAGGACAGGAAGGTCAGGTCTCGGATTCAGTCGTGGCATTACGCCGGAAGAAATAAACCCCGTGGGCCGGGTTTAAGATTGATGGCAAATCTGTTTATGCAGCGATGTTTGTTTTTTTTGCCGGGTGGCGGCTTCGCCTTACCCGGCCTGCTAAATCCTTCAATATCAAAGATTTGATTGCCACCCATAGGCCTGTGCAAGCGCAGCGCCGCCAGGCAGATTGCACAGCGCGTGCCTGGCCAGTCGTCTGAAGCGTATTCTACTCGCTAACAACCATCACCCCTCGCGCCTCGATACCGGCGCGGTCTTCCTCACTGATATTGTCTGTGATCAGGATACTGATATCGCTAACCTCGGCAAATTTGGCGAAAGTGTCATGGCCGACTTTATGAGAGTCTATTAGCAGAATGACGTTTGACGCGCAGGCGATCATCTCTTTCTTCAGATTCGCCTGGCGAACGTCCGGCGTGGTCGCGCCATTTTTGAGCGTAAAACCATTTGCGCCCATAAAGGCCTTGTCGATGATCAGATTCGACAGGCCGCTGTCACGGTTGAACGGGATAACGCAGTGCAATTTTTGCCGCACCGCGCCGCCAATAATAAAGAGGTTCACCACCCCTGGGATCTCTTCCAGAATAATGGCAATCTGCAAATCGTTGGTAATAACCGACAGTCCTTTACGCTCACCCAGCAGCTTCGCCAGCTCGAGCGTGGTAGAGCCGGTATCCAGCAACAGCGTATCGCCGTCTTCAATCTGCTCCAGCGCCCGGCGGGCAACCACGACTTTGGCGTCGTGGTTACGCACTTCCTTTTCGGTCGCCATCATTTCGAGACCGGTTTTACTGCGGATCAGCACGCCGCCGTGGGTACGCGTGACCAGCTTCAACTTTTCCATCTCGCGAAGATCGTTGCGAATCGTCCCGGTCGATACTTTAAAGAGCTGACACAGTTCGGCAACCGTCGCTTTTTTGTGTGCTTCAACATAAGCCAGAATCGCCTGCTGCCGTTCCTGCGTAAAAAGTTTATCTTCCGAATGGTCGCTCATTATCTTTCCCGAAATGGATAGCCAGAGCAGGACTATAAAACAAAGCCTGCCTTCAGCGCATTACCCGATTTAGCACAGGTAAAAGCCTGCTGATATTGTTCAAGCGAGAAAGTATGCGTCAAGATCTTTTTCAGATTAATTTGCCCGTTGGCAACCATTTTCAGGCTGGCGCGATACTGGCGCAGGTTCTGCCCGCTCATGCCGGTGACGCTAATCTGGCGATAGTGAATGATGTTGGTGTTCAGACTCACCATCTCTTTGCCCGCTGGCAGGCCGCCGAAAAAGAGTACCCGACCGTTCAGCGCGGTCAGTTCAAACGACAAGGTCTGGATTTCCGGCGTGGAGGCAGCGGTGATCACCACGTCACAGCCGCGATCCTGAGTGATGCGCATGACGTCAGCTTTGGTGTCGGTGCCGCTCACCGGAATAAACGCCGGGTCAAACTCGCATGCCAGCGCCAGACGCTCAGGGTTAATATCGCTGATCAGCACTTTCCCCGCGCCCGCGGCCTTGTGCAAAAGCGCATGCATCAGCCCAATCGGCCCTGCGCCAATCACCAGTACGGTATCGCCCACCTGGGTATGACAGCGTTCAAAGGCATTGTAAACGCAGGAGAACGGTTCAATCATCGCCCCCTCTTCAAACGAGACGTGATCGGGAAGTTCGACGATATTCCCCTGCCGTACCGCCCTGGCCGGGAGCACCACATACTCGGCAAACGCGCCGTGTTTCTGGATGCCCAGCGCCTGAAAATCTTTACAGCTCTGGGTGTTGCCGCTGATGCAACTGTCGCACACGCCACAACCATAGTTTGGCGCGACGGCAACGCGCATCCCTTTAAAGTATGCACCGCTAACTTCGCTGCCGATCTCTTCAATCACGCCGGAAAGCTCATGGCCCAGCGTCAGGGCATGGGGAGAGTTGCGGTGGCCATTGGCATACATTCGCAGATCCGTACCACAAATGGCTCCGGCTTTGCAGGCCAGCAGGATCTCATCAGGCTGAATCTCAGGCTTCGGCAGCTCCACCAGTTTGAGTTCATTTTTACCAAATAACTGAATCGCTTTCATCGACCACCTCTTATCTTTCGTTCAGGGTAACAACGCGTTTTTCGGTAATAGAAAGATTGCCGGCGTTCACCACTTTGACGACTTCCAGGCCATCGTTGCCAGAGGCTTTGACGGGCGAGCCGCTGCGAATAGAGGCGATAAAGGCGCTATCTTCTTCTTCATAGGCTTTAATAAAGAGCGTCTGCCAGCTATTGACCGTTTTAGTAATCAACTGCTTTTGCTGCCGGTTGGCATAACGCGCTGAACTTTCCTGGAGATCGCCAACGAAGAGAATGCCGTCGGTGCCGAGGATTTCGACGCGGGAGTCATAGCCATAACCAACGGAAACTGCACCTTCAACAATGCACTGCGTGCCGTTGGTCATGCGTCCGCTCAGGGTGACGGTATCGTAGTAATCCGGAAATTTATCCTTCGCATCCGGGCAGCGATAGTTGCCCGCCAGCGCGTACACCTCGGCAAAATCCGCCCCGGAGAACCAGCGCACAGCATCGATATCATGGCTGGAAACTTCTGCCAGCGGACCGCCGCTGATGGAGATGTCGTACATCCACGCCTTCGGGATGCTGGGGCCGTGGGTTAGCGCCTTCACCAGCACCACATCACCAATCACGCCCGCGTCAATCGCCGCCTTTGCTTCCATAAAGTTGCGGTCGAACCGGCGCATAAACCCAAGCTGTAGCTGTACGCCATGCTGTTGCGTCACCTCTATCATCTGCTGACACTCTTCAGGCGTCATCGCCATCGGCTTCTCGCAGAAAATGTGTTTCCCGGCACGGGCGGCGGCGCAGACGATCTCGCAGTGATATTTGGTCGGCGTGACGACCACGATGGCGTCGACCTCACTATCGGCAATGGCCTGGTGATAATCGGTGTAGAACTTATCAAGATGTAATTCCCCGGCAGCGGCCTCGGCGACCGATCCAACCGGATCGACCACGGCAACCAGGCGCGCTCCGGCGATCCCTCTGGCGTAGTTGCGCGCGTGGATCATCCCGGCCCGGCCCGCACCAATAACGGCAATCCCAATCTCCTGCTTGTCCATGCATCCTCCTGGCATTCGTTGATATGAATTTCGGCTTATTTCTGTTCTTGCGAGTGTAGTCATGAAAAAAACAGTGTCAATCGTTTATTGTCATTTGATATCGGTTAATAAATTTATTACGTGATATCGATAGCATAAGTCAAAATTCATCAATCAAGACGGTACTTTTAAACAGCGAGGTCAACCCATGTCGATTTTTTCTACCGAAACAATTGTTCTGCAAATGGCGGCAAAGGATAAGCAGGATGCGCTGACACAACTGGCGAAACGCATTGAAGCTGCGGGGAAGCTTCAGCCGGGAGGGTTTGATAACTACATGTTATCGTTATTAAAAAGAGAGGAAGAGTTTTCGACTGCCGTTGGCTACAACTATGCGATCCCGCATGGTAAAAGCGCGGCGGTCGCTATGCCAGCCGTGGCTTTTGCCCGTCTGACGCAGCCGATTTTATGGGATGAGGAAGAAGACGACTGGGCAGAAAATCTGTTTATGATTGCCGTTCCGGCGGCCAGCGCAGGGGATGAGCACATCAAAATTTTAACCAAACTCGCCGCTGCAATCATGGATGACGACTTCAGAGAGCACCTCGATCAGGCAAAAGATGCCAGTGAAGTGCTTGATATTATGAATAAATTCACCGCGTAAGCGCATTTCCGGTCATGCGCCCCTTCGGGGGCGCTCTTTTTTGCCCGCTTAATTACCGCCCGAAACCAGGATCGTTATCACAACAACAAACAAAACCAATTGACATAAAAACGCGCACAAAACAATCATAAACGAAAACAGAGACCAGCAAATCACAATGTTATATGGCAGGTGATGAGGCTGTTCACCATTAAATGTTGATCCAGGAGCGAAAAACATGCCGAACAAGGAAAAATTTTTTGTTGCTGTTACCGGTTGCCCTACCGGTATCGCCCATACCTTCATGGCCGAAGCCGCATTAAAAAAGGCAGCACAGCAGGCAGGAGTAGCTATCCGCGTCGAAACGAACGGCGCAGCGGGTATTGAAAATGCGTTAACGGATGAGGAAATCGCCCGCGCCGATGCGGTGATTATCGCCTCGGATAAAGCCGTCGAGATGGCGCGTTTCCACGGCAAGCGGCTGGTTCGCGCCTCGGTGGGCCACGGTGTGAAAAAGGCCAATGAGCTGCTTTCCCGGGCGATGAGCGGCAACGAAGCAGTTTATCACCATGAGGGGAGTGCAGAAGTCGGAGAGCGTAAAACGGATACCAGCGATGGCGAAAGCCTGGGGCGTCTGCTGTATAAGGCCCTGATGAACGGCGTCTCGAATATGCTGCCTTTCGTGGTGGCCGGCGGTGTATTGATTGCCGTCTCATTCTTCTGGGGCATCTACTCTTTCGATCCGACCAATGCCCAGTATACCCCGTTCGCCGCCAGCATTTTTAACCTCGGTAAATTGTCCTTTTCAATGATGGTGCCGGTGTTTACCGCCTTTATCGCTTACTCCATTTCGAACAGACCGGGCTTTGTCGCAGGTTTCGTCGGTGGCCTGATAGCCGCCAACGTTGGCGCGGGTTTCCTCGGCGGCATCATTGCGGGTTTTGCCGCTGGGTATTTTATGAAATGGGTCTTGCACATCACCCGCAACTTCCCCCGCTCGCTGGAAGGCTTTAAATCTATCTTCCTGCTGCCGCTGGTCGGAGTGCTGGTCATTGGTCTGGTGATGACGCATATGGGCGATTCCATCGCGGCGATTAATAAAGGCATGATGGCGTGGGTTGCCGGGCTGGAGCACGCTAACCCACTGATTCTGGGTGTCGTAGTCGGCTGTATGAGCGCCTTCGACCTCGGCGGTCCGGTAAATAAAGCCGCCTACGTTACCGGCACGATGCTGCTGGCCGAGCAGGGTAACGCGCTATTTATGGCGGGCGTCATGACCGCAAGCATGGTGCCGCCGCTGGTGATTGCCTTCGCGACCGTCCTGTTTAAAAAGTATTTCGAGAAAGAGGAGCAGGCGGCTGGTCTGGTCAACTTTATTCTCAGCGCCACCTTTATTGCCGAAGGGGCAATTCCCTTTGCTGCGAAAGATCCGCTGCGTGTGATCCCGATTCTGATGCTCAGTTCTTCCATCGGTGCCACCCTGACCTACTGGTTTCACGTTGCGGTTCCCGCCCCGCATGGCGGCCTGATCATCCTGCCGTTAGTCACCCACGGCATGTTGTGGATCGCCTCTATTGTCTGCGGAGGGCTGGTTGGCGGCGTTATCTACGGTTTCTACCGCAAGCGCAAATATCTGGCGCAGGCCGCTTCCACCGCCGCACCGCTGAATAATTCTTTAGCGTAAGCCATGAGCAGGCCTGGCATTCGGGCCTGCTTTAGTCATGAATGAAAGGACATTCTCATGATCAATAAAGATATTTTAATTATTAATCCGATGGGGCTACACAGCCGCCCGTGCGCGATGCTGGCAAAAATGGCAAAAAAATATGATTGCCAGACCCGCCTGTCTTACCAGGATAAAAGCGCCGATGGCAGAAGTATGCTCGGGCTGATGAAGCTGGGCGTGGTAAACGGCAGCATGATTACCCTGCACTGCGAAGGGACGCAGGAGCAAGAAGCCAGCGCCGCTCTGGGAGAGTTTTTGGCAACTCTGGTTGAAGACGAGTAATGACATCACTATCAAAAGAGGGATTTTGCATGAAAAAGGTATTTGTTTTGACCACGCTGGCACTGCTTATCTCCACGCCGACGCTGGCGAAAACATGGGTACTCACTGACGCGGAAAGCAACACCGAGCAGGGCAACTGGCAAATCAGCAGCGATAAGCTGAAGGTAAAAGACAGCCATTTCAGTATTGAACAAAAAGTTCTGCACGGCGGTAAGCAGGAAGGCAGCAAAGTGCTGACCATCAGCAGTAAAGACGGCCTGACCATTGCGCTTAGCCCTACCCGTGGCATGGACCTGCTACACGTCGAAGGTTTTGGCGTGCGCATGGGCTGGGACTCACCGGTGAAAGAGGTGGTGAACCCGGCATACATTAATCTGGAGAGCCGTAACGGATTGGGCTGGCTGGAAGGCTTCAACGAAATGATGGTGCGCTGCGGCTATGAATGGACCGGCCACCCGGTTACCGCCGACGGCCAGATCTACACGCTTCACGGCAAGGCGGGCAATACACCCGCCTCGCGGGTGGAAGTGGAAGTCAGTGATACCGCACCTTATGAAATCCGCGTTCGTGGTTTGATTAAAGAGAGCACATTCAAAAAAGCTGACCTGCAAACCATGACCGAACTGCGCTACGTCCCCGGCAGCAACAGCTTCAGCCTGCATGACGTCCTCACCAACCACGCCGACTATACGCACGATTATCAAATTATCTACCACAGCAACTTTGGCAAGCCGATTCTCGAAGAGGGCGCGCGCTTCCTCGCACCGATAGAGAGTATTGGTCCTTTTAATGACTATGCAAAAGGCGGCGTGAAAGCGTGGCAGACCTACCACGGGCAGACGAAAGGTTTTGATGAGATGGTATTTAACATCAAACCGTTATCTGACAGCGATCATCATTCGCTGGCGGCAGTGGTGAATAAAGCTGGCAATAAGGGCGCGGCTATCCAGTTTGATACGCGACAGCTTCCGGTGCTGACGTTATGGAAAAATACCGATACCGATAAATACGGCTACGTGACTGGTATCGAACCGGGCACCAGTTACGCCTATCCGGTTACCATCGAGCGGGAACAGAAACGCGTGAAGCAGCTTCAGCCAGGAGCAAGTACCCAGTTTGATCTCACTTATACCCTGTTGCATAACAGCGACCAGGTGGCCGAGGTGGAAAAAACCGTTCAGGGAATTCAGGGCAGCACGCCGGTGAAAGTCGAAGAGACGCCGATGGCGCAGGAGTAGTAAATACCAGTGATATGACTTTTCTGTAAGCCAATCGCAGACAATAAAAAACCCTGCTGGTGAGGCAGGGTTTTTTATTTTTCGCCCTCAGACCACGGATAGTGGTTAGAGCAGCGATGCGTGATACTTCAATTTAGCAAATTGTGAACCTGCACCGACAGGCAGTGTAAGGGTAAAGTGCAAGGGTTGCGCTCCTTTCATAAGGAGAGCGGATGGACACGCTGACGCAGAAGCTGATTGTGCTCATCGCCGTGCTGGAGTTATTACTGGCTCTGTTACGGCTGATTGACCTGCTGAAATAATTCTCAGGTTGAAACGCACCAAAGGGGGAAACCACTCCCCCTTTAATAAACATTAACGCCTGAAGTTTACCCGGCCAGCGCGTCAACAATTTCTACGCCGCAGCTGGTGCCGATACGCTCCACGCCAGCGTCAATCAGTTCCTGAGCAAATTTTAAATCGCGAATGCCGCCGGACGCTTTCACTTTAATCTGATCTTTAACGATGCTTTTCATCAGCTTAACGTCTGCCAGCGTCGCGCCGCCGGTGCCAAAGCCGGTAGAGGTTTTGATAAAATCAGGACGCACTTCGAGCGCGATTTCACACAGCTTCACTTTCTCTTCATCAGTCAGATAGCAGTTTTCGAAGATGACTTTCGACGTCACCTGATGCTTCTTACAAATGCCGACGATCGTCTCCATCTCTTTTTTGATGTAGGCGTAATTTTTGTTTTTTAGCTCGCCGATGTTAATCACATAATCAATCTCGCCGGAACCGTTGGCGATGGCGTCTTCCGTTTCAAACGCTTTGGTTTCAATCGTGTTTTGGCCCAGCGGGAAACCAATTGCCGCTCCGGCCAGAACCTCGCTTCCTTCGAGATACTTCAGGCAGGTTTTTACGACCGCCGGATTGATCGCCACCATTTTAAAGCCGTAATGTTTGCTCTTTTCGCACAGTTGCTTAAAGTCCTGCTCACAGGCAAAAGGCTTCAGCAGCGTCTGGTCGATCATCTTTGCCAGTGACTGTTTGGTTAATTTCATTTCTCTCTCCCGTTATGATGTTTAGCAGCCTTGCTGTCGGGCTGTCAGAGGATAAATCACAGCCACATATTATCGTTTTGTGTCGATTAGTAAATATTGATAGCGATCTCATGTGATAAGGATCATAAAACAACAGCAAATAACAATTACAGCATTCAGGCAATAAAAAACCTGAACTGCCGGAGAAGCAGTTCAGGTTCGGGAAGAGAGAAGGGAAGCGTTAGCCAGCGACAGCGATACGTTTCATATCGGTCATATAGCCGCGCAGTTTTTTACCCACTTCTTCAATCGGATGGTTACGCACGGCTTCGTTAACATCACGCAACTGGGCGTTATCGACCGCAGTGCCTTCGGCAGCTTTACCCAGATCGCCCGGCTGAATCTCAGTCATGAACGATTTCAGCAGCGGCACACAAGCGTAAGAGAACAGGTAATTACCGTACTCAGCGGTATCGGAGATGACCACGTTCATTTCGTACAGACGCTTACGGGCGATAGTATTCGCGATCAGCGGCAGCTCGTGCAGGGATTCGTAGTAAGCGGACTCTTCGATGATGCCGGAATCGACCATGGTTTCGAACGCCAGTTCAACACCGGCTTTCACCATCGCGATCATCAGGACGCCTTTATCGAAGTATTCCTGCTCGCTAATTTTGCCTTCAAACTGTGGCGCGGTTTCGAAAGCGGTTTTGCCAGTCTCTTCGCGCCAGGTCAGCAGTTTCTTATCATCGTTGGCCCAGTCGGCCATCATGCCGGAAGAGAACTCACCGGAGATGATGTCGTCCATATGTTTCTGGAACAGCGGTGCCATGATCCCTTTAAGCTGTTCAGACAGTGCATAAGCACGGACTTTTGCCGGGTTGGACAGGCGGTCCATCATCAGCGTGATACCGCCCTGCTTCAGCGCTTCGGTGATGGTTTCCCAGCCGAACTGAATCAGTTTTTCGGCATAGGCCGGGTCAGTACCTTCTTCCACCAGCTTGTCGAAGCACAGCAGCGAACCGGCCTGCAACATGCCACACAGAATGGTCTGCTCGCCCATCAGGTCAGATTTCACTTCCGCAACGAAAGAAGACTCCAGTACGCCCGCGCGATGACCACCGGTCGCCGCAGCCCAGGCTTTGGCAATCGCCATGCCTTCGCCTTTCGGATCGTTTTCCGGGTGAACGGCAATCAGTGTCGGCACGCCGAAACCGCGCTTGTACTCTTCACGGACTTCAGTGCCCGGACATTTCGGTGCCACCATCACCACGGTGATGTCTTTACGGATCTGCTCACCCACTTCGACGATATTGAAACCGTGCGAATAACCCAGCGCCGCGCCGTCTTTCATCATCGGCTGAACGGCACGCACCACGTCAGAATGCTGCTTGTCCGGCGTCAGGTTAACCACCAGATCGGCCTGCGGGATCAACTCTTCGTAGGTGCCAACTTTGAAGCCGTTTTCAGTCGCTTTGCGCCATGACGCGCGCTTCTCGGCAATGGCTTCTTTACGCAGGGCGTAAGAGATATCCAGACCGGAGTCGCGCATGTTGAGGCCCTGGTTCAGCCCCTGCGCGCCGCAGCCGACGATGACCACTTTTTTACCCTGAAGATAGCTTGCGCCATCGGCAAATTCGTCGCGGCCCATAAAGCGGCATTTGCCCAGCTGTGCCAGCTGCTGACGCAGATTCAGTGTATTAAAGTAGTTAGCCATGGTGATACCTCGTGATGTTGTGTTGTCGTGCTTATTATTCAGTTCGCTTTTGCGATAATGAACTTACTATATGACAGGAAATTTATTGCGGAAATTGATATATTCACAACGTCACATTGCAATTTATGCAATGTAAAATCAGGGAGAGCGGCTGGTGGATTTACGCGATCTAAAAACCTTTTTACATCTGGCGGATAGCCGTCATTTTGGCCGTAGCGCCCGGGCGATGCACGTCAGCCCTTCCACGCTCTCCCGGCAGATTCAGCGTCTGGAAGAGGACCTCGGCCAGCCGCTGTTTATTCGTGATAACCGCACCGTTACCCTGACCGAGGCAGGCGAGGAGCTGCGCGTTTTTGCCCAGCAGACGCTATTGCAATACCAGCAGCTACGTCACACCATGGATCAGAAAGGGCCGTCGCTTTCCGGTGAGTTACACCTGTTCTGCTCCGTCACCGCTGCCTACAGCCATCTGCCCCCGATCCTCGACCGTTTTCGTGCCGAGCATCCTTCCGTTGAGATCAAACTCACTACCGGCGATGCTGCCGACGCGATGGAGAAAGTCGTCACCGGCGAAGCGGATCTGGCGATTGCCGGAAAGCCCGAGACCTTACCCGGTGCGGTAGCCTTTACTATTCTGGAGAATCTGGCAGTGGTACTCATCGCGCCTGCCCTGCCCTGCCCGGTGCGTAATCAAATCTCTGTCGATGCGCCCGACTGGTCAACGGTGCCGTTTATCATGGCCGATCAGGGTCCGGTGCGTCGCCGTATTGAGCTGTGGTTCCGCCGTCATAAAATCAGTAATCCTTTAATTTATGCAACGGTTGGCGGGCACGAAGCGATGGTTTCCATGGTCGCACTCGGTTGCGGGGTAGCGTTACTACCAGAAGTGGTACTGGAAAACAGTCCGGAACCGGTGCGTAATCGGGTGATGATTTTAGAGCGCAACGACGAGGAGTCACCGTTTGAGCTGGGCGTCTGCGTACAGAAAAAACGGCTGCATGAACCGTTAATTGATGCGTTCTGGAAAATTGTTCAGGGTTAATAAGGAAATAAAATGCGCACAAAAATAATGCTGTTATCCGTGCTGGCAGCGATGTGCTTCAGCGTACAGGCTAAACCGAAGGGCATTACCGTGCAGGATGTAAAGCATCTGGCGCTAAAGCAGTGTCTTGTTGATAACTATCGCGATCTTACCCCGGCCGACGCAAATTCTGCGCCGTCTCACGATGCCTCATTTATGGTAGAGAGTTATGCGCTGGGCAATGCGGGCGTCTGGGACGCGTTTCTGAAATTCGTCGCCAAAGAGACAAAGGATTATGACAAGTTGACGATGTCCCTGCATCCCGACCATGCTCAAACCGCCAATAACGTGCTGGCGCAGTGCATGGCGTTTTATGAGTCGGATAAGCTGGATAACTATGTGCAGGGCTTATTCAAATAATATTCCAGAAGCAGCGTTAGCCCGGCTGCATTATAAATCCGCCGGGTCCACCTGTTTCATTGTCTCCACCGTCATCAGCCACTGATACAGCGGTTCAAGCTGCTGAAAGCCTTGCGTCAGCGTGTCGACCAGATCCACACTGAATAATTTTCCCACCTCGTTATCCGTCACCATCACGGCAAAGGTTTTACGGTGATACCAGTCGGAAATGGTGGGGTCGAGATCTTTTATTTTTAGCCGCTTATAGCTTTCGCCCACCAGTTCAAAGGGTGCCTGGCAGCATTCGGCTACTTCAAGAAACTGCGCCGGGCGCTGTTTTAACGTATGGCGGAACAGGTCCATCGTCGCCTTGCTGGCGCTGTAGTAGCCGAGGCCGTAACGCAGCGTGTCCGGGCTGATTTCAAAAAACCAGACCGGCGCGTCGGTCCAGTTTTTAGCCGAGCGTTTAAAGGTCAGCCACATCCGGCTACGGTAGCGCGATTTATCGTGCGAGAAGCGCGTATCGCGATGAATCCGTGACAGCGTTTTGCCAATGGCGGGACGGGTTTCTAACAGCGGGTCGATCTCCAGCATCGCGGGCGCTAAGTCTTCCACCAGCGCGCGGAATGGCGTGAGCAGGCTACGGTCGTAGATAAAACGGTGTTCATCGAACCAGGCTTTATCGTTTTCAATACGTACCTGCTGGAGAAAATCGAGTCCTTCTTGTGCAAATCCGTGGAAGCGTCCTGCCATCTGGTTGCCCTTTTTGCGAGATATTATTAGTGCATTATCGCACCAGGACACGTGCTGTCTACGTCATTTTGATAAATGACCGCAAAGCCGCATATCGCTCTTTCCGGTCATCATCACGGCTAACCCGCCAGGAAGAACCGAAACGCCGGGTTATGGGTCTCATCATATCTTTCAGCGCGTTTCGGAAGTCGGCTCGTGACCGTCCAACTCAAACGTCACCAGCCCACGAAATGGCGTGAGCAGGCTGCGCTCGTAGATAAAACGCTGTTCATCGAATCGTATTTTATCGCTTCAATACAGGCCTGCTGGAAGAATCGAGCCATTCTTGCGCCACTATCTCTCACCAGGAAACGGGAAACAGACGCGTTTCCCGTTGTTGCACTTATTGCATGGGCGACTCATTGCACCCGTCAGGCCTCGTTAACCGGGAAGGAAGCCGCAACGGGTTGCCTTTTTTTACTGAGCGTCAATAAACCCAAAAGCACCATGGCGGCGACAGCTGAGGAGATGATAAAGAAGATAGAATGATAGCCCACTCTATCAAATAGCTTACCAATAGGTAACGAGAGCAGGATGATGCCAAGCGATCCGGCGATATTAAATCCGACTAAATATATCGTTGAAGAGAGCCGTTTATCAAAGTTGGCAATACTGAATTTAAAGACTGACAGTACAAATAGCGGAACTTCAATTGCATGCAGCATTTTAATAAATGAAATGATGTAGACATCAGTAAACAATGCTGAGCCAAGGATACGGCAGGTCATGATGATACCACCGAGAATCAATGAATATTTAGGTCCAATACGATTGATCAGGAAAGGCACTAACGCCATGCCCACCCCCTCCAGAATAACCTGAAATGAATTCAGGTAACCATATACGCGGGATCCCATATCCGGATTATCAAATAGTCCGGCATAAAAAACGGGAAACATTTGTTGATCGTAGATGTTATAAAAAGACCATGTTCCCACGACAAATAACACGAAAAACCAAAATTGCTTATCTTTAAAGATAGTCATAAAGTCATGGACATTGACTTCGCTGGCCTGTTGCGTTTTATGCGTGTCGGTTGACGATGGTGATACAATATTAATGAGCAGGAAGCATAGCCCCATCGCTGAGACGCACCAGAAGTTAATATGTGGGTTAATGCTGAAAAAAATCCCACCAACAAAAGTGCCAACGGCATAGCCCACGCTACCCCAAAGTCGTGCCGTACCGAATTCAAATGTGAACATCCGGCTCAGCTTCTCAACAAAGCTTTCGATCAGCCCGCATCCGGCAAGAAAACCCAGGCCAAAAAATATTGCTCCTAGGAACATACCTACCGTAAAGTTGGTACTGAGCAATGGCTCATAAACATAGATAAGGAATGGGCCACTTAAAATCAGTATTATTGCCATTAGCCAGATAAGCCTTTTTTTTACCCCTAGCTTATCCTGAATGATGCCATAGCCAATCATAAAAATCATACTGAAAAACTGGTTTACTGAATAAAGTAAACCGAGTTCTTCGCCTGTCAGTCCTATCTTTGTTTTTAACCATATGGCGTAAAATGACCACCATAATGACCATGCTCCAAAGAAGAAGAGCAAATACCCTGAAGCACAGCAATAATTCTTATTACTGAAAAGCATATTTATTTTCATTTTTTTATCCTGCCATAAGGATACAATCACGCTTGTGATTTTCTGCTATAAATATCCTGGATAACACCCGCTCATTACAGGCGACTGCCGGGTAACTATCCATCCCTCTGTTAATAGATTCTGATGATAAATTATCGAACATGATGCCAATTCTAAAAATGCATATCCTTTGCGAGTAACCTCCGATGCAAAGTGGAACGGAATAAGGGGTAGCGGCTTAACTACCCTATATTAGTTAGTACGCCAATTGCCATGCAGAGCATTCATGCACTACGGCATTACCATGGTGGCAGAACAGAGAAAGCTGACGATCGTTCTCTGCCGGATAAATACGACTACTCAGCGTGTATTCCCCCTCATTAACAAAAAGTTCTAACGAGGATTTATCAATAAAGAGGCGCAGGTTCAACCTTTCACCCTCTGGAAGAGGTACGCTGCGGTAACCACTGACATTTAGCGTTGGATAATTGCGCTCAAGCACAATCCGCCGTGTCTGATTATCAATAAAGATACGCGCGCCGGCGCCCAGGCAAATCCCATACTGCTCTGCCATACTGCGGGAAATATCCCATTCGAGTAACACTTCCAGCGCCTGTGCATCATCCATCAGCGGCAGATTTTGCTGGAACAATTCACCCGGCTGCCACTCGAGACGTTCTGTGCGTAGTGTCTCTATTTCCTTAACGGGCACCTGGCGGACTCGGCCCGTTTCAGAAAGCGTTAATTCGCGTGGAAGGGTGAGCATTCCTGCCCAGCCATCCGCTTTTTCCGGCATCGGGGATTCCCACATTGCCAGCCAACCGATGATGACCCGGCGACCATCCGGTGTGGTAAAACTTTGCGGGGCATAAAAATCATGACCGTGATCGAGTTCCTGGAAAGCATGTTGCGGGGTAAACGGCATCCCTGGTTGCCAGTTGCCCACCACATAGCCACTCTGAAAAAGATTACGATAATGATCGCCGTCTGCGTTTACCCCCTGAGGAGAAAACATCAATATCTGTTTATCGCCGAGCGGAAAAAGATCCGGACATTCCCACATATAGCCATCGCAAATATCAGTGCCGCGAATAGCGCTTTCATGCTGCCAATGACGTAAATCATCTGAACGATAAATGAGGATCTCACCAGTATCATTCACTTTTGTGCCAACCACCATGTACCAGCCATTATCTTCACGCCATACTTTCGGATCGCGAAAATGGTGTGCGCCTGCTGGCGTATCCAGCACCTGACCTTCCCGTCGAAATGTTACGCCATCGCGACTGGTTGCCAGGCACTGCACCTGATAAAGATTTTCATCTACGGGCTGTCCATGGAATTTGTGCCCTGTATAGATCAGCGAAAGTATTTCTCCCTCTACCACGGCGGAACCCGAAAAACAGCCGTCCTTATCTTCCGGACCTTCAGGTGCCAGCGCGACAGGAAGATGTTCCCAACGAATCATATCGCGGCTTCTTGCATGCCCCCAGTGCATTGGTCCCCATTCCGCCGCATAAGGGTAATGCTGATAAAAAGCATGAAAATAACCGTTGAACCACGTAAGACCATTGGGATCGTTCATCCAACCGACAGGAGCCGCTAAATGAAAGCGCGGATACCAGCGATAATCCACATCCGGCTGATTTTCCTTAATAAAATGATTTGCTGAAGCCAGTAATCCGTCCATATCTACCTGCTGAAAAAATTAAAAGAAGTCATTTTGGAAAAAAAGATAACGTTAACATTTTGAATGATCACCCAAGCATTGCGGGACTTGCGATGTTAATCACAAAAGTTAACGTTAACATTAAGGTAATGTTATCGCCTTCCCATTTCTTTACCAGGTTTTGTCTGGCATCAACCACTAAGGATCGGCTTGCAAATGGCGTCATTAAAAGATGTGGCAAAGCTCGCGAACGTTTCACTGATGACGGTATCACGTGCGCTCAACGAGCCTGCACGGTTGAAGAAAGAGACGTATAACAAAGTCATGGCTGCCGTGAAGCAACTTAACTATGTTTCAGATATATCAGCCCGGAAAATTCGTGGTGCTAAATCAACGCCGAGCACTATTGGTGTACTGGCGCTGGATACGATGACGACGCCCTTTTCTGTCGACATTACGCTTTCCATTGAGGAAACGGCGCGCGCGCATGGATGGAACAGTTTTTTGGTAAATATGTTTTCCAATGACAACCCGGATAAAATTGTCGATCTCCTGATGTCTCACCGCCCCAATGGTATTATTTACACCACTATGGGATTACGTCAGGTACCCGTTCCCAAAAAACTCCGTACACTTCCGTGCGTACTGGCAAATTGTGAAAGTTTGACGGATAAGTTCGCCAGCTACATTCCTGATGATGAAAATGGGCAATATGCTGGGGTAAAAGCATTGTTTCAGGCAGGCTATAAAAAGCTGCTGTGTATTCATCTTCCCCAGGCTCTGGTTGCCAGCCAGCGGCGGAGGGCAGGAATTGAACGTGCCTGTCTGGATTCGGGCATCGATCCACGCACGCTCATCCATCATTACTTACCAGAAGGCGATCAGCATTACCTCAATGCCGCCAATATTATTAACCAGCACCTGGCGGCGTCGCATCGCTTTGATGCGATTGTTTGTGGTAACGATCGCGTAGCGTTTGTCGTCTATCAGGCGTTATTAACACGAGGTCTGAAGATCCCTGAGGATATTGCTGTGCTGGGATATGACAATATGGTAGGAACCGGCGAGCTGTTTTATCCGCCGCTATCAACGGTGCAATTGCCGCATTATGAAATCGGACGTCTCAGCGCCTTGCATATTATTAATGGTGAGACGCATCAGGATACCGTACGGGTTGAAAGCCCATTTCTCGCCCGACAATCGCTGTAACGTCTCCCGTACACGGGAGACGTTAGCATTTAAGCCAGGAAGAACCGAAACGCCGGGTTATGGGTCTCATCATGACACTCATAGCCCAGTTCTTTCAGCCGCGTCTCGAAATCCGGCTCATGATCGCCCAGCTCAAACGCCGCCAGCACGCGGCCATAGTCGGTGCCGTGGCTGCGGTAGTGGAACAGGGAGATGTTCCAGTGGGTTCCTAACGTATGCAAAAACTTCAGCAATGCGCCGGGGGATTCCGGGAACTCAAAGCTGAACAGCCGCTCCTGAAGCGGTTTTGACGGGCGACCACCGACCATATAGCGCACATGCAGCTTCGCCATCTCGTCATCTGAAAGATCCACCACGCCATAGCCGCCTTCATGGAGCAGTTGCAGGATCTCCTGACGCTCCTCCAGCCCGCGGCTTAAACGCACGCCGACAAAAATGCAGGCGTCTTTGGCATCGGCAAAACGGTAATTAAATTCGGTGACCGAACGACCGCCGAGTAACTGGCAGAATTTCAGGAAACTGCCCTTCTCCTCCGGAATAGTTACGGCCAGTAACGCTTCCCGTTGTTCACCCAGCTCGCAGCGCTCGGAAACGTAGCGCAGACCGTGGAAGTTTACGTTCGCCCCCGAAAGAATGTGCGCCAGATGTTCGCCATGAATATTGTGCTGAGCGATGTATTTCTTCATACCCGCCAGCGCCAGTGCGCCGGAGGGTTCCGCCACCGCGCGCACATCTTCGAACAGATCCTTCATCGCCGCGCAAATCGCATCGCTGTCGACGGTGATAATGTCGTCAAGGTATTCCTGACACAAACGGAACGTCTCATCGCCGATGCGCTTCACCGCCACGCCTTCGGCAAACAGCCCGACACGCGGCAGATCGACCGGATGGCCAGCATCCAGTGCCGCTTTCAGGCAGGCGGAGTCTTCGGCTTCAACGGCGATCACTTTGATCTGCGGCATTAGCTGTTTGATCAGCACCGCGACGCCCGCCGCCAGGCCGCCGCCGCCTACCGGGACAAATACGCGATCGAGATGCGCATCCTGCTGGAGCAGCTCCAGCGCCAGCGTGCCCTGCCCGGCGATCACCATCGGATGATCGAACGGCGGTACCCAGGTGAAGCCCTGCTGTTGCGACAGTTCAATCGCTTTGGCTTTGGCTTCGTCAAAGTTCGCGCCGTGGAGCAGCACTTCGCCGCCAAAACTACGCACGGCGTCGACTTTGATATCCGCCGTTGCCACTGGCATTACAATCAGCGCTTTGACGCCAAGACGCGTGGCGGAAAACGCTACGCCCTGTGCATGGTTGCCCGCCGAAGCGGTAATCACGCCGTGCGACTTCTGCTCCTCCGTCAGCCCGGACATCATGGCGTAAGCACCGCGCAGCTTAAAGCTATGTACCGGCTGCCGATCCTCACGTTTTACCAGAATGACGTTATCCAGCCGCGCGGAGATTTTTTCCATTTTTTGCAGCGGGGTGACCTGCACCGCTTCATAGACCGGCGCGCGGAGCACCGCTCTGAGATACTCCGCCCCTTCGGGGGCGGAGGAGAGAGGTTGTGCGTCGGCCATCATCAGCCTCCCAGTTTGGATTTATCGCGCACCGCGCCTTTATCCGCGCTGGTGGCGAGGCTGGCGTAAGCGCGCAGCGCGAAGGAGACCTGACGTTCACGCGCTTTCGGCGTCCAGGCGTCTGCGCCACGCGCATCCTGTGCCTCACGACGGGCAGCGATTTCCTGATCGCTCAATTGCAACTGAATACCGCGATTCGGGATATCAATCGCAATCATGTCGCCATCTTCAATCAGCGCGATATTGCCGCCGCTGGCCGCTTCCGGCGAAACGTGACCGATAGAGAGACCAGAGGTGCCGCCGGAGAACCGTCCGTCAGTGATCAGCGCACAGGCTTTGCCGAGGCCCATCGATTTCAGGAAGGTCGTCGGATAGAGCATTTCCTGCATCCCCGGCCCACCTTTCGGCCCTTCATAGCGGATCACGACCACATCGCCTGCGACGACTTTGCCGCCGAGGATCGCTTCCACCGCGTCATCCTGGCTTTCATACACTTTCGCCGGGCCGGTGAATTTCAGGATACTGTCATCCACGCCTGCGGTTTTCACGATGCAGCCGTTTTCGGCAAAGTTACCGTACAGCACGGCCAGACCACCGTCCTGACTGTAGGCGTGCTCCAGCGAACGGATGCAGCCTTCAGCGCGGTCGTCATCCAGCGTATCCCAGCGACACTCCTGCGAGAACGCCTTCGTGGTGCGGATGCCTGCCGGTCCGGCACGGTACATATTTTTTACCGCCTCGTCCTGGGTTATTACCACATCATATTGTTCGATGGTTTGCGGCAGCGTCAGGCCAAGAATATTTTTTACGTCGCGGTTCAGCAGTCCGGCACGATCCAGCTCGCCCAGAATGCCGATGACGCCGCCCGCGCGATGGACGTCTTCCATATGGTATTTCTGCGTGCTTGGCGCGACTTTGCACAGCTGCGGCACCTTGCGGGAAAGCTTGTCGATATCGCTCATGGTGAAGTCGATTTCCGCTTCTTGCGCCGCCGCCAGCAGATGCAGCACGGTGTTGGTCGAGCCACCCATCGCGATATCCAGCGTCATCGCGTTCTCAAAGGCGGCTTTGCTGGCGATATTGCGCGGCAGCGCGCTGGCATCTTCCTGCTCGTAATAACGTTTGGTCAGCTCAACAATGCGTTTACCGGCGTTGAGGAACAGCTGTTTACGGTCGGCGTGCGTCGCCAGCAGCGAACCGTTACCCGGCTGCGACAGGCCCAGCGCTTCGGTCAGGCAATTCATTGAGTTGGCGGTGAACATCCCGGAACACGACCCACAGGTCGGACAGGCGGAACGTTCGACCTGTTCGCTCTGATCGTCAGAGACTTTCGGGTCAGCGCCCTGGATCATCGCATCCACCAGATCGAGCTTAATGATCTGATCGGAGAGTTTGGTTTTCCCGGCTTCCATCGGGCCGCCGGAGACAAAAATCACCGGAATGTTCAGGCGCAGCGAGGCCATCAGCATGCCGGGGGTGATTTTGTCGCAGTTAGAAATACAGACCATCGCGTCGGCGCAGTGGGCATTTACCATATATTCAACGGAGTCGGCGATCAGCTCGCGCGACGGCAGTGAATAAAGCATGCCCCCGTGGCCCATCGCGATACCGTCATCCACCGCAATGGTATTGAATTCTTTCGCCACGCCGCCTGACGCTTCGATTTGTTCAGCCACCAACTTGCCCAGATCGCGCAGGTGTACGTGGCCCGGCACGAACTGGGTGAAGGAGTTGACGACCGCGATAATCGGCTTGCCGAAATCGGAGTCGGTCATCCCGGTGGCGCGCCACAGCGCACGTGCTCCGGCCATGTTACGGCCGTGGGTGGTAGTGGCGGAACGATATTTAGGCATGCTTTAGTTACTCCCAGTGTCTGTCTATTCAATGGGACGGTGCGTGCCGTCCCATTTTTTAATTAGTTATTAACTTGATCCAACCAGCCCCATTTGTCTTCGGTTTCACCGGTGAAGAGGCCAAAGAATGCTTGCTGAATACGTTTGGTGACCGGGCCGCAGCGGCCTTCACCCACCTGAATACCGTCAACGCTGCGTACTGGCGTGATTTCAGCGGCAGTGCCGGACATAAAGACTTCATCCGCCAGATAGAGTGATTCGCGGGACAGTACCTGCTCACGCACTTCGATATCCAGATCTTTCGCCAGCTTGATGATGGCATCGCGGGTGATACCCGGCAGCGCGGAAGAGGTGAACGGCGGGGTAAACAGGATGCCGTCTTTCACTTCAAACAGGTTCTCGCCCGCGCCTTCAGAGATATAGCCGTTAACGTCCAGCGCGATCCCTTCCTGATAACCGTGACGGCGCGCTTCGCTGCCTACCAGCAGAGAGGAAAGGTAGTTGCCGCCCGCTTTAGCCGCGGTTGGGATAGTATTCGGTGCCACGCGGTTCCAGGAGGAGACCATCGCATCAATCCCCTGATCCAGCGCGTCTGCACCCAAGTAAGCGCCCCACGGGAACGCGGCGATGATCACGTCAGTGGTATAACCTTCTGGCGGGTTCACACCCATCCCGACATCACCGACAAATACCAGCGGACGAATGTAGGCGCTGGTCAGGTTGTTTTTACGAATCACCGCACGGCAGGCTTCCATCAGTTCGTCAACGCTCTGTGAAACCGGGAAACGATAGATTTTGGCTGAATCACGCAGACGCTGCATGTGTTCGCGATGGCGGAACACCACTGGCCCTTTGTGAGAATCGTAGCAACGGATCCCTTCAAATACTGAGGTACCGTAATGGAGCGCGTGAGACATCACGTGAACTTTCGCGTCTTCCCAACGAATCATCTCGCCATTGGACCAAATGTAATCAGCTTTTTTCGTCGTCATTTTCTTTCCTATTGCGCTCAGGCGCGGATTTGTTGTGATGTAGTTGTTCGTTGCTGTATCTCGACACGAGCGACGTCGACCAGTTTATTCAACTGACTAAACAGTAATTCGACGGGCCGGGGGCTGGCAACGGTCAATTCAATATTTATGTTCTGTGCATCGGTAGCCGTTTCCATATTCATGGCGCAAATCTGAAAGCCACGATGGCGAACGACACGTAAAACACGTTCTAACGTTTCCGGGTTGAAGCGAGCCTCTACGGCGACCTGATGTTGCATCATGATAATTTCTCCAGCATTTGTGCGTTACTGGCACCAGGCGGTACCAGCGGCCAGACGTTCTCAAGTTCGTCGATTGAGACATGAAGCAGGTATGGTCCTTCGCTGTTCAGCATGGCGTCGAGGGCCGCTTCAACCTGGTCTTTTCGGGTGATGTGCTGACCAGGGATGCCGAAGGCGCTGGCCAGCATGAGGAAATCGGGGTTATCGGTAAGGGTGGTTTCGCTATAACGTTCCTGAAAAAACAGCTGCTGCCATTGTCGAACCATACCTAACCGCTGATTGTCGAGTAAAACGATTTTCAACGGCAGCTGCTTGCGTTTTACGGTGCCCAGCTCCTGTACATTCATCATAAAGGAGCCGTCACCGGAGATACAGATAACCGTATCATCCGGTCGCGCCACCTGCGCGCCGACCGCCGCAGGCAAACCAAAGCCCATCGTCCCCAGGCCGCTGGAGGTGATGAAGTTCTCCGGACGGGTGTAGGTCATATGCTGCGCCGACCACATCTGATGCTGGCCGACATCGGTCGTCACCACACTGTCCGTCGGCTTACGATCGGAAAGTTGTTTCAGCAGCAACGGCGCATAGATGGCCTCACCGGGATGATCGTAACGCCACGCATGTTCACGGCGCAGGTCCGCGCTGTACTGACGCCAGGCGTCAATCGCTAACGGCTGTTGCAGAGCGGGCAGCAGCGTGTTCAGATCGCCCTGCAAGCCAACGTGTACCTGGCGCAGTTTATTCATTTCCGCCGGGTCGATATCCATATGGATGACGTTGGCGTGCGGGGCAAAGGTGTTCAGCTTACCGGTCACGCGGTCGTCAAAGCGCGCGCCAACGGCAATCAACAAATCGCATTCCTGTACCGCAAAGTTGGCCGCTTTTGTACCGTGCATACCCAACATGCCGAGATAGTGCGGATCGGTAGCCTCGACCGCGCCCAGTCCTTTCAGCGTGCAGGTGGAAGGCATTTGCGTGACAGCAATAAACTCACGCAGCGCTGGCACGGCCTGCGCCATGCCAACGCCACCACCGACGTAGAGCATCGGTTTCTGCGCCTGCGCCAGCATCTGACGTGCCTGCTCCATTTCTGCCTGCGGGAACGTAACATCGTTTTCTACGGTGGAAAAATGCGGCTCCAGCTCGCCGACAGCTAACTGGATGTCTTTCGGGATATCAACCAGCACCGGGCCGGGACGGCCTGAGTTTGCCACCTGAAAGGCCTCCGCCATTACACGCGGCAACTCTTCCAGCGACTGCACCAGAAAACTGTGTTTGGTGCAGGCCAGCGACAAACCAAGGACGTCCACTTCCTGAAACGCGTCCGTACCAATGAACGGCGCGGCGACCTGGCCGGTGATAGCGACAACGGGCACGGAGTCTAACAGCGCATCGGCGAGGCCGGTGATAAGGTTGGTCGCCCCAGGACCGGATGTAGCGATACATACGCCGGTTTTGCCGGTTGAACGAGCGTAGCCGATAGCCGCCATGGCCGCGCCCTGCTCATGACGACACAACAGGTGTTCCAGGCCGCCGTCATACAGTGCATCGTAAACCGGCATAATTGCGCCGCCAGGATAACCGAACACGGTATTAACTCCCTGCGCCCGCAACGCATGTACCACCCATTGTGCTCCATTCATAGTGACTTCCCCGCCGTAGATCGTGTGGAACAGAATTTTATGCTGTTAGCCATTCTCTGTTCCTTGTTGCTATTTTTAAGGTCAAAAAAAACCCCCGGACCTTTCGGTGCGGGGGTCTTAGTTCGTTAAGGCTTGATTTTTAAGCCTTTCCTCGTCCAAGTGCAGCCCCGCACGGTGGGATAATAATCACCACCACGCTAATCACGACCAGGCTAATCACTCGTAGAAGGGCTGTCATTTTCTGTACTTTCTGGCTTCTTGTTCGAAGGAATACCTAAAGAGTTATCACAGATTCAGGGACAAACACAAGATTTTTTTATGACCTTTTTTCTGAGCACGCTAACGGTTTAGCAAAATATCTTTGTTTTTTATGAGAAAAAATTTAAATGAAAATATTTCACCTTTTAGGTGATGGCCTGCCGTTTATGTTCTTTTTGCAAAGGCGATCCAGAAAAATTTGTAATGTTGCACGCAGGCTTAAAAAGCCGGGAATCACACTCGCAAAGGCAGGATTTTGCCATTAACAGCGTATCGCCAGACGACTACTCTCTCGCAAAGGAGGAGCTATGTCGCTATCAATTGTCTTCACACGCGCCGCACTCGGGGTTTCAGCCCCGCTGATTACGGTAGAAGTGCACATCAGCAATGGTCTGCCTGGTCTGACGATGGTCGGTCTGCCGGAGACGACCGTCAAAGAGGCGCGGGATCGCGTTCGTAGCGCGATCATAAACAGCGGTTATATCTTCCCGGCAAAAAAGATCACCATTAACCTTGCCCCGGCCGATTTACCTAAAGAGGGCGGCCGGTATGACTTACCTATCGCCATTGCGCTTCTGGCTGCCTCTGAGCAGCTCAACGCCTCGCAACTGGGTCGATATGAGTTTGTAGGCGAACTGGCGCTTACAGGCGCGTTACGTGGGGTTCCCGGGGCGATATCCAGCGCCATGGAGGCATTAAAAACCGGGCGGCAAATTATCGTCTCGCACGAGAATGCGGCAGAAATCGCATTAATCGGTGGAGAAGACTGTTTTATCGCCACACATCTTCAGGAAGTCTGTGCGTTTCTTGAAGGCAAGCAGGCGTTACCGTTTCCACCTTCTGAGGATGTCGCTGTGCCAACCGTTGCGCAGGATATTGCGGATGTGATTGGTCAGGAGCAGGGAAAGCGAGCGTTAGAGATCACCGCCGCCGGAGGACATAATCTGCTGTTTATCGGACCACCGGGTACCGGGAAAACCATGCTGGCCAGCCGCCTGAATGGGCTTTTACCGCCGCTCAGTAATCAGGAGGCGCTGGAGAGCGCCGCTATTGTCAGCCTGGTCAATGCCAGCAACGTCCGCCAACAGTGGCGGTGTCGGCCCTTTCGCTCACCGCATCACAGTGCGTCGCTGACCGCGATGGTCGGCGGAGGGTCGATTCCTGCGCCGGGTGAGATCTCGCTGGCGCATAACGGTATTCTGTTTCTTGATGAGCTACCCGAATTTGAACGGCGCGTGCTTGACGCTTTACGCGAGCCGATTGAATCCGGGAAAATTCATATTTCCCGTACCCGGGCAAAAATCACCTATCCGGCGCGCTTTCAACTTATTGCCGCCATGAATCCCAGCCCCACCGGACATTATCAGGGCAATCATAATCGCTGCTCGCCGGAGCAGACGCTGCGCTATCTCGGACGGTTGTCCGGTCCTTTTCTCGATCGTTTTGATTTGTCACTGGAGATCCCGCTTCCCCCACCGGGTTTGCTTAGCCAGCCGGTAAAGCGCGGCGAGAGCAGCGAAACGGTCAGGCAGCGGGTTATGGAAGCACATGAGCGCCAGTATGCCCGGCAGAATACCCTGAATGCCCACCTTGAAAGTAGTGCGCTGCGCGAGCACTGTCGATTAAGCGATGACGATGCGTTCTGGCTCGAGCAGACGTTATCCCAGCTCGGGCTATCTATCCGCGCCTGGCAGCGTTTGCTGAAGGTTGCACGGACGATTGCTGATATTGAACATTGCGATCGGCTGGAACGCCAGCATTTGCAGGAAGCGCTGAGTTATCGGGGAATCGACAGATTGCTTATCCATCTGCAAAAGATGATGACGTAAAAAAGGGGCTTGCGCCCCTGAATACTTAATCTTCTGATTCGGTGTAGTCTTCCGCACCTTCCATCTGCGGTTTACCGCCAGACAGAGTGTGGAAACGCTTAGGACGCTTGATACGCGTCATGTATTTGGACCACACACGCTCTGCTTCTGTGACCGGTTCGCGCTGACCACGGCATACCGCGACAAATTGAACTTCTTCTTCGGTTGCAGGCTCACGTTTACCCAGGTCCAGCTCGTTGAAGGCATAACCATGACGCTCAAGCAGTTGTGCCTCTTTGATGGTGAAATCACCGTGACGAGAGAACCCACGGGGGTAGTATTTATTGTCGAAATATCGATTAGTCGTCGTAAAGCTTTCCGCCATCCTACACGCTCCTAATTCTTCTGGCCGAGCTATTTATGGCGCGGAGTATTAGTTACGCTTGACAGAGTGTAAAACAAAACATTTAAATCATAACGACAAAAATTTTTGCGGAGAAAGATGTGGATACGGAATTGCTAAAAACTTTCCTTGAAGTGAGCAGAACACGCCACTTTGGGCGTGCCGCTGAAGCGCTATACCTGACGCAGTCTGCGGTCAGTTTTCGTATTCGCCAGCTGGAAAACCAGCTCGGCGTAAATCTTTTTACCCGCCATCGTAACAACATCCGCTTAACGGCTGCGGGTGAAAAACTTTTGCCCTACGCAGAGACGCTAATGAATACCTGGCAGGCGGCGCGGAAGGAGGTGGCGAATACATCGCGCCACAATGAGTTTTCGATTGGTGCCAGCGCCTCGCTATGGGAGTGCCTGCTGACGGACTGGCTAAGCGAGTTATATCAGGCGCAGGACGGGTTACAGTTTGAGGCGCGAATTGCCCAGCGACAGTCGCTGGTGAAACAACTTCATGAGCGGCAACTGGACTTGCTGATTACTACGGAAGCACCCAAGATGGATGAGTTCAGCAGCCAACTGTTAGGGCATTTCACACTGGCACTGTTTTGTGCATCAGCATCGCGTCTGAAGGCTGAACTTAACTATTTACGTCTGGAGTGGGGTGCTGATTTTCAGCAACATGAACAAGGGCTGATCGCCAGTGATGATATCCCCCTTCTGACGACCAGTTCCGCTGAGTTAGCCCGGCAGCAACTGACTGCATTAAATGGCTGTACGTGGCTGCCTGTGAACTGGGCCAGAGAAAAAGGGGGGTTGCATACGGTAACTGACAGTATGACGCTGACACGGCCTTTATATGCCATCTGGCTGCAGAACAGCGATAAGCAGTCACAAATCCGTGAGATCCTTAAAGCAGGCGCTATTGACTGATGTTCCCGCCGCAAGGCGGGATCTCTGGAATAGATGAAGGAGGAATTTGACGAATTTTGGGCAAAAAAAATCCTTTGCCGAAGCAAAGGATAATTTTCTGGCAGGGGCGGAGAGACTCGAACTCCCAACACCCGGTTTTGGAGACCGGTGCTCTACCAATTGAACTACGCCCCTAATTAGGGTGGCGGAATGGACGGGACTCGAACCCGCGACCCCCTGCGTGACAGGCAGGTATTCTAACCGACTGAACTACCACTCCACCGAATTTCGTCACACTACACCGGTTTGTTGCCCCGGTTTACTGCTAATTTGATGCCTGGCAGTTCCCTACTCTCGCATGGGGAGACCCCACACTACCATCGGCGCTACGGCGTTTCACTTCTGAGTTCGGCATGGGGTCAGGTGGGACCACCGCGCTAGTGCCGCCAGGCAAATTCTGTTTATCAGGGTGCAGGCTGCACACTGATTAATCTGTAATCAGGCTGAAAATATTCTCTCAAATCCGCCAAAACAGCTTCGGCGTTGTAAGGTTAAGCCTCACGGTTCATTAGTACCGGTTAGCTCAACGCATCGCTGCGCTTACACACCCGGCCTATCAACGTCATCGTCTTTAACGTTCCTTCAGGAGACTTGTAGTCTCAGGGAAGACTCATCTCGGGGCAAGTTTCGTGCTTAGATGCTTTCAGCACTTATCTCTTCCGCATTTAGCTACCGGGCAGTGCCATTGGCATGACAACCCGAACACCAGTGATGCGTCCACTCCGGTCCTCTCGTACTAGGAGCAGCCCCCCTCAGTCTTCCAGCGCCCACGGCAGATAGGGACCGAACTGTCTCACGACGTTCTAAACCCAGCTCGCGTACCACTTTAAATGGCGAACAGCCATACCCTTGGGACCTACTTCAGCCCCAGGATGTGATGAGCCGACATCGAGGTGCCAAACACCGCCGTCGATATGAACTCTTGGGCGGTATCAGCCTGTTATCCCCGGAGTACCTTTTATCCGTTGAGCGATGGCCCTTCCATTCAGAACCACCGGATCACTATGACCTGCTTTCGCACCTGCTCGCGCCGTCACGCTCGCAGTCAAGCCAGCTTATGCCATTGCACTAACCTCCTGATGTCCGACCAGGATTAGCTGACCTTCGTGCTCCTCCGTTACGCTTTAGGAGGAGACCGCCCCAGTCAAACTACCCACCAGACACTGTCCCCACACCAGATTATGGCGCCAGGTTAGAACATCAAACATTAAAGGGTGGTATTTCAAGGTCGGCTCCACGCAGACTGGCGTCCACGCTTCAAAGCCTCCCACCTATCCTACACATCAAGGCTCAATGTTCAGTGTCAAGCTATAGTAAAGGTTCACGGGGTCTTTCCGTCTTGCCGCGGGTACACTGCATCTTCACAGCGAGTTCAATTTCACTGAGTCCCGGGTGGAGACAGCCTGGCCATCATTACGCCATTCGTGCAGGTCGGAACTTACCCGACAAGGAATTTCGCTACCTTAGGACCGTTATAGTTACGGCCGCCGTTTACCGGGGCTTCGATCAGGAGCTTCTCTTGCGATAACCCCATCAATTAACCTTCCGGCACCGGGCAGGCGTCACACCGTATACGTCCACTTTCGTGTTTGCACAGTGCTGTGTTTTTAATAAACAGTTGCAGCCAGCTGGTATCTTCGACTGGTTTCAGCTCCATGAGCAAGTCACTTCACCTACGCACCAGCGTGCCTTCTCCCGAAGTTACGGCACCATTTTGCCTAGTTCCTTCACCCGGGTTCTCTCAAGCGCCTTGGTATTCTCTACCTGACCACCTGTGTCGGTTTGGGGTACGATTTCGTGTTACCTGATGCTTAGAGGCTTTTCCTGGAAGCAGGGCATTTGTCACTTCAGCACCGTGGTGCCTCGTCATCACGCCTCAGTGTTAACAGCGTTCCGGATTTACCTGGAACACCCACCTTCACGCTTAAACCGGGACAACCGTCGCCCGGCCGACATAGCCTTCTCCGTCCCCCCTTCGCAGTAACACCAAGTACGGGAATATTAACCCGTTTCCCATCGACTACGCCTTTCGGCCTCGCCTTAGGGGTCGACTCACCCTGCCCCGATTAACGTTGGACAGGAACCCTTGGTCTTCCGGCGTGCGGGTTTTTCACCCGCATTATCGTTACTTATGTCAGCATTCGCACTTCTGATACCTCCAGCAGCCCTCACAGGCCACCTTCAACGGCTTACAGAACGCTCCCCTACCCAACAACGCATAAGCGTCGCTGCCGCAGCTTCGGTGCATGGTTTAGCCCCGTTACATCTTCCGCGCAGGCCGACTCGACCAGTGAGCTATTACGCTTTCTTTAAATGATGGCTGCTTCTAAGCCAACATCCTGGCTGTCTGGGCCTTCCCACATCGTTTCCCACTTAACCATGACTTTGGGACCTTAGCTGGCGGTCTGGGTTGTTTCCCTCTTCACGACGGACGTTAGCACCCGCCGTGTGTCTCCCGTGATAACATTCTTCGGTATTCGCAGTTTGCATCGGATCGGTAAGTCGGGATGACCCCCTGGCCGAAACAGTGCTCTACCCCCGAAGATGAATTCACGAGGCGCTACCTAAATAGCTTTCGGGGAGAACCAGCTATCTCCCGGTTTGATTGGCCTTTCACCCCCAGCCACAGGTCATCCGCTAATTTTTCAACATTAGTCGGTTCGGTCCTCCAGTTAGTGTTACCCAACCTTCAACCTGCCCATGGCTAGATCACCGGGTTTCGGGTCTATACCCTGCAACTTAACGCCCAATTAAGACTCGGTTTCCCTCCGGCTCCCCTATACGGTTAACCTTGCTACAGAATATAAGTCGCTGACCCATTATACAAAAGGTACGCAGTCACCCCATAAAAGAGGCTCCCACTGCTTGTACGTACACGGTTTCAGGTTCTTTTTCACTCCCCTCGCCGGGGTTCTTTTCGCCTTTCCCTCACGGTACTGGTTCACTATCGGTCAGTCAGGAGTATTTAGCCTTGGAGGATGGTCCCCCCATATTCAGACAGGATACCACGTGTCCCGCCCTACTCTTCGAGTTCACAGCATATGCATTTTGGTGTACGGGACTATCACCCTGTACCGCCGGACTTTCCAGACCGTTCCACTAACACGCATGCTGATTCAGACTCCGGGCTCCTCCCCGTTCGCTCGCCGCTACTGGGGGAATCTCGGTTGATTTCTTTTCCTCGGGGTACTTAGATGTTTCAGTTCCCCCGGTTCGCCTCATGCCACTATGTATTCATGACATGATAGTGTGACGAGTCACACTGGGTTTCCCCATTCGGGTATCGCCGGTTATAACGGTTCATATCACCTTACCGGCGCTTATCGCAGATTAGCACGCCCTTCATCGCCTCTGACTGCCAGGGCATCCACCGTGTACGCTTAGTCGCTTAACCTCACAACCCGAAGATGTTTCGCTTCGTGTTGCGAAAATTTGAGAGACCCACGAACAACTTTCGTTGTTCAGTGTTTTTCAATTTTCAGCTTGATCCAGATTTTTAAAGAGCAAAACTTCGCAGTGAACCTTCTCAGGTACACTCTGAAGTTTTCTTGTTTCGGACAGTAAAGGATGGTGGAGCTATGCGGGATCGAACCGCAGACCTCCTGCGTGCAAAGCAGGCGCTCTCCCAGCTGAGCTATAGCCCCATCGTAGTTATCTCATTTAACCGTAATTCGTTCTGAGACAAGGCGTGGAACGGCGAAGCATACTTATGTATGCGAGTCGTTTCACAACGCAGTATCAGGACGAATTTGGTAGGCCTGAGTGGACTTGAACCACCGACCTCACCCTTATCAGGGGTGCGCTCTAACCACCTGAGCTACAAGCCTGCAGAGATTTTTACTGCCCGTTTTTCATCAGACAATCTGTGTGAGCACTACAAAGAACGTTTCTTTAAGGTAAGGAGGTGATCCAACCGCAGGTTCCCCTACGGTTACCTTGTTACGACTTCACCCCAGTCATGAATCACAAAGTGGTAAGCGCCCTCCCGAAGGTTAAGCTACCTACTTCTTTTGCAACCCACTCCCATGGTGTGACGGGCGGTGTGTACAAGGCCCGGGAACGTATTCACCGTGGCATTCTGATCCACGATTACTAGCGATTCCGACTTCACGGAGTCGAGTTGCAGACTCCGATCCGGACTACGACATACTTTATGAGGTCCGCTTGCTCTCGCGAGGTCGCTTCTCTTTGTATATGCCATTGTAGCACGTGTGTAGCCCTGGTCGTAAGGGCCATGATGACTTGACGTCATCCCCACCTTCCTCCAGTTTATCACTGGCAGTCTCCTTTGAGTTCCCGGCCGGACCGCTGGCAACAAAGGATAAGGGTTGCGCTCGTTGCGGGACTTAACCCAACATTTCACAACACGAGCTGACGACAGCCATGCAGCACCTGTCTCACAGTTCCCGAAGGCACCCCGGCATCTCTGCCAGGTTCTGTGGATGTCAAGACCAGGTAAGGTTCTTCGCGTTGCATCGAATTAAACCACATGCTCCACCGCTTGTGCGGGCCCCCGTCAATTCATTTGAGTTTTAACCTTGCGGCCGTACTCCCCAGGCGGTCGACTTAACGCGTTAGCTCCGGAAGCCACGCCTCAAGGGCACAACCTCCAAGTCGACATCGTTTACGGCGTGGACTACCAGGGTATCTAATCCTGTTTGCTCCCCACGCTTTCGCACCTGAGCGTCAGTCTTTGTCCAGGGGGCCGCCTTCGCCACCGGTATTCCTCCAGATCTCTACGCATTTCACCGCTACACCTGGAATTCTACCCCCCTCTACAAGACTCTAGCATGCCAGTTTCGAATGCAGTTCCCGGGTTGAGCCCGGGGATTTCACATCCGACTTGACACGCCGCCTGCGTGCGCTTTACGCCCAGTAATTCCGATTAACGCTTGCACCCTCCGTATTACCGCGGCTGCTGGCACGGAGTTAGCCGGTGCTTCTTCTGCGGGTAACGTCAATGAATGAGGTTATTAACCTCACTCCCTTCCTCCCCGCTGAAAGTACTTTACAACCCGAAGGCCTTCTTCATACACGCGGCATGGCTGCATCAGGCTTGCGCCCATTGTGCAATATTCCCCACTGCTGCCTCCCGTAGGAGTCTGGACCGTGTCTCAGTTCCAGTGTGGCTGGTCATCCTCTCAGACCAGCTAGGGATCGTCGCCTTGGTGAGCCGTTACCCCACCAACAAGCTAATCCCATCTGGGCACATCCGATGGCAAGAGGCCCGAAGGTCCCCCTCTTTGGTCCGAAGACGTTATGCGGTATTAGCTACCGTTTCCAGTAGTTATCCCCCTCCATCAGGCAGTTTCCCAGACATTACTCACCCGTCCGCCACTCGTCAGCGAAGCAGCAAGCTGCTTCCTGTTACCGTTCGACTTGCATGTGTTAGGCCTGCCGCCAGCGTTCAATCTGAGCCATGATCAAACTCTTCAATTTAAGTTTGATGCTCATGAATTAAACTTCGTAATGAATTACGTGTTCACTCTGAGACTTGGTATTTCTTTTTTGCCTTTCGGCATTTAAGAATCCGTATCTTCGAGTGCCCACACAGATTGTCTGATAAATTGTTAAAGAGCAGTTGCGACGCGCTTTAGCGCTGTGTCGCGAGGTCCCGTATAATACGTTTTCCTCATTCAGAGTCAAGCGTTTATTTTCGCTTTTCTCTGTCGGCGTTCTTATTCGAACCCCGCTGACCCGGCGGCTTGCGTGCCGTTGTTCCGTGTCAGTGGAGGCGCATTATAGGGAGTTCTCTGACGTTGACAAGCCCTCTTTTCAAAAAACTTTTCAACCGTCTCTTTTTTATGCAAAACGCCCTTAAACTGCCAGTTTTTCGAGCGTTTCAAAGCCGTAGCGCTGTAAAACGGGCAATAATTGTTCTGATGCTGGCGTCAGCGCCATGCAGAATGCCACATTCGCCTCAGTTGATTTAGCATCGGGCGCTTCATGTTCCAGCAGCCAGGCCGTGCGTCGGGCAATCGCCGCGCCGGAATCGATCAGTCGCGTACCTTCCGGCAGCACCTGCGCTAACTCGTCTTGTAGTAGCGGGAAGTGCGTGCAGCCCAGCACTACGGTGTCCGGCGGTTCAGCCATTCGCAGCCACGGGCGCAAAATGCGTCGCAGTTCTTCTAAAGGCACTGGTTTGCCATGAAGTTTGGCCTCCGCCAGCTCCACCAGCTCCGCAGAGCCAAGCATTTCGATTTTGCATTCGTTGGCGAAGCGGGCGATAAGCTCATGCGTATAGGGACGTTTCACCGTCCCGCGCGTCGCCAGCAAGCCTACGACACCGTTCGCCGTTAAACGGGCGGCCGGTTTAATTGCCGGAACCACGCCAACCACCGGGAAGGTAAACTTGTCACGCAGGGCAGGTAATGAAACGGTGCTGGCCGAGTTGCAGGCAATGACCGCCAGTGACAGGGGATAACGCTTCTGGACCGCAGTAACGATTTCGACCACGCGCTCAACGATAAAGGCTTCACTCTTCTCTCCGTAAGGAAAAGCGACATTATCGAAAACATAAATGTAGTGAAGGTCCGGCAGGAGATGCCGGATCTCATCATAGACCGATAACCCACCGACGCCGGAATCAAACACCAGCACGGTGGGTCGGGGATCAGAAGGTGTAGCTGCCAGACAAGTTGTATTCCCGTCCTGCAGTTTGGTAGCCATAAACTGTCTCGTAATCTTTATCGAACAGGTTGGCTATTTTACCACGAACTGTCAGGTGTGAGGTGACTGGATATGAAACTGCCGCATCCCACAAACTGACACCACCCATTTTGACCGTCCGGGTCGGATAAGTGTTGTAGTCGGCATCATATCGCGTGCCGAGATAATGGTATGTCAGACTCCAGTCAAAATCATAGACTTGCGTGTCGAGCTGATATTTAACCTGCTGTTTCGCCCGGCGCGCCAGCGGTTGATCGGTTCTGGCATTGCGGGCATCCACATAGTCATAGCCGATATTGTGCGTTACCGGACCCGTATCAAAGGCTGCTGTGGCTTCAATACCTTTGATGCGCGCTTTCCCGACGTTGTAATATTTCATTAGCTGATCGTTATAATCGATAAGATTATCAACGTCATTACGATAGCCCGAGATACGCCAGTTCACCCCAGCCGTCAGGCCTTCAAATGCACCTTCCCATTGCTTGCTCTCTTCAGGGTCGAGGCTTTTACTCCCGTAGTAGCCGTACAGCTGGCCAAGGTTCGGCGCTTTAAACGCCGTGCCATAAGAGGCAATAAAACGGTAGCCTTCAACAAACTCCCACGCCGCGCTGCCCTGCCAGGTGCCATGCTGGCCAAACTGCGAGTTATCGTCACTGCGGGCAGCGCCTTCAAAGGTGAAGTCGGCCACCTGCTGCAGTCCGGTCAGGTAGATGCCGGTATTGCGCAGATCGTAACCATTGGTCACATAGTTAGTGCCCGGCTCGGTGCTTTGTTTCTGCCAGTCGATACCTGCGCCCACGTTTCCGTGCCCGATATCAACAGAGTTGGTCCACTGCACGTTGTACTGTTTGATTTCATCCAGCGTGGCGGAAGAATCATAACGCCCCAGATGAGGATCGTAGTTGTAATCTTTACTGTGGCTGTAACCAGAATAGAGTTGAGAATGGAAAATATCCTGATTGAAGCGCAGCCCGGCATTCCACGTCTGGCTATACAGCTGGCGGGTATCCACCAGCACATCAGGCGTAAATGAGCTGTAATAGCCATCGTAGGCGGTGCGGTTATCGTAGCCGTAACCGCGGACAAAGCCGGTCCACTGCTCAGAGAAGTCATGCTCAAGCGCGCCGTACAGCGTCTTGTTCATAAACCCATCGCCATCCGTCTGCGCTAATCCGCCGTTGTTGCCATCGGCGACCACATCAAAGCCTTTGGTGTAGGTATAGTCGCCCGCCAGGGTGACGCGCGTGTTTTCGCCCAGCGTTTGCTGGGTACTGCCGCCGTAGTTCTGATAGCCGTGTGAGCCGATGCCCGCGTTTAAGGTTGTACCGTCCTTTTCACGCGTGGTAATGATATTCACTACGCCGCCAATCGCATCCGAGCCATAAATCGCCGAGCGTGGTCCGCGAACATACTCAATGCGCTGCACCAGCGCCACCGGGAACTGGCTTAAGTCTGATGACCCGCTAACGCCCGCCTGATTAAGGCGAATGCCGTCGACCAGGATCAGCACATGGCTGGAATTAGTGCCGCGAATAAAAAGAGAAGAGAGTTGACCGATACCGCCGTTTTGCGCGACGTCCACGCCTGGCAACCGACGCATCACATCAATCACCGAGGTTGATTGCCAGCGATCGATATCCTGCCGCGTCACCACGCTCACCGGGGCCAGAACGGTATTCACCGGTTGTTCAATTCGACTTGCTGTGACCACCAGAGTGTCCGGGTTGCTATCCTGCGCCCAGCCAGAAAATGCCGTGACGGTACACGCCGTCAGCAGCGAAGCTTTTTTAATCATTGTAAAAGCATCCACAATATCAGAAGGATGCCGCAGGCCTCATCTATAGCACGCGATGATGAAACCAAATGCGACGTGATCCCGGCAGGTCTTCGGGCTAGGTGGCGTTTTGCGGATGAAGACTTCCCACGTCATTGCGCAGTGTCTACAACATTCATCCCGCCAGTCTTTACCGCTGCGCGTCAGCTCCAGATTTACACTGGATTCCCTTTTCACTCACAGGAGACCGGAAACAGAATGCTACAATTAGACACGTATAGATGTCCATACTGCTATGACTGATAAAGGCTGGACATCCCCGGCGCAATCCCTACAATCCCCGCGTAATTCTTTATCATTCAGGATGCATTATGACCCCCGAACATCTCCCGACAGAACAGTACGACGCGCAACTGGCAGAAAAGGTCGTCCGCCTGCAAAGTATGATGACGCCTTTTGCCGCGCCGGTTCCGGAGGTGTTCCGTTCTCCGGTCAGCCATTATCGTATGCGTGCGGAATTCCGCATCTGGCATGACGGCGACGACCTGTATCACATCATGTTCGATCAGCAGACCAAAAGTCGCATTCGTGTCGATAGCTTTCCGGCGGCCAGCGAATTAATTAATCAGTTAATGGCTGCCATGATGGAAGGGGTGCGCAATAACCGCGTGTTGCGTCATAAGCTTTTCCAGATCGACTACCTGACTACCCTCAGTAACCAGGCGGTGATCAGTCTCCTCTATCATAAAAAGCTGGATGAAGAATGGCGTCAGGAGGCGGAAACGCTGCGAGATGCCCTGCGCGCGCAGAACCTGAACGTGCATTTGATTGGCCGGGCGACCAAAACCAAAATTGAACTGGACCAGGATTATATTGATGAACGTCTGCCGGTTGGCGGCCGCGAGATGATCTATCGTCAGGTCGAGAATAGTTTTACCCAGCCGAACGCGGCGATGAATATTCAGATGCTGGAATGGGCGCTGAATGCGACGAAAAATTCGACCGGCGACTTGCTGGAACTGTACTGCGGAAACGGCAATTTCTCACTGGCGCTGGCGCGCAATTTCGACCGTGTATTAGCCACCGAAATCGCTAAACCGTCCGTCGCGGCGGCGCAGTATAATATCAGCGCCAATCACATTGATAACGTACAGATTATTCGTATGGCGGCGGAAGAGTTCACCCAGGCGATGAACGGCGTGCGTGAATTTAACCGCTTGCAGGACATCGACCTGAAAAGCTACCGGTGTGAGACTATTTTCGTCGATCCACCGCGCAGCGGGCTGGATAATGAAACCGAGAAGATGGTACAGGCGTATCCGCGCATTCTGTACATCTCCTGTAACCCGGAGACGTTGTGTAAGAACCTTGATACCCTGAGCCAGACGCACAAGGTGGAGCGGCTGGCGCTGTTCGATCAGTTTCCCTACACTCATCATATGGAATGCGGCGTGCTGCTGACGCGAAAGTGAGTGCTTAAATGCCCGGCGGCGCTTCGCTTGCGCAGGCCTACAACGACTTAAATGCCGGGAGGCGCTGCGCCTCCCGGCAAAATTACGATAGCGTGGCTGACAAGATTACTCCGACAGTTCCTGCTTACGATTGCGCATCCGGAACCCTACCCAGAATACCAGAATCACCGACAGCACCGCGGGCAGGAAGTTAGAGCCAATCGCTGGATACTCTGCCCGCACCACCGTGCTATAGAGCAAAATACCCAGAATAAAACAGCCAGCAGCCAGGCCCGGCAACCCCACGGGCATGGTGCGATTTTGATAGCGCTGATGCAAACAGTAAACCGTCAGCACCAGCGAAATAATGGGGAACACAGAGAATGGCACGATGGAACTGAACAGCGCGGCGAATGTGCCATTGATGGATAAGCCAGCGATCAGCGCCAGCAGCAACGTACCTCGATCCTGAACGGTCTGTTTCATTACCTTTCTTTCTCCTCAGCATGTTGAGTCGGTTTCTCCTGCTCCCGACGATACCAGTAATATGCGCCCTTAGAGATCATCCGCAGCTGCAATACCAGCCGCTCCTCTAGTTGTCTGCGCTGCTCTGCGCTCACGTCCAGCGCCTCGGCACCTGCGCTAAATACGATAGTGACCATCGCTTCCGCCTGTGCTTCCGTAAAGGCCCGCGGCATATGGCTTTCCAGTTCCAGATAATCCGCAAGTTCGGCAATAAAGTGCTGTATTTCACGCGCCACCGCAGCGCGAAACGCGCTTGATGTGCCAGAACGCTCACGCAAAAGCAGGCGAAAAGCGTTTGGATTATTGCCAATGAACTCCATAAACGTGGAGACCGATGTGCGGATCACGCTGCCGCCTTTGGCAATGCGCTGGCGCGCCTGACGCATCAGTTGGCGCAGCATTAAACCGCTTTCATCAACCATTGTCAGACCAAGCTCATCCACGTCGCGGAAATGGCGATAAAACGACGTCGGGGCAATTCCCGCTTCGCGCGCAACTTCACGTAAACTCAGGCTGGCGAAACTACGCTCCGCGCTCAGTTGACTGAATGCCGCTTCTACCAGCGAACGCCGGGTTTTTTCTTTTTGTTGCGCTCTAACGCCCATCACGATGTCTGAATCCTTCCAAAGGCCCAGAAAGCACTATACCAGAGATCAAAACAGATCGGTTTGCACAGGTTGTGAATGATTGTTTACGAGCTGTTTCTGCTTTATTGCAGGAAAAAAGCACAACGATAATTGGGTTAAACAGCGGCAAATGTTATCATCATGTTTATTTTGTGTATAAAAACAGGTGAGTCATACCATGCCACATTCCTGGGATTATGATGCCATTGTTATTGGGTCCGGCCCCGGCGGCGAAGGCGCTGCAATGGGACTGGTCAAGCAGGGAGCGCGCGTTGCCGTTATCGAGCGCTATCATAATGTTGGCGGCGGCTGTACCCACTGGGGCACGATCCCCTCGAAAGCCCTCCGCCACGCCGTCAGCCGCATCATCGAATTTAATCAAAACCCGCTCTACAGCGACCACTCCCGCCTTTTACGTTCCTCGTTTGCCGATATTCTTAACCATGCGGATAACGTGATTAATCAACAGACGCGGATGCGTCAGGGGTTTTACGAGCGTAACCACTGTGAAATCCTGCAGGGCGATGCCAGTTTTGTCGACGATCACACCCTGGCGCTGGCCTGCCCGGATGGCTCGGTGGAAACGCTGACGGCAGAAAAGTTTGTCATCGCCTGCGGTTCTCGCCCATATCGCCCGGCTAACGTCGATTTTTCTCACCCGCGTATTTACGACAGCGATTCTATCTTGAGTCTGCATCATGAGCCGCGCCACGTCATTATCTATGGTGCGGGGGTGATTGGCTGCGAATATGCGTCGATCTTCCGGGGAATGGATGTCAAAGTCGATCTGATTAACACCCGCGATCGTCTGCTGGCGTTTCTCGATCAGGAGATGTCGGATTCCCTTTCGTATCACTTCTGGAACAGTGGCGTGGTGATCCGCCATAACGAAGAGTACGAGAAAATCGAAGGCATGGACGATGGCGTGATTATGCACCTGCAATCCGGCAAAAAGCTGAAGGCAGACTGCCTGCTGTACGCCAACGGGCGTACCGGCAACACCGATTCGCTGGCGCTGGAAAATATCGGACTGGAAGCCGATGGCCGTGGGCTGTTAAAGGTGAATAGCATGTACCAGACGGCGCTGCCGCACGTTTACGCGGTGGGCGATGTGATTGGCTATCCGAGCCTGGCGTCCGCCGCCTACGATCAGGGACGTATCGCCGCTCAGGCGATGAGCAAAGGCGAAGCCACCGCGCATCTGATAGAAGATATCCCCACCGGCATCTACACCATCCCGGAAATCAGCTCCGTCGGTAAAACCGAACAGCAGCTCACGGCAATGAAGGTGCCTTATGAAGTGGGCCGGGCGCAGTTTAAGCATCTGGCGCGAGCGCAGATTGTCGGCATGAACGTTGGCACGCTGAAAATCCTGTTCCATCGGGAAACGAAAGAAATTCTGGGCATTCACTGCTTTGGCGAGCGCGCGGCCGAAATTATTCACATCGGCCAGGCGATTATGGAGCAGAAAGGTGGCGGTAACACGATTGAGTATTTTGTTAACACCACCTTTAACTACCCGACCATGGCCGAAGCCTATCGGGTAGCGGCGCTGAACGGCTTAAACCGCCTGTTTTAACGCCTGGTCGAAGTGGCCATTCATTTTTTCACGGATGGCCTCCGCCAGCTGTTCATAGCGGCTACGTAGCGGCGACCCTGGACGATAAACCAGCCCAACGGTGCGGCGCGGTTCCGGCTTGATACATGGCAGGTAAACCACGCCATCGCGCTGACGTTCCTGCGGCACTGAAAGCGCAGGCAGCAGCGTAATACCGCTTCCCGCCGCCACCATATTACGCAGTGTCTCCAGACTGGTCGCACGGAAATGTGTATCTTCATCCGCGCCCGCTTCAAAACAGAAGCCCATCGCCTGATCGCGCAGGCAGTGGCCGTCTTCCAGCATCAGCAGCTTTTCACCGGCCAGATCGGACATCGGCACGCGATCGCGTCCGGCCCACGGGTGATCTTCGTAGATCGCCAGCTTCATCGGTTCGTCAAAGAGCGGCACTTCAATAAAGGACTCACTCTCTTTCACCAGCGCCAGGATCGCACAGTCAAGTTTACCGCTGTCGAGCTGCGCCAGTAGCTGATGCGTCTGCGCTTCATGCAGGTACATCTCCAGTTTAGGGAACGATTGGTGCAGCATTGGGATAATCTGCGGCAGCAGATAAGGACCGACCGTCGGGATCAGACCGATATGCAGCGGCCCGGACATGGTCTCGCCCTGCTGGCTCGCCATCTCCTTGAGCACTTTAACCTCGCGCAGCACGGTACGCGCCTGGTCCACCAGCAACAATCCCGCCTGCGTGAACAGCACTTTACGGCTGGTACGCTCCAGCAGCATCACGCCCAGCTCGTCTTCCAGCTTACGGATTTGTCCGCTCAGCGTGGGCTGGCTCACGTGACAGGAATCGGCAGCCCGACGGAAATGACGGTGCTCGGCCAGTGCGACAAGGTATTCAAGATCGCGAATATTCATTCTTCATCCTCCATCGCCACGATAGTTCATGGCGATAGATAGAATAGCAATGAACGATTATCCCTATCAAGCACTCTGTACAATAATTGTCATCAGAAGCGAGACGGTACTTTGTTTAACCCTCGAAGCCACTGCTCCTTCAGAGAGTTTCTCTCGAACCTAAAGCCAACGTGAATTTTTTGCGGACCGGATGGTCCGCATTTTTTTGCGTAAAAAAACCCGGTTTGAAACCGGGCGAGATTGGTGACAAACCTGTTTTGCTATTTTCTGCGCGGTTTTGCGGGTGGCGGCTTCGCCTTACCCGGCCTACAAAATCAACAATATCAATAAATTACTCGTTATCTGTAGGCCTGTGCAAGCGCAGCGCCGCCAGGCATAATTCCACGGTATAACGTTTGTCAGCAGTCAGATGCGGTTTGAAACCGGACTGTGCCTGTACGTTACACCAGCCTTGCCTGCGCATCCGTAATCGCCTGTGCCACCTGCTGTGGCGACACGCCGCCTTTAGCCGAGCGTTTATCGAGGCACGATTGCAGCGCGAGGATCGGATAGACGTCATCACCAATTACCGGGCTGAATTTTTGCAGATCGGCCAGCGGCAGATCCTCCAGCGGTTTACCCTGACGAATCGCCTCTACTACCGCTTCACCGACAATATGGTGCGCTTCACGGAACGGTACGCCTTTCGCCACCAGATAATCCGCCAGCTCCGTCGCGTTCGCATAACCCTGTTGCGCCGCTTCCTGACAGCGCGGACGTTTCACCTGGATGCCGTCAAGCACCAGTGCCGCCATATGCAGACAATCCAGCCAGGTATCGAGCGCGTCGAACAGCCCTTCTTTGTCTTCCTGCATATCTTTGTTATACGCCAGCGGCAGACCTTTCAGGGTCATCATCATGCCGGTCAACGCGCCCTGCACGCGGCCGCATTTACCGCGGATAAGCTCCAGCGCATCCGGATTTTTCTTCTGCGGCATCAGGGACGAACCGGAGGTCACGCGATCGGAAAGCTCGACAAACCCGGCCTCGCCGGTGTTGAAGAAAATCAAATCTTCTGCAAAGCGGGAAAGATGCACCATGCCAATGGAAGCGTCAGAAAGCAGCTCCAGCACGTGATCGCGGTCAGATACGCTGTCCAGGCTGTTGCGGGTTGCCGAGGCAAAACCCAGCCAGCCCGCCAGCTGTTCACGGTCAATTTCATAGGCGGTACCGGCCAGTGCGCCGCAGCCCAGCGGGCTGACGTCCAGACGTTTGAGCGCATCCTGAAGACGGCTTTCATCCCGCGCCAGCATTTCAACATACGCCAGACACCAGTGGGCAAACGTCACCGGCTGCGCACGCTGAAGATGGGTGTATCCCGGCATTACCGCATCCTGATTGTGCTGTGCGGTTTCCACCAGCGCGCTCTGGAGTTGACGGCTGGCGGTCAGCAGTTCGCCGACGGTTTGCTTGCACCATAATTTCAGATCGGTCGCGACCTGATCGTTACGGCTGCGCCCGGTATGGAGCTTCTTGCCTAACTGACCGACTTTATCGATCAGCTTACCTTCGACCCAGCTGTGAATATCTTCCGCATCGCTTTCCAGGATCTGCTCAGGATTAACGCGCACTTCTTCCAGCAGCACGTTCAGTGCGTCTTCCAGCTGTAGTTGCTCGTCAGCGGTGAGCACGCCCACGGTTACCAGCGCTTTTGACCAGGCCACAGAGCCAACGATATCCTGCTCGGCCAGGCGATAATCAAAGCGCAAAGAGTCGTTGAACTGTTTGAACCGTTGATCCGCTGCCTGTGTAAAACGCCCGCCCCAAAGTGCCATAACATGCTTCCTTTATTCGTTAATGTTGCCGGGTTGCCCGGCCTGTATTCTTCGAGTTTACTGCCGGATGGCGCTGCGCTTATCCGGCTTACAGAAAGCCCCGATAAGGCGCAGCCGCTATCGGGTTACGCCGTAATACGTGTACCGATCGACGTGCCGTTAAATAGTGCTGGCAACTGCTCAGCATGCCGCCAGGAGGCGATATCCACCGGACGACCAAGGGTGCGTGCCGCGTCCAGTGCCGCATTCACTTTTACGATCATGCCGTCAGTAATAATTCCCTGCGCAATGAGCTGTTCCGCTTTCGCAGCGGTCATCTCCGCAATGCGCTGCCCTTTGCCGTCGAGAATGCCGCTCACGTCAGAGAGCAGGATCAAATCGGCCCCCAGCGTTGCCGCAAGCGCGGTAGCGGCCTGGTCGGCATTGACGTTCATCAACTGCCCTTCTTCGGTGACGCCGATGGAACTCACTATCGGGAGAAAACCGCTCTCCAGCAGCGTGTTAATGAGTTTCGGTGAACCCGGCTGCGCCAGCCCGACATGCCCCAGCGCTTCATCAAGCTGTGTGACCTTAACGCTGTCGCCGTCGCCCAGGAACAGACCTACCGAAGCAATCTGATGTTTCTTCGCCCACGCCAGCAGCGTTTTATTGGCCGTCCCCGCCAGCGCGCCGGTGATAATGTCGATTTGATCGGCAGGCGTGACGCGCAGGCCGTTTTTCTTTTGCACCGGCAGGTTAAGCTGCTTCATTAGCTCATCCACCACGCAGCCGCCGCCGTGCACGATAATCAACGGACGTTGATGCGACTCACGATAGTTCACCAGCGCAGTAAACAGACGCTCCAGCGCCTCTTCGCTATCCAGCAGTACGCCACCAAGTTTGATAATTAATGGATTCATAACCGTACCCTTAAATAAGAGACTGAGTTTCAGCAAAGCCGAAACGAATATTTGCGCACTGCATCGCCTGCGCCGCCGCGCCTTTCAGCAGATTATCTTCCGCCGCCACGACGATCAGGTGTTCGCCCTGAACCGCAAAGCCGATATCGCAGAACGGCAGACCCACCACGTTTTTCAGCGCCGGCACGCCTTTCTCATACAGGCGAACCAGCGGTTTATCACCATACGCTTGCTGGAAAGCCCCGGCCACCTGCGGCTGCGTCACGCCGGGCTTCAGGCGGCAGGTAATGGTTTCCAGAATGCCGCGTGGAAAGCTCCCCAGGTGCGGCGTAAAGATCACATCCGTACCAAGATGGGTGCTGATTTCCGGGTGGTGGCGGTGATTAAAGATGCCGTAAGGTTGCAGACTGACTTCGCAAAAGCTGTTGGAGAGTGCCGCCTTGCGCCCCGCCCCGCTTACGCCGCTGGTGGCGTTGATGACCGGCCACTGGGTGAGATCCAGCAAATCAGCGTTAATCAGCGGTTTCAGCGACAGCTGCGCCGCCGTCGGATAGCAACCCGGCACGGCAATCAGGTTAGCGTCTTTTAAGCGATCGGTATTCCATTCCGCCAGCCCGTAGACCGCCTGCTCAAGCAGTTCAGGATGCTGATGCGTGAAGCCATAATACTTTTCATAAAAGGCAAGATCGTTGACCCGGAACGCGCCGGAAAGATCGAACACCACGCAGCCTGCCGCCAGAAACTGCGGGGCGAGATCGTGGCTGACCTGGTGAGCGGTGGCGAGAAACACCACGTCCACACCTGCGCTAAACTCGCTGATATCAGACATCGGTTGCAGGGGTAGATCGACGATGCCTTTAAGTTGTGGATGCAAATCGGAGATTAACTTTCCTGCATCATTGCTTTGCGCTGAGACGGTCAAAGCGGTTATGGTCATATCAGGATGGCGATTTACATAGGTCACAAGCTCTGCGCCAGCATAACCACTGGCACCCACAATCAGCGTATTTAACATCGGGGCGGTTCACCTTCTGCGTCTGTTTGCCTGGGAAGACCGAAATCTCCCTAACCCTGTTCAGCGTATTAACATCACCTTATAGACGGTGGGTTTTCTTATGCTCAACGATAATGTATTTTTATTCATAAATACTGCATGAATATTGATACTATCATGACCCGAGGCGTGTCAACAATGAAAAAGAACTTACCACCATTTATCGAGATTTACCGCGCCCTGATTGCTACACCGTCCATCAGCGCGACGGAAGAAGCGCTTGATCAGAGTAATGCGTCTTTAATCAATCTGCTGGCAGGCTGGTTTGGCGATTTGGGATTTAACGTTGAAGTGCAGCCAGTGCCGGACACGCGCAACAAATTCAATATGCTGGCCAGCATTGGGCACGGCGCGGGCGGGCTATTACTCGCCGGACATACCGACACGGTGCCTTTTGACGATGGTCGCTGGACGCGCGATCCCTTCACCCTGACCGAGCATGAAGGCAAGCTCTACGGCCTCGGCACGGCGGATATGAAAGGCTTCTTTGCTTTTATCCTCGATGCCCTGCGCGATGTAGACGTGACGCAACTGAAAAAGCCGCTCTATATTCTGGCGACCGCCGATGAAGAGACCAGCATGGCCGGCGCGCGCTACTTCTCTGAAAGCACCGCCCTGCGCCCGGACTGCGCCATCATCGGCGAGCCAACCTCATTGCAGCCGGTACGCGCGCATAAAGGGCATATTTCCAATGCGATCCGCGTGCTCGGGCAGTCCGGCCACTCCAGCGATCCGGCGCGCGGCGTCAATGCCATTGAGCTGATGCACGACGCCATCGGGCGGATTATGCAACTGCGCGACGACCTGAAAGAGCGCTATCACTATGAGGCGTTTACCGTTCCGTATCCGACGCTGAATCTGGGCGCTATCCACGGCGGCGACGCGGCAAACCGTATCTGTGCCTGCTGCGAACTGCATATGGACATCCGTCCGCTGCCGGGCATGACCCTCGACGATTTGAACGGCCTGCTGAATGAAGCGCTTGCCCCCGTTAGCGAGCGCTGGCCGGGCCGCCTGAACGTGGCAGAACTGCATCCGCCGATCCCTGGCTACGAGTGCCCACCGGATCATCAACTGGTGCAGGTGGTCGAGAAGCTACTCGGCGCACAGACCGAAGTCGTGAACTACTGTACCGAAGCGCCGTTCATTCAGACGCTGTGTCCAACGCTGGTACTGGGTCCGGGGTCAATCAATCAGGCCCATCAGCCGGATGAGTATCTGGAAACGCGCTTTATCAAGCCCACCCGCGAGTTGATTACTCAGGTGGTGCACCACTTTTGCTGGCACTGATCCCGGCAAAAAAGGGAGAAAATCAGGCGATTTATATAAGCGCAACTTATCTGTTCGCCAGTGAGTTAACTTTCGTAAATTGCGGCGATTTATTCGTTTGCTGAAGCGATTTCGCAGCAATTGACGTCAGGGGTTTTACGTGGCTTTATAAAAGACGATGTCATATACCCGATGCTTCCTGTTGCAGAGAATTGGGTATAACAAAATAAAATGAATGGGGTGTCTGGGTAACATGAACGAACAATATTCCGCATTGCGTAGTAATGTCAGTATGCTCGGCAAGCTGCTGGGAGAGACCATTAAAGATGCGCTGGGAGAGAACATTCTCGACCGCGTAGAGACCATCCGTAAGCTGTCTAAATCCTCCCGCGCCGGTAATGAGGCTAACCGTCAGGAGTTGCTCACTACCCTGCAAAACCTGTCGAATGACGAGCTGCTGCCGGTAGCCCGCGCCTTCAGCCAGTTTTTAAATCTGGCAAATACCGCCGAGCAGTACCACAGCATCTCGCCGAAAGGTGAAGGTGCCAGCAATCCGGAAATCATTGCCCGCACCCTGAAGAAACTGAAAAACCAGCCCGAACTGAACGAAACGATCATCAAAAAAGCCGTCGAGTCCCTGTCGCTGGAGCTGGTACTGACCGCGCACCCGACGGAAATTACCCGCCGCACGCTGATTCACAAGATGGGCGAGGTGAACGCCTGCCTCAAGCAGCTTGATAACAACGATCTGGTGGATTACGAACGTAACCAGCTGATGCGCCGTCTGCGTCAGCTGATCGCCCAGTCATGGCATACCGATGAAATTCGTAAACATCGCCCAAGCCCGGTCGATGAAGCCAAATGGGGGTTTGCGGTCGTTGAAAACAGCCTGTGGGAAGGGGTACCGAATTACCTGCGCGAGCTGAACGAACAACTGGAAGAACATCTGGGCTACAAACTGCCCGTGGATTTTGTCCCGGTACGCTTCACCTCGTGGATGGGCGGCGATCGTGACGGCAACCCGAACGTTACCGCTGATATTTCTCGCCACGTTCTGTTGCTGAGCCGCTGGAAAGCCACCGACCTGTTCCTGAAAGACATTCAGCTCTTGATCTCCGAACTGTCGATGGTCGAATGCAGCGACGAACTGCGCGAACGTGTCGGCGAAGCGGGCGCGCAGGAGCCTTATCGCTACCTGCTGAAAAACCTGCGCGGTCAGTTGATGGCGACGCAGACCTGGCTGGAAGCACGTCTTAAAGGCCAGCGTCTGCCAAAACCGACCGGGCTGCTGACGCAGAATGAGCAATTGTGGGAGCCGCTCTACGCCTGCTATCAATCGCTTCAGGCCTGTGGTCTCGGCATTATCGCCAATGGCGAACTGCTCGACACGCTGCGACGCGTGAAGTGTTTCGGCGTCCCGCTGGTGCGTATTGATATTCGTCAGGAGAGCACCCGTCATACCGAAGCGCTGGGCGAACTGACCCGCTATCTCGGCATTGGCGACTACGAAAGCTGGTCGGAATCCGATAAGCAGGCGTTCCTGATCCGCGAGCTGAACTCTAAACGCCCATTGCTTCCGCGCCAGTGGGAGCCGAGCGAAGAGACCCGCGAAGTGCTCGACACCTGCAAAGTGATCGCCGAAGCGCCGTATGGCTCTGTTGCTGCCTACGTCATTTCGATGGCGAAAACGCCGTCCGACGTCCTGGCCGTTCATCTGCTGCTGAAAGAAGCGGGCATCGGCTTCGCGCTGCCTGTTGCGCCGTTGTTTGAAACGCTGGACGACCTGAACAACGCCAACGATGTGATGAGCCAGTTACTCAATATCGACTGGTATCGCGGCTTTATTCAGGGCAAGCAGATGGTTATGATCGGCTACTCTGACTCGGCAAAAGATGCGGGCGTCATGGCCGCCTCCTGGGCGCAGTATCAGGCACAGGATGCGCTTATCAAGACCTGTGAAAAAGCCGGTATTGAGCTGACCCTGTTCCACGGTCGCGGTGGCTCGATTGGTCGCGGCGGTGCACCGGCCCACGCGGCACTGCTCTCACAACCGCCGGGCAGCCTGAAAGGCGGTCTGCGCGTGACCGAGCAGGGCGAGATGATCCGCTTTAAATACGGCCTGCCGGAGATCACCATCAGCAGCCTGTCGCTCTACACCGGGGCGATTCTGGAAGCCAACCTGCTGCCACCGCCGGAGCCGAAAGAGGCATGGCGTCATATCATGGATGAGCTTTCTGACATCTCCTGCGATATGTATCGCGGCTTTGTCCGTGAAAATGAAGATTTCGTGCCTTACTTCCGTTCCGCGACGCCAGAGCAGGAGCTGGGCAAACTGCCGCTCGGTTCGCGTCCGGCAAAACGTCGTCCGACCGGCGGCGTGGAATCACTGCGCGCTATTCCGTGGATCTTCGCCTGGACGCAGAACCGCCTGATGCTCCCTGCCTGGCTGGGTGCCGGCGCGGCGCTGCAAAAAGTGGTGGAAGACGGCAAGCAGAGCGAACTGGAAGCAATGTGTCGCGACTGGCCGTTCTTCTCGACCCGTCTGGGGATGCTGGAAATGGTTTATTCCAAAGCCGACCTGTGGCTGGCGGAATACTACGATCAGCGCCTGGTGAAAAAGGAACTCTGGCCGCTGGGCGTCGAGCTGCGTGAACTGCTGGAAGATGACATCAAAGTGGTGCTGGCTATCGCCAACGATTCGCATCTGATGGCGGATCTGCCGTGGATTGCTGAGTCTATCCAGTTGCGTAACGTCTATACCGATCCCCTGAACGTCCTGCAAGCCGAGCTGCTGCACCGTTCGCGCCGCGCCGAGGAAGAAGGCAAAGAGCCGGACCCGCGCGTTGAACAGGCGCTGATGGTCACCATCGCAGGCGTGGCCGCCGGTATGCGTAATACGGGCTAATCTCCCTCACACCTCTTGCGCCCGCCAGGTGCAAGAGGTGTTTTCCCTTTCCCTCCCCCCTGATGTTAACTTCCGTCTTTGTCATACAAAATTTAAGGTTGGCTTAATGTTCGGCCGCTACGCTTGCCGGTAAAATTTTTTACAGGTCTAACGTATGTCTTCCGCACAACCTCAGTCTGAACACGCGTTCAGCTGGAAAGCCTTCGGCTGGGCTTTACTCTACTTTTGTTTTTTCTCCACGGCGCTTCAGGCCGTTATTACCTTCAGCGGTTTTAGCGGTACTAACGGTCTGCGCGACTCGTTACTGTTCAGTTCGCTATGGCTCGTTCCGCTTTTTCTGTTTCCGCAACGTACCCGCATTATTGCCGCCGTTATCGGCGTCGTGCTGTGGGCCTCGTCCATCGCGGTGCTGAGTTACTACGTGATTTACGGGCAGGAATTTTCGCAAAGCGTTCTGTTTGTGATGTTTGAAACTAACGCCAGCGAAGCCAGTGAATACTTCAGCCAGTATTTCAGCCTGAAGCTGGTGCTGGTGGCCGTTGCTTATACGGCGGTCACTATCCTGCTGTGGTCGCGTCTGCGCCCAATTTATATCCCTAAGCCGTGGCGCTGGGTGGTCTCTTTTGCCCTGCTCTACGGACTGATCCTGAATCCTGTCGCCAGCAGTATGCTGATAAAAGATAAGTCATTCGAGCGGTCGGTCGCTTCACTCTCGACGCGTCTGGAACCTGCCGCGCCGTGGCAATTTGTCACTGGCTATTATCAGTACCGTCGCCAGTTGGATAGCCTGAACCGTCTGCTGGATAAAAACAGCGCCCTCGCCCCACTGAAAAATTTACAGGACAGTTCGGGCAATATGCCGCGCACGCTGGTGCTGGTAATCGGCGAATCCACTCAGCGCGGCCGCATGAGCCTGTACGGCTACCCGCGTGAAACCACGCCGGAGCTGGACGCGCTGCATAAAACCGATAAACAGCTTACCGTATTCAATAATGTGGTGACCTCACGCCCCTACACCATCGAGATCCTGCAACAGGCGCTGACATTCGCCGACGAGAAGCATCCCGATCTGTATCTGACGCAGCCGTCGCTGATGAACATGATGAAGCAGGCGGGCTATAAAACGTTCTGGATCACCAACCAGCAGACGTTGACCGCGCGTAACACCATGCTGACGGTATTCTCGAAGCAGACCGATAAGCAGTTCTATATGAATCAGGAGCGGATGCAGAGCGCCCGTGAGTATGACACCAACGTGCTGGCACCGTTTAAAGAAGTGCTGGCCGACCCCGCGCCAAAAAAATTCATCATCGTGCATTTGCTGGGAACGCATATTAAGTACAAATACCGTTATCCGGAGAACGAAGGCATATTCGACGGCAAAACCGATGACCTGCCCGCCGGGTTAAGCGCTGAAGAGCGGGAAGCATATAACGACTATGACAACGCCAACCGCTATAACGATCATGTTGTTGCCAGCCTGATTAAGGATTATAAGGCGACCGATCCTAACGGTTTCCTGCTCTATTTCTCCGATCATGGGGAAGAAGTGTACGACACACCGCCGCATCATACGCAGGGGCGCAACGAAGAAGCGCCGACGCGCCATATGTACACGATCCCCTTCCTGCTGTGGACGTCAGAAAAATGGCAGGCGGCGCATCCGCGCGATGTCTCCGGCGACGTGAATCGCAAGTACAGCAGTTCTGAGCTTATCCATACCTGGTCGGATCTGGCGGGATTAAGCTACACCGGGTACGATCCAACGCGCTCGATTGTCAGCCCGCAATTTGTGCAGAAAACGCGCTGGATTGGTAATCCCTATAAGAAAAAGGCCCTGATTGACTACGATTCGCTCCCTTTTGGCACGCTAACCGGCAACCAGTAATTTTTCAGCGGGCCATCCTGTTCAGGATGGCCTTTTTCAGAGCCATATACCACGATCAGTCACCTTCGCTGACTGGCTGTGAAGCTATCACCCGGCCACCGGCAATTGACGCTGTAATGGTTAACACAGACCTTCTGCCAGGAAGGTCTGGCTATTTTTATGAAGTGTGATCGGCCTCCCACATACACAAGTGATAGAATACTTTCCTGATAATTAATTTAATTAGAGCTTAAATTTCCAAAAATAAGCATTTTACTCCTGAGATTGGCGAAAATTTTCTCCCTGCGCTCGCGTATGATGCCTCCATTATAAGAAAAGTACCTGCTCATACCCTGCCGCGCATCGCTCGCTATTTTCACGGCAATAAAAACATAAACTTCTTATCCTATTGAGCGAAAACGTTATGGAAACTGTTAATAAAAACAGCGTAGTTATTGAGACGCCCGCTTCTCGTCGGCGGAGTGATATGAGCGAGAGTGAATGGCGTGAAGCGACAAAATTCGACAGTACCGACACCGGATGGGTCATTATGAGTATTGGCATGGCCATTGGTGCGGGCATTGTCTTTTTACCCGTTCAGGTCGGCCTGATGGGGTTGTGGGTATTCCTGCTGTCCTCAATTATTGGCTATCCGGCGATGTACCTTTTTCAGCGTCTCTTTATTAACACCCTTGCAGAATCGCCGGAGTGTAAAGATTATCCAAGCGTTATTAGCGGCTATCTGGGTAAAAACTGGGGCATTTTGTTAGGCGCACTCTATTTTGTGATGCTGGTGATCTGGATGTTTGTTTATTCCACTGCCATCACTAACGACAGCGCTTCCTATTTGCATACCTTTGGCGTAACGGACACGCTGCTCTCCGAAAATCCGTTTTATGGTCTGGTGCTAATTTGTATTCTGGTCGCCATTTCATCCCGCGGTGAAAAGTTATTGTTTAAAATTTCAACCGGCATGGTGCTCACCAAATTACTGGTGGTCGCCGCGCTCGGCGTCGCAATGGTCGGTATGTGGCATCTGTATAACGTTGGCGCACTTCCGCCGCTGGGGCTGTTAATCAAAAATGCCATTATCACGCTGCCCTTTACACTGACCTCGATTCTGTTTATTCAGACGTTAAGCCCGATGGTCATCTCCTACCGTTCGCGGGAAAAATCCATTGAAGTGGCGCGCTATAAAGCGTTGCGGGCCATGAATATCGCTTTCGGCATTCTCTTCGTGACCGTCTTCTTCTATGCCGTTTCGTTTACGCTGGCGATGGGCCACGACGAAGCGGTAAAAGCCCAGGAACAAAATATTTCCGCGCTGGCAATCGCCGCACAATTTATTAGCGGCGCGGGCGCGGGTTGGGTAAAAATCGTCAGCGTGATCCTGAACATTTTCGCCGTGATGACCGCTTTTTTTGGCGTCTATCTGGGTTTCCGCGAAGCCACGCAGGGGATCGTCATGAACCTGCTGCGCCGTAAATATCCGGCGGACCGCATCAATGAACAATGGGTGCAGCGCGGCATTATGCTTTTCGCTATTTTGCTGGCGTGGAGCGCCATCGTGCTTAATGCTCCGGTCCTGAGTTTCACCTCAATCTGTAGCCCGATATTCGGTCTGGTGGGCTGTTTAATCCCGGCATGGCTGGTCTATCAGGTTCCGGCCCTGCATAAATATAAAGGCGTCTCGCTGGCCATTATTATCGTGACGGGTCTGCTGCTGTGCGTCTCCCCGTTCCTCGCATTTTCCTGATGTATGTGTAAAAGGTTATGGCTATGTTTGAGTCTACAATGAATCCACTATGGGACAGTTTTATCGAGGCGGTGCGTGAAGAAGTAAAGCCCGCGCTCGGCTGTACCGAACCTATTTCACTGGCGCTGGCGGCGGCGGTCTCTGCGGCAAATCTGGAGGGGAAACCAGAACGCATTGAAGCCTGGGTGTCACCAAACCTGATGAAAAACGGCATGGGTGTGACCGTTCCGGGAACAGGAATGGTCGGCCTGCCCGTCGCCGCTGCGCTGGGGGCGCTGGGGGGCGATGCCGACGCAGGACTGGAAGTCCTTAAAGCCGCGTCGCCTGAGGCCGTGGCCGATGCCAAAGCGCTATTAGCGGCAGGGAAAGTGCGCGTGATGATTCAGGACCCTTGCGACGATATTCTTTACTCTCGCGTCAGGGTCTGGTGCGGTGAGACATGGGCCAGCACGACGATTATCGGTGGCCATACCCGCATCGTCGCCATTGAAAACCAGAACGGGCGGCTGTTTAGCCTGGACGAGCACTCGCAGCAGGCGTTAACAGACTCGCCGCTTGCCGCACTTTCCGGTGCTTCGCTGGCGGACATTTTGCGTTTTGCAAATCTTGTTCCTCTGAAGCATATCCTCTTTATTCTTGAGGCTGCCCGTTTAAACGGCGCATTGTCACAAGAAGGATTAAACGGTCAGTGGGGGCTGCATATCGGCGCGACGCTGGAAAAACAGTGCGCTAAGGGATTACTGGCTGACGATCTCTCCACCGCGATTGTGATCCGTACCAGCGCCGCCTCCGATGCGCGGATGGGAGGCGCAACGCTACCCGCCATGAGCAACTCCGGCTCCGGCAATCAGGGGATCGCCGCCACCCTGCCAGTCATGGTGGTGGCGGAATACTTCAATGCCGACGAGGAAAAACTGGCGCGTGCGCTGATGCTCTCGCACCTGAGCGCGATTTATATTCATCATCAGTTGCCAACGTTATCAGCGCTATGCGCTGCCACGACGGCCTCCATGGGCGCAGCGGCAGGCATGGCATGGCTGGTGGACGGGCGTTACGAGACTATCGCCATGGCCATCAGCAATATGATTGGTGATGTTAGCGGTATGATCTGCGACGGTGCGTCGAATAGCTGTGCGATGAAGGTGTCCACCAGCGCGTCGGCGGCATGGAAAGCGGTACTGATGGCGCTGGACAACACCGCCGTCACCGGGAATGAAGGGATTGTGGCGCACGACGTTGAGCAGTCCATCGCCAACCTGTGTGCGCTGGCCTGTCAGTCAATGCAACAAACCGACCGGCAGATTATTGAAATTATGGCGAATAAAGCGCATTAACCTTAACCGGGCGGTGCGAGCTGCCCGGTCTTCCTTACTCTGCCGGCCGCACGCCCAGCGTATGACAGATGGCGTAACTCATCTCCGCGCGGTTCAGGGTATAGAAGTGGAAATCCTTAACGCCTTCACGGCTTAAAATTTTCACCATATCCATCGCAATATTGGCACCGACCAGCTTGCGGGTTTCGGCGTCATTATCCAAACCGTTAAACATTTGCGACATCCATGCCGGGATACGCACGTTGGTCATATCGGCAAATTTTTTCGCCTGCTTAAAGTTCGACACCGGCAGAATGCCCGGCACGATTTCCACGTCAATCCCGGTCGACACGCAGCGATCGCGAAAGCGCAGGTAGCTCTCAACGTCAAAAAAGAACTGAGTGATCGCGCGGTTGGCCCCGGCATCGATTTTACGCTTCAGGTTGAGCAGATCCGCCTGGGCGCTTTTTGCTTCCGGATGAACTTCCGGATAGGCGGCCACGGAGATATCGAAATCCGCGACCTCTTTCAGCAGCCCTACCAGATCGGCGGCATACATCTCCGGCCTGCCGCCATCTGGCGGTAAATCGCCACGTAACGCGACGATCTGGCGGATACCGTTATTCCAGTAATCTTGCGCGATCGCGCGTAGTTCATTACGCGAGGCGTCAATACAGGTCAGATGCGGCGCAGCAACCAGGCCGGTACGCTCTTTGATATCTTTGATAATACTGTGCGTGCGGTCGCGTTCGCCCGAGTTGGCTCCGTAGGTCACAGAGACAAACTTGGGTTTCAGGCTGCTCAGGCGATCGATAGAGGCCCACAGGGTTTGCTCCATTTCACTGGTGCGCGGCGGGAAAAATTCAAACGAAACATTAATCCGACCCTGGACTTCCGCCAGGCTCTGATTCAGCGCTTCCCGCTGGTTGGCGTGAAAAAAGCTCATACCTTACCTCATCAATCGCGTGTCATTATTATGGGCGTTTCGAACATCTATCCGTTTAGACGTCCAGATGTAAAAATGACGGAAAAGCGAGATGCCGTCAACAGGAAAATGAGGGTGAGGGGTGAGAATTGCTCAGGGAAGGTGAAAAAGATTCAACTGATATCCTTGTGGGCAGCCTGCGACACCTGTACTACAGCGTAGCGTCATTGGCGCACCTGGATAAAACGTGCTTCCGGGGGAAAATAGTCAGCAGAATAAAATACCGTGATTCCTTTTTATTTTGCTTGCCAGATAAATGCTTATGGCATCGCCAGACTCACAGAAAATCATTTTTAAATATATCATTTCAAGCAATAACATCACTGCCATGTATATTATTCCAGATTCAATTCCGCAAATAAATATTGATAGATTACGTGAAAAGATGACGCTATGCTTTTAGGAGAGATATTAAATAAAGGATTATAAAATGGAAATTTCTTCACCTACACTATCCGGCCAGAAATGGACCTGCGCAGACCTGTTAAGTAGCTACCGTTTTTGGGGGATGCTCCTTTTCTTTTTCCTGATCAATATAAGTTATACGCTAAGCTCCACCTATAACTATTATTTTTGGCATAACACATTAGGTATTGACATGAGAGATATCTCGTCAATCATACCTTTTACCCAATTCGGATTGTTGTCTGGTCTGATTCTCACCTGGTTTTTATGCCGTTTAAAAAACCGATATCCACTCTATATTGTTGGATTGTTACTTCTTGCCGGAACGTTATGCCACTGGCTTGTCAACGACGCATCACAATACTTCTGGCTGGCAACGGGAACGTTTCTGAGCGGGGTAAGTCAGGGGGCAATTACGTTATTGATCCCCATGCTTCTCGCCGTCGCCGTGGGGAGTGTTGAAGCCTTTGCGGTTGCATTTGGTTTTTGCCTGTTTGCGAATGTAATAATCAAAACGTGCCTGCCCATATTCCTTTATAAAACATGGACGGAAAATTTATCGACAACGTGTCTCGTTATAGTCGTTCTCGCCTTACTGGTACTGATTCCCATAAAAGCGTCGCTGTTTTACGCGCCGCCCTCGCAGAGAAAATCCTCGACCCAACGATCTGAGCACGCGGAACCGGTCATCGTCGCCTTGCTGGCAATGATCGTTCCTTTCTACAAAATCTACTGGTTTGTCAGGATCCATCGGGAAATGCAGTCCGCAATGCCTTCCTCCCGACTGATGACCGCACACGGCGCGGGATGGATATCAGCACTTGTTCCATTAGGAACCGCCATGTTATGTCTGATGCTCAGTGACGAAATGTGTTCACAACTGGCAAATAAGGAAAAAGAGACTGGCGTTAAAACAGGCTGGGTACTGTTATGGGGGCTACTCTTTCCACCGGTGGGAATAGCTATGCTTCAGGAAAAATGTAACCGGCTAATGGCTGCCAGCGTAAACCAGGATATTAACGAGAATACGTAAATAGAAGCAACGAGGTGGATGACAACCTGTTTTGCTATTGTATGCGCCGTTTTGCCGGGTGGCGGCTTCGCCTTACCCGGCCTACGAAAACCATCAACATCAATAAGTTATTCGTAACCGTAGGCCTGTGCAAGCGAAGCGCCGCCAGGCATCATTCCACGGTATAACGTTTGTCAGTAGTCTGAGCAACGTCTTTGGTTAACGGGCATCCATTCGGTTGAATGCCCGTTATGAACATCCTTACAGCAGTTGCGCCAGCCGATTGATATCCGACTGAATCGCTCCGGCCGTCACATCACGACCAGCGCCCGGTCCACGGATCACCAGCGGGTTATCGCGATACCAGCGGCTTTCGATGGCGAACACGTTATCGCACGGCAGCAGCGCCGCCAGCGGGTGTTCCGGACGTACCGCTTCCACGCCGACGCGCGCCTTGCCGTTGGCGTCGAAACGGGCCACGTAGCGCAGCACCAGGCCCATTTCGCGGGCGGCTTCCAGCCGCTGCACCATCTGCTCATTCAGTTCATCGCCGTTTTCGAAGAAGTGGTCGACCGACCCCTCTTCGCAGTGCGACGGCACCAGCGACTCCACGCGCACCTGGTCAGGTTCGATGTTGTATCCCGCTTCGCGGGCCAGGATCACCAGCTTGCGCATCACATCCTTACCGGAGAGATCGACCCGCGGGTCTGGCTCTGTCAGCCCCTGCTGCCACGCCTGATCGACCAGATCGGTAAACGGCACGGTACCATCAAATTGCAGGAACAGCCAGGACAAGGTGCCGGAGAAAATCCCGCTGATCGACAAAATAGTATCGCCGCTGTCGATCAGATCGCGCACCGTATGGTTGATTGGCAGGCCCGCCCCCACGGTGGCGTTGTATAGCCAGTGGCGTCCGGTTTTCTCAAACGCATCACGGATTTGACGATATTTATCGCTGCTGCTGGCTCCGGCCAGTTTATTGGCGCTAATAACGTGGAAACCGTGGCTGGCAAAATCCAGATACTGATCGGCCAGTTGCTCGCTGGCGGTCACATCAAGCACCACTAAATCATCATACGGGTGGGCACGCATCCACAGGAACAGCGACTCTTCATCCTGCTCGACGGCTTCGTCGTTAAAGAACGCCAGCGCGCGGCTGGCATCCAGCCCTTCATAGCTGAGCAGGCTGCGACGGCTGTCCACCACGCCCGCCAGCACAAACTCAAAGCCGGTGCGCGCCGAGAGCGTGCTTTGCTCGCGAGCAAACAGCTCCAGCCAGCGCGATCCGATATTGCCTTTGCCGAACAGTATCAGACCAATACGTTTTTCCGCGCGGAAGATAGACTGGTGTAGCCCCTGGATCAGACTTTCGGTTGGGCCGGTACGCAGCACGGCCACCAGGCTGATGCCCTCTTCCGACTGCCAGGTAAACTCGACCGGCTGCCCTTTCAGTTGCTGCCAGAAACGGTGGCAATGCAGCGCATTACGGCTGACGCCCGCGCCGACCATTGCTACCAGCACCAGCCCCTGACGCAGGCGCAGCTCCCCCGGCAGACCCGCTTCGTCGAGAATTTTCAGCGCGCTATCGGCAACTTCGGAGGTATAGCAGAACTGTAACAGGTGGCGATCGTTATGCACGCCCACCGCCAGCGGACGCACCTGCGCACGCTTCAGCAACTGGTCGATCTCTTTATGCGCCAGTTTGAAGTCCTGACTGGCAGGCACCTGGAATTCAATCAGACAAACATCATCATGACTGGTCACGATGCGCGCGCCGGTTCCGGACGCCAGCACGCGTTCAATACGGGTTGAACCCTGATCCGGCGTGTAGCTACAGCGTAACTGTAAATCGATATCGCTACCGGACACCGGCTGCAAGGTACGGGTGTGCAGGACCGGGGCCGCCAGACGCGCCAGTTCGCTGGCTTCATCCAGACGCAGCAGCGGCAGCAAGCAGGCATCTTTGACTTTACGCGGGTCGGCGCTGTAAACGCCAGCCACATCACTCCAGATGGTGACGCGGGAAACGCCCGCCAGTGCGCCGATTTGCGTGGCGGAATAGTCAGAACCATTACGCCCCAACAGCACGGTTTCGCCCGTGTTGTTGCGGCTGATAAACCCGGTGACCACCAGACGCTTATTGGGATGCTGTACCAGTAGCTGTTGCAGCAACGGATAAGACAAGCCTTCATCCACCTGCGGCTGCGCGGCGCGTTCGGCACGCAGGAACTCACGCGCGTCCAGCCAGGCGGCCTCCAGCCCTTGCTGATTAAGCACCGCCGACATTAAACGCGCGGACCAGACTTCGCCGTGGCCCACCACTTCCGCATAGACGGCATCATTAATACCGCTATCCAGCAATCCCGCCAGGCGCTCAAGATCGTGAATAAAGGCGCTGATTAATCCGTCAGCTATGCCCGCAGGCAACAGACCGGTAATCAATTCGCTCTGATAACGACGCAGCGACTGTTGAACCTGATGCGCAGAGAGGCGATCGGTCTGGCTGAGCTTCAGCCAGCTAATCAACTGGTTGGTGGTGCTGCCTGCCGCAGAGACAACCATCATATCGCCGGGCTGCGAATACTCCGCCATAATGCCCGCGACACGCAGATAACACTTCACATCTGCCAGACTACTGCCACCAAATTTATGCAGTTGACGACCCTTCGTCCCTGCCTGCGCTATCACACTCATGTTTACCCCTTCGATGCGATCCGGAAGCCATTTTCCAGATCGGCAATTAAATCTTCACCATCTTCAATGCCGGTCGAGATACGCAACAGCGTCTCCGAGATCCCGGCGGCGGCACGTGCTTCCGGTGCCATACCCGCGTGCGTCATGGTGGCAGCGTGGGAGATTAGACTTTCAACCCCACCTAAAGACTCCGCCAGCGTAAACAGTGACAGCCCGCTTAAGAAGCGACGCAACGTTTGCTCATCGCCGTCCAGTTCAAAACTCAGCATCGCCCCGAATCCTTTCTGCTGGCGTGCCGCAATCTCATGTCCCTGATTTTCCGGCAGCGACGGGTGATACAACTTTTTCACCAGCGGCTGTGTTTTCAGGTATTCAACGATCCCCTGCGCGTTGCGCTGGGCCACTTCCATACGTGGCGAGAGCGTGCGCAGACCGCGCAGTAGCAGATAACTGTCAAATGCCCCGCCGGTCACGCCAATATTATTCGCCCACCATGCCAGTTCGGTGACAAGCTCAGGATCTTTAGCGATAACCACACCCGCTACTACATCTGAATGGCCGTTCAGGTATTTAGTACATGAATGCAACACCAGATCGGCTCCCAGCGCCAGCGGATTTTGCAGCGCCGGACTCAGGAAGGTGTTATCCACCACGCTCACCGCGCCAGCGTCGCGCGCCAGCTGACAGATTTTCGCAATATCCACGACGCGTAACAATGGATTACTGGGGCTTTCGACTAATACCAGCTTCGGTTTTTCGGCCAGCGCCGCCTGCAATGCCTTTTCATCGCCCTGATCGACAAACAGAACCCGGTAGCATCCGCGTTTTGCCAGACTGTCGAATAGACGATAGCTGCCGCCGTAGCAGTCATGTGGCGCAACCAGCAGATCGCCAGGCTTCAGAAATACTGTCGTCACTAACAGAATGGCAGACATGCCGGTATTGGTCAGCACCGCACCTGCGCCCCCTTCCAGCTCGGCCAGCGCGCGCTGTACCACATCGCGGGTAGGATTACCGCGACGCGAATAGTCGTGAGCGCGCGGCTCATTAAAACCGGTGAAGTTATAGGTGCTGGAAAGATGGATCGGGGGAACAACGCAGCCGTATTGCTCGTCGTCATTTAACCCGCTACGCACTGCGATGGTGGCCTGTTTACGCGTCATAGTGAATCATCCTGGCAAAGTCGATGAAAAGTCAGGCACCAGAGTAAACATTGTTATAATAGACGTCAATACATCTGGACATCTAAACTTCTTTGCGTATAGATTGAGCAAACGACAAATAGCCGTTAAAATTATATGCATTAGCGCACATCTGAGAATGCTTACCTCGTGTCAGAGCGTTCTCACTAAGGTAAACTACGCGCAATTACGGCCTGAACCTACGTTCGGCCCTTTATTAATAGTGAGAGGATCAAGGTAACTCATGGCTGAATGGAGCGGCGAATATATCAGCCCATACGCTGAGCACGGTAAGAAGAGTGAGCAAGTAAAAAAAATTACGGTTTCCATTCCTCTGAAGGTGTTAAAAATCCTCACCGATGAACGCACGCGTCGTCAGGTGAATAACCTGCGTCATGCCACCAACAGTGAACTGCTTTGCGAAGCGTTCCTGCACGCCTTTACCGGTCAACCGTTACCGAATGATGCCGATCTGCGTAAAGAGCGCAGCGACGAAATTCCGGAAGACGCGAAAGTGATCATGCGCGAGCTGGGGATCGACCCGGAGACGTGGGAGTACTGATGCTTTAACGGCGGTTCATGGATGTCGAACCGCCCTGCTCGTTTACAGGGAAACCGTATGAAAAAATATCTTCTGGCCCTCGGGCTGGCTGTCTGTTACCCCGCGCTGGCCTACGAGCCGCAGACGGGCGACCTTATCTTTCAGATCTCCCGCTCCTCGCAGAGTAAAGCCATCCAGTTAGCGACTCACTCTAACTATAGCCATACGGGTATGGTCATCATTCGCAATAAAAAGCCGTATGTATTCGAGGCCATTGGGCCGGTTGTCTATACCCCGCTGCAAAAATTTATCGCCCGCGGCGAAGATGGCAAGTATGTCATTCGCCGCGTCAGCGGTGGCCTGTCTGCGCAGCAGCAGAAAAAACTGGCACAAACGGCGAAAGGCTATCTGGGGAAACCGTATGACTTATTTTTCGCCTGGTCTGACGATCGCCAGTATTGTTCTGAAGTTGTATGGAAGGTCTATTTTCACGCGCTGAATATGCAGGTCGGAAAGCTGCAAAAGATGAAGGAGTTCGATCTGAGCTATCCCGCCGTTCAGGCCAAAATCAAAGAACGCTACGGAAAGAATATTCCGCTGGATGAAACGGTGATCTCCCCGCAGGCGGTATTTGATGCGCCGCAGCTGGAGACCGTGGATAAGAAATGGCCGCTTTTTTCGTAGTGATTTTTTTGAAGGTTGCGAATTAATGAACCTCAAAGAAGAGATAAACCTGGACGTTGAACGCCCATCCATAAGTGGAGACATTCCGGTTTACATCGGCGAAGTGATTCTTAGCGCCGATGAACTATATAAATTATAAAGAGACTTTTTATTAGTGTTTGTGCCGTTTTGCCGGGTGGCGGCTTCGCCTTACCCGGCCTACAAAAACCAGCCCTATCAACAGGTTATTCGCAATCCGTAGGCCTGTGCAAGCGAAGCGCCGCCAGGCATTATTCCACGGTATCACGTTTATCACCCGTCTGAGGCAGAGATCTCCTCTGCCTTTTTCTGACGATATTATGGGTGTGACACACTCTGACGTTGCAACGCCTTCCGCTGATTAAGATAGCCAATCGTATTGTTACCCCACAGCTTCTCGTAAGGCATACCGGCCAGCATCTCAACCGTCTGGCGCGCTTCCGGGGCGATCGCTTCTGGCGTCAGGCGACCCGCCTCGCGCATTTTTAGCGTCTCTTCACGCAGCACGCTGTGCGTTTTGAGATTCAGACGGAACTTCAGCGAAATCAGGAAGCCTATCAGCAATACGCAGACGGTGCCGACGCTGAGGATCATTAAGATAGTATGACTCACGCCCGGCAACTGCGTGGACTGGCCGGAAACAAACCCGGACATTTGCATCAGGATCCCCACCAGCATCACCGCACCTGCCTGCGAGGCTTTACGCGTCAACGTCATAATACCGGCGAAAATACCTTCGCGGCGTTGACCGGTAATAACTTCATCCACATCGGCAATGTAGGTATAGATATTCCACGGAATATAGTTGATACCACCACGACCCAGCCCGGCAATCGCGGAGATAAGCAGCAGCAGGGAATAATTGTCGCTCATCCCGCTGTAATAAAGTGCGGCATAAGAGAGCGAGCACAAACCGAATAACGTTACAACAACCCGGTATGACGGAGCCTGTCCGAAGCGGATACATAGCGGGATCATCGCCATCACCGCAACGAATTGCAGGATCGCCATGGTACCCATCAGGTCCGAGGCCAGCGTCGGGCTTTGCATCAATACAAACACCACGTAGTAGGTGAACACTGCGTTAAAGACATCCTGGGCGATATAGCCGCCGAGGTACATCCCGAGATGCTGACGGAAAATGCGAATGCGGAACGTTGAACTCAGTTCGATGATTAACCGATGCAGGCTCTGGCCGAGGGTGAGTTTTTGCGCCTGCGCAGTCAGTTCTTCTTCGCTGCGATCGCGCTCCCAGGTGAAGCACCATACCAGGGTCAGCACGATGGCACACATGATGGAGAACACCAGGCTGGCGTAGAAGAAGGAGATGGCATTGTCTTTACCGAAGTGATTGAGCAACACCCCCGGCAGAAACGCAGCGAGGATCGCTGACAGCTGCGCCATACCGATACGCGCGCCAGAGAATTTGGTTTTTTGTTTGAAATCATCGGTCATCTCCGGCACCAGCGTTTCATACGGTACCAGGATCATGGTGTAAACCACATCAAACAGCAGATACGTGACCAGATAATACCAATAGCTCATGCTGCCCATCCACATTAAGCTATAGGTAAATACGCAGGGAATACCCAGTAAAATAAAGAACTTGCGACGTCCGAAACGCTTGCCTAACCATGTGCCGCCGAAGTTGTCGGTAAGGTATCCCATCAGTGGGCTGACGACGGCATCCAGTATTCTCGCCATCGCGAAAATAAAAGTCGCTTCAATCGGTGTTAATCCACAAAACGTGGTGTAGAAATAAAGCAACCATGCTGCGGTAAGTGCTGTCGTACCTGCGCCCAGGCAATCGCCCGAGCCATACGCCAGATAATTTACAATACCAACTTTACGCTTATTCATCTGTATACCCTGATATTTAAGCATTGGAAATATATACGGCATAGCAGCCGTATATAAATAATTGTGAGTAATTACATTAACGGTCAGAAGTTATAGCCAATACCTACGCGATAACGGGTTTGACGGTCATCTGTGGTGGTGGTGTTATAGCCTGAAGAGACGTTACCAATTTCAGCAAAAGGCACCCACGAACCAAATTTATGGGCCACGCGGAAGTTAAGTTCATAATCTTCTTTTTTGTTATTATATAAATCTTCGCTATCAGCGATTTTATAAATGCCGTTCAGCTCAAACATCCAGTCAGCCACGTTATAGCCGAGCCAGGCTTCAGGGCGGTAAACCATACGGTCATCTTTACCGTCAGTGTTTCTGCGCGCATACTCCTGACGATAGCGGAATGCGGTCCACCAGTGGTCATTGATGTTGTACTGCACGCGGATATATGGCTTATAAATCGTGATGTTATCGCCAGTTTCAACAGCGATACCAGGCTGCCACACCAGATCCTGCCAGGTAAACTGGTAGCTTGCCGTATACTCGTTACCGTTACTTTCCATATTATTCCACGCATCGTTAGATTGCGCATCATCGGAACGAGAAATGGCTTCTACGGCAACGCCGAAACCTGTCGCAAAACGGTGCGACATATAAACACGGTCATAGTTACGCCCGTCGTCATAATATTCATGGCGGTAATCAACGTAACCCGCATGAGCGGCACAAGATAATAATGGAATAAGTAATAATGCATATTTTGACTTCATGACAAACCCTCTCAAAAATGAGATCCCAGCAATAGAATAAACCTGTGAGTTTCATTAATGTGAAAACCGCAGTGAAACGTTGAGGTCTGATAATTAGATTAAGGAACGTCAGGAAGTCTATGGCAGAGCACGGGTAAAAACCTTTTGGATTTTGCCAAAAAATAAAATTGGTGGCAGAAAATGAAAGATTTAAAAGACGCAGATCAACAATAAAAACAATTTATCATTAAATGAGGAACGCTGTTTCATTTGTATAAAATGATACTTTTTTATAACACTTATTATACACCAACGGGAAAAACGTCGGCGGTAGGGAAATTCAGAGACAAAAAAAGCGCCTTGCGGCGCTTTTTTCTGACATCAAAACTTACTTGCTGGTCGGCAGGCTGAAACGCTTGTTGAAGCGGTCAACACGGCCACCGGTAGCAACGTCACGCTGCTTGCCAGTGAAGAACGGGTGGCATTTGCTGCACACGTCCAGGTTCAGATCGTGACCCACGGTAGAGCGGGTTTTGATCACATTACCGCAAGAGCAGTTTGCAGTAATTTCTACATAATTCGGGTGAATATCTTTTTTCATGGAAAACCTCAGTTTAAGGCCGCGTCGCTCTTCCAGCCCTAACGCCAGACACCACGCGATGTTAATGGTAGTTGTTTTTGATACACGATTAGCGCATCAAAGGGGGCGAATCATACAGAATTTAACCAGCGTATGCAAACTGATCCGCTCGCCGCCTCTTGTAATGTGTATACTATCCCGCCAGTTTTCAAGTCAGGATGATGTTATGCCCGTTGCTCACGTTGCGCTGCCCGTTCCGTTGCCCCGCACTTTTGACTATCTTCTGCCGGAAGAGATGTCGGTGAAGGCGGGCTGTCGAGTGCGCGTGCCGTTTGGCAAGCAGCAGGAGCGCATCGGGATTGTGGTATCGGTCAGTGAGAAAAGCGAACTGCCGCTTAACGACTTAAAAGCGGTGGTCGAGGTGCTGGATAGCGAGCCGGTCTTTTCGACCTCCGTCTGGCGCTTACTGCTCTGGGCGGCAGATTATTATCATCATCCCGTTGGCGACGTGCTTTTTCACGCCCTGCCCATTCTCCTGCGCCAGGGGAAACCCGCCAGCGCCGCGCCGCTATGGTACTGGTTTGCCACTGAGCAGGGTCAGGCGGTCGATATTAATAGCCTGAAACGCTCGCCCAAACAGCAGCAGGCGCTGGCGGCGTTGCGTCAGGGAAAAATCTGGCGGCATCAGGTTGCCGAACTGGAATTTAACGACGCGGCATTGCAGGCGCTGCGGACCAAAGGGCTAAGTGAGCTTAGCAGTGAAGCTCCCGCACTGAGCGACTGGCGTACTGGTTACGCGGTGACAGGCGAGCGCCTGCGGCTCAATACCGAGCAGGCCACTGCCGTCGGCGCAATCCATAGCGCCTCGGACAGCTTCTCCGCCTGGCTGCTGGCGGGCGTTACCGGCTCCGGTAAAACGGAAGTGTATCTGAGCGTACTGGAGAACGTGCTGGCCCAGGGCAAGCAGGCGCTGGTGATGGTGCCGGAGATTGGCCTCACGCCGCAGACCATCGCCCGCTTTCGTGAGCGCTTTAACGCCCCGGTCGAGGTGTTGCACTCGGCGCTTAACGACAGCGAACGCCTCTCAGCCTGGCTGAAAGCAAAAAACGGCGAGGCGGCGATTGTCATCGGCACTCGCTCGTCACTGTTTACGCCGTTTAAAAACCTTGGCGTTATTGTCATTGATGAAGAGCATGACAGCTCCTATAAACAGCAGGAAGGCTGGCGCTACCATGCACGCGATCTGGCTGTGTATCGGGCGCACAGCGAGCAAATTCCGATTATCCTCGGTTCCGCGACGCCCGCGCTGGAGACGTTGCACAACGTACGTCAGAAAAAGTACCGCCAGCTTCAGCTAACGCGCCGCGCCGGTAACGCGCGCCCCGCCAGCCAGCATGTGCTCGACTTAAAAGGCCAGCAGCTTCAGGCCGGGCTGTCTCCGGCGCTTATCGCCCGTATGCGTCAGCATCTGCAGGCCGATAACCAGGTGATCCTGTTTCTTAACCGCCGGGGATTTGCGCCGGCGCTGCTGTGCCACGACTGCGGATGGATTGCTGAGTGTCCGCGCTGCGATCATTACTACACTCTGCATCAGGCGCAGCACCATCTGCGTTGCCACCATTGCGATAGCCAGCGGCCCATCCCGCGTCAGTGCCCCTCCTGCGGCTCGACGCATCTGGTGCCGGTAGGAATGGGCACTGAGCAGCTTGAACAGGCGCTGACGCCGCTGTTTGACGGCGTGCCGATTTCGCGTATCGATCGCGATACCACCAGTCGCAAAGGCGCGCTGGAGCAGTATCTGGCCGAGGTGCATCGCGGCGGCGCACGCATCCTGATTGGCACGCAGATGCTGGCGAAGGGGCATCACTTTCCGGACGTCACGCTGGTGGCGCTGCTGGATGTTGATGGCGCGCTGTTCTCGGCGGATTTCCGCTCTGCAGAACGCTTTGCCCAGCTTTATACGCAAGTTTCAGGGCGCGCGGGGCGTGCCGGGAAACAGGGTGAAGTGATCCTGCAAACCCATCATCCGGAGCATCCTTTATTACAGACATTACTGCACCAAGGTTATGACGCCTTCGCGCAACAGGCGCTGGCGGAACGTCAGACGATGCAACTGCCGCCGTGGACCAGTCACGTGTTAATCCGTGCGGAGGACCACAATAACCAGCAGGCTCCCGTTTTCCTGCAACAGTTGCGCAATTTGTTACAGGCCAGCCCGCTGGCCGACGATAAATTGTGGATCCTCGGTCCGGTCCCGGCGCTCGCGCCGAAACGCGGCGGACGCTATCGTTGGCAAATTCTGCTGCAACATCCTTCGCGCGTCCGCCTGCAACAGGTGGTCAGTGGGACGCTGGCATTGATCAACACGCTGCCAGAATCACGGCGGGTAAAATGGGTTCTCGACGTCGATCCGATTGAGGGTTAAACCACAACGATGCGAGGCGGATCGAGAAATTTAATGTTCATCACACTTTTCATGAAATTTCTGTAACTCTTCAGATAACTATCTGATAAAAATGTGGGTGATGTCAGAGACAGAGGACGTCTCTGTGCCTGCGCGGCGTCTGCGAGGAGAGAAGAGGTGAAGACCAGGAAAGCGGTTGCTTCGGCGACGATGAAGGATGTGGCTCTAAAAGCAAAAGTGTCGACGGCGACGGTGTCGCGGGCGCTGATGAACCCGGAAAAAGTGTCGCAGTCTACCCGTAATCGGGTTGAGCAGGCGGCGATTGACGTGGGTTATTATCCCCAGGCACTCGGCCGCAATACCCGACGTAATGAGTCACGCACCCTGCTGGTGATAGTTCCGGATATTTGCGATCCGTTTTTTAGCGAAATTATACGCGGTATCGAAGTTACCGCCGCCGAACAGGGTTATCTGGTGCTGATTGGTGATTGTGCCCACCAGAACCAGCAGGAAAAAACCTTTATCGATCTGATTATTACTAAACAGATCGACGGTATGCTATTGCTCGGGTCAAAGCTGCCGTTCGACGCCAGTATTGAAGAGCAGCGTAATCTGCCGCCGATGGTGATGGCGAATGAATTCGCCCCTGAACTGGAACTGCCGACGGTACATATCGACAATCTGACCGCCGCCTTTGATGCCGTAAACTATCTTCACGATCTGGGCCATCAGCGCATCGGCTGCATTGCGGGGCCGGAAGAAATGCCGCTGTGTCACTACCGACTACAGGGCTATGTTCAGGCGCTGCGCCGCAGCGGTATTACCGTTGACCCGCACTACATTGCCCGCGGCAATTTTACTTATGAAGCCGGAGCCAGGGCGCTGGAACAGCTTCTGGCCCTGCCGAAGCCGCCGACAGCCGTCTTTTGCCACAGTGACGTGATGGCGCTGGGTGCGCTATCCTGGGCAAAACGTCAGGGATTACGTGTTCCGCAGGATTTGTCGATTATCGGCTTTGATAATATCTCGCTGTCTGAGTTCTGCGATCCGCCGCTGACCACCGTTTCGCAGCCGCGTTTTGAGATTGGGCGGGAAGCTATGCTACTACTTCTTGATCAATTACACGGGCAAAATGTCAGCAGTGGTTCACGCTTACTGGATTGTGAACTGATTATACGTGGCAGTACGGGTAATATATTGTCTTAAAGTAAACCCGCTTTAAGACTCCCCTGTCTGGTCAAAGGGCCGTCGCTTAAGTAACATGGCGGACTGATAACAAATAAATACAGCGAAACGATAGTGGCACAACGAGATTATGTACGCCGCAGCCAACCGGCTTCTTCGCGGCGCAAAAAGAGCACATCACGGAAAAAGCAACGGAACCTGCCTGCTGTTTCGCCAGCAATGGTCGCGATTGCTGCGGCCGTCCTGGTCGCCTTTATTGGGGGACTGTACTTTATTACCCACCATAAAAAAGAAGAATCAGAAGCGCTTCAGGGCCATCAGGTCACCGGTAACGGCTTGCCGCCGAAGCCTGAAGAACGCTGGAAATACATCAAAGAGCTGGAGAGCCGTCAGCCCGGCATCCGCACGCCTACCGAACCCTCGGCAGGCGGTGAGGTAAAAAATCCAGACCAGCTAACGGACGAACAGCGTCAGTTGCTGGAGCAGATGCAGGCGGATATGCGCCAGCAGCCGACGCAGCTTAACGAAGTGCCGTGGAACGAACAGACGCCAGCACAGCGTCAGCAAACGCTTGAACGTCAGCGGCAGGTGCAGGCTCAACAGCAGCAACAGCAGTGGTCGAACACGCAGCCCGCACAGCAGCCGCGCACGCAACCTCGCGTAGCCGAGCAGCCTGTGCAACAACCGCGTCAAAGCCAGCCGCCGAAGCAAACGACGTCGCAACAACCGTATCAGGATCTGATCCAGACGCCTGCGCATACCAATACAACGCAACCTAAAACACAGCCAGCTACCCCGGCGACGCGCGAAGCAGAAGCGCCAGCGCAGACGGCGGAGAAAAAAGACGATCGTCGCTGGTTGATGCAGTGCGGCGCGTTTAAAGGTGCTGAACAAGCAGAAACCGTGCGCGCGCAACTGGCATTTGAAGGTTTTGACTCCCACATTACCAATAGTAACGGCATTAATCGGGTAGTGATTGGTCCGGTTAAAGGCAAGGATAACGCAGACGGTATGCTTAATCGTCTGAAGATGGCCGGTCACGCAAACTGCATTCGCGTCGCCGTCAGGGGTTGAAACCCCCAAAAACCCCCCCATCTATAATTCCATTCAGCCCCGCGAACCTGCGGGGCGCATATTCCGCTTTTGCACCCAGGGGGGCATCTCGTGACAACAATAGTAAGCGTTCGCCGTAACGGCCATGTAGTCATTGCTGGTGATGGCCAGGCCACGCTCGGCAACACCGTAATGAAAGGCAACGTCAAAAAAGTACGTCGTCTTTACAACGATAAAGTCATCGCAGGCTTTGCCGGCGGCACCGCCGATGCCTTCACACTCTTTGAACTCTTTGAACGTAAACTGGAAATGCATCAGGGTCATCTGGTCAAAGCGGCCGTTGAACTGGCGAAAGACTGGCGTACCGACCGTATGCTGCGCAAACTTGAAGCGCTGCTGGCGGTCGCTGATGAAAATGCCTCGCTGATCATTACCGGTAATGGCGACGTCGTTCAGCCAGAAAATGATTTGATTGCAATTGGCTCCGGTGGCCCTTATGCGCAGGCTGCGGCTCGCGCTCTGCTGGAAAACACCGAGCTTGGCGCACGTGACATTGCGGAGAAAGCGTTGGGGATTGCAGGCGACATCTGCATCTACACCAACCACTTCCACACTATTGAAGAATTGCCGTCTAAGGCGTAAGGATCACCCATGTCTGAAATGACCCCACGCGAAATTGTCAGCGAACTGAACAAACACATCATCGGGCAGGACGCCGCCAAGCGTTCAGTGGCTATCGCATTACGTAACCGCTGGCGTCGTATGCAGCTTGATGAAGATCTGCGTCACGAAGTCACCCCGAAAAACATTTTGATGATCGGCCCGACCGGCGTGGGTAAAACCGAAATCGCCCGCCGTCTGGCAAAACTGGCTAATGCACCGTTCATCAAAGTAGAAGCAACTAAATTCACTGAAGTTGGCTATGTTGGTAAAGAAGTGGATTCGATTATCCGCGATTTGACCGACTCAGCGATCAAAATGGTCCGCGTTCAATCCATCGAGAAAAACCGTTTCCGCGCCGAAGAGATGGCGGAAGAGCGTATTCTCGACGTACTGATCCCCCCGGCTAAAAACAACTGGGGCCAGGCGGAACAACAGGCTGAGCCATCTGCGGCGCGTCAGGCATTCCGCAAAAAACTGCGTGAGGGCCAGCTCGACGATAAAGAAATCGAGATCGATCTCGCTGCCGCACCGATGGGCGTTGAAATTATGGCACCTCCGGGAATGGAAGAGATGACCAGCCAGCTTCAGTCGATGTTCCAGAACCTCGGCGGCCAGAAGCAAAAACCGCGTAAGCTGAAAATCAAAGAAGCGATGAAGCTGCTGATTGAAGAAGAAGCGGCGAAGCTGGTTAACCCGGAAGAGCTGAAACAGGAAGCCGTTGACGCCGTTGAACAGCACGGCATTGTATTTATCGACGAAATCGACAAAATCTGTAAGCGTGGCGAGTCCAACGGCCCGGATGTTTCCCGTGAAGGTGTTCAGCGCGACCTGCTGCCGCTGGTGGAAGGCTGCACCGTTTCCACAAAACACGGGATGGTAAAAACTGACCATATCCTGTTTATCGCATCCGGCGCATTCCAGGTGGCTAAGCCGTCCGATCTGATCCCGGAACTACAGGGTCGTCTGCCGATCCGCGTGGAGCTTCAGGCGCTGACGACCGGCGATTTCGAACGCATTCTGACCGAGCCAAATGCCTCCGTCACCGTGCAGTACAAAGCGCTGATGGCGACAGAAGGCGTCAACATTGAGTTTACCGACGACGGTATCAAGCGTATCGCTCAGGCGGCCTGGCAGGTGAACGAAACCACCGAAAACATCGGTGCTCGTCGTCTGCATACCGTTCTGGAGCGTTTAATGGAGGATATCTCCTATGACGCCAGCGATCTGAACGGTGAAACCATCGTTATCGATGCAGACTATGTGAGTAAACACCTTGATGCTTTAGTGGCAGATGAAGATCTGAGCCGTTTTATCTTATAATCGTGCTCAATACGTTTTCATCACTTCAGATGGGGCTACGATACCCAAAATAATTCGGGTTGCAGGAAGGCGGCAAGTGAGCGAATCTCCAGGAGCATAGATAACTATGTGACTGGAGTGAGCGAACGTAGCCAACGCACCTGCGACCTGAAGTATGACGGGTATAAGCCCCATTTTTATTAGCCGGAATTATGACTGAACAACCTTTGAGTCCGACCCAGGCATGGCTGGAAAGCCTGCGACCTAAAACGCTCCCGCTGGCCTTTAGCGCTATCGTGGTGGGTACTGCGCTGGCCTGGTGGCAGGGCCATTTTGATCCGCTGGTTGCCGTCATGGCGCTGGTCACGGCCGGACTACTGCAAATTCTCTCCAATCTGGCGAATGATTATGGCGACGCGGTCAAAGGCAGCGACAAGCCTGATCGCATTGGTCCGCTACGCGGTATGCAAAAAGGTGCCATCACTCAGCAACAGATGAAGCGCGCGCTGGTCATTACCATTGTCCTTACCTGTGTGTCCGGGCTGGCGCTGGTCGCGATGGCCTATCAGACGATGGCCGATTTTATCGGTTTCCTGGTGCTGGGCTGTCTTTCTATTATCGCTGCCATCACCTATACCATGGGCAATCGCCCCTACGGTTATATCGGTCTGGGTGATATATCAGTGCTGATTTTCTTTGGCTGGCTGAGCGTGATGGGCAGTTGGTACCTTCAGGCGCACAGTCTCATTCCGGCTATTATTCTGCCCGCAACCGCCTGCGGTCTGCTGGCAACAGCGGTGTTGAATATCAACAACCTGCGCGACATTACCAGCGATCGGGAGAATGGTAAGAACACGCTGGTGGTACGCCTGGGTCCCGTCAATGCGCGACGCTACCATAGCGTGTTGCTGTTCGGCGCACTGATTTGCCTCGCCCTGTTCAACCTGATTTCACTGCACAGCCCGTGGGGCTGGCTGTTTATTCTGGCGGCACCCATGCTGTTCAGACAGGCCCGCTATGTCATGCGCGAGCACGATCCTCTGGCGATGCGGCCGATGCTGGAACGCACCGTAAAAGGCGCACTGCTGACTAACCTGCTGTTTGTGGTTGGGATTATCCTGAGCCAGACGATGAATTAACTGACAAATATCAATTAACAATTGTTGATTTTGCCAACAGCGCATCTGGCGCGATATACTGAAGGTTCTCGCAGCAACGGAACGTTAAGCCTATGAAATACGATACTTCCGAACTTTGTGACATCTACCAGGAAGATGTCAACGTCGTGGAACCGCTCTTCTCTAACTTTGGGGGTCGGCCGTCGTTTGGTGGTCAAATCACTACGGTGAAATGTTTCGAGGATAACGGGTTGCTGTACGATCTGCTCGAACAGAATGGCCGCGGCCGGGTGCTGCTGGTCGACGGCGGCGGTTCTGTCCGTCGCGCGTTAATCGATGCGGATCTCGCCCGCACCGCTGCGCAAAATGAGTGGGAAGGCATTGTGGTGTACGGTTCGGTACGTCAGGTCGACGACCTGGAAGAACTGGACATTGGCATTCAGGCCATCGCCGCCATTCCGGCAGGTGCGACGGGTGAAGGCATTGGTGAAAGCGACGTGCGTGTCAATTTCGGCGGTGTCACCTTCTTCTCCGGCGACCATCTTTACGCCGACAATACCGGTATCATCCTGTCGGAAGACGCGCTGGATATCGAGTAGTTCCCCTGCCCAAGAAAAAGGGAAGGTTTCCCTTCCCTTCTGATTTCTCTCTACGTAACGCTGTAGGACTTTTGCCTGGCGGCACTTCGCTTGCGCAGGCCTACGTCAACACGTAACTGGATGATATGACAAGCTTTGTAGGCCGGGTAAGGCGCAACCGCCACCCGGCATTCAATTCACTTAGTACAGCTTCTTCGCCGTATCCAGCCAGTCGCCTTTGAACGGACGTTTCATGTTCTCAATGGCATCGATGATGTCATGATGAACCAGTTTTTCGTTCTGGATACCTACGCAGCGGCCACCGTGCCCTTCAAGCAGCAGATCAATGGCATACGCGCCCATGCGGGACGCCAGAATACGGTCGTAAGGCACCGGGGAACCGCCGCGCTGAATGTGACCCAGAACGGTCGCACGCGTTTCACGATGCGTTTCTTTCTCAATATAATCCGCAAGTTCGTGAATATCGCACATATGCTCGGTGATGGCGACGATAGCGTGCTTTTTACCTTTTGCGATACCGGCTTTAATTTCTGCGACCAGATCGTCACGGCTGAATTCCACTTCCGGCACCATCACGAATTCACAGCCACCAGCAATGGCCGCAGCCAGCGTCAGATCGCCGCAGTAGCGGCCCATGACTTCAACGATGGAGATACGCTGGTGAGAAGAGGAGGTATCGCGCAGGCGGTCAATCGCCTCTACAACGGTGCCCAGTGCGGTAAAGTAACCGATAGTGTAGTCGGTGCCTTTAATGTCATTATCGATGGTACCTGGCAGGCCGATGCACGGGAAGCCCATTTCGGTCAGACGTTTTGCCCCCATGTAGGAGCCGTCACCGCCGATAACCACCAGCGCATCAATGCCACGCTTTTTCATGTTCTCGATAGCCACAGCACGGATGTGTTCTTCACGAAATTCCGGGAAACGCGCGGAGCCGAGGAAAGTACCGCCACGGTTGATCATGTCGGAAACGCTGTAACGGTCGAGCTGGATCATACGATCTTCGTATAGCCCCAGATACCCGTCATAAACGCCCATCACTTCCAGACCTTCCGTTAATGCTGCACGGACAACGCCACGAATCGCAGCGTTCATGCCCGGCGCATCGCCGCCACTTGTCAACACACCGATTTTCTTAATCATGACTACCTCTGAACTTAGAATGCAAAATGAAATCTGATGCCGGAAACGGACTTAGGCTCACCCAAAGTACGTAACGAATACTGCCGATAGTATATCAATCCTCTGTTGCTGAATTGATTCAGGTCAGACCAATCGGCGCTAATTTATACAAAAAATGCCGATCCAGCCCACACTTTTACAAGAAAGATAAAAGCTTAAAGCCGTTGTTCTTCCTGCGGTACTACCGAGCAGGGATCCTGGTGAATGATGACGTCCGATCCCGGAAAACGAAGTAAAAGCGCCTGCTCAATCTGTTCGGCCACAAGATGCGCCTCAAACAGCGGCAGATTGTCGTCCATTTCTAAATGAATTTGAATAAAGCGGGTCGGCCCTGACTGCCGCGTTCGTAGGTCATGTGCGCCACGCACGCCTGGCCAGGCGGTGACGGTCTCAATAATTTCCTGCCGCTCTGCATCAGGAAGTGCGCGGTCCAGCAGAGCCTGTACGGCTTCATACCCCATACGTAACGCGCTATACAGGATATAAACCCCAATCCCCAGCGCAAACAGCGCGTCCGCCCGGTGCCAGCCATACCATGACAGACCGAGGGCGATGAGAATGGTTCCGTTCATCATAACATCAGACTGATAATGAAGCATATCGGCACGCACTGCCTGGCTATGGGTTTTTCGCACCACCCAGCGCTGAAAAGTAACTAAAATCAGCGTGCTAATCAGCGCGATAATGGTCACCACCACCCCAACGCCGGGCGCGTTCATCGGTTCGGGACTTGCCAGATGCTGAATGCCGGTGAGAAAAAGAAACAGTGCGGAACCGGAAATAAACATACTTTGCGCCAGCGCCGCCAGAGACTCGGCTTTGCCGTGTCCGAAGGTATGCTCATCATCGGCGGGCTGCAACGAGTAGCGGACTACCCAGAGATTAGTGAGTGATGCGGCGATATCGACCAGCGAATCCACCAGTGCAGCCAGGATACTGACCGAGCCGGTATGCCACCACGCGAAGATTTTAATAATTAACAAACAGGACGCCATCACCGTGGCGGCAATCGCTGCGCGGCTGACCAGTTGGCCGTAAGAGTGGTTCATAGATTCTCCTGCTTAACCCTCGGGTAGTATAACGTAGGTCGAGGTCAGGAAGAAAAAGGCGGTTTGCAAGACCAGCCCGCTTTCTTTGCTACGGTGTTTTTTACCGATTCACGAAAAACAGGCAAAAAAAACCCCTCCATCATGGAGGGGAAGACAGGGATGGTGTCTATGGCAAGGAAAACAGGGTATGTCACTGGGATGCTACTTACTGCTACTAAACGGCTTAAACGGAGGACTCTGCTGTAACTGCGCAATATCGCGCATCTGCGCCATCCGTTGTTGATACTTTTCATTTAAAACCGCTTGCTGCTCCGGCGTTAACAGAAGGAACATCTGGTTGCGCACACGGGCCATTTCGACCTGCCGGGCTACCTGTTCCTGCGCCATTTTTTCAGCCTGAGCGCGCACAGCGTTTTCATCAAAATTTTCTGCGGTAATAAGGCGGTGCATTGCCTCAATTTCGCTAACATTAACAGGCGGCTGCTCGTGCCTTGCCTGTTGCATCAGGTCCCGCATCTGTTGGCGCTGATGCTCGGTTAGACTTATGCCGTCAAACATGTGACTCTGCTGACTATTACGCTGCGTAAGTCCTTCGGTCGGGTGCCAGTTATCACCTGTGATGGCTTCACCTGCCTGGCTTAACGCACTGAACGCCAGTGTTGAGACCATGACGGCAGCGGTAACTTTGCGCATCACTTGCTCCCAAAAACTTTGTTTCGCGATTCCACGAGAGACAGTCTACGATTCAGGCTGCAAACTAGCGTCAGGCGGTGTAAAACAACGTAAAGTCATGGATTAGCGAGCCTTGATGACGTAATTTCTGCCTCGGAGGTATTTAAAAAATGAATAAAATCCTGTTAGTTGATGATGACCGGGAGCTCACGTCGTTACTTAAAGAGCTGCTCGACATGGAAGGTTTTAACGTTTTAGTGGCTCATGATGGTGAGCAGGCGCTGACGTTGATTGATGACAGCATAGATCTGCTTTTACTTGATGTGATGATGCCAAAGAAAAACGGTATCGACACGCTTAAAGAGCTACGCCAGACACACCAGACACCGGTAATTATGTTAACCGCACGCGGCAGCGAGCTGGATCGCGTGCTTGGCCTTGAACTGGGCGCGGATGATTATTTGCCGAAACCGTTTAATGACCGTGAGCTGGTGGCGCGTATCCGCGCTATCCTGCGCCGTTCGCACTGGAGCGAGCAGCAGCAAAATAGCGATAACGGTTCGCCAACGGTCGAAGTGGATGGCCTGAGCCTGAATCCGGGACGTCAGGAAGCCAGTTTTGACGGTGAAACGCTGGAGCTGACCGGTACGGAGTTTACCCTGCTCTATCTGCTGGCCCAGCATTTAGGCCAGGTGGTTTCCCGCGAGCATTTGAGTCAGGAAGTGCTCGGTAAACGCCTGACACCGTTTGATCGCGCTATCGATATGCACATCTCCAACCTGCGGCGTAAGCTGCCGGAGCGGAAAGACGGGCATCCGTGGTTTAAAACGCTGCGCGGTCGTGGGTATCTGATGGTTTCGGCTTCATGATTGGAAGCCTGACCGCCCGCATCTTTGCTATCTTCTGGCTCACGCTGGCGCTGGTATTGATGCTGGTATTGATGCTACCCAAGCTGGATTCACGCCAGATGACCGAGCTGCTGGAAAGCGAGCAGCGTCAGGGTGTGATGATTGAGCAGCATGTTGAAGCTGAGCTTGCCAACGATCCACCCAATGATTTGATGTGGTGGCGTCGGCTGTTCCGCGCGATCGACAAATGGGCACCGCCGGGGCAGCGTCTGGTCCTTGTGACCAGCGAAGGCCGGGTGATTGGTGCCGAACGTAATGAAATGCAGATCATCCGCAACTTTATCGGTCAGTCGGATGATGCCGACCAACCGCAAAAGAAAAAATATGGTCGGGTTGAACTGGTCGGGCCGTTTTCGATTCACGATGGCGAAGATAACTACCAGCTGTACCTGATTCGCCCTGCCAGCAGTTCACAGTCCGACTTTATCAACCTGCTGTTTGACCGTCCGCTGCTGCTGCTGATTGTCACCATGCTGGTCAGCGCGCCGCTGCTGCTATGGCTGGCATGGAGTCTGGCAAGACCGGCGCGTAAGCTGAAAAATGCGGCGGATGAAGTCGCGCAGGGTAATTTGCGCCAGCATCCGGAGCTGGAAGCCGGACCGCAGGAATTTCAGGCAGCCGGGGCCAGTTTTAACCAGATGGTGACGGCGCTGGAGCGCATGATGACGACCCAGCAGCGCCTGCTGTCGGATATCTCCCATGAACTGCGCACCCCGCTCACCCGTCTTCAGCTCGGCACCGCGCTGCTGCGGCGTCGCAGCGGCGAAAGTAAAGAACTGGAGCGTATCGAGACCGAAGCGCATCGGCTGGACAGCATGATTAACGATCTGCTGGTTATGTCGCGCAACCAGCAAAAAAATGCCCTGGTCAGCCAGACCATGAAAGCCAATCAGCTATGGGGCGAAGTGCTGGATAACGCGGCCTTTGAAGCCGAGCAGATGGGTAAATCCTTTACGATCGAATATCCGCCTGGCCCGTGGCCGCTGTACGGGAACCCAAGCGCCCTGGAAAGCGCGCTGGAAAATATTGTGCGTAATGCGCTGCGCTACTCGCATACCACAATTTCAGTCGGTTTTGCGGTAGATAAAGAGGGCATCACCATCACCGTTGATGATGATGGTCCGGGCGTCAGTCCGGAAGACCGGGAGCAGATTTTCCGCCCGTTCTACCGTACCGATGAAGCGCGTGACCGCGAGTCAGGCGGCACCGGCCTGGGGCTGGCCATTGTTGAAACCGCCATCCAGCAGCACCGCGGCTGGGTTAAAGCGGAAGACAGCCCGCTCGGCGGTTTGCGTCTGGTGATCTGGCTGCCGCTGTATAAGCGGGCGTAAGGTCTTCCCCAGCGTGAAGCTGGGGAAAGGCTACTTTCCCCACAACCGACGCGAATTATCCTCGATCTTACCGCTCGTCCGCCGCTTCTGCAGGGTTCGCGTCCAGCTTGCTGACAAACCTGCCGCTGACAGCAAACGATGATACTGCTCATCATCAAACGGCATTGACCAGGCAATCACCCCGGCTTCATGCACCGTCACATCGCTTACCCGCGATGCCAGCACCAGCGGAGCCTCGGCTGAGACCTTGCCACCCGCCACGACCCGATACAGCCAGCCGGTTTTTCCGCTCGCCTGCATGATGGACGCCATATCGCTGATAGCAAAATGAAAGTTCAGCTTAAAGCACGGCGATCGCGGCTGCGTTACCTGGATAAAGGTCTCACCCCAGCGGAAGATATCGCCGATAAACACGTTCTGTTCGTTCAGCCCCTCGGTTGACAGATTCTCACCAAACGCGGGAGCCACAAACAGATCCTCCTGCTCAGGAAACTCACGCGCCCAGTGGAGATAGTGCTCCCGGGGATAGTGGCACAGTGCGCGGTCGGGTCCGCCGTGGATTTTGCTTTCTGCCTGCTCATCACCGGTCAGCCCCCGCTCCGTCAGCGTCAGTTCGCCCGCCACCTGCACCTTCGCAATGGCGCTGGGACGGCTTCCTTCGTAGTCCTGAACCCTGCCAGTGAACCCCTCAACCGGATATCGCATCTGTATCTCTCTTCCCGACAAATTTGCTCCATTAAAGCATATTTTTTACCCGTACCTTCCAAAATGCGAACCACGTTCACATGGCGCGTTGCCAGACATGCTATTTATTAAAATGATTTTGAAACAGCATTTCATAATAAGGAGTCAACGTGACGGTACAATCGCAATTTGCTGGCGTCTGGTGCCCTGCCATTACGCCGCTGGATCAAGACGGAAAGCTCGACCTGAACGGCCTGAAGCAGCATCTTCAACGCCTGACCAGGGCAAATATTGACGTGATTTTGTTGATGGGCAGCATCGGCGAGTTTGCTTCTTTTACGCTGGAAGAGCGATTAACCTTAATTCGCGAGGCCAGGACGATGAGTTCGCTCAAGATGGTTGCCAACGTGTCATCGACCTGTATGAACGATATTCAGCGCATGGCGGAGGAGGCGTACCGCGTTGGCTACGATGCGGTGATGGTGTTACCGCCTTATTATTACGGGCAAACGCCGAAGCAATTGCTGAGTTATTTCCGCCAGCTGGGTAACATACTCAGCGGCCAGTGGTTTGCCTATAACTTTCCGGCTCGCACCGGCTGCGATTTAACGCCGGATCTGATTGCCACCCTCGCCGCTGAATTCCCGCACTTTGCCGGGATTAAAGATACCGTCGATTGCCAGTCTCATACCCGCAGTATGATCCAGGCGACCCGCGCCGTGCGTGAGGATTTTGCCGTACTTTCTGGCTATGACGAATATTACATCCCCAATCTGCTGGCGGGCGGCGCTGGCGTGATCTCCGGTTTAAACAATGTGATGCCAGAGCTATTTGTCAGCGCCCGCGAAGCATTTAAGCAAGGCGACCTGGAGACGTTACGTGAGATACAGCAGAACATCGGCACCTACATGTCCATCTATGCAATTGGCGATGATTTTGTCTCAACGATTAAGACCGTGGTATCGCGTAAATTCGGCTATTGCACCGGGGTATCGCGAAATGCGGGAGGCGCATTAAACGAACACGAGTGCCGCACGATTGATGAGGTGTTTGATATCAAGAGCTAAAAGAAAAAGCCCGGCAGCAGCGCTAACCGGGCTTTTTCAGAAAGACTACCTATTATTCTACTGTTCCCAGCACATGTGCTTTCGCGGCTTCGGCTTTTGCCGCTCTGGCTTTCACCTTCCGTGACCAGATGGAGGTCAGGATCGGCACCAGAATGGAGGTCACAATCACCGATGTGGCGACCAGCGAGGTAGCCGCAGGGGCCATCGGTTTAAATTCCGGGATCATCTCCGCGATCAGGACCGGCGTTGCCACCGCGGCACCCGCCGAGCTGGATGCGGCAATTCCCGCTGTACCGTCACCGCCACCGATCAGTTTATCGGCAATAATCAGCGGGATGCCCGTCACGATAATCACCGCCACGCCCAGCAGAATACCCAGCAATCCGGTTTGCGCAATCACGCTTAAATCAATGGTGTTGCCCAGCGCGAAGGCGAAGAAAGGGATCAGCGTTTGTACCGCTTTGCTGAAAAACTCCCGTAATTCCGGGTCCAGATTACCCAGCGTAAAACCCACCAGGAAAGGTAAGACAGCACCGACAAAAACGTGTGGCTCAAATGACGCAATACCTGCGGTGCCCAGAATAATCATGGTCATCAACGGACCCGACTCCAGCGACATCAGAACAAATGCGCCCGCTTCTTCTTTGGTGCCGTACTGCTGCATAATGGAGGCGTACAGCCCGCCATTGGTCATGTCCATCGCGGCCACCAGCGCCAGCGTGGAGAGTCCGGCGAAGAACCCTACCTCTACGCCGTGCTCCGGAATGATGCGCGAGGCAATCGCGGCTACCAGCCAGGCCACGGCAATCTTGGTTACTACCAGCGTGCCGGATTTACGCAGTACCGTTCCCGTCGCGCTCAGCTTAATCGATGCGCCCATACAGAAAAACCAGACTGCCAGAATCGGCACTGTCCCGGTAATCATACCGTTGGTGAACGACCCGAAGTATTTTCCTGCCCCCGGCGCAAAGGTATGGCACAGCGCGCCCAGGAACAGCGGGACGAGCATCATGCCCCCCGGAATTTTTTCAATCTTGCGTTTAATCTGCATCTTCTTCACCTGTAAACATAAAAATGGGGCGATTTTTATGGGCGAGCGCACCTCAGTCACAAAGTGCTCCCGTATCGATGAAAGGAAGATAATCATTCAACGAAACTATAAAAGTGATCCTGAACACACAAATTGAAACGCAGTTTCTATTTTAATGGATCATTGTTTTTTATTTGATACAGATCACCATAGCACCCTGAACCATGGCATAAAAAAAGCCCCCGCGGCAGAGCCTGCGGAGGCTTTTGCTCTACACCTCAGTGCAGAGTGTTAATCAGAAGACTTATTTTTTCGCCGCAAAACGCGCCGCAGCTTCATCCCAGTTCACCACGTTCCAGAACTCTTTGATGTAGTCCGGGCGACGGTTCTGGAATTTCAGATAATACGCATGTTCCCACACATCCAGGCCCACAATCGGGAAGCCAGAAACACCGGCAACGGCTTCACCCATCAGCGGAGAGTCCTGGTTAGCGGTAGAAACCACAGCCAGTTTGTCATCTTTCAGCACCAGCCATGCCCAGCCGGAACCAAAGCGGGTAGCGGCCGCTTTCTCAAACTCTTCTTTGAATTTTTCCACGGAGCCAAAATCGCGCTCGATAGCGGATTTCAGATCGCCCTGTAGGGTGGTGCCTTTTTTCAGGCCTTTCCAGAACAGGCTGTGGTTAGCGTGGCCGCCGGCATTGTTGCGCAGCACGGTTTTCTTGTCCGCCGGAACCTGATCCAGTTTGGTGATCAGCTCTTCTACCGGCAGATTAGCCAGTTCCGGCAGGCTTTCCAGCGCGGCATTGGCGTTATTAACATAGGTCTGGTGATGTTTGGTGTGATGGATCTCCATCGTCTGCTTATCGAAATGCGGTTCAAGGGCATCGTAGGCATACGGCAGGGATGGCAGTGTATAGCTCATAATCATCTCCATTATTGTCGGGCGGCAGATGTGTTAACGCCGCGTAAGCAGTTGGTTCATTATAGTTAATTAAATGATATTGAAAATGTTTATCAATGCCGTAGTTTTAATAAGGTTATAACTTTAGGTTATGAAGCCAAAATTGTGAGCTTGCTCATTCGATTACTCGGTTCATTGCCAGTGTGCGACACAACGCGGCAATCCGCTGAAGGTTACTTTACAGCACAATTTTTACACTCATCGGGTCGGGGGTGTTTTACCGGCCATAAAAAAGATGAGGATAAATGCATGAGTAACATGATTACGATGGGTATTCTTTGGCATTTGATAGGCGCAGCCAGTGCAGCCTGTTTCTATGCCCCGTTCAAAAAAGTCAAAGGCTGGTCGTGGGAAACCATGTGGTCAGTCGGCGGTACTGTCTCCTGGCTGATTTTGCCCTGGACGATCAGCGCCATTCTGCTGCCCGACTTCTGGGCGTATTACGGTTCTTTCAGCGCTTCCACGTTGCTGCCAGTGTTTCTTTTTGGCGCGATGTGGGGCATTGGTAATATCAACTATGGCCTGACCATGCGCTATCTCGGCATGTCGATGGGCATTGGCATTGCGATTGGCATCACGCTGATTGTTGGCACGCTGATGACGCCGATCCTGAACGGTAATTTCGACATCCTGATCCACACCCGTGGTGGCCGTATGACGCTGCTGGGCGTGCTGGTCGCGCTGGTAGGCGTGGGGATTGTTACCCATGCTGGTCGGCTCAAAGAACGCCAGATGGGTATCGAAGCGGAAGAGTTCAATCTGAAAAAAGGCCTCCTGCTGGCGGTGATGTGCGGGATCTTTTCCGCCGGCATGTCGTTTGCGATGAACGCCGCCAAGCCGATGCATGAAGCGGCGGCGGCGCTGGGCGTCGATTCCCTGTACGTTGCTCTACCAAGCTACGTGGTGATTATGGGCGGCGGTGCGCTGATCAACCTCGGCTTCTGCTTTATTCGTCTGGCAAAAGTGAAAAATTTGTCGGTAAAAGCGGACTTCTCGCTGGCAAAACCGCTGATCGTCAGCAATATCCTGCTGTCAGCACTCGGCGGGTTGATGTGGTATCTCCAGTTCTTCTTCTATGCCTGGGGCCACGCGCGTATTCCGGCGCAGTACGATTATGTCAGCTGGATGCTGCATATGAGTTTCTACGTGCTGTGCGGTGGGATTGTCGGTCTGGTACTGAAAGAGTGGAATAACGCCGGGCGTCGTCCGGTCAGCGTGCTGAGCCTCGGCTGCGTGGTGATTATTGTCGCGGCAAATATTGTCGGACTGGGCATGGCGGGTTAACGGATGCCCCCTGCTGGCACGGCAGGGGGACGTCGGTTACGACGAATGTCGGCCCCCGTTGAACAGCAGAAACAGGTAACAGCATACCGGCACCAGAAAACTCATCTTCAGGCCGAGATCCGCGCGGCATCGTCCTGCAACCCGCTTAAGGTGCGGGAAAAAATAATCGGGTATAACACCGAGTTCATCACGCCAATCGTCAGCAGGCAGTAGCCTCCCGCACGGCTGGCCAGCACGATCGCCGCAAGCGTCAGCACGATAGCGCCGGTCACGCAGCAGCAATACATCCTTAACTGCCCGATAGCCACGCTACCGGGCAAACGTGCCTCAGAGTGTCAGTTCGCGCTCAAGTCGTGCGGTCATGTCACCGGCATCTCTGCCTTGCAATAGCTGCTGGCGGAAATCGTCATGCATCAACTTGCGTGCCAGCCGCGAGAAGATTTTCATGTGATCGCCCTTCTCCTGCTCGCTCACCGTCAGCATAATCACCAGCGAGACGTCTACCCCCTCTCCCCACGATAACGGCGTCTTCAGGCGCATTAGCGACACACTGCTGTTCAGTACCGCTGCGGATTTACAGTGCGGGATGGCGACTGCAAAGCCGAGCGCGGTGGAAAAAACGGCTTCCCGCTGCCAGATGGCGGTCTCGACGTCCACCCCCGAGCGCACCCGCTGTTCAATCTCAAGGTTATCCGTGAGCAGCTTGATGGCCTCCGCCTTGCTGGTGACGTCCCGATCCAGCAATAACAGAGCCGGATCGAAAACGGGTAGCACGCTGGCCGCCGATGTCTCACGCAGCAGGGATGTCACCTCCGCCGCGCTTTCACAGGCTAATGCCTGCTGCAACGTCTTCCGGCAGTCATCCATCTCCAGCGAGGCCAGCTGCTTTTTCGCCCCGGCAATTCGTCCGGCGGACATGCTGATCTGCCGCAGCCCCGCGCCCAGCAGCAGCGGCATTACCGCCGGATCGCCGCCCATTTCTCCACACAGGCAGAGTTCCACGTTTGTCCGCCTCGCCATCTCGCTAAGCAGCATCAGGAAAGCGGGATCGCAGTAGTTGTACAGGTGACGAACATGCGGATTGCCCCGGTCGCAGGCGAGAAAATACTGCACCAGGTCGTTGCTGCCAATAGAGGCAAAATCGATCCATTTCGCCGCTCTTTCCAGCAGGTACAGCGCAGAAGGCACCTCCGCCATGATACCTAAACGCCATTCGCCGACGGCGACGCCTTCCGCGTGGAGCTGTTCCGCTACCTGATGAAAGCGGGCGTGCAGCCATTTAATCTCTTCAAGCGTCGCCACCATCGGCACCATGATATCCAGCGGCCCTGCCGCGCTGGCACGCAGCAATGCCCGTACCTGACTGGTAAAAAGGTCAATAAATGCCGGATAAAGGCGCACTGCCCGCCAGCCGAGGAACGGGTTCTCTTCCTGCGGCAGGTTTAAATAGTCACAGGGTTTATCGCCGCCGATATCCAGCGTGCGGATCACGACTTTCTTGCCCTGCGCCAGCGTCAGTACATGCCGGTACGCCTGATATTGTTCTTCTTCATCCGGCGGCACGCTTCGCTCACAAAACAACATTTCGGTGCGAAACAGACCAATCCCTTCCGCACCCGCCGCGAATGCGCTTTCCGCTTCGTCAGCCAGGGCGATATTCGCCAGCAGTTTCACGCGTTCTCCGTCACGGCTGACGCCTGCCATCCGGGCGAGCGGTTCCAGTCGCCGGGCAATGCGCGCGACTTTGTCCTCTTCCATGTCGCGCCATTGCTCAGCACAGGCATCCGGCGCGACGATCAGCAGTAGGGCACCCGCAGGCACAGACGCGTTCGGCATGCATAAAAGCGGGATGCCAAAGGAACGGGCGAGGATCACCGTGTGGGAGGTTTCGCCGCCCTCCCCCATCACAATACCTTTGAGATGAGGACCGCGCAGGGCGAGAAACTGACCCGGCGTAATCAGTCCGGCGCTGCTGCTGAAGGCCAGCGTCTTCCGGCGCTTCCTGCGCAGCAAGCTGCGGCAAATCCACCGCGCCCAGAGGCACCGCCACCCCGCTTGCCAGTCCCGGACTGACGCCGTTACCCCGCAGGCAGGTGGCCATGGTGGCCGCCAGAAACACGGGCAACGGCTGTTCGTGATGGCTCGTCACAGGGACGAGTGGCCCGTCGCATTCCGTCAGCTCGCGCGTAATAAATGCGCTCAGCGTCTGCCAGACGTCCTGCTCATCCTCACCGTCAATATGCAGTTCGCACGCATCGTGGTGAAGCACATCTGCGCCGATGAGCGCCAGTACGCTTCCGGCATCGACCTGCCGCTGGTTACGCAGATTATGCAGCGTGACGCGGGAATGAAATTGCGCCACGCGCAGTTGCAATTCGCTCGCAGGCCGGGCATGAAGGCCATTTTCGAGGGGACACACAAACGCTATTTTACGCATCGGATTTTCCTTTTTCCGCAGGGGTGATCCGCCAGCTGACTGGCGTACAGGGCTGGACTGGGGTATGACTTCCAGGAAGCGGCGTTTCTGCCAGCGTCACGCGCGCCACGTCGCCAGAGAGTACAGGTTCGACACCGTCGAGTAACGTGGTGCCCGGATTCCAGCCGCGCAGGATCAGCGCCTCCTCGTTCTGCGCTTTCTTCAGCGTGCTGAAATGCAGCGGGGTATCCCAGCGCAGCAGACTGTACGTTGGCGGGAAGCGCATGCCGTGAGGATTGGTTTTAAAGCGCGACCAGCCGGAGTCCAGCCAGCCGGAAGCGGGTGTACGCCAGTTCTCAATGTCACGCCAGAACGCCGCATCCGGCCCCTGATGCAGAGGCACCAGCGCCAGATGACAATCAAAACGACCAGGCAACTGCGAGTCCGGTGAAGGCAGCACCATGCCGGAAGCGCGCCCCGGACGCCACGGCATATCTGGCTGTCCCAGCCAGCCGACGCTACGCAGCAGAGTAATCGCCAGCGTATCGGGACGGTCAGCAGGGATTTCATACTCGCGCAGCCCGTCGGTGACCACGCACATACCGTGCTGCTCATCATGCATCATTGCCAGGCTTTGCATCGGCCACAGCGACGCGGGCGCTTCCGTCCACTGCTCCTGCTGCCAGATATCCAGCGCCTGCGGACGGTTTTCCCGGCGGATCAGGCCAAAGGGTTGATCGGCAAAATGGAACATTCCGCTGGTGCCGGTGGGGATCTCCAGTTGAAGGCGATGATCGCGCAGGGTGTTGTCGATCCGCACCTGTACATCCAGCAGCGGACGATCGCGATCGAGGGCGATCGTCATGCTGACGTTAAGTTGCCCGTTACGCTGATGCTGCTGACGGGCAGCCAGATCCTGCGGCGCAGCGATGCACCAGCTCAGGTTAAGCGTATCGGCCAGCGCATCCCGCTGCCAGATGGCGGAGACTAATGCGCCGTCGCTGGTGACCCGCCAGTCATCTTCCGGCGGGGAGTAGTTATAGTTGTCCCCCGCATCGCCGCCATCAACCAGCCGCAGGAGAGAGTTCCACTGTTTGCCGCTACGTTTGTCGAGCAGCGTGATGTGCCCGTCCGTCAGCGTCAGGCGCAGCCACGGGTTATCGAGCGCAGCAATCATCTCTTGCGGCACGTTAAACCCGGCAGGCGCATTCTCCTGAAGATAAAATGTTTGATAGCCGCAGGCAGGCAGGGCTTTTGCCTCAAGGATAATGTCGCATTTGCGATACCACACTGTGCTCGTACTGTTGGAAAGCTCCTGCACAATTACCGACATATCCTGCTGTTTTTCCTGCACAATTTTCCAGCGGCACGGCTGCCCCGCTTCATCGACGATGGCAAAATGTGCGCCCGGCACGTAAATCGTCAGCGCCACTCGCCCGTCGCGCGCGTAAGGCAGCGGGTTGAAGACAATGATTTTTTTGCCCTGCTGCCGCGCGGCAATCCCTTCCGCCAGCATTTTCATATTGAGGTCGAAAAGCTGGCTGGCGGATTCATGACCTGAGGTCAGACGCGCTTTCACCATCGCATTGACGCGATCGGCGTTACAGCCGCCAATGCTGTCATGGGCGTGGGATTTCATGGCCTCACGCCAGATATTCTCCACCGCCGTTTGCGGATAAGGCAGCCCCAGTTGCCAGACCACGCTTAATAACGGTTCAAGCTGCTGGCTGAGGAAGTTCTCCAGCCGGACGTTAGCCTGCTTGATATCCATGCGCGTCGAGAAAATCCCCCGATGAATGCGCATATATTTCGGACTGAGTAACTCACCCTGATACGTCGCCAGTTCGACTCCCGTCCGTTCCAGGGCGTCAAAGTAGCGGCTAAAATCGCTGCGCACGAAATGGTAGTCGGACTGCTGCGTATTAAGCGCATCGAGCATCGCCGGAACACCATGCTCAAAGGGGGACTGATCGTTACCGTTGGGGAGCAAAACGTGCCCGGAGGTGCTGAATTTCGCCTGTTTTTGCAGAATAGCGGGCAGCACCTGCCATGCTTTTTGCGCGTCGGCGGGCAGCCATTTCGCGCAGCCATACCCCCACGGCAGCACGGCAGTGGTGACGCAACTGCCGTCAGTGCTCTGCCAGCGAAACTCGCTGGCAGCCACGTCGTGCTCGCACCAGCCGCGCCAGATCACCGCGCGATCCATCGCAAACTGCGTCAGGAACATCGGCAACTGGGCGCTCTGGCCGAAGGAGTCGGGGACGTAACCCACGGCCATCCGGCTTCCCATTGCGTTGCAGTCCGCCATGCCCAGCAGCAAATTGTGGGTGATGGATTCTGCGCCGACCACTAAGAAATCGGTCTGGGTGTACCACGGACCGATAAGTAGCCTGCCCTCGTCGATCAGTTTTTGCACCCGCGCACGATTTTCGGGCGCAATGTTAAAATAATCTTCCAGCACCACGGTCTGCCCATCAAGTATAAATGGGCCTAATGACTCATCGGCTTCCAGACGCTGAAGTAAATCAGCCATAAAATAATAAAGCACGACCCGAGAATCATTTTCAGTAAAATACCACTCGCGATCCCAGTGCGTATGTTGGATCAAATGAACTGTTTTCATCTTTATTTCAGCCTTTTTGAGGGCGAGAAAATACCACGGATAATTACCCGTTAATTTTTATGATTAGCGACGAACCGTCGTTAATATCTCTTTATATTAACGACTGGCTTTAAATTTAGGTGCCATCATTTCTTTTTTAATGGCTTCGTCTGGCACATTGCGAAATACCAGCAGCGATCCACAGGCGATAATCGCGGAGCCACAGGCGATGGAGAGAACATATATCGGCCACTGTTCAACCGCCAGCCAGCCGTAAAATCCGGAAATGGGAGCCTGGTTCACCGCCCCCAGGCCCACCGCCATCGCCGCACCAACCGCAGAGCCGATCATGTTAATCACAATGATTTTAGGATTGGACAGCGCAAACGGAATGGCCCCCTCCGAGACGCCAATCAGCCCCATCAGCGTGGACGCCTTGCCCGCTTCACGCAGCGATTCCGGGAAGCGTTTTGCCCACAGCAGGGTGGCAACGCCCAGGCCAATAGGCGGTACAATGATGGCGACCTGTGCAGCAGTATTAGGATCGTAAATCCCGGAAGCCAGTAGCGCCATCGCGGTGGTGACCGCCGCCTTGTTCACCGGACCGCCGAGGTCAAAGCCCACCATGCCGCCAATTACCGCCGCCAGCAGCACTTTATTGGTACCAGACATCGACAGCAGCCAGTGCTCCATACCGTGATTAAGCGCCGCCAGCGGCGTGCCAATAACAAACGCCATCACAATGCAGGTCAGCAGCGTCCCGCCGACCGGCAGGATAAAAATCGGCCCGGCAGAGGCCAGAGCTTTCGGTAATTTGATGTATTTGATGAGCGCCCGGACGATATACCCGGCGACAAAACCGGCGGCCAGCGCCCCCAGAAAGCCGGTTCCCAGACTGCTCGCCAGTAATCCCCCCACCATCCCCGGCGCGATGCCCGGCTTATTGGCGAGGGCAAAACTGATATAACCCGCCACCACCGGCAGCATCAGCGACAGCGCCAGTCCGCCGAAACCATCGAAGCGATGCAGTACCTGTACGACCAGGCTGGCAGCCTGCTCATGGCTGGCATCCCAGATATTATCAATGCCGTACATCGACGCGCCAATACGCGCGATCCCCATAATGACCGCCCCGGCAATGACAAAAGGCAACATCCACGACACGCCAGTCATAATGGCGTTTTTCACTTCTGCACCCGCTGAAGGCTTGCCGCCTCCTCCCTGAAACTTAGCCATGCGCAACCTCCTGTTCAACGGCTTCAAAAACGGCATCCCCGAATTTAATCGGATCGGAGACGCTGCACTCCAGCTTAACCAGTCCTACAAAACGTTCTTTGCCGCTGATGGCGACGTCGGCGGCAATAATCACCGCGTCGGCCCGCGCCAGATCCTCGTCAAGGATCTCATTCTCCGCGCCTATGCTGCCCTGGGTTTCTACTTTGATCTCATGACCCCGTTTTTTTCCGGTCATTTCAAGCGCTTCCGCTGCCATGTAGGTATGGGCAACGCCGGTCGGACATGCAGCAACACAAACAATAAACATCATTCAGCCTCTCAGGTTTGTTCAGACAAAAAAAAGCACAATGGCGAAAACGCGCATTGTGCTTTGTGGATGAAACCAGGTTGGCCTGCGTGATGGCAATCGGCACCGCTGGCATGGCGGCACGCGATTAGCTGGCGCAGGCTGGATATACGGAAACTAAAACGCAGTTCATCGCGTTTACGGCAACATAACACGCGCTGGCAAGGTGACGGCGAAATCGCCGCGAGACGTTGTTTGTGCCGGTGGAAACGGGCGCGTAATGCCTGCCCGGTACAATCCCATAAACGGGACCACTCCTGCGACATTTGATAATGCGGACAGTCGGCAGAAAACAGGTCAACGTCAGAAAGATCGTCAGGCGAATTTAGCCAACAAATATCATCAAGCGCGACGTTACCTTTGTTATCTCGCGATAACAAAAAAGCAGCGGCGGATATAAACAGCAAAATGATAATGGCTAACATTTTACCTCCATGATGAATGCGCTATTATAAAACAGAATTTTCGCCAACAAATGTGATTTATAGCACAGAGATTTATTTTAATTTTTAGCGCAGTATTGCGGTCGTTATTTCCCGTTAATCATTCATCATATTTATATTAGAGGCGGTTCCGTCGCGGCTGCGATGACGCCACTGTCCCGGCGTCATGCCTATTTCACGGTTAAATACCACGGAAAAATAATTACTGTCTTCAAAGCCGCACTGCATGGCGATGTCGCCAATCAGTATTTCAGTGTGCTGTAAGAGGTATTGGGCGTGGCAAATTCGTAGCTGGCGCAGATACTGGCTGATGGTCATCCCCGTCTGGCTGCGAAACTGCTGGCGCAGGGGGCGCTCGCTGCACTGCTCCTGTTCGCAAAACGTTTCGAGTACGAAAGGCGTGTCCAGACTTCCTGCCAGCGCGGTGATCAGCTTATCCAGCAGCGGCTCGCGCGACGTTGCCGACAAATTATCGGTGGTATAGCGGTGTCTTTTCAGGGTCACCACCAGTTGTGCAAAGAGCAGTTCGGCCATGTCATTGACCTGCGCGTCAGGATGGGCGCTTTCGTGTTCGAGCTGCGCGATGACCTGCCGTGCCTGACTCATTCCAGTGCTGCCAAGCCGCCAGTGCGCCCGCCTTTCAGGTCCGCTAAAGCCAGGAATATGCGCGTCCCAGTCGAAATTAAGTTTCAGGCGGTCAGGGCAATAGATAATATTTTGCAATACCAGGTCGTTGACCGAAGCATAGGAGTGTTTGTCTTCGGCGCGGATATAAAACAGGTCGCCGCGCGTGATGCGGTACGGGCGGTCATTGAGGACGTGCAGGCCATTGCCGCGCCATACCAGCACCAGTTCGCAAAACTCGTGAGTATGTTCAGCAAAGACGTTTTGCGGATAGCGATCCGCAACGGCGACTGCCTGGCCGACGCTGGTGAAAAAGTCGGCTTTACGAAGAATTAACTTGCCCACAGCAGGATCACCTCAACGACGAATGACCGGTTATTATCTTCTGACGGTCGTTCAAAAACGTTGATTCTCTTCGCGTTACTGAAGAATTTCGTCGCGCCCCTGACGAATATCGCGCGGAGACCAGGAAAACTCGCGGCGAAACAGGGTCGAAAAGTGGTTACTGTCGCCGAACCCGCAGCGATAAGCGATATCCGTCACGCTTTCGTCACTGTGGCGCAGCAGATGGCGCGCTTTAATCAAACGCAGCCGGTTCAGGTAACGTTGTGGGGTCAGGCCGGTGGATTGCTTGAGCTGACGGTGTAATGTCCGCAGCGACAACGAGAAATGATCTGCCAGATCGTCCCAGCACACTTCGTCGGCAAAATGATCGTCAAGCCAGGCGATCAGATGGTTGAGACGAGCGTCATTATCCTCCGCCCCTTCCGCCAGGCTGCTTTTACGCAGCAGCACCAGCAGTTGCATAAACAGCAGTTCGCGGTTTGCCCGTTCCGGCGCATCCGCCGCATCGTCTTTCGGTTCAAGCTGGCCGACAAGCTGCCGCACCTGCGTCAGCACCGTCTGATTAACGCGCCAGTGTGAAGGGTATTGACCATTCTGCTCCTGTGGCAGCAGCAAATGCAGGCCGCTTAAAAACTGAAAAGCATCCGGGGAGCGGTACAGCACGTTAGTCAGGCACAGATTGTCGGTGTGCTCATACAGATGACGGTCATGATCGCGGACAAAACAGATCGTTCCGCCGCTGATGGTATAGGGCTGGCCGTTAAAAACATGAATGCCAGTACCGTGTTCGACAATCACTATTTCATGAAAGTCATGATGATGCTCCGGGAAGGCCGACTGCGGAAGACGCGGCTCGATCGCCACTGGCGAATTACCCGAAGGAAAGAAATCCACGCTGTGAAGTACGGTCATAAGAGTCGCCACCAGTGAGAAGAATTCTCATGATAGTAATTAAGGCCCCGCATTCTCATCTTGAAATTTTGACGACAAAGCGTGCAAACACTGCCGATTTTTCAAGAAATGAACGGAAAGCGTCAGAAATGCGGCGGCGGTCACATCCCCCCTTTCGCAGCAAAATGTGAGCTTCCTCACGTTCATCTTTGCTTTCTTGCCAGCGGCCAATTTCCCCTGTCAGTAACAAGAAGGTAGAAGCAGGCGTCCTTTTTTAGACTGTGGGCATTGACTCTCAGAAGGACTCTATCATGACTTTTCGCCATTGCGTCGCTGTCGATTTAGGCGCATCCAGCGGGCGTGTAATGCTTGCACGCTATGACCGCGAACAACGCACCCTCACGCTGCGTGAAATGCACCGCTTCGTCAATCGTCTGCAAAAAGTGGACGGTTATGACTGCTGGGACATTGACAGCCTGGAGGCGGAGATCCGCCGTGGTCTGGAGAACGTGTGCGAGGCGGGCATCGTAATTGACAGTATCGGCGTGGATACCTGGGGCGTGGATTACGTGCTGCTGAACCGCCAGGGCCAACGCGTCGGTCTGCCCATCGCCTACCGTGACGATCGTACCGACGGCGTGATGGCGCAGGCGCTGACTCAACTCGGCAAGGCGGAAATTTACCGCCGCAGCGGCATTCAGTTTCTGCCGTTTAATACGCTTTATCAGCTTCACGCGCTGGTCCGGCAGCAACCGGAGGTGGCGCGCGAGGTCGCTCATGCACTGCTCATTCCTGATTACTTCAGCTACCGCCTTACCGGGCAGATGAACTGGGAATATACCAACGCCACCACCACCCAACTGGTCAATATCAATACCGATAGCTGGGATGAAACATTGCTGGACTGGACAGGAGTGAACGGCGCCTGGTTCGGCAAACCCACGCATCCCGGCAATGTGATTGGCCACTGGACCTGTCCACAGGGTAATGCCATTCCGGTGGTGGCAGTCGCCAGTCACGATACCGCCAGCGCGGTGATTGCCGTTCCGCTGGAAGGGAAAGACGCGGCGTGGATCTCCTCCGGCACCTGGTCGCTGATGGGCTTTGAAAGCAAAACGCCATATACCAGCGACAAGGCGCTGGCTGCCAATATCACCAACGAAGGCGGCGCGGAAGGGCGTTATCGGGTGCTGAAAAATATCATGGGCCTGTGGCTGCTCCAGCGGGTACTTGCTGAACAACAGGTTACCGATCTGCCGGAGCTGATTGCCCGTACCGAAGCGCTGCCCGCCTGCCGCTTTGTCATCAATCCCAACGACGATCGTTTTATTAATCCGGGCAACATGAGCGCGGAGATCCAGGCTGCCTGCCGTGAGGCCGGCCAACCAGAGCCGACCAGCGATGCAGAACTGGCACGCTGCATTTTCGACAGCCTCGCGATCCTGTACGCCGACGTGCTGGGCGAACTGGCCGCTCTGCGCGGCAAGCCGTTCAACCAGTTGCATATTGTCGGCGGCGGCTGCCAAAACCAGTTGCTCAATCAGCTTTGCGCCGACGCCTGCGGCATTACGGTGATCGCCGGACCGATTGAAGCCTCCACGCTCGGCAATATTGGCGTCCAGCTCATGACGCTGGATGAACTGAGCGACGTCACAGATTTTCGCAAGGTGGTGGTTACTAACCACGACCTGACCACTTTCACCCCTCATCCTGATAATGAGATCGCTCGCTACGTCGCGCAATCTCAGTCAACACGACAGACAAAGGAGCTTTGCGCATGACCACTCCACTAGAACACGCCTGGGAACTCGCGAAACAGCGGTTCGCCGCTGTAGGTATCAATGTCGAGGAGGCCCTGCGCCAGCTCGATCGCCTGCCCGTTTCCATGCACTGCTGGCAGGGCGATGACGTTGCCGGTTTCGAAAATCCGGAAGGCAGTCTGACCGGCGGTATCCAGGCCACGGGGAATTATCCGGGCAAAGCGCGTAATGCCGCCGAACTGCGTGCCGATCTGGAACTGGCGTTTAGCCTGATCCCCGGACCGAAGCGTCTTAATCTGCATGCGATTTATCACGAGGCCGAAACGCCAGTCGCGCGTGACCAGATCAAGCCGGAACACTTTAAAAACTGGGTGGAGTGGGCCAAAGTCAACAAGCTGGGCCTGGATTTTAACCCTTCCTGCTTCTCCCATCCGCTGAGCGCCGATGGCTTTACGCTTTCGCATGCTAACCCTGAGATTCGTCAGTTCTGGATCGATCACTGCAAGGCCAGCCGCCGCGTCTCCGCGTACTTTGGCGAGCAGCTCGGCACGCCGTCGGTGATGAACATCTGGGTTCCGGACGGGATGAAAGACGTCACCGTCGACCGCCTCGCCCCGCGTCAGCGCCTGCTGGACGCGCTGGATGAGGTGATCAGCGAGAAGCTGGATCCGGCGCATCATATTGATGCCGTGGAGAGCAAGCTGTTCGGCATCGGCGCGGAAAGCTATACCGTCGGCTCCAATGAATTCTATATGGGCTACGCCACCAGCCGTCAGACCGCGCTCTGTCTGGACGCTGGCCACTTCCATCCGACGGAAGTGATCTCCGACAAAATCTCCGCCGCCATGCTTTATGTTCCGCGCCTGCTGTTGCACGTCAGCCGCCCGGTCCGCTGGGACAGCGACCATGTGGTGCTGCTGGATGACGAAACCCAGGCTATCGCCAGCGAAATTATTCGTCATGACCTGTTTGACCGCGTGCATATCGGTCTCGACTTTTTTGATGCGTCGATCAACCGCATCGCCGCATGGGTGATTGGTACCCGCAATATGAAAAAAGCCCTGCTGCGCGCCCTGCTGGAACCGACCGATCAGCTGCGTCAGCTTGAAGAGGCGGGTGATTACACCGCGCGTCTGGCGCTGCTGGAAGAACAAAAATCCCTGCCGTGGCAGGCGGTGTGGGAGATGTATTGCCAGCGTCACGATACGCCAGCCGGCAGTCAGTGGCTGGATAACGTGCGCGGGTACGAGAAAGAGATTTTACGCCAGCGCGGGTAAACCCATGCCGGATGGCGCTGCGCTTATCCGGCCTACAAATTCACCCGACGTGATGGACGGGCCACCAGGCAAAACCGTAGGCCCGGTAAGCAAAGCGCCACCGGGCAGAAAGTTCAAAACCCGTAGGCCCGGTAAGCGAAGCGCCACCGGGCAGAAAGTTCAACACCCGTAGGCCCGGTAAGCGAAGCGCCACCGGGCATGACAGCTCAACAGATAACACAGGCCGGGTAAGCGAAACGCTCCCCGGCATTTTGAAGGAAAGTGAAGACGATGCAGACCATTACCCATTCCTGGTTCGTCCAGGGCATGATCAAAGCCACCTCCGATGCCTGGCTGAAAGGCTGGGACGAGCGCAACGGCGGCAACCTGACGCTACGTCTGGATGAGGCCGACGTTGCGCCTTACCAGGCAGATTTCCACGCGCAGCCGCGCTACATCGCACTGAGCCAGCCGATGCCACTGCTCGCCAATACCGCCTTTATCGTTACCGGCTCCGGCAAATTCTTCCGCAACGTTCAGCTCGATCCGGCCGCCAGCCTCGGCGTAGTAAAAGTGGACAGCGACGGCGCGGGTTACCACATTCTCTGGGGCCTTACCGAAGAAGCGGTGCCAACCTCAGAATTACCGGCGCACTTTCTTTCCCACTGCGAGCGCATCAAGGCAACCAACGGTAAAGACCGGGTGATCATGCACTGCCATGCCACCAACCTGATCGCCCTCACCTATGTGCTGGAAAATGACAGCGCGCTGATCACCCGTAAGCTATGGGAAGGCAGCACCGAATGCCTGGTAGTCTTCCCGGACGGCGTCGGCATTCTGCCGTGGATGGTGCCGGGTACCGATGAGATCGGCCAGGCGACGGCGCGGGATATGCAGCAGCATTCGCTGGTGCTGTGGCCTTTCCACGGCGTGTTCGGCAGCGGTCCGACGCTGGATGAAACCTTCGGTCTGATCGATACCGCTGAAAAATCCGCAGAAGTGCTGGTGAAAGTGATCTCCATGGGCGGCATGAAACAGACCATCACCCGTGAAGAGTTGATCGCCCTCGGCAAACGCTTTGGCGTTACCCCGATGGCAAGCGCATTAGAATTGTACGCGTAAAAATTCACGCCCCGCGCACTCAGGCGGGGCGCAACGTTTATTGCGGCTAATCATACATAACATCATTCAAGCTGCATCAAGGCATAAGCTCGTGACCGGGATAAGAACGTCGCCTTACCGTGGCAGCCTGAAGGATAACGGATAGCATTAAGGAGAATTTCATGAGCTTTATGTTGGCACTTCCAAAAATCAGCCTGCACGGCGCAGGTGCCATTGGCGATATGGTAAAACTGGTTGCAGACAAACAGTGGGGCAAGGCGCTGATTGTTACCGACAGTCAACTGGTCAAACTCGGCCTGCTGGACAGCCTGTTTACCGCGCTGGATGCGCATCAAATGTCATACCATCTGTTTGATGACGTCTTCCCTAATCCGACCGAAGCACTGGTACAAAAAGGCTATGCCGCGTATCAGGATGCGCAGTGCGATTACCTGATTGCCTTCGGCGGCGGTAGCCCGATTGATACCGCGAAAGCGGTGAAAATCCTGACCGCCAACCTCGCGCCATCGACCGCTTATTCCGGCGTCGGTAAAGTGAAAAATGCGGGCGTGCCGCTGGTGGCGATCAATACTACCGCCGGGACCGCCGCTGAGATGACCAGCAACGCGGTGATCATCAATAGCGAGCGTCAGGTGAAAGAAGTCATTATCGATCCGAATATCATTCCGGATATTGCGGTCGATGACGCCAGCGTAATGCTGGAAATTCCGGCCTCCGTCACGGCGGCTACCGGCATGGATGCATTGACTCACGCGGTAGAAGCCTACGTTTCCGTCGGTGCGCATCCGCTGACCGACGCCAATGCGCTGGAATCGATCCGTCTGATTACGCAGTGGCTGCCGAAAGCCGTCGACAATGGACACGATCTGCAAGCCCGCGAGCAGATGGCGTTCGGTCAGTACCTTGCCGGCATGGCTTTTAACAGCGCCGGTCTCGGTCTGGTTCATGCTCTGGCGCATCAGCCGGGCGCGACGCACAATCTGCCGCATGGCGTCTGTAATGCCATTCTGCTGCCGATCATTGAGAATTTTAACCGTCCTAATGCGGTGGCCCGCTTTGCTCGCGTCGCACAGGCGATGGGCGTGGACACGCGCGATATGAGTGAGGAGGCGGCCAGCAAGGAAGCGATTAACGCCATCCGCTCCCTGAGCACACGCGTCGGTATTCCGTCTGGCTTCAGCAAACTCGGGGTCACCAAAGCGGATATCGAAGGCTGGCTGGACAAAGCCCTCGCCGATCCGTGCGCGCCCTGCAACCCACGCACTGCTACCCGCGATGAGGTCCGTGAGTTGTATCTGGAGGCATTATGATCCGCAAAGCCTTTGTCATGCAGGTCAATGCTGATGCGCATGAAGAGTACCAGCGCCGTCACAATCCCATCTGGCCCGAACTGGAAGCGACGCTGAAGGCGCACGGCGCGCACCACTACGCCATCTGGCTCGATAAACAACGCAATCTGCTGTTTGCGACGGTCGACATCGAGTCGGAAGAGCGCTGGGATGCGGTTGCCGAAACGGAAATCTGCCAGCGCTGGTGGAAGCATATGCGTGACGTGATGCCTGCCAACGCGGACAACAGCCCGGTGAGTAGCGAGTTGAAAAACGTGTTTTATCTGGCGTGATCTCACTGTACATGTGCCGGGTGGCGGCTTCGCCTTACCCGGCCTACGAAAACCATCAACATCAATAAGTTATACGTACCCCGTAGGCCCGCGCAAGCGAAGCGCCGCCGGGCAACGCCGCCAGCACAGGCGTTGCCCGACACCCATAAAAAAACGCCTGATATTCAGGCGTTTTTTCTGCTTTAACCCACTTAGAAGTAGTATTTGAAGCGGACGCGCGCGCCGTAGCGATCGTCGTCGCTGGAGATCTCTTCGCTGCTCTGGATTTTAGAGTAGTACGCGCCCAGATAGATATTGAAGTTCTGCATATCCATCACGTTCGGGATCAGGTATGACGCATGAATGGTATGAATATCGTAGGTGCCTTCATCGTCGATCCAGCAGTCGTTATCACAAACAACGCCGCTGAAATCGTCGATCTTGTTATGCGCGTAGATATAACCCAGCTCGAAGTTTCTCCACGTAACGTTGGTGGCGGCAGTGAAGTCCTGCTCGCTGTCGGCATCCATATACGCGGTGTTCACGTTCCAGAGAACGCCATCAAGCGGGTCAGCTTTCTGGCCGTTCCAGGTCATCGTAAAGCCGTAACCGGTACGGTCTGACTGATCGACAAGATCGCCTTTATTGTTGTAATAACCATAGGCGTTATTCACAACGTTAGATTCCATTGCTGCGGAGAAAGTCAGCGCATCAGTCGCTGACCAGGAAACGACCGGACGCAGGTAGACGACGTTCTTCTCTTTCGACATTTCGCGGCCATGGTAGCTACGTCCATCGACACCCTGGACATTGCCGCTGTCTGCATACAGTGATGAACCGTCTTCAATCAGGGAGTTCAGTTCGAAATACCAGTCATCGATCTGTTTGCTCAGCAGGAAGTTACCGCCAGCATCCGAACGACCACGGCCTTCTTTCATCATATAGATATAGCCCTGACCATCGGAGTACAGATCGTTCGCGGTATTACCGGAATGCTCAACAAAGGTATCATTGTTAAGCGGGAACATATCGAAGGCTTCGAAGCGCCCAATTTTAACTTTCCAGTCATTTTCCTGACCGAAATGGAAGTAGGCATCATCAAGGTTCATGGAACCGTACATATCCGCCAGCGGCTGAATGGAGAAACCGGCGAAACGACCATCATCCAGTTTACGCATACCGTCGAAGCCGATCAGGATACGACCGTCCATATCCCACTGTTCAGTGGTATGATCTTCATTAAGTTTCGTCAGCGTGCCACGGCGGCTTTCGCCGTCCATATTAAATTCGACGTCGCCATAGATTTTAAGATCGCCGTAACCTGTCAACAACAGGTTAGGTGAAGAGGCATTTTTTTTGGTTTCTGCCGCAGGCGTTTGACCATTAACCGGGGTGTTCCCCTGAGCAGCTTTAATTTCTTTTATTTCAGCAGCTTGCTTAATTTGCAGTTGCTGAACTTTATTCTCGGCCTGCGCAGCGCGGTTTTCTGCCGCTTCCAGCCGTGCTTCCATCTGTTCTAAACGCTGTTCCAGAGTCATACGTTGGGTTTTAGCAAACCCGGTATTAGCAACCAGCAATAATCCTATTGTGATTGCAAGCGTTGTTTTCTTCATTATTACCATTCCTTTTCAATGATTCATTAATTCTTAAAATCTATATTTGCGCGTCGATATATATTTCTGGCGAATAGTTTTTTTTATGATTTACCTGTTTAATTGAAAGCGTATTAATGGCTCCCATAAAAGAAACCCACCCTATCAAATAAGAGGTATAACCCAACGCAGGCCGGGGCAGAGTATTATCAAGGCCACTTCAAGTAAATATTGCAAAATACAATAACGTGAGCAAGGTAACATTATTTAACGAAATAAAATTGAACTATAAATATAAAGAATATATTAGTTAGAAGTAGTTATTTGATGAATATATTAATTTTTAACCCCCCGTATTCCCTGCATTTTTATGTCTCTCGGAATTTGTGAGCTATCTCGCTATTTCAGCGGTAATGGATTGGTATATTTTCCTCAAATCTGGCATATGCCAGTTTAAATAAATACGAGGCCACATGGAAAAGTTGAAAGTTGTAACGATTGGCGGTGGTTCAGGCTATACCCCGGAACTGATTGATGGCTTTATTCGGCGGCATACTGATCTTCCCGTCACGGAATACTGGCTGGTCGATATAGACGCCGGGCGAGAAAAATTAGAGATTGTGGGCCAGCTGGCGCAAAGGATGGTGAAAAAGGCGGGCATCTCGATGACGGTTCACCTGACGACCGACCGTCGGGAAGCGCTCAAAGATGCAGATTTTGTGACGACGCAAATCCGCGTGGGTCAGTTAGCGGCTCGCATCAACGATGAAAAAATCCCGCTGAAATATGGCGTATTGGGCCAGGAAACCACCGGGCCGGGCGGCTTTATGAAAGCCCAGCGCACTATTCCGGTGTTGCTGGATATTTGTAAGGACATGGAAGAGTTGTGTCCTGACGCCTGGATGATCAACTTCACCAATCCGGCAGGCATTGTGACCGAGGCCATCGCCAAATACAGCCCCATCAAATCACTGGGGATTTGCAGCGGTGCAAATAACATGATGATGGATATCGCCAAAGCCTACGGCGTTGAACGTAACGCGGTTACCGCGCGTGTCATGGGCCTGAACCATCTTATTTTTGCCGATCGCATTCTCCTGAACGGCAACGATACGACCGCCGATTTTATTGAAAAATTAGCGCAGGGTACTGGCACCAATAAGCTTAAAAACGTGCCCGATGTTGGCCTGCCGCCAGAGTTTATCCGCGCGCTGAACCTCTATCCGCTCTCCTATCTGAAGTATTTTTATCTGAACCGGGAAATGGTGGAGCACGAACTGGAAGATCAGAGAAACGGCGGCACGCGCGGCGAGCGCTCGCTGGAAATTGAGCATTCACTACTTGAACTGTACAAGAACCCGGCGCTGTGCGAAAAACCGGCCGAACTCTCCAGCCGTGGCGGTGCGTTGTACTCCGATACCGCGTGCTCCATCATCAGTTCAATCTATAACAACAAACACGAAGTGCATGTCGTTAACGTGCCGAACCAGGGAACCACGCCCGACTTGCCTGACGATGCGGTGATCGAAACCAGCGCGGTCATTAACAAATTGGGCGCTCACCCGCTGGCTTATGGTCGTCTGCCCGTGCGTATTCGTGGCCTGATTCAGAGCGTAAAAGCGTTTGAAGAGCTGACGGTTGAGGCGGCAATGACTGGCGATACCAGCATCGCGCTACTGGCACTGGTTAATCATCCGCTGGTGCCTTCAGTTGAAATCGCGCAGCACATTCTTAATGACTATCTGGCGGCAAACCGTGATTTCCTGCCGCAGTACACTTTCTGAGCTGGCCGCAGAATATCTCATTAAAGGGATTTTTTTATGCAAGACTTTCTGGAAAACAAACTGTTACCCATTTTGATGCGAGTGGGTAATAACGTCATTATGGTCGCTATACGTGACGGGATCTCGTTTACCCTGCCCTTTATTATTGCAGGCAGCGTGTTTCTAATCATTGCCAACTTGCCGATCCCCGGATGGAGCGAGTTTCTCGGCCCGTATGCCGAAATGCTTAGCGTACCGGTGCAAGCCACCTTTGGCGCGATTGGTCTGATTGCGGCGATTGGCATCAGCTACAACCTTGCCAAATATTACAAGCTGGATTGTCTGAGCTGCTGCTGTATTACAGTCGCAGTTTTTCTGCTCGCCCAGCTTGATGATACCCATAAAATCAACGTCAATAACTTCGGCGCGGCGGGATTATTTTCGGCGATTATTTTATCGGTCATCACGGTTTATATCGTCCGCTTTTTCGTGGTTAAGAAGATTTATATCCGTCTGCCGGACAGCGTTCCGCCAGCGGTGCTCCAGTCTTTTATCAGTCTGGCCCCCGCAATGGCCTGCCTGATCCTGATTTGGCTGGTACGAGTGGTGCTCAATTTTGATATCAACGCCTTTTTCACGCTGATCTTAAGCCCGCTGGTTATCGGGCTGGATACGCTGCCGGGGATACTCATTCTGGTGGCGCTGATCTCACTGCTGTGGAGCTGTGGTATTCACGGGACTAACGTTCTCTCCGGTATTACCAGCCCGATATTTCTCAAGTTTATTGCTGAAAACACCGAGGCTTATCTGCAACATCAACCGGTGCCGCATATTACGGCTGAAGGGTTTTATAACTTCTTCATCTGTTCCGGCGGGTCCGGCGCAACGATGGGGCTGGTACTGGCGATGCTCTTATCCAAAAGCCGCTATTACAAATCGCTGGGACGCATTTCCATTGGTCCGGCCATCTTTTGTATTAATGAACCGGTGATCTTCGGTGTGCCGATGGTGTTTAACCCGGTCATGATGCTGCCGTTGATCCTGACGCCAATGGTCATCTGCACCTGCTCGTATCTGCTGATGCAGTTTGGCATTATTGGTCGTCCGGTATTCCAGATCCCCTGGACCATGCCGCCGATCCTTAACGGCTACTTTGCTACCGGCGGGAATATTCCGGCCGCCATCTGGTCTGGCTGCATGGTGATTATCTCAACGGTCATGTATTACCCCTTCTTCCGTATCCTTGAGCGTAAGCAACTGGCTACTGAGAAAGAAGAAGCTGCCGCCTTAGCCAGCGCCGGGGCGTAATCGTTTTTTGTTCCATTCTGCCGGGTGGCGCTTCGCTCACCCGGCCTGCATTCAATTAAATTTCAATATGTTATCGGTATAATCACTTCAGATGTGATGCGCTTTTGATTTCCCGCCACGACGTTAATGTTACACTAACGCTCTTTTTCTTTATCAAGATCCGGCACGATGACCGCTCGCTATATTCAGATAAAAAACGCGATAAAAAAACAGATCCTGAGCAATACATGGCAGGTCGGCGAGAAAATCCCGTCAGAACGCGAGCTGGCCGTCACGCATGGCGTTACCAGGGTTACGCTGCAAAAAGCGATGCACATGCTTGAGCAGGAAGGGTTTATCGAGCGCATCCACGGTAAGGGCATGTTCGTCACCCGTGCGATTGAAGACGATGTTTTCATGCTCAATGACGGCACCAGCGATTCCGTACAAGGCTTCTCCCGGGAATTTCGTGAGCAGGCAAAAGTCTCCAGCCGTCTGGTTTGTCACCAGCTTCTTCCCGCCGATAAAACCGTTGCCCGCCATCTTGAGATCAACGAAGGCGAACCGGTGCACTTTATCCGCCGCGTTCGCCTGATTGATGACGAGCCGGTACTGGTAGAGGACTCATGGATTAATCGCGGCGTTATCCCCGTGATCCCCTCCCGGATCCTCGAGGAAGGCTCGCTTTACGAATATATCGAGCACACCACGGGCAAGAAGATAAAGTTTTATAGCTCGGTGATTGAAGGCGATTTGTTTGGCGAGGAACTGGCGGCGCTTCTCTCCATTCAGCCGGGCCGTCCGATGCTTAAAGTCTCCGGCGTGACCAAACTTGAGGATGGCACGGCGTTTAACTACTCGTTTAGTTATAACCGTGCCGATAAGTTTAAAATCAAAAATAACTGGGTGGGGAAATAGCGGACATTACTGGGCAAGCCGGTTTTTCAGCGGATTAATCAGCGGCGTGCCGGATAAGGTAAACGCTGACAGCACCGTCATCGCCAGCACGAAGCAGCCAAGGATCAGGTAGGTATCCTGGAAGCCGATGCGGTCATACATATTTCCCGCAAAAGCGGACAGGAAAATCGCGGCCAGCTGCTTAGCAAACTGGAATCCAATGAGATAAATCGTCGCGGAAAGCCGGGTGTCGAATACCCCGGTAATATATTTAAACACGCCCACCAGCAGGAACGGCACTTCCAGCGCATGTAGCATCTTCAGCGCGACGACCTCCATTGCCGTGGTCGCAAATGACGAGCCGACAATACGCATCGTCATAATCAGTCCGGCGATCAGCAGCGTATTCTTTGCCCCGATGCGATTAATGATCCACGGCGAGCAGAACATAATTATCGCATTACAGATCTCGCCTGCGGTGGTGGCGAAACCAAAGGCGCGGGTACCCGCTTCCGGCGTGGCAAAAAAGGATTTAAAGAAGGTCGCAAATTGCTGGTCGAAAACATCGTAAACACAGGCGACACCAATGACATATAGCACCAGCATCCACATTTTACGCTGACGGAACAGACTAAAGACCATTCTGGCGTTGATTTGCGGCTGGTTCGCGCCGAGGGCATCCATGACCTGTGCGGTCTGATTTTGCCGGGGTTTCGCCACCAGCAGCAATAGCATCAGCAGAAGGGCTGCCGCCGATCCCATCCAGAACACCCATTCCGGGTTAACGCTGAACAGCATCCCCGCCGTTGAGGCGCACAGCCCCCAGCCCAGGCAGCCAAACATCCGCGCCTTGCCGTATTCAAAGTTGCTGTTACGGCTCACACGCTCCACGTAGGCTTCCATCGCGCCTGACCCCGCAGAGAAAACAAAACCAATATAAATCCCTCCGGCCAGCGCACCGAGCCAGATATTGGTTTTCAGCAACGGCGCAAAGACGTAGAGAAAAAAGGGCGCAAACAGAAAAAGGGCAATCGCGATGACCCACAACAGGTTCTTTTTCAGCCCCAGCCGGTCGGAAATCACCCCGAGCACTGGCTGGAAGCTAATCGCAAACAGGGAGACGCAGGAGAACACAATCCCGGTGTCCGTTTTGGTCAGACCGATAATGTCGGACAGCCAGATCGGCAGAAAGGGGAAGCAGGTGGCCATAATAAAAAAGTAGAGAAAAACGAACAGGCCAAAAATCCAGAAATTCGGATTGTCTTTGTGGGTACAGATCGTGGTATTCATTTTTATTCCTCAGATAAGGGCCGCCTGCGCGACCCTACACGCTTACACGCGTTCGAAGCCAATCAGGATGGCACTTTCGGGATCCAGAATCGGCAACGACATTCCCGCCTGCATCAACCATTCACCGCTGATGGTTTGCGACGTCAGCATCCACTCCGGCAGCTTGCGCATGGTATGCCCGCCCTCACCGGTAATACTGATATCCGGGTGATCGAGCAGCGTAATGCGGTACTGTGCATCGACGTCCAGCCCCGCCATCCGCAGCGGTGACATCAGGGTGTAATCCGGCATCGCCAGTTGACTCACCAGCAGCAGCGCCTGACGCCGATCCTGCGCGACTATCGCCTGCGCCATGGTGGTCGTGTCCGGCATATCAAGCCGCCACTGCGTCCCGCTATGGATAAGGCCGCGCCACTGTTTGTAAAGCGCAGCATAATGCCGGTAGCCCTCACGCTCCTGCGCATCGGCGCTGACCGGGTCCAGCTCCAGCCCCATGTGTCCAAACAGCGCGGTCAGGCCGCGAAACGCAATGCTGTGCTGACGGAAGGTGGCGTGACAGTGGCGGTTGCCAATGTGCGCGCCCATCACTTCCGGCGGAAAGAAGTAGCTCATGCCGCGTTGAATGGTGTTACGTTCCAGCGCGTCATTATTATCCGAGGGCCAGAAGCGATGGCAGCGGGTCAACACCTCGTAGTCGATACGACCGCCGCCCGAGGAGCAGGATTCGAATTCAATATGCGGGAAGCGGGCACGCAGGGTATCCAGCAGACGGTAATACTGACGGGTTTGCGCATCGGCCGCCGCTTTACCCTCATGCGCAGGCTGAACGATTTCCCGGTTCATATCCCACTTCACATAGTCAATCTCGTGCTCGCCGAGCAGCCAGCTCATGCGCTCAAGCAGGTAATCAAAAACCTGCGGAATATTCAGGTTCAGCACCAGTTGATGACGGCCACGCAACTGCGGATACCCTGGCATCGCCAGCACCCACTCCGGATGCGCGCGGTATAAATCTGAGTCCGGGTTAACCATTTCTGGCTCTACCCAGATGCCAAATTCCATACCCTGAGCTTTAACATGGTCGATAACGGGTTTCAGTCCCTGCGGGTATTTCTTCTCATCCAGATACCAGTCGCCTAACGCCGCGTAATCATCGTTACGGCCCTTAAACCAGCCATCATCAATAATGAAACGTTCCACGCCCAGCGCGGCGGCATCGTCCGCCATCTTCATGATGTACGCCGGATCGTGGTCGAAGTAGATACCCTCCCAGGTATTGAGATGCACCGGGCGCGGCTTGTTATCCGGGAAGCGAATGAGGTTCTCGCGCAGATAGCGGTGGAACTGCTGGCTCATGCCGTTAAGGCCCTGCGCGGAGTAGCTGGCGTACAGCCGTGGTGTCCACAGTGTTTCACCCTCTTCCAGCGCCATTTCGCCCGGCAGGTACAGCGCTTCGGCCTGTACGTAACGACGACCGTCGGTTTTTACCTCTGCCCGCAGGCGGTGGTTGCCGCTCCAGCCGAGATGAACGCCCCAGACGTCGCCGTGCATTTCACTGAACGCTGGCGTGCCGGTCATCAGCGCCGGGAAATGTTCATGCGAGCTGCGTCCCCGGCGGCTTTCCAGCACGACACTGTCATGTTCAAGGGTCAGGCGATGCGGCTGAAACTCGCGGATCCAGCGACCATGAAAGGCCATCACGTCGCGGGCGCGTTCGGCCACCGGCAGCGTGACCGCCAGCCTGTCCACCTGCCACGCCTGCGCACGCAGGTTGGTCACCCCATGGCGCACCACCAGCACACCGCTGGTATCAAGATTAATTTCACTGACCAGGCGCAGCCCCGCCAGCTCATCCTCGGCGAGGATCGTCAGCGCCTGCCCCTGCCGCTCAACGTTCACCGTTTTAAACATCGGCGAGCCATCCAGCCCCTGTCGGTGGCCTTCGATGCCCGGCGTGCCGAACAGACCGTGCCCCGGCTCTGCCATCAGGGTTAACGGAATATCCACATCCAGCCTGCCGTTCGCTACCGGGCGAACCAGACTGGCGGCATCCTGCGGCGAAAAGTGCTTAAGATGCGCTCCCCAATAGAGAATTTCGGCGAAGGGGTGGGTTTTGATCACTACATCTACGGTGGCGCTTTCAAGGCGTAAAATCGAATCTTGCATCAGACATCTCCTGTCGTCGGGATGTCTTACTGTTGATCCGAAACGTTTCGGACAACAACCAAAACGTTTCGGATCTGTGATCAAGATATAATTTTACGTGTAAGGTGGAAAATCAGGCGGTGACGCCCCGCGTGAATTCAGGTTGCCACAGCACCTGCAACTGAGAGAGATCTTCTCCGCCAATAAGCTGGCGGACCATGGCCGCAATCTGCTTGCCCACGCCTTGTCGCGTCGACTGGATCACGGCGGCGACGTCGGTTTCCACGATGCTGTCCTGTGGCAGGCCATCGTAGACAATAAGCGCCACGCGGTTGTCACCCTCGAGCCTTCCCATATAGGACAGCGCCATGGCGGCACCATCGCCGTGCGTGTTGCAGTCGGTGACGATGGCGGTGGGGGGTTCAGGCAGCGCGAGCAGTGCCTGCGTTTCGTTATAACCCGCGCGACGAGAAGGCGGTACGACGCGTAGCCATGCATCAGAAAGGCCCGCTTCGCGCAACGCGTCCAGATAACCGTTGCGCCGCTGGGTAATAAAGGCCTGATTATTACGTTCACTTAGCAGCGCAATGCGTTGATGGCCCTGTGCAATCAGGTGGCGCGTGGCCTGATACGTCCCGGCATAGTTATCGAAGTCAAACCAGGCATAGGGCCGGGGAAGCTGGCTGCGGCCCAGCGCGAGAAACGGGAATCCGGCACGCTGCAACTGCTCAAGGCGTGGATCGTGGTCCAGGGTATGCGCGACGATCAGCGTGTCGACGCGCCGACTCTGCACCATCCGCATGAAGCCGTGTTTATCGGCCTCGTCGTCATCGGCCATCAGCAGCAGGTCGATTTCATAACGTGCCAGCTCGTGACTGATTTCGCCGACCATCTCGATAAAAACGCTGTTGCTCAGCGGCGCAGGACGGACGGGAAACACCAGCCCTACCGCGTCAATTTTGCCCATTTTCAAACGGCGGGCAAAGGTGTTCGGACGGTAGCCACGCCGCTGCGCTTCTGCTTCGACGCGGGCGCGCGTCTCGCGGGAAACATCGTCGTATCCGTTTAACGCGCGACTCACCGTGGTGACGGAGAGCTGCAATTCTTTCGCAATGGCTTTAAGTGACATACGTACCTGCACAGGCTGATTGGCATGATAGTGTCCCGCAACCGGGAAAAGGGATCCAGCGTCAGTTCTGTTCGGCGACGAGAATGGCCTGGGTGTCCGGCTCCAGCGCTTTGAATACGTGTGGCTGGTCACCCGGATAGCAGATGTAGTCGCCTTCGTTTAACTCTTCCGGGGCTTCGGTTAAGCCGACCAGCGCACGTCCCTGGGTGACGATAATATGCTCGACCGAGCCGGAAGGATGCGGATGCGAGATACGATCGGCACCGGGCTGCGTCAGCAGAAGATAGATATCGCGACGCGCACCCGGTGGACAGGTTGCCAGCAACACCGCCTGATAATGTGCCTGCTCCGCCACCACTTTGGTGCCCTCGCCCCGCCGGATAACCTGCGTTTTATGCTGCTGCGGTTCAAGCAGGCGGGCAAAGGGGATATCCAGCGCCACGCACAGTGACCAGAGCGTTTCCAGGCTGGGATTACCATTACCCGATTCCAGCTGGGAAAGCGTTGATTTGGCGATCCCGGCACGACGCGCGATTTCCGCCAGCGATAGTCCGGTTCTCAGGCGCTCACGGACCAGGCTTTTGGCAATGGTGCTGATTGGCTGCGTCATAAAGCCACTCCACTGTTTTATTTACCGAACGAAACGTTCGCCTTGAAAAACGATATTGATATGTTCATTATAATGGATACCTGTTCGTTATGGCGATAATAGTATGTCTCTCTCGTTCTTCTCCAGCCTGAAAAGCGACACCATAAAAGCCATTTTTCTGGTTTGTCTGGCCGTCGGTGTCGTCGGCGCCTCCTACGGATCGCTGGCGATGGCCTACGGTTTTCCGCTGTGGCTACCGCTGCTGCTTTCTGTCGTTGTGCTGGCCGGGGCCTCGGAGTTTATGTTTATCGGCATTGTGGCCAGCGGCGGTAATCCGCTGGCGGCGGCCATCGCGGGACTGCTGGTCAATGCCCGTCACTTTCCGTTCGGCGTTACCGTGCGCGATCTGGTTGGCAAAGGCGTGATGAGCCTGATTGGTTGCCACATTATGAATGACGAGAGCGTGGTGTTTGGTCTGTCTCAGCCTACGCCGGAGCAACGTAAAGCTGCCTTCTGGCTGTGCGGCATCGGCGTGGCGCTGTTCTGGCCGGTCGGTACGCTATTGGGCGCAGCGGTAGGTAAGCTCCTGCCTGCGCCGGAAACTATCGGCCTGGACGCAGTATTTCCCGCCATTCTACTGGCGCTGGTCCTGCCTGCAATGAAGAAAAAAACCACCCTGATCCGCGCCACCAGCGGTGCAGCTATCTCACTTGCCGCCGTGCCCTTTGCCCCGGTGGGCCTGCCAGTGCTGCTCTCCCTGCTGGGCTTAGCAACAAGGAAAAAATGATGGCTGACTACACGTTGATCCTGACTGGTGTGGCAATCCTGTCGATTGGCACGTACCTGATGCGACTGGGCGGGGCAAAATTGGGAAACCGGCTGACGCTCTCCGAACGCGCGCAGGCGTTACTCTCTGATGCGGCAACGACGCTTCTCTTCTCGGTGGCGCTGGCAACCGCCCTGTATGAAGGCGGTCATTTCGCCGGCATGGCGCGAGTGCTGGGGGTGGCGTTCGCGGTATTCCTCGCCTGGCGCAAAATGCCGTTGATTGTGGTGATCGTCGCGGCAGCCGTGGTAACCGCGCTGCTACGGCTGGCGGGAATGCCGTAGTAAAGTGTGTTCTCCTCCACAAATTTAGCACGCCACTCTGCCGGGTATTGTCACCCGGCTTTGACATATTGCCACTCATCTCCACGCCGCTATCTCATTAGAATCAGATGATGATTTGTGCAACGGAGTTAGTTCATGGCGACGCTTACCCTTAGCTGTATTGACCTCAATATCCCCGGAAACAGTGCTTATTCCATTCTCAAACAACTGACGGAAATGGCCTGGCAGAACGGCTATATCACCGATCGCGGCGCGTTTCTGCAAACGCTGCTGCTGCGTGAAAAACTCCACTCCACCGGTTTCGGTTCAGGCGTTGCCGTCCCGCACGGCAAAAGCGCCTGTGTCAAACAGCCGTTTGTGTTGTTCGCCCGAAACAATCAGGGCGTGGCGTGGAAGGCCAGCGATGACGAGGCGGTGACCTGCTGGATTTGCCTCGGCGTTCCGCAGGAGGGCGAGGAAGATCAGGTCAAAATGATTGGCACGCTGTGCCGCAAAATCATTCATGCCGACTTTATCGACCAGCTCAAGCAGGGCGATGCTCCTCAGATCCTGTCTCTTTTAACCCACACCTTAAGCCAATAAGGAGAACCGGATGGGATCCTTACAGTTAGTTGCCATCACCAACTGTCCGGCGGGCATCGCGCATACCTATATGGTGGCGGAAGCGCTGGAGCAAAAAGCCCGCGCGCTCGGCCATACCATTAAAGTGGAAACGCAGGGATCGAGCGGCGTGGAGAATCGCCTGAGCGAGGCGGAGATCGCCGCAGCGGATTACGTCATTCTGGCAACCGGACGCGGGTTGAGCGGTGAAGATCGTGCGCGTTTTGCCGGGAAAAAGGTCTATGAAATTCCGATCTCTCAGGCACTGAAAAACATCGACCAGATTTTTGCCCACTTGCCGACGCATTCACAGCTTTTTGCGGCCGATAGCGGCGTTAAGCTGGGAAATCAGGAGGTACAACAGGGCAGCGTGATGAGTCACCTGATGGCGGGGGTTTCTGCTGCGCTGCCATTTGTGATCGGCGGCGGTATCCTGGTGGCGATTGCTAATATGCTGGTGCAGTTCGGGTTGCCTTATACCGATATGGCAAAAGGAACGCCGTCGTTTACCTGGATAGTGGAGTCCATCGGTTATCTCGGCTTTACGTTTATGATCCCGATTATGGGCGCGTATATCGCCTCCTCCATCGCTGATAAACCTGCGTTTGCGCCTGCGTTTCTGGTCTGTTATCTGGCAAACGATAAAGCGATGCTCGGCACGCAGTCCGGCGCAGGTTTCCTTGGCGCGGTAGTCCTGGGGCTGGCAGTTGGCTACTTCGTGCTCTATTTCCGCAAAGTCCGTCTCGGCAAGGCCCTGCAACCGCTACTGGGGTCCATGTTGATCCCATTTGTTACTCTGTTGCTATTCGGGGTGCTGACCTATTACGTGGTCGGTCCGGTCATGTCCGATATCATGGGCGCGTTGCTGCATTTCCTGAATACCATTCCGCCGTCAATGAAGCTCGGCGCGGCGTTTTTGGTTGGTGCGATGCTGGCATTTGATATGGGCGGACCCATCAATAAAACGGCGTGGTTCTTCTGCTTTTCGCTGCTGGAGAAACATATTTACGACTGGTATGGCATCGTCGGCGTTGTCACGCTCTTGCCTCCCGTTGCCGCAGGCATTGCTACCTACATTGCCCCCAAACTGTTTACGGCGCAGGAAAAAGCCGCAGCCAGTAGCGCCATTGTTGTCGGCGCAACCGTCGCCACTGAACCTGCTATTCCTTACGCACTGGCCGCACCGCTGCCGATGATCACCGCTAACACCCTCTCTGGCGGTATTACCGGTATGCTGGTTATCGCTTTTGGTATCAAACGCCTGGCACCCGGATTAGGTATCTTTGATCCGCTGATTGGCCTGATGTCGCCAGCCGGGTCGTTTTATCTGGTGCTGGCCATCGGTCTGGCGCTGAATATTTCTCTTATCATCATCCTTAAAGGGTTGTGGCTGAAACGTAAGGCCGCGCAACAGGAGGTTGCCCGTGAACACTGATTTACTCCGGAAGCTCTGCGATGCCAGCGCCGTGAGCGGCGATGAGCATGAGGTACGTCAGGTCCTGATCGGGACGCTGGAAAACGATGCCGATGAGATTACGTTTGACGGTCTGGGCAGTTTTATCGCCCGTAAAGGCTCGCGCGGACCTAAAGTCGCCATCGTCGGCCATATGGACGAAGTGGGCTTTATGGTGACGCATATTTGCGAGAAAGGGTTTATTCGCTTCACCACCGTGGGCGGCTGGTGGAGTCAGTCCATGCTCAACCATCGCGTGACCATACGCACCCGCGACGGGCAGAAAATCCCCGGCATTATTGGTTCGGTTGCACCGCACGCGCTCACCGAAAAACAGAAGCAGCAGCCGCTGACGTTTGATGAAATGTTTATTGATATCGGCGCAGAAAGCCGCAAAGAGGCAGAGTATCGCGGCGTTGCCGTGGGTGATTTCATCAGCCCGGAAGCTAATTTTGCCCGCTGGGGCGAGGATAAGATTGTCGCCAAGGCGCTGGATAATCGCGTTGGCTGCGCCCTGATGGCAGAGCTATTCCAGACGGTGAACAACCCGGACATTACGCTTTATGGCGTAGGCAGCGTTGAGGAAGAGGTGGGACTTCGCGGCGCACAAACCTCCGCCGAGTCGATTAAGCCCGATGTGGTGATCGTGCTGGATACCGCCGTCGCTGGCGATGTTCCGGGCATTGACGGGATTAAATATCCGCTGCAACTGGGTGAGGGTCCGGGCGTCATGCTATTCGATAAGCGCTACTTCCCGAACCAGAAACTGCTGGCCCTGCTCAAACAAAGCGCTACCCGCAGCCATGCCCCGCTTCAGTTTGCCACCATGAAAACCGGCGCGACCGATGGCGGACGCTATAACGTGATGGGTGGCGGTCGCCCTGTGGTCGCGCTCTGCCTGCCCACGCGCTATCTCCACGCTAACAGCGGCATGATTTCCGCCAGAGATTATGAGGCCTCGTTGACGATGATACGTGAACTGTTGCTGTCGCTGAATGAGCAGCACGTCCAGGACATGAAGGATTTCCGCTAAGGGCACATTATGCTTAACGAACGCCAGCTTACCCTGCTCGACCTTCTTGAACAGCAGCCCGGTACTCTTATCGAGCTGGCGCGGTTAACAGAGGTTTCCGGGCGTACCGTTCTGCGTGATATTGATTATCTTAACTTTACCCTCAGTGGGACGGCCCACATTCAGGGAACCGGTAGTTCAGGCTACCGGTTAGAGATTTTTGACCGCCGCCGCTACTTTCAGCTACTGCAACGGCACGATAATGATGACCGGTTGCTGGCGCATTTGCTGATTAATGCTTTTACCACGCGTACTCAGCTTGCGGAGGCGCTCAATTTACCCGAGGCGTGGGTGGTCGACAGACTGCCGCGTCTCCGGCTTCGTTACGAACGTGCCTTTACTCTGCAAAGTCGTCCCGGTATGGGTCATTTTATTGATGAGCCGGAAGAAAAACGCATTATCCTGCTGGCCAACCTGCTGAAAAAAGATCCGTTTATTATTGCCTTGCCTGGGGTCACGCCGGAGGTCGTCGGAATGCTCACGGAAGTGGATAACGAGCATTTACAACTGTCGTTTATTCCCGGCGACTATATCGCCAGTGTGATCCTCGCCGTCTATGCGCTACGTCATCGTCTCATCCGCCGCTGGCCTGAGACACGTCACGAGGCGCTGCGGACAGCCATCGAGCGCGCGGGCTTGTATTTAGGCACCGAGGCAATAAATACGCTAAATGGCTTGTTGATGCTTCATCAACAACGTGCCGGTGCGGTCTCTGCCGCCAGTATCGAGGCATTATTGCAGTCCCTGCCGGATATCGCCCGGCTGAATATTATCGACACGCCGCTGGTAGAGGATTTAACGGGCCATATCCTGCGCTGTACTGCCGCTCCTGTCTGGCTGTCAGAAAACCGTCAGGGTAGCCTGAATAACCTTAAGGCCGCCTGGCCCGCCGCGTTCGACCTGAGCCTGCATTTTATTAATCAGCTAAGTGAACAGCACAATATTCCGGTATTCGACAGCGATCTGGTGGGGCTTTATTTCGCCTGCGCGCTGGAACGCCATCAGAACGAACGCCAGCCAGTGATCCTGCTGTGCGAGCAGAATGCCATCGCCACCATCAATAAGCAGGCCATTGAGCGGGAAATTATTAACTGCCGGGTGATTATCGCGCATTCGCTGACGGAGTTGGACAATATCAGCACTGAGGTTGAGCCAATGCTGATTATTAATAACAGCCACTTTTTCCCGGATGAAGCACGCCACAAAGTGCTGGTGATTAAAAATATTATTACCGCAGCCGGGATCGGTCAGATAAAAGATTTTCTGGCCTCGGCGTTTATTCGTCAGCAGCCTGAACGTTTCTTTCTGGCGGAGGGGAGTTTTCATTACGATAACGCGGCGGACGAATCCTGGCAGGCGATCATGTCGCACATTTGCGGGCGACTGATCGCGGAGCAACACCTTACGCCGGATGAGGCCGAACGTATCTGTCTGCGTGAACAGGAGGGAGAAAACCTGATTGTGAACCGGATTGCCATTCCCCACTGCTGGAGCGAGCAGCAAACGCGGTTTCGCGGATTTTTTATTACGCTGACTTCGGCCATCCAGGTGAATGGAGAGCTGGTTAATCATGTGCTGATTACCTGTGCCAGCTCCAGCGCCCGCCATGAGCTTAAAATCTTCAGCTACCTGGCGAGCGTACTGTACCGTTATTCGGGTGAGGATATTATCGCTCTGACCGGACATGAGGCGTTTGTGGCGTTATTGCGGGAATAGCCTTCATTTGTGGAGGCGAAATCCACACGATTCATACGCCGCCTTTAGCCTGTTCATCGACTCAGCCAGTTGCGCACGTGGGCAAGCAATGTTTAGTCTCATGTGTCCCTCGCCGCCGGGACCATACTGTATACCCGGCGAAAGACCAAGCTTAGCGTTATGAACAAAAAATGACATTAACTGCTCGTCATTCAGGCCCATTTTTTGCGCATTCAGAAAAACTAAATAAGAGGCACCGCCATAAATCACGGATATCAGAGGGCAGTTCTTTTCAATTTCTTGCTTAACATAGGCCACATTTTCAGATAAATAGGGTAATAAACTTCCAATCCAGTTATCGCAGTCCGTATAGGCAGAATAAATAGCCGCCTGTTGTATCGAATTCGTCTCGGCAAGGTAGCAGTTATCGAGAAAATGATAGAATTTATTGCGCAATGCATCATTTTTTATAAGCGCGATCCCGCCCTGGATAGCGGGAGTGTTAAACGCCTTGCTGATAGAAGTAAAGACGATTGATTTACTGTTTAATGACGCATCCAGGGTAAAAAAGGGAATATGCTGCTTAGGCGGCAATGTTAAGTCGCAATGCACCTCATCTGATACGACGATGACGTCGGCCTCATGGCAACACCGGTTAATCTCTTCAAGCGTCGCCCGATCCCAAACGATTCCCCCCGGATTGTGTGGAGAGGAAAACAGAAACATCTTGCACGTTTTTAATTTTTCGCGGAAGTCATGCCAGTCCAGTTCGTAAATGCCATTTTTTTCAACTAAACGAGTTTGAACCAAATTTCTTCCACTGGTTTTTACCAGGTTGGGATAAGGATCATAGATTGGCGTGCATGTTAATATTTGATCGCCCTTCTCCGTTAATGCCATTATAGATAAGACTATCGTTTTTATTACGCCTGGAACAAAATGTAACCACGCTTCATCAACGCTGATACCATAACGTTTTTTATACCACCCGCACACGGATTGCCGCCATTGAGGATGTTCCATATTATAACCCTGAACAGGTTGCGACACGACCTCACGTAGGGTATTCAGGATTGGTTCTGGCGTTGTGAATTCCATATCTGCAATCCACATAGGTAATACATCTTCAGTACCAAACATTGCTTTCAATTGCCCATACTTGCGGCTACGCCTGTCTCGTGTAATAACGCGATCAAAACCAGACATCACAATCTCCTGTTTTAAAAATCATAAAGGCATCATGCGGTTAAATTTTGCTGAGCCTTTATATTCCTTAGTGTGCGTAATAAAAGAGTAAACCTGTAATTAGTTCTCAACCAGACGCTCAGGATCATCACCCGGTTGATACTTTGCAATACCAATACCCGTCGCCGCCCACAAAAGGGCAAAGATAATACCGCTATAACAGAGAATGGCCCACGGTAAATAATCGAGGGTCGCGACGCCTAACATCGTTGCGCAATAGACGCCAGACGCTGACCAGGGAATAATAGGCTCGACAACCGTTCCTGCATCTTCCGTTGTACGGGAGAGGTTTTTGGTGGCCAACCCTCTTCTTTTGTATTCCTCTTTAAAGGCGTCGCCACAAAGTAGTAAGGGTAACGTCCCGTTTGCAGTACATGCACAGATGGTAAAGGTGCTGATAATAGTGGTTAATACCAGACGGAATGTCGATTTAACGCCTTTGGTCAGCGCGCTAATCACCGTATGCAACGAGCCGGTGGCACTCATTGCGCCCGCAAAACTAAAGGCACTAAACACCGTCACGAAACTACTGAACATGGATATTGCACCGCCACGCTCCAGCAAGCGAGAGACGTCGGAAGGAAAAGCCGCGACATTATTGCCTTCAAGCATAGCGAGTTTAAAACCGCTTACCACCGACTCTCCCACTGAAGATGCTGAAAAATCCTGAAAGACCAACGCAAGGATCATTGAGACTAATGTTGATAAGAACAACATAGGAATCGGAGGTCTTTTGGTGAGCGAGCCGTACAAGACGATAATCGGCGGTAACAATAAGAACAAATTAAAATGATAAATATGTCCAATGGCGTTCATCAACACAGAAATATTTTCTGGTGTTTCTACGGAGACATCAATTCCCATCCCCATATAAACATACACGACGCAGCATATAATAAACCCAGGCCCGGTCGTCCACAACAGATGCGCTATATGAGAATAAAGATTCACTCCCGCCGCAAGCGCCGCCATGTTTGTTGAATCAGATACCGGAGATAATTTGTCGCCAAACCAACAGCCAGAGACAATGGCCCCGGCCGCAATCGCAAGCGGCACATTCAGGCCAATAGCAACACCAATCATCGCAATGCCAACGGTACCAATCGACCCCCAGGAGGTACCGGTACATACTGAGATGAGTGCCCCCAGCAGGAAAGCGGATATATAAAAATATTGAGGATTAATAAATTTTAACCCATAGTAGATCATCATGGGTATCGTTCCAGATACCATCCATGAGCCAATAAGAAAACCTATGCTTGCAACAATAAGGATGACGGGTAATGCTTCAGCTATTTTATCACAAATTGATTTTAGAATATCATCCCATGTATAGCCATGCGCCAGTGCAATAAGTGAAGCAGTGGCTGTCCCCATCAGAATCATAGGTTCGGCACGGATATTAAAAACAAAATAACCTATGCTAATCGCGCCCAGCATTACTATCATGGGGATTACTGACCAGAAAAAAGACAATTGCCTTCTATTTTTCAAAGCGTTACTCTTCAATTCCATAATTCCATCCAAACAGTTAAAAGTTGAATATCTATTACAGATAGCCTTACCCTAAGTAATAGTAATGTATGAACTTACATTTTTTATATAAGTTCCTTGTGGGAATGAAGCATATTATTTTTAGCGCTATATGCTTTTTCATAGCTATAACACTTTACTGATCTCTTACACCTCCTGGTGCGGCAAATGTTGTCTTCGTTGTTGACTCAGCTTACGGTACTGCTGAGGAGGCATACCGACATATTTATTAAACGTGCTGTAAAAACGGCTACTGGAACGAAAACCAGCAATCATGGCTATATCAAGGATGGTCTTATCCGTATCGCTAAGCAGAGCACGCACATGATTGATACGCATAGACGTAATGTATTGTTTCATGGTCAGTTGCATAACACGCTGGAAAATACCCATCGCGTAATTAGGATTTAGCTTCACATGTTCGGCTATGGCATTGACAGTCAATATTTTGTCGCAATGGGTTGCGATAAACTCCAGCATCTGACTCACATAAAATTGTGAATGCCGTGAAAGGCTATCTTTCTGCGTGCGCGATGTTTTATGAATTAAAGCAGGTTGCCAGCCAGAAAGGCTGAATCGCTTTAACATCAGGGCAATTTCATCGATCGCCAACTGGCGAACCTGCTCATTATCGCTGGTAAGCTCATGCTGCCAACGCTGAACTTCAAAAATACTGAGTTGCTGTGCGGCGATAGATTCGATGACCATGCCATGAGTGACATGATTAATCAGCTCACGATCCAACGGCCAGGTTAAAAACAGATGCATGGGCAAATTGAATATCGCCATCTGCTTACAGTGGCCTGGATTAGTGAGTTGATGAGGAGTACAGGCCCAAAACAAGGTGATATAACCCTGTTTGATCTGCACAACTTCATCGTTAAAAAGGTATTCCACATCGCCATCGAAAGGGACATTGACTTCAACCTGACCATGCCAGTGGCTGTAAGTCATAGCCAGCGGCGCCCGCAACTCAACGTCCATACGCTGATACTCTGAATAGAGTGCCAGAGGGCTACGCGTCGTTTTTTCATAACTGCGACACATATGCGGTTCAGGTGGCAGTTGCGGAATACCATTTTTCATTATGAGTAGCGTTCCCGGAACATGAGTCAGACATACAGTGATGGCAAAGCATGGATACAGCTTAACCGAAAAAAATCTCCTTTTTACTCTTCTTTTTCGCGAAATCATTCCCAAAAACTCAGATTTAATACGTTCCGGGGCAAGATCTGAGATAACGGGAAGGGCACCTATATGTTGCTACTCAGTATAAACTGAGGCCGTTCCGGTTAAGAAACGGCCTCCAGTGTGCATAACACTAAATGCAGGAAAGTAATTGAGGTACCCCTCTGATTTATCCCGGTGTGATTAGTGCAGGCGATTATAGTTGTCCACCATCTGGTTATAGCTTCTTAGCGCGCGTGGATAAGAGGCTTCAACCATCCAGCCTCCATTTGCATCTGAGAGAAGCCTGTTTTCACTTTCGGAGTAAGGTGTCTTATCTCTTACACGGCGGATATATTTTTTAGCATCAAGTTGGTATTCATCAGCCGAGGAAATAAACATTGAAAAATTATGAGAGCTATCCGATTGTGCCTTTAATTTTTCTTTAAATTCAGCGGTGGTTTTTTCCAGTTCTGTTAGCTGTTTCATCGCGCTATCAGCATCAAAGGTTTCACCACTAATAATGTCATTAAGGTTGCCAGAATGAATCATTAAGGACAATGAATAATAATTTTCCGATTTTCCTTCGCTTTGCTCAATCGCCTTTAACTGTGCAACCTGGCGTTCAGCTTCCACTTGTTTAATAGCGTCATTATAATTTTTCGCGGCAGGCTCAAAGGTACTCCACTGTTTCATCAGGGTTTGATGCAGCGTTTTACCTTGTGCAAAGGCATCATCCTTGTAGTTTTCCTGCTCGTAGTATTTATTGATTTCATTGATGGTATTGGCGACATCCACCGCACTGGTGATAAAGGTGGAGGCTGCACCATCCATCGGTTCCAGTGCAGGTTTCAGCTTAACGACTTCAGGAACAGCTTTCTGGCATTTTTCAATCGTAGAATCAGATACGGCATAGGTCCCGTAAACGATACGCTCTTTCCCGGTGGGGCCAGTCTCAAGATCTTTCAGCCAGCTCGCATAGCGATCCATACTGTGATAAATCGAAAGCTGCAGGGTATTATAGCAATCAATATATGTGTTCATTTTCTCATCATGAACCATTTGCTGATCGCCCTGTGCGTCATTGGCGGGTGCCGCTTGTTCTTGCGTTTTAGGGGGTACAGCATCAGACGGCGCTGGCGCACTGCTGGAAGATGCTGCCTGAGAGGGTTCAGTTGAATCTTTATCATCACAACCAGTGAGTAGGGTTAAAACAATGGCTGTTGCTAATAGGCTCCGCTTCATATATTTCCTGCCCGAGGTATTAAAAGAATACTTATCATTAACCAGGTTTTTAGTAAAAGCAATTTCCGATGGGAAATCACCTGGTAATAAAAAATCAAGAAAACATATCTCATCATTTGGGATGAAAAAAATGTCTTCTGTAATTTTAATTGGTATTACTTAATTGAAACACCCCCCTATATTGGGGAGGTATACGATAGCATGTTCCTCTCATATCAAAATAAGCGCAGTAAAATTTACGGCGCTTCTGCACCATCCCCTCCACAAAGGAGGGAGAAAAACTATTGAGAAATACGTCACATAATTATCAAAACACCATTTCATTTCACATAACAAGAGCGGAAAGTACATAGTGTCTAATGAACTTATTAGTGTCTAGTGTCTGATTTTTTAGACACTATTTTCTACTCTATCAGGATGTTAAGCTATGGCGTTGTCGGCAAAAGAAAAATTGTTCCATAAAATTATCACTCACTATGCCGAAAGCCCTTCAGGATTCACGGCTCAGGACTGTGCGGACTTAATCAAGGTCAACCGCAGCGTTATCAGCCATTATCTGAACCGGCTGTGCGACGACGGCCGGTTAGATAAGGAAAATACGCGCCCGGTCCGCTTTTTTGTCCGACAGTCTGGTACTGATGCGCCGTCGCAGTCTCGCACAGTGTCGAAAAACCAGGATGCCTTTCAACATTTCATTGGCGCACAGGGAAGCCTTGCTGAAGCGGTAGCATTATGTCGTTCAGCGGTGGATTATCCGGGTGACGGATTGCCGATCCTGCTGTCCGGCGAAAGCGGCGTGGGTAAAAGCCATCTCGCGCTGCTGATTTATCAGTATGCCGTAGAGCGCAGTGTTATCGCCGCCGATAAACCGTTCATTGAACTTAACTGCGCTGACTATGCCAATAACCCGGAATTGCTCTCCGCCACGCTGTTTGGCTATACGCGCGGTGCCTTTACCGGGGCCGATCGCGAAAAACGGGGCGCGTTTGACGATGCTGACGGCGGATTTCTGTTTCTTGATGAGGTACACCGTCTGTCGGCGGAGAATCAGGAGAAATTATTCCTGTTTATGGATAAGGGGTATTTCTATCGACTGGGAGATAACCGTACCCGCCATCCGGTCTCGCTGCGCTTTATTTTTGCTACCACGGAAAATATCGACACGGTGCTCCTTAACACTTTTCGCCGACGCATCCCGGTGCGTGTCACCTTACCCAACTATATTTCCCGTCCGCTCACCGAACGCATCGCACATATCACCCACTTTCTGCGGCAGGAAGCGCTGAGCCTGCGCCGGGATATCCATCTGGATAATCAGCTGATGCATCAACTGGTAACGTCGCCGGTACGCGGTAATATCGGTGAGTTAAAAAACCAGATTAAAGTGATGTGCGCCAGCGCATGGAGTAATAACCACGATGCGGGCGTTATCACGCTTCACGGCACGCATACCGGAGGGGAAATCCTGGTTGTTTCCGCTCGCGCCCGCGATGTGGTGCCGGATGCCAGCGCGCTGCTGCCAAAAGCGATGCGTGACGAGGTGATTTTCCGCGATTTTTGTCATAGCGGTAATGTGCTGTTGCTGAACCGGAAGATGGAGCAGTTGCTGACCACCATCGGCGGCATGATGGCTACCGAATCGCTGTACAGTGGATATGTCTGGCAAAATACCATGCATGCCATTAACGAGCTGGAGAATTTGACCGGTATCCCGTGCGGGCAGGAAATCCGTAAAGCAGTATGGCTATGTCTGAGTTACGCACTGCATACTCCTCAGGAGACGGCGACAATTACCGAGCTGCAAAGCATATCCGACTACGTTTCCGGTAAGGCGCGTTTGCTGGCGGAAGAGTGCGTCACGCTGCTGGCAAAACATGTGGTTAATCAGCCCCTGCCTCTACTGCTGCCGCTGTTAAGCTGCGCCTTTCATACGCTGGCAGGTGAAGACGATCGCATTCAGGGCATCATTGTTTCGCACGGACGTTCCACCGCCTCCAGCATCGCTGGCATCGCCAACCAGCTCACCGGCGGCTACTACTTTAAAGCCTTCGATATGCCCAACGCGACGTCCACACGCGAGATCATTGATTTGCTGATTGCCCATCTGTCCCACCTTACCCAGGGCGCAGGGCTTATTATCCTGGTGGATATGGGGTCGCTGAAAGCAATCTACGAGGAGATTAAGCTCCATCTGCATGGTGAATTGCTGTTGATCAACAATGTTACTACGGCCATGGCGCTGGATATCGCCTCGAAAATCCAGGATAAACTCCCGATGGAGGCGATTATCGAAAGTGCGAAAGGCGCGTATGAAGTCGAAACCCGCTATTACGCGGGTATGCTGCCAGGCAATAAAATTATTATTTCCTGCATTTCCGGCGAGGGGATTTCCCGCAAACTAAAAGACATTGTTCAGCGCTACCTGGCACAGGACGAGATCGACATTATTACAATGGAATATGACGATCTGAAATGGAAAATCGCCCATGCGGACCCGGCGCTGAACGGCACACGATTAATCATCACCACCACCGATCTGGAAGCGGGCTATATTCCGCTGATTAGCGTTGAACAGCTGATTAAAGAAAAAACGCAGATCCTGAAGCGCGATTATTTCAGCGGCCTGCTGATGGAAGGCGGGCTGGAACCGATGATTGACGAGGTCGTGAAGCTGTTTACCGTGGAAGGCGTCGCCAGTCGCCTGAATTTCCTGAACCCGGTGGTGATCATTGATGAAGTCGACGCGGTGATTAAGCAGTATGAAGCATTCTACAAAATCCACTTTGAAAGTTATCTGCGCATTAACCTCTTTATGCATATCGCGCTGATGATTGAACGTGTGATGGTGAACAACGGCGTGCGCCACCGCGAGGAAGCAGAGCTGACGCTGGATCAACAGGCGTTTATCGCCGTACACGATACCTTTTTCCAGGCGCTGAATCGCAAATACCACATCACCCTGCCGCTAACCGAAGTGCTGATGATTTATGAAATCATGGAACCCTGGATTGCCGCTGACTCAGCCTGGTAATCTCCCCTGCCAGCCCAGGCTGGCAACCTCCTTCGACACTACCCGCACCGCCTCTTTTCAACACTAATCCCAGCGTCCACAAAGAGAATTTTTACCATACAAATCAATAAAATAAAAACATGGCACAGCGATTGCTATTCCTCAGGCAGACAACTGAAAAATGATTAAGGAACGCAAAATGCGAGAGATGTATATCGCAACTCATGGCCACTATGCCGAGGGGATTATCTCTGGTCTGAACCTTCTGATTGGGGACGATCATGGCGTCGAGCCAATCTGCGCATATTGCGGCGAAATCGGTTCTACGGCAGAACTGGCAATTTATTTTGACGATATTGCTCGTCAGGCGGCAAGCCGCGGCAACGAACTGGTGCTGTTTACCGATATGCCCGGCGGCAGCGTCAATAATACTGCCGTACAGATGATGGTCAAATATCCGCATGCGCATGTTATCAGCGGAGCCAACCTGATTATGCTGATGGAATTTTGCATGTCTGAGCATGACGAAACGGCGATGCGATTACAGGATGCGATGGCCGCGGCCAGCGGCGCAATGCAGTACATGAATGACTTGCCGGAAATTATCGCAGCGCGTCATGCGGTACAACCAGGACCACAGAACGATGTCGACGATTTCTTTACCCAGGAGGACGGACGATGACAATCGCGCTTGAAATGCTTGATGCCCGCTATAGCGCCCCACAGCCTGACCTGAGCCAGTCCTGGCTGCGAGAGGCTATTGCCGGCGTCCTGACCCAGCTTGACACCATGCTGCCGCGCTTTACCACCACCTTTCCCGCTGCCAGCGCCAGTGCGGGACGCTATCCGGCAGTGGAAAAAGTCGACTGGACCGAGGGTTTCTGGACCGGCATGTTATGGCTGGCATGGGAAGTCACCGGCGATGATAAATATCGCACCGTCGCAGAAGGGCTGCTCGACAGCTTTGAGGAGCGGCTCAATAAACAGATCAAAGTCGATACTCATGACCTGGGCTTCCTCTATCTGCTCTCCTGCGTTAACGCCTGGAAACTGACCGGCAATATTCGTGCCCGTGACCTGGCGCTACGTGCCGCTGAATTGCTTTACCGACGCTTTAACGCCACGGCGGGCGTCATCCAGGCGTGGGGAAATCTTAATGATCCGGCGCGCCAGGGACGAATGATCATCGACTGTAATCTTAACGTACCGCTGCTGTTCTGGGCTGCCGATGAAACAGGCAACAGCGCATATCGTGAAGCCGCTGTTCGCCATCTGTCGCAGGCAGCACGCTATCTGGTTCGTGAAGATGCATCAACCTTTCACACCTTTTATATGGATATCCATAACGGCCAGCCGTTACGTGGTGATACCCATCAGGGATTCAGCGACAGTTCATGCTGGGCTCGCGGTCAGGCGTGGGGTATCTATGGTTTTGCGCTGGGCTTTCACCACACCGGAGACGCCACACAGCCAGAACTGGCGCGCCGGTTAGCCCATTACTTCCTTAACCGGCTGCCTGAAGACTATGTCTGTTACTGGGATCTGGTTTTTACCGCCCGGGATAACGCCTGTCGTGATACGTCAGCGGCGGCTATTGCCGTCTGCGGGCTGGCGGAGCTATTAAAGATCCTGCCGCTGACCGATCCGCTGCGCCCGGCCTACGCCAATGCTATTGCTTTAATAATGCGGAATTTATCTACCCATTATTTCGCGCCTCCGCAGGACGGCCTGCTGCGTGAAGGTGTTTATAACTTTGGCCGCAACATGGGAATTAACGAACCTAATCTGTGGGGCGATTATTTTTATTTCGAAGCCCTGGTTCGCCTTTCCCGCGTCTGGACACCCTACTTTTGCTAACTGGAGCTACACCATGATTTCTTTAGTTCGTATTGATGATCGTCTAATCCACGGCCAGGTTGCCGTGGTCTGGACCAAGCATCTTGGCGTGAATCGTATCCTGGTCGCCAACGATCAGATTGTGAATAACGAGGTACAAAAGATGTCGCTGCGCATGGCGGCACCCGATACGGCGAAATGCGCGATTATGGCGGTAAAAGATGCAGGCGACGTTCTCAACGACCCGCGTTCAGAAAGCATGAAAATAATGGTTATCGTCAATAATGCCGCTGACGCCCGCCGTCTGGTAGAACAGGTTCCGGGCATAAAAACCCTGAACGTCGCTAACTTCGGGCGCATTACCGATAATCTGGCGGCCAAAAAACGCATCAGCGATACCGTCTACGTCACGCCGGAAGATGTGGTGGATTTTCACGCCATCGCCGACCGCGGCGTCCATGTTGAATACCAGGTCCTGCCTTCTCATCCGGTGAAAAACCTGATTGAGATGCTGGATAACGCCGCCGGCTAAGCGAGGTCGCCATGTTAACTTCCGCACTTCTTATCGCTCTGGTGATGTTTTTGGTGAAAACCGCCGATCATACGCTCGGCCAGCCGCTAATAGAACGTCCACTCATTTGCGGCGCGCTGGTAGGACTGGTATTAGGCGATGTACAGCAGGGCATTATCATCGGTGCCACACTGGAGCTGATTTTCCTTGGCACGATTACCATTGGCGGCTCGGTCCCGGCCGACCTCGCCGTTGGCTCCGTTCTGGCGACCGCGTTTACCATCCTGACGCATGCCGCGCCACCGGTCGCCGTCGCGCTGGCATTACCAATCAGCCTGCTGGCGGTCTTTGTCTATCAGGTTCTGAAACTGGTTTATACCGCGCTGGTCGAAAAATATGACGCGCTACTGGAACAGGGACATGACCGCGCTGCGCTGGGTCTGACGCTGGGCATGACTTTCTTTTACGGCGTCCCGTTCGCGCTGATCGCCTTTTTCGGCGTGCTGTTCGGTACGGATGTCATTCGCAGCCTGGTAGAAAGCATTCCGGATACGGTGATGCGCGGCATGACGGCGGTAGGCGGCATACTTCCCGCACTCGGCTTCGCTATTCTGCTGAAAGCGCTGTGGAACCGTAACATTGCTGCATTTTTCTTTATTGGCTTTGCGATGGCGGCTTACCTGCAATTGCCGATTATGGGCATCGCGATTATCGCAGCCTCCGTTGCGGTCTACCTCTGCTTCAATGAATTCAATCAGCTTAAAGCGAATAAACACACGGCGACGGCAGCAACTCCGGCGTCGGTAGATGATAAGGACGGGTTCTTCAATGACTGATATCCAGATGAAAGACGTCAGCGCCTGGAGCGATGGCAAAAGTGAGAAAAAGCTTTTTCGTCAACTTTTTATCCGCCAGTTCCCCCTGCTGGGATCGATGAACTTCACCCGAATGGAAGGGCTGAGCTATGGCTGGGCGCTGGCACCGATGTTGAAAAAAATCTACGCTGGCGACCCACATCGTTATCTTGATGCACTAAAGCGTAACAGCCAGTTTTTTAATACCAACCAGCATCTCGCGCCTTTTATTATGGGCCTGACGCTATCGATGGAAAAAGAAAACGCCGCCAATCCGAATTTTGACACCTCCAGCATTAACGGGATTAAAGTCGCCCTGATGGGACCGTTCGCCGGGGTAGGCGATTCGTTCTTTTACGGCGTGCTGCGTATTATCGCGACCGGTATTGCTATTGGCCTGGCGTCGCAAGGCAATCCGCTTGGCCCGCTGTTATTTCTGCTGATTTACAACATTCCCAGTTACCTCTTGCGCTACTACGGCGGCGTGATGGGCTATCGCCTGGGGTCGAAGTATATCGCGGAAGCTACCCAGTCTGGCCTGCTTGGTTGTATCACCAAAGCATCGTCGATCATGGGATTAATGATGGTGGGTGCGATGAGCGCCAGCATGGTGAAATTTACCACCACCTTTAAGACGACCATTGCCGGACAGCCATTTGTGTTGCAGGAGATCCTCGACAAAATCTGCGTTGGATTGATCCCGCTCATACTGGTGCTCGGTTGCCTGAAACTGCTGAATAAGAAAGTCAGTCCTAATAAGGTACTAATTCTGCTGATTGTTCTTGGTTTTGCCGCGGCAGGAGTGGGAATTATATAAACCTTCCGACTCCCTTCTTCGCAAGGGAGTCTCTTCCCGGAGCATACATGAACTGGCACGCTGCTTTATTTACCTGCCGACCTGAAAAACTTCATCAGGTTTATCAACCATCCCATATCAATGAAATTACCGCACGTTGTAATCTGTATCCCGAAGCCATTACACCCGAAAATATTGAAGCACTATTACCCGCCTTAAAAAATATGGAGATGATATTTTCAACATGGGGGATGTTTACGCTTACCGAAGAACAACTTGACCGGTTACCTAATTTGAAAGTCGTGTTTTACGCTGCTGGCAAGACGGATTATTTCGCCACGCCCTTACTGGCCAGAAAAATAAAAGTGGTTAGTGCCTGGCAAGCGAATGCTGTGCCAGTGGCAGAGTTTTGCCTGGCACAAATACTGCTTGGCTGTAAAGGATACTTTCGTAATCAGCGCGACTATATTGACCCCGCCTGCTTTTCCATGCTGGCGAACCACCATCCCGCACCGGGAAATTATCAGGAGAGCGTGGCGTTAATTGGTGCCGGGGCAATATCAACGACATTACAGCGTCTACTCGAACCTTTTGATTTGAACGTTATGGTTATTCCTTCACGACAGGAAAAACGTACGATTTCACTGACACAGGCTTTTTCCCGCGCTTATGTTGTCAGTAACCATCTCCCTCACCGTAAGGATAATATTGGCATACTCAATGGCGACTTATTTCACCGAATGCGGCCGGGAGCCGTATTTATTAATACCGGCAGAGGACAACAGGTTAATGAAGAGGAGCTTATTACCGTCCTTCAGGAACGCCCGGACCTGACGGCGTTGCTGGATGTGACCCGGCCAGAACCACCAGCGGCCGGGTCGCTGCTTTATACCTTACCTAACGTGTATCTCAGCAGCCATATTGCCGGAGCATTGAATAATGAAACCCGCCGCCTTGCTAACTGCGTGCTGGATGAATTTCAACGTTGGTTAACAGGAGAGCCGTTACTGTATGATATTTCTAATACAGTGTGATAACTATCGCACTTAGTGTTTATTTTTTTATTACAAAGAGATAAACACTAATAAAAAACACTCAGTGTCTAATAATCCTGATCCGCATTATTTTTAACCCAATGTAATTTAAGGCTTTTATTTTCTGGCACAGCTTTTGCAATTTTAAATTACCTTCCATCTCCTTGCGAGGATCAGGGCAAGGAAACTCATTGCATCTTATGGGAATAAAAATGAAAAAATTACATACAGTACTTATCGGATTACCGCTGACCTGTTTCGCACTTAATACCATGGCAGACGCAACCTGGGTAGATAATCGATACGCGCACACCACGGCTTCTGAAAAAAATCAGTATAAAATTGGCTTAGGTCATATATTTGATAACGGTGCAGGCGTTCTCGCTTCCGCAATGTATGATTTGGGGCAGGATTTCGATCAAATGAAAAGCTCCTTCCAGGAGTTTGAAGGCTGGTATCCGGTGCCGCTGGATGAAAAATGGACGCTCACTCCCGGGGGCTTAACTGATATTGACAGCAATGGCACCAAACTGGCACCTTACCTCACCCTGGATTATAAAATTAATAAAGACTTAAGTTTTAGTGGCCGTTACCGTTACAACCACATGACGCATAAAGAATACGACTATAATGGCTATATGGATTATAACGACAGCCATCAATTTGATCTGTATTTGAATTATCAGGCGACTGAGAAATTGTGGCTACAGCTTAACCCGGAATTTTTCGTCAACACGAACGATTTTAACGCGTCTAACGGACAAAAAACCCACTGGGAACCGAGTATTGTCGCCCGGTACCGCCTCGATAAACACTGGCTGCCCTACGCAGAAGTCGCATGGCTGGACCAGGATCAAAACCACGACGACCAGGTGCGCTTTCGTCTGGGTATTCGTTACTATCTTGATTAACGTCATGACAGAGAGGGGCAGCCAGGCTGCCCCCTACGCTAGAGCAGAGTGACGGCAAAAGCAGAAAATGTAATTTTTCCCTCCTGGCTTTCATTCTCTCCCCGGGCATATATTCCCATCCGCGCTCCGATCCATTTTCCTGCCCCAGCCGAGAATTGCGGTTCAACGTCCTGCCATTTTCCGTCAGCCAGACGGTAGTTAAACTTAACCAGACCATCGTAACTGACGCGATAACCCAGTTCGATTTGCGTTATACCGTTGAGATCCGCAACCGGCAAGACAGCGTCATTAATCTCTCCCCGATCGTCTATCCATCCGTGACGGAAAAGCAGCGTCATTCCGTCGGCGGTATGGGCCACGCATAAGGCAGCAAAACGCTGGCCATAAATGACTATTCCCCCTTCATCGCCATGCTGATGAAACGCCGGGTGCATAACAACACTCGCGGTAAAACGTTCGGCAGGGAATTTTTGCAGCAGCAGCTGGGGTAAGTGATAGAGGCTGACATCAACGGGCGTTGGTGCGCAGCATAAAGAGAGGCCCTGAGTCCCGAAAGTAAGCCAGTTATCCTGCGGATTCGCCTGCCACTGCCACTGTAGCCCCGGTCTGCCGTTGGCGAAATCGTCACTGATTTGCAGCGCGCAAGGCGAACACGGTAAGGCGGGGCGTGAAAACCTTAATACTGGCTGACCCTTGCCGTTTTCATCCAGCGCTTCGCCAATATGCGGCCAGCCATCGTTCATCCAGCGCAGCGGCTGGAGATGCACAATACGGCCATACACGCCTTTATCCTGAAAATGCAAGAACCAGCTTTCGCCGTTTGACAGTTCAACCCACGCTCCCTGGTGTGGGCCATTGATCGGCGTTGAGCGCTGGTGCAGAACGTCACGGTACTCCCAGGGGCCGTCCAGTGTTGCCGCGCGTAATACCGTTTGCCAACCGCGTTTAACGCCGCCCGCCGGGGCGAATATCCAGTATTCGCCATTGCGCTTATAAAGCTTGGGACCTTCCAGCGTTGGATGCGAAGGCGTGCCGTCAAAAATGATGCGTCCATTATCCAGCAGGCAGGAAGCATCGGGTGCCATTTCAAACAGTTGCAGCTTGTTTTTGATCCCGCTGCGGCTGAAGGCAAAGGCGTGTATCAGCCATGCCCGGCCATCGTCATCCCAGAACGGACAGGGATCTATCCATCCAGGTTTCGCCTTCAAACAACGCGGCTCGCTCCACTCGCCAAGCGGATCGCTGGCATGAGTGACAAAAATGCCCTCATCCGGCAAGCTGTAAAAAACCCAGAACTGGCCGTCGTGAAAACGAATTGATGGTGCCCAGACGCCTTTTCCCGGCTGCACGGTATCGTATTCCGGCGAGGGAAGACGTTTGATGACATGATTAACAATCCGCCAGTGAATGAGATCGCGGGAGTGAAGGAGCGGTAAGCCCGGAAGTTGATGAAAACTGGAGGCGACCATCCAGAAATCATCACCGGTGCGGATCATATCGGGATCGGCATAATCTGCATGAATGACGGGATTCTGATAGAGCAACGGCATTGTACAGGACCTTTAGTTATCGACTGTACAAGCGGCTGCAATATTCAGACCATTAAATAAAATACATTTACTAACAATGTAATAGCGGAAGAAACAGACACAAAAAACGACCGCAGCCGCACTTTCGACACCAGGCTTCGCCAGTCCGCCTGGCGGACAAATGCATCTGGCCCTTTCCAGAACCAAAAAAACGTTAACTCGTCGCCAGCCGCTGCGGATGCGTATAAATCTTCGCCCTGCCCGGCTTACAAAACCCCACCAGCGTCAGGTTACAGCGTTCCGCCACTTCCACCGCCAGCGTCGTGGCTGCCGACACGGCAAACAAAATCTCCACCCCGCACATTGCCGATTTTTGTACCATCTCATAGCTGGCACGGCTGGACACCAGCACCGCGCCCGACTGCCAGTGGTCGCCCTCTTGCGCACGGCGTCCCAGCAGCTTATCCAGCGCAACGTGACGACCTACGTCTTCATGCCCGCCCGCCAGTTCGCCGGAAGGGAGCATCCAGGCGGCGGCATGAGTACAGCCGGTCAGTTGACCGATGGGCTGAAAATCCCGAAGCTGGCTCAGCCCGCGATCGAGATCGGCCAGCGAAAAAGTTTGCGTAAACGGCAGCGGCGCGACGGGCTTACCGATGTCATTAAGCTGTTCAACACCGCAGACCCCGCAGCCGGTGCGTCCGGCCAGTGCGCGGCGGCGTTCTTTTAGCCCCATAAAACGACGGCTGGACAGCTCAATCTGCACCTCCAGACCGTTACACGCCTGAACCACGTCCATCCCGAAGATCTCGTTTTGGTTTTCTATAATCCCTTCGGATAAGGAAAAGCCGATAGCAAAGCGTTCCAGATCCTTCGGAGACGCCATCATCACGACATGCGAGATACCGTTATAGACCAGGGCAACAGGGACTTCTTCCGCCAGATAATCCGCTGTGGCACTGTTCATATTTTCGCGAGACCAGACAAGGCGTGACGCCGCACCGACCGCCAGAAGGGGCTGAGACATGGTTTTTCCTGAAAAATGATAGCAAGAACCGGGTTATTTCAGCACGGTTAGCTCGCGGGAGCAAACCGTGCTGAAAGTGGGTTTGTTCTACATCAATGACACCAACAGATAAAAACTCCAGACCGCTATATAAATTGATTCATATCACTCTGTGCATTTTGATTAAGCTATTTTTTCGCGAAAAGTGTGCACAAAGCAACATTACCGGTTCTTCATGTATACATATCCGAAACAACTTGAGGAATTATGATATTCTTAGCAGGGTTATTGTCTGGCGGGCCGTCGAAAATCAATACCACAGAAGCGGTAGCAACCGCAGATGGTCAGTCAGAAAGTCATAATATTGATGAGTAATGTCGACATAAGGAGCACACCATGCAGGTCAGCAGAAGGCAGTTCTTTAAGATCTGCGCTGGCGGTATGGCAGGCACAACGGCAGCGGCGTTGGGTTTTGCCCCCAGCGTAGCGCTGGCGGAAACACGGCAATATAAGCTGCTGCGCACCCGCGAAACCCGTAACACTTGCACATACTGTTCCGTTGGCTGTGGGCTATTAATGTATAGCCTCGGCGACGGTGCTAAAAACGCCAAATCGTCCATTTTCCACATTGAAGGGGACCCGGACCATCCGGTAAACCGTGGCGCACTTTGCCCGAAAGGCGCGGGACTCATTGACTTTATCCACTCTGACAGCCGCCTGAAGTATCCGGAATATCGCGCGCCAGGGTCGGATAAATGGCAGCGAATCAGTTGGGAAGAGGCGTTCGATCGCATCGCCAGGCTGATGAAGGAAGACCGCGATGCCAATTTCATCGCGCAGAATGCCGAAGGCACAACCGTTAACCGCTGGCTTTCTACCGGTATGCTGTGCGCTTCCGCATCCAGTAACGAAACCGGCTATTTAACGCAGAAATTTACCCGCGCACTCGGCATGTTAGCCGTCGACAACCAGGCGCGTGTCTGACACGGACCAACGGTAGCAAGTCTTGCTCCAACATTTGGTCGCGGTGCGATGACCAACCACTGGGTCGACATCAAAAACGCCAACCTCGTCGTGGTGATGGGCGGCAACGCCGCTGAAGCGCATCCGGTAGGGTTCCGCTGGGCGATGGAAGCCAAGATCCACAATGGCGCGAAGCTGATTGTGATCGATCCGCGCTTTACGCGTACTGCCTCGGTAGCCGATTTCTATGCGCCGATTCGTTCAGGTACTGACATTGCTTTCCTGTCAGGCGTCATGCTGTACCTGCTAAACAACGAAAAATACAACCGCGAATACACCGAAGCCTATACCAACGCCAGCCTGATTGTGCGTGAAGATTTTGGCTTTGATGACGGCCTGTTCACCGGCTATGACCCGGAAAAACGCAAGTACGACAAAGAAAGCTGGAACTATGAGCTGGACGAGCGCGGCTTTGCGAAACGGGACACCACGCTGCAACACCCGCGCTGCGTGTGGAACCTGCTGAAAAAGCATATTTCCCGCTACACGCCGGACGTAGTCGAAAACATCTGCGGTACACCGCAGGCGGACTTCCTGAAGGTATGCGAGTACATCGCAGAGACCAGCGCGCACGATAAAACCGCGTCGTTCCTGTATGCGCTCGGCTGGACGCAGCACTCGGTGGGTGCACAAAACATCCGTACGATGGCGATGATCCAACTGCTGCTCGGCAACATGGGGATGGCAGGCGGCGGCGTAAACGCCCTGCGCGGTCACTCCAACATTCAGGGCCTGACCGACCTCGGTCTGCTGTCGCAAAGCCTGCCGGGCTATATGACGCTGCCGAATGACAAGCAGGACACGCTTGAAACCTACTTTGCCGGTAACACCACCAAGCCGTTACAGGAAAATCAGGTTAACTACTGGAGCAACTACCCGAAATTCTTCGTCTCCATGATGAAGGCGTTTTACGGCGATAAAGCGACTGCTGAAAACGACTGGGGTTTTGAGTGGCTGCCGAAGTGGGATAAAGCCTACGACGTACTGCAGTATTTCGACATGATGGCCAAAGGCCAGGTGACCGGCTATCTCTGCCAGGGCTTTAACCCGGTGGCGTCGTTCCCGAACAAAAATAAAGTGGTCTCTTCGCTGTCGAAGCTGAAGTTCCTGGTGACCATCGATCCGCTCAACACTGAAACCTCGACCTTCTGGCAGAACCACGGTGAGTCGAACGATGTCGATCCGTCGAAAATCCAGACTGAAGTGTTCCGTCTGCCGTCCACCTGCTTTGCCGAAGAGAACGGTTCCATCGTGAACTCCGGCCGCTGGCTGCAATGGCACTGGAAAGGTCAGGATGGACCGGGCGAAGCGCTGAACGACGGCGAAATCCTCGCGGGCATCTTCCTGCGCCTGCGTAAGATGTATGCCGCCGAAGGTGGTGCGCTGCCGGAACAGGTGCTGAATATGACCTGGAACTACCTGACGCCGGAGAATCCGTCGCCGGAAGAAGTGGCGATGGAGAGCAACGGTAAGGCGCTGGAAGATATTACCGATCCGACGACCGGGCTGTTACTGGCGAAAAAAGGTAATCAGCTGGCCTCGTTTGCGCATCTGCGCGATGACGGCACCACCTCCAGCGGCTGCTGGATCTTCGCCGGAAGCTGGACGCCGGACGGCAACCAGATGGCCCGCCGCGATAACGCCGACCCGTCAGGGCTGGGGAATACGCTGGGCTGGGCCTGGGCATGGCCGCTGAACCGCCGCATCCTGTATAACCGCGCCTCCGCCGACCCGCAGGGTAAACCGTGGGATCCGAAACGCCAGCTTATCTCTTACGGCAACGGCAAATGGGCCGGTGCGGATATTCCGGACTACAACACCGCGCCTCCGGGCAGTGATGTCGGTCCGTTTATCATGCTGCAGGAGGGCGTAGGCCGCCTGTTCGCTACCGATAAGATGGCGGAAGGGCCGTTCCCGGAACATTACGAGCCGTTTGAAACACCGCTGGGTACTAACCCGCTGCACCCGAACGTGATCTCCAACCCGGCAGCCCGCGTCTTTAAAGACGATATGGATGCGATGGGGAAAGCCGATAAGTTCCCGTATGTGGGCACCACTTATCGTCTGACGGAGCACTTCCACTACTGGACCAAGCACGCGCTGTTGAACTCCATCGCGCAGCCGGAGCAGTTTGTGGAGATCGGCGAGAAGCTGGCGAATAAGCTCGGCATCGCGCAGGGCGATACGGTAAAAGTCTCCTCTAACCGTGGCTATATTAAGGCCAAGGCAGTGGTGACCAAACGTATCCGCACGCTGAAGGTGAATAATCAGGATGTCGATACCATCGGTATTCCGATTCACTGGGGTTATGAGGGCGTGGCGAAGAAAGGCTTTATTGCTAACACGCTAACGCCGGTCGTTGGCGATGCGAACACTCAGACGCCGGAGTTTAAGGCGTTCCTGGTGAACGTGGAAAAGGTGTAACGGAGACGACTTATGGCTTATCAATCGCAAGACATTATCCGTCGTTCCGCGACTAACGGTTTCACCCCCGCGCCTCAGGCGCGGGATCACCAGCAAGAGGTGGCGAAGCTTATCGACGTCACCACCTGTATCGGCTGTAAAGCCTGTCAGGTGGCGTGTTCAGAGTGGAACGACATTCGTGACGACGTGGGTCACAACGTCGGGGTCTATGACAACCCGGCAGATTTGACCGCTAAATCCTGGACGGTGATGCGTTTCTCGGAAGTCGAGCAGAACGACAAACTGGAGTGGCTGATCCGCAAGGATGGCTGTATGCACTGCGCCGATCCGGGTTGCCTGAAGGCGTGTCCGTCGGAAGGGGCTATCATTCAGTATGCTAACGGGATTGTCGACTTCCAGTCCGAACAGTGCATCGGCTGCGGCTACTGCATCGCGGGCTGCCCGTTCGACGTGCCGCGCCTGAATCCGGAAGATAACCGCGTCTACAAATGCACCCTATGCGTGGATCGCGTTGTTGTCGGCCAGGAGCCGGCCTGCGTGAAAACCTGCCCGACCGGCGCTATCCACTTTGGTTCCAAAGAGGATATGAAGGTGCTGGCCGGTGAGCGCGTTAACGAGCTGAAAACCCGTGGTTATGATAAGGCGGGCCTGTACGATCCGGCGGGCGTTGGTGGTACTCACGTCATGTACGTGCTGCACCATGCCGACAAGCCGAATCTGTACCACGGCCTGCCGGAGAGCCCGGAAATCAGCCAGACCGTGAAGTTCTGGAAAGGCATCTGGAAACCGCTTGCGGCGGTCGGCTTTGCCGCGACCTTCGCAGCCAGTATCTTCCACTACGTTGGTGTCGGTCCGAACCGCGCAGAAGAAGATGAAGACAATCTGCATGAAGAGAAAGACGAGGTGCGCAAATGAAAAGACGTGACACCATCGTGCGCTACACGGCACCGGAACGCATCAATCACTGGGTCACCGCCTTCTGCTTCGTGCTGGCGGCGGTGAGCGGACTGGGATTTTTCTTCCCGTCCTTTAACTGGTTGATGCACGTTCTGGGTACGCCGCAGCTGGCGCGCATTCTGCATCCGTTCGTCGGCGTGGTGATGTTTGCTTCTTTCATCATCATGTTTTTCCGTTACTGGCATCACAACCTAATCAATCGGGATGATATCTTTTGGGCGAAGAATATTCGTAAGATCGTCGTCAACGAGGAAGTGGGTGATACCGGACGCTATAACTTCGGTCAGAAATGCGTATTCTGGGCGGCCATCATTCTGCTGGTGCTGTTGCTGGCGAGCGGCGTGGTCATCTGGCGTCCGTACTTTGCGCCTGCTTTCTCAATCCCGGTGATCCGATTCGCGTTAATGCTGCATTCATTTGCCGCAGTGGCGTTAATTGTGGTTATCATGGTGCATATTTACGCCGCCCTCTGGGTGAAAGGCACCATTACCGCGATGGTGGAAGGCTGGGTTACCAAAACGTGGGCGAGGAAACATCACCCGCGCTGGTACCGCGAAGTCCGCCAGAAAGAGGAAAAGTCATCTGAATGAGTATTCGCATAATCCCGCAAGATGAGCTGGGTTCGGGCGAAAAACGCACGGCGGATATGATTCCGCCGTTATTGTTCCCCAGACTCAAAAACGTGTACAACCGCCGCGCTGAACGCCTGCGCGAGCTGGCCGAGAATAACCCGCTGGGTGACTATCTGCGCTTTGCCGCGCTGATTGCCCACGCTCAGGAAGTGGTGCTGTACGATCATCCGCTGGAGATGGATCTGACGGCCCGCATCAAAGAAGCGGCCGCGCAGGGCAAGCCGCCGCTGGATATTCACATCCTGCCGCGCGACAAGCACTGGCATAAGCTGCTGCATTCGCTGATCGCCGAGCTGAAGCCGGAGATGAGCGGTCCGGCGCTGGCGGTGATCGAGAATCTGGAAAAGGCCTCTGAGCAGGAGCTGGAGTTGATGGCGAGCGCGCTATTCGCCGCCGACTTCTCCTCTGTCAGCAGCGATAAAGCCCCGTTTATCTGGGCCGCACTTTCGCTATACTGGGCGCAAATGGCGAGCCTGATCCCCGGCAAAGCCCGCGCTGAATACGGCGAGCAGCGCCAGTTCTGCCCGGTCTGCGGTTCGATGCCGGTCTCCAGCATCGTGCAAATCGGCACCACGCAGGGGCTGCGTTATCTGCACTGCAACCTGTGCGAAACCGAGTGGCACGTGGTGCGCATCAAGTGCAGCAACTGTGAGCAGACCCGCGATTTGCATTACTGGTCGCTGGACAACGAGCAGGCTTCGGTAAAAGCCGAAAGCTGCGGCGACTGTGGCACTTACCTGAAGATTTTGTATCAGGAAAAAGACCCGAACGTGGAGCCAGTCGCTGACGATCTGGCCTCGCTGGTACTGGACGCCCGCATGGAGCAGGAAGGTTTTGCGCGCAGCTCCATTAACCCGTTTTTGTTCCCGGGTGAAGGGGAGTAAATAATACGTCGGGTAGCGCTTGCGCCTGCCCGGCGTTTTTTTGTCAAAATTGATAAGGTGTTACGACACCGGGTATACCTGCGAAATCCTTTGTATTCCGCGTGACCATCTCATAGCGATGATACTGAGCCGTGGCGAGAATGATAGCGTCTGGCAGTTTTAAGCCGAACTCTTGCCTGAGATTTACGCTCCGTTCCGCAATATCCTGCGATATACCAATAATATTAAAAGCGCTCAACGCCATACGCGTTTGATGTTCCTGATGGTATTTTTTCGCCCCGACCATCACTTCCATCCAGGTAACGAGACTAATAGCATGCTGTGGAGGATAAGCGTCAAGCGCTGACATTGCCTCGCGACGACCATTAAACAGATCGATCAGGATATTGGTATCAAAAAGCGCCTTTCCTTTCATCGCTCCCACTCCTCACGCAGCGCTCGTTCAAACTCAACACCATCTTCTTCACAACCCTGCCACAGCCCAAGCGCATTCGCGATTGCCGCTTTAGCCTGATTCTGCCTTTCAAGGTATTCTTCAACCGCTTCACGCAGCAACTCAGCCCGCGGAAGGCCGCGCTGGTGCTTAAGATCATCAAGCCGTTTGATAACGTCATCAGACAAATCAAGAAGTATTCTGCCCATATCGATACCTGCCACCGTGCTCATATATACCTCCAGTATATCATTAATGGTTAATAAGAAGACAAAATACACTTACTCATGGCAAGGTTAAAGAGTGGCTCTGCGACACTTTTTACTTTTGCGAGGCGCTTTCCAGTTTCTTACTCTCATTTAAAATCACGCTTTTACTTACAAAATATCGAGATATAACTTCCTGTATTCATACAACCTTTAATTTGAGTGTGCCTGAACAAAGTCTTTAAAAAGGTTATTAGCTGAAGCACAGCAGAAAGTAATGAAAAAGTTAATGAAAATTGCCGGGAGCAATATGCCTTTGCAAGGAGCAAAAATTGCGTATTGAAGAAGAGATTTTCCTGGAAGACTATGGAATGAGGCGAAAAAAATTCGTCTACGACAATCGCATTCACCACAGCTATATATTTGTCGCTGGTAACGAAATATATGCCGTTATAGTCGGAAGTTTGGTTGATGAAAAAATGTTTACCCGTATTGGGTATAAGATGCCTGATAGCATCGTTTTCCCCTTAAACGGCATGGCAGAAGTTTATTTCGATACCTGGGATGGCATGGACTCTCTTGCTGACTTCCGCCATGTTCGGTTTAGAGGTTTGGGAAGCGCTGTCGTTTTACAGACAGTATCGCTGGCGCTTATCGCCCATTTTGAGAAATTCAATATTGGTGGTTTCGTATTCCAGGCCGCAACCGGAGGCATTGTTGATGCAGGTCGCCATGTTACTCTTGAGGAAATCTATGACTATATGCTTGGGTTAAAAAATGTACCACGTTATAATCAACGTACAGGGTTGCATAAGAAAGCGCCGCGCCCGCTGATACCAGGTGAGTTACAGGCATATAAAACAGTGACTGAGGGGAGAGCCAGCTATGTCGTACTACAACAAGCGTGACTGTTTTGTCTCTCTCTCCTCCTTGAATGGTGAGAAGAAAGCAATGCAAGCGTTGATTACTGCTGAGGCTAAAACACGCATTATCAATCCAGAAGCGCGTCTGAAAAACCTTAAAACAGACCTCATGGCCAGCAAGAAGCACTCTTCCGCCACGTTGCTGCGTAGAAAACTGAAAGGCCGTCTCGTTCGTGAGTTACACGAGATTTAAGCAGTGATGGTAAGTTATTACTGGGACAGCGCAGGAATCACATGTCGCGGATCGTTCGCAATCGCCCTTAGCAACGCTTTTGCTGGCCCGGTGGGTGAGCGTCGTCCCTGCTCCCAGTTACGCAAAGTATCTACATTTACCGATATTAAATCCGCGAATTTAGACTGCGATAATCCCGTAGCCTGACGGATTTCTTTAATTTTCATCGCATCAATATGAAATGTTCGGGAAGGATGCCGTGTGCCTTCCAAAATATCATTCATTTGATGCATACTTTTGGTCAATTGCTCGAATAACGTCTTATCCATTTACCACCTCTCGTTCAACATTCGGAGAATTGTTTTTTCTTGTTGAGTCAGGTTATCTTTTATCCCTTTACGATAAATAAGCAGCAGTCGAATTTCAGAGCTACTCGCGCGATAAAAGTAGATCACTCTCACCCCACCGCGCTTACCCCGCCCATGAACCATCCAGCGAATCTTCCGCAACCCACCCGTGTCAGGAATAACATCACCGTGGTCAGGCTGAATGGTAAGGAAAATCTGGAGCTTTCGGTATTCGTCATCATCCAACAATTTTGTAACATATTCGGTGAAAACATCCGTTTCTACAAATATCATATCCATACGCCATTGGCTTATAGTAACTGAATTCTGCTATACGTCAATGACGTATAGCATCAATTATTACCTTACTGCCTTAAAACAAGCTAAGCCATTAACAATGTGCCTGATATTCCGCTTTTGCGAGGCGCTTTCCAGAATCAGATCCCCACCAAAATTTGCGTTTTCATTTTCCAGCAGCCAGGTTATAAAACTGGATATCCATACAGGCAGAGAGCGTATTCATGGCACTGGAAAAAGGTATCGCGGCGCTAGTTAACGATTTTATCGCCGCCGGACGTCCGTCAGAACGACATCAAAGCGTTGAACAACGTCGGGAGGGCTATATAGCCAGCACCGTTCTCGCGGGCGAGAAGGAAACGCGCGTCACCGTGAAAGATATGGAACTTGAAGGGTTGAGCTTCCGGGTTGTCTCGCCACTTAACGCTAAGGACGCTCTGCCGACGGTAATTTATTACCACGGCGGCTGTTTCGTCAGCGGTGGTTTTGCCACGCACGATCATCAGTTGCGGCAACTGGCGTTTTACAGCGGCTGCCGGGTGATTGCCGTTCAGTACCGATGCGCACCGGAGCATACTTACCCTGCGGCGCATGACGATGCAGAAAAAGGCGCGGATATCATCTGGCAGCATGCCGACACGCTCGGCGTCGATCGCACGCGCATAACACTCGCTGGCGACAGCGCGGGCGGGCATCTGGCGCTGGTCACGGCGCTGCGTCTGAAAGCGGCAGGTCAGTGGCAACCTGCACGGCTCATTCTCATCTACCCGATGCTCGATGCCACCGCCCATTTCGAAAGCTATACCCGTAACGGCCTCGACTACATCATTACCCGCGACACGCTGCTTTCCGGTTACGAGATGTATTTGCCTCATACAGAACGCCAGCATCCGGAGGCCAGCCCGCTGTGGCGGGATGACTTCAACGGTCTGCCTCCCGTGCATATCATTACTGCTGAATACGATCCGCTTTGCGACGAAGGCGAAGCGCTGTACCAACGGCTGAGTGAACAGGGCGTGGAGAGTACCTGCCAGCGCTATCTCGGCGTCATTCACGGCTTTTTTCAACTGGGTGGAGTAAGCCTGGCGGCAAAGAACGTGATGCGGGATATTGCCTGGCGGGCTGGTATATAGATGGCTATTTCTCTGTTGTTTTCATATTGAAAACAACAGGTCCATCCACTATAGTGTTTTCAGGCTGAAAACACCGGTACAGGGACAGAGCCGTGCATGTTATTAGCCGTAAGCCTTTTAACGAGGCGATAGCCAGCTTTCCCGGTTGTGCCATCGCGCTCGTCGACTTGCTGAATGCCCTGGAGAAAAAGACTTTCAGCGATCCACAAGAGATGAAAAGCTATCTTCCTTCTCTGGACAACTTTAAATACAGGAAAAAATGGTGGGTAGTTGATGTTGCAGGTAACAGCTTACGACTCATCGCTTTTATGGATTTCAGGCTGCAAAAAGTTTTTGTGAAGCATATTGCTTCCCATGCCGAATACGACAGGCTAACAAAATACTACCGGAGCCATACAGAATGAGCAGGCCCAATATACACCTTATGGATACCGCCAGCGCAGAAAAGATGGTTAACGCTTTCTCAAAAGCAGTGAAGCCTATTCCCCTGATGAACGGAGAACGTAACGAAACGGAGTATCGCAGAGCACTGGTGCTGATTGAATTCTTAATCGACAGGGACGATCTGGATAATCCGCTTTTTGAACTTCTCGCCAGGCAAATCAGCGATTATGAAGACCAATCACCTGAATTTTCAGAGTTTAATCGCCGCCTGGAAAGTACGCCTCCGGGCGTCGCTATGCTGCGAACGCTGATGGATCAGTACGGCCTAAAAGCAGCCGATTTAGCGAAGGAGCTGGGGTCAAAAGCCAACGTCAGCAATATTCTCAATGGCCGCAGAGCGCTGACGGTAAAGCACATTAAAGCGCTCTCCGAACGTTTTAACCTTCCGGCACAAGCATTTATCGAATAATTAGCTGTCCAGAAGCTTGGCGGGTAACTCAAAAAATTTATGCATAACAAGAAGGGTGCTATTCTGTGTTAATAAATAACACACCAGAGAACATTATGCCCAGAACAACCAGCATCACGATTGGAGAACAACTGGATCTCTTTATCAGTGAAATGATTGAAAGTGGTCGCTATGGCTCGACCAGTGAGGTGGTAAGATCGGCGCTGCGTCTGCTTGAGCAACAGGAATTGCAAAACAGCAGATTGCGCAATGAACTTGAGGCAGGCTTACACAGCGGCGAAAGCGATCTTACCTTACAGGAAATTGCAGCAAGGAAGAAACGAAGCCTAAATGTATAAACTTTCAAACCTGGCAGCGGATGACTTCGGTTCGATTTATGAGTACACATGGCGTGAGTTCGGTGCGTTGCAAGCCGATAAATACACTCGCCAGCTGGAAAAATTTCTTCAGCTATTGGCTAAAAGCCCAATGTCAGGACGAGACTACTCTGCTGTACTTGAAAATACTCGCCGACACGATCATGGGCAGCATGCTATTTTTTATCGGCCGACAGAGTATGGGATTTTTATTATCCGCATCCTCCACCAGCAAATGAATGTGGAGCAGCACCCGATTTAAGCTATCACTCCTCCTCATTCCCCCCTTCTTCCAGCGGCCCAAATGGCTTCGCTGGGAGCACGATATAGATACCTTCAAACACCGCGCCGGAGGTTTCATTGCCGAACAGTTCGACCTGTAATTGCACGCGCGCCTTACGCCCGCGCGCCAGACGGTCGAGATCGCCGCTGAGCGAACCGAGGTCGGCAATGGCGGTTGGACGCCCGCTAATCGGGTGACTGTAGCGAATATGCGCGTCGGCCAGGATAATCGTACCGCCCAGATGACGCTCGCGCAGCATCAGCCAGATCAGTCCCCAGCCGGTCAGTGTCGCCAGTGAAAACAGGCTGCCGGCAAACAGGGTGTGGTGCGGATTTTGATTGCCGGTCTCCGGCATGGTGGTAATAAATTTTTGCCCGGTATACTGCTGGATGCGCACGCCCATCTTTTCACTGAGCGGAATGTGCTCATACCACGCCTGCTGGAGTTGTCCGCACCAGTCGCCACGGTGCAGGATGTCGTCCAGCGATGCGATTGGTTTAATCATCAGAAAGTGGCGCAGCGGCGTGGTTTGCGGGGCGGTGATTTCCCCCTGGTTCACAAATCCCAGTCTGGCGAAGAACTCTACTGCATCCTCGCGCGCGCTACAGGTCACACGCTTCACCCCTTCCTGTCGGGCAATGGATTCCAGAGTCATCGCCATCAGCGTGCCCAGGCCCTTATCCTGCACATCAGGATCGACGGCCATAAAGCGGATAGAGGCTTCGTTATCGGCATTAATATAAAGCCGCCCGACGGCTACCAGTTTGCCGTCTTCATCCACCACCATTTGGTGATGCGCCAGCGCATCCCAGGCGTCGCGTTCGGACCCTTTCGGCTGATGCAGCGGCTTACGCAGCATCTCCCAGCGAAACTGATAGTAGGCGTCTAACTCTTCTGCTGTTTGCGGTACACGAAGGTGATACATAGCGGCACTCTCTTTTGTTACCCGCGGCCACGCCGGAAGCTGGCTCATACCTGAAGCCAGAACGTAACTGGCCCATCATTAACCAGTGAAACCTGCATATCGGCGGCAAATCGCCCGGTCTGCGTCTCTATCTGCTGCTGACGACAGCGGCCGGCAAAATATTCATACAGTTCTTCAGCGCGATCCGGCGCGGCACCTTTCGAGAAGCTGGGACGCATCCCACGTTCGGTATCTGCCGCCAGCGTAAACTGCGACACCACCAGTACGCTACCGCCTGCCTGCTGAACGTTAAGGTTCATCTTGCCGTCGGCATCGCTAAAGATCCGATAGCCAAGCACGCGCTCGCACAGGCGATTCGCTTTCTGTTCATCATCCTCTTTTTCGACACCTAACAGGACCAAAAGTCCCTGGCCGATTTCACCCGTCACTTCACCCTCCACGGTGACGCTGGCACGGGTTACGCGCTGAATTAATGCAATCATGGCTGGTCTTCTTTTTCTTCTTTGAGTTTGCGGTACTCTCCGAGAGTGACAGTTATTTCCGCGCCAAGCAAGACGATGCACCACGTCCAGTAGACCCAGACGAACAAAATAGGGATGACAGACAGCACGCCGTAAATGAGCTGATAGGAGGGAAACGTGGTGATATACAGCGCAAACCCTTTCTTACCCGCCTCGAACAATAACGCGGCAACAAATGCCCCGATCACCGCATCCCGATTCGGCACCTGCGTCGTCGGCACCACGCTGTATAACAACCAAAAAGAGAGCCACGAGAGGATCAGCGGGAAGATACGCAGCACGTCATCAATCACGCTATTTAGCTCACTGGCCCAGCGCAACGAGAGCAGGTATGAGCTGATCACCAGGCTGGCCCCCGCGAGCACCGGCCCCAGGGTCAGGATCATCCAGTAGACCGCAAAGGAGTAGACCTTGGGTCGGATGCGTTTGCTGCGCCAGATGGCGTTTAACGCGCTGTCGATGGCGTACATCAGCAGGAGCGAGGTCACGATCAGGCCGCACGCCCCCACCGCCGTCATTTTGCTGGAGTTCGCCACGAACTGTTCAATATAACGCTGGATCACATCGCCGGTCGCGGGCATGAAATTAGCGAAAACAAAGTGGCGGAGCTGAACACTCACATCCGAGAACATCGGGAACGCCGCAAACAGCGCAAAGATAACGGCAACCAGCGGCACCAGAGAGAGCAGCGAGACATAGGCAAGGTTACCCGCCAGCGTCGTCATGTTATCTTCGTCGATACGCTGCCAGAGTAGTTTCAGCCACGCCACCAGCGGGCGCGTCGAGTAACTGATTTTTTGCCGGAATTTTTTTGTCATAACTGCTTCGAGAAATAGTCCGGGATGGTTTCTTTTCCCGTCACCAGGATGCTGGTGATCCCCAACAATTTGGCACCTTCTATATTATCGGCGTTGTCATCGAAAAAGACCGCATCCTCCGCAGAAAACCCTTCAGCCTGTAAGACCTGCTGATAGATGCGCGCCTCCGGTTTACGCATACCTAAATCCTGCGACAGATAGATATGATCGGCGGCGCTACGGATTTCCGGGTATTCCTCCGGCCAGAAAGTCGTATGCAAACGGTTAGTGTTTGACAGCACCACAACGCGATACCCCTGCTCCCTCAGCTTATGCATGATAGCGATGACTTCCGGGCGCAGCGCAACAAAGACGGCCTGCCAGCCGTGGGAGAACTGCTCATAGCTCAGGGGCATATTCATCTCCAGACATAGCGCTTGCGCAAACACTTCGTCGGTGATTTCCCCTCGTTCATGCTGATGAAACGCCTCGCCCATCGTGAAGCTCTGCTTCAGCGTTGCGAGGGGAACGCGGCTGAAATCGCTCCATGCCCCCAGCACACGGTTGAAGTCGATATCGACAATCACATTCCCCAAATCAAAGATATAGAGCATTTTTGTCTCCTTTCGCGCCGTGGAGGGATAACTGTAGCGGGAAAGGCGAGGTTTGACTACGGGGTGAGATAAAGCAATCAGAAACATACGGATAATTGCGTATATACAATAAATGTTATAAAGCTCAACTGATTGAATAACATCCTTTTTATTGAGTTGAAAACATTTTATATGTATATACAATACTATTATCTATGATAAGATTGCCAGGCAGGCGGCCATTATCTGATGGACATCATTATCCACACATCGATCAAACAGAAAATTGAAGAAAGGCATCACGTCACAGAAAAAGAAGTCGAGGAGTGCTTTTTAAACCGGGACGGAAACTTTCTTTATGATACCCGGGAAAAAAATAACACTATCCCACCTACGCAGTGGTTCATTGCTGAAACCAACAAGGGAAGAGCGCTTAAAATTTGCTTTGTTCAGACACCTTCTGCCCTTGTGCTCAAAACAGCCTATGAACCTAATGAAACCGAGTCACATATCTATCAGAAGTACGCTTTCTAATGTTGACCAGATTGAATCAAAGGCGTTTTACGAGGAATTACAATGAAAGATAACTTCGCTAAGATTTTGGCCGATGCCGAAAAATGGGACAACCGGGAACTGGGAGCCTCTGAAGAACATGTTGGCGTTGTCTGTGAAAAAACAGCAACGCAGACAGATGACCAGCTCGGCCTTCAGGCTATCTCCATTCGTCTCCCGAAGGTATTAATTAAAGATTTAAAGGATATTGCGGCCCGATATGAGGTGGGATATCAACCAATGGTCAGGGATCTCCTGACACGGTTCGTTCAGGCCGAGCAAAAAAAGTATCTGCTTGATCAACTTAGTAAAATCAAAAATGCTGAAGAAGGTACTGAAAGTACGCCTCCTGTTGATGAATTTATAAAGAATCTTAAGAAGCAGGCTTAAAAATTGAGTGTGATCCACATAAGGGAACTCACCAGGCAAAATACGCAAACGCCCACAGACAACGTGGGCGCACTAAGACAAATCACAGAACTATTCCGCTTTAAACGCCCACCGACTTTCAATAACTAACGGCTCACCCGGACTTACAAATTGAGGATCGCGGTTAATAGCATCAGGCGCCTGTGAAAGCGGGTTAACACAGGTTGCATCGGGTTGTTTATCAAAGGCAACTAATGAAGGGGCCGGAGACGTCATTTCCATACTCAGTTTGCCGGGCCAGTTTAGCGTGGCATGAATGCCATGATTGAAACCGAAACAGTCATCCCATGGTCCCGGCTGCGGCGATATTTTTTTGCCAGTGGGTAGCTCGTCATCCCCCGGCTCTTCCTGCCAGTCCGCCGTAAATTCAACGCAGAGTTCCTGTTCATCGCGCTTTGGATCAAGCTTTTTGTTAAACCAGGGATGCCAGCCAGCCGAGGCGGGAAAAGATTCTTTCGCAGAATGGATTTCCAGTCTGAGCAGAACCGTATCACCGTCAAGAGTGATTACCTGGCGGACGTCTCCCTGCCATGGCCAGGGATTACGCAATTGTGATCGAAGTACAACGGTCTTATTTGTCTGTTTTACTACCTCCCACAAGGAATAACAGGCCATGCCGTGTAACGCGTGAGGTGGTTTATTGGCTGGCAAGGCGTAATGTTTATTGCCCATCTTCAGTGTCGCATTACCGAGACGGCCCACCCATGGCACCATGGGGAAGCAGCCGTACTGAAAGGCCCGACGCTCGGGGTGCCACGGCCTGAGGACATCGAAACCAAACGCGCAAAGCGACACAATGCGCGCACCATCCTGCGGATCAATCAGCAGGCGTAAATTTTCATTTTTGAGGATGACCGACTCATCTGAAGGTCCGGGCCATGGGGTGTCAAATGCTTGTTGCAATGCCAGCCAGTGCGCATTATTCCTTTCAATGTTCATTAGATTGCTCCCTGATAAGGCGATAAGAATGTTGTACTTTCTCTTGCGGTTGATGCGGTTCAATAAACCAGACGCAGATAAATGAAATGGTTGAAATGGCGAATAAAAAAGAGGCGACGTACCACGGTTTTCCGTCACCCAACGCCAGCAGGCTTGAGGCAATAAGAGGACTTAATCCTCCAAGAATGGCGGAAAACTGATAAGCGAAAGAGAGACCGGTATAGCGCACCTGCGTTCCGAACATGCGCGTAAACAACGTTGGTTGGACGGCAAACATCATGGTAGGGCCTAGGTTGTAGCCGAGGATCATGCTGCACCAGATGATGAGTGTGCTTTTCGTTCCCAGCAGCAGAAAAAAGGGAAATGCAAACAGCATGCAAAATCCGGCGCCTAATAAGTATATTTTTCGTTGTCCGACACGATCTGAAATCCAACCCATCAAAGGGCAACAAAAAATACCGATGGCCGAGGCAATCAACATCCCCGTCAGTGGAACATCACGGGAGAGCATGAGCTGACTGGAAATATACACAATGCCAAACGCGTTAATAATATTGGAGGAAACGCTTTCTGCTAACCTGGCTCCGAGCGCCAGAAAGATATTACGCGGGTGGTTACGAAATAGCTCAAACAAAGGGAGCGGCGTTTTTTTCGTTTTTGTTACCTGACGCTGTTTTTTGAAGTCGAGGGTTTCTTCTGTATGCAGTCGTATAAACATACCGACAATCAACATGACCGCAGAGAGCCAGAAGGGAATACGCCAGCCCCAGGAGAGAAATTGCTCCTGGGTCAAAAAATGGTTACAAAGCGCAAACACGCCGGTCGCCAGCATGATGCCCACCGACGCCGCTGTCTGCGGCAACGCGCCAATGAAACCTCGCTTTGCTTCTGGCGCTGACTCAATGGTCATTAGCGCCGCACCACCATACTCACCTCCCAGCCCGAATCCCTGAATCAGACGTAGCGCCATAAGAATCAGAGGAGCCGAGAGACCGATATCATGATAAACAGGAATGAAGCCGATTAAAAAAGTGGAGGTGCCTACAATTGCCAATGTCCAGATTAGCGTAATTTTACGCCCCACTTTATCGCCAAAATGTCCAAATACAATGCCGCCTAATGGCCGTGTCAGGAAGCCAACGCCGAAGGTCGCAAATGAGGCAATCAGCCCTATCCACGGATCGCTGTCCGGGAAAAATAGCGGAGCAAATACAAGCCCGGCGGCAGTACCAAAAATGAAAAAGTCATACCATTCCAGCAGCGCACCAGCAAAACTGCCTATTATTACGCGGCGCATTGCTTTGCCAGATAATGCTTCATTCGGTTCACGTAATCTTTCAGACATAATTTCTTCTCCATTACGGTGAGAAGGTTTACTTTGCGCGTCGATACGTGCCGACGCGCATTATTTTATTTTTCCAGCTCCGCCAGTACCTGAGCGTCCTCAGCGTCCACATTGGCACCGAGAGGTTCCCACTTGATCAGTACGCAGGTGATGAATCCCAGAAAGGGAACGATGGCTAACCAGAAGAAGGCGTCTGTTTTTAATGCGCCCCATAACATCGGCCAGAAGATAAGACCTGCAATGGCACCGGTGCGCATAATTGCCCTCGCGAATCCCACGCCGGTGGGACGGATAACCGGAGGATATGAAAGTGTTGCAATGGTCATCCCCAGCCCACCCGGTCCTGCCGAATGGAAGAAAATAATCGCCCCCAGTAACCCCAGAGACAGCCAGGGATTGGTGGTCGCCAGCGCACCCAGCGCTAATAGCGCCAGCGTAACGAAAGCGAAGCCATACATGGATTGCAGGCGCGTGCCAAAACGCTGGAGGATGAGCGAGCCAATCAAACCGCCGGAGATACCGCACAACGCATTAACGACCGCCGATCCTGAAAGCGCTCCCGTCAGCCCGCCACTCAATATGCCTGCGAGCGTCAGCGGCAAATAAACACCAACGGCGTTATATTGCCAGGCCTGCATCGTGGCGACAACGCAGCCAAGTACGGTACGTCTGCGATAGCGAGCATTAAATAAGATGCCGTAACCGCCATGAAATTTATGTTCCTGATTGTCGGCTGATTCTGCAGGAGAGTGCGAAGCAACGCTGGCATTTACGCCATAGCGTTTTTTAAGGATATGACAGGCTTCGTCATAACGACCTACGCGGGCAGCCCACATGGCGGATTCACCAATAAAGAAGTAACGCAGGATCATGATAATGACGGCAAATACAGCCCCAATGAAAATTCCATAGCGCCAGAGCTGTTCTTCCGCGATGCCGGAGAGAAGAAGGGGTAACAACACCAGATAAACCACGGTTGTCGACACATACCACGCCATTTGCCAGAGGTTAACTGATGAACCCGTTTTCTTTGAGGTTGAACCGCGCAGCTCAACTACCGCATTGGTCGCCAACGGGAAATCGATACCTAAACCGAATCCCATAACGACGCGGCAGACCAGTACCCACCAGATATCAGGTGCGACCGCCACCAGTGCGGCACCCAGGGTACATAGTGTCATACCGATCAGGAATGCATAACGTTGACCAAAACGGTTAATAACGCGGTTGGCTAACAGGCCCCCAATTAAGGCTGCCACCAGCACAGAGGCGTTTACAGTCGCCGCAAGACCAGGAGAAATACCAAACTGGATGGCAATATATTTATTACCAAATCCAACCATTGCTGCCTGATAAGCATCAATCAGGATGCCGCCCAGGGCGATAAAAATGACACCAACGTTAGCGTTTAACGCGGCATTTTTATTAACGATGTCGATAACATCCTGTGGGCGACCTATCGTATAGGGTGCAGGACTGGTGATGTGACTCATCGCAGTATCCTTTTTCATTGTTGTAGAGTGGCGCTGCCAGGCAGCGCCAGACAGAGGGTTTTACATTCAGACTTCTGAAAATTGCAGCATGACTTTTATTGAGTCATTTTGCTGCGCACGTTCAAAGGCCGAGGCGGCATCGCTAACGGGATAGAGATCCGTTACCAGTTCGCTGGTATCAAAGCGTCCGTCAACCAGCCACTGAATGACCTCATCAAAATCCTCAGGGATATACATGCCGGAATTGAGTAAATCACGTTCAAAGCGCTGCATCATTGGCAGGGGAATTTCACGCGGGCCACCGGGAACGCCCATGCAAACGACCGTTCCACCCGCATAGACGCGTGTACAAGCCTCGTTGAGCGTTGCCTGCGCCGCCACAACGTCAATGACGCCGGTGAATCTCGCTTCTTCTGACAGTTCTCCTGGCGCAAAGACGGCTCCCGCCCCCAGCTTCAACGCTAATTCGCGTTTTGCATTGTCAGGTTCAATAACCGTGATCTTGCCCGCGCCCATAATGCGTAGCGCCTGAACGATAGACAAACCGATGGTTCCGGCACCAATGACCAGAACCTCTTCCAGTGAGGCTTTCGGCATCCGGTTAACACAGTGCCTGGCACACGCGGCAGGCTCAGCAAACGCCAGCACTTTCAGCGGTAGCGAGGCGGGTGCCACATGGCAGTTGCGAGCCGGGACGATGTGCTGCGAACGGGCAAAGCCCGGTGCGCGGAAGCCAGCTACCTGCGGCGGTTCACAAAGATTAAAGCGTCCGGCTTTGCACGCGCGGCACTCCATACACGCCATAATCGGATCGACAACAACGTGATCGCCGACCTTAATCGTGGTGACCTCGCTTCCCACTTCTGTTACGCGAGCGGCAATTTCATGCCCCGGTACAACCGGTGGTTTTGCAAAAGGATGCCCGCCTTTCAGAACGTGCAGATCGGAACCGCAAATTCCAAAAAAGGCAGGGGCGATTCGGACTTCGTGCGCGTTAAGCGCCTGATGCGGCTGCTCAATATATTGGGTGGTCACCTTTCCAATATCTGAAAATAAAACTTGGGTGATTTTATCCATCACAGTTCTCCGAATAGGTTTTATCAGCCATTAACGCTGAGCAATGCCTTCGTCGACAATTTCCGCCAGCCGCTGAAGACGCGGAACAGAAACATCGCCCAACATGGTCTGTGGATCCTGTGCACCAATGACGGAAGCCCAGACGGCGCGCCCCGCAAGAAAACCAGAAGCCCCGCCTTTCATCGCAATGCGTACCGCGCGACCGAAAATATCGGCGTCCACGCCAGAGGAGAGGATCACCCACGGCATCTTCATCTGATCATTAAGCTTCTGACACGCTGCCAACAGAGTTTTCTCATCACCTTTACCGCCGTGAGGCATTTCGGCTTTGTACAGATCGGCTTCCGTATTACCCAATTCAGCCGCTGCCGCGACAATAGCCGCTTCACGATCGAATTCCCATCCACGGCGAGGCGGTCTGACCACCGGTTCAATAATGCTGACCAGCCCGGCGCTGCGGCAACGCTCAACGAATGACCTGACCATCGTTAAACGTTGTTCTGCCGGTTCGTCTTCACGCCATAGCACAAGAAGTTTCATTGCCTTAGCACCCATCGCTCGCGCTTTATGTGGATCAACAGAGGTATCAATTTCAACGCTGTCTACCGGGATGCCATTGCCCGGCACAAAAAGGTCGGCAGCAACAATCAGCCCGCAGGTGTCAGCCACAGCGCGCTGCTCTACAATCTGGTCCAGACAGAATTGTTTATCGGCGAGAACTGCCGAGGCATAGGGAGAAAGAATACGGGTAGCCGCAACTTTAAACCCGGTGAGTACATTGTCTGCTACCGGCTTTGGCTGACCCGCCGCCATAAACATCAACCGCATCGCTTCACGCTGATCGACTGCCAACATGGCAAAACCACCGGACGGGCGGGCGATATCTTTCAGGGTATAAGGGGTATTCATAATTGCTCCTGTCACTATTTACTTATTTACGGTTTCAACCAGACCGGCCTGCTGACGCATGTCGAGTAATAATGCGCTCCAGTCCTGTCGGCCACGTCCACTGTTACTGGCTGACTGGTAATAGGTTTCTGCAACCTGCCCCATACCCAGTGGAACACCTGTTTGCTGTGCAACATCAACCGCGATACGTAGATCTTTCAGTGCCAGATCAACCATAAAGGCGGGTGAGACATCGCCCTTCAGCACCTTGCCCGGCCAGGAGGTGGTGAAATGACCTTTCCCCGCCGCCGTGCCGCTCATAACGTTGATCGCCACCGCCAAATCCAGGCCAAGCGACTCGCACAGTACAGCGGCTTCGCCAGAAAGCGCGTTCAGCGCAATGCTCATATAGTTATTAATCAGCTTCACGCGGATCCCCATACCTGGGCCGCCCGCCTCAACCAGTTCCGAACCCATGCACATCAATACTGACCGCGCACGCTCAACCTGTTCGGGAGTTCCGCCCGCCAGAATCAGCAAGGTGCCGTCTTTTGCGTTATCAGACGTTCTGCCGACCGGGGCATCCATCATGGCAAAGCCTTTTTGCTGCATTTCATCGATCAACGCATCGGTCTGTAAGGGATGGATGGTGGACATATCAATCACCAGCGCCGCCGGAGAAAGGGTTTCAGTTACGCCGTTTTCACCCATGAGCGCCTGACGAACAATGTCTCCGTTGGGCAGCATGGTAATAACAATGTCTGCTTTTGCGGCCGCTTCGCCCGGTGTTTTAGCCGCTACTGCACCTTTATCGACAAGCCGATTGACGGCATCGGCACTCACATCGAAAACATGCAGTTGATGGCCTTTCAAAAGTAAGTTACTGGCCATAGGGCTTCCCATTTGACCAAGGCCAAGAAAAGCGATAGTTGTCATGACTGTCTCCTGCATCATCTGGATGGCTATAAAGTTACACATCAAAAATCATTTCCGTCTGTTTTTGAGCATATTTGTAATTTAAGGTTAAAAACTCGACACAGATCACTAATCAGATCATTTGTGTCATTAAAATGAGCACAAGATGACAAATACAAGAGGAATAGACGGATATGACCAAAATCGCCTGTGTGGGAATTGCTGTTCAGGATCGGATTTACGCCATCAATGCGCTTCCTGAAGGGGGAGGAAAGTATCAGTCAGAACGCTATATCGAGGTGGGCGGCGGCCCGGCAGCAACGGCTGCGGTCGCTATTGCCCGGCTGGGCGGCGAGGTCGATTTTATCGGGCGTGTTGGCGATGACAGCTGCGGTACTGCCTTATTGGCAGAGCTTCAGTCGTGGGGTGTGAATACGCAATACTGTCGCCAGTATCCGGAGGCGCGTTCATCACAGTCGGCCATTTTAGTCGATAAGCAGGGCGAAAGAATAATTATCAATTATCCAAGCCCGGATTTACCGGACGACGCACAATGGCTTGAAACAATTGATTTTTCGCAATATGACATGGTGCTGGCCGATGTACGCTGGCATGACGGCACGTTAAAAGCATTTAAGCTGGCTCGCGCCGTAAACGTGTCTACTTTGCTGGATGCTGACATGACACCGCAGGACATCACGCCACTGGTAGCGCTCGCCAGCCATGCCGTTTTCTCGGCCCCGGGGTTGCAAAAGATGACGGGACGAAATGATGATACTCTGGCACAGCTTAAAAGCGCCGCATCTTGTACCGATGCACAGGTCTATGTGACGCAGGGAAGTGAAGGTTCATACTGGCTTAGTCATGATCGTTTGTGTCATTTGCCTGCCTTTTCTGTCGATGTCGTTGACACCACCGGCGCAGGTGACGTCTTCCACGGTGCAATAGCCTTTGCGCTTGCCAAAAAAATGCCGCAAGATCGCGCTATTCGCTTCGCCAGTGCCGTTGCTGCCCTTAAATGCACTCAACCTGGCGGACGTGCAGGTATTCCTGATAGTGAGCAAACCGAGTCATTTTTGTCACGTTACAGGTAAATCTGGGGCGATAATTTACGGAAAATAACAGGAGAGATCATGAGCGTTATCGAACTGACCGGTAATCCGCGACACGATCAGCTCGTTCAGTATATTGCTGAGCGCGGGTATATGAATATTGATGATCTGGCGCAGTTACTTGATGTTTCAACGCAAACCGTGCGCCGTGATATTCGTAAATTAAGCGAGCAGGGCCTTATCACTCGCCACCATGGTGGCGCTGGCCGCGTATCCAGCATAATGAACACGTCCTTTGAGCAGCGCGAGTTATCTTTAACGCATGAAAAAAGGGCAATGGCTGAGGCCATTGCCGACTATCTGCCCGAACGCTGTACGGTGTTTATTACCATTGGGACGACCGTGGAAGCTGTCGCCAGAGCGCTGGCAGGGCGGCGCGATCTGCGTATTATTACTAACAGTTTGCGGGTAGCTCAGATTCTCTATAAGAATCAGGATATTGAAGTCATGGTGCCAGGCGGTACCCTGCGTGCGCACAACGGCGGTATTGTGGGTCCGGCAGCGGTCAGTTTTGTTGAAGGATTCAGAGCAGACTATTTAATCACCAGCATCGGCGCAATTGAAAACGACGGCACGCTACTGGAGTTTGATGTTAATGAGGCGACCATAGCCAGAACCATGATGGCACATTCCCGCCATACACTACTGGTTGCCGACCATACCAAATTTCATGCTTCAGCGGCCGTTTCCATCGGCAATGCGCGTAAGGTAAAAGCTTTTTTTACTGATATACAACCGCCAGCCACATTTAATCAGCTTCTGGAACAGGAAAAAGTCGAACTGGTGATTGCAGAAGAGGAAGCCTCCTGAAGGAGGCTTCGTTAAAACGGCAAGCGTGTACTTCCTCGCGGCATGATCTCAAAGCCCACATCAATAATTTCACCAGGATACTGCTTGTCCTGGCTCATTTTGAGCATCATTTCCGCCGTTTTTTCTGCAATTTTATTCGCATTCCAGTTCACACTGGATAAGGAAACGGGTGCCAGCCAGGCGCTGGAGGGAAAATCGCCAAAGCCCAAAATACTCAGTTGGTCGGGTACGGTGATCCCTCTCGCCTGTGTTTCCATCAGTAAAGCTGTAGCAATGGAATCGCTGGTACAAAAAATGCCGTCAATTTCACGCGCTTTCACCAGCGTCTTGATAAGAATTTCACGGCTCGCCTGCCAGATATTTTCTGTTTGCGGGATGTCCACCAGCAACGCTTTCTTTCCTGCTTCTTCAAGCGCACGACAAAACCCTGCGTAGCGAATACGAGCGCGAATGTCGTCGTGAAAACGCGTCGTAAAATAGGCCAGATGCGAACATCCTGTATCCAGCAAATAACGCGCAGCCGTATAACCAATATGATCCTGATTATTACCGACCTGGGCGCTAAAAACGCTGCCATCGACCTGCCACATTTGAACAACGGGTACGCCGCTGTTCTGTAACATTTTAAGCGTCGCAGGTTTATGATCGGCCCCGGCGATGGCAATAACGGCAGGGGACCACTGTAGAATGGCCCGTATTTGCTCTTCTTCTTTATCCAGACAATGATCGTGGGAGGCTATCGACAACTGGAAACCGTGTTCGCTTACGGTAGATTCTATACGTTGAATAACATGGCTGAAGGTGACATTAGCCAGTGAAGGCAACACGACCGCCATATTACAGCTTTGCCCCCCGGTAAACTGGCTGGCAATCTTGTTATGGACATACCCTAAATCGTCAATTGCTGTCTGGATTTTTTTACCCGTTTTTGCCGAAACGCGGTCTGGCTGGCGGATATACAGGGATACCGTAGAGGGGGATACCCCGGCCTGCTGTGCAACATCATCAAGTTTTACTATTTGGCGTGACCTCTGGCGCATTCCTCTCCCTTCTGGTGATAACCACGAACTAACCTGACGATCAGTACCACGGCACCGAGCCAAATCAGCGCTAACAGAAGGTAAAACCTGTCAGTAATACCCTCTCTGGACGCCAGCGCCAGCGGAGACAATGTGATAAATATACTGATCAAAGCCGCCATCATAATAACACTTGCTGGCGCTGCATATCGCCATTTTTCCATAGGTATATCGGGAGCGTGATGAGCGACAGGTCGGCTGTTCGAAGGTTGCCATAAGCCAATTAGTAGCATCATTGCCACTTCAATAACAAACAGAATGCCCATGACGTGAATGAAATGAAACGGGATCCACGCATCCAGCCCGGCAAAAGTATACAAACCATAAGCAACAATATGAAAAGCCAGTACCCATTTTGCGGCCAGCGCCGGTACTGTGCGAGTTAAAAACCCTACCAAAACAATTGCAATAATGGGGATATTATAAAAACCAGTAAAACGCCGCATTAAGTCAAAGATGCCATTCGGGCTCCATAACAGCAACGGAGCGATCACCACAGAAATGAGGGATATTGCCACTGATACCATCTTACCTGTCCGCACCAGCTTTTTTTCGTCCTTGCAGCCGGTCAGAGGCGCGTATAAATCAATAACAAACAGCGTTGCGCCAGAGTTGACCACCGAATTGAAATGGCTAATGACCGTACCAAAGATGGCGGCGGCGAACATACCGATCAGCCACCAGGGAACTACGGCTTTCACTAACGCAGGATAGGCATAATCGACATGGGGGAAGACAGGGCCAAACATATTGAAAGCAATCAGACCGGGTAAAACCATTCCCAGCGGCACCAACAGCTTTATACCGCCTGCCAGTAATACGCCCTTTTGACTTTCTGCAAGCGATTTGGCACCCAGTGTCCGCTGGATAATCATCTGATTGGTGCACCAGTAAAACATATTTGCACATAGCATACCGGTGAAAATAGTACTAAATGGCACGGAGGAGGTTGACGATCCTATCGCATTTAACTGCTCCGGATGTTCCAGTAAGATAGTGCCACCGGCCAAAAAAGAGCCCTTTCCAAGCGCAAAAAGTCCCAGCACAGGCACCAGCATAGCGGCAACTAACAGAATAAGCCCACTGATGGTATCTGAAATCGCTACGGCTTTCAGGCCACCTAATGTGGCATACAACCCCCCGGTAATCCCCATCACCAGTGAGAGCGTCCCAATCGCTCCCCAGTCAGAAAAGTGCAGTATCTGCTGAAAATCGAACATTTCATTCATGGTGATCGCGCCAAGATAAAGACTACAGGGATTAGCCATCACCGCATATCCCACCAACAGCATAATGCTGACGATTCGCCGGGTGCTGCTATCGAAGCGCTCTTCAAGAAATTGCGGCAGAGTGGTAATGCCTCGTTGCAAAAAACGCGGTAGAAAAAAGAGAGCCATCATAACCGTCGCAATCGCGGCGGTACTTTCCCATGCCAGTCCGCTGATGTCGAAGCGGTAAGCGTTGCCGTTTAGTCCGACCAGTTGCTCGGCAGACAAGTTAGAAAGCAGGAGCGATCCGGCGATAAAATAACCGCTCAATCCTCTTCCTGCCAGAAAAAAACCCACTACACCAGATTCAGAAACCCCCTTTGTTTTCCGATAGGAATATAGCGCTACGAAAACAAGGAAAAGGAAAAACGTCCCAATAGAAAATAGCATTTCCATATCATAAACCTTCTAAAAAATTGGCAAGGCGTACTATGTCACTGGATATATGCTGTGATAAGGCCATGTCACTCTGAAACTTGACGTCGCAAACAAAAACCACACTGATGATGTGAGAAATGTGCATCAGATCACATAACGTGTTTCTCCCCCCTTGAATATCGTAGCGCTACGATATTACTGTAAAAGCATGTTCAATACAGGATTTACAGTTATGTTTAATAAGGAATGCTTAACACGGCGAGATATCACGGAGCTACGAAGCCAGCGCTGGTATGCCCCACAGACCATCCGGGCATTTGCCCACCGTCAACGTACCCAGCAAATGGGATTTGCGCGCGAAGAGTTCTTAGGCAAACCGGTTATCGGCATCATCAACACCTGGAGTGATATGAGCGCCTGCCATTCACATTTGCGTGAACGGGCAGAAGCGGTAAAACGCGGCGTTTGGGCCGCAGGCGGATTCCCGGTGGAATTACCCGCCCTGTCGATGGGTGAAGTCATGGTGAAACCCACCACCATGCTCTATCGTAATTTTCTCGCTATGGAGACTGAAGAGTTGTTACGCCAGCATCCAATTGATGGTGTGGTTTTGCTTGGCGGTTGCGATAAATCCACGCCTGCCCTGTTGATGGGCGCACTCTCTATGGATATCCCCACTCTTTTCTGCCCGGCAGGACCGATGACTACCGGCAAATGGCACGGTCAGGTAACTGGCGCAGGTACACACACGAAAAAATACTGGGATCAGCTACGGCTGGGTGCCATCACACAACATGACTGGATTGAACTTGAGGGCGCGATGACAAGGTCAATCGGTACCTGCAATACCATGGGTACAGCATCCACGATGACCTCTATTGCCGACGCCATGGGTTTTACCCTCCCCGGCGCCAGTTCCATTCCGGCGGCGGATTGTCGTCACCCGCAGATGGCGGCACAGTGCGGCCACACCATTGTTGATATGGTGTGGTATGACCATAAGCCGTCCCGTTGGCTGACAAAAGAAAATGTGATTAACGGCGTTATCGCTTACATGTCACTCGGTGGTTCAACCAATGCCGCAATTCATCTTATCGCGATGGCTAACCGCGCCTCTATTTCACTCACGCTGAAAGAAATGGAAGCCATTGCCCGCAAAATACCGGTACTGGCAAATCTTTTTCCTTCCGGCCGGGCGCTTATGGACGATTTCTTCTTTGCCGGCGGCCTGATGGCGCAAATGAAAAAGCTCTCCGGCTTTTTACATCTCAATGCGCGTGGCGTACTCAATACGCCCGTCAGCGACTGGATCGAAAGCGCGCGATGTTTCGACGATGACATTATTCGTGACATAGATAATCCGGTGATCCCGCTTTCACAGGGCTGCGCATTGACCGTTTTACACGGCAACCTTTGCCCGAATGGTGCCGTGATGAAATCCTCCGCCGCCAGCCCTCAATTTCACCGGCACCAGGGGCCAGCGCTGGTATTTGATAACCATCAGGCGCTGTCTGACGCCATTGACGATCCGGATCTGAATGTAACTAAAGATACCGTGATTGTCCTGCGCAATGCAGGGCCGGTGGGCGGGCCGGGAATGCCCGAATGGGGGAATCTGCCTATTCCTAAATAACTGTTACAGCAGGGTGTGACGGATATGGTGCGCATTTCCGATGCCCGAATGTCCGGCACCCACTATGGTACCTGTATTCTGCATGTCGCGCCGGAGGCAGCCGTTGGTGGTCCCCTCGCACTGGTACAAACCGGCGATATCATTGAACTGAATATTGAGGCCGGTACGCTCAATATGCAGGTAGATGACGCTGAATTAAAGCGCCGCCGGTCCGCACTACAACCCCAGCATCCCGTTTTTGGCCGTTCCTGGGCCGCACTATATCAACAACACGTTACGCAGGCTGATGAAGGGTGTGATTTCGACTTCCTCCAGTCCGGCAGCGACGTTCCTGAACCTCCCATTTTTTAAGGTGAAAAATGAATAATTTTAAGCAAGCTATTCTGGCAGGCCAGCGGATGCTGGGTACATGGATGATGACCGGCAGCGATACTGTCGCGGAGGCAATGGCTACGGTTGGATTCGATTTTTTGGTACTGGATCAAGAGCATGTCGCCGTCGATACGCTGGAAGCAATTCGAATCGATCGCGCGATTCGCAGCGTTAATCCACTGACGACGCCCCTTTACCGTCTGGCGGGGAACGAAGTGGTACTGCTCAAGCGCGCGCTTGATGGTGGAGCGATGTCATTAATGATCCCATTTATTAATACGGTTGAGGATGCGCGTAAAGCCGTGGAGTCCGCTTACTATCCTCCTTATGGTAAGCGTGGTTTTGCCGCCATGCATCGGGCATCGGGCTGGGGAGGTAATGCGGAATTCGTCAGAGAAGCTCGTGAAGCGCTATGCCTGATTTTACAGCTCGAAACACCTGAAGCCATTGCTAACGTCGGAGCGATGGCTGAAATCGAGGGGATAACCGGCTTCTTCATCGGTCCCGGTGATTTATCCTCTTCGATGGGCCATCCGGGTAACCCTTCGCATCCTGACGTGCAGGCCATGATAAAACGCGGCCTGGATGCCTGTAAGCAGCTCGGTAAGCCATGCGGGATCGTTGGCGGTAATCCTGAACTGGTGAACCGCTACCAGCAAATGGGCTTTACATTTGTGGCACTGGCGTCCGATATGAGTTTTTTGATCTCCCGCGCAAAAGAGCAATTGGGCGCTATTCGTGGAGAAGACGTACAGATTCGTGGCGGCGAGGTCTATTGATATGACCCGGCTTATTGAGCGCACCCTGGGTACGCTTACCTTCACCGTAGCGCCTGAACTGGGCGGAGCGCTTGCCAGTCTGCGCTGGAAGGGACATGACATTCTCAGGCCGCGCGATCCTCATGGCGAACAACGCGCTAACCAGTGCGCCAGCTATCCCTTAATTCCCTGGTTTAACCGTATTGCTGATGGACGTTTCTTCTTTGCCGGAAAAGCGCGGCAGGTGGCAAAAAATTTCGGCGATCATCCTCACGCCATTCACGGTCAGGGCTGGTTATCACCCTGGTCAGTCGCAGAAGAGAGCGATTGTCGGATTGTCCTGACGCTGGATATGCCAGCGTCCCCCGGCTGGCCATGGCCGTGGCGAGGCGTTCAGACATTTGATGCCACACAAGAGCGTTTGTCAGTCACCCTTTGTTACCACAATCTTGCGGGGGAAGCCGTACCAGCAGGACTGGGATTTCATCCCTTCTTCGCTCAGGCAGATGCCTGTGAGCTATTTTTTTCAGCTCCTCGCGTATGGATCAATAACGATGAGAGTCTTCCGGTTGACGAGCTGGCGACGCCGCCCGAATGGAATTATTCGTCTTTCCGTGCGCCTGTTGCTGGTTCAGTCGACAATTGTTTTTGCGGCTGGTCTGGCGAAGCAACGGTCCGCTGGCCGCAAAAAAATATCCGCGCGACCCTGACCTGCCACGATACCGAATGCGCCGTGCTTTTTATTCCTGGCGCAGAACGCAATGTCGTTGCAATTGAACCGGTCAGCCATATTAACAATGCCATTAATTTATTTCCTTGTGGCCAGGATAAGCGTGCGATGGATATCGTCGCAGCTGGCGATTCTATATGTCTTGGCATGACGATAAGGATGTCGGACGATGAATAATCTCTCGGTATTATTTGATTATCAGGGCGAACTTCCGGAATGCCCGACCTGGGATGCTGACAGCCAGACGCTATTCTGGACAGATATTCTCCAGAAACAGATCCATAGCTTTCACTTAATCACCCGACGCCACGAAATACTTTCCTTTCCTGAGGAAGTCGGCTGTTTTGCCCTGCGCCATGATGGTGGTTTTATTGTCGCTATGCGCTCCGGTATCTGGCTAACGGATGTAGACGGGACGCTGGTGAAGAAAGTGTGCGACAACCCCAACAATCCTCAACTGGCCCGATTTAACGATGGCGGCACCGATCCACTCGGTCGCTTTTGGGCGGGAACCTACTGGGGGCCGCGTGATTATAACGGTGCACTGCTCGTCCGCGTAGACAACAACCTGAAGGTTTCAGTGGTACAAAGTGACATTCTGGGCGCTAACGGACTGGCGTTTTCTCCAGATAATCGCTGGATGTATACCAGCGATACGCCTAATTACACGATTTACAAAACGCCCCTCGACATCTGCGGCGAACCAGGACTGCGCCAGAAATGGAAGACGTTCCCTCAGGGCAACGGTCGTCCTGATGGCGCGGCAATGGATAGTGAAGGTTGCTACTGGAGCGCCTTATTCGATGGCTTTCGTATTGCCCGCTTTTCTCCCCGGGGAAAGCTACTGGAAGAACATTCGCTCCCTGTTCGTTGCCCGACGATGGTGTGTTTTGGCGGTGACGATATGAAAACATTATTCATTACCACCACCCGAGAAAATATGACGGCGGATGAGATTGCCATGCGCCCTCTGTCAGGAGCCATTTTTACGCTGCCGGTTACCGTTGCAGGGTTTTCTAAACCACGATTTAAAGAACAACCAAATAAGGATCAATAAAATGAATTATAGCCAATATGTTTCTTATCACTCCCTCAAAAATAAAATCGTTGCGATTACAGGCGGTGCCAGCGGCATCGGTGAAGAACTGGTGCGCGCCTATGTTAATCAGGGCGCAAAAGTCGCTTTTTTAGATTACGATCGGCCAGCGGGTGAAAAACTTGCCAAAGAGCTTAATTGCCGCTTTCTGTTTTGCGATGTCACCGATATTCCACAACTCAAAAACTGTTTTTTAACTATTGAGCAGGAATTAGGGGCTGTTGATATTCTTATTAATAACGCAGGAAGTGACGACCATCATAACATTGATGACTTAAGCGAAGAATATTTTAATAATCGGATTAACGTGAACTTGCGCCACCAGCTATTTGCGATTCAGGCCGTTATTCCTGGCATGACTACGAAAGGCGAAGGTAGCATTATTAATATGGGCTCAATCAACTGGATGCGTGGTCGTCCGGGGCGCGTATGTTATTCGCTATCAAAGGCGGCCATTCACGGCTTTACCCGTACACTCTGCCAGGAGCTGGGACCACGAGGTATTCGGGTTAACAGTCTGGTCCCTGGGGCAATAAAAACCGCTAAGCAAGAAGCTATGTGGGCCAAACTCGATCCGTCCGCCGTGAATCAATTTATGGATCTGCAGGCGTTAAAAGTACGGCTGGATGGAACCCATTGCGCCCGAATGGCGCTGTTCCTCGGTTCAGGGGAATCATGTGGCTGTACCGGTCAGAACTTTATTGTCGATGCCGGGCTATCGGTTAATTAAGGATGCTCCATGGAATTCTTTAATCTCTTTACGCCTGACGGCGCAGCGCTTGATACCACAGCGATGCTTATCGTCATTGCCGTTATGTTTCTCTACACCTTCGTTGGCATCTGCGCGGGATTTGGCGGCGGTCTAACGTCCATGCCGCTGATTACCATGGTATTGCCACTTAAGATGGCTGCGCCAATGTCGGTTATGGTTGGTACTGCTACCGCCCTGTACGCTACGTGGTTATCGCGCAAGGAAACGGACTGGAAATCAGCACTGGTTCTCATTCTTTTTTCGTTTGCCGGGATCCCCGTCGGCCTTTATGCGCTGTCATTTTTACCCGACCATATTATGAAAATAGGTCTGGGCGGTTTTATTATTCTGTACTCATTCTATAGCCTGTTCATACCTCGCCTGCCTATATACGATCACCGCTGGATTGCCGCACCGATGGGCGCAATTGCAGGAGCGCTTGGGGCTGCATTCTCAACGAATGGACCGCCGGTAGTAATGTACGGAATGTTACGTAACCTCGCGCCCGCCGCATTTCGCGGTACGCTAAATGCTTTTTTTACGGCGAATAACATCGCCATCATCGGTGGGCTTGCGACCAGTGGGATACTCACGATATCTACGGTAAAACTAGTGATATTTTGCGTGCCTACCATGATCTTAGGCTCCATTGTCGGGCAATATGTTCACAAGCGAATTTCCGTCAAAGTGTTTCGAATTATGGTTTTTTTACTGCTTATCGCCTCTGGTGCCATGTTGATTAAAGGGGCTACGGGAATTTCTGCCCTGAGCGCATTATTGCCGGTATTCACTATATTGATCATTATGCAATTACTATTCGGCAAGAAAGTTGCAGCTATCCGCGCAGCGGATGAAGCGGCAAGAGCACAGTAATCGACATTGTAATTATCTCAGACATAAAAAAGCCGCTGAATAATCAGCGGCTTTTATTTATCACTTTTGACGTCAGGTGACGTTAATTACGCTTCTTTCGGACCACGGTTCGCACGTTTACGATCGTTTTCCGTCAGGTGACGTTTACGAATACGTACGGAAACCGGCGTAACCTCTACCAGTTCGTCGTCATCGATGAACTCCAGAGCTTGCTCCAGGGTCATTTTCTGTGCCGGAACCAGCGTCGTGGCTTCGTCAGTACCGGAAGCACGCATGTTGGTCAGTTTCTTACCGGTCAGGCAGTTTACTGTCAGGTCGTTAGAACGGCTGTGAATGCCGATGATCTGGCCTTCATACACTTCTGCACCGTGACCCAGGAACAGCTTGCCGCGATCCTGCAAACCGAACAGCGCAAACGCAACCGCTTTACCCTGACCGTTGGAGATCAGTACGCCGTTCTGACGCTGGCCAACATCACCCGCACGAACGTCATCGTAGTGGCTGAAGGTGGAGTACAGCAGACCGGTACCGGAGGTCATGGTCATGAATTCTGAACGGAAGCCGATCAGACCACGGCTTGGGATCACGTAGTCGAGACGTACGCGGCCTTTGCCGTCTGGATTCATGTTTTTCAGGTCGCCTTTACGCTCGCCCAGTGCCTGCATGACAGAACCCTGATGCTGCTCTTCGACGTCCAGCGTTACGTTTTCGAACGGCTCTTGCTTACGGCCATCGATTTCGCGGAAGATAACTTTCGGACGGGAAACCGCCATCTCGAAACCTTCACGACGCATGTTTTCAATCAGCACAGACAAGTGCAGTTCACCACGGCCAGAAACGCGGAATGCATCAGCATCTTCGGTTTCTTCAACGCGCAGTGCCACGTTGTGCACCAGCTCTTTGTTCAGGCGGTCAAGGATCTGACGAGAGGTAACGTACTTACCTTCTTTACCGCAGAACGGAGAGGTGTTAACGCAGAAGAACATGGTAACGGTCGGTTCATCTACGGACAGCGCTGGCAGCGCTTCGACATTCTGCGGATCGCAGATGGTGTCGGAGATGTTCAGTTCGCCCAGACCGGTGATCGCGATGATGTCGCCTGCTTCTGCAACGTCGCTTTCGATACGTTCCAGACCCAGGTGGGTCAGCACTTTACCGACTTTACCGTTACGGGTTTTGCCTTCGCTATCAATGATAGTGATCTGCTGGTTCGGCTTCACTTTACCGCGCTTGATACGACCGATGCCGATTACGCCAACGTAGTTGTTGTAATCCAGCTGAGAGATCTGCATCTGCAGCGGACCATCAAGGTCAACGTTCGGTGCCGGTACGCGATCAACGATGGTCTGATACAGCGGCGTCATATCTTCAGCCATATCTTCGTGATCCAGACCGGCGATACCGTTCAGCGCTGACGCGTAAACGATAGGGAAGTCCAGCTGCTCGTCGGTGGCGTCGAGGTTAACGAACAGGTCAAATACCTGATCGACAACCCAGTCAGGACGCGCGCCCGGACGGTCAACTTTGTTGATAACAACAATAGGCTTCAGGCCATGAGCAAAGGCTTTTTTGGTCACGAAGCGCGTCTGCGGCATCGGACCATCCATTGCATCAACGACCAGCAGCACGGAGTCTACCATGGACATGACGCGCTCAACTTCACCACCGAAGTCGGCGTGCCCCGGGGTATCAACGATGTTGATACGGTAGTCATTCCATTTGATAGCGGTGTTTTTAGCGAGGATGGTAATCCCACGCTCTTTCTCCAAATCGTTGGAGTCCATCACACGCTCTTGAGTTTCGGCACGCTCACCGAAAGTACCAGATTGTTGGAGCAGCTTGTCAACCAGGGTCGTTTTACCATGGTCAACGTGAGCAATGATGGCGATGTTACGCAAATTTTCGATCACAACTTTGCCTCAGGCATTAGAAATAGCGCGTTATTGTACACGGATTAATCGCACTACAAAACAGGATCACAAAGATCCTCCGCAAACAAGTATTGCAGAGTTTGTTTGTGATCGCTTTCACGAAGCGAAATCAGGGCACCTTAACGCAAATTGCACCAATATGGTGCTTGATGTTTACATAGAAGCACTATACTGGTGCAGCGTGACGTTAATGGTGCAGCCCTTTTGCACTATGGTGCGCATGATAGCGCCTTTTTGGGGGTATTTGAAAGTTGGCACAGATTTCGCTTTATCTTTTTTAACACGATAACGCCAGACAGGCTGTTTTGAATACTTCGTTACCACGACGACAATGACCGAATCCGGGGAGAGTTAAAGTATGTCCGCTGAACACGTTTTGACGATGCTGAATGAACATGAAGTGAAGTTTGTCGATCTGCGCTTCACCGATACCAAAGGTAAAGAACAGCACGTCACGATTCCTGCGCATCAGGTTGACGCCGAATTCTTTGAAGAAGGCAAAATGTTTGATGGCTCCTCGATTGGTGGCTGGAAAGGCATTAACGAATCAGACATGGTGCTGATGCCGGATTCCTCAACCGCACTCATTGATCCGTTCTACGAAGAATCTACCCTGATTATTCGCTGCGATATCCTGGAGCCAGGCACACTACAAGGCTATGACCGCGACCCGCGTTCCATCGCGAAACGCGCTGAAGAATACCTGCGCTCTACCGGCATTGCCGATACCGTCCTGTTCGGGCCAGAACCTGAGTTCTTCCTGTTTGACGATGTACGTTTTGGCGCGTCCATTTCCGGTTCCCATGTTGCTATCGATGATATCGAAGGTGCCTGGAACTCCACTACCAAATACGAAGGCGGCAACAAAGGCCACCGTCCGGCAGTGAAAGGCGGCTATTTCCCGGTTCCGCCTGTGGATTCCTCTCAGGATATCCGCTCTACCATGTGTTTGATCATGGAAGAGATGGGTCTGGTGGTTGAAGCGCATCACCACGAAGTGGCTACCGCTGGTCAGAACGAAATCGCCACCCGTTTTAACACCATGACCAAGAAAGCGGACGAGATTCAGATCTACAAATACGTTGTGCATAACGTCGCACATCGTTTCGGTAAAACCGCGACCTTTATGCCAAAACCGATGTTCGGCGATAACGGTTCCGGTATGCACTGCCACATGTCGCTGTCCAAAAACGGCACCAACCTGTTCTCTGGCGACAAATATGCCGGTCTGTCCGAGCAGGCGCTGTTCTACATCGGTGGTGTAATTAAACACGCGAAAGCTATCAACGCCCTGTCCAACCCGACGACCAACTCCTATAAGCGTCTGGTCCCGGGCTATGAAGCACCGGTTATGCTGGCTTATTCTGCGCGTAACCGTTCAGCTTCTATCCGTATTCCGGTCGTTGCCTCTCCGAAAGCACGTCGTATCGAAGTGCGCTTCCCGGACCCGGCTGCTAACCCGTACCTGTGCTTTGCAGCCCTGCTGATGGCGGGTCTTGACGGTATTAAGAACAAGATCCACCCTGGCGAAGCCATGGACAAAAACCTGTACGACCTGCCGCCGGAAGAAGCGAAAGAGATCCCACAGGTTGCCGGCTCTCTGGAAGAAGCCCTCAACGAACTGGATCTGGACCGCGAGTTCCTGACCGCAGGTGGCGTGTTCACCGACGAAGCGATCGATGCGTATATCGCGCTGCGCCGTGAAGAAAACGACCGTGTGCGCATGACGCCGCACCCGGTAGAATTTGAGCTGTACTACAGCGTGTAATCTGACGCTTATTTGTTAGTTGCCGTGGAAATTTTTAGCCCATCTCCAGATGGGCTTTTTTCTCCACTAAAACCGCCTGTTTCATCCACTTACGCTTATACTGCACTCATTTGGTGCACACTAAGGAGACTGCTACATGGCAACCGGCGTGCTACCCGATGCTGGGCAGATCCTCAACTCATTAATTAACAGTATCCTGCTGGTCGATGACGACCTGGCGGTCCATTACGCCAATCCGGCGGCGCAGCAGCTGCTGGCGCAAAGCTCGCGTAAATTATTCGGTACACCATTGCCGGAGCTGTTGAGCTATTTCTCCCTCAATGTCGGGTTGATGCAGGAAAGTCTGCGCGCCGGGCAAGGGTTTACCGATAACGAAGTCACGCTGGTTATCGACGGGCGCTCGCATATTCTTTCGCTGACAGCCCAGCGTCTGCCGGACGGCATGATCCTGCTGGAGATGGCACCGATGGATAACCAGCGCCGTCTGAGCCAGGAGCAGCTACAGCATGCGCAGCAGGTCGCCGCCCGCGATCTGGTCCGTGGATTGGCCCATGAGATTAAAAACCCGCTGGGAGGGCTGCGCGGCGCGGCGCAATTACTGAGTAAAGCGCTGCCCGATCCGTCGCTCACGGAGTATACCAAAGTGATTATTGAGCAGGCCGACCGCCTGCGTAATCTGGTGGATCGCCTGCTGGGACCGCAGCAGCCAGGGTTACACGTCACTGAAAGTATTCACAAAGTCGCCGAGCGCGTGGTGAAGCTGGTCTCAATGGAACTGCCGGATAACGTCAAGCTGGTACGCGATTACGATCCCAGCCTGCCGGAGTTACCACACGATCCTGACCAGATAGAGCAGGTGCTACTAAACGTGGTACGCAATGCATTACAGGCGCTGGGACCAGAAGGCGGTGAAATTATCCTGCGCACGCGTACGGCTTTTCAGTTGACGCTACACGGCGTGCGCTACCGTCTTGCCGCGCGGATTGATATTGAGGATAACGGTCCCGGCATTCCTTCGCATCTTCAGGACACGCTGTTTTATCCGATGGTCAGCGGGCGCGAAGGGGGAACGGGGCTGGGTTTATCCATCGCCCGTAGTCTGATCGACCAGCATTGTGGAAAAATTGAATTTACCAGTTGGCCGGGTCATACCGAGTTTTCGGTGTTCCTGCCCATCAAAAAATAGAGGCGTGAGTTTATGCAACGAGGGATAGTCTGGGTAGTCGATGACGATAGCTCCATCCGTTGGGTGCTTGAACGCGCGCTGACCGGTGCCGGATTGAGCTGCATCACGTATGAAAGCGGCAGCGAAGTGCTGGATGCGCTGGCCACTAAAACGCCGGACGTCCTGCTTTCCGACATCCGCATGCCGGGCATGGACGGCCTGGCGCTGTTAAAACAAATTAAACAGCGCCACCCGATGCTTCCGGTCATCATAATGACAGCGCATTCCGATCTGGACGCCGCGGTGAGCGCCTACCAGCAGGGCGCGTTTGATTACCTGCCCAAACCCTTTGATATTGACGAAGCGGTGGCGCTGGTCGAGCGCGCTATCAGCCATTATCAGGAACAACAGCAGCCGCGTAACGTGCAGGTGAACGGCCCGACGACCGATATTATCGGCGAAGCGCCGGCGATGCAGGATGTGTTTCGTATTATCGGCCGCCTTTCCCGGTCATCAATAAGCGTGCTGATTAACGGCGAATCGGGGACCGGGAAAGAGCTGGTAGCACATGCCCTGCATCGCCATAGTCCGAGGGCAAAAGCGCCGTTTATCGCGCTGAATATGGCGGCGATCCCGAAAGATTTGATCGAGTCCGAACTGTTCGGGCATGAAAAAGGCGCGTTTACCGGCGCGAATACCATTCGTCAGGGGCGCTTTGAACAGGCGGACGGCGGGACGCTGTTTCTTGATGAAATCGGCGACATGCCGCTGGACGTGCAGACCCGACTGTTACGTGTGCTGGCGGACGGTCAGTTTTACCGGGTCGGCGGCTACGCGCCGGTCAAAGTGGACGTGCGGATTATCGCGGCTACCCATCAGAATCTGGAGCTGCGCGTGCAGGAGGGGAAATTTCGTGAGGACCTGTTTCACCGTCTGAACGTGATCCGCGTGCATCTGCCGCCGCTACGCGAGCGGCGGGAAGATATTCCACGTCTGGCGCGTCACTTCCTTCAGGTCGCCGCGCGCGAACTGGGGGTTGAGACCAAACAGCTTCACCCGGAAACGGAAGCCGCGCTTACGCGGCTGGCCTGGCAGGGTAACGTGCGCCAGCTGGAGAATACCTGTCGCTGGCTGACGGTCATGGCCGCCGGGCAGGAGGTGCTGATTCAGGATCTACCGGGTGAACTCTTTGAAACCAGCGTTCCGGATAGCCCGTCGCAAACGCATCCGGATAGCTGGGCAACCTTGCTGGCGCAGTGGGCCGATCGCGCCCTGCGTTCCGGGCATCAGGACCTGCTCTCCGAAGCGCAGCCTGAACTGGAGCGCACGCTGTTAACTACCGCGCTGCGCCATACGCAGGGGCATAAACAGGAAGCGGCGCGGCTGCTCGGCTGGGGACGGAATACCCTGACCCGCAAGCTGAAAGAGCTGGGCATGGAATAGCGGCCCGGCGTTGTGTAAAAATGGATCATATAGCGCAAATTGCTGCATTTTTGTACTTTACTGTGTCGATGAGTTGAGTATGATCTGACCCGGTAACACGGGAGAGCCATCATGCTGGAATCATTAATTCATATTGTGTCGGGCAGCGTCGAAGCTGGCGCAGCGGCAAGCCATTCGCCCCAAACGGCGATTGCGGCGGTACTGTGCGCGGCGCTGGTGAATTTCTTAAGTTAATTTCCGAACGCCTTCCTCTTTGCTTTTGAGGAAGGCGTCAGATTGCTGGCAAGCGTCATACCGTGAATCATGCCTGGCGGCGCTGCGCTTGCACAGGCCCACGAATTGCTGAGGACTCCTCCTCGCCCTTCTCTCTGTCTCTCCGCGCAAAATCAATAACGCAAATCATTCTTACTCATATTGGTAATTGCGAAAATTTTTGCGTCTGGTCAAACAACAAATCAATTACTGAACGGATCGTTTACTAATTATTTTTTGCGCGATAACGTTACCGCCATGAGCCGTTTTCCTGTCGGAAATCGCTCAGCCCTAACACAAGGAGTACAAGGTAATGTTGGATTCAGAACAGCTTAATCAGGGATCTCTCCCCCTCAGTTTTCAATATGGTAAAGCGCCCGAAGAGGTGACAGACCGCGAAATTAAAGTCACCGGTTCCGCACACGCGAAAAAGTTACTCGACGATTATTACGAAGCGAAAGTGTCGCTGGATACCGAGTTTACGTACTGGTACACGCAGAAATGGATCGAGGCAGAAGGCCATCATCCGATGCTGCGCCGCTCAATGGCGCTGAAGTGCGGCTTTGAACACCTCACGCCGATGATCACCCGCGGTGAACTACTGGCGATGCAGAAAACCCGCTACGTGCGCGGTGCCTATATTATGCCGTGGACCTCCAACCGCTACCCGCTCAACAGCGCGGAGCAGATGGAGACCGAATCCGCGAAGGCGGCGACGAAAAGTCTGGAAGAGGTAACCATCGTGGCGGAAGGCGGCGGCAACGTCACCGAAAGCGTGGGCAACGTGCTGTCGATTTCCAGACGCTTTGGCGTGCGCCGCGAAGAATATCCGGTCATCGTTGAACTGTGCCGCTACTGGAAAAACAAATCCGTTGAGGACTCATCGTTTATGTGGGCGGCGATGCACCCGCGTTTCGGGCAGTACCTCAATATGAAAAAAGCGGTACTGATGTGTTCCGATCTTGAGAACTCGGTGCGTCATGGCCGTAACGTGGTCAACTTCCAGTATCCGCTACAGTGTGGCTTTAAGGGCATGCTGGAAAAATGCCGTCGCAAGATCGCCGAAAACACCGGCGGTTCGCCGGACAGCCTCGCCTTCTGGCAAGGCACGATTCTGGTGATTGAAGGCGTGCAGGCATGGATTGCCAGTTACGCCAAAGAAGCGCAGCGCATGGCGGCGATTGAACAGGATGCTACGGTACGCCAGGAGCTGACCGATATGGCCGGGCGGCTGGCGTGGATCGTTGAGAATCCACCGCGCACCTTCCTTGAAGCCACCCAACTGATGTGGACCTGCCATATCGCGGTGCTAAACGAAATTCAGGGTTCCGGGATCTCGCCGGGGCGTATCGGCCAGGTGCTCTACCCCTTCTGGGAGAAAGACATTAAAGAGGGCCGCATCACCCGCGAAGAGACGCTGGAAATCCTCGAATGTATGCGCGTCAAATTCACCGGTATCGACCTGGCAATGGCGGTCGGCACCATCGGCCTGTTGGCAGGCAGCACCTTTAACAACGTCGGCATTGGCGGCCTGAAGCCGAACGGCGCTTCCGCAGAGAACGAGCTTGAAGAGCTAATTATGGAAGCGGCGATGCGCTGCTCCACCCCGCAGCCAACGCTGTCCATGCTTTACGATAGCAAACTCAGCGACAAATTCGTGCTGAAGGCGGTCGAGTGTAATAAGACCGGCTCCGGCTTCCCGGCGTGGGTGAATAACCGCGTCGCCATTGAATATCTGATGAAAACCTTCGGCGAGGAAAAAATTTCCCTCGAGGATGCGCGTTCCTGGACCATTGGCGGCTGCCTGGAAATTCAGCCCGGCGCATTAGTTAATGGCGAACTCGGCGCAGGCTCTTACAGCTCCACCGGCGTCGGCTTTATCAACATGCCGAAAATCCTCGAACTGGTGCTGTGGGACGGCGTCGATCCGCGCACCGGAACCCGTGTATTTGAGGCTCACGGTCTGCCGCTGGACAGCTTTGAGCAGGTGATGCGCCAGTTTAAGCATTATTTTCGCGAAGTGGTGGTGCTGTTTGAAGAGATGTTTAATATCAAGTCAGCCTCCACCTGGGATGTGGACAACCCGATTTTCTACTCCGCTTTAATGGCCGATTGTATTGAGTCCGGCCTGGATATCGACCGTGGCGGCAGCCGCTATAACCGCTGCTTTACCACCTGGATCTCCGGCCAGGTCAATCTGACCAACTCGCTGGCCTCCATTAAGCGCAACATTTTCGACGAGGGGAAATTTACGCTGGGCGATCTGAAAACCGCGCTGGAGCATAACTTTGGCTATCAGAGCGTGGCGGAAACCGGCAACTATTCGATGTTCGATCAAAAACGCGTCAGCAATGAATGGGCGCGTATTCACTCTCTGTGCATGAGTGCGCCGAAGTTCGGTAATGATGAGCCTTATGTCGATGATATCTATAAAGACATCGTGGAATATTTCCGCGATATCGTGCCGGAAGTGAACGATATCTTTGGCCGTCCTTGGGTGCCATGTATGTTGTCCGTCACCACCCACGGCCCGCTGGGGCAAGCCTGTGTCGCCTCGCCGGACGGTCGTCTGACCGGCCTGACGCTGGCCGACGGTGCGCAGTCGCCCTATCCGGGCACCGACGTGAGCGGTCCGTATGCCGTCTTTAACTCGGCGACCTGCATCGATCACTCCGACTTTATGAATACCCAGCTGAATACCAAGATCCATCCATCGGCGATTAAAGGCGTGCAGGGGTCGAAAAAACTTCAGGAACTGATCCGCGCTTATATGGACAAGGGTGGCTATCACATCCAGTTCAATATCGTCGATTCGCGGATGCTGAAAGACGCTCAGGAAAACCCCGGTAACTATCGCGATCTGATGGTGCGCGTCGCCGGCTTTACGCAGTACTGGGTTGAGTTATCGAAACCTATTCAGGATGAAATCATTTCCCGCACCGAGTATGAGGAAATTTAAATGACCATGGAATATACCTGCAACGACTGCCAGAAATGCGCGCCGTTTGATGTATTTAAAGGCACCTGCGAACACTCTCAGCAGCGCATTCTGCTGGATTCACCAGTGAAAAGCTGTCAGGCCTTTGTGCGCAAAAACCAGTGCAAGTTCTGCCAGAGCTACTGCGTGAAGGCCGGAACGGAATTCGTCGGCCAGTGCCATGAGAAAATGGTCTACCCGACGATGAACGCCTGCGAGAAATTCCAGCCGCTGAGCTAAACCCTGTGCGGGGCCGAAAACGGCCCCGCTTGCCACGGACGACCACAGCCATGAAAACCAATGAAGACGTCGCGCTAATTTTTGATATTCAGGGTTTTTCCGTTCACGATGGTCCGGGCGGAAGGACGCTGATTTTTTTCAAAGGCTGCCCGCTGAGCTGTACCTGGTGCAGCAATCCGGAGGGAGAGTGCCGCAACCGGGAGGTGATGTTCCGCGAGGATAGCTGTCAGCGCTGCTATAACTGCGTGGAACAGTGTCCGGAACAGGCCATCTCTATTACGCAGGACGGCGCGATTGCCTTCGATCGCGCGCGCTGCCAGCAGTGTGAATCGCTCCGTTGCGTGGAGTATTGCTATGACTCGGCGCTGGGTATCGCCGGGAAGTATTACACTCAGCAAGCGCTGATGCGCAAGATAGAACGCGACCGGCGCTTCTGGGGCAGCGGCGGCGGCATTACCCTCGGCGGCGGCGAAATGATGAGCCAGTATAAATTTGCCGCCCGCTTTCTTGAACAGTGCCACCGTAACTACATCCACACGGCCATAGAGACCTCCGGCTACGCGTCGTGGAGCCATTATCAGGAGGTGCTTAAACACACCGACTGGGTCTTTGTCGATATCAAACATATGGACGATGCCCGCCATCGTGAAGGCACCGGCGTATCCAATGCGCTGATCCTCGAAAATATCGTGAAGATGGCACAGCATCGCGACACGTTTCGCCTGATCCCACGCGTGCCGGTCATTCCTGGCTTTAACGACGATGACCAGAACATGCAGGCCACCGCGCGTTTTCTGCAACAGGCTGGCCTGACGGAAGTGAATTTATTACCGTTTCATCGCCTGGGCGCATCAAAATATACCCAGTTAAGCCGTCAGTATGACTTTGCGCACACCGGGTCGCTCACCCAGAATGCGCTGCTGGCGATGAAAGCGCATTTCGAGGCACAGGCGATCCGTTGCTACGTAGGCAGCGATACTCCTTTCTGATCCCCTCCCGCTTTCTTATACTCACTGGCAAAACGAAAGCGGGGAAAATGACGTGCAGATAAAACGAGGCCGCAGGCGGGACGACAGCGTGCGGATTTCCATTCTCACCGCGATGCTGACGCTGGTTGAAGACGGCGTCAGCTTCGCCCGCATCAATGTTGAGCAGCTGGCCCGCCAGGCGGGCGTCAGCAAGACCACCATCTACAAATGGTGGCCGGGCAAAGAGGCGATTTTCTGCGAGGCCTTTCTGCGTCACGCCAGCGAAGCGCTTCCGGTGCTGGAATACGATGCCGGGAACCAGCGCGACTTTTACGCGCAGTTTATTGCCCGCGTTATTGAGATGCGTAAATTTCACCGCACCGCCGTCGCCAGAGTGATGATTGGCCTGGCGCTGGAACATCCCGACATTGCCAGTCAGCTAAACGAAAAACACCAGCAGCCACGCTATCAGGCGATGCGCACTATTTTTGAAAGCTGGTTTCTGGAACACGCGACGAAAGAGGACATCGCCTTTTTTCTGGAGATGAGTTTTTCGCTTATCTACAATTTTTCCGCCGCCAGAAGCGATGAAGACATCGTGGCGTTAGTTCGTCGATTGTTCCGCACCGTTTTCCCTGACTATGCGGAACTCGATTTAAATTACCCGTGAGAATTGCTGCATGCGTGCTTTCTGGCGCAGATAAGCGTCAAAGCACATGCAGATATTGCGGATCAGCAAGCGGCCCTTAGCGGTGACCTGAATGGCATTTTCGTTTACGTCCACCAGCCCGTCTTTCGCCAGCGGGGCCAGCAGCTTAAGGTCTTCGGCAAAGTAGTCGTTAAAGTCGAGATCCCACTGGGCTTCGACGGCTTGCGTATCGAGGCGGAAATTACAGATCAGCGCTTTAATCACATCGCGGCGGATGCAATCATCACGCGTTAAGGCAATGCCGCGCCACAGCGCATCGCCCTGTTCATCGACCTGCTGATAATAGCGCTTCAGCTCTTTCTGGTTCTGCGCATAGCAGTCGCCGATCATGCTGATGGCCGAAACGCCCATCCCCAGCAAATCGGTATCGCCCTGGGTGGTATAGCCCTGAAAGTTACGATGCAGAATGCCCTCACGCTGGGCGACCGCCAGCTCGTTATCGGGACGGGCAAAGTGATCCATGCCAATAAACTGGTAGCCGTCAGCGGTCAGCGAGGCGATGGTTTCCTGCAAAATATCCAGCTTCTGCTGCGCTGTCGGCAGGTCGGCATCTTTGATTTTGCGCTGGGCAGCAAACAGGGTCGGCAGATGGGCATAGTTAAATACGCTAAGCCGATCAGGATTAAGTTCCGCCACGCGTTTAAGCGTAAAAGCGAAGCTCTCCGGCGTTTGCTTCGGCAGGCCGTAGATTAAGTCGATATTCGTCGAGGTAAAACCGATATCCCGCGCATGGTTGAGCAGCGCAAAGATAAAATCTTCATCCTGCTCGCGATTAACCAGCCGCTGAACCTCTTTGTTGAAGTCCTGCACGCCCATGCTCAGACGATTAAAGCCTTCGGCGCGTAAATGATCGAGCACATCCAGCGCTATTTCACGCGGATCGACTTCGATCGAGATTTCCGCGTCGTCATTGAAGGCGAAATTCGCGCGCAATAGCGTCATCAGGCGGCTGATTTGCGCTTTATTCAGGTAAGTTGGCGTGCCGCCGCCCCAGTGCAACTGGCTAACCTGCCGGTCAGCAAACCGCGGCGCGCGATGGAGAATTTCCTGTTCCAGCGCGTCGAGGTACTGATCGGCTTTATGCTGCTGGCGGGTGACGATTTTGTTGCAGCCGCAGAAATAGCAGAGCTTATGGCAAAAGGGGATATGGACATAGAGCGACAGCGGCCGCTCAGGATAGCGCGCCACGGCGCTGAGAAACTCCGCTTCGCCGAAGTCTTCGGAAAACTCCAGCGCGGTGGGATAAGAGGTATAACGCGGCCCGGAATAGTTATATTTTTGGATCAGGGCCAGATCCCAGTCGATTAACTGCTCAGACATGCTCACTCCTTCCGATGATGCCGACGGCGGGTACGGTATACCGGCCGGACACCGTTTTTCGTTACCAGCCGGTTGCGCAGCCAACGTTGACGCCGCGACAACCGCTGTAGTTTAACGAATAACCACCCCAGATAACATATAACCGGAAGGAGTAGAAGCAGGACGGGCAGCCCGGCCTGGTGCAAACGTTACTTTCCGCCTTTCAGCAGGCGCATCATATCTTCCTGCTTTTCTTCCTCGTCCTCATCCTCTTCATCATCATCGTAAGAGAGGCCGAGTTTCTGCATCAGTTCGTCAATACGGTCCAGTTTGGCATCGACCCAGGATTGCTCTTCAGCAGTCAGGGTTTCACCCTCTTCCAGACGTTCCAGCAGCGCGTCCAGGCGCTCATCGTTCTCCAGCATATCCAGCTCATCCTGCGGTGAAAGCATAGGTTTCTCGCTCTTTGGTTTGTGCTGCCTGGTGACTGGCGCGTCGGTAACGCCCAGTGGAATCGGTGTTTTACTGCCAATACGCGGATCTTTTTGCTGTTTCTGGCCTTTGCCGCCGGAGGCGCTTTCACTGCCGGTTGCGCGGCTGCCCGCCGAGTGACCGCGGTGCTTTTTCTTGCGCTTGAGCGCGCGCGCTTCCTGATTCAACTCTTCACGCGTTTTGCGGCGGACTTTACTGCGCGGTGCCGATGCTGGTTTTTTCATAATCTGAGATCTTTAAGCCATTTTCTTTAGTATAGAATTGAGGCGGAATCTAACAGAAAGCAAGCAAAGAAAAAAGGCGACAGATTACTCTGTCGCCTTTTTTCCTGACTCACACCCTCAGCGGGCTTTACATTCCCTGTTTGCTTACAACTAACCCTGTTTTTCCCTTAGCATGGAACAATCCTTGTTGCAGTTCCCTTTCCTTGTAAAACGTCTCCGGACGTCTGTCTTCCTGACAATCCTGCGTCTTCGCCTCCTGGCGCTCCTGACCCTCATCCTGAGTCATCAATCCTGCTGGCGTCCTCGCCTGTGAGTCACACTTTACCGTACTGTGATGGGTATACAAGGTACAGCGAGACGTGAGAAAGGGTAATCGGAAAAAACTTAAAAACTAACCCTATGATTTGTAGCGATAAAAAAATTTAGCTTAGGGAAACGCGCCAGCAATCTCCCATAAGGATTATGGTCAATGTCTCACAAAGCGTATGGCTTTTGCTTACATGGCCACTACCCAGCCGAAAAAACAGTCTTTTTCCGTTGATCGGGTATAATCGCCGCCAACGCCTGAATTAACGGAGAAGGCCATTTTGACAAGTTTTAATTATCAACAAACGCACTTTGTCACCAGTGCACCGGATATTCGCCATCTTCCCGGCGATATCGGCATAGAAGTGGCTTTCGCTGGCCGCTCCAACGCGGGCAAATCGAGCGCCCTGAATACGCTGACCAACCAGAAAAACCTCGCGCGAACCTCCAAGACGCCGGGTCGCACCCAGCTCATTAACCTGTTCGAAGTGGCCGAGGGCAAACGTCTGGTTGACCTTCCGGGCTACGGTTATGCCGAAGTGCCGGAAGAGATGAAAATTAAGTGGCAGCGCGCGCTCGGTGAATATCTGGAAAAACGCCAGTGTTTGCAGGGCGTGGTGATCCTGATGGATATCCGTCATCCGCTTAAAGATCTCGATCAGCAGATGATTCAGTGGGCCGTGGAGAGTAATATTCAGGTGCTGGTGCTGTTAACCAAGGCGGACAAACTGGCCAGCGGCGCGCGCAAAGCGCAGCTCAATATGGTTCGCGAAGCGGTGCTGGCCTTTAACGGCGATGTGCAGGTTGAAGCGTTTTCGTCGCTGAAGAAACTGGGCGTGGATAAACTGCGGCAGAAGCTGGATAGCTGGTTTAGCGACCTTCCTCCTGTCACTGAAGAAGAAGACGCTGAATAAACAGGCGCGGCATAGTCCGCGTTTTTTTGTTTCGCCCAATAAAAAACGCCCCGATCATTACTGACCGGGGCGGCTAAAATATTCAGCCAAATCCGATTACGTGAAGTAAAAGGTCTGAAAGATAGAACATCTTACCTCTGTACCCTACGCGAATAACTCTACTCTTTTTTTAGCCACCTGCGAAGCCCTTTTTGTAATTTTTTTTCATTCTTTACATACCGAATTCTAATGTTCATCACAAAATGCGATAAGTTATGTTGCTTACTTACAAGAAAGCGCTTATTGCAGCCAAATCTTAGTGAGCCTGATCCCAGTTTTCACCGCTATCCACTTCCACCAGTAACGGCACGTCAAGCTGGGTACAGTTTTCCATTAGCTCGTGGATTTTCTTCGACACGGTTGCAACGTCATCTTTATGCACTTCAAATACCAGTTCATCGTGTACCTGCATGATCATCCGCACGCGCGGTTTTTCCGTTTCCAGCCAGTCATCGACCGCAATCATCGCGCGTTTGATAATGTCCGCCGCGGTACCCTGCATCGGCGCGTTGATGGCCGCACGCTCTGCGCCTGCCCGCCGTGCCGCGTTGCTGGATTTGATGTCCGGCAGGTAGAGACGGCGACCGTCCAGCGTTTCGACGTAGCCTTTCTCTTTCGCCTGCGCACGGGTTCGCTCCATGTACTCCAGTACGCCAGGGTAGCGCTCGAAGTAGAGGTCCATATACTTCTGCGACTCTTTACGCGGAATGTTGAGCTGGCGCGACAGGCCGAAGGCGCTCATCCCGTAAATCAGGCCGAAGTTAATCGCTTTCGCGCTGCGGCGCTGCTCATTTGTCACGTGATCCAGCGGCAGGCCAAACACTTCCGCCGCCGTGGCGCGGTGAATGTCTTTCCCCTCGGCAAACGCCGTCAGCAGTCCCTTATCACGCGACAGGTGCGCCATGATGCGCAACTCGATTTGCGAGTAGTCGGCGGAGACGATGACGTAATCCTCCGGCGCGATAAAAGCCTGACGGATACGGCGGCCTTCATCATTACGCACCGGAATATTTTGCAGGTTAGGATCGGTTGAAGAAAGCCGCCCGGTGGCCGTCACCGCCTGGTGATAGGAGGTGTGAACGCGACCGGTTTTCGGGTTAATCATCAGCGGCAGCTTATCGGTGTAGGTCGATTTCAGCTTCGCCAGGCCGCGATATTCCAGGATGACTTTCGGCAGCGGATAATCCAGCGCCAGCTCTTCCAGCACCTCTTCCGAAGTGGACGGCGCGCCGCCCGGCGTTTTCTTCAGTGGCTTAATGCCCTGCTTCTCAAACAGGATCGTTTGCAGCTGTTTCGTCGAGGAGAGGTTAAACGGCTCGCCCGCGATGTCGTGCGCCTTCTGCTCAAGTTCGGTCAGGCGTAGCGCAATTTCACCGGAGTGTTTATGCAATACCGCCGGATCGATTTTGACGCCGTTGCGCTCAATACGGGAAATGACCGGCACCAGCGGCATTTCAATGTTCTGGAAGATATTGAGCGGGCCAGCGTGCTGTTGCAGTTCCGGCCACATTTTTAGGTGCAGTTGCAGCGTGACGTCGGCATCTTCCGCCGCATAATGCCCGGCCTCTTCCAGCGCGATCTGGTTGAAAGTGAGTTGATTCTTCCCTTTCCCGGCAATTTCCTCAAAGGAGACGGTCTTATGCTTCAGCCAGCGATCGGACAGAGAATCCATATCATGACGGCCCACCACGCTGTCCAGCGTGTAGGATTCCAGCATGGTATCAAAGGCGATGCCGCGCAGCTCGATGCCGTAATTCTGCAAAATACCGCGATCGAACTTCAGGTTTTGCCCCACTTTCAAAAGCGTTTCATCTTCCAGCAGCGGCTTGAGCAATTCGAGCGCCCGCTCGCGGGAAATTTGATCCGGTGCGTCAAGGTAGTCATGCGCGACGGGGATATAGGCGGCAACACCCGGCTCAGTGGCGAAAGAGATGCCGACCAGGTTCGCGCTGATATTATCCAGGCTGTCAGTTTCGGTATCGAACGCAAATACCGGGGTCTTCTTCAGCGTGGCAATCCAGCTTTGCAGCGTTTCTTCATCAAGAATCGTGACGTAATGTTCCGATGACAGGGTGGCGACCGTCGGGGTTACGTCCGCCTCCACCACCAGCGTCTCCTGAGGTTTTGCCGCCGTTTTCGCCCCTTTCGCCTGTAGCCATTTGCCCGCTTCAACGTCGGTAAACCAGCGCTTAAATTCGTATTTTTTGAATAGCGCCAGCAACTCTTCCACCGCAGGCTGCTGTACTTCAAGCTGATCGCAAGTCAGCTCCAGCTCGACATCCGTTTTGATGGTTGCCAGTTGATAGGAGAGGTAAGCCACCTCTTTATTTTGCTCCAGCTTCGCGGCCATGGTTTTCGCGCCGCGGAAGGAGAGTCCGGCAATTTTTTCCGGCTCGGCGTAAAGCGTATCAAGGCCACCCAGCCCCTGTAACAATGCCTGCGCGGTTTTCTCTCCGACACCTGGCACGCCTGGGATGTTATCTGACGAATCGCCCATCAGGGCGAGAAAATCAATGATCAGTTCTGGCGGCACGCCGTATTTGGTCGCGACTTCTTCCGGCCCGAGGATAGTATTGGTCATGGTGTTGATGAGCGTGATATTTGGCGTCACCAGCTGCGCCATGTCTTTATCGCCGGTGCTGATTAATACCGGACGTCCCGCTTTATCCGCTTCACGCGCCAGCGTACCGATAACGTCATCCGCCTCGACGCCGGACACCGCCATTAGCGGCAGGCCCATCGCTTTCACCATCGCATGCAGCGGTTCGATCTGCGCACGCAGATCGTCCGGCATCGGCGGACGGTGGGATTTGTAATGCTCAAACAGCTCGTCGCGGAAGGTTTTACCTTTAGCGTCAAAGACCACAACCGCATGGGTAGGCTGATACTGCATGATCAGACTACGCAGCATGTTGAGCACGCCGTACATTGCGCCTGTTGGTTCTCCGGCACTATTGGTCAGAGGAGGAAACGCATGATAGGCCCGGTAAAGGTAAGAGGAGCCATCAACCAGGATGAGTGGGTTTTCTGAGATCTGAACCATAATTTCCATGCCTGTTTATCAGTTTATGGTTAAAGGATGCCACAGACCGGATAAAAACTTGAATTTTTCCCTTAAATTGATCGAAAAGAATCTCCGATCCTGAGGATCGATCGCAGAGTTATCCTGTGGATAACTTTGTGCATAGAATTTTATGCTCGTATAAAAGAGAAAAAGCCTGAAGCGTTTACGTGGGTAAATTTCTTTATATTCATAGGATTATTGAGGATCCGCGGTTATTTCAGGATCAATGCTGGTAATTTAACCGATGTGGATATAAGTGCTATTTTTTTATTAGTCTGATGTGGGTAGTGTCACATTTTGCGCATTCGCTCAGGCTATTCACGCCCACAGCCTGAGCGAAGCATTAAAGCAGATTAATGAAGTGAGCCAAGCCGACCATATTGCTGACGGAATTCATCGACGGTCATTTTTTTACCATTGAGAGTGATGTAACCCTGGCTATATTGCGCGTCCAGTTTAACCGTATTGTTTTCCAGGGTAATGAGCTTAAACATACTCCCCAGCCCCACCAGGCCGTTAACGCCCTGAGTTGCCTTAGCTTTCGCACTTTCTTCAGATTTATGATCTGCGACCATCAAACCCTTTTTGCCCACTTCAATAGCCATATCCACGGGCAGAACCAGCTTAGCTGCAACGTATTTGAGCTGGCTATCCAGCGCCGCCGTTTCATTTGCGCTTTCATCTAATCGCTTATTGGTATCAGCAGCCTGATAATCCAGATTTAACGCGGCCTCGCCTTTCTCATTTTTCCAGTTGATAAGCCACTTCACTTCCGGCTCGCCTTTTTTCAGCTTGCTGGCATGCGACACTATCAACGCTTTTAACTTGCTACTGATATAGTTTGGATCTATTTGCTGAGCAGGCGTACTCGCGACAAGTTCTTTACCGAGCTGTCGGTAATCTTTCATGAAATCAGCAAAGGCAACAACATCTAATGAGGCGAGATCCATAGCGATTTTACCTCCACCGAAATCCTGCCCCTGAATGCTCAGCGAGGCGACTGCATATTCGCCTTTAGCATTCAGCTTTTTATTGTCAGCGGAAAGATCGACATTAGCACCAAAGCTCAGGCCATCTAATCGGGCGACAGGTTTGCCAGCCGTGCTAATACTTATGCTTTCAAAATCGAGCCGTTGATCGCCCGTCATAAAGTCAAACGGCGTCTTGTTTTGATGACCCGAAAACGTCATGCCCGGTACAACGACTTCAATGTTATTTTTACCTGAGAAGGTAATTTTTTTGCTTTTACCTTCATAATCAAAGGCGTTCATGGATGCATTAGTATCGACATGGTATGACGCGCCTTCGAACGTTAACGAATTGTTTTGGTCCTTATATTCAGCCGGTGCAAGGGTAATGTCAGATGAAATTGCACCGCCCCAGGCATAATTGATGATGGCCTCTACCGGACTTTTCCCTTTTGCACCGTCAAATGCCGTCCTGGTTAGTTCATTATTAATTAATGACAGTTTGGCTGAGGCCATAGCAGGCAGAATATTTCCTGAGCTAACACGGGCCAGAGGGAAAGGTCCATGGTCAACATCGACGTTTAATTGTAAGCTCTGGTTAGATTTTATCCCGTCAATGGTGATACCTTTTACCGGCGCGATATCAAGAATAAAATGGCTACTAAACCAACCGCGATGGAAATCTTTAACGGTTGAATGGATTTCGGCATCCAGTTTTTTACTGGTGTCGGCTGTTACCTTGTTAACCACAGCCTCAACATTCTTCTCCAGCTGTTTTCCGGTATACCATGCGCTACCGGTCCATACCACGCCAAGAGCGATAATTACGCCTACGGCAACTGTTGATTTCTTCATATTCATCATCCTTAATAAAATTGCTCCATTAATTCATGGAAGCTATAATTAATACAATAAAAACAAAAGGTTACAATATTTAGCACTATCGTTTTTTATGCGCGTGTTGTCCAGCGTTTGCGCTATTTTTTTATTCCAGACATAAAAAAACGCCTGAGGTATTCGCTCAGGCGTTTTTAACGTTTAAAGCAGCGTTATTTTTTCTCAACCAGCTGCTTCACGGTGTTTGCGTACTGCTGGATAAAGACATCCATATTGCTGGTGTCCATACCCTGCGGATTAAGCTGGTATTTACCATTCACGTACATTGCAGGCACCCCCTGGAGTTGCAGATCGGCAGCGGCTTTTTCCTGCTGAGCGACCAGCGATTTCACTACAAAGCTGTTCCATGCAGCGTCGTATTCTTCACCTTTAACGCCCGCATCAACGAATACCTTACGGATATCGGCGACAGATTGTACAGATTGCGTTTTTTGTACCGCGTTAAACATCGGGGCGGTGATTTTATCTTCCACACCCAGCGCTACCGCAACGGCCCATGCTTGCGTCATCTCTTTGCCCAAAGGACCAAGGAATTCAACGTGATATTTTGTCATCTTAGTGCCTTGCGGCAGCTTCTGTTTAACCGTATCCGAAACGTGCAGCACTTCTTCAAATTCATAGCAATGCGGGCAATAGAATGAGAAAAATTCCAGCACCTGTGGCTCACCAGCGGCCGGTTTATCAAGCGTGATGTATTCCTTGCCATCGGTGATTTGTGCCGCTGATGCGCTAAATGCCAGAATCATACCTGCCAGTGCCAGCCAAATTTTTTTCATTGGTAACTCTCTCCTGAATATAGTCATTAATACATTGGCGTTAATTGTAGAGGGGGTTCTTGTAGAACCCGAATCTGTTCGGTGAATATTTGTTTTTGTCTGTACCAGTAATCTTCCTCGGCAAGCCAGGGGAAGTTTGCCGGAAAAGCAGGGTCATCCCAGCGACGGATCAACCATGCCAGATAATAAACCAGCCTCATGGCACGTAAAGGCTCAATCAGTCCTAATTCATCGGAATTAAACTCACTGAATTCCTCATAGGCTTCAATGATGGTTTCCAGCTGCATGCGCTGCTCAGCTTTGTCTCCGTTCAGCAGCATCCATAAATCCTGGATGGCCGGGCCGCTGCGCGCATCGTCCAAATCCACAAACAGCGGACCGTCACGCCAGAGAATATTGCCGGCATGACAGTCGCCGTGTAAACGTAGCGACGTAAAGCGATTATGCCATTGCCCGTTAACAGCGTCGATCAGCGCATCGGTGGTCTGCAAGAACGTTTCTTTTTGCCTGGCAGGGATCAGCGTACAATTTTCTAATATCTGTCGTGGCGCGATCAGGTATTCCTGTACGCCTATCGCCGGGCGGAACTGAAAGGGGTGTTTACGACCGGTCTGGTGCAGACGGCCAAGATAACGCCCGACCCACTCCATTTGATCCAGGTTATCCGCTTCAAACTGGCGACCGCCCATGCTCGGGAATATCGCATAGAAAAATCCCTGATGGGTCAGCAGGGTTCGATCGTTAAATTTCAGCGGCGCAGCAACAGGGACATCATCATGCTGAAGTTCCAGTGCGAACTGGTGTTCTTCCTGAATCTGCTCAGCCGACCAGCGTTCGGGACGGTAGAATTTGACCACAAAGCGGCGGCGATCTTCATCCTGAAACTGGTAGACACGGTTTTCATAGCTATTGAGCGGCGTAAGCCCGGAATCCACCCGAATACCCTGATCGAACAGCGCATCCATGATGGTATCCGGATGTAATGTCTGGAATGTGAAAGCCTTGTCGTTCATCCTGGCATCCGAAAAAATACGAATGATTCAGGATATCATTTCACAGCGCTTTCGGAGGCTCCGCTTACAAGGTTTTACTCTTTAATTACGCCGCGTGCGCGAAGAAGTGCGGTTTTAAAATCCTCTTCATAATCTTTCTTAATACCCGGAATGACGGCATCTTTTGATGAGTCGCGCATTTTCAGGTGATAGATCAGGATATCGTCAGAAAGGTCGGCGAGATCGCCTTCGTATCCTGACTCCACAGCCAGTTTCTGTAAAAATTGAATAAGATTCAGCTCTGGCTCTTTTTGCCAGGCGGGCTGAAGAAGTTCAATCACTTCGTTAAGACGTTTACACTTCATAGCTTGGCTCCTTACTTTTCGTTAAGACACGTTAGCAGGGTCAATCCCACAATAAAAGAGGCGATATCAGTGGATCAGGATAGTGTAGTAACAGGCGTCGTGCTGGCTGGAGGGAGATCGACGCGGATGGGGGGCAGAGATAAAGGGCTTATTGAACTTCACGGGCGACCGTTGTGGAAATGGGTGGCCGATAAACTGTCTTCTCAGGTAGAGAACGTAGTGATTAGCGCGAATCGTAATCTCGATAGTTATCAGGCCAGCGGCCTTCCGGTTGTTCAGGATTCGCTGGCGGATTTCCCAGGTCCGCTGGCAGGGATACTTTCTGTAATGCAGCAGATTAACAGCGACTGGTTTCTTTTTTGCCCCTGCGATACGCCTGCTATCCCGGACGATCTGTTGTCACGTTTAGAGGCAGAGATAAAGGGATCTCCCGCCGTATGGGTAAATGATGGCGAACGCGATCACCCGGCAATTGCGCTCCTGCATCGGCGTCTTATTCCATCGCTTCAGGACTATCTTCGGGCGGGTGAGCGCCGTGTAATGGTGTTTCTGCGGCAGAGCGGCGGGCATTCTGTCGATTTTAGCGATCGCCCTGCGGCGTTTGTGAATGTAAATACACCCGAAGAGCTGGCGCACTGGCAGGAGAGACAATGATCCCTGTACTGGCAATTGCGGCATGGAGCGGCACTGGCAAGACCACGCTGCTTAAGAAACTGATCCCGGCACTCTGTGAACGAGGTATCCGGCCCGGCCTGATTAAGCATACGCATCATCATATGGATATTGATAAGCCCGGAAAGGATAGTTATGAGCTACGTAAGGCGGGTGCCGCACAAACGATGGTGGCCAGTCAGCAGCGCTGGGCGCTTATGACGGAAACGCCGGAGGAGGAGACGCTGGATCTGGCTTATCTGGTCAGCCGGATGGATCATTCCACGCTGGATCTTGTGTTAGTCGAGGGTTTTAAGCAGGAGAGTATCGCAAAGATTCTGCTTTTCAGAGCCGGTGCGGGGCATGAGCCAGGCGAGCTGACGCTGGATGCGCATGTGATTGCTGTTGCCAGCGATGTTCCCCTGGCGCTGGATGTGCCGGTACTGAATTTGAATGATGTCGGGGACATTGTGGCGTTTATTGAGCTGTGGATGGCGGGGCAGGAGAAACGATAGTTTTCTGCTTTGGCTTCGTTTTGCCCGGTGTGCTGCGGCCGCGCCTGTGGCAAGTGGCATAGCAACAGGGTTTGCAGTTCACAGACCAGCAGAAAGACGTTGCTATCTGGCGTGAGGGGGCGGGAGTCTGGCTGGTGATTACCGATGGGGAATGAGGGCATGACGGGTGGAAGTTTTACGACAGAAACGCAAAAAGCCCATCCGTCAGGATGGGCTTCTTACTTGTTTGATGCCTGGCAGTTCCCTACTCTCGCATGGGGAGACCCCACACTACCATCGGCGCTACGGCGTTTCACTTCTGAGTTCGGCATGGGGTCAGGTGGGACCACCGCGCTGTTGCCGCCAGGCAAATTCTGTTTATCAGGGTGCAGGCTGCACACTGATTAATCTGTAATCAGGCTGAAAATATTCTCTCAAATCCGCCAAAACAGCTTCGGCGTTGTAAGGTTAAGCCTCACGGTTCATTAGTACCGGTTAGCTCAACGCATCGCTGCGCTTACACACCCGGCCTATCAACGTCATCGTCTTTAACGTTCCTTCAGGAGACTTGTAGTCTCAGGGAAGACTCATCTCGGGGCAAGTTTCGTGCTTAGATGCTTTCAGCACTTATCTCTTCCGCATTTAGCTACCGGGCAGTGCCATTGGCATGACAACCCGAACACCAGTGATGCGTCCACTCCGGTCCTCTCGTACTAGGAGCAGCCCCCCTCAGTCTTCCAGCGCCCACGGCAGATAGGGACCGAACTGTCTCACGACGTTCTAAACCCAGCTCGCGTACCACTTTAAATGGCGAACAGCCATACCCTTGGGACCTACTTCAGCCCCAGGATGTGATGAGCCGACATCGAGGTGCCAAACACCGCCGTCGATATGAACTCTTGGGCGGTATCAGCCTGTTATCCCCGGAGTACCTTTTATCCGTTGAGCGATGGCCCTTCCATTCAGAACCACCGGATCACTATGACCTGCTTTCGCACCTGCTCGCGCCGTCACGCTCGCAGTCAAGCCAGCTTATGCCATTGCACTAACCTCCTGATGTCCGACCAGGATTAGCTGACCTTCGTGCTCCTCCGTTACGCTTTAGGAGGAGACCGCCCCAGTCAAACTACCCACCAGACACTGTCCCCACGCCAGATTATGGCGCCAGGTTAGAACATCAAACATTAAAGGGTGGTATTTCAAGGTCGGCTCCACGCAGACTGGCGTCCACGCTTCAAAGCCTCCCACCTATCCTACACATCAAGGCTCAATGTTCAGTGTCAAGCTATAGTAAAGGTTCACGGGGTCTTTCCGTCTTGCCGCGGGTACACTGCATCTTCACAGCGAGTTCAATTTCACTGAGTCCCGGGTGGAGACAGCCTGGCCATCATTACGCCATTCGTGCAGGTCGGAACTTACCCGACAAGGAATTTCGCTACCTTAGGACCGTTATAGTTACGGCCGCCGTTTACCGGGGCTTCGATCAGGAGCTTCTCTTGCGATAACCCCATCAATTAACCTTCCGGCACCGGGCAGGCGTCACACCGTATACGTCCACTTTCGTGTTTGCACAGTGCTGTGTTTTTAATAAACAGTTGCAGCCAGCTGGTATCTTCGACTGGTTTCAGCTCCATCAGCAAGTGACTTCACCTACGCACCAGCGTGCCTTCTCCCGAAGTTACGGCACCATTTTGCCTAGTTCCTTCACCCGGGTTCTCTCAAGCGCCTTGGTATTCTCTACCTGACCACCTGTGTCGGTTTGGGGTACGATTTCGTGTTACCTGATGCTTAGAGGCTTTTCCTGGAAGCAGGGCATTTGTCACTTCAGCACCGTGGTGCCTCGTCATCACGCCTCAGTGTTAACAGCGTTCCGGATTTACCTGGAACACCCACCTTCACGCTTAAACCGGGACAACCGTCGCCCGGCCGACATAGCCTTCTCCGTCCCCCCTTCGCAGTAACACCAAGTACGGGAATATTAACCCGTTTCCCATCGACTACGCCTTTCGGCCTCGCCTTAGGGGTCGACTCACCCTGCCCCGATTAACGTTGGACAGGAACCCTTGGTCTTCCGGCGTGCGGGTTTTTCACCCGCATTATCGTTACTTATGTCAGCATTCGCACTTCTGATACCTCCAGCAGCCCTCACAGGCCACCTTCAACGGCTTACAGAACGCTCCCCTACCCAACAACGCATAAGCGTCGCTGCCGCAGCTTCGGTGCATGGTTTAGCCCCGTTACATCTTCCGCGCAGGCCGACTCGACCAGTGAGCTATTACGCTTTCTTTAAATGATGGCTGCTTCTAAGCCAACATCCTGGCTGTCTGGGCCTTCCCACATCGTTTCCCACTTAACCATGACTTTGGGACCTTAGCTGGCGGTCTGGGTTGTTTCCCTCTTCACGACGGACGTTAGCACCCGCCGTGTGTCTCCCGTGATAACATTCTTCGGTATTCGCAGTTTGCATCGGATCGGTAAGTCGGGATGACCCCCTGGCCGAAACAGTGCTCTACCCCCGAAGATGAGTTCACGAGGCGCTACCTAAATAGCTTTCGGGGAGAACCAGCTATCTCCCGGTTTGATTGGCCTTTCACCCCCAGCCACAGGTCATCCGCTAATTTTTCAACATTAGTCGGTTCGGTCCTCCAGTTAGTGTTACCCAACCTTCAACCTGCCCATGGCTAGATCACCGGGTTTCGGGTCTATACCCTGCAACTTAACGCCCGGTTAAGACTCGGTTTCCCTCCGGCTCCCCTATACGGTTAACCTTGCTACAGAATATAAGTCGCTGACCCATTATACAAAAGGTACGCAGTCACCCCATAAAAGAGGCTCCCACTGCTTGTACGTACACGGTTTCAGGTTCTTTTTCACTCCCCTCGCCGGGGTTCTTTTCGCCTTTCCCTCACGGTACTGGTTCACTATCGGTCAGTCAGGAGTATTTAGCCTTGGAGGATGGTCCCCCCATATTCAGACAGGATACCACGTGTCCCGCCCTACTCTTCGAGTTCACAGCATGTGCATTTTGGTGTACGGGACTATCACCCTGTACCGCCGGACTTTCCAGACCGTTCCACTAACACGCATGCTGATTCAGACTCCGGGCTCCTCCCCGTTCGCTCGCCGCTACTGGGGGAATCTCGGTTGATTTCTTTTCCTCGGGGTACTTAGATGTTTCAGTTCCCCCGGTTCGCCTCATGCCACTATGTATTCATGACATGATAGTGTGACGAGTCACACTGGGTTTCCCCATTCGGGTATCGCCGGTTATAACGGTTCATATCACCTTACCGGCGCTTATCGCAGATTAGCACGCCCTTCATCGCCTCTGACTGCCAGGGCATCCACCGTGTACGCTTAGTCGCTTAACCTCACAACCCGAAGATGTTTCACTTCAGTGTTGCGAAAATTTGAGAGACCCACGAACAACTCGCGTTGTTCAGTGTTTTTCAATTTTCAGCTTGATCCAGATTTTTAAAGAGCAAATATCTCAAACGTGACTGATACAGTCAGTTTTGAGATACGTTTGGTTGTGCCTTTCACCCACAGCCAGCAAGTGGCGTCCCCTAGGGGATTCGAACCCCTGTTGCCGCCGTGAAAGGGCGGAGTCCTAACCGCTAGACGAAGGGGACACGGAGTGTCACGACTTCGCAGCCGTCTTGCTCGTTACTTTTTCATCAGACAATCTGTGTGAGCACTACAAAGGCAGGTTCTTTAAGGTAAGGAGGTGATCCAACCGCAGGTTCCCCTACGGTTACCTTGTTACGACTTCACCCCAGTCATGAATCACAAAGTGGTAAGCGCCCTCCCGGAGGTTAAGCTACCTACTTCTTTTGCAACCCACTCCCATGGTGTGACGGGCGGTGTGTACAAGGCCCGGGAACGTATTCACCGTGGCATTCTGATCCACGATTACTAGCGATTCCGACTTCACGGAGTCGAGTTGCAGACTCCGATCCGGACTACGACATACTTTATGAGGTCCGCTTGCTCTCGCGAGGTCGCTTCTCTTTGTATATGCCATTGTAGCACGTGTGTAGCCCTGGTCGTAAGGGCCATGATGACTTGACGTCATCCCCACCTTCCTCCAGTTTATCACTGGCAGTCTCCTTTGAGTTCCCGGCCGGACCGCTGGCAACAAAGGATAAGGGTTGCGCTCGTTGCGGGACTTAACCCAACATTTCACAACACGAGCTGACGACAGCCATGCAGCACCTGTCTCACAGTTCCCGAAGGCACCCCGGCATCTCTGCCAGGTTCTGTGGATGTCAAGACCAGGTAAGGTTCTTCGCGTTGCATCGAATTAAACCACATGCTCCACCGCTTGTGCGGGCCCCCGTCAATTCATTTGAGTTTTAACCTTGCGGCCGTACTCCCCAGGCGGTCGACTTAACGCGTTAGCTCCGGAAGCCACGCCTCAAGGGCACAACCTCCAAGTCGACATCGTTTACGGCGTGGACTACCAGGGTATCTAATCCTGTTTGCTCCCCACGCTTTCGCACCTGAGCGTCAGTCTTTGTCCAGGGGGCCGCCTTCGCCACCGGTATTCCTCCAGATCTCTACGCATTTCACCGCTACACCTGGAATTCTACCCCCCTCTACAAGACTCTAGCATGCCAGTTTCGAATGCAGTTCCCGGGTTGAGCCCGGGGATTTCACATCCGACTTGACACGCCGCCTGCGTGCGCTTTACGCCCAGTAATTCCGATTAACGCTTGCACCCTCCGTATTACCGCGGCTGCTGGCACGGAGTTAGCCGGTGCTTCTTCTGCGGGTAACGTCAATCGACAAGGTTATTAACCTTATCGCCTTCCTCCCCGCTGAAAGTACTTTACAACCCGAAGGCCTTCTTCATACACGCGGCATGGCTGCATCAGGCTTGCGCCCATTGTGCAATATTCCCCACTGCTGCCTCCCGTAGGAGTCTGGACCGTGTCTCAGTTCCAGTGTGGCTGGTCATCCTCTCAGACCAGCTAGGGATCGTCGCCTTGGTGAGCCGTTACCCCACCAACAAGCTAATCCCATCTGGGCACATCCGATGGCAAGAGGCCCGAAGGTCCCCCTCTTTGGTCCGAAGACGTTATGCGGTATTAGCTACCGTTTCCAGTAGTTATCCCCCTCCATCAGGCAGTTTCCCAGACATTACTCACCCGTCCGCCACTCGTCAGCAAAGCAGCAAGCTGCTTCCTGTTACCGTTCGACTTGCATGTGTTAGGCCTGCCGCCAGCGTTCAATCTGAGCCATGATCAAACTCTTCAATTTAAGTTTGATGCTCAAAGAATTAAACTTCGTAATGAATTACGTGTTCACTCTTGAGACTTGGTATTCATTTTTGCCTTTCGGCATTAAGAATCCGTATCTTCGAGTGCCCACACAGATTGTCTGATAAATTGTTAAAGAGCAGTTGCGACGCGCTTTAGCGCTGTGTCGCGAGGTCCCGTATAATACGTTTTCCTCATTCAGAGTCAAGCGTTTATTTTCGCTATTCTCTGTCGGCATTCCCGGAGGAGCCTGCTGACCCGGCGGCATGTAATCCGTTGTTCCGTGTCAGTGGAGGCGCATTATAGGGAGTTATTCCGGGCTGACAAGCATAAATTTAAAATAATTTACTAAGCGCGCTTTTTTTCACCAAATTGCTGCCTGATACGCCAGATAATCCTTCAAATGCTGTTTTTACCACCGACGCCAGCCACAAATGGCATACTAGAACGCGTGAAAAAAATTAAGGAACGGCATTTATGAAGCTAAGCGCACAGCAGCTGGCTGCTCAAAAGAACCTTTCATATGTGCTGGCCGAGAAACTGGCGCAGAAAATCTTGCAGGGTGTTTATGCCCCGGAGAGCATCCTGCCCGGTGAAATAGAACTGGGCGAGCAATATGGCGTTAGTCGTACCGCCGTGCGAGAGGCGATAAAAACCCTGACAGCAAAAGGAATGGTTTTGCCCCGCCCGCGCATCGGCACGCGCGTTATGCCGCAAAGCGACTGGAACTTCCTGGATAAAGAACTGCTCTCATGGTGGATGACCGAAGATAACTTTCAGGACGTGGTACAACACTTCCTTATTATGCGCAGCAGCCTGGAGCCACAAGCCTGCCTGCTGGCAGCAACGCATGGAAGCGCTGAGCAAAAAGCACAGTTGAATACTTTAATGGAGGAGATGGTCTGCCTTAAGCAGTATTTTCAGCGCGATCGCTGGATAGAGGTGGACATGGCCTGGCATGAACATATCTATAAGATGAGCGGTAATCCTTTTCTGACCTCTTTCGCCACCTTGTTTCAGTCGGTCTACCATATTTACTTTACCTCTATTACGCACAATGAAGTGATCAAACTCGATTTACATCAGGCTATCGTTGATGCCATTCAGGATAGTGATGGTCATCGGGCGCTGGCGGCCTGTCAGGCACTATTAAACACGCCGGATCACTTGTCAGGAACGAAGGAGTAAGCATGACGAAGAAAAAAGGGATCAGCATGGCCGGTTTGCCATGGATTGCGGCAATGGCTTTTTTTATGCAGGCGCTGGATGCCACCATACTGAATACCGCTCTTCCCGCCATCGCACAAAGTCTTGATCGTTCCCCTTTAGCCATGCAATCGGCCATTATCAGCTATACCCTGACGGTCGCCATGCTGATTCCGGTCAGCGGATGGCTGGCGGATCGTTTCGGGACTCGCCTGGTCTTTATGACGGCGGTCAGCCTGTTTACGCTCGGTTCTCTGGCTTGCGCACTTTCCGGCTCGCTCATGGCGCTGGTGATTTTCCGTGTGATCCAGGGAATTGGCGGCGCGATGATGATGCCGGTTGCCCGCCTGGCATTATTACGCGCCTATCCCCGCAGCGAACTATTACCGGTACTCAACTTTGTGACCATGCCTGGCCTGGTCGGGCCGATTCTCGGTCCGTTGCTCGGTGGTGTACTGGTAACGTGGGCAAGCTGGCACTGGATCTTCCTGATTAATATTCCCATTGGCATCGCGGGGCTGTTATACGCACGCAAATATATGCCGAACTTCACGACGCCCCGTCGCGGCTTCGATATGAGTGGCTTCCTGCTTTTTGGTCTTGGACTGGTCCTTTTCTCCAGTGGGATGGAATTGTTTGGCGAAAAAATCGTAGCAACATGGATTGCGCTGGCTATTATCGCGTTGAGCATCATTTTACTGCTGGGCTATATTCGCCATGCCCGCCGTCATCCGAATCCGCTTATTGCCCTGCCAATGTTTAAAACCAGAACCTTTTCCGTGGGTATCGTCGGAAATCTGGCAACGCGTCTGGGAACCGGCTGCGTTCCCTTTCTGATGCCGTTGATGTTGCAAGTCGGCTTCGGCTATCCGGCGCTGATTGCCGGTTGCATGATGGCCCCGACCGCAATCGGTTCTATCCTGGCGAAATCAATGGTGACTCAGGTGCTTCGTCGGCTGGGCTATCGCCGCACGCTGGTTGGGATTACCGTGTTTATCGGGCTGATGATTGCGCAGTTCTCGCTGCAATCACCTGCTTATCCCATCTGGTTGATGCTCATCCCGCTATTTATTCTGGGAATGGCCATGTCGACGCAGTTTACCTCAATGAATACCATCACGCTGGCTGACCTGACCGATGAAAACGCCAGCAGCGGCAATAGTATGCTGGCAGTGACCCAGCAATTATCGATCAGTCTGGGGGTTGCCATTAGCGCGGCGGTACTGCGATTTTATGAAGGTTTTGATAACGCGAATACCGTGGAGCAATTCCACTATACCTTTATTACGATGGGCGCATTAACGGTGCTCTCCGCCGCGGTGTTTATGCTGCTACGGCCGAAAGACGGACGGAACCTGATAAAAGAACGTCATTAACCGCGTGTCGAGCCGCGAACCACCAGCTCCGGCGTCAGTTGAACCCGCTGCTGTTGCTGATCGGGCTGCGCCATTCGATGAATAAGCACATCAATGGCCAGCTCGCCCAGTTCATCTTTTGGTTGATGAATGGTGGTCAGCGGCGGGGTCATATAGCGCGCCAGTTCAATATCATCATATCCCACGATCCCCATATCCTCAGGAATACGCTTGCCCGCCTGATAAAGCGCCTGATAAGCCCCCACGGCCATCGCATCATTGCCGGCAAAAACTGCCTCAGGCGGAACAGGATGTGCAAGCAACTGCTGCATTGCGGCAAAACCACCACCAAACTCAAAATTGCCGGTAATTTCGTATCCATCAGGTATGGCAAGACCCGCCCGGTGCATGGCTTTGCGATATCCCTCAAGACGCAGACGAGCAGGCGTTTTATCCAGTGGCCCCGTCAGGCAGCCAATTCGCGTATAGCCCTGGTCGATCAAATGCTGCGTCGCTAAATCGCCGCCCAGCAACGAGTTATCCTGAATCAGATCGCTGTCACCATCGAAGGGTGCCCAGTCCATCATTACGGTAGGAACGGAAGGATAACGCTGCATAATTTCTTGTGAGGGCTGATGCGTTTCGGTACACAGCAACAGCAGTCCATCGACGCGTTTTTGCATCAGCGTTTCAAGATTCTGATTCATCCGCTGCTCGTCGCCTTCGGTATTACACAGTACCAGGCTGTAGCCGCGTTCAAAACAGCTGCGCTCTACGCCACGCACCAGCTCGGAGTAAAACGGGTTGGTACTGGCGGTAATCAGCATTCCGATAGTCCGGGTCTGATTCAGTTTGAGGCTGCGCGCCAGCGCGGAAGGCGCATAGTTGAGGGTTTTAATGGCGGCAGCCACTTTGTCAGTGATGGCCTCGCTGACAAAGCGATCTTTATTAATGACGTGAGACACCGTTGAGGTGGAAACGCCCGCCAGGCGGGCAACGTCCTTCATGGTAGCCAATGTTTACCCCTGCTGACGTAAAAACAGGTCAATCTCTTCACGCCACGGTACCGACGGCTGCGCACCTTTTCGGGTGACCGCGATCGCCGCCGCCGCGTGGGCAAAACGGATCGCGTCCGCCAGCGGTTTTTCTTCCAGCAGTGCCGTGATCAGCGCACCGTTAAAGGTGTCGCCTGCCGCGATGGTATCGACCGCCTCGACTTTGAAGCCGGGGACACGCTGACCTTTACCTTCTACGCTGGCCCAGACGCCACGACTGCCCAGCGTAATAATGACCGTTTTGATACCTTTATTATGTAGCGCCTGCGCCGCTTTCGCCGCATCGTCATCATTTTTAACCGCGATCCCGGTTAGCTTCTCCGCTTCGGTTTCGTTCGGCGTAATAATATCTACCAGCGTCAGCAGTTCATCCGGCAACTCCCGCGCGGGCGCGGGATTCAGCGCAACTCTGGTTTGATGCTGATGGGCAATTTTCGCTGCCGCCAGCACGCTCTCAATCGGCGACTCCAGTTGCATTAACAGCGCCGAAGCCTGAGCAATGCGCTCCCGCTGCGCCTCGACCAGTACAGGAGAAAGGGCAGCGTTGGCACCCGCATGAATCCCGATCACATTCTCGCCTTCGCCGTTAACGAAGATCAGCGCCACACCGGTAGATTCGCCCGCGATAGTGCTGACTGGCTCGACATCGATATTATCGCTTACCAGCTGCTTACGGATACGCTCACCCGTGTCATCATCGCCGGTACAGGCGATAAACGCGATGCTGGCACCGCTACGCCCGGCTGCTACCGCCTGGTTCGCGCCCTTACCGCCAAACGCAACTTGATACTGATTGCCGGTAACGGTTTCACCGGGTGCCGGGAAAGCGTTGAGATTAAGAATGTGATCGGCATTGATGCTGCCGAGAACGACGAGATGGCCTGCGTTTTTCATATCCAGAGTGTCCCTTTAAGTGCGCCACCGGAACCGGTGGCGCGTGCCCTGCTTTTCTTTTTAAAATTACTGTTTGATAACCAGTTTCAGATCAACCGGGTATTTCGCCTGAACTTTCTCGCCTTTCAGCACTTTGTCAGCCGTTTCGACGCCTTTCGCGCCAATCTGCTCCGGTAACTGAGCAATCGTCGCGGCCAGTTTGCCATCGTTTACCGCTTTTTCGCCATCCGGCGTACCGTCAAATCCGACTACCATCACATCGGATTTACCGGCAGTTTGCAGCGCGCGCAGCGCGCCCAGCGCCATTTCGTCGTTCTGGGCGAACACGGCTTTAACGTCAGGGTGGGCCGTGAGCAGGTTCTGCATCACGTTCAGCCCCTTAGTACGGTCGAAATCTGCCGGCTGGCTGGCCAGCACGTTAAATTTGTGAGCCGCTACCGCCTGCTGGAAGCCTTCACCACGTTCACGCGCGGCGGAAGTCCCGGCAATGCCCTGAAGCTCAATCACTTTCGCGCCTTCGCCCGCTTTTTTGGCGATGTAGTCGCCAGCAATTTTGCCGCCCAGCACGTTATCAGACGCGATATGGCTGACTACATCGCCTTTCGAGGCTTGACGGTCCAGCGTAATCACCGGGATATTTGCCTGATTCGCCATCTTCACGGCGTTACCCACCGCATCAGAATCGGTCGGGTTGATCAGCAAGATTTTGGTGCCGCGTACCGTTAAATCCTGAACGTTCGCCAGCTCTTTCGCCGGGTTATTCTGCGAATCCAGCACCACCAGGTTGTAGCCCAGTTTATCCGCTTCTTTTTGTGCGCCATCCTTCAGGGAAACGAAGAACGGGTTATTGAGCGTGGAAACCACCAGCGCAATGGTGTCTTTCGCCATTGCGTTCGCGCTGACCGTAGCACTCAGTGCAACAGCAGAAACCAGAGTAGCCAGTTTTTTCATGTTCATATTTAAGATGTCCTGTAGTGTCGTTATTACTGCTTTTTGTTGTCTACCAGCACCGCCAGCAAAATCACCACCGCTTTAACGATCATCTGGTAATAGGAGGAAACACCTAACAAATTCAGGCCATTATTCAGGAAGCCGAGAATTAATGCGCCGATCAACGTCCCAACTATGCGACCTTTACCGCCCGCCAGGCTTGTCCCGCCCAGTACCACCGCCGCGATAGCATCCAGTTCATAGCCGGTGCCTGCGGTTGGTTGCGCTGAAGAAAGACGCGCGACTTCAATAATCCCCGCCAGCGACGCCAGCAGGCCGCTTAATGAATAGACGATAACTTTGATTTTATTAACGCTAATGCCGGACAGACGCGTTGCCGCCTCGTTACCACCCAGCGCATAGATATAGCGGCCCAGACGCGTGTGGTGCAGCATGTACCACGCGGCGAGGAAGACGATTCCCATAATCCACACCGGCGTCGGTACTCCCAGCGGACGACCGATGCCGAACCAGCCAAACAGATCGGCGTTATCGGTAAAGCCGGTATTTACCGGGCTGCCGTTGGTGTACACCATCGTTACGCCGCGAAGAAGAAGCATCATCACCAGGGTGGCGATAAATGCCTGTACACGCCCTTTTGCCACGATTACGCCAGTAACAGCACCAATAGCCGCGCCTAACGCCAGCGAGGCGGCAACCGCCACCAGCGCGTTGACTTCTACCCCGACAATTGACGCTGCCACCGCGCCGGTGAGCGCCATCAGGGAGCCAACGGACAAGTCGATACCTGACGTCAGGATCACCAGCGTCATCCCTACCGCCATGATGGCGTTAACCGAGGTTTGTTGAAGAATGTTGAACAGGTTATTGACGGTAAAAAAGTTCGGACTCATGGTGGAGACAATCGCGATCAGCACCAGCAGAGCGATCAGCGATTTTTGCTCCATCAACCATGCTTTGGTGAAATAACGGCGTCCAGAAACAGTCTGGGTAGTCATTGTATTACTCCTGATTCACGCGATTAAGCTTGCCGACGGCGGCAGCCATTAACACTTCCTGAGTGGCCTGCTCGCGAGTGAACTCACCGCCGTTGTGGCCTTCATGCATAACAATAATGCGATCGCTCATCCCTAAGACTTCTGGCATCTCGGAGGAGACCAGAATGATGCTCAGGCCCTCAGCCTTAAACTGGTTGATGAGCTGATAAATCTCTTTCTTGGCACCGACATCCACGCCGCGCGTCGGCTCGTCCAGAATCAGGACTTTTGGCCGCGTCATCAGGCCGCGGGCAATCGCCACTTTCTGCTGATTACCGCCGGAAAGCAGGCCGATGGCCTGTTCCATTGATGGCGTTTTGACGTTAAACAGGCGGATAAAATCACCCACTGCCTGCTGCTCATCTTTATGCTTCAGGCCGCCGCCCGCCCGGCTAAAGTAGCGCAGCGCGGTGAGAGACATGTTTTCTTTTACCGACATGCCCAGCACCAGACCGTCACGTTTGCGGTCTTCGGAGATATAGACGATGCCGTTCGCCAGCCCGTCCTGCGGCGTGCGCGTCACCACTTCACGTCCGCCCAGCGTGACGTAACCGCTGGTGCGCGGTAATGCGCCATACAGCACTTTCATTAATTCGGTACGGCCTGCGCCCATCAACCCGGCCACGCCAAGGATTTCGCCCTTGCGCAGGGTAAAGGACACGTCATTCACCCCCGGTCCGCACAGGTTATCGACCTTCAGGAGAATTTCCCCCGGCGCTTTGTCGAGGCGCGGATACTGATCTTCCAGTTTACGCCCGACCATCATCTCAATCAGCGTATCTTCGCTCAGGCTAACCACTTCGCGCTCGGCGATGAACTGCCCGTCACGAAAGACGGTAACGTCATCGCAAATTTCGAAGATCTCTTTCATACGGTGGGAGATATAGACGATGCCGCGCCCCTGCGCTTTTAATTCGCGGATCACGCGGAACAGCGATTCTGTTTCAGTATCGGTGAGCGCATCGGTCGGTTCATCCATAATGATGACTTTCGATTCAAAGCTCAGCACTTTGGCGATTTCAACCATCTGCTGATCGCCAATCGACAATTCGCCCACCAGCCGGTCGCTTTTAAAGCGCAGGTTAAGCTTCGCCAGCAGGGTGTTCGCTTCGGCATACATCCTTTTCCAGTCGATTTTGCCAAAGCGGTTAACAAATTCACGGCCGAGGAAGATATTTTCCGCGATACTCAATTGCGGGATCAGGTTCAATTCCTGATGGATAATACCGATGCCCGCATCCTGCGAGGATTTCGGACCGTTAAACGTGGTTTCCTGACCCAGCCACAGCAGCGATCCGGCATCGCGGGTATAGATGCCGGTCAGCACTTTCATCATCGTGGATTTGCCCGCGCCATTTTCCCCCACCAGCGCCATCACGCGGCCAGGGTAAACATTGAGCGCCGCGCCGGAGAGGGCTTTTACGCCAGGGAACGCTTTGTCGATCCCTTTGAGTTGCAGTAATGCGTCCATGATGGCCTCAGAACGTCACGCCAGCACAGAGAATAATATTCGCATACGGGGAACACTCCCCGCTGCGAATGACCGCCTGACTGTCTGCGGTTTGTTTTTTGAAGTCCTCATGCGAGATGTAATGGACTTCTATGGTGTTTCCCTGGTGTTGTTGCAGTTGTTCAATATGATTGAGCAACGTTTCGTGGAGCTGCGGATTATGCTGTTTAATTTCCGTCGCGAGGATCGCCGCTTCAACCTGCATTTCACTGGTAACCACCTCCAGGACCTGCATAAAGCCAGGCACACCCTGGGTTAATGCCATATCAATACGCGCGGTGCTGGCCGGGATGGGTAAGCCCGCATCACAGACCACCAGCGTATCGGTATGCCCCAGCAGGGAGATCGCCGATGAAATTGCAGAATTCAGCACCGTACCTTTTTTCATTTTCTTGCTCCACTAGCGAAACGTTTCGCTAACAAGGAGTGTAGCGCGGCGGGCGATGAGAAAACCATCGTGTCGTTGCAGAAATGTGATCGCTGTCGAAACGTTTCGCTAAGGCAAATATAGAGGGAGTTGTTGCGGGAAACAGACAATAGTCACCGGGTGAGCAAACGCGTCACCCGGAACAATCAACACGTTAAATCTCGACCTGCGTCCCCAGCTCAATCACCCGGTTAGGTGGGATCTCAAACTGGTCTGGCGCGCGCAGCGCATTGCGCTGGAGCAGCAGGAAGAGCTTGCCGCGTAGCCGCAGATAGAGCGGCCGCTTGCCAATGATCAGCGACTCGTGCGACATAAAGAACGAGGTTTCCATCATCCGGCAGCTTAAGCCTTCCAGACCACAGCGGTGGAAGACCTCTTCCACATTCGGCGTTTCGCGCCAGCCGTAGCTCGCCACTACCCGCCAGAAGGTCGGCGAAAGCTGCTCGATCTGTACTCGCTTCACGTTATGCACGTAAGGCGCATCTTCCGTGCGCAGAGTTAACAGGATCACGCGCTCGTGCAGCACCTTGTTATGTTTGAGGTTGTGCATCAACGCAAAGGGGATTACGTTCAGCGCGCGGGACATATAGACCGCCGTGCCCGGCACCCGCACCGGCGGCGATTTCTCTAATGAGGCGATCATCGCCTCCAGCGAATTGCCGTGCTCGTGCATACGGCGCAGCAGGCGGAAACGTTCACTTTTCCAGGTGGTCATGACCGTAAACATAATCAGCCCCAGGCTAAGCGGTAGCCAGCCGCCGGAGACGATTTTATCCAGGTTCGCTGAGAACAGCGGGATATCAATGCACAGGAATGCCACGAGAATGAAAGCCACAAGAAACTTATTCCAGTGCCAGTTTTTACGCGCCACGGTCGTAGAGAGGAAAGAGGTCAAGACCATCGTCCCGGTCACCGCAATACCGTAAGCCGCCGCCAGATTACTGGAGTGTTCAAAGCTGACGATAACAATCACCACCGAGGCGTACAGCAGCCAGTTTACGAACGGGATGTAAATCTGCCCGGACTCCATTTCAGAGGTATGGATAATGCGCATCGGCGACAGATAGCCCAGACGTACCGCCTGACGAGTTAGCGAGAAGACGCCGGAAATCACCGCCTGCGAGGCGATAACCGTCGCCAGCGCGGCAACAATCAGCAGCGGGATCAGCGCCCAGTCCGGTGCCAACAGGAAGAAGGGGTTTTTAATCGCTTCCGGATGGCGCAGCAACAGCGCGCCCTGGCCGAAATAGTTAAGCACCAGCGATGGCAGCACGACCGAAAACCATGCCAGCCGGATGGGCAGCTTGCCGAAATGGCCCATATCCGCATACAACGCTTCAACGCCGGTAATGGAAAGCACTACCGCGCCGAGGGCGACAAATGAGATGGTTTTATACTCAAGGAAGAAATGGACCGCCCACATCGGATTCAGAGCATGCAGGACATCCGGGTTGGCAATGATGCTGCGCAGGCCGAGCACCGCCAGAATCAGAAACCAGATCAGCATAATGGGCGCAAAAAGCTTGCCCACCATTCCGGTACCGTGTTTCTGAATCATAAACAGCAGCGTCAGAACAATAATAGAGAGCGGCACCACCCACGTATCCAGTTGCGGGGCGACAATTTCCAGCCCTTCAATCGCCGACATCACCGAAATCGCAGGCGTGATAACCACTTCCCCATAGAAGAAGCTGCCGCCAATCAGTCCCATGATCACCAGCACCGAGGTCATTCTGGCAGAGGTATTGCGCCCCGCCAGCGACATCAGCGTCAGGATCCCGCCTTCACCGGCATTGTCCGCCCGCATGACGAAAGTCAGGTACTTAATCGACACGACAAAAATCAGAAGCCAGAAAATCAGCGACAAAAAACCAAACACGGCGTCGCGCTCTACGCCAAAACCAAACTGGCCAGAAAGACACTCACGCAGCGTATAAAGTGGGCTGGTGCCGATATCACCGTAGACAACCCCAATGGCTGCGAGGGTTATCGCAGACAATGATTGCTTATTATCAGTGCTCATAGACAAATCTTACGTTGGAATAAGGAATGTGCGCGTAGTCCCTTGGCCCACAAAAAACGCACAGTATGCATGATAAATGGCAAAATCGTACCCCTAAGTGAACTCAGGTTAACCTGGCGCAAAGAAAATGAACCAGTTGTTCAGTCTATTACCGGCCTGACACGAAAACGCTATACTCGCATTTTACCGCTGCAACATGGCAGAAGGACGCAATTTGATTATGGCTCAATCACATCTGTTAGCAGAAAGAATTTCCCGCCTGAGCAATGCCCTGGAAAAAGGACTTTATGAACGCAGCCACGCCATCCGCCTGTGCCTGCTGGCCGCGTTAAGCGGCGAAAGCGTTTTCCTGTTAGGCCCGCCGGGAATCGCCAAAAGCCTGATTGCGCGCCGCTTAAAATATGCCTTTCAACACGCGCAGGCGTTTGAATATTTAATGACTCGCTTTTCTACGCCGGAAGAGGTTTTCGGTCCGCTATCCATTCAGGCGCTAAAAGATGAAGGACGCTACGAGCGCCTCACTGCGGGCTACCTGCCGGAAGCGGAAATTGTCTTTCTGGATGAGATCTGGAAAGCGGGTCCGGCGATCCTCAATACGCTGCTGACCGCCATCAACGAACGCCATTTTCGCAATGGCGCGCATGAGGAGAAAATCCCCATGCGCCTGCTGGTCGCGGCCTCCAACGAACTGCCGGAGGCGGACAGTAGCCTTGAGGCGCTTTACGACCGTATGTTAATCCGCCTGTGGCTGGATAAAGTCCAGGAGAAAGGCAACTTCCGCGCCATGCTAACCAGCCAGCAGGAAGAGGGTGAGAATCCGGTCGCCGCCGGTTTGCAGGTCACGGACGAAGAGTTTGCCCAGTGGCAGATCGATATCGGCAACGTCAAACTGCCGGACGCCGTTTTCGAACTCATCTATCTGTTGCGTCAGCAGCTTGATAACCTGCCCGCCGCGCCGTATGTCTCCGATCGCCGCTGGAAAAAAGCGATCCGTTTACTTCAGGCCAGCGCCTTTTTCAGCGGGCGTGACGCTATTGCGCCCATTGACGTGATCCTGCTGAAAGACTGCCTGTGGCACGATGCGGAAAGTAAAAATCTGATGCAGCAGCAGCTCGAAATATTGATGACCGGGCACGCCTGGCAGCAGCAATCCCTGCTGACTCGCCTGGGCGCGATAACCCAGCACCGTATTCAACTTCAGCAACAACAAAGCGATAAAACCGCGCTGAAAGTGACGCGTCAGGGCGGCATGTTCAGTCGTAAACCGCATTATGAATTGCCGCCAGAGATAGAAGGCTCAGTCATCACGCTACTGCTTCAGCAGCCGCTTAAGCTGCACGATATGGAGGTCGTCCATATGACCTTCGAACGCGCGGCGCTGGCAACGTGGCTGGAAAAGGGTGGTGAAATTCGCGCCAAATTAAACGGCATCGGTTTTGCCCAAATCATCAATCTTGAAGTCGACGCCAGTCAGCATCTGGTAGTGCGCGATGTCAGCCTGAAGGGAACGTGGCTGGCGCTGCCCGGCGTTTCTCAGGAAAACATGCCGGAGGAGATTAAGCAGCAGCTCGACGCGCTGGACGATGAGTGGCATCAGCAGCATACCCGCTTCAGCGAGCAGCAAAAATGTCTGTTTATCGCCGCTGACTGGCTGGGACGTATTGAAGCCAGCCTGCAGGATGTCGGTGAACAGATCAAACAGGCGAAACAATGCTGAATCTGGATACGCTCAACGTTCTGTTAGCGATTGGCGAGGATGGGTTGATCGAAGAGACCATTCTCGTGTTAATGGCCTCCCCGGTGCTGGCGCTGTTTTTTGAAAAGTTTCCACGCCTGAAAAACGCCGTCACTGACGATATTCCGCGCTGGCGCGAAATGCTAAAAAATCGGCTCAAAGAAACCCACGTCTCGCCGGAACTAACCGAAGAAGTGCTTTGTTATCAGCAAAGCCAGCTACTCTCCACTACGCAATTTGTCGTCCAACTGCCGCAAATACTGACGCTACTGGGCAAAGTCAGGTCGCCCTATACCGATCAGGCAAAACAGCTGGTGGAGGCGAATCCTTCCTTTACGCCCGCCCTGCATACGCTATTTCTACAGCGCTGGCGGCTGAGTCTCATCGTCCAGGCCACGACGCTGAATCAGCAACTGCTTGAAGAAGAACGTGACAATCTGCTCAACGAAGTGCAGGAACGAATGACCCTGAGCGGCCAGCTTGAGCCGGTTCTTGTCGAAAACGATAATGCCGCCGGACGGCTATGGGATATGAGCGCCGGAAACCTGAAGCGCGGCGACTATCAGTTAATCGTCAAATACGGCGATTTTCTGGCGCAGCAGCCAGAGTTAATGCAGCTGGCGGAACAGCTAGGTCGTTCACGTGAAGCGAAATCGGTGCCGAAAAAAGACGCGCCGATGGAAACATTCCGCACGCTGGTGCGCGAGCCGTCTACCGTGCCGGAACAGGTCGATGGCATTATCCAGAGCGACGATATCCTGCGCCTGCTGCCACCTGAACTGGCCACGCTTGGCATCACTGAACTGGAGTATGAGTTTTATCGACGGCTGGTGGAGAAACAACTGCTGACCTACCGTCTGCACGGCGAGGCCTGGCGGGAAAAAATCTCTGAGCGTCCGGTTATTCATCAGGACGTTGATGAACAGCCGCGCGGACCGTTTATTGTCTGCGTTGATACCTCCGGATCGATGGGCGGCTTCAATGAACAGTGTGCCAAAGCCTTTTGCCTGGCCTTAATGCGTGTCGCCCTCGCGGATAACCGTCGCTGTTTTATCATGCTCTTTTCAAGCGAAGTGGTGCGCTACGAACTCAGCGGTCCACAGGGGATTGAACAGGCGATCCGCTTTCTCAGCCAGCGCTTTCGCGGCGGCACCGATCTGGCAAGCTGCTTTCGCGCCATCGTCGAGCGTATGCAGGGCCTTGAATGGGCCGATGCCGATGCGGTGGTGATCTCAGATTTTATCGCCCAGCGGCTGCCGGATGAAGTGGTAAAAAAGGTGGGAGAACTGCAGAGAGTGCATCAGCACCGGTTTCATGCGGTGGCGATGTCTGCTCACGGCAAACCCGGCATTATACGCATTTTCGATCATATCTGGCGCTTTGATACCGGGATGCGCAGCCGCCTGCTACGACGCTGGCGGCGTTAAATTACAGTAGTGCAGAAACGCTCTCACGCACCTGAGCAGGCCAGACGCCGCACTGTACCTGACCAATATGCGGCAGTTGTAGCAACAGCATGGTCAAACGTGATTGTCCTATGCCACCGCCGATAGTCTGCGGCATCTCACCGCGCAGCAGCGCCTGATGCCATTCCAGCTTCAGGCGATCTTCGTCGCCGGTGAGGGCAAGCTGGCGTTTTAAGGTGTCGGCATCCACACGGATCCCCATAGAGGAAAGCTCAAACGCATCTTCCAGAATCGGGTTCCAGACCAGGATATCCCCGTTCAGACCGGCAGCGCCGGACACGGAAGCCGAACTCCAGTCATCATAATCCGGTGCACGCACATCGTGACGCTTGCCGTCGGAAAGTTTGCCGCCGATACCGATCAGAAATACCGCACCCAGTTCTTTGGCGATCGCGCGCTCACGCCCTTTGGCATCAAGATCCGGGAAGCGAGTCAGCAGATCCTGACTGTGAACAAAGTGGATTTGATCCGGCAGGAACGGTGTCAGACCAAACTCTTTACTTACTGCGGCCTCGGTCGCTTTGATCCCCGCCCAAATAGACTCAACGGTAGAATGCAGCGTGGCAAGGTGGCGTTCGCCATCGCCCATCACGCGTTCCCAGTCCCACTGGTCAACGTAAACGGAGTGAATGGCGGTCAGCCGGTCTTCATCGGGGCGAAGGGCCTTCATATGCGTGTACAGCCCTTCGCCCGCGCTGAAGTCGTGTTGTCCCAGGGTTTGACGTTTCCATTTCGCCAGTGAGTGAACCACTTCGAAATGGGCGTCTGGCAGCGTTTTCACTTTCACCTGCACCGCTTTTTCGCAGCCGGATAAGTTATCCTGCGTCCCGTCTCCCACGCGGCTTAAGATCGGAGCCTGCACTTCAATCAGGCCCAGTTTCTCTTCCAGCTGACGGGAAAAATGGGATTTAACGAAACTGATCTGGCGTTGTTTTGCGATATAAGCGGTTTTCATTTTTATACTCCTGCGTCCTGTTGAATATGATTAAGCAACAAAAAGCGGGTACAATTCAATAATCCTACAACAAAAAGCCTGACTCACTTTTGATTCGTTAAAATAAGGCGCTAAAATAGAGTGAATCTCTATTCTTCATAAGAAAAAGCTATGGAAAATTATCAGATCGACAATCTGGATCGCGGCATCCTCGACGCGCTGATGGTCAATGCGCGCACCGCTTACGCCGAACTGGCTAAACAATTTGGCGTCAGCCCCGGCACCATTCACGTTCGCGTTGAGAAAATGAAGCAGGCGGGGATTATCACTGGCGCACGCATAGACATCAGCCCGAAACAGCTCGGCTACGACGTTTGCTGTTTTATCGGCATCATTCTGAAGAGTGCGAAAGACTACCCCTCCGCGCTGGCGAAGCTGGAAAGCCTGGATGAAGTAACCGAAGCGTATTACACCACCGGGCACTACAGCATCTTTATTAAGGTCATGTGCCGATCAATTGATGCGTTACAGCAGGTACTTATCAACAAGATCCAAACAATTGATGAAATTCAGTCCACTGAGACGCTGATCTCCCTGCAAAACCCGATCATGCGCACCATCCGTCCATGATCGTTCTTTTTAATACCCCTGTTGTCCACAGGTAGATCCCAGCTCTCACACAGCGTACAATGGCCCCTCTTTAACAGGATGGGCTTTTATGGCAGACATAACTCTTATCAGCGGCAGTACCCTTGGCGGTGCCGAATATGTCGCGGAACATCTGGCTGAAAAGCTGGAAGACGCCGGTTTTTCTACCGAAACCCTGCATGGTCCGCAGCTGGAAGAAGTGCCAACCGCGGGGATCTGGTTAGTCATCTGCTCCACGCATGGCGCAGGCGATCTGCCGGATAACATTCAGCCCTTCCTGGATGAACTTAAAGCGCAGCAGCCGGATCTGTCTCAGGTACGTTTTGGCGCTATCGGTCTCGGTAGCCGTGAATATGACACCTTCTGTGGCGCGATCGAAAAACTGGACGCAGAAATGACGATCTGCGGAGCAAAACAGATCGGCGATACGCTGAAGATCAATGTGCTTGAACATGACATTCCGGAGGATCCGGCAGAAATATGGCTCGGATCCTGGATTAATTTACTCAAAAACGATTAAAGATCACGCGATCAATTGTGGATAACTCTGGTTAAAAGCTTGGATCAACCGGTAGTTATCCAAAGTATAACCGTTGGTCAGTTTTTGAGTTGTGTATAACCCGCCCTTTTGATCCCAGCTTATACTGAACAGGATCACCGATCATTCACAGTTAATGATCCTCTCTAACGGCATGATCTTTAATGAAGGATCCGACTTATCCACAAGGGTTGGCGATCCTAATAAGAGATCATAATAAAACAGATCTCTATATAAAGATCTTCTTTAATTAATAGTCAGGATCCTGGTGCTTTCTCGATCGACTAAAGTTGAGTAGAATCCACGGCCCGGACTTCAATCCTTTTCAACACCGCTTTACGCGAGGCAAATTACCATGTTTTATCAGGATCCTTTTGACGTCATCATCATTGGCGGGGGTCATGCAGGCACTGAGGCCGCAATGGCCGCGGCGCGTATGGGTCAACAGACCCTTCTCTTGACGCATAATATCGACACGCTGGGACAAATGAGCTGTAACCCGGCGATTGGCGGCATTGGGAAAGGACACCTGGTAAAAGAAGTCGATGCGCTTGGCGGACTGATGGCGAAGGCGATCGATCAGGCAGGCATTCAGTTCAGGATACTAAACGCGAGCAAAGGTCCTGCTGTCCGGGCCACCCGCGCTCAGGCGGATCGCGTGCTTTACCGCCAGGCGGTGCGTACCGAGCTGGAGAACCAACCCAATCTGATGATCTTCCAGCAGGCGGTTGAAGATCTGATCGTCGAAAACGATCGTGTTGTCGGCGCAGTAACTCAGATGGGGCTTAAATTCCGCGCCAAAGCGGTGGTGCTCACCGTCGGAACTTTCCTCGACGGCAAGATCCATATCGGACTGGATAACTATAGCGGCGGTCGCGCTGGCGATCCGCCGTCGATCTCCCTTTCCCGCCGTCTGCGTGAGCTGCCGCTGCGCGTTAATCGCCTGAAAACCGGAACGCCGCCGCGTATCGATGCGCGGACTATCGATTTCAGCGTACTGGCGCAACAGCACGGGGACAACCCGATGCCGGTGTTCTCGTTTATGGGGTCTGCGGATCAACATCCGCGTCAGGTACCGTGCTATGTCACCTATACCAACGAAAAAACCCACGACGTGATCCGTAATAACCTCGATCGCAGCCCGATGTACGCTGGCGTGATTGAAGGGATTGGTCCGCGCTACTGCCCATCGATTGAAGACAAAGTGATGCGCTTTGCCGATCGTAACCAGCATCAGATCTTCCTCGAGCCGGAAGGACTGACTTCAAACGAAATTTATCCGAACGGCATCTCCACCAGCCTGCCGTTTGATGTGCAGATGCAAATCGTCCGCTCTATGCAGGGGATGGAAAACGCAAAAATCGTGCGTCCTGGCTATGCCATTGAGTACGATTTCTTCGATCCGCGCGACCTGAAACCGACGCTGGAAAGCAAATTTATCGCCGGATTGTTCTTTGCTGGCCAGATCAACGGCACCACCGGCTACGAAGAAGCGGCGGCCCAGGGACTGCTGGCAGGTCTTAACGCGGCGCGTTTCTCCGCCGAGAAAGAGGGCTGGGCACCGCGTCGCGATCAGGCTTACCTTGGCGTGCTGGTCGACGATCTGTGTACGCTGGGTACTAAAGAGCCGTACCGCATGTTTACCTCACGGGCGGAATATCGCCTGATGCTGCGGGAAGATAATGCCGATCTGCGCCTGACCGAAGCGGGTCGCGAACTCGGACTGGTCGATGATGCCCGCTGGGCGCGTTATAACGAGAAGCTGGAAAACATTGAGCGCGAACGCCAGCGCCTGAAAGCAACCTGGGTTTCACCCTCCGTTGACTCAGCGGCGGAAGTGAACGCTCACCTTGCAGCTCCGCTTTCTCGTGAAGCGAGTGGTGAAGATCTCCTGCGTCGCCCGGAAATGACCTACCAGCAGTTGACGGCCCTGACGCCGTTCGCTCCCGCGCTGGAAGATGTGCAGGCCGCTGAGCAGGTTGAAATCCAGGTGAAATACGAAGGTTACATTGCCCGCCAGCAGGACGAGATTGAAAAACAGCAGCGTAACGAGAATACGCTCCTGCCAGCGATGCTGGATTATCGACAGGTTTCCGGTTTGTCGAACGAAGTGATCGCCAAGCTAAACGATCATAAACCGGTATCCATCGGGCAGGCTTCGCGCATTTCCGGGATCACCCCAGCCGCTATCTCTATTCTGCTGGTGTGGTTAAAAAAACAGGGCATGCTGCGTCGCAGCGCCTGATATATCCAGGCCCGGTAAACTGCGCTTACCGGGCCTGAAACACGTTCTCTATGCCGGTAAAATGACGATGCTATCCGGCTGATCAATAACAGGTATTTAACGTGCTGAACAAACTCTCTCGTCTGCTGGATAAAGCAGGGATTTCGCTCTCCGATCACCAGAAAAACCAGCTAGTTGCCTATGTCGATATGCTGCACAAGTGGAATAAAGCCTACAACCTCACGTCGGTACGCGATCCGAACGAGATGCTGGTCCGCCATATTCTCGACAGCGTAGTCGTTGCGCCTTATCTCGAAGGCACGCGTTTTATCGATGTCGGTACCGGGCCGGGGCTGCCGGGGATCCCGTTATCCATCGTGCGTCCAGAAGCGCAGTTCACATTGCTGGACAGCCTGGGTAAACGCGTACGATTTCTTCGCCAGGTGCAGCACGAACTGAAGTTGGATAACGTGCATCCAGTACAGAGCAGGGTAGAAGACTTCCCCGCAGAGCCTCCTTTTGACGGCGTCATCAGCCGCGCGTTCGCTTCACTAACGGATATGGTGCAGTGGTGTCACCACCTGCCTGGTGAGAAAGGCCGTTTTTACGCGCTTAAAGGTCAATTACCTGATGATGAGATTTCTCAGCTTCCCGTTGAATTTTCTGTCGAATCCGTGATTAAACTGCAGGTTCCTGAACTCGAAGGCGAGCGCCATCTTGTGCTTTTAACCCACAATAAAATTTAATTTTTATCAAAAAAAGTAGAAAAAAAAAGCACCGGATAATGTTAAAAATTTTAGTGGGAAAAGGTCTCAAGCTGGATTGTATTTAACTATGTCTTAACTGTTTATTCGCTTGGTTTTAACTCAGCTCTTTTTGTTAACCAGAAAAATAGTCAACATGGAAAATATCAGCCTGCTAAAAATGTTCAGATGCACTGACCGTGATTTGTTAAATATTTATTATAAATGTCAATGCGGTGTTTATGATAAAGGGGGCGCTGTTTTACATAGTCTCACTATTTTTAAACATTGATATCAACAGGATGCGTAAAATCACGGCATGAAGACGGCCGAACGACTGAAAGTGGAAATGTTTATTATGTGATCTGGTGCACGCTTTATCATCAGGGTTTTCGCGTTATTTGGACTTTTGCTCGATTGTTCACACTTTGGCAAAAACGTGAAAAATAGCGCTCAAGAAAATTATTTAAACATTTATTCACCTTTTCGCTACTTATTGTTTGAAATCACGAGGCCGCACCGTATAATTTGACCGCTTTTTGATGCTTGACTCCGGGGGCTAAAGGACGTTTTATACGACACGCGGCATACCTCTTAGGGAGCAGGAGTAAAAACGTGATGTCTGTGTCGCTCTTGAGTAGAAACGTTGCTCGTAAGCTTCTGTTCATTCAGTTTCTGGTGGTAATGGCAAGTGGATTGCTGTTTAGCCTCAAAGACCCCTTTTGGGGCGCTTCCGCTGTATGCGGAGGCATGGCAGTGTTGCTGCCTAACTGTGTGTTTATGATTTTTGCCTGGCGTCATCAGGTCCATACCCCAGCAAAAGGCCGGGTGGCCTGGAGCTTCGCGCTTGGCGAAGGCTTCAAGGTACTCATGACCTTTGCTCTACTGGTGGTGGCGCTGGCGGTTTTAAAGGCGGTTTTCTTGCCGCTGATAGTCACGTGGATTTTGGCGCTGGTTGTTCAGATAGTTGCGCCAGCTGTAATTAACAACAAAGGGTAAGAGGCATCATGTCTGCAGGAGAAATCTCAACACCGCAGGAGTACATAGGCCACCACCTGAATAACCTTCAGTTGGACCTGCGTACCTTCACGCTGGTGGATCCGCATAACCCCCCGGCCACCTTCTGGACGCTCAATATCGACTCCATGTTCTTTTCGGTGTTATTGGGCCTGTTGTTCCTGGTGATGTTCCGCAGCGTTGCAAAGCGTGCAACCAGCGGCGTCCCGGGCAAATTCCAGACGGCTATTGAGCTGGTGATTGGCTTTGTTCACGGCAGCGTGAAAGACATGTATCACGGCAAGAGCAAGCTGATTGCGCCGCTGGCCCTGACGATTTTTGTCTGGGTATTCCTGATGAACTTCATGGACTTGCTGCCGATTGACCTGCTGCCGACCATCGCAGAAAAATACCTTGGTCTGCCGGCGCTGCGTGTAGTTCCGTCTGCCGACGTCAACATCACCCTGTCGATGGCGCTGGGCGTGTTCATCCTTATTCTGTTCTACAGCATCAAAATGAAAGGCATTGGCGGCTTCACGAAAGAGTTGACGCTACAGCCGTTCAATCACTGGGCATTTATTCCTGTCAACTTAATCCTTGAAGGGGTAAGCCTGCTGTCCAAACCGGTTTCTCTTGGTCTGCGACTGTTCGGCAACATGTATGCCGGTGAGCTGATTTTCATTCTGATTGCTGGTCTGTTGCCGTGGTGGTCACAGTGGATATTGAATGTGCCATGGGCCATTTTCCATATCCTGATTATTACGCTGCAAGCCTTTATCTTCATGGTTCTGACGATCGTCTATCTGTCGATGGCGTCTGAAGAGCATTAATTTTACCACCACTAAATGTTTTAAACTGAAACAAACTGGAGATTGTCATGGAAAACCTGAATGTTGATCTGCTGTACATGGCTGCCGCTGTGATGATGGGTCTGGCGGCAATCGGTGCTGCGATCGGTATCGGCATCCTCGGGGGCAAATTCCTGGAAGGCGCAGCGCGTCAGCCGGATCTGATTCCTTTGCTGCGTACTCAGTTCTTTATCGTTATGGGTCTGGTGGATGCTATCCCGATGATCGCTGTAGGTCTGGGTCTGTACGTGATGTTTGCTGTCGCGTAGTAAGCATTGCTTGTACAAGAAGCAATTATCAGAACGTTAACTAGATAAGAGGCATTGTGCTGTGAATCTTAACGCAACAATCCTCGGCCAGGCCATCGCGTTTGTCCTGTTCGTTCTGTTCTGCATGAAGTATGTATGGCCGCCGTTAATGGCTGCCATAGAAAAGCGTCAAAAAGAGATTGCTGACGGCCTTGCTTCTGCTGAACGAGCACATAAGGACCTTGACCTTGCAAAGGCCAGCGCGACCGACCAGCTGAAAAAAGCGAAGGCGGAAGCTCAGGTAATCATTGAGCAGGCGAACAAACGCCGCTCTCAGATCCTGGACGAAGCGAAAACTGAAGCAGAGCAGGAACGAGCTAAAATCGTGGCGCAGGCTCAGGCAGAAATCGATGCGGAGCGCAAACGCGCTCGCGAAGAACTGCGTAAGCAAGTGGCTATCCTGGCTGTGGCCGGGGCCGAGAAGATCATCGAACGTTCCGTGGATGAAGCTGCTAACAGCGACATCGTGGATAAACTTGTCGCTGAACTGTAAGGAGGGAGGGGCCGATGTCTGAATTTGTAACGGTAGCTCGCCCCTACGCCAAAGCAGCTTTTGACTTTGCCGTTGAACACCAAAGTGTACAGCGCTGGCAGGATATGCTGGCGTTTGCCGCTGAGGTTACCAGGAACGAACAAATGGCAGAGCTTCTCTCTGGCGCATTAGCGCCGGAAACGCTCGCTGAGTCGTTTATCGCAGTCTGCGGTGAGCAGTTAGACGAAAACGGCCAGAACCTGATCCGGGTGATGGCTGAAAACAATCGTCTGAACGCGCTCCCCGATGTTCTTGAGCAGTTTATTCACCTGCGTGCAGCCAGTGAGGCTATCGCAGAGGTAGACGTCACTTCTGCAACCGCATTGAGTGATGAACAGCTTACGAAAATCAGCGCCGCGATGGAAAAACGTCTGTCACGCAAAGTTAAGCTGAATTGCAAAATCGATAAGTCTGTAATGGCAGGAGTTATCATCCGTGCGGGTGATATGGTCATTGATGGTAGCGTACGCGGCCGTCTTGATCGCCTTGCAGACGTCTTGCAGTCTTAAGGGGACTGGAGCATGCAACTGAATTCCACCGAAATCAGCGAACTGATCAAGCAGCGCATTGCTCAGTTCAATGTGGTGAGCGAAGCTCACAACGAAGGTACTATTGTTTCTGTAAGTGACGGTGTTATCCGCATTCACGGCCTGGCCGATTGTATGCAGGGTGAGATGATCTCCCTGCCGGGTAACCGTTACGCTATCGCCCTGAACCTGGAGCGCGACTCCGTAGGTGCGGTGGTGATGGGTCCATACGCTGACCTCGCCGAAGGCATGAAGGTAAAGTGTACTGGCCGTATCCTGGAAGTTCCGGTTGGCCGCGGCCTGCTGGGCCGTGTGCTTAACACGCTGGGTGCGCCAATTGATGGTAAAGGTCCGGTTGATAACGACGGCTTCTCTGCCGTTGAAGCTATCGCGCCGGGCGTAATCGACCGTCAATCCGTTGACCAGCCGGTACAGACCGGTTACAAATCCGTTGACGCCATGATCCCAATCGGTCGTGGTCAGCGTGAACTGGTTATCGGCGACCGTCAGACCGGTAAAACCGCACTGGCTATCGATGCCATCATCAACCAGCGCGATTCCGGCATCAAATGTATCTATGTTGCTATCGGCCAGAAGGCGTCCACCATCTCTAACGTGGTACGTAAACTGGAAGAGCACGGCGCGCTGGCTAACACCATCGTTGTCGTGGCAACCGCGTCTGAATCCGCTGCACTGCAATATCTGGCACCGTATGCCGGTTGCGCAATGGGCGAATACTTCCGCGACCGTGGCGAAGATGCACTGATCATTTATGATGACCTGTCTAAACAGGCTGTCGCTTATCGTCAGATTTCCCTGCTGCTCCGTCGTCCGCCAGGACGTGAAGCATTCCCGGGCGACGTATTCTACCTCCACTCCCGTCTGCTGGAGCGTGCTGCGCGTGTTAACGCCGAATACGTTGAAAACTTCACTAAAGGTGAAGTGAAAGGGCAAACCGGCTCTCTGACCGCGCTGCCGATTATCGAAACGCAAGCTGGTGACGTTTCCGCGTTCGTTCCGACCAACGTAATTTCCATTACCGATGGTCAGATCTTCCTGGAATCCAACCTGTTTAACGCCGGTATTCGTCCTGCGGTTAACCCGGGTATTTCCGTATCCCGTGTGGGTGGTGCAGCGCAGACCAAGATCATGAAAAAACTGTCCGGTGGTATCCGTACCGCGCTGGCACAGTATCGTGAACTGGCGGCGTTCTCCCAGTTTGCATCCGACCTTGACGATGCAACCCGTAAACAGCTCGATCACGGTCAGAAAGTGACCGAACTGCTGAAACAGAAACAGTATGCGCCGATGTCTGTCGCGCAGCAGTCTCTGGTTCTGTTCGCAGCTGAACGTGGTTACCTGGCGGATGTCGAACTGGCGAAAATCGGTAGCTTCGAAGCCGCTCTGCTGGCTTACGTTGACCGTGATCATGCCTCCCTGATGCAGGAAATCAACCAGAGTGGCGGCTATAACGACGAAATCGAAGGCAAGCTGAAAGGCATCCTCGATTCCTTCAAAGCAACCCAGTCCTGGTAACGTCTGGCGGCTTGTCTTAGGACAGGCCGCAAGGCATTGAGGAGAAGCTCATGGCCGGCGCAAAAGAGATACGTAGTAAGATCGCAAGCGTCCAGAACACGCAGAAGATCACTAAAGCGATGGAAATGGTCGCCGCTTCCAAAATGCGTAAATCGCAGGAACGTATGGCGGCCAGCCGTCCTTATGCAGATACCATGCGCAAAGTGATTGGTCACCTTGCGAACGGTAATCTGGAATATAAGCATCCGTACCTGGAAGAACGCGACGTTAAGCGCGTAGGCTACCTGGTGGTGTCTACAGACCGTGGTCTGTGCGGCGGCTTGAACATTAACCTGTTCAAAAAACTGCTGGCGGATATGAAAGCGTGGTCCGATAAAGGCGTTCAGTGCGACATCGCAATGATCGGCTCTAAGGGCGTATCGTTCTTCAACTCTGTAGGTGGCAACATTGTTGCGCAGGTCACTGGCATGGGAGATAACCCTTCCCTGTCCGAACTGATCGGTGCGGTAAAAGTGATGCTGCAGGCCTACGATGAAGGCCGTCTGGACAAGCTTTATATTGTTAATAACAAGTTTATCAACACCATGTCTCAGGTTCCGACCATCACTCAGCTGCTGCCGCTGCCCGCGTCAGAAGATGATGAGCTGAAGCGTAAATCCTGGGATTACCTGTATGAACCCGATCCGAAAGCGCTGCTGGATACCCTTCTGCGCCGCTACGTAGAATCTCAGGTTTATCAGGGTGTGGTAGAAAACCTGGCCAGCGAGCAGGCCGCGCGTATGGTGGCGATGAAAGCCGCTACCGATAATGGCGGCAGCCTGATTAAAGAGCTGCAGTTGGTATACAACAAAGCTCGTCAGGCCAGCATTACTCAGGAACTCACCGAAATCGTCGGTGGCGCGTCTGCGGTATAACCAGGTTAATACGTAGAGGATTCAAGATGGCAACTGGAAAAATTGTCCAGGTAATCGGCGCTGTAGTTGACGTCGAGTTCCCTCAGGATGCGGTACCAAAAGTGTACGACGCTCTTGAGGTACAAAATGGTAATGAGAAACTGGTGCTGGAAGTTCAGCAGCAGCTCGGCGGTGGTATCGTGCGTACTATCGCGATGGGTTCTTCTGATGGCCTGCGTCGTAGCCTGGACGTCACTAACCTCGAACACCCGATTGAAGTCCCGGTAGGTAAAGCTACCCTGGGTCGCATCATGAACGTACTGGGCCAACCGGTAGACATGAAAGGCGACATCGGTGAAGAAGAGCGTTGGGCGATCCACCGCGCAGCACCGTCCTATGAAGAGCTGTCAAACTCTCAGGAACTGCTGGAAACCGGTATCAAAGTAATCGACCTGATGTGTCCGTTCGCGAAGGGCGGTAAAGTCGGTCTGTTCGGTGGTGCGGGTGTAGGTAAAACCGTAAACATGATGGAGCTGATCCGTAACATCGCGATCGAGCACTCCGGTTACTCCGTGTTTGCGGGCGTGGGTGAACGTACTCGTGAGGGTAACGACTTCTACCACGAAATGACCGACTCCAACGTTATCGACAAAGTATCCCTGGTGTATGGCCAGATGAACGAGCCGCCGGGAAACCGTCTGCGCGTTGCACTGACCGGCCTGACCATGGCGGAGAAATTCCGTGACGAAGGTCGTGACGTACTGCTGTTCGTCGATAACATCTACCGTTATACCCTGGCCGGTACGGAAGTATCCGCACTGCTGGGCCGTATGCCTTCAGCGGTAGGTTATCAGCCGACGCTGGCGGAAGAGATGGGTGTTCTGCAGGAACGAATCACCTCTACCAAAACCGGTTCAATCACCTCCGTACAGGCGGTATACGTACCGGCGGATGACCTGACTGACCCATCACCAGCCACCACCTTTGCGCACTTAGATGCAACCGTGGTACTGAGCCGTCAGATCGCGTCTCTGGGTATCTACCCGGCCGTTGACCCGCTGGACTCCACCAGCCGTCAGCTGGACCCGCTGGTGGTAGGTCAGGAACACTACGACACCGCGCGTGGCGTACAGTCCATCCTGCAGCGTTATCAGGAACTGAAAGACATCATCGCCATCCTTGGTATGGATGAACTGTCTGAAGAAGATAAACTGGTGGTAGCTCGCGCTCGTAAGATCCAGCGCTTCCTGTCCCAGCCGTTCTTCGTGGCGGAAGTATTCACCGGTTCTCCGGGTAAATACGTCTCCCTTAAAGACACCATCCGTGGCTTTAAAGGCATCATGGAAGGCGAATACGATCACCTGCCGGAGCAGGCGTTCTACATGGTCGGTTCCATCGACGAAGCCGTGGAAAAAGCCAAAAAACTTTAACGCCTTAATCGGAGGGTGATATGGCAATGACTTACCACCTGGACGTCGTCAGCGCGGAGCATCAAATGTTCACCGGGCTGGTCGAGAAAATCCAGGTAACGGGTAGTGAAGGTGAACTGGGTATTTACCCGGGTCACGCCCCGCTGCTCACCGCCATTAAGCCTGGTATGATCCGCATCGTGAAACAGCACGGTCATGAAGAGTTTATCTATCTGTCCGGCGGCATTCTTGAAGTGCAGCCTGGCAGCGTGACCGTTCTGGCTGATACCGCGATTCGCGGTCAGGACCTCGACGAAGCGCGAGCCCTGGAAGCGAAACGTAAGGCTGAAGAGCACATCAAAAGCTCTCATGGTGACGTGGATTACGCTCAGGCATCTGCGGAACTGGCCAAAGCGATCGCCAAACTGCGCGTTATCGAGTTGACCAAAAAAGCGATGTAACACCGGCTTGAAAAGCAAAAAACCAGTCTGAAAACAGACTGGTTTTTTTTTATCCTCTCAATTTTTATTCGATAAACTACCTGTGTTAAAAACCCGTCAAGTTGAAAAGACGATCTTCCCACGGGCACATACGGCTTGACGCTTTTCCATCAGATCGGTCTCTCCTGCGATCAGGGTAACCCGGTCAGTGTTATTGCATTAAATGAAGGATCATTACTATGTCATTCAAGCCATCTTTTGCTGGCCCGCAACCGGGCTTACATACCGATCGCGCTACTTTTATCCGTCGGGCCTATCTGCATCTGGCGGCCGCGGTCATGGGATTTATCGTGCTCAGCGGTGTATTAATGTTTACCGGAATTGGCGACATGATGCTTGAGGTGCTGATGGTCGGCGGCAAGTACGGCTGGCTGGTGGTGCTTGGCGCGTTTATGCTGGTTAGCATGCTGGCGACGCGTCTGGCGGATGGCGCTGACTCTAACCAGACCCAGCTTATTGGCCTGGGCATCTACGTGCTGGCTGAATCCCTGATCTTTGCTCCGCTGCTGACGCTTGCGGCGTATATCAATCCCGCGATTATTGGGGCGGCAGGCATTACCACGTTGCTGCTGGTGGGCGGCCTCACCTTTACGGCGTTTACCACGAAAAAAGATTTTTCGTTTATGCGTTCGTTTTTATCGATGGCAGGCTTTATCGCCCTGGGCGCGATTATCGCCAGCGTGATTTGCGGTTTCTCGCTGGGTGTCTGGTTTTCGGCCTTGATGGTATTGCTGTGCGCAGGCTTCGTGCTTTATGACACCTCTAATATTATTCATCATTATCCGGTCGATCGCCCGGCGGGTGCAGCATTACATCTGTTTGCCTCCATTGCGACTATGTTCTGGTACGTGCTGCGTATTTTTATGTCGCGTAATTAATCGCTCCCGGAGGCAATAAAAGCCAGCGCCAAAGTCGCTGGCTTTTTTATGCTTTCTTTGTGTTAAAAAAGAACAATAAAAACAATCGTTTTTCAGTAAATAATGGTCTGAAAAGTAAAATTCATGCGGTAAATACCTGACTTGTCACCGATAATCTCTCTGTTATCCTGCTACGTTGCGTGTTTTCGCGGCGCTTCATTTTCTTGTGAAAAATATGTAGAGTTTTCAACAGGAAAGTTATCTACTTCTTACTTACATTACAGTCAGGACGCGTATGGCAAACAGTGCGATGAGCGTAGTGATCCTTGCCGCAGGCAAAGGCACGCGCATGTATTCCGATCTTCCTAAGGTGCTGCACACCCTGGGCGGTAAGCCTATGGTGCAACATGTCATTGATGCCGCTAACCATTCAGGGGCGACGAAGGTTCATCTTGTTTACGGGCACGGTGGCGATTTGCTGAAGCAAACACTGCGTGATGACAATCTGAATTGGATCCTACAGGCGGAACAACTGGGTACAGGTCACGCTATGCAGCAGGCCGCGCCATTTTTTGCAGATGACGAAGATATTCTGATGCTTTACGGCGATGTGCCGTTGATCTCAGTTGATACTCTGCAACGCCTGCGTGACGCCAGACCGCAGGGAGGCATCGGGTTACTGACCGTTAAGCTTGACGATCCGACCGGCTATGGCCGCATTACCCGTGAAAACGGCAACGTAACTGGCATCGTTGAGCATAAAGATGCGACCGACGCGCAGCGTCAAATTCAGGAAATTAATACCGGCATCCTCATCGCTAACGGCGCAGATATGAAACGCTGGCTGGCAAAGCTGACCAATAATAACGCTCAGGGTGAATACTACATCACCGATATCATTGCGATGGCCTGGCAGGAAGGACATGAAATCGCCGCCGTCCACCCGCAGCGCCTGAGCGAAGTGGAAGGCGTCAACAACCGTCTTCAGCTCTCCCGTCTGGAGCGCGTTTATCAGTCTGAGCAGGCAGAAAAACTGCTGCTGGCGGGCGTCATGTTGCGCGACCCGGCGCGTTTTGATCTGCGCGGCACGTTGCAACACGGGCGCGATGTCGAAATTGATACTAACGTTATCCTTGAGGGCGACGTCACGCTGGGCCATCGCGTGAAAATCGGTGCGGGCTGCGTGATCAAAAACAGCGTCATTGGCGACGACTGCGAGATCAGCCCGTACAGCGTGGTTGAAGATGCGCACCTTGAGGCCGCCTGTACCATTGGTCCGTTTGCCCGGCTGCGTCCAGGCGCGGAGCTGCTGGAAGGCGCGCACGTCGGCAACTTCGTCGAGATGAAAAAAGCGCGTTTGGGTAAAGGCTCTAAGGCCGGTCATCTGACCTATCTTGGCGACGCGGACATTGGCGATAACGTTAATATTGGCGCAGGCACCATCACCTGTAATTACGACGGCGCGAATAAACATAAAACGATTATTGGCAACGATGTGTTTGTTGGCTCAGACACCCAACTGGTGGCCCCCGTCAGCGTGGGCAACGGCGCGACCATTGCCGCAGGCACTACCGTGACGCGCAACGTCGCTGATAACGAACTGGTATTAAGCCGTGTGCCGCAGATCCATAAACAGGGCTGGCAGCGTCCGGTGAAGAAAAAATAATGATGTTGTCTTGCCGCGTTCGATGACATTTTGTAGGCCGGATAAGCGAAGCGCTATCCGGCATGCAGACCAGGGCAGAGGAGATAAACATAACTTTCCCGCCCGAAAAGCAGTACCTATAAAAATAACCCCACTCTCTACAAGGCTCGGGGCGCTCGTAACAACGGGCATAACAGGTTGACCGACAACGCATGGCGTTAAGCCAAAATCGGAATCAAAAACTATGTGTGGAATTGTTGGCGCTATCGCGCAGCGTGATGTAGCGGAAATCCTTCTCGAAGGTTTACGTCGTCTGGAATACCGTGGCTATGACTCTGCCGGTCTGGCAGTGGTCGACAACGAAGGGAATATGACCCGTCTGCGTCGCCTCGGTAAAGTGCAAATGCTTTCTCAGGCGGCGGAAGATCATCCGCTGCATGGCGGCACCGGTATTGCTCACACTCGCTGGGCGACCCACGGCGAACCGTCAGAAGCGAATGCGCACCCGCATGTCTCTGAACACATTGTGGTGGTGCATAACGGCATCATCGAAAACCATGAACCGCTGCGTGAAACACTGAAAGCACGCGGCTATACCTTTGTCTCCGAAACCGATACCGAAGTGATTGCTCACTTAGTGCATTGGGAGCTGGAACAGGGCGGCACGTTGCGCGACGCCGTTCTGCGTACCATCCCGCAGCTTCGCGGTGCCTACGGCACGGTGATCATGGATACCCGTAAACCGGATACCCTGCTGGCGGCCCGCTCAGGCAGTCCGCTGGTGATCGGCCTCGGCATGGGTGAGAACTTTATCGCCTCTGACCAGCTGGCGCTGCTGCCGGTGACGCGCCGCTTTATTTTCCTCGAAGAGGGCGATATTGCAGAAGTGACCCGCCGTACCGTTTCTATTTTCGATAAAACCGGCGCGGAAGTGAAACGTCAGGATATTGAATCCAATTTGCAATATGACGCGGGTGACAAAGGCATTTACCGTCATTACATGCAGAAAGAGATCTACGAACAGCCGAATGCAATTAAAAACACCCTCACCGGGCGTATCAGCCATGGCGAAGTGGATTTAAGCGAGCTGGGTCCGAATGCCAACGACCTGCTGGCGCAGGTGGAGCATATTCAAATCATCGCCTGCGGCACCTCTTACAACTCAGGGATGGTTTCCCGCTACTGGTTCGAATCGCTGGCGGGTATTCCGTGCGATGTAGAAATCGCCTCCGAATTCCGCTACCGCAAATCCGCCGTGCGTCGTAATAGCCTGATGATCACGCTGTCTCAGTCAGGTGAAACAGCGGATACCCTGGCGGGGCTGCGTCTCTCCAAAGAGCTGGGCTACCTGGGATCGCTGGCCATTTGTAACGTACCGGGATCTTCGCTGGTGCGCGAGTCCGATCTGGCAATGATGACCAATGCCGGCACGGAAATCGGCGTAGCGTCCACGAAAGCCTTCACCACCCAACTGACCGTGCTGCTGATGCTGGTGGCGAAGCTGGCGCGTCTGAAGGGGCTGGACGCTTCCGTCGAGCATGACATCGTTCACGGACTACAGGCGTTGCCGAGCCGTATTGAGCAGATGCTATCGCAGGACAAGCGCATTGAAGCGCTGGCGGAAGATTTCTCCGACAAGCACCACGCATTGTTCCTCGGTCGTGGCGATCAGTATCCGATTGCGCTGGAAGGCGCGCTGAAGCTGAAAGAAATCTCTTACATTCATGCCGAAGCGTATGCGGCAGGCGAGCTGAAACACGGTCCGCTGGCGTTAATTGACGCTGACATGCCGGTTATTGTGGTCGCGCCCAACAACGATCTACTGGAAAAACTGAAATCCAACATCGAAGAAGTCCGCGCTCGTGGCGGTCAGCTGTATGTCTTCGCCGATCGCGATGCTGGTTTCTCCAGCAGCGACAACATGCACATCATTGAGATGCCGCACGTTGAAGAGGTTATCGCGCCGATCTTCTACACCGTACCGCTTCAGCTACTGGCGTATCACGTCGCGCTGATTAAAGGCACCGATGTGGACCAGCCGCGCAACCTGGCGAAGTCGGTAACAGTGGAATAATTCCCTCCAGCCCTAATAAAAAGAGGCTGCCCCAGGGCAGCCTCTTTTTTCACGTATACTAAGCCATTTTGGCTATTGCATTGATTTATAATGCTTTATCTTGTTATTACGTAATCTTATGTGTTAGGTTTTTACATTCATCAATACTTTATTTCTGTTTGTAAAATACACATAGCACAAATTGTCTATTCCTCGGTGGAATAATGATCATGTGTTAATTTAACAGGTTAGATAAAACATAAATTATATGAACTTATAACGTTCGATAAATTTATTCTGAAAATTAAGCTATATAAAAGACACATACTCATTTTTTAGATATCATATAAATATGACATTTTTTCTGGGAAATAAATTTTACATTAGCAAAAACACTCTCATTTATTTATCCGCATGTCCAGTTAACTCCATTTTATTCCATATTAGCTAATTTTATTTTTCTATGAGACTTATTTCTTTAGCTGTATGATTCCGCCTGCTTTAAATCGTGTTTATTTTTTTCATCAATGTGTTTTCTGAAAAGATAACACAGCAGAATTAATACAATGGAGTTGTAATGAAAGGAAAATTAACGGCAGTTGCGCTGGTGGTATCTTCATTTTTTGCCGCTGGTCATGCTCTGGCTTCTGATGGTCTCGTTCACTTTCGTGGTGAAGTGATTGATAGCACCTGCGAAGTGACCGCTGATACTAAAGATCAGAACGTTGATTTAGGCAAAGTTAACAGAACCGCATTCAACGGTGTGGGAAGTACTGCGGCCCCGACGGCGTTCGAGATCGATCTTGAAAAATGCCCGGATACTTACACTAAAGCCGCTGTACGCTTTGATGGGGTACAGGCCGCAGACGGTAAGGGTGATTTAGCGATAGGCAACCCTGCTTCAACAGGTGCGCCGGGTGATTATACCGGTTCGGGTGCTGTAGCGACTGCCTCAGGCATTGCTATCCGTATTTATAACCGCGGAGATGACTCTCAGGTTGAGCTGTATAAAGATTCTGCTTACAGCGATATTGCCGCTGGCAAAGCCCAAATGCTATTTACCGCTCGCTATATTGCTACCGATGTAGACGTTACTCCGGGTACGGCGAACGCTGATTCTCAGTTCACCATTGAATATCAGAAATAAAATCTTTTTTAGCACCTTTTACTAATTAAATGACGCTCGTCATTGCCGCTCATTTTTGCGAAATGAAGAGCGTTATTTTTTCATTTTTGAATGCTGAGATGAATGTATGCCTGCACGCTTGCTCAAACTCTTTTTTATTGTCGTATTAAGTATAAATACAACTATGGCTACTGCCGGGATTGTGGTGGGCGGTACTCGCGTTATTTACGCCAGCGATAAACCCGATGTCACTATTTCTATTTATAATAAAGACCTCAAGCTTCCTTATTTAATTCAAACCTGGGTTGATCCTTTCAATAAGGATGATAAAAGTAAACCCCCTTTTACGGTTATTCCGCCGGTCTCACGTATTGAGCCAAACCAGGAAAAGATCCTGCGTGTCGTGAAAACAGCGGGAGAACTTCCGAAGGACAGAGAATCGGTTTTTTGGCTTAACGTTAAGAACATTCCGCCTGCCAGCGACCGTACCAATACCAATACGCTGGAAGTGGCCATCAAGACGCGTATTAAATTATTCTGGCGTCCTGCAACGCTTAACGCGACGCCAGAAAGCGTTGCTTCAACGGTGAAGTGGCATATCGACGGTAAAAATTTAATCGTCGAAAATCCATCACCAATTCATATCAATGTCATGGATATTATCGTTGATGGTAAAGATGTCCCGCTTAATATTATCCGCCCGTTTGAAAAAGTAACTCTGCCGCTGCCCGCAGGCGTTGTAGGGCACGCAATAATATGGCGTTTTGTCAACGATTACGGTGCCATTAGCCAACCAATAAAAATAATGCGTTAATGGTTGTTCAGGATAAAAAGTAATGAAAGGACTTCGTGTTTTTATTGCGTTAGCCTCTGGCGTGTTTATAGGCTTTTCGGGTCAGGTAGTCGCTCGGGATTTGTTATTTAACCCGGCGCTATTAGAAATAGATCATCCAATGGATGTCGACATCCATCAGTTTAATCGCGCAAACCATTTACCGCCTGGTAAGTACAAGGTGACTATTAATGTTAACGGTAAAACGTTAACGAGTCGCGAAGTAACGTTTGTACAGGACGCGCCCGATGCTGATTTACATCCCTGCTTTATTGCCGTGAAGGATGTATTAGCGGAATTCGGCGTTAAAGTTGCTGCGCTAAAAACGCTGGACGCTATCGATAGCTCCCGCTGCGTCAATCCCGTGCCGCTGGTGCCTGATTCCTCCTGGGATGTGGACGTGGATAAACTGGCGCTTAATATTACTCTTCCGCAAATTTATCTCGACCTTGCAGCCTATGGCTATATCAGCCCATCGCGCTGGGATGAGGGCATTAATGCCCTGATGGTTAACTATGATTTTTCAGGCACCCATTCGTTAAAGTCGGACTATGACGAAGATGATTACTACTATCTGAATTTGCGTAATGGCCTGAATATCGGTGCCTGGCGTTTGCGTAACTACAGCACGCTAAACATCACTGACGATAAAGCCAGTTACCATTCTGCCAGCACCTGGCTCCAGCGCAACATCGCTGCGCTGCGCAGTCAGGTGATGATCGGAGATACCTGGACGGCGAGCGATGTTTTTGACAGTACCCAGGTTCGCGGCGTGCGGTTATATACCGATGACGATATGCTACCCACCAGCCAGAACGGTTTCGCGCCTGTCGTTCGGGGGATCGCGAAAAGCAATGCGACGGTGATTATTAAACAGAATGGCTATGTTATTTATCAGTCTGCGGTTCCGCAGGGCGCGTTTGCCATTACTGATATGAATACAACCAGCTCCGGTGGCGATCTGGATGTCACGATTAAAGAAGAAGACGGCAGCGAACAGCATTTCACTCAGCCGTTTGCGACGCTGGCGATCCTGAAACGCGAAGGCCAGACCGATTTTGATATTAGCATCGGTGAGATGCGTGAACAGAGTAATTTCACCCCTGAATTTATCCAGGCACAGGCACTGCATGGACTGCCGTGGGGAGTAACGGTTTATGGCGGAATACAGGGCGCGGAAGATTATGCGTCAGCCGCACTCGGTATCGGTAAAGATATGGGTTCCCTGGGTGCCGTCTCCTTTGACATTACGCAGGCGAAGGCAAATTTTGATGACGGGGATGATGAACAAGGGCAGTCCTACCGTTTCTTATATTCTAAACGCTTTGACGACACTGATACCACGCTGCGCCTGGTCGGATATCGCTATTCTACAGAAGGCTATTACACGATAGATGAGTGGGCAGACAGGCAGGGAAATACCGACGATTTCTGGTCGCTCGGTAACCGCCGTAGCCGTCTTGAAGGCACGTGGACCCAGTCTTTTACTGATGGATGGGGAAGCATCTATCTGACGCTCAGTCGGCAGCAATACTGGCAAACCGATAAAGTCGAACGGCTGGTGCAGCTGGGCTACAACAACTACTGGAATCAAATATCATGGAGCTTTTCATGGAACTATACCGATTCCGTTAACCATCGTTCAGGTTCGTATTACAGCAATGATAATGACGATAGTAGTGAGCAGATCTTTATGTTCTCGGTCTCTGTCCCTTTATCTAAATGGCTGCCCAATACCTACGCGGATTACTCGGTCACGCACGATAATCACGGCAGCAGCATGAATCAATTGGGTATTGGCGGTACGGCGCTGGAAAAAAATAATCTCGCCTGGAACGTGCATCAATCCTACACCAATGACGATGATGCGTACGGCGGCAGTGCCGGAGCCAGTTATGACGGCACCTATGGTTCGGTAAACGCCAGTTATGATTATAGCCCCGACGCTCAACGGCTTAATTATGGCGCCAGCGGCGGCATTCTTGTTCATAGCGAAGGCGTAACGTTTTCTCAGGAGCTTGGTGAAACCGTCGCGCTGGTAAAAGCGCCGGGCGCTGCTGGCTTATCGGTCGAGAACGATACCGGCGTGGCAACGGACTGGCGCGGCTATACCGTTAAAACGCAGATGAACCCTTACGATGAAAACCGTGTCGCCATTGATAGTGATTATTTTGCGAAGGCGAACGTTGAGCTGGAGAACAGCGTCGTCAACGTTGTACCAACGCGTGGTGCCGTCATTAAAGCTGAATTCGTAACGCATATCGGCTACCGGGTGCTATTTACGGTCAGGCTGGCGAATGGCAAACCTGCGCCGTTTGGCGCGATTGCTTCCGCCCAAATGGAAAATGGCGCAATCACCGGTATCGTGGGTGAAGAGGGGGAGCTTTACCTGTCGGGAATGCCGGAAAAGGGCGCTTTCCAGGTCGACTGGGGAGAAAAGAGCGCCAAAAAATGTACCGTTAATTATCAGATTACTAAACCAGAGAACGCTGAACTGGTTCAGACAGCGGCTGTTTGCCAGTAAGGAATAAATAATGAAAATATGGATAGCGCAGTCCTGCGTGGGGCTTACTCTGCTGGCAACGCCGTTTTGCTACGCCATCACCTACGGTGACGGTATTTGCCGTCCGGTTAATAGCGTTTATGTTTATGACCTACCGTTAAACAATATGACTATTCCAGCGGATAAAAATAAACCATCCACTGAAATTAAAGATTTAAAAACGATAACGTCTTCGCAAAAATATAAGGCTCACTGTGATTGTCTGACGCATTTCACCACGACTTTTCGCAACATCTATTATACGTCCCGATCTCCGTTAAGTGTGGATACAACCCGGGGTAATTACACCTATTACCGGCTGAATGATAATATGAGTATTGCCACATCTATTAAGATTCTCGGACGTGGCGATGTACCAGTACCCTTTGAAGCTGAGCCAAACGTGGTCGATAGCGGGATGTATTGTTATGCCCCCGGAGAAGAAGGGACGCCTGTCACGCTTGTTACAGGGTCGGAAGTCGTGGTTTCTTTGCTAATCAATAAACCGTTTATCGGGAAAGTGTCAGTGCCACCGACTATCGTTGTTGATTTATTTGGTGGACTCGATCGTGAATCTTCGACCAAGAGTACGGATAAGCTCGCCGAGGTTAAAATATCGGGCGATGTGGTCGCGCCACAAACCTGTGAAATTGCATCTGGCCAGGAGCTGGTTGTCGATTTTGGCAAAATACCTGCCGCTGAATTCTCTTCTACGCCCGGCACTGCCGTGACCAGCCATAAGATTACGAAAACCATTCAGGTTCAGTGCACCGGCATGTTAAACGAAAATATTGTTTATTCGACCTTCAACGCCGAACCGGTAGAGGCATCCCCCACAATGATGAAAGTTCAGGGCAATGAAGATGTGGGTCTTATGATTTATGACAAGTGGGATAAAATTATCAACGTAAACGGGGGGAACATGGATATGGACATGGGGCCTAATCGCGGCGGTGTGGAAAACAACTCACTGACCTTCTCCGCCGCGCCCGCAAGCGCCACCGGCGCATTGCCGAAGCCCGGCACGTTTGAAGCGACAGCGACCATCACGCTGGAAATTAAAAACTAAGCGCTACCGTCAGGAGAACGATCGGTTTGCGGTCCTGTATCCTGGCGTTCATTCTTTTGTCATATTCCCTTTTCTGCGCTACACCTGGTCATAACAGGTTCATGGACAACGAATAAAATTATTATTATTCATCTGATTACGAATCCTGTTTTGATTGTCATTAAACTGTCATAAACCTTACATATAACTGTCACCTGATTGTCCTATTTTGCTCTTCGTAGCCACTTAACAATGATTTACGAATCCCAGCAGGAGACATTATGAACGTTATGCGTACCACTGTCGCAACGGTTGTCACCGCGACCTTATCCATGAGCGCTTTCGCTGTTAACGCGGCGGCAAGCCTGACAGGTGCAGGTGCAACTTTTCCTGCGCCGGTGTATGCCAAATGGGCCGACACCTATAACAAATCGACCGGCAACAAAATCAACTATCAGGGTATCGGCTCCTCCGGCGGCGTAAAACAGATCATCGCGAACACCGTTGATTTCGGTGCTTCTGATGCTCCGCTGTCTGACGAAAAACTGCAGCAGGAAGGCCTGTTCCAGTTCCCGACCGTTATTGGCGGCGTGGTACTGGCCGTAAATATTCCGGGTCTGAAATCCGGCGAGCTGGTGCTGGATGGTAAAACACTCGGCGACATCTATCTGGGTAAAATCAAGAAGTGGGATGATGCCGCCATCACCAAGCTGAACCCTGGCCTGAAACTGCCTTCGCAGAACATCGCCGTGGTTCGTCGTGCAGACGGTTCCGGTACCTCTTTCGTCTTCACCAGCTACCTGGCGAAAGTGAATGAAGAGTGGAAATCAAAAGTCGGTGCAGGCTCTACCGTGAACTGGCCGACCGGTCTGGGCGGTAAAGGTAACGACGGCATCGCCGCGTTCGTACAGCGTCTGCCTGGCTCCATCGGCTATGTAGAATATGCTTATGCCAAGCAGAACAACCTGGCATACACCAAACTGGTTTCCGCTGACGGTAAACCGGTAAGCCCGACCGAAGACAGCTTTGCTAACGCGGCGAAAGGCGTGGACTGGAGCAAATCCTTCGCTCAGGACCTGACCAACCAGAAGGGTGACGATGCGTGGCCGATTACCTCCACCACCTTCATTCTGATCCACAAAGAGCAGAAAAAACCTGAGCAGGGCGCTGAAGTGCTGAAGTTCTTCGACTGGGCGTACAAAGACGGCGCGAAACAGGCTAACGACCTGGATTACGCTTCGCTGCCGGACAACGTGGTTGAGCAGGTTCGCGCTGCATGGAAAACCAATGTGAAAGACAGCAGCGGTAAAGCGCTGTACTAATTAGATATACTGACGAAAATGGCGGGTGGCGCTGTGCTTACCCGCCTTACAGCTACAAACTGTAGGCCCGGTAAACGTCGCCGGGCAATTTCGTAAGACGTCGTTAACTAAAGAGTGATTTATGGCTGCAACCAGGGGTGTAATTAACCCGCCGGGTAAAAAAGGTGACATGATATTCAGCGCGCTGGTAAAACTGGCTGCGCTGATCGTGCTATTTATGTTGGGCGGTATTATCGTCTCCCTGATCATCTCCTCCTGGCCCAGCATTGAGAAATTCGGTTTCTCATTCCTGTGGACCAAAGAGTGGGATGCCCCGAACGATATCTACGGCGCGCTGGTGCCCATTTACGGTACTCTGGCGACCTCCATTATCGCCCTGCTGATTGCGGTTCCCGTGAGCTTCGGTATCGCCCTGTTTCTGACGGAGCTGGCACCGGCCTGGCTGAAGCGCCCGCTCGGTATCGCGATTGAGCTTCTGGCGGCGATCCCCAGTATCGTTTACGGCATGTGGGGGCTGTTTATTTTCGCCCCGCTGTTCGCCACTTACTTCCAGGAGCCGGTCGGCAATATTCTCTCCAACATCCCGTTTGTGGGTGCGCTGTTTTCCGGTCCTGCATTCGGCATCGGTATCCTGGCGGCAGGCGTGATCCTCGCCATTATGATTATTCCCTACATCGCCGCAGTCATGCGCGATGTCTTCGAACAAACCCCGGTGATGATGAAAGAGTCGGCCTACGGTATTGGCTGCACCACCTGGGAAGTGATCTGGCGCATCGTGCTTCCGTTCACCAAAAATGGCGTTATCGGCGGTGTAATGCTCGGTCTGGGTCGTGCGCTGGGGGAAACCATGGCGGTGACCTTTATCATCGGCAACACCTACCAGCTCGACAGTGTCTCGCTGTATATGCCAGGCAACAGTATCACCTCCGCGCTGGCGAACGAATTTGCCGAAGCGGAATCGGGTCTCCACGTTGCCGCGCTGATGGAGCTGGGGCTGATCCTGTTTGTGATTACTTTTATCGTGCTGGCTATCTCTAAGTTTATGGTAATGCGCCTGGCGAAAAACGAGGGGGCACGCTGATGGCTACGCTCGAAATGCAAAACACCGCGGCACTGGCGGAATCCCGCCGCAAGATGCAGGCCCGTCGGCGTATGAAAAACCGCATTGCCCTGACGCTCTCCATGGCCACGATGGCGTTCGGGTTGTTCTGGCTGATCTGGATCCTGATGTCCACCATTACGCGCGGCTTTGACGGCATGTCGCTGGCGCTGTTCACCGAAATGACGCCGCCGCCGAACACCGCGGGCGGCGGGCTGGCGAATGCGCTGGCCGGTAGTGGCTTGCTGATCCTGTGGGCTACGGTGCTGGGCACGCCGCTCGGTATCCTGGCGGGGATTTATCTGGCGGAATATGGCCGTAAATCCTGGCTGGCTGAAGTGATCCGTTTTATTAACGACATTCTGCTCTCCGCGCCTTCCATTGTGGTGGGGCTGTTTGTCTATACCGTAGTGGTAGCGCAGATGCAGCACTTCTCCGGGTGGGCGGGTGTTATCGCGCTGGCGCTGTTGCAGGTGCCGATCGTCATTCGCACCACCGAAAACATGCTCAAGCTGGTGCCGGATAGCCTGCGTGAAGCAGCCTATGCGCTGGGGACGCCGAAGTGGAAGATGATCTCCGCGATCACCCTGAAAGCCTCAGTCTCCGGGATTATGACCGGCGTGCTGCTGGCCGTTGCCCGCATCGCCGGCGAGACCGCGCCGCTGCTGTTTACCGCGCTCTCCAACCAGTTCTGGAGCACCGACATGATGCAGCCTATCGCCAACCTGCCGGTGACCATCTTTAAATTTGCGATGAGTCCGTTTGCGGAGTGGCAGCAACTGGCCTGGGCCGGGGTTCTGATTATTACGCTGTGCGTATTGCTGCTGAACATTCTGGCGCGCGTGATCTTCGCGAAGCAGAAACACGGTTAAGACGAAGTGCCGGAGGGCGGCGTAACGCCTTATCCGGCCTACGATTGAAGGCATTTGTAGGCCTGATAAGCGAAGCGCCATCAGGCATGATGAGGAAGAGATTGAGATGAGTATGGTTAACACGGCACCGGGTAAAATTCAGGTTCGTGATTTGAACTTCTACTACGGCAAATTCCATGCCCTGAAAAACATCAACCTGGAGATTGCCAAAAACCAGGTGACGGCGTTCATCGGGCCATCGGGCTGCGGTAAATCCACGCTGCTGCGTACCTTCAATAAGATGTATGAACTGTATCCGGAGCAGCGCGCAGAAGGCGAAATCCTGCTGGATGGCGAAAACATCCTCAACCATGCGCAGGATATCGCCCTGCTGCGAGCCAAAGTCGGCATGGTTTTCCAGAAGCCGACGCCGTTCCCGATGTCCATCTATGACAATATCGCCTTTGGCGTGCGCCTGTTTGAAAAGCTCTCCCGCGCCGATATGGACGAGCGCGTGCAGTGGGCGTTAACCAAAGCCGCCTTGTGGAATGAAACCAAAGATAAGCTCCACCAGAGCGGTTATTCGCTCTCCGGCGGACAGCAGCAGCGTCTGTGTATCGCGCGCGGGATTGCTATTCGCCCGGACGTCCTGCTGCTGGATGAGCCGTGTTCGGCGCTGGATCCGATCTCAACCGGGCGCATCGAAGAGCTGATTACCGAACTAAAACAGGACTATACCGTGGTGATCGTGACCCACAATATGCAGCAGGCGGCACGTTGTTCCGATCACACTGCGTTTATGTATCTTGGCGAGCTGATCGAGTTCAGCAACACGGACGATCTGTTTACCAAGCCCGCCAAAAAACAGACTGAAGACTATATCACCGGCCGCTACGGTTGATTCAGGAGTGCGTCATGGAAAACCTTAACCTTAACAAACACATTTCCGGCCAGTTTAACGCTGAACTGGAACATATTCGTACCGAAGTGATGACCATGGGCGGCCTGGTGGAACAGCAGTTATCGGATGCGATCACTGCGATGCACAATCAGGATAGCGAACTGGCGAAGCGGGTGGTGGAAGGTGACAAGCAGGTCAATATGATGGAAGTCGCCATCGATGAAGCCTGCGTGCGCATTATCGCCAAACGTCAGCCGACGGCGAGCGACCTGCGCCTGGTCATGGCGATCATCAAAACCATCGCCGAACTGGAACGCATTGGCGACGTGGCGGACAAAATCTGCCGCACCGCGCTGGAGAAATTCTCCCAGCAGCATCAGCCGCTACTGGTGAGCCTGGAATCGCTGGGGCGTCACACCGTGCAGATGCTGCACGACGTGCTGGATGCCTTTGCCCGTATGGATCTGGACGAAGCGGTACGAATTTATCGTGAAGACAAGAAAGTGGATCAGGAGTATGAAGGTATCGTGCGCCAGCTGATGACCTACATGATGGAAGATCCGCGTACTATCCCAAGTGTGCTGACCGCGCTGTTCTGCGCACGCTCTATCGAGCGTATTGGCGATCGCTGCCAGAACATCTGTGAGTTTATCTTCTACTTCGTGAAGGGGCAGGATTTTCGTCACGTGGGCGGTGATGAGCTGGATAAACTGCTGGCGGGCCGCGACCCGAAAGAGTGATGTTGTGCTCGCCGGGTGGTGAAAACCCTCCGGCGAGACGTCTTATACCTGCGGCTTCTCCAGCAGTTGCCGCGCCAGCGCGTCAATATCCTCATATTGCCACAGCCGATCCCGCCACGCCTGCGGAATACCTTCAACGCCATAAAATGCGCCCGCCAGTTGACCGGCTATCGCGGCAGTGGTGTCGGCGTCGTCACCAAGATTGGCCGCCAGCAGGATTGTCTCTTCAAAATCCGCACCGTGATAAAAGCACCATAGCGCCGCTTCAAGACTTTGTACGCAATAGCCGGTGCCGTGAATGGCCGAACGCGTTTTCTGGAGATAGCTGCCCAGGGCAATCTGGCGCAGGTTTTCCTGCGGCGGCAGTTCCTCCAGTGTAGAAAGCGTTTCTTCTTTGTCTTTTCCGCTCAGCGCATTAAGCAAATACTGCGCGAAGAGGCGGCAACTGGCGATGGCTTCCGGCGCGGCGTGAGTGGTGCGCGATGAAGCTTCAGCATATTCCAGCGCCTGCTGGCGATCCGGATAATAATACAGTACCGCTGGCGCAAGGCGCATCAGCGAACCGTTACCGGCTGAGTCCGGTGCTTGCGAACCCGCGTAAGGATTGCCATCCAGCGCGAATTTTCCCAGTGCCCGTGCAACGGTGCCGCCAATGTCGAAACACTCCCCGGTCGAGCTGAAATAGCCCCAGCGCCACCAGTTGAGGTAGCGATTCATCTGATCGCCCGCATCAAAACCCTTGCAGTTTACCAGGCTTTGCGCGAGGCACAGCGCCATTGAGGTATCGTCCGTCCACTGCCCGACCTTCAGATTAAACGGGCCGCCGCCCTGCATAGTGGTGAGCGGCGTAAAGGAATCTTTGGCCCGGAACTCGACGGTCGTTCCCACCGCATCGCCGCTGGCCAGTCCCAGTAAACAGCCCTGATAGCGGGCCAGTAAATCCGGCATAAACGCTTACTCCTTAATTTGACTACCGATCATGAAAAATCAGCCCACAGGCGTAACTTTCCACATTTCAGGCAGCGAAACAGATAGCCCTGGCAATCGCCGTCGTTACGCAGGTATTTCGGTAAATCATCATAATGCATACCAAAGTCCGCGCAGTCTTCTTCAAGGCTGGCAAACTCATCAAGACGGTCTTTAATTTCTTCCCAACCAACGTAGCCGATAAAAGCGCAGAAATCGCCACAGTGTGCCAGCCAGTGCTCCTGCTGCCAGCCACGGTAGCCCGGCGTGCGCTCGGTCAGCTCTTTGAGCCTCTCATCAGAATACGGTATTTGCGCACCGCTAAATTCGCCATCTTCATCATACCGGGCTTCAATCCCTTCAATGCTGGCGTCATCCTGGAAACTGCCTGCGTATTTTTCAGCGGCTTTACCGTCGGCGATACACCATGGACAGAGGTGATCAATATCGTCAACGCTGTAAAAGGGGCTGGTGTAATAAACTGGCGTCGGCTGCTCACAGCAGTCGCAGGTGACAGTCTTATCTTGCTCAAACGCGCCGGTTTCCAGCGGCTGTGGATGGTACCTGAACGTGGGCAGTGGCTTGTGAGTCGTCGGCATAAAAACATCCTGTGAGTAACCTCGTTTGTCACAACTACGTTAAAGCAACCTTTGTTGAATTAACAGTCTGGTTTTTGCTACTCATCACAGAACGGTATAATCACTATTGTTATTATTTTGTGATTAATCATTTTGCAAGGACTCGCTCATGAAAAAGATCTCTCTCACCCTCGCGGTTTCCCTCGCTTTAGGTGCTTTTATGTATCAGGCTCAGGCCGCCTCAACCCTTCCGGGACCCGGTGAAAACGCCCCCGTGAATCAGTTTATGACTCAGGTTAACCCCGATAACACCGTCACCTTCAGGCTGTGGGCGCCGGAGGCCAAAACGGTCAATGTGGTGACCGGCGCAACCGATGAGAGCCACGTTACGCATGTGATGCAGAAAGATGCTAACGGCGTCTGGACATGGACCAGCGCGGCGATGCCAGGCAACCTGTACGAGTATTTTTATGAAGTCGATGGCCTGCGCACGATTGACTCCGGCACTCCTTACACCAAGCCGCAGCGGCAGGTGAACACTAGCCTGATGCTGGTGCCAGGTAGCCTGCTCGACGTGCGTAATGTGCCTCACGGCGAACTGCATTTGTTGACCTATCATTCCCGCGAACTCAATGCCGAACGGCAGATCTATGTCTGGACGCCGCCGGGATATAACGCAACAAAAGAGCCGCTGCCGGTGCTGTATTACTATCACGGCTTTGGCGATACCACCCTTTCAGCCATCAATCAGGGGCGTATTCCGCAGATGATGGATAACCTGCTGGCAGAGGGGAAAGTCAAACCGATGCTGGTGGTGGTGCCTGAGACAGAAACGGATACGGCCACAACGACGCCAGAAAGCTATCGCTACGCCGATATTCGCTCGCAGTTTTATCTCCCCAACGCCACGCTTGGCGACCGGGAACTGATACACGACATTATTCCGTTGATCGGCCAGCGCTATAACGTGCGTAAAGACAGCGCTGGCCGGGCGATTGCCGGACTCTCGCAGGGCGGTTATCAGGCCGAACTGTCGGCACTGAAACACCCGGAAAGCTTCGGCTGGCTGGGGCTGTTCAGCGGCGTCACGACGGTCACCGTGCCGGATGAAAAGGTTACGCAGCGCCTGGCGGATCCTCAGTCCATCAACCAGCAATTACGTAACTTCACATTGGTGATCGGTGAAAAAGATGAGGTAACGGGGAAAGATATTAAGGGACTAAAAGCGCAGCTGGATAAACAAGGCATTCATAATGACTACACCGTTTATCCTGGACTGGGACATGAAATGGACGTCTGGCGTCCTGCGTATGCCGAGTTTGTGCAGAAGCTGTTTAAATAAGTCCGTTGACCGGATGCCCGGTGGCGCTACGCTTACCGGGCCTACGGTTATGCGGTAACGCGCGGATATTGTTAGGTTTTATATGCGATTGAACGGATGCCCGGTGGCGCTGCGCTTACCGGGCCTACGGTTATGTGGTAACGTGCGGATATTGTTGGGTTTTGTATGCCGTTGAACGGATGCCCGGTGGCGCTGCGCTTACCGGGCCTACGGTTATGTGGTAACGCGCGGATATTGTTGGTTTTGTATGCGGTTGAACGGGTGCCCGGTGGCGCTGCGCTTACCGGGCCTACGGTTATGCGGTAACGCGCGGATATTGTTGGTTTCGTAGGCCGGGCAAGGCGAAGCCGCCGCCCGGCATCACACGCCCGGAGCAGATTCTGTTGATATTCGCGGACCAGGCAAGGCGAAGCCGCCACCCCGCATAAATACGGTACACCCTTTCGTTACCCTGTGGTGGTCGGGTATTCGTCTCTGGATCTTCAGACAAACAGCTTCAGCGCTGCAATACGTTTCAATGCTTCCGTCAGCTTATCGTCATCCACAGTGAGACTCAGGCGAATGTACCCTTCGCCACCTGTGCCAAAACCGTGGCCGGGGGCGACCAGCACCTGAGCCTCGGACAGGAGATATTCCGTGAATTGCTGAGTGCCATAACCCGCAGGCACCGGTAGCCAAAGAAAAAACGTGCCCTGATGCGCATCCACTGGCCAGCGCATTGCTTCCAGCGCATCAAGGACCCGGCGGCGACGCTCATGATAAACAGCGACCCGCTGCGTTACCTCTTCATCCGGGAGTTTCAACGCAGCGATAGCCGCATCTTGCACCGCGCCAAATACGGTGCTGTAGCTGTGCGTGTGCAGCTTTTTAAACGCCGCGATCGCTGACGCATTTCCCGTCGCGAAGCCAACACGCCAGCCCGCCATTAAAAACGTTTTCGATAACGTATAAATTTCCACGCCCCAGGTTTTAGCATCCGGCCTCGACAGCAAGCTCAGCGGCTTTTCCTCGTGATGACTGCCGATGGCGGCATAGGCGAAATCATGCACCAGCGGAATATGCCAGCGCTTCACAAAGGCAAGAGCGTCATCAAACAGCGCGGGCGTGGCGATCGTCCCCGTCGGATTATGGGGATAATTCAGCATTAATAGCCCTGCATCCTGAGCTATCTCTTCCGGCACGCGTGAGAAATCCGGGTGAAACTGGTGGGCGGCATCAAGAGGAATACCGTAAAACCGCGCCTGTGCCTGGATAGCGGCGGAGCGGTAAATTGGATAGCAGGGATCGGTGGAAATCAGATACTGACCGGGATTAATCAATGCTCTCGGTAGCCCGCCGACAGCGATATGCGCCCCCTGAAAGATGGCGATTTCACGCTCTGGATCGAGCGTAACGCCATACTGTCGCTGATAATAATCGGCAATGGCCTGGCGCAGCGCGGGCTTACCCCAGAAAGAGGGATAATCGTGATTTTCAGGCTGTGCAGCCGCGACTTGCAGCGCGGCAACCACCGCTGGCGGCGTCGGCTGACGCGGGCTGCCGGAAGAGAGATCGATAAGCGCGCGTTTCGAGGTATCTATCTGCGCCGCCAGTTTCTCCAGCGCGCTAAACAGATTTTCCTCCAGTTGATTGACAAGGTGTGATGCAGAAAAATCAGGCATAGTATTCTGATAGCATGAGAAATAAACAATTAATAATGACTATCTCATAACGTATTACGGCAGAAAACGAATTAACACCAAATACAATGCAATAAAATGACTAACGATATTTGCGCACTGCAATAACACATTATAGATATTCTTAGCATAAAAAAGACATAGCCATTTGCCCCTCGGTTCTTCTCACGCCTGACTCTCCTGTGATTTAATCGATTTTATTCTATAAGCCCATTAACGAGATCCTTTCATGCGTACAACACTGATATGCGGAATTATTTTAACCGCGCTGTCTGCATCCACTCTTCTTTCAGCGGCGCATGCCGAAGATAAACTGATTCGGGTTGGGTTTAACCCAGGTCCGTATAAAGAGCAATTCCAGCAGGGTGTTGCGCCTTATCTGGAAAAGAAAGGCTATAAGGTTGAATATAAGGATTTCAGCGATGGTATTCAGGTTAACGATGCCGTTAGCCGCGGCAATATCGAAGCCAATATCATGCAGCACCCGGTCTATTTAAAGTCGGTGAATGAAAGGCTGGGAATCGATAATGTGGGTATCGTTCAGGTGCCTACACCGCCGATGGGGCTTTATGGCGGTAAACTTAATACGCTGGAGAAACCGAAGCCCGGCACCGTCATCTCCGTGCCTAATCAGGCTCCCAATGAGTACCGTGCTGTGCTGGTGCTGCAAAGCCTGGGCTGGCTTAAAATCCAGCCGGACAGCGATCCGGCGACCTTTTCACAAAAATTCATCAGTGAAAATCCGTATAAAATTGTACTGAAAGAGATGGATAACGCGCAGCAGGTTCGCGCGTTGCCGGATGTGGATTATGGCCTGATTCAGGGAAACTTTGCAGTTTCCAGCGGGATGAAACTAAAATCCGCGTTGAAACTTGAAGCGCCTACCAGCCAGTTTATCAATGTGGTGACCGTGGCGGGTAAAAATAAAGACGCGACGTTTGCCAAAGATATTATTGCTGGCTATCACTCGGCTGAGTTTAAAAACTATATTCAAACGCACCAGCAATATGAAGGCTATCTGCTGCCCGACTATCTCAAATGAGCCAGAGTATTATAAATTTCAATCAGGTCAGTAAGACATTTTCTCGCAAAGGCGAGCGTTTTCTCGCGCTGGATAATATTAATCTGACGATACAGAAAGGCGAGATATTCGGGGTAATTGGTGCCAGTGGGGCGGGGAAAAGTACCCTGCTGCGTTTAATCAATCATCTTGAAACGCCGAGTGAAGGCGAGGTGTTAATCAACGGTATTTCTCTGCAAGGCGTCAGCAAGAAACAGCTCAATAGTGTGAAGAAAGATATCGGGATGATCTTTCAACATTTCAATTTGCTGAATTCCAGGACGGTATTTCACAACGTAGCGATCCCGCTGATTTTGCAGGGGCGGGATAAAGCTTTTATCCGCGAACGGGTTAACGAATTGCTGGCTTTTGTGGATCTCAGTGATAAAGCGCAGCGTTACCCTGACGAGCTTTCCGGCGGGCAAAAGCAGCGGGTAGGGATCGCCCGTGCGCTGGCAACCAATCCGTCAATTTTGCTCTGCGATGAAGCAACCTCCGCGCTGGATCCGCATACCACGGTGCAAATCCTGCTGCTGTTACAGGAGATCAACCAGCGCTACGGCATCACGATTGTACTGATCACCCACGAGATGTCCGTGGTACAGAAGATTTGTCACAAAGTGGCGGTGATGGCGCAGGGAAAAATCGTTGAGCAGGGGAACGTCCTGGCTCTGTTTGGGCAGCCACAGCATGCGGTCACCGCCAGTTTTGTCCAGTCGGTGATCCACGATCGGTTGCCAGAACAGACGCTGGCGAAAATCAAACAGCAGAAGACGAGTCGTGCGCTACGGCTGGAGTTTGTCGGCACTACGGCACAGCAGCCGATTATCCATCGACTGATCCGCGAACATGCCGTGGAGGTCAACATTCTGTTCGCCAGTATGTCGGAAGTCCAGAGCACTATCCTCGGCTTCATGATTGTGCAACTGAGCGGTGAGACAGAGCAGATTGCAATAGCGAAGCAATATCTCCATCAGGCAGGAGTGAAAATCAGCAATGTTTGAATTCTTTGATACCGCGATCACCAGCGACCAGTTTTTACTGGCGCTACACGATACGCTACTGATGGTCAGCCTGTCGCTGGCGTTTGGTGCCTTGCTCGGCATTCCGCTGGGTATCGTGCTGGTGATCTGCCGTCCCGGCGGTATTGTGCCGAACCATCTGGTGCACCAGGTCATCAACCCGATCGTCAACATCCTGCGGTCGCTGCCGTTTATTATCCTGCTAATCACTATTTTACCGCTGACCCGCTGGCTGGTAGGCACTACCATTGGCACGCCGGGAGCCATTGTGCCGTTGGTGGTTTTTATCGCGCCTTATATCGCGCGGCTGGTAGAAAGCTCCTTGCTGGAGGTGGATGACGGGATTCTGGAATCGGCAAATGCGATGGGGGCCAGCGCCCTGCAAACCATCTGGCACTTTATGCTGCCGGAAGCCGCATCATCATTAATTCTCGCGCTAACCACCGCCACCATCGGGCTGCTGGGCGCAACCGCGATGGCCGGAACCGTCGGCGGCGGCGGGATTGGCGATCTGGCAATTACCTACGGCTACCAGCGTTTTGATGCCTTCGCCACCCTTTCCACCGCCGTTGTGCTGATCATCATCGTGCAACTCTTACAGACTCTCGGCACGCGCTTTGCGCGTCGGGTGCGTCGCGAATAACCTTCAACAGGAGTCACCGTTATGCCAGTTGTCGAAAGTTTTACCCTCGACCATACCAAAGTGATCGCCCCGTACGTGCGCGTGGCGGGTCTTGAACGTCATCCGCAGGGTGGCGTGGTGCAAAAATACGATCTGCGTTTCCTGCAACCTAACGTGGATGCCATTCCGACCGCCGCCCTACACACGCTGGAGCACCTTCTGGCATTTGGGCTGCGTGAAGAGTTAGAGGGCGTCATCGACATTTCGCCGATGGGGTGCCGCACCGGTTTTTATTTGATTCTGTGGGATGAGCGTGAACCGAAAACCATCGCCACCGCCTTAACGCGCGTGCTGCAACGGGTGGTCGATGCCACTACCGTTCCGGCGGTAAGCGCGCTGGAGTGCGGAAACTATCGCGATCACTCTTTATTCTCCGCCAAAGAGTACGCGCGGCAAGTGCTGGCTGAGGGGATCAGCACTGACGCCTTTGTCCGGCAGCTTTGAGCCATGATTACCCTCGATCTGCAAGGGCAAACGGCGGTGGTGACCGGGGGACATCAGGGTATCGGTCGGGCCATTGCCGAACTGCTCTACCGTGCCGGTGCCAGCGTGGCGATCGGTGATATCGCGATCGCCGAACCCGAGCAGCGCGAGCGCTGGCTGGCCCTGCCCTGTGATATGGCGCAGCGTCAGCAGGTATCTGCGCTCATCGCCCGCGCGCAGCAGCATTTTGGCCGCCTGGATATTCTGGTCAATAGCTGCGGCGTCTCGGTCATGAACCCGGTCGACAAACTGGATGATGACGGCTGGCAGCGCATTCTTGATATCAATCTTAAAGCGGTGGGGTACGCCTGCGAAGCCGCCATCCCCTTAATGCGGGCACAGCACTATGGCCGCATTATTACCATTGCCTCGCAGGCGGGAAAGAACGGCTATCGCCTGATGGGGCAATATGTCGCCTCAAAACATGCGGTATTAGGACTGAGTAAAGTCATGGCCATTGAACTGGCGGGTGACAATATTCTGGTTAATGCCGTTTGCCCCGGCATTGTCGAAACCGCGATGAAATGGCGCGAGCGAGAGATTGGTGGTGCATTACGCGGCATGACGGCGGAAGAGATTTATGCCGAGGATTGCTCGCAGGTGCTGCTGGGACGAACCGCTCAGCCTGAAGACGTGGCGAATGTGGTGCTATTTCTCGCCAGTTCTCTGGCGTCCTACATGACCGGACAGGCGATTAACGTCACCGGCGGCATGACCATGCATTAAGGTGGAGGCAACGTTGAGCAATAAAGGGTCCGAACACCGCCTGACGGCAACCCATTGGGGCACTTACCGGGTCACTACCGATAACGGCGTGCTGACCGCGGTGGAGCCTGTCGAATGGGATCGCCAGCCCTCAAAAATTGGCCAGTCGCTACCCGGCAGCATGCAGAGCGATACGCGGATAAAACGTCCGGCGGTCCGGCTGGGCTATCTTCAGGGAAAAGCAGCCTCACGCGAGGGACGCGGTAAGGAACCCTTTGTCGAGGTAAGCTGGGAGCAGGCGTTAGCGCTTGTCTCCGCTGAATTACAACGCGTTAAAGACTCATACGGCAATCAGGCAATTTACGGTGGCTCCTACGGCTGGTCAAGCGCGGGCCGTTTTCATCATGCGCAGAGTCAACTGCATCGGTTTCTCAATCATTTTGGCGGTTATACCGCCAGCACCAATACCTACAGCATTGCCGCCGGGGAGCGGGTACTGCCGCATATCCTCGGCGATCTGGATACCCTGCAACGTCAGCATACCCACTGGGCGGTACTGGCTGAACATTGTGAACTGGTGGTGGCGATTGGCGGGCTGCCATTACGAAATGCCCAGGTCAACGGCGGCGGGGCAAGCGATCATGCCCTTAATCACTGGCTGCAAACGCTGCATAACAACGGCACCGCGTTTATTAACGTCAGCCCGGTACGTAACGATCTCTCCGCGTTACCGGATGCCGAGTGGCTCGCCATTCAGCCGGGCAGCGATACCGCGCTATTGCTGGCGGTGTGCCAGGTATTAATCGAAGAATCTCTCTACCATCACGATTTCGTGGCCCGCTACACGGTGGGATTTGAGCGCTTTGCCGCTTATCTTCAGGGGCGCGATGACGGAGAAGTGAAATCACCGGAATGGGCCGCGCCGATCACCGGTCTTCCTGCCCGGACTATCCGGCAACTGGCGCGACGCATGGCCGGAAAAAAGACGCTGATCAATATGGCGTGGTCGGTGCAACATGCGCGCCAGGGCGAGCAGGCGTACTGGGCGCTGGTGGCGACCACTGCCCTGCTCTGGCAGATCGGCACGCCGGGCGGCGGTATTGGTTTCGGCTATGCCTCGACTAATCTTTGCGGCGCTGACCGGCGGGTGTTTTCAGGTCCGCGTTTTAGTGCCGGACACAACGCGGTGTCCACCGCGATCCCGGTCGCCCGCGTGGCCGACATGCTGCTGCATCCCGGTGAACAGTACGAGTTTGACGGCCAGACGCTGACCTGGCCCGATATCCGGCTGGTGTACTGGGCGGGCGGCAATGCGTTCCATCACCATCAGGATCTCAACCGGCTGATCCGCGCCTGGCGGCAGCCGGACACGGTCATCGTCCACGAGCAATACTGGACCGCTCAGGCGAAGCATGCCGATATTGTCCTGCCCGCCACCACCTCGCTTGAGCGCGAAGACATCGGCAGCGCCAGCAATGACGGCTTTATGATTGCCATGCGCCAGCACCTGCCGCCGTTTGAACAGGCGCGTGATGATTATGCGATTTTCAGCGCGCTGGCGGAGCGGCTGGACTTCGCGGCCTCCTTCACCGAAGGGCGGACGGCAGCCGACTGGCTCAGAGTGATGTACGACGAGTCGCAACCGCGTGCGGCAGCGGATGGCATTACGCTACCTTCCTTCGATGAATTCTGGCAGGACGGAAAGCTGGAGTATCCGCGCCCTGACCAGCCGCAGATTTTACTACAGGCGTTTCGTGAGGACCCCGACAGCGCGCCGCTTACCACGCCATCGGGTAAAATTGAGCTGTTCTCGCAAACGGTCGCCGACTTTGGCTACGCGGAAGCGCCCGGCCATGCCTGCTGGTATGCGGCGGAATACGAGGCACAGCGCGAGATTAAAAAGGAATGGCCCCTGCATCTGCTGTCCAGTCAGCCGCGCACGCGCCTGCACAGCCAGTACGATCATGGCATTGTCAGTCGGCAGACTAAAATTCATGGTCGTGAACCTTTGTGGATGCATCCTGATGACGCACAAGCCCGGGGGATTGCTGAAGGCGATATTATTAAGGTCTTTAACCCACGCGGCGCATTGCTGGCAGGCGTACACCTGACGCGGGATATCTTGCCCGGCGTGGTGCAAATGTCCACGGGTGCCTGGTACGATCCGCTGAATGCTCAGGAGCAAAACTCGCTGGACAAACATGGTAATCCGAATGTGTTGACCAATGATATTGGCAGCTCGCGGTTGGGCCAGGGATGTACGGCGCAGACCTGTTTTGTTGAGATTGTGCGCTTCGAACAACCGCTGCCAGAGATCACCGCCTGGTCACCGCCAATATTTATCTCTTTATAATTTTAATAACCTCGCAATTTAATGCCGGGGTTATTCATCTCTCCTCTTTATTTATGCATAAATAACTATTTGCGGCTTTTAGATAATATTAGAAAGATAACTTCGTAGTGTTCGTTCCGGTGAAATGGCAAGGTGAAACTATTGCAGATTAACAGGACGAAAACGGTGAGTTCAGCCCACGCATTATCACTTCCGGTGATTGATTTTTCCCAATTAAACGGTAGCCCTCAGCATCGCCAGGCGTTTCTTGAAAGCCTCGGTAAAGCGGCGCGCGAGGTGGGCTTTTTTTATCTGACCGGGCACGGTATTTCTCCGCAGCTTCTGGCCGAGGTTCAGCGTGTCTCGTGGCAATTTTTTGCCTTGCCGGAAGCAGACAAACTTAGCGTGAAAATGGCGCATTCACCGCATTTTCGGGGTTATAACCGTGCCGGTTCAGAGATCACGCGCGGGCGGCCGGACTATCGCGAGCAATTTGATATTGGTGCCGAGCGCGATGCGGTCGCCGACAACGCAGCGCCGGTATGGCAACGGATGCAGGGACCGAATCAGTGGCCGCAGGCGCTCCCCGCGTTACGTACCGTGCTGACCCGTTGGCAGCAGGAGATGACCCATGTCGCGCTGGAACTGCTGCGGGCCTTTGCCGAAGCGCTTTCATTGCCGCGTCACGCGTTCGACAATCTGTATGGCGAGTACCCCAACGAACATATTAAATTGATCCGCTATCCGGGTCGTCAGGATAGTGAATCACGACAGGGTGTCGGCGCGCATAAAGATTCTGGTTTTCTGACGCTGTTGCTTCAGGACGAGCAGGGTGGTTTGCAGGTTGAAGTCTCTCCCGATAACTGGGTAGATGCTGCGCCACTGCCTGATTCGTTCGTGGTCAATATTGGTGAACTGCTGGAGCTGGCCACCAATGGCTATCTGCGCGCCACCGTTCACCGGGTGGTTTCCCCGCAGGGTGAACGTGAGCGGCTGTCGGTGGCCTTTTTCCTCGGTGCGCAGCTGGATGCCGTCGTGCCGGTGTATCAACTCCCGGAAAATCTGGCACAACTGGCGCAGGGGCCGACCAGCGATCCGCTTAATCCATTATTACGCGAGGTGGGGTGGAATTATTTAAAAGGACGTCTGCGCTCGCATCCTGACGTCGCTAATCGCTTTTACGCTGAATACCTTAATAATGAAAAACGACCTTGAGCAATAAGGATAATAACATGATCAAATCTGTTGTATTTACGCTGGCTGGACTTTCTTTATTGATTGCGCAGACATTACATGCAGCGCCATTACGCGTCGCCGCCGATCCCATTCCGCATGCCGAAATACTGGAGTATGTGAAAAAAATCGATCCTAAATTAGAACTGAAAATTGTCGAGATGAGCAGCGGCGGGATTAACCCGAATGAACTGTTGGCCTCCGGCGACGTGGACGCTAATTATTTCCAGCATCTGCCATATTTAAAAGATCAGGAAAAAGCGCTGGGGAAAACCTTCAGCGTGGCAGCAGACGTTCATATCGAACCGCTGGGTATCTACTCGCATAAAATTAAGTCGCTTGCCGATTTACCTGAGGGAGCCAGTATTGCCGTGCCGAATAACGCCCCGAACCTGAGCCGCTCGCTGCATTTATTGCAGGACAAGGGCGTGATTAAACTCAAGGATACCGGGAATGCGGTCACCACCCTGGTGACGCCGGAAGATATCGTCGATAACCCGAAGAAGATCAAGATAGTGCAGATTGAATCTCCGCAGATCCCGCGTGCGCTGGATGACGTTGATGCGGCGATCATAAACGGTAACTATGCGCTGGAGGCAGGACTGGTTCCGGCAAAAGATGCGCTGGGCCTGGAGTCTGCCGATCATAATCCGTATGCCAACCTGCTGGTTACCCGGCCGGAACTGTTAAAGGATCCGCGCATCGTCCAACTGGCGAAAGATCTGACATCGCCGCAGGTGGCGAAATTTATTAAGGAAAAGTACAACGGCTCTGTGATCCCGGTTGCGACCTCTCAGCATGATTAAATTCGAAAACATCAGTAAACAGTATGCCGGTGCAATCGCACCGGCTCTATCCGATATCTCTCTGACGATTGAGGCGGGGACCATCTTCGGCATTCTGGGGCGAAGCGGCGCGGGCAAAAGTACGCTCTTGCGCTGCCTTAACCGCCTGGAGAGTCCCTCATCCGGGCGGATAGAAATTGACGGGTATGACATTGCCACGCTGAACGTCGCGCAACTGCGCCAGCAGCGGCAGCAAATGGGCATGATTTTCCAGCATTTTAATTTGCTCCATTCGCGTACCGTTAACGGCAATATCGATGTGCCGCTGGAGATTGCTGGCGTACCGCGGAAAGCGCGTGCGCAACGTATTGAAGAACTACTGGCGCTGGTGGGGCTGGAGCAATTCGGTAACCGCTGGCCATCGCAGCTTTCCGGTGGGCAAAAGCAGCGTGTCGGTATCGCCCGTGCGCTGGCTGCGCAGCCGCGCTACCTCTTGTGTGACGAAGCCACCAGCGCGCTCGATCCCGAAACGACGCGTTCCATCCTCGATCTGCTGGCGGATATTCAGCGCCAGCTCAACATCACGATTGTGCTGATTACCCATGAAATGTCGGTGGTAAAGCGTATTTGCCACGGTGCCGCGCTGCTGGAGAATGGACAACTGATAGAAAGCGGCACACTTAAACAAATTATGTCGCGCAGCGAAGGACGTCTGCGGAAGATGTTATTGCAGGACGGCGAAACCGACCGTGCATTCCTGGCCAAATATCAGGTGGAGGCGGTGACCCGATGCGTAGCGTAGACTGGGATCGTTTTTCTGAATTGATGCTTAACGCCACGCTGGAAACGCTGTATATGGTCGCACTGGCGACGATATTCACCGTGCTGATTGGCTTACCCGCTGGCGTTCTGCTGTTTCTGACCCGTAAAAACGGTATCTTGCCGCACCCTGGCGTGGCGGCAGTTCTGAATGCTGTCGTTAACATTGGCCGGGCGCTGCCGTTTGTCATTTTACTGATTGCCCTTATTCCTTTCACCCGACTGATTGTCGGCACCACGCTGGGCAGTACCGCTGCTATCGTGCCCATCACGCTGGGCGCGTTTCCCTTTTTCGCCCGTATTGTTGAAAGCGCGCTGGACGAAGTGGATCGCGGCCGCATTGAGGCGGTGGAATCTATGGGCGGTAGCCACTGGTACATCGTCAGCCGGGTTCTGTTGCCGGAGGCATTACCTGCGCTGGTGGCGGGCATCACGTTAACTATTGTAATGCTCATCGGCTTCTCTGCAATGGCCGGTGTGGTGGGCGGCGGCGGACTGGGCGATCTGGCGATCCGCTATGGTTATCAGCGTTTCGATAACACGCTAATGGCTGGTACCGTTATCGTTTTACTGCTGCTGGTGCAGGTGATCCAAAAAGCAGGCGACAGGCTGGTGCGCTCTCTGGCTTATCGTCGCTGACTGGCGAGGACAGATATTATGTTTACCGTGAAATCCCCGGCGGCGTATGTGCAGCAGGCCGGGCTGCGTCATCAGATCGGCGATCGGCTCGCCCCGCTTACCAACCATGTGCGTATTCTTACCTCTCCGGGTGCCTGGCGGGCAGTAGAGCCAGCGCTCAGCGACAGCCTTGAACGTGCCGGCATTCGCTGGCAACTGGACTATCTGACGGGAGAGTGTACCGATGATGCGATTGCCTTGTTTCAGCGCAATCTGCTGACGCAGGGGGCGCAAGGCATTCTTGCCGTGGGCGGCGGTCGCGTGCTGGATACCGCCAAGGCGGTTAACGATACGCTGAGCGATCGTATTTTGGTCACGGTGCCGACGCTGGCGGCCACCTGTGCCGCATGGTCGCCGCTGGCGATTGTGTATAACGGGCAGGGCGGTCATTTGCGTAGCCAGGCGCTGAATGCTATGCCCGCGCTGATCCTGGTCGATAGCGAAGTGATAGCCCACAGCGATGTGCGTTATCTGCGGGCTGGCATCGTAGATGCGCTGGCGAAATGGTACGAGTTTGAGCCGTTTCAACGCCAGAATCCTCATCTGCTGGCGCTGGATGTCAAAGTATCAGCGGCGCGACAGGCGGTTGACGGCTTCGTACGCTGGGGGCGCGAGGCCATACACGCGAATCAGCAGCGGCAGGTAACACAGGCGCTGGAAAAGGTGATTGAAGCCAATATTGTGCTGGCCGGACTGGCCAACAGCATCCGTGGAGCGATTGCCACACCGGGCCTGGCGCATGTGATTCACGATACGTTGACCCATCAGCCAGAACTCCATAGCTGGCTACACGGTGAAAAAGTGGGCTTCAGCCTGCTGATTCAGTCATTGATGGCCAATAACAACGATAATCCCGATCGCCAACTGTTGACGTTACTACGTGAGTACGGCAGCCCGTTACGACTCCCTGAGCTGGCAGGCGATCGCCCGTCACGGCTGGCAGCCATCGCCGCCGATATTCGTTTTCCTGTTGCCAGCCTTGAGCACCTGCCGTTTGCCTTTACGCACTCCGCAGTGGAGCAGGCGTTGATAGCAACCGAGGTCCGGGATTTTAGTGGTGGCAGCTAAGTCGGTAGCGGGCGTTTCAGGCGCAGGCCTGGGCTACAGCGAAGCTGTCTTCAAATAACCGGAAGCGAGTAATCAAACCATTACTTACAGTAAAATCAAAAACAAAATCACTTTCAATGAGCCTTTCTGTCCGGTTCACCCGTGATGCCAGCATACCGATAGCAAGCACCCTGTCGCCTTGTGCAATGATGTCCTCTATTTCAAACTTTTCAGAGGTAATCTGTTCGCGAATTTGGGTATAAAATTCAGCCGCACCCGCTCTGCCATGCTTTCGGCCAATCCACGGAACGACGGAGATATCACCCGCAACGAACCAGTCGACATCATCACTCACCAGTTCTGAAATCTCTGCAACATCCGTTGCTAGTGCAGTGCGACGGAAAAATTCCTCAACGACAGCCTTGGGTTGTAGTACTGACATAACTCACCTTTTATTCTGTAGTAAAAAATATATAATTCTTCTATCTGACTTTTGATGGTTGGTCAATTATTTTTGTAGTAAGAATTATGTAAATGAGGCGCTATGACTTCCCGGGGAAGACCACGTAATTTTGACAGGCAATTAGCCTTGCAGGCGATGATGGACGTTTTCTGGATGCGCGGCTATGAAGGCGCGCAACTGACCGACCTGACAGCGGCAGCAGGCATTAATCCACCCAGTTTTTATGCAGCCTTCGGCTCTAAGGAAGCGGCTTTCTGCGAAGCGGTAGATCATTATGTTGCTACCGTTGGCAACGCGACAAGAATGGCGCTGGAGCAGCCAGTGACGTTGCGTGAATCATTACGAAAAATGCTGATAAGCAGTATTGATGTGGCGCTGTCTCAACACTCTGGAGGATGCATGCTTATACTGGGCGTGGTTAATTGCCTTCCTGCCAGTGAAGGTGTAAGAGAGTATCTCCGGCAAGCCCGTCAAAACGCATTCGATATCCTGAAAGCCCGGATTGAACGAGCCAGGACAGAAGGTGAACTCTCCCGACAGGCAGACGTTGAACAGCTGGCGACCTTTTTTTGGGCCATTGTGCAATCAATTTCATTTCAGGCGCGGGACGGCGCATCAAGGCAGACGCTGGAGTCGCTTATTGAGCCAGCCCTGCGGATCATCGACTAAAACCACTCAGTAGGGCGACAGCGGCACATCGTTGCGCCGCTTCGATGGTGCGGACGCAGCCGCCCGGCATTTACTGCGTAATATCCCAACCGCGAGCGCGCCACAGTTCCGGCAACTGCGCCAGATCGGTAAACGTCGTCACCTTCGGATGTTCGATAGGCTTATTATGCGGATCGGCGCAAAAATAGAACACTTCCATCCCGGCGGCGATCCCCGACTGCGCCCCGGCAACGGAATCATCCACCAGCACCGAATGTTCCGCATTGACGTTCATCGCTTTCGCCGCGTGAAACATCAACGCCGGATCGGGCTTCCAGCGCTGGATATCGTAGCCGCTGAACAATTTTTCCGGGAAATGGTGCAGCATGCCGGTGCGCCCTAACGAGTGCTGCATTTTGCTCACCGGACCGTTAGAGACCACGCACATCGGCACCGTTACGCTATCCAGCAGCGCGTTCGCGCCCGCAATCCCTACTAACTCTGAATCAAACAGGCGGGCCACCTCAGCGCGGTATACCGTCTCTAAATCGGCTTTCGCCAGGTTAACCCCATACTCGGCGTTAATGGTGTCGATGATCTCGTAAAGCTTAACACCTTTAAAACGCTTAAAAATCACTTCCAGATCGAGGGTGATGCCGTATTGCTGGAACATATGCACATAGGCGCGAGAACAAATCACTTCACTGTCGACCAGCGTACCGTCGCAATCGAAAAATACTGCTTCAATGTGGGACATGCCTGTTTCCCTTTTAACAAGTTTAACGTTTACCTGATGAAATTTATGCCACGCAATCGTTGCCGTATAAGCAAAATCAATGAAAAAAGTCTCTCCTGAATCTTCCTATTGTCTCATTTTGGTATAGGATAGCGACGGATTTTCCCTCCTTTTCTCGGAAACAGATAATGAGTCAACAACACCACAGCCAGGCATCTGGTCAGGGAATACTTGAGCGCGTGTTTAAATTACGTGCGCATGGCACCACTGCACGCACAGAAATTATTGCCGGGTTCACCACCTTTCTGACGATGGTTTACATCGTTTTTGTTAACCCGCAGATCCTTGGCGTGGCAGGGATGGACACCAGCGCCGTCTTCGTGACCACCTGTCTGATCGCCGCGCTTGGCAGCATCCTGATGGGCGTCTTCGCTAATCTGCCGGTCGCGCTGGCTCCGGCGATGGGGCTTAACGCGTTCTTTGCCTTTGTTGTGGTTCAGGCGATGGGCCTGCCGTGGCAGGTGGGCATGGGGGCGATTTTCTGGGGCGCGGTCGGCCTGCTGCTGCTGACGATTTTTCGCGTGCGCTACTGGATGATTGCCAATATCCCGGTAAGCCTGCGCGTCGGTATCACCAGCGGTATCGGTCTGTTTATCGGCATGATGGGCCTGAAAAACGCGGGCGTGATTGTCGCCAACCCGGAAACGCTGGTGAGCATCGGCAACCTGACGTCGCACAGCGTGCTGCTGGGCGTGCTGGGCTTCTTTATTATCGCTATTCTGGCGTCACGTAATATCCACGCGGCGGTGCTGGTGTCTATCGTCGTCACGACGCTGCTGGGCTGGATGCTGGGCGATGTACACTATAACGGCATCGTCTCCGCGCCGCCGAGCGTCAGCACGGTGATTGGTCACGTTGACCTGGCGGGTTCCTTTAACCTGGGTCTGGCAGGTGTGATTTTCTCCTTCATGCTGGTCAACCTGTTTGACTCCTCCGGCACGCTGATCGGTGTGACCGACAAAGCGGGGCTGGCAGATGAGAAGGGCAAGTTCCCGCGCATGAAGCAGGCGCTGTATGTGGACAGTATCTCGTCCGTAGCCGGTTCATTCATCGGCACATCCTCTGTTACCGCCTATATCGAATCCTCTTCCGGCGTCTCCGTCGGTGGCCGTACCGGTCTGACGGCTGTCGTCGTCGGCGTGCTGTTCCTGCTGGTGATTTTCCTCTCGCCGCTGGCGGGTATGGTGCCGTCCTACGCGGCAGCGGGCGCGCTGATTTACGTTGGCGTGCTGATGACCTCCAGCCTGGCCCGCGTGAAGTGGGAAGATTTAACCGAGTCCGTACCGGCGTTTATTACCGCGGTGATGATGCCGTTCAGCTTCTCGATTACCGAAGGTATCGCGCTGGGCTTTATCTCCTACTGCGTAATGAAAATCGGCACCGGCCGTCTGCGCGATCTCAGCCCGTGCGTGATTATCGTCGCGGTGCTGTTTGTGCTGAAGATTGTGTTTATTGACGCGCATTGATTGCTGACGCCCGATAACTGAAGCCCGGCCAGTGCCGGGCTTTTTGTTTCAGGCTTTCACCCGCTGAATATACTCGCCAAACGCCGTTAGCTGTCCGGTCAGATGATCCAGCGTGCTCTGGTCAATCACTTCGCCCGTCTGCGGGTCCACTTTATTCTGGATCACGCCGCCCATAAACTCCGGCTTATTCATCACCATCGCGTCGAGAAACACCAGAATCTGACGCAAATGATACTGACAGCGCGCGCCGCCAATGGCACCCATCGAGCTGGTCTGAATGAGCACGGGTTTGCCCGCCAGCGGCTGCTCAGGCAGGCGAGAAAGCCAGTCGATAGCGTTCTTTAAGCCGCCCGGTACGGAATAGTTATATTCCGGCGTGACGATAACCACGCCGTCTGCCTGGCGGATTTGTTCCGCCAGCGCTTCTACGCTCGCCGGAAACCCCTCTTCCTGCTGAATATCCGCATCGTACAGGGGAATATCGCCAATCGACGGTAATGCGCTTACCTGAATGTTCGCCGGGGCGATTTTCGGCAGTGTTCGCGCCACCATCGCGTTAAATGACCCTTTGCGCAAACTTCCCAACAACGTAACAACTTTCAACGTATCAGACATAATGACTCCTTCGTGTTATGGAGATTACTTTTGATCGGATTCGTTGAGTGTAAACGCTTTTTCGGAAGCTATGCTGGTAAAACGCATCAGGCGAGCGGCAGGTTCATTGGCGCGCACCTGCGCATCCGGCAGGCAGCGCCAGTTGCCTTTACCGCTATATTCCCAGACCTTCAGGCGCTCAATGGCGGGCGTGACGGCCACGGACCACACCAGCACGTCCTCAGCATCGCAGACCGCCTCTATTCTGGCGACGCTGGCCGCGCGCAAACGCCCTGAGCCGGGCAGCAGTTGCAGAATATCGGGAGAATTACTTTCAACCTCGCCCGTCAGCTTCAGCACACTCTGACGTAACGCCATAAGCTGCGCGCTGGCTTCATTCGGATCGCTCTGGTTATTGATCCACAGCGCTTCATTACTGGTGAAGTTATAGCGATCGGTCGTCTGGGCGGTATGAAAACGTGGCGTTGAACGCTGAAGCGCCAGCCCGCAGTCGCCTTCGGTCGTTAGCGCCACGCCGACAATATTACCGGTGTAAGCAATAGAAAAACGAGGCAGGGTGCTATCACGGAACAGGGGACGTCCGCCAGGCAGAACAGTGATTTCCGGCAATTCGCTAATTCCGTACAGCATAAACATCAGTTCAGCCAGCAGCGCTCTGGAGGCCAGAAAACGCGTCCGCCGGTGTTCAGGCAACAGGCGGGCCTGATTATGACAGACTGACGAAAGGCGCGTAGAGATAAGATAGCCGTCGCCAAGGATCCCTCGTGCAAAGTGCGTAGCCATTTTTCGCTCCGTGATAATGGTCAGTGGTAAAGAAGAAAAGCATACTGCCGGTTAACCGCTTTCGTTTTAAACGCAAACGAAGCAAATGAGAAGATCCTGAACCTCATTTTTACAATTCATTTGATACGGGCGGCACTTTTTGCGAAAAACCGGGCGGCAACGTTTTATAACCAATAAGTCAATCAGCCGAATGGCCTGGTCACAAATAGCTCCTGGATCGACGTAATAAGACGAGGCTCCCCCAGCGTTTCAATCATATCCGGCGGAAAAAAGCCGTCTTCGCCGTTATCAAAAACCTGAAGCCAGTAATCCATACTCATGATGATCTCCTTTTCTGTAGGCTGATAAACGTCATTATCCTAATATTCTACAGTTGATGAAGCCCTGTTTACCGGTTTAGGCAGGTAAATGTTGTTTTACCTGCCACAGCGTGTAATATCTATTTTACCGTCTGTAACCGCCGGGATAACTTGATGCAAGTCACCAACACCAAACAACTTAGCACTTTACTGAAAGATATCCGCCTTATGCAGAAGCTTTCACAAGGTAAAGTCGCCAGCAAAGTGGGCATCCGTCAGGATACGGTATCAAATTTCGAGTTACATCCTGATTCTACCAGGCTGGAAACCTTCTTTAAAATCCTGTCAGCACTGAATTTAGAGCTTACCATTACCCCCAGAAACGCAGATGCAGACAATAATGGCGTCTCTGTTACAACATCATCCTGGAAGGAAGAGTGGTAATGGCCGCGCTTGATGTTTATATGAATGGCTACAGGGTAGGTGTTTTTACCAAAACAGGTAGCGGTGCACATCATTTTTCCTATGATGAAAACTGGCTTGTATTGGCGGGTAGTCGCCCCATATCGCTCTCTATGCCGCTGCGACATCAACCCTATAAAGGTGATGAGGCCTATAACTTCTTCGACAATTTACTACCAGACAATCCGGATATCAGAAGACGCATTCTCACCAGACACCACGCAGATTCAACACAGCCGTTTGATCTCCTGGCTAAGGTGGGGAAAGACAGCGTGGGAGCATTGCAACTTGTGCAGCAGGGTACGGTTGTTAGCGATATAAAACGCATTGAATACAAAAACCTATCCGGGGAAAAGCTCGAAAGTATATTGACGGGATACCAGGCTGATGCGCCGTTGGGAATGATCGACGCAGAAGATGATTTTCGTATCTCTATTGCGGGTGCACAGGAAAAAACCGCACTTCTTTATCTTGATAATCGCTGGTGCCTGCCCGTTAATGCTACGCCCACCACACACATCATCAAATTACCGATTGGCAAGATCGAAAGTCACTCTTTCTCGATTGATATGTCTGACAGCGTTGAGAATGAATATCTGTGTATGATGATTGCCAGGGAGTTTGGCCTGCCAGTACCGCAGTGCTTTATGCTCAAGGTGGGCAAGATAAAAGCGCTGGCGGTAGAGCGCTTCGATCGTAAATATGCCTCGGATGGCAGTTGGATCATGCGGTTGCCTCAAGAGGATTTTTGCCAGGTCTTAAATATTCCTTCCGCACAAAAATATGAAAATCATGGCGGTCCGGGCATTTCCGCCATTATGTCAGTTCTGTTAGGGGCTGTTGATCCTGCAAGAGATCGCTATAGCTTTATGAAAGCCCAGGTACTGTTCTGGCTATTAGCCGCAACGGATGGACACGCGAAAAACTTTTCCCTGTTTATTGAATCACAGGGACGATATCGTCTGACGCCCTACTATGACATTCTCTCTATGTACCCGGCGATGGGTGGGAGAGGTATTGACCGCAGAGACGTTAAACTTGCCATGGGACTCACAGGCTCAAGAGGCAGGAAATATGCTATTGAACAGATCTTCCCCCGACATTTTTTCCAGACGGCAGAGGCAGTCGGGTTTGCCAGGGAATCAATGGAAAACATCTTAAGTGAGTTTGCTCAGTCAATAGATGCCGTTGTGACGAAAATAAAAAACCAGCTTCCCGCTGATTTTCCAGCACCTATCCGTGATGCTATTTTGGATGGAATTCAGATGAAAGCGAGACGGCTAACTTCAGGATGATAGATGTAATAAAGCGTCAAAATGCCAGCCGAAATTTTCTGATTGCTTTAAGGAAAGCGTCTGAGTGCACCCTTTGAGCGCGTAAGACCGCATTAACAAGCGTTAATGCGGGTAGTGAAAGGCATGCTTAAAGATCATTTCCCAATACAAAAACTCGAGAAAATCCGTCCCAGCAAATCATCCGAGGTAAACTCGCCGGTGATCTCGCTCAGGCTTTGCTGAGCAAGCCTCAACTCCTCCGCCAGCAATTCGCCAGCCCAGGCACCGAGCAGTTGCGCTTTGCCCTGCTCAAGATGGTTCGCCGCGTCTTCCAGCGCCTGCAAATGACGACGGCGGGCAAGAAAACCGCCTTCCATCTGGGTATCAAAGCCCATACTGTGCTTGAGATGATCACGCAGGACGTCAACGCCTTCACCTGTGCGGGCCGAGAGGCGAACAAGTGAGTGATTATTCACTTCACTGAAGCCCAGCGTCTCACCAGTAATATCGGCCTTGTTACGCACCACGGTAATAGGCAGTTTTGCGGGCAGACGGGCGATAAAGTCCGGCCAGATGTCTGCCGGATCTACCGCATCGGTGGTGGTGCCGTCGACCATAAACAGCACGCGGTCCGCCTGTTCAATCTCCTGCCAGGCGCGCTCAATACCAATGCGCTCAACTTCATCGCTGGCTTCGCGCAGCCCGGCGGTGTCGATGATGTGCAGCGGCATCCCGTCGATGTGAATATGCTCGCGCAATACGTCGCGCGTGGTGCCGGCGATGTCGGTAACAATTGCCGCGTCGCGCCCGGCCAGCGCGTTCAGCAGGCTGGATTTACCCGCGTTGGGACGTCCGGCAATCACCACTTTCATCCCTTCGCGCAGCAGGCTGCCCTGACGTGCTTCGGCGCGTACCGCGTCCAGATCCGCCATCACGCCGTTAAGCTGCGCCTCGATTTTGCCGTCGGAAAGAAAGTCGATCTCCTCGTCCGGGAAGTCGATGGCCGCTTCGACGTAGATCCGCAGGTGAGTGAGTGCTTCCACCAGATGATTCACCCGCGCGGAGAAGGCACCCTGAAGCGAATTTAGCGCTGAGCGTGCCGCCTGTTCAGAACTGGCGTCAATCAGGTCAGCAATCGCTTCTGCCTGGGCTAAATCCAGCTTGTCGTTGAGAAACGCCCTTTCGGAGAACTCGCCGGGTTTCGCGATGCGCAGGCCGGAAAGGGTCAGGATACGTTTTAACAGCAGATCGAGAATAACCGGGCCGCCATGTCCCTGTAATTCCAGTACATCTTCGCCGGTAAAAGAGTTGGGGCCGGGGAACCATAGCGCGATGCCCTGATCCAGCGCCGTGCCGTCCGCATCCTGAAACGGCAGATAGTCGGCGTAACGCGGCTTAGGCAATTTCCCCAGTACGGCCTGCGCGACGTCGCGAGCTTTCAGGCCGGAGATGCGCAGGATGCCCACGCCGCCGCGTCCCGGAGGCGTGGCCTGGGCTACGATAGTGTCGTTATGGCTCATGTTATGTCTCTTTGCTTACCAATAAAAAAGGCGGTCAGATGACCGCCCTTTATCTCTGTTCCTTTTGCCGGGTGGCGCTTCGCTGACCCGGCCTACAACAGGGACCGAATCAGGATTTTTTCTTCTCGCGGCTATGCAGGCCACGTTTTTCCAGACCACGGTAAATCAGCTGCTGCTGGATAATCGTCACGGTGTTACTCACGATATAGTACAGCACCAGACCTGACGGGAACCACAGGAAGAACACGGTGAAGATGACCGGCATAAAGGTCATGATCTTCTGCTGCATCGGGTCGGTCACGGTGGTTGGCGACATCTTCTGAATGAAGAACATCGTCAGGCCCATCAGGATCGGCAGGATGTAGTACGGGTCCTGTGCGGACAGGTCATGGATCCACAGGGCGAACGGCGCATGACGCAGTTCAATAGAACCCATCAGCATGTAGTACAGCGCAAGGAAGATAGGCATCTGGATGACCAGCGGTAAGCAGCCACCCAGCGGGTTAACCTTCTCAGCTTTGTACAGGGCCATCATCTCCTGACTCTGACGCTGCTTGTCATCGCCCAGACGCTCACGCATGGCCGCAATCTTCGGCTGCAGCATACGCATCTTCGCCATGGAGGTGTACTGCGCTTTGGTCAGCGGGTACATGATGCCACGAACGATAAAGGTGATAATGATGATGGAGAAGCCCCAGTTGCCCAGGAAGCTATGGATCCATTTCAGCAGTTTAAACAGCGGCTGAGAGATGAACCACAGCCAGCCGTAATCTACGGTCAAGTCCAGGTGCGGTGCAACGGCCGCCATTTTATCCTGAATTTCCGGACCAACCCACAGGGTGCTGCCCAGATTGCCCGTCTGACCCGGCTGAACCAGCAGCGGCTGAGATTTATAACCAATCGCTGCAACGCCATTACCCAGATTGCTGGTATAGAAGCTGTTAGCGCTGTTAGCTGGCGGTACCCACGCGGTCGCGAAGTACTGCTGCAACATGGCAACCCAACCACCCTGAGAACTCAGATTCAGGTTTTCGTTGTCGGCAATTTTATCAAATTTGTATTTTTCATACTTCTCGTCCGGCGTGGAGTACGCCGCACCGCGGAAGGTATGCAGCGCAAAGTTGCTGCTGCCGGTATCGCGATGAGCAGGCAAATCGATGGATTGCTTCAACTGACCAAAGGTAGACACTTCCAGCGGCTTAGCGCTGGCGTTCTGCACGTTGTAGTTAACGTTCACCGCAAATTCGCCGCGTTTCAGGACGAACGTCTTGGTGAAGGTGTTACCTGCGGCATCGGTCCAGGTCAGTGGGATCGTCAGTTCGTTCTGACCATCAGCCAGCACAAACGCATCGCTGTCAACGTTATACAGCGGGCGAGAACCATTGGCCGGATTATCCGGGCCATCGCGGCCAGTCAGGCCACTCTGTGCCTGGTAGATAAACTCTGGCGTGGTTTCGAGTAACTGGAACGGCTCGTTAGAACCCAGTTCTTTCGGGTAGGTCAACAGGTGCGCCTGCTCAACATCACCACCACGGGTGTTGATCGTCAGCTCCAGCACATCGGTCTTAACCGTAATCAGTTTACCCTGGCCACTGGCTGGTACGCCCTGGTCTGCGGCACTACCCGCTGCGGTGGTCGTAGTCTGCGTGATCTGCTGCTGGGGTTTAGGATTTTTATCCTGCTCCCAGGCTTGCCAGATCATGAAAGACACGAACAACAAAGCGATGACTAGAAGATTGCGTTGCGAATCCATCGTTAGTGTTCTCTGGTATCAAATGGTCCGGGCGGGACGGGGTCGTCACCACCCGGGTGTAAAGGGTGGCATTTTAATACGCGTTTCACCGTCAACCAACTGCCTTTTATCATTCCAAACCTGCGCAATGCCTCAATTCCGTATTGCGAACAGGTCGGGGTGAAACGGCAATGTGGCCCAAGCAGCGGACTGATCAGGCGTTGGTAGACCCGGATAAGGGCTATCAGGACCCTTGAGCCAGCCGACAGTGGCGACGCCATAATTTTTCCAGTGCTTCTGTAAGGGCACGATTATCGAGGTCGGCAACCCCTTTTTTCGCCACTATCACGAAATCCATTGCGGGGAGTTCGTGTTGACGTAAACGAAAACTTTCACGCGTCAGACGTTTAATCCGATTGCGTTCGTGTGCTCGCTTAACGTTTTTCTTGGCGACCGTAAGACCGATGCGGGGATGCCCCAGCGAATTCAGGCGGCCGAGGATGGTGATTTGCGGCGTGCCAGCCCGTTGTGGCTGCTGGAAGACGAATGTGAAATGACTGGGAGTTAACAAGCGTAACTCCCTGGGAAATGCGAGCTTAACCACGCAGGGTTAGCTTTATTACTTAGAAACGGTCAGACGAGAACGGCCTTTAGCACGACGACGTGCCAAAACCTGACGACCATTTTTATTAGCCATACGAGCACGGAAGCCGTGAGAACGGTTGCGCTTCAGTACAGACGGTTGAAAAGTGCGTTTCATGGCGATTTCTACCTAAACTTGAATAAATTCACTGACTTCTGCGTATAACCGAACAAACTTCGAACGACTTACGCCTCAGTGTGGGTGATTAAAGAGGCCGGATTGTAATAATTGTACACTCCGGAGTCAATTCTCTTTCCTTATATCCCGCGTATTTTCGCACGTTTTCATGAGTAAAACCCTGGCTGAAAACAGGCTAACGCGCAGGGTGGAGGATTATACGGCCTCTCACTTAAAGCGCAAGGATCCCACCGGATCTTCGTTAGATCATTTAAGAGAAATTTTGTCGTTGCTCATTAATTTTTCCGATATGCGGCCTAAATCGTGCCTCATGCCGCCAGGATCGTTTACACTTAGCCGGTCGCGATCCTCCCTGTGGATAAATCGGGAAGAATCTGTGAGAAACAGAAGATCTCTGGCTCAGTTTACGCTATGATCCGCCTCCCGATCGGATCACTGGATCCGGATCGGGTAAAAACCGCAGATAGCGGTTCGCACGTCACCCTTACGTGGGTCTTTTCGCCGTGCGTCAACAATCATGAACGTTTCAGCCTTTGTCATTTATCGACTTTTGTTCGAGTGGAGTCCGCCGTGTCACTTTCGCTTTGGCAGCAGTGTCTTGCCCGATTGCAGGATGAGTTACCAGCCACAGAATTCAGTATGTGGATACGCCCGTTGCAGGCGGAATTGAGCGATAACACGCTGGCTTTGTATGCGCCAAACCGTTTCGTACTCGATTGGGTAAGGGACAAATACCTCAATAATATCAACGGACTTCTTAATGAGTTTTGCGGTTCAGACGCGCCGCAGATGCGTTTTGAAGTTGGCACAAAACCGGTTTCCCAGACTCTTAAAGGGTCGGTCAGCGTGGCGGCTCCCGCTCAGACGGCGCAGGTTCACGTTCCGCGTCCTGTCCCGGTCGCGCGTTCCAGTTGGGATAACGTTCCCGCGCCTGCCGCACCGACCTACCGCTCCAACGTTAACGTCAAGCATACCTTTGATAACTTCGTCGAAGGTAAATCTAACCAGCTGGCGCGCGCGGCGGCCCGTCAGGTGGCCGATAACCCTGGCGGCGCGTATAACCCGTTGTTTCTGTATGGCGGCACCGGCCTGGGTAAAACCCACCTGCTGCATGCGGTGGGTAATGGCATCGTAGCCCGTAAGCCCAACGCCAAAGTAGTCTATATGCACTCCGAGCGTTTTGTTCAGGACATGGTAAAAGCCCTGCAAAACAATGCGATCGAAGAGTTTAAACGCTACTATCGCTCCGTCGATGCGCTGTTGATCGATGACATCCAGTTCTTTGCCAATAAAGAACGATCCCAGGAAGAGTTTTTCCACACCTTTAACGCTCTGCTGGAAGGTAATCAGCAGATCATCCTTACCTCAGATCGCTATCCGAAGGAGATCAACGGCGTCGAAGATCGTCTGAAATCTCGTTTTGGCTGGGGGCTGACCGTGGCGATCGAACCGCCAGAGCTGGAAACCCGCGTGGCGATCCTGATGAAAAAGGCGGACGAAAACGACATCCGCCTGCCGGGAGAAGTGGCGTTCTTTATTGCCAAGCGCCTGCGCTCTAACGTGCGTGAGCTGGAAGGTGCGCTGAACCGCGTGATTGCCAATGCCAACTTTACTGGACGGGCGATTACTATCGACTTCGTGCGTGAAGCGCTGCGCGATCTACTGGCGCTTCAGGAAAAGCTGGTCACCATCGACAATATTCAAAAGACGGTGGCGGAATACTATAAAATTAAAGTGGCGGATCTGCTGTCTAAACGCCGCTCCCGTTCGGTAGCCCGTCCGCGCCAGATGGCGATGGCGCTGGCAAAGGAGCTGACCAACCATAGCTTGCCGGAGATCGGCGATGCCTTTGGCGGTCGCGACCATACTACCGTGCTCCACGCCTGCCGTAAAATCGAGCAGTTGCGTGAAGAAAGCCATGATATTAAAGAAGATTTCTCTAATTTAATCCGAACATTATCGTCGTGACCTATGAAATTTACCGTTGAACGTGAACATTTATTAAAACCGCTACAGCAGGTGAGTGGTCCTTTGGGCGGGCGTCCCACGCTGCCGATTCTGGGTAATCTCCTGATGCAGGTCGCGGACGGTACGCTGTCGCTGACCGGCACCGACCTGGAAATGGAAATGGTTGCACGCGTGTCGCTAAACCAGCCGCACGAGCCGGGCGCAACGACCGTACCGGCGCGTAAATTCTTTGATATCTGCCGTGGTTTGCCGGAAGGCGCTGAAATCGACGTCAAGCTGGAAGGCGACCGGATGCTGGTACGCTCCGGGCGTAGCCGTTTCTCGCTCTCCACGCTGCCTGCCGCAGATTTCCCGAATCTTGACGACTGGCAAAGTGAAGTCGAATTCACGCTGCCGCAGGCGACCATGAAGCGCCTGATTGAAGCCACCCAGTTTTCGATGGCCCATCAGGACGTGCGCTACTACCTGAACGGGATGCTGTTCGAAACCGAAGGCGAAGAGCTGCGTACCGTAGCCACCGACGGACACCGTCTGGCGGTTTGCTCCATGCCGCTCGGCGAATCGCTGCCTAACCATTCAGTGATCGTGCCGCGTAAAGGCGTCATTGAGCTGATGCGGATGCTCGACGGCGGCGATACTCCGCTGCGCGTGCAGATCGGCAGTAACAACATTCGCGCGCACGTCGGCGATTTTATCTTTACCTCGAAGCTGGTTGACGGTCGCTTCCCGGACTATCGCCGCGTCCTGCCGAAAAATCCGGATAAACATCTGGAAGCGGGCTGCGATATCCTCAAGCAGGCGTTTGCCCGCGCGGCTATTCTCTCCAACGAGAAGTTTCGCGGTGTACGTCTGTACGTGAGTGAAAACCAGATTAAAATCACCGCTAACAACCCGGAGCAGGAAGAGGCCGAGGAAATTCTTGACGTCACCTACGCCGGCACGGAGATGGAAATCGGTTTTAACGTCAGCTACGTGCTTGATGTGCTCAACGCGCTGAAATGCGAAAACGTTCGCATTATGCTGACGGACTCCGTGTCGAGCGTGCAGATCGAAGATGCCGCTTCTCAAAGCGCGGCTTATGTTGTCATGCCAATGAGACTGTAATGTCCCTCTCGCGTTTATTGATCCGCGATTTTCGCAATATCGAAAACGCGGATCTCGCCCTCTCTCCCGGCTTTAACTTCCTGGTGGGCGCGAACGGCAGCGGCAAAACCAGCGTGCTGGAAGCCATCTATACGCTCGGCCACGGCCGGGCGTTTCGCAGTTTGCAAATCGGCCGCGTGATCCGCCATGAGCAGGATGCATTTATTCTGCACGGACGTTTGCAGGGAGAAGAGCGGGAAGTCTCCATCGGCCTGACCAAAGATAAGCTGGGCGACAGCAAGGTGCGTATTGACGGCACCGACGGTCATAAAGTGGCAGAGCTGGCGCTCCTGATGCCGATGCAGCTTATTACGCCGGAGGGGTTTACTTTACTCAACGGTGGCCCCAAATACAGAAGAGCATTCCTCGACTGGGGATGCTTTCATAACGAAGCCGGTTTCTTTACCGCCTGGAGCAACCTCAAGCGGCTGCTTAAACAGCGTAACGCCGCGCTGCGCCAGGTGAGCCACTACGCGCAACTGCGCCCGTGGGACAAAGAACTGATCCCGCTGGCGGAGCAAATCAGCCGCTGGCGCGCCGAATACAGTAGCGCCATTGCCGAAGACATGGCGGATACCTGCAAACAATTTTTACCGGAGTTCACCCTCACCTTCTCTTTCCAGCGCGGCTGGGAAAAAGAGAGCGACTACGCAGAGGTGCTGGAGCGGAGCTTCGAGCGTGACAGAATGCTGACCTACACCGCGCACGGCCCGCACAAGGCGGATTTCCGCATTCGTGCCGACGGCGCGCCGGTGGAAGATACGCTGTCGCGCGGGCAGCTTAAACTTCTGATGTGTGCGCTACGACTGGCGCAGGGGGAGTTTTTAACCCGCGAAAGCGGACGGCGCTGCCTGTACCTGATAGATGATTTTGCCTCTGAACTTGACGACGCGCGTCGCGGACTGCTTGCCAGCCGCTTAAAAGCCACGCAGTCGCAGGTCTTCGTCAGCGCCATTAGCGCTGAACACGTTCTGGACATGTCGGACAAAAATTCGAAGATGTTCACCGTGGAAAAGGGTAAAATAGCGGATTAACCCAAGATAAAATGAGCGAGAAACGTTGATGTCGAATTCTTATGACTCCTCCAGTATCAAAGTCCTGAAAGGGCTGGATGCGGTACGTAAGCGCCCGGGTATGTATATCGGCGATACGGATGACGGCACCGGTCTGCACCATATGGTATTCGAGGTGGTAGATAACGCTATCGACGAAGCGCTCGCAGGTCACTGTAAAGATATCGTCGTGACCATCCACGCCGATAACTCCGTGTCCGTAACGGACGATGGCCGTGGTATTCCGACCGGTATTCACCCGGAAGAGGGCGTTTCGGCGGCGGAAGTGATCATGACCGTCCTGCACGCCGGCGGCAAATTCGATGATAACTCCTATAAAGTGTCCGGCGGTCTGCACGGCGTGGGCGTTTCCGTCGTTAACGCCCTGTCACAGAAGCTGGAACTGGTCATCCGCCGCGAAGGTAAAATCCACCAGCAGACCTACGTGCACGGTGTACCGCAGGCTCCGCTGGCGGTAATGGGTGACACTGACGTGACCGGGACTCAGGTCCGTTTCTGGCCAAGCCATGAAACCTTCACCAACGTGGTGGAATTCGAATATGAGATCCTGGCAAAACGTCTGCGCGAGCTGTCGTTCCTGAACTCCGGTGTTTCGATTCGTCTGCGCGACAAGCGTGACGGCAAGGAAGACCATTACCACTACGAAGGCGGCATTAAGGCGTTTGTTGAGTACCTCAACAAAAACAAAACGCCGATCCACCCGAATATCTTCTATTTCTCTACCGAAAAAGACGGTATCGGCGTGGAAGTCGCATTGCAGTGGAACGACGGTTTCCAGGAAAACATCTACTGCTTTACCAACAACATTCCGCAGCGCGACGGCGGTACGCACCTTGCAGGCTTCCGTGCGGCGATGACCCGTACCCTGAACGCCTACATGGACAAAGAAGGCTACAGCAAAAAAGCCAAAGTCAGCGCCACCGGCGATGATGCGCGTGAAGGGCTGATTGCCGTGGTTTCCGTGAAGGTGCCGGACCCGAAATTCTCCTCGCAGACCAAAGACAAACTGGTCTCCTCCGAGGTGAAAACTGCCGTTGAGCAGCAGATGAACGAACTGCTGAACGAATACCTGCTGGAAAACCCGTCCGACGCCAAAATCGTGGTCGGCAAGATTATTGACGCCGCGCGTGCCCGTGAAGCGGCGCGTCGTGCCCGTGAAATGACCCGCCGTAAAGGCGCGCTGGACCTGGCTGGCCTGCCGGGCAAACTGGCGGACTGTCAGGAACGCGACCCGGCCCACTCTGAACTGTACTTAGTGGAAGGGGACTCGGCGGGCGGCTCTGCTAAACAGGGGCGTAACCGTAAGAATCAGGCGATCCTGCCGCTGAAGGGTAAAATCCTCAACGTCGAGAAAGCGCGCTTCGACAAAATGCTTTCCTCGCAGGAAGTGGCGACGCTGATTACCGCGCTGGGTTGCGGCATCGGTCGCGACGAGTACAACCCGGACAAACTGCGCTATCACAGCATCATCATCATGACCGATGCGGACGTCGATGGTTCGCACATCCGTACCCTGCTGCTGACCTTCTTCTACCGTCAGATGCCGGAAATCGTTGAACGTGGTCACGTCTACATCGCTCAGCCGCCGCTGTACAAAGTGAAAAAAGGCAAGCAGGAACAGTACATTAAAGACGATGAAGCGATGGATCAGTATCAAATCTCTATCGCTCTCGACGGTGCCTCTCTGCATGCCAATGCTCATGCGCCAGCGCTGGCAGGCGAACCGCTGGAGCGTCTGGTGTCGGAATACAACGGCGCGCAGAAGATGATCAATCGTATGGAGCGTCGCTTCCCGCGTGCGCTGCTGAAAGAGCTGGTTTATCAACCAACGCTGAGCGAAGGCGACTTGTCCAGCGAGCAGACCGTGACCCGCTGGGTGTCGCAGCTCATTACCGTTCTGAACGAAAACGAGCAGCACGGCAGCGTGTGGAAATACGACATCCGTGAAAATGCGGAACAGCAGCAGTTCGAGCCGATTATTCGCGTGCGTACTCACGGTGTGGATACCGACTATCCGCTGGATCATGAATTTGTGATGGGCGCGGAATACCGCCGCCTCTGTACGCTCGGTGAGAAACTGCGCGGTCTGATCGAAGACGACGCCTTTATCGAACGTGGCGAGCGTCGTCAGCCGGTTGCCAGCTTCGAGCAGGCGCTGGAGTGGCTGGTGAAAGAGTCCCGTCGTGGCCTTGCTATCCAGCGTTATAAAGGTCTGGGCGAGATGAACCCGGAACAGCTGTGGGAAACCACTATGGACCCGGAAAGCCGCCGTATGCTGCGCGTAACCGTGAAGGATGCGATTGCCGCCGATCAGCTGTTCACCACCCTGATGGGCGATGCCGTTGAACCGCGTCGTGCGTTTATCGAAGAGAACGCCCTGAAAGCGGCGAATATTGATATTTAACCTGTAAACGCCCTGCCGGATAAGGCGCAAGCCGCATCCGGCAGGTGTTGCGAAATGCCTGATGGCGCTGCGCTTATCAGGCCTACAGAACCCCACCCGCACATGCGCATAAAAGGGGGCTTCGGCTTCCCTTTTCCATCCTCGTTTTCTTTACTGTTTTTTGAGCGGAATCGCGTTAGCATGAGTCAGGACTCATCTAATCGGGGATATCATGGCTATTAAACTTATCGCAATCGACATGGACGGCACGTTGCTGTTACCGGATCATAGCATCTCTCCCGCCGTTAAAAACGCGATTGCCGCTGCACGTGAGCGCGGCGTGAACGTGGTGCTTACCACCGGACGTCCCTATGCAGGCGTGCATAAGTACCTGAAAGAGCTTCATATGGAGCAGGAAAGCGACTACTGCATCACCTATAACGGTGCGCTGGTGCAGAAAGCGGGCGACGGCAGTACCGTGGCGCAAACCGCGCTGAATTATGATGATTATCGCTATCTGGAACAGCTCTCCCGAGAAGTGGGATCGCATTTCCACGCGCTCGATCGCAACACGCTCTATACCGCCAACCGCGATATCAGCTACTACACCGTCCATGAATCCTACGTTGCCACCATTCCGCTGGTGTTCTGTGAAGCGGAGAAAATGGACCCGGCGACGCAGTTCCTGAAAGTGATGATGATTGACGAACCGGCCATCCTCGACAAAGCCATTACCCGCATCCCGCAGGACGTAAAAGAGAAGTACACCGTGCTGAAAAGCGCGCCGTACTTCCTCGAAATCCTCGATAAACGCGTGAACAAAGGCACCGGAGTGAAATCGCTGGCCGATGCGCTGGGGATCAAACCGGAAGAAATTATGGCGATTGGCGATCAGGAAAACGACATCGCGATGATTGAATACGCCGGAATGGGCGTGGCGATGGATAATGCCATCGACCCGGTGAAAGAGATCGCTAACTTCGTCACCAAATCTAACCTGGAAGATGGCGTGGCATATGCGATTGAGAAGTTTGTGCTGAATTAATGATGCAGTGCCCCGGTCAGTGCCGGGGCACGGGCATTTTAGTTATTGGCAACAATAGCGACAACAAGTAACTGTAGCGGAGCAGTAATAATATCTGCGGTAATCGCAAAAGGTGTCAGCACGCTTCTCACGGCCGTATGATCGCCCGTATATTTAATTTGATAAAACTCAACCGTAAATGGATGATAGAATGTCATCATGTTTGCCTCCTTCTGATTTTTATTTTTTGTATGAATCGTTCCCTGTATTTTTTTCGTCAGGTGACAGGTCGAAGAAATACAAATAAATCCATGTTTCGCGATCGCTTTTTTATCGTCATCATTTTTAATGTAATATTGCAGATTAATATCACCACTGAAGGTTTTTTTATCTTTATCGATAATAAATTTAACTTCGCTTATGAACCCTCCTTTGCCGACTGACTTGTTGACTGAGAGTTCCTTGCGATCAATATTTTGATCCTGAAGCAGTTTAACCATTTCATCGCCGCCGCTGGTGAGAAGATAGTCAAACTGTTTACCCATGAAAACCCATTTTTCTTTCATGTCTGCATCTTTGGTTAAACCCAAACCGATGACAGTATCTGAGGTCCATTTCTGTTGGGTAACGCCTCCCCCTTCGGTGCTTTTATATAAGAGGACGGTGTTGCATCCAGATAATACAAATGCCATAAATAATATGGCAATATTAATAACATATTTATTTCGCATGATTTACATCCTTTTATGACGACGCCTGAAATCCAGCGGACAGATTACTCCATCTTTATCAGGGTGTCTTAATGTAAACGTAGCGAATTAATTCCGCACTGGCACATCGCTGATGCGGCTACGCATTATCGCCAGGCGAAGCCGTGGCTGCGTCAGCAATTTGGCCTTGAATATTTTCCCCAACAGCTTCAGCCGTAGTCCGCGCGTCGCCGAAAGGTAGCGCTTATTGGCATTGGGCTGGCCTGCGATAAGCACATCGCCTAATCGCTCCGCGCTGTCCAGTGCATAGCTAATTCCCTCCAGCGAACTGGCGCTGATAAACCCGGCCGCTTCGCCGATCAGAAACGCATTTTCCTGACCGCAGACAAAGTCGGCCCAGCGTGAAGGATACAGCACGGTGCATTTTTCCGTTTTGATGACCGGGCCAAATTGATAACCGCCTTCCTGCATCTGATCTTTCAGGGCTTCATAGCACGCCTGACCCTCTTTCATCGGGAATGCGCCGCCAAAAATGAAGTACCTATCTTTACTGATACTCCAGGCATAGCAATCGGTCAGGTTGTTATCAAAAACGCAGGAGTAAAACGGCAGGGCGTGTTTCTCGGCAAACCATTGCTGGATTGCGACATACTTGCGGATCTCATGATCGGGATATAAAGAACGGCGGACCATGGAATTTGCGCCGTCCGCGCCAACCAGATAGCGGGCGGTGATCTCCTGTTCCTCTCCATCGACGCTAAAAAGCACATGCCAGCGCCCCTCGTCGCGCCAGATCCGGCGGCACAGCGTGTCGTGATGCACCCGGACGTCAGAAGGGATCAGCGACTTCAGCCATAAATCAAACGCGTGGCGATTCACATTAATATAGCTGCGCTGATAATTGCGGGTCAGCCCCGACTGGCAATCCACGGTACGCACGCTGAAGATTTGCGGATTGGCGATTACGCTTACCGGTAATTTCAGGCCAGCGCGTATCAAAGAGCGCTGCGCATCCGGAGCCAGCAATCCGCCGCACGGTTTAGTAAACCCCTCCGTTCCCTGTTCCCGCTTTTTATCCAGTGCGATCACCCGCATCCTGCTTGCCAGTTGTCGGGCCAGCGCTGCGCCCGCCGGGCCGAGGCCGATAATCGCTACGTCGAAATGTTCCATTTTTTCACCTGGTTTAGGTTGCCATGGCGCAACATTACCCGGCGGCGGTGAAGTCTGCGTGAAGTGAAAAGCGGAAAACGGCACACAAAAATTTCTTAACGAATTTTTTACCAATTGTCGTTTTTGTGATCTGAATTGTAGTACGACACGTATTGATTGTACTACTATCCATTCACAGAACGATGAAGAACACACAAATTTGTACGTCAATGCTGGGGGTTTTTACATCAACGGGGATAAAGTAATGGTAGCGAAACCGCGTTAAGGACTTTCTATGACCATTACCAAGACAGACCGCATCATCGTTACTCTCGGGCGACAGATTGTGAGCGGCAAATATGTCCCTGGTGCCGCGCTGCCTTCTGAGGCGGATCTGTGCGAAGAGTTTGAAACCTCGCGCAATATTATCCGCGAAGTGTTCCGCTCGCTGACGGCAAAGCGGCTAATCGAAACGAAGCGCTATCGCGGCGCATTTGTCGCCGCGCGCAACCAGTGGAACTACCTCGACACCGAGGTGCTGCAATGGGTGCTGGAGAATGATTACGACCCGCGCCTGATTAGCGCGATGAGTGAAGTGCGTAATCTGGTGGAGCCTGCCATCGCCCGCTGGGCGGCAGAACGGGCAACCTCCAGCGAACTGGCGCAGATTGAGGCGGCATTAAACGACATGATCGCCAACAACCAGGATCGGGATGCGTTTAACGAGGCGGATATTCGCTATCACGAAGCGGTGCTCAATGCGGTCCATAACCCGGTATTGCAGCAGCTAAGCGTGGCGATCAGCTCGCTACAGCGTGCGGTTTTTGAACGCACCTGGATGGGCGATGAGGCCAACATGCCAAAAACGCTTCAGGAACATAAGGCGCTGTTCGATGCGATACGGCATCAGGACGGCAACGCAGCAGAACAGGCAGCGCTGACAATGATTGCCAGCTCGACCAGAAGGCTAAAGGACATCACATGACATCACGCTACATTGCTATCGACTGGGGTTCAACCAACCTTCGCGCCTGGCGTTATGAAGGCGATAATTGCCTGGAGAGCCGGCAGTCGGAAGCCGGGATCACCCGTCTGAACGGCCGCACGTTTGATGCGGTGTTGGCGCAGGTCACCGAAGGCTGGGCTGAGGAAGACACGCCGATTGTGATGGCGGGGATGGTGGGAAGTAACGCGGGCTGGGTAAACGTACCTTACCTTTCCTGCCCGGCGCGCCTTGCCGACATCGGCGAACAACTTACCCGCGTGAAGGAGAACGTCTGGATCGTGCCGGGCCTGTGTATCAACCGCGACGATAACCATAACGTGATGCGCGGCGAAGAGACGCAACTGATTGGCGCACATACGCTGATGCCTTCCGCGTTGTACGTAATGCCCGGCACGCACTGCAAGTGGGTACGGGTTAACGATGATCGCGTGGAGGATTTCCGCACGGTGATGACCGGCGAACTTCACCATGTGCTGCTTAAGCATACGCTGGTGGGCGCGGGCCTGCCGGAGCAGACCGACTCGCCGGAGGCGTTTAACGCCGGGCTGGAGCGCGGCCTGCAATCACCCGAGATTCTGCCTCGCCTGTTTGAAGTCCGCGCCTCGCACGTGCTGGGTGTGCGGCCTCGCGAGCAGGTGAGCGAATTTCTTTCCGGTCTGCTGATTGGCAGTGAAGTCGCCAGCATGGGCGATGATGTCCCGGCGCAGCAGGCCGTCACCCTTGTCGCCAGTCCGTCACTGACCGCACGCTACCAGCGGGCATTTGAACTTTTCGGGCGTCGCAGTCAGACGCTGAGCGGCGACGCCGCATTTCAGGCAGGAATAAGGAGCATCGCTCATGCAGTGGCAAAATAAACTTCCGCTTATCGCCATCCTTCGTGGGATTAAACCCGACGAGGCGCACGCCCATGTGGCCGCAGTTATTGAGGCCGGATTTGAAGCCGTCGAGATCCCCCTGAACTCCCCCGAGTGGGAAAAGAGCATCCCGGCGATGGTTAAGGCGTTTGGCGATAAAGCGCTGATTGGCGCAGGTACCGTGCTTAAGCTGGAGCAGGTTGACCAGCTCGCTGAAATGGGCTGCACGCTGATGGTGACGCCCAACATTAAACCGGAACTGATCCGCCGCGCGGTGGAGCACGGTATGACGGTCTGTCCTGGCTGCGCCACGGCGACCGAAGCCTTTGATGCCATTGACGCGGGCGCGCAGTCGCTGAAGATTTTCCCGTCTTCGGCGTTTGGCCCGGACTATATCAAGGCGCTGAAAGCTGTCCTGCCACCGGAAATTCCGGTATTCGCCGTCGGCGGCGTGACGCCGGAGAACTTAAAACAGTGGATTGACGCCGGTTGCGTCGGTGCCGGGCTGGGCAGCGATCTCTATCGCGCCGGACAGCCCGTCGAGCGCACCGCGCAGCAGGCAGCCGCATTTGTGAAAGCGTATCGAGAGGCTGTGAAATGAAAATTACCAAACTCACCACGTACCGTTTACCCCCGCGCTGGATGTTCCTCAAAATAGAGACCGATGAAGGCGTTGTCGGCTGGGGCGAGCCGGTGATTGAAGGCCGGGCGCGTACCGTGGAAGCGGCGGTGCATGAACTGGGCGAATACCTGATTGGTCAGGACCCGGCGCGAATTAACGATTTATGGCAGGTAATGTATCGCGCGGGCTTCTACCGCGGCGGTCCGATCCTGATGAGCGCCATTGCCGGTATCGACCAGGCGCTGTGGGATATCAAAGGTAAAGTACACAACGCCCCGGTCTGGCAGTTGATGGGTGGTCTGGTGCGCGACAAAATCAAAGCCTATAGCTGGGTCGGCGGCGACCGCCCGGCGGACGCTATCGCAGGAATTACCACGTTGCGTAAAATTGGCTTTGATACCTTTAAATTAAACGGTTGCGAAGAGTTAGGCGTTATTGATGATTCGCGTAAAGTGGATGCGGCGGTTAATACCGTGGCGCAAATTCGCGAAGCCTTTGGTAATGAAATTGAGTTTGGTCTTGATTTCCACGGTCGCGTCAGCGCGCCAATGGCCAAAGTATTAATTAAAGAGCTGGAACAATATCGCCCGCTGTTTATTGAGGAGCCGGTATTAGCCGAGCAGGCAGAATATTATCCGCGTCTGGCCGCGCAAACCCATATTCCGATTGCCGCAGGTGAACGTATGTTCTCCCGCTTTGAATTTAAACGCGTGCTGGAAGCGGGCGGCGTAGCGATTTTGCAGCCGGATCTCTCCCACGCAGGCGGGATCACCGAGTGCTATAAAATCGCTGGCATGGCAGAAGCTTACGATGTGGCGCTGGCACCGCACTGCCCGCTCGGCCCCATCGCGCTGGCCGCCTGTCTGCACGTCGACTTTGTGTCGCACAACGCGGTATTCCAGGAACAGAGCATGGGCATTCACTATAACAAAGGCGCGGAGCTGCTCGACTTTGTGAAAAATAAAGAGGACTTCAGTATGGAAGGCGGCTTCTTTAAACCATTGATGAAGCCAGGGCTGGGCGTGGAAATTGACGAAGAGAAAGTGATTGAGCTGAGCAAAAACGTTCAGGACTGGCGTAATCCGCTATGGCGGCATGCGGACGGAACTGTCGCCGAGTGGTAATAAGCCCAATAATGCGACGATAAAAAACGTCGCAGGCACGACATTATTTTTAAAAAGTATATACACCCTCTGTAAACCACAGGGCATGGTGAGTGGCCTCACCATGCCAAAATTCGGAGACAGATCGTTATGGATATTTCTGTAACTACTGCAAAAACCGGACGTCGTCGTTATTTAACGCTGGTCATGATCTTTATTACGGTGGTTATTTGTTATGTTGACCGCGCTAATCTGGCGGTGGCGTCCGCGCATATTCAGGAAGAGTTTGGTATTACCAAAGCGGAAATGGGTTACGTATTTTCAGCTTTTGCCTGGCTCTATACGCTCTGCCAGATCCCCGGCGGCTGGTTCCTTGACCGGGTAGGTTCCCGTTTGACCTACTTCATCGCGATTTTTGGCTGGTCAGTGGCAACGTTATTTCAGGGATTCGCTACCGGCCTGATGTCGCTGATTGGCCTGCGTGCTATCACGGGTATCTTTGAAGCGCCTGCTTTCCCGACCAATAACCGCATGGTAACCAGTTGGTTCCCGGAACATGAACGCGCTTCGGCGGTAGGTTTTTATACCTCCGGGCAGTTTGTTGGCCTGGCGTTCCTTACGCCGCTGCTGATCTGGATTCAGGAAATGCTAAGCTGGCACTGGGTATTTATTATTACCGGTGGCATCGGCATTATCTGGTCACTTGTCTGGTTTAAAGTTTATCAACCGCCGCGCCTGACTAAAAGCATCAGCAAAGCGGAGCTGGACTACATTCGCGACGGCGGTGGTCTGGTGGATGGCGATGCGCCGGTGAAAAAGGAAGAACGCCAGAAACTCACTAAAGCGGACTGGAAACTGGTCTTCCATCGTAAGCTGGTGGGGGTTTATCTGGGCCAGTTTGCGGTGACGTCGACCCTGTGGTTCTTCCTCACCTGGTTCCCGAACTACCTGACGCAGGAGAAAGGGATCACCGCGCTGAAGGCGGGCTTTATGACCACTGTGCCGTTCCTTGCTGCCTTCTTTGGTGTTCTGCTGTCCGGCTGGGTAGCGGATCGTCTGGTTCGGAAAGGCTACTCGCTGGGTATAGCACGTAAAACGCCGATCATTTGTGGGCTGTTAATTTCCACCTGCATTATGGGAGCGAACTACACCAACGATCCGATCTGGATTATGTCGCTGATGGCGCTGGCCTTCTTCGGCAACGGGTTTGCATCAATTACCTGGTCGCTGGTGTCGTCTCTGGCACCCATGCGCCTGATCGGCCTGACGGGCGGTGTCTTTAACTTCGTTGGCGGGCTGGGCGGTATCACCGTTCCGCTGGTCATAGGCTATCTGGCCCAGGACTATGGTTTTGGCCCGGCACTGGTTTATATCTCTGTTGTCGCTCTGCTTGGCGCGCTCTCCTACATTCTGCTGGTCGGGGATGTTAAGCGGGTAGGCTGATTTAAGTCATTACAATGCCCCGATATGCTAATCCGTATTGGGGCCATTTTACGGAATGTATTACCTCCCTTTACAACGTCCGAATTAACCTCGCCGGATTGCCCGCATAAATCCCTTTTATCGTAATCGCTTTCACCACCACGCTTCCCGCGCCGATGACGGCCCCGGCACAAATAGACGGTGCAAGGATAGTCGCGCCGCTCCCCACCGTGACATCATCGCCCAGCGTTATGTTAATCCAGTTTTCCGGCGTAGGGTCTGGCGCACCGCTTTTAAACAGGTCGTTGGCAAAGGAGACGTTGTGACCGATAAAACAGCGCTCGCCGAGGGTAACGTTTTCGCAAATGAAGGTATGCGACTGGATACGGCTGTCGCGACCAATCACGCATCCTTTTTGTATTTCGACGAAAGGTCCAACGAAGACATTATCCTGAAGCTCGCACTGGTAAATATTCGACGGACGAATTATCCGGACGTTTTTTCCCGCTTTGATGTCCCGAATGGCGCAATCGCTCAGTTCCATTAGTCTTTTCCTTTCATACCGTAATGACAGATAAGCTTAGCAGACCGTCTCCCGCTGGCAGGCGGCGGCACCTTGCGCTACCCTGATGCCCTCTCACGTAGCCGGATCTCGCCCATGAAACAACTCACCTTCGCACCTCGCCATCACCAGTTGACCAATATCCACACCTGGACGCCGGACAGTCAGTGGCTGGCGTTTGATGTGCGTCCCTCCGGCGCGTCATTTACTGGCGAAACCATTGAGCGCGTTAACGTCCATACCGGCGCGGTTGAGGTGATTTACCGTGCAACGTCGGGGGCGCATGTGGGCGTGGTGACCGTCAGTCCGCTGGCGGAAAAGTACGTTTTTATTCACGGCCCGGAAAACCCGGATGCGCAGTGGCATTACGATTTTCATCACCGTCGCGGCGTGGTCGTCGAAAATGGTGTTGCGGAGAACCTCGACGCGATGGATATTACCGCGCCTTATACGCCCGGCGCGCTGCGCGGCGGTACGCATGTGCATGTGTTCAGCCCGAACGGGCAGTTCGTCAGCTTTACCTATAACGACCATGTGCTGCACGAGCGCGATCCGGCGCTGGATCTGCGCAATGTCGGCGTGGCGGCACCTTATGGCCCGGTTGCACCTCGGGGCCAGCATCCGCGGGAATATGCCGGTAGCCACTGGTGCGTGCTGGTGAGCCAGACTACGCCAGTACCACAGCCGGGCAGCGATGAGATAAATCGGGCTTACGAAGAGGGCTGGGTGGGCGATCATCGGCTGGCATTTATCGGCGATACACTGTCGCTGGCGGGCGAAAAAGTCCCGGAGCTGTTTATTGTCGATCTGCCGCAGACTCGCTCAGGCTGGCAACACGCCGGAGATGCGCCGCTGGCCGGGACGGAAAAAACGCTACCAGCGCCGCCTGCGGGCGTGGTTCAGCGTCGTCTGACCTTTACCCATCAGCGCCGGTATCCTGGACTGGCAACGGCGGTGCGTCACTGGGTGCGGGCTAATCCGCAGGGAACGGCTATTGCTTTTTTGATGCGCGATGACGCAGGCATTATTCAGCTCTGGCTGATGTCGCCAGACGGAGGTGAACCGCACCAGCTTACGCATAATACGACCGATATTCAGTCGGCCTTTAACTGGCATCCGTCAGGACAATGGCTGGGATTTGTGCTTGAGGGGCGTATCGCCTGCTGCGATGCACACACTGGCGACATCACCTTTTTGACTACCGATCATGAAAACGCGCCTTCCGCCGACGCCATTGTCTTTTCGCCAGACGGTAAGCTTATCGCCTGGATGGAAGAAACAGACGGCTTCCGTCAGCTATGGATGACTGAAACCGGGCGCTGAATCAGGGGGAGGGCATCTGCGCGGGGGGGATCACCGCGTTGGTTGCCTGCGCATCCTGCTCGCTTTTTTCAACGCGGGATTTCACCGAGCTGTCGGTACGGAACATATCCCATGGCAGCAGGACGGTATCGACCACCGCAGTAAATGGCATATCCAGCAAGACCAGCGATTTTGTGCCCCAGTTAGTGTTGCTTCCCAGCATATTGCTGCTGGCCCGGGTGCCGGGATAAACCCCTTCTTTACCGCCGGTGTGAGACATCACGCTTGAACAACTGCACAAGCAGACTACGCCACTGACCAATGCCAGTCTGGAAACACCTTTTTTCATCATAATTTAATCATCTTTATGGCACTGCAAAAACGGCTTATCCGGGTTATAACGTCCATGGTTCAAAATGAAAAGCCCGGAAACGTTGCTCTGTGGCGGTAATCGCACTTTACCTTTTTGTGCGTTGATTCCAGTGTATGCGCTACACCTGAAAGTGCAAAAAATCAGACCACCGCTCTTGAAAGAAGTTTCTTTGCACCCATTTATCTGATGTAACCCAATGAGGAACTCGCCTGCGGGGTGTTCCGGGAACCGCGACCTGTCCATGACGGAAGGTCAGTACCAAAATTCTCGCTGATTTCAGGAGCTTTTATTATGCGTAATTTCGATCTCTCTCCACTGTACCGTTCAGCTATCGGTTTTGACCGTCTGTTTAACCTGCTGGAAAACAACCAGAGCCAGAGTAATGGCGGCTATCCTCCGTACAACGTCGAGCTGGTGGATGAAGACCACTATCGTATCGCCATTGCTGTCGCTGGTTTTGCGGAGAGCGAACTGGAGATCACCGCGCAGGACAACCTGCTGATCGTCAAAGGCTCCCATGCCACCGAGCAGAAAGAGCGTACCTATCTTTACCAGGGCATCGCCGAACGTAACTTCGAGCGTAAATTCCAGCTTGCGGAAAACATTCATGTGAATGGTGCGAACCTGGTTAACGGCCTGCTGTATGTCGAGCTGGAACGCGTGGTTCCGGAAGCGAAAAAACCGCGCCGTATTGAGATCAACTAATTTCACCGGGTCGCCGCTGGCGGCCCCTCTAAACCATGCTCGCCGTCAGGGAGCATAGGCGAATCCACGGATTCGCAGGTATCAACTCGCTTCTTTGAAGGAGAATGACAATGCGTAATTACGATGTATCCCCCTTACTGCGTCAGTGGATCGGCTTCGATAAACTGGCAAACGCGCTGCAAAACACCACTGAAGGCCAGGCCTTTCCGCCATACAACATCGAAAAAGGCGACGATAACCACTATCGCATCACCCTTGCGCTGGCCGGTTTTCGTCAGGAAGATCTGGATATTCAGCTTGAAGGCACGCGCCTGACCGTCAAAGGTTCGCCGGTAAAACCGGAATCGGAACCAAAATGGCTGCATCAGGGGCTGGTTATGCAACCCTTCAGCCTGACATTCACGCTGGCGGAATATATGGAAGTGGCAGGCGCGACTTTCACTAACGGCCTGCTGCATATTGATATCGTGCGCAACGTCCCGGAGGCCATCGCCCCCCAGCGTATCGCCATTAGCGAACGTCCGGCGTTGAATAGTTAAGACGGTTATACCTTCTATCTTTAAAAGGCTCCCGTTAGGGAGCCTTTTCCGATTGCTGACAAACGTTATATCGTGGAATTATGCCTGGCGGCGCTGCGCTTGCACAGGCCTACGGTTATGAACAATCTATTGATATTGATGATTTTGTAGGCTGGGTAAGGCGAAGCCGCCACCCGGCAAAACGGCGTACACAATAACAAAAGCAAGTTTGTCATCAACTTCAAGTCCGGCTCCCTTTGTGGAGCCTTTTTTGTGCGCTACCACCCATACATCCCCCGCTATCTCTGAGAGAATCCCTCTTACCCGTAATGTTATTCACAGGGAAAAAACATGAGTGATATAGCATTGACCATCAGCGTTCTGGCGCTGGTGGCGATTGTAGGTCTGTGGATCGGCAACATCAAAATCCGTGGCGTGGGACTGGGGATCGGCGGCGTGCTGTTTGGCGGGATTATCGTCGGTCATTTTGTCGAGCAGGCCGGCGTCACGCTGAGTAGCCCGATGCTGCATTTCATTCAGGAATTTGGCCTGATCCTCTTTGTATACACCATCGGTATTCAGGTCGGGCCTGGCTTTTTCACCTCGCTGCGGGTATCGGGTCTGCGGCTGAACCTGTTTGCCATTCTGATCGTTATCCTGGGCGGGCTGGTCACTGCCATCCTGCACACGCTGTTTGCTATTCCACTGCCGGTGGTGCTCGGCATCTTCTCCGGCGCGGTCACCAATACCCCGGCGCTCGGAGCCGGGCAGCAGGTGCTGCGCGATCTTGGGGTAACGGGCGATGTGATTGACCAGATGGGGATGAGCTATGCGATGGCCTACCCGTTTGGTATTTGTGGCATTCTGCTTTCCATGTGGCTAATTCGCCTGTTCTTTCGTATCAAGGTGGATAAAGAAGCCGAGCAGTTCGACGTCAATGCGGGTAGCGGACACCAGCAACTACAAAACATTAATCTGTGCGTCGAAAATCCTAACCTGCATAACCTGGCGATCCAGGATGTCCCGTTACTTAACAGCGATAAAATCATCTGCTCGCGGCTGAAACGCGGCGAGACGCTGATGGTGCCTTCCCCCGGCACGCTGATACAGTCGGGCGATTTGCTGTATCTGGTCGGGCAGCAGGCGGATTTACGCGCGGCGCAGTTAGTGATTGGCAGAGAGGTTGAAACCGCGCTCTCGACCCACGGCACCGACCTTTGCGTGGAGCGCGTGGTGGTGACCAACGAAAAAGTGCTGGGCAAAAAACTGCGCGATCTGGATTTTAAACAGCGTTATGACGTGGTGATCTCACGGCTGAATCGCGCCGGGGTGGAACTGGTTGCCAGCAACAGCGCTGCGTTGCAGTTTGGTGACATTCTTAACCTGGTTGGCCGCCAGGCAGCAATTGACGCCGTCGCCGCCGAGCTTGGCAACGCGCAGCAAAAGCTCCAGCAGGTGCAGATGCTGCCGGTGTTTATCGGCATCGGGCTGGGCGTGCTGCTTGGCTCCGTGCCGCTCTTTATCCCGGGTTTTCCGGTGGCCTTAAAACTGGGACTCGCCGGAGGACCGCTGATTATGGCGCTGATCCTAGGGCGTATCGGCACCATCGGCAAGCTGTACTGGTTCATGCCGCCGAGCGCTAACCTGGCGCTGCGCGAGCTGGGGATCGTGCTGTTCCTCTCAGTGGTGGGGCTGAAATCCGGCGGCGATTTTGTGCATACGCTGGTTCAGGGCGATGGCCTGAGCTGGGTCGGCTATGGCATCTTTATTACCGCCATTCCGCTGATCACCGTAGGTTTACTGGCGCGTATCTTCGCTAAGATGAACTATCTGACCATTTGCGGCATGCTGGCCGGTTCGATGACCGATCCGCCGGCGCTGGCTTTTGCTAACAACCTTCACGCCACCAGCGGCGCGGCGGCGTTGTCCTATGCCACGGTTTATCCGCTGGTGATGTTTCTGAGAATAATCACGCCGCAATTGCTGGCGGTATTATTCTGGGGAATGGGTTAACGGTCAGGCATGCACGCGAAGCAGATGGTAATCCACCTGATATTCGCTGGCATTGCGGAACATAATGGAATAGTTTAAAAATTCGCCGCTATCGCTATAGGACAGTGACGTTATACGTAATAGCGGCGTACTCTCTTCAACCAGCATTAACTGCGCCATTTTTCTGTCCGCCAGAACGGGCGACAGGCTCTCATAATTCCCGGTTATTGTTATTCCGCACTCATTTTCAATATAACGAAACTTTGACCCCTCCAGATGCGCGATCGACAGGTTGCGAAACAGCTTCACCGGCATATAACTGTCTTCCAGCATGATCGGTTTATCATCGACATAGCGTAAACGCCGCGAGTAGTAGATCCGCTCATCGGTCTGGATACGTAACTGTCTGGCAATCGCAGGCGGAGCGGGCATCACCACAAACTCCAGCACTTTGCTGAAGACGATTCGGCCCTGGCTCTCCATCACCTCACACAATCCCGTCAGGTTAGTGGTTTCCTGATAAACGTCTTTCTGAATAACATAGGTGCCGCTGCCGTGTTTACGCGCAACCAGCCCCCAGTGAATTAATAAATCAATGGCTTTACGAATCGTCATGCGCGATACGCCATACTCTTCCGCCAGCTTTTTCTCACCGGGCAAGGGGCTGCCGACATTATAGTTTTCGGAATTAAGCCGCAGCCTTAATTTATCAGCAATAGATTTGTAGATCATCCCTGGACCTCTTTATGCCCTTTGCGGAACCCCAAAAAGGCGTGATTTTTCAAGGTGAAGCAAAGGTTAGTAATTGTGATTTTTTAGAGCATTCATGAACATGTCTAACATTCTCATAAAAATAAGACAACTTAGTTGAAATTAAAATCATGAGTTTGATCACAAATAATTTCAACTTCTCATGTGTTTTACCGTGCCGCTTTTTATTGTTACCCCTGCAGGACGCAATGACAAAAATAAATACTCTACATGTTCTTTAACGAGGATGTAAAAAATGCTCAGTCAAATACAACGCTTTGGCGGTGCGATGTTCACCCCGGTGCTGCTGTTTCCGTTTGCCGGAATGGTCGTCGGTATTGCCATTATGTTACAAAACCCTATGTTTGTAGGGGAATCCCTCACCCGACCGGATAGTATTTTTTACCAAATAATTAAAATTATAGAAGAGGGCGGCTGGACTATTTTTCGTAATATGCCGCTGATATTTGCTGTAGGGTTACCCCTGGGGTTAGCAAAACACGCACACGGTCGCGCCTGTCTGGCGGTATTGGTCAGTTTCCTTACCTGGAACTACTTTATTTGCGCCATGGGAATGACATGGGGCAGCTTCTTTGGCGTTAACTTTGCGAATGATCCCGTCACGGGCAGCGGTCTGACGATGATTGCCGGTATCAAAACGCTGGATACCAGTATTATTGGCGCAATTGCTATTTCCGGCATTGTTACTGCGATCCATAATCGCTTTTATGAAAAAACATTACCTGTTTTTCTCGGTATTTTTCAGGGCACGTCATTTGTGGTGATTGTCGCATTCTTTGTGATGATCCCCTGCGCATGGATAACCTTACTGTGCTGGCCAAAAGTTCAGATTGCCATTCAGTCAATGCAGATCTTTTTAAGCGGCGCGGGCGCGTTAGGGGTGTGGATTTACACCTTCCTGGAACGTATTTTAATCCCCACCGGTTTGCATCATTTTGTGTACGGTCCCTTCGTCTTTGGCCCGGCTGTCGTTGAAGGAGGACTGCAACCTTACTGGATCCAGCATCTGCACGAATTTAGTCAGAGCACTCAGCCCTTAAAAGATTTGTTCCCTGCGGGCGGTTTTTCAATGCACGGTAACTCCAAAGTCTTTGGTGCGCCTGGGGTAGCATTAGCGATTTACTCCACCGCTGCGCCGCAAAACCGGGCGAAAGTCGCTGGATTGCTTATTCCGGCAACGTTAACGGCGATTCTGGTTGGGATTACCGAGCCGCTGGAATTCACCTTCCTGTTTATCGCACCGTTCCTGTTTGTCATCCACGCCCTTCTGGCTGCCACCATGACCGCCGTTATGTATATGGCGGGTGTCGTCGGCATGTTCGGCGGGGGGATGCTCAACGAGTTTTTACCGTTGAACTGGATGCCGATGTTCCACAACCACGCTTCCGTGATGTTTATCCAGATTGGGATCGGCCTGTGTTTTACCGCGATTTGGTTTGTCGTCTTCCGTTCCCTCATCCTGCGTTTCAACCTGAAAACGCCGGGCCGTGAAGACAGCGACGTGAAACTCTACACCAAAGCCGATTATAAAGCGGCGCGTGGGCAAACTACCGCCGCCGCTGCGGATACCCGGCTCGGGCAGGCCGCCGGATTCCTCCAGGCGCTTGGCGGCGCGGGCAATATCGAGAGCGTTAATAACTGCGCTACCCGCCTGCGGATTGCATTAGTGGATATGACGCAAACCCAAAGCGACGACGTCTTTAAGGCGCTCGGTGCGCATGGGGTGGTGCGTCGCGGTAATGGCATTCAGGTCATCGTGGGGCTACACGTTCCCCAGGTCCGCGATCAGCTGGAAGCCCTGATGAAAGATTCTCTCACAATCGAAAAAACTACCCTGACAGAGGCTGTATCATGAAAAAATTCTCAGTGGTTATCGCCGGCGGCGGCAGCACATTTACGCCCGGTATTGTATTAATGTTGCTGGCAAACCAGGACCGTCTGCCGCTGCGTGCGCTGAAATTCTATGACAACGACGGCGCACGCCAGGAAATCGTGGCTGAAGCCTGCAAGGTGATCATGAAAGAGCAGGCGCCTGAAATCGATTTTAGCTACACCACCGATCCTGAAACCGCCTTTACCGACGTTGATTTTGTGATGGCGCATATTCGTGTCGGCAAATATCCGATGCGTGAGAAAGACGAGAAGATCCCGCTGCGCCATGGCGTGCTGGGCCAGGAAACCTGCGGGCCAGGTGGGATCGCCTACGGCATGCGTTCTATCGGCGGTGTACTGGAGCTGGTAGATTATATGGAGCGGTATTCGCCGAACGCGTGGATGCTGAACTACTCCAACCCGGCAGCCATCGTCGCGGAGGCCACCCGTCGCCTGCGCCCGAACGCCAAAATCCTCAATATCTGCGATATGCCGATTGGTATTGAAGGTCGCATGGCGCAAATTGTTGGGTTGCAGGATCGCAAACAAATGCGCACCCGCTACTATGGCCTCAACCACTTTGGCTGGTGGACGTCGATTGAAGATCTGGACGGTAACGACCTGATGCCGAAACTGCGTGAATACGTTGCCAGACACGGTTATGTGCCGCCCTCAAACGATCCACATACCGAGGCGAGCTGGAACGATACCTTTGCCAAAGCGAAAGATGTGCAGGCGCTGGATCCGGATACCATGCCGAATACCTATCTGAAATACTACCTCTATCCAGACTATGTGGTGGCGCATTCTAACCCGGAACGTACCCGCGCGAATGAGGTGATGGACCACCGCGAAAAACAGGTCTTCAACGCCTGCCGCGCGATTATCGAAGCCGGTCATTCCAGCGCAGGCGAGCTGGAGATCGATGAGCACGCCTCCTACATCGTGGATCTGGCCGCCGCGATTGCTTTCAACACGCAGGAGCGGATGCTGCTGATTGTGCCGAATAATGGCGCTATCCATAACTTTGATGCCGATGCGATGGTTGAAATTCCGTGTCTGGTGGGGACAAAAGGGCCAGAGCCGCTGACGGTCGGCGACATTCCGCATTTCCAGAAGGGACTGATGGGCCAGCAGGTAATGGTCGAAAAACTGGTGGTGGATGCGTGGGAATCACACTCTTATCAGAAACTGTGGCAGGCGATCACGCTCTCTAAAACGGTGCCGAGCGCGTCGGTGGCGAAAGCCATTCTGGATGATTTGATTGAGGCCAACCGGGAATACTGGCCAGAGTTGCACTAAGGGACTCGCTGGCAACCCGCAGGGGCGGGTTGCCAGCCGTCTCAAAAGTAGTGATCTTCCCGATATTCGCTGGTATTGCGATACATTATCGAGTAGTTAATAAATTCATTTTGCCGACTGTAAGTGAGGGAACTGATGCATAAAATTGGCGTCTTTTCTTTCACTTCCAGCAGGCCGGCAATCGGATTTTCCGCCAGAATCGGCGTCAGGCACTCATAATTCCCGCCAATCTGAATCTTCGCTTCTTTTTCAATATATTTAAATTTTGAGCCTTCCAGATGCGATAACGCCAGACTGCGAAAGAGTCGCACTGGCATATAACTATCTTCAATCATTAGCGGAGTGTTATTTACCGAGCGAATTCTTCTTGAGTAATACACTTGTTCATCATCACTCAATTGCAATTGGGCCGAGACAGCGTCAGAGGCCGACTGGATTTGAAAAATAAGTACCTGACTGGTTATTTTTCCATGAAAATTTTTCAATGCCTTAAAGAAGCCCGGCAAATTTTTGGTTCCCGGATAAACATTCTTATGCATGATAAAAGTGCCGCTGCCGTTTTTTCTGAAAACTAACCCCCAGCTAACTAAAAGATCGATCGCCTTGCGAACGGTCATCCTTGATACGCCAAACTCTTCCGCCAGTCGGTGCTCGCCGGGAAGCGCACTTCCGACGGCGTATTCTGCTGTGCCAATTCGAATACGTAAGGTATTAGCGATGGCTTTGTAGATCATCTGTAGACCTCTTTCCCTTTAAGTGAACGGTTGATTGCACGCTGTAATACATTGATTTTTAGTGTTTTAATTTTTACATGTTTTTTTGGCTTTCTCAACCTGCCCAGAATAAAGCAAAAAAATGTACAGGTTGGGAAAAATAAAAATTTGAGCCTTATCACAAATAAAAATTTTCTGACGACGGTGCTTTAACACTCCCGTTTTATTGTGCTGATGATTTTTATTGCTTTCCGCATTATATAGGGTGTATGCAAAATATATAAGGATTAAAAAATGCTAAGTCAAATACAACGTTTTGGCGGCGCTATGTTTACGCCAGTACTGCTATTTCCTTTTTCTGGAATGGTTGTGGGTATCGCTATTCTGTTACAAAATCCGATGTTTGTGGGCGAGTCGTTAACATCGCCGGATTGCTTATTTGCACAAATTATCCATATTATCGAAGAAGGCGGCTGGACAGTCTTCAAAAATATGCCGCTGGTATTTGCGATTGGCTTACCTATCGGGCTGGCAAAAAACGCGCAGGCGCGAGCCTGTCTTGCGGTCTTGATGAGTTTCCTGACCTGGAACTATTTAATTAACGCGATGGGAACCACCTGGGGTGGCTTTTTCGGCGTTGATTTTGGTATTGATCCTGTTGCCGGCAGCGGGTTGACCATGATGGCGGGTATCAAAACGTTAGATACCAGTATTATCGGTGCCATTGTTATTTCCGGCTTTGTCACCGCCTTACATAACCGTTTTTTTGATAAAACACTGCCGACGTGTCTCGGGATATTTCAGGGCACATCCTTTGTGGTGATTGTGGCATTCTTCGCGATGATCCCCTGCGCCTGGCTAACGCTGTTCTGCTGGCCCAAAGTCCAGGTGGGAATTGAGTCGTTACAGGACTTTTTACGCACCTCCGGCGCGCTGGGCGTATGGGTCTATACCTTCCTGGAACGTATTCTGATCCCCACCGGTCTGCATCATTTTGTCTATGGTCCCTTTATGTTCGGCCCGGCTGCGGTTGAAGGTGGCATTGGGGTTTACTGGGCGCAGCATCTGCATGAATTTAGCCAGACCACCGAGTCGATCAAAACCCTCTTCCCGGAAGGTGGATTCGGTCTGTTCGGCAACTCAAAAGTGTTTGGCGCGCCGGGCATTGCGCTGGCGTTCTATTACACGGCGTCGCCGGCTAACCGTAAAAAAATTGCGGGCCTGTTAATTCCCGCGACGTTGACGGCCATTCTTGTTGGCGTCACCGAGCCGCTGGAGTTCACCTTCCTCTTTATTTGCCCGCCGCTGTTCGCCCTCCATGCGGTGCTGGCGGCGACCATGGCGACCACGATGTACCTTGCTGGCGTGTCGGCTAACCTCGGCGGCGGTCTTATTGATACCTTCATTCCGCAGGTCTGGCTACCGCTGTTCTACAACCACACGACGATGATCGTCACCCAAATCGTCATTGGTCTGATCTTTACCGGCATTTATTTCGTGGTCTTCCGGTGGCTGATCCTGCGCTTCAACCTGAAAACGCCGGGGCGTGAAGACAGCGAAGTGAAGCTCTATACCAAAGCCGATTATAAAGCGGCGCGTGCACAAACCGCTGCGGCTACCCCTGACGCGAAACTTAGCCAGGCGGCTGGCTTCCTTCAGGCGCTGGGCGGCGCGGGCAACATTGAAAGCGTCAACAACTGCGCTACCCGGCTGCGCATCACCGTGGTCGATATCACAAGAATGGAAAGCGACGACATCTTCAAAGCGCTTGGCGCACACGGCGTTGTCCGGCGCGGCAATGCGGTACAGGTGATTGTCGGGCTACATGTGCCTCAGGTGCGCGACCAGCTTGAATCCCTGATGAAAATCCCCTTAACGAAACCATCTCAATCCATGACGGAGGCTGTATCATGAAAAAATTCTCAGTGGTGATTGCCGGCGGCGGCAGCACCTTTACGCCCGGTATTGTGTTGATGCTGCTGGCAAACCAGGACCGGTTGCCGCTGCGTTCACTGAAGTTCTATGACAACGACGGTGCGCGTCAGGAGATCGTGGCAGAAGCCTGCAAGGTGATCATGCAGGAGCAGGCACCGGACATTGACTTCAGCTATACCACCGATCCTGAAACCGCCTTTACCGACGTCGATTTTGTGATGGCGCATATCCGCGTCGGCAAATACCCGATGCGTGAGAAAGACGAAAAAATCCCGCTGCGCCACGGCGTGCTGGGTCAGGAAACCTGCGGGCCGGGCGGGATTGCCTACGGCATGCGTTCTATCGGCGGCGTGCTGGAGCTGGTGGACTATATGGAAAAATATTCGCCGAACGCGTGGATGCTGAACTACTCCAACCCGGCGGCGATTGTGGCGGAAGCAACGAACCGCCTGCGTCCGAATGCCAAAATCCTCAACATCTGCGACATGCCGATTGGCATCGAAAGCCGTTTCGCGCAGATTGCCGGACTGCAAAGCCGCAAGCAGATGCGCACGCGCTATTACGGCCTTAACCATTTCGGCTGGTGGTCGTCAATTGAAGATCTGGACGGCAATGACCTGATGCCCATGCTGCGCGCCCATGCGGAAAAACATGGCTACGTTCCGCTGTCCGACGTGCCGCCAACGGAAGCTAGCTGGAACGATACGTTCGTAAAAATGAAAGATGTTTGCCTGCTGGACCCGGATACGTTGCCTAATACCTATCTGAAATACTATCTCTATCCAGACTATGTAGTGGCGCACTCCAACCCGGAGCGCACCCGCGCGAATGAGGTGATGGATCATCGTGAGAAGCATGTCTTCAACGCCTGTCGCGCCATTACCGCCGCCGGTCATTCCGCCGCCGGAGAACTGGAGATCGACGAGCATGCTTCCTACATCGTGGATCTGGCCGCGGCGATCGCCTTCAACACGCAGGAACGGATGCTATTGATTGTGCCGAATAATGGGGCCATCCATAACTTTGACGCCGATGCGATGGTCGAAATCCCCTGTCTGGTGGGTAAAAGTGGGCCGGAGCCGCTGACGGTCGGCGATATTCCGCATTTCCAGAAGGGATTGATGGGCCAGCAGTTGATGGTCGAAAAACTGGTGGTGGAGGCGTGGGAATCACACTCTTATCAGAAACTGTGGCAGGCGATCACGCTCTCTAAAACGGTGCCGAGCGCGTCGGTGGCAAAAGCCATTCTGGACGATTTGATTGAAGCCAACCGGGAATACTGGCCGGAACTGCGCTAATTTTTGGGCCGGGTAGCATTGCGTTACCCGGCTTTATTTTCCCTGCCGCAGCACCGCCGACGGCGCATAGCCAAATTTCCGCTTAAACGCTTTGCTGAAGTGAAATGAGTCAAAAAAGTTCAGCATATCGGCCACGTTGCTCACCGAATTCCCTTCCTGCTTAAGCAGCGACAGCGCCAGGTCCAGACGCGCGTCCAGAGAATACTCCTTGGGCGTTTTCCCGGTATAGCGTAAAAAGAGGCGGCGCAAATACTGCTCGCTGCACTGCATCCACTGGGCCATCTCCGCCACGCTCCACTGTTTTTGCAGATCCGAATGCAGCAGGCTAATCAGCTTTTCTATCTGGATAAGCTGACGGTCTTTGGTGCCGTTTTCAAAAATCAGGCAAATCCATTGGTAGATAATCTTGGTAAGAAAGGCAACGGCCAGATTATTTTTTAATGGATTGCGGCTGGCAATCAGGCTGGCAACTTCATTAAGTTCATCCTTAAACGCATCGCCGTTATAAATAATAGCCTGCTGTAATAAAGGAATTTCCATAACGCTGGTAGGGACAAATTCCATCCAGTATTGTTCCCAAATTAAACCATCGCAATGATAGGATTTTATATCCATTGGTTTTAAGAATATAACGCAATTGCCATTAAGGATAATTTCGGAATTGTCGGTAAGAATGATTTTCCCGCAGCCCTGAAGGGTGTAAACGGCTACCCATGAATTCGCGATTAATGGCTTTTTCTTGTCGCGAGGCCATATGACACGGTAGCTCTCATCGGCAAGGGTATGCCATAGCGAGATGAGTGAAATTCCGCTTGAGATCACATTTTCTTCAAGAACTAACGGAATATTGTACGTAGTTTCGTTTTTTACATGCGAAAATTGAATTTTTCCATTCATTTTAATTTCCCGTCAGCGAATTATGCCCACAACCTGAGTTATGGAATTTAGCAAAAAAAGAGCCGCTCAGGGATACATTGCATCTCGTTTTATGCATTTCACCTTCCAGACTGCCGCTATGTGAATAGCTCTGATTCACAGAGATGCGTTCTGAAAGATGCGATGCCTGGAAATCTCATTGCCTAACCCGGAAATGCTATTCCTCTTACCCTTCTGGCACCGGGATATAAACAAAAAGGGCTACAAGATGAATGCTACGCAAATTTTGAGCTTTGTCGGATTTACTTTACTGGTGGCCGTTATCACCTGGTGGAAAGTGCGCAAAGCGGATACCGGCTCGCAACAAGGTTACTTCCTGGCCGGACGTTCGCTTAAGGCACCCGTGATCGCCGCTTCCCTGATGTTAACGAACCTCTCAACCGAACAACTGGTGGGACTCTCCGGTCAGGCTTACAAAAGCGGAATGTCGGTGATGGGCTGGGAGGTGACCTCCGCCGTCACGCTAATCCTGCTGGCGCTGATTTTTCTGCCGCGTTATTTGCAGCGCGGTATCGCCACCATCCCCGATTTTCTTGAAGAGCGTTACGATAAAACCACGCGCATTATTATCGATTTTTGCTTCCTTATCGCGACCGGCATCTGCTTCCTGCCGATTGTCCTCTACTCCGGCGCGCTGGCGCTCAACAGCCTCTTTCATGTCGGCGAATCGCTGGGTCTCTCGCAGGGCGCGGCGATCTGGCTGCTGGTTGTGTTGCTGGGGCTGGCCGGGATTTTGTATGCCGTCATCGGCGGCCTGCGGGCGATGGCGATTGCCGACTCGATTAACGGCATCGGACTGGTGATTGGCGGCCTGATGGTGCCGATCTTCGGTTTAATCGCTATGGGCGGTGGCAGTTTTCTCCAGGGAATTGAACGGCTCACCACCGTTCACGCGGAAAAACTCAATTCGATTGGCAGCAACTCCGACCCGCTGCCGATTGGCGCGGCGTTTACCGGCCTGATTCTGGTGAATACCTTCTACTGGTGTACCAACCAGGGCATTGTACAGCGAACGCTGGCGTCGAAAAGCCTGGCGGAAGGGCAGAAAGGCGCGCTGTTGACGGCAGTGCTTAAAATGCTCGATCCGCTGATTCTGGTGCTGCCCGGCTTAATCGCCTTTCATCTGTACCAGGATTTGCCGAGTGCCGATATGGCCTATCCGACGCTGGTGAATAAAGTCATGCCGTTGCCGTTGGTCGGCTTTTTCGGTGCGGTTCTATTTGGCGCGGTGATCAGTACCTTTAACGGTTTTTTGAACAGTGCCAGTACGCTATTCAGCATGGGGATTTACCGGCGCATCATCAACGAAAATGCACAGCCGGACCAACTGGTGCGCACAGGGCGCAAATTCGGTCTGTTTATCGCGGTGGTGTCGGTGCTGGTAGCGCCGTGGATCGCTAATGCGCCGCAGGGCCTGTATAGCTGGATGAAGCAGCTTAATGGTATTTATAACGTACCGCTGGTGACGATTATTATTATGGGCTTTTTCTTCCCGCGCATTCCTGCGCTGGCAGCGAAGGTAGCCATGTTCCTCGGCATCGTCAGCTATATCACCATCAACTATCTGGTGAAGTTCGATTTCCATTTTCTCTATGTGCTGGCCTGCACGTTCTGCATCAATGTGGTGGTGATGTTGATCATCGGCGCGATCAAACCGCGCGCCACCCCGTTCAAATTCCAGGACGCTTTCGCCGTGGATATGAAGCCGTGGAAAAACGTGAAGATCGCCTCCGTTGGCATACTGTTCGCGATGATTGGCGTCTATTCCGGCCTTGCACAATATGGCGGCTACGGTACGCGCTGGCTGACTATCGTCAGTTATGGCATCACCGCCGTCGTGGTGATTTACCTGATTATTGATAGCTGGCGCAACCGCCATACTCTTGCGGTGACGTCTGCATCTGACGTTAAGGAAAATTTATGAGTCGCCCCAATTTTTTGTTCATCATGACCGACACGCAGGCCACCAATATGGTGGGCTGCTACAGCGGCAAGCCGCTCAACACCCACCATATCGATCGGCTCGCGGGGGAGGGTATTCGCTTTAATTCCGCTTATACCTGCGCCCCGGTTTGCACGCCTGCTCGCGCGGGCCTGTTTACCGGCATCTATTCTAATCAGTCAGGACCGTGGACCAATAACGTCGCTCCCGGCAAAAACATCTCGACGATGGGGCGCTATTTTAAAGACGCGGGCTACCACACCTGCTATATCGGTAAATGGCACCTGGACGGTCACGACTATTTCGGCACCGGCGTTTGCCCGCCGGAATGGGATGCGGATTACTGGTATGACGGGGCTAATTACCTGGCGGAGCTGACCGAGGAGGAAATTGGCCTGTGGCGCAACGGATTGAACAACGTTGAAGATTTAAACGCTAATCATATCGATGAGACATTCACCTGGGCGCATCGTATCAGCAATCGCGCCGTGGATTTTCTGCAACAGCCCGCGCGCGATGATGAATCCTTCCTGATGGTGGTCTCCTATGATGAGCCGCATCACCCCTTCACCTGCCCGGTGGAGTATCTGGAGAAGTACGAGGATTTTTATTACGACCTCGGGGAAAAAGCGCACGACGATTTGCACAACAAACCTGAGCACCACCGCCTGTGGGCGCAGGCGATGCCATCGCCGGTGGGAGCGGACGGGCGCTATCATCATCCGATGTATTTTGCCTGCAACGATTTTGTCGACGATCAGATTGGCCGGGTCATCGACGCCCTGACGCCGGAGCAGCGTGACAATACCTGGGTTATTTATACCTCCGATCACGGCGAAATGATGGGCGCGCACAAACTCATCAGTAAAGGCGCGGCAATGTATGACGATATCACCCGCATCCCGCTGATTATGCGTCCGCCGCACGGCAAGCCGACGCAGGTAAACACCCCGGTCAGCCATATCGATCTGCTGCCGACGATGATGGCGCTGGCAGGCATCGAGAAGCCAGCAATTCTGCCGGGCGAGAACATCCTCAACGCGTCTGAAACGCGCGGCGTGATGGTAGAGTTCAACCGTTATGAGATTGAGCACGACAGCTTCGGCGGTTTTATTCCGGTACGCTGCTGGGTGACCGATCGCTATAAACTGGTGCTCAACCTGTTTACCAGCGATGAACTGTACGATCGGCACAACGACCCTGACGAGCTACGCAACCTTATCGATGAACCGTCACTCGCCGATGTGCGTAACCAGATGCACGATGCGCTGCTGGATTATATGGATAAGATCCGCGATCCGTTCCGCACCTATCAATGGAGCCTGCGACCGTGGCGCAGGGACGCCCAGCCGCGCTGGATGGGCGCTTTCCGCCCGCGTCCCGAAGACGGCTATTCGCCGGTGGTGCGCGATTACGACACCGGCCTGCCGACGCAGGGCGTCAAGGTGGAAGAGAAGAAGCAGAAGTTTTAATCGCGACGCTTCCAGTAATACGGAGAGGAAGATGACAAACTTCTTTTAGAACGTATATTTGTTCAACTGCCGGGTGGCGCTGCGCTTACCCGGCCCTGGATAATCTGAAATATCCTGAGATTATGCGTTGAAAAATTCCCGTGACGCGTGAAACATTCTCTTGCGCCCTTATTACGTTTATCCTGTTTGCACAGAATAGAATCAAAAGGATGAAGTCGTGATGAAAATTTCCCGCCTCGGAGAAGCGCCGGATTACCGTTTCTCGCTGGCAAATGAACGTACTTTTCTGGCGTGGATCCGCACCGCGCTGGGCTTTCTGGCGGCGGGTGTCGGGCTGGATCAGCTTGCGCCGGATTTCGCCACGCCCGCCATCCGCGAGCTGCTGGCCCTGTTGCTTTGCCTGTTCGCGGGGGGCCTGTCGATTTATGGCTATCTGCGCTGGCTGCGGAATGAGAAGGCGATGCGGCTAAAAGAGGATTTACCCTATACCCGCACCTTACTGGTCATCAGCATCATTTTGCTGCTCGTGGTGATCATGGTGATGGCGCTGGTCCTGTATGGCGGATAACCGCAAAGCCCGTCGCGAATCAGATCCTGGCCTGCAACCAGAACGCACCTCTCTGGCCTGGTTTCGTACCTTATTGGGCTACAGCGCGCTGATGGCGCTGGCGGTAAAGCATCACTGGCACGAAGCCGGGGCTCTATTCTGGGTTTCGATTGCCGTGCTGATCGTGGTCGCCGCGCTGATCTGGCACTATACCCGCAGCCGCAGCCTGATGGACGTTGAACACGGCGATTTCGCGCAGCCGCGCGTGGTACGTGATAAATTTTTGATCTCCCTCGCGGTCCTGTCGCTCGCATTGTTGTTTGCTGTTACGCATATACGTCAGCTCATCTTATTGATTCAGGAATACCTGTAACAGGATGTCACGTCATGGACGATGCTGTTTTTGAGTCTTGCCTCCACCTGCCCGAAGAGATGCGGGTTAACTTCGTCATTAGCCAACAGCCGCAGCGGGTCTACCGCTATCTGCGTGAACGCCACCTGTCGCGCATTCACTTTTATCCGCTGGTGGAACAGGCTGCCAACGGGCAACTCAGCGCAGAGTCGGTAACGGGAGAGGCGTGGGGAAATTTCTTAAGCGCGATCTTCGATATCTGGGTGAGAGAGGATATCGGGCGCGTATCGATACCGCTGTTTGAGGATACGCTTAACGTCTGGCAGGAGCGTCAGCATGACGATGCGGTACAGGAAACGTTATCCGCGACATGCCGTAACTGTACGCAGTTACGTTTCTGCCTGGGGTGCCGGATAGCGAGCGAGGGCGTTTTATGCAGCGGCTACCGCCAGTTTTTCGCCTATAGCGCCCCGTATATGCGGGTGATGCGGGATTTGCTAAAGCAGCATCGTTCGCCGATGGAGTTGATGGCGCTACTGCGCTGATTAAAGGAATCGTTATGGTTGGACACTTTTGCTGATCCTTTCATATTCGCTTTTTAACCAGGCTATGCGGTGCGGCAACTCTTGCTGAATAAAAGAGGAGGGCACATTATAGTCTTCTGGATTTGACATAAGCTCGGTCAATAACGATTCAAGGATGATATAAAGCGGAATGTGATGTAGCGCCTGGAACCGACGGTACGAACGTTGCCAGATGACGTCGCAATAATAATTTAGGTATTTTCTGCTCTCGCGGAATTCCAGTGTTTCAAATTTATCAAGAAGATAATTATAAACGGGCACCGCTAATGCTTTAATACGGGCGACTTCCGTTAGCTTATCTTTCCCCATCGGGACGGTAGCGTTGGCCAGACGAGAACGGATACAGGCTATTGGATTCAGGACCAGCACTTTTGCATGACTTGTCACATCCCCCTGATACTCTGGCAGTACGCAGTACGGCTCCGTATTGAGCAATAATTTTTTATCTGAAAAGTCATCCACGTCAAAACCAGCAGGACGGTCAATAATATCCACCACGTTAGGCTCCCTTTCTCGTGGGTTCAAAAATATCCCTTCTTCATCCTCTTTAATTTTCCCGGTATCTTTATCGATAAGATCCAGAACAGCAATAGACGGTGGGTTGAAGACTTTTTGTAAATGAGCATCGACATTAAAAACGCGGGCAATTATAGCGACGCTTTCTCTGCGGGTAACGTAATCAACGTCTACAGATGAGATGTAAATGACATCGGGTTTCTTTTCGTATGCCTGTAAGTAAACCTCATACCAGTACATTACGGCCTGACCGCCAACAGTAATGACTGGCGAAGGAAGTTGGTCCGCATTACGCATCAGGTAGCGGTTTAGCTTAATAATTTGCTCTTCTGGAGGAATAACAGGCTTAACCATAATAACCCCTTAATGTGATGGGTTATCATACGCCCTAACAAGCCACAGAGGGTCAGAAGAAAGAGATTTTACGCGGTTTTTTACAGGGCACTATGCTACTGGGCGCACGCTCCATCACCTGGCTGGGTGTCTGCCCGCTACGAACCGCTTCTACCTGTTGCTGGTAGCCTTGCTGATGGCGTTTTTTTCTTTCCTGTGCAGACATGGCAATCACCCGACTGGTCAATATATATGCTAAATATACGCTGGTTAGGCCACTGTCGCAAATCCCTTCACGCCAGCCGTAACAGTATCGCCCCCGCTGCTATTCCGCAGGCGGCCAGCACGCGCAGCGGCGTCACCCGCTCCTTCAAAAAAACCGCAGCGATCAGCGCGCCAAACAGAATCGACGTTTCACGCAGCGCGGCAACCACGGCCAGCGGTGCCTGGGTCATCGCCCACAGCGCCAGACCGTATGATCCCATCGTACCGATACCGCCGGGAATACCTTTCTTCCAGTGGCGCACCAGATAGCGCGTGGCCTCATGACGACGGGCCAGCATCGCCCAGCTCAGCAGGCAGGCTCCGTTCATAAAAAAGGTCCATAAGGTATAGCCGAGCGCGGTGCCGGAGACGCGCACGCCGTTGCCGTCAACCAGCGTATAGCCGGCAATAAAACAGGCGTTGAGCAGGGCGAGCCAGACCCCTTTTTGCAGGCGAAAATGGCCGTTAAAGGCCATCGCGAGAATGGCAACACAGATAACGCCGATGCCTGTCCACGCCAGTTGGGAAAGATGTTCGCCGAGTAGCGTCACGCTCACCAGCGCGACCAGCAGCGGAGCCGTGCCGCGCATCAGCGGGTAGGTCTGGCTCATGTCCGAGATTTGATAGGTCTTCGCCACCAGTACCGTATACACCACCTGTAGCGCGCAGGAGGCAATCAGATACGGCACGCTCGCCAGCGTGGGCTGAGCAGAAAAGGGCAGCATGATCAGCGCGATAAGCGCCGCAGAACCGCTTACACTAATTGCGGAGTAGAGTTTGTCGCTGCCTGCTTTAACGATGGCATTCCAGCTCGCATGCAGCAGCGCGGCGAAAAGCAGGACACAGAAAACGGTGAGGGTCATGGTATGCAATGGTGATTGGTTGTCACAAAAACGTAACATAATAACGACGGATGAAACCAGCGCAAATTTGTGAGAGAGGGGCAGTTTCCCGCCCCTCTCAGGTGCGGCTTGAACCTGATTTACCGCAGGTATTTCAGGACAGCATCAAGCAGTTGCAACAAGGCAACAATGAGTTTCAGGATAAGAATGACCATATCCATTTCGCCCATACGCTTCTCCTTTGGGTAAAGGAGCACGACCGACTGACGTACCTTTCCGCCGCCTGTTGCCAGCCGTATTATTGGCGTAACACAGTGTGCTCTCTCGGGATTAAGGCACTGACGGCACCACCCGTTTCAGCCAGGACTTCTATCGCGCCGTAATAGAGCGGACCCCGAATGTCACACTGCGAACATAACCAGTATAGATAAATACTGTATTTATGAACAGTATTTTATGGACAAAAAAAGGTCTCTGATCCATACTCAACGGGTCAAAATAGCAACGGAAAATTGCGCGTTCTTGCGAGATCGCGTATACTTCTCGCGTTGACGTAACACAGTGTGCTCTGCGGTTACCACCCGCAGAACCCTGAAAAAACCTCGCTCCGGCGGGGTTTTTTGTTTTAACGACTTTGTAACGGAAATGTGATCGACAACCCAATTTCGCCGCGACGCGCAAAAAGCGGTTGTTTCAGGCGAATTCCTGTGCTTGTATGAAACAACGTAAACCATAAGCAATCAGGTCCCTAATGAACCCTTCCATGCTGAACACGACGCTACTAACAACCGCGCTACCCGCTGCGGCTGTCGTCGTGCGTGTGGTGGTCGTCGTCGGCAATGCGCCGTAGGGTCCGGAACACACGATTCCAAAACCCCGCCGGCGCAAACCGGGCGGGGTTTTTCGTTTAAGAACCTACCCGGAAAGTCGGCCCAGAAGAAAAGGACTGGAGCATGGCAAGTTCGGGCACAATATCGCAGACCACGCGCTACACCGGCGCGCAGTTAATTGTTCATTTACTGGAGCGTCAGGGCATTACCACGGTAGCGGGTATTCCCGGCGGGACAGTGCTTCCTCTCTATGACGCATTAAGCCAAAGTAAGACCATTCGTCATGTGCTGGCGCGTCACGAGCAGGGCGCGGGATTTATCGCGCAGGGAATGGCACGCACCGAAGGCAAACCCGGCGTCTGTATCGCCTGTAGCGGTCCGGGTGCCACCAACCTGGTGACAGCGATTGCCGATGCGCGCCTCGACTCTATTCCGCTGGTCTGCATTACCGGCCAGGTTCCGGCCTCAATGATTGGCACCGACGCCTTCCAGGAAGTCGATACCTACGGCATTTCTATCCCCATCACTAAGCACAATTATCTGGTGCGCCATATTGCCGAACTGCCGCAGGTGATCAGCGACGCGTTCCGTATCGCACAGTCCGGGCGTCCGGGACCGGTGTGGATAGACATTCCTAAGGATGTGCAGACCGCTGAAATCGAGCTTAGCGAACTGCCGGAGCCGGGCGGCCGGGCACCCGCGCCCGCGTTTGAAACGCCCGGTATTCTGGCGGCGGCGGCAATGATTAACGCCGCCGCGCGTCCGGTGCTCTATCTGGGCGGCGGCACAATCAATGCGCCAGAACAGGTGCGTCAACTGGCGGAAAAGGCGAACCTGCCGACCACCATGACGCTGCTGGCGCTGGGAATGCTGCCGAAAGCGCATCCGCTTTCGCTGGGCATGTTAGGTATGCACGGCGCGCGCAGTACCAATTTTATTTTGCAGGAATCCGATCTGTTGATCGTGCTCGGTGCGCGTTTTGATGACCGGGCGATTGGTAAAACCGCCGAATTCTGTCCGAACGCAAAAATTATCCATGTGGATATCGACCGCGCCGAGCTGGGTAAAATCAAACAGCCGCACGTGGCGATTCAGGCGGACGTGAGCGAGGTGCTGGATGCGCTGATCCCGCATATTGAGAGGCAGCCGCGTGAAGCATGGCGCACGCTGGTGGCAGATTTGCAGCGCGAATTTCCCGGCGCCATCCCCCACGCGGGCGACCCGCTCAGCCATTACGGGCTGATCAACGCTGTTGCTGCCTGCGTGGACGATAGCGCGATTGTGACGACCGATGTGGGCCAGCACCAGATGTGGACCGCGCAGGCGTATCCGCTGAATCGGCCGCGTCAGTGGCTGACGTCAGGCGGCCTGGGAACGATGGGTTTTGGTCTGCCGGCGGCGGTTGGCGCGGCGCTGGCGAACCCCGACCGTAAGGTACTGTGCTTTTCCGGTGACGGCAGCCTGATGATGAATATTCAGGAGATGGCGACCGCCGCCGAAAATAACCTGGACGTAAAAATCATTCTGATGAACAACGATGCGCTGGGACTGGTGCATCAGCAACAGAGCCTGTTCTACAAACAGGGCGTTTTTGCCGCCACTTATCCGGGAAGCGTGAATTTCATGCAGATTGCGGCCGGTTTCGGCCTGCAAACCTGTGATTTAAACGCTGAAAGCGATCCGCAGGCAGCATTGCAGGCGATTATTTCGCGTCCCGGTCCGGCGCTCATTCATGTGCGTATAGATGCGGGTGAAAAAGTGTATCCTATGGTTCCGCCAGGTGCGGCGAATACTGAAATGGTGGGGGAATAAGCCATGCAACAACCGACTCATGATAACGTTATTCTTGAACTCACCGTGCGCAACCATCCTGGTGTCATGACTCACGTCTGCGGCCTGTTTGCCCGTCGTGCGTTCAACGTAGAAGGCATCCTGTGTCTGCCGCTGCAGAACAGCGATCTCAGTCGGATCTGGCTGCTGGTCAACGACGACTGGCGGCTGGAGCAGATGATAAGCCAGGTTGATAAACTGGAAGATGTGGTAAAAATCAACCGCAGCCAGTCCGATCCGACCATGTTTACTAAGATCGCTGTCTTTTTTGAGTGATGTAAATTGGCTGGGCAAGGGATATTCCTTGCTCAGTTGTTATGGTTGAATTATTTTCTGGTGACTGCAGGGATAAGAGAAAATTAGTTAACAAAGGAATTCTTATTCATCGGTTTGTTTTTTGCTGATCAATAAAAAGCTTCTTTTTCCGGACACAATAAAATATTGCCAATTGTTACCAGAGTGCGGTATTAGTATAGCTTCTTTACGATACCATGCTGTAATGGTATCATTAGCGGAATTGAAGTGATAAGAGCGGGTAAGTGATGGAAATTGTTGAACATTTTTTTATCGTTTGCTCTCCTCTCCAGCTTAGAATTGTATCACAAATTAAAGCACGATATGCTAATGCGCGCTTTCATGTGATCTACCTCAAAACTAAAGTAGAGCTAAAACCATATATATATGAGGTGATTGATCGGGATTTTGATTCCGGCTTAGTTGCTAATATGGATTATGGTTTTATCAATATGCTTAAAATTAAGCAATTTCTTAAGCATAAAAATATTCGTTATGTATATATGGCTAATATTAGTCATCTTTCAGTGCAATATATATTAAAGATGTTGCCTAAAAATGTCGGCATCAGAACGTTTGATGACGGTATTTTAAGTATAAACTCGGTAGGCTATCTCGACAGGCAAATAAAGCTACGCAAAGGAATTAGTCGTAAGTTAACCCGAGTATGGTTGGGTAAGTCTTATAATATCAAAGAGATAGCTGACAGAAGCGAGCTGCATTATTCGATTGTGAAAAATGAAAATAAGAATATGAATGTAAAATGTGAGTTGGTTTACATTGATATTCTTGCAGAACAATCGCCAGCGTCAGCCATTGAAAACGCGATGCTGAGCAGGCAGGGCGAAATTAATATTTTCGTGGGTTCCAAGTTTAAAGATATTCTTTCGCAAAAGAGCGATGACAACCTTGCAGCGTTGATAACAAAAATAAAATCCATTGCTGCACCCGCGAAATCCTTTATTTATCTAAGACACCCGCGCGAAAAAAGTAGTCAGCTATTTGGCATGAAAGAAATTGTGCTGAATTCGATTTCTGAGGACTATATTTGCCAGCTATCCTCGACGTATCAGAGGGTAAACGTCTATGGTTTCGCCAGTACCTGTCAACTCAACGTAATGAAATTAGATAATGTTCATCTTACGCTGCTAAAGACATCTCTCATCCGACCGGATATTCGCGATTCGTTTGCCCTGTTTTCGGATAGCGACAAAGTCACCATTTACGATCTGGATAACGTCGATGCCAGCGTCGTTCAGGAACCTGCTCTCAGCCTCTCCTGATCCTCACTCACTCTCCGATTCCGGCGTAATCACCTTCACAAAACCGTTTCGACAATGCGTGGCGTAATCCACTGGCAGCGCGCGGTCGCTAATCAGGACGTCAAATGCCGACAGCGGACCCATGCTGGCAGGCGCAACCTCATCAAATAACGCGTGGCGCGCCAGCAGAATTTTGCGCAGACCATGCTCCATCGCTTTACGCTTGGTCGCGAGATCGTCCGGATTAAACCAGGTCACACCAAAATGTTCATGTACGCCGCTGGCGGAAATAAACACTTTTCGCGGATTCAGGCAATCCAGCGGGGAGGGATTATTGGTGTCATAGAACGCATCGCTTTTTGCCCGATAGGTGCCACCGCAGAGAATGGCCGTGGCATGGGGTTTCTCATTCAGGGCGATAAATACGCGATGTGAATAGCAAATGCCGGTAAACGTGATCTCATCAGGGATCATGCTGATGACCAGCGGCATCTCCGGACCATTGTCAAAAAAGACCAAATCGTTTTCGCTGACCAGCCCGGCGGCCAGGATAGCAACCGGCATGTCGTCCTGGTGATGGGGTGCCGGTTTCGGCGGCAGAGGGGAAGACTGGGCCGGTTTATTAACCATCACGATATAGCCGCCCAGCAGCGTCAGCGGTAGCGGTTCGCTGTCCTCCTGGCTGAAATCACGGCGAATGGTCATGACGGAGACTTCAAGCATTCGCGCAGCATCCTTTAGATGGATGCGATCGGTTTTCTTGAGCAATTCCATCAGACGGCGGATACGTTCTTTTTGCTTAGTCTCCATCTTTCCTCTCATCATCCGGCTGGTGATGTTTCTTAAATAACATTTTGATGTCGTCAGAAACATGGCGACTGCACATTACTATACTGCGTGAGCTTCGGAAAGAAAACCCTGTACCCCTTCGTTTTTATAAGAATAAAGACCACTATATCAAGAAATTATGCGATCCCCCGGTTCCATTTATCGCTATCTTTGCTATTTATCTGGATGTTATGTAAACAACAAAATCATCCTGTAATCGCGATCGCAGTCACAAATGATACTAAAATAACATGATAATGTTACGATAATATCATTGTTATGTGATTGTTTCTGAGAGGTAGTAAAATGGATATCGCGGTTATCGGCTCGAACATGGTGGATCTGATCACCTATACCCACCAGATGCCAAAAGAGGGTGAAACCCTTGAAGCGCCAGCGTTCAAAATTGGCTGCGGAGGCAAGGGCGCGAATCAGGCAGTCGCGGCGGCCAAGCTCAACTCAAAAGTGCTGATGCTGACTAAAGTCGGCGACGATATCTTTGCCGATAACACCATTCGTAACCTGGAATCGTGGGGCATTAACACCACTTATGTGGAGAAAGTGCCCTGCACCAGCAGCGGTGTGGCCCCTATCTTTGTGAATCCGAATTCCAGCAACAGTATTCTTATCATCAAAGGGGCGAATAAATTCCTTTCCCCGGAGGATATCGACCGCGCGGCAGAAGATCTGAAAAAATGTCAGCTCATCGTGTTGCAGCTCGAAGTTCAGCTGGAGACGGTATATCACGCTATTGAGTTCGGCAAAAAGCACGGCATCAAAGTGTTATTAAATCCGGCCCCGGCACTGCGTGAACTGGATATGTCGTATGCCTGCAAATGCGATTTCTTTGTGCCCAATGAAACCGAGCTGGAAATCCTGACCGGGATGCCGGTTAATTCTCATGATGCCATTCGTGCCGCCGCCCGCAGCCTGATAGAGAAAGGGCTGAATAACATCATCGTGACCATGGGCGAAAAGGGCGCGCTGTGGATGACCCGCGATCAGGAAGTCCATGTTCCTTCTTACAAAGTAAATGCCATTGATACCAGCGGCGCGGGCGATGCCTTTATTGGCTGCTTTGCGCATTATTACGTCCAGAGCGGAAACGTTGAAACCGCCATGAAAAAAGCCTCTCTCTTCGCCGCATTTAGCGTCACGGGGAAAGGTACTCAGTCGTCTTATCCCAGCATTGAACAATTCAATGAATTCCTGGCATTAAACGAATAATCACCCTGCACAGTAAAAGGTAGCACTATGAACGATAAAAACATCGTTCAGATGCCCGACGGGTATCTGAATAAAACGCCTCTGTTCCAGTTTATTTTGTTATCCTGCCTGTTCCCGCTATGGGGATGCGCGGCTGCGTTAAATGATATATTAATCACGCAGTTTAAAAGTGTATTTTCACTCAGTAACTTTGCTTCCGCGCTGGTACAAAGCGCGTTTTACGGCGGTTATTTTTTAATTGCAATCCCGGCATCGCTGGTTATTAAAAAAACCAGTTATAAAGTGGCTATCCTCACCGGTCTGACGCTCTATATTGTCGGCTGTATGCTGTTCTTCCCCGCCTCGCACATGGCAACCTACACCATGTTCCTGGCGGCGATTTTTGCTATCGCGATTGGCCTGAGCTTCCTGGAGACCGCGGCGAACACCTACAGTTCGATGATTGGGCCTAAATCTCACGCCACGCTGCGCCTGAATATTAGCCAGACGTTTTACCCGATTGGTGCGGCAGCGGGTATTCTGCTGGGTAAATATTTGGTCTTCTCCGACGGTGACAGTCTGCAAAAACAGATGGCCGGAATGAACGCCGAGCAGGTCCATAACTTTAAAGTGCTGATGCTGGAAAACACCCTTGAGCCATACAAGTACATGATTATGGTGCTGATCGTGGTGATGGTGCTGTTCCTGCTGACCCGCTTCCCGACCTGTAAAGTGACGCAAACGGTCAATCATAAGCGTCCTTCTGCGGCGGATACGCTGCGCTATCTGGCAGGCAACGCCCGCTTTCGTCGCGGCATTCTGGCGCAGTTTCTCTACGTCGGCATGCAGGTTGCGGTCTGGTCCTTCACCATCCGACTGGCGCTGGAAATGGGCGATATTAACGAGCGCGATGCCTCGACCTTTATGGTTTACAGCTTCGCCTGCTTCTTCATCGGCAAGTTTATCGCCAACATCCTGATGACCCGCTTTAACCCGGAAAAAGTGCTGATCCTCTATTCGATTGTCGGGGCACTGTTCCTCGCTTATGTCTCACTGGTACCGAGCTTCAGCGCGGTATGGGTGGCGGTACTGGTCAGCGTGCTGTTTGGACCATGTTGGGCGACGATTTACGCCGGAACGCTGGACACGGTGGATAACGAACACACGGAAATGGCAGGCGCGGTAATTGTCATGGCCATCGTCGGCGCGGCGGTGGTTCCGGCGATTCAGGGCTACGTAGCAGACATGTTCCACTCGCTGCAACTTTCCTTCCTTGTTTCGATGCTGTGCTTTATTTACGTCGGCGTATACTTCTGGCGCGAGAGTAAAGTTCGCCGTAACCTGACTGAAGCTACCGCTTCCTGAGGAGACAAGAATGACCACACGTCTGACGCTCTGGCGCGAACTGTTCAGCGAACAGCCGCGCACTCTGCTTGAAAATACGGATTTCACCGTAACGGCTTTCCGTTATGCCAGCGGCGTTGAGGGAATGCGGATCGCTAATTCTCGCGGCCATCTGGTCATTCTGCCCTGGATGGGGCAGATGATTTGGGATGCTGAGTTTGACGGCCGCGACCTGACCATGCGCAATATGTTTCGCCAGCCGAAACCTGCGCGCGAGGTGGTAGAAACCTATGGCTGCTTCGCCTTTCACTCCGGGCTGCTGGCCAACGGTTGCCCGTCGCCGGAGGACAATCACCCGCTGCATGGCGAGATGGCCTGTGCGTCTATGGATGACGCGTGGCTGGAGCTTGACGGGGACGGCCTGCGCATTGGTGGTCGCTATGAATACGTGATGGGATTTGGCCATCATTATCAGGCGCAGCCGGAAGTGGTATTGCGTAAAGACAGTGCGCTGTTCGACATCAAAATGGCGGTGACCAATCTGGCGTCGGTGGCGATGCCGTTACAGTACATGTGCCATATGAATTACGCCTATGTGCCGGACGCCACATTTAGCCAGAACGTGCCTGACGAGGCGCTGACGCTGCGCGAATCGGTGCCAGCGCACGTCAAACCGACGGAACAATGGCTGGCATTTAATCAGCGTATTTTGCAGGGCGAAGCGTCGCTGGATACGCTTAACGAACCGCACTATTACGATCCGGAAATCGTCTTCTTTGCCGATAACCTGAGCGCTTACACGGACAAACCGGAGTTCAGCATGACGGCCCCGGATGGCACTACGTTTGTTACCCGCTTTGCCAGTGCAGAGCTGAATTATGTCACCCGCTGGATTTTGTATAACGGCGATCAGCAGGTTGCCGCCTTTGCGCTTCCCGCCACCTGCCGCCCGGAAGGTTTCCTCGCCGCGCAGAACAACGGTACGCTGCTCTACCTTGAACCACAGCAGACCCGGACATTTACCGTTACCACCGGGATAGCCTGAAGCATGTTTTGTAGGCAGGGTAAGGCGAAGCCGCCACCCGGCAAAACGCAACGCGGTGGCCGACGGTGCGTTACCTGCCCGGTGGCGCTGCGCTTACCGGGCCTACGGTGTGGAACGGCTTATGGTCTGAAGCGTGTTTGTAGACCGGGGTAAGGCGAAGCCGCCACCCGGCAAAACGTACCGCGGTGGCCGACGGTGCGTTACCTGCCCGGTGGCGCTGCGCTTACCGGGCCTACGGGTGGAACGGCTTATGGTCTGAAGCGTGTTTTGTAGACCGGGGTAAGGCGAAGCCGCCACCCGGCAAACGCAACGCGGTGGCCGACGGTGCGTTACCTGCCCGGTGGCGCTGCGCTTACCGGGCCTACGGGTGGAACGGCTTATGGTCTGAAGCATGTTTTGTAGATACTGTTATAGCCCGCAAGTTTTTTTTATCTTCCGGTTTCCCGGATTACAGGCATGACAACCACAGCGCCGTCAGGCGCTGTTTTTTCCTTTCACGACCCGGTTAAGCCGCTACCGGTGCATGCCTGGACGCGTCGAACGACTCGCCCGATTTCAGCACACCGTAGGCCACCTGCGCCAGTTTACGCATCATCGCCCCGATGATGACTTTTCCCCGTTTGCCGTTAGCCGCCAGACGGTCACGGAACGCCCGCCCCCAGGTCGTTTTGCTTACTGCCACCATCGCCGGCATGTACAGCGCCCTGCGAAGCGACACATGGCCCGCCTTACTCATCCGCCCTGCGCCGCGCACGCTGCTCCCTGATTCATGATGGCGGGGCGTCAGTCCCGCGAAGGCCGCGAACTGTCTCGCTCCGCCGAACCGGTTTTCCAGACCGATGTACGCCAGCAGCACCGCTGACGTCTTTTCCCCGATACCCGGGATACTTTCCAGCAGCTTCCTGCGGTGCTTCATATCCGGGTCATCATCCGTCAGGTCCTTTATCTGTTTTTCAAGACGTTTCAGTTCGGCATCAAGCCACAGAAGATGCGCGTCAATACTCGGCATCTGAACGTCCCGCGCTGTCTCCAGCCGGTTAAGCTCCTGGGTGTGCATGTCCGTCAGCGACTGATGGCGCAGCACCAGTGCCCGCAGCGCCCGTTCAACCGGATGAGGCGCCTGCCATGCAGCAGGCCGCTTCTGGCGGCAGAACTCTGCCAGCATCCGGGCGTCGACGGCGTCCGTTTTGCTGCGCAGTCCCTCGCTCTGTGCGAAGGCTTTACCGCGGGCGGGATTGATGATCGATACCGTGAACCCCGCATCGCTGAGATGCGCGGCGGCGTCTTCCATGTACGTACTGGTGGCTTCCATACAGATATGTGCAGGCGCAGCCTGATGGCTGTTCAGCCAGCGGACCAGCTCATCGTGGCCCTTCGGGGTGTTGGCAAACTTTTTACTGCGGTGACGGCCATCGGGCCGCAGCACATCAACATCCAGCTTCGCTTTAGAGACATCGATACCAATAAAATGCAGTTCCTGTTCCATAGTGAGACCAACCTTGTGAATGCGGATTACCGGGAAAACCGGTCCATGATACTGTCCGGTTTGTCACCTGTGGAGAAGGGCAGTCCGCTGCATAGATCTACAAAACAGGCTTTGAGCCTGAGGCCGGGTCCGGCATGCGGACTGCATGGCAGTGAGAACTGGCCGGCTCTCTCTGCTCAGAAAGGATAATACAAGGCCGGGGTAAGGCGAAGCCGCCACCCGGCAAACGCACCGCGGTGGCCGACGGTGCGTTACCTGCCCGGTGGCGCTGCGCTTACCGGGCCTACGGGTGGAACGGCTTATGGTCTGAAGCATGTTTTGTAGACCGGGGTAAGGCGAAGCCGCCACCCGGCAAAACGTACCGCGGTGGCCGACGATGCGTTACCTGCCCGGCATTAATGGCAACAGAGGAATTATTTTTCCTCGATAACCATTTTCTTATCAAAATTAATCAGCAGCGAACAAACCAGATATCCCACCGCCGCCAGGGCAAAGAACATCATCGCGGCGTAATAATTACCGGTGGACTGCACCAGGAAGCCAATGAAAATCGGCAGAATGGCGGCAAACAGGTTACTGGTAAAGTTCATCGTACCGCAGATGGTCCCCGCCACGGACTGCGCACCGAGCAGGCCGGGAATCGACCAGTAAACGCTGGCCCAGCGCAGCGGGAAAAGCGCGATGGTCAGCAATGTAATCGCAATAGCAGGCGTCGAACTCTGGGCACACAGGAAAATGCCCACGCCAGCGGTGGTGGCGGAAATCGCCAGCATGGTATGCATTACGCGGCTGGTCTTACCGCCTTTGCTGCGCCATTTATCCATGATATAGCCGCCCGTCAACTGACCGACAAAGCAGAGCAGGAAAATCAGCGCCATCGCGCCGCCCATCGATTTAATATCAAAACCGTATGTGGCCTGGAAGTAGAGCGGAAGCCACGTCATCAGCCCGTAAAACACAAAGCTGTAGCATACCCATCCGCCGATCAGCGCGAGCACATTGCGCTGCTTCAGATAGGGCTTAATATCCGCCAGACGATATTTCTTGCTGCTGGTCGCCGTGCCGTTGGCGGCAGCGATATGATCCAGCTCGGCTTTGTTAATACGCGGGTGTTCTGAGGGATAAGTACGGATATACCACCAGGCCAGGAAACCGACGAGCATCGTTCCCACGCCCGCCACCACAAACGCCATCCGCCATGAGTCGAAGAAAGCGATCAGCCCGGCGATAATCACTGCACCAAGCGCCGTACCCAGCGGCGCGCCGCCATCCAACAGCATAGAGCCACGTCCGCGCTCTGTCGGAGTCAGCCATGTTCCCATTAACTTTGCCCCGGCAGGCATAATGGGCGATTCCGTCACGCCCAGCCCGAGGCGTGAAATTGACAGGGTGAAAATAGAGTGACACAGCGCGGCAACCGCCTGAAAGGCACCCCATAAAATCGTCGCCAGCGCGATAATATTTCTCGCTTTAAACTTATCGGCAATCACGCCGCTGGGAATTTGCATTAATGCATAGGCCCAGAAAAAGGCGCTGTGAATAACGCCCACGACGCGTGTATCGGTAATACCAAACTCATCGGTAATATAGGGCATGGCGATAGACAGCGAAGTGCGGTCAATATAATTTATCGCGCCCAGGATCAGCATGATGATAAATATTCGCCACCTGACCGTAGTCGCTTTTAATTTTTCTTCTTCAGTATGCGCATGAACAATAGACATAAAGACTCCTTGCCATGCTCAATAAGAGCATGGCGGTGCGAGGTATAATGACGTAATTACGTGTTACATAATGGAGCCAATCGTCCAGGGGACGAATTCCTGACTCCCATAGCCAAATTCTTCACTTTTTGTTTTTTTGCCGGACGCCATTTCGAGGATCATGTAATAAATCCGCTCGCCAACCTCGGCGATGGTTTCTTCTCCCTCGACAATGGTTCCACAATTGATATCCATATCCTCCTGCTGGCGCTGCCAGAGCGCGTTATTCGTAGCAAGTTTCATACTTGGCGTCGGTTTAGATCCAAAAGCGGACCCCCGACCGGTGGTGAAGCACAGTAAATTCGCACCGCCGGCAATTTGCCCGGTAACGGCGATGGGGTCATATCCGGGCGTATCCATAAACACGAACCCTTTTTCAGTGACGGGTTCGGCATACTCATACACGGCGGTCAGGTTAGTCGTCCCGGCTTTGGCAATGCCGCCCAGCGACTTCTCAAGGATGGTGGTCAGCCCGCCGACCTTATTGCCTGCGGAGGGATTATTGTTCATCTCGCTGCCGGTTCGACGGCAGTACTCTTCCCACCAGTGAATACGCGCGATGAGCTTTTCGCCGACCTCGCGTGACACGGCGCGGCGGGTGAGCAGATGCTCGGCGCCGTAGATTTCGGAGGTTTCAGAAAGGATGGCCGTGCCGCCTTGCTGTACCAGCTTGTCCACCGCGTAGCCCAGCGCCGGGTTAGCGGAAATACCGGAGTAGCTGTCGGAGCCGCCGCACTCCAGCGCCAGAATAATCTCTGAAGCGGGGATCGGTTCGCGCACCACCTGGTTCGCCAGCGGCAGCATGGTATTGACCAGTTCGATCCCTTTCTGGATAGCCTTGCGCGTTCCGCCAATCTCCTGAATCGTGAAGCTGTGCATCATCGGACCGTCCGCCAGACCGTGCGCGTTCATCATGTCTTTGATCTGGCTGGATTCACAGCCGAGACCGATGATAATCACGCCCGCGAAATTAGCATGGGTGGCGTACCCGGCCATGGTGCGCCGCATGACCTCCATCGACTCGCTCTTTGCGCCGATCGCACAGCCAAAACTTTGCGGCAGGGACACCACGCCGTCGACGTTCGGATAGTCAGCCAGCCCGTGCAGACGAAAATGGTCCTCGATTGCCCGCACCACCGTGGCGCTACAGTTAACGGAACTTAAAATGCCGATGTAGTTGCGGGTAGCGGCGCGGCCATCGGCGCGGCGAATGCCGTTAAAGGTGTCAGGAGTATCGGTAATGGTGACCGGATGACTGTCTACCCCCCAGGCATAGTCGCGTTCAAAATCGCCCATCCCCAGGTTATGCATATGAATATGCTCGCCCGCCTGTATCGGCTGGGTGGCAAAACCGATTATCTGGCCATAACGTTTTACCGCCTCGCCTGCCGCTATCGCCCGGATGGCGATTTTATGCCCGGCGGGGATATCGCTGAGGACCTTAATTTGTTCTTCCGCAAGCCAGGTGTCCTGGGGAACGTGCTGTCTTGCAATAACGACATCATCTTTCGGGTTAAGTTTGAGTACAGGGTTGATGTTCATTATCATTGCTCTCTTGCTGATTTACAGATTGATATGGGCCAGAATATTTCTGACCTGCTCTGTTTTTTCGTTATTAAGCGGTAACGCCGGAGGGACGACGGCGGTAGAGATATCCACACCGCTCAGCTTGATGGCGGTTTTAATTACGCCAAAGAAGGGCTGCTCCAGCGCGTAAAGAGGAGAAAGTTTTGCCAGCTGCTGCTGAAACGCGCGGGCGCGGTTTAAATCGTTATTGATAAACGCGTCATAAATTCCACGGGTGATCTGCGGCGCGAAATTAAAGGTCGCCGGAATACCGCCATGACCGCCTAACAGTAAGGTATCCAGCAGATATTCATCATAGCCGCTGAAAATAATAAAATCAGGCCGGAAGGTGTGAACGCGGTTAATGATTTCCCGGGTGTGACTGATGTTATCAATCGTATCTTTAATACCCACGATATTGGGCACTTCGCGCGCCAGCCGGGTAATAATATCCAGGCCGATATCCTGTCCCGTCAGGTCAGGGAAGTTATACAAAAAGACGGGCGTCTCCAGCGCTTCAGCAACGCGCTGATAGTGGGTAAAGCGCGCCTCATCGCTCAGCTTCGCATAGTAAGGATTAACAACCAGTACGCCATTGGCCCCGGCCTGCTGAGCGTGCCGTCCCAGTTCGATGGTCTCAGCCGTTCCGGGAGAGGCGATACCAATCAGCACCGGCACTCTGCCTGCGACATGTTGCAGACAAAACGCGGCAATCTCTTTGCGCTGCGCGGTAGAAAGATGACAAAACTCGCCGCCGCTGCCGAGGATCAGCATGCCGTCAGCGCCGTTGCCGATCACATGGTCGATCATCCTCGCCATGCCAGGTTTATCAAGATTGCCTGTTTCATCGACGATAGTCGGGACGGGGGGAAAGATACCTTTAAACATCGTTAACATTGCTTCGCCTTTTGTTCTGTATATGGAACTATTATTCTGTATGTTGAATTGAGTACAGCAAATTATCAAAACTTTCGTCAATGGCTTTTTGCGGAATAAGTGAACAATTGTGACGGGCGTCAGATTTGGCGGCGGTATGGGTGAGGATCTGCGTGTTCTATAAACAGGTCGTAGAGGGGCGATATGTACTGTTAATGGAACAAACGCTTTTATTCGACTGCTGTATCATGAGAGGCTATTACCCGGCTGCGTTGAATGGAAAGGACATAAAGCGAGATACGCATGATTTGGATAATGCTGGCAACGCTGGTCGTTGTTTTTGTTATAGGTTTTCGGGTATTAACCTCCGGTTCCCGGCGGGCGATCCGCCGCCTGAGCGAACGGCTGGGGCTGACGCCGGAGCCGGTAGAGTCGATGATCGACCAGATGGGTAAGACACCCGGCCATGAGTTCTTACAGTACCTTGAGCGCCCGGATGAGTCGCATCTGCTTAACGCCGCCCAGGTGCTGCTGATCTGGCAGGTATCGGTGGTTGATAGCAGCGAGCAAAATATGCTGCGCTGGCATCGTCTGCTGCAAAAAGCGCGGCTGGCGGCACCGGTTACCGACGCACAGATCCGTCTGGCACAGGGTTTTCTGCGCGAACTGGAACTGGAAATGTATGAACTGAATGCGTTTCAGGCGCGGTATAACGCGCTCTTTATGCCGGAAGACGGGGTGTACTGGCTGCATTAAATCCGGCAATAGTTGCCGAAACGTTAAGTAGATCACATTCAGAATGTTACACTGGGCGGCTGTACGTTAAAAATCACGCCAGGTAAGCATAATGAGTGAACACACCCTTAAAACCCCGCAAGATGAAGTAAAGCGCCCCAACTGGGCAGCGGTATTTGCCGTGGCGTTTTGCGTCGCCTGTCTGATTACCGTTGAGTTTTTACCGGTGAGTCTGCTGACGCCGATGGCTGAGGATCTGGGGATTTCAGAGGGTCTGGCCGGGCAGTCCGTGACCGTGACCGCGTTTGTGGCGATGTTTGCCAGCCTGTTTATTACCCAGACGATCCGCGCCGCCGACCGTCGCTATGTGGTGATCCTTTTCGCTGTGTTACTGACGCTGTCGTGCCTGCTGGTCTCGTTTGCCAATAACTTTACGCTGCTGTTGCTCGGGCGAGCCTGCCTTGGGCTGGCGCTGGGCGGTTTCTGGGCTATGTCAGCCTCGTTAACCATGCGGCTGGTACCGTCGCGCACGGTGCCGAAAGCGCTGTCGATCATTTTCGGTGCCGTTTCTATCGCGCTGGTGATTGCCGCGCCGCTGGGCAGTTTCCTCGGTGGCGTGATCGGCTGGCGCAACGTGTTTAACGCGGCGGCTGTCATGGGCGCAATCTGCATTTTTTGGGTGTGGAAGACGCTGCCGTCATTGCCCGGCGAGAGCGAACACCATCAGAATATGTTTGGCCTGCTGAAGCGCCCCGGCGTGCTGGCGGGGATGATTGCCATCTTTATGTCTTTTGCCGGCCAGTTCGCCTTCTTTACTTATATTCGCCCGATTTTCACCACCCTGGCGGGGTTCGACGTAGATGGCCTGACGCTGGTGCTGCTGAGTTTTGGTATCGCCAGCTTTATCGGCACCTCTTTCTCCGCTGCCATCCTTAAACGCTCGGTAAAAGTCGCGCTCGCCTGCGCACCGCTGGTGCTCGCGCTCAGTGCGCTGGTATTGATTCTGTGGGGAACGGATAAAGCGGTCGCCTCGACGGTGGCGGTTGTCTGGGGGCTGGCCTTTGCGCTGATCCCGGTGGGCTGGTCAACGTGGATCACCCGCACGTTGTCCGATCAGGCAGAAAAAGCCGGATCGATCCAGGTGGCGGTGATCCAGCTTGCCAATACCTGCGGCGCGGCAATCGGCGGTTACGCGCTTGATAACCTCGGCCTGCTGTCGCCACTGGTACTCTCCGGTAGCCTGATGCTGCTGACGGCGCTTCTGGTGGCAGCGAAAGTACGCGTAAAGGGTAATATGCATTAAAAAGGGAAGGCCGATGAAGGCCTCCCGTCTTTTATCAGAACCACGCCTCCCACATTGCGCCGACGTTGAAATCGTCCAGTGTCTCATCATCGGTGCCGTTAACGCGGGCGGTGCGTTTGTTATCCACTTCGCCGCCAGTTACGTAGAAGCGCAGCATCGGCCGGAACTCCGGCCCCATAGCGATAGAAATATTCTGTGAGAGCGTGACTTTCCAGCCTTTGTTATCGCCGCCTTCGTCATAATCCACCCGCTGATAGCCCGCTTCCAGCCAGGTAGAATGCACATCATTCCAGAAATACATCGGACGCACGATAGCGCCGTAGTTTTTGCGATTGTCACTGCTGTCATCGCTATTGTCGTAATCATGGAAGGCTAACAGATATTCCACCTGTGCCTGTTGGGTAAACTTATGGCTACCCTCAAAACTGGCGTAAATCGCTGTCAGATCGTCGGTTTTGCTGTAAACGCTGTTATCTGAGTTATCCGAATAGCGGGCAATCACTTTATTTACGCCGCTGTCGTTGGTATGGCTTAACACTACGCCCCCTTGCCAGGCTTTCATCCGCTCATCACTTTCGACATCTTTTGAGTCAAAGCCATAGTTGGCGTACAGCTCCAGATCCAGCGGGCCGACGTTCATGCCGTGAATTTTAGAGGTCAGTGCGTAGTTACCTTTGTCGCCCGTACCGGAGCCGCCGGTACAAGTAATCCGCGACGGGTTCGCTTCGTCTTCCATCACTTCAGGACTACAGGATTCCACGGCGGCGACCGCAGCGACATCAAACTTCACGCCGCCGATATCGAAGTTTTTCACCCCGGCACCCTGCCCGTCGTGGTTCATCCAGAAGTAGTCGTTGATCCCCTGTTGCGGTCGCTGGTGGAAATCACGTCCTGCCCACAGATAGGCATCCGGATTAGAGGCCAGCACATTCGTCACGCCCGCATAAGCCTTTTTCAGGTTAACCTCATCGCCCCAGTGGTCGAACATCACGTTGACGTCCCAGATGGCCCCACTGTCACTTTTAAACGCTTTTGAAAGCTGGAATTCGCCGCCGTTACCTTCATTACCCAGACGGCCAATCGCCGACGCGCCATTATACGAGCCATCCACGCCGACATATTTCTGATCGCCTGCTTTAAAATGCGCGCCATAACGGGCATAGCCGCTGAATTTTACGCCGAAGGGAATTGCCATATCCGGGCTTTGCGCTGCGCTTTGTGGCTCGTTGACAACGTCCGCTTTTTTCTCGACCGCCGCATCCATTTTAGCCTGACGTTCGGCGAGCGCTTTATCGACCGCTTTGGCGACAATGGCATCGAGTTGTTCCTGCGTAAATTCCTGTGCGAGGACAGAAATTGGGCAAAGGGCGGCAATAACTGCCAGTGTTAATGGAAGTTTTTTTACTATTTTCATGGTTATCTCAATGTAATTAACTATTTTTAGATAATAACCACCCGGTTTTGGTCTGACTGAATAAGCCGCTATCACCAAAACAAGTTGATTTTATTTTTACTCTCGGGTACGGGTTAATTAAATGCTATCGTAATAAATACTCCATTCCAGAAGTTAACTATCAGAAATTAACGTTGATAGAGATGAATAATTTCACCTGCCAGTTCACGCGCCAGTAGTGACGTCATTAAATGATCCTGGGCGTGAACCATAATTAAGGTCATTGGCTGCCTGGCTTCTCCGGCATCCTGTTCGATCAGTTTGGTCTGCATCTTATGCGCATCGCGGGCGTAACCATCGGCTTCGCGCAGCAGGCTGTTAGCCTCGTCAAAATTACCGTCGCGCGCGGCCTGCAATGCTTCAAAACACAGGCTGCGCGACTGGCCTGCATTGACGATAATTTCCATGACGGCTTCTTCTAATATAATCATCATTCCCTCACTCTTTATCAAAACCATTACTGGCGGCGACGGCAGCGAACCATTCACCACTCTCTTTAACGATCCGCTGCTGCGTGATTACATCGAGCTGGACAAAACCATAACGATTTTTATATCCATTGCACCATGACCAGTTATCAATAAACGTCCACATATGATATCCAAGACACTGGCAGCCCTCGCTAATTCCTTTATGCAACCAGGCAAGATGGCTGGCGACAAATTCAATTCGATAACTGTCTTTTATTTGCCCGCCATTAATAAAGCGCGCTTCGTTTTCAACACCCATCCCATTCTCAGAAATAAAACAGCGTGGGTTATTATAATTAACACGTAAATTAGTCAGAATATCGTAAATACCCGGTGCATAAATTTCCCAGCCGCGATAAGGATTCATTTGCCGACCGGGCATCTCGTAATGGTCAAATAACCACTCAGGCATAAACGGCGCATCGGGATTAACGGCGCTGTCCCGACATTTCACCCGGCGTGGCTGGTAATAGTTAATCCCCAGCAGGTCGATTTTGCCATCGGCAATCAGCGCGCTATCGCCTGGCTCGCAAAGCGGAAGCTGGTCGTATTGCTTAAGCAGTTCCACTAAATCCTGTGGATATTCCCCACGCAATACGGGATCCAGAAAGCTGCGATTAAACAGGAGGTCAGCGTAGTGTGCCGCTTTCACATCCGCCGGATTTTCTGAACGGGGATAAGATGGCGTCAAATTAAGTACAATGCCAATTTCACCTGCGTAGTGTCCGGCACGCCAGCGGTGGACCGCAGAAGCATGGGCCAGCACCGTATGGTAAGCCACCGTCGCCGCCCGGCGAAAATCGACCACATTCGGATAATGAAAGTCATACAGATAACCGCCTTCTACCGGTACGATTGGCTCATTAAAGGTGAACCAATGCTTCACGCGATCGCCGAAAAGCGTAAAACAGGTTTCCGCGTAGCGGGCAAACGCGGCAACGACTTCACGATTTTCCCAGCCGCCTTTTTCCTGCATCACCATCGGCATATCGAAGTGGAACAGGGTAATAAATGGCGTAATTCCCTGTGCCAGCAGTTCATCGATCACCTTGTTGTAGAACGCCACCGCTTCGGGGTTAACCTCGCCAGTGCCGTCCGGGATCAGCCGTGACCAACTGAGTGAGGTACGAAAGCTGTTATGATTTAACTGCTTTAACAGGGCGATATCCTGCTTCCAGTGCTGGTAAAACGTCGACGTCTCATCCGGGCCGATCCCCTGATGAAAGCGCCACGGCTGACGTGAGTACCAGACATCCCACGTCGTCTGGCTCTTACCGCCGCGCTGACTTTCCCCTTCGGTTTGTAGCGCCGAGCTGGCGCTCCCCCACCAGAAGCCTGCGGGAAATGTATATTTCATAATAATGACCTCTTCCTTCACAAAGAATTGCTGTTGACGGTTTCAGCGGCAGGCACGCTGCTTTGCGCTTTCTGCTCTTCGGTTTTGATCAACGAGCGTTCATAGGCGCGAAGGAAAGGCAGATACATCAGCGCCGACATTGCCATACAGATGAAGCACATGATCACCGGACTGAGCGCCCAGTTCGCTGCCCACGACGCCCCGATAGGCGCAGGTGTCGTCCACGGTGTCAGTGAGACGACCTGTTCCAGCCAGCCCATACGCGTAGCGGCGTAAGCCAGACAGGCGTTGACCAGCGGGACGCAGACGAACGGAATGAACAGCATAGGGTTCATGATGATCGGTGCGCCGAACAAAATCGGTTCGTTAATGTTAAAGAAACTGGGCACGACGCCCATTTTGCCGATAGTACGCAGGTGCGTCACCCGGCTGCGCAGTAGCAGGAAGGCCAGCGGTAGCGTTGAACCTACGCCGCCGATGAGCAGATAGTGGTCCCAGAAACCTTGCAGGTAAACGTGCGGCAGAGCGGCCCCCGCAGCCAGTGCGGCCTGGTTTGCCGACAGGTTTGCCATCCAGAACGGGTTCATTATGCCGGTGACGATCAGCGAACCGTGGATACCGGCAAACCAGAAAATCTGGCACAGCAGCACCGACAGCAGGATTGCAGGAAGGGAATCCGAGGCGGAGACCAGCGGTTCAAGCAAGTGCATAATGGCCTGCGGAATAATCATCCCGGTTTTCGCTTCGATCAGCAGATTGAGCGGATGCAGCGTGGCGATCACCACCAGCACCGGGATCAGGATTTCAAACGAACGCGCCACGCCGGTCGGGACTTCTTTCGGCAGGCGAATGGTGACATTGTTCTGCTTCAGCCAGGCATAAACGCGTGTCGAGTAAATCGCGGTGATCAGTGCCGTAAAAATCCCCTGACCTGACAGGTACTGCGTTGATATTTTGCCGTCGGCATACGGGGCTGCGACCAGCAAAAATGCCATAAAGGCCAGCAGACCGGACATCACTGGATCGAGATTAAACTGGCGACCCAGGCTGGCCCCAATCCCCACCGAGATGAAAAAGGTCATTACGCCCATGCTAAGGTTAAACGGCAACATAAGCTGTTCCCGATAGTTCTGGGAAAAATCCAGCCAGCCGCGTGCGAAGCTATTAGTGGTTTCAGCAGAGAACGGCGGAAAAATAAACACCAGCATAAACGAACCGATGATCATAAATGGCAGCGCGGCGGTAAAGCCGTCACGGATCGCTATCACATACTTTTGCTGCCCCAGACGGCCAGCGAGCGGGGTGATGGATTGTTCAATGACGGCAACCATTGACTGATAGAGCGAACTCATAATGACACCTTTTTAATGTGCCGCTTCGATGAGCGACAGAGCGTAATCCAGCACCTTGTCACCGCGCTGCATACCGTAATCCATCATATCAATGGCCTGAACGGGAATGCCGTGAGTGGCAGCCTTTTCGGAGAGTGTTTTTAACATATATTTTACCTGCGGTCCGAGCAGCACCACCTGATATTGCGGAAACTGCATATCAAATTCGGAAACGCCGTAAGCATCAATTTTCACTGGCAGCGCACGCTGGGCAGCGACTTCTTCCATCTTTCTCACCAGCAGACTGGTAGACATCCCGGCGGAACAACACAGCATAATCTTGTACATCGACAACCTTCCTTAAATGTAAAAACTTATTGCGGTGATGATTGGATAACATATGGAAACCGGTTTCCATTTATAAACCGCAGAACTGTGATCGCTATCAATGTCCTGCTGTTATTGGCTGAAGTTATGCGCTTCAGGTCACGTATTTAGGTGCGTTTTTGCAAATCTGGCTACTAATGGAAAATCGGTTTCCATGAAAAAAGGAAACGGATATACTGCAAATGGCGAATATTTAAGCCAATGTTAAAACCAGAGTGAAATGGACTGGCTGAGGACCGAAAGAGGATAAAGATGTCTACAATCAACGATGTATCGCGTTTAGCTGGGGTATCTAAAGCCACAGTTTCACGGGTGTTGAGCGGCACGCGCGGCGTGAAAGAGGCCAGTCGACAAGCAGTATTGAAAGCGGTCGAGGAGCTTAACTATCGGCCAAATGTGATTGCACAATCACTGTTCAGCCAGTCGACGGGCTGCATCGGGGTGATTTGCGCCCAGGATAATATTAATCAGACCACCGGTTATCTTTACGCGCTGGAAAAACAACTCAGCCAGCATCAAAAACATCTTCTGCTGCGGTTCGCCAATACTAAAAACGACGTCATGAGCGCGCTTGATGAGCTAAGCTGCGGCCTGTGTGATGATATATTAATTATCGGTGCCCGCTTTCCGCTCACTATTCAGCAGGATAATGTCATTCTGGTGGACTGCTCGGTGTCCGGCGATGTAAATAGCATCCAGTTTGATCATGCTTTTGCGGCGGAAACCGCCTGTCATTATCTTATCAGCCAGAATCGCCGTCAGATTGCGCTTATCCAGCCGGGCGGCAGCGGGTTTACCGAGCAGGTACTGCTGGGCTATAAGCACGCGCTGGAAAAAAACTTTCTGCCATTTAACCGCAATCTGGTCTTTATGGAGTGTACGTCTTCTTCCGTTGCGCTTCAGGAACTGCTGAATAACGCCACAACCCTGAATTTTAACGCGTTGCTGGTGGCGGACGAGCAGGAGGCACAGCGGGTGATCCCCCAGCTCCAGGCGTTTAATAAGTCAGTACCAGACGACATTATGGTCTTCAGCCTTGCCGGATCGTTACAACTCCCTGGGATCCCGACGATACCAGCCATTGAATATTCTATGGATGCGATGGCCGCGCGTATTGTCAGTTGGCTGAATGAAAAAACGCAAAACGTTCTCGATTCCTGTGTTTTGCGCGGAGATTTAATTATTCCTGACGTCCGTCGACGTTAACCGGTTTCTTTGCGTACCCTTTACGCCGCGAATCCATCGCAATCAGCACCACCGAGGAGAGGATCAGCAGCGTACCGAGCCAGTCCGGCAGCGTAAAGGTAATGCCCAGCAGCAGCAGCGAGAGTAACGCGCTACTCAGCGGTTCCGCGCAGCTAAGAATGCTGGCTTTCGGTCCGCCGATCATCTGCGCGCCCTTCAGATACATGCTGAAGGTCAGCGCCGTGCCAATCACCACCAGATAGAAAAAAGCCAGCAGCAGGCCGCCGTTCACCACAAAATCGGTTTCATTTCCGGCGTAGAATGGCAGCAGCATCGCGCCGCCCAGCAGCATACTCCAGCCGACGACCGGTAGCGTGCCGAAGCGGGCAATTAGTGTAGAGGGATACGTCGTATAAAAAGCGGCGGAAAACGCCGAAACAATCCCCCAGATCAGCGCCGCAGGAGAAATCGACAGCGAGGTCGGGTCGCCATGCGTAACCAGCAGGAAAGTGCCCGCCAGCGAGGTAAAAATCGCCAGAAACACCAGGGCGCCGGGGCGTTTTTTGCGCACGGCGGCAAACCAGGCGACGATAATCGACGGCGATAAGAATTGCAGGACGGTCGCCGTCGCCGCGTTTGATTTCTCAATGGTGACAAGGAACGTCAACTGCACGGTCAGCGCGCCGACCAGGGTAAACAGCAGCAGGCTGATGGCATCCTTCGGCGTTTTCATGATGGAGAAAATTTTATCGCCGTGAATGAACGACAGCGTTAGCAGAATAAAGCCGGAGAACAGTAGCCGAATCATAGTCAGGAACGGCGCGGAGATCTGACTCTCCTGCATAATAAACTGCGCGCACACGCCGGAACTGCCCCACAGCACGGCGGCGAACAGGACGTACATGATCCCTTTTTTGGTCGATCCCATTTTTCCCTCAAGCCTGTTTATTTTTTAACGCGCCGCATCATAACATAAGCCTTCAGCATGAAAACTCACCTGAATTTATGAGGGATTTATGGAAATCACTGTCACGCAAACTGTTACCCCTGAGGATCAGGAAGAACTTCTTACCGGTCTGCGGGCGTATAACAGCCAGTTTATTGACGTCAGCGGCTGGGGAAAGTTGGGCGTTTATGCCCGCGATGAGAGCGGAAAGATGACCGGTGGATTGATTGCGGATCAGAAGGGAGACTGGCTGTGTATTCACTATCTGTGGGTGAGCGATTCCATGCGCGGTTCCGGTTTGGGGACCCGGCTCATGGCTGCGGCAGAACAACAGGCGCAGGAGATGGGCTGCCTGCACGCGCTGGTGGACACCGTCAGTTTCCAGGCGCTGCCGTTTTACCAGAAAAAGGGCTTTCGGCTACAGATGACGCTGGAGGATTTTCCGCAGAAGGGGATACAGCGGCACTATCTGGCGAAAGCGCTGTAAAAGGAGAAGTAGCTGATACGCAACCCGACAGTGAACGGTGAGCTGGATGCTAACGTATTCCCACACCCACCTTTTCTGGTTGAAGAGAATAAAGCGGCAGAAAAGGTCCGTGATTTTATTCATGCCTGTCAGCCGCCTGTCGTGGCTGCGCAGGCGAAAAAATCGTAAATGACAGGGCAATTCCTGGCGGATAATGACAATCCGAACCCCGTCTCCGTGATACAATTTGCGGGTGGGATCACGTTATTCAAAAGCGTTAATGAGATCGGTTTTTGCGCAATCTCATTCTGGCGGCGAGGCGATCTACACCGCCGTTGTGACAGAGCGCCGGTCGGGGCAACACTCGCGTTCTGGTTCAGATCCCCCACCTTTACCGGTTTTTACCGCCAGGAACGGCACCCGGCGGGCCGATTGTGGTAAATTTCACCCCCGCAGTGAATCACCGCACTATCCATGACAAGGAGGCCTTGTGCCAGACGTAATTACCCGCATCACACGACGCCAGGCCAGAGCGCTGGTCTCGATGTTTCAGTCGGCTTCTGCCGGAGGGATCGTCCTCATCATTGCGTCGGCGGCAGCCATCGCCGTCGCTAACTCGTCGCTGGTCGAAATATATCGCTGGCTGCTCCATTACTCCATCGCCGGGTTGAGCCTTGAGCTATGGGTCAATGATGCGCTCATGGCCATTTTCTTTCTGCTGGTGGGGCTGGAGATCAAACGTGAACTGCTCATCGGCCAGTTGGCGACCTGGGGACAACGAGCGCTTCCCGGTCTGGCTGCGCTGGGCGGGATGGCGGTGCCGGCACTCATTTACCTGGGCTTTAACCTCAGCAATGGCGAAACCATCGCAGGCTGGGCGATCCCTTCTGCTACGGACATCGCCTTTGCACTGGGCGTGCTGGCGCTGCTCGGTAGCCGCGTGCCGATCTCGCTGAAAATTTTCCTTTCCGCGCTGGCGGTTCTTGATGACATGGGCGCAGTTATTATTATTGCGCTGTTCTATACCGGTGGGATCTCTGCCGCGATGCTGGCGGCGGCGGCGGGCATTGTCGTACTGCTTATGGTGATGAACCGAATGGGCGTAAAACGCCTCACCCCTTATTTACTGGCGGGGGCCTTGTTGTGGTTCTTTATGTTGCAGTCCGGCGTGCATGCCACTATCGCAGGGATTTTGCTGGCGCTGTTCATTCCGCTCAAGGGTAAAGATGAACAGCAGGACGCGCCGCTGGACAAACTTGAACATGCGCTTTCACCGTGGGTGACATTCCTGATCCTGCCGCTGTTTGGCTTCGCCAACGCGGGCGTATCGCTGGGCGGACTGACGATGGACGATCTGCTTTCGCCGGTGCCGGTTGGCGTGGCGCTGGGGCTGTTCATTGGTAAACAGATTGGCGTGTTTGGCATGGCGCTGTTGGCCATTAAGACCGGTCTGGCTCCGCGACCCCATGGCAGCTCGTGGTCGCAGATCTATGGTGTATCAGTGCTGTGCGGCATCGGTTTTACCATGAGTCTGTTTATCGGTAACCTGGCATTTGCCCGTTCGCCGCTGTTGGTGGATGAAGTGAAAATCGGCGTGCTGGCAGGCTCCATTGTGGCAGCGCTGGTCGGTATGCTGATCCTGCGTTTCTCATCCTCCAGAAACGAGTCGCACAAGGCACATTGACCCGATTCCATCGTTATATGCCCAAACGCCTGCGGTATGCCGCAGGCCATATGTTTATGCTTTCTCCTTAATCACCTGATGCCGGAGCAAAGATGAACATCACGCAAATACGTAACGCCACCCAACGTATCACTTATGGCGGGAAACGCTTTCTCATCGACCCGATGCTGGCAGAGAAAGAAGCGTATCCCGGTTTCGCCGGTTCCGCGCGGGCTGAACTGCGCAACCCGCTTACCGCATTGCCTGTTCCGCTGGCGACGTTGCTGGATGTGGATGCGATAATTGTCACCCATACTCATCTCGATCACTGGGATGACGCTGCCGCCGCGCTGATCCCTAAATCAATGTTGATTTTTGTGCAAAATGAAAGCGATCGGGATCTGCTGCGGGAGCAGGGATTTAGCCAGCTCAAGGTGCTCGGCGAGACGACGCACTTCGGCGATATCACCCTGATCAAAACTGACGGGCAGCATGGTTCCGATGAAGCTTATGCGAATGCGGAACTCGCCGCGCGGCTTGGCGATGCCTGCGGTTTGGTCTTTATGCATCCGCAGGAAAAGACGCTTTACCTGGCTGGCGACACGATCTGGGTTTCGCCGGTGGAAACCGCGTTGCGTCAATATCAGCCGGATGTTGTCGTGCTGAACGCCGGATGGGCGCATATTATTGGCGTGGGAGCGATCATCATGGGAAGTGAGGATTTGCTCAAAACGCATCGGCTTGTGCCGCAGGCGCGTATTATTGCGAGCCATATGGAGGCAGTAAATCACTGTCTGCTGACCCGGGCGCAGTTGCGCGAGTATGTTGATGCCAACCAGTTTGGTGACAGGGTGAGCATTCCGCAGGATGGCGAAACCGTTACCTGTTAATCCCGGAGAAGAATAATGTCAGCGCTGGCCGTCGCCCTTGTCGTTACACCGAATTTCAGCCCGTTTCACCTTTCCGTACCGTGCATTCTTTTTGGCAACGGCATTGCCACCCGAAAACTGTTCAACCTGAAAATATGTGCGCAAACGCCAGGCTCGGTGAACTCGGCTTCGGGATTCTCAGTGGCGGCAACCCACGGCTTTGACGCCATTGCGCTGGCCGACATTGTGATCGTACCGTTCTGGCATAGCGTCAACGAGCGTCCACCGCAGGCGCTTCTCGATAGCCTGGCGGCGGCGCACCGTAACGGCGCGCAGGTGGTGGGATTGTGCCTCGGCGCGTTTGTCCTTGGCTATGCCGGGCTGCTGGACGGTCGGCACGCGGCGACCCACTGGGAGTACGAGCAGGATTTTCAGCGGCTTTTTCCGCAGGCGCAGTTAGATATCAACGCGCTTTATCGCGATGATGACCGGCTGATCACCTCTGCGGGCACGGCGGCGGCGCTTGATTGCTGCCTGTATATCATTCGCCAGCGTTTCGGTAGCACGACGGCGAACCAAATCGCCCGGCGGATGATTGTGCCGCCGCACCGCGACGGCGGGCAGGCGCAGTTTATCGAGCACTCTGTACCGCAAACGACCCAGGATGTACGCATCAATGCGTTGATTGAGCATCTGCGGGATAACCTGAACCAGCCTTATGATCTCGACGCTCTGGCGGCGTTTGCGTCCATGAGCCGACGCACGCTGACGCGACATTTTATGAAAGCGACCGGGCAGACGGTCGCCGGGTAGATCGGTAATGAACGCTTACGCCGCAGTCAGTTGCTGCTGGAGAGCGGCGATCTGTCCGTTGAGCGGGTGGCGGAATACGTTGGCTTTCAGTCGGCGGTGACTTTCCGTCAACAGTTTAAACGCCACTTCGGCGTCAGCCCTGGCGAATGGCGCAAAACCTTTCGCGGTCAGGCGTAGCGCCGAGGCATCTTGCCCGGTGGCGCTTCGCTTACCGGGCCTACGGTTCTAAGCACCTGTAGGCCGCGCAAGCGCAGCGCCGCCCGGCAGGCCAGCACGCCGATGCCGCGCATTTTCCCCCAAACACCCTTACCGCCGGTACTGCTCATCGGTCACTTTCTCCATCCACGTGACCGGGCTACCGTCTACCGCTTCGGCAATGGCGATATGCGTCATCGCATTCTCCGGCGTCGCGCCGTGCCAGTGTTTCACCCCTTCTGGTATCCAGACGATATCGCCCTGATGCATCTCCTGAATCGCCTCGCCCTCACACTGGATCCAGCCTTTGCCCTGCGTCACAATCAACGTCTGGCCCAGCGGATGCGTATGCCACGCGGTGCGTGCGCCAGGCTCAAAGGTCACCGTCGCGCCGCCAACGCGAGCGGGTGCATCGGCGCTAAAAGGCGCATCGATACGCACGCGTCCGCTAAAATACGCCTCTGGCCCCTGCGCTGAGGCGATGGATCCGCTACGAATAATTTTCATGTTTTTCTCCAGCATTAGACTCGTGCTTTAAGCTTACGCATTCCGGCGGCGAAGCATTACCCGCCTGGCCGGGAATGGACCTATGAATTTAATTCATCACTGCGCGCGTTATACTCATCCCATCCCACGATTGCCCTGCGTAACCAACATGCTGAAAGAAAATTTTAACGATCTGATCGCCTTCCTGGTGGTGGCGCAGGAAAAGAGTTTTACCCGCGCGGCGGCGAAACTGGGGCTTTCCCAGTCGGCCCTCAGCCACTCCATGCGCGCCCTTGAAGAGCGAATGGGCATCCGCCTGCTGACCCGTACCACCCGCAGCGTCTCGCCGACGGAGGCGGGAGAACGGCTGATTGAACGTATTGGCCCGCATTTTCAGGATATCGAAAATGAACTCAGCAGCCTGAAAGACATGCGTGACATTCCGGCGGGCAATATCCGTCTCACCGCGGGCGAGCATGCGGTGGATTACGTGCTATGGCCGGTGCTGCGAGATTTTATGGTCCGCTGGCCGGACATTAACGTAGAAGTCACCGTGGACAACGCGCTGATGGATATCGTTACGCAGCGCTTCGACGCCGGTATCCGGCTGGGGGAGGCGGTGGCGAAGGATATGATCGCCATTCCCGTCAGCCCGCCGATGCGGATGGTGGTCGTCGGTTCGCCAGCGTACCTCCGCCAGCGCGGGACGCCCGTGGTACCTGCGGATCTTCAGCAGCATCGCTGCGTCAACATGCGGTTGCCGACGGCGGGTGGCCTGCTGCCGTGGGAATTTTCACGCGACGGAAAAGCGCTGAAGGTCAGGGTGGAAGGTCAGTTAACAATCAACGCGTTGCATCACCGTATCGAAGCCGCCCGCGCCGGAATGGGGCTGGTTTACATTCCGGAGGATAGCGTTGCGCGGGAGATCGCCAACGGCGAGCTGGTCCGCGTGCTGGATGAGTGGTGCGAGCCGTTTCCGGGATATTATCTCTACTACCCCAGTCGCCGGCAGCACACCACCGCGTTTTCACTGTTCGTTGAGGCTATGCGATTGCCTTAACGGATCATGCTTGCAGCGTGGCCATATCGATCACAAAGCGATATTTCACATCGCTTTTCAACAACCGGTCATAGGCTTCATTAATTTCATCCATGCGGATGATCTCAATGTCTGACGTAATATTGTGCTCGCCACAAAAATCCAGCATCTGCTGGGTTTCTTCAATCCCGCCAATGCAGGAGCCGGAGACGGAACGGCGTCCCATAATCAGCGGCAGCGTATTGAGCGTCGGGTCGACATCACCCAGCAAACCAACGAACACCAGCGTGCCGTCGAGGGTCAGTGTCGGCATATAAGGGTTGATATCATGTGCGTAAGGCACAGTGTCGATGATTAAATCGAACTGGCCTTTTACCGCGTCCATCTGCTGTGCGTCAGTGGAGAGCACCACATGATGCGCCCCCAGACGCCGCGCGTCGGCCTCTTTGCCAGGCGAGCGAGTAAACAGCGTGACCTCCGCGCCCAGCGCGTGCGCCAGTTTCAGCGCCATATGCCCCAGACCGCCTAACCCGGTCACCGCCACTTTACTGCCTTTGGTCACGCCCCAGCGGATCAGCGGCGACCAGGTAGTGATCCCGGCGCAGAGCAGCGGCGCGACCGCTTTCACATCAAGGCTTTCCGGGATGCGCAACACGAAATCCTGGGTGCAGGTAATGGAGCGGGAATAGCCGCCGTAGGTAGGGCGATGGTCGTGGGGATCAACGCCGTTATATGTCTGCGTGCAGCCCGCTTCGCAATACTGTTCCAGTCCGGACTGACAAGGGGAACACTCGCGACAGGAATCGACCATACAGCCAACGCCAACCAAATCGCCGGGTTTGAATTTTGTCACCTTGTCGCCCACCGATGCCACACGCCCGACAATTTCATGGCCCGGTACGACCGGGTATTGGCTGAAACCCCAGTCGTCACGCGCCTGGTGGAGATCGGAATGGCAAACGCCGCAGTACAGAATGTCGATGACCACGTCATCTTCACGGCGATCGCGACGTTCAAAATGAAAAGGGGCCAGCGGCGCTTTTGCTGACTGCGCGGCGTAGCCGAGGATAGTAACCGTCATAGTAACTCCTGCTTTCAAGGGACGCGAATACCTGAGACGTTAAGGATAAGGGCCTTCAGGCGAGGGGATAAGCCGTTAAAAACAACAAGAGGTGATGAAGTACATTCATGAATGAATGTCCGGACCGTATTTATCTTAGTTCGCCTTATCGGGAGAAGAAAGCGTCTCCATCAACGGTATTACCGGCTGCAATATCCTGTTGGGCGCGGTGAAGCTTCTCCTGCAAAAGCTGACGTTTTAGCGCTTCCATGTGTTCATAGTCTTCAATAGAAATCACTACCGCAACGGGCTTACCGTCCCGGCTAATTTGAACGGGTTCACGCTGCGCTTTAAGCAGTAGATCGCCAAACTGGGTTTTCGCTTCGTTAGCGGTAAGCCTATGCATAAGGTTGGCCTTTTCGATTGAATCGTTCGATTCGTTTATTATAATCGTGTTGCCCTGCATGCTTTACCTCTTTTATCTCGCCGCCCTGTTACTAGCAGTGATTATGGGTTGCCTGGAGTAGCGTTCAACGCCCGAACCTGAATTCAGGAAGATGCCTCGCAAATATTCGCTGGATCCTGCGCCCCCCATACCTAAATTCTCAGAAATCACGTATTCACCGTGTGACATCTCTGGCTGTGTGTTAAATATGTTATATGACCTTTTAACATTACTCAGGGACGCTTCACGGTGCTTACGACGCTTATCTACCGAAGCCAGTTAAATTTATCCTGCGAAACGTTTCCTCTTGATGCGCTGGTGGAAAAAGCGAAACGGAGCAACGCGGCGGTTGACGTCACGGGCATGCTGCTGTTTGACGGTTCACACTTTTTACAGGTGCTGGAAGGCCCGGAAGAGACGCTTGATGCACTGTTTTCTAAAATTAGCCAGGATATCCGACATCAAAACGTGGTAGAGCTGATGCGGGATTACGCTCCCCGACGGCGCTTCGCGAATGTCGGGATGGTGCTGTTCGACATGCGCCTGGAAACACCGCAAGTCATTCTGGATTCTGTTTTGCGCTACGGGAAACTGAAAAGTTATCTGGCGTCTGACGATCGGGTATTCAAGTTTATTGAAAGTTTCGCGACTACCGAGCACAGACCGCAAGCCGAAGTACGTTTTGATCCAGGCCATTGGGCGCTGGAGCCAAAAAAGCCGCCTTTCCAGTCGCCATCACCGCAGCTGTGGCCAGGGCAAATGTGCCAGTTTGCGCTTCAGCCGATTGTCGAGCCGCTGGGGCGTACAATTAGTTCGCTGGAAGCGCTGGTGCGCAGCAATACTGGCGGCAGTCCGGAACACTTTTTCTCAGCGATCCCCGACGATCAAATCTATGAAGTCGATCTGCAAACCAAAGCTTACGCTTTTGCGCTGGCTGAGAAGATCGGCATTGGCAACCATAAGATCGCCATTAACTTACTGCCGATGTCGCTGGTGTATGTGCCTGGTGCCGTCGAGTTTTTGCTGGAGAAAATTGCGGAGTACGGACTTAGCCCGGAGCAGGTGGTTGTGGAAGTGACCGAGAACGAGGTGATTTCAGGCGTTCGGGAATTTACTCGCGCGATAAAAAAACTGCGCGCCGCCGGCATTGGCCTGGCAATTGATGATTTTGGCTCCGGCTACGCGGGACTTTCGCTGCTGACCAAATTCCAGCCCGACAAAATCAAAATCGACCGGGAAATTGTGAGTAATATTCACCTTAGCGGCCCCAAGCAGGCAATCGTTAATTCGATTATTAAATGCTGCTCGGATATGCAAATTACCATCGTCGCTGAAGGCATTGAGCGGCTGGAAGAGTGGTGCTGGCTGGAATCTGCGGGCATCCGGCGCTTCCAGGGATTCCTGTTCGCCCGCCCGCTGTTGAATGGCGTTAACGACATTCACTGGCCGACCTTTAAGCTTTAAGACGCTTTTTTGGCGACCACAATCTGATTTCTGCCGCGCTCTTTTGCCAGATACAGGGCGAGATCCGCCGCCCTGACCAGATTACTTTCGCGGGCGTGCGTCGGCCAGGTTGCCAGCCCGATCGACACCGAGATCGGCCCGACATCGTGAAGTTCATATAACATCCGGTGCTGGCCAACGTTATGCAGGATCTGCCCGGCGATGCTTTTGGCCTGCGCCTCGTCGATATCCGGCAGCAGAATTAAAAACTCTTCTCCCCCGTAACGGAACGCCACGCTGGCGTCATCCAGCAGCTCACTGATGATGCGTCCGGTTTCCCGTAGCACTTTATCGCCCGCGCCGTGGCCCCAGGTATCATTGAGTTTTTTGAAGTAATCAATATCGATCATCAGGCAGCTAACGCAGCTTTTTTTGGTCTCGGCGCGTTCGATCAGGCCGCGCAGCAACTCTTCCAGATTATGACGATTACGCAGGCCGGTCAGCGGATCGTACATCGCTTTTTCGGTCAGCGTATCGCGCAGTTTCTGGTTCACGAGTGCCAGCGAGAGCGTCTCGGCCATCAGTTCAAGGTAGATATACGGCGGCTCTTTCTCATTGATATGATTATCAAAGGTCAGCAGTCCGATGGTTTTATTCTGCGCAATCAGCGGCACGCAAATCGCTTTTGTCGCTACCTGCGGCGGGTAATGTTCACAGGGCATATCCACACTGTCTCTGGACGGGCTATGCAACTGTCCGCGCTTGAGCGCCCAACAACACTCTGGCTGAAAAGGGGTATCTTCTCCCGCTGGCGAGAGCCAACTGGCCATACACTTCATGGTATTGTTTTGCGGATCGAGAATATACAGCCGTCCGCCCATCTCCGGCACGATTTTCGGCGCGAAGAGGCTGACAACCTTGATGATGCTGCGGTGAGATTCGCATCCCTGGAGGCGCTGCGTCATCCGCGCAAGTAGGTTGCGCGTCACCCAGTCGGCATCGCGCTCCTGCTCCAGTTGTTGCCGGACCATACCATTTTCCCGAAAGATGCGTATCGCCTGCGCCATATCGCCAATCTCATCGACCTGCGCATACAGGGGGGCTTCCACGGCATAATCCTGTGTCGCCAGCCGGTTAACCACATCGCTCAGGGTCACTACCGGGCGTAAAATCCGGTGCTTGATGATAAATCCCAGTACGAACAGAAACAGCAATGCAGTCAGGCCGACCATGATTTCTGACAGGGTGCGCAGACGTTGTGAAAGGTGGGTCGCTTCGGCAATCGTCGCTTCGGTTCGCTGAGTAATCAGGCTTTCAAAATGGGTAAACCGGTACTCGACCTGCGATAATTGCTGTTCATAATTCTCGCCAAATAACAGTTCAATAGCTTGCGTATCTCGTCCTTGCTCAAGCGCGGTAATCGCCTCTTGTTGTTCGTCTTCCAGCGTTTTTAGCAAGGTAATACCGTCGCGCAGCAATATAAGTTCTTCAGCGGAAGCGCCTATGTCATTCAATTTCGCTACATGCTGCTCCAGCCGGGACTCCTGTGCCATTCCGGCTTTCCAGGCCTGAATATTTTCCGGCGCTTTTTTGATGACCGATAAGCGGGCAAGATCGGTTTGCGCAAACGCATCTTTCTCCAGTTGTTCCGTTGCCGCATCAAAATCCCGGCTTTGCTTCACTGCAGCTCGCTCCGCCTTGTCCGCACTGGAGGCCATAAACAACGCCACGCCGGAGGCGAGCGTCAACACGACGGTGGCAATATAGGCGAAATTAGTAATCGTTGCGATGCGCAAAGCGGCCTCACAGGGGCAAATAACGAGTGGATTATTATCAGTTTACTTTAAATTTGAGAAAGCACGGGATTTGAAGGATGACTGCTTTTAAAGAAATAAAAAAACAGGGCGCCCACCCTAATAAAACGCGGGTAAAAGATTATTTCTCCTTAAATAATGCTACGCCATGAACCGTTGCTAAATAATAACACCTCTAAAACAAGTGGTTATTTGCGCCCCCGAGAAAAGCGTGATCGGGATCACGTTACAAACGCTAACAATTCTCATTAATGTTTACATTCTCATCTTTGTTGCCTAAAATCGCGCCGTTTCGCTCTACATAAATGCTTTTTATAAAAATTTTGTACTTTTTTTACAGCACGCTCTTTTGCCAGTGCTTTTTATTCTAAGGAATGAAAATGACAATATCTCGCGTTAATTTACTTGCCGCAGCGGTCTCACTCGCCACATTCTCAGCCAGCGTCTATTCTGCCGATCAGGATACTATGGTGGTCAGTGCCACCGGCTTTGAACAAAAAATCCAGAATGCGCCCGCGTCTATTTCCGTTATTTCCAAAGCCCAAATAGAAGATAAAGCTTATCGCGATGTTACCGATGCGCTAAAAGATGTTCCAGGTGTCGTGGTCACTGGCGGTGCCAGCAGTAGCGATATTAGCATTCGCGGCATGTCTTCCCAGTACACCTTATTCCTTGTTAACGGTAAGCGTATTAGCACCCGCGGTACGCGCCCGAACAGCGATAATTCCGGTATCGAACAAGGCTGGCTTCCACCGCTGGAATCCATCGAACGCATTGAGGTTATTCGCGGGCCGATGTCATCGTTATATGGTTCCGATGCGATGGGTGGCGTAATTAACATCATTACCAAAAAGGTGTCAAATACGCAGGCCTGGACTGGTTCTCTGCACGGTGATGCAACGTTCCAGGAAGATAATAATTCAGGCGACTTATTCCAGACCGACGCCTATGCCTCCGGCCCGATTATCGACGGCCTGCTGGGAGCAAAAATTACCGGCCTGCTGTCGCGCCGCGCCGAAGACCAGATCGTCAACGGCTATAACGAGCAAAAATTACGTAACGGCGGCGTGACGCTGAATTTCACCCCGGACGAGAAAAACGACTTTGACCTCGACGTGGCGCGTGAATTACAGGACCGCAACAGCACACCGGGCAAGTCGATGGCTGCGGAGACCTGCCGCGGCAACACCTGTACGCCCAACAGCCCGAGCAACAGCCGCTATGAGCACACGACTTATGCGCTCACCCACAACGGCTATTACGACGACTTCAACACCACCAGCTATCTCCAGCAGGAAAAATCGACTAACCCCGGTCGTGAAATGAAGTCGTACAACACCACGTTTAACAACCAGAACCAGATTTTCCTCGGCGATCACACCCTGACGGTGGGCGGGCAGTATCGCTATGAAAAACTGAACGATAACGGCAACCAGCTGGAAGCGGCGGACGGTCTGAATAAACTGACCCGCTGGAGCTGGGCGCTGTTTACCGAAGATGAGTGGGCGATGACCGACAGCTTTACCCTGACCGGCGGCCTGCGCATGGACAAGGACGAAAACTACGGCACCAACTGGACCCCGCGCGGCTATGGCGTCTGGCATCTTGCTGAACAGTGGACCCTGAAAGGCGGCGTCTCTGCGGGCTATCGCGCGCCGGATCTGCGCCAGTCCTCGGCCAGTTGGGGACAGGTGACCGGCGGCGGACGGCTCGACGGCATCATCGTCGGCAACCCGGACCTCAAACCGGAAAAAAGCCTGAGCGAAGAGATCGCGCTGCTGTGGGATAACAACGACAATCTCAACGCGGGCATCACCCTGTTCAATACCGATTTTAAAGACAAGATCACCGAAGTTCGCCGCTGCAACAGCAGTGCCGATCCAGCCTGTACTATTGGCAACCATAGCTACGATTTCGTCAGCGATCGCGTCAACGTCGACAAAGCAAATATGCGCGGCGTGGAATCCAGCTTCGGCTGGAAAATCGTGCGCGACCTTAACCTGACGGCGAACTATACCTTTACCGAATCCGAGCAGAAAAGCGGTCAGTTCTCCGGCCAGCCGCTGAACAAAATGCCGAAACACATGTTCAACACCACCCTGGACTGGCAGGCCACGCAGGATGTCGGCTTCTGGAGCCGTCTGAACCTGCGCGGCAAAACCTCGGAGTACCTGAGCCGGACGTCAATGGCGCAGGGCACGCCGTCCTATACGCAAATCGACCTTGGTCTGCGTTACAACGCTAACAAAAACCTGCTGGTCTCCGCCGGGGTGTATAACGCGCTGGATAAGCAAATCGACTATGACACGTATGATACGGTGCTCGACGGTCGTCGTTATACGGTAGGGCTGACGTACAATTTCTGACGAGGTAAAAGGCGGGAGCGATAGCTCCCGCCCTGCGAATCGCCTTAATCCGGCCGACGCGGCGGGTTACCAAATTCCTCCGCTCGCCCGTCATTCAGCGCGGTAAACACAGCCGTAAACTTCTGCGCCTGTTCCGCAAAACGCAGCCTTTTAGCCGCATCCACCACGATTTCCCCACTCTCCGGCGGCTGCGCCAGCAGAGCCATTGTTTGATCGAGATAGTCCTCCAGCGGCATCGCCCGTTCATCAAAACCCCGTTCCCCCTGAAGCGCGGTTTGGACCCACGGCGGAATAATCTCCAGCACCCTGACAGGCGTGTTTTGCAACTGATAGCGCAGCGAAAGGGTATAAGCATGCAGCGCCGCTTTGGTCGCTGAATAGGTCGGTATCATCGCCTGCGGCACAAACCCTAACGCCGAGGTGACGTTGATAATGGTCGCAGAAGGCTGCGCCAGCAGGTGCGGCATAAACGCCGCGATAAGCCTGACGGGGCCGAGAAAATTGCTGGTAACCTGCTCCTCCGCCCGCTCTACCTGACCAAGATGCAGATTTTCCACGCGCTGAACCCCGGCATTATTGATGATGATATTCAGCGCGGGATAATCGCGGATCGTCTGCCGGGCACATTCCACGATCGCCTGCGGATCGCTTTGGTCCAGCGTTACTGCGGCCAAGCCGGGATTCAGTGCTACCACCTCATCCAGCGCCGCTTTCCTGCGCCCGGCAATAATCACCTTATTCCCTGAAGCATGCAGTCTTTCTGCCAGACCACGCCCGATGCCGGAGCCGCCGCCGGTAATTAAAATCGTATTGTTCTTCAGATTCATGGCTAACCTCATCAGGAGAGCGATGCCGCCGGAACGGTCATTATTTCCGGCGTATTTCACTTTGGCGATCGCAGCTATACGCCGCTGTTATCCGGTCTGCCGAAGGTGCTGCTGTTGCGCCAGGATAATGCCGGCCCCGAACAACACGCCCTTGCGCAAATTGTCTCCCTGCTTGACCGTGAAATCAGCAGCGACCACATGGGCAGGGGAACGGTATCTGCCCATCTGACCGATATTCTGTTCATCTATGCGTTGCGCGCCTGGCTGGCGACCGATGCCCGATCCGGCGCGCCAGGGCTGCTGCGGGGGCTGGCCGACCGCTATATCGCCAGCGTCCTTCAGGAAGTGCATCAGCGTCCGGAAGCCCACTGGTCCCTTGACGCCATGGCCGCCACCGCAGGGCAATCGCGCTCGCGCTTTGCTGAGCATTTTCGCACCGTGATGGGAATGCCGCCGCTGACCTACGTCACGGACTGGCGGATGCGCCAGGCGGCCCGCCGTTTGTTGATCTCCGGCAGCCGTCTCGCCAGCATCGCAGAACTGGCGGGATACCGTTCTGAGGCATCATTCAGCAAGGCGTTTCAGAAATGGGCAGGGTGTACGCCTGCGCGGTTTCGGCGGGAAAGGGGGATGGCGAGCGACGAGTCCATCTAAACGCCAGAACCTGAAAAATCAACCGGAGAGGGAATCGCCGGTTAGTCGTTTTTACCCTGTCGCAACGTTTCCATTAATCGCGCCCGCCGACATTCCAGGTCACTAATCTGCCGTTCGATCTCCGCCAGCCGTTTATGCTGAATAGCCTGGGTTTCCGGGCAAAACGCCGCGCCTTCAATTAACCGCATGCAGTCTGGAAAACTACGGATTTCCGCGATGCTGAACCCGGTGCCGATCAGCCGCTGGATCTGTCGCACCTGCGCAACAGCCTCCTGCGGAAAATAGCGGTAGCCGTTACAGGCGCGGGTCGAAGTCAGCAGACCGTGACTATCGTAATGCCGAATCGAACGCACGCTGACGCCCGTCTTTGTTGCCAGCTCGCCAATGGTTAACTGCATAACCCACCTCTGTGAATGCCGCTTGACTCTGACATTAATGTCAGGGTTCAGCATAGCGCGGGATCACTTACCAGAGGAGCTTTTTATGTGGTTATTCATTTTTCGTCGTACGGTCGTTCCGCTTTTCCTGCTGCTGTTTTCTGCGGCCCTGTTTGCGCAGGTAAAAAACTATACGGTTACCGCGCCTGACGGCGTCACGCTGGCCGTCCAGGAGAGCGGCAACCCGAACGGCAGGCCGGTTATTTTTATTCATGGTCTGCTGGGCAGTCACCTGAACTGGGAAAAACAGACAGAAGACGTACAACTGCAACGCTACCGGCTGATTACTTTTGATCTGCGTGGTCACGGACTCTCCGGTAAGCCGCAGCAGGAAAGCGCTTACCGCGACGGCAGGCGCTGGGGCGATGATCTGGCGGCGGTCATTGAGAGCAGTCATGCTGATAAGCCGCTATTGGTTGGCTGGTCACTGGGAGGCGTGGTGATCACGCGCTATCTGGAAGCTTATGGCGATGCCCGCATCAGCGGCGCGGTCTACGTCGACGGCGTGGTGGAACTCGTTCCTGAGCAAATAACGGCGCATCCGGAGGTTTACCGTGACATGACCGCCAGTGATTTAAAAACCCACCTTGATGGTGAGCGTGCCTTCCTGCGGCTCTGTTTCTATCAACAGCCGGACAACGGGACATTCGGGCGACTGCTGGCAAATGCCGCTCTTGCCGCATGGCCGATGCAGCGCGCCGTGCCGTCAATAAGCGTTTCTCTTGAAAAATCACTCAGGCCCGCCCGCGTGCCTTTACTGTTTATTTACGGCAGGCATGACGCGCTGGTCAATCCGCAGACCTCGCTGGCGCGGGCGAAGGACGTGAATCCGCGCATTCAGTCGGTGATTTTCGATGACTCCGGCCATGCGCCGTTTATGGAAGAAAGCGAACGTTTTAACCGCGAGCTGAAGGGGTTTATTGAGAGGCTGTAGGCATTATTTAACTGGCGGTTTAGCCGGGAACTATCAGCAGTTGTTCGGTAAAACCGAACAACTGCGTTTTACGCTGGTGGCCTTAAAGGCGGTTTTAGCCAACCGGGCTGGTTTCAGCGGGCAGAAGCATTTTTCTCAGATCGTTTAGCGTTTGTTTGGTCTGCCCCAGCTCTTTCGTCAGGCTTTCTTCTTTATCCGACAAAGCTACCAGCACAAGACAGCCGGGCATCACCTTAAGCGTGTAGTGGTTGCCAGTCTCAAAGCCCGCCTCGCGCAGCCATTTGCCGGACAGCGTGATGCTCGGCGTGCTGGTATCAAGACATTTTGGACGATAGCCCACAATAAACGTGCGCTCGGGTTTGGTTGCGGGAAGGTCTGAGGTAGAATGCGAGTCAGCCATAATCAACTCCTTGATAGTTGGTGAGGTTAGACGCTCCGGTTGTGTTGCTGCACATCGGAGCGTTGTCTGGACGGCGTACTATTAAGTACGTACTTAATACACGTAATCTAAACTTCGCGTACGTACATGTCAACAGAAAAAACCAGACGAGATAAGAGTCCAAAGGGAAGAGGTTTATCTCCAACCTTTCAAATTCGTATAACGCCAGAGTTAAAGGCGCAGTTTGAGGCGGCGGCGGCAGAGGAAGGTGTGAGTCTGGGAAACTGGCTTAAAAACTCTGGCCGTGAGGCTTTACGTAAGAAGGGCGTGGAACCAAAGGAATAGCTTGCGGCCATTAACCTGCTTTTGCATCCGTCAGTAGCCGGTGTTAGCTTTTCTTTTCTTTGTCCCACTGTAGCAAAGCGGCAATATCTTTCTCACCTTCAGCTTCTTTTAAGCGCCGCCGTTGTTCGGCAAAATTAACATATTGCGCCTGCGCTTTTTCATCTGCCATTTTCTTACTGATCGTTCCCGCGCCTTGCAGAACCTCGCGGTCGTTGAATTGCAGGAACTGATCCAACTTAACCTGCCAGTCATGCAGAAAGACCTGCTGACGACGACGAGCCTGATCTTCGGCAAAATCCAGCCACATATTAACCACGCGGTTAAGCTCGCTAACTTCATCCTGGTTAAGGTAGTTTTTTGCCACCGTCACATCACACTTCCGTACCTCTTCGCCCTTATAGCTGGTCAAGCCCATATGTGGTTTGCTGGCGTCAGCACGTTTGTGGATGAGTTCCGCAGCGGTATGACCGGTACAGGCGAAATGCAGCTTGTTCTGGATGGTTTGAAAAAACTGTGTGGTTTCTTTTAGTGAGGGTTGATAGTCGGCGGCTAAGGCAAAAATCTCCCGCACCCGCAAATAAACCCGGCGCTCACTGGCACGAATATCGCGGATGCGTTCAAGCATCTCGTCGAAATAGTCAGGCACAGCAGATGAACCCACGGGCGGATTTTTTAGCCGCTCATCGTCCATCACAAAACCTTTGATCAGGTATTCCTGGAGCGTCTGGGTTGCCCACTGGCGGAACTGAGTGCCTCGTTGGGAGCGAACGCGATAGCCAACGGCGAGAATAACGGGCAGGCTGTAATGGAGCCTGTTGCGGCTTACCTGGCGACTCCCTTCAAGTTGAACTTGTAAGTAAGGCTTACAGGTTGCGTTTTGTTCAAGTTCGCCTTCATCGTAGATCGCTTTAATGTGTTGCGTCACGGCCTGGGGGGTGATCTGATACAGGCTGGCAATGGTTGCCTGAGACAGCCACAGCGTCTCTTGCTCAAAGCGACATTCAACGCGCACTTCGCCGTCATCACTGGCAAACAGAATAAATTCGCCCGCCGGGGATGGGGATAAGTTTTTATCTGTCATGCCGCCTCCATTTTCATCTTACTCACAACGCCGTAGTTCACTTATTATGCCAGAGATTGAGGGGGTAAACTCTGGCATCTGACTCTGCGGCGATGCGGTAATTTATCACTGCAATGTTGACGTGTTTCGGCTTTCCATTTTCCTTGTGGAATTACCGCAGGGCACATCGACATACCCTGACTGACCTTGTATGCCGGGCATGAACTTGAAACGGCGCTACGGGTACGTGTGGGGCGCTGGTCAGATAAAGATTCGCGCGCGGCGGCGTGCCCGAAAGCGAGACTGAGCTTACAACAGGCTATGTGGAGCCGGATAAGGAAGTGATGCAGGAGGTGATGGTATGGCTTAAGGAGGCGGTTAAAACGGTCATGTCCGCCTGAACGACGAGCCGGTCCTCTTCCGGGCAGGGCTGTCGGCTGAAACCCTGCCGCACATGGCACACCACACAGGCTCGACACCCGCCAGAAGTTCTTCAGAAAGATGCGCGAGCGTGATGCTGACCTGAAAGCATGGGGGCTGATGTCATGATGCACTGTCCCTTCTGCAAAAGTGCAGCCCAAACCCGCACCAGTCGCTATCTGTCCGAAAAGGTGAGGCAGATTTACTACCAGTGTACGAGCGTTGTCTGCCCGGCCTCGTTCCGGGCGATGGAGTCGGTGGACAAAATTATCCAGTCTCCGGCGGACACCGACCTTGCGGAAGATACGTTTATTGTGACCGAGTCCGACAAAACCCGAAAACAGCGTTTTTACTAATCCCGGAGTGCACCATGACCACCCTGACCCTGAAACAGGCGTATGACGCCTGTGAAACAAACAAATCCGCCTGGCTGAATCATAAAGCAGCGCTGGCCGCCGCTGAACAGGAATACCGCGAACAGACCACGGCAGGCACTGACCACTCCGGCGGGCGCTTGCAGGAACTGCTTGAGGTTACCGACATCAAAAAATGGGAAATTAACGGGGCCGCCGTGCGCTAAATTCGCTCGCACGAGGCGTGCAGCATATCAGTATCCGCGACCAGCTGGATGAATTCATGCAGCAGCACGGCGACACGCTGGCGTCCATTTTCGCCCCTGAACTGATGGCCGTGGCGGGACAGAGCGGCACCGTACAGGGCCGTGCCGTCGACCGGTCAGTAATTTATCTGCGTGAGGCACTTTCTCTCTGGCTTGCGGGCGGAAAAAAACCGGCTTACTGCGAACAGGATGCAGCGATTTTAACGGCCATCGGACTGAGGCCCGACGCGACCTCGCGAACCGACAGTCAGGAAAGATACACCCCGACGCAGCACATGATTTATGCCCGCCGCCGGGCTGATTTAACCACGCCGTAGTCCGTCAAAAAACACCTGAAAATCCCGCCATTTTTGCCGAAAAAAGTCATAAATTCACAGGGTGAATGATTTTGCATGCAAATCCCCGTATTTTTCATCCCCCGCCACGCCAGCACCGGCGCGGCCTGCGCCGTTTCATGCACCTGCATTTACAATGCCCCCTTAAGCGGGCAGGCGTGGCGGGGAGAGCATTGCGCGCAAGCTGGGTAATTTTAGTTTCGTACATTTCTTGATGGCAGGTATACTTTAACCGCATTTGCCGGGTAACATGTATATTGTATGAAGGGTTTTAAAGATATAGTGTTTGCATTAGAAATGAATAAACCAGATGAGCAGATACCAGCATTATTGCAAAAAAGGACATTACCATGCAGATAATAAGTGGCGAAACTAATATAAATGATGTTGGCATAAAAAAGAGATTTAAAAATTGCGAGCCATTTCAGTGTATTGTTGAGCTAGCATGGAATGGATTTGATGCCAAAGCTCGGAATGTCACTATTGAGGTGCGTAGAACTGATTTAGGCGGCCTGTCATCGGTTTATATTCTTGATGATGGTGACGGTATAGATTTTAATCACTTTGATTTGAACTTTAATAGATTTGATGATTCACTAAAAAAAGATAATATTGAATTACATGGCTCACAAGGAAGAGGAAGGCTTGCATTTCATAAGCTCAGTCGTCAAGCTATATGGTTTACTAAATATAACGATATAAATGCTAAAATAGAAATTGATGATGCTGATCTTAAAAATTATCAAGCTTATATTAATATTCCGTATCAAGAACAGCATGCAACATTAATCGGACAAAAAAGTGGCACATGTGTCATCTTGAATCATTTTCATAATGATTTACCAAGTGATAAAGAAATAATAAAACGATTACAGAGTGAGTTTTGCTGTCACTTAGCACTGAACGAGCAGATAACGTTATCTTATAATGGGTTTGTTATAACGGCACCAGAACATGATTCCCACTCATTAGAAAAAGAATTTGATGGAAGTTCATTTTCAATCAATGCTCTCCGATGGGATGAAAAACCCTCTAAAGAAAGATCGTATGTATATTTGGTAAATTCGCAGGGTAAAAAAGTCCACGAAGTTCCAAGTAAATTTAATCAGAAAAAAGATTTCTACCTTTCTATATTTGTCAGTTCTAACTGGGCTGATAACTTTAGTAATAAAGGTGATGATATATTTTCAGATGCTAAGTATAATGCTGACTCAAAAGTTTGGAAAGATGTCATAAAATTTGTTTGGGGATTATCAAAAAAGATATATGATGATTTCCTTCAAAAGAAAATTGACGAAACTTTAGAGCGTTATCAACAAGAGGGAGTATTCCCTTCTTATAGCGAATATTCAGATTCTAAATATGCTGAGTGGCGCTTGAATAATATCAAGGCTATCGTTCGTGATATATATATAGCCGAGCCAGCTATGCTCGATAATTTGAATACAAAACAAAGAAAGGTTTTTGTAAGGCTATTGGATAAACTATCTTCATCAAATAATAATGAGGATTTATTTAATATACTTGAAAGCGTTTTAGATTTGAGTAAAGAGGGTTTGTCAAAACTTTCTAATCAATTAAGAATTACAAAACTTGATAATATAATTAGCGCGATTGAAGAACTACAAAAAAGAAGGCTTGTAGTGGACAAGCTTCGTTATTTAATGGATCATCATTATAAGGAAATAAGGGAGACTCCAGATCTTCAAAAAATAATTGAAAACAACACATGGTTGTTCGGTGAACGCTATGAAACTATCGGGGCTGAGGAAGATACTTTTACCAAAATAGCATTAGAATTAAGGAATCGTGTTAAACATATCAATGATATTGATGAAGATGATGTTGAGAATGAGACAGAATTAGCTGGTTCAAAACGGCAGACAGATCTATTTTTAGCCAGAAAGTACCCAGCCCTTGATTCCAATGGTAACCCATATTACAAATGCATTATCATTGAGATAAAAAGACCAAGCATTTCATTAAATATAAAACATCTAAGACAGCTTGATGATTATGCGGCAATAATTCAAAGACATCCGGGGTTTAGTAGTCAAAATTTGCATTTTGAGCTCATGCTTATAGGTCGTAAAATATCTAAAGATAGTTTCGAAATAGAAAGTAGATTGAATTCACATATACAAAAAGGTGATATGGGATTAGTTGGGGATGATCCTAGAATGAAGCGCTACGTTAAAAACTGGTATACCATTTTTGATGGCTTCGAACTCACTAATAGATTTATGCTTGATAAATTGAAATTAGAAAGAGATAGCTTAGAACTTGGTGAAATATGTTCGAAAGAAATTGTTTCAGAATTACAAGGTAACTTAAGTAAATAATATGCATATTGCATCGGCGAAATACTGATGCAATATGTTAGCATATAATAATTATATTATGGCTGTTGTTAATAGGAGATCACTATACCATTGCAAAATTATTTTTCGATTTTCAATATATTGTGCATGATTGTATGTCCCACGAATGCTGTTCTTATCTACATGTGCAAGCTGCATCTCAATCCATGCACTTTCAAATCCTTGTTCATGTAAGATCGTTGACATTGTGTGTCTGAATCCGTGACCTGTCGCACGTCCTTTGTAGCCCAGTAATTCAATTACCTGCGACACACTTTCTTTAGAGATCAGTTTACTACGATTATTTCTACCAATAAAAATGTAGGGATAACGACCGGTAATAGGTTTGAGCTGTGCGAAGAGGTCAACTACCTGAGTAGATAAAGGAACAATATGAGGTCTGCGTATTTTCATCCTTTCTGCTGGAATCTCCCATATATCTTTATCTAAATCTAGTTCATCCCATGTGGCAAAGCGCATTTCTTGGGTACGAACGCCGGTAAGCACCACAATCTTCGTCGCATTTTTCGTGATGATGCTGCCGGTATACGCTTCCAAATCTCTAATAAAATGAGGTAGCTCTTCAACTGATAAAAATGGATGGTGCTTTTGTTTTGGAACGGCCAGAGGGATGGCTAAATCCAGTGCAGGATTGTATTCAGCGCGGCCCGTTATAATCGCATAGCGATAAACCTCACAGCATCTTTGGCGTACTTTTCTTGTCTTCTCCAGCGCTCCACGCTTCTCTATTCGTCGTAGTACCTCAAACAGTTCCAGCGGTTTAATCTCACTTAAAGGACGCTTACCAATGTGCGGGAAAACATCTTGCTCAAATGTCTTAATGATTTCTTCACGGTAGGCGACTGTCTAGCGATCGGCTTTATTTGAGTGCCATTCCCAACATATAGCTTCGAAGAAGTTTTCTATTGAGAGTTGCTGTGCCATCTTTAGCGCTTTGCGTTCTTAGACTGGATCAATGCTATTTGCTACCTGCTTGCGTGCTGTATCCCGTTTGTCGCGAGCCTCAGCAAGCGAGACGAGACTGTATGATCCGAATGACATTAACCGGGCTTTACCCGCAAACCGGTAGCGGAACCTCCATCCTTTGCTCCCGTCGGGATTTATAAGCAAGGATATGCCTTGCCCATCATTGAGGGTGTAGGGCTTTTCTTGTGCCTTGGCACGTCGGATTTGTATGTCTGTAAGCGGAATGTGTATAAGTTAAATCTGTGAATAAAAAATTATACACAACGATATACATATTTTTCGTGGATTTAGGGAGATGCCTTTGGACTGATACGGACAATAAAGCTAGTTAACTTGCTGAAGTTTATGAATTTAAAGGTTCTTCTCGGACGTGCTGAGAAGATGATTGGCGGAAGATCACAGGAGTCGAACCTGCCCGGGGCCGCTGGCGGTCCCAACTGGATTTGAAGTCCAGCCACCTCACCGGAGATGACGATCTTCCGCGCCTCGATTGCTACATGGAGGCGGGCGCATTATAGCTACTTCCTGCGGTTTCCACATCCCCCATGTGACTTTTTTCACGCCCTTACTACCAAAACATCCCTAATCTGACATAAATCCTCAACAAATCCACACGTTACGATTTTTCCCTACCGCGATCACAGAAAACAAGAAACGTAATCTGATAACCAGAAAACGGAATACCCCCGCCCGCCAGGATGATTTAAAAAGCTCTTCAGCAGTACCACGTACCTTACAGCATCAAGGAATGAACAATGAAAAGTCAGATACTTTCTGTAAAAGAGAAGATTGGCTACGGCATGGGTGACGCCGCCAGCCATATCGTTTTTGATAACGTCATGATGTTTATGATGTTTTTTTATACGGATATTTTCGGCATCCCGGCGGGGTTTGTCGGCACGATGTTTTTGCTGGCCCGCGCGCTGGATGCCATCTCCGACCCCTGCATGGGGCTGATTGCCGACCGTACCCGCAGCCGCTGGGGCAAGTTCCGCCCGTGGGTGCTGTTCGGCGCGCTGCCGTTTGGCATCGTCTGCGTGTTGACCTACAGCACGCCGGATCTCAGCATGACCGGCAAAATGATTTACGCGGCGGTAACGTATACCCTGCTGACGCTGCTGTATACCATCGTCAATATCCCCTACTGCGCGCTGGGCGGCGTGATTACTAACGACCCGACGCAGCGCATCTCGCTGCAATCCTGGCGCTTCGTGCTGGCGACGGCGGGTGGGATGCTCTCAACCGTGCTGATGATGCCGCTGGTCGAGCTGCTTGGCCGTGGCGATAAAGCATTTGGTTTTCAGAGCGGGATTGCGGTGCTGTCGGTGGTGGCGTTCCTGATGCTGGCGTTCTGCTTCTTTACCACCAAAGAGCGTGTGGTTGCGCCGCCATCAACAACTGCGATGAGTGAAGACCTGCGCGATATCCTGAAAAACGACCAGTGGCGTATCGTCGGCCTGCTGACCATCCTCAACATTCTGGCGGTGTGCGTGCGTGGCGGTGCCATGATGTACTACGTCACCTGGATTATGGGTGCGCCGGGATTGTTTACCTGGTTCCTGACCACCTACTGCGTGGGCAACCTGATTGGTTCGGCGCTTGCGAAGCCCATCACTGACCGTCTGTGCAAGGTCAGCGTCTTCTGGGGCACTAACGCGCTGCTGACCGTGTTTAGCGTGGCGATGTTCTTTGTGCCGCTGAGCGCCAATATCGTGATGTTCGGCTTTATCGCCATTATCGGCGTGCTGCATCAACTGGTCACGCCTATCCAGTGGGTGATGATGTCCGATACCGTCGATTACGGCGAGTGGTGCAACGGCAAACGCCTGACCGGGATCAGCTTTGCCGGGACGCTGTTCGTGCTGAAGCTGGGCCTGGCACTGGGCGGCGCGATGATCGGCTGGATGCTGGCTGGCGGCGGTTACGATGCCGCCGCCAAAACCCAGAACAGCGCCACGCTCTCTATTATCATCGCCCTGTTTACCCTCGTACCGGCCTTTTGTTATCTGCTGAGCGCCATTATCGCCAAACGCTTCTACCTCCTGAAAACGCCGTTGATGAATCATATTCTTGAACAGGTCGCGCAGGGCAAGCGTCGCGATACGCAGTCGCCAGCGGGCAAAGCATTGCAGCACTAAAGGAGCATGTTATGAAAATCAGTGATGGAAACTGGCTAATTCAACCGGGGCTGAATCTTATTCACCCGATCCAGGTGTTTGACGTCGAGCAGCAGGGCAACGAGATGGTGATCCACGCCGCCCCGCGCGATGTGCGCGAACGCGCCTGGCAACTCGATACGCCGCTGTTCACCCTGCGCTTTTTCTCGCCGCAGGAAGGCGTGGTCGGCGTGCGCATCGAACATTTCCAGGGGGCGCTGGATAACGGTCCACATTATCCGCTGAACGTGATGAAGGATGTGCAGGTAGAAATGCGCAACACGGAGGCATTCGCCGAACTGAAAAGCGGCAGCCTGAGCGTGCGCGTCACCAAAGGCGAAAACTGGGCGCTGGATTTTTTGCGCGACGGCGGGCGCATTACCGGCAGCCAGGTGAAAAATAACGGCTACGTTCAGGACAGCAACGACGCGCGCAACTACATGTTCGAGCGGCTGGATCTGGGCGTCGGCGAGACGGTCTATGGTCTCGGCGAGCGCTTTACCGCGCTGGTGAAAAATGGTCAGACGGTGGAAACCTGGAACCGTGACGGCGGCACCAGCACCGAGCAGTCGTACAAGAACATCCCGTTTTACCTGACCAACCGCGGCTACGGCGTGCTGGTCAATCATCCGCAGTGCGTCTCGTTTGAAGTGGGTTCCGAGAAAGTCTCGAAAGTGCAGTTCAGCGTCGAAGGCGAATATCTGGAATATTTTGTGATCGACGGCCCGACGCCGAAAGAGGTACTCAACCGCTATACGCAGTTTACCGGCCGTCCGGCGCTGCCGCCCGCGTGGTCGTTCGGGCTGTGGCTGACCACCTCGTTCACCACTAACTATGATGAAGCGACAGTTAACAGCTTCATCGACGGCATGGCGGAGCGCAACCTGCCGCTGCACGTCTTCCACTTCGACTGCTTCTGGATGAAAGCCTTCCAGTGGTGTGATTTTGAATGGGATCCGGCGACCTTTCCGGACCCGGAAGGGATGATCCGCCGCCTGAAGGCGAAAGGGCTGAAAATCTGCGTATGGATCAACCCCTACATCGGCCAGAAATCGCCGGTATTCAAGGAGCTGAAAGAGAAGGGCTACCTGCTGAAGCGTCCGGACGGCTCGCTGTGGCAGTGGGACAAATGGCAGCCGGGGCTGGCGATTTACGACTTCACCAATCCGGACGCCTGCCAGTGGTACGCCGATAAGCTGAAAGGGCTGATCGCGATGGGCGTTGACTGCTTCAAGACCGACTTTGGCGAGCGCATCCCGACGGATGTTGTCTGGCATGACGGTGCCGATCCGCAGAAAATGCATAACCATTACGCCTACATTTACAACGAACTGGTGTGGAACGTGCTCAAAGAGACCGTCGGCGAGAAAGAGGCGGTATTGTTTGCGCGCTCGGCCTCCGTCGGTGCGCAGCAGTTCCCGGTTCACTGGGGCGGCGACTGCTACGCCAACTATGAGTCGATGGCGGAAAGCCTGCGCGGCGGGCTGTCAATTGGTCTGTCCGGGTTCGGGTTCTGGAGCCACGATATCGGCGGCTTTGAAAATACTGCCCCGGCACACGTTTACAAACGCTGGTGCGCGTTTGGGCTGCTCTCCAGCCATAGCCGCCTGCACGGCAGTAAGTCCTACCGCGTGCCGTGGGCTTATGACGACGAATCCTGCGATGTGGTGCGCCACTTTACTCAGCTTAAATGCCGCCTGATGCCGTACCTGTATCGCCAGGCGGCGACGGCGAATGCGTCCGGTACGCCGATGATGCGCGCCATGATGCTGGAGTTCCCGGACGATCCGGCGTGCGACTATCTGGATCGGCAGTATATGCTCGGCGATGCCATAATGGTGGCTCCGGTGTTCAGCGAGGCGGGCGAGGTACAGTTTTATCTGCCGGAAGGGCGCTGGACGCACCTGTGGCACAATGATGAGATTGCAGGCAGCCGCTGGCATAAACAGACCCACGACGTGCTCAGTCTGCCGGTTTACGTGCGCGAGAACACGCTGCTGGCACTCGGTAATAACGACCAGAAGCCGGATTACGCCTGGAATGACGGGACCGCTTTCCAGCTATTTGCGCTGGAGGACGGGCATACGGCGACCTGCGAGGTTCCGGCGCAGGACGGTTCTGTGGTCTTTACGCTGACGGCGAAGCGTGAAGGTCGCGCCATTATTGTCAAAGGCGACGGTAAGGCAAGCGGCTGGACGCTGTGCCTGCGCAACGTGGCGCAGATCGCCGGCGTGCAGGGCGGTGCGCAGAGCGCCAGCGATCGGGGCGTGGTAGTGACCGCGACCGGCAATGACCTGACGATTACCCTGTAAAACGGCCATCCTCTCTCTGTTAGGGAGAGAGGATGTTGTTGATTGCTGACCACCCGGCAGCAGCAGATTATTTATCATCATCCTCACGCTTTCTCCTTTTACAATAATTCATATTTGTGATCGCTATCACTCATATTTATCGCGAAAATGTGATCTGTCCTGAAATAAATTCCTTATTCACTTCTGTTCCTGTTTTTGTCCGGAATTCCGGACACGATTTAGTATTGTGATTTAATCAACTGACTTTTATATTTATGCTTACAGAATATTTATGGAGCTTAAGTCGTAAAAAAAGCATTCCGTGGGGTTAATCTGGTATGTAATAAGGGTAAAAAAATGCAAACAATTACCTCTCGACAAAACAGATTATTAAAGTTTCTCCTGCAACGACGAGAATACGTCACGCTGCTAAAAATCGCGGAATATCTTAATGTATCCGAGAAGACCATTCAGCGCGATCTCCGGGAGCTGGAGCAGTGGCTTGCCGAACGTAAAATCACTATCGATAAACGCGCAGGTTCCGGCGTGATGTTATTAGCAGAAAACGTTACCGATTTTTTGCAACTGGATCTGCCAGTGAGTGGCGAAGGTGATGATGCCGATGTGATGTTAAATAATTCCCGGCGGGTAAAAATAGCCTCGCAGTTATTGAATGAAACGCCACATGAAACATCCATCAGTAAATTATCCGAACGCTATTTTATCAGCAGCGCGTCCATTGTTAACGATTTAAAAATTATTGAATCATGGATCGCCCCGCTGGGATTATCACTGATTCGCAGTCAAAGCGGAACGCATATTGAGGGCAGTGAAAATAGCGTCCGTCAGGCGATGGCCTCGCTGATTAATGGCATTATTAATCATAATGAGACCGGAACCATTATTCATTCACGGCTTGATCCGGGCAGTTATAAGGCGCTGGTACGCTATTTTGGTGAAGAGGATGTGCTGTTCGTTCAGACGCTGTTACAGGATATGGAAAAGAAGCTCTGCTGGTCGCTTGGCGAGCCATATTACGTGAATATCTTTACCCATATCCTGATTATGATGTACCGCATTACGCGAGGCAACGCGCTGCCTAAAAAAGAGGAGAGCACCCCGCCATTCGATGAAAACGTGTTTACCATTGCCCGGGGGATGCTGCGGCGTATAGAGAAACATATCGCCCATCCGCTGCCTGAAGATGAAGTGTGGTTTATCTATCAATACATTATTTCCTCCGGCGTGGTGGTCGAGGAGCGGGGCGATATCCGTAACCCTGGCAATATGCATTCCAGCGATGAGGCGCGGCTGATTACCGGTCAGCTCATCGCGACGTTCTCCGCAATGGTGGATAGCGATTTCCGTGATGACGCCGCGCTGTATGATGGTTTGCTGATCCACATAAAACCGTTAATTAACCGACTGAATTATCACATTTTTATTCGTAACCCGCTTCTGGAAGATATTAAAGGCGAGCTACAGGACGTCTGGAAACTGACGCAGCGTGCGGTGAATCAGGTATTTAGCGCCTGGGGCGAGGCGGCGGTGTCGGAAGATGAAATCGGTTATCTGACCGTGCATTTTCAGGCGGCGATGGAGCGGCAGATCGCACATAAACGTATTCTGCTGGTGTGTTCTACCGGTATCGGAACGTCGCATCTGCTGAAAAGCCGTATCCTGCGCGCCTTTCCGGACTGGACGATTGTCGGCGTGGTCTCCGCCAGCGGTTTGCAGACGTTTCATGCAAAAGACGATATTGAGCTGGTGATCTCCACCATCAATTTACCGGCGGTCGATCTGCCGGTGGTGTATGTCACCGCCTTTTTTAATGATGCCGATATTAAACGCGTTACCGAAGCTGTCATTACCGAAAAATTACATCATGCGACAAGTGTTGTCGTCGGAAATTAATTTTATCTCCATGAGGTAGGACTATGGACATAAGTAAAATTCTGAATACGAATCGTGTTCTTTTAGATATGAAGGCGAAAAATAAAGAGGAGGCGATAGAGGAATTAACCGATCTCTTACAGCGAGATGGCGCTATTACCTGCCGTGATACGTTTATTCAGGATGTCTGGCAGCGCGAAGCGGAAGGGTCGACCGGTTTTGAAAACCATATTGCGATCCCGCACGGTAAGTCCTCCGCGGTGGTCAACACGACGCTGGCTATTGGCCGCACGCGGCATGACATTCCCTGGGAGACGCTGGATGGTAGCAGCGTGCGGTGCATTATTCTGTTTGCCGTCCGCCTCGAAGATCAAAATACCACCCATATTCGCTTATTGTCACAGGTCGCCGGGGCGCTTGCGGACGACGACATTATTAATCAACTGCTTGAAGAGAAAAGCCCGCAGCGGATTATCGATCTTTTTAGCCAGTACGCTGAATCGGATGTTTGCTAACTATTTTAACGGGAGCATGTCATGAATATTGTTTGTGTCGCCGCCTGTACCGCGGGCATTGCGCATACCTATATTGCCCGCGAAAAACTGATTAAAGGCGCGAAAGCGCTGGGCCATAATATCAAAGTAGAAACACAGGGAACCATCGGCACAGAAAATGAATTACCCGCGGAGGATATTGCTGCCGCAGATGTCGTGATTCTGGCCGTGGATGTAAAAATAAAAGGAGAGGAAAGATTCAAAAATAAAAGGATAGTTCGCGTTAAAACGGAAGTTGTTATTAAATCGCCAATTCAATTTCTTGAAAAGGTGGAAAAATCAATTGCTAATGCATGATCCTTATTCTGGAGGGATCTCACATGAGTGAACATAAAATTCCGGTGTCGCAGGAAATTAAAAAACATCTTTTGACGGGAATTTCCTGGATGATCCCGTTGATTGTCGCGGCGGGTATATGCATCGCCCTTGGGCAGATATTAGGCGGTACCAACGTTGGCGAGAAGACAGGGTCGGTTCCGTGGATGCTGAATCAAATCGGCGGCTGGGGTATGGGGCTTATTGTTCCGCTGATCAGCGCCGCCATTGCCTATTCCATCGCTGACCGCCCCGGTTTTGCCCCCGGTCTGATTGTCGGGTTTGTGTGCGGTGAAATTCATACCGGTTTTATCGGTGGCATGCTCGGCGGATTTTTAGTGGGCTATACCGTGCTGCTGCTGAAACGCTATATCCGGTTGCCGCAGTCGATGCAGGGGCTGATGCCGATAATGGTACTGCCGGTACTGAGCACGATTATCGGCGGTCTGCTGATGATGACGCTCATTGGTAAGCCAATCGCCTGGTTGCAGGATGCGCTGATCCACATGCTCGAATCGATGCAGGGCGGATCGCGTTTTCTGATGGGGGCGATCCTCGGCGCGATGGCGACGTTCGATTTCGGCGGTCCGGTGAATAAAACCATGTCGCTGTTTGCCGATGGCCTGCTCGTCAGCGGAGTGTACGGGCCGGAGGCCGTCAAGTTTGTCGGCTCTATCATCCCGCCGTTCGGCATTACGCTGTCGTTTCTGCTGACCCGCCATAAATATACCCGCGCCGAGCGTGAAGCGCTGAAAGCGGCTTTCCCGATGGGCATTTGCATGATTACCGAAGGCGTGATCCCTATTGCCGCCCGCGATTTGCTGAGGGTTGTCGGCTCCTGCGTGGTGGCCTCGGCGGTGGCTGGCGGGTTGATCATGGTATGGGGCGTGGAAAGCCCGGTGCCGCACGGCGGCATGTTTGTGGTACCGCTGTTTACCCATCCACTGCTGTTCTGCCTGGCGCTGGGTATCGGCACCGTGATTTGCGGCGTCATGCTGTCGCTGTGGAAGAAACCGGTGACCGAGCGGGATGAGGAGTTTGACGAGTTAAGCGATCAGAAAGTGAAAGACGAAGAGATCACCTTTACCCTGGAATAACCGGAGGCCGTATGTTTGCCGATATGAAAAGTATGGTGACGAAAGCCTGGCGTGAGCATTATGCGCTGCTGGCGATTAACTGTATGAATCTGGAAAGCGCCCGGGCGGCGATCCGCGCGGCGGAAACCCATCGCGCGCCCATTATCCTCAATCTTTATCAGGGGCATCTTTCCCACTTCCCCGCCAGCGTCGCCGCCTCCGTGGTGAAAGCGCTGGCGGACGAGGCCGCGGTACCAGTGGCGTTGAGTCTGGATCATGGAAAAGAGCCTGCGTTGATTTATCAGGCGTTTCGCGCCGGTTTTAACGGGTTGATGATTGATGCCTCGGCATTTCCGCTGGCGGAGAATATCCGCCAGACGCGGGCGGTGGTCGAGCTGGCCGCCAGTGCAGGAGTATGCGTGGAAGGCGAACTTGGTCATCTGGCGGATGCGCCGCGCTATGACCATGCCACCAATGTCGATTTGATGACGCAGCCCGGCGACGTGGAGCCGTTTATCCGCCAGACCGGGATCGATCTGCTGGCGGTCTCCGTCGGCACCGCGCACGGCATGTATGCGCCCGGCGTGACGCCGAACCTCGATTTTGATCGGCTGGCGGAGATCGCCCGTCTGTCGAGCGTCCCTCTGGCGCTTCACGGCGGCAGCGGTACTCCGTTCGATCAGCTCGCACGTTGTCCGGCGCTGGGCGTGGCGAAAATTAACGTCGGTGCGGCAATCTTTGAGACCGGGAAAGCCGCATTGCTACATGCGCTGTGCCATGACAGCGCCGCTGAACTGGCCGACGTGATGGCCGTCATGGAGCGGGCCAGCGAAGAGGCCATAACCCCTTACCTTCAGGCATCCGGCGCGATCGGCAAAGCCTGATTTCATTCCTGTAACGCCTTATATGTCAGCGCGTCAACGCCCTGGCAGGGCTTACTACACTCTGAAACTGGAGAATGATGATGTTAGTTTCGATGAAAGAACTGCTGAAACCCACCCGCCAGCACGGTTTTGCCATTGGCGCATTTAACGTGGCGGATAGCTGCTTTATCCGTGCCGTGGTTGAAGAAGCTGAAGCGACCAACACCCCGGCGATTATCTCCGTTCATCCCAGCGAGCATGACTTCCTCGGCGACAGCTTTTTTGGCTACGTCCGCGAAATCACCCGTCGCAGCCCGGTCCCGTTCACGCTGCACCTCGATCACGGCGCATCAGTAGAGCACGTGCTGCGCGCCATCCAGTGCGGCTTCACGTCGGTGATGATCGACGGCTCGCTGTTGCCCTACGAAGAGAACGTGGCGCTGACCCGTGAGGTAGTCAAACTGGCGCATGCCGTGGCTGTCTCCGTGGAAGGGGAACTGGGTACTATCGGGCAAACCGGCACGTCCGTGGAGGGCGGCGTTTCTGAAGTGACGTATACCGATCCGGCGCAGGCGGAGGATTTTGTCGCCCGAACCGGCGTCGATACACTGGCGGTGGCGATTGGTACTGCTCATGGGATCTACCCGAAAGGGATGCAGCCCAAACTCCAGATGCACATCCTGCGTGAGATCGCTGGCCGCTTGTCCATCCCGCTGGTACTGCACGGCGGCTCCGCGAACCCGGATGCGGAAATTGCCGAGTCGGTAACCCTGGGCGTCGGCAAAATCAATATCTCCAGCGATATGAAATATGCCTACTTCCAGAAAGTGCGTGAAATTCTGGGTAAAGAGACCTGGTGGGATCCGAATGTGATTTACCCGGAACCGATTAACGCCGCGCGTGAGGTTATTCGCTACAAAATGAAGCTATTTGGTTCAACCGGTAAAGCGACGCTCTATTAATTCCTGCGAGGCGGGTTCGCCCGCCTCAGATGGCGTCTGCACAGGAGGCTAACATGAAGCGTTCATCAATAAATTACGCGATAGATAAGGCGCACGCGGTCGCGGAAAGCTTTCGGCTGTGTTTACCTGATTTCGCTTACTTTACCGCCGCGGCGTGGCGGCAACAGCCGCTGGACGAATGGCAGGAAGTGCTGGATTTACAGCTTGGCTGGGATATTACCGATTTTGGCCGGGGAGATTTTGCCGATACCGGATTAACGCTGCTGACCTTACGCAACGGCGCGCTGCATCATGCGCAGTATCCGAAACCCTACGCCGAAAAAATGCTGCAAATCCAGCAGGATCAGCATACGCCCTGGCATTTTCATACGCATAAAATGGAAGATATCCTCAACCGGGGCGGCGGCGATTTATGTATGCAGCTGGCGTGGTCCACGGAGGATAATCAACAGGACCTGCGGCGGACCATTGACGTTGCTGTGGACGGGCGTCGCCGCACTCTTCGGCCCACGGACACGCTGGTGCTAAAACCGGGGCAGGGCGTTTGCCTTCCCCAGCGGCTTTACCACCGTTTCTGGGCGGAAAAATCGCTGGTGCTCGGCTGGGAAATTTCGATGGTGAATGACGACAGGCAGGATAACCATTTTCTTGAGGCAGGCGAACGCTACTCCACCGTTGAAGAAAACGAGCCGGTGAAGTGGCTGCTGTGTAATGAGTATCAGCGTCTGGTCGTTTAAATTATAACGCTACTGCGATGGTGGCGTTTCCCCTCTCCCTCAGGGAGAGGGCCGGGATGAGGGTGGACTCACCGGCACCGAACCTTCGTTTCCGCCGCTCACCATGCCGCCGCGCATCGTCTGCGTCACCTGCTGCTTACTCATATTCACCGCCCGCAGTTGACCGTTCACCGACGGTTTCAGCGGTGCATCGGCCTGTAACGTTCCGCTGGCGGTCAGTTGCACATTGCCGTCGCCGGAGATCGGCAGCGCGGGCCATCCCCACTGTTGCAGGATAGACAGCGGCACGCCGCGCCCGTTGAGGCTGACGTTAAGCTGCCGCTGTGGAAGCTGCGACACCGTAGCGGTAGCTTCCAGCAGCCCTTTTTCCGTAAAGGCGCTCAGTTCGCTGATATTCACCGTCGAGCCATTAGCGGTAAGCTTGATCGAGGGTCGGCGAACGTCCACCCGGTTGAACGTGGCGGCGGCGGCGTTCAGCCCGCCTGCGCCGCCCCAGATCCCCCACTGGCGATTTTTTGCCACCTGCAAATAGCTGCCGTAGCCGTCGAGCGCCGTAAGCTGCCACGGAAACGCCGGGTCGATATCAATCACCAGATTACGGCTGGCGGTCAGGCGGTTAATCGTCACGCCCTGTAACCACGGCGGGAGCTGGGTCATCCATAGCTGTTTCCAGTTAGGCGGCAGGGTGTATTCCAGCCCGGCGAGCGCAAAGTCGTCCAGCACCAGCGTTTTACCGTCGCGCAGCCAGTTGCCTGACGTGCGGACCATGCCGCCTTCCCAGCGCGAAGTGAACTGGCGCAGCGCCACGCCCTGCGGAGAAAACTCGGCGTTGAGAATGGGATCGTTCAAATGCAGCGAGCCGTAGATAAATTCGCTGGCGTTCATAGACAGCTTACCGCCCTGGCTTTGCCAGTCCTCTTTACTGAGCGTCAGATCGCGCAGGCTGAGATCGAGGTCGATAATTGCCCAGTCCGGCCCCTGAAGCTGTGCGTCCGTTACATCCAGACGGTTGATTTGCAGGGAGGGCACGGTCGTCAGCGGCGCAAAAAAGTCCGCCAGGGTTTTATCACTTTGCAGGCGGATGTCGTTCATTTGCAGGCTGTCGACGATCCAGCCGCCGTCGGCATTACGCCGCGCGGTGCCGGTCAGCGAACCGCGCGCCAGATCCGCGCCAATGGTGCTCAGATTAACGTTATTGTGATCGATACTGCCCTGAATCAGTACGTTGCTGGCAGGTACGCCGTTCAATGTCAGCGAGCCGGCGCTCATCATGATATCGGCTTTACTCCCGAGGACATTTCCCGCTTCCGGCAGCCACGGGCTTACGCCGCCGGTGACGCGCTGGGCGCTGAGATCCCAGCCGGTCTCCGGGCTGTTAAACGCCATATTTATTAACTGAAGACGGTCCGCGCGAATGGGCAATGGCGCGGTGGCAGGCGACAAATTCAGCGTGCCGTCCTGCAAAATAATCGCGTCCGCATGTAGCGGATCGGTGAACTGGCGGCTGCTCAGCCCGATATCCACGGTTTTGGCATCCAGCGTGGCGGGTTTACCGTCGCGGCCAAACGTTACGTTCTTTAATAAAATATGCGAAGGCGATGAGAAGCGGTGATCGATGGCGTCAAACGTCAGCTGGTAGTCGCTGTTATCGCTAATCCAGCCGCTGACCTGTTTCGCTCCCCAGCGCGTCTGAACAAGGAACCAGAACGCGATAATGACCACCAGTACGGCAATCAGAATCCAGGCGATCAGTTTTCCGAGAAATTTCATGGTCATCCTTCCCGAGAAATAAACATAAGGGAGTTATGCCCGAATTACAGGAAATCCTCAAGGAAGGAATAGTGAAAGTGCGTTACAGCGGCAGCGGGTCAGGCCCGCTGCCGCGGCAGATCAATTTTTCTCTGGCGGGAAAAGCAGGTTCAGCACAATCGCGGTAATGCCGCCTGCAGCGATGCCGGAGGAGAGCAGGTTTTTCACCCAGTCCGGGGCAAATTGCAGGATCAGCGGCTGCTGAGAGACGCCAAGACCGACGGCCAGCGACAGGGCGATAATCATGATGGCGCGGCGGTTCAGCGGCTCGCGGGAGACAATGCGCACGCCGGAGGCGGCGATGGTGCCAAACATTACCAGCGTTGCGCCGCCCAGCACCGGTTCCGGGATATGCTGCACAAAACCACTCACTGCCGGGAACAGGCCGAGCACGATCAGCATCAGCGCCACCACAAAACCGACATAGCGGCTGGCAACGCCGGTCAACTGGATCACGCCGTTATTTTGCCCGAAGCAGGAATTGGGGAAGGTATTAAAGACGGCAGAGACAAACGAGTTCAGACCGTTCGCCAGCACGCCGCCTTTCAGACGCTTCATATACAGCGGGCCGGAGACTGGCTGCTCGGAGACGTCGGAGGTAGCGGTGATATCGCCGATAGTTTCCAGCGAGGTGATCATAAACACCAGCATCAGCGGCAACAGCAGGTTCCAGTCAATACCAAGGCCGTAATATAGCGGCGTCGGCACCATGATCAGCGGGCTGTTGGTTGGCGCGTTGCCTTCCGGCAGCATGCCCATAAACCAGGCCAGCAGATAGCCAGCCGCCATCGCAATCACCAGCGAGGCGACGCGCAGGTACGGGTTGCGCTGACGGTTTAGCAGAATGATGACCGCCAGTACCACGCCCGCCAGCAGCAGGTTTTTCGGCGCGCCGAACGTGTGATCGTTCATCGCGGCAAAGCCACCGCCGATGGAGGTCAGGCCAACCTGAATCAGCGACAGCCCGATAATCATCACCACCACGCCGGAGACCAGCGGGGTAATAATGCGGCGCGCCAGATGCAGAATGCGGGAGATGACCATTTCAGTACAGCTTGCCAGCATCAGGGTGCCAAACAGCGCCGCCATCATGGTCGGAACGTCCGCACCGCCGGTTTTTAATGCCGTGCCGCCCATGATCAGCGGGGCGACAAAGTTGAAGCTGGTGCCCTGAATCGAGAGCAGCCCGGAGCCGACCGGCCCCCAGGCTTTAATCTGAATGATGGAAGCCACACCGGACGCGAACAGCGACATGCTGATGATGTGCTGGGTATCCTCTGCCGGTAATCCCAGCGCCTGACAAATCAGCAGCGCAGGGGTGATGACCGCAACGAACATCGCCAGCAGGTGCTGGCAGGCGGCAAACATGGTCTGGGGCAGGGGAGGACGATCTTCGAGGCGGTAAATCAATTCGCTATTCTGCACAGGAGCAATCGGTTGCGCGTGTTCAGATTCGACGGTGTGAGCAGACATCAGAGGCAATCCCGCGGTGGAAAAGGGGGGATTTTAGCCGACTGACAGGTAAAAGCAAACGGTTGCTTGCAGGGCGGCCATAAAAAGTTATGCACTATACGGCGTCATAACTTTTTGTACTAACAGACAGCCGAAAGGGCTTCATTCTCACTTTTTTGTCACTTTGGTCACATTATTGCTTACAATCGGTCCCTTACCTCATGATGAGGCCATGACGACATGGGAAATTTGTCGCGTATGAATGGATCATGCGTTGATTAAGGAGCTTAAGTTATGTTCTACCTTGATACATTATCGACGCTGGTAGCCGCCACCCTGGTGCTGCTGTTAGGGCGTAAACTGGTCCATACGGTCCCCTTCTTTGAAAAATACACCATTCCTGAACCGGTCGCAGGCGGCCTGCTGGTAGCGCTGGCATTGCTGGTGCTGAAAAAAAGCATGGGCTGGGAAATCGACTTTGATATGAGTCTGAAAGATCCGCTCATGCTGGCCTTTTTTGCCACCATTGGCCTTAACGCTAACATTGCCAGCCTGCGAGCGGGCGGCAAAGTGGTGGGCATCTTTCTGATTGCCGTGGTGGGGCTGCTGGTGATGCAAAACGCCATCGGCATCGGTATGGCAAAAGCGCTGGGTCTGGACCCGCTGATGGGGCTGCTTGCCGGGTCGATCACGCTTTCCGGCGGGCACGGCACCGGGGCGGCGTGGGGCAAACTCTTCTCCGAGCGTTACGGTTTCACCAGCGCGACCGAAGTGGCGATGGCCTGCGCTACCTTCGGTCTGGTGCTGGGCGGGCTGATTGGCGGGCCAGTGGCGCGTTTTCTGGTCAAACACTCGCCCACGCCGGACGGCACGCCTGATGATTTAGCCACCCCGACCGCCTTCGAAAAGCCCGATGTCGGACGCATGATCACCTCACTGGTGTTAATCGAGTCCATCGCGCTGATCGCGATTTGTCTGACGTTGGGGAAAGTGATTGCGAAACTGTTAGCGGGAACCGCGCTGGAGCTACCAACCTTTGTTTGCGTGCTGTTTATTGGCGTGCTGCTCAGCAACGGCCTGGCGTTAATGGGTTTTTATCGGGTATTTGAACGCGCGGTTTCGGTGCTGGGCAACGTCTGCCTGTCGCTGTTTCTGGCAATGGCGTTGATGAGCCTGAAGCTCTGGGAACTGGCATCGCTGGCGCTGCCGATGCTCGCCATCCTGGCGGTACAAACGCTGGCAATGGCGCTTTTTGCGGTGTTTGTGACCTGGCGGATGATGGGGAAAAACTATGATGCCGCCGTGCTGGCTGCCGGACACTGCGGTTTTGGTCTTGGCGCGACACCGACTGCCGTCGCCAACATGCAGGCCATCACCGAACGTTTTGGGCCGTCGCATATGGCATTTCTGGTGGTGCCGATGGTCGGCGCGTTTTTTATCGATATCGTCAACGCATTAGTGATTAAATTGTTCCTGATGATGCCGATGTTTAGCTGATACCGCCTGCAGTTCAGGTAACCGGGTAAGGCGTTAGCCATTACCCGGAAATTCTCCCCGGTGGCGCGACGCTTACCGGGGTTACTTTTGAAAATCTTATCCTTCGTCGTGATCTTCCCACGCCATCGCGCGTTTCACCGCTTTTCGCCAGCCGCTGTAACGGTAGTTACGCTCGGTGGTTTCGATGCCAGGACGGAACTCGCGTTCAATCACCGCTTTTTCCTGTAGCTCATCCAGATTCTGCCAGAAGCCTACCGCCAGACCGGCCAGATAGGCCGCGCCCAGCGCGGTCACTTCACGCACTTCCGGACGCTCCACGCGGGTGCCCAGAATGTCGGACTGGAACTGCATCAGGAAATTATTGGCAACCGCGCCGCCGTCCACGCGCAACGCGTGAAGACGAATGCCGGAGTCCGCCTGCATCGCTTCCAGCACGTCGCGGGTCTGGAAAGCGATGGATTCAAGGGTCGCGCGGATAATGTGATTGGAATTCACGCCACGAGTCAGGCCGAAGATCGCACCACGAGCATACGGGTCCCAGTAAGGCGCGCCCAGACCGGTAAAGGCGGGAACCACATAGACGCCGTTGGTATTCTGCACTTTAGTGGCGAAATATTCGGAGTCAAAGGCATCGCTGATCAGTTTCATTTCATCGCGCAGCCATTGAATAGATGCGCCTGCCATAAACACCGCGCCTTCCAGCGCATAGTTGACCTCGCCGCGCGGGCCGCAGGCGATGGTGGTCAGCAGACCATGCTCAGAGGCGACCGCTTTTTCCCCGGTGTTCATCAGCATAAAGCAGCCGGTGCCGTAGGTATTTTTCGCCATCCCTTCCTTCACGCAGAGCTGGCCGAACAGCGCCGCCTGCTGATCGCCGGCGATCCCGGCGATCGGAATACGCGTGCCGCCTTTACCGCCGATATTGGTCTGGCCATACACTTCGGAGGACTTGTGAACCTGCGGCAGCATGGCGCGCGGGATGTCCAGCACCTCCAGCATTTTGTCATCCCAGTCCAGTTCGTGAATATTGAACAGCATGGTGCGCGAAGCATTGGTGTAGTCGGTGACGTGAACGCGGCCCTGAGTCATTTTCCAGATAAGCCAGGTATCAACGGTGCCGAACAGCAGTTCGCCGCGCTTCGCCCGCTCGCGGGAGCCTTCAACGTGGTCGAGGATCCACTTCACTTTGGTGCCGGAGAAGTACGGGTCAATCACCAGTCCGGTGGTTTTACGGATGTAGTCTTCCATGCCGTCACGCTTCAACTGCTCGCAGATTTCAGCCGTGCGGCGGCACTGCCAGACGATAGCGTTATGGATTGGCTTCCCGGTTTCCCGATCCCAGACGATAGCGGTTTCACGCTGGTTGGTAATACCAATGGCCGCGATCTGATCGGAATTGATATCGGCTTTTGCCAGCACTTCGACCAGCGTGGAGCTTTGGGTGGCCCAGATTTCCATCGGGTCGTGCTCAACCCAGCCTGGCTTCGGATAAATTTGTTCAAACTCGCGCTGCGACACGCTAATGATGTTGGCGTCGTGATCCATCACGACGGCGCGGGAGCTGGTAGTGCCCTGATCGAGCGCAACGATATATTTTTTGTCAGTCATAGTCATAAGTCCCGTAGTCGTATTACAGCGAAGCTTTTTGCGTGGCAGCAGCGGCGTCTTTCTCTTCTTTTGCCACCGGAATATCACACGGCAGGTGCAGGCCAATCAGCTTACGATAGCCGAACGCGCCCAGCGCCGCGCCTACAATCGGTCCGAAAAGCGGCACCAGGAAGTAGGGAATATCTTTCCCGCCGGTGAAGGCAACATCACCCCAGCCAGCAAACCAGGCGAAGGTTTTCGGGCCTAAATCACGCGCCGGATTCATGGCGAAGCCGGTGAGCGGCCCCATTGATGCGCCGATAACCGCAATCAGCAGACCAATCAGCAGCGGTGCCAGCGGCCCGCGCGGAATGCCGTTACCGTCATCTCCCAGCGCCATAATCACGCCCATCAGGATAGCGGTAATCACCATTTCAACTGCGAAGGCCTGCACAAAATTGAGATGTGGATTGGGATAAGTAGAAAATATCCCCGCCAGATCAAGGCTTTCGACGCTGCCGCGCACCATATGATGCGTGAGTTCGTAATCGGCGAACAGGTTGTAGTAAAGCCCGTAGACCAGCGCCGCCGAGCAGAAGGCGCCGGCGAACTGGGCGATGATAAACGGTGCGACTTTGCGACCGTCAAAACAGGCGAACAGCCAGAGGGCGATGGTGACCGCCGGGTTGAGATGCGCACCGGAGACACCAGCGGTCAGGTAGATGGCCATCGCGACGCCCAGCCCCCAGATGATGCTGATTTCCCATTGGCCAAAGCTCGCGCCCGCGACTTTCAATGCGGCAACGCAGCCGACGCCAAAAAAAATCAGCAGCCCGGTGCCTAAGAATTCTGCAATGCACTGACCTTTCAGAGTGGTTGTTTGGCTCATAATCCGATCCTAAAGCAAAGTGAGAAGCACTATGTGCGTAACGGTCGAAGACGACCATACAGCATTGTATGTTTAATGTTAATTTATCGTTAACGAGCAAAAACGAGAAATATCGAAATTAAAAAGTGTGTGTTGCGTCAACAAAATGAGCGTTTTCGCGCTATGTAGTGTATTTTTCCGCCAGAAAAATAATGAGAGCTGAATCATTTCATTAACGCATAGGTTAACAATTAAGTGGTATTTGCGACGAACGCATCAGGTTTTGGCTGAAAATTGCCGCAATCCGCAAACAGCGCGGGTTGGCGCTGGACAGTAAGGGCGGGGCTTCATACAATCGAAGCTATGGTAGTGTGCTAATTCATTAAGGCGTCGCCGGTGTTCGGGACGAGGATTTATATCCATCAACGCCTTGCAATTCAGGAGAGGTAGGACGATGTCATTAGAAGTGTTTGAGAAACTGGAAGCAAAAGTACAGCAGGCGATTGATACCATCACTCTGTTACAGATGGAAATCGAAGAGCTGAAAGAGAAGAACAACAACCTGTCTCAGGAAGTTCACTCTGCACAGCAGAACCGTGAAGATCTGGAGCGTGAAAATCATCATCTGCGCGAGCAGCAGCAGGGCTGGCAGGATCGTCTACAGGCGTTGCTGGGCCGCATGGAAGAAGTCTGATTTCAGACCCTCTCTCTACGGAGGGAGGGTTTTCCCCTTTTTATATTCCTCCCGGTTATAGCCAATCTTTTTTTATTCTTTAATCATTGATCGCCTTTCTGGCACGCTAACTTCATCACAACACAACATACAGAGAGTGGGCGATGAATAAGTGGGGCGTGGGATTAACTCTTTTGCTGGCGTCAACCAGCGTTCTGGCTAAGGATGTTCAGCTATTAAACGTGTCTTATGATCCAACGCGCGAGCTGTACGATGAGTACAACAAAGCTTTTAGCGCCCACTGGAAAAAAGAGACCGGCGATAACGTGGTGATTCGTCAGTCGCACGGCGGCTCAGGCAAACAGGCGACGTCGGTGATTAACGGGATTGAAGCCGATGTGGTAACCCTGGCGCTGGCCTATGACGTTGATGCCATCGCCGAGCGCGGACGCATTGATAAAAACTGGATCAAGCGTCTGCCGGATAACTCTGCGCCGTACACCTCGACCATTGTGTTCCTGGTGCGCAAAGGCAACCCAAAACAAATTCATGACTGGAACGACCTGATTAAACCGGGCGTTTCGGTGATCACCCCGAACCCGAAAAGCTCCGGCGGCGCACGCTGGAACTACCTGGCGGCCTGGGGCTACGCCCTGCACCATAACAATGGCGATCAGGCTAAAGCACAGGAGTTCGTGAAATCGCTGTTCAAAAACGTCGAAGTGCTGGATTCCGGCGCGCGCGGTTCCACCAATACCTTTGTTGAACGCGGTATCGGCGACGTGCTGATTGCGTGGGAGAACGAGGCGCTGCTGGCAACGAATGAACTGGGTAAAGACAAATTTGAAATCGTGACGCCGAGCGAGTCCATCCTGGCGGAGCCGACCGTGTCCGTGGTCGATAAAGTGGTTGAGAAGAAAGGCACTCAGGCGGTAGCGGAAGCGTACCTGAAGTATCTCTACTCGCCGGAAGGACAGGAAATTGCGGCGAAGAACTTCTATCGTCCGCGCGATCCTGAAGTCGCGAAGAAATATGACAGCGAATTCCCGAAACTGAAGCTGTTCACGATTGATGAAGAGTTCGGCGGCTGGACTAAAGCGCAAAAGGAGCATTTTTCTAACGGCGGCACGTTTGACCAGATTAGCAAGCGTTAAGCGCGGGTGACCTAACCTGCCCGGTGGCGCTGCGCTTACCGGGCCTACGGTAGAAGCACATTGACACCGTAGGCCGGCGTAAGCGCAGCGCCGCCCGGCATAACGCCCCCGATGTTAACGTCTGACACCTTCCCGTAGGCCGGCGTAAGCGCAGCGTCGCCCGGCATAACGCCCCCGATGTTAACGTCTGACACCTTCCCGTAGGCCGGCGTAAGCGCAGCGCCGCCCGGCATAACGCCCCCGATGTTAACGCCTGATACCTTTCGTAGGCCGGTGCAAGCGCAGCGCCGCCCGGCATAACTTTCCACCGATCTCAACGGCCCTTGCGGGCCGTTTTTAATTGGTCATCAATATGCGGTACCCTTTGGCAAAAAGCATCAAGAGATCGGATAATGAAAAACGTTAAACGTGTCATCGTTGTGCTGCTTATTGCGGTAGTTGCGCTCGCGGCAGGCGGTTTTTACTGGTTGCACTCTGGCAATCCTGACGCCCTCAGGCATATCACTTTCGCGCAATGCGTTTCCGGACAACAGCAGCACCATAACCCGGCCCCCTGTAAAGAAGCGGATCTGCGGGCAGGCTACGTGCTGTTAAAAGATAAAAACGGCCCGCTGCAATACCTGCTGATGCCCACTCAGCGGATCAACGGTATTGAGAGTCCGCTGCTGCTCCAGCCACAGACGCCCGATTACGTCTGGCTGGCGTGGCAAAAGCGCGACGTGCTGAGCGAACAGAACGGTTCGCCCGTGCCGGATTCGGCAGTCTCGCTGGCCATCAATTCCCGCCTCGGGCGCACGCAAAACCACTTCCACATTCATATCTCCTGCCTGCGCCGCGATGTGCGTGCGCACCTGAACGATAACCTGACCACCATCAGCACCCGCTGGCTGCCGCTGGAAGGTGGTCTGCGCGGCCACGATTACCTGGCGCGCCGGGTGACGAAAAATGAGCTGTCGCAGCGCAGCCCGTTTATGATGCTGGCGGAAGAGGTGCCCGGCGCACGGGAGCATATGGGACGTTATGCGCTGGCAATGGCGCAGCAAAGCGACGGCTCGCTGGTACTGCTGGCGACCGAGCGTAATGTGCTGATGTTGAATCTGGCGTCAGCCGAGGAACTTCAGGATCACAACTGCGCGATCCTGAAGTCGTCCGGACCAGACGGCGGGCAATAATAACGGACACCGCTTAAAGCCCCGGCGCTTTCCACAACGATGTCGTCAGCCCGTCATCCACCAGGCCGCGCTGATCCAGATAGACTGCCTGCCATTTCTCCCGCGCCTGCTGATAAACCTCATGATTTTTGGGATCGGGTTTATGCTCCCGATCCCAGCGCACCAGGCTTTCGCCGGTCAGCGCCAGCGAGGGCCAGATATCCGCGCCGACGCCCGCCGCGATGGCGCAGCCTAACGCCGTCGCCTCTTTCACTACGGGTACCCGTACCGTTAAGCCGGTGACGTCGGCCAGGATCTGACTCCATAATTTGCCTTTCGCGCCGCCGCCAGCGAATACCAGCGAATCGGCCTGTACGCCCGAGAAATCGGCGATCTGCTGTAAATTACAGGCGGAGACAATCGCGGCGTTCTCTTCCAGCGCGCGAAACAGCGTCGCTTTATTACATTTTTCAGGATCGATAGAGAGATTGATAAACGACGGCGCAGCGTGATACCAGCGCTTAAAACGCATCACATCGGAGAAGATGGGCATCACGCCGTGCGCGCCCGGCGGCACCCGGCTGGCCATTTCTTCAAGCAGCGTGTAGGCGTCAATGCCCAGCCGTTCGGCAATCAGCTTCTCTTCCGCGCAGAAGGCGTCGCGGAACCAGCGCATCGTCAGGCCGGTAAAGAAACTGATCGATTCGGTCTGTACCATTCCCGGAATAACATGCGGGTTGATACGCACATTCATATTCGGATCGGTCGCCGGAGAGGGGAGGTTGACCACCTGCTGCCAGAAGGTGCCGCCCAGAACCGCCGTTTGCGCGGGCTGGACGACGCCGAGGCCGAGGCATCCCAACTGCACGTCACCACCGCCGACAATGACCGGCGTACCCGCAAGTAACCCACTCTGTTCCGCGGCGCGTCGGGTTATTTTCCCCAGTGGCGTGCCGGTCTCTTTCACCGGCGACAGAATATCGGAGCGCAGACCCGCCATTTGCAGCAGGCTGCGTTTCCAGTCGCGGGTGACTAAATCCAGCAGTCCTGTGGTTCCGGCGTTGGACGGATCAACCGCCAGTTCGCCGCTGAGCATATACGCCATCCAGTCGCTGATCATCGTCACCGTCGATGCCCGACGGTAAATATCCGGGCGGTGATGTGCCAGCCAGAGCAGGCGGGGGATGGCACTCAGCGCCAGCGTCTGCCCGGAGCAGCGGTAAACGTTCTCTTCAAAGGTGTTGTCGTACAGCTCTTTCAGCTCGCTGACCTCATGCGCCGCGCGCGCATCCACGTTAGCGCAGGCCCAGATCGGCTCGCCGTCGCCATCGTAAATCACGATCCCTTCGCGCATGGAGCAGGCGGAAACGGCGACAATCGCGGCGGGAGAAATGTCCGCGTTATGTAACGCCTGACGGATGCACTGGCAGGCCAGCAGCCAGTTTTTTGTCAGGTCAAACTCCATCGAGCCGGGCACGTCCGGCACCGCCAGATGCTGCCATTCCGCCTGCCCAACAGCGATTTGATTGCCTTGTAGATCGAAAATCACCGCTCTGACGCTGCCGGTACCGGCGTCCAGAGCCATCAGGTAATGCCCTGATTCAGCGTGGGTACAGAGTCGAGCCATGTGTTTGTCCTCGGCTATTTATGTCGTCACCTGGACTCCTGTCAGTTGCTGCTCCATCTTGTAGAGGTAAGCGTTCATTTGTTTATTATTTTTCAATCAGTTGAAGCATTCGCGCGGCGGTCGCCTGATCGGTGACCAGCGCGTTGATATAATTGCCTTTCATGGCGGCGATGATCGATTCTGCTTTCTCTTCGCCACCCGCGACGCCGATAATGGTTGGGATTGTGGAGAGTGAGTTTAAACTCAGGCCAATTAACTCCTGATGAATTTTGATCTCCGGGATAACCTCGCCGTTGGCATCAAAAAAGTAACCGAGAATATCGCCCACCGCGCCTTTGCGGCCAATCATCAGTTGTTCGCCAGTGGTGATATAGCCGGAGCGCAAAATCGTCGCCTCTTCTTTTTGACTGATAGCGCCAATGCCGACCACCGCGACATCCGCCGCCTGCGCCGTCAGCATCACGTCCCGGACGCTGTTTTCGTTACGCAGCGTCCGGGCAATCTCCGCCGATGAGGCGCGCAGCGGCGCGGGCATAATGCTCACGCTACAGGCGGCGTCCAGTTGGCCGATGCCGGTCATATAGGGTCCGACGCCGCCGGATAGCGTGACCAGCCGGATACGCTGCGCGGAAATAAACCCGCTCAGCCGTTTCAGCGTGGTCATGGTCGCTTCGCCAAAACCCACCGCCAGCAGTTGCTGCGGTTGCAGGGACTCCATCAGCATATGCGATGCGCCGATCCCCAGCCGCATGCCAATATTGGCGTCAGGCAGTGCGGGCAGGACGCGGATGTTACGCAGTGAAAACCGGCTGCGTAGTGCGTCTTCATACTCCAGACACCCTTCAAAACGCGAGTTGATCTGGACGCGGATAATGCCCGACTGGTGGCCCTTCTCCAGCAGTCGCGACACTTTCAGCCGCGTAAGCCCCAGGCGTTCGCTGATTTCACTTTGTGTCAGGCCGTCGTGGTAATAAAACCATGCAATGCGTGCGACCTGCTCCTCTTCACACATTCCGTATTCCGATATCAAGGTGCTGTCATTGGTCGTCATAATAGCGCTTCACTTTGAACATTTATAATTCATTAACACAATTGTTCAGTCATCCACAACAATTCGCTGTGACTTACACCACAATATTTAACAGTGGCTGAACTTTTTGCACAAGAAAGTTCATTTATTCATGAAATGTGATCCTGGTGATGTTTTTGTAAACAATTTGCTACTACTGTTTTGAACAATTCGTTTTCTAAAAAACATTTGTTCAATCCAGCACTCATCATTGAGCGAGCGGAGGCAAAATGCAACCCAGTCATCTTTCTGCACCCCCACTGCTTTGCGTGCAGGACATCCGCAAGCACTATTCCGGCGTTGATGTTCTGAAGGGCATCGACTTTACGCTCCATGCCGGAGAGGTGCATGCGCTGCTTGGCGGTAACGGCGCCGGAAAATCGACCCTGGTGAAAATCATTGCCGGTATTGTGCCGCCCGACGGCGGCACCATCGATATCGCGGGCGTGCGGTGCCAGCATTTATCGCCGCTCAAAGCGCATCAGATGGGCATTTACCTGGTACCACAGGAGCCGCTGTTATTCCCCAGCCTGTCGGTGCAGGAAAATATTCTGTTTGGCCTGCGGGGGCGTCAGGCGTCGGTCGACAAAATGCAGCAGTTGCTGACGGCATTGGGCTGCCAGCTTGATCCCGCCAGTATCGCCGGGACGCTCGACGTGGCGGATCGGCAAATCGTTGAGATCATGCGCGGGTTGATGCGCGATTCGCAAATTTTAATCCTTGATGAACCGACCGCCTCGCTCACTCCGGCCGAAACCGATCGGCTGTTTGTCCGCCTGCGCGATTTACTGAAAAAGGGCGTCGGCATCGTGTTTATCTCCCATAAACTGCCTGAGATCCGCCAGCTCGCCGACCGCGTCAGCGTCATGCGCGATGGCAAAATCGCACTGGCCGGGAAAACGCAGGATCTGACCACCGACGCGATTATTCAGGCTATCACGCCCGCGTCTACCGGCGTAAACCTTTCCGCCAGCCAGAAGCTCTGGCTGGAACTTCCCGGCAGCCAGCCACGGAACGAGCGGGGTGCGACGGTGCTGACGCTGGACGATCTGACCGGCGAAGGCTTTATGCATATCAGCCTGGAGGTGCGCGCCGGGGAAATCCTTGGACTTGCCGGGCTGGTGGGCGCGGGTCGCACCGAGCTGGCTGAAACGCTCTATGGCATCCGCCCACTACGGGCGGGACAGATAACGCTGAACGGTAAAGAAATCAGCGGGTTGTCTGTGCGCCAGCGTTTACAACACGGGCTGGTATATTTGCCGGAAGACCGCCAGTCTTCAGGATTACATCTTGATGCCTCGCTGGCCTGGAATGTCGGTTCGCTGACCCATAATCAGCGCGGCCTGTGGGCTAATTCCCGGCGTGATAACGCCATTCTTGAGCGTTATCACCGGGCGCTCAATATCAAACTCAACGATGCAGAACAGGCGGCCCGCACGCTGTCCGGCGGCAATCAGCAGAAGGTGCTGATTGCCAAATGTCTGGAAGCCTCTCCACAACTGCTGATTGTCGATGAACCCACCCGCGGCGTGGACGTCGCGGCCCGCAGCGATATTTATCAACTCCTGCGCAGCATTGCCGAGCAGAACGTGGCGGTGCTGTTTATCTCCTCCGATCTGGAAGAAATCGAGCAGATGGCCGACCGCGTGTACGTCATGCACCAGGGCGAACTGGGCGGTCCGCCGCTGTCCGGTGACGATATTAACGTCGACACCATTATGCACGTTGCTTTTGGCGAGCATCACGCGAAGGAGGCAACATGTTGAAATTTATTCAAAATAACCGGGAGGCGACCGCGCTGCTGGCGATTGTCTGCCTGTTTGTTTTCCCCGGCGCGCTGGACGGCAACTATTTGAGCATGCAGACGCTGACCATGATTTTCAGCAGCGCGCAGATTTTGATGCTGCTGGCGATGGGAGCCACGATGGTCATGCTGACGCGCAATATCGACGTGTCGGTGGGATCGACCACCGGGATGTGCGCGGTACTCCTCGGGTTAATGCTGAATGACGGATATAGCCTGCCGGTCGCCTGTTTTGCCACGCTGCTTCTCGGCATGGCGGCGGGGTTCTTTAACGGCGTGCTGGTGGCGTGGCTGAAAATCCCGGCGATTGTCGCCACGCTCGGCACCCTGGGACTGTATCGCGGCATCATGCTGCTGTGGACCGGCGGCAAGTGGATCGAAGGCTTACCTGCCAGCCTGAAACAGCTCTCCGCGCCTGCTTTCCTCGGCATTTCCGCTATCGGTTGGTTCACGCTTGTGCTGCTACTGGCGATGGCCTGGCTGCTGGCAAAAACCCCGTTTGGCCGCCATTTCTACGCCACTGGCGATAATTTGCAGGGGGCGCGTCAGCTCGGCGTGCGTACCGAAATGGTACGGATTATTGCCTTTTCCCTGAACGGCTGTATGGCGGCGCTGGCCGGGATCGTCTTTGCCTCGCAGATTGGTTTTATCCCCAATCAGACCGGCACCGGGCTGGAGATGAAAGCCATTGCCGCCTGCGTGCTGGGCGGGATCAGTCTGCTCGGCGGTTCCGGGTCGGTGATCGGGGCCATTCTCGGGGCCTACTTCCTTACGCAAATCGACAGCGTGCTGGTGCTGCTGCGCATCCCGGCCTGGTGGAATGACTTTATCGCCGGTCTGGTGCTGCTCGGCGTGCTGGTGTTCGACGGTCGCCTGCGTCGCGCGCTGCAAAAAAACCTGCGGCGTCAGAAATACGCCCGCTTTATGCCGTCCGCGCCGCCGCAACGTAAACCCGTGCGTAAACCGTCTCAACACAATAAAAAACGGGAGATTGCACAATGACTCTCTGGCGACGCTATAGCTGGGAACTGGCTCTGGCCGTGTTACTGGTGCTGGAAATCCTGGCCTTCGGCTTCATTAACCCGCGGCTGCTGGACGTGAATGTCCTGCTGTTCAGCACCAGCGATTTTATTTGTGTCGGGATTGTCGCTCTGCCGCTGACGATGGTGATTGTCAGCGGCGGGATGGACATCTCGTTTGGATCGACCATTGGCTTGTGCGCCATCGCGCTGGGCTTCTTATTCCAGGCTGGCGTGCCGTTACCGCTGGCCATCATCCTGACGCTGCTGCTTGGCGCGTTATGCGGGCTGATCAATGCCGGATTGATTATCTACACCGGCATTAACCCGCTGGTGATCACCCTCGGCACCATGTATCTGTTTGGCGGCAGCGCGTTGCTGCTGTCCGGGATGTCGGGCGCGACCGGTTATGAAGGGATCGGCGGCTTCCCCGCCGCGTTTACCGATTTCGCCAACCTCGCGCCGTTCGGCATGCCTGTTCCGCTGATCTTCTTCCTGGTATGCGGCGTCTTCTTCTGGCTGCTGATGCACCGCACCCACGTGGGGCGCAATATTTTTCTGATCGGCCAGAGCGCGCGCGTGGCGCAGTACAGCGCGCTGCCGGTGAACCGCACGCTGTATACCATTTACGCCATGACCGGCGTTGCCTCTGCCATCGCCGCCGTCCTGCTGGTTTCTTACTTTGGCTCTGCCCGTTCGGATCTTGGTACGTCTTTCCTGATGCCTGCAATAACGGCGGTGGTGCTGGGCGGGGCGAATATTTATGGCGGTTCGGGGTCGATTATCGGCACTGCCGTAGCAGTATTACTGGTGGGCTTTCTACAGCAGGGCCTGCAAATGGCGGGCGTGCCGAACCAGATTTCCAGCGCGCTGTCCGGCGCATTATTGATTGTTGTTGTCGTGGGTCGTTCCGTCAGCCTGCACCGTCATCAAATCGTTGAGTGGATCTCACGTCGCCGCACTGCGCGGCAGGCGTGATGTCGTGTTGAAATTATGGAGAGAAAAATGGCAAGACAAAACATGAAGACGCTTACCTTACTCGTCGCACTCGGCCTCGCCTCCACGACCATCACGGTGCAGGCGGCAGAGCGCATCGCATTTATCCCCAAACTGGTGGGCGTTGGCTTTTTCACCAGCGGCGGTAATGGCGCGAAGGAAGCCGGGAAAGAGCTGGGTATTGATGTGACTTACGATGGTCCGACCGAGCCGAGCGTTTCCGGCCAGGTTCAACTGGTGAATAACTTCGTTAACCAGGGTTATGACGCGATTATCGTTTCTGCTGTGTCGCCTGACGGCCTGTGTCCGGCGTTAAAACGCGCCATGCAGCGCGGCGTGAAAGTGCTGACCTGGGACTCCGATACCAAACCGGAATGCCGCTCGTACTACATCGATCAGGGCACGCCGAAACAGCTCGGCGGCATGCTGGTGGATATGGCCGCGCATCAGGTCACCAAAGAGAAGGCAAAAGTAGCGTTCTTTTACTCCAGTCCGACGGTCACCGACCAGAACCAGTGGGTGAATGAGGCGAAAGCAAAAATCGCCAAAGATCATCCGGGCTGGGAAATCGTTACTACCCAGTTTGGCTATAACGATGCCACTAAATCGCTGCAAACGGCGGAAGGGATCATCAAAGCGTATGGCGATCTGGACGCCATTATCGCTCCTGATGCCAACGCCCTGCCTGCCGCGGCGCAGGCTGCTGAAAACCTGAAGCGCGACAATATCGCCATCGTCGGCTTCAGTACGCCGAACGTCATGCGCCCGTATGTGAAACGCGGCACCGTCAAAGAGTTTGGCCTGTGGGATGTGGTGCAGCAGGGCAAAATCTCGGTTCACATCGCTAACGCATTGCTGAAAAACAAGCCGATGAATACCGGAGACAAGCTGGATATCCCGGGCGTGGGGCAGGTGGAAGTGTCACCGAACAGCGTGCAGGGCTACAGCTATGAAGCGAAAGGCAACGGCATCGTGCTGCTACCGGAGCGCGTGGTGTTCAACAAAGACAATATCGATAAATACGATTTTTGATCTCGCGATGGAGTAAATAATGGCTGATTTAGATGACATCAAAGACGGTAAAGATTTCCATACTGATAAACCGCAAACCAATACCCCCTTTACCTTAAAAGGCTGCGGCGCGCTGGACTGGGGAATGCAGTCCCGCCTGTCGCGCATTTTTAATCCACGTACTGGTAAAACGGTGATGTTAGCCTTTGACCACGGGTATTTTCAGGGTCCAACCACCGGGCTGGAACGGATTGATATTAATATTGCGCCGCTGTTTGAACATACGGATGTTCTGATGTGTACCCGTGGCATATTGCGCAGCGTGGTGCCGCCCGCCACCAATAAACCGGTGGTCTTACGCGCCTCGGGAGCGAATTCGATTTTAACCGAACTGAGTAATGAAGCGGTGGCGGTGGCGATGGACGATGCGGTACGGCTGAATAGCTGCGCCGTCGCCGCCCAGGTCTATATTGGCACCGAGTATGAGCATCAGTCGATCAAAAATATTATTCAGTTAATCGATGCGGGACTGCGGGTAGGGATGCCAACGATGGCGGTGACCGGCGTCGGCAAAGACATGGCCCGCGATCAGCGCTATTTCTCCCTGGCGACACGTATTGCGGCGGAGATTGGCGCGCAAATCATCAAAACCTATTACGTCGATAAAGGCTTTGAACGGATTGCGGCAGGCTGCCCGGTGCCGATTGTGATCGCTGGCGGCAAAAAACTGCCCGAGCGTGAAGCGCTGGAGATGTGCTGGCGGGCCATCGACCAGGGAGCCAGCGGCGTGGATATGGGACGTAATATTTTCCAGTCGGAGGATCCGGTGGCGATGATCAAAGCGGTCCATGCCGTTGTGCATAAAAATGAGACGGCAGAACGGGCTTATGAGCTGTTTCTTAGTGAAAAAGGCCAGGCAGTAAACCGTTCAGACAGGCATACAGGAGGAGAATAATGCACGTCACACTGGTGGAAATTAATGTTCACGAGGACAAAATCGGACAGTTTCTTGATGTCTTTCGCCAGAATCATCTCGGTTCTGTGCAGGAGGAGGGTAACCTGCGTTTTGATGTTCTTCAGGATCCGGATACGCCGACGCGGTTCTACATCTATGAAGCCTACGTGGATGAGCAGGCCGTCGCGCTGCATAAAACCACGCCGCATTACAAAGCCTGCGTAGAGCAGCTCGAACCGCTGATGAGCGGCCCGCGCAAGAAAACGGTTTTTATCGGCCTGATGCCCTGAGGAGCGCCCATGAACCGCGAGTTTGCCGGACTCAGCCGTGAACAGTGCGTGGCGACGCTGAAGTCTTATCCGCTCAGCGTCGGTATCCTTGCCGGGCAGTGGCTCTCGCTTCACCATTATCTGCAACAGCTTGAAGACCTGGCCTCGCCGCTGCTGCATCTGGATCTGATGGATGGTCATTTTTGCCCGCAGTTCACCGTCGGCCCCTGGGCAGTGGGACAACTGCCGCAGGCGTTTCTTAAAGATGTGCATCTGATGGTGGCGGATCAATGGACTACGGCGCAGGCCTGCGTAAAAGCAGGCGCGCACTGCATCACGCTCCAGGCGGAAGGCGATATTCACCTGCATCATACGCTAAGCTGGCTCGGTCAGCAGACCGTACCGGTGACCGGCGGCGAGATGCCGGTGATCCGCGGTATCAGCCTGTGTCCGGCAACGCCGCTGGAGGTGATTGTGCCTGTGCTCAACGAGGTGGAGGTCATTCAACTGCTGGCGGTGAATCCGGGCTACGGCAGCAAAGTCAGCGCGGAGGCTTTACACGATCGCCTGGCGCGGTTGCTGGCACTGCTGGACGACAGGCGGGAAAGTAAAATCATCACCGTTGATGGCTCGCTGGCGCGTGAACAGGTGCCGCCGCTGATTGCGCAGGGCATCGACCGGGTCGTTTCCGGCAGCGCGCTGTTTCGTGACGATCGGCTGACGGAAAATGTGCGTAGCTGGCGCGCAATGTTTGGCGATCGCGGGCGGGACGCCACGTCGTTATAACCCTCTGTCCTCGCTGAAATTTACCTATAGTGCCTGTCTCTTTATCGTTAAGTGACAGGCTTTTTCCTGTGTTTTATCCCTTCTTGATCTTTCCTTCCCATTGACCCTTTGCTGGCTGGAAATGCCTCCGCCATTGACGGTTATTTATACAAAATTATGTGAGCGCGATCAAAAGATATAAAGGTATACCTTTATATCTTTTAGGCGATGGCTATACTCGCTCTGAAACCATCGTAAACAGTGAATACGATAGTTTCTATATAAAAACGTTTTTATTTCATGATGTTAAATTGCGGGTTCTTCGAGATGTTTTCGCCTTTACACCTGAAGGAATATCGACATGAAACTTTCTATCGTGGAAAAAATCGGCTTCGGCGCGGGGGATATGGCGATAAACGTCGTGATTATCGCTATGCAGCTGCTGTTAGCTTATTTCTATACCGATATTTATGGCCTGAAGGCCGCAGATGTCGGCGTACTGCTGGTTGTGGTACGCATGATCGATGCCATTATCGATCCGGCGATGGGCATTCTCACCGATAAGCTGAATACGCGTTGGGGACGCTATCGTCCGTGGCTGCTGTGGTTTGCCCTGCCGTTTGGTTTTGCTGTCTACCTGATGTTTATCACGCCTGACATGGCCTATATGGCTAAGCTGGCCTGGGCGTATGGCACCTATATTTTGATGACGCTGGTGTATACCGCTATCACCATCCCCTATATTTCCATGATTGGCGTGATTACCAGCGATCCCGTCGAGCGTTTGAGCGCTAACGGTTATCGCTTCGTCATGACCAAGATCGCCGCTTTTCTGGTGACCATCGTTGTGCCCATGCTGGCCGTCTGGCTGGGGCAGGGCAATAAAGCGCTCGGTTATCAACTCTCAATGGGATTGATGGGCGCAATGGGCGCAGTGTTATTTATCTTCTGTTTTCTGACCACCCGCGAACGCAGCGAGCCGGAAATTACCTCGCTCTCCGTCGGCAAGCAGTTCAAATATCTGCTGCGTAACGATCAGTGGATTATTCTGGGTGTGGTTATTCTGCTGCTGATGTGCGGCTATGTTATTCGTGGCTCCGTCGCAGCGTATTACGCTAAGTATTACCTCAACGGTGGCGATAGCCTGATTTCACCGTTCCTGACCACCGGCGTGGTGGCGTCAATTCTGGCGATGATCGCGACTACCTGGGTGACGAAGTTCTGGGACAAAATAAAAATGTTCCGCTACACCCAGTTAATCACCTTTATTCTGAGCGCACTGATGTATTTCTTCGTCGGACGGGAAAACCTCGTGCTGGCATTCGCGTTCTATTTCCTCATTAACTTTTTCTGCGATATGCAAATGCCGGTGTTCTGGTCCTCCATTGCCGAAGCGGTGGATTATGGCGAGAAGAAAACCGGCCTGCGCGTTTCCGGTCTTGCTTTTGGCGGCATTCTCTTTTTCCAGAAATTTGGTATGGGCGTCGCGGGTGGCGTGCTGGGCTTCCTGCTGAGCCATTTTGGTTATCAGGCCGACGTTGAGCAGAGCGCCCGTTCATTGACCGGTATTGCGCTGATGATGACGCTCATTCCGGCGATATTTCATCTGCTGGTTGGGCTGCTGATGAAAAAGTATCTGATTAATAACCATTATTACCGCGATATTCAGCGCGATTTGGCGCAGCGTCAGGCATAAGGAGGCGCACATGAATAAGATTTGGGTGATTGGCGATGCGTCTGTTGATCTCGTCCCGGAAACGCAAAATACCTATCTGAAATGTCCCGGCGGCGCGTCGGCGAATGTTGCTGTCTGCGTAGCCCGTCTGGGAGGCGCGTGCGGTTTTATCGGTTGCCTTGGCGACGACGATGCCGGCCATTTTCTGCGGCAGGTTTTTGAGGATAATGGCGTGGATGTCGCTTTCCTCAGACTGGACGCGGCGCTCACCAGCGCGGTGCTGATCGTCAATCTGGCGGACGACGGGGAGCGCAGCTTTACCTATCTGGTCCATCCGGGGGCCGACACCTGTGTTTCGCCGCAGGACCTGCCGCCCTTTCGCAAGAATGAGTGGTTCTGTTTTAGCTCGATTGGCTTAACTGACCATCCCGCGCGTGAAGCGTGCCTGGAAGGGGCCAGAAGGATGCGCGAGGCCGGCGGCCACGTTCTGTTTGACGTCAATTTACGGACCACCATGTGGCAGGACAGCAGTGAGATCCCCGCGCTGATTGCCCAGTCCGCCGCGCTGGCGTCTGTCTGCAAAGTCTCTGCTGATGAACTGTGCCAGTTAAGCGGAGCTAACCGCTGGCAGGATGCCCGTTATTTTCTGCGTGAACTGGGGTGCGAGACCACCATCATCTCCCTGGGAGAGGAAGGCGCACTGTTGATTTGCCCGGAGGGGGAATATTACTTTCCCGCGCCGCACGTTGAGGTGGTGGACACCACCGGCGCGGGCGATGCGTTTGTCGGCGGCCTGCTTTTTACGCTCTCGCAGACTGATAACTGGCGTCAGGCATTACTGGCTGAGGCGATCGGTACCGCCAACGTCTGCGGCGCAATGGCGGTGACGGCAAAAGGTGCGATGACCGCACTGCCGTTCCCTGACCAGCTCAACACTTTCTTGTCCAGTCATCCGCTGGCGCAAGTCGTTACCGTGAAATAAGGAGTCATCATGCACGTTGATCACAATAAAATTCTGGGATGTCTGGTAGGTGCCGCCGCGGCGGACGCGATGGGTGCCGCAACAGAAGTCCGGACTCAGCAGCAGATTAAGGACTACTTTGGCGGGTGGGTTACCACCTTTCAGAAACCCCCGGCAGATACCTTCGGACGTTGCAACGACGCAGGAATGTGTACCGATGACTTTATCCAGGCGAAGTACATCATGGAGGCGCTATTGCGCCATCAGCGTGCCGTCAGTGATGAGGCGATGCGCGAAGCTTTCCAGCAATGGCTCGATTATCCTTACTACGCCAACTTTACCGGCCCGACGACGCGGGCGGCGATGAAAGCCATTTTTAACGATAATCGCGCGTCACTGCAGGGCGAGCTGGAGGGGGAAAAGCAGTCGGTACAAATCATCAATAAAGGCAACGCCGAGGCGACCAACGGGGCGGCGATGAAAATCTGGCCTGCGGCGGTGCTGCATCCCGGTGATATTGACGCAGCGATCCAGTGCGCGCTACAGATTTGCCGTTTCACGCACAACAACGTGCTGGCAATGTCAGGCGCAGCGGCAATGGCGGCGGCGACCAGCGAAGCGTTAAAAGCGCAGACCAGCGCCGACAGTATCATTGCGGCGGGAGTATATGGCGCGCAACGGGGATACCTGCTTGCGCAGGAGCAGGGCGCGATGATGGTTGCCGGGCCATCGGTTGCCCGGCGTATTGAACTGGCCGTTGATATTGGTAAGCGGCATCGTCACTGGGAAACCGCGATCGTGGACATCGCCGATATTATCGGCTCCGGGTTGCACGTCAGCGAGGCTGTCCCGGCAGCCTTCGGTCTGTTCGCATGTTGTCCGGATTCCGCCGTTGATGCTATTATCTCCGGCGTTAATATCGGCAATGACACCGATACTGTCGCCACGATGGTTGGCGCAATATCCGGCGCATTCCACGGTGTGAACGCCTTTCCTGCCGATTATTTAACAACCGTGGATCGTATGAATCATTTCGATTTGACAGAACTGGCCAGACAAATCGCAGGGTAGCGTCGTCATCCTGCCGGGGACGGAAAGATCGTCCCCTGTTGGCTGAGACATGAGGTAGACAGCTTGCAGGTTGATAAAACGAGTTTTACTCCGCTTTATAAGCAGTTGTTTTTTATCCTCTGCCAGCAGATCCAGAACGGCGCGCTGCCTGTCGGTCACCAGTTACCCACGCAAAAAGAGATTGCCCGCACTTACAATGTTTCGCTGATCGTCGTGAAGCAGGCCTGGAACGAACTGATTAACGCGGGGATTATTACTTCGCAGCGCGGCAGCGGTTCAATAGTCTGCGCCGAACCAGAAGGGGTGAGCTACGGCCATACGTTTCGCGGCATCACCAGTGATTTGCAGGATGCCAGCGTCGCCGTCGAAAACCGTATTCTGGAGATTGCCCCGCGCCGGGCGCGTGATGCCCAGGCGGATGGTTTGAGTCTCCCTGCGCATCATCATTATTTTTATATTTCGCGCATTCGTTATCTGAACAATCGTCCGTTTAACCATGAGAAAATTTATCTCGATCTCAGCTTTTTCCCCGATCTCGCCTTAACCGCCGATGCGCTGGAGCGTACTTCGCTCTATTCCCTGTTGCAGGTCACCAGCGATTCGGCGATTGAAAAAGTCGAGGCCATTTTACCTTCTGCGGAATTATGTGAAAAACTACAGATAGCCGCCAATAAACCGATCTTATCTGTGGCCAGACAGACCTTTATGGCCGGGGCCGACCGGCCTTTTGAATACTGCCGATATTACGTATTATCAGAGTACTTCGGCGAAATTCACTATCATTAATCCCTGTAATAAACGTCCGTTACGTAGATAGCCCCACCAACTCTGGCGTTTACTCGCGCTGCCGGTCCCCGTATCCTTGTTGAAAAAAACATCAGGAGACAGGCATGTCGCTCTGGCTTACCCACCCGCTGTTCCTTCCGTCCGTGGTCGTTGGCATTACCATTTTACTCTGGGCGACATCGCTGCTGCCGGAGTTCATCACCGCGCTGCTGTTTTTTGCCGTCGCGATGATCGCCAAAATTGCCCCGCCGGAGGTGATTTTCGGTGGCTTTGCCTCGTCGGCCTTCTGGCTGGTGTTCAGCGGTTTTGTGCTGGGCGTGGCGATCCGCAAAACGGGGCTGGCGGACAGGGCTGCACGGGCGCTATCGGCGAAGCTGACCGATTCCTGGCTGCTGATGGTGGCGAGCGTGGTGCTGCTCAGCTATGCGCTGGCGTTTGTGATGCCGTCCAATATGGGACGTATCGCGCTGCTGATGCCGATTGTGGCGGCAATGGCAGCTCGCGCGGGCATTCAGGACGGCAGCCGCGCGTGGTGTGGTCTGGCGCTGGCGGTCGGCTTTGGTACCTTCCAGCTTTCCGCGACCATTCTGCCCGCCAACGTGCCAAATCTGGTGATGAGCGGCGCGGCGGAAGGCGCGTATGGCATCCATCTGAACTACGTGCCCTATCTGCTGCTGCACACCCCGGTGTTAGGGATTCTTAAGGGGCTTATCCTGATCGGCCTGATCTGCTGGCTGTTCCCCGGTAAGCCGCAGCCGCCGCGTGAAGTGATGCCGTCTGCGCCAATGAGCGGCGAGGAAAAACGCCTCGCCTGGCTGCTGGCGGTGGTGCTGATGTTATGGGTGACTGAGAGCTGGCACGGTATTGGCCCCGCCTGGGTTGGGCTGGCGGCGGCCTGCTTGACGCTGCTGCCGCGCGTGGGCTTTATCAGCGGCGAAGAGTTTGCCTCCGGCGTCAATATGCGCACCTGCTTTTACGTCGGTGGCATTCTGGGGCTGGCGCTGACCGTGACGGAAACGGGGATTGGCGGCGCGGTAGGGGATGCGTTACTGCACGTGATGCCGCTGGATCCGGCGCGGCCTTTCACCAGTTTTCTCGCGCTGACCGGGATCACCACCGCGCTCAATTTTATTATGACCGCCAACGGTGTGCCGGCGCTGTATACCACACTGGCGCAGAGCTTTTCTGATGCGACAGGTTTTCCGCTGCTCAGCGTGATTATGATTCAGGTGGCGGGATACTCGACGCCGCTACTGCCGTACCAGGCGTCGCCGATTGTGGTGGCGATGGCGCTCGGCAAGGTCCCGGCTCGCGCAGGAATGCTGCTGTGTCTGGCGCTGGCGGTGGTGACGTATCTGCTGCTGGTGCCGCTGGATTACGTGTGGTTTAACCTGCTGGGGAAACTGTAGATGTGAATGCCCGGTGGCGCTGCGCTTACCGGGCCTACAGGGGTACGATTACGTGCACCCATCGTAGGCCGGGTAAGATGCTTTAGCATCGCCACCCGGCATTAACGTGACGTTAGCCGCTGCCCGGTGGCGCTGCGCTTACCGGGCCTACAGGGTGCGATTACGTGCACCTGCCGTAGGCCGGGTAAGATGCGTCAGCATCGCCACCCGGCAGGTCTACCACCGGTCGTAGGCCGGGTAAGGCGAAGCCGCCACCCGGCACGCACGACAACCGCGGTTACGCCTGTTTAGCGGCTTCGGCTGCTTTAACAATCACCGCAAAAGCGTCAGCTTTCAGGGAAGCGCCGCCAACCAGCGCGCCATCAATGTCCGGCTGGGTGAACAGTTCAGCCGCGTTAGACGCGTTTACGGAACCGCCGTACTGAATAATAACCTGCTCTGCCACTTTCGCGTCAGCTTTGGCAATGTGGTCACGGATAAATTTGTGAACCGCCTGCGCCTGCGCAGGCGTTGCAGATTTGCCGGTACCGATAGCCCATACTGGTTCGTAAGCGATAACCACGCCTTCGAATGCCGCTGCGCCCTGAGTTTTCAGCACCGCGTCAATCTGACGAGCACAAACTTCTTCCGTTTTGCCCGCTTCGTTTTCGGCTTCGGTTTCACCGATGCACAGAACCGGAGTCAGACCCTGCTCTTTTAGCACGGCGAATTTCTTCGCGATCAGCTCGTCAGATTCTTTATGGTAAGTACGACGCTCTGAGTGACCGATGATGATGTATTTTGCGCCGATATCTTTCAGCATTTCGGCAGAGGTTTCACCGGTGAATGCGCCGGACAGGTTCAGGTCGACGTTCTGCGCGCCCAGCACAATGTGGCTGCCCGCGGCGGCCTGTTTTGCCAGGTCGATGTACATTTCCGGCGGCGCGATCGCTACGCCGCAACCGGTCACGCCAGCCAGCTCTTTACGCAGGTTAGCCACCAGTTCGTTTACCATGTGGCGGCTGCCGTTCAGTTTCCAGTTACCCATCACTAGAGGATGTCGCATTTTAATTCTCCACGCTGTAAGCGAGTTAGGGAATATTGCCGCCCCTCAGGGCAGCATGGTCTGTGAGTCAGTATAGAGATTGATCACCCCAAAGGCTTTGCTTTTCGTCATTTATTGTCGCCTTCGTTGCTATCCGATAACGTCAGCTTAATCGGTTCAACGGCGAAGGTCAGCCCTTTTTCGCCGTTATCTGCCACGACATAGCGAATGGCACCGTCGGTTTCAGCGTAGTAATGCTGACCTTTCCCCGCCGTAAGCAGTTTTTGCAGTTTTTGCTGGCTTTGCGCTTTAGTCATTGTCGGGATAAACACGCGCAATACGGCGCTCATATACTCATGAGCTTTGACTCTAGCTGATTTTTGCTCCGGTCCCTGAATGGGAAGCCAGGTGATCTGCATGGATTTTATCTTCAGCGTACCGCGTTCTAGCGCGGTAGAGGCGTAAAGATTCTCGTTGATCTTACTGGCGGCGCGCGTCAAATTGACACGATCTTTCACGCCTGTAATCGCACGAAATTCATTGAGCGGCAGGGCGGGGTTGTCTGCGTTAAATTTTTCCCGAAACTGGCTGATGGATTGTTCGAACGCAGGAGAACCGGCCAGCAAATAGGGCGCGGTCACGCTGACAGGTTCTTCAGCCGACGCGGATGCGCTCACGGTGAAGCCCGCCAGCCAGAGTAAAAGCAGTGTTCCCCATCTCTTCATTACCATCGCCTTTTTACCAATCTGCTTCGATTAAAACGATAACCGTCGTACTTGTCAAAAACTGACGACTTCAGGGTAAACTACGCGCAATAACATAATAAGGAAGAATACATGACCCTACAGCAGTGGTTATTTTCAATTAAAGGGCGCACTGGACGCCGTGATTTCTGGATTTGGATCGTCATCTGGCTGGTGGCGATGTTTTGCCTTTTCACCCTCGCAGGCAGCAACCTGATCGATATGCAAATCGCCGCGTTTGCGCTGGTTTGTCTGCAATGGCCTACCGCTACCGTGGTGATAAAACGTCTGCACGACCGCGGTAAATCGGGCCTGTGGGCGCTGTTGTTTATTCTGGCGTGGATGCTGTTAGCGGGCAACTGGGCGATATTACCCGGCATCTGGCAGTGGATGGTGGGACGTTTTATTCCCACGCTGATGATGGTAATGATGTTAATCGAGCTGGGCGCGTTTATCGGCACCCAGGGCGAGAATAAGTACGGCAAAGATACGCAGGATGTTAAATTCCGCTGATCACCAGTAATGTTCAGCGGTCATATGGCCCGGACGACGGCGCAGGTGTTTGGCCATCTGCCGGGTATCTTTCAGCATCTGCTGCGTATCGCGCACCATCTGCGGGTTGCCGCACAGCATCACGTGGCTGGTTTCAGGAGTAAGCGGTAATCCAGTAGCCTCTTCCAGCGCGCCGCTCTCAATCAACGCCGGAACGCGCCCGGTCAGCGAACCGGCGACGGTTTCACGGCTGACCACCGTCTGAATACGGAGTTTACCTTCATAACGCCGCTGTAACTCCAGCATTAGCGGCAGATAGCTGAGATCTGCCGCATAGCGCACGGCATGTACCAGCACCAGATTCTCGAAACGCTCCAGGTCTTTACCCTCCTGCAAAATGGAAAGGTAAGGGCCAAGCGCCGTCCCCGTTGCCAGCATCCACAGCGTCTGGCAGTCGGGCACCTCTTCCAGCACGAAGAAACCAGCCGCCTCGCTGACAAGCTGAACCTCATCGCCAGGCTTCAGCGCGGCCAGTCGGGGGCTGAGCTTTCCTTCCGGTACGGTGACCAGATAAAACTCAAGATCGGGATTATGCGGGGCGTTGACGTAAGAATAAGCGCGCTGTACGCGCTCGCCATCGATTTCCAGTCCTAGTTTGGTGAACTGTCCGGCGGTGAAAGGTTGAACGGGAGCATGAACGGTGAGGCTAAACAGCGCATCGGTCCAGTATTCTACTTTGGTTACTTTGCCTGTTACCCAGTCCGCCATGATGATCTCCTCTTGGTTTCGTTACCTTATCTTCGTCGCTCGGCGTTAACATTTCCAGCCCCGTGAGGCTGGAAAGCTCTTCAGGACAAATATTTTCAGAGGATGTGACGCTGAACGTCGGAATCTTTACGATCCAGATAGTGAATAGACTTGATGCGGCGAATGGTGCGGGATTTACCGCGGATCAGCAGTGTTTCGGTGGTCGCGATATTGCCCTTGCGGCTTATCCCTTCCAGCAAATCGCCTTTGGTAATGCCGGTGGCGGAGAAGATCACGTTGTCGTTACGCGCCATATCGTCAAGGCGCAACACGTTTCCGGCCTCGATCCCCATCGCCTGACAACGCGCCAGCTCGTTTTCGCCGATGCGACGGTTCTCTTCGCTGTCGCCTTTAACATGATGACGTGCCAGCAGGCGACCGTTCATATCGCCGTCCAGCGCGCGGATCACTGCCGCCGAGACCACCCCTTCCGGCGCGCCGCCGATGCCGTACAGCACGTCAACTTCGCTATCCGGCATACAGGTTAAAATAGACGCCGCCACATCGCCATCCGGAATGGCAAACACGCGCACGCCGAGTTTTTGCATTTCGGCAATGGTCTCGTCATGACGTGGTTTGGCAAGAATGGTCACGGTCAGTTCGCTTAACGGTTTGCCAAGCGCGGCGGCGATGTTACGCAGGTTATCGGCCAGCGGCAGATTGAGGTCGATAGCGCCTTTTGCGCCTGGACCGACAATCAGCTTTTCCATATACATATCCGGCGCGTTCAGGAAACTACCTTTATCGCCGACCGCCAGCACTGCCAGCGCGTTCGCCTGGCCCATGGCGGTCATCCGGGTGCCTTCAATAGGATCAACCGCGATATCCACCGCGTCACCCTGGCCGGTACCGACACGCTCGCCGATATAGAGCATCGGCGCTTCGTCGATTTCGCCTTCGCCAATCACGATGGTCCCGTCAATATTGACCTGATTAAGCATAATGCGCATGGCGTTAACCGCCGCGCCGTCAGCGGTGTTTTTGTCGCCGCGTCCTAACCATCTATAGCCTGCCAGCGCCGCCGCTTCGGTGACGCGCGAAAATTCGATTGCCAGTTCCCGTCTCATTACCAACTCGTTTAAGCAGAAAAATTGCGCGCAGTTTAGCACAACCCTGATTCAGGTAGGGTTATCTACGCATTCGAATAACGTTCCGTTTCCGGCATCCAGCGTTCAATTAACGCAACCGCCTGCTCCGGATAACGTTCGTGAATATGGCGAGCCAGGCGCTGAACTTCGGGGATCATGGCCTGATCGCGCAATAAATCCGCCACCCTGAATTCGGCGTTACCTGTCTGGCGGGTGCCCAGCAGTTCGCCCGGCCCACGGATTTCTAGATCTTTTTGCGCGATGATAAAACCGTCGGTGCTGTCGCGCAGTACCTGTAACCGTTTTTGCGCAGTTTTGGACAGCGGCGATTTGTACAGCAGCACACAGTGGGAGGCCACCGCGCCGCGCCCGACGCGACCCCGTAGCTGGTGAAGTTGCGCCAGCCCCAGACGCTCCGGGTTTTCGATAATCATCAGGCTGGCGTTGGGCACGTCCACGCCCACTTCGATAACCGTCGTCGCCACCAGCAGATGCAGCTCGCCCTGCTTAAAGGACTGCATGACGGCTTGCTTCTCAGCCGGCTTCATTCGCCCGTGCACCAGACCGACGTTAAGCTCCGGCAGCGCCAGCTTTAGCTCTTCCCACGTCGCTTCTGCCGCCTGCGCTTCCAGCAGGTCGGACTCTTCGATCAGCGTACAGACCCAATAGGCCTGACGCCCTTCATCCGTACAGGCGTGGCGCACGCGATCGATAATCTCACTGCGCCGGGTATCCGGAATGGCGACCGTGGTGACCGGCGTGCGGCCAGGCGGCAGTTCGTCAATCACCGAGGTGTCCAGATCGGCGTAAGCCGTCATCGCCAGCGTGCGCGGGATCGGCGTGGCGGTCATGATCAGCTGATGGGGATGAAAACCCTGTTGCTGGCCTTTTTCCCACAGCGCCAGCCGCTGATGGACGCCGAAACGATGCTGTTCGTCGATGATCACCAGCGCGAGGCCGCTAAACTGTACCTGTTCCTGGAAGATGGCGTGGGTGCCGACCACCATTTGTACCTGACCACTGGCAATCGCCTCCTGCTGAGCAAGCCGCGCTTTGCCTTTTTGCTTGCCCGCCAGCCAGCCGACGTTAATGCCGAGCGGTTCAAACCAGCTGCGGAAATTGTTGGCGTGCTGTTCGGCGAGCAGCTCGGTCGGGGCCATCAGCGCCACCTGCCTGCCGTGCGCGATAGCACGCAGCGCGGCGAGGGCGGCGACCAGCGTTTTGCCGGAGCCGACATCGCCCTGCACCAGGCGCATCATCGGAAAATCCAGCGCCATATCATGTTCGATTTCCGCCACCACCCGCGTCTGTGCGCCGGTCGGTTTAAAGGGCAGGGAGGCGAGAAAACGGTGTTTTAACTCATCCTGCGGGCTGAGCGGCTGTGCATGATAGCGCTGAGCGCCTGCACGTAGCGCCAGCATGCTGAGATTGTGCGCCAGCAGTTCTTCAAGAATAAGCCGCCGCTGCGCCGGGTGCTGGCCGGTTTCCAGATCGGCCAGTTGCAGTGACGGTGGTGGGCGATGCAGGGTGCGCAGCGCTTCCGGCAGCGTCATCATCCCCTGCGCCAGCTGCGGTGGTAACAGCTCGGTAATTGCGCAGGTATCCAGCAGATCCAGCGCCTGATCGGTCAGCTTGCGCAGCGTCGCCTGTTTCACGCCTTCCGTCGTCGGATAGACCGGCGTCAGCGTCTCCTGGAGTTCCGGCGTGCTGAGATCGCCCTGTACGCGGTACTCCGGATGGATCATCTCCGCGCCGTACTTCCCGCGTTTTGCTTCCCCGTAGGCCAGCACGCGCCGCCCGGTGGCGAGGCTGTTTTTCATCGCCGCGTTGAAGTTGAAAAAGCGCATGGTCAGAATGCCGGAGCCGTCGCTGATCTGACAGGTCATCATCCGGCGACCGCCGAAGGTGATATTGCTGTTCAGCACTTCGCCTTCCACGGTGGCGTAAATACCAGGGAGCAACTCGCCGATAGGATAAAGCTGGGTGCGGTCTTCGTAGCGCAGCGGGAGATGTAAAAGGAGATCCTGAACGGTATGCAGGCCAATCTTTGCCAGTTTGCTGCTCTGCGCCGCGCCGACGCCAGTCAGGGAGCTAAGCGGGATGGCGTCCAGCAACCGGCCCTGCATGTTTTAGCCTGCGGCCTGCATGGTTGACCACCATGCGGCGTCTGCATCAAGTTCGCCCTGCTCGTTGACGCGCGGATAGGGCAGGCCCTTGCGCTTTGCGACGCGAGCCAGTACCGGATAGCCGCCTTCAAACAGCAGGCGCTGCTGTTCTTCTTCCGGCAGGGTGCTGTTTTCACGCAGATACATGCCCGCGTTTTGCCGCTGGCGCTGCGCTTCATAGAGGATCAATGCGGAGGCGACGGAGACGTTAAGCGACTGCACCATGCCGACCATTGGAATGATGATATCCTGGTCCGCGAGGGCTAACGCTTCCTGAGTAATCCCCGTTTTTTCCTGCCCCATCAGGATGCAGGTCGGCCGGGTATAGTCGATTTCGCGAAAATCGACGGCCTTGTCGGAAAGATTGGTTGCTAAAACCTGCATACCGCAGCCTTTCAGATGCGTAACGGCATCACCAATGGTGCGGTGAGTTTTGACCTCAACCCAGCTATTACTGCCTGCGGCAGCGGAAGCCATCGTGCGCATGCGGTTGCCCGGCCAGACGGCGTGAACTTCATGCACGCCGATGGCGTCAGCGGTACGGATAATCGCCGAGACGTTATGAGGTTTATGCACCTGCTCCATGCACACCGTCAGATCGGGCTGACGTCTGGCGAGCATCTCGCGTATACGCGCATAACGTTGTGGATTCATACGCTAATTTCGGTTACGGGTGACTTTAATGACGTCCGGCATCACGCGAATTTTGCGCATAATATTCGCCAGTTGCACGCGGTCACGCGCGGTCAGGCGAATAAAGGCGCTGTAGACGCGGCCATCTTTCTCTTCCGTGTTCAGGCTCTGGATATTTGAGGACGCCGTGTTGATCGCCGCCGTCAGGTTCGCCAGCGCGCCCTGATGGTTAAACATATCCACTTTGATCTCGGTGATAAACTCCTGCTCGGTCTCTTTATCCCACTCAACCGCCATAAACTTCTCCGGCTCTTTCTGGTAGCCGCGAATATTTCGGCAGGATTCATGGTGAATGACCAGACCTTTACCGGGGCTGACGTGCGCGATGATCGGATCGCCAGGGATCGGACGGCAGCATTTGGCAAACGTGATCAGCACGCCATCTGCGCCTTTGATCGGCAAATGCCCGCTGCTCGGTTGAAGGGTTGTCGCATCACCCTGCTGGAGATTTTTCGCCACCACCACGCTCATTGCGTTGCCCAGACCGATTTCCGCCAGTAAATCATCCAGCGAAGCAAGCTTCATGCGGTCAAGCTCACGCTGAATACTTTCCTGTGGGATCTCAGCCAGCTTGCGGCTGCCGCCCAGCGCGTGATTGAGCAGACGTCGGCCAAGGCTCACCGAGTCGTCGCGCTTGAGATTCTTCAGCAGCTGGCGAATTTTGGCGCGTGCTTTCGAGCTGACGACAAAGTTCAGCCAGGCCGCGTTAGGACGTGCGCCCGGCGCGGTAATAATCTCTATCGTCTGACCGCTGGTGAGCGGCTGCGACAGCGGATACGGCTGGCGATCCACACGCGCACCGACGCAGGCGTGACCGATATCGGTATGTACCGCGTAGGCGAAGTCGACTGGCGTCGCACCAGCAGGAAGTTCAACAATACGGCCTTCCGGCGTGAAAACGTAAATCTCATCGGGGAAGAGATCGGATTTAACGCTCTCGATAAATTCAAAGGAGCTACCGGCGCTTTGCTGAAGTTCAAGCAGGCTTTGCATCCAGCGCTGGGCGCGGATTTGCGCCGTGGTACTGGTTTCACCGTGCTCTTTATAAGCCCAGTGTGCCGCGACCCCCATTTCCGCCATCTGATCCATGTCTTCGGTGCGCACCTGCACTTCCACCGGTACGCCGTGCGGGCCGATCATGGAGGTATGCAGAGACTGATAGCCGTTCGCTTTCGGAATGGCGATATAGTCTTTCATGCGGCCCGGACGCGGTTTGTACAGGCTGTGCATCTGGCCCAGCACGCGGTAACAGGTGTCGGCATCCTGAACAATGACGCGGAATGCGTAAATGTCCATGATCGAGTGAAAACGCTGCTCTTTAAGCACCATTTTGCAGTAAATCGAGTAAAGATGTTTCTCACGACCACTCACGCGACAGGGAATACCGGCTTCCTGTAAACGGCCTTCGATTTCAGAGAGGATTTTCTGGATCATCTCTTTACGGTTGCCGCGCGCGGCTTTCACCACCTCTTTAATCACGCGATAGCGGTTCGGATGCAACGCTTCAAAGCCCAGCTCTTCCAGCTCGGTTTTGATGTGATGGATACCTAAACGGTGCGCCAGCGGACTATAGATCTCGAGGGTTTCACGGGCGATGCGGCGACGCTTGTCCGGGCGTAAAGCTCCCAGCGTGCGCATATTGTGAGTGCGGTCAGCGAGTTTGATAAGAATGACGCGGATATCCTGCACCATCGCCATAATCATCTTGCGAAAGTTTTCGGCCTGCGCCTCTTTCTTGTCGCGAAATTTAAGCTTATCCAGCTTAGAGACACCTTCCACCAGCTCGGCAACGCTTTTACCAAACAGTTGTTCCATGTCCTGATAGGTGGCGGGGGTATCTTCAATCACGTCATGCAGCAGCGCAGCCATTAACGTTTCATAGTCGAGTTTCATCTCGGCCAGAATGCAGGCTACCGCCACCGGGTGCGTGATATAGGGTTCACCGCTTGAACGTGTCTGCCCCTCGTGAGCGTCACGTGCAACGAGATAGGCCTGCCGAAGACGCTTAATCTGGTCTTCCGGCAGGTAGTTTTGAATCAGCTGATTCAGGCTTTCAAACAGATACAAGGGCGACCCGCTTTGTGATTAACGACGACCTTCAGCAATAGCGGTAACGGCTTGTATTTCAGCGGCTTCCTGCTCTTGCTGTTCCTGGCGCTCGCGCACGTCGAGGATCTGGTTGTTGATCAGACCTTCTTCGATTTCGCGCAGCGCGATAACGGTAGTTTTATCGTTTTCTTCCGGTACCAGCGGATCCTTTCCGCCTACCTGCATCTGACGAGCGCGACGCGCGGCGACCAGTACCAGGTCAAAACGGTTACCAATTTTCTCTACAGCGTCCTGAACAGTTACGCGTGCCATACTTAAAATGCTCCACAGATGAAGAAAGGACTGGGCATGATACTGAAAGTGAGTTCAGTCTGCCAACAGTTTGGTGATTAAAGCGTCATGTCGCTGTTTCTGGCGGCTCATCCGCAGACGTTCAGCGCGAATGATGGTCTTCAGATCGCCGATAGCGGTGTCAAAATCATCATTCACAATAAGATAATCATATTCGGCGTAATGGCTCATTTCTGCAACTGCCTGGGCCATGCGTTTTGCAATAACCTCTTCGCTATCCTGACCGCGACCGCGCAAACGGCGATCCAGCTCAAGCTTCGACGGCGGCAGGACAAAAATACTGCGTGCCTGCGGCATTTTCTCACGAATTTGCTGCGCGCCCTGCCAGTCAATATCCAGAAAAACATCTACGCCCGTTGCCAGCACTTGCTCAATAGCTTCGCGTGACGTGCCGTAGTAATTGCCAAAAACCTCTGCATGCTCAAGAAAGGCATTATTGCTAATCATGGTTCTGAACTCATCATGATTCACAAAGAAGTAGTGTTCACCGTGCGCTTCACCCGGACGCGGCGCGCGCGTGGTGTGCGAAACGGAAACCTGAGTATCGTACAACGGCTGGGTTTTTAGCAAAGCCTGAATCAGGCTGGACTTACCCGCGCCGCTGGGGGCAGAAACAATATAAAGCGTGCCTTGAGCCATGAGAATCTTATGTATGTGTTAAACGAAAGTGAGCTTACATACGAGCCTATTATACACGTCGCCGCTGCGTGACGTAGTCTTCGTCACACTTTTTGCGCCAGTTTCTTGCATTTTGCGTACTGTTTTCCCGTTTTCTCCCTCAGTTGCAGCAACAAGTCAAAAATTCTGGAAGCATGCCCGGAAAATCCTCTTTTGCCTCTCGCCAGCGGACGAGTCCCCAGGCTATACCCTCTGCATTACGCAGAGGAGGCTGAATATGTGGCGACGGACAGGCGTTTTGTTAGGGGTAATGTTGTGGATGACCCAGGGCTGGGCGCTTTGTCCGGTATGGTCTCCAGCCAGGGCAGAGCAAGAAATCGCGCAGCTTAATGCACAGCTCAGGCAGTGGAATGAGGCGTACTGGCAGCAGGGGGCCAGCGAGGTCAGTGACGGCGTCTATGACCAGCTAAGCGCGCGACTGGCCCAGTGGCAGCGCTGCTTTACTTCTGCGACGCATAGCGACCTGACGTCTCCTGCTATCAGCGGTACGGTTAATCATCCTGTGGCGCATACCGGCGTGCGTAAGCTGGCGGATAAACAGGCGCTGGTGCAGTGGATGGCCGGGAAACAGGATCTCTGGATCCAGCCGAAGGTCGACGGCGTCGCCGTCACCCTGGTCTATCGCCACGGTAAGCTGGCGCAGGCAATCAGCCGGGGAAACGGGCTGAAAGGGGAAGACTGGACGGAAAAGGTGCGGCAGATCCCCTCAATACCGCAAACGACATCCGGCGCGCTGGCCGATGCCGTCCTTCAGGGCGAGCTGTTCCTGCTGCGTGAGGGGCATATTCAGAAGCAGATGGGAGGTATGAATGCGCGCTCAAAAGTCGCCGGGGCGATGATGCGGCGCGATAGCCCGGCGCTGTTACGCGATCTCTCTGTGTTTATCTGGGCATGGCCGGACGGACCGGCCACTCTGCAACAACGTATGCGTCTGCTGACCGCTGCGGGGTTTCCGTGGAGTGCTCGCTATTCGCTGCCGGTGAGCCGTGTCGATCAGGTAGAGACACAGCGCGCACGCTGGTTCGCCTCCGCGCTGCCTTTCGTTACGGACGGCATCGTGGTGCGAACCGCAGCGGAACCTGCAGGTGGACGTTGGCTGCCGGGGCAGGCTGACTGGGTCGTCGCGTGGAAATATCTGCCGACGGCGCAGGTCGCCGAGGTGAGAGCGATTACTTTCACCGTGGGACGCAGCGGCAAAATTGCCGTTGTCGCGCAGCTTGAGCCACTCCAACTTGATGATAAACAGGTTCGCCGGGTTAACGTCGGTTCGGTTGGTCGCTGGCAAACGCTGGATATTGCGCCGGGGGATCAGGTACAGGTCAGCCTGGCCGGGCAGGGGATCCCGCGTATTGATAGCGTGGTCTGGCGGAGTACGCAGCGTTCAAAACCCCTCCCGCCGCCGCCGCGCTTTAATGCGCTGACCTGTTTTTACGCTACGCCCGGATGTGAGGAACAGTTCATCTCCCGCCTGGTATGGCTGAGTTCCGCGCAGGTCCTGGATATTAAAGGCATGGGGGAGGAAGGGTGGCGCATGCTGCATCGTGCGCATCATTTTGAGCATCTTTTTTCCTGGCTGGCGCTTAGCCGGGAAATGCTTCAGTCAACGCCGGGCTTTACCGGCAAAAGAGGCCAGCAGCTCTGGCATCAGTTTAATATGGTCCGCACCCGACCGTTTAAGCGCTGGGTAAAAGCGTTTAGTCCGCCGCTGCCGCAGGCGGCGCTCAACAGCCTGGATGCAGATAGCTGGGCACAGCTTGTTGCTCGTGATGAAAGCCGCTGGCAGACGCTGCCAGGCGTGGGGGCCGGGCGAGCCGGTAAGCTGGCAGCATGGTTTCATGATACGGGTGTAGTTCGTCTGGCACAGTGGCTTGGAGAGCAGGGAATAGGGGGATTTAGCAGGCGATAAATGGGATGTACAGAGTACCACGCCGGAGAAGTGAAATTTTTATTGGCCTTTATTTATTGTGCATACGATAATTAGATGAATATCATATTTGATCCTGACAAGGATGTGATCAATCAGCATAAGCATGGTTATTCCCTTGCCGATGCATGCAGGCTCGACTGGGAAAATATGGTCATTTTTGAAGATGATCGTTTTGACTATGGCGAGGTACGTTACGTTGGGTTGACCTATGGGTTGGCTTATATCAATAACAGGATCTTTTCGGTCTGCTTTACTGAATCTGATGATTTTGCAGTCTGCCGAGTGATTAGCCTGCGCCTCGCAACGAAACAGGAGATGAGACGATATGCCGAAGCTTAAACCCGGAACCCTCTTCCCCACGGATGAAGAGGATGCAAAAATTCGCGAAGCAGTGGCTGCCGATCCTGATGCCCGGCTGCTTGAAAACTCCTCAGAAAAACTTGTACCCCTTAAAACGGTAGTTAAAGCACGCCGGGGTCGCCCGACAGCAGCGGTTGTCAAAACCCGTATTACGATCCGTTGTTCGCCTGACGTTGTGGCAGCGTTCAGAGCGACAGGGGCAGGTTGGCAAACCCGTATGGACGCAGCGCTGAGAGACTGGCTGAAAATGCATAATCCAGCAGATGTGAAAATCTGAGCGTGGAGAAAGGGGGTCATTCTGGATGGGTTTTATCAAGCCTGATAGCCAGGCTTGATAAGGTTTACAGGTAAGGAGGCGTTACTCAATATTCTGGATCTGTTCCCGCATCTGCTCAATCAGCACTTTCAACTCAATCGCAGAGTTGGTCACCTCAGCATTAATCGACTTCGAGGCCAGCGTATTCGATTCGCGGTTGAACTCCTGCATCATAAAGTCCAGACGGCGACCGACGGCTTCTTTTTTCTTCAGGATGTTCCAGGTTTCTTTTACGTGCGCTTCGAGGCGATCAAGCTCTTCCGCCACGTCGATACGCTGCGCCATCAGCACCAGTTCCTGCTCAAGGCGGTTATTTTCCAGCTGAACCTGAGCGTCTTCCAGTTTGGCGACCAGACGTTCACGCTGCCACTGTAAAATTTCCGGCATATGGGCGCGTACTTTGGCGACTTCAGCGCTGACGCCGTCAAGCCGTTGTTCGATTAAGCCTTTCAACGCCTGACCTTCAGTTTCGCGGGCAACGATAAAGTCATCCAGCGTGCCATCCAGCGCGGCGAGGATTTCGCTGGCGATAGCATCCAGATCCTGCTCCTGAGCGGCCATCACGCCTGGCCAGCGCAGAATATCTACCGGATTGATTTCTCCTTCGTCACTCTGCATTTTGACCCAGTTCGCTGATGCTACCAGCTGCTTCGCCAGTTTTTCGTTAAGGATCAGTTCTCCTTGTGCGCTCGCGTCGGGTTCAAAACGCAGGCTGCACTCAACTTTACCGCGCGTCAGACGGGTGCGAATACGCTCGCGAACGACCGGTTCAAGGCTGCGGAACTGCTCCGGCAGACGAAACCAGGTTTCCAGATAACGCTGGTTTACCGAGCGCATCTCCCAGGTGGCGCTGCCCCATTCGCCCTTGATTTCACGGCGGGCATAAGCGGTCATACTGCGGATCATAAACGTTCCTGTTTTTAAAGGAGAGATGGGAGGATTATAGCTTTCACTGCTCTGGCAGGATAGGAATAACCGCCGGAAGTCCGTATAATGCGCAGCCACATTCGTTTCAAGCCGGAGAAATCACATGCGTCCAGCAGGTCGTAGCGTCAATCAGGTGCGTCCCGTCACCCTGACCCGTAATTATACAAAACACGCAGAAGGCTCCGTGCTGGTCGAATTCGGTGATACCAAAGTGCTGTGCACCGCGTCCATCGATGAAGGCGTGCCGCGCTTCCTGAAAGGTCAGGGCCAGGGCTGGATCACCGCCGAGTACGGCATGCTGCCGCGTTCCACCCATACCCGTAACGCCCGCGAAGCGGCGAAGGGCAAGCAGGGCGGCCGCACGATGGAAATCCAGCGTCTTATCGCGCGCGCGCTCCGTGCGGCGGTTGATTTAAAAGCGCTCGGTGAATTCACCATTACCCTCGACTGCGACGTTATTCAGGCCGATGGCGGCACGCGGACGGCGTCTATTACCGGTGCCTGCGTGGCGCTGGCCGATGCGCTGAACAAACTGGTCGCGGATGGCAAGCTGAAAACCAACCCGCTGAAAGGGATGGTGGCCGCGGTCTCCGTGGGTATCGTCAATGGCGAAGCGGTCTGCGATCTGGAATACGTTGAAGACTCTGCCGCCGAAACCGATATGAACGTGGTGATGACCGAAGACGGTCGCATTATTGAAGTACAGGGGACGGCGGAAGGCGAGCCGTTCACTCACGAAGAGCTTCTCACCCTGCTGGCGCTGGCCCGAGGGGGGATAGAATCCATCATCGCCACGCAGAAGGCGGCGTTAGAAAATTGATGTTAAGGCGACTGAGAGGTCGCCTTTTTTTTTGCCTGAAAAATGAAACCTGGAGGAGTATCGACATGAAACCGTATCAGCGCCAGTTTATTGAATTTGCGCTCAGCAAGCAGGTACTGAAGTTTGGCGAGTTCACGCTGAAATCCGGACGTAAAAGCCCCTATTTCTTCAACGCCGGACTATTTAATACCGGGCGCGATCTGGCACTGCTTGGCCGTTTCTATGCCGAAGCGCTGGTCGATTCTGGTATCGATTTCGATCTGCTGTTTGGTCCTGCTTACAAAGGCATTCCGATTGCGACGACCACGGCCGTCGCGCTGGCGGAGCATTACGATCGCGACCTGCCGTACTGCTTTAACCGTAAAGAAGCTAAAGACCACGGCGAAGGCGGTAATCTGGTGGGCAGCCCGCTTCAGGGAAAAGTCATGCTGGTGGATGACGTCATCACCGCCGGTACCGCTATCCGTGAGTCCATGGAGATTATTCAGGCCAACGGCGCAGAGTTAGCGGGCGTGCTGATTTCACTGGACCGACAGGAACGTGGCCGCGGTGAGATCTCCGCGATTCAGGAAGTAGAACGCGATTATGGCTGCAAGGTGATTTCTATTATCACCCTGAAAGAGCTGATTGCGTATCTGGAAGAGAAGCCTGAGATGGCGACGCATCTGGCGTCGGTGCGCGCGTACCGGGAAGCATACGGAGTGTAAATCATTCCCCGGCAGGATGGCTGCCGGGGCATTTTTAGATCAGTTTCGCGCCCTGCGTATTTACAAACAGGGAATAAATGGACGTGCTGGAGGCCATAAACAGCCGATTACGCTGCTCGCCGCCAAAACAGAGGTTGGCGCAACGTTCCGGTAATTGAACGGTTCCGATATGTTTCCCCTGGACGTTGAAAACCCGCACGCCATCAAGTTCTTCAGTACCGGTGCCCCAGCCGCACCACAGGTTGCCGTCCACATCGCAGGCGATGCCGTCCGCCGTGCCATTGCCGCAGTCAATATGCGTTCTCTTGTTTTGCAGCGCGTTATTCACCACGTCATAGGCCAGAATCAATCGGTTTGGTGCAGCACGGCTTTCGACAACGTAGAGTATTTTTTCGTCAGGTGAAAAGCACAGGCCGTTAGGACCTTTAACGTCACCGAGAACCACATCTAATTTACGGCTTTGCGGATCAAGCCGATAAACGTTTTGCGGCAGTTGCGGCTCGGCTTTATGGCCTTCATAAAATCCTGTTATGCCAAAAGGCGGATCGGTAAACCAGATGGAACCATCCGACTTCACGACAATATCGTTGGGTGAGTTAAGCGGCTTACCGTCGAAGCTATCAGCCAGCACGGTAATGGTTCCGTCGTATTCAGTGCGGGTGATGCGCCGCGTATCGTGCTCACAGCTAATCAGACGGCCCTGACGATCGCGGGCGTGGCCGTTCGTATTATTGGCAGGGCGGCGGAATATGCTGGTTTCCCCGGAAACCTCATCCCAGCGCATAATGGCGTTATTAGGGATGTCGCTCCATAACAGCATCTGCATATCGCCAAACCAGACCGGACCTTCCGCCCAGCGGAAGCCCGTCGCGATTTGCTCCACCTTCGCGCTGGCGACCATATATTTACGAAAGCTATCATCAACGGCAGTGACGCGTGGATCGGGATAACGCCCGGACGGTGTCCAGCCAGCAATGCTTTTTTGGCTTAACAGTAATGTGGCGGTGGCAAGACCGCTCAGTTTTAACAATTCCCGCCGTGATGTTGCCATTGATCCTCTCCGTAGCCGCTAAACGATACAGTTCAATGGATAGTAGGAGAGAGCAAAGACAGAAAGCATCTGGCAATTCAACGAATTAACCTGGCGTTTCTTACAAAGATGAGAGTAATGCAGCCTGACAGGCTGCATAGAAGGTATTACTGTAGCTGCGCGGCAATCAGCGGCCAGCGGGCGTCAAAATCTTCCGTCGGGCGATATTTAAAGTCGCTCCGCACAAAGCGTGACAGCATGCCTTCGCAGAAGGCCAGAATTTGACTGGCAAGCAGCGTTTCATCCGTTACATAGCCTTCGCCTTCGCGCATGCGCTTTTCCCGCAGCACCTGCCGCAGTTGAGCTTCAATACGCTCGAAAAGCTGGCTGATACGCCCCTGCAGCCTGTCCTGCTCGAACATCAGCGCATGACCGGTCAGGATGCGCGTCAGCCCCGGATTACGCTCACCAAACCCCAGAATCAGTTGTACGATCAGGCGCAGGCGCGCGGTCGTATCCTTTTCATCCTTAAGGATCAGATTGATGCGGGTAATCAGGCTATCTTCGATAAACTCAATCAGACTATCGAACATGCGCGTCTTGCTGGGAAAATGACGATACAGTGCCGCTTCGGAAACGCCTACCGAGGCCGCCAGCTTCGCCGTAGTAATGCGTTGACTGCCATCGCTGGATTCAAGCATCAGCGCCAGAGATTGAAGTATTTCTTCGCGACGGTTCCTTTTCGCAGTTTGTTTTTCTGCCATGTTGCAAAATACCCCTGAAAATAAGCAATAGTCAGGCGAGCATCCACACAGCGACCGCAAACTCAGGGCTTGCGGTAATGTTATAGCTTTGTGCGCGGTGGGATGCGTTACGTTTTATTTACGCCCGGAGTGGCCAAAGCCGCCTTCGCCACGATCGGTGGCGTCAAAAGATTCCACCAGATTGAATTCAGCCTGGACTACCGGGACAAACACCATCTGGGCGATGCGCTCGCCGGGTTCAATGGTGAAATGATCCTGACCACGGTTCCAGATGGAGACCATCAGTTGACCCTGGTAGTCGGAATCAATCAGACCCACCAGATTGCCTAACACAATACCGTGCTTGTGGCCGAGACCTGAGCGCGGCAGCATCACCGCCGCGAGCGACGGATCGGCGATATGAATCGCCAGCCCGGTAGGCAGCAGCGCGGTTTCGCCCGGCGCCAGTTCAAGGGCGTCGTCAAGGCAGGCGCGCAGATCAAGGCCAGCCGAGCCGGAGGTGGCATAGGTGGGCAGTGGGAACTGTTCACCTACGCGCGGGTCCAGAATCTTAACGTCGATTTTTTTCATCATAACGGGTCACGATCTCGTCGAGTAATAATTGGCCAAGGAGCGCTTTCCGCTCAAGCGGTAAGACTTTATCTCCCTCCTGCCAGAAAAGGTGCAATGCATTGCTGTCGCTATTAAATCCTTGATTAGAAAGCGAAACATCGTTTGCACAGATTAAATCAAGGTTTTTGCGGGTTCGCTTTTGCCGGGCGTATTCTTCCACATTATTTGTTTCGGCGGCAAACCCAACAACATAAGGTCGATGATCGATAAGTGCGGCGACCCCGGCAACGATATCCGGGTTTTTGACCATTTTTATTGTTAATTCATCGCCTTGCTTCTTAATCTTTTCATCGGCGACGGCGGCGGCACGGTAGTCCGCTACGGCAGCACAGCCGATAAAAATATGCTGCTGCTGAACGCTTGCCTGTACTGCGGCTTCCATTTCCAGCGCCGTGGTGACGTCAACACGCTGTACCAGTGGCGGCGTTGGCAACGACACGGGACCCGCGACCAGCGTAACCTTCGCCCCGCGTTTGGCGGCGGCGGCGGCGATAGCAAACCCCATTTTGCCGGAGCTGTGATTGGAGATATAGCGTACCGGGTCCAGTGGTTCCCGCGTCGGGCCTGCGGTAATCATAATATTCAGATGTTGCAGATCGTTGACCGGAGAGAAGTGCGCAGCGGCCATATCAACAATGGTCAGTGGATCGAGCATCCGCCCCGGTCCTACATCACCGCACGCCTGACTGCCGCTATCCGGCCCCCAGATCAGCAGCCCGCGTTCGGCCAGAACGCGTAAATTATACTGTGTTGCGGCGGCGCGATACATCTGTTGATTCATGGCAGGCACCACCGCGACGGGGGAAGGCGTGGCCAGGCAAATGGTAGAAACCAAATCGTTGGCCATACCCGCGGCAACGCGCGCCAGTAAATCGGCGGTGGCGGGTGCCAGAATCACCAGATCGGCCCATTTGCCCAGTTCGATATGCCCCATCGCCGCTTCGGCTGCCGGGTCGAGCAGGCTGTCAGAAACGGGATAACCTGAAACGGCCTGCAGGCTCAAAGGAGTAATAAACGCTTTGGCGGCGTCGGTCATCGCCACGCGCACATCCGCCCCGCGATCGCGCAGGCGACGTACCAGCTCAGGCGTTTTATAGGCGGCAATGCCGCCGCTCACGCCGAGAACGATTTTTTTACCGGCCAGGCTCATCATGATTCTTTCCTGTTGGATTGCACCAGAGGCTGAGCATTTTATCACAAACCTTTTGTATCGTGCGGTCCGGGATCATTCACTTTGCGAGGCGCCACGCAAGAGTTGAAAACGCAGGTCGAAGCGGAAAATACCCTGTGGCAGCATAGCGGCGGGTGCAAAGGGAGACGCCATATGAAGATGTCCAGAGAAGAACGGGAAAAGTTGCCGCGGGAAAAACTACGGCGTTATGGCGTTGAAACGCTCAGTGAAGTGGAACTGCTGGCGCTGTTTTTGCGTACCGGTGCACGAGGTAAACACGTCATGACGCTGGCGACGGAATTATTGCGGCATTTTGATACGCTTTCGCAGCTGATGTCGGCGGACTGGAAGCAATTCGACCAAATAGAGGGTATCGGCATTGCGAAATATTGCCAGCTAAGAGCCATCGCAGAACTGGCCCGCCGCTGTTATAACGAACGCCTGCGGGAAAAAAGGGGGCTTTACAGTCCTGAGCTAACGCGAGAGTTTTTAAAAAGCCAGTTTACGGGTGAAAATCGTGAAGTCTTTATGGCGATTTATCTCGATAACCAGAATCGAATACTCAAACATCGTCGCCTGTTTTCCGGTACGCTAAGCCATGTCGAAGTGCATCCGCGGGAAATTGTACGAGAAGCCATCAACGTCAACGCCGCTGCCGTGATCCTCGCGCATAATCATCCCTCGGGTAACGCCGAACCGAGTAAAGCTGATAAAATGATCACCGAACGTGTGGTAAGCTGCTGTCAGCTAATGGATATTCGCGTACTTGATCACCTGGTGATTGGACGTGGTGAGTACGTTTCCTTTGCGGAAAGAGGCTTAATTTAGCCCGGATCGCGCGATCCATCGGGATCTTTGTCTGTTCGGGACTTGAGCACACCGCCGACTCAGCGTATACTACGCCACCTTTGAGAATCTCGGGTTTGGCATTTGGGCCTGGTAATCGCGAGTTCACTTAGAACCGCCAGGACCGGGCTTTACAGCCTGACGAGGCGTCAATACCCCATACGAAGCTCGAGCTAATTTGATTTTTGGAGAATAGAAATGTCCCGAGTCTGCCAAGTTACTGGCAAGCGTCCGGTGACCGGTAACAACCGTTCCCACGCACTGAACGCGACTAAACGCCGTTTTCTGCCGAACCTGCACTCTCACCGTTTTTGGGTTGAGAGCGAGAAGCGTTTTGTCACCCTGCGTGTATCTGCTAAAGGTATGCGTGTAATCGATAAAAAAGGCATCGATACAGTTCTTTCCGAACTGCGTGCCCGTGGCGAAAAGTACTAAGTACTTAGAGGAAATAAATCATGGCTAAAGGTATTCGTGAGAAAATCAAGCTGGTTTCTTCTGCTGGTACTGGTCACTTCTACACCACCACGAAGAACAAGCGTACTAAACCGGAAAAACTGGAACTGAAAAAATTCGATCCAGTTGTCCGTCAGCACGTTTTATACAAAGAAGCTAAAATCAAGTAATTTTAGTGAATTGTATGAAAACCCCGCTCCGGCGGGGTTTTCTGTTTTCTGGCTCTGGAGAACATAAAAATGCCTGAATTACCTGAAGTTGAGACCAGCCGTCGCGGGATTGAACCGCATCTGGTGGGCGAGACCATCCTCCACGTCATTGTCCGCAATGGCCGCCTGCGCTGGCCGGTGTCAGACGAAATCCATACCCTGAGTGATAAACCAGTGCTCAGCGTGCAGCGGCGTGCGAAATACCTGCTGCTGGAGTTGCCGGACGGCTGGATCATCATCCATCTGGGGATGTCAGGCAGTTTGCGCATCCTCACAGAAGAACGTCCGGCAGAAAAGCACGACCACGTCGATATGGTGATGAGCAACGGTAAAGTGCTGCGCTATACCGATCCCCGGCGCTTCGGCGCCTGGCTATGGACCAAAGAGCTGGAAGGGCATAACGTACTGGCGCACCTGGGGCCGGAGCCGCTCAGCGATGCGTTTAATGCCGACTACCTGCAACAGAAATGCGCGAAGAAGAAAACCGCCATCAAGCCCTGGCTGATGGACAATAAACTGGTGGTAGGCGTGGGTAACATTTACGCCAGCGAATCGCTGTTCGCCGCTGGGATCCATCCGGATCGGCTGGCGTCATCGCTTTCACGCGACGAGTGCGAACTGCTGGTGCGGGTTATCAAAGCGGTGCTGCTGCGTTCAATAGAGCAGGGCGGAACGACGCTGAAGGACTTCTTACAGAGCGACGGCAAGCCGGGCTATTTCGCCCAGCAGCTACAGGTCTATGGACGTAAAGGCGAGCCGTGCCACGTTTGTGGAACACCGATTGTGGCAGCGAAGCATGCACAGCGGGCGACGTTTTACTGTCGCCAGTGCCAAAGGTAAATTACCTGAGCTTGTCCATCAGCGCCTGATGGACGTTAGCAGGCAGGAAATGCGTCACGTCGCCCGCGTGACGCGCGACTTCTTTTACCAGCGACGAAGAGATAAATGACCACTCTTTTGACGGCATCAGGAAGACGCTTTCCAGATCCGGCATCAAATGGCGATTCATATGCGCCAGTTGCATCTCATACTCGAAATCCGCCACGGCGCGCAGGCCACGGATCAGGATGTTCGCCTGCTGATCGCGCGCGAAATTCGCCATCAAATCGCTGAACCCCACCACCTCAACGCCCGACAGATGCGAGGTTGCTTCTTTCGCCAGCGCTACGCGCTCTTCAAGGGTAAACATCGGTTTCTTACTCGGGCTGGCAGCAATGGCGAGTACCACCTGATCGAACATCATGGTCGCGCGGGTGACGATATCAATATGGCCATTAGTAATGGGATCGAACGTCCCAGGATAAATTGCCCGTCTTTGCATAACAGCCCTCAATGCGTTTTGGGTGGCAGATACGGTTGTAGCAGATGCAGAAGCCGTTGTAACGCGCCCTGGTTCTGATGCAGGACTTCTACGGCATGATGCCCATAGTAATTACGATAATCTTCGTCCGTCAGCAACGAGGCAATCTCTTTGGTCAGGGAAGGCGCGTCTTCAACGGTGATCAGGCCGTCCGCCTGCTCCAGGCGTGCGCAGATATCTTTAAAATTAAAGGTATGCGGGCCCATCAACACCGGAATGGCGTGAGCAGCAGGCTCCAGCGGATTATGACCGCCACGTTCAACCAGCGAGCCGCCAACAAACGCCAGATCGGCAATGCCATACAGCAGCATTAATTCGCCCATGGTATCGCCCACCACCACCTGCGTGCTACCGGAAGGCACTTCACCCGAGGAGCGGGTGGTGTAACTCAGGCCCGCCTGACGCACGAGATCTACTGCATCCGGGAAACGTTCAGGATGGCGCGGGACCAGAATGAGCAGCAGGTCAGGGAATTGTTGCAGTAGCGCCTGATGAGCAGCCAGCACCACGCTCTCTTCACCGTCATGGGTACTGGTAGCAATCCACACCGGGCGGCGAGGTGCCCACTGGCGACGCAGCGTAATGGCTTTCGCTGCCAGTTGCGGCGTTACAGAAATATCGAACTTCAGGCTGCCGGTGACGGTTAGCTGATTACGTTTCGCCCCAAGTTGAATAAAACGTTCGCCGTCCTCTTCATTCTGCGCCGCAATCAGGGTGATCCGGCGCAGCAGCGTTTTGATGAACTTGCCCAGCTTGCCATAGCCCGTGGCCGAGCGTGCCGAGAGACGCGCGTTAGCGATGACCAGCGGCGTTTTACGCTTATAGAGCGCCGTAATGAGGTTCGGCCACAGTTCCGTTTCCATGATCAACACCAGTTTCGGGTCGACTTTATTCAGGAAACGATTCATCGCGTCCGGCAGATCGTAGGGCAAATAGACGTGCTGAACATCTTTACCGAACGCGGACTGAACACGTTCAGAGCCGGTCGGCGTCATGGTGGTGACCGTAATGGGAAGCTCAGGGTAGCGGTGACGTAATGCTCGCACCAGAGGGATTGCCGCGAGCGTTTCACCGACTGAGACCGAGTGCAGCATGATGCCGCCAGGCTTCAGCGGTGTGCGGTAAAAGCCGTAACGCTCGCCCCAACGTTTGCGATATGCCGGAGCTTTACGACCACGCACCCAAAGCCGTACCCAAATGAGCGGCTGAATAAGGTAAAGCAATGTGGTGTAAAGCAATTGCAGCATAGGATGTAATTGACTAATGAATGTGCTGGGGATTCTAAGTTTTTAGCGGAGCCTTTGCCATTACTTTTGCGGAATTTGGCTTAGGTGAGGGTAAACAGCAACTGAAAAGCAGCCCTGAGAGCGTATTTTTTAAATTTTATCGCCATATTTTAACGTTTAATCGAGATTATTCGTCATCGCTAAAGCGGGTATTTTGGGGTGAAGATATTTTTTATGTGTTTGTTTTTATAGCCATTGTCTTGTTGTAAGGTTAAAAAACATTCATATCGGCTTGCAGGGCAAGTAATGGTACACTGTAGCGCTAAATTGTTGTGGATAGCGAGCGGGTAGCTGTAAGCCTGAGCGGTAGCGTGTCCGCAGGTGAAAGCTATGTTATTTTTGCCGCGGTAGCAATGGCAGGTCGAGTGAGTAGCCTGCTGAATTCATTCTTTTTTACCACGAAACGTTGGGCAGGGAGTCGGCATGATTATCGCGTTTTGCTTGTATAAATATTTCCCCTTTGGCGGCTTGCAGCGCGATTTCCTGCGCATCGCAAAAACCGTTGCGCAGCGCGGTGCAAAGGTTCGGGTGTATGTGCTTTCCTGGCAGGAAGAGCGCCCGGATAATGTGGAGATTGTGACAGTACCGGCAACCGCCTCAACCAATCATGGTAAAAACAAAGAATATTATCAGTGGGTGCATCAACATTTACTGCAACACCCGGTCGATAAAGTGATTGGCTTCAATAAGATGCCTGGCCTTGATATCTACTACGCCGCCGACGTCTGCTATGCCGAGAAGGTCGCCAAAGAAAAAGGCTTCTTTTACAAGCTGACCCCCCGCTATCGCCACTTTGCTGCCTTTGAAGAGGCCGTTTTTCGCAAAGGCGCAAAAACAGAACTGCTGATGCTTACCGATCGGCAAATTAACGATTTCAAAAAGCATTACGGCACCGAAGAGGCGCGTTTTCATATTCTGCCGCCGGGGATCTACCCTGACCGCAAATACAGCGCTCATGCACCGGACTGCCGGGAAGCGTTTCGTCAGGAAAATGACATCGGTGCCAACGAGTTTCTGGTGTTGCAGGTTGGATCAGACTTCTCCCGCAAGGGGGTTGATCGCAGCATCAGAGCCTTTGCCGCGCTGCCTGATATGGTTAAAGCAAATGCCAGACTGGTGGTGGTGGGGCAGGATAAACCTGGCAAATTTGAAGCGCTGGCGTCCCAGCTTGGCGTTAAAAACCGGGTCTGGTTTTACGCGGGCCGAAATGACGTCTCGAACCTGATGATGGCGGCAGATGTGCTGATCCATCCGGCCTATCAGGAAGCGGCTGGGATTGTGCTGCTGGAAGCGATTGCCGCCGGACTACCGGTGCTGACGACTGAAGTCTGCGGCTATGCGCACTACATTGATAAAGCGCAGTGCGGTGAGGTGATTGCCGAGCCGTTCAGCCAGGATCAACTCAATGCGGCGTTGGTAAAGGTGGCTACAGACGAAACGCAGCGACGCCAGTGGGCAGAGAACGCCCGTCATTATGCTGATACTCAGGACATCTATAGCCTGCCGGAAAAAGTGGCCGACATGGTGATGGCACCGTCATCGCTGTAAATAAAACGCTACTGTAATAAGCACCATGAATTTGCGTAAATATCTGGAAAATCATGAGTAAATTTAAAAAGATTCTGATTATCAAATTGAAGTTTCAGGGAGATGTCCTGCTAACGACGCCGGTGATCAGCACGTTAAAGGCACAATATCCTGATGCCGAAATCGATATGATGGTTTATAACTCTACGGTTCAAATCATCTCAGAAAACCCAAATCTTCACAAAATTTACGGTATCGCAGATAAAAAATCCTCAGCGCTAAATAAAATCATTAATATTTTCCATATCATTAAAGCGCTGCGAAAAAATAACTACGACCTGATTGTTAATCTCTCCAGCCAGAAATTGCTGGGATTCGTCATTCGCTGCATTCCTGCCCGCTTAAAAATCGGCTTTACCTTTGGCCGCCGGAAATCGTCTTACTGGATGAACGCGTTTGATAAAACCCTCGACGATGCCGGTGAACATATCGTGCCGCAAAACCTGTCCATTCTGACGTTGCTCGATATCGATCCGATGATCACCCGCACCTCAATGCGGTATGACGTCCGGCACTGGGATCGCTTAAAAACGAGAATGGATGAACTGGGCGTGACGAAAGAGTATGTCGCCATTCAGCCCACGGCCAGGCAGATATTTAAGTGCTGGGATAACGACAAGTTTGCCGCAGTCATTAATCATCTTATGGCGCGGGGTTATGAGGTGATATTGACCGCCGGACCCGGCAAAGAAGATGCGGATATTATTGCTGATATTGTGCGCCAGTGTAACCGTAAACCGGTAACGGAATTTGCCGGAAAAACCTCGTTCCCTGAACTGGCGGCGCTGATTGACCACGCCGCATTATTTATCGGAGTCGATTCGGCACCAGGCCATATTGCCGCAGCGGTCGATACGCCGGTCGTATGCCTTTTTGGCGCGACCAAGCATCGCTTCTGGCATCCCTGGACGGAAAAGCTTGAGTTGATTTGGGCCGGGGACTATAAACCTATGCCGCTGCGCAAAGATCTCGATCGTAGCTACCGATATTTGACCTGCATCCCCGCAGAGGACGTGATTGCTGCATCGGACAGAATGTTAGCGCAATATCCTGCGGCAAAGACCCTATTTAATAACAATGCAGAATGATGGTGGGAAAGATGGTTGAATTAAAAGAACCATTCAAAACGCTGTGGCAGGGTAAAGATCCCTTCCACGAAATAGAACTGCTTACCGGCCATGTTTATCGGGCGCTTGAGACCCGCAAAACGCTGCGTTTCGAAATAGATAATGTCGGCTATTTCATCAAAATACATTACGGCACCACGACCAAAGAAGTGGTCAAAAACTTGCTGTCGTTTCGTCTGCCAGTACTGGGTGCTGACCGGGAATGGAAGGCTATTCATCGCCTGGCCGAGGTTGGCGTAGATACCATGCATGGCGTGGCCTTTGGTATGAAAGGAACCAACCCGGTTACCATCACATCGTTTATTATCACTGAAGAGCTAACCAATACCATTAGCCTGGAAGATTATTGCGCTGAATGGAAAAGCCAGCCGCCGGGGTATAAGCCGAAAAGAAAACTCATCGCCCATCTGGCAACTATGGTGAAGAACATGCATGCGGCGGGCGTTAATCATCGCGACTGCTATTTATGCCATTTCCTGCTGCATCTTCCTTACGATCCTAATCGGGATACGCCAAAGCTATCGGTCATCGATTTACATCGCGCTCAGATTCGCCCTGGCGTTCCTTTGCGCTGGAGAAATAAGGATCTCATCGGCCTCTATTTTTCATCGCTGGAGATTGGCCTGACCAGGGCGGATGTTTTGTATTTTATGAAAATCTATTTTGCGAAGCCGCTGCGTGACATTCTGCGTGATGAACATAGTCTGATCGCCAGTGCCCAGGTCAGGGCGCAAAAGATCAAAGAAAGAACGCAACGGAAAGGGTTGTAATACGTATGGAATCCACCATTCACGTCGTTTTTTGCTCTGACGGCAATTACATAGAATATTTAGCGACTTCTCTGGCGTCGGTTTATCATAATAACCTGACAAACGACGTGCATTTCCATGTCTTCTCTTATGATGTCAGCGAAGACCAGCTTGTTAAAGTTAGATCGCAGCCCGGTAATATTTCAGTTTATAAAATTGAAGATGCCGATCTTGAGAAATACGATGGGCAATCATCATTAGCGCATATCAATAAATCAACCTATATCCGGCTGCTGGTGCCGCGTCTGCTGCCGGAAGATGTCACCCGCTTTGTCTATCTGGATGTTGATACGCTCTGTTTTTCCTCTTTAGCTGCCCTCAGCGCGGTCGATATCGATAATACGGTCTGCGCCGTGGTGACGGATAACTCGCAAGAGATTAACCGTAAAAACAGCCAGCGTATTGGTATGACTGATGCCCGCTATTTTAATGCCGGTTTCCTCTATATTAACCGTCGCGCCTGGCTGGCACACGACGTGGAGCGCAAAACGCAGGATATCTTGCGTGAGCGTAAAGGCCAGCTGAAGTATCTCGATCAGGATGCGTTAAATATCGTTCTGGAAAATAAGGTCGTTTTCATTGATAAGAAATGGAACCTGCTTTATACGCTGCTGAATGACGAGCAGCGGCAAGATTTTATTTATCATCCTGAATCGATCCCGGTGATCATGCATTTTACCGGTGGACGTAAACCCTGGTATCGGGAGCATCGGGGGACCGGTCAACATCTCTATCTCTTTTACCGTAATTTTACCGCATGGCGCGACGCTCCACTACGCAGCTATAGCGGGCGGATGCGGACAACGGATTATCGGGTGTATGCGCGCGATGCCTTCAAAAAAGGGCAGGTGGTGGAAGGATTACGTTATTACGCAGGCTATATCAGAAAGAAATTAGCGAAATAAAAAAAGTCACTGGCGTCAAAACCAGTGGCTTTTTTTTTACTTATTTTTTCATCTTCATCCAGGTATAGGTCAGCCAGGTTTTGAAACCTTCCAAACGGTAACCCAGATATTTTTGATGGACCGATTTCTTTTTAAACTGTTTTAACGTTCTGGCGTCGTATAGCGGCTGGTCACGCCACGGCGAAATTTTATAGATTTCGCTAAAGTACTTCACGGCAGGGTAATCTTTGGCCCACTGGAACCAGGGTTTAGTGACGCCAACATAGTGAATAAACACAGTGTCATCGTTGATGATTTCTTTATAACGATCGGCCCGTTTTATTTTTGGCTCGTCATCAAAGTTATAGAAAGCATTGTACCCACGGTGGAGGAACTTCACCTTGCCTTTCACCAGAAGGTTGAGCGCGTCCTGATCGGGGAACGTTAACTTCGGTGCAAGCGCTTCGTCCGAGAAGGTGGCGATGATTTTTTCCAGAATATTGTTTTGCTGCCATGCTTTCAGGTTGATATACAACATACCGGTATTAAAGTAAGTATTAGGCTCAAAGCCAAAAACCTGCACCGCTCTTTTCTGCATCATTTCTACGTCAATGACGCCCGCGACAATATTATCTTCGATATCCAGGTTGAGCAGTGGTTCAACACTGCCCTTACAGATGATATCTGCATCCAGATATACCAGACTCTCGGCCTGTGACTGGAGATACTCACAGGTAAGGAAACGGTAATATGTTGCGTAGGCATAGCGAACGGTATAGGGGAACGCAGAAAAGCAGTCATTGTTAATGATATATAATGAAATGGTTGTTTGATAGTGAACGGCCAGCTCATTTAATTTTTTGCAGGTCTCTTCATCGCCGTAGTCAGAGAAAATATGAAAAGCTAAAGGAACGTTCTTATTATTTTCAAGTATCGATGTCACAGAAATACAAGCACCGAACAGGAAGTTTTTATCGACCCCATAAGCAATATTGAGCCGTTTAGCCGGTAACGATTCAGAGTCAATGCCGGAAAAAGTTTGTTGGCTGAGAATGGGCTGCTTACCGAACATACCTGTACCTGTAGCAAAAATATCATAGCCAATGATAACATGTTATCAAGAGGATGACTATAAGCGGTAAAGACGGCGCTTTTGTGTTCCTTCCCTGGGATGATTTTATTTTCCATTAAAATTAGCAGGTTAATGCCGATTCCCGATTACTGCCTCCTGATCCAGCGAGGCAATAGTCTGTATTTTAAGCGTGAAAAGAAAAGATCGAATTGATAAAGTTTGACTCTTAAATAAAATTTCTTATGCTTTTTATCTATATTTTTATAGAGACACGCCTCTTTCAGCCTTTCAATTAACTGCATTTCCTCGTAGCTGTAATTATAATAGCCGCGCATCTTTCTGGTTTTCTTTCTCAGCTCAATATAGCAATTCATCATTGCCATGGTGGTCAGCGACGCTGTCTCCGGATGCTCTTTCACGCTGGTAATAAATTTATTCAACGCATGCGACATATCCATGATATCATTTTCCTGATGCGTTTCGGTGACACTCAGTCTATTCTTGCGATAATAATACAGGATGCTGTTTATTTTACAGAGTGTCTTACTTTTCAAATATTGAAAAGGAGTAAAGGAGACATCTTCAAAATAGGAAAGATGCTCAGGAAAACGATCCTCTCCGATAATGTCTTTTCTAAAAATACGACGCCATACTTGCCAGTGAGAGGCTTTGAATGTTTTTTGGATAATCTCTGCGTAGCGGGTATCTAATTTATAGGGCAAATCATTTTTTTGTTCAGCTATAAACGTATCGAGATCGCGAGTGCTTTCATAAGCAATAATGTCGTACTGCTGCTTTTCCAAGACCGGCATTATGACGCTAAAGAAATTCTTGCTGTACAGGTCGTCTCCATCGATAAACGCGAGGTAGTCTCCCTGGCTTAGCTCAATGCCCCGATTTCGTGCAACGGAGACGCCATTTTTAGGCTGGTAATAGTAACGTATGTTATTATATTTATGAGTCAGATCGCGGATAATTTGATCCGACTCATCTGTTGAACCATCGTTTATCACAAGTAGTTCACAATTATGCGGCATATTATTTATAACAGACATAATGGCATCTGACGCCAGTACGCCATTGTTATGTGTCGCCATAATTATGCTAAGAACAGGCTTTTCGTTCATCATTAACTTTATTCTGTTGTAATAATATACAAAGTGCGATACACGACGTTGCAACAATGGGCATTTCCCTTGAATAGAGCAAAACATCGGAAAGGCCGAACAACATGATTGCAAGTGTCACAACAAAAAGCGATGTATTTTTATGTCTTATTGAGTAATAAATAAGCGTTATATAGAACAAAATCAGTAGTAACGTACCAACAATACCTTTTAATGAAAGGGTTTCGATGAGTTCATTATGCAAATGGACATTCAGGTAAGGTGCTGCACCTGACAGATTAGGGTGTGCCTGTATCATGGCAGTGATAGCGTTTTGACGTTCTTCGATGGATTGCCCGATCAGATTAAATCTCATCGTTTCTAACCCCACCTGATACATAGCGAGGCGCGCACCGACAGAAGTATTACTATTATTATTTTGATAGCTGGTAATATCGCTCATTAAATTTTGTGTACGCTGCTGGAGCACATCTTTCATTACCACGCCGCACACTACCAACAGGACAAAAAAGAGCGCCGCACGTTTCAGCAGTTTTTTTCTGGAGTGAGAATAATTTGCTAACAACATCAGCAGGATAACAACTGGATATGTCAGCATTGCCGCCCGGGTTTCGTTTAATGCCAGAGTGACTAAAACGCATAACGAAACTAACGCCAATATCAGCGGATAAAGCCTTGGCTTTAGCTGGATGAGCCAGGCGCTGCATACTATACCGATGAGCGCAACGGCATAGCCTGCGGTAGTAGCGACTTTAAAGGCCAGCATAATTCTGGGTAGCTGATGATGCGCTTCTTCTACTCCCGCATAGATCACTACTGCAATAAGCATTACCGACAGGCAAGGTAAGATAAAACGTTTCATACTTTGCGTGATCAAACTGAATGCCACAACGACAAAGGCACCCGAGATGAGCATACGTGCTGCGTATAAATAAGCGCGATACGTTCCTGAAAAAACGGTCTTCTCCGGCTTGAAAAGCTCCAGCCACAGAACATTATAAATACCTATCAGGAAAATAACGCCAGCCAGCATCAGAAGCGCTTTTTTTGAAGAGAGGTACTTCCTTTCAGTAACGATAAAAATCAGGGAAACCAACGCGGTGACGCTAAATAATTTTGCGGCCACATCAACATTCACCAACAGAAGCGAAAAAAGGGTTGCCAGTAAGCTTGCACACAGCGTCCATTCACATGCTTTTTTTGCCAGTGGAGAAAAGGTCAATCCCTTTAAGGTCATCTTATACACTCAGGTTAGTTAAATGCTCAAAAACCATCTCAGGTGAAATCTCACCAGTCTCCTGACCCGGAGACTTCAACGCCAGCTGATTTTTGCCATAGCCGCCAATCAACCCCGGATCGGTCGGGCCATAAAGCGTGATGTTAGGACGATCGAGCGCTGCCGTCAGGTGACTCAGGCCAGTATCGACCGAGACCACAAATTTTGCCCCTGCGAGCATCCGCGCAATTTCTTCCAGACTCATGCGTGGCAATACGTCCACATAGTCAAATCCTTCCGCCAGCCTCTTCGCTCTCGCTTCCTCATGAGGCGCACCCCAGGGTAGTTTGATGCGTATGTCTGCATCACGCAATAAGCTAATTAACTGACGCCAGTGATCTTCTTGCCAGTGCTTATCATCGCGCGTCGTTGCATGTAAAAATACCGCATAACACGCATTATCGGCCTTCAGATTAGTCGAAAAGTGGCGTGCAATCGCGTAATCGCCTTGCGTTTGCGGTTGACTATATCCAAGACTTTTGGCAAACAGTTCACGCGTGCGCTCTACCGCATGCTGCTGTTTGGCAATAAAGTGTCGGCGGTTATAAAAGAGGCTTGCCAGCGGTTCGCGGGCGCTTTTCCAGTCCATACCGTGCTTCACGCCATGAGCCAGGCGGGTGACCAGCGCTGCGCTTTTCACCAGCCCTTGTGCATCAATGATCGCATCATAGTGCACTTCACGTAAACGGCGAGAAAACGCGGCGCGTTCAGCTTTTATGGCTGCGGAAAACCAGGCTTTGCGCCAGCGGCGGATCGCCACGGGCAATACGCGGTCGACCGTTTCATGCCAGGAAGGAATTTGTGCGAATCCTTCTTCAACCACCCAGTCAAAGCGAATGCCGGGCAGGGCATACATGGCGTCGGTGAGGGCAGGAAGCGTATGCAGGACATCACCCATTGATGAGGTTTTTACGATTAACACCCGCATCCGTCAGGCATCCTCATCAAGCAGTAGCGCATTAAGTTCATCCAGTACGCGTTGTGGCGTGATATCGATCAGGCTCTGGTGATAGCCTTCGGCGGCGTCGCCTTTACGTACCTTGTGGTAGCCTTCAATCAGGCGAATGACGCGCGCCTTATGAGAGAGCGGCGGCGTAAAGTCCGGGCTGCTGGGGCCGTACAGGGCGATCAGTGGACGGTTAAGCGCGGCGGCCACGTGCATCAATCCCGAGTCGTTGCTGACCACGGCTTTGCAGGCCGCAATCAGGATCACGGCTTGTTCGAGCTGGGTTTCGCCCGCCAGGTTACGGCACCACGCCTGTTGTTCAATGCTTAAGGTGGCAAGGATTTCATTGCCCGCATCGTGATCTTTCGCCGAGCCGAACAGGACTACCTGATACCCTTCATCAATGAGCTGTTTTGCCAGCTCTGCGTAGTGATAGTGCGGCCAGCGTTTGGCCGGGCCAAATTCCGCGCCGGGACAAAAGCCGATCAGCGGACGTTCTGTCGATAATGTAAACGCCTCGCAGGTCGCTGATTTCTCTTCATCGCTGACCTGAAGCGCAGGCCACAAAAGCGGCTGCGGCAGATCCTTCGCACTGGTCATCGTGCCTTTGTCATACGCCAGCGCCACATAACGCTCAACCATCAGTGGCCAGGCCTCTTTATCCAGAACACGTGCATCGTTAAGCAGGCCGTAGCGCATCTCGCCGCGCCAGCCGCTGCGAAGCGGAATACCGGCAAAAAACGGCACCAGCGCGGATTTAAACGAGTTCGGCAGGACGTAAGCGCGATCGTAATGGCGGTCGCGTAAACTGCGGCCCAGCTTGCGGCGCGCGCCGATCTCCAGCGCGCCGTGACCCAGCGGCATGGGGATTGCCTCATTCACTTCCGGCATGCGCGACAGCAGCGGACGGCACCACGCGGGCGCCATCACATCAATAATGGCCTGGGGATAGCGCGCCCGGAGCGTGCGGTAAAGACTTTGCGACATCATCATGTCGCCCACCCAGGACGGGCCAATCACCAGTATTTTCATAGGATTATGCGTCGCGGTTCAGCCAGGCCATATATTCCGTCACGCCTTCAGCGACGGTTTTGAACGGCTTGTCGTAGCCCGCAGCACGCAGATTTGTGAGATCCGCCTGCGTAAACGCCTGATAGCGGCCTTTCAGTTTTTCCGGGAACGGGATGTATTCGATGCTGCCTTGTTTGTGGAAGGCCAGCGTCGCATCCGCGACGGCCTGGAAAGATTCCGCGCGCCCGGTGCCCAGGTTAAAGATGCCGGATACGCCGTTTTCCAGGAACCACAGGTTCACCGCCGCAACGTCACCCACATAGACGAAATCACGCTTAAAGCCGTCGCTGCCTTCAAACAGTTTCGGACTTTCGCCATTGTTCAGTTGGGTATTGAGATGGAAAGCGACGCTCGCCATGCTGCCTTTATGTCCTTCGCGCGGACCATAGACGTTGAAATAGCGGAAGCCGACAATCTGCGAGTTCGCTTCCGGCAGGATCTGACGCACATATTCATCAAACAGGAATTTAGAGTAGCCATAGACGTTCAATGGCTTTTCGTACTCGCGCGATTCAATAAAGTCGGAGGTGCGTCCGCCGTAGGTGGCAGCCGAAGAGGCATACAGGAACGGAATTTCGTGCTCCAGGCAATAGTGCAACAACTCCTTGGAGTATTGATAGTTGTTATCCATCATATACTTGCCGTCCCACTCGGTGGTGGAAGAACACGCACCTTCATGGAAAATGGCATCGATATCGTCGAACTCTTCGCCCGCCATGATTTGAACAAGGAAGTCTTCTTTATCCATATAATCAGCGATGTTGAGGTCGACCAGGTTGGCAAACTTGGTGCCATCTTTCAGGTTATCAACCACCAGGATGTCGGTAATGCCTTTATCATTCAGGGCTTTAACGATGTTACTACCGATAAAACCCGCGCCGCCAGTCACAATGATCATACGTTAACCTTTGAAATAGTGGGTACTGAGACCGTCTCAGATACGAATGTCTTTATCATACCATCACAACGACCAGTCTTCAGCTTTCACCGACAGCCACCTGTATACACGTGATTTATGCTGCAAAAATCGCATCTGCTAATGCGTCATCTCGTATCAACGTATAGCTTTGGGTAATATGTACCAACTTTTATCGAATCGGGAGAGTGGTTATGCGTGGGGACTTTTATAAGCAGTTAAGTGGCGATCTGGAAACGGCGCGGGCGGAAGGGTTATTTAAGGAAGAACGGATCATTACTTCTGCTCAGCAGGCGGATATCACCGTCGGCGACGGCAGCCACGTTATTAACTTCTGCGCCAATAACTATCTTGGCCTTGCTAACCATCCTGAACTGATCGCCGCTGCCAAAGCGGGCATGGACTCTCACGGGTTTGGTATGGCATCGGTGCGCTTTATCTGCGGTACGCAGGACAGCCACAAAGTGCTGGAGAAAAAACTGGCCGACTTCCTCGGCATAGAAGATGCAATCCTCTACTCCTCCTGCTTTGATGCCAACGGCGGCCTGTTTGAAACTTTGCTCGGGGCGGAAGATGCCATTATTTCCGACGCGCTGAATCATGCCTCAATCATTGACGGCGTGCGCCTGTGCAAAGCGAAGCGTTTTCGCTATGCCAACAACGATATGCAGGAGCTGGAAGCCCGCCTCAAAGAGGCGCGTGAAGCCGGGGCGCGTCATGTGCTGATCGCCACCGACGGCGTCTTTTCCATGGACGGTGTGATCGCCAACCTCAAAGGCGTCTGCGATCTGGCGGATAAATATGACGCCCTGGTGATGGTGGATGACTCCCACGCAGTCGGCTTTGTCGGCGCGAACGGTCGCGGTACGCACGAGTATTGTGAGGTAATGGGCCGCGTGGACATCATCACCGGTACGCTGGGCAAGGCGCTTGGCGGCGCATCCGGCGGCTATACGGCGGCGCGTAAGGAAGTGGTTGAGTGGCTGCGTCAGCGTTCTCGCCCGTATCTGTTCTCCAACTCCCTGGCCCCGGCCATTGTTTCCGCCTCAATTAAAGTACTGGAAATGCTGGCCTCCGGCGCGGAGTTGCGTGAGCGCCTGTGGGCCAATGCCCGGCAGTTCCGCGAGCAGATGTCGGCGGCGGGCTTTACGCTGGCCGGGGCCGATCATGCGATTATTCCTGTGATGCTTGGCGACGCCACGGTGGCGCAGAACTTTGCCCGCGAGCTGCAAAAAGAAGGGATTTACGTCACCGGTTTCTTCTATCCGGTGGTGCCAAAAGGGCAGGCGCGTATTCGCACCCAAATGTCGGCGGCGCATACCCCTGAACAAATTGAACGTGCGGTGGCAGCCTTTACCCGCATCGGTAAACAACTGGGCGTGATTGCCTGAGGATCTTAGATGAAAGCGTTAGCGAAACTGAAAGCGGAAGAAGGCATCTGGATGACCGACGTTCCAAAACCGGACGTCGGGCATAACGATCTGCTGATCAAAATCCGTAAAACCGCTATCTGTGGCACCGATGTGCATATCTATAACTGGGACGAGTGGTCGCAAAAGACTATCCCGGTGCCGATGGTCGTCGGCCATGAATATGTGGGTGAAGTGGTCGGTATTGGTCAGGAAGTAAAAGGCTTTAAAATTGGCGATCGCGTGTCGGGCGAAGGTCATATCACCTGCGGCTACTGCCGTAACTGCCGCGGTGGGCGCACGCATCTGTGTCGCAATACCGTGGGCGTGGGGGTTAACCGTCCAGGCTGCTTCGCGGAATATCTGGTGATCCCGGCTTTCAACGCTTTCAAAATTCCCGACAATATTTCCGACGATCTGGCGTCTATCTTCGATCCGTTCGGCAACGCGGTTCACACGGCGCTGTCGTTCGATCTGGTCGGTGAAGATGTGCTGGTCTCCGGCGCGGGTCCGATTGGCATTATGGCCGCTGCGGTGGCGAAACACGTCGGCGCACGTAACGTTGTTATCACCGATGTGAATGAATACCGCCTTGAGCTGGCGCGCAAAATGGGCGTGACCCGTGCGGTTGATGTCTCTAAAGAAAGCCTGACCGAAGTGATGACTGAGCTGGGCATGACCGAAGGCTTTGACGTGGGGCTGGAGATGTCCGGCGCGCCGCCCGCGTTTCGTTCCATGCTTGATACCATGAACCACGGCGGACGTATCGCCATGCTGGGCATTCCACCGTCGGATATGTCGATTGACTGGAATAAGGTGATTTTTAAAGGATTGTTTATCAAGGGCATCTATGGACGCGAGATGTTCGAAACGTGGTACAAAATGGCGGCGCTGATCCAGTCTGGTCTGGACCTGTCACCTATTATTACTCACCGTTTCCCGATTGATGCGTTCCAGCAGGGCTTTGACGAGATGCGTTCCGGTCGGTCCGGGAAAGTGATCCTGAGCTGGGATTAAGGTCCGGTGATTTCCCCGGTGGCGCTACGCTTACCGGGGCTACGGTTTGTTGTTAAACGTGGGCCGGAAACGATGTGCCATCGGCGGTAGGCCGGATAAGGCGAAGCCGCCATCCGGCATTTTATGGGGTGGAGCTGACGTCAGGCGTGAGAGCTAACTTTGCCCCGCAACCTGCGTGAAAGCTTTCGAAAATCCTCTTTCAGCCTGATCAGGCGATACACCGCGCCGTGACCTTCTACCTCGAGATGGTATTTTTTCCGCAGCGTTAAAATATCGTTCGCCTGGCACACTCGCATACTGCCCCGGCAGGAGAGGTCAATAATCTTCAACTCCCCCTCCGGGGTGCGGATAAAATTCCCGGCATGGATATCATTGGATGCCAACCCTGCGCGGTGCAGCGCCAGAATACACTGCTTAATCTCCTCGCGATTCGAATCATCAATCACCTTCAACGGCGTCCCTTCGACATACTCATGAAGGGTAAAGACGTTTTCACATTCGCGGCCGACCATTTTCTCCGCCACATAATAGAGATCGGCCGTCCCGGTATAACCCTGGGTTATCGCGCGGTCGGTGGCGTAAATCAGCTTTGAGAAAAAAGGCCCGGAGAGATAATTCTGCAGCCGTTTCTCAAGCCGCTTATCTTTTTCCCGATCGTTTTTGACGATGTATTTTTTACCCTCGTATTCCACAACCGCAACGGTTCTGTCCTCATTACCACTACCCAATGATACCGACGGCAACTCGCCGGCCAGATATTTTTTTACTATCTCGCCAAAACGGACGCCTGTGTCCTTCTCATAAATGGTGAAGCCGTTTTCTTTACTGGTAACGATGGGCATAACACTTCCGGTTGGGTGGTTACATGTAAGAGTAATGATTATCCGACGCATTATACCCTAACCCTAAACGAGCTGGTGTCGTCAAAACTTAACAATAAGTGATTATTCTTAATCTGGATTTATTTTCAATTTGAAAATCAACGGGATAAACAAAGCGCGTCGGGCCTTAAGTCTTTCTTAAGGAATAGCGCGTAAAACGTAACCGCATATCCATTATTAAGCAGGTAATTACTATGATGATTCGCTCAGGCAAACTCAGCGTCATTATCCCTCTCTATAACGCAGGCCAGGCTTTCGCCGCCTGCATGGAGTCGCTGGTGGCTCAGAGCTGGAGCGCTCTGGAAATTATTATTGTTAATGATGGTTCAACGGACTGTTCCGTCGATATTGCGCAGCATTATGCAGATAAATATCCGCATATCCAGTTGATTACGCAGGCGAATGCCGGTGCGTCCGTCGCGCGTAATCGCGGCATGGAAGCGGCGACAGGGGAGTATGTTGCTTTTGTTGATGCCGACGATCTGACCTATTCCAGGATGTATGAAACGCTGATGACCATGGCGTTGCGGGATAATCTCGACGTCGCGCAGTGCAACGCCGACTGGTGCGACAGCGCGACCGGTGATTGCTGGCAGTCGATCCCGCTTGATCGTCTGCGTTCAACCGAGGTACTGAGCGGCCCGGACTGGCTGCGTATGGCGCTGGCCTCTCGCCGCTGGACGCACGTGGTATGGATGGGCGTGTATCGCCGTCAGATGCTTGAAGATTGTGGCCTGACTTTCGTACCGGGTCTGCATCATCAGGATATTTTATGGTCCACTGAGTGCATGTTTAACGCCCGTCGCGTGCGCTATACGGAAGAATGTTTGTATAAATACTTCCTGCACGACGCCTCGGTAAGCCGCCTCAAGCGTCAGGGGCAAAAAAACCTGGCCTATCAGCGTCACTATATGAAGATCACTCGCCTGCTGGAAAAGCTGAACCGCGACTACGCCGGGAAAATCACTATCCATCCTGAATTCCATCAGCAAATCGTTTACGAAGCGTTGCGGGTGTGCCATTCGGTACGCAAAGAGCGCGATCCGATGATCCGCCAGCGCATGATCGCCGAGATTTTTACCTCCGGCATGTATAAGCGGATGGTGACGAACGTGCGTAGCCCGAAACTGGCGTATCAGGCGCTGTTATGGTCGGCGCGGCTGTGGAAGTGGCGTGACCGCAAGCTATGCATCCGGCGTCTCGCTCGCGAGGCGGTTAACCTGCGCTAAGCGGACGCCATCCGTTATTTTTGCTGGTTCCAGCCCTGCCACTGGTGCTGAAAATATTGCACCAGGGTGCTCTGACTGATGCTCTCGCTCAGTACGCTGAAGAAGCGGGTGGCGTAAACCGGCTCGGTTTTTTGCTTCGGCTTGCAAAGTTTTACGCCGCGGAACGGATTGCGCGGCGCATCCGGCGTACTGGTTTTCGGCGGTTTTGTATTCGGGGTCGAGGTATCAATCTGCGGCTCGTTAAGTAAATCGCTCGGACGCACCAGGGTAATATCTGACGGCAGGCTATAGACCATTTGTTGCAACACGCGCACGGTGGTCGGATGCGGATGCCCGATAGCAATCGCCGAACCATTACGCCGCGCCAGCTCAACCGCACGCGTAAACTGGGCGCGAATATCCGCCTCCCGCTGCGTGTCATCCAGAAAAACCCTGCGCTTAATCACTTTTACGCCCGTGCCGCTGGCCGCGCGCATCGACTGGCTGTTGCCAATCGTCATGCTGTCGAGAAAATAGAGATTATAATGGCTCAGCGCCTGCATCACTTTCTGCATGCCGAACAGGCTGGAGGTCATGGCACTACCCATATGGTTATTCAGTCCCACCGCATAGGGGACGTCATTTACCGCCTCACGCACGATGCGCTCAATTTCAGCGCTACTCATTTCGGGGCGCAGGGTATCTTTTTCCAGCGGCTGTTTGCTTAACGGTGCCATTGGCAGGTGAATTAACACTTCATGACCGTTATTGTGCGCTTTGGTCGCCATCTCACGGGCGTGCGGCGCGTTGGGTAACACGGCAACGCTGATGGTAGGGGGGAGGGCCAGCACCTGATTTTCAGTCTGCGGGCGATAGCCAAAATCATCAATCACAATGGCGAGTTTACCTGCGTAAACCGGTGCGATAACGGCTAACATTCCGGCGGTACAAACAACAATTCGACGAAATTGAAGCAAAACTTATCTTCCCAACCACGGCTGTGGATTGACCGCCTGACCCTGGCGGCGAATTTCGAAATAGAGCGACGGTCTGCCCTGACCGCCGCTATTGCCCACAAGTGCAATCGCCTGACCTGCGCGCACCTGGGTTCCCACGCTAACCAGCGCGCTCTGATTATAGCCATAAAGGCTCATATCGCCTTTCCCGTGATCCACCACCACCACCAGACCGTAGCCCTGCAGCCAGTCGGCGAGGATCACCCGGCCATCGGCGATGGCTTTAACCTCGGAACCTTCAGACGCGCCGATAACCATGCCTTTCCAGCGTAGCTCGCCCTGGAGCTGCTCGCCATAACGATGCAGGGTTGCCCCGCGAACCGGCCAGTAGGCCTGACCGCGCGGCGCGCCCAGCCCGCCTGTTCGGGACATCAGTGAACGTTCGCTTTCGGTCGGTTTATAGGTGGAGCCTTTCCGGGACGCTTCCTGCTGCTTGTCGCGTACCGCCTGCGCTTCGCGGGCTTCCTGCTCGGCACGGGCTTTAGCTGCCGCAGCGGCACGAGCGATACTGTTACGCAGGCGTGATTCGTTAGCGCGCATTTCGCTTAGTTGCTGCTGGCCCTGCTGAATAGAGGACTCCAGACCGGCCAGGGTCTTTTTACGCTCGTTGCGCGCCTGCTCCAGCTTCGCCTGCTGCGCCCGCTGTTCATAGAGCAGCGTCTGCTGCTGGCTTTGTTTCTCTTCCAGCTCGGCTTTCTGCGCATCGACCTCGGCACGGGTCTGCTTGAGCTGTGCAATGGTTTCCTGACGCGCCTGATTAAGATAGCCGAAATAGGCCTGTAAACGCTGTCCGCGCTGGCCTTCTTCACCGCTCAACACAAACTGAAGGCCAGAATGTTCGCCCTGACGAAAGGCGGCATCCAGCTGTGCAGCAAGATTACGCTCCTGCGCCGCGCGCTGCTGTTCGAGGCGGGCAATGGAGGCGTTCATGTCGGCGATCTGTTTATTTAACTGGGTAAGGCTGTTTTCGGTTTCTCGCAGCTTACGCGCGGCGGCGGCGATGGCCTCTTCCTGCTGCTTGAGAAGGTTAAGCAGACCAGCGCGCTGCTGCTGCTGTTTTTGTACCGCACGCTGTTTAGCGGCGATATCAGCCTGAATGCTCTTCAGCTGATCGCGCTCATCGGCGTGGGCGGGAATGGCGCACAGCAATACGCCAGCGCTAAGTGCGCTGGCGTAAAGTACGGATCTGACTGCCGTCGCGATCCGTTTGTTTGAAAAAATCACCGTTCCCCTCATGGGGAGGGATTATTCCACGATGAACAGCGGCTTACCAGTCATCTGTTGCGGGATTTCCATCCCCATCAGGGTCAGCATGGTCGGCGCGATGTCAGAAAGCTTGCCGCCCTCTACTGCCGTTACGGTTTTGTCGCCGACATAAATTAGCGGAACCGGCAGGTTGGTGTGGGCAGTATGCGCCTGGCCCGTGGACGGATCGCGCATCTGCTCGGCGTTGCCGTGGTCGGCGGTGATCAGCAGTTGTCCACCAACGGACTCAACGGCTTTCGTCACCTGCTCAACACAGTGATCCAGCGCTTCAACCGCCTTGATTGCGGCTTCCATCACGCCGGTATGGCCGACCATATCACCGTTCGGGTAGTTACAGATGATGGTGTCATACTTACCGCTTTCGATGGCGGCAACCAGTTTTTCGGTCAGCTCGGCAGAACTCATTTCCGGTTGCAGATCGTAGGTTGCTACTTTCGGTGAGTTGATCAGAATGCGTTCTTCACCTTTAAACGGCTCTTCTACGCCGCCGTTAAAGAAGAAGGTCACGTGCGCATATTTCTCGGTTTCGGAGATGCGCAACTGGGTCTTGTCATTCTTTGCCATCCACTCGCCATAGGTGTTTTCCAGCGAAGACGGCGGATAAGCGACGGCGGTTTTGATATCGGCGGCATATTCCGTCAGCATGACGAAATCACCGAGCTTAATTTCTTTCTTACGGGCAAAACCGTCGAAATCGGCGTTAACAAACGCGCGGGTGATTTCACGGGCACGGTCGGCGCGGAAGTTCATGAAAATCAGCGCGTCGCCGTCTTCCATTGCGGCATCGGCCTGGCCTTCAGCGCGGATCACCGTGGCTTTAACGAACTCGTCGTTCTCATCACGCGCATAGGCAGCCTGCAAACCGGCAACAGCGGTATCCGCCTGGAAATCGCCTTTGGCCTGCGTCAGCAGGTCATACGCCTGCTCTACGCGATCCCAACGGTTGTCGCGATCCATCGCGTAATAACGGCCAATGATTGACGCCACGCGACCTTTGCCCAGTGCGGCAAATTTGTCTTCGAAGGTTTTCAGGGAGCCTTCAGCGCTGCGCGGCGGAGTGTCGCGACCGTCGAGGAACGCATGCAGATAGATTTTTTCCGCGCCGCGTTCAGCCGCCAGTTCTACCATCGCCAGGATGTGATCTTCATGGCTGTGAACGCCGCCGGCGGAGAGCAGGCCCATGATGTGTACGGCTTTGCCTGCGGCGGCGGCTTTTTCTACTGCCGCCGTCAGCACAGGGTTAGCGAAGAAGGTGCGTTCTTTAATTTCGACGTCCAGACGGGTCAGGTCCTGATACACAATGCGGCCTGCGCCAAGGTTCACGTGACCCACTTCGGAGTTGCCCATCTGGCGATCCGGCAGACCGACTTCCAGCCCTGAGGCGTCGATCAGCGTATGCGGACGTTTTGCCCACAGGGCGTCCATTACCGGCGTTTTTGCAGCGGAAATGGCGTTATCCTGTTTATCTTCGCGATAGCCATAGCCATCCAGAATCACCAGTACCATTGGTTTTTTAGAAATCGACATTGCGACAACCTCATGCTCATGAGCCAAAAAAATTTGCCTAATATTACTTCAACTGAATCGATTAAATAGCCGCAGAAGATCAAAGAAAGCGGCTGCGTTGGGTGCAGATTTACCCATATGCGACAATTTTTTTCGCGGCGCGCCGCAGAAAATGCATAACATCGCGCTGGCTGGCTGTATTTGCCACACTGCACAGGTATACTCCTTCCCTGGTTTTTCAATCACTACGTCGGGAGTTGTTACCCCCATGCAAGAAATTATGCAATTTGTTAGCCGTCACCCCATACTTTGTCTCGCGTGGGTGGCATTGCTGGTGGCCGTACTGTTCACCACCTTTAAAGGTCTCACGTCTAAAGTGAAGGTCATTACGCGCGGTGAAGCGACTCGTCTTATCAATAAAGAAGATGCCGTTGTGGTCGATCTGCGCCAGCGCGACGACTTCCGTAAAGGGCACATTGCCGGTTCCGTTAACGTACTGCCTGCCGAAATCAAAGCGAATAACGTCGGCGAGCTTGATAAACACAAAGACAAACCCATTATTGTTGTTGATGGTACAGGTGTTCAGGCTCAGGAATCTGCCAATGCGCTGATCAAAGCCGGATACGAGAAAGTCTTCGTACTGAAAGAAGGCGTTGCTGGCTGGAGCGGTGAGAACCTGCCTCTGGTTCGCGGTAAATAACCCGGAGAGACGATTATGGCCAATATTGAGATCTACACCAAAGCAACCTGCCCGTTTTGCCATCGTGCAAAAGCGCTGCTGAACAGCAAAGGCGTGACGTTTGAAGAGCTGCCGATTGACGGCGATGCGCACAAACGCGATGAGATGATCCAACGCAGTGGCCGCACGACCGTCCCACAGATTTTTATTGATGCGCAGCACATTGGCGGCTGCGACGACTTGTATGCGCTGGACGCACGTGGTGGACTGGATCCTCTGCTGCGCTAAGGCATACAAAACATCATTCAGGATGGCATCAGGGATGCAACCGGAAGGATGACGTATATTTTAAGGACAACACTAAAGGGTTTTTCACATGTCAGAACAAAATAATACTGAGATGGCTTTTCAGATCCAGCGTATCTACACCAAAGACATCTCTTTCGAAGCGCCTAACGCGCCGCACGTTTTTCAGAAAGACTGGCAGCCGGAAGTTAAACTGGATCTGGATACCGCGTCCAGCCAGCTGGCTGAAGGTGTTTACGAAGTAGTACTGCGTGTAACCGTGACCGCCTCCCTTGGCGAAGAGACCGCGTTCCTGTGCGAAGTTCAGCAGGGCGGTATTTTCTCCGTTGAAGGCATTGAAGGCACTCAGATGGCGCATTGCCTTGGCGCATACTGCCCGAACATTCTGTTCCCGTATGCCCGCGAATGCATCACCAGCCTGGTTTCACGCGGTACGTTCCCGCAACTGAACCTCGCGCCGGTTAACTTCGATGCGCTGTTTATGAACTATTTGCAGCAGCAGGCTGGCGAAGGCGGCGAAGGTACTGAAGAACATCAGGATGCCTGATGAGCGAAAGTAATGCGTCAATGACAGTGATCGGTGCCGGCTCTTACGGCACCGCTCTTGCCATCACTCTGGCAAGAAACGGCCACCAGGTTGTCCTGTGGGGCCACGATCCCAAACATATCGCGACGCTTGAGCACGATCGCTGCAACGTCGCGTTCCTTCCTGATGTCCCTTTCCCGGATACGCTGCGCCTTGAGAGCGATTTAGCGACCGCGCTGGCCGCCAGCCGTAATATCCTGGTGGTGGTGCCGAGTCATGTGTTTGGCGAAGTGCTGCGCCAGATTAAGCCGCTGATGCGTGCCGATGCACGGCTGGTATGGGCGACCAAAGGGCTTGAAGCGGAAACCGGACGCCTGTTGCAGGATGTCGCCCGTGAAGCGCTGGGAGATGATATCCCGCTGGCGGTGATCTCCGGCCCGACCTTTGCTAAAGAGCTGGCGGCAGGCTTACCGACAGCGATCTCGCTGGCGGCGACAGATACCGCCTTTGCGGACGATCTCCAGCAGCTTTTACACTGCGGCAAAAGTTTTCGCGTCTACAGCAACCCGGATTTTATCGGCGTGCAATTGGGCGGGGCGGTGAAAAACGTCATTGCCATCGGCGCGGGCATGTCGGACGGTATTGGTTTTGGCGCTAACGCCCGCACCGCTTTAATTACCCGCGGCCTGACGGAAATGTCGCGTCTGGGGGCTGCGCTGGGTGCCGATCCGTCCACCTTTATGGGCATGGCGGGTCTGGGCGATCTGGTGCTGACCTGTACCGACAACCAGTCGCGTAACCGTCGTTTTGGCATGATGCTCGGTCAGGGCATGGATGTACAGGGCGCGCAGGATAAAATCGGCCAGGTGGTTGAAGGTTATCGCAATACCAAAGAAGTGCGCGCGCTGGCGCATCGCTTCGGGGTGGAAATGCCAATAACTGAGGAAATTTATCAGGTATTGTATTGCGGAAAAAATGCGCGCGAGGCAGCATTGACCTTATTGGGTCGTTCGCGCAAGGACGAGCGCAGCAGCAGCTAGTCGTAAGGAATACTGTTATCTCAGATACGGTCAGCAGAGAACTGGCCGATCGTCTATATCCGCTGGAGTCAGCAATGCCGTGTGAAGAACTGGATATCGTCTGGAACAATATTAAATCCGAAGCAAGAGCGCTGGCCGATTGCGAGCCAATGCTGGCCAGCTTTTATCACGCGACGTTACTGAAGCATGAAAATCTTGGCAGTGCATTAAGCTATATGCTGGCGAATAAACTGGCCTCGCCGATCATGCCTGCCATCGCCATCCGTGAAGTAGTGGAAGAGGCATATGCAGCGGACCCGGAGATGATTGCCTCTGCCGCCTGCGATATCCAGGCTGTCCGCACCCGCGATCCGGCGGTGGATAAATACTCCACGCCGTTGCTCTATCTCAAAGGCTTCCACGCGCTCCAGGCCTACCGCATCGGCCACTGGCTGTGGCATCAGGGCCGTCAGGCGCTGGCTATTTTCCTGCAAAATCAGGTGTCGGTTTCTTTCCAGGTGGATATTCATCCGGCGGCAATGATTGGTCATGGGATCATGCTCGATCACGCCACCGGCATTGTGGTGGGTGAGACGGCAGTGATTGAAAACGATGTCTCTATTCTGCAATCGGTCACGTTAGGCGGGACCGGTAAAACCAGCGGCGACCGCCACCCGAAGATCCGCGAAGGTGTGATGATTGGCGCGGGCGCGAAAATCCTCGGTAACATTGAAGTGGGACGCGGCGCGAAGATTGGCGCTGGTTCAGTGGTATTACAGCCTGTTCCGCCGCATACCACCGTCGCCGGCGTCCCGGCGCGCATCGTCGGTAAACCGGAATCGGATAAACCGGCCATGGATATGGACCAGCATTTCAGCGCGCATAACGGGTTTGAGTACGGGGACGGGATTTAACGCCCGCCTTCCTGCGCAGGTTGCCCGGTGGCGCTACGCTTACCGGGCCTACGGTATGTGGACTGTATGGCACTTCTGTAGGTCGGGCAAACGCAGCACCCTGGCCAATATCAGGTTCTTAACACCGCGCCCGGATACCCCAGCTGTCGCCAGGCTTCATACACCACCACCGACACCGCGTTCGACAAATTCATGCTGCGGCTGTCCGGCATCATCGGAATACGAATTTTTTGCTCCGCCGGTAAGGCATCAAGAATGCTGGCAGGCAGGCCGCGCGTTTCCGGGCCGAACATCAGATAATCCCCGTCCTGATAGCTTACCGCGCTGTGCGCCGGCGTGCCCTTAGTGGTTAACGCGAACAGGCGCTGCGGCTTTTGTGCTTCAGCAAAGGCGGTATAATCGTGATGTCGCGTGACGGCGGTAAATTCATGGTAATCCAGCCCGGCGCGACGCAGGCGCTTATCGTCCCAGGCAAAGCCCATTGGCTCAATGATGTGCAGACGAAAGCCGGTATTGGCGCATAAACGGATGATGTTTCCCGTATTCGGCGGGATTTCCGGTTCGAATAAAACGATATTCAGCATACTGCCCCCTTAAATTGCGGGGGCAGAATAGCAGATCGAAAGGGTTGAGGTGAGGGGAATTACGCCGCATCTCCGTGTGTCATCGGTGCAAGGGCGTTGGGCAGCGCTTTGCCCAATTCATGCACCAGCGAATCCTGTGTGATCTCTTTAATCGACTTCGCCCCGGTCAGCGTCATTGCTACGCGCATTTCTTTCTCAATCAAATTCAGCAGATTGGCGACGCCCGCCTGCCCGTGCGTCGCCAGCGCATAAAGATACGCGCGACCAAGCAGCACGGTATCCGCACCCAGGGCGATCATCCGCACCACGTCCAGTCCGTTGCGGATACCGCTGTCAGCGAGGATCGCAATATCGCCTTTTACCGCGTCGGCAATAGCGGGCAGGGCGCGCGCGGAGGAGAGCACGCCGTCAAGCTGGCGACCGCCGTGGTTGGAGACCACGATCCCGTCAGCGCCAAAGCGTACCGCGTCGCGGGCATCGTCCGGGTCAAGGATCCCCTTGATCACCATCGGCCCGTCCCAGAACTCGCGGATCCACTCAAGGTCTTTCCAGGAGATAGAGGGATCGAAGTTATTGGCCAGCCAGCCGATATAATCTTCCAGCCCGGTCGGTTTGCCGAGGTAGGCCGAGATGTTCCCTAAATCATGCGGACGACCGTTAACGCCCACGTCCCATGCCCACTGCGGGTGGGTTACCGCCTGCCAGTAACGGCGCATCGCGGCGTTTGCGCCGCTCATGCCGGAGTGGGCGTCACGATAACGCGCGCCCGGCGTTGGCATATCCACTGTAAAGACCAGCGTGGAGCAGCCCGCCGCCTTTGCCCGCTCCAGCGCATTGCGCATAAAACCGCGATCGCGCAGGACGTAGAGCTGGAACCACATCGGGCGCTTAATGGTCGGCGCGACCTCTTCAATCGGGCACACCGACACGGTAGAAAGCGTAAATGGAATGCCTTTCGCGTCCGCTGCCGCTGCCGCCTGTACTTCCCCACGACGGGCGTACATCCCGCACAGCCCGACCGGAGCCAGCGCAACCGGCATAGAAAGTGTCTCGTTAAACAGCGTAGTCTCAAGGCTCAGATCGGACATGTTCTTCAGCACGCGCTGACGCAGGGCGATCTGCGACAAATCTTCGACGTTGCGGCGCAGGGTATATTCGGCATAGGCACCGCCGTCGATATAGTGGAACAAAAACGGCGGCAGGATGCGTTGAGCGGCAGCGCGATAGTCGCTGGCGGCGGAAATAATCATGATTTGTTCTCCCTTGAATTATCGTTCTGATCGCCGGGCAGGCGGGTAATACGCGCCTGGCGGGCCTGATCTTCATCGAAGCGTTTAATCGTGGTATGGACGAATTTGAGGTGCGCCATCATCGCCTTGCGCGCGGCATCGGCGTCACCGGCGAGGATCGCCTCCATCACCGCCTGATGCTGCTCGGTCAGGCAGGCGAAAACGGGCGGAACCAGATACATGCGCTGGCGACTCTGTTTAACAGAGGACTGCAACAGGTCAAAAAAGCCGCGCATAGTTTGCAGCAGCACGACGTTATGGGAAGCCTCGGCAATCGCGAGGTGAAAACGGACATCTGCCTGCGAAGCCAGATCCGGGTCATCGCCGAGCGTGGCTTCAAAGCAAAGCTTAATCTTCTCTTTGTCCGCGCTGGTCGCACGTAGCGCCGCGTGCCAGGCGGTGCTGGCCTCAATCGCATGACGCGCTTCCAGAATGTCGAAGCTGTAGTCCGGGTCATCCGCGAGCAGCATTTTTAGCGGCTGAACGATATTTTGTTCAGTCCAGTTTTCATGCTGCCAGCGCACAAACGTGCCGCCGCCGCGACGACTCAACAGTAGCCCTTCGCTGTTAAGCCGGGCGATGGCCTCGCGCAGAGAATTACGTGAGACCCCAAGCTGGACGGCGAGCTGGCGCTCGGCGGGTAAACGCATACCCGCCTCCAGCTGTTGTTCTTCGATCATTGCCCGCAGACGGTCGGCAACATCGTCTGCCAGGCGTTTAGGCATGATTATCACGGGATCATCCAGGTTAAGACATAGGCCTGAAGCGTAGTGATCACGCCCACCATACAGGTGAAAATCAGGCTATGTTTGACGGTAAAGCGGAACAGATCTGACTCCTTCCCGACCAGCCCCACTGCCGCACAGGCAATGGCGATGGACTGCGGAGAAATCATCTTGCCGGTGACGCCACCGGTGGTGTTAGCGGCGACCAGCAGAATATCCGATACCCCGATCTGTTGCGCAGCGGTGGCCTGCAGCGCGGCAAACAGCGCGTTCGACGACGTATCCGAACCGGTCAGGAATACCCCCAGCCAGCCGAGGAACGGCGAGAAGAAGGTAAACGCGTGGCCGGTATGCGCCAGAGCCAGCGCCAGCGTGGACGACAGGCCGGAGTAGTTCGAGATAAACGCGAAGGCCAGCACCATGCCAATTGAGTAAATCGGTAACGCCAGCTCTTTCAGCGTGCTGCCGAAAGTGTGCAATGCCGCACCCGGCTTCATCTTTAACCAAAGGATAGACAAGAACGCGGCAAACAGGATCGCCGTGCCGGTGGCCGAGAACCAGTCGAATTTATATACCGCAGCATACGCGGTGGCTTCGTGGACTACCGGCGGCATCCGGGCAACCAGTTTATCGAGGAACGGCACCGGAATGTTGATCACCCAGTTGTACATCGCACCGCCTGGCGCAAATAACGCCTTGAACGGCGGAATGCTCCACAGGGTAACCGTCGCGGTCAGAAACAGAAACGGCGACCAGGCACGCAGGATCTGCCCAGGCGTGTAGCGGGTGCGTTCAAGCGAAGGATCGACCTGCGCTGCCCCCATATCACCAAAGCGGAAAATCCGCACCGGCTTCCAGCGTTTAAGAAACAGCGTCAGGCAGACCAGCGACACCAGTGAAGAGATGATGTCCGGCAGTTCCGGGCCAATAAAGTTAGAGCTTAAATACTGCGCGATGGCAAACGAGCCGCCTGCCACCATCACCGCCGGCCACGTCTCTTTCACCCCGCGCCAGCCGTCCATAATTGCCATGATCCAGAACAGCACGATAATCGTCAGGAACGGCAACTGGCGACCAACCATCTGGCCAATTTCAAAACTGTCCAGTCCCGTCACCTGTCCGGCGACCAGAATCGGAATACCCATCGCGCCAAAGGCCACCGGCGCGGTGTTTACTATCAGGCACAGTCCGGCGGCGTACAGCGGATTAAAGCCGAGGCCAACCAGCAGCGCAGCGGTAATCGCCACCGGCGCACCAAAGCCTGCCGCCCCCTCCAGAAACGCGCCGAAAGAGAAGCCGACAATCAGCATTTGCAGACGCTGGTCCGGCGTAATCGACAGAATTGATGAGCGGATAATGTCGAACTGACCGGTTTTCACTGAAATCTTATAAACAAACACCGCTGCGATGATGATCCAGGCAATCGGCCACAGCCCGTAGAAGAAGCCGTACACCACCGAGGCCAGCGCGCGATCGACCGGCATTTTGTAGAAGAACAGCGCTACCAGCAGGGCGATAATCACGGTATAGGTTGCCGCAAGATAGCCTTTCAGCTTGAGCTTTATCAGCGCAAAAAAGAAAAAGAGAATCGGAAGCGAAGCGATCAGGCTTGAGAGCCAGATATTGCCAGCCGGATCGTAATTCTGTTGCCAAAGGTTCATGCAGGTCTCCTGAGGCCCACCGTTACGCCAACACAGTGAGTCTGCGCTCATTGCTGCGTCACATTCTGTGTAAAGGTGGTCCTGCCAATATGAGGGTTTAGGGTCACGACCTTGAAAGGTTAACTAAATGTTATGTGTAAGCAACGTATGTGTGAGTAAAAATTAAGGAATTGTGAAGTACGGGAGGGTTGAAGGGGTAATTGGTAGGGCCAATAAGAAAGGTATTGGTTTATAAGCCAGGCGTGTAGCATTTTCATTCAGGTATAATGCCAGCCATGATATTTCGATGAGGTTTATCAGGGATAAGCACAATACAGTGGCATTGTGCTTACCAGGCAAACGATCAGAATTCGTTTTTCGCAAACCCCGTCACTTCTTTCAGCCCCATCTCACGCCCCAGCGCGGTCATCGGGTGCACGACAATCAGCCCGCGGACGCTTTTCTTCAGCTTGCCCATATCGGCCTGCTCTTTTTTAGTGATGGCGCGGCGGAACGGTAATTTGCTCAGCTTTTGCGCTTCGACACTCAGCTTCTGGCCGTGGACTTCACGCAGGCGGGCGATTTCCGTTTCCAGGGTCGCTTTCTCTTTTTCCAGTTCGGCGTATTTTTCAGCGTCCTCAACCAGCGACAGATCGGCCTGCTGGTGGCGGATGAGATCGAGGCGATCGCTCAGGCGTTTAATTTCGTTCTTTTCGACTTCTTTCATAACAAATTGACTCTGAATCAGGGTGATTGCGCTAAGGATACACCAATGTGCGCGAGGTTACTTCTGAAAGGCTTTTTTTAAGCTGATGCGGGAGATCAGCTCGGTCAGGGAAAGTACCATCGTGGAACGTACAACCTGCTGATAACGCTGGATTTGCATCGCCAGAAGTTCCGCATCGCTGTCGTCAAACTGGGGAGCCGGGGGGAGGGCGGTGACGCAGTGCAGCTCGCCAAACGGCCCGAGGATCTCGTCGTCGGTAAAGGTATATTCGTTACCGTCGTGATTCAGTTCTTCGCGCAGCGCCATCAGCAGTTCAGCATCTTCATACTCAGGTCGGCTTATCACGCCAAGGCCGTAGATAAGCTTCAGACGCACGGAGAGATCGCCCAGCGGACCATTACCGTCCAGCAGCGGTTCAACCGCATATTTCACCGCGTAGTCGTCTTTGCGGAATACCTGCATAACCAGAATATTGACCGCTTCGGTGAGGAGTTCAACGGCGGCAATCAAAAAGCTTCTTACGGTTTTGCCAGCATTCAGACGCTCAAGCACACGGTTTTCAAAGGCCTGGGTTTCTTCCATTATTGCCTGCATATCTGACAATCTAAAAGGTTGGCGCAGAGTAACCTGCGCCAGATCGGTCATCATTTGGTGGCGTTGTATTCAGCTACGGCTTTCTCAACGGCTTCGCTGTTAGCATCAAGGCCAGAAAGCTGCGCGAGCGCGTCCTGTGGACCTTTTGCATCGATCAGCGCGGCCAGTTCCTGCGCCTGCGGATCTTGTTCGCTACGGTAATGCATCGCGGCGGCAATCCCTTTCACCAGGTTGGCGTGCGGCAGATGATATTCCAGCGTACCCAGCAACGGTTTGATCAAACGATCGCCCGCGCTCAGTTTACGCAGCGGCTGGCGGCCTACGCGCTCAACGTCATCTTTCAGGTACGGGTTTTCAAAGCGGCCGAGGATTTTGTGAATGTAGGCCGCGTGCTTATCGGCATCGAAACCGTAGCGCTTGATCAGCACCGCGCCGCTCTCTTCCATCGCGCCCTGTACCACGGTGCGGATTTTTTCATCCAGAATGGCGTCGCGGATGGTCTGGTGCCCGGCGAGTTGACCGAGGTAGGCGGTGATAGCGTGGCCGGTATTCAGGGTGAACAGTTTACGTTCTACGAAGGCCATCAGATTGTCGGTGAGTTCCATACCTGGAATGGTCGGCAGGTCGCCTTTAAACTGGGTTTTATCAACAATCCATTCGCTGAAGGTTTCAACGGTCACTTCCAGCGGATCGTTGGTCGCGGAGGCGGACGGTGGCACGATGCGGTCAACGGCGGAGTCAACAAAGCCGACGTGTTCTTCAACCCAGGCTTTATCTTCTTCTGCCAGCGCGGCGAAGACATGACCTTTCAACTGGGTAGTGCCGCGCACCATATTTTCACAGGCGATAATGTTCAGCGGCGCAGAGACGCCCTGCGCTTTACGTTTCAACAGACCTTTGGCAATGGCCGGGGCGATACGCTCAAGCACCACCGGACCCACGGCGGTAGTGACCAGATCGACCTGAGCGACCAAATCAACCACCTCGTCACCAATGCTGCTGACGGCATTCACGCCGGACACGGTATCCACCTGCTCATTTTCGCCGACAACATGAACCTGATAGCTATGACGGGCATTCAGGGCGTCGAGAACCACCTGGTTTACATCAGCAAACGTCAGGGTGATCCCCGCGTCGGCAAGCAGTTTGCCAATGAAGCCACGACCGATGTTACCTGCGCCAAAATGTAATGCTTTCATAGAAATAACCTTTCTCAATGTTTTTACCCGAGAGGGCTGGGGTGAGGCGCTTACCTCACCCTAACCCTCTCCCAAAGGGAGAGAGTCAGAACCGCGCCTCCGCAGAGACGCGGACAAACGTTACTTAGTACCTGCCAGCAGCGCCAGCACTTCGTCAACGCTCTGGGTGTGCGTCAGACGTTCGATGACCGTTTCGTCATCCAGCGCATTGGTCAGGCTGGTAATCACCTGCACGTGCTCGTTATTGCGAGCGGCGATACCAATCACCAGACGGGCGATGTCATCTTCGTCTTCGCCGAAGCGAACACCCTGCGGATACTGGCAGAATACCACACCGGTTTTCAGCACGCGGTCTTTCGCTTCGATCGTACCGTGCGGTACGGCGATGGACTCGCCCAGATACGTTGAGGTCAGCTTCTCGCGGTCCAGCATCGCCTGAACGTATTCAGGTTCAACGTAGCCGCCTTTCACCAGTTGCTCGCCGGCAAACAGAATCGCTTCTTCTTTGGTGGCTGCAGTGCGACCGAGGAAGATGTTCTCCGCGCCCAGTTTGAACAGGTTGTTATCCGGCTGATCAAAACTGTCCTGCAGGCTGGATCGAACTTTAACTTCGTTGTCCGTATGACGCTGTGCCGCCACCAGACGCTCGGTCAGGTTGGTATACAGGCCGCTGTCGAGGAAGTTGGTCAGCGAAATGTGCTGCGCCTGCGGAACCTGGCGCATCGCACGCTCGGTCAGATCGCGGTGGGTGATGACCAGGTCAACATCCGGCGGCAGGCTGTTAATCGCGCTGTTAGTAACAGAGATTTGGCTCAGACCCGCATCCTGCACTTTCTTACGCAGTACGCCCGCGCCCATAGCACTGGAACCCATACCGGCGTCGCAGGCCACGATGATTTTACGCACGTGGCTCAGGTCGTTAGTCACATCGCCCGTTGCCAGCGGCGTTGCGCCTTTAGACTGGGCTTTCATGTCCTGTACGCGACGCGCTGCCGCTTCGATATCGTCTTCTTCTTTCACTTTGCTGGTTTTCAGCAGGATAGCGGAAACCACGAAGGAAACGATCAGCGCGGCAAGAATAGCGGCGATGTTAGCAAAGTAAGCGCCTTTCGGTGTCATCGCCAGTACGGCCAGGATGGAACCCGGAGACGCCGGAGAAACCAGACCGCCGTTCAGCATGGTCAGGGTGAACACGCCAGTCATACCGCCGAGGATAACGGCAAGCAGCAGACGCGGATTCATCAGCACATACGGGAAGTAGATTTCGTGGATACCACCCAGGAAGTGAATGATAGCCGCACCGCCCGCAGACTGTTTAGCGCTGCCGCGACCAAAGAACATGTACGCCAGCAGAACGCCCATCCCCGGACCTGGGTTAGCTTCGATCAGGAAGAAGATAGACTTGCCGAGGTCGTGAGACTGCTGAATACCCAGCGGCGAGAAGATACCGTGGTTGATGGCGTTATTGAGGAACAGGATTTTCGCTGGTTCAACAAAGATAGACGCCAGTGGCAGCATTTCATGCACCACCATGAAGTTAACGCCTGCCGCCAGAACTTTGGACAGGACTTCAACCGCAGGGCCGATGCCGAGGAATGCCAGAATCGCAAGGATCATACCGATGATGCCAGCGGAGAAGTTATTCACCAGCATTTCAAAACCGGACTTGATCTTACCGTCTACCCACATATCAAAACGTTTGATCGCCCAGCCGCCCAGCGGACCGGCAATCATTGCGCCGAGGAACATCGGCATATCGGCACCGACGATAACGCCCATGGTAGTGATAGCGCCGACCACGCCACCACGATCGCCGCCAACCAGACGACCACCGGTATAACCGATGAGTAGCGGCAGCAGATAGGTGATCATCGGGCCAACCAGTTTCGCCAGCGTTTCGTTAGGCAACCACCCTGTTGGAATAAATAACGCGGTGATAATACCCCACGCGATAAACGCGCCGATATTTGGCATCACCATGTTGCTGAGGAAACGACCAAAGCTTTGCACTCTGATCTTGATATCGGATGACATAAAACACCCCTTCTTATGTGTACTGTCGCGAGGCTGGAAGCCCGAGTTTTTTGTTAATATGGCGGCAGAGGTAGCCGTACCCTGTTGATAATGCGAAATCTGGCACTTAAACGGTCAACTGTCCAGAGAGCACCTTTTTATGTGATGTAGATCACCTAAATGCAGGGGGTTAACGGCTGTTTGTAGTGATTTAGATCACAAATAGTATGTGTAAAAAAAGAACACAGCACTAAAAAAGGCCACCATCCGGGCGTTAATGTGATGTTAATCACATTTTTTATCTCCCTCTTTGTCAATTATTTGTGAGTTAGATCACAAGATATTTTTGTCAGGATTTTTCCGAGTGTGATCAAACGCAAATTGCGTCTGCGGTTAAAATTTACGCTGTAATTTTCTTACCGACTGCCCCGCCAGTGAAACCATCGCCATAAAACATGTCATTCCAATGACAGAGAAAAAATTAGTGATATGGCTCACTAATCTCATTACCCGGTGTTGGCATTTTGAACAAATGATCGGAATAATAGTTTCATAAAATATTTTATAAGTTGAAACTTTAATTTCTTACGTCAACACCAGGGATCGCTATGAGCAAATTATTTTCCGGAGCACAAAATCTGGGTAAATCGTTTATGCTGCCCATCGCCGTTTTACCCGCAGCGGGGATGTTGCTGGGGTTTGGCGGCGTCTTTACCAACCCGGTAACCATCTCCACCTATGCTTTTCTCGACAATAACGTCGTGCAGGCTATTTTCACCGTCATGAAACTGTGCGGCAGCGTGGTGTTTGATAACCTCGCCCTCCTGTTCTCGGTGGGGATTGCGGTCGGACTGGCGCGTAGCGATAAAGGCACCGCCGGTCTGGCTGCGGTACTCTGTTTTCTGGTGATGAATAAAGCCATCAACGCGTCGCTCTTACTGACGGGAACGCTGGAGACGGATAACCTGGCGGCCGCAGGGCAGGCGAGCGTGCTGGGAATCACTACCCTGCAAACCGGCGTCATGGGCGGCATTATGGCGGGCCTGCTCACCTCATGGGTGCATGCGCGTTACGGTAAAACCGAACTGCCCACGCTGCTGGCCTTCTTCAGTGGTTCACGCTTTGTGCCTATCGTGACCTCCTTTTTTGCCATTTTTCTGGGCGTCGCGCTTTTCTGGCTGTGGCCGCCGATCCAGACCGGCATTAGTCATATGGGTGGGCTGGTGGAAAAAACGGGATATGTTGGCACCCTGTTTTACGGCATGATCCTCAAATGTCTGATCCCGCTTGGCCTGCACCATCTTTTTTACCTCCCGTTCTGGCTGACCAGCGTAGGCGGCGAGGCGGTGGTAAATGGTCACGTTGTTGAGGGCACGCAAAAAATCTTCTTTGCGCAACTGGCCGACCCGACGGTGACGCAGTACTACATCGGCGTCTCACGCTTTATGGCCGGACGTTTTGCCGATTTCATGTTTGGTCTGCCAGGCGCGGCGCTGGCGATTTACCAGTGCGCGAAACCCGAAAATAAGAAGAAAGTGGCCAGCCTGATGCTCTCGGCCGCGCTGACGGCGTTTGTCACCGGCATCACCGAGCCGCTGGAGTTCGCCTTTATGTTCTGTGCGCCGCTGCTGTATGCCGTTCATATCGTGCTGACCGGTGTGGCGTTCATGTGCACTCATATTCTGGAAATTACCGTCGGGCAGACGTTCTCCGGCGGGCTGGTTGATTTCCTGCTGTTTGGCGTGCTGCAAGGGAATGCCAAAACCAACTGGCTACTGATGCTGCCGCTGGGCGTTATGATGTTCTGCCTCTACTACTTTTCGTTTCGGTTTCTCATTCAGTGGCGACAGCTCAAAACGCCGGGTCGCGAAGAACAGTCAGATGATGCGCCGGACGTCGCGGTGTCTGGCAGCGCCCGGGCGGCGGGTATTGTTGAAGCGCTTGGCGGTCGGGCCAATATTGTGGATGTAGATTGTTGCGCCACGCGCCTTCGCGTGACGGTAAATGTCCCCGAGCAGGTAAAAATAGATGATTTTAAGGCGCTGGGCAGCCGGGGGGCGTTTATTCGCGGTCAGGGCGTACAGGTGGTCTATGGCCCGCACGTCACCCTGATTAAAAACGAAGTCGAAGAATTGATCGGTTCATAAAGAGAGACGTCTTATGAAAGCAGTAATGTTGATGTTTGATACCCTGGCACGCAACCATCTTGCACCCTATGGCGGCGACGCGATTACGCCCAACTTTACCCGTCTGGCGCAAGAGTCCACCCAGTTCGACAACTTCTACGTCGGTAGCATGCCCTGTATGCCCGCGCGCCGTGAGCTGCATACCGGTCGTTATAATTTCCTGCACCGGAGCTGGGGGCCGCTGGAGCCGTTCGATTTCTCCGCCATGCAGGCGTTGCGCCATAACGGCGTACATACGCATATGGTCACGGATCATAAACACTACTGGCGTGACGGCGGCGCAACCTATCACACGCGCTACTCGACGTTTGAATTTATTCGCGGTCAGGAAGGTGACTGCTGGAAAGGACAGGTCGAAAAACCTGCTATCCACTGGCAGGGCAATGAGGATGAAGAGACGCTGCGCCGCCGCGCCGGACGAATGACGCAGGACCTGATCAACCGGAAAGCGATGCCGACGCAGCAGGAGCACTTTACCCATCGCACCATCAGCGCCGGGATGGAATTCCTCGATACCAACCACGATCAGGACAACTGGTTCCTGCAAATTGAATGTTTCGATCCGCATGAACCCTTTTTTGTGCCCGAAAAGTATCTGGCGCAATACGGCTGCAAACCGGACGAATTTGACGGCTGGGTACCCTATTATTGCGGCGCACCGGGCGGAAAAGAGGATGATAAGGCGCGCAAGTTCTACCAGGCGCTGATGACCATGTGCGATGACTATCTCGGTCAGGTGATGGACAAGCTTAAGGCGTTAGATCTCTGGGACGACACGCTATTTATTGTCTGCACCGATCATGGTTTTCTGCTCGGCGAGCACGACTGGTGGGGCAAAAACATCATGCCCGTCTATAACGAAATCGCCAATACGCCGTTCTTTATCCGCGATCCGCGTAGCCAGGCGCAGGGTGAACGGCGCAGCGCGCTGGCGCAAACCATCGATATCCCGGCGACGCTGCTGGACTATTTTGAAGTGCCGCGTCCGCAGACGATGACCGGCCAGTCGCTGCGCCCGGCCATTGAGCGCGATGACGCTATCCGTGATTATGCGCTGTTCGGCTATTTCGGCGGCCATATCAATATTACCGACGGCGAGTACGTCTACATGCGCTGTCCTCGTGAGCAGGACAAGGCGCATCTGTTCGAATACACATTAATGCCCACGCGTATTGATAGCCCCTTTAAACTCAGCGAGTTAAACAATATCCGTATTCATCCGGGCTTTGACTTCACCCAGGGCGCACAGGTGATGCAGATCCCGGCCTCTTTCGGCTATCTGAATCCGTGGCGCTTTGGCGACAAGCTGTTTGATGTCAAACAGGATCCGGGGCAGCATCAGACGCTGGAAAATACCGCTTTATCATTACATTACGCGCAGGCGATGATCCCCATGATGCAGCAGCATGATGCGCCGCCAGAACTGTATACCCGTTTCGCCCTCGATTCGCTTAACGCCGACGATGACCGCCTGTTCGCACAGCGGATCAATGCGAAGGTGGCAGGTTATCGCTGTGCGCACGCGGGTATCGGGGAAGCATTAACGTTTCTGCTGCGTAATGGCGCTGATGCGTCGATGGTGTCCCGTCAGGCGGATCCGCTTGAAGAAACGGATATTTATGCCCTTATTGATCGCTGCTTTACGGGTGACAAGCATCGCGCAATGGTTTATCAGACGCGGCTGCTGCTGCGCACGGCATAGGGAAGCATAAGCATGACGTGGCAGCTGGAGAACGCGCGATTTCAGGTCAGCGTGAACCCGACGGGGGCTGAGCTTACCCGGCTATGGGACAAACACACGCAGCGTAACTGGATGTGGCAACCGCAGCCGGACATATGGAACAACGTCGCCACGCAGCTTTTCCCGGTGGTGGGGCAGCTTATCCACCACGGGCTGTGGCAGGGTGAACGTTTTTTCCCGCTCACCGCCCACGGATTTCTGCGCCATCACCTGTTCCGCTGCTGCGAGCAAAGCGCGACGCGCCTGGTGATTGAGGCGTGCGATAACGACGACTCGCGCGCCGTCTGGCCCTTCGCATGGCGGATGCGCATTACGTGGCAACTGACCAATGACGGACTGGAAATCCGCTGGCAGGTACATAACCCCGGTAATGCGCGCTGGGGATATTCGCTGGGCTGGCACCCAGGGTTTGCTTTGCAGATCGCCAGTCAGGAGGGATGGCACATCCGCTTTTCCGGCGGCGCGCCGTGCGGACCGTTTCCCACCCACCAGCGCACGCTGGTCATTGACGGCGACGCGCCAGAGGCAAAAACCTACCCGCTGACGGCGCAGGCGTTTAGCGCTGGCGCGATCTATTTTGCCGGGACGCAGCATTGCCAGATCGCGATCTGCTCCCCCTCCGGAGAGGCGCGTATTATTCTGACGACAGGCGACCAGCCCTGGCTGGCCCTGTGGGGCGTGCCCGGTGCCGATCTGCTGTGCGTGGAGCCTTTATGCGGCACCACCGATGCGCCCGATTTTGACGGACAAATCGAGCACAAGCGCGGTATTCGCTGGCTTGAACCCGCACAAACGCACATTCATCACCTCGCCATGCGCTTCCCGGCAGACAGTTGATGGGGAGACGATTACAATACCTGACTTGCCAGACGGATCGGTCAGGAGAGCCCGTAATGAGTGTGAATAAAGAAAACGTCCGCATGTACATTGCCAATATCCTCGGCGGTCTGGGCGATACGGACCGCAAAATCGCGGGCTACATTTTGCAGCGTCCTGCGCAGATGGTACAGTTACCGATAAAAAAGCTGGCGCAGGAAATCGGCGTGAGCGAGGCGACGATTGTTCGCTTCAGTAAAAAAATCGGCTATAGCGGGCTGCTGAATCTTAAGGCCGATTTAAAGCGCGAGCTGCTGGCGGAGAGCGATCTTTCTTTACCCTCGTCGCCCGATATCTTTCTCGACGACTCACGTAATGAGGTCGCCAATAAAATTGCCCTGACCATCGACACCACCGTGAAAGAAACCGTCGGCCTGCTGGATATGAAAATCGTTAAGCCGGTGGTGGAGCGTTTCTTAACCGCGCGGCGGGTGATGTTTGTCGGCTTCGGCGCATCCGGGCTGGCGGCGATGGAAGCGCGTGACAAAATGAACCGTCTGGGCATCGATTCCGAAGCGTTTACCGACCGCTTTACTATGACGCTGAAATTAGCCAACCTGAAAGCGGACGATTTTGTCGTCGCCTTCTCGCATTCGGGGGAGACGCCGGAAGTGGTTAACGCCTTTCGCCTGGCGCAGAAAAAAAGCGTATACAAACTCGCGATTACCCACAGCCCCCATTCTCCGCTTAATGAACTGGCGGATACTTTCCTGCTGACCAGCGGCAGCGCCGGGCCAATGCAGGGCGACTCCATCGCCACGCGTATTTCTCAACTCTTTATTATTGAGTTTCTCTGCACCGAAATTACGCGGCATAACCTGCGCGACAGCGCCTCTACCGGTTTATCGATTAAAGAATTATTGATAAAAGAGAGGATTAAACGCGAGACGGCGGGATGATCCCGTCATCTTCGATCATAATTACCTTTTTGTTGGCGGAAAGGAGCAGGCATGAAACTCATCGGCAGCTATACCAGCCCGTTTGTACGCAAAATTTCGGTGATCCTGCTGGAAAAAGGCATCACCTTCGAATTTATCAACGAACTGCCTTATAACCAGACGAACGGCGTGGCGCAGTACAACCCGCTGGGAAAAGTGCCTGCGCTGGTGACCGATGACGGCGAATACTGGTATGACTCGCCGATTATTGCCCGGTACATTGAGCTGTTGGATATCGCGCCAGCGCTGATCCCGAAGGAGCCAAAGGCAGCGTTGCGCATTTGCCAGCTTGAAGCGCTGGCCGACGGCATCATGGATGCGGCGCTGGTCTCGGTGCGCGAGCAGACGCGTCCGGTGGCGCAGCAATCTCCCGAGGAGTTGCTTCGCCAGCGGGAAAAAATCAGCCGCGCGCTGGACGCGCTGGAGGCTTATCTCGTTGACGGCACCCTGAAAAGCGACGAGGTAAATCTGGCGACCATCGCCATTGCCTGCGCCATTGATTACCTCAATTTCCGCCGGGTGTCGCCAGGCTGGTGCGTGGACCGGCCACAACTGGTTAAGCTGGTGGAAACGCTTTTCCAGCGGGAGAGCTTTGCCCGCACTGAGCCACCAAAGGCATAACGTTTTACACCTGACCGCGCCAGCTTGCGTGCGCGGTCAGGTGTAAACGGGTAAAGCTAACTAGTGTCCACAATTATTAAGAATGTTTTTCTGCGCGGCGTTGAAATAATAAAACGTTAAGCCGGAATAAAGTTCACCGATCGGCCCGCCTTTCCAGAAGGACATATCAATATCGATCGCCTGTAATTCATTAAGATCGATAGTTTGTGGAAATGCTTTCAGTGCGCTATTGGGGTGCGGACGTGTTATCGTGCCCTCGCTAAGCGTCATGGTTGAACCACCACTGTCATTGACATATTCGAAGTAAAGCGGCTCTGCACCCGTTTGTTTCATCCAGCTTGCGGTAACATCCGGATCTGTATTCGGGTTTGTGATGCCAAAGAGCTCCAGACGCAAAAACTTAATGTGACGCGTGGTGGTGAACAGAACAGTTTTTATATGATAAGAGCGTGGATCGCTCTCGGTATAAGACGGGATAAGACCTGAGTTAACAATAATAAAATCATCAGGATACATGCTGTTTTTGATAGTCGGATATTTACTCAGGCCCGTATTCACTTCAGCGACGAAATCACGAGGCTGAGGGGCGCAGCTCTTATTGCTGAGACAAATTGGCTGCCCAAAATAACTGCCGGTTTTTCCGGCGTCGCCCATCATGGGCGCGCCGGAGAGGATGAGCGGATAGTGCACTGGCGGCGTAACACCGAGGTAATTTTCGCCATCGCTGTTGGTGTAGAGATTGTCGTAATTTCCCGAGCCAGACATTTTCTGTGGGATATAAATCAGGTTATAGCCAATACCATCGAAGTTATCGATAATGTCAGAGGCATTAAGTGCAATGACCAGCGGTGCATCAGCGTTACAGGCAAACCCGTACTGCCCTGCTGCCTGTAGTGTGGAAGAAAAAAGCGCACAGGTGCTGAACGCTATTGCGGTCAGGCACCCTTTTTTTATAGCCGTGAGCATAGGAACCTTAGTAAGGAAATCAACAAAATATTCTTATTTTTGCACCAGACTGTACTCTTTTGTTAATTAGTATTTCTAAATAATTCATTTAGTTTTTATTTCTTGTTTTTTCTCAAAATACATTAGTGCCTGTGCTACTTGAGCCAGTGCGTGTTTCGTCTTCCCGGACTGACGTCAGGGACGAGAAAGGAATAACCTGTTAAAATGCGCTAAATATTTAACCGGTTAAACCAGCCTATGAACACTCTGTATCGCCATTTGCCCGCCATCGATCGTTTGTTACGTAGCGCACCATTTGCGCCGTTGTTAAGCGAGTTTGGCCGCACGCGCGTCGTCGCGTTGCTTCATGAACTGCAAAATGACGCCCGCCAGGCTATCCAGCATAAACAGCAACTACCTTCCTGGTGCCATGACTGGTCACAGGAAACAAGCCGTCGTCTTACTGCTGGTCAGCAGGGCGCGCTGCGTCCGGTTTTTAACCTGACCGGCACGGTGCTGCATACCAACCTGGGCCGGGCGCTTCAGGCAGAATCTGCCGTGGAAGCCGTGACGCAGGCGATGCGCTCGCCGGTGACGCTGGAGTACGATCTGGACGGTGCCGGGCGCGGCCACCGCGATCGGACGATTGCCGATCTGCTTTGTCAGATCACCGGCGCGGAAGATGCCTGTATCGTGAATAACAACGCGGCGGCGGTGCTACTGATGCTGGCGGCGACGGCCAATGGCAAAGAGGTAGTGGTATCGCGCGGTGAACTGGTGGAGATCGGCGGCGCGTTTCGTATTCCGGACGTGATGCGTCAGGCGGGCTGTGTGTTGCACGAAGTGGGCACCACCAACCGCACGCATGCAAAAGATTATGTTCAGGCCATCAATGAAAATACCGGCCTGTTGATGAAGGTTCACACCAGTAACTACAGCATTGAAGGGTTCACCAAAGCGGTGGACGAAGCGGAGCTGGCGGCGATTGGCCAGGAGCAGGGCATTCCGGTGGTAGCGGACCTGGGCAGCGGTTCGCTGGTCGATCTCAGTCAGTACGGTCTGCCAAAAGAGCCAATGCCGCAGGCGCTGATTGCCGCTGGCGTCAGCCTGGTGAGTTTCTCTGGTGACAAGCTGCTCGGCGGTCCGCAGGCAGGGATTATCGTCGGTAAAAAAGCGCTGATTGCGCAGTTGCAGAGTCATCCGCTGAAGCGCGCGCTGCGCGCGGATAAAATGACCCTTGCGGCGCTGGAAGCCACGCTGCGCCTGTATCTGCATCCGGAAGCGCTGGCGGACAACCTGCCCACGCTGCGCTTACTCAACCGTAAAGCGGAGGCGATCCATCAGCAAGGTGTGCGCCTGCGGGAACAACTCAACGGACGTTATGCCGATGAATTTGTCGTGCAGGTGATGCCGTGTTCCTCGCAAATTGGCAGCGGTTCCCTGCCGGTGGAGCGTCTGCCCAGCGCCGCGCTGACCTTTACGCCGTTCGACGGGCGCGGCGGTCGTCTGGAAGCGCTAGCTGCCCGCTGGCGCTCGCTGCCAGTGCCGATTATCGGGCGCATTTATGACGGTCGCCTGTGGCTGGACCTGCGTTGTCTTGAAGATGAACCCCGTTTTCTGGAGATGGTACTGCAATGATTATTGCCACCGCCGGGCATGTTGACCACGGCAAAACGACACTGCTGGAGGCGATCACCGGCATTAACGCCGACCGCCTGCCGGAAGAGAAAAAACGCGGCATGACGATCGACCTGGGGTATGCCTACTGGCCGCAGCCGGACGGTCGCGTGCCGGGCTTTATCGACGTTCCCGGCCATGAGAAGTTTCTGGCGAATATGCTGGCGGGCGTTGGCGGTATCGATCATGCGCTACTGGTGGTGGCGTGCGACGATGGCGTGATGGCGCAGACCCGCGAGCATCTGGCGATCCTGCAACTGACCGGCAGCCCGACGCTGACGGTGGCGCTGACCAAAGCGGATCGCGTCGACGAGGCGCGCGTTGAGGCGGTGCGCCAGGAGGTCATCAGTACGTTGCACGCGTATGGTTTTTCTGGCGCGTCGCTATTCGTGACTGCCGCCACGCAGATGCAGGGTATTGACGCGCTGCGCGAGCATCTTCTGCAATTAAGCGAACGCCCGCATCCGGAGCATCAGCGTTTTCGGCTGGCAATAGACCGCGCGTTTACCGTTAAGGGGGCCGGGCTGGTGGTCACCGGCACCGCGCTCTCCGGCGATGTACGCCCTGGCGATTCGCTCTGGCTGACCGGGGCGAACAAACCAATGCGCGTGCGCAGCCTGCATGCGCAGAATCAACCAACGGACCACGCGCACGGCGGGCAGCGTATTGCCCTGAACATCGCGGGCGACGCGCAGAAAGAAGATATCGCCCGTGGCGACTGGCTGCTATCCGAGGCACCGCCTGCACCGTCAGAACGGGTTATCGTCGAACTGCAACGCCATGCGGCGCTGAGTCAGTGGCAGCCGCTGCACATTCACCATGCCGCCAGCCACATTACCGGGCGCGTCTCCCTGCTGGAAAACAACCTGGCCGAGCTGGTGCTCGACACCCCGCTGTGGCTGGCGGATAACGACCGGCTGGTGCTACGCGATATCTCCGCGCGTGAAACGCTGGCGGGCGCGAGAGTGATTGCGCTAAACCCGCCACGGCGCGGCAAGCGCAAGCCGGAGTATCTGCAATGGCTGGCGACGCTGGCGGCGTGTGATAGCGATGCGCAGGCTCTCTCCGTGCATCTCCAGCGCGACGCCGTCCGGCTGACGGACTTCGGCTGGACGCGACAGCTTAGCCGGGCAGGACTTGAGACGCTGATTAACCGCCCTGATTATCTCCAGGCAGGCGGCTGCCTGCTGGATGCGCCGTTGGCGGCACGCTGGCAGCGTAAGCTAATGGATGCGCTGACGATTTATCACCAGCAGCATCCTGACGAGCCGGGACCGGGCCGCGAACGCCTGCGACGTATTGCGCTGCCGATGGAAGATGAACCGCTGGTGCTGACGCTGATTGAGCAGATGCGTAACGGCGGCGTGATCCACAGCCATCACGGCTGGCTGCATCTGCCGGATCACAAAGCGGGCTTTAGTGACGAACAACAGGCGATCTGGCAACGGGCCGCCGTTCTGTTCGGCGATGAACCGTGGTGGGTGCGCGACCTGGCGCGGGAAACCGGCACCGACGAGCAGGTGATGCGTGCGGTGCTACGGCAGGCGGCCCAGCAAGGGATGATTACGGCGATCGTCAAAGATCGTTATTACCGTAACGATCGCATCGTGACCTTCGCCAGTATGGTCCGCGAGTTAGATGAGCATCGCGGATCGACCTGCGCGGCGGATTTTCGCGATAAGCTCAACGTCGGTCGTAAGCTGGCGATTCAGATCCTCGAACACTTTGACCGCATCGGTTTTACCCGTCGTCGCGGCAACGATCATATTCTGCGTGATAAAGCGTTATTTATTCATGAGGAATAAGTTTATCGGTAAATAAATATCCTCCGGTGATAATACCGGAGGAGCGTTAACGGCGTATTTGTTCACGTGGCGGCTTTTTATTTTTTAACACAGGCTGAATAAGCCGACGTCACCATATTATTGTGGATGTGCGCAACCTGCCCGGCGGCGCTGCGCTTGCCGGGCCTACGATTCGCCCGTAAACCGATCCGTAGCTCCGTGCTCCGTAGGCCGGATAAGGCGAAGCCGCCATCCGGCATCGCGGGCAGGGCGTAATATTTTTTATTTATACCCGACCTTTATTTTTTAACGCGACATCACACTCTCTCCACCCGCATAAGCATATATTTCCTTCAGTTTTTACTTTTTCGAGGAAATTATTATGCCCGCATTTTATATCCCAGCTATAAATATTCTTGGTATGAATACTCTGGCCGAAGCGCTGGAGACCATGGTCAGCTTTAATTTCAAAAAAGCGCTGATCGTCTGCGGCACCACCCTGAATAAGCAGGGGATCGTCGATCGTATTCAGGCCGATTTACAGCAGAAAGGCATCGCCAGCGTGGTCTATAACGGTTCCCGCCCTAATCCCGGCGTGAAGAGCGTCAATGCGGGGCTGGCGGTGCTGCGTGAGCATCAGTGCGACTGCGTGATCTCCATCGGCGGCGGCTCGCCGCACGACTGCGCGAAGGGCATTGCGCTGGTCGCCACCAACGGCGGCGATATCCGTGACTACGAAGGCATTGACCGCTCCACCAAACCGCAACTGCCGCTGATTGCCATTAACACTACCGCCGGGACCGCTTCAGAAATGACGCGCTTCAGCATCATTACTGACGAGGAACGGCATATCAAAATGGCGATCGTCGATAAACACGTCACGCCGCTACTGTCGGTCAACGATCCGGCGTTAATGATGGGAATGCCCGCCTCCCTGACCGCCGCCACCGGCATGGACGCGCTGACCCACGCCATTGAAGCCTATGTTTCCATCGCGGCGACGCCCATCACCGACGCCTGCGCGCTGAAAGCGATAGCAATGATCGCCGAACATCTGGCAGTGGCCGTCGCGGATGGCCGCAACGAAACGGCGCGCGAAGCCATGGCCTATGCGCAGTTCCTCGCGGGTATGGCATTTAACAACGCCTCGCTGGGCTACGTTCATGCGATGGCGCACCAGCTGGGCGGATTTTACGATCTGCCGCACGGCGTTTGTAACGCGATCCTGTTGCCGCACGTGCAGGCGTTTAACAGTAAAGTGGCGGCGGGGCGTTTACGTGACTGCGCCGGGGCGATGGGCGTCGATACCCGTTTGCTGAACGATGAGCAGGGTGCGCAAGCGTGCCTTGAGGCGATCCGCAAACTGGCGCGCCAGGTGGATATCCCGACCGGTCTGCGCGATCTGCACGTCAAAGAGGAGGACATTCCGCTGCTGGCGACTAACGCCCTGAAAGACGCCTGCGGCCTGACCAACCCGATTCAGGCCACCCACGATGAGATTATGGCAATCTATCACTCCGCCATGTAATCGTGCCGCTGCGCCCCGTTATTTTCCCCGGGGCGCAGTTTTACGCTGCGCCAGCCATACCGCGCCCAGCCTGCCCGCCTGATTACCCAGTTCGCACGGATGAATCGGCACCTGTAGCGCCTCCCACATCTCAAACTTTTCCAGATGGCGGTTTAATAACGGATACAGTTTCTCCTGCTCGCTGACCCCTCCGCCGATCAGCACGACCTGCGGGTCAAACATAGAAATCACGCTGTAGACGCCGCGTGCAAGGAAACGGCCCCAGTCATTGACCGCTTCGCGCAGATGGACATCGCTCTCCATGCGTTCAAAAATCTCCTTTCCGTGCGGCATCTCTTCGGCAGGCAGCGCCAGTGCCTGACGACAGAGCTTCATTAGCCCTTTAGCCGACGCTATCTCATGCATACATTCGCCGTTATTACCGACCGGGATCACGCCGAACTCTCCGGCATGGAAATGTGAACCGCGATACAGTTCGCGATCGACAATAATACCGCCGCCGATGCCGGTGCCAAGGGTAATGCAGACTAAATTATCGTATCGCTGGCCCGCGCCGCGCCACATCTCGCCCAGCGCGGCGCAGTTGGCATCGTTCTCTACCACCAGCGGCAGATCGGTCAACTCACCAAACATCTCCAGCAGATTTTCATCGTCCAGATAGTCCAGCGCGCCCGCCTTTGCCGCATGACCGGTATGCGGATTAATATGCCCAGGAAAGCTGATGCCGATGGCCACAATATCATGTTCCTTTTGGCAGGCCGCTACTGCCTCCCGCCATTTATCTTTGAACGTTTGCGCATCTTCCGGCGTATCGTATTCTTCATTGGTTAACTCCTCGCCGTCCTCATCGATCACGCCATACTTAATATGGGTTCCCCCAACATCAAAACCGATATAACGCTGCATATCTTCTCCAGGAGTTAAACCGTCACTTTCTAAGTATGGCTGAAGCCAGCCGGGGAAACGTAAAGGTAAGTAATTCGTGAAGCGCGTCGTAAAGCGATGAATGACTGGCGAATAATTCACCAGCGGCGTCTACCCTTGTAAGACTATCCGTGACAAGGAGCAGCCCATGACCAACAATCCTTCCTCTTCCCGCATTCAGCCCGGCGAATATGGTTATCCTCTTGAACTGAAATCGCGTTACGACAACTTTATCGGCGGCGACTGGGTCGCACCGGCGGACGGCGAATACTATAAAAACCTGACGCCGGTGACCGGGCAGTTGCTCTGTGAGGTTGCCTCCTCCGGCAAGAGAGATATTGACCTGGCGCTGGATGCCGCCCACAAGATAAAAGATAAATGGGCGCATACCTCAGTGCAGGATCGCGCCGCGATCCTGTTTAAAATCGCCGATCGCATGGAGCAGAATCTGGAACTGCTGGCGACGGCGGAGACCTGGGATAACGGTAAGCCAATCCGCGAAACCAGCGCCGCCGACGTGCCGCTGGCGATCGACCACTTTCGCTACTTCGCTTCCTGCATCCGCGCGCAGGAAGGGGGCATCAGCGAAGTGGATAGCGAGACCGTCGCCTATCACTTCCACGAGCCACTGGGCGTGGTCGGGCAAATTATTCCGTGGAACTTCCCGCTGCTGATGGCCTGCTGGAAAATGGCTCCGGCGCTGGCGGCAGGTAACTGCATCGTGCTTAAACCGGCACGCCTGACGCCGCTTTCGGTGCTCCTGCTAATGGAAATCATTGGTGATTTGCTGCCACCGGGCGTACTTAATGTGGTCAACGGTGCAGGTGGTGAAATCGGTGAATATCTGGCGACCTCGAAACGGATTGCGAAGATTGCCTTTACCGGTTCGACCGAAGTCGGCCAGCAGATCATGCAGTACGCCACGCAGAACATCATCCCGGTAACGCTGGAGCTGGGCGGTAAATCGCCCAATATTTTCTTCGCCGATGTCATGGATGAAGAAGACGCCTACTTTGATAAGGCGCTGGAAGGATTCGCACTCTTTGCCTTTAACCAGGGCGAAGTCTGTACCTGTCCGAGCCGGGCGCTGGTGCAGGAGTCGATCTACGAGCGCTTTATGGAGCGCGCCATCCGCCGCGTAGAGAGCATTCGCAGCGGTAACCCGCTCGATAACGGCACGCAGATGGGGGCGCAGGTGTCGCAGGGTCAGCTTGAGACCATCCTTAACTACATCGACATTGGTAAGCAGGAAGGGGCGGATATCCTGACCGGCGGGCGGCGCAAAGATCTCACGGGCGAGCTTCAGGGCGGCTATTATCTTGAACCGACGATTTTGTTCGGGAAGAACAATATGCGCGTGTTCCAGGAGGAGATTTTCGGCCCGGTACTGGCGGTCACCACCTTTAAAACCATGGAGGAGGCGCTGGAGATCGCCAACGATACCCAATATGGTCTGGGCGCGGGCGTCTGGAGCCGTAACGGTAGCCTGGCGTATAAAATGGGGCGCGGCATCCAGGCCGGACGCGTGTGGACCAACTGCTATCACGCTTACCCGGCGCACGCGGCCTTCGGCGGCTATAAACAGTCCGGGATTGGCCGTGAAACCCATAAGATGATGCTGGAGCATTACCAGCAGACCAAATGCCTGCTGGTCAGCTACTCTGACAAACCGCTGGGGCTGTTTTAGTTCGTTGCCTGAAAAACCTGCCGGGCGGCGCTGCGCTTGCCCGGCCTACAAAAGGTGGACGCATCAGTATCCGTAGGCCCGGTAATCGCAGCGCCACCGGGCATGAAGTAGCGGGACTAACGTTAATCCAACACCTTCACCTGTAGCGGACGAAAACGGCTATACACCCACAGGCCAAAACAAACGATCGTCCCGAAGAACATGGTGAAAAGAACGCTGATAAACAACCCGCTCACCAGCGCCAGCGGCAGGGCGAGAACGCCGTGTACCGTCTCGTTATTCCAGCTCACCATGTCATAGCCGAAAATGCCCATCACCCCGCAAATCAGGCTAAAAATCAGCATCGGAATGCTAAGGCCGATAAGCATTAAACGATAGATAACGGAGGCTTTAACGCGCTTAACGGTGATCCCAGAGGCGATGTCTTTACTCATTATGTTTTTCTCTATGCTGGTATAAATGCGGTAGAGAATAGCATGAGATATGACTTGAGACCCGGCAAACTCATGCCGCCGGGCCGTATCGCTTACTGTATTTCATTCACCCAAATCCGCATCTCCCCCTCGCCGCGGTTGGCCCAGCTAAACCACGGAATAAAGGTTAGCGTCTGCGGTTGGGACGTCGCAGGGGGCGCATCGTAATGCCAGAGCGGTTGCTGCGTGGCGTCGGCTGTCGTCTGCTTAACGCCTTCTGCCTGAAGCAGCACTTTGTGAGCGAAAATTCCTTTACCTTCAAAGGCGGTAAAGGTGCTCTCTTTAGGCAACCATAGATTATGCAGTTCTTCGCCGTTATCCGCCTGTTCAAGACAGTACACCAACGGCCCGCGCTGAATGGCGACTTTTCCCGCCACGTGGCGCACCAGCGGATTACCGTAAACCCGGCGGATTGGCATCGGCAGAGTGAGCGTTAAGGTATCACCTTCCTGCCAGCGGCGCGAGATGTGCAGATAGCCTTTACGCTCCTCCGGGGGAACCTCCACACCATTTAACATGACCTGCGGGGTCTCGCACCAGTCAGGCAGACGCAGTGCCAGGGTATGATTGACCGGCTGGGGGGAATCGATGGTGATATGCACCTGTTCCTGCCACGGATAGTTGCCGCTAATGCGCAGGCGCAGCGTCTCGTTACCGACCGGGATCTCCACGCTATTACCGACATAGAGGTTGATATACAGTGCGTCCGGGCGCGGCGTATAAATATAATGCCCCAGCGACGTCAGCACGCGGGCGATATTCGGCGGGCAGCAGGCGCAGCCAAACCAGCGCTGGCGCACGGGTTTTACGTGATCGTAGATATGGTTAAACTTCAGCGAACGCGGGTGTACCTCCAGCGGATTGACGTAGAAAAAGTGCTTGCCGTCGAGCGCCATGCCGCCAAGGACGGTGTTGTAAAGCGCGCGCTCCATCACGTCGGCATACTGGCTGTCGGCCTCCATTTCCAGCATTCGACGGGCAAACATCATCAGCCCGATGGACGCGCAGCTTTCAGCATAGACAGTGTCATTGGGTAAATCGTAGTCGCTGCTGAAGGCTTCGCCGCTGCTCTGTGAGCCGATACCGCCGGTAATATAGAGCTGACGCTGAGCCATGTTTTTCCACAGACGCAGGCAGTCCTGCCGCTTGCCTTCATCCTGACTTAAACGCGCCAGGTGTGCCACGCCGGTCATCAGATAGACAAATCGTACCGCGTGACCAATGGCGGTCTGCTGTTCGGCCAGCGGTTGATGTGCCTGGCTGTAGGCTTTGTCTTTCACCATCCATGCCGGACCGTAGTTATTCCAGTAAGATGTTTCCCCGCGCTTTTCATATTCGACGTCGTAAAAGTGCGGCTGCGTGCCGCGTTGCTCAACAAAATAATTCACCAGCGTCAGGTAGCGCGGCTCCTGCGTGACCTCGTAGAGCCGCATCAGCGCCAGTTCGATCTCCGGATGGCCTGGATAGCCATGGAGCTGGTCTTCACCGGGACCAAATACGCTATCGATATGATCGGCCAGCCGACAGACAACGTCCAGCAGGCGGCGTTTCCCCGTCGCCTGGAAGAAGGCCACCGCCGCCTCAATCATATGCCCGGCGCAATAAAGTTCATGGCACTCCGCCAGATTGGTCCAGCGATCTTCCGGCGCTTTGACCGTAAAGTATGTGTTCAGATAACCGTCCTCGCACTGGGCGGCGGCAACCAGTTCGATGACCTCATCGGCGGTTTTTTCCAGCTGCGGATCGGGCTTCTGGCACAGCGACCAGGCGACCGCTTCCAGCCATTTCGCCACGTCGCTATCCTGAAAAACCATGCCGTAAAACTCGCCCTCCTGAAGACCCGCCGCAATGCGGAAATTTTCAATCGCGTGGCTGGGATCGGTTTCGGGGATGCGATCGTTAAGCGCGTCCCACTGATAAGGGATCACCACGTCGCGCACCAGCTGTTGATACTGGCCGAGAAACGGATCGTTCACTTTCAGTTTATGCAGATCGACTTCCATTACAGACTCCTTAAGCATGGGCATGGCGCTGACGTAAATCGGTGGCAATACGCGCCATCATGGGATTATTAAGGCGGCAGGAGCGGATCGAAAATGCCAGCAGCAGATGGAAAAGGGCAGGCAGCAGTGTTTCCATGGCGGTAATGCCCTGTAGCGAGCTGGCGGTTTGGTTAGCCAGACCCGGCTGATACGCCACGAAAATAAAGACCAGGCTGATAATGCCCGCGCTGGCAGCCCAGGCCAGCTTGATGAAAAACAGGTTAAACGCAAAGTTCATGCCCGAAGAACGCACGCCGGTTTTCCATTCGCCGTAGTCATCGGCAAATGCCATCAGCGAGAAGTGCAGCGGCAGCGTAAAACCAAGAATAATGCCGTTCCCGAGAATGACAGCCAGCCATAGCGTCTGGTAAGCCGGGCCGATCGGCAAAAACCACATTGTGACCGCCAGCGCTGCCAGCACCAGATTGGTGTAGTAGTAGAGTTTTACCGTATCGATGCGGCGCGAGAGCGGGTTGACGATCACCGAACCAAGAATGGAAGCAAAGGTCACCATCGTGAAAAAGAGCGAGGTATAAGCCGTACTGCCTTCCAGAGCATAGGTGATGAAATACATATAGCCGCCGCCGCGGATGTTAAACACATTAATCAACAGAAACGACATCACCAGCATCAGCAAAAGCTGATCGTTTTTACGCAAGCCGGCGAGATGCTCGCGCAGGGTGAAGTTGCCCATCGCGCTGAGTGAAACGCGCTCGCGTACCCAGAAAAAGCAGCACAGGAACATGATGACGGCAACCGCGCACAGCACGCCGACGCCCAATTGATAACCGCGTGCCGCATTACCGTTGCCCAGCTCGGCGACCAGCCACGGCAGGCCCACAGAGACCAGAAAACCGGCCACCCCGCACAGCACAAAGCGCCATGACTGGCAGGAGATCACCTCGCTATGCCGGGTAGTCATCGTGTTAATCAGGGCGCAGTAGGGGACGTTGATGGCGGTGTAGCCTACCGAGAGCAGCAGATAGGTGCCGAATGCCCAGGCGATTTTTACGCCCATGCTGGCGTCCGGTACGGTGAAGGTCAGCACGCCGATAATGCCAATCGGCAGCGCGATCCACAGTTGCCAGGGACGAAATCGTCCCCAGCGGCTTTGGGTACGGTCGGCGATAATTCCCATCAACGGATCGGAAATGGCGTCAAACACGCGCAGAGCGATAAATAACGTACCGACCAGCGCGGGTGTCAGGCCGAAAATATCGGTATAGAAAAAGGTTAAAAAATTCATGATCAGACAGGTGATCACTGTCCCGCCGGCATCACCCAGTCCGTAGCCGATTTTTTCACGAATCGACAGTTTTTCATCAAGTGCTTTTTGCGTAATTTCTGTGGCAGTAATTGGGGTGGAAGTCATAAATAACTCCTCGCGTAATCGAAATTTTATCCAGCATTCACCGCTTATTCGCTGGCGGTCTTTTTTGTAATTTGCAAAGTACCCTGTAAATTTTGCATGGAAAAAATTCGTCAACAAGGGAGCAGGGTAGTAGATAAAGATGACGATTCCGACCTGATGATCAAAATGTGATGGCGATCCTGTCGGGCAGCGTAATTTGGTGAATAATCAATAAATAAAGGTAAATCACGGTCGGCAAAGAGCAGAATAATGAATGTCTATGCTTGAATTATCCATAGCGCTTCCGGTGAAGGCACAAAATGGCGGGTTGTTTATTTCGCGTGGCATGGGGAGCCATCCCGCGCGAAAACTCACCTCGTGGGAAGTTATTTTTGTTGAAAAAGGGACATTAACGATTCAGGAAGAGGAGAATGTATTTTCGGTGAACGCCGGAGAGAGCCTGGTATTATGGCCGCAGCGTCATCATGTCGGCGTGGGTGATTTTCCCGCCGATCTAAAATTTTATTGGCTACATTTTGACGTGACAAAAGAAGCGCATCATGGCGAATGGTTAACCCACCTTGCCATACCGCAGCACGTTAAAGTGGGTGACCCGCAATATATGATGTCGCTATTTAGGCAATTCCTTAACGAGCAGGAAAGTATACAGCGTAGCGTGGCGCTGGAATTAGCGTTATTGCTGATCCTGCAACAAATTGCGCTGGGAGCGGACCATAAAACGGATACCGATGATGCGGGTACGGCGCTGGCGTGGAAGGCGCAGCAGCTTATCCGCACCCAGTTTCATCTTCCGCTTTCCACCTCTGCGCTGGCAAAAGAGTTGCACTGCAATGCGGATTATCTGGGACGCGTTTACCGCCGGGTTTTCCGCCTGACGCTAACCGACGCCATCCACCGCCAGCGGGTGCGGGCGGCGGAAAAACTGCTTATCAGCGACGCCCGCTCGCTGAAAGAGGTCGCCGGGCTGTGCGGTTTCAGCGATGTGGGCTATTTCCGGCAAATCTTCCGTAAACATACCGGGTTAACGCCCGCCGCCTGGAAGCGACGGTACTGTAAAGAGCATATTAACTCTGCGTAAAAATCCAGGGAGTTGAATACAAAACGTTCCGTACTTATGCTGGTGGTCTTATTAACGATCGCAGGGAGGCAACCACATGTCGAATAATACTTTTTACCGGGCCGCGCAGCAGGGCAACGTTTTAAAAACGCCGTCAGAATATGTGCTGACGCTACGCGAATCTGTAACGCTGGAAACGCTACGTCAGCGGGCGCAGCAGCAGTCGCTACTGCCTGCGCTGGATATTCGTATTGATGAACAGGAAGAAGAATTACATCTTGTCTTTCAGCAGGATAACGTCATTTATCTTTATCGTGTTTCCCTTTTTACCGATGAATACACGCTTTCCGGGCTGGAGTACACCCCACGGGTGCAGAGCATCGCGCCGGAAATTCTTCAACAGGCGGCGGGCAAGCGGCAGCGCGTCTCAATAACGACGCGATTTCAGGAGGATGTTTTTCTTAGCTGGCAGTACGTATTGAAAGTGATGGCAATCCTCGCCCCGGATCTGCTGATAGGTCAGGACATCAGCGCAGCAGGTAAGCTGTTTGCCCATAACTGGCTGCAATTTGAAGCGCGTCATCCGGCACGCCCGCGCGTAGATTCGCTTTATATTATTCACGCGGTACACGATGACGAAAACAATGATTACTGGCTGCATACGCACGGGCTGGAGCGTCTCGGTCTGCCGGAGTGTGAACTTATTTTTCGTCGTCAGGTCGAGTCGCTGGCCAGCGCGGGCGGATTAATTGAAGCGTTTGTTAATTTCTGCCTTGATAATGGCGGCGTTGATTTTTATACCCCGCAATGGCTGGCGCGCACCGGTGAAGGCGATCAGGCTATTGTGGCGATCCCGTGGGAGCAGGGGCTGGGCTTTGTGCAGTACGGCGGCAACCTCAGCGACCTGCCGGAGCTGGAGGCGATGCCGGAAACACGACCTGAAGAACCCAACGGTCGTTTCAGCGGCGATCTCGCAGACAGGCAGGAAGGACATAACGGCCCTTCCTGCCTGCTGTTCCGCCTGGAGGATGAACGCGGTAACGTGGGCTGCGTGCTTGATGGCGGGCTAAGCGACGACCGGGTGATGTTTATGAAAACCATCGCGCTTTCAGAGAGCGAGGCGCAGAAAGCGCAACTGCGCTGGCCTTATTTTCAGCATATTTTCGATACCCAAAGCGCGACTGAAGACGCCTTATTTATCGTGAAAATGGGTGTGCCGCACGGTGAGGAGAATGAGCATGAGCATATGTGGTTCAAACTGACTGCCGTTCACGAGGATCGGTTGACGGGTATCCTCACCAACCAACCGTTTTATGTCCGGGATATGCAGCAGGATGGCGAATACAAGCTGCCGCTAACACTGGTGAGCGACTGGAAAATTTACCGTCCGGGGCAGGAGTTCAACCCGGATAATATCTTTGAACTGATCTCACATAGCTGACCGCTATCCCGGCGAAAAGGCATGACGTTTTCGCCGGGCAGGACACGCTTATTGTCCGTAATAAGCGTTTTTCCCGTGCTTGCGCAGATAGTGTTTATCCAGCAGTTCCGGTTGCATATCAGGGAGATCCGGGCTGAGCTGGAGGGAGAACAATCCCATACAGGCGCACTCCTCCAGCACCACGGCGTTATGCACCGCGTCGGCGGCGTTTTTTCCCCACGCAAACGGTCCGTGAGAATGGACCAGCACCGCCGGGACCTGCATGGGATCAAGGTCGCGTTCTGCAAAGGTCTTAATAATCACTTCGCCGGTCTGGTACTCGTATTCGCCCGCGATCTCCGCCTGGGTCATCCGCCGCGTGCAGGGAATAGTGCCGTAGAAATAGTCAGCATGCGTGGTGCCCCACGCGGGCAAATCGCGGCCCGCCTGCGACCAGATGGTGGCATGGCGTGAATGGGTATGAACAATGCCGCCGATGCCGGGATAGCGGCGATACAGCGCCAGATGGGTAGGGGTATCGGAAGAGGGCTTTTTATCTCCTTCTACCACTTTACCGGTGGCGATCTCCACCACTACCATATCGCTGGCGGTCATGACGTCATAATCCACGCCGGAAGGTTTAATCACCATCAAACCGCGTTCATGGTCGACGGCGCTGACGTTGCCCCACGTAAACGTCACCAGATGATGAGCGGGCAGCGCCAGGTTTGCCGCCAGCACCTCGGCTTTCAGTTGTTCTAACATATCAATCCTCCTTCCTGCATGCGGGCTTCAATCCAGCGCCGCGCCTGGATAATTTCCAGAACCGGCTCGCTAGCTTTCTCGGTCCACATCTCAATCAGAAATGCGCCGCGGTAATTCAGCTTGCGTAACGTACTGAAAATGCCGACGAAATCGACGCAGCCTTCGCCAAAAGGCACGTCGCGAAACTGCCCGGCACTTTGCGCGGTGACGGGCTGGGTGTCTTTGAGATGAATGGCCGCAATGCGATCGATACCCAGCGAAAGCTCCGCCTGAACGTCGTTGCCCCAGGCGCTCAGATTGCCGACGTCCGGGTAGACACTGAACCACGGCGAGGCGAGCAGTTCATCCCATTTTTTCCATTTGCTGATGGAGTTCATAAACGCGGTATCCATAATTTCTACCGCCAGCATTACCTGCGACGCGGCGGCCTGCTCTACAGCCCACGCCAGTCCTTCGGCAAAACGTTGCTGCGTGCCTTCATCGTGTTCTTCGTAATAGACGTCGTAACCCGCCAGTTGAATGGTGCGAATACCTAAATCGCGGGCGAGGCGGATCGCTTTGCTCATGATCTCGCGCGCCCGGTCGCGAACGGTTTCATCGCGGCTGCCAAAGGGAAAGCGGCGATGTGCAGAGAGACACATTGAGGGAATAGCGACGCCGGTTTCCAGCATGGCCTGCACCAGCGAGGCTCGCTGGGCGGTACTCCACTCCAGACGCGACAGGCGCTCGTCGGTTTCATCCACCGACATCTCGACAAAATCGAAGCCGCAGCTTTTCGCCAGCACCAGCCGCTCCGGCCAGCTCAGTTCTTTTGCCAGCGCCTTTTCATAAATACCTAATGGATGGCTGCGCATTATTGCTCTCCCCAGATGGACCGGATCTGCGCGTGGAATTCCGCCGCGACCTGGGCGGGATCGCGGGCACCCGCCAGCGCCCGTCCGGCGATAAACGCTTTTACGCGGATATCCTTAAATAGCGGCAGATCGGCTGGCGTAATGCCGCCGGTAATGGACAGCTCAAGGCCGATATCGGAGAGCGCCTTCATGCGCGCCAGATCGACCTCTCCCCATTGCTGGCCGCTGGCCTGCGCGTCGCGGCCCCGGTGGTAAATGGCCTGGCGAACCCCGACGCGGTACCAGTCGCGGGCATCATTCAGCGTCCAGTTGCCGAACAATTCAATCTGGATTTCTCCGCCGCGTGCCTGTGCGACCGCATGGCCTTTTTCGATGGTCGCAAGCGGCGCGGCGCAGATAATGGTCATCCAGTTCGCGCCCGCGTCGAACGCCTGCTGCGCCAGCGTTTCTCCGGCGTCCGCGACCTTCCAGTCAGCGACAATAATCTTCTCCGGACACTGGTCGCGTAGCGCTTTGATCGCACCAAGACCTTCGGTCAGACACAGAATGGTGCCAGCTTCGACGATATCGACGTGGTTTTTTAGCAGGCTGACGTCGCGCTGCGCGTCAGCAAGACGGGTGTGGTCGAGCGCCAGTTGCAAAAGGGGTCGGCTCATACGTTGTGCTCCTTAATACGGGCATGAAAACCCTGAAGTGCTTCAATCAGAATCTGGTAACGCTGGTATTTGCGTTGGTAGTTAGCGTGTGCGGTGGCGTCCGGGGTAACGGTTCGCAGGTCCCAGGTCAGTGAGCGCTGCGCCTCGTGAATGCTGGCGTAAACGCCGGTCCCGACCTGCGCCACCAGCGCGGCCCCAAAACAGCCGGTTTCTTCAATTTGCGGCAGCTCCAGCGGCAGGCCGCTGACGTCGGCAAGCATCTGCATCCAGACCTCAGAATGTGCCGGACCGCCGGTAACGCGCAGAGCGTGAACCTCGCGAAAGCGTTCGCGCATTCGGTTGAGGTGGGTCATATGGCTGAACACCACACCTTCAAAAACTGCCTGAAGAAGATGAGCGCGGGTATGCATTGCCTGCATGCCGTAGAACCCGCATGTCATCTCCAGCCCGGCATTGCTGCCGTAAAGAAAGGGCAGAAAAAACAGATCGCTGCCCGCTTTCGGCAGGTCGGCGACGCTGCGGTTAATCTCCTCAAACGACATCTCGCCCCACTGCGCGGTCAGCCACTCCAGATTGCCGGAGGAGGTGGGACTGGCTTCGTGAACGATGTACTGACCGGGCGCGGCGTAACGACCATAGACGTAAGGATGCGTTTCGTTGTGACGCAGTTCATCGGCGATACCGCTGGTGACGGCCCAGGTGCCCATCACCGCGTTAAGGGTATGTTCATCGTTAAGACCCGCACAAAGTGCGGTGGAAACCACATCAAACAGACCGCCCACGACGGGAGTTCCCGCCGCGAGACCGGTGATGGCGGCTGCCTGAGCGGTGATTTCCCCGCATATTTCTGTTGAGCCAACAATCGGTGGCAGGGCGCTGTCAATCTCGCTGATGCCGAGCCAGCGGGTCAGGGCCGGGTCATAGCGTCCGTCATGCATGTTGTAAAGATTGGACTCCGAGATGTTGCTCTCTTCCGCGCCCTTAACGCCCGTCAGGCACCAGCGCAGGTAATCATGTCCCATCATCACGCTGCCGATACGGGCATAGCGCTGCGGTTCATGCTCTTTTATCCAGCGCAATAGCGAGACCGGATGCCCGGTCCACAGGGTCTGACGCGTATGCGGGTAGAGCGTGTTCGGGATGCCGTCCTGCTGCCAGCGACGGACGATCTCCAGCGCCCGACGGTCGGAAGAGAGGATGGCGTTACCTAACGGCCGATCGTTTTTATCCAGCAGGAATAATCCCTTGCCCTGCGCGGAAATGCCGACGCCCCGGATTTGCTGGCCTGTTACGCCCGTCTTCAGCAACAGACGGGCAATAGTGGTCGCGCAATGTTGCCACAGCGCGGACATATCCCGTTCCGCATAACCGGCTTGCGGACTTAACGTGCGCAGCGGCTGGCGGGCGATTCCGTGCTCCTTGCCCTGGCGATCGTATAAACCAGCTTTCAGATAAGTACCGCCACAATCGATACCCAGCCAGAAGGTCTCTTTTTCACTCATCGTTATCATCTCGTTGCCCCCGGTGGCTACAGGTAGCTGCCATGTCTTGTAGGCCTGATAAGCGCAGCGCCATCAGGCATTTCTCCCCGGTGGCGCTGCGCTTACCGGGGCTACGGGTAGCAGCCATGTCTTGTAGGCCTGATAAGCGCAGCGCCATCAGGCATTGTTGCGTTATGCTTCGCGCTTACGCGGATTTACCGGGCGGGTACTTTCAGCTCTGGCATCGCATTTCGCGGGCAGCAGCAACGCCATCAGCGCCGCCAGCGCCAGCGAGATGGCAAGGCAGTACACGCCCGCATCTTTGCTGTAGAGCGTGATCAGCACGCCGACCGCGTAAGGTCCGCAGAAGCCACCGAGGTTGCCGAGCGCGTTAATCACCCCGCGCGCGCCGCCTGCCATTTCGGCGCTGAACAGGCGTGCCGGAATGGTCCAGAACACCCCTGCGGCGGATTGCAGGAAGAAACCGCAGCCGACCAGCGCGGCATAGGAGAGCCAGATATGCGCTTTCAACGTGACGGACAAAAACATGCACAGCGCAAAGCCAATCAGCGGCAGGGAAACAAACAGCTTACGTTTGCCGGTGCGGTCCGACAGGGAGGAGAAGAGGAACATGCCCGCAATCGCCCCGACGTAGGGCAGAACGGCCAGCATCCCTACCTGACCGATGCTGGTGTGCGTCAGCTCTTTAAGAATGGTAGGAAGCCACAGGGTATAACCGTAAATTCCGGTCTGATAAAAGAAGTTCAGCGCGATAAGCTGCCACATGGTTTTGTCGGACAGCACCGCGCTAAGCGAGGCGTTTTTGACCTCTTTCCCCACGATGGCCTGCTGCTCAGCGGCCAGCGTCTCGACCAGATAATTTTTCTCGGCCTCAGAAATCCAGCGCGCTTCCTGCGGACGGTCATAAACGGTAAACGCCCACAGTACCAGCACCACCACCGACAGCAGACCTTCGATGATGAACAGCCAGCGCCAGTCCAGCACGGTGATGATCCAGCCGGAGAGCGGCGCGGTGATGATCCCGGCAATCGGCACAAACATAATCACGATAGCGTTAGCGCGTCCGCGCTCGGCATCCGGGAACCAGTTGCTGATCATCGTCAGCACCACCGGCAACATTCCCCCTTCAGCCACGCCCAGCAGAAAACGCAGCACCAGCAGCTGATACTGGTTAGTGATAAGGCCGGTCAGCACGGAAATCACCGCCCAGGCGACCAGCGACCAGCCGATAAACTTCTTGCCGCTGCCGTGGACGGCGATTTTACCGCCCGGCACCTGCAAAAAGAGGTAGCCAATAAAGAAGATGCCGCCTGCCAGCCCGGCCATAGTGGCGGAAATACCCAGTTCTTCATCCATCCCGCCGGGCATGGCAAAGGCGATATTGACGCGGTCCATATACGAAATAATACAGGCAATAAGGATGGGCGGAATTATTCTTAGCCAGCGTTGATGCGGAATGCCTGCGGGTGTAGAGCCAGATAAAGTATTCATGATGGTTTTCTCATAAAAAAGGTTTTGTTCTGGTGTAATGGCGCAAAGTTTGTTTTTATTTTGTTGCTGTGTTCATTGCATCTATGCCATTGCGTAAAATCGCAACGCGATGCCCGACATCAGCATTAGCATTTATTTCAAGCAGTTTAATACCGGCAAATTGCAGAGTTGCTGCATCGGCCGCATTAAATAATTCACGCGCGCGATCCACCGTCAGCAAACTCCCTTCGCAGAACGGGGCAAAGGGCGCATGTAAATCCTGCCACTCGCCGTAAGCGCCCGTTTCCGTCGTGCCAGAGAACATGAGCGCGCCGAGTTTCCCCGCCCGTTTTGCCATTTGCGTATGCGTCAGCGGCAGCGTGGTATTACGGCCTTCAATGGCGGAACGCGCCCAGTTAATACAGACGCTGATATCGTAGTCGCTGAGCACATCCAGCACGTTCTCCAGCGGCAGAAATCCCTTACGCGGCGCAGGCTGCGTCATTGCATCGCAGTGCTCCAGCACCAGCTTGCATGACCAGTCCCAGCGGGCGATCTCTTTTATCGAGCGGGCGAACGCCTCGGTCGCCTGGTCTGCATCGGCGTTGCCTGCCAGAGGAGCCGCATGGATTTCCAGAGCGATCACTTTGCCGCCGTGCCGGGCGTTAACAGCGGCGATTTTCTGATGCAGATGGCGGTAGTAATCAACGCAGGCCCGACGCTGGGTTTCATCGCTGGAAGCAAGTCCAAAGTCACCGTTGATCCCGCGACGGCGCATGGTTTCCATAATGGCGGTGACAACGATCTGCCATTCTCCCGGCGTGTGTTGCCATAACCACTCGTCACCGTAAGGATGCAGATTTTCCAGGCAGGGTTGCTCCAGTCCGCGTATATCCGCGGTATCGGCGAGCTGCCGCCAGAATGTGCTTTCTTCCTCTTCGCCTTTCTGGTGAAAAGATGGCGCGCAGGGGTACGCGCCAATAATATAACCGGCGTTATTGCTTTTCATATTGTGCTCCTGATATTTATCGGGTTTGATAAATATGCAAGTAATTAAAGCGCCGCGAGGGCAACCTTGACGACAATTTTACGGATGGGTGTTGCCGCTGTTTTATTACAGGCAGGACGATGCACATCCTGCGGAAAAAATATGGCGTAACTGCCCGGCACCATTTCAATAAAAGATTCGTTTTCGCTCTGGTGATAAAAAATAATATCGCGCTGTTCAAGCAGTGATTCGCTAATTTCATTGTTGCCGGTGTCGATGGCAATACCGATTTTCTCTTCGCCCCACGCAAGAAACTGGATATCCAGGTAGCGGCGGTGCACTTCTGGCTTATTCTCCTGCACCTCCCGGGTGGTTAAATCGATAATCTGGGCAAAAATGTCTTTTCCGTCGATCTCTTTGACGCCCGGAGCGAGCTGACGGAAATCCGTAGTGCGCAAAAAGTCGAGTGCCTTTTCGATTGCCGCGGGCAGGCGGCAAGGATTGGGTTGGTTAATGTGACCGAAGATCATCATCCGTCTCCTGTAGCGCCTGAATTTTCGCCCATACGCTGTCATCAATGGTGATGCCGTTGCGACGGTTTTCTTCCAGCAGACGGGTAAACTCGTGTCCAGGCAGGCGAATGGCAACATCTTCATCGGAACGGTCGGCGGTAGTGACAAAGTCCATGATGCGCTGGAGTTTGGCGTCGCGCGTTGCGCCGTCGATCAGCTTATCGACCTCAATGGCGATGAAAATCTGCGAGACGCCATATTCGTCGCTGTTATCCTGGGTGACCTCCGCTACGGATGCACCGTCAGAAAGCAGGGTGGCGATCATGTCCAGCACAATTGAAAGCCCGGAACCTTTCCAGTAGCCCATCGGCAGGATGCGGCGGTTTTTCTCAATCACCCCCGGCTCTTTGGTCAGTTGACCGTCATCGTCAAAGCCGCCGTCCACCGGCAGCGTACGGCCCGCCAGTCGGTTCACTTCCAGCATGCCGTAAGAGAACATCGACATCGACATATCCACCATCGTGATGGGGGTCGACGGGATGGCGACGATCAGCGGATTGGTGCCAATGCGGCACGCTTTCGCGCCCCATGGCGGCATGACTGCAATCGAATTGGTCCAGCAGATGCCGATATAGCCTTTTTCTGCCGCCTGCCAGCCGTAACTGCCGCCGCGCATCCAGTGGTTAGCGTTACGCAGGGCGACCAGCCCGATACCGTGATCCGATGCCAGCTCGGTCGCGCGATCCATCATCTTTTTCGCCGTCAGATTGCCAATTGAACGCTGCGCGTCCCACTGCTCGATCGCGCCGAGGCTGACAATGCGTTTCGGTACCGCGTCGGGAATGATGTCGCCCGCATCGAGTTGCTGAATAAAACGTGGAAATCGGTTTACGCCGTGCGAATACACGCCGGATTCGGTGGTGCGAGCAAACATTTCCGCACAGGCATCGGCCGTGTCGCTGGCGACCCCGCGTGAAAGCAGCACCCGATTGAATGCTTCTTTCAACTGTTCAAATGTGACTTTCATCCCTCTTTTCTCCCGTCTTTGCTTAACGCTGTGAGTGCTTTTTTAGCTCTAAATTTCACTATACGAAATCTGATTTCAAATATAACGATCAATATTTAACAGATCAATGGGAGGCTGTGTTTTTTAAAATATTAAAAATCAACATGTTGTAATTTTTTAGTCCAGATCGTGAACTGAACCACACTTTGCGCTACCATCAGGACGCGACAAAAAGGAGCGAGCAATGAGTACGAAAGAGAGCGATGTGATGCAGGATAAAGAGAGGCCCGCCGGTAGCCAGAGCCTGTTTCGTGGCTTAATGCTGATTGAGATCCTCAGTAACTATCCGAACGGCTGTCCGCTGGCGCATCTGTCCGAACTGGCCGGGCTAAATAAAAGTACCGTTCACCGTCTGCTGCAGGGTTTACAGTCCTGTGGCTATGTGACCCCCGCGCCAGCGGCAGGCAGTTATCGGCTGACGACAAAATTTATTGCGGTAGGACAGAAGGCGCTGACGTCGCTGAATATTATCCACGTTGCCGCGCCGCATCTGGAGGCGCTGAACCTGGCGACCGGGGAGACCATTAATTTTTCCAGCCGCGAAGACGATCATGCGATCCTGATTTACAAGCTGGAGCCGACGACCGGCATGCTGCGCACCCGCGCCTATATTGGGCAGCATATGCCGCTCTACTGTTCGGCGATGGGGAAGATTTATATGGCGTTCGGGCATCCGGATTATGTGGAGACCTACTGGCAGAGCCATCAGGACAGTATTCAGCCGCTAACCCGCAATACGATTACCGGCCTGCCTGCGATGTACGATGAGCTGGCGCAAATTCGCGAGAGCAGGATGGCGATGGACAGGGAAGAAAACGAGCTGGGCGTGTCATGCATTGCCGTCCCGGTGTTTGATATTCACCACCGCGTGCCCTATGCGATTTCGATTTCGCTTTCGACTTCGCGCCTCAAGCAGATCGGCGAGAAAAATTTGCTTAAGCCGTTGCGGGAGACCGCACAGGCTATCTCTAACGAGCTGGGTTTCAGCGTGCGGGAATAAAGGCATAAGGTTGGTGATAAAGCGCCTGGCATCATCGGGGCGACCACCGGGTTGGGCGTCCCTCCGGGAACCCAATCCCGGTGTTTCCCCTGTTAACCTGTTTTCCTGACCGTCAGATGCCCCATCATTCTCTGGCATCTGACAAATCTTTCTCCTTTCCCGCGTCGGATCAAAGCACTGACGCCATCTTCTCTGGCACTCTGCTTTTTTTCCTCTGCCGGAGAAGGGCATGAATCGCTTTATTCGCGCCGATTCCACAAAATGCATCGGCTGTCGCACCTGCGAAGTCGCCTGCGCGGTGTCGCATCAGGCGCAGCAGGATTGCGCCGCGTTAACCGCCGCCGCCTTTATTCCACGTATTCGGGTGATTAAAGCGGATACCTTTTCAACCGCCGTTACCTGCCATCATTGTGAAGACGCGCCTTGCGCCAGAGTGTGCCCCAACGGCGCGATTAGTCGCCGCAATGGTGCGATCCTGGTTGAGCAAAGCCGCTGTATCGGCTGCAAAAGCTGCATGGTCGCCTGTCCGTTTGGCGCGATGCAGGTAGTAACGACGCCGCAGCAGGTACAGGCGCTGAAGTGCGATCTCTGCCAGCATCGCGACGGCGGCCCGGCCTGCGTTGAAGCCTGCCCGACCCATGCGCTTGAATGTCTCGATCCGGATCAATTACAGCGCGCGCGGCTACATACGCCGCGCGGCGTTTATCCTTCCAGCCAGGCGCGTTCGATCTCCTCGGCGAGGATTTTTACCCCTGCCTCGATTTTCTCCGGGTCCGGCACGTAATTCATCCGCATGCACTGGTGGGTGTGCGGCCAGGGTTTGTCCAGACCGGGGAAGAAGTAGTCACCGGGCACCATCAGCACGCCGCGTTTTTTCAAACGCTGGTACAGCAGTTCGGTTGAGATGGGCAAATCTTTAAACCACAGCCAGAGGAAAATCGCGCCTTCAGGTTTGTGGATCAAACAGCGCTCTTCCGGCAGATAACGGCGAATAATGGCGACCGTCTCCTGCACGCGCTGGTAGTAAAACGGTTTGATGACCGTTTCCGACAGGCGCAATAAATCGTTACGCTTAATCATCTCGCACATCATCGCCGGACCCATACCGCCCGGTGCCAGGCTAATGATGCCGTTCATGTTGGTAATGGCGGAGATGATTTTTTCATTAGCGATGATAATTCCGCAGCGGCTTCCCGGCAGGCCCAGTTTGGACAGGCTCATACACAGCACGATATTCGGGTTCCACAGCGGGCGCGCTTCGCTGAAAATAATGCCGGGGAAGGGGACGCCGTAGGCGTTATCAATCACCAGCGGGATGCCGTGCTGGTTGGCCAGCACATCCAGCTTCATGATCTCTTCATCGGTAATGACGTTGCCTGTCGGATTCGTCGGGCGCGAGACGCAAATCATCCCGGTATCTTCGCCCACGTGCAGATGTTCAAAATCAACGTGATACTTAAACTGCCCTTCCGGCAACAGTTCAATATTAGGGCGTGCGGAGACGAACAGATCCTCTTCCAGCCCCGCATCGGCATAGCCTATGTACTCCGGTGCCAGCGGAAAAAGCACCTTGCGCGAAGTGCCGTCGGCGCGTCGTCCGGCAAAAAGGTTAAATAAGTAGAAAAATGCGCTCTGACTGCCGTTTGTTAGCGCAATATTCTGCGGTTCAATATCCCAACCCAGCTCTTTACGTAGCATATCCGCCAGCAGCGCCAGTAATTCGCTTTTCCCCTGCGGACCATCGTAATTGCATAGCGCGTCCGTGGCGTTACCGTTTGCCAGCATATCGGCAAGTAGCTGATGAAAGTAGTCAGTCATCGCGGGGATTTGCGCCGGATTACCGCCGCCCAGCATGATGGCGCCTGGCGTGCGTAAACCGTCGTTAAGGTCCTCCATCAGGCGGGTGATGCCTGAATGGCGGGTGAATTTGTCGCCGAAAAGGGAAAATGTCATAGCGGAGATCTGTCGGGCCTGTTTGAAAGAGAGTAACGATAACGCGCCCTGTGACGCGGTGCAAATCGGGGAAACGGGGAATGGATGACGAATTTAACTACAATTTATTACCAACGCAGATTTTTATGCTGATGCGCGAGGGCAGCACGCGCCCCCGCGATCGACATATTATTCCGCTTTTCCTGCCCAGACGACCATTACGGTATCGTCGCCCTTTTTGCGAATAAAACCGTATCCCTGCGATAGCGTCAGCGTGGTCTGTTTACCCTCGCCGACCGCTGGATGACGGGCGCGGAACTGGCCAAGTTTTTGCCAGTGCGCGACATCCTCTGAGGCTTTCCCGGCGATATCCTGCCAGTTCATCTGCGAACGCGTGCCCTGAAGCGGGTCCGATCCGGTAGGGCCAAAAGGCCGCGCCGACTCATCGCCATAAAAAAACTGTACTGCGCCGGGGGCCAGTAAAAGCAGTTCTGCTGCTTTGCTGCCGCCTTCGCGGAACAGGCGGGTATCGTGGGAAGAGAGATAGCTCAATACGTTAAAGGTCTGGAGCTTATCCGCCATTTGCTGCCAGACAGGGTCGATATTCGCCAGGCAATCTACCGCGCCCGCGGCCTGCTCCTGATAATCGAAGTTGATCATCGCGTCAAAACCGTGGCGGTAGTAGTCGCTCTGCATCACGCCGTGGCCCCAGGACTCGCCGGTCATCCAGAACGGCGCGTCGTCCAGCGCTTTAGTAGGGTTCGCCGCTTTCCACGCCGCGAGCGCCTCGCTGGCCTGGGTTTTAAGCTGCTGCCAGCCCTCCATCTCAACGTGTTTTGCGGTATCGACCCGGAAGCCGTCAATACCGTAATCGCGTACCCATTGACTTAACCAGTGGGTGAGATAATCACGCGGCGTGTAACCCGCGATGGCTTTGGCGTGCGTGTCGGGCTTGTGCTGATAAAACACCGGCAAACCGGACGGCGTGGTAGATTCGGTTTTTAAATCGGGCAGAAAGGCCAGCGACATGGTCAGATCGTCAAAACCGGGATTGTCATAATCGCCGATGTCGGTGCGGATCCAGTTCTTGCCCCACCACTTGTCCCAGCTCGCTTTGTCGCTGAAGTTAATGTAATCGTTAAAGCTGTGCCAGCTCTGTCCGGCGGCGGGTTTCCAGTCGGTCCAGCGATCGCCCAGCGTTTTTTTCAGCTCGTCACCTTTAAGATACAGCGCGCCGAACTGGTACTCCTGCATATCTGCAAGCGTGGCGTAACCGGTATGGTTCATCACTACGTCAAAAAGAATACGGATGCCGCGCTTGTGTGCTTCATCAACCAGTTTATGCAGATCCGCCTCATCGCCCATATTGGCATCCAGCCGGGTCCAGTCCTGGGTGTAATACCCGTGATAGGCGTAGTGTGGAAAATCGCCTTTCGTTCCGCCGCCTACCCAGCCGTGGATTTGCTCAAGCGGCGAGCTTATCCAGAGCGCATTGACGCCGAGCTGTTGTAAGTAGTCCAGCTTGCTGGTCAGCCCTTTTAAATCGCCACCGTGGAAGGTGCCAATCTCTTCCATGCCGTCTTTATGTCGACCGTAGCTGTTATCGTTAGCGGGATCGCCATTGACAAAACGATCGGTCAGCACGAAATAGACGGTGGCGTTGTGCCAGTCGAATGCGGCGGGAGCATCGGTTTCCGCGCGCTCCAGCAGCAAAAGACCCTGGCTTCCGGCGGCAGGTAAGAAGGTCATTTTGCCCTGCTGGACGGTCTCGGTTTGCTGACTATAAAAATCGCGCACGACGCTTCCTTCCGGAAAAGTCTGGCTGACATCCAGCGTCAAAGGTTTACCATCCCACCTCGGACACTGGCGGATAACGGCTGCGCGGGTTTCCTGCGCGGGGCTTTGCACGCGGATCGTCAGGGTCGGCGTGCCGGAGCGGGTATCGACTTCCAGTTGATAATCACCATCGCGGAACAGACGCCACTGGGGCGCATCGCCGCTACAGGGCTTAAGCGACAGCATCTGGTTGAGCTTAACGGCGTCCGCTGGCTGCCAGCACTGCTGGTCAAAATTTAAGGTTAAAGGGCGCGTACCCTTCGTGAGTGCAGCCTGACTGATAAATTTTCCAGTACCTTCCGGCGTGAACGCCGGAAAGCCGGGCGCATTCCAGGCAGCGATTGCCATGCCGGGAAGCAGCAGCGGTAGAAGTGCGGCGAATTTCATGGCGATATCCTGTCACGGTGATTTAGCGCATTTTGCACGCAAATCCTTATCGCGTGCTCCTCCTTAAAAGCAACCTGACGGGGAGGATGGTACAGGGTGAGTGATGGCGCGCAAAAAAACGGCAAAAAGTGAGAGGTTCGTAGCACTTATGGCGCGTAAATGAGCAAAGTTTACACTTTACACGTGACATTATTTCGGATTTTCTCTATTCCTTTACGTGCTCATGAAGGATATTTTTGGTAAGGTTCGGGGTTCAGTGCTTATTTCCCTAACATAACTAAGGCGTTTGGATGCTTAAATCCGACCAGGAGACTTAATGATATCGACTCCCCTTCGACGATATGGGGCCATGATACTCATGTTACTCACCTATGCTTTTTCGGGTGGGACGTTTGCAAAAACGCACACAACAGCGAGTGATATAGCCCGAATAACAGCGACAAGTAATAAAAAGGTTAGCAGTAAACAAGAGTATTCTCGCAATAGTGATTTAAGCAGTGCACTCCCTGACTTGCGAAAATACCCTTCCGGAACACCAAGGAAAAAAGCGTTTCTCCGGACGGTCATGCCTTATATTACCAGTCAAAATGCAGCGATTACGGCAGAGCGTAACTGGCTGATCTCAAAGCAATATAGCAGCCAATGGTCGCCTGCGGAGCGTTCACGCCTGAAGGATATTACGAAGCGCTATAAGATTAGCTGGTCTGGCAATACGCGTCGTGTTCCGTGGAACAAACTGCTTGAGCGCGTGGATATTATTCCGGATAGTATGATTGCGACCATGGCCGCCGCAGAAAGCGGTTGGGGTACCTCAAAGCTGGCACGTAATAATAACAATCTCTTTGGCATGAAATGTGCGAAGGGTCGTTGTACCAATGCGCCGGGCAAAGTAAAAGGCTACTCGCAGTTTGGGTCGGTGAAAGAGTCGGTGAACGCCTATGTCGTTAATCTGAATACTCACCCGGCCTACACGTCTTTCCGTAAGTCGCGTGCGCAACTGCGTAAAGCGGATCAGGAAGTGACGGCGACGGCAATGATTCATAAGCTGGAAGGTTACTCCACCAAAGGCTCAAGCTATAACAACTTCCTGTTTTCCATGTATCAGGATAACCAGCGGTTGATTGCGGCGCATATGTAATCGTTATGTAAGCGAAATACCAAAAGCCTTCTGTCAGGAAGGCTTTTTTGTTTCTATATCATCACCTCACTATACCGCTCCCGGTAATCCTTCGGTGTGGCGTCATACTCTTTCTTAAACACCGAATAAAAATATTGCAGCGAAGGGTAGCCGCACATCTGGGAAATTTCGTTGATCGACAGCGATGTGGAAATCAGCAGGCTACGGGCCTTCTCCAGTTTTTCCGCATGGATCACCGCGTGAATAGTCTCGCCAACTTCTTCCTTAAAACGCTTCTCCAGATTTGACCGGGAGATGCCGACCGAATCCAGCACCTGATCCACCTTGATGCCTTTACAGGCATTGTTGCGGATATAGTGCATCGCCTGAATCACCGCCGGATCGTTCAGCGAGCGGTAGTCGGTCGAGCGGCGCTCAATAACACGCATGGGGGGAACGAGCACGCGCTGTAAGGGCATTTCTTCGTTATCCATTAAGCGGTGCAGCAGCTTGGCGGCCTGATAACCCATCTGCCGCGTGCCCTGCGCCACGGACGAAAGCGCCACTCGGGAGAGGTAGCGGGTCAGCTCTTCGTTATCAATGCCGATGACACACAGCTTTTCCGGGACCGGAATATGCAGGTGCTCGCAGGCCTGAAGGATATGTCGCGCCCTGGCATCGGTAACGGCAATAATGCCGGTCTGCGGCGGCAGCGTTTGCAGCCAGTCGGCAAGACGATTTTGCGCGTGCTGCCAGTTTTCCGGCGCGGTTTGCTGCCCCTGATACACCACGCCACGGTATTTCTCCTGAGCGACTAATTGACAGAAAGCATGTTCTCGCTCAACGGCCCAGCGTTTGCCGCTGGAAAAGGGCAAACCATAAAAAGCAAAGCGGTTTACCCCTTTTTCCTTAAGGTGCAGAAAAGCACTCTCAACCAGCGCATAGTTATCGGTAGCGATGTAATGTACCGCCGGATAGCGCTCTGGCAGGTGATAAGAGCCGCCGACGCCGACGATAGGGACGCCAACATCGGCCAGTAGCAGTTCGATTTCCGGATCGTCATAGTCAGCAATAACGCCGTCACCCAGCCACTCTTTGATATTTTCGATACGGGCGCGGAAATCTTCTTCAATAAAGATGTCCCATTCTGATTGTGACGCCTGTAAATATTCCCCTACGCCCTCAACGACCTGACGGTCGTAGGCTTTATTAGCATTGAATAACAGCGTAATGCGGTGACGTTTTTCAAACATGATGCTTTTTCCCGTGAATCATCGCATAGTGAAAAGCACTATCGGCAATCCATGCCGGTAGTGCTGTGGTACTTTTATGGCAGATCAGGCGCGGCGTTTTGTGGCAGAATCCATCCAGACTGCCAGCAGCAGAATCGCCCCCTTAACGATATACTGCCAGAACGTCGGTACGTCCATCATACTCATTCCGTTATCCAGCGATGCCATGATAAATGCGCCCATAACCGCGCCCGCTACGCTACCGATACCGCCCGCCAGGCTGGTGCCGCCGATCACGCAGGCGGCGATTGCATCCAGCTCGGCAATGTTCCCGGCGGAGGGAGAGCCAGCGCCTAAACGAGAGCTGAGGATCAGCCCGGCAACCGCCACCATCAGGCCGTTGATGGCAAACACGGCGAGTTTTGTGCGCTCAACGTTAATCCCCGACAGTCGTGCAGCTTCCAGGTTGCCGCCGATGGCGTATATACGACGACCAAAGGCGGTGCGTGTTGCCATAAACATGCCTGCCAGCAGCAAAAATGCCAGCAACAGCACTGGCGTTGGTACGCCGCGATAATCATTCAGCAGCCAGATCGCGCCCAGGATAATTACCGCGGTGATCGCCTGTTTACCGACAACACCACTGGAGGCTGACGTACTCAACCCCAGCGACTGACGACGCATCCGCCCGCGCCACTGCCAGGCAACGAATGCCATCAGCCCCAGCAGGCCAATGGTAAAGCCGACACCGCCGGGCAGGTAGCTCTGGCCGATCTGCGACATGGAGGCGCTGGTCGGTGATACGGTGGTACCGTTGGTGATGCCAATCAGGATGCCGCGAAACGCCAGCATCCCGGCGAGGGTAACAATAAACGACGGGACCTTACGGTAAGCGACCCACCAGCCGTTCCAGGCACCCAGCAGCAGGCCGAGCGCCAGCGTGACGACAATGGTCAGCGGTAGCGGCCAGCCGAGCCAGACGTCAAAAATGGCCGCCGCGCCGCCGAGTAGTCCCATCATCGAACCCACGGAAAGATCAATTTCAGCGGAGATGATGACAAAGACCATCCCGACGGCCAGGATGCCGGTGATGGCCGTCTGGCGCAGCAGATTAGAGATATTGCGCGCGCTCAGGTAAGCGCCATCGGTAGTCCAGGTGAAAAATAACATGATGGCCACGATGGCGGCGATCATCACGAAGACTTGCAGATTCAGGGATTTCAGGCCCGAAAAGGGACCGGGCGTCGGGACTGCGAGTTTCATTTCAGACGGATTGCTTTTCGACATGACGTTCACTCCTCAATGCGGCTTCCATCACCTGCTCCTGCGTCAGGTTATGATTCACTAAATCGGCTTTCAGCTTTCCTTCATGCATCACCAGTACCCGATCGCTCAGGCCCAGCACTTCCGGCAGTTCCGATGAAATAACGATGACCGCGATGCCTTGCTGCACAAGCTGATTAATGAGCTTGTAGATCTCGTATTTTGCGCCGATATCAATGCCGCGCGTCGGCTCGTCCAGAATAAGAATGCGGGGATTCAGCAGCAGACAGCGGGCCAGAATCGCCTTTTGCTGGTTGCCGCCGCTCAGGCGACCAATCGCCAGTTCCGGCGAGGAGGTTTTGACCTTCAGCCGCTGGATCGATTGTAAAATGCAGTGCTGTTCCGCTGCGTCATTCAGCGCGCTTGCGGGACCGGTAAACTGATCCAGCGCGGCGAGGGTAATGTTTTTGCCCACTGCCATTACCGGCACGATGCCGTCTTTTTTGCGATCTTCAGGCACCATGGCGATACCGTGCGCCATCGCCTGCTGGCAATTACGGATGTGTACCGGCTGACCGTCGATGAATACCTGGCCTTCCCAGCGCCCGCGCCAGACGCCAAACAGGCACTGTACGGCTTCCGTGCGCCCTGCGCCGACCAGCCCGGCGATACCGAGGATTTCGCCGCGCTTCAGAGAGAAGGAGATATCGTTAACCCGCTTGATATGGCGGTTAACCGGATGCCAGGCAGTCAGGTGCTCCACGCGCAGGATTTCATCGCCAGTGGTATGGGGTTCGTTAGGATAGAGCGCCGTTAACTCGCGGCCCACCATCATGGTGATGATGTCATCTTCGCTCATGCCCGCTGCATCGCGGGTGCCGATATGCTGGCCGTCGCGGATCACACAGATGGTGTCTGAAATGGCCTTCACTTCATTGAGCTTGTGAGAAATATAAATGCAGGCGATATCGTGCTGTTGCAGGTCGCGAATAATATCCAGCAATATCGCCGTCTCTTGCTCCGTCAGCGAGGCTGTCGGTTCATCCAGAATAAGCAGCCGCACTTGTTTATTCAGCGCCTTAGCAATTTCGACCAGTTGCTGCTGACCAAGGCCTAAATCGCCCACGCGGGTATCCGGTGATATCGCCAGGCTGACCTGAGCGAGAAGCTTTTCGCAGCGCAGGGTCATGCTGTCATAATCCATGACCCCGTGGCGGGTAATTTCTGTGCCGAGGAAAATATTCTCCAGCACGGTCAGATCTTTCACCAGCGCCAGCTCCTGATGAATGATGGCGATGCCCCGGCGCTCCGTGTCGCGAATATGGCTGGCCTGTAAGGGTTCCCCGGCAAAAATAATGTCGCCGTCAAAGCTGCCGTAGGGGTAAATGCCACATAACACTTTCATTAATGTGGATTTCCCGGAGCCGTTTTCACCGCACAGCGACACGACTTCGCCTGAGTTTAATCTCAGGCTAACATTATCCACGGCCTTCACAGCGCCAAAGGCTTTGGTAATGTTTTTCATCTCCAGTAAATAAGGCATAACTGCTCCGCGTAGCCAATGAAATAACAGAGTCTGGCAAAACGAGAACCAGTGCCCCCACGAAGAGGGCATCAGGCGTTACAGATCGGTCTTTTTGTGGAAACCATCTTTAATGACGGTGTCATCAATATTGCTCTTATTCACTTCAATAGGGGTCAGCAGGCGTGCCGGGACATCTTTCAAACCGTTATTGAGGGTGGAGTCCGCTTTTGGCTGCTGGCCGTTCCCCAGTTCGACGGCGATTTCTGCTGCGGTGTTCGCCAGCAGGGTAATCGGTTTGTAGACGGTCATCGTCTGAGTCCCTGCGATAATGCGCTTAATCCCGGCAAGATCGGCGTCCTGACCAGAGATGGAGACTTTACCTGCCAGCCCCTGCGCATCCAGCGCCTGAATTGCCCCTCCGGCAGTCGCGTCGTTAGATGCCACAACCGCATCGATTTTGTTGTTATTCGCCGTTAGCGCGTTTTCCATAATCTTGAGGGCATTTTCCGGCAGCCAGCCATCGACCCACTGATCGCCCACCACCTTTATTTTTCCCTGGTCAATATAGGGTTTTAATACTTTCATCTGACCCGCGCGGAACAGTTTTGCATTATTATCGACCGGCGAGCCGCCCATCAGGAAGTAATTCCCCTGTGGCGTTTTATTTACCAGGCTCTGCGCCTGCATTTCGCCGACTTTTTCGTTATCAAAAGAGATATAAAAATCGATGTCCGCATTGTTAATCATGCGGTCATAGGCCAGCACTTTAATACCTTCCTGCTTCGCTTCTTTTACAACGTTGCTCAGCACCTGGCCGTTGTAAGGAATAATGACCAGCACGTCGACACCGCGATTGATCATATTTTCAATCTGTGACATCTGTGTTTCTTCGTTGCCATTGGCTGACTGGACAAATACTTTTGCGCCTAACGACTCTGCTTTTTTGACAAAAATATCGCGATCTTTCTGCCAGCGCTCCAGGCGCAGATCGTCAATGGCCATACCGATTTTAATCTCTTTAGCATGAATAGCGCCGCTAGCCAGCAGCAGTGAAGCGCAGAGTGTGAGACAAATGTTCTTTATTTTCATAATCGTGATGCCTTTTTGTAGGGTTGAGGTGGTGATATCAACGATAAAAGAAAAATTTACTGCTTAACACGCTGCAAATTTTTAACAGGTATACAGAAAGTGGCAATTACAGATTTTTATCTTTGCGTTACGATATTTCGTTTATTTTCCAATTTATGACCGGGATCGGACTTTTATTGATGAGTCGCGATCGTTTGCAAGGTTTACGGGAAAGCGGCTCGTAAAAAAGAAACGGTGCATTTTTGCGAGCCAGCGCACGTTTGTGCATTCTCTTAATAGCAGTGTGAAATAACGTAATTGAGCAAGACGAGATGACGCTCCAGTATTACGGCTGAATCGACTTTCTGCCGCGTCTCTGAATATGGAGTTCATTATGCAAGCTTATTTTGACCAACTGGATCGCGTTCGTTATGAAGGGCCAACATCAAAAAATCCTCTGGCCTTCCGTCACTACAACCCGGATGAACTGGTGCTGGGCAAACGCATGGAAGACCATCTGCGTTTCGCCGCCTGCTACTGGCATACTTTCTGCTGGAACGGCGCGGATATGTTCGGCGTAGGGTCCTTCGATCGTCCATGGCAGAAGCCAGGCGAGGCGCTGGAACTGGCCAAACGTAAAGCTGACGTGGCGTTTGAATTTTTCCATAAGCTTAATGTGCCGTACTACTGCTTTCACGATGTGGATGTTTCGCCGGAAGGCGGCTCGCTGAAAGAGTATCTGAGCAATTTCGCCGAAATGGTGGATTACCTGGGCGAGAAACAACAGCAAAGCGGCATGAAGCTACTGTGGGGGACGGCAAACTGCTTTACCAACCCACGTTACGGTGCAGGCGCGGCGACTAACCCGGATCCGGAGGTCTTCAGTTGGGCGGCCACTCAGGTGGTGACGGCAATGAATGCCACGCACAAGCTGGGCGGTGAAAACTACGTCCTGTGGGGCGGCCGTGAAGGGTATGAAACTCTCCTGAATACCGATCTCCGTCAGGAACGCGAGCAAATCGGCCGCTTTATGCAGATGGTCGTGGAACATAAACACAAAATCGGTTTCCAGGGCACATTGCTGATCGAACCGAAACCCCAGGAACCGACGAAGCACCAGTACGATTATGACGTGGCCACCGTCTACGGCTTTCTCAGGCAGTTCGGTCTGGAAAAAGAGATCAAAGTGAACATTGAGGCGAACCACGCGACGCTGGCGGGTCATTCTTTCCATCATGAAATTGCCTCAGCGATTGCGCTGGGGATCTTCGGTTCCGTCGATGCTAACCGTGGCGATCCGCAGCTTGGCTGGGATACCGACCAGTTCCCGAACAGCGTGGAAGAGAATGCGCTGGTAATGTATGAGATCCTCAAAGCAGGCGGCTTAACGACGGGCGGCCTGAACTTTGACGCTAAAGTGCGTCGTCAGAGCACGGATAAATATGACCTTTTCTACGGTCACCTCGGTGCGATGGATACCATGGCAATGGCGCTGAAAATCGCCGCGCAAATGGTTGAGGATGGTGAGCTGGATAAGCGCGTGGCGAAACGCTACAGCGGCTGGAACGGCGAACTGGGCCAGCAAATCCTGAAAGGTCAGCTAAGCCTTGCCGACATTGCCAAATACGCCGAGCAGCATAACCTCGCCCCGCTGCATCAAAGCGGTCATCAGGAACTGCTTGAGAATGTGGTTAACGGCTATATTTTCAACAAATAAGCCGTTTGGCCCGGCGTGCCGGGCCATTATTAGCAGATAAGGAGTGGTCACTATGTATATCGGGATAGATCTGGGAACCTCCGGCGTAAAGGCCATCCTGCTGGATGAGCAGGGAAACGTGGTGGCGTCGCAGACAGAGAAACTGACGGTTTCGCGCCCGCATCCTTTATGGTCGGAACAGGATCCCGAGCACTGGTGGCTGGCGACGGATCGCGCCATAAAAGCATTAGGTGCGCAGCATTCCCTGCGTGCGGTAAAGGCAATGGGTATCGCCGGGCAAATGCACGGCGCGACGCTGCTTGATAATCAGCAGCGGGTGCTGCGCCCGGCAATCCTGTGGAATGACGGCCGCTGTGGTGAGGAGTGCGCCATGCTGGAAGCGCAGGTGCCTGAGTCCCGCGTGATCACCGGCAACCTGATGATGCCAGGGTTTACTGCACCCAAACTCCTGTGGGTGCAGCGCCATGAACCCGACGTTTTTCGGCAGATCGACAAGGTACTACTCCCCAAAGATTATCTGCGTCTGCGCATGACGGGCGAGTTTGCCAGCGATATGTCGGATGCTGCGGGCACGATGTGGATGGATGTGAAAAAGCGCGACTGGAGCGATGAAATGCTTGCTGCCTGCACGCTTACCCGTGCGCAGATGCCTGCTCTTTTTGAGGGAAGTGAAATTACCGGTACGTTATTGCCCGCCGTCGCTGATGCGTGGAATATGCCTGCCGTCTCCGTGGTGGCAGGTGGTGGCGACAATGCCGCTGGTGCCGTTGGCGTCGGCATGGCGGATGCCGGCCAGGCGATGCTCTCGTTGGGCACCTCCGGTGTTTATTTTGCCGTCAGCAACGGATTTCTGAGTAAACCTGAAAGTGCGGTGCACAGTTTTTGCCATGCGCTACCAGGACGCTGGCACCTGATGTCCGTAATGCTTAGTGCGGCATCCTGCCTCGACTGGGCAGCGAAACTTACCGGCCTGAATTCAGTGCCTGCGCTGATCGCCGCGGCACAGGAGGCGGATGAAAAGGCAGGCGCTGTCTGGTTCCTGCCCTATCTCTCCGGCGAACGGACGCCGCACAATAATCCGCAGGCAAAAGGGGTCTTTTTTGGTCTGACCCATCAGCATGGTCCGGCTGAACTGGCTCAGGCGGTGCTGGAAGGGGTCGGATATGCGCTGGCGGACGGCATTGATGCGGTTCATGCCTGTGGTGTGGCACCAGACAGTATCACTCTGATTGGCGGCGGTGCGCGTAGCGCCTGGTGGCGTCAGATGCTGGCCGATATTTCGGGTCACCAGATGGATTATCGCACCGGTGGCGACGTTGGTCCCGCGCTGGGCGCTGCCCGACTGGCTCAGCTGGCGATGAATCCGGAGCGTCCGCTGTCCGAACTTCTGCCACAATTGCCGCTGGAACAAACGCATGCACCCGATGCCGCTCGTCATGCCCGCTATGCCGAACGACGTGAAACCTTCCGACAGATTTACCAGCAACTGTTGCCACTGATGTCCTGACCCCCATCCCTCCTTGCCTGCAAGCGAGGGATTCTTCTTATCAATACAATCACTTATATTATTAGTTAGTGATATGAATTTATTCTGAATTGATGATTCATTCTCTCTCCAGTGAAGTATCTGAGCGCTGCTCTGCTCCATAATGCTTTTTCCTCGGAGTGGGAAAAGGGGCTACAGATGGGTAATACAAGTGGAGTGTTATATACTCGCGCAGCAAAAATCGCTCTGCCAGTAGGGATTCTGGTATATGCAACGGGATTATGGCCTATTTGCCCGACATTAAGTGAAAAGGGTTACTACATCGCATTGTTAGCGTTGGGCCTGTTTTCCGTTGTGGTTTACGTGCATCTGACGCGTCATCATTGCTTCAGCGCAAAGATGAAGACGTGGTGTCAACTGATGTTACTGGTTTCGATGGGGCTACTTGCCGTTGGTCTGTGGAATGAACCCATCACGCTAAGTCAGAGACTTATCTACTTCATCGCCTGGGTTATCAGCTTGATTGCGATGACCGTTTGTTCAAAGGCGCAGCACATCACCGATCCTAAGCAGCGGTAAAATCAAATTTCAGGAAGACTAAAAAGGAAGGATTTTCACAATGGAAAGAAAAGCAGTTGTCTCACCGGCGTTTAACCTGGTGTCATGGATCGCTCTGATAGCCGGGATTGTGGTTTATCTGCTGGGACTGTGGAACGCAGAAATGCAACTCAATGAAAAAGGCTACTATTTTGCCGTGCTGGTGCTGGGGCTGTTCTCCGCGATGTCGTATCAAAAGACCGTTCGCGACCGGCTGGAAGATATCCCAACAACGCCGCTGTATTACATCGCGTGTCTGGCAACGTTTATTATCGCCGTGGCCCTGCTGGTGGTCGGGCTGTGGAATGCTACCTTACTGATGAGCGAAAAAGGTTTCTACGCCCTCGCTTTTTTCTTAAGCCTGTTTGGCATTGTGGCGGTACAGAAAAACGTCCGTGACAGTTGGGATCGCAGTGCAGAACCTTCTGTCGAACCGTTACAAGAGAGTGGTGAGTAGCGTTTCTGTGCCGGGGAAAACCCCGGCATCTCGCTTGCCTGGCTAACTCACCAGCCTGCGTGTATCCAGATGCTGAAGCAGGATGGATAACAACAGGCTACCCGTCACCGTCGCGCTAAAGATCCAAAGAATATCCAGCAGCGGCCAGCGTGTCAGCTCCACGCCGTTGGTGCGTAACGCGTGGATAATGAGCGCATGAAAACCATAAATCCCCAGAGAATGACGCGAAATAATACTCAGGCCGGGCAGGGTGCGGGCGTTGAGCGTATTTTTCACCAGCGTCAGCAGTGACACCGCGCAGAGAAAGACCATCGGGCCACAGTAGAGGTACCACGTATCGGCAAAGCTGCCACGCCATTTCAGCTCGTGCAATGTACCGCGTGAAATCACATAGACCGCCATGATGAACAGCGCCGCGCAGACCAGGGTAAGCGGCTTCTTATGGGTGTCCATCATACCGATAGCACGCCCCAGCATGCCGTACAGGACATAATAAAACGTGTCGCCATTGATATAGAGATTCACCGGCAGCCATTCAAAGCCGCCGATCTTTTGCGAGACGGTATTCGGGTTCGCGACGATGCCAATCACGACGATCAGCGCCAGCAGCATTTTACCGCTGACGTTTTTTACCTGGATTAACGGCGACACCAGGTAGATCACGATGATGGCGAAGAAAAACCACAGATGATAAAAAACGGGTTTTTGCAGCAAATAGCGCAGTGAAAGTTCGCCGTTTATGGAGGTAAAACCCCAGATATAGAGCAGAGCAACGGCGCTATAAAACAGCAGGCAGAGGGCGATGCGCAGGAAGTGACGCGGCTGAGCGCTACGCTCACCAAAAAAGAGATAGCCCGAAATCATAAAAAACAGCGGCACGCTCACCCGCGAGGCGGAATTGAGGACGTTAGCAATATTCCAGTCGATATGGCCGATGGCGGTCGGGTTGGTAATGTACCAGGCGGTAGTATGGATCATCACCACCATCAGGCACGCAATCCCTCGCAAATTCTCTATCCAGTGTATTTTTGACGACATCAGTCTCCTGCTTTCCTCTTTTATCGGGGCTTTATTCCTATTTTGCTTGAGATCCTGATTAGAAAATTCTGAATTTCCGGACGGCAGCTTGTACAACAAATTTGTCATTATCAAAATGCGCAGGTAGAAATACCCTATACAATTATCACCATTAAAAATAACAGGTAATTAACGAGGCGCGCGGAAATGACCTTAAAAAAGCTGATGCCTGTCATGTTAATGCTGCTGGTGGGCTGCCAGAGTGCGCCAGAGGCGGTACAAAAAGCGCAGAAGGCGAAAGTGGGGCCTGCACGCTCGCTGGATATGGAAACCTTATGTAAGGGGCAAGCGGCGTGGCGTTACAATACAGGTGCGCAAAAAATAAACGTTATTGGCTTTGAGCAATTTCAGGGAAGTTACGAGATGCGCGGCTATACTGCGCGAAAAGAGGGTTTTATCTGCGCATTTGATGCAGATGGCCAGTTTTTACACCTTTCTATGCGCTAACAGGCCAATTTTCCCCATTCTACCCGCTTTCGTACTGTATATCTTGCAGTCAGCGGGTATACTGGTCGCTTCCTTTAAATCCACACGTATCCAGCACGAAATACTATGCAAAAGTTTGATACCAGGACCTTCCAGGGCCTGATCCTGACCTTACAGGATTACTGGGCTCGCCAGGGCTGCACCATCGTTCAACCACTGGACATGGAAGTCGGCGCGGGAACTTCTCACCCGATGACCAGCCTGCGCGCGCTGGGGCCAGAGCCTATGGCAACCGCTTATGTTCAGCCTTCTCGTCGTCCAACCGACGGCCGCTATGGCGAAAACCCGAACCGTTTACAGCACTATTATCAGTTCCAGGTGGTGATTAAGCCCTCTCCGGACAATATCCAGGAGCTGTACCTCGGATCGTTAAAAGAGCTGGGCATGGACCCGACTATTCACGACATCCGCTTCGTCGAAGACAACTGGGAAAACCCGACGCTGGGTGCCTGGGGTCTCGGTTGGGAAGTGTGGCTGAACGGTATGGAAGTCACACAGTTTACCTACTTCCAGCAGGTCGGCGGTCTGGAATGTAAACCAGTAACCGGGGAAATCACCTACGGTCTGGAACGTCTGGCGATGTACATTCAGGGCGTGGACAGCGTGTACGACCTGGTATGGAGCGACGGCCCGCTGGGTAAAACCACCTACGGCGACGTCTTCCATCAGAACGAAGTTGAGCAATCCACCTACAACTTCGAATACGCCGATGTGGACTTCCTGTTCACCTGCTTCGAGCAATACGAAAAAGAAGCCCAGCAGCTACTGGCGCTGGAAAACCCGCTGCCGCTGCCGGCTTACGAACGTATTCTGAAGGCCGCCCATAGCTTCAACCTGCTGGATGCGCGTAAAGCCATCTCCGTCACTGAGCGTCAGCGCTATATCCTGCGTATTCGCACCCTGACCAAAGCAGTGGCAGAAGCTTACTATGCTTCCCGCGAAGCCCTCGGCTTCCCGATGTGCAACAAGAATAAATAAGAGGCGGCCATGTCTGAAAAAACTTTTCTGGTGGAAATCGGCACTGAAGAGCTGCCACCAAAAGCCCTGCGCAGCCTGGCGGAATCTTTTGCTGCGAATGTTACCGCAGAGCTGGATAACGCCGGCCTCGCGCACGGCAACGTTGAATGGTTTGCTGCCCCGCGCCGTCTGGCGCTGAAAGTTGCGAATCTTGCTGAGTCTCAGGCCGATCGTGAAGTTGAAAAACGCGGCCCGGCGATTGCCCAGGCGTTTGATGCGGAAGGTAAACCGAGCAAAGCGGCGGAAGGCTGGGCGCGTGGCTGCGGGATCACCGTTGACCAGGCCGAGCGTCTGACCACCGATAAAGGCGAGTGGCTGCTGTATCGCGCGCATGTAAAAGGCGAAAGCGCAGAAACGCTGCTGCCGAACATGATCGCCACCTCGCTGGCGAAGCTGCCGATCCCGAAACTGATGCGCTGGGGCGCGTCTGACGTCCACTTTGTGCGTCCGGTTCACACTGTGACGCTGCTGCTGGGCGACAAAGTGATCCCGGCAACTATTCTGGGCATTCAGTCCGATCGCGTAATTCGCGGCCATCGCTTTATGGGCGAGCCAGAATTCACCATCGACAATGCCGACCAGTATCCGCAAATCCTGCTGGAACGCGGGAAAGTGATTGCTGATTACGAACTGCGTAAAGCCAAAATCAAAGCCGATGCTGAAGAAGCGGCACGTCAGATTGGTGGAAATGCGGATCTGAGCGAAAGCCTGCTGGAAGAAGTGGCCTCGCTGGTGGAATGGCCCGTAGTGCTGACGGCGAAATTCGAAGAGAAATTCCTCGCAGTACCGGCGGAAGCGCTGGTGTATACCATGAAGGGCGATCAGAAGTATTTCCCGGTTTACGCCGATGACGGCAAACTGCTGCCGAACTTTATCTTCGTCGCTAACATCGAGTCGAAAGATCCGATTCAGATTATCTCCGGTAACGAGAAAGTGGTCCGTCCGCGTCTGGCGGATGCCGAGTTCTTCTTCAATACCGACCGCAAAAAACGTCTGGAAGATCACCTGCCGCGCCTGCAAACCGTGCTGTTCCAGCAACAGCTGGGCACCCTGCGCGACAAGACCGATCGTATTCAGGCGCTGGCGGGCTGGATCGCCGAACAGATTGGTGCCGATGTTAATCATGCTACCCGCGCGGGCCTGCTGTCCAAGTGCGACCTGATGACCAACATGGTCTTCGAGTTCACCGACACCCAGGGCGTGATGGGGATGCACTACGCGCGTCATGACGGCGAAGCGGAAGACGTCGCCGTTGCCCTCAACGAACAGTATCAGCCGCGTTTTGCGGGTGATGCGCTGCCGTCTAACCTGGTCGCGTGTTCTGTGGCGATTGCCGATAAGATGGACACTCTGGCGGGGATCTTCGGTATCGGTCAGCATCCGAAAGGCGACAAAGACCCGTTTGCGCTGCGTCGTGCCGCGCTGGGCGTGCTGCGTATTATCGTTGAGAAGAACCTGAATCTGGATCTGCAAACGCTGACTGAAGAAGCGGTGCGTCTGTACGGCGACAAGCTGACTAATGCGAAGGTTGTTGATGACGTCATCGATTTCATGCTCGGTCGTTTCCGCGCCTGGTATCAGGACGAAGGCTACACCGTTGACACTATTCAGGCGGTGCTGGCGCGTCGTCCGACCCGTCCGGCGGATTTCGATGCCCGCATGAAGGCGGTATCGCACTTCCGCACGCTGGATGAAGCGGCGGCGCTGGCGGCAGCTAACAAGCGTGTCTCCAACATCCTGGCGAAAGCCACCGAGCCGCTGAACGATACCGTTCATGCTTCCGTGCTGAAGGAAGCCGCCGAGATCAAACTGGCCGGCAATCTGGTCGTGCTGCGCGACAAGCTGCAACCGTACTTCGCGGAAGGTCGCTATCAGGAAGCGCTGATTGAACTGGCGTCCCTGCGCGAGCCGGTGGATGAGTTCTTCGAGCAGGTGATGGTCAACGCGGAAGAGAAAGATGTCCGTCTGAATCGCCTGACGCTGCTGTCGAAGCTGCGCGAGCTGTTCCTCCAGGTAGCGGATATCTCGCTGCTACAGTAAGAATAAAAAACCCGCAGAAATGCGGGTTTTTTACAGTTCGTTATCCCGAAGATAAAGAAGTAAATTTATGGATGAATTTATATTAAAGCTCATTGCTTTCTACCAACGCGTTATCTCTCCCCGTAAAGGCTATCGCTGCGCTTATGGCGTTCTGCATCACACCCACGGCTGTTCCGGCGCGGTAAAACACATCATCCAGCAGAAGGGCATTATTGCGGGCTGGCACGATATTCGTCAGCGCTTTGCTGATTGTCATGAGGCGGCACAAACGCTACGTGCGAGGCGTTTATCTGAAGACGAAGATGAAAGCGAGCGTAAGAATAAACGCCGCGAACGGGCTGAATGGTGCTGCGATATGGGGACAACGCCCGCTGATTGCGTACCGTCAGAGTGCCCGGATGTGTCCTGCCCGGAAATCCCGTTTCCCGATGTCAGCTGTCCCTGCGATTGCTCATGGTCTGGCGTTTTGCTCAGGCGGAAAAAAAGATAAAAAAAATCCCCGCCGAGGCGAGGATTCGAATTCTGAGCTGTTTAAGCTTACAGGCTGGTTACGTTACCAGCTGCCGGGCCTTTAGCGCCGCTTTCGATGGTGAAGGACACTTTCTGACCTTCGTCCAGAGATTTGTAACCCTGGTTCTGGATAGCAGAGAAGTGTACGAACACGTCTTTTGAGCCATCGTCAGGAGTGATGAAACCAAAGCCTTTATCAGCGTTGAACCATTTTACGATACCAGTCATTTTACCGGACATAGCGATTACCTTTAAAAGATATATGAGTGCCTTTCGGCAATATGGCGTGCATTACAGATTTTGAAGCGTTAAAGGAAAAGCTCTCAACGAAGGGTATCAAATGGAGTACTCTTGAAGGACACTGCTTAACTAAACTGCTTTATGGTCTGTATATCAAACCGTCGAGTGCATTAACGCATTTACGACGGCCAAAAGCAAACTTTATTTTTAACTGAATGCAATTTCTGAGATGCCGCACCGGAAACGGTCCTGTATCAGGACCGTTAAAACTGAAGAATTATTCCATTAACTCTTTACTTAACTTAGGGTTAGCCTGAATCAGACGCATTAGCTTGAGTTCAGTAGCCGTCGGTTTTACCCGTTTAGACTCCCATTCCTGCACCTTTGAGACCGTTACGCCCACAGCTCTGGCGAAATCAGCCAGTTTAAGCCCTGTACCTTTGCGTAATTGTTCTATCTCAGCGTTCGCCTTCGGCTTCTGGGGTGGGGTAATTTTCTGCGGTACATCTTTAAAAACAATAAGTTCCAGATTGTTCATCAATTCGATCATAGGATCTTTAAATTCCATTGAGTACCCCCGTACACACACAGCGTGATCGTGAATAATGTCGAGCTTTTTAAGAATAGTCGGGAAATGGGCAATAGATAGTTACCTGGATGACTATTTGCTGGTTATTTTTCCAGGTCGCCTCAACAATCGGCCCGGGAGGGAGGGCAACCCGCTGATAGATCACTCAATCTGCTGGTATAGACGTATATTGTCAGCAGATAGCGATTTTTCAGCTTAGGCTGCATGAAAAGGTATCCTGTAAAGCCGTCCTGGACTATCCTTGTCAGCGTCAGACACGCTGGTGTCGGTGTGCACTTTTTTAGGGTGAAAGGAGTATAAAAATGGCGACAGGAAAGTCCTGCTCTCGCTGGTTCGCGTCTGTGATGGCGTTATTAATGGTAGTTAGCCTGAGTGGGTGTTTTGATAAAGAGGGCGATCAGCGCAAGGCGTTCATCGATTTCCTGCAAAATACGGTGATGCGGAGCGGTGAACATCTGCCAGCATTGACCTCCGATCAGAAAAAACAGTTTGGGCCTTTGGTGACTGACTACGCGATCCTCTATGGCTATTCACAGCAGGTGAATCAGGCGATGGATGAAGGTCTGCGCCCGGTCGTTGACAGCGTAAACGCGATTCGTGTGCCGCAAGACTATATGACGCAGCGCGAGCCGCTACGCCAGGCCAATGGTTCGCTGGGCGTGCTGAGTCAGCAGCTGCAAAATGCCAAAATGCAGGCAGATGCCGCGCACTCGGCGCTGAAACAGGGCGACGATCTTAAGCCGGTGTTTGACCAGGCTTATGAAAAAATCGTAACGCGTCCGGCGGATGCATTACAGCCGTTAATTCCGGCCGCGCAGATCTTTACTCAGCAGCTGGTGCAGGTGGGTGATTTTGTTGCCCAGCAGGGCACCCAGGTTGGATTTGCCGCGAATGGTATTCAGTTCCCGACCTCGCAGCAGGCCAGCCAGTATAACTCTCTGATTGGGCCGCTGGCGTCTCAGCATCAGGCTTTCACTCAGGCGTGGAACGCTGCGGTGAGCGCAACGCAGTAACCTTCAAAACCTCATCCTGCGCTGGCGGGATGAGGTTTACTTTTTAACGCCTAGCCTTAGCCTACCACTTTCGGATTCACACAGTTTTTATCCACCTTGCCGTTCAGCGCGTCGATCAGGTTATCCACCGCGCAGGCCGCCATGTTGTAGCGCGTTTCATGCGTGGCGGAACCAATATGCGGCAGCGCGACTACGTTCGGCAGCGACAGCAGGGGAGAATCTTTAGGCAGCGGCTCCTGCTCAAAGACGTCCAGCCCTGCGGCATGGATCTGGCCGGTTTTTAGCGCTTCAATCAGCGCCTGCTCGTCAACGACCGGTCCACGTCCCGCATTAATGAAAACGGCGGAGTTTTTCATCTTCGCAAACTGTTCCGCGCCGATCAGATGGTGAGTCTCATCGGTCAGCGGCAGCACCAGGCAGACAAAATCCGCTTCCTGTAACAGGGTATCCAGATCGCAGTAGTGCGCGTTGAAGCGTTCTTCTGCTTCAGTATGATGACGGCGGGCGTTATACAGAATGGGCATGCCGAAGCCAAAATGCGCCCGCTGCGCCAGCGCCAGACCAATACGGCCCATCCCGACGATGCCCAGCGTTTTTTGGTGAACATCAATGCCAAACCAGTCCGGGCCGATACCTTTGGTCCATTCTCCCGCCTTCACGCGTTCCGCCACTTCCACCACGCGACGGGCGCTGCTTAGCACCAGCGCCATCATGGTATCGGCCACGGTTTCAGTGAGAACGGTCGGCGTGTGCATCAGCGCAATTTTACGCTCGTTCAGCGCGTCGACGTCAAAATTGTCATACCCGACGGAAATGGTAGAGGTGGCGCGCAGCCTGGGCATTTTTTCCAGCAGCGCGGTGTCCACCGTTTCACTTGAGCCGAGCAGTCCTTGCGCGTTGGCGAAAGCGTCGGCATGCTGTTCAACGGTCTCCGGCTTCAGGTTCGTCACCTGTGTCACGGTGAAATGCTCTTCCAGTTTTTGATACAGATTGTCAGGCAATGCTTTGTAGAGAATGACGGACGGCTTCATGATATCTCCCTAATGGTAGGTTCAGGCGTGGTGTGCGCCTGCCGGAAGCTGTTGATTATTCGCAGGCTTAACAATCAAAGTAAGCCACACTGAGGCAAAAAGTGCTACCCCCATAAATATATACGACGCTGAAGGTGAGCCAGTCGAACCGTTGAGATAACCGACAAACCACGAGCCGAAGAAGGAGCCGAGCGCGCCCATGCTGTTGATCAGCGCCATCGCGCCGCCCGCCACGTTACGCGGCAGCATCTCCGGGATAATGGCGAAAAACGGACCATAGGAGGCATACATCGCGGCACCGGCAATCAACAGCAGCGTATAGGATACCCAGAAGTGATTTGCGCCTACCGCCCACGAACCAATAAAGGCGAAAGCGGCAATCAATAATAACGGCCAGACGAACAGTTTACGGTTTTGCAGTTTATCCGACGCCCATGAGGCGACAATCATGGCGATAGTGGCCGCCAGATAAGGCACCGATGACAGCCAGCCCACCTCAACCATACCCAGATTGGCACCGGCGCTGTGAATAATGGACGGCAGCCACAGCACGAAACCATACACGCCGATGCTCCAGGCAAAATACTGCATACAGAGTAAGATCACGTTGCGCGAACGAAACGCCTCGCCGTAGTTACGCACGGCTTTAATGCCCTGCTGCTCTTTCTCCAGTTGCGCCTGCAAGGCGGCTTTCTCATCTTCAGCCAGCCAGTTCACCTGCGCCGGTTTATCTTTTACCAGCACCCACCAGCAGAAGGCCCAGATAATGGCCGGAACGCCTTCGATGATAAACATCTCGCGCCAGCCCAGCGCCTGAATCAGATAGCCGGATACCACCGACATCCACAGCACGGTCACCGGGTTGCCAAGGATCAGGAACGTATTGGCACGCGAGCGTTCGGATTTGGTAAACCAGTTGCTAATATAAATCAGCATTGCAGGCATTACCGCCGCTTCCACAACGCCGAGAATAAAGCGGATAGCGGCCAGCATCGGGATATTGGTGACCATCCCGGTTAAGGACGCGCAGGCACCCCAGAGGATCAGGCAGACAAAAATCAGTTTGCGGACGCTACGGCGCTCGGCATACACCGCGCCGGGGATCTGGAAGAAAAAATAGCCGAGGAAAAACAGCGCGCCCAGCAGGGAGGAGATCCCTTTGGTGATACCTAAATCATCGTTAATGCCCGCAGCGGAGGCGAAACTAAAGTTCGCGCGATCGAGGTACGCCAGGCTGTAGGTAATAAACACGATGGGCATGATATACCACCAGCGTTTTGTTGCATTTGTTGCGCTTTTCATAGGCCAGCCTCTGATAATGAGAGAGTCGCTGCCTCTGACGGTAGGGTACAGAGGCGTGATTGCTACTGATTAAGTTGTTCTCTTGTCGGCAATCCTTCGCTGTCGCCCTGAACCTGGATGGCCAGTGCGCCAATTTTATTACCTCGTGTTACCGCCTGCTCCAGCGTTTCACCTTCCAGCAGGGCGCTGATAACGCCAACGGCAAAACCATCACCTGCACCCACGGTATCCACGACATTCTCAACCCTGACGGGCGGGACGCAGCCCTGACGGCCATCGGTGGATTTGAACCAGGCACCGTCAGCGCCGGTTTTAATCACCACCGCCTTCACGCCTTTATCGAGATAAAAATCCGCGATCGCCTGTGGATCGGAATGCCCGGTCAGGATCATGCCTTCCTTCAGGCCCGGCAGAACCCAGTCGGCCTGAAAGGCGAGATGATTCAGTTTCTCCACCATCTCCGCCTCGCTGTTCCACAGCACCGGACGCAAATTAGGATCGAATGACAGGGTCTTGCCCTGCGCTTTCATCATCCGCGCGGCGTGATCGAGCAGCTCATACGAACTGGCAGACAGGGCCGCCGCCACGCCGCTGAGATGCAAATGGCGGGCGGAAGAAAAATGGCCCGGATGATAATCGTCCAGCGAAAGATGGCTGGCAGCGGAATTTTTACGAAAATATTCCACAATGGGATCGGTTCCATTTTCAGCTTTAGATTTCAACTGAAAACCGGTCGCGAAACGGTCATCAAGCGTCACGCCGTCAGTATTAATCCCTTCCTTTTTCAGACTGTTAAGCACGAAATGGCCAAAGCTGTCATTGCCGACGCGGCTGACCCAGCTCACCTTCAGACCCAGCCGGGCCAGCCCGGTCGCCACGTTCAGCTCGGCACCGGCGACACGTTTGATAAAGCGTTCGACATCACTCAGATCGCCGGTTTCAGTGGCAACAAACATCGCCATCGCTTCGCCAATCGTAATAACGTCCAGGGGGGTGTTCATGTTTACTCCTCGCGTAACAGGTCGACATAGCGACGCGTGACTGCCGTCAGATTGTTGCCTTCCAGCGGAAACTCAATGCCGCGCGGTACATCGACCGGCAACGACCGCAGCAGATCCTGCCAGCGTGCACCGCCTTCATCCGGCGCGATGGCGCGGTAGCTGTTCTGATGCTGCGTAGCGGCTTTGACATGGATATAGCTGACAAACGGGGCCAGATGATGCGCCGCCTGCTCTGGTGAATTCTCCACCCACAGCCAGTTGCCCATATCAAAGGTCAGCATAACGGGCAGCTCCTGTACCTGGCAGGCGGCGCTAAAACGCTGCATCGGTGGAAGCTGGCCGCATGCGGTCTGATCGTTTTCGACGAGCAGGCGAATACCGCTCGTCGCCAGCCAGCCGCGCAGGGTTTGCAGCGTCCGGGCGTCGGTGAAATGCCCGAGCGACACTTTCAGCCAGAGCGCATTCAGCGTGCGCGCTTCGCGCAACAGTTCCGGTAATTGCGGGTTAAGCGTGCCGTCGGCCAGATACAGCGGCTCGGGGGCTGAATAGCAGGCCAGCAGTTGATGTTCCGTGATGGCCACGCCGAGTGCGGCAAGGTCGGCCTGCTCCTGTTCATTGAACATTTCACGGCGGATCTCAACGCCATCGGCCCCGGCGGCGGCAATGACGGGAAGCATCGCGCGCTGACCGCCCGCCTGACGAACCTGGCCATGGCCATAGGCGGCAGTAACGACAAAGATTTTCCGGTTCATGATTAACTCCAGTGCAACATAATATCTATTACGCTAGATGGAACCGGTTCCAAAGAAAAGGACGCGATGGCGAAATTATGATCGCCATCACGAAGTGAAATTAACGGGAGGTAGAGCCGCGAACGATAAGTTCGCCGGAGAAAACCTGCTCGCGGATGGTATCGGCATCGCCTTCAATACGACGCACGACCTGTTCTACGGCGGCAAAACCGATTTGCCAGGTAGGTTGTTTGAGGGTGGTAATGCCAACGCCCGCCAGTTCAGCCCATTCAAGCTCATCAAAGCCCAGCAGCCCAATATCGCTGCCCCAGTGCAGGCCAATACGCCGCAGCGAACGGGCGACCTGCAACGTGAGCGCACCGTTGGCGGAGATCACCGCTTTGCGCATCCCGCGGTGGCGGGCGTGAAACTGACGCAGCGCATTATCCATCAGCGCGGCGTCGGTAAGCGGAACTTCGCTATTCTCCGCGACAAGGCCCGGGTAGCGCGCCAGCGTCGCCCGAAAAGCGCTTAACCGCTCGCGGCGGGTATTCACTGTGCCAAGCGGTTCGCTAAGAAACAACAGGGCTTCGAACCCCTGATCGATCAGATGCTCGGTGGCGGTGGTGGCTGCCTGCGTGTTATCAAGGCCGACCACATCACAGGCGAAATCGGGGATCTTGCGGTCGATAAGTACCATCGGCAGCGCCGACTGTTGCAGGCGGTTCAGCCCCTCTTCCCGCATGCCGACGGCGTTGACGACAATCCCTTCTACCTGGTAGCTGCGCAGTAGATCGAGGTAGTGCAGCTCCTGATCCAGTTCGTTATTGGTATTGCAGACCAGCGGCGTAAACCCCTTTTCACGGCAGGCGGCTTCGATACCGCTCAGCACATCCACGGAATAGGGATTGGTAATATCAGCGATAATCAGCCCAATCAGGCGCGTGCGCCCGCGTTTCAGGCCACGGGCCATCAGGCTCGGACGGTAATCAAGGTCAGCGATAGCCTTTTCGATACGCGCCAGCAGCGCGTCGGAAAGAAGATGCTTTTCACCGTTGAGGTAGCGTGAAATGCTGGTTTTCCCGGTTTTGGCCGCTTTGGCGACATCGCTAATCGTGGGGCGCGTTGCTTTGGTCATAGCTGATTCCCTTGCCTGAAGTGAGAACACCTTAACGCGAAAACAGGCGATGGCAAGCGCTTCATGTGGGGGAAACCATTGCAGGCCGGGCAAGGCTGGCATTATCGCGTATCAACGTGGACGCCATGCCCGGTGGCGCTGCGCTTACCGGGCCTACGATCGGGTATTGGGAATAGGGCCAATGCGCTGCCGCCGCCCGGCATTATTACTGGAGCGGGCTTAGCGTAATTTCTACACGACGGTTCTGCGCCTTGCCTTCTTCGGTGCTGTTGCTGGCAACCGGATTGGCGGGACCCATACCGGAGGTACGAATGCGGCTGGCGTCCACGCCCTGCGTGATGAGCGAGCTGCCCACTGAATCGGCCCGCTGTTTTGACAGGCGCATATTCAGATCCTGGCCACCCGTGCTGTCGGTATAGCCCACAATATTAACGGCGGTTTTCGGATACTCTTTCAGCACCATCGCCACGCCGGTCAGGGTATTGGCCCCGGCAGGTTTCAGCGTTGCGCTGCTGCTATCGAAGGTCACATTGCTCGGCATATTTAACGTGATGTTATCGCCATTTCGCGTCACGCTCACGCCGGTTCCCTGCATTTTCTCGCGCAGTTTCGCTTCCTGGACGTCCATATAATAGCCGACGCCGCCCCCCAGCGCTGCACCAGCAGCGGCACCAATCAGTGCGCCTTTACCGCGATCTTTTTTCGATGAGGAGAGTGCGCCGATACCTGCGCCAACCAGAGTACCTACACCCGCACCAACGCCGGATTTGCCCGCTTCGCGTTCGCCGGTATAAGGGTTAGTCGTACAGCCAGAAACGGCCAGCGTGCCACTGACCAGGGCAGCGATAACCAATACGCGTTTTTTCATCTTATTTCCTTAATCCTTTTTATTCTTTGCCTCAGCAGGCGTGACGGTTGATTATGGCGTGAGAATATGGAAAAAATTCCGGGGACAACTCCGAATTTTGTAAACAACATTGAACGGCGACAAACGCCGTCACACCTGCATCGACGACTCAGGAGCGCGTTTTGGCAATCCCATCAGCGAAAAAAACGGTACTTACAGCGGCCCACTGGGGACCCATGCTGGTCGAGACCGATGGCGAAACGGTATTTTCTTCCCGTGGCGCACTCTCCACCCCTTTTGAAAACTCGTTACAAACCGCCGTGCGCGATCAGGTGCACAGTAAAACGCGGGTGCGTTTCCCGATGGTGCGCAAAGGCTTTCTGACCTCGCCGGATAGCCCTCAGGGCGTGCGTGGGCAGGATGAATTTGTCCGCGTGAGCTGGGACGAGGCGCTGGATCTGATCCATGCTCAGCATCGGCGCATCCGGGACAGTTACGGCCCGGCCTCCATTTTCGCTGGTTCCTATGGCTGGCGCTCAAACGGCGTGCTGCATAAAGCGGCGACGCTGCTTCAGCGTTATATGAGCCTGGCGGGCGGTTATACCGGGCATCTGGGCGATTATTCTACCGGCGCGGCGCAGGCGATCATGCCTTACGTGGTCGGCGGTAATGAAGTCTACCAGCAGCAGACCAGCTGGCCGCTGGTGCTGGAACACAGCGACGTGGTGGTGCTGTGGAGCGCCAACCCGCTGAATACGCTCAAGATCGCGTGGAATGCCTCGGATGAGCAGGGCATTCCCTATTTTGACGCGCTGCGTAAAAGCGGTAAGCGGCTGATCTGCATCGATCCGATGCGATCTGAAACGGTGGATTTCCTCGGCGATGGTGCCGAGTGGATCGCGCCTCATATGGGCACGGACGTGGCGTTAATGCTCGGCATTGCGCATACGCTGGTGGAAAACGGCTGGCAAGACAACGACTTCCTGGCCCGCTGTACTGAAGGCTACGCTATCTTCGCCGCTTATCTGACCGGAGAGCGCGACGGTACGGCGAAAACTGCGGAATGGGCGGCGGAGATTTGCGGCATTCCTGCAGCGAAAATCCGCGAACTGGCGCATTTATTCCATCATCATACCACGATGTTAATGGGCGGCTGGGGGATGCAGCGCCAGCAGTTCGGCGAACAAAAGCACTGGATGCTGGTGACGCTGGCCGCCATGCTGGGACAGATCGGTACGCCGGGCGGCGGGTTCGGTCTTTCATACCATTTTGCCAACGGCGGCAACCCGACGCGGCGCGCGGCGGTGCTGGCATCGATGCAGGGCAGTGTACAGGGCGGTACCGATGCGGTAGATAAAATCCCGGTAGCGCGGATTGTAGAGGCGCTGGAAAACCCCGGCGCGCCGTATCAGCATAATGGGATGGACCGTCATTTTCCGGATATTCGTTTTGTCTGGTGGGCAGGCGGTGCCAACTTTACCCATCATCAGGATACCAACCGTTTAATTCGCGCCTGGCAAAAGCCGGAGCTGGTGGTGATTTCTGAATGCTACTGGACGGCGGCGGCCAAACATGCCGATATCGTCCTGCCTGCCACCACCTCGTTTGAGCGTAACGATCTGACCATGACCGGCGATTACAGTAACCAGCATCTGGTGCCGATGAAACAAGTGGTGACGCCGCGAGATGAAGCCCGTGATGACTATGAGGTGTTTGCCGATCTCAGCGAGCGCTGGGAGCGGGGCGGTCGCGAGCGTTTTACCGAAGGAAAAAGCGATCTACAGTGGCTGGAAACCTTCTATAACATCGCGGCGCAGCGGGGAGCCAGCCAGCAGGTGACGCTTCCGCCGTTCGAGTCCTTCTGGCAGGCCAATCAGTTGATTGAGATGCCGGAGAGCGAGCAGAATGCGCAGTTCGTCCGCTTTGCCGACTTCCGGCGCGATCCGCAGGCGTATCCGTTAAAAACGGCCAGCGGGAAAATTGAAATCTATTCCGCACGCATTGCCAGTTTTCACTACGCCGACTGTCCGCCGCATCCGATGTGGCTGGAGCCGGACGAGTGGCACGGCAATGCCGGGCCTGAGCAGTTACAGGTGCTGTCGGCGCATCCGGCGCACCGTTTGCACAGTCAGTTGAGCTACTCGCGGCTTCGCGAGCAGTACGCCGTTGCCGGTCGTGAGCCGATTACGCTGCATCCGCAGGACGCCGCCGCGCGCGGTATTCAGGAGGGAGACGTAGTGCGGGTATGGAATCAGCGTGGACAGGTGCTGGCGGGCGCGGTGATCACCGACGGCATCCGGCCCGGCGTGCTTTGCATTCACGAAGGCGGCTGGCCGGATCTTGACCCCATGGCTGGAGGGATCTGTAAAAACGGCGCGGTAAACGTGCTGACCAAAGATCTCCCCAGCTCGCGACTGGGGAATGGCTGTGCGGGCAATACGGCGCTGGCATGGGTCGAAAAATATACTGGCCCGGCACTCACGCTGACGGCATTCGATCCACCGCCCAACTCATGATCCACGTCGGGTGCTGGGTTTCCTCCTGCCAGGCGCTGTCCTCAATGCGAAAGCCCTGAGCATGGTAGAAATTCACCGCCCGCATATTTTTCTGATAGACCTCAAGACTCAGTATCGGAAAGCGCTGCTGCACGTGTTGCAGCAGCGCTCTTCCAATACCTCTGCCAATAAGCGCCGGGGAGACAAACAGCGCGCCAACAAACCGCTGTTCCATTACGCTGACAAAACCACCCGGTATGCCTTTCTCCTCCCACACCCAGGTTTGCGCGGCGGGTAAATAGACGTCGCGAACGATAGCTTCGCTTTCATACCAGTAGCGTTCGTTAATAAACGGATGGCCGTAGCGCGTGCTCTCCAGCCACAGATTCAGCAGCTTAGTGGTGTCTTTATTGTGCCAGGCGCGGATCATGCTGGCCTCCCGGATGACAAAAACAGCCTGTGATATGGTCGTTCACCAGACCGCAGGCCTGCATAAACGAATAGCAAATGGTGGTGCCGACAAACTTAAAGCCGCGTTTTTTTAACGCCTTTGCCAGCGCATCGGAAGCGGGGGTGGAAACCGGGATCTCGCCGAGGGTAGCGGCGTGGCGGATTTGCGGTTGATGATCGACAAATGACCAGACGAATTCTGCGAACGGCTCGCCCTTCTTTTCCATCTCAAGGTACGCACGAGCGTTGGCGATAATGGCCTCGATTTTCCCGCGATGGCGGATGATCCCGGCATCCAGCATCAGCCTTTCAACGTCCGATTCCTGCATGGCGGCGACGCGCTCAGGGTCGAAGTGATAAAAATTCTGGCGATAATTTTCTCGCTTTTTCAGGACCGTAATCCATGACAAACCGGCCTGTTGTCCTTCCAGACAGATCATTTCAAACAGTTTTTTACCGTCGGTTTGCGGTATGCCCCATTCACTGTCGTGATAGGTGATGTACAGCGGATCCTGACTTACCCAACCGCAACGTTGCATGGTCTTCTCCCTTCGCATTTTTTACAAAAATATATCAGCCAGCGGGCTTGACGTGTCTGTTAAAAAGACAATATTTAATACAGGGTTAAGCTCATTCTCTTTCAAGTTGCAGATCGGTGTATATGTTCGTTCAACTCGAATGACATGGAGTCCTTTTTCCCGCAAGCATAATCAAAAAAAATCGCCGAATTCGGCTCTTTCCAGGAGTCGCTTTGATGATAATAAAAAAGCGCAGTGGTCGCCGGGGCATGACGCTCCTGGCAGCTATGTCTGTTTGTCTGCTCTGGATGGACACAGCAAAAGCCTGGCAACAGGAATATATCGTTGATGACCAGCAAAGTAATACGACTGAACGTTATACATGGGATAACGATCACCAACCTAATTACAATGACATCCTCGCCGAGCGGATCAACTCGGCGCAAAATGTACCCGGTCTGGCGGTAAATCTGCCGGACAGCACGCCGCTGGATGCGACCAGCTCAATGAGTCTTGGCTGGAATATCGCGTTGCGCGAGAACGTCACCACCGGGCCGGTCGCCGCATGGCATTATGATGGGTCTTCTTATTCTGTTTATAACGAGTTCGGTGACAGCGTGGTGAATCAGGGGCTGGACCCGTTATGGCACGCCAGCGTTAGTTCGCTCGGCTGGCGAGTGGATTCACGCTTTGGCGATCTGCGTCCCTGGGCGCAAATTAGCTATAACCAGCAGTTTGGCGACAACCTCTGGAAGTCGCAGTCCGGGCTTAATCGCATGAGCGCGTTTGATCAGGAAGGCAACTGGCTGGATGTCACCGTGGGTGCGGATATGCTGTTGAATCAGCATCTGGCGGCCTATGCGGCGCTTTCTCAGGCGGAAAACACCAACGTCGGGGCGAACTATTTGTATACGATGGGGGTTAGCGCACGATTCTGACGGGGCGACGTTGGGCAAGCCTGCCGGGCGGCACTGCGTTTGCCCGGCCTACAAAACTCCCTCCGGCATTGTCGCCGGAATAACCGTTCGTCCAAAACCCTCTCCGGCATTGTCGCCGGAATAAACGTTCGTCCAAAACCCTCTCCGGCACCTTCCCCGGAATAACTCTTCGCCCAACGCGTAGGCCCGGTAAGCGCAGCGCCACCGGGCATGTATGGCCGCGGTGCCGGACCCCGACCTGCCCAACATCACCAACCTTTCACCCCGCATAACCTGCATGCAATGCCATTCATTCTGCATTCCATGCAATTCATTCCGTCCCTGCTGCACTTCATGCCATTTTCCCCCAGGCATTAAAGGGATTTCGCTATCGTTGATGGCAGTGAAATCCTTCAATTTTGATGACCTGGACACATGCCATGAACACATCAACCTACAATCGTACCCGCTGGTTAACGCTATTCGGCACTATCATCACCCAATTTGCGCTGGGATCGGTCTATACCTGGAGCCTGTTTAACGGCGCGCTCTCCAGCAAACTTGATGAGCCGGTAAGCCAGGTTGCATTTTCGTTTGGTCTGTTAAGCCTTGGCCTGGCGCTCTCGTCATCCGTTGCCGGTAAACTTCAGGAACGTTTTGGCGTGAAACGCGTCACAATGGCCTCCGGGATCATGCTCGGCGTCGGTTTTTTCCTGACCGCTCACTCCAGCAATCTGCTGATGCTGTGGCTCAGCGCGGGCCTGCTGGTGGGGCTGGCGGATGGCGCGGGCTACCTGTTAACGCTCTCCAACTGCGTGAAATGGTTCCCGGAGCGTAAAGGGGTGATCTCCGCGCTGGCCATTGGCTCCTACGGTCTGGGTAGCCTCGGTTTCAAATTTATCGACAGCCATCTTCTTGCAACGGTCGGCCTCGAAAAAACCTTTATGATTTGGGGAGCGATTGTACTGGTGATGATCGTCGCCGGTTCCACCCTGATGAAAGATGCGCCGCAACAAAGCGTGAAAGCCGTTAACGGCGCGGTGGAAAATGACTTCACCCTCGCGGAATCGATGCGTAAACCCCAGTACTGGATGTTGGCCGTGATGTTCCTCACTGCCTGCATGAGCGGCCTGTACGTGATTGGCGTGGCGAAAGATATCGCTCAGGGCATGGTCCGACTGGATGTTGCCACCGCCGCTAACGCGGTAACGGTCATTTCTATCGCTAACCTGAGCGGCCGTCTGGTGCTGGGCATTCTGTCCGATAAAATCGCCCGCATCCGGGTCATCACGATAGGTCAGGTAATTTCCCTGGTCGGGATGGCAGCGCTGCTATTCGCGCCCCTCAACGAGATGACTTTCTTTGCCGCCATCGCCTGCGTGGCCTTTAACTTCGGCGGCACCATTACCGTTTTCCCGTCGCTGGTCAGCGAGTTCTTCGGCCTCAACAACCTGGCGAAAAACTATGGGGTGATCTATTTAGGCTTCGGGATCGGTAGTATCTGCGGGTCGATTATTGCCTCGCTGTTCGGCGGCTTTTATGTCACCTTCTGCGTCATCTTTGCCCTGCTGATCCTGTCGCTGGCGCTCTCAACCACCATTCGTCAGCCGCAGCGCGAAATTTACCATGAAGCCCACGCCACATATTGATGGTATTAATAGAACCGTTTACTTAGTCTGCTAACCTATCTCCCTGATCTGACCAACTATTTTTGTAAATAATTGGTCAGATCACATTTCTCCTGGACACTTTTCCTTTTCCCTGTGGTCTACTTAGCCGCGCTTAGCCATGTCTAATAACAGAGATTACGCGCTTTGTTTAGCCATCACGCGGGTGACGGCTGATTTATAAGTCCCTTTTCCCAGGGTTGTTTGCATGAAATATATTAAAGCGATGTCTCAGCAAACGCTGAGCCTCCTGCTGGCCATCTATATCGGCCTGTTTATGAATTGCGCGGTTTTTGTCCGTCGTTTTGACAGTTACGCGCAGAATTTTACCATCTGGAAAGGATTCGCTGCGGCTGTTGAGCTGGTTGCCACTGTGCTTGTGACCTTCTTCCTGCTTCGTATCCTGTCGCTACTCGGTCGCCGCGTCTGGCGCATTCTGGTCACGCTGCTGGTGCTGTGCTCAGCCGGGGCCAGCTACTACATGACCTTCCTTAATGTTGTCATTGGTTACGGCATTATTGCCTCGGTGATGACCACCGACATCGATCTTTCTAAAGAAGTGGTGGGGCTACATTTCCTGCTATGGATGTTCTTTGTGAGCATCGTGCCGCTGATTTTCATCTGGAGTAATCGCAGCCCTTATACGCTAATGCGCCAGCTACGCACGCCGGGCCAGCGCATAGGCAGTGTCGCAGCGGTTGTCGTCGCCGGATTGCTGGTCTGGGGACCCATTCGTCTGCTGGATATTCAGCAGAAGAAAGTTGAGCACCAGACGGGGATTGATTTACCCAGCTACGGTGGCGTGGTAGCTAACTCTTATCTGCCATCAAACTGGCTCTCCGCGCTGGGGCTGTATGCCTGGGCGCAGGTGGATGAATCTTCGGATAATAAGTCGCTGATCAACCCGGCGAAGAAATTCACCTGGCAAGCGCCGAAAGATCTGGATGATACTTACGTGGTGTTCATCATTGGTGAAACGACCCGCTGGGATCATATGGGTCTTTTCGGCTACGAGCGTAACACCACGCCGCGATTGTCTCAGGAGAAAAACCTGGCGGCGTTTCGCGGTTACTCCTGCGATACCGCCACCAAACTCTCCCTGCGCTGCATGTTTGTGCGAGAAGGTGGTGCAGACACTAACCCACAGCGGACGCTGAAAGAGCAGAACGTTTTTGCGGTGCTGAAACAGTTAGGTTTCAGTTCAGACCTGTACGCGATGCAAAGTGAAATGTGGTTCTACAGCAACACGATGGCGGACAATATTTCCTATCGCGAGCAAATCGGTGCCGAACCGCGTAATCGCGGTAAGCCGGTAGATGACATGCTGCTGGTCGATGAGATGCAGCGCTCGCTACAGGACAATGCCGAAGGCAAGCACCTGATTATTCTGCATACCAAAGGTTCGCACTTTAACTATACCCAGCGCTACCCGCGCAGCTTCGCACAGTGGACGCCGGAGTGTATGGGCGTTGACGGCGGCTGTACCAAAGCGCAGATGATCAATTCCTTTGATAACTCGGTCAGCTATGTGGATTACTTTATCAGCAAAGTGATCGACCAGGTCCGGGATAAGAAGGCGATTGTTTTCTATGCTGCCGATCACGGCGAGTCGATCAATGAGAAAGAGCATTTGCACGGCACCCCGCGCAATATGGCTCCGCCAGAGCAGTTCCGCGTGCCGATGATGGTCTGGATGTCCGATAAGTATCTGGAGAACCCGGATCATGCGCAGGCAATGACGAAGATGAAGACCCAGGCGCAGATGAAAGTGCCGCGCCATCATATCGAATTGTTCGATACCATCATGGGTTGCCTGGGGTATACCTCGCCGGATGGCGGGATTAATGAGAACAATAACTGGTGTCGTTTACCCTCAACAGCTAAGAAATAAGCGGTCCGGCGAGTTTCTCGCCGATCGGCTGGCTTTTTTTAGCTAAGGGATTGACGGGCATCTGGCCGCGCAGTAAGATGCGCCCCGCATTCGGTGATTGGCGCAGCCTGGTAGCGCACTTCGTTCGGGACGAAGGGGTCGGAGGTTCGAATCCTCTATCACCGACCAAATTTGAAAAGCCTGCTCTTGAGCAGGCTTTTTTGCATCTGAAGCTTATGAGGATGAGAAACTCCTTCATCCAATCAACTCAAGAAACCTTTTTCCAACCTTCCCATAACAATATCTCTATCAGTTATCACAATTCACCCGTGACTCCCACTGCCGCCTCCCGATTTTGTGACATAATCCATTGTAATTTTTTATATATGCATCAACCTTTTTTCGCGTTGCTTATGGATAAAGCCAGCATTTTCCGCTGTGCGTTTTAACGTTCGCGGTATTAATCGCTCATATATTCGCCATTTTGCAAGAAATTTTTCTTAATATGTTTAAAAGTTAACATCTGCGTTACTGAAAATAACCAGAACAATCCTCTGCGTCAGAGGCCTTAGCATAATTTTCCCTGCTGGAAATGGTGGCTTGAACTTTTTTTAATCTTTGTTTGTTAATTCTCATCCCTGATGTAAATCCCGGTTACCTGTATTGACGTTTTGACATTCTGTTGACAGATTGTAGGCCATGAGGGGCATTTCACGGACGATCTGTACTGCTACTCAGTCAATCGATTGCACGGATTCTCCCACCCTCATTGCTACTGACCAGACCGGTGAAATTATAAATAAAGGCTGGCGGTATGGCCCCGTTGCAGGGGTAAACACAACACCCATCACATTGGAGCAGAAGAATGAGTATTTCCTTGAAGAAGTCAGGGATGCTGAAGCTTGGTTTGAGCCTGGTGGCTATGACTGTCGCAGCAAGCGTTCAGGCGAAAACGCTGGTGTATTGTTCAGAAGGTTCTCCTGAAGGCTTTAACCCGCAGCTTTTCACCTCTGGTACCACTTACGATGCCAGCTCTGTACCGATTTATAACCGTCTGGTCGAATTCAAAATCGGCACCACTGAAGTCATCCCTGGTCTGGCTGAGAAATGGGAAGTCAGTGAAGATGGCAAAACCTATACCTTCCATCTGCGCAAAGGCGTGAAATGGCAGGACAACAAAGATTTCAAACCGACGCGTGAGTTCAATGCTGATGACGTTGTGTTCTCGTTCGATCGTCAGAAAAACGAAAGCAACCCGTACCACAAAATCTCTGGCGGCAGCTATGAATACTTCGAAGGCATGGGCCTGCCGGAGTTAATCAGCGAAATTAAAAAAGTCGACGATAATACCGTTCAGTTCGTGCTGACCCGTCCGGAAGCGCCGTTCCTGGCGGATCTGGCGATGGACTTCGCATCTATTCTTTCTAAAGAATACGCTGACAACATGCTGAAAGCGGGCACGCCGGATAAAGTTGACCTGAACCCAATCGGTACCGGTCCGTTCCAGCTCCAGCAGTATCAGAAAGACTCGCGCATTCTGTATAAAGCCTTCCCGGGCTTCTGGGGCACCAAGCCGCAGATCGACCGTCTGGTTTTCTCCATCACGCCTGACGCCTCTGTGCGTTACGCGAAATTGCAGAAAAACGAGTGCCAGGTGATGCCGTATCCTAATCCGGCCGACATCGCGCGTATGAAGCAGGATAAAAATATCAACCTGATGGAGCAGGCGGGCCTGAACGTGGGCTATCTCTCCTACAACGTTGAGAAAAAACCGCTGGATAACGTGAAAGTGCGTCAGGCGCTGAACTATGCGGTCAACAAAGAAGCGATCATCAAAGCGGTATACCAGGGCGCGGGTGTAGCGGCGAAAAACCTGATCCCGCCGACCATGTGGAGCTATAACGACGACGTTAAGGATTACACCTACGATCCGGAGAAAGCCAAAGCGCTGCTGAAAGAAGCCGGTATGGAAAAAGGCTTTAGCATCGATCTGTGGGCTATGCCGGTACAGCGTCCGTACAACCCGAACGCGCGCCGTATGGCGGAGATGATTCAGGCGGACTGGGCGAAAGTCGGCGTGCAGGCGAAAATCGTCACTTATGAGTGGGGCGAGTACCTGAAACGTGCGAAATCCGGCGAGCATCAGACCGTAATGATGGGCTGGACCGGCGACAACGGGGATCCGGATAACTTCTTCGCCACGCTGTTCAGCTGCGATGCGGCAAAACAGGGGTCGAACTACTCCAAATGGTGCTACAAGCCGTTTGAAGACCTGATCCAACCGGCGCGCGCGACCGAAGATCACAACAAACGTATTGAGCTTTACAAACAGGCTCAGGTAGTGATGAACGAGCAGGCACCTGCCCTGATCGTCGCTCACTCCACCGTATATGAGCCGGTGCGTAAAGAAGTTAAAGGCTATGTTGTTGATCCGCTGGGTAAACACCACTTCGAGAACGTGTCTGTCGAATAATTAAAATGTCAAAGGGGCGGCGCTGCGCTTACACGGACCTGCGAGGGTAGGCCGGGTAAGCGTAGCGCCACCCGGCAGTAGTGCTTTATTCCCGTAAAAGGGAATGAGATTTGTGAGCAATACAGACGTCTGATCTCCAGGTGAGACGTCATTACAGAGAATCCGGGTTATGTTGCAGTTCATCCTCCGACGTCTGGGACTTGTGATCCCGACGTTTATCGGTATTACCCTTCTCACCTTTGCCTTTGTCCATATGATCCCCGGCGATCCGGTGATGATCATGGCTGGTGAGCGTGGTATTTCCCCTGAGCGCCATGCGCAGTTACTGGCTGAACTCGGCCTGAATAAGCCGCTGTGGCAGCAGTATCTCAACTATATTTGGGGCGTGATGCACGGTGATTTGGGCATCTCGCTGAAAAGCCGTCTCCCGGTGTGGGAAGAGTTTGTGCCGCGTTTTAAAGCGACGCTTGAACTCGGCGTCTGCGCAATGATTTTCGCCGTTTCCGTGGGCATTCCCGTGGGCGTGCTGGCCGCCGTTAAGCGTGGCTCTATTTTCGACCATACCGCGGTCGGCCTCGCGCTGACTGGCTATTCCATGCCGATCTTCTGGTGGGGCATGATGCTGATCATGCTGGTTTCCGTCCAGTGGAACCTGACGCCGGTCTCAGGAAGGGTCAGCGATATGGTGTTCCTTGACGACTCCAACCCGCTAACCGGCTTTATGCTGATCGACACGGCCATCTGGGGCGAAGAGGGCAACTTCATTGATGCGCTGGCGCATATGGTTCTGCCTGCAATGGTGCTGGGCACAATTCCGCTGGCGGTGATCGTGCGTATGACGCGCTCCGCCATGCTGGAAGTGCTGGGTGAAGATTATATCCGTACCGCGCGCGCCAAAGGCTTAACGCGGATGCGCGTCATCATCGTTCACGCCCTGCGTAACGCGATGCTCCCGGTGGTCACCGTTATCGGTTTGCAGGTCGGGACGATGCTGGCAGGGGCGATCCTGACGGAAACCATCTTCTCCTGGCCGGGCCTGGGACGCTGGCTGATCGATGCTCTGCAACGCCGCGATTATCCGGTGGTGCAGGGTGGCGTACTGCTGGTGGCGACGATGATTATTCTCGTCAACCTGCTGGTCGATTTGCTGTACGGCGTGGTGAACCCGCGTATTCGTCATAAGAAGTAAGGGGCCGTCATGTCACAAGTTACTGAAAATAAAGTTATCGCCGCACCTGTACCGATGACGCCGCTCCAGGAGTTCTGGCACTACTTCAAGCGCAATAAAGGCGCGGTCGTCGGCCTGGCTTACGTCGTAATCGTGGTACTCATTGCCATTTTCGCCAATTTCGTTGCGCCGCATAACCCGGCGGATCAGTTCCGCGAAGCGCTGCTGGCTCCGCCGGTATGGCAGGATGGGGGAAGCTGGACGCATATCCTCGGTACCGATGATGTGGGTCGCGATACCCTCTCGCGCCTGATGTACGGCGCGCGCCTGTCGCTGCTGGTCGGCTGTCTGGTAGTGGTACTGTCGCTGATCATGGGCGTGGTGCTGGGTCTGGTGGCGGGCTACTTCGGCGGCATTATCGACAACATTATCATGCGTATCGTCGATATCATGCTGGCGCTGCCGAGCCTGCTGCTGGCGCTGGTACTGGTGGCGATCTTCGGACCGTCAATAGTTAATGCCTCGCTGGCATTGACCTTCGTGGCGCTGCCGCACTACGTGCGTCTGACGCGTGCAGCCGTCCTGGTTGAAGTGAACCGCGATTACGTTACCGCCTCGCGCGTGGCGGGCGCAGGCGCGCTGCGCCAGATGTTCGTTAACATTCTTCCTAACTGTCTTGCGCCGCTGATCGTTCAGGCGTCGCTCGGCTTCTCTAACGCCATTCTCGATATGGCCGCCCTTGGCTTCCTTGGCATGGGTGCGCAACCGCCGACACCGGAGTGGGGCACTATGCTCTCCGACGTGTTGCAGTTCGCACAAAGCGCCTGGTGGGTCGTGACCTTCCCTGGTCTGGCGATCCTGCTGACGGTGCTGGCATTTAACCTGATGGGTGACGGTCTGCGTGACGCGCTCGATCCCAAACTGAAGCAGTAAGAGGTTCGAGATGGCGTTATTAAATGTAGATAAATTATCGGTGCACTTCGGTGACGAAGATGCGCCGTTCCGCGCCGTGGATCGCGTCAGTTATAGCGTGAATCAGGGCGAAGTGGTCGGCATTGTTGGTGAATCCGGCTCCGGTAAATCGGTCAGCTCGCTGGCGATCATGGGGCTGATTGATTACCCCGGCCGCGTGATGGCGGAAAATCTGGAATTCAACGGCCAGGATCTGAAGCGTATTTCTGAGAAAGCACGCCGTAGTCTGGTCGGTTCCGAAGTGGCAATGATTTTCCAGGATCCGATGACCAGCCTCAACCCGTGCTACACCGTCGGTTTTCAGATTATGGAAGCGATTAAGGTGCATCAGGGGGAAACAAGAGAACCCGGCGTCAGCGGGCCATCGATCTGCTAAACCTGGTGGGTATTCCCGATCCGGCCTCGCGCCTTGATGTTTATCCGCACCAGCTTTCCGGGGGGATGAGTCAGCGCGTAATGATCGCGATGGCAATCGCCTGTCGGCCAAAACTGCTGATTGCGGATGAGCCGACAACGGCGCTGGACGTTACCATTCAGGCGCAGATCATTGAACTGCTGCTGGAACTTCAGCAGAAAGAGAACATGGCGCTGATCCTGATTACGCACGATCTGGCGCTGGTGGCGGAAGCTGCGCATAAAATTATCGTGATGTATGCAGGCCAGGTAGTAGAGACTGGCGCGGCAACAGAGATTTTCCGCGCGCCGCGCCATCCGTATACCCAGGCGCTGCTGCGTGCGCTGCCCGAGTTCGCTCAGGATAAAGCGCGGCTGGCGTCGCTACCGGGCGTGGTGCCGGGGAAATACGATCGTCCCAACGGCTGCCTGCTGAACCCGCGCTGTCCGTATGCGACCGATCGCTGTCGCGCGGAAGAACCCGCGCTGAATACCGTCGATAACGGTCGTCAGTCTAAATGTCACTACCCACTCGATGATGCCGGGAGGCCCACACTATGAGTACGCAAGAGGCCACCCTGCAACAGCCGCTGTTGCAGGCTATCGACCTGAAAAAACATTACCCGGTGAAGAAGGGGCTGTTTGCGCCGGAACGTCTGGTAAAAGCGCTGGATGGCGTGTCATTTAACCTGGAGCGCGGCAAAACGCTGGCGGTGGTCGGGGAATCCGGCTGCGGGAAGTCCACGCTTGGCCGCCTGCTGACAATGATTGAAACGCCTACCGGTGGCGAACTCTATTTTCAGGGGCAGGATCTGCTCAAGCACGATCCACATGCGCAGAAGCTGCGCCGGCAGAAAATTCAGATCGTTTTCCAGAACCCCTACGGTTCGCTAAACCCGCGTAAAAAAGTCGGGCAGATTCTGGAAGAGCCGCTGCTGATCAACAGTGAACTGAGCAAAGCTGAACGCCGTGAAAAAGCGCTGGCGATGATGGCGAAGGTGGGGCTTAAAACTGAGCATTACGATCGCTATCCGCATATGTTCTCCGGTGGTCAGCGTCAGCGTATTGCTATCGCCCGCGGTCTGATGCTCGATCCGGACGTGGTGATTGCCGATGAGCCGGTCTCCGCGCTGGACGTCTCGGTGCGCGCGCAGGTGCTGAACCTGATGATGGATTTGCAGCAGGATTTAGGGCTTTCCTACGTCTTTATCTCGCACGATCTGTCGGTGGTCGAGCATATCGCCGATGAAGTGATGGTGATGTATCTGGGCCGCTGCGTGGAGAAAGGAACCAAGGATCAGATTTTCTCTAATCCGCTGCATCCGTACACCCAGGCGCTACTTTCTGCCACGCCACGCCTGAACCCGGACGATCGCCGCGAGCGTATCAAGCTGACCGGCGAGCTGCCCAGCCCGCTGAATCCGCCGCCGGGGTGTGCCTTTAACGCCCGCTGCCGTCGCCGATTCGGCCCCTGCACTCAGTTGCAGCCGCAGCTTAAAGAGTACAATGGTCAACTGGTAGCCTGCTTTGCCGTCGATCAGGACGTGAATGGCGAAAAGCCAGGGGTGTAACGTTAATCAGGAGACCAGCTGGTTGCTGGTCTCCAGTCAAATATGAACCTCTCCCCTTGTCTTTATCCTTTATAGCTCTTTTATGGCACCTAAATATTGTTAATAGCTCATTTTTGAGCTATTTTATATTTTATCATCTTTAAAAGGCCATATCTGAGACTGAAGACTGCCCGCGTCACGAGGCAGCACTGGAGGGGTATCCATGTTTTACGAAAATTCGCGAGAGCTTTCTGAAGAGTTAGCCTTTCTGAGCGATCGCCTGAATACCCTACAGAAGAAGATGGCGATGACTGCGCGGTTGACCACAAAAGCGGAGCCGCTGTTCATCGGTAGTCCTTCTGCACTTGGCGAGCAGTTGAATGAACGCCGTAAGGCGCTGGGTATCGATCTTTATACTCTTGAACTACAAACCAATATTTCTACCTCAACGTTAAAAAGATTATTTAAAGATCCCGAACAGGTAAAATTCGGCAGTGTTCTTACCGTCGCAAAAGCGCTGGGAATGAAACTATGCACCGTCGCGTAAAAATTTTGCTTTACGGCCAAGCTGTAGGGGAGTTAACGGAAAGTGAACAAGGCTTTTTATTCCGTTATTACCCCCATTACCAGGGGCCATCGCTTTCTCTGAGCCTGCCCGTTCAACAACGTGAATTTTTGAGCCAGCGACTACATCCCTATTTTGCCTCGCTGGCACCGGAGGGATGGCTGCGACAACGCTACAGTCACCTACAGAAGCGCGATGAACACGATCAATTGGGTATGCTGATTGAGAATGGTAAAAATTTGCTGGGAGCCGTGCAGATTTTGCCGCTGGAGGAGTAATGGAACGCTGCCGCATATTATTAACCCCGCTAAACGAGGGGGATGCCCGAAATGGATATTCTGCCCAGGGACTTAAACGTCTCGGTAACGGCACTTTACTGCTCCCGCGCCTGGCGTTTAGCCGAAATCAGTTTGTTCAGGAACTGCCCCTTGAGCAACGTGGCATGAGTATTTCCGGCTATCAACCTAAATTGCAAATGGTGCTAACGGAAGGTGTCTTTAATGTCGTGTCACATCAGGGCGACTATATTCTCAAACCCTCACCCGCTGATTTTCCCGGCCTGGCAGAAAATGAACATGCGACGATGTCGTTAATGTCGCGTCTTGGTTTCAATGTACCGCCACACGGACTGGTCAGTTTTACTCCTGAAAACACCGACGACGACGTTGAGTACGCCTTTGTCATCCGTCGTTTTGATCGCGATGTTGCCGGGCAGCCCATTCATCAGGAACAACTGGATGGAGCAATGGGGATTATGGAAAAGTATGGTAAGACAGGAAATGATGGCGAACAGTACGTCAGCTATGAAACGATAGCGCGTTTTTTGATTGCGCATGTTAACGATAACCTTGCTTTCAGAATCGATCTGTTTCGCCGTATTGTATATGCATGGCTGTTGGGCAATAACGATATGCATTTGCGAAATTTCGGCCTGTTGTATGCAGATATCACTCCGACGCTCGCACCCATCTATGATTTTGTCTCTGTTGCGCCGTATCCCCAAGCCTGGCTGTCAGGTTATCTGGCGCTGCCGTTACTGACACAGGAAGAGGGGGGACATGAACTGGCCCCTGGCTTTGATTCTGTCTGGGGGGAATATACGGGGCAAGATTTTTTACTGCTGGGCAGTGCGATGGGATTAACGACGAGATTACTCGATAAGCTGTACGCCGATCTGCGTAAAGAATCAGTGGCAGTGGAAAAGACGTATTCGTCTTCATTTATGCCGCCGGAGCACATCCAGTCTGTACTGGCATGCTATCATCATCGGCTGCGTCTGTTGCAACATATTGGTTAGGGTATTAGAGCCATCTGTCTAACAGACAGCCACTCCGGCTCAGGCTCTGTGCCACTTTGCCCGGCGGCGCTTCGCTTGCACGGGCCTACGGTATTGCGCCCGGTCGTTAGTATTTTTTTCAGGTAACTGATAACAAAGAATTTGTAGGCCGGATAAGCGCAGCGCCACCCGGCAAGGCGGCTATTCCGGCTTAAGCAAATTACGCACAGTGCCGATAAATCTTTTTGCTTTGCCAGCCATTATTACTAGCTTGCTAAGCAAAGTCTTATAGCGCCCCTTATTAAAATACGCATTATCTATTAGATATAACGCCCGTTTTAATGGGAGAAATTTGCCAGCGCTACGGCTAATATGATAATGGTGCACCTCATTAACGTACTGATATCTAAAAAATGATTGCGCATATTAATTATATTATCAGTAAGACTTTTAGCGTGCGAAGTATTCCTAAAACAGCAAAGTAATCTATGCTGTAGATGAATGGATGCGTCATAAGAGAAGCGGGAATCAATTAATGTTTTTAAGTCATGGTGTTAGCGATGAACCATTATGATGATTTGCAGCGGTTTAAGGATAAAACCCGGTCGCAATTAGAAAACTATAAAGATTTATCTGCGCAGTCATCTGCCGAGGAGCGGGGGGACTGGGCGCTCATCAATCAATTATCGCCGACCCGGCAAGAACCCGGTCTGGCTATGGGTGGACACGTCTCGTCACCGGTGCCGAAAACCGTGGCAGCACATATTTTTAGCACGCCGCAAGCCTCGCCGGTGCAAACGGTCACGCCTCAGCCACACAACCTGCCGCCGCTGATGCAAAGCGTGGCTATGCTGCCGCCGACCCCCGCGCAACCGGAATCTGCGACCGTTGCGCCTGCGCCGCTGAAGGACGACACCCCAGCATCTTCCGTTTCCATTGCGAAAACCTTCGCCAGCCCGCCGCCGGTCGCCGGGTCTGAAGCGCCCGTTGCCCATCAGCAACCGGAGCCGCCAACGGCACAACCGGTTGCCCGGCCGCGCGTGGTCACGCCACCGCCTGAGGCGGTGAATTATTCCCGTCTGTTTGCGCCGAAAACCGCCGAGCCACCTGCTCCGGACGAGAAAACCAATGAAGAGAAGACGTTGCCTCTCAAATCACTGTTAGAAAGGATTGCTTCATGCCGTTGATCTGTGTGTGTTCACCCAAAGGGGGCGTAGGGAAAACAACCCTTGCGGCGAACCTGACCTATGCGCTGGCGCGCTCGGGGAGCAAGGTTCTGGCCATTGATTTTGATATGCAGAACGCGCTGCGCCTGCATTTTGGCGTACCCCTTTCCGACGAGCGGGGCTATGTCGCGAAATCCGCAGAATCTTACGACTGGGGCCAGGATGTGCTGACCGCCGGTGGCAATATTTTTGTCCTCCCCTATGGCGATGTCACCGAAGAACAGCGGCTGACCTTTGAAAAAAATCTGGCCAGCGACGAACATTTTCTGGCGCGCGGTCTGGGCACGCTGCTGAATTATCCGGGACTGGTGATTGTCGCTGACTTTCCTCCCGGCCCGTCAGCGGCGCTGAAAGCGATTACGCCTTTTGCCGACCTGCATCTGGTCACATTACTGGCCGATACGGCATCAATGTCTCTGCTTCCGCATATTGAAAACCAGCGCCTGACCGGCGGTGAACTCAACCCTAACCACGGCCACTTTTTCGTTATCAATCAGAGCGACACCCGCCGTCAGATCAGCCGTGATGTGACGGCTTTCCTTGAAGAACGCCTGGGCGATCGGCTGTTGGGCATTATTCACCGTGATGAAAGCGTCTGCGAAGCCAACGCTTCGCAAAAGTCGATTTTTGACTTTAGCCCTTCATCAGCGGCGGCATTTGATATCGAAATCATTGCCAGGAAAATTGTTGCCAAATTAGGGATCAATGTTGGTGATGGCACGGTGCATAACGTGTCGCGTAAATCCGGACTTTAATTTATTCAGGACGACATATGAAAAAGTTCCTGTTTTATATGCTGGTGCTGGCGTTAGCGCCGGTTGCGCTGTTGGTGATCGTGACGCCAATGGACAGCCAGAAGCAGTATATTTTTGGACTGCTGAGCATCGGCATTCTGTTTTTGATGGGGTTCAGTAAACGACGCAGTATTTCGGTGATTATGGTGGTGATGTCGTTGCTGATGTCCACCCGCTATATGTATTTCCGCCTGACGCAAACCCTGCATTTTAATTCCGAGATAGAGGCCATTCTTGGAATGGGGCTATTTTTGGCGGAAGTGTATATCTGGGTGATGCTGCTGCTCAATTATCTGCAAACCGTCTGGCCGTTAAAACGCGAAATTGTTCCTTTGCCGGACGATATGTCGTTATGGCCGACGGTGGATGTTTATATACCGACCTATAACGAACCGCTGGAAGTGGTGCGTGACACGGTGCTGGCGGCGCAATGTATTGATTATCCAAGAGATAAAATAAAAATCTATCTTCTCGATGACGGCAGTCGTCGGGAATTTGCCGTTTTCGCTCAGGACGTGGGCGTCGGGTATATTACCCGTACCGAGCATAACCATGCCAAAGCAGGTAACCTCAACCACGCGATGAAAATCACCCAGGGTGAGTTGATTTGCGTATTTGACTGCGACCACGTGGCGACGCGTATTTTTCTTCAGGCCACCGTTGGCGGCTTCCTGAAAGATCCGATGCTGGCGCTGGTACAAACCCCACACTACTTTTATTCGCCGGACCCTTTTGAACGCAACCTGTCGGTCGGGCGTAATATTCCTAACGAAGGGATGCTGTTTTACGGCCCGATCCAGCAGGGGAACGATAACTGGAACGCGACGTTTTTCTGCGGCTCCTGTGCGGTGATCCGCCGCAGCGCGCTGGAAGAGATTGGCGGTTTTGCCGTTGAGACGGTGACGGAAGATGCGCACACCGCGCTGAAAATGCAGCGTCGCGGCTGGAAATCGGCGTTTGTCGATATTCCGCTGGCGGCGGGGCTGGCAACGGAGCGTCTGGTACTCCATGTGATCCAGCGTACCCGCTGGGCGCGCGGCATGACGCAGATTTTCCGCCTCGATAACCCGTTGTTCGGGCGCGGGCTGACCTTCCAGCAGCGGCTGTGCTACCTCAGCGCCATGCTCTACTATCAATTTGCCATTCCGCGCGTGGTGTTCGTGACCGCACCGCTGGCTTACCTGTTGTTTAACCTGAATATCATTCACTCTTCCGCCAGCCTGATCCTCGGCTATGCGCTGCCGCACCTGTTCCTCGCGATCTATGTCGGATCGCGGATGAACGGCCGCTACCGCTACAGTTTCTGGGGCGAGATTTACGATATCGTGCTGGCGTTCCACTTAATTCTGCCGACGCTGGTGACGATGGTTTTCCCGAAACGCGGCAAGTTCAACGTGACCGATAAAGGCGGATTGCTGGACGTCGGCTACTTCGATTTCAGCGTGGTCAGACCGCATCTGGTAGTCGCTTTCCTGCTGGCGGTCGCGGTGATTGCCGGGATCGTGCGCGCGTTTGCCCATGACTTCTTTACCGCCGATCCCAGCGTTATCGCGCTGAACATCGGCTGGGGCGTTTACAGCCTTATCTTCCTGCTGGCCGCCATTGCCGTTGCCCGTGAGACGCGGCAGACGCGTAAAACCATTCGTATTGAGGTGACCATTCCGGTGCTGATCCACTACGCCAGCGGCTTTGTGACCCGCAGCCAGACGGCGGATCTCTCTATGGGCGGCTGCCGTATTTCCATCGTGGATGACCGCCATACCCACGATGAAATTGAAGAGATCGAACTTATCCTTGAATCCGGGGCGATTGCCATTCCGGCGAAGCTGGTGGCGGTCGATAACCATTTTATCCGCGTGATGTTTGATGAAGATATTCCGCTCTCCCGTCGTCGTGAACTGGTCCGCGTCGTACTCTCTCGTGCCGATGCGTGGATCAATCCGCCGCGTCAGCAGGATAATCCGTTCCGCTCGTTCGTGACGATCCTGCGCTGCGTATTTGAACTGTTCTGGCTGACATGGAAATCGCGCCGTAGCCGTCGGCGTCATCGGGCTACCGCCGCAGCGGTGGCGAAGGAGGATAGTCGCGTATGAAGCGATTCACGACGCTGGCACTGATCATAGGGACATTGTTTGTGCCCGCGCTCCACGGAGAGGAGACGGCGGCTGACAATGAGACAACCCCGCCGCTGAATTTCCCTTTACCTGGGTCGGAAGTGACGCCAGCGACGCCTGCACCTGTAAATTCAGATGCTGCGACAACCGGAACATCCGCGCCTGCACCAGAAAATCCGCCTGAGTCGCAGGATACCACCGCGCCCGCCACGCTGACGCCGGAACCGACGCCTGACGCCGCTAACGCCGACGCGCCGCCTGCCATGCCGCCCATCACTGCTACCGCGTCCGGATTTATGCCTCCGGCAGACAGTAGCCTGACCTTTGCGCAAATGGGAAGCCCACAAGGCATTGCCCTCAGCGGCGGACAACTCCAGGGCGGCATCGATTTTACTCTGCCCGGCGACCGGGTGATCACCAGCGCACAGCTCGCGCTGGACGTCGAGGTTTCCCCGGAAATGGCAGCTCGCAATGCGACCCTGCAACTTCAGCTTAACGGTCAGCCGCTGGGCAACGTGCCGCTGGGCGCGGCGGAAAATAACGTCTCGCATTTTGAACTGGATATCCCGGCAGCGCTGATGGTCTCCAGCAACAACCTGAGCTTTAAGATCAACGATGGCGATGCCCAGCAATGCCTGCGCGATATCAGCGATAAATATCGGGTGGTGATCCTGCCTACATCGAGCTTCCAGCTTGAAGGACAGCAACTGAGTATTGGTTCCGACCTCAGCCATTTTCCGAAACCGTTTTTTGACAGCCAGCAGATGACGCCGGTCAATCTGGCCTTTGGTTTCCCGGAAAAACTCACCCCGGATGCGGTCAGTGCGGCGGCACTGATTTCGTCGTGGATGGGGATGCAGGCTGACTATCGCGGCATTTCATTTACCGCGCTGAGTAATCGCCTGCCTGAACAGCACGGCATCATCGTCGGCCATCCCGGTGAACAAATCGGTGGACTGACGTTGCCGCAAACGAACGGACCGCTGCTGAGACTTATCGATAACCCGGTTAACCCGGTCTATAAACTGTTGCTGGTCGTCGGCAAAGATGATGCGGCGCTGCGGGCCGCGGCCTGGCGGCTGGCGAAAGGCAATTTCCCTGCTCAGACGGCGAGTGCTGACGTTGAAGCGCAGGCGATCCCGGCCAGTAAACCTTATGATGCGCCACGCTGGATCCCGACGTCCCATCCGGTAAAACTGTCGTCGCTGATCCGTAAAGATCAAAGCACCACCGTTTCCGGCGTCTGGCATGCGCCGCTTCAGGTGGCGTTCCGCGCCGCGCCGGATCTCTATTTGTGGGACGGCGAAACTATTCCGCTGCACATTGGTTATCGTTTTCCTTCCGAAACCTGGATTGACGAAGAAAAATCACGCCTGAGCGTCACGCTGAATAACACGTTCCTCAGCAACCTGCCGATGAACAAGCAAGGCTTCCTCGAAATGCTGTGGCGTAAAGCGGGCGGTGATGCGCGCCAGGAGCAGGTGACGATCCCGCTGGAACCGTATCTGATTTATGGCGATAACCAGCTTTCGCTCTACTTTAACGTGGTGCCAAAGGAAACCGCGCCCTGTAGCGTGTTGCTGAATAACAACATCAAGAGCCGTCTTAATGAGGATTCATGGATCGACCTGAGCCATACGCAGCACTTTGCTATGCTGCCGAACCTCTCCTATTTTGTCGGTGCATCTTTCCCGTTTACCCGGCTGGCGGACTATTCACAGACGGTGATGCTGCTACCAGAGACGCCGTCTGAGACTCAGGTGGCGACACTGCTGAATCTTGCGGCGCGTTCCGGTAATGCGACCGGAATGGCGCTGGCTAATAACCGCGTAGTGATGGGGATCCCCGGCGGCGGCACCAGCCTTGAGTATCTGCGCCAGCGCGATGTGCTGGCGGTGGGCGGCCTCGATCAGAAAGCCTTTATTCAGGGGCTGCTGTCGCAATCGCCATACATTGCTGGCGACAGTACGCTGGGCGTTCGGTCACCGACCCCCTGGCAGAAGGTACAGCGCTGGCTGCTTGGCGACTGGTCGACGGATAATATCGATGCTGACCGTTATTTCTCCTCAAACGAGGCGTGGCGCGGGTTTGTTAGTTATCGCTCGCCGTGGAATCCCGAACGGGTGGTGGTCGCTGCCGTGGGCAGTAATGACGATCAACTTGCCAGGTTACCCAACGATCTCAGCTCATCGCGCATTAACGCAGGTATCCGCGGCGATACCTCAATTATCACCGACGAAAACGGCGTTCGCAGTTTCCGGGTCAGCACCCAGTTTCCGAGCGGACAAATGCCAGGCTATATGATGGCTATCTGGTATGCGAACCAGTATTCAGCGCTGCTGGCGATTGTGGGACTCATTGCCGCGTCTATCCTGGGGGTGGCATTAACCGCCATGTTCAGACGGCATGCCCGTAAACGTCTCTATTCAGGGAGCGACCACAATGATGAAGCATGATCCGGGACGCCGTTTATCCACGCTGTGCCTGACCGGCGTGCTGGCACTGGGAACGATGGGTGACGCGCTGGCCGCCGCGAATGATGCGGCGCTCAATGCGCTCTTTGAACAGGCTAAATACTGGCACGAGAAATCCCACGACGAACTGGCGATGGAATCGCTGAGAAAAGTGCTGCTGGTGGATGCCAATAATCCGCAGGCGCTGTATCTGATGGCGCTCTGGACCCAGCAGCGCGGGGATACTCAGGCCTCGGCGCAGTGGCGTGCGCGGCTGGAAAAAGTCTCGCCCAATGATGCGGGTCTGGAAGCGCTGGCTAACGCCCGTCAGCTTTCTGCCGTGCCGCAGGGTCAGCTTAACCTTGCCCGTCAGCAGGCGCGTAGCGGTAACATTCCCGCCGCGCTGGCAACGTGGAAAAGCATGTTTAACGGTGATACGCCGCCGCAGGGCATTGCGGCAGAATATTACCTGACCATGGCAAGCGATAAAGCACTTTATCCTCAGGCGGTAAGCGAACTACGCCGTTATGTGGCGCAGCGTCCGCAGGATAATGCTATTCGCGTGGCGCTGGGCAAAGCCCTGACCTGGCGGGAAGAGACGCGTCGGGAAGGGATGGAGATGCTCGAACCATTAGCCAGCGGTAATAAAGACGCGGATAGCGGCCTGCGGCAGTCGCTCTTGTGGCTCGGCGTGGAGCAGGGCGATCAGCGGTATTATGATAACTGGCTTCAGCGGCATCCGCAGGATACGGAAGTACAGAAGTACTATCGTGAGCGTATCGGCGGCATTGCCAAAGGTGAAGGCTATACCGCCCTTAATAGCGGAAACGTTGACGCGGCAAAGCAAGAGTTTGAGCAGGTTCTGCAAACCAACCCGGCCGATGCCGACGCGCTGGCGGGCATGGGCTACATTGCCCAGCGTAGCGGGGATTATCAGGCGGCGGCGCAATACCTTAACCGGGCCGCCAGTCAGGGGGGCGACGCGGCGGACGAGCGTAAAAATCAGGCCGATGACGCTGAATTCTACGGACGACTGGCGCAGGCGCAGCAGGCGTATAAGCAGGGCAATATCAGTCAGGCGCTGGCGCTCTCTGCGCCGCTGGCCCAACAGAGCGGCGAGCGCGGTACGGCAGGCAAATTATTCCGCGCTGACCTGTTGCGGCAGAACAAAGATTACGCCCAGGCCGAGCAGACGCTGCGCGCGGTGCTAAACGAGCAGCCGCAGAACGCGGCGGCACGAGAAAATCTCTACTACGTCCTGCGCGATCAAAACAAAACGGCGGAAGCGCAAACGGTGCTGCGCACGCTGCCGCAAAATCTACAGAACCGCCTTCAGCCGCGGGTGGTCACTGGCGTACCGGGTGATGCTATCCGTCGTCAGGCGCAGCAGCAGGCGGCCAGTGGAAATATTCCGCAGGCAATAACCACTCTGCGTCAGGGCGTGGCGCGTAATCCTGATGATTTCTGGCTGCGTCTGGATCTGGCGCGGCTGTTGCAAAAATCCGGCGCAGAAAATGAAGCGGCTGCCGTCATGTCTCCGGCATACCGCGCGGGCGCAAACGCTAATGCGCTGTACGCGGCGGCGCTTTTTTCCAGCGAAAACGGCGCATGGCAGCAGGCGCAAACGCTGCTTTCCCGCATTCCGGCCTCCAGCCAGAATACGCAGATGCGCGATCTCCGCCAGCGGGTGAACTACAACATGCAGATTGCCATGGCGCAGAATTACCTCGCGCAGGGGAATGCCGTGGCGGCGATGAACACCCTTAAAGCGCTCTCGTCGCAGCCGCCGAAAGATCCGGCAGATGTCGGTAAACTGGCCCGGTTGCTGGCGCAGAGCGGCGATATCACCACCGCCGTCGCGCTGGTGCGTAACAATATCAATTCCGGCGTGCGCGGCGGTGCGGGCGACTATGCGGATCAGGTGACGGTCCTGAATCAGGCGGGCCTCACCAGTGAAGCGCAGTCGCTACTGGCGAACCCGACTCTGCGGGCGGAAAGTACCCCGACCCAGCTCGCCAGCCTGCAAAATGGCTATGTGGTTAACGACGCAGACCGCCTGCGTGAGCAGGGCAACTATGCGGCGGCTTATGACAAACTGATCCGCGCGCTGCAACAGGACCCGCAGAATACCGATCTGATGTTCGCGATGGCGCGGCTTTATCAGAGCGGCAAAATGAACAAAGAAGCGGGGGTCGTTTACGACTATCTGATCACCCGCGACACGCCCGATCAGGCGGCGCGCGCCGGGGCCATTGATGTGGCACTGTCGGAAGGCAACAATGAGCGGGCAGAACAACTGGCGCGCGGATTGCGCAACGATAATACGCCGGATCGCCTGATCCTCCTTTCGCGCGTGGAAGAGGCTCAGGGTAACCACCAGCGAGCGCTTACTTACCTGCGTAGCGCACGTGGCCGGGTTCTGGGCTTACAGACCACCAATAGCTCCGCGACGCCGAGCGTTGGCGGTCTGCTGGCGGCGGATAATCCTTTTGTCGGCACGTCACGGCTCCAGCCGCAGGCGCGGACGGCCTCAACCTATGGACGCACCTTGCCCTGGCAGGTTGGCACAGTCTCTACCAGTGAACCGGAGATGACGATGCCGGGCAGTCAGCGTACCGATCTGCCGGTCGAAACGGCGCAAAACCGCACGCTGCGGCAAATCGATTCCATGATGGAGCAACTGGAAGAGAAAACCGGCACCTGGTTACAGGGCGGCGTTGAAGTGCGCAGCCGCGATGGCGAATCCGGCACCAGCAAGCTGACCGAAGTTAAAGCGCCGCTGACCTGGTCTTCGTCACCGTTCGGCGAGTCGCGCTTTGAATTTACCGCCACGCCAGTCACCCTCAGTGCCGGTAGCGCCTCGGGGGATGCCTGGCGGCGTTATGGATCAAATCCGCTGTCGAATGCCGTCTCTAATATCGCGGCTACCGCTGCCAGCGAGCAGCAGGCGATTGCGGCGATGACTGAAACTCAGCGTGAAACCTATTTTGCCAGCAATCCGGGCGCACAGTTTTTGAGCACGCTGGGTACGATTGATGCGGCTACGCTGAATCCGACCACCAGCACGGGTATTGAGAATCTGGCGCGGCTGCGTAACTACGATTCCGGTCAGGTAGCCAGCTATCTTGCGGCCTCCAGCCTCAAGCCCGATGTGAATGAGGCGGGGGATTCTTCAACCGATTCGCAGAAGGCTAACGGCGTAGAGTTAAGCATGGCGCTGAGCGGCGATCAGTACCGTGTTGATATCGGCAGTACGCCGCTGGGCCAGGATCTGAATACGCTGGTGGGCGGCGTGAAATGGTCACCTAAGCTGACCAATTATTTGTCGCTGATCCTGATCGGTGAGCGGCGTGCGCTTACCGATAGCCTGCTGTCCTATGTTGGGGCGAAAGATTCCTACTCCGGCAAGCGCTGGGGCCAGGTCACCAAAAACGGCGGTACGCTGCAATTAAGCTACGACGATGGTGACGCGGGCTTCTACATTGGCGGGGGCGGCTATAGCTACCTCGGTGAAAACGTCGCCAGTAACACCAGCGTTAACGCCAACGCGGGCGTCTATTTGCGGCCTTTCCATGATGACTACAGTCAGTTGCAAACCGGCCTGAGTATGAGCTTTATGGACTACTCGAAAAACCTCAGCCAGTTTACCTTTGGCCAGGGCGGCTATTTCAGTCCACAAAACTATGTCAGCGTTTCCCTGCCGGTCGATTTGACGCAAAAATATGATAGCTGGACCCTGAAAGTAGGCGGTTCAGTGGGTTATCAGTCCTATTCTCAGGACAGCAGCGACTACTTCCCGACGCAGTCCGGCTGGCAGCAGCAGCTTGAAACGGCAGTGGCCAACGGTTTTGCTAAAGAAGCGCAGTATAAAGCCACCTCGGAAAACGGTCTGGGTTATACGGTACGGGCTGGCGCTGATTATAAAGTGAACAAACAGATGAGTATTGGCGGTCAGGTTGGCTATGATACTTTCGGTGATTATAACGAAAGCACCGCCGGGCTATGGTTCCGCTATATGTTAGGGAATGAATAATGGATAACAATAATGCGCTCAAGGTTTATTTCCAGCATCAACAAACGCCGCCGGGCTGGTTTGATCTATTGACCATTATGGTTGACGGCATGATCCGCAACGCGGGTGAACGCGAAAGTCAGCCATTTTTACGTCAGATGGGAGAAGCCCTGGCCGATGCTTTTCCGCTTCCTGAGGCGGAGACGCTGGGCGACCTGGAGCAGAATATGAATCATCTGTTAGCCTCCTTTAACTGGGGCGTGGTGGCGGTCAGCGTTGGTGAACTGGGGCTGGTGGTCCGCCATCAGGCGCTGCCGGTCAGTCGTGACGAAGAGCAACGGGTCCGCTGGTGTAACGCTTTTTGTGCAATACTGGAAGGACTTTACGCACGCTGGCTACAGGGACAGGGCGGAGAAGCCCATCTCTTGTTTCAGCGGGAGCAGCTCTTTGCCGTCGATGACGTGCAGTTCCGCTATTTCAATCCGTAACGATGAGTGAATTATGGTTTTGCGAACGCTATCTGCCACTGTAGTCATGACCGCGCTGCTGTTTACCTCTGTTGTTCAGGCAGGTACGGCCTGGGAGAGTTATAAGGCCCGCTTCCTGATGCCGGATGGCCGTATTGTCGATACCGGCAACGGCAACGTGTCCCATACCGAGGGGCAGGGCTACGCCATGCTGATGGCGGTCGCCAATAATGACCGCCCAACCTTCGACAAGCTCTGGCTGTGGACCAACGGTCATTTAAAAAATAAATCGACGGGGCTGTTTTACTGGCGCTATAACCCGGTCGCTGCCGATCCGATTGCCGATAAAAACAATGCTTCGGACGGCGACGTATTAATTGCCTGGGCTTTATTGAAGGCGCAGCAACGCTGGCAGGATAATAGCTATGGTGCGGCGTCGGATGCCATCACTCAGGCATTAGTCAAATATACGGTGATCGACTTTGCTGGCTACCGCGTTATGCTGCCGGGGCAAAACGGTTTTAATCTGAACACCCGGGTTAACCTGAATCCGTCCTACTTTATTTTTCCCGCCTGGCAGGATTTCGCCCGCCGCAGCTATCTTAAAGTGTGGCAGGAGCTGATGCGCGACGGGCAGACGCTGATTGGTAAAATGGCGTGGGGAGAGGCACAGTTGCCAACGGACTGGGTGGCGCTTTCCGCTGACGGTAGTCTGAGTCCGGCGCAGGAATGGCCGCCACGCGTCAGCTACGATGCGATCCGCATTCCGCTCTATATCCGCTGGCAAAATGCGCAAAGCCCGCTGCTTCAGCCCTGGCGGCAGTGGTGGAAGGCTTTCCCGCGCGAGCAAACGCCTGCGTGGATTAACGTCGTGAACGGCGAGCGTGCGCCATATAATATGAATGCCGGATTACTGGCCGTGCGCGATTTGACGATGGGAGAGAGTCAGTCAGAACCTCAGATCACAGCCCAGGATGATTACTACGCCGCCAGCCTCAAAATGCTGGTCTGGATGGCTGCGAAAGGCAATTAAGCTGCTGGCAAAAATGGCATTCTTCCGTATTTGCTGACAGGCAAATGCGGATTCGTCGCGTTCTCTCTCTCATTGTCTTACGATCGGGTATAATCGGCCCCGGCCAGGAGACATTTCCTGACCTGATGCTCTGGATCAGTATTAGTGGAGAGTTAATTTGCGCGTCAGCCGTTCTCTAACCATAAAACACATGGCGATGGTCTCCGTCGTTGCCATGGTTTTTTTGTTTATTTTTTGCTTTATTTTACTCTTTCACTTTGTGCAACAGAGTCGCTATGACACGGCATCTCAACTTGAAAGCATTGCCCGCTCGGTCCGCGAACCGCTTTCCTCCTCTATTCTGAAAGGTGATATTCCGGAAGCGGAGACGATTCTGCGCCGCATCCAGCCTGCCGGGATTGTCAGCCGTGCCGACGTGGTTTTACCGAATCAGTTCCAGGCGCTGCGCATGAGCTTTATCACCGAAAGGCCCGTGCCGGTGACCATCACGCGTATTTTCGAACTGCCGGTCCAAATCTCGCTACCGATCTATTCGCTGGAACGGCCTGCTAATCCACAGCCGCTGGCGTATCTGGTGTTGCAGGCAGACTCATGGCGCATGTACCGCTTTGTGATGAGTGCGCTATCTACGTTAGTGACTGCTTACTTACTTTTGGTGCTGGTGATGACCGTGGCGATCACCTGGGGCAGTAGTCGCTTACTCGTGCGCCCACTGCGGCAAATCGCCCGCGAACTCAACGACACCTCGCCCCATGATGCGCCGGGCCATCAACTTAGTCTGCCAAATCTGCATCATGACGATGAGATCGGTATGCTGGCGCGCATCTACAACCGCAACCAGCAGGCCCTGTTGCGGCACTATGAAGAGTTAAATAATCATTCCACCGCATTCCCCGTATCGGGACTGCCGAATAAAAGCTTCCTGCTGGCGCTGCTGGAGCAGAACACCGGGCGCAGCAGCGGCTCGGCGCTGATGGTGATCGCCTGTGAAACGCTGCAGGATACGGCAGGCGTATTGCAGGAAACCCAGCGTGAAATGTTGCTGTTAACGCTGGTTGAGCGACTGAAAGCCGTGCTATCGCCTAAAATGGTCCTGACCCAGGTCAGCGGCTACGATTTTGCGGTCATTGCGCACGGTGTCAAAGAGCCGTGGCACGCGATTACGTTAGGTCAGCAAGTGCTCACTTCTATTAACGAGCGGCTGCCGGTGCAGGGGATTCAGCTGCGCCCCAGCGCCAGCATTGGCATCGCCATGTTTAATCGCGACCTCTCTGCCGAGCAACTCTATCGTCGGGCATTTTCCGCCGCCTTTACCGCGCGGCGCAAAGGCAAAAACCAGATTGAATTTTTCGATCCGGAGCAGATGGAAAAAGCACAGCGCCGTCTGACAGAAGAGAGCGATATCCTCAATGCGCTGGATAATCAACAGTTTGCCATCTGGCTACAGCCGCAGATTGATACCCGCAGCGGGAAAGTCTGTAGTGCCGAGGTGTTATTGCGCCAGCTTCAGCCCAACGGCCAGTGGGAATTGCCCTGCGATCTTATTGATACCATCGAATCCTGTGGCCTGATGGTCACGGTCGGCTACTGGGTGCTGGAAGAAGCCTGTCGCCAGCTTGCCGCCTGGCGGGCTAAAGACCTGCGTCTGCCGCTGTCGGTCAATATTTCGGCCCTGCAACTGCTGCATCACGATATGGTGCCCGACCTGCTTGAGCTGCTGAACCGCTATCGTATTGAGCCGGGTTCGCTGATCCTCGAAGTGACCGAAAGCCGCCGCATTGACGATCCGCAGGCGGCCATTGCCATCCTGCGTCCGCTGCGTAACGCGGGGGTGAGTATTGCGCTGGACGATTTTGGGATGGGCTACGCCGGGCTGCGTCAGCTTCAGCATATGAAATCGCTGCCGGTAGACATGCTGAAAATCGACAAAATCTTCGTGGATGGCATTCCTGAAGACACCAGTATGGTGTCGGCGATAGTGCAGATGGCGCAAAGCCTTAATCTCAGTATCGTGGCGGAAGGCGTGGAAGAGCAGGCGCAGTATGAGTGGCTGAAAGCCGCCGGGGTTGATTATGTTCAGGGATTCCTGTTTGCCAGCGCGCTGACCCCGGAACAGTTTGAGCAAACCTGGTTCAGGGCGCTTCATGTTAAGGAAGGTGAGTAAGTTTATTGCGCTTGTGCGAGTCAGCTCTAACTTTTTAACAAAAATGTTTCAAATTTGAACTGGGTTCATTTCTGGAATGTTTCTTGGGTGTTATTTTAAAACCGCAGGTGGAACCAACCCTACAATGCCTGTGGTTTTATCTTAAGGACATCCTAATGAAAACCTCACTGTTTAAAAGCCTCTATTTTCAGGTCCTGAGCGCCATCGCCATCGGTATTTTACTGGGCCACTTCTACCCTGAACTGGGCGCACAAATGAAGCCGCTGGGCGATGCGTTTGTGAAGCTCATTAAAATGGTTATCGCGCCGGTCATCTTCTGTACTGTTGTGACGGGCATTGCCGGCATGGAGAGTATGAAAGCGGTCGGCCGGACCGGGGCTGTCGCGCTGCTTTACTTTGAAGTCGTCAGTACCATTGCGCTGATTATTGGTCTGATTATCGTTAACGTGGTGCAGCCAGGGGCCGGCATGAACGTCGACCCGGCGACGCTCGACGCGCAGGCAGTGGCGGTTTACGCCGAGCAGGCGAAAGACCAGGGCATTGTGGCTTTCCTGATGGATATTATTCCGGGAAGCGTGATTGGCGCCTTCGCCAGCGGTAACATCCTGCAAGTGCTGATGTTTGCCGTACTGTTTGGTTTTGCCCTGCACCGTCTGGGCAGCAAAGGCCAGCTCATTTTTAACGTGATTGAGAGCTTCTCGCAGGTCATTTTCGGCATCATCAATATGATCATGCGTCTGGCACCGATTGGCGCATTTGGGGCGATGGCGTTTACCATCGGTAAATATGGTGTCGGTACGCTGGTGCAACTCGGGCAGCTGATCCTGTGCTTCTACGCCACCTGTATTTTGTTCGTGGTGGTGGTGCTGGGTTCTATCGCGCGTGCGACCGGCTTCAGCATCTTTAAGTTCATCCGCTACATTCGCGAAGAGTTGCTGATTGTACTGGGTACGTCTTCCTCCGAATCCGCACTCCCGCGTATGCTGGATAAAATGGAAAGGCTGGGCTGCCGTAAATCGGTGGTCGGGCTGGTGATCCCGACGGGCTACTCATTTAACCTCGATGGAACGTCGATCTATCTGACGATGGCGGCGGTGTTTATCGCTCAGGCCACTAACAGTCATATGGATATTTTCCACCAGATCACGCTGCTGGTGGTGCTACTGCTGTCGTCGAAAGGGGCGGCGGGCGTAACCGGCAGCGGGTTTATCGTCCTTGCGGCGACCATTTCGGCGGTAGGCCATCTGCCGGTTGCCGGGCTGGCGCTTATCCTCGGGATTGACCGCTTTATGTCGGAAGCGCGTGCGCTGACCAACCTGGTTGGTAACGGCGTGGCCACCATCGTCGTCGCCAAACGCGTGAAAGAACTTGATCATAAAAAGCTCACCGATACCCTGAATAACCGTGCGCCAGACGGCAAAACGCACGAAATATCCTCTTAATTCCGCCCCTTATCGCCGTAGTCCCTTGAAGGGCTACGGCCTCCTGAGCATAATTGGTGATTATTTTCTGAAGCCAGCGCGACATTTTCCGCTTTGCGTGGTCTTAGAAAGGGCTTTTCCATACTCAAAATAATCCTCATTGCAGGATGGTCTTTGTCTTTATTACCAGGAATGTTGATCAGGGGTTTACATGCAGGGCACAAAAATTCGACTCTTAGCCGGTGGTTTGCTGATGATTGCGACGGCTGGTTATGTGCAGGCAGAAGCACTCCAGCCTGACCCGGCCTGGCAACAGGGAACGCTGGCGAATGGTTTTCAGTGGCAAGTGTTATCCACTCCGCAACGTCCCAGCGATCGTATTGAAATTCGTCTGCTCATTAACACCGGTTCACTCACTGAAAATACGCAGCAGATTGGCTTTAGCCACTTTATTCCTCAGATTGCGCTTTCACAGCACGGCAGTTTACAGCCGGTGCAGGCGCAATCCTTGTGGCAGCAGGGGACCGATCCTAACCGTCCTTTGCCGCCCGCCGTCGTCTCCTACGACCACACCATGTTTAATCTCAGCCTGCCGAATAACCGCAACGATCTGCTGAAAGAGGCGCTGACCTGGCTGGCGGACAGCTCCGGCAGACTGAACATTACGCCTGAAACCATCAGCGCAACGCCTGACAGTGCAGATAAAGTCATGACCTGGCCGATGGATACCAAAGAAGGCTGGTGGCGCTACCGCCTGAAAGGATCGACTATGCTGGGCCACGATCCGGCCGATCCGCTGAAAAAACCGGTGAATGCGGAACAGGTGAAATCCTTCTATCAGAAATGGTACACCCCGGATGCCATGACGCTGATTGTGGTGGGCAATGTCGATAGCCGTAGCGTCTCAGAGCAAATCAACAAAGCCTTTGGCGAACTGAAAGGCAAGCGCGAAACGCCTGCGCCGATGCCAACGCTGTCGCCGCTGCCGCGCAATGCCGTAAGCATCATGACCGACACCGTGACGCAGGATCGCCTGTCGGTCATGTGGGATAACCCGTGGCAGCCGATCCGCGAATCCGCGGCACTACAGCGCTACTGGCGTGCAGATCTGGCGCGTGAAGCGTTGTACTGGCACGTCCAGCAAAACCTTAGCAAAAGCAACGCCAAAGATATCAGTATGGGTTTCGACTGCCGTGTGCTTTACCAGCGCGCGCAGTGCGGTATCAATATCGATTCCCCAAATGAGAAGCTGAATACCAATCTGGTCACTGTTGCTCGTGAACTGGCAACCCTGCGCGAGAAAGGGCTGACGGAAGAGGAGTTCAACGCGCTGGTAGCCCAGAAGAAACTGGAGTTGCAAAAACTCTTTGCGACCTATGCGCGTACCGATACCGACGTATTGATCAGCCAGCGGATGCGTTCCCTGCAAAATCAGGTGGTGGATATCGCGCCGGAGCAGTATCAGAAGCTGCGTCAGAACTTCCTTGATGGCCTGACGCTGGACGTGCTGAATCAGGATCTCCGCCAGCAGCTTTCTCAGGATATGTCGCTGGTCCTGCTACAGCCGAAAGGCGAGCCGGAATATGACATGAAGGAACTTCAGGCGAGCTGGAATGACATCATGCTGCCCGTTGAACCTGCCGCGTCTTCTACGGCACAGGAAGATGTGCATCCGGAAGTGACGGATATTCCGCCGGCGCAGTAAGCATTTCACCTTTCGACTGGCGGCCTCCTGGTGGGGCCGCTGGCGTGGAAATGGCTATCGAGACTACAGGTTGCTGGCCTGATGATACAAAATTACTCAGAACGCTGACAACGGTTATACCGTGAAGTGATGCCCGGCGGCGCTTTGCTTGCACGGGCCTACAGAAGTGGTGCAACGGGTTGATATAGAATAATTTGTAGGCCGGGTAAGGCGAAGCCGCCACCCGGCAAAACGTCACTACACTAGCCAATCAGGTTTAATATTACTGCGGCATGGCTTCACGCGGAATAATCGCGCCGCGATACTGAATCACCGTACTGGCGGTCAGATGTCCGCGTTTCGCCGCTTCAGCCGCATCACCGCCGGTCAGACGTACCGCCAGATAACCTGCGCTGAAGGAATCTCCGGCAGCCGTGGTATCGACTACCTTCTCCTTCGGCAGTTTCACCGCCGCGACCTCAACGATCGGCTCATCGCCCACCGCGACCAGGCACGACTCTGCGCCGCGTTTGATGACGATTTCTTTCACCCCCGCCGCCTGAGTGCGTGAAATCACGTCTTCAACCGGTTTCTCACCCCACAACGCATCTTCATCATCCAGGGTCAGGAAGGCGATGTCGGTGCATTCCAGCATCTGCTGATACACCTGCTGCGTCTCCTGCTGACTGGCCCACAGGCGCGGGCGATAGTTATTGTCGAAGATCACCTGGCCACCGTTGGCGCGGCATTCGCGCAGCAGGGAGAACAGTTTCTCGCGGCTGGATGGGCTGAGAATGGCCAGGCTGATGCCGCTTAAATAAAGATAATCGAACGTTGCCAGCTTCTCGCAGATGGCAACGGCTTCCGGCGTTTCCAGCCAGAATTTGGCTGCCGCTTCATTACGCCAGTACCAGAATGTGCGCTCGCCGGTATCATCAGTTTCAATGTAATAAAGTCCCGGCAGGCGGTTTGCCATCCGTTGAATCAGGCCAGTGCCGACATTCTCGCTCTGCCAGGCATCCAGCATTTGCTGGCTAAAGTTATCGTTACCCAGCGCGGTCACGTACTCAACGCTCAGCGTGGTAGCAGGGACCTGACGCGCGATATAAACCGAGGTATTAAGCGTGTCGCCGCCGAAGCCGCGCTTCACTTCTGCACCTTTCTCTGACATCTCAATCATGCATTCGCCAATGACGGCAATTTTCTTAGACATACAGTTAACCTGACCTGAAGCGGGAAATGAGCTTAGTCTGCTCTGTGAAGATTTTTCGGTCAACTATATTAAAACAACGTTCCATAATTTTTTTGAGCTGACGCGTGTTATTAGCGTCTTTTGGCACGCAGATTTTCAATTTGCCCGCCGTTGAACATAAAGTTCTCAATTCGTGCGCCGATAACTCTGTGACGAGTACCGACAGATCATCCCCTTTGCACAGGACATCTGAGATGAAGTTAAAGCAGGTTATCCAGCGGCTGAACATTCCTGAAGCAGAGATTGCAACCCTTCAGGAGCGGCACTATTGGCTGCAGTGTAAGCTTGCCTGGACCTATCAGCCGATCTACAGAACGGACGGCCGCCTGATGGCGATCGAAATTCTGACGATTGTGACCCATCCTGATAATCCCGGGCAGCGTATTCCTCCCGACCGCTATTTTGCCGAGGTCGCGGTGCGTCAACGTATGGACGTGGTGAAAGCACAGCTCGCGGTGTTACAGCAAAAGCAGGCATTTTTTGAGCGTAATCAGATTCTGGCATCGGTAAACGTGGACGGGCCAACGCTGCTCGCTATGCGGCAGGACAAAGTGCTTTTGGCGACGATAGACAGCCTTTCCTGGCTGCGTCTCGAACTGGTTGAGCATATTAGCCTGCCGGTCGATTCGTCCTTCGCTTCGTTCTGCGAATTTGGTCCGCTATGGCTGGACGACTTCGGCACCGGGATGGCGAATTTCTCCGCGCTGAGTGAAGTACGCTACGACTACATCAAAGTGGCGCGCGATCTATTCATCATGCTGCGCAAAACGCCGGAAGGCCGCAACTTGTTTACCCTGCTAATCCAGTTAATGAATCGCTATTGCCAGGGGGTGATTGTAGAAGGCGTTGAAACGCTGGAAGAATGGCATGATGTCCAGCAGTCGCCCGCCTTTGCCGCTCAGGGATACTTCCTCTCCCGGCCAGTGCCTATGGCGACTCTCGACGATGTCGTGATGCAACTCTCGCCGGAATGGATGATTCAGGAAAGCGCATGATCCTCAGGCGTTCTGCAAGCGTGTAATCAGGTTACTCTTTCATAATTAAGGAAACTGCCGCTCCCTTTTCTGCCAGCCTCAACTATCTTTAGGACAGGTAAGGTAATCAGAAAGCGGAGTGAGGCATGTCGAAAACAAGTAAAATACTTGCCATTATCTTAGGGACGCTGGTGCTGCTCATTGTAGTTGCCATCATTATTATCGCGACCTTTGACTGGAATCGCCTGAAGCCGACCATCAACCAAAAAGTGTCTACGGAGCTTAATCGTCCTTTCGCCATTCGTGGCGATTTGGGCGTGGTATGGGAGCGGCAAAAACAGGAAACGGGCTGGCGAAGCTGGGTGCCGTGGCCGCATGTTCATGCGGAAGATATTATTCTCGGTAATCCGCCGGATATTCCGGAAGTCACCATGGTGCATCTGCCGCGCGTAGAGGCGACGCTGGCACCGCTGTCATTGTTAAGCAAAACGGTTTATTTGCCGTGGGTGAAATTCGTGCAGCCTGACGCGCGATTGATCCGTCTGTCTGAGAAAAACGATAACTGGACGTTTAATCTGGCCTCGGATGACGAGAAAAAAGAGAACGCCCAGCCTTCCGCCTGGTCTTTCCGTCTCGACAATATTCTCTTCGACCGTGGTCGGATTGCCATTGACGATAAAGTCAGCCGCGCCGATATCGAAATTCTGGTCGATCCGTTAGGTAAACCGCTGCCCTTTAGCGAAGTTACCGGCAGTAAAGGTAAGGAAGACAAAGGTAAAGTCGGCGACTACGTATTTGGCCTGAAAGCGAAAGGGCGCTACAACGGGCAGCCGCTCACCGGCACGGGTAAAATCGGCGGTATGCTGGCGCTGCGCAGTGAAGGCACGCCGTTCCCGGTGCAGGCAGATTTCCGTTCGGGCAATACCCGCGTGGCGTTTGACGGTACGGTTAACGATCCGATGAAAATGGGCGGCGTCGATCTGCGCCTCAAGTTCTCCGGCGATTCGCTGGGCGAGCTGTATGACTTAACCGGCGTGCTGCTGCCGGATACCCCGCCGTTCGAAACGGACGGCCGCCTGGTCGCCAAAATCGATACCGAGAAATCCTCTGTCTTTGACTATCGCAACTTTAACGGTCGTATCGGCGACAGTGATATTCATGGATCGCTGACCTACACCACCGGTAAACCGCGTCCGAAGCTGGAAGGCGATCTGGAATCGCGCCAGCTACGACTGGCGGATCTGGGGCCGCTGATCGGCGTGGACTCGGGCAAAGGGGCTGAGAAGTCGAAACAATCCGAGCAGAAAAAAGGCGAGAAGAGCGTACAGCCTGCTGACAAAGTGCTGCCGTATGATCGCTTTGAAACCGATAAGTGGGATGTGATGGATGCGGACGTGCGCTTTAAGGGGCGTCGTATTGAGCATGGTAGTAGCCTGCCGATTAGCGATCTCTCAACGCATATCATCCTGAAAAATGCCGATCTGCGTTTGCAGCCGCTGAAGTTTGGCCTGGCAGGCGGAACGATTTCTTCCAATATTCATCTTGAAGGCGATAAAAAACCGATGCGCGGCGTGGCAGACGTTCAGGCTCGTCGGTTGAAGCTGAAAGAGCTGATGCCTGATTCAGAGATGATGCAGAAAACGCTGGGTGAAATGAACGGTGACGCCGAGTTCCGCGGAACGGGTAACTCCGTGGCGGCGCTGCTGGGCAGCAGTAACGGTAACCTGAAGCTGCTGATGAACGATGGCTTGATCAGCCGCAACCTGATGGAGATCGTCGGGCTTAACGTGGGTAACTTCATCGTCGGCCAGTTGTTTGGTGATGAGGAAGTTCGCGTCAACTGTGCGGCGGCGAACCTGGATATCGTGAACGGTGTGGCGCGTCCGCAAATCTTCGCCTTCGATACTGAGAATGCGCTGATCAACGTGACCGGTACTGCCAGCTTCGCTTCCGAGCAGATGGATTTGACCATCGACCCGGAAAGTAAAGGCATCCGTATCGTCACCCTGCGTTCACCGTTGTACGTGCGTGGCACCTTCAAGAATCCGCAGGCGGGTGTGAAGGCAGGGCCGTTGATTGCCCGTGGTGCGGTAGCCGCGGCGCTGGCAACGCTGGTCGCCCCAGCCGCCGCGCTGGTAGCGTTGATTTCCCCGTCAGAAGGGAATGAAAACCAGTGCCGCACCATCCTGTCACAGATGAAGAAGTAAGGCTGGACGCACGCGTATGACGTTATAGTGCGATGGTAAAATGCCCGGTAGCGCTGCGCTTACCGGGCCTACGGTCTGGTGCAAGGGATTGATTCAGAAGGAGAGTGTCAGGCTGGAGTTAATCGTAGGCCGGGCAAGCGCAGCGCCGCCCGGCATGACAACGCGGGATTACCGCCCGGCATGACGGCGCTGCGCTTATCCGGCGTTAAGGCGTTACAGCGACTGATGACGGGTTTCGTGGGTCAGCAGCAGCGCAATTAACGTCAGCGCCGCCATCGCGGCCAGATAGAACCCGACGTAAGCCAGACCGTAATTCGCCTGGAGCCAGGTGGCGATATACGGCGCAACGGATGCGCCCAGAATCGATGACACGTTATAGGAGAATGACGCCCCGGTATAACGTACTTCGGTCGGGAACAACTCCGGCAGCAGCGCGCCCATTGGGCCGAAGGTCAGCCCCATCAGGCTCAGGCCAATCAGCAGATACGCCATCACCAGCAGTGGATTTCCCGAACCCAGCAGCGGCGGGAACACGAACAGCGCGAACAGGATAATCAGCGTGGTGATCACAATCATGCTTTTCCGACGGCCAAACGCATCCGCCAGCAGCCCGGCAATCGGCACCATCACGCCAAAACCAATTACCGCCATCATCAGCATCCACAGCACTTCATTACGCGGCAAACCAAGCCCTTGCGGGGCCGCCGTGGTGCTGAAGGTCATCGAATAGACGGTCATAATGTAGAACAGCGTATACGTTGCCAGCATGATAAACGTGCCCAGCACGGTCACGCGCAGGTGCTTCGACAGCAGCGTTCCCATCGGGACTTTCACCTGTTTCTTCGCGGCAGCGACTTTGGCAAAGACCGGCGTCTCATGCAGCGACACGCGCACGTACAGGCCGATCAACACCAGCACCGCAGAGAAGATAAACGGCACACGCCAGCCCCACTGCATAAACTGCTCGTCGGTCAGCAGCCACGAGAGCAACAAGAACGTGCCGTTGGCAAAGAAGAAGCCAATCGGTGCACCAAGCTGCGGGAAAGAGCCGTACAGTGCCCGTTTGCGAGGTGGAGCGTTTTCTGTCGCCAGCAACGCCGCACCGCCCCATTCACCGCCCAGACCTAAACCCTGCCCAAAACGAGCCAGTGCCAGCAGCAGCGGCGCAAAAATACCGATGGTGGCGTAGCTGGGAAGCAAACCGATAACCACCGTCGAAATTCCCATGGTCAGTAGCGACGCGACCAGCGTCACCTTACGGCCGACACGGTCGCCAAAGTGACCAAATAGCGCTGAGCCGATAGGACGCGCGATGAAGGCAATGGCGAACGTCGCCAGTGACTGTAGCGTCGCCGCGGTCGGATCGCCCTGCGGGAAGAAAATATGCGGAAAAACGATCACCGCAGCGGTGGCGTAAATATAGAAGTCGAAAAACTCAATGGCAGTACCAATGAGGGAGGCAACGACGACCTTATTACGGGAGTTGACCGGTGCGATGTCGGCGGCATTGTCGAGCGTAGTTGTGGCGGTTGCTTGCATAAATATTTCTTATTTTATGACCATCGAAAGGCCATATTACGCACAGCAAAAGCGACATTTCAATCCTGAAGGGGATAGCGTAGTGGTCAAAAAACAAACAAAAAGTGAATAATGTTCATACCTGCAAGTTATGGTCTATGAAATGCTTCACAGAATTTAAAAGTTAGCATTTAAAACCAGGTTTAGGTTAAATAAAAGTTACAGGTTAGTTTTATCTGCTGAAATGAAGGCGCGGGCTGAGATTTTACTTTTTCGCTCAGCCCGCGATGGGATTTTAATGGTGTCCTTTACCCGGCATATGCGGATCGTCTTTGTATTCTGCCGTTGCGATCCACGCCGCGCAGAACAGCGTCAGACGGGCAAAGAAGTAGAAGAAAGCCATCACGCCCAGAACCGAGCCAAACGCCGCACCGGAAGGTGAGGTAGCCAGCGAAGGCAGCGTCCAGGTCATGATGATTTTAATGACCTCAAAGCCTATCGCCGCAAGCAGCGTCCCGCGCATCAGCGCCTTGCGACGCGGACGATGGCGTGGCAAACGCCAGAAGATCCAGAAGAACAGCAGGTAGTTGGCGCAAATCGATATCGCCAGGCCGATCAGCTGCCAGACCGGCTTCAGCCAGTCGATGTAGTCCAGATAGAGCCAGGAGATAATTTTTTCCTGCGCCGCCCCGGCGATAGAGGTAATCGACAACGTGATCACCAGCGCGACCAGCAGGCCGATCAGCGAGATAAAATCGCGGATATATTTTACCCAGAATTTTTCATCGTCCTGCGTTTTGCTCTCCCAGACATCGCGCGACTGGGCGCGGATGGCTTCACGCAGGTTGCCCACCCAGTTCACTCCGGAATAGAGTGCCACCAGCAGGCCGACGATCCCGACCGTGGTACGCTGCTGCACGGCGGTACTGATGGTACTTTTCAGGGTCGTTGCCGTGGTCGGGTCATTCACACTATCGAGGATTTTATTGAAAATATCCTGCAATAGCGTCGGGTGAGAGGCGAGGATGAAACCAGCGGCCGCAAAACAGACCATCAGGATAGGGATCATCGATAAGAAAGAGAAATAGGTGATGGCCGCGCCAAACTGATTACCCAGCCTGTCATTAAAGCGTTCCGTAGCGCGGATCAGGTGTGCAATCATGGGACGGCGCTGGATTTTTTCCGCCGTCTCCGTCACCGTCGCGATGACACCGCCGTCAGACTCTTTCTTTTCAGGTTCTGGCTTTTCCTTCTCGTCTTTCTGGGCATCCGGCGTTGTAGCCGGAGGATCTTCCGTTACCACCTTTTTGACGGGCTTATAGTCCAGCTCGGTTACGGGGCGCTTTTCATCATTTTCCGGCGTCATTAGAGAGAGATTCCTTTTTTATGAATATGTGACGTATAAGGCAATTATAGTCACGGTTAATCGACGTAGGTTTTCATTACGCCAGTTAACCACTCCATAAACAGATGTACGCGCCGGGAGAGATTACGCCGGTGCGGGTAAATCAGCGAAACCGGCATCGGCTGTGCGCGATACTGCGGCAAAATCTCGACCAGTTTTTTACTGCGCAACGCGTCCTTCACGCCCACCCGTGGAACCTGAATAATCCCCAGCCCCGCCAGACACGCCGCGTGATACGTTTCGGTGCTATTGACCGTTAAAATGCCGCCCGCCTTCACCCAGCGCGTAACGTTATTGCTGTAAATTTCGAATCCCTGCGGACGCACGCCGGTATTCACCGCGTAGTAAACCAGGGCATGACTGGCTAAATCCTCCGGCGTATCCGGATAGCCGAAACGCGCCAGATAATCCGGGCTGGCGCAGTTAATCAGTGACATCTTACCGAGCGGGCGGGCAATCAGACCGGAGTCCTTCAACGTCCCGACCCGCACCACGCAGTCAAAGCCTTCACGGATCACGTCCACCAGCCGGTCGCTGCTGCTGAGTTCGATTTCAATTCCTGGATACTGCTGTACAAACGCGGGCAGGTGGGGAATGACCATATTTTTAGCCATCGCCACGGGCATATCCACGCGCAGTATTCCGCTCAGGCTGCCGGGATCGTGCTGGAACATGCCATCCAGCTCCTCCAGATTGCTGAGCAGATCCTTCGCCCGCTCGTAATATACCATTCCATCCTGAGTAAGCTGAACACGGCGTGTAGTTCGGTGCAGCAACCGGGTCTGAAGCTGATTTTCGAGCGCCTGAATATGCCGCGACACGCTCCCTTTCGGTAGCCTGAGCGCTTCTGCTGCACGGGAAAAACTCTCCAGCTCTGCTACGCGAACGAATAATTGCATTGCGTAAATTTTATCCATCGCGGCCCCTTATTGTTGTTGTAATTGAAACAGTGAAACACAAATTGCAATCTTTATTGATTCTTTAGCAGCTAATAAGCTGTTTAACAATCAACACAACCCTGAAATGAGGTTTTTATGAAGCAACGTATTGCATTAGTGACAGGTGGCAGCCGCGGTTTGGGGAAAAACGCAGCGCTAAAACTGGCGGAGCGGGGAGTTGCGATTATCCTCACCTATCATAAAAACCCGCTCGCCGCGCAGGATGTCGTGCGTGAAATTGAGCAGAAAGGGGGCAAGGCGGTAGCACTGGCGCTGGATGTCGGCGATACAGCAGGTTTTGGCGGTTTTATCGCTGAGGTCCGGCAACAGCTTAATGCCCTCTGGCAGCGTCACAATTTTGATTATTTAATAAACAATGCCGGTATCGGCTTACACGCCTCTTTTGCTGACACGACAGAAGCGCAATTTGACGAATTAATGAACATCCATTTTAAAGGCCCCTTCTTTTTGACGCAGGGCTTATTACCCCTGCTGGCTGACGGTGGACGTATTCTGAATGTCTCAACCGGGCTGGCGCGATTTACGCTGCCGGGACACAGCGCCTATGCCGCAATGAAAGGTGCCATGGAGGTGCTGACACGCTACCAGGCCAGAGAACTGGGCGAGCGCGGGATCACGGTGAATAGCATTGCACCCGGTGCCACTGAAACCGACTTCAGCGGCGGCGCGGTGCGTGATAATGCACAGCTTAATCAGTTCGTCTCTTCACAAACCGCGCTGGGACGGGCAGGCTTACCGGATGATATCGGCAATGCCATTGCTGTGCTTTTAAGCGACGAACTACGCTGGATGACGGCACAGCGAGTGGAAGTTTCTGGCGGGATGCTGCTGTAATAAAAATCAGCTTTTCTTATGAGAAAAGCTGACATTACTTTCATTAATCTTAAATAGAATGTTTTTTCACTTTAAATGCTAAATATTACTTTGTAACAAACTCTCAGGGAATTCCCCTTCCCCTTTTGGTGCAGGCTCGTTAATATCCCTCTGAATTAATATTAATAATATGCCTGCTGTTTATTTCTTTAAGGAAATCCTTAATAAAAGTTTGATGTAAATCACTAATTTGTAATAATTATGGCATGCCAGTAATTATTGAAGAACATTATCTTTTACTTCTCATCATCATCGGTAAAATGCCCCAGGCTAAGCAGCAAGTATTTATTTCAGTTTGCTGAGAATACCCTTCCACCATGCTTATGGGTCAATAGCTTTTCGATGGAGAAAGAGTAATGCAGGTAATCATGTTTGACAGGCAGTCAATATTTATACATGGAATGAAGATAAGTTTACAGGAGTTGATTCCGGAAATAGATATCCAGGGACTCAGTCAGGCAGAGGATCTGTGGCGTTGTCTGGAGGATCGCCCCGAGGCTATTTTAATCCTCGATGGTGATATGGATCGTGATCTCTGCCAGTCCGTCCTTCAGGAGAAAAACGAGCGTTTTCCCCAGTGCCGGGTGCTATTAGTAACGTCTGACTGTACGAAAGAGTGGTTACAGGACGCGTTGCGTTATAACGTCCTGGCGGTTGTACAGCGCGATTCAGAGCCTGATAAGTTCGCGGTAGCCATTAATAGTGTGGCAATGGGATTGATGTGTCTGCCGGGCGACTGGCTGGTAACACATGAAGAAAGTGAAAACGATCAAGAGTTACAGCACCTTAGTAGCCGGCAGCGCGAAATACTGAAGCTACTGGCCGCAGGTGATTCCAATAAACAAATTAGCCGCACGCTGAATATCAGCGCCGGCACGGTTAAGGCGCACCTTGAATCTATTTACCGCCGCCTTGATGTTAAAAATCGCACTCAGGCAGCGATGATGTTTAACGAGACAAGCTGCCACTAAAGCGTGATGACTTCACCACCCTGAAGAAATAACGCGCATTCAGCCTGACGTTGCGGCGTCAGGCTGTGAATCTTCCTTCCATTAAGCACAATCGCTTTTTCCCATTCTGTCAGCGCCTTATCGAACTGTTGGGCATTAATATGTTTGAGGATCGCTGACTGGTAAAACGCTTCATTACCACAGCTCAATGCCAGAGAAACCAGGGCGTCATATTGCGGCTGATTCAGACTAATTTCCAGGCACTGTTGCAGCAAACACTGGCAGCGCTGAATATCCAGAATTAACAGGGCTTCAGCCGTTTCCGGCGTTAGCGGCCCGGCAAAGTTTTCATAGCAGGCGATCATATGCCCATAGCCAATCACCCACAGTCCACTTTCATCCTGATATTGTTCAAGGTTAAGGCCCTGATATTTTTTTATCAGCTCAATGCCTGCCAGACTGATCGTCAACGGTTGCTGCGCCATAGTTATTTCCTCTTGTTACTGCCGGGCAGTCTAAGGTAAAGCGCGGAGGGGAAACACTTGCCAGATGGCCCAGGGTGAATTCGCAGACAAAAAAATGCCGTTATGGAGGTGTATAGATCACTGTATTGAAACAGAATTTGTTATATCTTTTAACCGCACTTTACCACGGGGTTCAACTTTAGGCGGCGCGAGAAAGAGAATGGTCACCAGTACATCACACCAGATTCGTGAGCAGTTTGAACACTGCCTTGCGATCATTCGCCAGGCGTCGCTTGAAATTTTGCTCCTGCTTAACGTTAAGGTGACGGAGGGAAAGGATCCGCGCTGGTTTCTGGAACAGCTGGATCAGGCTCGCCTGAGCCTTGGCGGCTGGGCCAGCGTCGCGCAAAGGCTTAATCTGAATGATGCCCAGATGAGCCGTTTTACGTTGCACTTACGTCATCTCCAGCAGTGGGTTCCGCAGTATGAACGCGGGCAAGAGGTGAGTCATCATCAGTTGATTGTCGCTCTGCGTTTCGTGACGGAGCTGGAGTACCTGCGCCAGAAGCAGCCGCTGTTGAAATTCTCCGCGCCGGAAGAGACAGAGGCTCACGCTCAGCAGCAGGCCCAGGGGCAATTACGCACCCTGGAATTGACGCTCAAAGCCTTGATCGCTCAGGCCTGGCCCGATCCGGTGCGTCTTAATAACCAGCTAAAAATACAGTTTGGTGCCGACAAGGTGCGACGCTGGCTCAAATTGGGTGAACGTCACGATGTGCTGAGCGGAATGCGTTTTAGCGAGCTGGCCCTGATGCTGGTCGATAAAAAAGAGTTTGCCCGCCACTATGCCCCGCTGTTCAACGACCCGTCTACACTCAGTTTGTTTGTGGAACCGCGCGCCACGCTGCAACATTTTCTCGAAGACTGCCGGCAGATCCGTAATAAAGTTATTGCCGGAGAACCGCTAAGTCTGGCGCAGCGAGCGCTGCTCGATCACTACAGTCAACAAATTATCGCCCCGGTTCAGCAAGCCTTTGCGCGTAATCAAACTCGCGTCAATCCTGCCGCGTTTATCTCCCGGCAGGAGAGCGAGCTTGAGGATTTCTGGGAGGCTGCACGTAAGAAAGATCGGCTTTCCGGCGGCGACAATACCGAAATCAGCGACAGCATTGAGCGGCCCGAACCCCGGCGCAAACGCTCGGCGCAGGAGCGCGATCGGCTTATTTCCGTGGTGTTGTGGGCGCTGGTTGGTATTACCGTGCTGGGCATGTGTGGCGGCGGATTATGGATGATCAATCAGAGTAGCGCCACGCCGCAAGCCAGCGCGCAAAGCACCGGGAGCGGCGTTAAGGTGGAACGCGAACCGGCCTCCCCGCGTGAACAACTGACCAGCATGGGCATTACCTGGGATACCAGCAATCTGCGTTCTGCTATCGATCGTAATGACGCGCAGGTGACGCAGCTTTTTCTGCGCGGCGGAATGAACTGGAAGCTTTCGTGGACCGAAGCCGCTCACGCGGCCGGGAATGATAAGGTACTGATGCTGCTGTTGCGTTACCGTCTGCAAATGGATGAGAGAAGGCCCTGCCGCCGCTTTATGACCACCGTGGGTGCCGCGATGGCGCAGGGCGATGCGTTAACGTCGATGCGTAAGGAGTATCTTCAGACTTTCTGTACCGCACCGGCGGTCGTTGAGCGGCAGCGTTATGATACTGAACAGGCAAGACGGCGGGCAAAGGCGCAGCCGGACGCGCAGAATAAACAATGGCTGGCGATCCAGACTGCGATTTACAATGAGGTGCACTAGTCGCGCGGCGGTTCGCCATACAGTGCAATCAGACGGCGTACCACACCGTTTGTCCAGCCGAAGCCGTCCTGCAACGGGTATTCACCACCGCCACCCTCTTGCGGCGTGCTGTTGGCAATATGATATTTCTCAACCAGCTTATGATGCTGCTGGTAAACGTGGTTGACTGTTTTCAGCCAACAATGGGCGATCTCATCGCCCAACGCATCATTGCCGTAAAGCTTAAAGCCCTGGATCGCCATCCATTGTAGCGGTGCCCAGCCGTTGGGTTTGTCCCACTGTTCGCCGCTTTCATAATCGCTGGCCATAAGCCCGCCCGGCGTGAGCAGACGCGCACGCACAACCTCAGCAAGGCGGTCTGCCTGCTCATGCGTTGCCATTCCGGTGTACAGCGGAACAATACTGGCCGCTGAAAACCGCGCCTGCTGCTCGCGTCGCCAGTCATAGTCACGGAAGCAACCGTCTTTTTCATCCCACAGATAATGGGTTATGGCAGCGCGACGCTCAGCCGCCTTCTGGCGGAATTTTGTTTCTGTTTCCCGGTCTCCCTTCAGGCCGGAGATATTGGCGATAGTGCTTTCCAGCTTGAACAGGAAAGCGTTCAGGTCGACAGGGATGAACTGCGTTGTCCTGATGCTGGCGAGACGATCAGTATCGCGCAGCCAGCGGGAAGAGTAATCCCAGCCGGATGCTGCACCGGCGCGCAGGTCACGATACACCTCACTCGCCGGACGGCTGGAGTGTTTCGCGGTTTCCACGTCCTCAAGCCAGGATTCATCACGCGGCGTATCGCGATCGTCCCAATAGCGGTTAAGCAGCGCGCCGTTAGGCATACGCACCACATGGCGATAGCCCTGATTCAGCATCAGCGAGTCTGCACCGTCCATCCAGAAGTTGTATTCCATCAGCAGGTGGTCGAGGTAACGACGCGCACCGCGCACGCCATCTTCTTCGAAAAGTTCAACCATCAGGGCAAACACCGGCGGCTGGGAACGGCTCAGATAATAGGTACGGTTGCCGTTGGGAATATGACCGTACATTTCGATCATCCAGGCGAAGTTATCCGCCATACATTTCAGCAGATCGCCCCGGCCGCTTTCCGCCAGCCCCAGCATAGTGAAATAGGAGTCCCAGTAGTAGGTTTCGCTAAAACGTCCGCCCGGCACGATGTAAGCCTGGGGCAGGGCGAGCAACGACGACCACGGGATATGATCCTGCGGTTCGCGCGTCAACGTTGGCCAGAGGTTATCGATATGCTCTTTCAGGGAGTGCTCAGGATTCGAAATGTATTCCTTACTGTAATCCTGTGGCAACCAGAAGTGTGCATTAACAAACTCGCGCAGATCAAACCCCGGCCGGCGTTTAACCCGGCGGTAGCGGATAAGAATATCCAGCGGATCGATTTTCGGTGCACAGTCCGGAAACGTTTTGCTGTCGGCAAAAATACGCGTGGACTGCACATGCTCAAAGAGTTCGAGATAGCGATCGGCAGGCGTCAGGGCGTCAGAGTCGGGAAACCCTTCGATCATCTCCGGCTCCGGCTCGACCTCGGTCATTTCATCCAGTTTTAATTCGCATGGATCGGTTGCGTAGTTGAGATGCAAATCTATCAACAACTCTTCCTCCACACTGCGCATTTTCTGGTTGAGCATAATGACAAAAACCTCCGGATTAGGTCGTTTTAATACACGGGTATAGCCCGGTTCATCTTTAAGGGTAGACATTCGACGCGATCATTGATCGGCAAAATGTGCGGTGGATCACACTTCTTCGTGAGCAAGTAAAGAGCAAAAAACGTTCAGGTCGCTGTTAATAAACAGGAAAAATGGGAATCGTTATTGTTGGCCCGCTTTCACTTTCAGAGTAATTACTTTACGGCATTGGGCCGGGTGAAAAGGGTAAGAACATATTATATCTGTATGGGTGTCAGGATGGAACCGGGGGCAGTGAGGTGGAGTGTAAAATTGGGTTACTAAATAACCGCTGTTGTCGCTGTGTTGTTCGGATGTATAAAAATTCAGAGAGAAAGATAGAGATGCAGAACCTGATCATTGGTTAAAACAAAATGAAAAGCAAAGCTGTAAGCTATATGATGCATCCAGTACAGGGAGCGTTTCTGCTAGCGGAGATGGATTGGGTCACTGAAACCCGAAAAGATAAAACAGCAACAGTTTCATCGCCGACCATACACCACGTTCCCGCTAATACTGATGCGGCAATCACCGCTCAAGCCAGAACAGCAAATACTCTGAGCTTCAGAAACGAGAAAAGCCACCCTAAGGTGGCTTTTCCAGTACTAACTTTTACGCACGGGTCCGAAGAAATCCGCGCCTTGATGGGATAAATTTACCAGTATTGGATTTGCCCGTCAACCTGTCCCCGGGAGGGCGATATGCAGTTGGAAGATTATATTTCGTCTGAGCGGCTAAATATTTATACCGACATACTGAAGCTTAAACACGGCGAGGAGTTGGGTGGCTATAACTGGAACAAGGCAGTTGCCGCAGCTATGCAGCCACTCATGCACTGCCTTGAGGTGACGTTGCGTAATGCAATTGATTACAGTATTCGTCATGAGCCGCTACCCGGTGCCGTTGGGCACTGGCGCACCGATGCCAACTGGATATTCGATTTACCTCGCTACATAGGCGACAAAATCTGGGTACGTCAGAACAAACGTTACAAAACCGATGCGCGTGGTCAGACGTTGTTTCGTAACGGCAAGCCCATTTACGACCGGACGGCCTGGGAAGAAGACTGTATCCGCAAAGTATCCAAACGGATCCGTGATGCGGGAAAAATTCCGACGGCTGAGCGGGTCATTTCCGGGCTGGATTTCGGTTTCTGGACTAATTTTCTGACCAAAAATTATGATGAGCCCCGGAACCGTTCACTGCTGTGGCCCCCACTGTTGTCAACCGTCTTCCCCGGTACGCCAGCCGGAACTCCCCGTCATGTGCTGGAAAAGAAATTTTTCCGTATCCGCGATCTGCGTAATCGTCTGGCGCATCATGAAGCTATCTGGAAATTTCAGGAGATCGATCCAGTGACTGGTGTCCCGGATTATAGCCGTCCAGTGTACGGTCTTCAGGCCTCTCTGCAACTGCTGCGCAGAGCCTGGGACGATATGCTGGAAGCGCTAAAGTGGCTCAGTCCTTCCCGGCATGCGGCGTTTCTGAACGAAGGGCACCACATCCGCTTTGAAGCGCTGGCCACTCTGGACGGACTGTTGAGTTTTACCGAACGTCAGCAACTGGCAAACGGCCTGAACATCAGACGCAGCAGGGAAGTCAGAAAACTGCTACGCGGGCTTGGACAGCGGAAAATAGTCCGTCTGACCAGTAGTGCCCGGATCGTAGCCATTATCGGCCCGGATTTCATTCGAATATAGATTGGCCCAGGATTTACATGCCGGAGAACAGTTTAAATCACTGATCCTTCATTGTTGTCAGCGCAGAAGCGCTCTGCGGGTGTGTTCTTAGAAGATAAGTGAGAGGCTAATACCTTGTGCTGTATAACCAGGCCAGAAAGTCACTGGCCTGGTTATACCTTTTTTTGAGATTAAAGAGTTCCAGAGCGTTTTAGACCTTACCGCATCGTCACAAACTCTTCCGCTCCGGTCGGGTGGATGGCGACGGTATTATCGAAATCTTTTTTCGTTGCGCCCATCTTCAGCGCCACCGCAAAGCCTTGCAGCATTTCATCCATGCCGTAGCCAATACCATGGATACCGACGATTTTTTCCTCCGGCCCGATGCAGACCAGCTTCATGCGGCACGGCTGGCGGTGAGAGGTGACGGCGGTATACATCGCCGTAAAGGACGATTTATACACCTTAACCGCATCGTCGCCGTACTCTTCACGCGCCTTCTCTTCGCTCAGCCCGACGGTGCCAATCGGCGGATGGCTGAACACCACGGTCGGTACATTGCTGTAGTCGAGATGCTCATCCGGCTTATTGTTAAACAGGCGCTCGGAGAGGCGGCGGCCTGCGGCGACGGCGACGGGAGTTAGTTCAATCGCGCCGGTGACGTCGCCCACAGCATAAATACCTTCCACGCTGGTGTTCTGGTATTTATCGACCTCAATATGGCCTTTTTTACTGGTGCGCACGCCTGTCGCGGCCAGGTTGAAATTGTTCGTGGCAGGTTCGCGTCCCACTGCCCAAATCAGACAGTCCACCGTCTGCGAGCGGCCATCTTCCAGATCAAGCGTCAGGCTGCCGTCGGCATTTTTCACTACCGCCTTCGGCACCGCATGGGTATGCAGCGTCGGGCCTTCGGCGTTCATGACTTCCACCAGCGTTTCGGACAGCATGTTATCGAAGCTGCGCAGCGGCGCGTGTTTACGCACAAACAAATGCGCTTCTGCGCCGAGGCCATTAATAACCCCAGCCAGTTCGACGGCGATATAGCCTGCGCCAACGACCGCGACACGTTCAGGCAGTGCAGGCAGTTCAAAGAACCCATCGGAGTCGATGCCGTATTCCGCGCCCGGAATATCCGGATGGATCGGACGGCCGCCGGTAGCGATCAGGATGTGATCGGCGGTGATCGTCTCGCCGTTCACTTCCAGCGTTTTTGCATCGATAAAACGGGCGAAACCCTTAATAACATCGACCTGATTTTTCCCCAGCACGTTATCGTATGAGGTATGAATACGATCGATGTAGGCGGTACGGCTGGCGATGAGCGTGTCCCAGTTAAAGTGGTTAATCGTGGTATCAAAACCATAATCCGGGCCGTACAGATGGATCGCTTCGCGGATCTGCGCCGCATGCCACATGACTTTCTTCGGCACGCAACCGACGTTCACGCAGGTGCCGCCCAGCGCTTTGGCTTCAATCAGCGCGCATTTCTGGCCGTACATGGCCGCACGGTTGATGGAGGCAATGCCACCGCTGCCGCCGCCGATGGCAACGTAGTCGTAATGTTTCGTCATGACCGTTCCTTAACCTGAAAGGGGCGGATACGCCAGGCGCATCCGCAGAAATAAGTGGATTGTAGCGCGCGATTGGACAGCGTCCACCGATGGTTGCGATTACTCCGGGACGACCCAGCTTACGGTGGCGTGTCCGATACCGGTCGGCACCAGTTTGTTGTGCAGCCACGGCAGCACGTTATTCATCTGCTGTTCCAGCTTCCACGGTGGGTTAATCACAATCATGCCGGAAGCGGTCATACCGTGCCGGTCGCTGTCCGGACGTACCGCCAGCTCGATTTGCAGAATGCGGCGAATCCCGGTCGCTTCCAGCTCTTTAAGCATGCGCTTGATTTGCTGGCGCAGCACCACCGGATACCACAGCGCGTAAGTGCCGGTGGCAAAACGTTTGTAGCCTTCGTGGATACCGCTTACGACCGCCTGATAGTCGGATTTAATTTCATACGGCGGGTCGATGAGGATCAGGCCGCGACGTGATGCGGGTGGCAGTTTGGATTTTAACTGCTGATAGCCGTCGGCGCGTTCCACGCGGGCGCGGTTATCTTTCTGAAACTCGCCGCGCAGCAGCGGGAAATCGCTCGGATGCAGTTCAGTCATGTGCAGGCTGTCATGCTCGCGCAGCAACTGGCGGGCGATCAGCGGCGAACCAGGGTAGTAACGAAGCTGACCGCTACGGTTGAAGTGCTCAACTACATTGATGTACGGCTCCATCTCGGCAGGCAGGTCGTCCTGCTGCCAGATGCGCGCGATGCCTTCGAGATACTCGCCAGTGCGCTCGGCGTATTCGCCACTTAACTGATAACGTCCCGCGCCCGCATGGGTGTCCAGATAGAGAAACGGTTTATCTTTCTCTTTCAGCGATTCAATGATCAGAGTCTGAACGGTATGTTTGAGGACGTCGGCATGGTTGCCAGCGTGAAAGCTGTGGCGATAACTGAGCATAAAAAAGCGAATTCCGGGAAGTGAACACAATGACGAACAGTTTACCGTAGATCCGTCATGATTACCGCCCTGGTACTTTTAATTCTGCCCAAACCGGTCATAACGTAAAAAGCGTAAGCTTGCTGACGCTGGCGTTCGGGTTGGCCTGCTTCACGGCCTCCAGAAATACCGCAAAGCTGCGGTTAAACAGGGTGTAATTATGCAGAAAGCGCGCCTGCTTCTGCTGGCCGTTAATTGACCAGCTCACCGACCAGACAGAGCGGTTATTAACTTCAGTCGATTCGCGTTTTACCCCGGTGATAGCGGTCAGTGGAATGGTAGTGGTGTTCGCGTCGGTGACTTCATAAAAGCTCTCGGTATCAAAGTAATAACTCGCCTTATAGCTACGAGAACTGCCGAAGATGCGCAGCAGAAACGACGATGAAGAAATTAATTTGCGATCGCCCGGGCCATTGGGAGCATCCGCAGGCCGGGTATGCGACAGTTTTTTGGTCACCAGATAAAGGATGACGAGCAAAACAATAAGCGGTAAAAACGCTGCCATGAGCACTTCCTGTATCAAGGTGCGAGAGTGACATTATAGTGAGCTTCCCGCCACGCTCGCCATTGAAATTCTCTACACTTAGCCCCATGCTAGATCTAACAGATAAGCGCCGGAACGTGCGCTTCATTTACCCTATCCAACAGGACCGCGCATATGACCAACCCTTTATTGACGCCTTTCGATCTCCCGCCTTTCTCTGCAATCAAACCTGAACATGTGGTTCCTGCTGTCACCAAAGCGCTGGATGACTGCCGCGCCACGGTCGAAAGCGTGGTGGCGCACGGTGCGCCGTATACGTGGGAGAATTTGTGTCAGCCGCTGGCGGAGACGGATGACGTGCTGGGGCGGATCTTTTCGCCCATCAGCCATCTGAATTCGGTACAAAATAGCCCGGAACTGCGCGAAGCTTACGAGCAAACCCTGCCGCTGCTCTCTGAGTACAGTACCTGGGTCGGGCAGCACGAAGGGCTTTACAAGGCATACCGCGACCTGCGCGATGGCGATCACTATGCCTCGCTGACGGCACCAGAGAAGAAAGCGGTCGATAACGCGCTGCGCGATTTTGAACTGTCCGGTATCGGGCTGCCGAAAGAGAAGCAGAAACGCTACGGCGAGATCGCGACCCGCAAATCTGAACTGGGGAATATCTACAGCAATAACGTGCTGGATGCGACGATGGGCTGGACGAAGCTCATCACCGATGAATCTGAACTCGCCGGAATGCCAGAAAGCGCGCTGGCCGCAGCAAAAGCGCAGGCCGAAGCCAAAGAGCAGGAAGGTTATCTGTTAACGCTGGATATCCCGAGCTATCTGCCGGTGCTGACCTACTGCGACAATCAGGCGCTGCGTGAAGAGATGTACCGCGCCTACGGCACCCGCGCTTCCGATCAGGGACCAAATGCCGGTAAGTGGGATAACGGCCCAATTATGGCGGAAATCCTCGCCCTGCGTCACGAGCTGGCGCAACTGCTGGGCTTCGAAAACTACGCCTATAAATCGCTGGCAACTAAAATGGCGGAAAACCCGCAGCAGGTACTGGACTTCCTGACCGATCTCGCCAAACGCGCCCGTCCGCAGGGTGAGAAAGAACTGGCTCAGCTGCGCGCCTTTGCGAAAGCGGAGTATGGCGTGGACGAACTCCAGCCGTGGGATATCGCGTACTACAGCGAAAAACAAAAACAGCATCTGTACAGCATCAGCGATGAGCAGCTGCGCCCTTATTTCCCGGAAGAGAAAACGGTTAACGGTCTGTTTGAAGTGGTGAAACGTATTTATGGCATCACTGCTAAAGAACGCAAAGACATCGACGTCTGGCATCCGGACGTGCGGTTCTTCGAACTGTATGACGACAAAAACGAACTGCGCGGCAGCTTCTACCTTGACCTCTATGCGCGTGAACACAAGCGCGGTGGGGCATGGATGGATGATTGCGTGGGCCAGATGCGTAAAGCGGACGGCACGCTGCAAAAACCAGTTGCTTATCTGACCTGTAACTTCAACCGTCCGGTCAACGGCAAACCGGCGCTGTTTACCCATGATGAAGTGATCACCCTGTTTCATGAATTCGGTCACGGTCTGCACCATATGCTGACTCGAATCGAAACCGCAGGCGTTTCCGGTATCAGCGGCGTGCCGTGGGATGCGGTCGAACTGCCGAGTCAGTTTATGGAAAACTGGTGCTGGGAGCCGGATGCGCTGGCGTTTATCTCCGGCCATTATGAAACCGGCGAACCGCTGCCGAAGGAACTGCTGGATAAGATGCTGGCGGCGAAAAATTACCAGGCGGCGCTGTTTATTCTGCGTCAACTAGAGTTCGGCCTGTTTGACTTCCGCCTGCACGCTGAATTTAGCCCGGAGCAGGGCGCGAAAATCCTCGAAACGCTGGCGGAGATTAAAAAGCAAGTTGCCGTGGTGCCGTCCCCGGCCTGGGGCCGCTTCCCGCACGCGTTCAGCCACATCTTCGCGGGCGGCTATGCGGCGGGCTACTACAGCTATCTGTGGGCTGATGTGCTGGCGGCGGACGCATACTCCCGCTTTGAAGAAGAGGGGATTTTCAACCGCGAAACCGGGCAGTCTTTCCTGGATAACATCCTGACCCGTGGTGGTTCCGAAGAGCCGATGGAGCTGTTCAAACGCTTCCGTGGGCGTGAACCGCAGCTGGATGCGATGCTGGATCACTACGGCATCAAAGGCTGATTTTACGTGCAAATCTGCTTGATTGACGAAACAGGCACCGGAGACGGTGCCTTATCTGTTCTTGCGGCCCGCTGGGGGCTGGAACAGGACGATAATAATCTGATGGCGCTGGTGCTGACGCCGGAACATCTGGAACTGCGCAAGCGGGATGAGCCGAAGCTTGGCGGCATTTTCGTCGATTTTGTCGGCGGGGCGATGGCGCACCGGCGCAAATTCGGCGGCGGTCGCGGCGAGGCGGTGGCGAAAGCGGTCGGCGTTAAGGGCGATTATCTGCCGGATGTGGTGGATGCCACGGCGGGGCTGGGACGCGATGCGTTTGTGCTGGCCTCGGTGGGGTGTCGGGTGCGGATGCTGGAGCGTAACCCGGTGGTAGCAGCGTTGCTGGACGACGGCCTGACGCGTGGCTATGCCGATGCGGAAATCGGCGGCTGGTTACAGCAGCGTTTGCAGCTGATCCACGCCTCAAGCCTGACCGGGCTGGCGGAGATTACGCCGCGTCCGCAGGTGGTGTACCTCGATCCGATGTTTCCGCATAAGCAGAAAAGCGCGCTGGTGAAAAAGGAGATGCGGGTATTTCAGTCGCTGGTGGGGCCGGATTTAGACGCCGATGGCTTGCTGGAGCCTGCGCGTCAACTGGCGAGCAAGCGTGTGGTGGTTAAACGCCCGGATTATGCGCCGCCGCTGGGCAATGTCGCCACCCAGAACGCGGTTGTGACCAAAGGGCACCGGTTTGATATTTATGCGGGGACGGCGTAACGGGGTAAGCCGGCTCATTGTCGCGTTGTCGCGTTGTCGCAAGCCACCGAGTTGTCGCGTTGCCGGGTGGCGGCTTCGCCTTACCCGGCCTACGGATCATTGGCGTAATCTGTGACCGATGTATCCGGTTTGGGGGTTACCCATGTATCCGGTTTGGTGCCTGGGTTGTGGTTTTGCTCGTTGTAGGCCCGGTAAGCGCAGCGCCACCGGGCAGAATTCCACCGTACTATGCGTTAAACGAAAAGGTCACCCCTACACAAACGGCGCTAACGGATCGGCAATCTCAAACGCCGCCGCTCTTTCCGCTTTCGGCGGATAAATCAACTCGCTGGTAATCGAAAGCTTCAGCTTTTTAGCATCCGCGCGCGTCAGTTTCACCTGCTGATCCCAGCCCTCGGTATACACCGCGCCCCATGCGCCCAGATCCAGACAGGTCACGTAATTTTCCTGACGATAAGGCAGCGGCTCGACCGCAAGCAGGCTGGCGGCGGCGTTATTCCCGGCAAACTTACCGAGCAGAATGGCGTGCTGGCAGGTCATCAGCGCATGGTTGCCCTTATCGTCGGTTGCGGCATAAGCCACATCGCCGGTGGCATAAATATCATCATGCCCCTCGACCTGGAGGAGACGATTTACGTGCAGGCGTCCCTGAGCGTCTCGCGGTGCACTAATCTGCGCGGTGAGCGCATTGGCCTGCACGCCGACGGTCCAGATCACCGTCTTAGACGCGATTTTCTGCCCGTCTTTTAAGGTCACGCCGTCGGCATCAATCTGTTCAACTTCTGCGTTAACCATCCATTCAACGCCCAGTTCTTCGGACGCCTGCATAATGACTTCGCGCAGCGCCTGGCTGTAACGTCCGCCTGGCGCTGGCCCCCGTTCAACTACGACTACTCTGGTCTTAGCTTTCTCGCCAACAATACAGCGTAAACGGGCCGGTAGTTCCATCGCCATCTCAATTCCGGTAAAGCCACCGCCGCAGACGACAACGGTATTACGCGCCGCGCTTGCTGCGCTGCAAAGCGTCCCTTACGACTACCTGGCAAAAATCTTTACCCGGCTTTCAAAGGCTGGACTGGTGAGCAGCACTGAAGGTAAAGGCGGCGGTTTTAAACTGGCGAAGCCCGCAGAACATATTACGGTGCTGGATGTGGTTACGGCCATTGACGGCGATAAGTCGATTTTTGAGTGCCGCGAAATCCGTCAACGACTGGCTGTTTTTGATGAGCAGGCTCCCGCCTGGGCCTGCGAAGGGATCTGCGGCGTGCGGTCAGTTATGGATATGGCGCAGCAGCGGATGGAAGAGGCGCTGTCTCAACATACGATCCTCGATCTCACGCGGAAAATGTATCGTAAAGCCCCAGATGAATTTGTTATGGAAGTGCAGGAGTGGATCGCTGCCAGAAAAGGGTAGCGCGTCCCGCTTATCCTGTCGTTAACTCCTTGAATTTTAATCTCGTCCAGAATTGTTTTCGATCGCGATCACAGTTCACTTCGGGCTGCATAGGATATGCATTATTTTGCGTGTAATATTATTAAACACGCAAAATAACGCATTATGTAACAATGCTAAGGATTGAATGAAATGGCGTTTAAATCGGTCATTTTATCGCCTTCTCTGATGTGTGCTGATTTACTTAACTTAAGTCATGCCGTCAGGGAGCTTGAAGAGGCGGGTGTCGATGCGTTGCATATCGACCTTATCGACAGCGCCTTTAGTCCCAGCATGCCGCTGGGGCTGGAGACGATTAAACAGCTACGTAAACAGACCCGTCTGGATTTTGATATCCATATTATGTCTGTCAATAATGAGTGGTTTATCAAACGGGTACTGGATATCGGCGTGCACCGTATTGCCTTCCACTATGAGACCTCTTTGCATCCCGACAGACTGGTTAACCTCATCAAAAAAGAGAACGTTGAGGCGGGAATCGCGCTGAATCCAGCCACCAGTCTGACCACGCTCGACTACCTTTTACCTTCACTTGATTACGCATTATTGATGCTTATCAATCCAGGCTTTGCCGGCGATAAAAGCGAGCAGCAGGTTCCCTATGCAGAGGAAAAAGTCCGGCAACTTCGTGCAAAAATTTCAGCGGCCGGGGCTGATACCGCGATTCAGGTCGATGGCCGCGTCTCGTTTGCCACTATTCCTGGGCTGATTGCTGCCGGTGCCACTAATCTGGTGCTCGGCAGTACGGGGTTGTTCGTTGCCGGACATACGCTTAAAGAGAACAAGCGCACGCTCGATCAGACGGTGACAGAAGGTCTGGCACGGGTTGAAAATCAGGGAGTGAACGCATGAATTATCAGCTCAATAAAAGCCATGTCATTAATGAACTCAACGCTACCCTCGACAACGTCTCTTCGCAGAGCGTCGGGCAACTGCTGGAGATGATCGAATCCGCAGATCGGGTCTTTTTTGTCGGCGTGGGCCGGGTACTGCTCTCCTTGCAGGCAATAGCCAAGCGCCTGGCGCATCTCGGCATCCAGACCTGTATTGTCGGGCAAATAACGGAACCGGCGATTACCGCTAACGATTTGCTTATTGTCGGCTCCGGTAGCGGTGAGAGCATGTTCCCGTTAGGGATTGCCCGAAAAGCGAAAACCTTTCATGCCAAAATTGCGCATATAGGCGCTAACCCGCAAAGCAGTATGAAAGAGGTCAGCGATTTGTTTATTCGCATCCCGGTAAAAACCAAACTTAACCTGCCGTCGGAAACGCCTTCCATACAGCCGATGACCTCGCTTTTTGAACAGTCCTTACTTTTACTGGGCGACATCCTCGCGCTCCTGCTGATCGAAAAGCGACAAATAAACATGGACGCGCTTTGGCAGTTTCACGCCAATCTTGAATAAGGTTCGCGTTCCTGCGCTTCTCTTTGCGCCATTGTGCTCAAGCCGCACGATGGCGCATTTTCTTTATCTGTAAGGAATAGAAATGGCGATAACCGTTATTTTTGATATGGATGGCGTACTTATCGACTCGGAGCCAGTATGGCGAGATGTCGAAAAAGAGTTCTATTTAATGCATCACGGGCTGACGCTGGTTGACGATGATTTTGATGCTTTCACGGGAATGCCAGTAATGGTTTTTTTACGCAAACTGCATGAAAGACACCGGCTACCCGCGCACGATCTCTCCCTCGTTCACGACCTTATCGTCGGGCAGGTGGCGGACAAAATCCGCCAGCAGCCCCGACCTGTGCCTGGCATCTTCGAACTCCTTGATGCGCTACGCCAGCGTAATATTCCCATGTCGGTGGCCTCTTCTTCACCGCTGCGTCAGATCGATAACGTCCTCGATACGCTCAATATTCGCCATTATTTCCAGGCGGCGATCTCAGCAGAGACGCTGGCGCATGGTAAGCCGCATCCGGAAATCTTCCTCAATGCTGCGGCCATGATGGACGCCGATCCGCAATATTGTCTGGTGATTGAAGATTCGCTTAACGGCCTGATCGCCGCCAAAGCTGCCGGAATGCGTGCGCTGGCGTTGCCGGCACCGCATCAGCGCCACGATCCGCGTTTTACGTTAGCGGACCAGATTATCGATCATCATGATGAGGTCTTACCTTTCATTCTGAATTCGTGGTAAAAAACGTAAAAAAAACAGGTTTACCGACTGTCAGGTAAACCTGTTAAAAGGCGAAAAGGGATTATTATTCGCCTAAACCTTTCTCTATTTCACTCGTCAAACTTTCCATAGCGGCGGTGGCGTCATCACCTTCAAACTCCACCCGTATTTCATGACCTCTTTTAATACCCAAAGACATCAGCGCCATCAGGCTTTTGGCGTTAACAAACTTATCGCTGCGCGACAGGTTAGCGACCGTAACTGAACAGGCAAAAGGCTTCAGGGTCGAGACGAATGTCGCCCCGGGCCGGGCATGCAGCCCATTTTCATTACGGATAATAAATTGCGCGTGACAGTGTTTATTGACCATAGTGACTTACAGATTGCTGGATGGAATAAGCCGCATCGGTATAGTGTTTCGCCACGCAGCGTGTAATTTCATGATCCTCAGGCAGGCCAATAATTGTCGCGGCGGTCGCCAGAAGACCCTGGCTTTGCAGCGATTGCTGAATAGCCACTGAGGCTTTATCGTCAGGTGCGTAATAGGCCAGACCGCAGGCAATGGCTTTGGCAATCGGCGTGTAATCCAGGCCAAATTTCAGGCACAGATGCGCCACACCCATCAGACGGTCGCGATTGGCCAGTTTACGGATGGGGTCCCAGGCAACGCGGTGGATAGAATCCGGCAGTTCGTTTTTCGCTTTCGGCAGATATTCAAGATCCGTCAGCGCTTCACGGGTGATTTGTGGATATTCCAGCATCACAGCTTTAATGGTGACATCGTGGACCTCATTCACCAGCTCGGCGATTTCCGGGTCGGCAGAGGCGTCAGGAATCGTTTTATAACCTTTCAGGAAACCAAAGTAGGCGGTGGTGGCATGCGGACCGTTAATGGTGAACACTTTGATGTCTTTCAGCATTTCGAGGTGCTCTCTCGGCTCCAGCCATTCGACATCGCTGATGTCGTTGTACAGCGGGGTCTGAATCAGCAGTGACGCGACGGCGGTGCTATCAATGTTAGTGGCGTAGTTGGTTTCGGCATCCGTGGAGCGGCGAACGATGGAGTCACGGATAGCAACGTGGGTATCAAACCAGGCGCGGGCTTCCGGCGAAGAAATTGCGTCGCGGTAATAGCCTTCAATATCTTTAATAATATGGTTTTTGTTGGTTAAGCAGATCAGCGTCATTTTTTTGTCAGGATCGACTTCATACTGCTTTTCAAAACATGCAGCCAGATATTTTGCGGAGGCCGGGAAATCTTCCGGGTAGAGCGGGCACATAATAACGGAAGATTCGAGGAAATCATCCATTACGGAATAGTTATCATCAGTCAGAAATGCATTAAAGTTGGTGATGTCATGCATGATGATGTCATCGGTACGAAATACCTGGACGGTATATTTGTTATGTTTCTTTAATTCGTCGATGACTCGGGGGTCTTTATCCAGGAACGAAATATTCCAGCCTGCATTATCAAACGTCTCGCCAACAAAGCCTTTACCAAGGCGGCCAGCGCCTACAATTAATACGCGTTTCATTAACATACCTCATAATATTTAGATGTCCTTACTCGTGAATATATGAGTGATATCCTTGAGTGAGGACACAACGAAATTAGACCTGGTCTCAAGTTTTTCTTCAGTTACAAGGATGGCAACTTCATTCGAGACCTCAGCCATTTTTTGTTTGGTGTAGCACTCATCCAGTCCTGGAATGGTTACGCCGACTTCGCTATCAACATGGGCGACGCCCATAAAATAGATGTCGGGGCGAATAGCGGCCAGTTCACGGATGGTTTCTGCACCAATTAATACCAAAGAATTTTTGTAAAGTCTGCCACCTAAACCGATAACCTCCACATTTTGATAATCACTGAGTAAGTGCAAAATAGGGATGTTGTTGGAGACAACTGTACATTTTATATCTTTAGGTATTTGTTTAACTAATTCGTAATTGGTTGTTCCTCCGTCAATCAGAATGACACTATTCTCTTTGATTAAATGCACTGCTTTCTTTGCAAGTTTAACCTTTTCATTAATATTGAGATCCTGCCTGACATTAAAGTCAGTGACTGCCGGGCCAACGCGTATTGCGCCACTGTGTACGCGCCGAATTAATCCCTGGTTTGCAAGTTCATTTAAGTCGCGCCTTACGGTATCTTCAGAAACCTTCAGGCGCTCACTTAATTTACTGGCAACGATCTTTTTTTCTTTTTCAAGTATCTGAAGAATAATGTCTTGTCTGGCTGCCTTCATCATTACATACTCATGTTATTCAAAGAATAACGAGTATATCTTATAAGTTCAGGACTTGTAAAATTTGTTCTGGTGAAGTGGCATTACGTAACGCCATAACATTCTCTTCTTCAATACATATAAGGGCGATTTTATTCAGTAAGTCCATATGTTCGCCCTCCTTGCCAGCAATACCAATGGTTATATATGCAGTATTTCCATCACCAAAGTCGACGCCATTGGGAAACTGCACTAACGATATCCCGGTTTTAATGATTTCACAGTCTGATCCATCCGTACCGTGAGGGATCGCTAACCCATTCCCCAGATACGTTGAAACTATTTCTTCCCTGAGCTTCATTCTTTCAATGTATCGCTCAGTGATATAACCGTTCTGTTTTAAAACTTCCCCGGTTAACGTTATTGCGGCAAATTTATCGTCAGCTTTGGCATTGAGGACAATGTTTTTTAGAGAAAAAATTTCATTCATGTTGTTGCTTCCTGATTCGCCGCCTGATTGCGTTGCTTGATAAATGCAACGGTTTCATCGTAATCACTTAACTTAATAAAGTTATTAACAGTGATAAACGCCGTGTTCGCATTTTCGCAGCTAAGTTTCGCGCGTTCGAGCAACCCGGAGAGGGTAATAACAATGTCGTAATCTTTACCCACCCGATTAGCGGAATCATTAACAACGGTGATGGTGTCGAGATTTTCTTCCTTCAGCCGTTTTCGCAGTACCGATGCTCCCATTGCGCTGGAACCCATGCCGGAATCGCAGGCGACGAGTATTCGCTGGATGCTTTTCCTTGCCGTTGCAGGTGCAGAAGTCGGCGTTGCCATGCCTGGTACAAAATCCGTGACGGATTTCACCTGACGACCCCCGATAATAACAGGATCCTCTTCTTCACCATCTTCTGAGCCGGGGCTGATTTTCAACAGTAGCCAGCCAAGCGTGCAGGAGACGATAAAGCCCGCGCTAATCGAGACCAGGTTGGCGATGATAGCGCTTTTCGGTGTCATCATCGCGATAGCGATCAAGCTGCCCGGAGACGCTACACCAATCAGGCCGCCACCCATAATCACTTGCAGGAATAGCGAGACCGCCAGCCCACCCATGGTAGCAAAGACCAGCAGCGGGTTTGCCAGCACGAAGGGGAAGTAAACTTCACCAATTCCGGCAATCCCGGCAATGAACATTGCCATCGGCGCGGTCTTTTTAGCGCGTCCACGTCCGAAGAGGGCGATAGCCATCAGCGTTCCCAGCAATGGGCCGTTATTGGTATCCACCAGGAACATGATCGACTTACCCAGTTCAGGAACCTGCGCAAAACCGATCGGGGCAAGAATACCGTGGTTAACGACGTTGTTAAGGAACAGTACCTGGGCCGGAGCCATAAAGACGGACAACAGCGGCAGAAGGTTATGAGTAGTACACCAGTTGACGCCTGACGTAATAATTACGATCAGCAGACGGATCACTGGCCCAACGGTCATGTAAGCAAAAATCGCGCACAGCAGACCGATGATCCCCAGGCTGAAATTATTCACGAACATTTCAAAGCCGGGTTTAATTTTGGGCTGCACTTTCTGATCGAATTTCTTCAACAACCAGGAGGAGAGTGGCCCCATGACCATCGCACCACTGATCATCGTAATGTTGGATCCTACGATGACGCCCATGGTGGCGAAGGCGGCAATGACCCCGCCACGCTGACCGTGAATGTTATATCCTGCTGTGTAGCCAATTAATAATGGGAAAAGATAATTCAGGATAGGACCGACCATCTCTCCTAATTTGTCATTGGGAAACCAGCCATTTGGGATAAAAATGGCGGCCATTAATCCCCATCCGACAAATGCACCCAGATTCGGCATAACCATGCCGCTCATAACTCCACCGAACTTTCTAATTTTCGCTAACGTAGGGCTATTGGCAATTCGATTGTTCCCCATGGTCGGCTCCATTTCTTATGATGAGTGATTAATGATGTGATTTACCGCCAGTGATATTGATGACGGAGCCTGTGATGTAAGAGGAACGATCTGAAACCAGGTAAGAAATAAGATCGGCAATCTCTTCCAGTTTGCCAGGACGTCCCAGTGGAATAATGCCTTTGTAGTCTTTATGCACGTGGGAAGGATCGGTGCCGCGGGTATAGGCCAGCGCACGGAAATTCGCTTCGCTGTTCATCGGGGTAGGGACGTTAATGCCAGGTTCAACGCTGACGATGCGGATATTGTATGGCCCCAGCTCTTTTGCCCAGGCGAAGGTAAAGGCGTTAACGGCGGCTTTGGTGGCGGAGTAGCAGCTCTGACCGCGTGAACCCTGAACGCCAGCCTCAGAGGTCATATTGATAATCACGCCGGACTCCTGTTCAACCATTTGACGGGCGACGGCCTGGGAGACGAGATAGACCGCTTTCTGGTTAACATTCACCATAAAGTCAAAGTCATCTTCGCTCAGCTCGTATTCCGGTTTTTGTTTGAAGACATCCACCAGCAGGCGCGGGCGACTGACGCCTGCGTTATTGACCAGTCCGTCGATATGACCAAATTTCTCGACCACGCTAGCGGCAAGCTGCTCGACTTCTGCTTTTTTGGTCACATCGCATTTGATATAGGTGATCCCGTCAATCTGACTAAACGCGGCGTTAGGTGCGAGGTCGGCATACACCACGGTTGCGCCATTGGCATGCAGGTTTTCAACCATCTTTTCGCCAAGGCCCATGCTGCCGCCGGTCACAATCACCACTTTTCCGGAAAGATCCAACCACTTTGTTGCTTGATCCATTTTTCTTTCTCTCACTGTTTTTACGTTGGTTTGCACATGCCACGGTGCGGGTACGTAACGTGGCATGCTTGCCAGGAATAAATGCGTTTTTGTGCGCGTTTGTAATTTATGCGCAGAAAAACGCATTGACTACGAAGAGGATCTTAATATGCGAGGTAAATCACATCATAAATGTATTATTCTTTATAATTCAATTAATTACATTTTTTCATTTATTTTGCGTAGAGGATCGCACTTCGGGGTTGATGGTTAATTAATCAATTAATAGTGCGCGTAAATGCGTTTATTAATATTTTTAATGCATTTACATGCATGAGTATGTTTTTTGTGTGTTTGATGATTGTTATTTAATGGTGAAATAAACAATGCGAAGGCGTGGCGTCGGAGAGAAAATTAAGGCGTGAGCAGGAGAAATGGGTGAAAGGCAGGCATAAAAAAACTGCGGACCCCCCGCAGTTTTTTGTTGGTAAAGTGCGGTTTTATTCGTCTTCTTCGTCGCGCAGCGGGACGATCAGCATGTCGACATGCACGGTATTAATCAATTGGCGAGCAGATGACATGAGTTTGCTCCAGAAATCCTGGTGATGGCCGCAAACGACCAGGTCCATGTCATATTTTTTAATTGCATCAACCAGCACCTGACCCAGATCGCCGCTGCCGCTCAGGGTTTCGGTGATAGGGTAGTTGGCATTGGCGGACAGTTCGCTCAGGGCATGATGCGTTTCTTCAGAGATGCGTTTTTGCATATCGCCGAGGTTCACATCAATCAGGCCGGTGTATAGATCGGAGTAGTTAACATCCACATGGATCAGGGAAATTTTTGCATCGTAAGGACGCGCCATGGATACCGCTTTGTCTACCAGCACTTTGCTTTCTGGAGACAGGTCAACCGCAATGAGAATGTGTTTGTAAGCCATAGTGTTACTCCTTCCATAAGTTGTCGATGACCAGTGGGCCGGACCGCCTGCTGTCGCTGGCTGTCTTGTTCCGCGTCCTGCGTACTACACGCGCGGGATGAATAAGCCCTGCCTTTAGAAGCCTGGTGTAGAGGATGATCCTACCTTATAGCGCGCCAGGTCCTTCGTCAATGTCGCTTGCTCAACTCAAAGTTGAACAAAATTTTCAGACAATTGCATTGATAATGATTAACGTTATGGTAAAAAAATTAACTGATCTCCTACACTATTTAATGAGCCGGTCGGATAAATAAACGTGATCGGTTTCTCACTCTTTCAATGAACTCTTTGTCTGTATGTTGGGGAGCGATTGCCCGCAGGCTTTAACGGTGGGTGATTGCCGGGGAGGCGGTATGATCAGCACCATCGCGCTTTTTTGGGCTTTATGTGTTGTTTGTGTTGTTAACATGGCACGCTATTTTTCATCCCTGCGTGCGCTGTTAGTGGTATTACGCGGCTGTGACCCTTTGCTTTACCAGTACGTCGATGGTGGCGGTTTCTTTACGTCTCACGGTCAGCCCGGCAAGCAGGTGCGTCTGGTGTGGTATATCTATGCCCAACGCTACCTTGATCATCATGATGATGAGTTTATCCGCCGCTGTGAACGCGTGCGCGGGCAGTTTATTTTGACCAGCTTTCTGTGTGGGCTGGTCGTGGTCAGTTTGATCGCGTTGATGATTTGGCACTGAAAAAAAAAGCGGGCCAGTTTCCTGACCCGCTTCTGTTTTCTGCAATACCCACCGTTAAATGATATGCAGGGCCAGCCAGTACAGTACGCCTGACAGCACGATTGAAGCTGGAAGCGTAAAGACCCACGCCATCAGTATGCTGGTCACGGTTTTCCGTTGCAGACCGCCGCCGTCTACGATCATCGTCCCCGCCACGGAGGATGAGAGAACGTGGGTGGTGGAAACCGGCATGCCGGTATAGCTGGCAAGCCCGATGGAGACCGCTGCCGTCATCTGAGCGGACATCCCCTGTGCATAGGTCATGCCTTTTTTACCGATTTTTTCACCGATAGTGGTGGCAACACGTCGCCAGCCAATCATGGTACCAATACCCAACGCTAACGCGACGGCCATGATGATCCAGATAGGGGCATACTCAATGGTGCTGAGCATATCGCCTTTCAGCTTTTTGAGCAGACGCTGATCGTCAGCGCTGACATTTGGCATCTTAGCGACTTTATCGGTCGTATCCGCGATACACAGCATGATGCGGCGCAGCTGGCTACGTTGCTCTACCGGAAGCTTATCGTAGTTATCAATGTCGCCCAGCATCGTTTTAGCGCGGTTTAGCGCATTAACCGCGAGGCCGGGATGGCAATGAAACTCGGCTGGTGCGTTACCGGTTTGTTCCGGCGTCGGAATAGCCGGCTCTTTTTCGATCGCTTTTTGCAGGAAGTCCGGGTGCTGCTGGAAATAGACTTCTACGTTATTGATCGCGTCGCGAGTACGGGTAATGTCGTAGCCAGAGGCATTCATGTTGACCACGAATCCCGCAGGCGCAACGCCAATCAGTACCAGCATAATCAGGCCGATCCCTTTCTGTCCGTCATTCGCACCGTGAGAAAAACTCACGCCAATGGCGGACAGGATCAGTGCGATACGGGTCCAGAACGGCGGTTTTTTCTTCCCGTCTTTCTTTTCACGTTCGGCTGGCGTCAGGTGGATACGGGCGCGTTTTTTGGTGCCGCTCCAGTAGCGACGCAAAATAAACACCAGGCCCCCTGCGAAGATCAGGCCAACGATGGGAGACACAATCAACGAGGCAAAGATGTTGATAACTTTGGGAATGTTGAGCGCATCGACCACCGAGGTACCGCTCATCAATGCGTTGGTTAAACCAATGCCGATGATGGCGCCAATCAGGGTATGAGAACTGGAGGCTGGCAAACCAAAATACCAGGTCCCCAGGTTCCAGATGATAGCCGCCAGCAGCATGGAGAAGACCATCGCCAGGCCGTGAGCGGAGCTGACATTCAGTAGTAGATCGGTTGGCAGCATATGCACAATCGCATAGGCCACGCTCAATCCGCCGAGCAGAACGCCGAAAAAGTTAAATACCGCAGCCATGACCACCGCGAGTTGCGAGCGCATTGCACGGGTATAAATCACGGTTGCAACAGCATTCGCAGTGTCGTGGAAACCGTTGATAGCTTCGTAAAACAGCACAAAAACCAGAGCAAGCAATAATAAAAGGCCCGTATGGAAATCAAGACCAGCAAACAAATGTAGCATAGGACGTTACGCCATTTTGAGGACATGAACGCGGCGCATTATCAGTGACTTTGGCGGCGCGGGCAAAGTGAAATATCGCCTTTTTTTGATATTAGTCGTGCTCTGCGCGAAAGTACTAAAGATTTATCTTATAGATTTCAATGAAATGATAGATGCAGCGCATTTTTACGCTGGTGCGACCACTGGGTAATCTTTACAATTCACGCCCTGATTTGAGAGAGGATGTTGCTGTGGAAAGGTTTGATGCCATTGTTATCGGTGCGGGTGCCGCAGGAATGTTTTGTGCGGCCACGGCAGGTCAGGCCGGAAGCCGTGTACTGCTACTTGATAACGGCAAAAAACCGGGCCGCAAAATTCTGATGTCGGGCGGAGGACGCTGTAATTTTACCAACCTCTACGTCGAACCTGCCGCCTATCTGAGTCAGAACCCGCATTTTTGTAAGTCAGCACTGGCGCGCTATACCCAGTGGGATTTTATCGAGCTGTTAGGGAAGCACGATATCGCCTGGCATGAAAAGGCGCTGGGCCAGCTCTTTTGTGACGATTCCGCGCAGCAAATCGTCGATATGCTGGTGAAAGAGTGTGAAAAAGGCCAGGTGACGCTGCGACTGCGCAGCGAGGTGCTGAGCGTCGGGCGCGATGACGACGGGTATATCCTGCAACTCAACGGCGATACGGTGGCGGCGGATAAGCTGGTTATCGCCAGCGGCGGCCTTTCGATGCCGGGACTGGGCGCGTCTCCTTTTGGCTATAAAATCGCGGAGCAGTTCGGTCTGAAGGTGCTGTCGACGCGCGCCGGGCTGGTCCCATTTACCCTGCATAAACCGCTGCTGGAACCGTTACAGACGCTTTCCGGCGTCTCGGTGCCGTCAGTTATTACCGCGCAGGAGGGCACGCTGTTTCGCGAAAGCCTGCTGTTTACCCACCGTGGGCTTTCAGGCCCGGCAGTGCTGCAAATCTCCAGCTACTGGCAACCCGGCGAGTTTGTCAGTATTAATCTGCTGCCGGACTGCGATCTGGAGAGCTTCCTGGATGAGCAACGTGCGGCGCATCCTAATCAAAGCCTGAAAAATACGCTCGCGATGCAGCTTCCTAAACGGCTGGTCGAGTGTTTACAGCAGTTAGGGCAAATCCCTGACGTTACGCTGAAACAGCTTAACGCGCGCGACCAGCAGGCACTGGTAACAACGTTAACCGCATGGCGCGTGCAGCCCAACGGGACAGAAGGTTACCGCACGGCGGAAGTGACCCTTGGCGGGGTCGATACGCATGAGCTTTCATCGCGCACGATGGAAGCACGTAATGTGCCTGGGCTTTATTTTATCGGCGAAGTGATGGATGTGACTGGCTGGCTGGGGGGATATAATTTCCAGTGGGCGTGGTCGAGTGCCTGGGCGTGCGCCCAGGCGTTAATCGCGTCGCAAGGCACTGAGAAGTCGTCATAAAGTAATGTTCGTCCTTATTTATTATTCCCGCCGTGCATAAAATGTGCGGCATTTTAATTAATCCTTAGGGGGTACAATTATTAATTCTCATTAGTTGCTCAGGCACAGGTAGCAGAGCGATATTATTGTTGAAGCCATCATGGATTATTCCCGCAGTAGATAAAACAGTGTAAAAATACCCACCAAAAAAAGCACCGCATAAATTCAAAAACAGGTATATGATATGCAACATATGATTTCCTTTTTCTCTGAGCACGTTTCAGGGAGCCGCAAGAGGTTGAAATATGCAACGTATCGCTATCCCCGCTCACTATGTTCACACCCGTTCTACGCCGTTCTGGAATAATGAGACCGCGCCTGCATCTATCTGGAAACGTCACCTCGACGCCGGTACGCGGCAGGGCGTTTACCCCCGCTTAAGCGTAATGCGCGGCGCGATCCGCTATTACGGTTATGCAGATGAGACCAGCCCTGAGCCGGTGGAAACGCTGACGATTAACGCCGGCGAATTTGGCGTTTTCCCGCCGGAAAAATGGCACAACATAGAAGCGTTAACGGACGATACGCTATTTTGCGTAGATTTTTATGTTGACCCGAAAATTTTGATTGAAGGCTGAGGTGTTCATGATGACGACAGAAAATAAAGGTTATTCTCTGGCAGTAACGAATAGTAGCAACAATGAAACCGAAGACAAAGTCTATTTGAAACCAATGTCCCTGTATGTGCCGGATCTTGCCGTGCAGGCGGTGACGGAGTTGGTTTCAGGTTTGTCAGCGGCAAAGAAAAGTGCGGATGAATTTGTCCTGACGGTGACGAATAACAATAACGGCATTTCGGTAGATAAAAATTTTGCCAGTCTGAGTGAGTTGCAGGACCCGCTGAATGCTGCGGATAGCGTAAAAGATTTGATTAATATCGTTCGCGGTTATGAATCTGACGAAGAAACTAACGTATGTGGCTGGTAATTCCACCCTTCTGGAGGATTGATTATGGCGTTTCAAATTCCTGCTCATTTTCGTCACACCCGTTCCACGCCGTTCTGGGATAAACAGACGGTTCCTCAGGCGTTGTTAACCCATCACAACACCAAAAAAGGCGTTTATGGCCGCCTTTCGGTGATGGAAGGGGCGGTGAAATATTTCGGCTTTGCCAGCGAAAATGATACCACGGCGGAAATTGAGGTCGTGATTGAGGCCGGGCACTTCGGTATTAGCCCGCCGCAGTACTGGCATCGTATTGAGCTGTTGACCGACGACACGTATTTCAATATTGATTTCTTTGCCGATCCGGATGAAGCGCTGGAAGGCAAGGGGATTGGCCAGGTGGTGAATACGCACCGCGGTTAACGCCGGTCACGAAGGACGTATTGCCGGCCTGTGCTGGTGGTTTGCCGGGCGGCGGCTGCGCCTTGCCCGGCCTACATCGGTGGTCTGCCAGGAGGCGGCGGCATCTTTCCCGGCCTACATTGCTGGTTTGCCGATGGACTCTGCCTTTGGTACAGGGTTAACGTAATTTGTAGGCCTGTGCAAGCGCAGCGCCGCCAGGCATTATAAGGTACATGCCTGGCCGAATGGCTGCGCTCATCAGCCCTGGCTGCGGCTCACGTCAGACAATATCGTCCACCACACCGCCATCCACGCGCAGCGCCGCGCCCGACGTGGCGGAAGCCTGCTCTGAACAGACGTAAACCACCATATTCGCCACTTCTTCGACTGTGGCGGCACGCTGGATCACCGAACTCGGGCGGTTTTGCATCACAAACTCTTTTGCCACCGTCTCCAGCGATTTGCCGGTTTTCTCTACTTCATCTTTCATCATGGCGGCAAAACCATCGGACAAGGTCGGCCCCGGCAGGACGCTGTTCACCGTCACCCCGCTGCCCGCGACGAATTTCGCCAGCCCGCGCGAGAGGGAAAGCAGCGCCGTTTTGGTCACGCCATAGTGGATCATATCCGCCGGAATATTGCGTGCCGATTCTGATGAAATAAATACCACGCGTCCCCAGCCTTTGCGCACCATGCCCGGCAACAGCGCGCGCGACAGGCGTACGCCCGACATCACGTTCGTCTGCCAGTAGTTATCCCAGGTATCGTCATCGGTCGAATAAAAAGCCTGCGGGCCGAAAATCCCGGCATTATTAACCAGAATATCAACATCCGGTGCCACTTTAAGTAGCGACTCCACGCCTTCCGGTGTGCTGAGATCGGCAATCGCCGCGCGAAGCTGCGCGCCTGGCACCGCCTGCTGAAGATGCTGGATGCCCTGATTCACGCTGCTTTCGCTGCGCCCGTTGATAATCACTTCTGCGCCACTTTCCGCCAGCCCTTTGGCGATCCCTAAGCCAATCCCCCCGGTGGAGGCGGTCACCAGCGCCACTTTTCCCGTAAAATCGATTTTCATGCTTCGCTCCGGATTGTGATGAATGTTCGGATCATTAAGCATAGCAGGCGAAGATAGCCTGCATCGTGTAGGGTTACGACGGCAGAAAAAGAAGGATGGACGCTATATATTCTTTTAAAAATACAATGAGGAATCGTAACCAGCTATTAACATAAAAGGATATCCGTCATATTTCACGTTGCATGTGCGTTGGCTTTCCTCGCTCACCCCGATTATTAAGCGGAGTACGCTTCCGGCGAGGTGCAGCCTTAGGTTGTTCGAGTTCGTTCCGGACGAGATTGTCACCGCGTCATCGTTTTCCTAAAATACGAGTTATTTAGAATATATAAATTATCAATTTTTGCTTATTTTTTGATAATCTGTATCAATTAGTTTATACATTGAGGATACATTTAATGCTGTTGCTGTATGCATCTTATTTATACAGCTTGAGGTTCTTTGTATAATGGTTTTTAATTTTTTGTAAGATATTCTTTAATGTGGTAAAAAGAGGTACATATGGCAAAAATCATCTTTGATGGTAAAAAACATATTATAATGCTTATTTCAAATGATAATATTATGCAAGGAAAGTGGGTTGCTTATAATAATGTTGATAGCCGAGCATCATTTCGCCATATAAATAATGGAAATTATCAGATTATTGACACCTTAAGACCTCATTGGCACATACCAGATCCAAATGGACCTTACGGCTCTTATGGAATAATTAGATTTAATTATCCGGGCCATCCAGGTATAGGTATTCATTCTGGCCGGGCTAATAGTTTGCATGATGCCGGCCCAAAACACGCCACTATGGGATGTATAAGAACAACTGATGATGCCATGTTAAAGATAAAGAACTACATGGGTGACTCGCCTTTAACAACTATTGAAATTATAAATAATAGTGGCCTCTCTGCGCTAAATGACACCTTGAGAAATGCATCGCATATTTATACCCCGATAAGAGCATATTTATTATGAAAATGATTTTTTTATTGCTGTGCATGATTAATTTTTCTGCAAACGCTTATGAGTGCACTTCCGCAAAATACGATAAGGCAGAGAGTGCTATTGACAATTTAAATACATGGGCAGATTTAAGCGGCTTCTATAACAAATTTAAAGAATGTGATGAAGGTTCTGTTTCTGAAGGATTATCTGAAATAATAACCTCTTTACTGGCAAATCATTGGAATGAATTGCCTGAGTTTGAGGTGGAGAGCAAAAAAAATCTCGGGTTTGAATACTGGAGTTTAAACCATATTGATAAAACTGTGAATGATGAAGATCTTAATAAAATTATAGTTAACGTAAAAGAATTATGTCCAAAGGGAATGGCGGGGATTTGTTTCAAACTGGGTGAAAAAACACGTAAAGTTTTAAATGAAGATTAGTGCACTATTAAATTTGGTGCAGGAATCTGCTTTGCAAAGACAAAAATATGTATATAAAGAAGAGAGGCGTAATAAATGTCGTCATCTCTTCTACATACAAGGATTAATCTTTTGTGCGGCGGGTGCATTGCTACGAATATGCTCTAGTCCTCTTCCGTCAGACACTGCAAATGTCCGTGACGCACGCCACGCTGGGCGATCACATCGTCGGCGAAATGCTGGATCTCGTGCATATTGCCCTTCAGTACCGCGACTTCCAGGCAGTCATCATGATTGATATGCACATGCAGCGTGGAGACTGACAGATCGTGGTGGTGATGCTGCGCCGAGACGATGCGGCTGGCGAGATCGCGCTTCTCATGTTCATAAACATACGACAGCACCGCATAGCCGTTCTGCCCGCCGTGCTGAGTGTGTTCATGCGTCAGCGTATTGCGCAGAATATCGCGAATCGCTTCTGACCGGTTGTTGTAGCCCCGCTGCTGGCTTAGTGCGTCCAGCGTAACGAGAAGATCGTCGTCAAGCGTAATGGTGATTCGTTGCATTGGAATAAGCCCTCAGGGTTGCGTGCGTCGCGGAACGGGGAAGGCGGGAAGCGCCGCCTGCTGTAGCGCCTGACCTTGCGGCGTCTGTAACTGTAACGGGGACTGCACGGGAGCGGTTTCGATAATTTCCCCCCGATCCATCACCATCACTCGCTGGCAAAAACGCTCGACCAGACGCAGATCGTGAGTAATGAACAGGCAGGCGGTGCCGAACTGCTGCTGTAAACGCTTAAGAAGCTGGATGATGCCCGCCTGCAATACCAGGTCCAGGCTGGAGACCGCTTCATCCAGAATCAACAGGGCAGGCCTGACAACCAGCGCGCGCGCCAGGCAAACGCGCTGGAGCTGGCCGCCGCTCAACTGAGACGGCCGCTTGTCTATGATATCAATATCCAGCTCGACAGCGCGAAGCATCTCCTCAATGCGATCCCGCCGCTCTTTTTTCGCCAGCGTCATCAGGTGGCGCATCGGCTCGGCAATAATATCGCCGACGGTTTTGCGCGGGTTCACCGCGCTGATGGCATCCTGAAAAACGAGCTGGATATCGCGGCGAAATGCCTTTCGGGACGCCCGGTTTAAGCGTGCCAGGGTTTTGCCGCGCCAGACGATATCGCCTGATTCCGGGCGCTCCAGCCCCACCAGCAGACGCGCCAGGGTACTTTTGCCACAGCCGCTGCGGCCCAGCAGGGCCACGCTTTCGCCTGCCTGTAGCGTCAGCGAAATATCGCGCAACACCGCAGGCTGGTGGGGGTAGCGGTGCCCCAGGCCGGAAACGGAAAGCAGCGTCATGCGGGTAACTCCATGCCATAAAGCGCCAGATGTGCGGCCAGCAGGCCGCGCGTGACGGGATGCTGCGGAGCGTTAAAAATCGCGTCCACGCGGTTATGTTCGACGATCCGCCCCTGATCCATCACCGCCACCTCGTCCGCCAGGCGCGCCACCACGCCCATATCGTGCGTGACGATCAGCATCCCCGGCGCGCGGCGCTGAAGGATGGCGTCCAGCAGATCCAGAATCCGCGCCTGGGCGACCGCATCCAGATCGGTGGTCGGCTCGTCGGCAATGATAAACGGCGCGTCGGCCAGCACCGCCATCGCGATCATCATTCGCTGTAGCATGCCGCCGCTCATCTCAAACGGATAGAGCCGCAGTACACGCTCCGCATTCTCCAGCCCAACGGCCTCCAGCGCGTCAATAAGCGTGGCGTCATCCGCCGGTTTGCCCAGCGCCCGGCAGGTCTCGCGCGCGTGCGTCGCCATGGTATGCAACGGGTTAAAGGCGCTGCGCGGGTTTTGCATAATGGTCGCCACCTTCAGCCCGCGCAGCGCAGCGCAGGTGACGGGTTGGCCATCCGCCAGCAGCGTTCCCGCCGTCTGGCGCACGCCCGCGGGCAGTACGCCCAACGCCGCCGCGCAGGTGAGGGATTTCCCGCTGCCGCTGCCGCCGACCAGCGCCAGCACGCGGCCGCGTTTAAGGGTCAGCGACACACCCTGCACCAGCGGTTTGTCCGCTTCAAGCGCAATATTTTGCAGTTCGATGGATTGCGGCATCAGTGGGCATGCTCCGTTTCCAGATGAGGGTCGAGATGATCGCGCAGTGCGTCACCGACCAGGTTAAAGGCCATGACGCTGATAAACAGCGCCAGCCCCGGCCAGACCATTTGCAGCGGCTGGGTCCAGATATACTGGCGCGCGTCGTTGATCATCACACCCCATTCCGGTGTCGGCGCGGTCACGCCGAGGCCGAGGAACGACATCCCGGCGACATGCAGCATCATATGGCCGATATCCAGCGTCGCCAGCACCAGCAGCGACGGCATCGCCGCGCCTGCCAGATGATCGATAAACACCCGCATATGCCCCGCGCCGGATAACCGTGCAGCCAGCACAAATTCACGCTGGCGCAGGGAGATCACTAACGTTCGTACCATGCGCGCATACCAGGCCCAGTGCGACAGCGCGATGGCGATAATCACGTTGGTCAGCCCGGTCCCCAGCACGCCCACCAGGAAAAAGGAGAGGATCGAGGTCGGAAAGGTCATAAAAATATCGGCGACCCGCATGGTCACCTGATCGACACGGCCGCCGATCAGCCCGGCGCTACCGCCGACAATCAGCCCCAACGCCAGTACCAGTAGCAGACAGGCCATCACCGAGCCGAGCGAGACCCGGATTGCTGCCAGCAGACGGGAGAAAATATCCCGCCCCAGATGATCGGTGCCGAGCCAGTGCTGGCTATTCGGTGCCAGCAAACGCGACGGTAAATCAATGGCCTGCGGATCCCAGGGTAGCCACCACTGACTGGTGAGCGCAATTACCGCCAACAGGACAATGACAATGAGCGCCAGGCGTACCGACCAGCGTGAAGAGAGAAAAAAGTTCACGAATGCGCTCCTTCATGGCGACGAATACGCGGGTCCAGCGCGGCGTTCAGCAGATCGACAATCAGGTTACAGACCACAAAAACCACCACCATCATCAGCGTAAAGCACTGGATGACCGGGTAGTCGCGGTTAAAAATCGCCGAGACGGCATAGCGCCCGACGCCCGGCCAGGCAAAGATATTCTCGATGATCATCGTTCCGCCGATTAGTTCGCCGATATGCATCCCCACGGCGGTGATCATCGGCAGCGAGGCGTTGCGCAGGATGTGGTGACGCTCGGTGTGTTTCTCGCTCAGACCGCGCAGCCGCGCCCAGGTGACATGCCGCTGCCCGGCGATGTCCAGCATACTGGCGCGCAGCAGACGGGCGTTAATCGCCAGCGACATAAAGGCAATCGACACCGCTGGCAGAATAAGATGCTGCCAGCCGCCGTAACCCATGGCGGGCAGCCATTTTAAATACACCGAGAAAAACGTCACCAGCAGAAAGGCGAGCCAGAAATTAGGCATCGACACACCGAGAAAGGCGATCAGCCGGACGATAAAATCCGGCAGGCGATCGCGATGGCGCGCCGCCCAGATACCCAGCGGTACGGAGGTCAGCAGAATCAACACCAGCGCAGCCCCTGCCAGTTGCAGCGTGGCGGGCAGGAAATGCAGTACGTCATTCAGTACCGGCCGCTGCGTCGCAAACGAGATTCCGAAATCGAGATGCAGCGCTTTCCACAGCCAGTCGCCGTACTGCGCGACAAGCGGCTGATCCAGCCCCAGCATCGCACGCGTGGAGGCTACCATCTCCGGCGTCGGCGGCAGGTTCGATAAACGCAAATAGTCGAGCGCCGGGTCGCCAGTGCCCAGGCGCAGCATCAAAAAGATCACCACCGAGGCAGCGAAGATCATCGGGATCAGCAGCAGCATGCGCCGCAAAGCATAACGCAACATCAGGGAGCCACCGGGGTAATCTGTTCAAACGGAATTTCAGAAGTAATGGGCGCATAAGGGATCTCGCCCAGTTCAGGTTTCGCCACCACCATCATCGATATATAACTAATGGGGAGATATACCGCCTCGTTATGCAGACGGGTAAGGATGTCGCGATACAGCGACTTACGCTGCGTTTCATCGGTGGTCGTAAGCACGTCACCAATCTCTTTGTCGATTTGCGCTTTGTCGGGCAGGCCGAGTTGTGCCTGATAATCCGCGTGGGAGGGGACGCGCATCGAACTCATGAAAGCGTGCGGATCGTAAGGCGCGCCCCAGGTGCGGGAGAAAATCATACCGAAGCGGCCATCGCGCATACGGGCATAAATGCTGCTCTCTTCTTCGCCGATCAGCGCGACATCGACGCCAATCTTGCGCATATCGGCCTGGATAATCTCGGCCATCGTTTTGCTCAGCGCATCAGTGCCAATATAGGCCAGTTCGATGTGTAGTGGCTGACCATTTTTTTCACGGACAGTCTGTCCGGCGGGCAGCGCCCAGCCCGCTTTTTCCAGCAGCGTAATGGCCTGCTGCGGATCGTACTGGCGCGGTTTCAGGCCAATATTGGCGTAAGGCACGGTGGGCGCGAATAAGGTATCGGCCACCTGCTGTGTGCCGTACAGCGCATTGTCGATCAGCGATTTTTTATCCACCGCATAGTTCAGCGCTTCCCGCACCGCCAGTTCGCTGGTGGGCGCTTTTGCGGAGTTCAGCGCCAGCATCACGGTTTCGGCGGGCGCGGAAAGCTGCGTGTGATACTGCGGGTCCTGGCTAAAACGCGCAAAAGTGTCGAGCGGTAGCAGCCCTTCATTGCCGTACAACAGGTCGATATCGCCGGTTTCAAAGGCGACCGCGCGAGTGGTGGGGTCGGGGATCACCTTCACGGTAATCTTTTGAATCTTCGGTTTTTCACCCCAGTAATGCTCGTTACGCACCAGCACGTCATACTGATTCAGCTTCGACTCTTTCAGCACCCACGGCCCGGTGCCAATCGGGGCTTTTATGCCGTGCATAGTCTCATTATCTTTGAACTGCGACGGCGCGATAAAGCGGAACGGGCGCGGCAGGGCCAGCTCCTGTAAGAAAGGGTAGTAGGCGTCTTTAAGGGTGATTTGCAGGGTGGTTTTGTCGAGCGCTTTGACGTCGGTGATTTGGTTGGTCAGCTCCAGCCAGGCGTGACGCTGGCGGTTATCCAGCACCGCGCGGAAGTTCTCTGCTGCAGCCTGGGCGTCAAATACGTCACCGTTGGAAAATGTCACGTCATCGCGGAGGATAAAGGTCCAGGTTTTACCGTCTGCGGAGTGGCTCCAGCTTTTCGCCAGCCACGGTTTTACCGAGCCATCGGCCTGGTATTTTACCAGCGGCTCATAAACCATGCTCTGAGCGAACATCTGGTTGGGAGTATAAAGGTGTGGATTAAGCGGACCCACGTTAACCGGCCAGGCGGTGGTGATGTCGTCTGGTGCTGCAGCGCGCGTAAGCAGCGGCGCGCAGGCAAGCACCGCCAGCAGCACGTAGCGTAATCTGGACAACGTTATTGCCTCAAATGATGAGAAAATCGATTAAAGTATGATGATTTTAGGGATTCATCATACTTTTACGTTGTCCTGAATCAAGGTATGCCCGGTAACGATAAGAAAGTGCTATGCGTTGTGCCGGGAGGAAAATAAAAACTTATCCTGGCAACCGGCTTTTCGGCCCCGGCAGGATCGCCAGTTTGCCGCCGCCGTTGGTGGTTTCCATCCGGATTTTACAGACGCTGCACGGCGTCAGCGCTCAGAATAAACGGCGTCGGGGTACAGACGGCCAGGCTTAGAGCACCGAGCTGGCAGTGGCTGATTGACAGCGCAGAATTTAGCGTGCTGTCTGCGCTGACGATTTGCCAGGCGCTGCCGCCGCGCTGTTTAATAATGGCCTCTTTGCGGGTCCATATGCGCCAGAAGGCTGCCAGCTGTTTCTCCGGCCGTTCGGTCTCAACCTCAGCCAGTTCGCCGGGGCTGAAGAGCGCATTCGCCAGCATACGCCAGTTGTTACGCGGACGTACCACCTCGATATCGCAACCGACTTCCCCTTCGTCGCTCAGCAGTAGGGCGATGTCATCACCGCTGTGGCTCAGATTGAACCATAGCGGCGTATCCGCCGTGAAAGCGGGTTTACCCTGTTCACCATAGATAATTTCCGGCAGCGGCGAAAGGATGCGGGAAAGCAGGACGCGCCCGGCCAGCCAGCGCGCCCGTCGCGCGCCCTGTGGCGCATGATCGATTAATGCAGACGGCAGCTTGTCCGCACTTAATGTTGACACGTTCCCCAGCACGAGCCGGTACATCTCAGGGCCAGCGTTGAATGATGATGGAGGTGTTAATGCCGCCGAAGGCAAAGTTATTGCTTTGCAGAAACTCACAGTCAATTTTGCGGGCTTCACCCATGATGTAATCCAGCGCGCCGCAGTTGGCATCCGGCTGATGCAGATTTAGCGTCGGCGCAAACCAGCCTTCGCGCATCATTTGCAGACTCATCCAGGCTTCCAGCGCGCCGCAGGCACCCAGGGTATGACCAAAATAACTTTTCAGTGAAGAGATCGGTACGCTATCGCCGTAAATGGCCGCCGTTGCCAGACTTTCTGCAATATCGCCGCGGTCGGTCGCTGTGCCGTGGGCGGAAATATAGCCAATGTCCCGGGCGCTCAGGCCCGCCATTTTCAGCGACTGTTCCATGCAAATCTGCATCGTTTCGCGCTGCGGCTGGGTAATATGCGCCGCGTCGCAGTTGGTGGCAAAGCCGATAATCTCGCCGTAGATCGTCGCGCCGCGCGCTTTGGCATGCTCCAGCTCTTCCAGAATCAGGGTGCCGGCACCTTCGCCAATCACCAGACCGTCGCGTTTTTCATCGAACGGCGAAGGGGTGGTTTTGGGTTCATCATTGCGCTGGCTGGTGGCGAACAGGGTATCAAACACCGCCGCTTCCGACGGGCATAGTTCCTCCGCGCCACCTGCCACCATCACCGTCTGATAACCGTGACGAATGGCTTCCCATGCATAGCCAATCGCCTGGCTGCCGGAGGTGCAGGCGCTGGAGGTCGGGATAACGCGCCCGCGCAGGCCGAAAAACAGCCCGGTGTTGACGGCGGTGGTGTGCGGCATCATCTGTACGTAGGTGGTGCCGGTAATATTATTGGTGTGCTTTTCGGTCAGCATGGTGGCGAATTCGCTTACCGGACCGGTACTGCCGGTTGACGAGCCGTAGGCGATGCCGGTTTCGCCGTTAGTCAGCACCGGATCGCCAGGCAGTCCGGCCTGCTCCAGCGCCAGTTCGGTGGCGCGGGTGGACATCAGCGACACGCGGCCCATAGAACGAATGCGTTTACGGGTGTAGTGCTCCGGAAGGGTGAAATCGTCGATCGGCGCGCCCAGCAGCGTATGCAGCCCGTCATACACCTGCCACTCCGGCATTTTGCGCAACGCATTTTCATAGGCCAGCAGCCTGGCGGAGACATCCTGCCAGTTTTCTCCAAAGGCGGTGACGCCGCCCATGCCTGTAATCACCACACGACGTGTCATAGCATCCCTCCATTGATGGAAATCACCTGACGGGTCACATAACCTGCCACATCCGACATTAAATAGCTGGCAAGCCCGGCCACTTCGTCTGCCTGACCCATCCGTTTCATGGGGATCATCGACATCGCCTCTTTCAGTGCGGTCTCTTCCATTTCGATCATCCCGGTGTCGATAAGCCCCGGCGCAATACAGTTAACGGTAATTTTGCGCTTTGCCAGTTCAATCGCCAGCGCTTTCGTCGCCCCGATAATCCCCGCTTTGGCCGCGCTGTAGTTCACCTGTCCACGGTTGCCCATCACGCCGGAAACCGAGGAGAGGGTGATGATGCGTCCACCCTGGCGCGCGCTAATCATCGGCATGATGCACGGTTGGATCACGTTGTAAAAGCTGTCGAGATTGGTATGGATCACCGCGTCCCAGTCGTTGTCGCTCAGCGCCGGAAACGCCGCGTCGCGGGTTATTCCGGCGTTGCTGACCACGCCATACCATGCGTCATGCGCTTCAATATCCTGCTCCAGCACCTCGCGGCACTGCTCGCGGTTGGCGACGTCAAACGTCAGCAGACGACCAGTACCGCCAGCGGCGAGAATGGCATCCAGCGTCTCCTGCGCACCCTGCGCATCGCGATGATAGTGGACGCCGACCGTAAAGCCGTCCGCCGCCAGCTGGCGGGCGATGGCGCGACCGATGCCCTTGCTGGCGCCGGTAACCAGAACTGAACGACTCATGCGGACGCTCCTTGTTGAAATAGAGAATGAAGTTCTTCAGATGTTGGCTGGAAGGTGTTAACCCGGCCAGTCGCCAGCGTCTCTTCGCCAGCGGCGATCGCGCATTCAAAGCTGCCGAAACGCGCGTCCTGCATCAGTAGCGTGACGGTGATATCCAGCGTTAATCCGGCGGGCAGGATCCCCGCCGCGCAGACCAGTTCGCGCGCGCCGAGCACCATGCCTAGCGAGATACAGTCCTGACCTTGTTGATGACGATGCCAGCCTGACCAGACGCCAACGGTTTGCGCCATCAGTTCCAGGGCGAACCAGCCGGGGATATTGCCCTGTGGGTCAAGAAACGGCCCCAGTGCGCCGTCGCGGGCGACGGCCGCGCGGCAAATCGCCGTGTCCTCGCTCACACTGATAACCTCATCAAGCAGCAGCATTGGCGCGTCGTGCGGCAGATAATCGCCGGGCGATAAATAACGGCTCATGAGATCCTCCCGAGCAGAATGCTGGCGTTATTGCCGCCAAAAGCGAACGAATTCGACAGGATAACCGGGCGCTCAAGCGGCTGCGGCTGCCCGATGATGCCGCAGGGCGGCAGCGTTTCATCGCGCGGCGATGAGTTAAAATCCTGCGGCGGCAACGGCAGGTTGCGTTGCAAAATCAGCATACTGATAGCGGCTTCGGTAATGCCCGCCGCGCCCAGCGTGTGCCCGGTCAGATGCTTGGTAGAGCTGCATGGCACGGTTTCGCCAAACAGTTCGTTTACCACTCGGGACTCAATCTGGTCGTTAAGCGGCGTGGCGGTGCCGTGGAGGTTGATATAGCCCACCTGCTCCGGCGCGAGGTTCGCGTCGTTCAGCGCCTGGCGAATCGCGCGAATCGCCCCTTCACCTTGCGGATGCGGAGCCGAAATATGGTACGCATCGCTCGACTCACCGATACCCAGCAGCGCGATGGGCTGTGGTTCGCGGGTCAGCAACATCAGCGCCGCGCCTTCGCCAATGGTGATCCCGCAGCGGTCGCGACCAAACGGCTGACACCGCGTCAGGGACAGCGATTCCAGGCTGCGAAAGCCGTTAATGGGCATTCGGCTCAGGGTATCTGCGCCGCCGACTATCGCCACGTCCGCCAGTCCGGCCTCGATCAGGCGGCGTCCGCTAATGATGGCGCGGGCGCTGGAGGAGCAGGCGGTTGAAAGCGTGAACGCCGGGCCATCCAGCGACAGCCAGTGGCTGAGAAAGCGCGCCGGATCGCCCAGCTCCTGCTGCGGATATTGCCAGGCGATGCTTTCCTGCCCGTTAAGCGTCAGATTGACGTGGGCATCGCCTTCATTCAGCCCGGATGTGCTGGTGCCGAGTACTACCGCAACCCGGTCGTTTCCGAACTGCGCGATGGCCTCATTGACCTGTGGCTGAATCTGTTTAAGCGCCGCCAGCAGCAGCTGATTATTGCGCGAGCGATGCGCGCTGAACCCATCGGGAATATCTGGCAGCTCACCGTCTACGCCGGCTAATACTGCATGCGGATGCCCCTGTAGCCAGCCCGAACGAGGGCGCATACCGGGCGCAACGCCGCGTACCAGATTGGCGGCGATTTCATCGTTGTCATTACCCAGAGCGTTGATCATGCCAGCCGCAGAAATGTAGATCATCTCAGTCACCCAGATATTGAATGGTGATGTGGTATTTAAAAACGTGCTGTTCGATGCTGATCGGCTCGCGTTTTCCCTTTCGGTTCAGATAAGTGATTTCCGTGACCAGTTTGCCGCTGGCGTTACGCAGCTCGCGCTTATCGCCGCTATCGGTGAGCGTCCAACCCTGGGGTAACTGCGGCTCCCAGGCGCGAATCGGCCAGTGGCTGAGCATCACGTCGGCCAGTACCTGGCTGGCTGGCGGCAACTGCGGTACCACGATCGATTGTTCGCTATGTAGCCCTTTTTCATCGTAGGTCACGAGGAACAGGCGAATGCCGACGGACGACAGTCCTGCCAGCGTGAGTTTTTTATCATCGGCATTGAGCATCACCAGCAGCGACTGGGTTTTGCCATTAAAGCTGCCGGTAAGTAGCTGCTGGGAGCTGACCGCCGGAGAGATGCCGGGTGCTGGCAGCGTGATGCGGGTGCCCGGCTCCAGCCACGCCTGTGGTCGGCCTTCCTGTTCCGGCTGCGAGTGACTGCACCCGGTCAGAATCAGCGTGGCGACCAGCGCGGCGGTACGCCAGAATGTCGGTTTAATCATCTTCTTTTTTTCTCTTTTTTCGTCGGCATCGCCAGCGGTGAAAGCAGGAAGGCGGTGAAAATGCCGCTCACCAGCACAATGCCAAAGCTGCTGATAGCCTGGGTAGCGCTAAAGACCAGCATGCCGAGCGTCAGCAATGTGGTCAACATTGCCAGCGTAATCGCCAGCAGCGAGGTCAGCGGCGTGCCGCGCGGATTGCTGAAAAACAGCGTGTAGTTAATGCCAATCCCGAGTACCAGCACCAGCGCCAGCAGCGAAAACAGGTTCACCGCATGGCCGTTGAGTGACAGCACCGCCAGGCCGCAGCCCAGCGATACTACTGAAGGCACCAGGCTGATGACACCCTTACGCCAGCCAAGGCGGGCAACCGCGCCGCAGGCAATCACCGCCAGCGCAACGCACAGCAGGGCGGTCAATATGTGGCGATAATGCGCGAACAGTTCGTCAAAAGTGCTTTTACGATCCACCCACGCGATGCCAGTATGTTTTGTGCTCAGAGCCTTCAGCGCCGCGCTGTTTTTCACGCCCTCCACCGGGACCAGCACGCCGCTTTCGCCATTTTCCAGCGTCAGCCACAGTAGCCGCCAGCCTTCGCTCGCCGGACTGGCAAGCCAGTTATCGACCGTTACTGGCATGGCGTTAAGATCGGGGTTGACTGTCGTCAGTCCGGCGTTGTTCAGGGCTTTGCTCACGGCGGGCGCGGCGTTTTTCAGCAGGCTGAGATCCTGCTGCTGCCGGGCGAGGGAATTTAGCGAAAGGGTACGATAGCCGCCGAGCCAGCCCTCTGCTTTAGCCTGCTCCAGCGCGGGAGCAAAGGCTTCCAGCCGCTCCAGCGTCTGCTGCGCGGTCTTGCCGTATACCACAAACCATTTCTGATCGACGCTTTGCCCGGTGAGCGCGGTAATCGCTTTTTCCTGTGCAAGGATAGGCTGCGGTAGCGCCTGTAGCTGCGAGATATCATCATCCACGCGCAGCGTGGCAAGACCGGTCAGCGACAAGAGTGCCAGCGCAACCGGCAGACCGATAGCGAGTTTTTTATTGCGTCGCCAGGCAGCCAGCCAGCGCAGCATCAGCACCATTGCCGGAACCGGGCGCACGGGCTGCCCGCGACACAGCCACGGATGCCAGAAAATCACCGTCAGACAGGAGGCGCTCAGGCCAACCGCCGCGAACACCGCCATCTGGCGAATGCCGGGGAAGGGGGCAAGCATCATAATCAGGTACGCCGCCACGGTGGTGAAGAGCGCCAGCAGCAGGGCATTACGTACTTTGGCGAGGCTTTGCCAGGGCGAGCTTTCTGCGCCGTGCACCATCCGCTCGGTCAGATAGTAGAGCGTATAGTCGGCGGAAATTCCGATGACGCTCATGCTCATCACCAGCGTCATCAGATGCAGTTCGCCAAAAAGCAGCAGCGTGACAACCGTGCCCGCCAGCGCGCCAGTGGCGATGGACAGCAGGCACAGCAGCAGCGGGCGCAGCGAGCGGAAGACGGCGATAATCAGCAGGAGCACGCCAAGCACTGTTGCCACGCCGAGGGTTGAGACATCCTGCTTCGCCTGCTGACTGGCGTAATCGCTGTAGAACATAGTCCCGCGCGATAATAGCTGTGCCTGCGGATAACGTGCCTTTAACTCGCTTTCGAGCGTGCCGAGGGTCGTCACCAGTTTATGCGTTTGCTGCATATCGAACGACGAACCGGCCAGTTCGCCGTGCAGCAGATACCAGTAGTTGCCCTGTGCATCCTGAGTCACCAGCCAGCCGTCCATCAGCCGCAGGCGTTGCCCGTTTTTGGCCATTGCCAGCTGGGAGCCGCGCATCAGCATCAGCGGATCGTTTTGCAACTCTTTGCCGCTGACGCCGGAGAAGGCCGAATAGAGCTGAGAGAGGATCCATTGCGCCTGCGCTTCGCCGCCATTCTGCAGGCGCGCGCGGGTGTCGCTATCGATCAGGCCGTTGCGGTGTTGCCAGAAGAACGCTCCCCATGCCTGCTGGCTGTCGGCGTCCATCGGGCCTTTCATCTCCGCCAAAGCATGCGATTTTTGTAACAGCGCCAGCCAGTCGCGAGCGGCCTGCGGGTCGGCTTTTTTGCCGGGGCTAACCAGCCAGACCAGCTGGCGGTCGAGACGCTGCATAAAACCGTCGTTGAGGCTCGGTGGGATCTCCCCCAGGGCCTGCTTTGGCAGCATCGCCAGCACGCTACTATTAAGTCTGGCCTGAGGCAGCAGCGCCAGCAAAACGCCCAGCAGTATCAGGCAGACCACTCCCCATGACAGCGCAGGGCGTTTACTGGGCGGTAAAGCGTTGGCGTTCGTCATCGGTCAGTTGCGCTGGCGTCAGTTGGTGTTGAGAAAGCGTGATATCGGTACGATCGCCCTGTTTATCGTTGAGCTGGATGCTCTCAAGGTAGGTCTTTCCGGCGAGATCAATGCTGGTAAAGATCTTATCCAGAGGCGTGGTGATCGGCGTCAGGCGCAGCGTCCAGCGGCCTTCGCCTTTGTCAGCAAATTCCACGCGGAAATTCTCTTCCAGTACGTTACGATCGGCCTGGAACAGCGCGCGCAGCAGGTGGTTAAACTGGAACATCTGCGGGTTGTTCTCCGCGGTGATGGTCTGCGGCGGCTGACCGTTAATCACCTGTACCATCCGTTTGTCATCCAGAAGCAGCTGCATCGGGAAGGGAGTGGTTTGATCCCACAACAGACCCCGATCGCGCGCGATCAGCATATTACCCTGAGAACGCAGCGGCTGCGGCAGATCCTTAATGGTGCGGGTTTGATCGAAATGCGCCCGAACTACCGGCTGTTCGGTAAAGCGCTGTTGCAGGTCATCAAGCGTCAGGGCGCTGACGAAAGGGCTGATAAGCAGCGCCAGTAGCGGTAAGAATCTCATGGCGTGACTCCCATACGTTCGAACAGAATATCCGGGCAGATAAAGCACATCTCGCGGCTCTTCTCTTCCACTGCCACCTGAATGGTGTAACCGGTAGTGGCGCGTTTGCCGCTTTCGGCATCAAAAATTTCGTAGCCGATGCGCAGGCGGTTTTCAAACTCCTCGATGCGGGCGCGAACACGAATACGTTGTTCAAAGGTCAATGCATTGCGGTATTTCACGCGAGTATCGACCACCGGCCACACATAGCCGGAGGCTTTCATTTGACGATAGCCGTAGTCGAACTGGTTAAGCAGTGCCTCACGGGCAATTTCGAAGTAGCGGAAATAGTTGCCGTGCCACGCCACGCCCATCATATCGACATCATGAAACGGAATGGTCAGTTCTACTTCAGCAGTAAAACGGGGATCGTTAAGCACCCTTTACTCCTTGTGTTTGGTATCCGGCAGGTGCCAGAAATCGAAAAAGTTAAACCAGTCGAGCGGTGACTGTAGCGCGTAGTGTTCAAGGCGTTCGGCGTAGCGGTCGATGGTTTTCTGTAAGGCGTCCTGACGTTCGGCACGCGGCAATAACAGCGGATCGGCGAACGGCTCGCAGTGAATGCGTAGCTTCTCCTGCTGGCGTAAGGCAAAAATAAGCGCCACCGGGCAGCGTAAAAGGGAGGCGAGAATAAACGGCCCCTGCGGGAACGGGGCGGGTTGGCCCATAAAACGGCTCCAGCAGACGCGCCATTCACCGCCGCGCTGCGGGTTTACCGCAATACGATCGCCAACAATGGCAATCCATTCGCCGCGATCCAGTTTCTCTTTGAGCAGGATGGCGGTCTCCGGACCGATGTCAGTGACCGGGATCAGGTTGAGGCCAGCCTGCGGGGCCATCTCCTGCATGATTTGCTGAAAGCGCCGGGCGTTATCGCTGAATACCAGCGCGTTAATGGTTTTACTGCCCTGCAATTGCGCCAGCGCGCGGCAGGCTTCGATATCGCCCAGATGTGAAGCCAGCAAAAGTTTTCCTCGCGGATCGCTGACGCTAAGCGCCTCCTCGGCACCGGCGGCAAACACCACGTCGCGGCCAAACTGCACTTCGCCGCGCCAGCTGGCAATTTTATTGAGCATCGCATTCCCGAAGCGCAGGAAGTGTTGATAGCTGGTGAGCCTTGATGGCACCGGCATCTGGCGCACGGCCAACTGTTCACGAACGCGGGCTATCCAGTTTTGCGAAGCATGGCGCGCCGTGGTTGCCGTTAGCCAGTATGCGCCCACCACCGGATACAGCAGCAGCGAGAACGCCCTGCGCCCCAAAAAGCGCCATACCAGCAGCATCAGGCGCATTCCCCACAGCCCTTTGACCTCCTGCTGACGCGCCCAGTGTGGCGACGAGTGGCGCAACAGCAGCGACGGGATGCGCGGCAGCATGCCGAAAAAGAGTCGCGTGTGCATTCGTGAAATGCGCAGGTTGTCTTTGAGCGCGTCGAAATGGGACAGCCCGTCCAGCGGGTAGGTCACCCGGGTCGGGACAAAATAGCTGCTATTGCCCTGCCACCAGAGACGCACCATCACTTCGGTGTCGAAATCCATTCGCTTGCCGAGCGTGACGCTCTGCGCCAGTTGCAGCGTCGGCCCAACGGGATAAACCCGGAAGCCGCACATGCTGTCTTTCAGCTGTAGCGAGAGGGTTTCAATCCATACCCAGACGTGGGTCACCCAGCGCCCGTACAGGCGCGAGCGGGGGATGGAGTCATCGTAAATCGGCTGTCCGGAAATCAGCGCGGTTGGATGTTCCTGTGCCAGCGCGAGAAACGTCGGAATATCTTCAATGGCGTGCTGGCCGTCGGCGTCCACCTGCACCGCGTGGCTGAACCCGGCCTCTGCCGCCGCCTGCATACCGCAGATCACCGCCGCGCCTTTTCCGGCGTTTGCTGACAGACGAATCAGGGTCAGATTTGCGGTTTCCGCCGCCAGTCGATCCAGTTCTTGTCGTGTGGCGGTGTCGCTGCCATCGTCCACCACAATGCAGGGCAGGCCAAACGGCTGAAGGCGTGCCAGCACGCGCGACATCATCGCGCCGTGGTTATAACAGGGGATCAGCACGCAGGGGGAAAAGGCTATCGGCATAATCGGATCTTCCCGCTGCTGGCGGTATGCCGCGCTTCACCGTCGTGGCGCTGATAGCTAAACGTGAGCATCTGGCGCGCTTCCTGCCAGTTCAGGGTGAGCGTGACGGTCGTCTCCGGCAGTAACGGCGACTGGAACTTCACGTTCTGAATGCTGTGAAAACGCCAGCCGGGGGCGAGCAGGGTGGTGGCGTAATGCATCGCCCAGTCCATCTGCGCGACGCCGGGCAGCAGCGGCTGTACGGCAAAATGCCCGCGAAACCAGAACAGAGAAGGGTCGAGATACAAAACGATCTCAGCCTGATGACGCTGTGCCTGATGGCGCTCAATTTCATGGGGCTTCATGAAACAACTCCTGTAATTGCGCATAGACACGCTTGTTCATACTGTTGACCGGAATTTCATCAATCACGCGCCAGTGGCGGGGGATGGCGACCGGCTCCAGCAACGGGCGCAGGGCTTTTCGCCATGTCAGCTCCTGGTTTTTACTCCAGCGCTTGCGCATCTCGTCATCCAGTACCAGCAATACGCCCACGCTTTGACGATTGCCGCGGGTAACCGGCAATACTGCCGCATCAAGGATACCGTCCAGTTCCAGCAGCCGTTGCTCCACTTCCCCCAGCGAAATGCGCTTCTCCTCAATTTTCACGACCCGGCCCCGGCGTCCTGTCAGGCGGAAGCGGCCGTTTTCTGCGAATTGCAGAATATCGTCGAGTAGCAGGCCGTCAACGTCCGCGATCAGCGGTGAAAATACGCGAAAGGTGTGTTCTTCCTGACGGAAGCTGACGCCGGGAAAGGGCTGCCATGTGGTCTCTTCCTGCTGTCGATAGCGCCAGGCGATGACGCCGGTTTCGGTACTGCCGTAGATTTCATCCGGCCAGATGTTCAGCCAGTCGGCGGCATGCGCGACGACCTGCCAGGGTAATACACCGCCCGCAGACAGAATCATCCTGACTGGCGGGGGAGTAAGCTGGTGGTCGAGACGTTTGAGAAACGCCGGACTGCTGATAAACGCATACCGGTGCTCATGACTCAGGGCCGCCAGCTGTTCGGCGTACCACAGCATCGCCGCGTGGAGCGGTAGACCTAAGGCCATCGGCAGGAAGATACGGAACGTCAGGCCATACAGATGCTGGGGGACCACCGAGGCCACTATCCGGCAGCCTGCCAGACGGTCGGCAAAGCGCGTTGCCAGCAGCGCGGCTTCGCTATCGAGACGATTGATCGGTTTGATAACCCGCTTCGGTTGCCCGGTAGAGCCGGACGTAAACAGTTCGACAAAGGCGCCGTCGCGTATCGGCGGGAACGGGATATCGTGCGTGGCAATCGTCATTGTGGAACTGACCACCCGCAGCGGCCCCTGCCAGCTCAGCGTGTTGTCGCTCAGTACGCCGTCGAACAGCGCAGACTGCTCGTTGAGTAATGACATGCGACAGTGGCCGGGGATCACCGGCGTTTTACCCGCATGCAGCGTTGCCAGCAGCGCGACGATAAACAGGTAACTGTTTTCAAAGCACAGCGCCCAACGGTCGCCCTCCTGCTGTTGCAGGTGCGCGATCAGACAGGCGACATCATGGCGCAAATGCCCGAGCGTCCAGGTGTGCTCTTCCTGCCAGGCGATCGGCATTTCGGCCGCACGCGGGGCGCTAAGCCACTCAGCAAGGGTGAGGGTCTGCTTCATTGGGTATCTCGTTTTATCACCTGTCGGCGCACTAACCACTCGCCAGCCATCAACGTTCCCATCAGCAGATAGGAGATCATTCCGTTCCAGGCTGTCCACAGGGGCATATCGCCATACAGGGCGGTAAAAAGCGCAATGCCACCGTTGATAATGAAAAAGGCGCACCAGATTTGCGTCACGCGGCGGGTATAACGCACCGCCGTGTCCGGAAGTTCACGTTCGCGCAGGCGTGCCAGCCGCTCAATAATCGGCATTGCTGACCACAGCGAACCGCCAAAAACCGCCAGCATGACGCCGTTAACCACCACCGGGTAAAACAGCAGCAACTGGTGCGTTTTGAGCAGATAACTGGCAATGCACAGCGTGATTCCCGCCGCCGCAACCACCTGAGTGACGACGCGCAGTGGCCCCACCTGTTGTCTGGTCTGACGAAAGCGCAAAAACAGCAGTAGCGCCATCAGCGGCAACAGCCAGTGCAGGCTGTTATGCGCAAGACCAAACCAGATTAAAAATGGCCAGGCCAGTAGCAATAACCCCGTCAACAATGGTACGACCGGTAGTGAACGTGCGCCCGACACGTTGAATTACGCCTCTTTAAGCAGACGTTCTACCGCATCAACCACATCCTGCACGGTACGCACTGCTTTAAACTCCTCCGGCTTGATTTTCTTGCCGGTTTTCTTTTGCAGATGCACGATCATGTCAACTGCGTCGATGCTGTCCAGTTCCAGATCTTCGTACAGGCGCGCCTCAGGCTTTATATCCTGCGGGTCCACTTCAAACAGCTTAACCAGCAGCGCGGAGACTTCTTCGTAAATGGCTTTTTGTTCGGTCATAACGAACTCCCCTCAGGCCCGTTGCGCGTGAATGAAAGAGGCCAGCGTGGCGACGGAGAAGAAGTGCTTGCGCATCTCTTCGCTCTCAGCCGACAGAACTACGCCGTACTGGTTTTTCACCGCCAGACCCAGCTCCAGCGCATCGATTGAGTCGAGACCAAGACCATCGCCAAACAGCGCTGCCTCGGTTTCAATGTCGTCTGCTGACAGTTCGTCCAGATTCAATGTTGTTATGATGAGTTTTTTAATTTCAAGATAAAGCGTTTGCATCATTAATTCCTGAGAGAGGTAAATTACCTGGTTGTAATTGAAGCAATAGATGCCGATTTAGCTGTCTTGCCGCCAGCGCAGGTTCTTGTGATTTTGCGTCGTAAATTTTGCTAATCCTGACCCGTTCGCCGACGTTGATCGTAAACAGCGGTTTCGTTGGAGGCACCTGATACCATTTGCTTTCTTTATCCAGCATGCGTTCGCTACAGTGGATGGTCACAATGCGTAAATCACTGTTACAGCGCACGGCGATATTGGCCGCGCCACGCTGCAACGTCATAGCTTCGCCGGGGGTTGTTCGGGTACCTTCAGGAAAGATTAAAATCGTGTCGCCCTGGGCCAGACGTTGCTGGCTGGCGGGCAAAAGAGCATCTGCCTGGCTGTTGATCAGATAATCTGCGGCCCGCACAACGCCGCAGAGGAAAGGGTTCTTCAGCAGGGCGCTTTTCACCAGGCAATCTGTTTCAGGCATCACTGAAGCCAGAAGCACGTAATCAATCAGGGTTGGATGGTTAGCGACCACCAGACAGCCTCGCTCCTGGCGCAAAATGTCGCCACCTGAAATGCGGTAATCCAGCACGCCCACTACGCGCGTGACCGCTAAAAAGAAGCGGAAGCTGGCCGCAATGCTGCGCCGAGCAATACGGCGTCGGCGGGCAGGGTTCCAGACGAAAACCAGCAATATGTTAAACCAGACCACGGACAACAACAGTCCGCCGATACCGAAGAGCGCAAAACAAAAGCCGGTCATTGCGATCCGCCACAGGCGGTTCAGGAATGAGAAGAACGTGCTCATGCCCGGCTCCAGTGCCACTGCACACGCTCGCCGGGGAGCGTAAAGGCATCGGCATTCTGTAAATAGTTCTGTAAAAACAGCAGGCTTTGCGGGAGCGCAGTCTCAGCGCCGGCGTGAGCGGTCTGGGTCTGACATTGCCAGTCGCTGCCAGCTTCACACACCAGCGCCATTGCATACGGCCATGTCGGCATATTTGCAGGAAGCCGCGGGTGGTAAAACTCAGGCAGAAAACCATCGAAATCAACCAGCAGCACGCGCTGGTAGCCTGCGTGTAACAGGCCGATGACTTCGCATAGCCCTTGCTGGAAGGTGTCACGACCCGCCGAGAGAGAAGACGCCACGACCGGCTGCTTTGCGGCGATGGTCAGGTTCCCCACGGCAGAGTTGTGGACTGACAGGGCAAAATCGGTGGGCGAAAGCGCCTGCTCGGTTGCCAGCGCGTGCAAAATACGGTAATTACGCTCAAGTTCGCCGTGACGGCTGGTGTACAATACCGCGTCAATAGCGTGGCGACGCAGCATCGCCAGGCCGCACTCCACGGCAAGTTTACTGCCGGAGCTGAGACGACGGGCCGTCATCATCGGCAACTCACTTAACTTTCCTTGCGGTGCTGCCGGATCGATAGCATGCGGATGCCGTGACCACTGGTGCCACTGTATCGATTCATTGAGTCCTGGTGCCATCGCCCGCCAGTCGGTAATGTTTAATGCAAATTTCATCCACGCGCGTCCGCGATAAATCGGTGATCTTAGTAGTTTGTTATTTTTTTTTCTGGCATATCAATAAAGTATGCCCAATGCCTAAATTATCATGGCGTTTTTCTACCTGAAATCCTGCCATGTCCAGATAGCCATAAAACGTCTCTGCGCTGTAAAAACGACTATTGCCATTCGCCATACAGGTAAAATAGAGCGAAGTTGCATTCAGACTGAAAGCGGCGGCTTCAAAACGCTGAGCATCCCAGAACAACTCCATGATGCACAGCCTTGCACCGGGTTTCATTACGCGTGCAATTTTAGTGAGCATAGAAACAATTTGTTCCGGCGAGAAACAGTCAAGGAATTGGCTCATCCACCAGATATCAGCCTCTACCGGTAAAGGCAGATCGCTTAGCATATCCACCGCATGAAAATGAATGCGATGAGATAAACCTGCATTTTCGATGTTTTCGCGGGCAAGTACAATTTGTTGTGGTAAATCTAATACCGTCACCGTGATATTTTCGTCGTACTGGCTACAGCGTATCGCCCATTTCCCGGTATTTCCGCCGACATCGTACAGGATTGCGGGGCGACTGGCGAATACATGAGGTAATGCGGCATCGAAAGCGCCGTCGGAGTAGTAATGATCGAAGGCGAACCAGCTTTCGCGCGCGGAAGGTGGTAACTGCGATAACGCCGGATAAATCGTTGGCCAGTCGCCGAAAACTTTTAACCCGGAGGGTTTTCCTTCCTGCAGGGCATTCTCTAAAAAGAACAATCCCTGGTAGCAAACGTCCTGAGTGAAATCCATATTCACGCGGGTCATGGTGTCATGCAAAAGAAAATGACCGATTTTTGCCAGATAATAACGCCCCGCGTTATGCGTGATAATGCGTCCGCTTAATCCCATATCCAGCAGTACGCCAGCCGCATATTCATTAACGCGACTATTTTCTGTTATTTCTTCCAGCGTTGCCCCCTGATGACCCTGGCGGTCAAGGTAGGCCAGTACACCAGTATTGCGCAGACAAAGTGAGGTTTGGAACAGCATAGGGGCGAAGGCGATACGTTGCGCTTCAGTGATCGCATCCAATGCGTTGAGGGCGTCCTTTTCGTACATATTAAGAGCAACTTATTAAAGGTAAAAAGAAAATGTCGGGCCGAAGACAGCCCGACGTCAGGCAAAATTACAGACCGGCACCGGCAGACAGGTTTAACTGAATGTCCTTGTCGAGGTTACGCACCCAGCGGTTGTAGTTTTTGTGAATTTTGCCACCAGAAGCTTGCAGGTTGAGGCTGCTGTCATACTGGATATCGTAGCTGCTCGCGGTGTAGGTAATGCGGACTTCGGCGACGTGATCGCGAGATTGTTGACGTGCTTTGATGACGCCCGGACCTGCTTCGCTCATGATCCATTCACGTTGGACACCTGCTTTCAGAATCGCATTTTTGACCTGATCCTGTGTGTGGCCCGCAGTCACGGTAGAATGTACCTGATCAATCGGCGCTGTACGTGCGCAACCCCCCAGAGCACCCACGACTGCAATAACCGCAAACCATTTAATGTATTGTTTCATGTAAATACCCTATCAAAGAACTGTAAATACAAATGAACGACCTTGTTTCAAAAGCTAAGTGCTCGCTGTCAAAATAAATAGCGTTTTTTAAGTTAAAATGGCGCTCATGCCGCTCTGTGTCGGCAAGATGACAGACTTAATGATGTTGCAATATTCAATGCGCTTCTGAAAGATTCCCTATAAATCGTAAGCTTACTGGTAAGTCAGATCAATGAAAAAGTCTGACAGGTATGAAATAGGATAGAATGCTGCTGTCGGATGATTTTACCCCGGCAATCGGCTTTTCGGCCTTCCTGGCCCCAGTAAAATCGCCAGTTTGCTGCCGCCGTTGGTGGTTTCCATCCAGATTTTACAGACGCTGGTGAGCGGGACGGAAAGCAGCATTCCGACCGGGCCGAGCAGCCAGCCCCAGACCAGCAACGACAGGAATACCACCAGCGTCGACATCCCCAGCCGATGCCCCATCATGCGCGGTTCGACCATATTACCCAGCACCATATGCACCACGAGGAACAGTGCGCCGACCATCACAAACTCATACACGCCGTTAAACAGTAGCGCCTGAAACATCGGGGGGACCGCTGAAAGCACGGAGCCGATATTGGGAATGTAGTTCAGCAGAAAGGCCAGCACGCCCCACATCAGCGCGAACTGGACATCCAGCAGCAGCAGCCCGAGCCAGACAATCACGCCGGTCCATAAGCTGATCAGCGTTTTCAGCGCGAGGTAATGTGAAACGCCCTTTAACGCGCGGTGCAGACCGGCAATATGGATTTGTGGGTTAGCAAGCGCAAAACGCAGTTTGTAAGGAACGTGGCGTACTTCAAACAACATAAATACCACGGTCATTACCAGCAGGACCACGCTTGCCATTGCGCCGGAAAGTTGCGTCATCAGGGTGGTGGCAAAGGCCATCACCTTCTCAGAATCCATGCGTCTGAGCATTAACTCAGGCGAGAGGTGCAGATTAAGTAAGGGAATTTGCCGCTGTAAATAAATCACTTTGGCGGTCAGTTCCTTATTATATTTTGGTAGCAGCGCGACAAAGTCATTGAGTGAGGATGCCAGTACCGCAAACAGGGCGGTCAGTACGATCATCATCACAATGACCACAATCGTGATTGCCAGCGGGCGCTTAACACCCCGACGGATGAACCAGGTCACCAGCGGGTTAAGCACAATGGCAAAAAAGAGCGCCAGCAAAAGCTGAACAATGATATCTGCCGCTGCATGAATACCCGCCAGAATAATCACCAGCGAGGCCAGTTTTAACAAAATATGTAGGCCCGCTTTATCGGGATGTGGGGTAATCATGAATGGTTCCTTGTTCGAGAATGCACTACGTGTATGTCCTTCATCCTGCCAGTAGCGTTGTACGGGCCGCACTCGTTCGCCTCAATCGCCTGCTTCTGAGTAGCCGCGTTGCACAACGTAATTGAGTTGAGTATAGCGCTTTGTTTGCTATCCGCCGGACACACAAAATCTGAAAAGGGCTGCAACATTCCATGTCATGACGTGTAATATTGAAACATTGTTGTAAAAATATGGTGATTGTTATGCCTGAACCCGTCGCCGGGCCGGAGCCGAGCGGCTTACGTCTGAATCTGCGGATCCTGTCTGTCGCTATTTTTAACTTCGCAAGCTACCTCACTATCGGTCTGCCGTTGGCGGTCCTTCCTGGCTATGTGCATGATGTGATGGGGTTTAGCGCCTTCTGGGCGGGTCTGGTTATCAGCCTGCAATATTTTGCTACCCTGCTCAGCCGTCCGCATGCCGGGCGCTACGCTGACCTGCTGGGGCCAAAAAAAATCGTTGTCTTTGGTCTTTGCGGCTGTTTCCTCAGCGGCGTCAGTTATCTGCTGGCCGCGTCCGGTAGCGACTGGCCAGTCTTAAGCCTGGCGCTATTGTGTCTGGGGAGGGTGATCCTCGGCTTCGGGCAGAGTTTTGCCGGCACCGGTTCAACGCTGTGGGGGGTTGGGGTGGTCGGGTCGTTGCATATCGGACGGGTGATTTCCTGGAATGGCATTGTGACCTACGGCGCGATGGCGATGGGGGCACCGCTGGGCATGTTGTGTTATCACTGGGCGGGACTGCGCGGGCTGTCGCTGATCATTATGGCGGTGGCGATGGTCGCGTTGCTCTGTGCGTTGCCAAGAACGGCGGTGAAAGCCAGTCGGGGAAAACCGATGTCGTTTCGCGCCGTACTGGGCCGGGTATGGCTGTACGGCATGGCGTTGGCGCTGGCCTCGTCAGGCTTCGGCGTGATCGCCACGTTTATCACCCTTTTTTATGACGCGAAAGGCTGGGACGGCGCGGCGTTCGCCCTGACGCTATTTAGCTGCGCCTTTGTCGGCACGCGCCTGCTGTTTCCGAACGCGATTAACCGGCTGGGCGGCCTGAACGTGGCGATGCTCTGCTTTGTGGTCGAAATCGCCGGGCTGTTGCTGGTGGGGATCGCGGAAACGCCGCTACTGGCGAAAGTCGGTACGCTGTTGACGGGCGCGGGCTTCTCGCTGGTCTTCCCGGCGCTGGGCGTCGTGGCTGTGAAGGCGGTGCCGCAGGAGAATCAGGGATCGGCACTGGCGACCTACACGGTATTTATGGATATGTCGCTGGGGGTAACGGGACCGCTGGCCGGTCTTCTGATGACCTGGGCGGGCGTGCCGGTGATTTATCTGGCGTCGGCGGGGCTGGTGGCAGTCGCGTTATTACTGGGATGGCGGTTAAAAACACGGCCTCCGATGTTGCCACCGGAAGCCGCAGCGTGATTATTTGATCACGACCGTATTGATGATGTTTTCCGCGGCAGTTTGCGCTTTCTGCTGATTATCGGCAGGCAGCGTCACTTGCAGGGTCAACAGTTTGTTGTCGACCTTGCTCAGGACGACGGAAGACCACGCGGTCTGGCCTTTCGCGGAAATGATGCTATCGAGCTGCTGCATTTCATGGCCTTTAACCGTCAGCGGCTTATTGGAGACTACCTGAAGCTGCGGATCGCGATTGCGCTGCTGATCTTCAAGGCGCTTCGCCAGCACATCCAGCCCTTCGTTGGTATCATCACCAACAATAACAATCACCGCTTTCTGCCCGGTCGGGTCGGAATAGACGTGCATGTTGTTGGCCTGCGTTCCCAGCTTGCCGCTCTGGTCAGACATATCTGCCGGTAATGAGAAGGTCACTTTCCCGTCCAGCAGGCTGATAGGCTGCCCGGTGGCATTGCTTTCCGTCGAGGCCGCCTGAGCGGATGAGGACGTTGAGTCGTTGTTGTCACAGGCCGCAAGCCCCATCACCAGCAGGCCAATACCGACATATTTAACCATCTTGCGCATTGACTTCTTCCTTATTCGATAAACGGCCATGAATGGCTCATGACCCTATCTTAACACAACCGCAACGCCGAACCTTTAACCCGCCTGCAATGCGGAGAAATCAGATTTATCCGTCAGCCTTTTCAACAGGATATTCAGCACCACGCCGTACATCGGCAGGAAGAAGATCAGGCTGATGAGCACTTTGAAACTGTAATCAACCAGCGCGATCTCTACCCAGTGCGTCGCCATAAAAGGATCGGAACTGCGCCAGAAGGCGATGAAGAAGAAAGCCAGGGTATCGCTGACGTTGCCAAACAGCGTTGAGGCGGTCGGCGCCATCCACCAGCGATGGTTTTGCCGCAGGCGGTTGAAGACGTGTACGTCAAGGATCTGTCCCAATGCGTAGGCCATAAAGCTTGCTGCGGCGATACGGGCGACGAACAGGTTAAAGTGTGCGAGCGCGCCGAACCCCTGCCACGCGCCCATATAGAACAGGCTGGAGATGACATACGACGCCAGCAGCGCCGGAACCATGACGGCAAAGATAATACGCCGCGCCAGCGGTGCGCCGAAAATACGCACGGTCAGGTCGGTTGCCAGGAAGATAAACGGAAAGCTAAATGCGCCCCAGGTGGTATGAAAACCGAAAATCGAAATCGGCAATTGCACCAGGTAATTACTGGAGATGATCACCAGCAGGTGAAAGAGCGATAGCCAGAACAGCGCTTTCATGCGCTGAGCAGAGGTAAAATGCATCATGTTGTGACCTTTTTAGTGGTTGGGGTGAGGGAACCCAATGAAAACCGCCGCATGATACTGCTTTGGCCGCGCTTTGCAACGGTTGTTTTTCACGCAATCGTTAACCTGACTTGCGTCACAAAAAAGGCGGCGTAAACTATCGCCGTTTTGAATAATGCGAGATGACCATGAGCGATTCGTTTTCGACTGCCGACCATACCCTTGATGCGCTGGGCCTTCGCTGCCCGGAGCCGGTAATGATGGTGCGTAAAACCGTGCGTAATATGCAGGTGGGTGAAACGCTGGCGATTGTCGCCGACGATCCGGCGACAACCCGCGATATTCCGGGGTTTTGTACGTTTATGGAGCATGAGCTGGTGGCGCAGGAAACTGGATCGTTGCCGTATCGGTATTTATTGCGTAAACGCCACTGATTCGCTGTTGTTCACATCCCTGGCAGGTGCCCGGTGGCGCTGCGCTTACCGGGCCTACGGTTATGATGTAACGCGCTGATAGTCTGGAATTTGTAGGCTGGGTAAGGCGAAGCCGCCACCCGGCGTAACATGGCACAGAGTATCATTCATGCCTCATGCCCGGTGACGCTTTTGAACTGCACCCTAAAAGTTGTACTCCACCGACTCGATTTAACGATTATCCAGCTTTACGCAGTAGCCGCAGCGCGTTTGCTGTCACCAGCACCGTCGCGCCGGTATCCGCCAGCACCGCCAGCCACAGGCCGGTGATACCGAGCAGGGTCGTCACCAGGAAAATGCCCTTCAGGCCCAGCGCAATGGCGATGTTCTGCCGAATATTGGCGTGCGTCGCGCGGGCGAGGGTGATCATCTGTGCCAGTCCCGTCAGGCGGTTATGGGTCAGCGCGGCATCCGCTGTTTCCAGCGCCACATCGGTGCCGCTGCCCATCGCGATGCCAATTGTGGAGGCTTTCATGGCTGGCGCATCGTTGATACCGTCGCCGACCATCGCCAGCGGCATCTGACGGTTCAGCTCGCTTACCGCCTGAACTTTGTCGGCTGGCAGTAGCCCCGCCTTAAAATCCAGCCCCAGTTCCCCCGCGATAGCCGCCGCCGCGCGCGGGTTATCACCGGTAAGGATCACCCCCTGCACGCCAAGCTGATGCAGCGCATCCACTGCGTCCCTGGCATCTTCCCGTAACGTATCGCGTAGCGTAATCAGACCCAGCGCGTTCTCCTCCTGCGCCACCATCACCACCGTTTGGCCTTCCTGCTCAAGAGTACGAATTTGCGCGCTAAACGCCTCGCCGGGGAATTTCTCCGCCGCGCAGATCAGAATTTTTTTCCCTGCGACGAGCGCCTCAATGCCTGCGCCCGGCAGCGTGCGTTGTTCTGTAGCGTCAGGCAGCGTAAGCCCACGGGATTGCGCTTCCCGCACCACCGCCTGCGCCAGCGGATGCGTCGACCCCTGCTCAACGGCGGCGGCGAGCGCCAGCAGCGCATGCTCGTCCATCGCGCAGGGATAAATGCCCGTCACCTGAGGTTTCCCCACGGTCAGGGTGCCGGTTTTATCAAAGGCGATTTGCTGAACACGCCCAAGCTGTTCCAGCGCTGCGCCGCCTTTAATCAGCGCGCCGCACCGTGCCGCTGCCGCCAGTCCGGAGGTGATTGCGGCGGGTGTGGAAATCACCAGCGCGCACGGGCAGCCAATCAGCAGCAGCGTCAGGCCCTTATAAATCCACTCCTGCCAGGCGGCAGCAAACAGCAGTGGTGGAATCAGGGCGACCAGCAGCGCCACCAGCATAATCGCCGGGGTGTAGAGGCGGCTGAAGCGATCGATAAAGCGTTCAATAGGCGCGCGCCGCTCCTCGGCTTCTTCAATCAACCGCAGGATGCGGTCGATAGCGCTGTCGCCCGGTTCAGAGGTAACGGTGAGCTGGACCAGACGATCGACGCTGGTAGCCCCTGCCGCGACGTTCTCGCCAGCGCTACGCTCTACCGGGACGGATTCCCCGGTCAACGCGCTTTCATCAAAGCTGGCAAACGGCGTCAGAAGCTGACCATCGGCGGGCAGTCGGCCACCGGCGGCGACTTCAATGGTATCGCCGGGGCGGAGATCGCGTTGGGCGATGGTTTCCCGCTGACCGTCGCGCAGCCGCACGGCGGTTTCCGGTTTTAACGCCATAAGGGCGCTGACGCCCTGGCGGGCACGGCTGGCGGCCCAGCCTTCAAGCCGTTCGCCGATCAAAAACAGCAGCAGTACCATTGCCGCCTCTGCCGTCGCACCGATAAACAGCGCGCCGAGGGCGGCGACGCTCATCAGGATTTCAATGGCGAAGTAACTGCCGCTCTTGATCAGCCGTAGCGACTGTCGCAGGACAGGGTACAGTCCCACCAGGGTGGTGAGGATGAATGCGGCCTGGCCTGCCGGGTGGTTAACATGCTCAAGCCCCCAGCTTACGCCCATCATGACTATCAGGATAAGTAGCGGCAGATTTTCCCGCAGACGCGAGGTCGGCGGCGGCGGGGCAGACTCATGACGCAGCGTATAGCCTGCGTTTTGTACCGCCTGTTCGATTTGCTGACTAACATCGGCAGAGGCATTCACCGCCAGTTTTTCCGTGGCGAACAGCACCTGAACCTGGGTCACGCCCGCCACCTGGCGCACGGCATTTTCGACCTTACGTGCACAGGCGGCGCAGTCCATTCCTTCGACTTTCCAGCTATAGCGGGCGTCAGCGACGGCGTCGGCAGGCGCGGTTTCGGCACAGCATGAGGCATCAGCGCAGCAGGACGCTGGTTCCGGCGCAGCGGGCGTAAATTTAAGCGTGGCGAACTGTGGGGCTGTTTTGCCATCAGCATCTGGAGTCGACATTGTATCCTCCGGGTAATGATAATTTTCTCATTACCCGAAGCATACACTCTGGAGTCGACTCCAGAGTCAAGCGAAATCAGAGATAAAGTGAACGCACGATCAGGAAATGTCCGGCGAAGTAGCAGGCGGCCGCAATAGCGCTATCGGCGCGGAAGCGGCGACGGTAATGGCTACCCAACCAGACAATGTTACTGAGCAGTAGCAATACTGCCCCCACGAAAGCAGAAAGTGCCGTGTCGGTGGGGCGGAAGAACCACAGTTCCCCGGCCAGCCAGACCATCACCAGCGTCATGGCGATAAACGTGCAAATTGGCAGGCGTAACTCTTCCAGCCGCGTCCAGATGGTCGCGATCAGCAGCGCACCAATCACCAGCAGCACCAGCGGTAGCGGCCAGAAGAATGACAGCGTCATCTGACTGGCAAAGTAGATGGTATACAGTAAATGCGAGAGAAAGAACGCGCCGATGGCGTACAGCAGACGCTGGCGTGACAGCAGGGTTAAGGCATCGCCCACCAGCGTCGCGCAAAGCCCGGCCAGCACCAGGTAACTGATGGCATTAAACATGGGGGCCTGCCAGGCAAGCAGCAGCAAAAGCAGTAGCGTAACCGGCTTAAATACCCAGCGTTGCCAGACGGGTCCACGATAAGAAGCATCGACATACAGCCAGGCAGAAAAACAGACAGCGATAAATGACCAGAGCATCATAATTCCTTGAATTCGTTATACTCGTCGTCTTTCAGGTTGCAGAAACCTTTCCGCAACGCAAAGTCCACAGAGTATGTCACTACGCAGGCTTTACGCCCACAGCCCTGTTAATCAGTGTAGTGTCTGGCGCAGGGAGATGACAACGCCAGATCCCGGCTCATTTTTTTGTCGCTTTCAGCTTTTTCTGCCAGGCGACCAGTTCAAAAACGCCAAACAAGAAAATGCGCACCTTTTGGCCGGTAGTTAATGGCGGCCCCTCTTTCGGCTGGGTCGCTTTGAGGAGCGCCAGTTGCAGACCGTGCATCAGGACCATAAACACCATCGCCACATTGATGAAAATGTTGGCCGGAAATTTGAACGGATGCACCACATTCAGCAGCAAAAATGCCCAGACGCAGAGCATGAGCAAACGACCAAGATTAATCAGCATGTTGTTCTCCTTGCGCATCGCGCTGATACAGACGGTAAGCCACCTGGCCCGCCACTTTTTCACGGTATAATTGCCAGCTGGCCGGGACCGGCGGCATGCCGTTCTCCACTTCACTCTCTACATAGATAAGCGCGTTATCCGCCAGCCAGCCGTGACTTTCCAGCAGGTTTAATGTCTCTTCCAGCAGCCCTTTTCGAAAAGGGGGATCGACAAACACGATATCGTAAGGCGTCCCTGGCCGGTTAAGGAACGCGAGCGTATTACCCGTCTCAACCCGTCCGTGAGTCGCTTTAAGTGTTGCAAGATTTTTCTGTAGCTGCTGGGCGACGCTGCGTTCCATTTCAAGCAGCGTGGCCTGAGCCGCATAGCGTGACAGCGCTTCCAGCCCCAGAGCGCCGCTTCCGGCGAAGCAGTCGAGACAGCGGGCATCGACTATTGACGGGGCCAGCCAGTTAAATAATGTCTCTCTGACCCGATCCGTGGTGGGGCGCAGGCCGGGACTGTCCGGAACCGGTAATTTACGGCCACGCCATTGCCCGCCGATAATGCGGATCTGGCCGCTGCCTGCGTGATTAGGTTTCTTCATCTGATGCTGCTCTGGTCACTATTTCGGCCTGCTATTCTAACGATGCGACGCTTGAGGTGAAACCTTATTCCGCAAGCGGTGATGCGAGTTAAGTTAAGTGATAGACTAGGTTACGAATTTCATCCTGATTTTCAGCGCCCGGCGGTATGGTTCCGGGGCTGAGCTTTGAATTAACAGCGGGGAGTGTGGTCGCAAATGGCGAAAGAGAAAAAACGTGGCTTTTTTTCCTGGCTGGGCTTTGGTCAAAAAGATGACGAGCAAACGGCACAGGCGGAGCAAAAGCCCGATGAACAACTGCCCGTTGCTGATGAGGCCGCGCCAGAAGCAGAGCCGCGCAGCGAAGCAGAAACCGACGCGTTTGCTGCTGAAGTCGTTGAGGTAACGGAGCAGGTCGCGGAAAGCACCACACCGGAAGAGGTTGCGGAGCCTGAGCCGGTTGTCGAACCTGAAGCGATCGTTGAGGTTGAACCGGTTGTCGAGCCTGAAGTGGTCATTGAGGTTGAGCCGGTTGTCGAGCCTGAACCGATCGTGGAACCCGAACCGGTTGCCGTCGTCGAACATGAAGAACTACCGCTGGCGGAAGAACTGACGCCTGCCACGGTTGAACCCGAAGAGTGGGTTAGTGAAGAAGAACCGTCAGCGCCGGAAGACGCCCCGATTAGCGACGAAGAGCTGGATGCGCTGGCCGCCGAAGCGGCGGAAGAAGCCGTGATCGTGGTGCCGGTTGAGGAAGATGCGGCGCAGGAAGAGGTGGTTCAGGAGCAGGAGAAACCGACCAAAGAAGGTTTCTTCGCGCGTCTCAAACGCAGCCTGCTGAAAACCAAAGAAAATCTCGGTTCCGGATTTATCAGTCTTTTCCGCGGCAAGAAAATCGATGATGATCTGTTTGAAGAGCTGGAAGAACAGTTGCTGATTGCCGATGTGGGCGTCGAAACCACCCGCAAAATCATCGCTAATCTGACCGAAGGCGCGAGCCGCAAGCAGCTACGCGACGCCGAAGCGCTGTATGGCCTGTTAAAAGATGAAATGGGTGAAATCCTCGCAAAAGTGGACGAACCGCTTAATATTGAAGGCAAAACCCCGTTTGTCATTTTGATGGTTGGCGTCAACGGCGTGGGTAAAACCACCACCATCGGCAAACTGGCACGCCAGTTTGAGCAGCAGGGCAAATCGGTGATGCTGGCCGCGGGCGATACCTTCCGTGCCGCCGCGGTTGAGCAGCTTCAGGTGTGGGGTCAGCGCAATAATATTCCGGTAGTCGCGCAGCATACCGGTGCCGATTCCGCCTCGGTGATTTTCGATGCGATTCAGGCGGCGAAAGCGCGCCATATTGACGTACTGATTGCCGATACCGCCGGGCGTTTGCAGAACAAAGCGCACCTGATGGAAGAGTTAAAGAAAATTGTCCGCGTGATGAAAAAGCTGGATGTCGACGCGCCGCATGAAGTCATGCTGACGCTGGACGCCAGCACCGGGCAAAATGCGGTAAGCCAGGCCAAACTGTTCCATGAGGCGGTGGGGCTGACCGGGATCACATTGACCAAACTGGACGGCACGGCCAAAGGCGGGGTGATCTTCTCCGTCGCCGATCAGTTCGAAATTCCGATCCGTTACATCGGTGTCGGCGAACGTATAGAGGACTTGCGTCCGTTTAATGCGGGCGATTTTATTGAGGCACTTTTTGCCCGAGAGGATTAACAATGATTCGCTTTGAACACGTCAGCAAAGCCTATCTCGGCGGGAGACAAGCGTTGCAGGGGGTGACTTTTCACCTGCAACAAGGCGAGATGGCCTTCCTGACCGGGCATTCCGGCGCAGGGAAAAGTACGCTGCTTAAGCTGATCTGTGGCATCGAGCGGCCCAGCGCCGGGAAAATTTACTTCAGCGGTCACGACATCAGTCGGCTTAAAAACCGCGAAGTGCCGTTTTTACGCCGGCAAATCGGGATGATCTTCCAGGATCACCACTTGCTGATGGATCGCACGGTATTCGATAACGTGGCTATTCCGCTGATCATCGCGGGAGCCAGCGGCGATGATATTCGTCGTCGCGTTTCAGCGGCGCTGGATAAAGTCGGACTGCTTGATAAGGCAAAAAACTTTCCTATTCAGCTCTCCGGTGGTGAACAGCAGCGCGTGGGTATCGCCCGTGCGGTGGTGAATAAACCCGCCGTGTTGCTGGCGGATGAACCGACCGGTAACCTGGATGACGCGCTGTCTGAAGGCATTTTACGCCTGTTTGAAGAGTTTAACCGCGTTGGGGTCACGGTACTGATGGCGACGCACGATATCGGGCTGATTTCGCGTCGAACGTATCCGATGCTGACCCTCAGCGACGGTCATTTGCATGGAGGCCATCACGGTGAATAAACGCGACGCTGTGAATCATATCAGGCAGTTTGGTAATCGATTCGACCGCTTTCGTAAGCCGAAGGGCGCGTCCGGCGACGGTAACCGCGGTGCGCCAAAGCGCAGTAAACCTGCGCCAAAAGCTGCCTCCCGCAAGACTAACGTCTTTAACGAGCAGGTGCGTTATGCCTGGCACGGCGCGGTCCAGGATCTTAAAAGCAAGCCGTTTGCGACCTTCCTCACCGTGATGGTGATCGCCATTTCCCTGACGCTGCCGAGCGTCTGCTATATGGTGTACAAGAACGTCAGCGAAGCGGCGGCGCAGTATTATCCTTCTCCGCAAATCACTGTCTATCTGGACAAAGCGCTGGATGACGATGCCGCAGCCCGCGTGGTGGGGCAGCTTCAGGCAGAGCAGGGCGTCGATAAAGTCAACTACCTGTCGCGTGACGAAGCGCTGGGCGAGTTCCGTAACTGGTCAGGCTTTGGCGGCGCGCTGGACATGCTGGAGGAGAACCCGCTTCCTGCCGTGGCGGTAGTGATCCCTAAACTGGATTTCCAGAGCACCGACTCGCTTAATACCCTGCGCGACCGCGTCAGCCGCGTGCAGGGCGTGGATGAAGTGCGGATGGACGACAGCTGGTTTGCGCGTCTGGCCTCGCTCACCGGGCTGGTGGGTCGGGTATCGGCGATGATCGGCGTACTGATGATCGCCGCGGTGTTCCTGGTCATCGGTAACAGCGTGCGCCTGAGCATCTTTGCCCGCCGTGACAGCATTAACGTGCAAAAGCTGATCGGTGCGACGGACGGTTTCATTCTGCGCCCGTTCCTCTACGGTGGGGCGGTGCTGGGTTTCTCCGGCGCGCTACTGTCGTTGATCCTCTCAGAGATTTTAGTCATGCGCTTATCTTCAGCGGTGACCGAAGTGGCGAAAGTGTTCGGCACCCAGTTTTCGCTCAGCGGCCTCTCTTTTGATGAGTGCCTGCTGCTGCTGCTGGTGTGTTCGATGATTGGCTGGGTGGCCGCCTGGCTGGCCACGGTGCAACATTTACGTCACTTTACGCCTGACTAATGATTTTCTGATATACTCTTCCCCTGCAATGCAATATTCCCTGTGCAGGGGAAGCGTAGTCAACCATCCCCGTCTTCCCTTGCCTGACTCTTTCAATGATTTGTCACATTTTGTGCGTAATCTATTCACACAGTTGCATTGAACTTGTGGATAAAATCACGGTCTGATAAAAGAGTGGATGATATTCTCGTTGCTCATACGCACTGGCACGTTTGTTGCTGTACCCCAGAACAAGCCGCTGCCGGTAAGCTGTAAATTGAGAGGATTTGAATGACCAAAGAAATGCAAACTTTAGCTTTAGCCCCTGTTGGTAACCTGGAATCATACATCCGGGCTGCGAACGCATGGCCGATGTTGACGGCCGATGAAGAGCGGGCGCTCGCTGAAAAGCTGCATTACCAGGGCGATCTGGAAGCAGCTAAGACGCTGATCCTGTCACACCTGCGCTTTGTTGTTCATATTGCTCGTAACTACTCGGGCTATGGTCTGCCGCAGGCTGATCTGATTCAGGAAGGTAACATCGGCCTGATGAAAGCCGTGCGCCGTTTTAACCCTGAAGTAGGCGTGCGCCTGGTCTCCTTTGCCGTGCACTGGATCAAAGCTGAAATTCACGAATATGTGCTGCGTAACTGGCGTATCGTGAAGGTCGCCACCACTAAAGCACAGCGTAAACTGTTCTTTAACCTGCGTAAAAACAAGCAGCGTCTGGGCTGGTTTAACCAGGATGAAGTGGAAATCGTGGCGCGTGAGCTGGGCGTTACCAGTAAAGACGTGCGTGAGATGGAATCGCGGATGGCGGCGCAGGACATGACCTTTGATATGTCTTCCGACGATGAGTCCGATAGTCAGCCAATGGCACCGGTGCTCTACCTCCAGGACAAAACGTCTAACTTTGCCGACGGCATTGAAGACGACAACTGGGAAGAGCAGGCGGCGAACAAGCTGACCGATGCGATGCAGGGCCTCGACGAGCGTAGCCAGGCCATCATTCGCGCCCGCTGGCTGGACGACGATAACAAGTCCACGCTACAGGAACTGGCCGATCGTTACGGTGTCTCTGCGGAACGTGTGCGTCAGCTCGAAAAGAACGCGATGAAGAAACTGCGCGCCGCTATCGAAGCGTAATTCGCGTCATACCCCGATAACCCCTGGACACGTCCGGGGGTTTTTGTTTTCTGCCTCCCTACCATAATCCTTTCCTCTGTCTGACTCCTTACATTCACTGGCGTTAATTCACGCTATGGCAAACAATTAGCTGTGCGCTCTATTGGTTTCGGACTTCTTGTGGCAGGGGGTTATCGTGAGTAATGAATCACTCAATCAGCGGCGTTTACAGGCAACACCGCGCGGCATCGGCGTCATGTGTGGCTTCTATGCCGAACGGGCGGAAAACGCGACGCTGTGGGACAGTGAAGGACATGAAGTTATTGATTTTGCAGCCGGTATCGCCGTGCTGAATACCGGACATCGCCATCCGGACGTGGTGGCCGCCATTGAAAAACAGCTTCAGGCGTTCACCCATACCGCCTATCAAATCGTTCCTTACGAAAGCTATATTTCGCTGGCTGAGCGCATTAACGCCCGGGTGCCGATCGATGGCGTGGCGAAAACCGCGTTCTTCACCACCGGCGCTGAGGCGGTAGAAAATGCGGTAAAAATAGCGCGCGCTTATACCCGCCGTCCGGGCATTATTGCTTTTGGTGGCGGCTTCCACGGCCGTACCTCTATGACTCTTGCGCTGACCGGCAAAGTTGCGCCCTACAAAATTGGCTTCGGCCCGTTCCCTGGCTCCGTCTTCCATGCGCTTTACCCGAACGAACTGCACGGCGTCAGCACGGCGGATGCGCTGAAAAGTCTCGAACGTATTTTCAAAGCCGATATCGGGCCGGATCAAGTGGCCGCTATTATTCTGGAGCCGGTGCAGGGTGAAGGCGGATTTAACATCGCGCCGCCGGACTTTATTCAGGCGTTGCGTGAATTGTGTGACACCCACGGGATTTTGCTGATTGCCGACGAGGTTCAGAGCGGCTTTGCCCGTACCGGCAAACTGTTTGCGATGGAACATTACGCGCAAAAAGCGGATCTTATCACCATGGCGAAAAGTCTGGCGGGCGGCATGCCGCTCTCTGCCGTGGCCGGGCGCGCTGACGTGATGGATGCGCCAGCGCCGGGCGGCCTGGGCGGAACGTATGCGGGGAATCCGCTGGCGATTGCCGCCGCGCATGCGGTACTGGATGTGATTGACGGAGAACAGTTGTGCGCCCGCGCCCGTGAACTGGGGGCGCATCTGGTGGAAGTGCTTAATAACGCCCGCTCAGAGTGCGCATTCATTGCCGATGTTCGTGCGCAAGGCTCAATGGTCGCGGTTGAATTTAACGATCCGCAGACCGGCCAACCTTCGCCAGAGTTTACCCGACAGGTGCTGGAAACCGCGCTGGGCGAAGGACTGCTGCTGCTGAGTTGTGGCGTCTACGGCAATGTCATCCGTTTTCTCTACCCGCTGACGATCCCGGAAGCGCAGTTCCGCAAGGCGCTGGATATTATTTATCGCGCGTTGACGCGCTAAATCTGCCATTTTTCCCCGGTAGCGCTGCGCTTGCCGGGGATCCCCTTCTGCCGCTTCTTATTACTGCGACAAATTAGCTATTCCAAAATCATAAAAATGGGGTATGTTTTAGCATAGAATGCTGAAAAGACACGATCGGCACTCTTACAATCAAAATAATGTGTCGCATAACAACATCACAACACACGTAATAACCGCAATAATGGGGAATCTCAGGATGAAAATGAAGGGTAAAGCGTTACTGGCAGGATGTATCGCGCTGTCGTTGAGCAACATGGCGCTGGCTGAAGACATTAAAGTGGCCGTGGTCGGCGCAATGTCAGGCCCGGTAGCGCAGTATGGCGACCAGGAGTTTACCGGCGCTGAACAAGCCGTCGCCGATATCAACGCCAAAGGTGGTGTGAAAGGCAACAAACTGACCATCGTAAAATATGACGATGCCTGCGACCCGAAACAGGCGGTGGCGGTAGCAAACAAAGTGGTTAACGACGGCATTAAATATGTTATCGGCCACCTGTGCTCATCCTCAACTCAGCCCGCGTCGGATATCTATGAAGACGAAGGTATTCTGATGATCACCCCAGCGGCAACCGCGCCGGAACTGACCGCCCGTGGTTACAAGCTGATTCTCCGTACTACCGGTCTGGATTCCGATCAGGGGCCGACTGCCGCGAAATATATCCTTGAGAAAGTGAAGCCGCAGCGCATCGCGATTGTTCACGATAAACAGCAGTACGGCGAAGGTCTGGCCCGTGCGGTTCAGGACAACCTGAAGAAAGGCAACGCGAACGTGGTGTTCTTCGACGGTATCACCGCAGGCGAGAAAGATTTCTCCACCCTGGTGGCGCGTCTGAAGAAAGAAAACATCGATTTCGTTTACTACGGTGGTTATCACCCGGAAATGGGTCAGATCCTGCGCCAGGCGCGCGCGGCGGGTCTGAAAACGCAGTTTATGGGACCGGAAGGGGTAGCGAACGTCTCGCTGTCTAACATCGCCGGCGACTCCGCCGAAGGCATGCTGGTGACCAAACCGAAGAACTACGATCAGGTTCCGGCGAACAAACCAATTGTGGATGCGATCAAAGCGAAGAAACAAGATCCGAGCGGCGCATTCGTGTGGACCACCTACGCAGCGCTGCAATCTCTCCAGGCCGGTCTGAACCAGTCTGACGAGCCGGAAGAAATCGCTAAATACCTGAAGGCGAATAAAGTCGAGACGGTGATGGGGCCGTTGTCCTGGGATGAAAAAGGCGACCTGAAAGGTTTTGAATTCGGCGTCTTTGACTGGCACGCCAACGGCACGGCGACCGACGCGAAGTAATGATTTTGCTTAACCCTCTCCGTTAAGGGTGCCTCTTATACACAAATCCTCCGGCAACATTGTCGGAGGATTTTTTTGAATCTTTTCTGTCTATGGTCGGCCTCATCGACCAGTAACGCTGGTGCCGTGTGACGGCGGATTACGGGGGAGCGTCCTTCAGTTTCTTCATTTGCGCTTATATATTCATTTGTTTGTTCGTTATGGTTATCAATATCATGATCAGGAGATCTGAACGAGAGGCAGCCGTTTAGGGGAGGGTATTCCTTTGGAAACTCTCCTCACCCCCATGTTGAAATACGCGCTTACTGGGATTATTATATGTACGGATTAACACCGTACATATTGAGAGGAACTATGCCTGTACTAAAGAAACAGCGCATCGATCTCAGGCTCAGCGATGACGATAAAGGCATGATTGAAGAGGCGGCTGTACTCACCAACCAGACAATCACTCAATTTATGCTGCGCAGCGCGTCTGAACGTGCCGCACAGGTGATTGAACAACATCGTCGGATGGTCCTGAATGATGAATCGTGGGCGCGTGTGATGGATGCACTCAGCAACCCACCTGAACCCAATGAAAAACTGAAAAAAGCAGCCAGACGTCTACAAAACATGGAGTAAAGCGTGGACGAGTTAATTATTGAGCTTTTTGCTGACGCGACAGAATATAACCTCAACGAATTTGACTGCGGCGAAGAGACATTAAACCGCTTTTTATTTGAACATCTCAGGCGTCAGCACCATAGAAAAAGCCTGCGTGGCTATGTGCTCAGAACCACAGGGCCTGTTCCTGCTGTTTTGGGGTACTACACGCTTTCCGGGAGCTGCTTTGAAAAAGCGTCTCTTCCCTCAAAAACGCAACAGAAACAAACACCTTATCGAAACGTGCCCAGCATCACGCTCGGGCGTCTGGCCGTAGACAAAAGGCTTCAGGGCCAGGGATGGGGAACCATGCTTGTAACCCATGCTATGAAGGTTATTTTTGGCGCATCTCAGGCTGTCGGCATCCACGGCATGTTTGTGGAGGCGCTAAATGATAACGCCAGAGCGTTTTATCTTAGCCTGGGGTTTATTCCACTATCAGGCGAGAATCATCAAGCGCTCTTTTATCCTGTGAAATCCATCGAATCGCTTTTTGCGTCAGATATAGCGTAATGTGTAAATCATCTACCACCCGCCACCACCGCCGCCTCCCGAACCGCCGCCGGACGAACCGCTGTCCGATGACCCCGACCCGCCTGAACCTGAATCCGACCCGCTGGAGCCTGAATCGGATGAGCCGCTGTGCGAGTTAAACGTCGGCATCTCCTGAGAAGAACTGTAAATAGCGTGGTTAAGATGATGCAGATGTGTCCAGTCAGCGCCGGAGAATGCGGTTGACGTCGCGCCGATGCCGCTCAGATATGCCGTAAAACCATTCATCCAGGATTTTCCCACGCCGAGCGCCAGCGCGGCAGGCAGCAGGCTTTCAAAACTGAGTATCGTCTGACGGGGCTGGTAAACCGTCTGGTGGTGATGTTTTTCCGCCATTTTGAGGTAGCGCTTCAGCCCTTTTGCCATCGCCAGCGCATTCAGTCCGCGCTGGGTATAACGCGGGGTGATCCAGCAAAAAAGCAGGCACAGTACGATAGCGACGGCGAGTGCGCCGGGATAACCTGCCGGGATCTGCTCAAGGGGAGGCAGCATGGCCGACAGGAACACCGTACATCCTGTAATTAATCCCGCGCCGACTAAAAACGAAAACAGCAGCACCAGACCTCTGTTGCGTCCGGTTTCGCGCGGATTGAAGATCGCTATCAGGAAGACCAGCAAAAGTATCAGTCCCGGAATCAGCATAAGCAGTCCCGGCAGCGTCAGTACTGCGACCGGAGTATTAAAAAATATTCCACAAATCAGCGGAATGAACAGGGCAAGCAAAATACAGCGACGTACGGGTTTACCCCATTTCCGGAAAAGCAGTTCCCGTTGCGCTTCACAGCGCTGAGTTAACCATTTACGCGCGTGGTTGACCATCGGCTGACGGGCGATGCGCAGATCGATACGGCTGCCATTACCGCCAAAAAGGATGTTCAGTAATTTCTGGTCGTCCGCCGTTAAACGTGGATTCCCTCCGGCAGACAGACGGGTTAACGATGGGGCGTTGTCGGAGGTCATACTGAGCGTCATACCTCCTTTGGCTACCAGCCCCAGCAGATCGCTGGTAAAAGCCACATCATCATAAATCCGGCGGGTGATAAAGCGCAGGTAGCCCGGCGACATACCGGCGGGGAGGCTATATTGCGGCGTCACAGGCGGCATTTTCAGTCCGTCTGGCGTCACGTTTCTCCACCACCAGAGCAGGTAATACAACCCCATCAGCAGCACAGGGAGCCACAGTATGCTGGTATTCAGCGTCGGCAACAGCACATGCGCCAGGGGCGCAGTGGTTTGCGGGGTGGGTGCCCGGGCAAGTACCGTGCGTGGCCAGGTATAAACAACGGTCAGACCTTCCCCTTTTTTCAGCGGCTGCGAGGTTTCAACGCCGCCATCAGGGCGCAAAATGGCATTATGCTGTTTTGCCCCCAGTGGCCCGGTATAGACATCGATTGAGCGCAGACGGGTATCTTTACCGTCTTCATTCAAATAACCCGCTGCGTCAGGCAATTGCAGATGAAAACTGGCCTGGCTAATGGGCCAGTTCCAGTCGTTGCCCGTTACGTTCCAGTAAAGCTCATCCCCGTCAGAACAACGGCTGAAATGGTTGCTGACCTGATAGCGAATTTCATAGCGGTAAATGCCTGGCTTCAGGGTGCGATCGGTGTTGCCAATACGCACCGTCAGCGTCTTGCCTGAGGTTTCAAGGCTGTAAGGTTCCGCTACTTCGTTGCGGGAAACCGACTGGATCTGATAATCGACGCTGAACATCTTGTCGTCAGGACGATGCCAGGAGAGGGGAAGAGTGCGAAAAATACCGCGCCGGATCTCCTTGCCCAACGAAATCACGGTGATATTTTCCTGCACTTCCATCCGGCCGTCCGGGGCGAAACGGGCGCGGGAGTCGAAGGAAAGAATATGTTCATAGGTTCGCGCCGCATTGGGCTGTAATCGGACCATATTCACGGCGGCAGGGGTATTCTCTGTTATCAGGATCAGCAGGAGTGCCAGTAAGGCTGCTCGCCACCCTAATAAACCAGTCATAGCATTACCCCTTTAATAACAAGGGGCTTCTTCAGGTGTTTGTACTGTGAAGAATGATTCCCCGGGAAAATAAAAGGCGTCCGATGGTCATCAATAAAACGGTACCGACGTATTTATTGCTGCCCGTCAGGCAAAAATGGGCTACCGTTATTGACGCTCAACCGCCAGTCTGCCTGTTATTTACAGGCGAAATAAGCGTGATGAAGGTTATCGTACCGAAGTTGGGGGAGTAAACACCCAGTAATGGCGGGTATCGTTGCAAGAACTCCTTATGTCGGCGCCGAAAGGTGAACTCATGTAGCGCTACCGCTTCTCCCAGCCGTTCGCCTGCGCGGTAAAGCCCAGCGCCTGCATAAACGCCGCCATCACGCCCCGGTCTTCCACGCCGACATCCGCCATCCACCAGGAGGCGATGTCAGGGTTATCGCGCACAATCTCTTCCACCAGATACTGACCGACGCCGCGACGGCGGGTCACTTCGCGCACGCGCAGGGAATCCAGTGCGCCTTCGGTACCGCTTAACGTTACGCGGACTGCACCGAGCAACCGTTCATTAAATCGTGCCGCGTAGAGACGATGAGTATCATCAACGCGTAGCGAAGAGGGTGAATACTCCGGCCAGATTTTACCCAGATCGACATAATCCTGAGCGCTCAGTGTTTCCAGGCGGATGATGGTCAGTTTCATTTGCGGCATATCCAAAGCAAAAAAGTATGACGATTTTACTCATTTTCTTCTGGCATACGCTTTCTCTTTTTTGAAGCATTCATCAGGTGATTAATTTTTGACAAGTCCAAAGCGCAGCGTGAAACAGTAAGGATCGAAAAATAAGCAGAATTTTAACCTGACAGGTAGCGTTTTATTCCGCGTATTGTCCCGTTATTTTATGCTGTGATGCGGACTTTTTTTGTTTATCTCCGCCTTAATACAGAATATTATCTCTGCTTAATAGACTGAAATATAGAGATTTTAGTCTGCATTACGCCATAAAACAGTGCTAAACCATTAAAGATGCTGGTAAAAGTAGCGTTGTTTACAAAAAGTACAGAATGCTTTTTAACCATAAAAAAACAAAATATTTACATCATCACGAACGGGGATTCAGAAGTATGAAAAGGAATGCAAAAACACTCATTGCGGGCATCATCGCGCTGGCGTGCTCACACACCGCAATGGCGGATGACATTAAAGTCGCTGTCGTCGGCGCAATGTCCGGTCCGGTAGCCCAGTGGGGCGATATGGAGTTCAACGGCGCGCGTCAGGCGATTAAAGACATTAATGCTAAAGGCGGCGTAAAGGGCAACAAACTGGTCGGCGTGGAATATGACGACGCCTGCGATCCAAAACAGGCGGTGGCCGTCGCTAACAAAATCGTCAATGACGGCATCCAGTATGTTATCGGGCATCTCTGCTCCTCCTCGACGCAGCCTGCCTCTGATATCTATGAGGATGAAGGCATTCTGATGATCACGCCGGGGGCAACTAACCCTGAACTGACTCAGCGAGGCTATCAGCACATCATGCGTACGGCCGGGCTGGATTCGTCGCAGGGGCCGACCGCTGCAAAATATATTCTGGAAACGGTGAAGCCGCAGCGTATCGCCATTATTCACGACAAGCAGCAGTACGGCGAAGGGCTGGCGCGCTCGGTGCAGGATGGCCTGAAAAAAGGCAATGCTAATATCGTCTTCTTTGATGGCATCACCGCCGGTGAGAAAGATTTTTCCGCGCTGATCGCCCGCCTGAAGAAAGAGAATATCGATTTCGTGTATTACGGCGGCTACTACCCGGAGATGGGGCAGATGCTGCGCCAGGCGCGATCCGTCGGCCTGAAAACGCAGTTTATGGGACCGGAAGGCGTGGGTAACGCCTCGCTTTCCAACATCGCCGGCGATGCGGCGGAAGGGATGCTGGTCACAATGCCAAAACGTTATGACCAGGATCCGGCAAACAAGGGTATCGTTGATGCGCTGACGGCGGAGAAAAAAGATCCAAGCGGACCTTACGTCTGGATCACCTACGCTGCCGTGCAGTCGCTGGCAACGGCGATGGATCGCAGCGGCAGTCAGGAACCGCTGGATTTAGTGAAAGATTTGAAAGCGCACGGGGCAAATACCGTGATTGGGCCGCTGAACTGGGATGAAAAAGGCGATCTGAAGGGATTTGAGTTTGGTGTCTTCCAGTGGCACGCCGATGGATCTTCCACGGCAGCCAAATAATAGTCCCGCCGCCCGGCTCCGTCCGGGCGGGTTGAGAAAGGTTATTTTATGTCCGAGCAGTTTCTCTATTTCTTGCAGCAGATGTTTAACGGCGTCACGCTGGGAAGCACCTACGCGCTGATCGCCATCGGCTATACGATGGTTTACGGCATTATCGGCATGATCAACTTCGCCCACGGCGAGGTTTACATGATTGGTAGCTACGTCTCCTTTATGATCATCGCCGCGCTGATGATGATGGGTATTGATACCGGCTGGCTGCTGGTGGCCGCCGGTTTCATCGGGGCCATTGTGATTGCCAGCGCCTACGGCTGGAGCATCGAACGGGTGGCCTACCGCCCGGTGCGCAGCTCCAAGCGCCTGATTGCGCTGATCTCCGCCATCGGGATGTCGATCTTCCTGCAAAACTACGTCAGCCTGACCGAAGGATCGCGCGATGTGGCGCTGCCCAGCCTGTTTAACGGCCAGTGGACCGTCGGCAGTAGCGAAAACTTCTCTGCCTCCATTACCACCATGCAACTGGTGATTTGGATTGTGACCTTCGTGGCAATGCTGGCGCTGACGATTTTCATCCGCTATTCACGGATGGGACGTGCCTGTCGCGCCTGTGCAGAAGACCTGAAAATGGCAAGTCTGCTGGGCATTAATACCGACCGGGTGATTGCGCTGACCTTCGTTATCGGCGCGGCGATGGCGGCGGTAGCGGGCGTGCTGCTCGGACAGTTCTACGGCGTGATTAACCCTTACATCGGTTTTATGGCCGGGATGAAAGCTTTTACCGCCGCGGTGCTCGGCGGCATCGGCAGTATTCCGGGGGCGATGATCGGCGGCCTGATTTTGGGCGTGGCCGAAGCGCTTTCCTCTGCCTATCTGAGTACGGAATATAAAGATGTGGTGTCGTTTGCTCTGCTGATTCTGGTGCTGCTGGTCATGCCGACCGGTATCCTGGGCCGCCCGGAGGTAGAGAAAGTATGAAACCGATGCATTTTGCGATGGCGTTGCTTTCTGCCGCGATGTTCTTCGTGCTCGCCGGCGTCTTTATGGGCGTTCAACTGGAGCTGAACGGGACGAAACTGGTGGTCGATACGGCGGCGGACATCCGCTGGCAGTGGATTTTTATCGGTACGGCGGTAGTATTTTTCTTCCAGATGCTGCGCCCGGTGGTCCAGAAGTCGCTGAAAAGCGTCTCCGGGCCGAAGTTTGTCCTGCCAGCGATTGATGGCTCAACGGTTAAGCAGAAGCTGTTTCTCCTGGCGCTGCTGGTGATTGCCGTGGCATGGCCGTTTATGGTCTCGCGCGGGACGGTGGATATCGCCACCCTGACCATGATTTACATCATTCTTGGCCTGGGGCTGAACGTAGTGGTCGGGCTGTCCGGCCTGCTGGTGCTTGGCTACGGCGGTTTCTATGCCATCGGTGCCTACACTTTCGCGTTGCTCAATCATTATTACGGTCTCGGCTTCTGGACCTGCCTGCCGCTGGCCGGGCTGGTGTCGGCGGCGGCGGGCTTCCTGCTCGGCTTCCCGGTATTGCGCCTGCGCGGCGACTATCTGGCGATTGTGACCCTGGGGTTCGGTGAAATCGTTCGTATCCTGCTGCTCAATAATACCGAAGTAACCGGTGGCCCGAACGGTATCAGTCAGATCCCGAAACCGACGCTGTTTGGTCTGGAGTTCAGCCGCAGCGCGCGCGAGGGCGGCTGGGATACCTTCAGCAACTTTTTTGGCGTGAAATACGATCCATCTGATCGGGTGATTTTCCTTTATCTGGTGGCGCTGCTGCTGGTTGTATTCTCGCTGTTCGTGATTAACCGTCTGCTGCGCATGCCGCTGGGCCGCGCGTGGGAAGCGCTGCGCGAAGACGAAATCGCCTGCCGCTCGCTGGGCCTGAACCCGACGCGTATTAAGCTGACGGCTTTTACCATCAGCGCCGCATTCGCAGGCTTTGCTGGTACGCTGTTTGCTGCACGCCAGGGCTTCGTCAGCCCGGAATCGTTTACCTTCGCCGAGTCGGCCTTTGTACTGGCGATTGTGGTACTGGGCGGCATGGGATCGCAATTTGCGGTGATCCTGGCGGCGGTCCTGTTGGTGGTATCGCGCGAATTGATGCGTGATTTTAACGAATACAGCATGTTGATGCTGGGTGGTTTGATGGTTCTGATGATGATCTGGCGTCCGCAGGGGCTTCTGCCGATGACCCGTCCGCAGCTAAAACTGAAAAACGGTCAGGCGAAAGGAGAGCAGGCATGAGTCAGCCATTATTATCGGTTAACGGTCTGATGATGCGTTTTGGCGGCCTGCTGGCGGTCAATAACGTCTCGCTGGAACTGCATCCACAGGAGATCGTCTCGCTTATCGGCCCCAATGGCGCAGGGAAAACCACGGTCTTTAACTGTCTGACCGGGTTCTATAAACCGACCGGCGGCACTATTATGCTGCGCGATCAGCATCTGGAAGGGCTACCGGGCCAGCAGATTGCGCGCATGGGCGTGGTACGAACTTTCCAGCACGTGCGTTTGTTCCGTGAGATGACGGTGATTGAAAACCTGCTGGTGGCGCAGCATCAGCAACTGAAAAGCGGCGTCTTCTCCGGCCTGCTGAAAACACCGTCCTTCCGTCGCGCCCAGAGCGAGGCGCTGGATCGTGCGGCCACCTGGCTGGAGCGTATTGGTTTGTTAGCACACGCCAACCGCCAGGCCAGCAACCTGGCGTATGGCGATCAGCGTCGTCTGGAGATCGCCCGTTGCATGGTCACGCAGCCGGAGATCCTGATGCTGGATGAACCCGCAGCAGGTCTGAACCCGAAAGAGACCAAAGAACTGGACGAGCTGATCGTGGAATTGCGCAGTCACCATAACACTACCATCCTGCTGATTGAGCATGATATGAAGCTGGTGATGGGCATCTCCGACCGCATTTATGTCGTCAATCAGGGCACCCCGCTGGCCAACGGCACGCCGGAGCAAATTCGTAATAACCCGGACGTGATCCGCGCTTACCTGGGTGAGGCATAAGATGGAAAAAGAGATGTTGTCCTTCGATAACGTGAGCGCCCACTACGGTAAAATTCAGGCGCTGCATGACGTCAGCCTGACCATTAATCAGGGCGAAATCGTCACCCTGATCGGCGCGAACGGCGCGGGGAAAACCACGCTGCTCGGTACCCTGTGCGGCGATCCTCGCGCGACCAGCGGCCGTATTGTGTTTGACGGTAAAGACATTACCGACTGGCAAACCGCGAAAATTATGCGCGAGGCGGTGGCGATTGTCCCGGAAGGGCGTCGCGTCTTCTCGCGTATGACGGTAGAAGAGAACCTGGCGATGGGCGGCTTCTTTGCCGATCGCGATCAGTTCCAGAGTCGTATCAAGTGGGTCTATGAACTGTTCCCGCGCCTGCACGAGCGTCGTATTCAGCGTGCGGGCACTATGTCCGGCGGCGAACAGCAGATGCTGGCGATAGGCCGCGCGCTGATGAGCCAGCCGCGCCTGCTATTGCTGGACGAACCTTCCCTGGGACTGGCACCGATCATCATCCAGCAGATTTTCGATACTATCGAGCAACTGCGCGAGCAGGGAATGACCATCTTCCTCGTTGAGCAGAACGCCAATCAGGCGCTGAAGCTGGCGGATCGCGGCTACGTGCTGGAAAACGGTCACGTGGTGCTGTCTGATACCGGTGACGCCCTGCTGGCGAATGAGGCGGTAAGAAGCGCGTATTTGGGCGGGTAAGTCGTTTTGCCCGGTGGCGCTGCGCTTGCCGGGCCTGGAGGGAAGCACAGGCCGCAGTTCCCATATGCCGGGTAAGGCGAAGCCGCCACCCGGCTATTTCCCGCCATCTAACCTTCACCAATCCATCATCCCACCGACGCCTGGCTGTCATTTCTTCGTCATCAAACAGTTATTTTTCTGTCATTCGCACATGTCATGTTAATTCGCGAACACGAAACGCGTGATTCCGCGCATCCGGCACAACAAGAGAGATAACCGAATGACACCGTTACGACATACAGCACTGGCAATGGCGTTAAGTCTGGCATTTGCTGGCAACGCCCTTGCCGTTACCACCATTCCGTTCTGGCACTCAATGGAAGGGGAACTGGGTAAAGAAGTCGATTCTCTGGCGCAGCGTTTTAACCAGGCCAATCCGGATTACAAAATTGTGCCGACCTATAAAGGCAACTATGAACAGAGCCTGAGCGCGGGGATTGCAGCGTTCCGTACCGGCAACGCGCCGGCCATTTTACAGGTTTATGAAGTCGGTACAGCGACCATGATGGCGTCGAAGGCCATTAAACCAGTCTATGAAGTGTTTAAAGACGCGGGGATTAATTTCGACGAGTCGCAGTTCGTGCCGACCGTTTCCGGTTACTACACCGATTCTAAAACCGGACATCTGCTGTCCCAGCCGTTCAATAGTTCCACTCCCGTCCTGTATTACAACAAAGACGCCTTTAAAAAAGCCGGTTTAGATCCGGAGCAGCCGCCGAAAACCTGGCAGGATCTGGCGGAATATACTGCGAAGCTGAAAGCGGCAGGAATGAAGTGCGGCTACGCCAGCGGCTGGCAGGGCTGGATCCAGATTGAAAACTTCAGCGCCTGGCACGGTTTGCCGGTGGCGACCAAAAACAACGGCTTCGACGGCACCGATGCGGTGCTGGAGTTCAACAAGCCAGAGCAGGTTAAACATATCGCCTTGCTGGAAGATCTGAATAAGAAAGGCGATTTCAGCTACTTCGGACGTAAGGACGAATCGACCGAGAAGTTCTATAACGGTGATTGCGCCATTACAACCGCCTCGTCCGGCTCGCTGGCGGACATTCGCCACTATGCCAAATTCAACTACGGTGTGGGCATGATGCCGTATGACGCGGACGTAAAAGGCGCGCCGCAGAACGCCATTATCGGCGGGGCCAGCCTGTGGGTGATGCAGGGTAAAGATAAAGACATTTACACCGGCGTGGCGAAGTTCCTCGACTTCCTCGCGAAGCCGGAAAACGCGGCGGAATGGCATCAGAAAACCGGCTATCTGCCGATCACCACAGCGGCTTATAACCTGACCCGCAAACAGGGTTTTTATGACAAGAACCCTGGGGCGGATATCGCTACGCGTCAGATGCTGAACAAGCCGCCGTTGCCGTTCACCAAAGGGCTGCGTCTGGGCAATATGCCGCAGATCCGCACCATTGTGGATGAAGAGCTGGAAAGCGTGTGGACCGGCAAGAAAACCCCGCAACAGGCGCTGGATTCGGCGGTAGAGCGTGGTAATCAGCTGCTGCGCCGCTTTGAGCAGTCGACGAAATCGTAATGTGAAATGCCGGAGGGCGGCTTCGTTTTGTCCGGCATTGAGAGTTTAAACGTCGGAGGTGGTTGCGCGTTCTCCGGCCGACGAGCGCTAAAATGCCGGGTGGCGCTGCGCTTACCCGGCCTACGATACTACGATACGCACTGCGCTTACCCGGCCTGCGTTATGCACCCTGTAGGCCGGGTAAGGCGAAGCCGCCACCCGGCATTTTCTGGAAAGAGTCGATTTATGTCATCATCCCGTCCGGTATTCCGTTCCCGCTGGTTACCCTATGCGCTGGTCGCCCCGCAACTGATCATTACGGTTATATTCTTTATCTGGCCTGCGGGCGAAGCGCTATGGTACTCGCTGCAAAGCGTCGATCCTTTTGGCTTCTCCAGCCAGTTTGTCGGGCTGGCTAACTTTATCGCCCTGTTTCACGACAGCTATTACCTTGATTCCTTCTGGACGACGATAAAATTCAGTGCGCTGGTCACCTTCAGTGGCCTGATCGTCTCCCTGTTTTTCGCCGCGCTGGTGGATTACGTGGTCAAAGGCAGCCGCTTCTACCAGACGTTGATGCTGCTGCCCTACGCCGTCGCGCCCGCAGTCGCCGCCGTGTTGTGGATCTTCCTGTTCAACCCCGGACGCGGGCTAATCACGCACGCGCTGGCATCATTCGGCTATGACTGGAACCATGCGCAAAATAGCGGTCAGGCAATGTTCCTGGTGGTGTTCGCCTCGGTCTGGAAGCAGATCAGCTATAACTTCCTGTTCTTCTTCGCCGCGCTGCAATCCATTCCCCGCTCGCTGGTGGAAGCCGCCGCGATTGACGGCGCGGGGCCGGTACGCCGCTTCTTTAAACTGTCGCTGCCGCTGATTGCGCCGGTGAGCTTCTTCCTGCTGGTGGTCAATCTGGTGTATGCCTTCTTCGACACCTTCCCGGTGATCGACGCCGCTACCGCAGGCGGGCCGGTACAGGCAACCACGACGTTAATCTACAAAATTTACCGCGAAGGCTTTGCCGGACTGGATCTCTCCGCCTCCGCCGCTCAGTCGGTGGTGTTGATGTTCCTCGTTATCATCCTGACGGTGATCCAGTTCCGCTACGTTGAAAGTAAGGTGCGTTACCAATGATTGAGAATCGTCGCGGGCTGACGATATTCAGCCATACCATGCTGATCCTGGGGATCGTGGCGATCCTGTTTCCGCTGTACGTTGCCTTTGTCGCGGCGACGCTGGATAACCAGGCGGTGTTTGACACGCCGATGACGCTGATTCCCGGCACGCACCTGCTGGAAAACATGAAAACCATCTGGGTCAACGGCGTGGGTGTCAACAGCGCGCCGTTCTGGCGGATGATGCTCAACAGTTTCATCATGGCGTTTGGCATCACCGTGGGCAAAATTGCCGTTTCGATGCTTTCAGCGTTCGCTATCGTCTGGTTCCGCTTTCCGCTACGTAATCTGTTCTTCTGGATGATTTTTATCACCCTGATGCTGCCGGTGGAGGTACGTATTTTCCCGACGGTGGAAGTGATCGCCAACCTGAAAATGCTCGACAGCTATGCGGGCCTGACGCTGCCGCTGATGGCTTCGGCCACCGCGACGTTTCTGTTTCGCCAGTTCTTTATGACTTTGCCGGACGAGTTAATGGAAGCGGCGCGTATCGACGGCGCGTCGCCGATGCGCTTCTTTCGCGACATTGTGCTGCCGCTCTCACGTACCAATCTGGCGGCGCTATTTGTGATCACCTTTATCTATGGCTGGAATCAGTATCTGTGGCCGCTGTTGATTATCAGCGACGTTAACCTGGGCACCGCCGTGGCGGGTATCAAAGGGATGATTGCCACCGGGGAAGGGACGACGCAGTGGAATCAGGTTATGGCGGCGATGCTGCTGACGCTGATCCCACCGGTCATTATTGTGTTAGCTATGCAGCGCGCGTTTGTGCGTGGCCTCGTCGACAGTGAGAAATAAGATGGCAGGTTTAAAATTACAGGCAGTCACCAAAAGCTGGGACGGCGGAAAAACCCAGGTTATTCAGCCGTTAACCGTAGACGTGGCGGACGGCGAGTTTATCGTGATGGTCGGCCCGTCCGGCTGTGGGAAATCGACGTTATTGCGGATGGTGGCCGGGCTGGAGCGCGTGACCAGCGGCGATATCTGGATCGACAGGCAGCGAGTGACGGAAACTGAGCCGAAAGATCGCGGTATCGCGATGGTGTTTCAGAACTACGCCCTGTATCCGCATATGAGCGTGGAAGAAAACATGGCCTGGGGCCTGAAAATACGTGGCATGGGGAAAGGACATATTGCCGAGCGGGTGAAAGAGGCGGCGCGGATTCTGGAGCTGGACGGCCTGCTGAAACGACGTCCGCGTGAGCTTTCCGGCGGTCAGCGTCAGCGCGTGGCGATGGGGCGGGCAATCGTGCGCGATCCGGCGGTCTTCCTGTTTGACGAACCGCTCTCTAATCTTGACGCCAAACTGCGGGTGCAGATGCGCCTTGAGCTGCAACATTTACATCAGCGCCTGAAAACCACTTCGCTGTATGTCACGCACGATCAGGTGGAGGCAATGACCCTCGCCCAGCGGGTCATGGTGATGAATAAAGGCGTGGTAGAACAAATTGGCACGCCTGTAGAGGTCTATGAAAAACCGGCCAGTCGTTTTGTGGCGAGCTTTATCGGCAGCCCGGCGATGAATTTGTTAGACGGTCGCATCAGCGCTTCCGGCAGTCATTTTGAGCTGGAAAGCGGGATGGCGTTGCCGATCAACTGGTATTATCGCGGTTATGCCGGGCGAAAAATGACGCTGGGTATTCGTCCCGAGCATATTGCGCTAAGCTCGCAGGCGGAAGGAGGCGTACCGCTGGTGATGGATACGCTGGAGATGCTGGGCGCAGATAACCTCGCCCACGGGCGCTGGGGCGAGCAAAAGCTGGTTGTGCGCCTGGCGCATAAAGAGCGGCCGGCGGCGGGAAGTACGCTGTGGCTGCATATGGCGGAAGCGCATCTGCATCTTTTTGATGGTGAAACAGGACAACGCGTATGAGTAACTGGCCTTATCCTCACATTGTCGCCCATCGCGGTGGCGGCAAGCTGGCTCCGGAAAACACCCTTGCCGCCATTGACGTTGGCGCGCGACTGGGGCATACGATGATCGAGTTTGACGTCAAGCTGTCGCGCGACGGGCAGATTTTTTTGCTGCACGACGATAATCTCGAACGCACCAGTAACGGCTGGGGCGTGGCAGGGCACTTAACGTGGAATGAGCTGCTCAACGTTGACGCCGGAAGCTGGTTTAGCGGCGAATTTAAAGGCGAGCCGCTGCCGCTGCTGTCGCAGGTGGCGGATCGCTGCCATGAGCACGGCATGATGGCCAATATCGAGATTAAACCCACCACCGGTAGTGGACCGCAAACCGGCAAGGTTGTGGCGCTTGCCGCGCGCGAACTGTGGCAGGGCATGACCGCGCCGCTGCTCTCTTCCTTTGAGATTGACGCGCTGGAAGCGGCACAGGACGCGGCTCCGGAGCTGCCGCGCGGGCTGCTACTGGATGAGTGGCGCGACGACTGGCGCGAGTTAATTTCGCGGCTGGGCTGCGTCTCGATTCATCTTAATCATAAGTTGCTGGATGAAGGGCGGGTGGGCGTGTTGCGCGACGCTGGTTTACGCATCCTCGTGTATACCGTCAACCAGCCCCAGCGCGCGGCACAATTGCTGCGCTGGGGCGTGGACTGCATTTGTACCGATCGCATTGACCTGATCGGGCCAGATTTCCAGCCTGACTAACGCACCGAAGACGACGGCGTAACGGTATTATTCAGCATGTCGCCGTTCTTTTTCTCGGTCAGCATATGTTGCTGACCGCTGCTCAACATGCCGCCGTTGGTGTTCGGCAGTACCTGCTCATGCGGCTGGTTCTGAAGCAGCCGCTCCGAGTTGTTATTCATCTGCGTTTGCAGATGTTGCTGCTGCATCCGCGTTTGCGTCTGGAGCTGCTGATTCAGCATCCCTTTCTGCTGGATTTGCTGATTTTGCATCTGCGTTTGCATCCGTTGCTGGCTGGGGATCTGGTAGCCAGGCTGATTCGGATTATTCATGGTGTTCAGTGGCTGCGCCAGAACGACAGCGGGTACAAAAAGCGACAGAAGTAAAAGTCGTTTCATCTGCTTTTCCTCCTCCAGTAGATTCTCTTAAGTGTAATCGCTTTCCGTCAAAACGATGATCTTTTAAGCATTGTGGACCAGGCTTAATCGGGGACTCATCCCTCATATCTCTGGAGAAAAACGATGATGAAACCGACGTTTTTGCGCTGGGTGGCGATGGCTGCTCTGATGGCGGGAGGATGTTTTGGCGTGACGGCGGCACCGCCAGTCTCTTACGGCGTTGAGGCCGATGTCTTTCATCCGGTGGTGGCGAAGCAGGGTATGGTCGCCTCGGTGGATGAAATGGCGACGCAGGTAGGCGTTGATATCCTGAAGGAGGGCGGTAATGCGGTGGATGCCGCCGTGGCGGTCGGCTATGCGCTGGCGGTGACGCATCCGCAGGCGGGCAACCTCGGCGGTGGCGGCTTTATGCTGCTGCGTACCAAAGATGGCAACACGACCGCGATTGATTTCCGTGAGATGGCTCCGGCCGGTGCCACGCGGGATATGTTCCTTGACGATCAGGGCAACCCGGACAGCAAAAAATCGCTGACTTCACACTTAGCGTCCGGCACGCCGGGCACGGTCGCCGGCTTCTCGCTGGCACTGGAGAAATACGGCACGCTGCCGCTCAATAAAGTGATACGTCCGGCCATCAAGCTGGCGAAAGAAGGTTTTGTGGTCAACGACGCGCTGGCGGACGATCTGAAAACCTATGGCAGTGAAGTGCTACCAAATTATGAGAACAGTAAAGCTATCTTCTGGAAAGACGGCGAACCGCTGAAAAAAGGCGATAAGCTGGTCCAGGCGAACCTGGCGCACAGTCTGGAAATGATTGCCGAAAACGGTCCGTCTGAGTTTTATAAAGGGGCGATTGCCGATCAAATCGCGCAGGAGATGAGTAAGAATGGCGGTCTTATTACCAAAGAGGACTTAGCGGCTTACCGCGCCGTGGAGCGCACCCCCATCAGCGGCGACTATCGTGGTTATCAGGTTTTTTCGATGCCGCCACCCTCTTCCGGCGGGATCCACATCGTGCAGATCCTCAATATCCTGGAAAACTTCGACCTGACGAAGTACGGTTTCGGTAGCGCGGATGCCATGCAGGTGATGGCGGAAGCGGAGAAATACGCCTATGCAGACCGCTCGGAATACCTGGGCGATCCGGATTTTGTAAAAGTGCCGTGGCAGGCGCTGACCAATAAAGACTACGCCAAATCCATTGCCCAACAGATTGACGTTAATAAGGCTAAGCCCTCCAGCGAAATTCGTCCGGGTAAACTTGCGCCGTATGAAAGTAATCAAACTACCCATTTCTCGGTGGTGGATAAAGACGGCAACGCTGTCGCGGTGACCTATACCCTGAATACTATTTTCGGCACCGGGATCGTTGCGGGCAATAGCGGTATTCTGCTGAATAATGAGATGGACGATTTCTCCGCCAAGCCCGGTGTGCCTAACGTCTATGGTCTTGTCGGCGGCGATGCCAACGCGGTAGGGCCGAAAAAACGCCCGCTGTCATCCATGTCACCAACCATCGTTGTTAAAGATGGCAAAACCTGGCTGGTCACTGGCAGCCCAGGCGGTAGCCGGATTATCACTACCGTGCTGCAAATGGTGGTGAATAGCATTGATTTTGGGATGAACGTCGCCGAAGCAACAAACGCGCCGCGCTTCCATCACCAGTGGCTACCGGATGAACTGCGGGTAGAAAAAGGCTTTAGCCCGGATACGCTGAAACTGCTGGGGCAAAAGGGGCAGAAAGTAGCGGTGAAGGAATCGATGGGCAGTACGCAAAGCATTATGATTGGCCCGGACGGCACGCTGTATGGCGCATCCGATCCACGGTCGGTGGATGATTTAACGGCGGGATATTAACGGTGTCTGCGGCTCTACCGACATCTGGAGAGTGAGAACGGGCCGCAGATAAGTCCAGCATATCCGCATTGAAGAATATTCCCGGTAAGCATTTGTTGCACAAGCGAAGAGGCCGGATAGCGGAGTAGAATAGCGCCACGTCAGCGCTCTTGCTGGCCAGGCGCAACGTTGCGGGGGCTTTAACCCCGGCGGTATGTGACTGTTGGAAAAGAAAAAACCCTCGCACGTTGTTTTTAAGGCAACTTACGAGGGCGATTCTTTGAAACCAAACAATTCAAGGATAGCCGCGAACGGTTGCCAGTGCAATCAGAAGAGGCTATACCATGCAGCACGTGTTAATGGCGATGTTGCAGGATCTGACGGTGTGCACCCTTGCGGGGGTGTTATCCGGGCTGATCCTGATTTATATCGCCCGCCGCCGTAAATAACGGCACCAGTTAAACGGGTTGCAGGCCGCACTGGCAACGCGCCCGGAGTCGGTCAGGGGGCGACTCCTGACCATTTTCGGTTTTTTAGTAAACGCTTGCATAAAATAACGCAAATCTTTCACAGTAATTATTTATTGTAATGATGCTCATGTGTTTCATGCACGGGGTTTATATTTCATTAGATCTGCTAACACCAGATAACATAGTACCGGGGATTTAATATTCCTTTTATAGCCAGAATATTATTACTGGATCAGATAAATAAAACTTCAATAAGTCATCGTTATAAAATTATTTACTGGGAATAAATAAGACGGCGGAGTAAAATAACGTTACGTCAGCCATTCGCTGACCAGGCGCAACGTTGCGGGGGCTTTAACCCTGGCGGCGTCACTGCTGGAAAGAAAAAACCCTCGCGCGTTGTTTTTAAGGCAACTTACGAGGGCAATTCTTATCTCCAGACAAGTTAAGAATAGCCGCGAACGGTTGCCAGTGCAACCAGAAAAGGCTATACGATGCAGCACGTGTTAATGGCGATGTTGCAGGATTTGACGGTGTGCACCCTTGCGGGTGTGCTATCCGGTCTGATCCTGATTTACCTCGCCCGCCACCGTAAATAACGGCGGCTATTAAACGGGTTGCTGGCCGCACTGGCAACGCGCCCGGAGCCGGTCAGGGGGCGACCCCTGACCATTTTCGGTATATTACCAGGGAGTGCTGTTTATTACCGCTTTCCGTAACCAGCAAATTATTTCACCCGCGCCATAAAATACGCATCCACATATTGACCATTACGCAGCGCGTAATTCTTGCCGGTGCCTTCAATTTCAAAGCCGAACTTTTGGTACAGCGCCACCGCAGCAGGGTTATTAACAAACACCGTCAATTCGATCCGCTCAATACGCAGCCAGTTATCGCAGAGGCTTACCATTTCGCGCATCAGAGCCGATCCTACGCCGCGCTGGCGAAAATCAGGCGCGGTACTGATACCAAAACTGGCAACGTGACCGCGACGCGCGTTTTGTTCAACGCGCAGCGCCAGATGTCCGACGACCTGCTCATCAATACAGGCCACCAGATGACGAAGACCCGGCTGGGGTTTTAGCCGTTCCTGCCATAGCTCGACGGAAGGATAGGGAAGTTGTAGCAGATCAGGATACACCTCGGGATGCGCATTGATTTGACGTAATGCTTCTGCGTCGCGCGTTTCGATGTGGCGTATCACGATATCGCTCATTCCTTTTATCCTCAGTGAGTTAGAAGTCCCCTTTAACATCAATGACTTTCACAACGCTGTCAACCACCAAAATTTTCAAAAAAGGGGTAGACAAGTGCGAATGATAATGATTATTATTGTCATGCGTTCAGGGAGTCCTTTACGGAGAACCTGAAAGCACGACATTGCTCACATTGCTTCCAGTATTATCTTAGCCAGCCGCGTGCTGGCTTTTTTTTACCCTCAGGCCAGCGTTTCTCGCTTACCAAAAGAGCGGATTGCCGCCAGCGGACCCATGCCGCTTAGCGTAAAGATCGATAGCACGGTGAAGGCCAGCGCCACCAAACCCAGCACCAGATACGCGCCGTGAAAGCCCACCTTGTCATACATGTATCCTGCCAATACCGACATAAACATCATGGCAAGCTGTTTGAAGAAACAGAAGCAGACCAGGTAAATCGTCGCCGAAAAACGCACTTCAAACTGGCTGGTAATGTATTTAAAGCAGCCGACGATCAGGAAGGGGATCTCGAACATATGCAGCGTCTTCAGGATAATCACTTCCAGCGGCGAGGATGCAAACGACGAACCGATAATGCGGACTGACATAATCGCACCGGCTAACAGCAGCGCGTTTTTCCCGCCGATGCGGTTCACAATCAGCGGCGCAAAAAACATGATGCAGGCATTGAGCAGTTCGCCCATCGTGGTGACGTAGCCAAAGACACGGGTTCCCTGGTCGTGCGTCGTAAAGAACGAGGTAAAGAAGTTGGCAAATTGCTGGTCGAAAACGTCATAGGTACAGGAGACGCCGACCACATACAGCGACAGAAACCAGAGTTTCGGGTTTTTAACCAGCTCCAGCGCCAGGCGGAAGCTGAATGGTGAATGGTTTGCGCCCGGCGAATCAGCAACCTGGGCTGAAGGCTGTGCTTGCGGCTTAGCGATAAACAGCAGGATCGCGAGTATCACCGCGCAACCTGAGCCAAGCCAGAAGACAAATTGGTTGTTGATGGTGAACATAATGCCGACGATAGAAGCGCACAGTGCCCAGCCGATGCAGCCGAATAAGCGCGCCCGTCCAAATTCAAACTGACTGCGGCGACTCACTTTCTCGATGTAGGCTTCAATCGCCGGCGCGCCGCCATTGTAGATGAATCCCAGATAGATCCCGCCGACAATCGATCCCAGCAGAATATTGGTTTGTAGTAGCGGACCAAACACATAAATAAAGAAGGGGGCGAACATCACCAGCATACCGGTAATGATCCACAGCAGATGTTTTCTCAATCCCAGCTTATCGGACAGCAGGCCAAAAATCGGCTGAAATAACAAAGAGAAAAAGGAGATGCAGGCAAAAATAATCCCCGTGTCGCTCTTGCTGATGTGGTTGATATCATGCAACCAGATGGGGAAGAAAGGGAAATAGGCTCCCATGATAAAAAAGTAAAAGAAAAAGAACAGCCCGAACATCCAGAAATTGGTGTTTTTCATGTAGTACATGGTTGTTGTCCTTAGAGTCGCAACAGGCAGGTTTGCCAGGCCTGCCCGAATAAAAGCCTGCCGTTAACGACGGACCCAGCTCAGCGCATAGTGGTAATGACTTTTCTGTAATAAAAATTCGGCTGAAACGCTGGGGCTCCAGGAATCATCGCCACCGACGCCCATATGGAAACCGTCCAGATTCAGCCAGGTCCCCTGTTCCTCTTTTAATAAGTGACGATGCGAGGTTTCCTTCAGTTGTTTCTGCCCATAACGACTGATGTTGAAATGGAAATTGCCCTGCCAGCAGCTGTCGCCATACTCCAGTCGCGTAGTGTCGCAGCGCAGACCGTTTTCGCTCGGGAAGACGTAAGGGGTATAGAGATCGCACAGCGGGCGCTGCCAGCGGTCATAACGGGCGGAGGATTTCCGGTCCGGATAGTTTTCATGTGGCCCCAGACCCTGCCAGGTCACCTCTGGCTGGATATCTGCCAGTTGACAGGTCAAACCGATACGCGCCGGGGCGGGCGTGCCATGGGCAACATCGACGTCGACGCTGATGTGCAGTTCACCCCGGGCGTCAATGCGGTATGTTTTACGGCTGATAAACAATGTCTTGCCCTGATACTGCCAGAGATGCGTAGTGCGTAGCTGAATCTCCTGACCGCAGACATTGGCGTCGCAGCTTGCCAGCGAAGATTCGAGATCGTACATTCCCGCCGCTTTCCAGCGCTCCACCCAGGCGTTGGGGTCGATACGGGTAACCTCGCTGACGCCGATGTCGTTATCGAGCGGCGCACGGGTGAACTGATCCTGCAACGGCGTGAGCAGCGTCTCTTTGCCATCCGCCCACCACTGTGAGAGCAGGCCAGTCTGACGGCTGAACTGCCAGCGCTGGCTGCCGTGGTTGATTTCATAATACGCTTCGCTGACGTTAAGTTGCGGCGCGCTGCCCGTCGGAGTAGCGGGAGAAACGTCGAGCACCTCCGGCATTCGCCACTGTTGCCAGGCGCAGACGTGTCCGGCCTCGCTCCAGTCGGTAGCGGCAATCTGCTGTACTTCGACATTGAGCCAGACCTGGCCCGGACGAGTCGCGGTGGGTAACGCATCCAGCACCAGCGTTTGCGTCCCCTGCGGCGCGATATCCAGCATCGCCTCGCCCTGCGCCAGCGTCTCGCCCTCCTGCTTCAGCGTCCAGATCAGGCGCTCGTTATCGCTGTGGCGGAACAGGTATTCGCTGGTGATGAGCAGCGTATTTTCTTGCAGAGCGAACTGGAAAAACTGCTGCGCCTGCTGAGCTTCATAGAGCGAAGGATGTGGCGTACGGTCGGCGAACACCAGTCCGTCCATACAAAACTGGCGATCGTTAGGCGTATCGCCGAAATCGCCGCCGTAGGCCGAGAAAGGCTGCCCGTTGTCGTCGTTTTTGATCAGCGACTGATCGACCCAGTCCCAGATAAAGCCGCCCTGCAGCCGCGGATGCTGACGGAACGCCGCCCAGTATTTATGAAAACCGCCAAGGCTGTTGCCCATGGCGTGAGCATACTCGCAGAGGATCAGCGGACGCGTCTCGTCCGGCATGCCGATCCACTTCTTGATCGACCATTTTGGTACCTGCGGGAAGGGCTGATCCTGATCCACGCGCGCGTACATCGGGCAGATAATGTCGGTCGCCGGGCTGTTTGCGCCGCCGCCTTCATAGTGGACCGGGCGAGAAGGATCGTTCGCCTTGATCCAGCGATAAAGCGCGTCATGATTGGCACCATGGCCGGATTCATTGCCCAGCGACCAGATGATAATAGAAGGATGATTGCGGTCGCGTTGCACCATACGCGTTACGCGCTCGCTCATCGCCGCCAGCCAGGTGGAGTCATCGGTCAGACGATTCATGGGCACCATACCGTGCGTTTCGATATTGGCTTCGTCCACCACATACAAACCGTAGCGATCGCACAGGCGATACCACAGCGGATGATTGGGGTAATGCGAGCAGCGCACGGCGTTAAAGTTATGCTGTTTCATCAGCAGGATATCGCGGCGCATGGTCTCTTCATCCATCACCTGACCGTTTTCAGGATGATGCTCGTGGCGGTTGGTGCCGCGAATGAGCAGCGGTTTACCGTTGAGCTTTAGCAGCCCCTGAGAGATTTCTACCTTGCGGAAGCCGACGTCATACGCCTCGGCTTCAATCACTTCGTCCTGGGCGTTTTTCAGCACCACCACCGCGCGATAAAGCTGCGGCATTTCGGCGCTCCACAGCAGCGGATGGTCAACGGGCAGGCGCAGGGTAGTACGGTCATTGTAAGCACCACGCTCGTCAATAATCTCGCTGCCGATGGCCTGCTGCGTTTCCTCGACCAGCGTGTCGCCTTTCCACAGTTGCAGGGCTATTTGGGTCTTCGCAGCCGCCTTGCCGCTCACGATCGCCAGCATTTCCAGGGTTGCTCGCGTAAAATCTTCGTTTAGTTGTGTTGTAATGCGGATATCGCTCAGGTGCATTTGTGGTTTATGCAGCAGAGAAACATCGCGGAAAATACCGCTCATCCGCCACATATCCTGATCTTCCAGATAGGAGCCGTCGCTCCAGCGCAGCACCATCACCGCCAGACGGTTTTCGCCAGGCTGTAGCACGCTGCTCAAATCAAATTCGGAGGGCAGGCGGCTGTCCTGCGCGTAGCCTATCCAGTGACCGTTACACCACAGGTGGAAGGCGGAGTTCACACCGTCAAAGATGATCCGCGTTTGACCGCTGCTCAGCCAGTCCGCATTAACATCAAATGTGAGCGAGTAACATCCTGTCGGATTTTCCTGTGGCACAAACGGCGGGTTTACCGGGATAGGGTAGGTGACGTTGGTATAAATCGGCGCATCATAACCGAGCATCTGCCAGTTTGATGGTACGGTTATCTCATCCGCGGTCGCTTCATCCTGAGCGATCCAGCTTTCCGGTACTGCTTCCGGGCGGGTAAAATAGCTGAATTTCCAGCGCCCGTTGAGCAACTGAATATTATCAGACGTGGTGTCTTTCCTCGCGGCGTCCGGAGTGCGCCAGCTGGAAAACGGAGGGTGTGCGGCAAGCTGATTGAGGTGCGTTACCGCCGGATTTTCCCAGTCGCGGCGAGCAAGGATGGAAGCAAGAGTGGCACCGGACGTGCCCGCGTGAATAGTCATAGTCGTGTTCCTTTAATTTTTTGCGATGCGCTCACAATTTGGATCGACTATGGTTTCCGATGGAAAGGCTGTAAAGCAGGAGAAGGAGTTTAGGTGACTAACGTCACAAACTTTTCTGTTACGTTGATGGCATCCGTGGCATGGCCTGCCGGGTGGCGGCTGCGCCTTACCCGGCCTACAATTACAGAAAATTCAGCCGGTTAGACTATTTGTAGGCCCGCGCAAGCGCAGCGCCGCCGGGCAACGTGGCACGAGGGAAAATTAGGATGTCGCGACGCCGCCAGGCAGAGCGGCACAAAGACAAAATCACTTTGTAATGGTGCTGACATTCAGCGCAGGCGCGCCACCTGCTGTGCCAGCGTTGCCAGCGCCTCGGCCAGCGCCTGAGGGGTTGGCGAGATATTATTGCCAGGCGCGGCGGTCGTTTTACGTTCCACCAGTGTTACCGGCAGCATCTGCGAAGCATAGTCTTCATCGCCCCCGGAGATTAACGACATCAGGCGGGTGACGCTCGCCCGGCCCAGCACTTTGAAATCCTGCTTTATGGTCGTCAGCGGCGGAATAAAACAGGCGCTGTCTTCGGTATCATCATAACCAATAACTGACATTTGCCCGGGCACCTTCAGGCCCGCTTCCGAGAATGCCCGCAGCGCGCCGAGCGCCATTTGATCGTTAGCCACCAGAATGGCCCCGGGCGTGGTCTTCCCCTGAAGCAAACGCAGGGTTTGTTCATATCCGGACAGCGAACTCCAGTCGCCGTGCAGCACGGCGGTGGCGTGGAGTTGATGATGAGCGAGCTGCTGCTGCCAGCCCTCAAAACGCAGTCGTGCCGACACTGACGACAGCGGCCCGGTCAGTAAAGCAATATCCCGATGACCCAGGTTGACCAGATGATCGACACCGAGCCGTGCGCCCTCAAACGGGTCGAAAATAATATGATGTGCCGGGAGATCGGGGAAACATCAAGGAACAGCACCGGAACGCCGCCACACACAGATTGCACCGCCTGCGCGTCCTCATTCTCCAGCGGGATATTAACGATCAGGCCATCGACCCGCTGGGAAAGCAGGCTATTTATGGCGGCTTTGCATGCCTCCAGCCCCGGTTTTTCAACCATCGAAATCACGACATTGAAATGCTGCTCGCCCGCCCGGGTTTTGATGGCCGCCGCAATTTGTGAAGGGGCATGAAGAGAGAGATTGGTGGTGGCAAGACCGATCGTTTGACTCTGCTTGCCCGCCAGTTGCTGCGCGACCCGATTAGGCACATAGTTCAGTGCCTGCATCGCCTCCTCAACCTTAAGCCGGGTCTTCTGTGAGACGTGGCTGGCCTGATTAATCACCCGTGAAACCGTCTGATAGGAGACACCGGCAGCATCGGCTACATCGTACAGCGTCACAGATTTGGGTTTCATACCGGGTTTCCTCAGAGCGGACATAACGGACCGGGCTATTTTACACATATTCCGCTTCCGCGCCGGATAATCAACATGCCATCCCTCGCGAAAATGCATTAAGGTTAATGGTATTCGACGTCAAAAAAGGATATGACCATGACCCTGGAGTGTGCATTTATCGGTTTCGGCAAGAGCACCACCCGTTACCATCTTCCCTATGTACTGAACCGCAAAGACAGCTGGCATGTGGCCCATATCTTTCGCCGCCATGCAAAGCCGGAAGAGCAGCAGCCGCAGTATTCGCACATTCACTTCACCAGCGATCTGGATGAGGTGCTAAACGACGAAAAGGTCAAACTGGTGATTGTCTGTACTCATGCCGACAGCCACTTCGACTACGCGAAACGCGCGCTGGAAGCGGGTAAAAACGTGCTGGTGGAAAAACCGTTCACCCCCACCATGGCCGAGGCAAAAACGCTATTTGAACTGGCGAAAAGCAAAGGGCTGACGGTGACGCCGTACCAGAACCGCCGTTTTGACGCCTGCTTCCTGACCGCTAAAAAAGTGATTGAAAGCGGTAAGCTTGGCGACATTGTGGAGTTTGAAAGCCATTTTGACTATTACCGCCCGGTAGCAGAAACCAAACCCGGCCTGCCGCAGGACGGCATGTTTTACGGACTCGGCGTGCATACGCTGGATCAGGTCATCTCGCTGTTTGGTCGCCCTGACCATGTTGCGTATGACATCCGCAGCCTGCGCAATAAAGAGAATCCGGACGATACCTTCGAAGCACAGCTCTTTTATGGCGATCTGAAGGCGATTGTGAAAACCAGTCATCTGGTGAAAATCGATTATCCGAAATTTATCGTTCACGGCACCAAAGGCTCGTTTATTAAATACGGCATCGACCAGCAGGAGACCAGCCTGAAAGCCAACGTGATGCCAGGCGAGCCGGGTTTTGCCGCTGATGAGAGTATCGGCCAACTGGAGTATATCAACGACGAAGGTTTAACCGTGCGTGAAGAGGTTACGCCGGAAATCGGCGACTATGGACGGGTATATGATGCGCTGTATGCCACCATCACCACTGGCGCGGAGAATTACGTCAAAGAATCTGAGGTAATGACCAATCTCGAAATCCTTGAACGCGGATTCGAGCAGGCGTCACCTGCCACTGTCACCCTCGTCTGATAGCGTAGATTGGCTCCTCAATTGTTCATAATTTTTGAACAGAGGAGTCAATTTTCACCCTCTATGATCCCGTCTGCTTTCGGTCCAGACTTACTCCATCGACAGCATACGGGAGTAAAAAAATGATCTATTTACGCAACGCCAGCGACCGCGGACATGCTAATCACGGCTGGCTGGATTCCTGGCATACCTTCTCGTTTGCCAACTATTACGATGCTAACTTTATGGGCTTTTCGGCGCTGCGCGTCATCAACGATGACGTCATTGACCCGGGACAGGGGTTTGGTACCCATCCGCATAAAAATATGGAAATCCTGACCTATGTACTGGAAGGCGCGGTAGAGCATCAGGACAGCATGGGCAATAAAGAGCAGGTGCCTGCAGGTGAATTCCAGATCATGAGTGCCGGAACCGGCGTGCGGCATTCGGAGTACAACCCGAGTGACACCGAACGTCTGCATCTGTATCAAATCTGGATTATGCCGGAAAAAAACGGCATCGCGCCGCGCTATGAGCAGCGCCGCTTTGACGCCGCGCAGGGCAAACAGCTGGTGCTTTCGTCGGATGCGCGGGACGGATCGCTGAAAGTGAATCAGGATATGGAACTCTACCGCTGGGCGCTGGCGAAAGACGAGCAGTCGGTGCATCAGATTGCCGCCAACCGCCGCGTCTGGATCCAGGTAGTGAAAGGCGACGTGGCCATCAACGGCACCAAAGCCACCACCGCGGACGGACTGGCAATCTGGGATGAACAGGCCATCTCCGTTCATGCCAACAGCGGCAGTGAAATTTTGCTGTTTGATTTGCCACCGGTATAAATAATTTGCTCAACCTTTCCTGATGGCAGGAAAGGTTGAGCGTCGTCCGTGGTAAACTGAGGAAATGTTTCCCTCTTTATCTCTTTGCGGACGATGAAAAAGAAAAGACCCGTACTTCAGGATGTGGCCGATCGCGTCGGCGTGACCAAAATGACGGTCAGCCGGTTTTTACGTAACCCGGAGCAGGTCTCCGTTGCGCTGCGTGGCAAGATTGCCGCCGTCCTTGACGAACTGGGTTACATTCCCAACCGCGCCCCCGATATTCTTTCCAATGCCACCAGCCGTGCGGTGGGGGTTCTGCTTCCCTCATTAACCAACCAGGTCTTTGCCGAAGTGCTGCGCGGTATTGAAAGCGTGACCGACGCTTACGGCTATCAGACCATGCTGGCGCACTACGGTTATAAGCCTGAAATGGAACAGGAAAGGCTGGAGTCGATGCTCTCGTGGAACATCGACGGGCTGATCCTCACCGAACGCACCCACACGCCCCGCACCCTGAAGATGATCGAAGTTGCCGGTATTCCGGTGGTAGAACTGATGGACAGCCAGTCACCGTGTCTGGATATTGCCGTCGGTTTCGACAACTTTGAGGCTGCCCGCCAGATGACCGCCGCGATCATCGCCCGTGGTCACCGCCATGTCGCCTATCTCGGCGCACGTCTCGATGAACGTACTATCATCAAACAGAAGGGCTATGAGCAGGCGATGCTGGATGTCGGACTGACGCCTTACAGCGTGATGGTCGAGCAGTCCTCCTCCTATTCATCGGGTATTGAGCTGATGCGCCAGGCGCGTCGCGAGTATCCGCAGCTCAACGGGATCTTCTGTACCAACGATGACCTCGCGGTTGGTGCTGCATTCGAGTGTCAGCGGCTGGGGCTGAAAATCCCCGACGATATCGCGATTGCCGGTTTTCACGGCCACGATATCGGTCAGGTGATGGAGCCGAGGCTTGCCAGCGTGCTGACGCCGCGCGAGCGGATGGGACGCATCGGCGCTGAACGCCTGCTGGCCCGCATCCGGGGCGAGGTCGTGACGCCGAAAATGTTAGATTTAGGTTTCACATTGTCACCAGGTGGATCTATTTAGTCTGACAAATTTGACGTAGCTCACACTTATTCACTTCTGCGACCAATGGTTATTGCTTCTGTAGGTGTGCGACCGGACAATGTTACCGATAACAGTTACCCGTAACAAATCTTTAAAACAATCAGCTAATCAATCCTGGTGGGAGGGCGCTTTGAGCACGACGAATCACGATCACCACATTTATGTCCTGATGGGCGTCTCCGGCAGCGGTAAATCTGCGGTTGCCAGCGAAGTGGCACATCAATTACACGCTGCTTTCCTGGATGGCGATTTTCTCCATCCGCGCAGCAACATTAACAAAATGGCCTCCGGCGAGCCGCTGAACGACGATGATCGCAAGCCGTGGCTACAGGCGCTGAATGACGCTGCCTTTGCCATGCAGCGCACCAACAAAGTGTCGTTGATCGTCTGCTCGGCGCTGAAAAAGCACTATCGTGACCAACTGCGTGAAGGCAACCCGAATCTCTCTTTCATCTATTTGAAAGGCGATTTCGAAGTGATCGAAAGTCGCCTGAAAGCGCGTAAAGGTCATTTCTTTAAGACTCAGATGCTGGTGACCCAGTTCGAAACCCTTCAGGAGCCGGGCGCGGACGAGAGTGATGTGCTGGTCGTGGATATTGATCAGCCGCTGGATGGCGTCGTCGCCAGCACGATTGAGGTAATCAACAAAGGCAGTAATCAGTGAGTACATTAACGCTTGTTTTAACAGCAGTCGGCTCGGTGTTGCTGCTGCTGTTTTTAGTGATGAAGGCGCGTATGCACGCCTTCGTCGCTTTGATGGTGGTTTCTATTGGTGCAGGTCTCTTTTCCGGTATGCCGCTCGACAAAATTGCCGCGACCATGGAAAAAGGGATGGGAGGCACGCTGGGTTTTCTGGCGATTGTGGTCGCGCTGGGCGCGATGTTCGGTAAGATCCTGCATGAAACAGGGGCGGTCGATCAGATCGCCGTCAAAATGCTTAAATCGTTCGGCCACAGTCGTGCACACTATGCAATTGGCCTGGCAGGGCTGATTTGTGCGCTGCCGCTGTTCTTCGAAGTCGCAATCGTCCTGCTTATCAGCGTGGCGTTTTCCATGGCGCGCCACACGAATACCAACCTGGTAAAACTGGTGATCCCGCTGTTTGCCGGGGTCGCTGCGGCGGCGGCCTTCCTGCTGCCGGGGCCTGCGCCGATGCTGCTGGCTTCCCAGATGCACGCTGACTTTGGCTGGATGATCCTCATTGGCCTGTGCGCGGCCATTCCCGGCATGATTATCGCCGGTCCGCTGTGGGGCAATTTCATCAGCCGCTACGTGGAACTGCATGTGCCTGCTGACATTACCGAGCCGCATCTGGGCGAAGGCAAAATGCCATCATTTGGTTTTAGCCTTTCACTTATTTTGCTGCCGCTGGTGCTGGTCGGCCTGAAAACTATCGCCGCACGTTTTGTTGCTGAAGGTTCCACGGCGTATGAATGGTTCGAGTTTATCGGCCATCCGTTCACCGCGATTCTGGTGGCCTGTCTGGTGGCGATTTACGGCCTGGCGATGCGTCAGGGCATGGCGAAAGATCGGGTGATGGAAATCTGCGGTCACGCGCTGCAACCGGCGGGGATTATTCTGCTGGTCATCGGTGCCGGTGGCGTATTCAAACAGGTGCTGGTGGATTCCGGCGTCGGCCCGGCGCTGGGCGAAGCCCTGACCGGGATGGGATTACCGATCGCTATCACCTGCTTTGTGCTGGCGGCGGCGGTGCGTATTATTCAGGGATCAGCCACGGTGGCCTGCTTAACGGCGGTCGGTCTGGTGATGCCGGTGATTGAACAACTGCACTACAGCGGCGCGCAGATGGCGGCCCTGTCTATCTGCATCGCGGGCGGTTCAATTGTGGTCAGCCACGTTAACGACGCCGGTTTCTGGCTGTTCGGCAAATTTACCGGCGCGACCGAAGCGCAAACGCTGAAGACCTGGACGATGATGGAAACCATCCTCGGCACCGTCGGAGCGATTGTCGGGGCGATTGCGTTTAGTTTGTTGAGTTAGTTACTGTTGCATCTGTTGCTGCGAGCATGCTCGCAGCAATGCTCTTCTCTTTTTTATTCCTTCATTAACTTTGATTTACATCATCCTGATAACGCCTTTTTCAGCGGTTTAATCGTGCATTAATTTTGTCGCGGGAATGACAATATGCACAAGCGAGACGCTGAACAACTGTTACAACATATGCTCAATAATCCTTTGGCTCAATTTCGTGAAGGGCAATGGGAAGCGATTGACTCCGTTGTTAACCAACGACGCAAATTACTGGTTGTACAGCGAACCGGCTGGGGTAAAAGCGCCGTCTATTTTATTAGCTGTAAAATTTTTCGACAGCGGGGGATGGGGCCAACCATCATTATTTCGCCTCTGCTGGCACTGATGCGTAACCAAATCGCTGCCGCCGCACGATTAGGGATTAAAGCGCAAACGCTAAACTCTACTAACAAAGACGAGTGGCAGGCGATCGTGCGGCAAATTCGAACTAACGACATTGATTGCCTCCTGGTTTCTCCAGAGCGTTTTGCCAATGATGAATTTCGCGATGCCGTACTTGCGCCGATTGCCGCCAGTATCGCCCTGCTGGTCGTTGACGAGGCACACTGTATTTCTGACTGGGGTCATGATTTCCGACCCGACTACCGACGTATTCTGAATACGCTTCGGCAGTTACCTCCTGGCACACCGGTATTGGGGACAACGGCAACGGCGAATAACCGGGTTATTGCAGATATCCGGCAGCAACTGGGCGACATTATTATTCAACGCGGCACGCTGGCGCGTGAGAGTCTGGCGCTGGATGCGCTGCGCTTGCCCGATCGATCCTCAAGGCTGGCATGGCTTGCCAGTGTAATCCCTGTGCTTCCTGGTTCAGGTATTGTCTATACCCTGACGACACGCGATGCTGACTGGGTTGCTGCATGGCTACAGCAGAACCACATTGAGGCTTATGCTTATTATAGCGATGCCACTCATCCTGATTTTACTGACAGTAACGCCTGGCGCATTTACCTTGAAGAGGCATTGCAGACAAACAGCATTAAAGTCCTCGTCGCTACAACGGCATTAGGTATGGGATACGATAAATCGGATCTGAGCTTTGTTATCCATTATCAAATGCCCGCATCTATTGTTGGCTATTACCAGCAAGTAGGGCGTGCAGGCCGTGGTATTGAACATGCTGTGGGCATATTGCTTTCCGGGGCTGAAGATCGTGCCATTCATGATTTTTTCTGGGAAAACGCGTTTCCATCCCTGGCGCATGTACAGGAGATCCTGAACGTACTGGAAAACAATGATGGGCTAACGATAAGTGAAATTGAGGTGCAAAGTAATTTGCGTCGGGGCCAAATCGAAAAAACACTCAAGCTTCTAAGCGTGGAGTTTCCTTCTCCTGTACTTTATGACAATAAGCGCTGGCGCAGGACAGCGGTTCCTTTTGTGTTAGATCAGGAACGCATCGATCATTTGACCCGGCAACGTGAGCAGGAGTTAGCCGAAGTTCAGGAGTATATAGACACTCAAGGATGTAAAATGGCTTTTTTGCGTTCTTCGCTGGATGAAGAAAACCCTACTTTCTGTGGTAAATGCAGTGCATGTACACAGATGTCATTGTTTGATCCCTCCCGTAACGATGAGCTGATTCACCACGCAAATCTTTTCCTACAGCGCTCAGAAATCCCTTTGCATTTGAACAAACAGGTGGCAGCAGGTGCGTTTAACACTTATCCCTTTCGTGGCAACTTTCCCGCTACCCTACGAGCGCAGGAAGGACGAATATTGTCGCGTTGGGGGGAGGCAGGCTGGGGACAACTCGTTGCGCAGGATAAACATGCCGGGTACTTTAGTGATGCGCTTGTGAGCGCCGCTGCCGGGATGATTCTACAGCGCTGGCAGCCGTCTCCAGAATGGGTTTGCTGCGTTCCATCGTTACACCATCCGGATCTTGTGTCATCGTTTGCCAAAAGGTTGGCTGAGAAACTGGAGTTACCTTTTGTTGATGTTGTGGCAAAGGTCATAGACAATCAACCCCAGAAACTACAGCAAAATCGTTATCACCAGTGCCGAAATCTGGACGGTGTTTTCAACATCATTACACCTCTTCCGTCAGGTAATGTCCTGCTGGTTGATGATGTTGTCGATTCAGGCTGGACCTTAACAATACTTGCAGCCATGCTCCGTCAGGCGGGTAGCGGTGAGATTTTCCCGCTCGCGCTGGCGACAACCTCGGTGAAAAATGGATGAATCTGACCGCGACAGCCCAGGCTACATTGCTGCTTACGAGCTACTTCTCAGCGGCAAAAAATGAAGAATGTAAGCCTCTTAGTAATACAGAATGGGGGCGGTTCGCGCTATGGCTCAGGCATCAGCAACTGGTCCCTGCGGATTTACTGGCGGCGGGTGCCGAAACGCATCTGGCACACTGGAATGATAGCGACATTCCCGTTTCGCGCATTATGACGTTATTAGGACGCAGCCATAGCCTGGCGCTGGCTGTCGAAAAGTGGCAACGCGCGGGATTATGGATTGTTACCCGAGCTGATGCTGATTATCCCGTCAGATTAAAAAATCAGCTTAAAAATGATTCTCCTCCTGTCCTTTTTGGCTGTGGCAATCGAGCGTTATTAAGTAAAGGCGGTTTGGCAATAGTAGGATCGCGCAATGCTATAAACGACGATCTTCATTTCACGGAAACGCTGGCACAAAAGCTGGCTGAGGAGGGAATGAATGTTGTGTCCGGTGGGGCCAGAGGCGTTGATGAACACGCCATGCTGGCGGCGCTGGCGGCCGGAGGAACCGCAACGGGGATCTTAGCTGATAGCCTGATAAAAGCCGCCACTTTTGCAAAATGGCGGCAGGGATTAATGAGCAGTAATCTGGTCCTGATCTCGCCTTTTTACCCTGAAGCGGGTTTTAGCGTGGCGAATGCTATGTCGCGCAATAAGTATATTTATTGCCTGGCGGACAGTTCACTGGTCGTTCATGCCGGAATGAAAGGCGGCACGCTGAGCGGTGCGCTGGAGGCGTTAAAGCATCAGTGGGTGCCGCTGTGGGTGAAACCTACCGACGATCAACAATCGTCCAATGTTCAGCTTGTACAAAAGGGAGGACGATGGTGCGCACAAGATGCCCATGATATCTTGCCTGCGACTTTGCGTGCCTCCCGCAATTATACTCCTGCTCAAACTCAGCCGATGCTTTTCTCCCTACAGGAGCCTTCTGCACCTTATAGTACTTCAGGCGTAGATTTTTATTCCCTGTTTCTCCGTGAACTAAATCGACTTGCGCAAACGCCGGTAACCCTGGAGGTGCTGCTGAGCGAAACGAAGCTGCATAAAGAGCAGATTACTGTCTGGCTTGAAAAAGCCATGATTGAAGGCTCAGTTGAATGCTTGTCTGACCCGGTGCGTTATCAGCTTCGCCAATAACGCAACCGCGGGGATTTATTTTTTCACTAAATAAGGCGCAAGCGTTAAGGCAAATTCCTTAATATTCTTCGACTGCACCAGCAGTTTACCTCTGCCAGAAAATTCGTTGACCACGCCTTCGCCGGTTTTGAAGCCAAAAATGCCGGACGCCATTTTAATATTATACGAGAGTGTATTTTCCCAGGCGACGACGTGGAGGTTATCCACGACCAGCGTATCGTTACCGTCCAGATCCAGTTCGACGATTTCGCCAAAACCGTTCACCAGCAGCGTCCCTGTTCCGGCGGTTTCCATCACGAACAGCCCCCCGGTGCCGCCGAAAATCGCGCGACCAGCGGACTGGCTTTTCATGCTGTAAGTGACGCCACCGTCGCAGGCCAGGAAGGCACCGTCGTTCAGTCGCCAGGTGCTTTTGCCAACTTCCAGCGCCTTGATATTGCCAATACTGCCGGAGGAGATCGCCAGCAGTCCGTCATTAGCGGTACCGGTGGCGGTAGTGACAAAGAAGCTTTCACCGCTGACGACCGATCTGGCGGCGGCTTTGATAATACCGCCTAACATTCCTGAGCCGTTCTGGTTCATGCGGCCTTCAAGATTCACTTTGCCGTTATGAAAAACCATTGAACCGCGTTCAATACTGACCTGTTCGCCCATGCCGAGAGAAATTAATACCAGCGGGCAAGAGCCGTCGCTTGAGAGTTCGTATTTCATGAGTCATCTCCGTTATTGGATAAGTGCATTCCATTACTGAATAGATACGCCTGATACAGTGTCGTGGGGACAAATAATATCGTTTCTTGTATCGATATAAATTAATTTTGTCCAACAAGTCCAGTAGTAGACAGTGACCTGAATTTATACGTTTTACATCTCGATTGCGACCCGGCCTTGTGGGGTATTGAGCCAGCGCGGCGCTTTCAGGGTATCGACAAAATAAATAACTAAATCCTGTAATAGCGCCTCGGCGGTATTTTCCATCTGTGCAGAAAGCGATCCGCCGAGCAGAAGCTGGGTTAAAAACTGGCAGTAGTCGGCTAACTGATCGGCATCCGGTTCGAAAGCGGGATGCCGGGTGGGTAAGGTATCAACCGTCAGGCCCGGCTGTAGATGGAGCGGAACAGGTTCAAAAAGCGTGGGCTGCAATAGCGCCAGGCAGGCAGATAAGCGACCGTAGAGAGCCATTTTATGCGCGGGATCGCTACAGGCACCCAGTTCGTCGGCAAAGCACTGGCAGTGATCCGCCAGCTCGGTAAAGTCAGTGGTGTGGTTAAAAGGGGTTGTTAGTGATGAAAGAGAAGAGGCTGAGGCTGCACACATAAGAAAATTCTCCGATGAGTCGTGTTTATCCGTCACCGACGAGAAGATCAGGAGGCTAATCCCGACGCCTGATTTTGCAAGCGCGGCAGGAAGATACCGCGTTGCCGGAACGGTGACAAGAGGGCTTTTCTGAAGGAGGCTCGCAGAAATGAAAAGCCATTTTTGCAGGTATTACATACAGGATGAAAGGTAAAAAGCGGCCAGTCCCTCTCCTCGCTGATGCCCCGGACATTTTATCCGGTGCCAGCATGACGCGCTGGTCATCATTTTCTACACTCAGCGTGATGCTTTTTCAGCCAGCCTGTCAGGAGACGCCATGATCATTGCCCAGCTTTCAGATATTCATGCCTCGCCGAATAATACCAATCTGGCGCGGTTTGAACACGCCCTGGCATGGCTGGAGACGGTGGGACCGGACATCCTGGTCCTGACCGGCGATCTGATCGATGACGGCTGGCACGAGGGGTATTCCACCATTGCCCACCTGCTTAACCGGTTAACGTATCCTGTGCTTATCCTTCCCGGTAACGCAGATGACCGCGAGGCAATGAAGCGGACGTGGAACGGTATGTGGGTCAGTGACGCCCCGGCTGGCGTGTTGAATATCATTATGGATACCGGAGAGCTACGCTTAATCGGTATTGATACCACGCTTGTGGGCACCGCCGCGGGAAGTCTGCGCCATCAACTTGACTGGCTGGAAAATGCGCTAACTACCGGCAATGCAACTGACTCCGTGATCTTTATGCATCATCACGTATTTGCGAGCGGCATCCCGACCATGGATGAGATCATGTGTGGCGGTAGCGCAGAGCTGGCCGATATGCTGACCCGACTTCCCCACAAACCGCTGGCCATCGCCACCGGGCACGTTCACCGGCCCATGGCTGGTAGCCTTGCAGGGATACCCGCCTATATTTGCGGCTCGGTGTGCCCGGCTAATCCCTTATGGTTTGGTGGCGATAAGGTGCCGCCCGTCAACGATCCTGCCATGCTGATGATCCACCGGTTTCGTGACGGTGTGCTGGTCAGTCACACGATTTCGGTCTGATTCATTCGTTCGTCGGTGTGCCCTGATGAAAGATCATCTGCCAGCATCCTTCCGCTGACAACACCCAGCATGATGAGCGGAGCGCGGGGTGGGGGCCGAGGGTTTGGTAAATCAGTGTGGCACAGCCTCGGCCCGTTATCAGAAGCTGAAAATCCGAGGCTCGCAACGCAGGCGCAGTGCTCTCCTGACTAAGAGCGTCAATAGTCTCATCGCGAGTGACCAGCACACCAGAGCGCGTGATTTCGGTAAAGTGGGGATGCAGGATTGCCTCAAGCCAGGCCCGGTTATGGCGTTGCGAGTGGTGAAGACTGCATTCCAGATGCGTCAGTAACGTAAGCAACACGTCCTCGTCCGTTTCCCTGCCCAAAGGGGCTGAATGGTGGATAACCTCTACGACTGAATCCAGCCGGATCACCGGATAGTGCTCTCTCATGCCTTCCAGCAACACGGGGTCGGGCCATTCATCGGACTTGCCGAGATATTCCGCCACCGCTGAAAGCGGCATAGGCACAACGGCAGTGACCCAGACATTCACCGTGTCGTGCGCATCGTCGGCGTTGATATAGCACAGCGGTCCAGGTGAAATCGCGCGCTCCCGCCAGCGTATCGTGTGACGTTTGTGGCCTGCCCGGACCTCGGGCAGCAGGCGAGACACAATCGGCAGCGTTTGCATTAGCCTTTCATCCACATCCGGATGCCGTCGAGGAACATCTGCGTGGCAAGCATCACCAGCACCAGCCCCATCAGACGCTCCAGCGCGTTAACGCCTTTCTCACCCAGCAGACGCAGGAACAGCGACGATTGCAGCAGGATCACAAAGGTACCGCCCCACGCGAGCAACAGCGCAATCACCAGGTGGCCCATCTGATTTGGATACTGATGCGAGAGCAGCATCAGCGTTGCCAGCAACGTCGGACCGGCTACCAGCGGGATCGCCAGCGGTACGATAAACGGCTCTTCACCGGCGGGCAGCCCGGTACTGTTGCCCGAGGCGCTGGGAAAAATCATTTTGATGGCGATCAGGAACAGAATAATCCCGCCGGAGATAGAGACCGTTTCGGCGCGCAGGCTGAGGAAGGCGAGAATTTTTTCACCCGCGAACAGAAAAATCAGCATCAGCAGCAGCGCGATGAACAGCTCGCGGATCATGATCGCCCGCCGACGTTTTGGTTCCGTATGCTTCAGGACCGACATAAAAATCGGTAAATTTCCCAGCGGATCCATAATCAGGATCAACAAAACGGCGGCTGAAATGATTTCATTCATTAACTATTATCCCTGATAATCAGTATGCATTTATTATTCGTTTTCAGAACGACAGCGGGCGTGATAAGTCGCTCTTCTGATGGCCTTGCCATCATTGATTAATTTCACTTGCGACTTTGGCTGCTTTTTGTATGGTGAAGGATATAACACCAGGTGACTGGCTTGCACAACAGCACACATCTTCGCAGGAAAAACGCTATGAAAAATGTTGGTTTTATTGGTTGGCGCGGTATGGTCGGCTCCGTACTCATGCAACGCATGGTTGAAGAGCGCGATTTCGACGCCATTCGCCCCGTCTTCTTTTCTACTTCTCAACTGGGGCAACCCGCACCGACATTTGGTGGCACCCAGGCAGGCACGCTTCAGGATGCCTTCGATCTTGAGGCGCTGAAGGCGCTCGACATTATTGTCACCTGTCAGGGCGGCGATTATACCAATGAAATCTATCCAAAGCTTCGTGAAAGCGGCTGGCAGGGCTACTGGATTGATGCGGCCTCGTCGCTGCGCATGAAAGATGAGGCAATCATTATCCTCGATCCGGTCAACCAGGACGTGATCACCCACGGACTTAACAACGGCGTGAAGACCTTTGTCGGCGGTAACTGTACCGTCAGCCTGATGCTGATGTCCCTTGGCGGCCTGTTTGCTAACGATCTGGTGGACTGGGTCTCCGTGGCGACCTATCAGGCGGCCTCCGGCGGCGGCGCGCGTCACATGCGCGAACTGCTGGCACAGATGGGGCAGCTTTATAATCATGTCGCCGACGAGCTGGCGAATCCGGCTTCCGCTATTCTTGATATCGAACGTAAAGTCACGACACTGACCCGCAATGGCGATCTGCCGGTTGATAACTTCGGCGTGCCGCTGGCAGGCAGCCTGATCCCGTGGATCGACAAACAGCTGGATAACGGTCAGAGCCGCGAAGAGTGGAAAGGCCAGGCAGAAACCAACAAGATCCTCGGCACCACCACGACCATTCCGGTAGACGGCCTGTGTGTACGCGTCGGCGCGCTGCGCTGCCATAGCCAGGCCTTCACCATCAAACTGAAAAAAGACGTTTCGATCCCAACCATTGAAGAACTGCTGGCGGCGCACAATCCGTGGGCGAAAGTCATTCCAAACGACCGTGAGCTTTCCATGCGTGAACTGACCCCGGCTGCCGTGACCGGCACACTCACTACGCCGGTTGGCCGCTTGCGTAAACTGAATATGGGGCCAGAATATTTGTCGGCCTTTACCGTTGGTGACCAGCTATTGTGGGGGGCAGCAGAGCCGCTCCGCCGTATTCTCCGCCAACTGGCATAATGACGTAGCATAAACAACGGGGTGTAATAACACCCCCTTTTTTTGCGCTAAACAAGGAGTAACGCAATGTTTCATTTTTTTTCGGGAGAGCAATAAGACGTTGGCTATGCTTAAGCAAGGTGCTTATACACTTTGGCTGAAGGTCGAACGGCGGAGATGGACGCACATTATGCAGTCCCCGTTCAGGTCAAAAAATGTCGCAACCGGGTGTCTGTACTCAACATACTTTGGCTCCCCACGTATGACGATTGTGCATACCGCAGGAATGAAGCGACACATATAAAACAGGATGAGATCCATGTCGAATCATGTAGACAGAGACGTGATTAACGCGCTAATTGCCGGGCACTTTGCGGATCCTTTTTCCGTACTGGGCATGCATCGAACTGATGCCGGGCTGGAAGTCCGGGCCTTGTTACCCGACGCCACTGAGGTCTGGGTCATTGAGCCGAAAACGGGCCGCAAGGTAGGTAAACTCGAATGCCTGGATTCACGAGGCTTCTTTAGCGGCATTCTGCCGCGCCGCAAAAATGCTTTTCGCTATCAGCTTGCCGTGATCTGGCACGGTCAGCAGAATCTGATTGACGATCCTTACCGTTTTGGCCCTCTGCTTCAGGAGCTGGATGCCTGGCTGCTGTCGGAAGGTACGCACCTGCGCCCCTATGAGACGCTTGGCGCACATGGCGATACGATGGACGGCGTGACCGGTACGCGTTTTGCCGTCTGGGCACCGAATGCCCAGCGCGTCTCCGTGGTCGGCCAGTTTAACTTCTGGGACGGCCGCCGCCACCCCATGCGCCTGCGCAAAGAGAGCGGCGTCTGGGAGCTATTTATTCCCGGTGCGCACAATGGTCAACTCTACAAATACGAAATCATCGACGCACACGGGCAGATGCGGATTAAGGCCGACCCGTATGCCTTTGAAGCCCAGATGCGTCCGGAAACCGCCTCGCTGATCTGCGGCCTGCCGGAAAAAGTGGTACAGAGCGATGAGCGCAAACAAGCCAATCAGTTTGACGCGCCAATCTCTATCTATGAAGTGCATCTCGGCTCCTGGCGTCGCCATACCGACGATAACTTCTGGCTGAGCTATCGTGAACTGGCGGACCAGTTGGTGCCTTACGCCAAATGGATGGGGTTCACCCATCTGGAACTGCTGCCGGTGAATGAGCATCCTTTTGACGGCAGCTGGGGTTATCAGCCCACCGGTCTCTATGCACCGACGCGCCGTTTCGGCACCCGCGACGACTTCCGCTATTTTATCGACGCCGCGCACGCTGCCGGACTGAACGTGATCCTTGACTGGGTGCCCGGCCACTTCCCGGCGGACGACTTCGGGCTGGCCGAATTTGACGGCACCGATCTCTATGAGCACAGCGATCCGCGCGAAGGTTATCATCAGGACTGGAATACGCTGATCTACAACTACGGTCGCCGTGAAGTACGCAACTATCTGGTAGGTAACGCGTTGTACTGGATCGAGCGTTTCGGCATTGATGCCCTGCGTGTGGACGCCGTGGCCTCGATGATTTACCGCGATTACAGCCGCAAACAGGGCGAATGGATCCCGAACGAATTCGGCGGGCGTGAAAACCTCGAAGCCATTGAGTTTTTACGTACCACTAACCGTATTTTAGGCGAGCAGGTGCCGGGTGCCGTCAGCATGGCGGAGGAGTCGACCGATTTCGCGGGCGTTTCTCGTCCGTCAGATACCGGCGGCCTCGGTTTCTGGTACAAGTGGAACCTTGGCTGGATGCACGACACCCTCGACTACATGAAGCTCGACCCGGTCTACCGTCAGCATCATCACGATAAGCTGACCTTCGGCATGCTCTACAACTACACCGAAAACTTCGTGCTGCCGCTGTCGCATGATGAAGTCGTCCACGGTAAAAAATCGATCCTCGACCGGATGCCGGGCGACGCGTGGCAGAAATTCGCCAGCCTGCGCGCTTACTACGGCTGGATGTGGGCTTTCCCTGGTAAAAAACTGCTGTTTATGGGCAATGAGTTCGCCCAGGGGCGCGAGTGGAACCACGACGTCAGCCTCGACTGGCACCTACTGGAAGGGGAAGACAACTGGCACCACGGCGTTCAGCGGCTGGTGCGCGATCTCAACCAGACCTACCGGCATCACAAGGCGTTGCACGAACTGGACTTCGATCCGTATGGCTTTGAATGGCTGGTGGTGGACGATAAAGAACGCTCGGTGCTGATTTTTGTTCGCCGTGACCAGCAGGGTAATGAAATCATTGTCGCCAGCAACTTTACCCCGGTTCCGCGCCATGATTACCGCTTCGGCATTAACCAGCCGGGCCAGTGGCGTGAAGCGCTAAACACCGACTCCATGCACTATCACGGCAGCAACGCAGGCAATGGCGGTGCGGTGCATAGCGATGAGATTGAAAGCCACGGTCGACCGAATTCCCTGAGCCTGACCCTGCCGCCGCTGTCGACGATCTGGCTGGTCCGGGAGGCGGAATGAGTAAACTGGCACCGGGAAAACCTGAACCGCTCGGAGCATGTTTTGACGGCAACGGGGTGAACTTTACGCTGTTCTCTGTTCATGCCGAACGGGTTGAACTGTGTGTATTTGATGAGGCAGGTTTTGAGCAGCGTTACGATCTCCCTGCCCGTAGCGGTGATATCTGGCACGGTTATCTTCCTGATGCTCGTCCCGGGTTACGCTACGCCTATCGCGTGTACGGGCCGTGGGAACCTGAGCACGGTCATCGTTTTAATCCGGCGAAGCTGCTACTCGATCCCTGCGCCCACGCTGTTGATGGACATCCAAAAGACGACCCGCTCTTTCATGGCGGCTACGATGCGCCGGATCACCATGACAGCGCGCCCGTTGCGCCTAAGTGCGTGGTGGTTGACCTGGGCTATGAATGGGGCGACGACGCGCGACCGCACACGCCGTGGGGCAATACCGTTATCTACGAAGCCCACGTTAAAGGGCTGACGTATCTGCATCCGGAGATCCCGCCGGAAATGCGCGGCACCTACAAGGCGCTGGCGCATCCGGTCATGCTCGACTATTTCAAATCGCTGGGCATTACCGCGCTGGAACTGCTCCCGGTGGCCCACTTTAGCAGTGAGCCACGCCTGCAACGTATGGGGCTAAGCAACTACTGGGGCTATAACCCGCTGGCGATGTTTGCCGTTGATCCACGCTACGCCAGCGAACCGGCAAAAGCGCTGAATGAATTTCGCGATACGGTAAAGGCGCTGCACAAGGCCGGAATTGAAGTCATTCTGGACATCGTACTTAACCACAGCGCGGAGATCGATCTTGATGGTCCTACCTTCTCGCTGCGCGGAATCGATAACCGTAGCTATTATTGGATCAGAGAGGATGGCGACTACGAAAACTGGACCGGCTGCGGCAATACGCTCAACCTCAGTTCGCCGGGCACAGTGGAGTATGCGCATCAGTGTCTGCGGTTCTGGGTTGACGTATGCCATGTTGACGGGTTTCGTTTCGACCTTGCTTCCGTCATGGGCCGCACCCCGGAATTCCGCCAGGATGCGCCGCTGTTTGAAGCGATAAAAAACGACCCGCAATTAGCGTCGTTAAAGCTGATTGCGGAGCCGTGGGACGTTGGCCATGGAGGGTATCAGGTCGGGAATTTTCCGCCGCTTTTTGCGGAATGGAACGACCATTTTCGCGATGCCATACGCCGCTTCTGGCTCCATCAGGATCTGACGCCTGGCGACCTCGCCAGACGTTTTGCCGCCTCAAGCGATGTCTTTCAGGTTAACGGTCGCCTGCCGTCAGCGACCATCAACCTGGTGACCGCTCATGATGGATTCACTGTGCGCGACTGCGTTTGCTTCAATGAAAAGCATAACGAAGCAAACGGTGAAGAAAATCGCGATGGCACTAACAAAAATTACAGCAATAATCATGGTATAGAAGGACTTGACGGCATTCTTGATGTGATTGAGCGTCGACGGGCCAGCGTCCATGCTCTGTTGACCTCGTTATTGCTTGCTCAGGGCACACCGATGCTGCTCGCCGGGGACGAACACGGTCATAGTCAGCATGGCAATAACAACGCGTATTGCCAGGACAATACCCTGACCTGGCTTGACTGGGCCCAGGCGAATAAAGGATTGACGGCATTTACTGCGGCGTTAATCCACCTGCGTCAGCGCATCCCGGCACTTACCCGCGATAGCTGGTGGCAGGAGGGGGACGGAAACGTGCATTGGTTAAACGCGCAGGCGCAGCCGTTAAGCGTCAGCGAGTGGCAGGGCGGGACGCGGCAGATGCAAATTCTGCTCTCAGACCGCTGGCTCATTACCCTCAATGCCACGCAGAACGTTGTGGATATGGTTTTACCTGATGGGGAATGGCATGCCATTCCTCCGTTTGCCGGAAAGGATAATCCGGTTGTCATGGCTATCTGGCACGGGCCCGCGCATGGAGTGTGCGTTTTTGAAAGGTCATAAAAAAGGAGTTCGACATGGTTAGGCTTGAAAATGATAATTTGCTGATGCTGTCGCGCCAGTTGCCAATGAAGTCTGTTGCCCTGATTCTGGCAGGAGGACGCGGAACGCGCCTGAAAGATTTGACGGTCACGCGGGCAAAACCCGCGGTCCACTTTGGCGGTAAGTTCCGTATTATTGATTTTGCATTATCAAACTGCCTTAATTCCGGCATTCGCCGGATTGGTGTAATCACTCAGTATCAATCGCATACGCTGGTACAGCACATCCAGCGCGGCTGGTCATTCTTCAGCGAAGAGATGAATGAGTTCGTCGATTTGCTGCCTGCGCAGCAACGTGTACACGGTGAAAACTGGTATCGCGGAACCGCTGATGCGGTCACGCAGAACCTGGACGTTATTCGCCGCTACAAAGCCGAGTACGTGGTGATCCTCGCGGGCGATCATATCTACAAGCAGGATTACTCGCGGATGTTGATCGACCACGTGAAAAAAGGCGCGCGTTGCACCGTGGCCTGCCTGCCGGTGCCTAAGGCAGAGGCGACGGCGTTTGGCGTTATGCACGTTGACGAAGATGACAAAATCATCGATTTCGTTGAAAAACCGGCTAATCCGCCAACCATGCCTAACGACGACACCAAATCGCTCGCCAGTATGGGGATTTACGTTTTTAACGCTGACTACCTCTATGAGCTGCTGGAGCAGGACGATCTCGACGAAAACTCGAGCCACGACTTCGGCAAAGACATTATTCCGCAGATCACCAAAGCGGGCATGGCCTATGCGCATCCTTTCCCGCTCTCCTGCGTGCAATCAGACCCAGAAGCTGAACCCTACTGGCGCGATGTGGGTACGCTCGAAGCTTACTGGAAGGCTAACCTTGATTTGGCATCAGTCACGCCAGAACTGGATATGTACGATCAGGACTGGCCGATCCGCACGCACATGGAATCGCTGCCGCCGGCGAAATTTGTTCAGGATCGCTCCGGTAGCCACGGCATGACGCTCAACTCGCTGGTGTCCGGCGGCTGTATCATCTCGGGTTCGGTAGTTGTGCAGTCTGTGCTATTCCCGCGTGTCCGGGTGAATTCGTTCTGCAACATTGACTCATCCGTGCTATTACCGGATGTATGGGTGGGGCGTTCCTGTCGTTTGCGTCGTTGCGTAATCGACCGTGCTTGTGTGATCCCGGAAGGCCTGGTGATCGGTGAAAACGCCGAAGAAGATGCGCGTCGTTTCTACCGTTCGGAAGAGGGGATCGTGCTGGTCACCCGAGACATGCTGAATAAACTGAAAATCTAGAAACTCAAATAATAACCTTGCGCGGAAGGGGTCCGCGCGCTGTTTTACTGCAAGCGCCAGAGTGCCTTGTGGTGGTGACAGGAGCGATAATGCAGGTTTTACATGTATGTTCTGAGATGTTCCCGCTGTTAAAAACCGGCGGTTTGGCAGACGTGATTGGTGCGTTACCCGCTGCACAAAAAGCGGAAGGTATTGATGCACGCGTACTGCTTCCTGCGTTTCCTGATATTCGCCGGGGCATCCCTGATGCACAAGTGGTGACGCGGCGTGACACGTTTGCCGGACCTATCACGCTGCTGTTTGGGCACTACAATGATGTGGGCATCTACCTGATAGATGCCCCGCATTTATACGATCGCCCGGGTAGCCCTTATCACGATACTAACTTGTATGCCTACACCGATAACGTGCTGCGCTTTGCGCTGCTCGGGTGGGTGGGTTGCGAAATGGCCTGCGGACTGGATCCGTTCTGGCGTCCGGACGTGGTGCACGCGCATGACTGGCATGCAGGACTGGCTCCGGCCTATCTTGCGGCTCGTGGCCATCCGGCGAAATCCATTTTCACCGTGCATAACCTGGCGTACCAGGGGCTGTTCTATGCCCATCATATGAATGACATCCAACTGCCATGGTCGTTCTATAACATGCATGGGCTGGAGTTCGACGGGCAAATCTCGTTCCTGAAAGCGGGGCTATTTTACGCCGATCATATTACCGCCGTCAGCCCGACCTATGCTCTCGAAATCACTCAGCCGCAGTTTGCCTATGGCATGGAAGGTTTGCTTCGCCAGCGGCAAATGGAAGGTCGCCTGACGGGTATCCTTAACGGCGTGGATGAAAAGATCTGGAGTCCGGAAACCGACTTACTGCTTAACTCCCGCTATGGTCGCGATACACTGGAAAGCAAGGCAGAAAACAAGCGCCAGCTGCAAATTGCAATGGGCCTGAAAGTGGATGACAAAGTGCCGCTGTTTGCGGTGGTGAGCCGTCTGACCAGCCAGAAAGGACTGGATTTAGTGCTTGAGGCGCTGCCGGGACTACTGGAGCAGGGCGGGCAACTGGCGCTGTTGGGCGCGGGCGATCCGGTACTTCAGGAAGGGTTTCTGGCTGCCGCTGCTGAACATTCCGGGCAGGTCGGTGTACAGATTGGCTATCACGAAGCCTTCTCGCATCGCATTATGGGGGGCGCAGACGTCATTCTGGTCCCCAGCCGCTTTGAACCGTGCGGCCTGACCCAACTTTATGGATTGAAATACGGCACGCTGCCGCTGGTGCGCCGCACGGGCGGGCTTGCCGATACCGTTGCAGACAGTTCTCTGGAAAACCTGGCGGATGGAGTCGCCAGTGGCTTTGTATTTGAAGACAGCAATGCCTGGTCCCTGTTACGGGCGATCCGGCGCGCTTTTGTGTTGTGGTCGCGTCCGTCGCTCTGGCGTTATGTACAGCGTCAGGCGATGCACATGGACTTTAGCTGGCACGTTGCCGCACAGGCCTATCGCGATCTCTATCAACGTTTGATGTAACAACAGGAATCATGTTGATGAATGCACCTTTTACTTATGCCTCCCCCACGCACAGCATTGAGGCATTGAAGCATTCCATTGCTTACAAGTTGATGTTCACCATAGGGAAGGATCCAGCGATCGCCAATAAGCATGAGTGGCTTAACGCCACTCTGTTTGCGGTACGCGATCGTCTGGTAGAACGTTGGTTACGATCAAACCGGGCGCAACTCTCTCAGGAGACGCGTCAGGTTTACTATCTTTCGATGGAGTTTTTAATTGGGCGAACGCTCTCCAACGCGCTGCTATCGCTGGGCGTCTATGACGACGTTAACAATGCGCTGGACGAGATGGGGCTTAACCTTGAAGAGCTGATTGACGAAGAGAATGACCCAGGGTTAGGCAACGGGGGGTTGGGACGCCTGGCGGCCTGCTTCCTTGATTCGCTGGCTACGCTGGGTCTGCCGGGCCGGGGCTACGGTATTCGTTACGACTACGGCATGTTCAAACAGAACATCGTCGATGGTCGGCAGAAAGAGTCGCCGGACTACTGGCTGGAATACGGCAACCCGTGGGAATTCAAACGCCATAACACGCGCTATAAAGTGCGTTTTGGCGGCCGTATTCAGCAGGAAGGAAAAAAAAGCCGTTGGTTAGAGACCGAAGAGATCCTCGCGGTCGCATACGATCAGATCATCCCTGGTTACGATACCGATGCCACCAATACGCTGCGCCTGTGGAATGCGCAGGCCAGTAGTGAAATCAACCTCGGTAAATTTAACCAGGGCGATTATTTTGCGGCGGTGGAGGATAAAAACCACTCTGAGAACGTTTCGCGCGTTCTGTATCCGGATGACTCGACCTATTCCGGGCGCGAACTGCGCCTGCGTCAGGAGTATTTCCTTGTCTCCTCGACCATCCAGGACATTTTAAGCCGCCACTATCAGCTGCATAAAACCTATGCCAATCTGGCGGAGAAAACCGCGATCCACCTTAACGATACTCACCCGGTATTGTCGATTCCCGAGCTGATGCGTCTGTTAATTGACGAGCACAAATTTAGCTGGGACGACGCGTTTGAGGTGACCTGCCAGATCTTCTCTTATACCAACCACACGTTAATGAGTGAAGCGCTGGAAACCTGGCCTGTAGATATGCTCGGTAAAATTTTGCCGCGCCATCTGCAAATCATCTTTGAAATTAACGATTACTTCCTGAAAACGGTTCAGGAGCAGCATCCGGAAGACACCGGCCTGCTGAGCCGCGTTTCGATTATTGACGAATCGAACGGTCGCCGCGTGCGCATGGCCTGGCTGGCGGTAGTGGCGAGCCATAAGGTTAACGGTGTATCGGAACTGCACTCCAACCTGATGGTCCAGTCGCTGTTTGCCGACTTTGCGACCATCTTCCCGACCCGCTTTACCAACGTAACAAACGGCGTTACGCCGCGTCGCTGGCTGGCGCTGGCGAACCCGTCGCTCTCCGGCGTGCTGGATGAGAACATTGGCCGTACCTGGCGCACCGATCTCAGCCAGCTTAGCGAACTCGAGCAGCATATTGATTACCCGCTGGTCAATCAGGCGGTGCATCAGGCGAAGCTGGAGAATAAAAAACGCCTTGCGACGGTGATTGCTCAGCAGCTTAACGTGGTGGTCAATCCGCACGCGCTGTTTGACGTGCAGATCAAACGTATCCACGAATACAAACGTCAACTGATGAATGTGCTGCATGTGATCACCCGCTATAACCGCATTAAAGACGATCCGTCGGCGGAGTGGGTGCCGCGTGTCAATATTTTCGCCGGTAAAGCCGCCTCGGCCTACTATATGGCGAAGCATATTATCCATCTGATCAACGATGTCGCGAAGGTGATCAACAACGATCCACAAATCGGCGACAAGCTTAAAGTGGTGTTTATCCCTAACTACAGTGTCAGCCTGGCACAGGTGATCATTCCGGCGGCAGATCTTTCTGAACAGATCTCGCTGGCGGGCACCGAGGCTTCCGGCACCAGTAATATGAAATTTGCCCTGAACGGCGCGCTGACCATCGGCACGCTGGATGGTGCAAACGTCGAGATGCTGGAGCACGTCGGCGCGGAGAACATCTTTATTTTCGGTAATACCGCGGAAGAGGTCGAAGAACTGCGTCGGCAGGGCTATAAACCGCGCGACTATTACGAAGAAGATGACGAGCTGCGTCAGGTGTTGACCCAAATCGCCACTGGCGTGTTCAGCCCCGAAGAGCCGGGCCGCTACCGCGATCTGGTCGACTCGCTGATCAACTTCGGTGACCACTATCAGGTACTGGCGGACTACCGCAGCTATGTGGACTGTCAGGACAAGGTGGATGCTCTTTACCGTCAGCCGGAAGAGTGGACCAATAAAGCGATGCGCAACATCGCCAACATGGGCTATTTCTCTTCCGACAGGACGATTCAGGAGTATGCGGATCAAATCTGGGGGATTACCCCGGTCAGGTTGTAAGGCTGTTATGCCGGGTGGCGGCTTCGCCTTACCCAGCCTACGGGATGCAGGATATCGGCGTCTGTAAGGTTTTCGTAGGCCCGGTAAGCGCAGTGCCACCGGGCACGGCGTGTACCGGGTAATGCCGGGTGGCGGCTTCGCCTTACCCAGCCTACGGGATGCAGAATACCGGCGTTCTGTAAGGCCTTCGTAGGCCCGGTAAGCGCAGCGCCACCGGGCACGGGTTGTACCCGGCATTACCTGCTTAACTACGAAGCCAGCGACAGCTCACGTTTCGCCGTATGCTGGAGCAGCCATTGTGCCACGCGCGATTGTTGATCAGCGTCCAGCCACATGCCGAGGCGGGTACGACGCCAGATCGCATCGTCGAGGCGGCGGACCCATTCGTGTTCGACCAGGTAGCGTAATTCCGCCTCATAAAACTCATGACCAAAATCCTCGCCCAGGTCGGCAATTGAAGTCGCGTCACGAAGAATAATATCGCTGTTGCTGCCGTAGGTGCGGGCATAGTGGCGTGCTAACGATTCGCTGATAAACGGATAACGGCGACGCAGCTTCGCGGCATAATCATCACGATCGCCACCGATATCGCCCCCCGGTAATACAGCGTCTTTCGTCCACGCCTGACCGATGCCTTTATAGTACGGCGTCAGTTTTTCCAGCGCGTGTTCCGCCAGCTTGCGATAGGTAGTCAGCTTACCGCCGAACACGGACAACAGCGGAGCCTTGCCATCCTCGTCATGCACATCAAGAGTGTAATCGCGGGTAATGGCCTGCGGTGAATCAGATTCATCATCGCACAGCGGACGCACGCCGGAGTAAGTCCAGACAATATCCTCGCGCGTAAGCTGTTTCTTGAAGTGCCCGTTATATACGTTAAGCAGATAATTAATCTCTTTCTCATCAATAGCGACGCTTTTCGGATCGCCCTGATATTCCACGTCGGTGGTGCCAATGATAGAGAATTCATCCATCCACGGGATCACAAAAACAATACGCTTATCTTCGTTTTGCAGGATATAGGCCTGCTTCTGGGTATGAACACGCGGGACGACAATATGGCTGCCTTTGATTAAGCGGATGCCATAAGGCGAGGGCAGATGCATCCCGTCATCAAAGAACTGTTTCACCCACGGGCCGGTGGCGTTCACCAGACCGCGTGCCTGCCAGACATATTTTTTGCCGCTATCAATATCTTCCGCTTCAACGATCCACAGGCCATTTTCCCGGCGCGCAGAGGTGGCGCGGGTGCGGGTTAATACCTTGCCGCCTTTCTGCTCGACCATCTGGGCGTTCGCCAGTACCAGCCGCGCATCATCCACCCAGCAGTCAGAATATTCGAACCCGCGCACGATTTCCGGCTTGAGAACCGATTCTGAGCCAAATCGCAAACCGGTTGAACCCGGCAGACTGGTCCGTTTCCCCAGATGATCGTACATAAACAAACCGATGCGGATCATCCACGCCGGACGCAGGTGCGGGCGGTGCGGCAGGCGAAAGCGCATCGGGAAAGCGATATGCGGTGCCATTTTTAACAGCACTTCACGCTCAGCCAGCGCTTCACTCACCAGGCGGAATTCATAGTGTTCAAGGTAGCGCAGCCCGCCATGGATCAGTTTTGAGCTGGCAGAAGAGGTGGCGCAGGCCAGATCCTGTCCCTCCAGCATCAGCACGGATAAACCGCGCCCGGCAGCGTCCGCCGCAATGCCGGCACCGTTGATGCCGCCACCTATCACAATCAGATCTTTGGTTTCCATGCTGCCACCTCATTACTTTCGTTAAAGCGCATAAATGTTCGATATCGCTCATAATAGCAAGGAATCGCGCTTTTGGTAACATCAAAAAAACAATTTAGAGTGATATGCATAACATAATGGCGTTTATCTCCCCTGACGACGTAAACTGAGAGAGTGATTGATCATCTGCCCATCTGAATGCGGCGGCGAAAAAGGCGTCAGAAAGAGAAACTATGGACCATTTTGAATGTATTAATGTTGAAGAAGCCCATCAAAAACTGCATCAGGCAAGCGCCGTGCTGGTGGATATCCGCGATCCGCAAAGTTACGCGCTGGGCCATACGCCGGGCGCTTTTCATCTGACTAACGACACGCTTGGCGCGTTTATGCGCGAAACGGACCCCGAAACCCCGGTGATGGTAATGTGTTACCACGGCAACAGCAGTAAAGGTGCCGCGCAGTATCTTTTGCAACAAGGCTACGATCACGTCTATAGCGTGGATGGTGGCTTTGACGCCTGGCATCGCCATTTCCCGGCAGAAGTGGAGCGCACGCTGTTTTAGCCGTTATACTGTCCCCTTTTGTGTGGAATAAGCGACCGCCAGTATGTTGATGATCACCTCTTTTAGTAACCCGCGCATCGCGCAGGCGTTTGTAGACTATATGGCGACGCAGGGCGTTGTACTGACGATCCAGCAACATACGCAGTGGGATATCTGGCTGGCGGATGAAAGTCAGGCCGCGCGTGTGCAGGCTGAGCTGGCGCGATTTATGGAAAACCCGGCGGATCCGCGTTATCTGGCGGCGAGCTGGCAGTCGGGGCAGACCAACAGTGGTTTGCACTATCGCCGTTTTCCGTTCCTTGCCACGCTCAGGGAGAACGCCGGGCCGTTTACGCTCGGTATTCTCGTCATCACGATACTGGTATTTCTGCTGATGAGCATCATTGGCGACCAGCCGGTGATGATATGGCTGGCCTGGCCCTACGATCCCTCCCTGAAATTTGACGTCTGGCGCTACTTTACCCATGCCCTGATGCACTTCTCTGTGCTGCATATTCTCTTTAACCTACTGTGGTGGTGGTATCTTGGCGGCACGGTAGAAAAGCGTCTGGGCAGCGGCAAGCTGGTGGTGATCACCGTCATCAGCGCCCTGTTGAGCGGATTTGTGCAGTATCATTTCAGTGGCCCGTGGTTTGGCGGGTTATCTGGCGTGGTGTATGCCCTGATGGGCTATGCATGGCTGCGGGGCGAACGCGATCCGCAGAGTGGCGTTTTTTTACCGCGTGGTTTGATAGGCTTTGCTTTAATATGGCTAATTGCCGGCTGGTTTGATCTCTTCGGTATGTCGATTGCGAACGGTGCTCACGTGGCCGGGTTGCTGGTAGGGCTGGCGATGGCCTTTGTTGATTCGCAGAATGCGCGAAAACGAACATAATTTTCCAGGGATTATTCATGAAACAGACACAGCGTCACAGTGCGATTATCGAACTGGTAAAAAAGCAGGGATATGTCAGCACTGAAGAACTGGTGGAGCACTTCTCCGTCAGCCCACAGACCATCCGTCGCGATCTCAACGACCTTGCCGATCAGAACCTGATTCTGCGTCACCATGGCGGCGCGGCGCTACCCTCCAGCTCGGTCAACACCTCGTGGCATGACCGTAAAGCGACGCAGACGGCTGAGAAAGAGCGTATCGCTCGCAAAGTGGCTGAACAGATCCCGGACGGCTCAACGTTATTTATCGATATCGGCACCACGCCGGAAGCGGTGGCGCATGCGCTGCTGGAACACAGCAATTTGCGTATTGTCACCAATAACCTGAACGTGGCGAATACGCTAATGGTGAAGGATGATTTCCGCATCATCCTCGCTGGCGGCGAGCTGCGCAGCCGCGACGGCGGGATTATCGGCGAGGCGACGCAGGATTTTATCGCCCAGTTCCGTCTCGATTTTGGCATCCTCGGCATTAGCGGCATCGACAGCGACGGCTCGCTGCTGGAGTTTGATTACCACGAAGTGCGCACCAAACGCGCGATTATCGAAAACTCACGCCACGTGATGCTGGTGGTGGACCATTCGAAATTTGGCCGCAACGCGATGGTGAATATGGGCAGCATCAGTATGGTGAACGCGGTTTATACCGATGTTATGCCGCCCGCGGGGGTGATGCAGGTGATTGCTGAACATAAAGTGCAGCTGGAGCTGTGCTAAGAAATTTCCCTATCCTGCAAGATAAATCACGATAATAGACTATCGTGATTTATCGCGGTTTTACGTTCTCTGATATTATCCTTAATCGCTTGTTTTTTTATAATGTTATAAATTTCATTCGCTTATAAAAATTTTATTTTTATCCCCCCTCTTTGGCATCTCAATTGCACTCCAGTAGTCATGTAATAAAGCGAATAAAAGGAACCCGCATGACTTACGAAACAATGACCACCTCAAACGCCCCGGTAAAAATGTGGACCCACGGCGTACCGGTAGAAGACGATGCCCGTCAGCAGTTGATTAATACGGCCAAAATGCCGTTTATTTTCAGCCATGTGGCGGTAATGCCTGATGTGCATCTGGGAAAAGGATCGACTATTGGTAGCGTGATCCCGACCAAAGGGGCGATTATCCCGGCGGCAGTTGGGGTGGATATCGGCTGCGGAATGAACGCGTTGCGTACCAGCTTAACGGCGGCGGATCTGCCGGATAGTCTGGCTCAGTTGCGTAGTGCCATTGAAGCGGCCGTGCCGCACGGGCGTACTACCGGACGCGGACGGCGTGACGTTGGCGCGTGGGAAAACCCGCCTGCCAACGTTGATGCGCAGTGGGCGACGTTGCAGCCAGGTTTCCAGTGGCTGACGCAAAAGTACCCGCGTTTTTTGAACACCAATAACTATAAGCACCTGGGAACGCTGGGAACCGGTAACCACTTTATCGAAATCTGCCTTGATGAAGCGGATCGGGTGTGGGTGATGCTGCACTCCGGATCGCGCGGAATTGGCAACGCCATCGGGAGCTATTTTATCGAAATGGCGCAGAAAGATATGGAACAGCATATCGCTAATCTGCCGTCACGCGATCTGGCTTATTTTGAAGAAGGAAGCGAACATTTCGCCGATTATGTTAAAGCCGTCGGCTGGGCGCAGGATTATGCCCGCGCCAACCGTGAAGCGATGCTGGAAAACGTAGTCGCCGCGCTGCATAAAGCGATCGCTAAGCCGTTTACGCTCAGCATGGAAGCGATCAACTGCCACCATAACTATGTGCAGAAAGAGCAGCACTTTGGTGAAGAGATCTTCGTAACGCGTAAAGGGGCGGTGTCGGCGCGCGCCGGACAGTACGGTATTATTCCCGGTTCGATGGGCGCGAAAAGCTTTATCGTCCGCGGGTTGGGTAACGAAGAATCATTCTGTTCCTGTAGCCACGGCGCAGGACGCGTGATGAGCCGTACCAAAGCGAAAAAGCTGTTCAGCGTTGAGGATCAGATCCGCGCGACATCTCATGTGGAATGCCGTAAAGATGCCGATGTGATCGATGAAATTCCGATGGCGTATAAGGATATCGAAGCGGTAATGTCTGCTCAGGCCGACCTGGTTGAAGTTGTACATACGCTGCGTCAGGTGGTGTGCGTTAAAGGATAATACGATGCAAAGGACAATTGCGCTGAATGGCGCGCAGGGAGAAGGCGGCGGGCAGATCTTACGTTCGGCGCTGAGCTTATCGATGATCACCGGCCAGATTGTGGGCATGAAAGCCGACGTTTTACTGGCCGGAGTACCTCATCACGTCGGCCAGCGTGAAAACGACGTGCTGGCGGCGCATTTTTCGCTGGCTGAGCAGAGTATTCAGATGCTGCCGGGCGACAGGGGATCGGGAAACACCGTCTCGCTTGAGATCGAAAGCACTCACGTAACGGAACGGTTTATCGCTTTTGGTGAGAAACGGATGAGCGCCGAAGCAGTGGCGAACCAGCTGGTGACAGAGGCTCGCCGCTATCTGGCGAGCGAGGCGGCGGTGGGCGAATATCTCGCCGATCAACTGATCCTCCCGCTGGCGCTGGCAGGAGAAGGCGCGTTCACCGTGGCGCAGGCTTCCTCTCATCTGTTAACCAATATCGCTGTGGTCGGGCAGTTTTTGCCGGTGACGTTTAGCCTGGAGGAAGAGGGCGGGATGACGCGGGTGACGGTTAAGGGAAAAGGGTAACAGGGACCTATATTTTTATAGGATAGAGTAACGTCAGAGGCTGCACGGGTGACGGCACGAAAGCGAATTTTATATAGAAATTTCGTGCATTGTCATCCAGCGCCTGAACCATTAATGCTCTGACGCCAACCTGATGGGTAATATTTTCAGTGCGATAGATGGCATCTTTTAATAGCGCTGCGCCAAGTCCTTTGCCTGCCCACGCCTGATCGACCGCCAGTCTGCCCAGAATGATTACCGGGAGCGATTCCGGGGCATTACGTCGATAAGCGCCCGGTGCCATATTTCTCTGTACGCTACCGGTTGAGAGACAATAATAAGCAATAACCTGCTGAGTCTCTTTGTCGCTGACAACGTAGACACGCGAAATGCCATTGCTGTGATTTTTTAAGGCTCTCTTTTTTAGCCACTCATTAAGGCCGGGTTCCGCACAACAAAATTCTGCGGTGCAATGGCTGATAGATAGCGGTTCCGGCGCGGTTATTCCCATGGCGACTTACGGCTCATCAAGTCATCAATACGGGCCTGACGCTCAGCCGTAATGGGAGCGTCCAGTTCTGCCAGAAAGGCGTCGTATTGTTCGTCATTAAGCACGAACAGACGTTGATCAAGCAGGATATCCTGCGCTTCGCGACAGGCCACCTCAAGCATGAAGTCGGTGCGCGACTTCGATACGAGGTTGGCGGCCATGTCAATCAAGTCCCGTTGGGATGCTTTTGCCCGGATATTGATCGGAGCTTCTCTGGTTTCAGGTTTCATCATAGAGATCGTATAGTGAATGTATATACGATTATACGCTCTGTACATAGAAACGCTATACGAGAATTGCCTACACCCCGTAACCCATCATCTTCAACAGCTTCTGCGCATGCTGCACCGCGTCCTGCCGGTGCGCGACGCCGAGCTTTTGATACAGATTACGGATATGCGTTTTGATGGTGGTCGCCGCGACGTCCAGCTCTCCGGCAATCTGATCGTTACTGTAGCCGGAATAGATCAGCCCCAGCACCTGCCACTCGCGCTGGGTCAGCGGACTGGTACGGATCAGTTCAGGCACCTGCGGATGATTTAACAACCGTTCGACGAAGTTCTCGTCAAAATGGGCAAATTTATGTCGGTGATGCTGGTTGATATCCCGCAGAATGCGCTGCGCCCGGTGCTGTTCCAGCTCCGGCAGCGTGTTGAGTTGAATCAACTGGCGTAACTGCTGCGCCATCGCCTCGCCTTCAATGACAAAATGGTTAATAAAACCGGTGCGATTGGCGAGGGTCAGCGCTTCCATCAAGGCATTCTGCGCCTCGTTTTTACGGCCCGCCTGCCAGTAAAGCTGGTTCAGCAACAGCAGGTTGCGGTTGATGTCGCTCATCAGGCGCAGGCTGCGCGCGTTTTCGTTTAACTCTTCAAGCACCATTTCCGCCGGGCCGGTTTCGCCAAGCAGGATCTGCACGCGGGCGATGTTGCGCCACTGACTTTGCAGGAAATGGTTATTGGCAAATTCCGGTTTTGGCGTCTGGCGTAGCCAGTTGGCGGCAGACTTTTTGTCGCCGATCATCTGCCAGTAAATTACCCGCACTTTATCGGCGTTTGATACCCAGTCGCTGTGGTAAGGGCCATTGCCCAGCAGATTCTCCAGTCGGTTTAACTGGCTGCGTGCGTTATCCAGATCCCCGCGCGCCAGCGAGCACTGAACCAGCAGCGCCAGACACTGAAGCTGTTGCTGCGGCTGATAGGTGGAGAGTACGGTCATGCCGCTGCGTGCAGCGCTTTCCGCTTCATCGAGCCGTCCCCACGCCCACAGTAGCTGGGCGCGAATACGCAGCAAAAATTCGTGCATCGGCAGTTGTTCCAGGTGCTGATCGTGGATCAGCTGGAAGGCTTTTTCCTGCGTTTCCCACGCGGCCTGTAAAAAGCCCTGAGCAAACAGAATTTCGCTTTGCTGGATCATGCTCCATAGCGCGTAATGCCAGACGTCGTGGCGGCGCGCCATCTGCTCTGTCTGCTGCATTAATGACAGCGATTCCAGCAGCAGCCCTTTGCAATGCAGAACTTCACCATGCACGGAGGTGGCAACGATACGGCTGTAATAACTGGCGACGGGCAGCATATCCAGGGCAATTTTCGCCAGACGCTCGGCTTCTTCCGGATCGCCATCGTTGATCGCCACCTGCGCGCGCAGGGCGTTGAAATCGCCGCTCAGCGCAGCGTCAATGGTAATCTGCATTTCCTGCTCGGCGCGGGCCAGCAGAGTATTCACTTCGCTGTAGCGATGCTGGCTTTGCATCAGCCATGCCTGAAGCAGCACCAGGCGCGGATTCTCCAGCAGACTTTCCCACGGCAGTGACGCCAGTGACTCTTCCAGCAGTGTCAGTTCGCTGTGATTAAACAGTCCCCAGGCGTGGTTAAGCAGGATATCGCGCAGCATCGGCGCATCGCCGGAGGCCAGCGCGTGATGAATAGCTTCGGTCGGGAAGCCTTGCGCCATCCAGCTTTCGGCGGCGGCGCGGTGCAGCTCCGGCAGTTCGGTCGCCAGTTCCCACTGACAGCGCTGGCGCAGGAAACTGCCAAACAGCGGGTGATAGCTAAACCACTCGCCGGAATCATCCATGCGCTGTAAAAACAGGCCCTGGCGTTCAATCTCTTCCAGCCGCATCTGCCCGTTCTCTTCCCCGGTCACACGCACAATCAGCGCATCGTTCATCGAGCGCAGCAGCGCGCTTTTGAGCAGGAAATGACGGGTACTTAAATCAACGTTATCCAGTACTTCATCGACCAGATAATCGGAAAGATGGCTGGCGTTAATGCCCGACAACCGACGCGCAGACTGATGCGGCGCGTTATTATTCTGCCGGGCGGAGAGGGCAATAAGCTGAAGCGCAGTGGCCCAGCCTGCCACTTCGTCACACAGACGGCCGCTCTCGGAGGCTTCCAGCGGCGAGGTCAGACGACGCTCAAAAAACTGTCGCGCTTCCTGATGATTAAATGCCAGATGCTGACTGCCGACCTCCAGCAGTTGATCGCGAACACGCAAATTGGCAATCCCCAACTGGGGGAGGTTACGCGACATCACCAGCAGCGTTAAATTTTCCGGCTGATGACGCAGGAAGAAACGCATGGCTTCATGGATCACCGGATTGGTGATCAGATGGTAATCATCAATCACCAGCCAGAGCGGGCGATCCCACTCAGCCAGTTCGATAAAAAGCTGAGCGAAAAGGGATGTCAGGCTGGCGTACTGGCGCTTTTGTACCATCGCTTCGCTGGCGTTGCAGTGGCCGCCCGTTGCCTGCTGAATAGCGGCAATCAAATAACTGGCAAAACGTTCCTGCTGGTTATCGCCTTCATCCAGTGAAAACCAGCCAAGATCGTTTTTGCCTGCGGCCCATTGTGAAATGAGGGTCGTTTTTCCATAGCCCGCCGGGCTTGTGATCAGGATCAGACGGAAATTGTTCGCGCCGGAAAGTTTAGCCAACAGGCGGTCCCTGACCACAGTATGATCAAGGCGAACCGGGCGACTTAATTTAGACGGAATCAACATAGTTATCACTTTCACTGTGCATAAAAGAAAGCGGGATTTTTTTTGCGCTTCGTAATTAATAACTCTAAAGTCGTTCAGATTGCAATGTATTGCAAGTTATGTCGTTTTTGAGTGCTTCTTAATTTGCACTGTGTCACAAATTATTAAAGGAAGTGAATTATTTTAATGAAACCGGTGCCAGCAGGCATGGCGTCTGGCTTAGGCTGAATTGCTGATAAGGCGAGAATTACGCTTTCAATGAAAGGATTTTCTTAACTCAATTAATTTCCTGGATATTGAGTAGCAAAAAATAACCTGTAACACGTTTAAGTAAATCCGCTGTTGGTATTTTATACGGAAAATCATTTCGTTATTTTACATTTTGTTTGCGGAACGGCATTTCAATTCTTTGACCTACGCCAACGTTCTGCGTGCGTTAAAGGTAGAGACTGAGATGTGAGCGAAGGAATGCTCCTCCCTGTTCAATATAGTCGGCAAGGATGGCGTAAGCGGCTAACGTTATAGTGGTGCCGATCACATTTTTCGCTCATCCCTGGTGCTCCTCCCTGCCTAATCCCTGGCGGGATGAGGAAGCCAGACGGGTAGCCAGGCAAACTAGCGCTAACGTTTTTCATTTGAACAGGATCCGGTTCCTTTATGTCACAGCCTACGTTCGACAAAGCACAATTTCAGGCTGCCCTGACGCGTCAGTGGCAGCATTTTGGTTTAGATTCCGCAGAGAAAATGACGCCACGTCAGTGGTGGCAGGCGGTGAGCAGCGCCCTGGCTGAACGCCTGGCAGCCCAGCCTGTCAGTGCGCCCGCTGAAAATCAGCGCCATGTTAACTATATCTCTATGGAGTTTTTGATTGGTCGCCTGACCGGTAACAACCTGCTGAACCTCGGCTGGTATCAGGATGTGAGCGATGTGCTGAAAGCACACGACATCAACCTGACCGATTTGCTGGAAGAGGAAATCGATCCGGCGCTGGGCAACGGCGGCCTCGGGCGTCTGGCGGCCTGTTTCCTCGACTCTATGGCGACGGTAGGCCAGGCAGCAACGGGGTATGGCCTGAACTATCAGTATGGTCTGTTCCGCCAGTCTTTCGCCGACGGCAACCAAATGGAAGCGCCGGACGACTGGCATCGCGGTAGCTACCCGTGGTTCCGCCATAATGAGCAGCTTGATGTGCAGGTGGGCATCGGCGGTAAAGTAGTGAAAGGCGCATGGCAGCCCGGATTTATCATTACTGGCCAGGCGTGGGATCTGCCGGTGCTGGGCTACCGCAACGGCATCACCCAGCCGCTGCGCCTGTGGCAGGCGACGCACGCTCATCCTTTCGATCTGACTAAATTTAATGACGGCGATTTCCTGCGTGCCGAGCAGCAGGGTATTGACGCAGATAAGCTCACTAAAGTTCTTTATCCGAACGATAACCATACGGCGGGCAAAAAGCTGCGCCTGATGCAGCAGTACTTCCAGTGCGCCTGTTCGGTTGCCGACATCCTGCGTCGTCATCATCTGGCAGGCCGTCAATTGCACGAACTGGCGGATTACGAAGTCATCCAGTTGAATGATACGCACCCGACCATCGCCATTCCTGAACTGCTGCGCGTGTTGATTGATGAACATCAGCTAAGCTGGGACGATGCCTGGGCCATCACCAGTAAAACCTTCGCCTACACTAACCATACGCTGATGCCGGAAGCGCTGGAGTGCTGGGACGAAAAACTGATTAAAGCGCTGTTGCCGCGTCATATGCAGATCATCAATGAGATCAACAACCGCTTTAAAACGCTGGTTGAGAAAACCTGGCCGGGTAATGAAGCGGTCTGGGCGAAGCTGGCGGTGGTGTATAACAAGCAGGTGCGCATGGCGAATATGTGCGTGGTCAGCGGCTTTGCGGTGAACGGCGTGGCGGCTCTGCACTCCGAGCTGGTGGTGAAAGATCTGTTCCCGGAATACCATCAGCTCTGGCCGAACAAATTCCATAACGTCACCAACGGCATTACCCCGCGTCGCTGGATCAAACAGTGTAACCCGGCGCTTGCCGCATTGTTGGATAAAACGCTGAAGAAAGAGTGGGCGAACGATCTCGACCAGTTGATTGCGCTGGAAAAGTACGCCGACGATAAAAAATTCCGTCAGACGTATCGTGAGATCAAACGGGCGAATAAAGTGCGTCTCGCCGCGTTTGTGAAGGCGCGTACCGGTATTGAAATCAGTCCTGAGGCGATTTTTGATATCCAGATCAAACGTCTGCATGAATATAAGCGCCAGCACCTGAACCTGCTGCACATTCTGGCACTCTATAAAGAGATCCGCGAAAATCCGCAGGCAGACCGCGTACCGCGTGTGTTCCTGTTTGGCGCGAAAGCGGCACCGGGATATTACCTGGCGAAGAACATTATTCTGGCGATTAATAAGGTCGCGGCGGCGGTGAACAACGATCCGCTGGTAGGCGACAAACTGAAAGTGGTCTTCCTGCCGGATTACTGTGTGTCTGTGGCCGAAATGCTGATCCCGGCCGCCGATATTTCCGAGCAAATATCTACTGCTGGTAAAGAAGCCTCCGGCACCGGCAATATGAAGCTGGCGCTGAACGGCGCGCTCACCGTCGGCACGCTGGACGGCGCGAACGTGGAAATTGCCGAGAAAGTCGGCGATGAAAACATCTTTATCTTCGGCAATACCGTTGAAGAAGTGAAGGCGCTGAAGGCGAAAGGCTACGATCCGCTGAAATGGCGTAAGAAAGACAAATTACTGAATGCGGTGCTGAAAGAACTGGAAAGCGGTAAATACAGCGACGGCGACAAACACGCCTTTGACCAGATGCTGCACAGTATTGGCAAGCAGGGCGGCGATCCGTATCTGGTACTGGCCGACTTTGCCGCGTATGTTGACGCGCAGAAGCAGGTCGATGTGCTCTACCGTGACCCGGAAGCCTGGACCCGCGCGGCGATCCTCAACACCGCACGCTGCGGCATGTTCAGCTCCGATCGCTCTATTCGCGACTACCAGAGCCGTATCTGGCAGGCCAAACGATAAGGACAGCTATGGAACGCAAACGCCTCGATAGAGCCGCTTTAGCGGCGGGGATAAGCCCTGATTACATTAACGCCCACGGTAAGCCGCAGTCGATTGGCGTCGATACCAAACAGCGTTTGCTGGATGCCATGCATCACACGGCGGCCACAAAAGTGGCCGTTACCCCCGTGCCGAACGTGATGGTTTATACCTACGGCAAGAAGATGGCGCTGGAAGTGGAAGGCAGCGGCGAGTTTAGCTGGACGCTACTGACGGAAGCAGGCCGTCAGTATCAAGGTCAGGCGGCCGGCGGCAGCAAGCTGAGCCTGCCGATGCGTCTGCCGGAAGGGTATCACACGCTGACGTTATCCCAGGATGCGCAGCAATGGGATTGCCGGGTCATTATCGCTCCCCAGCGCTGCCACGAGCCTGACGCGCTGCTGAGCGGGCATAAACTATGGGGAGCCTGCGTCCAGCTTTATACGCTACGCTCCGGCAAAAACTGGGGGATTGGCGATTTTGGCGATCTGAAAGCGATGCTGCCTGAGGTAGCGAAGCGGGGCGGGGCGTTTATCGGTCTTAATCCGATCCATGCGCTTTATCCGGCCAATCCGGAGAGCGCCAGCCCTTACAGTCCGTCCTCACGCCGCTGGCTGAATGTAATCTACATCGACGTTAATGCCGTTGAGGATTTTCAGCACAGCGAGGAAGCCCAGGAGTGGTGGCGTATGCCCACCACCCAGGAGAAGCTGAAAGGCGCTCGCCAGGGCGAGTGGGTAGATTACTCCGCCGTCACGGCGCTGAAGCTGGCCGGGCTAAGTATGGCGTGGCGACAGTTTGTGAAACGCGCTAACGATGACGCCACAATGCAGGCGTTTCGCCAGTTTGTTACCGACGAAGGGGAAAGCCTTTACTGGCAGGCAGCATTTGATGCCCTGCACGCTTCGCAGGTGAAAGAGGATCCGATGCGCTGGGGCTGGCCGGTCTGGCCGGAAGTCTATCAGTCCACTGATACCCCGGAAGTGAAAAAATTCTGTAAAACGCATCAGGATGAGGTGGAGTTTTACCTGTGGCTTCAGTGGCTGGCCTGTACGCAATTTGCAGCCTGCTGGCAAGAATGCCAGAGCATGAACATGCCGATTGGTCTGTACCGTGATTTAGCGGTCGGCGTGGCGGAAGGCGGCGCGGAAACCTGGTGCGATCGCGAACTGTACTGCCTGAAGGCGTCGGTCGGTGCGCCGCCAGACATCCTCGGTCCGCTGGGGCAAAACTGGGGCCTGCCGCCGATGGATCCACATGTCATCACCGCTCGCGCCTACGAGCCATTTATTCTGCTACTGCGCGCCAATATGCGAGACTGCGGCGCGCTACGTATCGATCATGTCATGTCGATGCTGCGTCTGTGGTGGATCCCCTACGGCGAGACGGCGGATCATGGCGCATATGTGCATTATCCGGTTGACGATCTGCTGTCGATCCTCGCACTGGAGAGTAAACGCCATCAGTGTATGGTGATCGGCGAAGATCTGGGGACGGTACCGGTGGAGATCGTCGGCAAGCTGCGTAAGAGCGGCGTTTACTCCTACAAAGTGCTCTATTTCGAAAGCGATCACGAGAAAACGGTCCGCGCGCCGGAAGCGTGGCCTGCACAGTCGATGGCCGTGGCGGCAACGCACGACCTGCCGACGCTGCGCGGCTACTGGGAAAGCGGCGACCTGACGCTCGGAAAAACGCTGGGGCTGTATCCGGACCCGGTGGTGCTGCGCGAACTGTATCAGGATCGCGAGCTGGCGAAGCAGGGATTACTGGATGCGCTGCACCGACACGGTTGCCTGGCGAAAAGCGTCGGTCATAAAGCCTCGCGGATGTCGATGACCTCTACGCTTAATCGCGGAATGCAACGCTATATTGCTGACAGCAACAGTGCCCTGCTGGGTCTCCAGCCGGAAGACTGGCTACAGATGGCGGAACCGGTCAATATTCCGGGGACCAGCTATCAGTACAAAAACTGGCGACGCAAGCTGTCTGCAACGCTTGAAGAAATGTTTGCGGATGAGAGCGTAAATAAGCTGATTAAGGATTTGGATAAGCGGCGTAAGGCTGGAGTGAAGAAGACGTAAAAATAAAGAACCCGCCCTTATCGGCGGGTTCTTTTTGGGTCTTACACCACCATCGCCAGCAGCAAACACCCTACCAGACCGCACACTGAAATAATGGTTTCCAGCATTGACCATGACTTAATGGTCTCACCAATCGTCAGATTGAAATACTCCTTAAACAGCCAGAAACCCGGATCGTTAACGTGCGAGAAAATCACGCTACCGGAGCCAACCGCGATCACCATCAATTCAGGACTGGCACCGGTAGTCGCAATCAGCGGGGCCACAATCCCACCGGCGGTGATGGCGGCTACGGTAGCCGATCCCAGCGCGATGCGCAGCACGGCGGCAATTGACCAGGCCATAAAGATTGGCGAGAGGTTGGTGGCCTGCATCATCGACGCGATATATTTATCCACGCCGCTGTCGACCAGTACCTGCTTAAACGCACCGCCGCCGCCGATGATCAGCAGCATCATGGCGATGATTTTGATCGAGGTGGTGAGAGTGTCGTTAATATCATCCATCGAACGACCGCGATTCAGGCCAAAGGTGAAGATCGCAATAATGACCGCAATCAGCGTTGCCATGACCGGATCGCCGAAGAATTCAGCGTAGGGCAGGATCGCATGGCCTTTTGGCAGGACCATCTCGGCGACCGCACGCAGCGCCATCAGGATCACCGGGACCAGCGAAGTCCAGACGCTCACGCCAAAGCCGGGCATTTCCGCTTCGCTGAACGTTTTCGCATTGTACAGTCCTTCCGGGATCGGCTTGTCGATACCTTTGAGGAATTTAGCATAGACCGGGCCTGCCAGAATCACGGTCGGGATGGCCAGCAGCGTACCGTAGAGCAGGGTTTTGCCCATATCGGCGTGGAAGATAGTCGCAATCGCGGTTGGGCCGGGATGCGGTGGCAGGAAGCCGTGAGTCACGGAAAGCGCTGCCGCCATCGGAACACCAACAAAAAGCAGCGGAATACGGGCAGCAGCAGCGATGGTAAATACCAGCGGCAGCAGGAGTACGAAACCGACTTCATAGAACAGGGCGAAACCGACGGTAAAACCGGTTAGCACCACCGCCCACTGAATGTATTTCTGACCAAACTTCGCAATCAGCGTCGTGGCAATGCGCTGTGCGCCGCCACAGTCAGCAAGCAGTTTGCCCAGCATCGCCCCGAAACCCATGATCAGCGCCAGGCTGCCCAGGGTTCCGCCGACCCCCGTTTTAATGGAGGCAATAACCTTATCGACAGGCATTCCCTGCATCAGCCCCACCGCAAGGGCCACCAGGATAAGGGCAATAAAACCGTTTAGCTTGAAACGGATCATTAACAACAATAACAACACAACACCGATAGCAACGATGACTAATGGCATGATTTACTGGCCTTTAATTTGTTATGGGTAACTTTGCTGTCTTAGCAGCAAAGGGGCCTTTGTGCTGTAATTCAGAACAGAAGGCGAGTAGCACTTCAACAAGTCGCTTCTTATAAGGCTAAGAGTCGCGGGCTGTTTCCAGAAGAATAGTGCTCAGAAAGGATGATACGGGTAACATTCATCGAAAGAAAACACCCCAGGCAGGCAAAATTTAAAAACTGGGAGGCAGGTCATATTATGGGGGAGGTTGTAACATTTACGACAAAGCGCCTCTTTCACAGGAAAGAGACGCTTTAAGAAGGCAAATCAATAGTAAGAGTGCTCGCCGCGCTGGTGTTCGGTGAGATCGCGCACGCCTTTCAGGTCCGGAAACTCTGCCAGCAGCTGCTTTTCAATGCCGTCTTTCAGGGTGACATCGATCATTGAGCAGCCGTTACAGCCGCCGCCAAATTGCAGGATAGCGTAGCCATCGTCAGTGATTTCCATCAGCGTAACGCGGCCGCCGTGTCCGGCAAGCTGCGGGTTCACCTGTGCCTGGAGCATATACTCTACGCGCTCCATCAGTGGGGCATCGTCAGAGACCTTACGCATTTTGGCGTTTGGCGCTTTCAGCGTCAGTTGTGAGCCGAGCTGATCGGTCACGAAATCGATATCTGCATCTTCCAGATACGGGGCGCTTAACTCATCCACGTAGGCAGTCAGCAAATCAAATTTCAGGGCAGTATCGCTCGCTTCCACAGCATCGGGTGGACAATAAGAAACGCCGCATTCAGCGTTAGGAGTGCCGGGATTGATGACAAATACACGGATTTGCGTCCCTTCTTCCTGATTTGCCAACAGTTTGGCAAAGTGCGCTTGTGCAGCATCGGAAATACGGATCATAGCATTGGCCTAATAGTTGACTATTTTAGTCAGTTATAATACGCCCATCGTCGAGGGTCTACAAGGTCCGACAGAGGCACCAGACATGGACTGTCGCCGCGCCGCCGCGTAAAAGCAGCCGGGAAATTTCTGCGACGGTGCTGCCCGTGGTGACGACATCATCCACAATAACGATATGGAGTCCGCAAACCGGGAATTCAAGGCGAAAGGCATTTTTCAAATTGCGCCTGCGCAGTCGCGCCGGGAGGTGATGTTGTGTGGCCGTAGCCCGAATTCGTGTAACGGCATCCATCTCGTATCGGCAGCCCAGCCAGTGTGCCAGAGGCCGGCAGAGCAGGTCGCTCTGATTAAACCCTCTGCGCCAGTGCCTTTTTTGCCATAGCGGGACGCTGACAATGCGGTCCGGACGCGGCAGACCAAATAGCTGTCGGGCGTGTATAAATTCCAGCAGCAGCAGGCGCGCCAGCGCAGGGGCCAGTTCCGCTTTGCCTGAAAATTTGAAGCGATGAATGAGTGAACTCAGGGGCGCAACATAATCGCTGACGGCGAGCAGGCGCTGCCACGGCGGCGCTTTTTGCAGGCAACGGCCGCAGGGCAAGTGGGGATCCTGCGCGGGTAAACCGCACTGAGGACACATGTTGGTTTGATGAGAGATCGCGTTGACGCAACGGGAGCATAATCCCCAGGACGGCAGGGCGAGCGGCATTCGACATAGCCAGCATAAGCCACAGACTGTTAACATATTTCACCTCGGATAAAATAATTGAGAACAGTACCTGATGAATGAGATCTGGTGGCAAACCAAAGGGGAAGGAAATTGCCATCTTGTGCTGCTGCACGGATGGGGACTGAATGCGCAGGTATGGGATTGCATTACGCCGGAATTAAGCGCGCATTTTACGCTGCATCTGGTGGATCTGCCGGGCTTCGGTCGTAGCCGTGGTTTTGGTGCCATGTCGCTTACGGAAATGGCGGAGCGCATTCAGATGCACGCGCCGGAAAAAGCCATCTGGCTCGGCTGGAGTCTGGGTGGGCTGGTGGCAAGTCAGGTTGCGTTGACCTCTCCGCAGCGCGTACAGGCGCTGGTGACGGTAGCGTCGTCTCCCTGTTTTTGTGCGGATGGCGACTGGCCGGGGATCAAGCCCGAGGTGCTTTCCGGCTTTCAGCAGCAGTTAAGTGAGGATTTTCAGCGCACGGTTGAGCGTTTTCTGGCGTTGCAAACCATGGGAACCGAGAGCGCAAGGCAGGATGCCCGCCGCCTGAAAAGTGCCGTGCTGGCCTTGCCTATGCCAGAGGTCGAGGTACTCAACGGCGGGCTGGACATTCTGAAAGAGAGTGATTTACGCGAGCCGCTCGCCGGACTGAGTGTGCCGTTCCTGCGTATTTACGGCTATCTTGACGGCCTGGTGCCGCGCAAAGTCATTCCGCTACTGGACGCCGCGTGGCCGGCCAGCGAGTCGTTGACGATTCAGAAGGCGGCGCATGCACCATTTATCTCTCATCCAGCGGAGTTTTGTCAGGCGCTTCTCGCCCTGAAAGCCCGCCTTTAGCGGCTGGAAAAAGTGACGGAGTGCAACAATACTTAGGTCGTCATCGAGTGCTTTAATCAGTGCAAAAGCCGGATGGCATACTATTCAACCTTAAGGAGTAAAGGCTATGAAACTGGTCACCGGTATTGTTGCGTCTCTGGTTATAGGATCGCTGTCCTTTGGCGTGATGGCTGCGGAAGAACTGCACAAAGATAAACTGAAAGAGATGAATTTGACGAAAGTGGGCGACATCAGTACCGATAAAGGCACGGCACCGATGGATGCGCAGCGCGAGCTGTCGAAAAAAGCTGACGAGCTGGGCGGGAAGTATTATGTGATCACCAGCGCGAAGAAATCAGAGAAAGATATTCACACCACGGCTGAAGTGTATAAATAAGTACGAAAATTGCTGGAATTCCCGGTGGCGCTGCGCTTACCGGGCCTACGGTAATTACGCGTAATAGATTGATATTATTTAAATTTGTAGGCCGGGTAAGGCGAAGCCGCCACCCGGCATAAAGCCTCCCAAAGGCCGGGCTATCGCCAGGCGGCAATGCCTTCAGCCTAACGTCCACCACTCCCGCGCGCAGGCTTTTCCTTCCGGACAGCTTTTGCAGCTTCCGGTCAGACAACTGTCAACCTCGTCCTGCATCCGCTGGGCTTTGCCCATTGCCTCCATGCGATTCAACATGGCATCAAGCAGAGGACGGGGAAGATGCAGCGCGGCGCTAAGCTGGCTGGCTTCCATCCGCCCCTGCAAGGCGAGCATATTGCGCACGTCAATCAGCGAGGCCATTAGTGGCACTCCCCGGCCGGGCTGTCGCAGCAGGTCGCTGGCGTTTTGCGTGTCGCCAGTAGATTAACGTCAATTCGACTGCGGGCACGGCGCAGGCTGCCAATCACCAGCACGTTAAATACCACTACCGCCAGGATACAGATCATACTGTACTGCGGATGCTGATGAAAACTGGCGACCTGATAAAACAGTGTCGACAGCGAATACGCGATATTCAGCCCCCACAGGATAGAGAACCCCATCCAGCCGCGGCTGGATTCGCGGGAAATGGCCCCCATCACCGAAATGCACGGCACGTACAGCAGCACAAAAATCAGGTAGCTATAGGCTGCTGCCGCGCTGCCGAATTTCTCACTCATCACGCCCATGGTGCCGGTTGCCATCTCGCCATCGCCTTTGCTGGCCTCAATAGGGTTTGCCAGCACGCTCAGGCTGAAGGTATCTTTCAGGCTCTGCCAGGTTTCTCCGGCGGCGTCAGACAGTTCAGCGGTAAGGCTAAATTCTGCCGGGTTGAATTCCTCTTCCTGAATATTTTCAGCGGTATACAGCGTATTAAGCGTACCGACCACCACTTCTTTCGCCATCGCGCCGGTGAACAGGCCGACCGTCGCCTGCCAGTGATCGCCCTGAATACCAATCGGTTGCAGCAGCGGGGTAAAGACGCGGCTGACGGAGGCCAGTGCCGAATCGTTAATGTTATTCACCGCTTTGCCACTGAGTGAGAAGCTATTTAGCGCGCTGAGGAAAATACTGACAATAACGATGACTTTACCGGCGCGCAGGATAAACCCTTTCAGGCGCTGCCAGGTCTGAATCAGCAGACTTTTAATCAGCGGCACATGGTAGACCGGCAGCTCCATTACGAACGGTGAGGCTTCGCCGCGCATGATGGTATGTTTGAGCATCAGGCCGGTGAGGATCGCCATCACAATGCCGAGGATGTAGAGCGAAAAGACGGCCAGCGCCCCCTCCTGTCCAAAGAAGGCGGCGGCGAAGACGGCGAAAATCGCCAGACGTGCGCCGCAGGACATAAAGGGAGCCATCATGATGGTCATCAGACGTTCACGCGGAGCATCGAGAGTACGCGCGCCCATTACCGACGGTACGTTACAGCCAAAGCCGACAATCAGCGGCACGAAGGATTTCCCCGGCAACCCCAGCGATTGCATCAACCGGTCCATCACGAACGCCGCGCGCGCCATATAGCCGGAGTCTTCCAGAAAAGAGAGGAACAGATACATCATGCCGATCTGCGGCACCAGCGGCAGCACGGTGTTGATCCCGCCACCAATCCCCTGCGCCAGGAAGATGGTCAACCACTCCGGGAAATGCAGCGTGTAGCCAAGCCACTGAAGGCCATGAATAAAGATAGCCACCGAACCGGCGTCAAAAATAGGGGCCAGCGCACCGCCAATGTTGATGGCGAAGAGGAACATGACGTACATCACCAGCAGGAAAATCGGCAGGCCAAAAAAACGGTTGAGGATGATTTTGTCCATCGCGGCGGTGAAACGACTCGGTTCCGCGGTCAGTGAATTACTCACGGTGTCGCAGATGGCGGCAATACATTGATAACGTGCATCGGCAATATGCAGCGCCGGATCGTCGATTTCACTCTCCAGGCGGGTCAGCACATCTTCCATGTGATGCGCGGCACTCTGCGCGTAAGCGCGGCTGTAAATATCGCCTTCGAGCATTTGCAGTCCCAGCCAGCGACGCTGCTGTAAGGGCATATTTTCTGGCATGAGTTGCGCCAGGTGACTGGCTTCACGCAGCAGCGGCTGCGCGTAATGCACCAGATCAACGTCCTGATTACGGGTATGGCGGTCAATCGCCAGCTTCAGGGCGTCTATTCCACGGCCACGCGTGGAGACCAGCGGCACCACCGGACAGCCCAGCCGGGCGGAGAGGGCATCAATATCTATACGGACCTGCTGTTTTTCCGCGATATCCAGCATGTTGAGCGCCACCACGCAGGGCATTCCCAGCTCCAGCAGTTGCAGCGTAAGGTAAAGGTTACGCTCAAGGTTGGAGGCGTCCACGACGTTAATCAGCATGTCCGCATCGCCGCTCAAAATATAGTGGCAGGCGATTTGCTCATCGAGCGACGTTTGCGAGGAGATAGTGGTCAGGGAATAGGTGCCAGGCAAGTCGACAAGGGTGGCCTGGCAATCCGTGGTTTGAAAACTGCCTTCTTTACGTTCAACCGTGACACCTGCCCAGTTGCCTACGCGCTGGCGCGAACCGGTCAACTGATTGAATAACGTGGTCTTACCGGAATTCGGATTGCCAATTAAGCCAATGGTAAGTTTTTTCATTGTATTTCACTCACTGTATTAAGAGGAAACCGGTTCCACTTCCAATAATGCTAAATCTTTTTTACGTAATACCAGATTAACGCGTCGTGTTTCGATATGAACGGGATCGCCTAATGGCGCAACGCGTACTACGTTAAATGACGAGCCGGGCAACATACCTAACGAAAGAAGTTTTTGACGATAAGCCGGGCTGATCTCGCAGGAAAATCCGGTGATTTTCCAGGCACTTAATGGCGTAAATTGCATAAAGCCTACTTATATATCGCTAACAAAATAACGTCACGCACGGCAGGCACAAGAGGCCTGGCGGAGCCTGACCAGGAAGGTTAATTAATCAACAGTGCAATGGTAATGATAATAGTTTTTATCTTCAATCTTTAAAATGTGTCGAAGTATTCTGTTCGATAATAAATCACGGTAAATTTGATATGGCGCAAAAATAGCGCGGTTTCATTATTTGTGCGGGGGAGGCGATATTTAAGGAAGGTGAAATACTGGTTTCCAGTATATTAATATCAACGGTTAATTGTGTTTTAATTGTTAATTAATTGACGCTATTAATATGGGAATAAGACTCTCCTCCTGAAAAGGAGAGCCTGATCATCGCGGGTTTACCGCTTTTTACCCATTGCTGCCGCCAGCGCATCCATCATCGCGCTGTTACCGGCGGGTTGCGCCTCGCGTCCGCGTGGCTTCGCCGCTTTTGCCGTCGGACGATTGCCCTGAGCACGATCGTTACCGCCGCGGCGGGCGTTGGTTTCGCCCGGCTGCTCGTCCAGGCGCATGGTTAACGCGATACGCTTACGCGGCAGGTCAACTTCCAGCACTTTGACCTTCACGATATCGCCCGCTTTCACCACGGTATGCGGATCGTCAACGAACTTCGTCGAAAGAGAAGAGATGTGCACCAGACCGTCCTGGTGAACGCCGATATCGACAAACGCACCGAAATTGGTGACGTTGGTCACCGCGCCTTCCAGAATCATTCCCGGCAGCAGATCGTTCATCGTTTCCACGCCTTCAGCAAAGGTCGCCGTTTTGAACTCCGGACGCGGATCGCGGCCCGGTTTTTCCAGCTCTTTGATGATGTCAGTGACGGTCGGCACCCCAAAACGTTCATCGGTAAATTCCGACGGCTTCAGGTTTTTTAACTCGCTGCTGTTACCCATCAGATCGCGCAGCGACTGCTCGGTAGCGGCCAGGATACGCTCGACGATCGGATAGGCTTCCGGGTGAACGGTAGAAGCGTCCAGCGGGTTATCACCGTGGTTAATGCGCAGGAAGCCCGCACACTGCTCAAAGGCTTTCGGCCCCAGACGCGCCACTTTTAATAACTGCTGGCGGTTCTGGAACTGACCGTTTTCATCACGCCAGGAGACGATATTCTGCGCCATCATGCGGGTCAGGCCGGCCACGCGAGCCAGCAGTGGCACGGAAGCGGTATTCAAATCGACGCCAACGGCGTTTACGCAGTCTTCAACGACCGCATCCAGCCTGCGGGCAAGCTGCGTCTGGCTGACGTCATGCTGATACTGACCCACGCCGATCGATTTCGGATCGATTTTCACCAGTTCCGCCAGAGGATCCTGAAGACGACGGGCAATGGACACCGCGCCGCGAATGGAAACATCCAGATCCGGGAACTCCAGCGCCGCCAGCTCGGACGCGGAGTACACCGACGCGCCCGCTTCGCTGACGATCACCTTCTGCGCGGTGACTTTCGGGAACTGTTTCTGCACATCGAGGAAGAAACGCTCGGTTTCGCGTGAGGCCGTGCCGTTGCCAATCGCCACCAGTTCGACGTTATGCTTCTCACACAGCGCCGCCACCGCAACAGCCGCTTTTGCCGCCTGTCCGGTATGGGGATAAATGGTATCGGTGGCAACCAGCTTGCCGGTGCCGTCCACGACCGCGACTTTTACGCCGGTACGCAGACCCGGATCGAGACCCATCGTCGCACGCAGTCCCGCCGGGGCGGCCATCAGCAGATCGTGCAGATTACGGGCGAAAACGTTGATCGCTTCGTCTTCCGCGCGTTCGCGCACCGTGCCCATTAGCTCGGTTTCCAGGTGCATCAGCACTTTAATGCGCCAGGTCCAGCTCACTACGGCGCGACGCCAGCTATCCGCCGGGGCGTTGTTCAGGCGCAGGCCAAGATGGTCAATAATAATTTGTTCGCAATAACTCTCTTTTGGCGGCTCGTCAAACTGTGGATCGGCATTCAGCGCGAGTTGCAGCACGCCTTCATTGCGTCCGCGGAACATCGCCAGCGCACGGTGAGAGGGTACGGAAGAAATCGGTTCGTGATGATCGAAGTAGTCGCGGAATTTCGCGCCTTCTTCTTCTTTGCCACTCACAACGGTGGCGACCAGATGCGCATTTTTCCACAGATAATCGCGCACTTTCGCCAGCAGCGCGGCGTCTTCGGCAAAACGCTCCATCAGAATATAACGCGCCCCGTCGAGCGCGGCTTTGACATCGGCGACGCCTTTATCGGTATCGACATACTGCGCGGCAGCGGTTTCCGGGGTATGGGAGGGGTCGCTCCACAGCAGATCGGCCAGCGGCTCCAGACCGGCTTCAATCGCGATCTGTCCGCGCGTGCGACGCTTTTGCTTATAGGGAAGATAAAGATCTTCGAGTTCGGTTTTGCTTAGCGTGCCGTTGATTGCTTTTGTCAGTTCATCGGTCAGTTTGCCCTGATCGCCGATAGATTTGAGAATGGCCTGACGCCTTTCCTCCAGCTCGCGCAGGTAGCTCAGACGCGTCTCCAACTGGCGCAACTGGGTATCATCCAGACCGCCGGTGACTTCCTTACGATAACGTGCAATAAACGGCACGGTGTTCCCTTCATCAAGCAGGCGAACGGCAGACTCTACCTGTTCAGCTCTGGCCTGAAGTTCACCCGCAATAATGCGGCACAGCGAATCATTCATCATGGCTAGTATCATCTTTGGGTCAAAATCAGCGGATAGTTATACGGACTGACAGGCAAAAATGCCAGTCGCAGACAGCGGCTTCAGACAGTTCTATTTCACATACTCAATCTCATTGACGTACCAGCTCGCTTCACCCGCAGGCGTCTGAACCACCGCCAGATCGCCGACCTCTTTTTTCAGCAGCGCTCGCGCCATGGGCGAATCGATGGAGATGTAATCCTTACGACCAAAAATTTCATCGTAGCCAACGATGCGAAAACGCTTAACGTTGCCGTCATCATTCTCTACCTCAACCCACGCGCCGAAAAAAACTTTCCCTTCCTGCTGCGGCGAGTAATCGACGATTTTCAGGTTTTCCAGACACTTAGTGAGATAGCGCACGCGGCGGTCAATCTCGCGCAGACGCTTTTTGTTGTACTGGTAATCGGCGTTTTCACTACGATCGCCAAGACTCGCCGCCCAGGTCACCTTTTTCGTGACTTCCGGACGCTCTTCACGCCAGAGATAATCCATCTCCTGCTTTAATTTTTCGTATCCCTCACGGGTGATTAATGGCGTTTTCATCGTCTCTTACCTTTTTTATCCGATCCTGCGCACAATACGTAACACGCAACGCTGCCGACAGAATAAATAATATGATTTATGCTTATATGTATACTTAAGCTACTGTTAAATATGCTTTGTAACAATTTAGACTGAAATTTATACCAGATTTCGCTGGTGGCAAGCGTGGCCTTTCTTAAGAATACGTTATCACGACTTTTGCGAACCTTTGGGAGTAAAAACCATGCAAGAGAATTATAAAATCCTGGTTGTAGATGACGACATGCGCCTGCGTGCGCTGCTGGAACGTTATCTGACCGAACAGGGCTTCCAGGTTCGAAGCGTTGCTAACGCCGAACAGATGGATCGCCTGTTAACCCGTGAATCCTTTCACCTGATGGTGCTGGATCTGATGCTGCCGGGCGAAGATGGTCTCTCCATTTGCCGTCGCCTGCGTAGTCAGAGCAACCCGATGCCGATCATTATGGTCACGGCAAAAGGGGAAGAGGTGGATCGCATCGTCGGTCTGGAAATTGGTGCCGACGATTACATCCCGAAACCGTTTAATCCGCGTGAGCTGCTGGCGCGTATCCGCGCGGTGCTGCGTCGTCAGGCGAACGAGCTGCCGGGCGCGCCGTCGCAGGAAGAAGCGGTGATTGCCTTTGGTAAATTCAAGCTGAACCTCGGCACCCGCGAGATGTTCCGTGAAGATGAGCCAATGCCGCTGACCAGCGGCGAGTTTGCGGTGCTGAAGGCGCTGGTGAGCCATCCGCGCGAGCCGTTGTCCCGCGACAAACTGATGAACCTTGCCCGTGGCCGTGAATATTCGGCGATGGAGCGTTCCATCGACGTACAAATCTCCCGCCTGCGTCGCATGGTGGAAGAAGATCCGGCGCATCCGCGCTATATCCAGACCGTCTGGGGCCTGGGCTACGTCTTCGTGCCGGACGGTTCTAAAGCATGAGGCGAATGCGCTTCTCGCCACGAAGTTCATTTGCCCGCACGCTGTTACTCATCGTCACCCTGCTGTTCGTCAGCCTGGTGACGACCTATCTGGTGGTGCTGAACTTCGCCATTCTGCCGAGCCTCCAGCAGTTTAATAAGGTGCTGGCCTACGAAGTCCGTATGCTGATGACCGATAAGCTGCAACTGGAGGACGGTACGCAACTGGTAGTTCCGCCCGCCTTCCGTCGCGAGATTTATCGCGAACTGGGCATCTCCCTCTATTCTGACGAAGCGGCGGAAGATGCTGGCCTGCGCTGGGCGCAGCACTATGAATTTTTAAGTCACCAGATGGCGCAACAGCTTGGCGGCCCGACGGAAGTGCGTGTCGAGGTGAACAAAAGCTCGCCGGTCGTCTGGTTGAAAACCTGGCTGTCACCAAACATCTGGGTACGCGTCCCCCTTACTGAAATCCATCAGGGTGACTTCTCGCCGCTGTTCCGTTACACGCTGGCGATTATGCTGCTGGCGATAGGCGGCGCATGGCTGTTTATCCGAATACAAAACCGACCGCTGGTGGATCTCGAACATGCCGCGCTACAGGTCGGGAAAGGTATTATTCCGCCGCCGCTGCGGGAATACGGCGCATCGGAAGTCCGTTCCGTGACCCGCGCCTTTAACCATATGGCGGCAGGCGTGAAGCAGCTCGCCGACGACCGTACCCTGTTAATGGCGGGCGTCAGCCACGATCTTCGCACGCCGCTGACCCGAATACGCCTCGCCACCGAGATGATGGGCGAGCAGGATGGTTATCTTGCCGAATCGATCAATAAAGACATCGAAGAGTGCAACGCCATTATCGAGCAGTTTATTGATTATTTACGAACCGGTCAGGAGATGCCGCTGGAGCTGGCGGATCTCAACGGCGTGCTGGGTGAAGTCGTGGCGGCAGAAAGCGGCTACGAGCGCGAAATTGAAACCGCGCTTCAGGACGAAGAGATCCCGGTGCGGATGCATCCGCTGTCAATCAAGCGTGCGGTTGCCAATATGGTCGTAAACGCCGCTCGCTATGGTAACGGCTGGATCAAGGTCAGCAGCGGCAGCGAAGCCAATCGCGCCTGGTTCCAGGTGGAGGACGACGGTCCCGGCATTAAGCCCGAGCAGCGCAAGCACCTGTTCCAGCCGTTTGTACGCGGCGACAGCGCCCGCACCATCAGCGGGACCGGACTAGGGCTGGCGATTGTACAGCGTATTATCGATAACCATAACGGCGTGCTCGAGCTGGGTACCAGTGAGCGGGGCGGCTTACTGATCCGCGCCTGGCTGCCGGTACCGGTGATGCGTTCTGGCGGGGCGCTGAAAGAGAGTTAACGCGGCATTTTACCCATAATGCCGGGCGGCGGCTTCGCCTTGCCCGGCCTACAAAACAAGGGCCACATCCTATGCCGTTCTACCCTGTAGGCCCGGTAAGCGAAGCGCCACCGGGCAGGTATTACATTGATATTGCGCCATAATGTAGGCCCGGTAAGCGAAGCGCCACCGGGCATGTGTTATGCGTTAAAAAGGTGATATGCCCGGCACGCCGGGCAGAGGTTTATAACTTCGGTCCCGCACTCACCAGCGCAGCGCCTGCTGGCGTATCGGTATACTTCTCGAAATTGCTGATAAACAGCTTCGCCAGCGCATCGGCTTTTTCCTGCCACTGCTCTGGGGAGGCGTAGGTATTACGCGGATCGAGGATGTGCGTATCCACGCCCGGCAGGCTGGTCGGCACGGCCAGATCAAATATCGGCAGCGTGAAGGTTTCGGCATCGTCCAGCGAACCGTTAAGAATGGCGTCGATAATGGCGCGGGTATTCTTAATGGAAATACGCTTGCCGGTGCCGTTCCAGCCAGTGTTCACCAGATACGCCTGTGCGCCCGCAGCCTGCATGCGTTTCACCAGCACTTCGGAATACTGCGTCGGATGCAGCGACAGGAACGCTGCGCCGAAGCAGGCGGAGAAGGTGGGGGTCGGTTCGGTGATCCCGCGCTCCGTTCCGGCCAGTTTTGCGGTAAAGCCGGAGAGAAAGTGGTACTGCGTCTGGTTCGCGGTCAGGCGAGACACTGGCGGCAGCACGCCGAACGCGTCGGCGGTCAGGAAAATGACCTTCGTTGCATGTCCGGCTTTTGATACCGGCTTGACGATGTTTTCGATGTGATAAATCGGGTAGGAAACGCGGGTGTTTTCCGTTTTCGAACCATCATCAAAATCGATTGAGCCGTCATCGCGCACGGTGACGTTTTCCAGCAGGGCGTCGCGGCGGATGGCATGATAAATATCCGGCTCAGCCTCTTCGGAAAGCTTGATGGTTTTGGCGTAGCAGCCGCCTTCGAAGTTAAAGACCCCGTCGTCGTCCCAGCCGTGTTCGTCATCGCCAATCAAACGGCGTTTCGGATCGGTGGACAGCGTGGTTTTGCCGGTACCGGAGAGACCGAAGAAGACCGCTACATCGCCGTCCGCGCCGACGTTAGCGGAGCAGTGCATGGAAGCGATTCCCTTCAGCGGCAGCAGGTAGTTCATCATTGAGAACATCCCTTTCTTCATTTCACCGCCGTACCACGTCCCGCCAATAAGCTGGATGCGCTCGGTCAGGTTGAAAGCGACGAAGTTCTCTGAGTTCAGACCCTGCTCTTTCCACTGCGGGTTAGTGCATTTCGCACCGTTCATGACGATAAAGTCCGGCGTGAAATCCGCCAGTTCCGCATCGGTGGGGCGAATAAACATATTTTTCACAAAGTGCGCCTGCCAGGCCACTTCAGTAATAAAACGTACTGACAGACGAGTGTCTGCGTTAGCGCCGCAGAAGGCATCAATAATGAAAAGCCGTTTACCTGAGAGTTGCTGAGTAACGATTCCCTTCAAATGCTGCCAGGTTTCCGGTGTGAGCGGCTTGTTGTCGTTCTTACCTTTACCTTTATCGGACCACCACACGGTGTCGCGGGTAGTGTCATCACGAACAATATACTTATCTTTCGGCGAACGTCCGGTGAAAATACCGGTGTCGACGGCGATAGCACCAGAATTCGTCAGTACCCCGCGCTCGTATCCTTCCAGGTCTGGATTAAGCTCCTCCTGATACAGCGTGTCGTAATCGGGGTTGTAAACGATATCCTGAACGTCGTTGATACCATAAGCCTTGAGATCTTGCGGGGTTAATTCTTTAACGCGCATGTCACTGCTCCTTAGCCAATATGTACTGCCTCGAATTGTAGGGTTGTTCTGGGTCGATTAACCGCGACGGGGCTCATAGATTTACGTATCCGGACAAAACTCTGCTTGACGTAAAACGCTACCACTCCGGTTATAAAGCGGTGATGATTATGGCAGTAAATGGTGTTTTCTTACCGAATATGTTTTTAAAACGTTAAATAGCAGAGCATAAATCTGACAGTTTGTGAGTGTAATCGCATTCATGTAAGTTAATTACGTAAGGGTTTCAGTGATGCTCGTTAACTCAGCTTCATTTTTATCCAATAACAGGCTCATCTTTATAAGCATGAAGTGAGACAATCTTTGTCTCTTAACCACTTCGGACATTGCGATGGACAGGGGCAGGTTAAGCTGACGCCTGAGGTATGGCAGGATCTCAGCATTAACGGCGAGCGCGTGAGAATAAATTATTATTCGGATGAGTAAAAGAAAGGGGGTCAATGCCCCTTTGCGGCTACTGTGGCTGGATAATGCCGGGTGGCGGCTTCGCCTTACCCGGCCTACAAATACAGCAATATCAACCAGTTAAACCGGAAATATCAACCGTTTAATATTGCAACATCAACCGGCTGGTGTTTGCGTAAGCCCGTGCAAGCGTAGCGCCGCCGGGCATTAACGGTACGCGGTAGCCATTTTCATCGGCCTGCGCCATCCATCGGTTGATGTTTGCGTAGGCCCGCGCAAGCGCAGCGCCGCCGGGCATTAACGGTACGCGGTAGCCATTTTCATCGGCCTGCGCCATCCATCGGTTGATGTTTGCGTAGGCCCGCGCAAGCGCAGCGCCGCCGGGCATTAACGGTACGCGGTAGCCATTTTCATCGGCCTGCGCCATCCATCGGTTGGTGTTTGCGTAAGTCCGTGCAAGCGCAGCGCCGCCGGGCATTAACGGTACGCGGTAGCCATTTTCATCGGCCTGCGCTATCCATCGGTTGATGTTTGCGTAGGCCCGTGCAAGCGCAGCGCCGCCGGGTATCAGGAGCATCGCCGCCCCTGAAATTAATGCACCTGCGGATCGCCCGGTGAGGCGTTATTGCGGATGGCCGTAATGTCCATAGCGTCAAAGACATAGTGACTACCGCAGTAATCGCAGTTCATGTCGATTTCACCGTCTTCCGCCAGAATACTGTCCAGCTCTTCATCCGGCAGCGTTTTCAGCGCCGCGGCACAGCGCTCGCGGGAGCAGGTACACTTAAACTCCACCTTCTGTGGCTCGTACAGCGTGACTTCTTCCTCGTGATACAGACGCCACAATACATCGTTCGCGGGCAGCGTAAACAGCTCGTCGGCCTTGATGGTTTCGGTCAGGGTCGCCAGATGCTCAAAGTCATTCATCTGCGTTTCCTGTGCCGGAAGCACCTGCAACAGCATGCCACCTGCCGCCGGTTTGCCATCCGCTTCACCGGTGCGAATAAACAGACGCGTTGGCAGCTGTTCAGAACGCATAAAGTAATCTTCCAGGCAGGCAGCCAGCGTGTCACCTTCCAGACCTACCACGCCCTGATAACGCTCGCCCTCATCCGGCGTAATGGTGATCACCAGATAACCGTTGCCGATTAGCGTTTTCATATCGGCGTTTTCCGGGATCTCGCCCTGGATACGCGCTACGCCGCGCAGCTGCTGACGGTTATTACCGTTAATTACCGCCAGATTCATCGGGCCATCGCCCTGAAGTTGAACGGTGATATCACCGTCAAATTTCAGCGTTGCTGTCAGCAGGCTGGTGGCGACCAGCAGCTCGGCGAGAATAGTCTTCACCGGCAGCGGATAGCTATGGTTGGCAAGGATCGCTTGCAGGCTTTCCGACACGGTTACCATTTCGCCGCGCACGGCGTAATTTTCAAACAGGTAACGGTGAAGTTGATCGTGTTGAGTCATAGTGGTCTCTCTTGCGGGCGACGTTATTCGTTTTCGCCGTGTTTAAATCTCATCAGGTCGCGACGTTCTTTTTTATCCGGTCGCCTGTCGGGATGGGGCATGGTCAGGGCATTCATTTTACGCGCCAGCGCTATCTTCTCTCGCTTTTCCACGCTTTCTGGCGTCTCTGCATAAAGCGTGGTCGCTTCCGTAGAGGGGCGGCGCTGTTCGGTAATCGCTTTCACAATCACCGTGCGTTCATCATTGCCCTGACGCAGCGTGAGGGTGGCATTCAGCTCGACGATTTTACTCGGCTTGCTGCGTTGACCGTTGTAATGCACCTTGCCGCCTTCAACCATTTCGCGCGCCAGCGCACGCGTTTTATAAAAACGGGCTGCCCACAGCCATTTATCCAGTCTGACGGCGTCAGAGGGCTTTTCTTTCATGGCAACTCCTTCACGGTAAGTGAGGGGATCAGACGCCGGTAATCATTGAGCGACGGATGGCGCAAATAGTGCTTGTCCGCCAGACCGGAGTCCGGGTTGGTGACGCCAAGGCAATAGCGAATGCCAAACTGTGCGGCGGCATCCAGAATCGGCTCGCTGTCATCAATAAATAGCGTCTTCTCAGGGTTCAGTCCGGTTTCCTGCCTGACCGCCTGCCAGAGCCGCTGATCCTCTTTCGGATAACCAAATGTGTGGGTGGAAAGTAATAAATCAAGGTGCGCCCCTAATCCCGTATGCTCCAGCTTCACGGCCAGATTGTGCGGATGCGCATTGGTCAGCAGAATGCGCTGTTTCCCGCATGCTTTTAGCGCGTCAAGAAAGGGAACCGTATCCTCACGTAATAACGCACGCGGTCCCTGCGCGGTGGTCATCGCGCAGATATCCAGCCCCAGACGTTCGCTCCAGTAATCCAGACAATACCAGTTTAGCGTATGCTGCACGGCACTGTATTCCTGGCGGATGAGCGCCTGGGCTTCCTGCGGGCTGACGCCGCGTGCCGCGCCGTAGGTTTCAGGGACCAGTTGCTGCCAGAAATAGTTGTCAAAGGCGAGATCGAGCAGGGTTCCGTCCATATCCAGCAGGACTGTGTCGACGTCCTGCCAGCGAATATCGGGATGCATATCACTCTCCAGGCGGAAGAAAGGCGACAGCGTACCACAACTGTCGTCATTCAGAATCAGGGGAGCTTATCCGGCGAGGGGATCAATACCGGGTTCAGGCAGCTGTCATAATAGTCGTGGATCTTTGCCAGACGGCTGCGGTTACGCTGATAGCGGCGAATGGCCTGCACACCGTTGTAAACCGCGCAGACGATCATCGCCAGCATCAGCAGCGTCGTTGCCAGGTAGCGCCATAGCCCTGCGCGGTCAGGCATACGATGGAGGCTGATATGCTGAGTGCCGTTCGCATCAGTATAAATTTTCGTGACGATGCCTTCAGCCGTAAACGGCGTGTGCATCAGCATTTCTGCCAGACGCTGAAACTCTTCCCACTGTTCATGCGCCGGATAGTCATACAGCGTCACCGGCGGATAAGGTTGATTCACCAGATCGCTGCCTTCGTCGCTGGAAATCAGAAAACCACCGGGGGCCGGGCTGTTGAGCGCCTGGGCCGCGCGCGAGGTTTCACGCGTCACGAACGGCGCGGCGGTGGTCGTCACCATATTTTCCAGCGATTCTGCGCTGACCGGACGTAGCAGAACATTAACACCATCCAGCCTGCCTGCGCTGGCGCGTTTGGTGAGTGTTTCCCAGTCTTTAGTATTACCGAGATTCACCAGCGCGTTTTTCAGCCTGACGCATTCGTCCGCCGCTGCACAGAGTTGCTGCGTTTTCAGCACGATATCCGCAAAGTCATCCAGCAATACCATGCCTGATTTTTGGATTGCCGAGCGCAGCGCCGGGCTGACGCGCGTGATTTCATCGGGGCCTGGATGCAATTGTTGGTTCATCGCCTGCATCAGTGCGGTCGCATTATTGACGGTTTCCGATTCCGGCAACGGCAGCGGAGGCGCATCATTCCAGACGATTTGTGAACAATCAAACGGCATGAAAGGCGAGCTGGTGCGGGAACCCCAGTTTCCGTTTGGGTGAATATTACACATGCCGCTGCCCTGAATACGCAACGTATCACCGGTACGCACGCTTTTTTCAGCCAGTTGTTTAACGCTGGTGGCCTCAACGGTTTGTGCGCCCTTGAGCCAGGAAAGGGTAAATTTAAACGGCATCTCTAACGGTACGGTCGCATATAGCATAATCACTACCAGCAATGCACCTGCCGCAATCACCGTGCTACGCAGCCAGTGCTGGAGCGGGAAGTTTTTGACCTCATCATGCAGTGATAAAAAACGTCCCTGACGCACCACGTGACGGTCGAGATAGATATCAATATTGGTTTGCTGACCTAAATCCTGAGTGATCCACGGCTGCCAGTGACGTGGATAGATGAGATCGATAATGCCTAGCGAGATATTATTTATCTGCTCAAGATTATTTTCGCCAAAAAGTCCCCAGCGTTTAGGTGTGCCACGAAGACAATGGATTTCACGGCGCATACTCTTCATCGGTGGCGCAAAAAGTCCCCATAGCCCGGCGGCCAGCAACAGGATTGCACCACCTGTCAGCCACGGCAAAAAAACGTCGGGGGCGATGAGACAGAAAAACATAAATAGAAAAGAGGCGACAATCAGTAATGCTTCGCGCAGTCCATCCGGGCGACTCAGGGCGTATTCTTCGCGCGTTTGCTGGCGAATATTGAGCAGTTCGATCTGCTCGCTTTCTTCACCACGAATAGACGTTTCAGTGGATGCCGGGCGCTCCAGTGCGTAACCGTGTGCCTCCTGCATATACTCGTTTAAGGTATGACCATTCAATGAAATCACCAGCGGCAACGAACTGGTGTAAATCAACTCAACGCTATTTTCATCATTAATATACTGTTCCCAGAACGGGGGCAGATGGACTTCGACTGAATCAAGAAAATAGCGCCATTTATTCGGATCGTCCGTGGTGATGCCATAGCGTGTAATGGAGCGCGTCACGGCCATGACGGTAGAACTTTGCGCATTCAGGCTTAGCGAGACCGGCGGCGCGCTGGCACCGGATACGGGTAACTGCTGGATGCGGCTAAGGCTATCCAGATAATTTTCAACGGCACTCTGTTCTTCCGCCGTCAGCTTACGCGTCGTGGCGCTGGCGAAAGTATGCAGCCAGGGCAAATGATGCCGATGAAATTTATGTCTGAAAAACCATCCTGCAAGCAGCACGCAGGCCAGCACAGCAGCAAAAAAAATTAAAAAGGTGCTCATGCTTTTCCTATCTTACTTTTCTTACAGGTCTTATGAATAATTTACGTAAGGTGGCAGCAGCCCAGCAGGTCTGTTGTGGCGCGCAAGAATTAACCTGTTATTCCGCAACGCGCGATGGTAACAAACTCACTTTAGAGCGTGTATCAGTTTATTCTTAATTACATTTCAACCTCTTGACTTTTGTGGGTAATGTGGGGCAGTTAATGAAGTTGCAAAAATGTAAAGAAATAGCAATATGGATTGCCGAAACCGTGCGGCATGTCGCACAATAATGCCTGTTACCACAGCAAAGACCCGGCCCCATGAGCAAACCATTACAAAAACCCACCATCCTCAACGTTGAAACCGTCGCCAGCTCACGTCTTTTTAACGTTGAAAGTGTCGATCTGGAATTCAGTAACGGCGTGCGTCGTGTCTATGAAAGAATGCGGCCCTCGACGCGAGAGGCGGTAATGATTGTGCCCATCGTCGACGACCATCTGATTTTGATCCGTGAATATGCGGTCGGGACTGAATCTTACGAGCTGGGTTTCTCAAAGGGGCTTATCGATCCCGGTGAAACTATTTTTGAGGCTGGCAACCGTGAACTGAAAGAAGAGGTCGGTTTCGGCGCGAATAATCTGACCTTCCTGAAAAAGCTCAGCATGGCACCGTCCTATTTTTCCAGCAAAATGAATATCCTGGTGGCGGAAGATCTCTATCCGGAATCGCTGGAAGGCGATGAGCCTGAACCGCTGCCGCAGGTTCGCTGGCCGCTGGCGCATCTGATGGATCTGCTGGAGGAGCCGGACTTTAACGAAGCGCGCAACGTCAGCGCACTGTTTCTGGTCCGTGAATGGCTGAAAGGGCAGGGACGGCTGTAGCACCAATCACAACGCTCTCATGCCGCGTTTGGCGTCCTGCCCGGCGGCGCTGCGCTTGCCGGGCCTACGGTAATGCGTAATTTTTTGATATTGCACATGTTGTAGGCCGGGTAAGCGCAGCGCCACCCGGCATGTGATGACATAGAGTCACGCCGCGATACAGCGAGCAGCTATCTGTCAAAACAGTTCGTGCGTCTCGCCGTTATCAATAATCGTCGTACCCACTTCATGCACCGCCTGCTGCGTTGGCTGGGTGCCCTCAATGAAATACTCCGCGCGGCTGTTGCCGCCGTTCGCGAGCTGTCCGGTGCTGCGATCGATATTCACCGTGATAACCCCCGGCGGCGGCGTGAGCGGATCTTCCGGCACGCCATCCAGAATCGACTTCATAAAGGCATCCCAGGCAGGCTGAGCGCTTTTGGCACCACCTTCATAACCGGAAATCTGATCTTTAATCGCGCCCGAAGCGGTGGTCCGGCCTAAATCGCGGCGATGATCGTCAAAGCCAATCCATACTGACGTCACCGCGCCCGGACCGTAGCCGGAGAACCACGCGTCTTTCGAACTGTTGGTGGTGCCGGTTTTACCGCCAATATCGTGGCGTTGTAAATCGCGCCCCGCGCGCCAGCCCGTTCCCATCCAGCCCGGTTCGCCAAAGATATTGGTGTTCAGTGCGCTTTTGATCAAAAAGGCCAGCGGCGTATTGATGACGTGCGGCGCATACTGCTGGCTGCCGGTGCGGGCCACCAGATCCTGATTCGCCTGCTCCAGTTGCGGCATTGGCACCGCCAGGTTTTTTTGCTCCTGCGATGTCGCAACATCTTCAACATCCTGATTTTCCAGCACGTTAGATTTTTGCGTCTCGCCGTAAATCACCGGAATATCACACTCTGCACAGGCGACTTTCGGGTTAGCCGCGAAAATCACCCCGCCCTGGTCGTTTTCAATTTTGGTGATGAAGTAAGGATCGACAAGGAAACCGCCATTCGCCATCACCGCATAGCCGCGCGCAACCTGCATCGGTGTGAAGGAGGCGGAACCCAGCGCCAGTGATTCCGTGTGTACGATGTTCTGTGCCGGAAAACCGAATCGCTGCAAATACTCCGCCGCGTAATCCACGCCCATTGCCCGCATTGCGCGCACCATCACCACGTTTTTCGACTGACCCAGCCCCTGACGCAGACGAATAGGACCGGCATATTCGGCAGGCGAATTTTTCGGACGCCAGTCTGAACCGGCGCCGGCGTCCCAGCGGGAAATCGGCACGTCATTCAGGATACTGGCCAGCGTCAGGCCTTTATCCATCGCCGCGGTATAAAGGAACGGCTTGATGTTCGACCCAACCTGACGTAGCGCCTGCGTGGCGCGGTTAAACTTGCTCTGGTTGAAATCAAAACCGCCGACCAGGGCGAGGATCGCCCCGTCGTGCGGATTAATCGATACCAGTGCCGAGTTGACGTCCGGAACCTGCGCCAGCCACCAGCTATCATTCACCTGACGTACCCACACCTGCTGGCCGGTCTGCACCACATCGGTAACTTTACCCGGCGTGCGGCCCTGCTGGGTATCAGAAATCCATGGACGCGCCCAGCGAACCCCTTCCATACGTAACGAGACCGTCGTCCCGTCGCCCAGCATGGCGGTCGCTTCCTGCGGTGAGGCGGACGTAATGACCGCCGGAGCCAGCGGACCGTATGACGGTAGCGCTTTCAGCGAGTCGGTGATCTTTTTGGTATCCCATGCGGCTTCGCCCACTTTCCACAGCACGTTTGCCGGGCCGCGATAACCGTGACGCATATCGTAATCCAGCACGTTAGTGCGCACGGCATTCTGTGCGGCCTGCTGATTTTTACGGCTGATAGTAGTGTAAACGCGATAACCGTCTTCATAGGCTTTCTCGCCGTAGCGGGTAACCATCTCCTGACGCACCAGTTCCGTCAGATACGGCGCAGAAAAGGCGATCTCCGGGGCGTGATAGTTGGCGTCAATGGTCTCGCTACGCGCCTGAGTAAACTGATCCTGGGTGATATAGCCTTCGCTCAACATACGCGATAATACGACATTACGCCGTGAAGTTGCCCGATCCAGTGAATAAAGCGGGTTAAACGTCGAGGGCGCTTTTGGCAAACCCGCGATGGTCGCCATCTCGCTTAATGTCAGTTGATCGACCGTTTTACCGAAATAAACCTGCGCGGCAGCGCCCACACCATAAGCCCGATAACCCAGATAAATTTTGTTCAGATAGAGTTCGAGGATCTCATCTTTACTCATTAACTGCTCTATGCGGATCGCAAGGAACACTTCCTTGATTTTACGCATCAGGGTGCGTTCCGGACTCAGGAAGAAATTACGCGCTAACTGTTGGGTAATCGTACTGGCACCCTGCGTAGCGTGACCGGAAAAAAGCGCCACGCTGGCGGCACGGAAGATCCCCACCGGATCGACGCCGTGATGCTCGTAGAAGCGGCTATCTTCGGTAGCGATAAAGGCTTTCACCATTTCCGGCGGCATCTGGGCGAGTGTGACCGGGATACGCCGTTTTTCGCCGTACTGCGCCATCAGTTCACCATCGGCGCTGTAGATCTGCATTGGAATTTGCAGGCGCACATCTTTGAGCGTCGCGACATCAGGCAACTGTGGCTCAACAAATTTATAAAGGCCATAAATCGAGCCTGCTCCCAGCAGAATGCAAAAAACTGCAAGGATGAATAAATACTTTACGAACTTCACCGGAGATTTCCCATTTAGTTTGGTCTGGGCAGTTTATAAACAACCGCGCGGTAGTATAAAGGCAAGCCAGATGCATTGATATAGCCGTCATTTGACGGTGGATAAGGAGATCGTTTTTTATGGCATTTCGGCTCTGGCAAACTGGCTTACATATTCAGCAGGATCAGGTAGTTATCATTGCGCTTGAGCATACTCGCGCGCGCTGGTCGCTGCGCCGCTGGTGGCAGATCCCCCTGGTTTCCGGCATCGTGCAGCAGGGGCAAATTGTGCAACTGGAGGCGCTGGTTGATGCATTACGCGACTGGCGACGGGAGCTGCCGATTCAGCACTGTATTCGCATGGCACTGCCTGCCGACAGAACGCTGCAAAAAGTGCTTCCTCGACCGACGCTCGTGCTGCGTGAGCGTGAGCAGGCGAAGTGGATAACACAGTCTATGGCGCAGTCGCTGGATATGGAGCCTGAAGCGCTCTGTTTTGACTATCTTGAGCGTGAGGAGGAAAACCTCTACAGCGTCACCGCCGCCTGGCAGCAAGATGTCGGAAGCCTCTCCCGACTGGCAAAAATGCTGCGGTTAAACCTGACAGCGATTACGCCGGATGCCTGTGCGCTACAACGTTTTCTGCCATGGCTGAGCGCCGAAGAACGGTGCCTCGCCTGGTGTCATGATAATCGATGGCTGTGGGCGACGCGCCATAACTGGGGAAGTTGCAACCTGCATGAGGCGCCTTCTCCTGGTCATCTTGCTAAACACCTGGCCTGTGAGACTGACCAACTGGTGCAGTGTACCTCTCAAGCCATGAGGACCCCGCATCTTGATCCGTGGAGCGCGGTAAGCTTTCAGCAACCGCCGCTGCCCACCTGCGGCGATCGCTTTGCCATTGCACTGGCACTGGCGCTGGGGGAGCGGTAGTCATGTCGACCGTCATCAATTTTTTACCCTGGCGGCAAAGTCGTCGTCAGCAATGCCTGAATTTCTGGGGGCTGTGCTGCGCAGCTTCTGTGCTTAGCGTGGCAGCGGCAGTTCTCGCCCTGCGTGCCGACGCCGGAGCGGCCAGCACGGCGCAGCATCTGTGGCGGCAGACGGACCGCGCGCTGTTCGATGCGCTGGCCCAGCGTCAGGTCCTGTGGAAGGCGCGTCAGGCCGTGCAGGCGCAACACCTGGCGCGTCAGAAACAGCGTGCCGTAACCCAACGATGGCAGCAGACGTTATCCGACCTTGCTTTGCATCTGCCGGAGCAGGCATGGCTCACGCACCTCAACGTTCAGCAAAAGGTACTGACGCTGACGGGTCGCGCGAACACCTTCACGGCGCTAAAAAAAGTAAATGACGCCCTGCAAGCATTACCCGGCTTTCACGCAGGGACGCCGGGTAAAACCGGGCGCGATGAACAGGGGCGCTGGGAGTTTAGCTATCAGCTTATCCGGGAGAGCGATGATGACGTTCAACCCTGAACGCTGGTACGCGCTGTCGTCGGCAGGCCGCGGCCTGTGCTGGCTCCTTTTTACGCTTATGCTGGCGGGCCTGTCCTGGTGGTGCTGGCTTCATCCGCAACGGCTGCAAATGTCGGCTGAAGTGGCCCAACTCTCTCTTCAGCGCCAGCGTCTGACAATGCGCTGGCGCGAGGTTCTGCTGCTGAAAACGCCAGATGACGCGCGGGTCGATGACCACGCAACCTCGTCTCCTTTTTCGCCCCTCGACTTTCAGATTACAGACGCCCGACTGGTGAGCTGGCAGCCTGCGGTGAAGGGCGGCACGCTGGTGCTGGAGAATGCATGGCAGCCTGTGCCGGGCATTTTCGCCCTGCTGGCGCAGCAGAATATGGGGGTCACGGCGTTCACGCTGGAACCTGTCGCCGGGAGGTTACGTTTCACGTTGCAACTGGAACCAAACGATGCGCGCTAAACACGGGATCCTGCTGCTCATCACCCTGCCCATGATCGTTGGCATGCGCGATCCTTTTCAGCCGCCGGAAGATCGCTGCCAGACAGCGCAGCTCGCGCAATGGCGTTATCAGGGAACGATTGATCATCCTCCCAGACGAATTGGCATAGTCCGTGATGCCCAGGGGAAATGGCGGCGGGTGGAAATGGGCAGTCAGTTGCCTGCGGGCTGGCGAGTCATACAACTCACATCACAAACATTAGAAATTGAAACCGGGGCGGGATGCGATCCCGCGCACTGGTCATGGTCACGGAAAGGAGAGCAACATGAAAACAGGGATAAGCATTCTGCTGCTGATGTTAATGCCGGTGGCGTGGGCGCAAAAAACGCAGCCAGTCTCGCTGGTAGTAGATGATGTCCCCGTCGCGCAGGTACTACAGACGCTGGCGGATTTAGAGCAGCAAAACCTTATTATTGCTCCCGATGTCACCGGCACGCTGTCATTGCGTCTGGTTAAGGTTCCCTGGAAGCAGGCGCTACAAACGGTGCTTAACAGCGCCGGTCTGGTTTTGCGCCAGGAGGGAACGGTGATGCACGTACATTCGCAGTCCTGGCAAACGGCGCGGCTTGCGCAGCAGGAAGCGGATCGTCTCAGACAGCAGCAGAACCTGCCTCTCACCGGACAGAGTATTACGCTGCAATATGCCGATGCAGACGAACTGGCGAAAGCCGGGGCAAAACTTCTTAGCTCACGAGGAACGATGACCGTTGATAAACGGATGAACCGGCTATTATTGCGTGATGATAAAGCGAATCTGGAAGTGCTTCAGCGCTGGGTCGCGGAAATGGATTTGCCGGTCGGTCAGGTCGAGCTGGCCGCGCATATTGTCACTATCAATGAAAAAAGCCTGCGTGAACTGGGCGTAAAATGGAGTCTGGCTGACGCCACGCAACCCCCCGGCGCAGGTAAAATCACCACGCTCAGCAGCGATTTATCCGTCAGTTCGGCGTCCACCCGCGCCGGGTTTAACATCGGGCGGATCAACGGACGGTTGCTGGAGCTGGAGCTTTCGGCACTGGAGCAACAGCAGCAACTGGATATTATTGCCAGTCCGCGTCTTCTGGCCTCGCATCTTCAGCCTGCCAGCATCAAGCAGGGGAGCGAGATCCCCTATCAGGTCTCCAGTGGTGAGAGCGGCGCGACCTCGGTGGAATTTAAGGAAGCCGTGCTGGGGATGGAGGTCACGCCAACGGTACTGCAACAGGGCAGGATCCGCCTTAAGCTGCGTATCAGTCAGGATATGCCGGGTCAGGTCCTGCAACAGGCAGACGGGGAAGTACTGACGATTGATAAACAGGAAATTGAAACGCAGGTAGAAGTGAAAAGTGGAGAAACGCTGGCGTTAGGCGGCATTTTCTCACAAAAAAATAAATCGGCCCGCGATAGCATCCCGCTACTTGGCGACATTCCCTGGGTAGGGCAACTTTTTCGTCACGATGGAAAAGACAATGAGCGTCGTGAACTGGTAGTATTCATCACTCCACGTCTGGTTCCCGGAGCCTGAACGCCGTTTTTGGTGATGGCGCTTTGTGTTAAATCCGCGTCAGGCGTTTGACGTGAGGAAGGATTTAGCATACAAGGAGTACCGATTTGAGAGTCAGTCTCGCGGCTTAAGTAGAAGTGATGATTTCCTGGACAGGGTAATTTATTCAGTTGCCAAACCCGTCAGAGTATTGAGATAATTTTTAGTCTGACTCTCGCTCTATCGCATAAGAGGTTTCAGTTCATTTCCTGCACCGCTGGAAGTCTGCAAAGCAGGTTTATCATTAACGAATAGTCTTAGTAGTACCGAAAAAATGGCAGAGAAACGCAATATCTTTCTGGTTGGGCCTATGGGTGCCGGCAAAAGCACTATTGGGCGTCAGTTAGCTCAACAGCTTAATATGGAATTTTACGACTCAGACCAGGAGATCGAGAAACGCACTGGTGCTGATGTAGGTTGGGTCTTCGATGTTGAAGGTGAAGAAGGTTTCCGCGATCGCGAAGAAAAAGTCATCAATGAATTGACGGAAAAACAGGGCATTGTGCTGGCAACCGGCGGCGGCTCTGTAAAATCACGTGAAACGCGCAATCGGCTCTCCGCTCGCGGGGTTGTGGTGTATCTTGAAACGACAATCGAAAAGCAACTCGCCCGTACACAGCGTGACAAAAAGCGTCCCCTGTTACAGGTAGAAACGCCGCCGCGTGAAGTCCTGGAAGCCCTGGCGAATGAACGTAATCCGCTGTACGAAGAGATTGCTGATGTCACCATTCGCACTGATGATCAGAGCGCTAAAGTAGTCGCAAACCAGATTATTCATATGCTGGAAAGCAACTGATTCTGGCTAAATACACAGGCCAGCGAGTATAAGCAACTAAGGTAGACGTCGCGTTATGGAGAGGCTTACTGTTACTCTCGGGGAACGTAGTTACCCGATTACCATCGCGGCTGGTTTGTTTAACGATCCAGCTTCCTTCTTGCCGCTTAAGTCAGGCGATCAGGTTATGCTGGTCACCAATGAGACGCTGGCTCCGCTCTGGCTGGACAAAGTAAGTTCGGTCCTGCAACAGACGGGTGTAAAAGTCGATAGCGTGATCCTTCCCGACGGCGAGCAGTATAAAAGCCTCGCGGTGATGGACACGGTATTTACTGCGCTATTGCAAAAACCGCACGGTCGCGATACGACGCTGGTCGCCCTTGGCGGCGGTGTTGTAGGCGATCTCACCGGTTTTGCCGCCGCCAGCTATCAGCGTGGTGTGCGTTTTATTCAGGTTCCTACCACGTTACTGTCGCAGGTTGACTCTTCTGTTGGAGGCAAAACGGCGGTAAATCATCCTCTCGGCAAAAATATGATTGGCGCGTTCTGGCAACCCGCTTCTGTGGTTGTCGATCTCGACTGTCTGAAAACCCTGCCGACGCGTGAACTCTCTTCCGGGCTGGCTGAAGTCATTAAATACGGCATCATTCTTGATGGCGACTTTTTCGGCTGGCTGGAAAATAATATTGATGCTCTGCTGGCGCTGGACGAAAAAGCGATGGCGTACTGCATTCGCCGCTGTTGCGAAATCAAAGCAGAGGTTGTCGCTGCTGACGAGCGTGAGACAGGATTGCGTGCGTTGCTCAATCTTGGACACACATTTGGTCATGCTATCGAAGCCGAGATGGGTTACGGTAACTGGCTGCATGGTGAAGCGGTTTCCGCAGGCATGGTGATGGCTGCAAAAACGGCAGAACGTCTGGGACAGTTTGCAGCGCAGGAAACGCAGCGTATTATCACTCTGCTGGAGCGTGCAGGTCTGCCAGTCCACGGACCGCAAGAGATGTCTGCCGACGCGTATTTGCCGCATATGCTGCGAGACAAAAAAGTGCTTGCGGGCGAGATGCGTCTGGTATTGCCGCTCGGCATTGGCAAGAGTGAAGTTCGCGGCGGCGTAGGGCATGATATCGTACTGAGTGCCATTGCTGATTGTCAGCGGGTGTAACAAATAAGAAGTGTCTGCCACGTTTTTACGTGGCGTTTTAACGTCGGGCAATGTGCAATCGTAGTGGGCATAAGCCTTTTAGTGGGGTGTTAAATGGATGAATTCAAACCAGAAGACGAGCTGAAACCCGATCCCAGCGATCGTCGTACTGGTCGTTCTCGGCAAGCTTCCGATCGCGATAACGATCCGCAGATCAATTTTGACGACGTAGAGCTGGATGCCGATGAACCGCGTTCTACGCGTGCAACGCGCAGAACGCGTGAAGAAGAAGAGTATGAGGCAGAGGACGAGGCTTTTGATGACGAAGAGCCGGTAGAGCGTCGCCCGCGCAAGCGTAAGAAAGCGCCAGCGCGAAAACCTGCTTCTCGTCAGTACATTATGATGGGGGTTGGTATTGTGGTGCTACTGCTGCTGATTGCTGGCATTGGTTCCGCTCTAAAATCGCCGTCGAAGAATGAGCCGTTCACTACCGCAGAGAAAGACATCTCGCTCTCTGGCGATCAGCAAAACGCGACTCAGCCTGCTGCAAACCAAACGGCAAATACTGCTTCACAGGATGTCTCTTTACCGCCGATTTCCTCTACACCAACGGAAGGGCAGCCTACGGCCGCGCCTGAAAATCAGCAGCGTGTTGAGGTTCAGGGCGATCTGAATAATGCGCTGACGCAGCAACAGGGCCAGGTTGATAGCGCGGTGAATTCAACCCTGCCGACGGAGCCTGCGACCGTTGCCGCTGTGCGTAATGGCAATGCTCCACGTCAGGCCACTACTGGCGAGACAACTGAACGTCATAACGCAACCACGCGCCCTGAACGTAAGCAGGCGGTCATTGAGCCGAAACCGCAAAGTAAGCCGCAGCAAACGGCAAAACAAACGGTTACCGAGCCAAAACCGGTTGCTCAGCCTAAACGCACTGAAACCACCACTGCACCGGTGAAAGCGCCAGCGGCAACCACGACTGCACCGAAGGCGACTGCCACGACGACTGCGCCAGCCGCCACTGCACCGGCAGCAAAAGCGCCGACTGCAACCGCGTCTACGCCAGCCGCCACGACCGCTGCTCCGGCTGCGAGTGCCCCTGCCGCCACGACAGAGGCAAAATCTGCAGGTAATGTGGGTTCGCTGAAGTCTGCGCCGTCCAACCACTACACCTTGCAGCTCAGCAGTTCTTCCAGCTACGACAACCTGAACGGTTGGGCGAAGAAAGAAAACCTGAAAAATTACGTGGTATATCAGACTACCCGTAACGGGCAGCCCTGGTATGTGCTGGTTAGCGGTGTTTATGCTTCGAAAGACGATGCTAAACGTGCCGTGACCGGACTGCCTGCTGATGTACAGGCGAAAAACCCGTGGGCAAAACCACTGCATCAGGTTCAGGCCGATCTGAAGTAATGGTTGGGCATAGACAAAGCGCAGTATGCTGTCGGAGCGTTCTCCACAGCCGGAGAAAATGTAATCAGCCAGCATGAAAAAGAATCGCGCTTTTCTGAAATGGGCAGGGGGGAAGTTCTCCCTGCTCGACGATATCAAAAAGCATTTGCCGCACGGCGAGTGCCTGATTGAACCCTTTGTGGGTGCCGGGTCGGTGTTTTTAAACACCGACTTTTCTCGTTATATCCTTGCGGATATCAACAGCGACCTGATAAGCCTTTACAACATCGTTAAATCGCAAACCGGCGAGTATGTGGCGGCTTCACGCGAGATGTTCACGCCTGCCACCAACGTGGCGGAGCAGTATTATCAGTTTCGGGAAGAATTTAATCAGTGCCACGACCCCTTTCGGCGGGCGGTGCTGTTTTTATATCTGAACCGTCATGGCTATAACGGCCTGTGTCGCTATAACCTGCGCGGCGAATTTAACGTCCCCTTTGGCCGCTATAAAAAGCCTTACTTCCCGGAAGCGGAGCTGTATCACTTTGCCGAGAAAGCGCAGAACGCCTTTTTCTTCTGTGAAACCTACGCAGACAGCATGGCGCGGGCGATGAATGGTTCGGTCGTGTATTGCGATCCGCCGTATGCACCGCTTTCCACTACGGCAAATTTTACCGCTTACCATACCAACAGTTTTAGTCTGGAACAGCAGGCCCATCTGGCGCAACTGGCGGAAGGGTTGGTCAGTAATCAGATCCCGGTGCTGATCTCCAACCACGATACGGCGCTGACGCGCGAGTGGTATAAATTAGCGGCCAGGACCAATGTCATTAAAGTACGCCGGAGCATTAGCAGCAACGGCGGAACACGTAAGAAGGTGAACGAACTGCTGGCGCTGTATCATCCAGAGCTCGTTTTGCCCGACATTAAATAAATTTCAAGGAGATGCGGATGAGCCAGTACTTAATTGCCCCTTCGATTCTGTCAGCGGATTTCGCCCGTCTGGGTGAAGACACCGAAAAAGCGCTGGCGGCAGGTGCGGACGTTGTTCATTTCGATGTCATGGACAACCACTATGTACCTAACCTGACTATCGGGCCGATGGTACTGAAATCCTTACGCAACTACGGTATTACCGCGCCGATTGACGTTCATCTGATGGTCAAACCGGTCGACCGTCTGGTGCCTGACTTCGCCGCGGCCGGTGCCAGCATTATTACTTTCCATCCCGAAGCGTCTGAGCATGTGGATCGCACCTTGCAACTGATCAAAGAGCACGGTTGTAAAGCGGGTCTGGTGTTCAACCCGGCGACCTCGCTGAGCTATCTGGATTACGTCATGGATAAGCTTGATGTGATCCTGCTGATGTCCGTTAACCCCGGCTTCGGCGGTCAATCATTCATTCCGCATACGCTGGATAAACTGCGTGAAGTGCGCCGCCGCATCGATGCTTCCGGCTTTGATATTCGCCTCGAAGTGGATGGTGGCGTGAAGGTTAACAATATTGCCGAGATCGCGGCGGCTGGCGCAGATATGTTCGTGGCCGGTTCTGCCATTTTCGACAAGCCGGATTACAAGCAGGTTATCGATGAGATGCGCCGTGAACTGGCGAAGGTAAGTCATGGATAAGCTAAAAACTATTCAGGGCGTCGCATTCGATCTCGACGGTACGCTGGTCGACAGCGCGCCAGGCCTGACCTCTGCCGTTGATAGCGCGCTCTATGCGCTGGAACTGCCACAGGCTGGCGAAGCGCGAGTTGTGACGTGGATCGGCAACGGCGCGGATGTCCTGATGGAGCGGGCGTTGACCTGGGCGCGTCAGCAACGGGCCACACAGCGTGCCGCTTCGGGCAAACCTTCCGTCGATGAGGGTGATATCCCGCAGGAAGAGCAGGTACGTATTCTGCGCAAGTTGTTTGATCGCTATTACGCGCAGTTCGCCGAAGAGGGCAGCTTTCTATTTCCTGACGTTGCCGACACCTTAGCCGCGCTGAATGCGCAGGGATTGCCGCTGGCGCTGGTCACTAATAAGCCGACCCCATTTGTCGCGCCGTTGCTGGAGGCGCTGGATATCAGCAAATATTTCAGCGTGGTGATTGGCGGTGACGACGTACAGAATAAAAAGCCGCATCCGGAACCGCTGCTGCTGGTCGCCAGTCGGCTGGGCATCGCGCCGCAAGCATTGCTCTTCGTGGGTGATTCGCGCAATGATATCCAGGCCGCTGCCGCCGCTGGCTGCTGCTCAGTCGGGTTGACCTACGGCTACAATTATGGCGAAGCGATTACGTTAAGCAATCCAGACTATATTTTCGATCGCTTCAATGAACTTCTGCCCGCACTCGGGCTTTTGCACAGTGAAAACCAGGAATTAAAAAATGACTAAGCCCATCGTCTTTAGTGGCGCACAGCCCTCAGGTGAATTGACCATTGGTAATTACATGGGTGCGCTGCGTCAGTGGGTAAACATGCAGGATGACTATCACTGCATCTATTGCATCGTTGACCTTCATGCCATTACCGCGCGTCAGGATCCTGAAAAGCTGCGTAAGGCGACGCTGGATACTCTGGCGCTTTACCTGGCCTGCGGCATCGACCCGGAAAAAAGCACCATTTTCGTTCAGTCTCACGTGACTGAACACGCGCAGCTTGGCTGGGCGCTGAACTGCTATACCTACTTCGGCGAACTGAGCCGGATGACGCAGTTTAAAGATAAATCTGCGCGCTATGCCGAAAACATCAACGCCGGTCTGTTTGATTATCCGGTGCTGATGGCGGCGGACATTCTGCTATACCAGACCAACCAGGTGCCGGTCGGCGAAGACCAGAAACAGCATCTGGAGCTGAGCCGCGATATCGCCTCCCGCTTCAATGCGCTCTACGGCGAGGTGTTTAAAGTGCCTGAGCCGTTTATTCCGAAATCCGGCGCACGCGTGATGTCGCTGCTCGATCCGACGAAGAAAATGTCCAAGTCGGACGATAACCGTAATAACGTGATTGGCCTGCTGGAAGATCCGAAATCAGTGGTGAAGAAGATCAAGCGCGCGGTCACCGACTCCGAAGAGCCGCCGGTGGTTCGTTACGATGTGCAGAATAAAGCGGGCGTGTCCAACCTGCTGGATATTCTTTCCGGCGTAACCGGTCAGAGCATCGCTGAGCTGGAGCAGCATTTCGAAGGCAAGATGTATGGTCATCTGAAAGGTGAAGTTGCGGATGCCGTATCAGGGATGCTGACCGAGTTGCAGGAGCGCTATCATCGCTTCCGCAACGACGAAGCCTTCCTGCAAAAGATCATGAAAGAGGGCGCGGAAAAAGCCAGCGCGCGCGCGTCTGAAACGCTGAAAAAGGTCTACGAAGCGATTGGATTTGTAGCGAAGCCCTAAAATCACCTCCGCCCTCTTCTTCACGGAGAGGGCGAAAGTAACTTCCTTTTTGCATTATTTCCTTTCTGTGATCCTCTTCGCTTTTTGACCTTTTCCCGTTTGCCATTTATATTCATTTTTATGAAGATATATGTATTCAATAAAATGAAGATTAAACATGAGCCGTAGCTTTATCAAAAAAGAGGGCCTTGCCCAGGCCACGCTGGCACGTTACCTGTTGGGGGAAAAGTGTGGTAACCGGTTGAAAACGATAGATGAGCTGGCGACGGAATGTCAGTTTTCCGTTGGACTCATTCAGGCGGCGCTGAAGACCCTGGAGAAGGCCAGCGCTGTTACCGTCGAGCGGCGCGGGCGTAACGGTAGTTATCTCGTCAGTATGGATAACAAAGCCCTATTGGCATTTGCAGATATCGGTACTGTAGTGTGTGCGATGCCCCTGCCGTACACCCGGCTGTATGAGGGGCTGGCGAGCGGCCTGAAGGCGCAGTTTGACGGCATTCCGTTTTATTACGCACATATGCGCGGTTCAGACGTGCGCGTGGAGTGCCTGCTCAACGGCGTGTATGACCTGGCGGTCGTATCCCGGCTGGCGGCGCAAAGCTACCTTGATAACGGCGACGTCTGTATGGCGCTGGAGCTGGGAGCGCATACCTATGTCGGGGAACACACGCTGATTTGCCGTGCTGATAGCCAGCAAATTCAGCGAGTAGGACTGGATCCTCGTTCTGCCGACCAGCGCATTATGACCGATATTTGTTTTGGTCATCAGCAGGTTGAACGGCTCGATGTGCCGTATCACGACTGTCTGAGCCACATTGCGCGGGGTGATATCGATGCAGCAATCTGGAACGTGGCCAATGCGGCGGATCTGGCATCTCATGGCCTGGTGGCAAAACCCCTTACCGGCGATCTGCGTTTTATACAGGCATCGGAAGCGGTGGTTCTCACCCGTAGCGATGACGTACCCATCCAGCAGCTACTGCGCACGGTGGTGGATAAACATGCGCTTCTTGACCATCAGCAGCGCGTACTTAACGGTCTGGCTGAGCCAAGTTATTAGGAGATCCTATGGAAAAGCGGTTAAATCTGCTGTGCGAGGCTGGCGTTATTGATAAGGATATTTGTGATGGCATGCTGGAGGTTGTGGGGCAACTGGAAACCGTATGGGCATTGCCGGTGCGTAATGAACAGGGCGAAATGGCTATTACCCACATGGCCAGTGCCCTGATGCGCAGTCGCCGGGGAGAGATTATTAGTCCGCTGGATGAAGAGCTCATGGAGGAGATTCGATCCTCAGAGGCTTACGCACAGTTATTGAGGATCCATCAAACGCTGCTGGCTCCGTTTGATACCCCTCTGCATCCGAACGAAGAGGGCTATCTGCTGGCAAACCTTTATAGCCTGTGGATGGTGGCGAAAGCGTAGCGGATGAAGCGTCATTTTAATCCTGCACCTTAAATATTCAAAAAAATGATTATTTAAAAGGTTTTCATCAACAGGTCAGCGAGAGGCAAGGATATGTTTATTGAAGCACTCAAGGCTCAAAATCCGGCGCTGATAGAGACCGCGCGCGAGCTATGGCAGCAGGGAGCGATACTACCGGATACGTGGGTCATCGATGTTGATCAGGTCATGGAAAACGGGCGTCGTCTGCTTGAGGTGGCTGCGCGCTATAACATAACGCTTTATGTGATGACCAAGCAGCTTGGCCGCAATCCGTGGTTAGCAAACAAACTTATGGCGTTGGGTTTTCACGGCGCGGTGGCGGTAGATTTCAAAGAAGCACGAACCCTGCGTAATGCCGGCGTCACGGTATCGCATGTGGGGCATCTTGTGCAGATCCCAAAAAGCGAGGTGGATAAAAGCATTATCGCCTCAACGGAGATTATCACCGTTTTTTCACTGGATAAGATCGCCGCCATTTCCGCTGCTGCCAGGCGCAATCACGTTGTTCAGCCCATTATGCTCAAGGTGTTCGCGGAGCATGACAAGCTCTATCCGGGGCAGGAGGCTGGCTTTTCCATAACAGAACTCGACAACGTTGTTGCCGTAATTAAAACGCTGCCGGGAGTACGACTCGTCGGACTCACCCATTTCCCCTGTTTACTCTGGGATGAGGATGCCCGTCAAACATTGCCAACGCCCAATCTCCATACGCTTCTCCAGGCCCGGGATCGTATTGCCGCCATGGGTGTGAATATTGCGCAGATCAACGCGCCGTCGGCATCAAGCTGTAGCACGCTACCTTTGCTGGCCGAATACGGTGTTACACATGCTGAACCGGGCCATGCGCTGACCGGCACCATTCCTGCAAATCAATATGGCGATCAGCCTGAGCAGATCGCCATGCTGTATCTTACTGAAATTTCTCATCACTTCCGTGGAAACAGTTACTGCTTCGGTGGCGGGTATTATCGACGGGGACATCTGCAAAATGCGCTGGTCTACCCGGCGAATACCTGTCATCGCGTTGCGGCTCGCCTTTTACCCGTCGATGAAAGCAGCATTGATTATCACCTTCCGCTGGCAGGCGAATTCCCGGTCGGCAGCCCGGTAGTGATGTGTTATCGCACCCAGATTTTTGTAACCCGCAGCGATGTTGCGTTGGTTTCCGGTATTCATAGCGGTAAACCGGTACTCGACGCGCTGTATGACAGTCTCGGCAATCCCGTTTCCGGAGGTCTGCATGAGTAAGTTTGTGGTGGTAGTGATAGATAGTTTTGGCGTCGGGGCCATGGATGATGTGCCGCAGGTCAGGCCGCAGGATGCCGGTGCAAACACCTGCGGACATATTTTGCAGCACGTCCCGCAATTACGTTTACCGGTGCTGGAAAAGTTGGGTCTTATTAACGCGCTCGGCTTTACGACAGGTAATCTGGCACACTCCCCAAGCGCGGTTTACGGTACGGCGGACCTGCAACATGAAGGCGGAGATACCTTTATGGGACATCAGGAGATCCTCGGCACCCGACCACAACCGCCGTTGACCATGCCCTTTTCAGCGGTGATTGATGAGGTTGAACAGTCGCTGATGATCCGGGGCTGGCAGGTTAAACGTGTCGGTAGCACCCTGCAATACCTGTGGGTAAACGAGGCGGTCGCTATTGGCGATAACCTGGAAGCCGATCTGGGGCAGGTCTTTAACGTCAGCGCTAATCTGAACGCGATTACGTTTGATGAAGTACGCGCCATCGGGGAGGTGGTCCGCCATTGCGTTCAGGTCGGAAGAGTCATTGCGTTTGGCGGACGGCTTGAGAACAGCCAGCAACTTCATGATGCCGCTGAAGAGAAAGAGGGCATCTATATCGGCATTAATGCGCCGCGTTCGGGCGTTTATCAGCATGATTTCCAGGTAGTGCATATGGGCTACGGCGTGGATGCCAGCGTTCAGGTACCGCAAAAATTGCATGAAGCGAACGTTAAAACCGTGCTGGTGGGCAAAGTCGCCGATATCGCCAGCAATCCTTACGGCGTGAGCTATCAAAATCTGGTGGATACCCAGCGCATTATGGATCTCACTCTGAAAGAGTTGCAGGGAACAGGCGATGTTTTTATCTGCACCAATATTCAGGAAACCGATCTGGCTGGTCATGCGCAGGATGTCGCGCGTTACGCAGAGCGCTTGCAGGTGGTCGATCAAAATCTTGAACGGCTGATGAATGCTATGCAGCCTGATGACTGTCTGGTGGTGATGGCAGATCACGGTAACGATCCAACGATTGGTCACAGCAAGCACACCCGTGAAAAGGTGCCGCTTCTCGTCTGGCAGTCGGGTATCACACCTGCTAGTCTCGGCGCAAGAACCACGCTGTCTGACGTGGGGGCCACGGCCTGCGACTTCTTTTCGGCCGCGGCCCCGCAAAACGGTACGTCATTTCTTCCTCTGCTAAAGCCGCGCTCACAGACGACCGGGGGCAATCATGTCTGAGTCCTTATATATTGATGCGTCAGGATATACCTATGCTCACGAGCATCTGCATATCGATCTATCGTCGTTTAAAAATAATATTGATTGCCGTCTGGATCAGTACGATCTCATTTGCGGGGAAATGAAAACGCTTTATGCCCTGGGCGTGCGCAATATTATTGAAATGACCAACCGCTATATGGGGCGTAATCCGCAGTTTATGCTCGATATTATGCGCGATACAGGCATGAATGTGATGGCCTGTACCGGTTATTACCAGCATGATTTTTATCCTGCTCATGTTGTTAGTACACCAACAGAGAAACTGGCGCAGGAGATGATCAACGAAATTGAGATCGGCATTGAAGGTACTGAACTTAAAGCCGGCATCATTGCGGAGATCGGCTCCAGCGTCGATGTCATTACCCCGGATGAGGCAAAAATGTTTGCCGCCGCCGCGATAGCGCACCGAGAAACCGGGCGTCCTATTTCTACCCATACTTCCTTCAGCACCATGGGGCTGGAGCAACTGGCGCTATTGAAGAACCATGGCGTCGAACTTTCTCGCGTGGTGATCGGGCACTGCGACCTGAAGGACAACCTCGACAATATCTTTCGCATGATCGATCTGGGGGCTTATGTCCAGTTCGACACCATCGGTAAAAACAACTATTACCCGGATGAAAAGCGTGTCGCCATGCTGGGCGAAATTGCCCGTCGCGGCCTGCTCGACCACGTCATGCTGTCCATGGATATTACCCGCCGCTCCCATCTGAAAGGCAACGGTGGCCCCGGTTTTGATTATTTGCTGACGACGTTCGTGCCATTACTACTGGAAGCAGGCTTCACGCAGGCCGACGTTGATTTGATGTTACGTGACAACCCCTCTGTCTTCTTTAAATAAGGATTTCCCATGAAAAAGATCGGTGTTGCTGGCTTACAGCGTGAACTTATAAAGAAAACGATCGAAACCGCCGCGCCGGGCTGTTTTGAAATCTTTATTTATAACGATATGGAGGCGGCGATGAAGGTGAAATCCGGACAACTGGATTACTACATCGGCGCGTGCAATACCGGCGCGGGAGCCGCGTTGTCTATTGCCATTGCCGTTATTGGTTATAACAAAAGCGGAACGATTGCCAAACCGGGCATTAAAGCGAAAGACGACCAGATCGCCAAAATGGTTGCGGAAGGCAAAGTTGCCTTTGGTCTGTCGGTTGAGCATATCGAACATGCGATACCGATGCTGGTCGCCCACTTAAAATAGGGACACTGCGATGGATTTCTACATTCAGATTCTGGTCGTGGCCTGTTTAACCGGTATGACCGCGTTGCTGGCACATAAATCGGCGGCGGTGTTTCATGATGGTATCCGACCCATCCTGCCACAGCTGATCGAGGGCAACATGAACCGCCGTGAAGCGGGCAGTATTGCTTTTGGCCTGAGCATTGGTTTTGTCGCTTCGGTGGGGATCTCTTTTACTCTGAAGACCGGTCTGTTGAATAGCTGGCTGCTATTTTTGCCCACCGACATTCTGGGCGTACTGGCGATCAATGGCTGGCTGGCGTTCGGCCTTGGTGCAGTATGGGGTGTGCTGATCCTCACCTGCCTGATCCCGGTAAACCATCTGCTGACCGCGCTGCCAGTGGACGTTCTTGGGTCGCTGGGGGAGTTAAGCTCTCCGGTAGTGTCCGCTTTCGCACTTTTTCCGCTGGTGGCCATTTTTTATCAGTTTGGCTGGAAAAATAGCTTGTTTGCGGCGGTTGTGGTGTTAATGACCCGCGTTCTGGTCGTTCGCTTCTTTCCGCATCTGAACCCCGAATCGATTGAGATTTTTGTCGGTATGGTCATGCTGCTGGCTATCGCGATTGTGCAGGATCACCGTACCCGCAGCGAAAGGGAACAAGATGATGTGGGTATATCTGTATTTGAAGAGCGAACATCGCGAATTATCAAAAATCTGCCGTTCATCGCGGTGGTAGGCGGATTGATTGCGGTTGTCGCCAGCATGAAGATTTTTGCCGGTTCTGAAGTTTCTATCTTTACGCTGGAGAAGGCCTATACGGCCGGACTGGATCCAGTTGAATCGCAGACGTTGATCCATCAGGCGGCGCTGGCGGAATTTATGCGTGGTCTGGGATTTGTCCCATTAATTGCCACGACAGCGCTGGCGACAGGTGTCTATGCGGTGGCAGGTTTCACCTTTGTGTATGCCGTGGGTTATTTGATCGCCAATCCTTTTCTTGCTTTCCTCGTCGGCGCAGTCGTGATTTCCGCTGAAGTTCTGCTGTTGCGATCGATTGGCAAATGGCTGGGACGCTACCCCTCCGTGCGTAATGCTTCAGACAATATCCGTAACGCAATGAATATGTTGATGGAAATGGCGCTGCTGGTAGGCTCCATTTTTGCCGCTATCAAAATGGCGGGTTATACCGGCTTTACAATCGCGGCGGCGCTCTATTTTCTCAATGAATCGCTGGGCCGTCCCGTGCAAAAAATGGCATCGCCTGTCGTCGCCGTTCTAATCACCGGGATCGTGCTAAATATTTTGTACTGGTGTGGACTCTTTGTCCCGGCCTGAGGATGCCAATATGGAAACGTACCCACTGCAAAGCCTCACGCTTACAGAAGCACAGCATAAGCAGTTTGCGCTGGTAGACGCCATCTGCCGCCATTTTCCCGATGCGGAGTTCCTGCGCGGGGGCGATGTGGGTTTAACCGCCGGATTTAACCAGCCACAGGTGACACGGCGTGTTGAAGCCGTGCTGGCAGAGGCTTTCCATGCAGAAGCCGCGGTGCTGGTACAAGGGGCTGGAACAGGAGCAATACGAGCGGGTCTGGCAGCACTGCTCTCAGCGGGTGGGCGGTTGTTGGTGCATGATGCACCGGTTTATCCGACGACGGCGACTATTGCTCAACAGATGGGGTTTGAACTGATACGGGTAGATTTTAACGATCCGCAAGCGTTAGCACAGGCGGCACTTCACTATCAACCGCATGCCGCGCTGGTGCAGCACACCCGGCAGCAGCCAGCGGATCGGTATCATCTTGCCGACGTAGTAAAAAGCCTTACTGCACAGACTATTCCTGTACTCACTGATGACAATTATGCGGTTATGAAAGTGGCGGCGATTGGCTGCGAATATGGCGCAGCGCTTTCAACCTTTTCCTGTTTTAAGCTTTTCGGGCCGGAAGGGGTAGGCGCGGTAGTGGGTAACAGTGACGCTATTGAGCGTATTCGCACGACAATGTATTCCGGTGGGAGCCAGATCCAGGGTAACCAGGCTCTGGAGGTGTTACGTGGTATGGTTACGGCACCGGTGATGCATGCAGTGCAGGCTGGCGTAACCGAACGCCTGTGCTTCATGTTGAATCAGGGGGCCATACCGCAGGTGAAGCATGCCATAATCGCCAATGCGCAGTCTAAAGTGTTGCTGGTAACTTTTCAGAAACCTATTGCCAGCCAGGTGCTGGAAAATGCCCCGCGTTTTGGTGCGTTACCATGGCCGGTTGGCGCTGAATCTAAATACGAGATCCCGCCGCTGTTTTATCGGCTTTCTGGAACGTTTCGGGAAGCAAATCCGGGAGCTGAGCATGATACGATCCGTATTAATCCGAATCGAAGTGGCGAAGAAACGGTATTGCGGATCTTACGCGAGAGTTGCCTGACATTATAATAAAAAAACCGGGAGTGCCCGGTTTTTTATCGATGCAATAAGGCTGTCGATTACTGATCAGCAGCCGGGCCGCAACCACCGATAATTTTAGAAATAGAAATTGCCGGGTGCAGTAAATAATCATAGCTACAGTTGTTCTTTTTGTTTTCGATATGACCAGTACATGCGGTCAGGGTTGCCAGAACACCAGCAACAATAGCGATTTTTACAACTTTTAACATGTCAAAATCCTTCTTGGGACAATATTCATATAACGAGGGAATAAATGGAAAAATCCATTTTGCGTTGACACCATAACAATAAATTCTTATTAGAAATAGTCCTGATCAGGACTTTATACTGCCAGTGAATTATGGTTAACGGTGAAATATCAGTGAAGATAGAGTCAATGGCCCGGAGAGTAATACTATCTCTGCCGGGCCAGGGTGATTATTTAATTAACGGAATGTTTTCTTAACGTTCAGCATAAAGCCTTTATCGCTGATGCCGTCCTCTTTCCACTGATAGGCATCCAGATGAAGCGCGCTGTCGTTGCTACCGTACTTCACGCCAACCGTTGCCAGGCTGTTCACGCCGCCACCTTTCTGACCGTCATCCACGCTGAACGACTGGCCCGCCGCGCCCTGTAGCGAAGCGGTGCGCTGGCTCTTGCTGTAGCTCAGGTTCGGACCGCCTTCCAGCGTCATATTGGCGCTCCAGCCGTCTTTGCCTGCGTAGTCCAGCTTCAGGCCGACGATGGAGTCCACGGCCGTTTCGTTGCCGCTGTTCATCGACAGGTTGAAGTCACCGCCGCTGCGCTCTTTGTAGCCATCCTCCATGGTGTGACGCAGTTTAACGCCTGCATACGGCGTGATTTTCAGCGCCTCGTCCATCAGCGTGAAGGTCTTCGCCCCCTCGCTGCGGAATTCCATATACTGCTGACGCGCATCGGAATCCGCCACCTTGCTGACGTCGCCATAGGAGACGGAGCGGCTGCTGTCGAGGTTGTGAACGTCATAGCGCAGGGCATTGTTCCAGCGCATGCCGTTGTCGAATGCCATGCTGTGCTTCAGGCCGAAGAACTGGCTGTAGCCGCCGGTAACGCCGTTGTCGCCCGCTTTCTGCGAGCCGTCGCCGTCCAGACGGGCGATACCGTACTCCAGCGTCAGATCCTGGCTGGAGGTTAAGTCCAGCTTCTGGCGCAGCGCCAGCATGTCGTACTGGGTATCGTTGCCCAGCTCGGCGCGCGGGTCGCCTTTCGCTACGACGTTGAAGGCCAGTCCATCTTTCACCTGCGGCGCGGCATCGGCCAGCATGTTAAAGCGGTTGCTTAACACGCGGGCCTCGCGGAACACGGTGGTAGCCTGACTGCCGCTAACCTGCTTCAGCGCGCTGTTCAGTTCAGCGGTAGTACCGACGTTGAGGCTGGTGAACAGCTCGTTGTTGGTATAGCTCGCGTCGAGCGCTTTGGCTATCTCATTGACGGAACCGTCGGTTGCCACGTCCACATAAGCGTTCTTAGTCATAGTAACGTCAACGTTGCCGTCACTGTCGGTGCGGCCCTGCGCGTTCCAGACCACGGAAGTGGACTGAATAGCACCGGCGTCGGACAGATTGCTGCCTTCAACCACGTTGTCGAAGGTGACGGTGGTATCGGCGGTGCCCGCGGTAAAGCCGGTGTTGATGCCGACGCCGTCCATGCTGGCGTTGCTGACGTGCAGCTTACCGGCGCTGCCGTCGGCGCTGGTGCCGACCACGTAACCGCTCAGGTCGAAAGATCCTGAAGAGGAACCGCCTGCTGTAGAACTGTCGGTATTGGCGATTCCAGCGTTCGGATCGATCGTCGGTTCATCTGGCGCGGTAAAATCGATGTAGTGCACTTCCGTACCGTCGCCGTTTTCGCCGCTGCCTTCAATGCTTTTACCGTCCTGCTTGATAAAGCCGGAGCCGGTTACGCTGTCGTCGATATAGACCGTACCGTTGTTAACGATATGACCGTTGCTGCCCAACTGGCTGAAGGCATAGGAGTTGCTGGCGTAGATATTAATCGCGCCGTTGTTCTCGATCACCGCATCGGCTTTGGCGTCAGACTCCAGCTGCATCCCGATCATATTGATCTGGTCAGTGCCTTTGGTCCCCACGTTGATGGTGCCGTTGTTGACCATCTTCGCGCTGCCGTGCGCCGACATCGCCACATTGCCGGTTTTATCAATGTTGATGGTGCCGTCGTTAATGGCTTTACTGCCGCCGTTGTTGTTGGAGGTGGTGATCTGGCCGTTAATCACGCCGGTGGAGCCGTTATACAGCGTGTGACCGTTCCCGCCCGTGGCAATGTCGGCGTCGCTGTTGACGGTTCCCCAGTTGTTGAACGCTCCGGCCCATAACCCTTTATCTATCAGGGTCATGGTGCCGCCAGCCAGGTTATTAAGCGTACCACCTTTATCTACCGAGCCGTTTTTAATGACTCCGGCGTTGTTAACGGTGGCCGCCGCGCTGAAGGTGAGCTTATCCACCTCGCCGCCTGCGTTGTTGTTCAGCACGGCGCTGCCGGATGAGCCTGTCCAGGCGGTGACCATGCCAGAGTTGTTCATGGTGCTGGCCCACTGCTCAACCGAGGCCATCGAGCCGCTGTTATTGATGATGGAACCCGCTACCGTTGTCCCCGTTTTTCCTGTGACGGTGCCGGTATTGTTGAATACGCCGCCATCCACCGAGACGGTGCCCGTGGTGCCATCGTTGGTATAGCGTCCGCCCTTATCAATGTTGACCGTGCTGATACTGCCGGTGGATTCGTTGGTCAAATCACCATAATTTTTAATGATGACGCTGCCGCCGCTAACCGTACCGGCGTTAGTGACATGAACGGTGTCCGTCGCCAGCGGATCGGTGATAAGTGCTTCTCCGGTTCGGGTTTCACCCTCCGCCGTAATGACAGCGCCATCTTTAAACGCGTTAGAGACGCTGCTGTCCGTGGGATTATAGGTTTCGCTGTCCTGACAGTCGCCCTGAATGCAGATGGTGCCATAGTTAACAACGAAGCTATTCTGGTCGGCATAGAACGGCTTACCGAAGCCGGCGTTGATATTAATCGTACCGCTGGCGTCGTTAATCACCGTGCCCTTATTGAGCGCCACCATACCCACTAGCTGGTTTTCATCGCTTTGCATAACGCCTTGGTCCGCAGTCAGCGTGATGGTGCCCTGATTAATGGCAGTACCACCGTTGAGCGCCATCATGCCAAACCCGGCATTGTTAACCGTTATGGTACCTGTATTAGTGATAGTGGCATCGCCGTTGTTATCCGTTGACCCGGCGACCATCCCCGCACTGGTTGCATACAGTTGGGTCGGAGACCAGTAGGCGGAGCTGATAACATTCCCTTCGTCATCCAGCGTCGGGATGAAACCATCCAGATAAATATCACCAGCGTTCAGGCCCGTTCCCTTGCTGGCGCTAATGCCATAAACACCGGCCCCCTGCAAATGGATGGTGGCATCTTTCTCATTGATCACGCTGCCGTAATTGGTCGCCAGCATGGCGTAGAAGGTGTGGGTGACCCATACATCCGGATATATGACGAAGCCATTTCCCGACTGTGGTTTCTGGTTAGAGATAACGGTGATATCGCCGTCGGCATTGTTGTGAACGACGGAGTTCTTTCCACTGGCGTGGGTAATTGCGGCCCGATCTTCGACGTTCCCGCCGCTCGTGGCGTAGACGAGAATATTGCCGCTGTTGCCGGCCTGTGCGCCATTGCTGGTGAGGATAATGCTGCTGACGCCGTGGCTGGTAATATCAGCGTTACTCTCGATGGTCGATCCCTCGCCATCTGCCACCAGCAAGGCGTTGTTAACATAATAAACGTTGCCAAGATAATCGACGTTAATATCAACCTCGGCGTCGTCGGTAAGTAACAGAGAGCCGCCGTTACTGACTCTGGCCAGCGTGACCTTACTACCCATAATCGTTGTCGTATCCAGCGAGGATTTGCCGCTGAGCGTGACGGTACTGTCGCCATTGATATTTATACCGGTAACGCTGATATTTTTATCCCAATCAATTTGCGAGTAATCAACATTAATACCACCTGAGATATCCACAGTATTGCCGTCGCCGCTGACGTCGACACCGATAGTATCCAGATGCTCAGCATTGATGTTAGACGCATCATCAATATGGATATTCAGCGTGCCGTCCAGGTTTACGCTGTTATTGCTACCGCTGACGGTAATACCCCGTAACGACTCAGTTACCTCGTCCTTAAACAGAGCATCCTGTGCAAAATCGCCATTAATATTCACGTTGCCAATAACGGTTGTGGTATTGGCATCGCCGGAAACGTTCACACCGGTTGCACCCCGGAAGATACCATCGCTATCCTGAGCGGCGGTGACGTTGATATCACCTTCCAGCTTAACTTGCGACGCGGTGCCGCTAATCAGGGTGCCGGTACCGTTGAGGCTGACATCAATACTGCCTTTGTTGTCAAAGGTATTTTGCTGGCCTGCGACGACAAAACCGATGGAGTCATCGTTGCGAACCGTGGCGTCACCGTTATTGATGAGGCTACCGTTCTGACCATTGGTAATAATACCCATCGCGCCGTTCGTGACCAGCAGGTCGCCGTTCTGCGTCAGCCGTGCGTTATCGCCGTCAATGTAGACAACGGTGGAGCCTTTGCCGTCCACGTTGACATCACCCATATTCAGCATACGGGCGCCGTCGCCCTTAATGTGGGTGCCCGTCGCGCCATCAAGAATGGTTTGCTCACCGGCGTTCACCACATAGGCATCGTCGCCTTCAATATACAGGCCCGTGGAACCAGCACCGCTTGTCGTTGATGTCCCGCTGTTATCCACGCTGGCGTTATCACCGTAAATGATCGCCCCGGTGGCCCCATCGGAAACGTTCAGTTCACCCTGGTTTTTGAGATGCGCGTAATTGCCGATAATCACAGAGCCGGTAGAACCTTCCCCGCTAATGTTAGACGTACCTTTGTTATCGACTCTGACGCGATCGCCATCGATAATCGACCCGGTGCCGCCGCCGGTGACGTTGAGGTCGCCGGTGAAATTCGTCACGGTGTTATCGCCGGAGATCAGCGCGCCGATAGCGTTGTCTACCGTGGTATGGCCGGTGATGGTGTTCACGGTGGTATCGCCGGTGATCACCATGCCGACTGCACCGTTGGTGACGTTCGCGTCCCCGGTCAGGGTGTTTTCGGTACTGTTGCCGGAAATAATCACCCCGGTTTTATTTTCCCCACTGACGACGATCCCACGATCGGCGTCGTGTTTTTCACCATCGCCGGTGACAACCTGCGTCTGGTCGTCGGCCAGAATCAGATATCCCTGACTGTCATATTTCCAGTACAGACCGCTGTCGCCCTGGGTGCCTTCGATCACTGCGGCATTAGCATCGGTAACGTGCCAGCCGGAGACGTTCAGCGTTTTGCCGTCCTTAGTGGTGAGCTGCCATTGATCGTCCTGCTCTGAATAGCTGAGCGTGGCTTCGCCGATATGTTTGCCGTTATCCAGCTTGATGTCGTCGAAATACAGCGTTTTCTCACCTTTATTGAGCGTGACGCCGTTACTGTAGTGAATAACGGTATTGTCAGGCTCCGGATCGGGCGTTGGGTCTGGCGCAGGGTCAGGTGCCGGGTCCGGGTCAGGCGTTGGGGCCGGAGACGGATCTGGAGTTGGGTCAGGATCGGGAGCCGGAGCAGGTGCATTGTCGTCGTGATGCGAGTTGCCATCGTGATCGTTTACGCCTATTGCCATACCCGTGGCCAGCGCCGCCACGCCGCCAGCAACCCACGCCCATTTATGATCGTCCTGTGCGGCAACTGCCGCCAGGCATTCTTCAGGGAGTTTGTCGCGCTCTGCTTGTGATAAGGAGGAAATATTGACAGGACATTTTTTGTCTTCATCGTTATTTTCGGTGGCCATCGCCGGGTAATAATAGGTTTGCAGCGCAATGGCTATACCGACCGCCAGTAGCGTTTTCCTTTGCATAGTATCTTCCTTCTTAATTAAGGGGTAGGTACGAAGAGGATTTACAGAATGGTAATGGCTAATAAGTTTATAATGTTGTCGCGCCATTCCCAATGCCTGTCAATACATTAAGCGGTTGAGTAATATTTATTTCGATGATATATGGCGAACAAAAAATACAATGTTGAACGCTGTACTGGCGATTTCAGCGCGGGAATGGTTTTAAACTTATTTTTCTGGTAAATAAATTAAGGAGGGATAAAAGACGATGTTAGATAAAATCAGCGTTGGAAATACGCAATAAATAAATGCCATGAATAACATGGCATTATTTTTATCAATGATTTGAAAACCAATTAAGCTTATCGCGCAGCCCAACGACTCGGCCGACAATAATCAGCGAAGGGCTTTCAACCTGTTGCGCCAGCGAGCTTAATTGCGAGAGCACGCCGCTGACCACGCGCTGTTTGATGGCGGTGCCATTCTCGACCAGTGCCACCGGCATATCGGCGGACATGCCGAATTTTATCAGGTTTTCCTGGATATTTGATGCCTGACTGAGTCCCATATAAAAGACCAGCGTCTGCTTTTCTGCCGCCAGGTTTTTCCAGTCCAGTTCACTGTCAGTTTTCAGATGCCCGGTAACCAGCCGCACGCTTTGTGCGTAATCGCGATGGGTCAGCGGAATGCCAGCATAAGCTGAGCAACCGGAAGCGGCGGTAATGCCCGGTACCACGGAGAACGGAATATTGGCCTGGCACAGCGTTTCCAGTTCCTCGCCACCGCGCCCGAAGATAAACGGATCGCCGCCTTTAAGACGCACCACACGTTTGCCTTTTTGCGCCTCGCGCAGCAGGATCTGGTTAATCTCTTCCTGTGGCACGCAGTGGTAGCCTGCACGCTTGCCGACGAAGACCCGATCCGCGTCGCGGCGTACCAGATTCATGATTTCGTCAGACACCAGCCTGTCATAGACTACGATATCCGCCTGCTGGATCTGTTGTAATCCCTTCAGCGTTAATAGCCCCGGATCGCCAGGACCTGCGCCCACCAGCACCACTTCACCGCGATGATCCAGCGGCTCGTTCAGTAGTTGCTCGGTTGTTGTCTCAATGGCCTGCCGATCCTGATTCGCCAGCGACTGTGCCAGCCGATCGTTAACAAACAGCTTTTCCCAGAAGCGACGACGTTCGCTCATGGTGGCGTACTGCTTTTTCACCCGCGCACGCAGTTGCCCGGCGTATTGTGCTACCTGACCCAGATGCTGCGGTAACAGGGATTCCAGCTTCTCGCGCAGCAGGCGTGCCAGTACCGGCGAGGTGCCGCCGGAGGAAACTGCCACCATGAGCGGCGAGCGATCGATGATCGACGGCATAATAAAGCTGGCCTGCTTCGGCGCATCTACCACGTTACAGAAGATGCGCCGCGCCTCAGCGGCGTCGCTGACCCGCTGGTTAACCTCAGCATCATCGGTGGCGGCAATCACCAGCCAGCTCTCATCCAGCAGCGATTCGGCAAATTCGCCCTCCGTCAGGGTGAGCATGCCCGCTTTTTCCCACACAGCAAACTGCGGCACAAAAGCGAGTGCATTAACGGTAAGCCGTGCGCCCGCTTCCAGCAGCAGTCGCGCTTTACGTTCAGCGACGTCGCCGCCACCAACGAGCAGGCAGGCGCGGTCGCGTAACTGACAAAAAATGGGCAAATGATCCACGGCGGTTCCTTATTTACTGGCTAACGGTTGCTTGCGTGGCTGACGTAGCGGGAGCTGGACGTTCGGCGCGCGGCGTAGCATACCAGTAACCTAAGCCCATAAACACTGCTCCGGAGAAGGTATTGCCAAGCGTTACCCACAGCAGATTATGACCGATACCTGCCAGTGTGTAGGCGTCACTGTGGTGACCGAACCAGGACAGCGCGAACAGCGTCATATTGGCCACCGAGTGCTCGTAACCAGAAGCGATAAAGGCCAGCAGACACCACCAGATAGCAAGGAATTTCGCCGCGCCTTCGGTACGAATTGCCATCCAGATCGCGAGGCAAACCAGCCAGTTGCACAGCGCGCCTTTAAAGAACAGCACCGAAGCCGGCGCGGCGGTTTTTGCCAGCGCGACGGTATGCACCAGGCTGGTGTCAACCGGGAGAAGGCTGCCGCCACCCCAGTGGTAAAGCAGGGCGACGAAGACCGAACCAATTAAGTTGCCAAGCCAGGTTTGCGGCAGAATTGCCCACATCTGGCGCTGGCTGATGGTGCCTGCTTTGACGCCAAGCGTCAGGAACATCGTGTGGCCCGTGAAAAGCTCGGATCCGGCAATAATGACCAGCGTTAAGGCGATGCCAAACGTCGCGCCCATCACCAGCGGACGCACCGCAGGGTCGAGCAGGTTGCCGAGAGTAAAAATAAGGATGATCCCCAGCCCTACATAAGCGCCCGCCATGGCGGAACTTATCCAGAAGCCAAAAGGATTATTGCTATTGAGGCGTGCGATGCGCGCAGCGTTGGCCGCACACTTATTAATCGTGTCGGTAAACATATTGATTATCCCAAAGATGAAAAAATGAAAAAAGAGTAAATACCCTCTCCGTGAGGAGAGGGGAAAAGCATTAAAGCCGAATCTGAACCGCGCCTTCTTTTACGCGCGTATCGAAGTGTTTTACCGAATGACTTTCGTCTTCCAGGCACAGCCCGTCGCGCAGCCGGAAGCGCTGTTTTTTCAGCGGACTTGCCACCCACAGCTCCTGCTGGTGTTCGGCAATCAGACCGCGTGACAGCACGCTGGCGTTAAAAAACGGATCGATGTTGCTGATAGCAAACACCTGGTCATCAGCTCGCGGACGAAAAATGGCGACCTGTTCCGATCCGGCTAATGCACAGACGCCGGTTGCCGGGATGATGTCATCAAGTTTGCAGATAGTGTGCCACTGGCTCATGCGGTTTCCTCCACCAGAGTGACCGGAATACGCTCATACGGCGTAGCCGGGCGATGCTGTGCGCGTTCCGGGACGACCTGAACATTCGGGTCGCGCTGGTCGCTGTTGATAAAGTGTTTAAAGCGAACCTGCGCCGCAGGGGTATTGACGGTTTCGGTCCATTCGCAAATTACCGCGTCACGCAGGCGAGCCATCTCCGCTTCAAGCTGCATATTAATGCCAAGTTTGTCGTTGATGATGACGCTGCGCACGTAGTCGATGCCGCCTTCCAGACTCTCCAGCCAGGAGGCAGTACGGGTCAGCTTGTCGGCGGTGCGGATGTAGAACATCATGAAACGGTCGAGATAGTGCAGCAGCGTGTCGCGATCGAGATCCGCCGCCAGCAGGTCCGCATGGCGCGGTTTCATCCCGCCGTTACCGCAGACGTACAGGTTCCAGCCTTTTTCGGTGGCGATGATACCCACGTCTTTACCCTGGGCTTCCGCACATTCACGGGTACAGCCGGAAACGCCGAATTTCATTTTGTGCGGGGTACGGATGCCTTTGTAGCGGTTTTCCAGCTCGACGCCGAAGCCGACGCTGTCGCCGACGCCGTAACGGCACCAGGTGCTGCCGACGCAGGTTTTCGCCATGCGCAGGGCTTTGGCATAGGCGTGTCCGGTTTCGAAGCCCGCCTCTATCAATTGACGCCAGATTTCCGGCAGGTCGTCTTTCTGCGCGCCAAACAGGCCGATACGCTGGGAGCCGGTGATTTTGGTGTACAGGTTGAATTCGCGGGCGATGCGGCCCACTTCCATCAGCCCTTCCGGCGTGATTTCGCCGCCAGCAGAGCGCGGGATCACCGAATAGGTACCGTCTTTCTGGATATTGGCGAGGAAGTTATCGTTAGTATCCTGTAATGACGTGTGCTCCGGTTGCAGAATATAGTCGTTCCAGCACGAGGCCAGCAGCGAGCCGACGGTCGGTTTACAGACTTCGCAGCCGTAGCCTTTGCCGTATTTTTTCAGCAGTTCGTCGAAGGATTTGATCCCCTCAACGCGGATCAGGTGGTACAGCTCCTGGCGGGAGAAGGCAAAGTGTTCACACAGGTTGTGGTTCACTTCGATACCCTGTTTCGCCAGTTCTGCGTTCAGCACCTGAGTCACCAGCGGAATACAGCCGCCGCAGCCGGTACCAGCTTTGGTTTCCGCTTTCAGCGCGGCCACGGTATGACAGCCTTTATTAATGGCCGAAATCAGCATGCCTTTGGTGACGTCAAAGCAGGAGCAAATTTGCGCACTATCCGGCAGTTTATCAACGCCAATGGACGGTTTGCCACCTGCCGCGTGAGCAGGGAGGATCAGCGCATCCGGGTTTTCCGGCAGTTCAATGGCGTTCAGCACCAGTTGCAGCAGGTTGCCGAAATCGCTGGTATCGCCGACCAGTACCGCGCCGAGCAGCGTTTTGTTATCCGGGCTGACGATGAGGCGTTTGTAGACCTCTCTGCTTTCATCGAGGTAAACGTAGCTGCGCGCGCCCGGCGTGCGGCCATGCGCGTCGCCGATACCGCCCACGTCCACGCCCAGCAGTTTCAGCTTGGCGCTGAGGTCGGCCCCTTCAAAGATGTTCGGCGTGCCGAGGATATGATCAACCGCCACCTGTGCCATTTTGTAGCCCGGCGCGACCAGACCGTAAACCCGGTTGGTCCAGCTGGCGCATTCGCCGATGGCGTAAATATCCGGGTCAGAGGTCTGGCAGGTATCGTTAATGATAATACCGCCGCGCTGCGCGACGGCCAGGCCACACTGGGTAGCTAATTTGTCGCGTGGACGGATACCGGTGGAGAAAACGATGAAATCGACTTCCAGATCGCTGCCGTCGGCGAAGCGCATGGTTTTGCGCGCTTCAACGCCTTCCTGGACGATCTCTTTGGTGTTTTTGCTGGTGTGGACGCGCACGCCCATGCTTTCGATTTTACGGCGCAACTGCTCGCCGCCCATCTGGTCCAGTTGTTCCGCCATCAGCATTGGCGCGAATTCAATCACGTGGGTTTCCACGCCGAGGTTTTTCAGTGCGCCCGCGGCTTCCAGACCGAGCAGGCCGCCGCCAACCACCGCGCCGCGTTTGCTGCGACGCGCGCAGGCTTCAATCGCATTGAGGTCTTCAATAGTGCGGTAAACAAAGCAGTCCTGGGTCTCAGAGCCTTTAATCGGCGGGATCCACGGATAGGAGCCGGTCGCCATAATCAGCTTGTCATAAAAGACGGTACGCCCGGCGCTGGAGTGAATGACTTTCTCCTGGCGGTTGATGGTGATCGCACGTTCGCCAATCAGCACCTTGATGCCATGTTTTTCATAAAAGCCTTCGCGTACCAGCGAAAGTTCTTCAGCGGTATGATGTGAAAAATAAGATGACAGGTGGACGCGGTCGTAGGCGATGCGGGGTTCTTCACAGAACACGGTAATATCGAACTGGTCCGCCGGGGCTTTATCAAGGAGATCCTCAACAAAGCGATGGCCAACCATGCCGTTACCGATAATTGCGAGTCTGACTTTGCTCATTTTTGCCTCGATTTCTATTCTAATACGTCTACCTTAACGATTCAGCAACGGCACTTATTGATGTAGATCAAATGCGCCTTTTACTACTACTTAATGGGTAGATAACTGATTTGTCAGGATTTTTATAAGTGGCGGATAATGCTGGCTTTTCTTTTTTGATTAATTTGCAGGCAAATTGTGAGGTTTTTAAGCAATAGCAAATACTCCCTAAGTTAACAGGAAGTACACATTTGGAGGGGGGAAAATGAAACCCCTTTTCAGAACGAAAAGGGGTGGGAAAGATTAGTGCGAAGTTGCCACGCTATGCTGACGATGGCGAGTGACGAAACCCAGTGCCAGACACATCACGAACACCACAGCATAAAGACCGTTTGCGGTCAAAAGCGCTGCTTGTGGGCCGCTGTGCGCCACGATAGGGCCGGTCACGATAAAGGTCAGCATGGTGCCAATGGTCCCGCAGGTCAGAATAAAGTTAACCAGCTTCGGCGACGGCAATTTAGTTTGCTGCGATCCGAGGGTAATGATGGTGGTGTAGATGGCGCTGGAGAAGAAACCAAGCGTCAGAATAAACCACGGCATATGCTCCGGCTGGGCCTTGATGAAGAAATACATCAGTACCGTCGCTACCCCGGCCAGCACGGTCAGAATGCGTTGCAGGTCGAAGAAGCGCAGAACAAAACTGAATACCCACATACCGACCATGTATGACATCCAGAAATCGCTGACCAGCTTACTGCCATCGTTGAGGTTCATTCCGAGGGCTTTCGCATATTCCGGCACCCAGGAAATGAAACCTAACTGGCCAAGGATGTAGCACAGCGCTGCGATGGACAAAAACAGAACACCGATGCCCCATTTTTCCCGCGTAACCGGCTGGTTCTCTTTCGGCGCATGTTTACCCAGCGCCGGGAATTCACAGCCGAAGGTCAGGATGAAAATCGCCACGTACACCAGGCCGATGCAGGCATACACCCAGTACCATTCGATGCTACGCGCCAGCAGGTAAGCGGCGACCATCGGGAAAATCATCCCTGCCATGCTGAAGAAGGAGTCGGTAAACAGCAGGCGCGAACCGCGCTGACGGCCTTCATACATCTGCGTAACGAGGAAAGTACCAATCGACATGGTAATCCCGCTCACCAGCCCCAGCACAAACATGGCGGCAGAGAAGAGGGCAAGACTATGGCTGAGCATGAGTCCGGCAACCGCCAGCACCATCAGCACGAAGCCAAAGCGCAGCTGCGTTTTCAGCGGCACGATTTCCATCAGCCACGCATTCAGGAAGATAGAAATCAGGATCCCTGCGTTAAGAAAAGTGAAGGTGTTACTCATGCTGGAAACGGGCAGGTGAAAATAGTTGGCGATATCGCCCATCACCACTCCGGTGACAATCACCAGTGCACCGGTAAGTGCATAGGAGAAAAAGCTTATCCATGTGAGCTTGATTCGGTTGCTGTTAGTCATGTCTGGCCTGTGAATAGATATGTAAAGCGCGTTGACTTTGCGCCGGGCGGATAGATTTTATGCAATCAAGTGACGCATTTAAATCTTTATTACAAAAAGTTTGCACGTTTACATTCGTTATCGTGATGTTAATCACATTATGTTATCCGGCGTAACACTGTTAAGGCAGTTACAACTGTTTCAGCATCGTAAAATTAAGTAAAAGGCTGGCCTGGGGGGGAAAGCCTCTTTAGAATCAAGCCACTTGCTTTCGTTGCTGCCCCCGTTAAGGAAATCACATGCTCAAAACCACTCTGGCTGCGGTTGTTACCGTTTTCACACTCTCAGCACTTTCTCCGGCAGCGCTCGCTGCAAAAGGCGACCCGCACGTCCTGTTAACGACCTCGGCGGGCAATATTGAGCTGGAGCTGGATAGCCAGAAAGCGCCGGTTTCGGTCAAAAACTTTCTTGATTACGTCAATAGCGGCTTCTATAACAACACCACCTTTCACCGCGTGATCCCAGGCTTTATGGTGCAGGGCGGCGGCTTTAATGAGCAGATGCAGCAAAAGCAGCCGAATCCGCCGATTAAAAACGAAGCGGACAACGGCTTACGTAATACCCGCGGCACCGTTGCGATGGCACGTACTGCCGACAAAGACAGCGCCACCAGCCAGTTTTTCATCAACGTTGCGGATAACGCCTTCCTCGATCATGGCCAGCGCGACTTCGGTTACGCCGTTTTTGCCAAAGTCGTGAAAGGTATGGACGTTGCCGATAAAATTTCCCAGGTGCCTACGCACGATGTCGGTCCTTACCAGAACGTACCGTCAAAACCGATTGTGATCCTGTCCGCGAAAGTGCTGCCGTAACCGTTTCCGACGCGGATCGCCCGATCCGCGTCATTCTGCTTCCCTGCGTAACCTGAAAATGATGCTTATACTTGAGGCACATAAGGGCACAATCAGGGAGGTCAGCATGAAAAAGCTCACTGACAAACAAAAAACCCGTCTCTGGGAACAACGGCGTAATGAAAATTTCCAGGCCAGCCGCCGGCTTGAGGGCGTCGATATTCCTTTGCAGTCGTTGACAGGGGAAGAGGCACAGGCGCGCCTTGAGGAACTCAGGAGGCACTATGAGCGATAAATACGGTGACGGGCGCGACCCTTATCTCTATCCTGGCATAAACGTGCTGCGTAACCGGCTCGGCATTCGTCAGGATAAACGGCTGGAACAGGCGGCATATGAGTTGACCGCGTTGCGGGCGGCCACTATTGATCTGGGGCCGCAGGTTCGGGGACTGCCGCATCTGTGCGCCATTCACCGCCATCTCTATCAGGATGTTTTCGACTGGGCCGGACAATTGCGGGAAATCGACATTTACAAGGACGACACGCGTTTTTGTAATTTCCAGTATATCGAAAACGAAGGCAATGCCCTGATGCAGGCGCTGGAAGAGGAAGAGTATCTGGCGGGGCTGGAGAAAAGTGAATTTATCGCCCGTCTGGCGCACTACTACTGCGAGATTAACGTCCTGCATCCTTTCCGCCTTGGTAACGGTCTGGCGCAGCGTATCTTCTTCGAACAACTGGCGATCCACGCGGGCTATGTGCTTGACTGGCGCGATATTGACGTCGAAGCCTGGCGGCAGGCCAACCAGAGCGGTGCTATGGGCGATCTCGCGCCGCTGGAAGCGATTTTCGCCGACGTGGTGAGCGAGGCGGGTGAACCGGCATAACGGCCATTAAGACTCCGCACGGATCGGCGATATCCGCGGCCGTGCGGGGGAGTTAAGCTAAAATGTCGAGACCGTACTTTTGTACTATCGAAAGCAGTTTTAATGATAAACCGCTGGGGCGTTTCAGGCCACTTTCCCATTTCTGAACGGTAGATACACTGGTGTTCAGGTAACAGGCAAATACAGGCTGGCTGATGTTAAACTGTTCGCGTAACGCTTTTATTTCAACCGGTTGAAGCTCATTTACGTTCGTAAGACAGGCTTTATCGAAGTTCCGCATCGTTTCTTGCGGGATAACATTAGCGTTAAACAGTCCTGACGCGGCGCTATGGATAGCTTCAAAGGCAGGGCTTTTAAATTTATTTTTTGCAGTCATGGCAGATCTCCACGAGTTCTTTTCTTTTCACTAATGTAATGATATTTGCCTCTGTCAGGCTGGCATAATGTTTAGCAAGCTCCCTAAATGCGGCCAGTTCATGATTATCTATATTTGCCATATCTTGTTTGGCATATAGATAAGTATAAAACCAGTGCTCACCTCCCTTCGCCAGGATAATCGCACGATCGCGATTTTGATTAAGGCGTTTTTTATATACCCCACCGCCCAGATCGTCGACTTTCCCCTCTGTGACTGTAGTAATGGCCTGACATAAGTCGCTGTCTTTGATCGCATGCGCTTTAGCTGTCCTGGCAAACCATTTTGTTTTAAACGTACGCATAAGGCTGGCATCCTGCACCTGGTAGTATAGCACTTGGTGCTACACTACATCGCATGTTTTTTTATTTCTAATGCAATTATGCTCTGCCTTGTAGCGTGGCGCTTTATCAGCAATTTGTTACCATACCTGCCTTACTCCACTCGTGTATCACACTATGCTGCTCATCATCGACAACTACGACTCTTTTACCTGGAACCTGTTTCAGTACTTCAGTGAACTGGGGGCTGAGGTGCTGGTGCGCCGCAATGACGAGCTGACGCTGGCAGAACTTGCCGCGCTTAATCCGCACAAGATTGTCATTTCCCCCGGTCCCTGTACGCCGGATGAAGCGGGTATTTCGCTGGAAACGATCCGTCGCTATGCGGGCAGATTGCCTATTCTTGGCGTCTGCCTCGGGCATCAGGCCATCGCCCAGGCATTTGGGGCGACCATTGTGCGGGCGGCAAACGTCATGCACGGCAAAACCTCGCCGATCACCCACAACGGCAGCGGTGTATTTCGTGGGCTAAACAATCCGCTGACCGTGACGCGCTATCATTCGCTGGTGATCGATCCGCCGACGCTGCCGGCATGTTTCGAGGTGACTGCCTGGAGTGACACGCAGGAGATTATGGGCATCCGGCATCGGGAGTGGGATCTGGAAGGCGTACAGTTTCATCCGGAGAGTATTCTCAGCGAGCAGGGGCATCAGCTGCTGGCTAATTTCCTGCATCGCTGATTTATAGTTGCCATCGAGTGATTTTTTATGCATATTTTGTGATTATAATATCACATTCATTTCTGTATGAAGAAGGGTGGGCATGACATGGCAACTGAACAACCGGCAATAACGCGCGCAACGTTTGATGAAGTGATCCTGCCGATTTATGCACCGGCGGAATTTATACCGGTCAAAGGTCAGGGCAGCCGGGTGTGGGATCAGCAGGGTAAAGAGTACGTTGATTTCGCGGGTGGGATTGCGGTGACCGCGCTTGGACATTGTCACCCGGTGCTGGTGGAAGCGCTGAAAACCCAGGGCGAGACGCTGTGGCACACCAGTAATGTATTTACCAACGAGCCTGCGCTGCGCCTGGGACGTAAGATTGTCGATGCCACCTTTGCCGAGCGCGTGGTGTTTATGAACTCTGGCACCGAAGCTAACGAGACCGCCTTTAAGCTGGCCCGTCATTATGCCTGCGTGCGTCATAGCCCTTTTAAAACCAAAATCATTGCTTTCCACAATGCCTTCCACGGACGCTCGCTGTTTACCGTTTCCGTTGGCGGACAGCCGAAATACTCTGACGGCTTTGGACCAAAACCGGCAGATATTATTCACGTGCCGTTTAACGATCTGCATGCGGTAAAAGCGGTGATGGACGATCACACCTGCGCCGTGGTCGTTGAGCCAATCCAGGGCGAGGGCGGCGTGACGGCAGCGACGCCGGAATTCCTGCAAGGTCTGCGCGACCTGTGCGATCAACATCAGGCACTACTGGTGTTTGATGAAGTACAGTGCGGGATGGGCCGTACCGGCGATCTGTTTGCCTATATGCACTATGGCGTGACGCCGGATATCCTCACCAGCGCTAAAGCACTCGGCGGCGGTTTTCCGATTAGCGCGATGCTGACTACCCACGAGATTGCCAGCGCCTTCCACGCCGGATCGCACGGTTCGACCTACGGCGGCAACCCGCTGGCCTGCGCCGTGGCGGGCGCGGCGTTTGATATTATCAATACGCCGGAGGTGCTGAACGGTATCGCGACAAAACGTCAGCGGTTCGTTGAACATCTTGAGCAGATTAACGAGAAATACGCGCTATTCAGCGATATTCGCGGGATGGGGTTATTGATCGGTGCTGAGCTGAAGCCGCAATTTAAAGGCCGGGCGCGGGATTTGCTGTACGCTGCCGCAGACGAAGGCGTGATGGTACTTAACGCTGGTCCTGACGTCATGCGCTTCGCCCCGTCGCTGGTGGTGGAGGAGGCCGATATTGACGAAGGGATGCAACGTTTTGCGCAGGCGGTGGGACACATCGTTAACGCTTAACGCCGCTGGACGCTCTGTTGAGCCAAATCCCGTGATGCGGGCGCTGACGCCATGCGACTGAAGAGATAGTATGCATGGTGTTCAGATGCCCGAGTATGCGCTCAAGATGGCGCTCCATGGTGCTTAATGGCCCTTGTGGTGCGCCCTCCGGTGCTTCCAGAATATTTACACTCCCCGCGCTTCCCGACCCTTCCGAATCAAGACGCTGCTGGCAGCGCTGAATGGCAATTTCGCAGGATTGCAGATAACGCTCCGCCAGATCCGGCGTCAGCATATTATGCTCGCGTGCCAGGGTGGTCATCGCGTTAATATGCTCGACGATAAACTGGCTGTGGGTAACCCAGAGCTTCATATCAGCCAGGTACTGCGTATTAAAACCCGGTTCCTGCATCGCCTGGTTCAATGAGTTGAATAGAGTGTTATGCGCCTGATTTACCCGCATCCGCTGATACGCGAGGGTGGGGGCCTGCGGATCGTTGCTTAAAATCAGACGCAGCGCTTCCTGATCCGCTTCCAGCGCACCGTGGGCATTCTGCCGTAGCAGGCCGCTTTGCCACTGTGGCCACAGCCAGACCATCCCCCCGAAGGCGATCAGGCAGCCCAGCGCGGTGTCGATCATCCGCGGCAAAATAAACTGTTCGCCGTTAAGGTTGATAAGCTGGAGGGTATATACGGCGGTGACGGTAAAACCAATCATCGCCCAGCCGTAATTTTTCCGCAGGATCAAATAGCTGATAATCGTAATGCCCAGCATCGCGCACAGCGTAAAACCATCCGGCACCTTAAAGTGCAGGGTCGCGCCCGCAATCACCAGCCCGACCAGCGTGCCCAGCGTCCGGTGCAGGATCCGCACCCGCGTCGCACCATAGCCGTTTTGCGTCACGAACATAATGGTCATTAAGATCCAGTAAGGCTTGGGCAGGTGCAGCACGCTTCCTGCCAGGCTGGCGATGCTGAGCATCACGCTGAGGCGGGCCGACGTGCGCAGCGCGGGAGACTTCAGTGATAAATAGTTTTTGAGTGCCGACCACAAGGGCAGACGACGCTGGCGGTCAGCCATCAAATCGCGCGGATAAAGCGGACGCAGCGTTTTCAGCACGCGGGCGATGCGGCTGAAATGCCATGCGCAAAACTGGCCGACGGGATTATCCGGATTCTGCCGGGCGATCTTCTCCAGCGCGCCAATCTGCTTCTCCATGTTGAAGCGCCCGGAATAGTGGTGATAGAGAATATCGTCGGCCATCACGCGCAGGCGAGCGGCCACGGTTTGCGCATTCCAGCGGATCACCGCTTCCGCGTGGCTTTGCTCCACCAGCTTTTGCACCTCTTCCGGCTGGTGGAGGCTGACGGAGATATGCTCCTGCAAATCCAGCGCCATCTGGAACATCCAGCGCAGCCGTTTGTAATTGTGATGTTTCTTTTCCGACAGCATATACAACTGCTGATAGCACTGGGTGATGAGATCCACCGTCTTTTGCTGACGCGCCAGCAGTGGCGGCAGCGCTTTTTCCGGATCGGCGTGCTGGGTCAGCAGGCTGTATTTGGCCTCGCAGTAGTCCGCCAGCTGACGGTAAAGCAGGCTTAGCGATTCGCGCAACGGCTGTTCGCGCCATAGCCAGAACCAGAACCAGTTGAAAAGGCCATACCAGAGCGTGCCTGTGGCATACAAGAGCATCGGCTCCCATACCGGCACTGAACCGGCCAGGCTGAGAGTAAATATAGCGGCAATTAACGAAGCGGGAAGCAGGCGTGCGTGGAGAGGGCTGATTTCTGCCGTAACGCCGAGTATCAGTGCCAACGCGGTCAGGACCAGCGGTAGCGGCGCATCTTGTGCCAGGAGGATCTGTACGGCCAGGCTACTGCCGGCAAACAGCGAACCGCCAATAATAAGACGTTTAAAAAACCGCTTATGCGGCGTATCAAGACCGGCAATATTGCAGCAGGCGGGAACCAGGGAAAATAACAGACCGTACTGGAGCTGGCCGATAATCAGACCTGTAGCCACGGGCAAACACAACACCAGCGTTTGACGTAGTGCGTAGTTCACTTCCGGGTGATAGATAAGCCTGCGCCACATAGAAGTTTATCGGCGCATTGCAGTGAATGCGCCGGGTGTCGAGCTTAGCGAGTGCCGTAAACGACGATAGTTTTACCGTGCGCGGAGATCAGACTCTGATCTTCCAGCATTTTCAGGATGCGGCCTACCGTTTCACGAGAGCAACCGACGATCTGGCCGATCTCCTGGCGGGTGATTTTGATCTGCATACCGTCCGGGTGGGTCATAGCGTCCGGCTGTTTAGCCAGGTTAAGCAGCGTCTGCGCGATACGACCGGTGACGTCGAGGAAGGCAAGGTTGCCCACTTTTTCAGACGTCACTTGCAAGCGACGCGCCATCTGTGCGGAAAGACGCATCAGGATATCCGGATTCACCTGGATCAACTGACGGAATTTTTTATAGGAAATTTCCGCGACTTCACAGGCGGTTTTTGCACGCACCCAGGCGCTACGTTCCTGGCCCTCTTCGAACAGGCCCAGTTCACCGATAAAATCGCCCTGGTTGAGGTAAGAAAGGATCATCTCTTTCCCTTCCTCATCTTTAATCAGCACTGCCACGGAGCCTTTGACGATGTAATACAGCGTCTCCGCCTTTTCACCCTGGTGAATCAGCGTGCTCTTCGATGGGTACTTATGAATGTGGCAATGAGACAAGAACCATTCGAGAGTCGGGTCTGTTTGTGGTTTGCCAAGCACCATGCGCGGTTATCCTCTGTTATAAGCTATCTCCGGCGGCTAAACGACGTTGCCTCCGGGGTTGCAATCGTTTTCTTCCCTCGGGCGGGAAGCTGACTGTCGGTATGCTCCGCAGCCGTTAATCTGATGTCCTTTGCATCTATGTATGCGCAAAGTCAATATATCACTGTAGCATCCCGTCTGTTTTAGCATAGCTTTTGCCGCCTGTCTCCTGGTGTCTCGCTTCAGCATGACGCAGGTCGCCTTCCGTTGCGAGAATTGTTATGTACGCGTAATCTGTGAAGAAAATGGCGACACTGGAGTGGATGTTATGCAAGCGCGAGTGAAATGGGTAGAGGGGTTAACGTTTCTGGGTGAGTCGGCCTCCGGGCACCAGATTTTGATGGATGGTAACTCCGGTGATAAAGCGCCCAGCCCGATGGAGATGGTGCTGATGGCCGCAGGAGGATGCAGCGCGATTGATGTGGTGTCGATCCTGCAAAAAGGGCGTCAGGCGGTGACAAACTGCGAGGTGAAACTGACGTCTGAACGCCGTGAAGAAGCCCCGCGTTTATTTACCCATATCAATTTGCACTTTATCGTTACCGGCAATGACCTGAAAGATGCGGCGGTAGCCCGGGCAGTCGATCTCTCTGCGGAGAAATATTGTTCAGTGGCGTTGATGCTGGGTAAAGCGGTGAATATTACCCATTCGTATGAGGTGGTTGCAGGGTAGGGTTAACGTCCACCTTGTTATTATGTTGCCCGCGTTTGCGGTATAGCGCGGGCAGCCGCATCGTTGTTATGCCGGGTGGCGGCTTCGCCTTACCCGGCCTACGAAAACCATCAATATCAACACTTTAATCGCAATCCACAGGCCCGCGCAAGCGCAGCGCCGCCGGGCAAAGGGCACGCCGCCAGCCACTCTTTCGCTATTCTATTTTTTTGCCTTCCATCAGCCGTTGCACCAGCGGCAGCATAATCAGTTCCATCGCCAGCCCCATTTTCCCGCCGGGCACCACTAATGTATTGATGTGGGAAATAAACGATCCCTGAAGCATCGCCAGCAGCCACGGGAAATCGATCCCTTCCAGATTGCGAAAATGAATGACGACAAAGCTTTCATCCAGTGACGGGATGCCTTTCGCGGCGAACGGGTTGGAGGTATCGACGGTCGGCACCCGCTGAAAGTTAATATGCGTGCGCGAAAACTGCGGCGTAATGAAGTTGATGTAATCTTCCATTGAGCGCACCACCGAGTCCATCACCGCCTCGCGGGAGTGTCCGCGCTCGCTGGTATCGCGAATTAACTTCTGGATCCATTCGAGGTTAACAATCGGTACTACGCCCACCAGCAAATCGACATGGCGTGCAACATCGTGCTGCGGAGTGACCACGCCGCCGTGCAATCCCTCATAAAACAGGACGTCGGTCGGTTCCGGCAGCGGTTGCCACGGGGTAAACGTGCCCGGCACCTGGTTCCACGGCACGGCTTCGTCATAGGTATGCAGATACTTTCGCGCCTGGCCTGTGCCGGAATGACCATATTCAGTAAACGTATGTTCCAGCAGACCAAAGTCGTTGGCCTCGGGGCCGAAGTAGCTGATATGCCGACCCAGATCGCGCGCCTTGCGGATCGCCATGTCCATTTCCGGGCGGGTATAGCGATGAAAGCTATCCCCTTCAACTTCCGCCGCATGCAGGTTGAGCTGGGAAAAAATCTTACGGAAGGCGAGACTGGTGGTGGTGGTTCCCGCACCGCTGGAACCCGTTACCGCAATCACCGGATGTTTGGCAGACATAGCAACTCCCTGAGTAATCAGTAAATTTAGTCGCGAAACTGCTTGCGAGGCATGATGTTGACCGTCTCATGCAGCTCAGACCACACCAGCACGGCGTCACCCGTTTTAAGCTGATGTTTAACGTCGGCGACTTTTTGCTCGAGCGAACGCTCATGTTCACCATAATCAGTGCCTTCACGCAAGACAAAGCTTTCGATCAGGCTGTCGAGCGTTTCAGGGGCGAGATCCTGCCAGGGAATAATCATATTAGGCTCCGAGGTATGTTGTCAGCCAGTCGGGAATGCGTTTTTCCAGCCACATTTCCGGACGCCGCAGCGTGCCACCCACAAATCCGACGTGCCCGCCATGCTCGGTGAGCTGATACTCTACCTGTGGCGGTAAGGTGTCGGGATCGGGGATAACGTGATGATCCATAAACGGATCGTCTTTAGCATGGATGATCAGCGTCGGTTTGGCGATCTGATTGAGCAACGGCATCGCGCTGCACTGACGATAATAGTCGATAGCGTCGGCAAAACCATGAATACGCGCGGTGATTAAATCATCAAACTCGCGCAGGCGGCGTACCTGCTTTAGCTGGGCCAGTTCAATCGGCAGCGTGCCGGGATACGCCTTCAGTTTCCGGGTCGCATTCCCTTTCAGCAGGTTCAGCAGGTAGCGCTGATAGACGCGGGAAAAGCCTTTCTCCATGTGATAGCTGCACGCTTCCAGCACAAAGGGGGCGGAGACAATCGCTGCCGCGTCAAGCGGTGCGTTACTGCCTTCTTTTGCCAGCAGGCACGCCAGCATGTTGCCCCCCAGCGAGTAACCCACCGCTGCGGTAGGGACATTGCCGAACTCGCGCTTCAGCCAGTGCAAAAACCAGGTGCCGTCCTCGGTTTCTCCCGAATGATAGATACGGTTCAGACGATTTGGCTCACCGCTACAGCCACGGAAATGCATCACCACGCCAAGCCAGCCGCGCGCTTTCGCCGCGTGAATCAGGCCGTGCGCATAGGGGCTATGCAGGCTGCCCTCCAGCCCATGAAAAACCACCAGCCGGGGCTTATGCCTGGCCTGCTGCGGATCTTCGCTCCACGCCAGATCGACGAAATCACCGTCCGGCAGATCGAGACGTTGCCACACCGGCGTGAACTGCACCCGGCGACGCAGCAGGCGCGGCAGCATGGTTTGCAGATGCGGATTGCGCGCCCCCGGCATGGGGTGAAAAGAGTGCATATCGTCTTGTCCGACGAGCGGTTGTTCAGATGAAATTTGAGCCATGACAGAGGATAGTTTAAGGAAATTGCGCCGTACTATAACCCGTAATTATTAGTGCGGTTTATGCATTTAACGTGGTAGTCATTATTCAGCCAGCAAATTGCGGGAAAAAAGATGAATATCCACGCCGGGCTTGCGCCGCCATAATCGGGCTTTACGTGCGCCAGTGGCGATGCTCTCGCCGGTCTCCTCCAGCATACCCGACGCCTCAATACGGCGGATCAGGCTTTTGCGCTGGATCGGCTGGCCGAGAATGATCTCCGTCGCTTCCTGGAGCTGCGCGTGGGTAAAATTTTCAGGCAAACAATAGACGGGCAGCAGCGAATACATAGTCTTCTGCCGCAGGCGATGCAGACCCGCCTGCACAATCGCGGCATGATCAAACGCCAGTTCATAGCGGGGAAGCGCCTGCACCGGGATCCATTTCGCATCGCTGACGGTCTCGATATGCGGCGCACAGTCCACCCATGATATCAGCGCAAACCAGCTTACCGTCAGGCTCCAGCCGCGCGGGTCGCGATCCGGGCCGGAAAAGGTATCGAGTTGTTCCAGCCACGATGGCAGCACCCCCGTTTTTTCCGTCAGCTTGCGCAACGCCGTATCACGTGTGGAGGTATCGCGGGCAATATCAATAAACCCCCCCGGTAATCCCCAGCAGCCCTGTTGCGGCTGGCTGGCTCGCTCCACCAGCAGCACACAAAGTTCGCCCTGATGGAGGGTAAAAAGCACGCTGTCGACCGTTACCAGCGGCGAAGGAAAACGGCTGGCGTCGTAATTTTTCAGGTATTCCGCTTCTGTCGTCATTTGTCGTGGCCGTTCACCGTGGCAGGAAAATCCCAGTTTACCAGCCCGGGCCTGCACAAAACATACGCTTTTTTTATTTCTGTTATCAGGCAATTAACGTTATTTTGCTTTTTGTTCAAAAAATAACTTGCATAATATATGTCTTAGGGACATTATTAAATTGTCACAGGGACATTAATTAATTGAGAGGGCAAGAAAATGGAAAAACGGTTGCAGTTATTCATTGATAATCAAGAGATTGCCTTAACAACCGGCATTTTCCCTGACGGTGCGGTATGGCTGAAGGTGACAGGCAAACTGCCAGAACGCGCGCAGTTGATGCGTGTTCGTGCCGCCGCCATGCGTGATATGAATGATTTCATGTTGCTGGCCCAACTGGTTGACGCCGTGCGCCATGTTACCGATGTGCTGGTCAGCCACCTTGAGCTTCCGTGGCTGCCGTGGGCGCGTCAGGACCGTCATATGGTCGCAGGCGACAGCTTTGCACTGAAGGTTTTTGCCCGTCAACTCAATACCCTGGGTTTCGATAAAGTTAAGGTGCTCGACCCGCACAGCGATGCAGCGGGGGCAGCGATTGATAATTTTGTCGCTATCCCGCAGGAAATTTGTCTGCTGCATAGCCCCACACTGGCACGTCAGTTTCAGCAGCAGGCACTAATGCTGGTCGCCCCGGATGCGGGCGCGTTGAAAAAAATCGACGCGGTTGCCAGAGCGACAGGGGCATCTGAATACGCGGTATTAACGAAAAAGCGCGATGTGGCGAGCGGCAATCTCACCGGTTTCGCGCTGGTTTCCGGTGATGTGAGGGGCAGGGATGTGCTGATTGTTGATGACTTGTGTGATGCCGGAGGGACGTTTATTGGCTCCGCCCAGGTCCTGCGCGATGCAGGCGCTCGCAGCGTCAGCCTGTACGTCACGCACGGTATCTTTTCTAAAGGTGTGGAAAATCTGCTTTCAAACGGTATCGACGCAATTTATACCACCACCTCGTTTACTTCACCCGCGCTTGCGCACCCGAACCTTGAACTGATTGATATCGCTGCTATTTACGGCGCTTAACGGAGAAACATCATGAAAATGAATCCCATTCTGGCTATCGATGGCTACAAAGTTTCGCACCGCGTGCAGTATCCGCAGGGCACCACGAAGGTTTACTCCAACTTTACGCCGCGCAGCGATCGCTTTTTTCAGTCTCCGCTTGCCGATGGCAAGCTGGTATTTTTCGGTTTACAGGGCTTTATGCAGTGGTTCCTGGTCGATCTGTTTAACGATGCCTTTTTCTCCCGTCCGGAAGATGAGGTCGTGAATGAATACAAACAGGTGATGGACAGCTATCTTGGGCGCGACGCGGTGGCGGTGGATCACATTCGTACCCTGCACCGCACAGGTTATCTTCCGCTGCACATTAAAGCGCTGGATGAAGGCAGCAAAGTGCCGATGAAGGTGCCAGTCCTGACGATCACCAACACCCGCGACGATGCGTTCTGGCTGGTGAACTATCTGGAAACGGTGCTCTCCGCAGAGCTGTGGAAAACGTCGACCAATGCCACTATCGCGCACCACTACCGCAAGATTTGCGAAAAATGGGCGGCAAAAACCTGTAGCGATCTTTCGCACCTGGATTTTCAGTGCCACGACTTTTCTTTCCGTGGGATGGCCGGTTTACAGGACACCATGCAGGCGGGCAGCGGCCATCTGCTGAGCTTTAAAGGCACCGACAGCATTCCGTCTATTTTGTATGCGCGGGATTACTACACCGAAGGCGAAGAGTACTTTATCGGTGCCAGCATCCCGGCGACGGAACACAGCGTGATGTGTATGGGCCAGCATGAAGGCGAGATTGAGACGTTTCGTCGTCTGATTGCCGACCTCTACCCGCAGGGATTCGTTTCAATCGTTTCGGATACCTGGGACTACTGGCGCGTGCTGACCGAATATACCCGCGAACTGAAGTCGTTGATTATGAGCCGCGAAGGGCGCGTGGTATTTCGTCCTGACAGCGGCGACCCGGTAGATATTCTTTGTGGCACCGGGGCTGATGACGATACGCGTGCCGAGCGTAGCCCGGAAGAAAAAGGGTCGGTGGAAGTGCTGTGGGAGATTTTTGGCGGCACGGTGAATGAGAAAGGGTATAAAGTCCTCGACCCGCACGTGGGACTGATTTACGGCGATTCCATTACCCTTGAGCGGGCCAATGAGATCCTGCGCCGTCTGGAAGCAAAAGGTTTTGCCAGCTCTAACGTGGTGTTTGGCATCGGCTCCTTCACCTACCAGTACAACACGCGTGATACCTTCGGTTTTGCGATGAAAGCCACCTGGGGACAGGTAAACGGCGAAGGGCGCACCATTTTTAAAGAACCGAAAACCGATAACGGTATGAAACGTTCCGCCCGCGGCCTGCTGCGCGTTGAACGTGATGCGCAGGGAGAGCTGGTGCTTCATGACGAGCAAACCTGGGAACAGGAACAGGAAGGCGAGTTGAAAACCCGTTTCCTCGACGGTAAGCTTTTTAACCGCGAACATTTTGAACAGATCCGTCAGCGTCTGGCGGCACAGGGCTAACTCTCCACATGACATGCCGGGTGGCGGCTTCGCCTTACCCGGCCTACGTTTGATCCTACATATCAAAATGTTACGCTTATTGTAGGCCCGGTAAGCGCAGCGCCACCGGGCAGGCGGTGCGCCATTGCCTGGCTTACCGCGCCTGACGCCGCCATCCATTAAATCCATTTTTCCCAATCTAAATTGATCCCCATCACATAACGTCAATTCTAATCATTACTCTCAGGCTAATGATTCTGCCCGCCGCTTAATTGATGCATTTCTCACCAAAGCCCAGACTCTTCTCAGTGTTAAGCCAATCAAACTGATTGCTGAATCAGGAGGTTCATAATGTTATCTGGGCAAACGCCAGCACGCGTCTGGAATACCCGCCGCACTGAAAAACAGCGGCGTCTGGCTTCCGTACCCGTGCAGGGTAAGGTACTGCCAACCGCAGATCTCACCGCGATGCTGGAAAAACTGATCGCGCCGGGTGACCGCGTGGTTCTTGAGGGGAACAACCAGAAGCAGGCTGATTTCTTGTCCCGCATGCTGGCTGAGGTCAACCCGCAGATTGTGCACGACCTGCACATGATTATGCCAAGCGTCGGGCGCAGCGAGCATCTGGATATCTTTGAAAAAGGTATCGCCCGCAAGCTGGACTTTTCCTTCTCCGGGACGCAAAGCCTGCGCATCTCGCAGCTGCTGGAAGATGGCCTGCTGGAAATCGGCGCTATCCATACGTACATTGAGCTTTACTCCCGTCTGTATGTCGATCTCTCGCCGAACGTGGCGCTCATTGCTGGTTTTAAAGCTGACCGTAAAGGCAACCTCTATACGGGGGCGAGCACCGAAGATACCCCTGCATTAGTTGAAGCGGCCGCGTTCCATGATGGCATTGTTATCGCCCAGGTTAACGAACTGGTCGATGACGAGTGTGACCTGCCGCGTGTTGATATCCCCGGTTCGTGGATTGACTACGTGGTGGTCGCCGACAAACCGTTCTTTATCGAACCGCTGTTTACCCGCGACCCGCGCCTGATCAAACAGGAACACATCCTGATGGCGATGATGGCGATCAAGGGTATCTACGCGGAGCATCAGGTGCAGTCGCTGAACCACGGCATCGGCTTTAATACCGCTGCTATCGAACTGCTGCTGCCGACCTACGGCGAACAGCTCGGCCTGAAAGGCAAAATCTGCAAACACTGGACCCTGAACCCGCATCCGACGCTGATCCCGGCCATTGAAAGCGGCTGGGTGGAGAGCGTGCACTGCTTCGGCGGCGAACTGGGGATGGAAGAGTATATCCGCGCCCGTCCGGACGTGTTCTTTACCGGGGCTGATGGCTCCATGCGTTCTAACCGCGCCTTCTGCCAGCTGGCCGGTCAGTATGCGGTCGATATGTTTATCGGCTCTACTTTGCAGGTCGATGGTTACGCTAACTCCTCAACCGTGACCCGTGGTCGCCTTTCCGGCTTCGGTGGTGCGCCGAATATGGGCCACGATCCGCACGGTCGTCGTCATGCCACCCCGGCATGGCTGAATATGATCACCGAACCAGACCCAATGCAGCGCGGGAAAAAACTGGTCGTCCAGATGGTCGAGACCTTCCAGGCCGGCGTGAAACCAACCTTCGTCGAAAAACTCGATGCCATTGAGGTGGCGAAAACTTCCGGGATGCCGCTGGCTCCGGTGATGATCTACGGCGACGACGTGACCCATGTCCTGACCGAAGAGGGTATCGCCTATCTCTATCGTGCCGAAAGCCTTGAAGAACGTCGCGCAATGGTTGCGGCGGTTGCCGGTATCACCGACATCGGGCTGGGCGTGGACGCTAAACGCGTTGCCGCACTGCGGCAGAGTGGAAAAGTGGTTTACCCGGAAGATATGGGGATTCGTCGCACCGACGCCACCCGTTCTCTGCTGGCGGCCGGTAGCGTATCGGATCTGGTTGAATGGTCCGGCGGTCTCTACAACCCACCTGCGAAATTCCGGAGCTGGTAATGAAACTTCTGCCCCGGATCCAGGTTGAAGGCGGTGCCGAATGGCTGGCGCGAGCCGCCACGCAGTGTCTGATTGACGAAGCGCGATTAAGCCCGAAACCCGGTCTGGTGGACAGTCGGGGGAACGGCGCGCACCACGATTTATCACTCGCGCTGATGGAGCGCTCCGCGCACAGCCTCACCCCCACGTTTCAGGCGCTGGCGCAACAAAGCTGGCTGCGGCCCGCGGACATTGCGCTCAGACAAACCATAGGGCGACTCGGCCGCGAAGGCGAGCAGCAGATGATGACGGCGACCCACGGCGTCAATACCCATCGCGGTGCGATTTGGGCGCTGGGATTACTGGTGAGTGCCGTGGCAATGCACGGTGGCACGGGTAGCGCACAGCAGGTGGCGAACACCGCCGCTGAACTGGCAAAACTGCCGGATGACGCTGCGCCCAGAGTCTTCAGTAAAGGGCTACGCGCCACGCACCGCTATCGGGTGCCGGGCGCGCGTGAAGAGGCACAGCAGGCGTTTCCGCACATTATGCAGCGGGCATTACCGCAGTTGCGCTTAAGCCGACTGCACGGCAGCGAAACGCATGCCCGGCTGGATGCCCTGATGGCCATCATGACCTCGCTGACCGACACCTGCGTGCTCTCCCGCGCCGGGCTGGAAGGGCTGGAGGCTATGCAGGATGGTGCCCGCACAGTGCTTAATGCCGGCGGCAGCGCTCATCCGGCGGGTCAGGCGGCATTAGCCGCACTCGACAGGCACATGCTGGCACTGAACGCCTCGCCGGGCGGGGCCGCAGACTTGCTCGCCGCCACCCTGTTTCTCGATCGCATTGAGTCGCCTTATTTAACTCATTAAGAGGATGTTATGGAACACATTACGTTAACCGTACCGGCCAGCCGCACCGTAAGCGGTAAAGCGCTGGCTGGCGTTGTTGGCTCCGGGGATATGGAGGTGTTATTCACCGCCGACCAGGGCCAGACGTTAACCATTGATATCACCACTTCTGTCGATAACAGCCGTAGCCGCTGGGAAGCGCTGTTCAGCCGTTTAGAAACGGTCAGCAGCCTGCCTGCCGGGAAACTGACGATCCACGATTTCGGCGCAACGCCCGGTGTGGCGCGTATCCGTATCGAACAGGTATTTGAAGAGGTGAGCTATGCGTGACGATCGCAGTTTTATTGAATTAAAAGCGCGCCAGCGCGCGCAGGCGCTGCTGGACGACGGCAGCTACCGCGAACTGCTTGACCCGTTTGAAGGGATTGTCTCTCCGTGGCTGGGTGCGCAGGGCATTGTCCCCCAGGCCGATGACGGCATGGTGGTGGCCAAAGGCACCATCAACGGCAAACCTTCGGTTGTGGTTGCCATTGAAGGCGCGTTCCAGGGCGGCAGCATGGGCGAAGTCTCCGGGGCCAAAATGGCGGCGGCGCTGGAACTGGCGGCGGAAGATAACCGCAAAGGCATCCCCACTCAGGCAGTACTGTGCCTCGAAACCGGCGGCGTGCGCTTACAGGAAGCGAACCTCGGGCTGGCGGCAATTGCTGATATCCACGCGGCGATTGTCGATCTGCGTCGCTATACCCCGGTGGTCGGTATCGTGGCCGGGACCGTGGGCTGTTTCGGCGGGATGTCCATCGCCGCCGCGCTGTGCAGCTATCTGATTGTCACCCGTGAAGCGCGTCTGGGTCTGAACGGCCCGCAGGTGATCGAACAGGAAGCCGGGATTGAAGAGTACGACTCCCGCGACCGTCCGTTTATCTGGAGCATGACCGGCGGTGAAGTGCGCTATCAAAGCGGACTGGTGGATGCATTAGTAGGCGATGGCATAAACGCAGTGAAAGCGGCGATGAACGACGCGCTGGCGAAAGGCGTTCCGGCGAAACATCGCACCGACAACTACGACGATTATCTTAACCGTCTGACCAACTTCGACACCCGCAAACAGGCCGATGCCGAACAGATTAACGCGCTCTTTGCCCGGGAGGTGAAATGATGAGCACTTCAATAAGCCGTGGCGAATTATGGCTGGAAACTCTCGTACCGAATGCGAAACGTCTGGAAGGGCTGTGCCCGTCTGTGCAGGCCGCGGACGGTGAGCTGAACGGTGAAACGGTGCGCTTTATTGCCGTAGTGCCGGATGCGAACAACCATTACCCGCGCGCCGCCAAAGGCGAAGTGGGGCTGCTGGAAGGCTGGACGCTGGCGAAAGTGGTCAGTGAAACCATCGCCGCCGATGCAGAGAAAGCCGTCAAACGCCCGATTGTGGCAGTGATCGACGTGCCAAGCCAGGCCTACGGTCGTCGTGAAGAAGGTTTTGGTATTCATCAGGCGCTGGCCGGTGCGGCGGCAGCCTATGCCAACGCGCGTCTGGCAGGGCATCCGGTGATTGGCCTGATCGTCGGTAAAGCGATGTCCGGCGCGTTTCTGGCGCACGGCTACCAGGCAAACCGTCTGATTGCCTTCAACGATAACGGCGTGCTGATTCATGCGATGGGCAAAGAATCCGCCGCACGTATCACCCTGCGTAGCGTTGAATCGCTGGAGAAACTGGCGGCGACTATTCCGCCAATGGCGTATGACATCGATAACTACGCCACCCTGGGGCTGCTCGCCGATCTGCTGGATATCAGCAACCCGGATGCCCCGTCTGCAAGCGATCTGACGCTGGTATTAACCACGCTGCAACGGGCCATCAACGATGCTCGTCAGGATCCGACGCTGAAAAGCCGTCTGGGCGCTGACAATCGCCGCAGCTCCGCCCTCGTGCGCGAACGTATGAAGGCGAGCTGGTAAGCAATAAGAGACCTGCCGGATTGCCTGCCGCGTGGTAACACGCTGAGCAGGCAACTGAAAAATAATAATCATCGCGCCAGTACTAACCACAACGTGCTTCAGCCCGCGCAGGGGAAGGCAGCCTGAAGGATGACGTGATTTTCTTTTTAACTACAGGTGATTTATGACTTATGTGATTGTTCATGCTCTTGCACCGATTTTTATCATCATGCTGCTGGGGTTCTGGGCCGGGAAGGCCAAAATGGTGGATAACAAGAATGTTTCCCTGCTTAACATCTTTGTGATGGATTTTGCGTTACCGGCGACGCTGTTCAGCGCGACGGTACAAACGCCGTGGACCGGTATTCTTGCGCAGTCACCGCTGGTGCTGGTACTGACCCTGGCAATGTGGATCACCTACGCTGCCATTTATTTCCTGGCGACTAAAGTCTTCAAAAAATCGCCGCAGGATGCTGCGGTGCTGACATTGACCGTGGCCCTGCCGAACTACGCGGCGCTCGGCCTGCCGATTCTGGGTAGCGTGCTGGGCGAAGGGGCGGCAACATCACTTTCCGTTGCCGTGTCGATTGCCTGTGGTTCCGTGCTGATGACGCCGTTCTGCCTGCTGATTCTGGAACGTGAAAAAGCGCGTGCGGAAGGCAATAACACCGGCTCCACGCTGGCGATGCTGCCGGTGCTGATGTGGCGTTCGCTGAAGAAACCAATCGTGATGGGGCCGCTGCTGGGGGTGATCCTCTCCGCTATCGGCATCAAAATGCCGGAACTGGTGCTGGCGGCAATTAAACCGCTGGGACTGTCGGCGACGGCTGCCGCGCTGTTCCTGACCGGGGTGATCCTTTCTGCCCGTAAGCTGCAAATCAACACCATGGTGATCAGCGCGACCATTACCAAGCTGCTGATTCAGCCGGTCATTGCCTGGGGCCTGGTGCTGGCGTTTGGCCTGCATGGTTCAGTAGCCATCACCGCGATCCTGATGATTGCGCTGGCGGCGGGCTTCTTCGGCGTGGTCTTTGGTAACCGCTTTGGCGTGCAATCGCCGGATGCCGAAGCCGTGCTGCTGCTCAGTTCCGTATTGTGTATCCTGTCGCTGCCGCTGTTTATCTCGCTGACTTCAGGACTCTAAAATGACTTCAACATTACGCCCGCACGATCTTATCTGGCTTACCGCGCGTGACGCGCTGGACGGTATCACGGAATCCTGGGTGGATGACGTCTGGCATACCGGCCTGCCGGTAGTGGTGCGGCGTGATGTTGACGCGCAAGGGCGCATTCCCGTAGGCGTTCGCGGAATGCGCCGTGACCAGCGGGCGGCGGGCTGGGTTCGCTCGGAGTCTGTGACCCGCGTGGTTGCGCCGGACGATCTGGTCGAGCCGCAAACGCTGCTACGTTCGCCGTTTATCTCGCAGCCGCCGGTACAGGTGGCACTTCAGCTTGCCCAGCAGACGTGGCCGTGGACATGGGGAGTCACTGGTAGCGTAGGGTACGCGCTGGCAACTGGTATTCCGGTGATTCATGCCCAGAGCGATCTGGACTTGCTGATCCGCGCGCCGCAGCCGCTGGTACCCGCGCAACTTGAACGCTGGCAGCAATCATTAACGACAGTTCTTTGCCGTGCGGACACCCAGGTGGAGACGCCTTATGGCGGCTTCGCGCTGGCAGAATGGTTACGTGACGGCAAAGTATTGTTGAAAACCAGCCGGGGGCCGCGTCTGGTACGCGACCCGTGGCACAGGGAGGGATCATGAAAATTCTGTTTACCTTTCCGGGGCAGGGGACGCAGCGCCCTGGCATGCTGCAACAGCTTCCCGGCAGTGAAATGGAGCAGGCGCGTGCGGTGCTGGGCGATGAGGCCGACACGCTGGATTCACCCGAAGCATTACATCATACCCGCGCGGTGCAACTGGCGCTGTTGATCGCTGGCGTTGCCTGGGGGCGTGAAATGCAGCGCCGCGACGTCGAGCCGGATATCGTCAGCGGGCTTTCTATCGGTGCGTATCCCGCCGCAGTGGTTGCCGGAGCGCTGGATTTTGCCGATGCGTTAAAACTGGTCGCGCTGCGCGGCGATTTGATGGAGCAGGCGTATCCGTATGGCTATGGGCTGACGGCGATTATGGGCCTGACGCTCAGCCAGGTGGAAGCGCTGCTTGAAGGTAGCGGAGCTTACATCGCGAATCTCAACGCCGAAACGCAGATTGTGATTGCCGGGTCCGATGAAGTAATGGCGGAAGTGGCCCGGCGGGCGCTGGATAAAGGGGCCAGCAAGGCGCATCGTCTGGCGGTAAGCGTGCCGTCGCACTGCGCACTGCTGGCAGAACCGGCGCAGAAGCTGGTGGCCGCTTTCAACAATGTGACGCTTTCCCGTCCGCGCTGCGCTTATCTGAGCGGCAGCACCGGACGCGTGCTGTGGCAACCGGAAAAGATCGCCGACGATCTGGCGATGAATATGGCACGCACGGTGCGCTGGCAGGAAGCGGTGATTGCCGCTAACGAACGCGAAGCGCGGCTGGCGATCGAGATGCCGCCGGGCGGTGTGTTAACCTGTCTGACGCGGCAGGCGGCGTGGGAGGGGGAGTCCCTCTCGCTGGAACGCAGCGGGGTAGAGGTTGCGGTACATCTGGCGAAACGGCTACGAGCGCAGCGTTGATGACCGATGCGGTTGTCGGCGCTGTGCCACGTTGCCCGGTGGCGCTGCGCTTACCAGGCCTACGATTGAGTCTTTATTTATGGTAAATCGCTGATTGTAAGTGATTTTCACGTAGGCCGGATGGCACAGCGTAAGCCACCCGGCAGGTTTACCCGGTGGCTTACGCTGTGCCATCCGGCGTCATATCTCTCAGGCGTTTTCCTGCAAGCTGCGGGCATACATACGGCCTTCCGCCGCCAGCGCCAGCAGGTTCGGGTCCATCTCGCGGTTGCGGGCGAAGACAATGGCAATAAGCTGCTGCATTTGATACGGCTGCGAAAGCTTCTGCAATTTTACCGATCCTTCGTACATCTTCTTCATCCGGCCCGGCATCAGGGTAAAACCAACGCCAGCCTGCACCAGACTGAGCATCGAAAAAATATCGTTAACCCGGGTGACAATTTCCGGCTCAAAACCGGCAATATGAAACGCTTCCTGGAAACCTACGTAGGTGGCAAAACCTTCGGCCAGCGAGACAAATTTCTGGTCACGGTAGTCGCGCAGATCAGCCAGTTTTGTCGTATCCAGCGATGCGCTGGCAGGGGCGGCAAGATAAATGTCGTCGTGAAACAGCGGCAGCACTTCGAGACTGTTATGGTCGATCTCGCTTTCAGAAATCGAAATCAGGATCGCATCAAGAATGCCGTCTTCCAGCATTCGTAGCAGCGCGTCGTTGGATCCCATCGTCAGATCCATTTCCAGATCCGGGCGACGTAGTTTCATCCCCATAATCAGGCGCGGTACAGTCTCCAGCGTCAGTGAATAGAGCGTACCGACGCGTAAACGACCCTGCCCCACGCCAGCGGTTTTGCGTGTCTCTTCCAGACCGCGCGCCATCAGTTGCATGACTTCCTGGCAATACTCCAGCAGCGTCACGGCGGCTGGCAGCGCCATCAGATTGCGGCCTTTATGAATGAACAGCGGGCAGCGCACATTCTCTTCCAGGGTATGCAACGCGCGATGTACGCTGACGCCACTTAACGCCAGCGCCTCGGCGGTACGGGCGATATTTCCTTTCTCCATAAACGTCATGAAGATGGCGAGTTTGCGAAAGGTAATGTCGCTGGAGATATCCGGGATCATCTATGGCCGCTCCGTAAGAGAAGAATTAGTCGCCCTGAGTCATGGCTTCCAGCTGTTCGTGTGCGTCCAGCCAGGCCATTTCGCACTCCTCCAGACCCGCTTTCGCGCTGGCCTGCTGTTGCAGACAGTCGGTCAGTTCGGCTTTACGACTCTGATCGTACAACTCGCTGTCGCCCAGCTTCTCTTCTGCTTTCGCCAGTTGCGCGTTAAGTTTTTCCATCTCTTTTTCCAGACGGGCAATCTCTTTGCGCAGCGGCTGGGTCAGAGTACGCAGTTCCGCTTCACGACGCTTCTGATCTTTACGCGCCTGAGCGCTGTTGGCGTTGTCTTTCGCCGTATCGTCAGGCTGGCTTTCCTGCTTCTGAACGTCGCTCAGCCATTTCTGGTAATCTTCCAGATCGCCGTCGAACGGCTCGACTTTGCCATCGTGCACCAGATAAAGGTCATCGGTAGTGGAACGCAGCAGGTGACGGTCATGCGACACCACCACCAGCGCGCCTTCAAACTCAATCAGCGCTTCGGTCAGCGCCTGACGCATGTCGAGGTCGAGGTGGTTGGTGGGTTCATCGAGCAGCAACAGGTTCGGGCGCTGCCAGACAATTAACGCCAGCACCAGACGCGCTTTTTCACCGCCGGAGAAACGTTCGGTTCGTTCGGTGACTTTATCGCCCCGGAAGCCAAAGCCACCAAGGTAGTCGCGCAGCTTCTGCTCCAGCTCTTGCGGTGCCAGCCGCGCCATATGCTGTAACGGGGACTCATCAGCGCGTAAAAATTCCAGCTGGTGCTGAGCGAAATAACCCAGCTTGATCCCTTTCGCCAGGCCGATTTCGCCGTGCGTCGGGGCCAGTTCACCTGCCAACAGCTTGATTAACGTCGATTTCCCTGCGCCGTTGCGACCAAGAAGGCCAATGCGTGAACCAGGCACGAGATTCAATTTAATGGAATCGAGAATGGTACGTTCGCCATAGCCGGCACTCACTTTTTCCATTTTCAGTAGCGGATTAGGCAGGCTTTCCGGGACGCGGAAGCTGAAGTGGAATGGGTTATCAACGTGCGCCGGCGCAATAAGCTCCATCCGTTCCAGCATCTTCACGCGGCTTTGCGCCTGCTTTGCTTTACTGGCTTTGGCTTTGAAGCGGTCGATAAAGCTTTGCAGATGCGCCACGCGCAACTGCTGGCTTTCATACGTCGCCTGTTGCTGCGACAGGCGCGTAGCTCGCTGTATCTCAAACGAGCTATAGTTGCCGGTATACTCAAACATCGACTGCTGTTCGATATGAATGATTTTATCCACCACCGGATCGAGAAAGTCGCGGTCATGGGAAATCAGGATCAGCGTGCCCTGATAGCTTTTCAGCCAGCGCTCCAGCCAGATCACCGCATCAAGGTCGAGGTGGTTGGTTGGTTCATCCAGCAACAGCAGGTCGGAGCGGCAAATCAGCGCCTGCGCCAGGTTAAGACGCATCCGCCAGCCGCCGGAGAAGTCGCTGACCGGACGTTCCAGCTGTTCGTTAGAAAAGCCAAGGCCGTGCAGCAGGCTGGACGCGCGTGAACGAATAGTCCAGGCGTCAACCGCATCCAGTTTGCCATGGATAGTGGCAATCGCGTGTCCATCATTGGCGTCATTCGCCGCCTGTAATTGCGCTTCGAGCTGGCGAAATTCACGATCCCCGTCGATAACATAATCCAGAGCCGGTTGGGGCAGGGCGGGCGTTTCCTGATTCACCCAGGCGAGCTGCCAGGTGCCGGGAAACGTAAAGCTACCGGCATCGGCACTCAGCTCATTTTTCAGCAGCGCCAGCAGGGTGGATTTACCGCAGCCGTTTTTACCCACCAGGCCGACTTTCTGGCCCGGATTAATGGTGGCCGTGGCGTTGTCCAGCAGGACATGCACGCCGCGGCGAATTTGTAACGAGGAGAAAACAATCATAAGGTGCCGTATGTTCAGACTATGTTAATTTGTCATTATGATAATGTAAGGTTGCTGGCAAAATGCCGCACCGGGGCGCAATGGTAGCCCATAATGAAGACGATAGACAAAATCATTCTGGCAGCAATATGGCCCGAATGAGACAGAACGACAAACCCGGGAGGGGAATGATGTCGCAGACAGCGAAAGTACTGCTGCTGTATGCCCATCCGGAATCACAGGACTCGGTAGCCAACCGGGTTTTGCTTAAGCCGGCCACGCAGCTGCAAAATGTTACTGTGCACGATCTCTATGCGCAGTATCCCGATTTTTTTATTGATATTCCGCGCGAACAGGCGCTGTTGCTGGAGCACGATGTCATCGTGTTTCAGCATCCGCTGTATACCTATAGCTGCCCGGCGCTGCTGAAAGAGTGGCTGGATCGTGTGTTGAGCCGGGGGTTTTCCAGCGGTCCGGGAGGGAACCAACTGGCGGGAAAGTACTGGCGGAGTGTGATCACCACCGGTGAGCCGGAGAGCGCCTATCGGCACGACGCGCTGAATCGCTACCCGATGAGCGATGTTCTGCGCCCTTTTGAGTTAACCGCCGCCATGTGCCGTATGCACTGGCTTAACCCGATTATCGTGTATTGGGCCAGACGACAAACACCGCAGGAGCTGGCCAGTCGGGCCAAAGCTTACGGTGAGTGGCTGGCGTCACCGCTTAACAATGGAGGTCAGTAATGGAGGGATCCAATCTGTTACTGGCTGGCGTCCTGTTTCTTTTTGCGGCGGTCGTGGCGGTACCGTTGGCGGCGCGTCTGGGCATCGGCGCGGTGCTGGGTTATCTGCTGGCGGGAATTGCCATCGGTCCGTGGGGGCTGGGTTTTATCAGTGACGTCGACGAGATCCTGCACTTCTCGGAACTGGGCGTAGTGTTCCTGATGTTTATCATCGGGCTGGAACTGAACCCCGGCAAGCTCTGGGAGTTACGGCGCTCGATTTTTGGCGTCGGGGCGGCGCAGGTGATCTTCAGCGCGGCGATCCTCGGCGGGTTGCTGATGTTGACGCAGTTTTCGTGGCAGGCGGCGGTGGTTGGTGGGATTGGCCTTGCCATGTCCTCGACGGCGATGGCGCTTCAGCTTATGCGTGAGAAGGGGATGAACCGCAGCGAATCCGGGCAGCTCGGCTTTTCGGTGCTGTTGTTTCAGGATCTGGCGGTGATCCCGGCGCTGGCGCTGGTGCCACTACTGGCGGGAGCCGGCGACGATCACTTTGACTGGATCAAAATCGGCATGAAAGTGCTGGCGTTTGCCGGGATGCTGATTGGCGGGCGTTATTTACTGCGTCCGGTGTTCCGCTTTATCGCCGCCTCTGGCGTGCGCGAAGTGTTTACTGCCGCCACGCTGCTGCTGGTGCTCGGCTCGGCGCTGTTTATGGATGCGCTGGGGCTGTCGATGGCGCTGGGCACTTTTATCGCCGGGATATTGCTGGCGGAAAGTGAATACCGGCACGAGCTGGAATCGTCCATCGATCCGTTTAAAGGCCTGCTGCTGGGGCTATTCTTTATTTCGGTCGGCATGTCGCTCAACCTGGGCGTGCTCTACACGCATCTGCTGTGGGTGGCTTTCAGCGTGTTTGCGCTGGTGGCGGTCAAAATGCTGGTGCTGTATCTGCTGGCGCGGGTGTATGGACTGCGAAGCTCTGAGCGGTTGCAGTTTGCCGGGGTACTCAGTCAGGGCGGTGAATTTGCCTTTGTGCTGTTCTCTACGGCCTCGTCGCAAAAACTGTTTCAGAACGATCAGATGGCGCTGCTGCTGGTGACGGTCACGCTGTCGATGATGACCACGCCGCTGTTGATGAAAGCCATCGATAAACGGCTGGCGCGGCAGTTTAACGGTCCGGATGACGAAGATGAAAAACCGTGGGTAGATGACGACAAACCGCAGGTCATTATCGTCGGGTTTGGCCGTTTTGGTCAGGTGATCGGGCGTTTGCTGATGGCCAATAAAATGCGCATTACGGTGCTGGAGCGCGATATCAGCGCGGTGGGCCTGATGCGTAAATACGGCTATAAAGTGTATTACGGCGACGCTACCCAGGTAGATTTGCTGCATGCAGCGGGTGCGGCAGAGGCGCAGTCCATCGTTATCACCTGTAATGAGCCGGAAGATACCATGAAGCTGGTGGAAATTTGCCAGCAGCATTTTCCGCAGTTAAAGATTATGGCGCGAGCGCGAGGCCGTGTGGAGGCCCACGAATTGCTCCAGGCGGGGGTTACCCAGTTCTCCCGTGAAACCTTTTCCAGCGCCCTGGAACTGGGGCGTAAGGCGCTGATTTCGTTAGGCGTGCATCCGCACCAGGCGCACCGCGCGCAGCTTCATTTTCGTCGTCTGGATATGCGAATGCTGCGTGAACTTATGCCGGTACACACCGACACGGTGCAAATTTCTCGCGTACAGGAAGCGCGGCGGGAGCTGGAAGAGATCTTCCAGCGTGAAATGCATCAGGAGCGTCACCAGCTTGACGGCTGGGATGGATCAGATCAGGAGTAAATAATGCCAGTCCGTAAACGTTTTATTGCAGGCGCAAAATGTCCCTCCTGCCAGGCGCAGGACACGCTGGCTATATGGCGGGAAAATAATGTCGATATAGTTGAATGCGTTAAGTGCGGCCATCAGATGCGTGAGGCCGATAAAGAGGCCCGCGATCATGTGCGCAAAGAAGAGCAAGTGATCGGCATTTTTCATCCGGACTAGCGAGATGCCGCAGGTTTTTTTAAGCTAAAGGGTACACGCGTGCAGAATTCCGCTACAATCTGCGCCACTATTCTTCCCTTGCTCAGGAGATATCATGAAAGTAGCAAAAGACCTGGTGGTCAGCCTGGCCTATCAGGTACGTACAGAAGACGGTGTATTAGTTGATGAGTCTCCGGTAAGTGCGCCGCTGGACTATCTGCATGGTCACGGCTCCCTGATTTCTGGTCTGGAAAATGCGCTGGAAGGCCATGAACCAGGCGATAAATTTGACGTTGCTGTGGAAGCAAATGACGCTTACGGCCAGTACGATGAAAACCTGGTTCAGCGCGTACCTAAAGACGTCTTTATGGGCGTTGATGAACTGCAGGTGGGCATGCGTTTCCTGGCGGAAACCGACCAGGGTCCGGTGCCGGTTGAAATCACTGGCGTTGAAGACGATCACGTCGTGGTTGACGGTAACCACATGCTGGCAGGTCAGAACCTGAAATTCAGCGTGGAAGTGGTTGCGATTCGTGAAGCTACGGCTGAAGAGCTTGAGCATGGTCACGTACATGGCGCGCACGATCATCACCACGATCATGACCACGGTCACGATGGCTGCTGCGGCGGTCACGGCCATGACCACGATCACGACCACGGTAAAGGTGGTTGCGGCGGTCACGGCGGCTGCGGCTGTCACTAATTGTCGTTATCATACTAAAGCGGGGCAACCCGCTTTTTTTACGCCTCAATAATGGGGCGGCGGCGTTTCTTCTGAAGGCGACGCCATGTGCGACGGCTGGCTGGCTTTCAGTTTTTCCGCCATCAGGCGCACGTGTTCCCGCAGTTTCGCCATTTCCATTTCGTGTGCGGTCACCGTCTGGTTAAGATCCTCAATCGTGATCTCCTGAAATGCCAGTCGGCTTTCCAGTTCCGCCAGACGCGCTTCCATCGTTTTATCCTGCATGATTCACCTCTTCTCTGCGGCTTGTGGTAGCTGGCGGGCGGATTCTACCCAACTTTGTCTTGTCGCGCAGCATCGACCTCTTTCCAGAGGAAACTAATTTAAACAAAAATAGTCTGAAAAGATCCGTAATTAGGGAGAGTCCGTCTGTAGATTTCTTCTGCAACGCTTTATAGTACGCTTCTAATTTGAAAGTTAACCTGGGGTGAGATGCCCCGGCCCTGGAGATATGGATGAAATCACTGTTTAAAGTTACTCTGCTGGCGACGACAATGGCTGTCGCGCTGAACGCGCCGCTGACCTTTGCCGCAGAAACTGCAACTACCGCTGCACCGGCTACTGAGAGCAAAGCTGCTCCGGCCGCTGACAGCAAAGCTGTGTTCAAAAATGACGACCAGAAGTCTGCTTACGCGCTGGGTGCATCGCTGGGCCGCTACATGGAAAACTCCCTGAAAGAACAAGAAAAACTGGGTATTAAACTGGATAAAGACCAACTGATCGCCGGTGTTCAGGATGCCTTTGCTGACAAGAGCAAACTGTCCGATCAGGAAATCGAACAGACTCTGCAAGCGTTTGAAACCCGCGTAAAAGCCTCCGCTCAGGCGAAGATGGAAAAAGACGCGGCTGAAAGCGAAGCCAAAGGTAAAGCCTACCGCGATGCGTTCGCCAAAGAGAAAGGGGTGAAAAAATCCTCTACCGGTCTGCTGTATAAAGTAGAAAAAGCGGGTAGCGGTGACGCGCCTAAGGACAGCGATACCGTGGTTGTAAACTACAAAGGTACGCTGACGGACGGTAAAGAGTTCGATAACTCTTACACCCGTGGCGAGCCGCTGTCTTTCCGTCTGGATGGTGTGATCCCGGGCTGGACTGAAGGCCTGAAAAACATCAAGAAAGGCGGCAAGATCAAACTGGTTATCCCACCTGAACTGGCTTACGGCAAAAACGGCGTACCGGGTATCCCGGCCAATTCTACGCTGGTCTTTGACGTAGAACTGCTGGACATCAAACCGGCCACCCCTGCCAACGCGGATGCTCCTGCCGCCGCCGATGATAAAGCCGCAGATGCTGCTAAAAAATAAAAAATGATTATCGCCGCCGCTTCAGGCGGCGGTTTTTTATTGCAGAACGGTATAATTAAATCTGGTCAGCAGAACCTCTGCTGTATTAGGTTATACTCGTCATTCTTCAGGCTGCCTCTGCGTTGGCTACACTCGCCCGCCTATAAGCTCTCCCTTGACGCATCCTGAATGATTTTGCGTATAGTTATTGGTGTTAATCGAGCCTGCCCTGAAAACATAACGACAGGTTCCTGAAAAGGAGTGCTTTCTTTCATGTCCAGGTCGCTTTTAACCAACGAAACCAGCGAACTTGATTTACTGGATCAACGTCCATTCGATCAGACCGACTTCGATATCCTGAAATCCTACGAAGCGGTAGTGGACGGGTTAGCGATGCTTATTGGCTCCCATTGCGAAATCGTGCTGCACTCTCTACAAGATCTAAAGTGTTCCGCCATTCGTATCGCTAATGGCGAGCATACCGGGCGGCAAATTGGTTCTCCGATCACCGACCTTGCGCTGCGGATGCTACATGATATGACCGGCGCGGACAGCAGCGTGTCGAAGTGCTACTTTACGCGCGCCAAAAGCGGCGTGCTAATGAAGTCGCTGACTATCGCGATACGCAATCGCGATCAGCGGGTGATCGGCCTGCTGTGCATCAACATGAACCTTGACGTGCCGTTCTCGCAGATCATGAATACCTTTATCCCCCCGGAAACGCCAGACGTGGGATCGTCGGTTAACTTCGCCTCCTCGGTAGATGATTTGGTCGCGCAAACCCTTGAGTTCACGATTGAAGAGGTGAACGCCGATCGCAACGTGTCGAATAACGCCAAGAACCGCCAGATCGTGCTGAATCTTTATGAAAAAGGCATTTTTGATATTAAAGATGCGATTAACCAGGTCGCCGACCGCCTGAACATTTCGAAGCACACCGTTTATCTCTACATCCGCCAGTTCAAAAGCGGCGATTTTCTGGGGCAGGATAAATAATGCGTTTTGCCCTGCTGGTGACAGGCCCGGCCTACGGAACTCAACAGGCATCGAGCGCGTGGCAGTTTGCCCAGGCGCTGCTGGCTGAGGGGCATGAACTGGCCTGCGTCTTCTTCTACCGAGAAGGTGTTTATAACGCGAATCAGCTCACCTCTCCGGCCAGCGACGAGTTTGATCTGGTGCGGGCGTGGCAGCGTTTGCATCAGGAGCACGGGGTAGCGCTGCATATTTGTGTGGCGGCGGCGTTACGTCGTGGGATCACCGATGAGTCCGAATCCGGACATCTGGAACTGCCGGGCGCAAACCTCGAAGAGGGATTTTCCCTCACCGGTCTGGGAGCACTGGCGGAAGCGGCGCTCACCTGTGACAGAGTGGTGCAGTTCTGATGAAACGCGTCGCTTTTGTTTTTACCACCGCGCCGCACGGTTCTTCCGCCGGACGGGAAGGGCTGGATGCACTGCTGGCTACCTCGGCACTGACTGACGACACGGGCGTTTTTTTCCTCGGCGACGGCGTATTGCAACTGCTGGCCGGTCAGCAGCCCGCGACGATCCTGGCGCGTGATTATATCGCCACGTTTAAAGTGCTCCCGCTGTACGATATCGATAACTGCTGGTTGTGCGCAGCTTCGCTGCGTGAGCGCGGATTCAGTGCCGCTACGCCACGCGTACTGGACGCTGAAGTGCTGGAGCCTGATGCTCTGCGGGAAAAACTGGATAACTACGACGTCATTATGACGTTTTGAGGCTGACATGCTGCACACCTTGCGCCACTCTCCCTGGCATTGTGATATGACGAGCTTACTGCGCATGCTGCGTGAGGGCGACGATCTGCTACTGATCTCCGACGGCGTGCAGGCAGGCGTTGAGGGCAACCGCTTTCTTGAAATGCTGAGCGCCGCCCCCATATCAGTCTATGTGCTTGAAGAAGACGTTAATGCGCGTGGTTTTTCTGCTCAAATTTCGACCAGTGTCGTCAGGGTTGACTATACTGGTTTCGTCAGACTCACGATAAAACATTCAGGCCAATTGGCCTGGTGATGACAAGATCGCTGTATATTTCTTGACACCTTTTCTGCACAGCCCTAAAATTCTGCGTCCTCATATTGTATGAGGACGATTTATTACGTGTTTACGAAGCAAAAGCTAAAACCAGGAGCTATTTAATGGCAACAGTTAACCAGCTGGTACGCAAACCACGCGCTCGCAAAGTTGCAAAAAGCAACGTGCCTGCGCTGGAAGCATGCCCGCAAAAACGTGGCGTATGTACTCGTGTATATACTACCACTCCTAAAAAACCGAACTCTGCACTGCGTAAAGTTTGCCGTGTTCGTTTGACCAACGGTTTTGAAGTGACTTCCTACATTGGTGGTGAAGGTCACAACCTGCAGGAGCACTCCGTGATCCTGATCCGTGGCGGTCGTGTAAAAGACCTCCCGGGTGTTCGTTACCACACCGTTCGTGGTGCGCTTGACTGCTCCGGCGTTAAAGACCGTAAGCAATCACGCTCCAAGTATGGCGTGAAACGTCCTAAGGCTTAATGGTTCTCCGTTAAGTAAGGCCAAACGTTTTATCTTAATGTCAAACTAAACTCTTTGAGTTTTGGACAATCCTGAATTAACAACGGAGTATTTCCATGCCACGTCGTCGCGTCATTGGTCAGCGTAAAATTCTGCCGGATCCGAAGTTCGGATCAGAACTGCTGGCTAAATTTGTCAATATCCTGATGGTAGATGGTAAAAAATCTACTGCAGAAGCAATCGTATACAGCGCGCTGGAGACCCTGGCTCAGCGTTCTGGTAAAAATGAACTGGAAGCCTTCGAAGTCGCTCTCGACAACGTGCGCCCGACTGTAGAAGTTAAGTCTCGCCGCGTTGGTGGTTCTACTTATCAGGTTCCAGTTGAAGTTCGTCCGGTTCGTCGTAATGCCCTGGCAATGCGTTGGATCGTTGAAGCTGCTCGTAAACGCGGTGATAAATCCATGGCTCTGCGCCTGGCGAACGAACTTTCTGACGCTGCTGACAACAAAGGTACAGCAGTTAAGAAACGTGAAGACGTTCACCGTATGGCAGAAGCCAACAAGGCGTTCGCACACTACCGTTGGTAATCCCTTCGGAGTCATAGTCAACAGGCGGGCGCTTCAGGTAAGCGTCCGCACTGGAAAACTTATCTGAACGCCTAATGCAATAAACGAGGAATCAAATGGCTCGTACAACACCCATCGCACGCTATCGTAATATCGGTATCAGTGCGCACATCGACGCCGGTAAAACCACCACTACCGAACGTATTCTGTTCTACACCGGTGTGAACCACAAAATCGGTGAAGTTCATGACGGCGCAGCAACCATGGACTGGATGGAGCAGGAGCAGGAACGTGGTATCACCATCACGTCCGCAGCGACTACTGCATTCTGGTCTGGTATGGCTAAGCAGTATGAACCGCATCGTGTCAACATCATCGACACCCCGGGGCACGTTGACTTCACCATCGAAGTAGAACGTTCCATGCGTGTTCTTGACGGTGCGGTAATGGTTTACTGCGCAGTTGGTGGTGTTCAGCCACAGTCTGAAACCGTATGGCGTCAGGCAAACAAATATAAAGTTCCACGTATCGCGTTCGTTAACAAAATGGACCGTATGGGTGCGAACTTCCTGAAAGTTGTTGGTCAGATCAAATCCCGTCTGGGCGCGAACCCGGTTCCGCTGCAGCTGGCGATTGGTGCTGAAGAAGGTTTCACCGGTGTTGTTGACCTGGTGAAAATGAAAGCCATCAACTGGAACGATGCAGATCAGGGCGTTACCTTCGAATACGAAGATATCCCGGCTGACATGCAGGACCTGGCTGAAGAATGGCACCAGAACCTGATCGAATCCGCAGCTGAAGCTTCTGAAGAGCTGATGGAAAAATACCTGGGTGGTGAAGAACTGACTGAAGAAGAGATCAAATCTGCTCTTCGTCAGCGCGTTCTGAACAACGAAATCATCCTGGTAACCTGTGGTTCTGCGTTCAAGAACAAAGGTGTTCAGGCGATGCTGGATGCGGTAATTGATTACCTGCCGTCCCCGACTGACGTTCCTGCGATCAACGGTATGCTGGACGACGGTAAAGATACTCCGGCTGAGCGTCACGCTAGCGATGAAGAGCCGTTTGCGGCGCTGGCATTTAAAATCGCTACCGACCCGTTCGTGGGTAACCTGACCTTCTTCCGCGTGTACTCTGGCGTGGTTAACTCCGGTGACACCGTACTGAACTCTGTGAAATCTGCTCGTGAACGTTTTGGCCGTATCGTACAGATGCACGCTAACAAACGTGAAGAGATCAAAGAAGTTCGCGCGGGCGACATCGCTGCTGCGATCGGTCTGAAAGACGTAACCACTGGTGACACTCTGTGTAACCCGGATGCGCCGATCATTCTGGAGCGTATGGAATTCCCTGAACCGGTAATCTCCATCGCTGTAGAACCGAAAACCAAAGCTGACCAGGAAAAAATGGGTCTGGCTCTGGGCCGTCTGGCTAAAGAAGACCCGTCTTTCCGCGTATGGACTGACGAAGAATCTAACCAGACCATTATCGCCGGTATGGGTGAGCTGCACCTCGACATCATCGTTGACCGTATGAAACGCGAATTCAACGTTGAAGCGAACGTCGGTAAACCTCAGGTTGCTTACCGTGAAGCGATTCGCGCGAAAGTTACCGATATCGAAGGTAAACACGCCAAGCAGTCTGGTGGTCGCGGTCAGTACGGTCATGTTGTTATCGACATGTACCCGCTGGAGCCGGGTTCAAACCCGAAAGGCTACGAGTTCGTCAACGACATCAAAGGTGGTGTAATTCCTGGTGAATACATCCCGGCCGTTGATAAAGGCATCCAGGAACAGCTTAAATCTGGTCCGCTGGCTGGCTACCCGGTAGTTGACCTCGGTGTGCGTCTGCACTTCGGTTCTTACCATGACGTTGACTCCTCTGAGCTGGCGTTTAAACTGGCCGCTTCTATCGCCTTTAAAGATGGCTTTAAGAAAGCGAAACCTGTTCTGCTTGAGCCGATCATGAAGGTTGAAGTAGAAACGCCGGAAGAGAACACTGGTGATGTCATCGGTGACCTTAGCCGTCGTCGTGGTATGCTGCGTGGTCAGGAATCTGAAGTAACGGGCGTTAAGATCCATGCTGAAGTACCGCTGTCTGAAATGTTCGGATATGCAACTCAGCTGCGTTCTCTGACCAAAGGTCGTGCATCATATACGATGGAATTCCTGAAGTATGATGACGCACCGAACAACGTTGCTCAGGCCGTAATCGAAGCCCGTGGTAAATAAGCCCCGGGGTTAAAAACCAATGTCCCGTGCCCCCTCAGAGAGGGGGCGCTATAGTAAGGAATATAGCCGTGTCTAAAGAAAAATTTGAACGTACAAAACCGCACGTCAACGTCGGTACTATCGGCCACGTTGACCATGGTAAAACTACTCTGACCGCTGCAATCACTACCGTACTGGCTAAAACCTACGGCGGTGCTGCACGTGCATTCGACCAGATCGATAACGCACCGGAAGAAAAAGCTCGTGGTATCACCATCAACACTTCTCACGTTGAATATGACACCCCGACTCGCCACTACGCGCACGTAGACTGCCCGGGCCACGCCGACTATGTTAAAAACATGATCACCGGTGCTGCGCAGATGGACGGCGCGATCCTGGTTGTTGCTGCGACTGACGGCCCGATGCCGCAGACCCGTGAGCACATCCTGCTGGGTCGTCAGGTAGGCGTTCCGTACATCATCGTGTTCCTGAACAAATGCGACATGGTTGATGACGAAGAGCTGCTGGAACTGGTAGAAATGGAAGTTCGTGAACTTCTGTCCCAGTACGACTTCCCGGGCGACGATACTCCGATCGTTCGTGGTTCTGCTCTGAAAGCGCTGGAAGGCGAAGCAGAGTGGGAAGAAAAAATCATCGAACTGGCAGGCTACCTGGATTCTTACATCCCGGAACCAGAGCGTGCGATTGACAAGCCGTTCCTGCTGCCGATCGAAGACGTATTCTCCATCTCCGGCCGTGGTACCGTTGTTACCGGTCGTGTAGAGCGCGGTATCATTAAAGTAGGTGAAGAAGTTGAAATCGTTGGTATCAAAGATACTGCGAAATCCACCTGTACCGGCGTTGAAATGTTCCGCAAACTGCTGGACGAAGGTCGTGCAGGCGAGAACTGTGGTGTTCTGCTGCGTGGTATCAAACGTGAAGAAATCCAGCGTGGTCAGGTACTGGCTAAGCCGGGTTCAATCAAGCCGCACACCAAGTTTGAATCTGAAGTGTACATCCTGTCCAAAGATGAAGGCGGCCGTCATACTCCGTTCTTCAAAGGCTACCGTCCGCAGTTCTACTTCCGTACAACTGACGTGACTGGCACCATCGAACTGCCGGAAGGTGTTGAGATGGTAATGCCGGGCGACAACATCAAAATGGTTGTTACCCTGATCCACCCGATCGCGATGGACGACGGTCTGCGTTTCGCAATCCGTGAAGGCGGCCGTACCGTTGGCGCGGGCGTTGTTGCTAAAGTTCTGGGCTAATATTTAGCTTTGAATTGAAAAGGGCGCTTCGGCGCTCTTTTTTTATGGCTTTTATAAAATATTCTGCCTGACAAGAGTCAGGAGCGCCAGCAGGCATTGTATCTGAGACCGTTTAAATTCATTTCTCGTTGTTGAATATGATATTGTAAGAGGAATAAGAAGCGTCGAAAGCGTTGTTGCTGTACCAATATGGAATGTCGTCACAGGAGTGGATGCATGCTTTTATTTACGCCATATAACGGACCTTACCTGTTCGCTATTTCATTCATATTACTTATCGGTTTGCTGGAAATTATTTCCCTCCTCTGTGGTCACCTCCTCTCCGGCGCGCTTGACGCCCATCTTGACCATTATGATGCATTAAGCGAAGGCAACATTGGGCAGGTACTTCATTATCTGAATATTGGGCGGCTCCCCGCGCTTGTGGCACTCTGTTTACTGGCCGGGTACTTTGGACTGTTCGGCATACTCGCACAGCACGGCTGGGTTACGTTCTGGCAAACTCCCCTGAACAATCTCCTGCTGGCACCGATTAGCCTGGCTGTTTCCGTCGTGGCCACGCACTATACCGGCAACGCCGTTGCACCCTGGTTGCCCCGGGATGAAACTACCGCCATTACGGAAGATGATTATATAGGGTGTATGGCCATTATTACTGGTCATGCGGGTAAATCTGGCTTGCCCTGCGAAGGCAAATTTGTCGATAAATTTGGTCAGGTGCACTATTTACTGCTGGAACCTGAAGAGGGCAAAGAATTCAATAAAGGGGACAAGGTGCTGATCGTTTGTCGGCTTTCAGCTACGCGCTATTTAGCAGAGCTGAACCCCTGGCCGGATGTTTTGTAATAGCGTTATTAATTAAAGGGACACACATAATGGATGATGTATTAGGCATGCTGCCATCATGGATGGTTTCCGCGATTGTTGTGGTTATCATTTTGTTAATTATCGGTATTATTTTCGCAAGGCTATATCGCCGGGCCTCCGCTGAGCAGGCGTTTGTGCGTACCGGCCTTGGCGGGCAGAAAGTGGTGATGAGCGGTGGTGCCATTGTGATGCCCATTTTTCATGAAATTATTCCTATCAATATGAATACCCTCAAACTTGAGGTGAGCCGCGCAGCCATTGATAGTCTGATTACCAAAGACCGTATGCGCGTTGATGTCGTCGTGGCGTTTTTTGTCAGGGTTAAACCTTCTGTAGAAGGTATTGCTACCGCCGCGCAGACGCTGGGACAACGTACGCTTTCGCCAGAAGATTTACGTATGCTGGTTGAAGATAAATTCGTCGATGCCCTGCGCGCTACTGCCTCACAGATGACCATGCATGAGCTCCAGGATACCCGCGAAAATTTTGTTCAGGGCGTACAGAACACAGTCGCGGAAGATCTGTCGAAAAACGGCCTGGAGCTGGAGAGCGTTTCGTTGACCAACTTTAATCAGACTTCGAAAGAGCATTTCAACCCCAATAACGCCTTTGACGCCGAGGGTCTGACCAAGCTGACGCAGGAAACCGAGCGTCGCCGCCGTGAACGTAACGAGGTTGAACAAGACGTAGAAGTGGCGGTACGTGAGAAAAACCGTGACGCCCTGTCGCGCAAACTGGAGATTGAACAGCAGGAAGCCTTTATGACGCTTGAGCAGGAGCAGCAGGTAAAAACCCGCACTGCCGAGCAGAATGCCAAAATTGCCGCCTTTGAAGCTGAACGCCATCGTGAGGCAGAGCAGACGCGCATCTTGGCCGAACGGCAGATTCAGGAAAGCGAAATTGAACGCGAGCAGGCGGTCCGTACCAGAAAGGTCGAGGCCGAGCGTGAGGTGCGAATCAAAGAGATCGAACAGCAACAGGTCACGGAAATCGCCAACCAGACAAAATCCATTGCCATCGCCGCCAAATCCGAGCTGCAATCCCAGGCGGAAGCGCGCGCCAACGATGCCTTAGCTGAAGCAGTTCGTGCGCAGCAAAACGTTGAAACCACGCGCCAGACGGCGGAAGCGGATCGTGCAAAACAGGTAGCACTAATTGCCGCTGAGCAGGATGCGGAAACCAAAGCGGTTGAACTGACCGTGCGGGCGAAGGCAGAGAAAGAAGCGGCAGAGATGCAGGCCGCCGCTATCGTGGAGTTGGCGGAGGCGACGCGTAAAAAAGGGCTGGCGGAAGCGGAAGCCCAGCGGGCGATTAATGACGCTATCAACGTGCTTTCCGATGAGCAAACCAGCCTCAAGTTCAAACTGGCGCTGCTGCAATCCCTGCCAGCTGTTATTGAAAAATCCGTTGAGCCGATGAAGTCGATCGACGGTATTAAGATCATTCAGGTCGATGGCCTGAACCGTGGTGGCGTGGCCGGAGACGTGACCGCTGGCGGCGCGAGCGGTGGAAACCTTGCTGAGCAAGCGTTATCCGCTGCGCTTTCCTATCGTACCCAGGCACCGTTAATCGATTCGTTGTTAAAAGAGATAGGGATTTCCGGCGGCTCGTTGACTTCCCTGACCGAACCGCTGAAAGCATCGCCGGCCGTAAGCCAAACTACCGAAACTAGCCGGAGGGAAACATTGATAAACTGCGTCCCGGAAGCCAGCCTTTCAACTGAAGAATAAACGCCATTATGCCCCGGTGATACCGGGGCATAACAACTTATGTAGCGAATGGATGCATCTCTGTTGGTACTTATTATTTGATACAAACGTTAATATGCAGCTATTGTAATCATAACTATTCTCATTTACACTTTGCGCATAAATTGAACGGGAGTGATCATGTACGTTTGTTTGTGTAATGGTGTCAGTGATAAAAAAATCCGCCAGGCGGTGCGTCAGTTTCACCCCCAGTCCTTTCAGCAGCTACGTAAATTCATTCCGGTGGGGAATCAGTGTGGGAAATGTATCCGCGCGGCACGAGAAATAATGCAGGATGAATTGACCCAGATCCCGGAATACAAAGAGATTGCCTGAAGCCCCAACTTTTTTTTGACATCCCGGTAGCCCCATCTACGCTTCAATAAGTGGAAGCGGAGGGACTATATAATGAAAGGTGATGTTAGAATCATAAGTTATCTCAATAAATTATTGGGAAATGAGCTTGTCGCAATCAATCAGTACTTTCTCCATGCGAGAATGTTTAAAAACTGGGGCCTGATGCGCCTCAATGATGTTGAATACCATGAGTCCATTGATGAAATGAAGCACGCCGATAAGTACATCGAGCGTATTTTGTTTCTCGAAGGCATCCCCAATCTTCAGGATCTCGGTAAGTTAGGGATCGGTGAAGATGTCGAAGAAATGCTGCAATCGGATTTACGTCTTGAGCTTGAAGGTGCACAGGATCTTCGTGAAGCGATCGCGTATGCCGATAGTGTTCATGATTACGTAAGCCGCGACATGATGATCGAAATCCTTGCTGATGAAGAAGGGCATATTGACTGGCTGGAAACCGAGCTGGATCTGATCGGCAAAATCGGTTTGCAGAACTACATTCAATCGCAAATCAGAGTCGAAGCAAAATAGCCGACAGATAAAACGTCTGCCAACCGGCGATCAAACCCGCTGCGGCCATATAAGGGCCGAAGGGCAGCGGGTTTTTTATTGTCTGCCATTGACCGGTGCGCAGAACGGAGACAGTAAGGAACGCGCAGGCCAGTAAGGAAGAAAGTAAAATCAGGTAAGGTAAGTTTTGCCAGCCGTGCCATGCCCCTAACGCCGCAAGAAATTTTACGTCACCATAGCCCAGTCCCTCCCGCCGTCTTACGCCGCGGTAACCCCAGTAAATGAGCGCGAAGCCTGCATAGCCTGCGATTGCTCCCCAGACGGCATTGGCTAACTCTTGCGGCTGGCAGAGTAAATGCCACAGCAGCCCACACCATAACAGAGGGCAGGTGAGGGCATCAGGAAGCAGTCCCTGGCGTATATCGACGATAGCCAAAGCAAACGATAGTGCGATGTAGACGATGATAAACCCAATAGCACATGCCATCCGTTGCAGCCTTTGTTCCCTGACGTGACGTCAGTCTCAGGGAGAAGAAATCAGTTCACCACTCAGAAAATAGATAATTGCGTGGCGTCTTCAGAACAACCTACGATGCCGGATGCAATTGCATCTGTAGTTGCGACACTGCGCCTGAAAACACAATTAACCTGCTTGTTTTCTAAACATCACTTGCGTCGACACCAGATTTACGTATAATGCGCGGGCTTGTCGTAATTGACGGCTGGTTCGATATGAACCCCGGTAACGCATTTTGTTGCCAACAATGCTCCCAATTGGGGAGCTACGTAAGAACGATTACACTCCCCCATCAATCGTAATGGGTGTGAGGAGTAATTATTTTCGTCTATAAATAACTGGAGCTTCTGGTCTCATGCAGAACCAAAGAATCCGTATCCGTCTTAAAGCGTTTGATCATCGTCTGATCGATCAATCAACCGCGGAAATCGTCGAGACTGCCAAGCGCACTGGTGCGCAGGTTCGTGGTCCGATCCCGCTGCCGACCCGCAAAGAGCGTTTTACCGTTCTGATCTCTCCGCACGTTAACAAAGACGCGCGCGATCAGTACGAGATCCGCACTCACAAGCGTCTGGTTGACATCGTTGAGCCAACTGAAAAAACCGTTGATGCTCTGATGCGTCTGGATCTGGCTGCCGGTGTTGACGTGCAGATCAGCCTGGGTTAATCAGGTCATCAAGCGATTGAGAGGTTGATACAATGATTGGTTTAGTCGGTAAAAAAGTGGGTATGACCCGCATCTTCACTGAAGATGGCGTCTCTATCCCAGTAACCGTTATCGAAGTTGAAGCAAACCGCGTTACTCAGATCAAAGATCTGGCTAACGATGGCTATCGCGCTGTTCAGGTTACCACTGGTGCTAAAAAAGCTAACCGTGTAACCAAGCCGGAAGCTGGCCACTTTGCTAAAGCTGGCGTTGAAGCTGGCCGCGGCCTGTGGGAATTCCGTCTGGCAGATGGTGAAGAATACACCGTTGGTCAGGACATTAGCGTTGAACTGTTTGCTGACGTTAAAAAAGTTGACGTAACCGGTACCTCTAAAGGTAAAGGTTTCGCAGGTACCGTTAAGCGCTGGAACTTCCGTACCCAGGACGCTACTCACGGTAACTCCTTGTCTCACCGCGTTCCGGGTTCTATCGGTCAGAACCAGACTCCGGGCAAAGTGTTCAAAGGCAAGAAAATGGCAGGTCAGCTGGGTAACGAACGTGTAACCGTTCAGAGCCTGGACGTAGTACGTGTTGACGCTGAGCGCAACCTGCTGCTGGTTAAAGGTGGTGTCCCGGGTGCAACCGGCTGCGACCTGATCGTTAAACCAGCTGTGAAGGCGTAAGGGGATAGCAATGGAATTAGTATTGAAAGACGCGCAGAGCGCGCTGACTGTTTCCGAAACTACCTTCGGTCGTGATTTCAACGAAGCGCTGGTTCACCAGGTTGTTGTTGCTTATGCAGCTGGTGCTCGTCAGGGTACTCGTGCTCAGAAGACTCGTGCTGAAGTAACTGGTTCCGGCAAAAAGCCGTGGCGTCAGAAAGGCACCGGCCGTGCGCGTTCAGGTTCTATCAAGAGCCCGATCTGGCGTTCAGGTGGCGTGACCTTCGCTGCGCGTCCGCAGGACCACAGTCAAAAAGTTAACAAAAAGATGTACCGCGGCGCGCTGAAAAGCATTCTGTCCGAACTGGTACGTCAGGATCGTCTGATCGTTGTCGAGACGTTCTCTGTTGAAGCACCGAAAACCAAGCTGCTGGCACAGAAACTGAAAGACATGGCTCTGGAAGATGTGTTGATCATCACCGGTGAGCTGGACGAGAACCTGTTCCTGGCTGCGCGCAACCTGCACAAGGTTGACGTACGCGATGCAACTGGTATCGACCCGGTTAGCCTGATCGCCTTCGACAAAGTCGTAATGACTGCTGATGCTGTTAAGCAAGTTGAGGAGATGCTGGCATGATTCGTGAAGAACGTTTGCTGAAGGTGCTTCGTGCACCGCACGTTTCTGAAAAAGCGTCTACTGCGATGGAAAAAACCAATACCATCGTTCTCAAAGTTGCTAAAGACGCGACCAAAGCAGAGATCAAAGCTGCTGTGCAGAAACTGTTTGAAGTCGAAGTCGAAGTCGTTAACACCCTGGTAGTTAAAGGGAAAGTTAAACGTCACGGACAGCGTATCGGTCGTCGTAGCGACTGGAAAAAAGCTTACGTCACCTTAAAAGAAGGCCAGAATCTGGACTTCGTTGGCGGCGCTGAGTAAGTCGGAGGAGTAATACAATGGCAGTTGTTAAGTGTAAACCGACATCTCCGGGTCGTCGCCACGTCGTTAAAGTGGTCAACCCAGAGCTGCACAAGGGCAAACCTTTTGCTCCGCTGGTTGAAAAAAACAGCAAATCCGGTGGTCGTAACAACAATGGCCGTATCACCACTCGTCACATCGGTGGTGGCCACAAGCAGGCTTATCGTATTGTTGACTTCAAACGCAACAAAGACGGTATCCCGGCAGTTGTTGAACGTCTTGAGTACGATCCGAACCGTTCCGCGAACATCGCGCTGGTTCTGTACAAAGATGGCGAACGCCGTTACATCCTGGCCCCTAAAGGCCTGAAAGCTGGCGACCAGATTCAGTCTGGCGTTGATGCTGCAATCAAAGCAGGTAACACTCTGCCGATGCGCAATATCCCGGTTGGTTCTACCGTTCATAACGTAGAAATGAAACCAGGTAAAGGCGGTCAGCTGGCGCGTTCCGCTGGTACTTACGTTCAGATCGTTGCTCGCGATGGTGCTTATGTCACCCTGCGTCTGCGCTCTGGTGAAATGCGTAAAGTCGAAGCTGAATGCCGTGCAACTCTGGGCGAAGTTGGCAATGCTGAGCATATGCTGCGCGTTCTGGGTAAAGCAGGTGCTGCTCGCTGGCGTGGTGTTCGTCCTACCGTTCGCGGTACTGCGATGAACCCGGTCGACCACCCACATGGTGGTGGTGAAGGTCGTAACTTTGGTAAGCACCCGGTAACTCCGTGGGGCGTTCAGACCAAAGGTAAGAAGACCCGCAGCAACAAGCGTACTGATAAATTCATCGTACGTCGCCGTAGCAAATAATTTTAGAGGATAAGCCATGCCACGTTCTCTCAAGAAAGGTCCTTTTATTGACCTGCACTTGCTGAAGAAGGTAGAGAAAGCGGTGGAAAGCGGAGACAAGAAGCCCCTGCGCACTTGGTCCCGTCGTTCAACGATCTTTCCTAACATGATCGGTTTGACCATCGCTGTCCATAATGGTCGTCAGCACGTTCCGGTATTTGTTTCCGACGAAATGGTCGGTCACAAACTGGGTGAATTTGCACCGACCCGTACTTATCGCGGTCACGCGGCTGATAAAAAAGCCAAGAAGAAATAAGTAGGAGGAAGAGATGGAAACTTTAGCTCAACATCGCCACGCTCGTTCTTCTGCTCAGAAGGTTCGCCTTGTTGCTGACCTGATCCGCGGTAAGAAAGTGTCGCAGGCTCTGGACATTTTGACCTACACCAATAAGAAAGCGGCTGTACTGGTCAAGAAAGTCCTCGAATCTGCCATTGCTAACGCTGAACACAACGATGGCGCTGACATTGACGATCTGAAAGTTGCGAAAATTTTCGTAGACGAAGGCCCGAGCATGAAGCGCATTATGCCGCGTGCAAAAGGTCGTGCAGATCGCATCCTGAAGCGCACCAGCCACATTACTGTGGTTGTGTCCGATCGCTGAGACTCTGGAGACTAGCAATGGGTCAGAAAGTACATCCTAATGGTATTCGCCTGGGTATTGTAAAACCATGGAACTCTACCTGGTTTGCGAACACCAAAGAATTCGCTGACAACCTGGACAGCGATTTTAAAGTACGTCAGTACCTGACTAAGGAACTGGCTAAAGCGTCTGTATCTCGTATCGTTATCGAGCGTCCGGCTAAGAGCATCCGTGTGACTATTCACACCGCTCGTCCGGGTATCGTTATCGGTAAGAAAGGCGAAGACGTAGAAAAACTGCGTAAGGTCGTAGCGGATATCGCTGGCGTTCCTGCACAGATCAACATCGCCGAAGTTCGTAAACCTGAACTGGACGCAAAATTGGTTGCTGACAGCATCACTTCTCAGCTGGAACGTCGCGTTATGTTCCGTCGTGCTATGAAGCGTGCTGTACAGAACGCAATGCGTCTGGGCGCTAAAGGTATCAAAGTTGAAGTTAGCGGCCGTCTGGGCGGCGCGGAAATCGCACGTACCGAATGGTACCGCGAAGGTCGCGTACCGCTGCACACTCTGCGTGCTGACATTGACTACAACACCTCTGAAGCGCACACCACTTACGGTGTAATCGGCGTTAAAGTGTGGATCTTCAAAGGCGAGATCCTGGGTGGTATGGCTGCTGTTGAACAACCGGAAAAACCGGCTGCTCAACCTAAAAAGCAGCAGCGTAAAGGCCGTAAATAAGGAGCGTCGCTGATGTTACAACCAAAGCGTACAAAATTCCGTAAGATGCACAAAGGCCGCAACCGTGGTCTGGCTGCGGGCGCGGATGTTAGCTTCGGCACTTACGGTCTCAAAGCTGTTGGCCGTGGTCGTCTGACTGCCCGTCAGATCGAAGCAGCACGTCGTGCTATGACCCGTGCAGTTAAGCGTCAAGGTAAGATCTGGATCCGTGTATTCCCGGACAAACCGATCACTGAAAAGCCGCTGGCAGTGCGTATGGGTAAAGGTAAAGGTAACGTGGAGTATTGGGTTGCCTTGATTCAGCCGGGTAAAGTCCTTTATGAAATGGACGGCGTACCGGAAGAGCTGGCCCGTGAAGCATTCAAGCTGGCAGCAGCGAAACTGCCGATTAAAACCACCTTTGTAACTAAGACGGTGATGTAATGAAAGCAAAAGAGCTGCGTGAGAAAAGCGTTGAAGAGCTGAATGCCGAACTGCTGAATTTACTGCGTGAGCAGTTTAACCTGCGTATGCAGGCAGCAAGTGGCCAGCTGCAACAGTCTCACCTGTTGAAGCAAGTGCGTCGCGATGTCGCACGCGTTAAGACTTTACTGACTGAGAAGGCGGGTGCGTAATGACCGATAAAATCCGTACTCTGCAAGGTCGCGTTGTTAGCGACAAAATGGAGAAATCCATTGTTGTTGCTATCGAACGTTTTGTGAAACACCCGATCTACGGTAAATTCATCAAGCGTACGACCAAACTGCACGTACACGACGAGAACAACGAATGCGGTATCGGCGACAAGGTTGAAATCCGTGAATGCCGTCCGCTGTCCAAGACTAAGTCCTGGACGCTGGTTCGCGTTGTAGAGAAAGCGGTTCTGTAATACAGTACCGTTCTCAATACAAATAAACGGCTCAGCAATGAGCCGTTTATTTTTTCTACCCATATTCGATAACCGGTGTTATAATGCCGCGCCCTCGATATATGGGGCTTTTTAATGGCTCTGATTTTGGAGTCTCAGGTAGTAGTTGACATTAGCGGAGCACTAAAATGATCCAAGAACAGACTATGCTGAACGTCGCCGACAACTCCGGTGCACGTCGCGTAATGTGTATCAAGGTTCTGGGTGGCTCGCACCGTCGCTACGCAGGCGTCGGCGACATCATCAAGATCACCATCAAGGAAGCAATTCCGCGTGGTAAGGTCAAAAAAGGCGATGTGCTGAAGGCGGTAGTGGTGCGCACCAGGAAGGGTGTTCGTCGCCCTGACGGTTCTGTCATTCGCTTCGATGGTAATGCATGCGTTATTTTAAACAATAACAGTGAGCAGCCAATCGGCACGCGTATCTTTGGGCCGGTAACTCGTGAACTTCGTAACGAGAAGTTCATGAAAATTATCTCTCTGGCACCAGAAGTACTCTAAGGAGCGAATCATGGCAGCGAAAATCCGTCGTGATGACGAAGTTATCGTGTTAACCGGTAAAGATAAAGGTAAACGCGGTAAAGTGAAAAATGTCCTGTCTTCCGGCAAGGTCATCGTTGAAGGTATCAACCTGGTTAAGAAACACCAGAAGCCGGTTCCGGCTCTGAACCAACCAGGCGGCATCGTTGAAAAAGAAGCTGCTATTCAGGTTTCTAACGTTGCAATCTTCAATGCGGCAACCGGCAAGGCTGACCGTGTAGGCTTTAGATTCGAAGACGGCAAAAAAGTCCGTTTCTTCAAGTCTAACAGCGAAACTATCAAGTAATTTGGAGTAGTACGATGGCGAAACTGCATGATTACTACAAAGACGAAGTAGTTAACAAACTCATGACTGAGTTTAACTACAATTCTGTCATGCAAGTCCCTCGGGTCGAGAAGATCACCCTGAACATGGGTGTTGGTGAAGCGATCGCTGACAAGAAACTGCTGGATAACGCAGCAGCTGACCTGGCAGCAATCTCCGGTCAAAAACCGTTGATCACCAAAGCACGCAAATCAGTTGCAGGCTTCAAAATCCGTCAGGGCTATCCGATCGGCTGTAAAGTAACTCTGCGTGGCGAACGCATGTGGGAGTTCTTTGAGCGCCTGATCACTATTGCTGTACCGCGTATCCGTGACTTCCGTGGCTTGTCCGCTAAGTCATTCGACGGTCGTGGCAATTACAGCATGGGTGTCCGTGAGCAGATCATCTTCCCAGAAATCGACTATGACAAAGTCGACCGCGTACGTGGTATGGATATTACTATCACCACTACTGCGCAATCTGACGAAGAAGGCCGTGCTCTGCTGGCTGCCTTTGACTTCCCGTTCCGCAAGTAAACCAGGGTTACGTTCATGGCAAAGCAATCAATGAAAGCACGCGAAGTAAAGCGCGTGGCTTTAGCTGAAAAATTCTTCGCTAAACGCGCTGAACTCAAAGCAATCATCTCTGATGTGAACGCTTCCGACGAAGATCGTTGGGACGCTGTTCTCAAGCTGCAGACTCTGCCGCGTGATTCCAGCCCGTCTCGTCAGCGTAACCGCTGCCGTCAAACTGGTCGTCCGCACGCTTTCCTGCGGAAGTTCGGGTTGAGCCGTATTAAGGTCCGTGAAGCCGCTATGCGCGGTGAAATCCCGGGTCTGAAAAAGGCTAGCTGGTAATTGTCACCAATTGAATCACGGGAGTAAAGACAGATGAGCATGCAAGATCCGATCGCGGATATGCTGACCCGTATCCGTAACGGTCAGGCCGCGAATAAAGCTGCGGTCACCATGCCTTCCTCCAAGCTGAAAGTGGCAATTGCCAACGTGCTGAAGGAAGAAGGCTTTATTGAAGAATTTAAAGTTGAAGGCGACACCAAGCCGGAACTGGAACTTACGCTTAAGTATTTCCAGGGTAAAGCTGTTGTAGAAAGCATTCAGCGTATCAGTCGCCCAGGTCTGCGCATCTATAAACGTAAAGATGAGCTGCCGAAAGTTATGGCGGGTCTGGGTATCGCAGTTGTTTCTACCTCTAAAGGTGTTATGACTGATCGTGCAGCGCGCCAGGCTGGTCTTGGTGGCGAAATTATCTGCTACGTAGCCTAATCGGAGGAAAAAATGTCTCGTGTTGCTAAAGCACCGGTCGTTATTCCTGCCGGCGTTGACGTAAAAATCAACGGTCAGGTTATTACGATCAAAGGTAAAAACGGCGAGCTGACTCGTACTCTCAACGATGCTGTTGAAGTTAAAAATGCAGATAATGCACTGGCTTTCGGTCCGCGTGATGGTTACGTAGACGGTTGGGCACAGGCTGGTACCGCGCGTGCCCTGCTGAACTCAATGGTTATCGGTGTTACCGAAGGCTTCACTAAGAAGCTGCAGCTGGTTGGTGTAGGTTATCGTGCAGCGGTCAAAGGGGATGTAGTAAACCTGGCTTTAGGTTTCTCTCATCCTGTTGAGCACAAGCTGCCGGCCGGTATCACTGCAGAATGTCCGACTCAAACTGAAATCGTGCTGAAAGGCGCTGATAAGCAGGTGATCGGCCAGGTTGCAGCAGATCTGCGCGCCTACCGTCGTCCTGAGCCTTACAAAGGCAAGGGTGTTCGTTACGCCGACGAAGTCGTGCGTACCAAAGAGGCTAAGAAGAAGTAAGGTAACACTATGGATAAGAAATCTGCTCGTATCCGTCGTGCGACCCGCGCACGCCGCAAGCTCCAGGAGCTGGGTGCGACTCGCCTGGTGGTACATCGTACCCCGCGTCATATTTACGCACAGGTAATCGCATCAAACGGTTCCGAAGTTCTGGTAGCTGCTTCTACAGTTGAAAAAGCTATCGCTGAACAGCTGAAGTACACCGGTAACAAAGACGCTGCAGCAGCTGTGGGTAAAGCTGTCGCTGAACGCGCTCTGGAAAAAGGCATTAAAGATGTGTCCTTTGACCGTTCCGGGTTCCAATATCATGGTCGTGTCCAGGCACTGGCAGATGCTGCCCGTGAAGCTGGCCTTCAGTTCTAAGGTAGAGGTGTAAGATGTCTCACATCGAAAAACAAGCTGGCGAACTGCAGGAAAAGCTGATCGCGGTTAACCGCGTATCTAAAACCGTTAAAGGTGGTCGTATTTTCTCCTTCACAGCTCTGACTGTAGTTGGCGATGGTAACGGTCGCGTTGGTTTTGGTTACGGTAAAGCGCGTGAAGTTCCAGCAGCGATCCAGAAAGCGATGGAAAAAGCCCGTCGCAACATGATTAACGTCGCGCTGAACAACGGCACTCTGCAGCACCCGGTTAAAGGTGTTCACACAGGGTCTCGTGTATTCATGCAGCCAGCTTCCGAAGGTACCGGTATCATCGCCGGTGGTGCAATGCGCGCCGTTCTGGAAGTTGCTGGAGTTCATAACGTTCTGGCTAAAGCCTATGGTTCCACCAACCCGATCAACGTGGTTCGTGCAACTATTGATGGCCTGGAAAATATGAATTCTCCAGAAATGGTCGCTGCCAAGCGTGGTAAATCCGTTGAAGAAATTCTGGGGAAATAAACCATGGCAAAGACTATTAAAATTACTCAAACCCGCAGTGCAATCGGTCGTCTGCCGAAACACAAGGCAACGCTGCTTGGCCTGGGTCTGCGTCGTATTGGTCACACCGTAGAACGCGAGGATACTCCCGCTGTTCGTGGTATGGTCAACGCGGTTTACTTCATGGTTAAAGTTGAGGAGTAAGAGATGCGTTTAAATACTCTGTCTCCGGCCGAAGGCTCTAAAAAGGCGGGTAAACGCCTGGGTCGTGGTATCGGTTCTGGCCTCGGTAAAACCGGCGGTCGTGGTCACAAAGGTCAGAAGTCTCGTTCTGGCGGTGGCGTACGTCGTGGTTTCGAGGGCGGCCAGATGCCTCTGTACCGTCGTCTGCCGAAATTCGGCTTCACTTCTCGCAAAGCAGCGATTACAGCCGAAATTCGTCTGTCTGACCTGGCGAAAGTAGAAGGCGGTGTAGTAGACCTTAACACGCTGAAAGCAGCTAACATTATCGGTGTTCAGATCGAGTTCGCGAAAGTGATTCTTTCTGGTGAAGTTTCTACTCCGGTAACTGTTCGTGGCCTGCGCGTGACTAAAGGCGCTCGTGCTGCTATCGAAGCTGCTGGCGGTAAAATCGAGGAATAAGTAGCAGATGGCTAAACAACCGGGATTAGATTTTCAAAGTGCCAAAGGTGGCTTAGGCGAGCTGAAACGCAGACTGCTGTTTGTAATCGGTGCGCTTATTGTGTTCCGTATTGGCTCTTTCATTCCGATCCCTGGTATTGATGCCGCTGTACTTGCCAAACTGCTTGAGCAACAGCGAGGCACCATCATTGAAATGTTTAACATGTTCTCTGGTGGTGCTCTCAGCCGTGCTTCTATCTTTGCGCTGGGTATCATGCCGTATATTTCGGCATCGATTATCGTGCAGCTGCTGACGGTGGTTTATCCGCCGCTGGCAGAACTGAAGAAAGAAGGGGAGTCTGGTCGTCGTAAGATCAGCCAGTACACCCGTTACGGCACTCTGGTGCTGGCAATATTCCAGTCGATCGGTATTGCTACCGGTTTACCGAATATGCCTGGTATGCAGGGCCTGGTAATGAATCCGGGCTTTGCATTCTATTTCACCGCTGTTGTAAGTCTGGTCACAGGAACGATGTTCCTGATGTGGCTCGGCGAACAGATAACTGAGCGTGGTATCGGCAACGGTATCTCAATCATTATCTTCGCTGGTATCGTTGCGGGACTCCCGCCAGCCATCGCCCACACTATCGAGCAAGCGCGTCAAGGCGACCTGCACTTCCTCCTGTTGCTGTTGGTTGCAGTATTAGTATTTGCAGTGACGTTCTTTGTTGTATTTGTTGAGCGTGGTCAACGCCGTATTGTGGTAAACTACGCGAAACGTCAGCAGGGTCGTCGTGTCTATGCTGCACAGAGCACACATTTGCCGCTGAAAGTGAATATGGCGGGGGTAATCCCGGCAATCTTCGCTTCCAGTATTATTCTGTTCCCGGCAACCATCGCGTCATGGTTCGGGGGCGGTACTGGTTGGAACTGGCTGACAACAATTTCGCTGTATTTGCAGCCTGGGCAACCGCTTTATGTGTTACTCTATGCGTCTGCAATCATCTTCTTCTGTTTCTTCTACACGGCGTTGGTTTTCAACCCGCGTGAAACAGCAGATAACCTGAAGAAGTCCGGTGCATTTGTACCAGGAATTCGTCCGGGAGAGCAAACGGCGAAGTATATCGATAAAGTAATGACCCGCCTGACCCTGGTTGGTGCGTTGTATATTACTTTTATCTGCCTGATCCCGGAGTTCATGCGTGATGCAATGAAAGTGCCGTTCTACTTCGGTGGGACCTCGCTGCTTATTGTTGTTGTCGTGATTATGGACTTTATGGCTCAAGTGCAAACTCTGATGATGTCAAGTCAGTACGAGTCTGCATTGAAGAAGGCGAATCTGAAAGGCTACGGCCGCTAACAGTTCGCTCGAGAAGTTACGGAGAGTAAAAATGAAAGTTCGTGCTTCCGTCAAGAAATTATGCCGTAACTGCAAAATCGTTAAGCGTGATGGCGTCATCCGCGTGATTTGCAGTGCCGAGCCGAAACATAAACAGCGTCAAGGCTGATTTTAATCGCATATTTTTCTTGCAAAGTTGGGTTGAGCTGGCTAGATTAGCCAGCCAATCTTTTGTATGTCTGTACGTATCCATTTGAGTATCCTGAAAACGGGCTTTTCAGCATGGTGCGTACATATTAAATAGTAGGAGTGCATAGTGGCCCGTATAGCAGGCATTAACATTCCTGATCAGAAACACGCTGTGATCGCATTAACTTCGATCTATGGCGTCGGCAAGACCCGTTCTAAAGCCATCCTGGCTGCAGCGGGTATCGCTGAAAATGTTAAGATCAGTGAGCTGTCTGAAGAACAAATCGACACGCTGCGTGACGAAGTTGCCAAATTTGTCGTTGAAGGTGATCTGCGCCGTGAAGTTAGCATGAGCATCAAGCGCCTGATGGATCTTGGTTGCTATCGCGGTTTGCGTCATCGTCGTGGTCTTCCAGTACGCGGTCAGCGTACCAAGACCAACGCACGTACCCGTAAGGGTCCGCGCAAACCGATCAAGAAATAATCGGGGTGATTGAATAATGGCAAAGGCACCAGTTCGTGCACGTAAGCGTGTAAGAAAACAAGTCTCTGACGGCGTGGCTCATATCCATGCTTCTTTTAACAACACCATCGTGACCATTACCGATCGTCAGGGTAACGCGCTGGGTTGGGCAACAGCCGGTGGTTCCGGTTTCCGTGGTTCGCGTAAATCTACTCCGTTTGCAGCTCAGGTTGCAGCAGAGCGTTGCGCTGACGCCGTAAAAGAATACGGCATCAAGAATCTGGAAGTTATGGTCAAAGGTCCGGGTCCAGGCCGCGAATCTACTATTCGTGCTCTGAACGCCGCTGGTTTCCGCATCACTAATATTACTGATGTGACTCCGATCCCTCATAACGGTTGTCGTCCGCCGAAGAAACGTCGCGTATAACGCTTCGTTTTCCAGGTTTGTTGGAGAAAGAAAATGGCAAGATATTTGGGTCCTAAGCTCAAGCTGAGCCGTCGTGAGGGCACCGACTTATTCCTTAAGTCTGGCGTTCGCGCGATCGATACCAAGTGTAAAATTGAACAAGCTCCTGGCCAGCACGGTGCGCGTAAACCGCGTCTGTCTGACTATGGTGTGCAGTTGCGTGAGAAGCAAAAAGTTCGTCGTATCTACGGTGTGCTTGAGCGTCAGTTCCGTAACTACTATAAAGAAGCAGCACGTCTGAAAGGCAACACCGGTGAAAACCTGTTGGCTCTGCTGGAAGGTCGTCTGGACAACGTTGTATACCGTATGGGCTTCGGTGCCACTCGTGCAGAAGCACGTCAGCTGGTTAGCCATAAAGCTATTATGGTAAACGGTCGTGTTGTTAACATCGCTTCTTATCAGGTTAAAGCGAATGACGTTGTTAGCATTCGTGAGAAAGCGAAGAAGCAGTCTCGCGTGAAAGCCGCTCTGGAGCTGGCTGAGCAGCGTGAAAAGCCAACCTGGCTGGAAGTTGATGCTGGCAAGATGGAAGGTACGTTCAAGCGTAAGCCGGAGCGTTCTGATCTGTCTGCGGACATTAACGAACACCTGATCGTCGAGCTTTACTCCAAGTAAAGCTTAGTACCAAAGAGAGGACACAATGCAGGGTTCTGTGACAGAGTTTCTAAAACCGCGCCTGGTAGATATCGAGCAAGTGAGTTCGACGCACGCCAAGGTGACCCTTGAGCCTTTAGAGCGTGGCTTTGGCCATACTCTGGGTAACGCACTGCGCCGTATTCTGCTCTCATCGATGCCGGGTTGCGCGGTGACCGAGGTTGAGATTGATGGTGTACTACATGAGTACAGCACCAAAGAAGGCGTTCAGGAAGATATCCTGGAAATCCTGCTCAACCTGAAAGGGCTGGCGGTGAGAGTTCAGGGTAAAGATGAAGTTATTCTTACCTTGAATAAATCTGGCATTGGCCCTGTGACTGCAGCCGATATCACCCACGACGGTGATGTCGAAATCGTCAAGCCGCAGCACGTGATCTGCCACCTGACCGATGAGAACGCGTCTATTAGCATGCGTATCAAAGTTCAGCGCGGTCGTGGTTATGTGCCGGCTTCTACCCGAATTCATTCGGAAGAAGATGAGCGCCCAATCGGCCGTCTGCTGGTCGACGCATGTTACAGCCCTGTAGAGCGTATTGCCTACAATGTTGAAGCAGCGCGTGTAGAACAGCGTACCGACCTGGACAAGCTGGTCATCGAAATGGAAACCAACGGCACAATCGATCCTGAAGAGGCGATTCGTCGTGCGGCAACCATTCTGGCTGAACAACTGGAAGCTTTTGTTGACTTACGTGATGTTCGTCAGCCAGAAGTGAAAGAAGAGAAACCAGAATTCGATCCGATCCTGCTGCGCCCTGTTGACGATCTGGAATTGACTGTCCGCTCTGCTAACTGCCTCAAGGCAGAAGCTATCCACTATATCGGTGATCTGGTACAGCGTACCGAGGTTGAGCTTCTTAAGACGCCTAACCTGGGTAAAAAATCTCTTACCGAGATTAAAGACGTGCTGGCTTCCCGTGGACTGTCTCTGGGCATGCGCCTGGAAAACTGGCCACCGGCAAGCATCGCTGACGAGTAACCGGATCGCAGGTTAAGGTTTTACTGAGAAGGATAAGGTCATGCGCCATCGTAAGAGTGGTCGTCAACTGAACCGCAACAGCAGCCATCGCCAGGCTATGTTCCGCAATATGGCAGGTTCACTGGTTCGTCATGAGATCATCAAGACGACTCTGCCTAAAGCGAAAGAGCTGCGCCGCGTAGTTGAGCCGCTGATTACTCTTGCCAAGACTGATAGCGTAGCTAATCGTCGTCTGGCATTCGCCCGTACTCGTGATAACGAGATCGTGGCAAAACTGTTTAACGAACTGGGCCCGCGTTTCGCGAGCCGTGCCGGTGGTTACACTCGCATTCTGAAGTGTGGCTTCCGTGCAGGCGACAATGCGCCGATGGCATACATCGAGCTGGTTGATCGTTCTGAATCGAAAGCAGAAGCTACTGCAGAGTAATTTGCAGTAACGTAAAAAAACCCGCTCCGGCGGGTTTTTTTATATCCGTCCTATCCCCACTTATCTACAATGTTTGTACTCTTTTTGTTCATCCCCTGGAGAATGGTTATGTGGTTAACAGACCAGTGGGCAGAACGCCATATTCTCGATGCCCAACGTAAAGGTGAGTTTGATAACCTTGCCGGTAGCGGTGAGCCATTAACGCTGGATGATGATTCCCATGTGCCGGCTGAACTGCGAGCAGGATATCGGCTGTTAATAAATGCCGGTTGCCTGCCACCAGAACTTGAGCAGCGGAAAGAGGCGGTAGCGCTTGCTGATTTATTGAAAAATATTCAGCGTGACAGCCCCGAGTATTCGCAGCTACGTCGTCATCTGGCGTTGCTTGAGCTTAAGCTGCGTCAGGCAGGAATTAATACCGATTTTCTTCACGGTGATTATGCCAACAAATTGCAGCAGAAAATAAGCGAGGAAGAATGATGTATCGCATTGGTGAACTGGCCAAACTGGCGGAAGTGACGCCTGATACCATTCGGTATTATGAAAAGCAGCAGATGATGGATCATGAAGTTCGCACGGAAGGGGGGTTCAGACTTTATAGCGAACAGGATCTTCAGCGTCTGAAGTTTATTCGCTATGGTCGACAACTGGGATTTACGCTTGAATTGATCCGTGAGCTTCTTTCGATCCGTATCGATCCTGAGCATCACACTTGCCAGGAATCAAAGAGTATTGTGCAAAGTCGGCTGGCAGACGTGGAGGCAAGAATCGATGAGCTACAGACGATGCGCCGTTCTTTACAAAGATTAAATGATGCTTGTTGCGGTACGGCTCACAGTAGCGTGTACTGCTCGATACTTGAGGCGCTCGAACAGGGTGCCAGTGGCGTAACAAAGGGCTGTTGATTTCTTCGTCTTACAGATCTACACTCGCGCCGTTTTTACTACAATCTGGAGAAGTTATGAGTCGCTATCAGCATACCAAAGGGCAGATAAACGATAACGCGCTTGAAGCGCTACTGCACGATCCGCTGTTCAGGCAACGTGTTGAGAAAAATAAAAAAGGAAAAGGCAGCTTCTTGCGTAAAGCGAAGCACGGTAAGAAAGGGAACTGGGAGGCCAGTGGCAAACAAGCAAACTGCTTTTTTACCACTGGCCTTCCTGTTTTGCGTGCCTGTTAAGGGCGGTTATTCTGCTCTTTAAGAAGATCGCGAATTTCAGTCAGTAAGACTTCTTCTTTCGAGGGTGCCGGTGGCGCTTTTGGTTCTTCTTTTTTACGACGATGCAGTTTATTTATCACGTTGATTGCCAGGAAAATGGCAAAAGCGACGATCACGAAGTCGAAAATGTTCTGGATAAAGATCCCGTAGTGCATCACAACCGCAGGCGTCTCGCCGACGGCTGGCCGCAGCGTTAATGCAAACTGTTTGAAATCGACTCCCCCGATTAGCAAACCCAGTGGTGGCATGATGATATCGGCAACCAACGACGATACGATTTTACCGAATGCCGCACCGATGATTACACCAACTGCCAAATCGACAACATTTCCGCGCATCGCAAACTCGCGGAACTCTTTAAAAAAGCTCATTTTTTTCTCCTTAACACTTTTAAATAATAACAAGTTTAACAAATGTCATCACAATTTCCATTTGCGAAAACATAATGTTAATAAAATTACCCCATATTAAATAAAGGGTTAAAGGTTAAAAGTGAGGCATCCTGGGGATGCCTGACAATTATAAGAAGAAGGGGCTGGGCTGGAAGAGGCGTTCGACGTCGGTAATAAATTTCTTATCGGTTAAAAACATGATGACATGATCGCCCTGCTCAATACGCAGGTTATCGTTAGCAATCATAACGTCATTACCGCGAACGACCGCGCCGATAATCGTGCCTGGCGGCAACTTAATATCATCAATGACACGGCCGACTACGCGCGAGGTGCTTTCATCTCCGTGCGCTACGGCTTCGATAGCTTCAGCTACTCCACGGCGCAGGGAAGATACCCCAACGATATCTGCTTTACGTACATGGCTAAGCAGGGCTGAGATGGTAGCCTGTTGAGGAGAGATGGCAATATCGATCACGCTACCCTGAACCAGATCGACATAGGCTTTTCGCTGGATCAAGACCATGACTTTTTTAGCGCCCATGCGTTTGGCTAACATGGCGGACATGATATTCGCTTCATCGTCGTTGGTGACGGCAATAAAGAGATCAACTTGATCAATATGTTCTTCCGCCAGTAATTCCTGATCCGAAGCATCACCAAAAAAGACAACGGTATTTTGCAGTTTCTCAGCCAGCTCTGCCGCGCGTTGTTGATCGCGTTCGATCAGTTTAACGCTGTAGTCTTTTTCCAGCCGCTGCGCCAGTCCGGCACCGATATTGCCACCCCCAACCAGCATGATGCGCTTATAAGGCTTTTCCAGACGCTGTAACTCACTCATTACCGCGCGAATATGCTGTGAAGCCGCAATAAAAAATACCTCATCGCCCGCCTCAACAATGGTAGATCCCTGGGGACGAATGGGGCGATCGTGGCGGAAAATGGCGGCAACGCGGGTATCAATATGCGGCATATGTTCGCGCATAGTCGAAAGGGCATTCCCTACCAGCGGTCCGCCATAATAAGCTTTGACAACGGCCAGGCTGACCATTCCTTCAGCGAAATTCACTACCTGCAAAGCGCCGGGGTATTCAATCAGACGATAAATACTGTCGATAACCAATTGCTCCGGGGCAATCAAATGATCGATAGGTACGGCTTCAGAGTGAAAAAGTTTTTCGGCATCGCGAACATAATCCGGCGCACGGATACGGGCAATACGATTTGGCGTATTAAATAGCGAATAGGCGACCTGGCAGGCAACCATATTGGTCTCGTCTGAACTGGTGACGGCAACCAGCATATCTGCGTCATCCGCCCCGGCTTCGCGCAGTACGCGAGGATGCGAGCCATGCCCCTGTACTACGCGCAGATCAAACTTATCCTGTAATATGCGCAGGCGTTCACCATTGGTATCGACAACGGTAATATCGTTATTTTCCCCGACCAGGTTTTCTGCCAGCGTACCGCCGACCTGTCCTGCACCCAGAATGATAATTTTCATCAGTCGCGACCCGTTATCTTCACTGTTTGATTAGCTTAGCGTAAAAGAAGCCGTCGCCATCTTCCATACCTGGCAGATTCTGCTGTCCGGGGCGATCTGGTGTACCGGTAACGCTGAGGCGCGCATCTGGTGTGCGAGCCAGGAACGCGGCAATTTGCTGGTTATTCTCTTCCGGCAATATTGAGCAGGTAGCATAAACCAGCGTTCCACCCTGTTTCAGATGCGGCCAGACGGCATCCAGTATTTCAGCCTGAAGTTTTGCCAGTTCAGCGATATCGCGATCGCGACGCAGCCATTTAATATCAGGATGGCGGCGGATCACCCCGGTGGCTGAGCAGGGGGCATCCAGAAGGATGCGATCGAACCGTTGCTCGCCACACCATTGTGCCGGGAATCGCCCATCGCCCTGTTTAACTTCAGCTTTCACACCGAGACGCTTGAGGTTGTCGTAAACGCGGGATAACCGTTGCTCATCAACATCAACCGCCAGTACCTGCGCTTCTGGAGCGACCTCCAGAATATGCGTGGTTTTTCCGCCCGGTGCAGCACAAAGATCCAGTATCTGTTCACCATTTTGCGGCTCCAGGAACGTCATACAACCCTGTGCGCTCGCGTCCTGTACCGTGACCCAGCCCTGATCAAAACCGGGCAACGCATGGACAGGAGCGGGTGAAGCAAGACGCACCGCATCCGGATAATCGGCATGTGCAAAGCCTTCCATCCCGGCCTCTGCCAGCAGAGCGAGCCATTCATCGCGGGAGTGATGATGACGATTAACGCGCAGCCACATCGGCGGGCGGGCATTGTTAGCGTCTATAATCGCTTCCCACTGGGTGGGATAAGCTTTCTGTAACCGTTTTAATAGCCAGGCCGGGTGCAGGAAACGCTCATCACTGCGGGTAAATTCTTCCAGCAATTCTTCCTGCTGGCGCTGAAACTGACGTAGTACGCCATTGATCAAGCCTTTAAGCTGCGGACGCTTAATGACCACCGCGCCTTCAACCGTCTCCGCCAGTGCCGCGTGAGGAGGAATGCGGGTATGCAACAGCTGATAAAAACCGACCATAATTAAGTAGTGGACGGTACGCTGCTTGCCCGTCATCGGGCGTGACATTAATTTATTGATAAGCCAGTTAAGCTGGGGAAGGGTGCGTAAGACGCCAAAGCACAATTCCTGTAACAGTGATTTGTCTTTATCGGAGATCTGTTGCTGCAACGCAGGTAGCACCTGGCTCAATGACTGGCCCTGCTCAACGACCTGTTCAACGGCCTGGGCCGCCATGCTGCGTAAATTAAGTTGTTTTTTCATAACCGTAAAAATAAAAATGCCCGGTCATACCGGGCTTATGAATAGATAAGTGTCAGGACAGCGTATTGCCAGGGGTGAACCATTCCCGACGTGAATTCAGGAGATCCTGGGCGCTCATCGCTTTTTTACCGGCAGGCTGTAATGACTCCAGATTCAGTACACCTTCACCTGTGGCGACCTGAATACCCAGCTTTGTAGCGTCGATAATTGTGCCCGGTGCCGCATCGCTTTGAATATCCAGTGCTGAGGCTTTCCAGACTTTCACCGGCTGCTCGTCAATCATCAGATAACTCATCGGCCACGGATTAAATGCCCGGATGCAGCGCTCAAGCTCGCAGGCGGATAGCGACCAGTCAATGCGCGCTTCTTCTTTACTTAGCTTTTCTGCGTAGGTCGCCAGTGTTTCATCCTGAACCTGCGGCTGCGCGCGTCCTTCTGCTAACTGCTGGAGCGTCTCGATCAGACCCTGCGGGCCAAGCTGCGCTAACTTGTCATACAGCGTGGCGCTGGTATCTTCGGCTGTAATGGGACAGGAGAGTTTATAAAGCATGTCTCCCGTGTCCAGACCCACATCCATCTGCATAATGGTTACACCCGTTTCGCTGTCGCCGGCCCACAGCGAACGCTGAATAGGAGCGGCACCACGCCAGCGTGGCAGCAGCGAACCGTGAACGTTAATGCAGCCCAGGCGCGGCATCTCAAGTACGGCTTTTGGCAGGATCAATCCATAAGCGACGACAACCATAATGTCAGCATTCAGATCGGCCACAAGCTGCTGGTTATCCTGCGGACGTAGCGAAGCGGGCTGGAATACCGGCAGATCTTTCTCTTCAGCCAGAACTTTTACCGGGCTGGGCATCAGTTTTTTGCCACGGCCTGCCGGACGATCCGGTTGGGTGAATACGCCAACGATCTGATGCTCAGATGACAACAGCGCGTCAAGATGACGCGCTGCAAAGTCGGGAGTACCCGCGAAAATAATGCGAAGTTTTTCTGACACGATATTCCTTGTCCTTACGCTCGCGCGTTCATCCGATCCAGTTTTTCCACTTTTTGCCGGATACGCTGCTGTTTTAATGGCGACAAATAATCAATAAAGAGTTTGCCAACCAGATGGTCCATTTCATGCTGAATACAGATTGCCAGCAGGCCATCCGCCTCTAACTCGAAAGGATTGCCATCACGATCGAGGGCGCGGATTTTAACGGTCTCCGCACGCGGAACCAGCGCGCGCTGTTCCGGGATAGACAGGCAGCCTTCTTCAATGCCCGTTTCGCCATTTTTTTCCAGCAGTTCTGGATTGATCAGCACCAGACGCTCATCACGATTCTCGGAAACATCAATCACGATAATACGTTGGTGGATATCGACCTGAGTCGCGGCCAGACCAATACCCTCTTCGGCGTACATCGTTTCGAACATATCATCAACGATACGCTGAATGTCTGCATTCACTTCTTTTACCGGTTCAGCGACTTTGCGAAGGCGCTCGTCCGGAATATGTAACACGTGCAAAACTGCCATAAATTTCCAGAGTTGAGTTCAGGAGTAGAAAAGATTATTACCTCTATTCTAGACAAATCTCCCCTTGATTGACAGCATCAGTGACCAATCGCAAAGATTGCCGGAAGTGCTTGTGGCAAGGGGAAACGGATGACGCCCACCGAAATTTGGCTACGCCTGTTAAATATTCGCCAGCTTTATGGCGACCGAATGGTTCGCCTGGCGCAGACCTTAATGAAACAACCGCGTATTGAAAGAGACAGCCTGCTGGCGGCGGGGTTAACGCCAAAGCAAAGCGCTACGTTTATGGCGCTAACGCCTGCGGATCTCGACCGTAGCCTGAACTGGCTCGATCATCCTGAACATTACCTGATAAGCGCTGATGACTCCCGTTATCCACCGCAACTGCGCGCCATTAGTGACTACCCAGGAGCGCTCTTTATTCATGGCGATCCGGCGTGCCTGGCTTCGCCACAACTGGCGGTGGTTGGTAGCCGTAATCATTCATGGTACGGGCAGCGCTGGGGGGAAAGCTTTTGTAAAGCGCTTGTCTCCAGCGGACTGATTATTACCAGTGGGCTTGCCAGAGGTATCGACGGTATCGCACATCGTGCGGCGCTTAGCGCAAACGGGAAAAGTATCGCGGTTCTTGGGAATGGTTTATTCACCGTTCATCCGCGAAGCCACGCCTCACTGGCGGCGGCTATCGTTCAATCTGGCGGGGCGGTCATCTCAGAATTCCCGCTTTCCACACCACCCCGGCCGGAGAATTTCCCTCAGCGTAACCGTATTATTAGTGGATTAAGCCTTGGCGTGCTGGTGGTAGAAGCTGCTATTCGCAGCGGCTCTCTGGTGACTGCGCGTTGTGCTCTGGAGCAGGGACGGGATGTCTTCGCCCTGCCGGGGCCGTTAGGTAATCCCGGCAGCGAAGGTCCCCACTGGTTAATTAAGCAGGGAGCCATTCCTGTGACTGCGCTTGAGGATATCCTTGAAAACCTGCAATTCCCGTTTCAATCGTTGCCAGATAAGGCGGAAATTACAATTTATTCACCAGAACACGAAGCCGCGGCATTGCCATTTCCTGAGCTCCTGGCTAACGTAGGAGATGAGGTAACACCTGTTGACGTCGTCGCTGAACGTGCCGGCCAACCTGTGCCAGTGACAGTGGCTCAGCTACTTGAACTGGAGTTAGCAGGGTGGATCGCAGCTGTACCCGGCGGCTATGTCCGATTAAGGAGGGCAAGCCATGTTCGACGTACTAATGTATTTGTTTGAGACTTACATCCATAACGAAGCAGAGATGCGTGTGGACCAGGATAAACTGACGCGGGATCTTACCGACGCTGGTTTTGACCGTGAAGATATCTACAGCGCGTTGGTGTGGCTTGAAAAGCTGGCAGATTATCAGGAAGGTCTTGTCGAACCGATGCAGCTCGCTTCCGATCCGCTCTCCGTGCGTATTTATACCGCAGAAGAGTGCGAAAGACTGGATGCCAGTTGCCGGGGATTCCTGTTATTCCTGGAGCAGATTCAGGTGCTCAACCTCGATACGCGTGAAATGGTGATTGAGCGTGCGCTGGCGCTGGATACCGCCGAATTTGAACTTGACGATCTTAAATGGGTGATCCTGATGGTTCTGTTCAATATTCCCGGCTGCGAGAATGCGTATCAGCAGATGGAAGAATTACTCTTTGAAGTGAATGAAGGTATGCTGCACTAATCTTTTGTGCAGCAGTAAGAGTTGTTATGGCCAAATCAGCACTCTTTACAGTGCGTAAAAATGAGCCCTGCCCGCAGTGCGGGGCTGAACTTGTCATTCGGTCCGGGAAACACGGTCCGTTTCTCGGGTGTTCCCATTATCCGGAATGCGATTATGTCCGTCCCCTGAAAAGTCAGGCCGACGGACATATCGTTAAAGTCCTGGAGGGACAGTTGTGTCCTGCTTGCGGCGCGGTGCTTGTACTTCGTCAGGGGCGTTTTGGTATGTTCATCGGCTGTAGCCGCTACCCGGAATGTGAACATACCGAACTTATCGATAAACCTGACGATACCGCCATTACCTGTCCGCAGTGCCAGGTCGGACACCTTGTCCAGCGCCGCTCTCGTTTCGGCAAAACCTTTCACTCCTGCGATCGCTATCCGGAGTGTCAGTTTGTTATTAATTTCAAACCCGTAGCGGGTGAATGTCCTGAATGTCATTATCCGCTGTTAATAGAAAAGAAAACCGCGCAGGGTGTAAAACTTTTTTGTGCGAGTAAACAATGTGGAAAGCCGGTTGCGGCGAAACAGACTAGTGAAGAATAACCTGCTCCCTGAGGCCATCGCTGAAGCAGTGGCCATACTAAAAAATCAACACGTGATCGCCTACCCGACTGAAGCAGTGTTTGGTGTCGGTTGCGATCCTGATAGTGAAATTGCCGTTAACCGCCTGCTGGAATTAAAACAGCGTCCCGTAGAAAAGGGATTGATCCTCATCGCGGCTAATTTTGAACAGCTTAAGCCCTATATTAATGATGAAGTGCTGACGCCGACACAGCGTGAAGCGATATTCGCTCGCTGGCCGGGCCCGGTTACCTTTGTTTTTCCGGCAAAGGCGACCACCCCGCGCTGGTTAACGGGACGTTTTGATTCTCTGGCGGTGCGTGTTACCGATCATCCGCTGGTGGTTGAACTGTGCCAGGCCTATGGAAAACCGCTGGTATCAACCAGCGCGAACCTCACGACCCTTCCGCCATGTCGTACGGTAGAAGAAGTCCGTGCGCAGTTTGGCGACGATTTTCCGGTCCTCGAGGGCGCAACAGGCGGTCGTCAGAATCCATCAGAGATCCGCGATGCCCTGACGGGCGAACAGTTTCGACAAGGGTAGTTATATGGAAACTTATGCCGTTTTTGGTCATCCGGTCGCGCATAGCAAATCGCCTTTTATTCATCAGCAATTTGCCGCGCAGTTACAGATTGAACATCCTTACGGGCGCGTACTGGCTCCCCTGGATAACTTCATCGCGACGCTGGACGATTTCTTTGCCGCCGGGGGGAAGGGGGCAAACGTAACCGTACCTTTTAAAGAACAGGCTTTCGCTCATGCCGATGAGCTTACCGAAAGGGCGGCACTGGCTGGCGCGGTGAATACGCTTAAACGTCTTGAGGATGGCCGCCTGTTGGGCGACAACACTGACGGCATTGGCTTGTTAAGCGATCTGCAACGGCTGGCATTTATCAGACCGGGCGCGCGCATTTTGCTGATAGGGGCAGGAGGCGCGTCACGCGGAGTATTATTGCCTTTGCTTTCTCTGGACTGTGCCGTAACCATCACCAATCGTACTTTTACACGTGCGCAGGAGCTGGCGCAGCTTTTTGCCCATACCGGCAGCGTAAAAGCCGTAGCGATGAGTGATTTGGGCGAACATGAATTTGATCTCATCATTAATGCAACATCCAGCGGCATTGTCGGTGACGTGCCGGATATTCCTGGCTCGCTAATTCATCCGGACATTTATTGCTATGACATGTTCTATCAGAAGGGGAAGACGCCTTTCCTCAACTGGTGCGAACAACAGGGGGCGCTTCAATGTGCGGATGGTTTGGGAATGCTGGTGGGGCAGGCGGCACATGCAGTGCTACTGTGGCACGGCATTTTGCCTGATGTGCTGCCGGTGATTGAAAAACTAAAGCTGGAACTGGCGCAATGAATCAGGCAATTCAGTTTCCCGATCGTGAGGAGTGGCGGGATAGCGTGCGAGCGCTGTGTTTTCCGGCACTGGTCAACGGAATGCAGTTAACGTGTGCAATAAAAGACACTACGCTGGCGCACCGTTTTGGCGGCGATACGCCAGCGAGCTGGATTGCGGCCTTCCGGGAACAGCGCTGGGATCTCGAAGAAGAGGCCGAAGCGCTTATCCGGGATCAGCAAGAAGACGATCAGGGCTGGATCTGGTTATCCTGATCCAGATACTCATCTTTCCATTTTACGTAGTTGTTTGCGGAATACTTCAGCCCTTCGATCTCCGCCTCCTTCAGGGGGCGGATCTGTTTTACCGGACTGCCGAGGTAAAGATAACCGCTTTCCAGACGCTTATTCTGTGGCACAAGGCTACCTGCTCCAATCATCACGTCATTTTCTATTACTGCGCCATCAAGTAAAATCGATCCCATTCCCACTAACACCCGATTGCCAATGGTGCATCCGTGCAGCATGACCTTATGTCCTACTGTCACGTCTTCACCAATAAGAAGCGGGTTGCCTTCCGGGTTAAAAGAAGATTTATGGGTAACATGTAGCACGCTGCCATCCTGAATATTGCTACGGGCACCAATCTCAACGTAATTGACATCACCGCGAATAACGACCAGCGGCCAGATGCCGACATCTTCAGCAAGGCGAACGTCACCAATAACAACACTGGTGCTGTCGATCATCACGCGTTGACCAACTTTTGGGAAAAGATCTCTATAGGGACGTAGAACTGCGGGCATGATTACCTCTGCGACGGCTAACGGTAATGTTAACTTTGGGGGCTTTAGCTGGCGGGAGCAAGCCCTTCATGCACCAAAATTTAAGCAGATCGAGCAGGATCACGGCAAAAAGAATGATAAAACACCAGTTAGAAAAAAAGATCGAAAAAAGGCTTGTGCTAAAAACTGGGATCCCTATAATGCGCCTCCATCGACACGGCGGATGTGAATCACTTCACACAAACAGCCGTTTCGGTTGAAGAGAAAAATCCTGAAATTCAGGGTTGACTCTGAAAGAGGAAAGCGTAATATACGCCACCTCGCGACGGTGAGCTGTAAGCCGCGTCGCAACTGCTCTTTAACAATTTATCAGACAATCTGTGTGGGCACTCGAAGATACGGATTCTTAAACGTCGAAAGACGAAAAAAGAAATACCAAGTCTCAGAGTGAACACGTAATTCATTACGAAGTTTAATTCTTTGAGCATCAAACTTAAATTGAAGAGTTTGATCATGGCTCAGATTGAACGCTGGCGGCAGGCCTAACACATGCAAGTCGAACGGTAACAGGAAGCAGCTTGCTGCTTCGCTGACGAGTGGCGGACGGGTGAGTAATGTCTGGGAAACTGCCTGATGGAGGGGGATAACTACTGGAAACGGTAGCTAATACCGCATAACGTCTTCGGACCAAAGAGGGGGACCTTCGGGCCTCTTGCCATCGGATGTGCCCAGATGGGATTAGCTTGTTGGTGGGGTAACGGCTCACCAAGGCGACGATCCCTAGCTGGTCTGAGAGGATGACCAGCCACACTGGAACTGAGACACGGTCCAGACTCCTACGGGAGGCAGCAGTGGGGAATATTGCACAATGGGCGCAAGCCTGATGCAGCCATGCCGCGTGTATGAAGAAGGCCTTCGGGTTGTAAAGTACTTTCAGCGGGGAGGAAGGCGATAAGGTTAATAACCTTGTCGATTGACGTTACCCGCAGAAGAAGCACCGGCTAACTCCGTGCCAGCAGCCGCGGTAATACGGAGGGTGCAAGCGTTAATCGGAATTACTGGGCGTAAAGCGCACGCAGGCGGCGTGTCAAGTCGGATGTGAAATCCCCGGGCTCAACCCGGGAACTGCATTCGAAACTGGCATGCTAGAGTCTTGTAGAGGGGGGTAGAATTCCAGGTGTAGCGGTGAAATGCGTAGAGATCTGGAGGAATACCGGTGGCGAAGGCGGCCCCCTGGACAAAGACTGACGCTCAGGTGCGAAAGCGTGGGGAGCAAACAGGATTAGATACCCTGGTAGTCCACGCCGTAAACGATGTCGACTTGGAGGTTGTGCCCTTGAGGCGTGGCTTCCGGAGCTAACGCGTTAAGTCGACCGCCTGGGGAGTACGGCCGCAAGGTTAAAACTCAAATGAATTGACGGGGGCCCGCACAAGCGGTGGAGCATGTGGTTTAATTCGATGCAACGCGAAGAACCTTACCTGGTCTTGACATCCACAGAACCTGGCAGAGATGCCGGGGTGCCTTCGGGAACTGTGAGACAGGTGCTGCATGGCTGTCGTCAGCTCGTGTTGTGAAATGTTGGGTTAAGTCCCGCAACGAGCGCAACCCTTATCCTTTGTTGCCAGCGGTCCGGCCGGGAACTCAAAGGAGACTGCCAGTGATAAACTGGAGGAAGGTGGGGATGACGTCAAGTCATCATGGCCCTTACGACCAGGGCTACACACGTGCTACAATGGCATATACAAAGAGAAGCGACCTCGCGAGAGCAAGCGGACCTCATAAAGTATGTCGTAGTCCGGATCGGAGTCTGCAACTCGACTCCGTGAAGTCGGAATCGCTAGTAATCGTGGATCAGAATGCCACGGTGAATACGTTCCCGGGCCTTGTACACACCGCCCGTCACACCATGGGAGTGGGTTGCAAAAGAAGTAGGTAGCTTAACCTCCGGGAGGGCGCTTACCACTTTGTGATTCATGACTGGGGTGAAGTCGTAACAAGGTAACCGTAGGGGAACCTGCGGTTGGATCACCTCCTTACCTTAAAGAACCTGCCTTTGTAGTGCTCACACAGATTGTCTGATGAAAAAGTATCGAGCAAACAGTATCAGAGTCCCCATCGTCTAGAGGCCCAGGACACTGCCCTTTCACGGCTGTAACAGGGGTTCGAATCCCCTTGGGGACGCCATACCGGATAATGAGTGAAAGACATTATCCCTGAATATCTTAAAGATGACTTTCGAGTCGTGTTTAAGATATTGCTCTTTAAAAATCTGGATCAAGCTGAAAATTGAAAAACACTGAACAACGAAAGTTGTTCGTGGGTCTCTCAAATTTTCGCAACACGAAGCGAAACATCTTCGGGTTGTGAGGTTAAGCGACTAAGCGTACACGGTGGATGCCCTGGCAGTCAGAGGCGATGAAGGGCGTGCTAATCTGCGATAAGCGCCGGTAAGGTGATATGAACCGTTATAACCGGCGATACCCGAATGGGGAAACCCAGTGTGACTCGTCACACTATCATGTCATGAATACATAGTGGCATGAGGCGAACCGGGGGAACTGAAACATCTAAGTACCCCGAGGAAAAGAAATCAACCGAGATTCCCCCAGTAGCGGCGAGCGAACGGGGAGGAGCCCGGAGTCTGAATCAGCATGCGTGTTAGTGGAACGGTCTGGAAAGTCCGGCGGTACAGGGTGATAGTCCCGTACACCAAAATGCACATGCTGTGAACTCGAAGAGTAGGGCGGGACACGTGGTATCCTGTCTGAATATGGGGGGACCATCCTCCAAGGCTAAATACTCCTGACTGACCGATAGTGAACCAGTACCGTGAGGGAAAGGCGAAAAGAACCCCGGCGAGGGGAGTGAAAAAGAACCTGAAACCGTGTACGTACAAGCAGTGGGAGCCTCTTTTATGGGGTGACTGCGTACCTTTTGTATAATGGGTCAGCGACTTATATTCTGTAGCAAGGTTAACCGTATAGGGGAGCCGGAGGGAAACCGAGTCTTAACCGGGCGTTAAGTTGCAGGGTATAGACCCGAAACCCGGTGATCTAGCCATGGGCAGGTTGAAGGTTGGGTAACACTAACTGGAGGACCGAACCGACTAATGTTGAAAAATTAGCGGATGACCTGTGGCTGGGGGTGAAAGGCCAATCAAACCGGGAGATAGCTGGTTCTCCCCGAAAGCTATTTAGGTAGCGCCTCGTGAATTCATCTTCGGGGGTAGAGCACTGTTTCGGCCAGGGGGTCATCCCGACTTACCGATCCGATGCAAACTGCGAATACCGAAGAATGTTATCACGGGAGACACACGGCGGGTGCTAACGTCCGTCGTGAAGAGGGAAACAACCCAGACCGCCAGCTAAGGTCCCAAAGTCATGGTTAAGTGGGAAACGATGTGGGAAGGCCCAGACAGCCAGGATGTTGGCTTAGAAGCAGCCATCATTTAAAGAAAGCGTAATAGCTCACTGGTCGAGTCGGCCTGCGCGGAAGATGTAACGGGGCTAAACCATGCACCGAAGCTGCGGCAGCGACGCTTATGCGTTGTTGGGTAGGGGAGCGTTCTGTAAGCCGTTGAAGGTGGCCTGTGAGGGCTGCTGGAGGTATCAGAAGTGCGAATGCTGACATAAGTAACGATAATGCGGGTGAAAAACCCGCACGCCGGAAGACCAAGGGTTCCTGTCCAACGTTAATCGGGGCAGGGTGAGTCGACCCCTAAGGCGAGGCCGAAAGGCGTAGTCGATGGGAAACGGGTTAATATTCCCGTACTTGGTGTTACTGCGAAGGGGGGACGGAGAAGGCTATGTCGGCCGGGCGACGGTTGTCCCGGTTTAAGCGTGAAGGTGGGTGTTCCAGGTAAATCCGGAACGCTGTTAACACTGAGGCGTGATGACGAGGCACCACGGTGCTGAAGTGACAAATGCCCTGCTTCCAGGAAAAGCCTCTAAGCATCAGGTAACACGAAATCGTACCCCAAACCGACACAGGTGGTCAGGTAGAGAATACCAAGGCGCTTGAGAGAACCCGGGTGAAGGAACTAGGCAAAATGGTGCCGTAACTTCGGGAGAAGGCACGCTGGTGCGTAGGTGAAGTCACTTGCTGATGGAGCTGAAACCAGTCGAAGATACCAGCTGGCTGCAACTGTTTATTAAAAACACAGCACTGTGCAAACACGAAAGTGGACGTATACGGTGTGACGCCTGCCCGGTGCCGGAAGGTTAATTGATGGGGTTATCGCAAGAGAAGCTCCTGATCGAAGCCCCGGTAAACGGCGGCCGTAACTATAACGGTCCTAAGGTAGCGAAATTCCTTGTCGGGTAAGTTCCGACCTGCACGAATGGCGTAATGATGGCCAGGCTGTCTCCACCCGGGACTCAGTGAAATTGAACTCGCTGTGAAGATGCAGTGTACCCGCGGCAAGACGGAAAGACCCCGTGAACCTTTACTATAGCTTGACACTGAACATTGAGCCTTGATGTGTAGGATAGGTGGGAGGCTTTGAAGCGTGGACGCCAGTCTGCGTGGAGCCGACCTTGAAATACCACCCTTTAATGTTTGATGTTCTAACCTGGCGCCATAATCTGGTGTGGGGACAGTGTCTGGTGGGTAGTTTGACTGGGGCGGTCTCCTCCTAAAGCGTAACGGAGGAGCACGAAGGTCAGCTAATCCTGGTCGGACATCAGGAGGTTAGTGCAATGGCATAAGCTGGCTTGACTGCGAGCGTGACGGCGCGAGCAGGTGCGAAAGCAGGTCATAGTGATCCGGTGGTTCTGAATGGAAGGGCCATCGCTCAACGGATAAAAGGTACTCCGGGGATAACAGGCTGATACCGCCCAAGAGTTCATATCGACGGCGGTGTTTGGCACCTCGATGTCGGCTCATCACATCCTGGGGCTGAAGTAGGTCCCAAGGGTATGGCTGTTCGCCATTTAAAGTGGTACGCGAGCTGGGTTTAGAACGTCGTGAGACAGTTCGGTCCCTATCTGCCGTGGGCGCTGGAAGATTGAGGGGGGCTGCTCCTAGTACGAGAGGACCGGAGTGGACGCATCACTGGTGTTCGGGTTGTCATGCCAATGGCACTGCCCGGTAGCTAAATGCGGAAGAGATAAGTGCTGAAAGCATCTAAGCACGAAACTTGCCCCGAGATGAGTCTTCCCTGAGACTTTAAGTCTCCTGAAGGAACGTTGAAGACGACGACGTTGATAGGCCGGGTGTGTAAGCGCAGCGATGCGTTGAGCTAACCGGTACTAATGAACCGTGAGGCTTAACCTTACAACGCCGAAGCTGTTTTGGCGGATTTGAGAGAATATTTTCAGCCTGATTACAGATTAATCAGTGTGCGGAATGCACCCTGATAAACAGAATTTGCCTGGCGGCACTAGCGCGGTGGTCCCACCTGACCCCATGCCGAACTCAGAAGTGAAACGCCGTAGCGCCGATGGTAGTGTGGGGTCTCCCCATGCGAGAGTAGGGAACTGCCAGGCATCAAATTAAGCGTGCTGATATGGCTCAGTTGGTAGAGCGCACCCTTGGTAAGGGTGAGGTCCCCAGTTCGACTCTGGGTATCAGCACCAGTTTTAAGGTTAAAGTTCGGCGCTAAGAAAAGAATTTGTCTGGCGGCAGTAGCGCGGTGGTCCCACCTGACCCCATGCCGAACTCAGAAGTGAAACGCCGTAGCGCCGATGGTAGTGTGGGGTCTCCCCATGCGAGAGTAGGGAACTGCCAGACATCAATTAAGTGAAAAGGCCATCCGAAAGGATGGCCTTTTTGCGTTTAGCGCAACGAATAAGCCCGTGTGTAAGCCTTTTCTGACAAAACTGTGCTTAGCTGAAACAGGCCCGAAGTAAAAATCCTTCGGGCCAACAGAAACTTAATGGATCACCTGAGACAAAAAGGCGCGTGTCCGCTCCGATTTCGGCCGGGCGAAGAACTCATCCGGCGGAGCCTGTTCCACGATCTCCCCCCGATCCATAAATATCACGCGATCTGCGACGGTACGGGCAAAACCCATCTCATGCGTGACGCAAAGCATCGTCATACCGGACTGCGCCAGCCCAATCATAGTATCCAGCACCTCTTTCACCATTTCGGGATCCAGCGCGGATGTCGGTTCATCAAACAGCATAATTTTAGGCTTCATACACAGCGAACGGGCAATGGCAACACGCTGCTGCTGCCCACCGGAAATCTGTCCGGGAAATTTATGCGCGTGTTCAGCAATTCGTACTCGCTCCAGGTAGTGCATTGCCAGTGCTTCCGCTTCTTTTTTTGGCATTTTACGTACCCAAATCGGTGCCAGAGTACAATTCTGCAGTACGGTTAAATGGGGGAATAAATTGAAATGCTGAAACACCATTCCCACTTCCTGACGCACCTTCTCTATATTACGGATATCGCCATTAAGCTCGATACCATCGACCACAATTCTGCCCTGCTGATGTTCTTCCAGGTGATTAATACAGCGAATCGTTGTCGATTTGCCTGAGCCGGAGGGGCCACAGAGGACGATACGTTCCCCCTGTTTCACCTTCAAATTGATATCCTTTAAAACATGAAACTGACCGTACCACTTATTGACGTTATCCAGCGTGATCATCGCGTCGGCAGGTTGCATTGTAATTTGGCTCATAAAATCCTCAGTGCGGTGTACGCCCGGTATTAAAGCGCTTCTCCAGATGCTGGCTATAGCGCGACATGCTGAAACAAAAGATCCAGTAGATCAGTGCGGCAAACACATACCCTTCTGTCGACATTCCAAGCCAGGCGGGATCGACCGTGGCCTGCTGCACGCTGCTAAAGAGATCGAACAGACCGATGATGATCACCAGGCTGGTATCTTTAAACAGCGCAATAATGGTATTCACAAGGCCGGGGATCACTAACTTCAATGCCTGAGGCAGAATCACCAGCGCCTGCGTTTTCCAGTAGCCGAGCGCCAGCGATTCTGCCGCTTCATACTGTCCTTTCGGCAAGGCCTGTAAGCCGCCGCGCACCACTTCCGCCACATAGGCGGACTGGAATAAGATCACCCCGACCAGCGCGCGGATTAACTTATCAATGCTGGTCCCTTCCGCCATAAATAGCGGCAGCATGACCGATGACATAAACAGAACGGTAATTAGTGGTACACCGCGCCAGAATTCGATAAAAATGACGGACAGAATGCGCACCACGGGCATGGTGGAACGTCTGCCCAGCGCGAGCAGAATACCCAGTGGCAAGGCTCCGGCAATACCGACCGAGGCAATGATTAGCGTTAACGTCAGACCACCCCAAAGTCGGGTTTCCACCCGTTCCAGCCCGGCAAAACCGCCATACAGCAGAAACCAGACGATGAGCGGATAAATCACGGCCCAGAGCGCGATATAACGTCCGCGATGGGGCATTCCTTTCCAGAACATGACGGCAATAGAGATCAGGCCAATAATCAGCGCCAGATTAATACGCCAGCGCTGATCGTGTGGATAAAGTCCATACATAAACTGGCCGAAGCGCTGATGGATAAACACCCAGCATGCGCCTGCTTTTGTACAATCCGCCCGGGTTGTACCGGCCCAGTTGGCCTGCAAAAAAGCCCAGTTCAGTAACGGTGGGATCAACTCCCACATCAGCCACAGGCACACTATCGTCAGCAGGCTATTTGACCAGCTCGAAAATAGATTTTTTCGCATCCAGACAATTGCCCGACCCGTTCTGGCATTGGTCGGGCGTGGAGGGTGAGACAGCAAGGCTTTTGTCATTCCCGGTCCTTAACGCTCAATCAGCGCAATGCGGCGGTTATAGATATTCATCAGCAGGGAGATGATGAGACTGATAATCAGATAGACCGACATCGTGATAGCAATGGTTTCTATGGCCTGACCGGTCTGATTCAGCACCGTACCGGCGAAAAGGGAAACCATATCCGGATAGCCAATCGCGGCCGCAAGCGATGAATTTTTGACAATATTAAGATACTGACTGGTGAGCGGAGGTATGATCACCCGCAGCGCCTGTGGAATAATCACCTGGCGCAATGTGACCGGATTCGGCAGACCTAAAGAGCGCGCCGCCTCATGTTGACCGTGGGGAACAGCCTGGATCCCGGCACGAATAATTTCAGCAATAAATGTCGAGGTATACACCGACAACGCCAGCGTTAGCGCCGCCAGTTCCGGGATTAGCGCCATCCCGCCGCGGAAGTTAAAGCCGCGTAATTGAGGGACGTCCCAGTGCAATGCGGCACCAAATATCCAGTGCGCAATCAGTGGCAGAACAATAAACAGTATCAGGATGATCGGCCAGGAACGTCGCAGCTGTCCGGTTTTGAGCTGATGCGCTTTGTTATAGCGATACAGGCCAACCGAGAGCGCGACAGCGAGCACGAGCGCCATAAGAAACGCGACCAGACCTTCTGCCATTTGCGGAGCTGGAATATATAACCCACGGTTGCTCAGAAACACCAGTTCGAAGGCATTAACCGCCTGCCGTGGACCGGGCAGGTTGCGTAACACAGCAAAATACCAGAAGAAAATTTGCAACAGTGGCGGAATATTACGAAAGGTCTCGATATAAACCGTGGATATTTTACGCAGCAACCAGTTATCCGATAAACGAGCCAGGCCGAGAAAAAAGCCTAAAAAAGACGCGAAAACAATACACAGCGCAGACACCAGCAACGTGTTATATAGCCCGACGAGGAATACCCGACCGTAGGTATCTCCCTGTTCGTAATCAATAAGATGCTGCACTATACCGAACCCGGCGCTGCGATCGAGAAACGCAAAACCAGACGTAATACCACGATTATTCAGGTTAGTTATCGTGTTATGGATTAAATACACCGCGATGCTGACTACAGCAACTATCGCGATAATCTGAAACAGCCAGGCACGAACCGCAGGGTTAGAAAAGGACCACGATCCTTTTACGGCTGGGCGGCGATGGGACATAAGCAAACCTCTGTTACCATGACTCTGGGCTGGGTGCCGCTGGCGCGGCACCCGTTACATCGCATTGTCTTAACGTACCGGTGGAGCGTACTGAATCCCGCCGTTGTTCCAGAGATTGTTCTGACCGCGTTTAATTTTCAGTGGGCTTTCAGAACCCACGTTACGTTCGAAAACTTCGGCATAGTTACCGACTTCTTTGATAATGTTGTAAGCCCACTTATTATCCAGCTTCAGATCCTTGCCATAGTCACCCTCTTTACCTAACAGATGTGCCATATCCGGTGTGGCAGGATTTGCTGCTTTTTCATCGACGTTTTTCGAGGTGATGCCCATTTCTTCAGCATTCAGCATGGCAAACAGCGTCCAGCGCACGACGGCAAACCACTCGTCGTCACCGCGACGCACCACCGGACCCAGCGGCTCTTTAGAGATCACTTCCGGCAGGACAAGCCATTCGGCAGGATTGCTGAGCTTGATACGCAGGGCATAAAGTTGCGACTGGTCAGAAGCCAGCGTATCGCAACGGCCGGACTCCAGCGCTTTAGCCGATTCATCGGAGCGATCGAAGGTGACAGGAGTGTATTTCATATTGTTGGATTTAAAATAATCCGCCACGTTCAGTTCTGTATCCGTCCCTGCCTGAATACATACCGTCGCACCATCGAGTTCTTTGGCGCTTTTCAGGCCGGCTTTATTGTGCGTCAGAAAACCGATACCGTCATAATACGTTACGCCAGTGAAAGCCATTCCCATGCCGGCATCGCGTGATGACGTCCAGGTGGTATTACGTGACAGCATATCTACTTCACCGGATTGCAGCGCGGTGAAACGTTCCTTCGCCGTCAGCGGGGTATATTTCACTTTGCTATCGTCACCAAACAGGGCAGCAGCAACGCCCCGGCAGATGTCCACATCAATACCGGTAAACTTACCGTCAGCATCCGCATAAGAAAAACCAGGCAGTCCGTCACTGATCCCGCACTGCACGAAACCTTTCTTTTTCACAGCATCAAAAGTGGCACCCGCATGTGCCTGGCTGGTAACCGCGAGAAGCATACCGGCAGCGGCCAGGCTGGCTAACATCATCTTTTTCATAAAGCATCCTGTGTGGCGAAAATTTATCGTTATATAGAGGCGTCCGGGACAGCGGCTGAACCCGGTCTGTGGCTGTGGCCATACTTTATAAAGCAAAGGTAGTGCCAGTTTTGCGTGCGCTGAAAAGCGAACACATCAGGCTGAGTGTAGAAGTAAGAAACGTGTTTTAGCGCCCCGGTCTGGTGCGAAAATGAAACGTATGCCACAAATCAGAGCAAAAATGTTTCATAAATGAGAGGCTGATATCAGGTAATAAAGCGCGTGAATATAACGTTACTATGGAAGCGTCGGTGAAGACGTTAAAAGCGGATTCGGGCGGAGAAAGGTGAAAGCAACAGCGCGGAAACGATCCGCGCTGTAGGGAGTTATTTTGTTAACGCAACAATCCCCAGCGTCAGGCCGGCAAGTGCAGCGGCCCCGCCAGCGACCGCGCCTGCGGTCTCCCAGTTATCCTGGGTTGTCCCTTTCATACAGGTATTCGTGTGCACCAGGCGGCCCTGATCGTCATAAACCGGTACGCACGGAGAATCATGAGCACAGCCCGCGAGAAAAGTAGTCAGCAGTGCAACGGCAATAAAGTTCTTCATGGTGTTACCTCTAAAAAAGCCTCGTTCAGCGCCGCAGAGTCGCGGCATCGGGCGTTAAGGATATTTTACCATTCAACGTAATTATTGTTATGGGGGGAATACTCTCAAATTATTTGGTCTGTAAATATTATGGAGGGAGAGACAGCAAAACGGGTGGACTATGGAGAAATGATGAAGGCAAAACAAGAAAGCATAATCAACAAAGGCACCAGCGGTGCCTTTGTTGTGGTACTTACTTCGTGCGGCGGGCTGACCAGCCCCGGATAACCACAAAGAAGACGGGCACAAAGAAAATCGCCAGTAACGTTGCGGAGATCATACCACCCATTACCCCGATACCCACAGCATTTTGCGCGCCGCTCCCGGCACCGCTGCTTTTGGCCAGTGGCAATACGCCGAGAATAAATGCCAGCGAGGTCATCAGGATAGGGCGCAGACGCATACGTGAAGACTCAATAGTGGCCTCAATCAGCCCCTTGCCCTCTTTCTCCATCAGCTCTTTGGCAAATTCAACGATCAGAATGGCGTTCTTGGCGGAAAGGCCAATGGTCGTTAGCAGCCCCACTTTAAAGTAAACGTCATTACTCTTATCAAAGAGGGCAGCCGCCAGCAGTACGCCGACAATCCCCAGCGGCACCACCAGCATTACGGAGAATGGAATCGACCAGCTTTCATAAAGTGCCGCCAGACACAGGAACACCACCACCATCGACAGCGCGATCAACGCCGGGGCCTGGTCTCCGGATAGCCGTTCCTGGTAGGACAACCCTGTCCAGTCGTAACCGATACCGGCAGGCAGTTTCGAGGCTATGCTTTCCATCAATGCCATCGCGTCGCCCGAACTTTTTCCTGGAGCAGGCTCCCCGATAATTTCCATTGAAGGCAGGCCATTATAACGTTCCAGACGCGGCGAACCGTAGGCCCAGTGAGCGGTACTGAACGCGGAGAAGGGGACCATCTCATTGTTCGCACCGCGGACATACAGATTGTTGATATCTGATGGCAGCATACGGAATTTTGCATCGGCCTGAACGTAAACCTTCTTCACACGGCCACGATCGATAAAGTCGTTCACGTAAGTTCCGCCCAGCGCTGAGGAAATCGTCTCGTTAACATCGGAGAGCGAAACGCCAAGCGCCTGGGCTTTCTCCTGATCGACATCCAGTTTGAACTGCGGTGTATCTTCCAGCCCGTTCGGACGCATATTAATCAGCGTGTCAGGATGCTGCATTGCCATACCCAAAAGCTGGTTGCGCGCCTGAGTGAGTGCAGAGTGACCGAGACCAGCTTGATCGATAAGCTCAAAGTCAAAGCCCGTACCGGTACCCAGCTCTGAAATCGCCGGCATGTTGAATGGAATTACCCGAGCGTCACGTATCTGACTAAGCGCTCTCATGGCGCGAGCGATAACGGCCTGTGCGCTATTTTCTTTACCGCTACGCTCCTCCCACGGCTTCAGGCTGACAAATGCCAGCCCGGCATTCTGCCCCTGACCGCTAAAGCTAAAACCGTTAACCGTAAAGACGCTCTGGACGTTGGCTTTCTCATTTTTCAGGTAGTAATCGGTTACCTGTTCCATGACTTTCTGGGTGCGTTCCTGCGTCGCCCCGGCAGGAAGCTGAACCATCGTCATGAAGACGCCCTGATCTTCATCCGGCAGGAAAGAGGTCGGCAGGCGGACAAACAGTACCGACATGCCGACGACGATCAGCAGATAAATCACCAGGTAGCGGCCAGTTTTACGCACAATGCCGCTTACGCTATTGGTGTAGTGGCTGATGCTGCCATCAAATACCCGGTTAAACCAGCCAAAGAAGCCACCTTTATTACTGTGCTTCTCAGGAGAAACAGGTTTAAGCAGCGTGGCGCACAGCGCGGGCGTCAGGATCATCGCCACCAGTACCGAAAGCGCCATCGCCGAGACGATAGTGATGGAGAACTGGCGATAAATGGCCCCTGTAGAGCCGCCGGAAAACGCCATCGGCACAAATACGGCGGACAGCACCATCGCAATACCTACCAGCGCGCCCTGGATTTGCGTCATGGATTTCTCCGTCGCCTCTTTAGGCGGCAGATGCTCCTCATGCATCACGCGCTCGACGTTCTCAACGACGACAATGGCGTCGTCCACCAGTAGCCCTATCGCCAGCACCATACCGAACATCGTCAGGGTATTGATGGAGAAGCCGAAGGCGTCAAGGATAGCGAAAGTACCCAGCAGCACAACCGGCACCGCAATGGTTGGGATCAGCGTGGCGCGGATGTTTTGCAGGAACAGGTACATTACCAGGAACACCAGGACAATCGCTTCGAAAAGCGTTTTAACCACTTCGCGAATAGAGATTTGCACGAAAGGCGTGGTGTCGTAGGGATAAACCGCCCTTACGCCGTGCGGAAAGAACGGCGCCAGTTCGGCCAGTTTAGTTTTAACCGCGGCTGCGGTATCCAGCGCGTTGGCGCCCGTCGCCAGTTTAATCCCCAGACCTGTAGCAGGACGGCCATTGATGCGGGTCACCATGTTGTAGTTTTCGCCGCCAAGCTCAATGCGCGCGACATCCTTCAGGCGAACAACCGAACCATCCGCATTGACCCGCAGCGTTACTTTGCCGAACTCTTCCGGATCTTTCAGTCTCGTCTGGGCGATAATCGAGGCGTTCAACTGCTGCCCTTTGACCGCAGGCGTACCGCCGAGCTGGCCCGCGGCGATCTGGTCGTTCTGCACTTTAAGCTGATTAATAATATCAACCGGCGTCAGCTGATATTTATTCAGCAGGTTAGCATCCAGCCAGATACGCATCGCGTACTGTGCGCCAAACAGTTGGACGTCACCTACGCCATTAAGGCGGCTCAGCGGGTCTTTGACGTTCGACCCTACATAGTCGGCAATATCTTCCTGTGTAGTGTTCGGATCGTCAGAGACGAAGCCCGCCACCATCAGGAAACTGCTGGTAGATTTCTTAACGGAAATCCCCTGCTGCTGAACTTCCTGCGGCAGTAACGGTGTTGCCAGCTGGAGTTTATTCTGCACCTGCACCTGAGCGATATCCGGGTTGGTACCGGACTGGAAGGTGAGGGTAATCGTTACCCCGCCCGCGGAGTCGCTGGTGGAGGACATGTACATCAGGTTATCGATACCGTTCATATTCTGTTCGATAACCTGCGTTACGGTATCCTGCACCGTCTGCGCGTCTGCGCCGGGATAGGTGGCCGAGACGGAAACCGCCGGCGGCGCGATCGTCGGATACTGCGCAACGGGCATTTGTAAGATCGCCATCACGCCCGCCATCATTAAGATGATGGCCAGCACCCACGCAAAAATAGGTCGTCTGATAAAAAAGTTAGCCATTTGCGGTCGCCTTATTGTGCTGGTTTAACCGCAGGTTCATCATCGGCCACAGCCTTGACGGTAGCGCCCGGCGCGGCTTTTTGTAACCCGCTGACAATGACTTTGTCACCCTCTTTCAAACCGCTACTGATCAACCATTTATCGCCAATCGCCTGCGAAGCCGTAACGTTACGCAGTTCAACTTTATTTTCACTATTTACCACCAGTACCGTGGCATCACCGCGTGGAGTACGGGTTACGCCCTGCTGTGGAACCAGGATGGCATCAGGCTGAACACCCTCATCAATACGCGCACGGACAAACATCCCCGGCAGGAGTTGATGTTGAGGGTTCGGGAAAATCGCACGCAGCGTAATGGATCCGGTATTTTCATCGACCGTCACATCAGAGAACTGCAGGGTGCCTTTCTCGGGGTAAGGCTGACCATTCTCCATTACCAGCTCAACGCTGCTGGCCTCATTGCCCTTCTGCAGGCTGGCCTGCTTGAGGCGCATAAAATCGTTGCTCGATTGCGTCACATCAACATAGATAGGATCTAACTGCTGCACGGTGGCCAGCGCATTCGCCTGACCGTTCGTCACCAGCGCGCCTTCGGTTACGAACGATTTACCGATGCGACCGCTAATCGGCGAGGTGACTTTGGTGTATGCCAGGTTGATACGCGCGGTTTCAACCGCCGCCTTTGCGGCCAGAACGCCGGCGTCAGCCTGACGGGCGTCCGCCACTGCCTGATCGTATTCCTGCTGGCTGATGTATTTGGTCCCCAGCAGCGGCGTATAGCGTTTTACCGTCAGATGAGCGATGTTAGCCGCGGCTTCACTTTTCGCGAGATCGCTTTTCGCGCTGTCCCAGGCGGCCTGATACGTTGCCGGATCGATCTGATAGAGAGATTGCCCAGCCTCAATGTCGCTACCTTCCGTAAAATTACGCGAGAGGATAATGCCGTTCACCTGCGGGCGGACTTCGGCGATACGAAACGCGGTGGTGCGGCCTGGCAGTTCAGTTGTGACTGTCAAAGGGGCGCTTTTCACAACATGAACTGTGACCTGCGGAGCCGGTAACTGCGGCTGTTGTTTCCCTTTATCATCACACCCTGCAAGAAGCGCGGCAGAGATGATTAAACCGGAAAGGAGTGTAGTCCTGGCGTGGATCGTCATTGCTGTTCCTTAAAAACCGAAAACCAGATTCGCCGAAAATCGGTGAAAGAAAAGGATTAATAAAAAAGCAGATGGTATCCTACAAATAATCATCGCTGGATGTAAGAAATACTTATTTATTGAGCATGCTCACGGCACATAAAAGCAAAAAATGTGCGCCATTGCGACACTTATTTAATGCCGGGAGGAGGATGTTATATTTACGTGGTGAATATAATTACAAAATGTATTCCCCTCAATTATTTTTATTGCCCTTTTTTTTGTGTAAAAATATTCCTTTGTGTCATTAATAATGCTTATTAATACGTAAATATTAATATCGTTGAGTAGTCATTGTATTCGTTGTGTTGAGGGCGACATCCTATGGCGAGGAAAACAAAAGCAGAAGCACTTAAGACCCGACAGATGCTGATCGAGTCTGCTATTGAACAGTTCGCACTGAATGGGGTGGCAAACACCACGCTAACGGACATTGCTGATGCCGCAGGCGTCACGCGCGGTGCAGTCTACTGGCACTTCACCAGCAAAATTGACATCTTTAATGCTATCTGGGAGCAGCAGGCACCATTGCGGGATATCATTTATCAGCAAACCAAAGAAGATGTTCATGCTAATCCGTTAATCCATTTACGTAACCAGTTTGTTACCGCATTACAATATATTGCAGCGGATACGCGTTTACGCGCACTCATGCAAATTTTGTATCACCGATGCGAATTTATTGATGACATGATGCCTGAAGAAAAAATCCGCCAAAAAATCGGGTTTAGTTACGAAAATGTGCGTCAGGTGTTAACGGAATCGATAGAGGCAGGCATACTTCCGGCAGATATTAACATCAATATTGTATTAATTATGTTGCATGGTTTTTTTAGCGGTGTAATAAAAAACTGGCTAATGGCACCGGAGAAGTTTGACCTTTATCGCCATGCGCCAGAGCTGGTGGATAATATTATGCTGGCCGTGAAGGCCACATCCACCCGCCCGATAATTAAAGAAGCCGTCGCCTGCTAAAAGGATACAGGCCACGGCTATTTCAGGCCCTGGGTAAATCCCATGACAGCGTCTGCGGTTACCGGTTTACCAAGCAAATAGCCCTGTAACGTATTGCAGCCTAATGCCGTCAGAAACTGCTGCTGCATTTCCGTTTCCACGCCTTCCGCGACAACTTTCAGATCCAGCGTCTTTGCCAGCGCGACAATCGCGGAAACGATGGTGACATCTTCTCCTTCGCCGCTAAGCTCATTGACGAACGCCTTATCAATCTTCAGTTCGCAGGCGGGCAATCGTTTAAGGTAGAGCAGGCTGGAGTAGCCGGTACCAAAATCGTCGATTGACGCTTTGACGCCCAGTTGGGTGAGCGCAGTAAGTATGCGCACACTTTCATCCGGATTGCTCATGGCCGTCGTTTCTGTCACTTCCAGGATCAGCATTTCCGGGGAAACCTTATGGCGCTCAAGGCTATCCATTACCGTCTTCACCAGCGAGGGTTGCTCAAACTGTAGCGTCGAAAGATTCACCGCCACCGACCAATCCGTATTGCCCTGTAAATGCCACTCGCGCAATTGGCGGCAGGCTTCGTCGATAACCCAGTTTCCAACAGGCACAATGAGACCCGTTTTTTCTGCCAGCGGCAGGAAAATGTCCGGCGTTAAAAGCCCCTGCTTTGGATGCTGCCAGCGGAGCAGGGCTTCAAAACCGATGACCGGACCCGCCGGAGCCTGAAATTTGGGTTGATAATAGAGCCGCAACTCTTCTCGCTCCATCGCCTGCCACAAGTCATTCATCAGTTGCAGTTGCGTCTGCGCCAGATGATTCATTGACGGCTGAAAAAAATGATAGCCATTACGGCCCATATGTTTGGTGTGATACATCGCCGCATCCGCGTTAAACATCAGTTCTCGTTCATCCTGACCATCGTAAGGATAGAGCGTGATGCCTACGCTAAGCGTCACCATAATTTCATACGGATCCAGATTAAATGGCCGATCAATCACGCTTACCAGCGCACTCGCCAGCGAAGCCGCTTCCTCAGGCGTTTTACTCTCCGCAAGCAGGACAAACTCATCGCCGCCAATCCGCGCCAGCGTATATTGCCCTTTCAGGATAGCGTGCAGGCGAGCGGTGACGGCGATGAGCAGCTTGTCGCCGATGTCATGTCCGTAGCCATCGTTTACATTCTTAAAGCCATCCAGATCCATAAACATCAGCGCAAACGTCGATGCTTCACGATCTGCTTTGCGGATCGCCTGTTCAAGACGGTCCTGCAACAAAATGCGGTTGGGTAAACGCGTTAATGTATCGTGGAGCGCCATTTCAGCCAGTTCACGATTGGCCTGCGCCAGCGAGGATGCCAGCAAAGAGGTGCGAGCCTGCAAGCGGGCGTCGAGCATTGAAACGATCAGCGTAATCGCCAGAATAGCCAGCGCCATCACGCTGACCAGCACGGCAAGCCAGTTGCCATTCATGCCCTGATGAAGGGCATGCGTATGAGGAGAAAAATGCGCCGCCATCATGCCGGTATAATGCATGCCAGCAATCGCAACCCCCATCAGCAATGCGGCACCCGCGCGCAAAACGGCAACCTGGGCAGCCTCGCGGCGAAGTCTGAACGTAAGCCATAGCGCAACCAGCGAGGCCAGCATAGCAATCAGTATCGAAACACCCACCCAGAAAAGATCCCAGACGACAGGTTCTGAGAGCTGAAGGGCGGCCATACCGGTGTAATGCATAGTGACGATGCCCGTCCCCATAATCAGGGAGCCGGGCAGCAGACGGCGGAGTCGTAGCCGCTCGGTGCTGACCAGCCAGAGGGCGAAAAGGGATGCACTGATAGCAATGCCTAACGAGAGCGTCGTCAGAACAGGATCGTAACGCTGGCTCATGGTCAGTTCCATCGCCAGCATGCCAATAAAGTGCATCGCCCAGATGCCGGTTCCCATTGCGAAACCGCCACCAACCAGCCAGATGTAAGCGACTTTACCGGCAGAATCGGCCACTCTCCCAGCCATGTTCAGGGCTGTGTAAGAAGCCAGAATGGCAACGATAAAAGAGACAACAACGAGGATTTGGTCGTAGTGGTTAACCGGCATCATGTCTTAACCCATTCGCAGTGGAACGTTCAGGCAATACCTGTTTGAGGGGGCAAAGACATTATCACTGTCCTGAGATAGCGCAAAGGAATTTTAGTCCGCGCTTTTTATGCGGAAAACGCCGCGTAATCAGGGACTCCAGGCGCTAGATGTCACTACAATTCACCAGTTTCAACGGGTTAACGGAGTCCATGTTCCGGCATTTGGCGTTTTCCGTCATCAACCACTCGATCCACTGCACGATCAAGGCGTCGAAAACAAAGATAAAAACGGCAAACAAAATCAGCCATCCATATTTACGAACCATTTTCTCATCCTGCGATCGGGGCGAAGTGCAGGCAATATACACGAAAAAAGGGTAAGGGAAAGGAGAAGCGCAGGACTTTACTTACACCGGATGAGGAGAGGATTTTTGCGGGCAAAAGGCAATAAAAAAGGCGCTTCCCCATGCCGAAGAGCGCCTTTTAAAACAAGCAGTTAACTGATTAGTATCAGTTCATGCCGTATTTTTTCAATTTTTTACGCAGCGTACCACGGTTGATGCCCATCATCAGGGCAGCACGGGTCTGGTTGCCACGGGTGTATTGCATCACCATGTCCAACAGGGGCTGTTCTACTTCAGCCAGTACCAGCTCGTAGAGGTCATTAACGTCCTGACCGTTCAGTTGAGCAAAATAGTTCTTCAGTGCCTGTTTAACCGAGTCACGCAGGGGTTTTTGAGTCACCTGGTCCTGAGAGTTAACGGTAGAAACGGTCAGTACGTCAGAATTTACGCGTTGTTCGAACATAGTTCTGTTAGCTCTTTATTTCTATTACGCAAGATTTTCGAAGTATGCCTCCAACGCCTCCAGCTGTTCGCTGGCATCATCTATGGCGTTGAATGTGCGCCGAAACTGGTCATCTGGCGCGTGCTCCTGAAGATACCAGGAGACGTGTTTACGCGCAATTCGGTACCCTTTTGCCTGGCCATAAAAGTCATGCAGTTCCCGAACATGCGTGCAAAGTAAGCGCTTAATCTCTGCCAGAGGCAGAGGGGGCAGCAACTTCCCAGTGTCCAGATAGTACTGGATTTCCCGAAAGATCCAGGGTCTTCCCTGAGCTGCGCGGCCTATCATCAGGGCATCAGCCCCTGTATAGTCGAGAACAGCTCTGGCTTTAAGCGGGTCAGTAATGTCACCATTCGCGATGATCGGAATGGAAACTTTCTGCTTAACCGTCCGAATGCTGTCGTACTCAGCGTCTCCGTTAAACAAGCAGGCGCGTGTGCGTCCGTGAATAGTCAGAGCCTGAATGCCACAGTCTTCAGCCAGTTGGGCAATTTCTACGCAGTTACGGTGTTCTGGAGCCCATCCGGTACGAATCTTTAGCGTCACAGGAACGTCCACCGCCTTCACAACACCGAGCAGGATAGACTTCACCAACTCCGGATATTGTAGCAGGGCTGAACCTGCAAGCTTACGATTCACCTTCTTCGCCGGGCAGCCCATATTGATATCAATAATCTGAGCGCCACTTTCCACGTTAATCCGTGCGGCTCCGGCCATCTCTTCAGGATCGCTTCCGGCAATTTGCACGGTGCGAATACCTGGCTCATCGACATGCACCATCCGTAAACGGGACTTGTCGCTCTCCCAAACCTGCGGGTTGGAGGACATCATCTCGGAAACGGTTAACCCTGCTCCCATTTCATAACACAGCGTCCTGAATGGTCTGTCGGTAATGCCAGCCATCGGCGCTGCGATCAGGCAATTTCTGAGCTGGTGGTGTCCGATACGCATGAGTTAAGAAATGACCACACTATGACTGCAAGGCGGCGTATATTACGCATTTTTTACACGAGATGAAAGGCCAAACTTTGACCAATCCTCTGTCCTGGATCAATGAATCGCAGTCAGGAGGGCTTCTTTTAAATAAATTGCTTTAAATATCAAGTTATTAACAAATTACGGCGATTTTGTATGCAATTATAAATTCGTAAAACTTCTCTTTTTTTCTTGCCGAAAGTACCGCGCTGACGGGATAAAAAGCTGTTTTAATGAGCAAAAAAACGTTTATGAATGCGATCGTGCTCTCATTTTTAGCTAAAAATATATCGAAACTATCAATAAGTACGCGGCCCGCAGGCCGCGTTGGGATTACTTTTTACGCCCGGTTATCCGGCACCACTCCTCTTTCTCAACCACCGGGTCGAGCGTAAAGCGGTCGGCATAAGCTTCGCATACGCTATCGGCCTGGCTTGCCAGAATGCCCGATAGCCCTAACAGGCCGCCCTGAACCGGAAGCACGCTGATAAGCGGCGCAAGCTCGCGTAGCGGGCCTGCGAGGATATTGGCGACCACGACATCTGCTTCCATTGTCTCCGGCTGCTCCTGCGGCAAATAAAGCTCAAGGCGCTCAGAAACCCCGTTACGCTCGGCGTTAGCACGGCTGGCCTGGATGGCCTGCGGATCGATATCAATACCGATGGCCTTCGCTGCGCCCAGCTTCAATGCAGCAATCGCCAGAATGCCGGAACCGCAACCAAAATCGATCACCGTTTTACCGTTGAGATCCAGCCCGTCGAGCCACTGTAAGCACAGTGAAGTGGTGGGATGCGTACCAGTGCCAAACGCCAGACCCGGATCGAGCATCACGTTGACGGCGTTTTCATCCGGCACATCGCGCCAGCTCGGGCAGATCCACAAACGCTCACCAAAGCGCATCGGGTGGAAATTATCCATCCATTCGCGCTCCCAGTCTTTATCTTCCAGCTGTTCGATTTTGTGCGTAAAACCGGCACCCAGCAGCGGATGCAGCTCCAGCGCGGCAACAACCTCTTTCATATCGGTTTCCGCATCGAACAGGCCAATAACGTCCGTATCGCCCCACAGGCGCGTTTCGCCCGGCAGCGGTTCAAACACCGGCGTGTCATGCGTGTCCTGGAAGGTAATGGACACCGCACCGGTCTCCATCAGCGCATCACTCAGCTCTTCGGCATTCGCGCCAGTTGTATTTAGTTTCAGTTGGATCCACGGCATGCAAAAACTCTTTATTTATCAGGAGAAATGACGGCGTCTTGCGGTACAGGTTGACCGAAACGGTTACCCACCACAAACGCCAGCAAACTTAACAGCAATGCAGGGACAATCGGATGAAAGCCCAGATACTGAATATTAAAGGAGGCGAGTACGGCATAAAGCACCCCACCGACCATCATCGCGCTTAGCGCCCCTGCGGCATTGGCGCGTTCCCAGTACAACCCCAGCACCAGCGGCCAGAGGAACACTGCTTCCAGCCCGCCGAAGGCCAGCAGGTTCAGCCAGATGATCATCTCAGGCGGACGCCACGCGGCGAGCAGCAGCAACGCGCCCAGAACCAGCGTAATCACCGCCGACATACGTTTGAGCCGACGCTCGTTTTGCAACTGCTCCGGACGCATATTCAGATACAGATCTTTAATGATAGTCGCAGAACTTTGCAGCAGTTGGGCATTAATGGTCGACATAATCGCCGCCATCGGCGCGGCGAGGAAAATCCCGGCGGCAAACGGCGGCAGGACTTTAACCATTAACGTCGGAATAACCAGATCCGGCACCGTCAGGCCGGGGATCACCGCGCGTCCCAGCGCGCCGGCCAGGTGCATGCCGAACATCAGGATCGCCACAACGATGGTGCCGATAATAATCCCGCGATGAACGGCTTTACTGTCTTTATAGGAGATGCAGCGCACGGCAGTATGCGGCAGGCCGATTACGCCAAAGCATACCAGTACCCAGAAAGAGGTCATAAAGGTTGGCCAGAGAATATCCTCCGCGCCCTGGGGGGAAACCAGTTTCGGATCGATAGTCTTTAGCGTTTCAACCGCGTGGCCTAAACCGCCAGCCGCATGCACGACGCCCACCAGCAGCACCAGGGTGCCAATCAGCATCACCATGCCCTGTAGGGTGTCGTTAAGCACGCTGGCGCGAAAACCGCCGAAGGCGGTATACAACGCGATGCTAATACCGAAGATCAGCAAACCGGTTTCATAGGGTATACCGGCGGCCGTCTCCAGCAGACGCGCGCCGCCGATAAACTGTACCGTCATCGCGCCGACAAACGCGACCAGCAGGCTCAGACTCGCCAGCCAGACCAGCAGACGGCTCCGGTAGCGGGCAAACAGCATGTCGTTAAGCGTGACGGCATTATAACGGCGGGCAAGTATAGCGAATTTTTTGCCGAGAATACCGAGTGAGAGCCAGATAGCAGGAAGCTGGATCATCGCCAGCAACACCCAGCCTAAGCCATATTTATATGCCGCGCCCGGGCCTCCGATAAACGAACTGGCGCTGATATACGTCGCCGTCAGCGTCATCGCCAGCACCACGCCACCCATTGAGCGGCTGCCGAGGAAATATTCGTTTAAAAAATTGCCTGATGCCCGTTTACGCATGGCATAAATTGACAGGCCAAATACGATTAGTAAGTACGCGATAAGCGGCAGGATCACTTCAGACTGCATCGTCGTCCTCCAGCGAAATATCGCGATAGATAAATTTCACCATCGCCCAGCACAGCACAATAAAGATCAGCGGCACCAGCAGACAGGCCATCTCAAACCAGTGCGGCAGACCGGTTATACCCTGCGCTGAACCTGGTAAGTAAGCACCCACTAACCATGCGGCGAGGTAAAGAAGCGTTAACCACAGCGCCCAGCGCGCCTCTTTATGAGCCTGAGCAAAACGTTTATTCATAGCTTTCCAGAGTCAGGAATGTCGTTATTCTGCGGTGATTGTACGGATAGAGAGGGCATTACCCAAAGATTTTCCGCTGTATCCGGCGAGGATACAGCGGAAAGCGAGGGTTAAATAGTCAAATGGAGGGCGACGTTCACATTGGCAGACCAGTTTTCATCGTGCCAGTCGAGGGCAATCAGATGCAGCGTGCCATGATATTCGCCCGCAGGCAGCTCGGGATTATCCGCAGCATAATAGCGAGTCACCAGCGTGGTGGTGGAACCTTCGGAACAGCCAACGGCGTCATTGACTTGCTGTGTATCGCAAAGGCCAGCATAACGTTGCCCGCGAAGTTTTATGAAAAACTGGCGATCGTTTTTATCGACGACCGGGACGGTCAATGTCGTCCAGCTCCAGTCAGGATCTGACCACACCAGTTTTGTCGGACCAGTTGACTGACTGTTGGTAACAAAAGCCGTGTTGTAACGACCGTCGGTGTTTTTGAGTTTCAGCTCTGCTTCGACGGATGTTTGCCCTTTCTGTAATTCCAGCGTGGTTTGCAACTCTTCAGAAGGCTCGATGACCTGAGGCAGTTTCATCGCGGCAATCTGATCGCTGGCATCGGTCGAGAAATCGACGCCCCAGTGGGTAAAAAACTTACGCAGATCGTGACCGGAATATTTGCTGGCGTTCACCACAAAGAAATCGACTTTTTCCTGTTTAGAGTCAACTTTGCCGCTTCCATTGTTGTAGTCATTGATTTCCCGGTACGCTTTGCCAAGTGCAGGGTAAAGATCGGGCCAGGAGGTTTCTAGCTGTGCGAACATCATTAGCTGGTGGAAGACATTGGTATCTGTGTCAATATCCCACGTTTCTCCAGACTTCAGGAAATTGCCTACCGCTTGCTGATCCCATTGAAATCCATTATACAGAAGGTTTTCATGGCACGTCTTGACATCCACTTCGCCTTTAGTGGCACGACATGCGGCAATCGAGTAGATATTCACTGTTGTTTCCGTTAAGCCGCTCCATGACCATCCCATCTGATTCTGATGACCAAACTCATGCCATTCGCCCCAGCTGGATTGGGTAGGGATGCTGCCGCCAAACCCGATGCCAATCCGGCCATCTCCACCTTCAGCCCAACAGCAGCTATTGTATGAGGCGATATCTAAACCGCGTAGCGCTTCGTGCAACGAGGATGATCCATCAATGCCGTTCAGTTTGTCGTAAACCATCGTATTGAGAACATGCTCACGCAGAGTTTGCTCAATATTATGGTCACGTGAAGCTTTTGCGACGTTATTGGCTGCGTAATAACGAGTTCGCCCATCAAAGAGTAATGTTTGTCCACTCACAGTGGCTTCCTGACTCATACTTTTCCATTCTTCCAGACTATTAATACCCAGTATAAATAGCGGATGAGCGCTGGTCGTCGTCGAAACGATATGAACAGGAACCAACGTATTTATATGGTTAAGAGAAGCCTCTTCGCTCGTGCCACGGCACTGTAGAAGTACAACACCTTTATGGGTAAATGTAATCGTTGTTTCAGCGTTAGGATTTAATGTAACTGCATCGACTGCCTGTGGCTCTTGATAATTATTTTCAAGCATGGACAGACATTTTACATCAGAAGGTTGGTTTTCTGTTCTGAGTGTTATGGTATCGCCAACGTCAGCATAACGGTGAATAAAAAAAGCCGGAGTACGTCCATCAGTCGTTGTCCTGGCTCTGGCATGATCGTGTTCTTCAATAACAGGAAGATGATAGGTACCTTCCTGTGCATCCGCATAAATAGCCATAGTGCGTTTCTGCCAGAAAAGCGGATCGTTGACGTTGGCCGAGCGGGAAAGCATCTGTTCCTGATTATTTTCAAGCTGTTGATATGTTAATCCAAACTGATCGAGCGTTTCATTAAATGCCACGCTATTTTTATAAGGCGTCCACCATGCGGCGTCCTCAGATGCGCTACTAACGTCCTGCGCGTTGGCAAAAGAAGCCATGCCTGGCGACAGCGAAAGTAACATTAATACTTTCGCGATATTGATTTTAAATCTACTCATGAAATAACTCCTTTTTTAATATAAACAAGCAATAACCAGGTTTTTATCTGGCGAGCTTGTCTTTCACGTCGTTATGCTAAATTGATAAGGTAAGCGTGAAAATTAAAGGAGGTTAGGAAAAGAGTTTATTGCTGAAGATAATGAATCAGTCGTTTTGTTTGATTGTGATTAATTAACGGTATATCAGGCTTGGGTTTTCTGGCGAATCAGCCGACGCTGATGCATGCTGAATTTGACCCCGGCCCGCTTCACGGTAGCGCAGCGTTGAAGACATCTGTAGCCGGGGTAGGCTTTACGGGCGAGGTTGATCCCGTAGAAAATTTTCAATGTCGGAAAGAGACGATATTCCCTCCATGGGTCCCTGTTGCATTACGGCGAGCGCGCCGCTGGCGTTGGCGTATTGCAACGCTTTCTGTGCCGAAAAGCCCGCCAGAAACAGGGCGACAAAGGTTGCGCCAAAACAGCCGCCCGCGCCTGTCGGGTCGACGCTATTAACCCTGTGACCGGCAATATGCAATGCCTGTAGCGTATTCTTCTCAAGCCGATAATAACTTGCGCCTTGCTGCGCGCGTTTTACCGCTACGTGTTTTACGCCGCTATGGAGAAGCTCGCTAATAATCTCTTCCGGAGGCTGATTTTTATAACGTGCGAAAAAAGGTAGCTCACTTTCGCTGGGCAGAAAAATATCTGTGTATTCAACCAGATAATCAAGAGCCTGCGCCATTTCAGGAATATTAAGCATCTCTTTACGGATATTGGGATCGAAGGACACGGTACCGCCAGCATCTTTAATGACGGTAATTGCTTTACGCATCGCGTCAATCATTCGGAAAGAGAATAATGACGAACCCATAATATGAATATGCGTACACTGGCGCAGCAGCTCGGTATCAATATGCTTAGCGGCAAACAGGCCACAGGCGCTATTGGGAATGTTAAAAACGAAGTCGCGATCCTCCGGAGTACGGTAGCTTACGAACGCCGTACCTGTAACAGCATTATCTATCACATGAATACCATCGGTAATCACGCCTTCATGACGCAATCTCTCAATATTCAGCCGACCGAAATCATCGCTGCCCACGCAACCAAATATGATTGCCCGATGGGCGAGCTTTGCGACCTGAGCGGCGAAAATCGCAGGTGCCCCGCTGGGAAATGGCCCCACAAATTCGCCTGGCTGAGTGAATTTTTGCTGCGGATCCCGGGACAAAAACTCGACCAATAATTCACCCATGGTACAAATGGTAAGTGTCACAAACGCCCTCTCATTCCTGAAGCCTTTCGCGATTAGTCCAGGTAAAGCACTCATTACTGGTATAAAGAATAACAAAATCAGCGTGCTGTAATTGTTGCTGATAATGTTCATTAATGCTGCGGCAGACGATCACATTTTCCGCCTGATCGACATGGCCGATAGACGCGGTGGCAGAGGCCGAATCTGCGGTCACGATAACAGTTTTGTTCTGCGCGTGATCAAAACAAAGCTGCCAGGCAGGTGCCAGGCGGGGCATAGCAATATTCAACGCCCCCTCCGCATCAATATTGCTGACCTCCAGAATACTGTGGGTCAGTGTGTAATGCTGAAATGCCTGCTCCAGCGATTTTCCCGCCAGCGCGGTATCCGGGCGCAACATTTCACTGCCGGCCAGGATGATCTCTCCGTCAATAAACTGATTTGCTAAAAGCGCATGCTCAGGATCGTTGGTGATCAGGCGAAGTTTTTTCACCTCGCTTAACAGCGGGATAATTTTGCGGCAGAACGCACCATGGCCGAGAAATAACGTATCCCGGTCGCGAATGAGACGAACGCAGTGGCGGGCAATCTCCATCTGTTGCGTCAGTGACGGCGTCGCTGCCTGTAGAACGGCTTCTGGCTCCGCAGGCGTTGTCGGCGTGGCGATTGCCCCGCCGAATGAGCGTTTCAGGTAGCCCTGTTGCTCCAGATAACTTAAATCGCCGCGAATGGTTACCCCAGAAACACCGAGTTGAGCAGATAAGTCATCAACCTTGATTTCTCCTTGCGCAGCGACAATTTCAGCAATCTTCAGCCTGCGTTTCAAAAGATTAGAGGATTTTCTCGGCACGTTAACACTCGTAATTGGCCTGTAATGTCTATCACTATAATCTCATGATTTTTTCTTTGAAAGTTATCCTTCAGTAAAGCGGTAATTTGAAAAGCGCTCCAGAATCCTGTTTTGCATTCTTAAAATACAACCTATTGAAATATAATGATATTTAAACAAGTATCATCGATTTTTTATTTTTTACTTTCAAAATGAAAATTTATTTTGGTTTTGTTTTGTAAGTTTTATCTCGGTTTTTTGAACTCAATCACGCTTTTCGCCTCTTCGCTTGTGCTAGTTTTCTTACAAAATGAAAGTAAAGGTTAGCTTTCTTCGTTTTGTAAGCAAAAGCCAGGAGAAGAAATGTTTATTATTTCAAGTAAAAACATGCTGAAGAAGGCGCAATGTGAGGCATACGCTGTACCGGCGTTCAATATTCATAACCTGGAAACCCTTCAGGTCATTGTGGAAACCGCAGCGCAGTATCGCTCTCCGGTAATGCTTGCGGGGACGCCGGGCACGTATCGCTACGGGGGCGTGGGAAATTTAATATCGCTGGTGAAAGCACTGGCCCGTGAATATCAGTTGCCGCTGGCGTTACATCTTGACCATCATGAAGAGTGCGAAGATATCTTTAATAAGGTGCGCGCCGGGATCCGCTCTGTCATGATTGACGGCTCTCATCTGCCGTTCGAAGAAAATATCGCGCGCGTTAAAGAGGTTACGATCTTTTGTCATGCCTATGATGTTAGCGTGGAGGCCGAACTGGGACGTCTCGGCGGGCAGGAAGATGACCTGGTGGTTGACGCAAAAGATTCTGCCTACACCTCACCGGAAGCGGCGGCAGAATTCGTTCAGCGCACACGGATCGATTCACTGGTGGTCGCGATTGGCACCGCGCATGGTCTTTATACCCAGGAGCCTCGCTTAGATTTTTCACGCCTGGAACAGATCCGCCAGCACGTAGATATCCCATTAGTTTTGCATGGCGCTTCCGGTTTAACAGAGCAGGATGTGCAAAAATGTATTCAGCGCGGTATTTGTAAAGTGAATGTCGCCACTGAATTAAAAATAGCCTTTGCCGATGCGCTGAAAGGCTATTTCCATAATAACCCCGGTGCTAACGATCCGCGTCACTATATGCAGCCTGCTAAGGCGGCAATGAAGGAGGTGGTGGCGCGTATTATTGGCGTCTGCGGCAGCGCAGGAAAGATGTAAAAATATCTGACCCTACAAAACAATGAGGAACGTTATGAAAAAAATAAAATTACTTGGCTCTGCCATGTTAGTGAGCCTGGCATTGTTCTCACAAAGTTCATTTGCCAAAGAATATAAAATTGGCGCTTCACTATTAACACAGCAACATCCTTTTTATATTGATTTGGCTAACGCAATGAAAAGCGAGGCCAAAAAAGACAATGTTAACCTGAGCATCTCGATTGCTAACCAGGATTTGAATAAACAGTTGTCTGATGTGGAAGACTTCATCACTAAAAAAGTCGATGCCATTATTATCTCTCCCGTCGATTCAAAGGGCGTACAGGCCGCTATTATCAAAGCGGATAAAGCAGGCATCCCTGTGATTACTGTTGATGTGGCTGCCGAAGGGGTGCCGGTAGTGACGCATGTGGCAACCGATAATTATGCGGGAGGGGTAGAAGCCGGTAAGTTAATGGGGAAAATGTTAAACGGTAAAGGTACGGTCGCCATTATTTCCTATCCGGCACTGCAGTCGGTCGTGGCACGGGTAGAGGGCTTTAAGAAAGGATTAGGCGAGACTCCCGATATCAAAATTGTCGCGGAACAGCCGGGGATCACCCGGGCCGAGGCGTTAACCACTGCCCAAAACATTATGCAGGCGAATCCTGGTCTTAGCGGCTTGTTTGGATTTGGCGATGATGCGGCGCTGGCGGCGGTGATTGCAGCTAAATCCGCGCGTAACGACAATATCAGGATCATTGGTTTTGACGGCATGAAAGAAGCGCGTGATGCGGTCGATAGCGAAAAAACCTTTGCCGCGGTGATCCGTCAATATCCCGATCAAATGGGCGAAAAAGCAATTGATGCCGCGGTTGATCACCTTAACGGTAAACCGGTGGCAAAACTGATCCCAGTCCAGCCTGGTGTCTATACAGGGAAATAAAAATTATCTTTACCTCACAACAAAACGCATCCTGCGTTTTGTTGTGATACTGAGGTAACAATGACAGATGTTATTCTTGATGTTTCGCATATAGTGAAGACATTTGGTCACGTCCAGGCGTTAAAGGATATTACCCTGACCATCCGCAAAGGACGTGTACATACATTATTGGGTGAAAACGGCGCAGGCAAATCAACGTTAATGAAGATCCTTGCGGGTGTTTATCCTCCAACACAAGGAACGATAACGCTACACGGTAAAGAAATTTCGATTAATAGCCCACAGCATTCACGCAAACTTGGCATTGCCATTATTTTCCAGGAGCTTAGTTTGAGCAATAATATGACGGTGGCGGAAAATATTTATGCTAATAATGAACCGATGCACTTCGGGATTATTAATGACAAAAAAATGCTTGCTGATTGTCAGCAGCTATTAACCGAGCTGGGAATTCCTCTGGATCCGCAGGACGTGGTCGGTAATATGTCGATGGCGCATCGGCAATTGGTTGAAATTGCCAAAGCATTAAGTTATCCAGCGGATGTAGTGATCATGGATGAGCCGACTTCTTCGCTGAGCGATAACGAAGCTGAAATTTTATTTAATATTATTGCCAAACTAAAAGCACGCGGCAGCGCAGTCATTTATATCTCTCATCGGATGGATGAAATCATGCGCATTTCTGACGATATCTCCGTGATTCGCGATGGAGAATATATTGCCACCCATGAGAAAAAAGACAGCGATATCCAGCACCTGATAGCGCAAATGGTCGGGCGGGAAATGAAAAATATCTGGCCGCCGCGCATTGGGCAAAAGCCGGATGAAAGCGTTACGCCAAAACTGGAGGTCAGGGATCTTACTCACCCGACACTGTTTCAGCAGGTGAGTTTTACCGTGCGGCCAGGTGAAGTGCTGGGATTTTTTGGTCTGGTAGGCGCGGGACGCTCAGATGTGATGAAAGCGTTATTTGGGCTGATTGCGTATCAGGGGATCCTTTTAATTGACGGTCAGGAAGTCACCCTCTCAAACCCGAAGCAGGCGATCGATCATGGCATTGCGTTTGTGACGGAAAACCGTAAGGAAGAAGGGCTGGTACTGATGCATGACGTGAACATGAATACACATCACGTTGCCTTTCAGTATAACGCGTCGGCGATGGGCCTCATCAATCATCAGGAGGAGGAGAAGCGAACGCTGGCGTCGATCGCCCGCATGAACACGAAAGTGAATTCAATCCATCAACTGACAGGCGCATTAAGCGGCGGCAATCAGCAGAAGATCGTGTTATCGAAATGGCTGGAAAAAACGCCGCGCATTTTATTGCTTGATGAACCGACGCGCGGTGTGGACGTAGGTGCAAAATTTGAAATTTATAACGTGATACGCCAGCTGGCGGCGGCAGGCACGGCCATTATTCTGGTCTCCTCTGAGCTGCCGGAGGTGATGGCGCTAAGCGATCGTCTGGTTGTGATGCGCAACAAAACCATCGCTGAAATTTTTTCATGTGAAAATTTAACGCAGACGCAGGTGATGACCGCTGCAACAGGAGTACGGTAAATGACTGAGAAGACTATCCCTATGTCAAAAGCCCCGGCTTTGCCCGCAGCCAGCGGATTTAAAAAAGCCCTGAAACAATATGGCGGTATTCTGAGCGGCATGGTGGTGCTGATCATTCTGTTCAGTTTTATGAATGACAGCTTTTTCACCACCAATAATATTACCAATATCATTCTTCAGGTTTCTATCATCGCCATCACGGCGTATGGCATGACATATGTATTACTGCTGGGTGATATAGATTTATCGGTAGGTTCGACCATCGCCTTAATTGGTACGTTTGCCGCCCTGGGCGCGTCGTGGGGCGTTCCTTTTATATTATTGGTGCCTCTATCCATTATGGCGGCACTGGTGCTGGGAATGATTAACGGAGGGTTAACAGCCTTTGCGGGAATACCCTCTTTTATTGTCACCGTCGCCACCATGGGGATCTTTCGCGGTATTGCCTATATCGTAACGGATGGCACGCCGATTATGATCCAGGATAATGCCTTTCTGGCGCTTGGCAACGGCGAGTTTTTATATATTCCTGTTCCGATTTGGATCCTGCTGATTTTATTGCTGGTGAACCATTTCATCCTGACTAAGACAACATTTGGCCGCAAAATTTATATTACTGGCGGTAATAAAGAGGCTGCGATTTATTCTGGCATTAACGTTGTCCGGCTGAAGATTAAGGTCTTTATGATCACCGCCGTTCTGGCGGGCATCAGCGGCATGATCCTCGCTTCACGCCTTTACTCCGGGCAGCCTAATTCTGCGCTGAGCTATGAACTGGATGCAATCGCCGCTGCCGTGCTGGGCGGTACCAGTCTGAATGGTGGTTACGGTACGGTTATCGGCACCATGATCGGCGCGTTAACCATTGGCGTTATCAATAACGGCATGAACTTAATGAATGTCCCCTATTTCTATCAGATGGTAGTGAAAGGATTAGTCATTTTGGTGGCGGTTTATGTTGATGTCAGAAATAAAAGAAAACGCAGCTAATTATTTCAGGGGATTAATCATATGAGTAAGGTCTTCACGATTGGAGAAATTCTGGTTGAAATTATGGCGCATAAAATTGGCCAGCCGTTCGATCAACCAGGCGTCTGGAACGGTCCGTATCCCAGCGGCGCACCTGCGATTTTTATCGATCAGGTGACACGCCTTGGGGTGCCTTGCGGCATTATCAGCTGTGTGGGGAGGGATGGTTTTGGCGATATTAACTTACATCGCCTGGCTGACGACGGGGTAGATATACGAGGAATTTCCGTTTTACCCCTGGAGGCAACCGGCAGCGCGTTTGTCACCTACCATAAGTCGGGCGACCGTGATTTTATTTTTAATATTAAAAATGCCGCCTGCGGTAAATTATCGGCGCAACACGTAGATGAAAACTTACTGAAAGATTGCACGCACTTTCATATTATGGGGTCATCGTTATTTTCGTTTCATATGGTGGATGCGGTAAAAAAAGCGGTGACGCTGGTTAAAGATAATGGCGGGATCATTTCTTTTGATCCCAATATCCGTAAAGAAATGCTCGATATTCCCGAAATGCGCGATGCATTGCATTTTGTTCTTGAATTAACGGATATTTATATGCCCAGCGAGGGCGAGGTGCTGTTACTTTCACCGCATTCTACGCCTGAACGCGCCATTATGGGTTTTCTTGATGAAGGTGTTAAAGAGGTCATCGTTAAACGCGGTAATAAAGGTGCCAGTTACTATTCGCAGGAGGAACATTTTCATGTCGATAGTTATCCGGTACAGGAAGTGGATCCTACTGGCGCAGGGGACTGCTTTGGCGGCGCTTATATCGCGTGCCGTCAGTTAGGTTTTGATGCGCATCAGGCGCTGCAATACGCCAATGTCTGCGGCGCGCTGGCCGTCACGCGACGAGGGCCGATGGAAGGCACCTCCCGGCTTGAAGAGATCAGGGATTTTATCTGCCGTCACACCACGCCTGCCAGGGAAGCGTCGCTATGAAAAAGGCTATTTGGCCGTGGATCGGCGATCTCTCTCAGGTGGCGGGTATTAAGCACTATGAGCTGCGTAGCGGCAAAGCGAAAGGCACGGAAGCGTTTGATGTGCGTACCGGGGCGGGGCTGGCTTTCACCGTGGTAAAAGATCGCGCCCTGGATATTGCCTGGGCTAGTTATAAAGATACCGCGCTTTCTTTTATTACACCTAACGGTATGGTCGCTCCAACGTTCTTTGAACCACAGGGTAATGGTTTTCTTCGCAGTTTCTACGCGGGACTGCTTACGACCTGCGGCCTGAGTTATATCGGCACGCCCTGCGAAGATAATGGCGAGGCGCTGGGGTTGCATGGGCGTCTGGCTGCGACGCCAGCGGAAGAGGTGGGCTATCGTACCGAGCGGACTGAAGACGGTATTGAATTTATCATCAATGGCAAAATACGTGAGACGCGTCTGTTTGGCGAAAACCTGACGCTGGAGAGAACCCTTCGTTGTGAATACGGGAAGAACGTTCTGCACATCACGGATAAAGTGACCAATAACGGGTTTAGCGAGCAGCCGTTACAGATCCTGTATCACTTTAATTATGGCTGGCCGCTATTGTCACCGGATGCGGAAATTCTCCTGTCGGCCAGAAATGTCGTGCCGCGTACGGCGCGAGCGGAGGAGGGATTAACCGGGCATCTGGACATCACCGCGCCGCAGCCAGGCTTTGCCGAGCAGGTTTATTACATAACGCCTGGCAGCGATAGCGAGGGTATGAGCAAAATTGCGCTGATCAATCGGCAGTTAGGCTGGGGGATCTATGAAAAATTCAGCACCCGGCAGTTACCAAACGTGATCCAGTGGAAGAATTTAGGCGCGGGCGAATATGTGATGGGCCTGGAAGTCAGTAACAGTTTTCCTGACGGACGCGATAAAGAGCGTGCAGTAGGACGGCTCCAGTTTGTTCAACCCGGCGAAACGCTGGATTACTGCTTTGAACTGGGCATTGTGGAAGGGGAGGAAGCGCTGAACACATTAAAAGAAGAGATTGCGGGTTACTGCTAATCCCATCAAATAAAAACGCCAGGCTGTAATAAAAAGCCTGGCGTTAATCAGATCATCGTCAGGCGCGGCGAACCGCGCCGACACTAACCCGTTACTTTTCCTGCAATCCGAGTTTTTTCTCCAGATAGTGAATGTTGGTTCCACCATTCTGGAAGTGCTCGTCGTTCATGATGCGCGTTTGCAGATCAACGTTGGTTTTAATGCCATCGATGATCAGCTCCTGCAACGCATTTTTCATGCGGGAAATAGCGATGTCACGGGTTTCTCCGTAACAAATCAGCTTACCGATCATTGAGTCATAATACGGCGGTACGGTATAACCGGCGTAAATATGAGACTCCCAGCGCACACCAAAACCGCCTGGCGCGTGGAAACGGGTAATTTTACCCGGGCTTGGCAGGAAGGTGTTCGGGTCTTCGGCGTTGATACGGCATTCAACCGCATGGCCTCTTACCTGGACTTCGTCCTGCTTGATCGACAGCGGCTGACCCGCCGCAATACGTAACTGTTCTTTGATCAGGTCAACGCCGGTGATCATTTCGGTAACCGGGTGCTCAACCTGAATACGGGTGTTCATCTCAATGAAGTAGAACTCGCCGTTTTCAAACAGGAACTCAAACGTACCCGCGCCGCGATAGCCGATATCCACGCACGCTTTCGAGCAACGTTCGCCGATGTAGCGACGCAGTTCCGGCGTGATGCCCGGCGCTGGCGCTTCTTCAACGACTTTCTGGTGACGGCGCTGCATGGAGCAGTCGCGCTCTGCCAGATAGATAGCGTTACCCTGACCGTCAGCCAGCACCTGAATTTCGATGTGGCGTGGGTTTTCCAGGTATTTTTCCATGTACACCATGTCGTTGCTGAAAGCCGCTTTCGCTTCAGCTTTGGTCATGGAGATGGACTGCGCCAGTTCAGCGTCGCTGCGCACAACGCGCATACCGCGACCGCCGCCGCCGCCAGACGCTTTGATAATCACCGGGTAGCCAATGCGTTTGGCATGGGCACGGTTAAGATCCATATCGTCGCCCAGCGGGCCGTCAGAACCCGGAACGGTCGGCACGCCTGCTTTCTTCATGGCGGTGATCGCGGACACTTTATCGCCCATCAGGCGAATAGTTTCGGCTTTCGGACCGATGAAGATAAAGCCGGAGCGTTCAACCTGCTCGGCAAAGTTGGCGTTCTCAGAGAGGAAGCCGTAACCCGGATGGATTGCCACCGCGCCGGTGATTTCAGCGGCGCTGATGATAGCCGGGATATTCAGATAGCTTTTAACAGACGGAGCAGGGCCGATACAAACGGTCTCATCCGCCAGCAATACGTGTTTTAAATCGCGATCCGCAGTGGAGTGTACCGCGACGGTCTTGATACCCAGCTCTTTGCAGGCACGAAGAATACGCAGTGCGATCTCGCCACGGTTAGCGATGACAATTTTATCCAGCATGTTCGCCTCGTTACTCGATGACGACCAGCGGCTCGTCAAATTCTACCGGTTGCCCTGTTTCGAGCAGAATGGCTTTCACCACGCCCGCTTTGTCGGCTTCGATCTGGTTCATCATTTTCATTGCTTCAACGATGCACAGGGTGTCGCCCACATTCACTTTTTGGCCCACTTCAATGAACGCTTTAGCGTCCGGGCTTGGGGTGCGGTAGAACGTACCGACCATCGGGGAACGTACGATGTGACCACTGATTTCTGCCGCTGCTGGCGCTTCCATGGAGGGAGCTGCCGCTGGAGCTACAGCGTTAGATAAAGCTGGTTGCTGCATAACGGGCGCAGCATACGCCTGTTGCATCACTGGAAAACCAGCGTTCGGCGCAGCACGACTGATGCGTACTGACTCTTCGCCTTCAGAAATTTCCAGTTCGGAGATGCCTGATTCTTCAACCAGCTCGATCAGTTTTTTAATCTTACGAATATCCATGAGTGGGTTCCGTACTCTTTTGTTTAGTGTGATTGTGACAGGCTTGTTATCGCCGTCTGTAAAGCATAAAAATAACCGGTTTTTTACGGTCAATGAGGAGCCAAACCCCTCGTTGCCGCCCGGTTACCGGGCAGAACCGCTATCAACCATTCACATGGAAAATAGCTGAGTAGCCAGTTATTGTGTCGCCATCGTCGGCAATTGTCCGGCAAAAAACAAAATATACCTTCAATGCGCAATTGTCACCTTTTCGGGGTGATAAATCCCCGGTCAGGAAAAATGAAGTCGCACATTATAACGAGTTCGTAGCATTTCGCAGCTAAATACTGGTCTTATCAGAGAAGATAATCAACCGCGTTCGCTCTGAGAGGCGCAACAGAGGGAAGATCTGCGGGAAACTGCACATTTTCAACACTAACGCAGCCATTGACGGAACTTTTTGTAACGCCACGCTAAAAGCAGCAGCGCCAGCACCGCATAAATCAGCGGCTGCGGTGACAAAATCTTCACTGACCACAAATAATGTATCGGGGCAAGGATCGCCACAAGATAGATGCAGTTATGCACCTTTTGCCAGCGGCGGCCTAATTTTCGCTGCATAATCTGAGGAGAGGTAACCGCCAGTGCCAACAAGATAAGCCAGCTTATACCGCCCAGCGTGAGATAAGGGCGTGTAACCAGTTCTTGTCCCAGCAGCGACAGATTATTGATACCCAGTTCCAGTAACGTATAGCTGGTTAAATGCAGCGTGGCCCAGGCAAAGCACCATAAGCCCAAAAGACGACGCGTGCGTATCAATAATGGCTGTTTAGCGTATCGTGTCAGCGGCGTGACGAGCAAGGTCGCCAGCAGTAATTTCAGAGCCATCCTACCGGTAAAATGCTGAATATCCTTGGCCGGGTCGGCGCTAAAATAGCCCTGCGACGCTGCCCAGAACAGCCATACCAGCGGCAAAAAGGCGGCCAGATGCAGCACCACTTTCAGCCAGACGATCTGTTTTGCCGTTAATCGCACTCAGAAACTCTCCTGCAAATTTAACCCTTTATAGAGCGATGCCACCTGATCGGCATAGCCGTTAAACAGCAGTGTTGGCTGACGCTTCACGTCAAGTACACCGCCGGAACCGATAAAGCGTTCCGTCGCCTGTGACCAGCGGGGATGATCGACGTGGGGATTCACATTGGCGTAAAAACCATACTCATCCGGTGCCGAGAGATTCCACGTTGTTGGCGGGCGTTCTCGCGTGAGCGTAATACTGACGATCGATTTGATCCCTTTGAAGCCGTATTTCCATGGCACGGTAAGACGGACTGGCGCACCGTTTTGCGGCGGCAAAGCTTTACCATACACGCCGGTCGTCAACATGGTGAGAGGGTGCATCGCTTCATCAAGCCGTAATCCTTCAACATAGGGATACTTTAAACCGCCGCCGATAAAACGATCCTTCTGCCCCGGCATTTGTTCCGGTGAATAAATCGTTTTAAATGCCACATACTTCGCGTCGCTGGTGGGCTGGGCCAGTGCCAGCAATTTGTGCAGCGGGAATCCGATCCACGGCACCACCATTGACCATGCTTCAACGCAACGCATCCGGTAAATACGTTCTTCCAGTGGGAAACGTTTCGTCAGATCGTCATGATCGAGGGTGAGGGGTTTCGCCACCTCGCCATCAATTTTCAGCGTCCACGGATCGGTCTTCAGACTGCCCGCATTGGCGGCGGGATCGGCTTTATCCAGCCCGAATTCGTAGAAGTTGTTATAGCCAGTCACTTTATCTTCTGGCGTGAGAGGAAGTTTACTTTGCCACTCAGCGGGACGCGTAAAATCCAGCGGCTTACCGGAAGGCGCCGGGGGACGATCGTGGCCTTTAAACCAGTCCAGCAGATCGGCTCGCGCCATCGCGGGCACGCTAAGGGTGGCGGCGCTGATGCCCAGCGCTTGCAGCACCTGGCGGCGCTGCATAAAAAAAGCCGATTCGGCGGTGACATCGGCTTCCGTAAAGCGACGTACTTTTTTCATAACGGACTCCCGGCGAGTACGCCATCAGCAGAACGGCAGCGGCGCACCTTCAATCATGGCAGGGAGTCTGTCAGCGCGCGAGAAAATTGGTTAATTAAATGTAAACTTTTGCGCGCATCCGGTTACTTCACTTTGACCAGCGTCCGCCCCTGCGCCTGGTTATTAATGATGGCTTCAGCCAGCTTCGGTACTTCATCAAGGGTGATTTCCGTTGTCGCCTGCGTGTAGAAGGTTTCCGGCAAATCCTGCGCCAGACGACGCCACGCTTCGGCACGCCGTGCGGCGGGAGCCATGACCGAATCCACGCCCTGCAAGCGAACATTGCGCAGAATAAACGGCATTACGGTCGTGGGCAGTGCAAAGCCGCCCGCCAGACCGCAGGCCGCGACGCAGCCGCCGTAGTTCATTTGCGCCAGCACTTTCGCCAGCACCTTATCGCCCACGGTATCGATCGCACCAGCCCAGAGCTGTTTTTCCAGCGGACGCGTTTCGGCAAATTCATCGCGGCCCAGAATGCGGCTGGCACCGAGATTACGCAGATAGTCATGCGTGCTCTCGCGGCCGGAGACGGCTACTACCTGATAGCCCAGCTTGTGCAGCAGCGATATCGCGGTGCTACCGACACCGCCGCTGGCGCCGGTCACGAGGATTTCACCGCTGTGCGGACGGATACCGGCTTCTTCCAGCGCCATCACACAGAGCATCGCGGTAAAGCCAGCGGTGCCGATAATCATTGCCTTGCGGTCGCTAAGACCTTCATGGAGCGCCACCAGCCAGTCGCCCTTCACACGAGCGCGTTCAGCCAGACCACCCCAGTGATTTTCTCCCACGCCCCAGCCGGTTAGCACCACTTGCTGTCCCGGGTGAAAACGGGGATCTTCGCTGGCGTGAACCATTCCGGCGAAGTCGATCCCTGGCACCATCGGAAACTGGCGGATGATTTTGCCTTTACCCGTGATGGCCAGTGCATCTTTATAATTCAGGCCTGACCACTGAATATCTACGGTGACGTTGCCTTCCGGTAGCTGGTTGTCATCGATGTTTTGCACCGATGCAAGCGTTTTTCCTTCCTGCTGTTCTAAGAGTAAAGCCTGCATAATCCGCCCTCACTTGCCTAATGATTAGAAATACTACTCAGCAGACTATACTCGTTAATCAAAATACGATGCCGACTTTACGCAATAAATTGCCAGATCCCTCAGGTTTGATAGTATTCTCAGTTCATCTGCGAGTTAGCGCTTACGTTAAGGTAAGTGCTGCTGGCTGAGGGGCCTTACATTAACCGGGCTGTATATCACAAAACGGAGTTAACTCAGGGATGCGTTTAACGACGAAGTTTTCCGCTTTTATCACCTTGCTGATAGGGTTAACCATTCTGGTCACCTTAATAGGGTGTTCGCTCAGTTTTTATAACGCCATCCATAGCAAAGTTGATGGGCGTGTACGCGCCGTTGCTACGATCCTCGACACCCGGCTGATCACACGCTCCTTTAAGCAACTGCAAATCCAGATGGATGAGATCATGGTGCCTGCAGATATCGTGCGCATTGATTTTTTCCATGGCAAAGAGGTGCTTTACAGCCATGCCCGCACCGGAAGCTATCGGTTGCTGGGTAGCAGCAGCCTTTATCGTGAGCAGACCGTCTCTTCATTGAAGCATCCCGGTATGACTATCCATCTTGTCTATCAGGATCCGATGGCCAATTATTTTCACTCCCTGATGACAACCGCGCCGCTAACCCTGGCGATAGGCTTTATGGTGCTGGTGATCTTCCTTGCTGTCCGCTGGCTGCGGCGTCAACTGGCCGGAGGCGAGCTGCTGGAAATGCGCGCCACAAGGATCCTCAACGGCGAGCGGGGGCATGGCGTTCGCGGTACGGTCTATGAATGGCCCGCTCGTGCCAGCAGCGCACTGGACATGCTGCTCTCCGAAATTCATTTTGCCAGCGAACAGCGCAGCCGAATGGATACGCTTATCCGCTCCTATGCCGCGCAGGACACTAAGACGGGGCTGAATAACCGCCTGTTTTTCGATAGCCAACTGGCGACGCTATTGGAAGATCAGGAGAAAACCGGCACGCACGGTATTGTGATGCTTATTCGTCTGCCGGATTTCGATCTGTTATCGGATAACTGGGGCCGTGCCGCCGCCCAGGAGCATACTTTTACCTTAATTAACCTCATTTCTACCTTTATTATGCGCTATCCCGGCGCGCTGCTGGCCCGCTATCACCGTAGCGATTTCGCCGTTTTGTTGCCGCATCGCACCTTAAAAGAGGCCGATGGTATCGCCTCGCAATTGTTGAAAACTGTGGATGCGTTGCCGACATCCAAAATACTCGACCGGGAAGACAGTATGCACATCGGCATCTGTGCCTGGCGCAGCGGGCAAACCACGGAACAGGTGATGGGGCATGCAGAAACGGCAGCGCGTAACGCGGTGCTACAGGGCGGTAATAGCTGGCTGGTCTATGATGATTCACTCCCTGAGAAAGGACGTGGTAACGTGCGCTGGCGTACGCTTATTGAACAGGTACTCAGCCGTGGCGGTCCGCGTTTTTATCAGAAGCCGGCCGTGCTGGCAGATGGTCACGTTGATCACCGGGAATTACTGTGCCGGATCTTTGACGGCAGTGAAGAATTGCTGGCGGCGGAATATATGCCTTTTGTCCAGCAGTTCGGCCTGGCGGAAGAATACGAACGTTTACAAATTTCTCGAATGCTCCCTTTCCTGGGCTTCTGGCCGCAGGAGAATCTGGCCTTGCAGGTGTCAGTTGAAGCGCTTATCCGCCCGCGATTCCAGCGTTGGCTACGCGATACATTAATGCAATGCGAAAAATCGCATCGAAAACGCATTATTTTTGAACTTGCTGAGGCGGATGTCTGTCAACATATCAGCCGTTTACAACCTGTCGTTCGTTTAATTAACGCGCTGGGGGTTAGAGTCGCGGTCACGCAGGCGGGGTTAACGATGGTTAGCACCAGTTGGATCAAGCAGTTGGACGTTGCGTTGATCAAATTGCATCCCGGCCTGGTGCGCAATTTTGAAAAACGTAGCGAAAATCAACTGCTGGTACAAAGTCTGGTTGAAGCCTGCAAAGGAACCTCGGCGCAGGTTTTTGCCTGTGGAATTAGGACAAAAAGCGAATGGCTAATTCTGGCTAAGTGTGGTGTAGCGGGTGGACAGGGCGATTTTTTTGCCGCCTCCCAGCCACTTGACTCTAATCTAAAAAAATATTCGCAAAGATATTCGGTTTGACCTGCCGTTTACTATGTTTTCACGTAGAATAACGCGCGCTGCATCTTTGGGGGTGTGCTTGTCTGCCCGCCAGGATCACGCAGTTAACGACCTTTCACAGGTTGCAAATGAAAGCAGGGAGCGCTGCTGATGATTTTAAATTTGAAGGAGTCAGGCATCAGTTTGTAACAAAGGTGACGAACTGCACTAATTTTCACCGTAGCAGATGATTTTTGCGCCTTGTCGCTGCTGCGTGTGGTTGGTAAAGTAAGCGGATTTTGTACTCCGCCCCAGCTTTCAGGATTATCCCTTAGTATGTTGAAAAAATTTCGTGGCATGTTTTCCAATGACCTGTCCATTGACCTGGGTACCGCGAATACCCTTATTTATGTAAAAGGACAAGGCATCGTATTGAATGAGCCTTCTGTCGTGGCCATTCGTCAGGATCGTGCCGGTTCACCGAAAAGCGTCGCCGCTGTCGGTCATGACGCGAAGCAAATGCTGGGCCGTACGCCGGGCAACATCGCGGCGATCCGCCCGATGAAAGACGGTGTTATCGCCGACTTCTTCGTGACCGAAAAAATGCTTCAGCACTTTATTAAGCAGGTGCACAGCAACAGCTTTATGCGTCCAAGCCCGCGCGTGCTGGTGTGTGTACCGGTTGGTGCTACCCAGGTTGAGCGTCGTGCCATCCGTGAATCCGCGCAGGGCGCAGGTGCCCGCGAAGTGTTCCTGATCGAAGAACCGATGGCTGCGGCAATCGGTGCTGGCCTGCCGGTCTCTGAAGCCACCGGTTCTATGGTGGTGGATATCGGCGGCGGCACAACCGAAGTCGCGGTTATCTCCCTGAACGGCGTGGTTTACTCCTCTTCCGTGCGTATCGGCGGTGACCGTTTCGATGAAGCCATCATTAATTATGTGCGTCGTAATTACGGCTCGCTGATTGGTGAAGCGACCGCAGAACGTATTAAGCACGAAATTGGCTCTGCCTATCCGGGCGACGAAGTACGCGAAATCGAAGTTCGTGGTCGTAACCTGGCCGAGGGCGTCCCGCGTGGCTTTACCCTAAACTCTAACGAAATCCTCGAAGCATTACAGGAACCGCTGACCGGCATCGTAAGCGCGGTGATGGTGGCGCTTGAGCAGTGTCCGCCGGAACTGGCGTCCGATATCTCCGAGCGCGGTATGGTTCTGACCGGCGGCGGTGCGTTGCTGCGTAACCTCGATCGCCTGTTAATGGAAGAAACCGGTATTCCAGTTGTTGTTGCTGAAGAACCGCTGACCTGCGTGGCGCGCGGTGGCGGCAAGGCGCTGGAAATGATCGACATACACGGCGGCGACTTGTTTAGCGAAGAGTAGTCGGCTTCAGGCTGGGGCGACGTTATCTGCCGCCCCAGCCTGAACTGACGCGAGAATACGCATAGCCTATGAAGCCCATTTTTAGCCGTGGCCCGTCGCTACAGATTCGCCTTATTCTGGCGGTGCTGGTGGCGCTCGGCGTAATTATCGCCGACAGCCGCCTTGGTACGTTCAGCCAAATCCGAACGTACATGGACACTGCCGTCAGTCCTTTCTATTTTGTCTCAAATGGTCCCCGCGAATTACTCGACAGCGTGTCGCAAACGCTGGCCTCGCGCGATCAACTCGAACTTGAAAACCGGGCGCTGCGTCAGGAACTGCTGTTGAAAAACAGCGACCTGCTGATGCTGGGGCAGTACAAACAGGAGAACGCGCGGTTGCGCGAGCTGCTGGGTTCCCCGCTGCGTCAGGATGAACAAAAAATGGTCACTCAGGTGATCTCAACGGTCAACGATCCTTATAGCGATCAGGTGGTGATCGACAAAGGAAGTGCCAACGGCGTCTACGAAGGCCAGCCGGTCATTAGTGATAAAGGCGTGGTCGGGCAGGTTATTGCCGTCGCGAAGCTGACCAGCCGCGTACTGCTTATTTGTGATGCCACCCATGCGTTGCCGATTCAGGTGCTGCGTAATGACATCCGTGTCATTGCTGCCGGTAACGGCTGCACCGACGACCTCCAGCTTGAACATCTGCCTGCAAACACCGATATTCGCGTCGGCGACGTGCTGGTGACGTCAGGTCTTGGCGGCCGTTTCCCGGAAGGTTATCCGGTCGGCGTGGTGTCATCGGTGAAGCTTGACACCCAGCGCGCGTATACGGTGATCCAGGCCCGTCCTACTGCTGGCTTGCAGCGTCTGCGCTATTTGCTGCTGCTGTGGGGAGCGGATCGTGAAGGCACCAATCCCATGACGCCGGAAGATGTGCATCGCGTGGCGAACGAGCGCCTGATGCAGATGATGCCGCAGGTGCTTCCCGCACCTGACGCTATGGGGCCGCCTGCCCCCGTACCTGCGCCAGCAACGGGCATTACGCCTGCACCGCAGCCGCAGCCTCCCTCTTCAGGAGGGCAGTAGTGGCAAGTTACCGTAGTCAGGGGCGATGGGTTATCTGGCTCTCTTTCCTGGTCGCACTGCTGTTACAGATCATGCCCTGGCCGGATAACATCATTGTTTTCCGGCCAAACTGGGTATTGCTAATCCTGCTGTACTGGGCGCTGGCGCTGCCGCATCGGGTCAATGTGGGCACCGGTTTATTAATGGGTGCCATACTGGATCTCATCAGCGGTTCCACGCTGGGCGTTCGCGCCCTGGCATTAAGCATCATTGCTTATCTGGTGGCATTGAAATATCAGTTATTCCGCAACCTGGCGCTCTGGCAACAGGCGCTGGTGGTGATGCTGCTTTCGCTTGCCACCGATATCATCGTGTTCTGGGCCGAGTTTTTAGTGATCAACGTCTCTTTCCGGCCGGAAGTATTCTGGAGTAGTGTCGTAAACGGCGTACTCTGGCCCTGGCTGTTCCTGCTGATGCGCAAAATCCGCCAGCAATTTGCGGTGCAATAAGGTCTCTCATGACAGTGCTTTATCTTGCTTCCGGTTCCCCGCGTCGTCAGGAGCTGTTGACTCAACTGGGCGTATCATTCGAGCGCATCGTTCCTGGCATTGAAGAGCAGCGTCAGCCGGGCGAAAGTGCGGCGCATTACGTCACCCGTCTGGCGCGGGAAAAAGCGCAGGCGGGTGTCGCAATGGCGGCCACCGACCGCCCGGTGCTGGGGGCGGATACCATCGTCGTCCTGCACGGCGAGGTGCTTGAAAAACCGCGAGATGACGCACACGCCGCCGCCATGCTGCGCGGCCTTTCCGGGCAGACGCACCAGGTGCTGACTGCGGTGGCGCTGGCAGACCGGCAGTCGGTGCTTGAAAGTCTTGTAGCGACAGAGGTCACCTTCAGGGTACTCTCTGAAGAGGATATCGCCGGCTACGTTGCCAGCGGTGAACCTCAGGATAAAGCAGGTGCATACGGTATTCAGGGGCTGGGTGGCTGTTTCGTCAGGAAGATTAATGGCAGCTATCACGCCGTAGTCGGCTTACCGCTGGTGGAAACGTATGAGTTGCTGAATAACTTTAACTCACTGCGTGAGCAAAGGGATAAACATGACGGCTGAATTGTTGGTAAACGTAACGCCTTCGGAAACCCGTGTGGCGTATATTGACGGCGGTATTCTCCAGGAAATTCACATTGAGCGTGAAGCCCGACGTGGAATTGTAGGCAATATCTACAAAGGTCGCGTGAGTCGTGTCCTTCCCGGTATGCAGGCGGCATTTGTAGATATTGGCCTCGACAAAGCCGCGTTCCTTCACGCCTCCGACATTATGCCGCATACCGAATGCGTGGCCGGTGAAGAACAAAAGCAATTTATCGTCCGTGACATCTCCGAACTGGTGCGTCAGGGGCAGGATCTGATGGTGCAGGTGGTCAAAGATCCGCTCGGCACCAAAGGCGCGCGTCTGACCACGGATATCACCCTTCCTTCCCGTTATCTGGTGTTTATGCCGGGTGCCTCTCACGTCGGCGTTTCACAGCGTATTGAGAGCGAAGTGGAACGTGACCGCCTGAAAAAAATCGTCGCTGACTATTGTGACGAGCAGGGCGGATTTATTATCCGCACCGCGGCTGAAGGCGTGTGTGATGAGGATTTGGCGGCCGATGCAGCTTACCTGAAGCGCGTCTGGACCAAAGTGATGGAGCGTAAAAAACGCCATCAAACCCGTTATCAACTCTACGGGGAACTGGCGCTGGCGCAGCGCGTGCTGCGTGATTTCGCCGATGCGCATCTTGATCGTATTCGCGTGGATTCCCGCCTGACGTTTGAAGCGCTGCTGGAGTTTACCGCCGAGTACATTCCGGAAATGACCAGCAAGCTGGAACATTACAGCGGACGTCAGCCAATTTTCGATCTCTTTGACGTTGAGAATGAAATACAGCGGGCGCTGGAGCGTAAAGTTGAACTGAAATCCGGCGGCTATCTGATCATCGATCAAACCGAGGCGATGACCACCGTCGATATCAACACCGGCGCGTTTGTCGGCCACCGTAATCTCGACGACACCATTTTCAACACCAACATCGAAGCCACACAGGCGATTGCGCGTCAGCTCCGGCTGCGCAATCTCGGCGGTATCATTATCATCGACTTTATCGATATGAGTAACGATGACCACCGCCGCCGGGTGCTCCATTCCCTTGAGCAGGCGCTGAGCAAAGATCGGGTGAAAACCAGCATCAACGGCTTCTCGCAGCTCGGCCTGGTCGAGATGACCCGCAAGCGCACGCGCGAAAGCGTCGAGCACGTGCTGTGCAATGAATGCCCGACCTGCCACGGTCGCGGGACGGTGAAAACGGTGGAAAGCGTGTGCTATGAAATCATGCGCGAAATCGTGCGCGTGCATCATGCCTACGACTCCGACCGTTTTCTGGTCTACGCTTCTCCTGCGGTGGCAGAAACCCTCAAAGGTGAAGAGTCTCACGCGCTGGCTGAAGTCGAAATCTTCGTCGGTAAGCAAGTCAAAGTCCAGATTGAACCGCTCTATAATCAGGAGCAGTTTGATGTGGTGATGATGTAATACAACAGTCTGCCGTGGTACGGCGGACAAGGAGAAAGGCGTGAGGCGATTGCCGGGGATTTTACTGCTTACAGGTGCCACGCTTGCTGTCATCGTTGCCCTGGCAGTGAGCGGCCTGCGCCTTGCCCTGCCACAGCTGGATAAATGGCGTCCGGCGCTGCTGGCAAAAATTGAATCCTCCACCGGCGTGCCGGTTGATGCCAGTAAACTTCATGCCAGTTGGGAAAACTTTGGCCCGACGCTGGATGCGCGCGATATCAGCGCCCGGCTCAAAGATGGCGGTCAGGTTTCGATAAAGCGGGTTACGCTGGCGCTCGACGTATGGCAAAGCCTGCTGCATATGCGCTGGCAATTTCGCGACCTCACGTTCTGGCAGCTTCAGTTCACTACCAACACGCCTTTACTGCAAAACAGTGGTGAAGGCATCAAAACCGATCGCATCAGCGATCTCTTTCTGCGCCAGTTCGACCATTTCGACCTGCGCGACAGCCATATCAGCTTTCTGACCCTTTCCGGACAACGTGCGGAACTGGCGATCCCCCAGCTTACCTGGCTTAATGGCCGCAACCGCCATCGTGCGGAAGGCGAAGTCAGCTTATCCAGCCTCACCGGGCAGCACGGCATCATGAAAGTGCGCATGGACTTACGCGACGATAACGGTCTGCTGAACGACGGTAAAGTCTGGGTGCAGGCAGACGATATTGACGTCAAGCCGTGGCTAGGACGCTGGATGCAGGATAACGTCGCGTTTGAAACCGCACAATTCAGCCTCGAAGGCTGGGTCGATCTCACTAAAGGTGATATTTCAGGCGGCGACGTCTGGCTGAAAAAAGGCGGCGCAAGCTGGAAGGGCGGTGAGGAAATGCATCACCTTTCCGTTGATAACCTGACGGCCCACGTTTCAGGCGGCAAGGCCGGATGGGAATTCCGCATTCCCGATACCCGCATTACCATTGACGATAAACCCTGGCCGCGAGGCGCGCTGGCGCTGGCGTGGATCCCCGCGCAGGACGTGGGGGGCAGTAATCGTGTCCAGAGTGATGAGTTCCGCGTTCGTGCCAGCCATCTGGAACTGAGCGGTCTCGACGGTTTGCTACCCATCGCCGAAAAGATTTCGCCCAAATTGGGAGAGATCTGGCGGGCGACCCAGCCTGCGGGACAGATTGACGCGCTTGCGCTGGATATTCCGTTAAAGGCAACGGACAAAACGCGCTTCAACGCTTCCTGGCAAAATCTGCAATGGAAGCAGTGGAAAATGCTGCCCGGTGCCGAACACTTCTCCGGTCAACTGACTGGTAGCGTGGATAATGCCTCACTGACGGCCTCCATGACCGAAGCGAAAATGCCTTACGATCTGGTCTTCCGTGCGCCGCTGGAAATCGAAAAAGGGGTGGCCACGCTTAACTGGATCAAGAATGAACACGGTTTCATGCTCGATGGACGTAATATTGATGTTCAGGCGAAAGGGGTACGCGGCGCAGGGAACTTCCGCTACCTGCAACCGAAGGGCGATCAGCCCTGGCTGGGCATCCTGGCGGGGGCAAATGCCAGCGACGCATCTCAGGCATGGCGCTATTTTCCACAGAACCTGATGGGCAAAAAGCTGGTGGATTATCTCAGCAGCGCCATTCAGGGGGGCCAGGCTGAAAACGCAACGATAGTGTATGGCGGTAACCCACGCCTGTTCCCTTATAAGCATAATGAAGGTCAGTTTGAGATTTATGTCCCGGTACGTAACGCTACCTTTGCCTTCCAGCCAAACTGGCCTGCGCTGACTAAACAGGATATCGATCTCGACTTCATTAACGATGGCCTGTGGATGAAAGCCGATACCGCGCAGCTTGGCGGCGTCAATGCACGGAATGTTCATGCTGTTATCCCCGACTACGTTAAAGAAAAACTGCTGATTGACGCCGATCTGAACGGTCCGGGCAAAGAAGTGGGTCCTTACTTTGAAAAAACGCCGCTGGATGACTCGCTGGGCGCAACCCTGCAACAGCTCCAGCTTGATGGCGATGTGAATGCTCGCTTACATCTCGATATTCCGCTGGACGGTGAGAAGGTGACCGCGGAAGGCAATGTGGTGCTGAAAAACAATAGCCTGTATATCAAACCGCTGGATTCGACGTTAAAAAATCTGAGCGGTGCTTTTCGCTTTGTGAACGGCAATCTGCAAAGTGAACCGATGCAGGCTAACTGGTTTAATCAGCCGCTCAATGTGAATTTCTCCACCACGGAAGGCGAAAAAGCGTATCAGGTCGCGGTCAATATGGACGCTAACTGGCAGCCTGCGCGTACCGGGATCCTGCCGAAGCAGCTTAACGATGCGTTAAGCGGCACTATTCCGTGGCAGGGCAAAGTCGGCGTCGAATTGCCTTATCGCGGCGGGACCCATTATGACGTCGCGCTGACCGGCGATTTGAAAAATGTAAGCAGTCACTTACCTGCACCAGCGAGCAAATCCGCAGGAACGCCTCTGCCGATGACCGTAAATGCAAAAGGCGACCTGAATCATTTCGATCTGACCGGTAGCCTCGGGGCAGAAAGCCACTTCAACAGCCGCTGGTTACTCGATAAGAAGCTGACGCTGGATCGCGCCATTCTGACCACTGACAGCCGTACCGTGCCGCCATTACCGCCACAGCAGGGGATTGAGCTTAATTTACCGCCGATGGATGGTGCCGAATGGCTGGCGCTGTTCCAGAAAGGGGCCGCAGATAATGTCAGTGGCGCGGCGCGTTTCCCGCAAAACATTACGTTACGCACGCCAGCGCTGGCCCTCGGGGGACAGCAGTGGAATAACCTGAGCCTCGTCTCGCAGCCGATCGCGGGCGGCACGCAAGTTGATGCCCAGGGCCGTGAGATCAACGCCACGCTGACCATGCGTGATAACGCCCCGTGGCTGGCTGCGATCCGCTATCTCTATTTTAATCCGAGCGCAAAAGCGACCAGTAATGCAACATCCAGTGCGCCGTTCAGCACCAGTAAAGTCAATTTTAGCGGCTGGCCTGATGTGCAGTTACGCTGTGCAGAATGCTGGTTCTGGGGGCAAAAATACGGTCGAATCGACGGCGATTTCACGATTAAAGGTGACACGCTGACGCTGGCGAATGGCCTGATTGATACGGGCTTTGGTCGTCTGACCGCCGACGGCGTATGGGTTAACGGTCAGGGCAACGAGCGTACATCGCTGAAAGGAAAAATTAACGGCCGCAAGCTGGATGCGACGCTGGGATTCTTCGGCGTTGCTACGCCAATCCGCGACTCCTCATTCAATGTCGATTACGATTTGCACTGGCGCGACGCGCCGTGGCAGCCGGATGTTTCTTCGTTAAACGGCGTGCTCCATACGCGGCTAAGTAAAGGGGAATTCACCGATATCAGCACCGGCCATGCCGGGCAGTTGCTGCGTCTGATTAGCGTCGATGCGCTGCTGCGTAAGCTGCGCTTTGATTTCAGTGATACGTTCAGCGAAGGTTTCTGGTTTGACTCCATCCACAGTACCGCCTGGATCAAAGACGGCACGTTGCATACCGACGACACGCTGGTCGACGGCCTGGAAGCAGATATCGCGATGAAAGGCTCGGTCAACCTGGTGCGCCGCGAGCTGGATATGGAAGCGGTAGTCGCCCCGGAAATCTCCGCCACCGTCGGCGTTGCCGCCGCATTTGCCGTTAACCCGATTGTCGGTGCAGCTGTCTTCGCGGCCAGTAAAGTGCTGGGGCCGCTATGGAACAAAGTCTCTATTCTGCGCTACCGCATTACCGGCCCGATAGACAAGCCGCAAATCAACGAAGTGCTGCGTCAAACGCGCGACAGTAAAAAGCAATGATTTGACGTCAGCTATGAATTGCCTCACTCTCAATAGAGACGTTTTTTTATCGCCAGCCGCGCTGGCAACCAAAGAGTAGCAAAATAATGAGTCTGAACCTGGTAAGTGAACACCTGCTTTCTGCAAACGGCCTGAACCATCAGGATCTGTTTGCCATTCTTGGCCAGTTAACTGAGCGTCGCCTGGATTATGGCGATCTCTATTTCCAGTCGAGCTACCACGAATCCTGGGTTTTAGAAGACCGCATTATTAAAGATGGCTCGTACAACATCGACCAGGGCGTTGGCGTGCGCGCGGTGAGCGGCGAAAAAACCGGTTTTGCCTACGCCGATCAGATCAGCAAACTGGCGCTGGAGCAGAGCGCGCTGGCGGCTCGCACTATCGTGCGTGATGCGGGCGACGGTCGTGTGCAGACGCTGGGGGCTGTGGAACATCGCGCGCTGTATACCAGCATCGATCCGCTGCAAAGCATGAGTCGCGAAGAGAAGCTTGATATTCTGCGTCGGGTTGACGGCGTGGCACGTGCGGCAGACAAACGCGTGCAGGAAGTGTCCGCCAGTCTGACCGGCGTTTATGAACTCATCCTCGTGGCGGCCACTGACGGCACGCTGGCGGCTGATGTGCGTCCGCTGGTGCGCTTATCGGTAAGCGTCCAGGTGGAAGAGGACGGCAAACGTGAACGCGGGGCCAGCGGTGGCGGCGGTCGCTTCGGCTATGAGTATTTCCTCTCCGATGAAGACGGCGACGTGCGTGCCGATGCGTGGGCGAAAGAGGCGGTGCGGATGGCGCTGGTAAACCTCTCCGCCGTTGCGGCACCGGCGGGAACGCTGCCGGTGGTATTGGGCGCAGGCTGGCCTGGCGTACTGCTGCACGAAGCGGTCGGTCACGGTCTGGAAGGCGATTTCAACCGTCGCGGTACGTCGGTGTTCAGCGGTCATATCGGGGAACTGGTGGCATCTGAATTGTGTACCGTGGTGGATGACGGCACCATTGCCGATCGCCGTGGCTCAGTCTCGATTGATGACGAAGGCGTGCCGGGTCAGTACAACACGCTGATCGAAAACGGCGTGCTGAAAGGCTATATGCAGGACAAACTTAATGCACGTCTGATGGGCGTCGCGCCGACCGGCAACGGCCGCCGTGAGTCCTATGCCCATTTGCCAATGCCGCGCATGACCAATACCTATATGCTGGCAGGCAAATCCACGCCGCAGGAAATCATCGAATCTGTGGAATACGGCATCTATGCGCCGAATTTCGGCGGTGGTCAGGTGGATATCACCTCCGGCAAATTCGTTTTCTCTACCTCTGAAGCTTATCTGATCGAAAACGGCAAAGTAACCACGCCAGTAAAAGGCGCGACGCTTATCGGTTCCGGGATTGAAGCGATGCAGCAAATCTCAATGGTCGGTAACGATCTGAAGCTGGATAAAGGCGTGGGTGTTTGCGGCAAAGAGGGGCAGAGTCTGCCCGTGGGCGTCGGCCAGCCAACCTTGAAAGTTGACAATCTGACGGTAGGCGGCACGGCGTAACGCTTTTACCACCGCGTTGCCGGGTGGCGGCTGCGCCTGACCCGGCCTGGAGTTCATTGTATATCAAATAGTTAACAGCAATTCGTTGCACATATCCGTAGGCCCGGTAAGCGCAGCGCCACCGGGCAGAGCAACACGGTGCGGCAGCGCTAGCGTAATTCTTTCCCCCGCCCGCGCATCTCCTGATATACCCTCGCCACATCGACAAAATAATCCGTCAGCGCATTAATACACACCTGCACCTTCAGCGGCAGCTTATCTTTTTCGGTATACAGCGCATAAACCGGGCGTGGATCGGACTGATAACGCGGCAGCAGGATCTCCAGCTCGCCACGGTTAATCTCATTAATTACCCACATCAACGGCACATAGGCGATCCCGGCTCCGGCCACCAGCCAGCGGGTGAGGGTCATGGGATCGTTAGTCACAAACCGTCCTTCGGGGATCAGACGGGTTGAAATGCCTTCCGGCGCGATCAGCTCGAATTCATTATCCGGACGCACGCTGTACTCCAGCCACGAATGACTGGCAAGATCTGCGGGTTTCTCCGGCATACCTGCATGCTGAAGATAGCTTTGCGCCGCGCACACCACCATCGGCATTGCGCCCAGCCGCCGGGAAAACAGGCTCGAATCCTGTAACGCGCCCACCCGGATCGCCACGTCCAGCCCGTCGGCGATAAGATCCGGCGCGGGAATGCCGGTGACCAGATTCACCGCCAGCCCCGGATACTCTTTCAGCATCCCGGCAGTAAGGCCCGCAAGGACATTTTGTGCCATGGTTGAAGAACAGCCAATCCGCAAGGTGCCAATCGGCGTGTTATTAAACGCATAGAGTTGCTCGTGAACATCCTGTACTTCATGCATCATCCGGCGACAGCCCTGGTAGTAAATTTTGCCGGCTTCGGTCAGGGCGAGGCTACGCGTACTGCGGTTTAACAGCTTAACCTGCAATTCATCTTCCAGTTTGGATACCGTCTGGCTGAGCGAAGAAACGCTCATTTGTAGCTGTCTGGCCGCGGCGGTAAACGAGCCGTGTTCCACTACTTTGGCAAAAACTGACATGCGTTTAAGTCGTTCCATTGTTCACTCTGGCTTAAAAGTGATTTAGATCACATAATATAGATCACTGCATAACTGTTACGCTAATATATTGTTAGCCATATAACTAATACATCGCACTCGCCTGCACTCTCTCTAATCAAGGTCAACATGAGTCTGTTTCCCGTCATTGTGATTTTCGGCTTGTCGTTTCCGCCGATCTTCTTTGAATTGCTATTGTCTCTGGCCCTCTTCTGGGTGGTGCATCGTGTGCTGGTCCCCACCGGGATCTACGATTTTGTCTGGCATCCTGCACTTTTCAATACCGCGTTGTATTGCTGCCTGTTCTATTTAATATCGCGTTTGTTCGTCTGAGGTGGATGTGAAAACACTAACAAGAAAAATTTCCCGTACGGCCATTACGCTGATACTGGTACTGCTGGCTTTTACGGCCATCTTCCACGCGTGGGTCTATTACACGGAATCGCCGTGGACGCGTGACGCCCGCTTTAGCGCGGACGTGGTGGCTATTGCCCCGGATGTCGCCGGGCTGATCACTCAGGTTGAGGTGCACGATAACCAACTGGTCAAAAAGGATCAGGTACTGTTTACCATCGACCAGCCGCGCTATCAGAAAGCCGTTGAAGAAGCGGATGCTGACGTTGCCTACTATAAGGCGCTGACCAGTGAAAAACGCCGCGAGGCCGGACGACGCAATCAGTTAGGCGTCCAGGCAATGTCGCGCGAAGAAATTGACCAGGCCAACAACGTTCTGCAAACCGTAGAACATCAACTGGCGAAAGCCGAGGCCACGCGCGATCTGGCGAAACTTGATTTAGAACGCACGGTCATTCGTGCCCCCGCAGATGGCTGGGTAACTAACCTGAACGTATACAGCGGTGAGTTTATTACCCGTGGCTCTACCGCCGTGGCGCTGGTGAAACAAAACAGCTTTTACATTCAGGCCTATATGGAAGAGACCAAACTTGAGGGCGTGCGTCCCGGCTACCGGGCGGAAATAACGCCGCTGGGCAGTAACCGGGTGATTAAAGGCACCGTCGACAGCATTTCGGCTGGGGTAACCAATGCCAGCAGCAGCAACGATGCAAAAGGCATGGCGACCGTTGATTCAAACCTGGAATGGGTTCGTCTGGCGCAGCGCGTGCCGGTACGCATCCGTCTGGACAGTCAGGGGGAAAATGTCTGGCCGGCGGGGACGACAGCCACGGTCGTTATTACCGGTGCCCAGGATCGTGATGTCCGGCAGATGTCATTCTTTCAGAAACTGGCGCTGCGCCTGCGTGAGTTCGGCTAAGCGCTATGGGTATTTTCTCCATTGCCACTCAGCATGTCCGCTTTGCTATCAAGCTGGCCTGTGCCATCGTGCTGGCGCTGTTTGTCGGTTTTCATTTCCAGCTTGAAACTCCGCGCTGGGCGGTGCTGACGGCGGCAATTGTCGCGGCAGGTCCGGCATTTGCGGCGGGTGGCGAACCCTGGTCCGGGGCGATCCGCTATCGCGGTATGCTGCGTATCGTCGGGACGTTTATCGGCTGTATCGCCGCGCTGACCATCATCATCCTGATGATCCGCGCGCCGCTGCTGATGGTGCTGGTGTGTTGCGTCTGGGCCGGATTTTGTACCTGGGTCTCGTCGCTGGTGCGCGTCGAAAACTCCTATGCCTGGGGGCTGGCGGGCTATACGGCGCTGATCATCGTCATCACCATCCAGACGGAACCGTTGCTGACGCCGCAGTTTGCCGTCGAGCGCTGTAGCGAAATCGTCATTGGTATCGTCTGCGCTATTGTCGCGGATCTGCTGTTCTCCCCACGTTCCATTAAGCAAGTTATCGATCTTGAGCTGGATAATCTGCTGGTGGAACAGTATCGCCTGATGCAGCGTTGTATTCAGCACGGGGATAGCGAGGAGCTGGATAATGCCTGGGGGACGCTGGTACGCCGCACAGCGGCTCTGGAGGGGATGCGCGGGAATTTGCTGATGGAATCGTCCCGCTGGTCGCGCGCGGGCCGCCGCCTGAAAGCGCTTAACACGGTCTCTCTGACGCTCATTACCCAGGCGTGCGAAACCTATATTATGCAGAATACGCGCCCGGAACTGGTGACAGATACCTGGCGCGAGATTTTTTCCACGCCGGTGGAGAACGCGCAGGACGTGCATAAGCAGTTGAAGCGTATTCGCCGCCTGCTGGTCTGGACCGGCGAGCGCGAAACTCCCGTTACCGTCTATAGCTGGGTCGCCGCGGCTACGCGCTATCAGCTTTTAAAACGGGGCGTGGTGGGAAATGCCAAAATCAGCGCGGTAGAAGAGGACGTCCTGCAGGGAGAAGTGATCGTCAGGCTGGACTCAGCCGAGCGCCATCATGCGATGGTTAACTTCTGGCGCACCACGCTGTCGTGCATTCTCGGTACGCTTTTCTGGCTGTGGACCGGCTGGACCTCCGGTAGCGGTGCAATGGTGATGATTGCCGTCGTGACTGCTCTGGCGATGCGCCTGCCAAATCCGCGCATGGTGGCGATAGATTTCCTTTTTGGCACACTGGTGGCGCTGCCGCTGGGGGCACTGTTCTTCCTGGTCATCATACCTTCTACCCAGCAAAGTATGCTGCTGCTGTGTATCAGTCTGGCGGTGCTGGCCTTCTTTATCGGAATTGAAGTGCAGAAAAGACGCCTCGGATCGCTGGGGGCGCTGGCGAGCACCATTAATATCATCGTGCTGGATAACCCGATGACGTTCCATTTTAGCCAGTTTCTCGACAGCGCGCTGGGGCAACTGGTGGGGTGTTCACTGGCGCTGATGGTGATCCTGCTGGTGCGTGATAACTCCCGGACGCGTACCGGACGTGTGCTGTTAAACCAGTTTGTTTCTGCGGCGGTATCGGCGATGACGACCAACATGGCCCGGCGTAAAGAGAATCATCTGCCCGCGCTCTATCAACAACTCTTTCTGCTGTTGAACAAATTTCCCGGCGACGTGGCGAAATTCCGCCTGGCGCTGACGCTGATCATCGCGCATCAACGCCTGCGTGACGCGCCAGTCCCGATTAACGACGATCTCTCGGCCTTCCATCGTCGGCTCAGGCATACTGCTGACCGGGTCATTTCCGCCAGTAATGACGATAAGCGTCGTCTCTGTTTTACCGAACTGCTTGAGGAACTTGATGTTTATCAGGAAAAACTGCGCTACTGGCAGGCCTCGCCACAGGTTACCGAGCCGGTTTACCGGCTGGTCGACATGCTGCATAAATATCAACATGCTTTAACCACCCGCTAAGTATCTGGCACTCAATGGAAAACGCATCGGCTGAGGTTGATGCAAACCGCCCGCGGATATCGGGGCGACCACCGGGTTGGGCCTCCCTCCGGGAACCCAATCCCGGCGTTTCCCCTGTTACGCTATTTTGCCAACCATCTAAACCGACGCCAGAAGCGTCGGTTTTTTTATGGCTATACTTAAACGCTATAAAAGAAACACATCGGGAGGGCACATGGCAGCACAGACACTTCAGGAGCACGAACTCTTTCAAACAGGGTATCTGGTAGATGGCGTCTGGAAAACGCTCGACGCGACCTTTGATGTCGTCAACCCGGCAACAGGCGAGGTCATTACCCGCGTTGCAAAAGCCGGTAAAAAAGAGACCGAAGAGGCTATCGCCGCTGCCAGCCGGGCTTTTCCTGGCTGGCGGGCGAAAACGGCCAAACAGCGCTCGGAAATCCTCTACCGCTGGTACCAACTGATTATCGAAAACAAACGCTGGCTGGGTCAGCTAATGACCACCGAGCAAGGGAAGCCGCTGAAAGAAGCTGAAGGTGAGGTGGAATACGCCGCCAGCTTTATTCAGTGGTTTGCGGAGCAGGCGAAACGCGCCAACGGTGAGATCATTCCGCCAGCGAAGCCAGGATCACGTATTCTGGCGACGCGCGAACCGGTTGGCGTGGTGGCGGCGATCACTCCATGGAACTTCCCGATGGCGATGCTTACCCGCAAACTCGGCCCGGCGCTGGCGGCGGGCTGCACTGGCGTCATCAAACCGGCAAATAATACGCCGCTTAGCGCCTTCGCCCTACTGCAACTGGCAAAAAAAGCGGGCGTACCGGATGGCGTTTTGAATGCGGTGGCCGGTAGTACCTCTGAGATCAGCGATGCGATCATGGCAAGCCCGGACGTGCGGAAAATCACCTTTACCGGCTCCACCGCCGTAGGCAAAACGCTGGTGCGCAACTCCGCCGATACCATGAAAAAAATCTCTATGGAACTGGGGGGCAACGCACCTTATATCGTTTTCGACGATGCAGACATTGACGCTGCCGTGCAGGGGGCCATCGCCAACAAATTCCGTAACGCCGGGCAGGTCTGCGTGAGCGTCAACCGTTTCTATCTCCATGAACGTATCTATGACAGCTTTGTCCAGAAGCTGAGTGATGCCGTCGGTGCGCTAAAAGTAGGAAATGGGCTGGAAGAGGGCGTAATTGTTGGCCCGCTGATTGAGCCATCTGCCGTGGATAAAGTGCGTGAACATATTGATGATGCTGTCAGTAAAGGCGCGAAAATCCTCGCCGGCGGCAAAGCGCACGCGCTGGGCGGTAACTTCTGGCAGCCCACGGTGCTGGGCGACTGTAATGACGGCATGAAACTGGCACAGGAAGAGACGTTCGGTCCGGTCGCGGCCTGTTTCCGTTTCACCTCGGAAGATGAAGTGATCCAGCGTGCAAACCATACGCCGTTTGGCCTTGCCGCCTACTTCTATACCCAGAATATGCAGCGTATTTTCCGCGTTTCTCAGGCGCTGGAAAGCGGCATGATTGGCGTCAACGAATGCGCGGTCTCCACCGAAGTTGCGCCGTTTGGTGGCGTAAAAGAGTCGGGGCTGGGACGTGAAGGTTCCGTGCTGGGACTGGATGAGTTTCTGGAAGTGAAAACCCTGCACATTGGGGGATTATAAGCAGCCGGGCGGCAGATGCTGCCCATTGGGTTTGGACCGGGCAATGAAAATTTATACTTTTGACTTTACGACAATAAAAAATCAAAGCGACTTCTATCGTGAATTCACTCGCGTGTTTGCGCTGAGAAGCGAGCAGGTAAACGATCTGGATTCACTATGGGACGTAATGATGGGCAATGTGCTGCCTCTGCCGCTGGAGATCAACTTCGTCCATCTCAACGAAACGAAACGTCGCCGCTACGGTGCGTTGATCCTGTTATTTGATGAGGTAGAAGAAGAACTGGAAGGGCAATTACGTTTTAACGTGCGCCATTAAAAAAAAGCCCCCGGCGAACGGGGGCAAGGTCGTCGGTTCAGACGACGAGGGTTTATTTGTACAATTCTGCGGTCGCGTGCCAGTGGTCGCCGGTACGCATTTCCGTAATGCGATAGCTGCTGGCACCTTCTTTTTCCGCTTTTACTGCCAGTTCATGACGCATATCCATCGGGCTACCTGCGACAGCAGATGCTGAGATGGAACCCATCGACTGAAGGTTCTGTGCCTGTTCAGCATTAACCTGATGGGCAGCCGCTCCGGCACCAAAGGAAAGAAGGGAAGCCAGGCCCAGGGATGCGATAATCATTACGTTTTTCATAATCTATATTCCTTACAGGTGTATTCACGCGGCATGGCGTTTTGTGTCGCTTTTTTATGGGATGCCGCAGTAGAGAAAATGGTTTTACTTAATTAACTTATTTGTACAGTTCGGCAGTGGCATGCCACTGGTCGCCGGTACGCGCTTCGATAATGCGGTAGGCGGACGCGCCCTGCTCGGCAGCTTTCTCATCCAGCATGGCACGCATGTCCATCGGGGCGGTGCCAACCGCACCTACAGAGACGGTACCGATAGCTTCGCGATTCAGTGCTTGTTCGCTGGAGATAGAGTCAGCGGCAAAAGCGCCAAAGGAAAGAACGGAAAGCAGGCTCAGGGTGGCTACAGTCGTTGTCATTTTCATGTTATTTACCTCGTCGAATTTTTTTGCAAGGGTCTTATTTCGTGACCCTCATCACAAAATCAAGTATACACTAATCACCCGGAAAATTAATAACAGACTAATTATAACCTGCGTTAATAAGTTTTAACGATAACCCGTGCTATAACACGATGGAATAAAAAAAGGATGATTTGTGCGCAGAGATGTTAACAAGATATTAAAAATCAGCAGGATAGAGGCATTTGATTTTTCGTGCGGTTTCTTCAAGAATCATTCACCTTGTGAATGAATTAAAGTCGCAGATCGCACTAAGTGTTAAAGGAAAAGCAGGGGATTATCGGGTTGATGCCGCGTAGAAAGGAGATTTCCCCCCAGCGTAGTCTGGAGGGAAGGGGGATCACAGCTCCTGTTCGAACAGGACCAGGATCGCCTCGTACAGTTCTTTCACCGTAAAATCGCGGGCAGGCGTGGTAAAGATCGTGTCATCGCCCGCGATAGTGCCAAGGATACCTTCCGCTTTACCCAGCGAGTCCAGCAAACGCGCAATTAGCTGCGCCGCACCGGGACTGGTATGAATAACCACAACGGCATCGTTATAGTCGATATCCAGCACCAGATTCTTTAACGGGCTGGAGGTCGTTGGCACGCCCAGTTCTGCGGGCAGGCAGTAGACCATTTCCATTTTCGCGTTGCGCGTGCGTACCGCGCCGAACTTCGTCAGCATGCGGGACACTTTGGACTGATTGATATTTTCGAAGCCCTCTTCCTGCAACGCCTGGACGATCTCTCCCTGAGAACTGAATTTTTCTTCTTTAAGTAGCGCTTTAAACGCTTTGACTAACTCTTCTTGTTTAGTCGAGCTTCGCATAAGTCACCCAATCATGGCGGTAGAAACAACATTATTATGCATACTGATGAATTTTTATGCAAACTATCTGCCGTGAATAAGGCTGAAATAATGTTATGAAAGAGACTGATTTTATCAAATTTCGTTATTAAGAAACACGTCTGAATCACAAGAAAGGGATCGGCTTAAAAGTAAAATAATTGTTATCAAATTGATGTTGTTTTGGTTGCCCTCCACGGTGTAATGTAACCGCGTGTTGATACGCTATCGAAAGTGACTACGGCCTTCATAAGCAAAGCATATCGTGCTTTTTTCGACTGCAATAATGCGTGTGATGACGCATTCCAGGCGTAAGGCATTTGTATTTGCAGGTTCCGTTAACTACTGTCACTGCAATGGAGTAACGGTCAATTATATTAACCATAATAAGGAGTTTAGGATGAAAGTTGCAGTCCTCGGCGCTGCGGGCGGTATCGGCCAGGCGCTTGCCCTACTACTGAAAACCCAACTGCCTTCAGGCTCAGAACTCTCCCTGTATGATATCGCGCCAGTCACTCCTGGCGTCGCTGTTGATCTTAGCCACATCCCTACCGACGTTAAGATTAAAGGTTTCTGCGGCGAAGACGCGACTCCGGCACTGGAAGGTGCTGACGTTGTACTAATTTCGGCAGGCGTGGCGCGTAAACCGGGTATGGATCGTTCCGATCTGTTTAACGTTAACGCTGGCATCGTCAAGAATCTGGTGCTGCAAATCACCAAAGCTTGCCCGAAAGCCTGTATCGGTATTATCACTAACCCGGTTAACACCACGGTCGCCATTGCGGCGGAAGTGCTGAAAAAAGCGGGCGTCTACGATAAGAACAAGCTGTTTGGCGTCACGACGCTGGATATCATCCGCTCAAACACCTTTGTCGCGGAACTGAAAGGCAAGAAACCGACGGAAGTCGAAGTACCGGTTATCGGCGGACACTCCGGCGTGACCATTCTGCCGCTGCTTTCGCAGATCCCAGGTGTGAGCTTCACCAGCCAGGAAACTGCCGATCTCACCAAACGTATTCAGAACGCAGGTACGGAAGTAGTGGAAGCCAAAGCCGGTGGCGGTTCCGCAACGCTCTCGATGGGGCAGGCGGCGGCACGCTTTGGTTTGTCGCTGGTGCGCGCGCTCCAGGGCGAGCAGGGTGTGGTTGAGTGCGCTTATGTTGAGGGTGACGGCAAGCACGCGCGTTTCTTCTCACAGCCGCTGTTGCTGGGTAAAAACGGTATCGAAGAGCGTCAATCCTACGGCGAGCTGAGCGCGTTTGAGCAACAGGCGCTGGAAGGTATGCTGGAAACGCTGAAGAAAGATATTCAGCTGGGCGAAGAGTTCGTCAATAAGTAAGTTGTGTGACGACCCGGTAATGCGATGCCCGGTGGCGCTGCGCTTACCGGGCCTACGAATTTCATGTAAGTAATTGATAGATAAAACGTAGGCCGGGTAAGGCGCAGCCGCCACCCGGCAAAACGCGGCTACTCGGTTGCCGGGTATTCCTGAATTGTCACGTTCAGCTTCAGCTTCTTATCCTCGCGCATGACTTCCACCGGGATCACCGAACCCGGCCGGATTTCTGCCACCTGGTCCATTGTCTCCAGCGCGGAGACTGCCGGTTTATTATTCACCGACACAATCACATCGTTGACCTGGATGCCCGCTTCCGCTGCCGGGCCGCCCGGCGACACTTCGTTAACCACAATCCCCTGAATCTGATCGATCCCCGCGCCCTGAGCGTGGAGCGGCGCAATTTCACGCCCACCGATGCCGATATAGCCGCGGATCACCCGGCCATCACGGATCAGCTTGTCCATAATTTTGGTTGCCAGCTGGAAAGGAATGGCAAAGCCAATGCCTTCCGGCGTCTCGCCGTCGTTGCTCTTATCAAAGGAAAGGGTGTTAATCCCCATCAGCTCGCCGAGCGAGTTAATCAGCGCACCGCCGGAGTTACCGTGGTTAATGGAGGCGTCGGTTTGCAGGAAGTTTTGCCGCCCCGAGGGATTCAGGCCGATGCGCCCGGTGGCGCTGATAATGCCCTGGGTGATGGTCTGCCCGAGATTATAGGGGTTGCCAATCGCCAGCACCACGTCACCGATGTGCGGTATGCGCTTACGGTTAATTGGGATCACCGGCAGGCCACCGGTGGCGTTAATTTTCAGCACCGCCAGATCGGTCAGGCTATCCGAACCGACCAGCAACGCCTCAAAAACGCGCCCGTCCTGCAGCGCAACGATAATCTGATCCGCATCGTTAATCACGTGCTTGTTGGTCACTATATAGCCACGTTCATCCATAATCACCCCGGAACCCAGCGTGCGGATCTCCAGTTGATTATGGCTGGAACTGTTCATCCCGCGGTTATAGACGTTCACCACCGCAGGCGCGGCGCGGCGAACAGCCTGGTTGTAGCTGACGGGCGACTCGTCGGCGCTGTCATAGTGCGGGGTGGAATTGACGTTCCACTGGCGTAAAGAGGGCATGGCAGCCAGTAACAGGCCGCCGACAATTAAACCGATAGCAATCGAGCGTAAAAGCTTCACAAGCATGATGCGGATATCATTGATAAGTAAACCGTCGCAGCATAGCACGACTTATCCGGACATCACACGTCAGGTGACGTCCGGAACCGCCATTAATCAACGCAGAAGCAAATAGATGCTCTCATTACCGCGCACGATATTCAGTGCGATGATAGACGGCTTCGTTTCCAGCGCTTTACGCATTTCGGCGATAGAGTGAATGCGTTCGCGATTAAGCCCGGTGATCACATCGCCTTTATGCAGACCGGCCTGGGCTGCGGCGCTGTCTTTCTCGACCTCATCCACCGTGATGCCTTTCGAGCCGTCCTTCAACTGGCCGTCGCTGAGTTTGGCACCCTGAAGCGCCGGTGCAATCATCTCCGCGCTGGCGGAAGAGGAGGTGCTCTTATCGAGTGTCACTTCCACATCAAGCGGTTTGCCGTCGCGCAGCAGGCCCAGCTTAACTTTGCTGCCTGGCTCGGTCGTGGCGATACGCGAGCGCAGCTCGGCAAAGCTGTTCAGTGGCTTACCGTTCAGGCTGACGATGACGTCGCCGGATTTAACGCCTGCTTTCGCCGAGCCGGAATTACGCAGCACTTCGCTGACAAACGCGCCACGGGTGACGTTCAGATTAAAGGCTTTGGCGATATCCGATGACATCTCCATTCCTTTAATGCCCAACAGGCCGCGTTTGATTTCACCAAACTGAATCAGCTGCTGAGCGAGCGTGCGCGCCATATTACTCGGGATGGCAAAGCCGATACCGACGCTGCCGCCGCCTGGCGCGAGGATCGCGGTATTGATGCCGATCAGCTCGCCGTTAAGATTCAGCAGCGCGCCGCCGGAGTTCCCGCGGTTGATGGAAGCATCCGTCTGGATAAAGTTTTCCAGCCCTTCCAGGTTCAGACCGCTGCGCCCCAGCGCCGAGACGATCCCGGAGGTCGCCGTTTGCCCAAGGCCAAACGGGTTGCCGACCGCAACCGCAAAGTCACCGACGCGCAGTTTGTCGGAATCGGCAATCGCAATCTGAGTCAGATTGGTGGCGTTCTGGATTTGCAACAGCGCGATATCGCTCTGATCGTCGCTGCCAATCAGTTTCGCGTCAAATTCGCGGCCATCGTTGAGCTGAACGCTGATCTTCTGCGCCTGATTAATCACATGATTGTTAGTGAGAATGTAACCTTTCGCCGCGTCGATAATCACGCCGGAACCCAGCCCTTCAAACGGCTGCGGCTGTTGATCCGGGGCGACGTCGCCGAAGAATTTTTTCAACTCTTCCGGTACTTTTGCCCCCTGTACGGCGGTGCCTTCAACCTGAACGCTGACCACCGCAGGCAGAACTTTTTCCAGCATGGGGGCCAGACTCGGCAGCGCCGCCTGACCAGGAACCTGCGACGGCAGCGCCGCAGCAGCCGTAAAGGGTGCCGAAAGAGATAACCCGACACTCAACGCTAACGCACTCAACAGCAGGGTTTGTTTCTTCATTGATGCTGGCTCTCATACCTGAAGTGAAAGAAGACCATCCCAAAACAGTTTGATGTTATTGAAAATGTGGCCGGGTCACAATGCGATAATGATTAAATAATAGCTGGGATAAGAATAGTTGAAGCGGGCGCAGCGCGTGCGCCCGGGAAGAAAAGGGGACTGTCAGGGGAAACGTCGGGATTGGGTTCCCGGAGGGAGGCCCAACCCGGCGGTCCACGGACGGTTTGCCATCAATCTGATTAATCGCGCTTCACGCCGTTACGCAGCAGGCCAGATGCGCCTTCTGAGTAGTCGCGCGGCATCTGCACCGGAGCCTGATCGTTACTGGCTTCCGATTCAGCCAGACGGTTGCGGAAAGGATTATTTTCCGCCGCCATGCCCGGCAGAAGGTTGCTGGAGCTTTTTGCCATATGCTGATAAATCTTACGATAATCATCAGCCATGTTATCCAGCAGTTCGGCACTGTGGGCAAAGTGGCTCACCAGCTCCTCACGATACTCCTCCAGCTCTGCTTTGTTCTTTTCCAGTTCGTACTGCAAAGCCTGCTGTTGACGTAATTTACGATTACCAAAACGCATGGCAACGGCACCGATGATGATACCGACAACTAAACCAATTAGCGCATATTCCCAGGTCATGTACATCTCCCGTTGTGTGTGATTCCGTAGGGTGTTGGCCGCGAGGCTCCATGCCCGTGCCCGATTATGCCACTATAACCGCTAAATCCTCAGAAGTGGAATCCCGGCCGCACATCGCGTAGTGTAGAACGGCCTTTTTTTCGCCAACCGTGAACAGTGGCACTCTGATTTACAAGGGATAATAATAAGCCATGCAAAGCACTTCACCGACATCGCGTTATCAACAGGCCCTGCGTGAGGGCACTCACCAACCCGACGACGTCCAGCGGGAGGCTGTGGAGCGCCTGGATGCAATCTATCAGCAACTGGCAATGCAGCCTGAGCCAGTCAGGCAAAACGGCGGGTTATTTGCGAAAATTGGCAAATTGCTCAGTAAGCAGGAAATCGTCACCGCTCCCCCCGCACGCGGCCTTTATATGTGGGGCGGCGTTGGACGTGGCAAAACCTGGCTGATGGATCTCTTTTACCAGAGCTTGCCCGGCGCGCGTAAACAGCGTCTGCATTTTCACCGCTTTATGCTGCGCGTGCATGAAGAGCTAACGGCTTTGCAGGGCGAGAGCGATCCGCTGGAGATTGTTGCCGACCGCTTTAAGGCCGAAACCGATGTGTTGTGCTTTGATGAATTCTTTGTCTCGGATATTACCGACGCGATGTTGCTGGGCGGGCTGATGAAAGCATTGTTCGCCCGCGGCATTACGCTGGTCGCCACCTCTAATATTCCGCCGGACGAGCTGTATCGCAACGGCTTACAGCGCGCGCGCTTTTTGCCTGCGATTGAGGCGATCAAAACCCATTGTGATATCATGAATGTCGATGCGGGTATTGATTATCGCCTGCGCACGCTGACTCAGGCGCACTTATGGCTGTCGCCGCTGAATGCCGATACACAACATCAAATGGACCGTCTCTGGCTGGCACTGGCGGGCGCTAAACGCGAGCGTGCGCCGGAGCTTGAAATTAACCATCGCCCGTTCCCGACGCTGGGCGTTGAAAATCAGACGCTGGCGGCATCGTTTACCACCTTGTGCGTGGATGCCCGCAGCCAGCATGACTACATCGCGCTCTCACGCCTGTTCCACACCGTGCTGCTATTTGATGTACCGGTGATGACGCCGCTGATGGAGAGCGAAGCCCGACGCTTTATTGCGCTGGTCGATGAGTTCTACGAGCGGCATGTGAAGCTGGTGGTCAGCGCCGAACGTTCGTTGGACGAGATCTATCAGGGGAACGCGCTACAGTTCGAATTCCGCCGCTGCCTGTCGCGCCTGCAGGAGATGCAGAGCGAAGAGTATTTACGGCTTGAACATATGCCGTAAGGCGCAACAGGCCGTCTGTTGTGCGCAAAAACCCTGCTTCAAATCACAAAAAGGGGTCGATCTTTGACCCTGACTTCTCTATAATCCTGCGACCCCACGTTACAACAACGTTTTTTTCCCAGAACGTTGTGTGCCGGTTTAAACATATCCGAGGGGGTAGGTTTACTGGACAATGTCGTGTGAGCCTCATGTGTTTTGAAGCGTTTGGGTGTTCACCAACGTGTAACTAATTTATTTGGGTAAGCTTTTAATGAAAACTTTTACAGCTAAACCAGAAACCGTAAAACGCGACTGGTATGTTGTTGACGCGACCGGTAAAACTCTGGGCCGTCTGGCTTCCGAACTGGCGCTTCGTCTGCGCGGTAAGCACAAAGCGGAATACACTCCGCACGTTGATACCGGTGATTACATCATCGTTCTGAACGCTGACAAAGTTGCTGTTACCGGCAACAAGCGTTCTGACAAAGTGTACTATCACCACACTGGCCACATCGGTGGTATCAAACAAGCGACCTTTGAAGAGATGATTGCTCGCCGTCCTGAGCGTGTGATTGAGATCGCGGTTAAAGGCATGTTGCCAAAAGGCCCACTGGGTCGTGCTATGTTCCGTAAACTGAAAGTTTACGCAGGTAACGAGCACAACCACGCGGCACAGCAACCGCAAGTTCTTGACATCTAATCGGGATTATAGGCAATGGCTGAAAATCAATACTACGGCACTGGTCGCCGCAAAAGCTCCGCAGCTCGCGTGTTCATCAAACCGGGCAACGGCAAAATCGTTATCAACCAACGTTCTCTGGAACAGTACTTCGGTCGTGAAACTGCCCGCATGGTAGTTCGTCAGCCGCTGGAACTGGTCGACATGGTTGAGAAACTGGATCTGTACATCACCGTTAAAGGTGGTGGTATCTCTGGTCAGGCTGGTGCGATCCGTCACGGTATCACCCGCGCTCTGATGGAGTACGACGAGTCCCTGCGTGGCGAACTGCGTAAAGCAGGCTTCGTTACTCGTGACGCTCGTCAGGTTGAACGTAAGAAAGTCGGCCTGCGTAAAGCACGTCGTCGTCCTCAGTTCTCCAAACGTTAATGGGTTTCTGCTCAGGCAGACAACCATTGGCGAAAAAACCCGCTTCGGCGGGTTTTTTTATGGACTAAACGACGTTTATCCACATTCATGACCGTTATCGGGCCTCTTTTTCCACATTTCCAGAATCCCCTCACCACAAAGGCGTCAAAATCTGGTAAACTATCATCCAATTTTCTGCCCAAATACCGGGGATTGTTCATTTTTTGTTTACTAACTGAACAGGAATGTCGTTCAACGGAAATGAGGCGTAAACATCTGGTCAGTCACGTTGTGGCTGGCAGCAGTAAAAATTCTGAATATACCTGGAGGTTTTCATGGCTGTCGCTGCCAACAAACGTTCGGTAATGACGCTGTTTTCTGGTCCTACTGACATCTATAGCCATCAGGTCCGCATCGTGCTGGCTGAAAAAGGTGTTAGCTTCGAAATCGAGCACGTGGAGAAGGACAACCCGCCTCAGGATCTGATTGACCTCAACCCGAATCAGAGTGTTCCGACGCTGGTGGATCGTGAGCTGACCCTGTGGGAATCTCGTATCATCATGGAATATCTTGATGAGCGTTTTCCGCATCCGCCGCTGATGCCGGTTTATCCGGTCGCGCGTGGTGAAAGCCGTCTTTACATGCAACGTATTGAAAAGGACTGGTACACGCTGATGAACGTCATCGTTAACGGTTCTTCTTCCGAAGCAGACGCCGCGCGTAAACAATTGCGCGAAGAGTTGCAGGCTATTGCGCCTGTATTTGGTCAGAAGCCTTACTTCCTGAGCGATGAGTTCAGCCTGGTAGATTGCTACCTGGCACCTCTGCTGTGGCGTCTGCCGCTGCTGGGGATTGAATTCAGCGGCGCGGGTGCGAAAGAGCTGAAAGGCTACATGACTCGCGTCTTCGAACGTGACTCTTTCCTCGCTTCTCTGACTGAAGCCGAGCGTGAAATACGCCTTGGCCGGGGCTAAACAGCATGGATTTGTCACAATTAACCCCACGCCGTCCTTATCTGCTGCGCGCATTCTATGAATGGCTGCTGGATAACCAGCTCACGCCGCACCTGGTAGTGGATGTGACGCTACCCGGCGTGCATGTCCCAATGGAATATGCGCGCGACGGGCAAATTGTGTTGAATATCGCGCCGCGTGCGGTCGGTAATCTGGAACTGGCGAACGACGAAGTGCGTTTCAACGCGCGCTTTGGCGGCGTACCTCGTCAGGTCTCCGTGCCGCTGGCTGCGGTGCTGGCGGTCTATGCCCGTGAAAACGGCGCAGGCACCATGTTCGAGCCGGAAACCGCCTACGACGAAGACGTTGTCAGTCAGAATGATGACGGCGAGTCTGAGGTTGAAAATGAAACGGTGATGTCCGTCATTGACGGCGACAAGCCCGACCATCAGGATGACAACGATCCCGATGACGATCCGCCGCCGCGCGGTGGCCGTCCGGCACTACGCGTCGTGAAGTAACACCGTTTTAAACCCTCTCTCCTGGCGGGGAGAGGGCTTTTCTCTGTCTCATTCAACTCAGGAACATTCGGGCTTCAGCGTTTCTGTTCCTTCAGCGCTATCTGCGATCGAATGAGTTCGTCTGCCAGTAATTTTTCATCGGGCAACTGCACTTCGTACTCGCTCGCCATATGATCGTTGTCAGGGAGCCTGAGGGGATTACACTTTCATAAAGTTCAACATCCCGTCCGCCAGCCGGCAAAACGTCGCATAAAATAGCATAACAGGTTTGTCATCAACCCCTTGCGGGGCCGCGTTGCCCATGGCGAAAAATCCTGTGTTATGATGAAGCATCTGATTGATACTCATGGTAACCCGGCGTTTATGAAGACATCAGGCGAAGAACAGACAACCCTCATCGGCCGTAGCTTTCGCCGCCCGCTGGCGCGCAAAAAACTCTCTGAAATGGTGGAAGAGGAGCTGGAGCAGATGATCCGCCGTCGCGAGTTTGGCGAAGGCGAGCAGCTGCCTTCCGAACGCGAGCTGATGGCCTTCTTTAACGTTGGCCGCCCCTCGGTGCGCGAAGCGCTGGCGGCGCTTAAGCGCAAAGGGCTGGTGCAAATAAGCAACGGTGAACGCGCGCGCGTTTCCCGCCCTTCAGCGGACACCATCATTGGCGAGCTTTCCGGCATGGCGAAAGATTTCCTCTCACACCCCGGCGGTATCGCCCACTTCGAACAGCTGCGCCTGTTCTTTGAATCGAGCCTGGTGCGCTACGCCGCCGAACATGCCACCGATGAACAAATCGCGCTGCTGAGTAAAGCGCTGGAAATTAACAGCCAGTCGCTGGACAACAACGCGCAGTTTATTCGCTCCGACGTCGACTTCCATCGCGTGCTGGCGGAGATCCCCGGAAATCCAATCTTTATGGCGATCCACGTCGCGCTGCTCGACTGGCTGATAGCGGCTCGCCCGAAAGTGGCGGATCAAGAGCTCCACGAGCACAACAGCGTTAGCTATCAACAGCATATTGCCATTGTCGATGCCATCCGCGCCCGCGATCCGGACGACGCGGATCGTGCGCTGCAAGCTCACCTCAATAGCGTCTCTGCGACCTGGCACGCCTTCGGCAAGGCCAAAAAATCCCGTCAATGATCGGCTAATTGCGATCGATTTAGTGAAGTTGATCGCACAATAAGCTTTCAGTATTACGCTGCCGCAAAAGTGATCTGGTATAACAGGTATAAAGGTACATAGTTAATCCAACAAAACATCACTACGAGGTATGTATGGCTAACCATTTACGGGGCGTGATGTCCGCCCTTCTCACCCCTTTCGATGCCCAGCAGCAGATAGATAAAGCCAGTCTGCGCCGCCTGGTACGGTTCAACATTGAGCAGGGCATTGACGGGCTTTACGTGGGCGGCTCTACCGGGGAAGCCTTTGTCCAGAGCCTGGCAGAGCGCGAAGAAGTGCTTGAAATAGTGGCGGAAGAGGGGAAAGGCGAAATCACCCTGATTGCTCACGTGGGCTGCGTCAGTACGGCGGAGAGTCAGCAACTGGCGTCTGCCGCAAAACGCTATGGCTTTGATGCCGTCTCGGCGGTCACGCCGTTCTACTACCCGTTCAGCTTTGATGAGCACTGCGAACACTATCGTGCAATTATCGACTCCGCTGATGGATTACCGATGGTGGTCTACAACATTCCGGCGCTCAGTGGGGTAAAACTGACGCTGGATCAGATCAACACGCTGGTCACTCTGCCGGGTGTCGGCGCACTGAAGCAAACCTCGGGCGATCTTTTTCAGATGGAACAGATCCGCCGCGCGCATCCGGATCTGGTGCTTTACAACGGTTACGACGAAATCTTCGCGTCTGGCCTGCTGGCCGGTGCGGACGGCGGCATCGGCAGCACCTATAACATTATGGGCTGGCGCTACCAGGGGATCGTGCAGGCGCTGAAAGAGGGCGATATTGCGAAGGCGCAGCAGTTGCAGCGCGAGTGTAACAAAGTGATCGACCTGTTGATCAAAGTAGGCGTCTTCCGCGGGCTGAAGACGGTGCTGCATTACATGGATGTGGTCTCTGTCCCGCTGTGCCGCAAACCGTTCGCACCGGTAGAAGAGAAATATCTGCCGGAACTGAAAACCCTGGCGCAGCTGCTGATGCAGGAGCGCGGATAAGTATTGGCCGGACGGCGTTAACGCGTCGCTGGCCTGTATCCGTTAAGGCATCTCTATCATATTCATACCAAAGCGTGTGGGCACAGCCCACCGCGGGAGTCTCACCATGAGTACTACAGCCCAGAATATCCCGTGGTATCGCCATCTCAACCGGGCGCAGTGGCGGGCATTTTCCGCCGCCTGGTTGGGGTATCTGCTTGATGGTTTTGATTTTGTCTTGATTGCCCTGGTGTTGACCGAAGTACAGGGTGAATTCGGTTTGACTACGGTTCAGGCGGCCAGCCTGATTTCCGCCGCCTTTATCTCTCGCTGGTTTGGCGGCCTGATGCTCGGCGCGCTGGGCGACCGCTATGGCCGTCGCCTGGCGATGGTCACCAGCATCATTCTTTTTTCCATGGGCACGCTCGCCTGCGGCTTTGCGCCGGGTTACACCTCGCTGTTTATCGCCCGCCTGGTGATCGGTATGGGGATGGCCGGGGAATACGGCTCCAGTGCTACCTATGTCATTGAAAGCTGGCCGAAACAGCTGCGCAATAAAGCCAGCGGCTTCCTGATTTCCGGCTTCTCCGTCGGCGCGGTGGTTGCCGCACAGGTCTATAGCCTGGTGGTGCCGGTCTGGGGCTGGCGCGCGCTCTTTTTCATCGGCATTATCCCCATCGTTTTTGCGCTCTGGCTGCGTAAAAACATCCCGGAGGCCGAAGACTGGAAAGCGAAACACGAAGGTAAAGCGCCGGTACGCACGATGGTCGATATTCTCTATCGCGGCCAGCATCGGGTGATAAACATCCTTATGACCTGCGTCGCGGGCGCGTCGCTGTGGTACTGCTTCGCTGGCGAAGCGCGTATCGCCGGGTTGGTGGCACTGCTGGGCCTGGTGTGCGCCATCATCTTCATCAGCTTTATGGTGCAGAGCAGCGGCAAACGCTGGCCGACCGGCGTCATGCTGATGGTGGTGGTGCTGTTTGCCTTTCTCTACTCGTGGCCAATTCAGGCGCTGCTGCCGACTTATCTGAAAACCGAACTGGCCTATAACCCGCATACGGTCGCCAACGTGCTGTTCTTCAGCGGCTTCGGCGCGGCGGTAGGCTGCTGCGTGGGGGGTTTTCTCGGCGACTGGCTGGGCACCCGCAAAGCCTATGTCTGTAGTCTGCTGGCCTCGCAGCTGCTGATCATTCCGGTTTTTGCGATTGGCGGCACAAACGTCTGGGTGCTTGGCTTATTACTCTTCTTCCAGCAGATGCTGGGGCAGGGGATCTCGGGGATCTTACCGAAACTGATCGGCGGCTATTTCGAAACGGATCAACGTGCGGCAGGGCTGGGGTTTACCTACAACGTAGGGGCGCTGGGCGGCGCGCTGGCTCCGATCCTCGGGGCGCTGATCGCGCAACGATTGGATCTGGGCACCGCACTCGGTTCGCTCTCCTTTGGCCTCACCTTCGTAGTGATCCTGCTGATCGGCCTCGACATGCCAACGCGCGTCCAGCGCTGGATCCGCCCGGAAGCGCTGCGCACGCATGATGCGATCGACGGTAAGCCGTTTAGCGGCGCGGTGCCGTTTGGCGGCAACAAAAACGGATTAATGAAAAGTAAGAGCTAACCAGGAAGCCCGGCGCGTGCCGGGCATTTCGCCGGGGATGTCATGATGACTGTACTTGAAAAACTGAATAACAGGATTGCGGGATCTGGCGGCCTGATCGTCTCCTGCCAGCCGATACTTAATAGGCCGATGGATAAACCCGAAATCGTTGCTGATATCTGCCCGTGGTACAACACGGCGCTACAAAAGGCGGTGTTATGACCACGCTGGCGATTGATATTGGCGGCACGAAACTGGCCGCCGCGCTGGTGGATGAAGCGCTGAATCTTCACCAACGGCGTGAATTACCCACGCCTGCCAGTAAAACCGCCGACGCGCTGCAAACGGCGCTTCAGACGCTGGTCGCCCCGCTTGTTTCCGCAGCGCAGCGCGTGGCGATTGCCTCAACCGGGATCATCCGCGACGGCGCGCTGCGGGCGATCAATCCGCATAACCTCGGCGGCTTATTGCATTTCCCGCTGACGGAAACGGTAGCAACGATAACCGGCCTGCCGACGATGGCGGTCAACGATGCACAAGCCGCCGCGTGGGCGGAATATCACGCGTTACAGAGGGTGTATCGCGATATGGTCTTCCTCACCGTTTCAACGGGGGTGGGCGGCGGTGTGGTGAGCAACGGCAGGCTTCTTACCGGCACCGGTGGGCTGGCCGGGCATCTCGGACATACCCTAGCCGATCCAAACGGGCCGATGTGTGGCTGTGGGCGTCGCGGCTGCGTGGAAGCCATTGCCTCCGGACGGGGAATAGCGGCCGCTGCCGAAGGCGAGCTTGCCGGATATGACGCGAAAACCATTTTTAATCGTGCCGGGTTGGGGAATGCGCAGGCGATTCGCTTGATCCATCGTTCAGCCAGTACCCTGGCAAAGCTTATCGCCGATGTGAAGGCGACGACCGACTGCCAGTGCGTCGTTATTGGCGGTAGCGTCGGGCTGGCAGACGGTTATCTGGCGTTAGTGGAAAACGACCTTGCACAAGAACCAGCGGCTTACCGCGTGCCGTTACTGGCGGCACATTACCGTCATGACGCCGGTTTACTGGGAGCTGTGCTGTTGGCTCAGGAGAAAAAAATATGATGACAGGTGATCTACGTTCGCTCTCATCAGCCGGGTTGCATCCGCTACTGCTGAATGCGCTCACGCTGGCCGTTGCCGCAAGGCCGCAGGAGAAAGCGCCGGGGCGCTATGAGCTACAGGGCGAGAATATCTTTATGAATGTGATGCAGTTTGTCACGCAGCCGCCGGAGCAAAAGAAAGCGGAGCTGCATCAGCAGTACATTGATATTCAGCTACTGTTGGCGGGGGAAGAGCGCATTCTCTTCGGCATGACCGATTCTGCCCGCGAGTGCGAAGAGATGCATGTTGCAGAGGATTATCAGCTTTGCAGCCAGATTGCCGATGAGCAGGCCATCGCGCTAAAGCCGGGAATGTTTGCGATTTTTATGCCGGGCGAGCCGCATAAACCGGGCTGCGTTGTGAACGCATCGGCAGACATTAAGAAGGTGGTGATTAAGGTCCGCGCCAGCGTATTACAGTCCTGACAACGTAGCGAGATGGTATCGGATAGCGCAGCTTTATAGCTTTCGCAGGCTGGGTAAGGCGAAGCCGCCACCCGGCAAAACGGCGCATACATGAGCAAAACAGGTTTGCCACCAACCTGAGGTTCAAATTCACCAGACACTGTCTGGAGAATTTCAGACTGCTGACAAACGTTATTCCGTGGAATTTTGCCCGGTGGCGCTGCGCTTACCGGGCCTACGTTTATGATGTAACTTGCTGATATTGTAGGTTTTCATAGGCTGGGTAAGGCGAAGCCGCCACTCGGCAAAACGGCGCATACCCTTTTTAGCGCCGCCATCACCCGGCTTATTCAAATGATGGCGGCGTCAGGAGGGGGTACTTACACTTCCATAAAGTTCAAAATTCCGTCCGCCGCCTTGCGGCCTTCGGCAATCGCCGTCACCACCAGATCCGATCCGCGCACGATGTCACCACCGGCGAAGATTTTCGGGTTGCTGGTCTGGAAGGCGTTGTCGCTGCCTTCCGGCGCGATGATACGGCCCTGAGAATCCAGCTCGACGCTGTGTTTTGCCAGCCACTCCATGCTGTGTGGACGGAAACCAAACGCCATCACCACCGCATCCGCCGGAACAATGTGCTCGGAACCGGCGACGATTTCCGCACGACGGCGGCCTTTCGCATCCGGTTCACCCATCTCAGTGCGCACCATCTTCACGCCGCACACTTTACCGTTGGCATTCACTTCCACGCCCAGCGGCTGCACATTGAACTGGAACTCGACGCCTTCTTCACGCGCGTTTTTGACTTCACGGCGGGAACCCGGCATGTTCTCTTCGTCACGACGATAGGCACAGGTGACGTGCGTTGCGCCCTGGCGAACGGAGGTGCGCACGCAGTCCATCGCGGTGTCGCCACCGCCGAGCACCACCACGCGTTTGCCTTCCATGCTGACATACGGCTCGTCACTGGTCTCGCCGAAGCCCATGATCTGCCTGGTGTTGGCGATGAGGAACGGCAGGGCGTCGAACACGCCGTCGGCGTCTTCGTTTTCCAGCCCGCCGCGCATCGACTGATAGGTGCCGACGCCGAGGAATACCGCATCGTACTCCGCCAGCAGATCGTCAAGCTGGACGTCGCGGCCCACTTCGACATTAAGATTGAACTCAATCCCCATGCCGGTGAAGATTTCACGGCGACGGGTCATCACCTCTTTCTCCAGCTTGAAGGCCGGGATGCCGAAGGTGAGCAGACCGCCGATTTCCGGATGGCGGTCAAAGACCACCGCCTTCACGCCGTTACGGGTCAGCACGTCGGCACAGGCGAGGCCCGCCGGACCCGCGCCGATAATCGCGACCCGCTTGCCGGTCTGCTTCACGCCGGTCAGGTCCGGACGCCAGCCCATCTCAAACGCTTTATCATTGATATAGCGTTCGATGTTGCCGATGGTGACCGCGCCGAACTCGTCGTTCAGCGTACACGACCCTTCACACAGGCGGTCCTGCGGGCAAACACGACCGCAGACTTCCGGCAGGGTGTTAGTCTGGTGCGACAGCTCGGCCGCTTCAAAAATACGTCCTTCGTTGGCCAGCTTCAGCCAGTTCGGGATGTAGTTATGCACCGGGCATTTCCACTCACAATAGGGGTTGCCGCAGGACAGGCAGCGATCTGCCTGCGCCTTAGCCTGGCCTTCTGAAAACGGCTCGTAGATTTCAACAAATTCAATTTTGCGGATCTTCAGCGCTTTCTTGGCCGGATCAACGCGTTGCAGGTCGATAAATTGATAGACATTCTGACTCATAATGACCCCTTACTGCGCCTGCACACGCAGCTCTGCTGCGCTACGACTACGGTGACCCAACAGTGCTTTAACATCGCTGGACTTCGGTTTAACCAGCGCGAATTTCGTCGAGAAGGCTGACCAGTGCGCCAGGATCTCCTCGCCGCGTGAAGAGCCGGTATGCTGCACATGCTCGGTGATCAGACCGCGCAGATGCTCCTCGTGAATGGCGAGGTCATCGACGCTCAGCACTTCCACCAGTTCCGGGTTCACGCGTTTGCGGAATTCGCCATCTTCATCCAGCACGTAGGCAAAGCCGCCCGTCATGCCTGCGCCAAAGTTGACGCCCGTCTTGCCAAGAATACAGACGATGCCGCCGGTCATGTATTCACAGCCGTTGTCGCCAATGCCTTCCACCACGGTGATCGCCCCGGAGTTACGCACCCCGAAACGCTCGCCCGCGCGGCCTGCCGCATACAGACGTCCACCGGTTGCCCCGTACAGACAGGTGTTGCCGATGATGCTGGCTTCATGGCTGCGGAAGGAGGAACCGACCGGCGGACGTACCGCCAGCAGACCGCCCGCCATGCCTTTGCCCACGTAGTCGTTGGCATCGCCGGTCAGATACAGCTCCACGCCGCCCGCGTTCCACACGCCGAAGCTCTGGCCTGCGGTGCCGCTAAAGTGCGCTTTGATCGGGTCAGAGGCCAGCCCCTGATCGCCGTGCGTCTGTGCGATATAGCCGGAGAGCAGCGCGCCCACCGAACGGTCGGTGTTGCGGATATCAAACCAGAACGTTTTGCTCTGCCGCTCGTCGACAAACGGTTTTGCATTTGCCAGCAACTGCGCGTTCAGCACGCCGTTATCGAACGGTGGATTATGCTCGGTGCAGTACAGCGCTTTACCTGGATGCGGCTCAGCGGTCTCCAGCAGTTTGCTTAAGTCAAGTTTCTGCTGTTTGGCGGTGAATCCGTCCAGCTCTTTCAGCAGGTCGGTACGGCCAATCAGATCCACCAGACGCTTCACGCCGAGCTGCGCCATCAGCTCGCGGGTCTCGCGGGCGATGAACTCAAAGTAGTTGGTCACTTTGAACGGCAGACCGTGATAGTGGTTCTTACGCAGCTTCTCATCCTGGGTAGCCACGCCGGTCGCGCAGTTGTTCAGGTGGCAAATACGCAGGTATTTACAGCCCAGCGCCACCATCGGTCCTGTGCCGAAGCCGAAGCTTTCCGCCCCGAGGATCGCCGCTTTAATAATGTCCTGACCGGTTTTCAGGCCGCCGTCCACCTGGAGACGAATTTTATGTCGCAGACCGTTGGCGACCAGCGCCTGCTGGGTCTCCACCAGACCGAGTTCCCACGGACAACCGGCGTATTTCACCGAGGAGAGCGGACTGGCACCGGTGCCGCCGTCATAACCGGCGATGGTGATCAGATCCGCGTAGGCTTTCGCCACGCCAGTCGCGATAGTGCCCACGCCCGGCTCGGAGACCAGCTTCACGGAGATCATCGCTTTCGGGTTGACCTGTTTCAGGTCGAAAATAAGCTGTGCCAGATCCTCGATAGAGTAGATATCGTGGTGCGGCGGCGGGGAGATCAGCGTCACGCCCGGCACCGAGTAGCGCAGTTTGGCGATGTACGGGGTGACTTTATCGCCCGGTAGCTGACCGCCTTCGCCCGGCTTCGCGCCCTGAGCAACTTTAATCTGAATAACGTCGGCGTTGACCAGATACGCCGGAGTCACGCCAAAGCGACCGGAGGCGACCTGCTTGATGCGCGACACTTTATTGGTGCCATAGCGCGCCGGATCTTCGCCACCTTCGCCGGAGTTGGAGTTGCCGCCGAGGCTGTTCATCGCTTCCGCCAGCGCTTCGTGCGCCTCCGGGCTGAGTGCGCCGATGGACATCGCCGCCGTATCAAAGCGTTTAAACAGGTCCGTCGCCGGTTCAACGTCATCGAGGCTTACCGCTTCGCCATTCGGGTTAATCGCCAGCAGATCGCGCAGCGTGGCCGCTGGACGCTCATTAACCAGCTTCGCGTACTGCTGATAATCGCTGTACTCGCCGCTTTGCACCGCCTGTTGCAGAGTACGCACCACGTCCGGGTTGTAGGCGTGATATTCGCCGCCGTGGACATATTTCAGCAGCCCGCCCTGTTCCAGCGGCTTACGCGCCAGCCAGGCACGCTTCGACAGGTTCAGTAAATCCTGCTGGAAGTCGCTGAAACCTGCACCGCCGATACGGCTGATTGCGCCCTGGAAGCACAGGCTGGAGACATCTTTATGCAAACCAACCGCTTCAAACAGCTTCGAGCAGCGGTAAGAGGCAATAGTAGAGATGCCCATTTTGGACATGATCTTATACAGACCTTTATTGATGCCGTTGCGGTAGTTCAGCATCACGGTGCGGTACGCTTTTTCAATCGCTTTGCTGTCAACCAGCTTTGCCAGCGTCTCGTAGGCAAGGTACGGATAGATCGCCGTCGCACCAAAGCCCAGCAATACCGCAAAGTGATGCGGATCGCGGGCGCTGGCAGTCTCAACAATAATGTTGGCGTCGCAGCGCAGGCTCTTCTCAACCAGACGGGTCTGGATCGCACCTACCGCCATCGGAGCCGGTACCGGCAGACGGTTTTTAGCAATGTTACGGTCGGAAAGCACCAGCAGTACGGTGCCGTCGCGGACCATCTGTTCGGCCTTATCGCACAGCGCCTTCACCGTGGTTTCGAGGCTGGTTTCGGCCACATCAAAGGTGATATCCAGCACGTCCGCGCGGTAGTGATGCTCGGTCATGGTGGTGAGCTGTTTAAAATCGGAATACAGCAGGATCGGCGATTTAAAACTCAGACGGTGCGCCTGGCCTTCCGCTTCGCAGAAGACGTTCATCTCGCGGCCAATACTGGTCGACAGTGACATCACGTGCGCTTCGCGCAGCGGATCGATCGGCGGGTTAGTCACCTGTGCGAACTGCTGGCGGAAATAGTCGTAAATAATGCGCGGCTGGCTGGAGAGCACGGCGAACGGGGTATCGTCACCCATTGAGCCGACCGCTTCCTGACCGTTTTCACCCAGCACGCGAATCACCGAATCCAGCTCTTCGTTGCTGTAGTTAAACTGTTTCTGGTAGCTGGCAAGCAGATCGTCGTCCATCTCACGCTGACCCACCTGATCGTCTGCCAAATCTTCAAACGGCACCAGACGGCGGACGTTTTTCTCCATCCACTCTTTATACGGATGGCGGCTTTTCAGATCGTCATCGGTCTCCGCCGAGTGCAGAATGCGCCCGCCGCGAGTGTCGATTACCATCAACTCGCCCGGACCAACGCGGCCTTTCTCGACCACTTCATCCGGCTGATAATCCCAGATGCCCACTTCTGAGGCGCAGGTGATCAGCTTATCTTTGGTGATCACATAGCGTGCCGGACGCAGACCGTTACGGTCGAGGTTACAGGCTGCGAAACGTCCATCAGACATCACGATTCCCGCCGGGCCGTCCCACGGCTCCATGTGCATGGAGTTAAAGTCGAAGAAAGCACGCAGCTCAGGATCCATATCCGGGTTGTTCTGCCAGGCGGGTGGTACCAGCAGGCGCATGGCGCGCACGATATCCATCCCGCCGGCCAGCAGTAGTTCAAGCATATTATCCATAGAGCTTGAGTCAGAGCCGGTCTCGTTGACGAACGGTGCAGCATCGTGCAGATCCGGGATCAGCGGCGTCTGGAACTTATAGGTACGGGCGCGCGCCCACTGGCGGTTACCGGTAATGGTGTTAATTTCACCGTTGTGCGCCAGGTAGCGGAACGGCTGTGCCAGCGGCCAGCGCGGTACGGTGTTGGTGGAGAAGCGCTGGTGGAACAGGCAAATGGCCGATTCCAGACGCAGGTCCGCGAGGTCCAGGTAGAAGCGCGGCAGATCCGCCGGCATACACAGACCTTTATAGATGTTCACCAGGTTAGACAGACTACAAACGTAGAAGTCTTTATCTTCCTGAAGACGCTTTTCAATGCGGCGGCGGGCGATGAACAGACGGCGTTCCATATCGCGCGGACGCCAGCCCGCGGGCGCGTTGACAAAAATCTGCTCAATACGCGGCAGAGAGGAGAGGGCGATTTCACCAAGGACGCCTTCATTGGTCGGCACTTCGCGCCAGCCAACAATCGACAGCGTTTCACGCTGAAGCTCTTCTTCAACGATGTCTCGCGCGGCTTTTGCCAGTTCAGGATCTTTATTCAGGAACAGCATCCCGACGGCGTAATTTTTGGCTAAACGCCAGCCGCGCTCTTCGGCAACGATGCGGAAGAAACGGTCGGGTTTTTGCAGCAACAGGCCGCAACCGTCGCCGGTTTTACCATCAGCGAGGATCGCGCCACGGTGCTGCATGCGGGCCAGCGCGTGTATGGCGGTACGCACTACCTTGTGGCTAGGTTCGCCTTCTATGTGGGCGATCAGGCCGAAACCACAGTTATCCTTCTCAAGGGATTTATCGTACAACATATCAGTGAACCTCCCCAGGCTCTACGGGAGACCCTCCTGACTGCGGCGCACGGGCACAGAAAGAGCATGGCGACGGGGCTGACCTGCCTCGCATTCGCCCTCTTTAAATATCCATTTCGCGTAGGTCACACAAGTGTTGAGGACTTGCTTAAGAGGGAATCTCAATTACTGCATAAATATGATGAGCCAGCGGCTCATCCAGAAAGCTTCCAGCGGATTTCCAAGTTATCGGGAATTGGTACACAGGTCAAATGACATTCTTATTTATGCAAAAATGTGCTAAACGTGACTTAATGCATTGAAATTACTTAAAAATAAAGTTTATAAATCGGCATTAAACGCCATATCAGAGGGCGGAAGAGTGTGATCTGTCTCACTATCAGAGAAGCACGCTGCAAATCTAATTTGCTTATTATTAGCGTGAGGTTAGCATTTTATGCTGCATAAGTCGGAAGACATCGCTCGATCGCACTGTTTTTAAACGCTGACGTAATAAATGAAATATTTCTGCTGACTATAAGCAAAAGTCATTACCGGATGCGTGCATGAAATAGCGGTAATTGTGACTGATTATTCAATAGATAAAAGCCGTCCCGGGCGATTGATCCAGGTCATCGCCGACAGCGGCTAAAAGTGGCAGGCTTGGCCCCATTCATCAGGGCGGTCTATCAGATTATGCAGTTACAAAAATTAGTCAATATGTTTGGCGGCGATCTTGCGCGTCGCTATGGCGAAAAAGTTCATAAGCTGGCGCTGCACGGCGGTTTTAGCTGCCCGAATCGCGATGGCACCATCGGGCGCGGCGGCTGCACCTTCTGTAATGTTGCCTCATTTGCTGACGAAGCGCAGCAGTACCGCTCGATTGCCGAGCAGCTCGCCCATCAGGGCATGCTGGTGAATCGCGCCAAACGCTATCTGGCTTACTTTCAGGCTTATACCAGCACGTTTGCCGAGGTGCAGGTGCTGCGATCGATGTATCAGCAGGCGGTGAGTCAGGCCAGTATCGTTGGGCTATGTGTTGGCACGCGCCCGGACTGCGTGCCGGAGGCGGTGCTCGATCTGCTCAGCGACTATAAAGAACAGGGCTATGAAATCTGGCTGGAACTGGGGTTGCAGAGCGCGCAGGATAAAACCCTGCATCGTATTAACCGCGGCCATGATTTCGCCTGTTATCAACAAACCACCCGCCTGGCGCGCGAACGTGGCCTCAATGTCTGCGCGCATCTGATTGTCGGCCTGCCAGGCGAAGGGCAGGCTGAATGCCTGCAAACGCTGGAGCGAGTGGTTGAAACCGGCGTTGACGGTATCAAGCTTCACCCCCTGCATATCGTAAAAGGCAGCATCATGGCGAAAGCGTGGGAAGCAGGCCGGCTGAACGGCATTGCACTGGAAGATTACACGGTGACCGCAGGCGAGATGATCCGCCACACGCCGCCGGAGGTGATTTTCCATCGTATCTCCGCCAGCGCCCGTCGTCCGACGCTACTGGCCCCGCTGTGGTGCGAAAACCGCTGGACGGGGATGGTCGAGCTGGATAAGTACCTGAACGAATATGGCGTACAGGGCAGCGCATTGGGGCGGCCGTGGAGCGGGCAATAAAAAGCCCGGCGCTGTGGCCGGGCTGAATATTCGAAACAAAACTTACTTCTTCGCGCGCTCAAAAGAGGCCACGATTTCTGCTTTCGCCGCTTCGGCGTTGTCCCAGCCGTCGACTTTAACCCATTTGCCTTTTTCGAGATCTTTATAGTGCTCGAAGAAGTGGGTGATCTGCGCTTTCAGCAGTTCCGGCAGGTCGTTCACATCTTTAATGTGATCGTACTCTTTGCTCAGCTTGGTGTGCGGAACCGCAACCAGTTTGGCATCTTCGCCAGACTCGTCGGTCATTTTCAGCACGCCAACCGGACGGCAGCGGATCACTGAACCAGGTTCCAGCGGGTACGGGGTCGGGACCAGAACGTCTACCGGGTCACCGTCCAGAGAAAGGGTGTGGTTGATGTAACCGTAGTTGCACGGATAAAACATCGCGGTGGACATGAAACGGTCAACGAACAGCGCGCCGCTTTCTTTGTCGACTTCGTATTTGATCGGATCCGCGTTCGCCGGGATCTCAATAACAACGTAGATATCTTCCGGCAGATCTTTACCGGCCGGGACGTTGAGTAAGCTCATGTCTGTTTCCTTTAAAATGTATGGCAAACAAGTGCCCGGTATTATAGCCAACTGGCACGGAATGTCTTGACCTCTTTTTCTCGCTCCTCTTTTTTCAGAACATGCTTTGACGTCCTTTTCATGACAGGAAAATCCATAAAGTCAGCTACTTACTGAATAAGTTTGTGTAACCGCTTACAAAAGCGGGCGCTGTGAGTAATAACTGGCTGAAATTTATTCAATTTTATCGCTGTCGCTGTATCCCGCTATGCCCCGCGTTCCCGGCCCTTACGCCAAAGGCCCTTGTTAATGAAGTGTTCTTTTTTCTGAAGTGTGATGTAACTCATTTTGTTACATCCTCGTTTGTCTATAGTTCAAGCGCAGGTGACTTTTTACTAACAATAACCCTACGAGGACGCTCTTATGTGGAAGCGCTTACTTTTAGTCACAGCAGTTTCGGCAGCCATGTCGTCTATGGCAATGGCCGCCCCCCTCACCGTTGGTTTTTCTCAGGTCGGTTCTGAATCTGGCTGGCGCGCCGCTGAAACCAGCGTTGCGAAAAGCGAAGCTGAAAAACGCGGTATCACCCTGAAGATTGCTGATGGTCAGCAAAAGCAGGAAAACCAAATCAAAGCCGTCCGTTCTTTCATCGCCCAGGGCGTTGACGCCATCTTTATCGCGCCAGTCGTTGCTACGGGCTGGGAGCCGGTGCTGAAAGAGGCGAAAGACGCGGAGATCCCGGTGATCCTGCTCGACCGCTCTATCGACGTAAAAGATAAATCTCTCTACATGACCACCGTCACTGCCGACAACGTACTGGAAGGCCGCCTGATCGGTGACTGGCTGGTGAAAACCGTGGCGGGCAAGCCGTGTAATGTCGTCGAACTGCAAGGCACGGTCGGTGCCAGCGTCGCTATCGACCGTAAAAAAGGGTTCGCGGAAGCCATCTCTAAAGCGTCGAATATTAAAATCATCCGCTCTCAGTCCGGCGACTTTACCCGCAGTAAAGGGAAAGAAGTCATGGAGAGCTTTATCAAAGCGGAAAACAACGGCAAAAACATCTGCATGGTTTACGCCCATAACGACGATATGGCCATCGGTGCTATTCAGGCCATTAAAGAAGCGGGTCTGAAACCGGGCAAAGATATCCTCACCGGTTCAATCGACGGCGTACCGGATATTTATAAAGCTATGATGGACGGCGAAGCTAACGCCAGCGTGGAACTGACGCCAAACATGGCCGGCCCGGCGTTTGACGCGCTGGAAAAATTCAAAAAAGACGGTACCCAGCCTGAGAAGCTAACCATCACTAAATCGACGCTTTACCTGCCGGATACGGCGAAAGAAGAGTTAGAGAAGAAGAAAAACATGGGGTACTAAACCACCCTCATCCCTTCCTCTCCATGAGGGAGGGAACCCTGCCACACCGAGCGCCGTCCCGTGCCCTCTCCCTGTAGGAGAGGGCCAGGGTGAGGGGTAGAGGAGACATTATGCACACAGACCAGGACATTCTGCGCACCGAAGGACTGAGTAAATTCTTTCCCGGCGTTAAAGCGCTGGACAACGTTGACTTTAACCTGCGTCGCGGTGAAATCATGGCGCTGCTCGGCGAAAACGGTGCCGGAAAATCGACGTTGATTAAAGCGCTGACCGGCGTCTACCATGCCGATCGCGGCACCATCTGGCTGGATGGCGCGACGATTTCCCCGAAAAATACCGCCCATGCGCAACAGCTCGGCATCGGCACCGTCTATCAGGAAGTTAACCTGCTGCCAAATATGTCGGTGGCGGATAACTTGTTTATTGGCCGTGAACCCAGGCGGTTTGGCTTTCTGCGGCGCAAAGAGATGGAGCGTCGGGCGACTGATCTGATGGCGTCCTACGGCTTTTCGCTCGATGTACGCGAGCCGCTCAACCGTTTTTCGGTCGCGATGCAGCAGATCGTGGCGATCTGCCGCGCTATCGATCTTTCGGCGAAAGTGCTGATCCTCGACGAACCCACCGCCAGTCTCGACACCCAGGAAGTCGAGATGCTTTTCACCCTCATGCGCCAGCTTCGCGATCGCGGTGTCAGCCTGGTGTTTGTCACCCACTTTCTCGATCAGGTGTATGAGGTCAGCGATCGGATCACCGTTCTGCGTAACGGTGGCTTTGTCGGCTGCCGTGAGACACGCGAGCTACCGCAGATTGAGCTGGTAAAAATGATGCTGGGGCGCGAGCTGGATAATAACGCCCTCCAGCGCGCCGGGCGCACGTTGCTAAGCGAAAAACCGGTTGCCGCGTTTAAAGATTTTGGCAAAAAAGGGGTCATTAACCCGTTCGATCTGGAGGTCAGGCCGGGAGAGATCGTGGGTCTCGCCGGGCTGCTGGGATCGGGGCGCACGGAAACGGCGGAGGTCATTTTCGGCATCAAGCCCGCCGACAGCGGCAGTGCGATGATTAAAGGCAAGCCGCAAACCCTGCGCTCGCCGCATCAGGCCTCCTGTCTGGGGATTGGCTTCTGTCCGGAAGATCGGAAAACCGACGGCATTATTGCCGCCGCCTCGGTGCGTGAAAATATCATCCTCGCGCTTCAGGCTCAGCGCGGCTGGCTGCGGCCTATTTCTCGCCGCGAGCAAAATGAAATTGCCGAGCGCTTTATCCGTCAGTTGGGTATCCGTACTCCCAGCGCTGAGCAGCCGATTGAGTTTCTCTCCGGCGGCAATCAGCAAAAAGTGTTGCTGTCGCGCTGGCTGCTGACCCGCCCGCAGTTCCTGATCCTCGATGAGCCGACGCGTGGCATTGACGTCGGCGCGCACGCCGAAATTATTCGCCTGATCGAAACCCTGTGCGCCGACGGGCTGGCGCTGCTGGTTATCTCCTCTGAACTGGAAGAGTTAGTGGGCTATGCCGACCGGGTGATTATTATGCGCGATCGCAAGCAGGTGGCGGAGATCCCGCTGGATCAGCTTTCCGTTCCGGCGATTATGAATGCCATTGCGGCATAAGGAGAACCCCGTGATGTCCCGATCCCTTCCGCAAACGACACCACCGAAGCGGCGCTTTTCCTGGCCGGTGGGTATGCCGCAGATTATTGCCCTGCTGCTGGTGCTGGTGGTTGATAGTCTGGTGGCCCCGCACTTTTTCCAGATAGTCTTACAGGACGGGCGGCTGTTCGGCAGCCCGATTGATATTCTTAACCGCGCCGCCCCGGTGGCGCTGCTGGCGATTGGCATGACGCTGGTGATTGCCACCGGCGGCATTGACCTTTCGGTCGGCGCGGTGATGGCGATTGCCGGCGCCACGGCGGCCTCCATGACCGTGGCCGGGCATTCGCTGCCGATGGTGCTACTGGCGTCGCTGGGCGCGGGCGCGCTGGCAGGACTGTGGAACGGCATTCTGGTGGCGATCCTCAAAATCCAGCCCTTTGTTGCCACGCTTATTCTGATGGTCGCCGGGCGCGGGGTGGCGCAGCTAATTACCTCCGGGCAGATCGTTACGTTCAACTCGCCACACCTGGCGTGGATCGGTAGCGGCTCGCTATTGTTGTTCCCGACGCCAGTGATGATTGCGCTGGCCGCGCTGCTGGTTTTCTGGCTGTTTACCCGCAAAACGGCGCTCGGCATGTTTATTGAAGCGGTGGGGATTAACATTCGCGCGGCGAAAAACGCCGGGGTGAATACCCGTCTCGTTGTGATGCTGGCTTATGTGTTAAGCGGCCTCTGCGCGGCGATTGCCGGGATCATCGTGGCGGCGGATATTCGCGGTGCCGATGCTAACAACGCCGGGCTGTGGCTGGAACTGGATGCCATCCTGGCGGTGGTGATCGGCGGCGGTTCACTGATGGGCGGGCGTTTTAACCTGTTTCTGTCAGTGGTCGGCGCGTTGATTATTCAGGGCATGAACACCGGGATCCTGCTCTCCGGTTTTCCGCCGGAGCTTAATCAGGTGGTGAAAGCGGTAGTGGTCATGTGCGTGCTGATTGTCCAGTCGCCACGCTTTATCAGTCTGTTAAAAAGGAGAGGTGGTCATGATAAAACGTAACCTGCCGCTGATGATCACGCTCGGCGTCTTTATTCTGGGGTATCTGTATTGCCTGACCCAGTTTCCCGGCTTCGCTTCTACGCGCGTGATCTGCAATATTCTGACCGATAACGCCTTTCTGGGGATCATTGCCGTCGGCATGACCTTTGTGATCCTCTCCGGCGGTATCGATCTCTCCGTCGGCTCGGTGATCGCCTTTACTGGCGTGTTTCTGGCGAAGGCGATTGGCTTCTGGGGGTTGTCGCCGCTGGTGGCGTTCCCGCTGGTGCTGGCGATGGGGTGCGCATTTGGCGCATTTATGGGGCTTTTGATCGACGCGCTGAAAATTCCGGCGTTTATTATTACCCTGGCCGGAATGTTCTTTCTGCGTGGCGTCAGCTATCTGGTCTCGGAAGAGTCGATTCCGATTAACCACCCGATCTACGATACGCTGTCCAGCCTTGCGTGGAAAATTCCCGGCGGCGGGCGGTTGAGTGCGATGGGGCTGCTGATGCTCGGTGTAGTAGTGATCGGCATTTTCCTCGCCCGGCGCACGCGTTTTGGCAATGAGGTTTATGCTATCGGCGGTAACGCCATCTCCGCCAACCTGATGGGGATTTCCACCCGCAGCACCACGATTCGCATTTATATGCTCTCCACCGGGCTGGCGACGCTTGCCGGGATTGTTTTCTCGCTTTACACCCAGGCAGGCTATGCGCTGGCGGGCGTCGGCGTGGAGCTGGACGCTATCGCCTCGGTGGTGATTGGCGGGACGCTGCTGAGCGGTGGCGTGGGTACGGTGCTGGGGACGCTGTTCGGCGTGGCGATCCAGGGGCTGATCCAGACCTATATTAACTTCGACGGCACGCTAAGTAGCTGGTGGACTAAGATCGCCATCGGTATTTTGTTGTTTATTTTTATCGCCTTGCAGCGCGGCCTGACGGTGCTGTGGGAAAACCGGCAAAGTTCGCCAGTGACGCGCGTTAGCGTAACATCAACAAATCAGTAACATATTGATTTGGCAAAATATCTAAATATTTTCCGGTTACTGCCGATATCCCCAGTGGATAGATGCATTCCTCCTCTGTAACCGGAAAATAACTATGTTAAGAACACTCTCTCTTAGAACAGGTTTACTGGTTTTACTGGCGACGCTGGCGCTGCTGATCGTTCTGACTGGCGGCACGGCGCTTTACCTTCTGGCACACCACAGCGCAGGCTGGGGCGCGATAACGCTGGCGGGCCTGGCGACGCTGGCTTCCCTTGGGCTGCTATTGGCGCTCTGGCTGGGATTACAAATGCTGCTGCTGCGCCCGCTGAATGAGGCGGTAGCGACGCTGGAGCAGGTCACCACCGGCGATTTAACCCACGTTATCAGCGCGGCCCACAGCGGCGAATTTACCCGACTGACGCAGGCCATTGAAACGCTGCGTCTCGCCCTGACTGACTCCGTTACCCGCGTGCGCGATGCGGGGGCGCATATCGGTTCCGGCAGCCGTGAGCTGACCGCCGGGCATTCGGATCTGGCCCAGCGTACCGAATCCACCGCCACCTCGCTTGAGCAGACTGCGGCCAGTATGGAAGAGCTAACCGCCACGGTGAAACAGAACGCCGCCAACGCGGAACAGGCACATCAGCTGGCGAAATCGGTCTCCGATACCGCCGATCGCGGCAGTGAAATGGTCTGCTACGTCATTGAAAAAATGGGCGATATTTCTGGCAGTGCCAACCGCATCGCTGACATCCTCGGCGTGATTGACGGCATCGCTTTCCAGACCAATATTCTGGCGCTGAATGCCTCGGTTGAAGCGGCGCGGGCAGGCGAGCAGGGACGCGGTTTCGCCGTGGTCGCTGGCGAAGTACGCAATCTCGCCAGCCGTAGCGCCGACGCGGCGAAAGAGATCCGCCAGTTGATTAGCGACTCGCAAACCCATGCCGGCGAGGGCAGCAGCCTTGCGATGCAGGCGGGTGAGACGATGGACGAAATCGCCACCGAAGTACTGCGGATGACAAAACTGATGCGCGAGATCGCCAGCGCGTCGCAGGAGCAAAGCCGGGGCATTGAGCAGGTAAATATCGCGGTGAATCAGATGGATGAGACTGCGCAGCAGAACGCCGCGCTGGTCCAGCAATCCTCCGCCGCGACCCGCTCGCTGGAAGAGCAGTCATACGAAGTGATTAACGCCGTCGCCTCGTTCAGATTGCAGACTGCGGGGTAGTCAGACTCGCCTGTTCACGGACAATCCCCTCTCCCTGCGGGAGAGGGTGAGGGGCCGGTGCTACGCGTCCGGGAACTCGCGCATAAAGCGCTCAACATCTTCCACCATATGCCCGGTGCCGACGAAGAACGGGCGGCGCTGGTGCAGGGTTTCCGGCATGATATCCAGAATGCGTTCTTTACCGTCGCTGGCCTTACCGCCCGCCTGCTCAGCCAGGAACGCCATCGGGTTGCATTCGTACAGCAAACGCAGTTTCCCTTCCGGATGGCTGGCCGTGCTTGGGTAAAGGTAGATCCCGCCTTTCAGCAGGTTGCGGTGGAAATCGGCGACCAGCGAACCAATATAGCGCGAGGTATAAGGGCGCTGCGTCAGCTTGTCTTCTTCCTGGCAGAACTTCAGGTATTTCTTCACCCCGGCCGGGAACTTAATGTAGTTCCCTTCGTTGATCGAGTAAGTATTGCCCTTCTCCGGGAAGCGCATACGTTCCTGGCTGAGGCAGAATACGCCCAGCGACGGGTCGTAGGTGAAAGCATGTACGCCGCAGCCGGTGGTGTAAACCAGCATCGTGGACGAACCGTAAACCACATAGCCCGCCGCAACCTGCTTGTTACCCGGTTGCAGGAAATCCTCTTCCGTCACCGGCGTGCCGACGGGGGTGACGCGACGGTAAATAGAGAAGATGGTGCCGACAGAAACGTTAACGTCAATGTTGGAAGATCCGTCCAGCGGGTCCATCAGCACCACGTATTTCGCGTGCTCGCAGCCTTCGAAAACCACAATTTCGTCTTCTTCTTCTGAGGCAATACCGGCCACGATATCGCGGGCGCGCAGGGCGGCCTTCAGTTTTTCATTGGCAAACAGATCAAGTTTTTGCTGAACCTCGCCCTGAATATTCTCAGCACCGCTGGCACCGAGGATATCGACCAGCCCCGCTTTGTTGATATCGCGGTGGATGATCTTAGCGCCCAGCTTTATTGCCGATAACAACGCCGTTAGCTCACCGGTAGCATGTGAAAACTCATGCTGCTTTTCGACAATAAATTCACCTAACGTTTTCATAACACTTTCCCTGCATTGTATGTGGAGTAATGTTGTTGCAACAATCTTAACAAAGATTCAAAAGAACGCGCACAGGTGAATCGCGCCAGCCGGGCAAGGAAAATCCTGAAATGCAGTTCCGTGCCGTCAAACATATGGGTAAAATGCAGGAATTGAAAAAAAGGAACTGACGAATGCGCATTCATATTTTAGGAATTTGTGGCACGTTTATGGGCGGGCTGGCGATGCTGGCACGCTCTCTGGGCCACGAAGTAACAGGTTCGGATGCCAACGTGTACCCGCCGATGAGCACGCTGCTCGAAAAGCAGGGCATCACCCTGATTCAGGGTTATGACGTTAACCAGCTCGACCCTCAGCCGGATCTGGTGATCATCGGTAATGCTATGACGCGCGGCAATCCGTGTGTGGAAGCCGTGCTGGAGAAAAACATTCCGTTTATGTCCGGCCCTCAGTGGCTGCATGATTTTGTGTTGCGTGACCGCTGGGTTATTGCTATCGCTGGCACCCACGGGAAAACCACCACCGCAGGCATGGCAACCTGGATCCTCGAAGCGTGTGGCTATCAGCCCGGCTTTGTCATCGGCGGCGTGCCGGGCAATTTTGAGGTCTCCGCGCGTCTCGGCGACAGCCCGTTCTTTGTCATTGAAGCGGACGAATACGACTGCGCCTTCTTCGACAAGCGATCCAAGTTCGTGCATTACTGCCCGCGCACGCTGGTCCTTAATAACCTTGAGTTCGACCACGCGGATATTTTCGACGATCTGAAAGCGATCCAGAAACAGTTCCATCATTTAGTCCGCATCGTACCGGGGCAGGGCAAAATCATCCTGCCGGAGAACGACATTAACCTGAAACAGGTCATGGCGATGGGCTGCTGGAGCGAACAGGAACTGGTCGGCGAACAGGGGCACTGGCAGGCGAAAAAGCTGAATACCGATGCCTCGCACTGGGAAGTGTGGCTTGACGGTGAGAAAGCCGGTGAAGTGAAATGGACGCTGGTCGGTGAGCATAATATGTATAACGGCCTGATGGCGATCGCCGCTGCGCGTCATGTTGGCGTCGCGCCTGCGGATGCCGCCAATGCGCTCGGCGCGTTTATTAACGCCCGCCGCCGTCTCGAACTGCGCGGCGAAGCTAACGGCGTCACGGTGTATGACGACTTCGCTCACCACCCGACCGCGATCCTCGCCACGCTTGCCGCGCTGCGCGGGAAAGTGGGCGGCACCGCGCGCATTCTGGCCGTGCTGGAGCCGCGTTCTAACACCATGAAAATGGGCATTTGCAAAGACGATCTTGCGCCGTCGCTGGGACGAGCGGATGAAGTCTTCCTGCTTCAGCCGCAGCATATTCCATGGCAGGTGGCTGAAGTGGCTGACGCCTGCGTTCAGCCCGCGCACTGGCATGCGGATGTCGATACCCTGGCAGACATGGTGGTGAAAACTGCGCAGCCGGGCGATCATATTCTGGTCATGAGCAACGGCGGCTTTGGCGGCATTCATCAGAAGCTGCTTGACCGACTGGCGAAAAAGGCGGAAGCCGCGCAATATTAATGGGTATTTAATATTGTTCTCTAAAGGGCCTGCTCAGTCAGGCCCTTTTTAATGCGTGTTTACAAGCACAACCTGGTTATCCTATTATTCTCTTCAGATAATAAATAATATAACGGGAACGTCTACCATGACTGTATTGCCAGAGATTGCCACGCCAATAGAAAAAAATGTGAAAATGGTCAGCGTCGCGCTGGGCGTAAGCATTGCTTCACTGGTGTTATTTGCCGTGATGGTCCTGTTTGCGGTTTTTTCAAATTACAGCGATGAATGGATACCCGCTGTTGATCTGGCAATAATGATAATATGGTGCATCGTCTTTCTGTTAATAACGGTCAGCCTTCCCATGAGTATCGCTGGCATGATCGCCTCAACACGACGGCTAAAAGCCTTTTTGGCCTTCTTTATTTCGGGCATTACGATGACATTATTAGTGGGGAGCATCTTTCTGGCGGACTCAATGTAGGGAGCGCATGCGCTCCCTACATGTCATTAATACTGGCGTGACGGGACTTTCTCAAGTTCTGCTGAACTCTTACGGGTCATGCCCTGGAAGGGGTTCCAGCTATCGATGCCTTTAATGGTATGCAGATAATAGGCGCTATTCACCGACATGGCGCAAAACGCCGCATAGGCCAGGTTAACGCCCCTGACAATGCCTTCCAGATTCAGATCGCCTGCGACTTCAATGACGCCTAACAGCAGGTTAATAACGGCAATACCAACAAATAACGTCAGCCCTTTTTTCCATAATCCAAGAATACAGAAGTAGATAAAGCCAAAGAAGAAAGCGTAAAAGTTATACATGTAACGTGGGCGCTGCAAAAATTTTAATTTCTTAATCGCATCACGGTAACCAGGCGATCCTGGCAGGCCATTACGCTCAAAGAAGTCAAAGCGATCTTTCCACTTATCGCTATACGTTTTTTGTGTCATGTGTTGTTCCTTTCCCCAGAGAATACCAGATGTACTGGTTGCCCGAGCAAGGATAGACTATTCAAATTCGCAGGTCAGCTACCGCCTCCTAAATCAGGTGGGGTAAGTCGGAGAATATTTGACAATGATCATTAATAATGAAAGCAAGCCTGCCCGATATAACCGGGCAGGCCACGCGGTTATTATTCTTTGGCTATCGGTGTTTCATCCGTTTTCAACGTTGTTTGCCCCTGAATAGCCTTAATGGCTTTTTCTGTCTCGCTGACCTGACTGCTGCTATGGAGCAGGGTATACGTCAGATCGAACTGAGTGCTTTCGCCCGGCTGAAGTTGTTTCACACGTTTCTGTTCGCGTTCAATGGTCACCGGATAGGCATAGCTGGTACCAGGCTCAATGCCGGTCACGTAGCCCTGCTTCTCGGTATCGGTGTTTTTCCACAGTGTTAACACCGGTAGCTGGCGGGTATCAAACTGAATAGATGCGCCTTTATCGCCCGCTTTATTAACCACGGCGGCGAGGGTGCGGTGGTTAGTGTCCGACAGCGGTTTGATATTAAATACCATCTCATCAAAACCTTTGGTCGGACCCAAGTACGTTTGCCACTCCTTCAGGCCGCCTTTGGCGTAGTCGTTAAAGGGGCTGATGCTTTCCATCGGGGCCAGGAAGCGCGCGCCTTCCTCAAGGATCGGCTTGCCGAAGTTGCTGTGATAGATGATCTGGTAATCATGCGGATAATCGGCATGGTTGGTTAACACATCGTGCAGGCTGAAGCTGTTGCTGCCGGGCACATAGCGCAGTTCGGTCATGGTTTGCAGATCGGCTTTCTTGAAGGTGCTCTCTTTCACCAGTCCGCGCACGCGGATTTCATACGGTGCCGTGTCGCTAACTTCCACTTCGACCTGCGAGGCCGGGGTATTCCCCACCTTGCCATGCAGCGTATAAATCTGCCCGTCCGCCGCTACCGGATGACCGGTCCACTCATAGCCGCAGCGAACCATCATTTCGTTGAACCCTTCCAGCCACCCCAGACCGTTACGGCTTTCCAGATTAATAAACGCCGGGTTGACCACCTCTTTCACTGGCGAATCCCAGCCCATCCGCACGCCGAAACCTTCAACATGTAGCAGGTTCATCCCACGCGTCGGGCTAAGCGCGATGGTGAGGCCATCTTTACTGCTGATGGTCAGCACTTTACTGCCTTCCTGCTTACCACCATGCAACACTTTTTGCTCAATGCTGAAGTGGCTGTCTTTGATGTTCAGCTTGTCGCTGCTGATCTGCCAGTTTCCTTGCTCAGTACCGTTTTCAGCACCCGTCAGCACCCAGGTGTGCGCCATTGCAGGCGCGGAAATAAGCAGGGCTAATGTAGACAATGTCAGTATCTTTTTCATTAAAACATCCTTTTTGCTGAATCGATTATGTTTGGGTGGGTAAAATTTAGTGACTTCAGCGTAATGAAAATGTGACTTGTCTCACCTGGTGAGGAAACAGGCAATTTTGTCTCCTGAACTATGATTGAAATCGTATAAATATGCATATAAGCACGTTTGTTACATTGAATAACGAGAGATGGATCAACTTTAGCTTTAACGATTCAGCTAAGGCGTAAGCAGTTCAGGAAAGAGCAGGAAAGGGGGAAGTGCTAACGCAGCGAGGCCGCGTTAGCCAGAGGAATTACTGGTCGTTTTCCGCCAGTTCACGCAGATACTGGAAAATCTGACGGGCAGATTTAGGCGGTTTATTGGTTTCTTGTTCTTTCTTCGCGTTACGGATAAGCGAACGCAGTTGCTGACGGTCAGCCTGAGGCCACAGGCGCAACACTTCTGGTACGGCGTCATCACCTTCAGCAATCAGGCGGTCGCGAAGCTGTTCAAGCTTATGAAACATCGCAACTTGCTGATTATGGCGATTTTTCAGCTTATCCAGCGCCTGACGAATCGGTTCGACGTCGCGCTGACGCAGCATTTTGCCGATTAGCTGTAGCTGACGGCGACGGCCTTCCATCTTGATGCGCTGCGCCAGTTCAATGGCGGCACGCAGATCGGGATCGAGCGGGATCTTGTCCAGCGCGTTCTTACCCAGTCCCACCATTTCTGCACCGAGTTGCTTTAACTCTTCAGCGTCACGTTTAATTTCACTTTTGCTGACCCAGATAATTTCATCATCTTCGTCTTCGATGTCATCACCGGGAACATCGTCGAGCCAGTCTTCGGGCTGCTTAGTCATATTTGGCTCCTTAAAAAAGAGGCTAATACTAACACCGTGAGCGCACACTGAGAATGGGTTCTCTGTTAGACTTCAATAAACGTCACCTTACATTATGGCAATAGTAATGAAAGTAATCACACAAGTTGCAGAGCAGCGTAAAGCCCTGGAAGAAGCCGTCTCCACCGCACTGGCGCTGGCTTCCGGCAAATCTGACGGTGCGGAAGTGGCGGTCAGCAAGACCACCGGGATTGGTGTCAGCACCCGCTACGGTGAGGTGGAAAATGTTGAATTTAACAGCGACGGCGCGCTGGGCATTACGGTGTATCACCAGAACCGCAAAGGCAGTGCGTCCTCAACCGACCTGAGCCCGGATGCCATTGCCCGTACTGTACAGGCGGCGCTGGACATTGCACGCTACACCTCGCCGGACCCATGCGCGGGCGTGGCGGAGAAAGAACTGCTGGCCTTTGACGCGCCGGATCTCGATCTGTTCCACCCGGCGGAAGTCTCTCCGGATGAAGCCATCGAACTGGCGGCACGTGCGGAGCAGGCTTCGCTTAAGGCGGATAAACGCATCACTAATACCGAAGGCGGCAGTTTTAACAGTCACTACGGTGTGAAAGTATTTGGCAACAGCCACGGCATGTTGCAGAGCTACTGCTCCACGCGCCACTCGCTCTCAAGCTGTGTGATCGCCGAAGAGAACGGCGATATGGAGCGCGACTACGCTTATACCATCGGCCGTGCGCTGGGTGATTTACAAAGCCCGGAATGGGTGGGCGAAGAGTGCGCTCGTCGTACCCTGTCGCGCCTGTCGCCGCGTAAGCTCTCCACCATGAAAGCGCCGGTGATCTTCGCCAATGAAGTGGCGACCGGGCTGTTTGGCCATCTGGTCGGCGCCATCGCTGGTGGTGCGGTCTACCGTAAATCGACCTTCCTGCTCGACTCGCTCGGCGAGCAGATCCTGCCGGAGTGGCTGACCATTGAGGAACATCCGCATCTGCTGAAGGGGCTGGCCTCGACGCCGTTCGACGGCGAAGGCGTGCGCACCGAGCGTCGCGATATCATCAAAGACGGCGTCCTGACCCAGTGGCTGCTGACTAACTACTCCGCCCGCAAGCTGGGCCTGAAAAGCACCGGCCACGCTGGCGGCATCCACAACTGGCGGATCGCCGGACGCGGGCTGGATTTTGCCGGGCTGCTGAAAGAGATGGGCACCGGTCTGGTGGTGACGGAATTGATGGGGCAGGGGGTTAGCGGCATCACCGGCGACTACTCGCGCGGTGCGGCGGGCTTCTGGGTTGAGAACGGGGAAATCCAGTATCCGGTAAGTGAAATCACCATCGCTGGAAATCTTAAGGATATGTGGCGCAATATGGTGACCATCGGTAATGATATTGAAACGCGCAGCAATATACAGTGTGGATCGGTCTTATTGCCGGAGATGAAAATCGCCGGACAGTAAGACTGCTGAAAAGGGTATACCGTGACATTAGGCCTGGCGGCGCTGCGCTTGCATCGGCCTACAACTTGTTGATATCGCTGCTTTTTGTAGGCCGGGTAAGGCGAAGCCGCCACCCGGCAAAACGGCAAAATCAGGTTTATCATCACCCTTAATAATAAAAATAAGGAAGTAAGCAATGCGTAAAAAGCTGTTAGCAATGCTGGCGGTGTCAACGCTTGTGCTGAGTTCAGCACATGCTATGGCCGCCGACCTTGAAGATGACATGGATACGCTCAATGAAAATTTGAACGTGGTGCAAAAGACAGATAATGCTGCCGAAATGAAAGCGGCCCTGACCAACATGCGTACCGCCGCGCTCGATGCGCAAAAAGCGACGCCGCCGAAGCTGGAAGACAGCGCCGCTGACAGTCCGGAAATGAAAGACTTCCGCCACGGTTTTGATATTCTGGTCAGCCAGATCGACGGCGCGATCAAACTGGCGAATGAAGGCAAAGTAAAAGAAGCCAGGGCGGCGGCGGAAGAATTTAAAACCACCCGCAATACGTATCACAAAAAGTATCGTTAATCCTGACACGCCCCGATCTCAGCGGGGCGTGGCGATCTTCAAAAACGCCTCCACCGCGCCGTTATTCTCTTTTTGTCTGCTGATAAGCATCAGGTTCGCCGCCAGCGCTGGCGCATCCAGCGGTCGATAGACCACGCCCGGAACGCAAATATTCGTTAGCGGTTCAGGCACCAGCGCCAGCCCCTGACCGGCGGCGGCCAGCGCCAGAACGCTGAGCGAACTGGATGAGCAATGGGCGACGTCCGGAGGCTGGCCGAGCAGCGCGGTAAGCGCGGTATACAGCGACTCGTCAGCGCCGTGCGTATCGTAGAAAATGAGCGGTTCCGCCGCCAGCATCGCCACCGTCAGCCGCGGCTGACTGGAGAGTGGATGATCATCGGCAAGCGCGACGACGCGGTTCCAGATGCCGATCTTTTCACATCTTAGTGCCGGGATATGTAATTTGCCGTGGTCCGGGGTGTAGCCGACGTCCAGTTGTCCGGCCAGAATGGCATCGGCCTGCGCCAGAGGCGAAACTTCGCTGGCGATCAACTCCGCCTGCGGAAAACGGGCGCGAAAGGAGCGTAGATCGTCGGTTAATTTCCCGCTAAACACCGCATTGCCGGCAAAACCGATCCGCACCTGGCCAGTCTCGCCGCGCAGCGAGCGCTGCACGGTCTGACGCGCGTGGTCAGCCTGATCCAAAGTGCGTTGGGCCTCCACCTGTAGCAGCCGCCCGGCTTCGGTCAGCTCCACGCTACGGCTGGTGCGAATAAATAGCGGGCCGCCGAGGTCGTCTTCCAGACTTTTGATCTGCATACTCAGGGCTGGCGGAACGATATTAAGCCGTTCGGCGGCGCGGCCAAAATGCTTCTCCTCCGCCACGGCAAGAAAATAACGCAAATGACGCAGATCCATAGGGTTGCTCCATTGTTCATTTAATATGAACGATTGCTCAATTACCTCTAATGGATCTTAACGCGAATAGCGAGGAAACTAAAATCACCTTTCTGCTGGAGCTAATCTGTCATGCAAAACTACCTCAACGATCGTCAACAAATTAACGATTTACTGACCGGCTGGATGCACCGTGATTTAGGTGAGTGGGATCAGTTACGCGATCTGTTTCATCCGGACGGCACCATTGAGATCACCTGGTTTGAAGGGCTGGGCAGCGATTTTGTCGATGGCTCAATGCGCATGGGCGCGTCAGACGTGCGTACCAAACACATGGTCGGTACGCCGGTCGTGACCTTTAATCCGGCGGCGACCAGGGCCATCGTCGAGACCAACGCGATGATTATTGGCGAGCATGTAAAGCTGAATCTGGGCTGCGTCGGCCATAACCGCTTTTACGATATGGCGGAAAAGCGCGATGGTGTGTGGAAGCTATTTAAACGCCAGAGTATTTACGATATGGCCAGTTTTACCTTCCCGCTCGGCGTGGTCGATATCGATCAGCAAACGGTAGCGAAATATCCGCGCGAATATGCTGCGCTGGCGTATCTGCTGGAAAAAAGCGGCTTCCCGGTGCAGCGCGTCTTTGCGACGCGCGGGAGCGAGCTTGAGCAGCAAATGAAAGCCGACGCGGCACAATGGCTGAATGCCTGACATCGTCAGCTGTCATATAAAATACGCTGTTTGCACTGTAAGGGGTGGAAATAATTCCACCCCTTGTTATCGCTTTTCCGCAATGTCGAAATATCATCGACAACTCAAAATATTTTTTAAATATCACGGTAAGTTCACCCGTAGGTAAAAAATTATCTCATTATCTCATTTTTACGTATTCGGCAAGAGGACGCACTATCGCTTTTTAGAGTAAGCCATTACGCTCATCAGGATATTCCAGGGCAAATGGGCCTGATTTTTTGGCGTACAGAATTGGCTGTACCTTACTCATTGAAGAAACCAGACAATGCATTTTACCTACAGGTTTAAACGGAGTTATTTAGCGCTGGTATTTTTTTTATTTGCGTGTTCCGTTACCCCACCAACGCAAAAAAATCATGTATTAACCAGCGCTCATGGACCTGATAATTGCGCAGTTGGCTGCCCCACTGGCGGCGGCACGCAAACGCTGATCCGTGAGGTCTATACGCTGAATAACAACAGCAGCACAAAGTTTGCCAACTGGGTAGCCTATAAAATAACCAAAACCAGTCAGGCCAGTAACCGGACGCGGAACTGGAAGCAGGATCCTGATTTGCCCGCCTCCGATACGCTGGCTCCTGCTGCCTATCAAAACGCCAATAAAGTGCTGGCGGTGGATCGCGGGCATCAGGCCCCGCTCGCCAGCCTGGGCGGTACGGCGGGCTGGCAGGCATTAAATTACCTTTCTAATATCACGCCGCAGAAAGCCGCGCTGAATCAGGGGGCGTGGAGCCGATTAGAAGATCAGGAGCGTGCGCTGGCCAATCGGAGCGATGTCTCCGCGGTATATTCTGTGACCGGACCGCTTTTTGAAAAAACGGGCGTGGCGCTGCCTGCACGTCCCGGCGTGATTATTCCGGAGGCTTACTGGAAAGTTATTTTTATCGGCACCAGTCCGGATAAAGGCAAATACGCTGCGTTTCTGCTGAAGCAATCGACGCCTAAAAACGCCAGTTTTTGTGATTATCAGGTGACGGTAAATACGATTGAGCAACAAACAGATCCAAAACTTACTCTCTGGTCGGCATTACCGAAAAATATTGCTGAGATGGTTAAAAACCATAAAGGCACGCTAGCACAGGAAATGGGGTGTCCATGAGCGTAGGTATAGCTTGCTGATCAAAGAACTCCCCTACACCATGCCCGGCGGCGCTGCGCTTGCACGGGCCTACGGGATATTGGTAACTCTTTGATATGGTGGGTTTTGTAGATACTGTTATAGCCCGCAAGTTTTTTTAGCTTCCGGTTTCCCGGATTACAGGCATGACAACCACAGCGCCGTCAGGCGCTGTTTTTTCCTTTCACGACCCGGTTAAGCCGCTACCGGTACATGCCTGGACGCGTCGAACGACTCGCCCGATTTCAGCACACCGTATGCCACCTGCGCCAGTTTACGCATCATCGCCCCGATGATGACTTTTCCCCGTTTGCCGTTAGCTGCCAGACGGTCACGGAACGCCCGCCCCCAGGTCGTTTTGCTTACTGCCACCATCGCCGGCATGTACAGCGCCCTGCGAAGCGACACATGGCCCGCCTTACTCATCCGCCCTGCGCCGCGCACGCTGCTCCCTGATTCATGATGGCGGGGCGTCAGTCCCGCGAAGGCCGCGAACTGTCTCGCTCCGCCGAACCGGTTTTCCAGACCGATGTACGCCAGCAGCACCGCTGACGTCTTTTCCCCGATACCCGGGATACTTTCCAGCAGCTTCCTGCGGTGCTTCATATCCGGGTCATCATCCGTCAGGTCCTTTATCTGTTTTTCAAGACGTTTCAGTTCGGCATCAAGCCACAGAAGATGCGCGTCAATACTCGGCATCTGAACGTCCCGCGCTGTCTCCAGCCGGTTAAGCTCCTGGGTGTGCATGTCCGTCAGCGACTGATGGCGCAGCACCAGTGCCCGCAGCGCCCGTTCAACCGGATGAGGCGCCTGCCATGCAGCAGGCCGCTTCTGGCGGCAGAACTCTGCCAGCATCCGGGCGTCGACGGCGTCCGTTTTGCTGCGCAGTCCCTCGCTCTGTGCGAAGGCTTTACCGCGGGCGGGATTGATGATCGATACCGTGAACCCCGCATCGCTGAGATGCGCGGCGGCGTCTTCCATGTACGTACTGGTGGCTTCCATACAGATATGTGCAGGCGCAGCCTGATGGCTGTTCAGCCAGCGGACCAGCTCATCGTGGCCCTTCGGGGTGTTGGCAAACTTTTTACTGCGGTGACGGCCATCGGGCCGCAGCACATCAACATCCAGCTTCGCTTTAGAGACATCGATACCAATAAAATGCAGTTCCTGTTCCATAGTGAGACCAACCTTGTGAATGCGGATTACCGGGAAAACCGGTCCATGATACTGTCCGGTTTGTCACCTGTGGAGAAGGGCAGTCCGCTGCATAGATCTACAAAACAGGCTTTGAGCCTGAGGCCGGGTCCGGCATGCGGACTGCATGGCAGTGAGAACTGGCCGGCTCTCTCTGCTCAGAAAGGATAATACAAGGCCGGGTAAGGCGAAGCCGCCACCCGGCATAAAGGCGCACACATTTGCAAAAAAGCGGTTATTAGCCTGGAAACGAAACGCTATTATCTCCTTTGTACATAAGCAAACCTTATCGACTTCACATTTCTTCTCCCCGGTTCACCACGTCTTTCGCTTTAAAAAACCGATAATTTCCGCATTTTTATGTGACCCATATCACGCTAATCAAGTCAAAAATCGCTAACCAGCCCATTTATGTGGAACAGATCACTGTCTGCCCCCGCCTTTCCACTTCGAAGTGGAAAACAACTCGCTACAAACTATTAACCTCCGGCGGTAGTTTTATCCCAGAGCCATAAATGGGGTACGACGAGTGAATAACGGAGCAGTCATGAACGACGCTGGAGAACAGACGGAGCAGATTGGTCAACTGGCCGATCGTATGTTGCCGCAGGTGTATGCGCTGCTACGCCGTCATCACATTATTCCCAACGCCGTACAGGAGCAGATGCTGACCTCCCACGTCCGCGCGATGGCCTTGCGGTCAGTGACCGGCGAGCCGCTGCCGGAGGTGGACGCCAGCCTGTTCGAGGAAATTTCGCAAGACTCAATGGCGCTTGCCCGCGAAGTGGTCGCGGCATTCGGCAACCTTCCTGAAGAAGAAGCCTGGCTGCTGTCGGTGCACTTCGAAGTCGCAAAAGAAAACCTTTAAGGAGCAAAAGATGGAACAGATTACCGTAGTGATTGGCGACCGTTTGGGTAAAGGCCAGAAAGTCGCGGCAGGCGTAGAGAAAGCAGGCGGACGCGCGGTGGTCGTGCCGGGCGTGGCGGCGGATATGAAGCTCGGCGACGTGATGAAAGCGGAGAACGCCACCTTCGGCATCTCCTTCTGTGGCAGCGGCGGCGCGGGCGCGATCACCGCGCAGAACAAGTACGGCTATAAAGCGAAATACGGTATGCGTTCGGTCGATGAGGGCGTTACCGCCATCAACGAAGGCTGCAACGTGCTGGGCTTCGGCTTTATGGATAAAGAAGAACTGGGCGAACGCCTGGTGCAGGCGTGGCAGAAGAAGCACGGCGCATAAGCATGAAAGAGCAATTCACCACCACGGTGAGAGTGAAGGGCAAAGGCGAGGCCAAATCGCGTGCCTTTGCCGATGCCCTGAACCATGTACAGGCGGCGGTGATGAAGTCCTCGCCGCATATTTTACTGCGTATTGAGCCACAGGATGTGCAGGTCGTTCATGCGCATGAAACGGTGCGTAAAGAAGCCTTTCTGTTCTTCTTTCTGCGCCGCGAAAGACGCACGTACAGCGTGGAGCTGGACGTCACCGTCAACGTGACCGCCATCGATCTTGATAAGGTCGATTTCGTCACGCAACGCTGATCCTCAATAAAAGGGCGGAACCATGTTCCTGATAATATTAATAAAATCGCTCATCATCGGCGGCCTGGTTGGTGTCGGTGTGGGAGCCGGGGCTGCACGCATGTTTCATGCACCCACCACGCAGGGGATGGGGGCATTTCGCACGTTGGGCGAACTGAACTCCTGTGAAGGCGATCCGGCGTCGCACTTCTCATTTGGTCTGGGCTTCTTCTTTAACGCCTGGGCATCGTCGGTCGCGGCAGGGTCGTTCACCCAGGATGTCGATCATCGCATTATCCCGAACTGGGGCGCGGCGGCGCTGATGATCAAAAACCGCAACGTCGGCGAGACGCTGCACGATCCGAAAAAGATGGCAATCGCCTGCGGCATCATCGGCACCATCGTCGTGACCTTCCTCAACCTCACGGCCTCTTCCGTGCCGGAATCCTTACAGGTCACCGCCGTTAAGGTACTGGTGCCTGCCGCTAACCTGCTGGTGAACACCGTCATGCCGGTGATCTTCTGGCTGGCCGCCATCGACGCCGGCAAAAAATCGGGCTTCTGGGCAACGATTTTCGGCGGCGCGGCGCAGCTGATCATGGGCAACGCCGTTCCGGGCCTGGTGTTGGGGATCCTGATTGGTAAAGGCGTAGAAGAGAGCGGCTGGAACCGCGTCACTAAAGTGATGATGGGCGCTATCGTCGCGCTGTTCGTGCTGAGCGCCTTCTTCCGCGGCTTCGACATGAAAATGATCGAATCCTTCCATCTGACCGTGCCGAACTGGCTCGATCTGATCCACAACTCGCTCAGCGGTAAATAACGGAGACGGCAATGGAACAGAATAAAGGGTTTTGGTATGCCGACTGGTCGTTCCCGATCTTCGTTGGCCTGCTCTCGTCCGGCGTGTTTGCCGGGACACACATGTACTACCTCTATGGGATCGGCGCGTTTAACGAAGTGGCGTTTGTCTCGATGCTGCGCGCGGGGATTGATACCGGCGCGTATGGCGCGGTAGCGGCCTTCGGTGCCAGCTTCCTCTTTGCCCGAATTATCGAAGGCTCGCTGGTAGGGATCCTCGATATCGGCGGCGCGATCCAGACCGGCGTGGGCCTTGGCGTTCCGGCGCTGCTGCTGGGGGCGGGCATTATGTTCCCGGTGACCAACTTTATTGCGTCGCTGATCACCGGGCTGGTGATTGGTCTGGCGATTGGCTACCTGATCATTCTGGCGCGTAAGTTCACCATCAACCAGAGCGATTCCACCTACGGCGCGGACGTGATGATGGGCGCGGGCAACGCCTCCGGGCGTTTCCTGGGGCCACTGATTATCCTCAGCGCGATGGCGGCGTCGATTCCTATCGGTATCGGCTCGCTGGTGGGGGCACTGCTGTTCTATATCTGGCAGAAGCCGATCACCGGCGGCGCGATCCTCGGCGCGATGATCTTAGGCTCGATTTTTCCGGTCGCCATCAGTTAACCCGAGCGGGCGCAGCCGCGCCCGCCTTTACAGGAGAAAGCTATGTTTGATTTACTCCTGCGCCGCGCGCGTCTGGTCGATGATACCGTCACCGATATCGCTCTGCAGGACGGCAAAATTGCGGCGCTGGGCGAGATTAATGGCCCGGCATCCGCCGACATCGATCTTCAGGGCGAATATTACGTCAGCGCAGGCTGGATTGATTCCCACGTCCACTGCTACCCCAACTCCCCGATTTATCACGATGAACCGGACAGCATCGGCATCGCCACCGGCGTCACCACCGTGGTCGACGCGGGCAGTACCGGCGCGGATGATATCGATGATTTTTATGCCATTACCCGTCAGGCAACCACTGAGGTTTATGCGCTGCTGAATATCTCCCGCGTCGGGCTGATCGCGCAGAACGAACTGGCGAATATGGCCAATATCGACCGCGACGCCGTGCGCGACGCCGTTAAACGTTACCCGGATTTTATCGTCGGCCTGAAGGCGCGGATGAGCAGCAGCGTGGTTGGCGACAACGGTATCGCGCCGCTGGAGCAGGCCAAGGCCATGCAAAAAGAGAACGGCGATGTCCCGCTGATGGTACATATCGGCAACAATCCGCCGGATCTCGACGATATCGCCGAACGTCTGACCCACGGCGACATCATCACCCACTGCTATAACGGCAAACCCAACCGCATTCTCACTCCCGCGGGCGAACTGCGGGCGTCCGTTACACGCGCCATTCAGCGCGGCGTGCGGCTGGACGTGGGCCATGGCACCGCCAGCCTCAGCTTTGCGGTGGCGCAGAAGGCCATCAGCATGGGCATTCTGCCGCACACCATCAGCTCGGATATCTACTGCCGCAACCGCATCAACGGGCCGGTGCATTCGCTGGCGAACGTGATGTCGAAATTTCTCGCCATCGGCATGTCGCTGCCGCAGGTGATCGAGTGCGTGACCGGTAGTGCGGCAGAGGGGCTGCGGCTGAAAAATAAAGGGCGGCTGGCCGTCGGCTTCGATGCCGACCTGACCATTTTTACCTTAAAACGCCAGCCCACGCTGCTGGTGGATGCGGAAAACGACAGCTTACAGGCTGACAAATTACTGGTCCCGCTTGCCGCCGTGCGCGCGGGCACGATTTATCCGACCGAACAAGGGAGTGCGGAAGATGCCTTCAATTTATGAGAAGTACGGTTTAAAACAGGTAATTAACACCTCCGGACGCATGACGGCGCTTGGCGTCTCCACCCCGCGTCCGGAAGTGGTGCAGGCCGCGATGGACGGCATGAACCACTATTTCGAGATGAAAGATCTGGTCAACAAAACCGGCGACTACATTGCGCAACTGCTGGAGGTGGAAGGCGCGACGGTGGTCTCCTGCGCCTCAGCAGGCATCGCGCAATCCGTGGCCGCCGTGCTGGTGAAAGACAGCGACTGGCTGCTGGAAAACCTGCACGTCACCCCCGTTGAAAACAACGAAATCGTGCTGCCGAAGGGCCACAACGTCAACTTCGGCGCACCGGTCGGCACCATGGTGGCGCTGGGCGGCGGCAAAATCGTCGAAGCGGGCTATGCCAACGAATGCTCCGCCGATCAGCTGGCGGCGGCCATCACTCCGCGCACCGCCGCCATTCTGTATATTAAATCGCATCACTGCGTGCAAAAAAGCATGCTCAGCGTGGAGCAGGCGGCAGTGGTCGCCCGTAAGCACGACCTGCCGCTGATCGTCGATGCGGCGGCGGAAGAAGATCTGCACGCCTATTACCGTTCTGGTGCGGATCTGGTGATCTACAGCGGCGCGAAAGCGATTGAAGGGCCGACCAGCGGGTTGGTGATCGGCAAAACTCAGTATGTTGAATGGGTGAAGCGCCAGACGGCGGGCATTGGCCGCGCGATGAAGGTGGGGAAAGAGGGCATTCTCGGCCTGACCTGCGCGATTGAGCACTATCTCACCGCCGAGAAAGAAAGCGGGGCGGAGATGGTCGACAAAATGACGCCATTTATTGATTCGCTGAATGCTTTGAGCGGCATTACCGCCCGTGTGGTGTGGGACAGCGCCGGGCGTGATATCGCCCGCGCCGAGATCAAATTTGACGAGGCGGTGACCAGTGTGGCAACGGGCGATCTGGTCGCGGCGCTAAAGCAGGGCGAGTACGCCATTTATTTCCGCGGCTATAAAGCCAATGAAGGGATCATTGAAGCCGATGTGCGCAGCGTGAACGCTGCCCAGCTTGAGATTGTGGCGCGCCGTATCGCCGAGGTTATTAATCAGGAGAAAACCGCATGAAACTCACCCCCCATTTTTACCGCGACCGCGTCTGTCTGAACGTGCTGGCAGGCTCTAAAGCTAACGCCAGCGCCATCTATGAAGCGGCGGAAGGCCATGTGCTGGTGGGCGTGCTCTCCAAAAACTACCCTGACGTGGCGAGCGCAGTGGCCGATATGCGCGAATATGCCGCGCTGATTGATAACGCGCTTTCCGTCGGGCTGGGCGCAGGCGATCCAAACCAGTCCGCGATGGTCAGCGCCATTTCACGCGAAGTGCAGCCGCAGCACGTCAATCAGGTCTTCACCGGCGTCGGGCCGAGCCGCGCGCTGCTGGGGCAGAACGAGACCGTGGTCAATGGTCTGGTCTCGCCGACTGGCACGCCGGGCAAGGTGAAAATCTCCACCGGTCCGCTGAGCAGCGGAGCGCCGGAAGGCGTCGTGCCGGTAGAAACGGCCATCGCTCTGCTGAAAGATATGGGCGGCAGTTCGATTAAATACTTCCCGATGGGTGGGCTGCAATGCCGTGACGAATATCAGGCGGTGGCCGAAGCCTGCGCCCGTTATGATTTCTGGCTGGAGCCGACCGGCGGTATCGATCTCGATAATTTCGGCGAGATTTTGCAGATAGCGCTGGATGCCGGGGTGAGCAAAATCATTCCTCACATTTATAGTTCGATTATTGATAAGGTAAGCGGCGATACCCGGCCGGACGATGTACGTCAATTGCTGGCGATAACGAAGCGGTTGGTGGGGTAACCACCCTCACCCCGGCCCTCTCTCACAGGGAGAGAGGGGAAAACCTATCCGCTCTGCGATACAAGAGGAAACTGACGTGCGATTCCCGAACCAACGTTTAGCGCAGCTGTTCGACATGCTGCAAAACGAGACGCTGCCGCAAGATGAACTGGCGCAGCGGCTGTCGGTTTCCACGCGCACCGTTCGGGCCGACATCACCGCGCTTAACGCGCTGCTGGCGCAGCACGGTGCACAGTTTATCCTCAGTCGCGGCAACGGTTATCAGCTTAAAATCGACGATCCCACCCGCTATCAGACCCTGAAAAGCGCCCAGCCGCGCGCGCTGCGTATCCCGCGCAGCGGGCAGGAGCGGGTACATTATTTGATGGTGCGTTTCCTCACTTCCGCCTTCTCGCTGAAGCTTGAGGATTTAGCGGATGAATGGTTCGTCAGTCGCGCCACATTACAAAACGATATGGCAGAAGTGCGCGAGTGGCTCCAGCGCTACAATCTGACCCTTGAAACGCGTCCGCGTCACGGCATGAAGCTGTTCGGTAGCGAAATGGCGATCCGCGCCTGCCTGACGGATCTGCTGTGGAAGCTGGCGCAGCAGGATAATCTCAACCCGCTGGTGACCGAAGTCGCGCTGAACGCGGGCGTGCCGGAACAGCTGGCGACGTGGCTTGACGGTTGTTTTACCCGCCATCATATTCGTTTGACCGACGAAGGTGAGCTATTTCTGCGTCTCTACTGCGCGGTGGCGGTGCGCCGCATCAGCGAAGGGTATCCGCTACCGGAATTTGCGACAGAAGAGGTTGACGAAAACGTGCGTGAAGCGGCGCGCGACATCGTTGCCGCGCTGGCGCAGCTTGCCGGTAAACCGCTCGCCGCATCGGAAGAAAACTGGCTGCGGGTGCATATCGCCGCCCGTCAGGTTCAGGACATAGCGCCCAGCGCGATCAACGCCGATGACGATGAAGCGCTGGCTAACTACATCCTGCACTACATCAACACTCACTATAACTACAACCTGCTTAATGACGCCCAGCTGCATGCGGACCTGCTGACCCACATTAAAACCATGATCGCCCGCGTGCGCTATCAGATCATGATCCCCAATCCGCTGCTGGAGAATATCAAACAGCACTACCCGATGGCGTGGGATATGACCCTGGCAGCGGTTTCCGGCTGGGGGAAATACACGCCTTACACCATCAGTGAAAATGAGATCGGCTTTCTGGTACTGCATATCGGCGTCGGCCTGGAGCGCCATTACAACATCGGCTATCAGCGCCAGCCGCGTGTGCTGCTGGTCTGCGATGCCGGCAATGCGATGGTGCGGATGATCGAAGCGGTACTGGCGCGTAAATACCCACAAATTGAGGTCACGCGTACCCTGACCCTGCGCGATTACGAGCAGTGCGAAACGCTCAGTGAAGATTTCGTGATTGCTACTGCGCGCGTCAGTGAAAAAGACAAGCCGGTGGTGATCATCGCGCCGTTTCCCTCCGACTATCAGCTGGAGCAGATTGGTAAACTGGTGCTGGTCGACCGTACCCGCCCGTGGATGCTCAATAAATACTTCGACGCCGCGCACTTTACGATTATCAACGAACCCATCGACCAGCAGACGCTGTTTAAAAGGCTGTGCGATCAACTCGGGCATGAAGATTTTGTCGATGCGGAGTTTCTCGACTCCGTCACCGAGCGCGAGGCGATTGTCAGCACCATGCTCGGCGACGGCATCGCCCTGCCGCACGCCCTGGGGCTGCTGGCGAAGAAAACGGTGGTCTATACGGTGCTCGCTCCACAAGGGATCGCCTGGGGCGATGAGACCGCGCACGTCATCTTTTTACTCGCCATCAGCAAGAGCGAATACGAAGAGGCAATGGCGATTTACGATATTTTCGTCACTTTTTTGCGCGAGCGCGCCATGGCGCGGCTCTGCGCCTGCCGGGATTTTGACGAGTTTAAAGCGGTGGCGATGGCGTGCGTGAGTCGGTTTTGAGCGGAGAGACGGTGCTAAAGCTGTTACCCTCAACGCAAATGATGCACCACCTGATTGCTACTGCCGCGCCAGATTAGCGCAGGATCTTTCAAATCCTGTACAAATTTGCCGTCGACCAGCACGTTGATCAGGTCCACCACCTGCATTTGCGCCTCGTTCAGTTCATCCAGTTTATAGCCGGTCCACATCCAGATATCTTTCCCGGGACACTCGGCGCGGATCCGCTGCACCAGCGTCAGGATCTCCGGGACGTTTTGCGGATGGAGCGGATCGCCGCCGGAGAGGGTGATCCCCTGGCGCTTGATTCGCGTGTCGTTCAGATCGTGGATGATTTGATCGGCCATCGCCTGAGTGAACGGTTGACCGGAGTTCAGCCGCCAGGTGCTTTTGTTGTAGCAGCCGGGGCACTCATGTACGCACCCTGAGACAAACAGGGTGCAGCGCGTGCCGGGGCCGTTGACGATGTCGACGGGGTAATACTGATGGTAGTTCATAGTGGTTTCCTGCCGGGTGGCGCTGCGCTTACCCGGCCTACATGTGTGGCGTGCCGCCGGGTATCTTGTCTACATGTGTGGCGCGCTGCCAGTTGCCAGTACCCGTAGGCCCGGTAAGCGCAGCGCCACCGGGCATTGATGCCACGGACTCAGCCGATCTGACCGTTCCCCAAATGCTTCACGCGGCGTTTCACTTCTTCCTGCTTGCCGGCGTTAAACGGACGTGCGTCCGGGCTGCCTAAATACCCACACACGCGACGGGTAACCGACACACGCGCCGCATCGTGGTTGCCGCATTTCGGGCAGGTGAAGCCCTTGCTGGTGCATTCGAACTCGCCGGTAAAGCCGCACTCGTAACATTCGTCAATCGGCGTGTTGGTGCCGTAATACGGTACGTGCTGATAGCTGTAGTCCCAGACGTCTTCCAGCGCTTTCAGGTTGTGCTGGATGTTCGGATACTCGCCATAGCAAATGAAACCCCCGTTCGCCAGCGGCGGGTACGGCGCTTCGAAATCGATTTTGTCATACGGGTTCACCTTCTTCTCCACGTCGAGGTGGAAGCTGTTGGTGTAGTAGCCTTTATCGGTGACGCCCGGCAACACGCCGAACTCGGCGGTATCCAGACGGCAGAAGCGGTCGCACAGGTTCTCACTTGGCGTGCTGTACAGACTAAAGCCGTAGCCGGTTTCGTCTTTCCACTGATCCACCGCCTGACGCAGACGTTCAACAATCGCCACACCCTTCGCACGCAGCGTTTCGCTGTCGTACATATGCGTGTCGCCCGCCAGCGCATTGATGGTTTCGTGAATGCCAATATAACCCAGCGAAATAGACGCGCGGCCGTTTTTGAAGATCTCCGATACATCGTCGTCCGCTTGCAGACGCACACCGCAGGCACCTTCCATATAGAGAATCGGTGCGACGCGCGCTTTGACGCCTTCCAGACGGGCGATACGGGTCATCAACGCTTTACGCGCCAGTACCAGACGCTCGTCCAGCAATTTCCAGAACGCCGCTTCATTACCTTTGGCTTCCAGCGCGATGCGCGGCAGGTTAAGGCTGATCACGCCGAGGTTGTTACGACCATCGTGAACCTGCTCGCCGTTCTCGTTTTCCCACACCCCGAGGAAGCTGCGGCAGCCCATTGGCGTTTTGAACGAGCCGGTAACTTTCACCACCTGATCGTAGTTCAGGATGTCCGGATACATGCGCTTGCTCGCGCACTCCAGCGCCAGTTGTTTGATGTCGTAGTTGGCGTCGCCTGGCTTGTGGTTCAGGCCGTCGCGGATCGCAAAGACCAGTTTCGGGAACACTGCCGTTTTACGGTTTTTGCCGAGGCCCGCAATACGGTTACGCAGAATCGACTGTTGAATCAGACGGGATTGCCAGCTGGTGCCGAGGCCGAAACCAAAGGTGACAAACGGCGTCTGCCCGTTGGCGGTGTGCAGCGTGTTCACCTCGTACTCAAGAGACTGGAACGCGTCGTAGCACTCTTTTTCAGTACGGGAATGCGCGTAGCCGTCAGCGTCCGGGATCTGCCACGCTTCTGCCGTTTTACGGTGTTTATTGAAGCTCTCGGTGACAAAAGGAGCCAGCACTTCATCGATGCGGTTAATGGTGGTGCCGCCATAAATATGGCTGGCAACCTGGGCGATAATCTGTGCGGTTACCGCCGTGGCGGTAGAGATGGATTTCGGCGGTTCGATCTCCGCATTACCCATCTTAAAGCCCTGCGTCAGCATGCCTTTCAGGTCAATCAGCATACAGTTGAACATCGGGAAGAACGGGGAGTAGTCGAGATCGTGATAGTGAATATCGCCGCGCTCATGCGCCTGCACCACGTCACGCGGCAGCAGGTGCTGACGGGCATAGTGTTTGGCGACAATACCGGCCAGCAGATCGCGCTGGGTCGGGATCACTTTGCTGTCTTTGTTGGCGTTTTCGTTGAGCAGCGCGGAGTTGGTTTGCTCGACCAGACCGCGGATTTCCTGGTTCAGACGACCGCGTTTTTCACGCTGAATGTCGCGATCGTGTCGGTATTCAATATAGGCGCGCGCGAGCTGTTTATACGGCCCGGACATCAGCTGGTTTTCGACCGCCGTCTGGATCTCATTGATATCGACCTGACTGCGACTTTGCATCTGGTTGCTAACGACTTCTGCGACGGTGGCGCAATAGTCTGCGTCATCGACTCCCGCTGCTTTAGCTGCACGCAGAATTGCTTCTTTAATGCGCTCTGATTTGAACGGCGCTTTACAGCCATCTCGTTTCATCACATGCGGTGTCATGATCACTCCATATTTAAAAGAACAGGTTATCCACAAAGGAAAGAACGCTCCGGGCGGTTTTAATCGTTACTGTATCCAGAGACTTCCGTCAGGCTCGGCCCTTTTATCCACAGCCTATAAAAAAGGCTATGGTGCAATAATAGACGATAAACACCATATATAGGGCCGATGGGCATTCTAATTTCTATATGTAGTGATTTGCATCAAAGATGTTTGCAGTTTTATTGATGCAGGACAAAGTAAAAAGGAGACAGTACAGAGGACGGGCGCTGTAGGGGGAAAGATTTTTTCGGACTTATTTATGACTGCAAAAAGCCATAAAAAGAGCATGGAAATAAAGCAGCCCGGTTTGACCGGGCTGCACGAGACTACTGTAGCCACCACACCGCTTCGAACGGGCGAAGGGTCATTGCCGCTGGCTGCGCGGCCACTTCTTGATAGTTGTTTATCAGCACCTGCCACGTACCGTTCATCTTCTCCGGCTGCCAGTTCTGGCATTCGCGACTCAGGTTGGCGATGACCAGCAATGTCTGTCCCTGCCACTGGCGGCGGTAACACCACAGATGTGGATGGTCCGGCAGCAGATCCTCATAGTCCCCCCACGTCAGCACCGGCTCGGTTTTGCGCAGCGCGATTAAGGCCTGATAGGTATAAAATACCGACTGTTTGTCCGCCAGCGCCGCCTCGACATTGATCTCGCTTGCGTTGGTGTTTACGCCGATCCACGGTTCACCGGTGGTAAAACCTGCATTGGGACCGCGGTCCCACTGCATCGGCGTGCGGCTGTTATCCCGCGAGCGGACCGCGAGAATATCCAGCAGTTCCTGCGCATCGCGCCCGTTCACCCGCTGTTCGGCGAACATATTATGGCTTTCAACGTCGCGGTAATCTGTGATGCGGGTAAAGTGCGGATTGGTCATGCCAATCTCTTCGCCCTGGTAGATATACGGCGTGCCCTGCATCCCATGCAGCGCCATCGCCAGCATTTTAGCGGCGGGGACACGGTATTCGCCTTCGTCGCCAAAGCGCGACACAATGCGCGGCTGGTCGTGATTACACCAGAACAGCGCGTTCCACGCCCGCTGATGCATCCCCTGCTGCCAGTGGTGGAACAGGGCTTTCAGCGCTACAAAATCTGGCTTCGCCTGGGTCCACTTTTCACCGCCAGGATAATCCACTTTCAGATGGTGAAAATTAAAGGTCATCGACAGTTCACTGCCGTCCAGAGACGCATACTGCTGGCAGTGCTCCAGGGTGGTGGAGGACATTTCCCCAACGGTCATCAGCCCGCGCGGCATAAACACGTCGCGACTCATCTCCTGCAAAAATTCATGCACGCGCGGTCCGTCGGTATAAAAACGGCGACCGTCGCCCAGTTCATCATTTGGGAACGTCAGATCTTTGGAGATAAGATTAATCACGTCGAGGCGCAGGCCATCCACGCCGCGATTGGCCCAGCATTCGCACACCAGCTTCAACTGGTCGCGCACGCGCGGGTTTTCCCAGTTCAGGTCCGCCTGTTCCGGCGCAAAGAGATGCAGATAATACTGCTCGCTGTCCGCCTGCCAGCGCCAGGCGCTGCCGCCGAATTTAGAACGCCAGTTATTCGGCGCTTCATCCGGCGTGCCGTCGCGCCAGAAATAAAACTCGCGATAAGGGCTTTCTTTATTAAGCGCTTCACGAAACCACGGATGCTGAGTGGAAGTATGGTTAAACACCATATCCAGAATAATACGCATGCCGCGCGCTTTGGCCTCTGCCACCAGTTCGTCAAAATCATCCAGCGAACCGTAGGTAGGATCGATGGCCGTGTAGTTGGCGACATCGTAGCCATTATCGACCTGCGGGGAGATATAAAACGGCGTCAACCAGAGTGCGTCAACGCCCAGCGTTTTCAGATAATCCAGGCGCTGCGTTACGCCGCGTAAATCGCCGGTGCCGCTGCCAGTCGTGTCCTGAAAGCTCTTCGGATAAATTTGGTAGATGACGCCGTTTTGCCACCAGTGAGGAAGGGTATTCATGGTTATTTCCTGCAAATGCGAAGGGGCGCAACTGCGCCCCGAAAAAGTCAGACAATCTGTAACGTACCCTGACGGTGCTTACGCTGATACATCACCGTGGTGAGGACCACCGGGATCACAATCGCGATCAGCATCGCAATGCCAAAGACCTGCCAGTAGCCGGGCTGGATGGAGAGAATGCCCGGCAGGCCGCCGACGCCGATACCGTTGGCCATCACGCCGTAAAGCCCACACAGCAAGCCCGCGAGGCCGGATCCGATCATCGCGCACAGCATCGGGAAGCGATATTTCAGGTTGATGCCGTACATCGCCGGTTCGGTGACGCCGAGGAAGGCGGCGATGGCGGCCGGCACGGAGATTTCCCGCTCGTTATGTTTGCGGCTGACGATAATAATGCCGAGCACTGCCGACGCCTGGGCAATGTTTGACAGCGCGATCAGCGGCCATACCGGCGTGCCGCCGAGGCTCTGGATCATCTGCATGTCAATGGCAAGCGTAGTCTGATGCACGCCGGTGATCACCAGCGGCGCATAAAGGAAACCGAATAACGCCGCGCCAATCGGGGCGAAGCTGCCGGTCATCAGGTGACGAACTGCAAAGGCCACGCCATCGCCAATCATGCGGCCAAACGGACCGATAAAGGCGTGGGCGAGGAATACCGCCAGCAGCAGCGAACAGACCGGAACCACCACCAGATACAGGTAGCTGGGCACGATACGCTTAAGGTAATTTTCAATAAAACCAAGCGCCAGACCCGCCAGCAGCGCCGGGATCACCTGCGCCTGATAGCCGACTTTAGCGATGCTGAACAGGCCGAAATTCCACACTTCCGGCGTCTGCTGGCCCAGTAAGTAAGCGTTCATTAACTGCGGTGAAACCAGCGTAATACCCAGCACGATGCCGAGGATCGGCGTCCCGCCCAGCTTACGCACCGCTGACCAGCAAATGCCGACCGGCAGATAGAAAAAGATCGCCTCGCCAATCAGCCATAAAAAGTCGTAAATCGTTTTCAGCGCCGGGAACATCTGCGCCAGCGTCTGCCCGTTGCTCATTGGCAAGTCGCCGATCACGTTACGGAAGCCCAGAATCAGGCCGCCGCTGATCAACGCAGGCAGCAGCGGAAAGAAGATTTCGGCAAAGTGGGAGATGAGCTGCTCGTACCACTTCATATTCTGCCGTGCGGCTTTTTTCGCCTGCTCTTTATCGGCGCGCGCCTGCCCGGTGGAGGCCAGCAGAACCTGATAATAGTCGCCGACGTCAGTGCCAATCACTACCTGAAATTGTCCGGCGTTGGTGAAACAGCCTTTGACCATCGGCAGTTGTTCAATCGCTTTCGGATCGGCCTTCGCCGGTTGATTGAGCACGAAGCGCAAGCGGGTAATGCAGTGGCTGACGGTGGCGATGTTTTCGCGGCCGCCGACCAGTTCGATCAGCCGATCGATATCCTGTTGATTAACTTTACTCATCTTAAAGCCTCGTGGCAGATGTAAAGAAGGGGTCGGGGTGATAACTGGCGGAGAGAGTATATCTTCAATGAATAAGTGAAAACGGGAACGTTCCCGAAACGTAGCGACGATCACATAAATCGTGTTTTGCGAATTACGAGAGGGTGGCGGGGATCACGATTTGCCGCGGCTCGCTGCGACCGTTGATCTGATCGATCAGCTGTGAGGCAGCCTGACGTCCGGCCTCGGCGTAGCCCGGATCGACAGTGACGATCTCCGGGTGCAGGAACTTGATCAGCGGCGTGTTGCCGACGCTGGCGAGCTGAACGGTGTCGATGCGCTGTTCCTGTAAATACTTGCTGGCTCCCAGCGCCAGCGTATCGGTAGCGCAGACCAGCGCGGTGGTGTCGGGCGTCAGCACGTCCGCCACATGCTCATAGCCCTGCTTCATGGTCAGGCCCGGCAGGGTGGAGACCGGCGGCAGGCGATGCTTTTTGCAGAAGGACAGCCAGGCCTGATGGCGGCGCTGACCGGTGGTGATGTCACGATGCGGCACGCCAAGGTAGCTGATATGGCGATGGCCGCGATCGTAAAGACGCTGCATCAGGATCTGAATCGCGCCTTCATCGTCATAGCATACCGAGGCAAAGCCTTGCGCATCGCGCGCCAGCAGGACCAGCGAAGACTGCCAGCTCGCCAGCATCTCCACGCCAATGCCGGTAAAGCCAAACAGCACCACGCCATCGATATTGCGCCGTTGCAGCATGCCGAGATGCTCCTCGACCATCGCCGTCGAAAACTGGCTTTCAATCATGATCGGATCGTAGCCCTGCTCATAAAACACCGGCAGCATGGTCTGTACGGCCAGGTTTTCCGACAGCGAATCCAGACGGGTAACAATAATGGCCACCACTTTGTCGCTCTGTCCGCGCATGGCACGCGCGGAGCGGGAAGGGGAGAAACCGTGCTGCTGCATAACGGCTTCAACACGTTCGCGGGTACGTTCGCTGACGCCGCTTTCATTATTCAGCACGCGGGATACGGTAGATTTCCCCACGCCGCTTAAGCGCGCAATGTCTTTGATCGTCAGCCGGTTTTGCATCCTGTCGTCCCATGAGGTGAAGCCACGTCGTAAAAGAGCTTAACTTTACCCGGCTTAATAACAATGGGCAAAGTCTGGTTTATGTTCGGTTTAGTCACGTGGCGGTATCATACCGCCATAAATGCCACAAATTATATTGATAAGGCTATATAATTCGCGGCGTTTTATTACCCCATTAACTTACCGGAGGCCGTATGGATCCCGATCCCACCCCTCTCCCGCGACGGAGAACCCCCAACTTCCGGTAAGCCAGTCTTTTCACTGCCTTAGCGGAAGCGTAAGGCAGTGACGTTATCCGCGTCCCTGTAAAAATGTATTTGCCTGTCAGGCAAGGCTTCGCCACGCCTGAAGGAATTTCTGCGCCCGTGACTAACGGGCGCGGAGGGACTGATTATGCTGAAAAATATTACCCGCCAGCTTTTTGCCCGGCTGAACCGCCATTTACCCCGCCGTCTGGTGCAGCGCGATCCGCTGCCCGAGGCCCAAAATATCACCGGCGCGGCGATCCCTGTATCGCTCAGCGAACAGTGTCTGAAGGTCGCAACGATGCGCGAGCGCGATCTCTGGCACGCCTTCGACAGCCATCCGGAAGGGTTGAATGCGGCAGAAGTCGAGGCCGCCCGCGCCCGGCACGGTGAAAACCAGCTTCCCGCCGAGCAGCCGTCACCGTGGTGGGTACATTTGTGGATCTGCTACCGCAATCCGTTCAACCTGTTGCTGACCGTGCTCGGCATCGTTTCTTATGCGACGGAAGATCTCTTTGCCGCGGGTGTGATCGGCCTGATGGTGGGGATCTCAACGCTGCTTAACTTCATCCAGGAAGCGCGTTCAACGAAGGCGGCCGATGCCCTGAAAGCGATGGTCAGCAATACCGCCACGGTGTTGCGCGTCAGCAATGAGAAAGGGGAAAACGGCTGGGTGGAGCTGCCCATCGATCGCCTGGTGCCGGGCGATATTGTCAAACTGGCGGCGGGGGATATGATCCCGGCGGACCTGCGCGTGCTTCAGGCCCGCGATCTTTTTGTCGCCCAGGCGTCGCTGACCGGAGAATCTCTGCCAGTGGAGAAAGTCGCGCATAGCCGCCATGTGCAGCAAACCAATCCGCTGGAGTGCGATACCCTCTGTTTTATGGGCACCAACGTAGTGAGCGGCACCGCGCAGGCGCTGGTCATTGCCACCGGCGGCAATACCTGGTTTGGTCAACTGGCGGGGCGGGTGAGCGAGCAGGCCAGCGAGCCAAACGCCTTCCAGAAGGGGATTGGCCGCGTCAGCATGCTGCTGATCCGCTTTATGCTGGTGATGACGCCGCTGGTACTGCTGATTAACGGCTACACCAAAGGCGACTGGTGGGAAGCGGCGCTGTTTGCCCTCTCGGTTGCGGTCGGCCTGACCCCGGAAATGCTGCCGATGATCGTCACCTCGACGCTGGCGCGTGGCGCGGTGAAGCTGTCTAAACAGAAGGTCATCGTCAAACACCTGGACGCTATTCAGAACTTTGGCGCGATGGACATCCTCTGCACCGATAAAACCGGCACCCTGACCCAGGATAAAATCGTGCTGGAGACCCACACCGATATCGCCGGGAAAGCCAGCGATCGCGTGCTGCATTCCGCGTGGCTGAACAGTCACTATCAAACCGGGCTAAAAAACCTGCTGGATACTGCCGTGCTCGAAGGGGTGGACGAAGAAGCGGCGCGCGGGCTTTCAGAGCGCTGGCAAAAAATTGACGAAATCCCGTTTGATTTCGAGCGTCGCCGGATGTCAGTGGTGGTGGCAGAACAACCGGACGTGCATCAACTGGTCTGCAAAGGAGCGTTGCAGGAGATCCTCAATGTCTGCGCGCACGTCCGCCATAATGGCGACATCGTGCCGCTGGATGACGCCATGCTGCGCCGCGTCAAACGCGTTACTGATACCCTGAACCGTCAGGGGCTGCGCGTGGTGGCGGTTGCTACTAAATACCTTCCGGCGCGTGAAGGCGACTATCAGCGGATAGACGAGTCGGATCTGATCCTCGAAGGTTACATCGCCTTTCTCGATCCGCCGAAAGAGACGACTGCGCCTGCGCTGAAAGCGCTGAAAGCCAGCGGCATCACCGTGAAAATCCTCACCGGCGACAGCGAACTGGTGGCGGCGAAAGTGTGCCATGAAGTAGGACTGGATGCAGGGCAGGTGGTGATCGGCAGCGATATGGAAGGGTTAAGCGATGACGAACTGGCGCGACTGGCGCAATGCACCACGCTGTTTGCCCGCCTGACGCCGCTGCATAAAGAACGCATCGTCACCCTGCTCAAGCGTGAAGGCCACGTGGTCGGCTTTATGGGCGACGGCATTAACGATGCTCCCGCGCTGCGTGCCGCAGACATCGGGATTTCTGTAGACGGCGCGGTAGATATCGCTCGCGAGGCGGCGGATATCATCCTGCTGGAAAAAAGCCTGATGGTGCTGGAAGAGGGCGTTATCGAAGGACGTCGCACCTTTGCCAACATGCTCAAATATATCAAGATGACCGCCAGTTCAAACTTCGGCAACGTCTTCAGCGTGCTGGTGGCCAGCGCCTTTCTGCCATTCCTGCCGATGCTGCCGCTGCATCTGCTGATCCAGAACCTGCTATACGATGTATCCCAGGTGGCGCTGCCATTTGATAACGTTGACGATGAGCAGATCCAGAAGCCGCAACGCTGGAATCCGGCGGATCTGGGGCGCTTTATGATCTTCTTCGGCCCGATCAGCTCGATTTTCGACATCCTCACATTCTGCCTGATGTGGTGGGTGTTTCACGCCAACACGCCGGAGTCGCAGACCCTGTTCCAGTCCGGCTGGTTTGTGGTAGGGCTGCTGTCGCAAACGCTGATTGTGCATATGATCCGCACCCGCCGCCTGCCGTTTATCCAGAGCCGCGCCGCCTGGCCGCTGATGCTGATGACGCTGCTGGTGATGGTGGTCGGCATTGCGCTGCCGTTCTCGCCGCTGGCAAGTTATTTACAGCTCCAGGCGCTGCCGCTGAGCTACTTCCCGTGGCTGATCGCAATTCTGGCGGGGTATATGACGCTGACGCAACTGGTGAAAGGAATTTATAGTCGTCGGTACGGCTGGCAGTAAATATCACCTCCGGCGGTGCGGTATAGCAATTATACTGACCGCCAGGAGGTATTCATGATAGCGGCATGGCAATAATCAATAACATCATCTCTTAACGTGTTATTGAACTTCTCATTCCATGCCATAACAATATTCCACTCGGTCAAAGGATGGTTTATCGTCAATGATAATATATCCTTGTGCTCATCATACCATGCGCTTTCAGGAACGAGAGCGTTGCCAAAATTTTCTTTTACCAGTGAGAAAATATTTGTATAGCTACTGATCTCTTTAAGGTTTGACGCTGAGGTGATACTTTTCACAAAAGTAGAGGTGATATGGTGTGTGCCTGAGCAGGCATGGGCATCAATGCAAAAGATTTTGTTGTTTTTTAAAATATCGCTAATGTCATGTGTTTCAACAAATGATTTTTTACTGGGGTGGTAAATTAAAAGTAGACGATCGCGCCTGACAATCATTTGTTTTAGCGGCGTACTGCTTTGTTCACGCATAAATGCCAGATCCAGTTCACCGGAAAGCAGCTTCTCATTTTGTAAGGACGTTGAAAGATCGATAAGAGTAATGTTCTTTTGTGGGCACTTTTTAGTGAATTCATTAATTAAGGCAGGGGCCAGGTCTCGTGTTGCCATGCCAAAGCCAACCGTCAAATCATTAGGGTTAGTTAAGGTGATGGCTTTGTGTCTTAATAAATCATAAGCGGTTAATATGTTATTTATTTCATTAAATAACAATTGCCCATTCTTATTCAAGATTGTACCACTCTTGATTCTGGAAAAAAGATTAAGCCCTAACTCCCCTTCAAGCGCCTGTATCTGTTTTGTTAGCGTTGACTGTGTAACGCACAAACGCTCTGCCGCACGTTGAAAATTGCCAGTATTGGCTAGCTCAATAAAAGCTTTGAGAACCTTTTGATTCATATTCGTTTGAGGAAACAGTCAATTATTTTTTTTTCATTATACAAACGATTAAGCGGTATGTAAAAAGATAAATGTTGAATCCGGGCGAGAAACGTTAGTTTTTTTATTAATTAGCTAATGTAAGCCGCAGGCGGATTGTTGCCAGACTTTAATTTTTAAAATGCTGAATGAGCACGTTTACCGACTTTTTGCGGGTTAATTCCCTTATTGGAAGATTATTAATATTCACTTAAGCAATGTTTTCGATTTTATATATAGAAAATGGTAATGATTTAAAAGAATTTACCGTCATTTATGTGGAACATTGCTATGTGCATTTTTTTTATGATGCAAGGAAAACAGCATGTCGATAGTGACTTCTAAGTTGCGAAACTCAAAGAGGATATTAAATTCATTTTCGGAGATTATAAGTAACGCAAAGTTAATTCACGGAGAGAATGGTTCTTCTGAACTCCCTGTAATAAATGTTATTGAAATTCATCCCACTGACATTTGTGATTTGCAGTGTAGCTATTGTAGTTATAAAAATCAGCAGCACAGAGGGTCGCTTAATTTTAATACCGTTAAAAATATACTGAGGTTGAAGCCTAAAGCCGTGGTTATTGCGGGCGGAGGAGAACCCACCCTCTACAAAAATGACGGTGTTAGCTTAAATGATGTTATTGATTTTTTATCGGCAAATAATATTGCGGTAGGGCTGATTACCAATGGTAGTCGAAAATTAGAGAAGGCCACCCTGGATAAACTAAGCTGGCTTCGCGTTTCTCTGGATGCAATCACCGAAGCGGATTTTTTTAACCTTAAGCATGGTAAGCTATCTGTCCGCAAAACGTTTCTGCATGCGGCAATAAATTCGAAATGCCAGCATGTAGGGATTGGTTTTTTATATGGTGATCATAATATTAATAATTTGCTTAGTATTTGTCATGATATTTTTAGCGACTTTAATCACCATGTCAATATTCAGTTCAGACCCATATGCCGTATTCAGTCATGTGATTGTCCCTCACAGAATTATGCGACTGATAAAAGCTTTACGTCCGATCGCGAACTTTTTTGGCAGGAAAGTATTGCACAGTTAAAGGAGCAGCTATCAGCGACGGCCAGCGAAGATGAAGCCTTATATAATTTTGTTGTCAATAATACAAATTTATCAAATGTACTGACCAATACAGGGGAACGATCGCTTAGTTTCGCACATTGTTATTCTAGTTTAGCTCGCTGGCTAATCCGGGCAGATGGTAATATTTATCCATGCGTGATGAAGGCAACCAACGAGGGATTACCTGTGGGAAATCTATCTTCTCTTTCGGTTGACGAGATAAATAATAACCTGAAGGGCTATTATAATTTATCGCCTGAATTTTGCCAGGGTTGTGAAGTATGTTGTCGCTTAGCTGGAGTCGTGAATGAAACAGTAGAAAAGGCAGCACAGCAAGGATTTATACCGAATAACGATAGTAATATTAGTGATTATTTTTATTGAGGAGCTGTAATGAACAATTTTCCAGGTTGGCCTCAGTTCGATAAACAAAGTTATGCTGATATCGAAGAGATCTTGTCCAGTGGTAAGGTAAATTACTGGACCGGAAAAAAAGGGGTGCAGTTTGAGCGAGATTTTGCTGAGTGGAATGGTTCGGCATATGCTATTTCCTGCTCATCAGGAACATCAGCGGTACACATTGCGGTGAGTTCATTAAATATAGGGCCAGGTGATGAAGTCATTGTCCCTTCATACACGTTTATCGCCACGTCTTTCGCGGTGTTACAGGCTGGTGCGATTCCGGTTTTTTGTGATGTAACGCCTGATCATACTATTGATCCAAATAAAATAGCCGGACTCATCACGCCCCGAACGAAAGCGATTATTGTTGTTCATCTGTATGGTGTGGTATGTGACATGGCCCCTATTATGGCTATTGCTAAAAGCCATAACTTAAAAGTTATTGAAGATAGCGCACAGTGTCTTGGTGGGCGGTATAAAGGGAAAAAGACAGGCAATATCGGTGATATCGGTACATTTAGCTTCTGTCAGGGTAAGCATTTTACTACCGGCGGCGAAGGCGGAATGGTTGTCACGAATAACGAGGATGTTGCCTGGGAATGTCGGGCATTCCGCGATCATGGTTTCGATGTAAAACGCAAAATAGATTTGTTGACGTTAGAGGAGCAAACATTCCATGTGCATAACCGCATTGGTTTTAATTATCGCATGACTGAAATGCAATCTGCTATTGGGATAAATGAACTTAAACGCTTTGATAGCTGGAATTTAACACGCAGAAAAACGTTTGCGGCTATTTACGATGAGGCATTTGCAAATATGCCTGAGATCGCCTCTCTCCCTTTCACGTCTGAGGAGAGAGAGAACGCATACTGGTTGTATCCGTTAGTATTAAATCACGATACCTTTCCTGTTGATGCGGCAAAGGTTTTATCTGAACTCAAAAAAGCAGGCATTCCTGCATTTAAAATTCAGTGGCCTGAAGCTTATGGCGAAAAAGTTTACCGTGAGTTAAACGGCTTTGGTAGCGTCGATTTCCCATTTAAATCAAAAGAGTATACCGATCCAAAGTCCGTAGAGTATTCAAAGGTTGTTTGTGAAAAAGCAAGAAGCCTGCTGCCTGTTACCTTCAGTCTTTATCTTCATCCGACATGGAGTGTGGAGCATATTAATACCTGTATTAAAGGTGTTAAGCAGGTTTTTGATAAATGCAAACAAGATTTATAATGGCAGGGAAAGAAATTATGCAAAATATCGACCTTCACGTTCACTCCTCATGGAGTGATGATGCTGACTTTTCCGTCAGTCAGCTGATGAAAATCGCAGAAAAAGAGAATGTTTCTGTATTATCCATCGCCGATCATAACTCATCTTCCTCGGTGGAAGAGGCTATCTACTGGGGGCATAAGTATAATATCCACGTACTGCCGGGTATTGAGATTGACTGCTCATTTGGCAATAATAACTATCACCTCCTGGGCTATGGTTATCGCCGCCATAGTACTGACTTTGCCGAGGTTAAGCGTAATTTTGATCGGCTACAACACGCGGCAACGCCGGTAAAGATTGAGAAGTTAAAAGCGCTCGGCTTGTTCCTTGATGAAGAGCGGCTTTTTGCGCTGGCGGGAGATCGTGTACCGCAGGAAGAGGAGATGGCGGAGCTGATCCTTGAGGATGAACGCAACGCCGGAAACGCGCTGCTTATTCCCTACAGAAAAGGCAATGCGCGGGGAGATATGCCGCTGATCAATTTCTTCTGGGATTTTTTTGGTAAGGGAAAACCTTGTCATGTAGAGATTGCGTTTCCTCCCTTACAGGACATGGTTGAGATTATCCGCAGTAACGGGGGAATTCCTGTTATTGCGCATATCGGTGCCAACGTGAAGAGCGGGCATACCGATGTGATTAGCGAGATGGTGAAATCAGGGGTGATAGGGGTGGAAGTTTTCTCCAGTTACCATGATAACGATCTTCGCCAGCAGCTATATGACTATGCGCTGGATCGCTCGCTGTTAATGACCTGCGGGAGTGACTTTCACGGTAAGAATAAGCCCAACATTCGGATGGGAAGTTGCCAGCTAAATCAGGCTGAAAGTGAAAAAGTGGAAGCCTTTTTGGAGCGCGTCACGCTTTATTAAGTCTGTCGCTTAACCTGCGCCCGGCCAGTCGTTGTGCCGGGCATAATATCACTCGCCTGGTCCGTATAAAGACGTTTATTTTATACCGGGTGATATACTTACCCTGTGTTTTAAAAGGAGTTTTGTGTGCCCGCAAATGGACCGTTTGATTCACCCCAGTCGAACGATGCCGTATCCAACAGTAAAGATTACTAAAATAATGACCACCCAGCAAAACAGATAAAACGCATTATTTGCGCCTCTTCCCATGCGAGCGATAACGGTATTTTCTTCGTTGATGTGCCGGGCAGAGATGTCACGAAAACGGCGAATATAATAAATGCAATATAACAGTAAGAGGGGAAGGATCAGCGCGCCCGCCATTTTTGAAAAAGCGACGCTGAGTAATACGGCGACAATAAGGAAACCCGGATAAACTATCGCTGCGGTGGATTCTAATTTTTTTAACTCGCTGCGTACCCGTGCCGCGTGCAACTCTCGCCAGCGCCGGAGCGTGCTGATGCTGAAGCCATAGGTTTCGCACAAGACCTTATCAGGGACACCGCTTTTGGACTGCTGCAGAAAATCAGCGATTTGTTCCTCAGTAAAGCGCGCTTTTGCCATTAACATCCCTCCCTGGCCGGGCGGACAAGCGCCCGGCATAGCATCATCACATTACGTCATTAACGACGCACGGCGATGGCTTCAATCTCAATCTTCACATCTTTCGGCAGACGGGCCACTTCCACGCAGGAGCGTGCCGGGAAAGTCGCGTTATGCTCGGTGAAAAATGCTTCATAAGTCGCATTAACGGTAGCGAAATCATTCAGATCCTTCACGAAAACGGTGGTTTTCACGATATCTCCGACTTTCAGGCCCGCCGCTTCGACGATGGCTTTCACGTTCTCCAGCGACTGACGCGCCTGAGCAGAAACATCATCTGCCACGCTGCCGGTTTTTGGATCGACCGGGATCTGCCCTGACGTGATAATCATGCTGCCAAGGTCAACGCCCTGAACATAAGGGCCGATAGCTGCCGGTGCATTTTCCGTCGCGATAGTTTTAGACATACTCTCTCCTGAAGTTATTCAATGTGTTCACGTAGGATGGGACCATTATACAAACATTCTTCTGGCACAGGCGAGAAAGTGGGTAACGTAAAGTGTTATCCAGTGTTGTTGCAGCCACGTCCGGGATGTTCAGCGGGGCCATGCGGTTTCGCGGACGCGGACGCGGGAGGCAACCTGCCCGGCGGCGCTTCGCTTGCGCGGGCCTACGTTTGTAAGTCGTTGATATGGTGGGTTTTGTAGGCCGGGTAAGGCGCAGCCGCCACCCGGCATTACCCGGCACAATAGCCAGCATAGTCTGTCATCCACCCCCGGCACATCTGAATCAGTGCCGGCGACGAAATTAATTTGCCAGCACCACCTGATGCGAGAACTCTTTCTCACAGTATTTGCACTTCAACGCAATATCGTCTGCGCGTTTTTTAACGCTGAAGCTGGAGTTCACCGGCTCCGCATGGCTAATGCAGTTGCTGTTCGGGCAGATCAGCACCGCATCAATCCGCTCCGGCAGGTTAGGGTGCGATTTCCCCACCACTTCATAATCGTCGATACGGTTAACCGTCGCCAGCGGAGCATACAGCGCCAGTTGATCAACCTGCTCATCGGTCAGAAAAGTGTTTTCAATCTTGATGATGTCCTTACGGCCCATCGCGCCAGACGGCAGGTTCAGGCCGACCGTCACGCGCTGCTCGGTTTCGGTCAGCTTAAACAGCGTCAGTAACCGGAAGCCGACCTGCGCGGGGATGTGATCGATAACGGTGCCGCGTTTAATGGCTTCAACCTGTAGTTTATTATCGTGTGTCATGGTCTTCCCCTTACAGTACTAAGTCTTGATTCAGAACCAGTGCCAGCAGCGCCTGGCGGGCGAAAATTCCGTTGCCGGCCTGCTGGAAATACCAGGCGTGCGGCGTTTTATCAACGTCGGTGGCGATTTCATCAATGCGCGGTAGCGGGTGCAGCACCTTCATATTTGCGCGTGCACCAGTAAGGTCGCTGGCGCGCAGGACGAACTGTGCTTTCACGTTGGCGTACTCCGACGGGTCCAGGCGCTCTTTCTGCACGCGCGTCATATAGAGAATATCGACCTCAGTCACCACCTCATCAATGGCGTGATGCACGCTCCAGGCGATCCCTTTCTCATCCAGCATATCCAGGATGTACTGCGGCATCGCCAGCGCGTCCGGGGCGATAAAGCAGAAGCGGTTGCCGCTGAATTTCGCCAGCGCCTGCGCCAGCGAATGCACGGTACGGCCATATTTCAAATCGCCGACCATCGCGATAGTGAGATTCTCCAGCCGCCCCTGGGTTTCCTGGATGGTGAAGAGATCCAGCAGCGTCTGCGTTGGATGCTGGTTCGCCCCGTCGCCCGCGTTCAGTACCGGCACCGCGCCGGAGAACTCGGTGGCCAGACGCGCCGCGCCTTCCTGCGGGTGGCGCATTACGATGGCGTCCACATAGGTGCTGATAACGGAGATGGTATCCGCCAGCGTCTCTCCTTTTTTGCCAAGTGAAGTGTTAGCACTGTCCGAAAAGCCGACCACGCTGGCACCCAGGCGATGCATCGATGTTTCAAACGACAGACGGGTGCGCGTCGACGCTTCGAAGAAACAACTGGCGATCACTTTATGCTTCAGAAGCTCCGGCTGCGGGCTGGCCTTAAGCTTCGCCGCGGTCACCAGCACCAGCTCAAGCTCCTCGCGGCTGAGATCGTTTATGGAAATGATATGTCTCTGAAATAACGGATTAGCCATGTTTATCTCCTGACGCCTGGGCAAAAAAAAGCCCCTGCAATGAGGGGCTTTGAGAATATATTGAGCAACGGAAAGAAAAACGGCAGGCCTGCACCCTGTTTCAGGTGCGCTAAGACAGTATGTCGTAGACACTGGACCATGCTTCCTCCCGGCAAATTGTCGGCGATTATACTCAGCTCTAAAGCGGGATCAAGCGATTCATGGCGATTTTATTCAACGCAAACGGTTCTATTGAATATTAATTCATATTTAGTATGTAATTAATCTGCTTGTGGACCAGCGCGGTGCGCTTCACCGCCCGCGGCGCGACCCAGACGATATTGCCGCTCGCCACAATGCCCAGCACTTCCGGCAACGCACGATGATCGAGGATCCGCGCCACCGCCCGGCCATAGCCCGGCACGGTATGAATAAGAATAAATTCGCTGTTGTGCTCCACGCTGACCACCATCTCCGCCACCGATCGCGCAGCGTCCGGCGCGGGGCGCAGTTTAGGGTTTAGCGAATAAATTTTTTGCCCCCGGGCATTGCGAATTTTTATCACCCCCAGCAGCGTAAGCAGGCGAGAGACTGAAGACTGACTAATATTTTCGAAGCCATGCAGCTGTAAATCACGGCGAATCTCTTCCTGCGAAAAGTAGCTTTTTTCGGCAATCAAACGCTGACACACGGTGAGCTGAAGCTGTTCTTTGGGGGAGTATTCACCATATTCCTTCATTCTTTTATCCTGTAATATCAATTTGTTATCAGCCTTTCCCTTCTCCCGCATGCGAAGGGATACCGTATGATGCCATTGAGTTCGAATGAATGGCGCAGCGTCCGTCAGGCGCAGCGCCACCGCACGATCGTTAACCTATAGTAATGCCCCCACGCTTAAAGTTGCCATAATAACCAGCGTCAGGATGACGAGCAGCGGCGCAACCCACTTCAGATAACGCACGTAAGGAACGTGAGCAATCGCCAGCCCGCCCATTACTACAGCAGAGGTTGGCGTCACCAGGTTAACAATCCCGGAGGCGGACTGGTAAGCGGTGACCACCAGGTCGCGCGGCACGCCAGCGAAATCCGCCAGCGGTGCCATAATGGGCATGGTTAACACGGCAAGACCCGACGACGACGGCACGAGGAAGGAAAGTACCACCTCCAGCCAGTACATCACGTTGATAAAGGCTATGCTGGAAAGGCCGCTGACGGTCTCCTCCGCGCTGTGCAGGATCGTGTGGGTGATCATGCCCTTATCCATAATCACCACAATGCCGCGCGCGATACCGATAATCAGCGCCACGCCCAGCAACTCCCGTGCGCCGTTGATAAAGGTCGAGGTCAGTTCCTCTTCACTCATTCGGGCAATGATACCGACGATAATCGCCGCGACGAGAAAAACCGCCGAAATTTCCGCCATCCACCATCCCTGCACCGCCACGCCATAAATCATCACGGCGAACGCGAGGGCAAAAATCACCAGGATCAGCTTACGTACTGGCGTAAATGCCAGCGAGTCCTGGGTTTTTTCCCCGAGAAAATGCGCCCGGTTTTCTTCTTGTTTATCGGCGACGATAGAGCGGGAAGGGTCGAGTCGGACCTGGCGGGCATAGCGCATCACCCAGACCACGCAAATGATCCAGCCTGCCACCAGCAACACCGCGCGGATCCCGATCCCCGCGGTAAAAGGAATACCGGCAGCGTTAGCGGCAATAACCGTTGCAAAAGGATTAATTGTCGATCCCAGCGTGCCAATCCCCGCGCCAAGCAGGATCGTCGAGGCGGCAACCACCGGATCAAACCGTGCCGCCAGCATGACCGGCACCAGTAGAGTATAAAAAGGCAGCGACTCTTCTGCCATCCCGTAAATGGTGCCGCCGGCGGCAAACAGAGCCATCAGGATAGGGATCATCCACTCTTCGCGTCCGCGCAGACGCAGCGTAACGCGCTCGATCCCGGCATCAATGGCTCCGGTTTTGGTCACAATGCCGAGAAAGCCACCGATGATCAAAATAAACAGCGCCACGTCAATGGCACCCGCCTGGCCTGTTTCGGGATCGTACAGTCCGCTAATCGGGGCCATCACTACCGCGATAATGCCTTGCGGATGCGCCGCCACGTGCGTGTAGGTGCCGGCCACCGGCACCGCTTTGCCCAGCGCGTCGTTCATCGCCATATGATATTGCCCGGCCGGGATCAGCCACGTCAGCACGGCAACCAGGGCGATAAGAATAAACAAAATCGTGTAAGCCGAGGGGAATTTGAATTTACTCATGATAGGTTCCCTGTCCCGGCCCGCTGTTTAGCAGGCCGGGAGTGTGATTACTCGCCGAGTGTCGCCACCATCACCGCTTTGATGGTATGCATACGGTTTTCCGCTTCATCGAAGACGATGGAATTTGGCGACTCGAACACCTCTTCCGTGACCTCCAGCCCTTTCATGCCGTAGGCCATTTCGATTTCACGACCGGTTTTAGTGTGTTCGTTATGGAAGGCGGGAAGGCAGTGCATAAATTTCACCTGCGCATTGCCGGTGGCTTCCAGCACCTGCTGATTAATCTGGTAGGGTTTCATCAGGCTGACGCGCTCCGCCCATGCCTCTTTCGGCTCGCCCATCGACACCCACACATCGGTGTAGAGGAAATCGACGCCGTGGACGCCTTCTTCAACGTCCTCAGTGAGGGTGATGCGTGCGCCGGTTTCCCGGGCGATGGTCTGACACTGTGCGATCAGCGCCTCGTCGGGCCAGAAGGATTTCGGGGCCACCAGGCGGATATCCATCCCCATCTTCGCCGCGCCGACCATCAGGGAGTTGCCCATGTTATTGCGCGCGTCGCCAAGATAAGCAAAGCGCAGTTCCGCCAGCGATTTACCCGGCGCATGCTCCAGCATGGTCATCAGATCGGCGAGGATTTGCGTCGGGTGAAATTCGTCCGTCAGCCCGTTCCACACCGGCACGCCTGCATAAGCGCCCAGCTCCTCGACAATCTGCTGGCCGTAGCCGCGGTACTCAATACCGTCGTACATCCGTCCCAGCACCCGCGCGGTATCTTTCATCGACTCTTTATGGCCGATCTGCGAGCCGCTGGGGCCGAGGTAGGTGACCTGAGCACCCTGATCGAAGGCCCCGACTTCAAAGGCGCAGCGGGTACGGGTGGAGGTTTTTTCAAAAATCAGCGCGATATTTTTGCCTTTCAGCATCGGCTTTTCGCGTCCCGCTTTTTTGGCGGCTTTCAGTTCAATGGCCAGATCGATCAGGTACTGTATTTCTGCCGGGGTATAGTCCAGCAGTTTGAAAAAATTGCGGTTTTTTAGAGAGATAGCCATGATTCATTCCTTTTTTTAAATTACAGGGCCGCAGACGTCATGTTTTCCATGCGAATCAACGTGCCTTTATCCCCGGACAAAATGGCCGGACCATCTGCCAGCGCGCCGATCCCGGCGCGACCATGGCAGGCTTCAACGTAGCGGCAGCAGGCCGCGATTTTTGGCCCCATAGACCCGGCATCGAACTGCATATTTCTGAGCAACTCCGGCGTCGCCTGAATTAAGGGACGCTGCCCCGGCGTGCCCCAGTCGAGGTACACCGCATCTGCATCGGTCAGGATCAGCAGCGCGTCGGCATGAAGCTGGCGGGCCAGCAGCGCGGCAGAGAGATCTTTGTCGATCACCGCTTCAACGCCGTGGTAGCCATCGGCTTTTTGCACCACCGGAACGCCACCACCACCGTTGCAGATCACCAGGTGATCGCGTTCGAGCAGCGCCTGAATGGCATCGCTTTCCACAATGTGAGCGGGGAGAGGTGAGGGCACGACGCGGCGAAACCAGCGGCCATCGGGCTTAAACGTCCAGCCTTTCTCTTGACTGAGGGCGTCGGCCTGCGCCTGGTCATACACCGGACCAATGTATTTGGTCGGGTTGCTGAAGGCCGGATCGTCGGCGTCGACTTCAACCTGGGTGAGCAGCACGCTGATATGGCGTTCAGGAAGTTGATTTTTAAGCGACTGCTGAAGCATATAGCCAATCATCCCCTGACTTTCCGCGCCGAGAATGTCGAGCGGATAAGGCGTAACGGCATCGCAGGCGCTGTTCTGTAACGCCAGCAGGCCCACTTGCGGCCCGTTGCCATGCACCAGTACGACGCGCCATTGTCGGGTCAGGCTGGCAATCGTCGCCGCCGCCAGATCGATATTTTTACGCTGAATATCCGCTTCCAGCGGTTCACCGCGTTTTAACAGGGCGTTGCCGCCGAGCGCGACGACCAGAGTCGGTTTCATGTCCATCACAGGCTCCTTAAATGCCATCGCGTTGCAGTGGGCAGCTCATGCAGCGTGCGCCGCCGCGTCCGCGTCCCAGTTCATCGCCGGGGATCGGCAGCACGGTGATACCGGCCTTGTCATATTTTTCATTGGTCCAGACGTTGCGCTCGTAGCCCACCACCACGCCGGGGCGCAGGGTCAGCACGTTATTGGCGTCGTTCCACTGTTCGCGCTCGGCTTCGAAAGCATCGCCGCCGGTGGTGATCAGCCGCACCTGATCAATACCCAGCGCTTTTTCGATGGCGTGCAGCAGGCTGGTTTCCTGAACGCGATCCAGCCCGCCGCGTCCGTCCGGCGTCAGGGTCCAGCACTGGGATTCTTTACGCACCACCTCGGGATAAACGGAGAAGGTGTCAACGTCGATGTGAGTCATCACCGTATCGAGATGCATACAGGAGCGATGTTTGGGGAGTTCAACCACCACCACGCGTTCGGCCTGGCGATGCTTAAATAAGGCGGTGGCAAGAAATTCCACGCCCTGCGGAGTCGTCCGTTCGGAGAGACCAATCAGGACGGCTCCGCGTCCAATGACTAATACATCGCCCCCTTCAAGCGTGGCGTGATCGTAATTAATATTCTCGTCGCCGAAATATTTTATAAAATCGCCGTTGGCAAATGCCGGATGCCAGCGATAAATAGCCCGCAAATTATTGGTTTCCCGTTGACGCGCCCGTTTTGCCATGGGATTAATCGACACGCCGTTATAAATCCAGCATGATGTATCGCGGGTGAATAAATGATTGGGCAACGGCTTCATAATAAAATCATTCGCGTCGTGGGTATCCACTACGATATTTTTTATAAATGAAGGAATTTCCCCGTAGGTCAGACCGCCGCTTAAATGACGGGCCAGTTGCCGATGCTGCATATCCGCCAGCCAGCCGCGAACGTCGGAAGCAAAGCCCGGCCCGAGGCGATAATCCGATACCTGAGTGGTTAGCAACCACTCTTTTGCTTCAGGAATATCAAGCGTTTGCGCCAGGAGATCGGTCAATAACAGCACTTCCACGCCCTGATCGCGCAGGGTGCTGGCAAAAATGTCATGCTCGGCTCCCGCTCGTTCAACGGATAAAACATCATCAAACAGCAGTTCCTGACAATTTGACGGAGTTAATCTTTTCAGGCTCAGATTAGGTCGATGAAGCATTACGCTTCGCAATGTTCCCACCTCGGAACCGACATAATTTTTTTCCATAATTATTCCTTAATGCTTTTTATAAATAAAAAGAGGATCGGCGAAAATGTATTTCGCGTTTGCCGGTAGCAATTAATGTCGTGATGGATAATAGGATTTTTAAAGCCTGAAAATGTGATGCAGGTCACGCGACAATAGCCTCTGGAAGAATTGTTTATTATTTATGACGGTTGTCAGAAATTCGTTATTTAAATTACTATAGAGAATGAATGAATACGCTTTAATGGCCTGGATTATTCTTGTTTGTTAATAATATGTTGTTCTGTTAAATATATCTTAATGCCGTAAGTCGTTGAAAATAAGTGACTTACTAAGTTATCTTTTATCGTTATGCAGAAATACCACGATATTATTTAGCTCCTAAGCCAAATCAGTAAATAATTATGCTTTGTTGCTGCAAAAATCCTGACATCTAAAGTGTGATGGAACAATTGTTTTTATTATAAAAATTTGTTTTTCAATCGGTTAAAAGTAGATTCTGTATTTACATTTTTCAGAGTATGCATAATTAGTGCATAAAAAGCGAAGCGCGATCACAGCTGATTAATCTCTTATCCGATAAACATGCGCTATCGCAAGTCTTCGACAGAAACGGGTGGCGGGGCGGTTTGATTGATCGTATAACGGAGGAAATGAAACATCGTTTTAATTAAGAGGGGTTATCATGATTGTTGGCAACATTCACCATCTGCAAAGCTGGCTACCGCCGGAACTGCGTCAGGCCATTGAACACGTTAAAGCGCACGTCACCGATGCTACCGCAACGGGCAAATATGAGATCGACGGCAGCCGCCTGTTCTATATCCTTTCTGAAGATATGACCGAGCCTTTCGAAAAGCGTCGCGCGGAATACCATGCCCGTTATCTCGACATCCAAATCATTCTGAAAGGTCAGGAAGGGATGACCTTCAGTACGCTTCCGGCAGGTACACCGGACACGGACTGGCTGGCGGATAAAGACATCGCCTTCTTACCGGAGGGCGAGCAGGAGAAAACGGTAGTGCTGAGCGAAGGGGATTTTGTGGTGTTCTATCCGGGCGAAGTCCACAAGCCGCTGTGCGCGGTCGGTACCCCAGCGCAGGGGCGTAAAGTGGTGGTGAAACTGCTGGTCGAGTGAGGCGGGAATTAGCGCTGCGAACGATCGCAGCGCTGAAGCATTTATTTCGCCAACGTCGCCACCATCACTGCTTTAATGGTGTGCATCCGGTTTTCCGCTTGGTCGAACACAATGCTGGCCGCAGACTCAAACACCTCATCCGTTACCTCCATCCCGCCGTGTAGCCCATACTCTTCCGCCATTTGTTTGCCGAGAAGGGTTTGATCATCGTGAAATGCGGGCAGACAGTGCAGAAATTTCACCTGCGGATTGCCGGTTAACTGCATCATGTGGCTATTGACCTGATAATCACGCAGCAGGGCGATACGCTCGGCCCACTTCTCTTTGGCTTCCCCCATCGATACCCAGACGTCGGTATAGATAAAATCCGCGCCCTTCACGCCCGCCGCGACATCCTCCGTCAGGGTGATTTTACCGCCGGTCTGCGCCGCCAGCGCCTTGCACTCGGCAACCAGACGCTCTTCCGGCCAGCAGGCTTTCGGTGCGACCAGACGCAAATCAAGCCCGGTGAGCGCCGCCGCTTCCAGCATAGTATTGCCCATGTTATTGCGTGCATCGCCCGCGTAGACCAGCGTCATCTCATTAAATTTTTTACCCGGCAGGTGCTCCTGCATGGTCAGCAGGTCCGCCAGCAACTGCGTTGGGTGAAACTCGTTGGTCAGCCCGTTCCACACCGGCACGCCGGCAAACTCTGCCAGCGTTTCGACCACTTCCTGCCCGTGGCCGCGATATTGAATGCCGTCATACATCCGGCCCAGTACGCGGGCGGTATCTTTGATCGATTCTTTATGACCAATCTGGCTGCCGCTGGGGCCAAGATACGTGACGCGTGCGCCCTGGTCGTATGCGGCAACTTCGAAAGAGCATCGTGTACGGGTGGAGTCTTTTTCGAAGATGAGCGCGATGTTTTTACCGCTAAGCTGCGGCACTTCCTGGCCCTGTTTTTTCTCCACCTTCAGTCTGGCGGCGAGTTGCAGCAGGGTGTTGATTTCCGCAGGGGTGAAATCAAGTAACTTTAAAAAGTGTTTCTGGTAGAACGACGACATATTTCCCTCTCATGACGCAGGTCACTAGTTGCATTAAAATTCAATTTATCTGTATGAATATGCAATTGCAAGCCCTGTGCATAAATCTTTGCTGGATAGACTGGAGGCAATGTCAGCGGTGTGTGACAATAGAAGTAACTGCGGCAATTTATGAGGAACTCGCCATGGCAAACCCGGAATACCTGGAAGAGCAGCGCGAAGAGACGCGCTTGACCATTGAAGAATTAATTGAAGACGGCAGCGATCCTGATGCCCTGTACACCATTGAACATCATCTTTCCGCTGACGACTTCGATACGCTGGAGAAATTCGCGGTAGAAGCCTTCAAACTGGGTTACGAAGTAACCGAGCCGGAAGAGCTGGAAGTGGAAGAGGGCGATACAGTTATTTGCTGCGACATCCTCAGCGAATGTGCGCTGAACGCCGATCTGATCGACGCGCAGGTGGAACAGCTGATGAATCTGGCTGAAAAATTTAACGTCGAATATGACGGCTGGGGCACCTACTTCGAAGATCCCGACGCGGAAGACGGCGACGAGGATGACATCGACGAAGATGACGACGGCGTGCGTCACTAAGCTACCGACCCGGTGCGGCAGCCCCGGCTGCCGCACGCTCAGGACCGTTCATGAATAACCAGCACTTACTTTCTCCCGTTACCCAATTCTTGCACTGCCCGACGCCTCAGGCGTGGATCGATAAAGCCCGCGATCCGGCAAACCTCCCGCTGTTACTCACCGATCATATGGTCTGCGAACTGAAAGCCGCGCAAACCGCGATGCTACTGGTGCGTAAATATGTTGCCGATAAAGAGGGCGGCGACGCGCTGCTGGCGTGGCTGCAACCTTATGAAGCCTTTACTTTCCGCGAAGGGCCGGAGCCTGATTTCCTGGCGCTGCATAAGCAAATTGGTAAAAGCGTGATGCCCCGTACCGACGATCCGTGGGGACGCCAGCTGATCGACAGCATGCTGCTGTTAATCAAAGAAGAATTACACCATTTCTGGCAGGTGCGCGAGGCGATGGCGGTGCGTAGTATTCCTTACGTCAAAATCACCGCCAGCCGCTATGCTAAAGGCATGCTGAAAGAGGTACGCACTCACGAGCCGCTGACGCTGATCGACAAGCTGATTTGCGGTGCGTATATCGAAGCCCGCTCCTGCGAACGCTTTGCCGCGCTTGCGCCGCATCTGGAAGAGGATTTGCAGAAGTTTTACCTCTCCCTGCTACGTTCTGAAGCGCGCCATTATCAGGATTACCTCGCGCTGGCGCAGCAGATTGCCGGTGATGACATCGCGCCACGCGTGCGGCATTTCGGGCACATTGAGGCGGCGCTTATTACGACTGAGGACAATGAGTTCCGTTTTCATAGCGGGGTTCCGGTCTGACAACACAGGACATCTCATGAAAAAATGGTCAACCGCCGTGCTGGCAGGCATCATCTCCTTTATGGCTTTTGCCTGGATTGCCCATCGCTCTCCGGCTAAAACGGACGATGAACAATTTGACGCGATTGTCAGTACCATGCCGACTTATCAGGTATTGAAAGAGCAGGAGCCGCAGCTCTGGGATTCTATTCGGACCCGCGCGTTGACCATGCAAAAAGAAGGGAAAACCGAGCAGCAGATCGTCGATGCGATCCAGCCGCAGGTATTGAACCTGCAAATGCAGCGTCTGCAAACTGCGCCAGATGAAAACGTGGTGGCCTACATGAAAATCAATATGGAGCAGACCGCCGCCGTGCAGAAAGTCAGCGATGATGACTGCTACCGTTTTCTGTTCCCGGACGTGAAAGGGGGAATTAACCCGATGCGCATTCTGTCGCAGGAGATGTTCAACCGTCGCATGGAGATTGACGCCGCTATGATGCGTGCCGCTATGGGGCCGAACAAGCATACCGTGACGCCGCAGGAGCGGGAACATGCGCAGCAGGATATCCAGCCTGTTGCGCAGCAGATGAGCAAAAAATATGGGCAGGATTTATCGATTATGTCCAATCCGGCCAGCGGTGTTGGCAAAGAGAAAATCACCTGTAATATCGTGCAGGATCTGTGGAATAGCGTCCTGACGCTGCCGCAGGATAAAGCGGCGGGCGTGATTCGTTTTGCGATTGATAGCTCAAAATAATGCGGGTGGGCCTGAGTAAATAACGTCTGGCCCACGATTTTTTATTTTACGTTGCTTATTCCAAAATAGCGTGTAAAACGCTGAGAGTAATTAAAAAGACAATAAGCGTGGTTTAAAGATCTTTAAGCATCCGCACTTCACAATCTACATGCCCGGTACAGCCCAGCGGACCATCAATATGCTTAAAGCCCAGACGTTCATATAGCCCTATCGCTTCTTTAAGAAAGGCGGTAGTTTCCAGATAACAGCGTTTAAACCCCTGCTCGCGGGCATGATCCAGCGCCATCAGCGCCAGCTTTTTCGCCAGCCCCTGACCGCGAATCGACGGCAGAAAATACATCTTCTGTAGTTCACAGATATCCGGCTCGCTACAGGCCAGCGGCGCAATGCCGCCCCCGCCCACCACATGATCATCCTGCTCAACCACCCAATAGGCGTGGCCCGGCTGACTATAGAGTTGATACAATTCATCCAGATTCGGATCGGCTACCGTATAGCCTTTATCGGCCGTGAGGCCGTATTCGGCGGAAACCTGACGGATAACGGCGGCAATAGCCGGGTTATCCTGAGCCGTCAGGCGGCGCAGCGCGAGCGTGCTGACTACATTCATAACATTACCCAATTGCACATATCATACTTATACATTTATTTAATACCATTCTCTCTAATGCGGCGCAAGCGACTTAGAAAGCAATAAAAGTTTTTGTCAGCCAGGACGGGAAGAGAGTATTGTACTGCCACAGGCGCTATCCTGTTTTAAAAATAGTTATCATAGTTATGGATTTGTTAATTTAGGGACGTTTTATGAACGAAGCTATAAATAGCACGGATGCTCAGTGTCATCCGTTTGTCTTTCGCGGCGATGGCGGAAAATATTTTCTTATTTGTTTGGTGAATGTTTTATTGTGCATTATTACGCTGGGTATTTATACCCCGTGGGCGCTGATGAAATGCCGCCGCTATATTTATTCTAATATGGAAGTTAACGGTCAGGGTTTTAGTTTTGGCGTGACCGGCGGGAATATTTTTGTCAGTTTCCTGTTTGTTATGGTTATTTATGTCGCTATTCTGATGTCGATAGTCACCCTTCCCGCTCTGGGTATTGTCCTGACGATTGCCTTATTTGTTCTGTTACCTTTTATGGTCATGAAAGGGCTACGCTATCAGGCGGTGATGACCAGTCTGAATGGCGTACGTTTCGGCTTTACCTGTTCGATGAAACGGTTCTGGTGGATAATTGTGGGCTTGCCGATCGTATTGGCTATCGGACTGGGTCTGTGCGTTTTGCTCATTGCAAAGATGTGTCCGGCAGACAGTGCGAGCGAAATGATTATATCGGGCATTGTCCTGGCGCTGGTATGTATAGTGGCGATTGGCATTTTTAACGGCACCTTGTTCAGTAAGATCATGCCGTTCCTCTGGAATAATATCAGTTTTGGCATACATCGTTTCGAGGTAAAATTAGATACTGGCTACTGTATTAAATTCGCGATTCTGGCGTTTGTTACTCTGCTCCCCTTTATAGGCGTGGCGGGGTATATCATGTTCGATCAGGTTATGGATGAAATGCGGGGCGGTTCCTTATACGGAGCCAGTGACATAATGGACATCAGCGGGTTTATGGAGGGGCTGCGTAAGAGGATTATCGCGCAGGTGGTTTATTATTTTGGTATTGCGGTCAGTACCAGTTATTTAACGGTCTCCCTGCGTAACCATTTCATGAGTCGACTTTCACTGGACGGCGGGCGTATTCGCTTTCGCTCGACGATGAACTACTCCGGTATGCTTTACCGGATGTGTGCATTAGTGGTGGTTTCTGGTATTACTGGCGGCCTGGCGTATCCTTTGCTGAAAATCTGGATGATCTCCTGGCAGGCGCAAAACACGCAGGTGATTGGCGATCTGGACGCGCTGGCGTTAGAGAATAATGACCAGCAAGCCGATGCTGGCGTCCTGGCGAAAGTGTCGCGCGGTATCATGCCCACCTTGCCGTTCCTGTAATCATAAAAAAGGCCGGAACAGGTCCGGCCTCAGCGTGCTATCAAACGTTATTCCGGGGAAGCATGCCGGGTGGCGCTTCGCTTACCCGGCCTACGGTGTGGAACGCTTTCAGTCCGTTGAAATCGCTGCGCTTACCTGACCTACACAACCTGCGATAGTAACGCGTTACGCATTCCTGTAGGCCCGTGCAAGCGAAGCGCCGCCGGGCAGAGCGGGCTTACAGCGCGTTAATTACCGCCTGCTGCTCAATCAGCTTCGCTTTCGCCTCTGCATACCCTTCCAGCTTCTCGCGCTCTTTGGCAATCACCGCTTCCGGTGCGCGCGCCACAAAGCCTTCATTGGAGAGCTTGGCTTCGATACGGCTCACTTCACCCTCGACTTTCGCCACTTCTTTCGCCAGACGCGCCAGCTCGGCCTCTTTGTCGATAAGCCCCGCCATCGGGATCAGCAGCTCGGCACCGTCGATGATTTTAGTGACCGAAACCGGACCTTTATTATCAGCAGGCAGCACGGTAATGCTTTCCAGACGCGCCAGGGTTTGCAGGAAGCTGCGGTTGTCGTTCACGCGACGGGTTGCGTCGGCGCTCGCACCGCGCAGCAGCAGTTCCAGCGGTTTACCCGGGGAGATATTCATCTCAGCGCGAATGTTACGCACCGCGATGATGGCCTGCTTCAGCCACTCGGTATCGGCCAGCGCCGCTTCATCAACCTGCGCCGCATCGTACTGCGGGAACGGTTGCAGCATGATAGTGTCGCCGGTGTTACCGCAAATCACTTTCACGCGTTGCCAGATAGTCTCGGTAATGAACGGGATGATTGGATGCGCCAGGCGCAGCAAACCTTCCAGCACGGTCACCAGCGTGTTACGTGTGCCGCGCAGTTCAGACTCAGAACCGCCGGTCATCACCGGCTTGGTCAGCTCCAGATACCAGTCGCAGAACTGGTTCCAGGTGAACTCATACAGGATGCCCGCCGCGATATCAAAGCGGTAGTTATCCAGCGCGTCACGGTAAGCTTTGATGGTCTGGTTAAACTCCGCCAGGATCCAGCGATCTGCCAGCGACAGGGTCATTTCGCCGCCGTTGAAGCCGCAATCCTGATCTTCGGTGTTCATCAGCACAAAACGGCTGGCGTTCCACAGCTTGTTACAGAAGTTACGGTAACCTTCCAGACGCTTCATATCCCAGTTGATATCGCGGCCGGTAGAGGCCAGCGCCGCCAGGGTGAAGCGCAGGGCGTCGGTGCCGTGCGGCTCGATGCCGTTCGGGAACTGCTTCTCGGTGCGCTTGCGAATTTTATCCGCCAGCTGCGGCTGCATCATGTTACCGGTACGTTTCTCCAGCAGATCCGCCAGAGAGATACCGTCAACCATATCCAGCGGGTCGATGACGTTGCCCTTGGACTTGGACATCTTCTGCCCTTCGTCATCGCGGATCAGGCCCGTCATATACACCGTATGGAACGGTACCTGCGGCTTGCCGTTTTCATCTTTGATGAAGTGCATGGTCATCATGATCATGCGGGCAATCCAGAAGAAGATGATGTCGAAGCCGGAAACCATCACGCTGGTTGGGTGGAACTGACGCAGAGCGTCGGTATTCTCCGGCCAGCCGAGGGTGGAGAACGTCCACAGCGCGGAGGAGAACCAGGTGTCCAGCACGTCTTCGTCCTGACGAAGCGCAATATCGGCGCTCAGGTTATTTTCCTGGCGCACTTCTTCTTCGGTGCGGCCCACGTAAACGTTGCCCGCTTCGTCGTACCATGCCGGGATACGGTGACCCCACCATAGCTGACGAGAGATACACCAGTCCTGAATATCGCGCATCCAGGAGAAGTACATGTTTTCGTACTGTTTCGGTACGAACTGAATATCGCCATTCTCAACCGCTTCAACCGCCGGTTTCGCCAGCACGTCGGCACGGACGTACCACTGGTCGGTCAGCATCGGTTCGATGACCACGCCGCCGCGGTCGCCGTAAGGTACGGTCAGGTCGTGCGGTTTGATCTCTTCCAGCAGGCCGAGGGCGTCAACGGCGGCGACCACCGCTTTACGCGCGGCAAAGCGCTCCAGCTTCTGAAACTCCGCCGGGATGTCGCTGGCATAAACCTCTGACTCTTCGCCTTTGGTATCGAACACCTGCGCGCTTTCCCGGATATCGCCGTCAAAGGTCAGGATGTTGATCATCGGAAGCTGATGACGCTTGCCGACTTCGTAGTCGTTGAAATCGTGCGCCGGGGTGATTTTCACGCAGCCGGTGCCTTTTTCCATATCGGCGTGTTCGTCGCCAACAATCGGAATGCGACGGTTAACCAGCGGCAGCACCACGAATTTGCCGATCAGATCTTTATAACGCGGATCTTCCGGGTTTACCGCGACACCGGTATCGCCGAGCAGGGTTTCCGGACGGGTGGTGGCGACCACCAGATAATCTTTACCGTCGGCGGTTTTTGCGCCGTCGGCCAGCGGATAGCGGATGTGCCACATCGAGCCTTTTGACTCGCGGTTTTCCACTTCCAGATCGGAGATGGCGGTACGCAGTTTCGGGTCCCAGTTGACCAGACGCTTACCGCGGTAAATCAGATCTTCTTTGTACAGGCGGACAAAGACTTCTTTCACGGCATTGGAAAGACCTTCGTCCATGGTGAAGCGCTCGCGCTCCCAGTCCACGGAGTTGCCGAGACGGCGCATCTGACGGGTAATCGTGCCGCCGGATTCTGCTTTCCACTGCCAGATTTTGTCGATGAAGGCATCGCGACCGTAGTCGTGGCGGGTTTTACCCTCTTCGGCGGCGATTTTACGCTCAACCACCATTTGGGTGGCGATGCCTGCATGGTCCGTGCCCGCCTGCCAGAGGGTGTTTTTACCCTGCATGCGCTGGTAGCGGATCATGGTATCCATGATGGTTTGCTGGAAAGCATGACCCATATGCAAGCTACCGGTGACGTTCGGCGGCGGGATCATGATGCAGAAGCTGTCCTGGCTTTCATCACCGTTGGGTTTGAAATAGCCCTGCTTTTCCCACTGCTCGTAAAGCGGCTGTTCGATATCTTGCGGGTTGTATGTCTTTTCCATTATTTCCAGGCTGCCGTATTCAGGTTAAAACCAGCCACGCGGTACGCTTTGTAGCGCTCGCGTGCCAGTTGTTTCAAAGAGTCTTCATAAGGGACGAAGTCTACCACTTCTGTGAAAGCGGTGGCAAAATCTGCGAAGTTTGTCCGCAGGCTGATGAGGATATCGCGCGGGCTGCTGTTACGCTTCTGCGGCCAGGCGATCTCCACCGGCGCGCCGCCGCGCGGACCTTCGCCTGCCAGATTGTGCGGCACAAAGCTCTCCGCCGGGCGCGCCCACAGCGCTTCGTCAAGGCGGATCGCCTGTTGCTCATCTTCGCAGGCGATCAGCACGCGTTTGCCGTTGCGCCAACGTTCTGCGGCAATTTCACACACCAGTTGTTCCACGGCGCTCAGGCCGTCGGTAGTGGTGTCGTTGTCCAGAAGGTAGAACGTTGCGTTTTTCATATAGGGCTTCTTGTGATGACGTTACCGGTGAAGGCCGGGTGGTCCGGCCTGGGTTTGGTGCCTTTCATGCCCGGTGGCGCTGCGCTTACCGGGCCTACGTTTTGGTGCTTTTAATGCCGGGTGGCGCTTCGCTTACCCGGCCTACGATATGGTGCCTTAATGCCGGGGGGCGCTTTGCTTACCCGGCCTACGATTTGGTGCCTTAATGCCGGGTGGCGCTTCGCTTACCCGGCCTACGGTTTGGTGCCTTAATGCCGGGTGGCGCTTTGCTTACCCGGCCTGGGATTTGGTGCCGTTTGTAGGCCGGGTAAGGCGAAGCCGCCACCCGGCATGGTGCATTACTCGTCGCCATTAAACCCGGCGCGATTCAACAGGAACTGCGACAGCAACGCTACCGGGCGACCGGTCGCGCCTTTAGCCTTGCCGGAGCGCCAGGCAGTACCGGCGATATCCAGATGCGCCCAGTTATATTTACGGGTAAAACGCGACAGGAAGCAACCCGCGGTGATTGCGCCGCCAGGACGCCCGCCGATATTCGCCATATCCGCAAAATTGGATTCCAGCTGATCCTGGAACTCGTCGGCCAGCGGCAGGCGCCACGCGCGATCGCCTGCCTGTTCGGACGCGCCGATCAGTTCGTGCGCCAGCGGGTTATGATTCGCCATCAGGCCGGTAATATGGTGGCCCAGAGCGATTACACAGGCGCCCGTCAGCGTCGCCACGTCAATCACCGTCTCCGGCTCAAAACGTTCAACGTAGGTCAGCACGTCGCACAGCACCAGACGGCCTTCGGCGTCGGTATTCAGCACCTCGACCGTCTGACCGGACATGGTGGTCAGCACGTCGCCAGGACGATACGCGCGGCCGCCAGGCATATTTTCACAGCCCGCCAGCACGCCGATGACGTTAATCGGAAGCTGAAGTTCCGCCACCATACGCATCACGCCGTACACCGCCGCCGCGCCGCACATGTCGTACTTCATCTCGTCCATCCCTTCGGACGGCTTGATGGAGATACCGCCGGAGTCGAAGGTAAGCCCTTTGCCCACCAGCACAATCGGGCGCGCGTCTTCGGAGGCAGCGCCTTTGTACTCGATCACCGACATCAGCGACTCGTTCTGCGAACCCGCGCCGACCGCCAGATAGGAGTGCATTCCCAGCTCTTTCATCTGCTGCTCGCCAATCACGCGAGTAATGACGTTTTTGCTGTAGCTGTCTGCCAGCTGGCGCGCCTGAGAAGCCAGGTAGGCGGCGTTACAGATATTCGGCGGCATATTGCCGAGATCTTTCGCGGCCTTGATCCCGGCGGCAATCGCCAGGCCGTGCTGAATGGCGCGCTCGCCGCTGGTCAGCTCGCGGCGGGTCGGCACGTTGAACACCATCTTACGCAGCGGACGACGCGGCTCGCTCCTGGTGGTTTTGAGCTGATCAAAGGTGTACAGCGTCTCTTTCGCCGTCTCCACCGCCTGACGCACTTTCCAGTAATTATTGCGCCCTTTCACATGCAGTTCGGTCAGGAAACAGACCGCTTCCATCGAACCGGTGTCGTTAAGGGTGTTGATCGTTTTCTGGATCACCTGCTTATACTGGCGCTCATCCAGTTCGCGCTCTTTGCCGCAGCCGATCAGCAGAATACGCTCTGACAGGACGTTCGGCACATGATGAAGCAGCAAGGTCTGCCCCGGTTTACCCTCCAGCTCGCCACGACGCAACAACGCGCTAATATAGCCGTCGCTGATTTTATCGAGCTGTTCGGCAATCGGGGAGAGGCGGCGCGGTTCAAAGACGCCCACGACGATACACGCGCTCCGCTGTTTCTCCGGGCTACCGCTTTTTACACTGAACTCCATGCACTACGCTCCTGAATCTTAAAGACAACAGCGGAAGCTGCGGATAGAATTGCAAGCTTTCGTAACTCATGTCCGCTGTTGCGGTGACTTCGTGATAATCTTACTGTGACGGTTTAAACACCTCAGAGCGTTTCTGAAGCGACCATACTGCTAAGTAAAACTATCTTAGCGATGTTTTCAACGACTCAAGAGCATAAATGACGTTTAAGCCATGAAACAAGCGATTTTCCAGCAAAAAGACGGGTTTTTACAGGCGTATTTAAAGTGATAATCATAAGATATCTGGTGCGGGAGACGCTCAAAAGCCAGCTGGCGATCCTTTTCATCCTGCTTCTGATCTTCTTCTGTCAGAAACTGGTACGAATTCTGGGCGCGGCGGTTGACGGCGAAATCCCAACAAACCTGGTGCTGTCGCTGTTGGGACTGGGCGTGCCTGAGATGGCGCAGCTTATCCTGCCGCTCAGCCTGTTCCTCGGGCTGTTGATGACGCTGGGCAAACTGTATACCGAAAGTGAAATTACGGTGATGCACGCCTGCGGCCTCAGTAAAGCCGTACTGGTGAAAGCGGCCATGATTCTGGCGCTGTTTACCGGCATCGTCGCAGCGGTGAACGTAATGTGGGCGGGGCCGTGGTCCTCCCGGCATCAGGATGAAGTGCTGGCCGACGCCAAAGCCAACCCCGGCATGGCGGCGCTGGCGCAGGGCCAGTTCCAGCAGGCCACTGACGGCAACTCGGTGCTGTTTATTGAGAGCGTCAGCGGCAGCAGTTTCCACGACGTATTCCTCGCCCAGCTGCGGCCAAAAGGCAACGCGCGTCCTTCTGTCGTGGTCGCGGACTCGGGCCAGATGGCCCAGCATAAAGACGGTTCCCAGAGCGTGACTTTAAACAAAGGCACCCGCTTTGAAGGCACCGCGATGCTGCGTGATTTCCGTATTACCGATTTCCAGAACTACCAGGCGATTATCGGCCATCAGGCGGTGACGCTCGACCCTGACGATACCGATCAGATGACTATGCGTACCCTGTGGAACACCGACACCGATCGGGCGCGGGCCGAACTGCACTGGCGTATCACGCTGGTGGCGACCGTGTTTATCATGGCGCTGATGGTGGTCCCGCTGAGCGTGGTTAACCCGCGTCAGGGGCGTGTGCTGTCGATGCTACCGGCGATGCTGCTGTACCTGATTTTCTTCCTGATACAGACCTCGCTAAAATCCAACGGCAGCAAAGGCAAGCTTGACCCGATGATCTGGATGTGGGCGGTGAACCTGCTTTACTTTGCGGTCGCTGTGGCCCTGAACCTGTGGGATACGGTGCCGATGCGCCGTCTGCGTGCCGGTTTCACGCGTAAAGGAGCGGTATAATGCAGGCATTTGGCGTACTTGACCGCTATATCGGCAAGACCATTTTCAACACCATCATGATGACGCTGTTCATGCTGGTGTCGCTCTCCGGCATCATTAAGTTCGTCGACCAGCTAAAAAAAGCCGGGCAGGGGAGCTACGACGCGCTGGGCGCGGGGATGTTTACTATTCTCAGCGTGCCCAAAGATATTCAGATTTTCTTCCCGATGGCGGCGCTGCTTGGCGCCCTGCTGGGGCTGGGGATGCTGGCGCAGCGCAGCGAACTGGTGGTGATGCAGGCTTCCGGCTTTACCCGACTTCAGGTAGCGCTGTCGGTGATGAAAACCGCCATTCCGCTGGTACTACTGACGATGGCGATTGGCGAATGGGTTGCCCCGCAGGGCGAACAGATGGCGCGTAACTATCGTGCCCAGGCGATGTACGGTGGCTCGTTGCTGTCAACGCAGCAGGGTTTATGGGCGAAAGACGGTAACGACTTTGTGTATATCGAACGCATTAAAGGTGACGATGAACTGGGCGGCGTGAGCATTTACGCGTTTAACGACCAGCGTCGCTTGCAGTCGGTGCGCTACGCCGCCTCGGCCAAATTCGACAAAGACCGCGGGCAGTGGAATTTGTCGCAGGTCGACGAGTCCAACCTGAAAGATCCGAAGCAGATCACCGGCACCCAGACCGTGAGCAGCACCTGGAAAACCAACCTCACGCCGGACAAACTCGGCGTGGTGGCGTTGGAGCCGGATGCGCTCTCCATCAGCGGCCTCTACAGCTACAGCCACTATTTGCAGTCCAGCGGTCAGGATGCGAGACGCTATGAGCTTAAGATGTGGAGTAAAATCTTCCAGCCGCTGTCGGTGGCGGTGATGATGCTGATGGCGCTGTCGTTTATCTTTGGTCCGCTGCGTAGCGTGCCAATGGGTGTGCGGGTCGTGACCGGTATCAGCTTTGGTTTTCTCTTCTACGTAATGGATCAGGTATTCGGTCCGTTAACGCCGTTATACAACGTTCCGCCGATCCTCGGCGCACTGCTGCCCAGCGCGCTGTTCTTCGTTATCAGCCTGCTGTTGATGATGAAACGGGCCTGACGCCTCTCCCTTCATCCGCCTGCGGGTGAAGGGATTTTCTGCTTTTCTCGGTTTATCCCGCTGCGCGAACTATGCTTTCCCTGTGTTCCACTTATTTCAGGGAAATTATGTCCAGATTCTTTTTTAATGACCGTAAACAACTGGTCAACGACGCCATCGAAGGGATTGTCCTCTCCGCCCCGCACGCTAACCTCGTTCGCCTCGACATCGACCCGGCGATCCGCGTCGTCGCTCGCGCCGACTGGGATAAAAGCCGCGTGGCGGTGATCTCCGGCGGCGGTTCCGGCCACGAACCGGCCCACGCCGGGTTTGTCGGTAAAGGGATGCTCACCGCCGCCGTCTGCGGCGACCTCTTCGCCTCGCCGAGCGTTGATGCGGTACTGAACGCCATCGTCGCCGTCACCGGCGATCGCGGCTGCCTGCTGATCGTCAAAAACTACACCGGCGACCGCCTTAACTTTGGTCTTGCCGCCGAGAAAGCCAAACGCCACGGCCTGAAGGTCGAGATGGTGATCGTCGCCGACGACATCGCCCTGCCGGACAACAAACAGCCGCGCGGCATTGCCGGAACGGCGCTGGTACATAAAATTGCGGGCTACGCCGCCGAGCAGGGCAAAAGCCTGAACGAAGTGCGCGACATCGCGCAGGAGACCTGCGACAACCTGTACAGCCTTGGCGTGGCGATGCAGACCTGCAACCTGCCGGGCAGCGACGACGAGGAAGGCCGCATTCCAGCGGGCCAGGCCGAGCTGGGACTCGGCATCCACGGCGAGCCGGGCGCGTCCACCCTCGACACGCATAACAGCAAAGCCATCATCGACGCGCTTGTCGCTCCGCTGCGCGAACAGGCGGGCGAGGGCCGCTTTGCCGTCCTGATTAACAACCTCGGCGGCGTCTCAGCGCTGGAGATGGCGCTGCTCACCAGAGAGCTGGCGCACTCGGCGTTAAAAGATCGGATTGCGTATCTGATCGGCCCCGCGCCGCTGGTCAGTTCGCTGGACATGAAAGGCTTTTCCCTCTCGCTGCTGCGTCTTAACGAGCGCGTTGAGCAGGCGCTCAACGCCAGCGTCGAGACCGTCGGCTGGCAAAAACCGGTGGCCTTCGCGCCGTTAAAAACCGCGCCGCATACCAAAATTCATGACAGCGTAGAGGTCGAACCGTCGGACAACCCGCGGGTAAAACAGATCGTTGCCACCGCCACCCGGACGCTGATCGAGCTTGAGAACCGCCTTAACGCGCTGGATGCCAAAGTGGGCGACGGCGACACCGGCTCTACCTTCGCCGAAGGCGCGCGCGACATCGCGCAGTTGCTTGAGAAGGGCAAACTGCCGCTCAACAACCCCGCCCAGCTTCTGCAACTGGTCGGCGAGCGGCTGGCCACGGTGATGGGCGGCTCCAGCGGCGTACTGATGTCGATCTTCTTCACCGCCGCCGGGCAGGCAGTACAGGATGATACCGCGCTGCCGGAAGCGCTGCTCACCGGACTGAAGCAGATGAAACACTACGGCGGAGCCGATTTGGGCGACCGAACGCTGATCGACGCCCTGCAACCGGCGCTGGACGCGCTGCGCAAAGGCGATATTCAGGCCGCCGCCAAAGCCGCGCAGCAGGGCGCTGACAACACCGCAACAATGCAGAAAGCGGGCGCAGGACGCTCATCTTACGTTAACAGCCAGAACCTCGACGGCGTCACCGACCCCGGTGCCGTCGCGGTCGCCGACGTCTTCGCCGCGCTGGTAAAAGGCTAATAAAAAGGCCGGGGCATTTACCCCGGCCAGTTAATTAACTCGCTCAACCACTCCAGGCTGTAGGCCGGTGCAAGCGCAGCGCCGCCCGGCAGTTACGCGCCGAAAGCCTGAACCTTGCCCTTAAAAATCCGCCTTCAACACCACGCGATATCGGGCTTTTCCCTCGCGCACGTGCTGCAACGCCTCGTTAATCTGCGACATCGGGAACTCCTCGGTCGTCGGCGCAACCTTCGCCCGACCGGCAAACTTCATCAGCTTACGCAGCTCATACGGCGTACCCGTCGCCGACCCGGAGATACTGCGGTCCCCACCAATCAGGGTAAACGCCGGTACCGGTAGCGGCTTCAGCACCGCGCCCACCGTGTGGAAATTACCGCCATACGCCAGCGCTTCAAAATACGGCTGCCAGTCCAGATCGACGTTCACGGTATTAATAATCAGATCGAACTGACCCGCCAGCGCCTTCAGCGCCTCCGGATCGCGACTGTTCACCACCTTATCCGCGCCCATTTTCAGCACTTCCTGCTCTTTCGCCGGATTAGAACTGAACGCCGTCACCTCGCAACCCATCGCATGCAGCAGCTTAATGGCGATATGCCCCAGCCCCCCAATCCCAATCACCCCGACGCGGCTGGTGGCCGTCACATGATGCATCAGCAGCGGCTTAAACACGGTGATCCCGCCGCACAGCAGCGGACCCGCCGACTCAATATCAATACTCTCCGGCAGCGGAATAACCCACTGCCAGTCCGCGCGCAGCTTATCGGCAAAACCGCCACGATTTAAAATGGTCGGCACCGCGCCTTCGAGACAGTTAATCTGATTACCGCTGATACAGGCATCGCAGTGCCCGCAGCTACGCGCCGTCCAGCCAACTCCCACGCGCTGCCCCACTTTCAGGCCCTTGTCCTGCGCATCGCTGCCGAGCGCCACCACGCGACCAATCACCTCATGACCGGCCACCAGCGGATACTGCGACATTCCCCACTCGTTATCGATCATCGACAAATCCGAGTGGCAGATCCCGCAGTAATCCACCTGCACCTCGACGTCCTGCGCCTTTAGTTCACCCGCGTCGTACTCGTACAGTTCCAGATCGCTCCCGGCTTCTTTTGCGGCATAGCTTTTAATTGTGGACATGGTTTACCCCTCGTGTGGTGTTGAATGGGAAGTGTAGAGCATGGGAAGAGGGGGCGCTTGGCTGAAGAGGGCATGAGGGGAGGGAGCTATTTTAGGAATGAGTTGATTACGCTGTTTTTTTCGACACTTAGCGCGGCGTATGTACGCTGCCGCTTGCAAGGTTGCGTATGACAGGTATAATCCACAACGTTTTCCGCATACCTCTTCCAGTGCCGGAGTGGCGAAATCGGTAGACGCAGTTGATTCAAAATCAACCGTAGAAATACGTGCCGGTTCGAGTCCGGCCTTCGGCACCATAGGAACATCAATAGACGTCAACGGACGTCTTTTTTTGTGCCTGAAATCCAGTATTTACACATCATTCCCGCTATATTAACTCTCTCAAGGTCAACCGACTTCAACGTACATCTACCAACAGATGTTGGTACAGATGATGGTATTTCCGGTTCGATAATGCTTGTACCAACAGGGAGGGGATAAGCATGGCTCTAACAGATATCAAAGTCAGAACAGCCAAGCCAATGGATAAGCAATACAAGCTGACCGATGGCAACGGTATGCATCTTCTCGTCCACCCAAATGGTTCAAGATACTGGCGTCTGCAGTACCGTTATGACGGCAAGCAAAAGATGCTGGCACTTGGGGTTTATCCTGAAATCACATTGGCGGATGCCAGAACTCGTCGTGACGAAGCACGTAAGCTGTTGGCGAATGGTATCGATCCGGGAGACAAAAAGAAAAATGATAAGGTTGAACTGGAAGAAGCGCGCACTTTCGAAGAGATCGCTGTTGAGTGGCATGCCACAAATAAAAAATGGTCGCAAGAACATAGTCGACGGGTGTTGAAAAGCCTGGAAGACAACCTCTTTCCTGCCATTGGCAAACGTAATATTGCCGAACTAAAAACGCGAGACCTGTTAGCCCCTATTAAAGCTGTAGAACAGTCGGGGAGACTAGAAGTGGCTTCCCGGCTACAACAGCGAACTACTGCAATTATGCGTTATGCCGTTCAGAGCGGTTTGCTTGACTATAATCCCGCGCAGGAGATGGTGGGTGCCGTTGCTTCAAGTAACAGACAGCATCGAGCAGCTCTTGAACTGAAACGTATTCCCGAGCTTCTTCAACGAATTGACAGCTATACCGGTAGGCCTTTAACTCGCCTTGCCGTTGAGCTAACCCTCCTTGTCTTTATTCGTTCCAGTGAACTGCGTTTTGCCCGTTGGTCAGAGATCGATTTCGAAACATCTATGTGGACGATTCCAGCCGAGCGTGAAGCTATCGAAGGAGTAAAGCACTCCCAGCGTGGCTCAAAAATGCGTACACCTCATCTGGTACCGCTTTCCCGACAGGCATTAAATATCCTGGAGCAGATAAAGACGTTTAGTGGTGATCATGAACTGATCTTTATTGGCGATCATAATCCTCGTAAACCGATGAGTGAAAACACGGTTAACAAATCTTTGCGAGTGATGGGATATGACACACAGCTTGAAGTCTGCGGCCACGGTTTCAGGACCATGGCGTGTAGTTCATTGATTGAGTCAGGATTATGGTCGAGGGATGCAGTCGAACGGCAGATGAGCCATATGGAGCGTAACTCTGTGCGAGCGGCTTACATTCACAAAGCTGAGCATCTTGATGAGCGCAAACTGATGCTGCAATGGTGGGCTGATTTTCTGGATGCGAATAGGGATAAGGCGGTGAGTCCGTTTGACTTTGCCAAGCTTGGGCTGTGATTAGCCGCGGTTTCTCCCACAAAATGCGGAGTGGGGATTTTGCATAAGTTAAAGCAGTCTATCCAAAGGAGACCAACAGTGCCAGCAGTGATGCTGGTGCTGCTAGTTAATGACGCTGCTAATTTTTTGTCTATTTTGCAATATGCGTTATGTCTCTCGATAGTAACCCTGTGTTAAATATCGATAGGGCCAGTCTGCCGCAATGAAGAATCGAAAGAAGGTATTGATTTAAGTGGGGAGTGTTTACTTACCTGTTCGGACCGGTTTTTTTCGATACAATGCTACCAGTATTTAACTAATTCTAAGCACAGGCGCTTTATAATCGAGAGGCGATTGAATGGATGCTTTAAGGGCTACAACATCGACAAATTTCAGTTTTCTCGCTGAACATGACCCGCTGTTTCTACAAATCGCCGCTGCTGCAGAAAATGCCTTCTCAGGCGATCCCAACACCACCTTGATTAAATTGCGCCAACTAGGTGAAGCCTTAGCACAACATATTGCTGCGCTGGTCGGGCTCACGTTTGATGAACCGCCCACTCAGGCTGATTTACTCTACCGCCTCAATCGCGAGCTAAAATTTGAACCCATGGTACGCGAGCTATTTCATCTATTGCGGATAGAGGGCAACAAGGCCACTCACCAGTTCAAAACCAAGCACAAAGAGGCGCTGGATGGCTTAAAAGTGGCGCGAGCGCTAGCTATCTGGTTCCACCAATCTTTCGGAAAGCAGGGCGCGGCCTTTAAACCCGGCGCTTTTATTGCTCCCCCAGACCCGAGCAATCAGCTCAGGCAACTCCAAACGGAAATCGATCGCCTCAAAAGTGAGCTCACTAACGCCAACATACAGCTAGATTCCAGCCAACAGCTGCAAAAGTTACTGGTGCAGGAAAAGAGTGAATATGAAACGCTGGCGCTAGCCATGGATGATGAAACCAAGGTGTTAGCATCGCAGGCGAAAGAACAGGAAATTGAACTCGAAAAGCTTCGACAACAATACGATGAAAAACTAAAAAACCTACAAGCACAGCTGACCGAAAAAGATGAAAAGCAGGCCCGAACAAGACGGCAAGAGTTTACCCAGAAGAGCCGCCGTGCCAGCCAACATATCGCGTTAAATGAAGAACTCACCCGTATACTAATTGACCAAAACTTAAATGATGCGGGCTGGCTTGCTGACAGTCAGGAACTGACCTGGGCTAACGGAACTCGCCCTGAAAAGGGGATCAACAAAGCCATTGCCGAATGGCCTACGGAGCATCAGGGTAAAAAAGGCCGCGCTGATTACGTTCTTTTTTGCGGTTTAACTCCGCTGGCCACGGTCGAAGCCAAAAAAGAAAACACCGATGTTGCGGGAAAAATTCCGCAGGCAGAGCGCTACAGTAAAGGCTTCAAAATCACTTTCCCCATGATCGGTGCATGGGAGCGGGAAGGCAGAACCATTGCATGGGCGGATGAAACTGACGGGCATTACATTATCCCGTTTGTATACTCCTGCAACGGTCGCCCCTACGTGCCACAGTTGGCCGAGTCATCAGGAACTTGGTTCAGGGATGTGCGAGAACCGTCCAACATCCGCCGTGCGCTGCAAAAGTTTCATACCCCACAGGGTTTGCTGGATAAGCTCGAACGCAGCAAAGACAGCGCCGAACAGAAGTTAAAGCAAGAAGGCTTCGCTTACCTCCGGTTACGTGATTATCAGCAAAAGGCCATTCTCGCCGTTGAAAGCACATTGGCGCAAAACATCCGCAATGCCCTGCTGGCGATGGCGACCGGCACCGGGAAAACACGCACCATTGTTGGCTTGATGTACCGTTTTCTGAAAACTGAACGCTTCAAGCGCATCCTGTTTCTGGTTGACCGCACGGCTTTGGGCGACCAAGCCACGGACACCTTCAAAGAAGCGCCGCTGGAGCAAAACCAGACGCTGTCTCAGATTTACAATATCGCTGAGCTCGGCGATATGGCGACACAGGCAGAAACTCGAGTACAGGTCGCGACGGTACAGGCCATGGTTAGCCGCATTTTTGCCTCGGACACACCCCCGCCGGTGGATGAGTTCGACTGCATCATCGTTGATGAAGCCCACCGAGGCTACACCTTAGATCAAGAAATGACGGAAGGGGAGCTCTCGACCCGTGACGCCAGCCAATACCTCTCTAGCTACCGTCGGGTGCTCGATTATTTCGACGCGGTAAAAATCGGCCTTACCGCCACCCCGGCGAAACACACCAGCGATATCTTCGGCAAACCGATTTACATCTACTCCTACCGAGAAGCCGTGGCTGATGATTGGCTTATCGATCATGAACCTCCAATCCGTTATGAAACGCTGCTGACGCAAAATGGCATCCACTTTGACAAAGGGAGTCAGGTACATGCCATTAATATCCACACCGGAGAGGTTGAGATTGACCAGCTAGAAGACGAGCTGGATTTCAACGTCGATGCATTTAACCGTGGCGTCATCAGTGAAAACTTTAATCGGGTTATTTGCCAACAACTCGTGAAAGAGCTCGACCCCTTTGGCGAAGAGAAAACGTTGGTTTTCTGCGTTACAGACAAACATGCCGACATGGTCAAACGCCTGCTGGATGAAGCGTTCTCTGCCGAATATGAAAACTATAATCAAGCGGCCGTAGAAAAAATCACTGGTGGAAGTGACAAAGTCAATCAGCTGATCAAACGTTATAAAAATGAGCGCTATCCGAATATTGCAGTCACCGTTGATTTGCTTAGTACCGGCATTGATGTGCCGAAGATTTGTAATCTGGTTTTCTTGCGTCGGGTGAAGTCACGTATTTTATTTGAACAGATGATAGGCCGCGCAACGCGCCGCTGTGATGACATTGGCAAAACGGTCTTCCGTATTTACGATCCAGTGGATATTTATGAGGCCCTCAGCGACGTCAACACTATGAAACCGTTGGTCAAAGACCCCAATATCACGCTTGAGCAATTGGTCAGCGAGTTAACCGATACTGAACAGCTTGAAAAAGCGCTCAACAGCCCCGGCGAACAGACAGGTGAAACTCAGGCCGATGTGGTGCTCAGTCAGTTAAGCCAAAAGGTGATGCGCATCCTGCGTAAAGCGGAAAAACGGTCAGAAAATCGCCCAGCGGTGAAACAAAAATTGGCTGACCTCCATCAACTGTGGGGCGTTGAGCCAAAACAGCTGCATCAACATCTGCATCACTTAGGGCCGCGTCAGGCGGCAGCTTTCATCCAACAACAGCAAGGGCTAATTAGCCAGCTCAACGAGATAACTACATTACTCGGAAGTGAATACCGGCCGATTATTTCTGAGCATCATGACCAACTACAGGAACGTAATCAGAGCTACGGTAGCCATCAGCGGCCAGAAGATTACTTGGAAAGCTTTGCGGATTTTATTCAGCAGCAGCTTAACCAATCCACTGCGCTGGCCGTGGTTGTCAACAAACCCCGCGACCTCACTCGTGAACAGCTTAAAGAGATCCGCTTATTATTAGACGGTGCGGGTTATTCCGAAGCTAAACTACAAACTGCCGTGCGTAATCAAACCAATCAGGATATCGCCGCAAGCATTGTCGGCCATATTCGCCGTGCTGCACTAGGGGAGCCTCTTGTGCCTTTTGCACAGCGCGTATCACAGGCAATGATCAACATTTATAACAGCCGCGCATGGACAACCCAGCAACGAAAATGGCTGGATCGTCTGGCAAAACAGCTGGTTCATGAAGTGATCATTGATCACCAATTTATTAACAGTAGTTTTGCTGACGATGGCGGCGTAAAACAGCTCAATAAGATATTGGTAGACCAATTGGACAGCGTGCTGGATGAACTTAACGGTGCGATATGGCCACAACAAAGCGCCTGATTCTGGTAAAATTCGCTAGCGAAACTCGCCTTTTTAATCGCGCTTGCGGCATATTTCGCGAGCGAATGCAGGAAAAATAATGAGTAATAATAACGATATCGTACAAAAACTGTGGAACCTGTGTGATGTACTGCGTGATGACGGCATCAACTACAGCGATTACGTCACCGAACTAGTGCTACTACTGTTTATCAAAATGGTGCATGAAAATACCGAAGCAGAAATATTAGATCAGCACACTTTACCGCAGGGCTGCCGCTGGGGCGATCTCAACAGTTTATCGGGCCTCAACCTGCTTAACCATTACAAACAAATGCTGTTGAAGCTCTCCAGCGGCAAAGACGCTGAAGGTAATTCGGTTCATGCCGACCCGCTGATTAGCGCCATTTATGACGATGCGCAGACTCGCCTGCGTGAGCCTCGTCATCTCGAACAGATGATCCGCACCCTCGACCAAATTGACTGGTTTAGTGCTAAAAAAGACGGTCTCGGTGATCTTTATGAAGGTCTGCTGGAGAAAAACGCCGGAGAGACAAAATCTGGCGCAGGACAATATTTTACGCCGCGAGCCTTAATTAACAGCATGGTACGCTGCATTAAGCCACAGGCTGGAGAAGTGATCCAAGATCCCGCTGCGGGGACCGCAGGATTTTTGATTGCCGCCGATCAATACATCAAGCAACAAACCGACAACCTCTACGACCTGACGGCCAAAGCGAGAACCTTTCAAAAAAATAAAGCCTTTGTTGGTGTGGAACTGGTTCCGTCTACGCGCCGCTTGGCACTGATGAACTGCCTGCTGCACGGCATGGAAGGGGATGACGAAGGCGTCGTGCATCAGGGGAACGCGCTGGGTATGGCGGGGGCTAGTTTGCCTAAAGCTGATATCATTCTTGCTAACCCGCCATTTGGTACGGCGAAGGGAGGCGAAGCCAGCATTACCCGAGATTTTACACACCCAACCGGTAACAAACAGCTGGCATTTTTGCAGCACATCTATAATAACTTAAAACCGGGTGGACGTGCCGCAGTGGTGCTGCCCGATAACGTCCTATTTGAAACGGGGGTCGGCACCGAAATTCGTCGCGACCTGATGAACAAATGCAACCTACACACCATTTTGCGTTTACCCACCGGGATTTTTTATGCCCAAGGGGTGAAAACCAACGTTTTGTTCTTCACCAAAGGCAGCGCCAACAACAAACATCAGGATGAAAACTGTACCGAAAACGTCTGGGTTTATGACCTGCGCAGCAACATGCCAAGCTTTGGCAAACGCACCCCGTTTGGTGAGCAACATTTAAAACCCTTTGAAGCGGTTTATGGTGATGATTCCAACGGCCAAAGCCCGCGTAGCGAAGGGGAATGGAGCTTTAGCTCCGACAAGCTCGACGCGCCCGATAACGCCGAAAATCAGCACGTTGATGACCGCATGGCGACCAGCCGCTGGCGCACATTCAGCCGCGAATGGATCCGCGATGTTAAAGGTGATTCATTAGATATCTCATGGCTGAAAGATAACAGCAGCGTTGATGCTGCTAACCTGCCTGAACCTAGCGTATTAGCGATTGAAGCAAAGGAAGAATTAACCACTGCTTTAGCAGAGCTGGATGCTTTATTGACTGTATTAGGAGCAACTCGCTGATGAGTGAGATTATTCTACCTGAAGGGTGGTCCAATTGTACTCTTGCAGATATTGCTGAAGTTAACCCTAAAAAAATAGAGGCTGAACAAGACATAAATGCAGGCTTTGTTTCTATGTCCCATGCCCCAACAAACTATAATGGGAAATTAGAGTTTGAAGAAAAAACGTGGGGTGAGATTGGCAAGTCTTACACTAACTTTAAAAATGATGATGTGATTTTTGCAAAAGTAACGCCCTGTTTTGAAAATGGTAAAGCAGCAATTGTAAAAGACATGCCAAATAATATCGGAGCAGGCAGCTCTGAATTTTATGTTCTACGCGCTCGTAATCAAGAGATACCAGCCAGTTATTTACTTGGGATTATTAAGACCAGAAAATTTATGCAGGAAGGTGCAGAAAATATGACAGGTGCTGTTGGTCTGCGCCGTGTTCCAAGGGCTTTCGTTGAAAGTTTTCCTTTGATGCTTCCCCCTCTTGCAGAACAAAAAATCATCGCCGATAAACTCGACATTCTGCTGGCACAGGTCGATAGCACCAAAGTACGCCTTGAGAAAATACCACAAATCCTAAAGCATTTTCGTCAGGCGGTGTTGGCGGCAGCGGTGAGTGGGAAATTGACGGAGGAGTGGCGTGGTACAGCTATCCTAAATAACTGGAAAAGCGGGGTACTTAAGAATTTCATAAAGAAACCGTCTTACGGTACTTCTGCAAAGTCTCAAAAAGAAGGGTTAATCCCTGTGCTAAGAATGGGGAACCTTCAAAATGGTGAATTGAATTGGTCTGATTTAGTTTATACATCAGATGAAAATGAAATTGAAAAATATAACCTAATAGCTGGCGATATATTATTTAATCGAACAAACAGCCCCGAGTTAGTAGGTAAGACCTCTATTTATAGAGGAGAAAAACAAGCAATTTATGCTGGGTATTTGATTAAAATCCAGTGTTTAGAGGAACTAAATCCTGAATATCTCAATTATCATCTTAATAGCCATATAGCGAAGCAATACTGTTATGAAGTTAAATCTGATGGCGTTAGTCAATCAAATATTAATGCTCAAAAACTGGCGGCGTACCCTTTAGAAGTACCACCAATCAAAGAACAAAACGAAATTGTCCGCCGCATAGAACAACTCTTCGCCTGTGCTGACGGCATCGAAAAGCAGGTACAAAACGCCCTTGAGCGCGTCAACAACCTCACACATTCGATCTTGGCTAAAGCATTTCGTGGGGAACTCACGGCACAATGGCGGGCAGAAAATCCCGAATTAATCAGCGGTGAAAATAGCGCACAATCATTGCTGGTAAGAATTCAACAGCAGCGTAAAAGTATAAAAAACATCAAGCAAAGAAAAGGTAAAAGTTAATGAGACTGATATCTTTAAACTTGAGTGGCGGCTACAAAGGCTTGAAAGATCAGTTCTTTGATTTTAGTTATGCCCAAGATAATATATTTGCATTGATTGGCCTTAATGGTTCTGGTAAATCTCAATTGCTTGAGTTAATCGGGGAAACTTTTGCTTATCTAGAGCGATGGCAACGTGCAGAGTTCAAAAATAAAACATCGTTAGGTTTTAGCGTTGCGGTACACTATCAATGGGATCTTAGAAATGATAGTGCTGTTATGTCTTACCCAGACGAGCTCATGAATCATGGTGAGAGTATTGAGCTAAAGGTAACTATTGAGCTTGACGGAGCTGTGGTTTTAAATGTTCGTGGTGCTGATGAGTGGCATGTAATACAGCTTGGTGAGCGCCATTTTCCCATCCCTCTCGTGGTTGGTTATGCTTCGGGGCTAAACGAAAATTTACAGCGAAGTTTTATGAAAAATGCTGTGCAATATTTTGAAGTTCGTCGAATTAGTAGCCAGCGTCTAAAAATGCTATCACGAGAAATCAATGATGAACAGTTGGCTGAAATCAATAAAAAGTATCTTAAAAAATACCCACACATATTTGATCCTTTATCAGAAGGTGATTTTTTTCCAAATTATCACCTGAATTTGAGAGAAGTAAACCCTGCCTCTAGCAATTTCAACTACCTTGATTACGATAATGTTGGGCTCTTAATTTTATCACTATCGATTCTTCCGACAGAGACAGTATTTCAACTGTTGGATGAAATAACATATAAGCATCCCGTCAAAGCCGTACTTCATTACGACTTTCGTTCCGGTATCATAGAAGATGATGCCATTCGTGATGTGAAAATGTTGATCCGTATAGCAGGCTCCGATCAAGTAAAGCCAACAGGAGGCCGAACGACAGATAACCAGTATGAGCTTTATGAGTTAGAATATCTGTCTGGAGAAATCACTCTCGAATTAAGTGATGAGACTGTCTTAAACAGACTTCGTGAAGATAACTACTATGATTCTTTCGCATTATTTAAAAGGCTTAACAATATTCAACAGCTTGGCATAAAGAACTGGGATCGTACATCTCGTTTGAAATTGATGAAAGATGATTTTATAGGTACGGTAAAAAAACCACTCCAGTCAAGATTACCTTTATCTGTTGTTGAATTATTAATGGCTAATGAACAGGGTGATACCGTTAAGTTTGATGATTTATCTGACGGTGAAGCTCAATTGATTCAGGTTATCGCGGCTACGCGGATATTCAGTCAGGCTCAGGCTATATTTCTTTTTGATGAGCCTGAAACACACCTTAATCCTTCTTGGCGAACCTATTTTCACCAGCGTTTGACCGAAGCTTTTACACCGGAAAATGAAAGTAAAGGGCAATCACAGTTCTTTTTATCTACTCACTCACCATTCATGATTTCCTCGCTCAAACGCGAGAACGTATTTTTCTTCGAGCGTAATGACATGGGTTATATCAGTATGGAACCGGTATCCAGCCAGACTTACGGTACTTCATTTGATATCTTGGTTAAGAATCACTATGGTTTACGATCCCTTATTTCACAGACAGTGGTAGAGGATGTTAAAAATCGATTACCAGAAGATAATGATCCTGAAGCAGTTATAGTTGCGCGACGCTGGATTGAGGAAAATTTGGGAGATTCAATGGAAAAGGCTTATCTGCTAAGGAAACTAGAGAACTAATGTTATTCTCACTCAACCCACAGACGCCTCAATGTTCTGTATTTGCATTGCTTAATGCTGAGTTTCTTCATTTTCTGGACTCCAGTATTAATGCAGATGCTTTCTCAGAGGGATTATTTCGAACTTTTTTTGAGATAATAGACAATGTAGAGGTAGCTGTTCCCAGTGTATGTTGGAGTAATATACCCACAAGAGAGAAATTTCAGGACTTATGGGAAGCTCTACCTAATACCGTTGCTAATCGCCGGAGATTGTCGGTTCAAATAAGCCAGGCTCAGGATATTGTTGTATTTTTTAACGATACCCAAACAGTGTTGCCAGAATTAGTGCCAGCCTCATTATTCAAAGCGTGTAAGGCATTAACAACTCATCTGTTTACGCGTACCAAAGATCTCGCTCAAGCAAAGTCACAATCCAATAACTCTATTGAAATACATTATCAGAATTTTGTTGTGGGAAATAACAATGGTCATCTTTGTCCTATTTGTGGCACAGCTCTTCTCTCTCAAAATAGGGAAAGCGTGGCAGATGAAGAACAGTGGCGTTCAGATTATGACCACGTGCTCTGCAAAGATAAGTATCCAGTTTACAGTGTCCATCCAGGCAATTTTATTCCTACCTGCCACATCTGTAATAGCAAGGCAAAAGGGGCAAAAGATGTATTGAGAGCTCAAAGCGGCCAACGGAGAACAGCATTTTATCCACTTCCACCAGCACAAGAGTCATGTGAACCATATATATCAGTGACACCCCAGCTAAGTAGTCGTAGTGATTTAGTTACAGACTCTTGGGAAACGCCTTTAACATCAGTTTCAATTTCATATGTAAATGCTCCGGCAGAAGTATTGAACAAGATAGAAGTTTGGAAAGAGATTTATCAAGTACCTGAAAGAGTTGAGCAACATCTTAAGGCTAATTTTTTCACACGCATAGCATCTGATCTTCAGCCAACAAATTTTGATGACTTCTGTCAACAATTACAAAGGCGTACAAGAAATACTCCACCAGATTATAAGCAGTCAGAATGGAGATTTTGGTGGCAGAAAGTTTATGAATTCTTAGGAAACCAAAATCAACTCTATTTGCGTGATGTATGGTTAATGGTTGAGTGGAAACAAAGACAATCAAATGATGCTGATATGGCACATGAATTTAGTTAATAAATGCTATTGGACTTATGCGCATTATCCTTGAGTTAATTGGATGGTTATATTAATCTTCCGCTTGAAGAGATGCCAGAAAAATGTCCAAATGAAAATGTTTTTTAGCACGTACAGTAAATATTAATAACAATGTCGACCAATTCTATAATTTTCAAAGAGTTGTACATTGATATAATAATTTTTTGGATAGAAATGAGCATGATATCTAATGCTTTACAAGGTCGGCAGCTGTTAAAAACATGGTAAATAGTTACCATGTTTTTGGATCTATTTAACCAAACTTAAATGTGGAGGACGTTTACCTGAGTTTTGCTCAGTCAAGCCTTCCCCAGTGATGGAGCCCATAAAGAAGCTATTGCTAAACGTAAGGGCACTTACTTCATCCGCAGGGAACCGTAGTTGTTCGAGGATCGTACTACGTTTGATCCCATTTGAACGCAGTGCTGAAAACACCTTTTCTAATACAAGTGATCTCTCACGATCGTCCATACCTTGTGGTTCGCTGGTTCGATACCCCCGTCGAGCTAACTCAATTGATAATTGTCGATAATGCCATTCGGTAGATAAACCCACATCGAATGTGCGACGGACCAAAGCTGCAAGTGACACTTTCCAATTTTTTTTCAATGAGATAAGTAGATCCAGCGATGGCATTCTTGGGACCGTCGCCAAAACACTACGTTCAGGCATCAAAAAAGCTGATGCAAAGCGGTCGGCATCTAGTTCAGCTTGTCTGCCATTATTGCTTGAATGTTTGTGAAGAACTAAATGACCTAATTCATGAGCTGCATCGAAGCGGCTACGCTCCGGTGTTTTCATTGTGTTCAGAAGAACAAATGGTTTTTCGTCAATCCAAAACGAAAAAGCATCAACTTCAACGCAATTTTCAGCGAGCGAGAATACACGTACACCATTAGCCTCCAGAAGGTGAATTAAGTTAGAAATCGATAGTTCACCGACTCCCCAGTGTTCTCTCACTGCTCGGGCGGCACGATCAGGTTCCGAATAACCATCGAAGCTACAATCAGGAATATTGGGTTTCGGTAGTTTGAATTGTTCTTCAATCCAGATTGATAACTCTTGGGCAAGTTTGCCTGCTCCAAGCGCGGAATCTCTCTTCTGTGCACTTAGCTTAGTCATTGCTCGAAAACTAACCGATTCAGGAGAAAGAGAAGGGACGTCTCTGTCGAGGAAAAATTCAACAGGGTAACCAAGAACAGCAGAGATTTTATCCATACTGTCACTGGCTACAGCATCAAAGATACCAGCCTTCTCATAGTTAGAAATCGTTCTGCTGGTCAATTCAGCTGCTTCGGCTAAAGCTCTTTGTGTCAGACCTCTTCGTTCTCTTGCTATACGTAAACGCTCTGAATTAAACATGGTACATACTTAGCCTACTTTTGAAATGTCGAGGTCGATATCTGGCGTAAATAGTGGTGCATCATTACTCTGGATAATCGGCTCTGGTCCGTGAATATCAAGTATCAAGCGCGTAGAAAAGCTATTAACTACATTTTTATCGTTGTACGAGATCGGTCGAGAAAGCTCTGCACGGATACCTACCCGGTGAAAGTCATCGATTTCATAAAAATCGTAGAGTAAAAACCATAAGTCCATTCCGATTTTATTCGGTAGGAGAGGGACAACATCACCTTCGGGTAGATCAAGGTCCAATTTAAGTTGGTTATCGTCGAACTTGAGATTTCCTTGCCCTGGAGTATTGTTGTGAATCAACCCCATCAGATCGCAAGTAAAGTCACCTTTCTTCAGGCGAGATTCGGGGTATCCATGAAGAAGTCCAGTTTGATCGCAGCCACGGCATAGGTAAATTGCAACATTATCGCTAACGGTTAATTCAACATTTCGAATAGATAGCCGTTTATACCCTTTTGGCGCAAGAATCTCACGAGCGCCGCTAATTCCCTCACCATAAAAATACTGCCCACGTGAAATTGCAGGATGGTTCTGAGTCGTTGAGTAACGACCTGATAACCCTCGTTCGAGGATACGGGCAAGATCACTTTGGCTAAGATTCATAGGCTGCAGATAGGATTCAACGTCACCAAGGTCAGCCAGCACGACAGTTTTTGCGAGATTATGAGAGTACATTGGCAGTGCCTCTTATGGATTTTCTGTTTTTTATACCTCATTTGAGGTGTGAAAACAAGAAAATTACTGGATGCAATACCAGTGTGAGGGCAGCCAAGCCAGCCTATTTAAATAGCTGTAAAACCTGTGGCAATTCACTATCTCTCGAATTACACAATATCCTTGCCGACTTTACCGTCATCCACGATGATAGCTATTAGCTAGTTAGCGTTGAAGAGAGGACATAGGGAATGCTCGAAGTTGAATTTCAGGAATGGTTGAAAAGCAAAGGAGCCAAAACGCTAGCAGGCCTCAACTCCCGTATTTATGCTGTCAAAACTATAGAAAAAAATCTCGCAGCACTTGGTTCTCCTCATGCAGATCTGGATGCAGCCTACGAAGCGGATGGATTTGCGCAATTGAGACAGCGGATCAAAGAGATTCGCCGTGATGCCAAAGACAACGGCAATGACTATCGGTTACTAATGCCTGAATCAGAGCAACCGCTTAACCGATTGTCCAACTGGAATAGCTGGCTCGGACAATATGGACGCTTCCTGAGCGGTGATGACTCTCAGGCCGACGAAATTCGGGATTATGTCCTTGAAAACTACATCACCCCAGCCAGAGAGCGAGGTGACGCAAGTGTCACCCTAGTCGTTGGCCCTCTGAATACTGAAATGGGTCTCGACAAGGGATGGCCGAACATCTGTCAGGCTCTTGATGGTCAAAAATTTCAGGAACTAGCGGATGTTCCCCCTCCGGTGACGGAAGGGCCTAAAAAGAGCACAACCCGGAAATATACGTTCATCCTTACGGAAGGAAGCGAACTAGTGGCCCAGAATAAACCAACTCCGACTAACCTTATTTTTTACGGTCCTCCAGGTACCGGAAAGACCTATAACACGGCGAGGGAAGCCGTAGCGCTCTGCGATGGCAAAGATGCCTATCCGAACTCAAAAGATGGGCGGGCGGCCCTGATGGTGCGCTATAACGAACTGATGGCAGAAAAGAGGATCTCTTTCGTCACATTCCACCAGAGCTATGACTACGAAACCTTCGTTGAGGGCCTTCGTCCCGAAATCGGTGAAGATGAGTCTTCGTCTGCTGGATTCAGACTCATGCCTACGCCGGGTCTCTTCAGAGAAATTTGTGCCCTTGCCGATCAGGCCAGAACACAACCCCGTGCACAGACAGATGCCTCGGCACTGCAACTATCCCATAAACGCTTCTGGAAAATGGGGCAAGGGACAATTGGCACCGAAGACGATGTGTATGAAGATGCCCGCGACAATGGGTATATCGCTCTGGGTTGGGGTGGGACGATAGACTGGAGCGCGGATAGATTTTCATCGTTCAACGCGATTCATGATGAATGGAGCAAGCAAAATCCAGGGAATCTGACGCCTAGTAACTGGACGCAAACCTACCCCTTCCGTTGCGAAATGAAGCCTGGTGATATCGTGATTGTCCCTTACGGGAACACTGCGTTTCGCGCTATCGCTGAAATCACTGGTGATTACTATTTCGTTCCTGAAGCCGAAGGTTACTATGCCCACCGCCGCCCAGTTCGCTGGCTATTGACCCTTGATGAACCACTGCCACTCGATACCATTATCGATGGTAACTTCACCATGCGGACGCTTTATTCCATTGCCACCAGTCGTGTGAATATCCCGGCGCTAGGCAGACTGCTCTCGAGTACAGAGAACTTGGATAATAGTTCCGATGTTAAAGGACAACCAGAACAATTCGTCCTCATCATTGATGAGATCAACCGGGCAAATATCTCGAAAGTGTTCGGCGAACTGATTACGTTAATTGAGCCGGATAAACGTCTGGGAATGCCTGATGCACTCACCGTAACTTTGCCTTATTCGAAAAAGAAAGATTTTGGCATCCCCGCCAACCTTCATATCATAGGTACCATGAATACCGCCGATCGATCCATCGCATTGCTCGACACAGCATTAAGGCGGCGATTCAACTTCCGGGAAATGGCTCCCGACGCGACCCTGCTAAGTGAAGTAGAGGGGATCGATCTCAAAGCCGTTCTTACCACCATCAACCAGCGTATTGAATATCTTATAGGCCGGGAATATCGCATTGGACACGCCTTCTTTATCAATTGTGAATCCAGGACACAAGTTGAAGATGCAGTGCGCAATAAGGTCATACCACTGTTACAAGAGTATTTCTTCGAGGACTGGAGCCGAATAGCGGCAGTGCTGGGCGATGGTTTTATGCAGGAAGCGCAGATTTTTCCGCCACCAGGAATAGAGGGGGAACCATTATCAAGCTGGTCGGTACGTGCACCGTTCAGAAATGACGCCTTTGATCGGCTGATAGGCAAAGCCAGAACGTTAAATGTCACCGATCTTGAGGTGGCTGGTGAATCGAAAGAATGACTCACCTCACGGTTCGCGAATGGGGTGGTGTTTGTGTGAACACTGAAAGCAACATAAACGCTCCTCATGCTTTTACCCGTCCTCAGGCTAACGCGCTGCTTACAGCGGCGCGCGAGCATCCGCTGGCAAATCAGCACGGTACCAATATCTTAATCGATCGCCATAACAAAATTATTGCCGGGCAAATGGTTGGGGTCATTGCCGCTCCGGGATGTAGCCTTGAGATCCTGCCCAAATTCGACGACGAGACGATAGAACCGGACGCCACAATACGCAATCGCCTGATACGTATGCTTGATGTCGCTCTCGGCCTTAAACTCGGCAATGGGCAGGCTGCAACAATGGCGAGACAAGCTGAAAGCTTGCTAGAGATACTCATCCGCTTGTTCGCCGAGCGACTCTTATCTGAAGTACATCGGGGATTACCGCGCACCTATTTGGCACAGGAAGACGATTTGCCCTCATTGCGCGGAAGGCTCAATATCAAACGACAATTCACTACGCTTGCCGTCCGCCCCGACCGTCTCGCCTGTCGTTACGACGAACTGTCGGCTGATACCGCCCTACTTCGAATTATGAAGGCGTGTGTAGTTCTGCTTCACCATTATGCCCGCGCTGCTGATACGCTCCGTCGTCTGAATGAATTGCGCATCCTGCTGGCGGGTGTTAGCGCCCCCCCCTTGAGTCACCTGCCTTGGTCACAGGTTCGGATCGACCGAACCAATCATCGCTGGGAAGCACTCTACAATCTGGCACGTCTTCTCCTGCGACGCGACTGGCAAGCTACTCACCACGATAAACGAGCGCAGAACGGGATTACACTGCTTTTCCCAATGAACGACCTGTTCGAGGCATATATAGCGGCGCTGGCGAAGCGTGCTGTACGCGGTACGGAATGGACGGTTCGTGCACAGGCAGGCAGATTATACTGTCTGATCGAGGACGTAAAAGAAGGCAAACCACGCTTCCAGACCCGGCCGGATCTGCTTATCGAGAGGGACCATCAGATTGTTATGATCATAGACACTAAATGGAAGCGTATTGGGCGTCATCCCGAAGATACCAGGCATGGCATGTCGCAGACAGATGTCTACCAGATGATGGCCTACGCCCGGATTTATCACTGCCCACAAGTTATGCTTCTCTATCCACATCATGCAGGTCTGGGAACGCAACCTCTGAATGTAAGCTATAGGATTCTTGCGGGCGAAGAACAATTACAGGTGGCTAGTGTTGATCTGATTCCAGATGAAGCCGCAATTGTCGAGCAGTTGATTCATCATATCCGCATTAATACACAGAGGGGGGGAATTGGCATACCTTGAGATCTTGCCCCCTCAATAAATCTCATTCACGATTCAGACTTACTATTGCAATGCCCCCAAGAGTCCGGATCTACACTTTAGGTTCAAAGGGGGAAAATTGAGGAGTAGGACGTGTGCTTTGAACATTTATCTCTGGGAGGAGGTGAACGGTCTCTATAAATGATTTATCCTTTAAAACCGGATGCTTACACAACTGTGATATCATGCAACAATATTAGTATACCTACAGGTATCTGGCATATGAAAATAATAATCATTAGTGATTTACATGTTGGTGATGCAGCTGTTTCAACTGAGTTTGCAGTAGGGAGCTCTAACAACGCTGTAAAAAATCAGTTTCTGAATGAATTAAGGCATCTTGCTAAACAAGAGGATATACGAGCTGACTATCTTGTTATCGCGGGTGACATCACCAACAGAGCAACCAGTGACGAATTTGAACTTGCATCTACACGCTTGAAAGAAATAGCGATGATTCTGGGAGTAGAGCAAGAAAAAGTCTTTTTTGTTCCAGGGAACCACGATGGTAACTGGATTGAAGAGGAACTCTCAATGACCTCAAATGAAAACATTAATATAACAATTGAACGCAAATACAGCAACTTGCGCTTCAATGACTTTTTTAAACAATGTTTAGATCGAGCTCATTTTGGCAGTTATTACAATGAACCATATTTTGCTATTTGGAGCGATGAGAACCTCAATATTATTGGTGTGAACAGTTCGGTTTATGATCACTATGATAGAAAACCTCATCATGGTATTATTCGCAAACAGGATTTAACCGAACTGGATAGAAAGCTTCAAGAACTAAAGATTGCATATAGCGAGAAGATTAATCTGCTCGTCGTACATCACCATCCAATCCAGCAGCCTGATTTACCTTTTGACGTCGCTGACCATAGCATCTTACAAAATGCAGCTATCCTGATGGATATTGCGTCTAAGCATAACATTAATTTTATCGTTCATGGGCATAAACATATACCTAGGCTTGCACAGTATTCTGACGACTATCAGCATCCTATTAATATACTTTGTGCTGGTAGTTTCTCTGCTCGTTTAGATGATAGATGGTTCCAAGGGGTACCGAATACTATTCATCAAATTGAAGTTGATAAAATTTGTGATGTAAACAAAACACCTTTAGGGAAGGTAGTGACTTGGTCACACAACACAGGGCATGGGTGGACAAAAGATGAGTCCATTAACGGGATACCGCATAAAGAATTTTTTGGTAATCGTATGTTACCTATTGAACTAAAAAATCAGCTAAAAAAATCTATTGAGAGTTTTTTCGAGACACAGACACATGTAAAGTGGAGTGAATTATCTAATCATTATGCTGATATAATATATACTTCGAGAAAACTACTTGAAAAAACCATTGTAGATTTATCAGGTGAGATCGGCTTTACAATATTTAAAACTCCAGGGCAAGATGAATTGTTTATTTTGTTGAAGGATAAATAATATGCATAACTTATTTGGATTTAATAATATATTTGAACACTCTAATGCTAGATACTTCACTTCAGACCAACTAGCTGAAGAGTTTGTTTGGACTCCAGCATTTGAATCTCTAATATCTAACAAAAATCATATAATACTAGGTTCTCGAGGTTCGGGTAAGACTGCTTTAATTAAAATGCTTTCTCATGAATGTCTTACTAAGTTAAAAGATGAAAAAGCAAGAAAAATCATAGAGCAACGCTCGTTTATTGCGACGTATATTCCATTGAAAGTTGAATGGGTAAACTCAATTGGTGATATTGATGATAATAACCTGCTTTTTAAGTGGAGTTTGAACTTATCATCATGCGCAAGGTTTCTAGATACCATACGAAGCTGTCTTCATTCATATGTTGAAGATGAAATAGATAGGATCATAAAAGAAAAGTCTATTTGTAATAAAATATCAGAATTATGGTTGTCTAAGAAGTTAAACACAATTACCGATATTTATGACGATTTAGAAATTACCGAATATAAAAAGAATATTATCTTTAATAAGATGAAGTTAGGTCTTGCACTAAATGATGATGATCTTATGGTTGGACTTAACTTTAATACAGATCTATTTAAACCTTTAATAATGGCACTGTCCACGGTAAGGAAAGAAATAGGTCTTTCTAATTCTTCTACATTCTGTGTTTGTATTGATGAAGCTGAATTCTTAACTAAAGAACATCATAGAATATTGAATACACATATGAGATCATATAATGAAATCGTATTCAAAATAACAACAATGCCATACCGGCACTACACTCTGGAAACTGTTACCGGCACTCCATTAAACATGGGACACGACTTTGATTATTTAAATATTGATAAGCAAGGCCTCCATGGTAGCTCAAATAATAACTCTCATGATTTCTTTGAAAATTTCGCAGATAAGCTTTTTAGAAAGAGAATAAATAATTCATCTATTATAAATAAAGATATTACACTTGAGAGTCTTTTGGGTAATTCGATATTAATCGACTCCCCTAAAGATGTACTTCCTGATGATAAACTGATGGAGAAGGTGAGAGAGTATTGTGATTCCAGTACAATCAAAAGAGCGGAGAGGTTATTCGAACAAGACTATTCTCTTTTTGAAAGCTCAGTATCGAGGAAATTGAGAGGGACACTGATATTAAAAGATTCCTTTCAGCGTTATAAAGGAAATGCTTCGCCATTTATATTTTCTGGGTATTCACTGATAGTAAGGTGTTCTGATGGAAACCCCCGTCGACTATTACGATTATTTAATTATCTTTTTTCAAAGAATATTGAATCTTGTACTGAACTTAAGCCTCTATCAGACAAGGAGCAAGGTGCGAAACTAAAAGAGTTTTCATACTCAGAGCTAGATGGTTTAAACCTAGAGGTAGATGGAAAGAAAGCTTTCGATTTGTTTACAACAATTGGGCGGTTTTTAAAAGACAAACTTCATACAGACAAAATAAATACAGATACATACAACTCATTTTCATTCGATGTTGAAGATGATAACGTATGGAAGTATATAGAAACAGCTGTAGATTTAGGTTTAATTTACCCAGATTTTAGAGGGTTGGACAACGATAACAAGATGCCAAACAGGAAAGGTAGATTTTCCTTGGCCTTCTGTCTATCACCTCATTTTTACTTAATGCCAAGAAAAGGAAACTCAATCAAATTATCTGTGATAATGAACAATTCTTCTTATAGCCGGTTTAAAGCTATAAATAAAAACAATGATGATGGACAATATAGCCTAGACTGGGAGGAGAATGATGAATAAATTACATGTAGATGACTTATCAATAGGCGAGCTAAGTCAGTCAAAATATGATATCGCATTATTTTCTTGTGGGTACGAAGAACGCTGTATTGATGTGGCTACACGATTGAATAAGGATAATATCGACAATGTGATTGTTTTAGCTTTTGATCAACATAAAGAAGATCCAGTCCGTATCGATAGTTTGAGTTATTTTTCAGAAAGCTGGACTGGCTTCAAATTGCTAGAGATTTCACAAAGGGAAATTTCTGAAATACAAAAAACACTAAGTGAAATAATTAACAAGGTTAATGTTACGGAATTAAAAATACTAATTGACTACACTTCGATGTCTCGAGCTTGGTATGCAGCGGTTTTAAACTACCTAGTCAATTTTTGTGAATTAAGAGTAACAATTGATTTGATATACGCAACTGCAGTGTATAGAAATTTAGATCTCAACGTTGAACTTGGTGAGTTACGAATAATTCCAGGATGTGAAGGTATTTCATTAACTAAAAGACATAATGCAGCAATATTTATGTTGGGATTTGATAGATATGGTCCTCAACGTTTGTATAACTTATTAAATCCAAATAAATGCTTTGGTATCATGGCTGCACCAGCTGCAAGCTATGACTATGAAAATACTTGTTTAGAAAAAAACAAAGACTTTATTTTACACTACCTTGGTGGTGAGGATAAACTCATAAAATTGCCAATTAACAGTATTGCAACATGTTATGATAATATGTCACAGATGCTCTCTCCTCTTAGATCTGAATATAACGTTTCCATTATTCCGTTTGGACCAAAGCCACATATTTTAGCGGCGATTTTATGTAGCTTTAATTATCCTAATGTTACCTGTCTATACTCTGAATATATCCGAAATGAAACTACGAAAGTTGAATCCTCCGGTGATTTTGTAATATCTCGCTTGCATGTTAAAAAATATGAATAACTTATTTAATTTACTACATTACTAGATGATTTAGTTTGGGTGTAAGATGTTCTAAGCATCTCACCCAAGCGGGTCACATGTTGTGACCTAACGATCAATAACATACGTAATGTCAGCTTCTGGCACGGAACGGACACGTTAACTGAGCTTAAAGTCTGCTGTGAGCGAAAGGCGGGTCGAGTGATATCTCAATCCGCTACGGATTCACTAACATGGATGTCCGCCTTGCTAGATATCCAGAAATTATAATCTACATGTTACTGCAGATATCGAGGATTTATTGTAACGACAGCGTATCATTCTCCTTCTATCAGTCTCAGAGTGTGGACGGTGAATTAGTTCAAATCGCCCAGATGTGTTTCGATTCACAGACACCAGTATGTGGCAGGATCCGCATAACAGCGGTCTGGCATGCTGAAATGAAACCGCATCAACAGCCACCCATTCCCCGTCAACCGTAATCACATATTCAGTGGGCCTGAATCGTATCGTCATCTTCTGCCACCTCCCGCCGCTACAGGTGATGAATGCCTGTCTTCAGGAGGGTATGGAGGCGGGCCGTCAATCGAGCAGGTATAGTTCTCCCGCCAGGTGGTTTCTTCGATGCTGTAGATACCCGTGTTGCATACCGCACAGTGCTTCTCTCTCACATAATGACGACCACACCAGACGCTGTACCAGGCCTGAGGTATCACGCAGACTGGACTTAGAGATGTCTGTTAAACACGTGGCGATTCAAAATGTTTTTGGATTAATCAAGGTGCGCGTGTCTAGGTGATTTTATATGGCATTGTAACGGGTCGGTATTATTTGAGTTTAGCCACGAGTTTGATAAAGAAAAATACATCGCTAAAACTGCTGATGCCTCTGAATAAACTAGCGAACGAAATGCTTGTTTTGAAGCAGGTTTTCACTCCTGATTTATCCCAAACTCGATTCCGGTACAGCCCCAGAAAATGACGAGCCTCCACCAGCGCATGTCTGTAAAAAAATACCTTTATTTTTTTGTTTTGTTCCTGTCCCGCTAGCTGGATGATTTCGGCGATCACTTCAACATAGCTTATTGCACGAACATCGTAGTAATCCGGTCGGTGCGTAATAGAGGTCCTATTGCTGTTATAGATATAGTCCTTAACATCCAATACGCAGAGACGGCCATTTCTAGCTGCAAGATGAACCGTCCAGATAATGTCTTTATGGCTCTTACCGTACTGGAAGTGCAGTGAGTGTTGTCTGATATAGGCTGACTTGATCATCTGCAACACAGGTAATGTGGCCATTCACGGCGTGTAACGCACTGTCTAATCCACTCATGACCTGACAGGGTCGCCCCATATGGCTGCTTTCGGTGGACTGCTCTTCGATGTAGGTCAGCACTAGAATGCCAGCCATTAAAGATCATGACGTCGGCTTGCGACGCAGTAGCTGCTTGCCATCGTTTTTCAATGAACCCGTCTGCTATATCATCGTCAGCATCGAGGAAAATTACCCACTCTCCTTGATGCAAGGCTAGAGCAGCATTTCGGGCAGCATAGACACCTCGATTGGCCTGCTCAATCAGAATGAGTCGGTCATCATGGATTTGGCGAAGAGCGTTGGCTGTTCCATCAGTAGAACCGTCATCGACAATGATAAGTTCAATAGCCACGTGGGTTTCGCTGAGGATTTTATTAACCAGATTACCAATGGTCTCAACGGCGTTGTAAGCAGGGATAATGACACTAACGTCGATTTTATTCTTCATCACGAGTAACTATTTCCCTTCATCGTCATCTTTAAGCCTTGTGATCGGGATCATCCGTCTTTCCCTGATTTCCTGGTCGATATCAAACAAGCACTCGTCGCAGAATTCTTTATCGAGTGAGAGCCATCGCTCAAGGACACTTCTTTTTTTGTTGCAACGTGCGCATCTCTTCATCTTTCCGCGTCTTTGCGACCTCGTAATTTGGGATACATGGAAAATGGGCGTAGCAAGCCTCGGCTAGATAACTAACCGTAATAAAAGGCTTTTCTGCGAGTAAGTTAAGACAAGGATAACCAGGCAGGGCGCATGAAAGATAATCGTTTTGATAGATCAGTTTTTCGATATTGATCGTTGGCACCGATCGATAACAAGTGCGGTTAAGTTATAGGCATGTCCACGGAGTCAGCTCATGAAAACGAGCGTTTTGCTAAATGGAATAATCTTGAGAATGCGTCTGTATCAGCGCAGCAGCCACCAACGTCAGTACGTTGCCAGAGATGGACCACGTTGCAAAGGGAGAACGTATGGGCATCTCCGAACTGACAGGCCCAGAAGAAGTGAATGATGTTCATTGTGAGCAGTTAAATCTTAAGCTTGGCAGGAGGGCAATATATCCGATCATAGCGGAATGCAATATGCCCTCCTGATTCGCCAGACCTCTGGCAACCGATTAGCGCGATATCGTATAAACCCACTCGCCGCAATGGGGGCATTTCTTGCCGCCGTAGTAGGAACGTTCGCATTGATTGCATCGCCACAGCCCCCTTCGGGTATTCAAAGGACCTCGTAGACCAGCATAACCTGCAGGCGGTTGTTTTCGTCTGTGACCGGCGCTTGTCGATGCTGGTTGCTTCGGTGGACGGATTACGTAGTGGCAGCTTTGGTTTTTGATTCGTTCGCTGCGATTATGTCGGGAGTGAATAAAAATCTCTTTGCCTGACTTGTCCTCGTCGATAGCAACCTCTGCATGGCAGGAATCGCATAACAGCCGCCCCCGATAATCCAGAGGAAGCTCTTCTGGCGTCACCCACTCACCGTCTTCGGTGATGGCGTGTTCAATGGCACGGAATTGCATCATGACGATGCCCCCCGTTGTGCCGATTCAATAAGCATCTTTAGTTTCATAGTATGGGACCTTCGCCATACAGCACGCAGGCGAAAGCCGCCTATGTCAGGCAGTCTGGCGAGTATGCTGTGGGGGGAATTCAGATAAACATGAGAGGAGGTAAGGTTTGATTTGATATCACTGGCGGGATTGGTCGATACGCTGCTGTAGCCAGGCTTCTACTTCGCTTTGCAACCAACGAGAGCTTCTGCCCAGCTTAATGGGCTTCGGAAACTCGCCGTCTTTTATCAACTTATAGAACCATTTATCCGTCAGGCCCGTGCGCCGGGTGATAAACGCCATCGTCACCAACTGGTCGTTAAGAACGCTGTAATCAGTTGTCATCGTTTTTCTCCTAGAGTGAATGAGGAGAAGGAGCCAGGTATGGTGAACGCAGACTCCTTCAAACGATGGGGCTCCGGCGTAATTTTTAACTTGCTTTCCGCCGTCTACCCGCCCCCGGTGGGGCAGGGATATCACTCAACTGGCAGATTACGCCCAGAGTCTTCTGCTCCTGCTTACTGAGATAGCTCAGGATGTACTGCATGTTCTTACGGCACTTGATATCGTCATACGCCGTCACCCATTCACCTCGCAAGCGATAACGCTCTTTAGGCTCATAACGGTGTGTATGTCCTTCTTCCCATGTCACATACTTCCAGGTATCCCTGAGTGTTTCAAAGACAGTCGAGACCTGGCGATGCTTCTGACCGTTGAGGTAAAACACTGCGTGGATGTGATAACCATGATGTTCGGTTTGCTCCAGCACCCATGCGTAACCCACCAGCCCATTGATGGTGATGGCAATGGTAAGTAGATCATGAGACTGAGGATCGGCATCGTTAGATGTCGCTGTTGGGGAGATTGATGGAGTACCACGACTGGATAGCATCATCCATCAGCATTGGGGTAATGTGATGAAAATTCAGGAGAAGGGATGCTAATTAGAAAGATTTCTTCTTTAGAAACAGTATTATTTACCTTAATTACAATCTGTACTCACCTGCAAAATTGCAGCGACGCAGCTGATTTATCGTAAGGAAACACCATTCATGCGCCATTTTTTGACAACGTACCGGGACTCGATCCTCGCATCTGCAGGCATCATCATTGCCATGATCTCACTTGGATTCGCTATCTGGCAGGGCAGAGAGGAAATCAGGCACAACCATATTTCTGTAGAGCCAAGAATAAATGCCTATTTCTCTAACGATGGTCGCAAAAATCAATGGGGCATTTATGCCATCAACAACGGTATGGGAGCGGCCTTTGTTAACGGGATTACCGTGACGGTCAATGGCAAACCCGTAGATGCCATCGATAACAATATCTTCGTAGGGGCGATTCGGGCACTGGGCCTTCACGCTGAATGTTTCGTGATTGGTGGCCCGCGCCCGAATGATTCCTTCAGGGTGGGAGAGGAAATATTTCTGGTGGAAGCCAGAGGGGCAGATAAAAGCTGTGCGGAAGACCTGCTGCGCCTGAAGTGGGCCTCACGGGACCCAGAACAGCTGGACTTTGTGCTGGATACGGAATCCATCTACGGTGATAAGTTCCGTTATACCTATTCTCAGAACCGCCAAGTAAAACTGGATTAACGTCCGGGAACATATGAGCGACGTCTGCCGCTCGACACCGGTGCCGGAACAGCGCTGACTCTGTAAATCCGGCGTTCTGTCCGCTGCGACTGCTTGCCCAGGTAGCTCAGGATGTATTGCATGCCCTCCCGCCCTCTGTTGTCGGAAAAACTGATAACACGCTCTCCCCGTACCCTGTAATGTCCCTTAGGCTCACACCTGTGCGCGTAGCCTTCTCCGTTCGTAATGTCCTCCCACAGGTCCCTTATGGACTCCCAGAAGCACCAGACCTTCCTGTGGCGCTGACCATTGAGATAAAACGCAGCATGAATGTGGTAGCGGTGATCTTCCCCGTATTCCAATACCCAGGCATACCCCACCAGCCCGGATAACTCATGGCATTGCTCTGTCAGCCAGGTCATTTCGGCGACAAGTTGATTTACATCGGCGTGGTGAAACGACTTACTGTTCCGGCGGTAAGCAAAGTCCACTCGCAGCATTAAGAGTTTCGAGTAGCAATCAAATAGCTGGTTATGATGAGCGAATAACACGCTCTGTAGCGAATGATCTGATATGTGGTTTCGATTGATATTGTGACGCATGATGTTATCCCATGATGAATAGTGGTCATGGGATTACACCAGGATGTGAATTTTTACCGAGTGGGATGAATTCGGTTATCGATCGGATGCTGGTACGTTGGATAATTACCCTACGCGCTGTAACTGGACGTACACTATCGACGTGAGGAGGTATTGTGCTTGTCGTTCGCAAGATAATATCTGAGACCGGTCAGTATGAGTGTACCAGGGACAGGAGATACGTTTAATCAAGCTGAGCTGCAAGTCGTCCACTGATCTCTCGTTGAGTGGCTTAAGCAGCGGCAGGAGATAGCGACTTTATAAAATAACACTAATAACCTAAATGAATTTATTCTGAAGGTCTGGTCAGCGAACTGTCGGTTTTCCACTGTGCGGCACTTATGAAGACAAACGACATTTTATCACCTCTTCATTTCAACTCAGTGATACATCGGCGTATAATATATTTTCACTCTTACGTCAGCGTGACGGGTACCCCACCTCCCGTATCGTATATTGGAATAACGACTGCTCCGGCTCAGGGGCCTGAAAGGGTAACGCGTCGTAAAATTGCTGGGCGGTGTAAAAAATTAATCATCCAGGAACGTGCGCCGATATCGGGGGAATTATCCAGCATTCTGAGACATCACAAGCGTGCTGCCAGCAGAGACATCCCGATGCTATTTTCGAATGTAAACAACGTACCGCCATAAGCCCACTACAGAATGCTTTTATTGAGTAATCAAAATTTTTGATGACACTGTGAACTGATCATTCTGTTAGTTCTCATATCGGTTGCTCCTGGTACGAATGGAGATCCATCATTGCCTTGCATACACCAAAGTGCACTCAGATCACCCTGTTTGCTGAAAATTGCGGATAACAGAAGAACGATAGCCGACAAAAGAGCTGTTTCTTGAGCCTGCCAGCAGTAAATCAGGATGGCAATCATACGTCTAATGAATGGAAAGATAACGTAAAAACAATGGTTGAGACATGGAGTTATCATGATAACATCACTACATAGTCACGCCGTGATTGATGTGTTGCATGGAGAATGAAATGGCATTTAATGAGAATGGTAAACGTGTTGAGGTTCCCGTAGTCACCAAACTTGAAGAACTTCTAAAGAGCAGTGAACGAGAACTTGTGTATTATGTTCATTATTTACAAAAACGAAATAAAACCAGACATTACATCTCAGGCGTGAATTATACTGATTTTAATTTAGTTAAAAAACTCATCCGAAATGCATTGTATAAATCAGATGCCAGAACTGGTGATATTGACAACACAATCAATAGAATGCTTGAAGATTATCATGAGCTTGCTATTTCAGAAGAAAACACCAACTGGTTAAAAGGGGATCGGAGAGCATGTCTCTGGCTTCTTTTTAATATACTCATCAAAGATACTCAATATGGATTCTTAAGAGACATCATTAATAACAAATCATTAAATACACACTCTGACTCAGAGTATTATTCAATTCTTGCGTGGATTGATAAAGAAATGTATTCATGGTGCCATGATGATGTTCCGAAAAAAATCATGAATTACGCAGACGACTGGCGAAAAATAAAAATAAACAAGATGCATCTCTGGTTAGAGCAAAAAAAAGAGCAAAATGAAATAGAGTATTGTTATAGCTACCTTAAAGATAAAGGGATGAATATCATACTTTCCACAATGTCGGAAAGAGAGGTTGCATTAATTATTGAATTTTGTGAAGCCTCAGGATTTAGTCACAAAGACATTGTTATGGCTTTTTTTGATTATATTCATGGGTATTCAGCCAATGGTGACATTGTCGCAGAAAGCCTTAAGGGAAAAATGTCGAGCGGATTATCATCCTGGAAAAACAGGAAGAATAAAGAAGAATATTCCGATCTGCATTTTGACATCAAGAAAGAAAATATTCCAAAACTAGAGGAGCTTCAGAAAATCCTCAGGCTTTACTCAAAAAAAGAAGTGGTTAATGAACTAATTGAGAAATTTTACGAGCAGTATAATAAGACTTAATTTTTTAACCTTTTCTCAGTTATATATCACCTTACTGAATTCCCTCCCGTTTAACTCCAACAGGCCATCCCCACCGGATGGCCTTTTTTCATTCAGAGGCCGGTATGAAACATCCCTCGGGCTACGCCCTTATTCGACGCCATCTGCGACGTTACCCACATGCACTACGTCAGCATTTGCTGCAGGAGCTTAACCAGTTGGTCACGTATGAACCTGTGATTGGCATTATGGGGAAAACCGGTGTCGGCAAGTCGTCGCTCTGTAACGCCCTGTTCCGCAGTGAAGTCTGTGCCGTGAACGCTGTGGAAGCCTGTACCCGTCAGCCGCAGCGTGTCCGGTTGCGTTTCGGCAACCACTTCCTGACCCTGGTCGATTTGCCCGGCGTTGGCGAGAGTCAGGCACGTGATGACGAATATCGTGAGCTCTACCGCGAACTGATGCCACAACTTGATATGGTGCTGTGGGTGCTCAAAGCCGATGATCGTGCTTTCTCAGTCGAAGAGCAGTTTTATCAGGACGTATTCGCGCAGTTCTGCGGGCCGCTACCGCCGGTATTGTGGGTGCTCAACCAGGCGGACAAGACCGAACCAGCAGAGCAATGGAACTGGCTTTCCGCGCAGCCATCGGCATTACAGGCTGTACGCATCTCGCAGAAGCAACAGTCAGTGGCCCGACAGTTTGGTATTGCCGAAGCCGATATTCTGCCGGTCTCGGTCCGGGGTCGCTATCGTCTGTCCCGTCTGGTGGAGGCGATGATTACCCGTCTCCCAAAGCAGGCCCGCAGCCCACTGGTGCCACATCTGCAGACCGCGTATCGCACCGAAGCCGTCGTCAGCACCGCCAGCAGCAGTTTTGGCGATGCCGTGGTGGAGGTTATTGATAAGGTCATTGACCTGGCCCCGTTGCCGCTGGTGGCACGGTCGGCATTGCATGCGGTGACCCATACCGTCGCCCGGGCAGCACGTAGTGTCTGGTCGTTCTTTTTCGGTTAATACCATCAACAAGCAATTTTGCTGAATCACGATCGATTTTGTCGATCGAACCGATCGGGTTTATTCATTATCCACTATTAATATCAGGTTATAGAATCTCTCAGGGATTGCTGAGCCTGAAATTTTATTTATTAAAAATCAATGCGATGAATCGCAGGATTGATCATGTCTTAAGGACTCATATGAAAACAACTTATCCCGTCACCGCCGTCATGGCACTACTGGCAACTGTGTCTTTGCCTGCCGGAGCAGCTGAAAATGATGTTATTAAACTCGATGTTCAGAAGAGTGGTTTCGAGCTGCTTGTCACTGTTATCGCCAGGACTGACAACATCCAGATCAAGAACATTGACGTAAACCGGGGCAGGTGCCTGCTGTTGGCAAAAGGAACAGTCACCTATCAGGGCATTACGGTTGAAGGCTGGGTGCCTAAAAAGGGAGAGTTTACCCCCACTACTATGCAGTTTGCCGATGGCCTGACGTGGCATTTCGGCAACCCGCTTCAGCAGAAGGGGATTAACTGCAGCTTCGTTGAAGCCCGTGTGTTTACCAACAAGGGAACCTTCACTATCAGCGAATGAAATAAACGCCTTATCAGCAGTGTTTCCCTTCATCACTCATTTAAAGGACTAAAACTATGATACTTAAATTTTGTATCCCCTTTGCTCTCACTCTTCTTTTATCCGCCCAAGCAATGGCATTTGGTAGCCACGATGCCTGGACAAGCGGCTACGCTCAGGGCACCACTGAATATACCATCCTCGGTAAGGGACAGTCACAGTTATACCTTGCCTGCGAAAGTACTGGTTCACAGGCGGTGACCATTATATTCACTGATGTAAACGGCCACCAGGTCGGCATGGACGGTGGCCAGAAGCTGACCATGAAAATTGATAACGAAGAAGAAGCGAATATCAGCGAAAGCGAATCTCATGTGGGCTCAGACAATGTGATGTGGGCATGGAATAAATTACGTAGCGGCAAGCGCGTTATTGTCTCGGGAACCGGCGCAAAACCAGCCGCATTTACGCTCAACGGTACAGCTGCCGTTATTCCTGAATTTGGCGATAATGGCTGCGTACCGAAATTTGCCCTTCCGTAAGTCTTACCCACAACGCTTAAAACATCAGCAATACACCACCAGCGCCCTGCTCATTCGAGCAGGGCGTTTTCTTTTGTCTCTTTTAAAGGAACTAATCATGAAATTAGCCAGCCGTTTTGGCCGTATCAACCAGATACGCCGTGACCGGCCTCTGACACACGAAGAGCTGATGAGTCATGTCCCCAGTGTGTTCGGGAGTGACAAACATGAATCTCGTTCAGACCGTTATACCTACATCCCGACCATCACCATCCTTGAAAGTCTGCAGCGGGAAGGCTTTGAGCCGTTCTTTGCCTGTCAGACAAAGGTTCGGGACCAGAGCAAGCGGGAGCACACCAAACACATGCTGCGCCTGCGCCGTGCCGGTCAACTGACCGGGCATCAGGTGCCGGAAATCATTCTGCTTAATAGCCATGACGGCTCATCAAGCTACCAGATGTTGCCGGGATTATTTCGTGGTGTTTGTACCAACGGACTGGTCTGCGGTCAGTCATTTGGCGAAGTGCGGGTGCCGCATAAGGGTAATGTTGTCGAGAAGGTGATTGAGGGAGCTTACGAAGTGCTCGGGGTCTTTGATCGGGTGGATGAGAAACGTGATGCAATGCAGTCGCTGGCGCTACCAGCCCCGGCCCGTCACGCGCTGGCAAATGCCGCACTGAAGTATCGATTTGGTGAGGACCACCAGCCGGTCACGGTATCGCAGTTGCTGACCCCACGTCGCCAGGAGGACTACAGCGATGACCTGTGGACCGTCTATCAGCGGGTGCAGGAGAACCTGATGAAAGGTGGTCTGTCAGGGCGAACCGCACAGGGGAAAAACAGCCGCACCCGTGCCGTTATCGGTATTGATGGCGATGTGAAGCTCAATCGCGCCCTGTGGGTGATGGCAGAAAACATGCTTGCGTTTTTCGGTCGTTAAAAAAACAGTTACGGCATAAGGAGATAGTTTAATGGTTATACAACACCTTCAGTTATCTGAGCAGACAGCAATTACTGCCTCGGTGGTCCCTGACGAGTTACGCATCGGCTTCTGGCCACAGCACTTTGGCTCCATCCCACAATGGATAACCCTTGAGCCCCGAATATTTGGCTGGATGGATCGTCTGTACGCTGATTACAGCGGCGGCGTCTGGAGCTTTTACACACTCAGCAACGGCGGCGCATTTATGGCTCCAGAGCCCGATGGTGAGAAATGGACGTTGTTCAACCCGATGAATGGCAACGATGCGGAGATGAGCGGAGAGGCTGCCGGTATAGCGGTCTGCCTGATGGCATACAGCCACCATGCCTGTCGTATCGAATGTGACGCGATGACTGAGCACTATTATCGCTTACGCGGCTACGCGCTGAACCATCCGGAATGCAGCGCTATTATGCATCTTATCGACTGAGGAATGCCGAACATGAATGCTGCATTATCCCCGGTGCCATCGCAGCCTGAACTCTTTCCGCTGACGGTTTTGGCACAACATGGTTATCTGCTCCCTGCGACTTCCGGATTGACACCCTATGCCCAACAGACTATCCGCCGCGCTATCAACCTACTGGATAAATATTTGCGCCAGCCCGGTATAGCCTTTACCTCAAGCACTGCTGCCCGTGACTGGCTTCGGTTACTGCTGGCGGGACAAGAACGGGAAGTGTTCATGGTGCTTTATCTCGATAACCAGCACTGTTTACTGGAGAGCGAAACGCTGTTTGCCGGTTCGGTTAATCAGGTACAGGTTCATCCACGTGAGGTTGTGAAGTCAGCGCTTCGCTTCAATGCTGCAGCTGTCGTACTGGTGCATAACCATCCCTCCGGCGATCCGGAGCCCAGCAATGCCGATCGCCAGATGACTGACAAACTGAAGGAGGTGCTGGGACTGGTCGATGTGAACACGCTCGATCATCTGGTCATCGGCTCAGAGGGCATTGTGTCGTTCGCTGAGCGAGGCTGGATATGAAAATCATCAGTAAACGTCAGGCAATGACCCTGTACCGGCGACATCCTGGCTCCCGACTGTTTCGCTTCCGTACGGGCAAATATAAATGGTCAGGCAGTATCTGCCATTATGCTGGCCGCGAGTTGGAAGATATACGCGGCGTTCTGGCTGTATTTGCTGAACGTCGTCAGGACCGCAATGGTCCCTATGTCATTCTTCGAAGCGTTACTCTTAATTAATCCTTCCCTTTAATCAGGAACAATAATGAACAATCACTCAGAATCCGGTACAAAGCCGGAGAATCCCGCCTGCCAGCAGTGGGGGCTACAGAGTACGATCACACCCTGTTTTGGAGCTCGTCTGGTGCAGGAAGGCAACTGCCTGCATTTTCTCGCTGACCGGGCCGGATTCAACGGTGCTTTCAGCGACGATGAGGCGTTGCACCTGGATCAGGCCTTTCTGTTGATACTCAAACAACTGGAGCTGATGCTTACCAGCGGAGAACTCTCTCCCCGGCATCAGCACTGCGTCACGCTATATCACAATGGACTTACTTGCGAAGCAGACACACTCGGCTCCTGCGGCTATGTCTACATTGCTATCTATCCTGATCAGATTGAGTTCCAGTAACTTAACGCTTATCCCCTGAGCATCACGGAGTAAACATCATGCAAACCTTATCATCACACCTGACACGGGCGGCTAAGAGCTGTCTGTCACCCGTTGAAATCTGGCAGCGGTTACTGACTCATCTGTTGTCGCAGCACTATGGTCTGACGCTGAATGACACACCGTTCAGTAATGAAACCACCATACTGGAACACATTGATGCTGGAGTATCGCTCTGCGATGCGGTGAACTTTCTTGTCGAAAAATATGAACTGGTGAGAATTGACTGTAATGATTGCTCTGTCATGGAGAAGTCACCGTTCATCACCAGTATCGATATTCTACGTGCCCGGAAAGCCTCTGGCCTGATGAAACGCAGCGATCACAAAACTGTTACCAGGGTAACGGCAGGTCATCATCAGGAGCTATAAGCAATGGGAAGTCAATTAATGTTGATATCGACATCATTGATACAATGCTGTCCAATGTAGGGAAGCTACCAGTAAAAAGATAATGAGGAGTTCGCCAAGGCTAAAGCCTGCTCCTCATCTTTATCTGCATCATCTACTCTTAGGGGGATTTTTGTTCACTTGGCTTTGCCCCGATTCGAGTCCCAAATTCAATGAATTTACGTGTTGGTATCTATGTTGGTACACAAACAATGATTTTGTTTTTATTTATTTTAAATCAAGGAGTTAATTTTAATGTGCGAGTCCGGCCTTCGCACCATCTTCTCAAACCAAGCTGTCCAATTCCCCTAACTATCTACACTCCCCATCTCTTTCCTCCGTATCAATCTCCCCCCGTCAATCACCTCTCCAGCCACCCCATCACCACTTCCGCCAAATCATCCTCAACCGTGTAAAAATAGCACGCCGGGACCTTCAGCACCTCTGCCAGCCGACACGCCAGCGCGAAATCAGGGGTGTGAATCCCTCGCTCATACTGATTCATTCTTGCACTGGCCGTGGCTTCATCAATGCCCGCCAGAATGCCCAATTTTTGCTGAGATAAACCCGCTTTGAGACGCGCTTCTTTCAAACGGTGCGGCAGCATGATGATCCTGTAAGTCTGGAAACGGAATCGCAATTTTGAGATCTGATAGTTGAAAATGTACTAAGTATTACTTAGTATTTGTGTCGCAAATTTGAACTGTTGATTGACCACGAAGGAGAGCAGGAGATGAAGAGAACCGATATGCATCCGGCGGATATTATTGCCCAGCTTAAGAAAAAGCATTTATCGATGGCCGAACTGTCCCGTCAGGCAGGGCTGCGTTCTTCCACGCTGGCGAATGCGTTGATCCGCCCATGGCCGAAAGGGGAGCATTTGATTGCGGAGGCGCTGGAAATGGAACCCTCGGCGATCTGGCCCAGCCGCTATTATGACGAGAATGGAACATTAATCGATCGCCGTAAATTAATGCGTTTTATGAATAGATAATGATCATCACCGTCACTACCGGGCTATCGTTTTGCTTAGCCCGGGGCGATCAGGACGTCATAAACTCTCACCCATACCTCCCCATCACCCCACCCAGTTCCCGCTCCGTCACCGGCAACGAAATAAAATACCCCTGATAACTCGTCACTCCCATCCCGCGCAGCATCTCAAGCTTCTTCTCACTGTCCACCCCTTCGGCAATACACCCGCTTCCCGTCAGTTCAGCGAAATACACCAGGCTTTTAACCAACGCGCGGGCGTGGGCGTCGTGCTGGCAGTCGTCGACGATGCTTTTATCCAGCTTGTAGTCGCTGAACCGCAGCGTTCTGACCGGCAATATCACGCTGTTGTGGGAAAAGCAGTCATCGAGCATGATGCGAAAACCCTGCGACTGTAGGCGCAGCAGGCTGGTAGCGCGTTGTTCGTCCGGGCGCAGGTCGGTGGTCTCGGCGCATTCCAGCACCAGTTGGGGTGTCCATGCGGGATCGTGAAGCTGGCGGCGGGCGGCGTCCATCATAGGTACGAGGGCGTGATGGTTGGCCAGGCAGGGCGGGATGTTGACGGAAAAATAGTAGCGGCCTTCACAGGCGTTAATCTGCCGCACGGCCTGCTGGATCGTGGAGGCGGTTAACAGTATCCAGGTGTAGTGCGAGCGGATCGGCGGCAGAAATTCACCGGGGGTGAGGATGTGCCCGTCGCGATACCAGCGGGCGAGCAGTTCAAAGCCCTGAAGCCGGAGGTGTTGATTAACGATGGGCTGAAACACCGTATACCACTGGCGGCTGTGGATCGCCTGCATAAACTCGCGTTCAAAAGCGCTGAGGGCTTCGGTCTGCGGCATTTGTCGGGCATGCGGCAGGTGGGCGGTGAGGGAGGGAAACGGTCCGGCCATTTTTCTGAGTCCTGACATCCGTTGGCAATAGAGGGTTTTATGGCTGCGCTGGTGGGCCTGCGACTGCTGGCGGATGCTGTCGCCGTGGAAGAGATCCACCAGCGCCAGCACTTCTTTGGGGGTGAGGCCCTCTTGATGAGGAAATCCCGACTGCCGCTCCCGTTGCGCCTGCAACGCCAGTCGCGGACTGCTCCGGCATCCGCCGCGCAGCAGGGCGGCAAGCTGCGCACACGGCAGGTCGGAACTGCTCATCCTGACGCAGGCCAGCGCCTGCGGATTTTTAGTGAGTTTTTGCAGCGTCGGCCACAGCCAGCTGGCGGGGAGGCGGCTGAGGATCAGCATGCTCATCGGTCGGCGCATCTGGCGCAGCAGCGAGGCGGCGTGTTGCAGGGTTAGCAGCAGCCAGTAGGGATCGTCCGGGAGATACACCACCACCCGGCGGGCGGGCAATGGCGGAAACTCGTTCGCCTGCGGGTGTACCCTCTGCGGATGCGCGTCCGCCATCAGCCATGCCAGCCCTCCGGCGGCCAGCGTGCAGGGGGAGAGGATCATCGTGCTACTGGTAGACAAACGTCACCCCGATGATCGACTGCACGTTGCCTGCGGTGACCTGTCCGCTGGTGCGGGCGTAGCTGGCGGTAAGTCCCAGATCTACCGGCGAGGGGCCGACCACGCCCATGGACACCGTATCGTTGGCCGCCAGGATGGTGCCGCCGCGTGAGATCTGCACCCCGACGCCCTGCGCCGCGAGGCCAGCGGCGGTGTTACTGAAAATCGAGTTGCCAGAATCCACCGTGCTGCCGGAGAGGTAATAGCCCAGGTTCTGGTTCTGTGCGCAGCGTACCGTAAGCGGAATGGTGGCGCTGGCGGGATAGTCCGGCAGGTCGACCGTCACGTCGCGGGCGGAGACGTCGCAGCCGCCGGTCGGCACCACCACATCGTTGCTGGCGTAGATGTTCCAGATAAACTGAAAGTCGTCGGCGTCCTTGTTGTTGGTCTGATGAAGGATCAGCACCGCCACCAGCGACCCGGCGCTGATCGCCACGCCGCCGGCGGTGCTGACCGGCGTCAGGTAGAGCACGGTTGGCCACGGCTTGTCAGTTTTGGAGTTATAGATCACCCGCGCGGTCTCGCTGGTGGTCGGAAACGGGTAGCTCGCGCCGTTGTATTTAACGGTACCGGTGAAGTTTTTTAATACGCCGCCGTAGGCCGAACCGCGCTGGAGCGTCACGTAGTCGGTGATCGAAGTCGGGTAGTCGTTATGGCAAAAAATCTGCGTTGAGAGATCGACCACCAGGTTCTGGCCCACGCTGACGGAGGGGGCCATGGTGACGTACACGTCCGCCGAGCCGCCACCGATGGGAATAGTCACGCCCGCTGCGGTCTGGCAGGCAAAGGACCACGCGCTGGCAGACCAGCCGAGCAGCAGTAGCGAGGTAACAAAAGCGATGAGTTTTTGCATGGGGGTCTCCTGTCAGGCCCAGGTGTAGGTGACGTTGATGACGGCCTGGATCGTACCCTGGGTGACGCCGCCGTTGACCGTCAGCGCCCGCACTTTGAGCGGAAAGCGCGTCGACTGGCTGGCGTCATCCACCGGCAGGGTTTTGAGCGTGCCGTTGTTCAGCGTGGTGCCGTCCTCATCCTGCAACTCAAGTTGGATGTTCCCGGCGGTGCCCTGGTTCTGGTAATAGCCGGTACTGTCGGCCGTGCCGCTGAAGGTGGCGGTGACCGTCGAGGTGCCCACCGGGCAGTTGGTAAGATCAAGGATCACGTCGTGCCAGGCGGAAGTGGCTCCCGGCGAGATCATGTTGAAGGTGTAAAGCTCCTCCAGGGTGACGTTCGCAGTGGGGGTGGCGATGGTGCAGGGTTTGGCCACCACCCTGCCGTTGACGGTGATGGTAACGTCGGCGCTGTGGCCGGGCACGATGACCGCTGCCAGTAATCCCGCGAGCAGGAAGCGGGAAAAAGTCCGTTGCATGTCAGCCTCCGGCTATTGAAATTCAAGGGTGAAGGTGGCCGTGGCATTAACCTGCCCGGCGGTGACCGGAACCCGCGTGGACATTAAGCGGGCGTGAAAGTTGAGAATGTTGGTCTGGCCTGGCGTCAAAGGGATCCACTCAAGCGCCGATGAACCAGCGTTAAGCGGCAGGGCGAGGCGATGGCTATCAAGGATCTGCACGCCGATGCCGTCAGCGGAGGTCGCGCCGTCGGCCAGTTTTAACAGCGCAGGGTTGTCGTTATCTGCGAGGCCGTTAAAGCCCACTTTCACCGCCGTTACCGCCGTACCGCACGGCGACAGCACGATGCTGAACGGCATCGGCCGGGTAGCCGCGCCGACCGTGGGAAACTGTTTATCGGCTTCGGTGCCCATCATGACGGTAAACTCTTTTGAGTCCGTCGCCACCGCGCAGCCGTTGTCGCGGACAAGGCCGCTGACAGAGATGGTGCTGTCTGCGGCGAGGCCGGGCGTCGCGGCGAGGCCGGACAGAAGAGCAAAGAGCGCGCGTTGCAGAATTATCATGGTCGGTTCCTTAGCGGCATATGGCCGTGATCTGGCTGAGCGTCTGGCGCGCGTCAAGGCGATAGTCCGCCACGCAGCGGGCGTCCGCGCCGTTACCCCACGTCACCCCGACCTGACCGGCGACAGGCATGCCGCTGAGATAGACCTGGCCGTTATCCGCCACGATGCTGCTGCTGTGGCGGGTGGTGGAGGTGGCTATCGCGCCGAACGGCACCGGTTTACCGTTGTGCATCAGGGTGAGCAGCACTTTCAGGCCCACCTGGGCGCGAAACTCGGCGCGCACCACGGCGCCGTGAGTCGGCACCACGCTTGCCACGGCTTCATTCAGATCGACGTTGTCCGCCAGTGAGTTGGTATCCAGCGCCACCCGGTTCTCCCGGTACTCGGTGGCGTAGGGGATGACGGCGTAGCCGCGCCAGTCGGTGAAGACGCCGGTCTGATTTTCGACTTTCGCGTTTTTAGCGCCCGGCGCTTTGATCAGCACGCTGGTGTCGTTCAGCGGCTGGCTGAAGGTGACGCCGTCGGCATGGGCCAGCACGCCGCCGCTCATGCCGTAATAGACTTGCTTCATGCCTTCGCTGTGGCTGTAGCCGAGGTTGGCGTTGCCGTAGCCGCCGCGATAGTTCAGCGCCGTATAGCCGCTGCCGCCGCTGTTGCCCGTCCCGCCGCCGGCGTAGCCGGTCTGCACGCTGTAGCTCAGGTTATTGTCCTCCAGCAGGGTGCCGTAGAGACCCGCGAGGTTGGTCATTCGGCCATTAAGATCGTGCGACATGCTGTAGCTGGCGCTGGCGTGTCGCCAGGTGGAAGAGGTGTCAGATCGCAGCCAGTGGCTGAAGGGGATGTTGACGTTGAGCGCCAGCATCTGATCGCGTCCCTGCTGCCAGGCGTTTTTGGTCAGGCTGTAGCTGAGTGTCCAGTTGATATCGTTGACCACGGTGTTCAGCCCGGCCTGCAACTGTTCATCGGCACCGTCCGTGCCCCAGTAAGTCTGGTGGCTGCCGCTCACATACAGTGTCGCGGTGCGGCCAAGCTGCTGGGTCACGCTGACCTGCGCTTTACCGCGTTTATTCCAGGTGAGGTTGTAGTAGTCGGTAATTTTGGGTTTCACCTCAATCGGCCCGTCCTGCGTCTCAATGCGATAACCGCTCATCCGGCGATAAGCGGTGTCGGCGAAGCTGAAGTAGCCGCGCGTCGAATAGCGGTAGCCGACCAGCTGAATGTTGGTGCCCGTTTCGGTCAGCGATTTGTTGTACAGAAAACGCAGCGATTGCCCCTGGTGATCGCTGTCATCCGCCAGATGTGCGTTGGCCTGGGTGACGTCCAGCGACAGCGCGCCAAAGGTGCCCATATTTTTCCCGACGCCAAGGTTGAAGGCGCGGTAGCGATCCGCCAGTTGCGTCCCGCCATACAGCGTCCAGCCCGCCGGCAGGCCGTGCAGGAGGGTAGTCTGAAAGAACGACGGCTTGTCCTGCTGCCCGTTGCCGCTGCGGTATTCACCGGCGGTGACGGCGTAGCGGGTATGGCCTTCGCGTTGCAGGAAGGGCACCGTCGACCACGGCACGCTGAAGATCTGGCTGCTGCCATCGGCTTCTTTGATGGTCACCTGCAGATCGCCGCCGTTACCCGCCGCGTACAGATCGTTAACCGTAAAGGGGCCGGGCGGCACCGTGCTCTGGTAGATCTCATAGCCGTTTTGTTTGATGGAGACCTGCGCCGTGCCGCGCGCGATACCGTGCACCACCGGGGCGAATCCTTTCTGGCTGTCCGGCAGCATATTGTCATCGGAGGCCAGCTGCGCGCCGCGAAAGTTAATGCCGTCGAAAATGTCGCCGCTGGTGTAGGTATCGCCGAGCGTCAGCCGCGAGCGCAGCGGGGTGATGTCGCGCTCAAGCCAGGTGTTCACATGCTGCCAGCGGTTCTCATGGTTCGACGATGCGCCGCCGCCGCTGTAGCTCCAGTTGGTATTATCGCGCAGCCGCCATGCGCCGACGTTAAGGCCGCTTTGCAGGTTGAGGTACGTATAATGGCTGGAGCCGCCGGGAGTGTTACGGACGTTGTTGCCGGTCAGGTTGTAATTGAGCAGCGCGGCAGTGATCCCGTCGTCCCATAGCTCCGGCGGGATATAGCCCCGCGCATGGTTGCCCATAAACGCCTGCGGGACCGTCAGATACAGGCGCTGCTGCCCGACATCGAACCGGGTGGTCGCGTCGTTAATCATTGAGGTCAGCGGCACGCAGGCATCAACCGCCAGCGCGTTCATTCCTGCAACACTGGACGTATTGACGCCCATACTGGCGAGCTGCCCGCGGGTCAGACACGGTGACAGTCCATCGCCGTCATTACCCGCGTTGAACGTTACATCGCGGGTCGTCATAAAGCCGTCGTTCAGATAGATATCCACGCGGTAGACGCCGGGCGGCACTTCCTGACCTTTTTCGAACCCGGAGAGATCGGCCACGGTGGAAGGGTCGTCGGATAAAAAGCGCGGATTGAAATAAAGCTCGGCCCGCGCGGAAAAGACCTGCGAGGCGATCAGCAGCGCGAGCGGCAGCGGAATAAAATGGCGTCCCGGACGCGGGTAAAGGCGGCTGACGTATCCGCGCGATCCATATTTCAACTGTGACATAGTCCCTCCGGTCCGTCGTCGTCCGGTGATAATTGCGATTGCATGAGTTCAGCGGTGGGGCGGCGTTAGTGCATGACGCCCTGCATTCTGGCCGTCAGCGCGCCGTAGTCATTGATGGTCCGGTAAGTGATGGTGCTTCCGGCATCTGACGGCAGTTGCACCGAGGTTTCTCCCATCGGCGGCACCAGCGCGTTTTCCAGCACCCGCGTTCCGGCATTCAGTTCGGTGACGGTCAGGTAATACGGCGTCGGATTGCTCAGCGTCAGGCGCGATGCGCTGCGGTGAAAGCGCAGCTTCTCCGCGGCCCGGTCTGGCGGCAGCGCCAGATTAGCCGGGCGGTAATAGAGCTTGATGCGGCTGATAATCGCCAGTTGTAGCGTGTTGTCGCTCAGCTTTGCCTTATCCATGGAGGGGATAGCTTTGACGTTTATCCAGAACAGGCTTTCGCGATCCTGCGGCAACTGATGATTGGTCGCATCGATAATGCGCAGGGTGTTCTCTTTTTTGCCCTGCATCGCAAACAGCGGCGGGGTGATGACAAAGCGGCTCTCTTTTTGTCCGTCAGCATTCTCGACCCATGACTGGATCAGATAAGTGCTGTTTTCGGCGTTACTGGTGACCGGTAGCTGGACCTGTTTTTGCCCGGCGGGATACACCACCCGCGTAGCGCCCAGTGCCACGCCCGCCCCGGCTCGCGCGGCATAGCCAAACGTTAACATCATCAGCAATCCTGCCAGCAGGCGACGCGTCATCATCTTCTTCATGTCATGCTCTTTGGTTATCAACATTGTTTTTGCTTACTGGTAAGTCAGGGCGAACCACGCCTGGGCATTCGCGACGCCGCCGGTCACTTGCCGACCAGTGGCCCGGTACTTCGCGACAAAATGCAGCGTCATCGGGCCGTTATACAGTCGCGTCCAGGCAAGTGGCGGGCTGTTCAGCGGGATGAGGTTATCGTCTGCGTCAAACAGCGCGATGCCGATATTGCTGGCGATGCCGGGGCCTTCACCAACGGACAGCACATCCGGATTTTTACCGTCGGCCACCCCGCGAAAGGCGATGCCGACGCGTTCGCTGACCGCTATGGTGCAATCCTGAAGGTGGATGTCAAAGGGGACGGGATTGGCGTCTTCGCCCGGCGAATGCAGACGATAACTGCCGATTTGCCCCATATTGACCGTCATCTGGCGATCTCCCGCCTCGACGCGGCAGGCCTCAGCAATAATGACGCCCTGAAAGCGCATCGTGCCTTCGGCCAGCGCCAGCGAGGGCATCAGCAATATCAACAGACCGGTTATCATCCTTTGCATCGGTATCACCTTGCGCGCGTTAAACAGAGCGGGCCGTCCTGGCCCGTCGCGCTTCCGTGCGTTACGCTGAATTACTCGTACTGAACCTTAAACGTGGCGTCAGCGTTCGCAGTACCGGCGGTTGCTTTCCCGGTAGCGAAGTAGCGTGCCTGGAACGGCAGGATGTTGGTGCCGTCGATCAGGGTCACGGCAGAACTAAACGATGCGCCATCCAGCGCCAGCGGCGTGCCGGTTTTATCGAGGATCTGGACGCCGACGTTAGTCGCGCCACCGGCGGCAGAGTTTTGCAGCGCCAGCACGTTAGCATTCTCGCTGTTAACCGCCGTGCCGGAGAACGCCACGGAGGCTTTAGTGGCAACGGTGGTATCACAGTCGTTCAGCTGAATATTGAAGCCGACGGCGGTGCTGGTGCTGCCCACGGTGGCAAGCTTGGCGGTACGTACCTGGCCCATCGGCACGGTCTGTTCGATAGAATCGGCATCCACCGCGCAGGCGGCGTTAACCACTTCACCTTTAAAATGCACCGTACCGCCGTTAACGGCAGTGGTATCAGCAAAGGCGGCTGAACTCAGAGAAAGCGCTGACAGGGCGGTAAGCGCCAGAGTTTTCAATTTCATGCTATATTCCTTTTAATCGAGAGAAAGACTACGAATCAAATTAAGGGGTCGTCCTGGCCTTCAGGTATTCCCTTTTTAGAGAATGAGCCGACCGCCGGTTCTGCATTTGGCATCCTGATCAACGCCAATATTGAGTGTGGATTAGGATGTATTTGGCAGTGGGCAAGTGATTATCGTTACGCCCTTATTTTTGCATGAGCTTTTTGGCGTAATAAATTGCAGAGCCAGAAGGGCTGAGCGGAGGTAGGTGGCTTTTTTATTCACTGTCGCGATAACAGGGAGTGCGATCATTAACTTGCTATTTTCCATAATAGGTTCCTGCTGGACGATTAGCGTATTCAGGTTTAGTCATGTCGTTTTGAGGATGCATTGAAGTGCATCGTTAGTTTCTGGCGTTATTAGTTGTTAACACCCCCGCGAGCCAGCACAGCACCCGCTCAGGCTTCAAAATGTACTTGCTAACGGTGCGGGTTTGCCACTCATGTATTTATGAAATTAATGATTTATTTATTTGTATGATAAATTCAATGCCCTGATTTTGTTGTGATTTATGAAGAAAAGGTAAAGGGGGATGCAATGCCTCTACAAAGAACAGTGTTATTTTGTTTGAGTGGCTTAAGGGATTTTAATATAATTAAATTCAATTAAATGAACTAAGAAGATAACCTGAAACTATGGATATATAGCGACGGGGGGAATGTGTCTGACGCTATCTTAATGGAGGAGGTTGGTAGAGTGGCCGTGGTTTATATTATAAATGAAGCGCTTATCTATGATGCTCAGGCACATTTACTGCATTATACTGACGGCGATAAAATGGTGACGTTACCCATTCCCGCCAGTAACTGTTTTAAAATTCTGCTCGATAACCAGGGTGAGATTATTAGCCAGGAAACATTACTTACCCGCGTCTGGAATGCACGGGGAATGAATGTGAATGCGAATACGTTACACCAGAATATTTCGCTATTGCGAAAAGCATTGGCACAAATAGAAGGTGGCAGAGAGGTTATAAAGACGATCCCAAAGCGCGGGTTTACCATTCCGGCTGACATTACGGTTCTGCATAAAGATCAGGATAGAGGTACTGAACCTGCCAGCAATGAAATGGCTGAAGTCTCCGCACCGCTGGCGGTAATAACCGCGCCTCCCGCTGAAAAAAACGTGTCCCGGATAAGACCTGGCGCCAGGACTATTGCTGTCGCAGGGGGGCTTTTATTGCTGCTGCTGATCGCCTGGTGGCATATCACCACGCCGCAAAAAAACTATTTTTCTGCCTATATTGAAATCAATGATATTGAGGGCTGCAAGGTCTTTGTTAATAGCATCGCTGAAGACGATACGATTTTTCAGGGGCTAGTCAGGCGATCGATGGTGGATTGTCGTAGCAGCCGCTGGGTGTATATCACCGGTAATCATGCCGCTGACTATCCATCAATGATTGCCTGCCGCAATCAACCCGGTTCAGGACTCAGCCCCGGCTGCCAGTCAGTTTACTTTTTTTATTGATGGACGGACGATCTATGTTGAATATAAATGTGAATATTAACTACGCGGTCGCCGTACTCTCCCTGATGTTTTTGATGATTTGCCTCTACCTCGTTAGCCATTTGCGCTCAGAGCGTGATGCCATTGCCTGCGATGCCAGATTGAGCATCGTTGATAACGACAGAATCATCGCTTTTCGGATGGCTATTTCATTTGATAATGGTGATGGATTTATCACGCTGGTCGGAAAAGATTCGGCCAGCGCAGCCGTGCTAAGGCTGCGCAAAACCTTCAACTATGAACTCAAAAAGAATAACGTGATGGTGATGTCTAATGACGCGAGCGTGATGAATTACAGTAGCGTGGAGAGCTTCAACGCCTTTAAAAAGTACCTGCCGGCATTTTTCCTCACCACCCGCAGCGATATGAAAATGCTGACCCGTGTCGTCAGGAGCAGCGACGATTTGCTGGTGTTTATGATTGTCGATACGCCGCTGTTTGTTTGTGAGGTGCGGTAAGCCAATATTTCAGGACCTGTAAGTTTCTCTTATCTTTTAGCACGAGATGTCACTTTTTAGCACCGAATGCGGTATAGGATAAAAAAATATTAACCATACTTTTTAATGGGTATTCGATGCTTAAAGGGAATTTCATTTTAAATAATGCGGATTTTGCGCCCTTAACAATCTACGGTGCTGGTACATTTCTGGCTTTCTCGGGAAATGGAATTTATCGTAATAAAGCCGCTTATAGTCATGTCCTCAAAAATGGCCCATTACCGGTGGGTAAATACTGGGTTGTGGAGCGTGGCTCAGGTGGTTTTTTTTCAGGGCTAAAAGCTAATGTGCAGGATGGATGGAACAAAACGTGGCATGGCGCAGCATTTGGCCGTGATGAATGGTTTGCACTGTATAGAGATGATTGGGAAATTGATGATAGTACATGGGTAAACAGTGTTCATCGTGGCTTATTCAGACTTCATCCCGGACACATATCGGAGGGATGCATAACAATCCCTCATAATTCTGATTATGCCAGGATAAGGAATGCATTGATGAACAGCAGTCCCGTGCAGGTTCCTTGTATGAGATTTCTTAAGGCACGTGGTTTTATCGAGGTTGTCGCGAATGGAATCAGCCGCAATAACTAAAAGCCTGCTTCTGTGGGGGCTCAGGCTACTTAAAGCAGTATTCTTCATCCTGCTTTCAATCGCCGTTGGCCGTCTTCTGGGAAAGCCGGAAGACTGGATTAATGACGGGATTGCAGACAAAGTAGCATGTTTTCTCTATGGGGATGTGAATATAGAATCGCTTTATGACACATGGTTTTATCTCTCTGTTATCAGTGTGTTATCAATGACCACTCTCCTTTATATATTTATAACGATGTTAGTAAAAACCATAAAGCGATAAGTTAACGATATTTGTGATTACAATAGAGGCAGACATTGAACAGTACATATCCTGGTACCTAACCGGAGCCCCTGCATGCCTCACTACTGGTGGAAAGATTTCCTTGACCGCAACGATCACTGGCAAGGCCTTGAACTTATCGTCCGCGATAGCGAAAAAGCACAAACTCTGGAGATGCTGAGCGGTCACCATGGCCGGATGGCGCTGAACGTGCGCGGTGATACGCTATTCTGGGCGACGGTACTCAACGACTATTCCGGCGTCTGGCTGGTGTTTAACGCCGATCACCCGGACCAGCAAAACCTGCTGCCGCCCATCACTTCGCAGGATATCGAAACCATTCTCCGCAAAGGCCCTGAGGCCTGGACTCGCGAGTGGTGCCGCTATTTTGCCCGTCAGTTAATGGAATCGCCTTCGCCGCTGTTGCCCGCACGCCGCTGGCTGATGCGCCCGATGGAGCAGGTGAAAGACAGCGCCCCGTACTCGCTCAAAAAGCCGTTTACTCCGGAAAACTGGCATTTTCGCTCTCCGGCCAGCGCCGATAAAATGGGCTGCGACTGGATGCTTTATGCCGAGGATATGGCCGATCTCAGCCAGCCAGAGAAAGTGAAAATGGTGGACTGGTGGTGGGGAGGGAATTTACTGCTGGGCCGTTATGCGGTCGAGACCGATGCCGGACGGCTGAAGTGGTGGCGAAAAAAATGCCGCGAGGGGCAGCTTCCGCCTGTCCTCGTCTGGTATATCGCCGGGCTGGCGTCTTTTGTGATCCTCGACGGGCATTATCGTTTTCAGGCGGCGCGGGAAGAGGGCATCCCGCCCGAATTCCTCGTGATCAGCGAGCTGAACGAGCAGGTTTTTACCCCGGACCCTGAGAAACAAGAGCGAATACTGCGTTCGCTGGAGCATCAGCAGCGCAAAAAGCCGGGCTTCAATGTTGATTCGATGAATCAGACGTTGATTAATCTCTACGACAACCGTTACCTGCATGCCTCCACCAGCAGTCGCGCGGTGCTGGGCAATGGTGAAGGCTGGACGCGGGAAGTTAGTGACTATCTGCAGCGGCATCAGCTTGAGGCGTATCTGGAGAAAATCCTTAACCGGGAGGAGTGAGAGAGGCATGATTGTTGCCGGAAGATAGTGCTTTCGCGTTTAGCGACCCTCTGCCTGTGTATGAAAACCCTCTCTTCAACAATGCTAATCATTCTGTTTGCCTTACAAATCACGTTGTTGCTGGCTATCCTCCGTCTCTCATGATTTAATCTCTGCAAAATAAACCTGTTATCTCCGGCCAGATTTATCGATTTCATGTATCTCAGCGGGAGATTATGGAGTCGGTTAATGGAACAAACCACTGATGTACTGGATCTACAGCGGATCCTTTCTTTCGATCTGGAGTTAAGCCGGGATAATAAATTCAGGCACCTTGGCGCAGTGCTGGCCGATGAGATGCTGAATGTTAAAGACAATCAAGAAGACGCTATTGCCCGCCTGGATCATCTGGCAAAAGAGGCCGATGTTATTCTTGGCCACAACGTTTTAGATTTTGATCTGCCGTGGCTTTCCAGTCAGCCGGTGCGCCCGCATATCCTGCTTGATAAACCCATCATCGATACGCTTTATCTCTCTCCGCTGGCTTTCCCGGCTAATCCTTATCATCGTCTGATCAAAGATTACAAACTGGTCAGAGACAGCATTAACGATCCGGTGAATGATTCACGGCTGGCGCTGCAAATATTCACAGAACAACTTGTGGCGCTGAAAAATAAGCCGCTGGAGCAGCTTCAGCTATACCAGTATCTGTTCGCACACGGCGTCTCGACGGAATTTAATACCCGAGGTCTGGCGCAGGTGTTTGCCGCGCTGACCGCCAAGAAGGCGATCCAGGCGGCGGCATTGCCGACGCTGGTAAAAGCGATCGCACAAAATAAAGTGTGTCCAAACCAGCTTAACCGGGTCATTGGCGACGCGTTACGCCAGCCGCAAAAGCTGCTGCCGCTGGCGTTTGCCTGCGCGTGGCTACCGGTCTCTGGTGGAAACTCCGTGCTACCGCCGTGGGTGTGGCGGCGATTCCCGGCGACAGCCGATATCATCCGCGAGCTACGGGAGGTAAAGTGCCAGGATCCCGCCTGTCCTTATTGCCTGCAAAATCATGATGCGAAACGGCATCTGCAGCGGATTTTTGAACTGCCGGATTTTCGTAATCTTCCTGACGGCATGCCGCTCCAGCGCAATATCGTTGAGTGCGGGCTTGCCAGCCGTTCGCTGCTGGGGATCCTGCCGACCAGCGGCGGTAAATCACTCTGCTATCAATTGCCGGCCATTGTGCGCAATCAGCGCAATGGTTCACTGACCATCGTTATCTCACCGTTGCAGGCGCTGATGAAAGATCAGGTCGATAACCTGCGGCAAAAGGCGGGTGTTGAAGGCGTGGCGGCGATCTCCGGGATGCTGACCCTGCCGGAGCGGGGGGCGATCCTCGAACAGGTACGGCAGGGCGATATCGCGATTCTCTATCTCTCGCCGGAACAGTTGCGCAACCGGGCGGTGAAAAACGCTATCAAACAGCGGCAAATCGGCGGCTGGGTATTTGACGAGGCGCACTGCCTGTCAAAATGGGGGCACGATTTTCGTCCTGATTATCTCTACTGCGCCAGCGTCATCGAGGCGCTGGCGAAAGAGCAGCAGGTGCCCGTTCCGCCCGTATTCTGCTACACCGCCACGGCGAAACTGGATGTAATTAACGACATCTGCTCACATTTTCAGAATAAAATCCCGCAGCCGCTGGCGCGCTTCGAAGGCGGCGTTGAGCGCGTAAACCTGCATTATGAGATCCTTGAAAGCCGGGGACTCAGCAAACTCAGTCAAATTCTTTCCCTGCTTGAGCAGTTTTTCGGTAACGGACAGCCCGGCTCCTGTGTAATTTATTGTGCCACGCGCAAATCGGTGGATGAAATCTCCGATGCGCTGATACAGCAACAGTCGCTGCCGGTGGCGAAATTTTATGCCCGGCTGGAGAGCGCGCAGAAAAAAGAGATCCTCGAAGGGTTTATTGCCGGACAGTACCGGATTGTCTGCGCTACCAATGCTTTTGGCATGGGGATCGATAAAGACGATGTCCGACTGGTGATCCACGCGGAGATCCCCGGCTCGCTGGAGAACTATTTACAGGAAGCCGGACGTGCCGGGCGTGATACGCGGGATGCTCACTGCGTACTGCTGTTTGACGAGCAGGATATCGAAAAACAATTCCAGCTTGAGGCCATCAGTGAAGTCAGCTTTAAAGATATCCGGCAGATATTCAGCGGCATTAAACGTAAGGTGAATGAGAAAAACGAAGTGGTCGCCACCAGCGCAGAACTAATTAATCAGCCAATGGTGGAAACCAGTTTCACTGCTGATGACAGCGGCGCAGATACCAAAGTCAAAACCGGCATTGCCTGGCTGGAACGGGTCGGCTACGTTGAGCGCAGTGACAATATTACCCAAGTGTTTCAGGGCAAGGTGGCATTTGCCTCGCTGGAGGAGGCGCAGGAAAAAATTCGCGCCCTCAATCTCAATCCGCCTGCCGTGCAGTTATGGAACGCCATATTGCAGGCCCTGCTTAATGCAGATGACGACGATGGGCTGAGTGCCGATGCCATCGCGGAAGATGCGGCAAAGTATCTTAGCCAGGATGCCGGTAACGCCCGTCATGCTGAAGCGAAAGATGTCATGCGCGTGCTGACGCAGATGGCGGATCTGAAGCTGATCACTAAAGGTTTGTTGCTCACTACGCATATCCGTCCGAAGGGGAAAGATAATGCACGGGTGATGGCCAGCCAGATCCAGGAAATAGAAAACGCGATGCTGTCGTTGTTGCGTGAGCAGCTGCCCGATCCTGAGATGGGAGTGTCTTATCCGCTACATCTGCGCAAATTTAATCAGTTAATTATCGATCTGGGCCACGATCGCAGCCATCCATCGCTGCTGCGCAATCTGCTTTATAGCTGGTCACAGGACGGACGGCAAAGCGGAGAAAAAGGATCAATCGAGTTCCGTTACGGCAGCCGGGACAGTTATCAAATCGCCATTAACCGTAGCTGGTCCAAAATTGAAAAAATTATCCAGCAACGCCACCGCTTAACCAACGCGGTGCTTGGCTTCTTATATCAGCAGGCCGCGGCGAGCGATGAAAATAGTGTAAAAAGGATCATGCTCTCCTTTTCCCTGGAACAGGTGCTGGATTATCTGCGTCAGGATGTGGACATCATTCCGCTGATCCAGGAGCGAAATACGGGTGACGAGCAAGAGTGGTTAATTAAAGGTGCCGAGCGCGCGCTGCTTTATCTGCATGAACAACATGCCATTATTTTGCAAAACGGGCTGGCCGTGTTCCGTTCTGCGATGTCGCTCAAGCTCAACGTTGAAAAAGCGCATCGCTATGTAAAGGCGGATTATCAGCCGCTGGAGCAACACTACCAGCAAAAAATATTGCAAATTCACGTCATGAACGAATATGCGAAGCTGGGGCTGGATAAGCCGAAAGCGGCGCAGCAGCTGGTGAAAGACTACTTTGCGATGGACGCGGAGTCGTTTTTGCCGCTGTACTTTAAAGGCCGCCGCAAAGTGCTGGATCTGGCGACCAGCGAAAGTTCGTGGAAACGGATCGTGGAAGATCTGCATAACCAGCGTCAGGAGCAGATCGTACAGGCCAGTCTGGATCAAAACATGCTGGTACTGGCCGGTCCTGGATCGGGTAAAAGTAAGGTGATTGTCCACCGCTGCGCGTATCTGATGCGTGTGAAACAGGTCGATCCACGCAAGATTTTGCTGCTCTGTTATAACCACAATGCCGCGCAATCGCTGCGCCGTCGGCTTAAAACGCTATTAGGCCGTGATGGCAGCCGTGTGTCGGTGCAGACGTTTCATGGTCTGGCGTTAAGCCTGACCGGGCATACCGTCGGCAATCAGGATAACGAGGACATTAACTTTAGCAGTCTGCTGAAGGATGCCATCGCCCTGTTAAAAGGCGAGGAGACGCAGCTCGGCCTGGAGATGGAAGGGCAGCGCGAACACCTATTAGGTGGACTGGAATACCTGCTGGTGGATGAATATCAGGACATTGATGAGCAGCAATATGAGCTTATCGCCGCGCTGGCAGGGATGAATGCCGACGAGGATGATGTGAAGCTGAGCCTGATGGCGGTGGGAGATGACGATCAGTCTATCTATGGTTTTCGTGAGGCGAACGTCACCTTTATTCGTCGCTTTGAAAAGGACTACGACGCCCAGACGCACTATCTCACCTGGAATTATCGTTCGACGGCTAACATCATTGCCGCGTCCAACCAGCTTATTGAGCATAATCAGAACCGGATGAAGGGTGAGCATCCGATTACGATTGATGAAAACCGCCATCTGGAGCCGCGTGGCGGCAAATGGCACGCGGTGAAGCCGGGCCTGGGCAACATTGAGGTTGTGCAATGCAAAGACAGCGCGCAACAGGCGGCGGAAGTTGTGCAGCAAATTCAGCGGATACGTGAGATAGAGGCAGGTTGTCCACTTGAGCACATCGCTATTCTTGCGCGTAACGGTATTGATAAAAATGAACTGGTCCGGGTACGTTCTGCGCTGACCGATGCCGGGATACCGTGCCGCTTCACGCTGGATAAAGAGGCGGGTTTCCCGATTCGGGCCTGTCGGGAAATTGTGGCTTACCAGCAATGGCTACGGGCGCAGGGGCTGACGCCGTTGACACCGGATGCGTTACGCGAACCTTTACCTGACGTAGAGCAGGCTAACCGCTGGCACGAATTGCTGCATGAACTGATCGATCACTGGGAGTCCAGCCAGGGGAACGAGGCATTACCCGCAGAATATTTTGATGTCTTTATGCAGGAGTATTTTAACGCCCAGCGCCGTCAGGTGCGCTTCGGTAGCGGTGTCTTACTCAGTACCGTACACGGCGTGAAAGGCGAAGAGTTCGACCATGTGATCATCCTCGACGGCGGCTGGACGCAAGCCTTTGGTGAAGACGCACAAAGTCAGGAGGAAGAACGCAGATTATTTTATGTTGGCATGACGCGTGCGATCTCCCGGCTGGTGCTGATGCAGCTTGATAATCAGCAGAATCCACATCTTCCGCTGCTGGAGGGTGGACCGCTTTGCCCTCAGCATAGTCAGGCAACCTGTCCCGAAAAACTGCGACGTTTTCTGATTACTGGTCTGGCGCAGCTTAATATTGGGTTTGCTGGCGCGCATGAAGAATCACATGAAATTCATAAGGTGCTGAATGCGCTACAGCCGGGGGAACGCGTGGAAGTCGTTGCTGATAAACACGATATTACGATCAGGTTTAACGGCACAACTATCGCACAGTTTTCCAAAAACGGCAGAAAGGTCTGGGAGAAAATCATTCCCGGTATTCGTCATGCTCAGGTACTGGCGATGTTGCAGCGCAATAAAAGCCATGAAGGGGAGAAGTTCCAGAGCAAATGTAAAGCCGAGAGCTGGCAGATCCCGATCCTGCTGGTGGAGACCGAGGATACCCGGTAATGCCGCGCGTTTAAGGTTATGCATCCTCCCCGCTTTGCCCGGCGGCGCTTCGCTTGCACGGGCCTACAGATAGCGTGCCAATCTCGCAGAATGTTGTAGGCCGGCGTAAGCGCAGCGCCACCCGGCATTTATATCAGCCAATTCTAGGGTTTTGTAGGCCGGCGTAAGCGCAGCGCCACCCGGCAGGCGCATGAACTTCCTGCCGGGCTTGTCATGCAGCGTTCATTCTAAATGAATCGCTAAACCCGATTCACCCGCCGCCAGACCCTCCCGCAGCGTCAGATCCGGGATCGCATAATCCCCGCCGTTCTGCTTACGATATCCCAGCGGCGCGGTATGCCATAAATCATCCAGCCGCTGCGTTAACTGCCGGGTCAGCTCCTCATACCGCGCCTCGTTCATTTTTCCTGAACGGTACACCACCAGCGGCGGCAGAACCTCAAACCCCGGATAGTGCAGCATCCCGTGCTGGATGGGGAAGAGAATATCGTCAATCGCACCGTTGATCCCGCGCGGGCTATAATGCGACTCCCAGCCGCCAGTGGTGACGATCAGCATGGCGCGTTTACCCGCCATCGTCCCTTCACCATAGCGATCGCCCCAGTGACGATCGTTATGCTCGCCGACACCATAGGCAAAGCCATATGCATATACCCGATCGAACCAGCCTTTGAGGATCGCGGGCATCGAAAACCACCATAGCGGAAACTGGAAAATCACCGCGTCGGCCCAGCGCAATTTCTCCTGCTCGCGGGCGATATCGTCACTCTGCACGCCGTGTTCAAACGCATATTTTGAATCCAGCGACGGATCAAACCGATCGCCCTGAACCGGCGCAAGACTGTCAGCAGGATCGATTTGCGATTTCCACTGCATAGCGTAGAGATCGGACACCTGTACCTGATGACCTGTCTGCTCAAGGTGCGTAACCGCTACATTTTTCAGCGATCCATTCAGCGAGCGTGGTTCCGGGTGAGCGTAAACAATAAGGATATTCATAAGCGTTACCTGACATGAGAAAGTCACTGCAGGATAAGTTGCAGGCCGCTATAGTAGAAATTGATTGCTTAAATTACAGGTATAGTGATGGTTAATTTCCGCAGCCTGGATCTGAATTTACTCCTGACGCTGGACGTGCTGTTGACCGAGCACAACGTCACGCGTGCCGCGCGGCGGCTGAATTTGTCGCAGCCTTCGGTCAGCGTACAGCTGGCGCGGCTGAGGGATATTTTTGCCGATCCGCTCTTGTTGCCCGGCCCGCGCGGTATGCAGCCCACCGCCAGAGCTGAGGCGCTGCGTGAACCGCTGCGTCAGGCGCTGGAGGTGCTGGAGCAGGCTATTGCACCCGCTACAGCCTTCGATCCGGCGCAGGCGACGGCCACCTGGCGTATCGTTGCCACCGACTACATGGCGTCGGCGATTATCCTTCCGGCATTAAACGAATTACGTCGCGTTGCGCCGGGCGCCCGGCTGGCGGTGCTGGAACTGCGGCCGGATCAGATTGTCCGCCAGGCGGAGCAGCAGGACGTCGATCTGGTTTTTCATACCCGCGACGGCGCGCCGCTGTCGCTGCATCAGCGGCATCTGTTTACCGAACGTTATGTACTGGCAGGGCGGGTCGATCATCCGGCGCTAAAACGACAGCCCACGCTGGCGCAGTTCTGCCAGCTGGAGCACGTCATCGTCTCTCCGGATGGCGGCGGCTTTCATGCGGCGACCGATGTGGCGCTGGCAAATAAGGGCCTGTCGCGGCGAGTGGTGCTGTCAGTACCGCATTTTTTAGTGATGCTGGAGACGCTGGCGCGTACCGATCTGGTGGCGGTGCTGCCGGAACGGCTGGTAAAACAAACCACTACGCTGAAAATTGTCGAGCCGCCGCTGGAGATTGCCGGGTTCGACATGATGATGCTGTGGCACGAACGCGTGCATCGCGATCCCGGTCATATCTGGCTGCGACAGCACATTGTCGATTCCCTCCGGTGAGCGGCTGTGATAAACCGGGGGAGGTAAATTTACAGCGAAGGAAAGGATGACCCGATGAATCAATCATTACAACCCGGCCAGAATACCACGCTGGCGCAGGCGCGCGGACAAGTGCGCGTAAGTCACACCGCGAGCGCCGATCTCGACGTCAACCTGACGGCGTTTCTGGTCACCGCTTCCGGAAAGGTGATCAACGATGACGATATGGTTTTTTTCAACGCGCCGCAGCACGCTTCGGGAGCCGCCTCTTTTATTGCGCCTGCCGCCAGCGGTGCAACATTAAGCCACTGCATTGATTTTGATCTCTCACGTTTGCCGGCGGAGATCGTCAAAATTGCCGTAACGTTAACTCAGGATGGCAGTGCGGCAGGGTTCGCCAGCGTAAACGATCTGCGAGCGCAGATCGTCGCGGGCAGCCAGACGCTTGAACTTGCTCCCGGCGCGTTTAGTGCGGAGACCGGGATCATCGTGCTCGACCTGTACGTGCGTAACGGCGAGAACAAAGCGCGTGCGGTATGGCAGGGGTTCAACTCCGGGCTTGAAGGATTATGTAATCTGTACGGCATTGAGGTGGAAGCGCCCGCGCCGGTCACCCCGCCAGTCAGCCTGAAAAAAGTTACCCTTACCAAACCCGATGCCCGGCATAAAGTCTCACTTGTTAAGGGCGCGGGCGCACCAAAAAGTATTCGCGTCAGCGCGACCTGGATTGATAACGGCGACGGTGAGGATAACGACGATCTCGATCTGCGCATCGGTATTCTGCGCCCGGACGGTCAGATGTCGCTGGTCTGCGCGCCGGATAATCCTGGCGCGTTTGATGCGTATCCGTGGATCCTCCACGGTGGCGATGTGGTCGCCGCCAGCGCTTCGGCACCCGGCACGGAAACCGTGGAGATCAATCCGGCCATTTCACGCCTGATGGGCGGGAAAGTGGCTATCGTGTGCAGCGTGTACTCTGCGGTCAGCAACGGCGCGGTATCCGTGGCCTCGCTGCAACCGACGATGCGCATGGAGTATGGCGAGCAGGTCGTTGAGTGTGCGTATGACTTCAACAACGGCGACGATGACGAAGGTATTTATACCTACGTTATCGGCCTGATTGAAATTGATGAAGACAGCATCGTGCTGCGTCCGGCAGGCGTCACCTCGGAAGAGGGCAGCGAAGATACGCCGTGGCTGACCCGCAAGGGCGATAACGTGGTGCTGACCGTTGACGGCCCGTGGGTATTCAAGGGTAAGCCAGCCAGCACTAAAAAGGGCAAGCGCTACGTATAACGTCTTTCTGAAGCCGTCTCGCAAAACCTGAACCCGGCGGTTGCGCCGTGCCGCCGCCGGGTTACACTTCTCCTCAGCCGCGATGCTACTCCGAATAGCCGCGCGGTCAGCGGAATGAGTATGCTTCCGCATAGTCATTCCGCGACTATCGAAGCTGTAATTTAACGCTGGCGGCGGGCCAGACTGGCGGAGAGCCGGTCGAGAAGGATCGCCATTAGCACCACCACAATGCCGCTTTGCAGGCCGGGGCCGATATCCAGTTGCTGAATACTGCTCAGGATATCATTGCCCAGTCCGCCCGCGCCGACCATCGAGGCGATAATCACCATCGACATCGCCATCATGATGGTCTGGTTCACGCCGGCCATCATCGCAGGCTGCGCAGCGGGAAGCTGGACCTTCCACAGCAGCTGTCGCGGCGTACAGCCAAACGCCAGCCCGGCTTCAATACGCGCCGCGTTGACCTGGCGAATGCCGAGGTCGGTCAGCCTGACTACTGGCGGCATGGAGAACAACACAGTGGCAAAAATCCCCGGCGGTCGTCCCAGCCCGAACAGAATAGTCGCCGGGATCAGATAAACAAACGCGGGCATGGTCTGCATAAAGTCGAGCAGGGTACGTACTATGCTGCCCACCGCCGCCCGGCGCGCGCTCCAGATGCCGAGCGGGATGCCGATCAGCAGGCTGAAAAACGTGGAGGAGAGCGTCAGGGCCAGCGTCACCGCGGCGTGATCGCTGTAGCCACTATAAATGATGTACAGCATCGCCAGCAGGGCGAAAATCGCAAAGCCCTTGCCGATGCGCCATAGCCCCAGCGCTACCGTCAGTACCACCAGCCCCCACGGGTTGAGCCAGTTAATCACCGTCTCCAGCCCACCGGCAAAACCGTCAATCACTGCGGCAAGACCGTCAAAAAAACCGCCTGCGTGCGTCAGCAACGCCTGAATACCGTGGTCGATCTCACGGCTGAAATCTAAGGGATAAGCCATATCATTCTCTTTTTAGTGCGAGGGCCAGACGTCGGCGTAGTTCTCCGCAAGTTGCCAGCGGGAGACATCAACGCCGGAGAAGAAGTGGCGCACGTAGGGCGTCGCGGGCGCGTTAATCAGCGCTTCCGGCGAGCCGACCTGTACCAGTTGGCCCTTCTCCATAATGGCGATGCGCGAACCGAGCCGCAGCGCCTCTTCCATATCATGAGTGACGAACACCACCGTGCGTTGATGCTCAGCCTGTAGGTTCAGCAGCAGGGACTGCATCTCACGGCGAATAATCGGGTCCAGCGCCGAGAACGCTTCGTCCATCAGCAGCACCGAAGGATTCACCACCAGCGCCCGTGCGAGGCCAACGCGCTGCTGCATCCCGCCGGAAAGCTGATGTGGATACTGGTCAGCAACGGCGGCAAGGCCGACTTTCTCCAGCATCACGCGGGCGCGTTGGTGACGCTCCGTCTTCTCGACACCAGAAACTTCAAGGCCAAAAGCAACGTTATCCAGCACCGTGCGCTCGTCGAACAGCGCGAAGGACTGAAAGACCATCCCGATATGCTGGCGGCGCAGAGCGATCAGGCTGGCTGCGGACAGCCTCGCCAGCGGCTGCTGTTCAAACGTGACCTCGCCCTCTTCAGGCGGGATCAAATGGTTAAGCGTGCGCAACAGCGTGGATTTACCCGAACCGGACAGACCGACGATGACGAAAATCTCACCGGGGAAAATCTGCAGGTTAATGTCATTCAGGGCCTGCACCGTGGCGTTGGGATCCTGGCGTGAAAAAAAGGAGCCTTGCGCCGGGGTCGAATAGTATTTATTCACCTTGCGCAGTTCAATTATCGGTTTTGTCATAATGCAATCACATATTTAATGGGCGCAATGCTACCCTACCTTAAAATAAGTATCAGACGGAAAGTGTTTTGCTATTTTTTAATAGTCATTTTATTGCTTAAGTTATAACAATTATGACAAAGCGAGATCGGAATAGTGAAAATTCCACGCTTCATCCAGCAGCCACGATTTCACTTTTTGCTGCTGCGGCGATAAAGGCTTACTGGCGGAAGAAATTAAAAAATAGCCGCGTTCACTGCGCATTTCCGGGCCGCAGATAAACAACTGGCGGCTGGCGATTAACGGGGCGATCAGCGGTCGCCAGCCCAGCGCAATACCTTGTCCCTCAAGCGCCGCCTGGATCACCAGCGAGTAGGCGTTAAAGGTGCGCGACGCATTGATATTGCCGGGCTGTAGCCGCTGCTGGCGAAACCAGTCATCCCAGGTCAGCCAGCGCTGCGGGCGGGTCTCCGGCAGTTTCAGCAGCGGAAAACGCAGCAGCGATGCTGGCGTGGGATTATCACCCAGCGTCTGCATAATCTGTTGATTACACACGGGAACCACATGCTCGGGAAACAGGCGCTGGCTCTGGGTTCCCGGCCAGTGTCCGCTGCCAAAGCAGATGGTGAGCGGGGCATTGCTGTCGCGAAAATTGTAGTCGTTGGGCGAGGTGGAAACCTGCACTTCGACGCCGGGGATCAACGCCTGAATAGCGTTAAGGCGCGGCATCAGCCAGTAGCTGGCGAAGCCCATGTCGGTATCAATGCGCAGCACGCTGCGCTGGTGGCGGGTGCGCTCCAGTTGCTCGCTAATATCGTTCAGGCTGTTGCGTACAATGTGATACAGATTATTGCCCGCTTCGGTAAGCTGGACCCCACGGTGACGGCGCTCGAACAGCGGCGCATCCAGCTGGCTTTCCAGCAGTTGAATGCGCTGACTCACCGCCGGTTGCGAAAGACCAAGCTCATTGCCGGCGGCGGTAAAATTACCGTGGCGCGCCGCCGCTTCAAATACCACTAAAACCTGTAATGGAGGGAGCTGTAATTTTCCAGCCATAATTGCACCTTATGCCACGATAATAAAATAATGACTTCACAGCGCGTAAATCGCGTGCGATAAAAATATCACGGTTACAGAATTAATTTTATCTTTGGCGGAACAATGCTTATAAATAAACCGAATATCGTTATTCTTATGGCGGATCAGTTAACGGCGAGTGCTTTAAAAGCGTATGGAAATAATGTCAGCCTGACGCCGAATATTGATAAATTAGCGCGGGAAGGGGTGGTATTTGAATCGGCCTATTGTAATAGCCCGCTGTGTGCGCCGTCGCGCGCATCGCTGATGACCGGGCAGTTTATCTCGCGTAACGCGGTTTATGACAATGCCGCCGAGTTTCACGCCGATTCGCCGACGTTCTGCCACTATCTGCGCGAGCAGGGCTATCGCACCTGGCTGTCCGGCAAAATGCACTTTTGCGGCCCGGACCAGTTGCACGGTTTTGACGAGCGTCTCACCACCGATATCTATCCGGCGGATTTTGGCTGGACGCCGGACTGGAAACATCCAGAGCGTCGGCTCGACTGGTATCACAACATGAGTTCGGTGCTGGAGGCGGGAGAGTGTGTGCGCACTAACCAGCTCGATTTTGATGATGAAGCGCTGTTTCTCGCCCGTCAGCGGCTGTATGACGCCGCCCGTCGCCCGGACGAGCAGCCGTTCCTGCTGCACCTGTCGCTGACCCACCCGCACGATCCGTTCGCGATCCCCAAGCGTTATCTTGACAGGATCAGCGAAGCGGACGTCGATCTGCCGCAGATCGGTGCGCGGGATGTGGAAAACGATCCGCATTCAGAGCGTTTGCGCGCCATGTATCAGCTTGAAGAAGGGCTGCTGACCGACGAGCACATCCGCCGCGCGCGTCACGCCTATTATGGCGCGCTGGCCTACGTGGATGACTGTTTTGGCGAGATCGTCAACACCCTCGAAGAGACCGGGCTGGCGAAGAATACGGTGGTGTTTGTGATTGCCGACCACGGCGAAATGCTCGGCGAACGCGGCCTGTGGTACAAGATGTCGTTTTTTGAGAATGCCGTGCGGGTGCCGCTGATTGTGCATAACCCGCATCTTTTTGCGCCGCGCCGTGTGGCAGAGAGTGTATCGCTGGTCGATCTGTTGCCGACATTTGTCGAGCTGGCAAGCGGGGAAGATCGTCGCGCCAGTGCGGTTGCGCCGCTCGACGGGCATAGCCTGGTGCCGCATCTGCGCGGGGAGACTGGCCCGGACGGAGCCTGCGCCGAATATCTGGCGGAGGGCGCGGTGGGACCGCAGGTGATGATCCGCCGTGGGCCGTGGAAATATGTCTGTGTCTGGAATGAAGCGCCGCAGCTGTTCAATTTACCGGACGATCCGCATGAGCTGCACAATCTGGCTGCCGATGATCGCTATCAGGAGGTCGCGCAGGCGTTTGCAGAAGAAGTGGCGTCGCGCTGGGATCTGGCGCAGTTGAATCAACAGGTGCTGGCCAGCCAGCAAAAACGACTTTTTTTGACCCGCGTGGCGGGCCGGGATGCGATCCCGCAGTGGGATTTTCAGCCCCATCAGCAGGCCTCGCAGCGTTTTATTCGTAACCATCAGACGCTGGATGAGCAGGAGGCTTTTGCCCGCTATCCACGTCCCCATAAAAATAGCGTCGGAGAGCAATGATGAAAGCAAGAAACCTGACCCCTTTACTGCTGCTGGCAACGACGGCGATAGCGCCCATCACCGTTTCGGCCGCCGAAGCGGATCGCTGCGCGGTGGTGAACCAGTCCGATCCCGGCTGGACCGATATCGCGGCGACCAACGCGCTCTCCGGCGTGGTGCTGAATGCGCTGGGCTATCAGCAGAAAGTGCAGAACCTGTCGGTGGCGCTGGCCTTTCAGGGGCTGAAATCCGGCCAACTGGATGTGTTTCTCGGCAACTGGATGCCTGCGCAGGAACCGGTGATTAGCAAGTTTAATCCGGGCCAGGATATTAAGGTGGTGGGTGCCAACCTGCCTGCGGCGAAGTTTACCCTCGCGGTACCGAAATACGTCTCCGACGCGGGCGTGAAGGATTTTGCCGATCTGCAAAAATATGCTGATAAGTTCGGGCATAAAATTTACGGTATCGCGCCGGGTGCACCAGCGAACCAGAATATTAAAAAGATGCTGGATAAGCATGATTTCGGGCTGAAGGACTGGAACCTGGTGGAGTCGAGTGAGAGCGGGATGCTGGCGCAGGTGAGCCGCGCGGTGAGCCGCAAGGAGTGGATCGTGTTTCTCGGCTGGGAGCCGCACGCCATGAATACCCGCTTCCCGCTGACTTATCTGAGCGGCGGCGATACCTGGTTTGGGCCGAATTACGGTAGCGCGACGGTCAATACCGTCACGCGCAAGGATTTCGCCAGCGACTGCCCGAACCTCAACCGTTTCTTCAGCCAGCTGAAGTTTGACGTGGCGGTGGAGAACGCGGTGATCACCCGCGTGCTGGACGATAAGCAGGACGTCAACGAGGCCGCCCGCGCCGAGCTGGCGAAACGGCCTGAACTGTTGAGCCAGTGGTTAAACGGCGTGACCAGCCGCGACGGTCAGCCAGCGGAACCGGCGGTGAAAAAGGCGCTGGGGTTGTAAAAGGGCTTTCAGCCGTGTTCATGTAATGCCGGGCGGCGCTGCGCTTGCCCGGCCTACGATGGGGCGTTTGCGCTATTTGAGCTGATGGTTGTCCTCCGCGCTGTAATGCCGGGGGCGCTACGCTTGCCCGGCCTACGGGGAGCGTTTGCGCTATTTGAGCGGATGGTTATCCTCCGCGCTGTAATGCCGGGCGGCGCTGCGCTTGCCCGGCCTACGGGGAGCGTTTGCGCTATTTGGGCGGATAATGATCCACCTCGTAGGCCCGGTAAGCGCAGCGCCACCGGGCATGGCGGCCCCGGCCTGGCCTCGATCGCAATCTGGCCACCTTTTCGCAATCCATGCGCTTAACCCTCCCGTTTCTTGATACTTACTCTGATAAGTATTACTTTATCCTGCGCAATGAGAGGAGACGCGATGACCGAAGATGAACTGTTTGCCCGCCGTCCGTTAGGGATGCGCATGGCGATGGTGGTACGCCAGTGGCGTTCCGTCATCGATCAGGCAGTGCTGGATACCGGCCTGACACAATCAAGCTGGACGGTCCTCATGCAACTACATCAACTGGGTAATCACGTCTCGGTCACCGAACTGGCGGAAGTGCAGGGCATTGAACTGCCGCCGCTGATGCGGACCCTCACGCTGCTGGAAAAACAGGGATATCTGCTGCGGAGCATATCGCCTTACGATAAGCGGATACGCCTGCTGGCGCTGACGCCTGCCGGGGAAGCGGTACTGGAAAAGCTGACCCGGGTCATTGACCAGTTCCAGGAACGCGTTACGCATAATATTCCGGCTCCGGACAGGGACCTGTTTAACGCCACATTAAATCAAATCGCCTGCAATTTGCGGTCTATCCGCGAAGAAGATAACAAGACAAAACCATAATTATGATGACCCCTGAACAAAAATTTGCCCGCTGGGTAAGGGTAAGTATTGCCTCTTTCCTGCTGATGTTCGTCTATTTTATCGTGGCGGATATCTGGATCCCCCTGACGCCGGATTCCACGGTAATGCGCGTCGTTACGCCAGTTTCCGCCCGCGTCTCCGGCTACGTCGCCGCAGTACACGTGCGCAACAACAGCCCGGTGAAGAAGGGCGATCTGCTGTATGAACTGGATACCACGCCGTTTCTTAATCGCGTCGAAGCCGCGCAAATCGCCCTGCATCAGGCGCAACTCACCAACCAGCAGCTTGATGCGCAGATCGCCGCCGCGCGCGCGAACCTCAAAACGGCACAGCTAACCGCCCGTAACGATGCGGTGACGTTTCAGCGCTATCAGCGGCTGAGCGCCAGCCAGAACGTATCGCAGCAGGAACTGGATAAGGCACGCACCACCTGGCAGAGCAGCGAACAGTCGGTGACCTCGCTAAACGCGACGATCCATCAACTGACCATTGAGCGTGGTGAACGTGACGACGCACGCAACGTCACCCTGCAAAAATACCGCAATGCGCTGGATGAAGCGCAGCTGAATCTCGGCTGGGCGCAAATCCGCGCCGAGGCCGACGGCACTGTGAGTAACCTTCAGCTTAGCCCAGGACTTTATGCATCAGCAGGCACGCCTTTGCTTGCGTTAGTAAGCGCTCACACCGATATCGTGGCCGATTTCCGGGAAAAAAGCCTGCGCCATACCCGTCCCGGTACCGATGCCGCCGTGGTGTTTGACGCCATGCCCGGCAAAGTTTTTGCCGCCCACGTCACCAGCAGCGACGCCGGGATCCTTGCCGGACAGGAGGCGGTTAACGGTCAGCTTTCGCAGCCCGAGCAGTCTAACCGCTGGGTGCGTGACGCGCAGCGGATGCGCATTCACGTAGCGCTGGATGAGCCGCTGACGCAGCCGCTGCCGACCGGCGCGCGTGCTACCGTTCAGCTCTATAACAGTGAAGGCCCGTTTGCCCACTTCTTTTCCGGGCTGCAAATTCACCTGGTGAGCCTGCTGCACTATGTCTATTAACACTCTGGCGCGCGTTTTTACGCCGCATGGCAATATCACCTTTACGGCCAATGATTTCCGCCAGACGCTGCGCATTGTGGTGGCGGGCACGCTCGCGCTCAGCGTTTCCACGTTCTACAACGTGCAGTACGGCGTCTTTTTCGTGGTCTATCCGATCATGCTGCTCTCGCTGGTGCCGGTATTTAATCGTCATGTGGCGAAGCAGTTCATCTTCAGCGCGGTGCTGAACTGTATTGAAATGGTGTTCATTATCGGCTTTCTGTCGCGCTGGCCGGTGATCATGACGCTGGTGGTGTTCGCGCTGTACGTGATGCGCTTTCGCTTTATGAGTCAGGGACCGCTGTTTCTCTTCGGCTCAATGGGCGTGGTCTGCCAGAGCGTGATGCTCAACTTTATGAGCTATCCCACTAACGACTGGCATACGCTGATGTTCTCCAACGTTGAAGCCAGCGTGATGGCGGTGTGCCTGAGTGCGCTGATGAACTACCTGATCCCGGACGTCGAGCCGCGCGGTCGTCCGCCGCTGATCGACAAAGACGCGGCGCGGGTGCGCCACGAATCGCTCCTTTCCGGTACGGTGGCGACCATCATCTTTGTGATTTTTCAGGTAAGCGATCTCAGCGATTCGCTTTCAGCGTTGATGGCGGGGATCTTAATTCTCTTTCCAATGAACTATCGCGGCGCGGTGATGAGTTCATTATGGCGCGTGGTGGGCGTGGTGCTGGCCTGTCTTTATATCCTGATCGTGCAGTTGCTGCTTTACGATCACAGCAGTCATATGCTGTTGATGATGCCGCTGATCGGCCTCGGGCTGGCGTTCAGCGCGCGCCTGCACGTGATGGAAAAAGTGGGCGCAGGCGTCGGATTTTCCAGCATTACCACCATTGGCATTATGTTTGGCCAGAACCTGCACCCGGAGCAGGATCTGGTGTTCAGCGATCTGTACCGCGTGACCTCGGTGACCGTCGCGCTGCTGGCGACGCTGACAATGGTGTTCCTGGTACATCTGATCCTTAACCGCTTCGCCGCCACCCGATTTGTGATTGCCGACTAACGCGGCGGCGCTTTGGTAAACAGATAAAACAGATTCGGCTCGCCGACGATATACAAATTGCCCGCGCCGTCGCGGGCGATCCCTTCCGCCTGTTTGATATCGTGCGTCAGCCCGTTTTCACCCTCTTTTAACGATACTTCGCCGAGAATATCCCCGGAAAGTGTCACTTCCTGAAGGTTTTTTGACTCATGAGATAAAACTAATAGTGAATTATTTTCAGCGTTGAAATCCGCGCCGGAGATATCTTTTACGTCCAGTTGGCTTTGCAGATTTTTGTCATCGGAGATTTGCAGATCGTTATTGTCGAGCAGACCTTCAATACGATAGATAGCGACAGGTTTTTTCTCTTTAAAGAAATAAAATACGTGATCTTTGGCGGAATACGCCAGCCCTTCAAAGCCGGTATTGGTAGGCGTTTTTTGCAGGGCGATCTGGAGTTTTTTTACCACCGAAACGTGTGAGGCGGCGTCGAGAGTGATGACATAAATCGAATAGTCCTTTTCGTCCGTAATAACGAAAACGTTGTCATCAACGTACTCAATTGTCTCAATATCTTTTGCAAAATCAATGGGAATAGTGCGGATAACCTCGCCCTGTTTGCTCAACTCGACAATGGTCGGCGGACGGTTAATGGTGCTGAACAGCGTATCGCTTTTTGCCGACCAGGTGAGGGAGGAAATGTTGTTATCCACGCCGGCGATTTTTTTACCGTCAATCGCGATATGATAATTACGCAGCGACGAATGGTGACTGGTCCAGCTTTCCGCGTTAGCGCGTGAATACAGCTGCCAGCCGATACAGATTATCCCTATAAGTATTAAAAAGAGAAAAACGAATAGCTTTTTGGGATGCTGTTTTAACGTCACGGCCCTGAACATTGAGGCTCCACAGGAAAGAATGCAAAATTATTTTCCCGATTATACTCGCTAATCTTAAATTATTCTTAACGGGTTATGTTGTTGCCAGCAGAGAATACGGTTATCCGTTGGCAAATGTTGCCACACAGTGCCAGGCTTCATCCTCGCCACGGCGGTAAATCGCTTCCGTATGACCAGCAAGCACCCACTGCTGCGCTTCGGCCTCCGGGCAACGGAGGTAAATACACAGCCCGCAGCCACCACGCAACTGGCGGGGAATATCCGCTACCCGAAACGTTGCTCCCGCCGCCTGTAGCGACTTGCGGGTGAGCACCACGCCGACCGTTGAATGAAATAAAAACAGGTGCTCCGTCATCCACGTTTCCTCTGACGTTGGCCGATCAGCGCCGCGCCAATGGCTCCGGCAAACTGCGCGTCCGGGTGCGTATGCACCGCCATCCCCACATGGCTTTCCAGCATCCGCGCAAAGGCCGCACAGTGGCTGACGCCGCCGGTAAACAGCAGCGGCCCCTGCGCTGAAAGCCGACCGATAAAGTTGGCGCTGCGCCGGGCCATCGCATTCACGACGCCTGCAAGAATCGCTTCCGGCGGCACGCCCGTCGAGCGCAGGCTGATCACTTCGGACTCGGCAAACACGGTGCACATGCTGGTGATGGCATGCGGCGTAACGCCGTCGGTGATGGCATCAAGCTGTTCTACGCTGGCTCCCAGCGTGCGGGATATGACCTCCAGAAAGCGTCCGGTCCCCGCCGCACATTTGTCGTTCATCAGAAAATCGCAGAGATTGCCGTCGCGGTCGAGCTGGATCACCTTACTGTCCTGACCGCCTATGTCGATGACCGTGCGGGTAGCCGGAGCCAGCAGGCGCGCCCCCAGCCCATGACAGGAGATTTCCGTAACCTGTTTATCGGCAAAATCGACCAGTTGTCGACCATAGCCGGTCAGCGTCAAAAACGGGCGCGTTTCCAGCCCGGCGCGCAGCGTTTCCCAGCCCTCGTTTATCGCGTCGGCAGGACGAAACGGCGTCGGGCAGAGAAAGCGGCGACGGATAATGCCGTCTTCGAGCAGAATGCCTTTGGTAGCGGTGGAGCCGGAATCAATGCCAATCGTAAAGGTCACGCGCGCTCCTTAAAGCATCTCAATAAAGGCCGCGACGCGGGTGCTAAGCTGACCAATATCTGCGGTCGAGTAGTCGGTCTCAATGGCGATGTAGGGAATACCATGCTGCTGGCGCACGTGGCGTTTAATTGCCATCGATTCAACGGCGTAGGTATGGCAGGCTTGTAAAATCACATCCACCACGCCGTCTGCCTGGTACTCCTCTACCATCTGGCTGAGCAGCGTTAAGCGCTGGTCGTTTGGTGAAATGCAGGAGCAGCCGATGGCGAGGTATTTGTCGGTCAGCGCCTCGTAAACGTCGCCGCTTTCCTCCACGCAGCGCTCGGTGGCTTTTGCCCCGGTGCAGTTTTCATAGCCAACCACCCAGCCGCCGTTGTCTTCAATCGCGCGAACCACTTTTTCCGCCGCGCCGCCGATGGGGCAGCCGGTGATCAGAATGCGCGGACGCGCTTCCAGCCGTTTGCCTTCCTGCCACTGCTGCCGGGTGCGGTCGGCCATTTCATTGAGTTCGGCAATGAGCGCGTCTTTATCGAAGCGGAAGGTCGCGCCGTAGACCACCCTCAGGATATCGCTGCCGCTCAGCGCGGGCGGATTAAGCTGGCCGACGCGGTAGAAATTCGCCAGCGCGCGGCGTTCCCTGTTTTTCAGCGCGATGGCGTCGCGCAGCGCTGCTTCACTGATGGGCACGCCAAACCGCGCTTCCACCGCCTGTTGCAGGCGCAAAATTTCGGCTTTCCACAGTGCGCGGGAGGCGGCGTCGTTAGCGCTGTTGGGGAGTTGCATGACGTGTACCGGCTTGAACTCCGCCATGTACTCATACATTTTCTTTTTGCCGTCGCAGGTGGTTTCGCCCACCACCAGATCGGAAAAATAGAAATAGGGGCATTTATCGGTTTTGCCGAAGCCGTAGCTGCTTTTAATCAGCGGGCAGAGGTTGCGCGGCAGATCTTTTTCGGCTTCTTCGATGGTTTCATCAGAGGTTGAGCACAGCGACACGACCACCGCGCCGGCCGCCATCGGGATTTCCTGCGGCATAAAGGTGCAGTAGGTTCCAACCAGCGGAACGCCCTGTTCTTTAAGATCCATTACGGTGAGAAAGCCCTTTTGCCGGGCGTCGGAGAAGTGATCGAAAATGGTGGGGAGATCGGTAATAAGTGACATGGTTTCCTTCCCCGTGACACGGGAGAGAGTGAAAGATCACCCATTATAACCCTGCAATAACTGCGTGAATATTGATCTCCCTTCGGGCATTCGGTTATAAAATTTTCTTCAGATCCATCTCTTCCTGAATCCGCTCACTGTACGCTATATGCGTGCCGATCGCCTCTTCAATACCGGCGTTGTAAAATGCAGGCCCGAGTTTTTCAATAATAAAATCAATGAAAAACTCAGTATCGAACTGTTCAAGCTCAAGCTCAAAATGGTCGCTGCAATAGGCGGCAAGTTCGCTGCGCAGACGTTCGCGCTCCGTTGGGGACAGGGTGATGTCAGCCATTTTTTTCCTTAAAAATTGGGGAATGCCAGCAGGGCGGGAAGTTGCGACAACAGATACAGCACCAGCCCGATAAACCCGCCTACCAGCGTCCCATTGACGCGAATAAACTGCAGATCTTTGCCGATATTAAGCTCAATTTGCTGCGACATATCCCGCGCATCCCAGCTTTTTACCGTGTCGCTGATATGGCGGGTCAGGAAGGTGGCAAACTCCGGCGCGACGCGGATCACCGCCTGCTCCATATGACCGTTCAGCGAGGTGCGCAGCGCATCATCGGCGGTCAGCGTTTCACCAAACCACAGGCCCGCCTCGGCGATACGTTTTTGCACCCGCGAGTCTTCGCTGCGCATATCCTCTTTTAGCCAGTTGCGCAGGTCCGCCCACAGCTCGCCCAGATAGCGGTTAAAGGCGTCATCATTCTTGATATAGCTTTTAATATTTTCTGCTTTCGCGAGCATCTCCGGATCGGTTTTCAGATTGTCGATCAGTTTTAGCGTCGCGCGATCAAACGCCCGGCGGATCTGATGGGTGCGATCCTGGGTAATATCGTCGAGCAGCGAATTTACCGCGTCAGAGACCAGATCCGCGCTGTGCTCGCCCAGCCATTCGGTCGGCAGCAGCATCGCCTTACGCGGGTGCTCGGTTTTCAGCCAGTGGACGATTTGTCGGGCAATAAACTCCCGCGAATTGTCGCGCTTAAGCAGGGCGATCAACTGAGCGATAATGGCGTCCAGCAGCCACTGGTGACGGTTATTTTTGGTCATGCTCTCCAGCATCATCGCGCTGGTCTGGGTTAGATCGACTTTATCGATCGCTTTATGCACCGCACGTTTCAGCAGGCGCTGGATCCGCGCGTCGTCGGTCAGCTCCAGAAAGCCACTCATTACCTGAAGTAAATGCTGCCCAACCCGGCGCGCATTATCCGGCTGGCTAAACCAGACGCCGATCATTTTCGCCGGTTCGTGACGGCGAATTAGCGTCAGCAGCGACTGGGTATCCAGAAACTTCTCCTGCACAAACTGACCGAGATTGTCGCCGATGCGATCTTTATTGCGCGGGATAATCGCCGTGTGCCGGGAGATAAACGGGATCGGCAGATGGTGGAACAACGCCGACACGGCGAACCAGTCCGCCAGCGCGCCGACCATCGCCGCTTCTGAGATCGCCTTCACCCCGCTGACCCAGAAGTTCGGCGGTAAAAATAGCGTGGTGACGAAGGTTGCCGCTGCAATCAGCAGTAGCGATAGCGCCAGGCGCTTGGCGCGTTTAAGTTCAGTGATTTTGTCCATGAAGTTAAGCATATAACCTGACGGCAGGTTCGCAAAATAGCGGCGCGGTGAGATGTGTCACTTTGCGAGGCTGATTCCAGCGAATCGGCAATCGTTGCGGACGTGCATAATTTCCCTTCGTACTTCCTCGCAATGCCGAAAATAGCGAGGTGCTGTACGGATCGCAGAGGGGTAGAGTCGCATCACGTTGTTTTACCCGGTGATGGAACGCCATGGCACAAAGTACCACTTCTACGCCGCATGATGCGGTGTTCAAACATTTTATGCGGCACAAAGCGGCGGTTTGCGATTTTCTGGCGATCCATCTTCCGCCTGCGCTACGGCAACATTGCGATTTGCGTACCCTTAAGCCGGAGTCCACCAGCTTCATCGAAGAAGATCTGCGCGCTTATTACTCCGATATGTTGTGGTCAATGAAAACGACGGCGGGCGAGGGCTATATCTATGTCGTCATTGAACATCAAAGTTCGTCGGTGGCGCATATGCCATTTCGCATGATGCGCTATGCGATAGCCGCCATGCAGAACCATCTGGATGCCGGGCATAAAACCTTGCCGCTGGTGGTGCCAATGCTGTTTTATCACGGAGACATCAGCCCGTATCCGTCTTCCCTGTGCTGGCTGGATGAATTTGCCGATCCGGCGCTGGCGCGGCAGCTGTATTCGACAGCGTTTCCGCTGGTCGATATCACCGTCACACCGGATGATGACATCATGGCGCACCGACACGTCGCGCTACTTGAATTCATGCTCAAACATATCCGCCGGCGCGATCTGCTGGCTTTGCTTGACCCGCTAGTCTCACTTTTGGGGATGGGATACACTACCGACAATCAGTTAAAAGCATTGTTTAACTACATGATGGTGCACGGCGATGTATCTCGCCATCGCGAGTTTCTCCGTCAGCTTGCCCATCGAATGCCCCAACATAAGGAGGAGATGATGACTCTCGCAGAAAGATTGCGCCAGGAAGGTTTAAAAGACGGTTTAGAGCAAGGCTTGCAGCAGGGGAAACACGTTGAAGCGTTACGCATCGCCCGCACCATGCTGGCGAATGGGCTGGATCGCGATACAGTGTTAAAAATCACCGGACTCCCTGCGAGTGAGCTTGACGCGGTGAGCCATTAACCGCGCATTGTTACCGTAACCGTGCATCTATAGTAAGGCGGCATCCATCAGCAGGCCGCCTTCAGAAACCTCCGTTTTATTCGCCTTTTTCCCCGTATTACCCCCTGTTTTGACTACCCTTAATACTCTTCGCAGTACGTTTTGCTGCAACATTCACCAGTATAAGGAGAAAGGTATTATGGCCTACCAGACAGTAAATCCTTTTACCAATCAGCTCATTAAAGAATATCCTACGCACAGCGACGCGGATGTGGAAGCCGCGCTGAAAAAAGCCGATGCGCTCTATCATTCCGCCTGGGCGAAAGGCGATATCGACCAGCGCCTGCCGGTCCTGCACAAACTAGCCGATCTGCTGGATACGCAAAACGAAGAACTGGCAAAAATCGCCAGCCGCGAGATGGGTAAGCTTATTGAACAAAGTCGCGCCGAAGTGAAGCTGTGTGCCCAGATTGCGCGTTATTACGCGGATCACGCGAAAGATTTCCTGGCCCCTGTGAAGTATGACTCTGAACTGGGCGACGCATGGGTGGAACATCATCCTATCGGCGTACTGATGGCGGTGGAACCGTGGAACTTCCCGTACTATCAGTTGATGCGCGTGCTGGCACCGAACCTGGCGGCAGGTAACCCGATTATCGTTAAACATGCGAGCATCGTGCCGCATTGTGCCGAAACATTTGAACATCTGGTCCGCGAGGCGGGCGCACCTGACGGTGCTTATACCAATCTGTTTATCTCTTCCGATCAGGTCGCCGCGATCATCGATGATGACCGCGTGCAGGGCGTGGCGCTGACGGGTTCAGAAAAAGCCGGCGGCATCGTGGCTGCACAAGCCGCGAAGAAGCTGAAAAAAGCCACCCTGGAGCTGGGCGGCAACGATGTCTTTGTGGTGCTGGACGACAGCGACCTGGAAAAAGCGGTGAAGGTCGGCGTACAGGCGCGTCTGCAAAATGCCGGGCAGGTATGTACCGCTGCCAAGCGCTTTATTATCCATGTGAAAGTGGCCGATGCCTTCCTCAGCAAATTCACCGACGCCTTCCGCGAAGTAAAACTCGGCGATCCGCTGGATGAGAGCACCACGCTTGGCCCGCTCTCCTCAAAAGATGCCGTGGATACACTGACTAAACAGGTCGATGAAGCGGTGAAAAACGGTGCGAAAGTGCATGTTGGCGGCAAGCCGGTCGAGCATCAAGGGAACTTCTTCGAGCCAACCATCCTGACCCATATTAGCCGCAATAACCCGGCTTACTTTGAGGAATTTTTCGGCCCGGTTGCTCAGGTATATGTGGTGAAAGATGACGATGAGATCGTGAAACTGGCTAATGATTCGCACTACGGACTGGGCGGGGCGATCTTCAGCCAGAACATTGAACGCGCAAAACGTCTGGCATCGCGTATTGAAACCGGGATGGTCTATATCAATTCTCTGACCGATACGGCGGCGGAACTGCCTTTCGGAGGTGTTAAACGCTCCGGCTTCGGGCGCGAGCTGTCTGATTTAGGGATTAAAGAGTTCGTGAATCAGAAACTGGTGGTGGTGAGTCATCAGTAAATAAGCGTATTGCTCCCGCAATATTATTGCGGGAGTTTAATTATCTGGATATTATTAATAATATAAATTTCTTGTTTTTATTTGTTCTGTTAGTTGCCATTAAAAATAGCGATCTCGATCACATTCTACTCTTTATTTTTATCCCATTATTTTCTCACGCCGCAGAGATAAATAAGCTTACTGTAGTGCGTATCTTATCGTTAATAAATATGTGCATCTAATCTAAATACAAGGAGTTTATCATGATTGGCATGTTTAAATATGCTGCTTGCCCAACAATGGTTTTAGGCGTTTCCGATCAGCAAACCGGAGCGCCGCTGGCTTTAAGAAAAATTGAATCCGAGCTGCGAAAAATCCTGTGGTCTGTAAATGAGAAAACTGGCGAAATTTCGCTGGTAGCCAGTGATTCACTGTTGGTGGATATTAGCGGTAATCGTATTGTTTTACAGCAGCGTGATGCTGGTAAACTTTCCCAAAAATGGGATATGGCAACAACGCGCGGTTTTATTCGCAGCAAACAAAGCAGCAGTAATGTTATTGATAGCTATAATCGTGGGACGGGTGAAGGTAATGCCATTATCCTTTACCCCTATAATGGCTCTGAGGCGCAGCAGTGGAAATTTGTGCCTATGGACATGATGACCCTCAATAATATTACCGAAGAAATGATGGCAGAAGACGAACCGTCTCACGCCTGATAATAATAATGAAGGCTTCAATGATTTTTAAATATTGAAGCCTTCACCTTACTATTTATTCCATCGCAATACTCACCGCTTCACCCAACTGTCGCAGCGCCTCACGATTCTTTTCCGTCAGCGGCAGCGCGCAGTTAATCCGCAGGCAATTACGATATTTCCCCGAGGCCGAGAACAGCGACCCTGGTGCCACCTGGATTTTCAGGCGGCAGAGCTGTTTTGCCACGCAGACCATATCAACCATTTCCGGCAACTCGATCCACAGCATAAAACTGCCCTGTGGCCGGGTCACGCAGATATCGCAGGGAAAATACTGGCGCACCCAGCAGGTCCAGGTTTCCATATTGTGCTGATAAATCAGGCGCATCCGCCGTACGTGGCGATGATAGTGCCCGTCGCGGATAAAGGCCGTCACCGCCATTTGCATCGCGGGCACGCTGGTGCTGCTGGTGGCGTACTTCATATGCAGCACGCGATCGCGGTAGCGACCCGGTACGATCCAGCCAACGCGCAGGCCCGGCGCGATGCTTTTAGTGAATGAACTGCACAGCAGTACCCGCCCGTCGATATCCCAGGATTTAATCGTGCGCGGTCGCGGATACTCGCGCGCCAGCTCGCCATAAATATCATCTTCAAAAATGACGATATCGTGACGCTGGGCGAGAGAAAGCACCGCCCGCTTGCGCGCGTCCGGCATAATAAAACCCAGCGGGTTATTGCAGTTCGGCACGAGGATCACGCCCTTGATCGGCCACTGTTCCAGCGCCAGTTCCAGTGCTTCGATGCTGATGCCTGTATCCGGATCGGTCGGGATCTCAATGGCTTTAATATTGAAACCGCGCAACATCTGCATGGTGCCGTAGTAGCACGGCGATTCTACCGCCACAATATCGCCCGGCTTGCAGACCGCCAACAGGGCGATGGCGATAGCGCTATGGCAGCCGTTGGTGATGACGATATCGTCTGCCGCTATCACGGTCTCACTGTCCAGCATCACGCGGGCGATCTGCTCGCGCAGATCCTGCCGTCCTGAAAGTTCATCGTAGCCCAGCACATCGCACGGATTATGCTGCACGATGCGGCTCATCTCGCGCCACAGCGGTTTCAGGCTCGGCTGACTGACATCTGGTGCACCGCTGCCGAAAGCAATCAGCGATTTATCATGATGGTCGGCCAGCAGCGTATTCACCTCATCCCACTGGGTAATCTCTACCGGGCGCTGCACCGGCGAACTCATTGCCGGGACGGGTGGCTGCGCCTTACGCGGTGCAATAAAATAGCCAGAACGCGGCTGCGGGATGATCAGCTGAAGGTTCTCCAGCGTCTGATACGCCTGCTGGACGGTGCTAATACTGACGCCATGCTCCCGACTCAGGCTGCGCACCGACGGCAGCTTTTCTCCGTGGCGGTATAGCCCCTGCTCGATACGCTCTGCCAGTAAATTCGCCAGATGTTGATAACGCGTCATACTGTATCCTTTTATTGCACCATACAGATTCAAAAACCAGTACAGATAACGGCGATGAATGCCATGCAGATACCGTTGTACGCAATCTGTATGTTAAATAAAAGTGTTTTTTGAATCTGTATTGTTCCGCTCTATCTCGCTGAAAATAGCCTCACAGACACGGTGAGGAGACAGACGATGGAATTTCATGAGAATCGGGCTAAACGGCCTTTTATCGGTTTCGTGTTGATCTGGCAGTCGTTCAAACAATGGCGTCGTCAGGCGCAGGCGAAAAAGGTGTTGCAGAGGATGAGCGACGCGCAGCTACGGGACGTGGGGCTGAAGCGGGATGATGTGTGCTGAGGGGGGCGGATAAAGGGATAAAGAGCAAATGCCTTGTTCAATTACTGTGCCGATTTTACGGTATTACGTGCCGCGGTTTTGCCATGCACGATAGCGTTGTTGTCCCGAAGTTGTGACACTTTTCTGGTTTGCGTCTTATTATCTCAGCCAGTGTCAAGGATGACTGAGATAATGTATGAGGCATAAATAAACTTGATTTCTGATTTTGCAACAGCAGCCTGGGTGAAAAGCTTATTGGGCAACGGCATGTGATATGGAATACTGTCTTACTAAAGAGTGACAAAGGGCTGAACAATGACAACCGAACTACAGGGATTAACCTGGGACGGCCCGCAATCACGGACGTCAATAAACCATGCACGCGCGTGGCGCTCTTTACGTTCAAAACCCAGCAAGTAACCTATTGATATAGATAGTTTTCACAGGCCGGGTAAAGCGAAGCCGCCACCCGGCAAAATGGCACACCATAGCAAAATCAGGTTGGTCTCCATCTGGTGGCTTTCACGTCTACCCCCGTAACTCCTCAAACGCCGCCCGAATTTCCTCTTCCGGCAACTGAACACCGATAAACACCAGCGTGCTGTGCGGCGGCTCGTCGCCCCATAGGCGGTCCCAGTCGGCGCTGTACAGTCGCTGGACGCCCTGGAACAGCAGGCGGTTCGGCGCATCTTTGATCCACAGCATACCTTTATAGCGCAGCAGTTTTTCCGCTGACTCCAGCAGCAGCGTCTCCATTACGCGCGACACGCCGCTGATATCGACCGGGTAATCCAGCTCGACCACGATAGACGAGATGTCGTTCTGCTTGTCGGCCATAAAATGAAAGCGCGGTTTAGCAGCGACCACTTTCTCTTCCAGCATAAAACCGTTGGTGTTAAACAGCAGGGAAAGGTCGATATCGCCGTGAGTGGCAGTATAAATCGGCGCGCGGGCGTTGATGCGCGTCAGACGTTCACGCAGTTTTTCCGTCTCTTCGGCGACGTCGGTTTTGGTCAGCAGAATGCGATCCGCATAGCCCACCTGCGACTGGGCGAGGGTGAACTGGTTCATCTGCTCGTCGGCGTGAACGGCATCGACCAGCGCTATCACGCCATCCAGCAAATAGCGCTGGCAGAGGATCTCATGCGAGAAGAAGGTCTGAATAATTGGGCCGGGATCGGCCATGCCGGTGCATTCAATCACCAGGCGGTCAAAGTCGATATCGCCCCGGTCGAGACCGTCGAGCAGATCCAGCAGGGCATCTTCCAGTTCGTTGGATCGGCTACAGCAGATGCAGCCGTTCGTCAGCGTTTTGATCTGCGTGGCACGGTCGCCAATCAGCTGATCGTCAACGGAGACTTCACCGAACTCGTTTTCGATCACGGCAATTTTTAAGCCGTGTTGTTCATTGAGAATATGGCGCAGGAGGGTGGTTTTACCTGCGCCAAGAAAGCCAGTAAGGAGGGTGACAGCAATCGGCGTCATAATCGTTCCTTTATTAACAGCAACTGCTTCCGCCGCTACCGTAGCGCGCTTCCTGGCGCTCGCGGAAGAACTCGTTGTAGGTCATGTAAGGTTTATCCGGATGGTTGGTTTTCATATGATCAACATAGTTGTCATAGTCCGGAATGCCAATCAGCATCTTTGCCGCCTGGCCGAGGTATTTTTTTGCCTGTCCTAAGTTACCAAACATTGCGCCATCCAGATATGAATAAAGCCAGACGTCGGCTTGCGCCCCGTCTGGCTCAGGTTCAGGCCGGATAAGCAAAAGGCTATCCGGCATTAACATTAATGGTGTGAAGAGGTTTTCACGCCACCTTCCGGCACCGGAACGAACGGCGTTTCTTTATCCGTGCGACCGTTGGTATTGCGTGCCTTCATCCAGGTTTTCAGACCGTAGAAGATAATGCTGTAGACCACCACCAGGAACAGAATACTTAAGCCCGCGTTGGTGTAGTTGTTCACCACGATATGATTCATGTTCGCGACTTCCTGTGCGGTCAGTTCACCACCGGCGGCAATACGTTCTTTATATTGGTTCGCCATGTAGAAGAAACCTTCCATCTGCGGGTTGGAGCTGAACAGTTTCAGGCCCAGCGCCCAGGTGGTGCAGATCAGCAGCCATACCGCCGGGATCACCGTGACCCAGATGTATTTGGTGCGCTGCATTTTAACCAGCACCACGGTGCCCAGCACCAGCGCGACGGCGGCCAACATCTGATTCGAGATGCCGAACAGCGGCCACAGACTCTTCACGCCGCCCAGCGGATCGACCACGCCCTGATACAGCAGATATCCCCACAGGCCCACGCAGCCCGCGGTACCGATAGCACCTGCTACCAGCGAGTCGGTTTTCTTCAGGAACGGTACAAAGTTACCCAGCAGATCCTGCAACATGAAGCGGCCGGAACGGGTGCCTGCATCCAGTGCGGTCAGGATAAACAGCGCTTCAAACAGGATCCCGAAGTGGTACCAGAAGCCCATATCCATCGCCGGAATGATTTTGTGGAACACATGAGCGATACCGACCGCCAGCGTCGGCGCGCCACCGGCACGGTTCAGGACGGAAGGTTCGCCGATATCTTTCGCCGTTTGCAGGATCTGCTCAGGCGAGATCACGAAGCCCCAACTGCTGACGGTTGCCGCCGCATGAACGGTAACGTCTTTAAGCTGTGCCAGGATCACCGGCGCGTTTTCAGTACCCAGCTCATGCAGGTTCGGCATGGTGATGCCAAGGCCCGCTGGCGGGGTGTTCATCGCAAAGTAGAGGCCAGGTTCAATAATAGAGGCCGCCACCAGCGCCATGATCGCTACGAAGGATTCCATCAACATCGCGCCATAACCAATGAAACGCGCGTCGGTTTCGCAGGCCAGCAGTTTCGGCGTGGTGCCGGAGGCGATCAGCGCATGGAAGCCGGAGACTGCGCCGCAGGCGATGGTAATAAACAGGAACGGGAACAGCGCGCCTTTCCACAGTGGACCCGTACCATCAATGTACTGGGTCATGGCGGGCATTTTCAGTTCCGGGTTGAGGATCACGATGCCAATTGCCAGACCGACAATCACGCCGATTTTCAGGAAGGTGGCAAGGTAGTCACGCGGAGCCAGGATCAGCCATACCGGCAGCAGCGCGGAGATAAACGCGTAACCTATCAGGGTAAAGGTGATGGTGGTGTCTTTAAAGGTCAGCGCCGGACCCCAGTACGGGTCGTGTGCAATCACGCCGCCAAAATAAATAGAGGCCACCAGCAGCACAATACCGATTACCGACACCTCGCCCACGCGACCGGGGCGCAGGAAGCGCATGTAAATTCCCATAAACAGCGCAATCGGCACCGTTGAGCAGACGGTAAACACGCCCCACGGACTTTCGGCCAGCGCTTTCACCACGATCAGCGCCAGCACGGCGAGGATGATGATCATAATCAGGAAGCAGCCAAACAGCGCGATGGTGCCGGGGACCGGACCCATCTCTTCTTTGATCATCTCGCCGAGAGACGCGCCGTTACGACGGGAAGAGATAAACAGCACCATAAAGTCCTGGACCGCACCGGCGAGGACCACCCCGGCAAGTAGCCATAAGGTGCCGGGCAGATAACCCATCTGCGCTGCCAGCACCGGGCCGACCAGCGGACCCGCGCCCGCGATGGCCGCAAAGTGGTGTCCAAAAAGCACGTTACGGTTAGTCGGAACGTAGTTCAGACCGTCGTTATTGATAACCGCTGGTGTCGCGCGTGTCGGGTCGAGCTGCATCACCTTCTGGGCGATGTAAAGGCTGTAGTAGCGGTACGCCACCAGATAGACCGAGACGGAGGCCACTACGATCCACAGGGCGCTGACGTGCTCACCCCGCCGCAGGGCGACAACCGACAAACAGAATGCACCGATGATCCCGAGGATCGCCCAGGGTATGTGCCTGAAAAGTTTTTTAGTATCCATAGTGAAACCTGGCTATTTAAGAGAATAAGCAGCCGTAGCTGCGTAGGTATGGGTAAGAAGTGTTCTGAAATTGCTATGTCAGCGCGGATGATGCCAGAAGGATGCGTGTGAAAAATGGGCAATCTGAATGAGTGGTCGTATGCAAAATTAAGCGGTCAGGGAGGGGCGCGAGTGGTTGTGAGATGGTTTGTCTCCCCGGCGTTGTTCAAGGTCCTTTTTGTAAATGCAAAAAGAAAAAAGACAATCTTTTCCCTCTTCTTTTAAAAATAAAACTTTTTAAATCAATCGAATAAATACTGTCTGCGCAATATAAACCGTCAGTGACAAGTTTGCTCTTGCCAAAAAAAGTAAGTCGGCAATTTTTTGCGTTGCCCTTTTCTTATGATGCCTCCTGATATCTGACACATCTTAACTTTTCGTCGTAAGGAGAATGCAATGCAACAAGAAGCGCTGGGCATGGTTGAAACAAAAGGACTCACGGCGGCCATTGAAGCGGCGGATGCCATGGTGAAATCCGCCAATGTGGTACTGATTGGCTATGAAAAAATCGGCTCCGGTCTGGTCACTGTTTTGGTCCGTGGCGACGTGGGCGCGGTAAAAGCGGCGACAGATGCAGGCTGTGCATCGGCACGTCAGGTGGGTGAAGTGATCGCTACCCATGTGATCCCGCGTCCGCATACGGATGTTGAGATCCTGCTGCCAAAAGGGCCTAACAAATGAGTCAGCAGAGGCTCGTCGAATCAATCATTGCTGAGGTGCTCGGCAAGGTGGGCGAGCCGCCTGCGCCGGGTGTGACGCCAAAAGAAGACCGCTCTCAATCAGGAACAACGATGACTAAGAAAACCTGTCCATTAACGGAGTTCGTCGGCACTGCTATTGGCGACACCATAGGTCTGGTGATCGCCAACGTAGACAGTGCCCTGCTGGACGCGATGAAGCTGGAAAAATCATACCACTCTATCGGTATCCTTGGCGCGCGTACCGGCGCGGGTCCGCATATTATGGCGGCGGATGAAGCGGTTAAAGCCACCAATACCGAAGTGATCAGTATTGAACTGCCTCGCGACACCAAAGGCGGGGCCGGGCATGGCTCCCTGATTTTGCTGGGTGGGCAGGATGTCTCTGACGTTAAGCGTGCGGTTGAAGTCGCGCTGGGCGAGCTGAACCGGACGTTTGGCGATATCTATGCCAATGACGTCGGCCACGTCGAGTTTCAGTATACCGCGCGTGCCAGCTATGCGCTGGAGAAGGCGTTCGGTGCGCCGCTGGGCCGCGCCTGCGGCGTGATTGTGGGTGCGCCAGCCGCGATTGGCGTGCTGATGGCCGATACCGCGATCAAAGCAGCCAATGTCGAGGTGGTTTCCTACAGCTCACCGGCGAAAGGGACCAGTTACAGCAATGAATCGATCCTGGTTGTGTCCGGCGATTCCGGCGCCGTTCGTCAGGCGGTTTGCTCCGCACGCGATACCGGCCTGATGCTACTGGAAACACTGGGTGGAAAAGCGCCGTCGGCAACCACGCCTTATATCTGATTACGGACAAACGATATGAATAATCTCTCCCGCGGGTTTGGTGAGCCAACACAACGCGTGCAGGCGTTACGGGAACAAATCCTCAATGCCTCGCCGCGTATAGAAACCGACCGTGCCCGTATTCTTACTGAATCCTACAAAGAAACTGAATCGCTGCCGATGGTGCTGCGCCGCGCCAAAGCGCTGGAGAAGATCCTTGCCGAACTGCCGGTGATAATTCGTTCCGGCGAATTAATTGTCGGCAGTCTGACCGTTGAACCGCATTCTGCGCAGGTCTTCCCGGAGTTTTCAAACCAGTGGTTGCTGAATGAATTCGACCGCCTGAACCAGCGTACCGGCGACCGCTTTACTATCTCTGAAGAAGCTAAACGCGAGCTGGCGGCGATTTTCCCTTACTGGCAGGGGAAGACCACCAGTGAACTGGCGACGTCCTATATGATGCAGGATACCCTCGCCAGTATTGAAGAGAACGTTTTTACCGTTGGTAACTACTATTTCAACGGCGTCGGCCATATCGCCGTCGATTACGCCAAAGTGCTGCATAAAGGTTTTAAAGGGATTATGCAGGATGTGCTTGCCGCCATGGATGCCGCCGACAAACGCAGCCCGGATTATCTGAAGCAGGAGGCGTTCTTCAAGGCGGTGCTCATCTCCTGCAATGCGGCAATCAATTTTGCCCATCGCTACGCCCGTAAAGCACGTGAGATGGCAGATGACGTTTCGCCTCAGCGCCGCAGCGAACTGATGGAAATTGCCCGCATCTGCGAAACCGTCCCGGAAAACGGTGCGAGTTCGTTCTACGAAGCCTGCCAGTCTTTCTGGCTGACGCATGCCATCATCCAGATCGAATCAAACGGCCATTCCATCTCTCCGGCCCGTTTTGACCAGTACATGTATCCTTTTCTCGCCCAGGATCACTCCATCACGCCGGAGATGGCGCAGGAATTACTGGATTGTCTGTGGATCAAGTTCAACGATATCAACAAAGTCCGCGATGAGGATTCGACCAAAGGTTTTGGCGGCTACCCGATGTTCCAGAACCTGATCGTCGGTGGGCAAACGCGCGGCGGTCTGGATGCCACCAATCCACTTTCCTATATGGCGATGACCGCGACGGCGCATGTCAGCCTGCATGAACCCTCTTTCTCGGTGCGTATTTGGGCAAAATCACCCGATGATTTTCTGCTCAAAGCCTGCGAGGTCAGCCGTCTTGGCATGGGCATTCCGGCCTATTACAACGATGAAGTCATCATTCCGGCGCTGATTAATCGGGGACTGTCCCTCGAAGATGCGCGTGATTACGGCATTATCGGTTGTGTGGAGCCGCAAAGTCCCGGTAAAACCGAAGGCTGGCACGATGCAGCGTTCTTCAATATGAGTAAAGTGCTGGAGATCGCCCTCAACAATGGTCGTAGCGGTACGCGCCAGTTGGGGCCAAAAACCGGTGAAATCGCTGATTTCCACTGCTTTGACGATGTGCTGGAAGCCTACCGTAAGCAGATGGCATGGTTCGTTCATCATCTGACCGCCGCCGATAATAGCGTTGATCTCGCCCACGCTGAACGTGCGCCGCTGCCGTTCCTGTCCTGTATGGTCGATGACTGCATCAGCCGGGGTAAGACGGTTCAGGAAGGCGGTGCGCACTATAACTTCACCGGGCCGCAGGGCGTGGGGGTGGCCAACGTTGGTGATTCGCTGATGGCGATTAAACGCCTGGTGTTTGAAGAAGGCCGCGTCTCTCTGGCACATCTGAAAGAGGCGCTGGATAGCAACTTTGGTCTTTCTGCTGAAACACCTTCCGTACCTGCGAAGGCCGAAGAGGGTGAAGTCACCTACGATATGGTTCTTGGTGCGCTGAAGAAAATTCTCGGCGAGAACAGTGGCATAGACCTTTCTGCGCTGGCAAAACCGGCGGAACCTGTCGCCCAGGGAAGCCTGGAAGCGCTGCGGCAAATGCTAATCAATGGCGTACCGAAGTTCGGTAACGATATTGATGAAGTAGATATGATGGCGCGTGCCGCAGCCGAAATCTATTGCCGCGAAGTGGAGAAATACCGCAACCCGCGCAGCGGTGTATTCCAGGCCGGGCTGTATCCGGTATCGGCGAACGTGGCGATGGGCACCGCCGTTGGGGCAACCGCCGATGGACGCCTGGCAGGCGAACCGCTGCCCGATGGCGTTTCGCCAAGTCGCGGCATGGACTGTAGCGGGCCGACCGCTGCTGCCAACTCGGTGGCAAAACTGGATCATGCGCTGGCGTCTAACGGCACCTTGTTTAACCAGAAATTCCATCCAGCCGCGTTAAAAGGCGAAGACGGATTGCATCATCTGGCGGCGCTGCTGCGTGGATTCTTTGATCAGAAAGGGATGCACGTACAGTTTAACGTGGTAGATCGCTCCATTTTGCTAGCCGCCCAAAAGGAACCGGAAAAATATCGCGATCTGGTGGTTCGGGTTGCAGGTTATAGCGCGCAATTTGTCTCACTGGATAAGAGCGTGCAGGACGACATTATTATGCGAACCGAGCACTCCTTTTAATTAGCCGGCTCTGACGGCAGAAGGGCATAGCGCCAGTTTTTATGGCGGAACTTTTGTCGTCAGAATTAATTAATCGCGACGAATAATTCAGGGCCAGCGAATGTCCGATATCAATTATCAACAAACGGGTACCGTTTTTAATATCCAGAAGTTTTCATTACATGACGGGCCAGGGATTCGGACCATTGTTTTTTTAAAGGGATGTTATCTGGCGTGCCGCTGGTGCAGTAATCCGGAATCGCAAAACACGCAGCCGGAGGTCTTTTATCAGCCTGACAATTGCCTTCACTGTGGACGCTGCGTCCAGGCTTGTCCATTACAGGCGATCGACCCTCAACGCGCAGGGATGGTGGATCGTGAACGCTGTGACGGATGCGGCGCATGTGCCAGCGTTTGTCCAGCCGGAGCAATGGTGCTTACCGGTAAGACAATGACCGTGGCACAGGTGATGGCTGAACTGCTAAAAGATGAAGTGCACTACCGACGCTCTGGCGGCGGCATTACGCTCTCCGGCGGTGAGGCGCTGGCGCAGCCTGAATTTGCGGCTGAACTCCTGGCGGCCTGTAAAGCCCGCGGCTGGCACACCGCCATGGAAACCACCGGCATCGCCTCACAGAAGGTGCTCGACCAGGTTATCCCGCTGCTTGATGTGGTGTTACTCGATCTGAAAACTTTTTTTCGCGGACGCCACGAACAGTTTACCGGCTACCCGAATGATGTGGTGCTGCAAAATGCGCTCTATCTTTCGGCAATGGCGAAAGAGGTCGCCATTCGTGTTCCGGTGATCCCGGGATTTAATAAAGATGAAAAGAGTATTCGGGCTATCGCGTTATTTGCAAAACACATGAGCCATGTGTCCCGATTGCATTTATTACCCTATCACAGCTTTGGCAAAAATAAATATGCCCTGCTGGGCAGGAAATACGGACTGATCGATATTCATACGCCAACGGATGATGAAATGCATGCGCTAAAAAATATCGTTGAGCAGGAAGGTATTTCGTGCGTTATCGGTGGCTGATTGATTTTATTTTTACCGTTGAGCAGGACGTGTTCAGCCAAAGGAGAAAAAATGGCAAAGTCGCTGGGGTTAATTGAAGTCTACGGGCTGTCGCCCGCCATTATTATTGCCGATGCGATGGCGAAAGTGGCATCGGTCCAGCTATTGCCAATGGACTATTCCATTGGTGCTGGCTGTGTGCAAATTCGCGTCACTGGCGATGTGGCATCGGTGCAGGCGGCAGTGGATACCGGTCGCCAGATGGCGCTGGCGCAAGAGTGCTATCGCGGTCATAGCGTTCTGGCGAGGGCGGCTGAACAGGTCCTCAACGCGCTAATCATCAACCGCGTGGTCACGCCAGAAATCATTGCCGACGAAAGCGAGGATGCCACGTCAGAGCATGAGCTGGCGGGGGCAACGTGCAATATCTGCAACGATCCCGTCTGTACCCGCATCAAAGGCGAACCTCGCAGCACCTGTATTCACCATGCCCGCTTTGCGGATGACGGGAGGGCGCAGTGATGGTCCAGGACACTATTCAACAAGTAATGGCAACGCTGACTCAGCGCATTCGGCAGCAGCCCATTCCGCTGGGGGTTTCCAGTCGCCATGTCCATTTATCGGAACGTGATTTCCAGCAGCTCTTTCCTGGGCAATCGCTGCAGGTAAAAAAAGATCTGCAGCAGCCGGGCCAGTTTGCGGCCGAGCAGACGCTCACCTTAAAGGGTCCGCGAGGCCAGATTGCTCAGGTCCGCGTGCTCGGACCGTTTCGTGCGCAGACGCAGGTTGAAGTGTCATTCAGCGACGCCCGCGTGCTGGGGGTGGATGCTCCACTGCGGCTCTCCGGTGAGCTGTCACAAAGTGGCGGTATTACCCTGCAAAGTCAACAGGGGGAAGTGGTACTGACGGAAGGCGTCATCGTTGCCCGTCGCCACATTCATATGTCCCGGGCAGAGGCGATGCTCTATGGCGTCAGCCACGGCGACACCGTTCAGGTGGCGGTGACGGGCAGCGAGCGCCGTCTGATTTTCGATGATGTCGCGATCCGCGTGGCCGACGACATGTGTCTGGAGATGCACATTGATACCGATGAAGCCAATGCGGCTCAAATTGGCGCAGGCGGTGTGGTCGCACGGTTGTGCGGGAAGTCTCAGGTGGTGTAATGGCAGACAAGGCGGCAGGCAAATTACAGCAGATCCTCAGCCAGCGGCAGAACCACGCTCGTGAAGTCACGCTTGAGGAACTGGCCCGGGGGCTGAACCGCGTCGTTTATCTGTTTCACGATGAACTGTACCTGAAACTTCCTGACGCCGGGTTTATTCCGCGGCTGGCGGCCTGGGACGATACCGATGCCTCCGTTGCCACCGTGCTGCAATCGTGGTCTTACGGCGTCCGCCTGCGTGTGATGGTACATCGTCAACTGCTCCCGTCACTGCCGTTAGCGGCGCTGGCCTCTGTGCCACTGGTGCTGGAGGACCATCGCGGCGTCGCGGTGCAACTGATGGCCAGCAACTGCGTAACGTGGAGCGATTTAGTGACCTTTCATGATTGCTGGCTGCTGGTCAGTCAAAAAACCGTAATGACCGCGATGGCGCAGGAATTGTGCAAGAAAAATAACATTACCTTAATCAGACAGGAGTCGTGATGCATCTGGCAAAAGTGATTGGCTCAGTTGTCGCCACGCAAAAAATCGGTTCCCTGACCGGGAAGAAACTGATGTTGCTCAGGATGATTTCATTTGATGAGGCGGGTGAAGAAACGCTCTGGGGCGCGGCAGAGGTCGCGGTCGATCTCGTCGGCGCAGGGGAGGGCGAAACCGTATTAATCGCGCGGGGTTCACCGGTCCGTCATCTTTTCCCGGAACCAAACCAGGGTATTGATTTGGGGATTGTCGGGATCGTGGATTCAGTTGAGCGATAGCAGTCGGAAAAATAAATGAAAACGCCGCCGCAACATAACGACGTACTGGTCGAGCATCGGGTGCTTATTGAGCACGTTATCAAAGACATTGTCCGGAATTCTTCCGTGGTGGAGTCCGCTTGCGCGGGTCCCGATCATGGACAGCATAAATCAGAGGTACCTATGAACAGCAGTGAACTGGAAAATATGATCCGCGCCATTCTGGCTGAAAAATCAACGCAGACCACCAGCCCTGAGGCTACGTCATCGGGTGTATTTAGCCAGGTCGATCGCGCCATTGACGCCGCGTATGAAGCCAGTAAAGCGTATATGCAGCAGCCGCTGAAAATCCGCAGCGATATTATTGCCCTGATGCGTCAGGAGCTGGAACCGTTGATCAGTGAAATGGCGATGCGTTCTGCAGCGGAAACGGGCATGGGCAACGTAATGGATAAGGTCGCTAAAAATCAGGCCTCGTTATTCAATACCCCCGGCGTTGAAGATTTAACCACCACGGCATTAACGGGCGATGGCGGAATGGTCCTGTTTGAACGCTCACCTTTTGGCGTTATCGGTGCGATTACGCCAAGCACCAACCCTACCGAAACCATCCTGAATAACAGCATCAGTATGCTGGCGGCGGGTAATGCCATTTATTTCAGTCCACATCCGGGCGCAAAGGCGGTTTCGCTATGGCTGATTGCCAAAATTGAAGAGATTGCCTGGCGCGTCAGCGGTATTCACAACCTGGTGGTGACGGTGGCAGAACCGACGGCTGCCGCCACGCAGGCGATGATGGCGCACCCGCGAATTGCGCTGCTGGCGGTAACCGGTGGGCCGGCGATTGTCGGCATGGCGATGAAAACGGGTAAAAAAGTGATTGGCGCGGGTCCAGGTAATCCGCCAGTCATCGTCGATGAGACCGCGTTTTTACCGCAGGCGGCGAAAGATATTGTCGACGGCGCATCGTTTGATAATAACGTACTGTGCATCGCCGAAAAATGCGTTATTGCCGTGGAAAGCATTGCGGAAAGCCTGATGATCATGATGGAAAAAGAGGGCGCATGGCGGGTAACTAAAGCAGAGGATCTGGAGAAACTGCGCCGGGTGGTCATTAATGAACGTGGCGAAGCGAATAAAGCGTTGGTCGGTAAAACCCCTGCCGTGATCCTGAAAGCGGCTGGCATTGCCATCACGCCTGCGCCGCGGTTGATCATCGCTGAAGTCCCGGCAAACGATCCGCTGGTCAGCGTCGAGCAACTGATGCCGGTTCTGCCGATCGTTAAAGTCAGTGATTTTGACTGTGCGCTTAAGCTGGCGCTGACGGTGGAGAATGAGCAGCACCATACGGCGATGATGCATTCACAGAATATCACCCGGCTGAATACCGCCGCCAAAGTCATGCAGACCTCAATTTTTGTGAAAAATGGTCCTTCCTACGCCGGGCTGGGCATTGGCGGCGAGGGATTTACCACGTTCACCATCGCCACGCCAACCGGTGAAGGCACGACCTCAGCGCGCACGTTTACGCGCCACAGACGTTGCGTGTTGACCAGCGGCTTTTCTATTCGTTAATCCGGGAGGGGGAGAGGATGCTTTTTACCGTCAGAACCAGGATATACAGCGGGAAAGAGAGTCTGGGCTATCTGAACACGTTTGCCAATAAAAAGGTGTGGATAGTTTGCGACCCTTTCTTACGTGATAGCGACGCGCTGCGCCAGCTACAGCAGGCCATCCCACAGACGTGCACCGTCTCCCTGTTCTTTGACATTATTCCGGACCCGCCAATTGCCACCATTGCCGCAGGGGTGGTCAACCTGCAAGCCACAGAGCCGGAGGTGGTGATTGGCGTCGGCGGCGGCTCCGCCATCGACGCGGCGAAGGCGATGATTTACTTCGCCCGTATGCAGGGCGCGAGCATTGAAACCTTTATCGCCATCCCGACGACCAGCGGTACGGGTTCGGAAGTCACTCATGCCAGCGTGATCAGCGATCCGCAGAAAAAAATAAAGTATCCGCTGTTTGATGTGTCGCTTTATCCGGATGTCGCGCTATTGGTGCCGCAATTTGTGGTCAGCGTGCCGCCGGGTGTCACGGCGAATACCGGTATGGATGTGCTCACGCATGCGCTGGAAGCCTGGGTCGCTACCGGGGCCAGTGATTTTACCGATGCTTTCGCGGCGAAGTCGGTCAGGCTGGTGCTGCAATACTTACCGCGTGCCTGGCGTGACGGGCAGGATCTTGTGGCGCGGGAAAAAATGCATAACGCCTCTACCCTCGCAGGAATGGCGTTCAGCCAGGCCGGGCTTGGGCTGAATCATGCCATCGCTCACCAGTTAGGCGGCCAGTTCCATCTGCCGCACGGGCTGGCCAACGCACTATTGTTGCCGCACGTGGTGAGGTTCAACGCCCGCGATCTCAGTGTCCGGCAGAAATATGCTCAGCTCAGCCGGGAATGCGGGCTTTCTCCAGCCCATGCGACTGAAGAGGAGGCTGTAAAATATCTGCTTAAGGCGATAGAACAATTAAGCGCCGAATTGCATATTGCGAAAAACATGACCGCGCTCAATATTGATGCGCAAGCGCTCACTGGCGCGCTGAGCACTATTGCGGCGGCGGCTTTAAAGGATGCCACCTTTATAACGAATCCTGTAACGGCAACTGAAAAAGATATTGGAACGTTGCTTCAGGCGATAATATAGCTGCGTTGACTTTAAAGGTGGTGCATGTTAATTATGAGGCAAAGCAGTTATCACAATAACCATTTTGCCTTATTTATCCGTTGCCTTTAATACATTAATTAGTGTGAAGGTTTTTGCGAAGGCGGGACTCATTTAAGACTGTTATTACATGACCGGACATTTTCGGTTGGTCTATTCATTAACTGAATGTTTAATTTCATGAAACCGTCAAAAGATATCATTGATAAAATTTCGTATGATTTCGCCTGGGCGACCGGGTTGGGTTCCGTCGTTGTTGATGTCAATGGCAAAGAGATATCGCCGTGGTATAACTTTACGCCTTTCTGCCAGCATATCCGCAAAATGGCGGAGTTTTATCCCTTGTGCCAGCAGTGCGATCGCTGCGGCGGGCTGGAAAGTTTTAAAACAAAGCAGGTCAGTTGCTACCGTTGCCATGCCGGGTTAGTGGATTTTTCTATTCCTATTGTGATTAATAATAGCATGGTGGGTTTTCTCGCCTGCGGCCAGGCGCGGGTTGAAAACAGCATGTTATTACCCAGCATTCTGCCCACTAAAAATAATATTGAACGCATATCCAGGCTCAATGATTTATGGCATGAAGTTCCGGTTATGGAACAAATAAAGGTCGATGCGGCAGCGCATCTGCTGAATACTATCGTGGAGAATTATCTGAGTAAGGAATATAATATTCAGGTGGTGCGGGGAATCAATGCCAGTTCGCCTTCGGAAGAACTGATAAGCGATGCGCAGCGTGCCAGAATGGATAAAATCATTAAATATATTCATGATAATTTTGCAGAAGATTTAACGCTGGAAAAAGTCGCCAATGTCGCCAACTTTAGCTCGTGTTATTTTTCACGTTTCTTCAAGCGCGTCTCTGGCGAAGGATTCAGCGCTTATCTCAACCGCGTGCGCCTCAACGAATCACGTTATCTGCTGGAAAACACCCACTGGAGCATAGAAAAAATTTCCCGCTCTGTAGGCTACAACGATAGCGCCTACTTTGTCCGGGTGTTTAAAAAGCACTACGGTGTTTCTCCCCATCGCCTGCAACAGCAGAACGTCGGTATTCCGGTCATTAACCTGTAGCCAGCACCCTGCCAGCACGATTTTCCGTAAAGTTTTCTCTTCCCGGGCCGAAAACCCGATATCAGTTCAATGGAAGAGAAAACATGTTAAATCGTATCAAGATTGTCACCGGCTTAATGCTGGTGCTGGGACTATTCGGCCTTTTACAACTCACCTCGGGCGGTCTGTTCTTCAACGCCCTCAAGCATGACAAAGAGAATTTCACCGTCCTGCAAACCATCCGCCAGCAGCAGTCCACGCTCAATGAGAGCTGGGTCGCGCTGTTGCAGACCCGCAATACGCTTAACCGCGCGGGTATCCGCTATATGATGGATCAGAACAATATCGGTAGCGGTGCGACCGTTTCTGATTTATCGCAGATTGCCAGCCGCACGTTGAAGCAGGCTGAAGCAGCATGGGCGGAGTACGAAGCGCAGCCGCGCGATCCGCGTCAAAGCAACGTGGCGGCGATGGAGATCAAGCGCAACTACGGTATTTACCACGATGCGCTGGCGGACCTGATTCGCCTGCTGGGCGCGGGCAAAATTAACGAGTTCTTCGATCAGCCGACCCAGAGTTATCAGGATGGCTTTGAGAAGCAGTATCGCGAATATCTGCAACAGAACGATACCCTCTATCAACAGGCAGTTGAAGAAAACCAGGGGTCGTATAACCAGACGCTGTGGGTGCTGGGGGGCACGTTACTGGTTGTGCTGCTGGTCATCATGGTGGTGTGGATGGGGATCACCCGCGCGTTATTGACCCCGCTGCACCGTATTATTGAAAGTATCCGTCATATTGCCAGCGGTGACCTGGTCAAGCCCATCGACGTGGAAGGCTCCAACGAGATGGGGCAACTGGCGAACAGCCTGCGTCATATGCAGGGCGAGCTGGTACGTACCGTTGGTGATGTGCGCGACGGTGCGGATGCCATCTATAGCGGTGCCAGTGAAATCGCGATGGGCAACAACGATCTCTCTTCCCGTACCGAGCAGCAGGCGGCCTCGCTGGAAGAGACCGCTGCCAGTATGGAAGAACTGACCGCTACCGTGAAGCAGAACGCCGAGAACGCCCGTCAGGCCAGCCAGCTGGCGCTGAGCGCCTCGGAAACCGCGCAGAAAGGCGGCAAAGTGGTCGACAACGTGGTGCAAACTATGCGCGACATCGCCGGTAGCTCGCAGAAAATCGCCGATATTATCAGCGTGATTGACGGTATCGCCTTCCAGACCAACATTCTGGCGCTCAACGCCGCAGTCGAAGCAGCGCGTGCGGGCGAGCAGGGCCGTGGTTTTGCAGTGGTTGCGGGTGAAGTGCGTAATCTGGCACAGCGCAGTGCCCAGGCGGCGCGTGAAATCAAAAGCCTGATTGAAGACTCAGTAAACCGTGTCGATTTGGGTTCCACGCTGGTCGAAAGCGCAGGCGAAACGATGGACGAGATCGTTAATGCGGTAACCCGCGTGACCGACATTATGGGCGAAATTGCGTCTGCATCCGACGAGCAGAGCCGTGGTATCGACCAGGTCGGGCTGGCGGTCGCCGAGATGGATCGCGTCACTCAGCAGAACGCCTCGCTGGTGGAAGAGTCCGCCGCCGCTGCCGCCGCGCTGGAAGAACAAGCCAGCCGTCTGACCCAGGCGGTCGCCGTGTTCCGTATTATGCAGGCACAGCAGCGTGAAGCGGCTACAGCGAAGGTCGCTACCGCTGCGGCTCCGGTGATGGCGCGTAAAGCGGTTGCCACCGAGGGCGGCGAAAACTGGGAAACCTTCTGATGCAAATGCCCGGCTGAATAAGCCGGGCATCAGATTGCTGACAAACGTTATACCGTGGAATGATGCCTGGCGGCGCTTCGCTTGCACAGGCCTACGGATTAAGAATAAGCTATTGATATTGATGCATTTTGTAGGCCGGGTAAGGCGAAGCCGCCACCCGGCAAAACGGCGAATAAAATAGCAAAACAGGTTTTTCATCAACCTCATGCCCGGCTGAATAAGCCGGGAATATGGCAGGCCGCTTATCCTGCCCCCAACACACTATCTCCATGTCCAGACCGCGTTGATGCCCTTTCAACATAAGGCAGTTTTGTGTCCTGCGCCGCAGAACGTGAAATCGATTTACGAAAGCACCCACATTTGACGGCATCATAGCCTCCCCATGCATTCAACAGGGTGGAGTCGATGCGCAAAGAAGAACTGCTGGCCTTCCTCAGCAATCAAACGGATTTTTTCAACCCACAGGCGGTAAGCGAGGTCTTTACGGCGAGCTACCTGGCCGGGCGTTTTGCCATGCAGCGCAATACCGCCAGCCACTATCTTAATCAGCTGGTAGCAGAAGGTGAGCTGATCAAAATAAACACGCGCCCTGTCTACTTCCTGCATAAACAGACCTTTTGTCAGCATTACTTTCCGTTAAGCCGTGAGGAATATGCCAGCGTGGCAGATTTGTTAGCGGAAGGAGAGCAGGAACTGCCACCACCCGACCATTTCTCGCTGTTGATTGGCCATGATGAAAGCCTGAAGAAACCGATTGAACAGATGAAGACGGCGCTGTTTTACCCGGACGGTGGCCTGCCGCTGCTGATCACCGGCGAGAGCGGGACCGGAAAAAGCTATATGGCGCAGCTCATGCATGAGTACGCGCTGGCGCAGGGAATTCTGGAACCGGATGCACCGCTGGTCAGTTTTAACTGCGCACAATATGCCAGTAACCCGGAACTGCTTGCTGCCAATCTGTTTGGTTACGTGAAGGGCGCGTTTACCGGCGCACAGAGCGACCGGGAGGGCGCGTTTGAAGCGGCGAACGGCGGGATACTTTTCCTTGATGAGGTGCATCGTCTGAACGCCGACGGCCAGGAGAAGCTGTTTACCTGGCTTGATTGCGGTGAAATTTACCGCCTGGGCGAAACGGCGCAGGGGCGCGCCGTGCAGGTTCGGATCGTCTTCGCCACCACCGAGGATATTCACAGCACCTTCCTGACCACTTTCCTGCGGCGCATCCCCATTCAGGTCACGCTGCCGGACCTGCAAAACCGCAGCCGCAAGGAGAAAGAAGCCCTGATTTCGCAGTTCTTCTGGCAGGAAGCGAAAAAAGTGGCGGTCCCGCTGACACTAAGCGCGCGGCTACTACAGGTGCTGAACGGCACGGTTTACCGCGGCAACGTCGGCGAGCTGAAAAATGTAGTGAAATATGCCGTCGCCTCTGCATGGGCGAAAAAGCCCGGCAGTGAGGCGCTGACGGTATCGATTCACGATCTTCCCGAGAACGTGCTGGCCTCAATGGCGGCCTTATCCGAGCCGCTAAACGAAGAGCAGCCGATGACCATTGATCCGCATACCAGTCTGCTGTGGCTGCTTAACGCCAGAGACAGCGTCCAGGGCATTATTTATGACGTGCAGTGCCGCGTGCTGGCGCTTTTCGGCCATCTCGCCGACGGGCAGGCAAAATGGGAGGATATTCAAAAGCGGATTGGCGAGGAGATTGAGACCCTTTTTGATCGGCTAATCTTTGATAACCGCCATAAACAAAGTTCGACCCTGTTGCTGCTGACCCTAAGTCAGGTACGTGAGGAGTTTTACCGGCTGGAGAAACGCTTCAACATCCAGTTCAACGGTAACTGCCTGTATGCGTTAAGTCATTATCTGGTGCATCGCTCTGCCAGCGTAACCTCGCGGTTGAGCAATGAGCGAACCCGCCAAATGGAGGCGTTTCTGGCGCAAAAATACCCGCTGCTGTGGCATTTTTGTCAGGAGGTGCTGGAGGCGGTCGGGCGTAAGCTGGATATCGAGCCGCAGCGCCTTGACGCTCTTCTGCTGATGCTGTGGCTCCAGAAGGCCGGCACCATGAACCAGCAGCCGGTGACGCGGGCGGTGATCCTCGCCCACGGCTATGCGACTGCCAGCAGCATCGCCAACGTGGCAAACCGACTGTTAAAAAGCAACCTGTTTGAGTCGTTTGATATGCCGCTCGACGTTACGCCGGAAGCCATCGCCGCAGAAGTGATGAACTACATTGAACGCAACGCGCTGGCCAGCGGACTGGTGATCCTTGTCGATATGGGATCGCTCAAGGAGATCCACCGCCACTTCAACCGCGCGATCACCACACCGGTCGCCATCATCAATAACGTCTCTACCGGTATGGCGCTTTATGTCGGCGATCGCATTTTACAGGGGCATTTTATTGAGGATATCGCCTGCGATGTGGCGAACGGGTTGCCGGTTGAGCATCAAATACTCTGGCCGGAAAGCAATAAGCCAAAGGTGATCCTGACCGTCTGCGCCACGGGTATCGGCGCGGCGTCTAATCTTTCCACCTTGCTGAAGGGCAGTATTCCAGACGATCTGGCGATTGATGTCGTCGCGTGCGACTACGATTCGCTGGCAGGCCATCGCGGCGACGAAGCGATGTTTACCCGTTATGACGTTCTGGCAATTGTGGGCACTCTTGATCCGCATATCGCTGCGGTACCGTGGATCTCGCTGGATTCGCTGGTTTCCGGCGAAGGGAATCGTCACTTGATGCGGATTTTTGGCGATGTGACGACTCCGGAGCGCGTCACTGAGATCAACAACCTGATGTTGAAAAATATCTCCCTGCGCAGGGTGATTGAATCGGTCACTATTCTGGATACCAGCAAGGTGATCAATCAGGTGGAACAGTTTTTAGCCCGCTATGAACATCTTGCCGGTATTGAGGTGGCGAACGATCGCAAGGTCGCCCTGTACGTTCATATTAGCTGCCTTATTGAGCGCCTGATCCGCAATGCCGCCATTCAGCGTTACAGCGGCAGCGGGCAGTGTCAGGCGCATGAACTGGATGTCCTGCGCGACGCGTTTAGTGTCATCGAGAATAGTTATAGTGTCAAAATCCCTGGCTCCGAGCTGCTTTACATCCACGATATCCTGTTTCTTGAAACGGAATTAATCGAGCAGGATCAAGAGTTTTAGTCATTTCCTTCTTCCTCTTCCGGCGCGCCACTTTTCCTGGCACGCCGGTTGCAACCTTGTTTCCCCAGTAAAGGGGTTTAACGAGGTCAGGATGAAACGACACATTATTTTTGCCAGCCACGGCCTGCTTGCCAGCGGCATATTGAGTTCCGTGGAGCTTATTCTGGGTAAGCAGCCAGATATTCATACGCTGTGTGCCTATGTGGATGAAGGCGTGGATGTCAGTCGCCAGGTGAACGATCTGCTGGCGCGTTTTCCCGACGGCGATGAAATTATTGTGATCACCGATATTTTTGCCGGTAGCGTCAATAACGAATTTATTCACTTTATTCATCGTCCTGGTTTTCACCTGCTGGCGGGGCTGAATTTGCCGCTGGTGATTGAATTATTAATTTCAGCGGAAGAGAAAGATACCCTTAAATATATTAACGAGGCGTTAATAAACTCAAAAGAGAGTATTCAGTATTGCAATCAAACTATTCAGGATGCAATGCATATTGATAAAGAATTCTGACACTGAGGGACGATTATGATTACTTTTTTACGCGTAGATCATCGACTGTTACATGGGCAGGTGGCGTTCTCCTGGACCCAGTATGTCGGGGCGGATTGTATCCTCATCGCCAATGACGATGTGCCCAATGATGAACTAAGAAAGACCACCATTAAGCTGGCGAAGCCGCCGTCGGTAAAGCTGGTGATTAAAAATATTCACGACTCTATCGAAGCCATAAAAAGCGGTGTGACGGATAAATACCAGCTCTTTATTGTGGTGGAATCGGTTGATGATGCCTGGCGAATTCTCCGCGAGGTGCCAGAGATAAAAAGTATTAACCTCGGCGGTATTAAAGCCAAAGAGGGCAGTAAAAATATCTCCAAAGCGATTAATTTGCTGCCGGATGAAATCGAAAAGTTGCAGGCGTTGGTACAGTCGGGCGTCGAAGTGGAAATTCGTCTGGTGCCAAACGACCGCAAGCAATTATTTACCGAGTGCGTTTAATTATTGAGGACACATTATGGTTGAGGCACTTTTACTTGGGCTGGTGGCGTTTATCGCCCAGTCCGAATACGCGATGGGGACCTCGTTGTTGTCGCGTCCCATCGTTACCGGCCTGCTGACCGGGCTGGTGCTGGGCGATGTGCAGACCGGCATCATTATGGGCGCGACGCTGGAACTGGCGTTTATTGGCTCATTTTCGGTGGGGGCTTCGATCCCGCCTGATGTGGTGACCGGCGGCATTCTGGGCGTGGCGTTTGCCATTACCTCCGGCGCAGGGACGGAAACGGCCTTGCTGCTGGGCTTGCCGATTGCCACCCTGACGCTGGTGTTGAAAAACGTCTATTTGGGGCTGTTTATTCCGATGCTGAGCCAGAAGGCGGATGGCTATGCGGAACAGGCAAACACACGCGGCATTGAAAGAATGCACCTGATCGCCGGTTTCGGCCTGTCGCTGATGCTGGCGACGGTGGTCACCGTGTCCTTCCTCGTCGGCAGCAGCGCGGTGAAAGGGCTGCTGGATGCGATCCCGGAATTCATTAAGCACGGCCTGAGCGTGGCGACCGGCATTATTCCGGCCCTGGGCTTCGCAATGCTGGCACGGCTGCTGATCAATAAAAAAGTCGCGCCTTACTTTTTCCTCGGTTTTGTGTTGATGGCCTATCTCAAAATCCCGGTGACGGGCATCGCCATTCTCGGTGCCATCGTGGCGGTCATTATGGTGAATGTCGCCGCCGTTAACTCACCTCGTCCCACTACCGCACAAGGAGTTCCGGATGACAACGAAGATGATTTCTGAAGACACCGCGCAGACGCCAGAAAGCGTCATTACTGCCCGGGATTTACGTCGCGTGTTCTGGCGCTCTTTTCAGATGGAGTTCTCCTGGAATTACGAGCGGCAGATGAATCTGGCGTTTGTGTATGCCCTGATGCCGGTGCTGAAAAAGCTGTATCCACGTAAAGAGGATCTGGTGGTGGCGCTGAAACGTCATCTGGTGTTTTTCAATACCACGCCGCATATCGTGACGCTGATCCTCGGCATTACCACCGCGATGGAGGAGAAGAACAGCCAGAACAACAATATGGATGCCAACGCCGTTGATAACGTTAAAGCGTCGCTGATGGGGCCGCTGGCCGGGCTGGGCGACTCTTTCTTCTGGGGCACGCTGCGTCTGATTGCCACCGGCATCGGTACCAGCCTGGCGCTGAAAGGCAATATTCTTGGCCCGATCCTTTTTCTGCTGGTGTTCAACGTGCCGCATCTGCTGGTGCGCTGGCTGTTTACCCGCTGGGGATATGTGCTGGGAACCGGCGTTCTGCAACGTATCCAGCAGAGCGGCATGATGGAAAGCCTGACCTACGGCGCGTCGATTATCGGCCTGATGGTGGTGGGGGCAATGACCGCCTCCATGATCGACATCACCATTCCCATTACCTTCGGTGCCGGTGAGGCAAAGACTGAGGTGCAGGGGATCATCAATGACATTATGCCCTGCCTGCTGCCGCTGGTGAGTTTTGGCATTGTTTACTGGCTGCTCGGGCGCAAAGTCAAACCGCTGACCATTATCGGTGGGATGGCGCTGGTCGGCATTTCAGGTTCATGGATTGGCTTATTTTAACCGGAGAAAATAATGAAACCCACAATGATGACCTATATCCGCGAGGAGCCTGCTGCGCTGACGCAGATCCTGCGCGACCATGCACAGAAGCTCCAGGCCGTTAAGACGGTTGCGCAGACGCGCGCGATCAACCGCATCCTGATCCTGGCGACCGGATCGTCGCTGAATGCGGCGCTATGTGCACGTTACTTCTTTGAACAGCAGTTTGACATGCTGGTAGAAATCAAAGAACCGTATAACTTTACCCACTATGAGCGCATTGATCCGCATACCGACATGGTGATTGCGGTATCGCAAAGTGGTAAAAGCGCCTCGACGCTTGAGGCCGTGCGCAAGATCCGCGCCGCCTCGCTGCCGGTACTGGCCCTGACCTCCGATCCGCAAAGCCCGATAGCGCGGGAGTGCGATCAGATTATCGACATTAATACCGGCATTGAGACCGTCGGCTTCGTTACCCGTGGCTTCAGCGCGACGGTGCTCAACCTGCTGCTTATTGCGCTGACGATTGCCCGGACGCAGGGTAAAGCGACGGCGCAAGCGTGTGCCGACTGGCTCGCCGCACTGGAACGTCTGATTGATGCGTTGCCTGCGGCGATCGAACAGACGCAGGCGTTTATTCAACGGCATCAGGAGACGCTACGCACAGGCTCGCGGTTCGTCGCGGTCGGCTACGGGGCGCTTGTTGGGGTGGCGAAGGAGTGTGAAACCAAGTTTACCGAAACCGTGCGAGTTCCCTCCAGCGGGTTTGAGCTTGAGGCGTATATGCACGGGCCGTATCTGGAGGCGAATCGCGAGCATGTGATGTTTTTTATCAGCGATCGTCACGATCCGCGCAGCGAGGCGCTGCGGACATATATGGCCCCGGCGGTGAAAAAGGCGTTCTCTTTGACGCTGGAAGGAGACCAGGATGACGATAATACGCTGGCGCTGAATTGTCCGCTCGATCATCACCTGGCACCGCTGTTATTAATTGTCCCGATACAAATTCTGGCCTGCCACATTGCGGCATTAAAAGGGATCGATTTATCCGTCCGGATATTCGACGACTTTGACCGGGTATTAAAAAGCAAAATCTGAATAGTCAGGAGATAATATGTTAGGGTTTAATCAGGACGAGTACCTGACCAGTGCTCGTGAGATCGTTGCTGCGCGCAAACAGGCGGAGCAGGCGGCTGAAGATATTCATCAGGCCGGATTCAGTAATGTATTCTTTGCCTCCGTAGGCGGTTCGCTGGCCCCGATGATGGCGATTAATGAATTTGCCAAAGAAGTCACCACGCTGCCGGTATATGTAGAGCAGGCGGCGGAATTAATCAGCAAGGGCAGTAAAAAGCTCAATAAAGATTCGGTAGTTATTACCCTGTCGAAATCCGGCGATACTAAAGAATCGGTAGCGATTGCTGAGTGGTGTAAAGCGCAGGGTATTCGCGTAGTCGCTATTACCAAAAATGCCGGGTCGCCGCTCGCGCGTGCCGCTACCTGGCATATTCCGATGCGCCATAAAAATGGCGTGGAATATGAATATATGCTGCTTTACTGGGTATTCTTCCGCCTTGTGGCGCTTAATGGTGAATTTGATGACTATGACCGTTTCGCGCAACAGCTGGAATTACTACCGGAGAATTTACTACAGGCGAAACGTGAATTCGATCCGCGCGCCGCGGAAATTGCCCGCCAGTATCATAACAGCGATTATATGATGTGGATTGGCGGCGCAGAGATGTGGGGGGAAGTCTATCTCTTCTCAATGTGTATTCTGGAGGAGATGCAGTGGAAACGAACCAAGTCTGTCTCTTCCGCTGAATTTTTCCACGGCACGCTGGAGCTGCTGGAAAAAGACGTGCCGCTGTTCCTGGTGAAAGGCGAGGGCAAATGCCGGGCGCTGGACGATCGCGTGGAGCGTTTCGCGCAGAAGATCACCGGGCATCTGGTGGTCATCGACCCACGTGATTACCCGCTGAACGGGATTGATGACGCCTTCCGCTGGATCCTTGCGCCCTGCGTGGCCTCAACGTTGCTGGTCGATCGTCTGGCGGCGCACTTTGAACATAATACCGGGCACGATTTGAATATTCGTCGTTATTACCGGCAGTTCGATTATTAACCGAGATTGCCCGGCGTTTTCCGCGCCGGGCAACTTTTTTCCGAGGAGGCTCGTAAATATCTTTACCCGAAATGGACGTGAGGGTGAGTACAAAAACATATCCGCCAGCGCGATCTTGCCGGATTACTCGAGCAACTGGTCACGCTATTATTGCCGGGATATACTACGCACAGGCAACTAGTAACCTTGTTTAACTATATCGGTCAGTACGGCAGCACCCTGGATGCTGGCACCTTTTTCCGCCAGCTGGCGCGCCGTTTACCGCAACATGAGGAAACGTTGATGACCATTGCTGAACAGCTGGAGCAGAAGGGCCGCGAGGAAGGACGCGAGGAAGGCCATAAAGAAGGCCGCCGCGCGGAAGCGCTGAGGATCGCCCGTAATCTTCTGTGTGATGGCGTAGGCCAGGAAAGTGTGCTGCGCGCCACGGGCTTAAGCACCAGCGATTTACAACACCTTTTGCCGCAGTAAGTAAACGCCCGGCAGGTAGTTCCCGCCGGGCGGCAAAGTCAGATTATCCTTCCGATTTAACCACTTTGATATCCACCATCCCAATCCCCAGTTGACGTGGAGAATGGCCGAGAATATTGCCCTCGTTAGTGGACTGCGGTTCTGGCGGGACAATCACCAGCGTTTTGCTGCGCGACGGATTGTCAAAATGCAGCGTGGTGGTAGAGACCTCATTACTTAAAGTCAGTATCTGCTCTTGATTGCCCACGCGTACCGGAATGGGACGATTAGCGTTGGGTCCCCAGGCCTTCGCGGTGATCACCAGATCGAATTTCTCCGGCAACGGCGCTTTGTACTCAATCTTCACCTCTTTGCCGAGCTGTGCGTTGGACCAGCGTCCCCAGGACTCCGGACGCGAGATGCCGCTGAACTGCTGCACCTCCTCCGGTGCGCCTGCCACGTTAAAGACAAAGCTGTCGGCTTTATAACGGATATCGTTATCGACGATTTTGAGCAGATCGACGTTGTGCTTGTAGCGATCGGTATCGATCACCGTGTCTTTGAAAGCCGTTTTTCCTTGCCACTGGGCTTTATCAACGTGCTGTACCTTTTGCTCTCCCCCCAACTGGCCCTGCGAAACGCACCAGTCGGTTGAGAGTGCCAGCTCAGGTGCCCATAGCTGCGCCATTTTATAGCAGCGATCGACCCAGACGAAGTTGTCACGCGGGGCAAAGTCCGCCAGCTGGAAGCGCAATGGTGCAGAGTATTCACTCTCCGGTAGCGGCTCGACGCGTTTATCCGAAATACGCAGTAACAGCGGTAGACGGAAATGCGTACCCGAGAAGGCGATAGTCTTTTTCTCGCTGTCGAGGGTAAATTCTTTCATCTCTTTGGGGAATTTCCATAGCCGCACGATATCGGGCTTCCAGCCCATCACTTTCTCTTTCATATTCAGGAAGACTTCGGAAAGCGACTCCCCGGACAGGCTACTGCGCCCGAGACCGATAAAATTATCGCCACCCATAATATCCAGCACCGTTGCGCCGTTATCCATGGTATTGCGTTTTACGCCCGAGACATCCTGCTGGGGCTTATCGCCGCGCAGGATAAAAAACAGATCGTTACGATCCTGTTTATTCAGGTACTTCCAGGCGGTGTTATTCATTGCCAGATGATCGGACGAAACGACAATCACCGTGTTTTTGAACCACGGCGACGCTTTAATTTTTTCGATGAGTGCGGCGATGTGTTCCTGGCTACAGCTTACGGCGCTGAACGACTGGTTCGGTTTACCGTCGTACTGGTAGCTTTTACGCTTACAGGTGCGGGAAATAAAGCCGTCAGGGTGATGGGTATCGACGGTGAGGGCAAACAGCGAGAAACGCTTACCGCTGCGGGAAAGCTCCTCGAATTTCTTCCAGGTTTCATCCAGCACGGTGTCATCGTAAAAGCCCCAGTCGTTGCGGTAGCTCGGATCGGCAACGGTGGTTTTGAGTTCTTCTGCGCCGTAAAGGTGATCGAAGCCGTGGGATTTCAAAAACACATCTTTTCCGGCAAAGCGCAGGTTGGCCCCCTGCATGAAATAGTTTTCATAGCCGGAGTTTTTCAGGATGTCGCCGAGGCAGATATTCTGCGGGAAGAAGCTGGACACCGAAGCCGATGCATTGCCTTCAAACGGGGCAAACAAAGGAATACCGCACTGGGAGGCGACCATACCGGCAATCGTGTAGTCGGTGCCGGGCAGTTGCGCAGTATGGCTAAAGTCGATGCTTTCTTTTTTTATGGCGCCGAGTTCAGGAGCCAGATCGGGAAAAGCCTCTTCATCAAAATAGGTGCGTTCCAGACTCTCGCCGTAAATATAAACCAGGTTCAGCTTCGGATTGGCAATGCTTTTCGCCGGTTCTTTGTACCAGTCGGCAAAATCCGGATCGCCGTCGCGGGATTGCGATTTTACCAGTTCGGTGATCTGATGAAACGCGGGACTGGCGTCAACCGAAGCCAGCGCCAGCACCAGTGCGAGCAAACTGTATCCCAGATGATGCGGATGATGACGGCGGCGGCGTAATACCCAGCCGAGCGCGAAAAACACGCCGACCAGCGCCAGTATCAGGCCAACACCCGGCAAAATATATTTGCTGATGCCTGCGCCGGTGAGGCTATTGGTCAGGGTATAGAGGACCGCATCGTTAATGCCGTCGCCGGTAAAGTAATCGCTGGCGTAAAGCGTGATATTTAATACGACAAACACGCCCAGTACCGCCAGCGTGACGGCAAACCACCAGGTATTACGGCCAGCTTTCCAGGCGTAAATCACCACGGAGGCCAGGAACAGAGCAATAGAAATGAGTTCTGACAACGAGGTATCCTCAACAGCGCCAGGCCCACCTGGCTTAACATCGTTTTTAAGCGCCTACAATGTAATGGTGTTGCCGCATTGCTGCAATTATGGCGTCATAAAAATGTGCTGTGGTTCGGAATTCGCCTGAAAGGGGCGTTTTACGATGGTTATCGCATTATTGTGCGGCAGGAGGAAATAGCCGCGCAGTTGCTGGCGCGGCCACAGAGGAAAATCAGGAAAGGAAGTTAACGCCCTGTTTTAATACTAAATCGCAGGCTTTGGTTTTCACCTTCTGAGCCAGCGGCGTATCACCGAGATTGCTCAGGTTAAGCTGCTCGCCATTTTTGGTGTTCAGCAGACCCTGAATACCTTCCAGATAGTTGGTATCTTCTTTCTGTTCCTGCTGATTTAAGCCTAATTTATCCAGCACCTGATTTTTGATGTTTTCGGTGCTGGTTACCGAGGCCAGTTTCTGTTTGGCGCAGTATTGCAGGATCCCCGCGGCGTTATTCATTGTGTCAGCGCTTAATGCCTGATTACCACCGTTAAGCAGACTTCCCAGCGAAGAGAGCTGGTTACCATTCTGGCTGTTTAACTGGCTGGCCGCACTGGAGAGTGAATCCTGCCAACTGGCGGCATGGGAGAAGCACGCGGCGCTGAGGAGTGCGCCGCAAAGCAGAGATTTTGCAGATTTCATAGTCATACTCACGTTGAAACAGGGCCGATTTCTTCTGAGTATACCTCGCCTGCGGGCAAGAATTATCTCAATACTCTTTGCCTGTCACGCGGCTGCGGTAGCTGTCCCAGTTGAAGATCACCCACAGGCTGTTGCCAAGACGCATTCGGTCCATAACGCGTTCGCCGAGCAGTTTGTTCATCTCTTCAATGTTACTATTAGTTAGCATCCCGGTCGGGCGTTTGGAAGAGGAACGGCGATCGACGATCTGATTAATGATCACTTTTTCATAGCGCGATTCGTTCTGCATACCAATCTCATCGATCACCAGCAGATCGACACGACTCAGATCGGTGAGCAGTTGTTCTTCGCTCGTTTCCCGATTACCGAATGAGTCTTTCATCGCCGACATGATATCGGCTACCGTAATGATCAGTACCGATTTGCCGCGCAGCAGCAACTCGTTACAGATCGCCGCTGCAAGATGATTTTTACCGGTGCCGGGCTTGCCGGAAAAGATGAAGCTGGCGATATTACCGTCAAACTCTTCAACATACTGCCGCGCCTTGGCCAGCGCGTTCATTTGCCCTTCGTTTTCCACGCGGTAATTTTCAAAAGAGCAGTTTTGATGCAGAGGACGAATGCCGGAACGGTTAAAGGTTCGCTGCATTTTCATCGCCCGATTTTCACGTTCTATGGCGGCGGAGCGGATGTCCCCCTGCTCCTTTTGCCAGGCCAGCAGTTCTTCACCCGTTTTGAATGCGGGTTTAACGTGCGATGGCATCACTTTCTGCAAACGTTTCATTAATTCGCCGACGTTTTTCATGTTCAACCTCTGAAGCCGGGGGGGATATGATCGTCTGGTTCACTCAGGCTATTGATATCACGTTTTACCGTCCCGCCACTACTGGCCCGGCTTATTTGCACGCTACGCGCCAGTTTTTGCTGCCACTGGACATGATGGAAGACTCTGCCTTCGGCCTGCCAGTAAGCGATAAACGAGGCCAGTTCTTCTGCCGTGACGGGCTGAGACAGGGCGATGCCCCATAAGGCCGCAAGGCGCTGGAAATCTGCATCCGGTTGCCAGTCGGAATACATGGCGAATTTACCCATCGGCACGGCCACCGGTGCGGCGGCCGGCTCTTCATACAAACGCTCGTCCAGCGTAACATCGCTGCCCGGGCGCGCCAGTTTAGCCTCCAGTGCCAACAATTGCGCCAGACGGGCAGGGGAGAGCGCGTAAAACGCCGGGGCGTTATTGGCAAATACCGCGACCGCCTGCCCCTCTGCCTTTGCCAGCACGCTGGCATAATTCTGCATAAAGGCGTCGATACCGACAACATCAGGCGTCAAGATTCTGGAAGACATACGCTATCTCAATACATAAAAGGGGCGACTGGGGTAATAATGGCACATAGTAACACAGTGCATCGGATGGCTGGCAGGCGGCGAAGGGATTAAAAAAGCGTACTGGTATCCCGGCTCAATAAGGGGAAATGCCGGGATTGGGTTCCCGGTGGGAGGCCCAACCCGGTGGTCGCCCCGATGACTACGGAGCGTTTAATAACCGCCTGCTTCAATGGCAACTTTCAGGCTTATGCGACGATATTCAGCGTCACGTCGATGTTGCCACGGGTCGCATTAGAGTACGGGCAGACAATGTGCGCCGCATCGACCAGTTTTTTCGCTTCAGCCTGATCCATCCCCGGCAGATGAATATTGAGCGTCGCTTCAATGCCAAAGCCGGTCGGCAGCGGACCGATACCCACCTCACCTTCTACAAAAGCATCTTTCGGGATGGCGATCTTATCGCGACCGGCAACAAACTTCATGGCACCCAGGAAGCAGGCAGAGTAACCCGCCGCAAACAGCTGCTCTGGATTGGTTGCTTCAGCACCGGCACCGCCCATCTCTTTCGGTACCCCCAGTTTGACGTCCAGAAAACCGTCTGAAGAGGTGGCACGGCCGTCACGGCCCCCGGTTGCTTTGGCTTTGGCGGTATAAATCACTTTTTCTAAAGACATGGCAGGTTCCTCATTGTTGTTCACTATAAAATAGCGTGCGATTTAAATGGTGCCTTAATCCTGCGAAACGCAGGATTAAATGCGATGTAATTGTTCACGGAGATCTTCAAGTTGCTGCTTGAGCGTCGCCAGTGAATCAGTGTCGCAGGCGAGGGCGCAACCCACCGAATCCGGTATATTTTGTGCCTCCTGCTCCAGTTGGCGACCGTTCTCGCTTAATGTCACCCTCACCTGACGCTCATCCTGATGCGAACGCTGGCGCTGCAACAAGCCTGCCACTTCCAGCCGCTTCAGTAATGGCGTCAGCGTGGCCGAATCCAGAAACAGCTTTTCGCCAATCTCTGATACGGTAATGTCATCTCGCTCCCACAACACCAGCATAACCAGATACTGTGGATAGGTCAGATTAAGCGGTGCCAGCAACTGCCGGTAGAGCTTATGCAGCGCCAGATTAGTAGAATAAAGCGCAAAACAGAGCTGATTATCCAGATGCAGCGGTGAGTCCGAAGACCGGGTCGATGTCGTTTTCATCCTTTCAATATAGATAGCGCACAATTTAATTGCAAGCGATTATAAACATCGCCTCTGAGAACTTTATTACACCCGTGGACGCTTTCGATAGAGCCACAGACCGGGGATCGACAGCCCGATGGAAAGCGCACCCACAATAGAAGACGCCTTCAGAAAATTGGTCAGCAGCATAATCATTAGATCCTCTGAATAGCCAAAGTGACTAATTTTCACCGCCGAGATCATAGCGGTATACGCCGAAATACCGGGGAACATAGGGATCACCGCTGCCACAGTGAAAATTTTCGGGTGCGCCAGATACCAGCGCGACCAGCGAATACCGATCGTCCCCACCAGCATCGACGCCATAAACGTTGACCACTCAATATTAAAACCGGCAGTAAACATCACCATTCGCGAACCATGTCCAATAGCGCCCAGTAGCGCACACCAGGGAAGCGCCCGGTGAGGCACGTTAAACACCATCGCAAAGCCAACCGCAGGGATAGCGGAGAGGAGCATGTCCTGTATTAGCGCCAGCAGAAAATCGATTACGCCCATCCGCGCAGCCCCCATAATGTCAGTGCCATGACCACGCCAATACAGGTCGCCAGGGTTAACAAACTGGCGATGGCCCAGCGGGCAAGCCCGGTATTAATATGTCCTTTAAACATATCCGCCACCGCGTTAATCAGTGGAAACCCCGGCACCAGTAGCAGAACGCTGGCGGCCATGGCGACGCTCGGGGTGTCACGGAACAAAGGCAGTCTCAACAGCAATCCGGAAACAGTAGTGGCGACAAAGGCGGTAATGCAGAAGTTAATTTGTGGATGCAGAGAGCGATGGGTCAACACCTGGCGCACATACATGGCCACCGCGCTGGCGCAAAAGGTGATAAAAGCACCATCCCAGCCACCGTTATTCAATTTACAGAAGCAGGCACAAGAGAGTCCGACCATCACCACCAGCAGCCAGCGCGGATAACGTAGCGGTTTAATATGGCTGAACCTTTTTTCAACATCACGGTAATCCAGCAGCTTATGTTCCGCCATAATGACAATATGCTGAACTTCGGTCACCACATGCATATTAATACCGCGATCGCTATTTTTACGTGTCGAAGTCAGGCAGAGACCGTCTTTAATCGTCGTTAAAACGATGGCATTAGAGGAGATCGAACTTTCAACGCTGTCCATTCCCAGTGCGCGTCCCAGACGCGTTGATAGCTCTTCCACTAATGCGCTTTCCGCGCCGTGCTGCAATAGAAAAAGCCCACATTGAATACATAATCGCGTAATGGTTCGTTGTAATGACTGATCAACTTGCATGGATCGCCCTGAAATGGAAAAAAGGAAAAATGCAGCGCATAAAACTGTTTTACCATGAAGTGACTATGCGATGGCTGTGGCTAAGATCAAAAAACGTGCAAAAAATCCCCTGTTCTGAAATCGGACTTACTGCAGCGGCAGATCAGAAAGAGAGTGCCTGAGATGGCGAGCGGTGTTAAAGTAGCAAACTCGCTTTTAAAAAAAACAGTAAATATTTACTTAATGAATGCTTTTAGTTTTTCTTAAAAAACATTTCTTTTTTTCTAATTTGAAACAGATTAATTTTTTTTTGGTGTTGTGAGATATTTACGAGGTTCACATTATCCTGCGAAAGGTATAATGTAATACAAGAAACTGTTGTATGTTGTTAAATGTACAATAATGGACACTTACAGGGAAGAGAAAGATTCACTAAGTTGCATATGAATATATAACTTTTATTTATTCATATGGATGATGTATGCGGTCATAAAATAAAGTGATTCTTCGACAGGATGCGGAGGTTATTTGTATGGTATCAGGACATTGCAAGTATGGAGTCATTATCAGCAAGATACCGGTAATGCAAACCGGACTCAGCGGGATAATGGAACTGCATTTCCCTGACTATGAACTTACCTCATGTCAATCTCCTGAAGAGTTAACGCTTTTCCAGCTTCGCCGTGCCGCCCTGGTTCTGGTCGATCTTTCTGGTGAGTTTCGCCATGCCCGCACCATCTGTGAGCAGTACTATGCATTAATATCGCAATACCGTGATATTCACTGGATATTTCTCGTTTCCCGCTCCATTTACCCTTTAGCCGTCGAATTTTTAATGCGTCCTGAAAGTACATTGCTTTCCGATGCAGAGCCTGTCGATCACGTGGTCAAAGCGATTCATGCGGGTGGGCTTTCTGCAGAACGTATCAGCCAGACACTACTGGCGGCAGAGACGCAAGAAACCGTTGGCGAAGAAGAATCCCTGGCTGTGCTGACGCTGTCTGAACGTAAAGTGCTGCGTCTTCTTGGTAAGGGCTGGGGAATTAACCAGATTGCGGCATTACTGAAAAAAAGCAATAAAACCATTAGCGCGCAAAAAAATAGTGCAATGCGCCGTTTAGCGTTACGCAGCAATGCGGAGATGTACGCATGGATAAATAGCGCACAGGGAATGAAAGAGCTGAATTTATTTTCAGCCTATGGAGATTCAATCGAATGGAAAAAAGCCCCGCAAAGCGACATGTCGCTATCGTAGAACCTTGCAGAATGACCGAAGTTGGGCTTCGTCATCTTTTTGGAACGGCGTCTACTAATAGCTATACGATACATTTTTTTAGAGACTACGTTGAGTTGAAAAAGGCGCTCAGCACGCGTGGTTTTTTTTCAGTCATTTACTCACTTTCAGGCAGCAGGGAACAGCGGCGTGAAGGACTGATGCTGTTAAGTGAGTTGAGTCAACTGTATCCAAAAACGCAGAGGATCATGCTGGCAAATGATGAGCGTGAAGCCCGCCTGGTCAGTCACCTGGCCCCGTCAGGCTTACATGGCATTATCAGTAAAACGGCACCTCTGGATGTATTACAGGCCCAGTTGGTTACGCTGCTGCGCGAAACCCGTCGGGTTAATGTAAATGCCCATAATCACTGGTACGTCAGCAGTTCCCGGATGCTCAGCCCAACGGAACGCGCCATTCTTCAGTTTATGGCTTACGGGTATTCCATGCCTGAAATTGCCGCGCAGCTTGAGCGCAACATCAAGACGATTCGCGCGCATAAGTTTAATGCCATGACCAAACTGGGCGTAAGCTCTGATATGGGGTTGTTGCACGCGGCGGATATTCTGATCAACATCCCGCTTGCGGGTGAGGAATGTGCGCTGGGGGAAGGCTCCATCGTCGCGCATTAAGGCCACACGACTCTGGCAAAGGACACCCTCCTTTGCCAGTTTTCTCTACAGACAAACATCTACCCAGGTTGCATCAGTCAACTGGGCCATGCGCTCCGGCGCGATCCTCACCGCACTATGAATTGCGCCTGCGGCGGGTAAAACCTCCTGGTATTGTCGCAGCGAGATATCACAATACACAGCCAGCGGATTTTCCAGCCCAAAAGGGCAGACGCCGCCCACCGGATGACCCGTCAGGATGACGACTTCATCGCTACTTAGCATCCGTGCTTTCGCACCAAATACCGATTTCAGTTTTTTATTATCCAGTCGTGCATCGCCTTTCGCCACGACGAGAATCACTTCATCTTTGATTTTAAGCGATAGCGTTTTCGCAATTTGCCCCGGCTCAACACGGTGAGCGGCAGCGGCAAGCGCCACGGTGGCAGTACTTTGACTAAGTTCAATTATTTCAACATCGGGCGCGCGATCGGCAAAAAACTGTCGCACAGATTGCAGACTCATGAGGATCTCCTGACTATTATCCGGTTTAATCTGTCACATACGCCAGGTCAATGTAAATAACCACCCTCGGATGTCATGAATATTGAGATTTATCGATCCCCTTCACATTCGCTGCAACCGGTTACAGTAACCGGTTGCAGATTGGCGAAATGCAGTTTATTACTACGGCTGTAACTTCCACTGTATTGAAATAATAAGAGCCGTGCATGATTAATACCTTTGTGAACCAACGCGCTGGAAAATTGTTCGGCATGGAACCGCGCTCACAGGGCGACAGCATGTACGGCTATAAAATAAGGGCCGCTATGCTTACGTCTATAGCCTGTCAGGAGGGCTGCTATGTCTGCTAACAATGCTGCGTTTAATCTGATATTCCGCTTCGTTGAAAACTACGTGAGTCCCATCGCTGGGCGCGTTTCTGCGCAGCGTCACGTCATGGCAATCAAGGATGGTTTTATTTCCGCCATGCCATTTATGATTGTCGGATCGTTTTTACTGGTTTTTGTTTACCCACCGTTCTCTCCGGATACCACCTGGGGGTTTGCGCGTGCGTGGCTGGATCTGGCAAAGCAGTATGAAAGTCGTATTCTGACGCCGTTCGATATGACGATGGGCATTATGTCGATTTATATCTGTGCGGCTATTGCCTATAACCTGGGTAAACACTACGAGAAAAAATTCCAGCTTGATCCCTTTATGGGCGCGATGCTGTCTATTATGGCCTTTCTGCTGGTGGCTTCACCAAAAACGAACGGTACGCTGCCGGTAGATAGCCTCGGTGGCACAGGGATTTTCACTGCAATTCTGGTCGCAATTTACTGTGTCGAAGTGATGCGTTTTCTGAAAGCGCGTAATATCGGTATTCGTCTGCCGGACGCCGTGCCACCGATGATCAAAAACTCGTTTGACCTGCTGATCCCGATTCTGGTGGTGGTAGTGACGCTTTATCCGCTGAGTCTGTGGCTTCAGAGCGAGTTTGGTATGCTGATCCCACAGGCGATCATGTCTATCTTTAAACCGCTGGTTTCAGCGGCGGATTCCCTGCCGGCCATTTTGCTGGCGGTATTGATCGGCCACCTGCTGTGGTTTGCGGGTATTCACGGTGCGGCGATTGTCTCCGGGATGCTGCAAATGTTCTGGCTGACTAATCTGGGCATGAACCAGAGTGCGCTGGCACAAGGTGCTCCGCTGCCGCATATCTTTATGGAAGCGTTCTGGACGTTCTTTATCGTGGTGGGCGGCTCCGGCGCAACCATGGGGCTGGTGATTTGCTATCTGCGTAGCCGCTCTGCCCACTTACGTTCGATTGGTCGCCTGAGTATCGTGCCAAGTATTTTCAACATCAACGAACCGGTGATTTTCGGCACCCCTATCGTGATGAACCCGGTGTTCTTTATCCCCTTCCTGCTGGCTCCGATGGTTAACGCCATTCTCGCCTGGGGCGTGATGAAGATGGATTTGATTGGTCGGGTTATCTCTGTCGTACCATGGACAGCGCCCGCGCCAATTGGTGCCGCATGGGCACTGGGCTGGGACTTCCGGGCCGCGCTTCTGGTCATTGTGCTGGCAATTGTCTCTGCAATCATTTATTTCCCGTTCTTTAAAGTGTACGAGAAACAACTGCTGGAGCAGGAGGCACAGGAAGCCGCACGTATAGAAGGGGAACAGGTCGCATAACAGAAACATCGCCCGGTGGCGCAAGGCTGCCGGGCGAGTTATTTGGTCAACGTGCAGTCGCCGCACCGCTGGACATCCGGCAGGCGATAACGCTGACAGCAGGTACGACGTACCAGCAGCCCGTCGCGCGGAACCACGGTACGCCACAGCGGATTATCGCTGCCATCCGCAAGTGCTTTGCTGAAGAAAATATGCTGGCGGAGCGTCTCCGTCAGCGCATTGCCCAGCAGCGGTTTCATCTCACCCAGATACCAGTTAATCAGATAGCCGGTATTACTCCAGATAAGCTTGCCGTTAATTTCCCCTGTCGCTTCCAGGGCGTTGACTACCGGCATTAACGCCTGAGTCACCAGCTTTTCTATACGTCCGACAGGGGAGAGCGCTGAGCCTTGTGGATCTTCAATAACATCAATCCAGAAGCAGGCCGCACGGCCCGTCTCATGAAACTCAACGTGAAAATGTTCAGGTGAAAGGTCAGGTGCGTTTTGGCCGGTCAGCAGGGCCAGCATCAGCGGTGGGACCAGTAATCCGAGATACCATTGTGCCCACAGCGAAATCAGCGGCTTGTCTTCACGGGGCAGCAAGGGTTGATTGCGGTAGATATGATCGCCATAGATTGCCAGCAGACGGCTTAACGCTGCCGGACGCGACCAGGTCGCCAGTGTCATCGCATGGACGGGAGGCAACTCATCAAGCCGGATGAAATCGAGCATATGCGCCCGGTTTTCCGCGATCGTATTGCGTATAGCTTCCGCCAGCGTTGCTCTTTTCTCTGTAAAAGAGGGCAGCCAGATGACATCTTCAATGATCGGTGCGGAACGATAGGCCATATGCAAAGAAAGACAGGAATCTAAATGATAATGATTTCCAATCCTAGCTATAGATAAACCCAATCGCAACTCTTTTTCACCTCGTGAACGCGGCTCAGGCGAAGCGAATTTGGTCGCTGCTCAGAATATTGTTACGCCCCAGATGCTTAGCTTCGTACAGCGCCTTATCGGCATTTTCGAGGGCGAGATCGACCGCATTACCTTGCAGGTCAGCAATACCAATACTGACTGTGACATTGGTCGCAACGCTTTCGTTAAACATATGCGGTATTTTCAGATCGTAGACTTGCTGGCGGATCCGCTCGGCGGTGTCCCTGGCCCGCGCTGCATCGATATTTGTCACCAGTACCATAAACTCTTCCCCGCCGAAGCGGGTGACAATATCACGCGAGCGCACGGCGTCACGTATCGCCGCGGAAACGCGGATCAGCGCCTGGTCACCCATCATATGCCCATAGTGATCGTTGTAGGCTTTAAAATGATCGATGTCGATCAGCAGCACGTAGTGCTGCCCGGAGTCGGGTGTCAGAAGAGTATCAAGGCGGTTTTTCAGGCCGCGCCGGTTATACAGCCCGGTCAACGGATCCAGCATGCTGAGATCGTTCAGCGTCTCCCGCTCTTCCAGCAGTTTATACATCAGGCTTTGCGCAAAGTGGTCATTACGCTTCTGAATAACGTGCTGAATCGCAATCCCCACCATCGGCAGGGCGAAGCAGTACACCATCCGCGCCCACAGCTCGCCGTCATTGAGCCACAGACAGGTTAAAAAAATTGGCAGAGAGTGCAGGGTGAAGGCACTAATGTTATTGGGAAACGAGATCGTGCCAATAAATAGCACACTTAATAAGGCAATAATCAGATAGCTAAAATCTGACGGGTCGATCTGCGCATATTTAATAGCGACATGCCACGCCCACAGGCAACCCGAGACTATCGAGATAGCATCTATATTTATTTTCTTATGCGGGTGCAGGAAATGCCATACCAATAGCCCTGAGCTTACCAGGGTAATAATACCAATCGGCAGCGTCAGCGCGCGCGCATTATACAGCGGACTGAGGATGATGAAGATGGTTGAGACTATGTTCAGGAACAAAAAAAGCCGCAGTGAAAGCTGATATTTCTTGTTCTTCAGGGACCGCCATGTGTGTGCTGTCATATCAGTAATTCGTTATTTTACTTAGGGTTAAAAGTGTACATCGCCAAAATGAAAAATAACGCGCGTGAAAACAGGCGCAAATATCAGGTATTCATGGGTCTCGTTTTTAGGGCGCACAATTTATCACCTTAAGGAATGTCTGTCATTACCGCGAAAGTAAATGTACGGCTGCTTTTTTAATTAGCGCTGACAAATGAGAAAATATGCCATATGATATTGGTTATCATTATCACTGTGAGAGGCGGGAGCATGTTGCAGCGAGCGCTGGGAAGTGGCTGGGGGGTGTTGATCCCTGGCATTATTATTGCGGGTCTGACATTTGCCGATCTGTCTATGAGTGCCTGGCGCGGGTTAATTGTGCTGGGGCTGTTGCTAACGTCCGGTATGATCTGGCACAAGCGGTTGCGTCATTTTGTTCTGCTGCCGTCGGGCATTGCGCTGATAGGCGGTATTATGCTGGTGATGATGAATCTGAAGCTTATGGGATAAGGAAAGAAGGGAGAAGGTAAGATATCTGGTGCGAGGGGGGGGACTTGAACCCCCACGTCCGTAAGGACACTAACACCTGAAGCTAGCGCGTCTACCAATTCCGCCACCTTCGCACAGTCATCTTACTTTTTTTGATATCGCCTCGTTGGTGCGAGGGGGGGACTTGAACCCCCACGTCCGTAAGAACACTAACACCTGAAGCTAGCGCGTCTACCAATTCCGCCACCTTCGCCCAGTGCGAGCAATATCAACGTGGATTATGGTGCGAGGGGGGGACTTGAACCCCCACGTCCGTAAGGACACTAACACCTGAAGCTAGCGCGTCTACCAATTCCGCCACCTTCGCATACCATCGACACTCAAAAAGTATCGTTACCACGGAGGCGCATTCTAGATGTTTTCAACTTTTCGTCAATAGTTAATTACGCAGGATGATTTGATTGCTGCAAAAACGGTCATTTATAGACAGCGGTCGCAGGCCGGATAAGCGAAGCCCCATCCGGCGTTAACAGCGTGGGTTAGCTGGCCATGATTACTTTTTTGCCTGACGCGTCATGATCGCACGATACACCTTAAAACGCCCCGTCTGCGCGAGCACCTCATGGAAGCCGAAGGTTTCATCCAGCGCCTGCGGATAAGGCAGGAAAGCGTTAGCCACAATCCGCAATTCGCCACCGCTATTTAAATGGCGTACCGCACCGCGAATCAGGGTTTGTGCGGCTTCGAAGCTGGTCTGCATCCCGTCGTGGAACGGCGGGTTGGAGATAATCATGTCAAAACGTCCCGTCACTTCAGAGAAGACATTGCTGGCAAATACCTCGCCTTCCAGTTCATTGGCAGCAAGCGTCGCACGGCTGGCTTCTACCGCCGGAGCGCTGACATCACACAAGGTCAGACGCACTTTAGGCGAGTGGCTGGCGAGCACCGTTGCCAGCACGCCTGCACCACAACCGACATCCAGCACTTTACCTTTCGTGTGCGGGGTGAGCGTGGAGAGCAGAAGCTGGCTGCCTGCATCCAGACCGTCGCGGCTAAAGACGCCCGGCAGCGTTTTGATGGTCAGATCGTTAAGAGCGTACTCATTCCAGAACGCCTGTGCATCAAACGTCGGCTGTTTTTCCAGACGACCGTGATACAGACCGCAGCGGCGCGCGCTGTCAATTTTGTTAAGCGGAGCCAGATCGGCCAGCATCTGCTCGGCGCTACGCACGCCGCTGCGGTTTTCACCGACCACAAAAATATCGGTGCCGACGGGGAGCAGGGAGAGCAGATTCATCAACTGGAACTGCGCTTCCGGTTTATTCTTCGGCCAGTAGTAAATCAGCGTATCGCAGTCGGCGACATCCGCGGCTTCAGCCACCAGGCTGAAACGCACGCGGTCGCCCATCTGGCGATCCAGCACCTGCCAGTGATGATACATTTGCGTATGGGCGCGGCTGAATGCCGTTTCAAGGCGAGCGGGCAGGTCATCCTGCAAATCACCGGCAAAAATTATACGGCTCTGTTCGAAATCATCACTGTGGCGCAGCAAGACTTCACTTGCCGGGGTAAAAGCAGACATGAAAGGTTCCTCTATTGTACCTGACGGCGATTATAGAGGTTTGTTGGCGCAGTTTCGACGAATTTGCTATATTTGCGCCCCTGACAGACAGGAGCGTTCCCCTATGACAACCCGACGAGAGTGGCAATTACAGCAACTGGGGATCACCCGGTGGTCGCTGCGCCGTCCCGGCGCGCTACAGGGTGAAATCGCCATTACGCTGCCAGCGCATGTACGTCTGGTGATGGCTGGCAACGATCTGCCCGCGCTTAACGAGCCTTTAATCCGCGATATTCTGCGGGCCTTAGCCCTGACGCCCGATCAGGTCCTGCAACTGACGCCGGACCGGGTTGCCATGTTGCCTGAAGGCAGTCGCTGTAATAGCTGGCGACTGGGCACCGACGAGCCGGTGTTGCTTGAGGGCGCGCAAATGGCAACACCGACCTGGGCTGATTTACGTTCTAATCCGGCGGCCCGTGCCGCGTTATGGCAACAAATTTGCACCTATGAACACGATTTCTTTCCTCAACACGACTGATCTCCCCCGCGCCTGGGACATTGAAAAACGCGCCCATGCTTTTCCGTGGAGCGAAGCCACCTTTGCCAGCAATCAGGGTGAGCGTTATCTCAACTACCAGCTTATTACTGAGGGAGAAATGGCGGCATTTGCCATCACTCAGGTGGTGCTGGATGAAGCGACGCTGTTCAATATTGCCGTCGACCCCGCGTTTCAACGCCGGGGTTTTGGCCGCGAACTGCTGGAACACCTGATCGATGAGCTGGAAAAACGCGGCGTCGTCACGCTGTGGCTTGAGGTGCGCGCCTCGAATGCCGCCGCCATTGCGCTGTATGAAAGCCTGGGCTTTAACGAGGCGACGATCCGCCGCAACTATTACCCCACCGCCGACGGGCGGGAAGACGCAATAATAATGGCGCTGCCAATAAGCATGTAACAGAAGGTGAAATGATGAAGTGGGACTGGATATTTTTTGACGCGGACGAAACGCTGTTTACCTTTGATTCGTTCGGCGGCTTACAGCGGATGTTTCTCGACTACAGCGTGACCTTCACCGCAGACGATTTTCAGGACTACCAGGCCGTTAATAAACCGCTATGGGTGGATTATCAGAACGGTGCCATCACTTCACTACAGTTACAGCATCAGCGTTTTCAGGGCTGGTCCGAGCGTCTTAGCGTTCCGCCGGGCGATCTTAATGCCGCTTTTCTGAATGCGATGGCGGAAATCTGCGCGCCGCTGCCAGGCGCGGTGTCGTTGCTTGATGCGCTGCGTGGTAAAGCGAAGCTTGGCATTATTACCAATGGCTTCACCGCGCTACAGCAAATTCGTCTTGAACGCACCGGCCTGCGCGATTATTTTGATCTGCTGATCGTCTCTGAAGAAGTGGGCATCGCCAAACCCGATGCGCGCCTCTTTGATTACGCGCTGGCGCAGGCGGGCAACCCGGATCGTTCGCGGGTGCTGATGGTGGGCGATACCGCCGAGTCTGATATTCGCGGCGGCATCAACGCCGGGCTATCGACCTGCTGGCTGAACGCGCACGGTCACGTCCTGCCATCGGACCTTCAGCCGACCTGGACTGTCACCTCATTACGCGAACTGGAGCAGCTCCTGTGTAAACATTGATTGTCTGACCGATGCTCTTGAGTACAATAGCCGCAATTTTCGTATTTTACGCTGCGTGGCCTGCTGCCGCGCACTTACACAGAAGATGTTAACTATGACGTTGTCTCCTTATTTGCAAGAGGTGGCGAAGCGCCGTACTTTTGCCATTATCTCTCACCCGGATGCCGGTAAAACGACCATCACTGAAAAAGTGTTGCTGTTCGGACAGGCGATCCAGACCGCCGGTACGGTGAAAGGCCGCGGCTCCAGCCAGCATGCCAAATCCGACTGGATGGAAATGGAAAAGCAGCGTGGGATCTCGATCACCACCTCGGTGATGCAGTTTCCGTATCACGACAGCCTCGTGAACCTGCTGGATACCCCAGGGCACGAAGACTTCTCGGAAGATACCTACCGCACGCTGACGGCGGTGGACTGCTGCCTGATGGTCATTGACGCCGCGAAAGGGGTAGAAGACCGGACCCGTAAGCTGATGGAAGTTACCCGTCTGCGCGATACGCCGATCCTCACCTTTATGAACAAGCTCGACCGCGACATCCGCGATCCGATGGAACTGCTGGATGAAGTCGAGAACGAACTGAAAATCGGCTGTGCGCCGATCACCTGGCCTATCGGCTGCGGCAAATTGTTCAAAGGTGTTTACCACCTTTATAAAGACGAAACTTATCTTTACCAGACCGGTAAAGGTCATACCATCCAGGATGTCCGTATTGTTAAGGGGTTGAATAACCCGGATCTGGACGCGGCGGTCGGCGACGATCTGGCGCAGCAACTGCGTGATGAACTGGAACTGGTTCAGGGCGCGTCGAATGAGTTCGATAAAGACCTCTTCCTGGCGGGCGAAATTACCCCGGTCTTCTTCGGCACCGCACTGGGTAACTTTGGCGTCGATCATATGCTGGATGGTCTGGTGGAGTGGGCGCCTGCGCCGATGCCGCGTAAAACCGACACCCGAGAAGTGACGGCGGCTGAAGAAAAGTTCACCGGCTTCGTCTTTAAGATCCAGGCCAATATGGATCCGAAACACCGTGACCGCGTGGCCTTTATGCGCGTGGTTTCTGGTCAGTATGAAAAAGGCATGAAGCTACGTCAGGTGCGTATTGGTAAAGACGTGGTGATCTCTGATGCCCTGACCTTTATGGCTGGCGACCGCTCACACGTTGAAGAGGCGTATCCAGGCGATATCATCGGCCTGCATAACCACGGCACCATTCAGATCGGCGACACCTTTACCCAGGGCGAGATGATGAAGTTCACCGGTATCCCGAACTTTGCGCCGGAACTGTTCCGCCGCATTCGCCTGAAAGATCCGCTGAAGCAGAAACAATTGCTGAAAGGGCTGGTGCAGCTCTCGGAAGAGGGCGCGGTGCAGGTATTCCGCCCGATCGCCAACAACGATCTGATTGTTGGTGCAGTCGGTGTTCTCCAGTTTGACGTGGTGGTGGCCCGTCTTAAAAGCGAATACAACGTAGAAGCTATCTACGAATCGGTTAACGTGGCGACCGCCCGCTGGGTGGAAAGCACGGATGTGAAGAAATTCGAAGAGTTTAAACGTAAGAACGAACTTCACCTCGCACTCGACGGTGGCGATAACCTCACGTATATCGCGCCGACGATGGTCAACCTGAACATCACCCAGGAGCGTTATCCTGACGTGCAGTTCCGTAAAACTCGCGAGCACTAATCTCTACGCCTTGCCGGGCGCGGCAGCCGCCGCGCCCGTTACTTTCCCTGCCTTATTAATCCCTTGCGGAAATATCTTAATTCAACGCTTTTTCGCTTCGAATGGTCTTTTTTTAGTCATCTGCGCAAGCGGAATTACCATTGTGATCTATATTTAACAAAGTGATGACAAGTTGACTGGCTGAATGCTCTGTTCAATGCGTGAATAGCAGGTTTATGAGCCAGTTAATTTGTTAATCACAATATTAATAACTGAAGCACGGCGGTCACTACCCACTTCTTACCATTAAGCTTCGCTTATGTTGAGAACGCACACTGACTGCTATTAGGTGAGTTTTCACCGCTACAGCAAAGCGGCGTTGTGGTCGCAAACGTTCAGATAATGGACAAACCTACAGGATGAGTTCGATGACTATGAAAAGACTGATGATTTCTAAATCTCTGCTGGCTGTGATGTTAGGTACTGCGCTGGTGAGCGGCTCTGCCCTGGCGGAAAGCTCCACTGCGGATAAAGCGAAAGCAACCTCTGACAGCGCAGGGCAAAAAATCGATAGCTCTATGAATAAAGTCGGCAATTTCATGGACGACAGCGCGATTACAGCTAAAGTTAAAGCGGCGCTGGTTGATCACGAAACGATTAAGAGCACCGATATCTCCGTGAAAACTGAGAAAAAGGTGGTCACGTTGAGCGGCTTTGTTGAGAGTCAGGCACAGGCTGAAGAAGCTGTGAAAGTGACGAAACAAGTTGAAGGTGTCTCATCTGTCAGCGACAAACTTCACGTGCGTGACAGCAAGTCACAGGGCGTGAAAGGCTACGCAGGCGATACGGCAACAACCAGTGAGATCAAAGCCAAACTGCTGGCCGATGATATTGTCCCGGCACGTAAAGTGAAAGTGGAAACCACTGACGGCGTTGTCCAGCTCTCCGGGACCGTAGATTCCCAGGCGCAGATTGATCGCGCTGAAAGCGTCGCCAAAGCGGTTGACGGTGTGAAAAGCGTTAAGAATGACCTTAAAGCGAAGTAAATCGCAGAATACGATCCCCGGATTTGAATCCGGGGGCGTGTAAACTAAAAGTAAACGACAATGCAGTGAGCAGCCTGAGCGCTCATGTTTAGCGGTCGACAATGACTATGGTAAAGGAGAAACGTATGTTTCGTTGGGGCATTATATTTCTGGTTATCGCGTTAATTGCCGCCGCTCTGGGTTTTGGTGGACTGGCAGGTACGGCAGCGGGCGCAGCAAAAATCGTCTTTATCGTCGGTATTATTCTGTTCCTCGTCAGCCTGTTTATGGGCCGTCGACGTCCATAGCGACGAATTAGATGTGGTAAAAATGTAAAAGCCAGTCTCCGGACTGGCTTTTGCAGTTTCAGCGCCGGGTAAATTGCGCTACCTTAGTCGTATAACTAAGAAAAATGAAAACAGGAAAGCAGGGTGGGACAACGAATTCCCGTGACGCTCGGCAACATAGCGCCGTTATCGGTTGAACCCTTCCGTCCTGAAAAGCTTGCGCTGGTGTGTGAAGGGGGAGGCCAAAGGGGTATTTTTACTGCCGGGGTTCTGGACGAATTCATGCGCGCGCAATTCAACCCGTTCGATCTCTTTCTCGGCACCTCTGCCGGGGCGCAAAATCTCTCCGCTTACCTGTGTAACCAGCCCGGCTATGCGCGTAAAGTCATTATGCGCTACACCACCACCCGCGATTTCTTCAATCCATTGCGCTTCGTGCGCGGCGGTAATCTTATCGATCTTGACTGGCTGGTGGACGCCACCGCCAGCAAAATGCCGCTGGCGATGGGCTACGCGGCAGACCAGTTTGAACGGGGCAAAACGTTCTATATGTGCGCCTGTCGTCAGGATGACTACACGCCGGGCTATTTTGCCCCAGACGAGAAAAACTGGCTGGACCTGATCCGCGCTTCCAGCGCCATTCCGGGCTTTTATCGCAGCGGCGTTTTGCTGGATGGCATCAACTACCTGGACGGCGGCGTCAGCGATGCTATCCCGGTGCAGGAGGCCGCCAGACGCGGGGCGACAACCATCGTGGTGATCCGAACCGTCCCGTCGCAAATGTACTATACGCCGCAATGGTTCAAACGGATGGAGCGCTGGCTGGGCGAAAGTAGCCTGCAACCGCTGGTGAACGTTGTACAGCATCATGAAACCAGCTATCACGCGATCCAGCAGTTTATTGAACAGCCGCCGGACGACCTGCGGATCTTCGAAATCTATCCGCCGAAAGCGCTGAACAGTATGGCGCTGGGCAGCAGCTTACCCGCGTTGCGAGAAGATTATAAAACCGGGCGGCTGTGCGGACGCTATTTCCTCGCGACCGTCGGTAAACTGCTGGCGGAAAGCCCGCCGCTGATGCGCCACCCGCCGCGTATCCAGGTCCCTGCGACAGTGGTGGTGCCGCCCGCGCCTGTCGCCAATGATACGCTTCATACGCCTCTCGTCGATGTGCCGCAGGCTAACGACGCCAGCTTTAATCATGAGGATCTGGCGTGACGGCGCGCTTTATCGATACTCACTGCCATTTCGACTTTCCGCCTTTTACCGGCGATGAAAGCGCCAGTTTGCAGAAGGCCGCGCAGGCCGGGGTAGAAAAAATCATCCTTCCTGCCGTTGAAGCCAATGACTTTGAACGCGTGACGGCGCTGGCAGAACAGTACGACGCCCTTTATATGGCGCTGGGTCTGCATCCCATCGTTATTGAGCGTCATAGCGACGCGTGCCTCGGACGGCTGGAAGATCAGCTTGCCGCGCCAGCGGATAAGCTGGTCGCGATCGGCGAGATCGGCCTCGATCTCTATCGGCAGGATCCGCAGTTCGAACGTCAGGAAACACTACTGGACGCGCAGCTTGCGCTGGCAAAGCGCTACGATTTGCCGGTGATCCTGCATTCCCGTCGGACTCACGACAAGCTGGCGATGCATCTTAAACGTCACGATCTCCCACGTACCGGAGTGGTGCATGGTTTTGCCGGAAGTCTGGTACAGGCAGAACGCTTTATTCAACTGGGATATAAAATCGGCGTCGGCGGTACGATTACATACCCTCGTGCCAGTAAAACCCGCAACGTGATGGCGCAGTTACCGCTGGAGGCGCTGCTGCTGGAAACCGATGCGCCGGATATGCCGCTAAACGGTTTTCAGGGCCAGCCGAACCGGCCCGAGCAGGTGGCGCGGGTGTTTGCGACATTATGCGAGCTGCGCCCGGAGCCTGCGGAAGTGATTGCCGGGACAATATGGCGGAATACGGTGGCGCTGTTTAAATTTGCCGGATAGTAAACAAATCGTACCGTTGGCTTTTTGCCGGATGGCAACGCTGGGGCGTCTTATCCGGCCGACAAGTCGATGACTCATATCCGGAACGGTAGGCCGGATAAGGCGAAGCCGCCATCCGGCAACCTGTCTCTGGTGCTGCAAAATTACAAATACAGTGCCGGAAAAATCAATTTCTTTACGCCCCGCGCCCTTAATGCTGCCGCAAGCTGGTTCACCTCCTCCGGCGTGGCACCCGGCCACGTTTTCGCTTCGCCATAGACGCCGTGAGCATGAAAGGCATTGAGACGCACCGGAACCTCGCCCAGTTGGGATATAAACGCCGCCAGAGGTTCAATATGCTCCAGGTAATCCACCTGACCCGGAATAACCAGCAGCCGTAGCTCGGCCAGCTTTCCACTATCCGCCAGCAGCAGGATACTGCGCTTGATCGGCGCGTTATCCCTCCCGGTAAGCGCAAGGTGGCATTCGCTACTCCAGGCTTTCAGGTCGATCATCGCACCGTCGCACAAGGGTAATAACTTTTCCCAGCCGGTTTCACTGAGCAGGCCATTGCTGTCCACCAGGCAGGTTAGCTGGCGTAATTGCGGGTCGGCTTTGATCGCGCTGAACAGCGCCAGCAAAAAGGGTAATTGTGTTGTCGCCTCGCCGCCGCTGACGGTAATGCCTTCAATAAAAAACCGTGCTTTACGCATATGCGCGAGCACCTCCTCCACGCTCATGGTTTGCGCCATCGGCGTCGCCTGCTGAGGACACAGGTGCAGACAGGTGTCGCATTGCTGACAGGCACCTGCATTCCAGATGACCCGTCCATCGACAAATGAAAGCGCCTGATGCGGACACTGCGGCACGCATTCTCCGCAATAGTTACAACATCCTATCGTCCACGGATTATGACAGCTCTTACAGCGCAGATTGCAGCCCTGTAAAAACAGGGCCAGGCGGCTGCCCGGCCCGTCTACGCAGGAGAAGGGGATAAGCTTACTGACCGAAGCGCATCTGCTGTTCATGGCTTATCACGCGGGGTTGACGTTCCATAATACGCGTGTTGCGCGCCGCCTCTTCGCCCAGCCAGGTGGTATTCAGGCGCGAGCCTTCGGCACGATACTTCTCCAGATCCGACAGCCGCACCATATAGCCCGTTACGCGGACCAGATCGTTGCCGCACACGTTGGCGGTAAATTCACGCATTCCTGCTTTAAACGCGCCGAGGCACAGCTGGACCAGCGCCTGCGGATTGTTCTTGATGGTTTCGTCGAGGGTCAGAATATCGCTGATGCCTGCCTGATACCAGGCGTGATGCGGGGCAACGGTTTGCAGATGGGTAATCGGATCCGGCTCGTCGCCGTAGGGCAGGCGCGCACCCGGTGTGGTGCCGGAATCTGAACTAATGCCGGACTGAGCGTGCAGCATGGCCCGATTTTTCCAGCCGTATTTTACCGATGTATTCTCAACAAATTCAGCAAGCTGTGCGCTAATGCGGTAGCCCAGTTGATTGGCCTCATCGTCCTTACCGTAACGCGCAGTCACGCCCGCTTTTTCACACAGAATATTGACGGCCTCCGCCAGCGCATACATGCCGAACATGGGAACAAACCGCTGTGGATCGATTAGCCCTTCCTTCACCAGGAAGCTGTTATCAAAGAAATGTGACTGCTGATAGAGAAATTCACATCGCGCATCGATAATCGCCAGTTGCTGTTCACAGTAGTGGGGAAGGGCACGCGAAAAGAAGTCCTCTGGCGACTGGCTGCGCTCTGCGACCGCTTTCAGGTTCATCCTGACCAGCGTACTACCGCCCCCGGCTAACGGCAGTGAGTTGTAACAGCTCACCACGCCATAATGTCCTTTTGTGAAAATTTTATCATTTACCGGCCCGTTAGCGATGTGCGGCTTACTGCATTCGCAAATGTTTTTCGCCACGCGTAGCAGTAAATCGTCCGGGGTAATCTCAGGATCGTAAATAAAGGTGAGATTAGGGGAAACCTGCTTCAGCTCCGCATCGGCGCGCAGAATAGCGCGGGTGACAGGCGTATCCGCCGGGCCAACATTGGCGTGCATAAACGCATCGGGCAGCGTCCTGTCGAGATAGCGCCAGAAACGTTTAATTCGAATATCGACCTCTTCTTGTGTTAGGATTCTAACATATGGTTGCAGCAATGTATCAAGCTGACCCAGATAGACTGGCATTGAGGTCACGGAAGGGACGTGATGATACAGAATGGTCAACAATGAAAGCGCGTCATCAAGATCCTGCGCCCCTTCAAGTTCCAGCCACGCTGAGCCGTGTTCATGAAACCGGGCGTAATCCGGCAGAATATAACGTGGCTTGAACGGCGCATGACCTTCAAACATATCGCAAATCACGCCGTCATCCAGCGCCGCCTGCGCTTCAACCGTCAGCGCCGGGGAAGGCAGGGCATTTTCTGCCTCCAGCGCGAGAAAATGGCGCTTTTGTTCGGGGCTGAGCACTGGGCTGGTCACAATCTGCTGGCAACGTTGTTGCAGCGTGTTTTCGCATGAGGTGGGCATCGTCGCGTCCTTAGTATGCCGTAATGATGCTCTATTCTAAGAAAAGGGAGAGAAGGCGCTTTTGATCCGGATGCTTTCATCTCCAGAAACACGAGGGTAATAAGTGATGTAGATCTCATTACAGCAATGCAAATTTGTACGAAGTTTTCATTAACTGTGATGTATGTCGATATGTAATCGCGAGTGGATGTTAGAATAATAACAGACTCGCACGATGAAATTTTATACGGCGACGCCGTTGGAGAATCAAATGAGCGATTTAAAAGCAAGTAGCCTGCGTGCACTGAAACTGATGGACCTGACCACCCTGAACGACGACGACACTAATGAAAAAGTGATCGCGCTGTGTCATCAGGCGAAAACCCCGGTGGGTAATACCGCCGCCGTTTGCATTTATCCGCGTTTTATCCCCATTGCGCGTAAGACGTTGCAAGAACAGGGGACGCCGGATATCCGCATCGCGACCGTCACCAACTTCCCGCACGGCAACGACGATATCGATATCGCGCTGGCTGAAACCCGCGCAGCGATTGCTTACGGTGCTGATGAAGTTGACGTGGTGTTCCCGTACCGCGCGCTGATCGCCGGTAACGAACAGGTTGGTTTTGATCTGGTGAAAGCCTGTAAAGACGCCTGCGCAGCGGCTAATGTACTGCTGAAAGTGATCATCGAAACCGGTGAACTGAAAGAAGAAGCGCTCATTCGTAAAGCGTCGGAAATCGCCATCAAAGCGGGTGCGGATTTCATCAAAACCTCGACCGGTAAAGTGCCGGTGAATGCGACGCCGGAAAGCGCGCGCATCATGCTGGAAGCGATCCGCGATATGAACGTGGCAAAAACCGTGGGTTTCAAACCGGCGGGTGGTGTGCGTAGCGCGGAAGATGCGCAGCAATTCCTGGCGATTGCGGACGAACTGTTCGGAGCTGACTGGGCGGACTCCCGCCACTACCGCTTTGGCGCATCCAGCCTGCTGGCCAGTCTGCTGAAAGCGCTGGGCCACGGCGACGGTAAGAGCGCCAGCAGCTACTAATCGTTGCCTCTCCTTTTGTCGGCCGGGTAAGCGTAGCGCCACCCGGCAAGTGGGTTTGATGCCGGATGGCGGCTGCGCCTTATCCGGCCTGACGTTATCCTTCCACTCTTTTCCTCTGGAGGTCCCTTGTTTCTCGCACAAGAAATTATTCGTAAAAAACGTGATGGTCACGCGCTAAGCGACGAAGAAATTCGGTTTTTCATCAACGGTATCCGTGATAACACCGTCTCCGAAGGACAGATTGCTGCCCTGGCGATGACCATTTTCTTCCACGATATGACGATGCCTGAACGCGTTTCGCTCACTATGGCGATGCGAGATTCAGGAACCGTACTGGACTGGAAGAGCCTGAATCTGAACGGGCCGATTGTCGATAAACACTCTACCGGCGGCGTGGGCGATGTTACCTCGCTGATGCTCGGCCCGATGGTCGCGGCATGCGGTGGCTACATTCCGATGATCTCCGGGCGCGGCCTCGGTCATACCGGCGGCACGCTTGATAAACTGGAAGCGATCCCTGGTTTCGATATCTTCCCCGACGACAACCGTTTCCGCGAGATTATTAAAGACGTTGGTGTGGCGATTATCGGGCAAACCAGCTCGCTCGCACCGGCGGATAAACGTTTTTATGCCACCCGCGATATTACCGCAACGGTGGATTCCATCCCGCTGATCACCGGTTCTATCCTCGCTAAAAAGCTGGCGGAAGGGCTGGATGCGCTGGTGATGGACGTCAAAGTGGGCAGCGGTGCGTTTATGCCGACTTACGAACTTTCCGCCGCGCTGGCAGAGGCGATTGTCGGCGTGGCGAACGGCGCGGGCGTGCGTACTACCGCCCTGCTGACCAATATGAATCAGGTGCTGGCTTCCAGCGCGGGTAACGCGGTGGAAGTGCGTGAAGCCGTCCAGTTCCTGACCGGTGAGTACCGCAACCCGCGTCTGTTTGACGTCACGATGGCGCTGTGCGTTGAGATGCTGATCTCCGGTCAGCTTGCCAAAGACGATGCCGATGCGCGGGCGAAATTGCAGACGGTGCTGGATAACGGTAAAGCGGCGGAAATCTTCGGTCGTATGGTGGCGGCACAGAAAGGCCCGAATGACTTCGTGGAGAACTACGCGAAATATCTGCCGACGGCGATGCTCAGCAAGGCCGTTTACGCCGATACCGAAGGGTTCGTTAGCGCGATGGATACCCGTGCGCTGGGGATGGCGGTAGTGTCTATGGGCGGCGGGCGTCGTCAGGCATCCGATACCATTGATTACAGCGTCGGCTTTACCGATATGGCGCGTCTGGGCGACAGCGTTGACGGACAGCGTCCGCTGGCGGTCATCCATGCCAAAGACGAAGCCAGCTGGCAGGAGGCGGCGAAAGCCGTCAAAGCGGCTATTGTTCTTGACGATAAGGCACCGGAAACCACGCCAACGGTCTATCGTCGCATCACTGAATAGCGTACATCATTCGCGTTGTGGCGGTGCCGGTCGCGGTCATCTTCCCAAAACGCCAATGATTTAGGGTATACTGATCTGATCGCTTTTTTATGAGCACTACGTACGGAGAAACTATGAAACGTGCATTTATTATGGTGCTGGACTCTTTCGGCATCGGCGCTACCGAAGATGCGAAAAACTTTGGTGACACAGGCTCTGATACGCTGGGTCATATCGCAGAAGCCTGCGCCAAAGGCGAGGCTGACCATGGTCGTAAAGGCCCGTTAAACCTGCCTAACCTGACCCGTCTGGGGCTGGCGAAAGCTCATGAAGGTTCGACCGGTAAAATTGCTGCTGGTCTCGATGGCAATGCTGAAGTCATCGGCGCTTATGCCTGGGCGCATGAACTTTCCTCCGGGAAAGATACGCCGTCCGGTCACTGGGAAATCGCTGGTGTACCGGTGCTGTTTGACTGGGGCTACTTTAGCGACCACGACAACAGCTTCCCGCAGGAACTGCTTGATAAGCTGGTGGAACGCGCCAACCTGCCGGGCTACCTCGGCAACTGCCACTCTTCCGGTACGGTGATCCTGGACCAGTTGGGTGAAGAGCATATGAAAACCGGTAAGCCGATTTTCTATACCTCCGCCGACTCCGTATTCCAGATCGCCTGTCACGAAGAGACCTTTGGCCTCGATAAACTTTACCAGTTATGCGAAATCGCCCGTGAAGAGCTGACCGAAGGCGGTTACAACATTGGCCGCGTTATCGCCCGTCCGTTTGTCGGTGATAAAGCCGGTAACTTCCAGCGTACCGGCAACCGTCACGATCTGGCCGTTGAACCGCCTGCACCGACCGTGCTGCAAAAACTGGTCGATGAGAAAAACGGCCAGGTGGTTTCTGTTGGTAAGATTGCGGATATCTACGCCAACTGCGGCATCACCAAAAAAGTGAAAGCGACCGGTCTGGACGCGTTGTTCGATGCCACCATTAAAGAGATGAAAGAAGCGGGTGATGAGACCATCGTGTTCACTAACTTCGTCGACTTCGACTCTTCATGGGGCCACCGTCGCGATATCGCCGGTTATGCCGCCGGTCTGGAGCTGTTCGACCGCCGTCTGCCGCAGCTGATGGAACTGGTGGGAGAGGACGACATTCTGATCCTGACCGCTGACCACGGCTGTGACCCGAGCTGGACCGGGACCGATCATACCCGTGAACACATTCCGGTGCTGATCTACGGCCCGAAAGTGAAAGCGGGATCGCTGGGTCACCGTGAAACCTTCGCGGATATTGGTCAGACAGTAGCGAGCTATTTCGGTACGTCGCCAATGGAATACGGCAAAAACATGCTGTGATCGCATTGCCCGGTGGCGCTTTGCTTACCGGCCTGCGGTTTTATCGACTTGTAGGCCGGGTAAGGCGAAGCCGCCACCCGGCACTATTGCGCTGAACAAATACATAATGAATAAGGACCTGAAAATGGCTACTCCCCACATTAATGCAGAAATGGGTGATTTCGCTGACGTCGTTTTGATGCCGGGCGACCCGCTGCGCGCGAAACACATTGCTGAAACCTTTCTCGAAGACGTGCGTGAAGTAAACAACGTCCGCGGCATGCTGGGCTTCACCGGTACTTATAAGGGCCGTAAAATCTCCGTGATGGGTCACGGTATGGGGATCCCGTCCTGCTCCATCTACACCAAAGAGCTGATCACCGATTTCGGCGTGAAGAAAATCATCCGCGTAGGCTCCTGCGGCGCGGTGCGTGCCGACGTGAAACTGCGTGATGTCGTGATCGGTATGGGGGCCTGCACCGACTCCAAAGTGAACCGTCTGCGTTTTAAAGACCATGACTTCGCCGCCATTGCCGACTTTGGCATGGTGCGTGACGCGGTAGAGGCGGCGAAAGCGCTGGGCGTGGAAGCGCGCGTCGGTAATATCTTCTCTGCCGATCTGTTTTACACGCCGGACCCGTCCATGTTCGACGTGATGGAAAAATATGGCATTCTGGGCGTGGAAATGGAAGCGGCGGGCATCTATGGCGTGGCGGCTGAGTTTGGTGCGAAAGCACTGACCATCTGCACCGTGTCTGACCATATCCGTACCCACGAACAGACGACGGCGGCTGAACGTCAGACCACCTTCAACGATATGATCAAAATCGCGCTGGAATCTGTGCTGCTGGGCGATAAAGCGTAAGTTTTTTTAGCCCGGTGGTGCAGCGCTAAACCGGGCCTGCAAAACTGCGCAAAATCTGCACGCCGGATAAGGCATTAGCCGCCATCCGGCTTATTTTTCCCCAAAGTATCTATTCACCAATTTTAATTTTTTAAAAATTTACCTTTATTTTTCAGTGGCGTGGCGTTTCAAATCTATCCAGGAATCTATTCATTCGGTACGGCCATGCATCCAGGATGGGCATACAAGCAACGTATCCGGACATTCATAAATTTCTGCCATTCTACTTTTCATATGTGCACTTATTTGTTCTTTTTCGATACGTTTAAGCGCGTCTGGAGTGATGTTTAACATTTTCGCTGCATCAGTACGTGATACATTTTTATAGAGGCGTACTGCGGCAAGCCAGGAAACTTTTTGACTAACCATGGTTAACGCAATCGCTTGTTCTTGTTTTAGCAGATCAATCACCTTGCTTTACCTTACCGCCCCTGCCACCCACGCTGATACCTCCCGCAGCTCTTTTTCCTGCTCCGGGAAATCAACCAGCAGCGCTTCGCACTCCTGCTGTAGCATATCCGCCCGATACAGGCAGCCCTGCAAACGGCCCGCCAGCGCCTCCAGCGGCGCGGGATTCAGGCTGTCGGTAAAGACCTGCGTGCGGGTAATATGGCCTTTTTCAACGTCGAAATGCAGTTCCACGCCGCCCCAGGTGAAGCGTTCATCCAGCAAATGACTAAAGGCAGGGGCCTGGCCGAAATTCCACTCCCAGCTGCTCTGGCGGGCAAAGGTCTCGGCAAAATTTGGCAGATCCGGCATTTTCTCCGGTGAAATAATCTCGGCGTCCACGCGCTCGCCATAGTAGCTGAAAAAGGCTTCGGTGACCGCCTCGCAGACCTGCTGATGGGTAATGCCCGGTAGCAGCTCCACCAGATTCGCGACCCGGCCACGAACGGAAGTAATGCCTTTGGCTGCCAGCTTCTTTTTGTCCGGATTCAGATAATTAGCCAGACGGCTGAGATCGGCATTGAGCAGCAGCGTACCGTGATGGAAACCGCGATCTTTGGTTTCGCGATAGGCTGAGCCGGAGACTTTCCGATCGCCTTCAGCTGTTTTCACCACCAGATCGTTACGCCCGGACGCCTCCGCCGTAACGCCCAGCGCGTTTAATGCATTAAGTACAATCGCGGTGGAAACTGTTTTATCGTACTCCGGCTTCCCGGCCATAAAGGTGAAACAGGTATTGCCGAGATCGTGAAATACCGCGCCACCACCGCTACTGCGCCGTGCCAGCCGGACATTATCTTCTTCCATCCGGCGAGTGTTACACTCTTTCCACGGATTTTGCGCGCGCCCGATGACTACCGTGTCGGCATTGCGCCACAAAAACAGTACCCGCTGCGTGGCGGGCATCTGGCGGAAAATAGACTCCTCTACAGCCAGGTTAAACCAGGGATCGTACGAGTCGGAAAGAAGCAGGCGTAATGTCGGCATCAAACTATCCTTTTCATCATCGCTTTGCGGCAAATAAGCGCCATATTGCGGAAAATTGTCTTTTCTATATTGCCAGAAGCGCTATTGTCGGGGTAGCCTCATGCGTCGTTTTACCCCGGATAGACAGGAGTTGTAATGCCCAACATTACCTGGTGCGATCTGCCCGATGATGTGTCTTTATGGCCTGGTTTACCGCTCTCATTGAGTGGTGATGAGGTGATGCCGCTGGATTATCACGCAGGGCGTAGCGGCTGGCTGCTATATGGTCGTAGCCTTGATAAACAACGCTTAACCCAGTATCAGCGTAAGCTGGGCGCGGCCATGGTGATCGTCACCGCGTGGTGCGTGGAAGATTATCAGGTCATCCGCCTGGCCGGATCGCTGACCGCGCGTGCGACGCGTCTGGCGCACGATGCGGGGCTGGACGTGGCACCGCTGGGTAAAATTCCGCATCTGCGGACACCGGGCTTGCTGGTGATGGATATGGATTCCACCGCCATCCAGATTGAGTGCATTGACGAAATTGCCAAACTGGCCGGCACCGGCGAAATGGTCGCGGAAGTGACCGAGCGCGCGATGCGTGGCGAGCTGGACTTCACTGCCAGCCTGCGCAGCCGTGTGGCAACGCTGAAAGGCGCAGATGCCAATATCCTGCACCAGGTTCGCGACGGGCTGCCGCTGATGCCAGGCTTAACCCAACTGGTACTCAAACTGGAATCGCTGGGCTGGAAAGTGGCCATTGCCTCCGGCGGCTTCACCTTCTTTGCTGAATATCTGCGTGACAAACTTCGACTGTCGGCGGTGGTTGCCAACGAGCTGGAAATGAGGGACGGCAAGTTCACGGGGCATGTGATCGGCGATATTGTCGATGCGCAATATAAAGCCATGACCCTGGTGCGTCTGGCCGAAGAGTACGGCATTCCCCATGAGCAAACTGTGGCGATTGGCGATGGTGCAAACGACCTGCCGATGATTAAAACCGCCGGGCTGGGTATTGCCTATCATGCGAAACCGAAAGTGAATGAAAAGACGGAAGTGACTATCCGTCATGCTGACCTGATGGGCGTGTTCTGCATCCTGTCCGGCAGCCTGAACCAGAAATAACTGAAATGCCAGAGCAGGCGACCCGCCGGCAATGGTATGAAAAAACGAGGTAAAACGTGGCGAAAGCTCCAAAACGCGCATTTGTCTGTAATGAATGTGGTGCGGATTATCCGCGCTGGCAGGGGCAGTGCAGCGCCTGTCATGCCTGGAACACCATCACCGAAGTGCGCGTCGCGGCATCGCCAACCGTGGCGCGTAATGAAAAACTGAGCGGCTATGCCGGCAGCGCGGGCGTGTCGAAAGTGCAAAAGCTTTCCGATATCAGCCTGGAAGCATTACCACGCTTCTCCACCGGCTTTAAAGAATTCGACCGCGTACTGGGCGGCGGCGTCGTGCCGGGGAGCGCAATCCTGATCGGCGGTAATCCTGGCGCGGGCAAATCCACGCTGCTGCTGCAAACCCTGTGTCGACTGGCGGAAGGTATGAAAACACTGTACGTCACCGGGGAAGAATCACTCCAGCAGGTTGCCATGCGCGCGCACCGTCTGGGACTGCCGACAGCCAACCTGAATATGCTCTCGGAAACCAGCATCGAGCAGATCTGCATGATTGCTGATGAAGAGCAGCCGAAGCTGATGGTCATCGACTCTATTCAGGTGATGCATATGGCGGATATTCAGTCGTCGCCGGGAAGCGTGGCACAGGTCCGCGAGACCGCCGCGTATTTAACCCGCTTCGCCAAAACGCGCGGCGTGGCGATTGTGATGGTTGGCCACGTTACCAAAGACGGATCGCTTGCCGGGCCGAAAGTGCTGGAGCACTGCATCGACTGCTCGGTGCTGCTGGACGGTGACGCAGATTCCCGTTTCCGTACCCTGCGCAGCCATAAAAACCGCTTTGGCGCGGTAAATGAACTTGGCGTTTTTGCCATGACTGAACAGGGGCTACGCGAAGTCAGTAACCCGTCCGCTATCTTCCTCAGCCGTGGCGATGAGGTCACTTCTGGCAGTTCGGTGATGGTCGTCTGGGAAGGCACGCGTCCGCTGCTGGTAGAAATTCAGGCGCTGGTCGATCACTCGATGATGGCGAATCCGCGTCGGGTGGCGGTGGGGCTGGAGCAAAACCGTCTGGCGATCCTGCTGGCGGTGCTGCATCGTCACGGCGGGCTACAGATGTCCGATCAGGATGTGTTCGTCAACGTGGTCGGCGGCGTGAAGGTCACAGAAACCAGTGCCGATCTGGCCTTGCTGCTGGCGATGGTCTCCAGCCTGCGCGATCGACCATTGCCGCACGATTTAGTGGTGTTTGGCGAAGTGGGACTGGCGGGCGAAATCCGTCCGGTGCCGAGTGGTCAGGAGCGTATCTCAGAAGCGGCAAAACACGGCTTCAAACGTGCCATTGTTCCGGCGGCCAACGTACCCAAAAAACCGCCGGAAGGGATGCAAGTTTTTGGTGTTAAAAAACTTTCTGACGCCCTCAGCGCATTTGACGACTTATAATAAAAGACTCGCCGTCTTTCCGGCGGTCGTCTCGTAGCCTGATGCGTGCAGCGCTATCAGGCCGCGGGCGAGGAAGCCGGATGGTATGACCCCAACTCAGCAGGAGGCTCTTGTGTCATTTGATTACCTGAAAACCGCGATAAAGCAAAAAGGCTGCACCCTTCAGCAGGTGGCGGACGCCAGCGGTATGACTAAAGGTTATCTAAGCCAGCTTCTCAATGCCAAGATCAAAAGCCCCAGCGCGCAGAAGCTGGAAGCGCTGCATCGCTTCCTTGGGCTGGAGTTCCCGCGTAAACAAAAGAGCGTCGGCGTGGTGTTCGGCAAATTCTATCCGCTGCATACCGGGCATATTTATCTGATCCAGCGCGCCTGTAGTCAGGTTGATGAACTGCATATCATCATGGGCTACGATGAGACGCGCGACCGCCAGTTGTTTGAGGCCAGCGCGATGTCGCAGCAGCCAACAGTGTCAGACCGCCTGCGCTGGCTACTTCAGACCTTCAAATACCAGAAAAATATTCGCATCCATGCGTTTAATGAAGAAGGGATGGAGCCTTACCCGCACGGCTGGGACGTCTGGAGCCGGGGCATCAGTGCGTTTATGGAAGAGAAGGGCATCCAGCCTAACTGGATCTACACCTCCGAAGAGGCCGACGCGGCGCAGTACCCGCAGCATCTCGGCACCGAGGCGGTGCTCATCGATCCGAAACGTACCTTTATGAATATCAGCGGGGGACAAATCCGCGCCAACCCCTTCCGCTACTGGGAATATATTCCGACAGAAGTGAAGCCGTTCTTCGTGCGTACCATCGCGGTACTGGGCGGGGAATCCAGCGGTAAATCCACGCTGGTCAACAAGCTGGCAAATATCTTCAATACCACCAGCGCCTGGGAATATGGACGCGACTACGTTTTTTCTCACCTTGGCGGTGACGAAATGGCGCTCCAGTATTCCGACTACGATAAAATCGCGCTGGGCCAGGCGCAATATATTGATTTCGCCGTGAAATATGCCAATAAAGTCGCGTTTGTTGATACCGATTTTGTGACCACTCAGGCCTTCTGCAAAAAATATGAAGGGCGTGAGCATCCGTTCGTTCAGGCGCTGATCGATGAGTATCGCTTTGACCTGGTGATCCTGCTGGAAAACAATACGCCGTGGGTGGCCGATGGTCTGCGCAGTCTGGGCAGCTCGGTGGATCGTAAAGAGTTTCAGCGGTTACTGGTTACTATGCTGGAAGCCAATAATATCGACTTTGTTCATGTCGAAGAGTCGGATTACGATTCGCGCTTTTTGCGTTGCGTGGATCTGGTGAAAGAGTTGATGGGCGAGCAGGGATAGAGAATATGTGCCGGGTGGCGGCTTCGCCTTGCCCGGCCTACAAAAACTACATAATATCAGCGTGTTGCATGCATCAACCGTAGGCCCGGTAAGCGCAGCGCCACCGGGCATGTACAGATTACTTCGCGATACGCTTGTACTTAATCCGCTTCGGCTCCAGCGCATCCGCGCCCAGCGTGCGTTTCTTGTACTCTTCGTATTCGGTAAAGTTACCTTCGAAGAACTCGACTTTGCCTTCATCCTGATAGTCCAGAATGTGGGTGGCGATACGGTCGAGGAACCAGCGGTCGTGCGAGATCACCATCGCGCAGCCCGGGAACTCCAGCAGGGCGTTTTCCAGCGCGCGCAGGGTTTCGATATCCAGGTCGTTGGTTGGTTCATCGAGCAGAAGCATGTTGCCGCCAACCTGTAGCAGCTTCGCCAGGTGCAGACGACCGCGCTCACCGCCGGACAGTTCGCCCACGCGTTTACCCTGATCGACACCTTTGAAGTTGAAGCGGCCCACGTAGGCGCGGCTTGGCATTTCGGTGTTGCCGATTTTCATGATATCCAGCCCGCCGGAGACTTCTTCCCATACGGTTTTGCTGTTGTCCATCGCATCACGGAACTGATCGACGGAAGCCAGTTTCACCGTTTCACCCAGGGTGATGGTGCCGCTATCGGGCTGTTCCTGGCCGGACATCATACGGAACAGGGTAGATTTACCCGCGCCGTTCGGACCGATGATGCCGACAATCGCGCCTTTCGGTACTGAGAAGCTCAGATCGTCGATCAGTACACGATCGCCGTAAGATTTACGCAGATTACTGACTTCAACGACTTTATCGCCCAGACGAGGTCCTGGTGGGATAAACAGTTCGTTGGTCTCGTTACGTTTCTGGTATTCGGTGCTGTTGAGTTCTTCAAAGCGTGCCAGACGCGCCTTGCCTTTCGACTGACGGCCTTTCGCGCCCTGACGGACCCACTCCAGCTCTTTCTCAATGGATTTACGGCGCGCCGCTTCCTGAGAGGCTTCCTGCGCCAGACGCTGATCTTTCTGTTCCAGCCAGGAGGAGTAGTTACCTTCCCACGGAATACCTTCACCGCGGTCAAGCTCCAGGATCCAGCCGGCAACGTTATCGAGGAAGTAACGGTCGTGGGTGATCGCCACCACGGTGCCTTCGAAGTCGTGCAGGAAGCGTTCCAGCCAGGCGACGGATTCAGCATCCAGGTGGTTGGTCGGTTCGTCGAGCAGCAGCATGTCTGGTTTTTCCAGCAGCAGGCGGCACAGCGCGACGCGGCGGCGCTCGCCCCCGGAAAGCTTCTCAACTTTCGCATCCCAGTCCGGCAGACGCAGGGCGTCGGCGGCGCGTTCCAGTTGCACGTTCAGGTTGTGACCGTCATGCGCCTGGATGATCTCTTCAAATTTACCCTGTTGCGCAGCCAGCTTATCAAAGTCCGCATCCGGCTCGGCGTACTTCGCGTACACTTCATCCAGACCTTTGAGCGCGTTAACTACTTCGGCAACCGCTTCTTCAACGGATTCACGAACAGTATGTTCCGGGTTCAGCTTCGGCTCCTGCGGCAGGTAGCCAATCTTGAGACCCGGCTGTGGGCGAGCTTCCCCTTCAATATCGGTATCAATACCGGCCATGATGCGCAGCAGGGTGGATTTACCGGCACCGTTCAGGCCCAGTACACCGATTTTTGCGCCAGGGAAGAAGCTCAGGGAGATGTTTTTCAAAATATGACGTTTCGGCGGAACCACTTTGCCGACACGATGCATGGTATAAACGAATTGAGCCACGTTGGACTTCGCCTCTTTTATGGTAAGGAGTTCAAAGGCGAAGTGTAGCCGTTTTCCTGTCTGAATCCCAGCGGACCAGGCTGTTGCGCTAAAGTAAAAAAATGTCCGGAACGTGGCGGAATGTGCAATGTCTGATTAGCATAAACAGTTTACGCGGCACGATGCTGCCTGAGTAATTCATTAAATAAAGAGGAAGAGCTTGTGAAGAGAGCCAACAATGTGGCCTGGCGTCTTCTGGCCGTTAGCGCTTGTCTGATGAGCGTTAGCTACCAGGTCCATGCCGATTCACTGGATGAACAGCGCAACCGCTATGCTCAGGTGAAGCAGGCGTGGGACAACCATCAGATGGAGACGGTCGATCAACTGATGCCGACGTTGCAGAGCTATCCCCTTTATCCTTATCTCGAATACCGTCAAATCACCGACAATCTGCAAAATCAGACGGCGATAGCGGTCAGTAATTTTGTGCAGGCCAATCCGACCCTGCCGTCGGCCCGAGCGTTGAAATCCCGCTTTGTGAATGAACTGGCGCGTCGTGAAGACTGGCGCGGCTTGCTGGCATTCAGCCCGGATAAACCTGGCTCTACCGAGGCACAATGTAACTATTACTTTGCGAAGTGGAATACCGGACAGGCGCAGGAAGCCTGGGACGGGGCTAAAGATCTGTGGCTAACCGGGAAAAGTCAGCCTAATGCCTGCGATAAACTATTTGGCGCCTGGCGAGCGTCAGGAACGCAGGATCCGCGCGCGTATCTGGAACGTATTCGCCTGGCGATGAAAGCCGGCAATACCGGACTGGTCAACGTGCTGGCCGGACAAATGCCGTCTGACTACCAGACTATCTCTACCGCTGTGATGTCGCTGGCGAATGCGCCGGATAGCGTGCTGACATTCGCCCGGATGACCGGTGCCACCGATTTCACTCGTCAGATGGCGGCCGTCGCGTTCGCCAGCGTCGCACGTCAGGATGCGGAAAACGCGCGCCTGATGATCCCTTCGCTGGTTCAGGCGCAGGAGTTAAATGAGGAGCAAACCCAGGAGTTACGCGATATCGTCGCCTGGCGACTGATGGGTAATGATGTTACCGACGAGCAGGCACGCTGGCGCGATGATGCCATTATGCGCTCACAGTCGGTCTCGTTACTGGAGCGCCGCGTGCGTATGGCGCTGGGTTCCGGCGATCGTAAGGGCCTCAATACCTGGCTGGCGCGTTTACCGATGGAAGCCAAAGAGAAAGATGAATGGCGCTACTGGCAGGCCGATTTGCTGCTGGAGCGTGGGCGGGATGCGGAAGCTAAAGAAATCCTGCATGCGCTAATGAAGGAGCGCGGATTCTATCCCATGGTTGCTGCCCGCCGCCTCGGCGAAGATTACCAGCTTAAAATCGATAAAGCGCCGGGCAATGCCGATCCTGCGCTGGTTCAGGGCGCAGAAATGGCCAGGGTGCGCGAGCTGATGTACTGGGGACTGGATAACACCGCCCGCGGCGAATGGGCGAATCTGGTCAGCAGCCGGACGAAAACGGAGCAGGCCCAGCTGGCGCGTTACGCTTTTGACCGCCAATGGTGGGATCTGAGCGTGCAGGCGACCATCGCCGGTAAACTGTGGGATCAACTGGAAGAACGTTTCCCGCTGGCGTGGAACGATCTCTTCGCCCGCTACACCAGTGACAAGGATATTCCGCAAAGCTACGCGATGGCGATTGCCCGCCAGGAGAGCGCCTGGAATCCAAAAGTTCGCTCACCAGTCGGTGCGTCTGGTCTGATGCAGATTATGCCTGCGACCGCCACGCATACGGTGAAGATGTTCTCTATTGCCGGTTATAGCAATCAGGGGCAGCTACTGGATCCGCAAACCAATATTACGATCGGCACCAGCTATCTCCAGTATGTGTATCAGCAGTTTGGCAATAACCGTATTTTTGCCTCAGCGGCCTATAATGCCGGTCCGGGGCGCGTGCGCACCTGGCTGGGCAATAGCGCCGGGCGTATTGACGCGGTGGCGTTCGTGGAAAGCATTCCATTCTCTGAAACGCGCGGCTACGTAAAGAACGTGCTCGCCTATGATGCTTACTATCGCTACTTCATGGGTCAGAAGCCGGTCATCCTTAACGACGCGGAATGGGATCATCGTTACTGATCCCGGCGAGTTATGTTATGCTTGTACTCGTTTAAGAGTACATCAGGCAGGAGATACCCCGGTATCTCCTGTTATAACAAGGCGGTGTGACATGACCCAGCAATCACCTTACTCACCGGCTCTGGCCGAGCAGCGTAATCAGGAGTGGCTTCGTTTTGTGGAGTTGCTTCAACAGTCCTGTGGGGAAAATTTACATATCCCGCTTCTGCAACTGATGCTGACGCCCGATGAGCGCGAAGCTCTGGGCACACGGGTACGTATTATTGAAGAGTTGCTGCGCGGTGAAATGAGCCAGCGCGAGCTTAAAAACGAGTTAGGCGCGGGGATTGCCACCATTACTCGTGGTTCCAATAGCCTGAAATCCGCGCCGGTAGAATTACGTCAGTGGCTGGAGACCGTTCTGCTCAGGAATGACTGAGGGCTGATACCAGGCAAAGCGTTACCGATAAACCGCATTGTGAAACGGGCTCAGCGCCAGGATGACCGCCTGATGATACACGCTGCTGCGGGTCAGCTTTCCGGCGGTAAAAATCCCAATCGCACCCTCTTTCCGGCCGATTTCATCAATGCCGGTATACTGTGACATCACCGGACCCAGCGCCTCCCCCGCGTTGACTTTTTCGAGGATTGCCGCTGGCAGTGGCAGGGTGGCAGAGCGGGCTTCACCGCGCTGTTGACGACTCTCAATCACTACCCAGCTAAAGGTGCTGCCATCGTCGATTCCGGCTTCAATAGCGACCCAAAAATCAGCATCCGGGCGCCGTTGCCGGGCATTCTTCACCCGATTTCTGGCCCCGGCGCGCGTTTCTTCGCTACCGAAAGGCTGTTCAGGAACGCCGCTGGCGACGGAAACGGCGTCAATATGACACGCGCTTTCGCCGAAGATCTCGTTAAATGCCTGGAGAATTGCCTGAATTTTGGCGGGATTAGTGGTAGCGACGACAACATTGTGCATAATCATCATTAACTCTCAATAAAATATCATCGCAGTATAACGGATAAACAACATGTTACAGGTATACCTTGTTCGCCACGGTGAGACGCAGTGGAACGCCGAGCGACGTATTCAGGGCCAGTCTGACAGTCCACTCACTGAAAAGGGCGAACAGCAAGCGTATCAGGTGGGGGAACGGGCGAAAGCACTGGGCATCACTCATATCATTTCCAGTGATTTAGGCCGTACCCGCCAGACGGCAGCGATTATCGCCGAGGCCTGTGGCTGTAAGGTCACGCTGGATCCGCGCCTGCGCGAGCTGGATATGGGGGTGCTGGAAGAGCGGCACATTGATTCCCTGACCGGCGAAGAAGAAGCGTGGCGTCGTCAGTTGGTCAACGGTACGTCAGACGGACGCATTCCTGATGGTGAGTCTATGCAGGAACTGAGCGACCGTATGCACGCGGCGCTGGCAGAGTGTCTCGAATTACCGGAAGGCAGTCGTCCGCTGGTGGTCAGTCATGGCATGGCGCTTGGCTGTCTGGTGAGCACCATTCTTGGTCTGCCAGCCTGGGCAGAACGTCGCCTGCGTCTGCGGAACTGTTCGATCTCGCGGATTGATTACCAGCAAAGCCCGTGGCTGGCGTCCGGGTGGGTCGTTGAGACGGCAGGGGATGTCTCGCATCTTGACGCCCCTGCGCTGGACGAATTGCAGCGTTAACGGCGGATCGGGATCAGGTATTCGCAACGAATCTGAATCGGCGGCTCCTGATTCCGCGCTTCATCCTGCGGGAAGAAGCGCTCGATGTCCTGGCCTTTACGGCGGGTCAGATTTAGCATCGGCATGCAGGTGCCGTAGACGGTAAGGATAAATTCCTGCAAGCCAGTCCCCGGCCCCTCGTAAGTAAACTGAATGTATTCGCCGCCTTCCAGTTTCACCGCTTGTCCGTTTTGCAGATGACCATTGATCATGTCAGTGGTTAGTGCCGTGGTGTAGAACACTTCCTGTTCGTCGTCCTTTTCCAGACTGGGGCGCGGTTCATGCAAGCCGTACAGTACGCGTGGCAGCGATGGCGAATTCCCCAGAAACTCCCGCCAGAACTGGATGCGCATCTGATTACGGAAATCGGAAATCTCTTCCAGTTTACAGGTATAACTCTGGGTTACCCCGACCAGCTCTGTTAGCTGTAGCGTCACAAATTCATACTGAGGCATGCTAAATTCAGACAGGCGCAGCGGCGGACGCATGCCGAATGAACTCCAGTCCGGCGAGCGGCGATAAAGCGCGGGCGTCAGGTTAAACTGCTTTTTAAACGCACGAGTAAACGTCTGCTGCGAATCAAAGCGGTACTGAAGGGCAATATCAAGGATCGGACGCGCGGTCAGGCGCAGGGCAACAGCGGATTTGGATAAACGACGCGCACGAATATAGGCACCGATGGCATGGCCGGTCACATCTTTAAACATCCTTTGCAGATGCCACTTGGAATAACCCGCTTTTGCCGCCACATTATCGAGTGCCAGGGGTTGGTCAAGATGACCTTCCAGCCAGGTAAGTAGATCGCGAATGATCCCAGCCTGATCCATACAATGTCCTCATCCATAAAAGCAGTTGCCTGATACTAAGGTAGCGGATGATAGCATTTTTTGATGTTTTAGCATTCAGTGTTTTTTTTGCGAATAAGTGCGATTGTGGATAGCCAAAAAAGATGATCTTTCTAATCCTGTGATCTATAAACAGTTTCTTTAGAAAAGTTGAATAATCACGCAGTTAAATCTTTGGAAAAAGTAACAATATGAAATATAAGCGCTTGATTCTTTCCCTGTTGTTAGCCACAACGGCCCAGCTTGTCCATGCTGAAGAGGTGGGTTCCGTCGATACCGTCTTCAAAATGTTTGGCCCCGATCATAAGATCGTCGTGGAGGCGTTCGACGATCCGGATATCAAAAACGTGACCTGTTATATCAGCCGCGCTAAAACCGGCGGTATCAAAGGCGGCCTGGGTCTGGCGGAAGATACCTCCGACGCGGCGATTTCCTGTCAGCAGGTCGGGCCGATCGAGCTGAGCGATAAAATCAAATCCGGCAAAACGCAGGGTAATGTCGTATTCCAGAAACGAACCTCGCTGGTATTCAAGAAACTCCAGGTGGTACGATTCTACGATGCAAAACGTAACACGCTGGCTTATCTGGCCTATTCGGACAAAGTCGTTGAAGGCTCACCGAAAAACGCACTGAGTGCGGTGCCGATCATGCCGTGGAGAGAGTAAACAGGGACCCCGTATGCAGCAGCCATTAATCTGGTTAGTTGAGGATGAAGTCAGCATTGCGGAAACGCTTATTTATACGCTGCAACAGGAAGGATTTGCTGTCAGAGCCTTCGAACGCGGGCTACCGGTACTTGAGGCGGCGCAGCATCAGGTGCCGGATCTGGCAATCCTTGATATCGGGTTACCGGATATCAGCGGCTTCGAACTGTGCCGACAGCTGCAGGCCCATTATCCGGGGCTGCCGCTCCTGTTCCTGACCGCCCGCAATGACGAGGTGGATAAGCTGCTGGGGCTGGAAATGGGGGCGGACGATTATATCGCGAAGCCGTTCTCCCCGCGTGAAGTCTGCGCGCGGGTACGCGTTGTGCTGCGCCGTCTGCAAAAAAGCAGCGAGCCGCCGCCCCTTCAACGTATCGGTTTGTTTGAACTGAACGAAACGGGCGCGCAGATCCGCTGGTGCGGACAGACGTTACCGCTCACCCGCTATGAATATTTGCTGTTGAAAACGCTGCTGAAATCGCCAGGCCAGGTTTTTTCGCGTCAGCAACTGATGGACAAGGTATGGGTTGATGCACAGGAAAGTTTTGATCGCACCGTCGACACCCATATCAAAACCCTGCGTGGCAAGCTGCGCACCATTAATCCCGATCTTTCGCCCATCAATACCCATCGCGGTCTCGGCTACAGCCTGGGGATCCAGTAATGCGCATGGGGATGCGTTTGCTGCTTGGTTACTTTCTGATCGTCGCCGTCGCAGGCTGGTTTGTGTTCTCCATTTTCGTGCAGGAAGTAAAACCCGGCGTGCGGCGGGCGATGGAAGGAACGCTGATTGATACCGCCACGCTGATGGCTGAACTGGCGAAAGACGATCTGCTCTCCGGTAATACGCAGAATGGACGTCTGGCCAAAGCGTTCGCCGATCTGCGTTATCAACCTATTAACGCGAGCATTAGCGGCATTAAAAAAAGGCGCAACGAATACCTTCTCTACATGACTGATGCGCAGGGTAAAGTGGTGTTCGACTCTGCCGGACGTGCGGTAGGGCAGGATTACTCCCGCTGGAATGACGTCTGGCTGACGCTGCGCGGAAAATATGGCGCGCGCAGCACACAGAGCGATCCTGACGATATCGACAGTACGGTGATGTACGTTGCTGCTCCCATTATTAACGACGGGAAAATTATTGGGGTGCTCAGCGTTGGTAAAGCCAATAATACTATGGCTCCGGTGATTAAACGCAGCGAGCGTCGCATTCTGTGGGCCGGTGGCGCGCTGCTTGGCATTGCGCTGATGATTGGTGGCGTGATGGTCTGGTGGATCAACCGCTCCATCGGCAAGCTGGTTCGCTATGCCGATTCCGTGACCCTTGAACAGCCCGTGCCGCTACCGGATGTCGGCAGCAGCGAACTACGTAAGCTGGCCAGCGCACTGGAAAGTATGCGCGTCAAGCTTGAGGGGAAAAACTATATTGAGCACTACGTTCACGCGCTGACGCATGAATTAAAAAGCCCGCTGGCCGCTATTCGTGGTGCGGCGGAGATCCTGCAGGAAGCGCCTCCCCCGCAGGTGGCGGCGCGTTTTACCGACAATATTCTGACGCAGAATGCGCGGATGCAGGTGCTGGTTGAAAAACTGTTGCTCCAGGCGAAAGTCGAAAGTCGCCTTGAAATCCCGCTGGCTGCCGTTGCGGTGAATGCCCTGTTCGTCCGGTTGCGTGAATCGCGCAGCATTCAGCTCGAGCGTAAAGGCATTGTGCTTGAGTACGACGAGAGCGACCTTCAGGTAGAAGGAGAGGCGGAACTGCTGGACGAAGCGCTGGGAAATCTGCTGGATAACGCCATTGATTTTACCCCCTCCGGCGGCAGGATTTGGCTGACGGCACGTGCGCAGGAAGCACTGGTGTTTATTCGCGTGACCGATAGCGGCAGCGGTATTCCTGACTATGCCATCGACCGTCTCTTTGAGCGCTTTTATTCCCTGCCGCGTGAAAACGGCCACAAGAGCAGCGGGCTGGGGCTGGCTTTCGTGCGTGAAGTCGCCCGCCTGCATCGCGGTAATATCCAGTTGGTGAATGTGTCGCCGACAGGCGCAGAAGCCACACTGACGCTTCACCGTCGCTTCACATAGCTTCAACCTCTGCACACATAGCCGTTTTACTCTCCGGGCATTACAGAGGAGAACGCTATGCTGAAGTCACCGGTTTTTATCAAAATTATTACCCTCATGGGGTGTATACTACTGCTGTTAGTCCCGCTTATGATGCTACATAACGTCATCACCGAACGCGCCAATTACCGCGATGACGTTGAAGCTACGCTACGGCAAAGCACCAGTGGCCCACAAAAGGTGGTGGGGCCGCTGATTGCGATTCCAGTCACGGAGCTTTATACCGTCCTGCGCCCGCGCGATGATGGCACTCGCGAGGAGGTGCAGGAAAAGCGGATAGCTCTGCATTACTGGCTTCCCGAGTCGCTCATGGTGAAAGGCAATCAGGACGTTGAATCGCGGAAAATTGGTATTTATGAGGGCAATGTCTGGCACGGCGATCTGTCGCTAAAGGCCGAGTTTGATCCGGCCCGGCTGAAGGATATTATCAATGCCGGTACCATTGCCGGTGAACCTTTCATCGTGCTGAGCGTGGGCGATGCGCGAGGGATCGGCCGGGTTGATCCGGCAAACGTGAACGGTGAAGTCTTTAACGCTGAGCCTGGACCCGGCATGTTGATTGAGGAACAGGGGATCCACATTCCGCTGCCTTCACGGGTGATCGATGAAAAGCGTCTTAGCGTGGAGTTGTCGCTAAACCTCAGCGGTACGGGGCCACTGGCGCTGGTGCCGGTGGGCCGTAATAGCGAAATGTCGCTTATCGGTAACTGGCCGCATCCCGGCTTTACCGGCGATTATCTCCCGGCAAAACGTGAAATTACCCCCAGCGGTTTTCAGGCGCAGTGGCAAAGCTCGTGGTTTGCCAATAACCTCGACAGCCGATTTTTGCGTGATGCTGACGATAGCTGGAAATCGTTGCCCGCCTTTAGCGTCAATATTGCCACGCCATCAGACCAGTATCAGCTCACTGACCGGGCAACCAAGTACGCCATCCTGCTGATTGGCCTGACGTTTATGGCTTTCTTTGTCTTCGAAACCCTGACGACGTTACGGATGCATCCGGTGCAGTACTTGCTGGTAGGGCTGTCACTGGTGATGTTCTATCTGATTTTACTCGCCCTCTCCGAGCATATTGGCTTTACGGCGGCCTGGATTTGTGCCAGCCTTGCCGGGGCGATGCTGAACGCGTTTTACCTGCACGCCGTGCTGAAAGGATGGCGGAACAGTCTGCTGTTTACTGGCGCGCTGCTGGCGCTGGATGGCGTGATGTGGCAGCTATTACGTTCTGAAGAGAATGCATTGTTGTTGGGAAGCGGGGTGCTGTTTATTGCGCTGAGCGCCATTATGCTGCTGACCAAAAATGTCGACTGGCACAGTGTTTATGGGCGCAGGAAAAAAGTGATGCAGCCAGAAATAACCGACGATCAACTACGATTGTGGAAATAAAAAAAGCGGCGCCTGGCGCCGCTTTTTTTAATCAAATTATTCCTGCAAGTCACCGCAGAAACGATAGCCTTCACCATGGATGGTGGCGATGATTTCCGGGGTATCCGGGGTGGATTCGAAGTGTTTACGAATACGACGGATAGTCACGTCAACGGTACGGTCATGCGGCTTCAGCTCGCGTCCGGTCATTTTTTTCAGCAACTCGGCACGTGACTGAATTTTGCCCGGATTTTCGCAGAAGTGGAGCATAGCGCGGAACTCACTGCGCGGCAGCTTGTACTGATCACCGTTAGGACTCACCAGAGAGCGGCTGTTAATGTCCAGCTCCCATCCGTTGAACTTATAGCTCTCAACGCTGCGACGCTCTTCGCTAACGGTACCCAGGTTCATGGTACGCGACAGCAGGTTGCGGGCACGGATCGTCAGTTCGCGCGGATTGAACGGTTTAGTGATGTAATCATCAGCACCAATTTCGAGGCCGAGGATTTTATCGACTTCGTTATCACGGCCGGTCAGGAACATCAGGGCAACGTTTGCCTGCTCGCGCAATTCACGCGCCAGCAGCAGGCCATTTTTGCCCGGGAGATTGATGTCCATAATCACCAGGTTGATGTCGTACTCGGAGAGGATCTGATGCATTTCTGCGCCATCGGTGGCTTCGAAAACATCATAACCTTCCGCTTCAAAAATACTCTTCAACGTGTTGCGTGTTACCAACTCGTCTTCAACAATCAGAATGTGCGGGATCTGCATGGTTTGCTACCTAAATTGCCAACTAAATCGAAACAGGAAGTACAAAAGTCCCTGACCTGGCTGATGCATGGCGAAAATTAACATGCGCAGCATAACAAGACTAAAGTACGTAATTGCGTTCTTGATGCACTTTCCATCAACGTCAACAACATCATTAGCTTGGTCGTGGGTACTTTCCCTCTGAACCCGACAGTGTCAAAAACGGCTGTTATCCTAACCATTTTAACAGCAACATAACAGGGCAGGAGACAGCGGACACCCAATAAAACTACGCTTCGTTGACATATATCAAGTTCAATTGTAGCACGTTAACATTTTGCAGAAACTCTTGCAGCGAAATGCTAGCGTCTATCACAATCTATCAACAACTCAACAAGTTACCTATGATAATTTATAAGTATGGTGAATTTAATGAAGTTGAAACATACAAAATATAAATATCAATACTAAACATATAGATAAGCATGTTCTGTTAACATACTACACTCACTTACTGCTTTAAAACAGTTTAGCTCCTTTTATGGATGGGGAAAGCGGGTGATAGTGATGGTTGTTGCAAACTTGTAAATTCTCGATGCGAAATAAGTTGCCCGGCAGGCCCTTTTTCGCCATCAAACTAATTAATAAGAGATCACAAATGCGATTCACGATTGTACTGGTGGCCCCCGCCAGAGCGGAAAATATCGGCGCGGCCGCCCGGGCGATGAAAACTATGGGATTCAAAGCGTTAAGGATTGTTGATAGCGAAGCGCATTTGCAACCTGCCGCGCGCCGCGTCGCGCATGGTTCTACCGATATTCTGGACAACCTGACCACGTATCCGACGCTTGAGGCAGCACTGCACGATGTGGACTTTACCGTTGCCACTACCGCGCGGAGCCGGGCGAAATTTCATTACTACGCCACGCCGCCAGAGCTGGTTCCACTGCTGGAAGAGAAGGCCGGGTGGCTGAACCATACCGCCCTGGTATTTGGTCGGGAAGATTCCGGTTTGACCAATGAAGAGCTGGCGCTGGCCGATATCCTCACCGGCGTTCCAATGGTCGCGGATTATCCTTCGCTTAATTTGGGCCAGGCGGTGATGGTTTTTTGCTATCAATTAGCGCCACTAATACAACAACGTTCCGTCACGTCCAAACCTGGCGATGAAAATCAATTGCTGGCGTTACGCTCCCGCATTATGACTCTGCTGCAGTCACTTGGGGTGACGGATGATGAAAAACTGGCCGACTGGTTACAGCAGCGTATCGGTCTGTTGCAGCAGCGTGATACGGCAATGCTGCATCGTTTACTCCACGATATCGAAAAAAAACTGGTAGAGTAAAAACCTGTACTTAGTTTCTATTTCAGATTAATAATCTGCTTTGTTGGCAATTAGCCTCATTGGAACATTAAAAAATGCGCTGATGGTGGTCGGATGGCGAGCAGGTTAAAAATGTGACGAATTTAAAAATTCATTGACTTAGCCAGGCAGATACTTTAACCAATATAGGTATACAGGACAGACAGATAACTATTACAGAGCAAACAACATCATGATCCGCATCAGCACAACCACCATTACCACCATCACAATTACCACAGGTAACGGTGCGGGCTGACGCGTACAGGAAAAACAGAAAAAAGCCCGCACCTGAACAGTGCGGGCTTTTTTTTCGGGCAAAAATCAAGGGGTCATTACCATGCGAGTGTTGAAGTTTGGCGGTACATCAGTGGCAAATGCAGAACGATTTCTGCGCGTTGCCGATATTCTGGAGAGTAATGCCAGGCAGGGGCAGGTTGCGACCGTCCTCTCTGCCCCGGCAAAAATCACCAATCACCTGGTGGCGATGATTGAAAAAACCATTGGCGGCCAGGACGCTCACACCAATATCAGCGACGCCGAACGAATTTTCGCCGAACTTCTTCAGGGCCTTGCCGATGCTCAGCCAGGGTTTCCTCTTGCCCGGCTAAAAACGGTTGTCGAGCAGGAGTTCGCGCAGATCAAACATGTTCTGCACGGCATCAGCCTGCTCAACCAGTGCCCGGACAGCGTCAACGCTGCGCTGATTTGCCGTGGCGAAAAACTCTCTATTGCCATTATGGCTGGCCTGTTACAGGCCCGGGGCCACAACGTAACGGTCATCGATCCGGTTGAAAAACTGTTGGCCGTTGGACACTACCTTGAATCCACCGTGGATATCGCTGAATCCACCCGGCGCATCGCGGCCAGTCAGATCCCGGCTGACCATATGATCCTGATGGCAGGCTTTACTGCCGGTAATGAGAAAGGCGAGCTGGTGGTGTTAGGCCGTAACGGATCAGACTACTCGGCGGCGGTGCTGGCGGCCTGCCTGCGCGCAGATTGCTGTGAGATCTGGACCGACGTCGACGGCGTGTATACCTGCGACCCGCGTCAGGTCCCGGACGCACGTCTGCTGAAATCCATGTCTTATCAGGAGGCGATGGAGCTGTCTTATTTTGGGGCGAAGGTGCTGCATCCCCGCACGATTGCGCCGATTGCCCAGTTTCAGATCCCCTGTTTGATTAAAAACACCGGCAATCCTCAGGCTCCCGGTACGTTGATTGGCGCTAACAGTGATGAAGACGGTCTGGCGGTCAAAGGGATTTCGAATCTTAATAATATGGCGATGTTCAACGTCTCCGGTCCTGGCATGAAAGGGATGGTGGGCATGGCGGCGCGTGTGTTTGCCACGATGTCACGTGCCGGGATTTCGGTGGTGTTAATTACCCAGTCTTCTTCCGAGTACAGTATCAGCTTTTGTGTGCCGCAGTCCGACTGCGCCCGTGCGCAGCGCGCGATGGGTGACGAGTTTTATCTTGAGCTGAAAGAGGGGCTGCTGGAGCCGCTGGCGATTATGGAACGGCTGGCGATTATCTCCGTAGTCGGCGACGGCATGCGCACCCTGCGCGGGATCTCCGCCAAATTCTTCGCCGCGCTGGCACGGGCCAATATCAATATTGTCGCCATTGCGCAGGGCTCTTCCGAGCGTTCTATTTCCGTGGTGGTCAGCAATGATGACGCCACGACCGGCGTGCGCGTCACCCATCAGATGCTGTTCAATACCGATCAGGTGATTGAGGTCTTCCTGGTCGGCGTCGGCGGCGTCGGCGGTGCATTGCTGGAGCAGATCAAACGGCAACAGGCGTGGCTGAAGGGCAAGCATATCGATCTGCGCGTCTGCGGCGTGGCGAACTCAAAAGCGCTGTTAACCAACGTCCACGGTCTGAATCTGGAAAACTGGCAGAATGAACTGGCGGAAGCGAAAGAGCCTTTCAACCTTGGCCGTTTGATCCGCTTGGTGAAAGAGTATCACCTGCTGAATCCGGTGATTGTTGACTGTACCTCCAGCCAGGCGGTCGCCGATCAGTATGCCGATTTCCTGCGCGAAGGTTTCCACGTGGTGACGCCGAATAAAAAGGCCAACACCTCATCAATGGATTACTACCATCAGTTACGCCATGCGGCGGGACATTCGCGCCGCAAATTCCTCTACGATACCAACGTCGGCGCGGGCCTGCCGGTGATTGAAAACTTGCAAAATCTGCTCAACGCGGGCGATGAACTCCAGCGTTTCTCCGGCATCCTTTCCGGTTCCCTGTCGTTTATTTTCGGCAAGCTTGATGAGGGCATGAGCCTCTCGGAAGCGACCCGCGTCGCGCGGGAAATGGGCTATACCGAACCCGATCCGCGGGACGATCTCTCTGGTATGGACGTGGCGCGTAAGCTGCTGATCCTCGCGCGTGAAACCGGGCGCAGCCTTGAGCTGAGCGATATCGTGATTGAGTCCGTGCTGCCGGAGAGTTTTGACGCCACCGGCGATACCGACAGTTTTATGGCCCGCCTGCCGCAGCTTGATGACGGTTTTTCTGCCCGCGTGGCAAAAGCGCGTGATGAGGGCAAGGTTCTGCGCTATGTTGGCAATATTGAAGACGACGGTGTGTGCCGGGTGAAAATCGCCGAGGTGGACGGTAACGATCCGCTGTATAAAGTGAAAAACGGTGAGAACGCGCTGGCTTTTTACAGCCATTACTATCAACCGCTGCCGCTGGTGCTGCGCGGTTATGGTGCGGGCAACGACGTGACCGCGGCAGGCGTATTCGCCGATCTGCTGCGCACCCTTTCATGGAAGTTAGGAGTTTAACATGGTTAAAGTTTATGCCCCGGCTTCCAGCGCCAATATGAGCGTCGGGTTTGACGTGCTGGGGGCGGCGGTAACGCCCGTTGACGGTTCGCTACTGGGCGATACCGTTGCCGTTGAAGCCGCAGATCGTTTCAGTGTGGAAAATAGAGGCCGTTTTGCCAGTAAGCTCCCCGCTGAACCGCGTGAGAATATCGTTTATCAGTGCTGGGAACGCTTTTGTCAGGAGATCGGCAAAACCGTTCCGGTGACCATGACGCTGGAAAAAAATATGCCGATTGGCTCCGGGCTTGGCTCCAGCGCCTGCTCGGTGGTGGCCGCGCTGGTCGCCATGAATGAATACTGCGGCAAGCCGTTGAATGACACGCGGATGCTGGCGTTAATGGGCGAGCTGGAGGGGCGTATTTCCGGCAGCGTTCACTATGATAACGTCGCCCCCTGTTTTCTTGGCGGCATGCAGTTAATGATCGAAGAAAACGGCATTATCAGCGAGCAGGTGCCAGGCTTTGATGAATGGCTGTGGGTGCTGGCTTATCCGGGGATCGTCGTCTCTACGGCGGAAGCGCGTGCCATTCTGCCCGCGCAGTATCGCCGTCAGGATTGCATCGCGCACGGTCGTCATCTGGCGGGATTTATTCACGCCTGTTATTCACGTCAGCCGCAGTTGGCGGCGAAACTGATGAAAGATGTGATTGCCGAGCCGTATCGCGCAAAATTGCTGCCGGGCTTTAATGAAGCGCGGCAGGCTGTTGCGGAAATCGGGGCGCTGTCCTGCGGTATCTCTGGTTCAGGGCCAACGCTGTTCGCCCTGTGTGATAAAACCGATACCGCGCAGCGCGTGGCGGACTGGCTCAGCAGGCACTATCTGCAAAATCAGGAAGGCTTTGTTCATATTTGCCGGCTGGACACGGCGGGCGCACGAGTAGTGGGATAACCAATGAAACTCTATAACCTCAAAGATCACAACGAGCAGGTCAGCTTTGCGCAGGCCGTTACGCAGGGGCTGGGCAAGCAGCAGGGGCTGTTCTTTCCGCACGATCTGCCCGAATTCGGCCTGACCGACATTGATGAGATGCTGAAGCAGGATTTCGTCAGCCGCAGTACTAAAATCCTCAGCGCGTTTATTGGCGATGAGATCCCGCCTGCGGTGCTTGAAGAGCGCGTGGGGGCGGCATTTGCTTTCCCGGCTCCGGTGAAGCCGGTGACCGAAGACATTGGCTGCCTGGAGTTATTCCACGGCCCGACCCTGGCGTTTAAAGATTTCGGCGGGCGCTTTATGGCGCAGATGCTGACGCACATCAGCGGTGACAAGCCGGTGACCATCCTGACCGCGACCTCCGGCGATACCGGGGCCGCCGTCGCCCATGCGTTTTACGGCCTGCCAAATATCCGGGTGGTGATCCTCTATCCGCGCGGCAAAATCAGCCCGCTACAGGAAAAACTGTTCTGCACCCTCGGCGGTAATATCGAAACCGTCGCCATTGACGGCGATTTTGACGCCTGTCAGGCGCTGGTCAAACAGGCGTTTGACGATGAAGAATTAAAAGCGGCGCTGGGGCTGAACTCTGCCAACTCGATTAATATCAGCCGCCTGTTAGCGCAGATCTGCTATTACTTCGAGGCGGTGGCGCAGCTGCCGCAGGAAGCGCGTAATCAGCTGGTGATTTCCGTTCCCAGCGGCAACTTCGGCGATTTGACGGCGGGTCTGCTGGCAAAATCGCTCGGTCTGCCGGTGAAACGCTTTATTGCCGCCACCAACGCCAATGACACCGTGCCGCGTTTCCTGCTCGCCGGGAAATGGGAGCCGAATGCGACGCAGGCGACGCTCTCTAATGCGATGGATGTCAGCCAGCCAAACAACTGGCCGCGGGTGGAGGAGATCTTCCGGCGTAAAATCTGGCGTCTTAACGAGCTGGGTTACGCTGCGGTGGATGATGAAACCACCAAAGCCACGATGCGTGAGCTTCAGGGGCTTGGCTACGTGTCTGAGCCGCATGCGGCCATTGCCTATCGGGCGCTACGCGATCAGCTGAAACCGGGCGAATATGGTTTATTCCTCGGCACCGCGCACCCGGCCAAATTCAAGGAAAGCGTTGACGCGATCCTTGGCGATACGCTGCCGCTGCCAAAAGAGCTGGCCGAGCGGGCGGATTTACCGTTGTTGTCGCATAATTTACCGGCGGATTTTGCCGCTTTGCGTCAGTTGATGATGGCGCAAGGGTAACTATTCGGACGTGCCGGGTGAGCATTGAGGCTACCCGGCATTTTTTATGGAGAAATTAAGGAGGAAAAAAGCAGGCAAAAAGGAGAAATTCCCAATAAATGCGGTAACTTAGAGATTAGGATTGCAGAGAATAACAACCCGCGTTCCCCTCACGTATTCTCCTTACATCGGCCCACATTGGGCAAGAATGAAAAGGAGTAACCCATGTCTACACTGAAACCCGCGCTTCTGGCGCTTTCGATGCTGCTGGTGGCTCCCGTCGCGGTACAGGCAGCAGAAATCACCCTCATTCCGGCAGTCACCCTGCAAATTGGCGACCGCGATGATCACGGGAACTATTGGGATGGCGGCCACTGGCGGGATCATGGCTGGTGGGAGAAACACTATGACTGGCGAGAAAATCGCTGGCAGCCGCATGGTCCGCGTGCAGAACAGCGCCATAACGATCATCATGACGATCGCCGCGACGATTACCGCCCGGGACCGGACGATCATCATCGCTAATCTAAAGCGCCTTCGGGCGCTTTACTTACTGCTCATGACGTTTAAACACCAACTCGCCACTGCCGGATGCGTCTTTATCAAAGAAATAGCCGTCGCTGTTAAATGCGGTAAGCTGCTCCGGCGTCGTCAGACGGTTTTCAATGATGTAGCGACTCATCAGGCCACGGGCTTTCTTGGCGTAGAAGCTAATGACTTTGAACTTGCCATTCTTCTCATCAAGGAACACCGGCTTAATCACCTCACCAGCCAGTTTTTTCGTCTTCACTGATTTAAAATATTCATCTGAAGCGAGGTTGATCACCACGCGATCGTTCTGTGCCTCCAGTCCCTCATTAAGCTTATCGGTAATGATATCGCCCCAGAACTGATAAAGATCTTTGCCGCGAGTATTGGCAAAGCGGATACCCATCTCCAGACGATAAGGTTGCATCAAATCCAGCGGACGCAGCACCCCGTAGAGACCTGAAAGCATCCGCAGATGCTGCTGGGCAAAATCGAAATCCGCCTCGCTAAAGGTCTCTGCCTGAAGCCCGGTATAGACGTCACCCTTAAACGCCAGAATTGCCTGGCGGGCGTTTTCCGGCGTGAAGTCGGGTTGCCAGTCGTGGAAACGGGTGGCATTCAGGCTCGCCAGCTTATCGCTGATGCTCATCAGACTGGCGATTTGCGGTGCCGTCAGCTTGCGCGCGTCCTTAATCAACTGCTGTGAATGGTCCAGCAGTTCAGGCAGGGTAAAGCGTTTCGTCGCCAGCGGACTTTGATAGTCCAGCGTTTTTGCAGGTGAAATCAGAATCAGCATAGTTAATCCTTGCGGCAAAATATTCTGCGACTGTAGCAAAAAAAGCAGGCGATGTGGGCGATGACTGCGATTGTCGCCTTATTGCTTTGGTGGATTTTCCCACGAATCCGGCATTAATTGCCGCTGGAGATCCGGGTAGCGTTGCGGATCAAATACCGGCCGCACGCCTAATTTACGCTGACGCAGATAATCGCTGGCGATAAGGCGCACCACCGGCGACAGGAGCAGGATGGCGGTCAGATTGGTAATGACCATCAACGCCATCACAATATTCGCCAGTTGCCATATCACCGGAAAGCTTAGAAGCGAGCCTGCCACAACCATCATTAACGTAGCGGCACGTAACACCCAGCGTGCCCAGAGTGCATCAAGCCGCAGGAAAATCAGGTTGTTTTCAGCGTAGAGATAATTCCCGACGATGGACGTAAAGGCGAACAACATGACGACGATGGCGACCAGTCCGGCACCGGCATCACCAATAAGCATCCCCATCGCCTGCTGTATCCGTAGAATGCCTTCTATCGCGGTATGCTGCGTATTTGTGCCTGCCAATAGCACGATTAGCGCACTACAGGTAGAGATAATAAACGTATCAATAAACACGCCGATCATCTGCACAATACCCTGGGCAGCAGGATGCGGTGGCCAGGACGCTGCGGCCGCCGCGGCATTAGGCGTCGAACCCATTCCGGCTTCATTGGAGAACATCCCGCGCTGAAAACCGCTGGTGAGTGCCTGGCTAACGGTGTAACCCGCCGCGCCAGCCGCCGCTTCCTGCCAGCCGAAGGCGCTTTTGACAATAGCCGCGAGAGTACCGGGGAGGGCTGTAATATGCCATGCGGTGATAAGAAGACTGGCGATAACCCAAATAACAACCATTACCGGTACCAGCCACTGCAGCATCCGGGCAACCCCGCGAATACCGCGCGCCACCGACAACAGCACCAGCGCGGCAAGCATTACGCCCGTTACCAGTGACGGCACAGAGAAAGCGTAGTTTACCGCACTGGCAACGGAATACGCCTGAACCGTATTAAAAACCAGGCCATACGAGAGCAGTAAAAACAGGGAGAAGAGTATTCCCATCCAGCGCATCCCCAGCCCGCGATCCATATACCATGCAGGTCCACCGCGAAACTGTCCCGAAGCATCGCGCTGTTTATAAAGCTGGGAAAGCGAGCATTCAGCAAAGCTTATCGCCATACCGGTCAGCCCCGATATCCACATCCAGAAGACAGCTCCGGGTCCGCCTGCGGCAATAGCCAGTGAAATTCCGGCGAAGTTGCCGCTGCCGACGCGCGCGGCCAGACTGGTGCACAGCGCCTGAAACGAGGTCAAGCCGCCCGGTTGCGGTGTCAGGCTGTTTTTCAGACTTTTACGGTAGTGACGAAGATAGCGAAACTGAATAAATCCCGTACGCCAGGTAAACCAGATGCCAGCCCCGGCAAGGAGGTAGATCATTATCGATCCCCACATGACATCGCTCATAAACTGAAGAAAATCAGGCATTAAACATCCTCTTGTTTATGCCGGTGCGCTGATGTAAGCGCTACCACTTACGGGATAAATGATTACCCTTCAGGTAATCAGCCAGCGAAGTCTACCATACTCTCTGCGGGCATACCGTCGCGGTTGCGCTGAGAGTGGGTCGTGATATCATCAGGGCAGACCGGTTACATCCCCCTAACAAGCTGTTTAAAGAGAAACACTATCATGACGGATAAATTGACCTCCCTGCGTCAGTACACCACCGTGGTGGCTGACACCGGAGATATCGCGGCAATGAAGCTGTATCAGCCGCAGGATGCAACAACCAACCCTTCTCTGATCCTTGGCGCTGCACAAATCCCTGAATATCGTAAACTGATTGACGATGCTGTGACCTGGGCGCGTAGCCAGAGCAGCGATCGTGCGCAGCAGATCGTTGATGCGAGCGATAAACTGGCCGTAAACATTGGTCTGGAAATTCTGAAACTGGTGCCGGGCCGTATTTCGACTGAAGTCGATGCGCGTCTTTCTTATGACACCGAAGCGTCCATCGTTAAAGCCAAACGTCTGATCAAGCTGTACAACGACGCTGGTATCAGCAACGACCGTATTCTGATCAAACTGGCCTCTACCTGGCAGGGCATTCGTGCCGCCGAGCAGCTGGAAAAAGAGGGGATCAACTGTAACCTGACGCTGCTGTTCTCCTTCGCTCAGGCTCGCGCCTGCGCCGAAGCGGGCGTATACCTGATTTCTCCGTTTGTCGGTCGTATCCTCGACTGGTACAAAACCAATACCGATAAGAAAGAGTATGCGCCAGCAGAAGATCCGGGTGTAGTATCGGTAACGGAAATCTACGAATACTATAAACAGCACGGCTATGAAACCGTGGTTATGGGCGCAAGCTTCCGTAACCTGGGTGAAATCCTGGAGCTGGCGGGCTGCGATCGTCTGACCATCGCACCGGCGCTGCTGAAAGAGCTGGCGGAAAGCGAAGGCGCGATCGAGCGTAAACTGTCGTTTAGCGGCGAGGTTAAAGCGCGTCCGGAGCGTATTACTGAAGCCGAGTTCCTGTGGCAGCATAACCAGGACCCGATGGCGGTCGATAAACTGGCGGACGGTATCCGCAAGTTCGCCGTTGACCAGGAAAAACTGGAAAAAATGATCGGCGACCTGCTGTAATCATGATGGCCGGTAACATTCTACCGGCCATTTTTTTATCTTGCAGGCAAAATCAGTGGTGAAACTGCCGTAACTCTTCTATTGCAATGCCCGTCATCTTGACGATCGCCTGTTCCTCTAACCCATTCTCCAGCATCGCTCGTGCAATTTTGAGCGTGGCTTCGCGTTCTCCTGCCTGCTTGCCCTGACGAATACCTTTTTCAAGACCTTTTAAGAGACCGATATTTTCCAACTGCTCTGCCATTGTCATCAATTCATCTCCATGTCGGGGGACGCGTTGTGCAAGCTTGCGCAAAAACACGGTGGCGTTTTGTGTTTCGCTGGTCTGCAACATGTAGTTTACCAGGGCAACTACCTGCTGTTTGTCAATATGCTCCATTATCAACAGGCTGGCGAGTTTATCCAGTAATTGCGCCAGATCGCGCTGGCGAATATGTTTCTGAATAAGCGTCAATGCCGCCATGCTTCGATGCTGCATAATATCATCGTCCGGGATCGTCGTGATATCGACCAGGGTAAAATCATGGCTATAGATCTGACAGGCAAGTTGGGGATCGGTAAAGTCTTCCAGCCAGTTCATCGCCCAGGGATAGGGGCTGTAGCCCTCTCGTGAAAGGTGATGTTCAGATGCGTCGTATTGCGTGACGTTCGCGTGTATTATTCCTGGAAATAGCATCACAGAAGGGAATACTCATGGACACCTTACGCATTGGCTTAGTTTCCATCTCCGATCGCGCCTCCAGCGGCGTTTATCAGGATAAAGGCATTCCGGCGCTTGAATCGTGGCTGGAAAAAGCGCTCACCACCCCTTACGACATCCAGACACGGTTGATCCCTGACGAGCAGAGTATCATTGAACAAACGCTATGTGAGCTGGTGGATGAAATGAGCTGTCATCTGGTCCTGACCACGGGCGGAACCGGTCCGGCGCGGCGTGATGTGACGCCGGACGCCACGCTGGCAGTGGCCGATCGTGAAATGCCTGGTTTTGGCGAGCAGATGCGGCAAATCAGCCTGCAATTCGTTCCGACCGCCATCCTTTCCCGTCAGGTCGGGGTCATTCGCAAGCAGGCGCTGATCCTCAACTTACCGGGCCAGCCTAAGTCTATTCAGGAAACGCTGGAAGGCGTTAAAGATGCAGAGGGTAAATCGGTGGTACCGGGTATTTTTGCAAGTGTACCGTATTGTATACAGTTGCTTGAAGGGCCTTATATCGAAACGGACAGTCAGGTAGTAGACGCTTTCCGGCCGAAAAGCGCGAGAAGAGAGAGTCTTTCCTGAGCCGGTGGGTTGCCAGGCTTTAACAAAAATGTCCGTGGCGTAGCGATTTATTTACTATTCAGTAATTTTTAATTTACATAGTATAGTGAGCATCTTCTCTCCTGCTTACGAATGGTCGGCTATGTCGAAAAACGCACGGACTCTGAATCGCCAGGATTATAAAACGCTGACGCTCGCCGCCCTTGGTGGCGCGCTGGAATTTTATGATTTTATTATCTTCGTTTTCTTTGCGGCGTTAATCGGCGATCTTTTCTTTCCTGATGATATTCCTGAATGGCTGCGTCAGGTGCAGACGTTCGGGATTTTTGCCGCCGGTTATCTGGCACGACCATTGGGCGGCATCGTCATGGCCCACTTTGGCGATCTGGTCGGACGTAAAAAGATGTTTACCCTGAGCATTCTGCTCATGGCCCTGCCAACCCTGGCGATAGGGCTGTTGCCCACCTATGCCACGGCCGGTTTAGCTGCGCCATTGCTCCTGCTGCTAATGCGTATCCTTCAGGGCGCGGCCATTGGTGGCGAGGTGCCGGGAGCGTGGGTGTTCGTCGCTGAGCATGTGCCGGAGCGCCGCATTGGCATAGCCTGCGGCACGCTGACGGCCGGGCTGACGGTTGGCATTCTGCTCGGCTCGGTGGTAGCGACTATCGTCAATACTACCCTGAGCCAGCAGGCGATTCATGATGTTGGCTGGCGTTTACCGTTCCTGCTGGGCGGCGCGTTCGGGCTGATTGCCATGTATCTGCGCCGCTGGTTACAGGAGACGCCCATCTTCCTGGAGATGCAGCAGCGTAAAGTTCTGGCAAAGGAATTGCCGGTGAAATCGGTCATTGTCAGGCATAAAAAAGCGGTCATTCTTTCTATGCTGCTGACGGGGCTGCTTTCTGCCGGCATTGTGGTCGTGATCCTGATGTCGCCGGTCTGGCTGCAAAAACAGTATGGCTTTGCGTCAGCACTTACCCTGAAGGCTAACAGCATTGCTACCATCATGCTCTGTTTTGGCTGCCTGATGGCCGGGCTGGCGGTCGATCGTTTTGGAGCCAGTAAAACCTTTATTATTGGCAGCATAATGCTGGTCTGCTCCGGCTGGATGTTCTATCACCTCTCCGGCGTCTATCCACAGCAGCTTTTTTTACTGTACGGGTTGGTGGGACTCTGCGTGGGGGTAGTGGGCGCCGTGCCTTATGTGATGGTCAAAGCGTTTCCGCCCGCGGTGCGTTTTTCCGGCATTTCCTTTTCCTACAATATGTCGTATGCCATTTTCGGCGGCCTGACGCCAGTCGCGGTCACCATGCTGATGGGCGTTTCGCCGATGGCTCCGGCCTGGTACATTTTGGGGGTATCACTGATGGGAATAGCGCTGGGCGTAGCCTTAAGGCATGAGAGCGGTGAAGATAATACGGAGAAGGTTTTACAGCGTTCTTAATGCTGATGATTCATGGCGGATACCCTGAGCGGTATCCGCCAGCGTCGATTAGTGCTGCTCGCCAATCGGCAACACGGTACGGCCAAACTGTTCGTTCAGCACTTCACCCATCGCCAGATAAATTGCGCTTGCACCACAGATCAGACCGACCCAGCCAGCAATGTGAATGATGCCTTCATCGCCGCCGATGTTACCGACTGCCAACAGCGCAAACAGGACGGTCAGGCTTAAAAAGACAAACGACAACATTCTTGCGCCTTTCAGCGTACCGAAGAACATAAACAGCGTAAATACGCCCCACAGACCGAGGTAAGCCCCGAGGAACTGCGCGTTTGGCGCATCGGTTAAGCCCATTTTGGGCATCAGCAGGATGGCGACCAGCGTTAGCCAGAAAGAGCCGTAAGAGGTAAAGGCGGTTAAACCAAAGGTATTGCCCTTTTTAAATTCCAGCAGGCCGGCAAAAATCTGCGCGATACCACCGTAAAAAATACCCATCGCCAGAATAATACCGTCGAAAGGGAAAATGCCTGCATTATGCAGGTTCAGCAGAATAGTGGTCATGCCGAAACCCATCAGGCCCAGCGGAGCCGGATTAGCCAACTTAGTGTTGCCCATAATTCCTCAAAAACTTATCGATTTATAGTGAAAGGTGTTTGCCCATCAAACCCGCTACGGGGAGGGCGCAGCATCATAATCGGCGGCATTTGTACTGTCTATGATCTCCCGGGGGTAAACAGGTGATTTTTACCCCCGCACAGTGATGGCGAAATCAGGCGTGTTGAGCCGCAATCATTCGGCGCAGGCAGGCTATTCGTAATACGGCGGGGATAGTCACCCGATACGCAGTACCACTCACGGCTTTTACGCTGTTTAACGCGGCTCCCACCGGGCCACCCAGCCCGGCACCGCGCAGTAAACCGTGTCCAATCACGCTGACAGCCGCATGGGTGCGCAGGATGCGGTTTAGCTGGCCGGAGAGCAATAGAGAAACGCCGCCAATCAGTTTTTTATCCTCGAGTAACCGGGGCAAAATCTCCTCCAGCTCGGTTACTTTAAGCTTAACCGCAGCAAAGAACTGCGCTTTTTGCTCCTCATTCATTTTCTTCCACGTATTGCGCAGAAAATGCTCCAGCAGGTGCTGTTCGATTTCAAACGTAGGCTGGTTTTTTTCCGCTTTCAGCTTCAGGCGATGGCAGACATCCAGCAGGATCACCCGATACAGTTTACCGTGCCCGCGCAGCGTATTGGCGATGCTGTCGCCGCCGAAATGCTGCAGTTCGCCGGCGATAAGCTTCCAGCTATGACGATGCCGTTCCGGATGCCCTTCCATCGACTGATAAAGTTCATTGCGCAGCAGCATGCTTGAGAGACGCGGCTTATCTTTGCTGTTATGGGTTAATAAACGGGCAAAATCGGCCAGTTGTTCTTCGCTACAGTGCTGTAAAAAGCTCAGATCGTCGTCGTGTAAATAAGTGACGTTCATGAATGTTAATGTCCAAAAAAATAGTGTTAACAACAATGGACTGTTAATACTTAATCATCACCAATGATTTTTAGCCGCGCCATATCTGAGGAGTTCACCGTATGGCCGGAAAATACGATCTTCGACACGCAGCGTTTATTATCGTTATCGCTATTAATATTGATCCAGCCCGTGCTCTCACCTTCTTTAATGGTGGAAGGCACGTTCAGGCTCTGGCTGGCGCTGCGTGAGGCTTTAAAGTAGACCGACGCGCCGCTAAGCTGCACATCACCGTGATCGGCTTTAATCTGGATACGCTTCACCACGCGGCAAACGGGCATTCTCAGCGTTAAATCATTCGTTTCATTACGCGGCATAGCAATAATGCCCATCGCTTTATGATCGTTGGCCATAGCAGGCAGGTTGATCAATAAGCCGGACAGTAAGCCTAAAGAGATTATTAATACCCGGTTCATTTCTATTCCTTTGTAAATGTATTCAATGGCGCTGTAGCAGGGCCGTTTATTTTAACACTTAATGTCTTTTTTCTTCGAGTTCGTAATGCTTTCGATTTATTTCAATAATTTTGTGAATGTATTTGTTATTTATATTCACATTATGAATGTGTTGCTTATCGCCTGTGAGCGGAACGCGTCCACAGGAGCCAGTGAGCCGTCTGAGACGATCCCGATCGGCAAAATTTTTTTCACTTCCCCCCTTGATGCAGGTCGCGGCGACCCCATCTTGTAGTCAACCGCAGTGAGTGAACCTGAAAAAAAACGATTTAAGGCAGTTGAAACCGCACGTTTCGCCCTTATTACAGGTTCACAACCACATGATGACCGAATTTTTAGTGGAGACGTTTAGATGGGTAAAATTATTGGTATCGACCTGGGTACAACTAACTCTTGTATAGCGATTATGGATGGCACGCAGGCACGTGTGCTGGAGAACGCTGAGGGCGACCGTACTACGCCTTCTATCATTGCATATACTCAGGATGGTGAAACTCTGGTTGGTCAGCCGGCTAAGCGTCAGGCAGTGACAAACCCGCAAAACACCCTGTTTGCGATTAAACGCCTGATTGGCCGCCGCTTCCAGGACGAAGAAGTTCAGCGTGATGAAGCTATCATGCCGTACAAAATCATCGCCGCCGATAACGGTGATGCGTGGATTGACGTTAAAGGTCAGAAAATGGCACCGCCGCAGATCTCTGCTGAAGTGCTGAAAAAAATGAAGAAAACGGCGGAAGATTACCTGGGTGAAGCGGTAACTGAAGCGGTTATTACCGTGCCGGCGTATTTTAACGATGCGCAGCGTCAGGCAACCAAAGACGCTGGCCGTATCGCGGGTCTGGAAGTCAAACGTATCATCAACGAACCTACCGCTGCCGCACTGGCTTACGGTCTGGATAAAGAAGTGGGTAACCGTACCATTGCGGTTTATGACCTCGGCGGTGGTACTTTCGATATTTCTATTATCGAAATCGACGACGTTGACGGCGAAAAAACCTTTGAAGTTCTGGCAACCAACGGTGATACCCACCTGGGTGGTGAAGACTTTGACAGCCGCATGATCAACTACCTCGTTGACGAGTTTAAGAAAGATCAGGGTATCGACCTGCGTAACGATCCGCTGGCGATGCAGCGTCTGAAAGAAGCCGCAGAAAAAGCGAAAATTGAGCTGTCTTCTGCACAGCAGACCGACGTCAACCTGCCGTACATCACTGCAGATGCGACCGGTCCGAAACACATGAACATTAAAGTGACGCGTGCGAAACTGGAAAGCCTGGTCGAAGACCTGGTGAACCGTTCTATCGAGCCGCTGAAAGTGGCATTGCAGGATGCGGGTCTGTCCGTCTCTGACGTTCAGGACGTGATCCTGGTCGGTGGTCAGACGCGTATGCCGATGGTGCAGAAAAAAGTGGCTGAGTTCTTCGGTAAAGAGCCGCGTAAAGACGTTAACCCGGATGAAGCAGTGGCGATTGGTGCCGCAGTTCAGGGTGGTGTACTGACCGGTGAAGTAAAAGACGTACTGCTGCTGGACGTTACCCCGCTGTCGCTGGGTATCGAAACCATGGGCGGCGTAATGACAGCGCTGATCAGCAAAAACACCACCATCCCGACCAAGCACAGCCAGGTGTTCTCGACTGCGGAAGACAACCAGTCTGCTGTTACGATCCATGTGCTGCAGGGTGAGCGTAAACGTGCCTCTGATAACAAAGATCTGGGCCAGTTTAACCTCGATGGTATTCAGCCTGCACCGCGCGGTATGCCGCAGATCGAAGTCACCTTCGACATTGATGCTGATGGTATCCTGCACGTTTCCGCGAAAGACAAAAACAGCGGTAAAGAGCAGAAGATCACCATCAAGGCGTCTTCTGGTCTGAACGAAGACGAGATCGCGAAGATGGTCCGCGAAGCGGAAGCCAACGCGGAATCTGACCGTAAGTTCGAAGAGCTGGTTCAGACCCGTAACCAGGGCGACCATCTGCTGCACAGCACCCGTAAGCAGGTTGAAGAAGCGGGCGATCAACTGCCAGCTGATGACAAAACCGCTATCGAGTCTGCACTGAGCGCGCTGGAAACATCGCTGAAAGGCGAAGACAAAGCGGATATCGAAGCGAAGATGCAGGCGCTGGCACAGGTTTCCCAGAAGCTGATGGAAATCGCTCAGCAGCAGCACGCACAGCAGCAGGCTGGCGCTGATGCTTCTGCAAACAATGCGCAGGATGACGATGTGGTCGACGCTGAGTTTGAAGAAGTAAAAGACAAAAAATAATCGCCCTTTGAATGGGTTATGAACTGGCACGGGCGAAGAGGTTTCCTCTCCGCCCGTGCTCGCATGTTAGGGGCTGAAAAAGACAATGGCGAAACAAGATTATTACGAGATTTTAGGCGTTTCCCGGACAGCGGAAGAGCGTGAAATCAAAAAGGCGTACAAACGCCTGGCGATGAAGTATCACCCGGACCGTAACCAGGGCGATAAAGAAGCCGAAGCCAAATTTAAAGAAATCAAAGAAGCGTATGAAATCCTCACCGACGCCCAGAAGCGTGCGGCTTACGATCAGTACGGCCACGCCGCGTTCGAGCAGGGCGGCATGGGCGGCGGTGGCGGTTTCGGCGGCGGCGGTGCTGACTTCGGCGATATCTTTGGCGACGTGTTTGGCGATATCTTTGGCGGCGGCCGTGGTCGTCAGCGTGCCTCACGCGGTGCCGATCTGCGCTACAACATGGATCTGACGCTGGAAGAAGCGGTACGCGGCGTTACCAAAGAAATTCGCATTCCGACGCTAGAAGAGTGTGATATCTGCCACGGTAGCGGTGCTAAACCCGGCACGCAGCCGCAGACCTGCCCGACCTGTCATGGTTCCGGCCAGGTACAAATGCGTCAGGGCTTCTTTGCGGTACAGCAGGCCTGTCCGCATTGTCAGGGCCGCGGTACGCTGATCAAAGATCCGTGCCATAAGTGCCACGGTCACGGGCGCGTCGAGAAAAGCAAAACGCTGTCGGTTAAAATTCCGGCAGGTGTGGATACTGGCGACCGTATCCGTTTGTCAGGCGAAGGCGAAGCGGGCGAGCACGGCGCGCCAGCGGGCGATCTGTACGTTCAGGTGCAGGTAAAACAGCATCCGATCTTCGAACGCGAAGGCAACAACCTGTATTGTGAAGTGCCGATCAACTTTGCCATGGCGGCGCTGGGCGGTGAAATCGAAGTGCCGACGCTGGATGGCCGGGTGAAACTGAAAGTGCCCGGTGAAACGCAGACCGGTAAACTGTTCCGTATGCGCGGCAAAGGGGTGAAATCGGTACGCGGCGGGGCGCAGGGCGATTTGCTGTGCCGCGTGGTTGTCGAAACGCCGGTAGGTCTCAATGACAAGCAGAAACAGCTACTGAAAGATCTGCAGGACAGTTTTGGCGGTCCGACGGGCGAACATAACAGCCCGCGCTCTAAAAGCTTCTTTGATGGTGTAAAAAAGTTTTTTGATGATTTGACGCGTTAATATCATCCCTGCAATTCATCGGCCTGAGAGTTCACTCTCAGGCTTTTTTTTGCCTGTTTATTACTGAGTCGGCCAGCGTCCGCCCTCAGAACGGCCTGTATCCCTGGCGTTCAGGTTTCAGTACCGCCACAAAAGAGATAGATATATTAAGTTTTATTAAAAATGATATGTTGTTTAGCTAAATAGAGTTGTTGGTTTATATGCAACATTTTGTGGATTTATTGTTTATAAAAAAACGATGTCTCTCATCGTAATAATTTATTATTCTTTTGATAAACTGTTATTTGCTTTATTTTGAGTATTATCTATATTGCATTTTTTAAATTTAAGAGGCTGACAATGGATGGGCTCAAAAGGTGCCAACAAGCACTTTGATTATAATTTAATCAAAGTCCTTGACGCTGTCATATCGGCAGGCAATGCCACCAAAGCCTCCAAAAGATTATCCGTTACGCCTGCTGCTATTTCTCTGGCGCTGTCCCGTTTGCAGAGCTTTTATCAGCAAGAATTATTTGTCAGAAGCAAAGATGGTCTTGTTCCTACGGCAAAAGCCCTCGAGATCCATCAGGCTTTTCGTCAGGCTATGGCGCTGGTAAATGATACCTTTGTCCCCGAAGAGACGAGTACGCGCAGCCAGAAAATCACCGTGCTGGGTAGCGAGATCGCTGAAAACTATTATCTGTCTCAGTTATATGAAGACGATATTTTTGAGCGATTCTCTCTGCGTCATTTCTCTGCCAGAAATATACATAAAGATACTCTCAAAGAACATTTGATAGTCGGTGATTGCGATCTTGTTATCAGCCCCGACACCATCATCGAGCCGGGTATCGAAAACCAACTTATCGACAGCTTTAAAAACTTCGTCTGCATCTGTAGCGCCGATAATCTGCTTGGCGAGTTGTCGCAGCTCACGCTGCACAGCTTTTATTCTGCACGTCATGCCGTCTATCAGTCCGGGATCTTCTCGCCCATTATGATCAATGATGACGATCTGCATGAAAAAAATGACGAGTATAAGGGGTACCGGGTGAAGGGATACCGCAGTGATTCCATCAGCGGCATCATCAGTATCGTTGAGCGAACCTCATTAATTGCCATATTACCTTTAAAGCTGGCGCTTTTTTATAAAAATCAGCGCCGCTACGCGATTAAAATGGTCCAGCCGCCGCCGGAATTGGTTTTTAAACCGCTGAATGTGTATGCTTCATGGAATAATAAAAGCAGTAAAAAACAGGACGTAAAGGAATTGGTAGATATGCTTCATACCCTTTCCTCATTCAGACGTTAGGAGTAGTACCTTCAGGGACGAGTGATAAAAATTGGTATTCAATGATGCGGTTTGATTACGGCTTTAGCGCTATTTTTATTACATTCCTACCATGTCATTTCAATACAGGAAGTTAAAATGTCTATTCCCAATCATTTAGAAACCTCAGAAGTTGTACTTCTGGAGATGGAAATTTTATTAACCGTTGTCGCGACGGGCGCGTGGGGCGGTTTTGTCAGTTATCTGTTAAAGTCCAACAGGAAAAAGACGGAACCAATGCATAAAGGCATTATGAGCTGTCTTACGCAAATTGTGATCTCCTGCTTTACCAGTTTTTTATTAAGTGCTATTGCGATTGAAAAAGGGTTTAGCTTCAATATGATTTTACTGGCCGCAGGTGTTGGCGGCGTATTCGCCGCGCCGATACTTAAATTCCTCGGCGATAAACTAAAGAAAACCATCGAAGATAACAGTATCATAAAATAAAAACATAAGGCTCATTGCTGAGCCTTATACAGCCCGTTTTTATATTGCTACGCAAAGGCGTAGCAATGCATTTTTTCGTTTTTTACGTTACCCGGTTTTTAATCCATCCGTAGACGAAATCCTCATTTTGCGGTCTTTCTTCCGTAATGTTCAGGTAGTAGGCACCCTGGCTACAGTTCAGCGCTTCGACCAGCACATGCTCGCCCTCTCTGCCGCGCCAGGCGATGAAGACCTGCAAGGCGGTGATGGTCATAGGTCCGATGTGCCCATCAACTTTAATATCATGATAATTTTTCTGCTCGCGGTTCAGGGCATTCAGCCAGCGCTGCAACCACAGGCAGGGAAGTCGCGGTCCAATGTTCACAGCGGCATCGCAGAGTTCAAAAGCAACCGGCCAGGAAATCTGCGAAATAAGTTCAAAGCCCGGTTTTATCCAGTAATCATTTTCGAGTATAGAGTACGCTTCTGCGCGCGTCATATCCCGCATATTGCCCTGATAACCATTCGCACGCGCTGTCGCTTCGGTAATTCCCCAATTGGTTGCGCCGCCCCGATCGTTAGGGTTATTTGTGTAACTGCCTTCTGTCATTAAAATGCCGTCAATAACTGGATTCATTTTTTCACCTCAACAATATTAGTGGATATTCACATAACAGGCGGCTGCTAATACGGCAGCGGCAGCAACGGTAAGCATGACTTTAACTGGCGTTTTATTTAGCCATGCCCAGCGCTTGCCTGCTTTATTGTCTATTGGTTTTACCGGAATCTGGTTATTAACCTGAATGCCTTTTCGCGGCACGGTAATCAAAAAATCATTCACTCCTAATGATTTTAGATCGCGACGAATGAGATAGAGTATCTGCGTTAAATTGGCATCATTAACGAAGTTCCCCCGACTTCCCCATAGCGCCGTAGTGAGCTGCTGGCGTTCAATCACATCCATTTGTGCGTTCTCAATAATAAAGCTAAGGCATCTTGCACGCATTGCGGTCATTTTGATAACCAGCGAATTCGAGATACTTCTTAACTCATGATTCCTTTCATTGTAGATACAATTGTTATTAATCATGTAGGTTTTCATAACGTCATCCTTTAGAAATTTACATCCTGTTTTGAGTGCGGTTGATATTAATTATAAGAATTTGCTCAATCCATTATTTCCCAATGATTTTATTGAGTTAAACGCTGGAAAACCAACTTACGTCACAAAAAAGCGACCTTATTAAATGAGGTTTACTATCAACTTTAATGAAACTTAATACGTAACGTAGCGCCGGGTTTTGCTAATTCACCCAATGGTCATTAGCGTGATGAGAATGGAGTGTTTATCTGAGGAGTCTCACTATTTTAGTGATTTGAGCATCACCTGAATATGTGATGTTTTGTGATTAGCCATTTGGCCGATGCGGATGGATTATGGACCCCGCAGAACGAACTGCGATTAATTTTAAATCATAAGGAAATAATCATGGCACAGAGCAAATTAATTAAGGGCGATACCCTGACAGAAACCAGCAACGCGGCTGACGGCTTTAACCCTACAATTGACGACAGTAAACTGAGCTATACCTCTGCTCGTGTCGCGAAACCTGTCTATAACCAGTACAAAGCTGATGCATCGAAGCCGAAAGTATTTGGCTACTATACTGACTGGTCGCAGTACGATTCTCGTTTGCAGGGCGATGACACCGAACTTAACCGTGGTCGCGGCTACGATCTAACCAACGTGTCTCCGACCGCTTACGACAAAATTATTGTTGGTTTCGTGGGCATCACCGGCTTTAAAAAGCAGGATGGTCAGGACCGCGACGTTGTTGCTGAAGGCGCAGCGCTGTGCGGTAAAGTGAAATACGAGCCGACCTTCCTCGATCCGTGGGGCGATTTCCAGACTTACGTAAACGTCGGTTTCGACGTTAGCGGCTGGGATGTCGATCCTAAGACCGTAACTCAGGCCAACACCAAAGGCTTCCTCGGCGGTCTGCGTGATCTGCAGGCGAAAGCGAAAAAACAGGGCCATAACCTTGAGCTGTCCATGAGCATCGGCGGCTGGACCATGAGTAACGGCTTCCATGAAACGTCGGCTTCCGACGCTTCCCGTAAAATCTTTGCTAAAGGCGTGGTCAAACTGTTCAAGCAGTTCCCGATGTTCAGCGGCGTGGACCTGGACTGGGAATACCCGAACGTGGAAGCGGTCGGCAACCCTTACGGACCGGAAGATGGTGCAAACTTTGCCCTGCTGATCGCTGAAGTGCGCAAACAGCTGGACGCCGCAGGCCGCAGCGACGTGAAAATTTCTATCGCTGCTTCCGCGGTTGTCGCTAACCTCGCTTACGCTGGCGTTAACACCCTGATGAAGTCCGGTATGGATTTCGTCAACGTCATGACCTACGACTTCTTCGGTACGCCGTGGGCAGAAACCGTAGCCCATCATACTAACCTGAAAGCGCTGACCGCCGGCGGCTGGTCTGTTGAAACTATTGTTGACTACCTGCTGGCGGAAGGCTTCCCGGCTGAGCGTATCAACATCGGTTACGCTGGTTACACCCGTAACAGCCGCAACACCGAAATCACCAGCTTCTCCCCGCTGGAAGGCACCTATAACCCAGGCAATGGCACGACCACCGGTACGTTTGAATCCGGTACCTCCGAATGGTACGACGTGATCTACAACTACCTGGACCTGGAAAACCAGAAAGGACGTAACGGCTTCAACGTCTATACCGACCAGAAAGCGAACGCGGACTACCTGTACAACCCGCAATCTAAACTGTTCCTGTCGCTGGATACCCCGCGTTCAGTTAAAGCCAAGGGCGAATATGCAGCGAACCTGGGCCTGGGCGGCGTGTTTACCTGGACGGTCGATCAGGACAATGGCGTGCTGGTCAACGCGGTGCGTGAAGGTCTGGGTTATGAGATGAGCAAAGAGGTCATTGATATGGAGCCGTTCTACTTCGAAGGCATCAACGTTGAAGAAAAAGAAGAAGACGGTAAAAAAGTGAACCATGCGCCAAAAGCCGCTATTGAACTGCGTGTTGTGGGCGGTTCCCGCGTTCAACTGTCTGGTGCGAACTCTTCTGATGAAGACAAAGACGAACTGAGCTTCAGCTGGGGCGTGCCGTCTGCCATTACCGTAGCGGACAAAACAGCAGAAATCATTGAGTTTGAAATTCCGCAGGTGACTGAAGAGACGCAGTTCCAGTTCACTCTCTTTGTTCGCGATTGCTGGGGCGAGCCTTCAACGCAACAACGCTTTGTTCTGACCGCGGTTGTCGCTCAGGCAGACGCGCAGCCGAAAGAAGACGACGTGATCCCTGCACCGGAAGACGAAGACGTTATCCCGGCACCGGACGATAAAGAAGAAGATAAAGAAGAAGAGACCGATACCACGCCGGACGATAAGGCTGCGCCTTACGCCGAGTGGGATGCGACCAAAGTTTATGGCGCTAGCTGGGGTTCTTTCGAAATCGTGAGCTGGAAAGGCCATAACTACCAGGTTAACTGGTGGTCCCAGGGCAACCAGCCGGATCTGAACTGCGGCGCTGGCGGCGCATGGACTGACCTCGGCGCTTACTAATCGACCGTAGCACGGATAGTTGTTGAATTTTGCTAAATGGAAGCCCCGGTGACTCGGGGCTTTTTTCCCCTAAGGACAGAGGATTTATCATGTCGGCCATTTCAATTAAGAGCAGCGCGCTCAATGCGCAAAGCTGGTATCAAAAGATGACGCTGACGCTCACGAACAAGAGCGATCGCGCCGTTGATCTCAATCATGCCATCATTCATTTCACAGCATCGGGTCATCCGGATCCGTGGGGTAATTTTGGCGGTAATCTGAAGGGCGATCTTCCATTGACGCTGCGCGAACAGCCGCAGGGAAGATTAAACGCCATTGAGATGACCATCAATAACCGCGGCGAACTCTTACTGGCACCGGGAAAAAGCGGCAAACTCTTTTTTAGTCTGGCGGTGGCAAAAGTCCCGGTGACGCTGTCGGCATTCACATTAACGCTGGCGTCAGAGGCGGCGGACGTTGTTCCGGATGAGGAAGAAGAGGAAGAAATACCGCAGCCGGAGCCACAACCACAGCCTGAGCCGGAGCCTCAGCCGGAGCCACAACCACAGCCTGAGCCGGAGCCTCAACCCGAGCCAGAGCCTCAGCCAGAACCAGTCACCGGCGAGGACATCGTCTTAACCGTCAGCGAGATTAACGTTAACAGCTGGTATCAGCGTGTCAAAATGACCCTGAAAAACGGCTACTCGCGTGCCATCGACCTTAACACGCTGCAAATTACCTTTACCGCCAGCGCGCATCCGGACCCTTACAGCCCGTTCAGCGGGACGTTAATGGGAAACCAGCCGGTTAAACTTGGCAGCGACGGCGGCTGGCCTGTCGAAAAAAATAGCATCACTATCAATAATGACAGCGCAATGAAGCTGGGCGCAGGTAAATCGGCGGAGCTGGAGTTTTATCTGGCGGCAACGCAAACCCCGGTAGTGCTCGAAGACCTACAGGCGACACTGGCGCACGATCCAGGTCGTCAGGGCAAGATCGAATTCATCTTCCCGGCGCGGAAAGAGGCGACCACCCTAAAGCCGGTGCTGGATATCGTTTATCCGGACGGCAGCGTTAAAAACGTCACCGGCGAGTGGGGCCAGTCGCTAACGGTGGCCGATCTCGCGGCAGGGCAGTACACCGTTAACGTCCAGTCTCTTGAAAATGATGACATGCGCATTGCGCCGGTAAAAGAGACGCTGACCGTTACGCTCGCCTCCGGCCAGGACAGCAAGAGCTGCCCAATCGCCTTTCAGGAAACGGTACGTTTTGCCGCGATAACGCTCAAACTGGATCTCCCTTCCTGCGACGGCGGCCAGATAAACGCCGAGCTATGGGGCAGCGATAACACCGTCGCGCGTACCGTGGTGCTTACGGCTGGAGAGGCATTACAGGTGACTCGCCTGACCGCCGGTCAGCGTTATGAGGTGCGTCTGCTTCCCGCATGTATTAACAATCTGATGATTAGCTCTCCGGCGCAGCCGACCGCAGCGATCCCTGAAGCAGGTAAAACCACCGTGGTGAACGTTGGCTATCAGCAGAAAAGCGCCGATACCGCTGGCTTTGTCGAGGTGAAAGCCACCGTGCTTGGTCTGCCAAAAGGTGCCGCGGCTCAGCGCTACCGTTTCCGCAGCGGAAACGGAAAAGGGGAGTACCAGTATCTGCTGACCCTGGAAAGCCATAGCCAGCAACAGGCGTTTCCTCTGCGCATTGCGCCGGGGCTGTATGCCGTGGAGGTCGCCGACGTGCATTGCGATGGGGCCATCTGGCGCTGCGAAACCGACGCCGGTCTGCGCCTGCTGCAAAGCAGCAATGTGATTACGCTCTGCTTTGAAAAAGGCGTTGTTTTACAGGTGCGCGGCTGGCCGGATTACGTTGCTCACGGCGGCGTCACGGTGAATGCGGCGGATACCGCCACGCTCTACCGCGATGTACCCGTCAGCGCGCTGTTTAAATATGACGGTTTTGACGGCGGCGGCGACCCGATCCCGGCAAAAGAGATGGATCTAAATAGTGACGGCTTCCTGGATTACGACCTGCTGCCGATCCACAAAACCGTGCCGCTGGTGCGTCAAATTGAGAAAGAAGCGGGCCGATCGGTGATGCCGGTGATGGTGGTTTATACCGCTAACGCCAGCGGTGGTAGCGCCGTGAGCGATCTGCAGGATAGCCAGAAGCTGCGTAACCACTTCGGTAACTTTATTACCCAATGTATGGCCGCGCAGTCTTATAAAGATGACGCGCATCCGGTCCCGGCGACATTTGTCCTGAACCCCGATTTCCTGGGCGCGATGCAACAGGAGCCTTACGGCTACACGGCGGTGCGGCAGAAAAACAGCGTACCGGTGAATGCCCAGCTTGCCGTGGCGGTGAAGGCGCTTGCCCCGGAGCTGAAATACAGTGCGCCAGCGCTGCCGACGTTCAGTGACGATCTGTATGGCTACATTCAGGCGATCAACTACCTTGTTCACCAGTTTGCGCCGGATGTGGCGTTCGGCTGGCAGACTAACGTCTGGTCAACCGGCACGGCCGACTGGGTACTGCGCGAAGGTGCCGATCCGCAGGCGCAGGGAAAACAGATTGCGGCCTTTATTAATGAGCTTGGCGTTTACAGCGGCAACTACGCACCCGATTTTATCGCTTTCGATAAGTTTGAACGCGACTGCTTTAGCCCGGACGCGCTGGCGCACTATGGCTGGAATGCGACCTGCTGGCTTAACTATCTGGGAATGGTAAAACAGGCGGCAAAAGATCTGAATAAACCCGCTATGCTCTGGCAGATCCCCGGCGGGCATATGCCGACGGTAGAGGAAGGCACCACGATGATTAGCGAAAACCATTTTGCGTCGGGCGGCACCTTCTTTATGGGCGACAAGCGTATTGGTACCAATGTGGAGGCGATTACCGGGACGTTGAAAAATACGGCGATCAATCAGGGCACCTACGGCGCGGCAACGGCAGGAGACTTCTTGCGTAAAGATAAGGGGTATGACTGGGGACAAATGCAGGCGTTAAATCTGCCTGACTATAATGTCTTTTCTATCCTCTGGGGCGGCGGTTCAACCGTCAGCATTACCACTATTCACTCCAACGGTGAAGATGGCGGCTGGCTGGCAGAGAAGATGCGCGAATATTATGGAGCGCCTCGCCGCCTTGTTTAATCCATTTTAACCTGAGCGTTAAAGCGCCTCAGCGACGATCCGCAAACACCTGTTCCGGATCGTCGCAAACCAACGAGATTATTCTTTTTGTGAGCGTTGTTGTTTATTTGTGTTAAGAATTTGCTTATGTTAGTTATGCATCTAAAATGATTACCTGAGTTATTATTTTATCATGCGGTAATTTATCTCTTTTTTGCCATGTAAATAAGTAAATCTATAAATTGATGTTAATTTTACTCAATTGATAACAGCGACTTTAACCCGTATGGTATGCTTTTGATTTCCAGTCTGCATAAAAATGAATACAGAAAATTTAAAAGATATTTCAAATAATGTTGAAGCATTACATTCTTTCATTTTTTCGCAACAGTCAAAACCCTTTGCTGCCATCAATAGCATCTTTACTGCATTACTCCCTTTCTGTACTCCTCTTTTTCTGTCAGCCGGTGAAATTTTTCCGTCTGTTCGGGAGGATGGAGAAAACAATATTATCCTGCTTGAAGAGGGCATTTGTTCGGTTTTTTATACGAAAACACAGCTCCATGCCGGCGTTATTTTTGCCCCTTCCGTAACCGGAATGGGGGACAGTTATGCCGCTCACTACAACATCTCTAAGCAGCCGCTGTACGCTATGATTGCCGAGACGGACTGTAAATATTATGTCATCCGCCAAACGGATTTTTTATCCTGCGCCGACAAGTTCGATTTGTGGCATGACATCGCCCGTATCCTGATGCAGCGCCTGATCTTAATGGGTGCCCGTGAGCAGGAGCAGGTGGGCGTTGACTCCTATCTGAAGGTCAGGGTGCTACTGATCGAAGTATGGGCTTATCCGGAGGATTATCGCCAACAGATAAATATCCTGAAATTCATTCAGCGCCGTACGGGATTGTCGAAAAGCCGCATCATGAAGATCCTTTCTGAACTCAGGAAAGGCGGCTATATCAGTATTGATAACGGGAAACTCATCCAGGTAAAAAAACTCCCGGCCGCTTTTTAATTATTTTTATTAGCGATAAGTGCCATCTGTACCTAATATTTATCGCCTGCTTATGGTTACCATGACGATATTTGTCGTTAGCATAATCTTATGATGCGGTCAATATGACATGCAGTCCATGCCAAATAGAAAAAATTTAATTACCGAAAATCAACAAGTTAACTCTGGTCCTTTAAAGGCATTACGTCAGAATTGCCTCTTAACCCGTTGTTAGTAATAATAAAATTCAAATCGGGAGACGTAAAGAAAGGCTTCGCTTTTCCCGATTTACTCTCGAAAAGCTGATTGACCCAAATTAACGACGACCAGAATCCTGCTCCAGGGGTTCGATCTCTTCTTATACCTTTTGTATAAGACATATGCCGGGCAGGCGGGTGGGCCATTGCTCAGGTATTTAATAAGAGGGTCATTAACACGTAATTAAGATTAACAGAGGATGTATGAAAAAATATTTATTCGCGATGGTAGTAACGGCCATCACTGCGGGTGGAACGGCGTCGGCGGCAGAAGCCGATACCACAACGGTGAACGGCGGTACCGTTAATTTCGTGGGCCAGGTGGTTGATGCTGCCTGTTCTGTAACGGCTGATTCTGTCGATCAGACGGTTAACCTGAGCCAGGTGCGTTCCACGAAATTAACCACTGCCGGGATGGTCGCAAACCAGAAAGAAGACTTCAACATTAAGCTGGAAGATTGCGACACCAGCGTTAGCCAGAATGCCGCCGTTATTTTTAACGGCCAGGAAGATGCTAACCAGCCGGGTTCACTGGCGAACACGGCAGGCGCAGGTTCTGCGACTAATGTCGCCCTGCAACTGTATGGACCGGATGGCCAGGTTCTGAATGTGGGCGAAACGTCCTCAACCGTAACGCTGATCGACGGCGGAAATACCATTCCGCTGAGCGTTGACTACATCGCTACCGGTGCGGCGACGTCCGGTAACGTTGAGGCCACCGCGACCTTCAGCATGGTGTATTCCTGATTTCATGTTTTTCCGCCTTCCTCCTTGCGGGGGAAGGCGGTGCACTATTTACGTTAAAAAGCCGCGCGGGCCAGACGAAAAAGAACAACGATGATGAAAAAACAGATGTTAAAACGGCTTGTACTGCGGGCCATCGCCTTCACGCCGGTGCTGATGCTGGGCATCGTCATGATGGGGGCGACGGTGAAGGCTTACGCGGGCGGCGTGGCGCTCGGCGCAACGCGCGTTATCTATCCGCAGGGCGAAAAGCAGGTCTCCCTGCCCATCACCAACTCTTCTGCAAACAACGTTTTCCTGATCCAGTCATGGGTGGCCAATGCCGATGGAACAAAGTCTCCGGATTTTGTGGTGACGCCGCCTTTGTTTGTGATCCAGCCGAAAAGAGAAAACGTGCTGCGCATTATGTATGTCGGGCCGCCGCTGCCTACTGACCGGGAAAGCGTCTTTTACCTCAACAGCAAAGCGATCCCCTCCGTTGACAAGCGTAAGCTCCAGGGCAACGTGCTGCAAATTGCTACCCAGAGCGTGATTAAGCTGTTTATCCGCCCGAAAAATCTGCCGACGTCTTCCATTGATGCGCCAGCTTCTCTGCGCTGTCACGTAGCTAACGGCAAGGTCACGCTCTCTAATCCTTCGCCGTACTACCTGTCGCTGGTGGAGCTTTACATCGGCAAGGTAAAACAGGCCAACACGATGGTGCCGCCAAAGGGCAGCCTGATACTGAACGCTGCGGGCGACGGTCGCGTGAAGTATGAGACCGTCAATGACTTTGGGGCCAATACCCCTGCGCAGATCTGCGCCGGCAGTTGATGCGATGAAAGGCAATAAGCAGAGCGTAAAACCCGCCGTGCAGTGCTGGCTGACGCCGTTGGCGCTGGCAATGGCGAGCGTACTGACGCCCGCGAAAGGCTGGGCTGAGAATTACTTTAACCCGGCCTTTCTTTCGGACGATCCGGCTGCGGTGGCCGATCTGTCGCATTTTGAGGGCAATGAACAGGCACCCGGTACTTACCGGGTCGACGTTTATCTGAATAAAAATTTCCTCGCCAGCCGGGATATTCGCTTTACGACGGCGAAGCCGGTGCTTTCTGCTTCCATCCAGGCGCTGCGGGATGATACCGGCCTGAGCGCCTGCCTGACGCCCGGCGCGCTGGCGCAAATGGGCGTGAATCTGGCGGCGTTTCCCGCCCTGGCCGCCGCCGCGCCGGATAGCTGCATTGATATTGGCGCTGCCATTCCGGCGGCCTCTTCACGCTTCGATTTTGCCCGGCAGCGGCTGGATATCAGCATCCCGCAGGCGGCCATGAAAAATAGTGCCAGAGGTTACATTCCGCCCGCGCAGTGGGACGAAGGCATTAATGCGTTGACGCTGAACTACGATTTCACCGGCGCGAACAGCCGCGATAACAGTGAAGGCGGCACGACCAGCAATAATTATTTCCTTGGCGTAAACAGCGGCCTGAACCTCGGCGCGTGGCGGCTCCGCGACTATTCTACCTGGAACTACAATAGCGGCGGCGAAGAGAAAAAAAGCGACTGGCAGCACATCAGCACCTACGTTGAACGCGATGTTATTCCCCTTAAAGGCGAGTTAACGGCAGGCGACAGCTATACCCCTGCCGATGTGTTCGACAGCCTGCCTTTTCGCGGAATGCAGATCGCCTCCGACGATAATATGCTGCCGGACAGCATGAAAGGATTTGCCCCGACCATTTACGGCATTGCCAACAGTAATGCCCAGGTCACCATCAAACAGAACGGCTACACCATTTATCAGAGCTATGTACCGCCGGGCGCATTTACCATTAAAGATCTCTATCCGACCGCTTCCAGCGGCGATTTGACGGTAGAGGTGAAAGAGTCGGACGGCACGCTGCACAGTTATGTCGTGCCGTACTCCGCCGTGCCGGTACTCCAGCGTTAAGGCCGCATGAAATATGCCGTAACGGCGGCTGAGTACCGGGGCGATAGTAGTCAGAAAGAGGATGTGAAATTCGGCCAGGCGACTCTGCTGTGGGGCTTATCGCACGGGTTTACCTTCTATGGCGGAACGCAGTTTTCCGATCGTTACACCGCCGCCGCGCTGGGCAGCGGCGTCAATATGGGCGATCTCGGCGCGATTTCGGCGGATATTACCCAGGCGCGCAGCACCCTGGCGGATGACAGCTCACATCAGGGCCAGTCCGTAAGACTTCTGTACGCTAAATCGCTTGAAGACATCGGTACCCATATTCAGTTGATGGGCTATCGCTACTCGACGTCCGGCTTTTATACGCTGGATGAAACTGCCTGGCGTCATATGGAAGGCTATACCGGCCAGCCGGATGACGACGACAAGCCGCAGTGGCAGGATTACTACAGCCTCTATTACACCAAACGCGGCAAAGTGCAGATCAACCTTTCTCAGCCACTGGGCCAGATGGGGTCGATCTTTTTTACCGGCAGTAAGCAGAGCTACTGGCACACCGATGAAACTAACTCTCTGCTGCAAATCGGCTATAGCGGCACGCTGGACAGTATCAACTGGAGCCTGACCTACAACTACACCAAAGCGCCGGGTGAGAATGAGAGCGACCAAATCCTCGCGCTCAGCCTGTCGTTACCGTTAAGCCAGTGGCTGCAGCCGGGCGGCGACGTGACGGGGCACCATCACAACGTCTATGCGACCTACAGCGCCAGCACCGATAAACAGCATAACGTGACGCAAAACGCCGGGATTAGCGGCACGCTGCTGGATGACAACAATCTGAGCTACAGCGTTCAGCAGGGATACCAGAATCACGGCGTGGGTGCCAGCGGCAATGCCAGCCTTGAGTATGACGGGGCCTGGGGCAACGCCAATGTGGGCTACAACGACAGCAATAACGGTGACTACCGACAGGTCAACTACGGCCTGAACGGCGGCATTGTGGCACACGGGCACGGTATTACCTTTAGCCAGCCGCTCGGTAACACCAATGTGCTCATCGCAGCTCCCGGCGCGAGTAACGTCAAGGTCGAAGGGGAGCCGGGCATTCACACCGACTGGCGCGGCTATGCCGTGGTTCCCTACGCCACCACCTACCGGCAAAATCGTCTGGCGCTGGATGTCGACTCCATGGCCGACAATGTGGACGTCGATGATGCGGTCACCAATGTGGTGCCTACCGAAGGCGCGCTGGTACGGGCGACGTTTAACGCGCACGTCGGCGAGCGCGCCCTGCTGACCATCCTCCACCTTGGAAAACCGGTGCCTTTCGGCACAACGATCACGCGTGGTGATATGCAGGGAGAAACGATCGCAGGCGAAGATGGCGAAACCTATCTGTCCGGCTTAAGCCAACACGGCACCCTGACCGCCCAGTGGGGCGATGGACCCGATCAGCGCTGCGTGGCGCATTATCAACTCCCCAATACTCAGCAACCGCTGGTGCGGCAAAAAGTGGAATGCAATTAAATGAACGCGCGTATTTTATTGTTCACGGCTCTGTTTCTGGCAAATCATTGTCTGGCCGCCGTCTGTCAAAACGTTAACGGTGTGCCGTCGGCGATTAATTATGATTTAAGCACCACGCTGACCGCCGCGCAGAATCAGGCGGGGGCGACGGTGCAACTGGCGAAAAGCCAGGAAGTGAATGTGCAGGCGACCTGTCCGGCGGGAACTTCACCCTCCGGGCGAACCTTTCGTTCTTATACCACGCCATTTACCGTGGTTGAGACCAATGGTCCCTGGCAATATTTAAAACTGGATCCTGACTACCTGGAAGGCGCGATGGAAATTCAGGATTCTGCGGCAGGCACGATTTATCCGCCTGTTGATTACGTCTATATGGGATACGACGAAAATGTGAACGCCGGTACGCCGTTTTATATTCGCGATTCCAATTTACTGTTCCAGATTAAAATCGTTAAGTCGTTTATTGGGACGGTAGTTATTCCACCCAAAAACATGTTTAGCGTTTACGTCACCACGACCCACAACGATCCGCTATCGCAGGTGGTTTACAACATCACCTACAGCGGCAGCGTTACCGTGCCTCAGAGTTGTGAAATTAATGCCGGACAAACCATTCTTGTCGATTTTGGCACCCTGAATAGCGGCAGCTTTAAACATGCGGGCGAAAAACCCGAGGGCGTGCGGACAAGAACCTTTAACGTGCCGGTGAAATGCAGCGGTACTAATTCGCAGGTCAACCTGAGCATGCGCGTTCAGGCGACGCCCGATCCCCATTTTTCCCAGGCTATCGCCTCAGATAACCCGGACGTCGGCGTGGTTGTCACCAATAATCAGGGAACGGCCCTGACGCCCAATGATATCGCCAGCGCCGTTCCTTTTACCACCGATGACACCGGCGCGGCCAATATTGTGCTACAGGCTTACCCGGTCAGCACCACCGGCGAAACGCCGGAGGAGGGGACCTTTACCTCGCTTGCCAGCTTACGGGTGGATTTCGATTAAATGAATACGTTGAAATGGCTACAGGGAAGCGTGCTGTGCATGCTGCTTGGCGGTGGCGCTGTCCGCGCGGACGACAGCTATAACCTTGAATTTACCGGCACCATTCAGGCGGAAACCTGCAATGTCGATCTCTCCAGTCTGAGTCAGAGTATCGATTTAGGGCAGTTTCCCATCGATGAATTTCAGTCCGTGGGCACCACGACAAAGTTCAAACCCTTCAACATTAACCTGCGCAATTGTTCGCGCGGTATCAGCGGCACGAAGGTCTGGTTTACCGGTGAGGCCGACAGCAATAACCCGTCGCTGCTGGCGCTGACCGACACCGGAATGGGCAACGAAGCGATGATGGCCACCGGGGTGGGGGTGGAAATTCTGGATGAAAACCAGGACCCCGTAAGTATCAATAATACCGATTCGGCGGTTTATCCACTAAAGGCGGGAAGAAATACGCTCTCTTTCTATATCCGCTACAAATCGACTCTCCCGCAGGTGACGTCCGGTAACGCCACGGCGGTGATGTATTTTGACCTCGAATATCAATAAGGATTGGTCATGAAGTATTTGCTGAGTCTGGTACTGGTGACGATCGTTTCCACGGGGGCGCAGGCGCACGCCGGGCGAGTCTACGTTACCGGTTCCATTACGGATAACACCTGCACGCTGTCGCCCGATTCGGAAACGATTACGGTTGGCATGGGCAGCGTATCGAACCGTCAGTTCTATCAGCCCGGGGCAGGGGCCGACTGGCAGTCGTTCACCATCAATCTGGAAAACTGCGGCAGCACCGCCAGCGGCGTCACGGTCAGCTTTAGCGGTGCGGCGGATAGCCAGAACCCGGACCTGCTGGCGCTCACCGCCGGTGCCGGTAACGCGTCGGGCGTCGGCGTTGCGCTCTACAATAAAGACAAAAGCCCCATTCCCCTCGGCGAAAATAGCCAGATACAGCCGCTGATACCGGGGCAGCAGTCGGCGCATCTTAACTTTTATGCGCGTTATGTGGCGGATGGCAGCACGGTCGCCGCCGGAACGGCCAACGCCTCGGCGACATTTATCTTAACGTATGCGTAATTTCCTGTTTTTAAGCCTGCTGATGCTCAGCGTCACGGCGAACGCGGGCGTGGTCATAGGTGGCACGCGCTTTATTTACCCTGAGGGACGTCAGGCGCTGGACGTGCCTGTCCGCAACGACTCGCCCGCGCCATGGCTGATCAATACCAAAATTCTCTCTGCGCAACGCTGGCAGGGGGCGAAGGTGTCTGCCGCTGTGGATGCGCCGTTTATTGCCACGCCGCCGCTGTTTGCGCTCTCTGCCGGACAGGAAAATAGAGTCCGCCTGATCCGTACCGCCGTACCGCTCCCTCCGGATCGGGAAAGTCTGTTTACGCTGAGCGTTGCCGCGATACCGTCCGGGAAAGCCGGGCCGGACAGCGTACAAATGGCGATCCGTTCAGCGCTGAAGCTGATTTATCGCCCCGCCGGGCTGAAGGGCGATCCGCAGCAGGCTTATGGTCAATTACGCTGGCTGCGAACTACGGATGGCGTCGCGGTAGACAATCCCACGCCATTCTACGTCACCCTTTTTAACGTTCGCGTCAACGGTAAGCCCGTGGATAACGCCGGGGTGGTCGCGCCCTTTAGTACGCGGGCGCTGGCGTGGTGCAAAGGTACTGCGGCCTGTCAGCTTCAGTGGCAAACCCTCAACGATTACGGGCGGGTAATGCCACCGCTGAACGCCGACGTGCGGGAGCGCCGATAAATGTGTACTCAATCCTCCAATGATATGAAAAGAGAAATGTGTTATGTCCCGTAAAGCAGTAAAAATGAGTCGTCTGGCCCTTCTCCTGACCCTGGCGGGCGCGGTGCCAGCAGCCAATGCCGCAGATGCTGACGCATTCACGCCTGCGCAACAGGCGCAAATTGGGCAAATCGCAGAAGCGTACTTAACCGCCCATCCGGATAAAATGGGCGAAGCCGTGGCAACTTACCTGGCCGATCACCCGGAATTTCTGGTCGCAGCCAGCGAAAGTTTGCATCAGCGTCAGCAAATTGCCCAACAGCAGGCTTACGTGCAGCTTGCCCGTCAGTATCAGGCGGATCTTCTGTCAACGGACAGCCCCTCCGTCGGCCCTAAAAATGCCAAAGCGGCGGTGGTGATGTTCTTTGATTACCAGTGCGCGTGGTGCAGTAAAATGGCCCCGGTGGTTGAGCAGGTCATTAAATCTAACCCGGATGTTCGTTTTGTCTTTAAAGAGTTCCCGATCTTCGCCTCGCGCTGGCCCGCATCAGGTCTGGCAGCGCGCATCGGTGAGCAAATCTGGCTGAATAAAGGGGGCGAAGCGTATCTGGCCTGGCATAATGCGCTGTATGCCACCGGGAAAGTGGAGGGCGATCTGACAGAGCCGGAAATCCTGACCAGCGCGGAGCGGTATTTAACGGCGGAGCAGATCGCGGCGGTGAAACAGATGCACGATAGCGGACCGGTACATGATGCTCTGATGGTTAACCGCGCGCTGGCGCAGCATATGGGCTTTACCGGAACGCCAGCATTTGTAGTGATGCCGCAGGCAAAAGAGGCAGATGTAAAACAAATTACCGTCATTCCAGGCAGCACCTCGCAGGATATGCTGCTGATGGCAATTCAGAAAGCGAAAGGCTAACTGGCAGGGGAAGCCGGAGCGGCTTCCCGGCGTAATGTTGCAGGCATCATCCTGTCACCAGCGAATTGATGATATGAATGATACCGTGCTGATACAAAGGAGTGTCACGTATTATGAATATCAGGCTATTAACATCAGGCGTTCTCTTTTTTTCACTGTGTGCGTTAGCGGATGACGCCAGCGCTGACGGGCAGCTTAACTTTAAAGGCGCGGTGATTGAGTCCGGCTGCTGGCATGAATCCAGTGTGCCGATGATCCTCTGCCAGAAAAGAAATACGATTGAGCGTCATATCATTATTGAAAACCTGAGCACCAGTATCACCTCACCTAATGCCACGGTTGAGCAAACCTTTCTTGATGAGGATAAGCAACTGACGTTATTGCGTATCATCTATGACTAACAATTGTTGAGTTATCCCTCACAGGCAGCTTTCCGGCTGCCTTATTACTGTCAGCACGACTCTCATTCCCCCATCACACGCGCCGGCGATAATTTGTGTTGCTTTGTGATTAGCCCTCGATCGCCTGTTAACGGATGATTTGCCACGGACAACAAACCGCAATCCATTCACATTAAAAGGATATTAAAATGGCTAAAAGTAAATTAATTCAGAGCGATACGCTGACGGAAACCAGTAATGCCGCTGACGGCTTTAACCCGGCAATTGACGACAGTAAACTGAGCTACACCTCTGCACGCGTCGCTAAGCCGGTCTATAACCAGTACAAAGCAGATACCACTAAACCAAAAGTATTTGGTTACTTTACCGACTGGTCTCAGTACGACTCGCGTCTGCAAGGCGATGATATTCCTAAAAACCGTGGCCGCGGCTACGACCTGACCAACGTGTCGCCGACCGCTTACGACAAAATTATTGCGGGCTTCGTTGGTATCGTTGGCTTTCATAAAATGGACGGAGACTCCCGCGACGTAGTGGCGGAAGCGGCTGCACTTTGCGGCAAAGTGAAATACGAACCGACCTTCCTCGACCCATGGGGCGATTTCCAGACCTACACCAACGTCGGTTTTGACGTTAGCGGCTGGGATGTCGATCCGAAAACCGTAACCCAGGCGAATACCAAAGGTTTCCTTGGTGGCTTGCGTGATTTACAGGCTAAAGCGAAAAAGCAGGGCCATAACCTTGAGCTGTCCATGAGCATCGGCGGCTGGACCATGAGTAACGGTTTCCATGAAACGGCGTCGAAAGATGCTTCGCGTAAGATCTTCGCCAAAGGGCTGGTCAAACTATTCAAACAGTTCCCGATGTTCAGCGGCGTGGATCTGGACTGGGAATACCCGAACGATGAAGCTGTCGGCAACCCGTATGGACCGGAAGATGGTGCGAACTTTGCCCTGCTGATCGCTGAAGTGCGTAAACAGCTGGACGCGGCTGGCCGCAGCGACGTGAAAATCACCATCGCTGCCTCCGCCGTGGTACAAAAGCTGCAATCTATCGATCTCAAAACGATGATTAACGCCGGTATGGATTACATCAACGTGATGACCTACGACTTCTTCGGTACCCCGTGGGCAGAAACGCTGGCGCACCATACCAACCTGAAGGCGCTGACCGCAGGCGGCTGGTCTGTTGAAACGATTGTTAACTACCTGCTGGCGGAAGGCTTCCCGGCGGAACGTATCAACATCGGCTATGCGGGCTATACCCGTAACAGCCGCAACACCGAAATCACCAGTTTTTCCCCGCTGGAAGGGACTTATAACCCAGGTAAAAAACTGGCAAACGGTGACTATGAATCCACGACCGGTACGTTTGAATCCGGCACCTCTGAATGGTACGACATCATTTACAACTACCTGGATCTGGAAAACCAGAAAGGCCGTAACGGTTTCAACGTTTACACCGACCAGGTAGCGAATGCGGACTACCTGTTCAATCCGCAGTCCAAACTGTTTATGTCGCTGGATACCCCGCGTTCAGTTAAAGCCAAGGGCGAGTATGCGGCGAACCTGGGTCTGGGCGGCGTGTTTACCTGGACGGTCGATCAGGACAACGGCGTGCTGGTCAACGCGGTGCGCGAAGGTCTGGGCTATGAAATCAGCAAAGAAGTCATTGATATGGAGCCGTTCTACTTCGAAGGCATCAACGTAGAAGACAAGGGCGACGAAGAAAAAGAGGATGACAAAGACCAGGAGCCGTCTGAAGACGAAAAAGAAGATGACGTTCCGACGGTAAACCACGCGCCTAAAGCGGCCATTGAGCTGCTGGTGGTTGGTGGCTCCCGCATCCGTCTCTCCGGCGCGAAATCGTCCGATGAAGACAACGATGCGCTGCACTATAGCTGGGGCGTGCCTGCGGATATCGAGGTCGACGATAAAACGGCTGAAGTTATTGAGTTCAACGTGCCGAAGGTTGCTGTAGATACCGAGTTCACCTTTACGCTGTTCGTGCGCGATGTTAACGGTGAGCCGTCAACGCAGCAGCGCTTTGTACTCACCGTCGTACCGGCCTCTTCCAGTATCGATCCTGACGAGGAAGAAGACGAGCGCGAAGAAGATGAAGCAGACAACCAGGACGATGTTGAACCACAGCCGGAAGACGATACCGCAGACGAAGAGACGCCTCATCCGTTGTGGAATGCAACTACCGTCTACGGCGCGACCTGGGGCTCTTTCGAAATTGTCAGCTGGAAAGGCCATAACTACCAGGTGAAATGGTGGTGCTGTGGCGAGCAGCCGGATAAACATTGCAGCCAGGGCGATGTCTGGACCGATCTGGGCGCTTACTAAGTTTTCACAATAAGGCATAAATAGCACAAGGCCCCGGAGAAATCCGGGGCCTTTTTTGCCGATCGTTTACCTTACCAGCAAATACGCAAACTGATGCTTTTACGCCCATAAAAAAACCCGCCATTCAGCGGGTTTTTCACAAAGCGACAACAAGCAGGCGATTAAGCCAGTTTGCTGATCTGAGCGGCCAGGTTAGCTTTATGACGCGCAGCTTTGTTTTTGTGGATCAGACCTTTAGCAGCCTGACGGTCCACGATCGGTTGCATTTCGTTAAATGCGTTCTGTGCAGCAGCTTTGTCGCCAGCTTCAATAGCTGCGTATACTTTCTTGATGAAAGTACGCATCATAGAGCGACGGCTAGCGTTGTGTTTGCGAGCCTTTTCAGACTGAACGGCGCGCTTCTTAGCTGATTTGATATTAGCCAAGGTCCAACTCCCAAATGTGATCTTTATGGACAATTCAAAGGCCGAGGAATATGCCCTCTTAGCCTTCTTTTGTCAATGGATTTGTGCAAATAAGCGCCGTTATTATGGCGACGCTCGTTACGTAGTGATGGCGCAGGATTCTACCAGCTTGTGCGGCGTGAATACAGCTTTTCCGCCATAAAATTCGCACTGCGGCGACAGATTTTCCTGTATCCGGCGGTAAGGTTGATGAAATCCCTGGTCCTTTCTGCTTTACGATGCAATCGCGGGTTAACGTCGACCCCTGTACAAGGTATAATCCGACGATTTTCACTGTTTTGAGCCAGAGATGAAGCTGATACGCGGCATACATAACCTCAGCCAGGCCCCGCGCGGGTGTGTGCTAACCATTGGTAATTTCGACGGCGTGCATCGCGGACACCAGGCGCTGCTGAAAAACCTGCGCGCCGAGGGGCAAGCGCGCGATCTCCCGGTCGTGGTGATGATTTTTGAACCGCAGCCGCTGGAACTGTTTGCCGCTAACAAAGCGCCCGCCCGCCTGACCCGGCTGCGTGAAAAACTGCGCTATCTGGCGGAGTGCGGCGTCGACTATGTTCTGTGCCTGCGATTCGACCGCCGCTTTGCCGCCTTAACTGCCCAGGCGTTTATCAGCGACCTGCTGGTGGACCGCCTCGGCGTGCAGTTTCTCGCCGTGGGTGACGATTTCCGCTTTGGTGCTGGTCGGCAGGGCGATTTCTTGTTATTACAGAGAGCTGGCGCGGAATTTGGCTTTGACGTAACCAGTACGCAAACGTTCTGCGAAGACGGGGTGCGGATCAGCAGTACCGCCGTAAGGCAGGCGCTGGCCAGCGACGATCTTGATCTTGCCGCCAGCCTGCTCGGGCACCCGTTTACTCTCTCCGGGCGCGTGGTCCACGGCGATGAGCTGGGGCGCACCATCGGCTTTCCGACGGCGAACGTGCCGTTGCGCCGTCAGGTTTCCCCGGTCAAAGGGGTCTACGCGGTTGAGGTGATGGGCCTCGGCGAACAGCCTTTTTTAGGCGTCGCCAATATTGGCACCCGTCCGACGGTGGCGGGTGTACGTCAGCAACTGGAAGTGCATTTGCTGGACGTTGTAATGGACCTTTACGGTCGCCATATAGATGTGATACTGCGTAAAAAGATACGCAGCGAGCAGCGATTTGCCTCGCTGGACGAGCTAAAAGCGCAAATCGCGAAAGATGAATTAACCGCCCGCGAGTTTTTTGGGCTATCAAACCCGGCTTAACGCCTGAGTGATAAATACGGAAACGAGAATCTGATGAGTGACTTTAAATCAACCCTGAATTTGCCGGAAACAGGGTTCCCGATGCGTGGCGATCTCGCCAAACGCGAACCGGGAATGCTGGCGCGTTGGACCGATGATGACCTGTACGGCATCATCCGTGCAGCCAAAAAAGGCAAAAAAACCTTCATTCTGCATGATGGCCCTCCTTATGCGAATGGCAGCATTCATATAGGTCACTCGGTTAACAAGATTCTGAAAGACATTATCGTGAAGTCCAAAGGGCTTTCCGGTTATGACTCGCCGTACGTGCCGGGCTGGGACTGCCACGGGCTGCCGATCGAGCTGAAAGTGGAGCAGGAATTTGGCAAGCCGGGCGAGAAATTCACCGCCGCCGAGTTCCGCGCTAAATGCCGCGAATATGCTGCCACTCAGGTTGAAGGCCAGCGTAAAGACTTTATCCGTCTGGGCGTGCTGGGCGACTGGTCGCATCCGTACCTGACGATGGACTTCAAAACCGAAGCCAACATCATCCGCGCGCTGGGTAAAATTATTGGCAACGGCCACCTGCACAAAGGCGCGAAGCCGGTGCACTGGTGCGTGGACTGCCGTTCTGCGCTGGCGGAAGCGGAAGTGGAGTATTACGACAAAACCTCTCCGTCTATCGACGTGGCTTTTAAAGCCGTCGATCAGGATGCCATCCAGGCGAAATTTGGCCTGCCGGGCGTCAGCGGCCCGATCTCACTGGTGATCTGGACCACGACGCCGTGGACCCTGCCTGCGAACCGTGCGATCTCCCTGTCGCCTGAGTTTGACTACGCGCTGGTGCAAATCGACGGCCAGGCGCTGATCCTGGCGAAAGACCTCGTCGCAAGCGTAATGCAGCGTATCGGTGTGGCGGATCACACCATTCTCGGCACCGTAAAAGGCTCCGAGCTGGAACTGATGCGCTTTACCCATCCGTTTATGGGCTTCGACGTGCCGGCCATTCTGGGCGATCACGTGACCCTGGATGCCGGTACCGGTGCGGTGCATACCGCAGGCGGCCACGGTCCTGACGACTACACCATCAGCCAGAAATACGGTCTGGAAATCGCTAACCCGGTTGGCCCGGACGGCGCGTATCTGCCGGGGACGTATCCGGGGCTGGACGGCGTTAACGTCTTCAAAGCGAACGACCTGATTGTTGAACTGCTGCGTGAAAAAGGCGCGCTGCTGCACGTCGAAAAAATGCAGCACAGCTATCCGTGCTGCTGGCGTCACAAAACGCCGATCATCTTCCGCGCCACCCCGCAGTGGTTCGTCAGCATGGATCAAAAAGGTCTGCGCGCGCAGTCGCTCTCTGAAATTAAAGGCGTGCAGTGGATCCCGGACTGGGGCCAGGCGCGTATCGAATCGATGGTTGCCAACCGTCCTGACTGGTGCATCTCCCGTCAGCGTACCTGGGGCGTGCCGATGTCGCTGTTCGTGCATAAAGACACCGAAGAGCTGCACCCGCGCACCCTCGAACTGATGGAAGACGTGGCGAAGCGCGTTGAAGTGGACGGTATCCAGGCATGGTGGGATCTCGACAGCCGCGATATTCTCGGCGACGACGCAGACAATTATGTCAAAGTGCCGGATACCCTCGACGTGTGGTTCGATTCCGGGTCTACCCACTCTTCAGTGGTTGACGTGCGCCCGGAATTTTCCGGTCACGCGGCGGATATGTATCTGGAAGGTTCCGACCAGCATCGCGGCTGGTTTATGTCCTCGCTGATGATCTCCACGGCGATGAAAGGCAAAGCGCCGTATCGCCAGGTGCTGACCCACGGCTTTACCGTCGATGGTCAGGGCCGCAAGATGTCCAAATCCATCGGCAACACCGTGTCGCCGCAGGACGTAATGAACAAGCTGGGCGCGGATATCCTGCGTCTGTGGGTGGCATCTACCGACTATACCGGCGAGATGGCGGTCTCTGATGAGATCCTCAAACGTGCCGCCGACAGCTATCGTCGTATCCGTAACACCGCGCGCTTCCTGCTGGCAAACCTGAATGGTTTCGATCCGGCGAAAGACATGGTGAAACCAGAAGAGATGGTGGTGCTGGACCGCTGGGCCGTCGGCTGCGCGAAAGCCGCGCAAGAGGAGATCCTTAAAGCCTATGAAAGCTACGATTTCCATGAAGTAGTACAGCGCCTGATGCGCTTCTGCTCCGTCGAAATGGGCTCGTTCTACCTCGACATCATTAAAGACCGCCAGTACACCGCAAAAGCGGACAGCGTGGCGCGTCGTAGCTGCCAGACCGCGCTGTACCATATCGCAGAAGCGCTGGTGCGCTGGATGGCACCGATCATGTCCTTCACCGCGGATGAGATCTGGGGCTACCTGCCGGGCGAACGTGAACAGTACGTCTTTACCGGCGAGTGGTACGAGGGGCTGTTCGGCCTCGCGGAAACCGAAGCGATGAACGATGCCTTCTGGGATGAGCTGCTGAAAGTGCGCGGCGAAGTGAACAAGGTCATCGAACAGGCGCGTGCCGACAAGAAAGTCGGTGGCTCGCTGGAAGCGACGGTCACGCTGTTTGCTGAACCGGAACTGGCGGCTAAACTGGTGGCACTGGGCGACGAATTACGATTTGTCCTGTTGACCTCCGGGGCGCAGGTCGCGGATTATGCGAACGCGCCTGCTGATGCCCAGCAGAGCGAACTGCTCAAGGGACTGAAAGTCTCGCTGAGCAAAGCCGAAGGTGAGAAATGCCCGCGCTGCTGGCATTACACTCAGGACGTCGGTAAGGTGGCGGAACACGCAGAAATTTGCGGACGCTGTGTAGTCAACGTCGCCGGTGACGGCGAAAAACGTAAGTTCGCCTGATGAGTAAACCGATCTTTTCAACAGGGCTACGCTGGCTGTGGCTGGTGGTAGTCGTGCTGATTATCGATCTGGGCAGTAAATACCTGATCCTCCAGAACTTTGCTCTGGGGGATACGGTGTCTCTGTTCCCGTCGCTTAATCTGCATTATGCGCGTAACTATGGCGCGGCGTTTAGTTTTCTGGCGGATAGCGGCGGCTGGCAGCGCTGGTTCTTTGCCGGTATTGCGGTAGGGATCAGCGTGATCCTCGCCGTCATGATGTACCGCACAAAGGCCACGCAAAAGCTGAATAACATCGCATACGCGCTGATTATCGGCGGCGCGCTGGGTAACCTGTTCGACCGCCTATGGCATGGCTTCGTGGTCGATATGATCGACTTCTACGTCGGCAACTGGCACTTTGCGACCTTTAACCTCGCCGACAGCGCGATCTGTATCGGCGCGGCGCTGATTGTGCTGGAAGGCTTTTTGCCGAAGGCCGCCGCGAAAGAGCGGGCGTAGCGGGTAATGCCGGGTGGCGCTGCGCTTACCCGGCTTGGGGTGTTGTGGTTGTGATGCCGGGTGGCGCTGCGCTTACCCGGCCTGGGGTGTTGTGGATGTAATGTCCGGTGGCGTTGCGTTTGTTTGGTCTTTTGTAGGCCCGGTAAGCGCAGCGCCACCGGGCACGCGGTATTGCCAGGCCAGCGTGTCCGGTACTATCGGTACCTTATAAGCCCGGATCGCCTTGCGTCACCGGCTAAAACAAGTGAGCAATCTGCATGTCTAAATCTGTACAGAGCAACAGCGCGGTGCTGGTGCATTTCACGCTGAAACTGGAAGATGGCTCTACCGCTGAGTCAACCCGCAACAACGGCAAGCCTGCGCTGTTTCGCCTCGGCGATGCCTCGCTTTCCGAAGGGCTGGAGCAGCATCTGCTGGGCCTGAAGGCCGGGGAGAAAACCGCTTTTTCCCTGGAGCCGGATGCGGCGTTTGGTATTCCCAGCCCGGATCTCATTCAGTACTTCTCGCGCCGCGAGTTTATGGACGCGGGAGAACCGCAGATCGGGGCGATTATGCTCTTTACCGCTATGGATGGCAGCGAAATGCCGGGCGTGATCCGTGAAATTAACGGCGATTCCATCACCGTCGATTTTAATCATCCGCTGGCCGGGCAAACCGTCCATTTTGATATTGAAGTACTGGAAATCGATCCGGTACTGGAGGCATAAAATGCAGATCCTGTTGGCCAACCCGCGTGGCTTCTGCGCCGGGGTAGACCGCGCTATCAGCATTGTTGAGAACGCGCTGGTGATTTACGGCGCGCCGATTTATGTGCGTCACGAAGTGGTGCACAACCGCTATGTGGTCGACAGCCTGCGCGAGCGCGGCGCGATCTTCATTGAGCAAATCAGCGAAGTGCCGGACGGCGCTATTTTGATTTTCTCTGCGCACGGCGTCTCACAGGCGGTGCGTAACGAAGCCAAAAGCCGCGATCTCACGGTCTTTGACGCGACCTGCCCGCTGGTAACCAAAGTGCATATGGAAGTGGCGCGCGCCAGCCGTCGCGGTGAAGAGTCCATACTTATCGGTCACGCCGGGCATCCGGAAGTGGAAGGCACGATGGGCCAGTACAGCAACCCGGCAGGCGGTATGTATCTGGTCGAATCGCCGGAAGACGTTCTCACCCTGGATGTCAAAAACGATAGCAAACTGTCGTTTATGACCCAAACCACGCTCTCGGTGGACGATACCTCCGACGTCATCGACGCGCTGCGCGAACGCTTCCCGAAAATCGTCGGCCCGCGTAAGGACGACATTTGCTACGCCACCACCAACCGTCAGGAAGCGGTACGCTCGCTGGCGGAGCAGGCGGATGTCGTGCTGGTCGTCGGCTCGAAAAACTCCTCTAACTCCAACCGCCTGGCAGAGCTGGCGCAACGGATGGGCAAAGCCGCCTATCTGATTGATGATGCTACCGATATCCAGGAAGAGTGGGTAAAAGACGCCGCTTGCGTCGGCGTTACCGCAGGCGCATCTGCCCCGGACATTCTGGTGCAGAACGTGATTGCCCGCCTGCAGGAACTCGGCGGCGGCGAAGCCATCCCGCTGGAAGGGCGTGAAGAGAATATCGTCTTTGAAGTCCCGAAAGAGCTGCGCGTGGACGTGCGTGAAGTAGAGTAAGCCTGCCGTAACTCAGCCGGACGCCGCCGTTTTAGCGCCGTCCGGCACTTTCCCCCGTAAATGTGATCGCTTCAGCAAAACCGGACGACGCCCGTCAAGGTTAATCGATTAATCTGTTATCCTTTCCCCGCTGTTCTCCTTGGGCCGGAGAAAAATATGAACATTTCAATCACCCAGCCGCCGCAGGTGGCGTGGGCCAGCGGCCTGTTCTCTGGCGGGCCGCTCATTCGCAAATCGACCTGTATTAGCAGCCTGGCAAACGTCTTTACCGATGAACACGCGTGGCAGGCGTACCCGCCTCATGAAGTTGTTTATGAGGTGGAGATGCTGGATACCGCTTCTACAGAAGGCGCGCTATACACCGGCGTGACTCATCTGAACCCCGGAAAAGTCGGCGATGAATACTTTATGACGCGCGGGCATTTTCATGCGCGGCGCGAGCAGGGCGAAGTGTATTGTGGCCTGCGAGGAACCGGGTTATTGCTGTTGCAGGATGAGCAGGGCGCGGCGCGCCTTGAACACGTCTTTCCCGGATCGGTGCATATTATCCCCGGCTTTACCGCCCATCGTCTGATTAACACCGGTAGCGATATTCTCTCCGCACTGGCCGTCTGGCCGAGCGCGGCAGGGCACGATTACGCCGCTCTGGCGCAGGGATTCTCGGTGCGTGTAGTGGAGGAAGGCGGAGAGGCTCAGGTTAAGGAGATAAACCATGACTGATTATGGTCTGGATATGTCGATCCACGCTCAGCCGCTGGGATTCAGCTACGGTAATGACGTTACCGGGCCGATGCCGGAGATCCGCACTCTCGATCAGATCCGCGCTTCGCTGCGCGATCCCGACTGCGACGGGCCGGATCAGGTCTATGCCATCGCGATGGACGTGGCCCGGCTACAGGATCGTCAGGAGCTGGAAAAACGGATGCTGCTGTTTGGCGTGGTCACCTATGCGGCAGGTCAACTTGGCGATGAGCCGATTCGCAGCCAGGGCCACATCCACCGTATCAGCCAGCACAGCGGCTGGTCGCCGCCGGAGCTGTATGAAATCTGGCAGGGTAAGGCCATCATCTATATGCAGGAGTACGTTGAAGACGATCCGGGGCGTTGCTTTGCTGTCCTTGCCGGGCCGGGGGAAAAGTGCTGGTGCCGCCGGGCTGGGGGCATGCCACGATTTCGGCCAGCCCGGACGAGGCGCTGACCTTCGGCGCATGGTGCGATCGTGAATACGGATTTGAGTATGAGGCGGTAAGGGCGCATAAAGGGCTGGCATGGTATCCGCTGGTGCAGGATAACAATATCATCTGGCAGCATAACGCCCATTATGTACCCGGACGGCTACAGGTGATCACGCCGCGCAAATACACCGAGTTTGGTATTACGGACGAGCCTGTCTATCAACAATTTATTACCGACCCGGCGCGCTTTCAGTTTATTTCTACGCCGGAAAAAGCGGCACCGTTGTGGCACCATTTTCATCCCTGATCGATGAAAATATCAGGTTGCAGAGCGTACCCTGCAACCTGAAAATGACTACTCCTCAGTATCCGGCAACGTAAACCCGTTATCGGCAATCAGCTGGCGATACCAGTGGGCGCTCTTTTTCAGCCGCGTTTCTTTCGTCTGCGGATTAAACTCAACCAGGCCATACATATTCTTAAACTGATTGCTCGGCGACCATAAATCGATAAACGACCACAGGTGATAACCGCGCAGGTTAACGCCTTCTGTCACCGCCCGGTGTACGCAGCGCAAATGCTGCTGCAAAAATTCGATTCGGTAATCGTCCTGAATCTCGCCGTTTGCACCCCGGAAGTTCCACTCCTTTTCCACGCCCATGCCGTTTTCGCTGATGTAGCATTCGACGTTGCGATAGTCCTGCTTAATCATCATCAGCGTATCGTATAGCGCCTGCGGATAAATCTCCCAGCCGCGGGAGGTGTTCATCACCCGGCCCGGCATGTCATAGAAATCATAAAAAGCGTTGCGATCCTTTTTTTCGCCCGCTTCAGGCGCACGTTGTTTCGCTTTTACCCTGGCGGGGAAATAGTAGTTAATGCCGAGGACATCAATCGTATTGTTGGCGATGATCTGCAAATCGTCAGGCGTAAACTGCGGCGCGGCGTCGATCTCTGCAAGCGTGGTGAAATAGTTTTCCGCAAAGCGCCCGTGGATCAGCGGATCGAGAAAACAGCGATAGTTTAACAGCGCGAAGATCTCCGCGGCCTGGACATCTTCCGCGCTCTGGCTGCGGGGATAGACGTGGTTAATGTCGATAACCGAACCGATTTTTTTCTTAAAATGATGCTGTTTATAACACTCGACGACGCGAGCGTGTGCCAGCACCATATTGAAAATCACCTGGCTGTGATAGCGAAAATCGACAATATTTGGGTAGCAGCGATTATCTAAATACTTAAGGTCGGCGTCCACCCGCGGTTCATTATAGATATGCCAGATATCCACCAGATCGTCGAACAACGCGAAGCACGTATGGCAATACGCCACGAAATCATCAATCACCTCACGATTGCCAAAACCGCCGCGATCTTCAAACAGTACCGGCATATCAAACCAGTACAGCACAACATAAACATCCATACCGCGCTGTTTTAAGTCACGGAAGATGGTCTGGTAGTAGTCTCTCGCCTGCGGATCGACGTTCTTGCCGTCAGGCATCAATCTTGCCCACAGGATCGACGTGCGAAAGCTCTGATGGTTTAATTGTGAGAGATAATCATGATACAGGGGATAACGATGATACCAGTCTACGGTCTCATCAGGGCCTTGTTGCTGATAAAAGCGTTCTGGCTGTAGCTGGTGATATTTTTCATATACCGTTGCGGCCTTGTCATCCTGGTCCCAGGCACCTTCGGTTCCCTGCGCCCAAATCGCGCTGCCCCAGGAAAAATGTTTCGGAAATGGGTAAAACATCATTCGCTCCTTCTTATTTAACCGTATTCTGTTTATTAATGATTCTGATAAATGGCAGCCATATGAGTACGCCAATGAATAAATTAAAAGCCTGTAATACCGCGCCCATAATCGAGTTGGTGGCGAGGAAGCCGGATATTAATGGCGGAGTGGTCCAGGGGATCTGGACGCCTGTAGGCCGGGGAACAATACCAAAATGCATAAAGCTATAAGTGCTGATCACAAAAACCACCATAACCAGCACCCAGGGAATAAGAATAAAGACGTTCAATACCACCGGCAGCCCGAACGCCACCGGCTCAGATATGTTAAATATACCGGCGGGTACGGAAATTTTACCGATTTCGGCCCCCGCCGTGGCTTTCTTCGCAAATAACACCAGCGCGATAACCAACGAGAAAAATTGCGGCCAGATAAACACTTCCATAAACTGCTGGGTGACGATGTACGGTAGCGGCTCGCCGGCCGCAAATGCCGAGGCGTTGGCGGTGGAGGCCACCTGCCAGAGCGGCGACATAATCGCCCCGACCAGACTTTGCCCGTGCAACCCCATAAACCAGAACAACTGGACGAAAAGAGCGGCGATCACGGTGGGAATGAGGCCGGTACCGATATTCACCATCGGCGATTGCAGCACCTCATAAATGAATTTGTTCATACTGCCGTAAGGCGTGAGCGAGAAGCCAAAGCGAACGAACGCCATCACCAGGAAAGTGATAATCAACGGCAGCAGAAACAAAAATGAGTTTGCGACATTCGGAGGTACCATATCAGGCAGCTTAATCGCCAGGTTTTTTGACGTTAGCCAGCGATAGAGCGTACAGGAGAAAAAAGCGGAAAAAATACCGACGAACATGCCGGCAGAACCCAGATATTGAGTGGGAATGCTTACGCTGGTGGTGCCGTTTTCCGATACCACCGTAAAAGGAATTAAAATCAGGAACGAGCCTAAGACCACAAACAGGGTAAACAGTACCGAAATTTCGTATTCTTTAGCATAAAACCAGGCGATACAGACGATAAGGTAAAGCGAAATTAATCCTAGTGTGATATCCACGATAGGGGAAAGTATTTGCCTCACTAATAAAAGCGTCTCTGCGTTTACCACGGATTCAATAAACGGGAAATACATAATAATCAGTGCAAACGATCCGCCGATGGTAATCGGAATTAAAGAGACCATTGCGTTTTTTAATATAGTTAGTGTTTTGTTGCGCGACACCCAGTTTCCTGTCGGGATAAGCCATTTTTCCAGAAATCCCTCTATCTTATTCATGATTATCTCCTGATGTTCAGAATAAAAAATTGGCTGCACAAAGCGATAACAGCAATTCCCGCTGTGGTTTTTATTTGAGTAAAGAAGCCAGATTATAAAAAGAGTTATTAGCGTGCTATTTGTCGTATTACTTTATTTCAGCCTCTCTTTTCATTAATCAGAAAGGCTGAAAATGCCTGCGGTTTATCCGCTGAACAGGCCGGTCAGCACGCCGATGGCGGCCAGCACCAGCAGGAGCAACATCGCTTTTACTGGCGATACGCCCCGTTTCGCCATCAGATACCACGTTCCCAGCACAACGATAAGCGGGAGCAGCTGGGGGAAAATGCCATCCAGCATTTGCTGAACGTGGATGTTCACCCCCTCTTTGGTAATAAACTCCAGGCCGGTGCCAAGCTTAACGTAGCTGGCCGCCACGCCGCCCATCACAAAGACGCCGAGCAATGATAATGCTTCGCGCAGGCGCGTGGATTTGCTGCTTACCAGCATCTCTACCGAGCCGGAACCCATTTTGTAGCCTTTCAGAAACAGCAGCCACGATCCGGGGATAATGATCGCCAGCCAGGCGATAGTATAAAACAGGGGGCCGAGAATGCTGCCGCCCGCCGCCAGCGCCATCCCGATGCTCAACAAAATGGGAATTAACATACCGGGGATCATCGAGTCGCCGATGCCCGCCACCGGGCCCATTAGCCCGACTTTTAACGTGTTAATGGTTTCGCCGTCGATAGGTTCGCCGTTAGCACGTTTCTCCTCCAGCCCCAGCACCATGCCGTTAACGATGGCCCCGAGCTGGGGTTCGGTATTATAAAATGAGGCGTGACGCCGCAGCATCTCCGTGCGCTGCGCCGCATCCGGATAAAGTTTGCGAGCGACCGGCAGCAGGCTAAGACAAAAACCGAGCGATTGCAGGCGTTCAAAGCTCATTGACGACAGGTTGTGCATCATCCACGCCCGCCAGCATCGGCGCAGATCGCGACGGTTAAGTTTGCGCTCTTCCATCAGAATTCATCCTCATCATCATCGGCCGCGCGCGGGGCATTAACGCTCTGCGGCGGTTCCGGTTTGTAGTTGTAGTGGATCAGCGCCAGCAGCGCGCCGACAATCACCAGCGCCACCATATTCAGCTTGAGAAAAACAATGCAGACGAAGCCCACAAGGAAGTAGATCAGCAGGGAGTAGCTCTTGATGATCTGCTTAAGCAAGATGGCGATCCCGACGGCAGGCAGGATGCCGCCCAGCACGTTCATGGTTGAAAGCACGATTTTCGGCAGGCTCTCCATAAAGCCGCTGATATATTGCGCGCCAAAATAGACGGCAATAAACGTAGGCACAAAGCGCAGCACGAAGTTGGTGGCCTGCGGAAAAATCACGCTGTTGAGGTAAATACCGCGTGCGTTGTCCTGTTCTATCGCCGTATCCGCACGATGATTCCAGAAGGAGTTCAGCACCATCATGGCGTTAAACAGAATAGTGCCTGCAATGCCAATCGTCGCCGCCAGCGCGACCGCCACCTCCGGCCCCTGGCCTGAGAGCACCCCCAGCGCAATCGCCGGGTAAGCGACGAAGTTCAGATCGGCGGGCATTGAGCCGCCCGGCGTCACCATCGCGATATACACGGCCTGCACCGCCACGCCAATCATAATGCCGGTTTTCACATCGCCAAGGATCAGGCCGACCAGTAACCCTGAGACCAGCGGACGGGTGATCAGATACCAGCCGCCGGTCAGCCCCAGTAGCCAGGGGCAGCTAAGCGCGCCGAGATAGCAGAGAATGCCGATCAATGTAGCTTCAATAAACATCGTCGCCTCCTTATTTCAGTTTTTGCCGGGCATCCTGCCACTGATAAGCGCTGGCATCGGGCACCAGGCGGAATTCAACAATGTGCCCGTGCTCCGTCAGCCAGTTAAACGCGGCAATCTCGTCGCCATTGACCGACTGGTTTGGGCCAATGGTAGTGGTGTTGGCACGCGCGCTCATCGGGCCGACGTTAATTTTGCCGTTGGCGTTTTTCAGGCTGATCCCGGCCTGTTCAAGGCGCTGTAGCGTGACCGGCGATTTGCCGATCACGAAGTAATTTTTTTCACTGGCGATCACCTTTGGCAATTTTTCGATCGCCGTGGCGGTCGTAAAGAGCCAGACTTTAGTATCCGGCACGGCACCTTTCATCACTGAGGAGAGGAGCGGATCGGCGGCGACGGCGTCATCAATCGCGACGATGCCGTCGCAGGGCAATTCTTTCGCCCAGCGCGTCACCAGCTGTCCATGAATAACCCGGTCGTCGATGCGAACAAATGAAATACTCATAGCAACTCCTTAAAAATCATCCGGCGGGGCTGATACCGTCAGCTCCGCCTGGATCAGCGTAGGGTGAGTCAGCGCGATAAGTTGCCGGGTGGCGGCGTGCACGTCACAAAAATGACTCACCTCATCGGTTTGCAGCAGCATCGGGAAGTTAACGCCCGCCACGACCGCCACGGGCGGCGTCGTCTTAGGCGAAAATGCAAACTGGCAGGCGACATTCCACGGCGTGCCGCTTTGCATATCGCATAGCACCAGCACGCCATCTGCACCCTCGCTGGCGTCGGCCAGCACGCGGGAAAACGCCTGTTGAAAACCGTCAATACCCGCCTCTTCCGTCAGCGTCACCGCCCGAACGTTGGGTAGCTCGCCATACACCATCCGGCTGCTCTCCAGCAGAGCCGACGCCAGCGGCCCATGCGTGGCGACAATAAAATGGATCATGATTACCCCCTTACCCAGGCTTTGATCGTCGCCAGTTGCTGACCCTGACCTTTCCCCCACGGCGAAATGCGGTACTCGCCCACGCTCGCCGGGATGATGAACGTTTCGGCATAGCGCACAATAAAGGGTTCGAAAGCGCCGGAGGGGCTTTCCACCCGCGCTTCTTCACCCTCCACCAGATTCAGCACGTTCACCCCGCCGTGGGTATGGTGCAGGACGGGGGCGGTAAACCAGTGACGGCGGGTTTCGATAAATTCACGCTCATGCAGGCCGGTACGCTCTTCACGCCAGCCGTCGCCTTCCGCCAGCGGTTCGATACGGTTGACCAGGTTTTGCATCACCCAGTCGGTATCGCGCTGCCAGTCAATCACCTGCTCGCCGTGGTTCAGATGCACCGGACGGGGCATACCGTCCATTCCCAGGCGGCCCCAGTCCCACAGCTTGAAGGTAAAAATATACGGCGTAGCGCTGATCTCCAGCACCATCGTTCCCGCGCCGGAGCAGTGCACCGTGCCTGCCGGGATCAGAAAGTGATCGTGCTTGCGGGCCGGGATCGCGTTAACGAAACGATCGTCGGCAAAGGATTTTTCGCCGCGTTGCGCCGCATGCAGATCCGCCAGCATCGCCTGCGGCTGCGTTCCGGTTTTGATACCCAGATACACGGTTGCGCCGGGTTCGGCATCCAGAATGTAGTAGCTCTCATCCTGGGTATAATGCATGCCGAACTGCTGCTGAATGTACTCCGTCAGGGGATGCACCTGGAAACTCAGGTTCTGACCGCCGATGGTGTCGAGAAAATCAAAGCGGATCGGAAACTCTGCGCCAAAACGAGCATGGACTTTCTCCCCCAGCAGCGGACGGGGGTAGAGCAGCACCAGATCCTGAGAGGGGATCTCGATCCGCACATTGCCAAAACGTAGCAGCAGGCTGTTTTCCTCGGGCACGCAATCAAAACACCATGCGTAGTTTGGCGCTGAGGGATCGAGATCGAATCTTTCTTTCATCCACTGGCCGCCCCACACGCCGGGATCGAAGAACGGCATGACGCGGAAGGGCCGCCGGGTCGTTTGTTCCAGCCCCGCGCGCAGCGCCTCGCCGCTAACCATCGCGGGGGCATCGGCGACGGTCGTATCCAGCAGATAATCCATGCGTTTGAGCAGCGGCGTTTTATGCCTGTCGAAGACGCGCCATTCGACGAAGAAGGCGCGTTTGTAACGCCTGAGCAACTCTTCATCGCTATTTTCCGCACCCCAGTTGCCCAGTTCGCCGCTGCGCATGCGTTGCTGGATTTCCCAGCGCGGCATATCGGCGTAGATCAGCACGTCGCCGGGATGGACCAGCGATGCGCCAGGCCCGTAGACGATCACCAGCCCGCTCCGGATATTTTCAACCTGTAAACGCAAGGTATCTAGCTGCGCTTCGTCGAAAAATTCGTGAAGCTGATGGCAGGAGAGAACGCCAAATACCCGGTCATCCGTCAGATTACGGGCCAGAAGATGATGCAGCGCCTGCGTATTTTTTCGTGCGGTCTCACTATTGATCGTCAGCGCAGCATTGAGATCCGCCAATAGCTGTGATTGCAGTTCGTTAAGCCGTACACCGGGGTAACAATCGATAACTAACACCGTGCGCGTCGCGCCGGAAAGCCGCGCCTTCAGCACCGCCATAATCGATTCCCAGCCGCGCCAGGCCTGATTGGGATATCCCGCAACGGCCACCTCCGGGAATCTGTCATACCGGGTTTTGTTCATGTTATCTCTCCATAATGACTACGCTAAGATTAATCGATTAACCTCATATGAAAAGAGTGGTTAACGCGATTAACCCGTCATTTATGGCAGGTCAGGGCGATCCGCGGTGGGATATGTGAATCGAGTCACAAAGAATCAGGCATTAAGAAGGTTATTCGATTAATCTATTATAAAAAAGAGGGAGGAGATGATGACCACAATTACGCTGGCGGAGGTCGCAAAGCGCGCCGGGGTGTCAACGGCAACGGTATCCATGGTGTTACGTAACCGGGGGCGCATTTCGCAGGCGACGCGTGAACGGGTGCTTAAAGCGCTGGATGAATCCGGATACGTCTATAACCAGACCGCTGCCAACTTACGTAACCGCAGCAGCAACCAGGTCGGATTGCTGCTGCATGATATTACCAACCCGTTTTATGGCGAAATGACGGCGGGATTAAGTCATGAAATGGAACGCCATGAGCTGTTGCTGTTTCTGGCGAACAGCGAAGAGTCCTGCGAGCGGCAGCAAAAGTTTGTCGATTCATTAATGCGTAATAACGCCTGCGGTATGGTGCTCTGTGCGGCTCGCGAGACGCCCCGCGCCTTTTTCGAGGCGTTAAAACGCCGCAATATCCCGGCCATTATGGTGGTACGTCCGCCGGACGATCCGGGGTTTGACTTTGTCGGCACGGATAATTTTCTGGGAACGCAAATGGCGACCGCGCACCTGTTGAAACTGGGGCACCGACATATTGCCTTTATTGGCGGCAGCCAGCGCTCCGGGACGCGCGCGCAGCGCATCGGCGGCTTTACCAGTAAGCTGCTGGAAAATGGCATTGCGCCAAAAGCAGAATGGCTGGTGACTGCAGAGGCCAGCCAAAGCGACGGTTCACGGGTGGCGGAGAAGCTGTTTAACCAGTATCCGCAAATTACCGCCGCGGTATGTTATCAGGATATCGTTGCGCTGGGCGTTATGCAGGCGCTGCGTAAACTGGGGCGGGAGCCGGGGCGCGACTTTGCGCTGGTAGGATTTGATGACATCAGCGAGGCGGCGTTAGTGCAGCCAGCGTTAACCACCGTATCGGTCGCCGCGAAAGAGATTGGCCGTAAGGCCGGAGAACTGTTGTTTAGCCGCATCCAGGGCAATGACGAACCGCCTAAAAGCATCATTCTGCCTCCGGCATTAGTAGTGCGCGAGTCGTGCGGCTTTCGTTAACTATGTCTTTTACTGATACTGGCGTCGCTTTAACATAAATTTCTTATTATCGCTGTTTTCGGCTGGCAGCTTTTCGTCGGGCTGGTTAACCTGAGAACGTTTTGTAATCATTTTTTAACATAAGAGTAAGACTATGCATGATGCACAAATCCGCGTCGCCATCGCGGGCGCGGGCGGGCGTATGGGACGCCAGCTAATTCAGGCGGCTCTGGCAATGGACGGCGTGGCGCTGGGCGCGGCCCTTGAGCGGGAAGGTTCTTCTCTCATTGGCAGCGACGCGGGCGAACTGGCTGGCGCGGGAAACGCGGGCGTTGCCGTGCAAAGCCGCCTCGAAAGCGTTAAAGACGACTTTGACGTTTTTATTGATTTCACCCGTCCGGAAGGGACGCTGACGCATCTGGCATTCTGCCGCGAACATGGCAAAAGCATGGTGATCGGCACGACTGGTTTTGATGAGGCTGGTAAACAGGCGATCCGCGAGGCCGCCGAGGATATCGGGATTGTCTTTGCCGCCAACTTTAGCGTCGGTGTTAACGTCATGCTGAAGCTGCTGGAGAAAGCGGCGAAAGTGATGGGCGACTATACCGATATTGAAATTATTGAAGCCCACCATCGACATAAAGTCGATGCGCCGTCAGGCACTGCGCTGGCAATGGGCGAAGCGATTGCTCAGGCGCTGGACAAAGATCTTAAGGATTGTGCCGTCTATAGCCGGGAAGGGCATACCGGCGAACGCGTACCGGGCACCATCGGTTTTGCCACCGTGCGGGCTGGCGATATCGTTGGTGAGCATACGGCGATGTTTGCTGACATCGGCGAGCGCGTGGAAATTACTCACAAGGCGTCAAGCCGGATGACCTTCGCCAACGGTGCGGTGAGATCGGCTTTATGGCTTAAAGGTAAGAATAACGGCCTTTTTGATATGCGAGATGTGCTTGATTTACACAGCCTGTAGGCATTTATTACCCATCGTGATGTGGTTATTGTAATCACAGTTTATTGATTACAAAGGGCAATATTTTATTGCCCTATTATTTTAGCCTTTAAGCACTGAAAAGCTCTCCTGATAGAGTAAAAGTTAATTTTAAATGGCTTTTTCGCCGCTTTTATTGCCCCTTCGCTTCCTGATAACTCATTTTTTGTCCTTTTCTCTTTTTTTCTTCATTGAACATAGCGCGCAAGCGTTTTCGTCTTAAGTCTGGTAATGATTTTTGGCGGAAAAAGCCTGTATTCAACACGGGTGACACAAAACAACAGTATAAAACGCGCTTTAAGTTGACTTTGAGACGACTTATCTGCAGAATGCCGCCGTTTGCCAGAAATCCACCGGTAAACGAAATTTGCATTGATCCATGCCGTATTTATGAATTAATATGCAAATAAAGTGAGTGAATATTCTCTGGAGGGTGTTTTGATTAAGTCAGCGCTATTGGTTCTGGAAGACGGAACCCAGTTTCACGGTCGGGCCATCGGGGCAACGGGTTCGGCGGTTGGGGAAGTCGTTTTCAATACTTCAATGACCGGTTATCAAGAAATCCTCACTGATCCTTCCTACTCCCGCCAAATCGTCACTCTAACTTATCCCCATATCGGCAATGTCGGCACCAATGAAGCTGATGAAGAATCCTCTCAGGTCCATGCACAAGGGCTTATCATTCGCGACCTGCCGCTGATAGCCAGCAACTACCGCAATACCGAAGACCTCTCTTCTTATCTCAAGCGCCATAACATTGTCGCCATCGCCGATATTGATACCCGTAAGTTGACCCGTCTGCTGCGTGAGAAAGGCGCGCAAAACGGCTGCATCATCGCCGGGGATAACCTGGATGCGGCGCTGGCGCTGGAAAAAGCGAAAGCGTTTCCCGGCCTGAACGGGATGGACCTGGCAAAAGAAGTGACGACAACGGAAACCTATAGCTGGACGCAGGGCAGCTGGACGCTGGCTGGCGAACTGCCGGAAGCGAAAGCTGAAGAAGAACTGCCATTCCACGTCGTTGCCTATGACTACGGCGCGAAGCGCAACATTCTGCGTATGCTGGTGGATCGCGGCTGTCGCCTGACCATCGTCCCGGCGCAAACCTCTGCCGAAGAGGTGCTGAAGATGAACCCGGACGGCATTTTTCTCTCCAACGGCCCCGGCGACCCGGCACCGTGCGACTATGCCATCACGGCAATCCAGAAATTCCTTGAGACCGACATTCCGGTCTTCGGCATCTGCCTCGGCCATCAGCTGCTGGCGCTGGCGAGCGGCGCAAAAACCGTGAAGATGAAGTTCGGCCACCACGGCGGCAACCATCCGGTGAAAGATATCGACAATAACACCGTGATGATCACCGCGCAGAACCACGGCTTTGCAGTTGACGAAGCGACTATGCCCGCCACGTTGCGCGTGACGCATAAATCGCTGTTTGACGGCACCCTGCAGGGCATTCACCGTACCGATAAACCGGCGTTCAGTTTCCAGGGGCACCCGGAAGCCAGCCCCGGCCCGCACGATGCCGCGCCGCTGTTCGACCATTTTATTGCGTTAATCGAGCTTTACCGTCAGTCCGCGAAATAATCAGGAGTTAATAGAGCCATGCCAAAACGTACAGACATAAAAAGTATCCTGATTCTGGGCGCTGGCCCGATTGTTATCGGCCAGGCGTGTGAATTCGACTACTCCGGCGCGCAGGCGTGTAAAGCACTGCGTGAAGAGGGCTACCGCGTCATTCTGGTGAACTCCAACCCGGCCACCATCATGACCGACCCGGAAATGGCCGATGCGACCTATATCGAGCCGATCCACTGGGAAGTGGTGCGTAAAATCATCGAAAAAGAGCGCCCGGACGCGGTGCTGCCGACCATGGGCGGCCAGACGGCGCTGAACTGTGCGCTGGAACTGGAGCGCCAGGGCGTGCTCGACGAGTTCGGCGTCACCATGATTGGTGCCACCGCGGACGCGATTGATAAAGCCGAAGACCGTCGCCGTTTCGACGTGGCGATGAAAAAAATCGGCCTGGATACCGCACGTTCCGGTATCGCGCACAACATGGAAGAGGCGCTGGCCGTAGCCGCCGATGTGGGCTACCCGTGCATTATCCGCCCTTCCTTTACTATGGGCGGCACCGGCGGCGGTATCGCTTATAACCGCGAAGAGTTTGAAGAGATTTGCGCCCGCGGGCTGGATCTCTCGCCGACCAATGAGCTGCTGATTGATGAATCGCTGATCGGCTGGAAAGAGTACGAGATGGAAGTGGTGCGCGATAAGAACGACAACTGCATCATTGTCTGCTCCATTGAAAACTTCGATGCGATGGGCATCCACACCGGCGACTCCATTACCGTTGCCCCGGCGCAGACCCTGACTGATAAAGAGTATCAAATCATGCGTAACGCCTCGATGGCGGTGCTGCGTGAAATCGGCGTTGAAACCGGCGGCTCTAACGTTCAGTTCTCGGTCAATCCGAAAGATGGTCGTCTGATTGTTATCGAAATGAACCCGCGTGTTTCCCGCTCCTCGGCGCTGGCTTCGAAAGCGACCGGCTTCCCGATTGCCAAAGTGGCGGCGAAACTGGCGGTAGGTTATACCCTTGACGAGCTGATGAACGACATCACCGGCGGCCGTACCCCGGCCTCGTTTGAGCCGTCCATTGATTATGTCGTCACCAAAATCCCCCGCTTTAACTTTGAAAAATTCGTCGGCGCGAATGACCGCCTGACCACCCAGATGAAATCGGTCGGCGAAGTGATGGCGATTGGCCGCACCCAGCAGGAGTCGCTGCAAAAAGCGCTGCGTGGGCTAGAGGTAGGCGCGACCGGCTTTGATCCGAAAGTGAATCTTGACGACGCCGATGCGCTGACCAAAATCCGCCGCGAGCTGAAAGATGCCGGTGCCGAGCGTATCTGGTACATCGCCGATGCCTTCCGCGCGGGCCTGTCCGTCGATGGCGTGTTTAACCTGACCAACATCGACCGCTGGTTCCTGGTGCAGATTGAAGAGCTGGTGCGTCTGGAAGAAAAAGTGGCTGAAGTTGGCATTAATGGCCTCGACGCCGATTTCCTGCGCCAGTTGAAACGCAAAGGGTTTGCCGACGCGCGTCTGGCTCAACTGGCGGGCGTGCGCGAAGCGGAAGTACGCAAACTGCGCGACCAGTACAACCTGCATCCGGTCTACAAACGCGTCGATACCTGCGCGGCAGAATTCTCTACCGATACCGCGTATATGTACTCCACCTATGAAGACGAATGCGAAGCCAACCCGTCCGTTGACCGCGACAAAATCATGGTCCTCGGCGGCGGTCCGAACCGTATCGGCCAGGGCATCGAATTCGATTACTGCTGCGTCCACGCCTCGCTGGCGCTGCGCGAAGACGGCTACGAGACCATTATGGTCAACTGTAACCCGGAAACCGTTTCTACCGACTACGACACCTCCGACCGTCTGTATTTCGAACCGGTTACGCTGGAAGACGTGCTGGAAATTGTGCGCATCGAGAAACCAAAAGGCGTTATTGTCCAGTACGGCGGCCAGACACCGCTGAAACTGGCGCGCGCACTGGAAGCCGCTGGCGTACCGGTTATCGGCACCAGCCCGGATGCTATCGACCGTGCGGAAGACCGCGAGCGCTTCCAGCAGGCGGTTGACCGTCTCAAGCTGAAACAGCCGGCGAACGCCACCGTCACCGCGATTGAAATGGCTGTCGAAAAAGCGAAAGAGATTGGCTACCCGCTGGTGGTGCGCCCGTCCTACGTACTCGGCGGTCGGGCGATGGAGATCGTCTACGATGAAATCGACCTGCGTCGCTACTTCCAGACCGCCGTCAGCGTCTCTAACGATGCGCCGGTGCTGCTGGATCGCTTCCTTGATGATGCGGTAGAAGTGGATGTGGATGCTATCTGCGACGGTGAAATCGTGTTGATTGGCGGCATCATGGAGCATATTGAACAGGCGGGCGTCCACTCCGGCGACTCTGCCTGCTCGCTGCCCGCTTACACCCTGAGCCAGGAAATTCAGGACGTGATGCGCCAGCAGGTGCAGAAGCTGGCCTTTGAATTGCAAGTACGTGGTCTGATGAACGTACAATTTGCCGTTAAAGACAACGAAGTCTACCTGATTGAAGTTAACCCGCGTGCAGCGCGTACCGTCCCGTTCGTCTCTAAAGCCACCGGCGTACCGCTGGCGAAAGTCGCGGCGCGGGTGATGGCGGGAAGAACGCTGACCGAACAGGGCGTAACTAAAGAAATCATTCCGCCGTATTTCTCGGTGAAAGAAGTGGTGCTACCGTTCAACAAATTCCCCGGCGTTGACCCGTTGTTAGGGCCAGAAATGCGCTCTACCGGGGAAGTGATGGGCGTCGGACGCACCTTCGCCGAAGCCTTTGCCAAAGCGCAGCTGGGCAGCAATTCGACCATGAAGAAAAAAGGTCGCGCGCTGCTCTCGGTTCGTGAGGGTGATAAAGAGCGGGTGGTGGATCTGGCGGCGAAGCTGCTCAAGCAGGGCTTTGAGCTGGATGCGACTCACGGTACGGCGGTGGTGCTCGGTGAAGCCGGGATTAACCCGCGGCTGGTGAACAAGGTGCATGAAGGCCGTCCGCACATTCAGGACCGTATCAAGAATGGCGAATACACCTACATCATCAACACCACCGCAGGGCGCCAGGCGATTGAGGACTCCAAACTGATCCGCCGCAGCGCGCTGCAATATAAAGTGCATTATGACACCACGCTGAATGGCGGTTTTGCTACCGCGATGGCGCTGAATGCGGATGCCACTGAGAAGGTGACCTCAGTGCAGGAAATGCACGCGCAGATTCAGAAGTAAAAATCAGGCATTAACAAAAAGCCAGCGCAAGCTGGCTTTTTTGTCTCTGTTGCCCCCCTATATTTAATAGCCAATTTGTTTTTCACAACGGCAGGGGCATCCTTTACCATTAAAAACGTTTGTTTAATGAATTTTCGTTTTACGTTGAAGGAGAAACGCGTGTTAAAAAGAATATTGCTTCTGGGTGCCTGCATTACATTGACCGCCTGCTTTGGGGACAGTAAAGAATTCCTCATTGATAATCCCACGGAGAAACCATTAGCTATTTCGATTGATAATGAAAAAATAACCATTCCGGCAAAAGAAACGCAAAATATTAAACTGGATGCCGGGCAACATACCCTGTCGCTGGAAAATGGTGAAAGCGTCAAGTTCAGCGTCTTTGACGCGTGGCCCCGCTCGGGCGTTAGCGGGCTTATCAACCCGACCCGCACTCGTTATGTTTACGTCGTACAAAAATACCTGGCGGAAGGTGTACAGCCCACGACTGAAAATAGCGATGTCCACACCCTGACTATCGATGGTCAAACCGTCACCGGGCCATTCAACGATCTGGGTAGCGAGCTGTTTATTGATAACTTCGAGCATAGCTGGGAGCTAAACCCGACCGAGGCGTTCCCGGAGTCGATGTCTTCTACTTCCAAAGACAATTACAAAACCAAAATCTTCCGGGTCGAGGATTTCAAGCATTACTACACCAATGAATTCTCTCCGGCCACCGATTACACTCAGGACATGCGTATCACCGAGTCGCGTTATCAGCAGCCTGAAATAACCGCGCATTTCAGTTCTCCTGAGCTACAGCAAAACCTGGACGACGCCACGAAGATCTACACCGCGTTTATTCATGCAGACTCGGCGAGCGATCAAAAGGATTTACTGAAGGAGTTTGAAAAACAGAATCGCGAGAAATGGCGCAATCCTAAAACGGGCGGCGAAGAGACGACGACGTATTATGAAATCATGAGCAACATAAATCACACCATGATGAGCTCGATTCTTGAGTTGAAAAAATAGCGTCAGCCGGTCAGGCATCTGTCAGCCAGGATGCCTGACTTCAGAACCTTCTGTATTTCCATCCGCTTTCAGTAATTTAGCCTAAAATAATCAGGTAAGTAATTAAATCCAACTGAAAGCAAGGGAGTACACCATGCGCAATAACTTACTCATCTCTTCGATTTTTGCTGCCGCAGCCCTGTTTACCGTTGCCGGTTGTACTTCCAACCAGGCGGTTAAAACTACTGATGGCAAAACCATTGTGACGGATGGTAAGCCGGAAGTAGACAGCGATACTGGCCTGGTTTCTTATGAAAATGCTGAAACCGGTAAAACAGAGCAGATTAACCGCGATCAGGTTAAAGGGATGAACGAACTCGATAATTGATGATTCAAAGCAAAAAGCCCCGACCAGTGAAGACTGGGTCGGGGCTTTTTGCTTTATTGCTCCTGCGGATCCATATTGAAGAAGGGGAACCTGTCGTGGATGTCCCGCAAAATAGAAATTTTTCTCATTCTTTACCCTGGCACCAGTCGACGAAAGATTAGGCTTTACGTATAGTGGCGACATTTTTAGTATCCAGGAAAACTTCAATGATCAGTCTGATTGCGGCGTTAGCGGTAGATCGCGTCATCGGTATGGAAAACGCCATGCCCTGGGATCTACCCGCAGATCTCGCCTGGTTTAAACGCAACACCTTAAACAAGCCGGTCGTCATGGGTCGTCTGACCTGGGAATCCATCGGCCGTCCGTTGCCCGGACGTAAAAATATTATTATCAGCAGCCAGCCAGGCACTGACGATCGCGTGCAGTGGGTGAAGTCGGTTGATGAAGCGATTGCCGCCTGCGGCGATGCCGAAGAGGTTATGGTGATCGGCGGCGGGCGCGTGTACGAGCAGTTCCTCCCCAAAGCCAATAAACTCTACCTGACACATATTGATGCCGAAGTGGAAGGGGACACGCACTTCCCGGACTACGAGCCGGATGAGTGGGAATCGGTGTTCAGCGAATTTCACGATGCGGACGCGCAGAACTCGCACAGCTACTGTTTTGAGATTCTGGAGCGGCGTTAATGATTATCCTCCCGGCGATATCCTGTCGCCGGGAGAAGGTACACATACCGTATGGAGAAGGGTATGAATACATTTTATCAGCTAAAAATTACGCTTAATAATATTGAGCCTGTCATCTGGCGGCGGTTTGTGGTGCCCGCCAACCTGTCCCTTGATCGGCTGCATGATGTGGTTCAGATTGTGATGGGGTGGGAAGATAGCCATCTGCATCACTTCAAATTCAAGAAGCAAATATTTAGCGAGTCTCCTGAATCAATAAAAGAAGAGGACGAAGCTGGCGTTCGTTTAAATACGCTGCTGAAAAGCCGGGGTAATAAACTGGCCTATCTCTATGATTTTGGTGACGGCTGGGAACATGAAATTGTTCTCGAAGATAAAAATTATTTTTATGATGAGATGCTCACGCCTTTTGAATGTATCGAAGGGCTGATGGCCTGTCCGCCCGAGGAGTGCGGTGGACCTTCTGGTTATATGCGTATTTTGCGTGCCGTTTTCGATCCGCAAAATAATGAAGAGGACTATGAATCCTTTCTTGAGATGACCGGCCTGACTGATGCTCACGAGACTGACGTTCAGTCATTAGTATTCCAGTATGATCCTGGCGCCGTTAATGCGGTATTAGCCTTATATGCCCGCTGGTCACGGGATCGTGAGCTGCCTTTGGTGGATGATTATTGAGTCGCATAACTTATTGATATTGATGGTTTTTGTAGGCCGGGTAAGGCGAAGTCGCCACCCGGCAAAACGGCGCATTCAACAGGAAAACAGGTTGGTCATCAACCTCATTATTTCCTTTACTGTGCTTTTACGACGCCACAGCCTCGCCTTCGCCTAAATCCATCTGCCGGTTCGACGGCTGGATGAAATACTGTTTATCTTCCCAGCGCAGGCAGGTTAAATCGCCGCCCCAGCAGCAGCCGGTATCCAGCGCGTAAATGCCGTCCGGCGCGCCTTTGCCTTCCAGCGACGCCCAGTGACCAAAGGCAATGCTGTACGCTTCTGATACCGGTCCGGGGATGGCGAACCACGGTTTCAGCGGCGCGGGGGCGTTTTCCGGGGCTTCTTTCGCGTACATATCCAGCTGGCCGTTCGGGAAACAGTAGCGCATCCGGGTAAAGGCGTTGGTAATAAAACGCAGACGCGCCAGGCCCGTCAGCTCAGGCGACCAGTTATTCGGCATATCGCCATACATCGCGTCGAGGAAGAAAGGGTAAGAGTCGCTGGCGAGTACCGCTTCGACATCGCGCGCGCAGGCGATGGCGGTCGGCAGATCCCACTGCGGCGTGATGCCCGCATGCGCCATCACCAGTTTTTTCTCTTCATCCACCTGGAGCAGCGGTTGACGGCGCAGCCAGTTAATCAGCTCGTCGGCATCCGACGCTTCCAGCAGCGGCGTAATACGATCTTTTGGCTTATTGCGGCTGATGCCAGCAAACACCGCCAGAAGATGCAGATCATGATTGCCCAGCACCATGCGCACGCTGTCACCGAGCGACTTGACGTAACGCAGCACTTCCAGCGAACCGGGGCCGCGGGCCACCAGATCGCCGGTTAGCCACAGGGTGTCTTGCTCAGGGGTAAATTCCACCTGGTTTAAGAGTGCGATCAGTTCATCGTAGCAACCATGAACATCGCCAATAAGATATGTCGACATAGTTTTAATGGATCAGAGTTGGAACTGCCAGACGGAAAACGGGTATATCGATGGTGAAAGCGTTGCCATCTTCATCGATCATGTCATAGTGGCCCTGCATCGTGCCGAGCGGCGTTTCAAGTACGGCACCGCTGGTGTATTGATATTCACTGCCTGGCGCGATGTGGGGCTGTACGCCAACCACACCTTCACCCTGTACTTCGGTTTCGCGGCCGTTAGCGTTGGTAATCAACCAGTAACGGCCCAAAAGCTGAACCGGATGTCGCCCCAGATTACGAATAATCACCGTATAGGCAAAAACGTAACGCTCATCGTCCGCAGAGGATTGCGATTCAATGTAGACGCTCTGGACCTGTACGCAAATTCGGGGCGAGTCGATCATGGTTTAGCTCTCCTTTGGTGGCGCGTTATCCACCAGATAATTGGCCAGCTTACAGTATTGTGCAACCGAGATATTTTCTGCGCGCATCGCCGGATTGATACCCAACTCCGTCAGTACCTCAACGCTAAACACATTGCCGAGACTGTTACGGATGGTTTTACGGCGCTGGTTAAAAGCTTCGGTGGTAATACGGCTCAGCACGCGAATTTCTTTTACCGGGTGCGGCATAACGGCATGCGGCACCAGACGTACCACGGCGGAATCCACTTTTGGCGCAGGCGTAAACGCCGTTGGCGGCACTTCCAGCACCGGGATCACCTGGCAGTAATATTGTGCCATGACGCTTAATCGACCATACGCTTTACTGTTTGGCCCTGCAACCAGTCGATTGACCACTTCTTTTTGCAGCATGAAGTGCATGTCGGCAATGGCATTAGTATAGGTAAACAGGTGGAACATCAGCGGGGTGGAGATGTTGTACGGCAGGTTGCCAAACACGCGTAGCGGCTGACCCAGCTCCTGCGACAGCTCGCCGAAGTTCATGGTCATCGCATCCTGCTGGTAAATCGTCAGCTTTGGCCCGAGGAACGGGTGCGTTTGCAGGCGGGCAGCCAGATCGCGGTCCAGCTCAATAACCGTCATTTTATCAAGGCGTTCACCGACAGGCTCGGTCAATGCGGCAAGGCCCGGGCCGATTTCGACCATCGCCTGACCTTTTTGCGGATTAATGGCCGCGACAATACTGTCGATCACGAACTGATCGTTGAGGAAGTTCTGCCCGAAGCGTTTACGGGCTAAGTGGCCCTGATGGACTCGATTATTCATTTAGTATTAACAATCATTTTGATGGCGAGGTTAAGCGCCGTAATAAAACTGCCGACATCCGCTTTCCCCTGGCCCGCCAGTTCCAGCGCGGTGCCGTGGTCAACGGAAGTACGAATAAAGGGCAAGCCGAGGGTGATATTAACGCCCCGGCCAAAGCCCTGATATTTTAGCACGGGGAGGCCCTGATCGTGGTACATCGCCAGCACGGCGTCTGCATGATCGAGGTATTTCGGCTGAAATAGCGTGTCGGCGGGCAGCGGCCCGCTCAGGTTCATGCCTTTGGCGCGCATCTCTTCCAGCACCGGGATCAGAATGTCGATCTCCTCTGTACCCATATGGCCGCCTTCACCCGCATGAGGATTCAGGCCGCACACCAGCACATGCGGATGTTTAATACCGAACTTGCTCTGAAGATCGCCATGCAGAATGGTAATGACCTCGCGCAGCAAATCCGGGGTGATCGCATCAGCGACATCGCGTAGTGGCAAATGCGTCGTCGCTACCGCCACGCGCATTGCTTCCGTTGCCAGCATCATCACTACTTTTTCTGCCTGCGCGCGCGCTTCAAAAAACTCAGTATGCCCGGTGAAAGGAATACCTGCGTCATTGATCACCCCTTTATGCACGGGGCCGGTGATCAGCGCGGCAAACTCATCGCTCAGGCAGCCATCGCAGGCACGGGCCAGCGTTTCTACCACGTAGTGCCCGTTTTCCACGCTGAGCTGACCCGCGATGACAGGCGCACGAAGCGCAACGGGTAGCAGTGTCAACGTTCCCGCACGCTGCGGTTGAGCCGGTTCTGAGGCACTATAGGGCCGTAGAGAAAGCGGAAGACCGAGCATCGCTGCCCGGTCTGTCAGGAGGGTTGCATCGGCGCAAATAACCAGTTCTACCGGCCAGTCGCGCTGTGCAAGCTGGACCACCAGGTCCGGGCCAATCCCGGCAGGTTCGCCGGGAGTGATCACCACACGGTGAGGATAAGACATTATTCGCTCAGAATTTTAACGTAGGCCGTCGCACGCTGTTCCTGCATCCAGGTCGCCGCTTCTTCAGACATCTTCCGGTTCATCAACATACGGTAAGCTTTGTCTTTCTGGGCTGCGTCGGTTTTATCAACCTGGCGCGTATCCAGCATTTCGATCAGATGCCAGCCGAAGGAGGAGTGCACCGGGGCGCTCATCTGGCCCTTGTTGAGTTTCATCAGCGCATCGCGGAACGCCGGATCGTACATATTTGGCGTTGCCCAACCCAGATCGCCGCCCTGGTTTGCCGAGCCTGGATCCTGAGAGAACTCTTTCGCTGCGTTAGCAAACGTGGTTTTACCGCTCTTAATGTCCGCGGCAATTTCTTCCAGCTTCAGACGCGCCTGATCGTCCGTCATGATCGGTGACGGTTTCAGCAGGATATGACGGGCATGGGCTTCAGTCACAGAGATGTTCTGATTCTGACCGCGCATATCGTTAATTTTCAGGATATGGAAGCCGACGCCTGAGCGGATTGGGCCGATGATGTCGCCTTTTTTCGCCGTGCTCAGCGCCTGCGCGAAGAGTCCAGGCAGTTCCTGAATACGGCCCCAGCCCATTTGCCCGCCCTGCAACGCTTGCTGGTCGGCAGAGTAGCTGATAGCCAGTTTGCCGAAGTCAGCGCCGTTACGGGCCTGCTCAATAATGGAGTTTGCCTGTTGCTGTGCTTCGCTGACCTGCTCGGAAGACGGATTTTCCGGCAGCGGCAGCAGAATGTGGCTCAGGTTAAGCTCGGTGCTGGCATCGTTCTGGTTGGCGATTTGCTTCGCCAGGGAATCCACTTCCTGCGGAAGGACGGTAACGCGACGACGCACTTCGTTGTTACGCACTTCAGAGATGGTCATCTCTTTGCGGATCTGGCTGCGATAGGTATTGTAATCCAGCCCATCGTAAGCCAGACGGCTGCGCATCTGATCCAGCGTCATGTTGTTTTGTTTAGCTATATTAGCAATGGCCTCGTCGAGCTGCTGATCGGAGATTTTCACTCCCATCTTCTGCCCCATTTGCAGAATGATCTGATCCATGATCAAACGTTCGAGGATTTGGTGACGCAGCGTGGCATCATCCGGCAGCTGTTGCCCGGCCTGACCCGCGTTCATTTTTACCGACTGCATCAAGCCATCGACGTCGCTTTCAAGAACGACGCCGTTATTGACGACGGCTGCTACCTTATCGACAACCTGTGGGGCAGCGAACCCTGAATTCACCACCAGTGCGAGGGCGAAAGCAGGAAGCAGCGTTTTCCAGTTCTTCATACATTTTCCATTTCAATTAACCGCAATGCGGATTACGTTTTCAAACAACTGCATTACAGAGAGCTACGGTAAGGCAAAATGTTCGAGCGCAGCATCTGCTGTGTGCCCAGACCATAGTTCGAACTCAGGCCACGCAGTTCAATATTAAAGCCGATGACGTTATCGTACACGCTTTGGTCGTTTTCCCAGCCGTTAAGTTTACGCTCGTAACCGACGCGGATCGCATAACAGCAGGAGTTATATTGCACGCCTATCATCTGGTCAGCGGCTTTTTTCTCGTTGGTATCGAAATACCATGCGCCCACCACCGACCAGCGATCGGCAATTGGCCAACTGCCCGCCGCGCCGACCTGAGAAATACCTTCTTTATACTCATCCGACGTGGCGTATGACGGCAGCGTCGCCTGAATATATTCCGGGCTGGCGTAACGGTAGTTCAGCTGTAACATACGATCCTGGTCACGACGATATTCAATGGTACTGCTACTGGTAGCAATGTTATCCAGACGCGTATCGTACTGAAGACCGCCACGCAGACCCCAGCGATCGGAGATGCGCCAGTAAGTATCGCCTGCCCAGACCAGCGAGCCGGTTTGGTCGTCATCTTCCCATTTAATATTATCGTCATCACCGGTACGCGACTCGGTGAAGTAGTAGATTTGACCTACGGAAACGTTAAAACGTTCCACGGCGGCATCATCATAAATTCGCGAGGTCAAACCGGTGGTGACCTGATTTGCCGAGGCGATACGGTCGAGGCCGCCATAGCTACGGTCGCGGAACAGGCCGGTGTAGTCTGATTGCAGTAATGATGAGTCGTAGTTATTAATGTGACTCTGGTCGCGATAAGGCACGTACAGGTACTGGGCGCGCGGTTCAAGGGTCTGGGTATAGCCTTCCGCCCAGTTCATATCGCGCTCGAAAACCATTTTGCCATCGACTTTGAACTGCGGCATCACGCGGTTGACCGAATCATCAAGCTGATTGGTGTTATTGCGGTTATAGGTATCCAGGTTAGTCTGCTGATAATGCGTTGCCAGCAGTTTGGCTTCCGTATTCACGCTTCCCCAGCCGTTAGAGAGCGGCAGGTTGATAGTCGGTTCAAGGTGCAGACGCGTGGCTTCCGGCTGGTTGCTTTCGGTATTAACGAAATGCACCGCCTGACCGTAAATACGGGTATCAAACGGACCGACATCATTTTGATAGTAGTTGACGTCGAGCTGCGGCTCTGCGGAATAGCTGCTGTTGTTCTGATCGCTGAAGACCTGGAACTGCTTGGTCGATACGGTGGCGTCAAAGTTCTGCACCGCATAGCCAAGGCTGAATTTCTGCGTGGCATAACCGTCGGTACTGGAACCGTATTTACTGTCAAAGTCGTTAAAATAGTTAGAATCGCTGACTTTGGTGTAATCGACGTTAAAGCGCCATACCTGGTCCAGAACGCCACCGTGTTGCCAGTAGAATAACCAACGATGGCGACTGCCTTCTTTATCGTGATCGTCCTGATAAACGTCATCTGACGGCAGGTAGTCCAGCTCCATCAGACCTGCGCCCGCCTGAGTCAGGTAGCGGAATTCGTTCTCCCACATCACGTTGCCACGACGGTGCATGTAGTGCGGCGTAATGGTGGCGTCCATGTTGGGCGCGATGTTCCAGTAATACGGCAGGGTGAACTCAAAGTAGTTCTTGCTGCTGTATTTGGCGTTGGGGATCAGGAAACCAGAGCGACGCTTATCACCCACCGGTAATTGCAGGTAGGGACTGTAAAAGACCGGAACCGGACCGAGCTTAAAGCGGGCGTTCCAGATTTCCGCAACCTGCTCTTCGCGGTCGTGGATCACTTCGCTGCCCACCACGCTCCAGGTATTTGATCCCGGCAAACATGAGGTAAAGGTGCCGTTTTCCAGGATGGTATAGCGGTTTTCGCCACGCTGTTTCATCAGATCCGCTTTACCGCGTCCCTGACGGCCCACCATCTGATAGTCTCCTTCCCAGATATTCGTATCTTTGGTGTTCAGGTTGGCCCAGCCTTTCGGCCCTTTCAGGATCACCTGGTTATCGTCGTAGTGCACGTTGCCGAGCGCATCGACGGTACGCACCGGCTCAGGCTGACCTTCAGCTTCTTTTTGATGAAGCTGGACTTCATCGGCCTGCAAGCGGCTGTTGCCCTGATTGATATCCACGTTGCCGGTAAAAGCGGCGTTATCGGGATAATTTCCTTTGGCATGATCGGCGTTGATCGTGACCGGTAATTCGTTTGGCTCGCCCTCCACCAGAGGACGGTTATAGCTCGGCACGCCCAGCATACACTGCGAGGCGAGATCGGCGGCCATACCCTGCTGACTATACAGGGCGCTGGCGATCATGGTGGCCAGAAGGGTGGGAATACGTTTTTTCATACGTTTTATATGTTGTTCCGTCATCAGTGGCGTAGCGACTAGCAAACGGTCAGAGACTAACTTACTCATCCGCATCGCGCTAGTCTTAATCCTGCCCGTTTCATGCCCTTGTGTTAGGCACGGCATTGAATGACGGGTATGATAAAACATATTTTAGTCGCAGGCATGACGATTTGGGGAGTATATGCAGTATTGGGGCAAAGTGATTGGCGTAGCAGTGGCATTAATGATGGGCGGCGGCTTCTGGGGCGCGGTGCTGGGGCTGCTGATAGGTCATATGTTTGATAAGGCGCGAAGCCGTCGGCTGAACTGGTTTGCCAATCAACAGGAGCGACAATCGCTGTTTTTCGCCACCACCTTTGAGGTGATGGGCCATTTAACCAAATCGAAAGGCCGCGTCACGGAAGCGGATATCCAAATTGCCAGCGTCTTTATGGATCGCATGAATCTTCACGGCGAATCACGCAGTGCTGCTCAGCAGGCATTTCGCGTGGGTAAAGCGGATAACTACCCGCTGCGTGAAAAAATGCGTGCCTTTCGCAGCATCTGTTTTGGCCGTGCCGATTTGATTCGGATGTTTCTGGAAATTCAAATCCAGGCGGCGTTTGCGGACGGGCAATTGCATCCCAATGAACGCGAGGTGCTGTATGTGATTGCCGAGGAGTTAGGCATTTCCCGCGTGCAGTTCGATCAGTTCCTGCGCATGATGCAGGGTGGAGCGCAGTTTGGTGGCGGATATCAGCAGCAGTATCAGCAGCAGTCCGGCGGCGGCTGGCAGCAGGCGCAGCGCGGACCGACGCTGGAGGATGCCTGTAACGTGCTGGGCGTGAAGCCGACCGATGACGGGACCACCATCAAGCGCGCTTACCGTAAGCTGATGAGCGAACATCATCCGGACAAGCTGGTGGCAAAAGGTCTGCCGCCGGAGATGATGGAGATGGCGAAGCAGAAAGCGCAGGAGATCCAGAAGGCATACGAGCTAATTAAAGAGCAGAAAGGATTTAAGTAAGGTCGACAACGTGGCCCGGAATCAAAGCCCTTATCCCATGATAATGCCGGGTGGCGGCTTCGCCTTACCCGGCCTACAAAATCCACAATATCAGAGGGTTGCCTTATAAATCGTAGGCCCGGTAAGCGCAGCGCCACCGGGCATTATGGCACCTCGCCAGCGCCAACGAGGACCGTTATCAGAAATCCGCTGGCACCTTAAACGTCATCGAACTGCCATACGCCGGATGGGTAATGGTCAGCATCTCCGCATGCAGCAGCAGGCGTGGCGCTAACGCCAGCGCCTCTGGCGTGGCGTAGAATCGGTCGCCGAGGATCGGATGACCCAGCGCCAGCATATGCACGCGTAGCTGGTGTGAGCGCCCGGTAATCGGCTTTAGCACCACGCGAGCGGTGTTATCCGCCGCGTACTCCACCACCTCATACTCCGTCTGCGCCGCTTTACCGGTCTCAAAACAGACTTTCTGCTTTGGCCGGTTTGGCCAGTCGCAGATCAGCGGCAAATCCACCAGCCCTTCCGCTTTCGCCGGATGGCCCCAGATCCGCGCCACGTACTGTTTTTTCGGCTCGCGCTCGCGAAACTGGCGTTTCAGCTCCCGCTCGGCGGCCTTGGTCAGCGCCACCACAATCACGCCGCTGGTGGCCATATCCAGACGATGCACGGATTCGGCCTGCGGATAATCGCGCTGAATGCGCGTCATCACGCTGTCCTTATGCTCCTCAAGCCGCCCCGGCACGGATAACAGGCCGCTCGGCTTGTTGACCACCATAATGTGTTCATCCTGATACAGAATGACCAGCCAGGGCTCCTGCGGCGGATTGTAGTTTTCCATCCCCATGTGCGTTTCCGTTACTGATGCGTGACGACAATCAGACGCAGCGCGTCCAGACGCCACCCCGCCTGATTCAGGCTTTCCATCACCTGCTGGCGGTTGCTGTCGATGGCCTCCAGTTCATCCTCACGGATGTTTGGATTGACCGCTTTCAGCGCTTCCAGACGCGACAATTCGGCAGACAATTTCTCATCGGCCTCGCTGCGCGCCGCATCGATAAGCAGGCGGGCGGCTTTTTCAATCTGCGCTTCGCCCTGTTGCAGAATGGCGTGAACCTCCTGCTGCACGGCGTTAACCAGTTTGCTACCGGTATGACGGTTAACCGCACTGAGCTGGCGGTTGAAGGTCTCAAACTCGACCTGCGCGGCCAGGTTAGTGCCGTTTTTGTCAAGCAGCATGCGCACCGGCGTCGGCGGCAGGAAACGGTTAAGCTGGAGCTGTTTCGGTGCCTGTGCTTCGACAACGTAGATCAGTTCCAGTAACAGCGTGCCCACCGGTAGCGCTTTGTTTTTCAGCAGTGAAATGGTGCTGCTGCCGGTATCGCCGGACAAGATCAGATCCAGACCATTGCGGATCAGCGGGTGCTCCCAGGTAATAAACTGCGCGTCTTCACGCGACAGCGCGATATCACGCTCAAACGTAATGGTGCAGCCATCTTCCGGCAGACCGGGGAAATCCGGCACCAGCATGTGATCGGACGGCGTCAGGACAATCAGGTTTTCACCGCGGTCATCCTGGTTAATGCCGACGATGTCAAACAGGTTCATGGCGAAGGCGATCAGGCTGGTATCGTCATCCTGCTCTTCAATACTTTCTGCCAGCGCCTGCGCTTTCTCGCCGCCGTTGGAGTGGATTTCCAGCAGACGGTCACGCCCCTGTTCAAGCTGGGCTTTCAGCGCATCGTGCTGCGCGCGGCAGGATTTGATCAGCTCATCAAAGCCGTCGGTATTTTCCGGTGCCGCCAGATAGGTGATCAGATCGCTATATACCGTGTCATAAATCGCACGGCCGGTCGGGCAGGTATGTTCAAAGGCATCAAGACCTTCGTGATACCAGCGTACCAGTACCGACTGTGCGGTTCTTTCAAGGTAAGGAACGTGGATCTGAATATCATGCGCCTGACCGATACGGTCCAGACGACCGATACGCTGCTCCAGCAGGTCCGGGTTAAACGGCAGGTCAAACATCACCAGGTTGCTGGCAAACTGGAAGTTACGCCCTTCAGAGCCGATTTCCGAGCACAGCAGTACCTGCGCGCCGCTGTCTTCTTCGCCAAACCACGCGGCGGCGCGGTCGCGTTCGATGATCGACATGCCTTCGTGGAAGACCGCGGCACGGATGCCTTCGCGCTCGCGCAGCACCTGCTCCAGTTGCAGAGCGGTGGTGGCCTGGGCACAAATCACCAGCACTTTCTGCGAGCGGTGGCTGGTCAGATAGCCCATCAGCCATTCCACGCGCGGATCGAAGTTCCACCAGGTGCCGGTATCGCCTTCAAATTCCTGGTAAATCTGCTCCGGATAGAGCATGTCACGCGCTCTGTCTTCCGCGCTTTTGCGTGCGCCCATGATGCCGGAGACTTTAATCGCGGTCTGGTACTGGGTCGGCAACGGCAGTTTGATGGTGTGCAGCTCGCGCTTCGGAAAGCCTTTCACACCGTTACGGGTGTTGCGGAACAGCACGCGGCTGGTGCCATGACGGTCCATCAGCATCGAGACCAGTTCCTGACGGGCGGATTGTGCGCCGTCGCGGTCGCTGTTTGCCGTTTGCAGTAGCGGTTCAATATCCTGCTCGCCGATCAGCTCTCCCAGCATATTCAGTTCGCTGTCGCTGAGTTTATTGCCCGCCAGCAGCAGGGCGACCGCATCGGCGACCGGGCGGTAGTTATTTTGTTCTTCCACAAACTGCGCGAAGTCGTGGAAGCGATCTGGATCCAGCAGGCGCAGGCGCGCAAAGTGGCTTTCCATTCCGAGCTGTTCCGGCGTGGCGGTCAGCAGCAGAACCCCCGGTACGTGACCAGCCAGTTCTTCAATGGCGCTATATTCGCGGCTTGGTGCGTCTTCACTCCACACCAGATGGTGCGCTTCATCGACTACCAGCAGATCCCATTCGGCATCACAGAGATGCTCAAGGCGCTGTTTATTACGACGCACGAAGTCCAGCGAGCAGATCACCAGTTGTTCAGTTTCAAACGGATTGTCGGCATCATGCTGCGCTTCGGCATAACGCTCATCGTCAAACAGTGCAAAGCGCAGGTTAAAGCGACGCAGCATTTCTACCAGCCACTGATGCTGCAACGTTTCCGGTACCACCACCAGTACGCGCTCAGCCGCACCGGAAAGCAGTTGCTGATGCAGGATCATCCCGGCTTCGATGGTTTTACCCAATCCGACTTCATCTGCCAGCAGCACGCGCGGCGCGTGACGGCGACCAACGTCATGGGCGATATTCAACTGATGCGGGATCAGGCTGGTGCGCTGGCCGCGCAGGCCGCTGTATGGCATACGGTACTGCTCGCTCTGGTATTTACGCGCCCGATAGCGCAGCGAGAAGCGATCCATACGGTCGATTTGCCCGGCGAACAGACGATCCTGCGGTTTACTGAACACCAGTTTGCTGTCGAGGAAGACTTCGCGTAGCAAAACGTCTTTTTCTTCAGTGTCCAGGCGCGTTCCGGTATAGGCGAGCAGACCATTTTCTTCTTTTACGTCATCAATGTGCAGTTGCCAGCCTTCATGACTTGTTACGGTATCGCCCGGATTGAACATGACGCGGGTCACGGGAGAGTCGCTGCGCGCATACAGGCGATTTTCGCCGGTGGCCGGGAATAACAGCGTGACAGTACGCGCGTCCATCGCGACAACAGTACCAAGTCCTAGTTCGCTTTCGGTGTCGCTGATCCAGCGTTGACCAAGTGTAAAAGGCATATGTGTTCGGCTCTATCTCTTTGATTGCAGGCAATAACTGACCTCTGCCATCCGAAGGTGGCAGCAGTCTGAATTGGGTCCAGGAATGGAAAGGGCGCTATGGTACTGGATGGCAACGGATTCGTCACGTATCAAAATAGCCCCAGTTGCCCCGTCACTAGTGTAGCAAAATTATCGTTCATAAAGGGGAGTATCCCTTCGGCGACCGGCTCAAGCTGGCGGGTCAGGTAGTGGTCGTAATCTAACGGTGAATGCTGATAATCAACCGGCTCCGGCCCGTTAGTGGTCCAGACGTATTTAATGGTCCCGCGGTTTTGATACTGCGCCGCCCGGCCGCGCTTCAGATTCTCCTCATCTGCCAGCCGCGCGGCGCGCACGTGCGGCGGGACATTGCGCTGATATTCGCTCAGCGGACGGCGCAGACGTTTGCGATAAACCAGCCGTTCGTCCAGTTCACCCGCCATCAGTTTGTCGATGGTCTCACGCACAAAATCTTTATAAGGCTCGCGGCGAAAAATACGCAGGTACAGTTCCTGCTGGAACTGCTGCGCCAGCGGCGTCCAGTCGGTGCGCACGGTTTCCAGCCCTTTAAATACCATCCGCTGTTTTTCGCCTTCCTGAATCAGTCCGGCGTAGCGTTTTTTGCTGCCGGTCTCGGCACCGCGAATGGTTGGCATCAGAAAGCGGCAGAAGTGCGTCTCAAACTCCAGTTCCAGCGCGCTGGTTAACTTCTCTTTTTTCAGCTCCGCCTTCCACCATTCATTCACTTTTTTCACCAGCGTCTGACCAATCTGCGCGGCGTCATCTTCACCGTGGGAACGTTTGAGCCAGACAAAAGTGGAGTCGGTGTCGCCGTAGATCACGTCATAGCCTTCCGCTTCGATCAGGGCTTTGGTCTGACGCATGATCGCGTGGCCGCGCATGGTGATCGACGAGGCCAGACGCGGATCGAAAAAGCGGCAGGCGCTGGTGCCGAGCACCCCGTAGAAAGCGTTCATAATGATCTTCAGCGCCTGCGACAATGGCTTGTTGCCCTGACGTTTGGCTTCTTCACGCCCGTGCCAGATTTGGCTGACGATCTCCGGCAGACAGTGTTTGTCGCGGGAAAACCACGCGTCGAGAAAACCTTCGGTGCTGTGGGTGGGATCGGGCTGCACCATGCCTTCAATCAGCCCGACCGGGTCGATCAGAAAGGTGCGGATAATCGACGGATACAGGCTTTTATAGTCCAGTACCAGCACCGAATCATACAGGCCAGGCCGGGAGTCCATCACGTAGCCGCCGGGACTGGCCTGCGGCGGCACCGACCCCATATTCGGCGCAACGTATCCGGCACGATGCATCCGCGGGAAATAGAGATGGCTGAAGGCGGCGACCGACCCGCCGTGGCGATCGACCGGCAGGCCGTTGACCGTTGCCCGCTCCAGCAGGAAGGGCATGATCTCCGTTTTATGGAAGATACGGGTCACCAGCTCGCAGTCCTTGAGATTATAGGTGGCTAATGCAGGCTTATCTTCGGCGAAACGGCGGTCAATTTCGTCCATCCGGTCCCACGGGTTATCAATCGATTTCCCTTCGCCCAGCAGTTCTCGCGACACCGATTCCAGCGAGAATGAGGAGAAGTTCCAGAATGCTGATTTCAGCGCGTCAATGCCGTCGATGATCACCCGGCCGTTCATCTGCGCGAAAAACACGCCGTTTTTAAATCCGTGCTCGCGCCACTCCAGCTCGCTATTACCGCGTCCCAGACGCAGTGGAATGCGATAGCGTTCGGCATGTTTTTGCAGCATGCGTAAGTCAAACCCCACCACGTTCCAGCCGATCAGCACGTCCGGATCGTGCTCTGCAAACCAGGCGTTAAGTTTATCCAGCAACTGTGGACGGCTGGCAACATACTCCAGGTGAAAGTCGAGGGGCGGATCCTCGCCGCTGGGCTGGCCGAGCATATACACTACGCGCTGACCGCAGCCTTCGAGACCAATACAGTACAGCTCACCGTGGCGGGTCGTTTCGATATCCAGCGACACCCATTTCAGCGGTGGCCGGTAGTGCGGATTGGGTTTCAGGCGAGCGTTAATCAGCGCGCCATTGTGCTCATCACCGTCAACCCAGACGGGTGCGGTAATAAAACGCTCCATCAGGAAGCGCTCTGGCGGGCGCACGTCAGCTTCATACACGGTAACGCCGTTCTCGCGCAGCCGTTTTTCGTAGTTCATTAACTGGCGATGAGAACGGCAGTACAGCCCGTAAACCGGGCGACGGTGAAAATCTTTTAGTTCAAGCGGCGTGAGGCGAAAACCATGTTCGGCGCTTAACGTTTGCTGCGCGCGGGCAACATGGTCGGCAGCGATAAAAGCGACAGATTCCTGCGGCGGCAGGGTGACGTGCAGCGGACCGTTATCCGTCGCCAGCCAGAATGTCACCTCTGTCCCCTGCGGGGTATCCCGCCAGTGCCGGGTTAAAATAAAGCCTTCTCGCGCCTGCGCCACGCTCAGTTCTCGTCAATAAAATCAGACGTTATTATAACCGTTTTCAGCGCTGGGTACTGACTTTTTGTACAGCGGTCTGCGGCATCAGGCGGTAGATACGATAACCGGTATACCAGAACGACTCCTGTGCCAGCATCGGAAGACGAGTAGACCAGCTGCGGAACTGCGAGCCGGGCGTTGGGGACGACCAGGCCTGAATATTGTTATCCCAGGCCATCAACATTAAGCGATGCATATGCAGAGGATCGCTGACCATTAGGGCGGTGGTTAAATGCTGTGTCTGCATGAGCGCTTTGGCGTTTTTTACGTTCTCGCGGGTTTTTGTTGAGGTCTCTTCCATCAGGATAGCAGAGGCGGGTATCCCCTGCGCCAGCAGGTACTGGCGGGCGATGGCGGCGTCGGATCGCTGTGCATGAGCGCTGAGGCCGCCGGTTAAGATAACCATCCGCACCAGCCCCTGTTGCCAGAGATGAACGGCGTGATCGAGCCGTGCCTGAAACACCGGCGAGGGCTGGTCGCCCTGAATACCCGCGCCCGCGACAATGGCGCAGTCGGCTTTTTGCGTTTGATCCTGCAGGCTGAAATGATAAATGGCGATGGCATTGTAGATAAATACCATGGCGATGATGACGATAAACAGTATTACCCCACGCCCTGCATATTTTAGTTTCATTTCTGCCAGCCCCTGAACACGTTATCCTGCCTGAAATTGATTGGGGTTATCCTTGCATAAAAACGCAATGCGGTCACAAAATTCAGCATATTGTGTAAAGACAGTTTCTTCAGAGGGTAAACTCGCTCCCAGATAATAGCGATATTGTTTCCCGGTAGTTTCAATAACCGTTAAATAACACTTTTTATTTGTAGGGTGAATATTAGGCGTTAATCGCAAAGTCTGTATTTCGTTCAGTGCCCAGTGATGGTTATCAATACGCAGGTGGCCTGGCGTGATGCCGATCTCCGCAGGTGTAGTGGATTTACGCCAGCGGCCCCAGGCATAAATCGGTACCAGTAAGCAGAGTTCGGCGATGATCACCACGATAATGCCTTTGACAATCATCTCCATAATCGGCAACCCCAGAAAACAGGCAATGATAACTAATAAAAGCACGCTGCAAGGAATGGTGGCAAAGATAAAATAGTTATCTTTTATTAATGATTTTGTGATGATTGATTTGTTAAGTGTATATTTTGTTTCCGTCATGATCATTATCTCTGATTTAACGGCGCTAAAATAGCATGATTACTTTTAGTCGCAAAAGAGGCAAATAAAACGAGAAGACAAGAAATGCGATGAGGGATCCATTTTCAGAAAAGATCGGTTTGTTGCCGGGAACACGCAAGCTTTTTTGCCGGGGCGTATTCATGTGCCCCGACTAGATTCATTATTTATATCCGCGTGAGCGACGTGCCGCCGGAAGCGCAACAGCGGCATAAGACGTTTACTGCCCGTAATACGCCTTCGCCCCGTGCTTGCGCAGATAATGTTTATCCAGCAGCGTCTGCTGCATGTCCGGCAATTGCGGGGCGAGCTGGCGGCAGAAGATACCCATATAGGCCACTTCTTCCAGCACGATGGCGTTATGCACTGCGTCGTCGGCATTTTTACCCCACGCGAACGGGCCGTGGGAGTGGACCAGCACGCCCGGCATTTGCGCGGCGTCAATGCCCTGTTTTTCAAAAGTTTCGACAATTACGTTGCCGGTTTCCCATTCATAGTCGCCGTTAATTTCTGCGTCGGTCATTTTGCGCGTGCAGGGGATAGTACCGTAGAAATAGTCGGCGTGGGTGGTGCCGGTAGCCGGAATGGATTGCCCCGCCTGTGCCCAGATGGTCGCATGGCGCGAGTGGGTGTGCACAATGCCGCCAATGGTGGGGAAAGCCTGATATAGCAGGCGATGCGTTGGCGTGTCGGAGGAGGGTTTTTTCGTGCCGTCGACCACTTCGCCGGTGGCGATGCTGACGACCACCATATCTTCGGCTTTCATTACACGATAATCGACACCGGAAGGTTTGATAACAAAGACGCCGCGCTCGCGGTCGACGGCGCTGACGTTACCCCAGGTGAGGGTCACCAGATTGTGTTCTGGTAATGCCAGGTTCGCTTCCAGCACCTGACGTTTGAGATCTTCTAGCATGTTGCTCTCCATGCCGGATGACGCTGCGCTTATCCGGCCTGTGGTCGGTGGTCTTGATGCCGGATGGCGCTGCGCTTATCCGGCCTACGTTCTGTTGCCTTGATGCCGGATGACGCTGCGCTTATCCGGCCTACGTTCTGTTGCCTGATGCCGGATGACGCTTCGCTTATCCGGCCTACGTTTGGTGGTTTCCATAACAAAATGACGCCTCGTAGGCCCGGTAAGCGCAGCGCCACCGGGCATTACGCTTACCGTTTTGAGCCGAAATAAACTTCGTTCCAGCGCAGCGCGTCCTTAAACGCTGGCAGGCGGGTATCGTTATCGATGACGGCAATCTCAATATCGTGCAGTTCGGTGAACTGGCGCATATCGTCCAGCGTCAGCGCGTGGCTGAAGACGGTATGGTGTGCGCCACCGGCGATGATCCACGCCTCCGATGCAGTAGGGAGATCCGGCTGGGCTTTCCACAGGGCGTTAGCCACCGGCAGCTTCGGCAGCGCGTGTGGGGTTTCAACTGAATCAACGCAGTTGACCAGCAGACGGAAGCGATCGCCAAGATCGATAAGGCTTGCGGCGATCGCCGGGCCAGTGTTGGTATTAAAGATCAGGCGGGCCGGATCGGCCTTGCCGCCGATGCCAAGCGGTTTAACCTCAAGGATCGGTTTTTCAGCCGTTGCGATGGATGGACACACTTCCAGCATATGCGAACCGAGCACCAGATCGTTGCCCTGCTCGAAATGATAGGTGTAGTCCTCCATAAAAGAGGTGCCGCCCTGTAGACCGGTTGACATCACCTTCATGATGCGTAACAGAGCGGCGGTTTTCCAGTCGCCTTCGCCCGCAAAGCCATAGCCCTGCTGCATCAGTCGCTGCACGGCAAGACCCGGGAGCTGTTTCAGGCCGTGTAAATCTTCAAACGTGGTGGTAAAGGCGTGGAAACCACCTTCCTCAAGGAAGCGTTTCATGCCGAGTTCAATACGCGCCGCGTCGATCACGTTCTGCCGTTTGTCGCCGTGGATCTGCGCCGCTTCCGTCAGGCGATAGCTGCTTTCATATTCGTCAACCAGCGCGCTGATATCGCCATCGCTGACCGCATTAACAACCTGCACCAGATCGCCAACCGCCCAGGTATTGACGGAGAAACCGAATTTAATCTGCGCCGCGACTTTATCGCCGTCGGTCACTGCCACTTCACGCATATTGTCGCCAAAGCGGCATACTTTCAGGTGGCGGGTATCCTGCTTCGACACCGCCTGACGCATCCACGCGCCGATACGCTGGTGGGCGTCTTGATCCTGCCAGTGGCCGGTCACGACACTGTGTTGCAGACGCATCCGCGCGCCGATGAAGCCGAACTCGCGGCCGCCGTGCGCGGTCTGGTTGAGGTTCATAAAGTCCATATCAATGCTGTCCCACGGCAGGGCGGCATTGAACTGGGTATGGAATTGCAGCAGCGGTTTGTTGAGGATCGTCAGCCCGTTGATCCACATTTTGGCTGGCGAGAAGGTGTGCAGCCAGACCATCAGCCCCGCGCATTTATCATCGTAGTTGGCATCGCGGCAAATGGCGGTGATCTCATCCGGCGAGGTGCCCAGCGGTTTTAACACCAGCTTGCACGGCAGTTTGCCTTCGCTGTTCAGCGCATTGACTACGTGTTCCGCGTGCTGCGTTACCTGACGCAGCGTTTCCGGGCCGTAAAGATGCTGGCTACCAATTACAAACCATACTTCATAGTTATTAAAAATCGTCATTGTCGTGTCCTTAACAGGTCAGAGATGTCTGGTTAGCCGCCGTCTTTTGTACCGGCGCGGCATCAGGAAGGTATTGCTGTTCGGCGCTGACCGCCCACTGTTGATAGCGGCGATAGAGCTGTTCAAAACGCTGCGCCTGCTGAGGGCGCGGTTGCAGGGTGATCTCTACGGCGCTGGCCATACTGGCCTGCGCGGCGGGGATAGTGGTATGCACGCCTGCCGCGACGGCGGCGAAGATCGCCGCGCCCAGCGCGCAGCACTGATCCGAGGCGACAATTTGCAGCGGCCGGTTCAGAACGTCGCAGCAGGCCTGCATAATCACCGGATTTTTACGCGCGATACCGCCAAGGGCCATTACGTTATTGACCGCAATGCCTTGTTCGGTAAAGCACTCCATAATGGCGCGCGCGCCGAAGGCGGTGGCGGCAATCAGACCGCCGAACAGCGCGGGCGCGTCGGTCGCCAGATTGAGATCGGTGATCACCCCTTTCAGACGCTGATTGGCATTGGGCGTGCGGCGGCCGTTAAACCAGTCGAGCACCACCGGCAGGTGATCGAGCGAGGGATTTTTCGCCCACGCTTCGGTGAGCGCCGGAAGTAGTTGCTTCTGGCTGGCTTTGATCTGCTCTTTCAGTTCAGGATGCTGCGCGGCGAGCTGTTCCAGCGGCCAGCCGAGGATGCGCCCGAACCATGCATAAATATCGCCGAACGCCGATTGCCCGGCTTCCATGCCGATAAAATCAGGTACCACGCTGCCGTCGACCTGGCCGCAGATACCTTTTACGGCGCGCTCACCGACGCTGTCTTTGTCGGCAATCAGAATGTCGCAGGTGGAGGTGCCGATCACTTTCACCAGTGCGTTAGGCTGTGCGCCCGCGCCGACTGCGCCCATATGGCAATCAAATGCGCCGCCGGAAATGACCACGCTTTGCGGCAGGCCCAGACGCTGCGCCCATTCGGCACTCAGGTTGCCGACCGGCAGATCGGCAGTGTACGTTTCGCTGAACATTGGATACGCCAGGTGGCGGTTGAGCAGCGGATCCAGTTCATCAAAGAAGCTGGCAGGCGGCAGTCCGCCCCAGCCTTCATGCCACAGTGATTTATGCCCGGCACTGCAGCGGCCGCGGCGGATATCGGCAGGGCGCGTCGTGCCGGAGAGCAGAGCGGGCACCCAGTCGCATAATTCGATCCATGACGCCGCCGCCTGTGCGACGGCGCTGTCCTGACGGGTAACGTGCAGAATTTTGGCCCAGAACCATTCACTTGAGTAAATACCGCCGATATAACGTGAGTAATCCTCTTTGCCCGACGTATGGCACAGGCGGGTAATCTCTTCGGCTTCTTCCACCGAGGTGTGATCTTTCCACAGTACGAACATGGCGTTCGGGTTATCGGCGAACTCCTCTCTGAGCGCCAGTACATGACCCTCGGCATCAATGGGGGCAGGGGTGGAACCGGTGCTATCGACGCCAATGCCGACGACATCATGGCGCTGCGCATCGCTCAGCTCCGCCAGCACGCTTTTGACCGCGGCTTCCATCGACTCAATATAATCGCGCGGATGATGACGGAACTGGTTATTCGGGGCGTCGCAATAACGCCCCTCCTGCCAGCGCGGATACCATTCCACGCTGGTGGCGATCTCTTTACCGGTGGCGCAATCTACCGCCAGCGCGCGTACAGAATCACTACCAAAATCGAGGCCAATTGCAATCGCCATCGTATAACTCCATCCAGAAAAACAGTGATGGTGAAACAGTAGAGACTGGCGAAAAAAAGCGTCAGGCCGGAACCGCTAATCTTATGGACAAAATCGCTATGGCGTTGCAAAGTGTGACGGTGTGCAAATATTCAATGTGGACTTTTCAACCTTCTTTATAGACACTCTTGTTACTACTTTGGAACTGCTATGTAGCCTGTTAGCGGGGGAAGTGCTTCTCCGGAGCGGGTTGGTGCGCTGAATTCGATATTTTTGTTAACGTTGCCCTGCATTAACCGCCTTAAATTGTAATATGGACAATTGGTTTCTAAAACTTTATCGGGAGTGTAGTGGTAATGGCTGAAACGCAGAACGATCCTTTATTGCCAGGCTATTCATTCAATGCTCATCTGGTGGCAGGTTTAACGCCAATTGAGGCGGGCGGTTATCTGGATTTTTTTATCGACCGGCCACTGGGAATGAAAGGATATATCCTCAATCTGACCGTGCGTGGGGAAGGGGTGATTGATAATCACGGCCAGCGCTTTGTCTGCCGTCCGGGGGATATGCTGCTGTTCCCGCCGGGCGAAATCCACCACTACGGTCGTCACCCGGAGGCGAAGGAGTGGTATCATCAGTGGGTTTATTTCCGTCCCCGCGCCTACTGGCAGGAGTGGCTGGCGTGGCCGACCATCTTCGCTCAGACCGGTTTTCACCGTCCTGACGCGTCGCATGAACCGATATTTCGCGAGTTATTCGCGCAAATTATTGATGCCGGCCAGGGAGCCGGGCGCTATTCAGAGTTGCTGGCGATTAATCTGCTGGAGCAATTGCTGTTGCGGCGTCTGGAAGCGGTGAATGAGTCTCTGCACCCGCCGCTGGATCACCGGGTGCGTGAAGCGTGCCAGTACATCAGCGATCATCTCTCCGACAGCCATTTTGATATCGCCAGCGTCGCGCAGCACGTCTGCCTTTCGCCTTCCCGCCTCTCGCATCTTTTCCGTCAGCAGCTTGGCGTCAGCGTGCTGAGCTGGCGTGAGGATCAGCGTATCAGCCAGGCCAAATTTCTTCTCAGTACCACCCGGATGCCGATCGCCAGCGTCGGGCGCAATATTGGCTTTGAGGATCAGCTCTACTTTTCCCGCGTTTTTAAAAAATGTACCGGGGCCAGCCCCAGCGAATTTCGCTCAGGTTGTGAATAAAAAGTGAATGATGTGTCCGGGTACTTGTCATAACCGTTAATCACTTCAGACAATTGATGTCTTGACGACACAGGCGTCGCTGCGCAGAATCCCTGCTTCAAAAACCCCGACGGACACATTATGCAAGCATTGCTGGAACATTTTGTCACTCAATCAGCCAGTTATTCATTGATCGCTATCGCGCTGGTCGCCTTTCTCGAATCGCTGGCGCTGGTGGGACTGATCCTGCCGGGTACGGTGATGATGGCCGGTTTGGGCGCGCTGATTGGCAGCGGTGAGGTTAACTTCTGGCAGGCGTGGCTGGCGGGGATTGTCGGTTGCTTGCTGGGCGACTGGATTTCGTTCTGGCTGGGCTGGCGCTTTAAAAAGCCGCTGCACCGCTGGTCGTTTATGAAGAAGAATAAGTCCCTGCTGGATAAAACCGAGCACGCGCTGCATCAGCACAGCATGTTTACCATTTTGGTCGGCCGCTTTGTCGGGCCGACGCGCCCCCTGGTGCCGATGGTCGCCGGAATGCTCGATCTGCCGATTACTAAATTTGTGGTGCCGAATATTATTGGCTGCCTGTTCTGGCCGCCGGTTTACTTCCTGCCAGGTATTCTCGCCGGCGCGGCGATTGATATTCCTGCCGATGCGCAGAGCAGCGGGTTTAAATGGCTGCTGCTGACGGCGGCGCTACTGCTATGGATTGCCGCCTGGCTGTGCTGGCGCTTATGGCGCAGCGGGAAAAGTGGCCGCGATCGCCTTTCGCAACTCCTTCCGCGCGCGCGGCTGATCTGGCTGGCACCGCTGGTCAGCGGTATCGCCGCCGTGGCACTGGTAGCGGCGATCCGTCATCCATCCATGCCGATCTACGCTGATATTTTAGTCAGAGTGGTGTCCGGCAATCCCCAATAGTGACGAGGCGCTGGCGCGACCGCTCAGTAGTTCAGCGGTTGCGCCATCCCACGCTATTCTGCCGTCGGCGATCACCAGTGAGCGCGAGGCAATACGCGCAGCATCCTCTACGCTGTGTGAGACCATCAATAGCGTCAGGTGTTGGCGGCGACAGACATCGTTGACCAGGCTGAGCATCTCCTGACGCAGCGCCGGATCGAGGGCAGAAAACGGCTCATCCAGCAGCAATATCGGCTGCTCACGCACCAGGCAGCGCGCCAGTGCGGCCCGCTGGCGCTGGCCGCCGGAGAGTTCAGATGGCAGGCGGTCCAGCAGCGATTCAATGCCCATTTGACTGGCAATCAGTTGCAGTTTCTGCCGCTGCGCGTCGTTCAGTTTCAGACCCGGATGCAGCCCCAGTCCGATGTTCTGCCGCACGGTGAGGTGGCTGAAAAGGTTATTTTCCTGAAACAGCATCGACACCGGGCGGCGTGCGGGCGGCGTGTGGGTATGGATCTTATTTTCAATCAGGATCGTGCCGCTTTGCGGGTTGAGAAAACCGGCGATCAGATTGAGCAGCGTACTTTTCCCCGCGCCGCTGGGACCCAGCACTGCCACCTGTTCCCCTTGCTTAATGGAGACGGTAAAGCGCATCGGCAGATGCTGATAAAGCCAGATCACATCAGTAAGTTTCAGCATGGCGTCCCGGAAGTTTTTCGATAACGGTAAAAAGCGCAAAACAAAGCAGCAGTAGCAGCAGAGCGGTCACCGCCCCCTCCTGGCTGCGATAAGATCCGATCTGCTGATAAAGATAAAAGGGCAGCGTGCGGAAATCATCGTTGCCGAACAGGGCAACGACGCCAAAATCGCCAATCGACAGCACGCAGGCAAACGCCAGCGCCTGCGCCAGCGGACGCTTCAGCGCGCGCAGTTCCAGCACTTTCAGGCGGGTAAAACCTTCCATGCCCAGCGACTGACATAGCATCGTATAGCGGGCGGTGAGATCGCGCATCGGATTTTCCAGCACCTTCAGCGCATAGGGGATCGCCATCAGCGCATTGGTAAAAATTACGATGCCATCCGCCGATTGCGGCAGTCCCACGCTGTTATTGAGCAGTAAAAAGAATCCCGTCGCCAGCACAATACCCGGCATGGCGAGAATTAACATACCGGAAAGCTCCATCGCCTGACCCGCCAGCGGACGTGCCCGGGCGCGAAGTTCGCGGCTGCTCCACAGCAGCATCATGGTCAGCACGATGCACAGCGTGCCTGCCGCGAGGGCGATACGCAGCGAGGTCCACAGCGCCTGCCACATGGCGGGCTGTTGCAGAACCTCGGGGAGATCGCGGTTAATGCCTTCAATGATGACCGCCAGCAGCGGCGGCAGCAGAAGCAGCAAAGCACAGCCGATCAGCAGTATATCGGCGATCCGGCTGACGCGGCGGTCGTACGGATCGCGCCAACCCTTAAGCTGGGTATTGCCCACCGCAATCGCTTTGCTCAGGCGCTGGCTTAAGAGCACCAGACCGAGACAGCAGATCATCTGGATTAGCGCCAGCATCGCCGCGCGGCCGGGATCGTAATCAAAATTAAGCGCCTGGTAGATTGCCAGTTCAATCGTTGTCGCCTGCGGACCGCCGCCGAGCGACAGTACCGTGGCGAAGCTGGCGAAGCAGAGCATAAAAATCAGCGCGGCGACGGGCGGGATCTGCCGACGCAGCCACGGCCATTCCACAAAGCGGAAGAAGTCATAGCCGCGCATCCCCAGCTGCGCCGCCAGCTGCCGCTGTTCACCGGGGATCTGCTCCAGCACCTGAAGCAGCAGGCGCGTCGCCATCGGCAGATTAAAAAAGATATGCGCCAGCAGGATACCCTGCAGACCATACGGGGAAAAGGTCCATTCCAGGCCGCAGAGCTGCGCCAGCGACGCCAGCCACCCCTGACGTCCATAGACGCTCAGAATGCCGAATACGCCCACCAGTACTGGCAGGATCAATGTCATCGCGCACAAGCGCAGCAGCATCAACCTGCCGGGAAAGCGGCGGCGGTAGAGGGAACGGGCAAGAAAAATGGCCGGACCTACCGACAGCAGCGCCGACAAAAACGCCTGCCAGAAGGAGAATCGCACCACATGCCATAGATAGCTGTCCTCAAGCAGAGTACGCCATGCCGCCTGCGGCGCGCTGGTCCATAGCGCCAGAAATGCGGCCAGCGCCACCGCCACCATGAGCGTGGCGGCGGCGAGGCCTGGTATCAGCCAGCCGGGAATTAACGGCTGACGGCGCGTTGCCATTCGCTAATCCACTGCGCGCGTTGCTGTGCGACATCATGCGAGGAAAACTGCAGCGTGGTTTTCGGTTTTGCCAGATCGGCAAAACCTGCCGGCAGCGTCACGTCAGTTACCGGATACATCCAGTTGCCGGTTGGAATGGCATTCTGGAACGCCGGGGAAACCATGAAGGTAAGGAATTTCTTCGCCAGTTCCGGTTGCTTGCTGGCCGCCGTGCGGGCCGCCACTTCAACCTGAAGATAGTGTCCTTCGGCAAAATCCGCGGCCGCGTACTGCGATTTTTTCTCTTCAATAATATGGTAGGCCGGAGAGGTGGTGTAGCTCAGTACCAGATCGCTTTCGCCTTTTAGGAACAGCCCGTAGGCTTCGCTCCACCCTTTAGTGACGGTAACGGTTTTTGCCGCCAGCTTCTGCCAGGCTTCCGGCGTTTTATCACCGTAGACTTTTTGCATCCACAGCAGCAGGCCCAGACCTGGTGTGCTGGTGCGTGGATCTTCATAAATCACTTTCCATTTCTGGTCGCTTTCCACCAGCTCCTTCAGGCTTTTCGGCGGATTTTTCAGCTTGTTTTTGTCATAGACAAACGCGAAGTAGCCGTAGTCGAACGGCACGAAGGTATCGTTGTCCCAGCCGCCCGGCACCTTAACCGCACTGGCCGGCACGTCGCTTTTCGCAAACAGCTTAGTTTGCGTGGCGGCTTCCAGCAGGTTGTTGTCCAGCCCCAGCACCACGTCGGCTTTGCTGTTTTTACCCTCCATACGCAGGCGGTTGAGCAGCGACACGCCGTCTTCCAGCGCCACGAATTTCAGCTCGCAGCCGCAGTCGGCTTCAAAGGCTTTTTTGACCACTGGCCCCGGTCCCCAGTCGGCGGAGAACGAGTCGTAGGTGTAGACGGTGAGTACCGGTTTGGCGAAGACAGGCGCGGCGACCAGCGCCAGCAGCGGCAGATATTTTTTTAACACTTTGCACCTCAGTAGATGGGTGGCAAAGGATTTTGAGCGGTAGCCTCAAATCCCTTCGCCGGCATTATCCGGATCAGGTTCGACGGGTATTTTCTCAGCTTTCATCAGCACCCCGTTGAGCACGTTAACAGTGTAATAATTTTGTCAGTTTTCTGAAAGCATTATGGCTCCGGCGGCGCAAACCAGGCGGATTTAAAGTCAAACCAGCCGAGAGTGTTCATCCGCAGACCGCGCATACTGCGCTGTCCTTGTAGTACCAGCCAGTGATGAATCAGCGGCACAATATTTTGATTCACCTGGAGCTGCTGGCTCCAGGTGGCCGGATTTAACTCGCCCGCCCGCCAGCGGCTGGCGTCTTCCTCCCAGTCAATCGGAATGCAGTGGCGGATCAGCGGCACGTCATAGAGATAGGCAAACAAGGAGAAATCGAGGGGGAGGGTGAAGTTAGCGCTGTTTAACCAGACGTCGCTGACCGCCTCGCCGCGATGCCACTCTTCATATTCCAGCTCCTGAATTTCCAGCTTTACCTGATGCTCCGCCAGCAGGGCCTTCATAATGCCGCCCATCATCCGGTGTTCAACGTGATCCTGATAATACGTCAGGGTGACGGTTTCCAGGCCGGCGGGTTTTTCACAGGCGCGGCTCTGCGAGTGATGCCAGCGCGGCAGCAAACCATAGGCCGGAAACCAGGTGCTCTGGTAATGTTCTCCCGCGTGATACAACATATTTGCTGGCTGAAAAAGGTAGCTCAGCCACTGGCGCACGGCCGGATTGCTGCCGCGCGGGCTGCGGGCATCAAAGAGCAGGTAATAACACCCTTCCTCAAGACGGCTTTCTACCGCTTTTTCACTCTGCGTGGTGCCCTGGAGCGTCAGCCCGCCATTTGGCTCCTCGCCGATTTCCGGTAGCACCCAGACGTTAACTTCATCAATGAGGGCTCGAAAACCAAAATAGTCGTCGAAGGCGTGGATCTTAAGCTGATTCTGGTTGTTACGCCCGACAGCATACGGGCCGGTACCGACAGGCAGGCTAGAGAAATTGCTCATCGTTTCCCATTCCCGCGGCAGGATCATTGCGGAAGTATGCCCCAGAAGCCAGGGCAGCCAGTCATCGGGCTGAGTGAGGTGTATATCTAACGTCCAGGCGGTAGGTGAATGGATGTTGACGATGTGCGAAAAGAGGGGCAGAGGATTAATCCGTTGCAGGGAGGTAATAATATCCTCCATGTCCAGCTCGCGGCCGTGGTGAAAATGGATCCCGGGGCGCACAAAAAAGCGCCAGTGCAGCGGCGTAATGCGCTGCCAGTGGTGGGCAATATCGGCTTCCAGTTCCCCATTTTCCTCATTTACCCGGGTCAGGGCATTAAAGATCTGCCTCGCCATATGGATTTCCGAGCGGCGCAGGGCGGTACCGGGCAGCAGGCTTTTCATCGGGCGGTAATACAGCACACGCAAAATATGTCGTCCCTGGCGAAAGCTGCGGCCTAAATGGGAGACCAGCATCTGACGCACCGTGGCTTTATCGCCCACCAGTTGCACCAGCTGATCGATCCGATCCTGTTCCAGCAAATCCTCCGCGCGCTGCTGCTGGAGTGCCAGCCCGGTGTAGAGAAACGTCAGGCGTGAGCGCTTACCACGCCCGGCTTCCGCCTCCCATGTCAGCCAGCCGCGCGCCTGCATGGTATTTAACAGCGTGCGCATATGACGACGAGAGCAGTTCAGCAATTCCGCCAGCTCGTTGAGCGTGGTCTCCTGCGACTTCCCGTCACAGCATTGCCACAGGCGGATGAATTGTTGTTGCAGACGGCCAGAAGACATAAAAGGGGAACTCCTGATGAAAACCCAGCAATTTATTTATCCCTATATTAAGCCAATAATCATCAGCGATGAAGCAAGGAGGTGGAATATGCAGAGATCATTCACCCGTCAGTTTTACCTGCGCTATTTTATTGCAACACAGGGAGTGTCCTGGCTGGCCCGTCAGAGCGCACGGCAGCGACTGAAGTTGCTTGAAGAACTGATGCAGTGGGACGTTACAAATCCTGTCTCTGATTCTGCTCATCCTCAGGAGGCGACATTGCCTGAACGATGAACGCATCGCTGACTTGCAGACATCATGTGTGACTGAGTATTGGTGTAATATCACCCGCCAGCAGATTATTTCTGCTGGCTTTTTTCGTTTTCATTTTTGCTTGTGCGCGTAAGGGATATCTCATGCTCTGGGTAATGACGATGGCACGGCGGCTTAATGGTGTGTATGCCGCATTTATGATCGTAGCGTTTATGATGGGCATCGCGGGAGCGTTACAGGCACCCACGCTGAGCCTGTTTTTGAGCCGTGAAGTCGGGGCAGAACCGTTCTGGGTTGGGCTATTTTATACCGTTAACGCCATCGCCGGGATCCTGATCAGTCTGCTGCTGGCAAAGCGTTCCGACAGCCGGGGCGACAGGCGTAAATTAATCATGTTTTGCTGCCTGATGGCGGTGGGCAACGCGCTGCTATTCGCTTTTAACCGCCACTACCTGACGCTAATTACCTGCGGCGTGTTGCTCGCCTCGCTGGCTAATACGGCCATGCCGCAGCTTTTTGCGCTGGCACGGGAATATGCTGATAACTCGGCGCGCGAAGTGGTGATGTTCAGTTCGGTTATGCGTGCGCAACTCTCGCTGGCATGGGTCATCGGCCCGCCGCTGGCCTTTATGCTGGCGCTGAATTATGGCTTTACTACCATGTTCACTGTCGCCGCCGGGATTTTTATCATCAGCCTGGCGCTGATCGCGCTAATGCTGCCTTCCGTTGCAAGGATCGAACAGCCCACCGATGTGGCGATAACGCAGGTCAGCGGCGGGCAGAATAAGAACGTCCGCATGTTGTTTATCGCCTCCACGCTGATGTGGACCTGTAACACCATGTATATTATCGATATGCCACTGTGGATCAGTCAGGATTTAGGTCTGCCCGATAAGCTGGCGGGTATATTGATGGGCACCGCTGCTGGTCTTGAGATCCCGGCGATGATTATTGCAGGTTATTACGTTAAGCGCTTCGGCAAGCGCAAAATGATGCTCGTCGCCACCGCCGCTGGCGTGCTCTTCTATAGTGGATTGCTCTTCTTCCATAGTCGTGAGGCATTACTCTTTTTGCAGCTTTTCAACGCCGTTTTTATCGGCATCGTGGCGGGTATTGGCATGCTGTGGTTTCAGGATTTGATGCCGGGTCGGGCAGGAGCGGCAACGACGCTCTTTACGAACAGCATTTCGACTGGCGTGATCCTGGCGGGCATGATTCAGGGGGCGCTGGCGCAAAGTTTTGGTCATACGGCGGTCTACTGGGCGATTGCGGCGATCTCGCTACTCACGACAGGCATTACCAGCCGGGTGAAAGAGGGATAAAGGGCGGATATATTTTCTGGAAGGCAACTCGTAAAAACGACACGGCAGGGGTTACAGCAGGCCCCGGCAGGAATAGAGTCAGCGGCGGGTGCTTGAGGCTGTATGCCTTAGGCGCTGGCCGAATGGCATGCAGAGAAAAGCCCCACCCGACTATAAATCGAATGAGGCCAATTCCATGCATCAACAACATGAGAATAGCCTCTTAACTGCTGTAAAGCAACGACGGAGGCCGGAATGCCGAAACGTAATCTGCTGTATGGATTAATGGTGATTTGCTTCACCGTTCTGATATTTACCTGGATGGTGCGCGACACGCTATGTGAGCTGCACCTGAAGCGGGGAAATACAGAGTTCGCGGCGATTTTGGCCTGTGAAGTGAAACGTTAAGAGCTCAGGCGGGGAGCAATCCCCGCCGATCGTGAAGTTGACGCATCCTCAACGCACCCGTTTTCACGCGAGAATCGGTATCATCTCGCGCAGCCTGCCGGTTCCTCTCTCTCCTGAACGCTATTACCTGATTGTGTCATCCAACATACATATTGTTCCCGCAGGGCAGACTATCGCGCTCATTTACGCATCGTAAATAAATTCTGGAAGGCAACTCGTGAAAACGACACGGCAGGGGTTACAGCAGGCTCCGGCAGGAATAGAGTCAGCGGCGGGTGCTTGAGGCTGGATGCCTGAAGCGCTGGCTGAACGGCATGCAGAGAAAAGCCCCACCCGACTATAAATCGAATGAGGCCACTTTCATGCCTAGACAACATGAGAATAGCCTCTTAACTGCTGGAAAGCAACGACGGAGGCCGGAATGCCGAAACGTAATCTGCTGTATGGATTAATGGTGGTATGTTTCACCATGCTGATATTCACCTGGATAGTGCGCGACACGCTGTGTGAGCTGCACCTGAAACGGGGAAATACAGAGTTCACGGCGATTTTGGCCTGTGAAGTTAAACGTTAAGAGCTCAGGCGGGGAGCAATCCACGCCGATCGTGATGTTAAGGCAGCCTCAACGCACCCCTTTTCACGAGAGAATTGACATTATCTCGCGCAGCTTGCCGATTTCAATCTGCCCAGGTGCAGAGACCTGACCTGCCATACCAAAGGTCATCGCAGAGCCAAAGAGGCCACCAGTTACCCGGCTGACGCCGCCCATTTTACCCATCGACATGGTGATGACAGGGCGCGTGGCATGCTGTTGGTTCATGGTTAATGTCGCCTCCAGCAGCCGCAGTACGTCTTCAGCACACTGCGGCAAAACGGCGATTTTCGGCAGGTCTGCACCTAAATCCTGCATCCGGCACAGGCGGTGGATAATCTCTTCTTTGGCCGGGGTTTTCACAAAGTCATGGCTGCTCATAATGACTTTAATCCCTGCCGCATGCGCCGCATCAACAGCCTTCCGAATACGCATCTCGTCATTAAACAGTTCGATATCAATAATATCGACCAGGCCGCTGCTCGCTGCCAGATGGTTCAGAGCAAAGTAGGCCTCCTCGGACAGTTCGCTTTCTCCGCCTTCCTTTTTACTGCGAAAAGTAAAGATGAGCGGTATCGGGGCCAATGTCCGGTGAATTGTCTGTAGCGCCTGCATCACTCGCTCCGGGTTGGCAACATCGGCATAGTGATCGACGCGCCATTCAATAATATCGGCACCCGCGTCGGTCAGGGCCTGCGCTCGCTGCTGTAGTTCTTCCAGAGATTTGCCCACCAGGGGGACGCAAATACGCGTTTCTCCTTCGCGAAAGGTAATATTTTTAACGCTAACCGATTTATCCATTTTATTCTCTGCCATCATCAATCGCCTCTCTGATGCTGACGATAGCCGAAGTCACGTTCAAGCACAAAAACTTAAAAGCAGAAAAATTCTGGAAGGCAACTCGTGAAAACGACACGGCAGGGGTTACAGCAGGCGAGGACAGGGATAGAGTCAGCGGCGGGTGCTTGAGGCTGTATGCCTTAGGCGCTGGCTGAATGGCATGCAGAGAAAAGCCCCACCCGACTATAAATCGAATGAGGCCAGTTTCATGCCCAAACAACATGAGAATAGCCTTTTAACTGCCGCAAGGCAACGACGGAGGCCGGAATGCCGAAACGTAATCTGCTGTATGGATTAATGGTGATGTGCTTCACCATGCTGATATTCACCTGGATAGTGCGCGACACGCTATGTGAGCTGCACCTGAAACGGGGAAATACAGAGTTCACGGCGATTTTGGCCTACGAAGTTAAACGTTAAGAGCTCAGGCGGGGAGCAATCCCCGCCGATCGTGACGTTAAGGCAGCCTCAACGCACCCCTTTTTTCACCCCATAAACGCAGGCTGCTTATTTTCATAGGCGGCAATGGCGTCATCATGCTGGAGCGTCAGGCCGATACTGTCCAGACCGTTCAGCATGCAGTGGCGACGGAATGCATCGAGAGTAAAGCCGTAGGTTTTATCTCCCGCCTTCACTACCTGCGCTTCCAGGTCAACTTCGAAGGTTATCCCCGGATTCGCCTGCACCAGCGTAAACAGTTCGTCGACCTGTTCATCGCTCAGCGTGACTGGCAGTAGCTGGTTGTTGAAACTATTGCCATAAAAAATGTCGGCAAAGCTCGGGGCGATCACCACTTTAAAACCGTAATCGGTCAGCGCCCACGGTGCGTGCTCGCGCGACGAGCCGCAGCCGAAGTTTTCCCGCGCCAGCAGAATCGAAGCGCCTTTATATTCCGGGAAGTTCAGCACAAATTCAGGGTTGGGCTGTTGACCATTTTCGTCCAGAAAGCGCCAGTCGTTAAACAGATGTGCGCCAAAACCGGTGCGGGTGACCTTCTGCAAAAACTGTTTTGGGATAATCGCGTCGGTATCGACGTTTGCGGCATCCAGCGGAACCACCAGGCCAGTATGCTGCGTAAATTTTTCTGCCATGATGTTTTCCTTATTTGATGCTGCGAATATCGGCAAAATGACCGGAAATTGCCGCGGCGGCGGCCATTGCCGGGCTGACCAGATGAGTGCGTCCACCACGACCCTGACGTCCTTCGAAGTTACGGTTGCTGGTGGAAGCGCAGCGCTCGCCGGGATTCAGGCGATCGTTATTCATCGCCAGGCACATTGAGCAGCCCGGCAGACGCCATTCGAAACCGGCGTCGATAAAAATCTTATCCAGGCCTTCCGCTTCCGCTTGCGCTTTCACCGGACCAGAACCCGGCACTACCAGCGCCTGAACGCCAGGAGCGACCTTACGACCGCGGGCGATTTCCGCCGCCGCGCGCAGATCTTCAATACGCGAGTTGGTGCAGGAGCCAATAAACACTTTATCGATCGCTACGTCAGTCAACGGAATGCCCGGTTTCAGCCCCATATAGGCCAGTGCTTTTTCGGCGCTGGCGCGTTCAACCGGATCGTTAAAGGAGGCAGGATCGGGAATGATCTCGTTGACGGAGATCACCTGGCCGGGGTTGGTGCCCCAGGTCACCTGCGGCGCAATTTCTTCTGCCTGCAACGTAACGACGCTGTCAAAATGCGCGCCGTCATCGGTGTTCAGGGTTTTCCAGTACGCTACCGCGTCGTCAAAATCCTTACCCTTCGGCGCATGCAGGCGCCCTCTGACATAATTAAAGGTGGTCTCATCCGGCGCAACCAGGCCCGCTTTGGCCCCCATTTCAATCGCCATATTGCACAGGGTCATACGACCTTCCATGCTCAGGGCGCGAATAGCATCGCCACAGAATTCGACAACGTGACCGGTGCCGCCCGCGCTGCCGGTTTTGCCAATGATCGCCAGCACGATGTCCTTGGCGGTAATGCCCGGCGCGGCAGTGCCCTGAACCTCAATTTTCATGGTTTTTGCGCGGCCCTGTTTCAGGGTCTGCGTTGCCAGCACGTGTTCCACTTCTGACGTGCCGATGCCAAAAGCCAGTGCGCCAAATGCGCCGTGAGTCGCAGTGTGCGAGTCACCGCAAACGATAGTCATGCCCGGCAGCGTTACGCCCTGTTCTGGCCCCATCACGTGAACAATGCCCTGATAAGGGTGGTTCAAATCGTACAGTTCGACGCCAAATTCGTTGCAGTTTTTGATCAGTTCCTGCATCTGGATACGGGCCATTTCGCCCGAGGCGTTGATATCTTTGGTTTGCGTCGAGACGTTGTGGTCCATCGTCGCAAAGGTTTTACCCGGCTGGCGAACCGGGCGACCATGAGCACGCAGGCCATCAAACGCCTGAGGCGATGTCACTTCATGGACCAGATGGCGGTCAATGTACAGCAGCGGGGTTTCGTCTGGCGCTTCATACACCACATGGGCGTCAAACAATTTTTCATACAGCGTCTTAGCCATGATCACACCCCTTCAGCCACATAGCGGGCGATGACGTCACCCATTTCATCAGTACCGACAGCCGCCGCGCCGTGGGCTAAATCCCCGGTACGGATGCCTTCTTCCAGCGCGCGATTGATCGCCGCTTCAATAGCGCTTGCCGCATCGTCGGCGTCCAGGCTATAGCGCAGCAGCAGCGCCAGCGACAGGATCTGCGCGATAGGGTTGGCGATATTTTTCCCGGCGATATCCGGCGCGGAGCCGCCAGCCGGTTCATACAGGCCAAAGCCTTCTTCATTCAGACTGGCGGAGGGCAGCATTCCCATCGAGCCGGTGATCATCGCGCATTCGTCAGAAAGAATGTCGCCAAACAGATTGGAGCACAGCAGCACGTCAAACTGGGACGGATCTTTAATCAGCTGCATGGTCGCGTTGTCGATGTACATGTGCGCCAGTTCAACGTCCGGATAGTCGCCGGCGATTTCATTAACGATTTCGCGCCACAGGATAGATGACTGCAATACGTTGGCTTTATCGATTGACGTGACTTTATGGCGGCGCTTACGGGCGGACTCAAAAGCGATCCGCGCAATGCGTTCGATTTCGAAACGGTGATAAACCTCGGTATCAAACGCTTTTTCATGCTGGCCACTGCCTTCACGGCCTTTCGGCTGACCAAAGTAAATGCCGCCGGTCAATTCGCGCACGCACAGAATATCAAAGCCGTTGGCGGCGATGTCTGCGCGCAGCGGACAAAACGCTTCCAGTCCCTGATACAGCTTAGCCGGGCGCAGGTTGCTGAACAGTTTGAAATGCTTACGCAGCGGCAGCAGTGCGCCACGTTCCGGCTGCTGCGCAGGGGGTAAATGTTCCCATTGCGGGCCGCCAACGGAGCCAAATAACACCGCGTCGGCCTGCTCGCAACCGGCGACGGTGGCCTGCGGCAGCGGGTTGCCGTGACGGTCAATCGCAATACCGCCGACATCGTAGTGGCTGGTGGTAATGCGCAGGTCAAAACGGTTGCGGATCGCATCCAGTACTTTCAGGGCTTGCGCCATCACTTCCGGGCCAATGCCATCACCCGGCAAAACGGCAATATGGTAGTTCTTCGACATTACACGGTTTCCTTGTTGTTCTCTTTATTTTGCGCTTTACGCTGTAACTCTTTTTCCACTTCGGCGGCACGCCAGATATTGTTCAGGACGTGTACCATCGCTTTTGCCGACGATTCAATGATGTCGGTGGTCAGGCCGACGCCGTGGAAGCGGCGACCGTTATAGTTAGCCACGATATCCACCTGGCCGAGCGCGTCTTTGCCGTGGCCTTTCGCAGTCAGACTATATTTCACCAGTTCGATGTCATAGCCGGTAATACGGTTAATCGCCTGATAGACAGCATCTACCGGGCCATTGCCGTTGGCCGCTTCCGCTTTGACTTCTTCACCGCAGCCTAATTTCACGGCGGCGGTGGCAATATCCGCAGAGCCGGACTGCACGCTAAAGAAGTCCAGACGGAAGTGCTCAGGCTCTTCCTGCTGTTTGTTAATGAAGGCCAGCGCTTCCAGATCGTAGTCGAACACTTGACCTTTTTTATCCGCCAGCTTCAGGAAGGCGTCGTACAGGTTATCCAGGTTGTAATCACTTTCCTGATAGCCCATCTCATCCATCCGATGTTTAACAGCGGCACGGCCCGAGCGGGAGGTCAGGTTCAGCTGCACCTGGTTCAGGCCGATGGATTCCGGGGTCATGATTTCGTAGTTAGAACGGTTCTTCAGCACGCCGTCCTGGTGAATACCGGAGGAGTGGGCGAAGGCACCAGTGCCGACAATCGCTTTGTTCGCCGGGATCGGCATATTGCAGATTTGGCTGACCATCTGGCTGGTGCGCCAGATTTCCTGGTGATTGATGCGCGTCTGTACGTTCAGAATGTCCTGGCGAACTTTAATCGCCATGATCACTTCTTCCAGCGAGCAGTTGCCCGCGCGCTCGCCGATGCCGTTCATTGCCCCTTCAACCTGACGCGCACCGGCATGTACCGCCGCCAGCGCATTGCCGACGCCCAGACCCAGATCGTCATGGGTATGGACGGAGATAATCGCTTTGTCGATATTCGGCACACGCTCGTACAGGCCCTGAATAATGCCGCCAAATTCAAACGGCATGGTGTAGCCAACGGTATCGGGAATATTGATAGTCTTCGCGCCAGCGTTGATCGCCGCTTCCACGACGCGGGCCAGATCGGCAATCGGCGTGCGGCCTGCATCTTCACAGGAGAATTCGACATCGTCGGTGTAATTGCGTGCGCGCTTCACCATATACACCGCACGTTCGATCACGTCGTCCAGGGTGCTGCGCAGCTTGGTGGCGATATGCATTGGCGAGGTGGCAATAAAAGTATGGATCCGGAATGCTTCTGCGACCTTCAGCGACTCAGCCGCCACGTCAATGTCCTTCTCTACACAACGTGCCAGCGCACAAACGCGGCTATTTTTCACCTGGCGTGCGATGGTTTGCACTGATTCAAAATCGCCAGGCGAGGAGACCGGGAAGCCCACTTCCATTACGTCAACGCCCATACGCTCAAGGGCCAGCGCAATCTGTAACTTCTCTTTCACACTCAGACTTGCCTGTAACGCCTGTTCACCGTCGCGTAAGGTGGTATCGAAAATAATGACTTGCTGGCTCATGGTTTAGGTCCTTGTTGTCTGTCCGGGGCGCTTTGCTACGAGCATAAAAAAACCCGCGCAATGGCGCGGGTTCTTATCTTACTGAAGAGGCTTAATGTTGATTGTCGCCCGCCAGTCTACCGCGCAGATGAGTTGCGTTTAGTAGTAGTAGACCGGTGAAGCGAGTAGTGGAAATCATTTAAGCCATGCTCCAGATGAATACGATATACCTTTAGTGGTACTGGATAGCCAGGACGATGTCAACCCTTATGGCCGAAAATGGACATCATTCCGCGTTATCGCTAATGCATTCTTTAGCTAATTGTGCTGGAAAAAGGGTGTCCTGAGAGATAACCAGGCTGCCGCTGGTCGTCAATAAAATCGCAGAGGCAACATTGATAACAATGTTTGCAATTTGATAATTTTTGATATTTTTTTATTTCTTTGATTTTCCTGTGATTTGCTAATGCTGATAAGGTTTTTTAACGAACCAGGGACTTTTTTGATAACGTAATGTGAAATAAAAGTATAAAAATATTGAACGCGTAAGTATAACTTAAAATGTAATTAACCAGATGGCTGATTGTGTATTGATGATGTTTATGATTAAACTATATTCATCAAGTAATGGTTATGCTTTGGATAAATATTTAGCGTTTCTGGCCTGATTTTTATCTCCATTTCCATCATGCAAACCTTTATATATTCCTAAAAATCAATATTTCTCTTTTGCTAATTCTATATGCATGGTAAATCATATTAACAGGATTTATCGCTGCGTAATGGCAAAGGGAGCTAGTGTGACAGTGGAGTTAAATATGCAGGCTGAAAAAATGGAACATCCTCAAACCCGCGAAGAGATTAAGCCACAGCTTCGCATGGTCGATCTCAACCTTCTCACTGTATTTGATGCAGTTATGCAGGAGCAAAATATCACGCGGGCTGCACATACACTGGGTATGTCTCAGCCTGCGGTCAGCAATGCGGTGGCGCGTCTTAAAGTGATGTTTAATGATGAGCTTTTTGTGCGTTACGGGCGTGGCATTCAGCCAACCGCCAGAGCTTTCCAGCTTTTTGGATCGGTGAGGCAGGCGCTGCAACTGGTGCAAAATGAGCTGCCTGGCTCCGGCTTTGAACCCGTTAGTAGTGAGCGAGTTTTCAATCTTTGCGTTTGTAGCCCGCTCGATAACTATCTGACATCGATCATTTACAATAAAGTTGAAGAGATCGCACCAAACATTCATTTAGTCTTCAAATCTTCACTGAATCAAAATACCGAGCATCAATTGCGTTATCAGGAAACGGAATTTGTTATCGGTTATGAAGATTTCCGCCGTCCGGAGTTTTCCTGCGTCCCCTTATTTAAAGATGAAATGGTGCTGGTGGCCAGTAAAGCGCATCCGCGTTTAAAAGGACCGCTGCTGGAAAGTGATATTTATCGTGAAGAACATGCAGTGGTTGCCCTGGACCGCTTTGCCTCTTTCAGTGCACCGTGGTACGACACGCCGGAAAAACAGTCCTCTATTGCGTATCAGGGGATGGCATTAATTAGCGTGCTGAACGTTATTTCTAAAACGGACCTTGTTTGTATTGCCCCACGCTGGCTGGCAGAAGAGTTTGCCGGCAAGCTGGAGCTACAAATACAGCCGCTGCCGCTGAAACTGAACAGCCGCACCTGCTACCTCTCATGGCATGAAGCCGCAGGCCGCGATAAAGGCCATCAGTGGATGGAAGAGCTGTTAATTTCCGTCTGCCGCCGTTAATCTCCACGCCTGAAATAAACCGGACACACATGTCCGGTTTATTCTTTTTATGGTTATTTTTTTAGAATATTACTCTGTTAGCACACATTGCACTGCGCTGACCGGATGCAAAAAATGGAGGATTTCCTGTATTTTTGTTGATCCGCCGAGTAAAGCACATTCCCTTTTCTCATTATCCGAGCTTTATACCATTTTTCCCCTGATTCGTGTTATTTCCTCTTCTCATACCTCATATTGCCACCCGCTAATTCATTGCCTGCCTCATATCAAGCGGTTATGTTAGAGAAACGTGAAAGTTCTGAGTGAGCACTGGCGTTCTCAGGGAAATGAGTTTCGCCATTGATTAAAAACAAAAGCCTGGAGGCAAATCATGGAGATGTTGTCAGGAGCCGAGATGGTCGTCCGATCGCTTATCGATCAGGGCGTAAAGCAGGTATTCGGCTATCCCGGAGGCGCGGTCCTCGATATCTATGATGCCCTGCATACGGTGGGGGGTATCGATCATGTTCTGGTACGCCACGAACAGGCGGCGGTGCATATGGCTGACGGCCTGGCCCGCGCGACCGGTGAGGTGGGGGTGGTGCTGGTGACTTCAGGTCCTGGCGCGACCAATGCAATTACCGGCATTGCTACCGCCTACATGGATTCCATTCCGCTGGTGATCCTCTCCGGGCAGGTGGCCTCGTCGCTGATTGGCTACGATGCCTTCCAGGAATGTGACATGGTGGGCATTTCCCGCCCGGTGGTGAAACACAGTTTTTTGGTCAAGCACACGGAAGATATTCCGGGCGTGCTGAAAAAAGCGTTCTGGCTGGCGGCAAGCGGCCGTCCCGGACCCGTCGTGGTTGACCTGCCGAAAGATATTTTGAACGTCGCCAATAAACTGCCTTATGTCTGGCCGGAGTCGGTCAGTATGCGTTCCTATAACCCCACGACGTCCGGACATAAAGGGCAGATCAAGCGCGCGCTGCAAACCCTGATCGCCGCGAAAAAACCGGTGGTCTACGTGGGCGGCGGGGCGATCAATGCGGAATGCCATGATCAGCTGCGCGTGTTGATTGAGAAACTCAATCTGCCGGTGGTCTCTTCGCTGATGGGGCTGGGCGCGTTTCCCGCCACGCATCGTCAGGCGCTGGGCATGCTGGGCATGCACGGCACCTACGAAGCCAATATGACGATGCATCATTCGGATGTGATTTTTGCCGTCGGGGTTCGCTTTGATGACCGGACGACCAATAATCTGGCGAAATACTGCCCTGACGCCACCGTGCTGCATATTGATATCGATCCGACCTCTATTTCAAAAACCGTAGCGGCCGATGTACCCATTGTCGGCGATGCCCGCCGGGTGCTGGAACAGATGCTCGAACTGCTGGAGCAGGAGAACGCCGCTCAGCCGCTGGATGAGATCCGCGACTGGTGGCAGCACATTGAGCAGTGGCGCGCCCGTCAGTGCCTGAAATACGACACGCAGAGCGAGAACATTAAACCGCAGGCGGTGATCGAGACAATCTGGCGTCTGACAAAAGGGGAAGCATATGTCACCTCCGATGTCGGTCAGCACCAGATGTTTGCCGCGCTCTATTATCCGTTCGATAAACCGCGCCGCTGGATCAACTCCGGTGGCCTCGGCACTATGGGCTTTGGCCTGCCAGCGGCGCTCGGCGTGAAAATGGCGCTGCCGGATGAAACGGTGGTCTGCGTAACCGGCGACGGCAGCATCCAGATGAACATTCAGGAGCTTTCAACCGCGCTGCAATACGATCTGCCGGTGCTGGTGCTCAACCTCAACAACCGCTACCTCGGTATGGTGAAACAGTGGCAGGATATGATCTATTCAGGTCGCCACTCGCACTCTTATATGCAGTCGCTGCCGGATTTCGTTCGCCTGGCAGAAGCTTATGGACACGTCGGTATCCAGATTAACCATCCGCATGAGCTGGAAGCGAAGCTTGCAGAGGCGCTGGAGCAGGTGCGCAATCAACGGCTGGTGTTCGTCGACGTGACCGTTGATGGCAGTGAGCACGTTTACCCGATGCAGATCCGCGGCGGGGGAATGGACGAAATGTGGCTGAGCAAAACGGAGAGGACCTGATTATGCGCCGGATATTATCGGTTTTACTGGAAAATGAGTCTGGCGCACTGTCGCGCGTGATTGGCCTCTTTTCGCAGCGCGGCTATAACATTGAAAGCCTAACTGTGGCTCCCACGGACGATCCCACCCTTTCGCGTATGACCATCCAGACCGTCGGCGACGAAAAGGTCATTGAGCAGATCGAGAAACAGCTGCACAAGCTGGTGGATGTGTTGCGGGTGAACGAACTGGGGCAGGGGCCGCACGTAGAGCGGGAAATTATGCTGGTAAAGGTGCAGGCCAGCGGCTACGGTCGTGAAGAGGTCAAACGCAATACGGAAATCTTCCGCGGGCAGATCATTGACGTTACGCCCTCGATCTACACGGTTCAACTGGCCGGCACCAGCGATAAGCTGGACGCCTTTCTGGCGACGCTGCGCGATGTCGCCAGGATTGTTGAAGTAGCGCGCTCCGGGATTGTCGGGTTATCTCGCGGCGATAAAATCATGCGTTAATGTAAAAAAATGACCTGTCAGGAAGCCCGACATGCGCTGGTCGGGCTTTTTTTTGCGAAAACCGGGACGAGCGCATAGAAAAGCGGTTGCCCATGTGATTATTCTGCGCTTAGCATGTTAAAGGATTTAACCTTAAAAAGGTTATGGAGTATCTTTTCTCTTAAGGGGCAATTGTGAAACTGGATGAAATCGCCCGGCTTGCCGGCGTCTCACGAACTACCGCCAGCTATGTGATCAACGGTAAAGCGAAACAGTACCGGGTCAGCGACAAAACCGTCGAAAAAGTCATGGCCGTTGTTCGCGAGCACAACTACCACCCGAATGCGGTGGCGGCAGGGCTACGCGCAGGACGCACGCGCTCCATTGGTCTGGTGATCCCGGATCTGGAAAATACCAGCTACACTCGCATCGCTAATTACCTTGAACGTCAGGCCCGTCAGCGCGGCTACCAGTTATTGATTGCCTGCTCGGAAGATCAGCCCGATAACGAAATGCGCTGTATTGAACATCTGTTACAGCGTCAGGTTGACGCCATCATTGTTTCCACCTCTTTGCCGCCCGAACATCCGTTCTATCAGCGCTGGGCGAATGATACTTTCCCGATTGTCGCCCTCGATCGCGCGCTGGATCGCGAACATTTTACCAGCGTGGTGGGTGCCGATCAGGATGATGCGGAAATGCTGGCCGCAGAACTTCGCACCTTTCCGGCAGAGAACGTGCTGTATTTAGGCGCACTGCCAGAGCTTTCCGTCAGCTTCTTGAGAGAACAGGGCTTCCGTACCGCCTGGAAAGACGATCCGCGCGAAGTGCATTATTTATATGCTAATAGCTATGAGCGGGAAGCGGCCGCGCAGCTTTTTGAAAAATGGCTGGAAACGCACCCGATGCCGCAGGCGTTGTTCACCACGTCTTTCGCGCTCCTGCAAGGCGTGATGGATGTGACCCTGCGACGCGATGGCAAATTGCCGTCCGATCTGGCGATTGCGACCTTCGGCGATAACGAGCTGCTCGATTTTCTGCAATGTCCCGTGCTGGCCGTGGCCCAGCGTCATCGCGACGTCGCGGAACGGGTGCTGGAAATTGTGCTGGCAAGTCTTGATGAGCCACGCAAACCTAAGCCGGGGTTGAGCCGCATCCGCCGTAACCTCTACCGCCGTGGTGTGTTAAGTCGGCACTAAGCCTGTGAAGGTCCGGCGGTGAACGCCGTCGGGCTGCACGATGGACGATTTCTTGCCCACGCCGTGCAACATTTAAACCCTATTATGGCTTTTCGGATAAATCCTTATTTTTGCTCCTGCCTGTTATTCATTTTTTAATCGGGCAATTAAATATGCCTGGTCCTTTCTTTATAGGTAAAATTCTATTTCTATTGTATTAATTTGTTACACGACTCCCTGGCGACAATGCCCGCGAACCCGGCTTAATCAATCAACCGTATGAATAGTGCGCAGCAGAAGCCACTACATAGCCTGAATGACTAGGATGTGCTGTTAACAAAAGCAAGAATGTCCTAAAATGCCGCTCGCGTCGCAAACTGACACTTTATATTTTCGCCTGATAAGATCGAACTCTTCCACTCCGAAAGGAAAGATGTCGCTTTTTTCTTACAAATATTCATAGCGTTAATTTGCCTCACGTATTGCTCGATATTTAATCAAAGCCATTATTAACTGCCTGAAGGGCGTTTTTTACTCGCCCTGGGGTTTTTGCTGGCTTGACAAGCTTTTCCTCCGCTCCGTAAACTCCCTCTGGTGGGAATTTGTGGGATAAAGTGGCGAGAAGGGGTGAGCGGGCATGTTCCGTGGAGCGGCACAGGTCAATCTTGATAGCAAAGGGCGGTTATCCGTACCTACCCGATATCGGGACATGCTGATTGAAAGCGCCTCCGGTCAAATGGTGTGTACCATTGATCTCCATCACCCATGCCTGCTGCTTTACCCGCTGCCCGAATGGGAAATTATCGAGCGTAAATTGTCTCGCTTGTCGGGCATGAATCCCCTTGAGCGCCGCGTGCAGCGTTTGCTTTTGGGACATGCCAGCGAATGTCAGATGGACAACGCTGGCCGTTTATTGATAGCGCCGGTTTTACGGCAACACGCCGGACTGACCAAAGAAGTGATGCTGGTTGGACAGTTCAACAAGTTTGAATTGTGGGACGAAACGGCCTGGTATCAACGTGTCAGGGAAGATATCGACGCTGAGCAATCCGCGACCGGAGAGTTATCGGAGCGATTGCAGGACTTATCCTTATAAAAATGATGGAAAATTTTAAACATACAACGGTACTGCTGGACGAGGCCGTTAACGGTCTGAACATTCGTCCGGAGGGTATCTATATTGATGGCACCTTTGGGCGCGGCGGGCACTCACGTCTGATCCTCGGCCAGCTTGGGCCGGAGGGACGCCTGCTGGCGATCGATCGCGATCCCGAGGCGATTGCCGTGGCGCAAGCCATCAACGATCCGCGCTTTTCCATTATTCATGGTCCTTTCTCTGCGCTGGCAGACTATGTGCAAGAACGCGATCTTATTGGCAAGATCGACGGTATCCTGCTCGATCTTGGCGTCTCATCACCCCAGCTTGATGATGCTGAGCGCGGCTTCTCATTTATGCGTGACGGTCCGCTGGACATGCGCATGGATCCCACCCGCGGGCAATCCGCCGCCGAATGGTTGCTGAAGGCAGAAGAAGCCGACATCACCTGGGTACTGAAAACTTTTGGCGAAGAACGCTTTGCTAAACGTATCGCCCGCGCCATCGTCGAGCGTAACCGCGTAGAACCCATGACCCGCACTAAAGAACTGGCGGAAGTCGTTGCCGCCGCAACGCCGGTAAAAGACAAATTTAAACATCCCGCGACCCGTACCTTCCAGGCGGTACGCATTTGGGTGAACAGCGAACTGGAAGAAATCGAACAGGCGCTAAAAAGCTCAATTGACGTGCTGGCCCCGGGCGGACGTCTTTCCATCATCAGTTTTCACTCGCTGGAAGACCGCATCGTAAAACGCTTTATGCGTGAGCAAAGCCGTGGTCCGCAGGTTCCGGCGGGGTTGCCGATGACCGAAGCACAGCTCAGCAAGCTGGGCGGCCGACAGTTACGAGCGCTAGGTAAATTGATGCCGGGCGAAAACGAAGTGGCAGAAAACCCACGCGCCCGTAGTTCAGTGCTGCGTATCGCAGAAAGGACGAATGCATGATCGCCAGAGTGACAGAAGCCTTAGGCAAAGTGAAGGGATCGTTAGCAGGCAACGAGCGCCATGCCTTGCATGGCGTGATCGGCAACGATCTCCTGCGCTTCGGCAAACTGCCACTCTGTCTGTTTGTTTGCATCATTATCACAGCGGTTACGGTGGTCACCACGGCACACCATACGCGCTTACTCACCGCGCAGCGTGAGCAACTGGTTGTGGAGCGGGATGCGCTGGATATTGAATGGCGCAACCTGATCCTTGAAGAAAATGCGCTCGGCGATCATAGCCGGGTTGAGCGGATCGCAACGGATAAGCTGCAAATGCAGCATGTTGATCCTTCGCAAGAAAATATCGTGGTACAGAAATAGGACGAGTGTAACGCATGAAAGCAGCGGCTAAGACGCTTAAGTTAAAACGCCAGGACGAACCAGCCAACTTTATCAGTTGGCGTTTTGCGTTGTTGTGCGGCTGCATTCTGGTGGCGCTGGGCTTTCTGCTCGGACGCGTCGCCTGGTTACAGATTATCGCGCCGGATATGCTGGTGCGTCAGGGCGATTTGCGCTCGCTGCGCGTGCAGGAAGTTTCTACTTCACGCGGCATGATCACCGATCGTTCCGGTCGACCGCTGGCGGTCAGCGTGCCGGTAAAAGCGATCTGGGCCGATCCTAAAGAGCTGCATGACGCAGGCGGGATCACCCTTGACGGCCGCTGGAAAGCGCTGTCGGATGCGCTGAAAATGCCACTCGATCAGCTTTCTGCTCGCGTGAACGCCAATCCGAAAGGGCGCTTTATCTATCTGGCGCGTCAGGTCAACCCGGACCTGGGTGATTACATCAAAAAACTCAAATTGCCGGGCATTCATCTGCGGGAAGAGTCGCGTCGATATTATCCATCCGGCGAAGTGACCGCTCACCTCATTGGTTTTACCAACATTGACAGCCAGGGTATCGAAGGCGTTGAAAATAGCTTTGATAAATGGCTTACCGGCCAGCCAGGCGAGCGTATTGTACGTAAAGACCGCTACGGACGCGTGATTGAAGATATCTCTTCAACTGACAGCCAGGCCGCACATAACCTGGCGCTGAGCATTGATGAACGTTTGCAGGCGCTGGTTTATCGTGAGCTGAACAATGCGGTGGCCTTCAACAAAGCGGAATCAGGCAGCGCGGTGCTGGTGGATGTCAATACTGGCGAAGTGCTGGCCATGGCCAACAGTCCCTCTTACAACCCAAACAACCTGAGCGGAACGGCGAAAGAGGTGATGCGTAACCGCACCATCACCGACGTCTTCGAGCCAGGCTCCACCGTGAAGCCGATGGTGGTCATGACCGCGCTACAGCGCGGCGTGGTGCGTGAAAACAGCGTCCTGAATACCGTTCCCTATCGCGTCAATGGTCATGAAATTAAAGACGTGGCGCGCTATAGCGAACTTACCCTTACCGGGGTATTACAGAAGTCGAGTAACGTCGGTGTTTCTAAGCTGGCGTTAGCGATGCCGTCCTCAGCGTTAGTAGATACTTACTCACGTTTTGGGCTGGGAAAAGCGACCAATTTGGGGTTGGTCGGAGAACGCAGTGGCTTATATCCTCAAAAACAACGGTGGTCTGACATAGAGAGGGCCACCTTCTCTTTCGGCTACGGGCTAATGGTAACCCCGTTACAGTTAGCGCGAGTCTACGCAACGATTGGCAGTTACGGCGTGTATCGTCCGCTGTCGATCACCAAAGTTGACCCGCCGGTTCCCGGCGAGCGTATTTTCCCGGAGTCTATCGTGCGCACCGTTGTGCACATGATGGAGAGCGTGGCGCTGCCCGGCGGCGGCGGGGTCAAGGCGGCCATCAAAGGCTATCGCATCGCAATTAAAACCGGTACGGCGAAAAAAGTCGGGCCGGATGGCCGGTACATTAACAAATACATTGCTTACACCGCGGGCGTCGCACCAGCCAGCCAGCCGCGTTTTGCGCTGGTGGTGGTCATTAATGACCCGCAGGCAGGTAAATATTACGGCGGTGCCGTTTCCGCGCCGGTGTTCGGTGCCATCATGGGCGGCGTATTGCGCACTATGAACATTGAACCGGATGCGCTGGCAACGGGTGAAAAAAGTGAATTCGTAACTAATCAAGGCGAGGGTACAGGTGGCAGATCGTAATTTGCGCGACCTTCTTGCTCCGTGGGTAGCTGGACTGCCTGCGCGGGCGCTGCGGGAAATGACGCTCGATAGCCGCACGGCGGCATCGGGCGATCTTTTCGTTGCGGTATTGGGTCATCAGGCGGACGGGCGTCGATATATCCCGCAGGCGATAGCGCAAGGTGTGGCTGCCATTATTGCTGAAGCAAAAGATGAGGCAACCGACGGTGAGATCCGCGAAATCCACGGCGTACCGGTTATTTATCTCAGCCAGCTTAACGAACGTCTCTCTGCGCTGGCAGGGCGTTTTTATCATCAGCCTTCTGAACAACTGCGTCTGGTAGGGGTCACCGGCACGAACGGCAAAACCACCACCACGCAACTGCTGGCCCAGTGGAGTCAGTTACTGGGCGAAACCAGCGCGGTAATGGGAACCGTCGGTAACGGTTTATTGGGTAAAGTGAGTCCAACGGAAAATACCACTGGTTCAGCCGTAGATGTTCAGCAGGTGCTGGCCGGTCTGGTAGAGCAGGGCGCCACCTTTGCCGGAATGGAAGTCTCATCGCACGGGCTGGTGCAGCACCGTGTGGCAGCGCTTAAATTTGCTGCCTCGGTGTTTACCAACTTAAGCCGCGATCACCTCGATTATCACGGTGATATGGATCATTACGAAGCGGCGAAATGGCTGCTTTATTCCACCCATCACTTCGGTCAGGCCATCGTAAATGCCGATGATGAAGTGGGACGCCGCTGGCTGGCTAAACTGCCGGATGCGGTTGCGGTAGCCATGGGCGATCATATCAACCCGAACTGTCATGGCCGCTGGCTGAAAGCGGTGGATGTGGACTACCACGACAGTGGCGCAACTATCCGCTTCGACTCAAGCTGGGGCGAAGGTGAAATTGAAAGCCGCCTGATGGGCGAATTTAACGTCAGCAATCTGCTGCTGGCGCTGGCAACCCTGCTGGCGCTGGGCTATCCGCTGGGCGATCTGCTGAAAACCGCTGCGCGATTACAGCCGGTCTGTGGACGAATGGAAGTCTTCAGCGCGCCGGGTAAACCGACGGTGGTGGTTGACTATGCCCACACGCCGGATGCGCTGGAAAAGGCGCTGGCCGCGGCGCGTCTGCACTGCACCGGTAAGCTGTGGTGTGTATTTGGCTGCGGCGGCGATCGCGATAAAGGTAAACGTCCGCTGATGGGCGCGATTGCCGAACAGTTTGCCGATATTCCGGTGGTTACAGACGATAATCCGCGCACCGAAGAACCACGCGCGATCATCAACGACATTCTGGCCGGGATGCTCGACGCGGGTCGGGCGAAAGTGATGGAAGGACGCGCTGAAGCGGTGACGCACGCCATCATGCAGGCCAAAGAGAATGACGTCGTGCTGCTGGCCGGGAAAGGTCACGAAGATTATCAAATCGTTGGCGCTCGTCGTCTGGACTATTCCGATCGTGTCACCGCAGCGCGCCTGCTGGGAGCCATAGCATGATTAACGTAACGCTGAACCAGCTTGCCTCTGTTCTGAAGGGCACGTTACAGGGCCGCGATGTCACGATTGATGCCGTCACTACCGACACTCGCAAGATCACGCCAGGCTGTCTGTTTGTCGCGCTGAAAGGCGAGCGTTTTGATGCACATGATTTTGCCGATAAAGCCAAAGCGAGTGGGGCAGGGGCGTTGCTGGTCAGTCGCCAGTTGGATATCGACCTGCCGCAGTTAATCGTTAACGATACCCGCCGGGCCTTTGGCGAATTAGCGGCGTGGGTGCGTCAGCAGGTGCCAACGCGCGTTGTCGCGCTGACCGGATCATCCGGTAAAACCTCGGTCAAAGAGATGACCGCCTCTATTCTCAGCGAGTGCGGCAATACGCTGTATACCGCCGGAAATCTCAACAATGACATCGGCGTGCCGATGACGCTGCTGCGCCTGACGCCGGAGCACCAGTACGCGGTCATTGAACTGGGTGCCAATCATCAGGGCGAAATCGCCTGGACCGTAGGGCTGACGCAGCCGGAAGCGGCACTGGTCAACAACCTGGCCGCCGCGCACCTGGAAGGTTTCGGGTCGCTGGCGGGCGTGGCAAAAGCGAAAGGCGAAATTTACAGCGGTCTGCCGGTTGACGGTATCGCCATCATGAATGCCGATAATAATGACTGGCTGAACTGGCAAACCATCATCGGCGATCGCAAAGTCTGGCGCTTTTCGCCGAATGCAGCCAACAGCGATTTTACCGCCACGAATATCCATGTGACCTCCCACGGCACTGAATTTACTTTGCAAACCCCTACCGGCAGTGTTGAGGTGCTATTGCCGCTGCCTGGACGGCACAACATTGCCAACGCGCTGGCAGCAACGGCGCTCTCAATGGCGGTCGGTGCGGATTTACCCGCGGTCAAAAAAGGGCTGGCAACGTTACAGGCCGTGCCGGGCCGCCTTTTCCCGGTGCAACTGGCCGAAAATCAACTCCTGCTGGATGACACCTACAATGCGAACGTTGGTTCGATGACCGCCGCTGTGCAGGTGCTGGCTGAAATGCCCGGTTACCGCGTGATGGTGGTCGGCGATATGGCCGAACTGGGCGATGAAAGCGAAGCCTGTCACCTACAGGTGGGTGAAGCGGCGAAAGCCGCCGGAATTGATCGGGTCATTAGCGTCGGGAAGCAAAGCCAGGCTATCAGCCAGGCCAGCGGCGTCGGCGAGCATTTCACCGACAAGCACGCTCTGATTACGCGCCTGAAAGAACTGATCGCAGAACAGCAGATTATTACCCTTTTAGTGAAGGGTTCACGTAGCGCCGCCATGGAAGAGGTGGTCCTTGCACTACAGGAGAATGGGACATGTTAGTTTGGCTGGCCGAGCATTTGGTCAAATATTATTCCGGCTTTAACGTCTTTTCCTATCTGACGTTTCGCGCCATTGTCAGCCTGCTGACCGCGCTGTTCATCTCATTGTGGATGGGCCCGCGCATGATCGCCCGCCTGCAACAGCTCTCTTTTGGTCAGGTTGTCCGTAACGACGGCCCGGAATCCCACTTCAGCAAACGCGGTACGCCGACGATGGGCGGGATCATGATCCTCACTTCCATCGTGATTTCTGTGCTGCTGTGGGCCTATCCGTCTAACCCTTACGTCTGGTGCGTCCTGGTGGTGCTGGTGGGTTACGGCATTATCGGCTTTGTCGATGACTACCGCAAAGTGGTGCGCAAAGATACTAAAGGCCTGATTGCCCGCTGGAAATATTTCTGGATGTCGGTCATTGCGCTGGGCGTGGCGTTCGCGCTTTACCTGGTGGGGAATGATACGCCAGCCACTCAACTGGTGGTGCCATTCTTTAAAGATGTCATGCCGCAGTTGGGCATTCTCTACATTCTGCTGGCCTATTTCGTCATCGTCGGTACCGGCAACGCCGTCAACCTGACCGATGGCCTGGACGGTCTGGCGATTATGCCGACCGTTTTTGTTGCCGGCGGCTTTGCGCTGGTCGCCTGGGCGACGGGTAACATGAACTTCGCTAACTACCTGCATATTCCCTATCTGCGGCACGCGGGCGAACTGGTTATCGTCTGTACCGCTATCGTTGGCGCAGGATTAGGTTTCCTGTGGTTTAACACCTATCCGGCTCAGGTGTTTATGGGCGATGTCGGTTCGCTGGCGCTGGGTGGCGCGCTGGGGATTATCGCCGTACTGCTGCGTCAGGAATTTTTGCTGGTCATTATGGGCGGCGTTTTCGTGGTGGAAACCCTGTCGGTGATCCTACAGGTTGGCTCGTTCAAACTGCGCGGCCAGCGCATTTTCCGTATGGCACCTATCCACCACCACTATGAACTGAAAGGCTGGCCGGAACCGCGTGTGATTGTGCGCTTCTGGATTATTTCGCTGATGCTGGTGCTGATTGGCCTGGCAACGCTGAAGGTACGTTAATCATGGCAGATTACCAGGATAAAAAAGTGGTCATCATCGGTCTGGGGCTGACCGGACTGTCGTGCGTGGATTTCTTCATGGCGCGTGGCGTGACGCCGCGCGTGATGGATACCCGCGCCGCGCCGTCCGGGCTGGATAAGCTGCCGGAGGGCGTCGAAAGCCATGTGGGCAGCCTGAATGATGACTGGCTGCTGGCCGCCGATCTGATTGTTGCCAGCCCTGGTATTGCGCTCGCGCATCCTTCGCTCAGCGCGGCCGCTGAGGCGGGTGTTGAGATTGTCGGTGACATTGAGCTGTTTTGCCGTGAAGCGCAGGCTCCGGTTATTGCGATCACTGGCTCGAACGGTAAAAGCACTGTCACGACGCTGGTCGGCGAAATGGCCAAAGCGGCAGGGGTGAATGTTGGCGTCGGCGGCAATATTGGTCTGCCCGCGCTGATGCTGTTGGATCCGGCGCGTGAACTCTATGTACTGGAACTGTCCAGTTTCCAGCTGGAGACCACGTCCAGTCTTAAGGCGGCAGCGGCGACGATCCTCAACGTCACGGAAGATCATATGGATCGCTATCCGTTTGGTCTGCAACAGTATCGTGCGGCGAAGCTGAAGGTTTATGAAAATGCCACCGTCTGCGTGGTAAACGCTGATGATGCGCTGACCATGCCGGTGCGTGGTGCCGATGCGCGCTGTGTCAGCTTTGGCGTCGATGTCGGCGATTATCATCTTAACCGTCAGCAGGGCGAAACCTGGCTGCGCGCAAAAGGTGAGAAAGTGCTGAATGTGGCCGAAATGCAACTCACCGGACAGCATAACTACACCAACGCCCTGGCGGCGCTGGCGCTGGCGGATGCGGTGAATCTGCCGCGCGCCAGCAGTCTGAAAGCGCTGACCACCTTTAGCGGTCTGGCGCATCGGTTTCAGACCGCGCTGGTGCATAACGGCGTGCGCTGGATCAACGACTCGAAAGCGACCAACGTCGGCAGCACGGAAGCCGCGCTTAACGGCTTACAGGTCGACGGCACGCTGCACCTGCTGCTGGGCGGCGACGGAAAATCCGCAGATTTTTCATCCCTGAAGCGCTATCTCGGCGGCGACAATATCCGCCTGTGGTGCTTTGGCCGCGACGGCGCGGAGCTGGCGGAATTGCGTCCGGAAATCGCGGAGCAGACGGAGACGATGGAAGAGGCGATGCGCCTGATTGCCACGCGCGTCCAGCCTGGCGATATAGTGCTGCTGTCGCCCGCCTGCGCCAGTCTGGACCAGTTTAAGAATTTTGAGCAACGGGGCGAACTCTTTACCCGTCTGGCGAAGGAGCTTGGTTGATGCGTTTATCCCTCCCACGCCCGAGAATGCCGCGCCTGCCCGGATTTAGCGTCCTGGCATGGCTATTCACGGCAATGAAAGGCTGGGTAATGGCGTCGCGTCAGAAAGATGCGGACAGCCTGATTATGTACGACCGCACGCTGGTCTGGCTGACATTCGGCCTCGCGGCGATCGGTTTTATTATGGTGACGTCGGCGTCAATGCCCATCGGGCAACGACTGACGAACGATCCTTTCTTTTTTGCTAAACGCGATGGTGCCTATCTGGTGATGGCATTTTTGCTGGCGTTGGTCACGCTACGTCTGCCGATGGAATTCTGGCAACGCTACAGCACGGCGATGCTGCTGGGGTCGATCATTCTGTTGATGATCGTACTGGTGGTAGGGAGTTCCGTAAAAGGGGCATCGCGCTGGATCGATCTTGGCCTGCTGCGCGTACAGCCTGCGGAACTGACCAAGCTGTCGCTGTTTTGCTATATCGCCAACTATCTGGTGCGCAAAGGGGATGAGGTCCGCAATAACTTACGCGGCTTCTTGAAACCGATGGGCGTCATTTTTGTGCTGGCGATTCTGCTGCTGGCGCAGCCGGACCTCGGTACGGTGGTGGTGCTGTTCGTCACCACGCTGGCGATGCTATTTCTGGCCGGGGCGAAGCTATGGCAATTCATCGCCATCATCGGCATGGGAATTTCGGCGGTGGTGCTGCTGATCCTGGCAGAGCCGTATCGTATCCGCCGCGTGACGGCATTCTGGGATCCGTGGGCGGACCCGTTTGGCAGCGGCTATCAGTTAACCCAATCGTTGATGGCGTTTGGTCGCGGCGAGCTATGGGGACAGGGGCTGGGTAACTCGGTGCAGAAGCTGGAATACCTGCCGGAAGCACATACCGACTTTATTTTCGCCATTATTGGCGAGGAACTGGGTTATATCGGTGTGGCGCTGGCGCTGTTGATGGTATTCTTCGTCGCTTTTCGCGCCATGTCGATTGGCCGTAAGGCGCTGGAGCTTAATCAACGCTTTTCCGGCTTTCTGGCCTGTTCAATCGGCGTCTGGTTTAGCTTTCAGGCACTGGTCAACGTCGGCGCGGCAGCGGGCATGCTACCGACCAAAGGGCTGACGTTGCCATTAATCAGTTACGGCGGGTCGAGTCTGTTAATTATGTCGACAGCCATCATGATGTTATTGCGTATAGATTATGAAACGCGTCTGGAAAAAGCCCAGGCGTTTACACGAGGTCAACGATGAGCGGTCAGGGTAAGCGGTTGATGGTGATGGCAGGCGGTACCGGCGGACACGTGTTCCCGGGACTGGCGGTCGCCCATCATCTGATGGAGCAGGGCTGGCAGGTGCGCTGGCTGGGAACCGCCGATCGTATGGAAGCGGACCTGGTACCAAAAAATGGTATTGAGATCGATTTTATTCAGATCTCGGGGCTGCGCGGTAAAGGTATTAAAGCGCAATTGCTGGCTCCGCTGCGCATTTATCACGCCTGGCGTCAGGCGCGGGCGATTATGAAACGTTTTCAGCCGAACGTGGTGCTGGGGATGGGGGGGTATGTCTCCGGACCGGGCGGGCTGGCGGCATGGTCGCTGGGTATCCCGGTGGTACTGCATGAACAAAACGGCATTGCGGGCCTGACGAATAAATGGCTGGCGAAAATCGCTAAAAAAGTGATGCAGGCGTTCCCTGGCGCGTTCCCGCATGCGGATGTCGTCGGCAATCCGGTCAGAACCGATGTGTTGGCGCTACCGCTGCCACAGACGCGGCTGGCCGGACGTGAAGGCCCAGTGCGGGTGCTGGTTATCGGCGGCTCGCAGGGCGCACGCGTGTTAAACCAGACGCTGCCGGAAGTGGCGGCGAAACTGGGTGAAAAAGTCACTATCTGGCACCAGAGCGGGAAAGGCGGGCAGCAAACCGTGGAGCAGGCGTATGCCGCAGCGGGCCAGCCGCAGCATAAAGTGACCGAGTTTATTGACGATATGGCCGCCGCTTACGCCTGGGCGGACGTGGTGGTTTGCCGCTCTGGCGCGCTGACGGTGAGTGAAATCGCTGCCGCTGGTTTACCAGCGCTATTCGTCCCGTTTCAGCATAAAGATCGCCAGCAGTACTGGAATGCGCTGCCGCTGGAAAAAGCGGGCGCGGCAAAAATTCTTGAGCAGCCACAATTTACCGTGGAGGCCATCGTTGCAACGCTGGCAGGTTGGGACAGGGAAACCCTGTTAAAAATGGCAGAACGCGCGCGCGCGGCCTCCATTCCTGATGCGACAGAACGTGTCGCAAATGAAGTGAGCCTGGCAGCCCGGGCTTAACTGTGGTGGTGCCGTTTGCACCGCATGAATATTTGAAGTTATGGCGTTAAAGAATGAATACACAACAACTGGCTAAACTGCGTTCAATTGTGCCCGAGATGCGTCGCGTCCGGCACATTCACTTTGTCGGCATCGGTGGTGCTGGCATGGGTGGTATTGCCGAAGTTCTGGCCAATGAAGGCTACCAGATTAGCGGCTCTGACCTGGCACCGAACCCGGTCACGCAGCAGTTGGCGTCGCTTGGGGCGACCATCTATTTCAACCATCGTCCGGAAAACGTGCTTGATGCGAGCGTGGTGGTGGTCTCTACCGCCATTTCTGCCGATAACCCGGAAATCGTTGCCGCGCATGAAGCGCGCATCCCGGTGATCCGCCGTGCAGAAATGCTGGCCGAACTGATGCGTTTTCGTCACGGCATCGCCATTGCCGGTACGCACGGTAAAACTACAACGACCGCGATGGTCGCCAGTATTTATGCCGAAGCAGGGCTGGACCCAACTTTTGTTAACGGTGGCCTGGTAAAAGCCGCAGGTGTACATGCTCGTCTGGGCCACAGCCGCTATCTGATTGCCGAAGCCGATGAGAGCGACGCGTCATTCCTGCATTTGCAGCCGATGGTTTCTATCGTGACGAACATCGAAGCTGACCATATGGATACTTACCAGGGCGACTTCGAAAATCTGAAGCAGACGTTTATTAACTTCCTGCATAACCTGCCGTTCTATGGCCGTGCGGTGATGTGCGTCGACGATCCGGTGATCCGCGAATTGCTGCCGCGCGTAGGGCGCCAGACGACGACCTACGGCTTTAGTGACGATGCGGACGTCCGCATTGAGAATTACGAACAAAACGGTCCGCAGGGCCACTTTACCCTGCTGCGTCAGGACAAAACCGAGCTGCGGGTGACCCTGAATGCGCCGGGCCGTCATAACGCCCTGAATGCGGCAGCGGCGGTAGCGGTAGCCACAGAAGAAGGCATTGAAGACGATGCCATCCTGCATGCGCTGGAAAATTTCCAGGGCACCGGACGCCGCTTTGATTTCCTTGGTGAATATCCGCTGGAAGAGGTCAACGGCAAGCAAGGTACCGCCATGCTCATTGATGACTACGGCCATCATCCGACTGAAGTCGACGCGACGATTAAAGCTGCGCGGGCAGGCTGGCCGGATAAAAATCTGGTCATGCTGTTCCAGCCGCACCGTTTCACGCGCACCCGCGATCTTTACGATGATTTCGCCAGGGTATTGACACAGGTCGACGCGCTGTTGATGCTGGAGGTCTATCCGGCCGGAGAAGCCCCGATTCCTGGCGCGGACAGCCGCTCTTTATGTCGTACTATCCGTGGACGTGGCAAGGTCGATCCGATTCTGGTTTCCGATCCGGCGCAGGTCGCCGACATGTTAGCGCCGGTACTCACCGGCAACGATCTGATTCTGGTTCAGGGCGCGGGAAACATAGGCAAAATCGCGCGTAATTTATCGGAAATCAAACTGAAGCCGCAAACCCAGGAGGAAGAGCGCCATGGCTGATAAGATAGCAGTCCTGCTCGGCGGTACCTCCGCAGAGCGTGATGTTTCACTCAATTCCGGCGCTGCGGTGCTGGCAGGTTTACGCGAAGCTGGCGTTGATGCCTGGCCCGTCGACCCGCGTGAAACGGACATCACCCATCTCAAAGATATGGGGTTTCAGAAAGTATTTATAGCCTTGCACGGACGTGGGGGTGAGGATGGAACTTTACAGGGACTACTGGAACTTTCAGATCTGCCCTATACCGGTAGTGGCGTAATGGCGTCTGCTATCTCCATGGATAAACTGCGTAGCAAACTGCTCTGGCAGGGTGCCGGTTTACCTGTGGCTCCCTGGGTGGCATTAACACGTAAAACGTTTACTGACGGGCTTTCTTCAGACGTGCAACGGCGTATTGCCGATCTTGGACTTCCGCTTATTGTTAAGCCGAGTCGGGAAGGTTCCAGCGTCGGCATGTCAAAGGTAACAGAAGCTGACACTTTACATGCTGCGTTAACGCTGGCTTTTCAGCATGATGAAGAAGTTTTAATCGAAAAATGGCTCAGCGGGCCAGAATTTACCGTTGCGATGCTCGGTGAAGAAATTTTACCGTCAATTCGTATTCAACCTGCTGGAACCTTCTATGATTATGAGGCGAAGTATCTCTCTGATGAGACAAAGTATTTTTGTCCAGCCGGTCTGGAAGCAGAACGTGAAGCACAATTACAGTCTCTGGTAGTGAATGCATGGAATGTTCTCGGCTGTCGCGGCTGGGGAAGAATCGACGTCATGCTGGACAGCGATGGCCAGTTTTATCTGCTGGAAGCGAATACCTCTCCGGGTATGACCAATCACAGTCTGGTGCCGATGGCGGCGCGTCAGGCTGGGATGAGCTTCTCGCAGTTGGTAGTACGAATTTTGGACCTGGCGGGTTGATATGTCGCAGGCTGCGCTGAACACGCGAAACCGTGAAGAGGAAGTAGCTTCTTCTTCCCGGCGAAATAATGGAACGCGTCTGGCGGGAATTATTTTCCTGCTGGCGGTGTTATGTACCGTGTTAATGAGCGGCTGGATGATATTGGGCTGGATGGATGACGCGCAGCGTTTGCCGCTCTCGAAACTGGTGGTAACCGGCGATCGTCACTACACCCGTAATGATGATATTCGGCAATCTATTCTGGCACTTGGCGCACCGGGCACGTTTATGACTCAGGATGTCAATATTATCCAGAGCCAAATTGAACGTCTTCCGTGGATAAAACAGGCGAGCGTCAGAAAGCAATGGCCGGACGAATTAAAGATTCATCTGGTTGAATATGTGCCGATAGCACGATGGAATGATCAGCATATGGTCGATGCTGATGGTAATTCTTTCAGCGTACCTTCAGATCGCACCAGCAACGTAAATTTGCCGATGTTGTCAGGTCCTGAAGGAAGCGAAAACGAAGTACTGCAAGGCTATCGCGATATGGGTAAGGTGCTGGCAAAGGACAAGTTCACGTTAAAAATGGCGGCGATGACCGCGCGCCGCTCCTGGCAATTAACCCTTGATAACGATATCAGGCTTAATTTGGGACGCGGTGATACGATGAAACGTCTGGAGCGCTTTATAGAACTGTATCCAGTTTTACAACAGCAAGCGCAGACCGAAGGCAAACGGATTAGCTACGTTGATTTGCGCTATGACTCGGGTGCGGCAGTCGGTTGGGTACCGGCACCGGCTGAGGAACCTAATCAACAACAGAATCAGGCACAGGCAGAGCAATAATGATCAAGGCGACGGACAGAAAACTGGTAGTTGGACTGGAGATTGGCACCGCAAAGGTAGCTGCTTTAGTAGGGGAGGTTCTGCCCGACGGTATGGTCAATATCATTGGCGTGGGCAGTTGCCCGTCGCGTGGTATGGATAAAGGTGGGGTAAACGATCTCGAATCGGTAGTAAAATGCGTGCAACGCGCTATCGATCAGGCCGAATTGATGGCTGACTGCCAAATCTCCTCGGTTTATCTGGCGCTTTCAGGTAAACATATTAGCTGTCAGAATGAAATTGGCATGGTGCCGATTTCAGAAGAAGAAGTGACGCAGGAAGACGTAGAAAACGTCGTGCATACGGCGAAATCGGTCCGTGTGCGTGATGAGCATCGCGTGCTGCATGTTATTCCTCAGGAATATGCCATTGATTACCAGGAAGGTATTAAAAACCCGGTGGGTTTATCAGGCGTGCGTATGCAGGCAAAAGTGCACTTGATTACCTGTCACAACGATATGGCGAAAAATATTGTCAAAGCCGTGGAACGTTGTGGTTTAAAAGTTGACCAACTGATTTTTGCCGGGCTGGCGTCCAGTTATTCCGTATTAACTGAAGACGAACGTGAGCTGGGTGTCTGTGTGGTTGACATCGGTGGTGGTACAATGGACATCGCCGTCTATACAGGCGGAGCGCTGCGTCACACGAAAGTGATCCCTTATGCGGGGAATGTGGTGACCAGCGATATCGCCTATGCCTTCGGTACGCCACCGAGCGATGCCGAGGCCATTAAAGTTCGTCACGGCTGTGCGTTTGGCTCCATCGTCGGTAAAGACGAGAGCGTGGAAGTCCCAAGCGTAGGTGGACGCCCGCCGCGCAGCCTGCAACGTCAGACGCTGGCAGAGGTTATCGAACCGCGATATACCGAACTGCTAAATCTGGTGAATGAAGAAATTTTGCAATTGCAGGAAATGCTGCGTGAAAAAGGGGTGAAACACCATCTGGCAGCAGGCATTGTATTAACCGGTGGCGCGGCGCAAATTGAAGGCCTGGCGGCCTGTGCGCAACGTGTATTTCACACGCAGGTGCGTATTGGCGCACCGCTGAATATTACCGGATTAACGGATTATGCCCAGGAGCCGTACTATTCCACGGCGGTGGGACTGCTGCACTACGGGAAAGAATCCCATTTAAGCGGTGAAGCGGAAGTTGAAAAACGGGTGACGGCATCCGTCAGCTCGTGGATTAAACGGCTGAATAGTTGGCTACGAAAAGAGTTTTGATTTTTTTAAGAGAACGCAGAAAATTAGCGATCTCAGGCGACAGGCACAACGGAGAGAGAAACTATGTTTGAACCTATGGAACTGACCAACGACGCGGTGATTAAAGTCATCGGCGTCGGTGGCGGCGGCGGCAATGCCGTTGAACACATGGTGCGTGAGCGCATCGAAGGTGTTGAATTCTTCGCGGTTAATACCGACGCTCAGGCGCTGCGTAAAACGGCGGTTGGCCAGACGATTCAGATCGGTGGTGGTATCACCAAAGGTCTGGGCGCTGGGGCTAACCCGGAAGTAGGGCGCAACGCAGCTGACGAAGACCGTGAAGCCTTGCGTGCAGCGCTTGACGGGGCAGACATGGTCTTTATCGCCGCCGGTATGGGTGGTGGTACAGGTACCGGTGCTGCGCCTGTGGTAGCTGAAGTGGCAAAAGATCTGGGTATCCTGACGGTTGCTGTTGTGACCAAGCCTTTCAACTTCGAAGGCAAGAAGCGCATGGCATTTGCCGAGCAGGGGATCACCGAACTGTCCAAGCATGTGGACTCCCTGATCACCATTCCGAACGACAAGCTACTCAAAGTGCTGGGTCGAGGTATTTCGCTTCTCGATGCGTTTGGTGCGGCGAATGACGTACTGAAAGGCGCGGTGCAGGGTATCGCCGAACTGATCACCCGTCCGGGTCTGATGAACGTCGACTTTGCGGACGTGCGCACGGTGATGTCCGAAATGGGCTATGCGATGATGGGTTCCGGCGTTGCCAGCGGTGAAGATCGTGCGGAAGAAGCGGCTGAAATGGCTATCTCTTCTCCGCTGCTGGAAGATATCGATCTGTCCGGCGCGCGTGGCGTTCTGGTCAACATTACGGCAGGCTTCGACCTGCGTCTGGATGAGTTCGAAACGGTCGGTAACACCATCCGTGCATTTGCTTCAGACAACGCAACCGTGGTTATCGGTACGTCTCTGGATCCGGACATGAACGACGAACTGCGCGTTACTGTGGTTGCGACCGGTATTGGCATGGACAAACGTCCTGAAATTACTCTGGTGACCAATAAGCAGACGCAGCAGCCGGTACTGGATCGCTATCAGCAGCACGGTATGGCACCGCTGACGCAGGAGCAGAAGCCTGCGGCGAAAGTGGTTAACGACAATACGTCTCAGGCAAAAGAGCCGGATTACTTGGATATTCCTGCCTTTTTGCGTAAGCAGGCCGACTAAGAATTGGCTGGAAGTTGGGCATCTTAGCTCTTTGTGCTAAACTGCTCGCCCGAATGTATAGTACACTTCGGTTGGATAGGTAATTTGGCGAGATAATACGATGATCAAACAAAGGACATTAAAACGTATCGTTCAGGCGACTGGCGTCGGTTTACATACCGGCAAGAAAGTCACGCTGACGTTGCGCCCTGCGCCGGCAAATACCGGGGTCATCTATCGTCGCACCGACTTGAATCCACCGGTAGATTTTCCGGCCGATGCCAAATCTGTGCGTGATACCATGCTCTGTACTTGCCTGGTCAATGAGCATGACGTGCGGATTTCAACGGTAGAGCATCTGAACGCCGCCCTGGCGGGCCTCGGTATCGACAACATTGTTATTGAAGTCGATGCGCCTGAAGTGCCGATTATGGACGGCAGTGCTGCGCCGTTCGTTTACCTGCTGTTAGACGCAGGCATCGACGAGCTTAACTGCGCGAAGAAATTCGTTCGCATTAAAGAGACCGTTCGCGTCGAAGATGGCGACAAATGGGCTGAATTCAAACCGTTTAATGGTTTTTCGCTGGACTTCACCATCGACTTTAACCATCCGGCGATTGATTCCAGCAACCAGCGCTACGCGATGAACTTCTCTGCGGACGCCTTTATGCGTCAGATCAGTCGTGCACGTACTTTCGGTTTTATGCGCGATATCGAATATTTACAGTCCCGCGGCTTGTGCCTGGGCGGTAGCTTCGATTGTGCCATCGTTGTTGACGATTATCGTGTATTGAACGATGACGGCCTGCGTTTTGAAGACGAATTTGTTCGTCACAAAATGCTGGATGCTATCGGCGACTTGTTCATGTGTGGTCATAATATTATTGGCGCGTTTACCGCCTATAAATCTGGTCATGCGCTGAACAACAAACTGCTACAGGCAGTCCTGGCAAAACAGGAAGCCTGGGAATATGTCACCTTCGAAGACGACGCCGAACTGCCGCTGGCATTCAAAGCGCCTTCCCTGGTTCTGGCATAACCCCCTAAAATTCGACTGGTTAACCTGGCACCCTCTCCGTCCAGGGAAACCAGTCGTTTTTCATTTCTGCTCTCCGCCATATTCTCTTTACTCGCCTTTCTGCTTTATCCGCCGTCTGATTGCCGTTTTCTTAATCTGTTTATCTCTTTTCCAGGCTTTATTGCTACTGCCGGGTCAAAGCATTAATGGTAATATCATTACAGGATATAAATTGCAGAGCGTCAGGCTCTTGTAGATTTGACAGAGTGGTGAATTGAGTGAGTGGGTTGCTGACGCGCTGGCGACAGTTAGGCAGACGGTATTTCTGGCCGCATCTCCTGTTGGGGATGGTCGCGGCTGGTTTTGGCCTGCCCGCTCTCTGTAATACCGAGTCTGCCGTCCCGGCAAAAGCCGCGGCCAGCAGTCACGATCGTCCTTCAGGCGTTAACTTTACTCATCTGGCGCTGCTCGAGGCGAACCGTCGCCCGTCTTTCACCGTGGACTACTGGCATCAACACGCCATCCGCACGGTGATCCGCCACCTTTCCTTTGCCATGGCTCCGCAGGTATTGCCGGTAGCCGAGGAACCATTAACGCTTGAAGCGGACCACATTGCGCTGCTGAACACCCTTAGCGCAATGCTGACGCAGGAGAGCAAGCCGCCGGTCATTGTCCGCCAGGTTGCCATTGCGTTCTTCGTACCCAAATCCGCTTTTAGCGTCTCCGCCTGGATAAGCCAGGCGCAGGGCATTCGCGCCGGACCTCAACGCCTTAGCTGAATTATTCCTCCTTCAACTAATTTTTGACTCCGCACAGCGGGGCGTTTGAGATTTTATTATGCTAATCAAATTATTAACTAAAGTTTTCGGTAGTCGTAACGATCGTACCCTGCGCCGTATGCGCAAAGCGGTAAACCTGATCAACAGCATGGAACCGGCAATGGAAAAGCTCTCTGATGAAGAGCTGAAAGCCAAAACCGCAGAGTTCCGCGCGCGTCTGGCGAAAGGTGACACCGTTGAAAGCCTTATCCCGGAAGCCTTTGCCGTGGTGCGCGAAGCGAGTAAACGCGTTTTTGGTATGCGTCACTTCGACGTCCAGTTGCTCGGTGGTATGGTGCTGAACGAGCGTTGCATCGCGGAAATGCGTACTGGTGAAGGTAAAACCCTGACCGCTACGCTGCCCGCGTATCTTAATGCTCTGTCGGGCAAAGGCGTTCACGTGGTTACCGTCAACGACTATCTGGCACAGCGTGACGCCGAAAATAACCGCCCGCTGTTTGAATTCCTCGGCATGACCGTTGGTATCAACATGTCAGGCCTGCCTGCACCGGCAAAGCGTGAAGCTTACGCAGCCGATATCACCTACGGGACCAACAACGAATACGGGTTTGACTATCTGCGCGACAACATGGCGTTTAGTCCGGAAGAGCGCGTCCAGCGTAAACTGCACTACGCGCTGGTGGATGAGGTGGACTCCATCCTGATCGATGAAGCGCGTACACCGCTGATTATCTCCGGTCCGGCGGAAGACAGTTCAGAAATGTACAAGCAGATGAATAAAATCATCCCGCATCTGATCCGTCAGGAAAAAGAAGATTCCGACACCTTCCAGGGTGAAGGGCACTTCTCCGTGGATGAAAAAGCGCGTCAGGTTAACTTAACCGAACGCGGCCTGGTGCTGATCGAAGAGCTGCTGGTGAAAGAAGGCATCATGGCAGAAGGCGAATCACTATACTCGCCGGGCAACATCATGATGATGCACCATGTGACCGCCGCACTGCGCGCTCACGCCCTGTTTACCCGCGACGTTGACTATATCGTTAAAGATGGCGAAGTCATCATCGTCGACGAGCACACCGGTCGTACCATGCAGGGTCGCCGCTGGTCAGATGGCCTGCATCAGGCCGTTGAAGCCAAAGAAGGCGTGGAAATTCAGAATGAAAACCAGACGCTGGCGTCCATCACCTTCCAGAACTACTTCCGTTTGTATGAAAAACTGGCCGGTATGACCGGTACGGCGGATACTGAAGCCTTCGAATTTAGCTCTATCTATAAACTGGATACCGTGGTCGTCCCCACTAACCGTCCAATGATCCGTAAGGATATGGCGGATCTGGTGTATATGACCGAAGCGGAAAAAATCCAGGCGATCATTGAAGACATTAAAGAACGCACGGCAAATGGTCAGCCGGTACTGGTGGGTACTATTTCGATTGAGAAATCCGAAGTGGTGTCGAATGAACTGGTGAAAGCTGGTATCAAACATAACGTTCTGAACGCTAAATTCCACGCCAGCGAAGCAGATATCGTCGCCCAGGCGGGTTATCCGGCGGCCGTGACCATTGCTACCAACATGGCTGGTCGTGGTACGGATATCGTGCTCGGGGGGAGCTGGCAGGCGGAAGTTGCGGCACTGGAAGAGCCGACCCAGGAGCAGATTGCCCAAATCAAAGCCGACTGGCAGACGCGTCACGATGCGGTACTGGCCTCCGGTGGCCTGCATATTATCGGTACTGAACGCCATGAATCGCGTCGTATCGATAACCAGCTGCGCGGCCGTTCCGGTCGTCAGGGTGATGCGGGTTCTTCCCGTTTCTACCTGTCGATGGAAGATGCGCTGATGCGTATTTTCGCTTCCGATCGCGTGGCGGGGATGATGCGTAAACTGGGGATGAAACCGGGCGAAGCCATTGAGCACCCGTGGGTGACCAAGGCGATTGCTAACGCTCAGCGTAAGGTGGAAAGCCGTAACTTTGATATTCGTAAGCAACTGCTCGAATATGATGATGTGGCCAACGATCAGCGTCGTGCCATCTACACCCAGCGTAACGAGCTGCTGGACGTGTCGGACGTAAGCGAAACTATTGCCAGCATCCGTGAAGACGTATTCAAAGCGACCATTGATAACCATATTCCACCACAGTCACTGGAAGAGATGTGGGATATCCCTGGTCTGCAAGAACGTCTGAAGAACGATTTCGATCTCGACCTGCCTATTACTGAATGGCTGGATAAAGAGCCGGAACTGCATGAAGAGACGCTGCGTGAGCGTATCCTTGCCAGCGCGATTGAGGTTTATCAGCGTAAAGAGGACGTTGTGGGTGCCGAAATGATGCGTCATTTCGAAAAAGGCGTCATGCTGCAAACTCTCGATTCGCTGTGGAAAGAGCATCTGGCGGCAATGGACTATCTGCGTCAGGGTATCCATCTGCGTGGCTATGCGCAGAAAGATCCGAAGCAGGAGTACAAGCGTGAGTCATTCTCTATGTTTGCCGCGATGCTGGAATCACTGAAATATGAAGTGATCAGCACCCTGAGCAAAGTACAGGTGCGCGAGCCGGAAGAAGTGGAAGAGATGGAACAGCAGCGCCGCGAAGAAGCCGAACGTCTGGCGCAGATGCAGCAGCTCAGCCATCAGGACGATCACACCGCAGCGGCTGAAGCGATTGCGGAACAGACCGGCGAACGCAAAGTTGGCCGTAACGATCCGTGCCCGTGCGGTTCCGGTAAAAAATACAAACAGTGTCATGGCCGTCTGAGTTAAGGGCCGGGCTAACCACGAAAGGCGCAGGCGACTGCGCCTTTTTTATGGAAGTAACAATATGAAAAAACTGCAAATTGCCGTAGGGATTATTCGTAATTCACAGCATGAGATTTTCATCACCCAGCGTGCGGCTGATGCGCATATGGCCAACAAGCTGGAATTTCCCGGTGGAAAAATTGAGGCCGACGAAACGCCGGAACAGGCGCTGATCCGGGAGTTGCAGGAAGAGGTAGGGATCACGCCGCATAGCGCTACGTTATTTGATAAGCTGGAATATGCGTTTCCTGACCGGCATATCACGCTCTGGTTCTGGCTGGTAGAACGCTGGGAAGGGGAGCCGTGGGGCAAAGAGGGGCAGCCGGGCCGCTGGATTGCGGTAAGCGAGTTAAAGGCGGACGATTTCCCGCCGGCGAATGCACCGATTATCGCGAAGCTTGTGAACGCCGTTTAAGATTAGGACGCCGGGTGTCGAATAATGCCCGGTGGCGCTTCGCTTACACGGGCCTACAAACAGCACCAGACCGTAGGCCGGGTAAGGCGCAGCCGCCACCCGGCAACGCGGCCATCCAGGCGCAGACACCGTGCCACCTTTGCCCGGTGGCGCTTCGCTTACGCGGGCCTACAAACAGCGCCAGACCACAGGCCGGGTAAGGCGTAGCCGCCACCCGGCAGGATTGTATTTACTGCTTTTCTTCGCTCCAGTCATCGCTATCAGACAGATCGCCCGCGCTGGGAATACGCTTCTCCTCGGCAGCCCACTCGCCAAGGTCGATCAACTGGCAGCGTTTGCTGCAAAAAGGACGAAACGGGCTTTCCTGACCCCAGATAACCGCTTTGCCGCAGGTGGGGCAATTAACCACGGTGGCTTCAGACATAAATCCTCCTTAACAGCAAGCCAGCTCGAAATCGAAACGGTCAGGGATCTGACCATTTTCGCTATCCAGTGGCAAAAAACGGATCGCAAAGCGGCTTTTATGCCCGGAGATTTGCGGATAAAGCTGCCCGTCCAGCGGCAATTGCAGGCGCAGCAGATCGGCATCCTCACCGTTATCCTGATAAAAACCATGCAGGCTGGTTTGCTTGCGGAACGGCGCTGAATTGCGGATCAGATCCATAATTAACGTCAGCGCCTGCTGAAGCGGTTGCAGGCTGAAAAGCCATTGTTCAGTCTGTGCATCGCGCTGTTCTTGCGGCAGGTGAAGCCAGATATGCAGCGTGGGCAAATCGAAACTGCAACAGCCGCCGGGGATACTCAGACGCTGGCGTACCAGCCCAATCAGGCGATCTTCGCGTAATAGCTGACCCATTCGTGGCGCGGACATCAGCGTGCTGCCACACGCCTTCAGTTGCTGACGTAACGCGTCAATACGATTTACATCTACGCCGGGCACGTCGGCCCATGCCTGTAATTTTTTCTGCTGACGCTCCAGCTCTTTCAACAGTTCTGTACGGACTTCACCGCGTTCGAGTACGTCCAGTAAATCTCCGACGTTACGAAAAAAATGCAACGCACCCGCATGGTCGGTGACCGGCAGCGCGGCGGACATCTGCTCAATTAAAAATTCAATGCGCAGCCAGGTGCGCATTTTTTCGTTTAGCGGGTGTTCAAAAAGAATGTGCGTATGATGCATTACGATTTTTCCTGTGAAACAGCCTGCGCCGCGAATTTCAGATACTGCGCGTGCAGGCGGGCAACGTCCGATGCTATCGCATCAGGCGCGCCGTTGTTATCAATGACGTCATCCGCCACGGCCAGACGCTGTTCGCGCGTTGCCTGAGCAGAGAGAATTTGTTCGGCATGTTCACGCGTCACGCCGTCACGCTGCATCGTTCTTTGCAGCTGGGTATCTCGAGAAACATCTACCACGAGAACGCGATCGGCTTTCTCATAAAGCCGGTTTTCTACCAGCAGCGGCACCACCCACAGCACCCAGGGGGAGGTGGCCTGGCGAAATTGCCGCTGAGTTTCCTGCTGGATCAATGGATGCAGTAGCGCGTTGAGCCACGATTTATCGCCGGGATGGGCAAAAATACGCTCGCGCAGAAGACGGCGATTAAGCCCTCCGTCAGCCTTAAGAATCGACGGACCGAAACGTTCAGTAATGGTATTGAGCGCCTGAGTGCCAGGCTCCACGACCTGACGGGCAATGACATCGGCATCAATTACGTTAACACCCAGCAGGGCGAAGGCGTCCGCAACCGTACTTTTACCGCTGCCAATACCGCCAGTTAACGCTACCGTATACCTCATAAAAGCCAGTCCCGGAATAATTTGATATTCAAAATCAGAAGGTTAAAAAAGGAGAATTTATAGCGAGAGATGATAATTATATTCCCGCCGTTCACCAGGTAAATTTATAGGATTGTAGCGTAAAAAAAGAGAAAATCGCAGTCTTGCGGTAACACTATTAGTGCGTATGATAGCGTCACTGGAGTTGCGCTTTTTCTATTGCCCTTAACCCCAGGAACCCTACATGCGTATCGAAGAAGATCTGAAGTTAGGTTTTAAAGACGTTCTTATCCGCCCAAAACGCTCCACCCTTAAAAGCCGTTCCGACGTCGAGCTGGAGCGCGAAATCACTTTTAAACACTCCGGTCTGACATGGTCAGGCGTGCCGATTATCGCGGCGAATATGGATACCGTGGGCACCTTTGGTATGGCAAAAGCGCTGTCCTCATTTGGTATTCTGACGGCGGTACATAAGCATTATACCCCGGAAGACTGGAAAGGGTTTGTTCAGAGCGTGTCTGAAGATGTGCTGAAACACGTTATGGTCTCCACAGGAACCTCTGACGCAGACTTTGAAAAAACCATCCAAATTCTTAACCTGCACCCCGCGCTGAGCTTTATTTGTATTGATGTGGCGAATGGTTATTCCGAGCATTTTGTGCAGTTCGTAACCAAAGCGCGTGAAGCCTGGCCGAACAAAACTATCTGCGCGGGCAACGTGGTGACCGGTGAAATGTGCGAAGAACTGATCCTCTCCGGCGCGGACATCGTTAAAGTTGGTATCGGCCCCGGTTCCGTTTGCACGACTCGTGTGAAAACGGGCGTCGGCTATCCGCAGCTTTCCGCGGTGATCGAATGCGCGGACGCGGCCCACGGTCTCGGCGGGCAGATCGTCAGCGACGGCGGTTGCACGATGCCGGGCGACGTGGCCAAAGCTTTCGGCGGCGGTGCTGATTTTGTCATGCTGGGCGGGATGCTGGCCGGACACGAAGAGAGCGGCGGCACCGTGGTCGAAGAGGACGGTGAAAAATTTATGCTGTTCTACGGCATGAGTTCCGAGTCCGCGATGAACCTTCACGTCGGCGGCGTTGCCGGTTATCGTGCGGCAGAAGGGAAAACCGTGAAGCTGCCTCTGCGTGGCCCGGTAGAAAATACCGCGCGCGATATCCTTGGCGGTCTGCGTTCAGCCTGTACCTACGTTGGGGCTTCCCGTCTGAAGGAGCTAACCAAGCGCACGACCTTTATTCGCGTGCAGGAACAGGAAAACCGCGTTTTCAACAGCCTGTAATACTTTGGCGCTGGCGTAAGCCAGCGCAATTACCCCATCCCGCTCATGGCATCTCCCAGATGAAAAATGGGCAGATACATCGCCACCACCAGCGTTCCGATAATCACTCCGGTGACAATCAGGAGTACTGGCTCCAGCAACGACGCCAGATTATCCGCCACCGTTTGTGTTTTCTCGCTGTGATGACGTGCGAGATCTTCCAACATCGTATCCAGCGCACCCGAGGCTTCGCCAGTTCTGATCAACTGGAGGCATAGCGGGCTAAACTCGCCGCTCCTTTCCATGGCCTGCCAGACAGGCGAACCCTGAGTGATATCCTGATGTACCTGACGCAGGATGCGCTGCCAGTAAGGACAGTCCAGCGTCTCGCTGGCGCTGTGCAAACCTTGCAAAAAAGCGATCCCGGCGCTTTGAGTCAGCGCCAGCACGCTGAAGATATGGCTAAGCTTTTGTCCGCGGATAAGGCCACCGGCGATTGGACATGCCAGCAGCCATTTCTGCCTGAATATCAGCCAGCCCGTATGATGCCGTAGCCTGTTCAGGATCCCGATCGCCAGTACCGGGGCGGCAAAAAGCACCATTCCCCATTGCTGAATAACGTGTGCAAACGCCATCACGCCGCGCGTCAACGCCGGCAGCGGTGTATTAAACGTCTGATAGATTGCCGCAAATTCCGGTAATACCCAGCATACCATCGCCATCACTACCGCCAGCGCGAGCGTCAGAATGATAATAGGGTAACGTAGCGCCTTTCGGACCTTTGCCGCCAGACGCTGCTGAGCTTCCTGCTGTTCCGCCAGATGGAAGCAACACTGCTCAAGTTTGCCGGTCAGCTCACCGGTGCGGATCATCGCCAGCCATAGCGGAGGAAAAGCCTGCGGCCACTGTTTGAGGGCGAGGGAAAACGCGATACCTTTTTCCAGCTCCTGACCGACGTGCTGAAGCAGTGCCTGCCATTGTTTACCCGGTTGCTGTTGCGCCAGTAGCATTAATCCCTCTGGCAGGGTAAGCCCGGCATGAAGCAGCGTCGCCAGTTGTCGAATAACACGGCAACTATGCTCCCTACGCCAGAGAGAGGGGCGTACCGCGCAGCGTTTCAGCACTATCGGCGTGATATGCTGCTGCTGAAGCGCTATGAGCGCCGCCATACGGTTGGCATCCCATATGATGCCCTCCTGCATCTCGCCCGCCGGGGTCAGCCCACGCCACTGCCAGAGTTGTTTAATCTTCATGCGGTGTTCCCAGTACGCGCAGTAGCTCTTCCACCGTTGTCAGACCCTGTTCTACCGCCAGACAGCCATTTTCGAATAGCGTGGTCATTCCGTCGCGATGCGCCTGAGATTGAATGTCTATCGCACTGTGTTCGCTGGCGATCGCCTGACGCAGCTTGCCCTCAACAGGCAACACTTCAAACAAGGCTATTCGGCCATAAAATCCGTGATAGCAACGGTCGCAGCCAGTTGCCCGCCAGTGGGGCAGGGGACGCCGCCAGAGAGAGGAGGGCACGGCGGTATGCTCGCCAATTTGCGTGCGGCAGTGCGGACACAGTTTGCGTACCAGTCGCTGAGCCACCACTAATAACAGTGAGGAAGAGAGCATCCAGCGTGCGACGCCCATTTGCTGCAAACGGACCAGTGCCTCGGTAGTGGAGTTGGTATGTAATGTTGAAAGCACAAGATGCCCGGTTTGCGCGGCTTTAATCGCAATTTCCGCGGTGTCGCCATCGCGGATCTCTCCCACCATAATGATGTCCGGATCCTGACGCAGAAGGGCGCGGAGGACCTTTTGAAACGTCAGCCCGGCCCGCGGATTGATCGGTGTCTGGTTGATGCCCTCAAGCGGGATCTCTACCGGATCTTCGACGCTACAAATATTCACTTCAGGCGTATTGAGCGATTGAAGCGCGCTATAAAGCGTGACGGTTTTACCGCTACCGGTGGGGCCAGTGACCAGCAGCAGACCCTGCGGCATTTTCAGCGCGTCGCTGAACGCTTTCTCCTGAAGGGCCGTCATGCCCAGTTGCCGGATATCCAGCGCCTGCTCCACCTGATGAAGCAGGCGAAGCACCACTTTTTCAGCATATTTCCCCGGAAGAGTGGCAATACGAAAAGAAACCGATTTTCCCGTCAGTTCAACCGTAAACTGCCCGTCCTGCGGCACGCGGCGCTCGGCAATATCGAGATGGCCCAGCACTTTTAACCGTGCGATGACGCTGGCGACAAGCGCGGGTGGGATAGTCGTCAGTTGATGCAGCACGCCGTCCACCCGCAAGCGGATGCGCATCCGATCGGCCAGGGGTTCAAAGTGGATATCCGAAGCCCGCTGCAAAAGCGCCTGCTCCAGCGCCTGATTAAGTAACTCCACGGCCGTGCCGCTTCCTTCACTTACGGCAGGCAGGTGGCTTTGTGTGGACAGGTGCAGGTGCTGATCCATCTTTTCCTGTGACCAGCATTCAATATCGATCCGCTTTTGCGTGGCAAAGCGCAAGGATTCCAGTAGCTGACTACCGGGATCGCCGACAACAGCAATGTTGAGCGTGTCGTCGTCGCTATCCAATAACACTGCGCCATAACGTTTACATAACGCGATGAGCTGTTCCCGTTTCATCTTTTTGTCTCCTTACTGTATATCGAAGCGGAAAACGTCTTCGCAGGCTTGCTGGAGCGCGCTGTCCTGCTGAATATTGCACACCCGTTGCCAGCCCGTTATGCCACTGGCATTGTCCCAGCCGGGCGTCATCACCACGTTAAGACCGTTGAGACTCTCCTGCCCGGTGAGCGTGACGACGCCCTGCGCCACGCTCATCTCTGAAACGTAACGGGTCGTGGTCGGTGAGGGAATGCCATTTTTACCACCATCACAGTCGGTTAACCCGCCATGATCCAGCGCACAAAGCTCAATTGCGGTGCGGTAGGGTATGAAGGTTTGTAGCATGTCGGTTAGCGCGGCCTTGCGCAGGTAGTTTTGATAGGCTGGAATGCCGATAGCGCTGAGGATGGCGATGATGCCAATCACCACCATCAGTTCAATAAGCGTAAATCCTTGCTGTCTGTTCATCGTGTGCTCCTTAGTAAATGCGAGCACTCTGGCAGGGGAAAGACGAAGCGACGAGCGGTAAAAGTCCAATCGTGAAGATGGCTTCCCGACTTTTTGACCGCGTTGCATGGGCGTTACATCGGTTTGCGAGGCGATACGAAAAACGATGGTTAACATCAAAGGTTAACAGGGGAAACGCCGGGATTGGGTTCCCGGAGGGAGGCCCAACCCGGCGGTCGCCCCGATGACTACGGGCTATTTGACATCACTCTCAACCGCTATTCAAAATGAGGAAACATCAGCGGAAACGCATCGACAAATCCAGCGCACGAATGTGCTTGGTCAGCGCGCCAACGGAAATGAAATCCACGCCGGTTTCGGCGAATTCACGCAGCGTTTCATGCGTGACGTTGCCGGAAACCTCAAGCTGCGCCTGCCCACGCGTCCGTTTCACCGCTTCACGCATCAGGTCGGTGGTAAAGTTATCCAGCATAATGATGTCAGCGCCAGCCTTCAGCGCGTCGTCCAGCTCATCAAGATTTTCAACCTCGACTTCAACCGGGACATCCGGGTGCAGCCAGAACGCTTTTTCCACCGCCTGACGTACTGAACCGGAGGCGATAATATGGTTTTCTTTGATCAGAAAAGCATCCGAGAGGCCGAGACGATGGTTGGCACCGCCGCCGCACAATACCGCGTATTTCAGTGCGGTACGCAGGCCGGGCAGGGTTTTGCGCGTGTCGAGCAACTGAGTTTTGGTTCCCGCCAACAGATCGACATAGCGGCGGACTTCACTGGCCACGCCGGACAGCGTTTGCACAAAATTCAGCGCCGTCCGCTCACCGGTTAACAGCACGCGTGATGGGCCATCCAGTTCAAATAACGGCTGATTAGGGACGACGCTATCGCCATCTTCAACATGCCAGTTCACCTGAACGTCATCACCTGCAAGCTGAATAAATACCTCTTCAACCCAGCGTTTGCCACAAAATACGCCGTGTTCGCGGGTAATCACCACCGCATGAGCGCGGCTCTCTTCCGGCAATAACTGCGCGGTAATATCGTTATTCGCATCGACCTCGCCACCTAAATCTTCACGCAGCGCCTGCGCGACCGCGGCAGGGATATCCAGGGCAATACGTTGCAGAAGAGCGTCACGTCGATGGTCAGGGTTATAACGGCGTGCGGGCATGATAAAACTCCAAATTGGTAACCAGGCTTGAGGTTGAAACATGCTACTCTGAAGCGCATATTCGCACCACTAATAAGGAGATTCTGTATGTATTTACACGAGGGCTGGCTGGCAGAGGCGCGACGGGTTCCATCCCCGCATTTCGATTGCCGCCCGGATGACGAGTCTCCTTCTTTATTGGTGGTGCACAATATCAGCCTTCCTCCTGGCGAATTCGGCGGCCCGTGGATTGACGCGTTATTTACCGGCATCCTCGACCCGCACGCGCATCCCTTTTTTGCTGAAATTGTTCATCTGCGCGTTTCTGCCCATTGTCTGATTCGCCGCGACGGTGAAATCGTGCAGTATGTTCCTTTCAATAAACGGGCCTGGCACGCGGGTGTTTCCTGCTATCAAGGGCGCGAGAAGTGTAATGACTTTTCCATTGGTATTGAACTGGAGGGGACGGACACGCAGCCGTATACCGATGTACAATATCAACAGCTGGCCGCTATTACCCGCACGTTGATTAAGCTTTACCCGGCAATCGCCAACAATATGACCGGACACTGCGATATTGCCCCCGGACGTAAAACCGATCCCGGCTCCGCATTTGACTGGGCAAAATTTCGGACCCTGGTCACTGCCTCGTCAGAAAAGGAGATGCCATGACGCTTTTTACCATTTTGCTGGTGCTGATTGCCGAGCGCTTGTTTAAGCTGGGAGAACACTGGCAGCTCGATCACCGGCTGGAAGTGCTGTTCCGACGCGTCCACCGTTTTTCCATGGCGCGAACCCTGCTGATGACTATCGCCATCATGCTGGTGACGTTTCTGCTGCTGCGCGCGCTGTACGGCCTGTTTTTTAACGTGCCGCTAATGGTGGCATGGATCCTGCTCGGGCTTCTGTGTATTGGCGCAGGCAAAGCGCGCCTGCACTATCATGCCTATCTGAAAGCCGCGGCCCGCAATGACAGCCACGCACGTGACGCCATGGCCAGCGAGCTAACGCTGATCCACGGCGTGCCGCCCGGCTGCGACGAACGTGAGTATCTGCGCGAGCTGCAAAACGCGCTGCTATGGATCAACTTTCGCTACTATCTGGCCCCGCTGTTCTGGTTTATCGTCGGCGGCGTGTGGGGGCCGGTGACGCTGGTGGGCTACGCGTTTCTGCGCGCCTGGCAGTCGTGGCTGGCGCGCTATCAGACGCCGCATCATCGCCTGCATTCGGGAATCGATTTTATTCTGCATGTTCTGGACTGGGTCCCGGTGCGGCTGGTCGGCGTGATTTACGCGCTGATCGGACACGGAGAAAAAGCGCTGCCCGCGTGGTTTGCCTCGCTGGGCGATCGTCACACTGCGCAGTATCAGGTGCTGACGCGGCTGGCGCAGTTCTCGCTGGCCCGCGAACCGCATATTGATCGGGTTGAGACACCGAAAGCGGCGGTTTCAATGGCGAAGAAGACCTCGTTCGTGCTGGTCGTCATTGTGGCGTTACTGACGATTTACGGCACGCTAATCTGAGCCGCGTGCCGTAACCGCTTACTCCGTATCCGCAGGCGGGATGCCGAAGTCCGGCATCCCGTTTTGCTGCCAGCGGATCGGCTTCAGGCGGGTATGGCGATTGGGATCGTACAGCGGATCGCCCTCAATCTCCGTGTAATTACGCGCATGATAAACCAGCACGTCATCGCCCTCCGGCGTACGGGTAAAACTGTTGTGCCCCGGCCCGTACTGGCGATTTTCATAGCTGGTTCTGAATACCGGCTGCGGGGATTTATGCCAGTTCTCCGGCCTGGTCATATCGGCGTTCAGGTCAATCCACAGCAGCCCCATGCAGTAGTTCTCATCCGTGGCGCTGGCGGAATAGCTGACAAAGAGCTTATCGCCGTGCACCAGCACCGCTGGCCCTTCGTTGACCAGAAAGCCCCGGCATTCCCACTCATATTCCGGCTTACTGAGCATCACCGGCTCGCCTTTAATCGTCCAGGGATTTTCCAGTTCTGCTAGATAGAGGTTAGAGTTTCCGGCAATATCCGGCGCTTTTTGCGCCCACAGATACCACTGTTTGCCCTGATGGTGAAAGGTGGTGGCGTCCAGGCAGAAAGTGTCAAACGGCGTTTTGATCTGACCGCGCTCAATCCATTTGCCGCTGAGCGGGTCACTATCCTCGCAGGTCAGCGCGTACATCCGGTGCTGGAACATCCCGAGTGAATCCAGCGCCTGAGTGTGGGCAGCCGCGAAATAGATCACCCACATGCCGTTGATGTTATGCAGTTCCGGTGCCCAGATAAGTTCGCACATCGGTCCGGTGGCAGGTTTGCGCCAGACGACCACAGGCTCGGCGCAGCGCAGCCCATCGATGCTGCTGGCGCGGCGGATCTCCAGCCGATCGTATTCCGGCACGGAGGCGATAAAATAATAGCTACCGTCATGATGCAGAATAAACGGATCGGCACGCTGTTCAATAAAGGGATTCGGCCAGTTTTCCATCAGGCATTCCTTGTTTTTTCGGTCGTTGGCAATTCCTGGTACTCGTGCAGTTCGCGATAGTTAACGCGGCGTTTTTCCAGATCCGTCTGGATCTGCTGCATAAATTCACGGTTCACTTTCAGCAACCGGACGACGACTGCAGTAATCAAATAGCCGATACCGGGAATAACCGTAAATAGCAGGACAATGCCGTTAATCGCCGTTGCGCTTTGCGCCTTCGCGCCCGCATCATAACCGTACCAGGAGAGCAGAAACCCAACCATCGCTCCGGCAATCGCCAGGCCCAGCTTCAGGAAAAACAGGTTGCCGGAGAAACTAATACCGGTAATACGCTTGCCGGTTTTCCACTCGCCGTAGTCGTCCACGTCCGCCATCAGCGACCAGTGCAGCGGGGAAGGGATCTGGTGCAAAATATTGAGCAGGAAATAGAGAACAACGATGGTGACCGTAGCGTGCGGATCAAAGAAGTAAAAAGCGCAGGAGAAGATAGCCAGTGCGATGTTGGTCCAGAAGAAGACTTTCAGCTTGCACCAGCGGTCGGTGAGCACTTTCGCCAGCATACTGCCGATCATCATCCCGACCACGCCGAGGCTGATGAACAGAGTAGCAAAATGCGTGCTCTGGCCCATCACCCAGGTGACGTAGTACATGGTGGCGGCCATACGGATGAAGCCGGGGCAGACGTTGCACAGCGTCAGCAGTAAAATGCGCACCCACTGATCGTTCTTCCACACGTCTTTCAGATCTTTTTTCAGCTCGTCATTGGTAGGTACTGCCGGACGCACGCGCTCGCGAACGGTAGCAAAGCAGAACAGAAACATGCACATACCGATAAACGCGAGTACGGTCATCGCCATCTGGTAGCCTTTCGCTTTATTCGCGCCGCCGAACCAGTCGGCCATCGGTAGCAAGGTCAGCGACAGCAGCAGCGTGGCAATGCCGACCATCACGAAGCGATAAGACTGACAGGCAACACGCTCTTTCGGGTCGTTGGTGATCACGCTGCCCAGTGAGCAGTAGGGGATATTGATGGCGGTGTAGGTAATCGACAGCAGGAAGTAGGTCACAAAAGCATAGATAACCTTGCTGCTATAGCTCCACTCAGGGGTGGTAAACATTAATACGCTGAACAGCGCGTAGGGAAAGGCCACCCACAGTAGCCAGGGCCGGAAACGCCCATATTTACTGCGCGTCCGGTCGGCCAGTGCGCCCATAATCGGATCGGTAACCGCGTCGATTACCCGGATGGAGAGCAGTAATACGCCGACCAGCGCTGGCGCAAGACCGAAGATATCCGTATAAAAGTAATTAACAAACAACATGATGGCACCGAAGATGATGTTACATCCGGCGTCACCCATTCCGTAGCCAATTTTCTCTTTTACTGACAGTTTACTCGTGTTCATTGCCAGATCTCTCCCTTGTTAGATGAAGAGAATTATTTGCTGGCTATCGAATAAATGCGTTGCAGGATAGAGGCGCTGATATGGACAAAATCGCTGTTGAGAAGAAAGTGTGAGGAAGATAACACCCCTCACCCGGCAGGGTGAGGGGAAGAGATTAATGTACTTTAACGGTTCTGGCGCTTTTCTGTTTAAACATATAGCCAATACCGAGCACTATCAGCCATACCGGGATCAGATAGACCGAAATCGCCATCCCGTCGGTCATCAGCATAATTACCAGCACTGCGGCCATAAAAAGCAGGCAAATCCAGTTACCTACCGGATAGAACAGCGCCGGGAAGCGTGGGGTAATGCCCTGCTGATGTTTAGCACGACGGAACTTAATGTGCGCCAGACTGATCATCGCCCAGTTAATCACCAGTGCCGAGACCACCAGCGCCATCAGTAGACCAAAGGCCGATTCCGGTGCCAGATAGTTAATCAATACGCACAGCGCGGTCACCAGCGCCGAGACCAGAATGGTGTTTACCGGCACGCCGCGCTTATCCACGCGCATCAGCATTTTGGGCGCGTTGCCCTGCTGAGCGAGGCCAAACAGCATGCGGCTGTTGCAATATACGCAGCTGTTATACACCGACAGCGCCGCCGTCAGGACAACCACGTTCAGCGCGTTTGCCACGAAGGTATCGCCCAGTTCATGAAAAATCAGCACGAACGGGCTGGTATCTGCGGTGACGCGCGTCCACGGCAGCAGGGAAAGCAGCACGGCCAGCGAGCCTACGTAGAAAATCAGAATACGGTAGATCACCTGATTGGTGGCTTTCGGAATGCTCTGCTCCGGGTTATCCGCTTCCGCCGCGGTGATGCCGACCAGTTCCAGCCCACCGAAGGAGAACATGATAATCGCCATCATCATCACCAGCCCGTTAATCCCGTGCGGCAGGAACCCGCCTTGCTCCCACAGGTTACGAACGGTCGCCTGCGGACCACCGTTGCCACTGAACAGCAGCCAGCCGCCGAACAGGATCATCGCGACTACCGCGATGACTTTAATAATGGCAAACCAGAACTCCATTTCGCCAAACACTTTCACGTTGGTCAGGTTAACCGCGTTGATGACAACGAAGAACACCGCCGCCGAGGCCCACGTCGGGATTTCCGGCCACCAGAACTGAATGTATTTTCCGACCGCCGTCAGTTCCGCCATCGCCACCAGCACGTAAAGAACCCAGTAGTTCCAGCCGGAAGCAAAGCCAGCAAAGCCGCCCCAGTACTTATAGGCAAAGTGGCTGAACGAACCGGCGACCGGCTCTTCAACGACCATTTCACCCAACTGACGCATGATCAGAAAGGCAATAAGACCGGCGACGGCGTAGCCCAGAATAATACCGGGGCCGGCGGACTGGATAACGGATGCGCTGCCCAGGAACAGCCCCGTACCGATGGCCCCTCCTAACGCAATGAGCTGAATATGGCGGTTTTTTAGTCCGCGCTTCAGCTGGTCGCCATGCTGTTGACCTTCCATCTTGAAACCTCGTGAGTGTTTATAATGTGGTTGACGCTGTTGTGCGTTTGTATGTCTGGAATTCCAGTTCTTGTATTATTTTATTTACAGCAGCGGTATCTGAATTATTCTCAGAATCCTTTTAACAGCCACACAATAATGGTATGCGACCCGGAATGCACCTGCTTTATGAAGGGACACAGAGCAGTTGGGTAAAAAGAAACCATTTGTAAACCCCTCATTTTTTCACCACTTACTCGCTTTATTCACAGCCATTCACTTATTTGAATAAATATGCGCATAAGCTCCTGTTGAATCGGTTCAGATCTCCATAATTAAGGTTTCACCAAAGTTAAATCTACCTCTTCCTGAGTAAACACAACATTTGTGCAAAGTTACATTTCTGAAACGTTATTTCTGTAAGGTTGTTAAAATGTGGCGTGTTTCATGATGTGAGTCAAAACCTGTATAGACATAAGGTGAATACTTTGTTACTTTAGCGTCAAGAATATGAAATTGGTAAGACCAATTGACTTCGGGCAAAAGGCGTAAGACAGGGAACTATGGCCTACAGCAAAATCCGCCAACCTAAGCTATCCGACGTGATAGAGCAGCAGCTGGAGTTTCTCATCCTTGAGGGGACGCTTCGCCCCGGTGAAAAACTTCCGCCAGAACGCGAACTGGCAAAACAGTTCGACGTTTCCCGTCCCTCCCTGCGTGAGGCGATTCAACGTCTCGAAGGAAAGGGCCTGCTACTGCGTCGTCAGGGCGGTGGAACCTTTGTGCAGAGCCGCCTGTGGCAGAGTTTCAGCGATCCGCTGGTAGAACTACTGTCCGACCATCCTGAATCCCAGTTCGACCTGCTGGAAACCCGTCACGCGCTGGAAGGCATTGCCGCTTATTACGCGGCGCTGCGCAGCAATGATGAAGATCGCGCGCGAATGAGCGAGTTGCATCAGGCCATCGAACGGGCACAGCAATCGGGGGATCTTGACGCCGAATCCGACGCTGTCGTCCAGTATCAAATCGCCGTCACTGAGGCGGCACACAACGTGGTTCTGCTTCATCTGCTACGCTGCATGGAGCCGATGCTGGCGCAAAACGTGCGGCAAAACTTTGAATTGCTTTACGCGCGCCGGGAAATGCTCCCGCTGGTCAGCAACCATCGCACCACGGTTTTTGAAGCCATCATGGCCAGCGAGCCGGAACGCGCACGCGAAGCATCGCATCGCCATCTGGCCTTTATCGAAGAAATCCTGCTCGACCGCAGTCGTGAACAGAGCCGTCGTGAACGGTCTATGCGCCGTCTTGAGCAGCGTAAGAATTAGTGATTTTTCTGGCAGAACGTGTACCAGAAGATGTTGTACCAACAGCGCCATAACTTAGAGCGCGGCAACTAAACGCAGAACCTGTCTTATTGCGCTTTCCGGCGAAAACGCAATGGGACAGGTTCCAGATAAATCAACGTATTAGATAGATAAGGAATACCCCCATGTCAGAACGTCTCCAAAATGACGTGGATCCGATCGAAACTCGCGACTGGCAACAGGCGATCGAATCGGTCATCCGTGAAGAAGGTGTTGAGCGCGCTCAGTATCTGATTGATCAGCTGCTTTCTGAAGCTCGCAAAGGCGGCGTGAAAGTGGCGGCAGGTACAGGGGCCAGCAACTATGTAAACACTATTGCCGTTGAAGACGAACCGGAATACCCGGGCAATCTGGATCTGGAACGCCGCATCCGTTCTGCTATCCGCTGGAACGCCATCATGACCGTTCTGCGAGCGTCCAAAAAAGATCTGGAGCTGGGTGGCCACATGGCGTCCTTCCAGTCTTCTGCGACTATTTACGAAGTGTGCTTTAACCACTTCTTCCGCGCACGCAGCGAAAAAGATGGCGGCGACCTGGTGTACTTCCAGGGCCACATCTCTCCGGGCGTTTACGCACGTGCGTTCCTGGAAGGTCGTCTGACTGAAGAGCAGATGAACAACTTCCGTCAGGAAGTTCACGGCAAAGGTCTGTCTTCTTATCCGCACCCGAAACTGATGCCGGAATTCTGGCAGTTCCCGACCGTATCCATGGGTCTGGGTCCGATTGGGGCGATCTATCAGGCTAAATTCCTGAAATATCTGGAACACCGTGGTCTGAAAGACACGTCTGAGCAAACCGTTTACGCGTTCCTCGGCGACGGCGAAATGGACGAGCCAGAATCTAAAGGCGCGATCACCATCGCCACCCGTGAGAAGCTGGACAACCTGTGCTTCATTATCAACTGTAACCTGCAACGTCTTGACGGCCCGGTCACCGGTAACGGCAAGATCATCAACGAACTGGAAGGCATCTTCGCAGGTGCTGGCTGGAACGTAATCAAAGTGATGTGGGGCGGTCGTTGGGATGAACTGCTGCGTAACGACACCAGCGGTAAACTGATGCAGTTGATGGAAGAGACCGTTGACGGCGACTATCAGACCTTCAAATCCAAAGACGGCGCTTACGTCCGTGAACACTTCTTCGGTAAATACCCGGAAACCGCTGCGCTGGTCGCAGACTGGACTGATGAGCAGATCTGGGGCCTGAACCGCGGTGGTCACGATCCGAAGAAAGTCTACGCTGCACTGAAAAAAGCGCAGGAAACCAAAGGCAAAGCGACTGTCATCCTGGCCCATACCATCAAAGGTTACGGCATGGGCGACTCTGCCGAAGGTAAAAACATCGCTCACCAGGTGAAGAAAATGAACATGGACGGCGTTCGCTACGTCCGCGATCGTTTCAATGTGCCGGTGACCGATGAGCAGGTTGAAAAACTGTCCTACATCACCTTCCCCGAAGGTTCTGAAGAGCACACTTACCTGCACGCCCAGCGTGAGAAGCTGAACGGCTATCTGCCGACGCGTCAGCCGAAGTTTACCGAGAAGCTGGAACTGCCTGAGCTGGCGGACTTCAAACCGCTGCTGGAAGAGCAGAACAAAGAAATCTCCACCACCATCGCGTTTGTTCGTGCCCTGAACGTGATGCTGAAGAACAAATCCATCAAAGACCGTCTGGTGCCGATCATCGCCGATGAAGCGCGTACTTTCGGTATGGAAGGTCTGTTCCGTCAGATTGGTATCTACAGCCCGAACGGCCAGCAGTACACCCCGCAGGACCGTGAGCAGGTGGCGTATTACAAAGAAGACGAGAAAGGTCAGATCCTGCAGGAAGGTATCAACGAGCTGGGCGCAGGCGCATCCTGGCTGGCTGCGGCGACCTCTTACAGCACCAACAATCTGCCGATGATCCCGTTCTACATCTACTACTCAATGTTCGGTTTCCAGCGTATCGGCGATCTGTGCTGGCAGGCAGGCGATCAGCAGGCTCGCGGCTTCCTGGTCGGCGGAACCTCCGGTCGTACTACCCTGAACGGTGAAGGTCTGCAGCACGAAGATGGTCACAGCCACATTCAGTCGCTGACTATCCCGAACTGCATCTCTTACGACCCGGCGTATGCCTACGAAGTCGCTGTCATCATGCATGATGGCCTGGTGCGTATGTACGGTGAAGCGCAGGAAAATATTTACTACTACATCACCACCCTGAACGAAAACTACCACATGCCGGCGATGCCGGAAGGCGCCGAGGACGGTATCCGTAAAGGTATCTACAAACTCGAAACCATTGAAGGTAGCAAAGGTAAAGTTCAGCTCTTAGGCTCCGGTTCTATCCTGCGTCACGTTCGTGAAGCGGCTGAGATCCTGGCGAAAGACTACGGCGTGGGTTCTGACGTTTACAGCGTAACGTCCTTCACTGAACTGGCGCGTGATGGCCAGGATTGTGAGCGCTGGAACATGCTGCACCCGCTGGAAACTCCGCGCGTACCGTACATCGCCCAGGTGATGAACGATGCACCGGCAGTGGCTTCCACTGACTATATGAAACTGTTCGCCGAGCAGGTTCGTACTTATGTACCGGCTGATGACTACCGCGTACTGGGTACCGATGGCTTCGGTCGCTCCGACAGCCGTGAAAACCTGCGTCATCACTTCGAAGTTGATGCTTCCTATGTGGTCGTAGCAGCGCTGGGCGAACTGGCTAAACGTGGCGAAATCGATAAGAAAGTGGTTGCGGAAGCCATCACTAAATTCAACATCGATGCAGAAAAAGTTAACCCGCGTCTGGCGTAAGAGGTAAGAGAATAATGGCTATCGAAATCAACGTACCGGACATCGGGGCTGATGAAGTTGAAATCACCGAGATCCTGGTCAAAGTGGGCGACAAAGTTGAAGCTGAACAGTCGCTGATCACCGTAGAAGGCGACAAAGCCTCTATGGAAGTCCCGTCTCCGCAGGCTGGCGTCGTGAAAGAGATCAAAGTCTCTGTCGGCGACAAAACCGAGACTGGCAAACTGATCATGATTTTCGATTCCGCCGACGGTGCAGCTGACGCTGCGCCTGCTAAGGCAGAAGAGAAAAAAGAAGAACCGAAAGCCGCCGCTCCGGCAGCGGCTGCGGCGGCTAAAGAAGTCAACGTACCGGATATCGGCGGCGACGAAGTTGAAGTCACTGAGATCATGGTGAAAGTTGGCGATAAAGTCGAAGCAGAACAGTCGCTGATCACCGTAGAGGGCGACAAAGCCTCTATGGAAGTCCCGGCACCGTTCGCGGGCACCGTGAAAGAGATCAAAATCAACACCGGCGATAAAGTCTCTACCGGCTCGCTGATTATGGTCTTCGAGGTGGAAGGCGCAGCGCCTGCGGCAGGCGAAGCCAAACCGCAGGTGAAAGAAGAAGCGGCCTCTGCACCGGCAGCCGCTGCGGGCGCGAAAGACGTCAACGTCCCGGATATCGGCGGCGATGAAGTTGAAGTCACCGAAGTGATGGTGAAAGTCGGCGATAAAGTGACGGCTGAACAGTCGCTGATCACCGTAGAGGGCGACAAAGCCTCTATGGAAGTTCCGGCACCGTTCGCGGGTACCGTGAAAGAGATCAAAATCAACACCGGCGACAAAGTGTCTACCGGCTCGCTGATCATGGTCTTCGAAGTGGAAGGCGCAGCGCCTGCGGCCCCTGCGGCTAAGCAGGAAGCGGCAGCCCCGGCTCCGGCGGCGAAAGCGGACAAACCGGCAGCGGCTCCGGCTCAGAAAGCTGAAGGCAAAACCGAGTTCGCTGAAAACGACGCTTACGTCCACGCAACTCCGCTGATCCGCCGTCTGGCGCGCGAGTTCGGCGTTAACCTGGCGAAAGTGAAAGGTACCGGCCGTAAAGGTCGTATCCTGCGCGAAGACGTTCAGGCTTACGTGAAAGATGCTATCAAGCGCGCAGAAGCCGCACCTGCTGCCGCAGCCGGTGGTGGTATCCCTGGCATGCTGCCATGGCCGAAAGTGGACTTCAGCAAGTTTGGTGAAATTGAAGAAGTGGAACTGGGCCGCATCCAGAAAATCTCTGGTGCTAACCTGAGCCGTAACTGGGTGATGATCCCGCACGTTACGCACTTCGACAAAACCGATATCACCGATCTGGAAGCGTTCCGTAAACAGCAGAACGCCGAAGCCGAGAAGCGTAAACTGGACGTGAAATTCACGCCAGTGGTCTTCATCATGAAAGCGGTTGCTGCGGCGCTTGAGCAGATGCCACGCTTCAACAGCTCGCTGTCCGAAGATGCACAGCGTCTGACGCTGAAGAAATACATCAACATCGGTGTGGCAGTTGATACGCCAAATGGCCTGGTGGTTCCGGTCTTTAAAGACGTGAACAAGAAGAGCATTACCGAGCTGTCCCGCGAACTGACTGTGATCTCCAAAAAAGCGCGTGATGGCAAGCTGACGGCTGGCGAAATGCAGGGCGGTTGCTTCACCATCTCCAGCATCGGCGGTCTGGGTACCACTCACTTCGCACCGATTGTGAACGCGCCGGAAGTGGCTATCCTCGGTGTGTCCAAGTCTGCGATGGAGCCGGTATGGAACGGGAAAGAGTTTACGCCGCGTCTGATGATGCCGATTTCTCTCTCCTTCGACCACCGCGTCATTGACGGAGCTGATGGTGCGCGCTTTATCACCATCATCAATAACATGCTGAGCGACATTCGCCGCCTGGTGATGTAATTGAAAAGCCGGCCTGACGGCCGGCTTTTTTCTGGTAATCTCATAAGGTTTGTGAGGTTACTGGTGAAAGCGAGTTTTCGTGAACCGTTTGTTGTTTCAAAATTGTTAACAATTTTGTAAAATACGGGCGGATAGAACGTCCCGGTGGATGAAGGGCGACACGTATCCTGGACCGCCGGAAATCAATAAGAGGTCATGATGAGTACTGAAATCAAAACTCAGGTCGTGGTACTTGGGGCAGGCCCCGCAGGTTACTCTGCTGCCTTCCGTTGCGCTGATTTAGGTCTGGAAACCGTAATTGTTGAACGTTACAACACCCTCGGCGGTGTTTGTCTGAACGTTGGCTGTATCCCTTCTAAAGCGCTGCTGCACGTTGCAAAAGTGATCGAAGAAGCCAAAGCGCTGGCTGAACACGGCATCGTCTTCGGCGAGCCGAAAACTGATATCGACAAGATCCGTACCTGGAAAGAAAAAGTTATCACTCAGCTGACCGGCGGCCTGGCAGGCATGGCGAAAGGTCGTAAAGTGAAAGTGGTTAACGGTCTGGGTAAATTCACCGGGGCGAACACACTGGAAGTGGAAGGCGAGAACGGCAAAACCGTGATCAACTTCGACAACGCGATCATCGCCGCAGGTTCCCGTCCGATTCAGCTGCCGTTCATTCCGCATGACGATCCGCGCGTGTGGGATTCCACCGATGCGCTGGAGCTGAAATCTGTCCCGGAACGTCTGCTGGTGATGGGCGGCGGTATCATCGGTCTGGAAATGGGCACCGTTTACGATGCACTGGGTTCTCAGATCGACGTGGTTGAAATGTTCGACCAGGTGATCCCGGCGGCGGATAAAGACATCGTTAAAGTCTTTACCAAACGTATCAGCAAGAAATTCAACCTGATGCTGGAAACCAAAGTGACTGCCGTTGAAGCCAAAGAAGACGGTATTTACGTTTCCATGGAAGGTAAAAAAGCCCCGGCTGAACCGCAGCGTTACGACGCGGTGCTGGTGGCGATCGGCCGTGTGCCGAACGGCAAAAACCTCGACGCGGGCAAAGCAGGCGTTGAAGTGGACGACCGTGGTTTCATCCGCGTTGACAAACAGCTGCGCACCAACGTGCCGCACATCTTTGCTATCGGCGACATCGTCGGTCAGCCGATGCTGGCGCACAAAGGTGTCCACGAAGGTCACGTTGCCGCTGAAGTTATCGCCGGTAAAAAACACTACTTCGATCCGAAAGTGATCCCGTCCATCGCCTACACTGAACCAGAAGTGGCATGGGTTGGCCTGACCGAGAAAGAAGCGAAAGAGAAAGGCATCAGCTACGAAACCGCCACCTTCCCGTGGGCAGCTTCTGGCCGTGCTATCGCTTCCGACTGCGCTGACGGTATGACCAAACTTATTTTCGACAAAGAAACGCACCGTGTGATCGGTGGCGCGATTGTCGGCACCAACGGCGGCGAGCTGCTGGGTGAAATCGGTCTGGCGATCGAAATGGGCTGTGATGCGGAAGATATCGCGCTGACCATCCATGCTCACCCGACCCTGCACGAGTCGGTTGGCCTGGCGGCGGAAGTGTTCGAAGGTAGCATCACCGACCTGCCGAACCCGAAAGCGAAGAAGAAGTAATCTTCGGATGTGAAAAAAGCGGCTGAATCAGCCGCTTTTTTTATGCGCGTGAACGGCGTTTTGCCGGGATCGGGTCTGAAGACAGAGGCCGCCCAGGTATTCATTTCACAGGCAAGGCATACGGCGTGAAGCCAGACTTACCTGTAGGCCCGGCAAGCTCACGGCTGCACCTGCTGCCATGAGTTATCCAGCGTAAACTGCGTGATGGCTTGCGCTTTGTTTTCGGTCTCTTCCCCCAGGTTCGCCTGATAAACCCGGTCCTGCATATCCACCATAAAACTCATCACCCCGGTCTGACCCCACGTAACGGGCCAGGCGATGAGCGCCACGCCGCTGCCGCTTTCATCCGCCAGAATACGAAAATGATAGCCATGGTAGCCTTCGCCCGGCTGGGAATTGCTGAAGGCCGGGCCAAGCGGGCTGGGGGCCTCGCCGGGCTGAACCGGCCAGTAGAGACCGTCCTGCTGGCCTTCGCTGCTAATCAGCTTGTGCGCCCACATTTTCTTCTGCTGAAAATAGTCCTGTTCCGCATCCACCCAGGCATGCATCGTCTCAATCGCACCCAGTTCGTTGCGCCCGATGGCGCGGGTGAGAATTTCGTCCGCCGCCGCCGCCATATCAAAATGCCAGCCAGCATCGGTTTTAAGCAGCGGGATCGGCAGTTGCCAGTTTTCATCGCCGACGTTGATATGCGCGGTATTATTCTGCTGTTCAATGTGGTGATTCACTTTCCAGTCGCGCAAGAAGCGGGCAACGGCCTGTGGATCGACGCCTTCCGGCGGGAAATAACCCTGCCAGTTTTCACCCAACAGTTGTTCGAGTGCGACCTGATCGTGAGAGGAAATCGCTGTCACCAGCGTGTCGGCGGCCTTTTCAGGCGTGCTGAAGGATTGTTGCGCCTGTGCCAGGACGGGCATCAGCAGCATCAGCGCGCCGAGTAGCGTTACTTTTTTCATATTTCCTCCTCTTAATGGCGACGATGTTCTGCGACGCGTTCCCGGATGGCTGAACGTTGCTCATTGCTGAAATGGTTTTCCAGCCTGCGGCTTTCGCTGCCACGCTGTCGCTGTGATTGCCACGAAGGGGAACGGCTATCGTTACCGCTCAGCGCGTTGGCGCGGCGCTGCTGAACGTTGTCCCGCAACCGCTGGCGCTGCTCCGGCGTGGCGGCGTTCAGACGTTGCTGGACGTTTTCCCGCGCCTGCTGGCGCTGTTCCGGCGTCGCCGAGTTCAGACGCTGCTGGAGACTTTCTTTCACCTGCTGGCGCTGTTCCTGCGTTGACGAATTTAGCCGCTGCCGGGCATTCTCCCGCAGCTGTTGACGTTGTTCTGGTGTCGCGCTGGCAAGGTGTTGCTGAAGCTGCGTTCTGGCAGCATCGCGGCTGGCGTTACTGGTGTCATACCCCCGGTAGTTATTGCGTTGGGCAATTTGCTCAAGCTGTTTTGAGGCAGCCTGACGCTGCGCATCCCGGCTGATTTTAGCCGAAGGCTGAGCGGTTTTATTTTGTAACTGTGAAAGCGCCGCTTGTCGCTGGCCACCGGGGCCAGCCGTTGCGCTTAAACCACCGCTGACATTTACCGGGTGCGCATTATTTATATAAGGCACGCCATTACGGTAAGCCGGGTTATGCTGCCAGATGCGGGTATTGTCGGTCAGATGCTCACCCGTGATCCGGTTGTAATTATTGACGTTAATATTGATGTTATCGCCATTATGGATATAGCCGCCGTTATGGTAATCGTGATCGTCATGATGGTGGTGGTCATCGTCGTGATGATGATGATCGTCATGATCCCAGTCGATACTGCTGAAAAGGGCGTAGGTCGTTGCCACACCCAGGCTGTAGCCGAAGCCTTTGACGAAGCTGTCGGCAAACTGCTGTCCCGGAGGCGGTGGCAGATAGACGGGCGGATATGCGGTATTCGGCCAGGTGCCGTAGACCGTGGTCGGGTTGTAGGTGGGAACATACACCACCTGCGGATCGGCAGGTTCGATTTTGATTATTGTCGACGGTGCAGAATGGACTACCATCGTGGTTCCGCTTTTGGCGGGGCTGGTGTTCGCTGCGCTGGTAACGGTTGGCTCACTGGTGACTTTCTGCTGCGGCGTCGATTTCAGCGTGCCCGTTTGCTGTGCCAGCGCGCGCAGTTTTTGTATTGAATCCATTACGTCCTGCGGCTGTGCCAGAAAGGCATTGCCCAGATTCTCAACCCACTGTGGATCCTGTCCCATCAGTGCCATCAGCTGTGGAAAGGCAACCAGCGATTTCACGCTGGCATCCCAGGGCTGATTTGCAGCGGCCTGAATAGCGGCATCACCCTGTAACGTTGGGTGATCTTTCGACCACTGAACCGCCTGGACCACGCTTGCCGGGTAGGTAGACGCCATCAACACCTGAGACAGCAGAGCATCAGGATAGAGTGCGATCGGCGCAACCCATTGATCGATTTGTGCAGGGGTAAAGGTTGTTGCAGCCGCCGCGGGAGCAGGGTCCGCAGCAGGCGTTGCTACGATCTCGCTGGTGGTGGCTGGCTGGCGGCTTTTTACGTATAACGCCCCGGATGCCGCAAATAATCCCAGGCTGCACGCTAAAGCAATGACGTGTGGCTTAAACGGCAATGTCATTTTTGTCTCCCGGTATCGATAGATACCCGTCAGTAAAGAGCGCCGCGCCGAATGGCGTAACAATGGCGGCAGTATATTCTCCGTTCCGATTGTTTTTTGACGTAAACAGGGATCGGTGCTTAACCTGGCGGGATCCGGACAAATAGAGTGTATACAAACATTGCAAGGCCCCTATTTTTGCCCGACAAAAAGCGGATTTTGCCAGCCGTATATCTCTTTTCACGATTCAGCAAATATTTAATGTTGCTTTTTTGTAAACAGATTAACACACCGCTAAAATCCTGCTATTCTGCCCGTTGCGGTACCGGGCATTTACCCTACAAACTGCTGTCTCACAGGAGCGTGAAGAGAATCGCCTACCGCACTATGACAATGAGAGCGAGGAGAACCGTCGTGCTAGAAGAATACCGTAAGCACGTAGCTGAGCGTGCCGCTGAAGGGATTGTAGCGAAGCCCTTAGATGCAACCCAGATGGCCGGGTTAGTTGAGCTGCTGAAGAATCCGCCTGCTGGCGAAGAAGAATTCCTGTTAGATCTGTTAGAAAACCGTGTCCCGCCAGGCGTTGATGAAGCCGCTTACGTTAAAGCCGGTTTTCTGGCCGCTGTCGCCAAAGGCGAAGCCCAGTCTCCTCTGGTTGCCCCGGAAAAAGCGATTGAACTGCTGGGCACCATGCAGGGCGGTTACAACATCCATCCGCTGATCGAGGCACTGGACAACGACGCGCTGGCCCCGCTGGCCGTTAACGCGCTGTCCCATACCCTGCTGATGTTCGATAACTTCTATGACGTCGAAGAAAAAGCCAAAGCGGGCAATTTACACGCGCAGCAGGTGATGCTCTCCTGGGCAAATGCCGACTGGTTCCTGAGCCGTCCGGCACTGGCCGAAAAAATTACCGTCACCGTCTTTAAAGTGACCGGCGAAACCAACACCGACGATCTCTCCCCGGCACCGGATGCCTGGTCGCGCCCGGATATCCCGCTGCACGCGCTGGCAATGCTAAAAAACGCCCGCGATGGCATCTACCCGGATAAACCCGGCAGCATTGGCCCGATCCAGCAGATCGAAGCGCTCCAGCAAAAAGGCTTCCCGCTGGCCTACGTCGGCGACGTCGTGGGCACCGGCTCTTCGCGTAAATCCGCCACCAACTCGGTGCTGTGGTTTATGGGCGACGACATCCCGAACGTGCCGAACAAGCGCGGCGGTGGCGTGGTGCTGGGCGGCAAAATCGCGCCTATATTCTTTAACACCATGGAAGATGCGGGCGCGCTGCCGATTGAAGTGGATGTTAATAAACTGAACATGGGCGACGTCATCGACGTATACCCGTTCAAAGGTGAAGTCCGTAATCATCAGACCGATGAGCTGCTGGCGACTTTTGAACTGAAAACCGACGTACTGATCGACGAAGTGCGCGCCGGTGGCCGTATTCCGCTGATTATCGGCCGCGGCCTGACCACCAAAGCGCGTGAAGCGCTGGGCCTGCCGCACAGCGACGTCTTCCGCTCTGCGAAACCGGTTGAGGCCAGCAGCAAAGGCTTCTCCCTGGCGCAGAAAATGGTGGGCCGCGCCTGCGGTACCGCCGGCGTGCGCCCTGGCGAATACTGCGAACCGAAGATGACCTCAGTAGGCTCCCAGGACACCACCGGCCCGATGACCCGTGACGAACTGAAAGATCTGGCCTGTCTGGGCTTCTCCGCGGACCTGGTGATGCAGTCTTTCTGCCACACGGCGGCCTATCCGAAGCCGGTTGACGTGACCACCCACCATACGCTGCCGGACTTTATTATGAACCGTGGCGGCGTGTCGCTGCGTCCAGGCGACGGCATCATTCACTCGTGGCTGAACCGTATGCTGCTGCCGGACACCGTCGGCACCGGCGGCGACTCCCACACCCGCTTCCCGGTTGGGATCTCCTTCCCGGCAGGCTCTGGTCTGGTGGCGTTTGCCGCCGCGACTGGCGTCATGCCGCTGGATATGCCGGAGTCGGTGCTGGTGCGTTTCAAAGGCACTATGCAGCCGGGCATTACCCTGCGCGACCTGGTTCACGCCATTCCGCTGTACGCCATCCGTCAGGGCCTGCTGACCGTTGAGAAGAAGGGCAAGAAAAACATCTTCTCCGGCCGCATCCTGGAAATTGAAGGTCTGCCGGAGCTGAAAGTTGAGCAGGCATTCGAGCTGGCGGACGCCTCCGCCGAACGTTCGGCGGCAGGTTGTACCATCAAGCTGGATAAAGCGCCGATCACCGAATACCTGACCTCCAACATTGTGCTGCTGAAGTGGATGATCGCCGAAGGTTACGGCGACCGTCGCACCATCGAGCGTCGTATTCAGGGCATGGAAAAATGGCTGGCCGATCCGCAACTGCTGGAAGCTGATGCCGATGCCGAATACGCGGCGGTGATTGAAATCGATCTGGCGGATATTCACGAGCCGATCCTCTGCGCACCGAACGATCCGGACGATGCGCGTCTGCTCTCCGACGTGGCGGGCGAGAAGATCGACGAAGTGTTTATTGGGTCCTGTATGACCAACATCGGTCACTTCCGCGCGGCAGGCAAGCTGCTGGATGCGCATCAGGGCCAGTTGCCGACCCGTCTGTGGGTAGCACCGCCAACCCGTATGGATGCGGCCCAACTGACAGAAGAGGGCTACTACAGCGTCTTCGGTAAGAGCGGTGCGCGTATCGAAATCCCGGGCTGTTCGTTGTGCATGGGGAATCAGGCGCGCGTGGCGGACGGTGCGACGGTGGTTTCCACCTCAACCCGTAACTTCCCGAACCGTCTGGGTACCGGCGCGAACGTCTTCCTGGCCTCTGCCGAACTGGCGGCGGTTGCGGCACTGATTGGCCGCCTGCCGACGCGCGAAGAGTACCTGAACTCCGTGGCGCAGGTGGATAAGACGGCGGTGGATACCTACCGCTATCTGAACTTCGATCAGCTTGAACAGTATACTGAGAAAGCGGATGGGGTGATTTTCCAGACCGCGGTGTAAGCGTAAGGCTGTTGGCACGCGATAAAACCCTTCCCTGGCGGAAGGGTTTTTTTATTGCATTCCTTGTGTCCGTCCCGCTGTTTTTCTTCCTCCGTGCTGCGATAATTACCCTATTGGCAATGCAGCAGTGGCGCATTGTGATTGCAGAGGAATACATGATGGAATACGAATTTTTGCGCGATGTTACCGGAGTGGTAAAAGTGCGTATGTCGATGGGCCACGAAGTTGTGGGGCACTGGTTTAACGAAGAAGTGAAAGAAAATTTTGCCCTGCTGGATGAAGTGGAGCAGGCAGCGCAAGCGGTTAAAGGCAGCGAGCGCAGCTGGCAGCGTACCGGCCATGAATACACGCTATGGATGGACGAAGAAGAGGTGCTGATCCGCGCCAATCAGCTGGAGTTTTCCGGCGACGAGATTGAAGAAGGAATGAGCTACTACGATGAAGAAAGCCTGTCGCTGTGCGGCGTCGAGGACTTTTTGCAGGTGGTGGCAGCATACCGGGTATTTGTACAGCAAAAATAATTCTGGCGGAGCTTCCCTGCTCCGCGACTTGCTTACACCGCAGGAATATTGCGGCCGTAGTAAATCTCGCGCATCTCTTTCCACAGCAGATCGGTAATCACTTTGCGCTCCTCTGCCGTCAAATCTTCCGGGCGGGTATGGAACATATAGTGCTTAAGATCGAACTCCTTAAGCAGCATTTTGGTATGGAAGATATTTTCCTGATAAACGTTCACGTCCATCATGTCATACAGCGACTTCATATCGTCGGACATAAAGTTCTGGATGGAGTTGATCTCATGATCGATAAAATGCTTCATGCCGTTAATATCGCGGGTAAATCCACGCACGCGGTAATCCACGGTGACAATATCGGATTCAAGCTGGTGAATTAAATAATTCAGCGCCTTGAGCGGGGAAATTACGCCGCAGGTAGATACTTCGATATCTGCACGAAAGGTGCATAAACCGGCTTCCGGATGGCTTTCCGGGTAGGTATGTACGCAGATATGACTTTTATCCAGATGCGCGACGACCGCTTCAGGTAGCGGGCCGGGGTGCTCGGTTTTATCAATTAATTGCGGATCGACTGGCTCTTCGCTGACCAGAATCGTGACGCTGGCACCCTGCGGTTCATAATCCTGGCGGGCGATGTTAAGCACATTCGCGCCGATAATGGAGCAGGTCTCAGAGAGAATTTCGGTCAGGCGGTTGGCATTATAGAGTTCGTCGATATAGGCGATATAACCATCACGCTCTTCTGCCGTTTTGACGTAGCAGATATCGTAAATACAAAAACTCAGGCTTTTGGTCAGGTTGTTAAAGCCATGCAGCTTTATTTTTTTCAATTTTTATCACCCCCTTAGAATCACTGTGCGGACAGTGCGTCTTGCAAATATTGTGGTAAGGCAAAGGCTGCCGTATGAATCGCCGGATTGTAATAGCGGCAGGTGAGAGTCGCCTGATGGAAGCGGGCCTGAATAATCTCGGTGGAGAGTGTGCGCAGCGCCTCGTTGTCAGTCGCCCAGGCGAAGGTCATGATGCCGCCGTAGTAGGTTGGGATCGCCGCCTGATAAAAGCTCACGTCGCTAAAATACTGGCTCAGTTTGCGGTGGCTGCCGATGGCTTCATCCTGCTGGAGAAAACAGACGCCGTTCTGCGCAACGAAAATTCCGCCGGGGTTCAGGCAGCGTTTACAGCCTTCGTAGAACGCTGAAGTAAACAGACTTTCGCCCGGTCCGACCGGATCGGTGCAGTCGGAGATGATCACATCAAACGTTTGCGTGGTCTGGTTAACAAAATTCACGCCGTCGTCGATCACCAGGCTGAAGCGCGGATCGTCATAAGCGCCCGCATTGTGGTTCGGCAAATACTGGCGGCAGAAGGAGACGACGCCCTCGTCGATTTCCACCATCGTGATGGCTTCAATGTTTTTATGGCGCGACACTTCTCGCAGCATGGCACCGTCGCCGCCGCCGATGATCAGTACACGCTTCGCATGGCCGTGCGCCAGCAGCGGAACGTGGGTCATCATTTCGTGATAGATAAATTCGTCGCGTTCGGTGGTCTGCACCACGCCATCCAACGCCATCACGCGGCCAAAGGCGGCGTTTTCAAAAATAATCAGATCCTGATGATCGGTTTTCTCATGGTACAGCACGTTATCCACGGCAAAATACTGACCAAACTGGTCGTGCAGCGTTTCATGCCACCTGTTGTTATCGGTCATGATTTTCTCCCTCGTTAACACCCATGAAAAATGGGCGCAACATAATAGCTAACATTGACCGAGTATGCACGGTCAATGTTTCACCACAAAGAGAATGAGTATAGCGAAGGAAGATTATTTGACGTAGGCGAGCAGGCTGAGGGAATCTTTCGCCAGCGCTTTACATTTTTTGGCGGTAGGAATGCTGATGCCGCTCAGATCGCGGTAGCTGTCTTCACCCAGCGCCTTCATGTTGTACGTTTCGTAGTTACTCAGATCCCACTGGTTCTGCTGGGCAAAGAAAAGCAGCGCCCGACGGATTTGCGTATTAGGTAAGTTCTGGTAGCCGCAGTCATTTTTCAGAAACACAAACACTGCCGTCAGATCGGCCATATCTTCGGCTTCGGACTCGCTAAGCGCATAGCTGTTTGTGGATAATGCCAACAGGGTTCCGAGAACGATTGTTCTGAAAAAAGTCTTCATTATATCTACCACTACTTACGGAAATGCAACGTTAGCACACCTCGGGTCAGGGTGGTGAATTTTATTATCGCTGTTGCGCTTGACGTTCCGGTTAGGGGAGGGTTTAAGCTCAGTAACCTGCCCGCTGAAGATGAGGAAGATACCATGCAACGCCGCGATTTTTTAAAATATTCCGCTGTAATTGGAGCGTTTAGCGCACTGCCTCTCTGGAGCCGGAGCGTGCTTGCCGCTGAACGTCCGGCATTGCCGATCCCGGAACTGTTAACCGCCGATGCGCGCAACCGCATCCGGCTTATCGTCCAGGCCGGGAAATCAACCTTTGGCGAAATTACTGCGCAGACGTGGGGCTATAACGGATCGCTGCTCGGCCCCGCTATTCGCCTGCGTCAGGGGAAAGCCGTCAGCGTGGATATTCATAATACGCTGGCCGAGGAGACCACCGTCCACTGGCACGGGCTGGAAGTGCCCGGCGCAGTCGACGGTGGTCCTCAGGGCGTGATAAAAGCGGGAGAATCGCGTTCGGTGACCTTCACCCCCACGCAGCGGGCGGCGACCTGCTGGTTTCATCCCCATCAGCACGGTAAAACGGGGCATCAGGTGGCGATGGGGCTGGCGGGACTGGTACTCATTGAGGATGACGACAGCCGCCAGTTGCGCCTGCCGCAGCAGTGGGGCATTGATGATGTGCCGGTGATTATGCAGGACAAACGGTTTACCGCCAGCGGCGAAATTGGTTATCAGCTGGATATTATGACCGCTGCCGTCGGCTGGTTTGGCGATACGCTGCTGACCAACGGCGCGCGCTATCCTCAGCATTCCGCGCCGCGTGGCTGGCTGCGCCTGCGTCTGCTGAACGGCTGTAACGCACGATCGCTGAACATCGCCGCCAGCGATAAACGCCCGTTGTACGTTATTGCCAGCGACGGCGGATTGCTGGCCGAGCCGGTGAAGGTCACGGAGCTGCCGATGCTGATGGGCGAGCGTTTTGAAGTGTTGGTCGATACCCGCGACGGCAAGCCGTTTGATTTGCTGACGCTGCCGGTTGACCAGATGGGGATGACGGTCGCGCCTTTCGACCAGCCGCAGCCGGTGCTGCGCGTGCAGCCGCTGCGTATTGCCGCCTCGGGGACGCTTCCGGATGCGCTGGTCAACGTGCCTGCGCTACCCGCGCTTGATAACCTCACTCAGCGTAAATTCCAGCTTTCCATGGACCCGATGCTCGACATGATGGGAATGCAGGCGTTGCAGGAGAAATACGGCGCGCAGGCGATGAGCGGCAGGGCGCACGGCGATATGAATCACGGCAGCATGAATCATGGCGGGATGAATCACGACGGCATGGCCGGGATGCAGCATGGCGGACACGGTTTTGACTTCCACAATGCCAACCGGATTAACGGTAAAGCCTTTGATATGACCACGCCGCTGTTCGCCGCGCAGAAAGGCCAGTTCGAGCGCTGGGTGATTTCCGGCGAGGGCGACATGATGCTACATCCGTTCCACATTCATGGCACCCAGTTCCGTATTCTCTCAGAAAACGGCCGTCCGCCCGCCGCGCACCGTTCCGGCTGGAAGGATACGGTTAACGTTGACGGCGGCGTGAGCGAGGTGCTGGTGCGCTTCGATCATGACGCGCCGAAGGAATTTGCCTATATGGCGCACTGTCATCTGCTGGAGCACGAGGATACTGGCATGATGATGGGGTTTACGGTGTAGCACTTTACTCCAGGCGCTGGCGGCGACAATTATGTTAACGCTGTGCCCTGATGCCCGGTGGCGCTGCGCTTACCGGGCCTACGGTAATGAGATAACGTGTTGATAATGTAGGTTTTGTAGGCCGGATAAGGCGCAGCCGCCATCCGGCAGGCAGGTGGCACCGGACTAACGCCGTACCTCATCGCCAGCCATGTGCTCCACACGTCCGCCTGTTCTATGTCTGCGTCCGGGTGTACATCCGCCGTGGATGGCCAATTTTACCGTACAGCATCTCAACGTTTAAATATCCCGCTTCCACACAGTGTTCAAGATAACGCCGGGCGGTGGTTTTACTTAATCCGGTCTCGCTCACTACCTCGTCCACCGAAAAACAGTGCGTGGCCCGGTCGTTAAACAGTTTCTGCACCCGCGCCAGGGTATTCTCTTCGATGCCTTTATTGCTGTTATCCAGCCGGTAGTTTTTAGCCTGAAGCTGGTACAGCGAATCCACGTTCTGCTGATCGACAATCTTCCAGACCCGCTGCTGCTCGGCGAACTGCACGAAGCGCTCCAGCGACTGACTGAGGCGTTTCCACGACACGGGTTTAAGAATATAGTCGAACGCGCCGTTGCGTATGGCCTGGCTACAGGTGTCCATATCGCTGGCGGCGGTGATGAAAATCACCGTGCAATTGGCGCTTAGCAGCAAAGGGTGACTGATAAGCGTGATGCCTTTGCCATCCGGCAAATAATTATCCAGCAGGACCAGCTGTGGCTGAAGCGCGGTCAGCTTTTCCTGCGCATCGGCCAGTGATGAGGCGATCCCGACCAGCCGCAGGCGAGGATGCTTATTGATGAGATCGGCGTGAAGCTGGGCCAGGGTCGGTTCGTCCTCAATGACAAGTACATCGATAAGTTTATGTTGCATAGTGGGTCTCTTCCAGTTCCTGAGTGGGGTGCCGGGCGGGAATAAATAACGAAAAAATAGCGCCACGCGGCATGTTATCGGCAACTTCGATGGAACCGCCCGCCTGGGTGACGTAGCTTTCAATCAGGTAAAGCCCAATCCCATGGTCGCCACGGGTTTTGGTGGTCATGCCGCGCTCAAAAATTCGCTCGCGGATCTCAGGCGTAATACCGACGCCCCGATCCGCCACTTCGATAATCAATTCGCTGTCGCTGAGTTTAATCAGCACCTCGACCGGCTCATGCGGGAGCGGGGCGCGCTGGGTCGCTTCAATGGCATTATCCAGAAGGTTGCCGATGATAGAGATCAGTTCCGCTTCAGCCAGGCCGGTGAACGGTCTGTCCATTCGACAGGCCGGGTCAAAATTCAGTTCAACGCCTTTTTCCCGCGCGCGTGCCGCTTTGCCCAATAGCAGACCGCACAGTGTCGGCGAGCTAAAGCGTGAGGAGATGAAATCCAGTAGCTCCTGGGCGTGCTCCGACTGTGCCTGAATATAGCGGATAGCCTCGTCATACCGTCCCATATGCAGCAGCCCGGAAAGCGTGGTCATGCGGTTTAGCTGTTCGTGACGCATAATACGCAGGTTATCCACGTAGCGCTTCACCTGACTTAGCTGCGCGCTAAGCGAGTCGATTTCGTTGCGATCGCGAAAGGTAATTACCCATCCCTGCAATGCGCCCTCCAGCATGATCCGAATCCGACTGGCGATCACCGTCAGTTCGTTAAAGCGGCAAATCTCGTCGTGAGTATCCTTCGCCAGCAGCGTCCGCGCAGCGAAGAAAGGAACTGGGGCAATCACCTCGCTGATTAACTGGCCGCGCAGCTCGCGCGCAGGCTGGCTTAAGCCGAGCAGTTTCCTGGCGGCCTGATTAATGACTTCGATCCGCATCTGGCTATCGATAGCGATAACGCCTTCATAAATAGATTCCATCATCGCCTTTTGCTGGCGTACCAGAAGGCCGATTTCCCGTGGCTCCAGGGAGAAAATCTGCTTTTTAATGCTGCGGGTAAAAAACCATGAAAAAACAAACAGCGCAACGAGCAACAGCGCGGCGGCAACCAGGATATTGATCATTTTACTGACGGTGATGGTGTCAAGATAACTGGTGAGATAGCCCACTGACACAATCCCTACTACCTGGCCTGCGGCGTTGAAAATCGGTGCTTTGCTGCGCAGCGAAATGCCCAGCCCGCCTTTACGGATAGTGGTGGTGCTTTTACCGTTGAGCACCTCTTCGTTATCGCCACCGACCAGGGTGGTTCCTACGCGATTCGCATAGACCGAGTGAAAGAGATGCACGCCTTTATTATCACCAATGACAATAAAGCTGGCATCGCTTTGGGTCGCTATTTTTTGCATAAAAGCATGAATGGCCGGGATATCTTTTTGGGCCGTCACCTCAGGCAAGCCGGGAATAAGGGCGATCTCTGCTGCCTGTATTTTGGCGCGTAAACTCATTTCCTGATAGAGCTGCCGGCCAACGTCGATATAATAATAGCTACCCAGCAGAACGAATAGCACTGAGAAAAATGCAACCAGCGAAATAAATAACTTTATCTGAAAGGATAATTTCATTGTTCTCACAACGGTAGCAATAAAGGAATGTAATGTATCACCTTTTTGGCGGAGGTCATGCTTTTTACCAGAAAGTTGTGATCCCTTGCACAGCCCATCTGCTGCGGCTTAATCCCGAAATGGCGTTTTAAAACGGGTAGCGAATTAAATGTTATTTGTTTGTTCAAATTGGAAAAGAAACCATAAAAACCACGCCAATAAATAAGAGTTAAATCACACCGGAAAAATAAAACCATTAAAACCATAGAGGCCATTAAAACTTCGATTTTAATATGCTGAATCTCACATTATGTCAGGGGCTGCAACATTAAGCTTGCCGTACAAAATAACTAAGGGGCTTGATTATGAGCACAACTGACGATTCATTTATTGTTACCCACGATCCGATCGATATCCCTCGTCCGTCGCTGAAAGAGCGCTGGTGGCACATCATGGACAGCTGGAAAATCGGTATCATTCCGCTGCCGCTGTTTTTGTTAGCCGGGGCGTTAATCGCCATTGACTGTCTGGGCGGTAAGCTGCCGAGCGACATTGTGGTGATGGTCGCCACACTGGCTTTCTTCGGCTTTGCCTGCGGTGAATTCGGCAAGCGTCTGCCGATTGTCGGCAAGCTGGGCGCGGCGGCGATTTGCGCGACGTTTATTCCCTCCGCGCTGGTCCATTATGGTCTGCTGCCGGACGTGGTGGTGGAATCGACCACCAAATTCTATAAATCCACCAACATTCTTTATCTCTATATCTGCTGCATTATTGTTGGCAGCATCATGAGCATGAACCGCACCGTGCTTATCCAGGGCTTCCTGCGGATCTTTTTTCCGATGCTGTGCGGTGAAATCGCCGGCATGATCGTCGGCATGGGCGTGGGGATGGCGCTGGGACTTGAGCCGTTCCAGATCTTCTTCTTTATCATTCTGCCCATCATGGCGGGCGGCGTCGGGGAAGGGGCCATTCCACTTTCCATCGGTTATGCCACGTTGCTGCATATGGATCAGGGCGTTGCGCTCGGACGCGTACTGCCGATGGTCATGCTGGGCGGTCTGACGGCCATCATTATTTCTGGCTGCCTTAATCAGCTTGGCAAGCGCTATCCGCATCTGACGGGTGAAGGTCAACTGATGCCAAATCGCGCCAATGCCGATAGCCAGTCTTCACAACCGGCGTTCTCCGGCAAAACAGACGTCACTACCATTGCGGCAGGGGCGCTGCTGGCTGTGCTGCTGTATATGCTGGGTATGCTGGGCCATAAACTGATTGGCCTGCCTGCGCCGGTCGGCATGCTGTTCGTCGCTGTGCTGGTCAAGCTGTGCAACGGCGCATCTCCACGACTGCTTGAAGGTTCGCAGGTCGTTTACAAATTCTTCCAGACGTCAGTGACGTATCCCATCCTGTTTGCCGTTGGCGTGGCCATCACCCCGTGGCAGGAGCTGGTCAATGCCTTCACATTGAGCAACCTGCTGGTAATTGTCAGCACCGTCTGCATGCTGGTGGGAACGGGCTTTCTGGTGGGCAAAAAAATCGGCATGCATCCCATTGATGTCGCCATTGTCTCCTGCTGTCAGAGCGGGCAGGGCGGTACCGGCGATGTCGCCATCCTCACCGCCGGTAACCGTATGAGCCTGATGCCGTTCGCGCAGATTGCGACGCGTATCGGCGGGGCGATTAACGTCTCGGTCTCGCTGCTGGTACTGGGCAACTTCCTCGTTTAATTGATGTACTCAGGAAATAAACATGAAACTCGCAAGTTTTCTTTATCAGGGCGTTCGCAGCTACGGCATTGTGAAAGCCGAAGGCATGATTGATTTACGCCGACGCCTGGGCGACCGCTACAGCGACCTCAAAGCGCTGCTTCAGGGGAATGGACTGACTGAAGCGACCCGCTATCTTAACGACGCGGTAGACGTGGCAATGGAGGCCGTTACTTTTCTGCCGGTCATTGAGCAGCCGGAAAAAATCCTCTGTGTCGGCATGAACTATGCCGACAAGCGCAAGGAGTTTGATCAGCATAACCCGGCACCCACCTTGTTCGTGCGCTTTCCCGACTCGCAGACAGCACATAACGCGCCGGTACTGAAACCGCGCCATTCCTGCGAATTCGACTATGAGGGCGAGCTGGCGGTCATTATCGGCAAAGGCGGTGAGAACATTCGCCGCGAGGATGCGCTACGCCACGTTGCAGGCTACAGCTGTTACATGGACGGATCTGCCCGCGACTGGCAGCACAGTTGGTTTACCGCCGGGAAAAACTGGCGTCAGACCGGTGCGTTTGGCCCATGGATGGCGACCGCCGATGAAATTCCCGACCCGCACCAACTGGCGATTCGCACCTGGCTGAATGGCCGTATGGTGCAGGAGGACAATACCAGCAGCATGATCCACAAGGTCGCCGAACTGATTGAATATATCAGCACTTTCACCCGATTAAGTCCCGGCGATGTGATCATCACCGGTTCACCTGGTGGGGTAGGGAAAAAGCGCAACCCGCCGTTGTTTATGAAAGAGGGCGATCGTATTGAAGTGGAGATCGAACATATCGGTCATCTGAGCAATATCATCATGGAAGCGCCAGCGCAAATGCTGACGGCAGCGCACTAAGTAAGGCGGCACGATGTACTCACAAACCGATATCAACTTCCGCCTGGCGTTCGTTTCGCAACATCCCGAACGGTTGCGTCAGATCCGTCTTTTGCTGGCGGACAGCGGTTTGGGATTAGATAGCGATATTTCGCTGTTTGTTGAGGCCTGGTCCGGTTCTCGTCTGGTCGGCTGCGCCGGACTTGCCGCCAACGTCATTAAATGCGTGGCGGTGGATGAGACGCAGCGCGGGGAAAACCTGAGCGCGCGCCTGCTGGCGGAAGTGGAGAATGCCGCGCTGACCCGCGGCCATTTCCATCTCTTCTTGTGTACCCGCCCGTGTAATAAAGAACGCTTTGCCCGCAGCGGCTTCTGGCCAGTGGCGCAAAGCGGCAACAATGCGGTGCTGATGGAAAACACGCCGCAGGGAATCGCCCGCTATTGCCGTTTGCTACAAAAGCAGCGTCAGCCCGGCGAACGGATTGGGGCGATCGTGATGAACGCCAACCCGTTTACGCTCGGGCATCGTTATCTGGTGGAGCAGGCCGCGCAGCGCTGCGACTGGCTGCATCTGTTTGTGGTGCAGGAGGACGCGTCGTTTTTCCCGTTCCCCGATCGTCTGAGAATGGTGCGCGCGGGTGTCGCCCATCTGCCGAACGTGACGGTGCATGAAGGCTCGCAATACATCATCTCCCGCGCCACGTTTCCGGCCTATTTTCTCAAGGAGAGCGGAAAGGTGCAGCAGGCATGGAGCGAAATCGACGCGCTGATTTTTCGCGATCGCATCGCTCCGGCGTTGGGCATTACCCACCGCTTCGTCGGATCGGAGCCGTTCTGCGATGTTACCCGCGAGTACAACCAGACGCTGCATACGCTGTTATGCGACCGGATTGACGTTGTGGAACTGCCGCGCATTAAGGCTGCCGGAAATCCTATTTCGGCTTCAGAAGTACGCCGCTTACTTAAAACAGAACGGTTTTCTCGTATTCAGGAAATCGTTCCGCAATCGACTTTCGCGCACCTTGAAGCGCATTACCGCAGCGCGGAAGCCGTTTAACATTCAGGAAGGCATTATGAAAATTGTAAGGGAGGCGCTGGCCGGTACGCAGGAATCCAGCGACCTGATGGTGAAAATCGCCCCTGCTGACGGCGAGCTGGAGATTATCATCCACAGTGAAGTGATGAAGCAGTTTGGCGATCAGATCCGTCGGGTCGTTGAGGAAACCTTGCAGGCAATGGAGGTGCGCCAGGGGCTGATTATTATTGAAGATAAAGGCGCGCTGGACTGTGTGATCCGCGCCCGTCTCCAGGGGGCATTACTGCGTGCTGGCGAAGAACAGGTTATCAACTGGAGGGCGCTGTCATGAGCAAACTCCGTCGCAGTATGCTGTTCCTGCCGGGCGCTAACGCCGCCATGCTCTCCACCGCGTTTATCTATCGCCCGGACTCCATCATGTTTGACCTGGAAGATGCCGTGGCGCTGCGCGAGAAAGATACCGCCCGTCTGCTGGTTTACCACGCGCTCCAGCATCCGATGTATCAGGATATCGAAACCGTGGTGCGTATTAATCCGCTGAGCACGCCGTTCGGCTTGCTGGATCTGGAAGCGGCAGTGCGGGGCGGCGTGGATGTTATCCGCCTGCCAAAAACCGATACCCCGGACGATATCTTTGAACTCGAAGGCCACCTGGAGCGCATTGAGCGTGACTGTGGCCGCGAAGTGGGTTCAACCCGCGTGATGGCCGCCATTGAATCGGCGATTGGCGTGATTAACGCGGTAGCCATAGCCCGCAGCACGCCGCGCCTGATTGGTATTGCGCTGGCGGCCTTCGACTACGTAATGGATATGCAAACCGAACGCGGCGACGGTACCGAATTGTTTTACGCCCGTTGCGCCGTGCTGCACGCCGCGCGCGCCGCCGGTATTGATGCTTTTGATGTCGTATGGTCGGACGTGAACGACGAGGCCGGGTTCCTGCGCGAGGTCGAATTGATCCGCAAAATGGGCTTTAACGGCAAATCGCTGATTAATCCGCGGCAGATCGATCTGCTGCATAACGCTTACGCGCCCACGCAGCACGAGGTTGATCACGCGAAATTAGTGATTGAAGCGGCAGAAGAGGGCGAGCGTAACGGGCTGGGCGTGGTATCGCTCAACGGCAAAATGGTGGATGCGCCGATTATCGATCACGCACAGCGGGTGCTGGAACGCGCCGCCGCGTCCGGCGTGCGTCGTTAAGGATAAAGCAATGAATCAGACAGAACTTCTTCACGTTAATTTTCCCCATTTGCGGGATTTGAAACCCTTTGATACGGCCCACAGCGCTACGCCCTGGCTTGCCGATAATGACACTAAACATCACCGCAAGCTGTGCGCATCGCTGGAACAGGCGGTGATCCGCAGCGGGCTTAAGGACGGAATGACCATTTCCTTTCATCACGCGTTTCGCGAGGGGGATCGGGTCATTAATAAAGTGGTCGCGCTGCTGGCGAAGATGGGCTTTAAAAATCTGACCCTGGCGTCCAGTTCCCTGATGACCTGCAACGATGCGCTGATTGAGCACATCAAAAGCGGCGTCATTACCCGTATTTATACCTCCGGGATGCGCGGCAAACTGGCGGATGCCATCTCGCATGGCCTGATGGACGAGCCGGTTCAAATCCACTCTCACGGTGGGCGCGTCAAACTGCTTCAGGATGGCGAACTGAAAATCGACGTCGCTTTTCTCGGCGTACCGTGCAGCGATGAATTTGGCAACGCCAACGGCACGCAGGGTAAATCCTGCTGCGGGTCGCTCGGCTACGCAATGGTGGATGCGCAGTTTGCCCGTCAGGTTGTGCTGCTAACGGAAGAGATTGTGCCGTTCCCGAATATGCCCGCCAGCCTCGGGCAGGATCAGGTGGATTATATCGTTCAGGTCGAAAGCGTTGGCGATGCGGCGAAAATCAGCGTCGGCGCGGCGCGCGTCACCAGCAATCCGCGTGAGTTAATGATCGCCCGCTATGCGGCGGACGTCATTGAACATTCCGGCTTTTTCAAAAACGGTTTCTCAATGCAGACCGGTTCCGGCGCGGCGGCGACCGCCTGTACCCGTTTTATGGAAGAGAAAATGGAGCGCAACGGCGTAAAAGCCCGTTTCGCGCTGGGCGGGATCACCGGCAGCCTGGTGGATCTGCATGAAAAAGGGCTGATCGAAAAACTGCTCGACACCCAGTGCTTTGATGGTCAGGCGGCGGCCTCGCTGGCGCGTAACCCGCACCACGTGGAGATCTCTACCAACGTTTACGCCAACCCCGGTAGCAAAGCCACCAGCTGTGACCAACTGGACGTGGTGATCCTCAGCGCGCTGGAGATTGACGTGGATTTTAACGTTAACGTGATCACCGGTTCAGATGGCGTGATGCGCGGCGCATCCGGCGGACACTGCGACGTGGCGGCGGCAGCTAACCTGACGATTGTGGTCGCGCCGCTGCTGCGCAGCCGCATTCCGACGGTGGTGAAACGGGTAACGACGCGTCTGACGCCCGGTGAAAGCATTGATGTGCTGGTTACCGACCACGGAATTGCGGTTAACCCGGCCCGGCCGGAGATCCGTCAGCGCCTGGTCGCGGCAGGGCTGAACGTTATTGATATCAACGCGCTGTATGAACGCGCCATTTCGTTAACCGGCGCACCAAAACCCATAGAATTTACCGATAAGATCGTCGGCGTGATCCGCTACCGTGACGGCAGCGTGATAGATACCGTTCGACAGGTAAAGGAGTGTGAATAATGGAAACTGCGACACCCGTGCGTGCGGGTGTCAGTCTTGATGCGCTGCTGGCGGCGAAAGAGCGTCGCGCGGCACGGCAGGCAGACTGGCTCACGCACTATCAACAACCGGTGATCTCCCTGACGCTGGTCACCCCCGGCGAAATTAAAGACAGCCTGCGCTATCGCAATACAATGGGCGTGGCGTTACAGATGTGCGACCAGATGCTGTGGCAGCATCACTGGCAGGTGCTCGACAGGCAGGTTTTATGGCTGCCGACAGGGCCGGAGGCGATGTGGTGCGTGGCGCACCAGGCCCCGGAAATTAAGGCTCACTGCGCGGCGCTGGAGCAAACGCATCCGCTGGGCCGATTGTGGGATCTGGATGTTATCTGCCCGAAAGCGGGGCATGTAGGACGGCTGTCGCTGGGATCGCACATGCGCCGTTGTCTGATCTGCGATGAACCCGCTCACGCCTGCGCCCGTTCGCGCCGTCATCCGGTGGAAGAGGTCGTAGCGCGGGTGGAGAAAATGGTCGATGACTGGTTTGCTCGCGACTAACGCGCGCGTTATCAATGTGCCGCAACTGGCGGAAGACGCGCTGTGGCACGAGCTGGATCTGACGCCCAAGCCGGGGCTGGTGGACCGGCTTAACAACGGTTCCCATCAGGATATGGATCACGCGCTATTTGTGCGCAGTATTGACGCGATTGCGCCGTGGTTTGCTCGCTTTGCCGGGCTGGGGGAAGAACACGCGAATAAACCTGCCGATATGCAGTTACGCCTTTTACGCCCGATGGGCATTGCGTGTGAACAGGCAATGTATAACGCCACCGGCGGGATTAACACGCACAAAGGCGGCGTGTTTGCCCTCGGGCTGCTCTGTTTTGCTGCCGGGCGGGTTGCCGTCGTCAATGCGAATAACCTGTGCCATGAAGTGAGTGAAATTTGCCGTGGCCTGGTCACGCGGGAATTACGTACCCGCAGCGTCGCGGCAACGGCGGGCGAACGGCAATTTCAACAATTTGGCCTGACGGGCGCGCGCGGTGAGGCGGAAAGCGGTTTTGCCACCGTGCGGTCGATTCTGCCGCACTGGCGACGTGACCGACAACATGAAATGCTGCTGCGCCTGATGGCGATGAATCCGGACAGTAATCTGGTGTCACGCGGGGGGATGAGCGGGCTGCGCTACGTGCAGGATTATGCAAGACGATTGTTAACCAACGGTTGGGATGGCGAGGCGCTGGAAAAAATGGACCAGGCGCTGATAGGACGGCATTTAAGTCCCGGCGGCAGCGCAGATTTGTTATCAGTGGCGTGGGTGTTAGGACAGTGCTGAAAGCCCGTTGGCGTTTTGCCCGGTGGCGCTGCGCTTAAGCGGGCCTGTGGGGTGGTACGACGTTTAGCGGGGTGTGCGTTTTGCCCGGTGGCGCTGCGCTTACGCGGGCCTACGGGGTACAGCGGCTTGATATGATGGGATCGGTAGGCCGGGTAAGGCGAAGCCGCCACCCGGCAGGTTTACACACGAAGCCGTAAATCATTCCCCCCTTCCAGCGGAAGAGGGGAGGGATAACTTACTTCTCGTCGTCCGGCAACGCATAGGCCACGATATAGTCGCCCATCTTCGTACCAAACGAACCATGACCGCCCGCTGAGATGACAACATACTGCTTGCCATTCGCTTCGTAGGTCATCGGCGTTGCCTGTCCGCCCGCAGGCAGACGACCTTCCCACAGCTTATCACCGTTGCTCATATTATAAGCACGCAGGTAGTTATCTGCGGTTGCGCCGATAAACAGCACGTTACCGGCCGTAGAGATAGGACCGCCCAGCATCGGCATACCGAGGTTAAACGGCACCTTAAACGGCATTGAGAACGGCAGGCTGTCGCGCGGCGTACCAATACGTTTTTTCCACACTACTTCGTTAGTTTTCAGATCCAGCGCGGAGATATAACCCCAGGCAGGCTGCTTACACGGCAGACCAAACGGCGACAGGAACGGGTTCAGGGTTACGCCATACGGCACGCCGTACTGCGGCTGAATACCGGCTTCTGTACCGCTACCTTTGGCATCCTTCGGCTGTTCCATCGGATTACCCGGACCACGCGGCATCAGTTTCGAAACAAACGGCAGCGCCATCGGGTTTGCAATCGCCACCTGACGGTTCGGATCGACGGAGATACCGCCCCACTCGAACATCCCCAGGTTGCCCGGGAACACCAGCGTGCCCTGTTCGGACGGCGGTGTGAAGATGCCTTCATAGCGCATCTGCTGGAAAATGACCCGGCAGACCAGCTGGTCAAACATGGTCGCGCCCCACATATCCGCGCCGCTCAGATTTTTCTTCGGACGGAAGCTGAGGTCGGAGAACGGCTGGGTTTTGCTGACGTAATCGCCTTTCGCCGCGCCCTGCGGAACCGGTTTTTCTGGTGCCGGAACCACCAGTTCGCCGTTACGACGATCCAGTACGAAGATGTTACCGGTTTTCGCCGGAGCGTAAACCACCGGCACCGTCTGGCCGTTGACCGTAATATCCGCCAGCGTCGGCTGGGACGGCATATCCATATCCCACAGATCGTGGTGAACGGTCTGATAGCTCCAGGCCAGCTTACCGGTGGTGGCATTCAGCGCGACGATAGAGCTGGCGTAACGCTCCTGCTCCGGCGTACGGTTGCCGCCCCAGATATCCGGCGTGGTCACGCCCATCGGCAGATAGACCAGATCCAATTTGGCGTCATAGGCCGCTGGTGCCCAGGAGTTCGGCGAGTTAAAGGTGAAGGTATGCTCATCCGACGGAATCGCATTTGGATCTTTCGCACCCGGATCAAAGGCCCACAGCAGATCACCAGTATTAACGTCAAAACCGCGAATCACGCCCGACGTTTCACGCACCGAGAAGTTATCGGTGACCGAACCGGCAATCACAATCGCTCTGTCAGTAATGATCGGCGGTGACGTTGGTTCATACAGCCCCGGTGTCTGATCCGGCATATTGGTTTGCAGGTTCAGAATACCTTTGTTGGCGAAAGATTCGCACAGCTTGCCGGTATCGGCGTTCAGCGCGAACAGGCGACCATCGTTGACCGGCAGAATAATACGACGCGGGCAGTCCGCCATCACGTTCGCCGGTGCGCTGTCCGCTTTCGCTTCGTGATACGACACGCCGCGGCAGGTGACATGCTGGAAGGACGGCGTTGAATTAAGTTGCGGATCAAAATGCCATTTTTCTTTACCGGTGGCGGCATCCAGCGCGAACAGACGCTGGTGCGCAGTACACAGATAAAGCGTGTCGCCCACTTTAATCGGCGTCACTTCGTTGGTCACTTCACCCGAGTCATTCTCTTTTTTCAGATCGCCGGTGCGGAACACCCACGCTTCTTTCAGCTTATGCACGTTATCGGCATTGATCTGTTTAAGCGGAGAGTAGCGCTGGCCTTCCTGATTGCGGCCATAGGCAGGCCAGTCCTGATCGGCTACCGGCGAGATCGGCGCGGCAGGCGTGGCATCGGCGCTGAGGGTACCGTTCACTTCCTGCGGATCGTTAAAGCCCGCCCAGGTCAGAATGCCGCCACTGATCAGCAGTGCCACTACCAGCGCCGCTACCGCACCGCCGGAAGGGAAAATCAGCCGACGCCAGACAAACGGCAGGATCAGCCAGATGCCGAAGAAGACCAGGATGTCGCTGCGCGGCGTCAGCGCCCAGAAGTCAAAGCCGACCTCCCAGACGCCCCATATCATTGAACCCAGCAGCAGCGCGGCATAGAGCCACAGCGCCGAGCGCTTGCTGCGCCACAACAGCCAGGTAACCCCCAGCATGATGATGCCTGCAATGGGGTAGTACCAGGAGCCGCCAATCGCGACCAGCCAGACCCCGCCGATTAACAGATACAGTCCGCAAAAAGCGGCGAACAGCGCTGTTAACGTCACCAGAATGCGTGACGTATGTGGTTTTGTTTCTGCCATAAAAAGACACTCGTTAAATTAATTAATATTCTGATAGCAATTTATTATAGGATTTAACATGTGTGATCGTCATCACAAAATGAGCTTTCTTACGCTATCCCCCGCTAAAATTGTTTTACTGATATACTGCGTGGCTTACTAATCAATGCGGTTACCGGATGGGGGCGTATTGAGTGATTTACCTGAAAATCATATGGTTAGTTAAATGAAACATACTGTTGAAGTGATGATCCCGGAAACGGAAATCAAAACCCGTATCGCCGAGCTGGGTCGCCAGATTACCGAGCATTACAAAGATAGCGGCAGCGAGATGGTGCTGGTGGGACTGCTGCGAGGTTCGTTTATGTTTATGGCCGACCTGTGCCGTGAAGTGCAGGTCTCCCATGAAGTCGATTTTATGACCGCTTCCAGTTATGGCAGCGGGATGTCCACCACCCGCGACGTCAAAATCCTCAAGGATTTGGATGAGGATATCCGAGGTAAGGACGTGCTGATTGTTGAGGACATCATCGACTCCGGCAATACGTTGTCGAAAGTGCGTGAAATTTTAAGCCTGCGCGAGCCGAAGTCGCTGGCGATTTGTACGCTGCTGGACAAACCGTCACGCCGTGAGGTGGAGGTTAACGTCGAGTACATCGGTTTTTCGATTCCGGATGAGTTCGTGGTGGGCTACGGGATTGATTACGCTCAGCGTTATCGCCATTTGCCGTATGTGGGGAAAGTGGTGTTGCTGGACGAATAAGCCCGACGCGTGAATGCCTGATGGCGCTGCGCTTATCAGGCCTACGATCTGGAGGCGTCTGGTACAGCTTTGTAGGCCGGGCAAGCTTGCGCCGCCCGGCAGAAAGGGCACGGTGCCTGGAGGCTGCCCGGAGCGAACTATTCTTGATTAACGTATTTCAGACGCAAGTTGGAAACGCCCCGGCGGTAGTGCTGCTCCAGCGACTCGCGGTTAGTGGCGGTAACGTCAAGATCGCGCAGCAGGCCATCATTGATACTGTACGCCCAGCCGTGAATGGTCACATTCTGTCCGCGTTTCCACGCTGACTGCATAATGGTGGAATGTCCGAGGTTATAGACCTGCTCCATTACGTTCAATTGGTACAGCGCATCCAGGCGTTGTTCTTCGGGCATTTCTCCCAACAGCGAGCTATGTTTAAGCCAGATGTCGCGGATATGCAGCAGCCAGTTATTAATCAAACCCAGCTCCGGGTTTTCTACCGCTGCCTGGATACCGCCGCAACCGGAGTGGCCGCAAATGATAATATGTTCAACTTCCAGTACGTCAACGGCGTACTGAACTACGGAGAGGCAGTTAAGATCGGTATGGATCACCAGGTTGGCCACGTTACGGTGGACAAACAGTTCGCCCGGCTCAAGCCCGGTCAGACGTTCAGCAGGAACGCGGCTATCGGAGCACCCAATCCACAGAAAACGCGGCTTTTGTGCCTGCGCCAGCGTTTCGAAAAATCCGGGATCTTCTTCCACCAGCATTTTTGACCATAGTGCATTGTTACTGATGAGTGTATCTATATCTTTCATGGAGGTTAACGACCTGTAACCAAATAATTGCGTTGAGCTAATATAGGTCAACTGCGGGATTATTTAAACCACATATAAAGTGTCAGAACGTAAGGTAAGTAAAAATTCATGACCATTGCACTGGAAATTGAGCAGCTTAAAAAAACGTATCCCGGTGGCGTACAGGCGTTGCGCGGGATTGATTTACAGGTAGAAGCGGGGGATTTTTACGCGCTTCTGGGGCCTAACGGGGCGGGGAAGTCGACCACTATCGGCATTATCAGTTCTCTGGTAAACAAAACCTCCGGACGGGTAAACGTGTTTGGCTACGATCTGGAAAAAGATGTGGTCAACGCCAAACGCCAGCTTGGTCTGGTGCCGCAGGAGTTTAACTTCAACCCGTTTGAAACCGTACAGCAGATTGTCGTTCATCAGGCGGGTTACTACGGCGTTGAACACAAAGACGCGGTTGAACGCAGCGAAAAATACCTTAAACAGCTCGATCTGTGGGAAAAGCGTAACGAACGTGCGCGAATGCTTTCCGGCGGCATGAAACGGCGCCTGATGATTGCTCGTGCATTGATGCATGAGCCAAAACTGTTGATCCTTGACGAGCCTACCGCGGGCGTTGATATCGAACTTCGCCGCTCGATGTGGGGCTTTTTGAAAGATCTCAACGATAAAGGCACTACCATCATCCTCACCACGCACTATCTGGAAGAGGCAGAAATGCTGTGTCGTAACATCGGCATTATTCAGAACGGCGAGCTGGTGGAAAACACCTCAATGAAAGATTTGCTCGCTAAGCTGAAGTCGGAAACCTTCATTCTCGATCTGGCACAGAAAAGCCCGCTACCGAAACTCGAAGGCTATCAGTACCGGCTGGTCGATACCTCCACCCTGGAGGTCGAAGTGCTGCGCGAGCAGGGTATTAATAGCGTGTTCAGCCAGCTCAGCGCGCAGGGTATTCAGGTACTGAGCATGCGTAATAAGGCGAACCGCCTGGAAGAGCTGTTTGTTTCACTGGTTCATGATAAGCAAGGAGATCGCGCATGATGCAGCTGTATTGGGTCGCACTAAAAAGCATCTGGGCGAAAGAGATCCACCGTTTTATGCGTATCTGGATCCAGACGCTGGTGCCGCCCGTCATCACCATGACGCTCTATTTCATTATTTTTGGTAATTTAATCGGTTCGCGTATTGGGGAGATGCACGGCTTTAGCTATATGCAGTTTATCGTGCCGGGGCTGATTATGATGTCGGTGATCACCAACGCGTACGCCAACGTTGCCTCCTCGTTCTTTAGCGCCAAGTTCCAGCGCAATATCGAAGAGTTGCTGATCGCGCCGGTGCCAACGCACGTCATTATCATCGGCTACATCGGCGGCGGCGTGGCGCGTGGGCTGTGCGTGGGCATCCTGGTCACCGCCATCTCGCTGCTGTTTGTTCCTTTCCAGGTTCATTCATGGGTATTCGTGGCGTTAACCCTGGTGCTGACGGCGGTGCTGTTCTCGCTGGCGGGCCTGCTGAACGCCGTCTTCGCCAAAAGCTTCGACGATATCAGCCTGATCCCGACCTTCGTGCTGACGCCGCTGACCTACCTTGGCGGGGTGTTTTATTCCCTGACTCTGCTGCCGCCATTCTGGCAGGCGCTGTCGCAACTGAACCCGATTGTGTACATGATCAGCGGCTTCCGTTATGGCTTCCTCGGCATTCACGATGTGCCGCTGGTGACAACGTTCGGCGTGCTGGTGGTGTTTATCGCCGCATTCTACCTGCTGTGCTGGTATCTGATCCAGCGCGGACGTGGGCTGCGTAGCTAAAGGGGGAAAGGGCGAGAGATCGCCCGGATTTTGCTATTGTGCGCGCCGTTTTGCCGGGTGGCGGCTTCGCCTTACCCGGCCTACAAATTAAGCGATATCAACGGGTTGCACGTAACCTGTAGGCCCGGTAAGCGCAGCGCCACCGGGCAAAACCACACCGGGTGCTTCAGCGTAGTTTTGCCAGGTGCTGGCTTCGCCTTACCCGGCCTCGTTTGTCAGCAGTCTGTGGACGCCAGACCCGCCTCTCTTTTTAGCGGATCTGCACTTCCAGCGTGGCGGTCGCCTGAAACTCACCGCCAGAAATATAGCCCGTGGTATTCACCGGCGCGGCGGTAAACTCGGTGCTGCCCTTGCCGTCAGCATAGTTATCGACAGGCAGTTCGGCGCTGCCGTTCGGCACAATGGTATTGTCGTACTTATCTGAAATCCGAACGCCGATATTGTCATTGGTGGTTTTCAGATAGTCGGTATTATGCGGATCGTTTTCTCCGCTCAGCGACATCGACAGGTTGGTGCCGTCCGCCACGTTGCTACAGGTAAAGTTGACGGCGGTAGTCTTGCGCGTAGGGCTATCACCAACGTTTTTGATGTCCTTCGCCATAATCGGATCGAACTTTACTTCGATGATCTGCCCGGCGTTGATGGTGCAGCTTTGCGGCACAGTAATGGTACCGGAGAGCGTCACGTGCGCGACGGGCGGCACCGCAGGCGGGATGTTGCTGCCGCCAGCGGTATTCGCCTTCGAGAGATACAGATTCATAATGGTGGTTTCAGGGATGATTATCTGCCCGACCAGCGGATGGGTGACGTAGAGCCTGACGGTGCCTTTATTGCCAGCCGTTATCGCCTTCATCTCCGCCCCTTTGCAGCCCTGGGCGCTGTAATCCTCATTGCTGACGGCGGTGAAGGGGATGGGCAACGTTTGACTTAATTTCCCGGCGACAAGCGCCTCCGTGCCAATCTCCAGCTTTCCGGGAACCAGCACGTAGTAATCCATATGACCGTAGTAGCGCGATTCGCTGAAGGTCCCTTTCTGCGTCAGATTTCCGGTCGTGGCGGTAAAATAGTTGGGGCCTTTGTAATCGGCATTATCACAGTCGCACTTCGTGGCGTACTCGCCGCCCAGGTTCCAGTGCTCCTCGACGATTTTCCCCGTGCGGTTTTCATCGCTATCGGTAATAGTCTGATCAAAATGGAAGGCAAAGCTATGGCTGCCGGTGGTCGGTTCACACCAGCCGGTGCCGTTGCCAAAACTCTCCGCCGTCGCCTGCGCGGAGAGCAGGGCGAGGGCGATAAAGCTAAGGTTAATCCAGCGCATATTCATAGGTTCTCTTTATTGACAGACGGCGTTTGCCGTCACGATGCCATTCAGGTTTTTGGTCGGATCGAGGCGGTAAGTTGCATTACAGCTGGCGCTAGCGTCCGCGCCCCATGTCACCTGCAGCTCGCCCTTTTCCGGCAGGCCGCTCAGAAAGGCCTGGCCCTTGTCGCCGACGATATTGGCCTGGCTGTTATCCTGCTCATGATTAACGCTGACGGTCGCGCCGAACGGCACCGCCTCGCCGCTGCGGCGGGTTAAGGTCATCAGCACCCGATAACCGATGCGCGGCTCAAACGCGGCGCGAACCACCGCGTTGCTGGTGGGATAAACCGTCTGATTATTCAGCGGAACATCGGTATTGTCGGCAAACGAGGCGCTATCGAGCGAGATATCGTAGCGGGCGTAGGGTGTCACGTTCGGTATTACCGTATAGCCGCGAAAATCGGTTTTGATCCCGCTCTGGTTTTCTACCTTCGCGCCCGCGGCCCCCGGCGCTTTAACCAGCACGGCGGCACCGGTAATCGGCTGGCTCAGAGTGATGCCGTTTTCATGCGCCAGCACCCCGCCGGAAATACCGTAGCTCACCTGATGGGCATTCGGCGACTGACTATAGCCCGCGTTGAGGTTGGCATAGGTGCCTTTATAGCTGGTGCTGAGACCGGCGGAATCGCCATCTTCGTTGCTGTGGCTCTGCTGTATTGACCAGTTCAGATTATCGTCGCGCAGCGCGCTGCCGCTGAGCGTGGTGCTGTTCACGGTGGCGCGATCCTGACGGGTATTCAGCATATAGCTGGCGTACAGCCGGGAATCAAACAGCGAGAACGGCACACTGACTGAAAAGGTAAACAGACGATCGTTCTGCTGATAGCGATCGTCATCGTCACGTTCAGAGGCGTAACGCTGATAAGTGTTTTTGTTGTAGCTGTAGTTCATCGCATAGCTAACCGGCCCCCAGCTATTGTTATAGCCGACGGTCAGCGAGGCCATTTTTTGCGCGCTTTGCCAGTAATCTTCTTTTACCCAGCTGAGCGAGAGCGTGCCCAGATCTTCCCCCAGCGTCTGATTGACGGAGGCTTCAAAGCGATTGCGCCGTTTGCCGTAGTATTGATAAAAATCCTCGTCCGGGCTGAGCGCATCTTCCAGCGAGTTATAGTGCTGGCTGGCATAGCGATAACCGGCAATGGAGACGTTGGTGCCGGTGCTGATCACGCCTTTGCTGTAGCGCACACGCCACGACTGGCCGGTTTCGCTGCGCCCGTCATCGAACCGGGCATGCGACCAGGTACCGTCCAGCGAAATGGCCCCCAGCATCTCCATATTTTGCCCAAGGCCGAGCGCGGCGGACTGGTATTTATCGCCCGCAATCTGCCCGCCGCCGTAGGCGGTAACGCCCCACGGCAGGCCGTACAGCAGCGTCGCCTGGGCAAAATTGTCTTTCATCTGATTGTCGCTATCGCGATATTTTCCGGCGGTCACGCTGTATTTCGCCCGGCCTTCGCGTTGCAGCAGCGGCAACGAGGCATAGGGCACGATAAAGTGCTGCTCGCTGCCGTCCGCCTCTTTGACCGTGACGTCGTAATCGCCGTTGCTGCCGGTGGGGAACATATCGTTGATTTCAAACTCGCCCGGCGGCACGGCGGTCTGGTAGGCGACATAGCCGTTCTGGCGAATAATCACCTGCGCATTCGTCCGCGCCACGCCGTGAATCGCCGGGGCGTAGCCGCGCAGGCTGTCGGGAAGCATCTGATCGTTAGAGGCTATCTGCACGCCGCGAAACGAGACGCTGTCGAAAATATCCGCAGGCGTGGTGCTGTCCCAGGCGGTTAGCTGACTGTTCAGCGCAAGGATATCGCGCTGAAGATAGTTATAGACGTTGTTCCAGTCGCTATTGCCGGACTGCGAGCTCCAGGTAGAGTAGTTACGCAGACGCCAGGGGCCGATATTGACACCCGGCTGTAGCGCGAGAAATTTGGACGCCTCGTCGCTGCTGTCCGAGGAGTCCTGATAAGCGTTAAAGCTGTAGTTTAGTAACAGCGCCGGAATGCCGTTATCCCACCGCTCTGGCGGTACATAGCCGCGCGCGCTATTGGCGATATACAGCTGCGGGATGCTGACGTGAAGCGTTTGATTATCAAAATCAAAACGCTGGCTGGCCGCCGGGATGACCGTAAGGTCAGCGCAGCGCTGCGCGTCGGTAAGCGTCGGGAACAGCTCCGTTTTGACGCCCGCGCTTTTCAGTTCCGCAACGGAAAGGCACCCCTGAAGCGCGCGGCTGCCGTCCGACAGCGTGGCGTCGGTAAAATCAATATCGTGAATGCCAAGCGGCGTGTCGTTGAGCAGCACGTTGACCCGGTATCGACCGGGAAGCTGCCCCGTGGCGGAATTAAACACGGAGAGATCGACGGGCTGCGTTTTATGCCCGCCGCGGCTCTCAAGAAACGCCGGATCAAAATAGTCGTCGGCCCGGGCTGCGGGCACGACGAGGCCGTTGAGCAGAATTAACCAGATGCAGGGAGGGAATATTTTCTTTCCATATTTCATGCCTTCATCCTTGTCGGCGATTACAACGGTTGCTGATGCGTTGCGCTGGTCCCACCAAAATCAGTAATCAGCGACCAGCTCACCGCATGATGGCTTCCTTTCGGTAATGCGTAATGCGTGGAGCCGAAGGGGGCGATATACAGCGGCGTGTTAATCGCGCTGTTGTCGACCTTCACGGTAGCGAAGTTCATGTAGTACGGCGTCGGGTTATCGACCACCAGATTATTACCCTGGATGCGCCACTTCAGCTGGTCGGCGACCTGATCCGGCGTCTGCTTAAGCGAGGAGGGGCGATAAATCAGCTTGAATTCCGCCTTTACCGCCAGCTTCAGCTGGTTGTCATGGTCGCCGGAATCGCTGGGCGGAATGGATTTAATATCCAGCCAGTACAGCGATTCACGATCTTCAGGAAGAGTGCCGCCGGTTCGTATGACGCGCAGCACGTTTTTCTGCCCGGCGTTCAGGCGAAACAGCGGCGGCGTGACCATAAATGGCGCATCGCCGACGTTACCCTGAGCGTCAATAGACTGCGCCCACGACTGAATTAAAAAAGGTTTGTTGTCCGAGTTAACGATCGCCACGGATTCATCTTTGGCGTTGCCATGATAAATCACCCGGGTCGTGCCTATGGTGATGCCCGCCTGCGCCAGCGGGCTAAATAAAGTACAAACAATAAAGGCAGCCTGAAGGTATTTTTTCATGGTGAAAACGGTCTGATAAATAGGATAAACCAGCGCCCTGGGGCGCTGGCCCGATGACACAATCAGTTATATCGCAGATAGAACGTCGCGGTTGCGCCGACGGTACCGGTGAGGTTGCCGTTGCCATCGTCCGGGGCGATCGCGTAATAGCGTGCCTTGAAGGGGAGCTTAACGGTTGTCGCTTCGCCGTCCGGCAATTTAGTTGCCCCGGACCATGCGTCATCCGTATGCGTGAAAACCATCGGGCTGTTGCCGCCTGATGCGGACGCATCGAGGATTTGCACGCCGATATTCAGGGAGTCGCCATCGGTATTCTCTAAAACCGTGTTGTTGGAGACGCGAGAGTCAACGGGGCCTTCAAAGCGCAGCTGCGCGTTTTTGAACTGGACGTTGTTGCAGTCTTTCAGATTGATAGTGAAGTCTTTCTCCGCCGCCGTGTTGCCGGCTGCCGTAAAGATATTGGCAAAAACATCTTCCAGCGTGACGGTTAAATTTTTTGAGTCGTCATCAACGACGCAGGCGTTCTGCTTCACTTCGCCCGTTATTGTTACCGTACCGCTGGAGGTGACATCATCAGCGAAGGCCGCGGGAACAACGCTCATTGCCGCCGTTGCCAGAACGAGCGCTTTTATGGAAAAGTTCATCATTCTCATTCCTTAAGAAAATTATAGGTTGTGTTGAAATGGCATATTTTATATTCAATGATGATCCGCGTTTAGTGTATTTGTGTTCACTAAAACACTTTAGGAATATATTAATACGTTTTATGAATGAATTAATGATGGCTATTTCTTCATTTTATTAAATAAACCTTTAATAATAAACATCCTTTTTTAATTGATAACGGTTTTTAATGAATTGGTCTGGCGGTCACTATTTCCTTTATAAATAGATCTATATCACTATGGCGCTGTGCAGAGAATAGTAGACTGATATTTCCGCAAAGGAGGGAAGACTATGCTGGGGTGGGTGATTACCTGTCATGACGACCGGGCGCAGGCTTTACTGGAACGCCTGGAAACGCAATTTGGAACGCTGACGCAGTGCCGGGCGGTAAACTACTGGCAGGGACTAAGCAGCAATATGCTAAGTCGCATGATGTGCGATGCGTTACATCAAACTGACTCCGGAGAGGGGGTTATCTTTTTAACCGATCGTGCAGGATCGGCTCCGTACCGCATCGCCTCGCTGCTAAGCCATAAACACTCCGGATGCGAGGTCATCTCCGGAATTCGTTATGCATTGATGGAGCAAATGTTTCCCACCCGGGCCTCGCTCGACAGCGCTGAGTTTCGCAACCGTATTGTTGAGCTTGGCGGGCCGGAAGTGAGCAGCCTGTGGCACCAGCAGCAAAAAAATCCGCCGTTTGTCCTGCTGCATAATTTGTATGAGTAATAACCATAGGTATTGATGCAACTTTTGTTACAATAGCGGCGGTGGTTCTCTCCCTGGTTACTTATCTATGATAAAGCACGCTGTTGCTGTTTTCCTGCTGCTGATCTCCGGCAGTCTTTTTGCTGCGTTGCCCGTTCGCTATATGCAAACCACGCAAGATGCTGCCATCTGGGCTAAAATTGGCGATCGCGTGGTGACGGTAGGGAATATCCGCGCGGGACAGATCCTGGCCGTAGAGCCTATGGCTGCCGAATATTATGAATTCAGCTTCGGATTTGGCAACGGCTTTATTGATAAAGGCCATCTTGAGCCGGTACAGGGGAAGCAGCGGGTACAGGACGGGCTGGGCGATTTAAACAAACCGTTAAGTAACCAGAACCTGATCACCTGGAAAGATACGCCGGTTTATAACGCGCCGGATGCGGGCAGCGCACCGTTTGGCACACTGACGGACAACCTGCGTTATCCCATCATCAATAAACTCAAAGACAGATTGAACCAGACATGGTTCCAGATACGCATTGGCAACCGGCTGGCCTGGATTAGCGCGCTGGACGCGCAGATTGATAATGGCATTCCGGTGCTGACGTACCACCATATTCTGCGCGACGAAGAGAATACCCGTTTTCGCCATACCTCCACCACCACCTCGGTACGCGCTTTTAGCAACCAGATGACCTGGCTGCGCGATACGGGCTATACCACCCTGACGATGTATCAACTGGAAGGGTATGTGCGTAATAATATCAATCTGCCTGCGCGAGCGGTGGTGATTACGTTTGACGATGGACTGAAATCGGTTAGCCGCTACACCTATCCCATCCTCAAAAAGTATGGTTTTAAGGCCACGGCTTTTATTATTTCTTCACGTATTAAGCGTCATCCGCAGAAGTGGGACCCGAAATCGCTCCAGTTTATGAGCGTGTCTGAACTGAATGCGATTCGCGATGTTTTTGACTTCCAATCGCATACGCATTTCTTACACCGGGTGGATCGGCTACACCATCCCATCCTGCTTAGCCGTAGCTATCACAATATTCTGTTTGATTTTGAACGCTCGCGCCGCGCGCTGGCGCAGTTTAATCCCCATGTCCTTTACCTCTCTTATCCGTTTGGCGGCTATGACGCAAAGGCGGTAAAAGCGGCGGGTGCCGCCGGGTTTCATATGGCGGTGACGACGGTAAAAGGGAAGGTGAAGCCGGGCGATAATCCGTTCTTGTTGAAACGGCTTTATATTCTAAGAACGGATTCGCTGGAGACCATGGCGCGGCTGATCAGTAATCAGCCGCAGGGGTAAGGCGGCTCGTCAGGGGCAGAGCGCCGGAGGCGTATCAGGCAACCTGTACCGGAATCGCTTTCGCGGTACGCTTCATTTCGTTATCGCCGTCGAAATAGGCCACCTTAGGCCGCCAGCTGCGGGCTTCTTCATCAGACATGGTGACGAAGCTGGCAATAATGACAATATCGCCCACGTCAGCGCAGTGTGCGGCTGCGCCGTTCACGGAGATGATTCTGGAACCGCGTTCAGCCGCAATCGCATAGGTCGAGAAACGCTTGCCGTTGGTTACATTCCAGATATCAATGGCTTCGTTTTCAAGAATACCGGACGCGTCAAGAAAATCCTGATCGATGGCGCAGGAGCCTTCATAGTGCAGATCGGCCTGCGTCACTTTGACACGGTGAAGCTTGCCCTGCAGCATAGTGCGAATCATAACGTCTACCTTTAAATCTTACCAATACGAAGCAGGAAGCCCTGCTTTGAGAAAATTCTCAGGCAGTATTGCCCGATTTTGGCTAACTGTCCATATGTCTGACGACGTTTCCTGGCGCGGTTTGTGCGCTATTTTCCAGAGCCTCCTGCAATGCTTGTATCTTATTGATTTTTATCCCGAGCCGTCTCGTAGAAGTGAAAATAGCTGGCTGACGCTGTGAACCTGCGCGCGGATACTGCGCACAGGACGATAACGCGCAGGTCAGGATGATGAAACCCATAAGCAATACACCGCATGACGCCGTTTTTAAGCAGTTTTTAATGCACCCGGACACGGCCCGCGATTTTCTGGATATTCATCTGCCTGCGGAATTACGCGCGGTTTGCGATCTGAATACGCTGCGGCTGGAGTCGAGCCACTTTGTTGAGGAGAACCTACAGGAGCAGTATTCCGATGTGCTTTATTCGGTGAAAATGCAGGGCACGCCCGGCTATATCCATGTCCTGATTGAACATCAGAGTTCAGCGGACAAGAAGATGGCGTTTCGGATGATGCGCTATGCGATAGCGGCGATGCATCGTCTTTTAAAAGATGAGAACGGGCCGCTCCCGCTAGTGGTGCCGCTGCTGTTTTATCAGGGGAAAACCTCGCCTTATCCGCTTTCGATGAGCTGGCTGGATATGTTCGCCTTACCCGAACTGGCGCGGCGTATCTACAGCGAGCCGTTTCCGCTGGTGGATATTACCGTTATCCCGGACGATGACATCATGCAGCATCGGCGGATCGCGCTGCTGGAGCTGCTGCAAAAGCATATCCGCCAGCGGGATTTGATGAACCTGCTGGAGCGGCTGGTCACGCTGATAAGCGCAGAGTACACTACCGAAAGTCAGCTGAACGCGCTGCTCAGCTATATGGTGCAGCGCGGGCATACCGACCAACCGCAGGTATTTTACAGGGAACTGGCGAACCGATTGCCGCAGGAGGAATCTATGATGACGCTCGCTGAATGGTTTGAAGAACAGGGAATGCAAAAGGGCGTGCGGGAGGGCATGCTGGAAGGTAAGCGCGAAGGCATACAGGAAGGTAAGCGCGAAGGCCTCCAGGAAGGTAAAACGGAGGAGCGGCGCAATATCGCCCGCCGTATGCTGGAGAGCGGAATGACGCGCGAGGCGGTAGCGGAAATCACCACCTTAACCGACGACGAAATCGAGCAGATTATCCGCTGGCGCTAACGGCCCCGTGCGCCAGCGGCGATCATTCAGGAAAGCTCGACGATTTTATTGTCGATAAGACGCGCCTGACCTAACCAGGCGGCGGCGAGGATCACCGCGCGTTTGCTGGCGTTCGTCAGTTCCAGCAGCGTATCGGCATCGCGGATCTGAATCTCATCGGCGCGAAAGCCTTTTTCATTCAGCTCCTGTTCGGCCAGCGCAACGATCTCTTCCTGCTGGCGCTCGCCCGCCTGAAGTTTATCGGCGATGCCGTTCATCACTATATACAGGCCCGGTGCGATTTTACGCTGGTCAGCGGTCAGATAACCGTTGCGCGAGCTGAGCGCTAGCCCGTCTTTCGCACGAATAATCGGTACGCCGACAATCTCAATATCGTAGCCCATATCTGCCACCATTTTGCGGATCAGCGCCAGCTGCTGAAAATCCTTCTCGCCGAAGCAGGCGATATCCGGCTGCACCAGGTTGAACAGCTTGCTGACGATAGTGGAGACACCGCGGAAGTGGCCCTGACGGCTGGCGCCTTCCAGCATGGTGGAAAGACCGGGAACATCTACAAACGTATGGGCTTCCGTCCCCTGCGGATAAATTTCCTGCGCGGACGGCGCAAAAACCAGATCCACTTTACGCTTGTTCAGCTTTTCACTGTCTTCCTGCAGCGTGCGCGGGTAGCGCGCCAGATCTTCCGGACGATCGAACTGCATCGGGTTGACGAAGATGCTCACGATAACCGCATCGGCGCGGGCTTTCGCTTCATCAACCAGTTTCATATGCCCATCGTGCAGGTTGCCCATCGTGGGCACCAGCGCCACACGCTTGCCTTCCATACGCAGACGGCGAATATGCTGACGCAGCAGCGGCAGGGTTTCGATAATTAACACCACGTGACTCCTTAATGGAAACTGTGTTCTTCGCCCGGATAAACGCCGGACTCGACTTCAGCCATATACTGCCGCACCGCCGCGCGGATGTCGCCCGCTTCCGCGAGGAAATTTTTGGCAAATTTCGGGATGTGGCCGCCGGTAATGCCGAAGGCGTCGTGCATCACGAGGATCTGTCCGTCGGTGACGTTGCCCGCGCCGATGCCGATAACCGGAATCGCCAGCGCCTCGGTCACGCGTTTTGCCAGCTCAACCGGCACGCACTCCAGCACCAACAGCTGCGCGCCAGCGGTCTCCAGGGCCAGAGCATCGCTCAGCAGACGATCGCCCGCATCGCCGCGCCCCTGCACTTTATAGCCTCCGAAGACGTTAACCGACTGCGGCGTAAGCCCCAGATGGCCGCACACCGGCACCGCGCGCTCGGCCAGCATTTTGACCGTATCCGCAAGCCAGGCGCCGCCTTCGATTTTGACCATGTTCGCGCCCGCGCGCATCACAACGGCGGCGTTCTCAAACGTCTGTTCCGGCGTGGCGTAGGCCATAAACGGCAGGTCGGCGAGCAGTAAGCAGTTCGGTGCGCCGCGGCGTACGGCTGACGTGTGGTAGGCGATATCTTCGACGGTCACCGGCAGGGTGGAGTCGTGGCCCTGAACCGTCATGCCCAGAGAGTCGCCAACCAGCATCACGTTCAGCCCTTCATCGGCAAACAGTTTGGCAAAGCTGTAATCGTAAGCGGTGATGGTGGCGAAGCGTTTCTTCTCCTGTTTGCATTTTTGCAGCAGGGCGATGGTAGTGGGTTTGGTCATAACCTCTCCGTCCATAATATGAATGAATATAATCGCCGCATTGTAGAAGGAACGGGAAAGAGAGTGTTAGCCCTTTGTGGGGAAATCCCGGCGGCGGGGCCGCCGGGAAAAGAAAGGTTACGGATAGGTGAGGGTGAATCTGCCGGTGGCTTTAAATTTACCGGGCATGATAGTCGCATCACCATCTTGCTTTAAGGTGGCGTTGAAATTCAGGTCCTTCGTTGCGCTGCCCGGGTCGCTGTTGTCATTCCTGTTACCAGAGCTGCTGGGAAGCGGGTTGGTGTCTTTGTAGATTGAGGCACTATCGCCTGGAACCAGCACCATGTCTTCGCTCACTTTGTTTTTCAGCCCTTTGATCTGCACCCCAACACCGCTCGCTGGCGTCTCCGTTGCGCCATTGCCGAGCAGGGTTTTATCCTGAGTACCGACGTTATTGCTATTCAGTTTGACTTCAATATTACTCACATAGCGACAGGACTTCAGGTTGATGGTGAAAGGCACGGTTTCGGTTTGATCCTTTAGTATTGCCTGCGGATAGTAGGAGCCTAAATCGACGGTATATCCCGTTTTCCCTTTGCTGGTGACGCTGTTGGCGGCGCACGTTGGCCACGTCATATTAAAGCCTGAGAGATTTAATATATATTTAATAGAATGCCCACTCCCTAAACCTGAAACATCATCATTATGTACGCGAAAATCGTAACCGCCACGCTCATAGAATCGCAGGTCAGCGAGGGAAGTCGTTGGAGTAAAGGTTTCATCGGCATAGAGATAAACATTGAAGCCCATCTGAACGCCGCCCATTAAAATAACCTTACCTTCACCCGCGGCCCTTTCATCGTCACATGACTCGTCTGTCGTAGTGCCTTGTATCACAAATTGCCCCGTTAGCCAGAACGGGCTTGAGGGTTGAAGATTAGCGGTCATGGGTAAAAAAACACGGGAGATCTCTATGGAGAAATATAAGCCCGGAACGCTGGTTTTCCATATTGGATGTCCATCCACGGAGCCAAATGCGGCTCCGTAGCCATGATCTACCTTCAGCTTCGTGCTATTGCCGTCCCGTCTGCAATAAAGCGCCCCCGGCGTTCCGCCGTCGTCCGGCATTCCCGAGTCGTGTCCGCCTGACCAGTCATATTTCACGATCAATGTGGGATCCGGCCCCTGGGTATGTACTGCTACCGTTCGTGACATTAATCCCTTCCAGTTAGGCGTACCATCGCTGTCCGGCGGAGTGATACGCACATTTTTACCGTCCTGGGGCATGAGTTTACCCACGATATAGGTCACGGCGTACGTCGGCGGCGACAGCAGGGCAACCACCGCCAGACAGGCGGCGGTTCTGGTGATTTTTTTCATCTTTATCATCATTATTCTCTTCCTTAAGTTATTGATAATAAACATTAACAAGGACTTTGCTACGCAGCATGCCTGTCCCAACGCCTTCGGCGCTGAGGATTTTCTGCATCCGGGCATAAAACGTCCATGAGGTATCGCTGTAGGTCGCTGCGGCAAAGGTCGCCCGCGAGGAGCCATCGGCATTCAGGACGTTCTGGCGGGGCGACTCGGTGGTAAAAATCACCACGCCGACGTTGGCGGCACCGCCTGCGCTGGCCGCTAAGTCGTTGGCAAACACCTGTTGATTACCGGTGGCGAACTGCCCGCTCTGCGGTAAAAAGTTGAACGTAACGTTAGTGATTTCTCCATCGCTGACGGGGCAGCTTATCAACTTAATCAGAAACTCTTTGCCGCCCTCGTAGTCCGTTTCCGCCGTAACGCCATCGGCAAAATAGCCTGGCCCGACGGTTGCTAAACTGACCGTACCATTGCCATCAACTTCAATCTGACAGGTGTCCTTTTGTACGGTAGCCTTAAAATCCACGTTGGTATTGGCATACAGCGGGGCGCTGAACAAGGCCGTCGCCAGCCCTGAGAAGATCGCGACGCGGAGCACTTTACGCAGACACATCATTTCTTTCACCGATCCTGGTCAGCGGCGTTGATCCGGTATTACCGGCGTGACTTGCAGCAGGCGTATTTTTGAGAGCGCGACTGCTGACAGACGAAGAGGCGGCCAAAAAGTCGTTATTCCCTTCCATTGTGGCGTTCCATTCTGGTTGTGGCTAATGACACGTCAGGTTGTTTAACGGCAACATCTGACCGTCTCTTATCGCAATACGGTTACTTGTAACTGATCGTGAGTACCGTTGGGGATGTAAACGACCCTGCGGTAGCTGCGTTCGCCCCCGTTACATCCACTAATCGGGCGCTCAGATCGTAATCCTTGTTTGTAGCACCTTTTGCCGTAGACACATCCACCGTCACCGTATTTGGCGAATTGCAGACGAGTTGAACGCTGTCAGTCCCTTCAGGTACTGCGGTTGTCCAGACCTCCAGCCCGATTCCAGCCGAAGTTCCCGCCAGGTTGCGGAATGCCGGACCATTAGAGCCTGCGCAGCTCCCTGAGCGTCGCGCGAGCCTGAGTGAGGCCGTACTTTCGGGTAAACCGGCGCAGTTTTTGAAGCGCACTTTGAAGGGTTTTACGCGGCTTTTTCTTAACACTTCAGATAAGGCAATATCATCACCCAGGTTAATGGTGTTGGTTTCCGTCTCACCGTCCATTACTGTGGCAGAGCAGGTGCCCGTCGTAAGATTTGCCTCGACCGTTAAATCCAGGCTTGGGGTGCCGTTGGCGGCATGCGCGCCGGGCAGTACTGCCAGATTAATGATGGTCAGCGCGCCAGCAACGACGCCACATAACAATTGCTTTTTCATTCTCATCGTCCCTGTTATTGATAGGTGAAACTGAAGGTGGCTTTAGCGCTGAAGGGGCCAATGGTGCTTGCGCCTTCCGTCAGCTCCCGCAGGCCCACGGTCATTTCCACCGCGTTGGCCTTGAGTTCATCTTCTGTCCAGTCAAACGTTCCGGTACCTGGCGTCAGCCAGCTTTCGCCGGTAGTGCTTTTCTTTTTGAACCCCATACCTACATTCGTGGCGGCATCGCTGGCAGCAGACTCGTTCTTGATATAGCTGCCGCTGGCAGAAGATGAGGGCGCGAGGGTGGTCGTAATTTTGCCTAACGATGCGCTGCAATCGCTGGCGACAAACTTAAAGTTTTTTTGCGACTCGGCCGTTTTATTGACGATTTTATCCAGCCCAACGTTTCCGACGGTGAGCTTATAGCCGCTGGTGGCATCGCCCGAAATGGAAGAGCCGTCCAGCGAGGCGATAGACATACTGCACGTTGTCGCGACGACCGTGGCGGTAAAATCAACGTTGATCGTTTCAGCCTGTCCGACTAGCGGGAATAGTGTCGCTAGCGCGGTGGCCGCCAAAAGGCATTTATTCCTTTTCATTGTGGGTTCCATTTTAGTTGTGGTTGATAACACGACACGTGATGTTGCTTAACATCACCGTCTGGCTGGTGCCTACCGTTTGTTGGTCTGCTGGCAGCTGGTAGGTGGCTGAACAACGAGCCGGCTGGTTATTTTCAAACCAGCGCACCGACAGTTCGCCGCTATCATTAATGCCGCGAACGAAAGCCTGGCCGCCCTGGCCCATATTGCCGATCTGCGCCTCGCCTTCGTACACTTCCGCGCCAAACGGGATCGTTTTGCCGTCGCTGCGGGTCATGTTGATGATGGCCGAGCGCCCTTCATCGGTCTCAAAGCTGGCAAAGACCACCGCGCCGTCGCGCGGCACCAGCGTGGTACTGGTGCTTTTCAGCTCTACGTCGTTGTCCAGGGTGTCGATATTCAGGCTGACCTGATTTTCCCGGTACGCGGAAAGGGAGTTGCTGGCCCCATAGCCCCAGCGGTCAACGGAGCTGCTGCCGCCGTTGAGGCGCGCGCCTTTCGCACCGGGCGCTTTGACCAGCACAATGGCGTCGCTGTTGCTGAAGTTGTCATTGGTAAAGGTCAGGCCGCCGCTGTGTAAAACAAAGCCGCCGTCGGTGGCGAGTGAATACTGACGGTTGCTGTCGCTGTTGACCGACGCGGAGGCTGAAATATCCCCCCACGGCGACTGGTAGCTGGCATAGCCGCCGATGTCAGAGATGCTCTTACCCTCTTTCTGCATGGTATAGCCGGTATTCACGCTATAGTTCACGGTGTTGTCTTCACTGCTGCCGCTGCTGTTCATGCTCAGGCTATGGCCGCCGTCAAAATCCGTGCGCATCTGGCTGGAGAGCATGTCAAAGCCTGACCGACGGTTTTTGTCGCCGCCCAGCAGGTTGGCCAGCGGAATACTCAGGTTGATATACAGCGAATCATCTTTCCTGCCGTCTTCATCCCAGGTGCGCTGCAGGTTGACGCTCATGCTGCCCCAGGAAAACCCTTTGCCGTAGCCGGCGGTGTAGTTGCTGCGGCTGCCGCCGTTGGCCCAGTAGTTGCTCCACGAGCCTGACAGATAAAGCGAGCCGTAATCCGTTTCGCCATCCTGCAATGGCTGGCTGACGCTGAGGGTGACCTGGTTTTTCAGCCGCGCGTAGTTTCTCATCGTGCTGCGCTGGTCATCATCTTTGTATTTAGCGTCGTCGATCAGCTGCAGCGCATCGTTTAGCCCGAGGTAATTCTGGGTTGAATAGCGGTAGGCCGCCACGTTAAACGAGGTCTCGGACGCTTCGATAAGCTTGTTCCACGTTAAGCGATAGCTTTGCCCTTGATAGGTTCTATCGTCGGGGATTTCGGCGCGCGAGTGGGTGACGTCAAGCGCCAGAGCGCCAAACGGGGTATTGAGGCCCACGCCGAGCAGCCCGGCCAGATACTTATTGTCGGTAGCCTGTACGCCGGTGTAGCCCGTCAGGTAGTTGTTCAGACCGTAGTAGTAGGTCCCCTGCGCGACGTAGGGCTTATCGTGAAGCGTGTCGTCGTTCACTTCCCCGGCGCTGATATCCCAGCGCCCGACGCCGGGTTTTTGCATCTGCATCACCGAGGAGAAGGGCTGGCTGAAGGTACGCTTGCTGCCGTCGGCCTCTTCAATGGTGACGATCAGGTCGCTACCGTAGCCGGAAGGGCTGAGATCGTTAATCTCAAACGGACCCGGCGGCACGGTGGCTTCGTAAATTTTGTAGCCGCCCTGGGTAATCGTCACTTTGGCGTTGGTATTGGCAACGCCGCGAATAACCGGCGCGTAGTTGGCCAGCTGCGAAGGCAGCATTCGGGAGTCGCTGTACAGGCGCATGCCGCGAATACTCACGGAGTCGAAGGTCTCCCCCGTGGTATACGCTTCACCCATAACCAGCTGCGAGCGTATGCCCGGCAGATCGCGCTGCACATAGCGGTTTTGAAAATCGAAATTGCTGCCGCTGTCCTTGTTCCAGTTATAGTTACCGTTGGCGCGAAAACGCCATCCGCCGAGGTTAAAACCGGTATTGAAGGCGGCGTACATCGTGTCGTTATCCACACCGTGATTGGTATTGTGATAGGCGTTAACGTTGTAGGAGAGCAGCGCAGCCGGAATGCCGGTCTCCCAGAGGGAGGGATCGACATAGCCGTCATAGCCTTGTTTGACCCAGGCCTGCGGCACGGTGATATCCAGGCGCTGATCGCCCATGTCAAAGCTGACGTTCGACTGTTCGATAAGCGCCGACAGATTTAAGCAGTCGCCGCCCTCTTCGTCGCCTTTTTGCAGAATGGCCTTATCGCCCACGATCTCCGGCTGCTTAATGTGCAGCTGCGCCAGATTTTTGGGCGTCAGGCAGGCTTCGGCGCTTTTTTTACCCACGTCGACAAAAGGAATGGTCAGGCTGGTAACGGGCTTCTCATTGACAAACACCCTTACGCTATACGTTCCTACCGGCGTGGGGTTGCCATCGGAGTAGCGGCTAATGTCGATCGCCGATGCGCCATCGCCCATCAAAAACGAACTGTCGTATTCAACAACCTCAGCGGTCAGGCCTGGCTGACTGTAAAGCAGCGCACAGCACACCGCGAGCAGCGTCTTTTTTGGCATAGTCCCTGGCGTGGATACGTTTTGCACCGTTTTTTTCATCCTGATATCGGGTTGATTCATTACAGCGAAGCTGAACCTGAGACGAGGCCGCCGTAGTCATTGATTGCCTGATACTCCAGCTTGCCCGAACTGGCGCTTTGCAGGCCTTTCACCGTAAATGAGGCTTTGCTAAACGGGGAGACCATGGTGGCGTCGACGTCATAGCGTTTTCCGCCGCTGGTATAGGTGACGCTGTTGAAGGAGACGTAATACGGGGTGGGGTTATCGGCGCGAGCGACCGCATGGCCCTGTTCGCTGGCGACCTGCCATTTCAGCTGTTTTGGCGCTTCTGCTGAGGCGCCAGGTAAACCCGCTGGGCGATAAAACAGTTTAATGCGGGTACGGAACGCCAGCTGGAGCAGGTTTTTGTTTTCTGCGCCGCCCATATCCGCTTTCGGCGGCACTTCCAGCACGTTAAACCAGAAAACGCTTTCGCGATCTTTCGGCAGCGCCTGCGCGCCGGTAAACATAATTTTCACCGACTGCCCGCGCTTAGGCTCAATGCGCGAAACCGGGGGCGTGGCGACGAAGGGGGCTTTAATACTGCCCGGCTCGGCGTTATCGTTGCCGAGGTCTATCCAGTTTTGCACCAGTAACGGGCTGTTTCCTTTATTTTCCAGACGCACGCTCACATCTTTTTTATCTGCGTCGTAAATAATGCGCGTGCCGGAAATAATAATATCGGCCTGGCTGGCCGTACTGAATAATGCCCCCGTCAGCGCGAGCGCTGACAGGGTCAATTTTAAAGAGTGAGACATAAGCCGTCCTTGCTATCGTTAATGTCTTATTAAGGGGAGATAGCGCGGATATACGCTATTCCCCAATATTTATATGCACGACCTGGAACCCCGTTATTAAAAACGGGGTTTGCTATTACTCGTAAGTAAAGGTGTACATCGCGTTGGTGGCGACCAGACCGGTAGTTACCTCAGCACCCGCATCAGACGATTTTACGTAAGACGCTTTAAAGTTGTAGGTGGCAACGTTGTTGGTGAACGGCTGATCCAGGGTGGTGGAAAGGTCGTTGATTTTTACCTGAGAGAGGGCGCTGGTTGCATCGTCAACGCGGTGAACTGCAATATCAACTGCTTTCGCCGCCGCTTGACCGTTGCGGGACAGCGTTTCGTCGTTATCCAGAGTACCTTTGGTGTTGCCATAGGTAGAGGACATGTTCAGATGCGCTTTAACAAGGTTGTTGCCTGTTTCGGAACAGTCGATAGTGATGGAGAAATCTTTTGCGTTTACGCCAGCGGTAGTGGGCTGCACTTCAGCTGAGAGATCGCTGACGTGCGCGGTTTCCAGGGTAACGGTACCGTCGGTTACGCTATCGCCAACGGAAGAACTGACGACTTTTTTACAGGTTTCAGCGCTAACAAAACCTTCAAAGTTAATACGGCCACCTTCGGCAGCCATAACTGAAGATGAACCTAAAGCCATAAATACGGCTGTCGCCAGGAGAACTTTTTTCATGCTTGTATCCTTACAAAATGAGATAGAAAAATACCCTCAATAAGCTTTAAAGAGGGATGGCATATTTTATGCAAAGGTTTCAATATGTAAAATATTGAATAATTATTTATCGGCTCTAAATATTTTTTAAATGAATATGTTTTTTGGGGCGGAAAATGATGGGGGGGTAATTATAATTTCAAATGATATTAATAATCGTGCCGTTGTGATGATTCTCTCCAAAAAGAGGGTTTTCGGAAAGTATTTGGCTTGTCGAATTGATTGTATGAATTATACAGAAAATGTATGAAAAAATATTAACTATGGCTAAAGAGTGATGTTAGAAAAAGTAACGATCAAATCTCAGCGATTGGCTGGTTTTAACGGGGTCAATACAAGAACGACTAATAATCTGGATGAATTACTTGCTACCAGCGCGCCGGGGCAGGGGAGTGTTGTTGGATAAGCTGCGTCAGCGTTACGCCATCATCAGGAAAGGTCAGTTCGGGGGCAATCTCAAACAGCGGCCACAGCATAAAACCGCGATTTTTCATATCATAGTGCGGTACGGTCAGGCGCCCGGTATGAATCACCTCATCGCCAAACAGCATTATGTCGAGATCCAGCGTGCGCGGTCCCCAGCGTTCAGCTTTTCGGGTGCGGCCCTGCTGTAGCTCAATGCGCTGGGTATGGTCGAGCAGCGTTTCAGGACGAAGAGACGTTTCCAGCGCCACGGCGGCGTTCAGGTAGTCCGGCTGATCCTGCGGACCCAGCGGCGGTGTACGATAAAACGACGATACCGCAAGAATGCGGCTCTCAGAAATATCGCCAATCGCTTTCACGGCAGCATTGACCTGCTCCAGCGGAGAGGCCAGATTGCTGCCGATAGCAATATACGCGACGGTCACGCGGTTCCTTCGCGACGCGGCGTGCGCTTACGCGGACGGCGATGGCGACGACGCGCGGCAGGCTCGTCATCCAGATTGTTCAGCATATCTTTTTGCATCGGCGGCGCAGAAACCTGAAACTCACCCCACCATGTCACCAGACGCTGCAATTCGGCGTTATTTTCGATCCCGGCGCGCAGGGCCAGCAGATCGTAAGAGGCACGGAATTTAGGATGCTCCAGCAGTTTCCAGGCGCGTTTACCCTGACGGCGGGACATGCGCATTTGTAGCTGCCAGATATCGCGCGTTAAGGTGGTAATGCGTTTGGGGATCGCCAGCGAACGGCAGGCTTCGTCCAGCACGTCGTTCATGGCGAGGGCAAACGCGTCCTGCCAGGTCAGACCGCCTTCCTGCGCCAGTTTCTGCGCCATTTCCAGCAGCGGATACCAGAACATCGCCGCAAACAGGAATGCCGGGTTAACGCGCATATCATTCTGAATGCGGTTATCGGTATTCTTCAGCACCTGCGCCAGAATACGCTCCATCGGGCTGTCGCTGTTTTCAGTGAAGTAGCGGGTAATCGTCGGGAACAGCGGCTGGAACAGGCTATATTTGCACAGCAGGACGTAGGTATCGTAGCCGTGACCGGCCTGAAGCAGTTTGAGTGACTCTTCAAACAGGCGCGCAGGCGGTACGTCATTCATTAACGACGCCAGGCGGGGAATAGGCTCAGCCGTTTCCGGGCTGATGGTCATGCCCAGCTTGGCGGCAAAGCGCACGGCGCGCAGCATTCGCACCGGATCTTCACGGTAGCGCGTTTCCGGATCGCCAATCAGGCGGATAACGCCCTGTTCGAGATCCTGCATGCCGCCGACGTAATCGCGTACGGAGAAATCCGCCACGCTATAATAGAGGCTGTTAATAGTGAAGTCGCGGCGCTGGGCATCTTCTTCGATCGAACCGAAGATGTTGTCGCGCAGCAGCATACCGTTCTGCCCGCGCTGGGACGTAGTGCGATCGGCCTGATTCTCTTCGTGATGCCCACGAAAAGTGGCCACCTCAATGATCTCAGGGCCAAACATGACGTGAGCGAGACGGAAACGACGCCCCACCAGACGGCAGTTGCGAAACAGTTTACGTACCTGATCCGGCGTGGCGCTGGTCGTGACGTCAAAATCTTTGGGTTTTTTGCCCAGCAGCAGATCGCGCACCCCGCCGCCGACCAGATACGCTTCGTAACCCGCTTTATTCAGGCGGTAAAGTACCTTGAGGGCATTTTCACTGATATCTTTGCGGGAAATAGCGTGCTGTTCACGCGGGATAACCGTCATAGGCGGACGGGCGACGACCTGTTGGGCCTCGCTCTCCTCGCGGCTGAGCACCTTGCGGCAAAAATTAGCGACTCGGGTAAAAATAGTGCACCTCGGTTGTGTAACAAAAAATAGCGGCTAATCATAGCTCAGCGTAGCGCGTTTGAGAATGGCGGATTTTCTGCCACCCGGTTTAGCGACCAGTTGAGGATGGCCTGACGGAGCAATTGCTCCACGTTAAGATCCCGCCAGTCGTTGATAACCGGCTGATGTAAAAAGCATAACGCGTTGATGATGACAGGGCGCGGATCGCCTTCCGGCAGCGCGGGCGCATGGTTTTGCTTGGAAAGTTTATCGCCGTGTTCATTGCATGCCAGCGGCAAATGCACATATTCAGGCGGCTGCCAGCCAAACTGCTGATACAGCGAAATCTGCCGCACCGTCGGTTCAATCAGATCTGCGCCGCGCACGATTTCCGTAATGCCCTGAAAATGATCGTCCACCACCACGGCGAGATTATAAGCAAACAGCCCGTCGCGACGGTGAATAATGAAATCTTCCCGCGCCAGACGCGCATCCGCGTGGATTTCGCCGCGCAGATTATCATAAAAAGAGACCACTGGATGCTGCTGGCGCAGCCGCACGGCAGCGTGTTCCGCGGGCTGATGCAGGTCGCGACAGTGACCGTCATAGATACCGCCGACGCTTTGGATCCGCGCGCGGCTACAGGTGCAGTAATAGCTTTGGTTATGCTGTTGCAGCCAGGCCAGCGCCTCGCGGTAGGTATCGTGACGCTGTGATTGCCAGAGTACCTCCCCATCCCAGTGCAGGCCGTAATGTTCAAGCTGGCGGAGGATGGTTTCTGCGGCACCGGGCACTTCACGCGGCGGATCGATATCTTCAATACGCACACGCCAGATGCCCTGCCGGGCGCGCGCCTGTAGATAGCTGCCAAGGGCGGCTATCAGCGAGCCAAAATGTAGTTCACCGGAAGGGGAAGGGGCGAAACGCCCGATATAGCGTGAATCAGACATGGTACGGTATGACGATCTTATTAAGGCGGGAGAGACTCCCGCCATGAATATCAGCGCCGTTAGCCAGCCATCTGTTTTTCGCGGATCTCTGCCAGCGTTTTGCAGTCAATGCAAAGATCGGCAGTTGGACGCGCTTCAAGGCGACGGATCCCGATTTCAACCCCGCAGGATTCGCAGAAACCAAAATCTTCGTCTTCCACTTTCTTAAGCGTTTTTTCGATCTTTTTGATCAGTTTGCGTTCGCGGTCACGGTTACGCAGTTCGAGGCTGAATTCTTCTTCCTGAGCGGCACGGTCTACCGGATCGGGGAAGTTTGCGGCTTCGTCCTGCATATGCGTTACGGTGCGATCGACTTCATCCCTGAGTTGATTACGCCATGCTTCAAGAATACGTCTGAAGTGCGCCAGCTGGGCTTCATTCATATACTCTTCGCCCGGCTTCTCCTGGTACGGCTCCACCCCAGCGATGGCGAGAATACTCAGGGACGATGTTTTACGGTTTTGCCCTTCTTGCATGTTGTTTCTCCTTAACACGCACTATCGATCCCCTTAGTCGGGGGAAAATCAGGCCGCTATAAATAGCAGAAGCTTTTCCGGATAGCAATTATCTAAACGTTACACTTGACAACCCTGTGAGGAAAAGCGTATTTACACGCGCGTCCAGAACACTATTTAACCATCCCGGCGTCAATCATAACGCAACGGGGAGAGGCCCTCTTAACGTCATATTATTCGCAGAAATATCGGCCTTATACGCCAGAATTTCTACGCCCTTTTTGTGTGCCTCAGACAACAATTGCGCGTAAGTAGCATCAATATGCCGCGCGGGTGAAAAACAGGTGATGGCTGAATGGAGTACCGCAAAGAGCATCACAGCCCGCTCACCGCCTGCGGCCACGCTCATCAGCTCGCGCAGATGGCGCTGGCCCCGCTCAGTTACCGCATCGGGAAAGTACCCCTTGTCCTGCTCCGCAAGCGTAACTGATTTGACTTCAATATAGCAGTCCCGGCGATCTTCTGCCTGTAACATAAAATCTATCCGGCTACGTTCTGTACCATATTTTACTTCGCTTTTCAGAATGCTATAGCCGGTAAGCGGCAAAAGACGTTCAGCGAGAATAGCTTCTTTCGTTAAAACATTGGCTCGTAACGTATTGACACAAATAAATGCGCCTTTTTGGGTTTGAGTAATTTCCCAGGTATGCGGGTATTTGCGTTTAGGATTTTCTGATGTCGAATACCAGACGGTATCGCCGGGCGTGGCGCATCCGGTCATCGCGCCGGTATTCGGGCAATGTAGCGTCAACGCTATGCCGTCGGCAGTGACGACATCCGCCAGGAAGCGCTTGTAGCGCCGAACCAGCGTGGCGGGCTGTAACGGGGGAGAAAATTCCATCGGATTCCTTTTAGGGCTGCAACGGGAAGCGCTGTAGCGGCGTATAGCGGGTGCGTCCGCGCACGAACTGTGATTCATACAGCATAAATTCCCTCACCGGAAAGGACCAGCAGAAGCCCGGCGGCGGGATCGCCACCGCGTGACTGGCGTCGCGCAGCAGGGTGATATGAGGGTGAAAAGGCTGCGGACTCTGCCAGCAACCGCTGCGGGCGGCCTGAGCGCGCAGCATGTTCGCCAGTTGCAGCAGGCCGCGCGGCGGCTGGCGCGTGCCCAGCCAGACCACGCGTGAACGCAGCCACTGGCCCGCATCGTCAAGGGTAAGGGTAAATCCCGGCTGGCGAATGCGTCCGGCCAGGGTTTCAAGCGCGGCCTGCTTCTGCGCGCTAAGCTCGCCGAGAAATGCCAGGGTCACATGCAGATTCGCCGCCACCACCGGACGCCCGGCGTCAGGAGGGAAGCTGGCGGCGCGCCAGTGGATAATCTGCTGCTGGATCTCGTCCGGCAGTGCCAGCGCGAAAAACAGCCTTTTCGACTCAGACATCGGGGATACTCGGTTATGGTTTGTGGCGATGCTACAATGACCGCCGTTGAATGTTAACCCTCTGGAGCCATTCGTGTCCTCTTTACCGGTCGCCGCTGTCCTGCCTGAACTTCTTCGCGCGCTGAAAACCGCGCCGCAGATCCTGTTGAATGCGCCCACCGGCGCGGGTAAGTCGACATGGCTGCCGCTACAGTTGTTGCAGCAGGGGGAGAGCAACGGGCGCATTCTTCTGCTTGAACCGCGTCGCCTGGCGGCACGTAACGTTGCACAGCGTCTGGCCGAACTGCTTAATGAAACGCCGGGACAGACCGTAGGCTACCGGATGCGCGCCGAAAGCTGCGTCGGTCCGCAGACCCGGCTGGAAGTGGTAACAGAGGGAATACTCACCCGTATGATCCAGCGCGATCCCGAGCTTGCTGGCGTGGGGCTGGTGATCCTCGACGAATTTCACGAGCGCAGTTTACAGGCCGATCTGGCGCTGGCGCTGCTGCTCGACGTCCAGCAGGGGCTGCGCGACGATCTGAAGCTGCTGATTATGTCTGCTACGCTGGATAACGCGCGATTACAGGCGCTGCTGCCCGACGCGCCAGTGATTTCATCCGAGGGGCGCGCGTTTCCGGTCGAGCGACGCTATCAGCCGCTGGCGGCGAACCTGCGCTTTGCCGAGGCGACGGCAGCGGCGGTGGCCGGACTGTTGCGGGCGGAAACCGGCTCAATGCTGCTGTTTCTGCCGGGCGTGGGGGAGATCCTGCGGGTTCAGGAACAGCTGGCGGAACGCGTCGCCAGCGATGTGCTGCTTTGTCCGCTGTACGGCGTGCTGCCGCTCTCAGAACAGCGAAAGGCGATCCTTCCTGCGCCGGCAGGTAAACGGAAGGTGGTCCTGGCGACCAATATCGCCGAAACCAGTCTGACCATCGAAGGCATCCGACTGGTGGTGGACTGCGCCCTGGAGCGTGTCGCCCGTTTTGATCCGCGTACCGGCCTGACGCGGCTCATCACTCAGCGCGTCAGCCAGGCATCGATGACCCAGCGCGCCGGGCGTGCGGGGCGTCTGGAACCGGGGATATGCCTGCATCTCATCAGTAAGGAGCAGGCGGAGCGCGCGGCGGCGCAGGGAGAGGCGGAGATCCTGCACAGCGATCTGTCCGGTCTGCTGATGGAACTATTGCAGTGGGGCTGTACGGACGTTGATCAGCTCACATGGCTGGATCGGCCTCCCGCTGTTAATCTCAATGCGGCCCGTGATTTGCTCTCACAACTGGGCGCGCTGGAGGGCGAGCGCCTGACCGTGAGCGGTCAACGTATGGCGGCGCTCGGCAACGACCCCAGGCTGGCGGCAATGCTGGTGGCGGCGGAAAATGACGATGACATTGCCAGCGCGGCCACGCTGGCGGCCATTCTGGAAGAGCCGCCGCGCGGCGGTATCGCCGATATCCACGTCGCTTTCTCACGCCAGCAACCGCACTGGCGGCAGCGCAGCCAACAGTTGTGTAAACGGCTGGGCAGCAAAGGCGGACAGCCGGATGCCGATCGCCTTGCGCCGCTGCTGGCGAAAGGGTTTGCCGACCGGATCGCCCGTCGCCGCGGGCAGGATGGCCGCTATCAACTGGCGAACGGCATGGGGGCGATGCTGGACGCTGATGACGCGATGAACCGCCACGAATGGCTGATAGCGCCGCTGCTGTTGCAGGGCAGCGCCTCGCCGGATGCGCGCATTCTGCTGGCGCTACCGCTGGATATTGATAAATTTATCGCCGACTGCCCGGCGCTGTTGCAGCAGTCTGATACGGTGGAGTGGGATGACGCTCAGGGAACGTTGAAGGCGCTGCGACGCACGCGAATCGGGGGGCTGACGCTTAATGTCCGAGCGCTGGCGAAACCGTCGGAGGTGGAACTGCACCAGGCGATGCTTAACGGTATCCGTGATAAAGGACTGAATGTATTACACTGGACGCCGCAGGCAGAACAATTGCGTTTGCGGTTACACTGTGCTGCGATGTGGCTGCCGGAGTTCGACTGGCCGGCGGTGGACGACGCCACGCTACTGGCGACGCTGGAGACGTGGCTGCTGCCGGAAATGACGGGCGTGCATTCGCTGCGCGCGTTGAAGGCGCTGAATGTGGCCCAGGCGCTGCGCAACCTGCTGGACTGGTCATCCCGACAACGGCTGGATAGTGAGCTGCCGGAGCATTACACTGTGCCGACGGGAAGCCGGATAGCCATTCGCTATCATGAAGATAATCCCCCGGCGCTGGCGGTGCGGATGCAGGAGATGTTTGGCGAGGCCAGCACGCCGACGATTGCCGGGGGGCGCATTCCTCTGGTTCTTGAACTATTATCTCCCGCTCAGCGCCCGTTGCAGATCACGCGCGACTTAAGCGCGTTCTGGCAGGGTGCGTACCGTGAGGTACAAAAAGAGATGAAGGGGCGTTACCCAAAACACGTATGGCCTGACGATCCGGCGAATACGGCCCCGACGCGGCGCGTCAAAAAGTATTCGTAGGTGGGTTTAATGCCCGGTGGCGCTGCGCTTACCGGGCCTACGAAAGGGGATGCGTTGAGTTCACCAACCCGTAGGCCGGGTAAGGCGAAGCCGCCACCCGGCAACCCCGGTAACGTGGGCTAAGCAAAAACGACATTTGAGAGATTTCTTCTTTTTCCTGCGGGATGAAGAACTGAGAATCAGGCATTGCGCCTGACATTTGCGGAGAGAAAGCATGGCGGGGAATGACCGCGAACCGATTGGACGCAAAGGAAGACCTGCGCGTCCGGTAAAACAAAAAGTGACTCGTCGTCGGCAATATGACGACGATTATGAAGACGACGAAGATGACGTGCCGCCACCGCGTAAAACCCGGAGCAAAGGCAACGGCGGCGGCGGGCGTAAGCGGCGCGGTAAACGCGGCTGGCTGTGGCTGCTGCTGAAAATATTTATCGTGTTTGTGGTGCTGTTTGCCATTTACGGCGTGTATCTCGATCAGAAGATCCGTAGCCGTATCGACGGTAAAGTCTGGCAACTGCCTGCGGCGGTCTATGGCCGGATGGTTAACCTTGAGCCGGACATGGCCATCAGCAAGAATGAGATGGTCAAGCTGCTGACGGCGACACAGTACCGCCAGGTCACCGCAATGACGCGGCCCGGCGAATTTACCGTGCAGGCGAATAGCATTGAGATGATCCGCCGTCCGTTCGACTTCCCGGACAGCAAAGAAGGGCAGGTGCGGGCGCGTCTGACCTTTGATGGCGATCACCTTGAAAGCATTGAGAACATGGAGAACCATCGGCAGTTCGGCTTCTTCCGTCTCGATCCACGCCTGATCACCATGCTCTCTTCGCCGAACGGTGAGCAGCGTCTGTTCGTGGCACGTAACGGCTTCCCGGATCTGCTGGTGGATACGCTGCTGGCGACGGAAGACCGTCACTTCTACGAGCACGATGGCGTGAGCCTGTACTCCATCGGCCGCGCGGTGCTGGCGAACCTGACCGCCGGGCGCACCGTTCAGGGCGCGAGTACGCTGACGCAACAGTTGGTGAAGAACCTGTTCCTCTCCAGCGAGCGCTCCTACGTGCGTAAGGCAAATGAAGCGTACATGGCGCTGCTGATGGATGCGCGCTACAGCAAAGATCGCATTCTTGAGCTGTACATGAACGAAGTCTACCTCGGTCAGAGCGGCGACAATGAGATCCGCGGCTTCCCGCTGGCGAGCCTGTACTATTTTGGCCGTCCGGTGGAGGAACTGAGTCTCGATCAGCAGGCGCTATTGGTCGGTATGGTGAAGGGCGCGTCGATCTACAACCCGTGGCGCAACCCGAAACTGGCGCTGGAGCGGCGTAACCTGGTGCTGCGTCTGCTTCAACAGCAGAAAATCATCGACCAGGAGCTGTATGACATGCTGAGCGCCCGTCCGCTGGGCGTGCAGCCGCGCGGCGGGGTGATTTCACCGCAGCCAGCCTTTATGCAACTGGTGCGTCAGGAGTTGCAGGCGAAGCTGGGCGATAAGGTGAAAGATCTCTCCGGCGTGAAGATCTTCACCACCTTTGACTCGGTTGCCCAGGATGCAGCGGAAAAAGCAGCGACCGAAGGCATTCCGGCGCTGAAGAAACAGCGTAAGCTTGCCGATCTCGAAACGGCGATGGTCGTCGTGGACCGCTTTAGCGGCGAAGTCCGCGCGATGGTCGGTGGGGCCGAGCCGCAGTTCGCGGGTTATAACCGTGCGATGCAGGCGCGCCGTTCGATTGGTTCTCTGGCAAAACCGGCGACCTATCTGACCGCGCTGAGCCAGCCGAACCGCTTCCGTCTGAATACCTGGATTGCGGATGCGCCGCTGGCGCTGCGTCAGCCGAATGGTCAGGTGTGGTCGCCGCAGAACGACGATCATCGCTATAGCGAGAGCGGCCAGGTGATGCTGGTGGATGCCCTGACCCGTTCGATGAACGTGCCGACGGTAAACCTGGGGATGACGCTCGGCTTGCCTGCCGTGACAGAGACCTGGAAAAAACTCGGCGTGCCGGAAAATCAGCTGCATCCGGTTCCTGCGATGTTGCTGGGGGCGCTGAACCTGACGCCGGTTGAAGTGGCGCAGGCGTTCCAGACTATCGCCAGCGGCGGCAACCGCGCACCGCTTTCGGCGCTGCGGTCGGTCATTTCTGAAGATGGTAAAGTGCTGTACCAGAGCTTCCCGCAGGCGGAGCGCGCGGTACCGGCGCAGGCAGCGTATATGACGCTGTGGACCATGCAGCAGGTGGTTCAGCGCGGAACCGGTCGTCAACTGGGCGCGAAGTATCCGGGGCTGCATCTGGCGGGTAAAACCGGGACCACCAATAACAACGTCGATACCTGGTTTGCGGGCATCGACGGGCGTGAAGTGGTCATTACCTGGGTAGGACGTGACAATAACCAGCCGACCAAACTCTACGGAGCCAGCGGCGCGATGTCTATTTACCAGCGCTATCTGACAAATCAGTCGCCGATCCCGCTGGTGCTGACGCCGCCGGAAGACGTGGTGGATATGGGCGTGGATGACGGCGGCAACCTGCTCTGTAGCGGCGGTGCGCGCGCGTTGCCGGTCTGGACGTCCGATCCGAACGCGCTGTGCCAGCAGAGCGAAATGCTGCAACAGCAGCAACAGGGCAATCCGTTCGACCAGTCGTCGCAGCCGCAACAGCAGCAGCCACAGCAGCAACAACAGCAGCCGCCTCAGCAGGAGAAAAAAGAGAGCGACGGCGTTGCAGGCTGGATCAAGGATATGTTCGGTAGTAACTGAGCCGTAATGCGTAAAAGCCCCCGATTGAAAACCTCAATCGGGGGCTTTTTTATGTCTTACAGGCGCATCCGTTAGCCACACCACTCATCTGGTTATTTATTATCCCCTTAGTTTTAGCAGGGGCGCATATCGCTTGCTATGCGTTCAACGTTTCGAATATTATGCTGCCGTCATAATAATAATTCTCGTTTACGTTATCATTCACTTTCCATCAGAGATATACCAATGGCGCGTCATAAAACTGCTCAGCCAAACTCCTCGCTGCGTAAAATCGCAGTTGTAGTAGCCACAGCGGTTAGCGGCATGTCTGTTTATGCACAGGCGGCGGTTGAACCGAAAAAAGAAGAAACCATTACCGTAACCGCAGCGCCTGCCGCGCAGGAAAGCGCGTGGGGGCCGGCTCCGACCATTGCCGCGAAGCGCTCCGCCACGACCACCAAAACGGATACGCCGATCGAAAAAACGCCGCAGTCCGTTTCTGTCGTGACCAGCGAAGAGATGGAAATGCACCAGTTCCAGTCGGTGAAAGAAGCGCTGGGCTATACGCCTGGCGTGACGGTCAGCAGCCGTGGCGCATCCAACACCTATGACTTCGTGATCATCCGTGGCTTTTCCTCGGTTGGCCTGAACCAGAATAACTACCTGGACGGCCTGAAGTTGCAGGGCAACTTCTATAACGATGCGGTGATCGACCCGTACATGCTTGAACGCGTTGAACTGATGCGCGGACCGACCTCCGTACTTTATGGTAAAAGCAATCCTGGCGGTATTATCTCGATGGTCAGCAAACGCCCGACCACTGAGCCGCTGAAAGAAGTGCAGTTCCAGGTAGGAACGGACAGTTTGTTCCAGACCGGCTTTGATTTCAGCGATGCGCTGGATGATGATGGCGTGTACTCTTACCGCCTGACCGGGGTGGCCCATTCGGCCAATGGGCAGCAGCAAAGCTCGGAATCACAGCGTTATGCCATCGCGCCGTCGTTCTCATGGCGTCCGGATGACAAAACGAATTTTACCTTCCTGTCTTATTTCCAGAACGAGCCGGAAACTGGTTATTACGGCTGGCTGCCCAAGGAAGGAACGGTTGAGCCACTCCCTAATGGAAAACGTTTACCGACCGATTTTAACGAAGGCGCGTCGAACAACACCTATTCCCGTAACGAGAAAATGGTGGGTTACAGCTTCGAACACGGCTTTGACGATACCTTTACCGTGCGGCAGAACCTGCGTTTCGCTGAAATGAAAACCTCGCAGAAAAGCGTCTACGGCACCGGGATCGCGGCGGATGGTCATACTCTGAACCGCGGGACGGTGGTGGATGATGAGCGTCTGCAAAACTTCAGCGTCGATACCCAGCTGGAAAGCAAATTCGCCACCGGCGCGGTCGATCACACATTGTTGACCGGGGTAGATTTCATGCGCATGCGTAATGATATCGACGCCACCTTCGGCAGCGCGCCGTCCATCGATCTTTATAACGATTACAGCCCGCAATATTTTGCTTTCGGCGGTACCGAACCGTACCAGATGAATGAAAGCAAGCAGACCGGGATTTACGTGCAGGATCAGGCGGAGTGGGATAAGTGGGTGCTGACGCTTGGCGGTCGCTACGACTGGTCTCAGCAGGCGACCACGGTACGTCAGAACTCCTATACGCCGACCGAAGGTTATATTGAGCGTAATGACCATCAGTTCACCTGGCGCGGCGGGATTAACTACCTGTTTGATAACGGCATCACGCCGTACTTCAGCTACAGCCAGTCGTTTGAGCCGAGCGCCTTCGATCTGTGGAGTGTGCCGCGTGTTTCTTACGAGCCGTCAAAAGGCGAGCAGTATGAAGCGGGCGTGAAATACGTACCGAAAGACATGCCGGTCGTCGTTACCGGTGCGCTGTATCAGCTGACCAAAACCAACAACCTGACTGCCGATCCGAATAATCCGCTGGGACAAGTTCCGGCCGGTGAAATTCGCGCACGGGGTGTGGAGCTGGAAGCGAAAGCGGCGCTGAATGCCAATATTAATATGACCGCGTCTTATACCTATACCGATGCGGAATATACCAAAGATACCTCGCTGAAAGGCCATACCCCGGAGCAGGTGCCTAAGCATATGGCGTCGCTGTGGGGCGATTATACTTTCAACGAAGGGGCGCTTTCCGGCCTGACGTTGGGTACTGGCGGTCGCTTTATCGGCTCCAGCTATGGCGATCCGGCCAATACGTTCAAAGTCGGCAGCGCTGCCGTGATGGATGCGGTGGTGAAATACGATCTGGGTCGCTTCGGCATGGCGGGTTCCAGCGTGGCGATTAACGTCAACAACGTGCTGGATCGTGAATATGTCGCCAGCTGCTTCCAGACTTACGGCTGTTTCTGGGGCGCAGAGCGTCAGGTGGTTGCCACCGCGACTTTCCGCTTCTAATTCTCTTTCAGGGCACGTTTCGGCGTGCCCTTTTCATTTTCAAGTTGGCCAACATGCAGGAAAAAATCACCCAACCCGATACCACGTTCGCGCTTTCCGATGTCACCTTCCGTGTGCCGGGGCGCACGCTGCTGCATCCGCTGTCGATGACGTTCCCGGTGGGAAAAGTGACCGGACTGATCGGCCACAACGGCTCCGGTAAATCCACGCTGCTTAAAATGCTCGGACGCCATCAGCCGCCGTCAGAAGGGGATATTCTGCTTGATGATCAGCCGCTAATGAGCTGGAACAGCAAAGCGTTTGCCCGCAAGGTGGCGTATCTGCCACAGCAACTGCCGCAGGCGGAGGGGATGACGGTCCGCGAGCTGGTGGCGATTGGTCGCTATCCGTGGCACGGCGCATTGGGACGATTTGGCGTGGCCGACAGAGAGAAAGTCGAAGAAGCGATTGCGCTGGTAGGATTGAAACCGCTGGCGCACCGGCTGGTGGATAGCCTTTCCGGCGGCGAGCGGCAGCGGGCGTGGATCGCCATGCTGGTGGCGCAGGACAGCCGCTGCCTGCTGCTTGACGAGCCAACCTCCGCGCTGGATATCGCCCATCAGGTCGACGTGCTGGCACTGGTCCATCGTCTGAGCCAGCAGCGCGGGTTAACGGTGATTGCCGTACTGCATGATATCAACATGGCCGCCCGCTACTGCGATTATCTGGTTGCCCTGCGTGGCGGCGAGATGATTGCTCAGGGCACGCCGGAAACGCTGATGCGCAGCGAAACGCTGGAGCAGATTTACGGCATCCCGATGGGGATCCTGCCGCATCCGGCAGGCGCAGCCCCGGTGAGCTTTGTTTACTGATGGCGATGATGACTTCAATGACGCGTCGGCGTTTGCTGACAGCGATGGCGCTCTCACCGCTGATGTGGCAGATGGGCAAGGCCCGCGCGGCCTCATACGATCCGCATCGTATTGTGGCGCTGGAGTGGCTGCCGGTGGAGTTTCTGCTGGCGCTGGGCGTGATGCCTTACGGCGTGGCGGACGTGCAAAACTACAATTTGTGGGTGAACGATCCTTCCTTACCGTCTTCCGTCATCGACGTGGGATTGCGTACTGAGCCAAACCTTGAACTGCTGGCGCAGATGAAACCCTCCTTCCTCGTGTGGTCGGCGGGCTACGGCCCGTCGGACGCGCAACTGGCGAAAATTGCGCCGGGCAGGGGATTCACTTTCAGCGACGGCAAAAAACCGCTGACCAAAGCGCGTGGCTCTTTGGTGGAGATGGCGCAGCTTATTGATCGGGAAGCCGAAGCGGAAAAACATCTTGCTGATTTCGATAGTTTTATTGACTCCTTCATTCCGCGCTTCGCCCGGCGTGGCGATCGTCCTTTGCTGATGATCACGGTGATGGACGTGCGTCACGTGCTGGTGTTTGGGCAAAACTGTCTGTTCCAGGAAGTACTCGATCGTTACGGCATTAAAAACGCCTGGCATGGCGAATCAACGTTCTGGGGCAGCACGCCGATTGGCGTGGATCGCCTCGCCGCGTTTCGCGATGTCGATGTATTGTGCTTCGATCACGGCAATGACGCCGAGATGCAGCAACTTGCTGCGACGCCGCTGTGGCAGTCAATGCCGTTTGTACGTGGCGGGCGCTTTCAGCGCGTGCCGGCAGTCTGGTTCTACGGCGCGACCCTCTCTGCAATGCACTTCGCCCGCGTGCTGGATCGCGCGCTGGGAGGTAAGTCATGAGACAACGGATTGCACCATTACCCGCCGCGCTGCTGCTTCTGCTGTTTATTAGCGCGCTGGCGCTGACGGTATTTAACTTCACCCAGGCGCTGCCGCGCGCGCAGTGGCGTGAGGCGCTGTGGCAACCGAATATTGATGTGGTGGAGCAGATGCTGTTCCACTATAGCCTGCTGCCGCGTCTGGCGATTTCGCTGCTGGTAGGCGCGGGGCTGGGGCTGGTCGGCGTGCTGTTTCAGCAGGTGCTGCGTAACCCGCTGGCCGAGCCGACGACGCTCGGTGTGGCAACCGGGGCGCAGTTAGGGATGACCATCACCTCGCTGTGGGCGATCCCCGGCGTGCTGGTATCACAGTTTGCCGCGCTGGCGGGGGCCTGTATTGTCGGCGCGCTGGTGTTTGGCGTGGCGTGGGGAAAACGGCTTTCGCCGGTCACGCTGATCCTGGCGGGGCTGGTGGTCAGCCTGTACTGCGGGGCGATTAATCAGCTGCTGGTTATTTTCCATCACGATCAGCTTCAGAGCATGTTTCTGTGGAGCACCGGCACGCTCACCCAGACCGACTGGAGCATTGTCCAGCGGCTATGGCCGCAACTGATTGGCGGCGTGATGCTTACCCTATTGCTGCTGCGTCCGTTGACGTTAATGGGGCTGGATGACGGCGTGGCGCGTAATCTTGGTCTGGCGCTGTCGCTGGCGCGACTGGCGGCGCTCACGCTGGCTATCGTCCTGAGCGCTTTACTGGTCAACGCGGTTGGCATTATTGGTTTTATCGGCCTGTTTGCGCCGCTGCTGGCAAAAATGCTCGGCGCGCGTCGCCTGCTCTCCCGCCTGCTGCTGGCCCCGCTGATTGGGGCGCTGATCCTCTGGCTATCCGACCAGCTCATCATCTGGCTGACGCGGGTGTGGATGGAGGTTTCCACCGGCTCGGTGACGGCGCTAATCGGCGCGCCACTCCTGCTGTGGCTGCTGCCACGGCTGCGCAGCATGAGCGCGCCAGCGATGAACGCCGGGGATACGATTTCCGCCGAACGTCAGCATGTGTTGCGCTATGCCATCATCGGGCTGATGGTGTTACTGCTGGCCGTTTTCGCGGCGCTCTCCTTTGGTCGTGATGCGCAGGGCTGGCAGTGGGCCAGCGGCGACATGCTCAGCGAGCTAATGCAGTGGCGCTGGCCGCGCATTCTGGCGGCGCTGTTCGCCGGGATCCTGCTGGCAGTGGCGGGCTGTATTATCCAGCGTCTGACCGGCAACCCGATGGCCAGCCCGGAAGTGCTGGGGATCAGTTCCGGCGCGGCGTTTGGCATCGTGCTGATGCTGTTCCTGGTTCCGGGCAACGCCTTTGGCTGGCTGCTGCCCGCCGGAAGCCTGGGGGCGGCGGGCACGCTGCTGATCATTATGATTGCCGCCGGGCGCGGTGGCTTCTCGCCGCACCGGATGCTATTGGCCGGGATGGCGCTGAGCACGGCTTTTACCATGCTGCTGATGATGTTACAGGCAAGCGGCGATCCACGCATGGCGCAGATCCTGACGTGGATTTCCGGCTCGACCTATAACGCCACAGAACGGCAGGCGGTGCAGACGCTGGTGATGATGATCGTCCTGCTGGCGCTGGTGCCCCTGTGCAGCCGCTGGCTCACCATCCTGCCGCTGGGCGGCGACACCGCCCGCGCCGTGGGCGTGGCGCTGACGCCGTCGCGTATCGCGCTGTTGCTGCTGGCATCCGCCTTAACCGCCACCGCCACGTTGACCATTGGACCGCTGAGTTTTATCGGCCTGATGGCTCCGCATATCGCCAGAATGATGGGGTTCCGCCGCACTATTCCGCATATCGTCATGTCGGCACTGGTAGGGGGGCTGATTCTGGTGTTTGCCGACTGGTGCGGCAGAATGGTGATGTTCCCGTTCCAGATCCCGGCGGGGCTGCTGTCGACCTTTATCGGCGCACCGTATTTTGTTTATCTGTTGAGAAAGCAGAGCCGGTAATCATTGAGGTGATCCAGTTGTAGGCCCGGTAAGCGCAGCGCCACCGGGCATGCAGGGTTACAGCTTCGCAAACACCCGACGCGCAGCGTCGATGGTGTTATTAATATCCTCTTCGCTGTGCGCAACCGACATAAAGCCCGCTTCAAACGCTGACGGTGCCAGGTACACGCCTTCTTCCAGCATCAGATGGAAGAAACGTTTAAAGCGCTCAACGTCACAGGCCACCACATCCTGATAGCAGGTAACGGCGTTTGACTCGGTGAAGAAAATACCGAACATCCCGCCGACATGGTTCACCACCAGTGGAATACCCGCTTCCTGCGCGGCGTCCAGCAGGCCGCTGGCCAGCTGGGTGGTTAGCGCCTCCAGCGTTTCATGAATGCCCGGCTTAGCCACTTCGCTCAGACAGGCATAGCCTGCGGCCATTGCAATCGGGTTGCCGGAGAGGGTGCCCGCCTGATAGACAGGTCCGGTGGGAGCCAGCGCGTCCATCACTTCACGACGACCGCCAAACGCGCCCACCGGCATTCCGCCGCCGATGATCTTGCCCAGGCAGGTCAGGTCAGGTACGACATTGTAGTATGCCTGCGCGCCCGCCAGCGCAACGCGGAAACCGGTCATCACTTCATCAATAATCAGCAGTGCGCCAAATTCATCGCACAATGAACGCAGGCCCGGCAGGAATTCCGGCAGCGGTGGCACACAGTTCATATTGCCCGCCACTGGCTCGACGATAATACAGGCAACATCCTGCGGATACTGCTCGAACGCCTCGCGCACGGAAGCCAGATCGTTATAGGTACAGGTCAGGGTATGTTTAGCAAAATCCGCCGGAACGCCCGGTGAGTTCGGCTGACCGAGGGTCAGCGCGCCGGAGCCTGCTTTCACCAGCAGGCAATCCGCGTGACCGTGATAACAGCCCTCGAACTTGATGATTTTATCGCGGCCCGTAAAACCACGCGCCAGACGGATGGCGCTCATCGTTGCTTCGGTACCGGAGTTTACCATTCGTACCATGTCCATCGTCGGCACCAGTTCAGTCACCAGTTCGGCCATTTTGACTTCCATCGCGGTCGGTGCGCCGAAACTTAAGCCGCGCTGCGTGGCTTCAATCACCGCGTTACGGATCGCCGGATGGTTATGCCCCAGCACCATCGGCCCCCAGGAGCCGACATAGTCGACATAGGCTTTGCCATCGACATCGTACAGCCAGGCACCGTCTGCACGTTCAACGAACAGCGGCGTGCCGCCGACGCCGGTGAAGGCGCGAACGGGGGAGTTAACGCCACCAGGGATCACCTGGCGCGCGGCGCTGTAAAGGTTTTCAGAATTGCTCATGGCGTGGTTCCTGGTTTATCGAAAAAGTAGTCCACTCCATTCTAAAGTATTCCAGGAACGTTATGAAAGTTTTGCCCAATTGAAACAACATTTTTTATGAGGGATTTTTAAAGAACAGGCGGGTACAATGCCGTTCCGGAATGCATTTTTACCCATAAATGATTAACGATGAATGTTGAAACTCCTTCTCTTACAAACCGGCAGGTGGGCCGCTTAAGGCGTGGCAGGCAGATCCGTCGGCTATTACGGCGTGACAAAACGCCGTTAGCCGTTTTACTGCTGGCGGCCCTGGTCGGTACGCTGGCCGGGCTGGTCGGCGTGGGCTTTGAAAAAGCCGTTGATGGCGTGCAGGCGCTACGTGTGGGGATGCTTGCCGACACCGCCCACCACGGTTTTTGGATCTGGCCGCTGGCGTTTGTCTCGTCAGCCCTGCTGGCAATGGTGGGCTATTTTCTGGTGCGCCGTTTCGCGCCGGAAGCCGGTGGCTCTGGGATCCCGGAAATTGAAGGCGCGCTGGAAGAACTTCGCCCGGTACGCTGGTGGCGGGTGTTGCCGGTTAAATTTATCGGCGGAATGGGGACGCTGGGTGCGGGAATGGTGCTGGGACGCGAAGGGCCGACCGTGCAGCTCGGCGGTAACGTTGGCCGAATGGTCTTAGATATCTTTCGTCTGCGCAGCGGCGAAGCGCGTCACACGTTGCTGGCGACCGGGGCGGCGGCAGGGCTTTCCGCCGCATTCAATGCGCCGCTGGCCGGAATACTTTTTATTCTGGAAGAAATGCGCCCGCAGTTCCGCTATAGCCTGATCTCGATTAAAGCGGTGTTTACCGGGGTGATTATGTCGAGCATCGTCTTTCGCCTGTTTAACGGCGAGGGGGCGGTCATTGAAGTCGGTAAACTGAGCAACGCGCCGGTTAATACCCTGTGGCTGTATTTAATTCTGGGAATGATTTTTGGTCTTGTTGGTCCCCTGTTCAATACCCTGGTATTGCGCATGCAGGATCTGTTTCAGCGCGTCCACGGCGGCAATATCAAAAAATGGGTATTGCTGGGCGGGTTGATCGGCGGCATGTGCGGCTTGATTGGCCTGATCGATCCAGAAGCGACGGGCGGCGGCTTCTCTCTGATCCCGCTGGCGCTGGCGGGGCATTACACGGTTGGTTTGCTGCTGGTGATTTTTATCACCCGCGTCGTCACCACGCTGTTGTGTTTTTGTTCCGGCGCGCCCGGCGGTATTTTTGCACCGATGCTGGCGCTGGGCACTCTACTGGGCACCGCGTTCGGCATGACGGCGGCCGGTATTTTCCCGGCGTACCATCTGGACGCGGGCACTTTTGCGATTGCCGGAATGGGCGCGCTATTGGCCGCTTCGGTGCGTGCACCGTTAACCGGAACCGTACTGGTGCTGGAGATGACTGATAATTACCAGCTCATTTTGCCAATGATTATTACCTGTCTTGGCGCAACACTACTGGCCCAGTTTGTCGGCGGCAAACCGTTATACTCCACCATCCTTGCCCGGACGCTGGCCAGGCAGGAAGCTGAGCAGTCCGTGCGGCCAGTGGGCGAGAATACTTGAATGAATTACCAGGGTATTAGATAATGCCCATCATGGTTGGGTTAATATTTGCCCAATTAGCAATGTCGTTGGGAGCAAAAAATGAGTGATGACGTAGCGCTGCCCCTGCAATTTACCGATGCAGCAGCCAGCAAAGTAAAAAACCTGATTGCCGATGAAGATAACCCGAATCTGAAATTGCGCGTCTATATCACCGGCGGTGGTTGCAGCGGCTTTCAGTACGGTTTTACCTTTGACGATCAAATCAATGATGGCGATATGACCATTGAGAAACAGGGCGTGGGCCTGGTGGTTGATCCAATGAGCCTGCAGTACCTCGTCGGCGGTTCGGTTGATTATACCGAAGGGCTGGAAGGGTCCCGCTTCATTGTCACCAACCCGAATGCCAAAAGCACCTGCGGCTGCGGATCGTCGTTCAGCGTTTGATTTTTTCTACCTCGTCTGACAAAGACGATGGGACTACGGTGCCCGGTAAACCATTCCGGGCACTACGCCTCAACAAAACCTTACCCGGCCGGGTTAATCCAGCGCAAAAGTCGGCAGTTTCAGATGCCAGCGGATCGCCGCCAGGCGAATGACCAGCGTGACCACCATCCCCATCATACTTGCACTTTCCAGCGGTACACCGAACGTATAAAACACCGTCGCGTGAACGATGCCGCCAGCAATGCAGGCCGTAGCATAGATTTCGGTGCGTAAGATCATCGGGATTTCCCTGGCCAGCACGTCGCGAATAATTCCGCCGCCTACGCCGGTGAGCACGCCCATACAGACCGCTATCAGCGGGCCAGTTTCGGCAAGAAAGGCTTTGTTGACGCCAATACCGACAAACACCGCCAGACCAACGGCATCCAGCACCGGTAATATCCATTTCGGCAGACGCCTGGGCTGACGAACCAGCAGGATCGTCAGCATGCTGGTGACCATTGCCACCACCAGATCGGTGGGATCTTTTACCCAGAATACCGGGCCGTGAGCCAGCGCCATATCGCGGATCGTCCCGCCGCCGACGGCGGTGACCACGCCCAGCACCAGCACGCCGAACGGATCCATGCGTAATTTTCCTGCCAGCAGTACGCCGGAGATAGCGAAGACGGCAGTGCCAATGATATCAAGCCAGTAGACCAGCATACTTATTTTACCTGTGAGAGCGCGTCGCAGAGTTGTTTTGCGGCGAGGATAATACGCGGGCTTGCGCGCTCAAACCAGTCGCCGTTCAGGGAAATTACCGGGATAGTAAGCTGGTTTTGCCAGAACTGGCTGATTTTCGGAATAACGCCCGCATCACCGGTGGTAATAATGACCTGTGGCTGGCGGGCCAGTACCTGCTCGCGGCTAACCTGCGGCCACGGTACGCGGCTGTCAGCAAAAATATTTTCCCCGCCACAGGTTTCCAGCACCTCGTTCTGAATCGAATTCTTATTGCTGGTAAACAACGGCGTCATGCCAAACTGGAGAAATACCCGTTTTTTGGGCCGTTGTGCATAGGAGGATTTGAGCGTCTGGTAGTCATCAAGCAGCGTCTTCGCCGCCTGACGGGCTTTATCCGGCGCAGGACTCCAGACTGCTAACTGGCGCAGCGCGTCAGCGATTTGTTCGATGCTGTTACTTTCTACCCACATCACGTGGATGCCGAGGGTTGTAAGCTGATTCACCTGACGTTCAGCGTTGCCACCGCGCCAGGCCAGCACCACGTCAGGTTTGAGGGCGACGATACGCTCCAGATTCATCCCCTGCCAGGTGGCAACCTGCTCAATGCGGACGGCCTCCGGGGGATAGTCGGAATAGCTGCTGACGCCGACCGGCACGATCCCGGCGGCAAACGCCAGTTCGGTATTGGCAGGCGAGAGCGAGATCACTCGCGGCGCGGCAAAAAGCCACGCCGGAACCAGCAACAGCAGGGCTACTGCTCTGAGCAGGACGTTAGCCACGCGCCAGTTTCTGCACCAGGGTTTCAACCATCAGGGTAGATTGCTTCGCCGCTACCACCAGGAATTCATCAAAGCTCAGGTGGGACTGCTGATCCGCCACGTCGGAGATGGCGCGCACCACCACAAACGGCGTGCCGAAGTTATGGCAAACGTGGGCAATCGCGGTAGCTTCCATCTCAACCGCAACCGCCTGCGGGAAGTGATGACGAATTTTCGCCAGCGGGACGGAGCCGTTGATAAAGGCATCGCCGCTGACGACCAGGCCGCGAACCGCGTTGAGGTTGAGTTCAACGATGCAGTCTTCGGCGGCATCGATTAACTTCTGATCGGCCTGAAAACCCGCCGGGCAGCCCGGAAGCTGGCCGTACTCGTAGCCAAACGCGGTGACGTCGGCATCGTGATAGCGTACTTCGTCAGAGACCACGATATCGCCCACTTTCAGCGTCGCGGCAAGGCCGCCCGCCGAGCCGGTATTAATAATCACGTCAGGTTTGCAGTGCTCCAGCAGCAGGGTGGTGCCCAGCGCCGCAGCGACTTTACCGATACCTGATTTCAGCAGTGCAACATCGGTGCCGTGGAGCTGACCGGTATAAATTTCGCAGCCGCCTGACGTCAGGGTCTGGCGGTTAACGATTTTGTCACGCAGCAGCGTAACTTCTTCTTCCATTGCACCAATAATGCCAATTTTCATTGATTTACTCGCGATGTGTCAGGTTTAAAGGCATAGTCTATCATGCGGGTAAGGGGAAGCGCATTTCTCGCGCGGGAGAGAATATGGCACACATCGATTTTCGCAGAAAAATTAACTGGCACCGCCGCTACCGTTCACCCACCGGGGTGAAAACGGAGCATGAGATCCTGCGTATTTTTGAAAGCGATCGCGGGCGTATTATCAACTCTCCCGCCATCCGGCGTTTGCAGCAGAAAACGCAGGTTTTTCCGCTGGAGCGTAATGCAGCGGTGCGCACCCGGCTGACACACTCGATGGAGGTTCAGCAGGTTGGGCGCTATATCGCCAAAGAGGTGCTGAGCCGTCTGAAAGAGCAGCGCCTGCTTGAGACATATGGCCTCGATGAACTGACCGGACCCTTTGAAAGCATCGTCGAGATGGCCTGCCTGATGCATGATATTGGCAATCCGCCGTTTGGGCATTTTGGCGAGGCGGCGATCAACGACTGGTTCAGTCAGCGTCTGGCACCTGCGGACGCCGCCAGCCAGCCGCTGAGCAACGATCGCTGTCAGGTGGTCGCGCTCCGTTTACGCGAAGGCGAGGATGCGCTGAACGACCAGCGTCGCAAAGTGCGGCAGGATCTCTGTCATTTTGAAGGTAACGCGCAGGGGATCCGCCTGGTGCAGGCGCTGATGCGTATGAATCTGACCTGGGCGCAGGTAGGGTGCATTCTTAAATATACCCGCCCGGCATGGTGGGCAGATGATATTCCCCCCTCACACGATTACCTGATGAAAAAGCCGGGCTACTATCTTTCCGAAGAGGCCTATATTGAGCGACTGCGCAAAGAGCTTGAGCTGGCTCCGTTTAGTCGTTTCCCGTTGACGTGGATTATGGAAGCGGCGGACGATATCTCTTATTGCGTTGCCGATCTGGAAGACGCCGTTGAAAAACGTATTTTCACCGTCGAACAGCTTTATCAACATTTGCACGACGCCTGGGGCGCGCATGAAAAAGGATCGCTGTTTGCGCAGGTGGTCGAAAATGCGTGGGAGAAATCGCGCTCTAATTCGCTGAGTCGCAGCGCGGAAGATCAGTTTTTTATGTATTTGCGGGTCAATACGCTCAACAAACTGGTGCCCTATGCCGCCTCGCGGTTTATTGAAAATCTGCCGCAGATTTTTGACGGCGAGTTTAATCACGCCCTGCTGGAGGACGATAGTGCCTTTAGCCAACTGCTTGAGCTATATAAAAACGTCGCGGTCCAGCACGTATTTAGCCACCCTGACGTCGAACAACTGGAATTACAGGGCTATCGCGTTATTCGCGGCCTGCTGGAGATTTACCAGCCGCTGTTACAATTACCATTAACCGATTTTAGCGAACTGGTGGAAAAAGAGCGCCTGCGCCGGTTGCCGATTGAATCGCGGCTGTTTAATAAACTCTCGACCCGTCATCGGCTGGCCTATGTGGAGGCCGTTAATAAACTCGCACGCGATTCCAGCGAGTTTCCGGTGATGGAATATTATTACCGCTGTCGCCTGATTCAGGACTATATCAGCGGGATGACCGATTTGTATGCATGGGATGAATATCGTCGGCTGATGGCCGTGGAATAAGCGCTAAGATTTGTAAAGACGGACAATAAATTTTTACTTTTTCCAGCAACTTAATTCCGGAACTTAGCGTTATAAAGTGACTCTTAGCATCACACATAGCGACTTGCGTTATCTGATATTGAGACGGAAAAAAGATGAAAAAGACCACATTAGCAATGAGCGCCCTGGCATTAAGTTTAAGTCTGGCATTATCTCCTTTAGCCGCAAACGCAGCGGAAACCGCCTCGTCCACGGTGACTGCGCAGCAGATGCCAAGCCTGGCTCCTATGCTTGAAAAAGTCATGCCTTCGGTGGTGAGCATTAACGTTGAAGGCAGTACCAGCGTTAATACGCCACGTATGCCGAAAAACTTCCAGCAGTTCTTTGGCGATAACTCGCCGTTCTGTCAGGAAGGTTCCCCGTTCCAGAGTTCACCGTTCTGTCAGGGTGGCGGTGACGGCGGTAATGGCGGCAGTCAGCAGCAGAAATTTATGGCGCTGGGTTCCGGGGTGATTATTGATGCGGCCAAAGGCTATGTCGTCACCAACAACCACGTTGTCGAGAATGCGACCACCATCAAAGTCCAGTTGAGCGACGGCCGCAAGCTTGACGCCAAAATGGTCGGCAAAGATCCGCGCTCTGATATCGCGCTGATCCAGATTCAGGATCCGAAAAACCTGACGGCGATTAAGATTGCCGACTCCGACGCCCTGCGCGTAGGGGATTATACCGTCGCCATCGGTAACCCATTTGGTCTGGGCGAAACGGTGACCTCGGGGATTGTCTCCGCGCTGGGTCGTAGCGGCCTGAACGCCGAGAACTACGAAAACTTTATTCAGACCGATGCGGCGATTAACCGCGGTAACTCCGGCGGCGCGCTGGTGAACCTGAACGGTGAACTGATCGGCATTAACACGGCGATCCTCGCGCCGGACGGTGGCAACATCGGCATCGGCTTTGCTATCCCGAGTAATATGGTGAAAAGCCTGACGGCACAGATGGTCGAGTACGGCCAGGTACGCCGCGGCGAACTGGGCATTATGGGCACCGAAGTGAGTTCTGAGCTGGCAAAAGCGATGAAAGTGGATGCCCAGCGTGGCGCGTTTGTCAGCCAGGTGATGCCGAATTCAGCGGCGGCGAAAGCGGGCATTAAAGCCGGTGACGTGATCACTTCGCTTAACGGCAAGCCGATCAGCAGCTTCGCTGCGATGCGCGCCCAGGTCGGCACCATGCCGATTGGCAGCAAAGTTACCCTCGGCCTGCTGCGCGATGGCAAACCGGTTAATGTCAACGTGGAGTTGCAGCAGAGCAGCCAGAATCAGGTTGATTCCAGCACCATTTTCAGCGGTATTGAAGGCGCTGAGATGAGCAATAAAGGTCAGGATAAAGGCGTGGTGGTGAGCAGCGTGAAAGCTAATTCTCCGGCGGCGCAAATCGGTCTGAAGAAAGGCGACGTGATCGTTGGCGCAAACCAGCAGTCGGTGAAAAATATTGCCGAGCTGCGTAAGATCCTCGATGCGAAACCGGGCGTGCTGGCGCTGAATATCCAGCGCGGCGACACCTCCATCTACCTGCTGATGCAGTAATATCCCCGGCCCTCCTCCTGGTGGAGGAGGGCGTTTTACCCGCAATTTGTGACTCTCCCCACAACTCCATACTTCTCCGCTCTGCTTTGTGCATATGCACAATGCGGCACCCTGCTATCTTCCTTATGCTGGAGCACTGCTTACGGGAGGAAACATGGCTGGCTGGCATCTTGATACCAAAATGGCACAGGATATCGTGGCACGCACGATGCGCATCATTGATACCAATATCAACGTAATGGATGCCCGTGGACGCATTATCGGCAGCGGCGATCGCGAACGAGTTGGTGAATTGCACGAAGGCGCGCTGCTGGTGCTGTCTCAGGGACGGGTCGTGGATATTGACGATGCCGTGGCGCGGCACCTGCACGGCGTGCGACAGGGGATCAATCTGCCGTTGCGGCTGGAAGGGGAAATCGTCGGGGTTATCGGCCTGACGGGGGAGCCGGAGACGCTGCGTAAATATGGCGAACTGGTGTGTATGACCGCGGAGATGATGCTTGAGCAATCGCGCCTGATGCACCTGCTCGCCCAGGATAGCCGTCTGCGTGAAGAGCTGGTGATGAACCTTATCCAGGCGGAAGAGCATACGCCGGCGCTCACCGAGTGGGCGCAGCGTCTGGGTATCGATCTTAATCAGCCGCGCGTGGTCGCCGTACTGGAGGTGGATAGTGGTCAGCTTGGCGTCGATAGCGCCATGGCGGAACTCCAGCAGTTGCAGAGCGCGTTAACCACGCCCGAGCGCAATAACCTGATCGCCATTGTCTCACTGACCGAGATGGTGGTATTAAAACCGGCACTCAATCCGTTTGGCCGCTGGGATGCGGAAGATCATCGCAAGCGCGTGGAACAGCTTATTTCCCGAATGAAAGAGAACGGCCAACTGCGTTTTCGCGTGGCACTAGGCAACTATTTTACCGGTCCGGGCAGCATCGCCCGTTCCTATCGTACCGCGCGTACCACGATGATGGTCGGCAAGCAGCGGATGCCGGAAAGCCGCAGTTATTTTTATCAGGATTTGATGCTGCCGGTGCTGCTCGACAGCCTGCGCGGCGGCTGGCAGGCCAACGAACTGGCGCGCCCGCTCACCCGGCTTAAAGCGATGGATAATAACGGTCTGCTGCGGCGTACATTACAGGCGTGGTTCCGCCATAATGTACAGCCGCTGGCGACGTCAAAAGCCTTGTTTATTCATCGTAATACGCTGGAGTACCGGCTGAACCGTATTTCAGAGCTGACCGGGCTGGATCTGGGGAATTTCGATGACAGGCTGCTGCTGTATGTGGCGCTACAACTGGATGAGCAGCATTAAAACGTTATACCGTGGAATTATGCCTGGCGGCGCTTCGCTTGCACAGGCCTACGGGTTGCGAATAACCGATTGATATTGATGATTTTTGTAGGCCGGGTAAGGCGAAGCCGCCACCCGGCAAAGCGACGCATGCAATAGAAAAACAGGTTTGTCATCAACCTCAAGCACCCGCCGCGAGGCGGGTGCTTGCTTTACAGACGCTCTAAACCCCGCGCCGTCACGCGCCAGCTCACGCTGTTTGCTTGCGGCCAGGTTTCACCGTTTCGCGGGTTAGCGATAAGCGAGCGGCGTCCCGCTTCGGCGTGAAAGACTTCAATAATATAATTCTCTTCCAGCGCCGCGGTATCCACATAGTCACCAAGCTCAGAGGTGCCTTTAATCGCCTGGCGGGCGACAACGGAACCTCGCGTATTGTAGACGTTGACCGTCGCATATACGGTGCTGAACGCGCTGTGCGGGACACCAGCGTGTGCGCTGAAGGTGAACTGTTTACCGCCGATGTCCAGCGCCATGCTGGCAAAGCAAGCGTCGTTGTCGCCAAGCAGATCCCAGGCAAAGCGATCGCCATACAGCGCGGTCTCATCTTTCACATCTTCCTGCGCCGGTAACGCCGTCTGCTGCTCTTCCAGGCCGAACGGCGTGACGTACCAGAGGTTAGTTCTCTTCACCGGGACCAGCGTGTTTTGCGTGAGGTTAAACGCGCTGACCCTGAACGGTTCATCATGGAAGATATCGATCGCGAAGCCTTCCTCCAGCGCAATGCGTTCAGTTTGCGCCTGATAGTTTTCCGCGCCCTGATACTGGCGGTGATAGAGTGCTTCCCCGGCCGCGTTTCTGACGTCGATGCTGGCATAGGTTGCGCCAGGCAGGTAATACGCATGGGGCTGGCCCGCACGGGTCTGCACCACTATCTCCCGTTTCGCGTTATCAATGGCGATTTGACAGAATTCGTTATTTTTCAATCCCTGTAGTTTTAGCGTAACGCTTTTACCTGTTAACGCGCCGGGTACGCTGTTATCAGCAGGCAGCACATCGTTATACTCCTTCAGCAGCGACTGACGTTCTGCGTCAGGGACGTTTTGCAGCATCAGCCAGAGGTCATTTTTGCGCGCGGAATAGCGCTTATTTTGCAAAGAGGGGAGGTCCCGCAGCGCCTGCGCATGGTGTACAAAAACAGTCCTGAGATCGTCTACAGGGCGATTGTTAAGGACAAAGTTATAAAGACCTTCCCTGTCGATACGCAGTAATTGATTCGGCTGAGGTGCAACCAGCGTTAAATAGCCTGGCGCGGCCTTCAGGCGGCCCGGTTCAGCGTGGTAAACGGAAAGATGGTAATTCTCTTTTAAAGGGAGTTGGATCTTTCCTGTCGCGCAGTTCGTGCCACTCATATCGCGCTTCAGCAATTGCTCACCGCTGTCAGAAAATACGGTCACGCTGGCGTAGCGCTGGCTGGAAAAATAGAGATGCGGCGTGGCGCTAAAAATATCCAGCGTCAGCGTCTGGTTTTCATAATCCACGCACAGGCTGGCGAAAGGCGTGTTGTCATAGCCCTGAAAATGCAGGGTTTGGTTACGCAGAGCGGTATCCGCCAGCGGGGTATAGTTCACCGTCACGGCGTTCGTGCCTTCGCGGACCGTCACGAAGGTGGCATCGACACGGTATTTCTGCGAGCGGCCCTGGGGGAGATCAAGCTGATAAACGCCCACAGGAAGATCGCTGAAGACGATCTGTTTATCGACGATAGTCGCGGTGAAAGATTGTCCGCCGTTATCGCGCAGGGTGAGCGACTGCCCATAAACCTGCTCAGGGCGATCGATATTTAACGTGAGCGCCAGTTTGCCTTTTTTCCCCAGTATCGCCAGTTGCTGGTTATCCACCAGCCAGACGAAGGAGTCCAGGTTCAGACGCTGACGCGCGCTTTCCCACTCGCTTTCCGCCAGCAGGTCAAAGAGCGGCCAGACGGGTTTTGCCGCCGCCACCTTTTCAAAGGTAAACGCGTCGGGCTTAAGGCCGCAAAAAATCATAAACGGCGTCATATCGTACCCGGTTTCAGAGGCGATAGCGCTGGCCAGTAAATCCGTCAGATGATGCTCCGTGGCCAGGAAACATTCACTGTTGGCCAGCTCCCGGTACTGTTGGTTAAAGGCGCTAAACGCGGGCGTGTTGGCCCTGAAAAGCATCATCATCAGCATTAACAAGCGGGTACGTCCGCCCCATTGCGCCACCGGAAGGTGACTTCTGACGTTGGTAATAAATTTCAGCTCTTCCGCGGGTTGCTGGCCGAAGTTATAAAGCCAGCCGTCAGTATAAAGCCGGTTATTGACGCTTAAGGTAGCCTGCTGAAAATACGCCGCGTAAATGTTATTCCACACTTCGCCGACCGGAATTTCGGTGTCCTTCATAAATTTACCCTGGTAGCCGTGGGCAATTTCATGAAGGATGGTCCATTGGGTAGTGATATTATCAATCCACCCCTGGCTGACCGTTGATGAGGTTTGGGCGCACCACCAGGGTAAATAATAAGCCGAGCCGACGCCATGTTTGTCAGCTTTAATAAAATAACTGTTGGGAACATTTTTATTCAGCGCTGAGGCGGGGTTATCGCTTAATCCGGCCCATTCATTATAGGCGCCAAAAATATCCGTATAGAATGCCTGCAACGTCGCCAGACCGGTTTTCTGCAGATTATCCCGGTCGGCCAGTGGAAGCAGGAAGCAGACCACATCGGCGTCTACCAGCGCAAACGGCGAGGCGTTTTGCCGCCAGTGGCTAAAGAAGTCGCTCTCGGACTGTCCCTTGCTCCAGTACGGCAGAGGCTTGATGGTCTGCGGCAGTTCATAGAGCACGGTAAATTCACCGGGCTGGTCCGTATAAAGGGTATCAACAAACGGTACGGTGTCTACCGTGGCGCTGATAGTTTGCCAGCTGGCGCTTAAGGTGATGGTTTTTTCAACCTGCGAGTCGTCGCAAAGCAAACGGAATGTCGCTTTGCCTTTTGCCATATCCGCCTGGCGCACGCGCAGTGAAGTATTCGCGGGTAATATAAATCCCAGCGGCTGACGATCCTGCTGCCTTCCTTTTTCAAATCCTGCATTATCCAGCCAGGGCGCAGCCTGAAGGGTATAGCAACGTTGTGTTATTTCCTGAGTCATGTTGTGTTCCTCCTGTATAGGGTCCGATGAAAATACAGGAGCGGGAAGGCTTTGATAATACAAGGCAATATTCGATGAGATGAAATGAGAAAACAGAAGAGTGAATGAAAATAAATCATCCGGAAAAAATGATAATATTGATACGAGGTGATTATTTTAGCGAGTATCGGCGTGGGAATAATAACGGGCCAGGACTGGCCCGTTAATGTTATTTATTGCGCGTTAATTTTTCCAGGTCGGATTCAATCTCGGTGATTTTGTTGGCGACCACGCTTTCAAGGTGGCGCAGATCGTCGAGGATCTTGCGCTTCAGATCGACATCGCTGCGATCCCGCTGGCAGATCTGGTCGAGTTCGTCGATAACATAACGCAGGTTAGGGCTGATCTCCTGCACCTCTTTGTAACCCTGTCCCACGCCGTCGGCGATCACGGTTTTGCGCTGGCGCGGGTACTTAAATTTTACGCTTTTAGCGAAAAATTCGCCTTTGTCCTTTTGAAAATAGATTTTCAGGATATCGTTGTTGGCTTCCTGCCGGAGGCTGTAACGATCAATTTCATCAGGATTCGTAATGCCCAGACTTTTCAGATTGTCGTACATAGCGGTACCTCAAAGAGAAACAGTGGATTTTGCTCATTTTGTCATTAAGCATATCTGCTTTTACACTATCCGGCTCGCCGGAAAGGGATTTTTCTCCTGAATGTTAAGCTGATCTATATCGGCTGAGGTTGCCAGCCAGCCGTCCGTGGATATCGGGGTAACCACCGGGTTGGGCCTCCCTCCGGGAACCCAATCCCGGCGTTTCCCTTGATAACCCACGTTTGTCCAGTCTGAGCCGATCTACATTAGCTCCAGTATCGTCACTTCCGGGCGGCAGTTGACGCGCAGACCGTATAAATTACCGACGCCGCGTGAGGTGTAGATGTGCCGTTTGCCGAACGCGTTGAGACCGGCGACGTAACGTTTATCTTTTACCGGCGCGAACGGCTCGCCGACCAGCGGGATGTGCATTTGTCCCCCGTGCGTATGCCCGCAGAGCATGAGATCCCAGTCGGACTTGCGCAGGACGTCTTTACTGTCCGGATTATGAGCCAGCACCAGCCGGGGCAGGGCATCGTCACGCCAGGGCGGAATGAACTCGCTGTGACATTGCCGACACCATAAATCCCCTGTGCCATAGATCATAAACTGACGTTGCCTCAGGCTCACCCGCGTTGAGGTATTAAATAAAATCGTGATGCCCGCATCGGTCAGCATTTTAGTGATATAGCCGTTGCGGGGTTTTCCGACCGGGCGATCGTGATTGCCATAGCAGGCAAAGGTGGGCGCGTAAGCGGCAAGCGGTGCCAGCACCTTGCTGTACGCAGGAAAATCGAGCGGCATATCAAAGGTGACATAATCACCACCCAGCAGGATCAGATCGGGCTTTTCGGCCAGGCCCAGCGCAATAGCTTGCGATATCAGCGAGAACGGAACGTAGCGGGAATAGTGTAGATCGGTAAGAAATAATACCTTGAGCGGCGCATCGGTGGATTTTTCCGGGAAAAAGCGGATCCGAGGATGGGTGACTTCAAACCGCGTCGGTTCGTAGTAGTGCGCATAACTGACGCCGGTTCCACTAGCCAGCCCTGCGGCCGCACCGAGCAAAAGGTTTCTTCGTGAAATCATCTTCAACCCATTACGCGCTGGAATAGCCGGGGACATCATGTCCCCGGCTTAATGCGCTTAGTCGATGGTACGCAGCAGCTCGTTGATACCTACCTTGCCACGCGTTTTAGCGTCTACTTTCTTCACGATCACCGCACAGTACAGGCTGTACTTGCCATCTTTCGATGGCAGGTTGCCGGAGACGACAACAGAGCCTGCCGGGACGCGGCCATAATGCACTTCGCCAGTTTCGCGATCGTAAATACGGGTGCTCTGACCAATATAAACGCCCATGGAAATCACGGAGCCTTCTTCTACGATGACGCCTTCTACCACTTCAGAACGCGCGCCGATAAAGCAGTTATCTTCAATGATAGTCGGATTCGCCTGCAGCGGTTCCAGAACGCCACCGATGCCAACGCCGCCGGACAGGTGGACGTTTTTGCCGATTTGTGCGCAGGAACCGACGGTGGCCCAGGTATCGACCATTGTGCCTTCATCAACGTAAGCACCGATGTTCACATAGGAGGGCATCAGTACCGTGTTGCGGGCGATAAACGCGCCCTGACGCACGGCGGCTGGCGGCACCACGCGGAAACCTTCTTTCTGAAAGCGCGCCTGGTCGTAATCAGCAAATTTCATCGGCACTTTATCGAAGTAGCGGCTTTCCGCACCGTCGATAACCTGGTTATCGTTAATACGGAAAGAGAGCAGGACCGCTTTCTTCAACCACTGATGAGTGATCCACTGGCCGTCGATTTTTTCTGCGACACGCAGGGCGCCGGAATCCAGCAGGGATATCACCTGATTAACCGCTTCGCGGGTAACGGTATCCACATTCGTTGGCGTAATGTCGGCGCGACGCTCAAAAGCGGTCTCAATAACGTTCTGTAACTGCTGCATTGTTAAACTCTTTCCATATAAATAAACACACTACCCTTTATCGTTTGGATTGAGGGCCTCTGTCAACCGTTGTTGCACCTCAAGTTGCAGGGCATTATTAAGGCCGCGCCGCTCCGCCGTGGCGATTATGAATAAATCTTCTACTCGCTCGCCAATGGTTGTAATTCGGGCGCCATGAAGCGAAATTCCCAGATCGGCAAAAATTTGCCCGACCCGTGCCAGCAAGCCTGGCTGGTCGAGGGCGATAAGTTCCATAAACGATTTTCTGTCGGTATGGGTAGGCAGAAAATTCACCTCGGTTTCCACGGTAAAGTGGCGAAGTTTCGCGGGCTGACGACGCGGTTGCGGCGGCTGCCAGCTTCGCTGGGTGATAGCCTGCTCCAGCCCAAAGCGGATCGCTTCGTGACGATCCGGCGATAATGGGCTGCCGTCCGGCTCGAGAACGATAAAGGTATCCATCGCCATCCCGTCGCGGGTCGTAAAGATCTGCGCGTCGTGGACGCTCAGGTTGCGTCGGTCCAGCTCCGCACAGACGGCGGCAAACAGGTAAGGGCGGTCCGGGCTCCAGATAAAAATCTCGGTGCCGCCGCGCGTCGCCTGCGGACTGAGCAGGATCAGCGGGTGGCTGAGATCGTGCTGCATCAGATGACGCGCATGCCAGGCGAGCTGGTTTGGGCTGTGACGCACGAAGTAGTTGGCGCGACAGCGGGACCAAATCTGATGCAGCGATTCCTCATCAATATTATCCATGCGCAACAGGGCCAGCGCCTGAAGCTGATGGTGGCGCACCCGCTCGCGCATGTCCGGCGTATTCTGCATGCCGCGGCGCAGCTGTTTTTCAGTGGCGAAGTACAACTCGCGCAGCAGGCTCTGCTTCCAGCTATTCCATAGCGTTTCATTGGTGGCGCAGATGTCGGCGACGGTCAGGCAGACGAGGAAACGCAGGCGGTTTTCCGTTTGCACCTCTTCAGCAAACTGCTTGATGACTTCCGGATCCTGAATATCACGACGCTGGGCTGTGACCGACATCAGCAGATGATGGCGCACCAGCCAGGCGACCAGCTGCGTTTCCCGTGAATTCAGCCCGTGCAGTTCGGCAAAAGTCAGGACATCCTGCGCGCCGAGCACCGAGTGATCGCCCCCCCGACCTTTAGCGATATCGTGGAAAAGGGCGGCAATCAGGATCAGTTCCGGATGGCTCAGGCGCGGCCAGAGGTCGACGCACAGCGGATGGCGCTGGCGCGTCTCTTCCTGGGCAAAGCTTTCCAGTTTTAGCATCACGCGGATGGTGTGCTCATCAACGGTGTAGGCGTGAAACAGATCGAACTGCATCTGGCCGACAATATGCGACCACTGCGGCATATACGCCCACAGTACGCTGTGGCGATGCATCGGCAACAGGCCGCGACTGACCGCTCCGGGATGGCGCAGCATACTTAAAAACAGCGCGCGCGCTTCGGGGATATAGCACAGCGGCTGTTTCAGATGGCGGCGGGCATGGCGCAAATGGCGCAGCGTCGTGGAATAGATGCCGGTGATGGTACTGTTGCGTACCATGGTGTAAAACATGCGCAGGATCGCTTCCGGCTCGCGGATGAATAACGTTTCATCGCGTAAATCAATTAGCGTGCCGCGTAGCTGAAAGTCGTCGTCAATCGGCCGCGGCTTCTCATCTGCAGGCAGGGCGAGGATCGCCTCATCAAACAGTTGCAGCAGCATGTGGTTAAGTTCGCCGACCCGCCGGGTGACGCGGAAAAAATCCTTCATCATCCGTTCAACCGGCTCGTTACCTTCACCTTCGTAATTCAGGCGTTGGGCGACGCTAAGCTGCCGATCAAACAGCAGACGGTTGTCATAACGCGTCACCACTAAATGCAGGGCAAAGCGAATGCGCCACAGCAGATGCAGGCATTCGTTAAGTTCCGCGCGCTCAGCCGGGGTTAAAAAACCAAAGCCGACCATCTCGTCGAGCGAGGTCGCGCCAAAATGGCGGCGGGCGACCCATTGTAAGGTGTGAATATCGCGCAGGCCGCCGGGACTGCTTTTGATATCCGGCTCCAGATTATAGCTGGTGCCGTGGTAGCGCTGATGGCGAACGTTTTGTTCTTCCACCTTGGCGGCGAAGAACTTCGCCGAGGGCCAGAAACCTTCGCTGAAGATGTGCTTTTGCAGTTCGAGGAACAGGGCTACGTCGCCGATCAGCAGGCGTGTTTCAATCAGGTTGGTGGCGACGGTGAGATCGGAAAGCCCTTCCAGCAAACACTCTTCCAGCGTGCGCACGCTGTGACCCACCTCCAGCTTGACGTCCCATAGCAGGGTGAGCAGCTCACCGACTTTCTGCGCATGTTCGTCCGACAGTTTTTTACGGCTTAAAATCAGCAGGTCGATATCGGAAAGGGGATGCAGTTCGCCGCGACCGTAGCCGCCGACTGCCACCAGCGCGACGTCGCCGATTTGCCCGAAGCCATAGTGCAGCCATAGCCGCTGCAAGAGCTGATCGATAAATTCGGTGCGCGCGTCGATCAACTGCTCAGCGGAAATGCCGCTGTCAAAGGCCGTCCCGAGCCAGTGCTGGAAGCAATCGAGACGGGATTTGATTTCTGCGCATATCAGCATCTCTTCCGGCCAGGCGCCCGGATGTTCAGGCTGGTCTGGCAGGGTGGGAAGGGCCGTATTCGCGTACTGTTCAGGTAAGGTGTAACTCATCGTCGCGCCACCTATAAGAAAAAATGATGACCATTAAAAAAGCCGGCGTTTGCCGGCTTAAGGTCGATGACAAACCTGTCTGCTATTGCGTAGCGTTTTGCCGGGTGGCGGCTTCGCCTTACCCGGCCTACGAAAAATATCAATATCAACAGGTTATCCGCAATCCGTAGGCCTGTGCAAGCGAAGCGCCGCCAAGCATGATCCCACGGTATAACGTTTGTCAGCAGTCTGAAGCCGACGGTTTCTGGCTTTGTCTTATTCGTCGTGCGAGAGGATCGCCGGGATGGTGTCATCCTTACGCAGCGTCAGAATTTCGCAGCCGTTCTCGGTCACCACAATAGTATGCTCGTACTGCGCAGACAAGCTCCGGTCTTTAGTTTTTACCGTCCAGCCGTCTTTCATGCTGCGGATCTCTTTTTTACCGGCGTTGACCATCGGTTCGATGGTGAAGGTCATGCCCGGCTTGAGCACCACGTCAGTCTCTCTGGAGTCATAATGCAGCACCTGCGGCTCCTCATGGAAGCCGCGGCCGATACCATGCCCGCAATATTCGCGCACCACGGAGAAACCTTCCGCTTCGACAAATTTCTGGATTGCCGCGCCAATCTCACGCAGGTTAATGCCCGGCTTCACCATCTTCAGCGCCAGATACAGACTTTGCTGGGTAACGCGGCACAGACGCTCGCCAAGGATGGTCGGTTTACCGACGATAAACATCTTCGAGGTATCACCGTGAAACTCATCTTTAATCACCGTGACATCAATGTTAACGACGTCGCCATCTTTTAACAGTTTGCCGTCGTCCGGGATGCCGTGACAGACCACTTCATTAATTGAGATGCAGACGGATTTCGGGAAGCCGTGATAGTTGAGGCAGGCCGATACCGCTTTCTGCTCATTGACGATGTAATCGTTGCAAATACGATCCAGCTCGCCAGTGCTGACGCCCGGTTTAACGTAGGGTTCAATCATTTCCAGCACCTCGGCGGCCAGGCGGCCCGCGACGCGCATTTTTTCGATGTCTTCAGATGTCTTAATAGAGATAGCCATGGATGATGTCCAGTAGCGTCGAAAATTTCGACAATAATTGTGTATTAGTGATGTCAATGTTAACAGCGTGAGGCATAGCCTGCCAAATTGAGAATGATTAAGCGCACTTGTCGCCAACAACTATTGGAGTCCGTAGCGGATTTATGGTATAAAGCGCGCCGGACTTCCGTTCCATTTGCAATACACAGAATGGACGGAAGCGACAAATCTCACTTTGTGTAACAACACACACGTATCGGCACATATTCCGGGGTGCCCTTTGGGGTCGGTAATATGGGATGCGTGGAGGCTTAACCCCAAACTTTATATAGAGGTTTTAAATCATGGCAACTGTTTCCATGCGCGACATGCTCAAAGCTGGTGTTCACTTCGGTCACCAGACCCGTTACTGGAACCCGAAAATGAAGCCTTTCATCTTCGGCGCACGTAACAAAGTTCACATCATCAACCTTGAGCAGACTGTACCGATGTTCAACGACGCTCTGGCTGAACTGAACAAGATCGCCTCTCGTAAAGGTAAAATCCTTTTCGTTGGTACTAAACGCGCTGCAAGCGAAGCGGTGAAAGATGCTGCTAACAGCTGCGACCAGTTCTTCGTGAACCATCGCTGGTTGGGCGGTATGCTGACTAACTGGAAAACCGTTCGTCAGTCCATCAAACGTCTGAAAGACCTGGAAACTCAGTCTCAGGACGGCACTTTCGAGAAGCTGACCAAGAAAGAAGCGCTGATGCGCACCCGTGAGCTGGACAAACTGGAAAACAGCCTGGGCGGTATCAAAGACATGGGCGGTCTGCCGGACGCTCTGTTCGTTATCGATGCTGACCACGAGCACATTGCTATCAAAGAAGCAAACAACCTGGGTATCCCGGTATTTGCTATCGTTGATACCAACTCCGATCCGGACGGCGTTGACTTCGTTATCCCGGGTAACGACGATGCAATCCGCGCTGTTACCCTGTACCTGAGCGCTGTTGCGACCACCGTTCGTGAAGGCCGTTCTCAGGATCTGGCTTCCCAGGCGGAAGAAAGCTTCGTAGAAGCTGAGTAATAAGGAAAGCTCTTTCGAGCCCTTATAAACCAGGTAGTATCACGTTTGGTTAGGGGGCCTGTTAATGGCCCCCTTTTTCACTTTTAAATCTGTTCGGTCTGTGGCCGGGCAGATATCATCTCCCGAGGATTTTAGAATGGCTGAAATTACCGCATCCCTGGTAAAAGAGCTGCGCGAGCGTACCGGCGCAGGCATGATGGATTGCAAAAAAGCGCTGACCGAAGCTAACGGCGACATCGAGCTGGCAATCGAAAACATGCGTAAATCTGGTGCGATTAAAGCGGCGAAAAAAGCAGGCAACGTGGCTGCTGACGGCGTGATCATCACTAAGATCGACGGCAACTACGGCATCATTCTGGAAGTTAACTGCCAGACTGACTTCGTTGCAAAAGATGCTGGTTTCCAGGCATTTGCTAACAAAGTTCTGGACGCTGCTGTTGCTGGCAAAATCACTGACGTTGAAGTGCTGAAGGCACAGTTCGAAGAAGAACGTGTGGCTCTGGTCGCTAAAATCGGTGAAAACATCAACATTCGCCGCGTAGCATCTCTGGAAGGCAACGTTCTGGGTTCATACCAGCACGGTGCGCGCATCGGCGTTCTGGTTGCTGCAACTGGCGCTGACGAAGAGCTGGTTAAGCATCTGGCAATGCACATTGCTGCGAGCAAGCCGGAATTCGTTAAGCCGGAAGACGTGTCTGCTGACGTGGTAGAAAAAGAGTTCCAGGTACAGCTGGACATCGCCATGCAGTCTGGCAAGCCGAAAGAGATCGCAGAGAAAATGGTTGAAGGCCGTATGAAGAAATTCACCGGCGAAGTCTCTCTGACCGGTCAGCCTTTCGTTATGGAACCGAGCAAAACGGTTGGTCAGCTGCTGAAAGAGCACAACGCTGACGTAACGGGTTTCATCCGCTTTGAAGTGGGTGAAGGCATCGAAAAAGTTGAGTCTGACTTCGCAGCAGAAGTTGCTGCCATGTCCAAGCAGTCTTAATTTTTACAAGCAGCCGCCTGAGGGCGGCTTCTTTTTGCACCCGTCTTGTAAAATCAGCCAAACCCTATAGGGATAGCGCTGAAATGCGACGTACAATGTCGCCAGAATTCATTCATATCACTCGTTGACAGTCTCAGGAAAGAAACATGGCTACCAATGCAAAACCCGTCTATAAACGCATTCTGCTCAAGCTAAGTGGCGAAGCTCTACAGGGTTCGGAAGGCTTCGGTATTGATGCAAGCATACTCGATCGTATGGCTCAGGAAATCAAAGAACTGGTTGAACTGGGTATTCAGGTTGGGGTGGTGATTGGTGGCGGTAACCTGTTCCGTGGGGCGGGTCTGGCGAAAGCGGGGATGAACCGCGTTGTGGGCGACCACATGGGCATGCTGGCGACGGTAATGAACGGCCTCGCAATGCGTGATGCGCTCCATCGCGCCTATGTGAACGCCCGCCTGATGTCAGCGATTCCGTTGAACGGCGTGTGTGACAATTACAGCTGGGCGGAAGCGATTAGCCTGCTGCGCAACAACCGCGTGGTGATCCTGGCCGCCGGTACCGGCAACCCGTTCTTTACCACCGATTCCGCTGCCTGCCTGCGCGGTATTGAAATTGAAGCTGACGTGGTGCTGAAAGCGACGAAAGTAGACGGCGTATTTACCGCCGATCCGGCAACCGATCCGACGGCGACAATGTACGATCAGTTGTCCTATAACGAAGTGCTGGATAAAGAACTCAAAGTGATGGATCTGGCCGCGTTTACGCTGGCACGCGACCATAAACTGCCAATTCGTGTCTTCAACATGAACAAACCTGGCGCATTGCGTCGCGTCGTCATGGGCGAAAAAGAAGGCACATTAATCACGGAATAATTTCCGTTGAGGCTAAATCCGGGTAAGATTCCGCTTTAATTACGCAGGCCGCTTACCCGGTGGCATACTATAAACAGGACTATACTTAGCATACCCGCCTGGCGGAGTGCTACCGTCTGGTCTGTCTGAGACAAGTTTTCAAGGATTCGTAACGTGATTAGCGATATCAGAAAAGATGCTGAAGTGCGCATGGACAAATGCGTTGAAGCGTTCAAAAACCAAATCAGCAAAATTCGCACTGGCCGCGCTTCCCCAAGCCTGCTGGACGGCATCATTGTTGAATATTATGGTGCGCCAACCCCGCTGCGTCAGCTGGCCAGCGTCACCGTGGAAGACTCCCGCACGCTGAAAATCAACGTCTTCGATCGTAGCCTGAGCGCCGCCGTTGAAAAAGCGATCATGGCTTCCGATCTCGGTCTGAATCCAAGCTCTGCTGGCAGCGACATCCGTGTTCCATTGCCGGCGCTCACCGAAGAACGTCGTCGCGATCTCACTAAAATCGTCCGTGGTGAAGCTGAGCAGGCGCGCGTGGCTGTGCGTAACGTGCGTCGTGATGCTAACGACAAAGTGAAAGCGCTGCTGAAAGACAAAGAAATTAGTGAAGATGATGACCGTCGTTCTCAGGACGACGTGCAGAAAATGACCGATGCCGCGATCAAGAAAGTGGATGCGGCGCTGGCAGAAAAAGAAGCGGAACTGATGCAGTTCTAATCTGCCATGATAATCTGAACGCCGTACAGGGAGCCTGAGAAGGCTTTGCTGGCGGCGTTTTGCTTTTTGTCTTACCTCTCTCTGGACGCCTCATGAAGCAATTAACCGTTCTGGGTTCGACCGGTTCTATCGGATGCAGCACGCTTGACGTGGTTCGCCACAATCCTGATGTCTTCTCTGTTAACGCCCTGGTCGCTGGCAAAAACGTTGAGCGTATGGCCCAGCAATGCCTCGAGTTCTCTCCTCGTTACGCCGTGATGGATGATGCGCAAAGCGCGCGGATCCTCAAAGAGAGACTGCGTGAGCATGGCAGCCATACCGAAGTGTTGAGCGGCCAACAGGCAGCCAGTGATATGGCTGCGCTGGACGACACCGATCAGGTGATGGCCGCGATAGTCGGTGCTGCCGGGCTGGTGCCTACGCTTGCGGCAATTCGTGCGGGAAAAACGGTGCTGTTGGCGAATAAAGAATCGCTGGTGACCTGTGGACGCCTGTTCATGGAAGCTGTACAGCAGAGTAAAGCGCGATTACTGCCGGTAGATAGCGAACATAACGCCATTTTTCAGAGTTTGCCGGAAACAATTCAACACAACCTGGGATACGCTGATCTCAAGGAGAATGGAGTTTCATCTATTCTGCTTACTGGATCGGGTGGTCCATTTCGTGAGACGGCAATCGCAGAACTGGCGGCAATGACGCCGGATCAAGCCTGCCGTCATCCGAACTGGTCGATGGGGCGTAAAATCTCTGTCGATTCGGCCACCATGATGAATAAAGGTCTGGAATACATTGAAGCCCGCTGGTTGTTTAACGCCTCAGCACAGCAGATGGAAGTCTTAATCCATCCGCAGTCGGTGATTCATTCGATGGTACGCTATCGTGATGGCAGCGTGCTGGCTCAGCTTGGCGAGCCGGATATGCGCACGCCAATCGCGCATACGATGGGCTGGCCGGGGCGTGTCACCTCCGGTGTGAAGCCGCTGGATTTCTGTAAGCTGAGCCAGTTAACGTTCGCCGCGCCTGATTATGATCGTTATCCGTGTCTGAAACTGGCTATGGACGCGTTCGAGCAGGGGCAGGCGCTAACAACGGCGCTGAATGCCGCAAATGAAATCATGGTGGCGGCGTTTTTGGCCTCGCAGATCCGCTTTACGGATATTGCGGCCCTGAATCTGGCGGTGCTGGAACAGGTCGACGCGCAAGAACCGCAAAGCATCGAGGATGTGCTGGCCGTTGACGCCAGGGCGCGTGAGATTGCACACCAACAGGTTGCGCGTCTCGCCAGTTGACGATAATCCACGCAGGCATCGCTGTGGTATTTGTTAGCGCTGTGCTTCAGTGATATAGTCTGCGCCACCTGATTGCATAAAATTAATCATTTGTAATCACGTGAGCCGTGGTGAAACACGGCTTTTTTACGAGAAAGCGTCACTATTCCGGAGCATCGCTAATCCCTTTTCATGGACTAAAAACGCGTTATGTTGTCTGCTAATCAACCAATCGGCGAAAGTTTGCCTGCGCATGGCTGCCGCCACGTTGCGATAATCATGGATGGGAATGGTCGCTGGGCGAAGAGACAGGGCAAGATTCGTGCCTTCGGACACAAGGCCGGGGCAAAATCAGTCCGGCGTGCGGTCTCTTTTGCGGCGAATAACGGCATAGATGCGTTGACACTCTACGCTTTCAGTAGTGAAAACTGGAATCGTCCGGCGCAGGAAGTGAGTGCATTGATGGAGTTGTTTGTGTGGGCGCTGGATAGCGAAGTCAAAAGCCTGCACCGCCATAATGTCCGTTTACGTATCATCGGCGATATCAATGGATTCAACTCACGTTTGCAGGATCGGATCCATAAAGCTGAAGCGTTGACCGAGAAAAATACCGGGCTGACGCTCAATATTGCGGCTAATTATGGTGGACGCTGGGATATTATTCAGGGAGTGCAGCAACTTGCCGCGCAGGTTCAGGAAGGGCTTCTCCGACCCGATCAAATTAATGAAGAGATGCTAAATCAGCAAATCTGCATGCATGAACTGGCTCCTGTAGATTTAGTAATTAGGACGGGGGGAGAGCATCGCATCAGTAACTTTTTGCTTTGGCAAATTGCGTATGCCGAGCTTTACTTTACGGATGTTCTCTGGCCTGATTTCGATGAACAAGACTTTGAAGGTGCGCTGCATGCCTTTGCCAATCGAGAGCGTCGCTTCGGCGGCACGGAGCCCGGTGTTGACAACGCCTGATGGGGGTCGCTTTTGCTGAAGTATCGCCTGATTTCTGCTTTTGTATTAATTCCCATCGTCATTGCGGCGCTGTTTTTATTGCCCCCAATGGGCTTTGGCATTGTGACGCTGGTGGTTTGTATGTTGGCCGCGTGGGAGTGGGGCCAACTAAGCGGCTTTACTTCCAGAACCCAGCGCGTCTGGCTGGCCGTGCTCTGTGGCCTGCTGCTGGCGTTAATGCTGTTTATGCTGCCGGAGTACCATAATAATCTCCATCAGCCGGTGATTGAGATCTCACTGTGGGCCTCGCTTGCCTGGTGGATTGTGGCACTGGTGCTGGTGCTGTTCTACCCGGCCTCGGCCGCAATGTGGCGAAACTCAAAAACATTACGCCTGATTTTTGGTTTGCTCACTATTATTCCTTTTTTCTGGGGTATGGTGGTGCTGCGTGCCTGGCATTACACTATCAATCCCTATAGCGGCGCGCTGTGGCTACTGTATGTTATGATCCTCGTCTGGGGCGCGGATTCCGGTGCTTACATGTTTGGTAAGCTGTTTGGCAAACATAAGCTGGCACCGAAGGTTTCTCCGGGCAAAACCTGGCAGGGCTTTATTGGCGGGCTATTTACGGCAGCCATTATCTCCTGGGCCTATGGGCAATGGGCTAATCTGGATGTTGCGCCTGCAACGCTGCTTATTTGCTCCATTGTTGCCGCGCTGGCGTCTGTGCTGGGTGATTTAACGGAAAGTATGTTTAAGCGTGAAGCCGGGATCAAAGACAGTGGTCATTTGATTCCAGGACATGGTGGGATTCTGGATCGTATCGATAGCCTGACTGCGGCGGTACCGGTCTTTGCCTGCCTGCTGTTGTTAGTCTTCAGGATGGTTTAACGGAAGGTTTTATGCTGAGCATTCTCTGGAATCTGGCCGCGTTCATCGTCGCGCTGGGTGTGCTGATCACCGTGCATGAATTTGGCCATTTCTGGGTTGCTCGCCGCTGTGGCGTTCGTGTTGAACGCTTTTCTATCGGTTTCGGCAAAGCGCTGTGGCGGCGTACCGATCGCCAGGGAACCGAATTCGTCATCGCTCTGATCCCGCTGGGCGGTTACGTCAAAATGCTGGATGAGCGCGTCGAGCCGGTTGCCCCGGAGATGCGTCACTACGCCTTCAATAACAAAACGGTTGGCCAGCGTGCGGCGATTATTGCCGCCGGTCCCGTCGCAAACTTCATCTTTGCTATCTTTGCTTACTGGCTGGTATTTATTATCGGCGTGCCCGGTATTCGTCCGGTAATTGGTGAAATAACACCCAATTCGGTGGCTGCCGAAGCACAAATTGCACCAGGTACGGAACTTAAAGCCGTTGACGGTATCGAAACGCCTGACTGGGATGCTGTGCGTCTGGAGCTGGTAGCGAAAATCGGTGAAGAACAAACCACTGTCAGTGTTGCCCCGCCGGGCAGCGATAAACGACAGGATAAAGTTCTCGATTTACGTCACTGGCGTTTTGAACCGGACAAAGAAGATCCAATTGCTTCTTTGGGTATACGTCCGCGCGGCGCACAGATAGAATCAGTGCTGGCAGAAGTGCAGGCTGACTCAGCTGCACAAAAAGCAGGTTTGCAAGCAGGCGACAGGATCGTTAAAGTCGATGGTCAGCCGCTCACGCAGTGGTCGACTTTTGTCACACTGGTGCGCAACAATCCGGGTAAAGGGTTGGCACTTGAGATAGAAAGACAGGGAAGCCCCTTGTCATTGACCTTAATACCAGATACAAAACCCGGTAATAAGGCTGAAGGGTTTGCGGGAGTTGTACCCAGAGTGATCCCGCTCCCGGATGAGTATAAGACAGTACGCCAGTATGGGCCATTCAGCGCCATCGCGCAGGCCACGGATAAAACGTGGCAACTGATGTCGCTGACGGTCAGGATGCTGGGAAAATTGATAACCGGTGACGTAAAACTGAACAACCTTAGTGGGCCGATTTCTATCGCTCAGGGGGCTGGGATGTCAGCGGAGTTTGGGTTGATTTACTATCTGATGTTCCTTGCGCTCATCAGTGTGAATCTGGGCATCATCAACCTGTTCCCGCTGCCCGTTCTTGACGGGGGTCATCTGCTCTTTTTGGCGATTGAAAAGCTAAAAGGCGCTCCGGTATCCGAGCGAGTTCAAGACTTTAGTTATCGCATTGGCTCGATTTTGCTGGTGTTGTTAATGGGGCTTGCACTTTTCAATGATTTCTCTCGGTTGTAAGAGAGAGTGTTAGGAAGAATGCATAATAACGATGGCGATGAAAAAGTTGCTCATAGCGTCGCTGCTGCTTAGCAGCGCGACCGTATACGGTGCTGACGGGTTCGTAGTGAAGGATATTCATTTCGAAGGCTTGCAGCGAGTCGCCGTTGGTGCGGCCCTTCTCAGTATGCCAGTGCGCACAGGCGACACGGTGAATGATGAAGATATCAGTAATACCATTCGTGCTCTGTTTGCTACCGGCAACTTTGAGGATGTTCGTGTCCTGCGCGATGGCGATACGTTGCTGGTCCAGGTCAAAGAACGTCCGACTATTGCCAGTATCACTTTCTCCGGTAACAAATCGGTGAAAGATGACATGCTCAAGCAAAACCTTGAGGCATCCAACGTCCGTGTCGGCGAATCACTGGATCGTACCACCCTTTCCGACATCGAGAAGGGTCTGGAAGACTTCTACTACAGCGTGGGTAAATACAGCGCCAGCGTGAAGGCGGTTGTCACACCGCTGCCGCGTAACCGCGTTGACCTGAAGCTGGTTTTCCAGGAAGGCGTCTCGGCACAAATCCAACAGATTAACATTGTCGGCAACCATGCCTTCAGCACGGAAGAACTGATCTCTCACTTCCAGTTGCGTGATGAAGTGCCGTGGTGGAACGTGGTTGGCGATCGTAAATATCAGAAGCAGAAACTGGCGGGCGACCTCGAAACCCTGCGCAGCTACTATCTTGACCGCGGTTATGCTCGTTTTAATATTGATTCTACTCAGGTCAGCCTGACGCCAGATAAAAAAGGCATCTACGTCACGGTGAATATCACCGAAGGCGATCAGTACAAGCTGCAAAGCGTAGAAGTGAGCGGTAATCTGGCAGGTCATTCTACCGACATTGAAAGGCTGACCAAAATTGAGCCGGGTGAACTCTACAACGGCACCAAAGTGACCAAAATGGAAGATGATATTAAAAAGCTTCTGGGTCGCTATGGTTACGCTTATCCGCGCGTCCAGTCGCAGCCGGAAATCAACGATGCAGATAAAACCGTTAAACTGCATGTCAACGTGGATGCGGGTAACCGGTACTACGTGCGTAAGATCCGCTTTGAAGGCAACGATACCTCGAAAGATGCCGTCCTGCGCCGTGAAATGCGCCAGATGGAAGGCGCGTGGCTGGGCAGCGACCTCGTCGATCAGGGTAAAGAGCGTCTGAACCGTCTTGGCTATTTTGAAACCGTCGATACGGATACGCAGCGCGTCCCTGGACGTCCGGATCAGGTTGACGTGGTTTATAAAGTCAAAGAGCGTAACACCGGTAGCTTTAACTTTGGTGTGGGTTACGGTACGGAAAGTGGCGTCAGCTTCCAGGCAGGCGTTCAGCAGGATAACTGGTTAGGTACCGGTTACTCTGTTGGCATCAACGGTACCAAAAACGACTACCAGACCTACACAGAACTTTCAGTCACCGATCCATACTTCACCGTTGACGGTGTAAGCCTCGGCGGCCGTGTGTTCTATAACGACTTCGAAGCAGATGACGCGGATCTGTCCGGCTATACCAATAAAAGCTATGGTACGGATTTAACGCTCGGCTTCCCGATTAATGAATACAACACGCTGCGTGCGGGGGTGGGCTACGTTCACAACTCCCTGTCCAATATGGAACCGCAGGTTGCGATGTGGCGTTATCTGAATTCAATGGGTGAAGATCCAAGTACGACAGATGAAGATAACAGCTTCAAGTCAGACGATTTCACCTTTAACTACGGCTGGACCTATAACAAACTGGACCGTGGCTTCTTCCCGACGGAAGGTACGCGTGTCAACCTGAACGGTAAAGTGACCATTCCAGGTTCTGATAACGAATACTACAAAGCGACGCTGGATACCGCGACCTATGTGCCGGTAGACGACGACCATAAGTGGGTGGTCCTCGGCCGTACGAAAGTGGGCTACGGTGATGGCTTAGGCGGTAAAGAAATGCCGTTCTATGAAAACTTCTATGCCGGTGGTTCCAGTACCGTTCGTGGTTTCCAGTCAAACACTATCGGTCCGAAAGCGGTCTATTATCCGCATTCAGTTAATGACTACGACAGTGACAATGACTATGACTGCGCTGTTGAAAATGGTGCGACGGATATTTGTAAGTCCGATGATGCCGTAGGCGGTAACGCGATGGCGGTGGCAAGCCTGGAGTTCATCACTCCAACGCCGTTTATTAGCGAAAAATATGCGAATTCGGTCCGTACCTCGTTCTTCTGGGATGCGGGTACCGTCTGGGATACGAACTGGGATACCGGTTCTGCTCCATCAGATGTGCCGGACTATAGCGATCCGAGCAATATCCGTATGTCTGCGGGTATCGCATTACAATGGATGTCCCCATTGGGGCCGTTGGTCTTCTCCTACGCCCAGCCGTTTAAAAAGTACGATGGAGACAAGGCAGAGCAGTTCCAGTTTAATATTGGTAAAACCTGGTAATTGCGCCCCGCAAAGGAATGCAATTGCAGTGTAGCGCTGACATCAGTTGATCCCGCAAGGGATCTTCTGGTCACGCAAAGAACGGTACCTGCGGGTACCAATGGGATGGTAAGGAGTTTATTGTGAAAAAGTGGTTATTAGCGGCAGGTCTTGGTTTAGCAATGGTTACCTCTGCTCAGGCAGCGGACAAAATCGCAGTTGTTAACATGGGTAGCCTCTTCCAGCAGGTAGCACAGAAAACGGGCGTCTCTAACTCTCTTGAAAATGAGTTTAAAGGCCGCGCGGCTGAGCTACAGAAAATGGAAGGCGACCTGCAAAGCAAAATGCAGCGTTTACAGTCTATGAAAGCGGGTTCTGAACGTACCAAGCTGGAAAAAGACGTCATGGCGCAGCGCCAGACCTTCGCTCAGAAAGCACAGGCTTTTGAGAAAGATCGTGCGCAACGTTCTAACCAGGAACGCACCAAACTGGTTACTCGTATCCAGACTGCAGTGAAATCTGTAGCTAACAGCCAGAACATCGATCTGGTTGTCGACGCCAATACCGTTGCTTACAACAGCAGCGATGTTAAAGACATCACCGCTGATGTGCTGAAACAGGTTAAATAAGTAATGCCTTCAATTCGACTGGCTGACTTAGCCCAGCAGTTGGATGCAGAGTTACACGGTGATGGCGATATCGTCATCACCGCTGTCGCGTCCATGCAATCTGCTCAAGCAGGTCATATCACTTTCATGGTAAATCCTAAGTACCGTGAACACCTGGCCGCCTGCCAGGCGTCCGCTGTCGTGATGACCCCTGACGATCTTCCTTTTGCCAGGAGCGCAGCGCTGGTAGTGAAAAATCCCTACCTGACCTACGCGCGGATGGCACAAATTCTTGATACCACCCCACAGCCTGCGCAGGATATCGCGCCGGGTGCGGTCATTGATCCTACGGCAAGACTGGGTAACAACGTTTCTATCGGCGCCAATGCCGTGATTGAATCCGATGTTGAGCTGGGCGATAACGTGGTCATTGGCGCGGGTTGCTTCATCGGTAAAAAGACGAAAATCGGCGCGGGTACCCGGCTTTGGGCCAACGTTAGCATTTACCATGAGATTGAAATTGGCGCAAATTGCCTGATCCAGTCCAGTACGGTGATCGGATCCGATGGCTTCGGCTATGCAAACGATCGGGGTAACTGGGTGAAGATCCCGCAGTTAGGTCGGGTTATTATCGGCGATCGTGTTGAGATCGGCGCATGTACCACTATTGACCGCGGCGCACTGGATGATACGATCATCGGCAACGGGGTTATCATTGATAATCAGTGCCAGATTGCACATAACGTTGTGATTGGCGACAATACCGCAGTTGCGGGCGGCGTTATCATGGCAGGCAGCCTGAAAATTGGCCGTTACTGCATGATTGGCGGTGCCAGCGTAATCAACGGGCATATGGAAATCTGCGATAAGGTGACGGTTACGGGAATGGGTATGGTCATGCGTCCCATTACTGAGCCAGGCGTTTACTCATCCGGTATTCCGCTTCAGCCCAACAAGACATGGCGTAAAACCGCCGCTCTGGTGATGAATATTGATGATATGAGTAAGCGTCTCAAAACTATTGAGCGCAAGGTCAATCAACAAGACTAAAACGTCACTCGATCGTGTCTGTACATTCCGGCCTGTTGGCATTCATCAGATTGCCACAGGCCGTGTTATTATTGCTGTTCATTATATTTAGACAGGAAGAGTATTTTGACTACTGACACTCATACTCTGCATATTGAAGAGATTCTTGAGCTTCTGCCGCACCGTTTCCCGTTTTTGCTGGTTGACCGCGTGCTGGATTTTGAAGAAGGTCGTTTTCTGCGCGCGGTGAAAAATGTCTCCGTTAACGAGCCATTTTTTCAGGGCCACTTTCCTGGCAAGCCGATTTTACCCGGCGTGCTGATTCTGGAAGCGATGGCCCAGGCTACCGGTATTCTGGCGTTTAAAAGCGTTGGCAAACTGGAGCCAGGCGAGCTGTACTATTTCGCAGGTATTGACGAAGCGCGTTTCAAGCGCCCGGTTGTGCCTGGCGATCAAATGATTATGGAAGTCACTTTCGAGAAAACCCGCCGTGGCCTGACCCGCTTTAAGGGCGTGGCGCTGGTCGACGGTAAAGTTGTTTGTGAAGCTACGATGATGTGTGCGCGTAGCCGGGAGGCCTGATACGTGATTGATAATACTGCCTTTGTTCATCCGACCGCCATTGTGGAAGAGGGTGCCGTCATCGGTGCCAACGCGCACATTGGCCCGTTTTGTATTGTGGGACCCAACGTCAACATCGGCGAGGGTACCGTACTGAAATCCCATGTTGTTGTGAATGGTCACACTAAAATTGGCCGCGACAACGAGATTTATCAGTTCGCTTCTATCGGCGAAGTTAACCAGGATCTTAAGTACGCTGGCGAACCGACGCAGGTAGAAATTGGCGATCGCAACCGCATCCGCGAAAGCGTCACCATTCATCGTGGCACAGTACAGGGCGGTGGACTGACGAAGGTGGGCAGCGACAACCTGCTGATGATTAACGCCCACGTGGCGCATGATTGTACGGTGGGTAATCGCTGTATTCTTGCCAACAACGCCACGTTGGCAGGACACGTATCACTGGACGATTTCGTCATTATCGGTGGCATAACTGCCGTCCATCAGTTCTGCATTATTGGTGAACACGTGATGGTCGGTGGCTGCTCCGGTGTGGCGCAGGACGTTCCGCCGTATGTGATTGCGCAGGGCAACCACGCCACGCCGTTCGGGGTCAACATCGAAGGGCTGAAGCGCCGTGGGTTTAGCCGGGAAGCGATTACCGCTATCCGTAATGCCTACAAACTGCTTTATCGCAGCGGAAAAACGCTGGAAGAAGCGAAACCAGAAATCGCCGAACTGGCCGGGCAATACCCGGAAGTGAAAGCCTTTACGGACTTCTTTGAGCGTTCAACGCGCGGTCTGATTCGTTAATGGCAGAGCAACGCCCGTTAACGATTGCCCTGGTCGCCGGAGAAACCTCCGGCGATATTCTTGGTGCCGGTCTAATTCGTGCGCTCAAAGCTCGCGTACCTGACGCACGTTTTGTTGGTGTGGCGGGGCCTCGCATGCAGGCCGAAGGCTGTGAAGCCTGGTACGAGATGGAAGAGCTGGCAGTGATGGGCATTGTCGAAGTGCTGGGGCGTTTACGTCGCTTACTGCATATTCGTGCCGATTTAACCCGTCGATTTACTGACCTCAAACCGGATGTGTTTGTGGGTATTGATGCGCCTGACTTCAATATTACCCTTGAAGGTAATCTCAAAAAGCAGGGTATCAAAACGATTCATTACGTCAGTCCGTCCGTCTGGGCGTGGCGACAGAAACGCGTTTTCAAAATCGGCAGATCCACCAATATGGTGCTGGCTTTTCTGCCTTTCGAAAAAGCGTTTTATGACCGATTTAACGTACCGTGCCGCTTTATCGGGCATACCATGGCGGATGCGATGCCGCTGGACCCGGATAAAAATGCGGCGCGCGATGTGCTGGGCATCCCGCATGAGGCCCACTGCCTCGCCTTATTGCCTGGCAGTCGCGGCGCAGAAGTGGAAATGCTCAGCGCTGATTTCCTGAAAACCGCGCAGATTTTACGCCAGACGTATCCCGATCTTGAGGTCGTGGTGCCGTTGGTAAATGCCAAACGTCGCGAGCAGTTTGAGCGTATCAAAGCGGATGTTGCCCCCGAGCTTTCCGTTCACCTGCTGGATGGCATGGCACGGGAAGCGATGGTCGCCAGCGATGCTGCGCTACTGGCGTCCGGTACGGCGGCGCTGGAGTGTATGCTGGCAAAATGCCCGATGGTGGTGGGATACCGGATGAAACCCTTCACCTTCTGGCTGGCGAAACGGCTGGTGAAAACTGATTACGTATCGCTGCCCAATCTGCTGGCAGGCAGAGAATTAGTCAAAGAGCTATTACAGGACGAGTGCGAACCGCAAAAACTTGCCGACGCGCTGTTACCGTTGCTGGCAAACGGCAAAACCAGCCATGCTATGCATGACACTTTCCGCGAACTGCATCAGCAGATCCGCTGCAATGCCGATGAGCAGGCAGCCGACGCGGTACTGGAGTTAGTCCCATGATAGAATTTGTTTATCCGCACACGCATCTGGTTGCGGGTGTGGATGAAGTTGGCCGTGGCCCGCTGGTTGGTGCGGTGGTCACTGCTGCCGTGATCCTCGATCCGGCGCGCCCGATTGTCGGTCTTAATGACTCAAAAAAATTATCTGAAAAACGTCGTCTGGCGCTGTTTGATGAGATCACCGAAAAAGCATTATGCTGGAGTCTCGGACGCGCTGAGCCGAACGAAATCGACGAGCTGAATATTTTACATGCCACGATGCTGGCGATGCAGCGTGCCGTTGCCGGGTTAAGTGTGGTACCGGAATATGTGCTGATTGACGGAAATCGCTGTCCGGTGCTGGCCATGCCCTCATTAGCGGTGGTGAAAGGCGACAGCCGGGTGGCGGAGATCAGCGCGGCCTCTATCATTGCTAAAGTGACGCGTGATGCTGAAATGGCGGCGCTTGATCTGACTTTTCCTCAATATGGCTTTGCGCAGCATAAAGGCTACCCGACCGCTTTTCATCTTGAAAAGCTGGCGGAGCACGGCGCGACAGAGCATCACCGACGTAGCTTTGCGCCGGTTAAACGCGCGCTGGGCCTGGTGTCCTGATTCTTGTGACGTAATTTAATCAACCGGAATCTCTCTATAGATGGCTGAACCACGTTTCGTCCACCTGCGGGTGCACAGCGACTATTCCATGATCGACGGGCTGGCAAAAGTCGGGCCGCTGGTGAAAAAGGCGGCCTCGTCAGGCATGCCTGCGCTGGCGATCACCGATTTTATGAACCTGTGCGGTCTGGTGAAGTTCTACGGAACGGCACACGGTGCCGGGATCAAGCCTATCGTTGGTGCCGATCTTCATGTGCAGAGCGAGCTGTTGGCCGATGAAATGACCCAGCTGACGGTGCTGGCGATGAACAACGTTGGCTATCAAAATCTGACGCTGTTAATTTCCCGTGCTTATCAGCGCGGCTATGGTCCGCTCGGTCCGTGCATCGATCGCGACTGGCTGGTGGAATTAAACGAGGGGCTGATCCTGCTTTCCGGCGGGCGTCTGGGCGACGTGGGCCGCAGCGTAATGCGCGGTAATAACGTACTGGTCGATCAGTGCCTCTCTTTTTATGAAGAGCATTTCCCGGATCGCTTTTACCTTGAACTGATCCGCACCGGCAGGCAGGACGAAGAAAACTACCTGCATGCCGCCATCAAACTGGCTGAAGCGCGTGGTTTGCCGGTAGTGGCGACCAATGATGTGCGTTTTATTAACACAGATGATTTCGACGCCCACGAAATTCGCGTTGCCATTCACGACGGCTTTACCCTGGACGATCCGAAACGGCCGCGTAATTACTCCACGCAGCAGTATATGCGCAGCGAAGAAGAGATGTGCGAGCTGTTCGCCGACATCCCGGAGGCGCTGCAAAACAGCGTGGAGATCGCCAAACGCTGTAACGTCACCGTCCGTCTCGGCGAATATTTCCTGCCGCAGTTCCCGACCGGAGACATGACGACTGAAGATTTCCTCGTCGTTAAGTCGAAAGAGGGGCTGGAAGAGCGTCTGGCTTTCCTGTTCCCGGACGAGGCTGTGCGTAAAGAGAAGCGGCCACCTTATGATGAGCGTCTGGATACTGAACTCCAGGTGATTAATCAGATGGGGTTCCCTGGCTACTTCCTGATTGTTATGGAATTCATCCAGTGGTCGAAAGATAACGGTGTGCCGGTTGGTCCGGGGCGTGGCTCCGGCGCGGGATCGCTGGTCGCCTATGCGCTAAAAATCACCGACCTCGATCCGCTGGAATTTGACCTGCTGTTCGAACGTTTCCTTAACCCGGAACGTGTTTCTATGCCCGACTTTGACGTCGACTTTTGCATGGAAAAACGCGATCTGGTTATCGATCACGTCGCGGAAATGTATGGTCGCGATGCGGTATCGCAGATTATTACGTTCGGTACGATGGCGGCGAAAGCCGTTATCCGCGATGTGGGCCGCGTGCTTGGGCATCCGTACGGCTTTGTGGACCGGATCTCCAAACTGGTTCCTCCCGATCCGGGCATGACGCTGGCGAAAGCGTTTGAAGCCGAGCCGCAGCTACCGGAAATCTACGAGGCTGACGAAGAAGTTAAAGCGCTGATCGATATGGCGCGCAAACTGGAAGGGGTCACGCGTAACGCCGGTAAACACGCGGGCGGTGTGGTGATATCCCCCACCAAAATTACCGATTTCGCTCCGCTCTATTGCGATGAAGAGGGGCGGCATCCGGTCACCCAGTTCGATAAGAACGACGTAGAGTATGCCGGACTGGTGAAGTTTGACTTCCTTGGGCTGCGTACACTCACCATCATTAACTGGGCGCTGGAGATGATCAACAAGCGCCGGGCGAAACAGGGTGAGCCGCCGCTGGATATCGCCGCCATTCCGCTGGAAGATAAAAAAAGTTTCGATATGCTGCAACGCTCGGAAACCACTGCGGTGTTCCAGCTTGAATCGCGCGGCATGAAAGATCTGATCAAGCGTCTGCAGCCTGACTGCTTCGAAGATATGATCGCACTGGTGGCGCTGTTCCGCCCTGGCCCGCTGCAATCGGGGATGGTAGATAACTTTATTGACCGTAAGCACGGGCGGGAAGAGATCTCCTATCCGGATGTGCAGTGGCAGCATGAGTGCCTGAAGCCAGTGCTGGAGCCGACCTACGGCATCATCCTGTATCAGGAACAGGTAATGCAGATTGCCCAGGAGCTTTCCGGCTATACCCTCGGCGGCGCGGATATGCTGCGTCGTGCGATGGGTAAGAAAAAGCCGGAAGAGATGGCCAAGCAGCGCGGCACCTTCGAAGAGGGCGCGAAGAGTCGCGGCGTCGACGGCGAGCTGGCGATGAAAATCTTCGACCTGGTGGAGAAATTCGCCGGGTACGGGTTTAACAAATCGCACTCCGCCGCCTATGCGCTGGTGTCGTATCAGACGCTGTGGCTGAAAGCGCACTATCCGGCCGAGTTTATGGCGGCGGTGATGACCGCGGACATGGATAACACTGAGAAAGTCGTCGGGCTGGTCGATGAGTGCTGGCGGATGGGGCTGAAAATCCTGCCGCCGGATATTAACTCCGGGCTGTATCATTTCCACGTCAACGATGACGGGGAAATCGTGTATGGTATTGGCGCGATCAAAGGCGTGGGCGAAGGCCCGATTGAAGCTATCATTGAAGCGCGTAATAACGGCGGCTATTTCCGCGAGTTGTTCGATCTCTGCGCCCGCACCGATACCAAAAAACTGAATCGCCGGGTGCTGGAAAAACTGATCATGTCCGGGGCGTTCGACCGTCTTGGGCCGCATCGCGCGGCGCTGATGAATTCGCTTGGCGATGCACTCAAGGCCGCCGATCAGCACGCAAAGGCGGAAGCGATTGGTCAGGCGGATATGTTTGGCGTTCTGGCGGAAGAGCCAGAGCAGATCGAGCAATCGTACGCCAACTGTCAGCCCTGGGCGGAACATACGGTACTGGAAGGTGAGCGGGAAACGTTAGGGTTATACCTGACGGGGCATCCGATTAACCGGTATCTGAAAGAAATTGAGCGTTATGTCGGCGGCCTGAGGCTAAAAGACATGCATCCAACCGAACGTGGTAAAATGACCACGGCGGCGGGGCTCGTCATTGCTTCGCGGGTTATGGTCACCAAGCGCGGCAATCGCATCGGCATCTGTACCCTGGATGACCGTTCCGGGCGGCTGGAGGTGATGCTATTCACCGAAGCGCTGGAAAAATACCAGCATTTGCTGGAAAACGACCGCATACTTATCGTCAGCGGACAGGTCAGCTTTGATGACTTCAGCGGCGGGCTTAAAATGATGGCCCGTGAAGTGATGGACATTGACGAAGCTCGCGAAAAATATGCTCGCGGGCTTGCTATCTCGCTGACGGACAGGCAAATTGATGACCAGCTTTTAAACCGACTCCGTCAGTCTCTGGAACCCCATCGCTCGGGGACCATTCCAGTACATCTCTACTATCAGAGGACGGATGCGCGTGCGCGACTGCGCTTTGGCGCAACGTGGCGCGTCTCTCCGAGCGATCGTTTACTTAACGATCTCCGTGGCCTCATTGGTTCGGAGCAGGTGGAACTGGAGTTTGACTAATACAGGAATACTATGAGTCTGAATTTCCTAGATTTTGAACAGCCGATTGCAGAGCTGGAAGCGAAAATCGATTCTCTGACTGCGGTTGGCCGTCAGGATGAGAAACTGGATATTAACATCGACGAAGAAGTGCATCGTCTGCGCGAAAAAAGCGTAGAGCTGACGCGCAAAATCTTTGCCGATCTCGGCGCATGGCAGGTAGCCCAACTGGCGCGTCATCCGCTGCGCCCCTACACCCTGGATTATGTCCGCCTGGCATTTGATGAATTCGATGAGCTGGCAGGGGATCGCGCTTACGCTGATGATAAAGCTATCGTTGGCGGCATTGCGCGTCTGGATGGACGTCCGGTGATGATCATTGGTCATCAAAAAGGGCGTGAGACCAAAGAGAAAATCCGCCGTAACTTCGGTATGCCCGCACCAGAAGGTTATCGTAAAGCGCTGCGTTTGATGGAGATGGCCGAGCGTTTTAATATGCCGATCATTACCTTCATCGACACCCCTGGGGCCTATCCTGGCGTCGGCGCGGAAGAGCGCGGCCAGTCGGAAGCGATTGCCCGTAACCTGCGTGAAATGTCGCGTTTACGCGTGCCGGTTATCTGTACCGTTATTGGTGAGGGTGGCTCCGGCGGTGCGCTGGCGATTGGCGTAGGTGATAAAGTGAATATGCTGCAATACAGCACCTATTCCGTTATCTCGCCGGAAGGCTGTGCATCTATTCTGTGGAAAAGTGCCGATAAAGCGCCGCTGGCCGCTGATGCGATGGGCATCATCGCGCCGCGTTTGAAAGAGTTGAAACTCATCGACTCTATCATCCCGGAACCGCTGGGTGGCGCGCACCGTAATCCGGAAGCCATCGCCGCATCACTGAAAGCACAACTGCTGGAAGATCTGGCTGATCTTGATGTGCTGGGCAAAGACGATCTGCTCAACCGTCGTTATCATCGCCTGATGAGCTACGGTTACGCCTGATTTTTTGATGACGTTATCACTGAAGGCCGGGATTTTCCCGGCTTTTTTATAGCTAAAAAATGAGATTGTGATGAGACCATATGATTAGCCAATGAGGCTATTTCTCCCTGAGACTACAGGCACTGCCAGGCATTCGGCAGTGAATACCATCAAGGAGAAGAATATGGCATTGCAAAAAAACATGGCGCTGAGCGCCATAGCAGCAGGGATCCTGCTCGGTTTATCAACCGCTCATGCGGCATTACTTAGCGACAGCGCGGCGGTCACCATCAAAACCAGCGAACTGGCGGCGAAAGAAAAAGCGCTTACCAGTTCCCCGTTAATGGCGGCGGTGAAATCCTCCATCGCGACCCTCGATAACGCGGAAGTGGAAAAAATCACGCCAGGACGGGCAGCAAACCCGGCTAACGTTAAACGTGTAGAAAGCATTCTGAGCGAAAAAGACTGGGATTTTCTGTTCCCGCTGCGTGCACCGGAATACACCTACCTTAACTTCCTGAAAGCGATTGGCAAATTTCCTGCCGTCTGCGGGACTTATACCGATGGCCGGGACAGCGATGCGATCTGCCGTAAGACGATGGCAACGATGTTTGCGCACTTTGCTCAGGAAACCGGCGGTCATGAAAGCTGGCGCGATATTCCTGAATGGCGTCAGGCGCTGGTCTACCTGCGCGAAGTGGGCTGGGTAGAAGGTCAGAAAGGCGGCTATAACGGCGAATGTAACCCTGATGTCTGGCAGGGACAGACCTGGCCGTGCGGTAAAGACAAAGACGGCGATTTTGTCAGCTACTTTGGTCGTGGGGCAAAACAGCTTTCCTATAACTACAACTACGGTCCGTTCTCTGATGCAATGTATGGCGACGTCCGTCCGTTGCTGGATAAACCTGAAATCGTCGCGGATACCTGGATGAACCTCGCGAGCGCGGTCTTCTTCTTTGTTTACCCGCAGCCGCCGAAGCCGTCCATGCTGCATGTTATTGATGGCACCTGGCAGCCGAACGATCACGATAAAGCAAATGGCCTGGTTTCTGGCTTTGGCGTAACCATTCAAATCATTAACGGCGGCGTTGAATGTGGTGGTGCGAATGAGATGGCGCAGTCACTCAACCGTATTGCCTATTACAAAGAGTTCGCTAATTACCTGAAAGTCCCGGTTCCTGCTGACGAAGTGCTGGGTTGCAAGAACATGAAGCAGTTCGACGAAGGTGGTGCAGGCGCGCTGCCGATTTACTGGGAGCAGGACTGGGGATGGAGCGCGGATACTGCCGACGGCAAAACCTACTCCTGTCAGCTGGTGGGCTATCAGACGCCTTTCACCGCCTTCAAACAGGGTGATTACGCAAAATGCGTCCAGCACTTTTTCAACGTTAATATCGTTGATGACAGCGGCAACGTGCAGCCGGAACCCACGCCTGCTCCAACGCCAACGCCGACCCCAGCGCCTGCCGCCAACGTTGCGCCGGTCGCCCACATTGCCGGACCGGTTGGCGCAGTCGAAGCGGGAAGCCTGGTATCTCTGAGCGCAGCGGGATCGTCGGATGCCAACGGTGACAAACTCACCTACACCTGGATGTCGCAGGATGGTCAGACCCTCAGCGGTGCGGATAAAGCCGTTATCACTTTCAATGCTCCGGCGAAAGACAAAGACGCACAGTATGTCATTAGTCTGAAAGTGAGCGATGGTTCACTTAGCAGCATGACCAGCTATACGCTGAACGTCAAAGCGAAAGGGTCGCAGGACGATACCATCGACTACCCGGCATGGAGCGCCACTAAACAGTGGAAAGCTGACGATATCGTCAATAACCACGGAGTGCTCTACCAGTGCAAACCGCTGCCGGCAGGGGCCTGGTGTAACGTCGCGCCGTCCTACTACGAGCCTGGTGCGGGTATTGCCTGGCAGGATGCGTGGAAAGCGCTGTAATGAAATAAATCACGCCGGTGCAACGCGCTGGCGTGATTGTTACTATGCTTAGCTATGGTTTTTTCAGGAGTAACGCGTGAATATCATAGCTATCATGGGGCCGCACGGGGTCTATTATAAAGACGAGCCGATCAAAGAGCTTGAAAGTGCGCTTCTGGCGCAGGGCTTCAAAATCATCTGGCCGCAAAACAGTTCCGATCTGCTGAAGTTTATCGAGCATAATCCACGTATTTGCGGCGTCATTTTCGACTGGGATGAATATTCCGTTGATTTATGCAGCGACATTAACCAGCTCAACGAATATCTTCCGCTGTATGCCTTTATCAATACGCATTCGACGCTGGACGTCAGCGTGCATGATATGCGAATGGCGCTGTGGTTTTTTGAATATTCCCTCGGCGTCGCTGAAGATATTGTGGGCCGGATTCGGCAATATACCGGTGAATATCTGGACAACATCACGCCGCCGTTTACCAAAGCACTGTTCAACTATGTCAAAGAGGGAAAGTACACGTTCTGTACGCCCGGACATATGGCAGGAACGGCCTATCAGAAAAGCCCGGTTGGCTGTCTGTTTTATGATTTTTTTGGTGGCAATACGCTGAAAGCGGACGTGTCGATTTCTGTCACCGAGCTTGGCTCGCTGCTCGATCATACCGGCCCGCATCTCGAAGCTGAAGAGTATATCGCCCGCACTTTTGGCGCGGAGCAAAGCTATATGGTCACCAACGGCACATCGACCTCGAATAAAATTGTCGGGATGTATGCTGCGCCGACCGGCAGTACGCTGCTGATTGATCGTAACTGCCATAAGTCGCTGGCGCATTTGCTGATGATGAGCGACGTCGTGCCGCTGTGGCTGAAGCCGACACGTAACGCGCTGGGGATCCTCGGCGGCATTCCACGGCGTGAGTTTACCCGTGACAGCCTGAGCGAAAAGGTCGCCTCCACGCCGCAGGCGCAGTGGCCGGTACACGCGGTGATCACCAATTCTACCTATGATGGCCTGCTGTACAACACCAACTGGATCAAGCAGACGCTGGATGTGCCGTCGATCCATTTTGATTCGGCCTGGGTTCCCTATACTCACTTCCACCCGATTTATCAGGGAAAAAGCGGGATGAGCGGCGAGCGCGTACCGGGGAAAGTGATTTTTGAAACCCAGTCGACGCACAAAATGCTCGCCGCGCTTTCCCAGGCCTCGCTTATCCATATTAAAGGTGATTACGATGAGGACACCTTTAACGAAGCCTTTATGATGCATACCTCGACGTCGCCAAGCTACCCGATTGTCGCCTCGATTGAAACGGCGGCGGCCATGCTGCGCGGCAATCCGGGTAAACGGCTCATTAACCGCTCCGTCGAACGGGCGCTGCATTTTCGTAAAGAGGTACAGCGGCTAAGAGAAGAATCCGAAGGCTGGTTCTTCGATATCTGGCAACCGGAAGAGGTCGATGAGGCGGAATGCTGGCCGGTGGCACCCGGAGAGACGTGGCACGGGTTTAACGACGCCGACGCCGATCATATGTTTCTCGATCCGGTCAAAGTGACGATCTTAACGCCGGGAATGGACGAGCAGGGCAACATGAGCGAGGAGGGGATCCCCGCTGCGCTGGTGGCCAAATTCCTCGACGAGCGCGGCGTGGTGGTGGAGAAAACCGGCCCCTATAATCTGCTATTTCTGTTCAGCATCGGCATCGATAAAACCCGGGCGATGGGATTATTACGCGGGCTGACCGAGTTTAAGCGCGCCTACGATCTTAATCTGCGGGTGAAAAACATGCTGCCGGATCTCTATGCTGAAGATCCCGATTTCTATCGCAATATGCGCATTCAGGATCTGGCGCAGGGGATCCACAAGCTCATCCGCCAGCACGATCTTTCCCGCCTGATGCTGCGGGCGTTTGACGTGTTACCGGAAATGAAAATGACCCCGCATCAGGCGTGGCAGCGACAGATCAAGGGCGATGTGGAAACGATTGAACTGGAGAAGCTGGTGGGGCGTATCTCGGCAAACATGATCCTGCCGTATCCACCGGGCGTGCCACTCCTGATGCCGGGGGAGATGATCACCGAAGAAAGTCGTGCGGTGCTCGATTTCCTGCTGATGCTGTGCTCTGTCGGCCGTCATTATCCCGGTTTTGAAACCGATATTCACGGCGCGAAGCGTGATGAAGAGGGCGTTTATCGGGTGAGAGTCTTAAAAAGCGCATGAGCACTTGCAGAGCTTTGGGCAGGGCAGTAACGTGCTGGCATATGCTAAGGAGAAGATTATGCTGGGTTTAAAACAGGTTCATCATATTGCGATTATTGCCACGGACTACGCCAGAAGTAAGGCGTTTTACTGCGACATTCTGGGGTTTACGCTACAGGGCGAGTTCTATCGTGCTGAACGCGACTCGTGGAAGGGCGATCTGGCGCTTAATGGTCAATATGTTATCGAGCTTTTTTCGTTTCCTTTCCCGCCCTCGCGTCCCAGTCGTCCGGAAGCATGTGGTTTGCGCCATCTGGCGTTCAGCGTGGACGATATTGATCAGGCCGTTGCCCATCTGAGTGCCCACGGGGTTGTGTGTGAGCCGATTCGTATCGATCCTTTCACCGATAAACGCTTCACCTTCTTTAACGATCCCGACGGCCTGCCGCTGGAGCTGTACCAGCAGTAACGCTTGCCAAGCGCGACATTGCCCGGTAACGTTCCGGGCAACGTTCCTTAAGCCAGTTCGATCATGACAGTGCCAGCCATAGCCCATTCTCTTCATCCTCACCGCCAGTTTCTGATTGCCTTCAGCGGGGGACTTGACTCCACGGTTCTGCTGCATCAGATGGTGTGCTGGCGCAGGCAGTCGCCAGATGTCACCCTGCGCGCTATTCATATTCATCACGGTATCAGTCCGTTTGCCGATGACTGGGTGACGCATTGCGAGGACATCTGCCAGCAGTGGCAAGTGCCGCTGAGTGTGAAACGGGTTACGCTGGTGGATGAAGGGCTGGGGACCGAGGCGCATGCCCGACAGGCGCGGTATCAGGCTTTTCGTGAAGCCCTGCGGCCAGGGGAGGTGCTGGTGACGGCGCAGCACCTTGACGATCAATGTGAGACCTTTTTACTGGCGCTCAAGCGCGGCAGTGGCCCGGCGGGACTATCCGCGATGGCCCGCGTTTCGCCGTTTGCTGACAGCGTATTGATCCGCCCCCTTCTGGGTGAAAGCCGGCATGCGTTAAGCCAGTGGGCTGAACGTCACCATCTACGCTGGATAGAAGATGAGAGCAATCAGGATGAGGCCTATGACCGCAATTTTCTGCGCTTACAGGTATTGCCACGGCTGAACGCGCGCTGGCCACATTTTGCTCAGGCCACCGCGCGCAGCGCGGAACTGTGCGCCGAGCAGGAGCAGTTGCTGGATGAATTGCTTGGCGATGAATTAGGCTCGCTGGTGGATGAACACGGCGCGCTGGATCTGCCGCCGTTGCAGGCCAAAAGCCCGGTGTTTCGCGCCGCGATACTGCGTCGCTGGCTGGCACGCCACGGTGCGCCGATGCCGTCGCGCGAGATGCTGGCGCGCATCTGGCAGGAAATGGCCCTGGCGCGTGAAGATGCCTCGCCCTGCCTGCGAATGGGGGGATTTGAGCTTCGCCGGTATCGGAGCAAGTTATGGTGGGTGACACCGCTTCCGCCACAGACAGGTAATATTTTTCCCTGGTCTGATATCCGCCAGACGTTATCGCTGCCCGACGGGCTGGGCCAGTTATCGCTGGTGCCAGGCGGCGATATGCGTCTGCCGCTGGCCGATGAGCCGGTTTCGGTCCGTTTTAAGGCCGCGGGAACATTGCATATTGTCGGGCGCAACGGCGGGCGCAAGCTCAAGAAAATTTGGCAGGAACTGGGCGTCGCGCCCTGGCATCGGGATACCACGCCACTCCTGTTTTACGGCGAAACGCTGGTGGCTGCGGCAGGTTACTTTATCACGCGGGATGGGCAGGCAGAGGTCGGTACTGGCGTGACGCTGGTGCAGGATCGGGAAAAGTCGGGTAACGCAATGCTTACCCGACAAGAGGAGGACTCAGGATTCACTCACCACTACGGTGCCGATGTCCGGGTGGCTAAAGCTGGAAATTTTGTCCAGGCGCAGTTCACGGCTGGTGCCGGACGCCTCCACAACCAGATACTCGATGTTTTTGCGCGAGACTAAATCCGCGGCTTTCGCCTTCAGTACTTCACCGTCTTTCAGTTCCAGCGTCAGCAAAAGATGCTGCTGGCAGGCGAGCTCGAGATTGTCATAGTCATCGCAATTGATGGGTTGATACGTTTCATTCATTGACATAATCGCTCACCAGTAAGTTCGCGGCAGCATACGCCGCCTTTTCTCTGACCGACTCTGAAAGGACATCATCCGCAGCCATTTCATTGAGCACTTTTAGTACGCAACCCAGCGCATCCGGGATATACCCCAAATCTCCGCTGGCGATTTCCGCATATCGCTTGCGTATTAACTCACAATATTGTTCCACATTCCCTCCTGTCAATGTCCTGACTTCACCGTGGATGCAAGTTTAAGCCTACGAAGATAAACCCTGTTTAGCAAGGCGACTATACCATAATCAAGTAAGCAATATCAGCGGGATGAAAACGTACCTGGATCACAGGGAACAGCCTTTTGCCGCCATTTTCGCTACAATAGAGGCTACTTTTTGAAGGAGCAGTTTCATGGCGCTGAAAGCGACAATTTATAAAGCGGTAGTTAACGTGGCCGATATGGATCGCCATCAGTATCTTGATGCGACACTCACTCTGGCGCGTCATCCCTCTGAGACACAGGAACGCATGATGTTGCGTCTGCTGGCGTGGATTAAGTACGCCAATGAACGTCTTCAGTTTACGCGTGGGCTGAGTGCCGAAGAGGAGCCGGAAGCGTGGCTGCGCAACGATCATCTGGGCATTGATTTGTGGATTGAGCTGGGTCTGCCGGACGAACGGCGGATTAAAAAAGCCTGCTCTCAGTCCGCCGAGGTGGCGTTGTTTACCTATAACAGCCGCGCGGCCGATATCTGGTGGCAGCAGAACCAAAGTAAACTGTCATCGTTTAAAAATCTGAGCATCTGGTATCTCGACGATGCGCAGCTGGCGCAATTAAGCGCTTTCGCCGCCCGCACCATGACCTTACAGGCGACGATTCAGGAAGGGGCGATCTGGTTATCGGATAACGATAATAATCTGGAAATTCAGTTCACTGCCTGGCAGCAGCCCGCATGATCGCCCTATCCGGTAGCGTGGCGATTAGTGAAGATGAATTCACCATTACGGCCATTCGCGCGCAAGGGGCGGGCGGACAAAATGTGAATAAAACCTCAACGGCGATCCATTTACGTTTTGACATCCGGGCATCAACGCTGCCAGATTACTATAAAGAGCGCCTTCTTGCCGCCAGTCACCATTTGATCACCGATGACGGGACAATCATTATTAAATCGCAGGAGCACCGGACGCAGGAGATGAACCGGGAAGCGGCGATTGCCCGGCTGGTGTCGGTGATTCAGGAGCTGACGGTGGTGCAAAAAAGCCGCCGACCGACACGCCCTACGCGCGCTTCGAAAGAGCGGCGGCTGGCGTCAAAAGCGCAGAAATCTTCGGTAAAATCGCTGCGTGGGAAAGTGAAACGCTCAACGGAATAAGTCGGGGAAGATAACATCATAAGGAACCTGAGGTGAAAAAAGTCATATTATCCGCTGTAGCGGCGTGGGCGCTGGTTGCGCTCATCGGCTGTAATCACCGCACCGAGGTTGAGACAGTTCAACCTGACCTGGCGGAACTGAAGCCGATGCAGCAAAGCTGGCGTGGCGTGTTGCCCTGCGCCGATTGTGAAGGCATTGAAACGTCCTTGTTTCTGGAGAAAGATGGTAGCTGGGTGATGAACTCGCATTATCTCGGTAGCGCAGAAAAAAATGCTGCTTTTGCCACCTATGGTACATGGGCAAGAACCGCTGATAAGCTGGTACTGACGGATACCCAGGGTGAAAAATATTACTATCATGCGAAGGGCGAGGCGCTGGAGATGCTCGATCGTGATGGTAATCCAATTACGTCACAGTTTAACCATACGCTTGAACCGGTGACAGCCAGTCTGCCGGACACGCCGATGGCGATGCGCGGTATGTATCGCTCCGTCGCAGGTATTGCGACCTTTACCGACTGTACGACTGAGAAATCGGTGAGGATGGACAACGCCGTCCAGGACGCAGGAACACGTGGTGAAGATAAGCCGGTACTGTTGCTGATTGAAGGACACTTTTCGTTTAAGGCCGAGCCTGGTAGCCGCGAGCAGATAAAAGTGTTAACGCCTGACAGCAAAATGACATTTGTACCTGATAAAGGCTGTAAGGAATAAAAAAAGCCCCGCGCTGACTGGCGCGGGGCTGCGTAAAGCGAAATTCAGGCGTTAGCCTTTGATCGCTTTGACCAGATAACTAACGATGTCGCCAGTCTTGATCAGCTGTTTCTCGCCGTTACGGCGATATTTATATTCAATATCGTCGTTGTCGAGGTTACGATCACCCAGCACGATGGTGTGCGGAATGCCAATCAGCTCCATGTCGGCAAACATTACGCCCGGACGCTCTTTACGATCGTCCATCAGCACCTCAATGCCCTGCGCGCGCAGTTCGGCATACAGCTTTTCTGCCAGCTCCTGAACGCGGAAAGACTTGTGCATATTCATCGGCAGAATGGCGACATGGAACGGGGCGATAGCATCAGGCCATACAATGCCACGCTCATCATTATTCTGCTCAATAGCGGCGGCTACCACGCGGGTTACCCCGATGCCATAGCAGCCCATAGTCAGAGTCTGGTTGCGACCATCTTCACCCTGTACCGACGCTTTCAGCGCTTCAGAATATTTGGTGCCGAGCTGGAAGATATGGCCCACTTCGATACCGCGTTTGATCAGCAGCGTGCCCTGTCCATCCGGGCTTGGATCGCCAGCTACCACGTTACGAATATCAGCCACTTCTGGCGTCGCCACATCGCGATCCCAGTTAATACCGAAATAGTGTTTGCCATCGATGTTCGCACCCGCGGCGAAGTCGCTCATGGCGGCAACGGTACGGTCAATTACCACCGGCATCGGCATATTTACCGGGCCGAGGGAACCCGGACCGGCATTCACCAGCGCGCGGATCTCTTCTTCCGTCGCGAAGGTCAGCGGGCTGGCAACCTGCGGCAGTTTTTCTGCTTTGACTTCGTTCAGTTCATGATCGCCGCGAACCAGCAGGGCAATCAGCGGAGATTTGCTGCCTTCAACGGTTTTCACCAGCAGCGTTTTGACCGTTTTTTCAATCGGCAGATTGAACTGCTCAACCAGCTCGGCAATGGTTTTGGCATTCGGCGTATCCACCACGGTCATTTCCTGAGTGGCGGCGGCACGGGGTGCTTTTGGTGCGACAGCTTCAGCAAATTCAATGTTGGCGGCGTAGTCAGAAGTATCGGAGAAGATCACATCATCTTCGCCGCTCTGCGCCAGTACCTGAAATTCATGTGAGGCGCTACCGCCGATAGAACCGGTATCTGCCTGTACCGCACGGAAATCCAGACCCATGCGGCTGAAGATTTTGCTGTACGCGGCGTACATGACATCATAGGTTTCCTGCAACGATTGCTGGGAGGTATGGAAAGAGTAGGCATCTTTCATCAGGAATTCGCGGGAACGCATGACGCCAAAGCGCGGACGCACTTCGTCGCGAAACTTGGTCTGGATCTGGAAGAAGTTCAGCGGCAGTTGCTTGTAGGAGCTTAGTTCATTGCGGATCAGGTCGGTGATCACTTCTTCGTGTGTCGGACCGAGGACGAACGGACGCTCGCCACGGTCAACGAAACGCAGCAGTTCCGGGCCGTACTGCTCCCAACGACCGCTCTCAACCCACAAATCGGCCGGTTGAACCACTGGCATCGACACCTCGATGGCACCGGCGTTGTTCATTTCTTCACGCACGATGTTTTCGACTTTTTTCAGAACGCGCAGGCCGGTCGGCAGCCAGGTATATAACCCGGAGGCCAGCTTGCGGATCATCCCGGCGCGCAGCATCAGCTGGTGGCTGATGACCTCGGCGTCGGCAGGTGTCTCCTTCAGAGTGGAGAGCAGATATTGGCTAGTACGCATGTTATTACGGTTCCATTTGGACGATCGGAACAGGCTCAGTGCGAGCCTGACGCAAAAAAAGTGGTTTAGTTTACCAGTGTGGCGGGGATGCCAAAAGAGAGAGCGATAAAATTAGCGTGCTTCCAGGGCAAAGACTTCAAATCCAGCATCACTGACACGCCAGCGCACGTTGAAGTCCTCCAGCCATACCGCGTAGGTTTTACCCGTTTCTTCCTCTTTCCGATAGGCCGGGCGTGGATCCTGCGCCAGCACCTCACTAATGAACGTTCTAAAATGCGGATACTGCGTTTGCAATGAGAGGAGGTAGTGTTCAACGTCGGCAGTAAAGGTGACGGCCATATCTGCTAATGGCGGCTGTTGCGCATAGCCCGCACGGGCGTCAGGCAGTGATTCGGCGAAGGGCAGATAGGGTTTGATATCAATGACCGGCGTGCCATCGACCAGATCCAACCCACCTAATTGCAGGATCACCTGTTCTTTGTGGCAACGTATCCCCTTTAACTCAACCAGCGACATGCCGACAGGGTTCGGGCGAAAGGTCGAGCGGGTGGCAAAAACGCCCATTCTGGTGTTACCGCCAAGCCGGGGAGGGCGTACCGTGGGACGCCAGCCGCCCTCCATGGTCTGATGAAACACAAAGACAATCCACAAATGACTGAATGTCTCCAGACCACGTACTGCTTCAGCGTGGTTGTAGGGCGCAAGCAGATGAAGTTCGCCGCCTGCGCTTTTTACCAGCCCTGGCTGACGCGGTACGGCAAACTTCTCTTTATAAGGTGAGCGGATAACGCCTATCTGCTCAAACTGAAATGCACTCATTTTGCCGAAACGTTAAGTGCGGATCCGACGCAAACAGCCTGACGATAGCAGCCTGGCGTGCCGCTGGTGACTTCACAACTGTGCAGCAGAACGGCATTGGCATGCATTTTAGAGGCATTAATCTGCATACGTTTACGGGCGGTCGGGATATTCGGCGGTGAATCCTGATTCGAGGCCTGGCAGGAATCACCCGAGACTTCACCCAGATCGCGGAAAGGTTTTCCGACTAATGCTTCCGCATCCGTATAGATTTTTACTGGCGCGGTATAGGTTGTTTTTGGTTTTGCGGGTTCCGCTTTTGGCGGGACAGCGGTGCTTTGAACAGGTTCGACGGGAGATCTGCTTAATATGGAGCAGCCGCTGAGCATAAGTGCGACTAAACAGATCGGTAAAGCACGCATAATATTTCCTCAATGAATAACTGGGTGGTGAACTATTGAATCAGGTGCCCGCATAAATGACAAGACGGGCATAAGCCCGTCCTGAATGATATTACAGCGAGAAAAGATTACCAGCCTTTAACAGCACCGCCGTTAAACACTTTGTTAGCTTCCTGGTAAACTTCATCCGACTGATAAGCCTGAACAAACTTTTTCACGTTTTCCGCGTCTTTATTATCTTCACGCGCCACGATCAGGTTCACATACGGGGAATCTTTGTCTTCAACGAAGATACCGTCTTTCGCCGGTGTCAGACCGATCTGGCTGGCGTAGGTCGTATTAATGACCGCCAGCGCGATTTGTGCATCGTCCAGCGAGCGCGGCAGTTGAGGTGCTTCCAGTTCAACCAGCTTCAGGTTTTTCGGATTTTCCGTAACGTCAAGGACGGTTGGCAGCAGGCCCACGCCGTCTTTCAGTTTTATCAGACCTTGTTTTTGCAGCAGCAGCAGAGAGCGTCCGAGATTGGTCGGATCGTTAGGCACAGCAACCTGTGAGCCATCCTGTAATTCATCAAGCGATTTGATTTTTTTGGAGTAGCCTGCAATCGGATATACAAACGTATTGCCAGCGATAGCCAGTTTATAACCACGATCTTTAATTTGCTGATCCAGATACGGTTTATGCTGGAAGGCATTGGCGTCGATATCACCTTTGCTCAGCGCTTCGTTCGGCAGGACATAGTCGTTAAACGTCACCAGTTCGACATCCAGACCGTATTTTTCTTTCGCCACTTTTTGCGCGACTTCGGCAACCTGTTGTTCAGCACCGACAATTACGCCGACTTTAATATGGTTGGGATCCTTTTCATCCTGGCCGCAACCCACCAGGGCCAGAGAACCGATCAACGCTCCGACTGCCGCAAAGGTTTTAAATTTGAACGTCATACTATTTCCTTACTTAGCGTATTAGTGTTGTGTGATGCTATTTATGAGTGACAGAACGGACGATACGATCGCCTGCGAACTGAATTAAATAAACCAGAACGACGAGCAATACCAGCACCGTATTCATTACCGTGGCGTTATACCCGATATAACCATACTGGTAGCCTATCTGCCCGAGGCCACCTGCACCGACAGCACCGCCCATTGCGGAGTAGCCGACCAGGGTGATCAGCGTGATCGTTGCGGCATTCACCAGGCCCGGCAAGGCTTCCGGCAGTAGCACTTTGCGCACGATCTGCATTGGGGTGGCTCCCATTGCGCGCGAGGCTTCGATCAGCCCGGCGGGGATCTCCAGCAGCGCATTCTCAACCATACGGGCAATAAACGGTGCTGCACCGACGGTAAGCGGAACAATAGCGGCCTGTAACCCAATAGAGGTGCCGACAATGACACGAGTAAAGGGGATCATCCATACCAGTAAGATAATGAACGGAATGGAACGGAAAATATTTACCAGCGCCGACAGGGTGCGGTAAAGCTTCGCATTCTCAATGATTTGTCCCGGACGAGTCACATATAAAAGTACCCCTACCGGCAGGCCGATGACAAAGCCGAAGAAACCGGAAACAAAGGTCATGGCCAGCGTTTCCCATACGCCACGCAGTAATAACCACATCATTGGCTCAGACATAACCCAGTACCTCTATTTTCACGTGGTGTTCCTGCAACCAGGCAATGGCAGCTTGTGTATCTTGTTGCGCGCCGTGCATTTCGGTCAGCATGATGCCGAACTTAACGCCACCGGCATAATCCATCTGCGCGCTGATAATATTGTTGTTAACGTTAAAACGACGAGCGGTTTCTGACAGCAGCGGGGCGTCGACCGACTGGCCAGTGAATTCCATGCGCAGCATCGGCACGCTATCCGCAGTAGATTCGGCTTTCAGACGCAGCAGATAATCTTCCGGAATATCCAGATGCAGCGTGGACTGAATAAACTGTTGTGCCAGCGGCGTTTTCGGGTGAGAAAACACTTCGCTGACTTTATCCTGTTCGATAAGCTCGCCGTTGCTAATCACGGCTACGCAATCGCAGATACGCTTCACCACATCCATTTCATGTGTGATCAGCAGAATGGTCAGCCCTAAACGGCGATTGATATCCTTTAATAGTTCGAGAATGGAACGCGTTGTGGCAGGATCGAGGGCGCTGGTGGCTTCATCACACAGCAGAACTTTCGGATTGCTGGCAAGGGCGCGGGCAATGGCCACACGCTGCTTTTGGCCGCCGGAAAGATTGGCCGGGTAGCTGTCATGTTTATCACTCAGCCCCACCAGGTCGAGCAGCTCTTTCACCCGGCGATTGATTTCTTCGCGCGGCGTAGCATCCAGTTCAAGCGGTAGCGCTACATTACCAAAAACGGTGCGCGAGGCCAGCAGGTTAAAATGCTGGAAAATCATGCCTATCTGACGACGCGCTTTTGTGAGGGCGGAAGCAGAAAGCGTGGTGAGTTCCTGGCCGTCAACCTGCACGCTCCCCTGTGTCGGGCGCTCAAGTAAGTTTACGCAGCGGATAAGCGTACTTTTACCCGCGCCAGAGGCGCCAATGACGCCGTAGATTTGTCCGGCAGGAATATGCAGGCTGACATCGTTCAGAGCCTGGATAGTGTGATTTCCTTGCTGGAAAACCTTAGTAATATTGGAAAGTTTAATCATTAGAGTATTTGTTATCGCTCTGGTGTTAGCCGTGGCATTTTCTTCTGCCATAGACGGGGAGTACCCGCTAATGTGATGGATGTTAAGGCATCCAGACGGCTAAATCAATCTGGCTTTATGCTTTCAGCGCTTTAATGGTCGCTGAAACATGCGATACTAACGGAACATGCCTTTTTCAGGAGCAATGCGGTGGCAAAATCAGTACCAGCTATATTTCTCGATCGTGACGGCACGCTTAACGTCGATCATGGTTATGTACACGAAATTGATGCGTTTGAATTTATTGATGGCGTGATCGACGCCATGCGTGAATTAAAAGAAATGGGCTATGCGCTGGTGCTGGTGACAAACCAGTCCGGTATCGCACGCGGTAAGTTCACCGAAGAGCAGTTTGAAACGCTGACAGAATGGATGGACTGGTCGCTGGCAGATCGTGGTGTCGATTTAGATGGCATCTACTATTGCCCTCATCACCCGCAGGGCAGCGTGGAAGAATTCCGTCAGACCTGTGATTGTCGTAAGCCTCATCCAGGCATGCTGCTCTCGGCAAAGGACTATCTGCACATTGATATGGCCGCTTCTTATATGGTGGGCGATAAAATGGAGGATATGCAGGCGGCAGCGGCAGCGGGCGTCGGCACAAAAGTGCTGGTGCGAACCGGTAAGCCGGTAACCGAAGACGCAGAAAAAGCGGCTGATTGGGTGATTAACAGCCTTGCAGACCTGCCATCGGCTATCAAAAAGCGCTAAAAACAGGCGTTATGCTCAAAAGGTGAGCGGTTGAAATAAAATTGCATTTTTCCCCTTGTCATACGGCGCGAACTCCCTATAATGCGCCTCCATCGACACGGCGGATGTGAATCACTTCACACAAACAGCCGTTTCGGTTGAAGAGAAAAATCCTGAAATTCAGGGTTGACTCTGAAAGAGGAAAGCGTAATATACGCCACCTCGCGACGGTGAGCTGTAAGCCGCGTCGCAACTGCTCTTTAACAATTTATCAGACAATCTGTGTGGGCACTCGAAGATACGGATTCTTAATGCCGAAAGGCAAAAAATGAATACCAAGTCTCAAGAGTGAACACGTAATTCATTACGAAGTTTAATTCTTTGAGCATCAAACTTAAATTGAAGAGTTTGATCATGGCTCAGATTGAACGCTGGCGGCAGGCCTAACACATGCAAGTCGAACGGTAACAGGAAGCAGCTTGCTGCTTCGCTGACGAGTGGCGGACGGGTGAGTAATGTCTGGGAAACTGCCTGATGGAGGGGGATAACTACTGGAAACGGTAGCTAATACCGCATAACGTCTTCGGACCAAAGAGGGGGACCTTCGGGCCTCTTGCCATCGGATGTGCCCAGATGGGATTAGCTAGTTGGTGGGGTAACGGCTCACCAAGGCGACGATCCCTAGCTGGTCTGAGAGGATGACCAGCCACACTGGAACTGAGACACGGTCCAGACTCCTACGGGAGGCAGCAGTGGGGAATATTGCACAATGGGCGCAAGCCTGATGCAGCCATGCCGCGTGTATGAAGAAGGCCTTCGGGTTGTAAAGTACTTTCAGCGGGGAGGAAGGCGACAAGGCTAATAACCTTGTCGATTGACGTTACCCGCAGAAGAAGCACCGGCTAACTCCGTGCCAGCAGCCGCGGTAATACGGAGGGTGCAAGCGTTAATCGGAATTACTGGGCGTAAAGCGCACGCAGGCGGCGTGTCAAGTCGGATGTGAAATCCCCGGGCTCAACCCGGGAACTGCATTCGAAACTGGCATGCTAGAGTCTTGTAGAGGGGGGTAGAATTCCAGGTGTAGCGGTGAAATGCGTAGAGATCTGGAGGAATACCGGTGGCGAAGGCGGCCCCCTGGACAAAGACTGACGCTCAGGTGCGAAAGCGTGGGGAGCAAACAGGATTAGATACCCTGGTAGTCCACGCCGTAAACGATGTCGACTTGGAGGTTGTGCCCTTGAGGCGTGGCTTCCGGAGCTAACGCGTTAAGTCGACCGCCTGGGGAGTACGGCCGCAAGGTTAAAACTCAAATGAATTGACGGGGGCCCGCACAAGCGGTGGAGCATGTGGTTTAATTCGATGCAACGCGAAGAACCTTACCTGGTCTTGACATCCACAGAACCTGGCAGAGATGCCGGGGTGCCTTCGGGAACTGTGAGACAGGTGCTGCATGGCTGTCGTCAGCTCGTGTTGTGAAATGTTGGGTTAAGTCCCGCAACGAGCGCAACCCTTATCCTTTGTTGCCAGCGGTCCGGCCGGGAACTCAAAGGAGACTGCCAGTGATAAACTGGAGGAAGGTGGGGATGACGTCAAGTCATCATGGCCCTTACGACCAGGGCTACACACGTGCTACAATGGCATATACAAAGAGAAGCGACCTCGCGAGAGCAAGCGGACCTCATAAAGTATGTCGTAGTCCGGATCGGAGTCTGCAACTCGACTCCGTGAAGTCGGAATCGCTAGTAATCGTGGATCAGAATGCCACGGTGAATACGTTCCCGGGCCTTGTACACACCGCCCGTCACACCATGGGAGTGGGTTGCAAAAGAAGTAGGTAGCTTAACCTTCGGGAGGGCGCTTACCACTTTGTGATTCATGACTGGGGTGAAGTCGTAACAAGGTAACCGTAGGGGAACCTGCGGTTGGATCACCTCCTTACCTTAAAGAAACGTTCTTTGAAGTGCTCACACAGATTGTCTGATGAAAAAGTAACGAGCAAGACGGCTGCGAAGTCGTGACACTCCGTGTCCCCTTCGTCTAGCGGTTAGGACTCCGCCCTTTCACGGCGGCAACAGGGGTTCGAATCCCCTAGGGGACGCCACTTGCTGGCTGTGGGTGAAAGGCACAACCAAACGTATCTCAAAACTGACTGTATCAGTCACGTTTGAGATATTTGCTCTTTAAAAATCTGGATCAAGCTGAAAATTGAAAAACACTGAACAACGCGAGTTGTTCGTGGGTCTCTCAAATTTTCGCAACACTGAAGTGAAACATCTTCGGGTTGTGAGGTTAAGCGACTAAGCGTACACGGTGGATGCCCTGGCAGTCAGAGGCGATGAAGGGCGTGCTAATCTGCGATAAGCGCCGGTAAGGTGATATGAACCGTTATAACCGGCGATACCCGAATGGGGAAACCCAGTGTGACTCGTCACACTATCATGTCATGAATACATAGTGGCATGAGGCGAACCGGGGGAACTGAAACATCTAAGTACCCCGAGGAAAAGAAATCAACCGAGATTCCCCCAGTAGCGGCGAGCGAACGGGGAGGAGCCCGGAGTCTGAATCAGCATGCGTGTTAGTGGAACGGTCTGGAAAGTCCGGCGGTACAGGGTGATAGTCCCGTACACCAAAATGCACATGCTGTGAACTCGAAGAGTAGGGCGGGACACGTGGTATCCTGTCTGAATATGGGGGGACCATCCTCCAAGGCTAAATACTCCTGACTGACCGATAGTGAACCAGTACCGTGAGGGAAAGGCGAAAAGAACCCCGGCGAGGGGAGTGAAAAAGAACCTGAAACCGTGTACGTACAAGCAGTGGGAGCCTCTTTTATGGGGTGACTGCGTACCTTTTGTATAATGGGTCAGCGACTTATATTCTGTAGCAAGGTTAACCGTATAGGGGAGCCGGAGGGAAACCGAGTCTTAACCGGGCGTTAAGTTGCAGGGTATAGACCCGAAACCCGGTGATCTAGCCATGGGCAGGTTGAAGGTTGGGTAACACTAACTGGAGGACCGAACCGACTAATGTTGAAAAATTAGCGGATGACCTGTGGCTGGGGGTGAAAGGCCAATCAAACCGGGAGATAGCTGGTTCTCCCCGAAAGCTATTTAGGTAGCGCCTCGTGAACTCATCTTCGGGGGTAGAGCACTGTTTCGGCCAGGGGGTCATCCCGACTTACCGATCCGATGCAAACTGCGAATACCGAAGAATGTTATCACGGGAGACACACGGCGGGTGCTAACGTCCGTCGTGAAGAGGGAAACAACCCAGACCGCCAGCTAAGGTCCCAAAGTCATGGTTAAGTGGGAAACGATGTGGGAAGGCCCAGACAGCCAGGATGTTGGCTTAGAAGCAGCCATCATTTAAAGAAAGCGTAATAGCTCACTGGTCGAGTCGGCCTGCGCGGAAGATGTAACGGGGCTAAACCATGCACCGAAGCTGCGGCAGCGACGCTTATGCGTTGTTGGGTAGGGGAGCGTTCTGTAAGCCGTTGAAGGTGGCCTGTGAGGGCTGCTGGAGGTATCAGAAGTGCGAATGCTGACATAAGTAACGATAATGCGGGTGAAAAACCCGCACGCCGGAAGACCAAGGGTTCCTGTCCAACGTTAATCGGGGCAGGGTGAGTCGACCCCTAAGGCGAGGCCGAAAGGCGTAGTCGATGGGAAACGGGTTAATATTCCCGTACTTGGTGTTACTGCGAAGGGGGGACGGAGAAGGCTATGTCGGCCGGGCGACGGTTGTCCCGGTTTAAGCGTGAAGGTGGGTGTTCCAGGTAAATCCGGAACGCTGTTAACACTGAGGCGTGATGACGAGGCACCACGGTGCTGAAGTGACAAATGCCCTGCTTCCAGGAAAAGCCTCTAAGCATCAGGTAACACGAAATCGTACCCCAAACCGACACAGGTGGTCAGGTAGAGAATACCAAGGCGCTTGAGAGAACCCGGGTGAAGGAACTAGGCAAAATGGTGCCGTAACTTCGGGAGAAGGCACGCTGGTGCGTAGGTGAAGTCACTTGCTGATGGAGCTGAAACCAGTCGAAGATACCAGCTGGCTGCAACTGTTTATTAAAAACACAGCACTGTGCAAACACGAAAGTGGACGTATACGGTGTGACGCCTGCCCGGTGCCGGAAGGTTAATTGATGGGGTTATCGCAAGAGAAGCTCCTGATCGAAGCCCCGGTAAACGGCGGCCGTAACTATAACGGTCCTAAGGTAGCGAAATTCCTTGTCGGGTAAGTTCCGACCTGCACGAATGGCGTAATGATGGCCAGGCTGTCTCCACCCGGGACTCAGTGAAATTGAACTCGCTGTGAAGATGCAGTGTACCCGCGGCAAGACGGAAAGACCCCGTGAACCTTTACTATAGCTTGACACTGAACATTGAGCCTTGATGTGTAGGATAGGTGGGAGGCTTTGAAGCGTGGACGCCAGTCTGCGTGGAGCCGACCTTGAAATACCACCCTTTAATGTTTGATGTTCTAACCTGGCGCCATAATCTGGCGTGGGGACAGTGTCTGGTGGGTAGTTTGACTGGGGCGGTCTCCTCCTAAAGCGTAACGGAGGAGCACGAAGGTCAGCTAATCCTGGTCGGACATCAGGAGGTTAGTGCAATGGCATAAGCTGGCTTGACTGCGAGCGTGACGGCGCGAGCAGGTGCGAAAGCAGGTCATAGTGATCCGGTGGTTCTGAATGGAAGGGCCATCGCTCAACGGATAAAAGGTACTCCGGGGATAACAGGCTGATACCGCCCAAGAGTTCATATCGACGGCGGTGTTTGGCACCTCGATGTCGGCTCATCACATCCTGGGGCTGAAGTAGGTCCCAAGGGTATGGCTGTTCGCCATTTAAAGTGGTACGCGAGCTGGGTTTAGAACGTCGTGAGACAGTTCGGTCCCTATCTGCCGTGGGCGCTGGAGAACTGAGGGGGGCTGCTCCTAGTACGAGAGGACCGGAGTGGACGCATCACTGGTGTTCGGGTTGTCATGCCAATGGCACTGCCCGGTAGCTAAATGCGGAAGAGATAAGTGCTGAAAGCATCTAAGCACGAAACTTGCCCCGAGATGAGTTCTCCCTGAGACTTAAAGTCTCCTGAAGGAACGTTAAAGACGATGACGTTGATAGGCCGGGTGTGTAAGCGCAGCGATGCGTTGAGCTAACCGGTACTAATGAACCGTGAGGCTTAACCTTACAACGCCGAAGCTGTTTTGGCGGATTTGAGAGAATATTTTCAGCCTGATCACAGATTAATCAGTGTGCAGCATGCACCCTGATAAACAGAATTTGCCTGGCGGCAACAGCGCGGTGGTCCCACCTGACCCCATGCCGAACTCAGAAGTGAAACGCCGTAGCGCCGATGGTAGTGTGGGGTCTCCCCATGCGAGAGTAGGGAACTGCCAGGCATCAAATTAAGCAGTAAACCGGAGTGACATCTGGTCAGTGACAACGAAATTCGGTGGAGCGGTAGTTCAGTCGGTTAGAATACCTGCCTGTCACGCAGGGGGTCGCGGGTTCGAGTCCCGTCCGTTCCGCCACTTATTAAGAGCCCTGAGTATTTACTCAGGGCTTTTTTTTATACTTTATTTATCCCGCCCTTTTAAACGCCGGTTAATGGCCGTACTCACTGAGAAAATCAATAAACGCTCTGATCCTCCCACTCACCGCTTTGTCGCTGTAGTAGACAGCGTTAAGGGGCATTTCAACAGGCACGCGTATATCTTCCAGCAGTTCTACCAGTTCCCCGCGCTCAATTTCCTTATCAATCATATAGTCAGACAAACACGCAATGCCATTACCGCTAAGGCAAAGTTGTTTAAGCGTTTCACCGCTATTGGAAGAGATGCCACAAACAACTTCATAAAGCTGTGCGTCACAGCAATAAACGGGCCATGTATTCAGCGAACCAGGCTCAGTAAAACCCAGGCAGACATGTTGTTTAAGTTCTTCCACGGTCTTCGGTTTCCCATGCCGGGAGATATAATCCGGAGAGGCGATAATCTTGCGATAGCTGGTCATTAATGGGCGAGCACGCAGACTGGAGTCAGTCAGGATCCCGGCGCGGATAGCGACATCCACCTTACGCTCGATCAAATTGATAAACGTTTCTGAAGAAACCAGTGAAAGCGTAATATCCGGATAATGCTCGCGAAAGGGTTTGATGAGCGGCATCAAATAATGCAGAAGCACGGGAGTGGCTGCATCTATACGTAGCAAACCACGCGGTGAATGTCGCGTCTCTATAATCTCATTCTCAGCCGCCGTCATTTCCTGTAAAACCACCTGCACGCGCCGGAAATAGCGCTCTCCCTCTTCAGTCAGGCTGAGCTGGCGGGTAGTCCGGTTTAGCAGACTTACACCAAGCTTTGCTTCCAGCTTCTTAACTGTCCGGCTAATAGCCGAGTTTGCCAGGCGTAGCTGTTCAGCGGCACGGCTAAAGCTTCCGCTTTCCACAACCGCCACAAATGTTGCGATTTCATCAGATGTTGCTTTCATTATTGCCCCAAACGCAAAGCTATAACGCTATTTTAGCGATCTTTGTTATTTAAACATTAACGTTTTTTGCAGGCTAAAAACATTATGTAAAGCGCTATGAGGAATCTTTTGTTTACCAAACTCATCAATCTTTCTGTCGGTTAGCGTTGAAAGTATGCGCTAAAATCCCTATAACAGTAGGAGTTGTTCGTTTTCCGGACCGGGTTGTAATTGAGGTGTAATGCCAAAAGTGCGAAAAAATACTTATGCAATGCGTTATGTCGCCGGGCAACCTGCGGAGCGAATTTTGCCGCCGGGATCGTTTGCGAGTATCGGCCAGGCATTGCCAGCAGGCGCACCGCTTAGCAGTGAAGAAAAGATTCGGGTCTTAGTCTGGAACATTTTTAAGCAGCAACGCGCGGAGTGGCAGTCGGTGCTGCAAAACTTTGGTAAAGATGCCCATCTGGTATTACTTCAGGAAGCGCAAACCACGCCCGAACTCATCCGATTCGCGACCTCGAACTATCTTGCCGCCGACCAGGTGCCGGCATTTGTTCTGCCTCAGCATCCCTCAGGCGTGATGACGCTCTCTGCTGCACATCCGGTCTACTGCTGCCCATTGCGCGAGCGTGAGCCGCTGTTACGCCTGTCTAAATCGGCACTGGTGACAGTTTATCCGCTGCCTGATGGCCGGTTATTGATGGTTGTGAACGTTCATGCGGTCAACTTTAGTCTGGGCGTTGATGTCTACAGCAAACAATTGCTGCCGATTGGCGATCAGATTGCGCATCACAGCGGTCCGGTGATCATGGCTGGAGACTTTAATGCCTGGAGCCGTCAGCGGATGAACGCGCTTTATCGCTTTTCCCGGGAAATGTCGCTGCGCCAGGTTCGTTTCACCGATGACCAGCGTCGCCGTGCTTTTGGACGTCCGCTGGATTTTATTTTTTATCGCGGTTTAAACGTCGGGGAAGCATCGGTTCTGGTGACCCGCGCCTCCGATCATAATCCACTACTCGTTGAATTCACGCCCGGCAAACCTGATAGATAAAGGATGTCAGGTCTGCCGTCGGGCAGACCTGTAATGGTGCTGCCCTTTTACTCTCACTCACAAAAGGACACACCATGACCACCACTACCCACCACGATCATATCAATAAACAATTTAGCTCACAGGCCGGGGCCTATCTGACCAGCGCGGTCCATGCTGCCGGCCGCGATTTGCAACAGTTGACTAAGCGTCTTGCTGCTCTGCCACATGCTGAAGTACTGGATCTGGGCTGTGGAGCAGGGCACGCCAGTTTTGCTGCCGCCAGTCAGGTCGCTCAGGTCACAGCTTATGATTTATCAGCGAGCATGCTGGAAGTGGTTGCCAGGGCCGCGCAGGAAAAAGGGCTGCATAATATTACAACCCAACAGGGCTATGCAGAGCACTTACCTTTTAATGATGAGCGCTTTGATGTGGTAATTAGCCGCTACTCCGCTCATCACTGGCATGATGTCGGGCAGGCGCTGCGGGAAGCAAAACGGGTTTTAAAACCGGGCGGCGTCTTGATTATTATGGATGTCATGTCTCCCGGCCACCCGGTGCGGGATATCTGGTTGCAAACCGTTGAGGCGCTGCGGGATACCTCACACGTCAGAAACTACGCCAGTGGGGAATGGCTGGCGTTGGCGAATGAGGCGGGCTTTATTACGGACGGGCTGACAACTGATCGTCTGCCGCTGGAGTTCTCATCCTGGATTGCACGGATGCGCACCCCACAGCCATTGAGCGACGCCATTCGGCTGTATCAGGAGAGTGCTTCTCAGGAGGTGAAAAACTATTTTGAATTGCAGGAAGACGGATCATTTACCAGCGACACCATCATGTTTGAAGCTCACAAAACGGCATAAATAAAAAAGGCACCGGGGGAAACGGTGCCTTTTTTATCGTTCTGTCATCAGGAATCTGGCGTAGCACTATTTTTAACAAACAGTGTTATCCGGTCGCCTGGTTGCAGATTATCCGTATCGCTATTCCAGCGCATCACATCCTTGATGTTTACGCCGTGATGCCTTGCAATGCTGGCGAGGGAGTCGCCTTTACGCACGCGATAGGTAATGCTGTCATCGTTGTTGGCCAGACGCTGTGCGCTACTACCAGCACCCACCGTCAGATTTTGACCAATTTTCAGACCTGCACCACGTAGATTATTCCACTGTTGCAAATCTTTCGACGTCACGCCAAGGCGTGAAGCAATGCCGGAAAGCGTATCGCCTGAGCGCACTTTATAGCTGCGACTGGTGAGCGGCGTATTGTCAGCCAACAGACCTGGCTGGACAGCGGCGATTTCACCTGAGGCTAACGACTCACGTAGCTGGCTGGCATGCTTTTGCGGCACCATCACATACTGAGGACCACTGGCACCGAGGGTCGACCCCTTAACGCCTGCATTAAATGTCTTCAGCTTAGCGACTGAAATACCTGCCATATCAGCCAACTGTGCCATCTCTACCGGACTATTCAGGCGTACTCGTGCCAGTGCACGACTTTCATCGGTGCCAGGCAAGACAACACCATACCGTTTGCTGTTTTTGAGAATCTCGCTCAAGGCCAGCATTTTAGGCACGTAAATCTTCGTTTCCTGTGGCAATGAGAGCGACCAAAAGTCCGTGGGTAAACCGCGAGCTTTATTCGCTTTGATTGCCTTCATGACCCGACCTTCGCCGCTGTTATAGGCTGCAACGGTTAACAACCAGTCGCCGTCAAACATGCGGTTAAGACGCTGCATCATGTCCAGTGCGGCCGTTGTTGAGGCCACAACATCACGACGCGCATCATAATTGCGGGTCTGTTTCAAACCGTAATTGCGCCCGGTGCTCGGTATGATTTGCCAGATGCCTGCGGCATTGGCACCAGACGTTGCGTGCGGGTTAAAAGCGCTCTCCACTATGGGTAGTAATACTAGTTCCATCGGCATGTTACGTTTCTTAACTTGCCCGGCTATCCAGTACATATACGGCTCTGCCCGTAAAGTTACATCGTGGAGATAGCTCTTGTTCTGTAAGTACTTCTGTTTCTGATCGCGAATCCGGCTGTTTTCCGGAATCCCCATCTTTAGCTCGTCGCCGATAAAAGCCCACAAGTCCTGATCCTGCCCAGAGAATGTTCCATCGTCCATCCACCGCGCTTGACTGGTAAACTTACCTGCTTCCCCTTGACCAGCTGCAGAAAGGCTCTGTGCGTGCTGTGTAACGTTGCCATCGTGCTGAGACGCCTGGCAACCTACAAGCAAGACAGAGGCGAGTAATATCGCTTTTGCCTTCATGTGTGTGTCAATAGTTGCTTAAAAGACGACCGATCATAAAGGTGAAGCTGGCAAAACACAAGTCCGAATGTCAGAAATTATCTTTCTTTGCCCTTAACCAGGCAAAACGCTGTTCAGGTTGTTGCAAATTTGTTTCTTCTGAAATTACTTTAATCAAATCAATGTCATCAGTTCGTAAAAATAAATTTATCTGGCGCTCATTTTTCAGAATAACCGGAAGTGTCATCTGTTTCTTCGCGCGTAACCCCTTAACTTTAAGGTAATAATCGTTTATGAACGAATCGTGCGGAAGGATACTTTTGGCAAACTCCATGTTTGATAAAGTATATTCATGTGCGCAACAAATAACCGTGTCTTCTGGTAATGCGTTAATCTTTTGAAAGGATTGATACATTTGTGCAGGAGTGCCTTCAAACAGGCGTCCGCAACCGCCAGAAAACAGTGTGTCGCCGCAAAAAAGGTAAGGATTACTGAAGAAACAAACGTGGCCCGCGGTATGTCCAGGCGTAGAAAAAATAGTAAATTCGCTGCCCAAAACAGAGATCTTGTCACCGTCATTAACAAGCGTGGTAGTTCCTTTATTTAGCGTCTCTTGTGGCCCATATACCACTATATCCGGGTAATGCTGGACGAGTTCCTTCACGCCCCCCGTATGATCGTTATGATGATGCGTCAAAAAGATTGCCGCTGGCTGCCACTTATTTTGCGTCAGAGCGTCCAGAACCGGACGGGCTTCTCCGGGATCCACAATGATACAGCGATCGTCATCGTCGCTTAATATCCAGATGTAGTTGTCCTGAAATGCGGGAATACTGTTAAGATTCATAATGACCTCATAAAGCGAAGCGGAAGAGTGTGATGAAACCGGCAAGGATTTCCCAGACAGCGCCATCCCCTAATCGCTGGAGCGAACTGCCCAGGGGGGAATACTATCGTGAGGCCCTGGAGCATCAGCTTAAACCGTGGCTGGCAAAAATGTATGGATTTCACTTGCTTAAAATCGGCAATTTGAGCGCAGAAATCAATACTGATGCTTGCGCCATCTCCCATCAGGTTAATGTCTCGTTAAGCGGCGAACCGATGCAGGTCAAAGCCGATCCCTTGCATCTGCCGTTTGCTGAGAAATCGATCGATGCCTGCCTGTTAGCGCATACGTTGCCCTGGTGTCAGGATCCACATCAACTACTTCGCGAAGCCGATCGCGTACTCATCGATGATGGCTGGCTTATCATCACGGGCTTTAACCCGCTGAGCCTGATGGGATTGCGTAAGCTTGTGCCGTTCATGCGAAAAAGGCCGCCGTCAAACAGCCGTATGTTTACCCTGATGCGCCAGATGGACTGGTTAACGCTACTTAATTTTGAAGTAATGCATTATAGCCGCTTTCAGGTTTTGCCGTGGACGCGGCAGGGCGGGAAGTTATTGAGTACGCATCTTCCCGCCCTGGGATGCCTGCAAGTGATTGTGGCCCGTAAACGCACCATACCGCTTACCCTCAATCCGATGAAACAGAGTAAAGCTAAGCGGCCGATAAGACAGGCCGTAGGCGCGACCAGGCAATATCGTAAGCCCTGAGGTCAGGCATCAGGCTGATAGCCGATGTCCTCCTGAGTGGGATGAGACGCCGCCTTACGCGCCAGTTCGTCACAGCGCTCATTCTCGGGATGTCCGGCATGTCCTTTCACCCATTCCCAGTGAATTTGATGCTGCCCGAGCGCGGCATCAAGTCGCTTCCAGAGATCGACATTTTTAACCGGCTTTTTCTCTGCCGTCTTCCAGCCGCGTTTTTTCCAGTTGTGGATCCACTGGGTAATCCCCTGACGGACATACTGGCTATCAGTGCTCAGAACCACTTCACAATGTTCTTTTAAGGCTTCCAGCGCCACGATTGCCGCCATCAGTTCCATACGATTATTGGTGGTCAAACGATAGCCTTCGCTAAAAGTTTTTTCAGCCAGCTGATAGCGTAGAATAGCGCCATAGCCGCCCGGTCCTGGATTGCCGAGACAAGAACCATCGGTGAAAACTTCTACCTTTTTTAGCATCTCTGGTAGACTTCCTGTGATTAAAAACGACAAGTCTGACACAAATGAACGATATGAGCACTGCTATTACACGACAGATCGTCCTCGATACCGAAACAACCGGTATGAACCAAATTGGCGTTCATTATGAAGGCCATAAGATCATTGAGATCGGTGCCGTTGAAGTGATCAACCGCCGTCTGACCGGTAATAACTTTCATGTCTATCTGAAACCGGACCGGCTGGTGGATCCGGAAGCGTTCGGCGTTCACGGTATTGCCGATGAGTTTTTGCTTGATAAGCCCACCTTCGCCGACGTTGCGGATGAGTTCCTTGATTATATTCGCGGCGCTGAACTGGTCATTCATAACGCATCGTTTGATATCGGTTTTATGGATTATGAATTCAGTAAGCTGAATCGCGGGATCCCAAAAACAGATACGTTTTGTAAAGTGACCGACAGCCTGGCGCTGGCACGGAGAATGTTCCCCGGCAAGCGTAACAGCCTCGACGCGCTATGCTCACGTTATGAAATAGATAACAGTAAGCGAACCCTCCACGGGGCACTGCTTGACTCCCAGATCCTCGCCGATGTTTATCTGATGATGACCGGCGGCCAGACCTCCATAGCCTTCGCCATGGAAGGAGAGAGCAAGCAGCAGGTCGATACCGGTATTCAACGTATCGTTCGTGCGGCCAGCAAATTACGCGTTATTTCTGCCAGTGATGAAGAGCAGGCCGAGCATGAATCACGGCTGGATTTAGTGCAGAAAAAAGGTGGCAGCTGTCTCTGGCGCGCCTGATAAGCCGGAAGATGCTGATTAAACCATCGTCCGGGCGATTTTTGCAGCAAACAATTCAAAACATGAGAAAAACCGTTGACGATCTGAAAGGCACACCGTACTATTCGCAACGTTCCCAAGGGAACACAGCGGAGCGGTAGTTCAGTCGGTTAGAATACCTGCCTGTCACGCAGGGGGTCGCGGGTTCGAGTCCCGTCCGTTCCGCCAAATTATTTGTTTTTTGGTGTAGGTGTGTTTTTTATTTGTTAGAGATATCACTCAGTTAGACCGAAAAATCTTCCCGATACGTATATGGTTTTCTCTACGTATTTGGTGTAAAAGTGGTTCAAAGTAGGGGCTGTCCAGTTCTATAAAGGAGCGGCCCCAATGGTATTAACCAAACCACAAATCCGCGCGTTAAACTCCCTCAACTAATCTCACAAAGTCACCATTTCTGGTGGTTTATATATCCTTGTTAAAACTAGTGGTGCAAAACCTTAGTATCTCCGGCATCGCTTTGGCGGTAAAGAAACCTGTATCGCTTTTTGGTGAATATTCTGCGGTCACCTTTACCGCACCGCCCGAGGGAAGTACGAGGAAGACCGTCGAATGCTGGCCGAAAACGACAGAAAGCAGCGCCAGATATTGTCATATATCAGATACCACTGCTGTTTTACCGCTGACATCATTCACCAGCGGTGTGTAACATTGACAATAATGGTAGAGCAAATAGCACCGTAACAGTAATAATGTTCCAAATATCGTTATCGCCAGACCAGCCCGACATCATCAGTGCATATTACAGATGGCTATGTTCAGTCATACGAATTCTGTTACTCTGATGGGTCCCATTTCTCCAGTAACTCTACCGGAATTTCATTGATTACTTCCGAAAATCGTTTTCCAACCAATCGCTCCGCTTGGCGCAACAGTGGGATTGTGGGGCTACTTGGCTCACTGCTTTCAAACCAGCGGCGGATGATCCTCAGGCGTTCAAGCGCATCGTTGCGGTCACGGATATTTTCCGGTATTGCTTTTGTTAACACTGGTAAAGTTGCGGGCGTATTTACAGGGGCAATATCTTTCGTCAGCGTCGGGGGAAGGTTGACCGCAGTCGTGGTCTCCGGGGCCGACGTCTGTATTTGTGGTGGCGAAACTTCTATTGTTGTCGCTTTTACCCTGTCAGGTAAAAGCGACAACAATTGTTTCAAACGGGAGAAATCAGGCGCGAAATCGCGCAATGTGTCGTTCGCCCATTGTTGGAGATGTTCGATGCTCTCTGCGGCCTGGCGAAATGCGGCTAATGGCAGCAGCCCTCTCGCTTCCAGATCGGCCAGTTGCTGGCTTACAGACTCCGGGGAGAGCGCATCGGCAGGATGTGGCGCTGACAGGGCCCGCTCTACATCTCTTACCTGCAGCCGCATGGCAGCATTGTTCGACAATATGATACTACGGATGTCCGCCATTACTCCTTCATGATCCAGTAATGCTGCTAGCGCGTTGCTGCGGGCCACAATCGCATCTTCTGCGCTTTCAGTGGAGATGTCTTCATCGATAAGAAGTTGTGGGTGTAGCGTAGCGGAATATACCGTACACAGTTTTTCCAGCAGTAAAAATGCTTCTGCAAGTCCCTGGGCTCCAGCTAATTGCGTGCGGCAACGCAATAACAGGATCAGCACACGTATATCTTTACTTCGGGCGAGCAGGCGGCGCGCATCGCGTTCAATTTCCGGCCAGTTAACGGTTTCCGGTGTACTAACAAAATCACCATATTGTGCCTCCGCCTGGGGGGCGGCGCGATTGAACAGTAGCAGGTATTCCGGGTCGTACTCTAGATCGATGCCGCAGGGCTGTTCAGCGCTTACCGGTTCGGTCAGGGACATGTCCATATAATTGCTCTCAGTAGGTTAAGTCGTCTTCAGGTTCAAAAATCATACCGGTAACCGGGCGGTCATGCATGGCTCTGCCTGCCCAAGTTGTCCAGCCAAGCTGCTGTGCACCGCCGATCACCGCAGGTGGCGCGACGTGAGGTTTAAGCTGGAGTTCGATTTCCCAGCAATATTCGAAACCGATAAATGTGCGCACCAACTCAGTCAGCGCAGGCAGATTGTTGCCGCCGGGAAGAAAGCGAAGGTAATCTTCCAGCGTGAGCGGGCCGATAACCAGCCGGAATTTGTACTGCATATCTAGTACAGCCTGACCAATAAGCGCACCATAACCAATTACTGAGGACTGCGTTGGTGCACCCAGGCGGGTAATTTCATCGTCTGCCACGGCTATCCAGTGCAGGGCGAATTCTTTTACCGCAAAAGGTACACTGAAATAATGTGCCAGCGTGGCAGCTAGCCCGTCAGGATTGCGAGATTCGCGCACCAGATGGGCGGAGGCGGCCAGGCGGACATGATCTGACAGTGGACTTCCGGCGCTCTCCCGCAGATCCTGTCCGCTGAGGCTGGCAATATAAAATGCGAAACGGTCATATTCTGGTTTGTCCAGCCCGCCACCAGCAGACTGGCCGCTACGCCATGCCTGCCAGAACTGTGTCAGCCAGCGGTGGTGAAAAATATTGGAAAAATGAACCAGTGTCGGATCGTGGCGGCTCTCTGAGCGATTCAGCGCCAGCTCCGTATAGTGCAGCGGTAGGGGGCCGTTCGGTCCCCACAATCCGAGGCTGTACAGACTCAGATGCAGACGCCCGTCCTGCCAGGTGATCTGCGCGATTTCCCGTGGCGCAAAGGTCATCGTCGGCGTCTGTCCCAGACGAAATTTTTCCATCCTTGGCTGCCAGATACTTCCTGACGGAGCATCACAGAGCTGCGCATCCACACGCCGCATCAGATTCAGGAATCCGTAACGCCAGGGGGTTTTCTGTGCCTGATCAAGCGCACCAGTCATACGTTCCCTCTTTGTCCGGTTCTTACCGGCCAGGTCATGATTTTCCCGCGCTGCATTGAGTGCAGCGTCATCTGCGAAAACGTGTTAATGGAAACATGGCGGGCGATGTAGTGTTCCAGCACCAGTCCGAATAGATAAGGACTGATGCCGGAAAATCCTTCCTCATCCACAGTCAGCTCGCAACTGACGCCCCGCCCGTAAACCAGCAGAGCCGAACCGGGGAGGCGGCGGGTCACTGGGGTGGTCTGGCAGCCAATCAGACTGCGTACCTGGCGTGACTGTGGACTGTCATGGAGTGGAATAAACAGGTTCAGCAAGTCGCGTAGCGCCTGACCGCCAGTACGGTGATCCAGATCGGCCAGCGGCAGATAGTTAAACGATAACTGCCGGATCAACCGCCAGGCCATTTCGCATTCAGCCAGTGGCGGCTGCGGTGGGCGGGGAGGTTTGATAAGACCAACACTTGCGACAGGAATAGCGGCGTCCACAGTCAGGTCATCCCGGCCATTGCGCGGAAGCAGACAGGGCAAATCGCGATTTGTTACCATTGCCGTGACGGTGATATGACGCAGATTTTCAGGGTATGGCGCTTCGTGCTGATCGACCAGAGACAGAAAAACCTCCGAGCCGGTGTAGGGCGTACGGGTGCCATAGCGGCGGGCGTTTTCCGAAGACCGGCGGGGCTCGCGGCGCAGTGAGAAATAACGTCCGTGATTGCCTTCATCGTTATTTCGTGTGTGGTACAGCGGACGGAAAGTCATCTTCCGTGTGGTGTTCGCTTCCAGCCCTTCCACTTCCTGAACGGAAAACACTTCGTAATCCAGCGGACGGGTACGATCTACTACCAAATGCTGTTCCGTCACACTGTGAGTGACTTCGATTCGGGTGGTTGTGCGAGGAAATAGATTAATCACTGGCGTACAGAACAGGCTGAATTGTGTGGCATCCGTTTGGTGAATAAGCCAGTCCGGCGGCAGATGGTTGAGTAGTACAACAATCTCCGCCACGTTACCCTTCACTTTTTGCAGTCCGGTAGATAGACCGGTCGGGGTGAAAAAATAAAACCGTTCCGGGCAGGCGAAAAATTCATGCAACAGATTATGACCATGAAACACATTCCAGGTCAGCGGCAGCAGTCCCTGGCCAGGCTCCAGTCCTTCGTGTCTCACTGGCTGCTTCAGGTTCACATTCAGCTCACCGTCAAAGTGGCCGGGTTCTCCGGCCAGCGTGGCGACGGCGCTGGTATGCAACAGTTCAAACAGATGCGACGCAATACGCTCTTCACCACAGAGATAAAAGGGGAGTTTATCCGGTCCTGCAAGCTCGCTGAAGGTCAGCTCCCCGAAGGTTCGCAGGGTGATGCGCAGCGCCCCGGCGACATGAATATTGGGCGGTAGATAGCGGTGCAGGGCTGGCATATCCGGTGGCGCGGCAGTCAGACGCACCTCTTCTATGGACAGCGGCCACAACGTGACCTCCTGACTACTGCGAAACTGACAGGCGGTATTTTCGCCTTCCGGGACAGGGGAAACGAATGTGGTATTGCGCGGCACGGTGAAGCCTTTCGCCAGATCGCCTTCCTGCGTGTCGGGATACAGCTTTGCCACCGCCATCGACGGCGTGGGCGTGACATAATTGGGACTAATGACTTCCAGCAACCGCTGCGTAAAGCGGGGAAACTCGGCGTCAATTTTTAGCTGGGTGCGTGCGGTCAGGAAGCTGAATGCTTCGATCATGCGTTCCACATACGGGTCAGCGATACTGTTTCCCTGTATCCCCAGCCGGGCGGCAATTTTGGGGTGGAGAGCGGCGAACTCAGCGCCTGTTTCCCGCAGATAACTCAACTCGCGGTTGTAATACTCCAGTAGCCGTGGATCCATGAATAATGCCTTGTATTAAAAGAACGTAATGCGGTTTTGTTCCATGTCCAGCGCACTGCGCACCAGAAACTCCGTGGGATACGGCTGCGTCAGAATTTGTCCGCGAATTTCAAACTGTAGCGTGTTGTGGGTACCCTGCCGGGTTTCATCCAGTAATGGCGTGACCTGAAGCGTGGAGGCTCTCAGCCGGGGTTCGAAACGGATGATGGCGCGCCGGATCGCCTGGCTGATGTCGTCCCATTTGTGCTCATACATAAAACTGCCCGCCAGCGGCGGCAGTCCATAGTTAAGTACCGACGCTGCCGCCTGTGGATAGCGACAGGCATCAATGTCATCCTCATGGCTGATAGTATTGAGCAGGAAAGAGAGATCCCGGCGAATGATCTCCTTCAGTTGCACTGGCGTAACGCTGATATCTCTGTCAAGTTTCTGATACGGGGCATTGTCGCACAGTCGGTCAAACAGTGTGGGGAGCAGGTGGTTAGCCGGGGTAAAGCGGGTGGTGCTCATGCGCCATCGCCTTCCTGTGTGTAAAAGGTACAGTGGGTCATGTCCAGCAGACTGATATCCCCGTGACTGGTAAGCCACACTTTCTGTCCCAGCGCCCGCACGGTGGTTTCGCCGGGACCGTCCTGCCAGATGGTTTCCCTGCACAGACGCAGGGCGTCGGACGCGCTTTCCGAACCACTATAGCGGGTAAATAACCAGGCACCGTGCGTATCACCATTCACTAGCGTGATATTAACCGGCTTCCAGAGCAGATCGGTCAGACGTGCTGGCGACGGTGATTCCAGCGAGCGGATTTGTGAAAACGGCAGCCAGATATATACGCCGCCAGTAATCAGTTCAAGTACCGGACCGAGACGGGAGTCGCTGTCGCTCACCCAGTCAAATGTACCCCCGTTCCACTGCCCGCGGGTATCCGTTATGGCTTCCAGTGCGGTGTTACGGTGTTCATCGGATTGGTGGATATCACCGTTACTGCCGAGCGCCGCGAGTAATGACTCCACCCAGACAGGCTGCGGCAGAAGAAAACCCGGCTGCTGCTCGCCCTGAAAAACGGTATGACGGAACATTTCGCAACGAACCAGTTCCCGATACAATCGGGCCTCCTGGCTATAATTTGCATCCATCCTGGCGCATAGCTGAAGTTGGTGTAGCGCCCGTGCCCAGTCACCGGCCACACACAATAACTGGAAAAGACTGTGGCGGCAGAGCGCTTTCGCCGGATTTTCCCGTATCTGCTGCTCCGCCATCTGAATTCCCTCCGCAATGGAATGTTCCTGTATCAGGGCGGACAGAGTGGTAGGAAGCGTATCAGTTTTTTTCATGAGAGGTGTCTCCATTTTTCTGCGCAGGGGTGATTCGGTAGTGGCTATCGATGCCGATAATACAATGCTCGCGGCGGGTCAGTTCGGGCAATATGCTATTGTGCGCGGCCCTTAATGCCTGCTCCGGAGAGAGCAGATGTAGGATCTCTGGCAGTGATTCGGTCGTTAGCCAGGCTATTTCACCTTCACCGGTGGCGTCGAGCGAGTCCAGAATGGCATCAATCCCAGGCGCACCCGCTACCATATCTTGTAAGGTATCGTTTTCAGTTTTCCAATCGTATAGCCATGTCAGATCCTGAGCTTGCATATCTTCATTCAGGGGCAATGGCTCCGCCCGGAGGCGTCTTTCCTGTTCGGGGGACAATAATGCTTGTTGATATTCCTGATAAAGCTGGAGTAGCGGGTTATCAGCTTCCTGGCCTGCGTAAGAGGGCGCGGTCTCGCGGACAGGGATAATATCAAACGGATTTTGTGGATTGATCTGTTGCTGTCTAAACCAGTCCAGATCCAGATATTCAGCAACAGATTCAGGCAACCGGGTTGGCAGAGACTCCTGCACATCGGGTCGTGATTTTTCACCGGCGCGGGCAAGACGCCAGGAAGACAGACCCCATTCAATCGTATCTCCATCATTCAGTCGCATACGGTGGTGAGGTTCCATCACTTGTTCATTGACGGCGCAACACAACTCATCAGAGTGATTGACTATCCACCAGGCCTCTTCGTGGCGAAGAAGGCTGAGGGCGATATCATCTTGTTTATGCTGCTCAAAATCAGGGGTATAGGGAGCAGCGGTAGTAAAAATAATATGCGCTCCGGCAGGGTACTGTGTGTCATCAGCAATACCCTGCGCCTGGATTTTTTGCAGTATCCATGCTTTTTCTTGTTTCATTACGTTATTTAAATCTTTTTCTCATATGAATGCGATATTTATCAGTACTTAACAGATGCATTTTTTTAACCAAAAATGCGATTTAATTAGCGGCCAGGATAAGCTTGTGTCATATATTTTGTGAATATATTAATGTTAATTCTTAGCTCGTGGTTATCATTTTTCAAACGTTACATTTCAAAAATAAATGACTCGATCTTTTATATCACTCATTATGCCTTTCAATAATATTAACCACCGCAATATACTATATTCTGTGATCTGCATCATTGTTTTGTCCCTATAATTTGATGATCCTGTATGTGTATATTTTTTTATATGTTTATACAGATTTACATGTTGTTTTCTCATGGATTTTAAGTCATAAGGTGTGACGAATGGACGCTCCTGTTTCACGTAATGCGTTGTATGGAAAACTGGCTGAATCGTTATTTCGGTCTCTGGAATCTGCGACGGCGTTTTGCAAACTACGCTCTAATCCCTGGGTTGAACTGACCCACTGGCTACACCAGTTAACGCAGCAACCCGATAACGATATCCTCCATGTTCTTCGGCATTATCAGATACCTTTTTCTGATGTGGAAAAGGCGTTACTCCGGCAACTGAATATGCTGCCCTCCGGAGCCAGCGCCATCAGCGATTTTTCCCACCATATCGATCTCAGTGTTGAAAAAGCCTGGATGCTGGCGAGTGTTCGCTACGGCGACAACAAAATTCGCAGCGCCTGGTTGCTGTTGGCCTTGCTGACCACACCGGAACTTCGCCGTGTGCTGGAAAGTATCTGTGAGCCTTTAATGGGGCTACCAGTTGACGAGCTGTTTGAAATTATTCCCTCGTTGATAGAAACATCACCCGAAGCGCAAGAGCGTCCTTACGACGGTTCCGGTCTGGCGTCAGCCATTCCCGGCGAAAGCAGCCAGGCGATTTCCGGTAGCGTGCCAGACGGTAAATCCGCGCTGGCGAAATACTGTCAGGATATGACGGCGCAGGCGCGTGACGGCAAAATCGACCCGGTAACAGGCCGTGAACATGAAATTCGCACAATGATCGATATCCTGCTGCGTCGTCGCCAGAATAATCCGCTGCTGACCGGGGAAGCGGGTGTCGGGAAAACGGCAGTCGTTGAAGGCTTTGCCCTGGCGATTGCGCAGGGAGAAGTGCCACCTGCATTGCGGGAAGTTCGGTTGCTGGCGCTGGATGTCGGCGCATTACTTGCCGGAGCCAGCATGAAAGGCGAATTTGAATCCCGTCTGAAAGGATTACTGGAAGAAGCCGGACGCTCACCGCAGCCCGTTATCCTGTTTGTCGATGAAGTCCACACTCTGGTAGGTGCAGGCGGCGCATCCGGTACGGGTGACGCTGCTAACCTGCTGAAACCAGCGCTGGCGCGTGGCACCCTGCGGACTATCGGTGCCACCACCTGGAGCGAATACAAGCGCCATATTGAGAAAGATCCGGCGCTGACCCGACGCTTCCAGGTGTTGCAGATCGCCGAACCGGAAGAGATCCCGGCAATGGAAATGGTACGGGGTTTGGTGGAAACGCTGGAAAAACACCATAACGTACTGATTCTGGATGAGGCAGTGCGTGCGGCGGTGCAGCTTTCTCACCGCTACATTCCCGCCCGGCAGTTGCCGGATAAGGCCATCAGCCTGCTGGATACTGCCTGTGCCAGAGTGGCGCTGTCGCTACATACACCACCCGCCAATGTACAGTACCTGCGTCAGCAGCTAAAAGCGGCTGACATGGAGCAAGTTCTACTGCGAAAGCAGGAAAAAATGGGGATTCGGGCTGATGAGCGGCGTGACGCGTTGGAGGCGCGGATCGCTTCGCTGAATACTCAACTGGTTGCAGCCGAATCGCGCTGGCTGGGAGAGTTGGAGCTGGTACATACGTTACAGGAACGGCGCGTTACAGAGTCAGAAGTTGAGATCGATACCGGACAACAACAGCTTGCTAAAGAAACGAATGTTGAAAACAAAATCACCCTACAACAGGCTGAAACCGCGTTAAGAGCATGGCAGGGTGAAGAGCCGATGGTATTTCCGGAAGTCAGCGCAGCGGTGATCGCGGCGATTGTTGCCGACTGGACCGGCATCCCTGCCGGACGGATGGTGAAGGATGAGGCCAGCCAGGTGCTTGAACTGCCCACAAGGCTGGCGCAACGCGTCACCGGACAGGACAGCGCACTGGCGCAGATTGGCGAACGTATCCAGACCGCCAGAGCGGGGCTTAGCGACCCGCGTAAGCCGATAGGCGTCTTTATGCTTGCCGGACCGTCCGGTGTTGGTAAAACCGAAACTGCACTGGCGCTGGCTGAAGCTATCTACGGTGGCGAACAGAATCTGATCACCATCAATATGAGCGAGTTTCAGGAAGCCCACACCGTTTCCACGTTGAAAGGTGCGCCCCCCGGCTATGTAGGCTATGGCGAGGGCGGTGTACTGACGGAAGCGGTGCGTCGGCACCCCTGGAGCGTAGTGCTCCTTGATGAGATCGAGAAAGCTCATCATGACGTTCACGAACTGTTCTATCAGGTGTTTGATAAGGGCGGAATGGAGGACGGCGAAGGTACCCATGTCGATTTTAAAAACACCACGCTATTGCTGACCACGAATGTGGGTTCCGACCTCATCAGCCAGCTTTGCGAAGATCCGGCATTAACGCCCGATGTTGCAGGGCTTAAAGAAGCGCTAATGCCGGAATTGCGCAAGCATTTCCCGGCGGCATTTCTGGGCCGTGTGACGGTGATCCCTTACCTGCCGCTGGATGAAACAGCGCGTGGCGTAATTGCCCGCCTGCATCTTGATCGGCTGGTCGCGCGGATGCGTGAACAGCATGGCGTGACGCTGACGTATGGTGAGGAACTGGTCGCGCATATTGTGGCGTGCTGTCCAATGCATGAAACGGGCGCCCGGCTGCTTATTGGCTATATCGAACAGCACATTTTGCCACAGCTGTCGCGCTACTGGTTGCAGGCCATGACGGAAAAAGCCGTTATCAGGCAGATTGATATCGGCGTTAATGGTGATGAGCAGATTGTTTTTGAAACAAAATCGCCTGAGGAGATATGCCAAAAGAGTTAAGTGGTGCGCAATGGGTTAGCTGTTTTCCGGGAAGTTCGTTCACGAATGATTTACAGGGAACGTTCCGTTCATCGGTAAAAATTTTTTACAGGCGCTCAACACGGCCGGAGCGAGCGTTAGTGTTGCTGCAACGTACCGCCCTTCTGAACCAGCATACTGGTGCCGATGGTAAGAATATAGTTATCAACATGTTACCACGGACAGGGATGAATGCTCAGTTACATGCAGTGGGTAAAGGTTACAGCGTTATTAAGTTATCGGCGGAAATACAGATAAACCTCATTGGTCAATTGATGGGCATTAAACATGACATTACGTTACCCGGTGTTATTGACACCCCTGTTAATGGTGTTCGCTTTCAGTGTCCGTGGAGAACTCCCTTTACCGCAGGATGTGCAGCATTTTCTGAGTAATGCAGAGATGTGCCAGCATCTGGCCGGGGAATGGGACAGTCCTTTACCGGAAGAGGAAAAAAAGGACATAGAAAAGGGCGTTAATGCATGGTGTCCTCCGGCGAAAAAAGCGCTTCCTGGGTTGCGGGAAAAGTACAAAGAAAACAAAGAGATTATAAAAAAGCTCTCTGAGTATGATTTTTAAACTGTACCGTTGTACCGCTGTCCGGGCGGTCGTCGGTAGATTGATAAGGAAATGAAAGAGTATGGCTATCAACAACAGCGCGCAAAAGTTCATCGCGCGCAACCGCGCACCGCGCGTGCAGATTGAATATGACGTGGAGATTTACGGTTCCGAGAAAAAAATCGAGTTGCCGTTCGTTATGGCGGTGCTGGCCGATCTGGCCGGTAAACCGCGTGAAGAACTGCCACCAGTGACGGATCGTAAATTCCTCGATATTGATATTGATAACTTTAATGAGCGTATGAAGGCCATTGCACCGCGCGTGGCGTTCGCCGTACCGAATACGCTGACGGGCGAAGGCCAGTTGATGGTCGATATCACGCTGGAAAATATGGACGATTTTTCGCCTGCACAGATTGCCCGCAAGGTAGACGCCCTGAACCAGTTACTGGAAGCCCGTACCCAACTGGCGAATCTGCAAACCTATATGGACGGTAAGGCCGGTGCGGAAAATCTGGTCAATAAACTGTTGCAGGATCCGACCCTGCTGAAAACGCTGGCGAATGCCCCGAAATCTGCCGCTGCGCAGGAAGGTGTGTCAGTGGATGATGCTGAATCAGCGGAATAATGACGAATTTTTAAGGAGTTTTCATGGCAAACAGTAATATGCAGGCGACTGGCGTGGTTGCTCAGGATACCGCCTCCGCAAGCGGTGAATTTGATGCGCTACTGAATCAGGCTTTCCGGCCCAAAACGACACAGGCGGCTAAGGCCGTAGAAGTGGCGGTGCAGACACTGGCGCAGCAGGCGCTGGCAAATACCATCACCGTCAGCGATGACGCCTATAAAAGCATCAGTGCCATTATTGCGCAGATCGACTTTAAACTGACGGAACAGATCAAACTGATCCTACAGCATCCAGACTGGCAGAAACTGGAGTCCTCCTGGCGCGGGATGGAGCACCTGGTTTACAACACCGAAACCGACGAAAAACTGAAGATCCGCTTCATGAACCTGTCGAAAGACGAGCTGCGACGCAATATGAAGCGTTACAAAGGTATCGCCTGGGATCAAAGCCCGATGTTCAAAAAACTGTATGAAGCTGAATATGGTCAATTGGGTGGTGAACCTTACGGTTGTATAGTCGCCGACTATTATTTTGACCATACGCCGCCAGATGTGGATCTGCTTGGTTCCATTGCCAAAGTTGCCGCATCGGCTCACGCACCGTTTATTGCCGGTGCCTCACCGTCTGTGCTGCAAATGGACTCCTGGCAGGAGCTGGCGAATCCCCGCGACCTGACGAAAATCGTTACCCAGAACCTGGAATATGCGCCATGGAACTCACTGCGTGCCAGCGAAGACTCCCGTTACATTGGGCTGACGATGCCGCGTTTTCTTGCCCGCCTGCCCTATGGCGCAAAAACCAACCCGGTGGACGAGTTTGATTTTGAAGAGGATGCGGATGGTTCTGATCATACCAAATATGTCTGGAGCAACGCCGCTTACGCGATGGGCGTAAACATCAACCGTTCCTTCAAACACTACGGCTGGTGTACGTTGATCCGCGGTGTGGAATCAGGCGGAGCGGTGGAAAATCTGCCCTGCCATACCTTCCCGACCGATGACGGTGGCGTTGATATGAAATGCCCGACCGAAATCGCCATCTCTGACCGCCGCGAGGCTGAACTGGCGAAAAACGGCTTTATCCCGTTAATTCACCGCAAAAACTCAGACTATGCGGCATTTATTGGTGCGCAGTCACTGCAAAAACCACAGGAGTACTACGATCCGGATGCGACGGCCAACGCCAACCTGTCCGCCCGTCTGCCTTACCTGTTTGCCTGTTCGCGCTTTGCTCACTTCCTGAAATGTATCGTACGCGACAAAATCGGCTCCTTTAAAGAGCGTGAGGACATGCAGCGCTGGTTGAATGAATGGATTATGAATTATGTCGATGCCGATCCGGTGAACTCTTCACAGGAAACTAAAGCCCGCCGTCCGTTGGCTGCCGCTGAAGTTGTGGTGGAAGAGGTAGAAGGTAATCCAGGTTATTACGACGCAAAATTCTTCCTGCGCCCGCATTTCCAGCTTGAGGGGCTGACGGGTTCACTGCGTCTGGTGACAAAGTTGCCGTCAGTGAAGCAGGGCAGTGCCTGATGTATTTATTTTGTGAATGTCAACGAATGATGCCAGCGAATATACAGGGGCATATATGGCATATGTTTACAACTCAGTAGATTTATTGCAATCGCAGCCTCTGGTGGGGGACGGTGAATGTGTAACTCTGGTCAGAAGATATGCCCATTTAGGGCCAACGGCAACCTGGCGTGCTGGGAAAAAAGTGTGGGGTGATAAATCTATTCCCAGAGGAACGGCAATCGCAACCTTTTTTAATGGTCGGTGGCCTGGGCGTAGCACGGGCAACCATGCTGCATTTTACCTGGATCAGGATGAGCACGGGATCTGGGTTATGGACCAATGGAGAACCCTGGTCAAAATTGAAAAGCATCAGATAAGACCAAAAGGGGGGCCAAACCCTAATGGTTCGTACCCCAGCGCCAGCAGCAATGCTGAGGCTTTTTTCGTTATTGAATAGCGGGAGGGTGATGATGCGTTTTCTTTTTCCGCTATTTTCTGGCATCGCATTGTTTTATGTCCAGTGTGTTGGGGCGTGGGAGGTGACCTGTCCCATATTTATTGAAACTGAGCCTTCTGTTGCTGTTCTCAAGTCACCTCAGGGACAATGGCGGGTTTCTCCCCGGCATGAATCACGCTTGTGGTTAACGCATGTTGATGTAACACAGGATAAACCTGAAAAATTCGGGGATCAGAAGCCTGAACTGGAAAAAGTAAGGGATAAAACGTGGTTGATATGGCAGATGGGGGATGCGACAGGAAAAGAAAGCGACAGATATTGGTTTTCCTGTGTTTATAACGATGGACAGGTTTGGTTATCTCAGTCCATACCAGTGTCATCTAAAATTTGTAAAACACGTTATTTTGATGAACCACCAAGGGAAAAGCCAGTGTCATTGACATGTAATTGAAAATGGAACGACCGATATTATTCATTTTTATTATTAATTTGTTAGGGTGTTTTTATTTAATAACTAAATGATTCATCGGTTAACACCGAGAAAACAGACAGCTTTCTGTTCTCCTGAAATAAAGGGGAAGGGGATTCTGTACGGCAACGATTTATTAACATGTATCTATGTAAGTAAATCAGAGATTATTTTTTAGCAAAACTTAATAAGGATATGAAAATGGCTTATGACATTTTTCTGAAAATTGACGGCATTGAAGGCGAGTCGATGGATGACAAGCACAAAAATGAAATTGAGGTACTGAGCTGGCGCTGGAATATCCATCAGGAATCCACCATGCACGCCGGTAGCGGCCTCGGTTCCGGTAAGGTGTCCGTCACCAATCTTGACTTTGATCACTACATCGACCGTGCCAGCCCGAACCTGTTCAAGTACTGCGCCTCCGGCAAGCATATTCCTCAGGCGATCCTCGTGATGCGTAAAGCTGGCGGCAACCCGCTGGAGTACCTCAAATATACCTTCACCGACCTGATTGTCGCAGTGGTTTCCCCGAGTGGCAGCCACGATGGTGAAATCGCCTCCCGTGAAACGGTGGAGCTTTCTTTCAGCACCGTGAAACAGGAATACGTGGTACAGAACCAGCAAGGTGGCAGCGGCGGTACCATTACCGCAGGTTACGACTTCAAGGCCAACAAAGAAATTTAACGACCGTATCGCCGGCCAGACGACATGTCTGGTCGGTTTTATTTATTGATTTTTAAGGAATTTACAGTGAATAAATGGCGTAACCCCGGCGGGCGGTTATGTGCGGTAGCTATGCCTTTTGCTCTGATCCTGTTTTCCGGGTGCGGCAGCAACAACGAGCAACCTGATCCTGAAACGCAGCGACTCGACCTGAGCGTGAAAGCCTCCGATAAGGTAAATCCTGACAATCAGAAGAAGGCCGCGCCTGTAGAGATACGTGTTTATGAACTGAAAAATGATGCCGCTTTCATTGCTGCCGATTACTGGTCGCTCAATGACAATGACAAAGCTGTCCTCACCGACGATTTGCTGCACCGCGACAGCTTTATTTTGCGCCCGGGTGAGGAGAAAAAGCTGCGTCGTCCTCTTAATGCCCAGACCACGGCAATAGGTGTGCTGGCCGGATACCGCAATCTGGGAAAGTCCGTCTGGAGAGCCACGTATAAAATTCCGGAAGCCCCGGAAAAAACCTGGTATAGCCGCATTACGCCAGGGAAAAAAATACAACTGGATGCGGAGCTGGAACAAAGCGCCATTGTGATTACTGAAAGGGATGAATGAATTATGAGCTGGAATGATCGGGTGGTATGGAGTGAGGGGCAATTTTTGCTGCCGCAGATGTTTCAGCAGCAGGAGCGTTACCTGGAACATGTCATTCATTACCGCAGCCTGCCGCTGACTCCCTTTTTCTGGGGATTCAGCGAATACAGTATTGATGGCGAGGCGCTGAACATCGGTAAGCTGATTCTGAAAGAAGCGTCGGGCGTTTTTGCCGACGGCACACCGTTTAACGCGCCAGATCATACTCCACTACCGCCGCCGCTGACCATTCTTCCGGAGCATCTCAACCAGCAAATCTGCCTTGCTGTGCCGGTACGCACGCCGAACAGCGAAGAAACCAGCTTTGATAACAACCCGGAATCACTGGCGCGTTTTTCGGTGCATGAACACGAAATCCGTGACGCTAACTCGCTGGGACGTGGCGCGCAGTTACTACAGCTCAGCCATCTGCGGCTGCGATTGCTGCCGGAAAAGGCGGTGACAGGCGCCTGGATTGGTTTGCCGTTGACCCGTATCACCGGGCTGAATCCTGACGGGCGGGTGGATATCGACCACGATATGATCCCGCCCATCATTCATTACCAAGCCAGTCCGCTGATGCGAACTTGGCTGTCGTGGATTAACGATCTGATCCGGATGCGTGCTGATTCCCTGGCGGAACGGCTGACGGGCAGTGACAACCATGGCCACGAAGCGGCGGAAGTTTCTGATTATTTGCTGCTGCAAATTCTCAACCGTTTTGAACCGCTGCTGATCCATCTGGCGAGAACGCCTCTGGCCCCGGAGGTATTGTATCGTTACCTGTGCGAGCTGGCAGGAGAGCTGTCCACTTATGTGCGTCCGCAGACGCGGCGGCCCGCCGAATATAAAGAGTATGAACACCTGACACCGTATGCCGGTTTGAAATCGGTGGTTGATGAGGTGCAGTACCTGCTAAACGCAGTGCTAATCCGTGGAGCGCAACGTATCACGCTGGAAGAGGGCACTTACGGCATTCTGAATGCGGTAGTAGCCCCTTCCGATCTTGCCGACTTCAGCACGCTGGTGCTGGCAGTGAAGGCGCAAATGGCTTCCGATGTGCTGCTGCAACATTTTGCGGCGCAGACCAAAATTGGGCCATCCGAACGCCTGCCGGAGCTGATCCGTTCGCATCTGCCGGGGCTGGCCTTACAGGTTCTGCCCGTACCACCGCGCCAGATCCCGTTCCAGTCCGGATACCTCTATTACGATATCCGTCGCGACGGAGCGCTGTGGGAGCATATCGCCCGTTACGGTGGGATGGCCATGCATACCGCCGGGGAATTTCCGGGACTGGAGATAGAATTGTGGGGAGTGCGCGATAAATGACAGACAGTACCCTGACGCCGCCAGCGGCGGATATGATGTCCTTTTTGTCCACCACGACGGAACATAAGGACAGTGAATATGAAACGCCGGTACAAACCAGCCCGCGCACAGAAATCAATATCATCGTTGAAGACGGCCCGGACAGTAAACTCCGGCTGGCCGAAATCAGCGCGGCGGCTAACCCGTTGCTCGCCGCTGCCCGGCCTTTACTGTGTGCTCTGGCAGCCATGCCCACTACACTGGATGCGGCTCTGGTAGAACCATACCGGACTCTGCTGGTACGTGAGGTGCATCTGTACCAGACGCTGTGCGATCAGGCGAACCTGCGGCGCGAGCACGTACTGGCGGTACGTTACTGCCTGTGTACAGCGCTTGATGAGGCCGCCAATAACACATCCTGGGGACGGCGGGGCGTCTGGGCCGGAAAAAGCCTGCTGGTAACCTTTCATGGTGAAAGCGAAGGCGGGATAAAACTTTTCCAGATAATCGGGCGTCTGGCAGCCAGCTTCCAGGAACATGGCGATGTGCTGGAAGTTATCTACCACTTGCTCGGGCTGGGGTTTGAAGGCCGTTACAGCGTACAGCCTGACGGGCGTAAACAGCTGGATAATATTCGTCAGCAACTGCTGACACAGCTTTCACAGCGTCGCGATCCGGTAATGCCCGCGCTCTCGCCTGATTTTCAGGGGGCAATAAACGGACGATTGCGGCGAATGCGCCGGGTGCCGGTCTGGTTAAGCGCCGGTATTGCGCTGTTGACGATACTTACGCTTTTTGGTCTTTATAGTCACCGGGTGGACGTGCAAACCGTCACTGTACAACATCATATTGACGCAATTGGTAAAAACCTGCCGCCACCGCCAGTCCCGGTTCACAAACTACGCCTGAAGATCCTGCTGGCAAACGAAATAGCCCGTGGTCTGCTAACTGTGGATGAGGATGACCGTCATAGCAGGGTAGTGTTCCGCGGCGACGCAATGTTTGTACCGGGACAGAAAACGGTCAATGACACTATTCGCCCGGTGATTAATAAAGCGGCTCGTGAAATCGCTCGAGTGGGTGGCGCAGTCACTGTAACAGGTCACACGGACAGCCAGCCTATTCATTCGGCGGAGTTCCCGTCCAATCAGGTTCTATCGGAAAAACGTGCAGCGGAAGTTGCAGCGTTACTGACGTCCGGTGGTGTACCTGTCGGACGGGTACATATCGTCGGGAAGGGAGACACGGTGCCGGTGGCGGATAATGGCAGCAAAGCCGGGCGGGCGAAAAATCGCCGGGTGGAAATTCTGGTGGTGGAGTGAATGAATGATGAAAAAATCAGTCCGTGGTACGTCTCATCGTTCGTCAGCAGGTGATGTGACGGGTGACGATTACCGGATATCAGCGACATATCGCATAAAACGATCTCTCCGTGTTTTTTTGATCAGTTTATGCTGTTTATTACCCGGTGGTGCTTTTGCCGGATCCCTGATTAATACAGGAGTAATTTCTCCCGATAATGTCAACCTCAGTACACGGGATTTTCTGCGATTTTATGCCAGTGATAATTCACAGGAAAAAGACAATACACTGATATATATGTTGGGAGTGGCAGATGCTACAGAAGGTAAAAACTGGTGTGGATATGGTCAGGTTGACAGTATAACAATAAACCATACTGTGCTGGCTTGGCTTGAACGGTACTCTGTGAAAAAGCCAGATGTAAGAGCTTCAATACTAATAGAGGAAGCATTAGTCAAAAATTTCCCCTGTCAGGGGACTGAACCATCCGTAAAAATTGCTTCCCGGTCATCTCCCATTTTATCCCTGACACCGGATACCCTTAATCTTTCAGGCAATGACTTTTTTGAATTATGGGTGTCAGGTAATCAACTGGATAAACTCAGGGCGGGTATCTATCTGCTCGGCGTGGAAGATGCAACGGAGAAAAACCTATGGTGTGGATACGATTTATTTAAGACGTTAACATTAAATGAATTAGTCTATGTTTTTCTTAAAAATAAAACACATGAAGAACGGAATTATCGTGCGACTGAACTTATTGTGAATAAATTAATGGAGTATCCATGTGATACAGATTTTTTTAACAAAAAGGAGAGAGTGTAATGACCTGGGTATATAAAATTAATGCACATTCATTTTACTTAAATGGTACATATCAGTTCGACGCCAGATATTCTGGTAGACCAGGTTTTAAAAATGACTCTGCTAATGAGTGTGTATCAGGAAAGGGACCACTGCCAAGAGGTACATACACAATTGGACCTGCATTTTTTCATGTCAGAACAAGAGCATGGACTATGAGGCTCATGCCTTATCCGGAAAATCAAATGTGCGGGCGTGGCGCGTTCATGATACATGGAGAGAGTTCTGCCCATCCGGGAGAAGCTTCTGATGGCTGTATAATCCTGGATTTACTTTATCGTAAGATTATCGCTGCCAGTTCTGATAAAATATTAGTAGTAGAGGATTAATATGTTGAAGGTGATAGTCTACCTGTTGGCTGTTATTCCTGCAGCTTCTCATGCGCAAGATTATGGGTGTGCCACGGTTGGAGCATCAATGGAGTCATCGTTATTTGATGCAATGAAACGCGACCTGAATATCAATCCCTCAACTATTATAAAAGATAAAACGAAAGTAGAAATCCTTGATATTTCTTCTGTGTCTAAACTCTATGCAGAGTCCCTGGCTAAGATTGATTATGAAAAGGACAAAGCCAGAAATAAGACGGCAATGTTAGATGAAAGATCTTATTTTGCTAGTTACTATGAGAATCAAGTTAAGTCTATTGCGGCAAAGTATACCTATATTAACAATGATAGAAAAAAAGATGTTTTTATTGCATCAAGCCTTATGAATGCCGATGAGTGCTCTGTAAGATTTAATGGTTATATTACTTTATCCAGAGAGTTTTAATGTAAATTGAAATATTGCGCTCAAAGTTATTCAGGATATAGACCCAACAATAACAGTGCTCTTGCAGGATAATGGAAATAGAATGATGGTGCGGTATTTTCTTTCTACTCTGGTGATGGTTCAGGTTGCCATTTATTTTGTTTCTTTTTTTCCAAATCAGGAAAGCATTTTCAGCTTTTGGCCTTTTATTGTTGATGATTACAATGTGGAGTTCTGAACAATAATGCAAAAATTTCTCAGTCTGCTTTTTTCCCGGCGCGCGCTGGCTATTGTGGGCGTGATAGTGCTGGCGCTGCTTGTCTGGTTTGTCGGGCCGCTGGTGTCATTTGATACTCTGCGTCCTCTGGCCTCCGTGGGCAGCCGGGTGGTGACCATTGCTCTGCTGCTAATGCTGCTGGTGCTGTGGCTGGTGAACTGGTCGATGAGCATCATTGGCATCAGTATCCTGTGCCTGGTCATTGGCTTTGTCACACCGCTGCTAGCCCTGGGCGACGTTCATCCGTTTGCGCCGCTGTGGGTCCGCCTGACCCTGATTGGTTTCATCCTGCTGGTGTACGCACTGTACGGCCTGTACCGGCTGTGGCGCGCGCTGCGCATGGATGAACAACTGCTGCGCCGCTTCCTGCATCCGCGCGGGGAGGAGGTGCCGGTGGCCGGGGAAATCAAAGCCGATCTGCGCACTGTCAGCCATATTGTCACTCAGGCTGTGCGCCAACTGAAACAACTTCGTGTGGACATGCCCGGCTGGCGTAAAGTCTTTGAAGGCAAACGCTTTCTGTATGAGCTGCCGTGGTTCATGGTGGTTGGTAGCCCCGGCGACGGCAAAACCACGGCCCTGTTGAATACCGGATTGCAGTTCCCGTTGGCGGAACAGATGGAGCAGACCTCGCGCATCCTGACGGTCCCGGGGGGCGGTACGCTGCACTGTGACTGGTGGTTTACCAATGAAGCGGTACTGATTGATACCGCCGGACGCTATGCCCGCCACGATGACGGTGGTGAAGCAAGTGCGACGCAACGCAACGCCGGAGAGTGGCAGGGCTTTCTCGGCCTGCTGCGTAAACACCGTCCCGGCGCGCCGCTCAACGGCGTGATCCTGACGCTGAACGTGGCGGATTTGACGGCGCAGTCTCCGGCTGAACGCCTGGCAGCCTGCGCCGCTCTGCGTGCGCGACTGGCAGAACTGCGCGAGACCCTGGGGATTCGCTTTCCGGTCTATCTGGTGGTCACTAAAATGGATTTACTGCCGGGGTTCAGCGAATATTTTCGCACGCTGACCAGCCATCTTCGTGCACAAATCTGGGGCTTCACTCTGCCCTATAGCCGCAGGCGAAAAGCGGGCGATCCCCAGGCGCTGCACGCCGCCTGTGAACGGGAACTGGCGCGCCTGACATTGCGGTTGGATCAGGGGCTGGATACCCGCTTACAGGAAGAGTACGACCTTAAAAGCCGCCAGCGGCTGTATACTTTCCCGCGTGAGTTCTCCGCCCTTGGCGCGCCGTTGCTGGAGGCTATTGAACAAATTTTCCTGGATTCGAAATTCGATGCCACGCAACTGAATAACACGCTGCGGGGGGGGTTTTTCACCAGTGCTGCGCAGGCGCAGGCCGACGCGGTGGCTGACCAGTTAAGTATCTGGCAGCGTTTTGTCCGGGCAATAAAAACCGCCCGTGGCGACTCCGCAGCTTCCCGCCCACACACTCTGCCAGACGGCAACCGTAGCTTCTTTCTGCACGATCTGCTGACGCAGTTTATTTTCCGTGAAGCGCACCTGGTGGAGCCAAACCTTCAGTGGGCATGGCGTTATCGCTTACTGCGCCTTGGCGGACACCTGCTGGTGCTGGTGCTGGCATTCCTGCTGTGGCAGGGGATGCAGACCAGTCAGAAGATCAACGGTGACTATCTGAATGAAATTAGCGCCCGCACAACCCGGCTGGACAGCGAGATAAAAGCCTACACCGGCAAACCGGCGATGGCTCCCGTCCCGGTACTGCTGGACAGCGCAAGGGAACTGTCCGCCTGGCCGGAACTGGACCCGGACGCGCCGCCGCTGGCCTGGCGCTACGGTCTGTACAGTGTCCCACCGGTAACAGACAGCGTGGCATCGCTGTACAACCGCCTGCTGGATCAACTGTTATTACCGCCACTGGTGAAACGGATGGAGTACGTGCTGGAGGACGCCATCGCCCGTCAGGACAGCCAGGCGGCTTATGATGCCCTGCGCGTCTATCTGCTGCTGAATCTGGATAAAGATCATGAGGACAAATACAACGCGGCGGAAATCCAGTCGTGGGTGCTTAAGGACCTGGAAAACAACGACAGCGTGGCCGGGTTCGGCGGACGTGCTGCCGTACTGACGCATATCGAAGCGCTGTTTGACGGCAGCAGGGTGGTGCATTCGCCGTATGAAAAAGATGAACGGCTGATCCGCCAGGCACGGGCGTTCCTCGACGGCCACACCAGTACCGAGCGTATCTATACGCGGGCGTTGGCGGCAATGGAGAGCGAAGCGCCGCAGGAGTTTACGCTGGTGCGCGCCGTGGGCGCAGATGCGGGAACGGTCTTTGTGCGCACTAACGGAGCGCCGCTGGACAGGGGCGTGCCGGGTATCTTTACCCGTGAAGGCTACCGGGATCTGTTTGACAAGCGACTGCCGGAGTTTGTTGCGGCAGCGTCAGCGGACGATGACTGGGTAATGGGGCGGGAGAGCACGCCAAAAAAGCTGACTGACAGCCTGCGCAGCCAGATGCCGGGACAGGAACAGGCTGTCACCCGTGAAGTCCGCCGCCTGTACCTGACCGAATATACCCGCCGCTGGCAGGCATTTCTGGAAAGTATTCACAGCATCAACAGCGCCGGTGAAGAGGGCAGTTCCGGCCTGGCGTATGATTTACAGGTGTTACGCACCCTGGCATCGCCGGATTCGCCGCTGATGCGGCTGGGAAAAGCGGTGGTGGCGCAAACCACGCTGGTGCCGCCGCTGGATCCGCAGGTAAAACAGAAGCAACTGGCGCAGCGCGCGTCCGGTAACGCGGGGAAAGTGGTACAGACGGCGAAGCTTTTTCAGGATATTCACCCTGAAGAGCGGCTGGAAAAAACGCTGGTGGATGACCGTTTTGCTGCGTTACGTGAGGTGGTTTCCGGGCGAACGGACGGCGGACAGGGCGGCGGCGGAACGATGCAGATCAATTCGCTGCTGACGATGCTTAATGAGTATTACACCCAGCTTACCATTGCTGACACTGCGCTGGCGGCGAGCACGCTGCCGGGGCGCATTACCGCCGCAGACAAACTGCAACTGGAGGCGGCGAAACTGCCCGCGCCACTGAAAAACATTCTGCTGGATCTGACGCAGCAGGGAACCCGTAAAATTAACGCCGGAACCGGCGAAGTGTTAAATACCCAGATGGAGGCGATGATCGGCGACGACTGCCGCGACGCCATCGACGGGCGTTACCCGTTTACCGACAGTCCGCAGGAGGTCAGCGCTGAGGACTTCAACCGGATTTTTGCCACCGGCGGCGTACTGGATACCTTCTGGAGCAAACAACTGGCCCCGCTGGCAGACACCGCCAGCGATCCGTGGCGCTACAAACCGACCGAAGGCAATATGATATTGCAGGGGCCGGATCTGGTGCCGTTCCAGCAGGCGAAGCAGATCCGCAGTGTGTTTTTTAACGGTGAGGGCGGGAAAAAGTTCTCCTGGGCAATGCAGATTCGCGTGGTGGACATGGACCCGGCCATCACGGAACTGGTGATTGATATCGACGGCCAGGTATTGCGTTACGCCCACGGCCCGGTGAGACCGCTGAAGGTGAACTGGCCGGGGCCGCGCAATGGCTCAATGGCGGAAATCACCGCCAGCCCGCGTATTAGCCAGGACACCTCAACGCTGCTGACCGGCGGCCCGTGGGCGCTGTTTCATCTGCTGGATGCGGGAAAGGTACAGGAAACGGCGGTGCGGGGGCAGCAACTGGTGGAATATGATTTTGACGGTCGCCGGGTGGTGCTGGAAATCACCGCCGGACGGGATTTTGATCCGGTGAACCGGGAATTGTTACAGGACTTCAGTTGTCCGGCGAGGGCGCTGTGATGCGCCGGTCAGCGGCGGTATCAACACCTGCGATGTTCGGCAGGCTACCGGACCAGCGTGACTACGTGCGCTGGCGGGTAAGCGCCGAAGAGGGACGGATATGGCAGGCCTGGCTGAACCGGCAGACGTGGGTAGGCCACGGGCGGCATATTGTGCTGCCGGAAGGCCAGGTGGCAGATGAAGAGCGTGATGGCTGGATGCACCTGTCGCCGCGTGGTGAACATGACAAGCCCGCGCCGGAACACCATCCGCTGCCGTGGAGCTTTGTGATGTCGCCGGGGTTTTTGCCTGTGGGCGGGACAAATGACTGGCTGGCCGGCGTGCTGATGGCGTCACGCGACAGCGTCGGGCGTCCGTGGCCACTGGTGATTTACCAGCGCTGCGGACGGGAGTGGCTGGAAGAAAGTCTGCCGGAGATTCAGGGCTGGCTTTACTGGCTGGCGCGGCTGGCCGCGCAGCACATTTCGCCGGACACAATGCGACGCGGGAGACTGACAGAGCAGGTGGACCAGTTGTGGTCAATGTGGCAGCCGGGGCCGTGGTGGACGCAGTGGTTTCGTGGATTACGGCGTACATCGCAGCGCAGCCGGGAACTGACCGGCTTACCGGAAGAAGCGCCGGTGGTGGAACTGCCGGGCGTGCGTTACCTGCCGTGGCCGGGCTGGCCGGGCAAGACGCTGGTGCAGGCGCAACCGGGACAGGGATGGTTCTGGCAGCAAAACAGTGAAGGGCGGTATGTGGATGCGCTGCGGCTGGCGGGGAAAGAAGTCTACAGATTGTAAAGATAATGGAATAAGGAATTTAATAATGAGTATTTATGACTCGGCATGTAACAGTACAACGGCAGTCACTTTTATACAAAAACATCTTCGGGACTGTGAGACAATTGCCGGGCAACTTGATGTGCCGGTTGAAAATATACTGGGGCTTGCCGCAGCGGAAAGCGAATACGGTAAAGGACGTATTGCCCGAGAGTATAATAACTATTTTTCCATGCATGCACCTGCATCATATCAGTTAAAGCAGGTTCATCCAAAAGGGAGTACTACAACCTGGGTGGCCACATATCCTTCTTTTTTAGTCGGGGGGACAATCTTTTGCCAGTCGGTTTGGTAATGCAGTTAAAGGTAAAAAAGATCCTGTCGCTTTTGTCGAAGCACTGGTTAAAGCTGGCTATAATACCGGTAATAGCAAGACCGGTGGAACAGATCATTATGTGGATAAAGTTGTGGGTATTATTGGTATGGTGAAAAGGAGGATGACATGCCCTGTAAGATAGCATGTTTATTGTTTTGTTTACTAACACCAGTGATGTGCAGTGCCTGGGTAAATGTATCCGATATACCTGAATTTAATTTAACTAAAATAAACAAGGATGGTTTAACTAAAACAGAGGCAGAAGCTTTGCTTATTACTGCGTTAAAATATGAAGAGTACAATTTATCATTATCTGGTGTTTTTATTGATGATGATTTGAGTCCCGCAGACCCTTATTATTATGAAATGGGTGTCGGTTATGACACACCAAAAGCAGGTGCTGTAGAGTACTGGGGGTTATTTTCTGTCAGTCCGAAAACAGGTGATATTTGGGAAGAATATTCATGTGAGAGAATATCGTCCTCGGCGCTGCAAAAAATTCAACAAGAAATAATGAAAAAAACGGGCGCGACATTTGCCAGTGAAGTGGTACAGCGGCGGGGATTAGGGTGTACAGATGAATAGCGGGGCAGGTGGCAGTACCTGGTGTGCGTCACCAGCCGTGGCAGTGATGGTTCTGGCAGCACAACAGTGAAGGGCGATATGTGGATGCGTTGCGGCTGGCAGGGAATAATGAGCATGGCAGTTTTAAAAATAGCCGGTGAGAAATGACGAAATGGGTACTTATGATAAGGCGTGTAATAACGCAGGTGCGGTAAGGTTTGTTCAGGAGCACATACGGGATAGTGAAATAATTGCAAAAGAACTCGGTGTGCCAGTGGAGAATATACTCGGACTTGCTGCTGCGGAGAGTCAGTATGGCACAGGTCGTATTGCCAGAGAATATAATAACTACTTTTCCATGCACGGACCTGCGTCATTTCAGTCAGGTCAGGTCCATCCAAAGGGAAGTGCCAAAGTTTGGGTGGCTACGTACCCCTCTTTTTTAATCTGTGGTCGTTCTTTTGCCAGTCGATTTGGTAATTTAGTAAGAGGAAAAAAGGATGCTGTAGATTTCGTTAAGGCTCTTGTAAAAGCCGGGTTTAACTCAGGGGATCATAAAACAGGCGGCACTGATAATTACGTTAAAATAACGTCAGATATTATCATTATGGTCGGGAGGAGGATAATGTGTCCCGTAAGTTAATATTTGTTGTTATCTCTCTTGTATCTGCTCTTTGTTACGCCCAAAGTAATGCTCCTGAATTTAGTTTGTCAGATATAAGTCATGGTGGAATGACGAAAGCGCAGGCAGAAAAATTGCTTATTATTGCACTCAAACATCAAAAATATGATTTATCGCTGGACGGTGTTTTTGTTGACGGTGATTTGCAGGATAAACACGGAAACCCTCCCCATTCGGGATATTATGACTTTAGCCTTGGCTATGATACGCCGAATGCCGGGGCGATAGAATATTGGGGGTTGTTTTCGGTCAGTTCTCAAACTGGTGATATATGGGAAATAAATCAGTGTCAAAGGATTAAATTTCCTGAGTTACAAAGAATTCAACGAGAAATAATGAAAAAAACGGGCGCGACATTTGCCAGTGAAGTGGTACAGCGCCGGGGGCTGGGGTGTACAGATGAATAGCAGGGCAGGTGGCAGTACCAGGTGTGCGTCACCAGTCGTGGCAGGGATGGTTCTGGCAGCAGAATAGTGAAGGGCGGTATGTGGATGCGCTGCGGCTGGCAGGGAGTAACTGGCATGGCGGTTTTAAAAATATCTAATAAGGAATGAATAAATGGGTACTTATGATAAAGCGTGTAATAACACAGAGGCGGTAAGGTTTATTCAAAAATATAAGAATGATTGCGAGATGATTGCTAATCAACTTGAAGTGCCAGTGGAGTTTATACTGGCGGTTGCAGCAAAGGAAAGTCGTTATGGACAGGGAAGAATTGCAACTGAATATAATAATTTTTTTTCAATGCATGGTCCGGCACCATTGCAACTGAGTAAAGTTCATCCTCAGGGAAGTAATGACGTATGGGTCGCTACCTATACGTCTTTTTTGAATTGCGCGAAATCATTCGCCATCAGGTTTGGCAGTGCAGTCAGAAAAATAAAGGACCCTAAAGAATTTGCAAAGGCATTGATTGATTCACGATTTAATTCAGGTAAAACTAGTAATGGAGGGCATACCGGATATGCCAGTGAACTGGTGACGATGATTAGTATGGTTAAGCGGAGAATGGCATGTTCAGTAAAATAGTGTCATTACTTTTGTTTGCTATTTTATCCGTGAACAGTTATGCCGAGGTTCTTGTATCAAACATCCCCATGTTTGATTTGACTGACTTAAATCAGGAAGGTCTTACTGAGACACAGGCTCAGGCATTATTAGTTTTATCATTAAAAAATGAAAAGTATAATATTACGTTGCCCGGTGTTTTTATGGATGAGGCATTAAAAAATGATCAGAATAAGCCATTTCATTCTGGATATTATAGCTTTGGTGTAGGCTATGATTCTCCTTCTGCCAGCGCCACGGATATCTGGGGGCTATTTTCTGTCAGTCCGAAAACAGGTGATATCTGGGAGGAATATTCATGTGAGAGAATATCATTCCCGGCGCTGCAAAAAATACAACAGGAAATAATGGAAAAAACTGGCGCGACATTTGCCAGTGAAGCGGTACAGCGGCGGGGGTTAGGGTGTACAGATGAATAACGGGGCAGGTGGTGTTTCGGATAAGACACTGGCGCTGGCAGCAGGATAGAGAAATAAAGTATAAGTATGCGCTTCAGCTTAAGGGAAATAGAAGGGGGAATAGTGAAAAATGCGAAAAATTTATGGCAGATAGCAATGAGTTCGAAAGAGGAAAATAAATTCTCTGCTATTTGTAAGCCAGAAGATAATTTGTTGTTAAATGGTGTGTTTTTATGGGTTGAAACCACAGGTGCAGGTCATGCTTTTGTCTCTGTACATATGAATAATTCTGTTTATCTGTACACTTACGGGCGGTATGGAAGGACTGGCTCCAGCGCGACTGTCGGAGATGGTATTTTAAACTTTTTTGAAAATGAGGATGCCCGATCTTATTATCGTTTTGAGCTATATCAGATGGAAGCGCATGTGTTTAAAATAAATGATGCTAATCCGATATTGGTCCGTGAGTTTTTTGAAAAATTGTGGAATGCAGCAAAACCACCTATCCCGACAAAATCAATGACAGACAGGGTAAAGTTACGGGGACGAACAATTGATGTTTATGATGTGACAGGAAATAATTGCACGACACACTCAGTTGAAGGGATTAAATATTCTGGCTCAAAAATATTTGAGACTACTTATGTATTACCTGTCACTCCATTGCCTTCCGGCACATTGTTACAGGCACAGCCACTTGTCGATACGGAAATAGATTTTACGATCCCTTATTCATTGCAACGATATCTTGTTGAAAAAAATTCCGATTTTTCATCAATGCTGGTGATAGATATGACAAGTGAGTTCAAACAACAGTATCATAATATCGACGATAAAGCTCCGGCAGCACAAGGGTCAGGTACCACGACTCTGAAATTAATTACGGAAAGTTCGGCTTTATCCGGCTTGGAATCGCCTTATTCCGGTGCTACGTTTGGCGGTTCACTGGGGAGTTCATATAGTGAAAAATAAATTCTGGCTGCGCTGGACCATTATTTTTCTTATAGTTATTATTTATTATGTTGTCATTTTTTATTTCAATATTATATTTGTAGTGAATTACTCGGAAACGATGAGTATGGGAGGTGATTTCACTTCGTCTCAGTGTGTCTGGTTTGCACAGCAATTATTGTCGGATCATAACCGTGTGGCAATTGTTTCATTTGTGGGGTTTCCAATTTGCTTGCTACTTATTTTGCTAACTTCCAAAAAAATAAGATAAACGTTGTGTTTTATATTTTTTGACGTTTAAGAGATGTTTCACACTGGCTTTAAATATTCGTTACAACTGGAGTGTTATTTACCGACAGCCAGATACTACGCTTAAATTTGGTATTAAAGGAGCGAACACCATGATTTTTATATCCACGGGCAACACGTCCGCTACGGGAGGGCATCATGCATAACGTCACCGTCAGCGGCAGCGCCGTGCCGCCGCAGATGTTGTTGTTTGCCAGTCTGAACGGCTCGGAAGCCCTCGGCAGCCTGTTTACCTATATCGTCCAGTTAAAGACGCCGGACAGCCTGAACATAGGTTACGTCTCCCCTGCGGCCAATCTGCCGCTCAAACCGATGGTGGGTAAAGACCTGTGCGTCAGCATTGAACTGGACGGTGGCGGTAAACGGCATATCAGCGGACTGGTCACGGCGGCGCGGGTGGTGGGGCATGAAGGGCGCTCTGTCACCTATGAACTGCGCATGGAGCCGTGGCTGAAACTGCTGACCCACACCAGTGATTACAAGGCATTTCAGAACAAAACGGTGGTGGACATTCTCGATGAAGTGCTGGGCGAATACCCGTACCCGGTGGAAAAGCGGCTGATGGAAAACTACCCGGTGCGCGCCTGGCAGGTGCAATATGGCGAGACCGATTTTGATTTCCTCCAGCGGCTGATGCAGGAGTGGGGCATTTACTGGTGGTTTGAACACAGTGAGGACAGCCACACGCTGGTGCTGGCGGACGCCATCAGTGTTCATAAGACGTGTCCTGACTCACCGATGTTGGAGTGGCATCAGGGAGGGCTGAAGCTGGACAAGGAGTTTATCCATACCATCACAGCAAAAGAAAGCCTCCGCACCGGGCAATGGGTGCTGGATGACTTCGACTTCACAAAGCCACGTTCAGTGCTGACGAACACCGTGGCAGAACCACGTGAAACGGGCCACGCCGACTATGAGCACTACGAGTGGCCGGGCGATTATTTCGACAAGGGTGAAGGTGAAATGCTGACGCGCATCCGTATGGAGGCGCAGCGCAGTCCCGGTAGCCGGGTTCATGGTGCCGGGAATATCCGCACGCTGATGACAGGCTATGCTTTCACGTTGACAAATCATCCGACGGCAGAACTCAACCAGGAATACCTGCTGGTCCAGACCACGCTGTTTGTGCAGGACAACGCGCAGCACAGCGGGCAGGACCAGCACTTTACCTTTTCCACCAGTTTTGAACTGCACCCGACCAGCGAAGTCTATCGCCCGCAGCGAACCATCAGCAAACCGCACACCAAAGGCCCGCAGAGCGCCATTGTCACCGGCCCGGCGGGGCAGGAAATCTGGACGGACCAGTACGGGCGGGTAAAGGTACAGTTTGGCTGGGACCGTTACGGCAAGCGGGATGAAAACAGCTCCTGCTGGATACGTGTCAGCTACCCGTGGGCGGGCAAAGGCTTCGGGATGATCCAGATCCCGCGTATCGGCCAGGAAGTGCTGGTGGACTTCAAAAACGGCGATCCGGATCTGCCGATCATCGTGGGGCGCACCTACAACCAGGACACCATGCCGCCGTGGGGACTGCCGGGATCGGCGACACAGAGCGGGATATACAGCCACACTATCGGCGGCGGGCCGACCAATGCCAACGCCCTGCGTTTTGAAGATAAACCTGGTGGTGAAGAGGTCTGGTTACATGCTGAAAAAGATCAGCGTATTGAAGTCAATAATAATGAAAGTCACTGGGTAGGAAATAATCGAACTAAGGTAGTTGATAAAACAGAAAAAGCGATTATTGGCCTTGAGCGTTACCTTACAGTTCAGAGCAACGATACATCCCTTGCGGGGGGAGATAAAACTATTCAGACTGTGCAAAATTTGTGTCTGATGGCTGGTGACTCAATAACGCTGGGTTGCGGTGATACAATATTAAGAATGAACAGTAGTGGTTCGATCCTTGTGACATGTAAAACATTTAATATTACTGCTACAGATAGCGGGCAAATTAATACCCAGACAGGACAACTGGACTTGAATATGGGTGACAGAACTGCGGCAATAGCTCCACCTACAACAGCTGCAAAAACGGCTATGCAATTAGCTGTGGATGTGACATTCATGTCAAAAAAATAATGATTTCTGAGTTTTGATAATGGAATTAATATAAAGGGATTACATCGTTATGACAAGTTATTATATCAATGAGGCTATTCTCTGGTTTTCTGGTGATGTTATTCAGGATAGCACTATTAATATGTTAAGACTAAGCGACCCTGATGCGGCGCTTATTGTTAGTCGTGGGCAGATGCATATTGAGGATGAGTTATCTGCTCAGGTTGAACAGCAAATGAAAAAATTAGAGAAGCAGGTTAAGGATCTGCGTTATACGCCAGCGAAGAAAGTTCTGCTGGGTATTAACCAACAGACTGAAGGGCTTGAAATACATAGTCAGTTCCTTCGAGGATATGAAAGTGTCTGCCAATGCCAGGTGGCATTCGTATTACCAGGTAGCCGTATCATGATGGCTGTGACATACGCCCGTGCAGCGGCGCTGACGGATATCGATATTGCGCGTTGGGAGGAGATCAAAAAGAACCTGCGTTTCAGAATGACCCCGGACACCAACATAGTGGAATAACAGAACAGGGAGAAGGGAGATGGGAGATGCATTTTGGGCGGCAAGAGAGGGGGATGCGCTGTTGCATACCTCCTTTATGGCGGACATGCTGGGGGCTGCGCTGGAGGTCGCGGCCAATATCCTGGTGGATGTGATAGTGGTGGGGACCATGGCGTTTCTGGCGGGAGTCGAGGTAGCCTCGCTGGGATGTAGTACGGTGTTAATGATCGGTTTTGTGACCGGTGTAGCCATGTACTACGAAGGCTGGAGCGAGAGTATCAGCAATGCCAGTGAAGAGATTGCCAACGCTATCTTTCCTCCAAAGATCGAGGGCCATATCATTAGCGGTTCAAATGATACCTGGATAAACGGTAAACGAGCAGCACGAGCGGCGGCGACGACCGGATCACGTAAAGAAATTGAGGCTCTGGAAGAAGCGGCGCGGCGAAAGGCAGAGGAAGAACAACGCAAAGAGGATGCTAAATCGGCGTGGGATGTGGCGAAGGAATACCTGGAGGCCGCCGGGACGATAGCCACATCCATAGTAACGGCTCCTGTAATGGCTCCTCTTAATCTGATCGATCAGCTCAGTACGGAAGAAGGGCGGGAGGGGTTGTGGGACGATACAAAACACTTTTTCTCTGAGTTATGGCAACCAACGGTTACTGAAGCTTTTCCTGGTTCAACCCCGAAACCGAATGACAAAATCAACTGTGAGAAGCACCCGTCCTCTTTTACGCAGTTCCTGGAACAAAAGCAGCAGGCGCTGATGGATGACCCCGTGGGCACGATACTGGGGGCGCTGAATCCCATCGGGGCGCTGGAAAATGCTTTTCAGGCGGTAAGCGGACTTATCGGCAGTGTGTCGAATCTTTTCAAAGGCGACGAGGAACCCCCTGCGGCGGAGTATATCGCCGAAGGAGCAAGGGATGTACGCATCAACGATCAGCCCGCCGCGCGCAGCGGCGTACGCTGCACCTGTGAGGCGAAGGTAGTAGATGAGCCTGGCGGGGGAGAATTTGTATCGCCCGATGTGCGTATTGGTGGGCCGCTGCTGGTAGTGAGGGACATCAAAAGCGGCAAGTCGCAGATAACACTGGTGGCGACGATAGCCCTGATGTTCCTGCGTCCTGGCAAGGCACTGGCGGAATTGCCCTGTTTTCTGGGAGGTGTAGCACTGGGGATGCTGACCCAGCGCCTGGGAGACGCTCTGCTTAATCCGGTAAATGCCGCCACCGGAGCCAAATACCTGGCGGATGAGGAGGATTTCGATTTCAGCTTGCCCGGCCACTACCCGCTGGACTGGCAGCGGACCTACAGCAGCCGCGATGAACGGACGGAAGGGATGTTCGGACGCGGCTGGAGCGTGCCATATGAGGTAAGTCTGGAGCCTACGCCGGACAGCACGGACGATAATTGCATGACGTATGTTGCCCCTATGGGGCGGCGAATTGACTTGCAGGCGGTGGAGCCGGGGAGCGGTTTTTACAGCCCCGGAGAAGGGCTGGCGGTACGGCGCAGCGAACAAGGCCATTGGCTGATAAGCAGTGACGACGGGGTTTACCGCCTGTTTGAGACGGACCCGCATAACCCACAGCGCCAGCGGCTGAAAATGCTGGGCGACCGTAACAGCAACTGTCTGCACCTGAAATATGACGACCGTGGGCGGCTGACGGAAATCAGCAGTGACCAGCAACGTCCCTGTATCCGGCTGTACTATGAGCTGGCAGAGTACCCGCAGCGCGTGACGCGTATCTTCCGCCACACCCCGGAAGGGGAGCCGAATCAGTTGCGCCGCTACCGCTACGATGAGGCGGGACGGCTGAACGGGGTGGTGGACAGCGCAGGCCAGTACCAGCGCGAGTTTGCGTATGACGACAACGACTGTATGACGATGCACCGGCAGGCAGGTGGCGAACGGTATTATTACCGTTGGGCGTGGTTTGACGGTCCGGACGATAAGGCGTGGCGGGTGACGGAGCACCACACGGACAGCGGGGAGCATTACCGGCTGGACTGGCAGTTAGACCAGCGGGCGCTGACCGTTACCGACAGTCTGGGACGCACGCGCCGCCACTGGTGGAATGCGCAAAACCAGATAACCCGTTATCAGGATGCTTCCGGGCAGGTCACTGAATTTACGTGGAGTGGTGAAGAACGACTGCTGCTGGGGATGACGGACCCGCAGGGCGGACGCTGGCGTTATGTCTATGACCGTCTCGGGCATCTGACGGAGACGCATGACCCGCTGGGCCGGGTGGAGCAGATGCAGTGGCATGAGATATGGCACCAGCCGGTGACGGAAGCGGACGCAGCGGGGGCGGCGTGGAGGTATGAGTACGACAAACGCGGTAACCTGCTGAGCGTGACGGACCCGGCGCAGCAGAAAACGCAGTACCGGTACGACCGTCACGGGCAGTTGGAGCAGATAACGGATGCGCGGGGCGGCAATAATTATCTCAGGTGGAACGAAGACGGCCAGCTGATACGGCACACGGACTGTTCCGGCTCGCAGACGGCTTGGTTTTACGATGCGCACGGACAACTGGAAAGGGTCACGGATGCGGAGGGCAACACAACACGTTACCACCACGACAGCACGGGCAACCTGGTGCGGCGGGTGTACCAGGACGGGAGGGAAGAGCGTTTTTTACCGGATGCGGCGGGGAGACTGGCGGCCTATACCAGCCCGACAGGGCAGATAACGCGCTACCGTCGCGACAGTCTGGGCCGTGTGCGGGTGCGTACCGATTCAATGGGGCGGCAGACGGGCTTTGAGTATGACGCTTACGGCAGGCTGACGGCACTGGAGAATGGGAACGGCGAGCGTTACGGGTTCTGCTACGACGCGCTGGACCGCGTGACGGAGCAGACGGACCTGGACGGGCGGCGGGAGCAGTTTGGCTATAACGCGTTGGGTGCGGTGACGGCGGTGACGTTCGCGACGGGAAGCGCCAGTGAACTGCACCATCGGCTTGAGCGCGACGCGGCAGGCAGGCTGACGGCGAAAATCACGCCGGAAACGCGCACGGAATACCGGTACGACGCGGCGGACCGACTGCTGGAAATCCGCCGCAGGCGACACGATGCGGCGGAAGGCGGGGAGCCGGAAGTTATCCGGTTCAGCTATGACAGCCCGGGGAACCTGCTGAGCGAGGAGACGGTGCAGGGCGCGTTACAGCACCAGTACGATGCGCTGGGCAACCGCACGGCGACCCGGCTGCCGGACGGGCGGACGCTGCGGCACCTGTACTACGGGAGCGGACATCTTCAGCAGATAAACCTGGGGCGGGAGGTCATCAGCGAGTTCACGCGGGACCACCTGCACCGTGAGGTACAGCGAAGCCAGGGGAGGCTGGACACGCGGCGGGTGTATGACCAGACGGGACGGCTGACGCGCAAACTGACCTGTAAAGGAATGCGAGGTGTGGTGCCGGAGACGTTTATCAGCCGGGAGTATGCGTACAACGGCCAGGATGAACTGCTGAAAAAGCGGCACAGCCGTCAGGGGGTGACGGATTATTTTTACGACACGACGGGACGAATAACGGCGTGCCGGAATGAAGCGTACCTGGACAGCTGGCAGTACGACGCGGCGGCGAACCTGCTGGACCGGCGGCAGGGAGAGGCCGGTCAGGCAGGCACAGGCAGCGTGGTGCCGTTCAACCGGCTGACATCATACCGGGGCCTGCATTACCGTTACGATGAACATGGCCGGACGGTGGAGAAGCGGGGCCGCAACGGAACGCAGCACTACCGCTGGGACGCGGAGCACCGGCTGACGGAAGTGAGGGTTATCCGGGGGAGTACCGTACGGCGTTACGGATACGTGTACGACGCGCTGGGGAGGCGGGTGGAGAAGCATGAGCTGGACGCAGACAACCAGCCCTATAACCGGACAACATTTTTATGGGACGGCATGCGGCTGGCACAGGAGTGCAGGCTGGGAAGGAGCAGCAGCCTGTATATCTACAGTGACCAGGGAAGTTATGAGCCGCTGGCGCGGGTGGACAGGGCGGCACCGGGGGAGCCGGATGAGGTGCTGTATTACCACACGGATGTGAACGGTGCGCCGGAGGAAATGACGGACGCTGAGGGGAATATCGTGTGGGAGGCGGGCTACCAGGTGTGGGGGAACCTGACGTATGAAAAAGAGCGCCGGTCGGTACAGCAGAACCTGCGTTTTCAGGGGCAATATCTGGACAGGGAAACGGGGCTGCATTACAATTTACACCGGTATTTTGACCCGGATGTCGGAAGATTCCTGAGCAGTGACCCGACAGGGCTGGCGGGGGGACTGAACCAGTATGCATATGGGCCGAATCCGCTGAGTTGGATTGACCCACTTGGTTTATTAAGATGTGGTCTGACTGGTAATGAAGTTGGCAATGCGTCAAATTTACCTGTTATACGGCCAGGAACTAAAGAATGGCGACAGGCTGTTGAGGCTATTAGGAATGGTAAGAATACTAACTTCAGGGTGGCAAATGAAAAAGATGCTATAGACCTTATTAGTCAGGGCCGTGGACGGATGCAAAAACAAGGCGCTCCTAACGATCCCTATAATGAGATGGGTGGACCTTATAAGAAAGGGTATGAAGTTCATCCGAATGAATCACACACGCAGAACGCACCAGAAAATAATATACCTCATGTCAAATGGAAAGACTGGGAATCAGGAAAATCTAGCGGAGGGAGAGGCCATGTCTTTTTCTAAAGATAAAGATTTTTTTGAAATGTGGCGTTTTGAAGAATGTCCTGCTCTAGTGCGGGCCGTTGGGTGTGGAGATATTACATTATTCAATCAAGAACAGAGTAAAACTCTCTGGTCTATGTTTGTTTCATCGAATGCAAAACATTTGATGAGAATGGATATGAATATATTCTCAAAAATAGAACATTATGATGTCGATTTTGACAAGAAAGAATCTGCTGATGAGTTATTCTGTAACTTTAATAAGTTATCTGGTTATCCTCAATCTGTTTTTTTATTTTTTAGTGAAAAATATCTTTGTGTAACTCCATATATTACCCTGCAAAAATACTGGAATTATTATTTTTTACCATCAGATGAAACAACTATAATTATCACACCCCAAAATAGTCATTTTCTGTTTTCTTATGAAGAACGTTTTTTTATTGTAACTAGATAATTGCTTAAGAAAAACCGGGTAAGAGTTTATCTTCCCGGCTTTTTTATTATTCAATCTCCGTTCAGCACACTAAACAAGCACATCCTTAATTCCCTTAACCACCTGTTTAGCCTGATAAAGCTGCTCGCGCAGTTCCTGCACCTCGTATGTCTTTCACGCACTCCGCCTAAATTAACAAAACACAAACCAAAAATGTGCATTTAATTAACATTTGCACGCATTTAGTGCATTTTGCGCACTAATAACGTGCAATCCCCCACCCGTTTTACTCCCACTCCACCCCTCGCTGTAACCTCCCTGTAAAAAATAACCTTCCCGTAATCAACCCCTTACCCAAAAAATCCAAAAAACTCCCGAACCAATACGTTATTGGTTCGTAAATTGCTTATTCATTAGAGCGATAAGTAAACATCCATACTAATAACTTATTGTTAATAAAAATAAAGCAATGATGAGAGCAGGCGAACCAATATGGAAAAACCGTCACGGTTTCTGGCAAATTCCAGCACCGCGCTTGAACAACTGCGCGGGCTGATCAACCAGCATGAGTCAACACCAGGCGTTCCGCTTCCCACCGAGCGTGAGATGGCGGAAATACTCGGCGTGGGGCGACGCGAAGTTCGCCGTGCGCTGGACGTGCTGGAAGAAGAGGGCCGCATCTGGCGCAAGCAGGGGAAGGGGACATTTATCGGTCCTGCTGCTCCGGTAGAGCCGCTGGCGCTTCAGGGACTGGTGCAGCAAACCAACCTGCTGGAAATTATGGAAGCTCGCCTGCAACTCGAACCCGGCTTAGCCCGTCTTGCGGCGTTACGCGCCACCAGGGAAAACCTCGCGCTGATGCAGCGCATGCTGGAACGTATTAATAAGGTCAGCCCGGACGACCGCGATCTCAACGAATTGTGGGACAGTGCTTTTCACCGGGCTATTGCCGAGGCCGCCGGAAATCGCCTGCTGCTGGGGCTTTTTGACGCCATTGATGCTGTGCGTCGTGAACCTGCCTGGCAGCATCTGCGTGAACTGGCGCGGACGCCCGAACGTGTCGATCACTATAACTCCCATCATCACGACATTATCAATGCGATCGTTCAACGTCAGCCCAACGAGGCGGCGGCCGCGATGCGCGAACATCTGCTCTCCCTGCAAAATGCCCTGATCCAGGCCATTCACCTTGAGGACGATATCACGCTATGACGACGATCCCCTTTAAGGAGTCCAAACCCGTACTGCGCCTGCAAAACCTTAACGTCAAATTTGCCGGTTCGCCGGTCAGCGTGCTGGATGGCATTTCCCTGACCGTCGAGGCGGGAGAAACGCTGGCGCTGGTAGGCGAGTCCGGCTGCGGAAAAAGTATTACCTCGCTGGCGCTGATGGGGCTGCTGCCTGCCAGCGCACAGATTGTCAGTGGCGACATGCAGTTCCGCCGTCACGACCTGCGTAAACTCTCCCCCCGTGAATATGCCGATCTTCGCGGACGCGAACTGGCGATGATTTTTCAGGAGCCGATGACCTCGCTGAACCCCGCCTTTACGCTTGGCGATCAGCTGAGCGAAGCGGTGATGCGTCATCAGAATATTGGCCGTACTGAAGCAATGGCGATTGCCCTGCAAATTCTGGAAAAAGTGCAGATCCCGGCGGCTGAAATGCGCCTGAAAGCGTATCCGCACCAGCTCTCGGGCGGGATGCGCCAGCGTGTGATGATCGCCATGGCGCTGATCAATCACCCTCGTCTGTTAATTGCCGATGAGCCCACAACCGCGCTGGACGTGACGATTCAGGCCCAGATCCTCGCTCTGTTAAATACCCTTAAGGAAGAGACCGGCACGGCAGTTCTGATGATCACCCATGATTTAGGCGTGGTCGCCGAAGTGGCGCAGCAGGTAGCGGTGATGTACGCCGGGCAGGTGGTGGAGCAGGGGAGCGTCGAGGCCATTTTTGCCGATCCGCAGCATCCTTATACCATCGGTCTGATGGGCTCGATCCCGTCTCTTGGCGCACGCAAAGGGCAGCTTTCAACCATACCCGGTTCCGTACCGCTACCCGAAGCAATGCCGCAGGGCTGTCGTTTTGCCACCCGCTGTCCTTTTGCGCAAACCCGCTGCCATGAGCATAAACCTTCCTTACAGACAATGGGCACGAATCATCAGGTCGCCTGTTTCCGTGCGCCGCTGGAACAGCATATCGCGCTGGGAGAAATCGCATGACTATACCGATCCTTGAAGCCCGCGACCTGAGCAAACGCTTTCCGGGGCCGAAAAAACTGTTTACCCCGGCGCGTTATGTGACGGCGGTCGACCGCGTTTCGCTCGCCGTGATGCCGGGAGAAACCCTGGCCATTGTCGGCGAGTCCGGTTCGGGTAAATCGACGCTCGGTCGCCTGTTGCTTCGTCTTCTGGCCGCCAGCGAAGGACGGGTCTTTTATCAGGGTGAAGAGATCACCAGCGCCACCGGCGCACGCCTGAATCAGCTGCGGCGTGAGCTGCAAATCATTTTTCAGGATCCCTTCGCCTCGCTGAATCCGCGCATGACGGTAGAACAAATCGTCGGCGAGCCGCTGTGGCTGCATCAGAACATGAACAAGTCCGACCGTCGCTATCAGGTGGCCGAACTCTTGAAAACCGTCGGGTTGCCCGCCGCATGGGCTGACCGCTTTCCGCATGAATTCTCTGGCGGGCAGCGACAGCGCATCGGCATTGCCCGCGCCCTGGCGTCCGGGCCAAAGCTGCTACTGGGTGACGAGCCGGTCTCGGCGCTGGACGTCTCGGTTCAGGCGCAGGTGGTCAACCTGCTGGAAAGCCTGAAACATCAGCTTGGTCTGACAATGATTATTGTTGCTCACGGTCTGGCGGTGATCCGCCACATGAGCGACCGCGTGGCGGTGATGTATCTCGGGCAAATTGTGGAGCTTGCCACCGTCGATGAAATTTTTGATGCGCCGCTGCACCCTTATACCCAGGCGCTGATTGCCTCCGCGCCGCAAATGCAGCCGGGTATGCAGCGCGATGCGCCGCTGTTACAAGGTGATTTGCCGAATCCGGCCAGTCCACCCAGCGGATGCCGCTTTCATACACGCTGTCCCTACGTGACCGATCAATGCCGCCAGATTGAACCCATTAATCAGGTTCTGAAGGGTGGACGGCAAATTGCCTGCCACCGCTGGCAGGAGCTTAACCGCGATCGCAGCGTGATCCAGATTGCGCCGCCCTCTGCCGCCTTTTTACGTCGCCGCGCGCTGTTTGAACAGGCGGCAACCCACTCCTCTCTTCCAGCAAGGAACTCATGATAATGACAATGCGTAACTCTCTTTTGACCGTACTGGGAAGCGTTATGTTGCTTGGCGCGGCGCTGCCTGCACAGGCAGATAATGTGCTGCGAATTGGTCTGGGTGCAGATCCGGATATGCTCGATCCACATCTGGCGCGGACCTACTATGGCCGATTTGTCTTCGCCTCGCTGTGTGATCGGCTGGTGGACGTGGATGAAAATCTGAAAGTGGTGCCGGGCCTGGCGAAAGACTGGGCGTGGAGCGACGACGGCAAAACCCTGACCATGAACCTGCGTGAAGGGGTGACGTTCCACGACGGCGAGAAATTTGATGCGGCGGCGGCCAAATACAACCTCGACCGGGCATTAACGCTAAAAGGTTCGCTGCGCAAAAGTGAAATCTCCTCTATCGAATCGGTGGAAGTGACCAGCCCGACGCAAATCGTCCTGCATCTGAAAACGCCGGACGCCGCACTGCTGATGCAGTTGACCGATCGCGCCGGGGCGATGCTGGCACCGGAAGCTGCCAAAAAACCTGACTTTGCCGCCCATCCGGTCTGCTCCGGTCCGTACAAATTTGACAGCCGCGTGTCTCAGGATCGCATCGTACTAAGCCGTTTCGATAATTACTGGAACAAAGGCGCGTATCACTTCGACAAAATTATCTATCTGCCGATCCCGGATGCCTCGGTGCGGCTGGCTAACCTGCGCGCGGGCGATCTGGATCTCACCGAAGGCATTGCCGCCAGCGACGTAAAAACCGTTGAGGCGGACAGTAAACTGGCGCTCGCCAAAGTCACCGGCCTCGGCTATCAAGGCATTACCTTCAATATCAATAACGGCAAGGTTCCGGCTATCGATCCGTTTAAAGATGCCCGCGTGCGCGAAGCCTTTTCGCTGGCAATCGACCGTGACGCGCTGAATCAAGTGGTGTTTGAAGGGTTATACACGCCATCAAACCAGGCGTTCTCGCCGGTAAGCCCTTATCACGTAAAAGTGCCGGTGCCGCAACGTAATGTGGAAAAAGCGCAGGCGCTGCTGAAAGCGGCCGGCGTGACCACGCCACTGAAGGTTAACCTGCTGGTGCCGAACAACCCGACATCACAGCAAGTCGGCCAGGTATTGCAGGCGATGGTCGGCGAAGCTGGCTTTACCCTTAACCTGCAAATGACCGAATTCGCCACGCTGCTCGACCGTCAGCAGAGCGGTGATTATCAACTGAGTTTCTCCGGCTGGTCTGGTCGCCCGGATCCGGACGGCAGCATCTACAGCTTTATTAACAGCAAAGGCACCCTCAACGATGGCCGATACAGCAATGCGCAGGTTGACGAATGGCTGGCCCAGGCGCGCCTGAGCAACGATCCGGCCGTGCGCCAGCCGCTGTACGACAAGGTGGTGAAACAACTGCAAACCGATATGCCGATTGCTTATCTCTACTTTGAACCGCGCATTTTTGGCCTGAATAAAAAAGTGCAGGGCTTTAAACCTTACCCGGACGGCATTGTGCGTGTAGCGGGTCTGACGCTGGCGCAATAACCGGCGCGAGGAGAAACCATGCTGGAACTGATTTGCAAACGGCTGTTGCTGGCAATCCCCACCTTATTGCTGGTGAGCATGATGGTCTTCGGCCTGCAAAAACTGCTGCCCGGCGATCCGCTGATCGCCATGGCGGGTGAGGAGCGTGACCCGGCGGTCATTGCCCAGCTTCGTGCGGAGCTGAACCTGGACGCGCCGATACCGGTGCAGTACTACAACTGGCTGACCCGTGCGCTGCAGGGTGACCTCGGTTCGTCATTGCGCACCCACGAGCCGGTGACGCAGCTTATTGCCAGCAAACTGCCGGTGACGGTGGAACTGTCGCTGCTGGCGATGATCATCGCGCTGGTGTTCGGTATCAGCATGGGGATCCTCGCGGCGGTCAACAAAAATAGCTGGGTCGATCACGGGGCTAACTTTGTGGCGATCTCGGGGATCTCAATACCGCATTTCTGGTTAGGGATCCTGCTGATCCTGGTGTTTTCCGTGAATTTGCAGTGGTTACCTGCGTCAGGCTATGTGCCGTTTAGCGAAGATCCGCTGCAAAACCTGCGCACGCTGCTGCTTCCGGCATCGGTGCTGGGGACAGGATTGGCGGCAACCCTGATGCGTCATACCCGCGCCTCAATGATTGCGGTGCTGAAAGCTGATTACATCCGCACCGCGCGGGCAAAAGGGCTGCTGCCAAAAGCAGTGATTTTAAAGCACGCCTTCCGCAACGCGCTGGTGCCGGTAATCACCCTGACCACTTTGCTGTTTGGTGAGTTGTTGGGCGGCGCGGTGTTAACCGAACAGGTTTTCACCATTCCGGGCTTCGGCAAGATGATCGTCGATTCCGTTTTTAACCGTGATTATGCGGTGGTGCAGGGTGTAGTGCTGATTGTGGCCATTGGCTTCTTGTTGCTCAACCTGCTGGCGGATGTGCTTTACGTGCTTATCAACCCGAAAATGCGAGGCTAATTATGGCGGAACTCACAACGCAAAACGTGGCGCTGACAACACCGCGCGCGCAAAACCGGGTGCTGAAAAAATTCCTCGCCAATAAAAGCGCGATGATCGGCGCGATTGTGGTCGGTATCTTCGTGCTGATTGCGCTGCTGGCACCGTGGATCGCCCCGTTCGATCCGGTCAAAGCTAACTTCCTGACGGTGCGTAAACCGCCGTCAGAGCTTTACTGGTTCGGCACGGATGAACTGGGGCGCGATATTCTCTCGCGCATTATCTGGGGCGCGCGTACCTCGCTAATGGCGGGCTGCGTGTCGGTGATCATCGCGGTCGTCATCGGCGTGCCTCTCGGGCTGGTGGCGGGCTATTTCCAGGGGATCTGGGACGGGGTGATCTCGCGTTTTATTGAGGCGCTGCTGGCTTGTCCCTTTTTGATCATGGCCATCGCCCTGGGCGCATTTCTCGGGCCGAGCCTGAGCAATGCGATGATCGCTATCGGACTTTCCGCCATGCCGATCTTCGCCCGTCTGACGCGTGGGCAGGTGATCGCGATCCGTAACGAAGAGTATATCGACGGCGCGCGGGCCATCGGCCTGCCGGACCGCTGGATCATCGTGAAATACGTATTGCCGAATGTGATGTCGCCGATCCTCGTGCAGGCCACACTGGCGATTGCCTCAGCCATCATCGCCGAAGCCAGTCTCTCTTTTTTAGGGCTGGGACAGCAACCGCCCAACCCCTCGTGGGGGTCCATGCTTAATACGGCGAAAGGATTTCTCGAACAGGCACCGTGGATGTCCGTTTTCCCCGGCGTTGCCATTTTCCTGGCGGTGCAGGGCTTTAATCTACTCGGCGACGGGCTGCGCGACGCGCTCGATCCGCGCCACGACTAAGGAGTCATGATGACCAAAGCGCTTGATTTTTCTACCGGTTACGCTTCACGACGCCCGCCGATGTTCGGTCATAATGCCGTGGCGACGTCTCAGCCGCTGGCGGCACAGGCCGGGATGCGAATGCTGCAACTGGGCGGCAATGCGGTGGATGCGGCTATCGCCACGGCGATGGCGCTCACGGTGGTAGAGCCGACAGGCTGTGGTATCGGCAGCGATGCGTTCGCGATTATCTGGGATGGGGAAAAGCTGCACGGCCTGAATGCCTCCGGGCGTTCACCGGCGAGCTGGCATGCCGACCTGTTTGCCGGTAAAACGGCGGTGCCGGAAATCGGCTGGGACGCGGTAACCGTACCTGGCGCGGTCTCCGGCTGGGTAGCGCTGGCGGAGCGTTTTGGCACGCTGCCGCTGACTACCCTGGCGCAGCCTGCGATTGACTATGCCCGTAACGGCTTTCCGGTATCGCCGCTGATCGGTCATCTGTGGCAGCGCGGCTATAACAAACTGAAAGATCAGCCGGGCTTCAGCGCCTGCTTTGCCCCGGAAGGGCGTGCGCCGCGCATCGGGGAAATTTTCCGTAACCCGGCGCAGGCGAAAACCCTTGAACTGATTGCGCAAACCAAAGGTGAAGCATTTTATCGTGGCGAACTGGCGCAGAAAATTGCTGCTTTTGCGCATGAGCATGGCGCGCACCTGACGGCACAAGATCTGGCAGATCATCGCGTCGACTGGGTCGAACTGTTGTCGCGCGATTTTGCTGGCGGATCGGTGCAGGAACTGCCGCCGAACGGGCAGGGGATCGCCACGCTGATCGCGCTCGGGATCCTGGAGCAGTGCGATATCGGCCGCTACGATCCGGACTCGGTGCAGTCGCTGCATCTTTCCATTGAGGCGATGAAACTGGCGCTGGCGGATCTCGATCGCTACGTGGCGGACGAAGTGCACATGGAGTTTGCCGCCAAAGAGCTGCTCAGCGACGCCTATCTGAAATCCCGTGCCGCGCTGATCGACCCGGATCGCGCCTCTGATTTCACCTACGGTTCGCCGACGCAAAGTGGGACGGTGTATGTCTCTACCGCCGATGCCAGCGGCATGATGGTGTCGTTTATTCAGTCAAACTTTATGGGCTTTGGTTCCGGCGTCGTGGTGCCGGATACAGGCATCAGCCTGCAAAACCGCGGCTGCGGTTTTGTACTCGACCCGAATCATCCGAACGCGCTGGCGGGCAGCAAGCGACCGTTCCACACTATCATTCCGGGTTTTGCAATGGGCGGCGACGGTAAACCACTGATGTCGTTTGGCGTGATGGGCGGACCGATGCAGGCGCAGGGGCATATGCAAATGGCGTTGCGCATTATGCTGCACGGGCAAAATCCGCAGGCGGCGATTGACGCGCCGCGCTGGCGTGTGGTGCAGGGGAGAGAAGTGATTGTCGAATCGACCTTCAGCCGCAACGTCATTGCCGGGCTGCGTGAACGTGGGCATCAGATTACGGTGGAAGATCCGTTACAGGATTATAACTTCGGCGGTGCGCAGGTGATTTACCGGATGCCGGAAGGGCACTACGTGGCGGCGTCCGAAAGCCGCAAAGATGGTCAGGCGCTGGTCAGCTGACGCTAATGCCCGGTGGCGCTGCGCTTACCGGGCCTACGAATTTTCATAAGTTGCTGATGTAATAGGTTTTTTATGCGTCCGTAGGCCGGGTAAGGCGAAGCCGCCACCCGGCATTTTTGACTCACCCAAGGCTAAACGGGTCCGCATCCTGCCAGGCAGGAAACTTCTCCCGATACTCCTTCAGCGCCGTCAGCGACAGCTCGGCGTCAATCCGCGTTGCCTGATGTGGCTCAGCGGTGGCGAGGATCTCACCCTGTGGGGTGATCACCCGGCTATCCCCACGATAATGGTGGCCGTTACCATCGGTGCCGACGCGGTTACAGCCTGCGACATACGCCTGGTTCTCAATGGCGCGCGCTACCAGCAGCGCCTGCCAGTGCAGGGAACGCGGCGCGGGCCAGTTGGCGACATACAGCGCCAGATCGTAATCATTACGGTTGCGTGACCACAGCGGGAAGCGCAGGTCATAGCAGACCAACGGCAAGATCCGCCAGCCTCGCCATTCAAAAATAACGCGCTCGCTGCCCGCTTCATAATGACGATGTTCCTCCGCCATGCGGAACAAATGGCGCTTATCGTAATAGTGAACTTTCCCGTCCGGCTCCACCAGCAGGAAGCGGTTCACCGGGCCGCGTTCGCTTTGCAATGCGGCACTACCGGCAATCAGCGCGTTAGTTTGTTGAGCTTTAGTATGCATCCAGGCCAGCACGTCATCCTGCGCCAGCGATTGCTGCGCGGCCTCCATCGCAAACCCGGTGGTAAACATCTCCGGCAGCACAATGATATCGCGCCCGGCGATCCCTTCCAGTTGGCGATCGAAATGGCGCAGGTTAGCCGGACCGTCCATCCAGACCAGCGGTTGTTGCAACAGGGTAATTTTCAGGCCAGGCACGATCGTACTCCTCGTTTTACAGCATCCAGTCACTCTAGCATGGCATAAAAAATAAAAAACCCCGCCTGAGCGGGGCTGATAAGTGAGTGAACGTTATGCCGCTTCAGGCTTACGCAACTTCACCGGCGGCTTTTTTACCGGCTTAGTCGCCAGCGCATCAGGCTCAAAATCATCCACATTAATGCTGCGCAAGCGGCTCTCTTCCGCCTTGTTCAGCAACTCGGCCTCATCCTGATTGATAAGCCCTTTAGACAGCGCATTTTTCGCCAGTTCGTCCAGACGGGTAAATGGCAGATTTTTACCCAGCTCTTTACAGATGCGCTGGTGGATGGGATCGGCGGCCATCACATCGCGCAGCGCCGCTTCCAGCAGCCCTACCGGATTATGCTCGTCCGGCGTCAGATACTGACCGCGACCGATACGTGCACGGGTAGCGCACGGCGTTTGCAGGATCTGGGCAACTTTATGATCCAGCTTATCGGATGGCGCATCATAGTGGCGACCTGTCGGGAAAATCGTCGCGCCCAGCAGCCCGGCCACCGCGCGATTCGGGAAGTTGCGCAGCAGTTCGCCGATGGCGATTTCAGCCTGATTCAGCGCATCCTGCACGCCCCAGTGCACCAGCGGCAGATCCGCTTCGTGGCGACCTTCATCGTCATAACGTTTCAGTACAGCGGAAGCGAGGTAAAGCTGGCTAAGTACGTCGCCCAGGCGGGCGGAAATGCGCTCGCGACGCTTCAGGCTACCGCCCAGTACCGCCATTGACACATCTGACAGCAAGGCCAGGTTGGCGCTCAGACGGTTAATATGCTGGTAATAACGTTTAGTCGCATCCTGCGCCGGCGACGCGCTGGTAAGCCCACGCGTCAGCCCCAGCCAGAAACTCCGCATCACGTTAGAACCGACATGGCCGATATGTTTAAACAGCAGAGTATCAAACGCGTCGGCATCGTTATTCTGCGCGGCGGCCATCTCATCCAGCACGTAAGGATGGCAGCGGATCGCCCCCTGACCGAAGATCATCATGCTGCGGGTCAGGATATTCGCGCCTTCAACGGTAATCGCAATCGGTGCGCCCTGATAGGCACGCGCCAGGAAGTTGCCTTCGCCCAGCATAATGCCTTTACCGCCGGTGATATCCATAGCGTCAATAATCGAGCGCTGTCCGCGATGGGTGCAGTGGTACTTCACGATAGCAGACAGCACGGCGGGTTTTTCACCCAGCATAATGCCGTAAGTAATCAGCGACGCCGCCGCATCCATGACATAGGCGTTACCGGCGATACGTGCCAGCGGCTCTTCGATACCTTCCATTTTGCCGATGGAGACTTTGAACTGACGGCGAATATGGGCGTAAGCACCGGTCGCCATCGCCGCTGACTTCAGGCCGCCCGTCGAGTTGGAAGGCAGGGTGATCCCGCGTCCAACGGACAGACACTCAACCAGCATACGCCAGCCCTGACCGGCCATTTTTGGCCCGCCAATGATGTAATCAATCGGGACAAACACGTCCTGACCGCGGGTTGGCCCGTTTTGGAACGGCACGTTCAGCGGGAAGTGACGGCGACCAATCTCAACGCCCGGCGTGGTGGTGGGGATCAGCGCGCAGGTGATACCGAGGTTCTCTTCGCCGCCCAGCAGTTTATCCGGATCGGTTAACTTAAAGGCCAGACCCAGTACGGTAGCGATAGGGGCTAGTGTAATGTAGCGCTTGTTCCAGGTCAGGCGCATACCCAGCACCTGCTCGCCCTGCCAGTCGCCCATACAGACGACGCCGGTATCAGGAATGGCACCCGCATCGGAGCCAGCTTCCGGGCTGGTCAGCGCAAAGCAAGGGATCTCCTGGCCACGGGCCAGACGCGGCAGGTAATGATTTTTTTGCTCTTCAGTACCGTAATGCTGTAACAGCTCGCCCGGCCCTAAAGAGTTTGGTACCCCGACGGTAATGGCCAGGATCCCGGAAACGCCTGACAATTTTTGCAGCACACGAGATTGTGCATAAGCGGAGAATTCCAGACCGCCGTACTCTTTCTTGATAATCATCGCGAAGAAGCGATGCTCTTTCAGAAACGCCCACAGTTCCGGCGGCAGGTCGGCCAGTTCATGCGTGATCTCGAAATCATTCGCCATACGACAGGCTTCTTCCGTCGGGCCATCAATAAAAGCCTGTTCCTCTGCGGTCAGATGCGGCTGCGGATAGTTGTGCAGCTTTTTCCAGTCCGGCGTGCCGCGGAACAAATCGCCTTCCCACCAGGTTGTCCCCGCGTCAATCGCCTCTTTTTCCGTTCGCGACATTGGCGGCATCACTTTACGGAAACTGCGGAATGCCGGAACGGAAATCATTGATTTGCGTACCGGTTTCAGGTTAAACGGCAACAGAATCAACGCCACCGGCAGCAGCATCCATAGAGACCAGATGCCAGCCGCGCCAATTGCCGCCGTCCATACGAGTAAAATCAGGCTGCTTAGCACTAAGCTGACCCGGTGATAGAACAGCGCGCCGATCAGCACAACGGTTGCAACAATACTCAAAATCATCATAAAGAAAAGCTCCCTGGCTTGTAGGAGGTCTGACCACTTGTGATGATATGGTTGTAGTGGATGTTATTTTTTTTATCAATGTATTTACAATATAATTACAACCTCGCTCACATTGTTGCCGTTTTTCAGCGCACGGAAAATCAAAACAGACGGGAATCGCACCGGCTTCTGCTTCCCGCTTCTGGTGCGATTGGGTACACTGCATAGTGTCATTTTTATAAAAGCTGAAGGATATCCTCATGTACCAGGATCTGATTCGTAATGAATTGAACGAAGCGGCGGAAACGCTGGCTAACTTTCTGAAAGATGAAGCCAATATTCACGCGGTGCAGCGCGCGGCAGTGCTGCTGGCCGACAGCTTCAAGGCGGGCGGAAAAGTGCTCTCCTGCGGCAACGGCGGCTCTCATTGCGATGCGATGCACTTTGCGGAAGAGCTGACGGGACGTTACCGTGAAAACCGTCCGGGCTACCCGGCGATCGCCATTTCCGACGTCAGCCACATCTCCTGCGTGAGCAACGATTTTGGCTATGATTATATTTTCTCCCGCTACGTTGAAGCAGTGGGGCGTGAAGGCGATGTGCTGCTGGGGATTTCTACTTCCGGTAACTCTGCGAACATCATTAAGGCTATTGAAGCCGCTCGCGAGAAGGGAATGAAAGTGATTACCCTGACCGGGAAAGACGGCGGTAAGATGGCAGGAACGGCGGATATTGAAATTCGCGTGCCGCATTTTGGTTATGCCGATCGCATTCAGGAAATCCATATCAAAGTCATTCATATCCTGATCCAGCTGATCGAAAAAGAGATGGTTAAAGCCTGATGTTGCGGGGCGACCCGCACTGTTGTATGAGGTGAGCTATGTGTGAATTGCTCGGGATGAGCGCGAATGTGCCAACTGATATCTGCTTTAGTTTTACCGGGCTTGTACAGCGCGGGGGAGGCACCGGGCCGCATAAAGACGGCTGGGGCATTACCTTTTACGAAGGCAAAGGTTGTCGTACATTCAAAGATCCGCAACCGAGCTTTAACTCACCGATCGCCAGACTGGTGCAGGACTATCCGATTAAGTCCTGCTCCGTGGTAGCGCATATTCGGCAGGCCAACCGGGGTGAAGTGGCGCTGGAAAACACGCACCCCTTTACCCGCGAGCTGTGGGGACGCAACTGGACCTACGCGCACAACGGGCAGATGACGGGGTATAAATCGCTTGAAACGGGGATGTTTCGTCCGGTGGGTGAGACCGACAGCGAGAAAGCATTTTGCTGGCTGCTGCACAAACTGACTCAGCGCTATCCGCGCACGCCAGGCAACATGCTGGCGGTATTTAAATATATTGCGAGTCTTGCCGGAGAAATGCGTCAGAAGGGCGTTTTTAACATGCTACTGTCAGACGGGCGTTATGTGATGGCATTCTGCTCGACGAATTTGTACTGGATCACCCGTCGCGCGCCGTTTGGGCTGGCAACGCTTATCGATCAGGATATGGAAATTGATTTTCAGCGGGAAACCACACCGAACGATGTGGTCTCCGTGATCGCGACTCAGCCCTTAACGGGCAATGAAACCTGGCAAAAGATTATGCCAGGCGAGTGGGCGTTATTTTGCCTCGGTGAGCGAGTAGTTTGACGCCAACTGCGGATGCACAATCTCGTGGCTCAGTGGCTTGCTGACCACGTAGCGGCCATCAACGACAGACACCATTGGCGGCTGCTGAGTCAGCGCAAAGTAATCGTAGCCGGGTTTCAATTGCTTCCAGAAATCGCTATAGGCGGAATACTTATGCCGCTGCATATTGGCATCGGTCATGCGGAACGGATAGATGCTGACCTGCACCACCGGCTGACCAAACACCAGCGCTCCGGTAACAAACTGGAAGATCTCATCAATGCCGGAATCGGTCATAGCATAGCAGCCGATAGACACGCAGTTTCCGTGGATCATCAGATACTTGCCTTCATAACCGTGCACGCGATCGTAAGCGTTCGGAAAACCAATGTTAATGGCTTTATAGAAGCGACTGTCGGGTTTTAGCTGGCTACGTTGTACGGTGTAGAACCCTTCAGGACTCTTGAAGTCGCCCTGACGCTGCTTAGGTCCCAGCCCGCCGGAATACTTGCAGATGTTGTAGCTATCAAGGAGCTGATACTTCTCGCCCATCTTGACGTAGAGATCGAGGGTGCGCTCTTCTTTAAAGATCTGGATGTAAACCGGCGACCCCATTAACTGCTGCTTATACTCTTTGTTCACCGGCGCTGCTGAACCGGTCAGGCCGGCAAAAGAGACACACGGCATCAGAAGCATCGCAAGAAAAAATGCGATTATGCGCATACTGCTTGTTCCTTGATAAACGTTACCACATTGCCAGAACGGCAAAAGAGACCCGAAATCAGACTTATCTGGATTAGGAGCGCTCACATTAGCACCACCGTATTTTTTCGCAAGCCTGACGTGCAGCGTTTACAAACGAGTTTGCGTTTAAACGTCTTTTTACGGACTTTCGAACGAAACGGCTGGCGGATTCGCCGAACAAGAATAAACACGCTTCTCAATAACTTCAATGTCACTGTATACTTATCCAGTGAGTGATGGGGGGCTTCTCATGCGTAAGATCATACATGTCGATATGGACTGCTTTTTCGCGGCGGTAGAGATGCGCGACAACCCGTCCCTGCGTGATATCCCCCTCGCCATCGGCGGCAGCCGCGAGCGGCGTGGCGTGATCAGCACCGCCAACTATCCGGCGCGTAAATTTGGGGTGCGCAGCGCAATGTCCACGGCAATGGCGCTAAAATTGTGCCCCCACCTGACGCTATTGCCGGGACGCTTTGAAGCCTACCGTGAAGCCTCTGATCATATTCGCGAAATCTTCGCCCGCTACACTTCGCTGATTGAACCGCTTTCGCTGGATGAAGCTTATCTGGATGTCACTGATAGCCTTCACTGCCACGGCTCCGCGACCTTAATGGCGCAGGCGATCCGCAAGACCATTTATGATGAACTCAATCTCACCGCTTCGGCGGGTATTGCGCCGATTAAATTCCTCGCCAAAATCGCCTCTGACCTGAATAAGCCCAACGGACAATATGTTATTACGCCGGAAGATGTGCCGACTTTCATTAAAAGTCTGCCGTTAAGTAAAATTCCCGGTGTCGGCAAGGTGTCGGCGGCGAAGCTGGAAAATATGGGGCTGCGGACTTGTGAAGACGTGCAAAATAGCGATCTGGCACTGCTACTTAAGCGCTTTGGCAAATTTGGTCGCGTATTGTGGGAGCGTAGCCAGGGCATTGATGAACGCACGGTCAATAACGAACGGCTGCGAAAATCGGTTGGCGTCGAGCGCACGCTGGCGGAGGATATTCACGAATGGCACGACTGCGAAGCCATTATTGAACGTCTTTATCCGGAACTGGAACGCCGGCTGGCAAAAGTGAAACCTGATCTGCTTATCGCTCGTCAGGGCGTTAAACTCAAATTTAATGATTTTCAGCAGACGACCCAGGAACACGTCTGGCCGCGGCTCAATAAAGAAGATTTGATCGCTACCGCACGCAAAACCTGGGATGAACGCCGGGGCGGGCGAGGCGTCAGGCTGGTCGGGCTGCACGTCACGCTGCTTGACCCGCAGCTGGAGCGACAGCTGTTGCTGGGATTATAAGTCAGACCTTTAAGACTTAATAACCATTGCACAACCCGAATTTGAGTATTACTATACGCGCGTTTTCTACTCTCAATAACTGCAAAGGAGGTTCATCATGACATTTAATTCCCTGAACGCACTTTGCAGACATTTCCAGGATTAATCTTCCTTTATTGCCCTGGATTCGTCTGCCATTTCCTGATTTTTTAATTCATATATGGAATGGTATATGGGCAATTATATTCGTCCTTTATCGGATGCGGTATTTTCCATCGCATCAGATACTCTGTGGATCGAAGGTTCTGCGATCCAACAATTACATACTACCGCTAAATTAGCGGGCATGACGCGCGTCGTCGGGATGCCCGATTTGCATCCGGGACGTGGCTATCCCATTGGCGCGGCATTCTTCTCCCGTGGGCGTTTTTACCCGGCGCTGGTGGGCAACGATATCGGCTGCGGAATGGCGCTGTGGCAAACCGATTTACTGTCCCGCAAGTACAACGCCGACAAAACGGAAAAGCGGCTGGCTGAACTAACGGATGTGGCCGACGCGCAGTGGCTGGCGGAAAACGTTCCCGCCGCAATGCAACATCATCCCTGGCGCTCCGCGCTGGGATCGATTGGCGGCGGCAATCATTTTGCCGAGTTGCAGCAGATCGATAGCATCGCCGATGCAGAGACCTTCGCTCTGTCAGGTTTACAGAAAGCGCAGCTATTACTGCTGGTGCACAGCGGTTCGCGCGGTCTGGGGCAGGCTATTTTACGTCGTCACGTCGAGGCGTTCTCACATGACGGTTTGCCGGAAGAGAGCGACGATGCACGCCGCTATCTTGATGAGCATAACGATGCACTGGCCTTTGCCCGCTGCAATCGTGAAATGATTGCCCGGCGGATCCTGCAACAGATCAAAGCAGAGGGCGAACCGCTGCTGGATGTAGCGCATAACTTCGTCGAACCCTGCACGGTAGCGGGTGAAGCAGGTTGGCTGCATCGCAAAGGGGCCACGCCTGACGGGCAGGGGCTGGTGATCATTCCCGGTTCGCGTGGCGATTTTAGCTGGCTGGTGAAACCGATTGTCAGCGAAGAGAGTCTCTTCTCACTGGCGCACGGCGCGGGGCGTAAGTGGATGCGCACCGAGTGTAAGGGCCGGTTATCGGCAAAATTTACTCCGCTCCAGCTCAGCCGTACCGACATGGGCAGTCGGGTGATTTGCCGCGATCGCCAGCTGATTTATGAAGAAGCGCCGCAGGCGTATAAATCTGTCGACAGCGTCGTGGATTGTCTGTTCGATGCCGGACTGATTACGCCGGTTGCCCGCCTGCGTCCGGTACTGACACTGAAAACCGCAGGGGAGAAAAACGCATGATCTTATTGCAACTCTCGTCTGATCAGGGGCCGGACGAGTGCTGTCTGGCGGTGCAAAAAGCGCTGAACCGTCTGGTTAAAGAGGCCGCCAGTGAGAAGGTCTCGCTGACGCTGCTCGAAACGGAGCCTGGAAGATTACCCGACACGTTGCGCTCCGCGCTGGTCTCGCTGGACGGCGAAAAGGCAATGGCACTCAGCGAACGCTGGTGCGGCACGCTACAGTGGATTTGTGCCAGCCCGTATCGCCCGCACCACGGACGCAAAAACTGGTACGTTGGCGCGGCGCGTTTTACCCCTTCGGAGCAGGCGTTTTCCGCAGAGATACGCTTTGAAACCCTGCGTTCGTCCGGGCCGGGCGGGCAGCATGTTAATAAAACCGACTCGGCGGTGCGCGCCACGCATATTGCGACGGGGATCAGCGTTAAAGTGCAGTCGGAGCGCAGCCAGCATGCCAATAAGCGGCTGGCCTGTTTGCTGATAGCACACAAGCTGGAGCAGCGTCAGCAGGAACAAGGCGCGGAATTAAAATCGCAGCGGCGGATGTTTCATCACCAAATTGAGCGGGGGGATCCTGTGCGGACGTTTAAGGGGATGAATTTCAGCGTGGTATCGTAACGGTCCTGAACCCGGCAAGCATTTGTCGCCGGGTTCATCATCAAAAATCCGCGCCTCTGTTATGGCGCGGATATTATTACTTCTGCGGAATCGCCTTCAGCAGTTCGGTCAGCAGCGTCCAGTACTGGCCCACGCTTTCGATATGCACCTGCTCATCCGGGGAGTGCGGACCGGTAATGGTTGGCCCGATAGACACCATATCCATCTGCGGATACGGCTTCTTGAACAGACCGCATTCCAGACCGGCATGGATCACCTGAATGTTCGGCGTTTTGTTGAACAGACGCTGGTAAGTTTCACGCACCAGCTGCATTACCGGTGAGCTGGCATCCGGCTGCCAGCCTGGATAGCCGCCTTTCGGCTGGGTTTTGGCTCCCGCCAGTTTACCCAGCGATTCCAGCATGCTCACCACGTAGTCTTTACCGCTGTCGATCAGCGAGCGGATCAGGCAGTGGATCTCAACGTTATCGTCGGTCATGGTCACCACGCCCACGTTCAGGGAGGTTTCCACCACGCCTTTCGCCACGTCGGAATTGCGGATGACGCCGTTCGGCGTAGCGTTCAGCAAATGTACAAAGCTGTCACGAGACTGGGCGTTAAGCGCGCCTTTATCGGTGGTAGCGGGTTCCAGCACGATGGTCAGATTTTTTTCTTTGATCGACAGTTCGTTTTTCAGGATGTCCAGATAAGTGGCAACCTGCGTTTTCAACTGTTCTGCTTTATCGGCAGAGACGGCAACGGTGGCAAAGGCTTCACGCGGGATCGCGTTGCGCAACGTGCCGCCGTTAAAATCCACCAGGCGCAGATCCAGTTCAGCCGCGTGGACCGCCAGGAAGCGCGCCAGCAGTTTGTTGGCGTTGCCCAGACCTAAATGGATATCGCCGCCGGAGTGGCCGCCTTTCAGACCTTTCAGCGTCAGCTTAACGTTCTGGAAGCCCGCCGGGATCGCTTCGCGCGTCAGGTTCAGGTTGGAGGTAAAATCGATACCGCCCGCGCAGCCCATATAGATTTCACCTTCCTCTTCAGAGTCGGTGTTAATCAGAATATCCGCCTGCAACCAGCCTGCCTGCAGACCAAACGCACCGTCCATGCCGGTCTCTTCGGTCATGGTCAGCAGAACTTCCAGCGGACCATGCTCAACGCTATCGTCAGCGAGAACAGCCAGCGCGGAGGCCATACCGATGCCGTTATCCGCCCCCAGCGTGGTGCCGCGCGCTTTAACCCACTCACCGTCGATATACGGTTGGATCGGGTCTTTCGCGAAGTCGTGTACCGTATCGTTGTTTTTCTGCGGCACCATATCCAGATGCGCCTGTAAAACCACCGGCTTACGATTTTCCATACCTGCCGTCGCGGCTTTACGAATCAGGATATTGCCCACAGCGTCGCGATCGACAAACAGACCTTTCTCTTTTGCCCAGCCCATAATGTGCTGTGCGAGTTCTTCTTCATGGTGAGAAGGGTGGGGAATGGAACAAATTTTGGCAAAAATATCCCACAGCGGCTGCGGAGATAGTTGAGACAGTTCAGACACGATAAGTCTCCTTTCGACTTTCTGCAAAGACGCTTGCAGGTCAAGGGTTAGCAAAAAAGATCACACGACAAGTCAGGCTTGCGGGATGAGCTTGAGAATACCACTTTATCCGGTTACGACCAGTATTAAGCACGCAAAAACACCCCGCAATACCGCTTAACACTGGTTTTTAACGTTTCAGATCTCTATAATCTCGCGCAACCTATTTCCCCCTCGAACACTTTTTAAGCCGTAAAAACAGGCTGGGACACTTCACATGAGCGAAAAATACGTCGTCACCTGGGACATGTTGCAGATTCACGCACGCAAACTGGCCACTCGCCTGATGCCCTCAGAACAGTGGAAAGGCATTATTGCCGTTAGCCGTGGGGGTCTGGTTCCTGGCGCGCTGCTGGCGCGTGAACTGGGTATTCGTCATGTAGATACCGTTTGCATCTCCAGCTATGACCACGATAACCAGCGTGAGCTGAAAGTCCTCAAGCGCGCCGAAGGCGATGGCGAAGGCTTCATCGTTATTGACGATCTGGTTGATACCGGCGGCACCGCCGTTGCGATCCGCGAAATGTACCCGAAAGCACATTTCGTCACTATCTTTGCAAAACCGGCTGGCCGTCCGCTGGTGGACGATTATGTTGTTGATATCCCTCAGGACACCTGGATCGAACAGCCGTGGGATATGGGCGTTGTCTTCATTCCGCCTATCTCAGGTCGTTAATTTCCATGCTTTTCAGCGCCCGGTTTACCGGGCGTTGTTCATTTTAGCCTCTGACGCGTTACAATGAGCCTCAATGACGTCATCATGGAGGCTGCGCGCAATGACCCAGGCCAATCTCAGCGAAACCCTGTTCAAACCTCGTTTTAAACATCCTGAAACGTCGACGCTGGTGCGTCGGTTTAATCCGGGCGAACAACCGCTGATGCAATCCACGCTGGACGGTAAAAACGTTCCACACTGGTATCGCATGGTTAACCGCCTGATGTGGATCTCGCGCGGCGTTGATGCGCGTGAAATCCTCGACGTGCAGTCGCGTATCGTGATGAGTACCGCCGAACGTACCGATCCCAACCTTTATGATACGGTGGTCGGCTATCGCGGCGGCAACTGGATCTATGAATGGTCGAAACAGGCAATGCTCTGGCAGCAAAAAGCCAGTCAGGAAGAAGATGCGACCCTCTGCGGTCGCCACTGGCTGCACGCCTCTAACCTTTACAGTATTGCGGCCTATCCTCATCTGAAAGGTGATGAACTGGCTGAGCAGGCGCAGGTGCTGGCAAGTCGCGCCTACGAAGAAGCGGCTCAGCGTCTGCCGGGACAGATGCGTGAAATGGAATTCGCTATTCCCGGCGGCTCTCCCGTGACCGGTTTTTTACATATGCCGGAAGGGGAAGGCCCTTTTCCCACCATCCTCATGTGTGGCGGCCTCGACTCTCTGCAATTTGACTACTACAGCCTGTTTGAGCGCTATTTTGCGCCGCAGGGAATCGCCATGCTGACGCTGGATATGCCCTCGATCGGCTTCTCTTCAAAATGGAAGCTGACACAGGACTCCAGCATGCTGCATCAGCAGGTATTAAAAACCCTGCCGAATATCCCGTGGATCGACCATACCCGCGTGGCGCTGTTTGGATTTCGTTTCGGAGCCAACGTCGCGGTGCGACTGGCCTATCTTGAATCGCCGCGGCTGAAGGCTGTCGCCTGTCTCGGGCCAGTGGTGCACTCGCTGCTCAACGATCCCTTGCGTCAGGGACGCGTGCCGGAAATGTACCTGGATGTGTTAGCCAGCCGTCTTGGGATGCACGACGCCTCCGATGAAGCACTACGCGTTGAACTGAACCGCTATTCGCTGAAAACGCAGGGGCTACTGGGTCGCCGCTGTCCGACACCGATGCTGTCCGGCTTCTGGAAAAACGATCCGTTCAGCCCGGAAGAGGAGTCCCGACTCATCGTTTCGTCATCCGCTGACGGCAAGCTGCTGCCGATCGCCTTTAGCCCGGTGTATCGCAACTTTGACAAGGCGTTGAGAGAAATTACCGCCTGGATTAATCATAGATTTGGTTAATAGTTTGCTAATTTCCATTGATTTGGTAAAACAGTTGCATCACAAAAGGAGATAGCAATGACGTTACCGAGTGGACACCCGAAAAGCAGACTGATTAAGAAATTCACGGCGCTTGGCCCTTACATCCGTGAGGAGCAATGTGAAGATACCCGCTTCTTTTTCGATTGCCTGGCAGTTTGCGTCAATGTCAAACCGGCACCTGAAAAGCGTGAGTTCTGGGGATGGTGGATGGAGATGGATGCCGAGGAAAAACGATTTACTTACCGTTATCATTTCGGCTTGTTCGACAAAGAAGGCAAGTGGCAGCCCACTGAGATCAAAGATCCTGAAGTCAGCGAACGTCTTGAGCACACCTTACGTCAGTTCCATGAAAGAGCGCGCGATCTGCTGAAGACGCTTGAACTTTCTCTGGAGCCAGCAGACGGTTTCTCCGAGCGAGTCCTGAAGTAACCTGTCTGGACGATGAATAAAAAAGCCCTGTATCAACAGGGCTTTTTTCGTTTGAAGCTTAAGCTTCATCAGAACTGATAGGTCAGGCCGGCGGCCACGATGTCATCGCTGTTGATAGCAAGTTTGTTATCGTCATCAAGCTGGTTGATTTTATAATCAACAAAGGCGGACATGTTTTTGTTGAAATAATACGTCGCGCCCACATCGATATATTTTACGATGTCTTCGTCACCGACGCCTTCAATATCTTTTCCTTTGGATTGTACATAGCCCAGAGACGGACGCAGACCAGAATCAAACTGATACTGCGCGACCGCTTCAAAATGCTGAGCCTTATTCGCGAAACCGCCGGAAATTGGCGTCATATTGCGCGTTTCGGAATACATGGTTGCCAGGTAAATATTATTGGCATCATATTTCAGGCCGGTAGCCCAGGCTTCCGCTTTATCGCCGTGACCGCGGGGAGCCAGCGTCAGATTCTGCTGATCGTCGGTACGGTCAGAGTTGGTATACGCGCCGCTGATGGCGAAATCGCTGCCGCCGAAATCATAGGTCAGAGAGGTGCCGACACCGTCGCCGTTCTGTTTCTTCACGTCGCTACGACCTTCGTTTTTGCCCTGATACTGAATGGTCAAATCCAGACCGTCGATTGCGCCGAAGAAGTCGGTATTACGATACGTTGCCAGCCCGCTGGAACGTTTGGTCATAAAGTTATCGGTCTGACCGGACGAGTCGCCGCCGAACTCCGGGAACATATCGGTCCAGGCTTCGACGTCGTACAGCGCGCCAAGGTTACGACCGTAATCAATTGAACCAAATTTACTAAATTTCAGACCGGCAAAAGCCAGACGTGTTTTCTGCGTGCTGCTGTTGCCTTCTTCTTTATTGCCGGCGAATTCGGCTTCCCAGCGACCGAAACCGGTCAACTGATCGTTAATTTGCGTTTCGCCTTTAAAACCGAAACGCACATAAGTCTGGTCGCCATCTTTACTGTCGTTATCACTGAAGTAGTGCATAGCTTTTACTTTGCCATACACATCAAGTTTATTGCTGTTCTTATTATAAACTTCAGCCGCATGAACCGCAGAGGACGCGACAACACCCGTTACCACTAATGCCAGAATACTTTTTTTCATTTTTAACCCTGCTTCTTTGAAAGACACGCTAATAAATATCGGGCGACTGCCCCGTTGAAAACATGAAGGGTTTTAACGTTTGAGGATGAAAGATTTATGACAGTTTCAGATTATTTCTAAAATATTCATTTTAATTATGTTTGTAATCTAAATGTAAACATCAGCCGCTACGCTTGCTGATCCTGCGCAACAAAATGTCACGCCCGATACCGCGAGAGTTGGCAAGCGCTCTCACTCCTGTTACAACATTTGCCTGATATCCATTTATGATTTGTATAACGGCAGAAAATGATGAGTGACAGCCAGACGCTGGTGGTAAAACTGGGCACCAGTGTATTAACGGGCGGATCGCGCCGCCTCAATCGCGCCCATATTGTTGAGCTGGTGCGCCAGTGCGCGCAGCTACATGCCGCCGGGCATCGTATCGTTATCGTAACCTCTGGCGCGATTGCTGCCGGACGCGAACACCTTGGCTATCCGGAGCTTCCGGCCACCATCGCCTCCAAACAGTTGCTGGCCGCCGTAGGGCAGAGTCGCCTGATCCAGCTCTGGGAACAGCTCTTCTCCATTTATGGCATTCATATCGGGCAGATGCTGCTGACCCGCGCCGATATGGAAGACAGAGAGCGTTTCCTCAACGCACGCGACACCCTGCGCGCCCTGCTCGACAACAATATTGTGCCGGTCATCAATGAGAATGACGCCGTGGCGACCACCGAAATCAAAGTCGGCGACAACGATAATCTCTCGGCGCTGGCGGCGATCCTCGCCGGTGCGGATAAACTGCTGCTGCTGACCGATCAGCAGGGGCTTTTTACCGCCGATCCGCGCAGCCATCCCGATGCTGAACTGATTAAAGATGTTTACAGCATCGATGACGCCCTGCGCGCCATCGCGGGCGATAGCGTCTCGGGCCTCGGAACCGGCGGCATGGGTACCAAACTTCAGGCCGCCGATATCGCCTGCCGGGCAGGTATTGATACCATCATTGCCGCTGGCAGCCGCCCCGGTGTGATTGGCGATGTGATGGAAAATCTCTCCGTCGGCACGCGCTTTCACGCGCAGGAATCACCGCTGGAAAACCGTAAGCGCTGGATCTTCGGCGCGCCGCCTGCGGGCGAAATCACCGTTGATGAGGGCGCCACCTCTGCCATCCTTGAGCGCGGTAGCTCATTACTTCCTAAAGGCATTAAAAGCGTGACAGGAAACTTCTCCCGTGGTGAAGTGATCCGTATCCGTAGTCTTGATGGTCGCGACATTGCCCACGGCGTCAGCCGCTACAACAGCGATGCGCTGCGACGCATCGCCGGGCATCACTCTCAACAGATTGACGCTATTCTCGGCTATGAATATGGCCCGGTGGCGGTTCATCGCGACGATATGATCACCCGTTAAGGAGCGAAGTATGCTGGAACAAATGGGTAAGGCGGCCAAAGCGGCCTCTTACCAGCTGGCGCTGCTCGGCAGTAAAGAGAAAAACCGCGTTCTGGAAAAAATTGCTGATTATCTGGAAGTGGAAGCACAGCAAATTCTGACGGCCAACGAGCAGGATCTGCTGGAAGCACGCCGCAACGGCCTCAGCGACGCGATGCTCGATCGCCTGGCGCTGAACCCGGCGCGTCTGAGCGCGATGGCCAACGATGTCCGTCAGGTCTGCCAACTGGCCGATCCGGTCGGGCAGGTGATCGATGGCGGCCTGCTGGATAGCGGCCTGCGTCTCGAACGTCGCCGCGTGCCGCTGGGCGTCATCGGTGTTATTTATGAAGCGCGCCCGAACGTGACGGTGGACGTTGCCTCCCTGTGCCTGAAAACCGGCAACGCTGCGATTCTGCGCGGCGGGAAAGAGACCTGGCGCACTAACGCCGCAACGGTGAAAGTGATCCAGCAGGCGCTGGAAGAGTGCGGCCTGCCCGCAGGCGCGGTGCAGGCGATTGAAAGCCCTGATCGCGCGCTGGTAAGCGAACTCCTGCGCATGGACAAATACATCGATATGCTGATCCCGCGCGGCGGGGCGGGGCTACACAAATTGTGCCGCGAGCAGTCGACAATCCCAGTGATCACCGGCGGAATTGGCGTCTGCCATATTTTCGTCGATGATTCCGCAGAAATCGCGCCAGCCCTCGACATCCTTGTGAATGCAAAAACCCAGCGCCCGAGTACCTGCAACACGGTAGAGACGCTGCTGGTGCATCAGGGGATCGCGGCGCGTTTTCTGCCTGCGCTGAGCGAGCGGATGGCGGAACGCGGCGTTACGCTGCACGCCGACGCTAACGCGCTGGAAATGTTACAAGCGGGTCCGGCGCAGGTTGTTGCAGTCAAAGCAGACGAGTATGACAACGAATTTCTGTCGCTGGATTTAAGCGTCAAAATCGTCACTGATTTAGATGATGCCATTGACCATATCCGTCAGCACGGCACGCAGCACTCCGACGCCATCCTGACGCGCACGCTGCGTAATGCCGGACGTTTCATTAACGAGGTGGATTCTTCCGCCGTTTACGTTAACGCCTCCACCCGCTTCACCGACGGCGGCCAGTTTGGTCTCGGCGCAGAAGTGGCGGTCAGCACGCAAAAACTGCACGCGCGCGGCCCGATGGGACTCGAAGCCCTGACCACCTATAAGTGGATCGGCTACGGCGACGATACTATTCGTGCTTAAATACGGCCGGGTGATGCAAAAATAGTCGGTTGATTCATAAGACCATTGACGCATCGCCCGGTTAGTTTTAACCTTCTACCCCGTGATTTACCGCTGGTAAGTCACTCCCTTCTCAGGGCCGATATAGCTCAGTTGGTAGAGCAGCGCATTCGTAATGCGAAGGTCGGAGGTTCGACTCCTCTTATCGGCACCAGTGAAATCAAATAGTTATCCATATTTCGCTCCTTCCTGTTTATCCCCATGGGACAGATTTGGGACACTCGCATCAAAAATAGCGTCTATCTGCTTTGCATGCTCCGTAAGATGGTTCGGTGCCAGGTGAGCATACCGACGAACCATTTCGATGGACTCCCACCCACCCATTTCCTGCAACACTGATATCGGTACTCCGGCCTGAACTAACCAGCTTGCCCAGGTATGCCGTAAATCGTGAAAGCGGAAATCCTCGATACCAGCTCGGCGCAGAACCGCGCGCCAGGCTGTGTTAGCATCGTAACGCATCTTCCTTACCACCGGGCTTTTACTGCCATCCGGTTTAGTGCAGCTTTCCCTGTAAACAAAAACCCACCTGGCATGATTTCCGATTTGTTTTTTAAGCACACGGCATGCAGTATCGTTCAGGGCTACCCCAATAGCTCTGTTCGATTTGCTCTCCTCCGGGTGGATCCACGCAACCCGGCGCTGCATATCGATTTGTTGCCACTCAAGATTGATGATGTTCGACCTGCGAAGGCCGGTAGCAAGAGCAAACTGAACCACCGACTTCAACGGCTCCGGACATTCATCAATCAGTCTTTTTGCTTCATGAGGTTCCAGCCAGCGAATACGCTTATTCTTTGGCTGAGGTACCTTAATAACAGGCGCTTTATCAAGCACTTTCCATTCACGTTCGGCGGCGCGCAATAATGCCTTGATGAAGGCCAGATGTGTCGCTTTGGTCGCGGCAGCCGCCGGGCGAGCAACATATTCTGGTGCTACTTTCCCTTTTTTCCTCAATGCTTCTGCCTGCAACTTCCAGTTTTCTTCATGCCTCCGGTTTGTCATTTTCTGGATAGCGCTGTATATGCGTGTTTCAGTTATGTCCTTCAGCTGCGATCCCGCAAAATGCTGGAGCCAGAATCCTATCCGGCTCTTATCATCATCCAGCGATTTCTTATGGGCTTTTTCCTCAAGCCAGCGTATGCACGCATCTTCAAAACTCATACTCGGTTTATCGCCGAGTTTACTGATACGCCAGGCTTCAGCCTTTAACCTGTCATGGAGTTCCGTGGCTTGCCTTTTGTCCTTTGTGCCAAGAGACTGCTTAAATCTTTTGCCGTCCGGCAATGTGAAACTGGCGTACCAGGTTTCACCTCTGCGGAAGAGTGACATTTCAATTCCTCTGTTATGCCATTACCCGCGCTCACGCTGACAGTATGCAGCGGAGAATTGATCGCAGCAATGCATGCCTGTCGGGTGGTGAGATAAGGTGATTTCGGCTTATTTGGATCTTTACGTGTTGCCTTGAGCCGCCCAGTCTTTATCCAGTTCGTCACGGTAGGGCGCGAAATACCCAGCATTTCGCATGCCTGTTTCAGGGTCAGGCTATATGGTTCCATGCTTCCTCCTCAGGCTTTCTGCCCTGGCAATCGCTTTAATCTGCGCGCACCGCATAGTGCCGTGGCCACATAGCTGGTACGCCGGTTCGTCACCTCGACCACCACCTTTGCCCCCTCGACCTGCACCGTGTAGGTGCTGACGGTAGCGCGTCGTCCAAACTCCCCGAAGCGTGCGACGTGTTCCGCCAGCGCCGCATCGCATGCCTGCCGGGCAATCGGTGATTGTTTACTGCCTCGGTTAACCAGCTTCATACGGCACGCTCCGGATCGAAACGGTCCCAGCAGTTGCGCTCGATGTTGGTACGCAGGCGGCGTTCTTCCACATCCTCCACCGTGCGGCCCGTAATGCTTACTACTTCCTCGTTGCTGTGCTTCATCAGCAGCGCCAGCTCGTGCATGCTCCAGCGGGTAGTATTTTTATCTGCCATCGTTATTTCGGGAGGGCGAACCCTCCCGCCTCCCTCAGCTAACGTATTCTGGTTTCATATCGAGCAGGTTGATACTGAACCGCTCGTACAGATCATCGCCCAGGTGACGTTTAGCGGCCGCCAGCGTCTGTTCAGCTTTTGCGAAAAGCTCAGCCGCCTCAGGCTCGCCGGGCTGGGGCAGGGAATTGATCGCCGCTTCGACTTTATTGCGTGCATCCACCAGGTAATAACGCTTAACCGCTTTGTTTTTAAGCTCGGTGAACAGCGCAGATCCCAGCATCTGTTTTGCCGTCTCGATATCGGCGCGAACGGCTTTGGCGGCATCCACGTCCTCTGCCTTCTCGATGCGATCGCGGAATTCATCAGCCGCTGCGTCAATATTGACTGTGGATTCCTGCGCGCTGCTGGTGGCTGTCTCTTCCGCTATTTCGGAGACACTGACGCGCTTTGCCGGTGCCGGGTTAATGATTTTTTCCTGGCGCTCGTCGATTTCATCAGCGGTATAAACGCCGAGGATCACATCAGGGCAGTACAGGCGCGCCCAGCGTTTCACTGCCAGATAAGCAAGTTGCTGGCGTGGATCGCTCGCCCACAGTGTTGAATTACGCACCTGCGCCTGAGACAGCATCAGCACCAGTTCACGTGGCTCTTCCTCACCCTTCATCGTTGCCCATACTCGCACACCCACGCCAGCCTCATCCTTCAGATCCCAGCCAGGAGCTATGTAGGTATTGTTTTTCGCACTGGTTTTCTCAACAAACCGGCCGACAATGTTTTCCCAGGCACCAAACCACTCAAAATGTAGGCGGTCTTTCGTGGGAGACATATTGGTAACGACTGCGTTGACCAGCTGGGCTTCATAACCGAGCACGCCGCTGTTTCCGACGATGAAGGTTTTCTGAGCCACCGCGAACGGGTCCATTCCCCAGCGCGCGGCCTGCATTACAACCGCCATACAGGCATCAGGCTTGCCGCGAAAATGCGCTGGCACGAACGATTCGCTGTTCGCCATTACCACTGACAGGGTGCGGAGGCGATCGAACAGTTCACCGTTGGTCAGGATAGAAACGTTGTCGATCATCTGCGTTTTGTTTTCAGTATTAGAAATTGATGTGGTCATTTTCATTTCCCCTTATGCCTGGGCGCGCAGCGCTTCAAGGCGGCGCATATCAAAGTCGTTCAGTTCATCGGTGTAGTCGCTGGTGATCGGCGCGGGCCATACCCCTGTATCGAAGCCGGTAGCGATGGCACGCATGGTTTTTCTGTACTCGAGCATGCCCAGCTCCAGCAGTTCTACGGATGCCTCGATGATCGCGATCCAGTGGTAGTTCTCGTCTTTGTTGACGAATATCCAGAAGAATTGATCCAGCGCTGCAGTTTCGCAGTACATAGCCGCACTCAGGTGATAATCGCGGTCGATAATTTCCCGGTGCAGTCTGGCGCGCAGACTTTCCTGCTTAACATTCCACATGCTGATGGTTTTGAGGTCAGCGCCGATACGAACACCGTCCAGGTCGATTTCGAGGTCCGGGCGTACTCGCACTTCAAGGCCGGTCTCATCGTCAAAGCCGAAATAACTGACTTCAACTGCGCGGCTCGGGTGCGTCAGCAGCATGCCTGCAGTCGGGTGCGCCAGAAGAGCGGATTGTATGGCCACTGCGGTCGCTAATTGCTGGCGTGTCACCAGAATTTTATCGCCCGGATTCTCGCGCCAGGCGTCCAGCAGCTCGTCAGCGAATACTGCATCTGGCTTAACGGATCTCACAGCCTGAATCATGTCGGCTTTGGTGCCGGAAACTTTCAGCGGTGCTGGTTTCTGAGCCTCCTGCGCAACCAGATCAGGATTGATAATCGCCAGCTGCTCCAGCAGCGCGTCACGGCTTCCGGTGGTTTTCACCGGCGCGGGCAGAGTGGCGTTGTACTCCTTGATGCAGGCTTTCATTGCCGTGGCGGTAAAGTTTTTATCGTCACCAACAATTCGCTTAAACTCAGCGGGTAACTCAAGATATGCCAGGCCAAGTGCATCTTTATCACCACCCAGCGACGCCGGCGCGGGCAGGGTGGCGTTGTGCTCCTCAATGAATCGTTTGATATCGTCTGTGCTAAGCAGCACTGGCAGTCCGTTATTGTACTCATCGATAAAGGCACGCAGGGTGGCCGTGGTGGTGAATGCACCATCGGGGATCACCGGCTCGATACTGAACTCTTCTTCAAGTTTTTCCGGCTGCAGTGCCAGTGCATGCACCAGGTTACCCATGTCCAGAACCTTAGACGGCACGCGCGGGATGGTTTTGGCAACGTGACGGGCATTGAAGTACATCAGGCTGACGCGGGCATCCTTTACCTGAGTAGAGCTGACACCGTTCGCAGCGTGGTAAACCTCGTTCGGCAGACCTTCATATCGGCCCGATTCGAAGTACGCCGGAAACTCCGGTACCGATGGTTCAGGTTGTTGCACTGGTGGCTCGATTTGTTGCGCTTTTGGCTGCTTTTGTTTCGTTTCTGGCCCGGTCTGGTGCGGAATATCAGTATTCTGGTTCTGATCCGTCTCCGCCTGGTCAGCGAGATGCGGCGCGTTGGCTGCCAGAATGTCGGCACCGGTTAAGGTAACTGCCGGCGTATCAGCTGCATCAACGCTTTCGACTGCTGGTACCGGAGCTTCAGTCTCGCTCTGGCTGTTGCGAGTCTCTTCCATCTGCACATGATCGACTTTCTCCACTTCCTGTTTTGCGACTTCATTTGAGGGGGTACCCAGCAGGCCTTCGATGGAGAATACGCCATCGCCCATGTTGGCGATTTCAGGTTGTTCGACCGCTGCTTTCCGTTCTGCAACAACCCGCTCGTTTATTTCATTCTCCCAGCTCACCTCCGGCGTATGACCAGCTGCCGCCAGGGTTTCTTCGGTTGGAGCTTTGTGATTGCTTTCCGTTAAATTTGCATTGATATAGGTCTGCAGGCTGACCGGGAAATGATGGGCATTCTCCGCCGCACTGCGAATCAGCACGAAAATCGCAGCACGAGAATAATCAAGAATACCGGCACACTTGCGCAGGGCCGCCGACCATTCTTTGAAAGGGCTTTCTTTTTTGGTTACGATCTCTTTTGCCCGACGGTAAACCCCACCCGGGATGTCATAAATGTTGAAATCCATTGGCAGCGTGGCCAGCGCGATCTCAACATCCAAAGTGTCCAGGGTGTGAACATAGTCGGGATTACGGTCAGTTTTATTACCGCCGCCTGCGTTCGTACCAGTGTCAGTGCGCTGTAAGACTGCATTACCTGATTTCTTAAGCCACTTTGCGGTCACGGCATCACGACCAGGCTTTCTGCCATCAATGCTGGCAGTATTTGAGTTATGACCGTTGATCCACTCAGAAAAGAATGAAACGAGTTGCCGCAGTTGAGGTGATTTGCCATCAGCAGGCCAGATGGATTTGGTATCGGTGAAAAGGTCTGCCAGCGTTTCAGGGAAAACATGCTGCAGCTGGCGAATGTCGTTATTGCGGCAGGCCAGCAGCACATTTTGCGGATAGGTGGCGTCCATATCCATGCTGAGGCGTGAGATTTCCCGTTTCTGATCGTCGCTCAGCTCGTCGAAGAGACCATAGAGCCAGGTACCGAGCGCACGCTGCTCGAAGGTGTATTGCTGATGAGTGAAGGCGCGATCTTGAATGCCATCATCCTTGCCACTGGTTGTGGCTGCATTGTCCGCCTTTAAGCTGGCGTGTTCATCCTGAATGTTGTTGCTCTGCGGGTTGCCGGCAATCGGTAGCCAGGTACGCCCGTCTTCCTGCAGTTCGTAGCGATCGCACCAGGTAAAGTCGATTACGCCTTCTTCAGGCAGATCATCAACCACCGGGAAATTGGTCAGAACAGGCAACTGATAATCCTGCCCACGTCCAGTTTCAATTCCAGCATCTTCAAGGATAACCTGCGCCTGAAGCTTACCGCGTCTCTGTTTTAGCTGAATACCAGAAAACACCGTTCGGTTTTTTTGATTTCTGGCTGGCTTTAATAAGATTGAAAAATTCCATACAGGATCCTCAATTTTGGGTGTTAGAATCCCGGAGCCATTGATAGCGCCCATCGGGTGTTCTTTGGTTTTTGGTAATTTCCAGCGTGCTTTGGTCGGTTCCGCTGGACGTAAAGCCCGCTTCGGCGGGTTTTTGCGTTTAGCCTTCGTGGGCCATCTGATCGTGACTGGCGCATTTCTCGGAGCAGTACTCTTTTTCTTTTCGGGCCAGTTCCCGCCCCCGGCGGTAAAGAAGTGTGCTCTTCACCACTTCCTCAGGCTTAACTGGCTTACTGCAATAACCACATCTGATTTCCATCATCCCTCCCGAAATTAACCTTTAGTTGGCTGGTTGTTCATCAGCGCGGACAATGCCGTCAACCGGATAGCATTCACCGTTAACCTGCTGCTCAACCGCTGCCGCTTCACACTGCTGCTGGTTGTCATACACACCCAGCACCACATCCTGAAAATCACCGTTGGTCATGCCAACCGTCAGCACTAATGCAAAAAGGGTATTCATCAGTACGCTCCGGTTGCCTGGCGGAATTCCTGAACGGCGTGGTACCACATCAGGTCATCCTGTAAAAAACGGGCGATAACGATCTTGTTCTGAGCCGCGCGCACCTTGTTCACGTCGACAACGACGGATTCAAATACGTAGCCGAGGCCAGCCTTGACCATCTGATCGCGGGTGAGAACGACGCTTTCGCGTGGGTGCTCTGTTGAAGTCAGGCGCCACAAACTGCCATTGGCCAGCGGCGTGACTTTGTATTGCGTAGAGTTGTGAATTACTTCCATCTCATCCTCTGCCGTTATCGCCCGGCTGGCGGAACGTTGAAAAACCTTATGCGCACATTTCTGTGTTAAGTGGTCTTCGCTGGTGATGGCCGGCGCTTATCTTCGGCTTGCCTCTCAGGGCTGCAATTCACCACCGCGAAGACCGCTTCTGGATACCAAAACCAGTTCGCAAACTGGCTTTGGTAACGCCACTCGTAAGTGGCTTACCGCCGGTCTTTTATCCACGCCCGGCGCGGTGGTATGCTGGAGTTCCTACACAACCAGCAAGGAAAAATCATGAAAAAAGAAGATAAGGCTTGGCTTCTCGCTGTCGCTTATGCGACCACTCAACCTGACGACGTCACGCCCGAAGAATTTCTCTCAGAGGTTGAGCGCTCAGAAGTCGACTTTCTATCGCTGTTAACCAGGCAGGAAGAAGACAAGTCAAATGAGGCTCTCAAGGTTTGGGAGAAATTAGGCTCCTCAAACTGATTGCACCCAGCGCGGCGTTAACAACAGTTTTCGCCGCTTCATCTACTACATCTGACCGTTTTCCGGCTTTCGTTAATTCGGCTACCACTTCGAGCACTGTTGGCAAAACCTTGTCGATCACAATAATCGCGATGTCTTTGTGGCAAAGCTGACCGTTAAGCAATACCGATTCGTGTTCTTCCATCACCCACCTCGTTATCTGTTGCTGTTTGGATGAAATAAAAATACAAGAAAACTAGTTTTTAGTAAACAATATAACTTGTAATTTTTGATGTGAAAAACCTAATTCATTGTATTAAAAACGAATTTAGTTGTTAAAGTTTTGGGTGGTAGAGGCTGGGAAAGCCCTGATCTTAGCCCAGGGCTTCATATGGTAGGGGTCAAACCAATCTAAGTTTTGTTTCAATGGCGACGCCGATGATTCGACAGTTGCCGTTGATGGATACCAAGGGCCATTGAGGGTTCAGTCCCTTAAGATATTTTTGTCCACCATCAATAACAAGCTTCTTGAATGTTGCTTCGTTAGAATCAGATAGTTTTGCTATAACGAGACTACCATTAATCGCTTCACGACCAGTGTCAAAAAGCACAAAAGTCCCTTCAGGTATACTCAATCCTGCCGGCGCTGTCATTGAGTCTCCATCAACTTGAAGCCAAAATGCCTCACCTTGAATGTGTGCATCTGACTCAAGCCAGTTATCAATATCTTTTAGCGTGTACGCCTCAACAGCCTCAAGCCATGCACCTGCCTGTATCTTACTTAATACAGGATATTTTTTACCCGGCACATATGGGGATATTTGTGAAAAATTTTCATCACCATTAAGAATCCAGTCAACGCTGACTCCAAGGGCTTTAGCCAGCTCAGGAAGATATCGAGGCCTCCTGGTTTTCCCATTTTCCAGCTGCTCTATTGCTTGCTGAGAAGCTTTAACTTTTTCAGCGAGTTCTGTTTGGGTTAGACCTAACTGCTCTCTTTTGGCTCTTACTCTCGCCGAAATAGACATTTTCTACTCCTTTATTTTCATCCTCCCATGTTCACAAGTAAGCTTGTAATTGACAAACAAGTTATATTGTTTTTAAATACAAGATAATTTGTAAGGAGGTTCAATGAAAACCATTTCAGACCGCTTAAAAGATCGTCGTAAGTCTCTGTCTCTAACTCAGGAAGAGTTAGCCAATTTGGCTGGAGTTAAGCAGCAAACAATTCAGCTCATCGAATCCGGCAAAACTAAACGTCCGCGGTATCTCGCGGAATTGGCTAAGGCATTGGATTGTGAGTCGTATTGGTTGCTGCATGGAGAAGACCAGAAAGCAGCCCATTAGAGATCTTATCGTCTGTGCAAACACCAAGGAGTTTCCATCATGCACAACGCAATAGCACGAAAGTTAGAACCGCCGATTCTCAACCCGCTTGAAATTGAGAGCGTTTTTCTCAACCGGCTTGCGTCGGTGGGCCAAAAAAACTACGCCGAGCAGATCGGCATCAGTGAATCAACGGTGAGCAAGCGCAAATCAGATGGCCACTTTGCCGAGATGGCTAAAGAGCTTTCTGCGCTCGGATTGCAGGTTGTACCGCCGGAAGCGGTTGTGGTTTCCCGTGACTACCTGGCATCGGTCGAGACGCTGGCTGATATCGGTTTACGCGCAGAACGTTGCAGGCCGGGGCCGCTGGGGTGGGACTGATGAATCATATCGAGTTTATCGAAAAGCATGTTTGCGAAGAACTCATTAAACAGGGCTTCAGCGTGGCTGTGGCTCAGGGGGGGCATGGCAGGCGGTCGACTTGTACAAGCGCATGTCTCAGGCTAGCCGTAAGGGGAGGATTTTCGAGGATGTTTTACGTCACGCAAAATTGTGGGCAGAGAAACAACAACTGCCTTCAGACAAGTTCGGGAGGAAGCGCGTTAAGGGTAGCCGTCAACAGGCCGGACTGTTCTGAAAGGGTGAAAGCCGAGGTGCTCTAACACCAGCGGCTTTCGGGTGCAATCAATGCGAGTTAACTGCGGAGTGAGTATGTCAAATACTGCTGAAATATTCAATTTCCCAATAAATACCGATCGTTCGGGAGGTCAAATGGCCGACCTGGCTAACGGGTATACCAAGACCGCTAACGAGATACAAAAACTTAAACCACGTCTGCGTATGTCGGGCCGTGAGTGGCAGTGCCTTGAGGCGATTATCTGGCTTACCTATGGGTGGAACAAGAAGCAGGACCGTGTGACAAACACGGTTATTGCCGAGCTGACAAATTTAGGCGATTCGCATATTTCTGAAGCCATTAAGTCGCTGGCTGCGAGAAAAATCATCTTCGCTCATAAGCAGGGTGTGATGAAAACAGTCGGTATAAATACTGAGCTATCTGCCTGGATTTTAGACAAACCGAAAACGGGAAAACTTTTACCGAAAACGGGAAAATCCTTCCCGAAAACAGGAAAACCTTTCCCGGAAATGGGAGACACCCAATACAAGAACAATAACAATATTAAAAGATCTATGTCCCGGAATTCTGACGAATCCCGAAACGAGGTTACTGAAAAGTTTCTTTCCCGCCATCCCGAAGCAGCCAACGGGGTTTATACCCCGGCAGGAAAATCCTGGGGGACTGCTGACGATCTCAAAGCTGCGCAGTGGATTTATGCGCAGTTGCTGCAGGTCAACGCCAGCCTGACCACACCGAAATGGGTTGAGTGGGCCAATACCATCCGCCTGATGCGCATGCAGGACCACCGTACGCATTACGAAATTTGCGAATTACTGCAGTGGGCCAGCAAGGACGATTTCTGGAGCGAGAACATTCTCAGCCCCTCCAGCCTGCGCAAGAAGTGGGACAGGCTCACAACGAAGCGTAACCGTAATCAGAATCCTTCCACCAGCGTGCATGCACCGCAGGCGCTCGACTGGAATAACACTGACTGGATCAACGGAGTGTTCGAATGAAAAGTATCGCTGAACAGATGCACGACTATGACCGCGAAAATATGCGCCGCGTAGCGTACGGGATGCCGGAAATTCAGGATGAGCAGCCTAAGGCTGAAGTTGAGAAGACAGCCGCGCTTTTCAATGCGCTGTTTACCCAGCTCAAAGCCACGTTCCCGGCGGTTATGGCGACTATTCGCACGCAGGAGGACCTGAACGAGTTCCGCCTTCAGTGGCTTCTGGCGTTCGGAGAAAACGGGATTGTCAGCATTGAGCAGGTGAACGCTGGCATGCGTATCGCGCGCCGCCAGGAAAAACCGTTCATGCCGTCGCCGGGGCAGTTCGTGGCGTGGTGCCGGGAGGGAAGAGGGCCGCTGGGGATCAGCTCGCAGGACGTCATGGACGAGTTCTGGAAGTGGCGCAAGCTGGTCTTCCGCTATCCCACCAGCGAGCAATACCCGTGGTCTCAGCCGGTGATGTATCACATTTGCCTGGAGCTGCGCCGCCGCGGCGTTGATCGGCAGATGACCGAGAGAGAACTTTTAGCGGAAGCAGGCGCATTGCTCGGAAGCTGGGAGCGGCGTGTTGCCAGTGGCAAGCCGATCCCGCCCGTTCGCCGCGCGCTGGCCGCCCCAGCGCAGGCGAAAGGGCCAACCCCGGCAGAAATCATGAAGGCTGAGTATGACCGCCGCAAAGCGCAGGGGAGGATTTAAGCATGCCAAAAACCAGACGTTACGCATGGGTACACGCTGAAATCATGATCGTCCGCCAGTGCGCCGGAACCATGACAGCGCTGCAAATCGCCGCGCTGATTGGCCGGACTGATACCGCCGTTCGTTGTAAAGCTGCGGAGCTGGGCGTTTCTCTTCGTCTCCACGGCGATCGCCATCAGTCGGCGCGTTATCGCCAGGAGGACATTGAGCTGGCGCGCCAGATGCACGCGGCGGGTATTTCCCGACATGACATTGCGGAAAAACTCGAAATGCCTCGTGGTGCGGTAAAGCAGTTTATCTATTTCGAACGGAGAATCTTACGGTGAACGAGACAATGAACAACAAAGAATTAGTCGCCGCGGGCCACGAGTTCGCGCGGCACATGAGCAGCGACACGCCGATCATCGATATCGCGAAAATGGTAACGCGTCTGGCTTCTCAACTGGACGTCACGACTGCGGCGCTGCGCCATGCTTACGCGCAGTTTGATTCGCAATCCCTCGAGCTTAAGGCCGCAGTCGCCGCTGAAATTGATTGGGAAAAATCGATGATGCAGGCCGTTGGCGCAGATGGAATAGCCGATGTTGTGAGCGCGATTGAGAATATGAAGACGGATGGTGCGGCTCTGTCGGCTGAGAACGCGGCGCTGAAGCAAAGCAAACCGTCATTGAAAGCAATGATGTCAGCTCTGGATGCATTTTATGCTGATGAAGAAGTACCTGAAAGCGCAATGCTAATTGCATATAACATCCTGCGTGGAGATGTCGAAACCTCAGCCACGGATCGCTTCATCGCAGATCAGCAGGCTATCGGGGTGGAGAAAGTTGGAGAATATCTAAGAGGTTACGCACAGGGGCTTCATGAGGAAGCGCGTTTGGTTCTCCAGGATGCTAAGGAATTATGCCTGGGTTACGCTGTGAGATTGCGCGATGAGGTAAGGCCATGAGATTTACATACCTGTTTCTTACTTTCATTCTGGCGGTTTTTTTTATGGCTACTGGTGACGATGTTCGATCTGATATCTACACCGCAGCTGCTTTTGTCATGATGTACATCGAGTGGAGGAAGGCATGAGCAAATCTCTGAAAGGCCGCTGCATCCGTCGCTGGAAGGTTGAATTTAAATCGGTCTGCGATTCGAAGATAAGCCCCTGGTGGCGCAAGCGCGATTTGAGAGGGTATATCCGCGAATGTGCTCTCACCACTGCCGATTGCATGGTTGAGAGTATGGCAGAGGATAACGCCAGGGTAGATTTCCAGGGAAGTGCGTTAGGCTGGTCTCCTGAGTTCTCTGTCTGGTATGACGAACGGCGCGAGCGTTATCGCAAAGAGGCACTGGACTTTCTGAATGCTGAGGCCACCAGCGATGAAATCGATGAAGAGATACAGAACGAGCTGGAGGCATGGAATGACTGAAAAAACCATTCTCGACATGTGCTGCGGCAGCCGTATGTTCTGGTTCGACAAAACTGATCCCCGTGTCGTGTTCACCGATATCCGAACCGAGGAGCATACGCTGTGCGACGGGCGAAGCCTGGTTATCAGCCCGGACATTATCGCTGACTTCCGCGCGCTGCCGTTCGCCGATGCCTCTTTCCCGATTGTTGTGTTTGACCCGCCTCATCTTGAACGAGTTGGTGAAAACGCATGGATGGGTAAGAAATACGGGAAGCTTAACCGTGATACTTGGCGCGATGATTTGCGTGCTGGCTTCTCTGAAGCATTCAGTGTGTTGCGCCCATATGGAACGCTGATCTTCAAATGGAATGAAACGCAAATTCCCGTCAGCCAGATTATTGCGCTCACTGACCAGAAACCAGCTATCTGGCAGCGTACCGGAAAGACAGACAAAACTCATTGGATAATTTTCGTGAAAAGAAAATGAATACCGGATTTAACAAGATTACATTTGAAGTGAGGGTGGTGATAACTGTCACATAAATGTTTAGATTAGATGGTTATCATGAGCAGACCTTCAACTACTTGAGTCGGTAACATATGTCTACAACACAGCAAAACTTACGCCTTAGTGACTATCCAAATGTTATTCTAAAAGCCGAAGTTACTACTTCAATAGGTTATGGTAAAAATGGCGCGGTGATATATTGCGAGGCGCGTATAAAAACTGATCCTCAGTCCATTAAATACTTTAGCAGTTTATCATTTGCGCAAGTGGTAACGTTCATTATGGACGATGGATCAATTTCAGAACTTTTTTATGTCGGGGGTACATCGCAAGAGTACCTTTTCACAACACATCCTAATGGATAGTAGTGTTTCATATAATCTACGGATTGGCCAGATATCTCATTCTTGGTCAATCCTTTTTTTAAAGGTACTTAATTATGATAGATAATTCTTTTATTGTTGATGAGTTAGGGTTTTCAGAACTTTATTCAATTGAGTTGTTGGAAATTTCAATGAAATTCACAATGGCTTATTATTATTGTGAAGATGTGTTTTTTAATCGTTACTGCCGGATAGCATATGCTGAAAATTATAGCCAAAAGATATTGGATTTAATTGGTGACTCTTCCTCTAAGGAAATTTTAAAAGCTTTTACTTATTTCAAACAGAGATATCTACTCGGGGGTAATGCTCAAGATAGAATCTATGCACTAACAATGGAATCTAATGGCGACAGTCATAACCTCAGCGATAAAATGACCAATTATTTTAGTGATGAAGGGGGTGATGTTGAAAAAATGCTAAGTGTCAACCTTATGGTGATTATAAGACTCCGCAATAATCTTTTGCACGCCAATAAATATGAAGCCATGAATAATAACCCAAATGATCAAACAGAACTGCTGTCTGTGGCCTACTCACTTCTAGCCTCTTTGCTTTATTCGAGTAATCGATGTAAAAGTTCTATTACTTAATCAAATGATTACATTATTCAGGCATGTTACATATGAGACTATTTCCTCCTCTCGCATTGCTTTTGAAGGCATGCTTAGCGATAATCCTTCCGTCAGCCTGAACACCTGACACCCTTATGCGCCAGATGGGGACATTATGGCGCAGTTACAACTTATCAAGCAGTCATCAGGTATCCTGATCCCCGCCACGCCGGAGACCAGCGATATTCTGCAATCTAAAATCAGGCTCGGTGCGGTGCTCGAAGCCGACTTCAGACAGCTCCGTAACCCGGCATTTCATCGTCGTTTCTTCGCTTTGCTTAATCTTGGCTTTGAATACTGGGAACCCACCGGCGGCGCTATCTCATCAAACGAACGCAAACTGGTGACCGGATACGCTAAATTTCTGGCCTCCTTCGGTGGCAGTGAACCAGCGCTGCTGAATGCTGCTGAACAATACCTCGAGCAGGTAGGAAGCCGCCGCGTTACCAACGGCATTAGCATCTGCAAGTCCTTCGATGCATATCGTGCCTGGGTGACTATCGAGTCCGGGCACTATGACACCATCAAGCTGCCGGACGGCACACTTCGAAAACATCCCCGCAGTATCTCCTTCGCAAATATGGACGAAACCGAGTTCCAGCAACTATACCGGGCCGCGCTCGATGTGCTGTGGCGCTGGATCCTCTCCAGAGCATTCCGCAACCAGAGCGAAGCGCAGAACGCCGCCGCGCAGCTGATGAGTTTCGCGGGGTGATGATGAGAACAGTCTATCGAAATAGAAAGTGGCTGGCCGCCGTCGGCCAGATTGAGCAATGCGTACTTTGCGGCGCATGGGGTACGCAGGTAGCTCACAGAAACGAGGGCAAAGGCACCGGTATGAAAGTCGACGATTGCGCCTGCGCCGCACTCTGTGTGCACTGCCATCATGAGATCGACAACGGCAACAGCTTAACGCGAGATGATCGTCGTCAGCTGATGGATCGCGCCATCGTACTGACTCTCATTCAGATTGCCCGCCGTGGGCTGGTGGTGCCAGCGTGAAAGTGAACAACAACTCAATTAAAGGAGCAGGGCATGATTAATCCGTCAGAAGTGGGTAAGGCCGGAGAGATGGTGCGCCTGCGCACTCTCGAAAGTGTCTGGATACAGGGTAAGCTGCGCATGTGGGGGCGCTGGTCAGCAATTAATACGGACCCGGTGGCAAGCGATATGTTTAAAAAACTGCTGGGTAAATACGTGATTACTCAGGACGACCTGAGCAAAGCGCTAAACACATTGCGCAAAAAAGGCTGTTCGTCCGCTGAACTGGAAGCCTGGGTGAACGATATGCTTCAGCAGAAGCGTCACAGCAATCTGGTTTTCTGCACAGATGATGAAGGGCTGGTGATGGACAGAACGATCGCCGTCGCTTTCACAGAGAATAAGCCGTTGCTGAGGCTGTTAGAAAAACGCTATCAGGGAAAAATGAGCGTGCGTGCTATAGCGGAGGAGCTGAACGCCAGCCATCCAGAGTGGAGCTTTATAACGTGCCGGAGGCGTATAGATACCTGGCTGGGAATGGCAGAGTCGATTCTTTACAAGCCAATGTGTGACGCATTCCACACAAACAGCGAGAGATTTTACTTGCAAAGTGAGCCAGAAAAAGCCTAAATATGTATATGCTTCGCAAAGCTGTATCGCAAGCGGAATTACAAACAAATATTTTTAGAAGCCCGCCACTGAGCGGGTTTTTTCCATTTCTAAGGCTCGCTTCGGCGGGCCTTTTCTTTTTCTCCTTCAAAAATTTGGCGCTTCCGATTCCAACGGAGGTGGAGATGAAACGCATGCCCGAAAAAGACCCCGGCTTCTGGGCAAGCCTGGTAGCCTGGCTGTACAGCCACAAAACAGAGTGGGGATATGCGGGCGTCGCGGGCATGTTCTCTTTGCTGCGCAGCGCCTATGCCCAGTCCTCATGGAGTAAACGTGTTCTTGATGCCGTATCGTGCAGCGCACTGGCTTTCTTCGCCGCGCCGACGCTTCAGGTAGTTGGTGGCGTACTTAACTGGAATGTCCCTGATGCCGCCGCCCAGGTATTTGCGGTCTATATCGGGTACGTCGGCAATGACTATATCAGCGAGAAACTGCGCGGCTGGATTAACCGCAGAGCGGGAGGTAACAGTGAAAATCAGTCCTGAAGGTATTGCCCTGATTAAGCGCGAAGAGGGCGAGCGTTTGAAAGCCTATCCTGATACGAAAGGCATTCTGACGATTGGCGTCGGTCACGCCGGGCTGGTGGATGGCCGGGCTATCACTCCCACCCTGACAATCAGCAAAGACAAATCATCTGCGCTGCTGGTGGCAGACATTGCCTGGGTAGAGAAAGCCATCAACAGCAGGGTTAAGGTGCCGCTCACCCAGAACCAGTACGATGCGCTGTGCTGTCTGGTCTTCAATATCGGTGAACCGAATTTCGCTGAATCAACCGTTCTGAAGCGCCTCAACAACCATGAGTATCACGGTGCGGCCGATGCATTCCTGATGTGGAAGCGCTCCGGTAAAGATCCGGATATTCTTCTGCCGCGCCGCCAGCGAGAAAGAGAGGTGTTTCTTACATGAACCCGATCAACTTCATCAAGAACTATTCACACGTCATTGTGATCGGCCTGATTTGCGTGGCGCTCTGGGGGCTGAATGCCCGTAACTCACAGCTGACTGCCACCAACGAACGGCTGGAAAAGCTGGCGAACAGTAAAGATGACCAGATTAACGATCTGCGCTCGAAGAATGACGGTCTGGCCGCCAGCGTCAGCGACCTTGTTAAAGCGGTTAACCAGCAAAACGAGGTGATGTCAGAAGTGGCCGTACAGCGGGCATCCACCGCACAGCAAAACAGGAAACTCCAGGATGAAATCAAAGCCTATCTTTCAAAGGACGTGTGCGCCTCTGCTCCTGTTAACCGCGATGCTGTTGAACGGTTGCGCAGTGCAGCAGAAGCCGCTGGTGGAGTATCAGACGATAAAGCAGCCGGCGATAAGCCTGCCCGCTGACCTCACCAGCCAGATTGATGTACCTCAGCCACCAGCAAACATGACGTTTGCAGACAGCGTGGGGCTGAATGCCCAGCTTTATGGAGTAATAGCGCAGTGCAATATTGATCGTGCTGCTATAAGGGTGATTTCTTCAAGGTGATCGCTATAAGTTATTTAATATTGGGAAGTGGCCATAATAAAAGGCCACCTTTACGAATGCGGACTAAATGTCTTTCTCTAAAATATCATAAGCGTCGTTAACGAATTTTTTTATATGAGCAAGGCATTTTTCAATGAAGGGAATAACTTCATATTCAGAGCCGTGAAATCGAATCTTTTTTTCCTTCGTAATTACTAAGTTGATAGCTATACTGGCTTGTGATGCATCAAGGTTATTGTCTTTAAATGTAAATCCTTTTGATTTTTTATCGTTAATTTCAAGATTTCCTATTGTAATACTACCGTTACCAGTAATCTCTGCGATATTTATGCCTTCAGCAACGATTTTGCGCCCAGTGACGACATCTTGTTCATCTAAGGGAATTGGATTTCTATGTTTTACCTCATTTGTCAAGTTACACATCATTTCAAGCCATGTGTCACCTGTCCTGAAGTCTTGGATTGAACTGAAAACCTCATAAAGGGGAAACGTTTCAGGGGAAGCAACTCTCAATTTTTTTTTAAAAAAATTCTCAATATGGGACTTTTTCCCATAAGGAAAATAAATTCTGGTTTCATTACTTCTTATCCCAGGATTCAATTTATCATATGTATCATTTGCTACATACTCCAATGCACTTCTGAGATGTTCAAGGATAGCTTTAATTTTCACAGGTTTCATCACACCTTCGCCATGAAGTGATGTAAGTGTATCCTGTACTTCTTCTAACAGTTCTAGAGAACCTTTTCGATCCATTTTATATCTACCTTAAATTAATTTTATGAAACTTTAACCTAGAGGTCGGAATGGAAAGCGTGCGTAAAAATCGCATTCAACACTCTTTCTTAATCATAATCTGCAAGCAAGTATAAAACCTTTAGCGAGTTCACAACATATGACGCTTTTACAGTCACTCTAAGCATTCTATTGTCCCGACCTTCCGCTTGTGGGCGTCATAATCGCGTTTACTGAGGATCTTTAGTTGGCAAAACTTAATGTAGAAATTGTTCCCCCGGCCAATGCCGATGTTAACGCGGTGCTGGCGCAGATGGAGCGGAAGTACGCAGGCTTACCAGCAACGCCGACAGTGATTGATGAGATGGAACGCGAAGCTGCCCGCCTCATTCGTCGTCTGGTAAAAACCAAAGTGACATTTGTTAAGGGTTAATTATGGCAAAGCCGGACTGGGAGGCCATTGAGACGGCATACCAGGCCGGAGTATTGAGCCTTCGTGATATAGGTGCTCAATACGGCGTGACGGAAGGGGCAATCAGGAAGAGAGCCAAAAAGTTTGAATGGGTACGCAAAGGCGGTACGCAGGTACGCAAAAATGGTACGCAAAAATTATCGCGTACCTCTTCAAAGCCCGCCGCGCCTGATGTTGACGCAAAGTACGCAAAAGAGAACACCGAACGTACCGCAGAAACGAAACCGATTCGCGGCGCGCGTACCGCTCCCCCTGTTAATCCTTTTCCACCTGGTAACCAGCACGCTCTTAAACATGGTGGCTATGCGCGCCGGCTGCTGTTTAAAGATGAAGTGATAGAGGATGCCAGAGCGTTAACGCTGGAGGATGAGTTATTCCGTCTCCGGGCAAACAACCTGGTCGCAGCTGAGAACATTGGTCGGTGGATAACGCTTCTGGAAGATGCTCAGGAAGACCAGGCGAGAAAGGTACTCCTTGAAAATATCAGCGGCGCTGAAAAGGCCATGATGCGCAACACCGTGCGTATTGAATCCATTACAGGGACGCTGGCCACAGTCGGCAAAATCTACGCTGACACCGATTATCGTCTGGCTGCCACTGAGAAAGTTAGCCTGGAGGCTGACCGCCTTAAACGTGAAGCTGGCGATCCTAATAGCAACGCTCCACGCGGCCTGAATGACTTCTATGCAGATATCGAAACCGACGCTCAATCCGGCACTGCGTCCGTTCTGGACAACGAAGGCGAGGAATAAAGTTCTATTTGGTGGTCGTTCTTCATCAAAATCATGGGATGCTGCCGGGATTGCTATCTTCCTCGCAGACAATTACCCACTCCGTTTTCTGTGTACGCGCCAGATCCAGAACAAAATTGAGGAATCAGTATACGCACTGCTGAAAATACAGATTAACCGCTTTGGCCTGCGCCACCGCTTCCGCATCCTCGACAATAAAATTATTAACCGCCACACCGGGGCGGAGTTCATCTTCTATGGTCTGTGGCGTCACATCGAGGAAATTAAGTCGCTCGAAAGTGTAGATGTGCTGTGGAACGAAGAGGCACACGCCATCACAGAGGCCCAGTGGGAAATCCTTGAGCCAACAATTCGTAAAGAAGGGTCTGAATGCTGGTTTATCTTTAACCCGCGCCTGGTTACAGATTTTGTCTGGCGAAATTTCGTTGTGGATCCACCAGCTAATACGCTCGTCAGAAAAATTAACTATGACGAAAACCCTTTTCTCAGCAGCACCATGCAGGACGTAATTGAAGCGGCTAAAGCACGCGATGAAGAGTCTTTTGAGTATGTCTATCTTGGCGTGCCGCGCACCGATGATGATAACGCTGTTATTAAGCTGTCGTGGGTGGAAGCCGCCATTGATGCGCATAAGAAGCTCGGATTTGACCCTAACGGGCGCAAGCGTATTGGGTTCGACGTTGCCGACAGTGGCGCTGATAAATGCGCTAACGTGTACCGCTATGGCTCTGTTGTCTACTGGGCGGATGAATGGAAGGCGAAAGAAGACGAGCTGATGAAAAGCTGCTCGCGGACATACAATGTCGCCTTAGAGCGGGGCGCTGAAATCGTTTATGACTCAATCGGGGTTGGCGCTGGCAGCGGCTCTAAATTTCAGGAGATAAACGAAGATCGTCGGAAAGAAAATCCCGATTCCCCCTACCTTCAGTACAGCAAATTCAATGCTGGTGATAGCGTGCATGAACCTGACCAGGTTTATCAACTCAACATCCTGAACAAAGATTTCTTCGCCAACCTCAAGGCTCAGGCCTGGTGGCTGGTGGCTGACCGATTCAGGAATACCTACAACGCTATCAAAAACGGCGAAAACTTCGATGTTGATGATCTGATTAGCATCGACAGCAGCTGCCCGCTTCTGGAAAAGCTGAAATATGAATTATCAACCCCACATCGCGATTTCGACAAAAACGGTCGGGTAATGGTGGAGTCCAAAAAAGACCTCGCTAAGCGTGATGTTCCTTCTCCGAATATTGCAGACGCATTCATTATGGCTTTTGCGCCTACTGATACAGCACTGGATATCTGGGCCCAACTTGGCAGAGGCTGAATATGTCAGAAGTACAAAACGTGTCGCAGCCTGTGCCGACGCGGGACAGCTATGAAAATTTCGTGGCCCGGCTTGGGCTGAACGAATCTAACCAGTCCGGCGCCAGCACCTATAAAAATAACTGGACCTCACGCAACAGATTGCTGGTTGAGCAGGCATACCGTTCTTCCTGGCTGGTGGGCGTCGGCGTTGATGCCATTCCCGACGATATGACGCGAAAGGGCGTCACGATCACTTCAAAGCTGGAAGATGGCCGTAAGAAGCAGCTCGATAACGCCTGGGATGAAATGGGGCTGTGGGAAGCGCTTAACGACACCCTGAAGTGGTCCCGTCTTTACGGCGGAGCGGTGGGCGTCATTCTTATCGACGGGCAGAATTATTCAACGCCGCTAAGAATCGACACCATCGCGCCGGGAGCGTTCAAAGGCATCATGGTTATGGATCGCTGGATGCTTAATGCGGCCACCGAGCGGCGCGTTACCGAGCTGGGGCCGGATTTTGGTATGCCGGAATTTTACCGCGTTGTGACGTCTGCAACAGGCATCCCGCCGTGGCGCATCCATCACTCACGCTTGATCCGCTTCGATGGTATCCCGCTTCCCTATCAGCAGAAGCTGACAGAGAACGACTGGGGGATGTCAGTGATTGAGCGCTGCTTTGATCGGTTGCTGGCTTTCGATTCCACGACGACGGGCGTCGCCCAGCTGATCTATAAGGCACACCTGCGCACCTACAGCATTGATGGACTTCGCTCCCTGTTAGCCTTGGGAAAAGACAACCCGGCATTTAAAGCGCTGATGGCGCACATGGACATGATTCGTCAGTACCAGAGTAACGAGGGACTTACGATCATGGATGCCAAAGACAAGTTTGAGGCGCACAGCTATTCGTACGCCGGGCTGAGCGACGTGTTGGCTCAGTTCGGCCAGCAGGTATCGGGCGCTTTCGGTATCCCCCTGGTTCGCCTGTTCGGGCAATCACCCGCGGGTTTCTCAACGGGTGATACTGACCTGGCGAACTACTACGACAACGTGTCGACGCAGCAGGAAAGAAAGCTGCGCCGCCCGGTGCGTAAGCTGTTCCAGGTACTGCATATGAGCCTGTTTTCTTCACCGCTTCCTGATGATTTCTCGTTCGAGTTTAACGAACTGTGGCAGACGCCAGACAGCGAACGCGCTGAAACGGCTAATAAAGTGGTGGATGCCACTGTTAAAGCCGTGGATGCCGGGCTGATGACCGAGAAAGCTGGTGCAATGCATCTTCAGGAAACCGCACGTGTAACCGGGATTGGCAGCACTATCAGCGATGAGGATATAGAGAATGCCAGCGACATCCCGCCGCCGTCGGAGAAAGACCTCGATGATGCAGAAGCCACCAAACCTGAAGAGAGCAGAGCGGCAGTTAAGAACGCAGCTACAACAGATAGCGCGTACCGTGGGCGCAATCGTTCAGGGTTCTTACGATGGTTCAAATGACAGCGTAACGGATATTCTTAATCGCCTCGGCCGCTACGCCGACCTCATTGAACCCTGGGCAGAATCTGTTTCAAAGCGCCTGATTGATACGCTTGAAATCGCTGACAATGCAGTATGGCGTGAACGCTCTTACCAGATATCCTCCGGTATGCGCGAGCTGATGTCTGGCAGTCAGGGACAGGTGGCGCGCAGCATTGTGGAAGAGCAGGTAAAGCTGTTCAAATCGCTCCCCCTTCATGCCGCTGATCGCGTTTACGATATTCACAATCAGGCTATTGAAACCGTTGTTGCTGGCAGGCGCTCCAGTTCGCTGGTGGATGAAATCATGCGTACCGGCGAAGTCACTGAGGCGCGGGCACGCACTATTGCACGAACAGAGGTTGGACGGGCGTCTACTGCGATCACCCAGGCGAGGGCAGTTGCTATCGGATCGCGTGGCTATATCTGGCGTACCGCTGAAGATAGCGATGTTCGTAACTCTCATCAGCAAATGGAAGGCAAATATGTCGAATGGGGCAAGCCGCCGACGCTCGACGGCATGACCGGACATGCAGGGCAGTTCCCTAACTGTCGCTGTTATTGTGAGCCGGTATTTTAAGTTTATTTTTCAGCTCACTTGGGATTGCCGATGCGACAAGCATCATGCAAAACCAAATAACAAATACGATTCCAAATGACAGGAGTAGTAGCCAGGTGGGACTTTGTTGAATGTATGTTTGGTAGGTTAACAATGCATCCATTAAAGCTACTGCAACCGGAGCTAGCCCTGTTCCTAAGGTAACTAATCTGGCGTCACTTGATTTTGAGAATTTATTTTTTCTATCAAGCCACAATGTAAAAAAAGCATAAGCAGCGTAAACAATATTAAGCAGTATTACGCCTGCTCCTAAATTTCCATATTTGAAATAAAGGAATAGCCCTGTGTAAATGAATGTACTTAAAAAGGCCATTACGATAGAGATCCAAGAGGGAATCTGTTTAGGTTTTGAAGTGGTCTGAACTTCTTGATTAGTCATTCATAAATCCTTTTTTGGTAATTTGATTAGATTAACTGTTCTTTAAATATATCTTTGGGTGGTCGAATGCAATATTTTTACACAACCCGCCTCGGCAACACTCGCTTTGAGATGGCCGACGGCTCGCTGCTATGCAAAGACGTTCCCATTGCACGGACTGGCGCGCAGGTCTACGACGAGAGCGAGCTGGACGGCATTATCGGCGATGACGACGGCGAGATCGTAGTCAACCGCGGCGCTGACGAGGTGTTCCGGCCTGAGACGCTGGCATCGTTTGAGGGGATGGCCTTCACGCTGGGCCACCCGAAGGACATGGTTAACCCTGGTAACTGGAAAGACTATGCACACGGACATATTCAGAACGTGCGGCGCGGTACCGGCGACCAGTCCGATCTGATGCTTGGTGACATTCATATCAAAACGTCAGAAGCCATCCAGGCCGTTATGGGCGGACTCGAACAAATTTCCATGGGCTACGATGCCGATTATGACCAGCAGGGGCCAGGTCAGGCACGTCAGCACACAATTATCGGTAACCACTGTGCGGGCGTCCCTAATGGTCGCGCAGGCATTCGCTGTTCAATCGGAGATAGCATATCAATGGCAAGTAAAAAACAGGGCTGGTTAACCCAGCTGAAACGCGCGATTAAAACCCGCGATTCCGCGACAGTGGAAGAGCTGGTGGCCAACGCACCTGAAGAACTGATTGAGCCGGAGCTGGTCCTGCCACGCGCGCTCAATATCGTGATTAACCCGGCACAGCCTTTACCGCCGGAAAAACCGCTCGGCGGGCTGACCACTGACAACGAAGAAGGTGAAGGCGGGGCGCAGACGACCAGTGAGCTTGAGAAGAAAGTTGATGCGCTGACTATTCTCGTTCAGCAACTCATGAACCCTTCTTCGACCATCACCACTGACAGTGACGATCCGGATGAAAAGGAAGAGAAAACCCGCGCGACCAACGATGCCGCTTACCATCAGGGCGTTGTGGCACGTGCAGAACTCATCCTGCCCGGTGTCAGGCTGCCTGAAGGTGGCAAGCTGGCGGCATTCAAGCGCGCGACTATGGATGCGGCATTTAAAACGCCGGAAGGCCAGTCGCTGCTGTCACCGCTGGTTGGTTCCTCTCCGGACTTTGCCAAAATGCCCAAAGCCACGCTGGATGCGGTATTCGTATCGGCCAGTGAGATCGCCAAAGCCCGTAACTCCGTTCCATCCTCCACCATGCGCGCCAGCGCATATGACGCTTCCAACAAAAATTCACCGGCAGCCCTGAATAAGGCATACGCCGCCCACTGGAATAAATAAGGGATAAAAAATGCCTTCATTACTTTACCGGATGCCTGTCGGCATTCCCGGGGCTATCTCACGCCCGCAGGATTTGACCGCTGAACCGGTGATCCTGAATTCTGCCAATACCTTCAGTGCCTACGGCCTCGCCGGTAAAGACAGCGCTGACGGCAAGTTCATTCCGCTGGCGGCAAATGACGCGGCCACAGTGATCACCGGGCTTTATATCCGTCCTTACCCGACCACCTCAACCCCGGATATGGTCCGCCAGGTGGGAACGGGTAAGAATTTCACCGGCGATGTCATGAAGCGTGGCTACATGACTGTGAACATTGGCGGCACCGCAGTAAACCTGACCAAAGGTGCGCCGGTTTATGTTCGCAACGCTAATCCGACCGACGCAAGCCCGCTTGGCGCAATTCTCGGTGCAGAAATCGAAGATCAATCGGTCCTGCTGCCAAACGCAACTTTCACGGGCGCAGGCGATGCTGATGGCAACGCTGAAATCGCTTACAACATCTAAGGGAACCGCAACATATGTTAACTTTTGACCAAGCCACCGTTGACGGTACCGGCGCTTTCCTTGTTGGCGAGCTTGAACGCATCGATCAGGGGCTGAATATGCCTCTGGTCGGCTTTACGTGGTCGCGCGATGTACAGCTGCGCGAAGACGTATCGATCGCCGATGACATCAGTTCTTTCACCAACTCCACCTTTGCGGCGGCCGGTACGCCGAACCCGAACGGTAAGAACTGGATCGGCAAGGATTCGACTGCTATCGCTGGCCCGAATATCGATATCGCTAAAACTGGCTTCCCGCTGACCCTGTGGGGCATGGAACTGGGCTGGACCGTTGTCGAACTGGCTGCTGCTGCACAGGTTGGCCGTCCGATCGACACCCAGAAGTACGATGCGATGCAACTCAAGTGGAACATGGACACTGACGAACAGGTTTATCGTGGTGATACCCAGCTCGGCGTAAGAGGCCTGACCAATTATCTTGGTGCAGCGCTGACCAACGCCGCGAAGGCCTGGGCGGTATCAACACCTGACGAAATCCGCGCCTCAATTAATAAGGTGCTGTCGGATGCCTGGGCGGCGACGGGCTATACGCTGGTACCGCGCGATCTGCTGCTGCCACCTGAGCAGTTTGCGCTGCTTTCGAGCATCATCGTATCGAGCGCCGGCAACCAGTCACTGCTGAGCTATCTGCGTGAAAACACCATCGCCTACCATCAGAACGGCGTACCGCTGAATATCCGTGCGGTGAAATGGCTGAAAGGCGCAGGCGTGGGCGGTACCGATCGCATGGTGGCTTACACCAACGATAAGAAGTATGTGCGTTTCCCGATGGTGCCACTGCTGAACGTGCCTATTCAGTATCGCGGTATTTACCAGCTCACCACCTACTACGGCAAGCTCGGTGCTGTTGAATCCCCGTACCCGGAAACCATGGCCTACGTGGACGGTATCTGACGAATCCGGCCCCGGCAGGGGCCATCAGGAGTAATAAATGTCTAAGAAAACTATCCGGGTGCATACCCCGTTTACCTTCAGTTCTGAAGACGGTACCAGCCAGCATTTTGAAGCCGGAGAGCACACCGTTGAAGAAAATGTGGCCGGACACTGGTTTGTGCTGGCCCATGCCGAAGTGTCCGGCAAGGCTCAGTCCCCGGCTGACTCCAAAGAGACGCAGGCGCAGATTGACAGCCTGACCGCGCAGCTGGCGGACAAAGACAGGGCATACGCGTTGCTTCAGCAGTCCTCTGATGAAAAAGACGCGACTATTGCTGACCTGACCGCGCAGCTGGCGGCTTTGCAGGCTCCCGTGAATAACCCGGCAGCGGAAGGTAATGACGATGCCAAGAAACCGAAATCTGCCAGCAATAAATGATTTTCGCCGCGACTTCCCGCAGTTCTCCGACACCACGAAGTATCCCGATCCGGTAATCCAGTTCCGACTCAGCCTGGCTGATACGTTAATCGACGGCTCCGCTATGGGGGACATGTTCCCCTATCTGGCTGAGCTTTTCGTTGCGCATTACATGGTGCTGCATGCGGCGGATACCGCGGCGGGTGTTCTGGGTGGTGCTGGTGGATCAACCAGTGGCGTCGTCACGTCGAAATCGGTCGATAAAGTCAGTGTGAGCTACGACAACAGTTCAACACTCAGTGCTGACGCCGGGTTCTGGAACTTCTCGCGCTACGGCGCTGAGTTCTGGCAGATGCTTCAGTTCTTTGGATATGGCGGGATTCAGTTATGAGATCAGGTCTGTCGGTGCGTAATGACAACGCGCAGAGCATTCTGGATGCCCTCAAAGCCCTTATGAAAAAGGATGTTTTGGTGGGTATACCAGAAGACGCCAGCAAGCGCGAAGAGGGCGAGATCGGAAACGCTGCCATCGGCTATATCAACGAGAACGGGTCGCCGGCGCAGAATATTCCGGCGCGCCCGCATCTTCAGCCAGGTGTAAGGGCATCACAGCCTGATTATCTTCCTCATCTGAAGGCGGCCGCACAGAAAGCGCTGGAAGGCGATACGGAAGGCGCGGTTATGTCGCTTGATCGAGCCGGGACTGTTGCTGCGAACGGCGTGAAACGTTACATCACGATCACTGGCTTTATTCCCCTGGCTGACGCAACCATCGCCGCGCGCCGCCGCCGTGGAAGAAACGGAAATAAACCACTGATTGACACTGGTGAGTATCGCCGCTCAGTCACTCATATTGTGAGGGATAAAGATGCCGACTCTTGATGTCAGTGATGTACTACTGTCGCCGGAGTTTTACGATCCGAACCTCTGGTACAGGCGTAATGCTCAAACCGTGGACAATGATGGATTCACCACCAATACGCCCCTAAGGCAGCAGTTTGGCGGCGTGGTGACTGTTGACCGCTCGCTGGAAGCGCGGCGCATGCAGTCCGGGCAGGTCATCGCGGGGGCGATCCTGATCATCACTCAGACGCGCTTAATCAGCGGTAAAACCGGACTCGATTCCGACATCGTGGAGTATGAAGGCGCTGACTACCGCGTGACGTTCGTCGATCCCTACACCCGCTACGGTGCTGGCTTCGTGCAGGCCCACTTTGAACTGATGCCATTCGACGGGGGGCCAGGTGAGCAATGACAGCACTTCTCCAGGATACCTGACGCCGACCAGCGTACCTCAGGCTTACGATGAGGCGCTGGAACGTGAGCTGAGCCGGTGGGTCGGGGCAGTGTCTGGTCTGCCACCTGGCATGGTTCGCCCGCGCTGGACTCCTGTACAGGCGGCACTGCCCGCCGCCGACGTGAACTGGTGCGGATTTGGTATTACCGGCTTTACCTCAGATGATTCACCGGCGTTCGTCAGTCAGAGCGATGAAAGCGATCAGCTGTGGCGCCACGAGGTGATCGAAACGCTGGCATCGTTTTACGGGCCGTCGGGTCAGTCGATAGCGACGCTGTTTCGTGACGGGCTGACGGTCGAACAAAATAACGAAACGCTTAAGCAGCATGAGCTTTCACTCGCTGGCTACAGTGACCTGATCCCCTTTCCCGAACTCATCAATAACCAGTGGGTGCGCCGCTACGACATCACCGTGCGTCTGCGCCGCAAAGTTATCCGCGATTACGGCATCAAATCGCTGGCCAGTGCGCCAGTATCCTTTTTCGGAGATTAATCTATGCAACAGGGCTTACCTGTATCCGGCGTGGTCAACGTTGATGTGATCATGTCGCCCACGGCGGCGACGGGCCGTAATTTCGGTTCGCTGCTCATTCTTGGTACATCCACCGTCATTCCTGTAAAAGAACGTGTTCGCCTTTACTCCAGCGCGGATGATATCGGTGCGGATCTCGGGGAAGACAGCCCGGAATATGAGGCCGCGCTTATCTTCTTCTCGCAGTCTCCGCAGCCGACGCAGGTTTATATCGGCCGCTGGGCTAAAACGCTTGCCACCGGCGAAGCGGGTAGCGTTGAGACGCTGGCGCAGGCTGTCACCGCAGCGCTGCAATATACCAGTTGGTATGGTCTCGGCATTGCCAGCGATGACGATCTGACCGCCGCTGAGATTACGGCGACGGCGGCGGCGATTCAGGCTGCTGGTGTCAGCCGCGTGTTTGCTGTCACGTCTGACGATTCCGGTATTATCGACCCTGCGTCGACCACGGATATTGCCTCAACGCTGAAAAAAGCAGGTTATGGCCGTACTTTTGTGCAGTATTCATCGGAAAGTAAATACGCCGCGCTGTCCGCGTTTGGTCGTGCGTTTACTGTCAATTTCTCCGGCAATAACACCACGCTGACGCTGAAATTCAAGACTGAACCGGGCGTAACGTACGAAACGCTGACCACCGCGCAGGCGGCTGCTGTCGACGCCAAAAATGCCAATGTCTACGTTTACTACGCGAATGACACGGCCATTCTTCAGCAGGGTGTAATGGCGAACGGCGATTTCTTCGACGAGCGTCACGGCCTCGACTGGCTGCAGAACTACGTGCAGACCAACCTTTATGACCTGCTCTACACCTCAACCACCAAAATTCCTCAGACAGAGGCAGGTGTTACCCGGCTGCTGACCAACGTGGAGCAATCCCTCGATCAGGCCGCATCGAATGGCCTGATCGCGCCGGGCGTATGGAACGGCGGGGATATCGGTCAAATCACAGCAGGCGTAACGCTGACGAAGGGCTATTACGCCTGGGCGCAGCCTCTGTCCACCCAGGCGCAGGCTGACCGCGAGAAGCGTAAAGCGCCGCTGATCCAGTGCGCAATCAAACTCGCCGGTGCAACTCATTATGCCGACGTCCAAATCAACGTAGTCCGCTAAGGGGAAAATGATGTCCACTTACAGCTTTATTGACGTCTCGGCTTCTCTGACCGGCCCAACGGGCATTATCGATCTGGGTTATGGCTCTGCCAACTCAGACGAGGGGATCACGGTCACTATGACCGAGGCCAAAAACACGATGACGGTTGGCGCTGACGGGGAAGTGATGCACAGCCTTCACGCCGGGAAAAGCGGCACTGTCACCATCAATCTCCTGAAAACCTCCCCTGTAAATAAAAAGCTCTCTCTGATGTACAACGCGCAGTCACAGTCGTCTGCGCTGTGGGGAAATAACGTGATCCTGCTGCGTAACAAAGCCTCAGGCGACATTGTTACCGCCCGCGCTGCGGCGTTCCAGAAACAGCCGGACTGGAATAACCCGAAAGTGGCCGGAATGGTCGCCTGGGTATTCGATTGCGGCAAAATCGACCAGTTACTCGGGGAGTTTTAACCGATGGAATTTGAAATCAAAGGTGTTCAGTACCGTACGGAAAAACTCAGCGTTTTCGACCAGTTGAAAGTATCGCGCAAACTCCTGCCTGTACTGGCAGGTATGCTGGCAGACTTTCAGTCGCTGCGTGCTGCGTCACAGGGAGGTGATATGGCCCGCGCTATGGAAACGGTGCTGCCGAAAATTGCCGATGCCGTGGCGAGCATGAGCGATGACGATACCAACGCGGTGATCCATCCCTGTCTCGCGGTGGTTTCCCGTCGTCATGGTAAAGATGCATGGGTGCCAGTCTTTAGCGATGGCGAGCTGGCGTTTGATGATATCGACCTGATGAGCATGCTCCAGTTGGTCGGGCGGGTTGTCGGCGACAGCCTGGGAAATTTTTTGCCCGCGTCCCCCGCCAGCGTGACGGAGGGCCAGCAGCCGCAGGGCTGACGCTGGACACGCTGCCGGATGGTGAAGACTTTCTGATGCGCCCCGTTATCAGCGGGGTGTGTCGGTACGAATCCCTGAAGGATGGCACCCTCGACCTTGCCGATTTCGCCAGGATGAATGACTGGCTCGACCTGAAAGCAGATAACGACGCCCGTATAGAACGATGGAGAAACGCCAATGAACGCTGAGACTATCAAGGACTTTCTGATTAGCCTCGGCTTTCAGGTTGATGATGCAGGTTCCCGTAAGTTTGAGGCAACGATTGCTGGCGCAACGGTGCAGGCCATAAAGCTGGGTACGGCTGTTGAGGCTGCCGCGCTCTCCGTTGTGGCGTTTACGGCCAAAGTCGCCAGCGGCCTGGATAACCTCTACTGGATGTCGCAGAGAACGGGCGCCACGGTAGACGGTATCCGGCAAATCAGTTACGCCGTTTCTCAGATGGGCGGCAGCGTCGATGCCGCGCGCGGCTCGCTGGAAAATCTGGCGAGGTTTGTGCGTAACAACCCCGGCGCGGAAGGCTTCCTGAACCGCCTGGGTGTGCAGACGCGCGACGCCAGCGGCAATATGCGCGACATGGCGACGATCTTCACAGGTGTCGGTCAGCGCCTGAGCAGCATGCCGTATTACCGGGCGAACCAGTATGCGCAGATGCTGGGCATTGATGAAAACACCCTGATGGCGATGCGCCGTGGCGTGGGTGAATTCAGCGCCCAGTATTCGCAGATGGCAAAAGCAATCGGTTATAACTCCGATGCGGCCGCCGTCAGTGCCAACCGCTTTATGACCTCCCTGAACGCCTTCGGTCAGATGGCCGGAATGGCGCGGGACAAAATTGGCTCAAATCTGGCCGACGGGCTGGCGGGGTCCCTCGACAACCTGCGCAAGCTTATTCTCGATAATTTCCCGAAAATTGAGCAGGGCATCACCACTGTCGTGAAGGGTATTCTCTGGCTCGGGGATGCGCTCGGTCGTGTCATCTACCGGTTGATACAGGCGGCGGGCGATATCCGGGACTGGTGGGGGCAACTCGATAAAGGCACCCGTGATCTGATAGAACTCATCGGCGGGCTGGTGGTCGCCTGGAAGCTGCTTAACGCGGCTATGCTGGCATCACCGGTTACGTGGGTGCTCGCTCTGGCGGGGGCGCTGGTGCTCCTGTATGACGACTTCAGGACGTGGAAAGAGGGCGGCAAGTCGCTTATCGACTGGAGCAAGTGGAAACCTGAGATCGATGCCGCTGTGAAAATGGCGGGCGACCTGCGCAAAACGGTCGGCGAACTGACTACCTCGCTGGCGAAACTGCTCAACATCGATCCCGGTTCATGGTCCCTTAAATGGGACTTCAGCAATTTCATATCGCAGATGAGCGCGTTCAGTAAAATGCTGAGCATGATCGCTGACCTGCTGAATGCTGTGAATGACGGACGTTGGGCTGATGCCGCCAGTATTGGCAGGCGGTTGCTAAACCAGGGCAGCAGTAACGGCGATGCTATGCCTGCTGTTAGTAATAGCGCGAACAGTACTGCTGACTGGATGAAAGAAAACTTTGGCTTTGATCCGCGTGGTGCAGGCCGCTGGTTGAAAAATCAGTTTGGTTACGGTGACGAAGCCACGCAGTTTGGCCAGTCAGTCAAACGGCCACAGCCTACAGCGTCGGGCGCGGCGCTTCTGGGATGGATGCAGCCTGCATTACAGCAGCTTGAACAGCTCTATCGCCTTCCTGAGGGATTACTGCGCAGCGTTGCAATAATAGAATCTGGTGGCAATCAATATGCTGTTGGTCCGCAAACCAAATACGGCCAGGCTAAAGGGATGTTCCAGATCGTTGATGGCACGGCTCGTGATTTGGGTCTGCGAGGTAATGACGTTTTCGATCCGATGAAGTCAGCGCAGGCGGCGGCAAAATACCTTAGCCAGCTCTTACAGGCGAATGGCGGTGACCTGTCCAAAGCACTGGCGTCGTATAACTGGGGGATCGGTAACGTTCAGAAATATGGCATGGCGCTGATGCCGCAGGAGACGCGGAACTACGTCCCCCGGGTTCTGAGCAATATGCCCGGCGCCGGGGCAATACTAAACCAGGAAACAAACATCCATATTCATGGCGTCAGCGATCCACGCGAGGCAGGGAAAATCGTCTCTGACAGCCAGAATAATGTTAACTCCATGGCAACTCAGCAACTTAACCGGAGCCCGAGATAGTGGATATTCTCTCAACGCTGTTTCATCAGCAGAGTCGAAAAATCGACATTCTCATTCCCGATGTCGTTATTACTGAAAAACACAGTGACAATTTAGAAATTACTGAGCATCCAGTAGAGCGCCAAACCTCCACGGGTGCTGGATTCATTGCAGATCATGCTTACCGTCGTCCGTCTGAGGTAGTAATGGAAATCGGTTTTTCAGGTGGTGGGACACTCCTGGATTTGTTGGATACTTCCCGCATCGGTCTGTCGCTCGGTATAAGCCCCCGGGAGACCTATCAAAAGCTGCTCGATCTACAGCGCTCCAGAAAGCCTTTTAGCGTGACTACCGGCAAAAAACTCTACGAGAACATGCTCATCAAAGTTCTGGATGTTACTACAGACAAAACCAGTGAAAATGTTCTTATGGCCACTCTTACCCTGAGAGAGTTGATTATTTCGGAAACCCAAACGGTAAATGTGGCTGCCAAAGATGACATGAAAGAGGGAGCAAATACCTCTGCAGTGCAAAATAGTGGTATGAAAACCCCGAAGCCTGTCACCAGTCAGTCAGTACTAAGTAAGCTCAGCGACTTATTCTCAGGCGGATAGTATGGAAGCAACAGAAATAGGGTTCACCCCTGATAACCAGGCTTTCAGCATTGTTATCGATGGCGTGAGTTATCAAATGCGTGTTGTGTGGCGTGAAGCATTCTGGGTACTGGATATCATGGATGCCACCGGCTCACTGATTATCGCAGGAATTCCCCTCATCCCGGGGATGGATCTGCTGACTCAATATAAATATCTGGGATTGGGATTTTCACTTTTCGTGATTTGCGATATTGAGGGGCAGGAATACCCGACTCAGGATGACCTGGGCACACAAAGCCATTTATATGCAGTGATGGAGTGATTATGTCGAAAAACTGGATCAGGCATTTCGAGTTGCAGCTGGTTAATGATAAGGGCGAAGGCATTTCGCTGTCAGACTTTAAAGTCACCTTCAATATCCAGAAAATGCCCGCCACCATTTTTAACGGGTTCGTCGGTAACATCAAAATTTATAATCTCTCAGCAGAGACACAAAACCGTATTATGGGTAACGAATTTACCCGGGTTCGTGTCATTGCCGGTTATGACGGAAACCCGGATGAGAGCGGAAATTACCCTGACAGAAACATCGGGATGATCTTTAACGGCGACATCCGTTTCACTATAACCGGAAAAGAAAACGTAACCGATAGCTGGATCCTCATCCAGTGCATCGACAGCTGGGAAGGACATCTTAATGCCAGTGTTAAAACTACGGTCGCGGCTGGCTGGCGACATGCTGATTTATTTGACCTGGGCATGAAGTCACTGAGTCCTTACGGCATCACCGAGGGCAGCGTTCCTGATTTTGGCAGCACCGTTTTCCCGCGTGGGCGTACAATTTATAAAGGCACCGGCCGTCTCATGTACGACATCGCCGGGCAGTGTAAGGCTAACTGGTGGTACGAGAATAATCAGGTGCATATTGTCCCTGAGCAGAAGTATATCCAGGAGGCAATAGTACTCAGCGCCAACACTGGTCTTATTGGCATGCCGCAACAGACGTTGGGCGCAGGCGTTAACGTACGCTGCCTGATAAACCCGAATATCAGACTCGGTGGCCTGATTCGACTCGACCAGGCGTCAGTTTATCGCACCCAACTTTCAAACGACCAGATCGGCGCCGCGCCGGGGCGGTTGGGAGAGCAGGATACTGAGGGCAATATCTACGTTGACGGCATCCCTGGTAATGCTCAACTGGCAGCGATAAACACCGATGGTGATTACTTTGTCGGCAGCATTGATTATACTGGCGATACACGGGGCCAGGCATGGTATATGGATCTTCTCTGTCTGGCGAAGGGGAGCAGAGATCTCATGAATCAATCCACTGTAGCTAAGGTAGATTTGGGATGAAATTAAGAAAATCATTCGCAACAGTTCCAGCGATGCTGATTTTGTGCTCGTTCGCAGCCAATGCAGCGCTGCAATGCGGTGATTTCTATCTGAAAGCTGATTCAACGGGTATGACGCGAATCAATGGACAAGAGCCAGAGACGCAGAAAATAACCTTTTTGAAGGCCGCTCAGGACTATGACAACGTTAAGATCCAATGGATGTTGCCTTCAAAAGAAATCGGTCGCTGGGTTGGCATGGACTACGTCAGGCGAAACGGCAAGCCAATCCTCAACGTTGAAGTTATCCGCAAGAACATGGACGAGCCGCGCCAGTTCTGGACGTATGACTGTCAAAAAGTTAAGTAGTCGCCAAAGCCAATGTTACCGACAGCATGGACACGACGCGGGTGATCGGCTCGTTCCCGTGTAAGAAAGTGGCTGAGTGATTTATAACATAGCTTATACTGCTGATTATGTGTTGACCGTTTTTTAGTAAGTGGTAGAGTGTCCAGAATTTTTTGATTCACGTAACATCCGCTCGCAATCTCATATGTTTGATTAAAAGGTGTGTGCACATGGAGTTTGTTGGTTTTCACGGCACAGATAGCGCTAATGAGACGTCAATTCTTCAGTTAAATTTTACAGTTAGTGCCAAAACCGATGAGTGGTTGGGAACCGGAGCCTACTTTTTTATAGATGGTGTAGGGAATCCTACAGACCATGCTGATAGTTGGGCAAAGCTGCACGCCTACGATAAAAAAAGCAAGAGAAATCGTTACACCGATTATGTTGTTATTTCTGCTAAAATTGAGGTCGACAGTGTTCTGCGTATGGATACAGACGAGGGGAAAAACGCCTTTAATGTCTATCGTGAATACATAAAAAACGATCTTCGAACGAAGGGAAAAAGTGTTTCACAAAGCTTGATAGTAAATGATTGTGCTGTTTTTAATCACATTTTAGCTAACGCAGAGTTCGATGCCATTGTAAATTGCGAGTACATCAAACTTGATCGGTGGTCTAGGTTAAAAAAATATGGTTCCAGGATCCCTAATTGTAAGGTCTTAAGTGTTAAGGAACCGAAAGCCTCAATTGATGTCCAAAAGTTAAACGTAGTTACGAGGGGGGTTGTATGAAAACCCAAATGCAGATTGTACAAGAAGCCATCGCACGTTTGAACGCTATGAGTTCCGATGAATTTCGAGCGACACTTGTCGCTGCTGGAGCTATTGAAACTGGTGTAAGTGCAACGCATATGCTGTTCAGCAAGATTGTTCGCGTGTCTGTTCCAGTGGAATATGCACCCGAAGATTATGTTGTCGAGGAAACTAATTATGATGACTTTGCCTATACTGTAATTCGCAATGACTTCGGCCTGCACTCTGAGCTATCTCTTGTTTTTTAAGGAAAAATGATGGACTTCCGCCTAATTAAAATGCAAGTTTTAAGCATGAATTTTCATGAAGAACATGAGGAAGTGGAGGGAGATTCAAAGAAAGCCAGCATGCTTAAAATTGATGCTGCGATGGAGGCGAGCATTGACAGTCCTGCATATGCTCGCATGGTCATTAGCATCGAACTTAACGCGCCAGGCCGCTATAATCTCGATGGAAAAATCGCTTTCATTTTTAAATTTAAGGAAAAAACCTCTGAGGAAGAGCTAGAGAAAATGCTCCTTGAGGCCGATACTGAAAGATTGCTATATCCTTACATAAACACTTACTTAACAAATTTCATAATGGGTGCTGGCTATGCACGCCCCGGCATACCATTAATACTTAAGTAGTCGTCGATTTCATCAAAACCCGCTCCGGCGGGTTTTTTATTGCCCGGAGAAAAGTAAATGGCGGTATCTCTCAACTCTCAACTCGGCAGCAAAGAACAAGCCGGCGCCCATCTGGCACAGGCGATTATGTGTGAAATGCGGGTATCGTTGCCTGGTATTATCCAGTCTTTTGATCCCGATACCGTTACCGCCGTTATCCAACTAGCTATCAAAGGCTATGAGCCGGATAACGACGGCATCCCGCAGCCAGAGGTGCTCCCCTTGCTGGTGGACGTGCCGGTAGTCTTCCCGCGCGGCGGCGGCTGCACGCTTACCTTTCCGGTAAAACCCGGCGATGAGTGCCTGGTGATTTTTGCCGATCGCTGTATCGATTTCTGGTGGCAGAGCGGTGGTGTGCAGGAGCCGGTTGATTCCCGCATGCACGATCTGTCTGATGCGTTCGCCATTGTAGGCCCGCAGTCGCAGGCGAAGAAAATCAGCGGCATCAGCGCCAGCGCGGTAGAACTGCGCAGCGACGACGGCAAAACAAAACTGAGTCTCAACCCGTCAACGGGTGTAATAGCCGGTACCGCGCCTAGCGGGTTTAACCTGAACGGTCTTCAGATCCTATCTGACGGTCGCCTGCAACTGGTGGACGGCTCCATTGTCGATAAGCACACGCATGGCGGCGTTGAGCGTGGCGGGGATAATACGGCACCGCTGGGAGGATAACCGATGCGATACCGCCGTGAAGATGATGATGGCGATTATACTTTCGGCCATGGCGATGACACCTGGCTGATTAACTCACCCGAAGCCGTCGCGCAGGCAGTGCGTACGCGGTTTCTTCTCTGGTACGGTCAGTGGTTCCTCGACACTAAAGAGGGAACACCGTGGATTCAGTCCGTTCTCGGTAAGCAAAGACCAGGAACTTATACCCTGGCAATCCGAAAGCGCATTCTTGAAACGCAGGGCGTTAAAGCAATTACTGCATTTGATACCGTGCTTAACTCTTCCTCCCGCCGCGTGGTATTCACGGCGACGATTGACACTCTCTACGGAACAACGACCGTTACAAGCGAGGCTTAATGGCTCTCAATCTTGACACGCTGGGGTTAGCCGCCACGGTAACCGCACAGGGGATCAGTGCGCCTGATTACCAGACTGTCCTCACCACGATCACCGGTTATTTCCAGCAAATATATGGCACCGATGCTTATCTGGAACCTGACAGTAAGGACGGTCAGATGGTCGCGCTGGTGGCGCTGGCCATCCATGATGCGAACAGCACGGCCATTTCCGTCTATAACAGCTTCTCACCCGCTACTGCATCAGGCGCCGCGCTCACCAGCAATGTGAAGATTAATGGCATCTCCCGTAAATCAGCGACCAACTCCACGGTTGATCTGGAACTGACCGGTACTGCCGGAACGACAATCATCAACGGTACGGTGAAGGATGCGAACAACGTTATCTGGCGGCTGCCGGCGCAGGCGGTGATTGGCATTGACGGTACCGTGACGGTAACGGCCACCTGTACAACCAGCGGCGCAGTAGCGGCCCTGCCGGACACCGTGACCAATATCAACACGCCCACGCGGGGCTGGTCATCAGTGACTAACCCGACGGCGGCCACGGTGGGCGCGCCGGTGGAAAGTGATGCTGCGCTGCGCGTCCGGCAGAATAAAAGCGTGGCGCTGCCATCGGTGACGCCGTTCGATGCTGTCGACGGTGCTATTGCCAATATTGCTGGCGTGACCCGTCACAAACTGTTTGAGAATGACACGGGTGAGGTCGACAGCAACGGCCTGCCGGCGCATTCCATTTCCGCGATCATCGATGGCGGCGATGCCGAACTGATCGCGCAGACCATTCGCGGTAAGAAAGGGCAGGGTGTCGCCACTTACGGTAAGACGGCAATTATCGTTCAGGACAAATACGGCAACCCGCACATCATCAATTTTTCTCGTCCCGATGATGTCCCTGTCTTTGTGGACATAAAGATAAAGGTTTTCACTGGCTATACGTCGCTCATTGCCGAGCAGATGAAAACGGAGATCGCCGCGTATATTAACGGGCTGGGCATTGGCGAGGACGTTTTGCTGAGCCGCGTGTACTCCCCGGCAAACCTCGGCGTGGTCAGCGGCGGTAATGCGCGTTATTACGACATCAGCGAACTGACGATCGGTAAATCCGCAGGTACCGTGGCACCCGCAAATATTCATCTCGCGTACGATGAAGCCGCCAGTTGTGACACAGGCCATATCATTATCACGGTGGAGCCATGAGTAAATACACCGGACTGATAACCAACTACCACGCCACAAAGCCGCTCTTTTACCAGCATGTCGATTTGTCCACGCGCCCGCTGGTGGATGTGTCGCTGGTTATGAGCGACTTGGTGTCGGCGTTTGATATTGATTATGCGACGGGGGTGCAGCTCGACGTTCTGGGCAAATGGATAGGGCTTTCTCGTACCGTCTCAGCGCCTATTGCAGGTATATATCTGGAGTTTGACAAAGAAAAGGTAGGCTGGGATCAGGGGGTATGGCAGGGACCATTCGATCCAGATGAAGGATTTACTGATTTGTCGGATGAAACATATCGCACAGTTTTGAAGGTAAAAATTGCCATCAACAACTGGGATGGACAGAACGACACAATACCCTATATCCTGGACAAAGCTTTAACTGGCACCGGCATCAAAATGGCGATTGTTGACAATCAGGATATGAGTATTTCAGTCTGGCTGGTACCAGATAAGGAGTATTTCCTCAACATAACTGAGCGCCTGATTTTCGATTCTGCCATGAATGATGGTGAAATTATCATGATCCCTGACGGATTCTTGCCGTCACAATATGGCGTTAATCCAGTAGACAGGCTTCCTGCTGAACTTGTATGGGTTATCAAAAATAACTACCTGACAGTAAAAGCGGCTGGCGTAAGGCTAAGGGAATTTATAACTCCATCTGACGGATACTATTTTTTTGGGTTCGATGTTGAAAATGACTATATAGCCGGTTGGGATAACGGCGCGTGGGAGGAAAATTTCTGATGGCTAAGAACGAATTTTTACCATTTGCTATTGGAGCAGGAGCTAATGTTACATCACAAACTGAATGGGCTGCCCTTCAGGCTTTGGTAACTGGCTTCAGCTCAGGGAAAGCATCAAGTGCGCAGATTAATAAGGCTTTAAGGCAATCAACATTTATTGCTTCAGCTATGGCTCAGTTCATTATTTCAAAAACAAATGCAGACATCCTTGATAACGGTAACATTGAAAGCTTCGTTTCAAAATTTCAAAGCGCTCTGGCTTTCCAGTCGTTAAGTAGAAATAATCCAGGTGCTGATATAGCTGAAGATAACAATGAATTATCATTTCGCAACAATCTTGGCCTCAACGATACAATGAGCACAGATAATTACGGACTATGGTGGAACGCAGCGCTTTCATCTTTGCGCATAAGGATAGGTGGCTGGAACATTCCGAACACTACTGGGGGGACCGGAACTACTGTCATTTTTCCCCAGGCATTTCCCGATGCTTGTCTCATTGTAATTCCTGTACCCTCTACAGGTGGTGCTTCTGAACAAATTGGATGCCAGAGCTTTACTAATACTCAGGCAGTCATTCAGAAAGGCGCGAGTGATACAGAACCGCGCTCTGGTAAATACCTTGCTATAGGCTATTAATATGTCCAGTCAGAATTTTTACAGCCCATTAACCGGCGGATTCTATAATTCCATTAACAAAAAAGAGTACGAGGATTCAGTTACGGGGTGGCCCTCTGATGCCCTTGCTGTATCAGATAAGGAGTATGCAGAGCTGCTAGCCGGGCAAGAAAGAGGACTTGTTATTTTACCTGGTGAAAATGGCATGCCTTTCCTCTCAGAGCCTGTAATAGACTGGATGAGATCCGCTCAGACAAAAAAAGATAATTATTTATCTATCGCCGCAGGTATAACCTCTGACTGGAGAACCGAACTTCAACTGGGGATTATATCCGAAGAAGATAAAGGTAAGTTATCAGAATGGATGAGCTATATTAAGGAGCTTAAGGATGTTGATATTTCAGGTATTAATAATAAAGACTTATTTGATAATCTCAACTGGCCAGTAGCGCCATCACTGTGACAACCTTGAAGAGTATAAAAAATGGCGAGATATGATACTGATAATCCGGTACCGTCCTCAGATATGCGTGATATATGGGATGACAATCTTATTCAGGATGAAATTCTCAATGGTGACAGCCTGTCAGTAGTGAACAGAAAAGGCAAGAGTCTAAAAACATGGTCAGGCATTGAGGCCGAACACTTGCGCAGGATGGATGAACAGGATGCGGCCTTTCAGTCTTTCCTTGAATCCTCAGGTTATAATTTTCTCGGAGATTATGAGGGAGGTCCATACACTTTTACGGCAAGGAATCAGTACATTCGATTCGACAATCAATACTGGAAAATAAATAAAGAGACCAATACAGGATTTACCACATCAGGCAATACCCTTTTATCCTGGGGTAACGATAAGACTCACTTTACTCTTATTGATGGTGATACACTTCGTCAGGAATTAATTTCTTCTGGCGGTTCAGTGATGATTGGTACGCAGTCAGGCAAGACGGTACAGACTGAATTTAATCAATTTAAAGAAAAGCAGGATTGGGGTCGTACTGGCGCAGACACCAGAACAGCAAATGACGCGAGAATTCTTATTCAGCGAGGGGATAAGTTTGATCGTATATATGTTTATTTAAATCATAAATCAAACCAATATCAGCAATGGGAATTTACTCGCGGTGGTGGTTCAGGTGATGGGTTTGACAACAACGTACCGACGAATCCGAACGGTAATATGTGGTTTATAGCAGGAATTAACAATGTAATTGTAGGTCCGGTTAAAACTGTTGCCGCTATTGATTCGGCTATGAACACAAGTGGTTCTACTCTGGTTTCAGGTCAAGATTTAAGGATAAATTCTGGTTACGCAGAGACTACGGTATTTGGTAAAACCGTCTTCCTTGATTATGTTGCCAGAGCAGACTCCGGAATTGCCAACATCTATATTGACGGGGTGCTATATGGCACGCTGGACCAGTATAACTCTTCGTCAGGCGGGGTTCTTACCAGGGCGAAAATTGCTGAAAATCTATCGAATGCAAACCATGTGGTAAAAGTTGAAGTATCAGGTAATAAGAATGCGAATAGCAGTGCTAGTATTGTCAGGCTTCGCTCGGTCACAGGTGTAGGTTTGCAGGATTTCGATAATGTTGCTGCGTTCGGGGTTTTTGATGCTCCCATGAAAAGTGGTAACACCACTTACAAATTGAGACAGGCTGCATCAGAACTTGCGATAGAGACTACAGTTAACGGCAATAAGGTTTTTTCTGGTGCATACCACAAGTACTGTTACCCAAGGGCTCCAGATAATCAGAAGCTTTACATTGATGGGGTGATGGTTGATTTTGACTCGATGGTAGCTGGAGAGATCATTGTTGCCAATGATTTGCGTATGCAGCAGGATTTAATTCTCTCAAATACGGACACTACTATTGCTGACGTATTGATGTCTCATCATTTTAAAAATAATGGCTGTAACGTTAAAACAAACCTGACCTGGACATACCCGGCTTTGATTAGTCGTAGTTATCAGGCAATGTGGCCATCTACTGCTGACCGGGCTATTCTGGGCGGAATGCAAAAGCAATATTCCGCCTTACGTAATGGAGAGTATATTAACGTTTATCAGGATGCCTGTAATGCGATGGCTTATCATACGGTTGATGACTGGGTTTCCGGATTTTATGCCAATAATGAGTATGGGATGCGTTTTGAAAACCCGAATTATATTGGCCTTTATATCTGGGATCGGTCATCTGACTTTAAAATTTACCTTCGTAAATTCTCAGGCCTTGTGAATGTAGGGGAAAAATGGAATTCAGATGTTACATTCTTCATAGGTCATTGTCCTGAAACAACAAAAGTGTTCAGTATTGATACTGCAAGCTAACCTCACACCCACAGTTCATCTTGACAGCTATAGCTCTCTGAAAGCTGTTATCGCTGTGAATGGTACAGGCCTGCATAAGCCGCTTAACCAGGCTTGAAGGTTATACAGTGCTAAAAATTGATAGTTGCGGCCATATTGATCTTCTCTCCTCTTAAAACTACTGTATGTATACACAGTGATAATAAGAAGGAGGCATATGATGCAATTCCAACCAATTAGCCAGCCGATAAAACCGGCTGGCATCCCCGTTTACAATGACGTTGTTTCCGCAGGTTTTCCGAGTCCGGCCGCTGATTATATAGACAGCGGAATAGACCTTGTTTCGTATTTGATTGCCCGACCTTCATCGACCTATGCGCTTAAAGTTTCAGGCGATTCTATGGTCAATGCTGGCATTCTTGATGGCTCATTCCTGCTGGTTGACTTCAGCCTCCACGCCCAGCATAACGATATTGTCGTTGCCAATATCGGGGGCGAATTCACGGTAAAACGGCTTGTCACACATCCCTACGCTCAACTCAGGGCAGAAAATCCCGCATACCCCTCCATTCCTATTCATGACGGCGAAGATCTTGAGATCGTCGGCGTGGTGATCACCGTTATTAATACGCTGCACCGCAATGTTCGCCCTCGTTGATGTGAACTCGTTTTACGCGAGCTGCGAAACTGCCTGGCGTCCGGATCTTGCCGGCCGTCCGGTGGTCGTGCTGTCCAATAACGATGGGTGCGTTATAGCGCGTAGCGCGGAAGCCAAAAAGCTGGGCATAAAAATGGGCCTGCCCTGGTTCCAGCTTCGCGAAATGCAGTTTGCAGAACGGGTAATCGCTTTTTCAAGCAACTACGAACTTTATGGCGATATGAGCCAGCGCGTGATGGATACGCTCGAGGAGATATGCCCGCGCGTCGAGGTGTACAGCATCGATGAGGCATTTTGCGACCTGACAGGTGTCAGGAACTGCCGGGATCTGGAAGATTTCGGGAAAGAGATCCGCGAGACCATCAGGCGAAATACCAGGCTGACCGTCGGCGTCGGCATCGCGCCGACAAAGACGCTGGCGAAACTGGCGAACCATGCCGCAAAGCAATGGCGACAAACTGGCGGTGTGGTGGATTTGTCGAACGAAACGCGCCAGCGCAAGTTGATGGCGATAATGCCTATCGATGAAGTCTGGGGCGTGGGTCGGCGCATCGGGAAAAAGCTCGAGGCAATGGGCATCAAAAATGTCCTGCAGCTGGCTGATACCGATGTGAGGTTTATCCGGAAACACTTCAATGTTGTCCTCGAACGCACGGTGCGTGAGTTGCGCGGTGAGCCTTGTCTGGAACTTGAAGAATTCGCGCCCGCAAAGCAGGAGCTGGTGTGCAGCCGTTCTTTTGGAGAGAAAATTACCGAGTATGAGGCGATGCGCCAGGCAATATGCAGTTACGCAGCCCGCGCAGCGGAGAAGCTGCGGGAAGAGCATCAGTATTGCCGATACGTTTCTGCGTTCGTCAAAACGTCGCCGTTCGCCAGCCAGCCTTACTATGGCAATAGCGCAGGTATGAAGCTGCTGACACCGACGCAGGATACCAGGGACATCATTGCCGCCGCGACGCGCTGCCTGGAAGCCATCTGGCGAGAAGGGCTTATATATCAGAAAGGGGGGATCATGTTGGGGGACTTTTTCAGCCAGGGCGTCGCGCAACTGAACCTGTTCGACGATATAGCCCCACGTGCAGACAGCGAGGCGCTGATGGCGCTGATGGACAAGCTGAACAAACAGGGAAGGGGAACGCTGTATTTTGCCGGGCAGGGCATCCAGCAGGCGTGGAAGATGAAGCGGGAAATGTTGTCACCGTGCTATACGACGCGTCTTGAAGATTTACCGATCGTGAAGGCAAAATAATATTCATATGCTGGGACAAAAATGAGACATGCAAGGGTTTTTGTGAGTTGAAAAGCCTTTGCATGTTTTTGCATCATGGGACGTGTGAGCGCAGGCATGACGCGGTAAGTAGTTGTCTTAAAAGGCGGTACTTATAATTCGTAATGCGAAGGTCGGAGGTTCGACTCCTCTTATCGGCACCACTTCAACAAGCATTCTTTAGGTTTTTATTAAAATAATGTTTGTTATTGATTTCTTATAAAATATTGTTGCTATATTCGACATTGCCTCCTCCGGCATATTGGTTCAGATCAATTCTCGCTAACTTTCAATACCTACATGATAAGTCCTTATAATAACTTAGATTTTTTATTGACGTTTTAAATAATCGGATTTATTTTGACATAAATGATTAGCAGGGAGCATGTAATGGATACTATCGAGGAACCTGGCGGTACGTATTTCTATCAAGGAAACGCAAACGTAACACCGGAAGAACTATTCTGGCTCATATTCGCTGAAAACCAGGCAAATCATTTAGGCGTTTCAGCAGAGACAGCTGCAACCATTCTGGCAGGTCAACCTCTGATACCGAAACGTAAGGTTCTGGGAGCATCTGGCTCGCGAACCAGTATAGCCTCAAAGGTAGCCCGTCGCATTTTTCAGGATGCTCGCTTTCCGGATGGAATGAGAGTTGAAACTTCTATTGGTATGGGGAAAACTCGTGTTACCAATAAAATTGGAGCAGCAGTGGGCAGGGCTGTTCCGTATGTTGGCTATGCTCAGGCTATGATGATATTTGGGGTTGTCGCCAGAGAAACAAGAAACAAATATAATCTGATAACCAGACCGAAAGATCGAATCGCATGGACTTATTTCTAATGTTATTGCCAGACGAGCAAGAATTCTTAGAGTATGTCACTGAGAACTATAGCGAACGCAAACGCCCAGCGAAGAAAGAATGGACGTTTCAGGAGTATTTCAATTTTGTGCCAGAAGATCTGGAGGATATGCTCATCGATTTGTTTACCAGGTATGGCATTGAACATAACAATTTTGTTCTGGATAACTATTTTGAACCAGAGTTATTTTGGTGGCAGCGTAAGCTCAGGAAGGCGTGGCAAGGTCGCCAATTTAAGCCGCTGACGCTCGAGATGATTATTGAATCAGCAAAGGCGGGACGATGGTTGTATGACTAGTGACAAAAAGGCTTCTATTGGCAGGCCGTCAATTCATAAATGGTAAAGATAATATTTCGGGTATTATGTATTTAGGATCCTGCAGACAGTTCTGTATAACAGCCCACCGCATTAAAAATGAACGCTCAGGCGGTTGTCAAACTCGATAATAAAACGACGCATTGCAAGCTACCCGTTCTGGAACGACACACTCCATTTTTTTCAACGCATCCTTTATAGAACTAACCAGGGTAAGTAAAAATAATGATGAAGGTATCCAGGCTAATAAAGCGTAGTTTTCCGTCATACTCCCGTTTGCAGCACTGCCCCTGTTCATATGCGCTTTCATCGAGCTTCTTTAAAAATTAATCTTATGTAAAGCCCTCGCATAATCTCTTCTCTCAAAAGCAAATTTCACAATGTTACGCTACGCTTTGCCAATGCAACCTGTCGACAAGTAAGTAGCCGCAAATGAATGTAAATGACGAAGATGAAATGAAGGCGTTGCGTATTGCACTGCAGCAACGCCTTGAGCAGTTATTACCCGTCGGCAATCAGCAGGATCTGGTCTGTGAGGCGATGCGGGGAGGGACGCTGGCAGCGGGGAAACGCATACGTCCGCTGTTATTGCTGTTAACGGCGCAAGACTTAGGGTGTCACGTTGAAAAGCCCGGGCTTCTCGATCTGGCCTGTGCGGTGGAAATGATCCACGCTGCCTCACTGATGCTGGATGATATCCCGTGCATGGACAATGCCATGCAGCGGCGCGGCATGCCGACGATTCATCGCCAATATGGCGAAAGCGTTGCCATCCTCGCGGCAATCGGGCTGCTCAGCCGTGCGTTCGGCGTGGTGGCGGAGGCGAACGCGCTGCCGCCCGGCGTCAAAACGCAGGCGGTCACGGAGCTTTCTTCGGCGGTGGGTATGCAGGGGCTGGTTCAGGGCCAGTATCGCGATCTTGTTGAAGGTAAGCAGGCGCGCAGCGCTGAAGCTATCCTCCTGACGAACGATCTTAAAACCAGCCGTTTATTCGATGCCACGCTGCAAATGGCGGCGATTGTTGCCGATGCGCCTGTACAGGCGCGCCAGCGTCTGCGCTGTTTTGCGCAGGATCTGGGGCTGGTTTTTCAACTGATGGATGATTTAACCGATGGGGTAAGCGGCACCGGTAAAGATATCAATCAGGATAACGGTAAATCCACGCTGGTTGAAATGCTGGGCGCGGAGGCCGTGCACCAGCGGTTGCGCGAACATCTGCGGAGTGCCGACGAGCATCTGGCAAGCGCCTGTGATAAAGGCACTTCGACAAGGCGATTTATGCGGGCCTGGTTTGATAAACAAAAAGCGATGTTTGGTCTGGACTGGTCTTTACCGGAGTGCTGATGAAGGATCTGATTCAACGTAAAAACGACCATCTGGATATCGTGTTTCATCCGACGGCGGCCGTGAGGAAGTGCACAACGGGCTTCGAGCAGTGGCGTTTTGACCATTGTGCGCTGCCTGAGCTGAACCTGGATGATATTGATCTTCGGACCCCGCTGTTTGGTAAAACCCTCAGTGCGCCATTGCTCATCGGATCGATGACCGGAGGTGCCAGCCGCGCAGCGGAGATTAATCGTCATCTGGCACAAGCCGCGCAAACCCTGGGGCTGGCGATGGGCGTAGGATCGCAGCGCGTTGCGCTGGAGAGCGATGTGAACAGCGGCCTGACGCGTGAGCTGCGCAAGTTTGCGCCCGACATCGTTCTGCTGGCCAACCTGGGCGCAGCGCAAATTGCGTCCCGGAAAGGCCAGGATTACGCCCGCCGGGCGGTAGAAATGATTGATGCTGATGCGCTGATCGTTCACCTCAATCCCTTACAGGAAGCTCTGCAACGCAACGGCGATCGCGACTGGCGCGGCGTACTCAATGCGATTGAAGAGACGGTAAAAGCCCTGCCGGTTCCGGTGATCGTTAAAGAGGTCGGTGCCGGGGTATCCGTTGGCGTCGCGCGTCGTTTACTGGAAACAGGTATCGCCATGCTGGATGTGGCTGGCGCTGGCGGCACCAGCTGGGCAGCCGTAGAGGGAGAGCGAGCGACGACGGCTCACGATCGTACCGTGGCAATGGCGTTTGCCGACTGGGGGATCCCCACTGCACAGGCGCTACATGAGCTACATCAGGCATTACCGCAGGCGCAGTTGATCGCATCCGGAGGGATCGTGGACGGTATCGATGTAGCGAAAGCGTTACGGCTAGGGGCCAGCATCGTAAGCCAGGCTGCAGGCGTTCTGGGAAGCGCAACTTCCTCTGCGCAGGCGGTGGTGGACCATTTTCAGATTATCATCGATCAGTTACGTATCGCCTGCTTTTGCACCGGTAGCGCCAGCCTCGAACAGCTTCGTCAGGCTACGCTGGTGCGTGTGTAATGGGCCACTTTGCGGTCATTACCCCTCCTTTTTATAGTCATGTCCGCGCGCTGGAAGCGCTGGCCCAGCAGCTTATGGCGCGTGGGCATCGGATTACGTTTATCCAGCAGGCGGAAGCCTGCACCTTGCTCAGTGATAAGCGGATCGCGTTTTATGCCGTGGGTGCACGCAGTCATCCGCCCGGCAGTCTGGCGCGAACGCTGGCGCTTGCCGCCCGGCCTTCGGGAATGGGCATTTTGCGGATGATTGATAATCTGGCGTACACCACCGACATGCTGTGCCGGGAACTGCCTGCTGCGCTGGAAAAAAATGGCGTCGACGGTGTGATTGTTGATCAGATGGAACCCTCAGGCGGGCTGGTCGCTGAGATGCTGGGCCTGCCGTTTGTGTCGGTGGCCTGCGCGCTGCCGGTCAATCGCGATGCGACTATCCCGCTGGCGGTAATGCCGTTTCTCTATGCCACCGATGCGCGCAGCAAAAAGATTTTTCGCTCCAGCACCCGGGTTTATGACGTACTCATGCGGCGACAGAGCAACGTGATTGCGCGTTACGCCCGCGCGTTTGGCCTCGGCGAACGTCGCGGATTGCACGACTGCCTCTCATCGCTGGCGCAGATCGGTCAGACCATTCCCGGCTTCGATTTTCCGCGCAGGCTGCCCGCATGCTTTCATGCGGTAGGGCCGCTGCGTCCTGCTCAGCCTGCACCGTTCACGCCTGCCGAAATGGAGAGTGAAAAGCCACTGGTTTTTGCGTCGCTGGGAACGCTTCAGGGCCATCGCTTCCGTTTATTTCGCACCATTGCGCACGCCTGTCAACGGGCTGAGGCGCGGCTGCTGATTGCCCACTGTGGGGGATTAACGCTGGCGCAGACGACGCGGCTGAATGCTATCGGTGCCAGGACCGTCGACTTTGCCGATCAGCCAGCGATATTGCGTCAGGCGCAGGTTGTGATCACCCACGCCGGACTGAATACCGTGATGGATGCGATAGCCAGCGCGACGCCGGTGCTGGCTATCCCGCTGGGGTTCGATCAGCCAGGCGTGGCGGCGCGCGTGGTCTACAGCGGTATCGGTCGTCGGGCATCACGCTATGCCAGCCGCCATACGCTATCTGCGCATCTTGATGAACTGCTGAATAATCCGCGCTACCGGGAGCGCCTGACGGCATTGCAACCCGCGCTCGGGCAGGCGGGAGGCGCCGTCCTGGCCGCCCACATCGTTGAACAGGCGTTAACCACCCGTCGCCCGGTGCTGGCAGGGAGGGCACAATGCAGCACTGGGATCTGATTTTCGTTGGCGGCGGTCTGGCAAATGGGCTTATTGCGTTGCGGCTGCGGCAGCAGCGCCCGGAATTGCGGGTATTGATGCTGGAGGCTGGCGCGCGGCCCGGCGGCAATCATACCTGGTCGTTTCATCAGGACGATCTCTCAGCCGAACAACATCGCTGGCTGGCCCCGCTGGTAGCGTACCGCTGGTCCGGTTATGACGTTCGTTTCCCGACACACCGTCGTACCCTGCCCGGCGACTATTTTAGCGTAACCTCAGAACGCTTTGCGCCGGTTATCACGCAGGCGATGGGCGATGACCTGCTGACCGGGGTTTCTGCTATCAGCGTGACGCCGGAGGCGGTTACGCTTGACGACGGGCGGACGCTGACGGCGACGGCAGTGATTGACGGGCGCGGGTATCGCGCCAGCGCGCATCTGATCGCCGCCCGTCAGGCTTTTTTAGGCCAGCAGTGGCGGCTCCGTCAACCGCACGGTCTGACGCGGCCCATTTTGATGGATGCCACGGTCGATCAGCGCGGCGGATATCGATTTGTTTATACGTTGCCCCTGTCGCCCACCGAGCTGTTAATCGAAGATACCCATTACATCGATCGCGCCACTCTCGATAACACGGTCTTGCGTCAGCATATCGCGGAATACGCGCAGCAGCAGGGCTGGAGGCTGGATCGGCTGGTACGTGAAGAACAGGGAAGTTTACCGATTACGCTCGCCGGCAATGCCCGCGCCTTCTGGAATGAGGCACAGGATCAGCCCTGTAGCGGCCTGCGGGCCGGGCTTTTTCATGCGACAACCGGCTACTCTCTGCCGCAGGCGGTTCAGCTTGCCGATGCCATTAGCCGGCAACAGGATCTCTCGTCCGCGGCATTGTTTCACCTGATCCAGCAGACGGCGCTCCATCAGTGGCGTAGACAGCGTTTTTTCCGCCTGCTTAACCGCATGTTGTTCCTTGCCGGACGCCCCGATCGGCGGTGGCAGGTCATGCAGCGTTTTTACGGTTTAAATGATGGGCTGATTGCCCGCTTTTACGCCGGTCAGCTCAGGCTGACCGATATGGCGCGGATCCTGATGGGGAAACCACCGGTACCGGTGGGGGAAGCCCTGCGGGTCGTGCTCAACTCTTCTTCCCGGCTGCGAGCTTTCCATAATGAGTAAAACAGTAGTCATCGGCGCCGGTTTCGGCGGCCTCGCCTTAGCCATTCGTCTTCAGGCCAATGGTATTCCCGTGGTATTGCTTGAGCAGCGCGATAAGCCGGGCGGACGCGCCTACGTTTATCAGGATCGGGGGTTTACCTTTGACGCCGGGCCAACGGTGATCACCGATCCTGGGGCAATTGAAGCGCTTTTTACGCTCAGCGGGAAGCGAATGGAAGAGTATGTGGATCTGCTGCCGGTCACGCCGTTTTACCGCCTGTGCTGGGAGACGGGGGAGGTTTTTGATTATGATAACCATCAGGAGAGGCTGGAAGCGCAGATTCGACGTTTTAATCCGCAGGACGTCGACGGCTACCGGCGTTTTCACGCCTATTCGCAGGCTGTGTTCGAAGAAGGCTATCTGAAACTCGGCACCGTACCGTTTTTATCCTTCCGCGATATGCTGCGTGCCGGCCCCAAACTGGCGAAGCTGCAGGCCTGGCGCAGCGTGTACAGTATGGTGTCGACATTTATTCAGAATGAGCAACTGCGGCAGGCCTTCTCATTTCATACGCTGCTGGTCGGCGGCAATCCGTTTGCTACTTCCTCTATCTATTCACTTATTCACGCCCTGGAGCGGGAGTGGGGCGTCTGGTTTGCTCGCGGCGGCACCGGAGCGCTGGTGCAGGGGCTGGTGAAACTTTTTCAGGATTTAGGCGGCACGCTGGAACTGAATGCCCAGGTCAGTGGAATGGAGGTGGAAGACTCGCGCATCAAAGCCGTTCAGCTAAAAGATGGCCGACGCATTGAAGCCGCCGCCGTGGCGTCAAACGCAGATGTGGTGCATACCTATGAAACATTACTGGGCCATCATCCTGTGGGCGCGAAGCGCGCGGCTTCTCTGAAGCGCAAACGGATGAGCAACTCGCTGTTTGTACTTTATTTTGGTCTGAATCATCACCACAGCCAGTTAGCCCACCACACCGTGTGTTTTGGCCCGCGCTATAAAGAACTCATTGCCGATATTTTTACTAAGGCTACGCTGGCGGAGGATTTTTCGCTTTACCTGCACGCGCCGTGCGTCACCGATCCGTCCCTCGCGCCGCCGGGCTGCGGCAGTTATTACGTGCTGGCTCCCGTACCGCATTTAGGCACGGCTAATCTGGACTGGACGGTCGAAGGACCGCGTCTGCGCGACCGTATTTTTGCCTATCTTGAACAGCATTATATGCCCGGCCTGCGCGAGCAGTTGGTCACGCACCGTATGTTTACGCCGTTTGATTTTCGCGACCAGTTAGGCGCCCATCTGGGATCGGCATTCTCCATTGAGCCGATCCTGCAGCAGAGCGCCTGGTTCCGGCCGCATAATCGCGATAGCCAAATTTCGAATCTGTACCTTGTCGGCGCGGGAACGCATCCTGGCGCAGGGATCCCTGGCGTGATTGGCTCAGCGAAGGCGACCGCCGGACTGATGCTGGAGGCGCTTTTATGAGCAACAGTACCCTGATGGATCACGCGACTGATACCATGGCGGCAGGCTCGAAAAGCTTCGCCACCGCCGCGAAGCTCTTTGATGCGACGACCCGGCGTAGCGCGCTGATGCTGTATGCGTGGTGCCGTCATTGTGATGATGTAATTGATGGTCAGGCTCTGGGATTTCCCTCCCGGACGCAGAATGATGCCACTGCGTCACAGCGCCTGCTGATGCTTGAAACGCAGACACAGCGCGCGTTTTCCGGCGCGCCGGTGCAGGAACCTGCTTTTGCGGCTCTCCAGGAGGTGGCGACGCGGCACGCGCTTCTCCCACAGCTGGCCTTCGATCATCTGGACGGTTTTGCGATGGACGTGCGTGAAACCCGCTATGAGACCTTCGCAGACACTCTGCGCTACTGTTATCACGTCGCGGGGGTGGTCGGTCTGATGATGGCGCGCATTATGGGAGTACGTGATGAGGCGGTGCTGGACCGGGCCTGTGACTTAGGACTGGCGTTTCAGTTAACCAATATTGCCCGTGACATCGTGGAGGATGCTGAGGCAGGGCGCTGTTATCTTCCCGCAGAGTGGCTGGCGGCTGAGAAGATAGCGGTTGCGCACGTCAGCGATCCGGCACAGCGGGAAAAAGTTGCCCGACTGGCGCAGCGGCTGGTGACGGAAGCCGAGCCGTACTATGACTCAGCGCGGGCAGGGCTTTCCGGGCTACCGTTGCGCTCTGCCTGGGCGATTGCCTCAGCGCATGGCGTCTACCGTGAAATTGGCATTAAAGTGAGCGCGGCGGGCGCACGCGCCTGGGATACACGGCAGGGTACATCACGATCGGAGAAGCTGGCGCTGCTGCTGAAAGGGGCATCTATGGCACTCCGCTCTCGTGTGTCTTCTCCTCTGCCACGTCCGTCCGGGCTGTGGCAGCGCCCCGTGCGTTAAGCGTCTCACGGTGCGCTTCCCGCCTGCGGCTGCGCAGCGTCGCCTGTAATTTTTCCACCGGCGGCGCATACAGAAAGCCGAACGAGACGCAGCCTTCTTTACCGCGCACCGCATGATGCAGACGATGCGCCATATACAATCGTTTCAGATAGCCCCGGCGCGGCACATAGCGAAACGGCCAGCGCTGGTGCACCAGCCCGTCATGGACCATAAAGTAGAGCGCGCCGTACAGCGTCATACCCGCGCCAATCCATTGCAGCGGCCAGGCGCCTGCGGTCCCCACGGCAATCAACGCAATCGCCAGTAGCGCGAACACCACGGCATAAAGATCGTTGACCTCAAACCAGCCGGTACGCGGCTCATGATGGGAGAGGTGCCATCCCCAGCCCCAGCTGTGCATGATGTACTTATGCGCCAGCGTAGCGATGATTTCCATCGCGGCGACGGTTGCCAGAACGATCAGGGTGTTCCACAGCACAAGCATCGGCATTCCTCTTAAGACCTGTAAAGCGAGTTTCAATCGCTTGCGTAATAGTAGCTGTCTTTGCGAAAAGCGTGATTTATCTCCGGTGGTGATAATTAAATATGCTGGCCTGCCCGGTCATTATTACGTCAAAATACGCCTTTCTCACTTACCAGGCGAGTAACATGAACAGCACCGTTTACGATGCCTTCCGTTGTCTGAATCTACTGGCTACCGGCTCCCGGCCATTCGGCATCCGTGAAATCGGTCGTATGCTGGATCTGGATTCGGCAAAAGTAACACGGTTGATGCAAACATTGCTGGTGCTGGAAATGGTGCAGCAAAACGCCAAACGAAAATACAGCCTGGGAATGGGGATCCACCGCCTCTCCGCCAGCGCTATTCATAACTCGGCGTTTTATACGGCGGTGCTGGATATGCTGGAGGAGACCGGAAGCCATTCGGTCTCCATCGTTATTGGCGTGTTGAGCGGCAAGGACGTGGTCTATTTGCTGCATACGCGCGGCGGGAAAAGTATCGCCCGTGCGATCGGTAATTATGAATCGTTTCCGGTACGCGATTCAGTGATTGGGATTAAATTGCTGGCGACAATGAGCGATGAGGAAATTATCGATCGCCTCGGCATACATGATTACCACCTGCTGAAAAAAGACATTGAAGAGGCCAGACATCATCAGGTGTTTGGCAAAGCTTACGGACCTGATGATTACCGGCTGGCCTGTATTATTCCTGGCATGCAGGCGGCGATCGCGTTGTCGAATATTCAGGGCGATCGCGTAAATATTGAGAGCCTGCGCCAGTTTTTAGTCTCGGCGGCGCGAAAAATTAGCGGGGAGTCATTTCCCGGCGTTCAATAATATCTGACAGCGTTCGGCGGTGAGTGAAACGGGCTGGCCGGGGCGATAAAGGGATGAGCCAATGCCCACGCTGTCGTAATAACGCAGATATTCCGCTGCGTTATTCACATCCACGCCGCCCACCGCGGAGAACATAGCGGCGGAAGACAGCGGGCCTTTGATTATCTGCGGATAATTCAACGGCAGCGCGGCGGCCGGAAATATCTTCAGTACCTCCACGCCCAGTTCGCAGGCGGTGAAAATCTCGCTGGCGGTAAACACGCCCGCGCACACGCGCAGGCCGTGGCGTTTCGCGGCTTCCACCACGCGCGAGTCGAGATTCGGCGTCAGAATAAATTCCGCGCCCGCCGCTGCGCAGGTTTCAACATGGTCAGGCGTTAAGACGGTTCCCGCACCCTGCTGCACGCGCGAACCAAAGGCTGAACGCACGCGTTTCAGGCTGATCGCCCAGTCGGGCGAATTGGTGGTGATTTCTACCGTTGTAATGCCATGATCCAGCAGGCACGCGACCTGTTCCACGCTCTCTGGCGGCGTAATGCCGCGCAAAATGGCAACGATCTGCTTATCAACTATCATGACGGAAGACCTCATTCAGTCCGGCAATGAGCGCAGTTTCAGCCTCAAGGATAGAGCAGGGAAGTCCCAGCGCGTCGCTGGCCTGCTGGTAATGGGCAAGCAGTTCACGGCTGCCGATAAAGCAAACCGGCGCGTCCCCCGGATGGCCCTGAAGTATTTCATGACCAATCAGCAGCCCGGACAGCCATGCGCCTGCCGCCGACGGCTCCAGTTCTCCAAGAATATACCGACCGCGACAGCGGAACAGTTCACTAACCAGCACCTTTTCATGGCGTTCAATGGACTGAGCCGTCGCCACTCCGTTGAGAAACGCCTCGGGCGACGCTATCTGTGCAGGCAGCCCTTTACCGACCACCGAGTGATTGAGGACCAGGTGATAAAGCTCACCGGTCATCAGCGTTTGCAGGCTTTCGACGCGCTGCTGCTGACGATCCACCGTCATCCATTTACTGTGGGTGCCGACGGCGGCAAACGTTGTGCTATCGCTCAGGGTCAGCGCGCCAGCCAGTTGCATCTCTTCGCCCCGGCATACCTCGTTGGCCCGGCGATCGCAGATGCCGGGACGCAGGGTCAGTGGGTTGGACAATATGCCCGGCAGCGCCCGCCCTTTGCCCGTTAAATCGGAGAAGCTGAGCGGCAGTTCCATATAGCCAGCGTCGGCAATGCCGATATTGCTGCCGATCATCCCGCATAACAGCACCGGCAGGCGTTCATCCCACGCATCGCCCAGCCGAAGCAGTTGTTCACGCAGAATAGCCGCAAGCGCCTCGCGCTGGCATTTGCCAACGCCGCAGGTGTCCTGCACGGTGCGAATGACTTCGCCATTGCGCACGCTCATCGCACGAAAATTGCTGGTGCCCCAGTCAACGGCAATATAGTTCATCAATTGACCCCCAGCGCCGCCAGCGACAGCGCATCGGTCAGGTCGCGCAGTTCTTCCCGCGTCACGTCATCAATGCGTTTTGCCGGTTCGCGCACCACATCGGTGGCGAAGATCCCGGCCTGATGTAGCACTGTTTTATGTACCGCCACACCGATGCCAGGCTGAACGCCATAGCGCAGGAAAGGCAGGTAGCGATAGAACAGCGCCTGCGCTTCGCGGCGATCTCGCTGCCAGGCGTGGAGAATAGCATTGATCACATCGGGAAATTCGCAGGCGGGCATGGTGCCAATTATCCCCCGGCGCAGTTCTTCATAGAGAAAACCAGCGTTCAGCCCGCCAAACAAACCGATGCTGTCGCCCAGCGCCGTCTTCAGCGCGGTGATTTTTAAGGTGGTCGGCGGCTGTTCCACTTTGATGTATTTGATGGACGGGAAATCCTGGCACAGCTTAACCAGCGTCGGGACCGGCAGCGTGACGCCGGTCATCAGCGGCGCATCCTGGATCATAATGTCGATGTCGCAGGCATGGCAGATATCGCGCCAGAAATGGTAAATCTCTTCCGGACCGGGTTTGACCACCGACGGCGGGTTGACCATCGCCACCTGCGCGCCCCAGCGCTGGACGCGCTGAATATCCTCGATTGCCACCGCGGCAGAAGCACCGCCCGCAGCGGCTACCAGCGGCAGATCGCCCGTCAGCCGCTTCACGCAGGCAAACAGCGCCTCTTTTTCACCGCCGGTGAGCGCGTAGCCCTCGGATGCATTGCCGAACAGCGCCAGCCCGTCCACGCCTTGATCGAGCAGAAATCTCACCAGCTTCTCAATGGAAGCGAAATCCACCTCGCCATTTTCATCAAACGCCGTTGCCAGAATTGGCACATTACCCTTTAACATGTTGCCCCCATAACGGATGCGCGAACGCGATCTTCATTGATTTCAATACCCAACCCGGCTGTCTGCGGGAGTTGATAATGCCCCTGTTCGCAAATCAGCGGCGTGTTAAGTAACTGGTTAGCGATGGCGAAGACGGGCGGCTGATACTCCAGCATAAAAAGATTCGGGATTGCCGCCGCCACATGGAGGGAAGCCGCGATGCACGGACCCAGCCCGACGCTGAGATGCGGTGCAACCTGCAAATTCCACGTTTCCGCCAGCGCGGCGATATGCATGAGTTCGCTGATGCCGGTACGGCCCACGTCCGGCTGGAGAATGTCGGCGGCGCGCTGCTCAATAAACGGTTTAAACTGGTAGCGGGTACGCTCCGTTTCGCCCAGAGCCACAGGGATCGGGCTTTTCGCGCGCAGCTCGCGGTGTCCGGCGATATCTTCCGGCAGTAACGGCGCTTCGAGAAAGCCCAGTCCCAGCGGATGCAGCGCGTTCGCCAGTTCCGCCGCCTGCGCGACGCTGTAGTTCCAGTGGGCGTCGAGAAAAATCTGTGCGTCCTTGCCCAGGGTCTCCCGGATGGCGCGGACATTCTCGACGTCTTCTTTCACGCCGTAGCCCAGCGCGAGTTTTACTGCCGTAAAGCCTTTTTCCTGCCAGCGTTTTGCCAGTGCGCAACGTGCCGCAAGATCGGGTTCCGGCAGCCCTGAAACATAACAGGGAATCGTGTCCCGATACGCGCCGCCAAGCAGTTGATAAACGGGCAGGCCGAGAATATTGCCTTTCAGATCCCAAAGTGCGATATCCACCGCCGCGAGCGCATCAATGTGATAGCCGGTGATATGCCCACGATCGCGCATCGCGTCATACATTTGTGAATTCAGGACCGCGCTGGCGAAGGGCGACTGCCCGGTCAGCAGCGGCGCGAATAAGTGGGTAATCAGTTCGGCAATCACCTGCGGCACCACCGGCGCCAGCGCTTCGCCCCAGCCAACCTGTCCATCGTCGGTAGTGATTTTTACCAGGCAGGTTTCCATTTTGCGTGAATAGACGCAGCGATACTCGGGACGGTAGTAGTAATCCGCCTGCTCTTCACTGACGCTGCCGCCCAGATACGCCTGTTGCGGCGTGATCCTGAGGGGAAAGCATTCAACTTGGCTGATTTTCATAACAACTCCAGGTCACGTTAATCGAGGATCTTGCCGGCGGTTTCTTTGGCGAACCACACGGCGATAAAAGAGATAAGCGCGGTAATCATGACGTACCATGCAGGAGAGAGCGGGTCGCCGGTCCAGGAAATCAGGCTTGCCGAGGCCAGCGGCGTGACGCCGCCAAACAGCGCAACGGTCAGGTTATAGGCGATGGCAATACTGCCGTAGCGGATCGCGGTGGGGAACAGTTCCACCATTGCCGCGCCGCAGCCGCCGTTAAACATGGCAACAAAGACGCCGAGCATGCTCATGGCGGCAATGGCGTTGGCAACCGAACCCTGGCTCATCACCAGCATCGCCGGATACGTCAGGAGCATGAATCCACCACAGCCCATCAGCATCAGCGGGCGTCTTCCCCAGCGGTCAGAAAGATAGCCAGTAAGCGGCATACAGATCGCCACGCTTAACAGTCCCAGTGTAGTGATAAGATACGAATCGGTGCGGCTATAGTGCAGATGCGTAGACAGATAGCCGGGCATAAAAGATTGCAGCACCCAGCTACTCACCGCTTTGACCACCACAAAACCGGTACAGAACAGCAGCGCGCGCATGGAGGTGGACAGGGTTTTACGCAGCGGCGATTTTTCCAGTTTGCCGCTGGCTTTCAGCTTATGAAATTCGGCGGAGTCTTCCATATTGCGCCGCATATACAGCCCGCCGAGGCCCAACGGCGCCGCCAGCAGGAACGGTATGCGCCAGCCCCAGTCATTCATCGCCGCCTCGCCCAGCATATGCGTCAGGAAAAGCACCAGCCCGGACCCGCAAACAAAGGCCATAAAGCTGAAGTTTTCGCTCCAGCAGGTGAGCGTCGCCCGGCGGTGCGGCGGCGCGCTTTCCGCCAGATAAGTAATGACGCCCGAGCTTTCGCCGCCTGCGGCAAAACCCTGTACCAGACGAGTCAGCACCAGCAGAATGGGAGCGAGGATCCCCGCCTGCTGCCAGGTCGGCAGGATCCCCATCACGAAGGTTGAGATCGAGGTAATGACGATAACCGTCACCAGTACTTTGCGTCGTCCGAGGCGGTCACCCATTGAGCCGAAGAACAGCCCGCCCAGCGGACGCATCAGAAAGCCTGAGCCAAATACGGCGAAAGATTTCAGCAGCGCGACCGCCGGGTCGCTACTGACGAAAAAGTTGCTGGCGATAATCGCGGCCAGCGTGCCGTAAAGCCCGAAGTCAAACCACTCGATAAAGTGACCGACACCCGCTGACAGCATAATTTTGGCGGTGCGTCTGGCCGGCATTTTCTGCTGCCCGGCAGCATCGTCTCCGGCGTAGTGAATACCTGTTTGTTCCATGTAACCTCCTGAGGTTAAGCAGGGTAGCAGTCGGTGTGATGTTGTTGTTGTCAGTACGCTGAGTGTAGGGATTGCAGGCAGGCTGGCGAGTGCAGTAACAGGTTGCGTGAGGTTTATCAAAGATTGCTGGCGCAAAGTGCTTCACATAGTGAAGCATTAACCTCCAGCGCCACGTAATGCGTGAAGGAAGACTATCATTGCGTCATGATTTGTTATGTTATATTGTAACAACAAATATCAACAGCACATTGAGGGAACTATTTTGGCGGTTAATTACAAAACTCTGGCGATGACACTGGGCGCGCTGCTGGTCAGCGGACAGGCGCTGTCTCACGCACACCATTCACACGGCAAACCGTTAACTGAGGTAGAACAGAAAGCAGCAGAGGGCGTTTTTGACAATAAGGACGTTAAGGACCGCACTCTGTCGGACTGGGACGGCGTATGGCAGTCCGTTTATCCGCTGCTGGTCAGTGGCGATCTGGACCCGGTGTTCAAAAAGAAAGCTGAAAAGGATAAAAGCAAAACCTTCGAGGACATTAAGGAATATTACCGTAAGGGATACGTCACTGATGTTGCGACTATCGGCATTGAAAATGGGGTTATGGAATTCCATACCGGCGACAAAGTGGATTCCTGTAAGTACGACTACGCCGGACATAAGATCCTGACCTATACCTCTGGCAAGAAGGGCGTTCGCTACTTATTCGAGTGTAAAGACGCCAGCAGCAAAGCGCCGAAGTACGTCCAGTTCAGCGATCATATTATCGCGCCCCGCCAGTCGGCTCACTACCATATCTTTATGGGCAACACCTCACAGGACGCCTTGCTTAAGGAGATGGATAACTGGCCGACGTATTACCCGTTCCAGTTGACCAACGAGCAGGTGGTTGACGAGATGCTGCACCACTGATCCTCCTGCCCTGTGCCTGGCGGCGCAGGGCCAACTACCGCTCATAGCTATCGTTATCATCGCAGGTTGCCGCGGATGCGCTCACCTGTACATCATTAAACGACAGCCTGCTCACGCCAGAAATTTTACCAAACTCGGTCGCCTCAATCGTAATGGATGACAACTGAAGCTTGTCAACGGGCCGTTCAGGATAGCCTTCAATAAAAAAAGCACGCGAAAAAATCGCATCTCCCGACCGGCGCGCGGAAATATGGTCCAGCGTCAAACGTGATACCTGCGTTAAGCCCGCTTCGCCGTCAACGCCCTCCGCCAGTTTTTGCCAGTGCGGCGGTTTATCGGCCAGATTGCTTTTCTCGCCGTAGCTATACTGCGGAAACCAGTTGAGCTGGATCATGACCGGAAAAGTGACGTCGGTGAGCGACAGATGTCGTACCGTGATATCGCGGATAAACCCGCCGCGATTGCGGGCCGATTTGATGCGAAAACCGACGCCGGTGCCGTTAAACTGATTGTGTTCAATGGTCACCCGCTCAATACCGCCGGAGGTTTCGCTGCCGATCGTAATCCCGGAACCTTTATTAAGCGTGCAGTGGCGGATAGTAATATCCCTGGCGCTGACGGCCTTTTGCGCCGCCTCCTTACCCCGGCCTGCTTTGATACAGATATTGTCGTCGTTACAGGAGACCACGCACTTTTCCACGCGGACCTGTTCGCAGGCGTCGATATCAATACCATCGGTGCTGGGACCCGCGGAATTCGCAATCTGCACGCCGGTCACGGTAACGTGCGATGAATAGCAAAGATGGAGATTCCAGAAACCGGACTCGCGACTGGTAAAATTATTCAGGGTGATATTCTTACTGTGGTAAACCACAATATTGCGCGGACGCTGACAGTCGTAGTCCACCACCCAGCGCAGACCGCGGGCGCTGTAGTCGGCCAGCATACCACTCTGTTCATCTTCGCCCCAGAAGCGATGCCACCAGACTGCACCCTGACCATCAATAGTACCCGGACCGCCGATCTGTACGTCATGACAGTGATTTATATTCACGATCCCGGCAGGCCAGACCATATCAATCCCGGCGACCCGTGTCTCAATCAGGGGATAGTCGGCCAGATTTTCGCTGCCCAGCAATACCGCGCCTTCCGCCAGATAAAGCGATAAGCCACTTTTCAGAAACAGCGCGCCGGTTAAAAAGCGGCCAGCAGGAATAACGAGGGTATCGCCAGGCTGCGCATCATCGATCATGCGCTGGAGAAGAGGGGTGATGACAAATTGTCCGTTGGCAAGCGGACCCGGATGATCAAACGTAAGCTGCGCCATAAGGTGTCCTGTAGACTGATACTTACCTACGGTTGTAGCGGATTATTGCCAGGAAAACCTTTTTCTGATGGACATCGTTATCGGGAGAGTGGCAAAAAGGCCGTTAACCTGCCAGCACGGGCAACCTTCCGGGTGGCGCTTCGCTTACCCGTCCTACAAAGTCACGTCATATCAATGGATTAAGTGCATTGTAGGCCCGCGCAAGCGCAACGCCGCCGGGCAGATGGCAATGCGCAGGCATAAAAAAGGACCGCCCTGAGGCGGTCCCTGAAGATAACGTTGCACGTAAATTATTTACGGGCGAGCAGAAAACCCAGCACAATCCCGACCGCACCCGCGATAGCTAAACCGCCCAGCGGATTAGACGAAACCTGATCGCGTACCGTATCGGCTGCGTCACGTACCGCATAGCCTGCCTGCGATGCGTATTTGCGCGTGGCACCTTTCACGGTGTCATCATGGCTGTCAGTCGCGCGGCCAAATACTTCCTGCGCTTTACCTGCGGCTTCATTTACTTTGTTCTCAGCTTTCTCAAACATGTCAGGCTCCTTAGGTACGTGTGTATCTTAAGTATAGGAGTCCTTATGCCAGTGTGTAGCAAGTCCGGAAAATTCTCATCGCCTCGTCTTTTGCCTGACGTGCCGACTACCCCCGCGCCAGCGAGGCGCGAACATCGCGCCGCTGCCAGCGTTTTGCCAACAGGCCCAGGCCGCTGCACAGCAGGTAATACACTACGCCGGTAAAAATAAAAATGGCGGTGGGGTAGATCTGTACCCGGTTATTAACCTGCCCGGCGACGGTGGTGAGTTCCGGTACGTTAACGATAAACGCCAGCGAAGTGTCTTTCATCAGGCTGATAAAAATACCGACCAGCGAGGGCAGCACGTTGCGCAGCACCTGCGGCAGCAAAATAAGCCGTAGTGTCTGGCCGGGGCTAAAACCCTGCGTTTGCGCGGCTTCATACTGGCCGGCCGGCAGCGCCTGAAGCCCCGCCAGCACCGAGTGCATCACCGAGGCGGCGGTAAACCATGCCAGCGCCAGCGTAACGGTAACCGCGCCGGGCAGATCGCTGCCGGTAAGCATCGGCAGCAAATACCACAGCCAGAAGATGACAAAAATCAGCGGAATGCCGCGAATAAGCTCGGCCCACAAAAACAGGATTCGCCGTATGAATCCGGGATAGCGCCACGCAGCGCAGGCCAGCGCAATGCCGCCGGGCAGGGCGAGGATCCCGGCACCCAGCGCCATGAGCAGCGTCAGTACCACGCCGCCTGGCTCGCCGTCAGCCAGCCGTCCCCACAGCAGATAATCGAGGTTATCGCTAATAACGGTAATATTCGCCAGCATCAGGCATTCCTCCTTTTTGCTGCAACGCGGGCATGTTTCGGACCCAGACGGACCAGAATCGCCCCGGCGATAATACCGGTTAACAGATAAAGCACCGTCCCAACGGCAAAGGCTTCCAGCGCGTGAGCGTTATAACTTTCGATCTGGCGCACCTGATAGGTTAGCTCGGCGAAGCCAATGCCGCTTGCCAGCGACGAGAGCTTCATCAGGTTGAGATACTGTCCGATGATGGGTTGCCAGGCGTTTGCCAGCCCCTGCGGTAACAGGATCAGCCGAAAAAGCCGCCACGTGGAGAACCCTTGCGCCAGCGCCGCCTCACGCTGTCCGCTCGTCACCGCCCGCAGACCGGATTCAATCTCTTCAATCAGGAAGGCGGAGGTAAACACGCCCAGTCCCCATGCCGAACAGATAAACTCCGGCGTCAGCCACCAGACATCGCCCGGCAGAATTGACCAGCGATGATCGGCATTAATAAAGTCGCGGAAAGCCAGCGGCAGCAGGTTCCAGGCGGCGAAGTACCAGAACAACAGCTGCACCAGTAGCGGCGTATTACGAAACAGCGAGACCCAGACGGCGACCAGACCATTGCCGATGCGGCCTCCTGCCAGACGTAACGCCAGAAACAGCACCGCTAACACCGTCGCCAGCAAGATACCCGCCACCGTGACCCATAGAGTGGTAAGAAAACCGGAAATAATCCATTGCAGGGGTTGCCCGGTCAGCACCCCATGCCAGTCAAGTAGCGGTATCACTCGGGGCGCTCCTGGTGCAGCGGGTCCAGCACCTTCTGCAGAAAACGCCGGGCGCGGGGATGGCGTGGCTGAGTGAAAAATTCCGCAGGGGGTGCCACTTCGCAGATATCGCCGCCGTCAATAAACACCACCCGGTCGGCGATTTCCCTGGCGAACTGCATCTCATGGGTCACTACGATCATCGTGATCCCGCTGTGCGCGAGGGTTTTCATGACGTACAGCACTTCGCCGATCATCTCCGGATCCAGCGCCGAGGTCGGCTCGTCAAACAGGATGATTTGCGGCGAGGAGGCAAGGGCGCGGGCAATCGCCACACGCTGTTGCTGGCCGCCGGAAAGCTGCGACGGCATATGTTGCGCTTTGTCAGCCAGTCCAACCTGATGTAGCAGTTCCAGCGCGCGCTTTTCGGCATCCGCTTTTTTCCAGCCGTGCACCGCCTCCAGCGCCAGGGAAATATTCTGTACCGCGTTAAGATGGGCATACAGATTAAACTGCTGGAACACAAATCCCACCCGGCTGCGAAGCTGACGTAGCGCGCGTCCCTGCAACTGGCGGGTCGATTTATTGTCGATCAGAATATCGCCGCCGCTCAGCGATTCGAGCTGATTAATGAGGCGAATCAGCGTGGATTTACCGGAGCCGGAAGGGCCGAGGATCGCCACCACTTCGCCGGGGTTAATCGTTAAATTGATACCGTTTAATACGCGGTGATCGCCGAACGCTTTCACCACATCGCGAAACTCAACGCTGGCGTTTTCCAGACGTGAAAAATCCGCAGGCCCTGCTGCGGATTGGGAGAGTAAACCTGACAACATATTACTTTGCTTCGATAGTAAATGAACGTGGCTGTGGGGTTTTGGTGGAAGGACCAAACCAGGTATCGTAAATTTTGGCGGCCTGGCCGTTTTTCTCCAGGTTCACCAGCTCGTCATTCACCGCTTTCAGCAGTGCCGTCTCGCCTTTCTTCACGCCAACGCCGATCTCTTCTTTACTCAGCAGATCCGGCAGGATCTTAAATTTCGCCTTGTCCGGCGCTTCCGCCAGCAGGCCCGCAAGAATGGTGCTGTCCTGAGTGATTGCCTGCACGTTACCGTTACGCAGCGCGGTCAGCGCCAGCGGAATATCGTCATAGGCCAGCACGCGAGCCTGCGGATAACGCTGATGCAGCGCCTGCTCGCCGGTGGTGCCTTTTACCGCGCCAATACGGGCGCGGCTGTACTCATCCAGTTTGTCCGGGGATTTCGCCGGCACCAGGAACTGCTGTCCGGTGACGAAGTACGGCGTAGAGAAATCAACCACCTGCGCGCGTTCCGGGGTAATGGTGATATCCGCGACAATCAGATCCGCTTTACCGGATTGCAGCAGCGGAATACGGTTCGCCGGGTTGGTCGCCACCAGTTCCAGCTTCACGCCAAGCGCTTTAGCCAGTGCTTTCGCGAAATCCACATCGTAGCCGACGATGTCGTGACTTTTTGGATCCACCGAGCCAAACGGCGGGTTGGCGTCAAACGTCGCCACTTTTACTACGCCAGCGGTTTTGATATCCGCCAGTTGATCGGCATGAGCGGCGGAGCCAAACGTTAACAGGCTCAACGCCAGCGCCAGCGTTTTTATTGTGTGTAATTGATGTGCCATAGATTCCTCTGCATACCCTGTTTTTGTTTTGTAGCGCTACGCTCCCACAATGTTTCATCGACCACAAAGAAGAAAAAGTTCTTATTTATGTCAGAAAAACTATAAGTAAACGCGATGTTATGACCAGGTAAATTGAATGAGTTTACATCGCCAGAGCCTGACGAAGGTCATTGATTAAGTCCTGCGGATCTTCAATACCCACCGACAGACGAATAAGCTGCGGCGTAATGCCGTTCGCCAGCCGCTGCGCCAGCGGAATGGAGGCGTGGGTCATGCTGAAGGGCTGGCTGACCAGACTTTCCACACCGCCCAGGCTCTCAGCCAGGGTGAACAGTTTCAGTTTCTGGATAATCGCTGTGGCACGCTGGTCATCGCCCTTCACTACGATGGAGATCATCCCGCCCGCCTGCGACATCTGCCTGCGCGCCAGTTCAAAATGCGGATGCGATTCCAGCCCCGGATACCACACTTTCTCCACCTGCGGCTGCTGCTCCAGCCAGCGGGCCAGCGCCAGCGCGTTACTGCTGTGACGCTCAATACGTAGCGCCAGCGTGCGAATACCGCGCAACGTCAGGAAGCTGCTGAACGGGTCAAGCACGCCGCCGATGGCGTTTTGCAGGTAGCCAAGCTTTTCCGCAAGTTCGGGGTTATCGCCGACCACGACCAGTCCCGCCACGACATCGGAATGGCCGTTGAGGTATTTAGTCGCCGAGTGCACGACGATATCAAAACCCTGCTCCAGCGGGCGTTGCAGTATCGGTGAGGCAAAGGTGTTATCCGCCACGCTAATCAGATTATGCCGTCTGGCAATGGCGGCAATCGCCTCCAGGTCGGCCAGTTTCAGCAGTGGGTTGGTCGGCGTTTCTACCCAGAGTATTCGGGTTTGCGGGCGGATCGCCGCCTCAATCGCCTGTAAATCGTCTGGTTTCACCCAGCTCACCTGTAGACCGGCAGTGCGACTTCGCACGTTCTCGATCAGGCGGTAAGTTCCACCGTACACGTCGTCTACCGCCACGATATGACTCTCTTTATCAAGCAGTTCGAGCACGGTGGCGATCCCGGCCAGCCCGGAGGCAAACGCATAGCCGCGGCTGCCGCCTTCCAGTTCAGCGATGGCCGCCTCCAGCGCATCACGGGTCGGGTTGCCGCTGCGTGAATATTCGTAGCCGGTATGCTGGCCCGGCGCAGGCTGGGCAAAGGTAGAAGTGGCATAAATTGGCGGCATGACCGCGCCGTGCTGATCGTTAAAGGCGCCGCTGTGAACGCTAAGGGTGGCTAAGTTTTTCATAGGAGTTCCCTGTTATGACAGGCGGTTACGCCAGGTAGTTAACACATCGCTGCGGGTCACCAGGCCCAGGAAACGATGGTTATCGACAATAATCGCGACCAGGCCGCGATCGAAAATGGGTTTGAGAGCGCTTTCCGGCTCGCGGCGGTCGATAATTTCTACCTCGCGGGTCATGGCGTCTTTAACCGGCAGGGCAAAACGCTGGCTGTCGCCTTTGACGTGGCTAATCAGATCCCACTCATCAATAATCCCCACCACCTCATCGTTGTTCAGCACCGGAAGCTGAGAGATATCGTACAGACGCATGCGGGCCAGCACGGTGGCTAGGGTATCGTCCGGCGCAGCGGTGACGGTGGCACCTTCATCGTGACGCAGCGCGATAAAATCACTGAGATCGCCTGCCTGCGGACGGGAAATAAATCCCTGCTGGCGCATCCAGTCGTCATTGAACATTTTGGAGAGGTACTTATTGCCGCTGTCGCAGGCGAAGGTCACGACGCGCTTCGGCGTGGACTGCGCCCGGCAGTAGCGCAGCGCGGCGGTGAGCAGCGTACCAGTAGAGGAGCCTGCCAGTATGCCTTCAACTTTGAGTAATTCCCGGGCGGCGGTAAACGCGTCGCCATCGGTCACGCGCAGTGCCTGTTTTACGCCGTCGAGATGCGAGAGGGGAGGTATAAAATCCTCGCCAATACCTTCGACCAGCCAGGAGCCAGCGTCATCATAACGACCGTGTTCAACCTGATCGGCAAGGACAGAGCCTGCCGGATCGGCCAGCACAAACTCCGTATGCGGAGAGTGCTCAGCAAACCACTCCTGCAATCCGCCAAGGGTGCCGCCGGAACCGACGCCGACCACGATGGCGTCAATACGTCCGTCCAGCTGCTCATAAAGTTCCGGCGCGGTAGTGGTGGCGTGGGCCAGCGGATTGGCGGCATTGTTAAACTGATCGATATAAAACGCGCCGGGCATTTCATCCGCCAGCCGCCGGGCATAATCCTGATAGTAAGCCGGATGACCTTTGCCGACGTCCGAGCGGGTGAGTAACACCTGCGCGCCAAGCGCTCGCAGATGAAATATTTTTTCGCGGCTCATTTTATCCGGCACGACCAGCAGCAGCGAATAGCCTTTCTGCGCGGCGATCAGCGCCAGGCCGAGGCCGGTATTGCCTGCCGTTGCTTCGATAATCGTCCCGCCAGGCTTGAGCAGACCCTTTCGCTCGGCTTGCGCAATCATTGACAGCGCGACCCGGTCTTTAATCGACCCGCCGGGGTTCTGGTTTTCCAGTTTTAAAAACAGTTCGCACGGTCCGCTGTCCAGCTTATGTAGCTGGAGCAGCGGCGTATTGCCGATTAAATCGGTCACAGAATGAAAAACGGTCATGGTATTCCACCAGCATTTAAGAACATGGCGGAATAGTAGATGCGCAAAAAAGCGCTGATAAAGAATCTTTCTCTGGGATTTATGCGAAAAGGTAATATAAACAAATAATTGGACATCAGGAAGGAAAGCCGTGCGGGGGTGCGTATGGATAGATGGCTACTTGCAGCGGAAGAATGCGCTTTACAGCGCTATCAGCCGTCTTACTCAGAGAGACGTTATTCAGGCCGCATATATGCTTTGCCGAATTCTCTCATAGCCAGCGAAGCCGCTAACGCTGCTCTATAGCGCCTTTTGTTATAACTAATATCAATCTGTTTATTTAAAAGATAATTTAGGCTGATTACTATCATATGGACGTCCATACTGCTAAACTGCCGTTCGCATCATAATTACGCAACAGATAAGAAGCATCGGGTAACCAGATAAGATGATCCTACTCAGGAATATTTCGAAGATTTTTGACCACGGTAAGACGCCCGTGGTCGCCGTGGACAGCGTAGATTTAACAATCGAACAGGGGCAGATTTACGGCATTATAGGCTACAGCGGCGCGGGAAAAAGCACGCTGATCCGTCTGTTAAACGGGCTGGAGAAACCCAGCTCGGGCAGTGTGACCATCAATGGGCACGAGATCTCGTCGGCAAAAGGCGAGGCGCTGCGCCAGGCCCGGCTGAAAATCAGCATGGTGTTTCAGCACTTTAATTTGCTGTGGTCGCGCACCGTGCGGGAAAACATTGCCTTTTCCATGCAAATCGCTGGCGCGCCGAAAGCGCAAATTCGTGCCCGTGTGGCGGAGCTGATTGAGCTGGTGGGGCTAACCGGGCGGGAAGACGCTTATCCTTCCCAGCTTAGCGGCGGACAAAAGCAACGCGTTGGCATTGCCCGCGCGCTGGCCAATAGTCCGGACGTCCTGCTCTGTGATGAAGCGACGTCGGCACTGGATCCGCAGACCACCGATCAGATCCTGGATTTGCTGCTGGATATTAATCGTCGCTTTAAGCTGACCATCGTGCTGATCACCCATGAAATGCACGTGGTGAGGAAGATCTGCGACCGCGTGGCGGTGATGGAAAACGGCAAAGTGGTGGAAGAGGGCGAGGTGCTGGAGGTATTTACCCGTCCGCAGCAGCCGATCACTCAGCAGTTTGTGCGTCAGGTAAGTCAATATAAAGAAGAGGAAGCGTTTAACCCGGATTTGACCAGCGATCTGGCTGGTGCGGTCATTAAGCTGACGTTTACCGGATTAAATACCCATCAGCCGATAGTGGGGGAACTGACCCTGCGTTACGGTCTGCCGTTTAATATTCTGCACGGCAAGATGTCGCAAACCGCCCACGGCGTGTTTGGGCAACTGTGGCTTCACGTAATTGCAAACCAGGATCAACTGAATAACATCCTCGCGGATTTGCACAACAGCGGTATTGAATGCGAGGTGGTTAAACATGCTTGATCAACTTTTACCCCATCTGAAATGGGACCAGCTGTGGGCGGCCACGCAGGAAACGTTGTACATGACGGCGCTCTCCGGCATCGCAACCTTTGTGTTGGGGATTATCCTCGGGCTGGCACTGTTTTTAACCGCCAGGGGCGGCCTGTTCCAGAACCGTACGCTCTACAGCGTGATTTCGATTCTCGTGAACGTGTTTCGCTCCATTCCGTTCATTATCTTAATCGTGCTGCTGATCCCGTTTACCAAAACGATTGTCGGCACCATTCTCGGTGCCAATGCGGCGCTGCCAGCATTGATTGTCGGCGCGGCTCCATTTTACGCGCGGCTGGTGGAGATTGCCCTGCGCGAAGTGGATAAAGGCGTTATTGAGGCCACGCGATCGATGGGTGCACGTCTCAGTACTTTAATTTTTCGGGTTTTACTGCCGGAGTCCTCTCCTGCCCTGGTGTCAGGCATTACGGTGACATTGATTGCGCTGGTCAGCTACAGCGCGATGGCAGGGGTCATTGGTGCCGGTGGATTAGGGAATCTTGCTTATCTGGAAGGATTCCAGCGCAACCATAGCGACGTCACGCTGGTGGCGACGGTGACTATTCTGATCGTCGTCTTCATCATCCAGTTCTGCGGCGACGTTATTACCTCTCTGTTAGACAAACGCTAATAATACGGAAACCAACATCATGACGAAAACACTGACACTGATCGCCGCCGCAACCTTAAGCGCCATGAGCTTTGCCTCCTGGGCCGATACCCTGACCGTGGGCGCGTCCAACGTGCCGCACGCTGAAATTCTGGAGCAGGCGAAGCCGATCCTCGCGAAAGAAGGCATCGATCTCGAAATCAAACCGTTCCAGGACTACATCCTGCCGAACACCGCGCTGGCCAGCGGCGACATCGACGCCAACTACTTCCAGCACATCCCTTATCTGAACAGCGTCCTGAAAGATCATGCTGGCGATAAGACGTTCGACTTCGTCAGTGCCGGGGCGATCCATATTGAGCCGATCGGCATTTACTCTAAAAAATACAAATCGCTGAAGGATCTGCCGCAGGGCGGGAAAGTGATTATGCGTGATGCGGTGTCTGAAGAAGGGCGTATCCTCTCCATTTTCGAAAAAGAGGGCGTGATCAAGCTGAAACCGGGCATCGATAAAGTAAATGCACGTATCAGCGATATCGTGGATAACCCGAAAAAATTGCAGTTCCAGCCGAATGTAGAAGCTGCGCTGCTGCCGCAGATGTATAACAATGACGAAGGTGATGCGGTGGTGATCAACGCTAACTACGCCATCGACGCTGGTCTGGATCCGGTTCACGATCCTATCGCCGTAGAAAGTGGTGAGAACAACCCGTACGCCAACATCATTACCGTGCATCGCGGCGACGAGAAGAAAAAAGACATCGTGGAACTGGTGAAGGTACTGCACTCAAAAGAGATTCAGGACTGGATCCGCACCAAATATAAAGGCGCAGTCATTCCGGTAAACAACTAATTGCGCAGCGCCATCCGCTTTTACGGCGGATGGCGCAAGCTTGTTACCACCCGCGCCTCACCTGACTTACGCTTTTACGCCAGCCTGATGCAGGCCCGTGCAAGCGTAGCGCCGCCGGGCAGCGCCACACCAAATCTTACAGGATTTTCTTTTCCGCCAGATCGAGCGCGAAATAACTAAAAATCAGATCCGCACCCGCGCGTTTAATCGCGCCCAGACTCTCCAGCACCACTTTCTCTTCATCAATAGCACCAGCCTGTGCCGCGAACTTAATCATCGCGTACTCACCGCTAACCTGATAAGCGCCCAGCGGCAGATCGCTGCGTTCCCGAATATCCCGCAGAATATCCAGATAGGCACCCGCCGGTTTAACCATCAGACAGTCCGCGCCCTGCGCCTCATCCAGCAGCGACTCACGGATCGCTTCCCGGCGGTTCATCGGGTTCATCTGATAGGTTTTGCGGTCGCCTTTCAGCGCGGTCCCGGCGGCTTCGCGGAACGGACCATAAAAGGAAGAAGCGAACTTGGTTGAATAGGACATGATCGCCGTATCAAAAAATCCAGCGGCATCCAGCGCCTGACGGATCGCCTGAACTTGTCCATCCATCGCGGCGGAAGGGGCGATAAAATCCGCGCCCGCGGCGGCGGCCACGACTGCCTGCTTGCCGAGGTTGGCAAGGGTTGCATCGTTATCCACGCCGTGCTCGCACAGCACGCCGCAGTGGCCGTGAGATGTATATTCGCAGAAGCAGGTATCGGACATCACGATCATCTCCGGCACCGTCTGTTTGCAGATGCGGGACATACGCGCGACCAGACCGTCTTCTTTCCAGGCATCGCTGCCGGTGGCGTCGGTGTGGTGGGAGATCCCGAAGGTCATTACCGAGCGGATCCCCGCGTTGGCGATGCGTTCAATCTCGCGCGCCAGATGCTTCTCGGGGATGCGCATCACGCCCGGCATCGCCTCGATGGCCTTGTACTCATCAATCTCTTCTTCAACAAAGATCGGCAACACCAGGTCGTTTTTGCTTAGTGTTGTCTCTTCAAACATGGCGCGCAGCGCGGGAGACTTGCGCAGGCGGCGGGGGCGAGTGATTAAATCGGTCATGATATGCCTGATGTTTGTGAAATATGATGTTATTGTACCTGAATTATCTCTATTGTGTTTTACTAAAGTTGCCGTTTAACCGTGCCGTCCGGCAATTCCACTGATTACAGTCATCTCTCGCGGCGCTGAAATATTTTTAAATAGTTTGAGTGAATATAAATACGGCTTTCAATATTATCTATTATATATTCGGTTAATGGTGGTGGGCAATTAATGGCTGACGATTTTCAAGGGGGCAAGCGGCGTGCTGCTCCTTGTTCCATGCTTTTGCAGTTTCAAGTGAACAATTTTTGTTATTTATTTTATGAATGCTTTTTTATGTATTTATGGGAATAATATTAAGTGGTCAATGTATTTATTTCTTTAACCTAATGCTTTTTAAGGGGTTTTTGTAAGATATTTAGGGGTTTTAAGTTGTTCTTAATTTTGAGGTGGCTTGTCTTTAAAGATAATTTGTCCGATTTCGGACTTTGGGCAAAGATTAATTGAACCTTCTACCCTTAAAACCGCATAATTCGGGTTGCAATGTAACATTACTTATTTTGATTGCATTAATTATTGATGGACCAACTAGATTACGTCCCTGAGGAGGGATGACAAATGCAAACCTGGAAAAAGAAACTGGTAGTATCTCAATTAGCATTGGCCTGCACTTTGGCGATCGCTTCTCAGGCAAATGCTACAACTTATGATACCTGGGGGTATCACGATAACGCTACAACTGCGCTTGACTGGTCAAATATGGATGCGCCGGGTTCTGACGGCAACTATGTTACCTATAACGGCTTTGTTTATTACAACAATGCTAACGGTGACTTCGATCAGTCTTTCAACGGCGATACCGTTAACGGCACAATTTCTACTTACTATCTGAACCACGATTATACTGACGGTACAAATGGTAACGCGAACCAGTTGGATATTGCTAACTCAGTAATTCATGGTTCAATCACCTCAATGCTGCCTGACGGTTATTACGGTTATAATGGCGGTACTGATTATGATGGCGGCTACTATTTCTATCAGGCTGGCGACGATGTTATCGACACAACGTGGCATGATGGTGATGTCTTTACGCTGAACATCGCTAACTCTACCATTGACGATGATTATGAGGCGCTCTATTTCACAGATTCTTATCTGGATGGAGACGTCACGAAATATACAAATGAAACCTTCTATACGGCTCTAGGTGAAGATGCAGGTCTTGGTCTGGCTGTCCAGCTTGATGTAGAAAGCAACATTAATATTTCCAATAACTCTCGCGTTGCAGGCATCAGCTTGGTACAGGGTGACACTACTAACTCTACCTACACCACTGAGTCCCATACCTGGGACAACAACATCAACGTTACTAATTCTACAGTGACCTCTGGTGCAGTGACGCCGCTGGAAAACACCGGTTTCTACGGCAATTCAGCCGAGCCAAGCGATTACACTGGCAACGGCGGCGTTAACGATGTTGCGATGTACTTCAGCGATAATTCAGCTTCTGACTATTCGATGAAAAACAACGTTTACTTCAGCAACTCCACGCTGCTGGGCGATGTTGTATTTAATAGTTCATGGAATGCAAACTTCTATCCGCATGGTCATGACAGCAATGGCGATGGTGTTCTGGACACCAACGGTGGCTGGGCCGATGACTCTCTGAACGTTGATGAACTGAACATTACGCTGGACAACGGCAGTAAGTGGGTCGGTTCTGCTACTATGAACAACGTTGATGAGAATTCTATTGCCTCCGCTGACTGGTATGATGTCACCGGCAATAGCCAGTACCCAGGCGTAGTGGTTGAAGCTAACGACTGGGGACGTGCGATTGACGATCAGGTATTCCAGAGCGGCGTATTCAACGTAACGCTGAACAATGGTTCTGAATGGGATACTGTTAACCAATCTAACATTGATACGTTAGCGGTAAACAATGGTTCTCAGGTTAACGTTGCTGAATCCAGCCTGATCTCTGACACCATCAGCCTGACCAATGGTTCTTCCATGAACATTGGTGATGAAGGCCAGGTAGCAACCGATCATCTGACTATCGACAGCTACAGTACCGTTGCATTGTCCAGTGAAGATAATTCAATTGTGGCATATAGCTATGCACCGTCTCTGTACGCTAACACCATCACCGTGACCAACGGCGGCGTGCTGGATGTGAACGTTGATCAGTTTGATGACAATCCGTTCCAGACTGATACTCTTGAACTGACCAGCGGCAATATTGCTGACAACTACAACCACGTTGTTTCCGGTGTCTTCGACATCCATAGCAGCGACTATGTACTGAACGCCGATCTGGTGAACGACCGTACCTGGGATACCACTCAGGCTAACTACGGTTATGGTACTATCGCGATGAACTCTGACGGTCATCTGACCATCAACGGTAACGGCGATATCAACAATGGCGACGAACTGGATAACAGCTCTGTAGACAATGTTGTAGCTGCAACCGGTAACTACAAAGTTCGTATCGACAACGCAACCGGCGCTGGCGCTATCGCTGACTACAAAGGTAAAGAAATTATCTATGTCAACGATGTAAACACCAACGCTACCTTCAGCGCTGCCAACAAAGCTGACCTGGGTGCTTACACCTATCAGGCACAGCAGGAAGGCAACACTGTTGTTCTGCGCCAGATGGAGCTGACCGACTACGCTAACATGGCACTGAGCATTCCTTCTGCAAACACCAACATCTGGAACCTGCAACAGGATACTCTGTCCGACCGTCTGACCAGCTCTCGTCATGGCTTTGATGACAACGGCGGCGCATGGGTGAGCTACTTCGGTGGTAGCTTCGACGCTGATAACGGCACGATCAACTACGATCAGGACGTTAACGGCATCATGGTCGGTGTTGATACCAAAGTTGATGGTAACAACGCTAAATGGATCGTCGGTGCTGCGGCTTCCTTCGCGAAAGGCGACATGAGCGACCGTACCGGTCAGGTAGATCAGGACAGCCAGTCTGCCTACATCTACTCTTCTGCTCGCTTCGCTAACAACATCTTTGTTGATGGCAACTTGAGCTACAGCCGTTTCGACAACGACCTGACTGCGACCATGAGCAACGGCGCATATGTTGATGGCAACACCACTGCTGATGCATGGGGCTTTGGCCTGAAACTGGGTTACGACTGGAAAATCAATGATGCAGGTTATGTAACGCCTTACGCCAGCATCAATGGTCTGTTCCAGTCTGGCGACAGCTATCGTCTGAGCAACGACGCCAACGTCGGTGGTCAGGATTACGACAGCCTGCGCTATGAAGCGGGTCTGAATGCAGGTTACACCTTCAACTACGGTGACCAGGCGCTGACTCCTTACTTCAACCTGGCCTACGTATACGACGACTCTGACAACGATTCCGACTTCAATGGCGATAACATTGATAACGGCGTTAAAGGTTCGGCGGTACGTGTTGGTGCGGGCGGACAGTTCAGCTTCACCAAAAACTTCAGCGGTTATACCGGTGTTACCTACCTCGGTGGCGGCGATGTTGACCAGGATTGGGCAGCAAATGCTGGTGTTAAATACACCTGGTAATCAGGTGCAAAGGGGAGGAAACTCCCCTGTTTTACCCTTTTGTCACAATGCCTGTCATGGATATGACGGGCATTTTTCGCAAGGAAGGCATAGACATGACTACTCTGAGTAAACCGTTAAACGAATTCAACGCGCTTGATAAATACCTGTCCGCTCATGGCACCCGCTTCGTGTGCAACGAAGGTGAGATCATTGCCGTTGAGGGCGATCAAACGCAAAATTACACCATTGTCATTCAGCAGGGCGTCATCTCATTAAGCCGTAAATACAACGATATTCTGCTTGGCTTCGCCAACGCTCCCTTCATTGTCGGGCTCTCTGCTGGCGCGATAAAAAATACCAGCGACTATATTTTAGTGGCGGAGGGCGAGTGCAGTGGTTATTACCTGCCCGCAGAAGCCACGCTGACGCTGCTGGAGCAGGGCGGGCTGTGGCGCGAGGCATTTTACTGGATGACCTGGCAGCACCGACTGCTGGAAAAACGCGATATCCATCTGGTAGGCACCAGCAACTATAATCAGATCCGCTCAACGCTATTAACAATGGCGCAATGGGACGACGCGTTACGTTCCCGCATTGGGGTGATTAATTATATTCAGCGGCGGACACGCGTCTCCCGCTCCGTCATTGCTGAGGTGCTCTCAGCGCTGCGTCGCGGAAGCTACATCGAAATGCATAAAGGCAAACTGGTTAATATCAACCGTCTGCCTTATGACTATTAAGTTAAGAAGCGGGCACGACCAGCGGCTTATTACCGCTCAGCTCGCTTATCAGATCGTTTACGCCGTCGCTCATATTCACAAATTTAGTCAACGGCGAACGAGTGACCACCACAAAAGCGCCAATATTATGCTGGGGGATCATCGCCATATAGGTGATGAATCCACCACCGCCACCCGTTTTTTGGATGATCCCCGGCCGGCCATCTTTCGGGGCCATATACACCCAGCCCATTCCTAACGCATCGGCCTTGCCTGGCACGTCCATTCCCGTTACGCGGGTCAGCTGACTACGCTGATAAATCAACGTCTGCATTCTGTCTGCCTGAGTATTACGGGTATAGAAATCGGAAGAAAGGAACTGCTGCATCCAGCGCATCATATCGTCGGGCGTGGAATACACGCCGCCGCTGCCAATCGCCGCCAGTGTGTTATTGCACGGGCTGGCACCTTTCTCCGCGACCATCAAACGTTTGCACTGATCCGGCGACGGCGTGAAGGTGGTGTCTTTCATTCCAAGCGGGCGGGTGATTTGCTGCTCGAAAAGCTGCGAATAAGGTTTACCTGCGGCGTTCGCCAGTGCGTCAGCCAGCAAATCAAAGCCGAGATTAGAATAAGCTGCCTGAGAGCCAGGCGCGGATTTTAGCGTCGCGGTGGAAAGCCAGCTCCAGCGCTGCTCACGGGTCGGCCAGACAAAGACCGCACGATGCGCTGCACCGCCGGGCTGTTCACGTGGAAGCGCACTGGTATGCGTCGCCAGATTGACCAGGGTAATGGGCGAGCCTTTATAGGTGGGCACCTTTGCGCCAGGCGGGGCGTATTTACTCAGCGGATCGTTCAGTTTTACCACCCCCTGATCGAGCAGCTTCACCAGTATTTCACTGGTCATCAATTTGCTGAGCGAGGCGATGCGGATCACTGAGTCAAGCTGAGGACGGACGTTATTACCCGGTCGCGTCTCGCCAAAGCTGCGAAATACGCGCTGATTACCATCAATAACCACCAGCGCCATCCCGGTCGCCCCGCTGCCATAAAAAATATGGTTAGCGTAACGATCAACAATATCAGAGGCAAAAACCGGATCGGGTGAGGTTTGTGCGGCATGAGTGACTGGCACCGCGGCCGCATAAAGCGCGGCTAACAAGAGAAGACAACGTTTCAACGAGAGGATCCATAAATGAATTGAGAAAACTATGCCTATTTATACTACTTAATCCGCCGTTGCAAAGCGTCTTTCAGGCAGATCGATAAGGGAAAAAACGAACCCCGGAAAAACAACGCATTTTTTTACAGTAAAGCGGTCCCGACTCAGGCATTTACGTCGGTCTGAACGCCGCATCGCCTGTAACCCGTCGATACAATTCCTCACGCATCGTCAGAGAACAACGCTTTACGCTTCAGGCCTGTTTTGCGGCGAATGCTGCGCCACCTGTAGCGTGAACGATCATCATAGGATCCATCCGGGAGCACATATGTTTAACTCTTTTTTCCCGAAACCGGGGCCATTTTTTCTCTCTGCTTTCCTTTGGGGACTGGCCGCCGTGCTGTTCTGGCAAACCGAAGGTGGGGCCTGGCTGCTGCATCTTTTTTCCGCCACTGCTGACGCACCCATCAGCGCTGCGCGATTCTGGTCTGCTGGCTATCTGGTGTTTTATGCTTACTATGCAGTTTGCGTCGCGCTTTTTGCCCTGTTCTGGCAGCAATACTGTCCGCATCGCTGGCAACGCTGGTCCATCTGGGGCACGGCACTGATTATTTTTGTCACCTGGTTTCTGGTAGAAGTCGGTGTGGCCGTAAACGCCTGGTCGGGTCCTTTTTATGATCTGATTCAAAAGGCGTTGAGCAAGCCGGATTCGGTCAATATTGAACAGTTCTACCATGGCATTGTTACCTTCCTCGGTATCGCGCTGATTGCAGTGGTCATTGGCGTGTTGAACAATTTCTTCATTAGCCATTACGTTTTTCGCTGGCGTAGCGCAATGAACGAATACTATACGAATTCCTGGCCAAAACTGCGGCACATTGAAGGGGCTGCTCAGCGCGTGCAGGAAGATACCATGCGCTTTTCCTCCACGCTTGAAGATATGGGCGTCAGTTTTTTGAACGCGATAGTGACCTTAATTGCGTTTCTCCCCGTGCTGGTCACGCTGTCAGCACACGTTCCTGAACTACCGGTGATTGGACGTCTGCACTATGGACTGGTGATCGCCGGGATCGTCTGGGCGTTATTGGGTACCACTCTGCTGGCGGCGGTCGGCATTAAGCTACCAGGGCTGGAGTTTAAAAACCAGCGCAGCGAGGCGGCGTATCGTAAGGAGCTGGTGTACGGCGAAGACGATCCGACTCGCGCCACGCCACCGACCCTGTATGAACTGTTCGCGGCGGTGCGGCAGAACTATTTTCGCCTTTATTTTCACTATATGTATTTCAATATTGCCCGCATTTTGTACCTGCAGGTGGATAATGTTTTCGGTTTGTTCCTGCTGTTTCCGTCCATTGTTGCCGGTACAGTAACACTGGGTTTGATGCGCCAGATCCTCGACGTCTTTGGCCAGGTACGCGAATCCTTCCAGTATCTCATCAATTCATGGCCTACTCTGGTAGAGTTGATGTCGATTTATAAACGTCTGCGCAGCTTTGAACGCGAACTGGATCAGCCGGACGCAGGAGAGGCTGTTAACACGTATTTTTAACTACAGGGATGCCTGAATAATGGCCGCACCGTACACTTGCTCTGCCGTAATCACCGTATTAGCCGCCCTGGTCCTGGTAGGCTGTAGCACAGAAAAAGCGCCGTTGAAAAAAGGCGAAAAGGCCATTGATGTGGCAAGTCTGGTGAAGAAAAAAATGCCGGCCAGTGTTAAAAATCGTGATGAATGGGCACAGACCCTTGCTCGCACCTTTGAGAGTCAGAAGCTGGCCCCAACGGAAGAAAACGTCTGCTCGGTGCTGGCCGTCGCACAGCAGGAATCAAACTATCAGGCCGATCCTGCCGTGCCCGGCCTGAATAAAATTGCCTGGCAGGAAATCGAACGTCGTGCGGCAAAACTACACATTCCGGCGCTGCTGGTGCATACCGCGCTGAAGATAAAATCACCCAATGGCAAGAGCTACAGTGACCGGCTGGATACGGTTAAAACTGAAAAACAACTCAGCGCGATCTTCGACGATTTAATTGATACCGTGCCGCTCGGTCAGCAGCTTTTTGGTTCATTTAATCCGGTCCATACCGGCGGGCCGATGCAGGTCAGCATTGCTTTTGCCCAGGAGCACACGCGCGGCTATCCATGGAAAATGGAGGGTACTGTGCGTCAGGAGGTATTTACCCTGCGTGGCGGCCTGTGGTTTGGCACATACCATTTGTTAAATTATCCTGCTAATTATTCTGCGCCACTTTACCGCTTCGCCGATTTTAACGCCGGTTGGTACGCCAGCCGCAACGCCGCATTCCAGAATGCGGTCAGCAAAGCCAGCGGTGTGAAGCTGGCACTGGACGGTGATTTAATCCGTTACGACAGTCGTGAGGCGGGAAAAACAGAACTGGCGGTAAGAAAGCTGGCGGGGCAGCTTGAGATGAGCGATAGCGAGATCCGCAATCAACTTGAAAAAGGCGACTCACTCGCTTTTGAGAAAACCGATCTTTATCGTGGGGTGTTCAAACTGGCGGAGAAAAAAAGCGGGAAAGCCTTACCGAAGGAATTGTTACCAGGTATTCAACTGGAAAGCCCGAAGATCACGCGCAATCTCACGACCGCATGGTTCGCAAAACGCGTCGATGATCGACGGGCTAAATGCATGGCGCAGAATTAACCATAGTGACGCCACCGCAGAAGCAATGCCACAACGCCAAGGATCATACAACCTATCAGGAAGGGTACCAGCCCAAAAAGGGTACCCACCGCCAGCCCCATTTCAACATGCGGTCGACCGGTATCCTGTATTTGCATTAACTGCTCGTACACGCCTGGCGCATGCACCACCAGATTAAGCATCTGTGCACCCACCCAAAAGCAGAGCAATACGAATAGCGCGTATGCAATATTCCCTGGAGTGGACCGATCTTTCTTTTTTCCACGCAACATAGGTTTGGAAAAGGTGAACTCTGTCATACCGACCTCCCGGACGCATTCTTTCAGACTTCATGCCCGTACTGATGCTTAGTTTGACAGGTCATTACCGTTGTCAATATCAGATTCATGGTAATTTCGACGCTGGAATTCTCCTGGTTTCATAAGTTAGTGTTGTGTCACAAATTTTTAACTTAAGTTTAACTTATGCCGCTTTTAAGAATTTCCGCACCGGGCACAGACTCCCGGCTGAAAATATGCGAGGATGCGCTTTTCCTCTGTCGGAGTTGTCATGAAGCTGCCTGTAAAAATCCGTCGTGACTGGCACTATTACGCGTTTGCGATTGGCCTGATCTTTATTTTGAATGGTGTGGTGGGGCTATTGGGATTTGAGGCGAAGGGCTGGCAAACTTACGCTGTCGGGCTGGTGACCTGGGTTATCGGCTTCTGGCTGGCCGGATTAATCATTCGCCGCCGCCCCGAAGAAGAGACGACGGCGACAAAGGATTAGGGAGTTATCGTGCATTTTAACTGGCTGTTGGCGCGATGACGCTCCAGAGCCAGTTCGATCAGCCGGGTGATTAGCGCAGAATAGCCAAGGCCGCTGGCCTGCCATAACTTAGGATACATGCTGATATTGGTAAAGCCGGGCAGGGTGTTAATTTCGTTAATCACCACCTTGTTCTCTGCGGTGAGGAAAACGTCCACCCGCGCCATGCCGCTACATCCAAGCGCTTGATATGCCTGAACCGCGACGTCACGAATGTGGTCATTAATAGCCGCATCAATATTGGCCGGGACCACGACCTGTGCGCCGCCATCATCAATATATTTGGTGTCGTAAGCATAAAACTCGCTATTAAGCACAATCTCACCGCAGGTGCTGGCCTCGGGATAATCATTCCCCAGCACGGCGCATTCGATTTCACGCCCTTTAATGCCTTGCTCGACAATAACCTTATGATCGAACTCAAACGCCAGTGCAACGGCCTGCTGGTACTGCGTTTCGCTGGTCACTTTGCTGACGCCAACAGAGGACCCCTGGTTCGCTGGCTTCACGAAGAGCGGCAGGCCAAAACGCGCTTCAACGTCGGCAAAGGTTACGGCGTGGCGATTAGCGCGGGTCAGCGTCACAAAAGGAGCAATAGCCAGCCCGGCATCACGCAGCAGGCGCTTGGTGATATCTTTGTCCATGCAGGCGGCGGAGCTTAATACGTCCGAGCCGACAAAGGGCAAATTAGCAATGCGCAGCAGGCCCTGCAATGAACCATCTTCTCCCAGCGTGCCATGGACGATGGGAAAAATAACGTCGATGCTGGCAGACAACTGCCCGTTAGCGGCATCAATAAATTGTTCCGTTTGCTTACCGGGAATATGGGCGAGGGTAGTCGTGGAAGGCGCGAGCGCGATGTGCGCAGGATCGTGAGCGTTCAGCAAATAGTGGCTTTCATCATTAATATGCCAGCCGCCTTGTTTATCGATTCCTAAAAGCACCACCTCAAAGCGTGATATATCAATCGCCTCGACAATATTTTTTGCCGATTGTAATGAGACTTCATGCTCTGCTGATTTCCCACCAAAAACGATACCTACCCGCAACTTAGCCATTTCCACACTGATCCCTGATAAACGTAAAACCCATAACATATCACGTCAAAATCAGCCCTTCTGCCATAATCTTAAGTAAATCGATAAAGGAGGTGCAGTGAAAGGAAAAGGCTTGATTGTTTTCGTCATACTGGCAGGCGCTGCGTGGTGGGGATATCGCTATTTGCCCTCATACTACAATCCGTTTGCGCCGCTTCAGCTTACCGATCCTCCGGGGCGCATCACGCAAATCAAATTACGTCGACTTTCTGAAGATGCGTGCCAGTCATTACTGGCGCAGGCAAATAAGCAACACCTTATTACCACTCAGGCGGTGGCCGACAGTGCCGGGACCTGCCCGTTAACCAATATCGTGCGAGTGCGTGATTTTGGTGATGTCAGACTGAGCAGCAGTTTTCTCGCCAGTTGCCCTCTGGCACTCAGTAGCGCACTGTTTGTTGAACAGCAGGCCAGGCCGCTTGCGCAGCAGCTTATTGGCAGCCCGCTGCGGCAGATTGATCATTTTGGTAGCTATGCCTGTCGTAATATTTATCATCGTGAAAATGCCCGTCTGAGCGAACATGCGACGGCGGAAGCGCTGGATGTGAGCGGTTTTCGCTTCGCCAATGGTAAACGCGTAACGGTGTTGAAAGGCTGGCCCAACCCGCAAACGCAGCCCTTTTTACGCACGTTACTTTCCAGCAGCTGCCATTATTACGGCAACGGTCTGGGGCCGGAATATAACGCCGCGCATGCCAACCATTTTCATCTTGGCATGCGTGGATATGGCCTGTGCCGATAAAGTGAAATGGTATCAAAATGCGTAAAACGCATCTCTGGTCCTGAAGGACGAAGCATAACTTGTTACACTGTCGGCTGATGAGTAAAAACTTAATTACTATATACGCTTATGGAATCCTGGAAGGTTAATCTTATTTCGGTCTGGCTCGGCTGCTTTTTTACCGGGCTGGCGATCAGCCAAATTTTACCCTTCCTGCCGCTTTATGTCTCACAACTGGGCGTCACCTCACATGAGGCGCTTTCTCTGTGGTCTGGCCTGACCTTCAGCGTGACGTTTCTGGTTTCGGCTATCGTCTCGCCGATGTGGGGCAGCCTGGCCGATCGCAAAGGCCGGAAACTGATGCTGCTTCGCGCGTCGCTGGGTATGGCGATTGCGATCCTGCTCCAGGCCTTCGCCACTAACGTCTGGCAGCTCTTTTTCCTGCGTGCGGTAATGGGTCTGACATCCGGGTATATACCCAACGCTATGGCGCTGGTAGCCTCACAGGTACCGCGTGAGCGCAGCGGCTGGGCGCTGAGCACCCTGTCGACGGCACAAATCAGCGGCGTGATTGGCGGGCCGCTGCTCGGCGGTTTTCTCGCGGATCATGTTGGTCTGCGCGCGGTATTTTTTATTACCGCCATCCTGCTCACCGTGAGTTTTCTGGTCACGCTTTTCCTGATTAAAGAAGGAGTCAGGCCGCAGGTGAATAAAGCTGACCGCCTGAGCGGTAAAGCGGTTTTCGCTACGCTGCCTTATCCCGGGCTGGTGATCAGCCTGTTTGTCACCACCATGGTTATTCAGCTCTGTAACGGTTCCATTGGGCCTATCCTGGCGCTGTTCATTAAATCAATGCGTCCGGACAGCGATAACATCGCTTTTTTAAGCGGTATGATTGCCGCGGTGCCCGGTGTCTCAGCGCTTATCTCCGCGCCCCGGCTCGGCAAGCTTGGCGACCGCATTGGCACCGCGCGTATTCTGGTCGCGACGTTATGCTGCGCGGTGGTGATGTTTTTCGCTATGTCGTTTGTCACTTCGCCGCTACAGCTTGGGATCCTGCGCTTCATGCTTGGTTTTGCCGACGGCGCAATGTTGCCTGCTGTGCAGACGCTGCTGCTGAAATATTGCAGCGATCAGGTGACGGGACGAATTTTTGGCTACAACCAGTCTTTTATGTATCTGGGCAACGTAGCAGGGCCATTGATTGGCGCTTCAGTCTCCGCCGTTGCCGGGTTCCGCTGGGTATTCCTTGCTACCGCTATCGTGGTGTTGATTAACCTGTGGCAACTGATCGTTATGTTGCGGCGCACCCGACAGAACACGTAATCTCATCGCTACTTGTGTACAGACCGTGAGTTAATCGCTTTTTAGCGTGGGTTTAATGTGGCGAAAATAGGCTGCGTTATTAATGAATCCTGAAAACAACAAAATGTAAAATTAAATGCTCATTTTACATTTTGTTGATAACAATAGCGTCTCCATGACTGGTCGCGCAAAATGACGCGGCTGTCTTGAAATAACCCGCATTCTCATGTATTTATTAGCACGGCTTAATCACAGGTTTAACCGGATTCGTAAGGACATCGCGCCATGAAAAATCTTATTGCGGAATTAATGGTCAAACTGGGGGAAAAGGAAGAAGAATCAAAGGAACTGTTGGCGCAGGTTGAAGCGCTCGAAATTGTTGTTACTGCGCTGGTGCGCCATATGGCACAGGATGAACAGCAAAAGCTTATACATAGTGTTGAGTCTGCGATGGATGGTGCCAGCCCGCAACCTTCCATTCCTGACGGTGATAGTGAACTCCTGCGACAATACGTAAAAAAGCTGTTAAGGCATCCCCGCTTCTGATAGCAATAAAACGATAACCCTGTCATCGTTTTGTCATTTCAGGTTTATACAGTCTCCGTGTTTTATTTATTTCTACATGGAGACTGTATAAGTGAAACATTCCGCCATTTTTATCGCGTTATTTCCGCTGTTAACTTCTTCCTTTTGCTGGGCGCAAGCGCCATCAATACCCGTGCTGGATAATCGGGGTGCACAGGGCGATATCACGTTGCCTGGCGGAGCGCGCCGCCTTAGTGAAGATCAAACGGAGGCATTGCGTGCATCATTAAATAATAAACCTGCTAAAAATATTATTTTGCTTATTGGCGATGGCATGGGCGATTCGGAAATAACCTCGGCGCGAAACTATGCGGAAGGTGCTGGCGGTTATTTTAAAGGTATTGATGCGTTACCGCTGACCGGACAATATACCCACTATGCACTGGACAAAAAAAGTGGGAAACCGGATTACGTGACGGATTCAGCCGCCTCAGCAACCGCCTGGAGTACTGGCGTAAAAACCTATAACGGCGCGCTGGGCGTCGATATTCACGAAAAGGACCACCCAACGCTGCTGGAAATGGCAAAAATAGCAGGGCTGGCAACCGGCAATGTCTCTACGGCAGAACTGGAAGATGCGACCCCTGCGGCGCTAATGTCACATGTCACTTCGCGTAAATGTTACGGCCCTGAGTTGACCAGCACGCTGTGTCCTGCCAATGCGCTGGATAAAGGTGGGAAAGGATCGATTGCCGAGCAAATGCTGAATACCCGTCCTGATGTCACTCTCGGCGGTGGCGCGACAACTTTTACCGAACTGGCAACCGCTGGAGAATGGCAGGGAAAAAGCCTGTTTGAACAGGCACAGGCGCGTGGCTATCAGTTAGTTTTTGATGCATCCTCACTGGATGCCATCGGTGCTGCAGATCAGAACAAACCACTATTGGGTCTGTTCTCTGCTGGCAATATGCCGGTTCGCTGGCAGGGACCCAAAGCGACGCTGCATGGCAACCTGGATAATCCCGCAGTAACTTGCGCCCCTAATCCGGAGCGCAACAGCAGTTATCCCACCCTCGCGCAGATGACCAGCAAAGCGATTGAATTATTGAGCCGCAATGAAAAAGGCTTCTTCCTGCAGGTAGAAGGCGCGTCGATTGATAAACAGGATCACGCGGCCAATCCTTGCGGACAAATCGGTGAAACGGTGGATCTGGACGAAGCTGTACAGAAGGCGCTGGAATTTGCCAAAAAAGACGGTAATACCCTGGTGATCGTCACCGCCGACCACGCTCATGCCAGTCAGATAATCGCCCCTGAGACTAAAGCGCCGGGCCTTTCCCAGGCGTTGACCACTAAAGATGGCGCGGTGATGGCAATGACATATGGCAACTCGGAAGAAGAGTCGATGGAACATACCGGAGCACAATTGCGTATCGCCGCGTATGGACCACACGCGGCTAACGTTGTGGGTCTGACCGATCAAACCGATCTTTTCTACACCATGAAGTCCGCGCTGGGGCTGAAATAAAGCGCGACCCGGCGATGAAATTTACTTCGCAGGGTGGTTTTTTTAGCGCAACGGACCAGACTTAGGGTGAACCTCTTACTGAAGGACAAGATAATGAAAATAATATTTCTGGTTACCCTGGTCTTTGGCATGGTTATTCTTTCCACGGTGGGTGCGGCTGAAAAGACGCTTACCCCTCAACAACAGCGGATGGCAACCTGTAACCAGCAGGCATCGGATAAAACGCTGAAAGGGGACGAGCGTAAGCGTTTTATGAGCGAGTGCCTGAAAGGTGGAAAAGCAAAAGATGAAAAAGGACTCACGCCGCAACAGTTAAAAATGCGTGATTGCAGCTCGCAGGCGACTCAGCAGTCGCTGAAAGGTGAAGATCGCAGCAAATTTATGAGCGGTTGCCTGAAAAAACAGGCCTGAAAAAAGCGGGTGAGGCCGAGGAGCTTCACCCGTTCTTCATCAGGAGCGGCTAAGCTGTTCTGATTTTTCCATACAACTGACCATCGCTTCGATCACCGCCGCACGAAAACCGCGTTCTTCTAATACGCGTACCGCTTCAATGGTCGTCCCACCAGGTGAACACACCATATCCTTCAGTTCGCCCGGATGCTTACCGGTTTCCAGCACCATTTTTGCCGAACCCATTACCGCCTGGGCCGCAAACTTATACGCCTGCGCGCGCGGCATGCCGCCCTGAACGGCAGCGTCAGCCATCGCCTCAATAAACATAAAGACATAAGCTGGTGCCGAGCCGCTCACCCCGACAACCGGGTGAATAATGGCTTCGGCAACGACTTCCGCTTCGCCGAAGCTGCGAAAAATTGCCAGTGCTTCCTGCGTTTCGTTATCATTGACCAGCGCGTTGGGCGTCAGTGAGGTCATCCCGGCGTTAACCAGCGACGGTGTGTTCGGCATGGCGCGAATAATTTTGCGATCGTGGCCCAGCGCGGTAGCCAGTTGTGCCAGCGTCACGCCAGCCGCAATGGAAATGACTACCGAATCCTTATTAAAACTGGAGGCAATGTCATTAAGCGTTTTAACCGTGATGGCGGGCTTTACCGCGCTGAAGACGATATCCGCTGCCTGCGCCACTTCCTGAGCGCTGTGCGCGCCGTTTACACCATACTGCTCATGCAGCGCCGCCACTTTTTCCGGTGAAGGGGTATAAACCCAAATCTTTTCTGGCTGTACCTGGCCGCTGGCGATAAGCCCGCCGAGGATCGCTTTGCCCATATTCCCGCAGCCGATAAACCCAATTTTTTTTTCCATCACCATTCTCCGCGTGTAATTTATCTGGGCGATAAGCTTAACGCGGATTATTCTTCAGGGCTAAAGCTTCCTGCGCCCTGGCGGCAGGTTGCAGAGGTAACTGAACAAACAGGAGTGAGGATGGCCATTTGGGTTGATGCGGACGCTTGTCCGAATGTCATAAAAGAAATTTTATTCCGCGCTGCCGAGCGCACGCAAACCACGCTTACGCTGGTGGCGAATCAGACGCTGCGCACGCCGCCGTCACGCGTGATCCGCACTTTGCGCGTCGAAAGCGGTTTTGATGTAGCCGATAACGAAATCGTTCGTCTATGTGCGGCAGGCGATCTGGTGATCACCGCAGATATTCCGCTGGCTGCCGAAGTGCTGGCCAAAGGCGCCGCGGCATTAAATCCGCGCGGTGAACGTTACACAGAGGCTACTATCCGCGAAAGGCTGACGATGCGTGATTTTATGGACACGCTACGCGCCAGCGGGATCCAGACCGGTGGCCCGGACAGTCTTACGCAACGCGACCGCCAGCGTTTTGCCGCCGAGCTGGATAAATGGCTCCTCCAGCAAAAGAAATAGAACGTGCGCCCAGGAGATGAGTAACAAATTATGCAATAATATGTTTACACCTTTGCTACCCTCTGGCGCGACAATCTCGCTGTTCTCAGGGTATTAATCGCATATTGTAACTAAAAATTTACATGTCTTTTTGTACTAGTTTGATAGTATATCGTTCTTTGGTGCAAATTCATTGCCTCGCAGTATCCGGGAGAATTCCATTTTATGACGCAACCCGTTTTCTTCATTGGCCCACGCGGCTGCGGTAAAACCACCGTTGGTCAGGCGCTGGCACAAGAGCAAAACTGGCATTTTGTTGATACCGACCACTGGCTTCAGGAACGGGCGCAAATGAACGTCGCAGGGATCGTTGCGAAAGAAGGGTGGGAAGGATTCCGGGCGCGCGAAACACAGGCGCTGCAAGCGGTGGCTGCGCCGTCCACGGTGATCGCCACCGGTGGCGGAATGGTGCTGGCTGACGTCAATCGTCGCTTTATGCGCGAGACAGGTCAGGTCATCTATCTGCGCGCGCCGGTCTCTGTCCTGGCGGCTCGCCTTGAGGCCTTTCCACAAGAAGGGCAGCGCCCGGCGTTAACCGCTAAACCGCTCGGGGAAGAAATCCGTGACGTGCTGGCAGAACGTGAAGCGCTGTACTGCGAAGCGGCTCATTATATTGTCGATGCCGCGCAGTCTCTTGAATGCATTATTGCTGAGGTGCTGGCGGCGCTAAGCCTGTCCGCGTCAGACAGCCTGCGTCTATACTCATAGTTCTGATAACGAATAATGAGGAACATCTATGCCGACTAACCCTCCCTATCCGCGTAAAGCCCGTATTGAGGTGGTTGAAAAAGGGACTGATCATCCAAAAGTGACCTGGTATCAACTGCGAGCGGATCATCCGGAGCCGGATTCCTTGATAAGCGAGCATAATACTGAGCAGGAAGCGCTGGACGCCAAGCGGCGCTATGAAGATCCCGATAAGAGTTGAATCAGGCGAGTGCCCGTACCTGAATATATTCCTAAAGCATGATTAACCTGGTATGAATCACATTTTTCACCTGTTGAAAATGTTACCAAACGATTAGTATCAAGCTTTACTGGTACATTCCGGAAGCATTCAGGAATTTATATGTACTTTAAACGCTCATCTGCGGCTTCGTCTGGTGAGCGTTTACTCCTCGCATCCTGGGTGCAGCAGGGCTGTATAAGTTTCGTAGTAACGGTAGTGAATAAGGTGACAGACATGAGTGCGACTTTGGCGATGTTAACGATTGGTGTAGTTCCCATTCGTGAAGTATTGCCGCTCCTGACCGAACATATCAGGGAAGACCAAATCACCCATATCAGCCTGTTGGGCAAAATGTCGCGTGAAGATGTTATGGAAGATTACGCCGTTGAGCCGGGAGAAGAAGCGCTCCTGACCATGCTTAGCGATCTGCAACCTGCTGCCGTTTCACGCTCGAAAGTTGAGCGCGATCTCCAGGCGGTCATCGAGGTGCTGGATACGCAGGGGTATGATGTCATCATCCTGATGAGTACCGCTCAAATTATCGGCATGAAGGCGCACAACGCTATCCTTCTCGAACCCTTGCGGATCATCCCGCCGCTGGTTGCCTCAATTGTGGACGGTCATCAGGTTGGCGTCATTGTGCCGATGGAGGAACTGATCCCCGCCCAGAAAATTAAATGGCAGGTGCTGGAAAATCCGCCGCTTTATTCGCTGGCGCATCCGCTCTATTCCTCCGATGACGAGCTGATTGCGGCAGGACTAGAACTGATTGGGCGTGGCGCGGACGTATTAATGCTTGATTGCCTGGGCTTTTATCAACATCATCGCGATCTGCTGCAAAAAGCGCTGGATGTGCCGGTTTTACTTTCCAATGTCCTGATCACCCGGCTGGCCTCCGAGCTGCTGGTATGATGTTAATTTTGCGTGACAGCGAGGGAGTTTGCCCCCTATATTGGTTAATCATCAATTGCTTATAAGGGTCAGCTATGCTTCAAAGTAACGAATACTTTTCAGGAAAAGTGAAATCTATTGGCTTTACCAGCAGCAGCACTGGCCGGGCCAGCGTCGGTGTGATGGCCGAGGGTGAATATACGTTTAGTACCGCTGCGCCGGAAGAGATGACGGTAGTGAGCGGCGCGTTGAATGTGTTGCTACCGAATGAAACCGAGTGGAAAGTGTATGCCGCCGGCCAGGTGTTCAACGTGCCGGGCCACAGTGAATTTCATTTGCAGGTGGCGGAGCCTACCTCTTACCTTTGCCGCTATCTGTAACATCGCCTTTCTCGTCAACGGTGGGATGAGGCTGTCATCCCACTGCGTCATTAACGCTGAGCTTCGCCGCCCAACCCTTCTACCAGGTTTTTGATCAGGGCAGCCAGCTCGCCGGTCATCAGCGTAAAGTCGGCATCAAAGCGCTGGGCCACGTTTTCGCGTTCGATATCATCGTTCTGATCGCGCAGTTCATCCGCAAATTTCAGGCGTTTGAGTGAACCGTCCTCGCAGATCATAAACTGAATGCGTTGCTGCCAGTCCAGTGCCAATTTCGTTACCACTTTACCTGCTTCTATATGCACGGCAATCTCATCGCTGACCAGATCCTGTTTTTTTGCCCGGATCACGCCGCCATCTTCCAGCATCGCTTTCAGTTCAGCTTCATCCAGCAGTTGAAAACCCTGCGCGACGGTGCCGGAGCGGACCCATTCGGTCAGCGTCAGCTCAATTGGGTTTTCCAGCGCCAGCGGGACGACCGGTAGCGAGCCAAGACTCTTACGCAGCAGCGCCAGGGTATCTTCCGCTTTTTTGGCGCTCGCGCAGTCCACCATAATCAGATCGTTTACGGTGTCGATCCACATCATTGTCTGGTTAAAACGGCTGAAAGCCCGCGGCAAAAGCGAGTGCAGCACTTCATCCTTCAGGGAATCTTTTTCGGTTTTCTTCAGTTTACGGCCCTGATCGGCTTCGAGCTTCGAGATTTTAGCTTCCAGCGCCTGCTTGATCACCGGGGAAGGAAGGATCTTCTCTTCTTTACGCGCGCAGATAATAATCTGCCCGTTAACTTCATGGGTAAATGCGTCGCTCTGTGAACCCATCGGCGGCACCCAGCCGGTTTTCGCCATATCCTGACTCCCGCAGGGGGTAAACGACAGCTCGGCTAACTGCTTTTCCATCTCCTCGACGCGTAAGGAGATGTCGCGGCTAAGACGGTAAACCATTAAATTTTTGAACCACAGCATGATAATTTCCACGGCGTTGTCGTTAAATCCAGCCGGCATGATAACGAATTGTCGCTTTGCTTGCATTGTTAATCCGGGCTGACGGTTTTACGCTTTGATATTGTGAACAATTGAGGAGGAAAGTATGCGAATCGGGATTGATTTAGGCGGCACCAAAACTGAAGTTATTGCGTTGGGTGATGACGGGCAGCAACTCTTCCGCCACCGTCTGCCGACCCCTGCCAATGACTATGCGCAGACGATTGAGACCATCGCCACGCTGGTGGCGATGGCAGAAAAAACGACCGGCATGGAGGGCACGGTCGGTGTCGGTATTCCGGGATCGATTTCACCTTTCAGTGGAGTGGTGAAAAATGCCAACTCGACGTGGCTGAACGGTCAGCCTTTTGATAAGGATCTGAACGCGCGGCTGAAACGCGAGGTAAGAATCGCCAACGATGCCAACTGTCTGGCTGCTTCTGAAGCCGTGGACGGGGCCGCTGCCGGGGCAGAAACGGTTTTTGCGGTGATTATCGGCACCGGTTGCGGGGCAGGCATTGCGTTGAACGGGCAGGCGTATAGCGGTGGCAATGGTACCGCAGGCGAGTGGGGGCATAATCCTCTGCCGTGGATGGATGAGGACGAACTGCGCTATCGTGCCGAAGTGCCCTGTTATTGCGGTAAGCAGGGCTGTATTGAAACCTTTATTTCCGGCAGCGGTTTTGCAACCGATTATCAGCGGTTAAGCGGTCGCTCCTTAAAAGGTGATGCAATCATGCGCCTGGTGGATGAGCAGGATCCGCTGGCGGAGCTGGCGCTCAGTCGGTATGAAGTGCGGCTGGCAAAATCGCTGAGTCACGTGATTAATATTCTCGATCCGGACGTGATTGTGCTGGGCGGCGGGATGAGTAATGTCGACAGGTTGTATAAAACGGTGCCGCAGCTTATTAAAAACTGGGTATTTGGCGGCGAGTGTGAAACGCCGATCCGCAAAGCAGTGCACGGCGATTCCAGCGGCGTACGTGGTGCCGCCTGGCTGTGGCCGCAGCGTTAATGACAGGTGGTGAGAACGGTTTTGCTCTGTACCCTGTTATGCCGGGTGGCGCTGCGCTTACCCGGCCTACAAAGGCAACAATATCAACCGTTTGCATTCATCGTAGGCCCGGGCCAGCGCCATACCCCGACCGTAGGCCCGCGCAAGCGCAGCGCCGCCGGGCATATAACGCCGCCGTGCCAGCGCCGTACCCCAACCCTGTTTTACTCTGTTTCGCTTGCCCACCCGCGCGAATGACGCATCGTCATTCCCCGACGGCGAATACTCTGTCGAGCTTGCTATACCCCAACCCGTTCACTTTTTTCACCTTAATCTGCACCGGGATGCGCTCCTTCATCGCCTCGACGTGACTGATGACCCCAATGGTTTTGCCGGTGGCGTTCAGCGCATCCAGCGCGTCCAGCGCGGCATCCAGCGTTTCGCTGTCCAGGGTGCCGAACCCTTCGTCGAGGAAGAGGGAATCAATGCGCGTTTTATGACTTACCAGGTCAGAGAGCGCCAGCGCCAGCGCGAGGCTGACGAGGAAGCTTTCACCGCCGGACAGAGTACGCGTGTCGCGTACCGCATCTGCCTGCCAGGTATCAACCACCTCCAGTTCCAGCGCATCGCTAACCTTCCGTTTGAGCAAATACCGGCCGTGCAGACGGTTAAGCTGTTTATTCGCCAGCCAGACGAGATTGTCGAGCGTCAGGCCCTGAGCGAATTTACGGAATTTATCGCCGTCACGGGAACCAATCAGACCGTTAAGCAGGCTCCAGTCGGCGAGTTCTCGCGCGGCTTGCTCAATATGCTGCATCAGCGTCTGCTGGTGCTGGCGGTTATCCGCATCCTGTTTTAACTGCTGGCGGATCTCGCCTTGCCGTAAGCCGATGTCGCGAAGCCGCTGATTCAACTGCTCCAGGGTGAGCCGGATTTGCTCCCCATTCTGCTCCGGCGAGAGTTCTTCGGGCATGTGCTGCTGATGCGCCTGTCGCTGGTTTTGCGCCTGTACCGCCAGCGTCTGACACTGCTGAAGCTGGCTTTCCAGCGTTTGTTTCAGGGACTCCAGCTGGTGACGGGCTGGTTCATCCAGTAGCGCGGCCAGAAATGCCTGGCGATCGGCGAACTGGCTGGCGCTAAGCGCGGCATCAAATTGCGCCTGCGCCTGGTGTAAACGCGATTTTTCCAGCGTTTCCTGTTGCTGCAGGGTTTGCCACTGGCTCTCCAGCTTCACGCAGTCGTCATGCGTGCTGCGCCAGTCCTCCAGCGACTCTGGCCCTGAAGCAAGCGTTGCCCCGGTTTGCGGCAACGTTTCCAGTAGCGGAATAAGCTGCGCCAGCGCCTCCTGAAGGGAGGTCAATTCCGTCTGGCGGGTTTGCCACGTCCGGGCTTCTTCTTCCCGCGCCGCCAGCCAGGCGGATTCATCGCCTTCAGCAGGCCAGCTCAGCGACAGCGCTTGCAGCGCCGTTTCCAGCGTCGTCCGCTGGGCAGTGATGTGTTGGGCGAACCCGGCGATTTGCTGGCTCAGCTCAGCAATCTGAATCTCCAGACGTTGACGCTGACTCAACTGATGGAGCTGCTCTTCATAGCGATCCTGCTCCTGCTGCCACGGCGTGATGTCGTCCTGCGGTTGCAGGGCTATTTGCAGCGTGGCGCTAAGCGTCTGCCATTCCTGGGTAAGTGCTTGCTCCTCCTGAGTGAGCGTCTGGATCTCGCTTTCGTCGCGTTGCTGCTGGCGTTGCAGCGCATCTGTCTGGCCGCGAAGTTTGCCACCTTCATCGGCCAGCGATCTGACCTCTTTTTCCAGCGCATCACGGCGGGCCTGATTCACACTGGGTTCGAGCGTGCGATACTGCTCGACGGCAGGATGGGTCGTGGAGCCGCAGAGCGGGCAAGGGTGGCCGGATTGCAGCAGCGCGCGTTGGCTCTCCAGATCCTTAATGCGCGCTTCAAGCTGGCAAAGGGTCTGCACATCCACAAGCTGCTGATTTTTTTCTTTATAACGCTGGCGCAGATTGACAATTTTTTCATTTAACGCGGCGTATTCCGTCCGGGATGCCTGAACGGTGCCGTGTAGCTTTTGCAGGTTCTGATGGACAGCGGACAGACGCATATGTAATGCGTTTAGTCGCTGGCGCAGCGGGCGCTGTTGTGTATGACGCGCCTGCGCCTCGCTGACTTCTGGCGGCGTAAGGCTGAGCGTCACGGCGGGCAGCGCAGCCAGTTCACGCTGATGGCCGGCTAATTGCTGCTGGTGTTGTCGTAGCTGAGCATTGTCGCGCGTTTGCTGGGTAAAGGCGTGCCGCCAGCCTGTCAGTTCGCTGCTCCACAAACGCCAGCGATCGTGCTCCTGAAGCCAGTCAGTCAGATGTTTATGCGTCGTTTGCAGCGACGCCTGCTGATGTTCCGCGCTGGCCCGCAGTTGAGCGCGCCGGGTTAATGCGCTCTGTAAGCGAGCATTCACTTCCTGCGTCTGCCGCTGCGTTTGCTCCGCGGCGCTGGTCTGCTCTTGGCAGCGGCTCCACAGAGGACGCAATTGTTCTGCGGGCTGGGCCAGCGTTAATGCGGTCAGTTGCGGTTGCGCCTGAGCCAGCGCCTGTTGCGCTGCGGCGAGGGCCGTTTGTGAACGCTGATGCTCCTCATCCAGTTCATGCTGGCGAGTCAACCAGTTAAGATGATGTTGCGTCTGCATTTGCAGGCCTGACTGCTGACGTTCCTCGTCAGTAAGCGCCTGCAAACCTTGCTCCAGCGTCTGCTGCTGTTCCGCGCTGAGCAGGGCCACGCCGGTGGCCTGCGCCTGCAGCGTTTCCAGTGCGGTACGGGTAGTTTTATGCTTTTCAAATACCATCGCTGAGATGTGACCGTAAATCTCGGTGCCGGTCAGTTCTTCCAGCAACTCCGCACGCTCGCCGGGTTTGGCATTCAAAAAGGCCGCGAACTGACCCTGAGAAAGCAGCATTGAGCGGGTAAAACGCTCGTAATCCAGCCCGGTCAATGTGGCGGTCAGTTCCAGCTTATCTTTCACTTTATCGGCAAGGATTTTGCCATCGGCACAACGCGCCAGCTCTACCCTCGGAGCCTGCAAATTACCATCTGGCTGATTGCGCGCGCGGTTCTGGCTCCAGAAAGCGCGATAGGCTTCGCCTTTAACCTCAAATTCGACCTCGGCCAGACAGTCGGCGGTGTCGCGGGTCATAAGATCATTTTGCGATTGCGACAGCGTGCTAAGGCGCGGCGTCTGGTGATACAGCGCCAGGCAGATCGCATCCAGCAGCGTCGTTTTACCTGCCCCCGTCGCGCCGGTGATGGCGAACAGGCCGTTGCTGGCAAACGGTTCTGCAGCGAAGTCAATTTTCCACTCGCCTTTCAGTGAGTTCAGGTTTTTCAGGCGCAGACTGACAATTTTCATGCTTCATCCTCCCCGGACAGGGTTTCCAGCGTTTGACCGAAAAGGGTAAACAGCCGCTTTTGCTGTGCCTCATCGAGATCTTCCTGCGTCAGTCGGCGCTCAAACACGTCTTCAACACTCAATTCGCTGAGCGTTTCGCGCAATTCACCTTCCAGAATACGCTGGCGGTGCTCGCGGCTGCGTCTGACTAAAAGCACCTCAACCGGTAAACCCTCGGTCAGGGCCTGAATACGTCGCTGAATATCATGCAGGTATTCCCCGCTGGTGATTTCGATATCCAGCCAGACCTTCGGCGTCGCGGGCGCATCACGCCACTGTATAAGCTGCTCGCTGATACTGGCAAAATCGCCTTTGATCACAGCCAGCGGCTGCATGACGGGAACCTCAAGCGGTGTCACTTCAGCGAGTTTGCCCTCCGCAAAGGTGACCAGGTTGACGCTTTTATTTTTTCCCGTCTCATCAAAGCTCAGTGAAATGGGCGAACCGCAGTAGCGAATGTGCTCGCTGCCGTTAATTTTTTGCGCGCGGTGGATGTGGCCCAACGCGAGGTAATCGACGGGCGGAAAATTTTGCGCCGGGAAGGCGTCCAGCGTGCCGATATAAATGTCGCGCACGGCATCGCTTTTGCTGGCTCCGACGGTCGTCAGGTGTCCGCTGGCGATAATCGGTAATGGCTGCTCACCCCGCAGCTCGCAGGCGTCCTGATACTGCTGCTGATAATAATCTGTGATGGCCGTCAGCAGACGTTGCTGCTTCTGGCTGCCGGATTGACCTGCCTGGCTAATCACCATGTCGCGCGGACGCAAAAACGGCACCGGGCAAAACACCGCGCCCGGCGTGCCGTCGCGCTTTAACAGAAGGTGCGGTTTATCGCCTGCGCTGGCAATGACGGTCGTTTTGAGAAACGCCAGAATGTCGCGGGATTCGTTAAGCGTGGCCACCGAATCATGGTTTCCCGCCAGCACCACCAGATGACAGCCGGTCTGCTGTAAATCGACCACGAAGCGATAATATAACTCGCGGGCATAGCTCGGCGGCGACCCGGTATCAAAAATATCGCCTGCCACAATAATGACATCAACCTGCTGCGTTTGAGCGGTCTCCAGCAGCCAGTCAAGAAAAGCGCTATGCTCAGCGGCACGGCTTTTACTGTAGAAATTCTGGCCGAGATGCCAGTCTGAGGTATGAATGATGCGCATGTCGGTTCCGTGGCAAAAAAGCGTATAGCGGATTATACCCCCTGAAGCAGGTGGGGCGAAGCCGACTGTCACATCGCGTTTACGCAATCGTCACATGGTCATCTTTTTCATAAATCTGTCATAAATCTGACGCATAATGACGTCGCTATCCATAATGATGATAAACAGGGTAAAAAATGGCGAGACGTATTCTGGTCGTAGAAGATGAAGCTCCAATTCGTGAGATGGTTTGCTTTGTTCTCGAGCAAAATGGCTTTCAGCCTGTAGAAGCGGAAGATTATGACAGCGCGGTAAATCAGCTCAATGAACCCTGGCCAGACCTGATCCTGCTGGACTGGATGCTTCCCGGTGGTTCCGGCATTCAGTTTATTAAACATATCAAGCGTGAAGCACTGACGCGCGAAATCCCGGTGGTGATGCTCACCGCACGCGGTGAAGAAGAAGATCGCGTTCGCGGACTGGAAACCGGGGCGGATGATTACATCACCAAGCCGTTCTCGCCAAAAGAGCTGGTGGCGCGTATCAAAGCGGTGATGCGCCGTATTTCCCCGATGGCCGTTGACGAGGTCATTGAAATGCAGGGATTGAGTCTCGATCCCTCCTCGCACCGGGTTATGACGGGTGAAAGCCCGCTCGACATGGGGCCGACTGAATTTAAGCTCCTGCATTTCTTTATGACCCATCCCGAACGTGTTTACAGCCGTGAACAACTGTTGAATCATGTCTGGGGAACAAACGTGTATGTTGAAGACAGAACGGTGGATGTCCATATCCGCCGCTTGCGCAAAGCGCTGGAGCAGAGCGGGCACGATCGCATGGTTCAAACCGTTCGCGGCACGGGTTATCGTTTTTCGACCCGTTTCTGATATCTGACAGGAGTGTGACGCGTGCTGGAACGTCTGTCATGGAAAACGCTGGTTTTTGAACTGATTATCTGTTGTCTGCCTGCGCTGATACTGGGGGCATTTTTCGGCTATCTGCCGTGGTTTTTGCTGGCGGCGGTGACCGGGCTTCTGGTCTGGCATTTCCTGAATTTGCTGCGTCTTTCCTGGTGGCTGTGGGTCGATCGCAGCATGACGCCGCCGCCGGGGCGCGGTAGCTGGGAACCTCTGCTTTACGGGCTGCATCAGATGCAGCTACGCAATAAAAAGCGTCGGCGTGAGCTGGGCAACCTGATCAAGCGTTTTCGCAGCGGCGCAGAATCGCTGCCGGATGCGGTAGTGCTGACGACCGAAGAAGGCACGATTTTCTGGTGTAACGGCCTGGCGCAACAGGTACTGGGGCTGCGCTGGCCGGACGATAACGGACAAAATATTCTTAACCTGCTGCGTTATCCCGAATTTACGCTCTATCTGAAGCATCGCGATTTTAGTCGGCCATTAAATCTGGTCCTCAATAATGGCCGTCATCTTGAATTTCGCGTGATGCCATACAGTGAAAACCAGCGGCTGATGGTGGCGCGCGATACCACGCAAATGCACCAGCTTGAAGGCGCAAGACGCAATTTCTTTGCCAACGTCAGTCATGAGCTGCGCACGCCGTTGACCGTATTACAGGGTTATCTGGAGATGATGCAGGAGCAAACGCTGGAGGGAGCACCGCGTGATAAAGCGCTGCATACCATGCGCGAGCAGACGCAGCGCATGGAATCACTGGTGAAACAATTATTAACCCTCTCGAGAATCGAAGCGGCACCTGCGCTGGCCCTCAATGAAAAGATTGATGTGCCGATGATGCTGCGTGTGATCGAGCGCGAGGCGCAAACCCTCAGCCACGATCGCCATACGCTACGCTTTACCGTGGATGATTCGTTGAAAGTGCTGGGCAATGAAGAACAATTGCGTAGCGCTATCTCTAATCTGGTGTACAACGCGGTGAATCATACGCCTGCCGGAACCACCATTTCGGTCAACTGGCAGCGCGATCCGCATGGCGCGCTGTTTGCGATTGACGATAACGGACCGGGTATTGCTGCCGAACACATTCCGCGTCTGACCGAGCGTTTTTATCGTGTCGATAAGGCCCGCTCACGGCAGACTGGCGGTAGCGGTCTGGGGCTGGCCATCGTGAAACATGCCTTAAATCATCATGACAGCCGCCTGAATATCGCCAGTAAGCCGGGAGAAGGAACGCAATTTAGCTTTTTGCTTCCGGAACGATTCATTGCCAGAAATTAGCGTATTTATCGCGCTTGTAAGAGTAACTTTCCGCAGACCAGCCCAGGCTGGTCTGTTTACTTTGCAGGCAAGCGAAACGGATACCATTTCCTCGCGCCTGCTGCTTTTTTGTTCGAATGATCAGCCATCAGTTTTTCTGATAACTGGTCCATCATGCTGGTTGAATATTATGAATTAGCATAATCATCTGGTTTTACGATCCCACCTTGCTTTAAAACGTTATAAGCGTTTAAATTGCGCCCCAGAGGCTGTCATACCGACTGCTTTTGCGTGATAAATCGAAAAACTATACTTCATCACGTCAGTCAGGGAGCATATCCCGCTGGAAATATATGCAATTGCTGCGCTATCGTCCCGCATGGAAAGCAACAATTCATTTACAACACCACATCCACAGGCAGTAAATATTTATGACCCATCAGTTAAGATCTCGCGACATCATTGCTTTGGGCTTTATGACCTTTGCGCTGTTTGTTGGCGCTGGCAATATCATTTTTCCTCCGATGGTTGGTTTACAGGCGGGCGAGCACGTCTGGACGGCGGCAATTGGCTTTTTAATTACCGGGGTCGGCCTGCCGGTACTGACGGTCATTTCGCTGGCGAAAGTCGGCGGCGGGATTGATAGCCTCAGCACGCCGATCGGTAAAGGTGCGGGCATCCTGCTGGCGACGGTCTGCTATCTGGCGGTGGGGCCGCTGTTTGCCACCCCGCGTACCGCGACGGTTTCCTTTGAAGTGGGGATTGCACCACTGACGGGTGACGGGGCGATGCCAACCTTCATTTACAGCCTGGTCTATTTTGCGCTGGTGATCGTGGTCTCTCTCTATCCCGGCAAGCTGCTGGATACGGTGGGTAACTTCCTTGCGCCGATGAAAATTCTCGCCCTGACGGTGCTTTCAGTCGCCGCGCTGGTATGGCCTGCCGGCCCGATCAGTCATGCGATTGACGCTTATCAGACGGGATCGTTCTCTAACGGCTTCGTTAATGGCTATCTGACGATGGATACCCTGGGCGCAATGGTCTTCGGTATCGTGATTGTCAACGCTGCTCGTTCTCGCGGCGTGACCGAAGCGCGGCTGCTGACTCGCTATACGGTCTGGGCGGGGCTGATGGCGGGTATTGGGCTGACGCTGCTGTACCTGGCGCTGTTCCGTCTCGGCTCCGATAGCGCTACGTTAGTTGACCAGTCTGCTAACGGTGCAGCTATCCTGCATGCATATGTTCAGCATACCTTTGGCGGCGCAGGCAGCCTGATGCTGGCGGCGCTAATTTTCCTCGCCTGTCTGGTGACGGCTGTGGGCCTGACCTGTGCGTGCGCTGAGTTCTTTGCGCAGTATCTGCCGTTCTCCTATCGCTCGCTGGTCTTTATCCTTGGCGTGTTCTCGATGGCGGTCTCCAATCTGGGGCTGGACCAGCTGATTCAGATTTCAGTGCCGGTGTTAACGGCGATCTATCCGCCGTGTATCGCACTGGTTGTGTTAAGCTTCACCCGCCCATGGTGGCATAATTCATCGCGCGTGATTGCGCCCGCCATGTTTATCAGCCTGCTTTTTGGTATCATTGACGGCATTAAAGCCTCGGCATTGAAAGATGTCCTGCCTGCGTGGACTGAGCGTTTACCGCTTACCGAGCAGGGGCTGGCGTGGCTGATGCCAACGGTGGTGATGATTGTTCTGGCTGTTATCTGCGATCGCCTCATGGGGCGTCAGGTAACTTCCAGCGCACATTAATCGTTGCTCGGCGGTTCGTTTAACCACGGTACTTAGGGTTCCGTGGTTTTTTATTTTTTGTGTTGAATGGCATTTGAAACGATGGAAAGTACTAACAAGCTGAAGCGGGGACTGAGCACCCGTCACATCCGCTTTATGGCACTCGGGTCGGCAATTGGCACCGGCCTTTTTTATGGCTCGGCAGATGCTATAAAAATGGCAGGACCCAGCGTGCTGCTGGCCTATATTATTGGCGGCGTCGCCGCGTATATCATCATGCGTGCATTGGGGGAGATGTCGGTCCACAACCCCTCTGCCAGTTCGTTTTCACGTTACGCTCAGGATAACCTCGGCCCGCTGGCGGGGTATATCACCGGCTGGACCTACTGCTTCGAAATCCTGATCGTCGCCATTGCCGACGTCACGGCGTTCGGTATCTATATGGGCGTCTGGTTCCCCGATGTGCCGCACTGGATTTGGGTGCTTAGCGTGGTGATGATCATCTGCGCGGTCAACTTAATGAGCGTGAAGGTGTTCGGCGAACTGGAGTTCTGGTTTTCCTTCTTTAAGGTCGCCACCATTATTATTATGATCGTGGCGGGCGTCGGCATCATCGTCTGGGGGATTGGCAACGGCGGACAACCGACCGGCATCCATAACCTGTGGAGCAACGGCGGCTTTTTCAGCAATGGCTGGCTGGGGATGGTGATGTCGTTGCAAATGGTGATGTTTGCTTACGGCGGTATCGAGATTATCGGTATTACCGCGGGCGAAGCGAAAGATCCGCAGACCTCCATTCCGCGGGCCATCAACTCTGTACCGATGCGTATTCTGGTGTTCTACGTTGGTACGCTGTTTGTCATTATGTCCATTTACCCGTGGAACCAGGTCGGCACAGACGGCAGTCCATTTGTCCTGACGTTTCAGCATATGGGGATCACCTTTGCTGCCAGTATCCTGAACTTTGTGGTGCTGACCGCCTCGCTTTCCGCTATCAACAGCGACGTTTTCGGCGTGGGGCGTATGCTGCACGGCATGGCAGAGCAGGGCAGTGCGCCGAAGTTTTTCGCCAAAACCTCACGCCGCGGTATTCCGTGGGTGACGGTTGTGGTGATGACCTTCGCGCTGCTGCTGGCGGTTTATCTTAACTACATCATTCCGGAGAACGTCTTCCTGGTGATCGCCTCGCTGGCAACCTTCGCGACGGTGTGGGTGTGGATAATGATCCTCCTGTCGCAGGTGGCTTTCCGCCGCCGCCTGTCGCCGGAAGAGACCAAAGCGCTGAAATTTAAGGTGCCGGGCGGCGTGGTGACGACGGTTGTCGGGCTGATTTTCCTGGTCTTTATCATCGCGCTGATTGGCTATCATCCGGACACGCGTATTTCGCTGTACGTCGGCTTCGGCTGGATTGTACTGCTGCTGATTGGCTGGATGTTTAAGCGCCGCCAGGCATAATTCCGCGGTATAACGTTTGTCCGCAATCTGAGACCGGGAGATATCCCGGTCTTTTTTTGCTTACATTTGCATTCTCTTTTGCACTAAAAACCGATCTATCCTGAATGTTCTGCGCCCCCGGCGTCACCCCTGGAAAAACAGCCAAAAGAGGAGGGGGAGCGGCGCGGCTTGTGTCATGGTGGGCTGATTTTTAAGGAAAGAGGATTGATGATGTTACATGCCTGGCATCTTCCCGTTGCGCCTTTTATCGCGCAGCGACAGGAACGGCTTACCATTACGCTGTGGCTGAGTGGGGAACACCTGCCAACGCGTGTTGTCCTGCGCAGCGAGCTGGATAACGAAGAGATTTCACTGCCCATGCGGCGTTCCGCGCATGCGCCGCATCCGGGGGTTGTCGCGTGGCGCGCGGACATCAATTTGAACGAAGGGCAGCCCCGTCGCCGCTATCTGTTTAAGCTACTGTGGGAAAATCGACAGCGGTGGTTTGGCCCGCAGGGAATCAGTCAGTTTCCGCCTGCGCGCCTTGAACATTTCGCACTGGATTTGCCCGATAGCGGACCGGACTGGGTGGCTGACCAGGTGTTTTACCAGATCTTTCCCGATCGCTTCGCGCGCAGCAAACCGGGGCCGATTGCTAAAGACAACGTCTACTATCACCACGCGGCCGGGCGGGAGATTGTTCTGCGCGAGTGGGATGAGCCGTTGACCGCCGAAGCCGGGGGATCGACCTTTTACGGCGGCGATCTCGACGGGATCGGCGAGAAACTCCCTTATCTGAAAAAGCTTGGTGTTACCGCCCTTTACCTGAACCCGGTTTTTGTCGCGCCCAGCGTGCATAAATACGATACCGAAGATTATCGCCAGGTCGATCCGCAGTTTGGCGGCAACGTTGCGCTGCTGCGCCTGCGGCAGACAACGCTGGCGCAGGGAATGCGGCTGATCCTCGACGGCGTGTTTAACCATAGCGGCGATTCCCATGGCTGGTTCGATCGCCATAACCGGGGAACCGGCGGCGCGTGCCATAACCCGGAATCCCCCTGGCGTGACTGGTATAGTTTTTCCGAAGAGGGACGCGCTCTGGACTGGCTGGGCTATCCGAGCCTGCCGAAGCTGGATTATCAGTCAGAAACGCTGGTCGATGAAATTTACGGCGGCGAGGACAGCATTGTTCGCCACTGGTTGAAAGCACCGTGGAATATGGATGGCTGGCGGCTGGACGTCGTGCATATGCTCGGCGAGAACGGCGGAGCGCGCAATAATATGCATCATATCGCCGGGATTACGCGTGCGGCGAAAGAAGCGCGCCCGGATGCGTTTGTTTTTGGTGAGCATTTTGGCGACGCCCGCCAGTGGCTGCAAAACGATGCAGAAGATGCAGCCATGAACTACATGGGCTTCACCAAGCCGCTGTGGGCGTTTCTGGCGAACACCGATCTCTCTTACGATCCACAGGATATCGATGCACAAATCTGCATGGCGTGGATGGATAACTATCGCGCCTCGCTCTCCCATCAGCAGCAGCTACGCATGTTTAATCAGCTCGACAGCCACGATACCTCACGTTTTAAAACGCTGCTTGGTAAAGACGTGGCGCGTTTGCCGCTGGCGGTGGTGTGGCTGTTTACCTGGCCCGGCGTGCCCTGTATTTATTACGGCGATGAAGTGGGGCTGGACGGCGCGAACGATCCCTTCTGCCGCAAACCGTTCCCGTGGGATAAACGTCAGCAGGACGGTGAACTGTTAGCACTTTATCAGCGGATGGCAAAACTGCGTCGGCGCAGTCAGGCGCTGCGTCGCGGCGCTTGCCAGGTGATCTATGCCGAGGGCGACGTGGTGGTTTTCGTGCGGGTGCTGAAGCAGCAGCGTGTGCTGGTGGCGATTAACCGTGGTCAGGCGTGTGAAGTGGTGGTTGGTGATTCGCCGCTGTTAAACGTTAAGGCGTGGTATCTGAAAGAGGGGAAAGGCACGTTTGAGGGAGATCTCCTGACGCTGCCCGCGGTTTCGGCTTCGGTGTGGGTGGGGAACTAACGCGCTCAATCAGCGTAAAACGTGCCCGGTGGCGGCTTCGCCTTACCGGGCCTACGATCTGCTGTGATGCAGAAGGCGGGTGTTAAACGTAGGCCCGGTAAGCGCAGCACCACCGGGCATCACGGCGCGACAATACTTTGCCCGGTGGCGGCTTCTCCTTACCGGACCTACGATCTGCTGTGATTCAGAAGGCGGATGTTAAACGTAGGCCCGGTAAGCGCAGCGCCACCGGGCAATGCGCGCTACAACTCTCCCCGCTGCGCCTGTACCATCATCCGCGGATAAAACTGCCAGAACAGCGTCTCCAGCTTCTCATAATGCGCATCCAGATCGTGCCAGGAGTCGCGTAACGCATCAAGACGCGGACGGCGGCTGGCCATACCGTTCAGTACGTTCTGAATAAAGGCCATATCGCGATAGCGTTCCAGCCAGCGTTCGGACCATAAGTAATCATTAAGATTAATAAAGCGCGGCGGCGAATCCGGCAGAATTTCGCCAATCTGCGCCTCGGCGTAGCCGATAAACTCCGCCAGCGGCAGGCCCGGCGAGACCTTCTCCCAGTGCAGGGAAAGAAAATGATCCCACATCACATCCAGCGTGATCGGCGCAACCCGGCGTGTCTCCGGGCGAAACCACTCCCGCGCCGTTTTCACTTCCGGCAGGTTATCCGTCAGCACATCGATACGCCGGTGCATATGAATGCCGTCCACTACCGCCTGTGGGTAGAGCGACTGAGGATTACCGCGGACAAAATCCGCCAGTAAATTGCCCGACAGCGAACTGTCAGCGAGATGGGCGAGGTGCAGGTGAGCGAGAAAATTCATGGTTTGTTGCTATCTCCGGCAGGGTAAAGGTTGCAGGGAAAACGCCCCGGCACTAGACTACCCGCCTCTTTATTTGTCCTGGTTACCGTCATGCGTCTTGCCGATTTTTCCTTTGAACTCCCTGAATCCCTGATTGCTCACTATCCGCAGCCTGAACGCAGCGCGTGTCGCTTGTTATCGCTGGACGGGCCGACAGGGGCACTGACGCATGGTACTTTCACCGATCTGCTCGACAAGCTCAACCCCGGCGATCTTCTGGTCTTTAACAATACCCGCGTGATCCCGGCGCGTCTGTTTGGCCGTAAAGCCAGCGGCGGCAAGATTGAAGTGCTGGTCGAGCGGATGCTGGATGATAAACGTATTCTGGCACATATTCGCGCCTCTAAAGCGCCAAAGCCCGGTGCGGAACTGCTGCTCGGCGATGATGAAAGCATTAACGCAACGATGACCGCCCGTCACGATGCGCTGTTTGAAGTTGAGCTTCACGATGAGCGCCCGGTGCTGGATATCCTCAACGCCATCGGTCACATGCCGCTACCGCCGTATATCGACCGCCCGGATGAAGATGCTGACCGCGAACTGTATCAGACCGTCTACAGTCAAAAGCCAGGCGCGGTAGCCGCGCCGACCGCCGGTTTGCATTTTGATGAACCGCTGCTGGAACGTCTGCGTCAGAAAGGCATTGAGATGGCGTTCGTCACCCTGCACGTCGGCGCGGGGACTTTCCAGCCAGTGCGCGTTGAGAGCATTGAAGATCACATCATGCACTCTGAATATGCTGAAGTGCCGCAGGACGTGGTTGACGCGGTGCTGGCCGCCAAAGCGCGCGGCAACCGGGTGATTGCGGTGGGCACGACCTCGGTACGCTCGCTGGAGAGCGCGGCGCAGGCGGCGAAAAACGACCTGATCGAGCCGTTCTTTGGCGATACGCAAATCTTTATCTATCCGGGTTATCAATTCAAGGTGATTGACGCGCTGGTGACCAATTTCCACCTGCCAGAATCCACGTTGATTATGCTGGTCTCGGCATTTGCGGGTTATAAACACACCATGAATGCGTATGAGCAGGCGGTTAACGCCGAATATCGCTTTTTTAGTTATGGCGATGCGATGTATATCACGTACAATCCGTCGGCGATTAATGAACGTGTCGGGGATGACTCCGCGACATAAGCTTTTCACGTCGGACTGTTTTTCCGGCGTACTGGAGAAAAAATGAAATTCGAACTGGATACCACCGACGGACGCGCCCGCCGCGGCCGCCTGGTGTTTGATCGTGGCGTAGTGGAAACGCCTGCGTTTATGCCCGTTGGTACCTACGGCACCGTTAAAGGCATGACGCCGGAAGAAGTGGAAGCGACCGGCGCGCAAATCATTCTCGGTAACACTTTCCACCTGTGGCTGCGTCCGGGGCAGGAAATCATGAAGCTGCACGGCGACCTGCATGATTTTATGCAGTGGAAAGGGCCGATTCTCACCGATTCCGGCGGTTTCCAGGTCTTTAGCCTGGGTGACATTCGCAAGATCACCGAGCAGGGCGTGCATTTCCGCAACCCGATCAACGGCGATCCGATCTTCCTCGATCCGGAAACCTCAATGGAAATCCAGTTCGATCTCGGTTCAGACATTGTCATGATCTTCGACGAATGTACGCCTTATCCGGCGGACTGGGACTATGCGAAGCGCTCAATGGAAATGTCGCTGCGCTGGGCAAAACGCAGCCGCGACCGTTTCGACGGGCTTGGCAATAAAAACGCGCTGTTCGGTATTATTCAGGGCAGCGTTTACGAAGATTTACGCGATATCTCCGTCAAAGGTCTGGTGGAGATTGGCTTTGATGGCTACGCTGTCGGCGGACTGGCGGTTGGCGAGCCGAAAGCAGATATGCACCGTATTCTGGAGCACGTTTGCCCACAAATCCCGGCAGACAAACCGCGCTACCTGATGGGCGTCGGCAAACCGGAAGATCTGGTTGAAGGCGTGCGTCGCGGTATCGATATGTTTGACTGCGTGATGCCGACGCGTAACGCCCGCAATGGTCATCTGTTTGTGACCGATGGCGTGGTGAAAATCCGTAACGCGAAGTATAAAAGCGACACCAGCCCGCTCGACGCCGAGTGTGATTGCTACACCTGTCGCAATTATTCACGCGCCTACTTGCATCATCTCGACCGTTGTAACGAAATACTGGGCGCGCGTCTCAATACCATTCATAACCTGCGATACTATCAGCGTTTAATGGCTGGTTTACGCAAGGCTATTGAAGAGGGTAAATTAGAGAGCTTCGTCACCGATTTTTACCAGCGTCAGGGGCGACCCGTACCACCTGTCAACGTTGATTAATTTTAATAATGAGGGAATTTGAATGAGCTTTTTTATTTCTGATGCGATAGCAGCACCAGCCGCAGGTGCAGGCCAAAGCCAGTGGACGTTGATTCCGATGCTGGTGGTTTTTGGTCTGATTTTCTACTTCATGATCTTACGTCCTCAGCAGAAGCGTACTAAAGAGCATAAAAATCTGATGAGCTCTATCGCGAAAGGCGATGAAGTATTGACCAACGGCGGCCTGGTTGGTCGCGTCACTAAAGTGGCTGAGACGGGTTATATCGTCATCGCTCTGAACGACACCACTGAAGTGGTTATCAAACGTGATTTCGTAGCTGCCGTTCTGCCGAAAGGCACGATGAAGGCGCTGTAATTTATTGATTTCCCAAAGGGAACTGCCGTGTTAAACCGTTATCCTTTGTGGAAGTACATTATGCTGGTCGTCGTGATTATCGTCGGCCTGCTTTACGCACTTCCCAACCTTTATGGTGAGGATCCGGCTGTTCAGGTCACTGGCGCGCGCGGCAGCGCCGCCAGTGAGCAAACGCTGATCCAGGTCCAGAATACGTTACAAAAAGAAAAAATCACCGCGAAGTCCATGGCGCTGGAAGAAGGTGCTATTTTAGTGCGCTTCGACTCCACGGATACTCAACTGCGCGCACGTGAAGCGCTGGTTAGCGTGCTGAGTGACAAATACGTCGTGGCGCTTAACCTCGCACCGGCAACCCCGCGCTGGCTGGCGGCCCTCAAAGCAGAGCCGATGAAGCTCGGTCTTGACCTGCGTGGCGGCGTTCACTTCCTGATGGAAGTGGATATGGACACCGCGCTGGGTAAACTCCAGGAACAGAATATCGACGGCCTGCGCAGCGATCTGCGTGAAAAAGGCATTCCTTATACTACCGTTCGTAAAGAAAATAATTATGGCCTGAGCATTACTTTCCGTGATGCGACTGCCCGTGATGAAGCGGTTTCTTATCTGAGCAAGCGTCATCAGGATCTGGTGATTTCGAGCCAGGGTGATAACGCGCTGCGTGCGGTGATGACCGACGCGCGTCTGAGCGAAGCCCGTGAATATGCGGTCCAGCAGAACATCAACATTCTGCGTAACCGTGTAAACCAGCTGGGCGTTGCCGAGCCGGTGGTTCAACGCCAGGGCGCTGACCGTATTGTGGTCGAGCTGCCAGGTATTCAGGACACCGCGCGGGCGAAAGAAATCCTTGGTGCAACCGCAACGCTGGAATTCCGTCTGGTTAACACCAACGTCGATCAGGCTGCCGCCGCGTCTGGCCGTATTCCCGGCGACTCAGAAGTGAAGCAGATGCGTGAAGGCCAGCCGGTTGTGCTGTTCAAACGCGTGATCCTGACCGGTGACCATATCACCGACTCCACCTCTAATCAGGATGAGTACAACCAGCCGCAGGTTAACATCTCGCTCGACAGCGCAGGTGGTAACATCATGTCTAACTTCACCAAAGACAACATCGGTAAACCGATGGCGACGCTGTTCGTGGAGTATAAGGACAGCGGTAAAAAAGACGCCAACGGTCGTGCGGTTCTGGTGAAACAGGAAGAGGTGATTAACGTCGCCAATATCCAGTCTCGTCTGGGTAACAGCTTCCGTATTACCGGTATTAACAACCCGAATGAAGCGCGCCAGCTCTCGCTGCTGCTGCGTGCCGGTGCGTTGATTGCGCCGATTCAGATTGTTGAAGAACGTACTATCGGGCCAACGCTGGGTATGCAGAATATCAAGCAGGGTCTGGAAGCGTGCCTGGCCGGTCTGGTGGTGTCCATCCTGTTTATGCTGGTCTTCTACAAGAAGTTTGGTCTGATTGCGACCAGTGCGTTAGTGGCGAACCTGGTGCTGATCGTCGGTATCATGTCGCTGCTGCCGGGCGCGACGCTGAGTATGCCGGGTATCGCGGGTATCGTCCTAACCCTTGCGGTGGCGGTGGATGCTAACGTACTGATCAACGAGCGTATCAAAGAAGAGTTAAGCAACGGACGTTCGGTGCAGCAGGCGATCCACGAAGGCTATGCCGGCGCGTTCAGCTCCATCTTTGATGCGAACATTACCACGTTGATTAAAGTTCTGATCCTCTATGCCGTAGGCACCGGGGCCATTAAAGGGTTCGCGATCACTACCGGTATTGGTGTGGCGACGTCGATGTTTACCGCGATTGTCGGTACGCGTGCCATCGTAAACCTGTTGTATGGCGGCAAACGCGTCAACAAGCTGTCAATCTGAGGAGTGCGATGTGGCACAGGAATATAGTGTTGAACAATTGAACCACGGCCGTAAAGTCTACGACTTTATGCGCTGGGACTACTGGGCTTTCGGCATCTCCGGTTTGTTGCTGGTGGCGGCCATTGTCATTATGGGCGTGCGCGGCTTTAACTGGGGTCTCGATTTCACCGGCGGTACCGTTATTGAAATCACCCTGGAAAAACCGGCGGATATGGACGTGATGCGCGAAGCGCTGCAAAAGGCGGGCTTTGAAGAGCCGCAGTTGCAGAACTTTGGTAGCAGCCACGACATTATGGTGCGCATGCCGCCAACCGAAGGTGAAAACGGCGGGCAGGTACTGGGCAGCAAGGTGCTGAACGTCATCAATGAAGCCACCAGCCAGAACGCGGCGGTTAAGCGCATTGAATTCGTCGGGCCGAGCGTCGGTGCCGATCTGGCGCAAACCGGTGCGATGGCGCTGATGGTGGCGCTGATCTCCATCCTTGTATATGTCGGTTTCCGCTTCGAGTGGCGACTGGCGGCAGGGGTGGTTATCGCGCTGGCGCACGACGTGATCATCACCTTAGGGATCCTGTCGCTGTTCCATATTGAGATTGACCTGACCATCGTTGCATCGTTAATGTCGGTTATCGGTTACTCACTGAACGACAGCATCGTGGTATCTGACCGTATTCGTGAAAACTTCCGCAAGATTCGTCGCGGGACGCCTTACGAAATCTTTAACGTGTCGCTGACCCAGACGCTGCACCGTACGTTGATTACCTCCGGTACAACGTTGGTGGTTATTCTGATGCTGTACCTCTTCGGTGGTCCGGTACTGGAAGGCTTCTCGCTGACCATGCTGATCGGTGTTTCCATCGGTACCGCATCGTCAATCTACGTGGCTTCGGCGCTGGCGCTGAAACTGGGTATGAAGCGCGAGCATATGCTCCAGCAGAAAGTCGAGAAAGAAGGGGCGGATCAGCCGTCGCTTCTGCCGTAACGGTCGTTTTACGATCAAAAAAGCCCGGCGCTGTGCCGGGCTTTTTTATGCGTTAAGCTCAGGACGCGAGGTATAAATAAAAAAGCCGATCTTCAGATCGGCTTTTTAACATGCGTTGTTATTAGAAGTTATACCCTGCAACCAGATACCAGCCGAAGCCGTTAGACTTGATCGGCTCTGCCTGCCATACCGGCTGGTCGCCATCGTTCCACTGACCACCGTTGTGGAAGTAACGCGCGACCACAGAGTAGTGCCAGTGATCGTAGTTCAGTGCCAGAACGTGACTGGAAGCGATGGAATTGCTGGTGCGATACTGATCGTCGCCCAGATCTGAACCCCAGTCAAAGTTGGTGAAGCCGATGTAGCTCAGGTGGCCGCCCCAGACGTCGGTGATCGGTACAAAGTATTTAATTTTGAAGCGGTAGCCATCCCACTCGTTTTCGTTAGAGGCACCGTAGTTTTGCCATTGATACTTGGCATAAATGTTCAGATTAAGGCCAATCGGCAGACCGGTTTCCACGTCCGTACCCAGACCCATGTACCACGTGCTCTGACGACCCGCCTCGTTACGGCCCATATCGTAGATATAGTTGTTGGCGAAGTACCACTCTTTGAACGGGCCAATGCTCAGGTCGGAGTTGGTCAGTTTATCAATTGAAAAACGCGGTTCGATTTCGGTAAACAGTGGCGAACCGTGGTTCCAGATGCCGCGTGAATCGCCGTCACCGCCGAAGAAACGCGGCGCATCCACGTAGCCGTAGAAGTCAAACCAGTCTTTCTTAGCGAACGCTTCGTATTCCAGATAGGTATCGTTACGTAACGCTGGCCCAAAGCGGGTGTGATAGCTGCCGACCACGTTGACGCTCTGATGCCACCAGTCGGAGAGGAACTGCGGTTTTTCCGCGTCGGCTGCCTGAGCGGTGAAGCCAGAAGAGAGCGCCAGCACTGCGCCTGCTGCAAGAATTGTATGTTTCATAGTTATGCCACTGTTTGAAAAATCCCTGACGGGAATGAAAAAGATGACTGCGCGTTACTAAATATTTCGAATTTCTGTGGTGCCTATTATAAGAATCATTGCTCACAAAAATATGTGTTGTTTCACATTCCTGTCACACACGTAATCGATTGCGTTCACGTTTGCGTACATTAACGGCGGCGATTGTACTGATAAGCGGCTTTGTTGCCAATCTTTACCGGGTTTAAATAAGTATGAGTGATGGTAACGACGCATCAGTGAGCAGAAAAATGATGGCGAGAAGAAGCAGATGACGACAGCGTCTGGTGAGGACAAGCAGGAACAGGACCGCCGGTAAAAGCCCCAACCCGAGAGCTGCGTCGGGTTGGGGCTATTATTCTGAACCTGGCGGCTTACAGTGCGTTATCAGGGTTGCGGCGCAGGCTGAATATCATGGATTCGAACGAAACCTAATTGCTCAGGTGTAATGCCGTTAAGCTGGAGCGGAATATCAACGTCGCTTGGTGCCAGGGTGCTGGCCGGAGCATTGATCAGCTGGTTCTGAACGTTAACTTCCTGATAATCCTGCGTCGTACCCTGAATTTGTCCCCATTCAACCGTGCCGCTGAAGGCCGGTAAAGGATCGGCAGACTCCCCCTGAATCCGCAGCGTGACGCGCGTACCGTCTGCGTTCGGAGCGATGTTGGCCAGCGACATACGCAGCATCCCAATCTGGCTATTCAGGCGGGCTGGCGTATTCGCTCCCGGCAGCAGGTAGACGCCGCTGGCCGATTTTTTATTCAGCGTATTTTGCTGGGTAATTTTTACCGTTTCCTGATTGAGTTGCGTCATCTCTTTATTGAGCGTACTGACGCTCTGATGCAACTGGCGAACTTCACTTTGCGGTGCGCAGGCGGTCAGAGCAAACAGGCTTCCCAGCGCAAACACTTTCAAATAACGTCTTGTCATCGTGTCGATCCCTTCAAAAGGACAATTATTGTCATTATGGTAGAGGATAATGGCGCGTCTGCCATCGATCCATAGTCTCAAAAAAGCTCTTCCTTTGTAGTCCCGCCAGTTCAGGGTAAACTGTATGTCACATTCACCCCTCGTCAGGACGCGATATGCACTGCCCATTTTGTTTAGCCGTAGATACCAAAGTCATTGATTCTCGTCTGGTGGGTGAGGGATCTTCCGTGCGCCGTCGGCGACAGTGCCTGGTATGTAATGAACGTTTTACCACCTTTGAAGTGGCTGAACTGGTCATGCCGCGCGTGATAAAAAGTAACGACGTGCGCGAACCGTTCAACGAAGACAAGCTGCGCAACGGCATTCTTCGGGCGCTGGAAAAGCGTCCGGTAAGCGCCGACGATGTTGAAATGGCGCTGAATCATATTAAATCGCAGCTTCGGGCAACGGGTGAACGCGAAGTTGCCAGTAAGATGATCGGTAACCTGGTGATGGACCAACTTAAAAAACTCGATAAAGTCGCCTATATCCGTTTTGCTTCGGTTTACCGTAGTTTTGAAGACATTAAAGAGTTCGGCGAAGAGATCGCCCGCTTACAGGATTAACCTCATGCAGGATGAAACATTCATGGCTCGAGCGCTGAAGCTGGCGCAGCGTGGTCGTTTTACGACTCATCCCAACCCTAATGTGGGTTGTGTCATTGTGAAAGAGGGTCGCATTGTCGGTGAAGGCTATCATCGCCGTGCCGGTGAGCCGCATGCAGAAGTTCACGCCCTGCGTATGGCGGGGGAGAATGCTCGCGGCGCGACGGCCTACGTTACGCTGGAGCCATGCAGCCATCACGGGCGCACGCCGCCGTGCTGTGAGGCGCTGATTGCCGCAGGCGTGACGCGCGTGGTTGCCGCCATGCAGGATCCTAATCCGCAGGTCGCCGGACGCGGGTTGTATCGCCTGAAGCAGGAAGGTATTGACGTCAGCCACGGGCTGATGATGAGCGAAGCCGAAGCGTTAAACAAAGGATTCCTCAAGCGGATGCGCACCGGTTTCCCGTATGTACAGCTTAAGCTCGGCGCATCGCTTGACGGTCGAACGGCGATGGCGAGCGGGGAAAGCCAGTGGATCACCTCCCCGCAAGCGCGACGCGACGTGCAGCGCCTGCGCGCGCAAAGCCATGCGATCCTCACCAGCAGCGCGACGGTACTGGCGGACGATCCGCAGCTTAACGTGCGCTGGGACGAACTCTCCTCCGATACGCAAGCGCTTTATCCGCAAGAAAGCCTGCGTCAGCCGGTCCGTATCGTAGTGGACAGCCATAACCGCGTCACGCCTGAGCATCGCATCGTACAGCAGGCGGGAGAAACCTGGTTTGCCCGCACCCAGGACGATGCGCGTGACTGGCCGCAGGGTGTCCGTACGCTGAAAATTCCGCCGCATAACGGGCATCTGGATTTGGTCGTATTGCTAATGCAACTGGGTCGTGAACAGATTAACAGCGTCTGGGTCGAAGCGGGCGCAACGCTGGCAGGTGCACTGCTTCAGGCCGGACTGGTGGATGAACTGGTGGTCTATATTGCGCCTAAGCTACTGGGCAGCGATGCCCGTGGCCTGTGCGTTCTGCCAGGGCTTGAGAAACTGTCCGCTGCGCCCCATTTTAAATTCAACGAGATACGTCAGGTTGGCCCGGATATTTGTCTGCATCTGACTAACCTGTAGCGCCTGCGGTAAAAGAGAAGCAGCGCCTGAATTATTATGATAAAATCCGCCCCCCTGCGGGGCCATATGAACCCATAGGAAGAATATGAACATTATTGAAGCTAACGTTGCTGCCCCGGACGCTCGCGTCGCCATCACCATTGCGCGTTTTAACAATTTCATTAACGACAGTCTGCTGGATGGCGCGATTGACGCCCTCAAGCGTATTGGTCAGATGAAAGACGACAACATCACCGTTGTGTGGGTTCCAGGTGCTTACGAGCTGCCACTGGCGGCGGGCGCGCTGGCCAAAACCGGTAAATATGATGCTGTCGTGGCGCTTGGCACGGTGATCCGTGGCGGTACTGCCCACTTCGAATATGTGGCGGGTGGCGCAAGCAACGGTCTGGCGCATGTCGCTCAGGAGAGCGAAATCCCGGTTGCGTTTGGCGTACTCACTACGGAAAGTATTGAGCAAGCTATTGAGCGCGCGGGAACCAAAGCCGGTAACAAAGGTGCAGAAGCTGCACTGACCGCGCTCGAAATGATTAATGTATTGAAAGCCATCAAGGCCTGAATTTTGTAAGGGGAATTCCGTGAAACCTGCTGCTCGTCGCCGCGCCCGTGAGTGTGCCGTCCAGGCGCTTTACTCCTGGCAGTTGTCCCAGAACGACATCTCTGATGTTGAATATCAGTTCCTGGCGGAACAGGATGTCAAAGATGTCGACATCGTGTATTTCCGCGAACTGCTCTCCGGGGTGGCGACTAATAGCGCATATCTCGACGGCCTGATGAAGCCGTACCTGTCCCGTCTGCTTGAAGAATTGGGCCAGGTTGAGAAAGCCGTACTGCGTATCGCGCTGTTCGAGCTGTCCAAACGTGATGATGTGCCGTATAAAGTGGCCATCAACGAAGCCATCGAACTGGCAAAAACCTTTGGCGCTGAAGACAGCCACAAATTCGTAAACGGCGTGCTGGATAAAGCAGCCCCGGCGATCCGTCCCCGCAAAAAGTAATCTCCAGGCCGGAAGGGCAGAGCGGTCTCGCTCTGTCGCCGGCCTTATTCTTTGTTACTGCTGAGGCATAACGTATGGCATGTGGCGAATTTTCCCTGATTGCCCGTTATTTTGACCGAGTAAGAAGCTCCCGCCTGGATGTAGAAACCGGCATCGGCGACGACTGCGCGCTGCTCAATATTCCTGAAAAACAGACGCTGGCAATCAGTACGGATACGCTGGTCTGTGGTATCCACTTCCTTCCTGATATCGATCCTGCTGATTTGGCCTGTAAGGCACTGGCGGTGAACGTTAGCGATCTTGCCGCCATGGGAGCCGATCCTGCATGGTTGACGCTGGCATTGACGCTGCCGGAAGTGAACGAGCCGTGGCTGGCGGCGTTTAGCGACAGTCTGTTTGAACAGCTTAATTATTATGATATGCAGCTGATTGGCGGCGACACTACCCGTGGTCCGCTGTCGATGACGCTGGGTATTCACGGCTTCGTGCCGCTGGGGCGCGCCCTTAAGCGCTCAGGTGCCAGACCGGGTGACTGGATCTATGTTACCGGTACGCCGGGTGACAGTGCCGCCGGGCTGGCGATATTGCAGGACCGGCTTCAGGTTAATGATGAGGCTGACGCCGCGTATCTGGTAAAACGGCATTTGCGGCCGACCCCACGCGTGCTGCACGGGCAGGCGCTGCGTGACCGCGCCAGTTCGGCTATCGATCTTTCTGACGGTCTGATTTCCGATCTCGGGCATATCCTGAAGGCCAGCGGCTGCGGCGCGCGTCTTGAGCTGAATGCATTGCCTTTCTCTGCACCCATGCTGCGCCATGTGGAGCCTGAACAGGCGCTGCGCTGGGCGCTGGCGGGTGGGGAAGATTATGAACTCTGTTTCACCGTGCCGGAGCTTAATCGCGGCGCGCTGGACGTGGCGCTGAAGCATCTGGGCGCGGCGTTTACCTGTATTGGACAGGTGGTTCCTGAAAGCGAGGGATTACAGTTTTTACGCGACGGTCAACCCGTCACGTTTGACTGGAAAGGGTACGATCATTTCGCGTAATGCGCATTGTTGATCCGGCCACAATATATTCAATATCAATGATTTGCACATAATGTGTAAGCCCGGTAAGCGCAGAGCCACCGGGCAGAGTTCCAGTGGATGCTTCAGCGCAGTTTTGCCGGGTGGCGGCTTCGCCTTATCCGGCCTACAATATATGCAATATCAATGGGTTATACATAACCTGTAGGCCCGGTAAGCGCAGCGCCACCGGGCAGAACCACAGCGGGGGGCTTCAGCACAGCTTTGCCGGGTGGCGGCTTCGCCTTACCCGGCCTACAATATATGCAATATCAACGAGTTACACAGTCTGTAGGCCCGGTAAGCGCAGCGCCACCGGGCAAAATCCCGATGGATGCTTCAGCGCACTTTTGCCGGGTGGCGGCTTAGCCTTACCCGGCCTACAATATATGCAATATCAACGAGTTACACAGTCTGTAGGCCCGGTAAGCGCAGCGCCACCGGGCAGAACCACAGCGTATGCTTCAGCGCACTTTTGCCGGGTGGCGGCTTCGCCTTACCCGGCCTAATATATACGCAATATCAACGAGTTACACAGTCTGTAGGCCCGGTAAGCGCAGCGCCACCGGGCAGAGTTCCAATGAGTGCTTCAGCGCAGCTTTGCCGGGTGGCGGCTTCGCCTTACCCGGCCTACAATATACGAAATATCAATGTGTTAAACAGTCTGTAGGCCCGGTAAGCGCAGCGCCATCGGGCAGAACCACAGCGGATGCTTCAGCACAGCTTTGCCGGGTGGCGGCTTCGCCTTACCCGGCCTACAATATACGCAATATCAATGATTTACACAGTATGTAGGCCCGGTAAGCGCAGCGCCACCGGGCAGAACCACAGCGGATGCTTCAGCGCAGTTTTGCCGGGTGGCGGCTTCGCCTTACCCGGCCTACAATATATGCAATATCAATGAGTTACACAGTCTGTAGGCCCGGTAAGCGCAGCGCCACCGGGCAGAACCACAGAGGGTGCTTCAGCGCAGCTTTGCCGGGTGGCGGCTTCGCCTTACCCGGCCTACAATATATGAAATATCAATGCGTTACACATAACCTGTAGGCCCGGTAAGCGCAGCGCCACCGGGCAGAACCACAGCGGGTGCTTCAGCGCAGTTTTGCCGAGTGGCTGTCTTATTTAAAACCCACCACCGGGTGCTGCTGATACGGCGTTTCCAGTTCGGCAATCTGCTCAGGTGTTAACGTCAAATCCACCGCCTGCAACAGCTCATCAAGCTGCTCCTGCCGCGAGCTGCCAATAATCGGTGCGGCGACGCCGGGTTTACTGAGCAACCACGCCAGCGCCACCTGCGCCCGCGTTGCGCCAGTGTCTTCCGCCACGCCCGCCAGCCGTTCGGCAATCTGTGCGTCGTTATCTTCCGTGGTGCTATACAGCGTGCTGCCAAACTCATCGGAGACCGAGCGGGCGGTCGTTTCACCCCACGGACGAGTCAGACGACCTCGCGCCAGCGGACTCCACGGGATCACCGCGACGCCCTGCTGGTAGCACAGCGGGAGCATCTCACGCTCTTCTTCACGGTAGATAAGATTGTAGTGATCCTGCATGGTGACGAACGGTGCCCAACCGTGCTGTTTTTGCAGCGCCAGCGCCCCGGCGAACTGGGAGGCGTGCATGGATGATGCGCCGATGTAACGCGCCTTACCCGCTTTCACCACGTCGTTCAGGGCTTCCAGCGTCTCTTCAGGCGGCGTGTTGTAATCCCAGCGGTGGATTTGCAGTAAATCAACATACTCCATATTCAGACGGCGCAGGCTGTCGTCGATGGAGCGCAGGATCTGCGAACGGGAAAGCCCTTCTGCCAGATCACCCACCTGGTGATACACTTTGGTGGCGACAACGACCTCTTCACGACGCGCAAAGTCGCGCAGCGCGCGTCCGACAATTTCTTCACTGCTGCCGTCAGAATAGCTGTTTGCCGTATCGAAAAAGTTGATGCCGCCTTCGAGCGCGCGTTGAATGATGGGACGGCTGCTCTCTTCCGGTAAGGTCCAGGCGTGCTTACCGCGATCCGGTTCGCCGAAGGTCATACAGCCGAGACAAAGGCGGGAAACCCTGAGGTCTGTTTTTCCTAACATGTTGTATTGCATGGTTCCACTCCTGCTATAAGGGTATCGTTAAGCATAGCAGGAGTGGGGAGGGGAGTTATGCGAGCCAGTTGCGGATTTTCGTTTCAATCCCTTCAGCATCCAGGTCAATTTCGGCGCGGGCTTCTTCCTGGGTTCCCTGAGGAATAAAGAAATCCGGCAGGCCGAGGTTCAGCACCGGCACCGCTTTGCGCTGCGCCATCAACACTTCGTTCACGCCGCTGCCCGCGCCGCCCATAATCGCGTTCTCTTCCAGCGTCACCAGCACCTCATGTTGTTCGGCCAGTTGCAGGATCAGCGCTTCATCGAGCGGCTTCACAAAGCGCATATCCACCAGGGTCGCGTTCAGCGATTCCGCCACCTGTGCGGCGTCTGCCAGCAGGGTACCAAAGTTCAGAATAGCGACTTTCTCGCCCTCACGTTTCACGACCCCCTTGCCGATGGGCAGGGAGTGAAGCGGCTCCAGCGTCGCGCCAGTACCTGAACCGCGCGGATAACGCACCGCGCTCGGGCCATCGTGATAGTGATAGCCGGTATAAAGCATCTGGCGGCATTCATTTTCATCGCTCGGCGTCATGATCACCATATCGGGGAGACAGCGCAGGAACGAGAGATCGAATGCGCCCTGATGCGTCTGACCATCGGCCCCGACGATCCCCGCGCGATCGATAGCAAACAGCACCGGCAGTTTCTGAATGGCAACGTCGTGGATCACCTGATCGTAAGCGCGCTGTAAGAACGTGGAGTAGATCGCGACGATCGGCTTATAGCCGCCAATTGCCAGTCCGGCGGCAAACGTCACCGCGTGCTGTTCGGCAATGGCGACATCAAAATAACGATCGGGGAATTTGCGCGAGAACTCGACCATGCCAGAGCCTTCACGCATTGCGGGCGTCACCGCCATCAGCTTGTCGTCTCTGGCCGCCGTTTCACACAGCCAGTCGCCGAAGATTTTCGAGTAAGAAGGCAATCCGCCGCTGCTTTTCGGCAGTACGCCGCTGGTATGATCGAACTTCGGCACCGCGTGAAAGGTGATGGGATCTTTCTCGGCAGGCTCATAGCCACGGCCTTTTTTCGTCATGATGTGCAGGAACTGCGGACCTTTCAGGCCGCGCATATTCTTCAGCGTACTCACCAGGCTCAGGACATCGTGACCGTCAACCGGGCCGATATAGTTAAAACCCAGCTCTTCAAACAGCGTGCCCGGCACTACCATGCCTTTGATATGTTCTTCGGTGCGCTTGAGCAGTTCTTTAATCGGCGGCACGCCGGAGAAGACCTTCTTGCCGCCTTCGCGCAGGGAGGAGTAAAGCTTGCCGGAGAGAATTTTCGCCAGATGATTATTCAGCGCGCCAACGTTCTCTGAAATCGACATTTCGTTGTCGTTGAGGATCACCAGCATGTCCGGGCGGATATCGCCCGCGTGGTTCATCGCCTCAAACGCCATGCCAGCGGTGATCGCCCCGTCGCCGATCACACAGACCGTGCGCCGCTGTTTGTCTTCTTTTTCCGCCGCGACTGCGATACCGATGCCCGCGCTGATCGAGGTTGAGGAGTGGCCGACGCTCAAGACGTCATACTCACTCTCACCGCGCCAGGGGAAAGGATGCAGCCCGTCTTTCTGGCGGATGGTGTCGATTTTATCCCGCCGACCGGTCAGAATTTTATGCGGATAAGCCTGATGGCCGACGTCCCAAATCAACTGATCGAACGGGGTGTTATAGACATAGTGCAGCGCCACGGTAAGCTCAACCGTGCCAAGCCCGGAGGCAAAGTGTCCGCTGGAACGGCTCACGCTGTCGAGCAGGTAACGACGCAGTTCATCGCACAGCTTCGGCAGGCTCTCTTTCGGCAAAAGGCGTAACTCCTGGGTGGAGTCGACCAGCGCCAGGGTCGGGTATTTGGCTATATCAAAACTCATAGAGACTCATCGCGGTGTTTGTTTATTTATCACGCTGGATTATATAATTCGCCAGTGCTTCCAGTGCTGAGGTGTCGAGAGACTGTGCGGCCAGTTGACTGAGTGACTGGCGGGCATCGTCAATCAGATCCCGGGCTTTATCGCGAGCTTGCTCAAGGCCTAAAAGTGCGGGGTAGGTACTTTTGCCAAGCTGCTGATCGGCACCCTGACGTTTACCCAGGGTTGCAGTATCGCCCACCACATCGAGAATGTCATCCTGAACCTGGAAGGCCAGACCGATAGATTCCGCATATGTGTCAAGAATGGGCAGTGCGTCACGTCCTTTATCGCCAGCGCTCAGCGCACCCAGCCTGACTGCTGCGCGGATCAGCGCCCCGGTTTTATGGCGATGGATACGTTCGAGCGCCGTCAGATCAACATGCTGTCCTTCCGCTTCCAGATCCAGCGCCTGTCCGCCGCACATCCCTGCGACGCCACTGGCCTGCGCCAGTTCTGCGACCATCGCCAGGCGGTCACGGTCGGCAACGTCCGGCATGGGGGCGCTACTGAGGATCGAGAAGGCCAGCGTCTGCAACGCATCACCAGCCAGGATCGCGCTCGCTTCACCAAATTTAATATGGCAGGTAGGCTGACCACGGCGCAGATCGTCATCGTCCATGGCCGGGAGATCATCATGGATCAGCGAATAGGCGTGAATACATTCAATGGCCGCTGCGGGCGCGTCCAGCGTCTGCGAACTGACGCCGAACATCTCGCCAGTGGCATAAACCAAAAAAGGGCGCAGGCGTTTGCCGCCTAACAATGCACCATAGTGCATCGCCTCCACTAGCGGAGTGTTCTGAAATGGCTGCGGCTCAATAAACCGACGCAGCGCGCCGTTCGCCCGCTCAACACAAACGTGCAGTTGTTGGCTAAAGTCCATTTACTCGGTGTCCGGCGTGAAGGGGGTAAGCGGGGCCTCTTCATTATCTGCCAGCAGGATCTGCACCCGTTGCTCGGCCTGCTGCAGTTTTTTCTGCCCCTGACGCGCCAGCTGCACGCCCTGTTCGAATTCGTTTAGCGCCTGCTCCAGCGGCAGGTCTCCGCTTTCCAGACGAGTGACAATTTGCTCCAGTTCGCTTAGCGCATTTTCAAAACTGGCAGGTGCATCGTTTTTCTTAGGCATAGTAAATGTCTGACTCTCAGTAGTTTCAGCTCAGGGGCTATGGTAACGGACCCGGAGTGATTAGCAAATAACGCGCAATGGTGAGGGCAGATGCACAGAATGACCGCGATGGTGGTATACTTGCGCACCTGGATGCAGCCGCAGGTATGGGCTGCTGTACTATTCCCACTACAAGTCGCTTTAGACTTGCCAAAGAACCATTGCCGCCATGAAGTTTATCATTAAATTGTTCCCGGAAATCACTATCAAAAGCCAATCTGTGCGTTTGCGCTTTACTAAAATTTTAACCGGTAACATTCGTAACGTTCTTAAATCCCATAAAGACGATCTTGCCATCATTCGCCACTGGGATCATATCGAAGTTCGTGCTAAAGACGAAAATCTGCGTCCCGTTATTCGCGACGCGCTAACCCGCATTCCGGGTATCCATCATGTTCTGGAGGTTGAGGATGTTCCTTTTACCTCGGTACATGACATCTTTGAAAAAGCACTGGCGCTGTATCGCGAGCGACTGGAAGGCAAAACCTTCTGTGTGCGCGTTAAGCGTCGTGGCACCCATGAGTTTAGCTCCATTGAGGTCGAACGCTATGTCGGCGGCGGACTGAATCAGCATATTGAATCCGCCCGCGTGAAGCTGACGAAGCCAGACGTCACGGTTAATCTCGAAATTGAAAACGACCGTCTGTTGCTGGTGAACAACCGCGTAGAAGGGATTGGCGGTTATCCGATTGGTACTCAGGAAGACGTGATGTCGCTGATCTCCGGCGGCTTTGACTCCGGCGTCTCCAGCTACATGCTGATGCGTCGCGGCTGTCGCGTCCACTACTGCTTCTTCAATCTGGGCGGCGCGGCGCATGAAATTGGCGTTCGTCAGGTGGCGCACTATTTGTGGAACCGCTTCGGCAGTTCGCATCGCGTGCGTTTTGTGGCAATCAACTTCGAGCCGGTGGTCGGCGAGATCCTCGAAAAAGTGGATGACGGCCAAATGGGCGTGGTCCTTAAGCGCATGATGATCCGTGCCGCCTCGAAAGTGGCGGAGCGTTACGGCGTTCAGGCGCTGGTGACCGGTGAAGCGCTGGGCCAGGTGTCCAGCCAGACGCTGACTAACCTGCGCCTGATCGACAACGTTTCCGATACTCTGATCCTGCGTCCGCTGATTTCACATGACAAAGAGCACATCATCGATCTGGCGCGCGAGATTGGTACGGAAGATTTTGCCCGCACCATGCCGGAATACTGCGGCGTGATCTCGAAAAGCCCTACCGTGAAAGCGGTAAAAGAGAAGATCGAGGCCGAAGAAGCGCACTTTGATTTCAGCATCCTCGACCGCGTGGTTGAAGAAGCCAGCAACGTCGACATTCGCGACATCGCGGCCCAGACGGAGCAGGAGGTGGTGGAAGTCGAAACCGTCAGCGGCTTTGGTCCGAATGACGTGATCCTTGACATCCGCTCTGTCGATGAGCAGGACGATAAGCCGCTGAAAGTGGAAGGCATCGACGTGGTGACACTGCCGTTCTACAAGCTGAGCACCAAATTCGGCGATCTCGATCAGAATAAAACCTGGCTGCTGTGGTGCGAGCGCGGCGTGATGAGCCGTTTGCAGGCGCTCTATTTGCGCGAGCAGGGATTTAAGAATGTGAAGGTGTATCGGCCTTAATACTTACGCTGTGTTATCTCGCAGCGTTACCGCCCGGCAGGCATCTGCCGCCGGGCACGTTTTACTCATAGTAATTGTAAATCCCCGCCGCCATCACCAGCTGCGATGCCACTTCATGCGCTTTTTCACGCCCGACCAGCAGATCGATAATCTTCAGGCCGAAATCAATCGAGGTTCCCGGTCCCTGGCTGGTTAACAGCTTCACGCGCGCATCCCACACTACGCGTCTGTCCTGCCACTGTGCTTCGGGGATCTTATCTTTGAGCGCCGGAAAACCGGTCATATTCGCGCCAGGGAAAATATCGTGCGGCACCAGCACCGTGGCGGCAGCCGCGCAAATAGCGGCGACGATGCGACCGGAGCGGTGGAACTGCTTCACGGTTTCGACCAGCAGCGGACTGTCGCGGAAACACTCCGCGCCTTTATTGCCGCCGGGCAGGATAATCATGTCGAAGTCGCCGTCGGCCACTTCGACCAGCGGCGCATCGGCGAGGATTTTCACGCCGCGTGAACAGGTGATAGTCAGGTTGCCATCGCTGGCGACGCTGGCAACCGTGACGTTAATACCGCCGCGAACCAGCAGGTCGATGGTGGTGACAGCTTCGATTTCTTCACTACCAGGGGCGAGGCATATCAGTGCTGCTGCGCTCATATTCACTCTCCTTTCGTTTCACCTGTTCAAACAGGCGGGTATTTTCCGGAACGGCGATCCCATGCGCGCGAGCGCGCTTAAGCAGGTAGCCGGTAATATAGTCAATCTCGGTATGACGCTGGCTGCGGATATCCTGCAACATGGAAGAGATATTATCCGCTGTGCTATCAATGACCTGATAAACATAGTAAAGCAGATTTTCCAGCGAAGTATGGAATCCTTCGCGTTCCATCACGGCTGCTATCTCCTGGCACAGAGATTCAATTAATTCTGGATGACCACGCAGTTCACCGTTGCGGCAGTTCCATAGCGCAGTAATCGGGTTGATGACGCAATTAACCGCCAGTTTCCCCCAGAGGGCTGAATGGATATTGTTGTGCCAGGCGACGTCGGGGAGGACCTTTTGCAGGATATCTGCCAGCGTGCTGTAATCCTTCGGGTAGCTGCGAGCCGGGCCAATATGAGTGATCCCACTCGCCACGTGAACAATCACGTTGCCATCATGCCGCGCCGCGTGGGTGGTCGCAGAGACTAACAGCGGCTGTTTCAGGTTACGCAGCTCATCTACGGCACCCATCCCATTATGGATGAGCAGAATAGGGGACGTTTCAGGAAGGATCGCTGCCAGCGTTCGCACGGCGTCAGAAACTTGCCAGGCTTTAAGCGTGACCAGCAGTAAATCGCTCTGCGCCAGAAAGTCGGGATCGTTGGCTATCAGGGATTTGTTAAAGATAGAGCCATCCAGCTCAACCAGATTAACGCTGCAATACGGTTGCGGCACCCGTAGCCAGCCCTGTACATCATGCCCGCGTTTATGCAGCGCGGTTAGCCATAATTGTCCCAGTGCACCGCATCCGAGTACGGTAATTTTCATTCATCCTCCTCACCTGCAATACGTCCAGTATAGCGTTTTCAGCTATGCTTCTGGACAGAACAAGTTGAGTTATGCCGTGTGGCGGGTATTATGCATCGCAAAAGAAACGAAGGGAGAGGAAAAGATGCCATCTTTCGATATTGTCTCTGAAGTTGATCTTCAGGAAGCACGTAACGCGGTAGATAACGCCAGCCGCGAAGTTGAGTCACGCTTTGATTTTCGCAACGTTGAAGCCACATTTGAGCTGAACGATGCAAATAAGACAATCAAGGTACTGAGCGAATCTGATTTCCAGGTTAATCAGCTTCTGGATATTTTGCGCGCCAAGCTGCTCAAACGCGGCATTGAAGGGACGTCGCTGGACGTGCCGGAAACGTTCGTTCACAGCGGCAAAACCTGGTTCGTTGAAGCGAAGCTGAAGCAGGGCATTGAAAGCGCGATTCAGAAGAAAATCGTCAAGCTGATTAAAGACAGCAAGCTGAAAGTGCAGGCGCAGATCCAGGGCGAAGAGATCCGCATTACCGGAAAATCCCGCGACGATTTGCAGTCGGTGATGGCGCTGGTGCGCGGCGGCGATCTGGGGCAGCCGTTCCAGTTTAAGAATTTCCGCGATTAATGCTGTCGTCAGGGCGCGTAATATCGCCCTGACGTTTTTATACCGGTTTTATTGCCATTTCAATCTCAAAGCGGTTCGTCACTTTGCTGTCGATTTTGACGTACGCTGAATGTTCTTCTTTCACGACCAGCACTTCGCTAACACCTTCTTTCGCCAGCAAACGTTCCTTCAACGTTTCATCAGCCGCGACCTCCGGCGGAATTTCCACCCGCAGGCTGCTGACATACGGCGGCTCTTTCATGGTGCTGGCGACCAGCAGCCAGAGCGTCGCCAGTAACGCGCCGGCGAGAAACACGGTCTGCGAGTCAAAAAAGCCATCGACCCAGCCGCCCAGCGAGCCGCCAATCGCCACGCCGATAAACTGGCTGGTGGAGTAGACGCCCATTGCCGTGCCTTTATAGCCCGCCGGAGACTCTTTGCTGATCAGCGACGGCAGCAGTGCTTCCATCAAATTAAATGCCAGAAAGAACAACTGAACGCCAGCGATCAGTTCCCAGAAGTGCGGACCCGCGCCCCACAGCACAATTTCGGCAATCAGCAGGACCGCGACGCACACCAGGAATACCCGCTTCATCCGCCGTTTTACTTCAGCATAAATAATAAACGGCACCACGGACACGAACGAGATCAGCATGGTGACCAGGTAAACCTTCCAGTGTTCTGCCGCCGGAAAACCCGCTTCCTCCATCTGGCCGGGGAGGGCGACAAAGGTCGACATCAGCAGAATATGCAGGCACATAATGCCGAAATTAAGCTTCAGCAGTCCCGGCTCCATCAGCACTTTGCTAAAGCAGCCCTTTACCATTCCGGACTCGCGGTTCAGCACGTGACTGGTGCTGTTGGGCACCACCCATAACGTCAGGGCAATACCGACCGAGGCGAGGATGGCAATCATCCAGAACAGCGCGTTCAGCCCGAGCTTATGGGTGATCACCGGTCCCAGAACCATGGCAATCGCAAAGGTGATGCCAAAGCTGACGCCAATAAACGCCATCGCTTTGGTACGGTTTTGCTCACGGGTTAAATCGGAAAGCAGCGCCATCACCGCGGCAGCAATCGCACCGGACCCCTGGAGCGCGCGCCCAAGAATAATGCCCCAGATGGAACTGGAGAGTGCGGCAATAATACTGCCGACGATAAAAATCGCCAGCCCGCCAACGATCAGCGGTTTACGGCCGATACGGTCGGAGAGCAAACCAAAAGGGATCTGGAAGACGGCCTGCGCCAGCCCGTAGATGCCAATCGCAAGACCAATCAGAGCCTCGCTTGCGCCCTGGAGGGCCATGCCATAAGTGGTCAGAACCGGCAGGACCATAAACATGCCGAGCATACGCAAAGAAAATACGGTCCCTAAACCCCAGGTGGCGCGCAATTCGCCTGGCGTCATTTTGTAATCGTTCATTCCCACCTCGTTATTAATCACCCCATAGTGTAGTGCGGAGCGCAGGCAGGGTAAACAAGGTGTTAATTAGTAAATATTACATGAGTTAATCATTCGTGCGGTATAGAAAAGGCTGGCACCATCCGGCAAAACGCCTACGCAGCAAGAATATGCTGAATCGCCAAAAACATTGGCATAGCCTCAAAGGCATTAGGTGTGGCTGAAAGCTGAACGAAACCCAGACGCGAGTAAAAATTAATGGCCGCCGGGTCAGCGTCGAGATAAACCCCTTTAATCGGCAGCGCCTGATGGATGATCTTAACGTGCTCGAAAAAGTCACAAAGCAGATCCTGACCATAGCCCTGATTTTGATATTTGCGTGCGACACCGAGCATTACCAGTCTCACTACGCCAATTTCTGAAGGCTGGGAGCCTGGTAGTACGCCGGAGACGCGCTGTTTTTCCAGCGAGTAGGCGGTAAAAGTGTAGACGCCGATAAGCTCACCGCTGTTTTTGTCAATAAGTGCTTTCGCGGCACAGTCGCTGTTACGTACGCTTTTCTTTAACGATGCCCGGACAAACTTATCGATAATGGGATTACCGCAATCGAAGTGTTTTTGCCCAGGGTAGGTAATATCGGATTGATAATTACAGGAGAGCACCTGGGGGAGGGCGCTTTCTTCAGGCTGATTGACCATCGCTCTTTTTCCTTCTTATTAACGCCTTAAGGGCGAGCGTCGGCTGAGCAGGTTCTGCGATGAGTTGGTTCATCAGTTCCCAGCTTTGATTTGAAAGCTCGCGGCGGCGCTGGTTATCCAGCACGCTTTCAGCGCGTTCCATGGCGGCGCTCAGAATAAAGGCGCTTAAATCCAGCCCGACGGCTTCGGCAGCTTCGCGAAGTCTGATTTTTGCGTCGGAGCTGGTTTTAAGTTCAACTCGCGCATTTTTTAGCGCTTTCTCGACGTTGGGTTGGGTGGCGGTTTTACCAGGCATGATTGACCTCTTAGATTAGCTGTACGAAATTCTGACAATGAATTTCATACATGGTACGGCTATTAGCCGTGTGATTAACCTACGTGCAAAAAAGTTATTCGTCAACAGATACGGTTAATAACCGTATGCTGATAACAGGCAATAAAAAACCCGCCGTAGCGGGTTTTTTCACATTCATCAAACCTTACCAGACGTAAGCCAGCAAACTGTGTGAATCCGGCACCATAAAGTCCACGGACATCATCACGCTCAGCGCGGTAATGGCGATGATGGAAAAGCCGAACAGCTTGCGCGCCCAGACCTTATCATCTTCCACTTTATAACCGCGCAGCGCCATGCCGAGCCACCAGACGCTTACCGCAGCGGCGACGATCAGATATTTATATCCGGCGTAGCCGCCCAGCGTCAGCATCAGCGTTGCCACGGCAAAGGCGATGATATACAGCGTAATATGGTTTTTCGCCACTGAAATGCCTTTCACGACCGGCAGGACCGGAATGTTCGCCGCCTGATAATCCTTAAAGCGGAAAATCGCAATGGCGTAAGAGTGGGGCATCTGCCACAGGCTGAAAATAGCCAACAGGATTGCCGCACCGCTGTCGAACTGATTCGCGACCGCGCAGTAGCCAATCACCGGCGGCGCAGCGCCGGAGAGAGAGCCAATCAGCGTGCCGTAGACCGAGTGACGCTTCATATACAGGCTATAAACGCCCACATACACCACGAAACCCATCACCCCCAGCCAGCAGGCCAGCGGGTTGGCACCGAACCACAGCAGCATAAAGCCAGCAATACCCAACAAGGTGGCATACACCAGCGAGACTTTTGGCGAGATCAGCCCCTTGACCAGCACCCGGTTTTTCGTCCGCTCCATCTTACGATCGATGTCGCGGTCGATATAGTTGTTGAAAACACAACCAGAGGCGACCACCAGAGATACGCCAAGCAGCGTATAGATGAATAGCGGGTAGTTGATGCTGCCCTTTGAGGCCAGCAGGAATCCGCCTATCACCGAGATCAGGTTGCCAAAAATGATGCCTGGTTTTGTTACTTGCAGGTATTGCTTAAACATACTCGCCGCTCTTAGTGAAGCATCATGTTGTAGTTGAGGTTCCACATAATCCAGATCGAACCCACTACCAGGATAGCGATGATAATCACGGTAAAGACAAAGGCTGTCAGGTTCCAGCGCTCCTCAGAAGAGGTGTTCATGTGCAGGAAGCAGACCAGATGCACCAGAATCTGTACCACCGCGGTAACCAGAATGGTCCCGAGAATAGCGCCGTGCGATATCGCTCCTGTCATTACCAGCCAGAACGGGATCACCGTCAGGATGATCGACAGGATAAAACCGGTCATGTAGGTTTTTACGCTACCGTGGGACGCGCCGTTGTGATCGGTTGAATGACTCATTACATCGCCCCCATCAGATAAACTACAGAGAACACACAGATCCACACCACGTCGAGGAAGTGCCAGAACAGGCTCAGGCACATAATACGCGTGCGGTTCGTGCTGGTCAGGCCGCGACGGGAAACCTGAATCATCAGGATCGCCATCCATACCAGACCAGAGGTCACGTGCAGACCGTGAGTCCCTACCAGCGCAAAGAACGCCGACAGGAAGCCGCTGCGATCAGGACCAAAACCTTCAGCAATCAGGTGATGGAATTCATAGATTTCCATTCCCACGAACCCGGCACCAAACAGGAAGGTGAGGGCAAGCCAGGTGATGACCTGGCTTTTGTTGTTTTTGTGCATGGCGATAGCCGCCATGCCGTAGGTGATGGAGCTGAACAGCAGCAGAAAGGTCTCTACCAGTACGAACGGCAGTTCAAAAATGTCCTTGCCGGTCGGGCCGCCCGCGGTGCCGTTAACCAGCACCGCATAGGTCGCGAACAGGCATGAGAACAGAATGCAGTCGCTCATCAGGTAGATCCAGAAACCGAACACTTTGTTCGATCCTGCATCGTGGTGCCCATGGTCATGCGCATGGGCTGTGGTTTGATTAAAAGTGCTCGTTGCCATTATTTCAGCCCTGCCTTAGTGATTTCATCGAAATGCTGGTTTTCCAGTTTTTCGACTTCCGCTACCGGCACGTAATAATCCACGTCTTCGTCAAAGCTTTTCACAATCCAGGTGATGATCATGCCTGCGAAGCTTGCGATAGCCAGCCACCAGATATGCCAGATCATAGCGAAACCAAACAGCGTGGTGAAAGCAGCAATAATGATGCCCGCGCCCGTGTTTTTCGGCATATGAATCTCTTCATAGTGCTGCGGCTTTTGGTACGCGTCGCCTTTGTCTTTCATTTCCCAGAAGGCATCACGCTCATGAACGTGCGGCACTACGGCAAAGTTATAGAACGGCGGCGGAGAGGAGGTAGACCACTCCAGGGTACGGCCACCCCACGGATCGCCCGTCAGGTCGCGGTTCAAATCGCGGTCGCGGATAGAAACGTAGAACTGCGTCAGTTGGCAGAGGATACCGCAGGCAATCAGTGCTGCGCCGCCTGCGGCAATCATCAGCATTGAGTGGAACTGTGGATCGATCTGCTGGCTCAGACGACGGGTCATCCCCATGAAGCCCAGCACGTACAGCGGCATAAAGGCCACGAAGAAACCGATAATCCAGAACCAGAACGCGCGTTTACCCCAGGTTTCGTTCAGGGTGAAACCAAAGGCTTTCGGCCACCAGTAGGTCAGACCGGCGAAGCAACCAAATACCACACCACCGATAATCACGTTATGGAAGTGGGCGATCAGGAACAGGCTGTTATGCAGAACAAAGTCCGCGCCCGGCACCGCCAGCAGAACGCCGGTCATACCGCCCACCGAGAAGGTGACGATAAAGCCGATGGTCCACATCATCGCGGTATTGAACTGGATACGGCCCTGATACATGGTGAACAGCCAGTTGAAGATCTTCACCCCGGTCGGGATGGCGATAATCATGGTCGTAATACCAAAGAAGGCGTTTACGTTCGCGCCCGCACCCATGGTGAAGAAGTGGTGCAGCCAGACGATGAACGACAGAATGGTAATACAGACGGTTGCCCACACCAGTGAGGTGTAGCCGAACAGACGTTTACGCGAGAAGGTTGCAGCGATTTCGGAGAATACCCCGAACACCGGCAGAACCAGAATGTACACTTCCGGATGGCCCCAGGCCCAGATCAGGTTGATGTACATCATCATGTTGCCGCCCATATCGTTGGTAAAGAAATGGGTACCGATATAGCGGTCAAGGGTCAGCAACGCGACGGTGACGGTCAGGATCGGGAACGAGACGATAATCAGGATGTTCGCACACAGCGACGCCCAGGTGAATACCGGCATTTTGAACATCGTCATGCCTGGCGCACGCATGCGCAGGATGGTGACGAAGAAGTTAATCCCGGTCAGCGTCGTCCCGATACCTGAGAGCTGCAGGCTCCAGATCCAGTAATCGACCCCCACGCTTGGACTGTACTCTATTCCCGAGAGTGGCGGATATGCCAGCCAGCCGGTCTGCGCGAATTCGCCCAGGCCCAGCGACAGGTTCACCAGAATCACCCCAACCACCGTGAACCAGAAGCTCAGGTTGTTCAGGAACGGGAACGCAACATCACGCGCGCCGATCTGTAGCGGAACCACCAGGTTCATCAGACCGATAACGAACGGCATCGCCACGAAGAAGATCATGATCACGCCGTGGGCGGTGAAGACTTGATCGTAGTGGTGAGGCGGAAGGAAGCCTGCTTCGCCCGCCGAGGCCAGCGCCTGCTGGCTACGCATCATGATGGCATCCGCAAAGCCACGCAGCAGCATAACAATCGCTACGATGACATACATGATACCAAGTCGTTTGTGGTCCACAGACGTGAGCCACTCTTTCCATAACCAGGACCACTTACCGAAGTAAGTGATCGCCGCTAATACCGCCAGACCCCCGACGATAATGGCGGCGATCGTAACCATGATAATGGGTTCATGGTACGGCACTGCATCCAGTGTAAGTTTTCCGAACATCGTTTTCTTCCTCGGCCCCTTAGTGAGAGGATTCCGCGTGGCTCATGTCCATGCCTTCCATACCGTCGTGCGAAGCGTGCTCGCCTTCCGGTTGGGTCATGTCCATGCTCTTCCCGTGGCCCATAAATTTGTTAACAACATCTTTAAACAAATCAGGTTTCACGCTGGAGAAGTACTCCACTTTGTTATATTCGCTGGGCGCAGCGAGCTTATCGAACGTCGCCATATCGCTCATGGCGTTCGGAGACTGTTTCGCCTTCGCTACCCACTGATCGAATGCCGCACGGTCCGGTGTCGCGATAGCTTTGAACTTCATGCCAGAGAAACCTGGACCGCTATAGCTGGCGGAGATACCGTCATATGTGCCCGCTTCATTAGCGATCAGGTGCAGGTTGGTCTGCATACCTGCCATCGCATAAATCTGGCTGCCCAGACGCGGGATAAAGAACGAGTTCATCACGGAGTTAGAGGTCACTTTGAACGCGACCGGCGTATTCGCCGGGAAGGCGATTTCGTTGACGGTAGCAATGCCCTGTTCCGGATAGATGAAGAACCATTTCCAGTCCATCGAAACTACTTCGATGGTGATGGGTTTCTCGTCGTGAGCCAGCGGCTTGCTGGGTTCAAGCGAGTGCGTGGTTTTCCATGTCAGTACGGCAAGGAACAGGATGATCAAAATCGGCACCGTCCAGACCACAGCTTCCACTTTATTGGAGTGTGACCAGTTGGGGCTATACTTCGCATCTTTATTGCTCGCTCGGTACTTCCAGGCAAAACCTACAGCCATCAAGATGGCGGGAATAACGACAATCATCATCAGGCCAAAAGCCGTCAGTATCAGTGAGCGTTGCTCCAGTCCAATCTGTCCTTTGGGGTCAAGGAGTGCAGAATCACAGCCACTGAGTAAAAAAGCGCCTGCGAATAATGACAACCATCCCAAACTTTTATTGTATTTCCTGAGTCTCATGTAACGACCTCAATTCCACGGGATCTGGTGGCGTTTAAAGAGTATGGTCATTTTAAGGGAAGGTTACATTACTGTAAACATGAATGGAGCAGTGTCAGTTAAGTGTTACTGTCTTCTGCCGTCTATGTCACACATGTTGCGCATTATGTCTATTTTTCAACCAGTGCAGGCGTGGCGCGGGTGTTATAACGAAACCGGACGCAAAAGAAGGGTGGGCAGGGCAATTGGTATAACCATTGCTTAAAATATACAAATAATTAACAAATGCATATCAAATAAAAGACATTTGCCGACATGAAAATTAAATTGCTAGCAGCTGAATCGGTTTAGGAAGAAATATTTTTTTGGAAAATTGCTAATAATTTCCAGAATTCTATAACGCACAAAACAACAAATATTTTAAAAAAATAAAAAATGAGGGGTCGCCGTTATAATTACCTGCGGTGATTACAACGGCAAATAACATTTTCTTATCTGTGTGCGCCCGCCACCTGGCGCAAGGCGAGGTAATCCAGCATCGCGCCGCATACGATACCGGCTATGGCGATTAGCGCCCCGGCCTCCAGCAGCAGTGGCGCAAAGCGAAGGTTGATTGCGCCAGTCGCGTTAATGATGACGACTATCAGCCACAGTCCAAGTACCAGGCAACCCAGCATCAGCAGCCGTAGCGCCAGGCGATAGGCGCGGGGGAAGCGGGTACGCGGCAGGAAGCCGGCATGTTGCCGGGTATATTCCAGCGTCTGCCGGCACACCAGCAGCAGCATTAATCCCGGTACGGCAGCGACCACGCTGAACAGGTAGAACACAGACCAGCCGTGCGCTTCGACAAACCAGCCGGCAATCGGACCAACATACACGCGTCCCACGGCTGAAAGCGCAGACAGCAGGGCAAACTGGGTGGCGGAGAAGGAACGGTTACACAGCGTCATCAGTAATGCGACAAACGCCGCCGTCCCCATTCCGCCGCACAGATTCTCAAAGAATACTGCCGCACCCATACTGATCATGTTTTTATCCGTCACCGACAGCAGCCAGTAACCGGCGTTTGACGCCCCTTGCAGAACGCCAAAAATCAGCAGAGCGCGAAACAGAGACAGGCGCTGCATCAGTATGCCGCCGTATAGCGCGCCGATAATGGTGGCCAGCAGTCCCAGGGTTTTATTCACCACGCCGACGTCACCGGCATCAAAGCCCACGCCGCGGATCAAAAAGGTGGTGGTTAAACTCATGGCAAAGGCATCGCCGAGTTTATAGAGCACGATCAGCAGCAGAATAAGCCAGGCATTGTTACGACCGAAAAAATCACGCAGTGGAGCCGCAACGGCCTGCTCCAGCGTTTTGGGCACCGGGATGGTGTCTGCGGGTTCCGGAGCCAGAAGCGTGGCGATAATGCACGGAATGAGCAGCGCCGCCATCAACCAGTACATTCCCTGCCAGCCGAGCCAGCGGTCCGCCAGCCATAACGCCAGTCCACCGGAAACCAGCATCCCAAGACGGTAGCCCAGGACGCTAATCGCCGCTCCGGAACCGCGTTCTTCGGCGGGCAACACGTCCGTTTTCCACGCATCAAAAACGATATCCTGCGATGCCGAACAGAAGGCGATCACCACCGCCAGCGCCGCCATCCAGCGTAGCTGGCTGCCGGGGTCGAGAAAGCCCATTCCGGCAATCGACAGCAGCAAAAGGAGCTGGGTTGCCAGCAGCCAGCCGCGTCGGCGGCCAAACAGCGGCGGCGTATAGCGATCCATCAGCGGCGACCACAGAAATTTAAAGACATACGCCTGACCGACCAGCGAAAAGAAGCCGATGGTTTTAAGATCGATATTTTCGACGGTCATCCACGCCTGAAGCGTGCCGGAGGTGAGCGCGAGCGGTAAGCCTGAGGCAAAACCCAGGATCAGCAGAATGGCAGATTTAGGCTGCCGAAAGCGTTGCAAATAGTGGCTGGACATAATGATAAGCACTGACCCGGCCTGCGCCGGGTCAGTAAACAGAATTAATGCGCGTTCTGTTTGATGAAGTCGTGAATGCTGGTGTCCTGCGCCATATCGGCGATGGTATCCGTCAGGACGTTGTTAACCGCATTGGCGATGTTCTGGTTCGATGCCTGGAACGCACCTTCAATAGAGTAATTAGCGCGGTAGTTTTTGGTCATTTTACTGCCGTTCGCTGCGGTGGCGATAATCGCGATATCCGCTTTGGTGGCAATGTTGTAACGCACGTTACCCTGTGAAACGTCGGCATACAGCTGATTAACAATAATCTGCAGATCCACCGCACCGTTTGGTCCGATCATATAGCCGCGCGCAGACATCTGTTTCTCCAGCACTTCCTGCAACAGGAAACGCAGATCGCGGGAGGCAGTCAGAGTAACCTGCTGGTTGTCGCGGGTGACCTTCGCCAGCGCCTGATCCGGACGCTGATCCGCGCCGTTAATGCTCACCGTTACGCCCATCAGGCTCGGATCCTGCTGTGGCAGGGTGATTTTTGGTGAAACATCAATGGTCGTGGGGGGCGTGGCACAGCCAGCCAGCATAAACATAGCCATTAACGGAAAGAGTAATTTTTTAAACATTTTCGGGTTCTCAGCGCAATGTGTACTTATTAGAAGAAAATTCCCGCCATCATAACATCGCTAACAATTAGGGGAAGTGCCTGGCGCAGGTAAATTCACCATGTTGTCCGTTTTCTGACCTGTTGACATCTTAAGGGAGGATATCTGTGGCAAATCAGGGGCATCAGGCCGTTAACTTTACTCGTCTGGCAGATAAAATCAGTTGAAAGCTAAATTTTTGTTGTCTAAATGTAATGGAAACGGTAAAAGCGGCTACGATTTAAAGGGATGGGCGACATCTCAACGTTGTCGGAGGAGTAAATTCATGATGATACGCGAACAAATCGAAGATAAATTAAGGGCAGCGTTTGACCCCGTATTCCTCGAAGTTGTGGATGAAAGCTACCGCCACAACGTACCGGCTGGTTCAGAAAGCCATTTTAAAGTGGTTCTGGTCAGCGATTGTTTTACCGGCGAACGTTTTCTTAGCCGCCATCGGATGATTTACAGCACCCTGAGCAGCGAACTGGCTTCCACTGTGCACGCTCTGGCGTTGCATACCTACACGCATAAAGAGTGGGAAGGATTACAGGATACGATTTTCGCTTCGCCTCCGTGTCGGGGCGCTGGCAGCATCGCATAGGCAATCCTGGTTGCATCAATAAGAACTTTTCCAGTATGTTGCTACAGATTATGTGAAAACGGCCTGCGGGCCGTTTTGTTTTGTCTGAATTTTGCGCAAAATGTACAGCGTTCAGACAAAATTAGCCGTGAATTGTGAAAAGTGCAGCCGCACGCGCAATAACCGTTCTCGACTCATAAAAGTGATGCCGCTATAATGCTGCGTCTTATTTTTCGGAATGTCTTCGGGATGATTCTGACGCAGGGAATGGGTTTCTGATTAGAGAGAACATCCCGGTACTGTGAAACACAGACACGTTTCCAGGTAGAGTTGACCGAGCACTGTGATTTTTTGAGGTAACAAGATGCAAGTTTCAGTTGAAACCACTCAGGGCCTTGGCCGCCGCCTGACTATTACAATCGCTGCTGACAGCATCGAGACCGCTGTAAAAAGCGAGCTGGTCAACGTCGCGAAGAAAGTACGTATTGACGGCTTCCGTAAGGGTAAAGTACCGATGACCGTTGTTGCTCAGCGTTACGGTGCTTCTGTTCGCCAGGACGTTCTGGGCGATCTGATGAGCCGCAACTTTGTTGATGCGATCATCCAGGAAAAAATTAATCCGGCGGGTGCGCCGAACTATGTTCCGGGCGAATACAAACTGGGCGAAGACTTCACCTACTCCGTAGAGTTTGAAGTTTACCCGGAAGTTGAGCTGAAAGGTCTGGAAACTATCGACGTAGAAAAACCGGTTGTTGAAGTGACCGACGCTGACGTTGATACCATGCTCGACACCCTGCGTAAGCAGCAGGCGACCTGGTCTGATAAAGACGGCGCAGTGGAAGAAGACGATCGCGTTACTATCGACTTTACCGGTTCTGTAGACGGCGAAGAGTTCGAAGGCGGCAAAGCTTCTGATTTCGTACTGGCGCTGGGCCAGGGTCGTATGATCCCAGGCTTCGAAGACGGTATCAAGGGCCACAAAGCCGGTGAAGAGTTCACCATCGACGTGACCTTCCCGGAAGAATACCACGCAGAAAACCTGAAAGGTAAAGCGGCTAAATTCGTTATCAACCTGAAAAAAGTTGAACAGCGTGAGCTGCCGGAACTGACCGAAGAATTCATCAAACGTTTCGGCGTTGAAGATGGTTCTATCGACGGTCTGCGTGCTGAAGTACGCAAAAACATGGAACGCGAGCTGAAAGGCGCGGTACGTAACCGTGTTAAAACGCAGGCTATCGAAGGTCTGGTTAAAGCGAACGAAATCGATGTTCCTTCTGCCCTGATTGACAGCGAAATCGACGTGCTGCGCCGCCAGGCTGCACAGCGCTTCGGCGGTAACGAAAAACAGGCGCTGGAACTGCCACGTGAACTGTTCGAAGAGCAGGCTAAACGTCGCGTGGTTGTTGGCTTACTGCTGGGCGAAGTGATTCGTACCAACGAGCTGAAAGCTGACGAAGACCGCGTTAAAGGTCTGATCGAAGAGATGGCTTCAGCCTACGAAGATCCGTCAGAAGTGATCGAATTCTACAGCAAAAACAAAGAACTGATGGACAACATGCGTAATGTTGCTCTGGAAGAGCAGGCTGTGGAAACCGTTCTGGCAAAAGCCAACGTGACTGAAAAAGCCACCAACTTTAGCGAACTGATGAACCAGCAGGCGTAATTTACAGCGTCTTTTGTTCGATGTTTGTACAAAAACCCGTCACCTTCCGGTGGCGGGTTTTTTTTGCTGCCGTTAATGCTCTGAAAGAGTGCCAAAACGCTATTTCAGTGTTAGCGTAACAGCAAAAGATTGTTATGCTTGAAATAGAGTGATGTCGTACCCATAACGGGGAGACGGTCGTAAAGTTTCTGACTGATATACCGAAATAGCGTTAATGCGTTTAGTAAGAGGCGGCCAACGAAGGGCAGCCTGAAGGATGAAGAAGTGTATAATCCGTCTACGTGGTAACCATCAGTACAGCGCTTTTTTCAATTATTATCCAGGAGACGGAAATGTCATACAGTGGCGAACGAGACAATTTTGCACCGCACATGGCTCTGGTGCCCATGGTCATTGAGCAGACCTCACGTGGTGAGCGTTCTTTTGATATTTACTCCCGTCTGCTCAAGGAACGCGTCATTTTCATGACCGGCCAGGTCGAAGACCATATGGCTAACCTGATTGTGGCGCAGATGCTCTTTCTGGAAGCGGAAAACCCGGAAAAAGATATTTATCTGTACATTAACTCACCAGGTGGGGTAATCACTGCCGGGATGTCAATCTATGACACCATGCAGTTCATCAAGCCGGACGTCAGCACCATCTGTATGGGACAGGCCGCCTCAATGGGCGCTTTCCTGCTGACCGCAGGGGCGAAAGGCAAGCGTTTCTGCCTGCCTAACTCACGCGTGATGATCCATCAGCCGCTGGGCGGCTATCAGGGGCAGGCGACGGATATCGAAATTCATGCCCGCGAGATCCTGAAAGTGAAAGGTCGTATGAATGAACTTATGGCACAGCACACGGGTCAATCTCTTGAGCAGATCGAACGCGACACTGAGCGCGATCGTTTCCTGTCAGCTACAGAATCCGTAGAATATGGTCTGGTAGACTCTATCCTGACCCAACGTAATTGATGCCCAGGCAGTAAGTGTGCCGCTATACTATAGGTATGGCGGCACAACGCTTGCGAAGCGGCTTGCGCTTAAGAATGGCATTTGCGTCGTGATGTGCGGCACAAAGAACTTAAAAAGAGGTTTTTACTCATGACAGATAAACGCAAAGATGGATCGGGCAAACTGTTGTACTGCTCTTTTTGCGGCAAAAGCCAGCATGAAGTGCGTAAACTGATTGCCGGACCGTCCGTGTATATCTGCGACGAATGTGTCGACTTATGTAATGACATCATTCGCGAAGAGATCAAAGAAGTGGCACCGCACCGCGAACGTAGCGCACTGCCGTCGCCGCACGAAATCCGTCATCATCTGGACGACTATGTTATCGGTCAGGAGCAGGCGAAAAAAGTCCTGGCGGTTGCGGTTTATAACCACTACAAGCGCCTGCGCAATGGCGATACCAGCAACGGCGTTGAGCTGGGCAAAAGTAACATTTTGCTGATTGGCCCGACAGGCTCCGGTAAAACCCTGCTGGCAGAAACGCTGGCGCGTCTGCTGGACGTTCCGTTCACCATGGCCGATGCTACCACCCTGACCGAAGCGGGTTATGTGGGTGAAGACGTCGAAAACATTATTCAGAAACTGCTGCAGAAGTGCGATTACGACGTACAGAAAGCCCAGCGCGGTATCGTCTATATTGATGAGATTGATAAAATCTCCCGTAAGTCTGATAACCCGTCTATCACCCGCGACGTGTCGGGGGAAGGGGTACAGCAGGCACTGCTGAAACTGATCGAAGGTACGGTAGCAGCCGTTCCGCCGCAGGGCGGACGTAAACATCCGCAGCAGGAATTTTTGCAGGTTGATACCTCTAAGATCCTGTTTATCTGTGGTGGTGCCTTTGCCGGTCTGGATAAAGTCATTGCTCACCGCGTAGAAACCGGTTCCGGCATTGGTTTTGGTGCCACGGTAAAAGCGCTGTCTGATAAAGCGAGCGAAGGCGAATTGCTGGCCCAGGTGGAGCCGGAAGATTTGATCAAATTTGGTCTGATCCCTGAGTTCATCGGTCGTCTGCCGGTGGTTGCCACCCTGAGCGAACTGAGCGAAGAAGCGCTGATTCAGATCCTGAAAGAGCCGAAAAACGCCCTGACCAAGCAATACCAGGCGCTGTTTAATCTGGAAGGCGTGGAACTCGAATTCCGCGACGAGGCGCTGGATGCGATCGCCAAAAAAGCGATGGCGCGTAAAACCGGCGCCCGTGGTCTGCGTTCCATCGTTGAAGCCGCGCTGCTGGATACCATGTACGACCTTCCGTCCCAGGAAGAAGTCGAAAAAGTGGTCATCGACGAGTCGGTCATCACCGAGCAAACTAAACCGCTGCTGATCTACGGCACCTCGGAAGCACAGCAGGCATCTGGCGAATAATTAGCCAGTTCATACAATCAGTTAATCAAAAAGGGGGGATTTTATCTCCCCTTTTATTTTTCCTTTAAACATAGCGTTGAATGTATGGGAATCATCCCCATATACTGAATCACATGTTAAAGATGCATGAAGTACAGTGCTATCTGTTTACCTGGCGGACACTAAACTAAGAGAGAGCTCTATGAATCCTGAGCGTTCTGAACGCATTGAAATCCCCGTATTGCCGTTGCGCGATGTGGTGGTTTATCCGCACATGGTCATACCCTTATTTGTAGGGCGGGAAAAATCTATCCGTTGCCTTGAAGCCGCTATGGATCATGACAAAAAAATCATGCTGGTGGCGCAGAAAGAAGCGTCAACGGATGAGCCGGGTGTAAACGATCTTTTCACCGTCGGGACCGTGGCCTCTATTTTGCAGATGCTGAAACTCCCTGACGGCACCGTAAAAGTGCTGGTAGAAGGGTTGCAGCGTGCGCGTATTAGCGCGTTGTCTGACGATGGCGAACATTTCTCTGCGAAAGCGGAGTATCTGGAGTCGCCAGCGATGGACGAGCGCGAGCAGGAAGTGCTGGTACGCACCGCGATTGGTCAGTTTGAAGGCTATATCAAACTGAATAAAAAAATCCCTCCGGAAGTGCTGACCTCGTTAAACAGTATTGACGATCCGGCGCGCCTGGCGGACACCATCGCCGCGCATATGCCATTAAAACTGGCAGACAAACAATCCGTACTTGAGATGGCCGACATCAACGAGCGTCTTGAATATCTGATGGCGATGATGGAGTCCGAAATCGATCTGCTTCAGGTTGAGAAACGTATTCGCAACCGTGTCAAAAAGCAGATGGAAAAATCGCAGCGTGAGTATTATCTGAATGAGCAAATGAAAGCCATTCAGAAAGAACTCGGCGAGATGGATGATGCCCCAGACGAAAACGAAGCGCTGAAACGTAAAATCGATGCCGCGAAAATGCCGAAAGAGGCAAAAGAAAAAACCGAAGCTGAACTGCAAAAGCTGAAGATGATGTCGCCGATGTCAGCCGAAGCGACCGTGGTTCGCGGTTATATCGACTGGATGGTGCAGGTGCCGTGGAACGCGCGTAGCAAGGTCAAAAAAGACCTGCGTCAGGCGCAGGAAATCCTTGATACCGACCATTACGGCCTGGAGCGCGTCAAAGACCGTATCCTTGAGTACCTCGCGGTACAAAGCCGGATGAACAAGCTGAAAGGGCCGATCCTGTGTCTGGTGGGGCCGCCAGGGGTGGGTAAAACCTCGCTGGGGCAGTCCATTGCCAGAGCCACCGGGCGTAAATACATCCGTATGGCGCTGGGCGGCGTGCGTGACGAAGCGGAAATTCGCGGTCACCGTCGTACCTATATCGGTTCGATGCCGGGCAAGCTGATTCAGAAAATGGCGAAAGTCGGGGTCAAGAACCCGCTGTTCCTGCTTGATGAGATCGACAAAATGTCCTCCGACATGCGCGGCGATCCGGCCTCTGCGCTGCTTGAGGTACTGGATCCTGAGCAGAATGTGGCGTTTAGCGATCACTATCTGGAAGTAGATTACGATCTCAGCGATGTCATGTTCGTGGCGACCTCTAACTCCATGAATATTCCGGCTCCGCTGCTGGATCGTATGGAAGTGATCCGTCTGTCTGGTTATACCGAAGATGAAAAGCTGAACATTGCTAAACAGCACCTGTTGCCGAAGCAAATTGAGCGTAACGCGCTGAAAAGAAGTGAGATTACCGTTGATGATAGCGCGATCACCGGCATCATCCGTTATTACACCCGCGAAGCTGGCGTGCGTAACCTTGAGCGTGAAATCTCCAAACTGTGCCGTAAAGCGGTGAAACAACTGCTGCTCGACAAAACGCTCAAACACATCGAAATCACGGGCGATAACCTGAAAGATTTCCTTGGCGTACAACGCTTTGACTACGGCCGTGCGGATAACGAAAACCGCGTAGGTCAGGTAACCGGTCTGGCGTGGACCGAAGTGGGCGGCGATCTGCTGACCATTGAGACCGCCTGTGTACCTGGTAAAGGAAAACTGACTTACACCGGCTCGCTGGGCGAAGTCATGCAGGAATCCATCCAGGCTGCGCTGACCGTGGTCCGTGCGCGTGCGGAGAAGCTGGGCATCAACGGCGACTTCCACGAAAAACGGGATATTCACGTGCACGTTCCGGAAGGGGCGACGCCGAAGGACGGTCCGAGCGCCGGTATCGCTATGTGTACCGCGCTGGTGTCTTGCCTAACCGGCAACCCGGTACGCGCCGATGTCGCTATGACCGGTGAAATTACGCTGCGTGGTCTGGTCCTGCCGATCGGCGGGCTGAAAGAGAAACTGCTGGCAGCACATCGCGGCGGGATCAAAACAGTTCTTATTCCTTACGAGAATAAACGCGATCTGGAAGAGATCCCGGACAACGTGATTGCCGACCTGGAGATTCATCCTGTGAAGCGGATTGAGGAAGTTCTGAGTCTCGCATTGCAAAATGAACCGTCGGGAATGCAGGTCGTAAGCGCAAAATAGTGACCTTGCGCAAAGAGCGCTAATAAAAATAGGGCTGGCAGGCCATTTCGGACTTGCCAGCCTTTTTTTGTATAGCTAATTTAGATTGCTGGGCGGACATGCCATAGGTAACGAGTGTTGTAAGGGCATGTCAGTCCTGTTATAACTGCTGCGCGGTCGTACTTTGAAGGATTCATGTACGATATAAATTATAAAGAGAGGAAGAGAACAGTGAATAAATCTCAACTGATAGATAAAATTGCTGCAGGGGCTGATATCTCTAAAGCTGCGGCTGGACGTGCGTTAGATGCTCTAATTGCTTCTGTTACTGAATCTCTGCAGGCCGGAGATGACGTTGCACTGGTGGGTTTTGGTACTTTTGCTGTGAAAGAGCGTGCTGCCCGTACTGGTCGCAACCCGCAAACAGGTAAAGAGATCACCATCGCTGCCGCTAAAGTCCCGGGTTTTCGTGCGGGTAAAGCACTGAAAGACGCAGTTAACTGATCGTCTCCCGTAAGGGATGTGACACAGTATGAGGGCGCATCATTTGATGTGCCTTTTTTATTTGTGATGAGGGATTTCTGCTTTTGCTGCTGACAACCGCCCCGTTTTCTTGTCACAATACCCCCTTACGCGCAGGGTTCGTGCTATGCTGCGCGACGTATAAAGTCATCTACAGCGGAGCGTTGTTACACCATGATGGACAACTTACGTACGGCGGCTAACAGCCTCGTACTCAAGATTATTTTCGGTATCATTATCGTGTCGTTCATTTTGACCGGCGTGAGCAGCTACCTGATTGGCGGTAACAATAATTACGCCGCAAAAGTGAATGGCCAGGAGATTGGTCGTCAGCAGTTTGAAAACGCTGTTGCCAGCGAGCGTAACCGGATGCAGCAACAGATGGGCGATCAGTACTCTGAGCTGGCCGCTAACGAAAATTACATCAAAGCGATGCGCCAGCAGGTGCTGACCCGTTTGATTGATGAAGCGTTGCTCGACCAGTATGCCCGCGAACTGGGCCTCGGCATCAGTGACGATCAGGTCAAAAAGGCCATTTTCTCAACCCAGGCTTTCCAGAACAACGGCAAGTTCGATAACACCCGCTATAACGAGCTGGTGAACCGTATGGGGATGACGGCCGATCAATACGCGCAGGCGCTACGTAATCAACTGCTCACTCAGCAATTGATTAACGCCGTGGTCGGCACCGATTTTATGCTGCCAGGTGAAACGGATGAACTGGCGTCGCTGGTCTCTCAGCAGCGTGTGGTGCGTGAAGCCACTATTGATGTGAATGCGCTGGCGGCGAAACAGCAGGCCAGTGATGCTGAGATTCAGGCTGCCTACGAGCAGAATAAAGGTCAGTTTGTCTCGCCTGAGCAGTTCCGCGTAAGCTACATCAAAATGGACGCGGCATCGATGCAGCAGAACGCGTCTGATGAAGAAATACAGGCGTACTACGATCAGCATCAGGATCTGTTTACCCAGTCCGCGCGTAACCGCTACAGCGTGATCCAGACCAAAACCGAAGCTGATGCGAAGGCGGTACTGGATGAGCTGAACAACGGGGCGGATTTTGCGACCGTGGCGAAAGAAAAATCCACCGACATCATCTCTGCCCGCAACGGCGGTGATATCGGCTGGATGGACGATGCGGGTACCCTGCCGGAACTGAAAGACGCGGGCCTGAAAGAAAAAGGCCAGCTTTCCGGGGTTATTAAATCTTCCGTAGGTTTCCTCGTGGCTCGTCTCGATGACACGCAGCCTGCGAAAGTGAAACCGCTGGCGGAAGCGCGTGATGACATCGCCGCGAAAGTGAAACAGGAAAAAGCGCTGGATGCTTATTTTGCCCTGCAACAGAAAGTCAGCGAAGCCGCCAGCAATGACAACGAGTCATTAGCGGGTGCAGAGCAGGCGGCAGGCGTAAAAGCGGTTGAAACCGGCTGGTTTGACCGTAACAGCCTGCCGGAAGAACTGAACTTCAAGCCTGTCTCCGACGCGATTTTCAGCGGTGCGCTGGTCGGCCAGAACGGCACGCCGGGTAGCAACTCTGACATCATCACCGTTGATGGCGATCGTGCCTTTGTGATCCGCGTGAGCGAACACAAAGCTGAAGCCGTTAAGCCGCTGGCAGAGGTGAAAGAGCTGGTGGCTGCGAACGTCAAACGTGAGAAAGCGACGCAGCAGGCGAAACTGGATGCCGAGAAACTGCTGTCAGCCCTGCAAACGGGTAAAGGCGATGAGGCGATGAAAACCGCGGGTCTGAGCTTCGGTGACGCGAAAACGCTGGCCCGCACGGGCCAGGATCCGGTAAGCCAGGCCGCCTTCACGCTGGCGCTGCCAGCAGAGGGCAAACCGTCTTACGGCATTGCCAACGACATGCAGGGTAATGTCGTGCTGCTGGCACTGGACGAAATTAAAGCCGGAACCATGCCAGATGAGCAGAAAAAAGCGATGGTACAGGGGATCACCCGTAACAATGCGCAAATCGCCTTTGAAGCGCTGATGAGCAATCTGCGTAAACAGGCCAAAATCAAATACGGTGATATCGTCGAGCAGCAACAATAACGAGCTTGCTTCCACAATTTTGCAACTCGTTGCAATAACCAAAGGCCGCTTTCGCGGCCTTTTCCATTTTTGGAATTCGCCATTTGTTTCCTGTTTTGCATCCCGCTATCGTGGCTTCGCTGTCAACAAACAAGGAGATAACAGCATGAAACGTGGAATCAAAATGGCTCTCATCACCGTCGCGCTGACCTGTGCCGGGATCAGCTTTCAGGGGCTGGCTGCACAACCTGCAGCAAAAGCCCTGGCAACGCAAAACGCATCTGAGGCAAAGCCAGCCGCGCACGCTAAAGCGGTTGATGCGGCGAAGGCCAGCGATGATGAAGGCACCAGGGTAAACGTCAACACGGCCTCGGCTGAAGAACTGGCCCAGGCGATGAACGGGGTAGGGCTGAAGAAAGCGCAGGCGATTGTCAGCTACCGTGAAGAGTATGGTCCTTTTAAGTCGCTCGACGATTTGCAGCAGGTTCCCGGAATGGGCAGCTCGCTGGTGGAGCGTAACCTCACTCACCTGACGCTATAAATTTCATCTGAAGAGTTGCATGGCGGCAAATTTTTGCCAGACTAAAGAGGTCATACCAGTGGTGTGGCCTCTGTCTCTTATTACAACAATAAAGGTTATCGCGCTATGCAGACTCAAATCAAAGTTCGGGGCTTTCACCTCGACGTCTATCAGCACGTGAACAACGCCCGCTATCTGGAGTTTCTGGAAGAGGCTCGCTGGGATGGGCTGGAAAACAGTGATAGTTTTCAGTGGATGACCGCGCACAACATCGCTTTTGTGGTGGTTAATATTAATATCAACTACCGCCGTCCGGCGGTGTTGAGCGATCTGCTCACCGTCACCAGCCAGTTACAGCAGCTTAACAGCAAGAGTGGCGTGCTAAGTCAGGTGGTAACACTTGAGCCAGAAGGGCAGGTCGTTGCCGACGCGTTAATCACTTTTGTCTGTATCGACCTGAAAACCCAGAAAGCGCTGGCGCTGGAGGGAGAACTGCGGGAGAAACTTGAAGCGATGATGCCGGGGGAAGGGAAAGCGGCCTAACGCCGTCACCATGCCGGAAATGCCCGGTGGCGGCTTCGCCTTACTGGGTCTACGATCTGGCGTAAGCAATTGATTCAGAAGGTGGTATCAACCTGTAGGCCGGTTAAGCGCAGCGCCACCCGGCATTACGACGGCGATGCCATGCCCGGTGGCGGCTTCGCCTTACCGGGCCTACGATCTATCGTAAGTTATTGATTCAGAAGATGGTATCAACCTGTAGGCCGGTTAAGCGCAGCGCCACCCGGCATCACGACGGCGATGCCATGCCCGGTGGCGGCTTCGCCTTACCGGGCCTACGATCTGGCGTAAGGGATTGATTCAGAAGGCGGTATCAACCTGTAGGCCGGGTAAGCGCAGCGCCACCCGGCATTACGACGCGGTGACTCCCCGCAATCTGCATAACCACACCCGGCATAACTCACGCCAGCCCGGTTTTTTCCTGCATCGCCGCTTTCACCGCCGTCGAGTCCGCCAGATAGTGTTTCAGCCCGTTGGCGCGCAGATTACAGGCGGCACACTGACCACAGCCGTCGCCTTTAATACCGTTATAACAGGTCAACGTTTCACTGCGCACCAGATCCAGCTTGCCCCAATAATCGGCCAGCGCCCAGGTCTCGGCTTTATCCAGCCACATCAGCGGCGTCTCAAAGCGAATATCTTTCGCCATCCCCAGACTGACCGCGTGATTAAGCGCCTTTACAAATTCATCACGGCAGTCCGGGTAGCCGGAGAAGTCGGTTTCACACACGCCGGTGATCACCGCTTCCGCTTTCACCTGGTAAGCGTAAATTGCTGCCAGCGTTAAAAACAAAATATTACGTCCCGGCACGAAGGTATTGGGAATGCCGTCGGCGTCGGGTTCATAATCCGGCACCGGAATGCTGTCGCGGGTCAGGCTGCTGACCGCCAGTTCATTCAGCAAGGTCACATCCAGCACCTTATGCGCCCGCGCCCCCAGTTTCAGCGCCAGTTCGCGTGCCACATCAATCTCTGCCCGATGGCGCTGACCATAATCAAACGTGACGCAGTGAACCTCGTCATACTGATGCAAAGCCTGAATCAGGCAGGTGGTGGAATCCTGTCCTCCGCTAAAAACCACAACGGCGCGTTTCATTACTTTTTCCGCTCATAACATAAAAAAGCTATGGTAACGTCTGCGGACCACGACGACCAGCTTCTTCACCGTATTGAAGCCGGAAGCCATGCCGAACAAAAATCAAACCAGCCGCGGGTGTTGAGGCGAATGCCGTTTACGCCCGGCGGCGCGCTGACCCGATAGTGATAATTAAACAGCGGCGTCAAAATAGCCTGCGACATCAGGGTGGCGAAAACCCGCTCCAGTGCGGCAGATCGCTGCGGTGCGTCTGGATGCCGCTGCACCTGATCCAGTGTCGCTTTCAACTGGCTGAAGTGTTCGTCACTGAGCAGCGCAGGCCACAGCGGATCGCAGCGCAGCCACTGTTCAAGCGTGTATTCCGCCGACTCGCCAATTAGCCTGTCGCCCATAATGATGTCTACACGCGTCAGGTCGGTGCATCCCTCCCAGTTTTTCGCATCATAAAAAATCAGCGTCAACTCACAGCCCAGTGCTGCCATCGCGGCTTTAAGCTGTTGCGCCATGGTATGCAGTTCAACGGGAAGATGGTAAAGCAGCGTTAAGGTTGATGGCAGCGGCGTGTCGTTATGAGCTGAACCTTGCGGAATCGCCCAGCCGGGCAAAAGCTCATGACTGGGGGTAATCAGCCCCTCATCCAGCGGCAGCGTCTGGAGCAGGGCGGTGCGGTGGATCAGGTCGATCACCCGCTGCGCCTGTGGCCGGGTTAATCGCTCACTCTGGCGCAGGGCAAGGTAGCAAAAGCCGAGGCTGATACTATTGCTGACCAGCCTGAGCTGGCTCAACTCTTCAGGATCCCCGATGGCGATTTGCACCGGATGACGACAGCTGGTCCCCAGATCCTGCTCAAAAAGCTGCGGTGTGATCCAGTATTCGATGGCCTTCAGTAGAGGATGCGGAAGATGGTAGCGCTCGTGGTTTTCCAGCCGCACCAGTTCTGGCTCGAAGATTTTCAGGCAAAACGGCCCGGTGCCTACCGCCGGATGTTCCGGATGAGCCAGCACGCTGCAATAGCTGGCAAGCCGGTGCGCCAGCCAGTAATCCGGACGATCAAGAATGAAGGTCAGGCATTGCGCGTGAGTCATCTCAATACGGCTGACGCTGGCAAATAGCCTGCGCAGGGCGGGCAGCGTTAACAGCATCTGCAAACGCGCCTGAAGTTGCCCGGTGGTAACCGCGTCGCCATTGTGCCAGTAGAGCGTAGAGCGGATATAAAATTGCCAGCACAGCCCGTCGTCTGACACCTCCCAGTGATGGGCGAGATCGCCCTGTGGCTGCGTCGAATCCTGTGAAAAGCGGGTCAGCCCGGAGAACACCTGCTCCGCCAGATGCTGTTCTGCGCGACCGGATAAAAAGCCCGGATGCAGCGGCTCAAGCGGCCGGTAATAAGGAATGCGCAGGGTAGGCGTATTGTTTTGCCACTGACCGCCGAGAAAAGGGTGTAACAGCGCCCGCAGTTCAACCGGTGCCAGTTGGGCCAGTTCAAGCGCGTTGTGCTGCTGGCCTTTATTGAGTGCCTGCTCCATCATCTCATTGCGCAGCGTCACCGGAGAAATCAAAAACGTCAGCATGCCGCGCTTCCCCCGTCCCGACCGGGCTTCCCAACGCAGCCAGCCCGCCTCCTGCGCCTGCCGCAAGAGCGTGCGCATGTGCCGATCGCTGCAAAAACAGCGGGCAGCGAGCACGGCAATAGTCGTTTCCTGCGGTGCGCCATCAGAAGGTTGCCAGAGGCGCTGGTACTGATTCAGTCGATTAAGCAGTCGCATAAAAAACCCGGAACAATATTCATCAACTATTCACTATTACTTCCGTATATCTCAGTGGATACTTCAGAGCAAGAGAATGGCATCACTTAGTGGAGAAATTGATGGTCAAACTGGCTGCATTTGATATGGACGGCACACTATTGATGCCGGACCATCGTTTAGGGGATCAAACGCTGACGACCCTGAAACGCCTGCGCGATCGCGATATTACGCTGACGTTTGCCACCGGTCGTCACGCGCTGGAAATGCGCCATGTGATTGGCGAACTGGCGCTGGATGCCTTTCTGATCACCGGTAACGGAACGCGGATCCACTCTCTTGAAGGAGATCTGCTTCACCAGCAGGATCTGGCTCCCGATGTGGTGGAGATTGTGCTGCACGGAAAGTGGCAGACCGCTGCCAGTATGCACATCTTCAATGACGACGGCTGGTTTACAGACAAAGAGGTTCCGCTTCTGCTCCAGGCGCACGCCTTCAGCGGGTTCCGTTATCAGATCCGTGATTTACAGCGCGTGGCGAGTGATGAGGTGACGAAAATCTGTTTTTGCGGCGAGCATGACGATCTTTGCCGTCTGCAAGTTCAGCTTCAGGAGGTGCTGGGCGACCGCGCTCATCTCTGTTTCTCTGCGCTTTACTGCCTGGAAGTTTTGCCGGTGGGATGTAATAAAGGCGCGGCGCTTACCTCGCTAACCCGGCATCTCGGCATTTCAATGCAGGAGTGTATGGCATTTGGCGACGCGATGAACGACAGCGAAATGCTCTCCAGCGTCGGGCGCGGGTTGATTATGGGCAACGCCATGCCCCAGCTTATCGATGGTCTGCCCCATTTAACGGTTATAGGACACTGCCAGACGCAGGCGGTATCCCATTTTTTGGCTCACTGGCTGGATACTCCACATCTTCCTTATTCCCCCGAATAGCAAGATTTTTCCAGCAAGCCAGGCCCTGCGTCTGGCTTTTTTTATTTAATTATCCGCGCGATTTCCGCTTTCCACGGCGTCACGTCGCCAATATTCTCCGTGACCCACTGCGGATTGTAATAGGTCTCCAGATAGCGCTCGCCACTGTCACAGAGCAGCGTGACGATAGCCCCCTGGCGTCCCTCCTCGCGCATTCTGGCAGCCAGTTGTAACGCCCCCCACATATTGGTGCCGGTGGAGGCCCCGACTTTACGGCCAAGCTGCGTTTCCAGCCACTGCACGGTGGCGACGCTGGCGGCATCCGGTACGCGCAGCATCTCATCCACCACGTCCGGGATGAACGACGGCTCCACGCGCGGACGACCAATACCTTCAATCTTGCTGCCGACCGTGCTGCGCAGGCTGGCATCGCGGGTCTGCCAGTAGTCCATAAACACTGAGTTTTGCGGGTCGACGACCGCCAGGCGGGTGTCATAACTCTGACAGCGAATATAGCGGCCAATAGTGGCGGACGTGCCGCCGGTGCCGGCGCTCATCACGATAAACGACGGCACCGGATGCGGCTCGTTCTGCATCTGGCGGAAGATACTGTCGGCAATATTATTATTGCCACGCCAGTCCGTTGCGCGTTCGGCAAAGGTGAATTGATCCATATAATGACCGTTCAATTCGCGGGCCAGCGTTTCAGAGGCGGCGTAAATCTCGCAGGCGCTTTCCACAAAGTGACAGCGGCCGCCATAAAATTCGATTTGTTCAATCTTGCGTCTGGCGGTGCAGGCGGGCATTACGGCGATAAACGGCAGCCCCAGCAGGCGGGCAAAATAGGCTTCTGATACCGCCGTTGAACCCGAAGATGCTTCGATAATTGGCGTCCCCTGCTGGATCCAGCCGTTGCACAAGCCGTAAAGAAACAGCGATCGCGCCAGACGGTGCTTCAGGCTGCCGGTCGGATGGGTGCTCTCATCTTTCAGATAGAGTGGGATGCCGGTAAATCCCGGCAGCGTCAGCCGAATAAGATGTGTGTCGGCGGAGCGCTGATAGTCAGCATTAATTTCGCTGATGGCATGATTTACCCAGGTGCGGTTCATGATGGTTTTCCGTTTGTCATTTTGTGCCCAGATTAGCGAATCGCACGGAAAAAATTGTTGCTATTTAACCTTTAAATTACAATTGAAAGAGAAATTTATTCTCCGGGAGAGGACAGTGTTAGATAAAATTGACCGTAAACTGCTTTCACTGCTTCAGCAGGACTGTACCCTGTCTTTGCAGGCGCTGGCCGATGCCGTTAATCTGACCACCACCCCGTGCTGGAAGCGGCTGAAAAAGCTGGAAGATGACAAAGTGCTGCTCAGCAAAGTGGCGCTGCTGGATGCGGAAAAACTCGGCCTCGGACTGACCGCGTTCGTCCTTATTAAAACGCAGCATCACAGCAGTGAGTGGTATAACCAACTGGTGAAGGTGGTCACCGAACTGCCGGAGGTGCTGGGTGTCTGGCGCATGGCGGGGGAGTATGACTATCTGATGCAGGTGCAGGTCGCCGACATGAAACGCTACGATGATTTTTATAAACGGCTGGTGAGCCGCGTGCCAGGCTTATCTGACGTCACGTCAAGCTTTGCGATGGAGCAAATCAAACATACGACGGCGCTCCCCATCGAGTAATTTCCCGACGTTGTCGTCGGGCCAATCGGGAATTCAGGATTTTATCGCGTGCGATTATTTGCTCAACTAAGCTGGTACTTCCGCCGGGAGTGGCGACGCTATCTCGGGGCAGTGGCTTTGCTTATCATTATTGCTATTCTGCAACTGATCCCGCCCAAAGTGGTGGGCATCATCGTCGACGGCGTTACCCAGCGGCACTATAGCGCCTCGCAGGTGCTTCAGTGGCTAGGGCTGATGGCGCTGATTGCGGTGGTGGTGTATCTGCTGCGCTATGTCTGGCGTGTGCTGCTGTTCGGTGCGTCCTACCAGCTTGCTATCGAACTGCGCGAAGATTATTACCGCCAGCTCAGCCGCCAGCATCCGGAGTTTTACCTGCGTCACCGTACCGGCGACTTAATTGCCCGTGCGACTAATGATGTCGATCGCGTGGTTTTTGCTGCCGGGGAAGGAGTATTAACGCTGGTCGATTCACTGGTGATGGGCTGCGCGGTACTGATCGTCATGTCTACGCAAATTAGCTGGCAACTGACGTTGCTGGCGCTGGTGCCGATGCCGGTGATGGCGATGATGATCAAGCGCAACGGCGATCAACTGCATGAACGTTTCAAACTGGCGCAGGCGGCGTTTTCATCGCTGAACGACCGCACCCAGGAAAGCATGACCAGCATCCGCATGATCAAAGCCTTTGGTCTGGAAGATCGCCAGTCGGCGCTGTTTGCCGCCGACGCTGCCGATACCGGGGCGAAGAACCTGCGCGTTGCCCGTATCGATGCGCGTTTCGATCCCACTATCTACATTGCGATTGGCACGGCGAACCTGCTGGCGATTGGCGGCGGGAGCTGGATGGTGATCAACAACACCTTAACCCTTGGCGAGTTGACCAGCTTCGTTATGTATCTCGGGCTAATGATTTGGCCAATGCTGGCGCTGGCGTGGATGTTTAACATCGTTGAGCGCGGCAGCGCCGCCTACAGTCGTATTCGCGCCATGCTCTCTGAAGCGCCAGTGGTCAACGACGGCACCGAAACCCTGCCGCCAGAGCGCGGCACGCTGGAGGTGGCTGTCGCGGAGTTTCGCTGGCCGCATGCGGCGCATCCTACGCTTAACAATGTCAACTTCACGCTAAAACCAGGGAAAATGCTGGGAATTTGTGGGCCGACCGGCGCGGGTAAAAGTACGGTGCTGGCGCTGATCCAGCGGCATTTCGATGTCGATAGCGGAGAGATTCGTTTCCACGATATTCCGCTTCCCCACCTGAAAATCGATAACTGGCGTAGCCGCCTGGCTATCGTTAATCAGACGCCGTTCCTGTTTTCCGATACCGTTGCCAGCAATATTGCGCTGGGCAAACCGGGTGCCACCCAGCAGGAAATTGAGCATGTGGCGCGCCTTGCCAGTGTCCATGAGGATATCCTGCGTCTGCCGCAGGGCTATGAGACGGAAGTGGGCGAACGTGGAGTGATGCTTTCCGGCGGGCAAAAACAGCGTCTTTCCATCGCGCGGGCGCTGCTGGTCAATGCGGAGATCCTGATCCTCGACGATGCGCTTTCAGCGGTCGATGGTCGCACCGAACATCAAATTTTGCATAACCTTCGCCAGTGGGGCGAGGGGCGTACTGTGATTATCAGCGCGCATCGCCTCTCTGCCCTGACCGAGGCGGATGAAATTGTCGTTATGCAGCACGGACACATCAGCCAGCGCGGCGAGCATGAAACGCTTGCCGCCCAGCCAGGCTGGTATCGCGATATGTACCGCTATCAGCAGCTTGAAGCGGCGCTGGACGACGAGCCGGAGGAGGCCAGCAATGCGTAGTTTTGGACAGTTATGGCCCACGCTCAAACGTCTGCTGAAATATGGCTCGCCCTGGCGTAAACCGCTGGCGCTGGCAGTCGGAATGCTATGGGTCGCGGCCATTGCGGAAGTCAGCGGTCCGCTGCTGATCAGCTATTTTATCGATAATATGGTCGCAAAACGCACGCTACCGCTGGGGCCGATTTGCGGCCTGGCAGCGGCCTATATTGGCCTTCAGTTGCTGGCCGCCGGACTGCACTATGCCCAGTCGCTATTGTTCAATCGGGCCGCGGTGGGCGTGGTTCAGCAATTACGCACGGATGTGATGGATGCCGCGCTGCGCCAGCCGCTCAGCGCCTTTGATACCCAGCCTGTCGGGGAGCTGATTTCACGCGTCACGAATGATACTGAAGTGATCCGCGATCTCTACGTCACCGTCGTCGCCACGGTACTGCGCAGTGCGGCGCTGGTCGGGGCGATGCTGGTCGCTATGTTCAGCCTTGACTGGCGGATGGCGCTGGTCGCCATCACCATCTTCCCGGCGGTGATCATTGTGATGCTGATTTATCAGCGCTACAGCACGCCGATTGTCAGACGGGTACGCGCCTGGCTTGCTGAAATCAACGATGGTTTTAACGAAGTCATCAATGGCATGAGCGTGATCCAGCAGTTCCGCCAGCAGGCGCGTTTCGGCGAACGGATGCGTGAAGCCAGCTATGCGCACTATCAGGCGCGCATGCAAACCCTGAAGCTGGACGGCTTTTTATTACGTCCGCTGCTCAGCCTGTTCTCCGCGCTGGTCCTGTGCGGATTACTGATGCTGTTCGGCTTTACCTCCGTCGGCACTATTGAGGTCGGGGTGCTGTATGCGTTCATTAGCTATCTGGGACGGCTCAACGAACCGCTGATTGAGCTGACGACCCAGCAGTCAATGCTTCAGCAGGCGGTAGTTGCTGGCGAGCGCGTTTTCGAATTGATGGACCGTCCTCGCCAGGATTACGGCGGTGATGACCAGCCATTGCGTAGCGGAACCATTGATATTGAGAATGTCTCTTTTGCCTATCATCAGGACCGACTGGTTTTGCAGGATATTAACCTGCACATCCCTTCGCGCAGTTTTATTGCGCTGGTCGGGCATACCGGCAGCGGCAAAAGCACCCTTGCCAGCCTGTTGATGGGTAACTATCCGCTCACGCAAGGCGAGATCCGTCTCGACGGGCGGCCGTTAGCCTCGCTGAGTCACTCGACGTTGCGCCACGGCGTAGCGATGGTCCAGCAGGATCCGGTGGTGCTGGCGGATTCATTCCTCACCAACGTCACCCTTGGCCGGGCCATCAGTGAAGAACAGGTGTGGCAGGCGCTGGAGACGGTCCAGCTTGCGGAGCTGGCGCGCGGAATGAGTGACGGTATCCACACGCCGCTAGGCGAGCAGGGGAATAATCTGTCGGTCGGGCAAAAACAGCTTCTGGCGCTGGCGCGGGTGCTGATTGATACCCCGCAGATCCTGATCCTTGACGAAGCCACGGCCAATATCGACTCCGGCACGGAACGGGCAATCCAGCTGGCGCTGGCGGCGGTGCGTAAGCAGACCACGCTGATTGTTATTGCTCACCGCCTGTCGACAATTGTTGACGCGGACACCATCATGGTCCTGCATCGTGGACTGGCGGTGGAGCGTGGGACACATCAGCAGCTTCTGGCGGCGCAAGGACGTTACTGGCAGATGTATCAACTCCAGCTTGCCGGAGAAGAACTACAGTCCGACAACCAGAACGAATCCCTGAGCGCCTGACGCACCACTTTCAGGCATCTCGCTCGCGACGGGATTTTCTGGTGCAATAACACAACGCATCATGCACCAGCATGGTGCGTTTTTTTTGACCAGCCCTAATCTGAACTCCGGTCACACTTTCTGCCTGCATATTCTCCGCGCTCCGCCACACAAAATCATTTCTGGCACGCCGCTTGCTTTACTTCATCCGTGTGAGCTGCGGCCAAAACTGAATTCTGACTGGAGGGGATCTATGAAGCTGGTAACAGTGGTAATTAAGCCATTTAAACTCGAGGACGTGCGTGAAGCGCTCTCTTCTATTGGTATTCAGGGGCTTACAGTGACCGAAGTAAAAGGCTTCGGACGTCAAAAGGGGCATGCCGAACTTTATCGTGGCGCAGAGTACAGCGTGAACTTTCTGCCGAAAGTGAAGATTGATGTGGCTATCGCTGACGATCAGCTGGATGAAGTGATCGACGTCATCAGCAAAGCGGCCTACACCGGAAAAATTGGCGATGGCAAGATTTTTGTCGCCGAGCTGCAACGCGTTATTCGCATTCGTACCGGCGAAGCCGACGAAGCGGCACTTTAACTCCTGGCACACAGTGATAGGGAACAAGACAATGAAGATAGCAACGATCAAAACGGCTCTGGGGACGGTGGCGCTATTACCAGGTCTCGCCATGGCAGCACCGGCGGTGGCGGATAAAGCCGACAACGCCTTTATGATGATTTGTACGGCGCTGGTGCTGTTTATGACCATCCCCGGCATTGCGCTGTTTTACGGCGGTTTGATCCGCGGGAAAAACGTGCTTTCCATGCTCACGCAGGTAACGGTGACGTTCGCGCTGGTTTGTGTGCTGTGGGTGATTTACGGCTACTCGCTGGCCTTCGGCGAGGGCAACAGCTTCTTTGGTAACTTCAACTGGGTAATGCTGAAAAACATCGAGCTGACGGCAGTGATGGGTAGTTTCTATCAGTATATCCACGTTGCCTTCCAGGGTTCTTTTGCCTGCATTACCGTTGGCCTGATTGTCGGTGCGCTGGCAGAGCGTATCCGCTTCTCTGCGGTGCTGATTTTTGTCGTGGTCTGGCTGACGCTCTCCTACATCCCGATTGCGCACATGGTCTGGGGCGGCGGTTTGCTGGCGACCCACGGCGCGCTGGATTTCGCGGGCGGCACCGTGGTTCACATTAACGCTGCCATTGCCGGGCTGGTGGGCGCGTATCTGATTGGTAAACGCGTAGGCTTTGGCAAGGAAGCGTTCAAACCGCACAACCTGCCGATGGTCTTCACCGGCACCGCTATCCTTTATGTCGGCTGGTTTGGCTTTAACGCTGGCTCAGCCAGTGCGGCTAACGAAATCGCGGCGCTGGCCTTTGTGAATACCGTCGTCGCCACGGCGGCCGCTATCCTGGCGTGGGTATTTGGCGAGTGGATCACCCGCGGTAAACCTTCTCTGCTGGGCGCCTGTTCCGGTGCCATTGCCGGACTGGTTGGCGTCACGCCTGCCTGCGGTTACATCGGCGTCGGCGGCGCACTGATCGTCGGTATCGCGGCGGGTCTGGCGGGACTGTGGGGCGTCACCATGCTCAAACGGGTACTGCGCGTTGACGATCCGTGTGATGTTTTTGGCGTCCACGGCGTGTGTGGTATTGTCGGCTGTATCCTGACCGGGATCTTTGCGGCAACGTCGCTGGGTGGCGTTGGCTATGCAGAAGGCGTGACCATGGGGCATCAGGTGCTGGTACAGCTGGAAAGCATTGGCATCACGATTGTCTGGTCGGCGGTAGTTGCTTTCATCGGCTATAAGCTGGCCGATATGACGGTTGGATTGCGCGTGCCGGAAGAGCAGGAGCGCGAAGGTCTGGACGTCAACAGCCACGGCGAGAATGCGTATAACGCGTAAATGTTAAACCGGGCAGAACTTCCTGCCCGCTATTAGCCGATGTACTGGCCCGGCAGATGACCATCGCCGGGCTTTTATTTCTGTTATCCCCGGTTACGCATCACCCCTTCCTGCACGGTAGAGGCAACCAGCACACCATCCTGAGTATAAAACTCGCCGCGCACAAACCCACGTGCGCTGGAAGCGGAGGTGCTTTCCACGCTATAGAGTAGCCAGTCGTTCATATTAAATGGACGATGGAACCACATAGAGTGGTCGATAGTCGCGACCTGCATCCCTTTTTCCAGAAACCCCACGCCGTGTGGCTGAAGCGCTACCGGTAAAAAGTTGAAATCTGAGGCGTAGCCCAGCAAATACTGATGGACGCGTAAATCTTCCGGCATCGGACCATTGGCGCGCATCCACACCTGACGGGCAGGTTCGGCAACGTGACCTTTCATCGGGTTATGAAACTCGACCGGACGAATTTCCAGCGGCTTATCGCTGAGAAACTTATCTTTTACCTGTGGCGGTAACAAATGCGCCAGCGAGCGGGCGATATCGGTTTCTGATTTCAGCGAATCAGGGGCGGGGGCGGGCGGCATCGTTTTCTGATGTTCATAACCCGATTCCGGAGCCTGAAATGAGGCCGTCATATAAAAAATCGGCTTGCCGTTTTGCACGGCGGCCACGCGGCGAGCGCTGAAACTGTTACCATCGCGTAAGACCTCAACGTCATAAACGATCGGTTTTTGGCTGTCGCCGGGGCGCAGAAAATAGCTGTGAAAAGAATGGACCAGCCGTTCTTCCGGCACGGTCTCTTTTGCCGCATAGAGTGCCTGACCCACTACCTGACCGCCAAAGACCTGACGCAGGCCTAAATCTTCGCTCTGGCCGCGAAATAATCCTTCTTCGATTTTTTCCAGATTTAATAATGTCAGCAAATTGCTTAACGCCTGACTCATAGCTTTCCTCAAGTAAATAGCGGGCTGTGCAGTTCATTATAACCCAGAAAAGCAAGTGGTCCGATGGGTTCAAAAATCTGATTAACGGGCTGATTCCAGGCAAAAATAAGTGACTTGTGCCACACTTAATCACGTTGTCTTTCAGTTGACCACTCATCTGGTGGGAATCAATCTCGCAGTGCATAGCGTATAAGGAGAACGTAATGAAAGTCGTGCACATGTTAAGTGGTATTGCCGTAGTAGTTGCTCTGGCAGCCTGTGCTGATAAAAGTGCAGATATTCAGACCCCAGCACTCAACCCTAATACTTCTGGTGTGGCTTCTCAGTCTGTTATTAAGCAGCCAAATGTTTCAGGGACGGTATGGATCCGTCAGAAAGTTGCATTACCGCCTGACGCGGTTCTCACCGTGACGGTTTCTGATGCTTCTCAGTCAGACGCGCCGTCAAAAGTCATTGCGCAGAAAGCCGTTCGTACCGAGGGCAAACAGCCGCCTTATAGCTACGTGCTGCCCTTTAACCCAGCGGATATCCAGCCGAACGCACGGATCCTGCTCAGTGCAGCGATTACGGTTAAAGATAAGCTGGTGTTTATTACCGATGGCGTGAAACCGGTTATCAACCAGGGCGGCACCAAAGTCGACCTGACGCTGGTCCCGGTTCCGCAGACGGCCGTGCCAATTCAGTCAAGCGGTGGTGCAGCGACGACGGTTCCGTCAACGTCGCCAACGCAAATCACCCCGTCTTCTGCTGTTCCTGCGCCGACCGTGTACTAATGACAATGCCCTCATCTCCAGGATGAGGGCGTTTTAAAATACCCAGCGGTAATGCTGGAGATCGATTTTCCCGCTCCCCGAGACCTGCACACCTTCCGCAAGCAGCGCCTGCCGTTGACGCTGAAGATCTGGCCCGGTCAAAGAGATAATCCCGTGTCGATTTACCACCCTGTGCCAGGGAAGGGTAGATCCTTCGGGCAGACGCTTTAACACGCCTCCCACCTGACGCGCCGCCCGGGGCGATCCCGCCAGACGCGCAACGTCACCATAGGTCGTCACATATCCCTCCGGGATTGCCGCCACAATTTGCCACACGCGCTGGGGAAATGAGTCTTCTGGATCCATGTTCTGCTCCTGAATGGGGATGGTAGCCAGCATAAGCGTATGGAGAGGGGGTGTGAAGCCCGAAAAAGCGCTTGTGCAATAAACCAGCATACGGTTCTCCCTGGCTTGCAATTGCCGGGCGCAGCAGTGATAATGCGCCTGCGCGTTGGTTACAACGCTCTCAATGGAGGCTCTGTTGGTTCTCCCGCAACGCTACTCTGTTTACCAGGTCAGATCCGGAAGGAAGCAGCCAGAGCAGATGACGTGTGTGCCGGGATGTAGCTGGCAGGGCCTCCACCCATTCTGGTGTTCATTCTTTCTTGTCCCTGATGTTGTCTGAGCCACACCGCTCGAGCATTTCTTATTATCGTCCTCAGCAATATTATTGTACTTATGTTTACCCCCGCTCACCTGCTGCCTGTCATCATCCTGAAAAAATTCCTTCATTCTTCTGTCATAAATCACAGGCAGAATAACAATGGGATTAGTTTCGGGATAAGAATTATCTGTGGAACGCACAATAAATCGACGTTGTATATTACCTACAAGGGAAGCGTTAACCATGACTACTGTAGTCTTGAATGTCAAAATTGAAGAGACGCTGAAAGATAAGCTTCGTCAGTATGCAGAAGTAAATAATGAGAATTTGAGTACCGCAACGGAGAAATTATTGCTGTCGGCGTTTGAACTGGCCGATGACGTGGATGTTTCGGAAGATGACATTGATAGTCAGCATACTGAAGAGGAAGTTACTCCTTTTACTCCTAAAGAAATCAAAGCATTACGAAAAATTCTGAAGAAGAGAAAATGAAACCACAAACCTCAGTAGCGCGTAGTTATACCGAAGCCTGTGAGCTGTTGCGTTCAGGCTATGTTAAACAGGTTCGCCTTAACTGGAATGTTGGCAGCGATGAGTTTTTTCGTATCGCGTCAGACTGGTGCGATACCGGGGCGAAAATTAAAAAAGAGGGCGGAAGTTTTATCATTTCGCTGAAAGGATTTCCGATACCTCCTCAACAATAATATTACTGTCATGCCTGTATCACTAAAGTGAAATAGCAAAAAGTCATGATGACGAAAATGAGAAAGTCGTTTTACCACCTCATTTTGTTCAGGGATGACGTTTACGGCGGGGATGTTACCCGCCGCTATTTTCTTTTCCGCATGCTATTCAGGATACTTTGGTAAACCATTTCTTGCGATCGATGACGTCGCCATCGGTACGAAATATCCCGTCACCCGTGTAGTGCAGGGTTTGCGGCCATTCCGGCTCAGGTTTAACTCGAGCGGCAACGACTTCAAAAATGAAAAAGTTGTAGCGTTCAATCATTGCGTCATCGTACAGACGGCATTCGAAATTCGCATGGCATTCTGCAATGGATGGCGCGCTGACCTGCTGGCTTTTTTCCGCCGTCAGGGAGAAAGCGTCAAACTTATTGGTGGTCTCCGCGCTGCAATTGCCGATTTTTGCCACCGTGTCAGCCATCGTGACATCGGGCAAATTAATCACGCATTCACCGCTCTGTCGAATACGCTCAAAGCTGGCATTGCCTGCTGAAATCATGCAGCCCACCAGTGAAGGGGAAAATTCAAGGATGGTATGCCAGCCAAGCGTCATAATATTATCCTGTTCCTGCCAGCGACTGCTGATAAGGACGACAGGGCCGGGTTCCAGCCAGTGACGAACATCTTCCACCGGCCAGTTGTGCTTTTTCATCGACGTTACCTCCTTTCGGTCCAGGCAATAAATGCCTGTTTATCAAGAGCTTTACTGTAAAGCCAGCCTTGCCCAAACTCGACGCCATGCTCGCGTAGCCAGGTTTCCTGCTGTGGGGTTTCAATACCTTCCGCCACCATTTTAAGATGAAGCGTTTTTGCCAGCGTAATAATGTGCGGCGTGACGTTGTTATAGTCCAGCGCCTCAACGAAAGACTTATCGATTTTAAGCCGGTCGGCTTTAATTCCGTGCAGATAGCTAAGACTGGAAAAGCCGGTGCCAAAATCATCAATATAAATAGCATGGCCCATTTTTCGATAACCTGCGATAACCGGCGCACTCGTTTCAGGATCGGCAAAGCTGCGTTCGGTCAGCTCCAGAGCAATTTGTCCGGCATCAAGATGCCAGTACGCGATCTGCTGCTCCAGCAGCATCGGGAGGGCTGGATTGGCCAGATCGGTTGCCGAAATATTAATGGAAATATGCAGGTCCGGATGCTGTTGCAGCCACTGCCCCAAATCGGCGAAAACGCTCTCCACAATCAATTCTGTAAGCGGCGTTATAAGCCCGGTTTGTTCCGCCAGAGAGATAAAAATATCCGGCGCGAGAAAAGTGCCGTCGGGCTGCGGCCAGCGAGCCAGCGCTTCCGCGCCCGCCAGTCGTCCATCTTCGAGCACAAGGATCGGCTGATAATGAACAACAATCTCCCTGGCGCGGATCGCCTCCAGCAGGCGCTGGTGTGGCGACTGAAGGCGGCGCAGGATGCGCAGAATATACCAGGCTGCCAGCAGACTTATGGCGCCGCCAAAAGGAAGCCAGTACAACAACTGGCGTCGCCAGTCCTGATCCAGCGGGGTAGTAGAGGTCCAGGTCAGCGTGGCCACGTTGAGCGCCGGATAGCGCGTGATGTAGTACATAATATCGTGATGTTGGAACTGCATCTGATGCGTGTGTATCGCCTGTACCCAACCGTTGTCTGCCAGTGGCGCGCTGCTGGCAATCACCAGGTTTCTTTTTATACCGATCAGGGCGACATTGATCGGCCTGGTTCCATAGGGCAGAACATCAATCAATGATTCGGGGTCGATCATCACAACATAGTGCGCACTGCCGAGCGCGACCATATCATGCTCAATACCCAGATCGCTTTTTGCGGTATACCAGAAGCGATAGCCTTTGGGCGTCATCGCCAGTGGCTGCGGAAAAGCGGCGCTTTTTTTCATGCCTTCCAGCGACGAACAAACGGGCTGTAGCCCCCTGAAATAAAGGATTTCCTGAATATAACGGTGGCTGTAAGAGACGCGACGCATTTCCTGTAAATGCTCACGACTGCACGACGTGAGGTTAATCTCCTCCAGCCGTTGCAATGCGTCTTCGGCCTGGTTAGCGACTTTGGTAGTGCGTAACATCACTCTGGCGGAAAAGCTTTCCAGTTCACCGGTAAAAAGCCGGGTGGCGTTTTGATGCGCCATCCAGACGCTCAGGCTGACCGGCAGTAGCGCGGTAATAATCAGTACAGCGGAGATCAACACGATCAGACGCCGGGTTCGCATGGTTGATCTTCCTGTCTGGTGACGAATGGCGCGCTACTAAAGAAAGTCTCTGCAAATAATAGCGCTGGATCCGCTATTATACCTTGATCTAATTTAGCGAGAGCGCAATGAAAAAAAGCGAATTTGTTACGCAGGATCTGCTTAGTAAAATCTATCAGAACGATCCCTCTGGTTCGCGTAAACTTCCGCCGGAGCGCCAGCTTGCTGAAGAGTATGGCGTGTCGCGCTTCACCATCCGGCAGGCGCTGGAAAAGCTGGTACGGATTGGCGTCGTGCGGATTGTGCATGGCTCCGGGATCTGGATCAACGCGTCGGCGCATAGCAATCCGCTGGTCTATAACTCCATTACCGAAAAACGCTTCGATCAGATCCGTTTTCGAATGATTAGCCTGCATAAAAAACGCCCTGACCGCGATGAGCAGCAGATCTTTGGTATCAGCGAAGAGACGTTTATCTGGCAGTTTTGCCGGCTGCGCTATGTCGATGAGATAGCCGTGCAAATTGAAATCTCGCGTATGCCGGTCACGCTGTTTACCGATCTTAACCAGCAGGTCATTGAGCAATCGCTACAGCAATATGTGCTGAGTAAGGGCTATCAGATTTCACATTTGCTGACCAGTTATCGGGCGGTCAGCGTCAGCCGTGAGCAGGCAGCGCTGTTGGGCTGTAAAAAAGGCAGCCCGGCGATGCATATTAATAATCGTGGGATGTTAAACGGCGGTCAGGTGTATGAAATCAGCGATATTATTGATATCAACTACACCTGTACTTATGTCATTCCCCATAATCGCGATAATCTCGCCTGGCGTCAGGGCGTGTGAATCGCGCCGTCGGCGAGGCGGCTTTGCGTCCAGTCGTGCGGGCGGTACACCACCGGATACTGCTTCGCCAGCGTTTCATCAAATGCCACCCCAATACCTGACTGCTCCGGTGGATAAATAAATCCCTCTTTAACCTGCGGCGCACCGGGAAAAACGGCGTCGGTGGTGGCAGAACGAGGAATAAATTCCTGAATCGCCGCGTTGTGCAGATGAATATTCAGATGGGTATTCACCGCGACGCCAATCGGACTCATATCACCCGGCCCGTGCCACGCGAGGCGAACGCCAAATGCCTGACACAGCACGGCCAGTTTAAGCGCAGGCGTGATCCCGCCGATCTGCGAAATATGGCAGCGAATAAAATCAATGCGCCGGTTCACGATCAAATCGTGCCATTCGGCAGGATTATTAAACAACTCACCCATCGCCAGCGGCACGCTGCTGTGCTGACGGACCTGCTCCAGCCAGGCGCTCTGCTGGGGCGGCAGGATATCTTCGATAAACCACGGACAGTAAGGCTCGAGCTGTTTTGCCAGTTGTACCGCTTGCTGCGGAAACAGCCGCTCATGCACATCGTGCAAAATATTCAGTTTTTCGCCGTACTTCTCCCGCAGCGCCCGGAACATGGCGACGGTGTTATGCAGGTACTCTTGCTGGGAATAATACGCTCCGGTAGTGGGATTATCCGGCGTTCGTAGCTGTTCAGGCGTGCCGCCATAAAAGCCGAGCTGGCAACGAATGTGCTGATATCCCTGCGCCAGTAACCCATCGACAGCCATGAACAGTTCTTCCAGCGTTTCGCCGCTGGCGTGCGTATAGGCAGCAATCGCGTCGCGCGATTTTCCCCCAAGCAACTGGTAGAGCGGCATGTCGGCCAGCTGCGATTTAATATCCCACAGCGCCATATCAACGCCAGAGATGGCGTTATTCATCACCGGACCATTACGCCAGTATGCGTTAACGTTCATCATCTGCCACAGGTCTTCAATATGATTGGCATCACGGCCCGTGAGCAAAGGCGTCAGATACTCCTCGACCACCGTTTTTACAGCCAGTGGACGCTGCTGGAACGTCGCGCAGCCGTGGCCGGTAACGCCTTTATCCGTGGTCACGCGAACGGTCACGAGGTTATGACGGTCGGGACGGGTGACGAAACACTCGATGTTTTTGATGATGGTTGGGGTCACGGCAATTACTCCTGTGCTGCGGTGAACTCATTCACTGAATGCAATTTGCTGATTATCATCCTCTAAAATTTACGGACAGGTAAACGCTTTTTTTATTATTTATTTTGGTCAGTTATTTTTTATTTTTTTAATTAAAAAACGTACCAATTACAGGTTTTATTCCCTTTATCCTCTTTGTAGTAAGTAAAGTGTGAGCGCGTTCATATTTTATTGGTTTGTTTTGTTACCCTGGTTTCTCTACCCTCTGTAACAGCACTAAACACTATCAGGGTAGCGGGCAGGGGTGGTTATGGGAACGGAAGAAGCGATTACCAGTATTATTCGGCTGGTGGGCGGGCAGGAGAATATCAATAACGTCTGGCATTGCATGACCCGTCTGCGTTTTGATTTATTGGATGATAATAAAGTCGACCAGAGTGAGATTAAGAAATTGCCAGGCGTACTGGGCGCGCAAATCCAGAGCGATCAGTTTCAGATTATTATCGGTCCAAAGGTTAACGGCTGGTACGAGCAACTGCTGACGGCACTGGGGCAAAAAGCGCCGGCGACCCCGCGCGGCAAGCAAGAGCGTAAAAGCCTGGTGTCGCTGTTTATGGATACCGTATCCGGCGTGTTTGGTCCTATCGTACCGGCCATTGCAGGGGCCGGGATGATCAAAGGCTTGCTGGCCGGACTGGTTGCGCTACAGGTAGTGCCCGCCAAAAGCGATACGGTAATTATCATCGATCTGATTGCCAGCGGCGTGTTCTACTTCCTGCCGTTTTTCCTCGCGGTATCGGCGGCGAAGATTTTCAAAACCAATGAATACCTCGCCGCCGCCGTAGCAGCCTGCCTGATGTATCCTTCGCTGATTGAGGCCGCCAAAGCCCTGGCGGCGCATCAGGAAGGGGCGGCCAGCACGTTCTGGCTGCTCGACGCGGTGCCGGTCCCGGTATTTAATTACGCCTCCAGCGTGATCCCGGTGATCTTCTCCATTCTGGCATTGAGTTACATCCATCGTTGGGTGGATCGTTTTATGCCGGACATCCTGAAAACGGTCTTTACGCCAACGCTTACCCTGTTTCTGGCGGCATTAGCGGCGCTGGTGATCATCGGGCCGACCGGTATCTGGCTGGGTAAAGCGCTGGCCTGGTTTATCGAAGGACTGTTTAGCATATCGGCGAGTTTCGCGGGGCTAATCGTCGGGGCCATTCGTCCGGTGGCGATTTTGACCGGTATGCATCACGCGATGACGCCCATTGCGCTGCAAAACTTCAGCGATCGCGGCTATGACATGCTGATGCCGATGATGTTTATGGCGAATATGGCGATTGCCGGTGCCACCTTTGCTATCTGGCGTATGAGTCGCGATCGTCAGGAAAAAACGGTGACGCTGTCGGCGGCTATCTCGGCGTTGCTGGGGATCACCGAACCCGCACTGTTTGGCGTACTGACGCGTTACAAGAAAGCGTTTATCGCGGCAACGGTTGCCAGCTCGCTGGCCTCGGCATTTATTGCGTTCTTCGGCGTGCGGCTGTACGGCTATATTTTATCGAGCATTTTTAGCCTGCCAGCCTATATCGGACCCTATTTTGTCTTTGCGATTTCCGGCGTGGCGATGGCGCTAATCCTCTCGTTTGTGCTGACCACCGTACTGGTTGGCAGAGAACAATAATCTTTTATCACTCTGCGCCCGGGGCGCAGAGTAGTGTCTTTTACCGTAGCCCCTCTTGATCTTTCATTACGGCCAGGCTATTTTATTGTTATGTTATAACATATAAATTGAGGCTGTTATGAAACCGGATATCCATCCGCATTACCGTACCGTCGTGTTTCACGACACCAGCGTGGACGAATATTTTAAGGTCGGCTCTACCATCAGGACCGATCGTGAAATTGAGCTGGAAGGGGTGACGTATCCTTACGTCACGCTGGATGTCTCGTCTGCTTCTCACCCTTATTACACCGGGAAACAGAAAACCCTGAGCAATGAGGGCAGCGCCGCGCGTTTTCAGCAGCGCTACGGTCGTTTTATTGGTGCGAAAAGGAGCTAAATCATGCAGGTACTCAACTCCTTACGCAGCGCTAAACAGCGCCATCCCGATTGCCAGATTGTGAAGCGCAAGGGACGTCTGTACGTCATCTGCAAATCAAATCCGCGCTTTAAAGCGGTGCAGGGACGTAAGAAAAGACGTTAAGCACGCAGGCTTTGCAGCGAGCGTTTCTGTCTGCCGTCGGCAGTAAAATTGTCGGCGGCAAGCCAGGCTCGCAGCGCCCGATCCACGACTGGCCATTCACTGTCGATAATCGAAAACCAGTCGGTATCGCGATTATGCCCCTTAATCACCAGTGCCTGACGAAAACGTCCTTCATACTGAAAACCCAGCCGCTGCGCCGCCCGGCGTGAAGGTTCATTCAGACTGTTGCATTTCCATTCGTAGCGTCGATACCCGAGGGTGTCAAAAGCGTAGCGCATCAACAACCACTGGGCTTCGGTTGACATCGGCGTCTGGCTGAGCCGCGGTGAAAAGTGAACATGTCCCACCTCCACTACGCCATTGTTGGCATCAATCCGCATCAGCGCCAGCGTGCCTGCAGGTAAACCGGTTCGCCGGTCGATAACTGCAAAATGGATCGGATCGCTCAGCTCAGACACGCTCTCAATCCACTGGCGATAAGCCTCTTCACTGGCGTCCGGTTCGCGTAATAGCCAGGTCCAGCTCCGGGTATCGTCGGCGGTGGCATACGCTGAAAACAGGGCGCTGGCGTGACGGCTTTCCAGCGGCTCCAGTCGGCAATAGTGCCCTTCAAGCGTAACGCGCTGTGGATGGGGACGCGGCTGCCAGTCTGGCAGGGCATCTCCTACGGACTGACCAAATTGATTCAGTTCACTCATCATAAACTCCTTCAGTAGCTGGGAAGGTCAGCGTATGCTCAGTGTGGCTCTATAGAAAGTGCCAGATAATCGGTTTTCAGTAGTACCACGCAAGAGAGGGCAGGGTGAATATTCCGGATGAAGCGTTATACAGGCTACTGCGGAAGGCACTGGAAACGCGCGCGACTGATACGCGCCAGCGCGCGCTGTACCATGTGCTGCGGGAAGCTATTCTTGCTGGCAAATTGCAGCCGCGTAGTCGTCTGCCAGGCTCGCGCATACTGGCAGAGGCGCTGACGGTCTCGCGCAATACGATAAACGCCGCGCTGGAACAGCTCGCTATCGAAGGTTACCTCACGCGCAACCGGCAGGGCACTACCGTTTCACCTTTACCTTCTTCGCCAGGTGCCGCCGTGTCGTCTGCTCCGCCCGTCACGCTGGCCGCCCGTTTACAGCATTTGCCTGGCGGCACTCGTCGCGATTCTCCCGCGCTCTGGCTGACCCCCGGTTTGCCTGCGACCAATTATTTCCCGCTCTCCCTCTGGCGTCGCCTGCTGGATAACGTGCTGCGCAGTGAAGGCAGCTTGCTGCTGGGCTATGGCGATCCGGCGGGAGAACCGCGCTTAAGAGTGGCGATTGCCCGCCACCTCGCGCTGTCGCGCGGCATTCATTGCGATGCCAGTCAGATAGTGATCACCGAAGGTTCTCTGGAGGGGATGAGTCTGTGTACCCACATTCTTAGCCAGGCGGGTGATGTGGCGTGGGTAGAAGATCCCGGTTATCCGGGGGCGAAAAGCGTCTTTATGACGGCGGGCCTGCGGGTTATCGGCATACCGATTGATGAAGAAGGTCTGGCGTTAGATAAAACGTCGGCGACACCTTCGCTGATTTTTACCTCGCCGTCGCATCAGTATCCGCTCGGCCAGGTGATGAGCGCATCGCGCCGTCTGGCACTGCTGGAGTATGCGCAGCGGCAGGGCGCGTGGATTATTGAAGATGACTACGACAGCGAGTTTCGTTATAGCGGTGAGCCGATCCCGGCAATGCTGGGGATGCGGGAGAATGCGCCGGTGGTCTATCTGGGCACGTTCAGCAAAACGCTGTTTCCCGCGCTGCGCATTGGTTTTATGGTGATGCCGCCTGCGCTGGCGGAAGCGGTAAAACCGATTGTTGCCGCGTTATTGCGTGGTGGACATCGCGTGGAGCAACTGGCGCTGGCGCACTTTATCGAAGAGGGACATTATGCCCGCCATTTAGCGGCTATGCGCCGCCTGTACCGTAAACGGCAGGGCGCGCTGCGTGAGGCGCTGGTGAGTGAGTTACTACATCCGCATCAGGTTCGTGGCGGAGACGGGGGGCTGCATCTGACGGTGATTATGGACCAGGTGAACGATGTTGCGCTGGCAGAGCAGGCGCGGCGTTATCAGTTAGCGCCGGGCGCGCTCAGCCGTTTATATCTTGACTCCACCGCCGCGCAGTGCGGATTGATCCTCGGCTATGGCAATACGTCGGCTTCACACTACCTTACCGCAGTACGCACGCTTAACCGATTGATTGCGCAGCCTCAGCGCGGGCAAGGGTAAAGATGTCATAAAAAGAGAGGTCGCCTTTGGTAGCAATCATCTTTTGCAACTGCGCTTTATAAGGTGCTTCAACGCGCGGCGATTGCAGAATATTGTTAATCAACTGTTCAGGCGCAAAACGGGTGTTATACCATTCACCGTTAAAACAGACGCGGAAATCCAGGACGTCGATATCTTCATAACGGTAGCGGGGATTGACGTCAAAAAAGAAGAAAGCGTTGAACAGAATAAACAGCACCACCAGTAGCCAGACGGAATCTGCCAGCGTTTCGGAGCGCAGCATCACGACCAGCGTGGCAAACCAGGCGATATACATACCGACAAACAGGCCGGGATGATTGCGAATGAAGCTGATGCTAAAGCGCGGGCGATTGTCGCGCTTTTCGCGGGCATTAAGTTCGTCAATGGTTGTCGTCAGCAGTCGCTGTATTTCTGTCATGTTGGGCCTTTATTCTTCTACAAACGCAGGGAAACATCCCATTTTAAGTTGTAATAAAGCCAACAAAAAGTAACAGATTGGTTGCGAAAAAGCATAACAGTTACACGAGGATGGTTTTAATCACCCGTGCCGGATTGCCGCCGACCACAACATTGTCAGGAACATCTTTGACCACCACCGCGCCGGAGGCAACCACCACGTTATTCCCGATGGTGACGCCCGGATTGATAATCGCGCGTCCGCCGATCCAGACGTTATTGCCAATCGTTACCGGTTTGCCCAGTTCAATGCCGCTATTACGTTCGGCAGGATCCAGCGGATGCGTTGCAGTGTAAATATGCACGCCGGGAGCCAGCATGCAGTTATCACCGATGTGGACAGGACATACGTCCAGTATCACACAATCGAAATTGGCGTAAAAATTAGCGCCGAGATGGATATTGTAACCATAGTCGCAGCGAAAACTCGGCTCGATATACGCGCCCTCACTTTTGCCCAGCAGATCGCCTAACAGCGCTTTACGTACAGCACGCTCATCAGGGTCGGTATGATTATAACGATGGACTAAATGCCTGGCGCGCAGACGTTCTGCCCTGAGCGTTTCATCTTCAGGGCGGTAGCGTTCACCGGCGATCATTTTGCGTTTTTCTTCATTCATACGGCGCTCCTGTTTACTGGAGGCTACCTTAAAGGGTATTCATGCCGCAGGGAACGTTCCCCATCATACAGTGTGATGCGAATCCCATTTTACGCCTGAGATAAATGGAAAAGCGGAGGAATCGTAACGTAATTCATATCCTGAATAGTAAACAAGGTATTAGCGAATAAATTGCCATACGGAAGGCGGGATTTTATCGTAAAGCTTATTCATGGTCAGTTCTGCAAGACGATGATCGGCGGCTGAGTAAAATACAACCAGCTCATTATCTGATAATTCATATTTGTTCTTTTCAATGACACGTTCGAGGGTGTCGATTGTCTGACAGCGCCTCAAACGCATCAAATAATCATTCTTGGTTAATGCCTTGTCAGTCATAGATGTACCTTGTTGATTGTTATCGTATTAGCAGGAGAGTCTGGCCGGATTAGCCTGGCTCACATTAACAAAGCAGTGAAACAGGTTATTACCGGATTTACGCCACTTCTGCAAATCCTGTGTACTAATGCCATAGTTGCTGAACAACATAAAAGTGTCGTCCAGATATTCATCAATCTGCATAACCAGATTATTATCTTCGTTGTACTTAATTTTATAATTAAGCGCGAAGGTAGCAATGTGTTCGATAAGATCATTTAACTGAAGGTTGATCGCCGAGGTGGGATCGTTTACCCAGCCATGGTTGCTCTCATCGAGGTTGGCAATACAGTCATGATACAGGTTTTCACAAAGAAATTTAAGCTGTGCGATATCGTGTCTTTTTGGCGAGTATTCGTCCATAGCGCATCCCCTTATAAATGTTTTAGACAACTGCTGCGAACACTGTGTGGGATGGATACAACTCACTAACCTGAAGCTTACGCTCATTCCTGATGCTCTAACTATAATCTACTCTCAAACAGATTTCACCGCTCTGGAACGAAAAATTACAATTCTGACGTTTTAATACTTTTCTGAACGTCACAGCGTAACAGAAATGATTTTAAACATTCTTGCGCAACCATTGATAGCGTGCTCATAAGGAATACGACCCGTGTTTCTATTATGGTGATGATAGCCGCCAGGAAATTTCTTAATATTATGTGATTATTCCTCTGACTTATTTGTCACACATAAATAATAAGTGTTTTATCGCATGCCGCTCAACACGCATAAAAAAGGCCGCTTGCGCGGCCCTTGATAAGTAGCAGAATTATGGATGCTTAACCGAATGACTGTGCTCAACATCTTCATTCTTGCGGCTAAAGCGGCGGCGGACCACCACGAAGAACACCGGAACAAAGAAGATAGCCAGAATGGTGGCGGTCACCATCCCACCCATGACGCCAGTACCGACGGCGTTTTGCGCACCGGAGCCGGCACCAGTGCTGAGCACCAGCGGCATGACGCCAAGGATAAACGCCAGCGAGGTCATCAGGATAGGACGCAGACGCATACGCACGGCATCCAGCGTTGCTTCTATCAATCCTTTGCCTTCTTTCTCCATCAGGTCTTTGGCGAATTCCACAATCAGTATTGCGTTCTTCGCTGACAAGCCGATGGTGGTCAGCAACCCTACCTGGAAGTAAACGTCGTTGGTCAGTCCACGGAACGTTGCTGCCAGCAGCGCACCGATAACCCCGAGCGGCACCACCAGCATAACGGAGAACGGAATGGACCAACTCTCATACAACGCCGCCAGACAGAGGAAGACCACAATCAGCGAGATAGCGTACAGGGCAGGGGCCTGGTTGCCAGACAACCGTTCCTGATAAGACATCCCCGTCCAGTCGTAGCCGATCCCGGTAGGCAGTTTGCTCGCCAGTTGCTCCATCAGATCCATCGCTTCACCGGTACTCTTGCCGGCTGACGCTTCACCGAGGATTTCCATCGACGGCAGACCGTTGTAACGTTCCAGACGCGGAGAACCATACTCCCAGTGGGTCGTCGAGAAGGCCGAGAACGGCACCATCTGACCATCGCTACCGCGAACGTACCAGTTATCGATATCGCTCGGCAGCATACGGAATTTCGCCTGCGACATTACATACACCTTCTTCACACGACCGCGGTCGATGAAGTCGTTGACGTAGCTGCCGCCCCAGGCTGCGCCCAGCGTGGTGTTGATATCGCTGATAGAGACACCCAGCGCCTGCGCTTTTTCCTGATCGATGTCGATTTTAAACTGCGGCGTATCTTCCAGACCGTTCGGACGCACGCCCGCCAGCATATCAGGATGTTTCGCCACTTCGCCCAGCAGCTGATTACGCGCCTGAGTCAGTTTTTCGTGGCCCAGACCGCCCTGATCGATAAGCTGGAAGTCGAAGCCGGTAGCCGTCCCCAGTTCCACAATCGCTGGCAGGTTAAACGCGAACACCATCGCATCTTTAATCTGCGAGAAGGTGCCCATCGCACGACCGGTGATCGCCCCGACTTTGTTTTCATCACCCGGACGATCGGCCCAGTCTTTCAGTGAAACGAAGGCGATACCGGTGTTCTGCCCACGACCTGCGAAACCAAAACCGTTTACCGCAAACACCGACTGAACGTTGGCTTTCTCTTTATTGAGGTAGTAATCCGTCACCTCATCCAGCACCTTCTGGGTACGTTCCTGCGTCGCACCCGCCGGAAGCTGCGCCATCGTTAGAAACACGCCCTGGTCTTCATCCGGCAGGAAGGAGCTTGGCAGACGAACGAACAGGAAGGCCATGCCCGCTACGATGATGATATAGAGCAGCAGATAACGACCGGTGCTGCGCAGAATGTTACCTACGCTGTCGGTGTAGTGATGTGTGCTCTTATCAAAGATGCGGTTAAACCAGCCAAACAGACCTTTATGCTCACCGTGGCCCCCTTTCTGAATCGGTTTCAGCATGGTGGCGCACAGGGCAGGGGTCAGGATCAACGCCACCAGCACGGAGAGCGCCATTGCCGACACGATAGTAATAGAGAACTGACGATAAATGGCCCCGGTCGAACCGCCGAAGAACGCCATCGGGATAAATACTGCCGACAGGACCATCGCAATACCGACCAGCGCGCCCTGAATCTGTCCCATCGACTTACGCGTGGCCTCTTTGGGCGGTAGTCCCTCTTCGGCCATCACACGCTCGACGTTTTCGACCACCACGATGGCGTCATCCACTAACAGGCCTATCGCCAGCACCATCCCGAACATCGTCAGGGTGTTGATGGAATAGCCAAACGCAGACAGCACCGCAAACGTGCCGAGCAGAACCACCGGCACCGCAATCGTTGGGATCAGCGTGGCGCGGAAGTTTTGCAGGAACAGATACATTACCAGGAAGACCAGGATGATCGCTTCGACCAGCGTTTTCACCACTTCGTGAATGGAGATCTGCACGAACGGCGTGGTGTCATACGGGTAAACGATTTTCAGGCCCGACGGGAAGAACGGCTCCATTTTTTGCAGTTCGGCGCGGATCGCGGTGGCGGTATCCAGCGCGTTTGCACCGGTTGCCAGCTTAATCCCCAGACCCGACGCCGGCTGGCCGTTAAATTTCGCTACCACATCGTAGTTTTCGCCGCCCAGCTCAATTTGCGCTACGTCTTTCAGGCGAACCTGAGACCCATCCGGGTTCACTTTCAGCAGGATTTTGCCGAACTCATCGGTTGAGGTCAGACGAGTCTGCGCAATGATCGAGGCGTTCAACTGCTGGCCTTTCACCGGCGGCGTACCGCCCAACTGCCCGGCCGCGACCTGGGCGTTCTGCGCGTTAATCGCGCTGATCACGTCAACCGGAGTGAGCTGGTAATTATTCAGCTTGTTCGGGTCCATCCAGATACGCATGGCGTACTGCGAACCAAACAGCTGAACGTCACCCACGCCGGAAGTACGGCTGATCACATCTTTCATGTTGGCCGCAACGTAGTCGGAAATATCTTCCTGGGTCATGGTGCCGTTGGTGTTGATAACACCGACAACCATCAGGAAGCTACTTGACGACTTCTCAACGCTCACGCCCTGCTGCTGAACTTCCTGCGGCAGTAACGGCATCGCCAGCTGCAATTTGTTCTGCACCTGAACCTGCGCGATATCCGCGTCGGTTCCGGACTCAAAGGTCAGGGTGATCTGCACCGTACCGGTGGAGTCACTGTTGGAGGACATGTACATCAGGTTGTCGATACCGTTCATGTTCTGTTCGACAACCTGGGTTACGGTATCCTGAACCGTTTTTGCATCTGCGCCAGGATAGGTGGCTGAGATCGAAATGGCTGGTGGGGCAATCGTTGGATATTGCGCCACCGGCAATTTGAGGATCGCAAGCCCCCCTGCCAGCATGATGATGATCGCGATGACCCAGGCAAAAATGGGGCGATCGATAAAAAACTTAGCCATGACTTAACGGCTCCTGTTTAAGTTAAGACTGAGTTTGTTCTGACTGGCCAGCGGCAGGCGCTTGCTCTTTTTTGTCAGAAGTGACTTCCTGGGCTTTAACCTGAGCGCCCGGACGCACTTTTTGCAGTCCTGTCACAATCACGCGGTCGCCGGTCTTCAAACCGTCAGTCACCAGCCATTTATCGCCAATCGCCTGAGAGGTTTTGATCTGGCGGACTTCAACTTTGTCGCCTTCACCAACCACCATGGCAGTAGCTTCCCCGCGCGGGGTGCGGGTCACACCCTGCTGAGGAACCAGCAATGCATTCGGGTTAGTGCCTTCTTCCAGACGCGCGCGGACAAACATGCCCGGCAGTAACGCATTGTCAGGGTTAGGGATCACCGCACGCAGAGTGATAGATCCGGTCGTCTGATCGACCGTCACATCAGAGAATTCCAGCGTACCGCTCTGAGCATAGGTCTTGCCGTCGTTGCCGATGACTTCAACCTTCGCTTTGCCGTTTTCCTGCTTCAGCGTGCCGTTGGCCATTTCCTGACGTAAACGCAGGAAATCATCGCTCGACTGGGTCACATCGACGTAAATGGGGTCCAGTTGCTGAACGGTAGCCAGCGCATTGGTTTGCCCGCTCTGCACCAGCGCACCTTCGGTCACGGACGATTTACCGATCCGACCGCTGATAGGCGAGGTCACTTTGGTATAGGCGAGATTAATACGCGCCGTTTCGACTGCGGCTTTCGCGGCAATAGCGGCGGCGTTCGCCTGCTGGTAATCCGCCTGCGCCGTGTCAAAGTCCTGCTTGCTGATATATTGCGTCCCAATCAGTTTCTGATAACGGCTTACCGTTACCTGGGCAATTTTCGCGGCGGCTTCTGCCTTCGCTAAATCGCCTTTTGCACTTTCATAAGAAGCCTGATAGGTGGCCGGATCAATCTGATAAAGCGAGACACCTGCTTTAACGTCGCTGCCTTCTGTAAAGTTACGTTTCAGGATAATACCGCTGACCTGAGGACGAACTTCCGCAATGCGAAAAGCGCTGGTGCGGCCGGGCAACTCGGTTGTCATTTGTAGAGGTTCAGATTTGAGCGTGACGATACCGACTTCCGGCATCTGCTGTGCTCCTTGTTGTTCCTGTTTGTCGTCACATCCTGTTAGCGCTAAGCTGCCTGAAAGCATCAGAACGACCGCCAGAGGCGTAAACCCTCTGTTTTTGTTCATAAGTAAACCTCAAGTGTCCGATTTCAAATTGATCAATGGCGCTATCGCTCATCAACCCATTGCTGCGTTTCTATTATCGTCGTGCTATGGTACATACATTCATAAATGTATGTAAATCTGACCTCTGTAAATTCACCTGCTTATGGCACGAAAAACCAAACAACAAGCACTTGCAACGCGCCAGCATATTCTGGATGTGGCGATGCGTCTGTTTTCTCAGCAGGGGGTGTCAGCAACCTCGCTGGCTGATATTGCCAAATCAGCCGGGGTGACGCGCGGCGCTATCTACTGGCATTTCAAAAACAAGTCAGAACTTTTCAGTGAAATATGGGAGCTATCAGAGTCCAGCATTGCCGACCTCGAGATTGAGTATCAGGCAAAATTCCCGGACGATCCACTGTCAGTGTTACGAGAAATATTAATTTATGTCCTTGAAGCGACGGTCATGGTAGAGCGGCGGCGCTTGATGATGGAGATTATCTTCCACAAATGTGAGTTTGTGGGGGAGATGGCGGTCGTCCAGCAAGCGCAACGCAGCCTTTGCCTCGAGAGCTACGACCGGATAGAGCAAGCGCTAACCCGCTGTATTGAGTCTAAAATGCTGCCCGAGGATCTGCTTACCCGCCGCGCCGCGATTCTGATGCGCTGTTATATCTCCGGCATTATGGAGAACTGGCTATTTGCGCCGGAGTCTTTTGATCTAAAAAATGAAGCCCGTGATTTCGTGGCTATTTTGTTGGAAATGTATCAGCGCTGCCCCAGCCTGTGTGCGCGCCATTCCTGAAAACCATGATTTTCCCAGGGGATACTACTCTGCTTTCCTGAGCCGTGATATTCTTCGCCCGCAACCATCCCCGGTGGAACCGGTCTACTAATCACTCACGCTAATACTATGCTACGCAACGCAAATTTACGGAAAGCTGTCGGCCTGTTTTTGCTGGCCTGGATGCTTTTTCTCGGCAGTTTTTCACAGGTTCAGGCTCGCGCCCCGGCGACAGGCGATATCAATGACCGTGCTGAACTTCAGTCGCAGTTAACGGCCCTTAATAAGCAAAAAGATCTCTCCGCGCAGGATAAACTCGTTCAACAAGATCTCACGGACACGCTGGATGCCCTTGATAAAATTGAACGGATCAAAGCCGATACGGCCCAGTTTCGCCAGCGGGTTGCGCAAGCGCCTGAAAAAATGCGCCAGGCGACAGAGGGCCTGAACGCCCTCGGTGATAAAGACAGTGATGACGAGACGCGTAAGACCCTGGCGGCACTCTCGTTGCGCCAGCTTGAAGCGAGGGTGGCGCAAACGCTGGATGATTTGCAGACCTCGCAAAACGATCTGGCCAGCTATAACAGTCAGCTGGTATCGCTACAAACGCAGCCGGAGCGCGTGCAGAACGCGATGTTTAACGCGTCGCAGCAGCTTCAGCAAATCCGTAATCGCCTGAATGCGTCCGGCGAAGCGGCGTTGCGTCCCTCCCAGCAAACCCTGTTGACGGCACAGCAGGCGCTGCTTAACGCGCAAATCGATCAGCAACGTAAAAGCCTCGAGGGCAATACGGTTCTTCAGGATACCCTGCAAAAGCAGCGCGATTATGTCACCGCCAACAGTAACCGGCTGGAGCACCAGTTGCAGCTATTGCAGGAAGCGGTCAACAGCAAGCGTTTAAGCCTGACCGAAAAGACTGCGCAGGAGGCCATTTCACCGGATGAAACCGCGCGTATCCAGGCCAATCCGCTGGTGAAACAGGAACTGGAGGTTAATCATCAGCTCAGCGAGCGGTTAATCCAGGCCACGCAAAATGGCAACGATCTGGTTCAACAAAATATTAAAGTGAAGAACTGGCTGGATCGCGCGCTTCAATCTGAACGCAATATTAAAGAGCAGATTGCCGTGCTGAAAGGCAGCCTGCTGTTGTCGCGTATTTTGTATCAGCAGCAGCAAACGTTGCCTTCGGCCGACGAACTGGAGGATATGACCAACCGCATCGCGGATCTGCGCCTCGAACAGTTTGCCGTCAACCAGCAGCGCGATGCGCTTTTCCAGAGCGATGCCTTCGTGGCAAAACTGGAAGAAGGGCACGAAAATGACGTTAATGCGGATGTGCATGACGCCCTGCTGCAGGTCGTGGATATGCGTCGTGAACTGCTGGATCAACTGAATAAACAGCTCGGCAACCATCTGATGATGGCGATTAACCTGCAAATTAATCAGCAGCAGTTAATGAGCGTGTCGAAGAATTTGAAAGGCATCCTCACCCAGCAGATTTTTTGGGTCAACAGTAATAAGCCGATGGACTGGGAATGGCTGAAAGCGTTTCCCAAAGCAGTCCAGGATCAGTTTTCTTCCATGAACATCACCGTCAACTGGGAAAAAGCCTGGCCTGCGGTATTTATCGCTTTTCTGGCGGGGCTGCCTTTATTGCTGATGGCAGGGCTTATTCGCTGGCGTCTGCAATGGCTAAAGGCGCGGCAGGCAAAACTGGCCTCCGAAGTGGGGCAATTGCGTCATGACAGCCAACTGCATACACCAAAAGCGATCCTGATTGACCTGATCCGCGCCTTGCCCGTCTGCCTGATCATCCTCGCGCTGGGGCTGATCCTGCTGACGATGCAGCTCAGTATCAGCGATATTCTGTGGGCGTTCAGCAAGAAACTCGCTATGTTCTGGCTGATCTTCGGACTGTGCTGGAAAGTGCTGGAAAAAGACGGCGTGGCCATTCGCCACTTTACGATGCCTGCCCAGCTCACCGGCCACTGGCGTCGACAAATTGTGCGTATTAGCCTGGCATTATTGCCACTGCATTTCTGGTCGGTGGTTTCCGAACTCTCACCGCTGCACCTGATGGATGACGTGCTGGGGCAACTGGTGATTTTCCTCAATCTGGTGGTGATCATCATTCTGACCTGGCCGGTTTTTGTCGACAGCTGGCGGGATAAAGAGTCGCGCGGTATTCGCCTGGTGACGATTACCGTACTCTCTATTGTGCCTGTCGCGCTGATTGTGCTGACGGTAACGGGATACTTCTACACCACGCTGCGCCTTGCTGGTCGCTGGATTGAAACGGTTTATCTGGTCATTATCTGGAACCTCCTTTATCAGACCGTATTGCGCGGGCTGAGCGTGGCAGCACGGCGTATTGCCTGGCGGCGCGCGCTGGCCCGCCGCCAGCATATTATTAAAGAAGGTGCCGAAGGCGCCGAGCCGCAGGATGCCCCTGCGATGGCGCTGGAACAGGTGAGCCAGCAAACGTTGCGTATCACCATGCTGCTCATGCTCGCGCTGTTTGCGGTGGTGTTCTGGACCATCTGGTCAGATCTCATCACTGTGTTCACCTATCTGGACAGTATCACGCTGTGGCATTACAACGTCAGCGAGGCGGGCGTCAGCGTGATTAAAAACGTCACGATGGGCAGCCTGCTGTTTGCGCTGGTCGCCGCGATGGTCGCCTGGGCGCTAATCCGCAACCTGCCGGGTCTGCTGGAAGTGCTGGTGCTCTCGCGGCTGAATATGCGTCAGGGGGCCTCTTACGCTATCACCACGGTGCTGAACTACGCCATTCTGGTGGTCGGCACGATGACGGTCTTCGGGGCGCTCGGCGTCTCGTGGGACAAACTACAATGGCTGGCGGCGGCGTTGTCGGTCGGTCTCGGCTTTGGCTTACAGGAAATTTTCGGTAACTTTGTCTCGGGTCTGATCATTCTGTTCGAGCGTCCGGTAAGGATTGGCGATACGGTTACTATTGGTACCTTTTCCGGATCGGTCAGTAAAATTCGTATTCGTGCCACCACGATCACCGACTTCGATCGTAAAGAGGTGATCATTCCTAATAAAGCGTTCGTGACGGAGCGGCTCATCAACTGGTCACTCTCCGATACCGTGACCCGCGTGGTTATAAAACTTGGCGTGGCGTATGGTTCGGATCTGGACAAAGTTAAAGAGGTGCTGCTCAAAGCGGCAAAAGATCATCCGAAAGTGATGCACGATCCTGAGCCGTCGGTTTTCTTTACCACATTTGGGGCCAGTACTCTCGATCACGAACTGCGCCTCTACGTCCGTGAACTGCGCGATCGCAGCTACACCGTCGATGAAATCAACCGCTCAATCGACAAACTGTGCCGCGAGAACGATATCAACATCGCCTTTAATCAACTCGAAGTGCACCTGCGCAACGAGAAGGGTGATGAGCATCTGGAAGTGAAGCGTGAGGTGCAGGGCGACGATCCGACGCCGGCGCCGCGTTAAACGTTGACGGCCGATTTACTGGTAATGCCCGGCGGCGCTGAGCGATTAGCGCCATACCACCCAATGCCTGATGGCGCTGCGCTTAACAGGCCTACATATTCGTGCAAATTATTGATATTTTAGAATTTTGTAGATACTGTTATAGCCCGCAAGTTTTTTTTATCTTCCGGTTTCCCGGATTACAGGCATGACAACCACAGCGCCGTCAGGCGCTGTTTTTTCCTTTCACGACCCGGTTAAGCCGCTACCGGTACATGCCTGGACGCGTCGAACGACTCGCCCGATTTCAGCACACCGTATGCCACCTGCGCCAGTTTACGCATCATCGCCCCGATGATGACTTTTCCCCGTTTGCCGTTAGCTGCCAGACGGTCACGGAACGCCCGCCCCCAGGTCGTTTTGCTTACTGCCACCATCGCCGGCATGTACAGCGCCCTGCGAAGCGACACATGGCCCGCCTTACTCATCCGCCCTGCGCCGCGCACGCTGCTCCCTGATTCATGATGGCGGGGCGTCAGTCCCGCGAAGGCCGCGAACTGTCTCGCTCCGCCGAACCGGTTTTCCAGACCGATGTACGCCAGCAGCACCGCTGACGTCTTTTCCCCGATACCCGGGATACTTTCCAGCAGCTTCCTGCGGTGCTTCATATCCGGGTCATCATCCGTCAGGTCCTTTATCTGTTTTTCAAGACGTTTCAGTTCGGCATCAAGCCACAGAAGATGCGCGTCAATACTCGGCATCTGAACGTCCCGCGCTGTCTCCAGCCGGTTAAGCTCCTGGGTGTGCATGTCCGTCAGCGACTGATGGCGCAGCACCAGTGCCCGCAGCGCCCGTTCAACCGGATGAGGCGCCTGCCATGCAGCAGGCCGCTTCTGGCGGCAGAACTCTGCCAGCATCCGGGCGTCGACGGCGTCCGTTTTGCTGCGCAGTCCCTCGCTCTGTGCGAAGGCTTTACCGCGGGCGGGATTGATGACCGATACCGTGAACCCCGCATCGCTGAGATGCGCGGCGGCGTCTTCCATGTACGTACTGGTGGCTTCCATACAGATATGTGCAGGCGCAGCCTGATGGCTGTTCAGCCAGCGGACCAGCTCATCGTGGCCCTTCGGGGTGTTGGCAAACTTTTTACTGCGGTGACGGCCATCGGGCCGCAGCACATCAACATCCAGCTTCGCTTTAGAGACGTCGATACCAATAAAATGCAGTTCCTGTTCCATAGTGAGACCAACCTTGTGAATGCGGATTACCGGGAAAACCGGTCCATGATACTGTCCGGTTTGTCACCTGTGGAGAAGGGCAGTCCGCTGCATAGATCTACAAAACAGGCTTTGAGCCTGAGGCCGGGTCCGGCATGCGGACTGCATGGCAGGGAGAACTGGCCGGCTCTCTCTGCTCAGAAAGGATAATACAAGGCCGGGTAAGGCGAAGCCGCCACCCGGCATTACACCGCGCACAGGTTAGCGCCATACCACCCAATGCCTGATGGCGCTGCGCTTATCAGGCCTACATTTTCTGGAAGTGAAGCGTGAGGTACAGGGCGACGATCCGACGCCGGCGCCGCGTTAAACGTTGACGGCCGATTTACTGGTAATGCCCGGCGGCGCTGAGCGATTAGCGCCATACCACCCAATGCCTGATGGCGCTGCGCTTAACAGGCCTACATATTCGTGCAAATTATTGATATTTTAGAATTTTGTAGATACTGTTATAGCCCGCAAGTTTTTTTTATCTTCCGGTTTCCCGGATTACAGGCATGACAACCACAGCGCCGTCAGGCGCTGTTTTTTCCTTTCACGACCCGGTTAAGCCGCTACCGGTACATGCCTGGACGCGTCGAACGACTCGCCCGATTTCAGCACACCGTATGCCACCTGCGCCAGTTTACGCATCATCGCCCCGATGATGACTTTTCCCCGTTTGCCGTTAGCTGCCAGACGGTCACGGAACGCCCGCCCCCAGGTCGTTTTGCTTACTGCCACCATCGCCGGCATGTACAGCGCCCTGCGAAGCGACACATGGCCCGCCTTACTCATCCGCCCTGCGCCGCGCACGCTGCTCCCTGATTCATGATGGCGGGGCGTCAGTCCCGCGAAGGCCGCGAACTGTCTCGCTCCGCCGAACCGGTTTTCCAGACCGATGTACGCCAGCAGCACCGCTGACGTCTTTTCCCCGATACCCGGGATACTTTCCAGCAGCTTCCTGCGGTGCTTCATATCCGGGTCATCATCCGTCAGGTCCTTTATCTGTTTTTCAAGACGTTTCAGTTCGGCATCAAGCCACAGAAGATGCGCGTCAATACTCGGCATCTGAACGTCCCGCGCTGTCTCCAGCCGGTTAAGCTCCTGGGTGTGCATGTCCGTCAGCGACTGATGGCGCAGCACCAGTGCCCGCAGCGCCCGTTCAACCGGATGAGGCGCCTGCCATGCAGCAGGCCGCTTCTGGCGGCAGAACTCTGCCAGCATCCGGGCGTCGACGGCGTCCGTTTTGCTGCGCAGTCCCTCGCTCTGTGCGAAGGCTTTACCGCGGGCGGGATTGATGATCGATACCGTGAACCCCGCATCGCTGAGATGCGCGGCGGCGTCTTCCATGTACGTACTGGTGGCTTCCATACAGATATGTGCAGGCGCAGCCTGATGGCTGTTCAGCCAGCGGACCAGCTCATCGTGGCCCTTCGGGGTGTTGGCAAACTTTTTACTGCGGTGACGGCCATCGGGCCGCAGCACATCAACATCCAGCTTCGCTTTAGAGACATCGATACCAATAAAATGCAGTTCCTGTTCCATAGTGAGACCAACCTTGTGAATGCGGATTACCGGGAAAACCGGTCCATGATACTGTCCGGTTTGTCACCTGTGGAGAAGGGCAGTCCGCTGCATAGATCTACAAAACAGGCTTTGAGCCTGAGGCCGGGTCCGGCATGCGGACTGCATGGCAGTGAGAACTGGCCGGCTCTCTCTGCTCAGAAAGGATAATACAAGGCCGGGTAAGGCGAAGTCGCCACCCGGCATGATGAGGCAGGGCGCAGGCGCTGTTTTACTCGTTACGCGATGACTTGTGGCCCTCCTTCAGGGACGTTAATTTATTTTCAAAGTCGCGCTGCACAATCGCCAGCGCCTTTAACACCGTTTCCGGCGCTATCGCGTGTTCTTCCAGCAGCATAATTAAATCGACGGCCAGTTTTACGTCGTCAGGGGCGTTTTCCAGTGACATTCTCTCTCCTGTAATTAGCGGGTCAGACGTGCCAGCACACCTTCGATATCGGCCAGCGCGCGGTGGCAGCGTTCTATCCGGCCGGTAAACGCGTCAATCTCGCGTGCCAGACGCTGCTGATCGGTGAGGGACGTCGCCTGTGCATGCTGCTGAACGCGCTGCGCCTTCATCTCAATCAGACGGCGTTCAAACTCCTGGTGCTGGAGTCGCTTACGCTGCCATTTTGTAATACCGGCAGCGCCGTTATCCCAGCCGCGTAGCGTCCAGCTTGCGGTTTCCCGCGTAATGGCCTCAATCTGTGCACTCAGATGCTCCGCCAGCCAGGCGACCTGCGGGAGCTGTCGCCGCTCAACCGCCTGGCACAGTTCATCATAGTGCGCCTGCGCTTCATCAACACAAGCCTGTAATAAGGTGCTGCGGGTTTTGAACAGATGACGATCGAAGCGGGCGCTCAGCGTGGCATAGTGCGCCAGCGGCGCAACGCGGGTGCGGAGTTCTTCGAGCTGTTGATGCAGAATATGCAGTAGCCGGGTGGTTTTCACCGCATTCTCTCCTGTAAATTACAACAGCTATGTTACATTAGCCGTTCAGTTACGTAACGATTCGTACTATGCGACGCACTATTCTACTCATCATTGGCTGGCTGGCGGTAGTCCTCGGTACGCTCGGCGTGTTTTTGCCGCTGTTGCCGACCACGCCATTTATTTTACTCGCGGCCTGGTGCTTTGCGCGCTCTTCGCCACGCTTTCACCACTGGCTTGTGTACCGCTCGTGGTTTGGCGGCTATTTGCGCCACTGGCAAACGTATCGTGCGATGCCGCCGGGGGCGAAACCGCGGGCGATTATTATGATCCTGCTGACCTTCGCGCTCTCACTGTGGCTGGTGAAGATGCTATGGGTGCGCATCCTGCTGCTGGTGATTTTAAGCTGCCTGCTGATTTTTATGTGGCGGATCCCGGTGGTTGATGCAAAACAACAAAAGCACTGAAGGGCAATAATCGCTGTTGCAATTGTCCGGCACAGCCAGTAAATTCGACCGTTTTCGAGCACGCGCGCGCCTGGTCAAAGGTTAAACAAATGTTTCTTTTGATCTCTTTCGGCTGCGCGGTGAGTAACACCGTATCAATCAGGCATATATCTATGACCGCAACTGCACAGCAGCTTGAATTTCTGAAAAACAGCATTAAAAGTATCCAGGATTATCCAAAGCCTGGCATCCTTTTCCGTGATGTCACCAGCTTGATGGAAGACCCCAAAGCGTATGCGCTCAGTATTGAATTGCTGGTTGAGCGTTATAAAAACGCCGGGATCACCAAAGTCGTTGGGACTGAAGCGCGCGGTTTCCTGTTCGGTGCACCGGTTGCGCTGGGTCTGAACGTCGGTTTTGTACCGGTGCGTAAGCCGCGTAAACTGCCGCGTGAAACCATCGCTGAAAGCTATGAGCTGGAATACGGTACCGATCAACTGGAAATCCACGTTGATGCGATCCAGCCGGGCGACAACGTGCTGGTGGTCGACGATCTCCTCGCTACCGGCGGCACCATCGAAGCCACGGTTAAGCTGATCCGCCGCCTGGGTGGCAACGTTACTGATGCGGCATTTATCATTAACCTGTTCGATCTGGGCGGCGAGCAACGTCTGGAAAAACAGGGTATTACCAGCTACAGCCTGGTCTCCTTCCCGGGGCATTAATCCCCTGATGCACAACCTCGCTCAATGGGTGAGGTTGTGATAGCATTACCCCTTCATGAATCCACCTTCCAGCGTCAGAGCCAGCCAATGAGTTATCAGGTCTTAGCCCGCAAATGGCGTCCACAAACCTTTGCTGACGTCGTCGGCCAGGAACACGTGCTGACCGCCCTGGCAAACGGCTTATCGTTAGGGCGTATTCATCACGCATACCTTTTTTCCGGCACCCGGGGCGTCGGTAAAACCTCTATCGCCCGTTTGCTGGCGAAGGGGCTTAACTGCGAAACCGGTATCACCGCCACGCCGTGCGGCGTGTGTGATAACTGCCGCGAAATTGAGCAGGGGCGCTTCGTCGATTTAATTGAAATCGATGCCGCCTCACGCACCAAAGTCGAAGACACCCGCGACCTGCTGGATAACGTCCAGTACGCGCCTGCACGCGGTCGCTTCAAGGTCTACCTGATCGATGAAGTGCACATGCTGTCGCGCCACAGCTTCAACGCCCTGTTGAAAACGCTGGAAGAGCCGCCGTCGCACGTGAAATTCCTGCTGGCGACCACCGATCCGCAGAAGCTGCCGGTGACTATCCTGTCGCGCTGCCTGCAATTTCACCTTAAGGCGCTTGACGTTGAGCAGATCGGCCATCAGCTTGAGCACATTCTTGATGAAGAAAAGATTGTCCACGAACCGCGTGCGCTTCAGCTCCTGTCGCGTGCCGCGGACGGCAGCCTGCGCGATGCGCTCAGCCTGACCGATCAGGCGATTGCCAGCGGAGACGGGCAGCTTACCGCCGCTGCTGTCAGCACGATGCTGGGGACGCTTGACGACGATCAGGCGCTGTCGCTAATCGAAGCGCTGGTCGCGGCGAACGGCGAGAGCGTGATGACGCTGGTCAATGAGGCTGCGCTACGCGGAATTGAGTGGGAAGCCCTGCTGGTTGAAATGCAAAGCCTGCTACATCGCATTGCGATGGTTCAGCTTTCGCCTTCGGCGCTGGGAGCGGATATGGCAGCCATTGAACAGCGGATGCGTGAATTAGCCCGCACCGTGCCGCCGACCGATATCCAGCTTTATTACCAGACCTTATTAATGGGTCGCAAAGAACTTCCTTATGCACCTGACCGGCGGATGGGCGTTGAGATGACGCTCCTGCGTGCCCTGGCGTTTCATCCGCAGATGCCGCTGCCGGAACCGGAAGGTGTCCAGCAGTCGTTTGCACCAGTTGCGCCGACGGCGGTGCTGACGCCAACGCAGGTGCCGCAACAGTCCTCGCCTGCGCCTGCGCCGGTTGTGCAAAATGAGGCTACCAGCAACGTGCTGGCGGCCCGCAGCCAGCTGCAACGCGCTCAGGGAGCAACCAAACCAAAAAAGAGTGAACCGGCAGCCGCTTCCCGCGCGCGGCCGGTGAACAACGCTGCGCTGGAAAGACTGGCTTCCGTTTCCGAACGGTTGCAGACGCGTCCGGCGCAAGCGACTCAGGAAGCGGCTCCGGCGAAAAAAGAAGCCTACCGCTGGAAAGCGACGACGCCGGTAAGCGAGACGGCTAAAGACATCATCGCCACGCCAAAAGCGTTAAAAAAAGCGCTGGAGCACGAGAAAACGCCAGAGCTGGCCGAGAAACTGGCGGAAGAAGCGATGGTGCGAGACCCGTGGGCGGCAGAGGTCAAACAGCTGCAACTGCCGAAACTGGTCGAACAGGTGGCGCTTAACGCCTGGAAAGAGCAGAACGGCGATGCCATTTGCCTGCATCTGCGTCCTGCCCAGCGCCATTTAAATTCCTCCGGCGCGCAGCAGAAACTGACTGAGGCGATGAGCACGTTATATGGTAAGTCGGTTGAACTGACTATCATTGAAGATGATAATCCGGCAATTCGCACGCCGCTGGAGTGGCGTCAGGCGATTTACGAAGAAAAACTCGCGCAGGCGCGCGAGGCAATTATTGCGGATAACAACATCCAGACGCTGCGTCGTTTCTTCGATGCGGATCTGGATGAAGAGAGTATCCGCCCCATTTGATCTTACGCTATGCGCAGGATCGTCAACCGTTAATGAGAGAGAAGCCTATGTTTGGTGGTAAAGGCGGTCTGGGTAATCTGATGAAACAGGCCCAGCAGATGCAAGACAAAATGCAGAAAATGCAGGAAGAAATCGCTCAGCTGGAAGTCACTGGTGAATCCGGTGCCGGTCTGGTGAAAGTGACCATCAACGGTGCGCATAACTGCCGCCGCGTGGAAATCGATCCGAGCCTGCTGGAAGACGACAAAGAGATGCTGGAAGATCTGGTCGCGGCGGCATTTAACGACGCTGCTCGTCGTATTGAAGAAACCCAGAAAGAGAAAATGGCTTCCGTTTCCTCTGGCATGCAACTGCCGCCTGGCTTCAAGATGCCGTTCTGATGCAAACCAGTCCGCTGTTAACTCAGTTGATGGAAGCCCTGCGCTGTCTGCCGGGCGTCGGCCCGAAGTCGGCGCAGCGCATGGCGTTTACGCTATTGCAGCGGGATCGCAGCGGCGGAATGCGTCTGGCGCAGTCGCTGACGAAGGCGATGTCAGAAATCGGTCACTGCGCGGATTGCCGGACCTTCACCGAGCAGGAAGTCTGTAACATCTGTGCGAACCCGCGCCGTCAGGAAAACGGTCAAATCTGTGTGGTAGAGAGTCCGGCGGACATCTATGCCATTGAACAGACCGGCCAGTTTTCCGGGCGCTATTTTGTGCTGATGGGGCACCTGTCGCCGCTGGACGGTATCGGCCCGCAGGATATCGGTCTCGACCGGCTGGAACAGCGGCTGGAGACGGAAACGCTGAAGGAAGTGATCCTCGCCACCAACCCCACGGTGGAAGGGGAGGCGACGGCTAACTATATCGCTGAACTCTGCGCGCAGTACGGCGTGGAAGCCAGCCGCATTGCCCACGGCGTGCCGGTGGGCGGCGAGCTGGAAATGGTCGATGGCACCACGCTGTCACACTCCCTCGCCGGTCGCCACAAGATTCGTTTTTAACCAAACGGGAGCAGAAATTTTTGCTCCCGCTTGAAATTTTCCTGCCGTAACCCCATCTCACCCTCATCACTTTTTTTACCTGATAAACGGTATTGTTGAGGTTGAACACGATGAAAGGACAAGAAACTCGCGGCTTTCAGTCAGAAGTAAAACAGCTTCTGCACCTGATGATCCACTCTCTCTACTCCAATAAAGAGATCTTCCTGCGTGAGCTTATCTCGAACGCGTCGGATGCGGCGGACAAGCTGCGTTTTCGCGCGCTGTCTAACCCGGATCTGTATGAAGGCGACGGTGAACTGCGCGTTCGCGTCTCGTTCGATAAAGAACAGCGTACCCTGACCATTGCCGATAACGGCGTGGGGATGAACCGTGACGATGTGGTTGATCATCTGGGTACCATCGCCAAATCAGGGACTAAATCTTTCCTCGAATCAATGGGGTCCGACCAGGCGAAAGACAGCCAGCTAATCGGCCAGTTCGGCGTTGGCTTCTACTCGGCGTTTATCGTGGCGGATAAAGTCACCGTGCGTACCCGCGCGGCGGGCGACAGCGCTGAGAACGGCGTGTTCTGGGAATCTGCTGGCGAAGGCGAATATACCGTTGGCGATATCACGAAAGACGATCGCGGCACCGAAATCACCCTGCATCTGCGCGAAGGGGAAGACGAGTTCCTCGACGACTGGCGTGTGCGCTCGATCATCAGCAAATATTCCGATCATATCGCGCTGCCGGTCGAGATTGAGAAACAGGAAGAAAAAGACGGCGAAACCATCGTTTCCTGGGAAAAAATCAACAAAGCGCAGGCGCTGTGGACCCGTAACCGCGCGGAAATAAAAGACGAAGAATACACCGAGTTTTACAAACACATTGCCCATGACTTTACCGATCCGCTGACCTGGAGCCACAACCGCGTGGAAGGGAAGCAGGAGTACACCAGCCTGCTGTACATTCCGTCGCAGGCACCGTGGGATATGTGGAATCGCGATCATAAGCACGGCCTGAAACTGTACGTTCAGCGCGTCTTTATTATGGATGACGCCGAGCAGTTTATGCCGAACTACCTGCGCTTCGTGCGTGGTCTGATAGACTCCAGCGACCTGCCGCTCAACGTTTCCCGTGAGATTTTGCAGGACAGCACCGTCACCCGTAACCTGCGCAGCGCGCTGAGCAAACGCGTTCTGCAAATGCTGGAAAAACTGGCGAAGGACGATGCAGAAAAATACCAGACCTTCTGGAAACAGTTCGGCCTGGTGCTGAAAGAAGGCCCGGCGGAAGATACGGCCAACCAGGAAGCGATTGCTAAACTGCTGCGTTTTGCCTCCACGCATAACGACTCTTCCGAGCAGACCGTGGCGCTGGCGGATTATGTCTCCCGCATGAAAGAGGGCCAGGAGAAGATCTACTATATCACCGCCGACAGCTATGCGGCCGCGAAGAGCAGCCCGCATCTGGAACTGCTGCGTAAGAAAGGCATCGAAGTGCTGCTGCTTTCCGATCGTATCGATGAGTGGATGATGAACTACCTGACCGAGTTCGACGGTAAGTCGTTCCAGTCCATTTCAAAAGCTGACGAATCGCTGGATAAACTGGCGGATGACGTTGACGAAAGCACGAAAGAAGCGGAAAAAGCGCTGACGCCGTTTGTTGAGCGTGTAAAAACCCTGCTGGGAGAGCGTGTGAAAGAGGTGCGTTTGACGCATCGTCTGACCGATACGCCAGCGATTGTCACCACCGACAACGACGAAATGAGCACCCAGATGGCGAAACTGTTTGCCGCAGCGGGTCAGGCAGTGCCGGAAGTGAAATACATCTTTGAACTGAACCCGGATCACGTGCTGGTGAAACGCACCGCGGATACCCAGGATGAAGAGCAGTTTAAAGAGTGGGTTGAACTGCTGCTCGATCAGGCGCTGTTCGCCGAGCGCGGTACGCTGGAAGATCCTAACCAGTTTATCCGCCGCATGAACCAGCTTCTGGTTTCCTGATAGTAGCGTTGTGATGCCCGGTGGCGGCTTCGCCTTACCGGGCCTACGACTTCGTAATGTGATGGTCTGGTTTACGGTTTTACTGGCGCATTAGCCTGCCATTCGTAGGCCCGGTAAGCACAGCGCCACCGGGCATTCCGGCTCCATACCGCTACTTTTCTCTTTATTCTTTCCTATTAACCGTTTCAGCCCCGGCCCCTTCCTTGAGACAATAGCGTGATGGTGGTATCGTTTAGCGCTTTGTTTAAAAATGACAACCTTTGAGGGGATTTTCGTAATGCGTATCATTCTGCTTGGCGCTCCGGGCGCAGGTAAAGGAACTCAGGCACAGTTCATCATGGAGAAATATGGCATTCCGCAAATCTCCACCGGTGACATGCTGCGCGCCGCCGTAAAATCCGGCAGCGAGCTGGGTAAACAGGCGAAGGACATCATGGACGCGGGTAAGCTGGTGACGGACGAACTGGTGATCGCGCTGGTCAAAGAGCGTATTTCTCAGGAAGACTGCCGCAACGGTTTTCTGCTCGACGGCTTCCCGCGCACTATTCCGCAGGCTGACGCCATGAAAGATGCCGGTATCGCGGTGGACTACGTACTGGAATTCGACGTACCGGACGAGCTGATCGTCGATCGTATCATTGGCCGTCGCGTCCATGCCGCATCAGGCCGCGTATACCACATCAAATTCAACCCGCCGAAGGTTGAAGGTAAAGATGACGTCACCGGCGAAGAGTTGACCACCCGTAAAGACGATCAGGAAGAAACCGTGCGTAAACGCCTGGTGGAATACCATCAGATGACCGCGCCGCTGATCGGCTACTACCAGAAAGAAGCGCAGGCGGGTAATACCCAATACGCGAAAGTTGACGGCACCAAAGCCGTCAGCGAGGTGCGCGCTGAACTGGAAAAAATTCTCGGCTAACGTATTTCTCACCCGGTTCACGCCGGGTGAGTCTCACCTTTCACAGCGATTAGTTCCTCGCCCGCGCTTTTCAGCTACAATTATCAGCCGTTTTAATGGATAAGAGGCGGTAATGCGTCAGACGAAAACTGGTATCCTGCTGGCTAACCTCGGCACTCCCGATGCACCGACCGCCGGTGCGGTTCAACGCTATTTGCGACAATTTTTGAGCGATAAACGCGTGGTCGATACGCCTCGCATTCTGTGGTGGCCGCTGCTGCGCGGGGTTATCCTGCCCATTCGTTCGCCGCGGGTAGCGAAACTTTACCAGTCGGTATGGATGGAAGAAGGCTCCCCGCTGATGGTTTACAGCCGTCGGCAGCAGCGCGCGCTGGCTGAACATCTGCCCGACGTCCCTGTTGCGCTGGGAATGAGCTATGGCAAGCCTTCACTTGCCAGCGCCGTTGATGAATTGCTCGCCAGTGATGTCGATCATATCGTGGTGCTGCCACTCTATCCGCAATACTCCTGCTCAACGGTGGCGGCGGTGTGGGATGAACTGGGACGTCTGCTGGCGAAAAACCGTCGCGTGCCCGGCATCACCCTGATCCGCGACTATGCTGATGATTCGGCCTACATTCAGGCGCTGGCGAACAGCGTGCGCGCCTCTTTTGCTACCCATGGTGAACCAGACTTGCTGTTGCTCTCCTATCACGGCATTCCCCAGCGTTATGCTAATGAAGGGGATGACTATCCGCAGCGCTGTCGCGATACCACTCGCGAGCTGGTCTCCGCGCTGGAGCTGCCGCCGGAAAAAGTGATGATGACCTTTCAATCCCGCTTCGGACGTGAACCCTGGCTGACGCCGTATACGGATGAAACGCTGAAAATGCTGGGTGAGAAGGGCGTTAAGCATATTCAGGTGATCTGCCCCGGCTTTGCGGCTGACTGTCTTGAGACGCTGGAGGAAATTGCGGTGCAGAACCGTGAGTTTTTCCTCGAAGCGGGCGGGGAAAAATATGAATATATTCCGGCACTCAATGATTCAGCAGACCATATTCTGATGATGGACGAGATCACTCGCCCTTATCGTTAATCGCGCCGCAGGCGGGGAATATGCTACTATTCTCCGCCTGTTAACTGCCATCAGAACCCCGTTCATGAAATTTCCCGGTAAACGCAAGTCCAAACACTATTTCCCCGTCAATGCGCGCGATCCTCTCCTGCAACAAATTCAGCCGGAAAGCGAAACCGGTACCTCGTGGATTGTCGGTATTGATCAGACGCTGGTGGATATCGAAGCCAAAGTCGACGATGCGTTTGTGACCCGTTACGGCCTTAGTGCCGGGCATTCACTGGTGATTGACGATGAGGTCGCCGAGGCAGTTTATCAGGAGCTGATGCGTGACAACCTGATTACCCACCAGTTTGCCGGCGGGACGATTGGCAACACCATGCACAACTATTCGGTGCTGGCCGATGACCGTTCGGTACTGCTGGGCGTGATGTGCAGCAATATTGAGATCGGCGGCTATGCTTACCGCTATCTGTGCAATACCTCCAGCCGCACCGACCTCAACTATCTGCAGGGCGTTGATGGGCCGATTGGCCGCTGCTTCACCCTGATTAGCGACAGCGGCGAGCGTACCTTTGCCATTAGCCCCGGTCATATGAACCAGTTCCGCGCCGACAGCGTACCGGAATCGGTGATTGCCGGCGCGTCCGCACTGGTGCTGACCTCCTATCTGGTGCGCTGCAAGCCAGGCGAGCCGATGCCTGAAGCAACCATGAAAGCCATCGAATACGCCAAAAAACATAACGTTCCGGTGGTGCTGACGCTGGGCACCAAATTTGTGATTGCCGATAACCCGGAGTGGTGGCAAGCGTTCCTTAAAGAGCACGTCTCGATCCTTGCTATGAACGAAGAAGAGGCCGAGGCGCTGACTGGTCTCAGCGATCCGCTACTGGCCTCAGATAAGGCGCTGGACTGGGTTGATTTAGTGCTGTGTACCGCTGGTCCGGTTGGTCTGTATATGGCAGGTTTTACCGAAGATGAAGCCAAACGCAAAACCCAGCATCCGCTGCTGCCGGGGGCGATTGCCGAATTTAACCAGTACGAATTCAGCCGGGCGATGCGCCATAAGGATTGTATTCACCCGCTGCGCATTTTCTCGCATATCGCCCCGTATATGGGTGGTCCGGAGAAAATCATGAACACCAACGGGGCAGGGGACGGCGCGCTGGCCGCACTGCTGCACGATATCACCGCCAATAATTATCACCGTAATAACGTGCCGAACTCCAGCAAGCATAAATACACCTGGCTGACCTATTCCTCGCTGGCGCAGGTCTGTAAATACGCTAACCGCGTGAGTTATCAGGTCCTCAACCAGCACTCCCCACGCCTGACGCGCGGCCTGCCGGAGCGGGAGGATAGTCTGGAAGAGTCGTACTGGGAGCGATAAGACAGCGATTCAGGGGGGGCGGGTTGCATAAACCTGCCCGGCGGCGCTGCGCTTGCGCGGGCCTACGGTGAGTGCAACGGCGTGGTTCTGATTGCCTGCAATAGCTTGATATTATTGGTTTTGTGGTTTTGTGCTTTTGTGGTTTTGTAGGCCGGGTAAGCGCAGGGCCACCCGGCATGAAACGCGGCATAGCCGCTGCCTTGAGTTAATTCCGCTTAACCCGTCACCGCCTCTTCCATTGGCGGTTTAGTCAGCAGCGTCATCATCGTATTCGCAATTTCCCGTTCGCCCATCACCACTTGATTGGCCCCGCGCTCGGTGATGTAATCCACTTCATCATCATAATGCGCACGGGCAATAATCTCGATTGTCGGGCACTTCTCACGTGCGGTCGTCACGATTTCACCCGCTTCATAACCGTTTGGAATGGTGAGCAGCAGCCAGCGGGCGCAGTCCAGATGCGCCAGGTTAAGGATCTCTTCATTAGCGGCATTCCCCAGCACCGCGCGGATGCCGCGCTCGCGCAGTTCATCCACGCGGGTACGCGACGTTTCCACCACCACCAGCGGAATGCCCTGGGCCATCAGTTTTTCACCCAGCAGACTGCCAACACGACCGTAACCGACCAGCAGGGCATGATTGCAGATATCGACCGGAATTTGCTTTTCCTCTTCAGTCACTTCTTCCAGCGTCTGTTCTTCCAGCGTTTCGGTTTTATCAAGATAACGCTCAAGGAGGACAAACAGCACCGGGTTAAGCATAATCGACAGCATCGCGCCCGCCAGCACCAGATTTTGTCCTGCCTGCGGCAGCAGGTTGAGTGCCATCCCCAGTCCGGCAAGGATAAACGCAAATTCACCAATCTGCGCCAGACTGGTGGCGATAGTGAGCGCGGTACGCTGTGAGTGTCCGAACATGCGTACCAGCAGGAGCGCCGCCACCGACTTACCAAAAATAATAATCGCCAGCGTGCCCAGCACCGCCAGCGGCTGTTCAAGTAGGATCATCGGATCAAACAGCATCCCCACCGAGACAAAGAACAGCACTGCAAACGCGTCACGCAGCGGCAGGGTATCGTGCGCCGCCCGATGGCTCAGTTCAGATTCGTTTAACACCATCCCGGCGAAGAACGCGCCCAGCGCAAAGGAGACGTCAAACAGTTCCACAGCGCCAAAAGCAATGCCCAGCGCCAGTGCCAGAACGGAGAGGGTAAAAAGTTCGCGTGAACCGGTGGCTGCGCTGCGGGCCATAATCCACGGCACCAGGCGGCGGCCTACCACCATCATAATCGCGATGAACGCGACCACTTTGCCGATGGTGATGCCCATATCCAGCGACAGCGACGCCAGACCGACGTTGCCTTTTTCAAGCATTCCGGCCACCGCTGGCAGCAGAACCAGCGTTAATACCATCACCAGATCTTCGACAATCAGCCAGCCAATAGCGATTTGCCCGCGCTGACTATCAATAAGCTGTCGCTCTTCAAGCGCGCGTAGCAGCACCACCGTACTGGCGGTAGAAAGACACAGACCAAAAACGATACCGGTCATCAGCGACCAGTCCATCAGTGCGGCAAGCCCCATTCCCAGTAGCGTGGCGACCGCTATCTGCGCAATCGCACCGGGAATGGCGATAGACTTTACCGCCATCAAATCCTTCAAAGAGAAATGCAGTCCGACGCCAAACATCAGCAGGATCACGCCCAGCTCCGCCAGCTCAGGAGCCAGTTTGGTATCAGCCACAAAGCCTGGCGTAAACGGTCCGGCCAGAACGCCCGCTAACAAATATCCCACCAGTGGAGAAATACGCAGTTTATTGGCAAGCATGCCAAGGATAAAAGCGAGCACAAGGCCGCCGACAATGGTGGTGATAAGCGGGGTGGCGTGATGCATTCCGTCTCCTTTCGCGTAGGTGTGGATCCATTTTTGGCAGAAAACCAAAAACCCGAGTAATAGTTTATGACAAAATTAATCATCATGTTGATGAATTATTGTTGAATTTTGATGAAAATTGGGATTTGCCGCAAAAAAAGCACAGAACGGAAAAATGAGCGGGATAAGTACGGGAAAGAGCAGTAACTACGCGGGAAAGCAGCGGCCAAAAAACGCTTTTGGCCGCTGGAAACTACGCCTTATGCCGGTTATCAGGCAGGAATATGGTGAGGATCCCCAGAAGTGGCAGGAAAGCACAGATTTTATAAACCAAATCAATACCGTGATGATCGGCGAGCAGCCCCAGCACGGCTGCCCCAAGCCCGCCCATGCCAAAAGCAAAGCCAAAGAACAGGCCAGAGACCATCCCGATACGTCCCGGCAATAACTCCTGGGCATACACCAGGATGGCCGAAAAGGCAGAGGCAAGGATAAAACCGATAATCACGGTTAAAATGCCGGTCCAGTAGAGAGTGGCGTAGGGCAAAAGCAGGGTAAACGGCGCCACGCCAAGGATAGAACCCCAAATCACATATTTGCGACCAATTTTATCGCCGACAGGTCCGCCAATTACCGTTCCCGCTGCAACAGCGAACAAAAACGCAAACAAATGCAACTGGGCGTTTTGCACCGAAAGATCGAACTTATGCATCAGATAAAAGGTGTAATAGCTGCTGATACTCGCCATATAGAAATATTTTGAGAAAATCAGGATCAGCAGCACGCTGACGGCCAGGATCACTTTATTACGCGGTAACGGACTCCTCACCGGCGCAGATGTTTTGCCCTTGTTCACCCGATGCTGCGCGGCATACCAGCGGCTGACCTGCGCCAGGACAACGATCGCCAGCAGCGCGGCCAGTACAAACCATGCCACGTTTCCTTTGCCATAAGGCGCGATAATCACCGCTGCCAGCAATGGCCCCAGTGAACTGCCGAAGTTGCCGCCCACCTGGAAAATGGACTGCGCCAGCCCATGACGCCCGCCCGAGGCCATACGCGCAACACGGGACGATTCCGGGTGAAATACCGACGAACCCGTGCCTACCAGCGCTGCCGCCAGCAGAACCGTACCAAAACTTCCTGCCAGCGCCAGCAGCACCAGACCGCTTAACGTAAAGCACATGCCGATCGGCAACGACCAGGGCATCGGATGTTTGTCGGTCCAGTAGCCCACTATCGGCTGAAACAACGACGAAGCGAGCTGGAAGGTCAGGGTAATTAAGCCGATCTGCACGAACGTGAGCGAGAACTCAGATTGCAGAAGCGGATAAATGGCCAGTATCAACGACTGGATCATGTCGTTTAATAAATGGGAAAGGCTGATGGCGCCAAGGATACCAAACGCAGTACGTGCTTTTGGCGGCGGAACGGTGTTGCGGGTTTCACTGATTGCCATAAATTTCACTTTTAATGGTTTTACGATGCAGGGAAAAAAGCAGGTTAGAAATTATTATGCCGCTAAGATACCTGTCTGAAAGCACTGAAGGAAGTCGCATTCTGCAAACAAAGTTGTCTACTATTTGATTACGCGGTAATTTCGCCACTACACATTGAGTCAGGGAGAGAAATATGATGTTTTTAAAACGGGGCATCGCGCTGGCAGTGCTGACAGCCTGTACCCTCGCGAGCCTGTCAGCTCAGGCGTATGAGAAAGATAAAACGTATAAAATCACCATCCTTCATACCAACGATCATCATGGTCACTTCTGGCGCAGCGAATACGGTGAATACGGCCTGGCAGCGCAAAAAACGCTGGTGGATGGCATTCGTAAAGAGGTGGCCGCAGAAGGTGGCAGCGTCCTGCTGCTTTCCGGTGGCGATATCAACACTGGCGTGCCGGAATCCGATCTTCAGGATGCCGAGCCGGATTTTCGCGGCATGAACCTGATTGGTTATGATGCGATGGCGGTCGGCAACCACGAATTTGATAACCCGCTGAGCGTCCTGCGCCAGCAGGAGAAGTGGGCAAAATTTCCGTTCCTCTCTGCCAATATTTATCAAAAAAGCACCGGCGAGCGGTTGTTCAAGCCGTGGGCGCTGTTCAAGCGTCAGGATCTGAAAATTGCCGTGATTGGATTAACTACCGACGATACGGCGAAAATAGGTAATCCGGAATATTTTACCGACATTGAATTTCGTAAACCGGCAGATGAAGCAAAGCTGGTGATTCAGGAATTGAATGAGACCGAAAAGCCGGACTTTATTATCGCCGCCACCCATATGGGCCATTATGATAACGGCGAGCACGGTTCCAATGCGCCGGGTGATGTCGAAATGGCGCGTAGCCTGCCTGCCGGATCGCTGGCGATGATTGTCGGCGGACACTCTCAGGATCCGGTCTGCATGGCCTCTGAGAATAAAAAACAGGTTGATTACGTGCCGGGAACGCCGTGTGCGCCAGATCGTCAGAACGGCATCTGGATCGTGCAGGCACACGAGTGGGGTAAGTACGTCGGGCGTGCGGATTTTGAATTCCGCAACGGTGAGATGAAACTGGTCAACTATCAGCTCATCCCGGTTAACCTGAAGAAAAAAGTCACCTGGGATAACGGCGAGAGCGAGCGCGTGCTCTACACGCCAGAAATTGCCGAGAACCCACAGGTACTTTCCATGCTGACCCCGTTCCAGAACAAAGGTAAAGCGCAACTGGACGTCAAAATAGGTAACGTGAACGGCAGGCTGGAAGGCGACCGCAGTAAGGTGCGTTTTGTGCAAACCAATCTGGGACATTTGATCCTCGCGGCGCAAATGGCGCGTACTAATGCGGATTTGGCAGTGATGAGCGGTGGCGGTATTCGCGACTCCATTGAAGGTGGCGATATCACCTATAAAAATGTGCTTAAGGTACAGCCGTTTGGCAACGTGGTGGTGTATGCCGATCTGAGCGGGCAAGAAGTGATCGACTATCTGACCGCCGTCGCGCAGATGAAACCGGACTCCGGCGCGTATCCGCAATTTGCCAACGTCAGTTTTACCGCTAAAGAGGGCAAACTGAACGATCTGAAAATTAAAGGCGAAGCGGTCGATCCGGCGAAAAAATATCGCATAGCGACATTAAGCTTTAACGCCACGGGCGGCGACGGTTATCCGCGTCTTGACGATAAACCCGGTTACGTAAATACCGGCTTTATTGACGCTGAAGTGCTGAAGCAGTTTATCCAGCAGAACTCCCCGCTGGATGCGAATGCGTATGAGCCGAAAGGCGAAGTGAGCTGGGAATAAGACTGTATTGCTGAGACCGGTCCGGTGAACGAGGGTGGGCGCCGGACCGCGTGTAGATTTGGGTGGCATCACTGATGAGCACGGATTTTAGTATTTCAAGAATAGATGAAATTGACAGGCAAATGGCTCTTCTCAGGTATGAGCCATGCCAGTGTGGGCGTTATCTGGAAGTAAAAATTCGGCATTTTGGTGGGGGGGAGCACTATGTTCGCCAGTGCAATCAGTGTGGCAGACAGAAAGGAGGTGCCCTTAAAGCAATCGATGCTTTAGATGAACTCCACGGACAGACTCCACGCACATTTGATCCTGCTATTGAAGAAAAATACAATAGTGAATTAACAATACGCAATAGAAAATTATCCCAGCTTTCACGGGAAAAAATTCAGTTGCTTTCAAGTTTAAATGGGGGAACCGATCCCCTGTATATAGAGCAAGAGCAAAAATATCGCGAAGCCTTTCAAAAATTATCTGCGCATCTGGATGCGTTTATGGAATCCTTCACATTAGATAAAACACTGTTTGCCTTGTCTCAGCAAGAGAGAAGAATTAAAAAAGAAAAACGAGAGAATGACGAAAAATCACCGTCTCTTTTTTCATCAGAAACAGAGCTTAAAGCATGGATGTTTGACTTTATGAAGAATGATTTTTATGTTTATCAGGAAGTTACCGGTATTCATGCTACTGAGGGCGTAAGGGTCAGAATTGATTATGTTTTGTACCCCCGGGCGCATCTGATTGAACAGGGTTTCGAGCCTGCACCGTTTGGTATCGAAGTAAAATATTTAAATCAAGAAAAAAATTTCGCGCACAAAGCGAGTCGTGGGATTTGGCAAGCTATTTCCTATAACGATTGTGAATTTTCGCTTAAAGACAGAAAGTTCAGGCTGAAGTTTTGCCTGCTATTTTCCAATCTTTCGTTTAGTCATGAAAGAGAAATACTGGAGTTATACAGTGACCATACCGATAGAAAAAGCATGAAGTGGATGGGTATACTAAACGTTGCTAATCATGCAAAAGTAGGTGTATTAAAAATCACAGGTAAAAGAGAGAAGGTTAAAGGCTGGTCGATTAGTTTCGCTGGTGGTATATATTTTAGCTGCCAAATCGATAAAGACGGCAAACACGTTAAACTAGTAAATGCAAATACGGTTAATAAAGTCAGGATCGGTAACTTTTAATCTGAAAAGGTACCCTGGTTCAGGTTGCCCTCTTAAGTCAGCTTCTGGCGTCTAAACACACCCGGTGGAACGCCAACGTATTTATTGAATGCCACGTTGAATGCACTGGCTGACTGGTATCCCGTTTTGAATGCAATCTGTTCGATTTTATCGTTGCTGCTCAGCAGTGCTTTTTTGGCTAAGGACATTCGCCAGAAGAGGAGATATTGCATTGGAGGCATGCCGACGGTCTCATTGAACGTAGCAAAAAAAGAGGAGCGAGACAGCGCGGAATGACTGGCGAGCTGTGCTGTTTGCCAGGCAAAACCGGGATTTTCATGAATAAGATGCAGGGCGATGGCGATCTTTTCGTGTTGTAATCCTTGTAAGATACCTGCCGTTTTCGACAGTTCATGATTACTACGTAACGACTCAACCAACAGCAGTTGTAAAAGACGCATCAAGACGACTTCACGCCCTGGTCGGCTGGCCCGGCTTTCCTCTAAAAGCAATTCAAGGAGCGTGACGAAACGACGTTGTCCTTTAATAAGAATTTCGTTTGGTAATAAAGAGACGATAAGTTGTTTGTCCGGCGTGTCGAATTCACAGTGGCCGACATTCATAACAAAATTAGCCGGCCCGGTGATGGAGCCGATCCTCACGTGTCCTTTGCTAATAATTTTCGGCGGTGTAATTTCAACCGGACGGGAGGCTCCCGCGTTGGTGTTAACAAAAGAATACGCCGCGGGTATCAGAATAAAGTCACCAGCAACGAGTAATTTTGGACCTTGCCCGTTAACATTAATCAGGCATTCACCTTCTAACACCGCGCAGTAAAATGCTTCTCCGCCCGATTCCCGAGCAACACGCCACTGCCCGGCCCCTTCAACAAGTTTTGAATGCGAAGGTTTGGGATTGAGTAATGCAACGATATCGGTCAACGGATCTGACATTGGACGATCTCTAAATTTATCTGGATTTTTGATTATATATTGTCCTGATGGTAGCGGCTATGATCACTGCTCCTGCCAACAAAGAGAATTAAATATGTCTACTGTGCTTATTACCGGATGCTCATCAGGTTTTGGACTCGCCACCGCCAAACTTTTTTTAGAAAAAGGGTGGGAGGTGATTGCAACGATGAGAACGCCTGACCCGACACTATTACCTGATAGCGACAAACTGACCATTTTACCGCTGGATATTACTTCTGCTGAGAGTATCGATAATGTGGTGAATGCGACGGGGGCGATTGATGTGCTGGTGAACAATGCTGCCTTTGGTGCACCTGTCCCGGTTGAACTCACGCCGTTAGCCACAGCGCAGCAATTAATGAATACGAATGTCTTAGGGACATTGTCATTAACTCAGGCGTTTCTGCCAGCGATGAGAGAAAAAAAATCAGGGACGATCATTAATGTCTCTTCATCAGTGACAACCCGGGCACTGCCGTTGATTGGGCTTTATCGCGCAAGTAAAGCCGCTCTGAATGCATGGAGCGAGTCATTATCAATGGAAGTCAGTCCTTTTGGTATTCGCGTCCATATCGTATTACCGGGGCGTTCACCAGAAACGAAGTTTGGAGAAAATGCACGAGCCTATTTTGGCGGGATTGACGATCCCGCTTATGGAACCATGGTGAAGGCGTTTATTCAGATGGCTGGGGAGACCGACTCGCCAGTGACTTACGCTAATGATGTCGCCAATGCCATTTTTGCAGTTGCGAATAATCAAAACGCTCCGCTTTACACTGCTGCGGGTGAGGATGCCGACATCTGGCTAAAAGAAGCACAGCATCACTCCCCCTTCTCTTATTAATGACACGGAATAAGAGCGTTAATAGTGGCGAAAATCGACGAGGGGATATTTCCCCTCGTCGGTGAATTTTCTCTGTTGGGTGAAATAATAACGTTGAGGAAAGTGCTCGCGTACACGATGATTGCAACTGGCCTACTGAAGATTATTCCAGCCAGGAGAAAATACGATGTCTGACCATCCTGAGATCGCTCTACTCGGTCCGGGGGCTATCGGAACGACGATTGCTGCCGTACTGCATGAGGTTGATCGCACGCCGGTGCTTTGCGGGCGCACTGCGCATCCACAGTTAATTCTGCGTCACGATGAGGGTGAAATTGTGGTGCCAGGTCCGGTATTAAGCGATCCGGCGACTATTCATCACCCGGTCGATCTGCTGTTTGTCGCGGTAAAAACCACTCAGATTGCAGACAGTGCCGCCTGGCTGGCCACGCTATGCGATGAAAATACCGTCGTCTGTGCGTTGCAAAATGGGGTTGAGCAGAAAGACCTGCTGGAACCTTATGTCAACGGCGCAACGGTGCTGCCTTCGGTTGTGTGGTTCCCGGCACAGCGCGAGGCGGATGCATCGGTCTGGCTACGGGCGAAACCGCGCCTGACGCTACCGGATGTCCCGCAGGCCAGACGCGTCGCTGATGCGCTCAATGGCACACGCTGTACCGTGGAACGGGAAGCGGATTTTATCTCTATCGCCTGGCGCAAACTGTTGCAGAATGCGGTCGCTGGCCTGATGGTGCTTGCTAATCGCCGCGCCGGGATGTTTGCCCGCGAGGATATCACTGCGCTGGCTCTGCGCTATCTGCGTGAATGTCTGACGGTGGCGCGTGCGCAAGGAGCGGTATTAAACGATTCCGTACCCCAGGAAATCGTTGACGGTTTTCATCGTGCCCCGGCAGATTTAGGCACGTCGATCCTTGCTGACCGCCAGGCTAATCTCCCACTGGAGTGGGATATCCGTAACGGCGTGATACAACGTTATGGACGATCGCAGGGGATCCCAACACCGATTAGCGATGTGCTGGTACCGCTGCTGGCGGCAGGGAGCGAAGGGCCTGGCTGATGTTGTGAATGGCAGGCGTGATTGAAATCGAACCGCTTTCACGCCTTCGCGTGCCCGATCTGCTCGCACTGCGGAAATTTATCGTCCAGACTTAACCCAAAGCATAGTCTGCGCAGGCATTGTGCTTTACACTGCGCGCTGCAAAAATAGGGCAGATAAACGATTAATCAGGCGGTAATGGCGATGAACGGAACGATCACAACATGGTTTAAAGATAAAGGTTTTGGTTTTATCAAAGATGAAAACGGTGATAACCGCTATTTTCATGTGATTAAGGTCGCCAACCCTGATCTGATTAAGAAAGATGCCGCGGTCACTTTCGAACCCACAACCAATAACAAAGGATTATCGGCGTATGCGGTGAAAGTCGTACCGGAAAGCAAATACATCTACATCGCGGGCGAACGCCTTAAGCTTACCTCGATCAAGTCTTACCTGGTCTACAGTGAGGAAGTGCCTGCCGAGACCCGCATCGATAAAGAAAACGCGGTACTGTCCGTAGGCGTCCTGATGGGAAGTATCAGACCCAAATCAGCCGCAAAACCTGGCGAAATGCGCACGCTGAAAAAACTGGCGATCACCACTTTCCAGGGAACGACGTTAATTTTCTCGGAAGATGAGATTGATATCGATGCCACGGTGAAACTGCTTAAGGTTTGAGATTAACCCCACACTTTTGACCGGATTAGAAACGACAATGACAAAACTTACTTTACAAGAGCAGATGCTAAAAGCTGGCTTAGTGACCAGTAAAAAAATGGCTAAAGTGCAAAGAACGGCTAAAAAATCGCGGGTTCAGGCTCGCGAAGCAAAAGAGGCGGTGGAAGAAAATAAAAAAGCGCAGCTTGAGCGCGATAAGCAGCTAAGTGAACAACAAAAACAGGCTGCCATCGCTAAAGAATATAAAGCCCAGGTGAAGCAGCTTATTGAAATGAACCGCATTAGTATTGCAAGAGGCGATATTGATTTTAATTTCACGGATAATAACCTCATCAAAAAGGTCGCTGTGGATAAGCCAACTCAGGCGCAACTGATAAATGGTCGTCTCGCCATTGCACGTTTGGTAGTCGATAACAAAAATGAGTATGAATACGCTATTATTCCTGCCAGCGTAGCCGATAAAATCGCACAGCGGGATGCGAGCAGCATTGTATTAAACAGTGTGCTGAGTCAGGAAGAGCAGGACGAAGACGATCCGTATGCCGACTTTAAAGTGCCCGACGATTTGATGTGGTAACAGACCATAGCTGTTACGCATCAGCCGCTGTCAGAACGGCGAGGTGTTATGCATTTTGATCGCAGCATTGCTGACGGGATGAACAAAATGCAATTCGCTGGCATGCAGCATCAGGCGCGGCGTCAGTTCGGTGCCCGGCAGCAGGCGACCCCCGTACAGATCGCATCCCAGAATAGGGTGGCCCAGCAGCTGACAGTGAATACGTAGCTGGTGGGTACGACCCGTCACCGGCGTAAGCTGAACTCGCGTTACTGGCATTCTGCCTCCCTGATGATGATAAAAGCGCTCGATGACCCGATAACGCGAGCGAGCAGGCTTACCGTGGCGTGAACAAATCGACATCAGCGGAAACCGCGCCGGATCTTTGGCAATTGCTGCGTCTATCACCCCTTCATCGTCCTGCAGATGCCCGCAAAGCAGGGCGCTGTATCCTTTGGTAACAGCGCGCTGACTGAACTGCTGGCAGAGGGCGGCATTGATCGCCTTAGTGCGGGCAACCACCATCAGTCCGGACGTCCCGAAATCAAGGCGGTGAACCAGCGTGCAGCCGGGGAATAGCTGTACCAGCCGGTGATGCACCGAGTCGAGATTTTGCGGATTTTTTCCCGACAGACTGAGCAGCCCGGTGGGTTTATTGATCAGCACCAGGTGCTCGTCCTGATAGAGGATCTCTATCTCTTCATGGCACGGCGGGGCAATAAAGGTATCAAAAATAGTCGACATCAGGCTGCCCGGCGGGAAAGTGGAAGCGGATCATAACCAATTTTCAGCGGGCTGGCGAATGGTCACCGATCCACAATAAACGTTCTCTCCCGTAACCTCAGGATTACTCGCGCCGTGCAATATCAGCGAATGTGGCACCAAGCGTCTTCGCCAGATCGTTAGCCGCCAGTTCAATATCTAACCCGCGCTTGCCGCCGGAAACAAAGATGGTGGCAAATTGCTGGGCGGGAGCGTCAATCAGCGTCGGCAGCCGTTTTTTCTGCCCCAGGGGGCTGATACCGCCAACCAGATATCCGGTGGTGCGCTGTGCAAGCTGCGGATCGGCCATCTCAACTTTCTTCGCGCCCAGTGCCTTTGCCACTTTCTTCAGGTCCAGCTGGGTCGCCACCGGCGTCACCGCCACCGCCAGGTTTTTGGCCTCGCCGTTGACGGCGACCAGCAAGGTTTTATAAACCTGTTCCGCATTCAGACCGAGCTTGCGCACCACTTCATCACCAAAATTGGTTTCGCTGGGATCGTGATCGTAAGTATGGATCTGGAAAGAAATCTTTTGTTTCTCAAGTAACTTAACGGCGGGCGTCATGATAATCCTTACCTGCAAGCCAACAATGCTTCAAGCTTACGCCTGAAGCCGCAGGAAAAAATAGTATAATCTTGCTTATTAGTATTGGCAGTAACGATGCTTTGAGCGACAATTCATCAACCAGAGTTCGCTCTGGCATAATAATAAAGATGAAATTCCTCTTTGACGGGCCAATAGCAATATTGGCCACTTTTTTATCGCATGATCTCCGCCAGGCTACCTTCACCATACAGATGCAACGCGCCCACCGCCACCACATAGCGTCCCGCGGGTAATGCGCAGAGCACATCGCGCCAGGCGCGGTTGCGCTGATGCATCAATACATCATACAACCCTTCACTGAAGGTATTTGGCAACTTAACGTCATGAGCCGCAGGCGGATGTTCCAGCCACCAGCTGATCATCATCTGTAACAGCCGCGCGTTGGTATGCCAGTGGGTGAGGGTATCGTCCAGTAGTGCCATGCCGTTATCGGGCAACTCGCAGAGCAGGGCAATTTGCCGGGCGGCACCTTCCAGCTCGACGATGCGGATCTGTTCTGCCTGCGCCGCCTGAATGAGCTGAAGATCGATACCGTATTCCGGCCGCAATCCCAGTTGCTGTGCCTGCGTTGCCTGTAGCGCCATGGCAATTTGCCACAGCGGCTGCGTGCTAAACAGCGAAAGCGACAGACCCAGTTCCCCGGCCTTATTATTCAGTTGAGCTAACTGCGGTTCACTCAGACGTTCTTCCAGCGGCGGAAACACCGGCAGATCGTGAAAGGGCGTTTCATCGCCAGCGATATTGGCTTCAACAATCAGCGCATCGGCCTGCTGGATTTTTTGCCGCAGTTGCGGGGGAAGCGGGGACATATTCTGCGTCCCCATATGAATGCTGCCAACCAGATGAAACTCGCGCCCGCCGGGGAGCGAAATGTCAATGGCAGGCCAGGGGTAAGCGTTGCCGCGCAGCGTATGCCACCACGTTTTTAAACGATTAAACAGACTCATACGCACTCCGCTGGCATAAAAGCCTATGCTAACGTGCAGCGGCCTGGCGCGCAAACAGGAAGCGATCGCTATGCTTTCGGTTTAAAACGCAACAGCCGATTGGCGTTACTGACCACCGTAATTGACGACAGCGCCATCGCCGCGCCTGCCACCACTGGATTGAGCAGCGTACCGGTTAGCGGCCAGAGGATCCCGGCGGCAATCGGAATGCCCAGCGAATTATAAATAAACGCGCCCAGCAGGTTTTGTTTCATATTCCGCAGCGTGGCGCGGGAAATCGCCAGCGCATCTGCGACGCCCATCAAACTGTGGCGCATCAGGGTGATGGCCGCTGTTTCAATTGCCACATCGCTGCCGCCCCCCATCGCGATGCCAACCTCTGCCTGCGCCAGCGCTGGCGCGTCGTTAATGCCGTCGCCGATCATGGCTACCTGCCGACCTTCGCGTTGCAGTTGCTGAATGGCATCGGCTTTGCCATCCGGCAGGACGCCGGCGATGACATCGTCAATGCCCGCTTCTCTGGCGATGGCGTTGGCGGTGATCTCGTTATCGCCGGTCAGCATGATCAGCCGGTATCCTGCCTGATGTAAACGCTGGAGCGCCGCCACGCTGTCTGCCCGCAGCGGATCGCGGATGGCGAAAAGCGCAGCGGCTTTACCGTCAATTGCCAGCAGCACCGGCGTTGCGCCCTGAGAAGCCTGCGCGTTAATCTCGCTTTCCAGCTCTCCAGCGGCAATACCGTTCTCTTTAAGCAATGCCAGGTTGCCCAGCAATACCGTATGACCTTCCGCCTCACCGCTCACGCCCAGCCCGCGCAGGGTACGAAAACCGTTAACCTGCGGCAGCGTGTGTTCCTGCGCTTTGTCGAGGATCGCGCGTGCCAGCGGATGACTGGAACCCTGCTCAAGCGCCGCGGCCAGCCGTAATGCCTGCACCTCTTCCATGCCGCCTGCGGTTTTCACCGCCACCACCTGCGGTTTACCTTCGGTCAGGGTGCCGGTTTTATCGAACACCAGCGTGTCCAGCGTACTGGCGCGTTGCAGGGCATCGGCATCGCGGACCAGCACGCCAAATTCGGCGGCGCGGCCGACGCCGGAGATAATCGACATCGGGGTGGCGAGACCGAGCGCACACGGGCAGGCGATGATCAGCACGGTGGTGGCAATCACCAGCGTATAAACGATTTGCGGCGCGGGACCGAAGAAGTACCAGATCGCGGCGCTGAACAGCGCAATGGCGACCACCACCGGCACAAAAATAGCGGATATTTTATCAGCCAGCTGACCGATTTGCGGCTTGCTGCTTTGCGCCTGGCGCACCATACGAATAATGCGCGACAGGGTGGTCTGGCTACCTACCGCGCTGGCCTGAAACAGGACGCTGCCGTCCTGAACCACCGTACCCGCATGTACCTCGTCATCGGGTCCTTTTTGTTGCGGCACCGGCTCACCGGTCAGCATGGCTTCATCCAGCCAGGCTTCACCCTGGGTAATTTTGCCGTCTACCGGCACGCGATCGCCGGTGGTCAGGCGCAGCGTCATGCCTGCGGTGACTTCCGCCAGCGGCAGATTTTTTTCGCCCTCATCCGTCACCACGCGCGCAGTGGGAGGGGTCAGATCAAGCAGTTTTTCCAGCGCCCGGGACGAACGCTGACGCGCCCGCGCTTCAAGCATATGACCGAGATTAATCAGGCCAATAATCATCGCGCTGGCTTCATAGTAGAGGTGCCGCGCTTCCATCGGAAACCACTGCGGCCAGAGATTAACGCTCATCGAGTAAAGCCAGGCCACGCCGGTTCCCAGCGCCACCAGCGTATCCATGGTCGCGGTTCGGTTGAGCAGGCTTTTCCAGGCGCTGCGGTAGAAGTGACCGCCGGCAAACACCATCACGCCGAGGGTGATTATGCCGATGACCAGCCACAGACTGCGGTTGTCCTCCGTGACCATCATGTTGTCACCGAGCATTCCCCAGACCATTACCGGAATGCCCACCGCCAGCGCGACAATCGCCTGCCAGCGGAAGCGTTTCATGGTGGCGACGGCCGTTTCCTGCTGGCGCTCGCGGCGTTTGAGGTCATCTTCGATCGCCTCCGCGCCGTAGCCCGCGTTTTCTACCGCCTGCACTAATTCCGTGGCGGAGGCGCTGCCCATTACCAGCGCGGTGCGCTCCGCCAGATTCACCCGTGCCTGCGTGACGCCCGGTACGCTTTGCAGCGCCTTCTGGACGCGTGACACACAGCTGGCGCAGCTCATTCCACTTAACAACAGCTGCTGGCTGTCGTCATCGGTTTGCGCTGCCGGAAGCTCAGGGGTAACCGCTGTCAGCGCTTCCGACGGGATTGATGACTCCGCCAGCGGTTTAGCCTTTGGGTGGCTTAACTCTGCGTCGTACCCGGCTTGTTTGATGGTTTCGATCAGCGCATCGGCGCTGGCGCTGCCGGTCACATGCGCCTCGGTAATGGTGACATCTGCCTGCTCAACGTCAGGACGCTGCTCAAGGCTTTCTTTCACGCGTTTAACGCAGTGGCCGCAGGAGAGGCCGTCCAGCGTCAGGTCAATAATGTGAGACATGTTCTAACTCCTGTATCATAGATCGTAAAAATATTGATCTTAGCAAGCACTTTCGCTAACTCTTACTAAGGTTAAACCTTCCCGCAAGGGCAAGGTCAAGGGGGAACGATGAATATTAGCGACGTAGCGAAAAAGACGGGCTTAACCAGTAAGGCGATTCGCTTTTATGAAGAGAAGGGGCTGGTGACGCCGCCGCTGCGCAGTGAAAACGGCTATCGCAGCTACACGCAACAGCATCTCGACGAGCTGACCCTGTTACGCCAGGCGCGGCTGGTGGGGTTTAATCTCGAAGAGTGCGGCGAGCTGGTGGAGTTGTTCAACGATCCTGCCCGCCACAGCGCCGACGTAAAAAAACGTACCCTGGAGAAAGTGGCTGAGATTGAGCAGCATATCGTTCAGCTTCAGGAGATGCGCCAGCAGCTTTTGACGCTGGCGGAAAGCTGCCCCGGTGATGAGGGAGCAGACTGTCCGATTATTAACAATCTTGCGGGCTGCTGTCACCGTTAGCGTTGGCAAAAATAGTCATGACAAAAGCTGGCACAGGAAAGCGTCAGCTTTATCTCAGGCGACAGGAGAAGACGCTCTGACGATCAGCACAATTCCCTCGACCGCCACCACATCTACCGGGGTTCCCGCCGGAAGATCGGTGTCCGCACTAACCATCCACGAACTGTCGCCGACGCGCATATGCCCGCGCCCGTTGATAAGCGTGTTATCCAGGGTAAAACGGCGGCCAATAAGCTGCTGTCCGCGCTGGTTAAGCTGACTGTCGGCGGGTTTTTGTTCGCGCACACGCTGTGCCAGCCAGCGCCACCATAGCCACGCGGCCAGCAGCGTCAGCAGGGCGAACATCAGCCCCTGCCACTCCCAGCCCAGCGGCAGCAGCCAGACCACCAGCCCGACGATCACCGCCGCAACACCGCTCCACAGCAGATAGCCGTTGCCACCGAGCATTTCTGCGGCGAGCAGCAGCCCGCCGAGACTGAGCCAGAAGACATGTGGATGCGTCAGGATCAGTTCCATCATAGGCGTTTCCGCTCGCTGGCACTGTCCTTGATGAGTTCACTGATCCCGGCAATCGAGCCCATCAGGCTGCTGGCATCCAGCGGCATCATCACCACTTTACTGTTAGTTGCCGAACCAATTTTTTGCAGCGCTTCGGTGTATTTCTGCGCCACAAAGTAGTTCACCGCCTGAATATCCCCGGCAGCGATAGCTTCGGACACCATCTGGGTCGCGCGGGCTTCTGCTTCCGCCGAACGTTCACGCGCTTCCGCCTGCAAAAACGCCGACTGGCGTTCGCCTTCTGCGGTGAGGATCTTCGACTGCTTTTCCCCTTCCGCTTTTACGATCTGTGCCTGGCGAATACCTTCGGCCTCAAGAATATAGGCGCGTTTAGTTCGTTCCGCTTTCATCTGGGCGTTCATTGCATCGATAAGTTCGGCAGGGGGACGGACGTCGCGGATCTCGATACGGGTGATTTTAATACCCCACGGGTTAGTCGCTTCATCAACGATATGCAGCAGGCGCGTATTGATGTTATCGCGCTGAGAAAGCATTTCATCCAGTTCCATCGAGCCAAGCACGGTACGGATGTTAGTCATCGTCAGGTTGATGATCGCCAGTTCCAGATTACTGACCTCATAGGCCGCTTTCGGCGCATCAATCACCTGAATAAAACACACGGCGTCGATAGCAACGTTGGCGTTATCTTTGGAGATGACTTCCTGGGAAGGAATATCCAGCACCTGTTCCATCATGTTGATCTTACGACCAATACGATCCATAAACGGCACGACCAGACTCAGGCCCGGTTGAAGGGTGGTGGTATAACGACCAAAGCGCTCCACCGTCCACTGATAGCCCTGGGGAACAATTTTCACCCCGGCAAAAACCACGATGAGCGCCACGAGAATGACGACGGGGATCACAATCAACATTAAGCAAACCTCCTGTTATGACTGACTCACTATATCCTTTATCCGCCGTCGGCTCAGGTCCGGGAACAGACTTAGTACAGCAGCGAATAAAGCTTGCGACGATACTGGCTGGCAAGGGCGTCGCCAGTGCCGAGCGCTGCGAGAATTTCCTGCAACATTTTGCGTGCCTGACCGTCTGCCGCACCCAGGTCTTTTTGCAGATGGCTAAAGAGTAACGCCAACGCCTCTTCATTACGACCTACCTGATGTAGCTGGAGTGCAAGCTGTGAGGCCAGCGCCGCGTCTTCCGGACTCGCCGTGACCTGTTGCTGAAGCTGCTGGATCTCAGGCGTATCAGCCGCCTGTTTCAGCAATTCAATTTGGGCGACCAGACCCTGATAGCGGGTATCCTGATCCTGAAGCGGGATCGTTTTCAGCACCGCTTCCGCGTCCTCTGAACGATTCAGGGCGATTTGCGTTTCTGCCAGCAGCAGGCCGATTTCGCTATTCTGCCCGGAGAGCTGCCAGGCCTCTTTAAGCAGCGGCAGTGCGTCCGTGTGGTTGCCTTCTTCAATAAGCTGGATCGCCTGCTGCGCTTTCAGTTCTTCTTCACGCGGCAGCACTTTTTCCAGCAGCGCACGGATCGCCTCTTCCGGCTGGGGACCCTGGAAGCCATCGACCGGCTGTCCGTTCTGGAACAGATACACGGTTGGGATGGCACGCAGACCAAACTGAGAAGCAATCATCTGCTCAGCGTCGCAGTCCAGCTTTGCCAGAATGAATTGCCCGTTATATTGGGCGGCAAGACTTTCCAGCACCGGCGTCAATTGTTCACAGTGCTGGCTGCGTTCGGACCAGAAATAGAACAGCACCGGGACGGTCATCGACTGTTCCAGCGTCTGTTGCAGGTTCGTTTCGTTAATATTGACGATGTTCTGTACGGACATAGTGCACTCTCTTAAGCTATTTTTGTAATACATGGGGGTCAGCGCGTTAGCTTCAACTCACCCCTGCAAAATTTTATCCATCAGGCGGCCCGGCAGCAGGCGTTTTAGCACGTTTACCGCATGGGTCACTAAGGTCACGGGATAGCGCATTTTCGGCCGTTCGCTGGTAAAAGCATGGCGCACTTTCGCCACGACCGCCTCTGGTCCGAGGGTAAAACGTGCGGCAATGCCGGGATTTTCGACCGGCTTATCGCTTTGGGTCTGATTAACGTTTTGCGTAAAGCGGGTGCGAATGGGGCCGGGTTCGATCAGGCTGACGTGGATGCCGCTATGGCGCAGCTCCATGCGCAGCGCGTCCGACCACGCTTCCAGCGCGTATTTACTGGCGGCATAGGCACCGCGGCCTGGCGTGGAGATCAGGCCCATTACCGATGACGTCATGACAATCCGCCCTTCACCGTGGGGGATCATGGCGGGCAGCAGCCGCATGGTGAGCTGATGTGCGCCAAAAAAGTTGGCGGAAAATTGCTGCTCCAGCTGGGTACGGCTGATGGTCGGCAGTTGACCATACACGCCGTACCCCGCGTTATTGAAAATGCCGTACAGGCGATTTCCCGTCAGGGCAATGACCTCGTCGGCGGCACCATCAACGCTCTCCGGCTTATCGAGATCGAGTAAAATTCCCGTCAGCCCCAGGCTATTCATTCGCGCCACATCTTCTGTTTTACGGCAGGCCGCCAGCACCCGAAAGCCCTGACGCTGAAGTTCAAGCGCGCTTTCCAGACCGATACCGCTGGAACATCCTGTTATTAAGACTGATTTTTGCATAACTTTACCTGAGTGCGCCCCTGCAAGATTAAGACTCATGGTTTACTAAAGGTGCCAGCCGCGTCGCCATCCAGTCGGCAATAAACGGCTGCGCGTCGGGGTTAGGGTGAATACCGTCGTCCTGCATCCACTGAGGCTTCTGATAAACCTCTTCCATAAAAAACGGAACCAGAGGAATATCGAATTCTTTGGCGAGCGCCGGATAGATCGCGCTAAAGGACTCATTATACCGACGACCGTAGTTAGCGGGCAGGCGAATTTGCATCAGTAGCGGCTGCGCACCGGCATCTTTAACGCCCTGCAAAATTTTACGCAGCGTCGCTTCGGTCTGCTGTGGCTGAAAACCGCGCAGGCCGTCGTTGCCACCCAGTTCCACCAGCACCCAGCGTGGTTTATGCTGGGTAAGAAGCGCGGGCAAACGCGACAGCCCCTGCTGTGACGTATCGCCGCTAATACTGGCGTTAACCACCGTCGTCTGCGGCTGCCATTTCTTATTCAGCAGCGCAGGCCAGGCGCTGGTGGCCGCCATACGATAACCGGCGCTAAGACTGTCGCCCAGGATCAATAGCGTGTCTGCTGCGGCAGCGCGAAAGCTTAACAGAGCCAAAAACAGGAACGGCAAATGCCAGCGGAAAACATTGTTGAAGTTCATCGTCTTAAGAAGTCCGTCGGTCAGGGGGAGCATGAACTCTCCATCCTTACCGGAGTTGAGCTGCTTGTCAAACCATCCCAGACCATTGCGCTTATCGGCGAGTCGGGTTCCGGTAAGTCAACCCTGCTGGCGATCCTCGCCGGGCTGGACGACGGCAGCAGCGGCGAAGTCTCACTGCTTGGGCAACCGTTGCACACTATGGATGAAGAGGCCCGCGCCGCGCTGCGTGCGCAGCATGTCGGCTTTGTCTTTCAGTCCTTCATGCTGATCCCCACGCTCAATGCGCTGGAAAACGTGGAGCTACCTGCGCTGCTGCGCGGTGAAAATAGCCGCGAAAGCCGCACCCAGGCGAGGGCGCTGCTGGAACAACTCGGGCTGGGCAAACGGCTCGATCATCTGCCTGCACAGCTTTCCGGCGGCGAGCAGCAGCGGGTGGCATTAGCCAGAGCCTTCAACGGTCGACCGGGCCTGCTGTTTGCCGACGAACCGACCGGCAACCTCGACCGTCAGACCGGCGATAAAATTGCCGATCTGCTGTTTTCCCTCAACCGCGAATACGGCACGACCCTGATCCTGGTGACGCACGATGCGCAGTTGGCCGCGCGCTGCGACCGCCGTCTGCGGCTGGTGAACGGTCAGTTGCAGGAGGAAGCATGATTGCCCGCTGGTTCTGGCGCGAATGGCGCTCGCCGTCGCTGCTGATTGTCTGGCTGGCGTTAAGCCTTGCGGTGGCCTGTGTGCTGGCGCTGGGCAATATCAGCGACCGGATGGAAAAGGGGCTAAGCCAGCAGAGCCGGGAGTTTATGGCTGGCGACCGGGCGCTGCGCAGTTCGCGCGTGGTGCCGCCGGAATGGATTGCTGAAGCGCGCAAATTGGGGCTGAAGGTGGATGAGCAAATCACCTTTACCACCATGACTTTTGCCCGCGATACGCCGCAACTGGCGAACGTCAAGGCGGTGGGCGAGCTCTATCCGATGTACGGTGATCTGCAAACCGATCCGCCGGGGCTGAAACCTGTCGCAGGCACCGCGCTGCTGGCCCCGCGATTAATGGCGCTGCTCAACCTGAAACCGGGTGATTCTATTGACGTTGGCGACACCACGCTGCGCATCGCGGGCGAAGTGGTGCAGGAGCCGGATGCCGGGTTTAATCCGTTTCAGATGGCCCCGCGCCTGCTGATGAACGTTGCCGACGTGGCAAAAACGGGCGCGACAGGGCCGGGCAGTCGCGTGAGCTGGCGCTATAAATTCGGCGGCACGCCGTCCCAGCTTGCCGCCTATGAAAAATGGCTGCTGCCGCAGTTAAAACCAGAGCATCGCTGGTACGGCCTTGAGCAGGATGAGGGCGCGCTGGGGAAATCGCTCGAACGCTCGCAGCAATTCCTTTTACTCTCAGCGCTGCTAACACTGCTGCTGGCGGTGGCCGCCGTGGCGGTGGCGATGAGCCATTATTGCCGCAGCCGCTACGATCTGGTGGCAATCCTGAAAACCCTCGGTGCCGGAGGAAAGCAGCTGCGCAAGCTGATTATCGGTCAGTGGCTGCTATTAATGCTGCTCTCCATCGTGACCGGAGGCGCGCTGGGGCTGGCGTTTGAACAGGTGCTGATTATCCTGCTTAAACCGGTGCTGCCGGTGGCGCTTCCCGCCGCGAGCCTGTGGCCGTGGCTGTGGTCCGCCGGCGCAATGACGACGATTTCCCTGCTGGTGGGGTTACGCCCTTATCGGCTGCTGCTGGCGACGCAGCCGTTGCGCGTACTGCGCCGGGATGTGGTGGCTAATGTCTGGCCGCTGAAAATCTATCTCCCGATCATTACCGTGGTGGTGGTCGCCCTGCTGGCATGGCTGATGGGCGGCAGTACGCTGTTATGGGCGGTACTGGCGGGGGCGCTGGTACTGGCATTGCTGTGTGGCGTACTTGGCTGGATGCTGCTCAACGTCCTGAAGCGCCTGACCATCAATGCGCTGCCACTGCGGCTTGCGGTGAACCGTCTGCTGCGCCAGCCATGGTCGACGCTCAGCCAGCTGGCGGCGTTCTCTCTCTCCTTTATGCTGCTGGCGCTGTTGCTGGTGCTGCGTGGGGATTTACTGGATCGCTGGCAGCAGCAGTTGCCGCCGGAGAGTCCGAACTATTTTCTGATCAACATTGCCCCGGAGCAGGTCGAGCCAGTTAAGCAGTTTCTGGCTGAGCATCAGGTGCGCCCCTCGACGTTTTACCCCATCGTTCGCGCGCGTCTGACGCAAATCAACGGCCAGCCGACGGAGGGTAATAAGGACGAGGCGCTTAATCGCGAGCTTAACCTCACCTGGCTGAGTCAGAAACCGGACCATAACCCGATTACCGCAGGCCACTGGCCGCCTGTCGCAGGGGAGGTCTCTATGGAGCAGGAGCTGGCGAAAAGGCTGGATATTTCCCTGGGCGATAGCGTGACCTTTACCGGGGACACTCAGGACTTCACCGCCAAAGTGACCAGCCTGCGTAAGGTGGACTGGGAGAGCCTGCGCCCCAACTTCTACTTTATTTTCCCGACCGGGGCGCTGGACGGACAGCCGCAAAGCTGGCTGACCAGCTTCCGCTGGGATAATGGCAGCAGCCTGCTGACGGAACTTAACCGCGCGTTTCCGACGGTCAGTTTGCTGGATATCGGTGCGATCTTAAAACAGGTCGGGCAGGTATTGGAGCAGGTCAGCCGGGCGCTGGAAGTGATGGTGGTGCTGGTAACGTTGTGCGGCGTGCTGTTGCTAATGGCGCAAATTCAGGTCGGCATGCGTCAGCGTCATCAGGAGCTGGTGGTGTATCGCACGCTGGGCGCGGGTAAACGCCTGCTGCGGACAACGCTATGGTGTGAATTTGCCCTGCTGGGTCTGGTGGCGGGAGTGGTTGCAGCCATCGGCGCAGAAACCGCGCTGGCCGTACTGCAAACCCGCGTCTTTGACTTCCCGTGGGAGCCGGACTGGCGCTTGTGGGTTGTCCTGCCGTTTAGCGGTGCGCTGTTGCTCTCCCTGTGCGGCGGCTGGCTTGGCGTGCGGTTGCTCAAAGGCCGAGCGCTGTTCCGCCAGTTTAGCGGTTAGCCCTCGCTATGCGCCGATCGCAAGATCGGCGCATACTGCATCATTCTTCGTCATTCAGTGACACACTTCAAAACATCATGAAATAATTTCAATTACACCGGCTGGCGGAGTGTGACATCTTAGAATCTCCCTGCGTTTTGCGGGTGAAAAACAACAGCGCCGCATTGCACGGCGCATGCAAGACAACACCACATTTTTATCCAGGAGAAATTATGGGACTGCGTCACAGCCTCCGCATCGCGGCTGGAACATTATTGCTGGCCTGCGGCTTACAGTTTGCCCACGCCAACAGCGATCCGCACACTATCGTCTTTGGCGTCGCACCGGGACCGTATGGCGACATGGTAAAACAGGCGATTGCGCCTTCTTTAAAAGAGAAAGGCTATAAAGTCGTGGTGCGCGAGTTCAGCGACTACGTGCAGCCGAATATGGCGCTGTCCAACGGCAGCATTGATGCCAACCTTTTCCAGCACTCGCTCTATTTCGACAAATTTACCGCTGATAAAGGGCTGAAGTTAAGCAATCTTATCAGTGTACCGACCGCCGGAATGGGCTTTTACTCACGCAAAATTAAAAGCCTCGACGAGCTAAAAAAAGGCGACGTGATCACGCTGTCTAACGATCCGACCAACCTTGCACGCGGCCTGCGCTTCCTGCAATCGCTGGATCTGATCACCATCAAACCGAATATTGATCCGACCAAAGCCTCCGAGCGCGATATCGCCACTAACCCCAAAGGGCTGGTATTCAAGCCACTGGAAGCCGCGCAACTGCCGCGTACCCTGGACGGTGTGACTGCCTCGCTGGTGAATGGTAACTTTGCCGTCGCCGCGGGGCTGGATCTCTCCAGCGCCATCAAGCAGGAACACCTTGATGAGAACCTGAAAAATATCATCGCCGTGCGCACTGAAGATGCGGATAAACCGTTCGCGAAAGATATTGTCACCGTGGTCAAATCACCGGCTTACCGTGCAGCGATCGACGATCCGAAAAATATCTACAGTGCGTTCCAGAAGCCTGAATGGATGACGGCGGAAAAACAGTAACGGCGAGTATTTCTGAGGTTTGGCATGATTGAAATAGAAAAGGTCTGCGTCGATTTTACCGCAGGCCGCGGCCCCTCCACCCGCGCGGTGGATGAGGTCAGTTTACGCATCGCGCCCGGTGAGATCTTTGGCATCGTCGGCACCAGCGGTGCGGGAAAAAGCACGTTGCTGCGCACGCTGAACGCATTGACCCGTCCCAGTCAGGGCCATGTTAAGATCAATGGCGTAGAGATTTCGGCGCTGGAAGGTCAGGCTTTGCGTAAGGCACGTCAACGCATCGGGATGATTTTCCAGCATTTTAACTTAATGCACACCCGTACCGTGGCGCAAAACGTCGCCTTCAGCCTGAAAGCCGCGGGCTGGGAGCGCAGCAAAATTGCGCCCCGCGTGGCGGAGATCCTCGCGCTGGTCGGCCTGGCAGATAAAGCGAACCGCTTTCCGGTGCAGCTCAGCGGCGGGCAAAAACAGCGCGTCGGGATTGCCCGGGCGATAGCCAATCACCCGGACGTGCTGCTTTGCGACGAACCTACCTCGGCACTGGATCTGGAAACCTCTGCCACGATCCTCGCGCTGTTAAAGCAGATCAGTCAGCAAATGGGTATTACCATCGTGCTGATCACGCATGAAATGGACGTGATCAAGACGATCTGTGACCGCGTGGCGGTGATGTCTGGCGGAAAAGTGGTGGAGGAGGGCGAGGTCTTTGATGTATTTGCGCATCCGCAGCATCCGTTTACGCAGCAACTGGTCTCGCATACCCTCAACCTGGACCTGCCGGAGCGACTGCGTCAGCATTTGCCGGGGCAATTGCTGAAAATTCTGTTTATCGGGGATTCTGCCGAACAGCCGGTACTTTCTGAGGTGGCGGTCAAATTCGGCGTGGCGGTGAATATTCTGCACGGCAAAATTGAATATATCGCCGAACGGGCGCTGGGCATTCTGGTGGTACAGCTTACCGCCCCGAATGACCCCGCGGCCGTGAACGCGGCGGTGGAGCATATTCGTCAACGTACCGCGCAAGTGGAGGTGATCCGTGGATGACATGTTGCCTGATTTAACCCTGGCATTTAATGAAACCTTCCAGATGCTCAGCATTTCGACGGTACTGGCAATTATCGGCGGCCTGCCGCTCGGCTTTTTAATTTTCGTCACCGATCGTCATCTGTTCTGGCAAAATCGGTTTGTTTATCTGCTCAGTTCGGTGCTGGTGAATATTATTCGCTCGGTACCGTTTGTGATCCTGCTGGTCCTCCTGTTGCCGCTTACCCAGTTTCTGCTGGGCAATACCATCGGACCGATTGCCGCCTCCGTTCCCCTGTCGGTGGCCGCGATTGCCTTTTACGCCCGTCTGGTGGACAGCGCACTGCGTGAAGTGGATAAAGGGATTATTGAAGCGGCGGAAGCGTTTGGCGCCAGCCCGATGCGCATCATCTGCACCGTGCTACTGCCGGAAGCCAGCGCCGGGCTGTTGCGCGGCCTGACCATCACCCTGGTGAGCCTGATCGGCTACTCGGCGATGGCCGGGATTGTCGGCGGCGGCGGCGTGGGCGACCTGGCGATCCGCTACGGCTACTACCGCTATGAAACCGAAGTCATGATTGTCACCGTGGTGGCACTGATTATTCTGGTGCAGATCGTCCAGATGCTCGGCGACTGGCTGGCGCAGCGGGCGGATAAACGGGAACGACGTTAAAGAAATTAGCTGGCCAAAAGGGTGATCCGGCCAGCTATTTTTTAATAGCATTTGTTTTTTAACAAGGAGTCAGGAATGCCCCTTCCGGAACGTATGAGACCTGCGAAAGTGAGCTCACAAAAGATAAAAGAACTGGCACAAAAAGCTGAGGATATTCTTTCAAAAATTGATCAAGGTGTAAAAGAAGAGGACGAGACATTACAGGCGATGATGGCTGAATGGAACAGTCAGGTTGTATGTCCCTATAGTTTTTCATCTTTCAGGGATTTCTCTTCCTGGACCAACGCGAAAGAATTTACCCGTATTGCATTCAATCAGGAAAGGTTCTACGAGGATTTTTCCTGGGAGGAGCTTATCCAAATGATCAACTTTATATGTAAGGCGGAAGGAAAGGAATCAGAGCAGCTTTTTGCTCTTGACCTCCTTGAGAAAAATTTTGATGGCAACCCGTCAGATCTTATCTATTGGCCAGACGAGTGGTTCCAGGACCCTGATATGTTGCATGTTGATCTGACAGCTGAAGAAATCGCCGGGTATCTTATGGCCAGATCGGGAAGGCGACTGGCTGATGCGCCGGAGATAGCCCTGAAATACCCCATTCCTGTCACTGACGCTGAGTAGTAAGGGACAGTGTACTGCCTGCGGTTGATGACAAAGCCGTTGGCTACTGTATACACTGCTATGCCGGGTGGCGGCTTCGCCTTACCCGGCCTGTGAAAACTATTAATATCAAAAGCTTATTCTTAATCCGTAGGCCTGTGCAAGCGAAGCGCCGCCAGGCATCATTCCTCGGTATGACGTTTGTCAGCAGTCTGGGGCTGGGTACTGTCGCAAACTTGCACGCCATTTTCCCCTTCATATTTTTATAATCAATATATCTGGCTGGATCTGCTATTTTTATAGCAAATTTATAAAATTAAAAAATCTGCCATAATGACAGATTTCTTTAATTTATAATTAGAGATTTGCGACGTTATGATATACTTTTTGGACATCATCGTCATCTTCAAGGGCATCAACAAGTCCTTCAAAGATTTCTAAATCTTCTGGTGAAAGTTCAATTTCTGATTGAGCGATCATTTCTAATTCGGTTGTTGAGAATTCAGTAATTCCAGCTGTTTTCAGAGCTGCAATTCCTTTATGAAGGTCTGTAGGTTCGGTATAAATAACGATGTTTCCTTCTTCTTCGGTCACATCACGAACATCAACTTCAGCTTCAAGCAAAATTTCAAAAATATGGTCAGGGTCTGTTCCTTTAAATACAATCACCCCGGTGTTGTCAAACATATAGCTGACAGCACCCGCCGCACCGATATTCCCGCCTTTTTTATTGAAAATCATGCGAACGTTAGCAATGGTACGGTTAACATTTGAAGTCAAGGTTTCAACGATAATCATTGAACCACTTGGTCCAAAGCCTTCATAACGCCCTTGTACGAAGGTTTCATCTCCGCCACCTTTGGCTTTATCAATGGCTTTATCGATAACGTGCTTTGGAACTTGTGCTTGTTTCGCACGTTCAATAACGAATTTTAACGCTGAGTTTGATTCTGGGTCTGGTTCACCTTGTTTAGCCGCAGCATAGATTTCTACACCGAATTTTGCATATATATTAGACGTTGCACCGTCTTTAGCCGTTTTTTTAGCAACAATATTGGCCCATTTACGTCCCACTGGAACAGTCTCCTGGATAATTTATTTACATTATTAACAGGTTAATAACCTGCATGTTTTTCCGCCATATTATATCATAACATGTAAATTTTCGTCTACGAGAAATAAAAACATCTCAATTTTACGGGGGGGGGACTTTAATTTTTATTAATGGCTGATAGTGTGGATAAACTATTTTCGGTTTTTTTCTGGTTCTTTTGTTTTTATTGTTAATAATTGAGCCGCAGTAATAATACATAAGGTAAGAGAAGCAAAAGTAATAATCCAGGAAAAAACACCTGTTATTAACGTTGCTGCAGAACGGCTTACAGAGCGCTACAGGCCATCGTGAGCAGTGTCTTATTGAGGTATTTTCGCTGATCGGCTTACGTGGAGCGAGGTCACCGGGAAACCGTTTTAGCTATAGGGCAGGAGCGTTTACCGGGGCGGAGTCAGTCCACAGCGCAAGCCCTGAAAATTGAACATAAACTTATGCTTCGCTAAAAAGTGGGAAATTCTCGTTAAAATTATCACTTTTGGCCTCTACCTGATTAACAGCCATTAGCTAAGCCAGCCTCGCATTCAGCAAAATCAGTCTCCATAACCAGTTCACACCATACTGTTATCCGCTAATTTATAAAGGTCAGTTTGTGGGAGGCTGGGCGTAGGCGGGGGGCAAGATGAACAGATCGGCAAAGCTGTATTAAAGGCTTTCGATACAGCATTAACTAAATAGCTATCGACAATGTTGGATTTGGCATTGCGCAGGCCAGAGGCGAGGCCGGATTCTGGAGGTTGTCATTTCAAGTGGTATTCATGCAAATCACCGGCTTCGGCTTTCATATAAAACGTTCACGTCTGCTTCTGGCACCGAGCGCCCGGATTAGCCGAGCTATCAGGTCGGCTATGAGCGGAGAGCGGACGCTGAACCACAGTAACGCCCGCATAGCCAAAATAACTAGAACAAGGTATTTTGTGAGCCAACATAACAATTCTTAAGCATGCAAAATCATTCTTACAATTCAGATATAGCGCTACCTTCGATGAATGTTTTTCTAGCAATATTTCCTACAATGTTGGTTGAAATACCATCAAATGTCCCACCGATAACACCACCTACTAGCGGAATCATTTTCCCTAAATTTATCGCTCCTTTTTCACCAAATTTAGTGAGTAGTCTAAAACCAACCCTTTTATTAATGGCAAAAATCGTCTCTTTAGATATGCTCTTAATTAATTGCGTGGACATCCTGGAGCCAATAACTATCCCTGTCCCTTTCAGGATATCTTTTGCAGCATTGCCAGCCAAGCAAGAGTAAACCAGCGCTTTAACGCGATCATCTTTAACATCATATCCTCCCATGATAGCTATTGCTGTTATCATGCGAATTTGGACATAAATCACGGTTGCAATACTTGCAGGGATAGCTACTGGCATAGTAATAACACCTCCAAGGCCGGAAACAAAACCGGTAGTGGCAGATTTAGTATTTTGCCATCTGATAAGGGAGTTAACCTTATCAGTTAAATCAACCTCTCCTTTCAGATAGTTCTCAGCCATTTCATACGATGAGTCTGTCCCAGGAATGCTACCGTCCAGTGCTTTATCATAGGCCCAATTGAGGGCTTGCATGATTTTGCCTTCATTAAGTTTTTCAGTCATTTCAATACCCGATCAAAAATCATTGAGGTTACATACTTATCGGTCATTAAATTTTTTTCTTTATACTCAAATTGGTGTGAGGGGTTTTACTCATCTTAGTCGTTGAAATGGCCGCTTCTAGTATCAGGCGGGCCAGTACATGGCGCTGAAGGTTTGCTATGGGCAAAAAGCGGAAGTTTGCGATTGTCCGCTCAGTTGATTAAGGAATTACTGACATTAGTGGGCTTTAATCAACGGGGAGCTGGTCACATGATGCGTCGAAAGCCCATTTCACGCTCTTCCAGGATGCTGTAGGTTGAGTTGGCCACAATTAAAACCTTGGCTTTTCCTGCCGAATCATCCGGCCCATGAACAGCGCTGCATTGGCTCCGACACTCCTATCATCCTGTCTACAGGCTGCCTGGTGAGGGATGTCGGAGGCCAGGCTACATACTTCAGCCCGGTGTCACGCACTTCACTTTGATCAAGGTATTCTTACGGGCCACTAGTATGACGCCTTCGACTTCATGAATGCGCAACTAGAGCAAGCCGCTGAAAGCACGCGGATTGCGCTGATAAATGGGTACGCTGTCAAAGGTAAATACGATATGAGAATAGCAAGGGCTTTATAAGGGCCAGAGCGGTGCGAATTAATTCAGTGAAATTGCTTCCCGCATCCACAACAAAAGCGATTTTGTCAATTCCAGCACCCGAGGAGCCACTTGTGGTGGAGGGGACATCAACTGTTCGACACGCAGCATGGTGATTAGTGTTTTGGGGTTTAAGAGGCTACTGTGAGCCTCAATCTTTGTTTTCTAAAAAATAGAGGAAACTCCTTGCAGGAGAACGACTCGCTGATGGCTAGCAGTCATTGGTTAGCCATGAATAGGCACCTTAATCCTGTTCAGAAGGACACAGGAATTCCCCTGTAGTGTGAAAGCCTATAGCAAAGTCAAAACATTGTTGTCTGATTTGACAACGTACTGGTTGATCCAGCTATATAACCAGTACATCAGTACCAAGACAATAAATTCAACGATAAGGAAGGCATGGTTGTTCTCGAAAAAAGGTATCGTGGCCGAAAATAAGGCGGAACTACCCCACATGAATAATAAAAATATGTGAAAAATGCTCACGGAGCGACTGATTGATGGCGCAATTTTATTTCCGTTTTTGAATTTCAGACCGTATAAATTTCCCGATTGAAAAGGTTCCAGCCTCGTTAAATTATATTCCCACACCTGTTGCCAGTGCTTGCCCGCCTTGGTGATAAGTCTGGAGACAATAGTTAAAGCTACGCCAAACATTGATATCAAAAATAAAGTAAAATACTGCAAATTATTAACAGTATGTCCATTTTCTGGATTAATCATGCTATTGAGTATCACTCCCCAGCCTGCGAACAGGACAGCCGTGATTGTCCATAAATAGTTGAGTCGGGACCAGTAGAGACTAATCTCATACTCCCGAATATGGTGCGTCTTTTCGAATGCTTCTTTTATTCTCTCTCTATCCTGTAAGGTCAGTACCGCGTCGGGATTGTTGTAATCTTTCAAAAGGAGCTTGCTGAAATAAATGATGTTGTCATTGAAGTGCTTCACCAGATGTTGAGGGAGGCCTCGTGTGTTGAGATGCTCATTTATGTTTTCAGACGGGGAAGTCATCAATAATTCTCCTTGTAGTAAAAATTTAATCGCTCGCATGAGGTGCGACGTCCTGTAAACAGGCAATGTCATCATAAATTAGCGCGATGTTTTTCCTGATACTATGCATCTAAAATTTTTGTAAAAAAAGTCAAAGTTGCTGCCGTTGAACATGCTTAAAAGACCTTCGCTAAACCTGCAATTTCGCCATAACCCACATTTACTCAGTCAAGGGATCCGGATGTAGCCTTGTCCTTGACTTCGCCTTCTATAACACATTTTACAGCGATGTTCTGCACACCTGGCCAACGGCCAAAAAACGAAATGCACGTCATTCATGTCGGTAAAACGCTTTGTGAAATAAATTTTAGGGGTAGGTTGATGGAAACGACTATATTCAGCCGGAGTGATTGACCTACTCCCATTGATTAAAATATTATTGTTGTAGCAACGTACGGTTCTGGCACCAGGCTACTCATCAGCTTAAATCTAGCCCCGTGCCATAAACCCACCCGATCAACGTTGAACTAATACCCTTTAAACGCACACACCCCGTTCATCTTTATCGGTATAAATTACCGCCATATCCTTCAGGCCCATACTCACATGCGTGCTGCTCAGCCACCGAAAGCAATCAATCATCCCTCTGATCCCCTGGCTCACATCGCCCTTATCCCCGTCATCCGACGCAGTAAGCGGCGTTTCACCACGCCGCCAGCCACGCCGCCACTTCCGGCCCATTTCCCCTGAACACAATCTTTTCCGCCTTTTTCTCCAGCTGATAGCGGTACATCGGGTCGTAATACTCCTCAAGTAGCGGCACCAGCCAGCTAAAGTGGGCGTCGGTGCTGCCGTTTTCACGCTGGCTGGCGAGGGCGAGATCCAGTAGCGCCGTCAGTTCGGCAAAGCGTTGCAGGCCGAGACGGCGGCGAATGGCAAACAGTCCGTGATGCAGGTAGTCGCTGTATTCCTGCCAGCCCTGTTCTTCACCATACGCCTGGGTGAAGTCATGGGACATACGGGTAAAATACTCCTCCCGCAGCCGCTCCAGGCGCAGTTCAAACGGATCTTCTACCACTACCACAGGCGCAACCTGCATCCGCAGTCGCAGGCACTCCGGCAGATGGTTCGCGCCAATCATCTGGCCTTCATCTTCCAGCACCCAGCGCACCGGTTCCTGCTGCGCTTTTTTCAGCAGTGCCACCGCAAGATGATTTTCAAACGTTGCCTGAAAATGCTGTGCCTGCACGGTGCGTCCGAAAGAAGAGCCGCGATGGTGGGCCAGCCCTTCGAGATCGATCCCACGGGCATGATCGCGCACATGCTGCGTTTTGCCATTGCCGGTACAGCCGCCAACCAGCACTATCGGATGCTGTACAAGCTCTTCCGTTGCCTGCATAGCTACCTGACGCAGCGCCTTATAGCCGCCGGGGATCAGCGGATACTCGACGCCATTTTCGCGCAGCCACTGCTGCACGATATGCGAACGCTGGCCGCCTCGCGCGCAGCACAGATAGCCCTGCGGCGCACGTTGAGCGGCGTCGATCCAGCCTGCAATGCGTTGCGCACGCGTTTCGCCACTGACCAGTCGATGACCCAGCTTCAGAGCGGCTTCCGCTCCTTCGCGTTTATAGGTAGTGCCGACCGCGGCACGTTCATCATCAAGCATTAACGGTAAATTAAGCGCGGCAGGCATCGCGCTGCGCTGGAATTCGACGGGCGCACGCACGTCAATCAGGGGAGTATCCGCGGCGAGAAGGGCGCGCAGCTGGGGTTCTTGCATCATGAATCAAACACCTCAAACATATTATCGCGCTATTCTACGCTCCTCTTGCGGCGGCAATTTGATTTTTAACCATCTTAGCCATCCAGCGTCGTCAAAAATCCGCTAATCTCCGGCTGATGCTGACAAAGCACATTGAAGAGAGCCAGGCGATTGAACTGCTGCTTAAAGAAGGGCACGTAGTCATTTGCAGCGTCGGCGGCGCTGCTGGCAGAACAAATCAATGCCGACGGCTTAATTATTCTCACGGATGCGGTATATGAAAACTGGGGGACGCCACAACAGCGGGCAATTCGTCAGGCTACGCCGGATGAACTGGCTCCGTTTGCAAAAGCGGACGGTTCGATGGGACCGAAAGTGGCCGCCGTCAGCGGATACGTCCAGCGCCGGGGAAAACCCGCCTGGATTGGCTCGCTGACCCGGATTGACGAAACGCTGGCAGGGCAGGCGGGAACCTGTATTCGTTTATAATATCCGCCCCTGCACCCATTCTGCCGGGTGGCGGCTTCGCCTTACCCGGCCTACAACTTTTTTGTAATCAGTTGGTTACGTTGATTGTAGGCCCGCGCAAGCGCAGCGCCGCCGGGCATGGTGCGCAACCCGCCTTACGCCAGTTTCCCCTGTGCCCAGGTCAACCCGCTGGCATACTCCGGCGGTAACAGCGGCATCAACGCTTCCAGGGTAGCGCTGAGGCGATCCGTGTCACTGTCGTTAAGATTAAGATGCCCCACCTTGCGGCCCGGACGCACTTCTTTATCGTACCAGTGCAGATGGACCAGCGGCAGCTTCAGCCAGTCGTAATTAAGATCGGTGCCGATCAAATTCACCATTACCGACGGACTGTCGATCACCGGCTGTGGTAGCGGCAGATCGGTAATCGCCCGTAAATGTAGCTCGAACTGACTGATAGACGCACCGTTCTGCGTCCAGTGGCCGCTGTTGTGCACGCGCGGGGCCAGTTCATTGATCAGCAACCCGCCCGGCGTAATAAAACACTCCATCGCCATCACGCCGACATAATTCAGTTCGTGCAGGATGGCGGAAAGCATCGTTTCCGCCTGCGCCTGTTGCTCAGCATTCGCGCGCGGAAACGCCACGCTGGTGCGCAAAATACCGTCCTGATGCAGGTTATGCGTCAGCGGATAAAACACCGTGGCACCATCATGCCCGCGCGCGCCGACCAGCGACACTTCGCCGCTAAAGTTAATGCCCTGCTCAACGATGCATTCGCCGTAGCAATCGTCTGGTAACTGTGCCGTCTCTGCCGCGCGTAAACGCCACTGCCCGCGACCATCATAACCGCCGACCCGGCGCTTAACGATTGCCAGCTCGCCGAGACGGGCAAAAACCTCCGGCCATTCTTCGCGATTTGCCAGTAGCTGCCACGGGGCGGTCGCCAGGCCGAGTTTATCGAACAGCTGCTTTTGCGTCAGGCGGTCGGCAATAATCGGAAACACGTCGCGATTCACAAACGCCGGATGACGCGCCAGTTCACGCGTCAAAGCCGTCTCCGGCCAGCGTTCGATTTCAGCGGTGATCACGCTCTGCGCAAACGGCACCGCTTCCGGTTCGGCATCCAGTCCGACCGGCCATACCGGGATGCCCAGCGGCTCACCGGCCTGACGCAGCATGCGGCCAAGCTGACCGTTGCCCAGAATACAAACCTGTTTCATGCCGCACCTCGGGGGTCCGGATTATCCAGCACCTCGTCGGTCTGCGCCTTACGCCACTCGACCAGACGCTGATGCAGTTCAGCATCATGCTGCGCCAGAATTTGCGCCGCCAGCAGCGCCGCATTCGCCGCGCCCGCTTTACCAATCGCCAGCGTACCCACAGGAATGCCACGCGGCATCTGAACAATAGAGTAAAGGCTATCAACGCCGCTCAATGCCGCGCTTTGAACCGGCACACCCAGCACCGGCACCAGCGTTTTTGCCGCGATCATTCCCGGTAGATGCGCCGCACCACCTGCGCCCGCAATAATCACCTGATAGTCGTTCTTCTCTGCGCTTTCGGCAAAGCTGAACAGCTTATCGGGGGTGCGGTGAGCGGAGACGACTTCAACATGGTGCGGGACATTCAGCATTTCGAAAATTTCGGCGGCGAACTGCATGGTAGCCCAGTCGCTTTTGGACCCCATCACGATGGCGACACGCGCCGGGTTATTGCGGGAAGACATGCGTCTGAAAACTCCTGTGGGTGTGCTGCACAGACTGCTAAGGCCACAAAGAATAGCATGGAAAAACGGCAAGGAAAACGGTTGCGTCGTGATGGCAAGGCGCATCGTTATGGATGTCAGCCTACTTCAGGCGGGTATACCGTATCGCTTAAATCGGCTATTCCTGCTTTGTTACTCATCGCCGCTATGGCTAAAAGAAAATCTTCTTCATTTATTTCATTTCCCCGTTCAATAATTATTGAGTCATTTTTAAAGATAATCTCAAGCCGTTTATTGTGCAAAACCCGAAATTGACAGTTTTCGAGAGAGAAAGAGTCATTAAGGTAAAGGCTATCGGCGAGCGGTATAATATAGGTATCGGAAAAGAACGTGGGAGTGATGATGAGTTTCCCGGCATAAAACCCAATCGATATTTTATTACGCAAACGTATCATATTCATCAAAATAATAAAGCCGACGGATGCCGCAAAAGGGCCGAGAATACTGGTGGGCGTAAAAAAATTGACCAGGCCAAAACTGAAAAGGGTGCCACCAACGATCAACGGTTTTTTCGTGGCGTAACGACACAGGACGGCGACTTCCGGGCTGCTGAATGAACCTTTCCATTCCGTCAGGTTACGGAAACGCAGCTGCGCGTTTCTGCGCATGAGTCCGTAAAGCATTAGCGTGCTAAAAGGCAACATCACAATACCTGCGATCAGGAGTACCACAAAGGAGGTTTTGCGAAAGCGGGGCATCGCTGCTACCGCAACGAGCGATGTGATAAAAACAATGTTTAAAAGGTAGCTGAACAAGACAAGTAGATAAAACGATGAGCCATAGTAGGCGTAAACAGGATAATAATTGGCGGCAATAAAAACGACAAAAACAAAAATAGCGCAAATAAGATAACCGAGTGTAAACGCTGAATTCTCTCGCACGATCGCACCTCCTTATGCAATAAGAAAAAGCATACGCTTTTCATACGACGAGCGAAAGCGATAATAGAGAGCGATTTTTTCTATTGCATCGTAATAAGCCGATTTTAAAAGCGAGATTAGCTAAAAGGGAAGTGGATTAACTCAACGCCCTCCGGCGTCACTTTTACCATCGATCCTTCACTGTGCCAGGCACCTAACACCACGCGACACGCAGGCTCATCATTCGCTGTAAGTTGATGAACAGCGGGGCGATGCGTATGACCGTGGATCAGCCACTGTACGCGATGGCGTTCCATCGCATTGACCACCGCCTGCGGGTTAACGTCCATGATCTCCAGCGATTTGGTGGAGTTTGCCGCCTTGCTGTTGGCGCGCATTTTCGCGGCGATACGCTGGCGCACAAACAGAGGAAGGGCCAGAAACAATTTTTGCAGCCAGGGCTGGTGAACTTTGGCCCGAAACGCCAGATAGCCCGTGTCGTCGGTACACAGCGTGTCGCCGTGCAGGATCAACACCCTGCGGCCATAGAGATCGAGGACTTTTTCTTCCGCCAGCAGGATCATGCCGCTTTCGCGGGCAAAGCGCTTGCCGAGCAGAAAATCGCGGTTGCCGTGGATGAAATAGCAGGGCACGCCGGCATCGACCAGTGATTTAATCGCCGCGGCAATTTCGCGGTGCAGCGGCACCGGGTCGTCATCGCCAATCCACGCCTCAAACAGGTCGCCGAGAATATAGAGCGCGTCGGCCTGGCGGGCATCACCCGCTAAAAAACGCAGAAAACCGGCGGTGATCGCCGGTTCTTCGGTACATAAGTGCAGATCTGCGATAAAAAGTGTTGCCACCAATTACTCGCTAACGTCCACGCTTTCAATGATCACGTCTTCTTTCGGCACGTCCTGATGCATGCCGCTGCGGCCAGTGGACACGCCTTTGATTTTCTCAACCACGTCCATGCCTTCAACCACTTCAGCAAAGACACAGTAGCCCCAACCCTGCAAGCTTTCGCCGGAGAAGTTCAGGAAGTCGTTATCCGCCACGTTAATGAAGAACTGGGCCGTCGCAGAGTGCGGAGCCTGAGTACGGGCCATCGCCAGCGTGCCACGGGTATTTTTCAGACCGTTATTGGCCTCGTTTTTGATCGCTTCTTTGGTTTCTTTCTGACGCATACCGGGTTCAAAACCGCCACCCTGAATCATAAAGCCGTTGATCACACGGTGGAAAATGGTGTTGTTATAGAAACCTTCGCGGCAGTAGTCCAGGAAGTTTTTAACTGTTTCAGGCGCTTTGTCATCAAAGGTCTTGATTACGATATCGCCGTGATTAGTGTGGAATGTAACCATTTTTGCATCCTGTTCCGTTATAGTGGTGCGTTGACCCGACAGCGGGTCACAGCCAGAGGCATGTTATAGCATATGCGAGAGGTTCGATCATCCCGCAAAGTGTGCTGCTTCATCGCCAAATTATAGGTATTATACGGCTTTTACGATCCACACACGTCTACTACATGGAATCTTCGATGTTAAAAATTTTTAATACTCTGACGCGCCAAAAAGAGGAATTTAAACCTATTCATGCCGGGGAAGTGGGCATGTACGTGTGTGGTATCACCGTTTACGATCTCTGTCACATCGGCCATGGCCGTACGTTTGTCGCCTTCGACGTAGTGGCGCGCTACCTGCGTTTTTTAGGTTTCAGGCTAAAATACGTGCGTAACATCACCGATATTGACGACAAAATCATCAAACGTGCCAATGAAAACGGCGAGAGTTTTGTCTCGCTCGTTGACCGGATGGTGAAAGAGATGCACGCGGATTTCGACGCGCTGAATATCCTGCGCCCGGACAGCGAACCGCGCGCCACCCAGCATATTCACGAAATCATTGAGATCGTTGAACGGCTGATACAGCGCGGCCACGCTTACGTGGCAGATAACGGCGACGTGATGTTCTCCGTCGAAACCGATGCCGATTACGGCAAGCTATCGCGTCAGGATCTGGACCAGCTCCAGGCGGGCGCACGCGTTGAAATCGCTGACGTGAAGCGTAATCCGATGGACTTCGTGCTGTGGAAGATGTCCAAGCCGGGCGAGCCAAGCTGGACCTCGCCGTGGGGCGAAGGGCGTCCGGGCTGGCATATCGAGTGCTCGGCGATGAACTGCAAGCAGTTGGGGTCGCATTTTGATATTCACGGCGGCGGTTCGGATCTCATGTTCCCGCACCATGAAAATGAAATCGCCCAGTCGACCTGCGCCCATGACGGCGAATACGTCAACTACTGGATGCACTCCGGGATGGTGATGGTTGACCGCGAGAAGATGTCGAAATCGCTCGGCAACTTCTTTACCGTGCGCGACGTGCTGAAGTACTACGACGCCGAAACCGTGCGTTACTTCCTGATGTCCGGCCACTACCGTAGCCAGCTTAACTACAGCGAAGAGAACCTCAAGCAGGCGCGTTCGGCGCTGGAGCGTCTGTATATCGCGCTGCGCGGCACCTCAAATACTGATGTGGCGTTTAGTCGCGGGGAGTATTACGAGAACCGCTTTAAAGATGCAATGGATGATGATTTTAATACTCCAGAAGCGTACTCAGCACTTTTTGATTTAGCTAAAGAGGTTAATAACGCTAAACAAACGGGCAATAATGAGGAAGCGAACGCCGCAGCGACCATGTTACGTAAGTTGGCTAAGGTACTGGGCCTGCTTGAGAAGGATCCGGAAGCCTTCCTGCAAAGCGGTGCGCAGGCTGACGACGGTGAAGTAGCGGAAATCGAAGCGTTGATTCAGCAGCGTCTGGATGCCCGTAAAGCGAAGGACTGGGCGGCGGCAGATGCGGCGCGCGATCGTCTAAGCGAGATGGGAATCGTGCTGGAAGACGGCCCCCAGGGAACCATCTGGCGTCGTAAGTAAGTCCGGGGAACGAATGCCGGATGGCGACGCTGGCGCGTCTTATCCGGCCTACAAAGGTTAATACTCTACTTTCAGCGCACGAATACTGTAGGCCGGAGAACGAATGCCGGATGGCGACGCTGACGCGTCTTATCCGGCCTACTAAAGTTAATACACTACCTTCAGTGCACGAATACTGTAGGCCGGGTAAGGCGGAGCCGCCACCCGGCATTTTCGACGCAAGGGCAAACTTACACCTACCATTGTTACCGTCTGCGCCACCACCACATCATCCCCGCCAGCACCACGCCCGGCAACCACACCCACATCAACTCTGACACAATGACCTGATGTCCGTAAGGCGTGGTATAGCGTGACAGCGCGAACGGCGCGACCTTAATCACCTGCCACGGCGCGAAAAAGCGTTCATCTGACCACGGCCATAGCCAGCCGACGCCTTTACCGCCGGTAGTGACCGAATCCAGCAAGCTATGCGACAGCAGCGATACGGTGAGAAATAACCAGCAGCGCACCAGTCCGGCCTTAAACCATCGTCGCCCGGCCAGCACGCAGAGCAGCGGCACCACAAAAGCAAAAAGCAGGGAATGGGTAAAGCCGCGGTGACCGAACACATTGCCGTAAGCAACGCCGAAGTGAAAAGAAAGGACATCTGCATCCGGCAGCATAGCGAGTACCACCCCGGCGAACAGCAGACGTGGCGGGATGATGCGTAACCCCAGTCCAGCGCCCAGACACAGTGGAACGGCGGCATGAGTAATGATGGTTGGCATAACGGCTTATCCGGAGCGTGATCGTCAGGCCGTTATACGTCTGTCAGGCGGAGATGTACAGAAGGCGCGTCGGGTATCAATCTGAAAATCTCAGGCCGACTCACGCACCACCAGTTGCCCGGAGAGCGTAACGCGCTGATTGAGCAGTTCCGGCTCGTTGATTTTACGGATCATCAGCGTCGCGGCCTGGCGGCCTGATTCTTCGCTGGCGGAGGAGACATAGGTAAACGATGGCGAAGTCAGATTCACATGCAGCATATCTTCAAACCCCAGTAGCGCCACCTGTTGCGTCAGAAACACATCTTTACCCACCGTGCGTCCGACCTGATGAATACCGTTAATACAGCCGATAATGGCATCCGGCGAGTGGCAGAGCAGGGCAGTGATGGTGTTGTTATTTTCCAGCAAATGTCGGGTGGCATTACTGACGGCGCGGGTATCTTCGCTACAGGCGGCAACCGCTTCATCGCGATAGACCATCCCGCTTTGCGTCAATGCGCTACGAAAACCTAACAGCCGTTGATGACGAATGCGATCGTTCTCTTTGCCGCCAACATACGCGATGCTGCGATGCCCGCGCTCAATCAGATAACGCGTGGCGAGCGTGGCCGCCTGACGGTTGTCGCGCATCACCAGATTGCACTCTTCCTCTATCAGCGACTGCGACACCACCACCAGCGGCAGCGGACAATGACGGATTTGGGAAGGTAATTTCGCTGAGGTCGTGTCAGAGGAGAGATAGATAACGCCCGCTACGCCCTGTTGTTTAAAAGAGAGCAGACAGCGTTCCAGATGCTCGCCCTCATTGAGCGGCTGGCCGAGAAACACCATAAACCCTTGCTTCTCCAGCTCCTGTACGATGCTGGCCATGACTTTAATCGAGTAGCTGTCGCTGAAGTCACGCAGAATAAGGCCAATCAGATTCGAGCGATTCGCGCGCAGGTTGGCAGCCGCCACATTATGCACGTAGCCCAGCTTGTTGATAGCGACGTGGACTTTTTCAATCGTCGCACTGGAAATTTTCCCTTTCTGACGCAGCACCAGAGAAACGGTAGAAACCGAGACCCCCGCTTCTCGTGCGACATCAATAATACTGACCTTCTTCAAGTCTGCTCCCTGAAATCAGATGCCCGGCCTCCTGAAACGGCTCAGGAGGCGAGGCTATCATCATTTGCCAATCATCGACGACATCGTTTGTGCGATAAACTGCGCGCGAGCACCAAAAATAATCTGCACGCCCTTATCACCGACGTAGACCACACCGCGCGCGCCTATGCCGTTAAGCCCGTCTTTATCGACCATATCGCCTTTCGCCACTTCCAGACGCAGGCGGGTAATACAGGCACCGACAGAGTTGATGTTCTGCTCGCCGCCAATCAGACCGATAATTTCCGAGGCCAGCTCGTCGTCTGTTTTTGCGCTGGCATCCGCGGTGACTTCCGTGCGTCCCGGCGTTTTAACATCAAAGCGGCGGATCACAAAGCGGAAGGTGAAGTAATAGATCAGCGCCATCGGCACCCCAACGATAATCGCATTGAGGAAGTTGGTCTGATAGCCGTTAAACGAGGGCAGTATACCAAATGAGATGTAGTCGATAAGCCCGGCAGAGAATGATTTTGCGATGTGCGCATGCAGTAAATACATGCACATATACGAAAGACCCGCCATGATGGCGTTAAACACATACAACACGGGCGCGACAAAAATAAAGGTAAATTCGACCGGTTCGGTGATGCCGGTTAAGAAGCAGGTTAATCCCGCCGAGAACAGGATACCCGCCGCGATCTTTTTGTTGCGGGTATGCGCCTCCTGATACATTGCCAGACAGGCGGCGGGCAGGGCAAACAGCATCAGCGGGAACTCGCCCTGCATAAATTTACCGGCGTTCTGGTAAGAGTCGCTGCTAAAGGATTTCACGCCATCTTCCAGCATTTTGAACCAGATAGTCTGGTCGCCGTGGATCACCTGACCGGCCTGGGTCGTGTAATCGCCGAAGGAGTACCAGAACGATGGATACCAGATGTGATGCAGACCCAGCGGGATCAGCGCACGTTCGACAAGTCCAAAAATAAAGGTCGATGCTGCCTGATTATCGCCGTTCACAATGACCGACAGGGCATCAATCCCCGCCTGAATATGCTGCCAGACATAAGGCAGCAGCAGGCCCATAATAAACGACAGAAACGCGGTAGCGATGGCCACAAAACGCTTACCCGAGAAGAAGCCGAGAAACTCCGGCAACTGCATGGTGTGGAATTTGTTATAGCACCACGCCGCGAGGATCCCGCAGATCAGCCCGCCGAAGACGCCCATTTGCAGCGTCGGAATGCCGACAACCATTGCATATTTGCCGCCCTGCGACGCCATTTCCGGCGTAATGGACAGCATGGTACTGATGGTGATGTTAGTGACGAAGACCGATACCGCCGCCGATAACGCTGCGATACCCGATTCCGACGCCAGACCCACAGCCGAACCAATAGCGAACAGCATGGGCAGGTTGTCAAAAATGACCCCGCCCGCGTTCATCATCAGCGGCAGATGGAACTTGTCTCCGAACGCCAGCAATAAGCCGGCCGCTGGCAACAGTGAAATTGGCAGCATTAATGCGCGACCAATCATAGAGAGCTTTGAAAGCGATTTTACAAACCCTGATATCAGACTCATGCTGACTTCCCCCGGTGTTGGCACCTTACGCGCCCGATCTTTTATTATGTGAGTATAACGTTTTAGTAGAACGTTCTACTTATCGTGTGAGATCGATTGAGAACTGGCAACAGAAATTTCACCGCCAGTCAGAGGAAATCGTAATTCTTTGAAGTGGATCGAATAAAAAGCCCTTATGACTAAGGGCTTTTAAGGAAAGGCTTATGCGGTAACGGTCACTTTTTGTCCGTCAAAGGCGACGGTCTGACCGGCCACTATTTTGCAGCGCTTGCGTGTTTCAACCGCGCCATCAACGGTCACCTGACCCTCAGCGATGACAATTTTCGCCTGTGCGCCGCTTTCGCTCCAGCCTTCCAACTTCAGCAGATCGCACAGTTCAACGTGCGGGTGTTTCCCCAGGGAGAATGTAGCCATCTTACGCGACCTCCACGTCGTGATACTCTTCGCAAGCCTGTAATGTATTTTCAATTAATGTCGCCACGGTCATCGGACCCACGCCGCCCGGAACTGGCGTGATAAATGAGGCGCGTTCGACGGCGTCTTCAAACACCACATCGCCGACCACTTTGCCGTTTTCCAGACGGTTGATACCGACATCAATCACGATAGCGCCTTTTTTGATCCACTCACCGGGAATAAAACCGGGTTTGCCGACGGCCACGATCAGCAGATCGGCATGTTCAACGTGATGACGCAGATTGCGGGTGAAACGGTGGGTCACCGTGGTGGTGCAGCCAGCCAGCAGCAGCTCCATACTCATCGGGCGGCCGACGATATTGGACGCACCAATGACCACCGCGTTCAGACCGTAGGTATCAATGTTATAGCGCTCCAGCAGCGTTACAATCCCGCGCGGCGTGCAGGGACGCAGACGCGGCGCGCGCTGGCACAGGCGGCCAACGTTATAAGGGTGAAAACCATCGACGTCTTTATCCGGACGAATGCGTTCCAGTACCTTCACATTGTCGATACCGGCAGGCAGCGGAAGCTGCACCAGAATACCGTCAATCGCGGTATCGTCGTTCAGCTTATCGATCAGCTCAAGCAGCTCGGCTTCGCTGGTGGTCGCAGGAAGATCGTATGAGCGGGAGATAAAGCCCACTTCTTCACACGCTTTGCGTTTACTGCCGACGTAAATCTGCGACGCCGGGTTGCTGCCGACCAGCACCACGGCCAGCCCCGGCGCGCGTTTTCCGGCTGCGATGCGGGCCTTCACTTTTTCCGCAACCTCAGAGCGCACCTGCTGCGCAATCGTTTTACCATCAATAATCGTTGCTGCCATCAGAGAGAGGATTCCATCTGTCACAATACATAAGTGGGATGGTTATATTTTGTCAGAAGCGCGGCGTGCTGTCAGTCTTCGTTTTTGATATTCGTCACTTTTCAGCGGTGGGAGGCCAGCCGGGGCGCTTATTTACCGAGCATCCAGTTGTAAAGCCATTGACTCAGCAGGCATTGACCGTATAATTCCACGCGTTTCACCCACCGCGAAGCTATCCCGCTTCTCAGTGCGCCCTTAGCTCAGTTGGATAGAGCAACAGCCTTCTAAGCTGTGGGTCACAGGTTCGAATCCTGTAGGGCGTACCATTTCTCCTGATCTTTCGTCTCAAAAAAATACCCCAGCTTGCCCGAAAGCGCACCCTGAAGCCGCAACGGCAGGCACTTATAAAAGCTTGTTCATATTTATCCCCGTAACGCAAAATCCACTAGACGTATACAACTGTCTCGCCTGCTGATTCCCCTCCGCAACCCGCAGTTTCAACTGGATAAACCCTTCCTCACGCAGTTTTTGCTCAAGTGCTTTCATCGCCGCGCTACCGTAGCCCTGGCGTCTGAAGCGCTCAAAAATACAAAAGTCATTGATATACGCCGACTTCAGCACGGTGTCTGCCTTATACCAGAAATAACCAATATGCTGTTGTGTAGCATCCTGCTGAAGGGTGATACACAGGACAATCTGGTCCGGCGTCTGTTCGGCCTGCGGGAAACTCTGTTCCGCATCACGGCTGGCCTGCGCCAGCGCATCCTGTTCAGACAGGCGATAATTTACCGTGATTTCAGCGGCGTAATCCTGAATAAAATAGTCGAGAAAAGCAGAAAACTCATCCTTATGGATTGGCCTTAACGCGATCATAGGTTCTCCTGAGGGGACTACTAATAAAGCCCATTTTTTTAAGATGATATCGCCAGTTCCGGCTATCAATGCCCACTATATTTGGCAGGCAAAGCGCCATTATCTTGCTGAAAAGCTGTGATAAGGTCATTACCTCTATATCGACATTAACGGCTAAACCATGCTTTCAGCGCTTGATAAATTAAAATCCCGCTACCCAAACGCGCACGTCTGGTCGTTTGGTGATTCCGCTGAGATGGCGGACGAACTGGCACAATTAGTGATTTCCGGCGACAAAAAAGCCAGCTGTGGTTCGTTAGCCGCCTGGCAGCAGGGAGATGAGACGGTCTCACCGGGAGACTATCATATCGTGCTGGATGGAAATGAAAATCCGGCCTGTGTGATCAGAACCACCAGCCTGAAACTGATCCGCTTTAACGAGGTCACCGCGCAAGATGCCGCCGCAGAAGGCGAGGGTGATAAGAGCCTGCAATACTGGCGCAAAGAACATCAGGAATTTTTTACGCGGGAAGGAACGTTCAGCGAAGAGATGGAATTAATCTTCGAAACGTTCGTGCTGGTCGAATCCGTTCTGCGCGATTAAAGGGCGTTACGCGTCCTCGGGTTATCACGCTACCGTGATGGCCCGAGTAATATATTCCTGTTCTTCCCTCCGATTTCCTTGTCTGTCGTTTCGCCTTTAATATCCCAATTAGTTACAACATACTTAAAGGTAGAAGTAGTCGAAAAACGTTGGCCACGATCCTGAAATAATATTCTTTATTGCCGAATGAATTGTTCTTAATTCAGAACAATTGGTATTTATCTTAAAACAGGTAAATCATTATTTTGGTATTGCTTAAGAAAGTAAGCATATTGTATATGATAATTTAACTTTTCATATAAAACAAAAGGTTATGCATTAAATTTGCAGGTATCTTATTTTGTTTTAAATCCTGTAATGTGACCAGTCTCATAAAACCATTTTATCGCGATAGACGCCTGCGGATATTTCCTCCTATTGTATATGTATTGTATACAATTCGTTTTTAGCTATTTTTCCGATTCACGTTGTAAAAGTAAGTGTATTTTTTGAGTCGCCAACACTGTTTCACATTACCGATCTATCACGTTGTAAATACATATAAAAAACATGGTCTTTATACTGATAATTAACGAGGTCAGCTGCAATGCAACTGGAAAATTCAAAACCTATTGCTGTACAAAGCGAAACCCGCACCAAAAGAACAAATGTGCGCTGGCTGGTGGTCGCCATGCTGTTTTTTATGACGCTCATCAACTATGCCGACCGTTCGTCCATTTCGTTGGCCGGTCCGCAAATGGCCAAAGATCTTGGCCTTAGCCCGGTGGATATGGGTATTATCTTCTCCGCTTTCGGCTGGGCGTACGTTATGTTCCAGTTGCCAGGCGGCTGGCTGCTGGATAAATTCGGCTCGCGACTTATTTATAGCCTGAGCATTTTCTTCTGGTCGCTGTTTACCTTAATGACCGGTCTGGCAGGTTTTGTGACTGGCGCGACGGCGGTAGCGTTTATTTTCGCCATGCGTTTCATGGTCGGTACCTCGGAAGCACCCTCCTTCCCGGCCAACAGTCGCATCGTCGCCTCGTGGTTCCCGGCCTCCGAGCGCGGTACGGCGGCGGCGATTTTTAACTCGGCGCAGTATGGCTCGACGGTGTTCTTTGCGCCGTTAATGGGCTGGCTGGCCCATACCTGGGGCTGGCATTCGGTCTTTACGGTGCTCGGTTTACTGGGGATCGCCTTCCTGCCGCTGTTCCGTAAAATCGTGAAAAGCCCGAAAGAGCATCCTCAGGTGAACGACGCGGAAATTGAGTATATTTCTGCCGGCGGTGCGCTCATTTCGCTGGATGAAAATAAGGCTGCACAGCAAGCGCCGGAAGGGCCAAAGTTACGCTATCTTAAACAGCTTCTCAGCAGCCGCATGATGCTCGGGACCTACCTGGCGCAGTATTGCCTCAACGCCATTGGCTTCTTCTTTATCACCTGGTTCCCCATCTATCTGGTGCAGGAAAAAAACATGTCCATCATGAAGGCGGGCATGGTGGCGGCCATTCCGGCGATATGCGGGTTCCTGGGGGGATTGCTCGGCGGTTTCTTCTCCGATTTTCTGATCAAAAAAGGCGTTTCTGTTTCCGTGGCACGTAAGATCCCCATTATTAGCGGGATGATGCTGTGCTGTGTGATGGTGCTGTGTAATTACACCGATTCAGAAACGGCGGTGATCGCGATTATGGCGATGTCCTTCCTTGGAAAAGGCATCGGCGGTATGGGCTGGACGATTAATACCGATACCGCGCCGCGTGAAATCGCTGGCTTATCTGGCAGCATGCTAAATACCTTTAGTAATGCCTCAAGTATTACCACGCCAATCATTACTGGCTACATCCTGGATATCACCGGATCGTTCCATGCGGTGCTCTGGTTTGTCATTTCTCATGCTGTGATGGTTATTTTCTTCTATTTATTTATGGTAGGAAAAATTCAGCGTCTGGTTCTCAAATAAACCCGGTAGCATAAAGGTGGATGTCCATTATGGTAATAGCAGATACACCTGATACTAAAAGATCGTTGAGTCTGGTCGCGTATGACGAAATTAAAACGATGATCCTCAATCTGCATCTGAAGCCCGGCGCGTCGATTACAGAAATGTGGCTTATTGAGCGGCTACAAATGAGCAGGACGCCGATCCGGGAAGCATTGTATCGACTCCAGCAGGAGCATTTTGTTGAACTGGCACCGCGTAAAGGCTGGTTTGTGAGCGACATAAAACTCACGGATATCAAAGAACTGTATGTGATCCGTGAAGCGCTGGAGGGGATCTCCGCACGCCATGCGGCAGAGCGAATTAGCGACGACGAACTGGTTAAAATGGAGCAGTACCTTGATTCATTGCAGGTCCTGCTGGAGGAAGATGAAGAGTCGGTCGACGATCCGGGGGATTCTATTCATAACCTGATATTCCGATTTTCCGGTAATGATTTAATTAATGAAGTGATGTGTATTCACCTTGAACGACTGCAAATGTTCCATTTAATCACCAGCAGTCTGCCGGGCCGAAAATACCAGTCGTGGATTGAACACCGGGAGATATTTTTTGCACTAAAAGCCCGCGATGGCGAACTGGCAGAAAATGTCATGCGCAAGCATATCCGTAGCAGCCTGGAAAGCCTGTTACAGAGTTTGATTGAAAACAAAATTGACTATCAAAAGGCAATAAACCAGTCACGGCCAGGTCAGTTGAAATAACAGCGAAAACGACGAAGGAGTCAGTAATGAAAAAAGTTATTCTTTTCGGTGTAGACGGGTTATCGATGCCCCTGCTGCAACGTTATGCCGGGGAAGGTGCTTTACCGCATATTGCACGCATGCTGAAACAGGGCGCAGCGACCGAACTGCTGCCGTTTATCTCCGCCTGGGGCGACATCAACTTCGTGACCTTTCTGAGCGGGCAGGCTGTGGGCACCTCATGGATCGGGCAGGGGATGCCGCAGGACAACGCGCGCACCGGGAATTTGCTGGATCAGATGAGCAAACGGGATCTCCGCGCGGCGCTGGTGCATTTTCCGGAAAGCGTCAACGCCGATAAAGCGCATTTCAGCTATGCGCCCTACTGGGGCCGCAGTGAAGCCTGGCCGGCGGAAATCTTTAAACCTATGGGCTACACCACCCATTACGCGGCACGCACCGGCGATAAGCAGGTAAAACAGCAAAAACTCGGCTGGCCGCCTAACTCCGCGCTGGCCTATCACGATAAAGGTGCGTGGCAACCGCTGAGTAAAACGGCGGAAGGCTATCAGTTTACGATGAGTGGTAATCAGGGCGAGTCGCTGACGGCCACGCTAACCGCACAGGATAGCAAACCGTTGCTGCAACTGGCCGGACGTACCCTGGCACTGGAACCGCAGACCTGGAGTGAATGGATCACCTTCGACGCGGCAGGTACGGCCAGTCAGGTGCGGTTTTATATCGGCGCGTTCGATCCGGCAAATGATGATGTCGAAATCCTGCAAAGCCAGGTGACGCACCGTCAGCGACTGTTGGCAAATTCGCAGGCTGGCGATCTCTTGAATACCCCTGCGCCGTTTTACAGTAAATGGGTGGTGAAGGCATCGCCGCAGGAGGCGTATTTGCAGGCCACGCTTCAGGAGGCGGAAGAGCAATCGCTGTGGCTGGTCAACAGTGCGCTGGAGCTGACCCAGCGGCAGAATTACTTCCTGTGGGCGACCGTTCACCGTCTGGTGGATGAATCCCATCACAACTGCCTCGGTCAGTGCGATCCGGCCTCGCCGTTCTACGATCCCGCTCAGGCAGAGAGCTATGATGACGTGATGCGTCAATGCTATCAGGTGCTGGACCGCTCGATCGGCAAACTGATGCAGGAGATGGATGACGACACCGTGCTGATGCTGGCCTCCGATCACGGCGCGGTCCCCAACAGCTATATGTGTGACATCTACCGCTATCTGGAAAAACATCAGCTGGTGACGCTCAACGAGCATGGCCTGCCGGACATGGCGCAAAGTCAGGTCTATCTGAAAGATGAACGTGGCGGTCTGGAGATCTTCGTTAACCTCGCCGGACGAGAAGCGTCAGGCATCGTCAGCGAACAGGACTACGACGCAGTATGCGCCCGCACCTTGCTGGCGCTGGGCAACTGGCAGGTTGACGACAAAGGCGTCACGCGTAATGCCGTGAGCCTGGCGCTGCTGAAAGACGATGCGGTGGGGATTGGTTTCTGGGGCGAGTGCGCGGGCGATATCGTCTTCGCCTATAACAGCGGCTTTGTCTGGGGTGTCAGCCAGAGCAAAGAAGATATTTGTCCGGTTGAGGTACCGGGGGCCAACCACGGGCCGCAAAAACCGACCGCCGAAACGACGCTCTCCAACAATTATGGCGCGCTGCTGATGTACGGCGCAGGCGTGCGTGAAGGCTATTACCGCAACCGTAAAACGCTGGGGCCACACACCATGACCGCCCCGGCGGCGACCATTGCCTGTCTGCTCGGCTTACCGCTGGACACCCTGGATGGGCGCGTCATGCACGATATGATTTTGTCACCAAACTCAGGCGTATGAGGACACCATGAAAATTACCGCGGTAAAGACACATCTGCTGTCAGCAAAATTAAAGGAACCCTTTTCTTACTCACGCGCCCGATACGACACGCGCACTGCCATGCTGGTCGAAATTGAAACCGACGAGGGGATTTGCGGTTGGGGAGAATGCTACGGTCCGGCGCGGATCACCAAAGCGGTGGTTGATGAGCTGGGCAGTATGATTATTGGCAGCGATCCGCTGAACAGCGAGTTTATCTGGCAGGATCTCTATGCCCGCCTGCGCGATCATGGGCAAAAAGGATTGCTCATCGAAGGACTCAGCGGCATTGATATCGCTCTGTGGGATATTCGCGGCAAATATTTTGATGTTCCGGCGTATACCTTATTAGGCGGGCAACTGCGTAGCGAAGTGCAGGCGTATGCAACCGGCCTTTACCGTCGCGACGGCGGTAACGCGGCGGACTATCTTGCTGAAGAGGCGGCCAGCTACGTAGAACAGGGTTTCCGGGCGATGAAGCTGAAGGTGGGCTTTGGCGTGGAGGAAGATTATCGCATCACCCGCCTGATTCGCGAGACTATCGGTGATGATGTGGCGCTGATGGTCGATGCTAATCACGCCTACGATGCGGTTGCCGCCATCGCTCTGGCGCGCAAAATCGAGCCGCTGGATATTGCGTGGTTTGAGGAGCCGGTGCCGCCGGAAGATCTCGATGGCTATCGCAGAGTCAAAGCGGCAACCTCGATTCCCATCGCCGGTGGGGAGTGCGAATTTACCCGCTACGGGTTTAAAAATGTAATTAGCGCACAGGCGATGGATATTCTCCAGCCTGATATTTGCGCCGCTGGCGGACTGAGCGAATGTAAAAAGATCGCTGACATGGCGCAGGCGTTTGGCATTCGCACCAATCCACACGTCTGGGGCAGCGGCGTCGGGATTGCGGCTTCTCTTCAGTGGATGGCGCTGGTGCCGACCCACACGCCGGTCTCCCTTACCCCGGCACAGCCACTGCTCGAATTTGACCAGACCGAGCACCCAATTCGTCAGGCCATTTTACAAAGCCCGATAACCCATCATCGCGGCGTAGTGCAAATTCCGACTGCGCCAGGATTAGGGATCGACATCAACCGCGACGCGCTGGCGTTTTTTAAACCGTAAATCCGAAAGGCGTTTCGCTACTTTTGCCTGCGCGAAACGCCTTTTATCAGGAGCAGTCAGCACTCATGACAGAGAATTTTATTGCGATTGACTGGGGATCGACGCAGCTACGCGCCTGGCATTTGAGTCAGGGTATCTGCGTCGATAGCCGTCAGCAGGAGGCCGGGATCACGCGTCTGGCGGGGCGGCATCCGCGCGAGATCCTGAATGCCATTACCGATGGCTGGCAGACTTCGTCGCCCCCGGTCATCATGGCGGGCATGATTGGCAGTAACCAGGGCTGGCAGAACGTACCGTACCTGCCTTGCCCGTTACCGCTTCACGATCTTGCTCACCATCTTTGCCAGGTTGATGCCTCGACATGGATTGTCCCCGGCGTGAACATCCTTAACGAACACGAATGCAATATCATGCGTGGCGAAGAAACGCAGCTTGCAGGCGCATGGCAACTGGCCCCGGCGTCGCTCTATATCCTGCCCGGCACCCACTGCAAATGGGTGGAGATCGATAAAGGCTGCCTGACACGTTTTAAAACGGTAATGACGGGAGAGATGCATCACTTGCTGATGACACACTCCCTTATTGGTAAGGCCCTGCCGCCGCAAATAACTGACCGTAACGCGTTTATCCACGGCCTTGAATGCGGGCTTAACGACAGTGAAATTTTACCGCGCTTATTTGAAATCCGCGCGGCCTGGGTAGTGGGAAAACTGGCGCAGGATGAAGTAGGCGAGCGGCTGTCTGGCCTGTTAATTGGTGCCGAAATTGCGCAAATGCAGCGAATTTATCGTCCTCATCATGGACAACGCATCGTCATTGTTGGCGGCGACGCGCTGGCAAAACGTTACCAGACTGCGCTGGATCTTATTGCGATCCCGTCTGAAATCGTTTCCGGCGAGGCTGCTTTTTTGCAGGGTATAAGGAGCATCATTCATGCACGATTCAACTGATATTCCTCTTATCGCTATCCTTCGCGGAATTGATCCTGAAACCGTGTTGCATCATGTGGAGGCGCTACTGGAGGCAGGTTTTACGGCGATTGAAATACCGACCAATTCTCCGCGCTGGCAGCAAAGTGTCGCCAGTATTATCAGCGCCTTTCCCGGACGCGGATTATTTGGCGCGGGCACGATATTAACCGTGGATCAGGTCGATGAGCTGGCGTCGCTCGGGGGAAAAATGGTGGTAACACCCAATATCAATCCTGCGGTGATCCGCCGTAGCGGCGAGCACGGTATGAAAATCTATGCAGGCTGCGCCACCGCCACCGAGGCGTTTATCGCCCTTGAGAATGGCGCGCAGGCGCTGAAACTTTTCCCGGCGTCATGCTTTGGGCCTGCGTATGTCAGCGCGCTGAAAGCGGTATTGCCTGCACACATTCCGCTGCTGGCGGTTGGTGGTGTTACGCCGGAAAATTTGCATGACTGGTTAAAGGCCGGGTGCACCGGAGCAGGATTAGGCAGTGACCTCTATCGCGCCGGGCAGTCGGTCGAGGATACCCGCGCCAGAGCGCGGGCGTTTATCACGGCCTGGCAGGACTATTACCGTTGAGGTTGATGCCACCCGGTTTCGCTCTGTGCGCCGTTTTGCCGGGTGGCGGCTTCGCCTTACCCGGCCTACGAAAATCAGCCATATCAACGCGTTATGCATAACCTGTAGGCCTGTGCAAGCGGAGCGCCGCCAGGCATAATTCCGCGGTATAACGTTTGTCAGCAGTCTGAATGGCGCGACACCGTCGCGCCATTCATCGCTATTTTTCTTCCACATCCGGGTGATTCAGTCCTTCCTCAATCACAATCTCATCAATTTCGTCGGCATTACCTGGATGATCGCGACCGGAAAGCAGGTTCCAGCAGGCGATAAACAGTGCAGCGATCAGTGGCCCAATCACAAAGCCATTGATGCCATACACTTCCAGCCCGCCCAGGGTGGTGATCAGAATCAGATAGTCCGGCATTTTCGTGTCTTTCCCTACCAGCAGCGGACGCAGGATATTGTCCGCCAGCCCGACGATCACCACAAAGAAGCCAATCATGAAAAAGCCCTGCCACAACTGGCTGGTGGCGAACAAATAAATAGTTGCAGGCACCCAGATAATCGCCGAACCGACGGCGGGAACCAGCGACAGGAAAGCCATCAGCGCGCCCCAGAGAATGCTGCCGTCAATCCCGACAATGTAAAACGCCAGGCCGCCCAGCACCCCCTGCACGATAGCCACTACCACCGTGCCTTTGACCGTAGCCCGCGACACCGCCGCAAATTTGGCAAACAGGTGATGCTTCATATACTTCGACAGCGGCAGCGCTTCGAGCGTCAGGCGTACCAGATAAGGGCCATCTTTCAGCAGGAAAAAAAGCAAATACAGCATAATGCCAAAGCTGATAGTAAAGCCGAAGGTGCCTTTACCGATCAGGAACGCGCTACCCGCTACATACTGGCCGCCTCTCAATGCGACCCCCGAGAGCTTTTGCTGGATCTGCGTGGCGTTGTCGAGGTCATGCTCGGCAAGGAAATGACGCGCCCAGGCAGGTAAATGCTCGAATAAATTGGCAATTACCACCGGGAACTGGGTGTTATGCTGCTGTAACTTGCCGTAAACCAGGTTAATTTCAATGGCTAACGAAGAGAGAATGACTGCCAACGGCGTGAATACGATCAGACAAATGATCAATAACGTCAGTAACGATGCCAGTACGTTTCGGTCTGCAAGCTTATCGCGAAGCTTGTTTTTAAGCGGATAAAAAATGATCGCCAGAATAGCCGCCCACAAAATTGCCGAATAGTAAGGTGCCAGCACATCGAAGAAGGCCCACGTAACAATGACCAGTATCAGTATGAAAAAGCCCTTGGTCAGACCCTTGAATCTCATAAGTACATCCTGTAAGTACCATGTTTAACATTGGGTAGAGTATAGATACAAACCTGTCATGTGTTTGAAACCTTACCGTTTTGTCCACGATTTAACACCCAGAGAGAAAAATGGTTGATCTCTAATCGGTTACATTTTGCATTGCTTTTTATGCCATTACTAATAAGAGAGTATGGATGAGATTATTATTCTGCCGCTTCGTTTATATCATTGCCAGGCTTACATTATGTTGGTTAATATAAGATTGATCCGAGATAAATAGCGTTTTTTATTGACTTGCGAAGCTGTGCGCAGCGACTAGTATTAACTCTGCTTAGCAAGGGCGCAGGCCCTGATTTATCAACCCTAAACATGTAATGAGGTAATTTTTATGACTCAACATCGTGGCGGTTCAGGTAATTTCGCAGCAGATAAAAACCGCGCAGCTGAAGCCGGGCGTAAAGGCGGCCAGCAGAGCGGTGGCAACTTTAAAAACGACCCACAGCGCGCGTCTGAAGCGGGCAAGAAAGGTGGTAAAAACAGCCACAGCGGTGGTCGTTCTTCCTCATAAATATGTTTTTATAGCACCTTAATCAATTCAGGACGTTACGCTTTAACGGTAGCGACAATGCTGTACTGATTAACGGGCTATAATAGCGTAATAGCAGTGGCACCTTGATATTTATCAGCGGTGCCATTTTATTTCGTATTTGACGACGAGGTAATATTTATGCCAGCGGTAAAAAGCCTGAATGATTTATTCATTCATGAATTATCAGATATTTACAGCGCCGAGAAACAAATTACCAAAGCATTACCAAAAATGGCCAGAGCGGCCACCTCGCCAAAATTAGTGGCTGCCTTTGAAGCGCATCTTGAAGAAACTCAGGGTCAGATCGAAAGACTCGATCAACTGGTGGAGGTGACGGAAGGGGTGCGTATCAAGCGCATGAAATGTCATGCTCTCGAAGGACTGGCAGAAGAAGCGCAGGAAATTATTGAATCCGTTGAAGCGGGGGAGCTTCGCGACGCCGGGCTGATCGGGGCCGCGCAGAAAGTGGAACACTATGAAATTGCCTCTTACGGTACGTTGAGAACGCTGGCGCTCAAACTGGGTTATAACGAGGCGGCAAAACTGCTTGAAGCAACGTTAAAAGAAGAAAAAGCAACTGACAGTAAACTGACCGTTATCGCTGAAGGCGGTAAATAAAACCCTTTCCCCGGCGGTAGTTAGCTGCCGGGATTGTCTTTTTCAACCTCGCTTTTACCTCCGCCCTATATTTCCCGTCGTTAATCCTTGTAACATTTAGACTTGATAATACAAAGAGAATGAGTATAGTTCTCATTCTCTTTGTTATTCGCAGGCGCGATATGGACCTACCTGCACGACAGTGAACGCTTTCACAGGGAAACACTGAGGCACACGGTGGAGCGCGCGTAAGAATGACCGGAACGAAAAATCATAATCCGGGATGCCTCCACGTTTTTGCTATTTCGAAGGTGAAGGACTTCCCTGATGAAAATGAAAATCTCCGCCCTTGCGCTGCTGATGACCGTCGCGCTGAGCGGCTGCACGGCGCACCAGTCCACCGCGACCAAACCTGCTGCTGAACCTCAGAAAACCACTGCCGCTGCGCTGCCTGCGAATGTACAAAAACGCGATCTGGCGGATGGCCTGTATGAAATGGCGCTCAGCCCGAAAGGGGATGCGCTGTACGTTGCCAGTTCTGAAGGCTTCAAGGATGTGCAGGGTGGGGTAGTCTACAAACTTGACCCGCGCACGTTGAAAACCATTGGGGCCAGCCATACCGATCTGAAAAACTTTGCCCTCGCACTGTCCGACGACGGGCAAACCCTGTATGTCACCAATTCTCTGGACGGCGGCGTCAGCGCCATCAACACCGCCGACGGCAAAGTCAAAAACCGCATTCTGTTCCCGGAGCGTAACGACGAAGGCTTCCCTTACGGCGCGCGCCAGATCCTGCTGCATAACAACACGCTGTATATCGGCGCTGTTGCCGATCCGGCAATCATCTGGGTAGTTGATGCGAAAACGCTGAAGCTGAAAACCCGCATTAAAAATACCGGTAAATGGATGACCGGTCTGCATTACTCCGAAAAAACCGATCGTCTGTATGCGGCCAATGGCGGCGGCGAAATTCTGGTGATCAACCCGCGCACCAATCGTATTGAACATCGCTGGAAACCGCTGGGTGATAAACCGGCGCTACTGCTGAACATCGCAGAAGACAGCGAAACCGGTCGTCTGTTCGTGACCGACAACTCGAAAGCCAAAACCACGCTGGTGCTGGATATCCGTAGCGGTGACGTGCTTAAGCAGCTCGATATCGGCGATTCGCTGTCGGTGAAATACAACGCCAAACGCAACGAAATTTACGTCTCCCGTCGCGATGGTGGCAAAGTGGTCAGCCTCGACGGCACCTCTTACGCCGTGAAGCAAACGTGGGATCTGCCACCGAACCCGAACAGCCTGGAACTCTCTGCCGATGGCCAGACACTGTTTGTGACCGTGAAGCAGAAGTTCAACAAAGACCACTCAACCAGCGGACCGGATAGCGTGGTTCGCATTGATTTGACTAAATAAATATCCGGCCCGGAGACGGGCCTTTTTTTCACTTTACCCTTTTTTCGAGTGAATTATGCACAACACCAACGTTTCATTCCCGCTGCGTAAAACGCTGCTGGCGCTGGCCATCGGCGCGGCAAGCCATTCCGTCTGGGCCGCTCCTGCGGACGACAGCAAAACCAAAGAAGATACCATTGTGGTCCAGGCGACGCCGGAGGCGGATTTCACGCCGGGCGGCAACGATCTGGTTCCGGCCTATCTGGACGGGCAGATTGCCCACGGCGGGCGCATGGGGATGCTCGGCGAGCAAAAGGCGATGGATGTGCCGTTTAACGTCATCGGCTACACCTCGAAGCTGGTTCAGGATCAGCAGGCGAAAACCATTGCCGATGTCGTCAGCAATGATGCAGGCGTGCAGGCCGTACAGGGTTACGGGAACTATGCCGAAACCTACCGTATTCGCGGCTTTAAGCTGGACGGCGACGACATGACTTTCGGCGGTCTGCCGGGCGTGGTGCCGCGTCAGGTGATGGACACGCAGATGCTGGAGCGCATCGAGATCTTTAAAGGCGCGAATGCGCTGGTCAACGGCGCGGCAAGCAGCGGCGTTGGCGGGATGATCAACCTTGAGCCGAAGCGCGCGCAGGATACGCCAAACGCCACGGTTGGCGTGGACTACACCTCTGACTCTCAGGTCGGTGGTACGGTAGACGCCGGACGCCGCTTTGGTGATAACAACCAGTTTGGCGCGCGCGTAAACCTGGTGCATCGCGAAGGCGAGACGGCGGTAGAAGACGATAAACACCGCACTACGCTGGCCGCCATTGGCCTTGATTACCGTGGTGACCGCCTGCGCTCCTCGCTGGACTTCGGCTACCAGAAAAAAACCTTCCACGGCGGTGAGACCGGCCTGAACATCAGCGGCGTTGATTTTATCCCCCGCGTGCCGGATCCGACCAAAAACTACAGTCAGAAATGGGCCTTCAGCGATATCGAAAACGAATTCGGGATGGCAAAAAGCGAATACGATCTGACCGACAACTGGACCGCCTATGCCGCGCTCGGCATGCAGCACGCGCATGAAACCGGCGTTTACAGCGGGCCAAAACTGCTTAACGCTAATGGTGATGCGACCGCCGGACGTCTGGATACTAACCGTATTACCGACGCATACAGCGGAATGGGCGGCCTGCGCGGTGATTTCGATACCGGTTTTGTTTCCCACAAAGTGAACGTCGGGTACTCGGCGCAAATCGAAAAAGATAAAACCGCATGGACGATGTCGTCCGTTAATCCGACCACCAATATCTATGATAATCATGCGGTGCCGATCCCGGACAACACGCTGTTCGGCGGCAACTACTCCGATCCGTTGACCACCACTCGTAACCGCACCCAGGGCTGGCTGTTAAGCGATACCCTCGGCGTACTGGACGATCAACTGCTGTTCACCGTCGGCGCACGTCATCAGAAAGTGGTGGTGCGTAACTACAGTAACGCCACCGGCGCGGAAGATACCACCAGCCGCTACACCGAAAGCCGCTGGATGCCGACCTATGGCGTGGTGTACAAGCCGTGGGAAGAACTCTCCCTGTATGCCAACCATACCGAAGCGTTGCAGCCTGGCAGCGTGGCACCGAAAACGGCCACCAACTACGGTAAGAGCACCGGTATTGCGCACTCCAAACAAAACGAAGTGGGCGTGAAAGTCGACTTCGAGCGCGTCGGCGGTTCACTGTCGCTGTTTGAAATCAAAAAACCGTCTGCGCTTCAGGACAGCGTGACCGGCGTCTACGCGCTGGATGGCGAGCAGCGTAACCGTGGCGTTGAGCTGAACGTGTTTGGCGAGCCAACGCTGGGGCTGCGTCTGAACGGCAGCACCGTCTGGCTGGATCCGGAAATGACCAAAACCAAAGGCGGCGTGAATAACGGTAAAGATGCGATTGGCGTACCGCGCTTCTATATGGTGCTCGGGGCGGAATATGACATCAAACCGGTGGATGGTCTGACGGCGACCGCGCGAGTGAACCACTCCGGTTCGCAGTATGCCAATGCCGCGAATACTAAAAAGCTGGATGATTACACCACGCTGGATCTGGGCGTGCGTTATCGTATGCACCTGAATCAGGAGAAGAACGACATGGTAGTACGTGTCGGCGTGGATAACGTTACCAACGAGAAATACTGGTCGGGCGTTGAAGATAACGGCACCTACATCTTTGAAGGTGAACCGCGCACGGTCAAAGTCTCCATGAGCTACGACTTCTGATTATAAGAGCACCTCGTAAGGCGGGCAGGGAAGCCCGTTCTCGCCGCGTAACTTGAAGTGTGACATCTATAAGTGTTAAAAGGTGCCCCTTAATATAAATAGCACAGGGGTAGGGCGTGAAAAACGCGTCACTGACATCCGGACACTCTGCGGATGCGTCTTCAGAAAATAATCCAGCATTACACCGCGGTTTACAAAACCGACATATTCAATTGATCGCGCTGGGCGGCGCTATCGGTACCGGGTTGTTCCTCGGCATTGGCCCGGCCATTCAGATGGCAGGCCCGGCAGTGGTGCTGGGATATGCTATCGCCGGGATCATCGCTTTTCTCATTATGCGCCAGCTTGGCGAGATGGTGGTGGAAGAACCGGTCTCCGGCTCCTTCGCTCATTTTGCTTACAAATACTGGGGACCGTTCGCGGGCTTCCTCTCCGGCTGGAACTACTGGGTGATGTTCGTGCTGGTCGGCATGGCGGAACTGACGGCGGCCGGCATCTACATGCAGTACTGGCTCCCGGATGTCCCGACCTGGATTTGGGCGGCAGCGTTCTTCATTGTGATCAATGCGATTAACCTGGTTAACGTGCGTCTTTATGGCGAAACCGAGTTCTGGTTTGCGCTGATCAAAGTGCTCGCCATTATTGGCATGATTGGTTTCGGCATCTGGATGCTGGTCTCCGGCCATGGCGGCGAGCGTGCGACGCTGAGCAACCTGTGGGTCCACGGCGGCTTTCTGGCGACCGGCTGGCACGGTCTGATCCTGTCGCTGGCGGTGATCATGTTCTCCTTCGGCGGCCTTGAACTGATCGGCATTACGGCTGCGGAAGCGCGCGATCCAGAGAAATCGATTCCCAAAGCGGTCAATCAGGTGGTTTATCGCATTCTGCTTTTCTATATCGGTTCGCTGGTGGTCCTGCTGGCGCTCTATCCGTGGATGGATATCAAATCCAGCAGCAGCCCGTTTGTGATGATTTTTCACGATCTCGACAGTAACCTGGTGGCCTCTGCACTGAACATGGTGATTCTGGTCGCGTCGCTGTCGGTCTATAACAGCGGGGTGTATTCCAACAGCCGGATGCTGTTTGGCTTGTCGGTTCAGGGCAACGCGCCGAAATTCCTCACCCGCGTCAGCCGTCGCGGCGTGCCGGTCAATTCGCTGCTGCTCTCCGCGGTGATTACCTCGCTGGTGGTGCTGATCAACTACCTGCTGCCAAAACAAGCCTTCGGCCTGCTGATGGCGCTGGTGGTGGCGACGCTGCTGCTGAACTGGATCATGATTTGCCTGGCACATCTTAAATTCCGCGCAGCGATGCGTCGCAAAGGACGCCTGCCGAAATTTAAAGCGCTGCTTTCCCCGGCCAGTAACTATATCTGCATTGCCTTTCTGCTGATGATCCTGGGGCTGATGTGCACCATGGAGGAGATGCGTCTGTCGGCGATTTTGCTGCCGATGTGGGTCCTGTTCCTGTTTATTGCCTTCAAATGTCTGCGTCGTAAAGCATAACCTTTCAATGCAACGGGCCTGCCGGATAGCGCAGGCCCTGTTCGTAACGATCTGCTTGAACCCTGAATTACGCACCTGAAGTGGCGGTGGATCGCTGCTGCTTTTTTGTTCGTGATCGCTCTCGCACTTTCATTACAAGACGCTCGATCTTTTTTTGTAATCGATTACTTTCAGATTAAACGTGCTTTGTAATCGATTACTTTTAAGGGTGGAGCGAAAAATGGTATCTACAACTGAAACCACGGGCAGAGGAGGCGTTCAGTACCGCCTGCTGGTGCCGCGTCTGTCGTTAATGATGTTTTTACAGTTTTTTATCTGGGGAAGCTGGTCGGTGACGCTCGGGCTGGTGATGACCCAGCACAACATGTCGCTGCTGATTGGCGATGCGTTCTCCGCCGGGCCGATCGCCTCCATTCTCTCGCCGTTCGTGCTGGGGATGCTGGTGGATCGCTTCTTCGCCTCGCAAAAGGTGATGGCAGTCATGCACCTGCTTGGGGCGATCATCCTGTGGTTTGTGCCGCAGGCGCTGGTGTCGCAGAACGGCGCACTGCTGATCGGCCTGCTGTTTGGCTATACGCTGTGCTATATGCCGACGCTGGCGCTGACCAATAACATTGCCTTTCACAGCCTGGCGAACATCGATAAAACCTTCCCGGTGGTGCGCGTTTTCGGCACTATCGGCTGGATTGTGGCGGGGATTTTTATTGGCGTGACCGGGATTTCCGACACTACCGGTATCTTTACTCTCGCCGCGATCTGCTCGGTGGCGCTGGCGCTCTATAGCCTGACGCTGCCACACACGCCTGCGCCCGCGAAAGGGCTGCCGATCCAGGTGCGCGATCTGTTCTGCGCCGACGCCTTCGCGCTGTTGAAAACGCGCCACTTCTTTATCTTCTCGCTGTGCGCCACGCTGATTTCGGTGCCGCTGGGTACCTACTACGCGTACACCGCGTCGTACCTTTCTGACGCGGGCGTCGGCGACGTCAGCACCGCCATGTCCTTCGGCCAGATGTCGGAAATCGTCTTTATGCTGGTCATCCCGCTGCTGTTCCGTCGCCTTGGCGTCAAATATATGCTGCTGATCGGCATGCTCGCCTGGTTTGTGCGTTACGCGCTGTTTGCGCTCGGGGTGAATGAAGAAGCGCGGGCGCTGCTGTATCTCGGCATCCTGCTGCACGGCGTTTGCTACGATTTCTTCTTTGTCGTCGGCTTTATCTATACCGACCGTGTGGCCGGCGAAAAGGTCAAAGGCCAGGCGCAAAGCATGATCGTCATGTTCACTTACGGTATCGGAATGCTGCTTGGATCGCAGATCTCCGGCGCGCTGTATAACCGCCTGGTGGCCGGACAAACCGTGCCGCAGGCGTGGGTGACCTTCTGGTGGATCCCGGCCATTGCTGCCGCCGTTATCGCACTGATTTTTCTTTTCTCTTTCCACTATAACGAGAAAGAGCCTGAGTAATTCTGGAGGTGTTTATGAGAACCATTAAGGGACCGGGGCTTTTTTTATCGCAGTTTCTCGGTGACCAGCCGCCGTTTAACAGCCTGGAGGGGCTGGCCGAATGGGCGGCGGGGCTGGGCTATAAGGCGTTGCAGATCCCCTGTCATAACAAAGCGATTTTCGACCTGCAACGGGCGGCGGAGAGCCAGACTTACTGCGATGAGGTTAGCGGCAAGCTGGCCGCTCACGGGCTGGTTATCAGCGAGCTATCCACTCATCTGGAAGGGCAACTGGTGGCGGTGCATCCGGCCTATGATGCGGCGTTTGATGGCTTCGCGCCGCCGGAGGTGCGCGGCAATGCCCAGGCGCGTCAGGCCTGGGCAACAGATATTCTCAAACAGGCAGCGGCGGCATCCGCACGTCTCGGCCTGACCGCCCACGCAACGTTTTCCGGTGCGCTGGCGTGGCCGTACTTTTACCCGTGGCCGCCACACAACGCCGCGCTGCTGGAAGAGGCTTTTGACGCGCTGGCGCAGCGCTGGCGGCCGATCCTCGACTGTTTTGATGAGCACGGCGTAGACGTATGCTACGAAATCCATCCGGGTGAAGACCTGCACGATGGCGTTACCTTTGAGCGCTTCCTGCAGAAGGTCGATAACCATCCGCGCTGCAATATGCTCTACGATCCGAGCCACCTGCTGCTGCAACACATTGACTATCTGACGTGGATCGATATCTACCATTCGCGGATCAAAGCCTTTCACGTTAAGGATGCTGAATACCGCCAGAACGGGCGCAGCGGCGTTTACGGCGGTTATCAGCCGTGGCTTGAGCGGGCAGGGCGCTTCCGCTCGCTGGGCGACGGGCAGGTCGATTTCAAAACCATTTTTAGCAAGCTGACGCAGTATGACTATGCCGGCTGGGCGGTACTGGAGTGGGAGTGCTGTCTGAAAGACGGAGAAACGGGCGCGCGCGAAGGCAGCGAGTTTATCCGTCGCCACATCATTCCGGTTTCCGCACATGCTTTTGACGATTTTGCCGCCGGTAGTGGGGTGCGTAAATGATTCAGGTCGGCATTATTGGTAGCGGGTTTATCGGCCCGGCGCATCTGGAAGCGCTGCGTCGGCTGGGGGATGTCGAGGTGGTGGCGCTGTGCGACAGCACGCGTGAGGCCGCAGAAAGCAAAGCGCGGGCGCTCAATGTTCCCCATGCTTACGACAACGTGGACGCGCTGCTGGCGCATCCGGGGCTGGCGGTCGTGCATAACTGCACGCCTAACCACCTTCACGCGGCGATTAACCGGCAGATCCTGCGGGCGGGGAAACATGTTTTCTCCGAAAAGCCGCTATGTATGACGGGCGAAGAAGCGCACGAATTGGTGCAACTGGCCGAACAGGCGGGCGTGGTGCACGGCGTGAGTTTTGTTTATCGCCAGTTCGCGATGGTCCAGCAGGCGGCCAGTATGCGCCGGGCGGGGAGCGTCGGACGGCTTTTTTCCGCACACGGCACCTATTTGCAGGACTGGATGCTGCTGGAGACCGACTACAACTGGCGGGTGGATGCCGCGCAGGGCGGCGCATCGCGGGCAGTGGCGGATATCGGCTCGCACTGGTGCGATACGGTGCAGTTTGTCACTGGCAAGCGCATTGTCGAGGTGATGGCCGACCTGTCGATTGTCTGGCCGACGCGTAAAGCCAGCGCCTCCGGCGCGGCGACCTTCAGCCACGACGATGACGCTCGTTATGTCGATCGCCCGGTCTCCACCGAGGACATCGGCTCGGTCCTGTTCCGTTTTGAGGACGGCAGCAAAGGCTGCTTTCACGTTTCGCAGGTCAGCGCCGGACGGAAAAACCGCCTGAGTTTTGAAATCAACGGCAGCGCGTGCTCGCTGGCGTGGGATCAGGAAACGCCGCAGCGACTATGGATCGGCCAGCGTGCGCAGCCGAATCAGCTACTGAGCGACGATCCGGGCCTGATGAATGCCGACGTGGCCGCCAGCGCTCATTTCCCCGGCGGTCATATCGAAGGCTGGCCGGACGCCTTTAAAAACATGCTCGGTCAGTTTTATCAGGCGGTGCGGGAAGGGCGAAAACCGTCACGTTCTGAGTCCTTCGCCTCTTTTTATGACGGTGCAAACGTGATGTATCTCATTGAGGCGATTGTAAAAAGCCATCAGGAGCAGCGCTGGGTACGCGTCGGGCAGTAAATAATTGCCCGGTTCGCCGGGCAATGGTTTTATGATAGCCTGCAATTCTGAACGCTAACCGCAGGATTTGCCGTCACTATGTCCATTCAAAAAATTGCCCGTCTCGCCGGTGTCTCGGTGGCGACGGTATCGCGCGTGCTTAATAACAGCGATACCGTCAAAGCGAAAAACCGCGAACGTGTGCTGGCGGCCATTGCGGAAAGTAACTATCAGCCCAACCTGCTGGCCCGGCAATTGCGGACCGCGCGCAGTTATATGATCCTGGTGATGGTCTCCAATATCGCCAACCCGTTTTGCGCGGCGGTGGTGAAAGGTATCGAAGAAGAGGCAGAGAAAAACGGCTACCGCATTCTGCTTTGTAACTCCGGTTCGGACATCGAACGCTCACGTTCCGGCCTGAAGCTGCTGTCAGGCAAAATCGTTGACGGCATTATCACGATGGATGCTTTTTCTAAGCTGCCAGAACTGTCTACGATGATTGGCGATGCGCCGTGGGTGCAGTGCGCCGAATACGCCGACAGCGGCGCGGTTTCCTGCGTGGGCATTAATGATGTCGATGCCGCTCAGCATGTCGTTTCCTGGCTGGCGGATAAAGGCCGGCAGCGCATTGCGCTGATTAATCACGATCTCAGCTATAAATATGCTCGCCTGCGCGAGCGCGGTTATAAAAGCGTGATCCATACCCGCAGTCTGGCGTTTCAGTCCGTCGAATATGCCAGTGAGCTGAGCGTGGCAGCCGGAAAAGCCGCTGCTGAAAAACTGCTGGCGGCAGAGCGTCGGCCCGACGCTATTTTCGCGGTTTCCGATACCCTGGCCGCCGGGGCGATCCGTGCCATTGAACAGGCCGGGCTGAACGTGCCGGATGATATTGCGGTGGTTGGTTTCGACGGCACCGAACTGGCGGAAATGATCTCTCCCCAGCTCACCACCGTTGAACAGCCGTCGCATGAAATGGGCCGTAAGGCCGTCGGGCTGCTGCTCAATAAAATCGACAATCCTGACGCCAGAGCCGAACGGGTGATGATGGCGTGGCATCTGACTACCCGCGCCAGCGCCTAAAAGCGTTTATCCAGCGTCAGGTAGACATTGCGCTGGGTATAATCGTAGAAATCAATATTACTGTTAACCTTTTTGTAGACGAAATTCAGCTTTGGCATCACCGACATAAAATGCAGATCGCGATGCCAGAGTGACACCATCGCAATCTGCTCATCATCCTGACGGCGAACGCCAAAAATATCGTTGTCATCGTCATAATGACGTTTAGCGAGCGCCCCCATCAGGCCAGCCGACACGCCCCACGGCAGATCTGTTTCCAGCCCGCTGCGCAGGCTATAGCGCTGGTTCGTTTCGCTGGCGGTGGTGGTGTTCTGCCACGCCACATCGCCGCCGACAAACACCGACAGCCGCGCGTTAATCACATGCGACAGGGTAGTTGAAACGTAGCGGTTATCCCCGGCTAAAAAATCATACTGCGCATTGTCGTAATGCAGCTTTTGATATTCCAGCACCTGACTGACTTGCCACGCCGGAGAGAGTAAATAGCTGTACTCCATGCGCATACCCGGCCCGGAAGAATAAGCTTCGGTGCCGTACCAGCGTTTCTCATAAAAGGGCAGCAGCGAGATTTGCTGACGAAAATCCTGCCAGCGATATCCGGCGTACAGGCGGCTGGTAATATCGTCGAAGCGATGATTGTTCCAGTAGCTTTTGCCCGTTACCGTGCCGAGAAAACGAAGGGAATGGCGATCATAAAGGTGCACATCTTTTTGTAGCGCGCCGTTAAACCAGAAGCCTTCGCCACGCTGCGGATAAGCCTCTTTATTACGGATAAACAGCTTATCGCCAATACGAATATATTTATTGGTCGAGGCGTTATTCACGTTACTGTCGTTAAGATAGCTGAGGCTGAGATTTCCCGTCAGGCGATCCTGTGACTGGATGCGCTGAAGGTAGGCGTCAATGCGCTGCGCCACCTCAGGCGGCAGACTGGCGGCTCTCACCCGTTCAAAATGATATTCTGCGGCATCAAACTGCCGGTCTTCGTACAGCGCACGGGCGAGGTCGAGACGCACGGCGGCGAAATCAGGATGCTCACTGAGGATCGCCCGATAGTTTTTAATCGCCTCGCCATAGTGACCTTCACTGCGCGCTACGCCCGCTTTCGCATAGTGAATGAGTACCCTGTCCGGGGCGGGTGAGCGTTCGTAAAGGGGCAGAACGCTTTTCACCACCGGCCAGGCTTCATCGCGCACCGCCTGATCCAGTAGCGCTTTCGCCAGTTCCGGCTGCGCCGCAAGCTGCTGATCTGAGACGTGCAGCGTATCGCCGGAAACCGTTTCACCCGTCGTTTTTGGCGTTAAGCGTTCGAAATGGGGGGCCGCCGGGATCAGGGTATTGTCCGTGGGAGCCGCCGTGGCGACAGCGGGTAAAAAACAGGTTAATAACAGGGAGCGCAGGCGCAGGGAGGACATACCGCAGATTACCATCATCAGGAAAACCGGCCAGCGATGCTGGCCGGTAAAATATTATTGTTTTGTTGCGCCAAACGACGCGCTTTTGCTGGTATCGGCAAATTCCGCGATACCGCCCAGTTCTTCCGCCGCAGGACCGTTGAAGTGGCCGACAAAGGTGCCGTTATCGCCGCCGGACTGCGCGTCACCCCTGAAGCCGCCGTCAACAATAGTGCCCTGCATCGCCACCGCTGAACCAAAATCGTCGTTGCCCGTGATGTTACCGTTGATGGTTTTCGCGGCGAAATCGACGTTAAAGCTGGCGTCGGTACGCACGCCGTCACGCATACCGGAACCGACATAGGTCGCGGTGCCCTGCGTCGGCACATTGGCCGCTGCGGTGCCTTCTCCACTGTAGAACACGCCGTGCTCGCCTTTTTCCTGCGACGTCCAGCTACCGAACAGGGTGTAGCTCATCGGGCCACAACACCAGCTGGTGCTGGAAACCCGGGTGCCGTCAGCTTTGACCAGCCCTTCCGTCCAGGTACCGCCAAACGTAATGCCATCACGACGCATCTGATATTCAATGCCATCCGGCGTGGTATAGGTGACGCCGGAAACGCTGCCCAGCGTGGCCTTACTTTCCGGCGGCGACTGGGGCTGCTCTGGTGCTGGTGTGGTGCCGGTATCCGGCTGAGACGGTGTACTGGTCTCTGGTGCTGAACCACTATCATGATGACCGCCGCCACCACCGCCGCCACAGGCAGTAAGCGCAAGCAGGGAAAGCAAAATTGCAGGTTTAATGTAAGCCATAGTAAACGTCCTGTTTCAGAGGAAATATGCCAACGAGGAAAATAAGATTTTGGACATATTAAGACATATTTTTTTACATGGATTATAAGAATAGTCCTGGTTGGGAAGGCGAGCGGCTAATGACTTAACGGAAATTGAAATTAGTGGAATTGTAACAAGCTGAATTTTATACCTTTTTATTAAGGTGTTTTTTAATTCGTTATCCCTGCACCCTAATTATTAGTAGGGATGAAATATCCCCGGCGGGCATTATTTTTAACCCGCCGGCGAGGTATTTTATCCTTTTACGGACACACAGCGATTATCGACTGCGATAAAAAGACGCTGGCGATAGGCCACGGCGACGACACCTAATAACACCATCATCACCGTTTCCACGCCGAGAAAACCGACCATCGCCCGCGGGTAATTGCCATGGCCGTGGTGCGCCAGCGCCAGAAATAACGATCCCAGCACCGCAGGCCCTAATCCCAGCGTCGCCTGTTGCAGGGTGCTGAGGATCGCACTGCCCGCACCGGCATCGCAGGCGCTGATATCTTTCATCCCCACCCGATAAAAGCTGTTGACGATCAACGCCTGCCCGTAGCCAATGAGTATGGTCGAGGGCACCAGCGCCAGCGCGGTAGTCGCGCTGTCAAAACGCCAGAACGTGTACATCAGCGCCAGCAGTCCCACCATCTGCACCGCCAGACCGGTCATCAGGATGCGCCCGGTGCTGTAACGGGCGATCAGCCGCGGGGCGTACAGTGCGGAGGCAAAATAGGCGATGCCGAGCGCAATAAAGCTGTTGCCGGACTGCCAGGGAGCCATCCCCAGACCTTTTTGCATCGTCAGCGCCATGCAGAACATAAAGCCAGACCAGGCGCTGAAGAACAGCAGGGCGATAATCATGCCAAAGCGGATGCTGGCGAGCTGCAGCAGGCGCGGCGGCAGAAGAGGTTGTCCGCCCCGGGCTTGTTGACGCTGTGCACTGGCACGCATCCACAGTCCCAGCGGCACAATGGCCAGCAGCGCCGCCTGCGTCGGCCACGGCCAGTGCAGTTCCGGACCCAGCGCCAGCGGGAAGAGCAGACAGCAGAGGATTGCCGCCAGCAAAAAAGTACCCTGCCAGTCAATACGGGAAGGCATTTCGCGACGCGTTTCCGGCACGTAGCGTCGACTCAGCGCCAGTACCAGCATGCAAATGGGCACATTGATAAAAAAGGCGTTGCGCCAGCCCAGCCCGACAATATCGGCGGAGACCAGCCAGCCGCCGCCCATCTGCCCGACGATAAAAGCAATACCGCCAATGCCGCCATACAGGCTTATCGCCCGCGCGTGCGCCCTGCCTTTTAACGTGACGTGTAGCGTCGCCAGAATTTGCGGCACGATCAACGCCGCGCCTGCGCCCTGTAAAATGCGCGCCGCCAGCAGTTCCGTTATGGTGGTCGCCATTCCGCACAGCAGCGAGGCGACGCCGAAGGCCGCCACGCCCCACATAAACAGGCGGCGGCGACCGTAGTTGTCGCCAAGCTTGCTGCCCATCGCCAGACACACCGCGAAGGCTACGCCATACAGCGCGACGATAAGCTCAAGCTGGGTGGCGCTGGCGTGCAGCGATTGGGTGATTGATTCCAGCGCCACATTGGTAATTGAGGTATCAATCAGCGGCAGCATCTGGCCGGTTAACAATAAAATCAGGGCCGCACGGCCGGGTGAAACAGCGGACGTTTTCATGGTCACTCCATTGCGTCATTCAGCGAATGGACGTAGCATCGCTGAATCGAAAAACCGGTACCAGTTCCTGCTTATACTGGTACTGGCACTACCCGGCTGGAGAGACTATGAGCCTGATAAGCGAACGTGAAGCGCCGATCCTGCCGCAGGACGACACGCGCAAACAGCTTGGCGCGTTTTTGCGTGCGCGGCGTGAAAGCCTCGATCCGCAGCGCCTTGGCCTGCCGCGCAGCGGGAGACGTCGCACACCGGGATTGCGGCGCGAAGAGGTGGCGATGCTGGCGGATGTCGGTGTCACCTGGTATACCTGGCTGGAGCAGGGGCGGGACGTTAACCCATCCCCCGTCGTAATGACCGCGGTTGCCGCGGCGCTGCAATGTTCGCCGCTGGAGACGCGTCACATTTTCGTGCTGGCCGGATTAACGCCGCCGGAAAGCCCGCAACTGGCGCAGTGTGAAGGCATCAGTGCGGGCACCCGGCGGCTGCTTGACAGCCTGATGCCGCAACCCGCCAGCATTCAGAAACCCAATTTTGACATCGTCGCCTGGAATGACAGCTTTTGCCGCCTGATGGGCGTCGACTTCAGTACGTTGCCAGAAGCCGATCGCAACTGCATCTATCTCTATTTAACCCATCCTGGCTGGCGTAGCCGCCTGGGCAACCCGGATGTCTTACCGACCTTCGTTTCGTATTTTCGCGCCGCCATGGCGGAGCATCGCGGCGAGGCGGCATGGGAAGATAAGCTGGCGCGTTTTTTTGCTGTCTCAACGGAGTTTGAGGCGCTGTGGCACCAGCGCTATGACGTCCGCGGCGTGGAAAACCAGCTCAAGAGCTTTAATCACCCGCTGGTAGGCTGCTTCAGTCTTCAGCAGATGTACTGGTACTCCGCGCCGCGTAACGGTTCGCGACTGCTGGTGTATTTGCCGGTAGATGAGGCCGGGGAGAAGGCGCTGGCGCGGCTGGATGCCGGGGCGTAATAGTCAATGACGTTTGTTGATGAGATATACGTGCCGGGTGGCGCTTCGCTTACCCAGCCTACAATTTTTCGGCATCACGCCGCCTGAATGAATTAACGCTCACTATCTGTAGGCTGGATAAGGCGCAGCCGCCATCCGGCATGACGCTTTGTCAGCAACCGGGCATCCGGTAAGCGAGGGCACAGCATAAAAGGCGCGCGACCCCTCGCGCGCCAGAAGATTAGCACTCGGTCAGCGTGGTGCTGAACGGCAGGCGGGATTTCGGCAGGGCAGCGTTGAAATCTTCCACGCTATGCTGGCCGACCGGCACCACGACCAGGCTGGTGTAGCCTTGTTCGCGCAGGCCGAACTCCTCATCAAGAATAGCGGCGTCAAAGCCTTCAATCGGCACGGCGTCCAGACCCATCGCCGCCACGCCCAGCAGGAAGTTACCGACGTTCAGGTAAACCTGTTTTGCCATCCAGTGATGATCGTCTTGCAGATCTTTACGGTGCATATCGGCGAAGAATGTACGGCCTTTGTGGTTGGCGGCTTTCGCTTCGGGAGTGGCGAAGCGGCCATCGGCCTCTTCCTGATTAACCACGCGTTCCAGCCAGGCGTCATCCATTGCGGTTTTGGCGCAGAACACCACCACGTGTGAGGCATCACGCATTTTACGCTCGTTAAACACGTAGGTACCGGCAGCGGATTTTGCCACGCGCGCTTTACCTTCTTCCGTGCTGGCGACGATAAAGTGCCACGGCTGCGAGTTGGTGCTGGAGGGGCTATAGCGCAGCAGCGTTTTCAGATGTTCAGCCTGCTCAGCGGTCAGTTTTTTACTCGGATCGAATGCCTTGGTGGAATAACGCGCTAAGGCAACGGAAACAATATCCATAACAACTCCTGGTGATGTTGAATGCGCACCGCGCGGGTGCGCCCGACGGACAGCAGAGTAGCGCTGCCGGACGGAAAAAATAAAGCGGCTTACGTCGATAACTATTATCGTTTTGTGCGACAAATCTCAAAGGGCGGAGGCGGGAATATTCAACGCCTCACCGACATCAGGCTTTCTCGGTGGAAAGCGCACGCCACATGGTTTCAAAACCAATGGCTTTAAATTCGCTGGCGCGGGCAGGTTCGCGCGTCGCAAACTCCATGGTGGTTTCGGCCAGTGCGAGGAAGCAGGCATCGCCGAAGGCATTGAATTCTTCTGATTTAAATACCGGCAGGATAGACTGGCGACACAGCGTTTTCATCTCCGGGAACATATCTTCCACCTGCTGTTTTGTTTCTTTGGTGATCTTCTCGCTCACTGCCAGCTGGCGCACGGTACGGTTGCCGAGTGGGTTCTGCATGCCCCAGTCGATGTAGTTATTCCAGATATAGCGGGTGTTTTCCACCGGATCGACAACCGCAGGATCGCGATTGGCCAGCATTGCCCGACAGAGCTGCTGTTTAAGATGGAGATAAAGCGCGTTAAGGAGATCGTCCTTGGTGGCGAAATAGCGGAACAGCGTTCCCTCTGCAACCCCCGCGCTGCGGGCGATGGTAGCGGTTGATGCGGTGATCCCGGATTGCGCAAAAGCGATGGTCGCCGCTTCCAGTAACGCCTGTTTTTTATCTTCACTCTTCGGACGAGCCACTACGCTTTACCTTTCTGTCTGTAAAAACCACGATTGAAACATGCCCTTAGCGGCACTTCAACGGCGAATGTCAAAAAATGAAAAACGTCTTGACGACATTCGGTCTCTTTCTATAATGAGTGCTTACTCACTCATAATCAAGTCACATTACACCGTCTTACGGAAAAGGCGTGTTCCAGGTCAGGATATGAAGCGTCTAATAATAAGTGTGGTTGCCGTAATGATGATCGCCTGCGCAGCAAGTTTACCGTTTGTATGCAACGCCGGATTCGGCCAGGCCCCGCAGGGGAACGGGCTGACGGAAGTCGAGAAATCGCCGCATTACCGCGACGGACAATTTCATAATCAGCTTCCCACGCCGGGGTTTACCGGCAAGAAAAACATGCTGGCCGCGTGGTGGGAGTTTCTGACCACCCGGCGGGAAAATTCACGACCCGCGCAGCCGCTGCCGCTGGTGAAAACCGATCTGGCAAGCCTTCCGCCAGAACAGGAGGTCGCCGTCTGGTTAGGCCACTCCTCATGGTATTTGCAACTGGGCGGCAAACGTATCCTGATTGACCCGGTCTTCAGCGCCTACGCCGCGCCGTTTTCGTTTTTGAATAAAGCGTTTGACGGCGACTATCCGTGGACCGCGCAGGGAATGCCGGAGATCGACCTGCTGATCATTTCGCACGATCACTACGATCATCTCGATTACGCCACCATTCGCGCGCTCATGCCGAAAATCCACCGGGTCATTACACCGCTGGGCGTAGGTTCCCATCTGCGTTATTGGGGTATGAATCCGGACATTATTACCGAAGCCGACTGGAATCGGGCGATTATTGTGGATGACCAGTTAACGGTACACGTTCTGCCTGCCCGCCATTTCTCCGGGCGCGGACTGAAACGCAACCAGACGCTATGGGCCAGCTTTATGTTCGTCACGCCGGAAGAGAAGCTTTATTACAGCGGCGACTCGGGCTACGGACCGCATTTTAAAGCCATTGGCGAGCAGTTTGGCGCGGTGGATCTGGCGATTATGGAAAATGGTCAGTACGACGAAGACTGGAAATACATTCACATGATGCCGGAGCAGACGGCACAGGCGGCGGTCGATCTTAACGCCAGCGCGATTTTACCCGGTCATTCTGGGCGTTTTGTGCTGGCAAAACATACCTGGGACGATCCCTATAAAAGGCTGGCGCAGGCCAGTCTGAATAAACCGTACCGCCTGTTAACGCCGCAGTTAGGCGAACCGGTAAACATTTCAGATCGTATGCATCAATTTAGTGCCTGGTGGGAATAAACCACCATTACAGGAGAGAGGGGGAGCCATATGACCATTTCCGCTCAGGTTATCGACACCATCGTCGAGTGGATAGATGACAATCTGCATCAGCCGCTGCGCATTGAAGAAATCGCCCGCCATTCCGGGTATTCAAAATGGCATTTGCAGCGTCTTTTTCTGCAGTACAAAGGGGAAAGTCTGGGGCGCTATATTCGCGAGCGTAAACTGCTGCTGGCGGCGCGCGATCTGCGTGATACCGATCAGCGCGTCTACGATATCTGCCTGAAGTATGGCTACGAATCGCAGCAAACCTTTACCCGTGTCTTTACCCGCACCTTTAATCAGCCGCCAGGGGCCTATCGTAAAGAGAATCACAGCCGCGCGCACTGAGGTGCGCTCAAATATTCAGCCAGGGCGTGGGCGTAATGCCGGGCGGCGCTTCGCTTGCCCGGCCTACAAAAACTGGCGCTATCAACGGACTGGCCCGCACTGTAGGCCCGTGCAAGCGAAGCGCCGCCGGGCATCACCGGCGGGGCGCTGCGCTTTTCTTACCAGGAATAACCCAGCGTTGCGGTCATCGTGCGGCCAATACCGTAGAAGCAGGCGGTATCGCTGGCACATGACGCTACGTATTTGGTGTCCGCCACGTTATTGACGTTAAACTTGACGGTTGCACCCTTCAGGTTGCTGTTCAGCTCGCCCAGTTCGTAGCTCACCATCGCATCGTACAGATCCACCGACGGCACTTTGAAGGTGTTCTTTGCATCGCCATAGCTGGTGCCGAGGTAGCGCATACCAACGCCGGCAGTCAGACTTTTCAGCGGGCCACCGGGGAAGGTATAACTGGCAAACGCGGAAGCCATATGCGTTGGAATACGCGCCGGCGTTTTACCTTCGGTTCCGGCGACCGTAGTGCTGGCGACCTCAGCATCGGTATACGTATAAGAGCCGATCAGGTTGACCGTCTCATTCCACAGCGCGGAATGGATCTCGGTCTCAACGCCTTTCGAGCGCACTTCACCGGCATTTTCAAACCAGCCTTCGGTGCTGTTATAGGTCGGCACATTGTTCTGGCGCAGATCGTAGAGCGCCACGCTCATCAGCGTATTGTCTGCGGGCTGATACTTCAGTCCTACTTCCGCCTGTTTACCGGTGGTTGGCGCGAATGGTGCGGTGCCAGGCGCGCGGTTGGTTTGCAGATTAGGCTCAAACGAGGTGCTGTAGCTTACATAAGGCGACAGACCAAAATCGAAAGCGTAAAGCAGGCCGGTACGCCAGGTAAACTTATCATCGTTTTGCTGCGTTTTGTCAGAGGCGGTTAAATCAGTCGTACGCACTTCCGACCAGTCATAGCGCCCGGAAAGCAGCAGTTCCCAGTTATTCCAGCTCATCTGATCCTGAAGATAAACTCCCATCTGATCGAGGTTTTGCTGCTCGTTGGTCATGGTAGCGAAAGTGCTTTCATCGACGTTGACGCCATACACTGGCTGCGTCCAGTCCATGTCGTACTGGCTACCGGCACCGCGCCCCAGATACTGCTTATCATGGCTGGATTTATAATCAACTCCGCCAAGCACGGTGTGATCGAGCGCGCCGGTTGCCAGGCGCGCCTCAAGCTGGTTATCGAGGCCGAATTCAGTGGTTTCGCGCTCCTCATGCTGCGCGCGACGGGTTAGCAGTGTGCTGTTGGCCGCGCTGTTGGCATACACCAGGTAGCGATACTTTTGTTTGATAGTGGCGTAACGGGCGTTCTGACGGAAGGTGAAAACATCGTTGAACTGATGCTCAAACTCATATCCCACCATTGTCTGCTCGCGCCAGGACTGGTCGTAGTTCGGATCGCTGACGTTAAAATCCCACGGAATATACTGGCCGTTGGCACTGACCACCGTGCCGTAGTACGGCAGGAAGTTACGATAACCGGCATCGGGATCTTTCTGGTAGCTGGTCAGAAGGGTAAAGCGGGTCTGATCGTTGGGAAACCAGGTGATCGCCGGGGCAATCGCCATCCGCGTTTCTTTATAGTCTTCCACCTGATTATGCTGCGTGCGGGCGATACCGTTCAGGCGGTACAGCACCCGTCCGTCGTCGCTTAGCGGGCCACCGAAATCAAACGCACCTTCCGCCAGATCGTGATTACCGGTGCGGAACTGCACTTCATGAACAGGTTCGCTGGTGGGACGTTTACTGGTCATGCTAATCAGGCCGCCAGGGTTAACCTGACCGAACAGGACGGAGGCCGGGCCGCGCACCAGTTCCACCCGCTCCAGCAGCCACGGATCGACGGTGCCGGTTTGCGATGAGGCGGTGGCCCCGAAGCTCAGGCCGTCGAGAAATTTCGGCACGTAGCTAAAACCGCGCACGAACACTTCATCATTACGGTTAGATGAGCCGCGATACTCGGTAAACACACCCGGCGTGTAGCGCAGCGCTTGCGACACGGAGGTCACATCCAGCGCGTCCATCTGATCGCGTGTGACAACGGAGACCGACTGCGGCGTTTTGACCAGATCCGCCGAGGTTTTCGTCGCCGACAGCGTTTTAGTCGCCACCATCCCTTTCAGCGGCGCGGTGGGATCTTCACTGTTTCCCTGCGTGACGACCATGGTTTCCTCGGCAGCCAGCGCCTGATGGCTGATTGCTGCGGTGGCTATACTCATTAACCAGAGATGCATTATCTTATTATTTTTAAACATGTTTTAAATAAAACCCCGTGAACGATGCCATAGAAAATCCCGTATTGATGACCTCAATAGCGGGAGATGAAAACGTAAACGGCGCTAATGATATTGCAAATTGTTATCATTTGCATTAGCGTTGTTACAAATTTCATCGGGAACCGTGCTGTAATGAAAATGGCGTGGAGTGGTTTATTAATTGGGCTGAGCGCGACGCCTGCGCTTGCCGCGAATTGTGATTCCATGTCGGTGCAGGGAGAACAGCAGGGCAAGTTTGACGCCAGCGGCGAAATTTGTTTTGTGCTCCCGGCGCTGGGGGAAAATTATGTTTCCGCGACGTTGAGCGGCGTTACCGATGCGCGTCTTCTTGATCGGAATAACCGCCGTTTGCGCACGCTGCTGGAAGGGGAGCCGGGCGACGGTGAACAAACGCTCTTATTTTCTCTCCCGCTGAATCAGCCTTCCTCACTGATGTTACATGGCGAAGAGGGTACACGCTGGCGCTTTAGCTGGCGGATCAAAGAAACCGCTTCCCTTGCCAGAACGCAGGTGCTCGATCCGGTTAGTCCACTGTTGCAGCAATTAGCTCGCGAACTTCAGGCGGGCGGATCTACCGAGGCATTCTGGCAGGCCCGTCGCCAGCAGGGGACGCCGCTGGTCGAGCCTGTCGATGCGACCCATAAGCGGGTGACTTTCCTGTGGCGCGGCGCGCGGAATAACGTGTTTATTCTCGGCTCGCCTGCGGGCGATCACGATCCGCTTTTTCGCCTTGGTGACTCCGATGTCTGGTTCCGCAGCTATGTTGTGCCTGCCGATACGCTGATGCAGTACAAGCTGGCCCCGGACGTGCCGGTGGTGCAGGGAACGGCACGCGATCAGCGCCGGGCGATCCTGGTCAGCGCTCAGGCCGATCCACTGAATCCGTCCACGTTAACCACCGATCGCGCCGATCGCTGGAATCGTTATTCATTGCTGGCGCTGACGCCCGCCCGCTACTGTACGCCGCAGCGGATGATGCAGCCGGTTAAGCATGGCACGCTGACGCGGCAATCCTTTTACAGCCCAACCCTCAACAATCAGCGCGATATCATTATCTACCGCCCGCGCGTGGCGCAGCCGGCACGCTGGACGCTGATGTTGTTTGATGGTCAGGTGTATCAGGATGATTATCGTTTCGCCAGCGTGATGGACGACCTTATCGCCCGCCACGTGGTGCCGCCGGTGAATATTGTGTTTATCGACAGTCTGGATCACCTCCGTCGTGGAAAAGAACTGCCGCCGAATCCGGCATTTGCCGATTTTATGGCGCATGAACTGGTGCCGTGGCTGCGGCAGAAGGGCATCCCGGTACAGCGGCAAAAAACGGTGCTGGCAGGATCCAGTTATGGTGGACTCGCATCCTCCTGGGTGGCATTACGCTATCCACGCGTCTTCGGCAATGTGCTGAGTTTGTCTGGCTCGTACTGGTGGTCGCCGAAAGGTGAAGCGCCGGGCTGGCTGACGCGACAGTATCAGCAGTCGCCGCGCTATCCGATTCGCTTCTGGTTGCAGGCCGGACGCTTTGAAAGCCAGGGGCCGGATGGCGGTATTTATCGTAATACCGAGGATTTTGCCCGGCTGCTGCGCGATAAAGGCTATCGCGCCAGCTTCCATCCGTGGTCCAGCGGTCATGACTATGCTGCCTGGTGTGAGGCGCTGGTGGCCGGAATGCGCGACTTTACCGGTTTAACCCGCCAGCGAAAACCAGCGACGCCAGATAAAACGGATAATCAGATACTCGATAATGCCGAGCATCAAAAACCACAGGCAGAACAGCAGGGTATATAGCTGGCCGAGATCCATCAGATGAAACACGGCGACCAGTTTCTGCGCCAGTACCAGTCCGAGCGACGGGGCTGGCAGCAGCAGGCAGGACAAGAATGCCAGCAGCAAAATGCCGCCAGCGATGGTCAGGGATTCAAGCGGATGTTTCATGTGCCGTTAATCTTCTGTTAAAAATCATCTGGCGCATTGTAAAGCCTGAGAAGAGGGGCGGCTAGCCTGCCGCCCAGATTTCAGCGTGCTTTTGCACCAGCCCGATGAGCGAGCCGCCATCGGCGATAAAATCACGCATATTCTGCGCCTCACTTTTACCCCCTTTAAGCATCACGCCGATATCGGCCAGCGCGCTGGCGGCACCCAGCTTGTCTGCGAAAGGCGTCAGCCGCTCAAGCAGTCGTGAAATATCGTCGGCGATAGTGCATTGTTCGCCAGTATGTACATCCGTCAGCACGCCTTCCAGTCCATAGCGACACGCCTGGAAGCGGTTAAATTTATACAGCAGGTAGTCCCGCTCCTGATGTTTGAAGGGGCGCTCCGTTAACAGCCAGCAGGCAATCGCCTGAATAAATCCGGCGGTATTTACCGCATGTGTTAACGTCAACGGCGTGTCCATCACCCGGACCTCTACCGTGCCGAAGCCAGGGCTGGGGCGAATATCCCAGTGCAAATCTTTAATACTGTCGATCATGCTGGTATAGCTCAGGCGGCGAAAAAGCCCTTCAAACTCCTGCCAGTTACTCACCCACGGCATCGGGCCGTTATCCGGGAAAGAAGAAAAAATATTCAGTCGCGAGGACGCAAATTTACTGTCGGACCCCTGAATATACGGCGAGGCGGCATTCAGGGCGATAAAATGCGGTACAAAACGCGACAGGCCATGCAGCAGGTAAATCGCGTCATCGCCACTCTGGCAGCCGACGTGTACATGTTGGCCGAACACCGTGGCCTGCTGAGTCAGATAGCCGTAATACTCCAGCGTTTGCTCATAGCGGGCGCTTTTACTTACCTCCTGCCGCTGCCATGTCTGAAACGGGTGCGTCCCGCCGCCGCAGATTTGCAGGTGATGCTTTTCAGCGGCGCGCAGAATGATGTGTTGCATTGCCGAAAACTCCGCCGCCACCTGATGAATATCCCGGCAAATCCCCGTCGCGATCTCCAGCATACTTTCTGTAATATCGTGTTTTACTTCGCCAGCGTTCACATCGACTTTCACTTCATCAATCAGCGTGGATGAATCCTGACTGAGATCGTAGCCCGGCGGGTTCACCACCTGTAACTCCAGCTCAACGCCAAGGGTGAAAGGGTCGGAGGTATGAAAATCGGGTAAGGGCATAATCACTCTCATATTTATAGATGTTTGTGTAAGTATAGAAGGAGGAAACGACGATGAAGCTACGCGGTGTGGCGTCCTGACATGTTGTAAAATTTTCCTTTCGGTGTCGCTCAATATTCAATACTCAGGGATAAGATGAAGTGTAATAATGGTACTAATTTATTTGCTGTCATTAATTTAATTAATAAATAAGACGCTGACACAATAATTTACTGGCGTTATTACAGTGTGCTGTTTTTTTTATGGTGCAATAGTGCAACCCATTTCACATCCTTAGTGCAGCGAAAACGTTTGCAATAAGGAAAACTGATATATTTTTTACGATCGTCCCTTTAACAATAATTTATTCTGATTTTATGCCCTTGATCCCGGTTAATTTCCGCAAAAAGTAAACTGGTACGCATCTTGCCTGTTAATTACGCCACTTATTTTAACAGGGACCATGCGATGACGAATTCCTTCTTTATACGTAAAGGTTATCTTGCTGCCGCTATCGGCATCATGACGCTGTCAGGTATCCAACTGGCGCAGGCCTCGACACTGCGTATCGCGATGACTGCCGCCGATATTCCGCTGACGCTCGGACAACCGGATCAGGGTTATGAAGGAAACCGTTTCACCGGTATTCCTATTTACGATGCGCTGGTGGAGTGGGATCTGTCGCAGGGTGAGAAACCCAGCGGTCTGGTGCCGGGACTGGCTAGCGAGTGGCATGTTGATCCGCAAAACCAGAGCCGCTGGATCTTCACGCTGCGTCCAGGGGTAAAGTTTCATGACGGCACGGAGGTCAACGCTGATGCGATTGTCTGGAACGTCGGTAAAGTGCTGGACAAGAACGCGCCGCAATACGCGCCAGGGCAGATTGGCAATACGATTTCCCGTATGCCGACCCTGACCGGCGCAGAAAAAATTGACGACCATACCGTCGTGTTGACCACCTCCGAACCCGATGCGCTGCTGCCCTATAACATCACTAACCTGTTTATCGTTTCGCCGACGGCGTGGCAAAAGATGTATGACGCGGTGCCCGCCTCGACAGGCGATACGGCGGCACGCAGCAAGCAGGCATGGACCGATTTTGCCGCTCATGCGGTCGGTAGCGGCCCATTTAAAATGGAAAAACTGGTGCCGCGCCAGCAGCTTATCCTGGCGAAAAACCCGGACTACTGGAATAAAGATCGCGTCCCACGGGTAGATAAAATCGTGCTGATCCCGCTACCGGAAGCGAATGCCCGTACCGCGGCGTTATTGTCAAAACAGGTAGACTGGATCGAAGCGCCCGCGCCGGATGCCGTCGATCAGATTAAAGCCCAGGGCTATAAGATTTATGCCAACACCCAGCCGCATATCTGGCCGTGGCAGTTCTCCTTCGTCGATGGCTCGCCGTGGAAAGATATCCGCGTGCGTAAAGCCGCCAACCTGTGCCTCAACCGTTCTGAATTAAAAAGTTATCTCGGCGGCTATATGACCGAGGCGACGGGCATCTATGAAGCGGATAACCCGTGGCACGGCAAGCCCACTTTCCAGATCAAATACGATGCGGATGCCGCACGCAAGCTGATGACCGAGGCCGGCTACAGCGAAAGCAAGCCGCTGCATGTTACGGTCGCCACCTCCGCCTCCGGATCCGGCCAGATGCAGCCGCTGCCGATGAATGAATACATCCAGCAAAGCCTGAAAAGCTGTTTCTTCAATGTTGATATCAAAGTCACCGAGTGGAACACCCTGTTCACTAACTGGCGTCTTGGCGCGAAAGATCCGTCAGCGAAAGGGGTAGATGCCATCAATGTCAGCGCCGCCGTTAACGATCCTTACTTCGGCATGCTGCGTTTTTCCACCGCCAAAGCGTTCCCGCCGGTGGCGACTAACTGGGGCTATTTCTCCACGCCGGAGACTGAAAAGCTGGCGACGGCGGTAAAACATGCCTTTACCCCTGCCGAGATGGATAAAGCGGCCAGCGAGTTGCATGCCGCGATGGTCGATCAGGTGCCGTTCCTGTATGTCGCGCATGACGTTGGTCCGCGTGCCATCTCCCCGGCGGTGAGTGGGGTGGTGCAGCCGCAAAGCTGGTTTATCGACCTGAGCCTGGTGAGTAAGAAAGAGTAATCATTACGAGGAAATCCTATGATCAGCACGCTCTTTTATCGCGTTCTACTGGCTATTCCTACCATGCTTGGCGTCGCCGTGATTTGCTTTTTGCTGGTGCAAATTGCGCCCGGCGATCCGCTGGTCTCGGTGATGCCGCCGGATGCCTCGGAAGCCCTGCGCCAGACCTTAATGCAGGCATATGGCTTTGATAAACCGTTGCCGCTGCAATTTTTTCACTGGCTGTGGCGGGCGCTTCAGGGCGACCTGGGATTATCGGTTGCCACCGGCAGGCCGGTGATTGATGAGGTGATGAACGCCGTCAGCTACTCGCTGCGCCTCGCGCTGCTGGCCACGCTGATTGGCTTTGTCCTCGGCAGTCTGTTTGGTTTCGTGGCGGGCTATTTTCGCAACAGCGCGGTCGACCGTGCAGCGTCCATCCTCTCCGTGTTCGGCGTTAGCGTGCCGCATTACTGGCTGGGGATGCTACTGGTGATCATCTTTAGCGTGAAAATGGCGCTTTTGCCTGCCACCGGGGGTGGGCCAATTGGTGAAAGCGGCTGGCAGTGGGACTGGGCGCATTTGCAGTTCATGCTGCTGCCCGCCGTCACGCTCTCGGTCATTCCGGTCGGTATTATTGCCCGTACCGTGCGCTCGCAGGTGGCGGACATCCTGAGTCAGGAGTTCATCATTGGCCTGCGCGCCCGCGGTCTCAATGAGTCACGGATCTTTCTGCACGTGGTGAAAAACGCCGCGCCCACCGCGCTGGCGGTAATGGGGCTTCAGGTTGGCTATCTGATGGGCGGCTCGATTTTAGTCGAGACCGTTTTCTCGTGGCCCGGCACCGGGATGCTGCTCAATACCGCCATTTTCCAGCGCGATCTGCCGCTGCTTCAGGGCACTATCTGGGTGCTGGCGCTGTTCTTTGTGCTGCTCAACCTGCTGGTGGATATCCTCCAGACCTCCCTCGACCCGCGTATTAAAAGGAGCTGATGATGGTGGATACCGTTACGACAAAAATGGCCTCCGTCGCGGCCCCCGCGAACGTGACGCACGGCTACTGGCGCGGCGTGATGATGCGCCTGCTGCGCGATCCGGGCGGCGTTGTGGTCGGCAGTATTATTTTGCTGCTGCTGATGCTGGCGCTGTTTGGCCCCTGGCTTATCACCAAAGATCCTTACCAAACGTCAATGTTTATGCGCCTGAAGGCACCCGGGTCAGAGGGCTTTCCGCTCGGATCGGATGAGCTGGGCCGGGATATGCTCTCACGGCTGATCCTCGGCACTCGCCTGTCGCTCTTTATGGGCATTGTCCCGGTGGTGCTGGCCTTTTTTATCGGCGGTGCCATCGGCATTATCGCCGGTTATGTGGGGGGCAAGACCAATACCCTCATCATGCGCACGATAGACGTTTTCTACGCCTTTCCGTCGGTACTGCTGGCAATTGCGCTTTCCGGTGCAATGGGGGCCGGGGTAGGTAACGCGTTGTTGTCGCTGACTCTGGTGTTTGTCCCGCAGGTGACACGCATTGCTGAGAGCGTCACCGCGCAGGTCCGGCATATGGATTATATCGAGGCTGCCCGCGCCACGGGGGCCAGCGCGCTGACCATTATTCGCGTACAAATCCTCGGTAATGTACTCGGCCCCATTTTTGTTTTCTCAACCGGCCTGATTTCCGTGTGCATGATCCTCGCCTCCGGCCTCTCCTTCCTCGGCCTCGGCGTGAGACCACCCGAGCCAGAGTGGGGACTGATGCTTAACACGCTGCGCACGGCGATTTACACCCAGCCATGGGTGGCGGCGCTGCCGGGGGTGATGATTTTTATCACGTCTATTTCTTTCAATATCCTGGCGGACCGCCTGCGCGCCGCAATGGCGATTAAGGAGTAAACGATGCAACCTTTTATCAATGTCGATATCGGCGGACCGGCGCAGCCGCTGCTGAAAGTGAATAACCTGGTCAGGCATTTCCATCTGGGCGCACGTAAAGGTCATGAGGTGGTACGGGCCGTAGATAACGTCAGCTTTGAGGTGATCAAAGGCGAAACGCTGGGCGTGGTCGGCGAGTCAGGCTGCGGTAAATCGACGACGGCGCGTCTGCTGATGCAGTTGCTCAATCAGGATCGCGGCGAGCTGATTTTTGATGGTCTGGAGGTTGGTTCTTCGCGCCTGCCGATGAAAGCTTATCGCCGCCAGGTGCAGATGGTGTTTCAGGACAGTTACGCCTCGCTTAACCCGCGGATGACCATGGAGGAGAGCATTGCTTTCGGTCAGCGCGTTCACGGTGTCAGTCAAAAAGAGGCGAAAGCCTATGCCCATTATCTGCTTGCGCACGTCGGGCTGGAGCCGGGGCGTTTTGCGCATCGCTATCCGCATGCGCTCTCCGGCGGCCAGCGTCAGCGAGTTAATATTGCCAGAGCGCTGGCGATGAAACCGCGTCTGATGATCCTCGATGAGGCGGTCTCCGCGCTGGATAAATCGGTCGAGGCGCAGGTACTTCAGCTTCTTCAGGAGTTAAAACGCACGCTGGATCTGACCTATGTGTTTATCAGCCACGACCTGCACGTGGTGCGCTGGCTATCGGACCGGATCCTGGTGATGTATCTCGGCGAGGTAGTGGAAATTGGCCCGGCGGAAACATTGTTCACTGATTCCGCGCACCCTTATACCCGTGCGCTATTAAATTCCATGCCGTCGATGGACCCGCAGCACCGAACCCTGGTCTCGCCGCTGTCAGGCGATCCGCCGAGTCCGATTTCGCCGCCTTCTGGCTGCCGTTTTCATACCCGCTGTACCCATGCCAAAGCGGTGTGTTCACAAATCTCACCGCGGCTGGAAACGGTTGGTGAGGGGCACCAAAGCGCCTGTCTGATGGCGCAGCCGGATTCTGCCTGGCATCGTGAAATTACCGTACAGGAGGTCAGCCATGTCGCATGAACCCTGGGTGCACATTCGCGATCTGCGGGTCGAATTTCGTCGCGATGGTCAGACGGTAAACGCCGTCAACGGCGTCTCCTTTGACGTGCAAAAAGGAGAGGTGATGGCGCTGATCGGCGAATCCGGATCCGGCAAGAGCGTCACGCTGCGCGCGTTGATGCGTTTGCATCCACCTGCCAGTTCATTTCTTTCCGGTACGTTGCAGGTGGGGGGCGAGTCGGTGCTGGCGATGAATGCGGCTCGCCTGCGCCAGTACCGTGGCGCACGCTGCGCAATGATTTTTCAGGAGCCGCTGCTGGCCTTCGATCCGGTGTATACGGTGGGCCAGCAGATCGAGGAAGGGCTGCGGCGTCACGAAGGATTATCACGTCAGGCAGCCAGAGCACGGGCGCTGGAGTCGCTGCGCCAGGTGCGGATCCCCAGCCCTGAGCGGCGTCTGGATGCGTTTCCCCACGAGATGTCCGGTGGGATGCGTCAGCGGGCAATGATTGCGCTGGCGCTTTCCTGCAATCCCCAACTGTTGCTGGCAGATGAACCTACCACCGCGCTGGATGCCACGGTGCAGATCCAGATCCTGATCCTGCTGCGCGAGCAGCAAAAACAGCGTGACCTGTCGATCATCTTTGTCACCCATGACATCGGCGCGGCGGTGGAGATTGCTGACCGGGTGGCGGTAATGTACGCCGGTCGAATTGTAGAAGAGGCGCCGATAGCGCAAATCCTTAACCAGCCGCGTCATCCCTATACCCGCGTGCTGCTGGGCAGCCGACCGAAAGACGGGTTGAAAAAAGGCGAGGCGCTGCACTGTATTCCCGGCTCACCGCCGGATCTGGCCCATCTGCCGCCGGGTTGCGCGTTTGCTGACCGCTGTGCGCATGCGAAGCCCGTGTGTCGCGAGCAGCAGCCTGTCACTGAACAGGCAGGGGAACGTCATGTGGTCAGTTGCCATCGCTGGCGTGAACTGTCAGAACCCGTCACAACGTCTATTGCTGTTGCCTGAAACCGAGGAGAAAACCATGCAGGACGATCATTATGCTTTTATGCCTTACCCGTTCGTACCGGTACAACATGCGTCCAGCGGGCCACTGGCCGGGCTGACCTTCGCGGTGAAAGATCTTTTTGACGTAGCCGGGTATCCCACCGGCGGCGGCAACCCGCATATGCTGGCGCGGTCCGGAATTAAAACCGTAAACGCGCCGGTGGTGCAAACGTTACTGAATCACGGCGCGCGGTTTATCGGCAAGACGCACACCAGCGAACTGGCGTATTCGATGAGCGGGCATAACATTCACTATGGCACGCCGCGCAACGGAGCTGCACACGACCGTATCCCCGGCGGCTCGTCATCGGGTTCCGCGTCGGCAGTGTCCAACGGCGTGTGTGATTTTGCGCTCGGGACGGATACTGGCGGTTCGGTACGCACGCCCGCCAGCTACTGCGGCCTGTTTGGCCTGCGCCCGACGCACGGCCGTATTTCGCTGGCGGGCTGCCAGCCGCTGTGCGCCACGATGGATACCTGCGGTTTCTTCGCCCGCACGCCTGAGGTATTCAGTGCCGTGGCCGACAGCCTGCTGGGGGACGATCCTCATCCGCCCGCGGCAATACAACTGGCCTGTCATCATGCTCTGTTTGATCGCCTTCCCGCACATAGCCAGCAGGCACTCCAGCCAGTGATGCAACGTCTGGGTGAGACGTTTGGTGACATAACAGCGATCGCCGGGGTGCTGCCGCCCCTCGACGACGTCTATATGGCCTTCAGGCAAATCCAGGGCTATGAAGCGTGGCAATCGCAAGGGCAGACGATTGAGCGCTACGGCCTGCAACTGGGGCCGGACGTCAGAGAACGCTTTTTCTGGGGCAAGGCGGTGACGGCGGCGCAGTTTGAACACGCCTGTCAGTTGCGCGAGCAGTTTACCGGATGGTGGGAGAGCCAGTTAGGCAACGCCATTCTGGTCATGCCCACCGTGCCGGATGTCGCGCCACTGCTGAGCGCCACGGCGGAAGAAATTGAAGCCACCCGCCGCCTTTCTCATGATTTGCTCCTGCTGTCGGTGTTGACGAAACGTCCGCAGGTTACGCTGCCTGCCGCCCATATCAACGGCGTTCCGCTCGGTATCTCATTACTCGGCCCCCGAAACAGCGATCGCCTGCTGGTTTCGCTGGCTACCACCTTTTTTTCAGGAGAAGACGATGAGCAGTGATGTATTGACCACTCTGGCCGCAGAGATAAAAAATTCGCGTATTAACGATGAACGACTCTGGGCATCGTTGATGGAACTGGCAAAAATTGGCGCAACGCCTAAAGGCGGCTGTTGCCGGCTGACGCTCACGGATCTGGACCGACAGGGACGCGATCTCGTCATACGTTGGGCGAAGGCGGCGGGGCTGTCCGTCACCGTCGACAAAATCGGTAACGTCTTTATGCGTCGCGAAGGGCGCAACCCGTCTCTGCCGCCGATTGTTTCCGGCAGCCATATTGATACCCAGCCCACCGGCGGTAAATTCGACGGTAACTACGGCGTGCTGGCGGCGCTGGAAGTCGTCCGCACGCTCAACGATCTGCATATTGAAACCGAAGCCCCGGTTGAAGTGGTGTTCTGGACTAATGAAGAAGGATCGCGTTTTGTGCCGGTGATGATGGGATCCGGCGTCTTTGCCGGCGTCTTTGCGCTGGACAACATCTACGCGGCCACCGATAGCGAGGGTAAAACGGTGGGCGAGGAGCTGAAGAACATTGGCTATCTTGGCACCCAGACGCCGGGCGATCACCCGATTGGCGCGTATTTTGAGGCGCATATTGAGCAGGGGCCGATCCTCGAAGAGGAAGAAAAAATTATCGGCGTGGTGCAGGGCGTACTGGGGATCCGCTGGTACGACTGCATCGTCACCGGGCAGGAGTCGCACGCCGGGCCGACGCCGATGCACCTGCGCCAGGACGCGATGCAGGTTGCCGCGCGCGTCATGCAGGAGGTGGTGGCTATCGCGCGTCGCAGCGAGCACGGGCGGGGGACGGTGGGCATGGTACAGGTGTATCCCAACAGCCGTAACGTGGTGCCCGGCGAGGTTAAATTCTCTATTGACATGCGCAACATCAGCGACGATGAGGTGGCGAAGATGGATGGCGCGCTGCGGGAGTATATCAATACGGTAAGCCAGGAGACCGGGATGACCATTACGCTGGAAGAAGTGAGCCACTATCCTGCCGCACCGTTTCATCCTGACTGTCAGGCAGCCATTAGCAGGGCGGCAGATCAACTGGGCTATCCGTCTCGTCCCATTGTCTCTGGTGCGGGCCATGACGCGGTTTATATGAGCTATCTTGCCCCCACCGGGATGATCTTTATTCCGTGTAAGGACGGCATCAGCCATAACGAGATTGAATATGCCTCGCCGGAGCATGTCACTGCCGGGGCAAATGTGCTGCTGAAGGTGATGATGGAATACGCAAAAGTGGTGGTCAGCGAGGAATAACATATTACTGACGTGAATCAATTAACCCCACTTAATTGAGAATAGAAATCTAAATCATTTGCATTTAGTATTGTTGCGCGCGTTTTCGTCAGCGATCTCCGCCTGAGATCGCTGACAACATAACAATACTAATGGGGTTAACAGATGGCTTTGCATCATAAAATTACACCGCCCCGGACGGCTAACTTTACCTCCGGGGACATAAACCGCTTTTCGTTTTCACTGATGGCGCTGTGCATTTGCAGTTCGCTGTATGCCGCCACCGCCGTCGCGGAAGAAACCATCGTGGTCGGCGCGACACAGAGCAGTGCCGCAGAGGAGGCAAAATCTTACACCGTACCCGCCACCCGCGCCGGCACGAAACTCAACCTGACGCAGCGGGATATTCCTCAGTCGGTCAGCGTCGTGACTGAAGAAAGAATGAAAGATCAGGATCTGCGCGATGTTAAAGATATTCTGAGTAACGCCACCGGGATTTCTTCCGCGCAAAATGATTCCGAGCGTTTCGATTATTTCTCCCGTGGTTTTTACATTAACAATTTTACCTGGGATGATATTCCCGTCACGCAATATGGCGCATGGAACTTTGGTGAAACCGACAGCGACGCCGCTATTTATCAGCAGGTCGATATTGTGCGTGGTTCAGCGGGACTCATGACCGGGACGGGTAACCCCGGCGCGGCTATCAATTTTGTGCGTAAGAAAGCCGACAGTAAAACGTTTTCCGGAAACCTTTCTGCCAGCTACGGTAGCTGGGATACGCAGCGTTACGTGGCCGATCTTTCCGGTCCGTTAAATGATGCCGGAACGCTGCGCGGCCGCGTGGTCACCGGCTATCAGGACGGTGATAGCTGGATGGATCGCTACCATAAAAGCAAAAAATTCCTTTATGCCACGGTACAGGCCGATGTCACCGATAATACCATTCTGGACCTCGGCTATGATTACCAGTCGCGCGATACCGACGGTGCAACCTGGGGCGGTCTGCCCGCCTGGTACTCCAACGGCAACCGCACTCATTACGATCACAGTGAAAGCCTGGCGCCCGACTGGACCCATTACAATGTCCTGTCCCGTAAAGTCTTTGCTAACCTGACGACCCACTTTGCTAATGGCTGGCAGACGCGTCTGAACGGGACGCACACCGAGACGGATTTTGACAGTAAGCTGTTTTATCCCAGCGGTTTCCCGGATCGAACTACCGGCATTCTGGCAGCGGGCGGTTATGGCTTTGCCGGATGGTATAAAGGCTTACGTACCCAGACCGCAGTCGATGCGTATGCCACCGGGCCGTTTAACCTGCTGGGCCGCCAGCATGAATTAGTGGTCGGGGCCGATTACAGCCGCCAGCGAAACCGCTATCTCTACTCATCGTCAATGCTATCTCCCGCCGCCATGGGTAACATGGTCAACTTTGACGGCAATATTGCTGAGCCGGACTGGCCAGCCTGGGGGCTGTCATCAGAAGATACTATCCGTCAGAAGGCCGGTTACACGGCGGCTCGCTTCTCGCTGGCCGATCCGCTTTCGCTTATTCTTGGCGCTCGTTATACGCAATACAGTTCTAATGGCACCTCGGCCAATATGGATAAAAATAACCTGACGCCCTACGGCGGGCTGGTTTACGACATCAATGAAAATTACTCGGCGTTCCTGAGCTACACCGCCATCTTCCAGCCGCAAACTTATCGCGATCGACAGGGCAACTATCTCAAGCCCGTTACCGGACGGGATTACGAGGCCGGGATTAAGTCAGACTGGTACAATGGCCGGCTAACCACGACGCTCTCGATTTTCCGTATTGAGCAGGAAAATCTGGGGCAAGCCGATAGCGACAACTACGTTAATAACAGCAGCGAACAGGCTTACGTGGCAGCCAAAGGCGTCGTCAGTCGCGGTGTGGATTTTGAAATTAATGGCGCGGTCACTGATAACCTTAACCTGACATTCGGCGCCACACGCTATGTCGCCAAAGATGCCAGCGGATCACGTACCAACCCGCAGTTGCCGCAAACCGACCTGAAATTATTTACCAGCTATAACCTGCCGGTCATGCCGGAACTGACCGTTGGCGGCGGCGTGAACTGGCAAAACCGCACGTATAAAGATGCGACTGGCCCGTCCGGGGTAAAAGAACGGGTGTATCAGAGTAGCTATCCGCTGGCAAATCTGTTCGCCCGTTACGAGGTTAATAAGAACCTGTCGGTTCAGGCAAACGTCAAAAATCTGTTTGATCGCGAATATTACTCCAGTTTCGGCAGCGGCGTGGTTTATGGCGAGCCGCTGAATTACTCCGTAAGCGTGGGTTATCGCTTCTGATGTTGACCACTATACGCGCTGAAGTAAGCATGTAATCTGACGAGCTCCTCCTTTTGTGATGGCAAAGGAGGAGCAATCACAGCGCCCGAATCTCAAACGGCGATAACCATTACCCCATCTGCATTAACTGTCCCTTCAACACGTCTACCCCTGGCGCAATTGCCTGCGGATCAATCGCGTGAAAGCCCATGCGGAAAAAGTGATCCGGCGGTGCGTCGCCGAGAAAATGACGGGCGCCCGGCTCAATCAGCACGCCCGCATGCGCCGCGCGCCAGGTGAGCTGCCGGGTACTGATGTGCTCCGGCGTGCTCAGCCAGAAGGCATTAGCATGTTCGCTACCAGGCATCATGTTGCACTCCGGTAGCGATGTGCGTAATGCGTCATGCAGGCGGTCCCAGCGGCGGGCAGAATCGTCATGATAGCGTCGCAGATGCGTTTCGTAGTGGCCCTGCGCCAGAAAATACGCCATCTGATACTGAATATTGGTTGGCGGATGGCGGTACATCAGGCGGCGCAGCGCGCGGGCTTCATCAATCAAATCCGGATCGGCGACCATAAAACCCAGCCGCAGCCCTGGCGATAGTGCTTTTGACAGGCTGCTGACGTAAATTACCCGTCCGCTGCGGTCGCTGGCTTTCAATGCAGGTAGCGGGTTAAGGGTAAAGTTACTCTCCGAATCATAATCATCTTCAATAATCACCGCGTCATGGCGAACGGCATGGGCCAGCAACTGCTGACGGCGCGCCTGGCTCATGGTAACGCCGGTCGGCACCTGATGGCCGGGCGTCACGTAGTAATAATCGCAGGCGGCGGCATCGTTAAGCTTTATACCCTCGTTGTCCAGCGGATGCGGCACGATGGCCGTTTCGCTCAACAGGAACGTATTAATGGCCTCGCGAAATCCCGGATCTTCCACCGCCACTCGCGTTCCCCGGTTCATCAGCAGACGGGTCAGCAGATAGAGCGCATTTTGTGAACCGAGGGTAATCAGGATTTCATCCGGCGAGGCGGCGATACCGCGTTTAGGCAGCACGCGGGTACGGATCTGCTCAATCAACATCGGCACGTCCTGATCGATATGATCGACCACCCACGCCGGGTCGCGAACTCCGCCGTGCAGCCAGTTAGCCGTGGCACGCCAGCTGGCGATCGGAAATTGCCGGGTGTCCGGCTGACCATAAATAAAGGGATAGCGATAGTTCATCCAGCCAGCCGGTTTCAGAATCGACTCCTGCTGACTGGGTGTGATTTTCATCCTGGTGCTCCAGGATGGTGCAGTTTCATCATGGATGAGCAGATCCTGGGCCGTAGAAGGTGATGTCTGGTGGTAATCCGGATGCAGATAATAGCCGCTGCGCGGACGGCTGATCAGATAACCTTCACTCACCAGACCCTCGAAGACCAGCGCCGTGGTGTTACGTGAAACATGAAGCTGGCTGGCGAGCTGGCGGCAGGAGGGAAGCGGGCTGTCTGGCGGAAACAGGCCGCTCAGGATCGCGCTTATGAGGGATTCGCGGACCTGCTCCTGCAAACCGCGCTGCCGGTCAAATTCCACATGCATCAGGTGTCGGATCATGGTGTCCTCCTCAAAATCTGCCTGTTAGTAATCCAGCAAATTCCGTACCAGCCTGAAAAGCACTGACACACGCGTTTAACGCAACTGGCTCTATTCAGATTGCAAAAAGGCTCCCTACAGTAAAAACGAATTTAACCGACGTGTGGGTCGCTGATATCGGCATGCAATTTGCAGCGCATCAGCAATGACTACCGCGTTTCAGGCAACGCAACAGAGGGCGGGGAAATGAAAAAATTATTGGGCGCATATTATCTGGCAGCGGCGGTGACGATGGCGTTTTCCTGTCACGCTATTGCTGCTGATTTACCGGAAATAGAAAAATCAGGCACCCTGAAAGTGGCGACGGAGGATGATTACGCGCCGTTTAATTTTATGACCAACGGCCAGACCGACGGTTTTAATAAAGATATGCTCGAAGAATTACGCAAATATGCCAAATTCAACGTCGATCAAAGCATTCTGCCGTGGACCGGCTTATTAGCGGCGGTCTCTACCGGGCAATATGATATGGCGCTTACCGGCGCGGTGATTACTGACGAACGCCTGAATGTATTTAATTTCACCCCGCCATGGGCCTCCGCGCAGCACTATTTTGTCAAGCGTGCGGGCGACGACTCCTTAAATACCATTGCCGCCTTGAACGGCAAAAAGGTTGGTTTGCAGGCGGGGAGTGCACTGCTGGCGCGACTGCCGGAACTGAAGGCCATGGTGGAAAAAACCGGCGGCAAGCTGGGTCCGGTGGTGGAATATCCCTCTTATCCGGAAGCCTATGCTGATTTAGCCAATAAGCGTCTGGATTATGTGATTAACGTGGTGATCTCGGTGAACGATCTGGTGAAAGCCAAACCGAAAGTGTTTGCCAAAGGTCTGGCGGTATCCGGTCCGGGCTATATGGCCTGGCCAATCCCCAAAAACTCACCGGAATTACTGGCTTATATGACTAAATTTATGGATCACCTGCGCGAAACCGGTCGACTGGCCGAGTTGCAGAAAAAATGGTTTGGCGAAACCTACGACAATCTGCCGACCGAGCCGATTACCAGTGCCGATCAATTCCACAAATTAGCGGGTCTGTAATATCGTGCGGCGGGCAACCGCCGCCCGTGAAAAAGGGAGGGCAAGATGGACGTAATGGCGTGGCAATTATTGATTGAGGGCGCATGGACTACCCTTTGGATCTCGGGGCTGGCGATTTTGTGTGGCGTGGTTATTGGGCTGTTTATTGCCGTTGTCCGTATGATGAAATTGCCGGTCATCGATCAATTGCTGGTGGTCTATATCAGCCTTGCGCGAGCGACACCGCTGGTGACGCTGGTGCTGTTTCTCTTCCTGTCGTTGCCGACGGTGGGAATTAATCTTGATAAAACCGTTGCCGCCATCGTCGCGTTAACCCTGAACACCTCTGCGTTTAATGCTGAGATTTGGCGCAACGCGTTTCGCAATTTTCCCCGCGAGCAGCGCGAGGCAGCGGAATCGGTGGGGATGCGGCGCTGGACATGGTTCCGCCATATTATGCTGCCGCAAATGTGGATTGAAAGTTTACCTGCGCTGGTTAATGAAATGTCCTTTTTAATTAAGGGCAGCCCGGCGATTGCAGTGATTGGGGTGGTGGATTTAACCCGCGTGACGAATCGGATCTCATCCGTGACCTACGAGCCGCTGTCGCCCATTCTGGCGGCGGCGTTGCTTTACATCATTATTATTGGCCTGCTGCTGCGCCTTCAGGGATTGGCGGAGCGGAAAGCCAAACGTCTGGCGCGTTAATGACGGGAGGAGATATGAATCAATGGGCGATTATCTGGAGTGCGCGTGAAAGTTTTGTTAACGGCCTGCTGGCGACACTGGAGTTGTTTATTATTGCTGCTGTCGTAGGGCTGATGATCGGCATCATTCTGTGTTACTTAATGGAATATCAGAATAACGTGATTAACCGACTAATTATTGCGTTTGTCAGTTTAATGCGGGCCATTCCCTTTCTGATCCTGGCATATCTGCTCTATTACGGATTGCCTGAAATAGATATCAGCCTTGAACCCTGGACCGCCGGGTTACTGGCGCTGATTATTTATCACGGAGCCTACTTCTTTGAGATCCTCCGCAGCCAGCGGCGGCTATTTTCTGGTGGTTATATCGAAGCGGCAACCTCGCAGGGCTTTTCCCGCTATAAAACCTTCCGCCGGATTATTTTACCCAACATCTTTTCATCGGCACTGCCGCTGATGGGTAATCAGCTTATTATCTGCCTGAAAGACACCGCCTTTCTGTCGATTATTACCGTGCAGGAAATTACCGCAGCCGCTAATAGCGTGCAGGCGACCTGGTTTATTCCGTTTAATGCCTTTATTGTTGCCATCGCGCTCTACTGGGGGATTAGCATTCTACTGGAATTACTGATTAAGCGGTTAAGTGTTTATGGCGCCAGAAGAGGATTAACGCATGCCTGATACTACAGCGGTGAGTGTAAAAAATGTCTCTAAGCAGTTCGATAATATTGAAGTGTTGCGCGACATTAATTTGACGGTAGCAAAGGGGACGGTGGTCAGTATTCTGGGGTCGTCAGGATCGGGTAAGTCAACGCTGCTGCGTTGTATGAACTGGCTTGAGCAGCCGGATCGCGGCGAGATCCGCATCAGTGGTCAGCGTATCGGGGTGGATGAAGCCTCGGGCAAAAAGATGTCGCATCGCGAACTGTCGCGCATCCGCGAGCGAGTCGGGATGGTGTTCCAGAGCTTTAATCTGTGGCCGCATCTGACGGTGCAACAAAACGTCAGCGAAGCGCTGCTTCACGTTAAAGGCATGAAACGCGCCGAAGCCAGCGACATCGCCCGTCATCAACTGGAAAAGGTGGGCATGATGCACAAAGCCGACGCCTATCCGATCACCCTTTCCGGCGGGCAAAAACAACGGGTGGCGATCGCCCGCTCGCTGGCGATGTCGCCGGAAGTGATCCTCTTTGATGAGCCGACCTCGGCGCTCGATCCGGAACTGGTCAATGAAGTGCTGGGGGTGATGAAAGCGCTGGCCGCAGAGGGGTATACCATGGTGGTGGTGACGCACGAGATGGACTTCGCCCGCCAGGTGTCGGATGAAGTGGTGTTTCTGGAGAAGGGATTATTAATTGAAAAAGCGCCGCCAGAAAAATTCTTCAACCGGCCGGATTCAGAACGAGTAAGACGATTTTTGCAGAACAGCCGCTAATAGCCAGCCCTCTCGTGGTGAGAGGGCGAAAAACTCAGTCGCGATCGATAGCAAAAGGCTGCCAGGCCTGGCGTACCGGCATGACCTCAATGCGATTAATATTCATATGGTCCGGCAGCGTGGCAATATAAAACATCTGTTCGGCGATATCCTGTGCGCTCAGCGGCGTGGTACCACGATAAAGCGTGTCTGAGGCGGCACGGTCGCCTTTGGTACGCACCAGTGTAAATTCGGTTTCAGCGATACCGGGAGCCAGATCGGTTACCCGCACGCCCGTGCCCAGCAAATCACAGCGCAGGTTATAGCTGAACTGTTTCACAAAAGCTTTACTGGCCCCGTAAACGTGACTGCCGGGATAAGGCCACTGTCCGGCAATCGAACCTATATTAATCATCGTCGCCCCTGCACCGTGGCGCAGCAGTGCGGGCAGCACCGCGTGCGTCACATTGACCAGCCCGCTGACGTTGGTGTCAATCATCGTTTGCCAGTCCTCAAGTTCTACCTGCTGAGCAGGCTGGGGAGCCAGTGCCAGCCCGGCATTATTGATAAGGGTGGTGATGTCGGCAAAGTCCGCAGGCAGGGCATCGATCGCCTGTTTCACCGCCGCGCTGTCGCGGACGTCCATTTCAATAATATGCACTGGTACCTGCTGCGCCAGCTTCTCTTTAAGCATTTCCAGACGTGATAGACGTCTGCCGCACACGATCAGCGACCAGCCCGCCGCGGCAAAAACCTGCGCCGCCGCTTCCCCAAAGCCGGATGTTGCGCCGGTAATCAGCACCACTTTATTTGCAGACATTATCTTCTCCCATATTGGTAGCCAGTCTTTACTATAAAAATCACGATCAAGTCAGAACAGGGACAGACTGCCTTCAGCGATGTGACACAGGTGTCACACCTTTTTAACAAAACTGGCACTACCTCGTGATGGTCCGGCGGCAGATGATGCAGATATCAATCATCACCAAAGAGGGGCAGCGAATGAAACTGGCACTTCAGGACGATATGGCAATCACCAATAACGATGTACGTCAGCTGGATCGCGCATATGTATTTCATTCATGGTCGATGCAGGGCAACCTCAATCCGCTGGTCATCGCGGGCGCACAGGGCTGTGAACTGTGGGACTATGAGGGCAATAGCTGGCTGGATTTCAGCAGCCAACTGGTGAATGTCAATATTGGATACCAGCACCCGCGCGTGCTGGCGGCGATGAAAGCGCAGATCGATGAACTGGTCACAATTGCGCCGGCGACCGCTAACCTGACGCGCGGCGAAGCGGCACGCCGTATTGTCGAACTGGCCCCGGAAGGGTTCAGCAAGGTTTTTTTCACCAATGCGGGTGCGGACGCGAATGAAAACGCCATCCGTATGGCCCGGCTCTATACCGGGCGCGATAAAGTACTGTCGGCTTACCGTTCTTATCACGGCAACACCGGCAGCGCGATTGCCGCCACCGGCGACTGGCGACGTGTACCGAATGAGTTTTCGCGCGGCCACGTTCATTTCTTCAATCCTTATCTGTATCGCAGCGAGTTCAATGCAACCAGCGAACAGGAAGAGTGCGACCGGGCGCTGGCCCACCTGCGACGGATGATTGAATGCGAAGGGCCAGCGGCGATTGCGGCGATTTTGCTGGAGTCGATCCCTGGCACCGCAGGCATTCTGGTGCCGCCTGCGGGTTATATGCAGGGCGTGCGGGCGCTGGCCGACGAGTTCGGCATTCTTCTGATTCTGGATGAAGTGATGGCGGGCTTTGGTCGCACCGGAAGCTGGTTCGCTTTCGAACAGGACGGCATTGTGCCGGACTTGATCACCTTCGCTAAGGGCGTCAACGCCGGTTATGTTCCGGCGGGTGGCGTCATTATCAGCGAGCCGATTGCCCACTATTTTAACGATCATTTCTTTGCCGGGGGGCTGACCTATTCAGGACACCCGCTGGCAATGGCGGCGATTGTTGCCACCCTGGACGCGATGAAAGAGGAAAAGGTGGTGGAGAATGCCGCGTATATCGGCGACAGCGTGCTGCGACCAGGACTGGAAGCGCTGGCAGCAAAACACCCACTGATTGGCGAGGTGCGCGGGCGCGGCGTGTTTCAGGCGATGGAGCTGGTGACGAATGCGCAGAGCAAAACGCCTGTAGGCGCGACGGAGATGGCGAGCATTAAATTCGCCCTGACCGAAGCAGGCGTGTTGAGCTTTGTGGTCGAAAACCGCATCCATGTCGTACCCCCGTGCACCATCAGCGCGGAGCAGGTGCAAAAGGGACTGACGATTTTTGATAGCGTTTTATCACGATTTAGCGGGCTGGCACGATAAGTCAGAGGCCAAAAGGTTAACGCGCGCCGGGTGGGAAACTGCCCGGCGGCGCTGCGCTTGCGCGGGCCTACGGAGGGGGACGGCGTGACGGCGGTGGTTTTGCCTGCCCGGCGGCGCTGCGCTTGCGCGGGCCTACGGTGGGGGACGGCGTGAAGGCGGTGGTTTTGCCTGCCCGGCGGCGCTGCGCTTGCACGGGCCTACGGTGGGGGACGGCGTGACGGCGGTGGTTTAACCTGCCCGGCGGCGCTGCGCTTGCGCGGGCCTACGGTGGGGGACGGCGTGACAACGTTAAATGGTTATTTGTAATTCTTTGATATTATGGGTTTTGTAGATACTGTTATAGCCCGCAAGTTTTTTTTATCTTCCGGTTTCCCGGATTACAGGCATGACAACCACAGCGCCGTCAGGCGCTGTTTTTTCCTTTCACGACCCGGTTAAGCCGCTACCGGTGCATGCCTGGACGCGTCGAACGACTCGCCCGATTTCAGCACACCGTAGGCCACCTGCGCCAGTTTACGCATCATCGCCCCGATGATGACTTTTCCCCGTTTGCCGTTAGCCGCCAGACGGTCACGGAACGCCCGCCCCCAGGTCGTTTTGCTTACTGCCACCATCGCCGGCATGTACAGCGCCCTGCGAAGCGACACATGGCCCGCCTTACTCATCCGCCCTGCGCCGCGCACGCTGCTCCCTGATTCATGATGGCGGGGCGTCAGTCCCGCGAAGGCCGCGAACTGTCTCGCTCCGCCGAACCGGTTTTCCAGACCGATGTACGCCAGCAGCACCGCTGACGTCTTTTCCCCGATACCCGGGATACTTTCCAGCAGCTTCCTGCGGTGCTTCATATCCGGGTCATCATCCGTCAGGTCCTTTATCTGTTTTTCAAGACGTTTCAGTTCGGCATCAAGCCACAGAAGATGCGCGTCAATACTCGGCATCTGAACGTCCCGCGCTGTCTCCAGCCGGTTAAGCTCCTGGGTGTGCATGTCCGTCAGCGACTGATGGCGCAGCACCAGTGCCCGCAGCGCCCGTTCAACCGGATGAGGCGCCTGCCATGCAGCAGGCCGCTTCTGGCGGCAGAACTCTGCCAGCATCCGGGCGTCGACGGCGTCCGTTTTGCTGCGCAGTCCCTCGCTCTGTGCGAAGGCTTTACCGCGGGCGGGATTGATGATCGATACCGTGAACCCCGCATCGCTGAGATGCGCGGCGGCGTCTTCCATGTACGTACTGGTGGCTTCCATACAGATATGTGCAGGCGCAGCCTGATGGCTGTTCAGCCAGCGGACCAGCTCATCGTGGCCCTTCGGGGTGTTGGCAAACTTTTTACTGCGGTGACGGCCATCGGGCCGCAGCACATCAACATCCAGCTTCGCTTTAGAGACGTCGATACCAATAAAATGCAGTTCCTGTTCCATAGTGAGACCAACCTTGTGAATGCGGATTACCGGGAAAACCGGTCCATGATACTGTCCGGTTTGTCACCTGTGGAGAAGGGCAGTCCGCTGCATAGATCTACAAAACAGGCTTTGAGCCTGAGGCCGGGTCCGGCATGCGGACTGCATGGCAGGGAGAACTGGCCGGCTCTCTCTGCTCAGAAAGGATAATACAAGGCCGGGTAAGCGTAGCGCCACCCGGCACAATTAACACTGAACGTCGACCTTTCATACAGGCATAACGTGCTTCTGGCTGCGCGTCATCTCCACCGCACCCTGCCATTCATGCCAGCGTTTTTGCAGCCGGCCATGACGTGTCATATCGGGTTCAAAGATCGCATGTTCCGGTAAATACTGACGTAATGCGCCAACGTCCGCTTTCAGTAACGCCTTACGCGCCAGCAGCGCCGCGCCAGTGGCGGAAAGCTCCGCGACATCGCTGCGCATTACCGGACAACCCAGCAGATCCGCCTGATACTGCATCAGCCAGTCGTTTTTTGTCGGTCCACCGTCCACCATCAGCGCCTTCAGGACAAAATCGCTGTGCTGACGCATGGCGACCGCCACGTCGGCAATCTGATAGGTGATCGACTCCAGCGCCGCGCGGATCAAATGCGCGCGCTTCACGCCCCGGCTCAGACCGTGGATTAATCCGCGCGCCTGCTCGTCCCACCACGGCGCGCCCAGACCGGTTAACGCCGGCACAAAATAGACCCCAAGGGTGGATTCGACGGATGCGGGCAAGGTATTCAGCGCCTGCGCCAGTTCCGCGGCGGGAAGCTCGCTTAAGCCGGTGCTGTCGGCCATCCATGCCACCGCATCGCCGGTATGCGGAATATTGCCTTCCAGACCGTATACCAGACGTTCGCCATCGTGCCAGGCCACGGTGGTCGCCAGTGTGTTAACGCCAAATTGCGCGGAAGAAACCGGGGCCATCACTGACGATCCGGTGCCATAGGTGGCTTTCACGCGCCCTTCTTCGCCCAGACTATGCGCGAACAGCGCCGCGTGAGAATCGCCGATCATCGCGAGGATCGGAATGCCATCCGGAATGCCTTTCAGCCCTCTGGTGCGGCCAAACTCGCCGCTGGACGGGCGGATTTCCGGCAGCGCAGCACGGGGAATGCCGAACAGGGCCAGCATCTCCTCATCCCAGCCAGCGGTTTGCAGATTGAAGAGCTGCGTGCGTGAGGCGTTTGAGTAATCGCAGCAGAACGCCTCGCCGCCGGTAAAATGCCACAGTAGCCAGCTATCCACCGTTCCCAGACAAATCGCCGCCTCGGCAGCGAGCGCCTGACCGCCTGGAACGGCATCCAGCAGCCAGCGCATTTTAGAGGCGGAAAACAGCGGCGCGACGGGCAGGCCAGTGATGGCCTTTATCCGCTCCTCGCTGCCCTGCTGACGCAGGCTCTGGCAAAACGCCGCCGTGCGTGAGCACTGCCAGGTGAGCGCCGGACCGATCGCCCGCCCGTTGCTGCGATACCAGCCGACCGCCGTCTCGCGCTGGTTACTGATCGCCAGCGCGGCCACCCGATCGGCACCGACTGCGGCCACCGCCTGCGAGACCACATCAAGGGAAGCTTCAATCAGCAGGTCCGCTGACTGCTCCACCCAGCCTTCGCGCGGCGTCTGGATCGACAACCCGCGGGAAAACGTCGCCACGACCTTACCCGCCGCATCGATTGCCACCGCTTTCGCGTTGGTGGTGCCCTCATCAAGCGCAATAACGATCTCTTTACTCACCGACATAGTGTGCTCCGCTGTCCTTACTGGTGAAGATAGGTGCTGACACCGAGATAGCGCGTGAAGGCTTCGTGTAACACGTCCGCGCTGGCGGAGTGGTTCATCGCCACGTGATGTTCAAAACCGTTGCGGCAGATCCAGTTCAGCAGATTTTCCAGATGCGGCACTTCAATCACCGCGCGGCAGCCTACCGTATCCAGCGGATCGTCTACTGATTTACCCGCACCGACGTAAGCCTTGATCTCTCCAGTCAGGTCATCGGTGCTCAACCGGAAATAGGTCAGATCGCCGCTGCGAAAACGTCCGTGCACCGCGCCGCAGGTATTCTCTTTGCCGACGGTCGTACCGATAATATCCGCCGTGCCCATATGCGGAGTATCCAGGCTGGCGGCGGCGAAGTTACCGCAGTGAAACAGCACGCATTTGTTACGATCGTCGCCGAAGTTGTTGTTCCAGTCGGCAATCGAAGCCGGACTCATATTGCTGCTCGCCAGCGCGTACATCGACAGTGCGCCCATCACGTCCACTTCGCAGGCGCTGGGCATCAGCTGGCCGGACATTACGCTCATAATAGAGCACACGTTGATGCCGAGGTTCTCCTGAAGTGAGGTCCAGCACTGGATGGCGGTGGTGTCGATGTCGTTGGCAATTACCCACTCGCTGATCACCACGAAAAGTTTCGCCATTGTTACCAGCTTGTCCGCCGGGATACCGCTGGCGTCGGCGTTGTCGATCAGCAAACGGCGCTTTTCATCCACGCGGATATCGTCGTCGCGCAGCAGTTTGATGCGGGTAAAGACTTCGGAGAGGTCAAGGGTTTCAACCGCGATGCCGAGACGTTCAAGCAGTTTTTCGCTGTAGCGCACGGTGTTAAAACCCGCCGGACGAGCGCCGATGGCCCCGACGCGCACGCCGCGCATGCTGCTCACCACGCGGCAAATCTGCTCAAACCGCTTCAGATCCTGTGCGAAGACCTCGCCATCCAGCGCGCAGACGTGCTGAGTGGTCAGGGTGAAAGGAATACCGTACTGGCGCAGGTTATTACACAGCGAGATTTTACCGCAGAAGCTGTCGCGGCGAGTGGCAAGCCCCATTTTATCGAGGTTGTCTTCCTGCGCCTGGACCAGCACCGGCACGTTCAGACCGGACAGTCGCAGCGTTTCGGCGACGGCTTTTTCATCGCCAAAGTTCGGCAATAGCACCACGACGCCGTGGATCTCATCGCGATGGGCGCGAAACAGTTCCGCGCATACCTTCGCGTCCTGACGCGTTTCCACGCCGCCGAGTTCGGTCTGCGTTTCATCCACCATGATGGTGTTAATGCCGAGGCGGGCAAAAAGCGCCACCGCCTGTTCACGCGCCTCAGCCACCAGGTAGCTGGGGAAAAATCCCCGGTTGCCAATAATGACCGCCATGGTTAATTGTTGCGGGATTCGGGACATTGCATAATCTCCAGTAAGGTTCAGCGTAATTATTGTTATTGTTGTGCCTGACAGAGCGCGGTTGCGTTTTTCACTACGCCTGCCGCGTCGATTTCATGTCGTGCGCGGGTGGACGCGCGGTCGGCGGCAATAGCGTACTGACCATCGGGAATACCGAGTCGGCGCAGGGGAATACCGCATCCTGCTTCCGCCAGCACTTCCGCCACCAGGCTGCCCACGCCGCCGTTGACGTTATGTTCTTCCACGCTGACCACCGCCTTGTGCTGCTTCAGCAGCTCAAGAAGCTGGGTGGTATTACACGGACGAATAGAAGGTACACTGATCACGCTGGCCTCAATACCCGCTTGCGCCAGTTGTGTGGCGGCATCGACAATTTCATGCACCGTCGAACCCATCGCCACCAGCGCGATATCCGTACCTTTGCGCAGCACATCAATATTGCCAGGCGCGAAGCGGTAGTCGTCGTCATGCAGTTCCGGCAGGGCTTTACCGTCCAGGCGAATATAAACCGGGCCAATATGTTCCAGCGCGTAATCAATAATCTGCCGGCACTCCAGCGGACTGGAAGGGGCGTAGATTTCAATATTGCCGAAACCGCGCAGTACGGAGATATCGTCAATACTGTGGTGGGTACTGGCCAGCGGGCCGTAGCTCGCCCCGGCGTTCAGGCCGAACAGCTTGACGTTAGTGTTGTTGTAGCAAATATCGACTTTGATCTGCTCGTTGGCGCGGGAAATCAAAAACGGCGCGGCGTTACAGGTGACGGCAATTTTACCGCCGATGGCCAGCCCGGCCGCAGCGCCGACCAGCGTTTGTTCTGCAATCCCCACGTTAACCAAGCGGTCAGGGAATTTTTTAATAAACGGCGAAATTTTGGCGGTGGAAGTGGAGTCTGCCACTACCGGCACCAGATCCACGCCGCGATCCACGGCATCAATAAAGGCATTCACCATCACCGTGGCGAGATGTTCGCTATTACTCATCGTTCAGTTCCTCCAGCGCCAGTTCAATCTCTTCCCCTTTCGGCACCCGGTGATGCCATTCAGGGCGTCCCTGAATAAAGGAGATCCCTGCGCCTTTCGTGGTGTTGGCAATGACCACATGCGGTTTACCGTTAGGCTGTAATCCCTCCAGCGTGGCGACCACATCCGCCATGTCATTGCCGCGACATTCGGTAACTTCCATCCCAAACGCGCGCCATTTTTCATCCAGCGGATCGGTGTTCATGATCTCTTTGGTCGATCCTGCCAGTTGCAGGTTGTTTTTATCGTTAATGATGATCAGGTTATCGAGCTGATAGTGCGCTGCCACCAGCGCCGCTTCCCAGTTACTGCCTTCCGCCAGTTCGCCGTCACCGGTGATGGCGAAGACGCGACGTTTACTGTTACTGCGTTTCGCTGCAAGGGCGATCCCCACCGCCACCGGCAGGCCGTGACCCAGCGCGCCAGTATTGAGTTCAATACCCGGCGTTTTGTGTTTCACCGGATGGCCGGGCAGGTGAGAGTCCGCGTGTTGATAGGTAGAGAGCCATTCCACCGGAATAAATCCGGCTTCGGCGAGCACGCAGTAATAGCCGCCAACGGCGTGACCTTTGGACTGGATGTAAATATCGCGCTCGTCGCTCTCTTGCAGCGCGGGCGAGCAGTTCAGAATACGAAAGTAGAGGGCGGTCAGCAGTTCGACCTGCGACAAATCAGCCCCGGTATGGCCCCCTGCCGGACTTTCCGCATTGAGGACAATAATGCGACGACGGACGGCACGCGCTTTTTTCTCAAGCTCCTCGACGGAGAGCGAAAACGGATTCATAAAGCACCTCTTGAATGTATAATCTGTTATGAATAAATATTCCAGTAGGGTAAAAATGAACTCCGAACGTGGCGTAGGCAGACAGGCTACATTGCCATTTTTTTACCGCTCGGAATATATATTCACTACTGATTTATTATTCATGAAGTAAAGATATGCTTTGTTGAACGCTTTGTCTACGACAACAGCCGGGTTGCTTTGCAGAAAAGCGAGTACGATCACAAATGATCGTGCGTGCAGACGGCGGCTGGCTTGTTAAATATTCAACAATGCATAAAAATAACAGGCAGTAAATCAAGGGGAACACTATGTCTAAGCAGGATGAGCAGCGCTTGCTGGTGAAGATCGCCACGCTTTATTACAGTGAAAATAAAAAACAGTCTGAGATAGCCTCGCTGCTTCATCTCTCCCAGTCTTTTGTCTCGCGGGCGTTAACGCGCTGTCAGAAAGAAGGGCTGGTGAAAATCACCGTCGTGCAGCCGACCAATATTTTTGTCTCGCTGGAAAAAGCCATTGAGGAGCAGTACGGCATCCGCCAGGCGATTGTGGTCGATACCGGCGACACCCCCGGAAATGCGCAGATCAAACATGCCATTGGCAGCGCGGCGGCGCACTACGTTGAAACGCGCCTGCGCCCGGAAGACCTGGTGGGTATCTCCTCCTGGAGCAGCACCATCCGCTGCATGGTGGATGAGATGCATCCGCAGAACATCCGCGCGGCCGGGGTGATCCAGCTATTAGGTGGCGTTGGCCCCAATGGTAACGTGCAGGCGACGATCCTGACCCAACAATTAGCGGCACATCTGGGGTGCCCGGCCTGGCTGCTGCCGTCACAGAGCATCGAACACTCGGTTGAGGAGCGCACCCGGCTGGTCAGCAGCCCGGACGTCGCCGCGGTAGTGGAAAAGTTTGCCCAGGTGGACGTGGCGATTGTCGGCATCGGCGAGCTTGAACCTTCCCAGCTATTGAAAAACTCCGGTAACTATTACAACGAACAGATGCTGACACTGCTCTCCGAACGCGGCGCGGTAGGGGACATCTGTCTGCATTATTACGACGCAGCGGGTAACCCGGTTCTGAGCCATGAGGAAGATCCGGTAATTGGTATGGAGCTATCGCAGATCCGCGCCTGCCCGCAGGTGATTGCGCTGGCAGGCGGACCGGAAAAAAGGAATGCTATTCGTGGGGCGTTGCAGGGCAATTATATCGATGTGTTGATTACGGATTACCCGACGGCGCGCAGTCTGGTGAAAGGCTAGGAAGGGAGGCCGTTCAACAGGAAGGAGGTTTTTGCTGTGCGAGACAGAACAATGATGAGAGTATCAAAGAGGGGCGTCATACAGTGATCTGTCCCAGAATGAAAACGACCGTAACAGATCAAACTGATTTTATCTTTTCACTTCTTAACAGGGATACCAATGCGCTTACAAACGATTCTTTTACTGTCGGGGATCCTCAATTTAACCGGATGTGTGGTCGCGGATTTGGACTCGTCCAATTATCGCTACGTCCCCTGGATACAGGTGTTTCAAAAAGTGGATTCGACAGGCCAGACAAACATTCGCGAACGCAAGGAGGCGCTCTACAGCTGTGGCGTTGATCGAAGCGAAAACCTTGACGATAAAAACTGGGGATTAAACATTCAGCATGGGAATGAAACCCTGAAAGAAGGTGTCGACAGGAACCAAAGGATTTTCAGATGCATGGAAAGTAAAGGCTATCAGGTTTATGGCTTTGATGAATGCGGGCCACTGAAAAAGCCCAGCGGTTTATGCCCTAACTAAATACCGTACCATGCCGTTTTTGCACACAGCATTAGCATTGCTCCCTGCAATTCATAATAACGCTTTAGCGTAAAGTCATCCCTGACAGTTTCTCCGGCCGGTACACGCTTGCGCGCGACCGATGAGGTCATCTCTCGCTGTCGTCTTCCGGCCGGAGCCGGACTACGTCCATTGGCGTTAGTTCTTTTCTTCGTTCAGGCCTGCCAGTGTATGCAGGTACGGCACATGTTGAGCAGCAATTTCCGGTGTATTCATCGTTTTCAACCAACTTCTGGCCTCATTGATTTCAACAAGTCGTTCGTCGCTGGCTTCCTCTCTGGCCATGTAACTAAGCTCATTGATAAGAGAAAAAACGCTAATCTCTTTTTCACTGAGCGCCAGGCTAAGTGCCGCTTCGCCAATAATGACGTGGCCTATCTCGTCTTCTGGAAATAACACTATAAAACCTCCTTTGGTACGAGTGGATGACAACCTCACTACACACTGTAGACCCTTGCTACGGATAAGACGCAAAATTAAGGCCAGCAAGACAAATAAAAGAGATATTCGGATTAATCGATAAAAATACGGCGGCGTTAAGGGCGTCAGAGCACAAAATGGCAGCCAGAAGTTTCGCTTAAAGCGCGTGAGGTGTTACACTGTATATACATCCAACAGTCGGAGGGGCTTTGACAAAAGATCATACAGGAAAGGGAGTTGATTTAAGTGAACTTATCGGACAAGTTGTCGTTGATATGCTGGCGCCCGCCAGAGTTATTACGGTCCACGACATTATCGAGTCGCTTCACAGCGTAATGGAGATAACGGAAAATCCATCCAGACGCGAAAACTGCAAGCTGTTGATTGAAACGCTTGCTCGTAAAATGCACTAAGGCATCTGGCACAAAAGGTTTTCTACTTCCAGTACGTGGGTTATTTTCTACTCCAAACAGACATGCCGCCAGCAACGGTGCGATCTGCTCGAATCAGTGTGTATGCCGGGCGCTGGCTGAACGAGGAAAAAAGTAATCTTCATCTTCCGTCTTGCGACCCACAACGATTTCAAGACAGCTCCGCAGAATATCCAGTTGTACAACATCAGAGCATTTCTCAAGCTCGCTAATGAGACAAAGAATGATGGCCTTGTTAGTCAGCGTGACGTTTTTGATCAGCAATTGCTTAACGATCCCATCAAGGACATGTTGCTCGGCGGCATACATATCTCCGTTGTCCAGAAACCACGCATGAAAGGCGGGTTGATTCGTTGTCTGGCGCATACTATTTCCTTCAGTGATTAATTTAAGCCGACAGATTGTATTGACGTAACCTCAGATTTTCAGCAACTGACGACTCAGCTGCCGGTCAGATTACTTTCGTCAGGGATAATCTGCTCCGCAGGGACTAACTTTGCTTTTACCTGGGTCATGGCATCATTCAGTGCATGTGAATGCTGGCTATCTTTACTTGCATCCAGTGCGGTTTCCAGCTTCTGAAGCACGATCTCCGGGGTAAACGAACGTGTTTCATCCAGCAATTCCATCACGATGTCCCCGATAACGACATGGGGCAGGTTATGGGTGTTATTCTCTTTCATCTCTACTCTTCAGGATAATGATTAACCTCCTGGCAACAATACCGCTTCCTTGCTGCTGGAAGGAGGTCTAGTTCCGGAAAAGCAAACCTAACAGGTCCTGATAATGCTGTTTCTCTTCGCTGGACGACGACTGATCCATACGCGCAAGCAGGCGCAGACAAAGGGCTTTACGGTTCAGCGTCCTGCCTGATTTTAAAACCTCCACAACGATAGCGCCGAGCGTCTGTTGCTGAGAAGGCAGCGTTGCCTGACCGAGCAAGGCAGTAAGGTGGCTTGATATTGCATGGGATGGCATAATCTGTTGCATATTTAGCCTTGTTGTATGTTTAGTGTTGTCGATGGTGTTAAAGAAAGTTATACAATAATTGTAATCTTGTACAGGTTTTTTCTTGTTAAAAGCTTTCTGTTGATAGATTAATTATAAAAATCATTTTAAAACAATGAGTTGATGGAGTGTAAAGTTGTACAAGATTCAGAATGGCTAATGCAGAGTTGCCTTTATCAGGCTATAGATATGCGAAAATGCTGCATGGTTAATGATGCGAGAAGGGGCGTTCACCGACGTTGCCCGCGTTAATCGCTTATCGCGGGCAGAACCGTCTTACTTAGGCAGAATACCGTAGCCTCTGAACCTGCCCGTTTGCTCTACAAAGGCGTTGTAATATTTATTATCCTCAACCGTATTTTTCGCCGCGACCTTGACGTCAGCCGAGACCAGATCGCTGGTGGCCTGGAAAAGTTCTTTTCTGACGTCCTCATGAATACCAGGATCGGTAGAGTCGTTGATCTTCTTCAACAGCGAAACTATTTTCTCCGCCTGCTTTTGCGTGGCCGGATCTTTAAATTTCGGTTCAGGGATACGGTAGTCAAAGACCGTATTCACAGAATCGCTGGCGTCACCGTTTTCAGAAGAAGGGTCGAGCTTTTGATTATATTCTTTTTCGAAGTAGGTCAGCAGTTCTGTTTTATCAAAACATTTGTTATAGATGTTGCCTTCGGTATTTTTATCAAGCGTCGTAATGTTATCAGGAAAAGGTTCACCTAACTGATATTTACAGGCAAAGAAAGTGTGGTCAATAATAGTGGCATTGGCACTGAGAAGCGGCATTTTGAGATTATGGCCGTTGATGGTGACCGCGTACTCCGCGGGTCTGAAACGCTGTTCATGTCCTTTAACGGCGTAGACTTCAGACAACATATAGTACATCTGATGATCCGGGTTAATAATTCCACCGGTATTATTATCAAACACCATGAACTGACTTTTTTCACCCTTTGCGTTCACCATACTGTGCATACCGGGTGACAGGCTCAGCTGTCCGGTTGCGCCGGGTTCCACTTTGTAATCCTTATCATCAACCTTAAAGGTCATCGTGTTATTAGTGGGATTACTGTAATGAAATTCCCCTTTAGTACTGGTGGGATCCAGACTATCACACGCGGCAATGGAGAGAATAATTGCGCCCGATAACCCTGCTTTAACTGCCCATTTCATCAATATCATCCTTTTTTGCGATGTCTTATTAGAACAACTTATCATAATCGCTGGCGAGCGAAATGCCATGTTTATTGCCGGGTAGCAATAAAAACATATTCTCATCAAAACAATGCTTTTGTTGTCCAGACACGGCTGCGCCAGCGCCGGTACATCAGCAGTGCACGAACCCCTTCATCGATGATATAGGCCAGCCACACGCCGACCAGCCCGAGACCGCAGGAAATGCCCAGCAGATAAGAAAAAGGCAGGCTGACAATCCACATTACGATAATGCCGCAGATAAAAGGGAACCGGACATCGCCGGTGGAGTTAAGGCTGCTAATCACAATGATATTGGTGGCGCGGCCCATTTCAAGCAGTATCGCGAGCAGGAAAAGTTGTTTGGTCATCGCAATAATGTCATGGTTTGGCGTAAACCATTGCATGATTGGCTGCGCGAAAAGATAAATGATGACGCTTATCAGAAAGGCAATGACCAGACCTATTTTCCAGCTTCGGATACCCTGACGATAAGCGCGGTCAATTTCACCGGCCCCCGTCGCGCGTCCAATAATAATTTGCGAGGCCTGGCCGATGGCGATAGCGAACATCGCCACAAACTGACTGATGCTCGAGGCATATACTTTGGTGGTCAGCGCCTCCGTACCCAGGTAAGCAATAATCGCTGTGACCACCAGTTGCGAGCCAGCGTAGGAGAGGTTTTCGCCCGCAGAGGGCAGGCCATAACGTAATATTGAACCGAGCATCTTCTTCGAGCAGTGCTTCAGTTTTTGCCAGCGGAAGCGGTAGCCAATATATTTTTTTATCATCCAGACTGTGATCGCCATCCCCACAATATTGGCGAAGCTGGTGGCAATTCCGACGCCGGTAACACCCAAATTAAGATAGCTGAGCTGCCCGTAGAGAAATAAGTAGTTAAAAATGACGTTAATAATCCCGACGGTGATGGGAACAATCATGGCCTGACGCACATAGCCATGCGTTCGCAGGATCGGTAACAGAGAGGAGTAAATTGCGATAATAACCGAGCTGCCGCCGATAATTTTAATAAACGGTGAACCAACGGCCACCAGTTGTTCGCTCAGGCCGAGCCAGCGCAGGAAGGTATCGCCCAACACAATAAAAATGCCGCTCATCGCAATACCAATAATAAATGCCACCACCAGCCCGTTCGTAATCACTTTTTTGACCAGATGTTTTTTCTTCGCGCCCAGTAACTGAGCAATGACAATTTGTACGCCAACGGTCAGAAAACCATAAAAAATCACAGAGAGTGTCAGGATCTGGCTGGCAACCCCGGTTGCCGCCACTGCTTCATCTGAATAATGCCCGAGCATAAAGACGCTGACGTAGTTCATCAGCAAACGAAGCAGTTGTTCGATAAAAATCGGCCAGGCAAGGGCATATAACCCGAGCTGTAATTTATTATCTGTCCCTGACATAACTATAAATCTCCTTATTACTTATTTATTACAAACGTGTCCCCGGACTGGCATAAAAAAAGCGGACCGTCTTATTCGACGATCCGCTTTTTATCATTAAGATACGCAATGATTTTTTGCTGAAGAATAATTATTGCGAATGTAATTAGCGTCCAGGTTGCCATCATTGCGTCCTGCTAAAGACCAGAAGCTAACGATAATAATCCCGTTGCTCATTATTCTCCAGGATTTAATAAAGAAGGCAGGCGGATTACTTTCCGCCTGCGACGAAAGTTACTTGCCCTCAATTACCGCCTTTTGCGCCACCACCGCGGCTTTTTGCTGCATGCGGTTCTGCATCTGGTCGATAATCACCGCGACGATAATCACGATCCCTTTAATCACCATCTGCCAGAATTCACTCACCCCCATCATGACCAGACCATCGGCGAGGAAACCGATGACAAATGCACCGATCAGCGTGCCGAGAATGGTGCCACGTCCGCCGGCCAGCGAGGTGCCGCCCAGCACCACAGCGGCGATGGCATTCATCTCAAACGCGGTGCCGTTGGCCGGATGGCTGGCGAGCAGTTGCGCGGAGACGACGATCCCGGCGATGGCCGCACACAGGCCGGAGAGCATATACACCAGCACTTTAATCTGTTTCACCCGCACGCCGGACAGCTCCGCCGCGCGTTCGTTATCACCAATGGCATACACATGACGACCAAACGGCAGGCGGCGGGCAATGTAGGCGATGATCAGCGCCAGCACGATCATCATCCAGATGGCCCACGGAATGCCGAGCAGCGAGCCTGCGCCAATCTCGTCGAAACCGGTGTTACCGAGCTGCGGATTGCCCGACAGGCCAGGGAAGGTCTGGCCGTCGGAAGTGAGCATCGCCGCCCCGCGCAGCACGTACATCGTGCCGAGGGTACAGATAAACGGGGCCACGTTGTAACGGGTGATGATCCAGCCGTTAACGCCGCCAATCAGCGCGCCTATCAACAGTACAATCGGCACAATCACCCACACGCTCGGGAAAATGGCGATGCCAAACATCGGCAGCACGATACCTTTGGTGATAAGCCATCCGGCGATCATCCCGCACAGGCCAAGCGTGGCCCCAATCGACAGGTCGATCCCGGCGGTGATGATGACAAAGGTGATCCCCAGCGCCAGAAAGGCGTTGATGGCGATATGCTTAATCATAATCACCATGCTGCCCGCCGAAAGGAAGCCCGGCACGGTGATGGTAAAAAAGCCGACGATCAGAAACAGCGCGATAAAGGTGCGCAGCTTCAGCAGCATAAGCAGGATATTTTCCCGCGACAGCGACGCCCCGGCGCGCGGCGCTAATGCGACAGACTGTGTTGTTTTCATGTTAGAACCCCTGAGCACTTGCCGTTACCAGTGCCGACTCTTCGGCCCGATCGCGCACGATGTCGGCGGTCAGTTTGCCGCCGGACATCACCAGAATGCGGTCCGATACCGCCATAATTTCTTTCAGATCCGACGTCGAGAAAACCACCGCAATGCCCTGTTCAGAGAGCTGGACCATCATGCGGAACACGTCCGCTTTGGCCCCGACGTCAATACCGCGCGTCGGCTCGTCCAGAAACAGGATTTTTGGATTGGTCAGCAGCGAACGTCCGATCACCACTTTTTGCTGGTTGCCGCCGCTGAGCGCCTGGATTTCCACCTCCGGCGAGGAGACTTTAATCGACAGGCTGCCGATAGTACTGGCAACGACTTTTTCCTCATCTTTCTGCGCGATGGCAAAACCGCGCTGCAACCGTCGCCACAGACTGGCGATGGTAAGGTTGGTGGCGACGGAAGAAACGGGAAAAATGCCGGTACGCTTGCGATCTTCCGGGACCAGGCTCATGCCCATTTTGATGCGATCGGCGGGTGTCAGCCGCTGCGGCACAGGTTTGCTGTCCAGCCACAGTTTGCCGAGATAGTTGCGTTGCGTTCCCAGCAGGCATTCAAACAGTTCGGTGCGACCCGCCCCCATCAGCCCGTAAATGCCGACGATTTCCCCGGCGTGGACGTTAAACGAAACGTCATCGACCACCGCATTGCCGCTGGCATTGACGCAGGTGATGTGTTCCGCTTCCAGCACCGGTGCGCCAAAAGTGCGGCCCGGCGTCAGGAAGTTCGTCACCGGATCGCTGCCGAGCATTTCACGCACGATCCACGGCACGTCGATATCGCTTACCTTCGCTTCGGACTGGAACTTGCCGTCGCGCAGGATGGTAATCACGTCACCAATCGCCATCAGTTCTTCCAGGCGGTGCGAAATATAAATAATCGACACCCCCTGGCGGGTCAGTTCGCGGATCACCCGGAACAGGATCTCCACTTCGGTTTTACTCAGCGCCGAGGTGGGTTCGTCGAGGATCAGGATGTCCGCATCCTCGGCCAGCGCCTTGGCGATCTCAATCAGCTGCTGCTGGCCGACCTTCAGATTGCCCACCAGCTCGCGGGGAGAGATTGGCTGATCGAGACGTTTAAGCAGCTCGGCGGCGCGTTTTTCCTGTTCGGCTTCGTTAATCGGCGTAATACCTTTCTGTAGCTCACGGCCCAGAAAGATGTTTTCCGCCACGGTGAGGTTCTCAAACAGATTGAGTTCCTGATGCACCATGCCGATGCCGTGTGCCGCGGCAGCGCGGGTGTTGGGAAAATGCACCTGCTTGCCGTTGAGCCACATTTCACCGAGGCTCGGCTGCTGCACACCGGCGAGAATTTTCATCAGCGTGGATTTGCCCGCGCCGTTCTCGCCGATAATCACGTTCACCTTACCGCGCCAGACGTTGTAATCCACGTTGTCCAGCGCGATGGTGCCGGGAAAGAGCATCGAAATACCGCGCGTGCGCAGGATAATGTCATCCACAGGACTGTCGCTCATTATTGTGCCTCCTGTTTCAGCTCCAGCGCGGCCGCGTTTTCGGCTTTGCCACCGTTAAGGGTCACGGCCATCAGTACGGTGGCGGTTTTACCCGTCCAGCTGTCGTCGATCTTCGGCAGGCTTTTTACGGCTTCCCGGTTATAGGCGCGCGACAGTTGGGCAAACTGTACCTGGTTAGTAAAATCTTCAAATTTAAATCCGGTTGCGTCGCGAATGGCGTTGCCGCGCATCACCGGGCCGGTCTGTACCTCCAGCGGCTGACCGTTAAATGTCATAATCAGTTTTTGTTCACGCTCGTTGCTAAGGTCCACGCGCTCCACTTTACTGGTGAGGCGGACGAAGACGCTTTCAGCATCGGGTGATGGCGTTTTTAACTGCGTTGAGAGTGCGGTGGCATCAAGCGCCTTTTTGTGTGCCGCATCAATCACGCGTTCCTGCCAGGTTTGTTGCGCGATCTGCTGTGGGGTCTGGTTGTCAAAGTTGGCTTTGGCGTTGGGATCGGCAGGCATAATCGGCTTGCCGTTCTCATCCAGATCCACCACCGTGCAGGCCGTCAGCAACAGGATGGCACAACCCAACAGCGCGACACCCCATTGTTTTAACGACATAACGCCTCCGCTTACTTACTGAGGTTGAACATGTTCAGCTTGCTGGCGTTGGTTTCATCAATCAGCACGCAGTCCATCAGTTGTTTCTCTTCCTTCTGGGCTTTGCCGTTTTTCAGGAAGTAGTCCGCCTGCTCAACAGCCATTTGCGCCTGCTGCCAGCCAGGTTGCAGGACGGTAGCCTTGATGTTGCCTTTATTGATGATGGAATCGCGGGTGTAATCGCTGCCGTCAAAGCCGACAACCACAACATCTTTCTTACCTGCGGCTTTCAGCGCGGCTTCTGCGCCGAGCGCCATGGTGTCGTTACCGGAAATGACGCCGACGATATCCGGGTTGGTTTGCAGCATCGCTTCCATACGGGTGAAGGCTTCGGTCTGGCTCCAGTTCGCGGTCTGCTGGGCGACCATTTTCAGGTCGGTGTAATCATCCAGCACATCGTGATAACCCTGCGAACGAACTTTGGCATTGGTGTCTGACTGACGGCCCAGCAGTTCGACATATTTGCCTTTACCGTTCAGCAATTTGGCAAATTTCTCCGCGCCTAACTGCGCGCCCTGATAGTTGTTAGAAACGATCTGCGCGACGGCGATGCCGGTTTTGTTAATTTCACGATCGATAAGGAACGCCGGAACGCCTGCCGCTTTCGCTTTTTCCAGCGGACCAACGGTGGCGTCCGCGCCGGCGTTATCCAGAATGATGGCCTTCGCTTTACGGGCGATGGCGGTTTCAATCAACTGGTTTTGTTTATTTACGTCATCATCATGGGACGCCACCAGCGTGGTATAGCCCAGCTCTTTAGCTTTGGCAGCGGCACCGTCCGCTTCGGCTTTAAAGAACGGGTTATCATGTGAGGGAGTAATAATAGCGATCAGACCGCCATCGGCAGCAAACAGCGAACCGGACGCGGCGAGGGTAGAAGCCAGTATTACGGATTTTGCAAAGGTCATGTTCATCGTTTTCTCCACATTGAATATTTATTCAATAATGATTTATTATTCAAGTTAACGATAAAACGCCTGAATCAAACTGTCTACGGTTTACGCAGGTAATTTCTTAAAAGGAGAAAAGGATCACGATCCTGAGGGGGTTATTGCGTCACGGTGATAATCTGCTGCGCATTTTTTGTCCAGAGAAAGGTGAGGCTCTGGCCTGCCAGATGCGGGGAAAAAGTCGCGGAGGGTTGCAGGTGCAGGCTGTTCGGGCCGAAGGCGATTACCCGGGCGCTGTGAAAACCGGGATGGGGAGTGGCAATTGCGGACCAGGCTTTAAACAGGCTCTCTTTGGCGGAAAAGGCCACGGTTAACGCCAGCGGGAAGGGGAAGGGGGCGGCGCGTAGCAGCCTTTGTTCCTGAGTATTTACGATGCTGTCGGTAAGTTCATCGCTAAGCGCCGGGGTAAAAAGCGTTTCTATATCCACGCCCACCGGCTGACGAGAAACTACCGCCAGCGCCGTCGTCTCGCTATGGCTGATGCTGCCGTAAACCCCGGCAGGCCACAGCGGCTGGCGTGCTTCGCCCATGCCCGGCACCCGTTTCTCATCGTATTCACTAAGGGCATGAATAGCAGCAATACGTCCCGCAAGATGCTCGGTTTGACGTTTAGGCCCGGTGTGGGCAAGTTGAGCATAGTGCGGTAGCCAGAGAAGATCGCTTGCACTGAAGGTCGCGGGATCGAAATCGACGCGGTGCAGGCGATGAGGGGCGAGGTGGATCGTCGTATGGCACGTTTTCATCGTGGCGCAGCCTGAAGACCCCTCTCCCGGCAGGAGAGGGGTAATATGCTATCAGAAGTGCGTATTCACGCTCATATACCAGGTGCGGCCAGACTCGTTATAGGTTTCAGCGCCTGCGCCGTACATATAACCCGTCGTGCCGCCAGTGGTCTGGGCGTTACCGGCACGCCAGTGACGTTTGTCAAAGACGTTATCGACGCCGCCAGTCAGACTGACGTTTTTGGTTGCGTCCCAGGTCGCGCTCAGGCCAACGATGCTGTAAGGACTGACTTCGTTGGTTTCTGAACCGGTCGCCGGTTTGCCCTGGTAGTTATATTTCTTCGGCTGCTGTTTGCCGTACCAGGTCAGGGTGGACTGCACAGAGAAATCCTGTTGTACCTGCCAGCTCAGGGTTGAGTTGACGGTATACTCAGGGATAATCGACAGGCGCTCGCCGGTCTCTTTGTTTTTACTCTGCAACATGTACGTCATGTTGTTGGTCCAGTTAACGGTATCGCTGACCGGCACGTTAACCGTCCCTTCCAGCCCTTCCACCACCGCTTTAGGGATGTTTTCCCACTGGTAGATATCGGTTTTGACTTTACCGGTCCCGGTCTGGCTAATCGGCGCGTAGCCCGCTTCAATTTTGTCGCGATAATCGTTACGGAACCAGGTCAGCCCGGCCAGCCAGCCGTCGCGTTTGAACTCCAGCCCAATCTCTTTGTTGATGCTGGTTTCCGCTTTCAGATCGTCGTTACCCATCATGTAACAGCCGACACCAGTGCCACTGGCGTAGCAGCCCTGGCCTTTACTGTACAGAATGTAGTTCGGGTTGGTCTGATAAAGGCTTGGCGCTTTGTAAGCGCGGGCAATCCCCATCTTCAGCGTGAAGTCATCGCCGAGCCCCTGCGACAGGTTCAGCGACGGACTCCAGTTATTGCCGACGATGCTGTGATGATCGAAACGCAGCCCCGGCGTCAACATGGTGGTGTCGGTCAGTTCAATGTTGTCTTCGGTGAACAGTGAGAAAATCTCTGCTTTCGAATACGGGCTACGGTTGGTGCTGTCATAACCCGGAATATCGCCGCCCATAAAGGTCTGACTGTTCGAGGTCATATCCTTCATCCGCTGCTGATTCCATTCACTGCCGAGCGTCAGGTTCTGATTCACCAGGAACTCGAACGGTAGGTTGACCTCACTGTGTAACAGCACGTCATCCAGATCGATATCAGCAAACTTCTGCGAGGCATTCGGGTCGAAAATCCCTTCCGTACCACCCGCCAGACCTTCAGGCGTGCGCGAGTTACGCGTATGCTCGTACTGCGCCCAGTTACTCGTAGTAATGCCGTTATCCCAGCCGCCGTTCCAGGTGACGGAATATGTCTGGCGATAAAGGCGGTTGGTCTCTTTGCCGTAGTTTTCCTTCACCAGCGCATTGGTATTTGTGTTCTGCGTGTCGCCCGCGTAGAGGTTATTCTGGCGGCTATAGCCGGATTCAAACTCCAGCGACTGCATCGGCGCGAAGTCCCAGCGCAGCACACCGTTGATATCTTTGTTTTCCACGCCTTCGCGCCCGGCAGGCAGCGTATCGGCATAAATCCCGGTACGCTCAGACTGGTGGCCCTGGTTAATATCCCAGGCGTCAGCCTGCGTTTTATCCAGGTTGCCGTACAGACGGAAGCTGACGTCGCCGCCCAGCGGGCCGGTCAGGTTAAAGTTGGTGCGTTTGGTCGACCCTTCGTCTTTATGTTCCGGCGCGTCCAAATAGGTATCCCACGAACCGTGCCATTCGCCGCTGCTTTTTTTGGTGATGATGTTCACCACGCCACCCGCTGCGCCGTTTCCGTAACGTGCGGCGGCTGGACCACGGATCACTTCGATACGCTCGATCAATTCCGGCGGCACCCAGCCGGTATCGCCGCGGGTGTCGCGCTCGCCGCGCCAGCCCAGACGGACCGAATTACGACTGGTGACTGGCTTACCGTCGATGAGGATCAGGGTGTTTTCCGGTCCCATGCCGCGAATATCAATCTGGCGATTGTTACCGCGCTGGCCGCTGGTGGAGTTACCGGTCAGGTTAACGCCGGGCATGGTGCGGATAATTTCAGACACATCGCGGGCGGGAGGATTTTTGCGGATCTCGTCGGCGGTAATGGTGGAGACGCCGGGAGCCTGAAGATTTTGCTGTGCGGCGGTAACGACCATCGTTTCGCCGTCGGAAGAAGTTTGCTGTGAGGCAGTCTCCTCCGCGTGCAGCGGAAGCGCTACCCCGTAAATTCCCAGATTGACCAGTAAGGCCAGGGAGTGAATTTTGTTATTCATTGTAAGCTCTGCTTTTCGTTGCCGCATCCCCAGTGCATCCTTCCCAGTGGGTGAGGTGCTGGCATTATCATTGCCTGGTTGCTGAGAACCGTTCCGTTTCCCTGAATCGCTCAGCCCATAGCATGTTTTTAAGATTTTGCGCTGCCACGGCGCGTCATTACGCTATTGCAAATGCAAATAGTTATCAATAATATTATCAATAAATTTTAACGATAAAGAAAAACGCTTCAGTAAACATAGGGTTAATAATGTGGTGAGTTTATCGACGGGCAGCGACGCCTGGTGGGAAACCAAAACCGGCCCGCATATTGTTCGGGAAGGGGACCGTTATCGGGTCACGTTCTGGTGGCGCGACCCGCTCGGAACGTCGTCGCCGACGCGCCGGGTATGGATCTACATTACGGGCGTGACCGACCACCACCAGAACGCTGTCCCGCAGACCCTGCAACGCATCCCTGACACCGACGTCTGGCAGTGGCAGACGCTTCTCGCACCCGACTGGCGGGGCAGCTACTGCTTTATTCCTTCTGAACACGACGGCGATTTTTCGCCTGACGTCTTTATTGACGGCGCGCCGGATCGGATGGCGCTGCGTGAAGGATGGCGCAAACTGTTGCCGCGCGCGGTGGCCGATCCGCTGAATAAGCAGAGCTGGAGAGGCGGTCGCGGGCATCCGGTTTCTGCGCTGGAAATGCCTGAAGCGCCAGTCCAGCCGGGCTGGAATGCCCCGGCGCAGCAATGGCCTGCTCCGCAACTGATGGAATGGTGTAGCGCCCGGTTGGGTAATGCGCGCCGGGTATGGGTATTCGCCATCGGCGAGGACAATACCGATCGCCCGCTGGCGATCCTGCTGGACGGGCAATTCTGGGCCGAAAGTATGCCGATCTGGCCCGCGTTAACAGCGCTGACCGATGACGGCCAGCTTCCCGCCGCCGTTTATGTGCTGATTGACGTGATTGATACCGCGCACCGCAGCGTCGAGCTACCGTGCAACCGTGATTTCTGGCTGGCGGTTCAGGACGAGCTTTTACCGCAGGTTTATGCCGTCGCGCCTTTCAGCGACCGTGCCGACAAAACGGTGGTGGCCGGGCAGAGTTTTGGCGGGCTGTCGTCATTATTCGCCGCGCTGCACTGGCCGGAGCGCTTTGGCTGCGCGCTGAGCCAGTCGGGATCGTACTGGTGGCCGCATCGCAGCGGTAAGCACACCGGTGAGCTTGAAGCGCAAATCGCGCGCGGCGATCTGACGCCGAACGGGCTGAAGCTGGTACTGGAAGCGGGCGTGCGTGAGCCGATTATTCTGCGCGCCAACCAGGCGATGCGCGAACAGCTTCAGCAGGCCGGACAACCGGTGGAATGGCGGCAGGTCGAAGGCGGTCACGATGCGCTGTGCTGGCGCGGCGGGCTGACTTCGGGCCTGATTTATCTTTTGCAGCCGCAGTCATAACGGGAGTTGGCGATGCAATTCAGTAACCCTTTCGATAACCCGCAGGGGCAATTTTATCTTCTGCAAAACGCGCAACAGCAGTTCAGCCTCTGGCCGCAATCCGTTTCCCTGCCGGACGGCTGGATCATTATCTGCGAGCCGCAATCCCGGCAGGCCTGTGATGACTGGCTAACCGCCCACTGGACCACGTTAAAACCTGCGCATTTTGCCCGTTAAGGAATTTGTTATGACCACTCGTCTGCCGCTGGTAGCCGCTCAGCCTGGGATCTGGATGGCTGAAAAACTCTCCACGCTGCCGAACGCCTGGAGCGTGGCGCACTACGTTGAACTTCACGGCGAGCTGGACGCCGTCCTGCTGCAAAAGGCGATTATTGCCGGAATGATGCAGGCCGACACCCTGCGCATGCGCTTTACGGAAGACGAGGGCGACGTCTGGCAGTCGGTCGATGAGCAGGCCGAATTCCCGCTCCCCGCGTTAAGCGATCTGCGCGGGCAGGCCGAACCGCATCAGGCCGCGCTGGCGCAAATGCAGGCGGATTTACACCAGAATCTGCGCGCCGATAGTGGTAATGCGCTGGTGTGTCACCAGATTATCCAGGTCGGTGATCATTGCTGGTACTGGTATCAGCGCTATCATCACCTGCTGGTTGATGGCTTTAGTTTCCCGGCCATTACCCGTCAAATCGCGGCGATTTATCGCGCCTGGCGGCGAGGCGAACCCACGCCTGAATCGCCCTTTACCCCTTTTGCCGAAGTGGTGGAGGAGTACCAACGCTATCGTGACAGCGACGCCTGGACGCGCGATGCGCAATTCTGGACGGAACAGCGCCGACAGCTTCCTGCACCCGCCTCGCTCTCTCCGGCACCGCTGCCGGGCAGAGCGGCAAGTAGCGATATTTATCGCCTGAAGCTCAGCGCCAGCCGGATGGCGTTTAATCAGCTTGCCGCCGCCGCGCCTGCCTGTCAGCGCGCGGATCTCGCCCTGGCGCTGGCCGCATTGTGGCTGGGGCGGTTATGCGGGCGCAATGACTATGCCGCGGGCTTTATCTTTATGCGTCGGATGGGGTCGGCAGCGCTCTCCGCCACCGGGCCGGTGCTGAACGTGCTGCCGCTGGCGGTGACTATCGATCCGGCTGAGACGCTGCCCGAACTGGCGACGCGTCTTGCCGGACAGCTTAAAAAAATGCGTCGCCACCAGCGCTATGACGCCGAGCAGATTGTCCGCGACAGTGGACGTGCCGCGGGTGATGAGCCGCTGTTTGGCCCGGTATTTAACATTAAAGTTTTTGAGTATCAACTGGATCTCGACGGCATCACGGCGACCACCCATACGCTGGCAACCGGCCCGGTGAACGATCTTGAACTGGCACTGTTTCCGGATGAAGAGGGCGGACTGTCGCTGGAAGTCCTGGCTAATCAACAGCGCTATGACGAGGCGAGCCTGACCGCGCATGTCGCCCGGCTGAACGCGCTGCTGACCCAGTTTGCCGCCTCGCCACAGTTGCGCTGTGGCGAGGCAGAACTGATTTCGGCTGAGGAGCGCCAGCAGATCGCCGGGATTAACCATACCGCGCATGATCTGCCGCTGACCACCTTAAGCGCGCTGGTGGCTGAGCAGGCGCGTAAAACGCCGGATGCGCCAGCGCTGGCCGACGCGCAGTACCAGCTTAGCTATCGCGAAATGCGCCAGCAGGTGACGGCGCTGGCGCTAATGCTGCGCGAGAAAGGGGTGAAGCCCGGCGACAGCGTGGCGGTCGCCCTGCCGCGCTCGGTCTTTTTGACGCTCGCGCTGCACGCCATCGTGGAGGCGGGCGCGGCCTGGCTGCCGCTGGATACCGGCTACCCGGACGAGCGGCTGCGGATGATGCTGGAGGATGCCCGTCCACAGCTCTTGTTAACCTCAGACGATCAGCGCCACCGCTTCAGCGATTTACCGGATCTGGAGACGGTCTGCTATGACGCGCCGCTGCCGCTGTCGGACGCGCCGCCACTGAGCCTTTCGCGCCCTGAGCACACCGCCTATATCATCTTTACCTCCGGCTCCACTGGACGACCGAAAGGCGTAATGGTGGGGCAGACGGCCATTGTTAACCGCCTGCTGTGGATGCAGGATCATTATCCGTTGAGCACCGACGATGTGGTGGCGCAGAAAACGCCGTGCAGCTTCGATGTCTCGGTGTGGGAGTTCTTCTGGCCGTTTATCGCGGGCGCAAGCCTGGTAATGGCAGAGCCTGAAGCCCATCGCGATCCGCTCGCCATGCAGCGCTTCTTTGCGCAATACGGCGTGACCACCACCCACTTTGTGCCATCGATGCTGGCGGCGTTCGTTGCCTCGCTGGATCCCGCCGATGCCGCCGAACGGTGCCCGTCCCTCAAACGCGTATTTTGTAGCGGAGAGGCGCTACCCAGCGCGCTGTGTCGCGAGTGGGAGCAGCTTACCGGCGTGCCGCTGCATAACCTTTACGGCCCCACGGAGGCGGCGGTAGACGTAAGCTGGTATCCGGCATACGGGCCGGAACTGGCGGCGGTGCAGGGGAACAGCGTACCGATTGGCTGGCCGGTGTGGAATACCGGGCTGCGCATTTTGGATGCGATGATGCGCCCGGTGCCGCCGGGCGTGGCGGGCGATCTTTATCTCACCGGCATCCAACTGGCGCAGGGTTACCTGGGACGTCCCGATCTTACCGCCAGTCGCTTTATTGCCGATCCCTCTGCCCCCGGCGAGCGGATGTATCGCACTGGCGACGTCGCCCGCTGGCTGGATAACGGCGCGGTGGAATACCTGGGGCGCAGCGATGACCAGCTAAAAATCCGCGGCCAGCGTATTGAGCTGGGCGAAATTGACCGTGTCATGCAGTCTCTGCCGGAGGTGGCGCAAGCCGTCGCCCACGCCTGCGTGTTTAACGAGGCGGCGGCCGTGGGCGGCGATGCCCGACAGCTTGTCGGCTATCTCGTGTTTGAGTCCGGACTGCCGCAGGAGACCGACGCGCTGCTTGAACAGTTGCGTGAACGCTTGCCGCCGCATATGGTGCCCGTCGTGCTGATCCCCCTGAGTGAACTGCCGCTGAGCGCCAACGGCAAGCTGGATCGCAAGGCGCTGCCGCTGCCAACGCTGACGGCGAAAAATCCGGGGCGCGCGCCGCTTCCCGGTACGGAGATGGCCGTCGCCCGGGCCTTCTCACAGTTGCTGGGATGTGAGGTGAATGACGTGGCGGCGGACTTCTTCGCCCTCGGCGGCCACTCGCTGCTGGCGATGCGGCTGGCGGCACAGTTGAGCCGCCAGTTTGTCCGCGAGGTTACGCCAGGGCAGATTATGGTCGCGTCAACCGTCGGTAAACTGAGCGCGCTGCTGGAGTCAGCTTCAGGCGATGAACAGGTTTCGCGGCTGGGTTATGAGCCGCTGCTGCCGCTGCGTGAAAGCCACGGCCCGACGCTGTTCTGCTTCCACCCGGCGTCCGGCTTCGCCTGGCAGTTTAGCGTGCTGTCGCGCTATCTCCCGGCGCGCTGGTCAATTACCGGTATTCAGTCGCCGCGTCCGCACGGCCCGATGGCGACGGCGGCCACGCTGGATGCCGTCTGCGAACACCATCTGGCCACGCTGCTGGCGCAGCAGCCGCACGGTCCGTACTACCTGTTTGGCTACTCGCTCGGCGGAACGCTGGCACAGGGCATTGCCGCCCGGCTGCGGCAAAGGGGAGAGGAGGTGTCATTTCTTGGTCTGCTTGACACCTGGCCGCCGGAAACCCAGAACTGGGCGGAAAAAGAGGCCAACGGGCTGGATCCGGAGGTACTGGCGGAAATCGCCCGCGAACGCGAAGCCTTTATCGCCGCTCAGCAGGGGCAAGGTTCCAGCGAGCTGTTCACGGCCATCGAAGGTAACTACGCCGACGCGGTACGACTGCTCACCACCGCGCACAGCGCGCGCTTTGATGGTAAAGCCACGCTGTTCGTCGCCGAACGCACGCTGGCAAAAGGCATGGACCCGCACCGCGCCTGGTCGCCGTGGGTTGGAGAGCTGGACGTGTACCGCCAGGACTGCGCCCATGTGGAGATAATTACGCCGCAGGCGTTTGAGTCGATAGGTCCGGTGTTGAGGGAGATTTTAGGGTAAAAGATTGCCGGGGCGACCCGGCTATAAAAGCATCAATATCAACGGGTTATTTTAAATCTGTAGGCCTGTGCAAGCGCAGCGCCGCCAGGCATCGTTCCACGGTATAACGTTTGTTAACAGTCTGAGATCTCTCCTTACCCCCGCGCACCCCTTCGCCCCAGCGGTACCACCAGCGGCGTTCCCGCTACCGGGTCATCGATAATCACGCACTTCATGCCGTAGATCCTCTCAATCAGTTCCGCCGTGACAATCTCCTTCGGCGCCCCCTCGGCGACAATCTTGCCTTCCCGCAGGGCAATCAAATGCGTGGCGTAGCGGCAGGCCTGATTGAGATCGTGCAGCACCGCCGCCAGGGTATAGCCCTTCTCGCGGTTCAGCTCGCTCAGCAGTTCCAGCAGTTCAATCTGATGGCTAATGTCCAGCCAGGTGGTTGGCTCATCCAGCAGCATGATGGCGGTTTCCTGGGCCAGCACCATCGCAATCCAGGCTCGCTGGCGCTGGCCGCCGGAGAGGGTATCGACATTCTGCCCGGCTAAATCGGTGATGCGGGTAGCCTGCATCGCACGCGTGACCGCCTGCTCATCCTCCTGCCGCCAGCGGGTAAACAGCGGCTGGTGCGGGTAGCGACCGCGTGCTACCAGTTCCTGAACGGTGATATCGCCGGGCGTGGTGGCATTCTGCGCCAGCAGGCCGATACGCTTCGCCACCTCTTTACTGGCGTAGCGCTGGATCTGTTCGCCGTCGAGGTACACCTGACCATGCGTTGGCGTCATCAGACGGCTTAAGGTGCGCAGCAGCGTGGATTTGCCGCAGCCGTTCGGGCCGATAATCGCGGTGAAATGACCGTCGGGGATCGCCACGCTCAGCGATTCGGCGATGGTTTTTTTGCCATAGGCCAGGGTCAACGTGTCGCCGTGCAGGCGGGTTGAGGTGTCGGTCATCTTTTGCGTGACTCCTGAATAAGTAGCACGATGAGGTAGATACCGCCGAGGCTGACGGTGACCACGCCCACCGGAAGCTGGTAAGGCAGGAAAACGCGCTGGGCGCAGAAATCAGCGGCCAGCAGCAGCAGCGCGCCGCAGAGGGCCGACTGGGTTAAGCCCCAGCGCGTGGTGCCGCTGATGCGGCGGGCAATGTGCGGGGCGACCAGCGCGATAAAGGAGATCGGTCCGGCGAGGGCGGTGGAGGCGGCGGTCAGCAGGACCGCGACCAGCATCAGCAGCAGGCGTGAACGTTCAACGCTGACGCCCAGTGCGCAGGCGGTATCGTCGCCCATTTCCAGCAGCCGCAGCCGCCGCACCAGCAGGGTGGCACAGGCCAGCATGATGAAAATCAGCGGCGCAGCAGGCCAGGTTTTAGCCCAGGTCAGTCCGTTGAGCGACCCGGCGAACCATAATCCGGCGGACAGCGCCGTCTCCAGCGATGCCTTCAGCAGCAGCCAGGTATTAAAAGCCATCAGCATGGCGCGAATGCCGATGCCGATAATAATCAGACGGAAGGTCTCAATCCCGTTACGCCATGCCAGCGCCCACACGATAAGCGCGGTCAGAATGCCGCCGATCATCGCCGCCAGCGTAATCGCGGTCAGATGCTGGCCAAAAAGCACCATCGCTACCAGCACTCCACTCCATGCGCCGGTATTCAGGCCCATCACATCCGGACTGCCAAGCGGGTTGCGCATCAGCGACTGAAAGATCGCCCCGCTCACCCCGAGCGCGGCTCCGGTCACCAGCGCCATCAGCACGCGCGGCAATCGCCATTCGTTGACCACCAGAGCAATGTTGCGCGGTGCATCGCCAAACAGCGCGGCCAGCACCTGAGCAGGTTGCAGCGTCACCGCGCCGCTGCACAGGCTCCACAGGGCCAGCAGCAGGCTGGCTGCCAGCAGAATGAAAAAGCAGATAATCAGACGGCGGGAAGGCGCGTTCATCGTAAACCTCCCGTCTGGCGGCGGCGAACCAGCCAGATCAGCACCGGTGCGCCAATAAACGCGCTGACCACCGAAACACGCAGTTCACCCGGCACCAGCAGCCGTCCAAGAACATCAGCAAGCAGCAGCAAAGAGGGCGTCGCCAGCAGCGTGGCGGGTAGGGACCAGCGGTGATCGGCCCCCATCAGCCAGCGCGACAGATGTGGCATCATCAGGCCGATAAAGGCAATCGGCCCGACCACCGCCGTCGCGCTGCCGCACAGGACGGTGATAACCAGCAAGCCGATGAGTTGGGTTCGAGCGACTTTATTGCCCAGCGCGGTTGCCGTATCGCTGCCGAGGCTTAAGCTGTTCAGGCTACGACTGAGCAACAGCGCCGCAGCGGCGGCAATCGCGACCGGAATAACCACCACTTTCAGGGTTTGCAGGGTACGAATATCCAGCGAACCCGCCTGCCAGAAACGCAACTGATCGTAAACGTCCGGGTTAAGCAGCGCGATGCCACTGGAAAGGCCTTCCAGCACGGCGCTCAGCGCCACGCCCGCCAGCGTCAGGCGAACCGGGCTGAGCTGCCCTCCACCCTGACTGCCGGTGAAAGCGACCAGCAGCGTTGCCGCCAGCGCGCCGCAAAAGGCCATCATGAGCTGTTCCTGCGGGGAGGCGATACCGAGCAGGGCGGCACCCAGCACGATGGCAAAACTGGCACCAGCGTTGACGCCGAGAATGCCGGGATCGGCCAATGGATTACGAGTGAGGGTCTGCATTAACGCGCCAGCCAGCCCGAGGGCAGCGCCAGCCAGCAGTCCGGCAAGGGTGCGCGGCAGACGCGCATCAAGGACGATGGTGCAATCGGCGCTCTGGCAGGTCCCCGTCAGGGCATCTACAACCACGGTGAAGGGCAAGGGCTTCGCGCCAATGAGCAAACTAAGGGCAGCGGCGGCCAGCAATAATATCAATAGTCCCGGTAGCGCAATGGCCCGAACCAGGGAAGGGGAGTGCGACATAACAGCTTCCATTGCATGATAATGATAGTAATTATCGTTATCGATCTTATTTGATTATGGTAGCATGTGCGGCGACAGAATGGGTATATACAAAATCAATCACAATGCATTCTGCCGGAGAATGCGTTACGTACAGGCACCGTAATGAACCGACAATCCTGGCTACTGAATTTAAGCCTGCTAAAGACACATCCTGCTTTTCGCGCCGTTTTTCTCGCCCGCTTTATTTCTATTCTCTCGCTTGGTTTGCTGGGCGTTGCTGTCCCCGTGCAAATCCAGATGATGACCCATTCTACCTGGCAGGTCGGACTTTCCGTCACGTTAACCGGCAGCGCGATGTTTATCGGCCTGATGGTCGGCGGCGTGCTGGCCGACCGCTATGAACGCAAAAAAGTGATCCTGCTGGCACGTGGCACCTGCGGCATTGGCTTTATCGGCCTGTGCCTCAATGCGCTGTTGCCTGAACCGTCACTGATGGCGATCTATTTATTAGGTCTATGGGATGGCTTTTTCGCCTCGCTCGGCGTCACCGCGCTGCTGGCGGCGACGCCTGCGCTGGTCGGGCGGGAAAATCTGATGCAGGCCGGGGCAATTACCATGCTGACCGTGCGCCTGGGATCGGTGATCTCGCCGATGCTGGGCGGCATCCTGCTGGCGAGCGGCGGCGTGGCGTGGAACTACGGGCTGGCGGCGGCAGGCACCTTCATTACCCTGCTGCCACTGCTGAGCCTGCCTTCGCTGCCGCCTCCGCCGCAGCCGCGCGAACATCCGCTGAGATCGCTGGTGGCCGGTTTTCAGTTTTTACTCCGCAGTCCGCTGATTGGCGGTATTGCGCTGCTCGGCGGGTTATTGACTATGGCAAGCGCCGTGCGGGTGCTGTATCCGGCGCTGGCGATCAACTGGCACATGTCCGCCGGACAAATAGGGTTATTATATGCCGCCATTCCGCTGGGCGCGGTACTGGGCGCATTGACCAGCGGCAGACTGGCGCAGCGCGAGCGACCGGGGCTGATTATGCTCGCCACCACCGTGGGATCGTTTCTGGCAATTGGCCTGTTTGCGCTAATGCCGGTGTGGATACTGGGCGCGCTGTGCCTGGCGCTGTTCGGCTGGCTGAGCGCCATCAGTTCGCTGCTGCAATATACGCTGATCCAGACCCAGACGCCGGAAGGTATGCTCGGTCGCATCAACGGATTATGGACGGCGCAAAACGTGACCGGCGATGCCATCGGCGCGGCGCTACTCGGCGGACTGGGTGCCATTATGACGCCCACGGCTTCTGCCAGCGCCAGCGGGTTTGCGCTGGTAGTGACAGGCGTTGTGCTTCTGCTGGTGCTGAATGAATTGCGGCGTTTTCGCCAGTCGCCTCCTTCCGTGGAAGCAACCGGCAACTAACGCTTATTTGAACTGTGACGCCAGACGTTGCAGCACCAGCATCGCGCTGTAGTAATCAAGGCGGAAGGTTTCGGTACCCAGCGCCCAGACCTGTTTATGTTGCACCGCAGGCAGGTGGGAAAGCAGCGGATTGGCGTAAATCGCATCGGCGTCCTTCTGGTCGCCGGCAAAAAGGAACAGCGACTGGCCGTTAAGGCCCGCCGCCAGATTCTCGCCGCCGAGCTGAATTATGTCGTGACGTTTACCCTGGCTCTGGCTGGTATGCAGCCCGGCGGGCAGCGTCGCCAGCGTAAAGCCGAGCTGTTGCAGGAGCTTGCCCTGCGCTGAGTCGGCTGTCCACAGATTCGCACTATGGGCCGCGGCGGTATACACCAGCGCGCTGACCGGCTGCGGCGGCAGGGTCATCTGCTGCTTCACGGTCGCAAGCTGGCGATCGAACTCGGCAATGCGGGCGGCGGCCTGTTTTTCCTGACCGGTGATATTACCGAGTTCAGTTAACAGCGCCTGCCAGCTTTTATCGTCGTAATTGATGACCAGCGTCGGGGCAATCGCCGAGAGCTGGTCGTAAAGTGTCAGCGCGGAGTCGCCGCCGGTGGCGCTAATCAGGATCAGATCCGGCATTTGCGCCGCCACCGCTTCGGCGCTGGGTTCGCCGATGTACAGGCGCGCGAGCTGGCGTTGTTTTGCCACCTTGCCCCACTGGCGTAAAAAACCCTGGTCGTCGGCGACGCGATTATTCGGCGTGGTCGCCCCGCTGGCGATCACCGGTGCATCAATCGCCAGCAGGGAACCGGTAAGAGTGACGCTGGTAGAGACAATGCGCAGCGGCTTGTGATCGAGCGTTTGCGTACCACGGCTGTCGGCGATCTGGCGCGGCCAGTCAGCCGCCAGCGCTGAGGTTACTCCGAAAAGAAAAAGGCACAGCGTCAGCAACGCGTTGCGTGGTAAAGAGTGAAAATTCACGGACCGGTATCCTGTATTATTGTGGTGAATGCTTCTCATTTTCAGCTTTGCCTCATGCGGATGCAAGCCTTACCCGCACAAGATGCTATTCCCGGCGGTTGACACAGGGCAGTTTTGCTTTTAGGTTAGCGAGCCAAAATATAATGATAATTATTATCTTTATCGTTTTTGGAGAGGAATATGGAAACGTCACTGGCTGAAGAGCTTCAGCAGGCAAAGGCGACGCTGAGCGCCGATCGCTTTCTTTTTATGTCGCCGTTCCGCAGTTTCACGACGACCGGCTGTTTTGCGCGGGTGAGCGAGCCTGCCGAAGGGGGAGAGCTTGCGCACAGCGCATTCCAGCAGGCGCTGACAGAGGCGTTCGCCCGGGCAAAAGCGGCGGGAATCGAAAAACCGGTGATGGTCGGTGCGATCCCGTTTGATACCACCCAGCCCAGCGAACTGTTTATTCCCGAGCGCCATGAGACCTTCTCCCGCAAAGAGAAACAGCACTCCGCGCGCTACGCTGCCCAGCAGCCGCCGCTGAATATCACCGCGCGCCGTGAGATCCCACAGCAGGATGAGTTTATGGCGATGGTCGCCCGCGCTGCCGCACTGACCGCCACGCCTGAGGTTGATAAAGTCGTCTTATCCCGCCTGATTGAGATTGCTACCGATGCGCCGGTTAACAGCGGCGAATTACTGGAGCGCCTGATTGCCCAGAATCCGGCCAGCTATAACTTCCATCTGCCGCTCAGCGACGGTGGTGTCTTGCTGGGTGCCAGCCCGGAACTGCTGTTGCGCAAAGAAGGCACGCAGTTTAACTCGCTGCCGCTGGCCGGTTCAGCGCGACGTCAGCCGGATGACGTGCTGGATCGCGAAGCGGGCAATAAGCTGCTGGCTTCGGAAAAAGATCGCCACGAGCACGATCTGGTGACCCAGGCGATGAAAGCCGTGCTGGCACCGCATAGCCGCCATTTAACGCTGCCGGAATCACCCCAGCTAATCACTACACCAACGTTATGGCATCTGGGCACGCCGATTGCTGGCGAGTGTGACGCGCAGGAAAACGCGCTGTCGCTGGCCTGTCTGCTGCATCCGACGCCAGCGCTAAGCGGTTTCCCGCATCAGGTCGCGAAGAAACTGATCGCTGAGCTGGAGCCGTTTAACCGCGAACTGTTTGGCGGCATCGTCGGCTGGTGTGACGATGAAGGTAACGGTGAGTGGGTGGTGACGATTCGCTGCGCCCGGCTGTATCAGAATCAAATCCGGTTATTTGCCGGGGCGGGGATTGTTCCCGCGTCGTCTCCCGTCGCGGAATGGCGAGAAACCGGCACCAAGCTTTCTACGATGCTGAACGTCTTTGGCTTACAGTAAGGAACGATGATGAGCATTCCCTTTACCCGCTGGCCAGATGATTTAGCCCGTCGCTATCGTGAAAAAGGCTACTGGCAGGATCTGCCCTTGACCGACATTCTGACCCGCCATGCGCAAAGCGATAATATTGCGGTCATCGACGGCGAGCGCTATGTCAGCTATCGCGCGCTTCATCAGGCCTCGGATAATCTGGCCGCCGCATTACAGCGTCAGGGGATTAAGCCCGGAGAGACCGCGCTGGTGCAGCTTGGCAACGTAGTCGAACTCTATATCACCTTTTTCGCGCTGCTGAAGCTGGGCGTTGCGCCGGTGATGGCGTTGTTCAGCCATCAGCGCTCGGAATTGACCGCCTACGCTGCGCAAATCGAGCCGGCGCTGATCGTGGCCGACCGCGAGCATGCGCTGTTTGCCAGCGATGCGTTTCTGAATCAATTTGTGGCCGAATGCCGCTCAGTCCGGGCCGTGCTGTTACGTCAGCATGAGGGCGAACACGACCTTGGCGCGGCGATTGCTCGTCCGGCTGATGATTTTATCGCCACACCGTCACCGGCTGACGAGGTGGCGTATTTCCAGCTCTCCGGCGGTACGACCGGCACGCCGAAACTGATCCCGCGTACCCATAACGATTATTACTACAGCGTGCGGCGCAGTAATGAAATCTGTCAGTTTAGCGAGCGGACACGCTTTTTATGTGCGCTTCCGGCGGCGCATAACTACGCCATCAGCTCACCCGGCGCGCTCGGCGTATTTCTGGCGCAAGGCACCGTGGTGCTGGCCGCCGATCCCAGCGCTACGCTGTGCTTCCCGCTAATTGAAAAGCATCGTATCACGGTTGCACCGCTGGTGCCGCCTGCGGTGAGTTTGTGGTTACAGGCGCTACAGGAAGATGGTAGCCATGCCCAGCTCGCCTCGCTGGAACTGCTTCAGGTCGGCGGGGCACGCCTGCCCGCGACGCTTGCCGCGCGCATTCCACAGGAGATGGGTTGCCAGCTTCAGCAGGTTTTCGGCATGGCGGAAGGGCTGGTCAATTATACCCGGCTGGACGATCCGCTGGATCGCATTCTCAACACCCAGGGCCGCCCGATGTGCCCGGACGATGAAGTGTGGGTGGCGGATGCCGACGGCAATCCGCTGCCGCACGGCGAAGTGGGACGCCTGATGACCCGCGGCCCGTATACCTTTCGTGGCTATTTCAACAGCCCGACGCACAACGCCAGCGCGTTTGATGAGAATGGCTTTTACTGCTCCGGCGATCTGATTGCCATTGATGAGCAGGGCTACATTACCGTGCAGGGACGGGAAAAAGATCAGATCAACCGCGGCGGCGAAAAAATCGCTGCCGAAGAGATTGAGAACCTGCTGCTGCGCCACGAGTCGGTGATCCAGGCCGCGCTGGTCAGTATGGAAGACGAGTTGCTGGGCGAGAAAAGCTGCGCATGGCTGGTGGTTAACGCGCCGCTGCGCGCGGTACAGGTCCGCCGGTTCCTGCGCGAGCAGGGCGTCGCCGAATACAAACTGCCGGATCGTGTGGAGTGCGTGGACGCGCTGCCGCTCACGCCGGTCGGTAAAGTGGATAAAAAACAGTTGCGTCAATGGCTGGCGTCCCGTTCGCCGGTCTGAAGGAGAGAAAGTCATGGCCATTCCAAAACTACAGGCGTACGCGCTGCCCATCGCCAGCGACATGCCGGATAACAAAGTCAACTGGACCGTTGATCCCGCGCGTGCGGCGCTGCTGATCCACGATATGCAGGATTATTTCATCAGTTTCTGGGGCGATAACTGCCCGATGATGGAACAGGTCGTCGCCAATATCGCCGCTCTGCGCCAGTACTGCAAACAGCACAATATTCCGGTGTACTACACCGCCCAGCCGAAAGAGCAGAGCGCTGAAGATCGCGCGCTGCTCAATGACATGTGGGGGCCGGGGCTGACCCGTTCGCCGGAACAGCAAAAAATTGTCGATGCGCTTTCGCCGGATGAAAGCGATACCGTGCTGGTGAAGTGGCGCTACAGCGCATTTCATCGCTCGCCGCTGGAAGCGCAGCTTAAGGCCACGGGGCGCAACCAGCTGATCATCACCGGCGTCTATGCTCACATTGGCTGCATGACCACCGCCACCGACGCCTTCATGCGTGATATTCAGCCGTTTATGGTCGCCGACGCGCTGGCTGATTTCAGCCGCGAGGAGCACCTGATGGCGCTGAACTATGTCGCAGGCCGCTCGGGACGCGTGGTCATGACCGAAGAACTGTTGCCTGCGCCGGTGCCGAAGAGTAAAGACGCCCTGCGTGCGCTGATCCTGCCGCTGCTGGATGACTCCGATGAACCGCTGGATGACGAAAACCTGATCGACTACGGGCTGGATTCGGTGCGCATGATGGCGCTGGCGGCGCGCTGGCGGAAAGTCCACGGCGATATTGATTTTGTCATGCTGGCGAAAAACCCGACCCTGGATGCCTGGTGGGCGCTGCTCTCCCGCGAGGTGAAGTGATGCCCGGTTTTGACTTTTGCGGTAAAACGGTGTGGGTCACCGGGGCAGGTAAAGGCATCGGTTATGCCACAGCGCAGGCGTTTGTAGAGGCGGGCGCGACGGTGACTGGCTTCGATGTGGCCTTTACGCAGCACGACTATGCTTTCGCCACCGAAACACTGGACGTGGCGGATGCCGCGCAGGTCGCTGAAGTATGTCAGCGTCTGCTGGCCGCCTGCGAGCGGCTGGACGTGCTGGTCAACGCGGCAGGCATTTTGCGCATGGGGCCTACGGACGGACTCAGCCTGGAAGACTGGCAGCAGACCTTTGCCGTCAACGTCGGCGGCGCGTTTAACCTGTTCCGGCAGACCATGCCGCAGTTTCGCCGTCAGCAGGGCGGGGCAATAGTCACCGTAGCTTCCGACGCCGCGCACACGCCGCGCATCGGGATGAGTGCCTACGGCGCGTCTAAAGCCGCACTGAAAAGCCTGGCGCTGACGGTGGGGCTGGAGCTGGCGGCATGCGGCGTGCGCTGTAACCTGGTGTCGCCGGGATCTACTGATACCGACATGCAGCGCACGCTGTGGGTCAGCGACGACGCGGAACAGCAGCGTATTCGCGGTTTTGGCGAGCAGTTTAAGCTGGGGATCCCGCTCGGCAAGATCGCCCGCCCGCAGGAAATTGCCAACACTATTCTGTTTCTTGCCTCCGATCTCGCCAGCCATATCACGCTTCAGGATATCGTGGTGGACGGCGGTTCAACGCTGGGAGCCTGAAGATGATCTGGAAACGGCATTTGACCCTCGATGAACTCAACGCCACCAGTTTGAACACGATGGTAGCGCATTTGGGGATCGTTTATACCCGCCTCGGCGATGATACGCTGGAGGCCGACATGCCGGTGGATGCCCGCACTCACCAGCCGTTCGGCCTGCTGCACGGTGGTGCCTCGGCGGCACTGGCGGAAACGCTGGGATCGATGGCCGGTTATCTGATGACCCGCGACGGTCAGTGTGTGGTAGGGATGGAGCTTAACGCCTCTCATCACCGCGCGGTCTCGCAGGGCAAAGTGCGGGGCGTTTGTCAGCCGTTGCACCTTGGTCGTCAAAATCAGAGCTGGGAGATTGTGGTCTTCGATGAGCAGGGAAGGCGCTGCTGCACTTGCCGTTTGAGTACGGCGGTGCTGGGGTAACGGTGGCTTCTGCGAAGATAACAAACGCTATAACGTGGGATGCTGCCCGGTGGCGCTGCGCTTACCGGGCCTACAGGTTACGTGTAACGTAGTGATATCGTATATTTCGCAGGCCGGGTAAGGCGCAGCCGCCACCCGGCAAAACGGCGAACACAATAGCAAAACAGGTTTGTCATCTACCTCACACTCTCTCACTTAGGAAAAGGGAGCAGTCCTGGCTACTTTAGCCATTGCGCCTGTAGGTGCTCCTGAGCACGACGACAGCGCTTTTCCCGCTCCCGGACTTCCCCACACCCGTTTCACTCCTTTACCGCCCTAAAGTGATCCCGTTAACATTGTCATGTAAATAAACGGTTTTAGCTCAGATCTCCAGTGTTTCACAGTTGTTAAATCCCGCTGAATGCTCTAGAAACAAAATGTAACATCTCTCTGGCTGAGGCAGCGGAACACAACTATGAACAATTCAGGGAAATACCTCATATGGGCAGTGCTCTCTATTGTGGGCGCATTTGCTCTGGGCTTCATTGCCCTCAATCGTGGTGAACAGATTAACGCGCTGTGGATTGTGGTCGCGTCCGTATGCATTTATCTCATCGCCTATCGGTTCTACGGGCTTTTTATCGCCCGCAAAGTGCTGGCGGTAGATCCGACGCGCATGACCCCCGCCGTGCGTTATAGCGACGGGCTGGATTATGTGCCAACCGACAAAAAAGTGCTGTTCGGCCACCATTTTGCGGCAATTGCAGGCGCGGGTCCGCTGGTCGGCCCGGTGCTGGCGGCGCAGATGGGCTACCTACCGGGGATGATTTGGATACTGGCGGGCGTGGTGCTGGCGGGAGCGGTGCAGGACTTTATGGTGCTGTTCGTCTCCACCCGCCGCGACGGGCGTTCGCTGGGCGAGCTGGTGAAAGAGGAGATGGGCGCGACGGCGGGGATTATCGCGCTGGTGGCTTGTTTTATGATCATGGTGATCATCCTCGCCGTGCTGGCGATGATTGTGGTCAAGGCGCTGACCCACAGCCCGTGGGGGACGTATACCGTCGCTTTTACCATTCCGCTGGCGCTGTTTATGGGCGTTTATATCCGCTATCTGCGCCCTGGCCGAATTGGTGAGGTCTCGGTCATCGGCCTGTTTTTCCTGATTTTCGCCATCATTTCCGGCGGCTGGGTGGCGGAAAGCGCAACCTGGGCACCGTATTTTGACTTTACCGGGATCCAGTTAACCTGGATGCTGGTGGGCTACGGATTTGTGGCGGCTGTGCTGCCGGTCTGGCTGCTGCTGGCCCCGCGCGATTACCTCTCTACCTTCCTCAAAATCGGCACCATTATTGGTCTGGCGATCGGTATTCTGATCATGCGTCCGACGCTGACCATGCCTGCCATGACCAAATTTATTGACGGCACCGGGCCGGTGTGGACGGGGAATCTCTTCCCGTTCCTGTTTATCACTATCGCTTGCGGCGCAGTGTCAGGCTTCCATGCGCTGATCTCCTCCGGCACCACGCCGAAGATGCTGGCGAATGAGGGGCAGGCCTGCTTTATCGGTTACGGCGGTATGCTGATGGAGTCGTTCGTAGCCATCATGGCGCTGGTCTCGGCGTGTATCATCGATCCGGGCGTTTACTTTGCGATGAACAGCCCGATGGCGGTGCTGGCACCGGCGGGTACCGCGGATGTGGTGGCCTCTGCCGCGCAGGTTGTGAGTAGCTGGGGCTTTAGCATTACCCCGGAGACGCTGGCACACATTGCTAATGAGGTTGGCGAGCAGTCCATTATCTCCAGGGCTGGCGGCGCGCCGACGCTGGCGGTGGGGATGGCCTATATCCTGCACGGCGCGCTCGGTGGCCTGATGGATGTCTCCTTCTGGTATCATTTCGCCATTCTGTTTGAGGCGCTGTTTATTCTGACGGCGGTAGATGCCGGAACCCGCGCGGCGCGATTTATGTTACAGGATCTGCTGGGCGTCGTAGCCCCCGGCCTCAAGCGTACCGACTCGCTGCCGGCGAACCTGCTGGCGACGGCGCTGTGCGTGCTGGCGTGGGGGTATTTCCTCCATCAGGGCGTGGTCGATCCGCTGGGCGGCATCAATACCCTGTGGCCGCTGTTTGGGATTGCCAATCAGATGCTGGCGGGTATGGCGCTGATGCTGTGCGCGGTGGTTCTGTTTAAGATGAAGCGTCAGCGTTACGCCTGGGTGGCGCTGGTGCCTACCGCGTGGCTGCTGATTTGTACGCTCACCGCCGGGTGGCAGAAATCCTTCAGTCCGGATGCGAAAGTCGGCTTCCTCGCCATCGCCAATAAGTTCCAGGCGATGATCGACAGCGGCAATATTCCGTCACAGTATACGGAGTCTCAACTGGCGCAACTGGTGTTTAACAACCGTCTTGACGCGGGCCTGACCATCTTCTTTATGGTGGTGGTCGTGGTACTGGCGCTGTTCTCCATCAAAACCGCGCTGGCGGCACTGAGGCAGAATGGGGTGACGGCAAAAGAAACGCCATACCAGCCGATGCCGGATAACCTGGATCAGATCGTCGCGCAGTCAAAAGGCGCGCACTGATTCCTCTCTGAAAAGTCCCTCCCTCAACCGGGGGAGGGATGACGTTATGGAGCAGCTATGTTTGATACCCTTTCTAAAGCAGGAAAATATCTGGGGCAGGCGGCGAAAATGATGATCGGCGTGCCGGATTATGACAACTACGTTGAGCATATCCGTATCACGCATCCGGATCAGACGCCGATGACCTACGAAGAATTTTTCCGCGAACGCCAGGACGCGCGCTACGGCGGTAAAGGTGGCATGAAGTGCTGCTAAATGCGCAGGCTGATTTGCTCCTGCGTACAGCCATAGAGGGCGGCCAGCTTTTCGCGGGTGCGCTTTTGCGGTCGGGAATCCGGTGATTCAAGCTGAGAAACCGCGGACTGGCTGATCCCCAGCTTTTCCGCCACTTCCTGCTGTGACAAACCTTTATAAATACGCCAGGCGGCCTGTAAGCTCACTTTCTCGTCACACACTACGGCGATGATTTCGTCGGGAATACCGACATCGTCATATTCATCCTGTTCGCACGGAATATCTTCCCAGCCTTCCGCCTCGCTTGCTGTTTCGAACTCCGCCATTTGCAGGCGCATTTGGAAAAAGACGTCATATGGGATCACCACATACTGCGGGTTCCCTTTTTCGTCTTTAATATATTGAATTCCCATAGGGTGCACACTCCTCATGCAAATAAGTGGTGGAGGTTCTGCGCTTAACCGCCACGATGTAGCAGATATCGCACAACTCGCCTTGCAGCATATAGATGACGCGGTAATCCCCCACACGCAGCCGATAATGGTCTTTGGGCACCGACAGCTTTTTGACGTCCAGCCTTAACGTATCGGGATCGCCGATATCGTATAGCGCCTGCCTGATCCTGCGACGATACCGCTCATCAAGCTGATAAAACCGCTTTGACGCTATCCTTGACCACACAAACTTCATTTCGACCTCCACTGTACGCCCTGTCTGAATATAAGTAAATAATAAGATAATTAGATTTTTTAAATTATCTTATATCGGACACCATAGAGCGGATCGGCAGAGGCGAAAAGCGGCAAAATCAGGGATTACGAGCAGGATCGCAAATGCCTCTGTCAGGCGACAGAGGCGTGCAAAAAAGGTGGATTAACGGCCGAAAAATTCGACTTTTTCGATGGCAGCGCGCAGGGTTTCCGCGGTCAGGTTGACCGGCAGGAAGTGAATGGATTCTACCGGGCGCAGCGTATGGGCGATCACCCGGTCCAGTTCTTCGCGATTGTTGATGTCCACCTCCAGCTCGGCCAGACGGGTGGGCAGATGAAAACGGTGATACGCGGCATTAAGCTGCGCCAGCACGTCGTCCTGACCGAGCAGCGCGCTCTGCACCAGAATGCCGTAAGCGACTTTGGTGCCGTGAAGGAATTTCTCAGTTTGCGGCAGTACCGTCAGGCCATTATGCACCGAGTGCGCCGCGGCGACGCGGGTATAGCGCTCGCCCAGGCCGCCCACCATGCCGCCGCCCGCGATAATTGCATCTACCACATCACGAAAATCCTGAGTCAGTTCGCCGCGCTGCTGATCGGCCAGCGCCTGCTCGCTTTGCGCCAGCAGTACATCGCGGATCGCCAGCGCGCCGTTAATGCCAAGGCGCACTGTGAGCGGCAGTTCCTCCGGCTGCGGGGCCAGCACCACCGCTTCATACCACTTCGCCAGCGTGTCGCCAATGCCTGCCAGCAGATACTCCGCCGGGGCGTTGAGGATAATCTGTGGTTCTACGAGCACGAGAAAATTGGCATCGTCAAAAATTTCAAAATGCAGCGCCTGACCGACATCGTTGTACCACACCGAAAGCGGCGTCCAGGCCGCGCAGGTGGCGGCGATGGTGGGGATCGCCACAAACGGCAGGCCGAGACGACGCGCCAGCGCTTTGGCGGTATCCAGCAATGCACCGCCGCCGACGCCAATAACGACCGCGCGATCGTCGCCCGCGGTTTGCGCCAGCCGGGCCACATCCGTTTCGCTACAGTGGCCGGTAAACAGGCAGTGTTTTGCGCCGGGGGCGTTAAATACCTCGGGCAGAAAGGGGCGCGCGCCAGCAATGGCCCGTTCGCCGTAAATCCAGAACGCGCGTGAAAGTTGCTCATCGCTGTAAAAATCAGCCAGTCGTGCGAGGCTGCCGCGGTGGGAGAAATAGTTGGCGGGGCCGGGAACGACGCGAATATCAGTGCTGCTCATGAGTGTTGTCCTTATGCGTAATCGCTAACCTGATGTTATGTCTGGACATCCGGATGGCTAATAATATTTTGTTTTATGTTATGCCTTTTCTGTCGTTGCCAGTCAAGGTGTTCGCAGGAAATATACGCTAAATCAAAACATTAATAACGGGGAGCCGCAGCCGATGAAAGCCAATCGTCTTGAGATGCGTGGGATCGGGCTGGCCTTTGCGGGGGTTAAGGCCCTCAACCAGGTGAATTTCACCCTGACAGGCGGCTCGGTACATGCCTTAACCGGTGCCAACGGCGCGGGAAAATCAACGCTGATGGCGGTGCTGTCGGGCACCTGGGACCATTATGAAGGCGAGATTGCCATCAATAATTCGGTGGTCACCATTCGTTCGCCGCTGGACGCCAAACGGCTCGGCATTCATCTGGTACAGCAGGAAGTGGACGTGGCGCTGATCCCCGGCCTGAGTATTGCGGAAAATATTATGCTCGATGCGCTGGCTGAGCCGGGTCATCGCTACCGCTGGGGCGATATCCGCCGTCAGGCACGCTCCGCACTGGCGCAGCTTGATGTGGCGATGGACGTGCGGCGGGGCATTGAGAGCTGTTCGCTGGCGGAGAAACAGCAAATTCTGCTGGCGCGGGCACTCTCTCATCACTGCCGTTTTTTGATCCTTGATGAGCCGACCGCGCCGCTGGATCGCCATGAAAGCGAGCGCCTGTTCGCAGTGGTGCGCCGCCTGCAGCAGCAGGGGATCGCAGTGGTGTTTATTTCCCACCGTATCCATGAACTGAAAGCCATTTGCGACACCCTCACCGTGCTGCGCGACGGCAGATTGATCGAGAGCGGGCCGATGACGGCATTAAGCGCGGATGCCATCGTGGAGAAAATGCTGGGTCATGAACTCAGCGATATTTACCCGCCGCGCCGTCCGCCGTGCGACGATCGGATCCTGCTGAGCGTTGATGGCCTGCATGATGCGACCCTGCTGAAAGATATTTCGCTGCGCCTGCGTAAAGGGGAAATTCTCGGCATCGCCGGGCTGGCGGGCGCAGGAAAAACCGAGCTGTGTAAGGCGCTGTTCGGCGCGACGAAAAGCCGCAGCGAACGGGGCGAACTGAACGGCCGGCCGTGGCGTCCGCGCGATCCGGCGGATTCGGTCGCGCGCGGACTGGCGCTGGTACCGGAAGAACGGCGCAAAGAGGGGATTTTTGTTGATGAGTCCGTTGCCATGAATCTGGCGGTCAGCGCCGATAACAGCTTTTCGCGCTGGAGCCTGTTCGGACATCGTCAGGCGTGGCGCTGGGCGCAGGAGACCATCGCCCGCGTCGGCGTCAGAACCACCGGGCCGGGACAGCATTTGCGACGTTTATCCGGTGGTAATCAACAAAAAGTCGCCATCGGTAAATGGCTGCGCGGCAATGCCAGCGTGCTGATTTTTGACGAGCCGACCAAAGGCGTGGACGTTAAAGCCAAAACGGATCTTTTTCAGTTGATCGACGGCCTGGCGCGGGAAGGTCGGGGCGTGATTTACGCCTCGGGCGAATTTAGCGAACTGGTCGGGCTGTGCGATCGGATTTGCGTGCTCTGGGACGGGCGCATCGTGGCGGAAATTCAGGGCGAGGACGCCCGCGAAGAGACGCTTCTCTATTACTCGACCGGAGGAACGGCGGCGTGAGCAAAGCCCTTTCAGTAAACGCGACGGCATCACCCCGTCAGCAATTTTTCGATTTTCTCTATAAATGGGGCATGCTGCTGACCGTAGTGGCACTGATCGCCATCTTTGGTCTGGCATCGGATAATTTTCTCGATCCCTTCAACATCATCAACATTCTGCGCTCCATTGCGATTGTCACGGTGATCGCGATTGGCGTCTCGATCTCGCTGACCGTTGGCGGATTCGATCTCTCGGTCGGCTCGACGGCATCGCTGGCAAACGCATTGGTGATCTCGCTGTTTGTCTGGCACGGCTTCGGCACCACCGGGGCGATCCTGCTGACGCTGGCGCTTTGTCTGCTGGTCGGGCTGTTTAACGCCTTTCTGATTGTGGTGCTGCGCATTCCCGACATGCTCGCCACCCTCGGCAGCCTGTTTGTGATCCAGGGCGTGGCGATGACCTACAGCTACGGCGGCTCCATCACCGAAAATATGGTGCTGCCGAGCGGCGAAATGGCGGAAGGGACCATCCCGGCGGCGTTTAGCCTGCTCGGGCAGGTGCCGACCATTGTGATCATTATGCTGGTGGTCACGGTGCTGGCGCAGCTCGGCCTGTCGCTCACCACCCACGGGCGGCGGATGTACGCCATCGGCGGCAACGCCGAGGCGGCGCGCCTGTCGGGAATTCGTACCACTCGCTATAAAGTGGCGGCATACCTTATCGCCTCCTTACTCGCGGGTCTGGGTGGCATTCTGCTGGCCTCACGCATCGGCTCTTCACAGGTGAATGCTGGCGGCGGCTATCTGATGGATGCCGTGGCCGCCGCGTGGATTGGTTTTTCACTGGCCGGTTCCGGTAAGCCCAATGCGCTGGGCACGCTGGTCGGGGCGGTGATTCTGGGCGTGCTTTCTAACGGTCTGGTGATGCTCTCCGTACCGTATTACGCCATGGACATTATTAAGGGGCTGGTGCTGGCTGGCGCTCTTGCGTTGACTTACTTCCAGCGACGTTAATCATTCAGGGGAAACAGAGAAATGAAAAAAATGACGCTTTCACTGCTGGCGCTTAGTTTAGTCAGCGCAATTCCGGGGTATGCCGCCACACCTGCGCCGGTTCCTGCGGCCATCGCTGAGCATCAGGGGCCGATCCGTATTGCGGTGATCCGCAATCTGGGATCGGATGACAATACCACTCAGTTTGTTTCCGGGGCGATCCTTGAAGGTAAAAAGCTGGGCTTTAAGGTCAGCACCTTTCTCAGCAACGGCGACGATGCCAAATTCCAGGACTTTGTAAATCAGGCGATTAGCCAGAAGTATGACGGCATTATTCTCTCGCAGGGGCGCGATCCTTACGCTACCGCGCTGGTCAAAAAAGCGGTGGAGGCCGGGATTAAAGTCTCCGTCTTTGATACCGCGGTGAACGGCGACATTCCGGGCGTGACGGTCACCCAGCAGGATGATGCCTCGCTGACGAATCTGTCATTTGGTCAACTGGTTAAGGACTTCAACGGCAAAGCCAATATTATCAAGCTGTGGGTCGCGGGCTTCCCGCCGATGGAGCGTCGCCAGGCAGCCTATAAGCAACTGTTAAAACAGAATCCGGGGATTAAGGAGCTGGAGTCTATCGGCGCGGTCTCATCCGACGTGCAGGGCGACACGGCGAATAAAGTTGGCGCGGTGCTGGCGAAGTATCCGAAAGGACAAATCGACGCCATCTGGGGCACCTGGGATGCCTTCAGTCAGGGGGCGTATAAAGCGCTGAAAGAGAACGGACGCACCGAAATCAAACTCTACAGCATTGATATCTCCAATCAGGACCTTCAACTGATGCGCGAAGCGGGCAGTCCGTGGAAAGTCAGCGTGGCGGTCGATCCGAAACTCATTGGCGCGACGAATGTGCGCTTGATCGCCAATAAGATTGCCGGTGAGCAGACGCCTGCCACTTATGATTTTAAAGCGGCGACAATTCCGCAGGCGCTGCTGGCCAGCCAGCCGGGGGCGGTAAACGTGGCGGGCCTGGGTAAAATCATTCCGGGCTGGGGTCAGACTCAGGACTTTATTGCGCCGTGGTTTGCCACGCTGGAAGCGAAGAATAAATAACGCTTACCGCGCAGGGGTAAAGCGCGGATTGGTTGGTCGGATAAATTTACAGGCCGGATAAGGCGAAGGAGGGAATATGGCGAATGATTTACCCACCCCCGATTACAGCCGCAATATGCGGCTGATCGGCCATAGCGATCAGGGCGGGCGTCCCGACGGTGTGCAACTGATGGTACACCGTGGTTATGCCTATATTGGCCATATGGTGTCGCAGGGGTTTTCGATTGTCGATGTGCGCGATGTGAAAAATCCCAAAGCGGTTGGCTACGTTCCCGCGCCGCCGGGCACCTGGAATGTGCATCTTCAGGCGCATGACGATCTGCTGCTGGTGATTAACGCCCGCGATCTGTTCGCCGATGCCCGCTTTGCCGATGAGAAAGTCTACTACACCCGCCAGGTGGGCGAGACGGTCAGCGATGTGCAGGACAAAGGCTGGAGCGCCGGGCTGCGCGTGTTTGATATTTCAGTGCCCGATAAACCTCGCGAGATCGGCTTCCTGTCGCTCAACGGGATCGGCATTCATCGTATCTGGTACGTTGGCGGGCGCTGGGCCTATGTGTCGGCGCTGATCGACGGTTTTACCGATTATATTTTCCTCACCATCGACCTGGCCGATCCGCGGAAACCGGAAGTGGCCGGGCGCTGGTGGTTACCGGGCATGAATCCGGCGGCAGGCGAGAAACCGACGTGGCCCGAAGGAAAACGCTACGCCCTGCATCATGCGATTATTGCCGGAGATACCGCCTATGGAAGCTGGCGCGACGGCGGTCTGACGCTGCTGGATGTGAAAGATCGCACGCAGCCGAAGCTCATCAGCCACCGCAACTGGAGTCCGCCGTTTGGCGGCGGTACCCATACCGCCTTGCCGCTACCGGACCGGGATCTGTTGGTGGTGCTGGACGAAGCGGTGCTGGATAATCAGGAAGACGGCGAAAAGCTGATCTGGCTGTTTGATATTCGTGAACCGTCGAATCCGGTGAGTATCTCCACCTTCCCGCAGCCGAAAGAAGCGGATTATGTGGCGAAGGGCGCGCATTTTGGTCCGCATAATCTGCACGAAAATCGCCCCGGCAGTTTTATCAGTTCGACGCTCATTTTTGCCACGTATCAGAATGCGGGCGTGCGCGCATATGATATTTCGGACCCGTATCGCCCGGTGGAAACGGGGGCGCTGGTGCCTGCTGCGCCAGCGAAGATGATGGATACGCGGCCTGGCAGACCGCGGGTGATCCAGTCCTGTGATGTGTTCGTGGATGCACAGGGGATTATTTACAGCACCGATTATAACGGCGGGCTGTCGGTGATTGAGTACCGGGGGTAAACAACCCTCACCCTTCCCCTGAGGGAGACGGGGTGAGGACTCAGCTGTATTGTCTTACTCGCGCAATCAACGCTTCAACGTTCTCAATTCGATCGGCAATGACAATGAGTGCTTTACCGAGGGTAATAGCGTGGCGCAGACAGGCGTGACGCATTTCCTCATCGCGGATAGTGTCAATGTCCGCCACGTGGGAAAGCCCCACGCTACGACGAATCAACTCCGTGCCACAGAACCCCACCGCATCATGCCAGATTTTTTGCAGGAACTGCGAGACATAGCCGGGATAGGCCAGCGCGTCGTCACGCGTTTTCTCCACCGCCAGCGCCTGAAACCGTTCGGCAAAGGTCGTCCATACCTCGCGGATATCCGCCAGCCGTTGCTCACGGGCGGCGGCGGCATCACGAATACCCAGTTGCCCCGGCGCGCCACAGAAGTTGAGCAGCAGGTTGCCGATGGCGGTGCCGACGTCAAAACCGATGGGGCCGAAGAAACCGAACTCGGCATCTATCGCTTTCAGGCTGCCTTCGGCGACAAAAATGGAGCCGCTATGGATATCACCATGCAGCAGCGCCTCGGCGTGGGAGAAAAAACGGTGCTTCAGGGAGGCGACCCCGAGCTTAAGCGCTGCATCGTCGCGCAGCGCGGCCACGTCCTGCTCAAGCTCTGGCGGATAATTATTTCGCTCGTGAACCTGATAAGGGTCGTTAAAGAATAAATCCTCGGTGATCTCGCACATTTCAGGATTAACGAAATTCGCTACCTGCGCTTTTTTATGGTGCGGATGCAACCAGAAATCACTGGTATGAAACAGCGTTTGCGCCAGGTATTCGCCCAGTTGACGGGGAGCCTGGGGGTAATTTATCCCTTTAATCAATTCGCCACGCCAGATGCGATGGTCGGAGAGATCTTCCATCACCATCACCGCAAGCGCGGGATCGAAATGCACAATATTTACCGTGTGCTGCGGACAGTGCTGATAATGCTCACGCAGCGTCTGCGCCTCCAGCCTTGCGCGGTCAAGAGTTAGCGGCCAGGACTCGCCCACGCAGCGCACGTAGGGCAGCGCCTGCTTAACAATAATGCGGCTCACGCCCTGCGCATCAAAAATCTTAAAGACCAGATTAAGGTTGCCGTCGCCCACTTCCTGCGCCCCGACCAGCGCTGACGGGTTTTCCAGCCCGCCAAATTCCTGCGCATACGCTACGGCGTCTTCGGCGCTGAACGTTTGATATTGCGACATTGCCTTACTCCTTCATTCTTTTTGATTAAAGCCATTCAGACGTCTATACATCTGGGATTCATCCTGACACAATGTGATACATCAACGCAACAGGGATTTAACGAGATGCAGACACTACAGACGACCAGCCTGCGGGTGAGCCAGGATCAGCTTTTTATCCTCGACCAGCAGGCGCTGCCGCAGAAGAAAATCTGGCTGCCTGCCGACAATGTCGACGCGCTGGTGGAGCATATTCACGCCCTTCGCGTGCGCGGTGCGCCGCTGATCGGGCTGTCTGCCAGCCTGCTGTTAGCGTTGCTGGCAGAGCGCGGGGCGGGGCGAGAGGAACTGGCGCTGGCGCTGGCGAGGCTACGCGCATCCCGCCCGACGGCGGTTAACCTGATGAACAACCTTGACCGGATGAAACGGGCGCTGGCGCAGGCCGATTTTGTGCCGGCGCTGATCGCCGAAGCGGAACGTCTGGTTGCTGAGGACAAACAGCTCTGCGAACGTATTGCCGACGCCGGAAGTGCGCTGGTGACACCAGGCAGCCGGATACTGACCCACTGCAACACCGGCGGGCTGGCAACGGCGGGCGTGGGGACCGCGCTGGGTGTTATCGCCCGCGCGCACCAACAGGGAAACATCGCCAATGTCTGGGTGGATGAGACGCGTCCGCTGCTTCAGGGCGGGCGACTGACGGCGTGGGAGCTGGGCGAACTGGGTATTCCTTATCAGCTGATTACCGATTCGATGGCCGCCAGTCTGATGGCGAACGGCCAGGTAGATGCGGTGTGGGTCGGGGCAGATCGCATCGCCGCGAATGGCGACGTGGCAAATAAAATTGGCACTTATTCACTGGCGGTGCTGGCGACGTTTCACGGCATCCCCTTTTATGTAGCTGCGCCGCACACCACGCTGGACCGGCACTGTCCGCACGGCGACGCCATTCCCATTGAGCAGCGGGCGGCCAGCGAAGTGACTGGCGTGGCAGGCAGTTTTGGTGCCGTGCAGTGGGCACCGCACGATGCGCAGGTTTACAACCCGGCTTTTGATGTTACGCCAGCCGCGCTGGTTAGCGGCTGGGTGCTGGATACGGGCGTTGTCTCGCCACAGGCGGTGGCAGAGGGCATCTTCGCGCCAGGCCACTAGCGTCAGTTGAGTTATTATAAGGCAATTTGGACGTCTAAGCGTCTTGATTGCCAAATGCATTGAGCGTGTTATAGTGATTTTAACCGTCTCAAGTCAATGGATAGAAACAATGAGTAGCCGCCCTTTGATCCCCCAAAGTAAATTGCCCACTCTCGGCACCACCATTTTTTCGCAAATGAGCGCTCTGGCGCAGCAGCATCAGGCCATCAACCTGTCGCAGGGTTTCCCTGATTTTGATGGTCCGCGTTATTTGCAGGAGCGTCTGGCATACCATGTTTCACAGGGCGCTAACCAGTATGCCCCAATGACCGGCGCGCAGGCGCTGCGAGAAGCGATTGCCGATAAAACCGCTGAGCTTTACGGACATCGTCCGGATGTGAACAGCGATATCACCGTCACTGCAGGGGCGACCGAGGCGCTGTACGCGGCGATCACCGCGCTGGTACGCGAAGGTGATGAAGTGATTTGCTTTGATCCCAGCTACGACAGCTATGCTCCCGCCGTTGAACTGTCCGGTGGCGTACTGAAACGCGTGGCGCTTCAGCCGCCGCATTTTCGCGTCGACTGGCAGGCATTTGCCGCGTTGCTCAGCGATCGTACCCGGTTAGTAATCCTTAACACGCCCCATAATCCTTCCGCGACCGTCTGGCGTAAAGCAGATTTTAACGCGCTGTGGCAGGCGATTGAGGATCGCGAAATTTACGTGTTGAGCGATGAAGTCTACGAGCACATATGTTTTGCTGAAGAAGGCCATGCCAGCGTACTGGCGCATCCGCAACTGCGTGAGCGTGCGATTGCCGTGTCGTCATTCGGTAAAACCTACCATATGACCGGCTGGAAGATTGGATATTGCGTGGCCCCGGCGGCAATCAGCGCGGAACTGCGCAAAGTACATCAGTATTTAACCTTTGCCGTTAACACCCCGGCGCAACTGGCCCTGGCGGATATGCTGCGTGCCGAGCCGCAGCATTATCGCGATTTGCCAGCGTTTTATCGCCAGCGGCGGGATCTGTTTATCAGCGCGTTGAGCGCCAGCCGACTGGAGATCTTGCCCTGCGAAGGTACCTATTTCCTGCTCGCTGATTACAGCGCGATTTCCGATCTGGATGATGTGAGCTTCTGCAAGTGGCTGACGAAAAATGCGGGCGTTGCGGCGATCCCGCTATCGGTATTTTGCGCTGATCCTTTTCCGCATAAGCTGATTCGCCTGTGCTTTGCAAAACAGGAATCGACGCTGCTGGCCGCTGCCGAACGGCTGTGCAAACTGTAGTTATTTAACGGTCCAGCCTTCGGAGTACTGACGGCCGCTGAACAGTTCCAGCAGGCCGTTAACCTGCTTTAAGCGCAGGACTTCGTCGGCATCCATTCCCAGCTCCTTGCCTATTTTTACGTCCTCCCAGCCCAGCTGTACCAGTTCGCGGACAATCTCAGACATGGCGTTGATTTGATGGCGGCCACGGGCGCGATTATGGCGAATGGTGGAGGCCATCTGTGAAGAACGTCGGTCAGGTCCCTCCTTCAGGGCTGCCACGGGCACGTAGCCTTTCAGTTTTCGTGCCAGCGAACTTTTATGTTGCGCCAACTGCTGACGATGAAAACCATCGACAATTTCATACCTGCCCCACTTGTTTTCAGCGACGACGACGGGCTGGGTAAAACCATCGGCTTCCAGTGAACGGTAAAGAAGCCGGTTTTCGGGCGGCGCTACATTATTAGGATTGTAGTTATTAGGCGCGAGCCTCTCATGTTTTACCCATAATACACAATCGACAGGGTTATCATTAAAAGGGCTAAATTCGTGTAACACCCGTCGGAAATTATTGATTGCCTCAATACGCTCAGCCTCTGGCAACTTATCAAGATAGGCTGCCAGTACTAACATTATTCGCTGTTGCATAATATGTTCCACTCCTTGCGTTTATTTTTTATCCGTTCATTGTAGCGCTGGTAATGCCCTGGTTTATTCGGGCTAAAAGACAGCATCCGGCACCAGTAATCGTTATTGAGTAAAACCTTACATATACGTCGCCAGGATGGGATATCTTTTGAACCAATATCTCCAGGCTGGGTATCAGGAATATCCATCATTCCCTTTTTTTGATACCAGTGTAAATAAACGGCAATCTTGTTACGATAATGCTCGGCCGTTTTCTGCGGCATACTATCGAGTAAAAAGAGCGCATAGCTCTTCCATGTATGATTATCGGGTTTTATCAGTTGGCGATGGCCGTAAAATTTGCTGTCCTGCCCGGCATAAACACCACCGCTATGAACACCACTCACCCGTTCGCACATCAGGCCCCAACGCTCCGGCTCCAGCACATGATACAACCATAGCCCCTGGCGCTGCTCCGGGCCAAAAGGCTCACAAATACGCATATAGCGCGGCGGTACGCCCGCCTGAAACATAAGATTGTAGAGCGGGTTATAGGGCTGATGGCTTTTGGCAAACCACGTCCAGATATCGGCTGTTTTCCAGTCGTATATCGGATAGATATACCACGCATGTGCGCCGGGCGCGAGCGTGGTCCAGGGTTTATCATCCGAAAAGCGATGCTTACGCCGGGACGCAATCGACAGAAAACGATTATAAGATTCGTCAGCGCGAATGCCAACCATGACGGCGGCGGGGCGCTTTTGCGAGAACCATTCGGCAAATTCCTGAACGAAAACCTCGAACGTCATACCTTGTTTATAAAACGGGAAAAAACTGTGGGTGGTGATCGCATACTCCGGCGGTTGCCTGACCCATTCAACCCCCGGCTCCCAGCATTGCCATTCAGGTGTGAATTGCGAAAGCGAATTTTGTGTGGTCAGCGGTAGAGCAACCCAATAAAACGTGTCAATGACATCGCTGTAGTAGTCATGCAGGCGTTCACAATGCGCGATAGTGCAAGAAAATTGGGCTTCCCAGTCAATAAACAGGACGCTGATTTTTTTCCCTGATTCACGAGCAAGCTGGGCGGTAAGGTGAAGCATTAAAGTTGAATCTTTACCGCCTGAAAAAGAGACGCATACACGAGGGAAATTTTCCAGCGTCCACCGGATACGTTCCCGGCTGGCTTCCAGAACATTCTGGACCAGAGGAAATTTATGCAGAGACATTTTTCTACCGCTTTGAAGGTTAGAAAGGTTGAATTAGATTAGCAGAGCTTATAAATAATCTGCGTTATATAGCAAGAAGATTATTACGCATCTTTTTACGTTAGTAAAATATTTTATTTATATATGCGGTGTGAATAATATTTTTTTTGATGATGCTACTGGGGCTGTATTTTATTAATAAAGTCCGCAAAAGTGGCATTGTTGAGTGAGGCGCGGTTGTACATCAAATAGATATTAAAGGGAGAGAAGCTCACCGGGAGGGCTATTTTCTTCAGACCCAGCGATTGTTTAAATGTTTCATACGTTCCCTCTGTCATTAACCCCACCAGATCGGTGGCACCGATTATATTCAGAATACTAATGACTGAATCGCTGCGAAACGCAATTTTCCGCCCCGGTAAATGCGTTTCCACTTCAGACTGAAACTGACGTAAACCGATTTCATTATTATCAAGAAACGTGAAATCTTCACGTAGTAACTCTTTGAGAGTACAGCTATTGCCAAGGCGAGGATGCCCTTTCCGGCATACGGCGACGACCGGGTGTTGCTTATAAACTGAACAGCAGATTGAACGATTGGTGGTAGGGGAGATCGAAAAAATAAGATCGGCTTTACGGTAAGCCAGCAAATCTTCTGCGGATTCCGAAGACATCAGCATATCGTGATGTTCGATTTCAAACTGGCTGCTTTGCAGGAAAAGGCGCAGTGGCGGGATCAATCCGGACGCTAACAGCAACTGCGGGCAATAGATAACAAAATTCTTACGCAGCGAGGAGCTATGGGTGATGTTGATTGTTTGTTCAATTTGGTTGAGATTTTGTTCAAGGTGCAAATGCAGGTTAATTCCTACCGTTGTTGGCGTGATGCCTTTTCCGGAGCGGATGAACAGCGGGTCATCAAGTTGAACGCGTAGCCGCTGTAAGGACTGGCTGACGGCTGATGGGGTAATATAAAGGGTGGCCGCGGCTTTACTGATACTCAAATGCTGATAGATGCATTCAAAAATAACCAGCAGGTTGAGATCGAACTTTTTAAGATCGTAGAGATTAGCCATGGACCAGCCTTATGAATTACAGTTTGACCGAGTGTGTCATATAAATTATAACAATGGTTTTATTTTATTTATTTACAAAACATATGTTTTTAAATCTGCTGACGCTTTGACTTAGAATAAAGATATCATAAAAACCAATAGTTAACCAGACGATTTGCGGAAGAGACATGCATAACAACGATTGTTTACATTTCTGCGATGAATTTAGTTTTGATGTCCTGGGAAAATCTAACCCTGATGGCGCTAAATTAATTATTCGTATAATTAATGAAAATAAGTATCGGTTGCGTTTCAACGGTAGAGAGACGACAGATAAACATGGCGTCTATTGATAGATCCTGTGATTAAATGGCACTGACTATCAGAGCCATAGGCAGAGCCTGTTAAAACTTGATTGCCCTTTCAATTGTAGGGTGATGTAATCCCGGACTCTGGATCTCAGACCAGCATCTGCCAGTTCATCGATCCTGGCTGCATTGAGATTGTTAACTTTTAAGTAACATTGTCAATGACGCCATGCTGCGCAATTGCATTCAATGTCCGGGGTTCACAGCATCGTCATGTGATAGTTGTTAGCTAACGCTTATTGATTTGATAATGGAAACGCATTAGCCGAATCATCAAAATTTCGTTACCTTACATCTCAACGAAAACACGGAGGAAGTATAGATGTCCTTGATCAACACTAAAATCAAACCTTTTAAAAACCAGGCATTCAAAAACGGTGAATTCATCGAAGTTACCGAAAAAGATACCGAAGGCCGCTGGAGCGTATTCTTCTTCTATCCGGCTGACTTCACCTTCGTCTGCCCGACTGAACTGGGCGACGTAGCGGATCATCACGACGAACTGCAGAAACTGGGCGTGGACGTTTACTCTGTTTCCACCGATACCCACTTCACCCACAAAGCATGGCACAGCAGCTCTGAAACCATCGCTAAAATCAAATATGCGATGATCGGCGACCCGACTGCTGCACTGGCACGTAACTTTGAAGTGCTGCGTGAAGATGAAGGTCTGGCTGACCGTGGTACCTTCATCGTTGACCCGCAGGGCATCATCCAGGCAGTTGAAGTGACTGCTGAAGGTATCGGCCGTGACGCGTCTGACCTGCTGCGTAAAATCAAAGCGGCTCAGTACGTGGCTTCCCACCCAGGCGAAGTGTGCCCGGCTAAGTGGAAAGAAGGCGAAGCGACGCTGGCTCCGTCCCTCGACCTGGTCGGCAAAATCTAAAATTCACTGCGTCTTTCGCGCTACAGGTGCGTTGGCTGCGCTTAATCACCCCGGTCACTTACTTATGTAAGCTCCCGGGGATTCATAAGCTTGCCGCCTTCCTGTAACACGAAATACTTGTGAATTCGCTCTGGAACGGGTGCATAGTGCCCGTTTCTTTTCTAACACCATGATTCAAGATGCATTCAGGCACCGCAAATAAGGCAGCTTGCATGATGATGTTTTAAGCCCAGGAGATACCCATGCTCGACACCAATATGAAAACCCAGCTCAAAGCCTATCTTGAGAAGCTGACTAAACCTGTTGAGCTGATTGCCACGCTGGATGACAGCGCCAAATCGGCAGAAATCAAGGAATTGCTGGCTGAAATTTCTACGCTGTCAGAAAAAGTCTCTTATAAAGAAGATAACTCGCTGGCGGTGCGTAAACCTTCATTTTTGATCACTAACCCAGGCTCCACGCACGGCCCGCGCTTTGCAGGATCGCCGCTGGGGCATGAGTTTACCTCGCTGGTGCTGGCGCTGCTGTGGACCGGCGGACATCCGTCGAAAGAAACGCAGGCGCTGCTGGAGCAGATCCGCGATCTGGACGGCGACTTTGAATTTGAAACTTACTATTCACTCTCTTGCCATAACTGCCCGGATGTCGTGCAGGCGCTGAACCTGATGGCGGTGCTGAACCCGCGCGTTAAGCATACGGCGATTGACGGCGGCACCTTCCAGAACGAAATCACCGATCGTAACGTGATGGGCGTTCCGGCGGTGTTCGTCAACGGTAAAGAGTTCGGTCAGGGTCGTATGACGCTGGCGGAAATCGTGGCCAAAGTAGACAGCGGTGCGGAAAAACGCGCGGCGGAAGAACTGAATCAACGTGACGCTTATGATGTTCTGATTGTCGGTTCCGGCCCGGCGGGCGCAGCGGCGGCGGTCTACTCGGCACGTAAAGGTATTCGTACCGGTCTGATGGGCGAGCGTTTTGGCGGGCAGGTGCTGGATACGGTTGATATCGAAAACTACATCTCTGTGCCTAAGACTGAAGGTCAGAAGCTGGCGGGCGCGCTGAAGGCGCACGTTAACGACTATGCGGTAGATGTGATTGATTCCCAGAGCGCATCACGGTTGGTTCCTGCGGCGCAAGAAGGTGGATACCATCAGATTGAAACCGCTTCCGGCGCGGTGCTGAAAGCGCGCAGCGTGATCATCGCCACCGGCGCGAAATGGCGCAACATGAACGTGCCGGGTGAAGATCAGTACCGCACCAAAGGCGTAACCTACTGCCCGCACTGCGACGGCCCGTTATTTAAAGGCAAGCGTGTCGCGGTGATTGGCGGCGGCAACTCCGGCGTGGAAGCGGCAATCGATCTTGCGGGTATCGTCGAGCATGTGACGCTGCTGGAATTTGCACCAGAGATGAAGGCCGACCAGGTGTTACAGGATAAAGTCCGTAGCCTGAAGAATGTCGATATCATCCTTAACGCGCAGACCACCGAAGTGAAAGGCGACGGCGCTAAACTGACCGGGCTGGAGTATCGCGACCGCGTTAGCGGCGATGTACATCACGTTGAACTGGCGGGCATTTTCGTGCAGATCGGCCTGTTGCCAAACACCACCTGGCTGGAAGGCGCGATTGAGCGCAACCGGATGGGCGAAATTATTATCGATGCGAAGTGTGAAACCAGCGTCAAAGGCGTTTTCGCCGCGGGCGACTGCACTACCGTACCGTACAAACAGATCATCATCGCCACCGGCGAAGGGGCGAAAGCGTCTCTTAGCTCGTTCGATTATTTGATTCGCACCAAAACCGCATAATCAAAAAAGTAAGATAATACCTGCAATGTGAGCGGGCCACCTTCGGGTGGCCCTTTTTTTTGCGGTCCGTTGTGGGCGAAAGTGGCGGCGCGCTGCCACCGGGCAGGCAAGCCAAAAGCAGCCATGATGCGGTTGTAATGCCGGGTGGCGGCTTCGCCTTACCCGGCCTACCGACCTAAGAATAATGACTTCGTTGGGCCTTGTATCGTAGGCCCGGTAAGCGCAGCGCCACCGGGCAGATGTCAACCAGCGCTTAACGTTAACGCACCACCAGCACCGGAATATGCGCGTGGCGGATCACGTTTGAGGCGTTCGAGCCTAACAAATGCGTGGCGATAGACGGGTTGCGCGATCCAATCACCACCACATCGGCATTCAGCTCTTCTGCCAGCTCGTTCACCGCGTCGCGCACGCTACCCATCCGCACATGTACCTGAATGCGCGACGGGTCAATGCTGAAATGCGCAACCATAGTTTTCAGGCGGGTTTCCGCTTCCTGTTGTAAATGCTCTTCAAAACGACGGAGATCGGCGGCAAAACGCTGCATCGTCATACTGGCGGACCCCGGAAGGACGTGTAGCAGATGGATGATCCCTTTCTGCTGCGCCAGAAATTCTGCATGGCGCACGGCCTTATCGCTTAGCTCCATTTCAAAAACATCAACCGGCATAATGATAGTGTTATACATATCTGCTCCTCCTTGTGATTGCTGCTGATATCAAAGCATATTTTGTCAGGAAGAGATGTCTGCGGGCTCGCAAAATTGCCGCCTGTTAACGCAAGCGCTGTAAAGTTTTGTATCCGGATATGGCGAGATGAGAAGAGCGGAAAGAGGATGCAAAAACATCCTCTGAAAAGCGGCTGGCGCTTAAGGCAGAACGTTAACGCTGATAGTCACCGGCGGCTTCGGGCTGATAGAGCAGCTCAAGCACTTCAAGATGGGCAGACGCGCCGCCGGGGAGTTCCCAGTGAATTGAACTGCCCACTTCAAGGCCCAACAATGCCGCGCCCACCGGGGCCAGTACGGAAAGCTGAGTGCCGCTGTCGGTCATCTGCGCCGGGAAAACCAGGGTGCGCACGCGCTCCTCACCGCTGGTAAGGTCGCGGAACCGAACGGTGCTGTTCATGCTCACTACGTTACCTGGCAGCGACTCGGGAGAACACATCTGCGCGCGATCCAGCTCTGCATTCAGCGCGTCGGCAACCGGCAGCGCGGCATAAGCAGGTTTCTCCAGCAGACGGTCAATACGCTCGGCATCAAACTCATTGATGATAATCGCAGGTCTGGACATTTTTTACTCCGTGTTATTGTGGGCAGCTATGCGCTGCAAAATCCAAAAGAAAACCCCCACCGTCAGAGGTGAGGGTTAGCTATGCCCATCATACTGAGAGTTGGCCTGACTTTGAAGTGACCTGGCGCACAGAAGTTAGCGCGTAATACGCCGGTGTTTTTTGCGACAGCCATCACTTTTCATCATTCTGGATTATGCTTTTAAGCATCGTTGCATATGGCAACGCCCGGGCGTAACAGGAGATCTTATGAGCGGTTTCGATAAACTTACTCTGAAAGACGGCAGCTATCTCTATTTTAAAGACTGGGGCAACGGACAGCCGGTGGTGTTCAGCCACGGCTGGCCGTTAACGGCCGACGCCTTTGAAGATCAAATGCTTTATCTGGCTTCAAAAGGGTTTCGGGTTATCGCCCACGACCGGCGCGGCCACGGTCGTTCCGCGCAGCCCTGGGAAGGGCACAATATGGATCAATACGCCGACGATCTGGCCGAGCTTACCGCGCATCTCAATTTGCAGGACGCGGTGCATGTCGGGCATTCGACCGGCGGCGGCGAGGTAGCGCGCTATATTGGCCGTCATGGCACCGACCGCGTGGCGAAAGCAGTGCTGATTGGCGCCGTGACGCCGATTATGATCAAAACTGATTTTAACCCGGACGGCGTCGATAAAAAGGTGTTTGACGGCATCCGTGAAGGCGTGATCGACGATCGTGCCGCATTCTTTTATGAGCTGACAAAAGCGTTCTATGGCTACAATCGCTTCGGCACCAAAGAGTCGAAAGAGGTGCGCAGGAGTTTTGTCCGCCAGGGATTGCAGGGGTCGATCAAGGCGCTTTATGACTGCGTCGCGGCATTTTCAGAAACCGACTTTCGTCAGGATCTGCAAAAGATGACCCTCCCGACGCTGGTGATCCACGGCGATGACGATCAGATTGTACCGTTTGAAACCTGCGGCAAAGCAGCGGCGGAGCTGCTGCCCAATGCGCAACTGAAGGTGTATAAAGGCGGCTCGCATGGCATTTGTACCACCCACAAGCAGGATATCAATGTCGATCTGCTGACTTTTATTCAGTCGTAGAAAATGGGCCTGGCGTCACAGGTTTGTCGCCAGGCCAAAAAACATTTTGTTTTCAGGATAAAATAGCGCATCTGCTATTACCGGAATACTCTTCATGCCCGTGCTGTCACTCCCTGCCGATCAACAATTTTTTGCCGATTTACTCAGCGGGCTGGTGCTTAACCCGCAGCGGTTGGGCCGCGTCTGGTTCGCCAGCGCACAAAAAATGGTGAACGCGGGCGAACTCTGTATCGACTTTCCGCGTCTGGAAGTGGTGCTGCGCGGCGAGTATGGCAACCGGCTGGAATCCGGGCAGCAGCATATCGGCCAGGGAGAGATGCTATTTATCCCGCCGCGCGCTGCCAATGCGCCGCGGTTTGATAAGCCAGTCATGGTGCTGAGTCTGGTGTTCGCTACCGCCTGGCTGGGGCTGGCGTTTTACGATAACCGCGGCGGCGTCACGCCGGTGCCACTGCGCAAAATTGAATTGCCGCAGCGCCAGCGGGGGGAGGGCGAGGCTATCCTTACGGCGCTCACGCTGCTGAGCCGCTCCCCGCAGGATCAGGATATTATCCAGCCGCTAACGCTAAGCCTGCTCCATTTGTGCCGCAAAGTGGCTAACGCCGAGCCTGACAGAACGCAGTCGCGTCCGGCATTTCTTTATCAGAGCATTTGTAACTGGTTGCAGGATAACTATGCCGAGCCGCTGACGCGGACAAGCGTGGCGAAATTTTTTAATATCACGCCGAATCATCTTTCCCGGCTGTTCAGCGAGCAGGGGACGATGAGCTTTGTTGATTATGTGCGCTGGGTGCGGATGGCGAAGGCACGCATTATGTTGCAGAAGTACCAGTTTGCGGTAGGGGACGTGGCACGCCGCTGTGGCTACCCGGATAGCGACTATTTTTGCCGACTATTCCGGCGTCAGTTTGGGCTGACGCCGGGGGAGTATCAGGCGCGTTTCCAGTAACGGTCAGAAGGTCAGTTCAGCGTTGAGCAGATCGAGGATTGCCTGCGCGTCGCCGGCGGAGAACAGCGCTTCGCGAAAACCTTTGTTCACCAGCTTACGCGCCAGTTGAGAAAACACTTTGACGTGGTTGATCGCCTCGTGTTCGCCCAGCGTTAGCATAATCACCAGTTCGACCTCGCCCATTTCCGATTCCCAGTCTATCGGGGCCGGGAGGCGGGCGATGCTGATACTGGAGTGGCGGATCCACGGCGATTTGGTGTGCGGTATCGCCACGCCAAAGCCGACGCCGGTCGTCACAATCTCTTCGCGCTGCCAGATGTCTTCCTCCAGCTCCACTGGCCGATCGGTACGTCCATTGACCGCCAGATTGCCGCACAGGTACTGGATCACCTGCTCTTTACGGGTAAGGTTATCCACGAAGCAGATATTTTCCAGCGCCAGCAATGGGCGGGCATCTTCTTGCGGAGCGAAATCCGCAAGCAGCGCTTCTATTTCGTCCGCGCTGCGACATTCACAGGCTTTATCAACCAGCTCGCGGCAGGTCTGGCTATCAAGCTGGCGCAGCAGGCTTTTGATCGCCGGAATACGCGGACCGCTCATGCTGAGTTCGTCCAGCTCCATGCCGAGCAGCAGCGGCAGATAGCGCGATTCGCCACCCAGTTCACCGCAGATACCGACCCATTTACCGTGGCGATGAGCCACGCTGATAATCTGGCGCAGCATGCGCAGGAAAGAGGGCGTAATGGGATTGTACAGCGGCGAGACGCGCGGATTATTGCGATCCACGGCGTAGAGATACTGGGTCATATCGTTGGAGCCGATGCTGAAGAAATCCACCTCATCGCAGAAATGGTCGATGATATAGCAGACCGACGGCACCTCAACCATGATCCCCAGCGGCAACGTGGCGGCAAAGCGCAACCCCTGTGACTGAAGCTGGGTGCGCACCCGCTCCAGCTCCTGTTTCACCCACAGGATCTGATCCAGACTGTGTACCATCGGGATCATCAACAGCGCATTGCCAAACGCCCCGGCGCGCAAAATCGCCCGTAGCTGAGTGCGAAACAGGTCAGCAAATTCCGGGTAGATACGCACCGCGCGATAGCCGAGAAAGGGGTTTTCTTCCTGCGGAATATTCAGATAGGGCAGCGGCTTGTCACCGCCGATATCCATGGTGCGGAAAATGACTGGCTTGCCTTCCGCGGCCAGTAACACCTGCTGATAGGCTTCAAACTGCTCCTGTTCATCCGGCGCACGATCCCGGTCCATATACAGCATTTCGCTGCGGAACAGGCCGATGCCTTCCGCCCCCAGAGAAAACGCCCCCGGCGCTTCCAGCGCGCTGCCGATATTGGCGGCGACCTCCAGACTTTTACCATCCCGCGACAGTGCCGGTAAGGCGGCGGCCTGCGCCTGCTGATGAGCCTGTTTATCCGCAAGCTGATGGGCGATAGCGTAATAGCCTTTGATCGCCTCGTTCGGTGACATCACCAGCACGCCGCACTGACCGTCGAGCACGGTCTCGCGGTTTACCAGCGGCGCCAGCTGGGCCACGCTAATACCGCTCAGCACCGGCACTGAGGAGGCGCGCGCGAGAATTAAGGTGTGCGAGGTGCGCCCGGTTTTCTCCAGAATCATCCCTTTCAGCTGGCTAAGATCGAGACTCAGAAACTGGCTCGGCGTGAGATCTTCGGCGATCAGCAGCGTCGGCCGGGTGAGGGTGCGGGTGACGTTTTTGCGTAGATCCGGCCAGGTAATATGCAGAAGCTGCTCGCTAATGTCGCGGATGTCGCTGACCCGCTCGCGTAAATATTCACTGCTGGAGGCGGAGAGTTTTTCGCTGATCTGCTCCATGTTGACGATGATCGCCGCCGCCAGCCCCAGCTTACTTTCCCGCATCAGACGGCGGATGTTGCTGGCAAACTCATCATCCTGAATTAAGGACAAATGGGCGCTGACGATGGTTTTACTCTCCCCGCCCAGCACCTGAAGCTGCTGGTTAAACTGCTCGGCGAGCGCGGCGAGGCTGTGTTCAAGACGGGTATTATCTTCCGGGCTGGCGGCGATAGTGCGATAGCCCTCAAGGCTGTCGCTGTGCCACAACGTCAATATGCCGCTGCCGATACCGGCGGCCAGCACGGTGCCGGCGAGCAGATCCGGGTTTAAGCGTGAAAGCGAGCGGGGCAGCGGCTGGTTCACCGGGACCGAATTGATCGGTTGTTCGCTGTCGCTGTCGATAAAACGGTGTTCAAGGTAATTTTCCAGCGCACGCCGCGCCTGTTCTTCGTCGCTACCGCTAATTTCAAGGCTACAACTGTCGTTAAACAGCGTGCCGGTGCCGATCAGCGCCAGCGAGCTTTTGGCATCCGCCTGGCTGTTGAGGCGGTGATTAATAAAACGGATATCGCTGTGCCACTGGCTGCACTGCTCTTTCAGCTCCCAGGCGGGGCGGGCATGCAGCCCGTTGGGTAGCGGGCAGAGAAACGGAATGGTTAACATAACGGCTCCTGTAAACGCAGAATCAGCATCTGAAATCCGTCAGATGAGCTACGGTTTCGGCGTTAGTGTGGGTTAACATCGCCACCAGAAGCTGGTGGGTAAGGGCAATATCATTCGCGTCGGCGATGGAGGCTGCGCAGTGGCCATGGCGTGTTGGCGGGCCAATGACTACGGTCGGGACACCGGTACCGCTGAGATGAACCGCACCGCCATCGGTGCCGCCGTTGCTGAACATGTCGATCTGAAGCGGAATATTGGCGCGGGCCGCGATATCTTCCACCCAGGCGGTCAGTTTCGGCGGGGCCATCATCGACTTGTCGTGGATCACCAGCATCGGACCCGCCCCGGTCTGGCGGTGGTTATCGTGGCCGTAGTCGAAGTTTTTTGCCCAGCAGGCGGTGTCGAGGACAATCGCCAGATCCGGGTTAACTTTGCGCGTGGCGGTGTGTCCGCCGCGCAGACCCACTTCCTCGCTGGAGCTGGCGACCAGCCAAATCTCCGCGTCGAGTGGCGTCTGGTGCAGTTCGCGCAGCAGTGAGATCAGCAGATAGCAACCGAGCCGGTCATCAAACGCTTTGCCCATCAGCTGATTGCGCGGTAGCTCAGCAAAGGTGGTGGCAAAGGTCACACGATCGCCGGGGGCAATGCCGGCCTCTTCGACCTCTTTCGCGCTGCGTGCGCCAATATCGACGCGCAGTTTACCCACCTCGTTACCCTGACGTTCACCCTCCAGCAGGCCGCTGATTTTGTCGCCTTTGCGGGTGGTAATACGTACCGTCTGAAGCTCGCGCGCCGCCATCCGGACGTTGCCGATGGGCAGGACGTCAATCCCGCCCGCACTGGTAATACTGCGCACGATAAAGCCCACTTCATCCATATGCGCGCAGACCATGATTTTCGGGCCGCTGCTTTCATTAAGCCGAATAAGCACCGAGCCGAGGCCGTCAAACAGCACGGGCTTGCCGAAGTTATCGGCTTCATTGAGGATAATCTGCCGGACTTCCTGCTCGGCGGCGGCAATGGCATCCGCCTCGCTTAAGGCTTTGAGTAATGCTACATCCATGATCCTTCTCCTGTCGCCAGCAGCGTTTTGGGCAGGGTATAAAGCACCTCTGCCCCGTCAGCCGTGACCAGTACAACATCTTCAATACGCACGCCGCCCTGGCCTTCAAGATAAATTCCCGGTTCAACCGTCAGCAGCATGCCGGGCTGTAAAATCGTCGTGTCGGTGGGGGAGAAGCGCGGGTTTTCGTGGACGTCAATGCCGATGGCATGACCGGTGTTATGGCCAAAATTCGCGCCATAGCCAGCCTCCGTAATGACGTTGCGGGCGGCGGCATCAACGTCACAACAGCGAACGCCGGGACGGATGGCCGCGATGGCCGCCAGTTGCGCGGTGAGCACGGTGTGATAGACAGACCACAGCGGCATTTTTTCCGGGGCAGGGTCGCGCCCTGTCACCAGAAACGTCCGCGTCATGTCAGAACAATACCCCTGGTATTGGGCACCAAAATCCAGCGTCACCAGCTCACCCGCCACGATCACCTTCTCAGAGGCTTTACCGTGCGGCAGCGCGCCGCGCGGGCCGCTGGCAACGATGGTATCAAAGGAGGGTTTTTCCGCTCCCTGTTGTTTCATAAACCATTCCAGTTCCGCTGCCACTTCGCGCTCGCGCATTCCCGGCTGGATAAAGCGGCGGATATGCGCCGCGCTGCTATCCGCAATGCGGCAGGCTTCGCGGATAGTCGCGATCTCCTGCGGCGTTTTGATTTGCCGCAGCGCATCCAGCGACACGGCCACCAGCGTGGTGTTGAGCTGCGTTTGCCAGTCGCTGCCGGTTTGCCAGCTCACCTGTTCACCCTCAAAGCCAATCCGCCGGAGATTTTCGCTGGCGATGATCGGGTTGACGATCGCCGGCATCGGCTTCTGGCTTTCCAGCAGATGAAGCTGGTAGCCGCTGGTCTGTTCTGCGACCTGGGCGTAGTAGCGAAAATCCACCACAATATGCGCCGTGTGCCGGGTGACCAGCACATAGCCTGAGCCGGTGGCAAAACCAAAATGCGGCTGCTTGTTTTGCCTTGAGGAAATCAGTACCGCATCCAGTTGCTGTTGATCGAGCCAGTCGCGAAGCGTAGCAAGCAGCGTCATGGTATATCTCCTTATCTTACAGCGAGTCGATCAGCAGCTTGCCTCTGCGGTACTGCATGTTGCGCAGAAAGAGCACCATCAGCGCGGTGATCACTGCCCCCAGCACAATGCCAAACATATAGACGCCAAGATTGCTCACCAGTGGCCAGGCCCAGATTGCGGATTCCGGGAACCACTGCACGGCACCGAGCCATACCGCGGTGGTGGAGCCGACAATGGCACCGACCATATAGGACGGGATCGCGGTGATCGGGCTTTCCAGCGCAAAAGGTATCGCCCCTTCACTGATCCCCATGAACGCGAGGAACATCGCGGTCTTACCCTGCGGATAAAGCTGGGCGTTGAACAGGCGTTTTCCGGTCAGACGGCGGTCGAGAATGGTGGCCAGCCCCAGACCAATCGGTGGGATCACAATGGCGATAGAGCGTGCCGTCACCGGCAGTACGTGGTCAGTAGTAAAACTAAAAGCTACAAAACCGGCCGCCTTGTTAATCGGACCGCCAAGGTCGATGGCCGTCGCCGCAGAAATACCGGCAGCATACATCAGCACGCCTCGCTCACCCGCCGCGGTCAGCAGCGTGCGGATCCCGCCGTTGATCCAGCCGCCAAAGGGGGTGATAACGTAATACATCGCCAGCATGACAAAAATAGCGGAGAGGATCGGCAGCAGAAAGGTTGTTTTAAAGGCCAGCAGAAAGTCCGGCATCTGGATTTTCTGATTCATCCACTTCACCAGATAGCCTGCCACGATGGAGATAATCAGTGCGCCGATGAAGGTCGAAGGCACGGGCGCAGTAGTTACCCACTGTAGCGATGAGGGATCGAAATTCAGCACCTGCGTCGGCTGGGTGGACATCAGGCCGCCGATAAATCCGGCCGGGAAAGCCAGTTTGCCACCGATGGAGTTAGCGACAAACGCCGCAAACATCGGGATGGCAAAACCAAACAGCACGCCGCCAAAGGACTGCGATAGCCAGGCAAACTTTAATAATGAGAGATCAAAGCCGGTAAATTTACCGGAGTTGAGCGCATCCATAATCCCGGTATCGGCGGGAATATGTAGCCAGCTGTAAGCAATAAGCTGCGAAAAAGCGAGGATCACCCCACCCATAATCAGGGTGGGGACCATCCGCGAAATACCGGACATGACATGTTGTGGCAACTCGCCCCAGAAGCTATTGCGGGTGGCCGGGGAATTTTTTACCACGGCTGCCCCGGATGTGCCGGGGACGACCGTGGCGCTGCGTTTTTTAATGGCCATAAGAGGTATCCCTGAAAACAGTTATTGTTGTTCGGCGGCAATCAACTCTTCGATTTCTTTGATGATGCCCGCTGCATTTTTGATCGCGTCCTGAAGGGTGATTTCGTAAACATCACGAGTCTCAAAACGTTCGTTGTCTTCGGGGGTAACCGCGACGGAATGGATGATGATATCGGCCTCGGCAATATCCTGTGCAGTAAGGCGATTCTGGATACCATCCGCGCCCTGGGTTTCAATTTTGATTTCGTCGTAACCCGCTTCCTGTGCGGCTTCTTCAAGCGCCTGGGCTGCCATAAAGGTATGAGCAAGGCCCATAGGACAAGCGCAAAGTGCAATAAATTTCTTAGCCATGATGAACTCCTTTTAGTAAAGACTGAGCGGATTATGGTCAGGAAAAAGGAGAGGGGTTATCAGACAAATGATGCATTCACTGGACAATTGATGCACTGAATCTGAAATGTGACGCGCGTCCGCTTATAAGTAAATGGAATGCCAAAACCCGCCGGGTAGCGCGCCAGCGGGATGAAAATTAATAGCCAACCGCGTCGAGAACAAACGATTTGCTACAGTTGCCGGGATGCGGCTGGGGCAGAAACGAGGCGGCACCGAGCGGGGCATTAATGGCGGACGATTTAATTGAGATTTGCATTTCCGTCAGGTAAGCCGGATTACCGTTACAGGTGAGCTTAAAGGCGTTAACGTTACTGGCTCCAAACGTTTGGGCAACGGCAGCGTTAAACGCCGTGCGGTCAACCGTTTTGCCATAGTTTTCCGCGATAAATCGTCCCAGCGTGCTTTGCCTGACTTCCTGATTAAGGCGCACCATTGTGCCGACCCAGGCGTCAGGATCGAAACCGAAACAAACGCCGTGTTTAGCATATTCATAGCGCTCAAGGCAGGATGTGCCGCCCGCGCCCGGCATGACGCCATTCAGTTTGTCCGCCATTTCCAGCGAGATGCCGGTTTCCGCTGCCTGACACTTACGATTGGCTCGGGCTTCCGGCAGGTTGGGGACGGGGCGTGAGGCGCAGCCAAAGCGCATCCAGCGGCGGTCATCCACGCCGCGAGCGGCAATCGATTTGGGCAAACCGGGCCACAGGCCGTGGACGGTAAGAAACGCGGCTTTGTCGTCATTTTCTTTTTGCAAACGGCACTCGTCAGGCTCGTTACGTTGCCTGTCGTGCTGGCTCTGGCAAAAGCCCGTTTGCCAGGAAAGTGCCAGGACGTAGCGGTCAAAATCGGCATAGCGGGTCGCGACAAGCGGTGTCGCACCAGCGCTTAGCGCGCACAGCAGCGTGATGCAGGCGATACGCTTCCTGAACATTTGTGATCCTGATGGTCTGGCTGAATTAATTATTGAAGATTATTAAAGCATAAAATGAGGCGGCGAGAGGCAAGGAAAGGGAAAAAGCCCGGCGGGAACGCTCGCCGGGCCAAAGATTAGTGCGCCGGAAGACCGGGAACAAGAATTTCCGTCGCGACGATAACCACAATCAGACCGACGATAACCGGCACCGAAGTGCGTTTTACGACTTCGAAAGGCGAAATTTTCGCCATCCCGGCCACCGCCACCACCACCCCGGACACCGGAGAAATGGTGCGGCCCAGATTAGACGCCTGGAGCATCGGAATGGAAAGATAGGCCGGGTTGATGCCCGACTGATGCGCCAGTTTAGGGATCATCTCTACAAAGGCGTAGAACGGCGCATTGCCGGAGCCGGTGGTCATCGCTGCCAGCATGGTCAACACCACCAGTACCAGCATCAGGATAATACTGGCCGAACCAAACGAGGTGGCAATCGAGATCAGGCTTTGAATAAAGCCGATGGTGCTTAGTCCCTGCGCAAACACGCCCGCCGCGACCAGCAGCATTACCACGCCGGCAAAGGCATCCGCCATCCCGCGCCAGGCGACATCCAGCCCGGAGAACACGTTCTGAATATTAAAGCCGCGCAGGAATTCCAGCACCGCCGCCAGCAGCATACAGACAACCAGAATGGCGATGATGTGCAGTTCCGGTCCCCATTTACCGTCGAAAATCAGCACACCGATAATCGGTGTAAACGGCAGAATGGCGTAGAACGACGGGGCGGTAGTGGTGATTTCACTGACGTCGAGCATCTCAGGGACGATTTTCTCTTTCTTATCCAGATAGCGCTGCCAGAAGAAATGGGCAATTGCCATGCTGATAATCGCGGCGATGGAGATGGGAAGCGTGGTTTTAAAGGCAAAATCAATGAGCGGCATTTCAGCGGCTTTTGCGGCCAGCACCACGTCACCCGAGGTGGGGGAGAGGATAATGGCGGCAGGGGACGCGCAAATGGCAGCGGCGGCACCGCGGCTGATCCCGACGTTGACCATTACCGGAAACAGCGTCGCCATCAGCAGCACGCCCAGACCGGTGGCGGACGAGACGGCGAGCGACATCAGGCAGGCGACGAAATAAGCGGCAATCATCAAAATATACGGGGAGTTGATGTAACGCAGCGGTTTAGAGGCCAGCTTGACGACCATATCGTTGGCACCGATATGGGTCATGTAGGCGGCGAAGCCACAGAGCATCATGATCATCATGCCGAGATCGCCACCGCGGCTCATCAGCAGGATTTTGATATATTCGACGATGTCGGTGGCTGAATAACCCGTGCTGGGGTTAGCCGCAGGTAATATTTGATGCCCCAGAATCGCGCTGAGGATCAGCAGTAGCAGACCGCCGACGAACAGGACGCCGGTCGCGGAATAACCTTTGATGATGTATCGGGCAACGCCGACGATAACCACCACTCCAATAAGGAGTTCAATAAACGTTAACATTATTATCACCTGTGACGTGGTAACCCAGAGAAAATCCTGCCTGAACAGTAATATGTAAATAATCTGCGGGAAATGTGCCGAAAAAATGGACGATATGTGCTGATAAAAATCAATAAACCCGTGATTAAAAAAACGCGGTGAGTATATTTCATTCGACCTGCAAAGGGGAGGTTAAACATTCATTAGGTGAATATATTTAAGATGCGAATATGATATAAAAATGATAAATAAAAGTTAATATTTAATGAAATTACGCCTGAATCAAACACAAACGTAAATATCCTAAAAAATGCTTTAATTTAAAAATCTACGCTGCGTATACTCGCTGCACGATTCATTGATTTGCGAAATGATATGCACGCCCACTGGAGCCACCGCCTGCGCTTTCTGAAAAAGCATCTGCTGATGCTTTTGCTGGCGTTTGGCTGGCTGCTGATCCAGAGTCAGATGGCGCTTGCTTCACATGATTGTGCCATCGCGCCGCAGGGTGAAACCGTCATGATGCAGCATCTGGATCACCAGATGACGCATCCGCAGGTCGCTAAAGCGCCGCTGTGCGATAAGCACTGCGTGCCGGACACTGTGCAAAAAATCGATCATCCCCCGCTGGTGGCGCTGCCGATAGCCGTTACGCTCGACGTTGTGCCGCTGCCGTGTCTGGCCGCGCCGCGCCGCGAATGGTCGCTAACCCCGCCCGCGGTGGGTCCGCCTGCCACCATTCGCTTCTGCCGCTTCAGAGAATAGCCTTCCCGATAATTCGCCGGTTTTTTATCTAAAATTCACGATTATCAGGAGTTGCTATGTCTATTTTTTTCCGCGCGCTGGCTGGCGTGCTGCTCAGTTTTTCCCTGTTTGCCGCTCAGGCACACGATCATCAACCTACTGTCGCTGCGCCAGGCCCGGTGTATCACGCTCAGGGCATCCTCAAAAAAATCACCCCACAAACGGTAACTATCGCCCATCAGGCGATTGCCGATCTCAACTGGCCGCCGATGACCATGCAGTTTGCGCTTCCGCCCGATGCTGAACACGCGTCGCTGACGCCCGGTGAAAAAGTCGATTTCGCCTTTGTTCAGGGTGAGAGCGGTTATCAGATCGTTTCTCTGACCGCGCTGCGCTGATCCGGAGGCCGTATGAAAAACCCTGCGCTGAGCCTGTGGCTCGGCGGGGTCTTGCTCGGTCTGATTCATGTCTCTGCTCAGGCAGAGTCGTGGACCCTCGCGCAAACCCTGACCGCTGCCCAGCGCTATTCTGCCGGACTTTCCGCCAGTCATAATGAGGTCCGCGCGCTTGAGTCGATGGCGAATTCCGCCCGCGAACTGCCGGACCCCAAGCTTAAATTTGGTATTGAAAACCTGCCCGTGCAGGGCAGTAACGATCGCCGCTTCACCCGTGAAGGGATGACCATGCAGCGGGTGGGCGTGATGCAGCGCTATGTCAGCAGCGAGAAGCGCGAGCGTAAGGCGCTGACCCTGGAGGCGCAGGCGCAAAGCGTTACCGCGCAATCAACGGCGCTTCAGGCTGCCCTCCAGCGCGATGCCGCTCAGGCATGGCTGGATCTGGCGCTATCGGAAAAGGCGCTGACGACGGCGCGGCGCATCGTGGCCGAAACCACGCGTCAGCAGGCGGCGCAAACGGTGAGTGTCAGCACCGGGAGCGCGATGCCCGACAGCGTGCCTGAGCTGCAAATGACGCTCAGCGCCATGCGCGATGAAGTCACGCTGGCAGAACGCGACGTGCAGCTTGCCCGCGCGCAACTGGTGCAGCTTACTGGTGAATCGGTGACGGCGATTGCCGGAGCGCTGCCGCCGTATCAGCGTTTACCCGCCGATGAGAAAACGCTCCAGCAGGGCGTTGCGCTGCATCCGGAGGTGATCGCCGCCGCACGGGAGGCCGATACCGCCAAATCGCGCTCGGCGCAGTCGGCCATTGCGGCTATTCCGGATGTCGAGGTTGAGGTCTATTACGCCCACCGGGCAGAAGGGTACGACGATATGGCCGGGGTGATGTTTACCGTCGACCTGCCACTGTTCCAGTCGCGCCGTCAGGATAAAGACCATGCTGCCGACGTGTCGATGTCGATGCAGGCGAACGATCGCCTGGCGCAGACGGCGCGCGAGCATACCGCCCAGCTCAGTTCATTGATTGCACAGTATCAGGCGGCGCAAACCCTCTGGTCGCGCCAGCGTGACGACATTCTTCCCCTACAACAGCGCCGGCTGAATCTGTTAACCGCCCAGTACCGCGCCGGGCAGTCATCGCTTTCTGCGCTATTAACCGCGCGGCGCGATTTGCTGACCAGTGAACTGGCCGCCAATAAGGCCGAAAAAGAGGTTGCCCGTAACTGGGCAGCGATCCGCTGGCTGATCCCTCAGGAGATAACACAATGAAAAAAGGACTACTGGCCGCGTTAATGCTGGCCGTTATAGCGGCAGGCATCGGCTATTACGCCGGACGGCAGGCTTCCCAACCGGCCGCGCAAACACCAGCGCAGGCCGGGCGTAAAGTGCTCTACTGGTACGATCCTATGGTGCCCGATCGGCGCTTTGATAAGCCCGGTAAATCGCCGTTTATGGATATGCCGCTGGTGGCCCGTTATGCCGACGAGACTCCCGCGGAAGGTGGCGTGACGATTAGCGCAGAGCAGCAGCAAAATCTGGGTATGAAAGTGGCGACGGTCGAAAAAAGACTATTAGCGGCGGATTTCTCCGCCTTTGCCACCGTGACCACCGACGAGCGCAGCCTGCGGATTATCCCTTCTCCGGCTTCCGGCGTGGTGGAAAAACTGTTTGTCCGTGCCCCGCAGCAGTGGGTCAAGGCGGGAGCGCCGCTGGCGCAGTTGTGGATCCCCGACTGGACGGTGGCGCAACAGGAGTATCTTGCAGTGCGGCAGCTAGGCGACGCCGCGCTGACCCGCGCGGCCCGGGAACGGCTGGGGTTGCAGTTTATGCCTGCCGCCACTATTCGAGAGCTGGAGCGCAGCGGTAAACCGCAAACGCGTATCACCCTGCGTGCGGATCAGGCAGGTTACGTGGCAAAACTGGAAACTCGTGAGGGCGCGCAGGTTGCCGCCACCGCGCCGCTGTTTGAGCTGGCCTCGCTTGATCCGGTATGGCTGATTGTCGATTATCCGCAGACGCAGGCCGCCCGGCTTGCGCCTGGCAGCGAGGTCATCGCGCTGTCCGATAGCTGGCCCGGCGAGCAATTCCACGGCCGGGTGAGCGAGCTGTTGCCGCAGCTTGAAACCACCACCCGGACACTGCGGGCGCGCATTGTGCTGGAAAATCCGCAGCAAAAACTGAAGCCCGGCATGTTTTTAACCGTCAAAAGCGCACGGACGCAGCAGGGTTTACCGGTACTGGCGGTGCCGGAAGAGTCGCTTATCGCCACTGGTCATGATGCCCGCGTCCTGCTTACCGACGGGAAGGGGCATTTCAGCCCTGTCACAGTCACCACAGGCATGACGGCGAATGGCTGGACGGAAATTAAAAGCGGCCTGAAAGAGGGCGAGCGGGTCGTCACTTCCGGCCAGTTCCTGATCGACTCTGAAGCCAGCCTGCGTAGTGCACTACCGGAACAGGCCACGGTTAAAACTTATGAAACCACTGGCGTTGTTCAGGCGCTGGACGGCAATACCATTACCCTTGCGCATCAGCCGGTGCCTGAACTCAACTGGGGCGCGATGACGATGGACTTTACGCTTAAGCAGCCCGTCAGCGGGATTAGTACAGGCGACAGGGTCATGTTCAGTTTCACCCTGGATGATGAACAGGGGGCAACGATCGTGCATCTGATGCCTGCCGGGGAGGTGATGAAATGATTGCTGCTGTGATCCGCGCCTCGCTGCGCAACCGCCTGCTGGTGATCCTCGCCGCTATCGGCATGGCCGTCTGGGGACTGTGGGCAGTGCAGCGTGCGCCGCTGGATGCGCTGCCGGATCTCTCCGACGTGCAGGTGATCGTCCGCGCCAGCTATCCGGGCAAAGCGCCGCAGATTATTGAGGATCAGGTGGCCTGGCCGCTGACTACCTCGATGCTGTCGGTGCCGGGGGCGAAAACCGTGCGCGGCTATTCGATGTTTGGCGACGCCTATGTCTATGTCCTGTTTGAAGACGGTGTCGATCTGTACTGGGCGCGCTCCAGGGTGCTGGAGTATCTGAGCCAGATCCAGTCCCAGTTACCGGAGGGCGTGACGGTGGCGCTGGGGCCGGATGCCACCGGGGTCGGCTGGGTCTATGAATATGCGCTGGTGGATCGCAGCGGTAAGCATAGTCTGGCGGATTTACGCGCGCTCCAGGACTGGACGCTGCGCTACGAGCTTAAAACCGTGGCTGGCGTTGCTGAGGTGGCAAGCGTCGGTGGGATGGTGAAACAGTATCAGGTCATCCCCGATCCGGCGCGAATGCGGGCGCTGAATATTACCCATCAGCAACTGGTTGATGCGCTGAAGGCCGCCAATCAGGAGAGTGGCGGGGCGGTGCTGGAGATGGGCGAAGCCGAGTATATGGTGCGTACCAGCGGTTACCTGCAAAACACCGACGCGTTCCGTCAGGTGGTGATCGCCAGCCGTGAGGGCGTGCCGGTCATGCTGTCAGATGTGGCAGGTGTGCGTATCGGCCCGGAAATTCGCCGTGGCGTGGCGGAGTTAAACGGCGAGGGAGAGGTGGCGGGCGGCATTATCGTCATGCGCTACGGGCAGAACGCACTGGAGACCATCCGGGCGGTGAAAAGCAGACTTCAGGCGCTGCAACAAACTCTGCCGTCCGGGGTGGAGATCGTGCCGGTTTACGATCGCTCAACGTTAATAGAACACGCCGTTGAGACCCTCAGCCATAAACTGCTCGAAGAGTTTATTGTGGTCGCCGCGGTCTGCACGTTGTTCCTGTTTCATTTTCGCTCGGCGCTGGTGGCGATTGTCTCACTGCCCTTGGGTATTCTTGGCGCATTTGTGGTTATGCATTATCAGGGGGTGAACGCCAATATTATGTCGCTCGGCGGCATTGCCATTGCCATCGGGGCGATGGTGGATGCGGCCATCGTAATGATCGAAAACATGCACAAAACGCTGGAACAGTGGCGGCACGACAATCCCGGTCGCCAGCCGGAAAACGCCGACTACTGGCGCATCTCCGAACAGGCGGCGATAGAGGTGGGACCCGCGCTATTTTGTAGTTTGCTGATTATCACCCTCTCTTTCATTCCGGTTTTCTCACTGGAGGCGCAGGAAGGGAAGATGTTTTCGCCGCTCGCCTTCACTAAAACCTGGTCGATGGCGGTCGCCGCCGGGCTTGGCATCACGCTGGTGCCGGTGCTGATGGGCTATTTTATTCGCGGCAAAATTCCTGATGAAAAAGCTAACCCGCTTAATCGCTGGCTGATCCGTGTCTATGAACCGTTGCTGGATCGAGTTCTCCAGTGGCCAAAAGTTACGCTGGGGCTGGCGTTGGTTCTGTTGATCGTCACCCTCTGGCCGCTTAGTCGGCTCGGCAGCGAATTTATGCCGCCGCTGGACGAAGGGGATTTGCTTTATATGCCGTCAACGCTGCCGGGGATTTCTGTTCGTGAGGCGACACGGCTGTTGCAGCAGACCGACAGGTTAATTAAAAGCGTACCGGAGGTGGAAAGCGTGTTCGGTAAGGCCGGGCGCGCGGAATCGGCCACCGATCCTGCACCGCTCACCATGCTGGAAACCACCATTCGCTTTAAGCCCCGCGACCAGTGGCGCAGCGGCATGACGCCTGACAAACTGGTGGCCGAACTCGATCGCACGGTAACGATTCCCGGTATTGCTAACGTGTGGGTGCCACCCATCCGTAATCGCCTCGATATGCTGGCGACGGGGATCAAAAGTCCGGTGGGGATTAAAGTGAACGGCAATAATATTGCCGATATTGAGCGCGTCGCCCGGCAAATTGAAGGCGTGGTGAAGGACGTCCCCGGCGTAACCTCGGCGCTGGCAGAACGGCTTTCCGGCGGGCGCTACGTCGATATTTCTATCAACCGCTTACAGGCGGCGCGTTATGGCGTTTCGGTACAGGAGCTACAATCGCTGGTGGCGACACTGGTAGGCGGCGATAACATCGGCCAGACCATCGAAGGACGTGAACGTTATCCCATCAATGTGCGTTACCCACGCGAACTGCGCGATAACGTCGATAAACTCCGCAACCTGCCGGTCGTGACCGCCAGCGGTGGACAGATTGCGCTGGGCGAACTGGCGGACATTACGATCAGCGAAGGGCCGCCGATGCTGAAAAGCGAAAATGCCCGCTTGTCTAACTGGATCTATGTGGACTTGCGTGGGCGCGATCTAAAATCTGCCGTCGATGAGATGCAGCAGCGGGTGGCGCAGCAGGTCAAACTGCCACAGGGGGTGACGCTCTCCTGGTCAGGGCAGTTTGAATATCTCGAACGCGCAACGGCGAAGCTGAAAATAGTGTTGCCGGTAACGTTGATGATTATTTTTGTGCTGCTGTGGCTGACCTTTCGGCGTATTTCCGATGTGCTACTGATTATGGGTACCCTGCCGTTTTCGCTTATTGGCGGCGTCTGGCTACTGTGGCTGCTGGGATATAATTTGTCGGTTGCTGGCGCGGTCGGATTTATAGCCCTGGCAGGCGTGGCAGCGGAATTTGGCGTCATTATGGTGCTGTATCTTAATCACGCTATAGAGAAATATCGCCGCCTGGAGCCGGAAGGCGGTAATGCCACACTGTTACGGGCAATTCATGAGGGGGCCGTCCTGCGCGTGCGTCCTAAAGTAATGACCGTGGCGACGATTATGACCGGATTATTGCCGGTAATGTGGGGCAGTGGTACAGGCTCGGAGGTCATGAGCCGCATCGCCGCGCCAATGATTGGCGGCATGATCACCGCGCCATTACTTTCTATGTTGGTTATTCCCGCGGTGTATAAGTTGCTGCATCGGGTGAAATAAACAGAGTGCGCCCGCGAGGGCGCATTCTGATAATAATATTTGCTATGCATATTATTATCGTCAATCCATTTCCATAAAAAATAATTTACATCACAGGTACCTGACGTTAGATTAATATTTTTAATAAGGAGGTAAAAATGGATACGATTGAAGAACTTAATGGAACGTACTTTTATGGCGGCTTTGTAAATCTGACACCTGCGGAGCTATTCAAGGCTATCTTATTGGAGAAATTTGCAAGATATACAGAAATAGAATTGTCAGCAGCGTCGCTTATATTGTCCGGGATGCCTTTAATCCCTACCAGGACCAAACCTGGTGGTGCTGTATGGGGAACCAGTTTAGCTTCAATAATTTCTCGTTCAGCACTTAATAAAATACATTTTCCTGAAGGTGTTCAGGTATATACGCCAATAGGTGTGAATCCCAGCAAAATTCATTTTGCTAAAACGAATAAGTTAGGTACAGTGATTGGTCGATACATACCGTATATAGGCTGGGCTGGCGCTGCTGCTACCGCATGGCGTATTGCCTATGAAACCAGACGGCACTATAATCTTATCGCCAGACCTGAACATCGTATTCAATGGGCAGCATTTTAATGAGTATTGAAGAGAGAGTTAAACAACTCGTAATAAAACATGCCTGGGAAATGGCAGATGATTCTTCGTTGAGTAGTGGCGATAATCAACTTTTGCCAGAAGATGCTGAAGAACTGTTGAGTGAATATTTTACGGTGTTTAATGTTGATGATTCTTCCTTTGATTTTAGACGATATTATCCTAATGCCGGAATTTGGTTTCTTCCCAACTGCATCCTTCCTCGCTATTTAAAAACTGATAAAAATGCTCCTGAGCCGCTGACGATTGAAATGCTTGTGACCTGTGCTAAAGCAGGGCGTTGGATATATTGAGCGAAAACCTTTTACGAGCATTTAAATGGACTGGTGATCGAAAGCCCTGGCGAACTACAAAGCTGGCAAATAAACCAGACTAACCTTATACACACTTGTTAATTTCTCGTTTAGATACTTTATACTATCCTAACGCCCGAATTAACAGAGTGGTTATAGATGTGAAAAAATTCAAACGCTTTCTTCTTATTATGTTTTTTATTATGCCTCCGGCGTTTGCCTCAACCATCGGTGCGATGATACATGATGGAGCCACGACGCTCAGCGATAACGTTGCCGAAACCTGGCAGGAGCCGCAGCATTACGATCTGTATATTCCGGCGATCACCTGGCATGCGCGCTTTGCCTATGATAAAGAGAAAACCGATCGCTATAACGAGCGACCGTGGGGCGCGGGGTTTGGTCAGTCACGCTGGGACGAGAAGGGGAACTGGCACGGCCTCTATTTTATGGCGTTCAAAGATTCCAATAACAAGATCGAACCGATTGGCGGCTACGGCTGGGAGAAAACCTGGCGGCCGCTGGCGGACGATAATTTTCGCCTGGGCTTAGGGTATACCGTGGGGGCAACGGCGCGAGATAACTGGTACTACATTCCTGTACCAGTTCTGCTGCCGCTGGCGTCGGTGGGCTATGGACCGGCGACCTTCCAGATGACCTATATTCCTGGAACCTATAATAACGGCAACGTTTACTTCGCCTGGCTGCGTTTTCAGTTTTAAGTTCGGCAAAAGCACGCTGCCACGCGTGTCATCATGACGGCTGAGGCAAAAGGGCGAATAATGTGATGCACTTAAAAAAGTTAGCGCTTTTTATCACTTTTTCGCACGGTTGGACTGGACAAATCGCACCACAATTGTTGTACTGATACCCGACACAGCATTTGTGTCCTTTTTTCATGTAAAGGTAATTTTGATGTCTAAGATTAAAGGTAACGTTAAGTGGTTTAATGAGTCCAAAGGATTCGGTTTCATTACTCCTGAAGATGGCAGCAAAGATGTGTTCGTACACTTCTCCGCTATCCAGACTAATGGTTTCAAAACTCTGGCTGAAGGTCAGCGTGTAGAGTTCGAAATCACTAACGGTGCCAAAGGCCCTTCTGCTGCAAACGTAACTGCTCTGTAAGTTCAACGACAGCATGAATTCAAAACCCGCTCACAGGCGGGTTTTTTTTCGCCCATAAAACGCTTAGCGTGCGCCCGCCGCGGAGAATAACCAGAAGGCCATCGCCGTCATGGCGAAGGAGCCAAGCAGGTTGACGGCAACGTTTAACAGCGCCCAGCCAAACCGCCCGTCCTGTAACAGAAAAACCACCTCGGCAGAGAAAGTGGAAAAGGTGGTCAGCCCGCCGCAAAAACCGGTAGTAATAAGCAGTTTCCAGACGGGATCAACATCCGTCAAACGATTGAACCACGCCAGACCTGCGCCAATGATAAATGCGCCTAACAGGTTTGCGGTTAAGGTTCCCAGCGGAATAGCATGATGCAGCGGGTTAAATTTCATCCCCAGCCACCAGCGCAACACGCTACCGGTGCCCCCGCCAATAAATACCGCTACCATGACTTGTAACACGGCTATTACCTGCTATTTCATAATAAAGACGATAGTGTAACGTCAGCGTTGCGTTGCTGGAACACCCGGAGTGTATATGATTATTGCCGCTGGACAATTTGCCGTCACGCCCCACTGTGAAACCAATGCCTTGCGCTGTGTCAGTTTGATGGCTCAGGCCGCAGAGAAAGGAGCTGCACTACTGGTCCTGCCTGAGGCGCTACTGGCGCGCCAGGACGACGATCCTGATTTGTCGGTAAAATCCGCTCAGCCGCTGGACGGCGCGTTTTTAACCCTGCTGCGGGAAGAAAGCCGCAAGAATAACATGACCACCATTCTGACGCTGCACGTGCCCTCAGCGCCGGGAAGAGCGGTCAATACGCTGGTGGCGCTACGGGGCGGAGAAATCATTGCCCGCTACGCTAAACTGCATCTGTACGACGCCTTTAGCATTCAGGAGTCGCGGCGTGTTGACGCGGGCAACGTTGTCCCGCCATTGATTGAGGTCGCCGGGATGCGGGTAGGGCTGATGACCTGTTACGATCTGCGCTTTCCTGAACTGGCTATCGCTCACGCCTTACAGGGAGCGGAAATTCTGGTTCTGCCGGCAGCATGGGTACGCGGACCGCTGAAAGAGCATCACTGGGCGACGTTACTGGCCGCCAGAGCGCTGGATACCACCTGTTATATCGTGGCAGCCGGTGAGTGTGGTACTAAAAACATTGGTCAAAGCCGGATTATCAGCCCCTCAGGGGTGACGTTGGCGGGAGCCGATAACGCCCCGCAACTGATCGTGGCAGACGCAAACGGAGAGGTGCTTCAGCAGTTTCGCGCAAAATTACCGGTATTAGTTAACCGAAAGTTTGCGCCTCCGCAACTATTGTGATGTTTTTTTAAACAATGCTTGATTCACCTTGTTACAGATTGCTATTGTGTCTGCGCCGCAAATGTCCGTTAATAGACACTGGTCTTTGTGGCGTATTACGCAGCCTGTTTTTTTGAAGAAGGTATCTATGGGTGAGATAAGCATTACCAAACTGCTGGTGGTTGCAGCACTGATTGTTCTGGTGTTTGGTACGAAGAAACTACGTACGCTGGGCGGAGACCTGGGCACGGCAATCAAGGGCTTCAAGAAAGCCATGAACGATGACGACGCTACTGCGAAGAAAAGCGCAGCAGAGGATATTCCGGCAGAACGGATCACGCATAAAGAGTAACAGCAACGCGAAGGCTTGCGAAAAAAACCGGCACTATCTGAGGCCGGTTTTTTTATGGCAAATGTAAGCGGCTGTATCTCGTTTATTTGACCTCAATACCTTTTGCCTGCAAATCGGCGTGGTATGACGAGCGGACAAATGGACCACAGGCGGCATGGGTAAAGCCCATCGCCAGCGCTTCGGCTTTCATTTCATCAAACTCATCCGGGCTAACGTAGCGTTGCACCGCCAGGTGATGACGGCTCGGTTGCAGGTACTGACCAAGGGTCAGCATCGTTACGCCATGACGACGCAGGTCGCGCATCACCTCAATGATTTCGGCATTGGTTTCGCCAAGCCCGACCATCAGGCCTGATTTGGTCGGGATTTCCGGGTGCGCTTCTTTAAAACGCTCGAGCAGTTTCAGCGACCAGTTGTAATCCGCGCCGGGACGAACCTGACGATAAACCCGCGGCACGTTTTCGAGGTTGTGGTTGAACACATCCGGCGGCGTGGCATTGAGGATTTCCAGCGCCCGATCCATACGACCACGGAAATCCGGAACCAGCGTTTCGATACGAATAGAGGGACTTTTCTCGCGGATCGCCGTAATGCAATCGGCAAAGTGCTGAGCGCCGCCGTCGCGTAGATCGTCGCGGTCCACGGAGGTAATAACCACATAGCGCAGCGCCATATCGGCAATCGTCTGCGCCAGCTTTTGTGGTTCGCCCGCGTCAGGGGTGACCGGACGGCCATGCGCCACGTCGCAGAACGGGCAGCGACGGGTACAAATGGCTCCGAGGATCATAAAGGTTGCGGTGCCGTGGTTAAAACATTCTGCCAGGTTAGGGCAGGAGGCTTCTTCACAGACGGAGTGCAAGCCGTTTTTGCGCATTGCCGCTTTGATACCCTGGATACGAGAGGAGTCAGCCGGAAGCTTAATTTTCATCCATTCCGGTTTTCTTAACATCTCGGTACGCTCGGTAGCGACGTTTTTAACCGGGATAAGGGCCATTTTATCGGCGTCGCGGTACTTAACGCCGCGTTCCATCACAATGGGTTTACTCATAGCATGCGTGTTCCAGTTGCGGATAACGGGGGAAAACGTTTCTATTCAATGAAATGTCGTATTTATCAACTATTTTTGAATAAACTCCACGCAGTATACCATTGATAGCGAGGGGAAAGCAGCCTGCCAGGACAGCTATTTGTAAAATAATTGTTGTTTTTGTTCACATGCCCTGGCGGGAGTGGGGATGATTTTTAACCAGGAACGATCAGAACGCCTGACGAATCGCGTTTATCACGTTTTGTAAAATCGGATCGCGCAGACTGAGCTTGTTGTAATGCAAAGAAAATTCTAATTTCTCCTCGTTTAACTGCGAATAGTCAATCTTACGCAGCGGCCAGCAGGAGGCAAAAAGATCGTGGATGCGGGCAGGCATGAGGCCGATAAGGTCGCTATCCGCAATCAGCGCCGCAATGGTAAACAAGTTATAGCTGCTAAAACTGACCTGCCGGTCCGGGAAGAGTTCATAAATACGTTTACGCAGGTCGCTGTGGTTTTGCCCGTCCACCATTAATAGCGTGTGCTCATACTGACGGAGCGTATCAATATTCATCGGCAGCTCCAGTGCCGGATGCCCCTCACGACAGACCAGGACCAGTTGGTCAGTATAAAGAACGTGATGAGCCAGCGCACGGGCGGTGATGACGTAACTGTCGATGACTAAATCGGCCTGAAACTGGCTCAATTTATTGATAGCGTCTGTCACCGGAATATTGCGCAGCAGCAGTTGTGGAAATTCTCTTCTCACCGCTTTATAGATGGTCGGCATCACCAGCGCGCCGACGGAAGAAGAGGTGGCAATCGTGATGGTCCGTTGCTTGTCATAACTGCCGGTTAAATCCAGCGCACCGAGGATCGACTCCATGCCCTGACTAATATATTCATGGAGATGGCTGGCGTAGGCGGTGGGAGTGACGCCCTGGCCTTTACGAATAAAAAGTGGATCGGGAAATATAGCTCGCAGTTTCTGAATCGACTGGCTAATAGCCGACGGCGTCAGGTTCAAAATTTTGGCTGCGTTAACAATCCCTTTATGCACATAAACTGCCTCAAAAATAGTCAACAGATTGAGGTCAATATTTCGGAGCGTGCGGAATATTTGCGGGTTATCATCCTCACGCAATGGTTTTATTCGTTTTTCTGGCAGATCGTTGTAATCCACGCTTAGGCTCCATTTTCATCCACAGTATGAATGATAGTTGATGCAAATCTTGTTGTTATTATCGTCTCAATTATCGCAAGGGTGAATGATCTTTATCTTAAATATTAAAAAGTTACCTGCGTATCAAAGCGGTAGATCCCCCTCGCGTCAAAAAAACCACCGCGCTCTGCTCCTTTCCAACTCATTCATAATTAAAGCAAATCAAGCGAAATGAAAATATAGAAAGTTCAGGAGGTTGTAAAGAAAAAAGGGGATAAAGCGGGGGCGGACGCCAAATTAACGTCCCGCCACGCTTAATCAGTTAAGTAGGAATATATTCATGACCTGGATTGTTTAGCAGTGCTAAAAAATGCTCTACTAATACAGGGGAAATAGAATCGGGGCTGGCATCGTTGACCCATTCACTTACCTGCGCCATTTCCATTCCCGCATAACCACAAGGATTGATGCGCAGAAAAGGAGAGAGATCCATTGCAATATTCAGTGCCAGACCGTGAAATGAGCATCCTTTGCGAATGCGCAGCCCCAGTGAGCAAATTTTCTTTTCACCGACGTAAACGCCAGGCGCATCGGCTCGCGGGTGGGCTTCAATAGCAAAGTGCGCCAGCGTATTCACCACGGTTTGTTCAAGCAACGTGACCAGTTCACGGACACCCAGCTTGCGGCGCTTCAGATTAAGCAGGACATACATCACCTGCTGGCCCGGCCCGTGATAAGTCACCTGCCCGCCCCGGTCGCTCTGAATAACAGGAATGTCACCGGGAACCAGCACGTGTTCGGCTTTACCGGCCTGGCCCTGAGTGAAAACCGGCAAATGTTCCACCAGCCAGATCTCGTCCGGGGTATTGTCATCGCGGGTATCGGTAAAATCGTGCATCGCCTGCGAGACGGCTTCATAAGGCTGAAGGCCGAGGCGGCGAATAAGGATGGTATCCTGAAGCAAAACGGTATCTCCGGGGGAAAAGCAGTATCGGGATGCCGGGGATTATATCATAGTGGGGAATGAGTTACCCGGCAGGGACCGGGTAACTGAATGACTTAAAGCACCATCCGAACAATGTCGATGTTGCCCAGCTCTTCATAGAGCGTTTCAACCTGCTCAATATGGGTCGCGTTAATGGTGATGGAGACCGAGTGGTAGTTGCCTTTGCTGCTCGGTTTTATCTGCGGAGAGTAGTCACCAGGCGCATGGCGCTGTACCACTTCGACCACCTGATCAACCAGCTCAGGTTTCGCCAGACCCATCACCTTGTAGGTAAACGGTGTAGGGAATTCCAGCAGTTCGTTCAGTTTGGTTTTCATGTCAGCTCCGGCGTTACAAAAAAGAATAACTCCCCAGGAAAGGGGAGTTATCAGGATGAGTAGTATATGGGGGCGGAAACCCGCTTTTCAATAGGCTAGATATTAACCAAACCAGTGGTGGAACATTAGCTTGATATAATCAATGATTTTACCGAAGAAGTTGCCTTCCGGGATTTCCTGAAGCACCACCAGCGGACGCTGTTCAATAACTTTGCCATCCAGCTGGAAGTTAATAGTACCAACCACCTGGTTCTTCTGCAGCGGCGCGTGCAGTTCCGGATTGGTCAGCACATAGCTGGCTTTCAGATCTTTCATTCGACCGCGTGGAATAGTCAGGTAGACGTCTTTATCAACGCCAAGAGAGGCGCGATCGCTGTCGCCGAACCAGGCGGGTTCAGAAGCGAACTCTTTACCTGCCTTCAGCGGGTTAACGGTTTCAAAGAAGCGGAAGCCCCAGGTCAGCAGTTTTTTGCTTTCCGTCTCGCGACCTTTAAAGGTGCGCCCCCCCATGACGGCGGAAATCAGGCGCATCTGGCCTTCGGTTGCAGAAGCGACGAGGTTATAACCCGCTTTTTCTGTATGCCCGGTTTTGATGCCGTCAACGTTCAGGCTGTTATCCCACAGCAGGCCGTTGCGGTTGGTTTGACGAATGCCGTTGAACGTAAACTCTTTTTCTTTATAGATAGAGTATTCGTTCGGCACGTCGCGGATCAGCGCCTGACCAATCAGCGCCATATCACGTGCGGAGCTATATTGCCCCTCGGCGTCCAGACCGTGAACGGTCTGGAAGTGGGTGTTTTTCAGGCCCAGCGCCCCGACATAGCTGTTCATCAGACCAACAAACGCATCCTGGCTACCCGCTGCGAAATCGGCCATAGCCACACAGGCGTCGTTACCTGACTGCAGGTTAATACCACGGATAAGCTGCGAGACCGGTACCTGCATCCCTGGCTTCAGGAACATCAGGGAGGAGCCTTTAAACACCGGGTTGCCGGTGGCCCACGCGTCGTTATTGATGGTGACCAGATCGCTTTCTTTGAACTTACCGGCTTTCATCGCCTGTCCAATAACGTAGCTGGTCATCATTTTGGTCAGGCTCGCCGGATCGCGTCGCGCGTCAGCGTTTTGTTCTGCCAGGACCTTACCTGAGTTGTAATCAATCAGGATGTAGGATTCAGCGTCGATCTGCGGAACGCCCGGGATCATGGTTTTAATGTTCAGATCGTCAGCATGCGCGGCAGTAGCAAGCGTGGCAATGGAGAGGACTGAGGTGAGCGCAAGGCGCTGCACGGAACGAACGGAGAAAGTGGTCTTCATGGTCAGAAAAACGACATCCGTGATGGAGTTAAAAAAAGTGCCCTACTATAGCAAAAGCTATACGGACCGGCATCTGACATTGCGCATGACTTTGTTAATGTCATTTACATAAACTGACAAAGTCAGATGCCCCTAACGTTAATTTGCACCAGTGATGAATGACTGGAGCTGCGCTTCGTTTTGCAAACGTTGCTGTAAGGCACTGGCATCAGCTTTGGAACTGAACGGACCCAGCTGAATACGCCATACCGCGCCGTTTTGCATCACCCGACCCGACACGGAAAATTGCTGGCCGAGACGCTGCTGATACTGTTGCGCACGAGCCTGATCGCTGACCGCGCCCACCTGGACCATATAGTTCCCGTTGGCGGCGGCTGGTGCCGCGCTGGCGGCAGGCGCGGCGAGATTGCCCGGCGCGCTCACTGGCGCATTCTGGACAGCAGGCGCGCTGGCAGGCTGAACGGCAGCAGGTTCACTGCTCTCCAGGACGCCAGAGCTTAGCGTCGTTGGCGCACCGAGGAAACCGCTGCTTTTCACCGGAGCACCGGCTCCGCCATCTTCAGGCTGTAAGGTATCATTACTGATTGCCCGAACATTGCCATCAGACGGCTGTACGGCTTGCGGTGCAGAAGAGGCGCTACCCATGCCGCCGCTGAGATCGGGGCGATCCGGGAGAGCATAGGTCTGCTTCGCCACGGTGGTACAGACCATGCCCGGTCCGGAAAGCGTGCCATCCTGCGCGACGATAATCGGGTCGATGCGCACTTTGGTATTATTAGACGTATTCAGCCGATCGGCCGCCGCCCGTGAAAGCGAAATAACGCGATCGTTGCCATAGGGGCCACGGTCGTTAATGCGCACCACAATCATCCGGCCATTCGCGGTATTGGTTATCCGCGCATAGCTTGGGATCGGCAGCGTTGGGTGCGCCGCAGTGAGCTGCATCGGATCAAATGCCTCTCCCGAGGCAGTCAGGTTGCTGCCCGGCTCGGCGTCATAAATTGCAGCCAGTCCCGCCTGGCTAAAACGTGAAGGGTCCTGCACGATTTTGTAGCTTTTGCCGTCGCGTTCATAATCCTGATTGACCGTCGCGTTCAGAGGCTCATAGCGTGGATCGGCCCCGCTAATTTCCGTTGTCGGACCGTTACAGACCGCTGGCTGCGGCGCGGCAACATTTTGCTGCTGCTGATTCGACGTGTCCGTACAGGCTGCCAGTAGTCCTGCTGCTATGCAGATACCAAGCCATTGCTTACGCATTGCGCACCCCTTAAACGCTCTTTGACAACATTTTTCTGTGAGTATGGATCGACATAACGATACCAAACCCGGCCATGAGTACAATCAGGGCAGACCCCCCGTAGCTCACCAGCGGCAATGGAACGCCCACTACCGGTAAGATACCACTCACCATACCAATATTTACAAACACATATACGAATAAAATCAGCATCAGGCCACCGGCCATGACCCGGCCAAAGGTGGTTTGCGCCCGTGCGGCGATCCACAATCCGCGCATGATAAGTAATACATACAGCGCCAGCAGCACAAGGAAGCCCACCAGCCCCAGTTCTTCTGCCAGCACCGCAAAGATAAAGTCGGTATGGCGCTCGGGTAGAAACTCAAGCTGGGACTGGGTGCCGTGCAGCCATCCTTTGCCACGCAGCCCGCCGGACCCGATGGCAATTTTCGACTGTATAATATGATAGCCCGCGCCCAGCGGATCGGTTTCCGGATCGAGCAGCATCATTACGCGCTGGCGTTGATAATCATGCATCAGAAAGAACCAGAGGATCGGAATAAACGCGGCGACCAGCAGCACGGCGATGCCAATCAGCTTCCAGCTTAACCCGGACAGGAACAGTACAAACAGTCCGGAAAGGGCGATAAGAATGGAGGTCCCGAGATCGGGCTGCGCCGCTACCAGCAACGTAGGCATAAAAATAAGCACCAGCGCGATGGCCGTGTTCTTTAACGAGGGCGGACAGACGTCGCGGTTAATAAAGCGGGCGACCATCAGCGGCACGGCGATTTTGGCAATTTCCGACGGCTGGAAGCGCACCACGCCTAAATCCAGCCAGCGCTGCGCGCCTTTAGAAATCGCCCCAAAGGCATCGACCGCTATCAGTAAGATGACGCAGAAAATGTAGAGATAGGGTGCCCAGCCTTCGTACACGCGGGGCGGGATCTGCGCCATGACGACCATCATCACCAGCCCCATCGCGATCTGGCCAATTTTGCGTTCCATCATGCCAATATCCTGGCCGCTGGCGCTCCAGATCACCAGGGAACTGTACACCAGCAGCGCGAGGATGATCAGCATCATCGTCGGATCGATATGGATTTTATCCCAGAACGACTTTTTATTTGGATTATCGGTCATGATTATTGGTCCTCCGCCGCCGCTGTCGCCGGGTTTTCTGCTGGCAGATCGGTGTTGTTATCACCGAGCATAATATGGTCAAGGATCTGGCGCATAATCGTCCCGACGGCCGGACCTGCACCGCCGTTTTCCAGGATCATGGCAACCGCAACGCGCGGGTTATCGTAAGGCGCAAACGCCGTCATTAACTTATGGTCGCGCAGACGTTCGGCAATTTTATGCGCGTTATACGTTTCGTTCGCCTTCAGGCCAAAAACCTGAGCCGTACCGGATTTTGCCGCTACTTTATACGGCGCATTCATAAAATATTTATGCCCGGTGCCGTTAGGGCGGTTGGCCACGCCGTACATGCCGTCTTTGGCAATTTCCCAGTAGCCGGAATGGATATCACCCACCGGCGGCTGCTGTGGCTGTACCCACGGAACCTGTTTACCGTCTTCCATGGTGCTCATCAGGAAATGGGGCACTTTGACCACGCCGTCGTTAATCAGGATCATCATCGCTTTGTTCATCTGGATTGGCGTGGCGGTCCAGTAGCCCTGGCCGATACCTACCGGAATAGTGTCACCCTGATACCAGGGTTTTTTAAAGCGTTTCTGTTTCCATTCACGGGTCGGCATATTACCCGAGCGCTCTTCGGAGAGATCGATACCGGTATAATGGCCATAGCCAAATTTACCCATCCACTCGGAAAGGCGGTCGATGCCCATGTCATAGGCCACCTGGTAGAAGAAGGTATCGGCGGACTCTTCCAGCGACTTGGTCACGTTAAGATGACCGTGTCCCCATTTTTTCCAGTCGCGATAGCGTTTTTCCGAGCCGGGCAGCTGCCACCAGCCGGGATCGAACAGGCTGGTATTGCGCGTAATGACTCCCGCGCTCAGGGCGGAAACCGCAACGTAAGGCTTCACCGTCGAGGCCGGAGGATAAACCCCCTGCGTGGCACGGTTAATCAGCGGCGTATCGGGATCGTTCAGCAGTGCGGCGTAATCCTTGCTGGAGATGCCGTCAACGAACAGGTTCGGGTTATAGCTTGGCGTAGACACCAGCGCCAGAATCCCGCCGCTACGCGGATCGGTGACCACTACCGCAGCGCGACTGCCAGCCAGCAGGGTTTCAATATAGGTCTGAAGCTTAAGGTCAATCGTCAGATAGATATCGTGCCCGGCCTGCGGCGGCACCTCTTTTAGCTGACGAATAACGCGGCCACGGTTGTTGACTTCAACCTCTTCATAGCCGGTCTGACCGTGCAGGACATCTTCATAATAGCGCTCAATACCGAGCTTACCGATATCGTGCGTTGCCGCATAGTTTGCCAGTTTGTTTTCTTTATCCAGCCGCTCAACGTCTTTATCGTTAATTTTTGAGACGTAGCCAATAACGTGGGTCAGGGCCGAGCCATACGGATAGTAGCGACGTTTATAGCCCTTCACCTCAACGCCCGGAAAGCGATACTGATTGACCGCAAAACGTGCGACCTGGACTTCCGTCAGGTTGGTTTTCACCGGAATAGAGGTAAAGCGATGTGAGCGGCTACGCTCTTTTTTAAAGTTAGCAATGTCTTCATCGTTAAGATCGACCACCTCACGCAGGGCGTCGAGGGTCTGCTGCACGTTGTCGACCTTCTCCGGCATCATCTCAATCTGATAGATAGTCCGGTTCAGCGCCAGCGGCGTGCCGTTACGATCGTAGATAATGCCGCGGCTTGGGGCGATTGGTACCAGCTTGATGCGGTTTTCATTCGAACGGGTCTGGTAATCGGTAAATCGATTAATTTGCAGATTATAGAGATTGGCAACCAGCACGCCGGAAAGCAGCAAAATCCCGGTAAAGGCGACCAGCGCCCGGCGCACAAACAGCGCGGACTCAGCCGAATAGTCGCGAAAAGAATTCTGTAATTTCATCCGCTGCTTAGTCTACCCTGATCATCATTACTCGCGGTGGTAGGGGTGGTTAGTGGTGATACTCCACGCCCGATAAAGGCTCTCAGCGACCAGTACCCGAACGAGGGGATGGGGCAGGGTCAGCGTAGAGAGAGACCAGCTTTGTTCTGCCGCTGCTTTGCAGGCAGGAGACAGCCCTTCCGGCCCGCCGATCAACAGGCTGACATCGCGGCCATCCTGTTTCCAGCGCTCCAGCTCAACGGCAAGCTGCGGCGTATCCCAGGGTTTACCGGGAATATCAAGGGTCACGATGCGATTTTTGCCAGCCGCAGCCAGCATCAGCTCACCCTCTTTATCGAGAATACGCTTGATATCCGCATTTTTGCCGCGTTTACCGGCGGGAATTTCCACCAACTCAAACGGCATATCCTTGGGAAAGCGACGTAGATACTCTGTAAATCCGGCTTGCACCCAGTCCGGCATTTTGGTGCCGACGGCTACCAGTTGCAGCTTCACGCATTAACCCCAGAGTTTTTCCAGTTCATACAGGCGACGGCTATCTTCCTGCATCACATGGACAATCACATCGCCTAAATCAACGACGATCCAGTCGGCGGAGTTTTCACCTTCCACGCCGAGCGGCAGCATGCCCGCCGCGCGCGACTCCTGCACGACGTGGTCGGCAATCGACATCACGTGGCGGCTGGAGGTGCCGGTACAAATAATCATGCAATCCGTAATACTGGATTTACCCTGAACATCCAGAGCCAGAATGTCCTGACCTTTAAGGTCATCAATTTTGTCGATTACAAAATCCTGAAGTGCTTTACCCTGCAAGAGTTCCCCCTGGGGATGAGATAGTTAACAATAATAAACAGCCTGCCAGTATACCTGAAACGCAGACATTATCGGGACAAATGTCGCCGGGCAGACGTTTAAAAGTGGGCCATCATCCCACCCCTTGCACAGGAATGCATCGCCATTTTTGTAAAACAATTTTCAAACGGGCGTAAGGGCAGGAAAAGTCTGGCGCGGAGAATAGCAGTCTGCCGTAGGGTGTCAATGGGGATGACGCTGAGAGGGCAGAAAATTACCGGTAAAGGCCCTGCTGATGAATATACTCTTCCACGGAGGACGGCAGCAGATCCTGACATGATTCCTGACGCGCCAGCCGCTCGCGGATCTGCGTGGAGGAAATGTTATACCACGGCGTTTCCGCCAGATAGATTTTCCCGGCGGGCAAAACGTGCAGTGCTTCTGGATCGTGGATCAGATGGCGTTCAAGCCACATCTGGCGGTCGGGGCCGGGCAGGGTGGACGGATAGCCCGGACGACGGCAAACGAGCAAATGGGCATAGTCGAGAATGGTTTCGTAGCGATACCAGGTGTGAAAAGTCAGGAGGGAGTCCTGGCCGATAATAAATGCCAGCGGTTTATCCGCGCCTTGCTCTTCGCGCCACTCCTGTAATGTCTGCGAGGTCCACGAAGGCGTATCGCGACGCAGCTCCCGCTCATCAAGGGTAAACAGGGGCTTATCGGCAATCGCCAGTTCCAGCATGGTTTTACGCTGCTCGCTGCTCGCCACCGGCTGCGGGCGATGCGGCGGGACGTTATTGGGCATTAAGATCGTGCGATCCAGACCCACCAGGTTTGCCAGCGTTTCGACTGGTTTAAGATGCCCGTAATGGACAGGATCGAACGTGCCGCCAAACAAGGCCTGTAATCTGCTCATATCACCCGTCAATGAAAATCTCTGCCAGCGCTTTATGACAGAGTAGCAGAGAAAGGCTTTCCAGACTGGTCCACACGGACTGACTGTAATCCTGCTTGAGCGTCAGTTCGGCGCGGCTTAACAGCGTCACCGCCTGACGCAGCTGGTTTTCACTCAGACGATTAAGCGCCTCACCGACCATCGCGCGGCGGTTTTGCCAGACGCGATACTTATCGAACAGAGAACGTAACGGCGTATGGGCCATCTGCCGTTTAAGGTTTACCAGCATCAGCAGTTCACGTTGCAGGGTGCGCAGCAGGATCGCCGGTTCGCTAGCTTCCAGCTGAAGTTGATGCAGGATATGCAGCGCGCGTTTGCTTTTGCCAGCCAGCAGCGCATCGACCCAGTGGAACGGGGTAAAGTGCGCGGCATCGTTGACCGCCTGCTCGACGCGTGGCAGGGTCAGTTTCCCGTCCGGCCACAGTAGCGCAAGCCGCTCCAGCGCCTGTGCCAGCGCCAGTAAATTGCCTTCGTAGCAGTAGCACAGCAACTGGCTGGCCGCGTCGTCTATCTGCAAGTTGTTCTGCTTAGCGCGTGCGGCGAGCCAGCGCGGTAGCTGCGCCTGCTCCGGGGTCTGGCAGGTCACCAGCACCGAGCGGTTGGCGAGGGCGGCGATCCACGGCGCATTTTCCTGCGCTTTGGTCAGCTTGTTACCGCGCACGATCAGCAGCAAGTCGTCGTGCAGCAGACTCACCAGCGTAGAGAGCGGTTCATTAAACGGCGCGCCAGGCCCGTTTTCCGGCAGCAGCAATGTCAGCGTCTGGCGACTGGCAAAAAGACTCATTGCCTGACAGAGTGAATAGAGGGCGTTCCAGTCGGTGCTGGCCTCCAGCGTAAAGGTATGATGTTCCTCAAACCCTTGCGCAACGGCAGCCTGACGCACCGCATCCTGGCTTTCCTGTACCAGCAGGGGATCGTTTCCGAGAAGCAGATACGCCGCGCGCAGCCCTTCAGAGAGCTGCGCGCGGAGTTGTTCCGGGTACAACCGAATCATCAGTTGCTCAGCGTCGTTGTTACGCGGCCTGACGTTGGGGCAACCGAATCAGACGTCGTGGCGTTTTCTTCTTCATCGGCAGCCTTCACGCTCGGCAATTTACGAATCAGCTGTTCAGCGGCTTTATCGTACATTTCACTGATAATCATGCTTTGCTCGGCATCTTTAGCCAGTGCGCGCTGCGGGTTGTCAAAGAACGAACGGTAGACCCGGGTGTTGATAGGGTAGATATCGTGGCCCGGGATCAGCATGGATGCGCTGACCTCCATCACCATCTGATACTCTGCCGTCTGGCCGTTCTGGAATACCGACGCCGTATCCTGCGAAACAGACGCCGCGCCCAAACGCAGAGACGGAATATCTTTCCGCGTTGTCTCTTTTTGCTCTACAACCTCAATGCCGTTCAGACGCAGTTGATTACGCACCGCGCGACTCAACGGGCCATTAGGATCGCCTGAGTCCAGGATCATCGTTTTCATGGTTGTCGGCACCTGCGTCGTACTACGCAGATGCCAGCCACAACCGGCGGTGGCAAGCACCGCCAAAGATAACAACAGAGTAACCAGATGTCGCACGCTTCCTCCCGCGTTTAACCCACAACCAGATTGAGCAGTTTACCCGGCACGTAAATCACTTTACGCACGGTAACGCCGTCAAGGTATTTTGCGACCAGATGTTCCTGACCCGCACGTTCACGAACCTGTTCTTCGGTAGCATCTACCGCGACAGTAATTTTACCACGTACTTTGCCGTTGACCTGCACCACAACCAGCGTGCTGTTTTCGACCATGGCTTTTTCATCAGCCACCGGCCACGGCGCATTGTCGATGTCGCCTTCACCTTTCAGTTCCTGCCACAGGGTGAAGCACATATGCGGCGTGAACGGGCTGAGCATCCGCACCACCGCCAGCAGGGCTTCCTGCATCAGGGCGCGATCCTGTTCATCTTCCTGCGGTGCTTTCGCCAGCTTGTTCATCAGCTCCATAACCGCCGCAATAGCGGTGTTAAAGGTCTGGCGACGGCCGATATCGTCGGTGACTTTGGCGATGGTTTTGTGAACATCACGGCGCAGCGCCTGCTGATCTTCGCTCAGCGCATCCACGTTCAGCGCGGAAGCCGCACCTTTAGCGGTATGTTCGTACACCAGACGCCAGACGCGTTTCAGGAAGCGGTTTGCGCCTTCTACGCCAGACTCCTGCCATTCCAGCGTCATATCTGCCGGGGAGGCAAACATCATAAACAGACGCACGGTATCCGCGCCGTAGCGTTCAACCATTTCCTGCGGGTCGATGCCGTTGTTTTTCGACTTGGACATCTTGCTCATGCCGGTATAGACCAGCTCATGACCTGCGGCATCTTTCGCGTTAACAATACGGCCTTTGTCATCACGCTCGGTAATGGCGTCTTTCGGCGACACCCAGTTACGCTCGCCGTTTTCACCTACGTAGTAAAACGCGTCAGCCAGTACCATCCCCTGACACAGCAGTTGTTTCGCCGGTTCGTCAGAGTTAACCATGCCCGCATCGCGCATCAGCTTGTGGAAGAAGCGGAAGTAGAGCAGGTGCATAATGGCATGTTCAATACCGCCAATGTAGATATCGACCGGCAGCCAGTAGTTCGCTGCTTCCGGGTCCAGCATGCCTTCATTGTACTGCGGGCAGGTGTAACGCGCGTAGTACCAGGAAGATTCCATAAAGGTGTCGAAGGTGTCGGTTTCACGCAGCGCAGGCTGGCCGTTCACGGTGGTTTTTGCCCACTCAGGATCGGCTTTGATCGGGCTGGTGATCCCATCCATTACCACATCTTCTGGCAGGATCACCGGCAGTTGATCTTCCGGCGTCGGCAGTACGGTGCCGTCTTCCAGCGTGACCATTGGGATCGGCGCACCCCAGTAACGTTGACGAGATACACCCCAGTCGCGCAGACGGTAGTTAATTTTGCGCACGCCTACGCCTTTGGCCGCCAGCTTGTCGGCAATGGCGTTGAATGCCTCTTCAAAGGCCAGTCCGTCAAATTCGCCGGAGTTAAACAGCACGCCTTTTTCCGTCATCGCCTGTTCGGACAGATCCGGTGCAGAACCATCGGCGGCCAGGATCACCGGCTTGATGGTCAACCCATATTTTGTGGCAAATTCATAATCGCGCTGATCGTGACCCGGAACAGCCATCACCGCACCTGTGCCGTACTCCATCAGCACAAAGTTCGCCGCCCATACCGGAACCTCTTCGCCGGTTAATGGGTGAACCGCTTTAAAGCCGGTGTCGACGCCTTTTTTCTCCATCGTCGCCATATCGGCTTCGGCCACTTTGGTATTGCGGCATTCATCGATAAAGGCAGCCAGGGCAGGATTCGTCGCGGCGGCTTTTTGCGCCAGCGGGTGACCCGCGGCCACGGCCAGATAGGTAGCACCCATAAAGGTGTCCGGGCGGGTGGTGTAAACGGTCAGCGTATTTTCGTAACCGGTCACGTCGAAGGTGATTTCCACGCCTTCAGAACGACCGATCCAGTTGCGCTGCATAGTTTTCACGGTGTCCGGCCACTGATCCATATGATCCAGATCGTTGAGCAGTTCGTCAGCGTAGGCGGTGATTTTAATAAACCACTGCGGGATCTCTTTACGCTCAACTTTGGTGTCGCAGCGCCAGCAGCAGCCGTCAATGACCTGCTCGTTCGCCAGCACGGTCTGATCGTTCGGGCACCAGTTCACCGCAGACGTTTTCTTATACACCAGACCTTTTTTAAATAGCTCGGTGAAGAATTTCTGCTCCCAGCGATAGTATTCCGGCGTACAGGTCGCCAGCTCGCGGCTCCAGTCATAGCCAAAACCCAGCGTTTTGAGCTGCTTTTTCATATAAGCGATATTTTCGTAGGTCCACGGTGCTGGCGCGGTGTTGTTTTTCACCGCTGCGCCTTCGGCTGGCAGACCGAACGCATCCCAGCCAATCGGCTGAAGCACGTTTTTACCCAGCATGCGCTGATAACGGGAGATCACATCGCCGATGGTATAGTTGCGCACATGGCCCATATGTAGTCGGCCAGAAGGATAGGGAAGCATCGACAGGCAGTAATACTTCTCTTTACTTGCGTCTTCGGTCACTTCAAATGTGCGCTTCTCTTCCCAGTGAAGCTGTACTTTGGATTCTATCTCTTCCGGGCGATATTGCTCTTGCATGGCAGCCAGTGGTCCTGTTTTGCTCATAGCTACAACGGTAGCCGTGTGATGTGGTAATTAAGATCCGCATAGCATAGCCCAAACGCCCGCGCCAAAACAGCCTTTCGCATACTCCCGGCACGCAAAAAGCTTGCAGGAATTTACACTCTCTGTGGCGCGCTCAACAGAGCGTAGCGTAAATAACGTCTATCATTATAGGTAGTTAACGACCCAGGAGACGAAATGATGAACAAGGTTGCTCAATTTTACCGGGAGCTGGTAGCCACATTAACGGAGCGGCTGCGCAATGGCGACCACGATATCGATGCGCTGGTCGAGCAGGCGCGCCTGCGGGTAACGCAAACCGGGGAGTTAACGCGAACCGAAATCGATGAGCTGATCAAGGCTGTACGACGCGATCTGGAAGAGTTTGCCAGAAGCTATGAAGAGAGCCAGAACGACGTTGCAGATAGTGTTTTCCTGCGGGTCATTAAGGAGAGCGTCTGGCAGCAACTGGCGGATATTACCGATAAAACGCAGCTGGAGTGGCGCGAAGTGTTCCAGGATCTCAACCATCACGGCGTGTATCACAGCGGGGAAGTGGTGGGGCTGGGCAATCTGGTGTGCGAGAAGTGCCACTTCCATCTGGCGGTGTATACCCCTGACGTACTGCCGCTGTGTCCGAAATGCGGGCACGATCAGTTTCAGAGACGGCCATTTGAGCCTTGATAGCCGCAAAGCGTCGGCGCAGAATGCCTATAACTACTGCCCGGCGCGCCAGCACTCATCAGGGATGATACCTCGCGTGCTGATTACCCAATCGACAGGGACCGATGATGAACACCACTTTTCTCCCTTTTAACCGTCACCTCGCGGCGGCCTTATTGTTTCTGGGCACTTTTGCCGCTCACGCCGACCTCACCTTGACCGCCACCGACGAACAGCAAATTAATGCGCTGGTGGATCGCTGGAATGATGTTCTGAATCGGGCAGAGAATGCCCAGCCGCAGTCGCTTTACGCCGACCAGGTGGAGTGGTTTGGTAAAACGCTACCCGCGCAGCAGGTGATTGCCAACAGTCAGGCTTTTCTGGCGAAAAATCAGCAGTATCAGCAGAGTATTATCAGTACGCTGACTATTCAGCCGGTTGAGGAGAGTGACGATCGTGTCATGGTGCGTTTTGTGAAATCTGCCGGGCTGGAAGCGTTTAAGGAAAAAAATTATCCGGCAGAGCTACAACTGACAAAAACTCCCGCAGGCTGGCGCATAGTCAGCGAAACGGACGCCGTTACTCGCGCTAATCAGAATAAAGAGGTTTATGCCGGGGTGATCAAAGGAAAATTCGATGGAAAATCTACAAGTTACGCATGGATGAGTGATGCCGATCCGCGTACCGGCGGCGCATGTACAGAAGAGACCGATTGCGACTGTACGCTGTGGAATAGCGACCCTGACGTCAAGCCAGTAAAAATATCGCAATGTCTGGTGGGGCGCATGGAAACGCTGCCCGGGCTGGATGATAGCGGCCGCGACCGGGTGGTGGCTTTTCCTGAGTGGTGGACCAGCGCCATGCGTGTGGTGTATGTCTACGATATTCAGCAGAAGCAGTGGATCAAAACCATGCCGGGCTTCTCTATGAATATTAATTTACAGGAAACCGCCACGGCAGCGGATCTGATAAAGCGCGATCCGCAGCATCCGGGTCAGGTGAAGGTTACTCAGGCAACCTTTGACGAGGTTGCACAAGAAGCGACTACGGAAGAGGTAAGTCAGACGTTGTTGACTTTGAAATAAATAGCCGTTTGTTTCAATGTAACAATAAAACGGCGCGCACTCTGCGGTGCGCGCCAGCAAGATTAATGCAGGATTTTGGCGAGAAAATCTTTCGCACGGTCGGACTGTGGATTAGCAAAGAACTCCTCTTTCGCTGAATCTTCGACAATTTTCCCTTCATCCATGAAAATCACCCGATTTGCCACTTTGCGTGCAAAGCCCATCTCGTGCGTCACCACCATCATCGTCATCCCCTCATTCGCCAGCTCAACCATCACGTCCAGCACCTCGTTGATCATTTCCGGATCAAGGGCGGATGTCGGTTCGTCAAACAGCATCGCGACCGGGTCCATACACAGCGCGCGGGCAATTGCCACGCGCTGCTGCTGACCGCCGGAAAGCTGTGACGGAAACTTATTGGCATGCGCGGAAAGGCCGACGCGTTCAAGAAGCTTCAGCCCTTTTTCCCGCGCGGCGGCTTTGTTGCGCTTAAGTACTTTCACCTGCGCCAGCGTCAGGTTCTCAATGATCGACAGATGCGGGAAAAGTTCGAAGTGCTGGAACACCATCCCCACGTGCGAGCGCAGCTCGGCGAGGTTAGTCTTCTTATCGTTGACTTTGGTGCCGTTAACGACAATCTCGCCTTTTTGTACCGGCTCAAGGCCGTTAACGGTCTTGATCAGCGTCGATTTACCGGAACCGGAAGGGCCGCAAACTACCACCACTTCGCCTTTTTTCACTTCGGTTGAGCAGTCGGTCAGCACCTGAAAGTGACCATACCATTTAGAAACATTTTTCAGGGAAATCATGATACTGTCCTTTTCTTCAAATAGCTGACTAACAGCGAAGCACTCAGGCTAATAACAAAATACACTGCACCGGCAAAGAGGATCATCTCGACCTGGGTGCCGTCACGCTCGCCGATAGTGGAGGCGGTGCGGAAGAAGTCGGCGAGACTTAATACGTATACCAGGGAAGTATCCTGGAACAGGACAATTCCCTGAGTGAGCAGCAACGGCACCATCGCGCGAAACGCCTGCGGCAGAATAATCAATTTCATCGACTGCCAGTGGGTCATCCCCAGCGCCAGCGCGGCGCTCGACTGCCCGCGAGAAATACTCTGAATACCCGCACGGATAATCTCTGAGTAATAGGCCGCTTCAAACATCGAAAAGGCGACCATCGCGGAGATAAGTCGGATATCGGTTTTCGGCGACAGTCCCAGCACGTTTTGCAGGAATCCGGGAACAATCAGATAAAACCACAGCAGCACCATCACCAGCGGGATGGAGCGGAAGACGTTAACGTAAGCTTTGGCGAACCAGGCAACCGGTGCAAAGCTCGACAGCCGCATGACGGCGAGGAGAGTACCCCAGACGATTCCGATAATCACCGCCGTGACGGTAATCTTCAGCGTAACGACCAGCCCGGCCAGCAGATACGGCAGGGAGGGGACGATAGAACTCCAGTCAAACTCGTACATTATTTGCCTCCCATATTGCCAGGCAGGCGGATTTTACGTTCTACCAGATTCATCACCAGCATGATAATGGCATTGATCAACACATAAGCGAGGGTGATAGCGGTGAAAGACTCCCAGGCGTGCGCGGAATAGTCCAGCAATTTGCCGGCCTGCGCCGCCATATCCACCAGACCAATGGTGGAGGCGATGGCCGAGTTTTTTACCAGGTTCATCATCTCAGAGGTCATCGGTGGAACGATGACCCGATAGGCATTCGGCAACAGCACGTAGCGGTAGGCTTGCGGCAGCGTTAACCCCATCGCCAGCGCGGCATTTTTCTGCCCGCGCGGCAGCGACTGAATAGCGGCGCGGACCTGCTCGCAGACGCGGGCGGCGGTAAACAGCCCCAGACAAATCATCGAGGAAAGGAAAAACTGGATATTAGGATCCAGTTCGGCTTTAAACCACATGCCGAGATCTTCAGGTAATAGCTCCGGCACCACCAGATACCAGGTAAAAAACTGGACGATCAGCGGAACGTTACGGAACAGTTCAACGTACAGCGTGCCGAGGCCGGATAAAAAACGGTTGGGCACGGTGCGCAAAATGCCAAATAGTGAGCCAATAAGAAAGGCGATAATCCAGGCGGTAATCGACAGCGCGACGGTAACCTGGAAGCCGTTCCACAGCCAGCCCAGGTAAGTCGTATTGCCGAACGGAGCCTGCTGTAAAAAAATACCCCAGTTCCAGTCTATGGACATACATCTACTCCAGAAAAAAAAGGGTAGCAGCGCTACCCTCGAAGATCGTTAAACAGCGTACTGCGGTTTTCGCGTCGGGTGGGGAACGACCCCCCGGCGTATAGTCTGTCCGTGCTGTCCAGCAATCGAGAGGGCAGATAAGCCTGCCCCTGTTTCTTTTTAATTAGTTCAGCGCTTTGTCATTCGGTTCTTTGAACAGTGCTTTCATCTCATCAGAGAGTTCGAAATTCATGTTCAGGTTTTTCGGCGGGATAGGATTTTTAAACCACTTATCAAACCATTTTTCCGCTTCGCCTGAGGTTTGCGCCTGGGCGATGGTGTCATCCATCAGCTTTTTAAATTGCGCATCATCTTTACGCAGCATACAGCCGTAAGATTCCTGGGACTGCGGCTTGCCGACGATCTCCCAGTTATCCGGTTTCTTCGCCTTGGCGCGTTCACCGGCCAGCAGGGCGTCATCCATCATAAAGGCGACGGCGCGGCCGCTTTCCAGCGTGCGGAAGGAATCGCCGTGGTCTTTGGCGCTGATAATGCGCATATCCATTTTCTGCTCATCGTTGAGCTTATGCAGCAGCACTTCTGAGGTCGTACCGGAAGTCACAACCACAGCTTTGCCTTTCAGGTCCGGGAAGTCTTTCACGTTGCCGCCTTTTTTCGCCAGCAAACGAGTGCCGACAACAAAGATGGTATCGGAGAAGGACGCCTGTTTTTGACGCTCAAGGTTATTGGTGGTGGAGCCGCACTCGAAGTCAAAAGTGCCGTTTTGCAGCAGTGGAATACGGTTCTGGGAAGTGATAGGAATAAGCTTCACCTGCAGGTCAGGTTTATTGAGCTTTTTCTTCACCGCTTCAACGATGGCGTTAGAGTAGTCCTGAGAATAACCGACCACTTTTTGCTGATTATCGTAATAGGAGAACGGCACGGATGATTCGCGGTGACCGACAACGATGACGCCGTTTTTAGCGATTTTATCCAGCGTGCTGCCCGCCGCCGGGGCCGCATCTTCTGCATGGACCACGCCCGCCGAGACGCCCATCACCAGCATTGCCGTGGCCAGTTTACGTAATTGCATATCCAACTCCTTTTTATCGTCAGCGTCGGGACGCTATTGATACCCATTGTGAGTGTTGTGTTGTTATGACCTGCGACTTAAGCGTGCAGTGTTATTGCCATTTGTTAACATTTAGTCTGGCTTAATGTAAAGATTTTGCTGCGTTATTGTTTATTTTTGCGAAGTAACCCGCACCATTTGAAGGCAAAAATAGGGGCTTGCACTTTTCAGGTGCTACCGGTGCGCCAATATGGTGCGACCGGGTTGCGCCTTATGCGTATTTCGCAGCCTGTTATAGATAATAAGCAAAGGATGTGCCAGGAATGGGTGAGGAGAGGTGTATAGGGGAAATTGACGTCGGAATGCCGGGAACGAGGTATGTTTTAGACTGTAGGCCCGGCAAGCTTGCGCCGCCGGGCATGCAGGGGCAGAGCGTTTAGGGCTTACGGCGTTGGCGCAAACTCATCACCAGTCCACCAAAGCCAAACAGGGCGGTAATAATCCACAGCGGCCAGTTACCGGTACGCGCGTAAGGCGTCAGGCCGGTAGTTGGCGTCACGTTAGCGGTCAGCACCTGACGGGTAAACTGCGGGATCATTGCCTGAACGTCACCGTCGGCACCAATCACCGCCGTAATACCGTTGTTGGTGCTGCGCAGCAGCGGACGTGCCAGCTCCAGCGCACGCATCCGCGCCATCTGGAAATGCTGCCACGGGCCGATGGATTTACCAAACCACGCGTCGTTGGAGATCGTCAGCAGGAAATCATTCTCCGGACGGAAATTATCCCGTACCTGCTCACCGAGGATGATCTCGTAACAGATCGCCGCCGTCAGCTTATAGCCATCTACCGACAGCGGAGGCTGAACATACGGCCCACGGCTGAAAGAGGACATCGGCAGGTCAAAGAACGGGGCCAGCGGACGCAGAATAGATTCCAGCGGCACGAATTCACCAAACGGTACCAGATGGTTTTTATTGTAGCGATCGTCGGAGTTGTAGCTGTACGGCGATCCTTTACCCAGAGTGATGATGGTGTTGTAGGTATCGTAACGATTCTGCTTATTCAGCCGCGCATCGACAATGCCAGTAATAAGCGAACTGCCTTTCTCGCGCAGCATACCGTCCAGCTCGCCGAGCAACGGCTGCTGGTTAATCTCAAGATCGGTAATCGCCGATTCCGGCCAGATAATCAGTGACGATTTACCCATCAGCGGTTTGGTGGCGTCGATATAGACTTTCAACGTGGCGAGAAGCTGGCCCTCATCCCATTTTAGCGACTGAGGGATATTGCCCTGCACCAGCGACACCTGAGTCGTCTTTTCCGGCTCCGGCTGATACCACTGGATATAGCGCAGCGGGAAGGGCAGGGCAAACAGCACGACCGCTGCCACCAGCGGTCGCCAGTTGCGCGTTGCCGCGGCCAGTACCAGCAGACCGCTCACCACCATCAACAGGAAGTTGATGGCTTCTACGCCCATCACCGGAGCCATACCTTTCAGCGGGCCGTCGATCTGGCTATAGCCGAACTGTAGCCACGGGAACCCGGTTAGCACCCAGCCGCGTAAAAACTCGCTGATTTGCCAGACCACCGGCGCGGCGATTGCCACACGCACCCAGTTTGTTTTCGGCCATAGTCGAGCGAGAACGCCGCCGAAAAGCCCGGTATAAAGCGACATATACGCGGCGAGCAACACGACCAGGAAAACGTTAATCGGCCCCGGCATGCCGCCAAACTGCGCGATACTGACATAGACCCAGTTAATGCCGCTGCCAAAAAGGCCAAAGCCCCAGAAGAAACCAATCGCGGCGGCCTGTAACGGACGGCGGTTAAGCGTCAACCCCTGAAGCCCCACCAGCGAAACAAGCGCGGCGGGCCAGACGTCATAAGGAGAAAAAGCCAGCGTTCCGCTGGCTCCCAAAAGTAGCGCCAGCATCAGACGTACGCGCTGGCGTTCAAACAGTGAGGCAAATGCCATTTACATTACTCGTCCAGTTTAGGTTGCGCAGCATCGTCCGGGAGTTTGACGTGGACCTGAATGACCCGACGGCTGTCGGCCATAGCGACTTTGAACTGATAACCATCGATATCAATCGTTTCACCGCGGGCGGGTAGATGACCAAACGCCTGCATGACAAGACCACCAATGGTATCGACTTCGTCATCGCTAAAATTCGTGCCGAAGGTTTCGTTAAAGTCCTCAATAGAGGCCAGCGCGCGCAGGGTCCAGGTATGGCGGCTTAACTGACGGAAGTCGATATCTTCTTCTTCGTCGTACTCGTCTTCAATTTCACCGACAATCAGTTCGAGGATGTCTTCAATGGTCACCAGACCAGAAACGCCGCCAAACTCGTCGATAACAATCGCCATATGATAACGCTGAGAACGGAACTCCTTGAGCATCCGGTCAACCCGTTTGCTTTCAGGAACAACCACCGCCTGACGTAACACCTTTTCCATGCTGAAGGCTTCGGCATCGCTGCGCATAAACGGCAGCAGATCTTTGGCCATCAGAATCCCTTCAACGTGATCTTTATCTTCGCTGATGACCGGGAAACGCGAGTGGGCGGATTCGATGATGACATCGAGGCATTCGTCCAGCGTCTGATTGCGTTTCAGGGTGACCATCTGCGAGCGGGGGATCATGATATCGCGGACGCGCTGGTCGGCAATGTCCATTACCCCTTCGAGCATATCGCGCGTATCTTCATCGATAAGCTCGTTCTGCCCGGAATCACGGATCAGCGCCAGCAGTTCATCACGGTTTTTCGGTTCGCCGTGGAAGAGTTGGCTTAATAACAGGGAGAAAAATCCCTTCTTGCTATTTATTGTGTCACTACTGTGTGAATTGTCGTCGCTCATGGCGTCGTGTGGGTTCTCATGTTAGTTAAAATGTCGCCGCGGCGCGCATCGTCAGCGCCGGGCGGGACGCCTGTGCGCCAGCGGACTGGCGTGCAGGTTATTCCTTCTCGGCAATGTACGGATCCTCGTAGCCCAGAGCAAGCATTATCTCTGTTTCGAGCGACTCCATCTCTTCTGCTTCGTCGTCTTCAATATGGTCATAGCCCAGCAGATGAAGGCTACCGTGAATGACCATATGCGCCCAGTGCGCTTCCAGCGGTTTCTCCTGCTCTTTTGCTTCCTGTTCAACTACCTGGCGGCAGATGATCAGATCGCCCAATAGCGGCATCTCAATGCCCGGTGGCGCTTCAAAAGGAAAGGAGAGCACGTTGGTGGATTTATCCTTGCCGCGATACGTCAGGTTAAGCTCGTGGCTTTCTGCTTCATCTACCAGACGAATCGTCACTTCTGATTCTTCCTGAAACTGGGGGATAACGGCATCCAGCCATGTCTGAAACTGACGTTCTTCCGGCAGGCCCGCGTTGTTTTCGCAGGCCAGTTGAAGGTCGAGGATCACTGCACTCATTTTTGCTCCTGCGCGTCGCGCTTACGTTCTTCGGCCAGTTCAGCACGACGTTTTTGATCGGCCTCTTCCCAGGCTTCATAGGCGGTGACGATACGGGCCACGACCGGGTGGCGCACCACGTCTTCGCTGTGGAAAAAGTTAAAGCTGATTTCCTCGACGTTTGCCAGCACTTCGATGGCATGGCGCAGCCCCGACTTGGTACTGCGCGGCAGGTCGACCTGGGTGATGTCACCGGTGATCACCGCTTTGGAGTTGAAGCCGATACGGGTCAGGAACATTTTCATCTGTTCGATGGTGGTGTTCTGGCTCTCATCGAGGATGATAAACGCATCGTTGAGGGTACGACCGCGCATATAGGCCAGCGGCGCGACTTCAATCACGTTGCGCTCCATCAGCTTCTCGACTTTCTCAAAGCCGAGCATCTCAAACAGCGCGTCATACAGCGGGCGCAGATACGGGTCGACCTTCTGGCTGAGATCGCCCGGCAGGAAGCCCAGCTTTTCACCGGCTTCCACCGCCGGACGGGTCAGCAGAATACGGCGAATTTCCTGACGCTCAAGGGCATCTACCGCCGCCGCGACCGCCAGATAGGTTTTCCCCGTACCGGCAGGACCGACGCCAAAGGTGATGTCGTGGTCGAGAATATTGGCGATGTACTGCGCCTGGTTCGGCGTGCGCGGTTTGATTACCCCGCGTTTGGTTTTGATATGAATCGCTTTGCCGTACTCCGGCACACTCTCAGCGCTCTGCTCCAGCACCCGCGCTTCTTTAATGGCGAGGTGGATTTGTTCCGGCTCGATATCCTGGATCTGGCCGCGCATCGGGGCAGTATCGACGTACAGCGTACGCAGGATATCCGCCGCAGCATTCACACAGATCGGCCGGCCAGTGAGTGTAAAGTGGTAGTCGTGGCGATTGATCTCGATGCCCAACCGACGCTCCAGATGTTTGATGTTGTCATCAAATGGTCCGCACAGGCTCAATAGTCGGGCGTTATCGGCTGGCTCAAGGGTAATTTCACGAGATTCTGTATTCAAACTGTTCCTCTTTTACCGTATAGCCGGATCGCGAGTCGAAGGCAGGGATCGGGCAAAATGGATTGGTGATAATGAAATTATTCACGCCACAGAAAAAGGCGCAAGCACTGGAGTCAATATGGGGGACGAGAAGAGGGAAAACAAGGCCTGCCGTGAGGCAGGCCGGGAAGACTACGGCTGGTAAATGCCAACGCCAATCTCATTTTCTTTGCGGGTGCGGGCAATGACCGATGCCGGGGATTCATTGATGCGCAGACCCATTTCCTCTTCAGTACGCACCAGCTTGCCGCGTAGAGAGTTCGGGTAAACGTCGGTAATTTCAACGTCGACAAACTTGCCGATCATCTCCGGCGTACCTTCAAAGTTCACCACGCGGTTATTTTCGGTACGGCCCGACAGCTCCATAATGCTTTTGCGCGAGGTGCCTTCCACCAGGATGCGCTGGGTAGTGCCGAGCATACGACGGCTCCAGGCCATCGCCTGCTGGTTAATGCGCTCCTGCAGAATATAGAGACGCTGTTTCTTCTCTTCTTCCGGTACGTCGTCGACCATATCGGCGGCGGGCGTACCCGGACGGGCAGAGAAGATAAAGCTGTAGCTCATGTCAAAATTGACGTCAGCAATCAGCTTCATGGTCTTCTCGAAGTCCTCGGTAGTTTCACCGGGGAAGCCGACGATAAAGTCAGAGCTGACCTGAATATCCGGACGCGCGGCACGCAGCTTGCGAATGATTGCCTTGTACTCCAGCGCGGTGTGGGTACGGCTCATCAGGTTCAGCACGCGGTCGGAACCGCTTTGTACCGGCAGATGGAGGAAACTCACCAGCTCCGGCGTATCGCGATAGACTTCGATAATGTCGTCAGTAAATTCGATCGGGTGGCTGGTGGTGAAGCGCACCCGATCAATACCGTCAATGGCGGCAACCAGACGTAGTAACTCGGCGAAGGAACCGGGGGTACCGTCGTAGTTCTCACCACGCCAGGCATTCACGTTCTGGCCGAGCAGGTTAACTTCACGCACACCCTGCGCTGCCAATTGAGCGATTTCAAACAGAATGTCGTCGCACGGACGGCTGACTTCTTCACCACGGGTATAGGGCACCACGCAGTAGGTACAGTATTTGTTGCAGCCTTCCATAATAGAAACGAAGGCGGTCGGGCCATCAGCACGCGGTTCCGGCAGACGGTCGAATTTCTCGATTTCCGGGAAGCTGATATCAACCACCGGGCTGCGATCGCCGCGCACGGAGTTGATCATCTCTGGCAGGCGGTGCAGGGTCTGCGGTCCGAAGATAATATCCACGTAGTTGGCGCGCTGGCGAATATGGTCGCCTTCCTGTGAGGCCACGCAGCCGCCGACGCCGATAATCAGGTCCGGATTTTTTTCCTTTAATAATCTCCAGCGACCTAACTGATGGAAGACCTTCTCCTGGGCCTTCTCGCGGATTGAGCAGGTGTTAAGCAGCAGCACATCCGCCTCTTCCGCTACCTCAGTGAGTTGGTAGCCATGCGTGGCGTCCAGCAGATCGGCCATCTTTGATGAATCGTATTCATTCATCTGACAGCCCCAGGTTTTAATGTGGAGTTTTTTTGTCATTGACTTGCTCTTGCGAAATAGTACCAGGAATGCAGGGCGCGTATTGTAATGCTTTGGCGCGGTTGTGACCATAGTTCATCTTCCGGCCAAATAAAAGCGAAAATCCTGTAAACTTAAGGGATTCTCTCAAAAGGATGGGTGGCCATGAAAAATCAAGCGGGTGAAGTCGCGGTTATCGGCGGCGGGATGGTCGGCGGCGCGCTGGCGTTGGGGCTGGCGCAACACGGTTTCACGGTGACGGTCATTGAGCGAGCAGTGCCGCCTGCCTTTGATCCCACCTCTCCGCCGGACGTGCGTATTTCGGCGATCAGCGCCGCCTCGGTCTCGCTGCTACGCGGTTTGGGCGTCTGGGACGCGGTGCTGGGGATGCGCGCGCACCCGTACCGCCGTCTTGAGACCTGGGAGTGGCAGAACGCGCATGTCGCTTTTGACGCCTCAGAGCTTAAGCTGCCGCATCTGGGGTACATGGTGGAAAATAACGTACTTCAGCGGGCGCTGTGGCAGGCGCTGGAAGCGCATCCGCAGGTGACGCTACGCGTTCCTTCCTGCGTGAAGTCAATGCAGTATGACGGCGACAGGCAAGTGCTGACGCTGGATGATGGCGATACGCTGACGGTGAAGCTGGTGGTGGGCGCGGATGGCGCGAACTCGCAGGTGCGGCAGATGGCGGGTATCGGCATTCACGCGTGGCACTATCAACAGGCCTGTATGCTAATTTCCGTCGAGTGTGAAAACGCGCCGGGCGACAGCACCTGGCAGCAGTTTACTCCTGGCGGGCCGCGTGCGTTCCTGCCGCTGTTTGATAACCGGGCCTCGCTGGTCTGGTATGACACTCCGGCGCGTATTCGTCAGCTTCAGGCGCTGAGTATGCCGCAGCTTGAACGGGAAATTGCGCAGCATTTTCCGGCGCGGCTCGGCAAGGTGACGCCGGTTGCCGCGGGCGCATTTCCGTTAACCCGTCGTCACGCGCTGAAATACGCCCTGCCGGGCCTCGCGCTGGTGGGCGATGCGGCACACACCATTCATCCGCTGGCGGGGCAGGGGGTTAATCTTGGCTATCGCGACGTGGATGCGTTGCTCGACGTGCTGACCAGTGCCCGCAGCCACGGCGAAGCCTGGGCCAGCCATCAGGTACTGAAGCGCTATCAGATGCGACGGATGGCGGATAATTTCATCATGCAGTCCGGGATGGATCTGTTTTATGCCGGGTTCAGTAACGATCTGGGACCGCTGCGCGTGCTGCGTAATGTGGGATTGATGGCAGCCCAGCGCGCGGGCGTGCTGAAGCGTCAGGCGCTGAAGTATGCGCTCGGATTGTAATCAGGGGGCAGGAAGCCTGTCTGCGGCCGCTGGCATCGTTTATGCCTGGCGGCGCTGCGCTTGCACAGGCCTACAGATCGGGCAGAACGATGTGATAATCGTGGCGGATGGGCGAGTGCCAGACGGCGCTATGCTTGTACAGACCTGCGGATCGGGCAGGATCGTAGGCCGTGGTAAGCGCAGCGCCACCCGGCAAAATAACGATATCAGCGCCACTTCGCTCTTAAAGTCGATTAAACATATGAGCCTTTTCAGAATTTTAGAAAACAAAAAAGCCCGCCGAAGCGAGCTTTTTTGTTTTGTGTGGCTGGGGTACGAGGATTCGAACCTCGGAATGCTGGTATCAGAAACCAGAGCCTTACCACTTGGCGATACCCCAATGGTTTGTCGGATATGACTCCAACAGGTGCGCTCAGTACAACGAACGTCTTTTAAAATTGGCTGGGGTACGAGGATTCGAACCTCGGAATGCTGGTATCAGAAACCAGAGCCTTACCACTTGGCGATACCCCAACAATTTGTTCCGGAGATAACGAGTGAAACTCACTACATCCTGTAACTGGTGGCTACGACGGGATTCGAACCTGTGACCCCATCATTATGAGTGATGTGCTCTAACCAACTGAGCTACGTAGCCAAATACTATCACATTCTTTGATGGCTGGGGTACCTGGATTCGAACCAGGGAATGCCGGTATCAAAAACCGGTGCCTTACCGCTTGGCGATACCCCAATGCCTGTCGCGGTAAACCCGCATACGTCAAAGAATTTGGCTGGGGTACCTGGATTCGAACCAGGGAATGCCGGTATCAAAAACCGGTGCCTTACCGCTTGGCGATACCCCAACAAATCTTCTTCCAGATAAGATTTCTTCGGGCGCTATCGCAAGTGGCCTTAGAGGCTCACTTACCGCCTGGAGAAACCCCATCCGCGCAACGCTTATCGGAAATGGTGCGGGAGGCGAGACTTGAACTCGCACACCTTGCGGCGCCAGAACCTAAATCTGGTGCGTCTACCAATTTCGCCACTCCCGCAAAAAGATGGTGGCTACGACGGGATTCGAACCTGTGACCCCATCATTATGAGTGATGTGCTCTAACCAACTGAGCTACGTAGCCATCTTTTTTCGCGTTACCTTATCGGCGTTGCGGGGCGCATTATGCGTATTGGACCCTGAAGCGTCAACACCTTTTTCACTGAAAGTGGCCCGAAAGTGACTGTTTGGTTAGGTTGCGAACAGCGTGGCGTAATATTCGTCAATTATTGAAAAAGCGTTGCGGATTGTATGCTTAAAAACAGCAGCGGACCCCGCAGGGTCCGCTCTGAGGCAGGCGTAATTATTTGTACGCCGACTGGTGCACACCAACCGCGCGTCCTGATGGATCGTTCATCGTTTTGAACGCTTCATCCCATTCGATAGCTTTGGCTGAGGAGCAGGCGACTGACGGGCCACCGGGCACACATTCTGCGGCGCTCGGGACCGGGAACAGCTCTTCAAAAATTTCACGGTACAAATACGCTTCTTTCGACGACGGCGTGTTGTACGGGAAACGGAAGCTGGCGGTTTCCAGTTGTTGATCGGAAACCTGCTTTGCTGCCACTTCTTTCAGCGTGTCGATCCAGCTGTAGCCTACGCCATCGGAGAACTGCTCTTTCTGACGCCATGCTACGCTTGCCGGCAGATAGGATTCGAAACATTCGCGCAGGATATGTTTTTCCATTTTGCCGTTGCCGCACATTTTGTCCTGCGGGTTAATGCGCATCGCCACGTCGAGGAATTTTTTATCGAGGAAGGGCACGCGTGCTTCCACGCCCCAGGCCGACATCGCCTTGTTAGCGCGAGCGCAGTCGAACATATGCAGCGCCTGCAACTTACGCACGGTCTCTTCGTGTAACTCTTTTGCATCTGGCGCTTTATGGAAATAGAGGTAGCCACCAAACACTTCATCGGAGCCTTCGCCGGAGAGCACCATTTTAATGCCCATCGCTTTGATTTTACGCGACATCAGGTACATCGGCGTTGAGGCGCGGATAGTGGTGACATCATAGGTTTCGATGTGGTAAATCACGTCGCGGATGGCATCCAGGCCTTCCTGCACGGTGAAGTGGATCTCATGATGGACGGTGCCAAGATGATTAGCCACTTCCTGCGCGGCTTTCAGATCCGGCGCGCCTTCCAGCCCGACGGCAAAGGAGTGCAGCTGCGGCCACCAGGCTTCTGAGCGCTCCTGATCTTCCACGCGGCGGGCAGCGAATTTCTTGGTGATCGCGGAGATCACGGAAGAGTCCAGGCCGCCAGAGAGCAACACACCATATGGCACATCGGACATCAGGTGGCTTTTCACCGACTCTTCCAGCGCCTGACGCAGTTCGTTTTTATCGGTGACGTTGTCTTTCACTGCCTCATAGCTGAACCAGTCGCGATGGTAGTACGGACGAATTTCGCCGTCCTGACTCCACAGGTAGCTACCTGCCGGAAACTCTTTAATGGTGCGGCATACCGGCACCAGCGCTTTCATTTCTGAGGCAATATACAGGTTGCCGTGCTCGTCATGCCCCATGTACAGCGGAATAATACCAATATGATCGCGTCCAATCAGGTATGCGTCTTTCTCACTGTCGTAAAGCACGAAAGCAAACATGCCCTGTAATTCATCAAGGAATTCGGGACCTTTTTCCTGATACAGCGCAAGAATAACTTCACAGTCGGAGCCAGTCTGGAAATGATAACGGTCGCCATATTCAGCGCGCAGTGCCTGGTGGTTGTAGATTTCACCGTTAACGGCCAGCGCATGCGTTTTTTTCTCGTTATACAGCGGCTGGGCACCAGCGTTAACGTCGACAATCGACAGACGTTCGTGTGCCAGGATGGCTTTATCGCTTGCGTAAACGCCGGACCAGTCCGGACCACGGTGGCGCATCAGACGTGATAACTCCAGCGCTTTTTTACGCAGCTCACCCGCGTCAGTTTTAATATCCAGTACGCCAAAAATAGAACACATAACCTTCTCCGTTAACCCTGTGATGTTGCCTGATAATGAAAATGCCGCAAAGCCGGGCGTTGCGCAAGGGTTTTGGCGGAAGGATCAGAAAAAATGCAATAGTGATTAGCGAATGATGAAAAAACGCTGCCTCCGGAAGGGAAATATTAGCGAATATGCATTTTTATGGCGTTTTTATTGAATGGGGGCTGAGATAAAACCCGTTTAGGGAGGGTGATGGCAAATCGTCCGTGGATATCGGGGCGACCACCGGGTTGGGCCTCCCTCCGGGAACCCAATCCCGGCGTTTCCCCTGGGAAGCTATGTTGTTAGCTGTTTAACCACATCGGCATTTTTCAGAAAATATCAATCTCGGCGACGGAAGGGTAAATCCACGATGGCCGGAACGGCATACTATCAATATCATCCAGCGTCGATACACCAGAGAGCACCAGAATGGTTTCCAGCCCGGCCTGAAAACCGGCCAGAATATCGGTGCGCAGGTTATCGCCGACAATCACCGTCTGCTCGGAATGCGCCTGCATGGTGTTCAGCGCGGCGCGAATAATCCACGGGCTGGGTTTACCCACGCAAAACGGTTTACGTCCGGAGATTTTCTCAATGCCCGCGCAGAGCGCCCCGCAGGCCGGATAGAAGCCGCGGCCGTGCGTGTCCGGGTTGGTGGCGATAAACCGTGCGCCGTTAGCTACGAAGAAGGCCGCTTTGTGCATCATCTCCCAGTTATAGGAGCGGGTTTCGCCGACGATAACAAAGTCCGGGTTCACATCGGTGATGGTAAAACCGGCTTTATACAGTTCATGAATCAACGCGCCTTCACCCACTACGTATGCTTTTTTACCCTCCTGCTTGCGCAGAAAGTCAGCGGTCGCCATGGCGGAGGTATAGAAAACGCTATCCGGCACGTTGATACCGGCAGTGGCAAAACGGTTAGCCAGATCTTGTCCGGTCTGTGAAGGATAGTTAGTCAACAGCACCAGCGGCAGACCCTTCTCCAGAATGCGGGTTAAAAACTCTGCGGCACCTGGTACAGCAACGTTATCGTGCATCAGCACGCCGTCAATATCACAAATGATGTTTTGAATGGTCATGAACAACCCAGTTGTAAAAATAAGGTAACGACTATAAGCCGCCGTTAATTTTCCAGCAAACGTTGCAGCAAAATCCCGTTTAGCATGGCGCGTTTGACCAGCGCAAAAGCGCCAATCGCGGAGCGGTGATCCAGCGTCGAGCGCACCACCGGGAGGTTTTTACGGAACGCCTGTAGCGCCTGAGTATTGATGCAACTTTCAATGGCTGGCAGCAGGATTTTTTCTGCTTCGACGATTTCCCCGGCGATCACCACTTTCTGCGGGTTAAAGAGGTTGATGGCGATGGCAATGGTTTTACCCAGATGACGCCCCACGTGCTCTATGACGTCACTGGCGAGCGCATCGCCTTTGTTAGCGGCCTTACAGATTGTTTTGATCGTACAGTCATCCGGCTTCACGCGGCTCTGATGACCCTTTTCCAGTAACTGACGAACGCGTTGTTCAATGGCGGCATTGGCAGCAACGGTTTCCAGACAGCCAAAATTGCCGCAGTGACAGCGCTCGCCCAGCGGGTCGACCTGAATATGGCCGATCTCGCCGACGTTGCCGTTACGGCCGATGAAAATGCGACCATTGGAGATGATCCCCGCGCCAGTCCCGCGATGCACGCGGACCAGAATGGAATCCGCACAATCCTGGCTGGCACCGAAATAGTGTTCCGCCAGCGCCAGGCTGCGAATGTCGTGGCCCACAAAACAGGTAACGTTAAAACGTTTTTCCAGCGCCTCTACCAGCGACCAGTTTTCCACCTGAATATGCGGCATATAACGAATAACGCCGCTCTCCGGATCGACCAGCCCCGGCAGGATCACCGAGATGGCGATAAGCTCGCGTATCTTGCGCTGGCACTCCTCGATAAAGCGGGCAATGGTGTTAAGCAGCGCGTGTTCCAGCGTTTCCTGGGTGCGCTCGGGCAGAGGATAGTGCTCTTCAGCCAGCACTTTGCTGCTCAGATCGTAAAGGGTGAGGGTGGTGTCGTAGCGACCGAGCCGGACGCCGATAGCATGAAAATGACGGGTTTCCGTGATGATGGAGATAGCGCGACGGCCCCCGGTCGAGGCCTGCTGATCGACCTCTTTGATCAGACCGCGCTCGATAAGCTGACGCGTAATTTTGGTCACGCTGGCCGGGGCGAGCTGGCTCTGTTCGGCAATCTGAATGCGCGAGATAGGCCCGTGCTGATCAATCAGGCGGTAGACAGCCGCACCGTTGAGCTGTTTAACGAGGTCAACATTACCAATCTGAGCTTGCCCGCCTGATGTCATACGTTCTCTTTACCCGTTGACGACCTCGTTACCATTAACGATAGTCTTGATGATCTTATAATCGCGCGTGAAGGCAGTCAGGTTGGCCACCATGCCTGGTGCAATGCTGCCCAACTGCTTATCTGCGCCAATGGCGCGTGCCGGATAAAGCGTTGCCATGCGCAGTGCTTCATCCAGCGCAATATTCACATGCTCGACCAGATTGCGCACCCCCTCAATCATGGTCAGCGACGAACCGCTTAACGTGCCGTTTTCATCCACGCACAGTCCATTACGGTAGTATATTGTTTTACCAGCAAAAATGAACTGATCAATATCCGCGCCGGCGGGCGCAGTGGCGTCCGTTACCAGACAAAGTTTATCGCCTTTCAGACGCTTAGCGTTACGAATATTCACATAATCAACGTGAAGTCCGTCAGCAATAATGCCACACCATACGTCTGGCTCGTCAAAAATTGCGCCAATTAACCCCGGTTCGCGGCCGCTGATATATGGCATCGCGTTATAAAGGTGGGTGGCGAAAGTGATCCCGGCGCGGAAGCCGCGTTTTGCTTCTTTTACCGTGGCATTAGAGTGTCCGGCAGAAACAACGATTCCCGCCGCTGCCAGTTGAGTAATGACCTCAGGCGCAACCTGCTCCGGCGCAAGGGTGATTTTGGTGATTACATCGGCGTTCTCACACAAAAAATCGACCAGCGCGGCATCCGGCATACGTACAAACTGCGGATTATGGGTGCCTTTTTTAACGATGTTGAGCCACGGCCCTTCCAGATGCAGACCCAGCGCCTGATGCGGGTGTTTCGCCAGGTATTCGCGCATCACGCGTACGCCCTGTTTCATCAGATCGTCGCTGGTGGTAATCAGCGTCGGCAGATAGCTGGTACAGCCCGATTTTTCATTGGCGCGCTGCATTATTTCAAGCGTTTCAATGCTGACCGCATCGGCAGTGTCGTTAAACTGCACGCCGCCACAGCCGTTCAACTGAACGTCAATAAAACCGGGGGAGACGATGGCCCCGTTCAGCGACCGCTGTTCAATCCCCGCAGGCAGTTCCGTCAGCGGACAAAGACGTTCGATCAGGCCATTGGCGATAACAATCGCATGGTCATCAAGGATTTCGTGACCGGTATAAATCCGGCCGTGGGTTAATGCATACATGTCGACCCCCGGTGGGAAAAATAACCGTCCTGCGCACGGGGGCAGGACGGTGGGATATTACAGACCTTTGATATTTTCAGCTTCCAGCTCGTTGAAATATTTCAGGGTCTTCACTTTCAGTTCCATGGTAGACGGTTCGTCACAGACCACGATGGCTTTCGGATGCAGTTGCAGACAGCTAATGGTCCACATGTGATTAACGTTGCCTTCGACCGCCGCCTGCAGTGCCTGCGCTTTCACGCCGCCCAGCACCAGGATCATCACTTCTTCGGCATCCAGCAGGGTGCCGACGCCCACGGTCAGGGCATATTTTGGCACCTGGTTAACGTCATTATCAAAGAAGCGAGAGTTTGCCACGCGGGTGTCATGGGTCAGCGTTTTAATACGGGTACGCGACGCCAGTGAAGAGGCGGGTTCGTTAAACGCAATGTGACCATCGTTGCCCACGCCACCCATAAACAGGTGAATTTTACCGTAGGAGCGAATTTTATCTTCATAGCGACGGCATTCTGCGTCAATATCTGGCGCGTTGCCATTCAGCAGGTTGATGTTTTCAGCCGGGATATCAACGTGATCGAAAAAGTTATGGTGCATAAAGCTGTAGTAGCTTTCCGGATGCTCTTTCGGCAGGCCAACGTATTCGTCCATGTTGAAGGTCACAACATGTTTGAAGCTGACTTCGCCCGCTTTATGCATAGCAACCAGCGCTTTGTAAGCGGTCAGCGGGGTGCCGCCGGTCGGCAGGCCAAGAATAAATGGACGATCCGCGGTCGGTTTAAAGGCATTGATGCGGTTAACGATATGGCGTGCCGCCCATTTTCCGACCTGCTCAGCCGTTGCCAGTGGAATCAGTCTCATTGTTCACCTCTAAAGTATAAGAAAAAAGTGTGCAGATTGAGCGTCTGTGCAGTGATAAGAGTAATGCACTTTGTCACTGAGCGGGGTAAATCTGCCTTGATTTTTTGAATTGTAAAATAAGTTTTGCCGCATGACCAGCATTATGCCGGCTTACAAACGATATTTGGTGATTAAAATCACAAAAAACACGGATTTAATTTGCGATACGAATTAATTTTGCAGAGAATCATCAACTGTGTGAATGAAATCGATGATTGCAGTAGTTGTCTCACAATAAAAAGGCTGTCTTAAACGAGCCTTATCAGGGTTTCTCAGGGGGAATGACAATGAACGTTTTAGGCTTTTTTCAGCGGCTGGGCAGGGCGTTACAGCTCCCTATCGCTGTACTACCGGTCGCGGCGCTGCTGTTGCGCTTTGGTCAACCCGATCTGCTTAATGTGCCGTTTATCGCCCAGGCGGGCGGCGCGATTTTTGACAATCTGGCGTTAATCTTTGCTATCGGTGTTGCGTCAAGCTGGTCTAAAGACGGCGCCGGGGCAGCAGCGCTGGCAGGCGCTGTGGGTTACTTCGTGTTGACCAAGGCGATGGTCACGATTAACCCGGAAATTAATATGGGTGTGCTGGCCGGTATCATTACCGGTTTAGTGGGCGGTGCGGTCTACAATCGCTGGGCGGATATCAAACTTCCTGACTTCCTGAGCTTCTTTGGTGGCAAACGCTTTGTACCGATCGCCACCGGGTTCTTCTGTCTGATCCTGGCGGCGGTTTTCGGCTACGTCTGGCCGCCGGTGCAGCACGCTATTCATTCCGGTGGTGAATGGATTGTTTCCGCTGGCGCACTGGGTTCCGGTATTTTTGGCTTCATCAACCGTCTGCTGATCCCAACGGGTCTGCATCAGGTGCTGAATACCATCGCCTGGTTCCAGATTGGCGAGTTTACCAATACCGCAGGCGTGGTCTTCCATGGCGACATCAACCGTTTCTACGCGGGTGATGGTACTGCCGGGATGTTTATGTCTGGCTTCTTCCCAATCATGATGTTCGGTCTGCCGGGTGCGGCGCTGGCAATGTACTTCGCCGCGCCGAAAGCGCGTCGTCCGATGGTCGGCGGCATGCTGCTGTCGGTCGCCATTACGGCGTTCCTCACCGGCGTTACCGAGCCGCTGGAATTCCTGTTCATGTTCCTCGCGCCGCTGCTGTATCTCCTGCACGCGCTGCTGACCGGGATCAGCTTGTTTGTGGCGACCGCGCTGAATATTCATGCCGGGTTCTCGTTCTCTGCCGGTGCCATCGACTATGCGTTGATGTATAACCTGCCGGCGGCCAGCAGCAACGTCTGGATGCTGGTGGTGATGGGCCTGATTTTCTTCGCTATCTACTTTGTGGTGTTCAGCTTTGTGATCCGCATGTTCAACCTGAAAACACCGGGCCGTGAAGATGAAGAAGTCGATATCGTAAAAGAAGAAGTCAACAGCAATACCGAAGAGGGCTTAACCCAACTGGCGACCAACTATATCGCTGCGGTTGGCGGTACAGATAACCTGAAAGCCATCGACGCCTGTATTACGCGTCTGCGTCTGAGCGTTGCGGACTCTGCGCTGGTGAATGATGCCATGTGCAAACGCCTCGGCGCTTCTGGCGTGGTGAAACTGAATAAACAGACTATTCAGGTCATCGTGGGAGCAAAAGCGGAATCCATCGGCGACGTGATGAAACGCGTAGCAGCGCGTCGCCCGGTACCGGCGGCGACAGGTTCTGTCTCTCCGGTGGCGGCTGCGCCTGTCGCGGCGAAGCCGCAGGCCGTACCCAATGTCAGAGTCATAGCCGAACTGGTTTCGCCAATTACCGGTGAAATTGTCGCGCTGGATGCGGTGCCTGATGAAGCCTTCGCCAGCAAAGCGGTCGGCGACGGTGTGGCGGTGAAACCGACCGATAAAACCGTGGTTGCACCGGCGGCGGGGACTGTCGTCAAAATCTTCAACACCAACCATGCCTTCTGTCTAGAAACAGAAAACGGCGCGGAGATTGTGGTCCATATGGGCATTGATACCGTGGCGCTGGGCGGCAAGGGCTTTACACGTCTGGTTGAAGAAGGCGCGAAAGTGGTGGCGGGGCAGCCGGTTCTTGAACTGGATCTGGACTTCCTCAACGCCAACGCGCGTTCGATGATTAGCCCGGTGGTATGCAGCAACAGTGACGACTATAGCGCGCTGGTGATTCAGGCGACGGGCCATGTCGTCGCGGGGCAGACGCCGCTGTATGAGATCAAAAGCAAATAATCTGACCACATCATTGTGATGACAGAAGCGGCGGGGGCGACCTCCGCCGCTTTTTTTTGCGCCGTTCATCCCCATAATTCTCATCCGAACCGTAATTTCCGCAACTAATGGTTGTCTCCGGCACTGGCTTATAAGATCATACGCCGTTATCTGTTGTTTACGCCTTGAGGAACCCAAGATGAGTGAGGCAGAAGCCCGCCCGACTAACTTTATTCGTCAGATCATTGATGAAGATCTGACCAGTGGTAAGCACACTACCGTGCATACCCGTTTTCCGCCGGAGCCGAACGGCTACCTGCATATTGGACATGCAAAATCGATTTGTCTGAATTTTGGCATCGCCCAGGATTACCAGGGCCAGTGCAACCTGCGTTTCGATGACACCAACCCGGCGAAAGAAGACATCGAATACGTTGAGTCGATCAAAAACGACGTGCAGTGGTTAGGTTTTCACTGGTCGGGCGACATTCGCTACTCCTCTAACTATTTCGACCAGTTGCATCAGTATGCGATTGAGCTGATTAATAAAGGTCTGGCGTACGTTGATGAACTCTCGCCTGATGAAATCCGTGAGTACCGCGGCACGCTGAAAGCACCAGGCAAAAACAGCCCGTATCGCGATCGCAGCGTGGAAGAGAACCTGGCGCTGTTTGAAAAAATGCGCAGCGGTGGTTTTGAGGAAGGTAAAGCCTGCCTGCGTGCCAAAATCGACATGGCATCGCCCTTTATCGTAATGCGCGATCCGGTTATCTATCGCATTAAGTTTGCCGATCACCACCAGACCGGCAGCAAGTGGTGCATCTACCCGATGTACGACTTCACCCACTGCATCAGCGATGCGCTGGAAGGCATTACCCACTCGTTATGTACGCTGGAATTCCAGGACAACCGTCGCCTGTATGACTGGGTGCTGGACAACATCACCATTCCGGTTCACCCGCGCCAGTACGAATTTTCGCGCCTGAATCTGGAATATACCGTGATGTCGAAGCGTAAGCTCAACCTGCTGGTCACCGATAAGCACGTAGAAGGCTGGGACGATCCGCGTATGCCGACCATCTCTGGCCTGCGTCGTCGTGGCTACACCGCAGCGTCTATCCGTGAGTTCTGCAAGCGCATCGGCGTCACCAAGCAGGACAACACCATTGAGATGGCCTCGCTGGAATCCTGCATTCGCGAAGATCTCAACGAGAACGCGCCGCGTGCCATGGCCGTTATCGATCCAGTTAAACTGGTTATCGAAAACTACCCGCAGGGTGAAAGCGAAATGGTCACCATGCCGAACCATCCAAACAAACCGGAAATGGGCAGCCGTGAAGTGCCGTTCAGCGGGGAAATCTGGATCGATCGCGCTGACTTCCGCGAAGAAGCCAACAAACAGTACAAGCGCCTGGTACTCGGTAAAGAAGTGCGCCTGCGTAATGCTTATGTGATCAAAGCTGAGCACGTGGAAAAAGACGCGGACGGTAACATTACGACCATCTTCTGTTCTTATGATGCCGAAACGCTGAGCAAAGATCCGGCTGATGGCCGCAAGGTAAAAGGTGTTATTCACTGGGTAAGCGCAACGCACGCGCTGCCAGTTGAAATTCGCCTGTATGACCGTTTATTCAGCGTGCCAAATCCAGGGGCTGCGGAGGATTTCCTGACGGTCATTAACCCGGAGTCACTGGTTATCAAACAGGGCTTTGCCGAGCCATCGCTGAAAGCGGCTGAAGCAAGCAAGGCGTATCAGTTCGAACGCGAAGGCTACTTCTGCCTTGATAGTCGTTACGCAACCGCAGAAAAACTGGTGTTTAACCGCACCGTGGGGCTGCGCGATACCTGGGCTAAAATCGGCGAGTGATCTTCGGTTAAAATGCTGGCGACCGTGTCAGCCTCGTTGATGTCGTTTTGCCGGGTGGCGGCTTCGCCTTACCCGGCCTACGAAAACATACAATATCAGCAAGTTACATCATAAACGTAGGCCCGGTAAGCGCAGCGCCACCGGGCAAAATTCCACGAGATAACGTTTGCCAGCAGTCTGAACGCCGCGCTGTGCGGCGTTTTTTTATTTGCACTATCAGCAAAATAATCACATGGCTAAATATATTCGCGACGCGAATTAATGATTTTGATCCTTTATCGCCGGTGATCTTCATTCTTAATAATATCAGATCTAAGCCACTGTTTAATCGGCGTTATCGCCCTTGTGACACTCTCATTTTGGCGCATGAAATTGTTACAAAATACGATTAATTATGTGCGCTTCGTCATACTCCTGCATTTTTCCCGCTAAAAAAGATTGATAATTCGCGCCGCGAAAAATACTCTGAATTACAGTAGCCAGTCACATTTTTAGCTGGCCACTTTTTAATTTTATTTTATCGCCGCGTTAGTCGGCGTTTTTAAAAGTCAAAGAGGATCACCCCATGCGTACGTTCAGTGGCAAACGTAGTACGCTGGCGCTGGCTATTGCCGGCGTCACAGCAATGTCTGGTTTGATGGCTTCCCCGCAGGCCAAAGCCGAAGGATTTTTCGACGATTCAACCCTCACTGGCGGTATCTATTACTGGCAGCGTGAACGTGACCGTAAAGATGTCACTGATGAAGATAAGTACAAAGTTAACCTTTCTCATGCCACCTGGAACGCGAACCTTGATTTCCAGTCCGGCTACGCCGCTGATATGTTCGGCCTTGATATTGCAGCCTTTACGGCGATTGAAATGGCTGAAAATGGCGACAGCGCACACCCGAACGAAATTGCCTTTTCTAAAAGTAACAAGGCCTATGATGAAGACTGGTCCGGCGATAAAAGCGGGATAAGCCTGTATAAAGCGGCAGCAAAATTCAAATATGGACCCGCCTGGGCGCGCGCGGGCTATATTCAGCCGACCGGGCAAACCTTGCTGGCCCCGCACTGGAGCTTTATGCCGGGCACCTATCAGGGCGCTGAGGCCGGGGCGAATTTCGACTATGGCGATGCGGGCGCGTTGAGCTTCTCGTATATGTGGACCAACGACTACAAAGCACCGTGGCACGTTGAAATGGATCATTTTTACCAGAATGACCAAAAGACGAAGGTCGATTACCTGCACTCTATCGGGGCTAAATACGATTTCAAAAACAACTTCGTGCTCGAAGCCGCTTTTGGTCAGGCTGAAGGTTACATCGATCAGTATTTTGCTAAAGCCAGCTATCAATTCGATGTGGCTGGTGCGCCTTTAACCACCAGCTATCAGTTCTACGGCACTCGCGATAAAGTTGACGATCACAGTACCAACGATATTTACGACGGCACGGCCTGGCTTCAGGCACTGACTTTCGGCTATAAAGTGGCGGAAGTTGTCGATCTGCGTCTGGAAGGGACCTGGGTGAAAGCCGACGGCCAGCAGGGTTTCTTCCTGCAACGTATGACGCCGACCTATGCTTCCTCTAACGGCCGCCTTGATATCTGGTGGGATAACCGTTCTGACTTTAACGCCAACGGTGAAAAAGCGGTATTCTTCGGCGCGATGTACGACCTGAAAAACTGGGATCTGCCGGGCCTGAGCGTCGGCGCTTCTTATGTGTACGCCTGGGATGCGAAGCCTTCAACCTGGCAGCTTAACCCGGACGCTTACTACGATAAAGACCGCACCATCGAAGAGTCTTCATACAGTCTGGATGCGGTTTACACCCTTCAGGATGGCCGGGCGAAGGGGACGATGTTCAAACTGCACTTCACCGAATACGACAACCACTCCGATATTCCGAGTTACGGTGGCGGATACGGCAACATCTTCCAGGATGAGCGCGATGTGAAATTTATGGTTATTGCGCCGTTTACCATCTTCTGATGCAGGCAACGCTCTTCCAACCCGGCCGCGCAAGCGTGCCGGGTTTTTTAATGGATATCAGGAAGACGATTGATGCGCGTAAGCTTGCCTTTAGTGATCTCAATCGCGTTTTGCTGGCGCAAAAAGGCCATCGATTTCATGACGATACTCCGCGATAAGTTAGTCGACTTAACCACGAAATCGGCAACATTCGTACTGGCGCGAATCGTCGGTTCAAGCCGATCAAGCAGCACAATGGCCCCCTGAACCGCAACCAGACTACTGTAACCTAAAAGCAGCTCTTCCCGCTGGTATTGCCGGGTGATCTGCGCCAGCAAAAGGGTATATACCTGATGATGGGCCTGCTGCTCATCGATCTGCGTAAAAAAAGCGTCATGGCTGACCAGTTGATAGTCACAATCACTGTCTGCGCGGATTGTGACAAATTGTTCCGCCATACCGGGCAGGATCAGACCAACGATGCCGGGAGCCAGCGCCCGGGTCACCAGCAACTCATCATGACGACGCAGAAGCGAATAATCACCGGCATACAGTAAACAGATCGTATCTGCCTGAAACGTCAGGTAGTTGTGACGCAGTAAACGACGTTTGTTAGCGCCATCATCGAAAATAGTCAGAATGTGGGCGAGCGCCTTCTGAAGGAGGACGTGTTGCTGCATGACGCGATCCTTGTCAACTTCATTGTCGTACAGGCGTAACGCCTGAAAGCGGGCATACTAGCCAGGGCAAAGAATAAAAAGTATTGATGAAATCTGAATATACGGGCAGGGAAAGGGAATAAAAAAAGCCAGCCGGGGAGGCTGGCTTGTGATGCCATTACTTGCTTAAGCCTTCATGCGCATTATCGTCTTCGCGGCAGTCGCCTTCAGCACAATGACCATACAGATAAAGGCTATGGTTGGTGAGGCGAATACCGTGTTTAGCCGCAATCTCACGCTGACGCGACTCAATCGAGTCATCGCTGAACTCGATCACTTTGCCGCAGTCGAGGCAAATCAGGTGATCGTGGTGATGCTGCTGAGTCAGTTCGAAAACGGACTTTCCGCCTTCAAAATTGTGGCGGGTGACAATGCCAGCATCGTCAAACTGGTTCAGAACGCGGTAGACGGTGGCGAGGCCAATCTCTTCGCCCATGTCAATGAGGCGTTTGTATAAGTCTTCCGCGCTGACATGATGATTGTCAGGTCCCTGAAGCACTTCCAGGATTTTCAACCGGGGAAGCGTGACTTTCAGGCCTGCTTTCTTTAATGCGGTATTGTTGTCAGTCATGCGGAATCTGTCCTGTTGCTATAAGATTCACTCCCCACAGGGAAGTATTTACAGAGAGTGCATCGCTCATAATGCCTCTCATTATAGAACTGCCATGCCTGATTGAAAACTGCAAGTATCAGACAAAGTTAGCGTTTAAAACGAGGGGGGGTCCGCAAAGCGGCGCTGACCTCGTTAAATCAGTGGCTATTGTACAGATATGTACTGAAAAGTTAAAAAATTGTAGCAATTATTTTGATTGCTTATATCTATCAGTATGACGCAACCAGAAGGTTGCGTCATATCAGCATCAGGCGTTGATGATATCGCTCAGGTGCAGCTCATCGGAAATCTGCTTCACCCACTGCTCTACGCGTTCTGCTGTCAGTTCCGGCTGGCGGTCTTCATCAATGGCCAGGCCAACAAAGTGATCGTCATCGACCAGGCCTTTAGACGCTTCAAAATGATAACCTGCCGTTGGCCAGTGACCCACAATCGTTGCGCCGCGCGGCTCAATGATATCGCGAATAGTACCTAACGCGTCACAGAAGTACTCGGCATAATCTTCCTGGTCACCGCAGCCAAACAGCGCCACCAGCTTACCATTGAAGTCTACCTCTTCCAGCGTCGGGAAGAAGTCGTCCCAGTCACATTGTGCTTCACCGTAGTACCAGGTAGGAATGCCCAGCAGCAGAATATCGTAGCCCGCGAGATCTTCTTTGCTGCTTTTGGCAATGTCATGCACATCGGCGACATCCTTACCTAGCTGCTTTTGAATCATCTTCGCGATATTTTCGGTATTGCCGGTATCGCTGCCGAAAAAGATGCCTGTGATTGCCATGAGTAAAATAACCTCTTGATACTTATTGATATGGTGGTGGCGTATTGCACACGGATAAGGGCAATCATAGCAGAACAGAGAAGTACGCGGAAATAGCAATCACGCCCGACTGCACTCTCTGCTACATGAAAAGGGGGATCGAGGGCTTTTTCAGACAATATCCTGCCCGTGCAACTGCGCGAGCTGGCTGAGTAAAATCTCTTCGATCAGCTCACTGCGGCTGATCTGGCGCGCATCCGCCAGTTCGTTGAGGGCATCAACCGCGTCAGCGTTGAGTTTTAACTCAACGCGCTTCAGGCCGCGTACTTTGTCGCGTTTTAACTGATTGCGCTTGTTGATGCGTAACTGTTCATCACGCGCAAGGGGATTGGTTTTGGGTCTTCCCGGGCGACGCTCATTCGCGAACAGATCTATTGTCGTACGGTCCGTTTGTTCTTTTGCCATGATTAAGAGTGACTTCGGGGAAACAAGCAGCCGGGCCATTGCCCGGTTGGGTAGCGCGCCATCATACATCAGTGCAGGAAGCACGCCAACGCCCGCGGGCAATCTGGCGTGCGGACGTTGGATTTTTAATCAGGCGAGTTCGGCCAGATAGCGGCGGATCGCCCGCAATACCGCCTCCGGTTTTTCCGCATGTACCCAGTGGCCCGCCCCGGCAATCACATGCGCCTTCGCCTGCGGAAATTGTGCCAGCAGCGGCTCACGGTAGGCTTCGGTGACGTAGGGCGAATTGCCGCCGGGAATAAACAGCGCCGGACGATCCCAGACCGGGACCGGCTCCCAGCCGACAATATGCGGATATTGCTCCCACAGTACCGGCACGTTGAAACGCCATTCGCCGTCGACAAACGATTTCAGTAAAAACTGGATCACACCTTCTTCGTTAAGGTATTCGCGCATCACCGCAGCCGCTTGTTGACGCGTGGTGCTGCCCGCATCGGTAACGGCATTAATTGCGGCAAAGATTTCATCGTGGCGACGCACGGCGTAATCGACCGGCGCAATATCGATGGCGATAAGCCCATCAATCCGCTCTGCCGCCAGCGCGGTCAGGGCCATGACGGCCTTACCGCCCATGGAATGACCTATAAAGGTGGCTTTCTCTATCCCGTGTTCATCCAGCGTATCCCGCAGATCCTGCGCCATTGCGGAATAAGTCATCTCCGGGGCGCGGGGCGAGAGACCATGATTACGCATGTCTACCTGAAGGATGTCGTAATCGCTGACCAGATCGCGGGCGAGGATGCCCAGATTATCGAGGCTGCCGAACAGCCCGTGAACGAGTACGATGGGTGAAGCATCAGAAGAATGTTGTGCAGATTGCGTGCGGGTATTTAATTTCATGGCAAAGATCTTTTTTTCGCTCTGGCAGGTTAAGGTATTATGGTGAACATTCTGCCGCCCGGCTGCAAGCTTTCAGAAGTTTCCGGACTTTTGCGGTCATCCAGGCTTGACGCTATCCGCAGTTGAGATTTGCCCTTATAATCTCAATAACTTGTACTTAAAAATATCGTACTGGATCAAGATGAAAACGATCGAAGTTGATGATGAGCTCTATCGCTATATTGCCAGCCACACTCAGCACATTGGTGAGAGCGCGTCCGACATTTTACGGCGCATACTGAAATTTTCTGCCGCATCACAGCCTGTCACGCCGGTAAATAAAGCGGTGAGCGCACCCGCTCCGGTGGTTGAGAAAAAACCGGTTAACACCCCTAAAGATAACGTCCGCGCGATGCGTGAGCTGCTGTTGTCTGATGAATATGCCGAACAGCGTAAGGCGGTAAACCGCTTCATGCTGATCCTGTCTACACTCTATTCACTGGATAACACGGCGTTTGCCGAAGCCACCGAGTCACTGCACGGGCGTACCCGCGTGTATTTTGCGGCTGACGAACAAACGCTGTTACAAAGCGGTAATCAGACTAAACCGAAACAGGTGCCGGATACCCCATACTGGGTGATTACTAATACCAATACCGGTCGTAAATGCGGCATGATTGAACATATCATGCAATCAATGCAGTTCCCGGCGGAACTGATTGAAAAGGTTTGCGGCACTATTTAACCCTTGCATCAGAAGGATCAGGCAATGGCAGTTCACAATCGTGCGGGTCAGCCCGCACAACAACGTGATTTGATCAACGTCGCTCAGCTGACGTCTCAGTATTATGTCCTGAAACCGGAAGCGGGCAATCCGGAACACGCCGTTAAGTTCGGTACCTCCGGCCACCGTGGTAGCGCAGCTCGTCAAAGCTTTAACGAACCCCACATTCTGGCGATTGCACAGGCGATTGCCGAAGAGCGGGCGAAAAACGGCATCACTGGTCCTTGCTACGTAGGCAAAGATACCCACGCGCTGTCGGAGCCAGCTTTTATTTCCGTTGTGGAAGTGCTGGCCGCCAATGGCGTGGACATGATTGTCCAGGAGAATAACGGCTTTACCCCGACGCCGGCGGTTTCAAACGCCATTCTGGTACATAACAAAAAAGGCGGCGCGCAGGCTGACGGCATCGTCATCACGCCGTCGCACAACCCGCCGGAAGATGGCGGTATCAAATATAACCCGCCAAACGGTGGTCCGGCCGATACTAACGTCACCAAAGTAGTGGAAGATCGTGCTAACGCGTTGCTGGCTGACGGTCTGAAAGGCATGAAGCGTCTGGCACTGGATGCCGCGCTGGCGTCAGGTCATGTGAAAGAGCAGGATCTGGTGCAGCCATTTATCGAAGGGCTGGCTGAGATCGTCGATATGGCGGCGATCCAGAAAGCGGGCCTGACGCTGGGTGTCGATCCGCTGGGTGGTTCCGGTATCGAATACTGGAAACGCATCGCTGACTATTACAAGCTCAACCTGACCATCGTGAACGATCATGTCGATCAGACGTTCCGTTTTATGCATCTCGATAAAGACGAAGTGATCCGTATGGACTGCTCTTCGGAATCCGCGATGGCAGGGCTGCTGGCGCTACGTGATAAATTCGATCTGGCGTTTGCTAACGACCCGGATTATGACCGCCACGGGATTGTGACCCCAGCCGGTCTGATGAATCCTAATCACTATCTGGCGGTGGCGATCAACTACCTGTTCCAGCATCGCCCGCAGTGGGGCAAAGACGTTGCGGTCGGTAAAACACTGGTGTCGTCAGCGATGATTGACCGTGTGGTGAACGATCTGGGCCGTAAGCTGGTGGAAGTGCCGGTAGGCTTTAAATGGTTTGTTGACGGTCTGTTTGACGGCAGCTTCGGCTTCGGTGGTGAAGAAAGCGCGGGTGCCTCGTTCCTGCGTTTTGACGGTACCCCGTGGTCAACGGATAAAGACGGCATCATCATGTGCCTGCTGGCGGCAGAAATCACCGCCGTTACCGGGAAAAACCCGCAGCAGCATTATGACGAGCTGGCCGCACGCTTTGGTGCGCCGAGCTACAACCGTCTGGGGGCGAGTGCCACGTCAGCACAGAAAGCCGCGCTGTCTAAACTCTCTCCGGAAATGGTCAGTGCCGACACTCTGGCAGGCGACCCGATCACCGCGCGTTTAACCGCGGCACCGGGCAACGGCGCAGCGATTGGCGGTCTGAAAGTGATGACTGACAATGGCTGGTTCGCCGCCCGTCCGTCTGGTACCGAAGACGCATACAAAATCTATTGTGAAAGTTTCCTGGGTGAAGAACACCGTAAGCGCATTGAAAAAGAAGCGGTAGAGATTGTTAGCGAAGTGCTGAAGAACGCCTGACAGGTCTGTTTACCGTAACGCCTCCTTCGGGAGGCGTTTTGCGTTTCAGGGTGTGGGAACGTGCCAAAATTTGCCTGCCTTCCCGTATTCTTTTTATTTTGCCGCTCCGAAAAACTGCGTCTTTGCGAAGAAAAGCCACAACCCGGTCATAATCGGGCATGGAATGAATGACCGTTTGTGACCATTTCCACATTTCGTTTTCTACAACACCAGAATAAAACCCCTGAAATATGTGATGGTCATCACGAAAATAAGCGTATTTCCTCCTCGTTAACGTACAAAATATGATTGCCGTCTAATAAAATTTTTTTTAACCTGCTCGTCACTGTATTGTATGAAGTCAGTCACTTAACAAAAAGCGCCTTTTAGGTATCATACTGCCACATCGAAAATAATATCTGAGAAGCCAAATGCTACAGGTAAAACGTCATTTATTAATATTCCGGTATATAAAAGAGAATGACTGTGCCCGCGTAAAAGAACTCTCAGATATGTTTTCCGTATCCCAGGAAACGATTCGACGGGATTTGGCAATATTAGCCAAAAGTAAAAAAATAGTCCGCAGTTTTGGCGGTGCAGCATTATTTGAAAACAATAATGGTTATCTTGAAGTAGAGCAAAAGGCGGTCTCCGAGAATTTTGTTGATACTGCCGAGTCTTTTATTAAAAGAACCCGCGAGCGCACCGACGTTAAAACACGTATTGCTAAAGCGGCGTTGACATTTATTAAAGAAAACGACTGTATCATAATGGACAATAGCAGCACCTGTTGGTTTTTGGCGCGCCAGTTGCCGGACATCAATTTAACGGTGATCACCAACTCGCTGAATATTGTTCAGACGCTGGCCTGTCGCAAGAAGATCCGTATTATTAGCGTTGGCGGCGAGTATTCCGAGCGCCACGGCGATTTTCATGGCCCGGTGGCGGAACTGACCATTAAAAGCTTTAAGGTGAACAAGTTTTTCTTTTCATGTCAGGGCATCGCGCCGCAATATGACATCCGGGACGGCAGCGAGCTGAACGTGCGGCTAAAGCAAGAAATGCTCAATGTTTCAGATAAAAAAATACTGCTCGCCGATTCAATGAAGTTTGATCAATATTCATTATATAAGATTTGTAATCTGGAAGGCGTAGATGTGCTGATCACCAATAAATTGCCTTCCGAAGAATATCGTTGTGCCAAAATTCAGACGATTGAAACAGATTAATGCATCACTGTATTAAGTAATATCATATTACGCCATCTATTTTAATTCATTCAACGACATCTCAAATGTCATCAGTGAACAAGAGGTTTGCTATGGAACAACTGCCTGAAGATATGAAAGCCGTGGTCTGTCATGGTCCTAAAGATTATCGTTTTGAAAAAATTACTCGCCCGGTTGCTAAAGAAAGAGAAGTGGTCATCAAAGTGGATGGTTGTGGTATTTGCGCCGGAGATTGCAAAGCCAGTGATGGTGCCCCTATGTTCTGGGGTGACGATCCGTGGGTAAAAACACCGGTGGTACCCGGACATGAATTTTATGGCCGGGTCGCCGAATTAGGCGCAGGCTCCGCCGAAAAATATAAATTAAAAATCGGCGATCGTATTCTGGCGGAGCAAATTGTTCCTTGCCACGAGTGTCGTTTCTGTAAGTCCGGAAAATACTGGATGTGTGAAGTCCATGATATTTACGGCTTCCAGAAAGATGTTGCTGACGGCGGGATGGCCGAATATATGCGTTTCTCGGAAAGAGCCATTATTCACAAAATTCCGGATTCGCTCTCCGAAGAAGATGCGGCGCTTATTGAGCCGATGGCCTGCGCCATTCACACCGTGCGCCGTGGTGATATCGATTTGAACGATGTGGTTGTGATTGCCGGTGCCGGGCCGCTGGGGCTGTGCATGATTCAGGTTGCCCATCTTAAAACGCCGAAGAAGTTAATTGTCATCGACACCATGGAAGATCGTCTGGCGCTGGCCAAAACCTTTGGCGCTGACGTAGTGATTAATGCAGCAAAAGAAGATGCGATCGCCATTGTGAAATCCATGACCGACGGCTACGGCTGCGATGTGTACATCGAAGCGACCGGTGCGCCAATTGGCGTAACACAGGGACTTGAGATGATCCGTAAGCTGGGGCGTTTCGTTGAGTTTAGCGTGTTCGGTAAAGAAACCACGGTCGACTGGTCGATTATTGGCGACCGAAAAGAACTTGATATCCGCGGCGCGCACCTCGGCCCGTATAGTTATGACGTGGCTATCGATCTGTTCGACCGTGGGTTAATTACCGCCAAAGGCATTGTAACGCACTTTTATTCTATCGATGACTGGAAGGAAGCGTTTGATATGGCCAAAACGCTGGATTCCATCAAAGTCGTCATTAAACCGTAATTGGTGCCGGGATCGTCTATCCGTAGCGCGGCGATCCCGGTCCCTGATAATGAATTGATAAAAACAGACGTTCGCCAACACCGTTCATAACAATGAGAAGGAGAGTTCATATGTCTGGAAGTTTAAAATGTAAAACGTTACTGGTCGGCTTATTGTCACTGGGGCTAATGGCCGGAGCCAGTGCCAAACAACTTACCGTAGGAATGTCGTTTCAGGAATTAAATAACGAATATTTCGTGACCATGAAACAATCCGTTGAGGATGCCACGAAGGATATCAATGCCAAATTATATACCGCCGATGCCGCTCATGATGTCTCGAAACAAATTAGCGACATCGAGGATATGATCCAGAAGAAAATTGATATTTTGCTCATCAACCCGGCGGATAGTGTCGGTGCTGAAGCTGCCGTGCTGGCGGCAAAAAAAGCGGGCGTGGTGGTAGTCGCCATTGACGCACAGGCTAACGGCCCGCTGGATTCGTTTGTCGGATCGAAAAACTACGATGCGGGCCTGATTGCCGGTGAAAACCTGGCGAAAGCGCTGGGTAACAAAGGCAACGTTGCGATCCTTGACGGTATTCCGGTGGTACCGATCCTTGAGCGCGTGCGCGGCTTTGAAGATGCGATGAAAAAACATCCGGATATCAAAATCCTGACCAAGCTTAACGGCAAGCAGGAACGCGATACTGCGATGAGCGTGACGGAAAACATGCTGCAATCTAACCCGACGCTTAACGGTATCTTCAGCGTTAACGATGTTGGCGCGCTGGGTGCGCTGGCCGCCATTCAGTCTTCCGGTCGCGATGTGAAACTGGTGAGCGTTGACGGCTCGCCGGAAGCGGTCGCGGAAATAGCTAAGGGCACCACGCCGTTCATCGCCACCGCAGCGCAGTTCCCGCGCGACCAGGTGCGTATCGGCTTAGGGATTGCGCTGGCAAAATACTGGGGCGCGAACGTTCCGGCATCGGTTCCGGTAGACGTCAAATTAATTGATAAAAATAACGCCAAAGATTTCCACTGGTAATTCATTACGCTTCAGATGACTTCCGGATGAGGTTGTGAGTTTTTGCACAACCTTATTCCGCTACGGTTTATCTATCACAGCACTGCTGGGTTTTATTTTGATGGAGTGAGACGCATCATGAATTTACTGGAGATTAAGCATGTCAGTAAAACCTTTCCCGGTGTAAAGGCCCTTGATGATATTAATATAACGTTAAAAAGCGGCGAAGTTCATGCCCTGCTCGGCGAAAATGGTGCAGGTAAATCGACCTTAATGAAAGTGCTTTGCGGCATTTATCAGCCCGATGCTGGCAGTATTTTTATTAATGACCAGCAGCAACATTTTCAGACCTATCGTGATGCGATTCGCGCAGGTATCGGCATTATTTTTCAGGAATTTTCCCTGATTCCTTATTTAAATGCGTATGAAAATATTTTCCTTAACCGCGAATTAACCAACCGTTTCGGTTTACTCGACCGCAAAAAAATGCGCCACGAGGCGATGCGCATTTTTAACGATCTCGGCGTCAAACTCGATCCCGATGAACAAATTTGCCACCTTAGCGTAGCCGAACAACAATTCGTCGAAATTGCCAAAGCGTTATCGCTGGAAGCACGGATCCTGGTGCTCGACGAGCCGACCGCCACGCTGACGCCAACGGAAGCAGAGCATCTGTTTCGGGTGATGCGTGACCTGAAGGCGAAAGGGGTGGGCATGTTTTTCATCTCGCACCACCTTGAAGAAATTTATGAAATTTGCGACAGCCTGAGCATCTTACGCGACGGTAAATATATTGGTTCTGCTCAGGTTGATAATGTCGATATTTCCACCATGATTCAGATGATGGTTGGGCGTGAAGTCGACAACATTTACCCGGCTAAACGGGCGCTGGGCGTGCGAGACGTGATCCTCGACGCCGAGATCCAGTTAACCGAGGCCAGCCCGTGTAACCGTCTGACGCTACGGAAAGGCGAAATCCTGGGGTTATCGGGGCTGGTGGGGTCCGGGCGCACCGAAACCATTCTGGCCATGACCGGCGCGGACAAATGCTTTCGCAAACGGATCGCTCTTTTTGGTCAGGAGGTGAAACTCAACTCCACCTCTCAGGCGTTAAAGGCCGGGATCGGGTTACTGCCTGAAAGCCGTAAAACGCAGGGGCTGGTGCTGCCTTTTTCGGTGAAAGACAATATCTGGCTGAATAAACACTCGCTGCGCCACCTGTTTATTAACGACGCAGCGGAGTTAACCACCACCAGGTCATTAATTTCAAGCGTTGGGGTAAAAACGCCGGATGCGTGGACGGCGGTAGGTACGCTCAGCGGTGGCAATCAGCAAAAGGTCGTGATCTCACGCTGGCTTAATCATGATGCGAATATTTTAATTTTTGATGAACCCACCCGCGGTATTGACGTCGGTGCAAAATCAGAAATTTATCAGATTATGCGTCGACTTACCGAACAGGGTATTTCCATAATTATGATTTCTTCTGAATTGCCGGAAATTATTGGCGTCAGCGATCGGGTTATGGTTTTCCGCGATGGGGAAATCGTCGCCGAACTGGAAGGCGGCAATATTAATTCGACAGATATTATGTTGCATGCCGCAGGTAATATTATTTAGGGAGTTCCCAATGAGCAATGTCAATGTTTCCGCTGTACCGGTTGCTAAGTCTGAAAAGAGTGCTGGAATCATGTCCCGATTAATGAAAACACCTGCCTTTTTACCGTTTATTGGTCTGGTGCTGTTATTTGGTTGTATGTCGATATTCAATGACTATTTTCTCACCGTGGAAAATTTATCGACCGTTGCCAGACAGGTATCCATCAACGCGATTATCGCCATCGGAATGACCTTTGCTATTCTGACCGGCGGCATCGATCTTTCTGTCGGCGCGGTGATGGCGCTGTGCGGGACCCTAATGGCCGGGCTGATGAAATTCTACGGTCTCGATCCATGGATGGCAATTACCCTGGGTTTACTGGCGGGCGTCGCTTTCGGTCTTCTGAACGGCTTTCTCACCGCCTACGGTAAAATGCCGCCAATTATTGTCACCCTCGGGGCGATGATTATCGCTAAAGGTCTGGCGTTGATTTACACCGGCGGTTATCCCATCTCCGGGCTGCCTGATTCTTTTTCCTTCTGGGGCCGTGATTATATTTTTGGTATCCAGGTTCCTATCGTGTTAATGGCGCTGCTGTATATCGTCTTTTATATCGTGCTCAACCATATGCCTTTTGGCCGCTATGTCTATTCTCTGGGCGGCAATGAAGAGGCGGCCCGGCTTAGTGGGCTGCGGGTTAAATATTACAAGCTAATGGTGTATGTCATTAGTGGTTTTACCGCCGGATTTGCCGGGCTTATTTTTACCTCCCGCGTGATGAGCGGGCAGCCCAACGCGGGCGTTGGCTTCGAACTGGATGCGATTGCCGCTGTGGTGTTGGGCGGGGCATCCATTGCCGGGGGGCGTGGCATGATCATCGGTACTTTGATCGGCGCGATGATGTTAGGCGTCTTAAATAATGGCCTCAATTTGCTGGGTATTTCACCGTATGTTCAGTATCTGGTGAAAGGGCTGATTATTTGGGGTGCAACGTTTATTAGTTCGGCCAGACGGTAGTCATTTTTTCCTGATACCCATTTAACGAAGGAGTGCGTCATGAATTTTATCGGGATAGACATTGGCGGAACAGTTACCAAGGCAGGCATTTATGATGCGCGAGGGAATGAGATCCACGTTGCATCACGCTATGCTGAGGTACTGGCAGAACAGCCCGGCTTTAGCGAGCGTAATATGGATGAGCTATGGGAGACCGTTTGCCACGTCGTTAAGCAGGCAATTTATGAAAGTCAGGTTCCACCGCTCAGTATTAAAGGCATTAGCTTTTCTTCCCATGGAAAAGGGCTGTACGCCATCGACAAAAAAGGCAAGCCGGTGCGTAACGGGATTATTTCTTCCGATACCCGGGCGCTGAGCTATGTCAAAAGATGGTATCAGGACGGCATTGATAAGCAGGCCTATCGTAAGGGCTTACAGCAACTGTGGACAGGTCATCCGGTATCTCTGCTGGCCTGGCTGAAGGATCGTGAACCGGAAAATTACGCCAGAATTGATGCCGTATTAATGGTGCATGATTATATTCGCTTTAAATTTACCGGCGAGATCCATGCTGAAATCACCAATATCTCCGGCAGCAATTTTTATAACCAGTTCACCTCGCGTTATGACAGCGAGATGATGGCTCTCTTTGGTATTCCTGAAGTCGTTGATAAAACAGCACCGGTCATTAACTCAACCGATAGGGTCGGGGTCATTACACCGCAGGCGGCGCTGGATTGTGGCTTGTGTCCGGGAACACCGGTATTTGGCGGGTTTTTTGACGTGGTCTCCAGCGCCGTGACCTCGGGCATTGATAATGAAAAAACGCTCAGCGCCGTGGCCGGAACCTGGAGTATTGCGACCTCCGTTACCGATCGGATTATTGCCAGCGATTTTCCCTATATCTGGGGTAAATATTGCGTGCCGGGGAAATATTTTGTGCATGAAGGCAGCCCTACCTCAGCCAGCAATCTGACGTGGTTTATTAAGCAGTTCTTTCAGGATGAAGCGCAGTGCTACCAGAATTTTGAACAGTGGATTGCGGAAAGTCGCGATGAGCAGCTCGTTTTCCTGCCCTATTTATTCGGTTCAAATCTGGAAATGGACTTGCAGGGTGGGCTGATAGGTCTGGCGGGCCACCATACTAAAAAAGATGTGATTGCCGCAATTTATCGCGGAATTGTTTTTTCGCATCTGGTTCACCAGGACCGCATTATTTCCCTCAATCCGGCCATTGAGAAAATTCGTTTTACCGGCGGGCCGAGTCAGTCGAAACAATGGACGCAGATGTATGCCGATGCGGCCAATTTACCGCTGGAAGTGGTGGATATCGAACAGGCCGGATGTCGGGCGGCCGCACTTTGTGCGGCAACCGGCGCGGGTGTGTATTCCAGTTTCAGCGAGGCGATGGCGCAGACGCAGCCTGAGGTGGTGTTATTTGAACCTGACGCGCGGCGGCATCAGCAGTTGCGTGAAGGCTACGCGCGTTATCTCAACGTTGCCCACGCCTTATCACAGCGAGCGAATGCCAAATGAAACCAACCATAGGGATTTATGAAAAGGCGTTGCCGAATGCCTTGAGCTGGACGGAACGCTTTGATGTGGCGGCGCAACTGGGCTTCAGCTTTATCGAAATGTCGGTAGACGAAGATCCGATTCGTCAGGCGCGTTTACAGTGGAACCGCGCGGAACGCCTCGACTTCGTTGCCGGGAAAATCAACAGCGGTGTTGATGTGCCGAGTATGTGTTTATCTGCTCATCGCGCGTTTCCGTTTGGCAGTCTGAAGCGCGAAACGCGTGATAAGGCGCGTGATCTGATGCGCGATGCGCTGGCGTTTGCCAGCCAGGTCGGCATCCGCAATATCCAGCTTGCAGGGTACGATGTTTATTATGAATCTTCTTCTTCACAAACCCGCGAGCTGTTTATCGAAGGGATAAACTGGGCCGTGTCGCAGGCGGCGAAAGCGCAAATTATGCTTTCTATGGAGATCATGGATACCGCCTTTATGAGCAATATTTCGCGCTGGCTGGATCTGGAGCGCAAGATATGTAGCCCGTGGTTTTGTGTTTATCCCGATGTCGGCAATTTAAGCGCCTGGCATAACGATGTGCCGGTGGAGTTAAGTAAAGGCATCCATAAAATCTCGGCGATCCATTTAAAAGATACCCGACAAATTTCCCCCTTTTCATTAGGGCAGTTTCGCGACGTGCCGTTCGGCACTGGTTGCGTGAATTTCGACGAGGTTTTCCGCACGCTGTCATCGCTTAATTATCGCGGTGCGTGGCTGATGGAAATGTGGGCTAAAAATGATGGCGCAGATGTGCAGCGCATTGCCGAGGCGAAAGGCTGGATAGAAGATAAATACCAGCACGCTTTTTTGAATTAGCGCCCTGAATTATTTTTCAGACTCTGGAGTTAATGATGTTGGATGAACTTAAACAAGCGGTTTTTGCAGCGAACCTGGCGCTGCCGGAATATCGGCTGGTGACGTTTACCTGGGGAAACGTCAGCGGTATCGATCGTCAGCAGGGGCTGGTGGTGATTAAACCCTCCGGCGTGGAATATGCCACCATGACCGTTGACGATATGGTGATTGTTGATCTTGCAAGCGGCAGGGTGGTTGAGGGTAAAAATAAACCCTCCTCAGATACCGCCACTCATCTGGCACTTTATCGGGCCTATGAATCGTTGGGGGGGATAGTGCACACCCATTCCCGGCACGCGACGATCTGGGCGCAGGCGGCCAGACCGTTACAGGCAATGGGCACGACGCATGCGGATTATTTTTACGGTGAGATCCCCTGTACCCGTCCCTTAACCAGCGAAGAAATCCAGCAGGATTATGAAGCCAATACCGGGCGGGTGATTATCGAAACGCTACGTAACAACAATATCGATCCGTTAAGCATTCCCGCCGCGCTGGTGCAGGGGCACGGCCCATTTGCCTGGGGAAAAGATCCGCATAACGCGGTCCATAACGCGGTCGTGCTGGAAGAAATTGCCTATATGAATATGTGGACCACGCAGTTAGCGCATCAGCAACCGCCGGTATCGCGGGAATTGCTGGATAAGCATTATTTACGCAAGCACGGTAGCCATGCGTATTACGGGCAGTAAGAAACAGGGAGGGATGACAGACGTTATACCGTGGAATGATGCCTGGCGGCGCTTCGCTTGCACAGGCCTACGAGTTGCGAATAACCTGTTGATATTGGTAGTTTTCGTAAATCGACGGGAATCAAATAACACATTGATATCGTTTGGTTTTCGTAGGCCGGGTAAGGCGAAGCCGCCACCCGGCAAAGCGGCGCACATACCCGCAAAACCAGGTTTTTCACCAACCATAAAGGCTCCGCAAGGAGCCTTTTACTATGTACGCGCTTACCCGTGTTTATTCTTCAGTTCAAACCTCGGCGACACCAGACCGTACAGCGTCCAGCCCATAAAGGTAACTATCGCGCCGTACAGCATCGCTTCCTCCCCCGAGGAGTAGAGCGCGTAAAAACTGTACACCGCGCCGATAAATGCCACCACGTTTGCCGCCTTCGCCTTGTGCGGATCGACTTTCGCGACTTTCTGAATAATCACCAGCGCCGCCATTGACAGGATATACGGGATGATATTGGTCACCACCGCCAGGTTGACCAGCACATTAAACTGACTGTTCAGCGACGGGCTGATAGTCATCAGCGACAGTCCGCTCTGGAAAATCACAATTGCCAGCATCCCCTGAATCGGCGCGTCGGCCTTACTCAGGCGCGAGAAGATTTTCGGGAAATAGCCTTCGTCAGCGGACGATTTAAACACCTGAGCAATGGTAAATTGCCAGCCGAGCAGGGAGCCGCAGCAGGACATCACCATCAGTCCCATGATGATTTTACCGACCCCCGGCGTAAACATCTGGGCAAACGCCACGCCGAATGGGGCGGTGGAGTGGGCGAGATCCATATTCGGCACAATCCCGGCAATCACGTTGGTCGAAACAATGTAAATTACCGCCGCGCCAAGCGTACCGCCGAGAACGGCTATAGGTACGTTACGCTCCGGATTTTCCACGACGTCGGTATTTGCACAGGCGGATTCCAGCCCGAGAAACGCCCACAGCGTCATGGCGATGGAGGACCCCACCGCGCTGAAGAACGGCACGTTATGCGGATTCCACGACGCCGCGTACAGCGACGGGCTGAACCAGAACCAGCCAATCAGGCACAATCCTACCACCGGGATAATCACCCCCCAGACGGTGATGCTACTGATCTGTCCGGTGATGCGCGCGCCGCCGAAATTGGCTACCGTACAAATCCACAGCACGCCGATGGTCGCCAGACCAATCTGCACCGGGCTGAGGGATAATCCCAGCAGCTCAGTACCGTACCCCACAGCCGAAATGGCAATCGCGACGTTGGCAATCAGCAGCGACACGCCGTAGGTATAGTTGGCCATAAAGTTACCGGACTTGCCGAAGGCATACTCGGCATAGCCGCCCATCCCGCCGGATTTGCGGCTGAACATCCCGCATTTGGCGAAGGCCCATGCCAGCGCCATGGATCCGACGGCGGTGACCAGCCAGGAGATAATCGAAATGGTGCCCACCTCGGCCAGTTTGGTCGGCAGCATAATGATCCCGGAACCCATCATGTTGACCATCGTCAGTATGGTAAGCTGGACCACGCCCATTTTATTGGACTTGCTCATAATTGTTCTCCTTTCAGCAGCGTGGAGGAGGCTTTCTCCGGCGTAATGACGTTGCACCACACTTGTTTGCGGCCATCCTGCTCCTGGATATAGACGCCCTGTAATTCCGGCGCAAAACCCGGCAGAAGATTAATGCCTTCTTCGAGTGCGCTAAAGTAACGCAGCACCGCACCACCCCAGATTTCCCCAGGTACGACGCACAGCACACCCGGCGGGTAAGGGAGCGCACCTTCTGCCGCAATGCGACCTTCGGCATCCTGTAAGCGCACCAGTTCAACCTGACCGCGAAGATACGCATAATTGGCTTCCTGCGGATTCAGGCTGACGCGCGGGAAATGCGCCTTGCGGAACATTTCTTTTTGCAACTGCTTCACATTATGCCGGGCGTAGAGGTCGTGCATTTCCTGGCAAAGCTGGCGCAAGGTATAGTCCGAGTAGCGATCCTGATACTGACGATACAGTGACGGCAGCACCTCGCGTAACGGCGCGTCGGTCTCCAGCAATTTTTCAAAGCGCACTAACAACGCTACCAGTTGTTGCAGCTTGGCCATGTCCTCCGCCGGGGTCAGCAGGAACAAAATGGAGTTGAGATCGCATTTTTCCGGCACGACGCCATTTTCTCGCAGGAAGTTGGCGAGAATCGTGGCGGGCACGCCGAAAGCTTCATACTCGCCGCTGGCGATATTGATGCCAGGCGTGGTCAGCAGCAGTTTGCAGGGGTCGACAAAATATTGGTGGTCGGCGTATCCCTCAAAGGCGTGCCAGTGTTCGCCCGGCACAAAGTGGAAGAAGCGCAGGTCGCAGGCAATGTCGGCGGTCGGCCAGTGTTGCCACGCTTTTCCGTCAACTTGTTCAGGCACGAACGGGCGAATATGCTGACAGTTTTCGAGGATCAGCTTGCGCGCGTCGATCCCCTGGGTTACGCAGTCCATCCACATATTTCGTCCGCACTGGCCCTCGTGCATCTGCGCATTAATGTCCAGGGCGGCAAAGAGCGGATAAAACGGGCTGGTGGAGGCGTGCATCATAAAGGCGTTATTCAGGCGTTTATGCGGAACGTAGCGCGGCTGGCCTTTAATGTGGCGGTCCTTTTTATGGATTTGTGACGTCTGCGAGAAGCCGGCCTGCTGTTTATGCACCGATTGGGTCACCAGAATACCCGGATCGTTTTCATTGAGATCCAGCAGCAGCGGCGAGCAGTCCGCCATCATCGGGATAAATTGCTCATACCCGACCCACGCGGAATCGAACAGGATGTAGTCGCAAAGATGACCAATCTTATCCACCACCTGACGGGCGTTATAAATGGTGCCATCGTAGGTACCCAACTGGATCACCGCCAGGCGGAACGGTCGTGCGTCGCGGGCGCGCTGCGGCGCGACCTCGGCGATCAGTTCACGCAGGTAGCGTTCTTCAAAACAGTGCGCATCGATGCCGCCGATAAAGCCATACGGATTACGCGCGGTTTCGAGATACACCGGCGTTGCGCCCGCCTGCAACAGGGCACCATGATGGTTCGATTTATGGTTATTGCGGTCAAACAGCACCAAATCACCCGGCGTTAATAATGCATTCAGCACCACTTTGTTTGCCGATGAGGTACCGTTGAGGACGAAATAGGTTTTATCGGCGTTGAACACGCTGGCCGCATGCTGTTGCGCCGTGCAGGGCGCGCCTTCATGGATCAATAAATCGCCCATCGCCACATCGGCATTACAGAGATCCGAGCGGAACAGCGTTTCGCCAAAGAATTCGACAAACTGATTGCCTGCCGGATGGCGGCGGAAAAATTCGCCACCCTGATGACCGGGGCAGTCAAAGGCGCTGTTGCCCTGATTCACGTAGTCTACCAGCGCACGGAAGAAGGGCGGGCGCAGCTGCGTTTCATATTTTTGCGCGGCGGCTTCGAGCTGGCGACCATAGTAGTCATTGCGGGTTTCATCGTATTCAAATACACCCTGAATCCGTGCCAGATATTCTGCCGGTACCCGCTCATCGTTATTTATGGCAATAAACACCGGGAGGTGATAACCGGTAGCGTCGATCTCATCAAGTTTGCCCGCTTCTACCTCATCGATGGTTAAAACTACGGCAGCAACATTAATAAAGTGGGTTTCAGTAGTATTGACAATATCGCGCTGGGTACAAAAACAGTCAGGGCAGGCACGGCTAACGGCAATTTTTAATTGAGACATAATAAACTCTTTATTTTAGATAATAGTGTTCCCTCAATTTCCTGAGCAGGAAATTGATCGAGCCGGAAAAAAAGCAATAGTTATCCGCTGATGAAATATCAGTAATATGCTTTTTTTAAGATGACATGAACCCTGCCAGTCCGGGGGCTGGCAATGCAGGATTCAGGTAAGGCGAGCGCTATCTGCTACAGGTAACATCCTGTATTACAGAGATTTCAGGAAAGTTGCTATGCTGAAGCGCCCGAGGTCAGAAGACTATCGGGCGTTGAAGAAATGAAAATCAAAACTATTGCGGTGGGCAAACATCATAATATGCGTTGTTCGCCTGATATGTGGCATAATTCGGCTATTGTTTTCCATATTAATCACCATTCATGAGTCAATTGAAGGTATGCTCATTTTATCCAGGAAAAAGCCTTTAACTGTGAAGTAGATCACCAAAATACGATCTATCCAGAAATAATTACTCACGTTTTATGCATATTGGCTGGTGAATACTGTTCGTGTGAATGGGTTGTGAATAACGTGTAATAATATTTATTTTTTGAAGAGATTTTCTTCAGCAAAAATAATTCCCTGAAAAAAAGAGTAATAAATAAGAGGGAGAAATGAATAGTTATTCAAAACATAAAACGATAGCCAATGCCGGTCTCCGTTAATAAATGGCGGGGGCGGGCCGGATCGACCTCTACTTTCTGGCGTAAATGTCCCATATAAATGCGCAAATAGTGACTATGTTCGACGGCATTGGGTCCCCAGACCTGGTTTAATAGTTGACGCTGGGTTAATACTTTTCCGGCATTATTGAGCAACACCGCCAGCAAGCGAAATTCAATTGGCGTCAGATGGACCTCTTCACCGTCACGTAAAATCCGTCGTGCGGCCAGGTCGACCACCATCGCGCCAAACACTACCTGCGGTTCATTTTTTTGCCCGCTGGCGTGGCGACGCAGCGCTACCCGCAGGCGGGCCTGCAATTCACCGATCCCAAAAGGCTTACTGAGATAATCGTCAGCACCCGCATCAAGGGCGTCGATTTTATCCGCCTCTTCCGTGCGTGCCGACAGCACGATAATCGGCATCTGACTCCACAGCCGGACTTCGCGAATAAAATCGATGCCGTCGCCGTCCGGCAGTCCGAGGTCGAGGATGGTCAGGTCCGGTTTACGGCTGGCAGCTTCGAGCAGTCCGCGCTGGAGGGTATCGGCCTCAAATACGCGCAGCCCGTCCGTTTCCAGCGCGGTGCGCAGAAAACGGCGAATCGCCTGTTCATCTTCAATAATTAAAACGTTAATCACAGTGCTCATCAAATTCCTCAAGCCGGGGTGCCGTGTCCTGCGGTAGCGTAACACGAAAACAGGCTCCGCCCTGTGGACGGTTACTGGCGGTAAGCGTACCGCCATGAACGCTGACGATGGCCTGACAAATTGCCAGTCCTAATCCTACGCCGGGAATAGCTGACTCCTTCATGCCGCGGGCAAACTTGTCGAAAATACGCTTTTCCTGCCCGGCAGGAATGCCTGGGCCGCTGTCCCATACTTCCAGCACCAGGTGTTTATCTGCCATCCAGCCGTTAAGACCGACTTGCGCCCGTTGTCCGGCATATTTAAGGGCGTTTTCCAGTAAATTTATCAGCACCCGCTCAAATAGCGGACCGTCAACATAGATAAGCGTCAACGGCTCGCAAAGCGCCAGGTCAATGGGACGGCTGCCCGGCTCAAGGCTTTGAAGTGCGCTGCCGACCACTTCTTCCAGCGTCAGCCACTCTTTCTTAAGATTAAAGCCGCCAGACTGGATGCGCGCCATATCCAGCAGGTTATTAACCAGCCGCGTGGTGTTCAGCACATGCTGGCGAATTTCACTGGCTTGCGGCGCGTGTTTTGAACCTTCACTGGCCAGATCGAGGGTCAGGATTTCCGCCTGACCAAACAGCACCGTCAGCGGCGTGCGCAAATCATGCGAAAGTGCCGCAAGCAGGGCGTTACGCACGCTCTCACGCTCGCTCGCCAGCCGCGCCTGTTGCTCACTGGAGGTCAGCGCCAGACGTTCCAGCGCGCTGGCAATCAGCAGCGTAAAGGTTTCCAGCAGCCGTTGTTGTTCCGGGATCATCAACTGGCGCAGACTACCCGGCTCCACGATCACCAGCCCGTGCGTCCGGCTGGCGCTTTTCAGCGGCAGGATTTGGTACGGTACGCCGGGCAGGGTATCGGTACCCGCTCCGGCGGGCTGACCGCGATCGTAGCTCCAGCGGGCAATCGCCTCGTCCCAGGGCGTAATGCCGGGCTGTAGCGTCAGTGGCATCAGCCGGGCCTCAGCGTCGGGAAGTAAAAGCTGACTGCGTGCCTGAAAGGTGGACTGTATAAACTGCTCGCCGATGGTCGCAATATCCTCCGCGCTGCGACTGACCGCGAGCCGCCGCGACATCTCATACAAATGGCGGGTACGCTGCTCACGATAGCGCGCCACCCGCGCCTGGTAGCGCATTCCCGCCGTCAGATTACCGATCACCAGCCCGACAATCAGCATCACGATAAAGGTCAGAATGTACTGCACGTCTGAGACGGCGAGGGTGCCATGCGGGGCGATGAAAAACAGATCGAAGCTGACCACATTCACCACGGTCGCCAGTACCGATGGCCAGCGTCCGTAGCGCAGGGCGACCAGCACCACCGCCAGCAGATAAATCATCACCAGGTTGGTGGGATCGAACGCCGTGAGCCACTGCATTGCCATCAGCGTGATCCCGGCGCACAGCACGAGCGCGACCACGCAGCCCTCAAACTGAACGCGCCAGCGTTCCAGCAACGAACGCGTATCGCTGGCGCGTGGCGGCGTAGCGGGAGGGTCATCCAGCGCGACAATCACTAAATCCAGATCCGGCGCGTGGCGGGCCAGACGCCCGGCAAAGGAGTCGCCCTGCCACCAGCGACGGCGGGTTTGCCGCCCCAGCACGATCTTGCCAAGATTGTGCTCGCGGGCATAGCGCAGGACCGCTTTCTCTTCCGACGGATCGGCGAGGGTCGCGGTCTCCGCCCCCAGTTCCTGCGCCAGCCGCAGCGCGTTGAGGATGCCCTGGCGCTGGTTGCGTGCAAGTCGGTGCAGTCGGGGTGTTTCAACATACACCGCATGCCAGACGCTGCCGAGTTTTGCCGCCAGACGCGCGGCGGTGCGCACCAGCTTTTCGCTGCCGGTCTGATGACCAATACACAGCAAAATGGCATCACGGGTATGCCACACTTTTTCCTGTCCCTGATGTTCCCGCCAGACCCGCATTTGGTCATCAACACGGTCGGCGGTGCGGCGCAGGGCCAGCTCGCGCAGGGCGTAAAGGTTACCTTTGCGAAAGAAGTTTTCGATCGCGCGTTCAGCCTGCCCGGCAAGATAGACTTTCCCCTCATGCAGACGCTGGCGCAGATCGTCGGGAGGCAGATCGACCAGCACGACGTCATCGGCGGCGTCAAACACCGGATCGGGTACGGTTTCCCGCACCTGAATACCGGTGACGCCGCTGACCACGTCGTTCAGACTTTCCAGATGCTGCACATTGAGGGAGGTAAAGACATCAATGCCCGCCTCAAGCAGTTCTTCAACATCCTGCCAGCGGCGGGGGTGACGCGAGCCGGGCGCATTACTGTGCGCCAGTTCATCCATCAGGATCAGGGCCGGACGCCGCGCCAGCGCCGCATCAAGATCAAACTCCTGCACCTTGCGCCCACGATGAGTGAGGATACGCGGAGCCAGCACCGTCAGCCCGTCAAGCATCGCCGCCGTCTCTTTACGCCCGTGGGTCTCCACCACGCCCGCCACAATATCCCGCCCCTGAGCGCGCAGGCGCTGCGCCTCTGCCAGCATCGCCCAGGTTTTCCCCACCCCCGCGCAGGCACCAAAAAAAATCTTCAGCTTGCCCCGGTGCGCGGTGGCAGTTTGTTCCAGCAGCCGATCGGGATCGGGACGCTGCGGCTCGTCGGTCATTTATTATCCTTTACCCCATCGAGGGCAATATTCAGCTCAACAATATTTACCACAGGTTGACCGAGAAAGCTGAACAGCGGTTTTTGCGTGGCGTGGTCAATCAGCGGCGCGATCTGTTCAACCGATAAATGACGCGCTTTAGCTACGCGCGGCAGTTGCCAGAGGACGGCCTGCGGCGTGAGATTGTTATCCAGACCGCTGGCGGAGGCGGTGACCAGTTCGGTCGGCACCGCGCCAGCTGCGTCCGGGTTTTCCGCCCGCAGCGATTTAATCCGCTCAGCAATGGCGCTATCCTGCGCCGGATTGCTCACCGCAAGGTTGCTGCCGCCGGATGCTTCGGGGTTATATGGCCTGTCCGCCGTTGCCGACGGGCGACCGTGAAAATAATCAGGCCGGGTAAAATTCTGGCCGATCAGATAAGAGCCGCGCAGGCCATTTCCATCCTCAATAAGCGAGCCGTTAGCACGGTCGCTAAACCACCATTGACCCAGCGTGGTGGTCAGTAGCGGGTACACGCCGCCGGTCAGCACGGTTAAAAAAATCAGCAACGAAAACGCAGGACGTAACAGAGTCATATTCACCTCACGCCAGACCCAGCAGGGCCAGCAACAGATCGATAAGCTTAATGCCGATAAAAGGTACAATCAGACCACCCAGACCGTAGATCCATAAATTGCGCCGTAGCATGGCAGAGGCGGACAGCGGCTTATAACTGACGCCACGCAGCGCCAGCGGGATCAGAAAGACAATAATCAGCGCGTTAAAAATTACCGCGCTGAGGATGGCGGAGGCGGGGGAGTGCAGATGCATAATATTCAGCACGCCAATCTGCGGCCAGGTGGCAACGAACGCCGCCGGGATAATGGCAAAATACTTCGCCACATCGTTCGCCAGGCTGAAGGTGGTCAAAGAACCACGGGTCATCAGCATCTGTTTACCGATATGCACCACTTCAATCAGTTTGGTGGGGTTGGAATCGAGATCCACCATATTGCCCGCTTCTTTTGCCGCCTGGGTGCCGGAGTTCATCGCCACCGCCACGTCAGCCTGGGCCAGCGCCGGGGCATCGTTGGTGCCGTCGCCGGTCATAGCGACCAGACGACCTTCTGCCTGATACTGGCGGATCAAGGCCAGCTTCGCTTCCGGCGTGGCTTCCGCGAGGAAATCATCCACCCCGGCTTCGGCAGCAATGGCGGCGGCGGTCAGGCTGTTGTCACCGGTGATCATTACCGTCTTGATCCCCATCTCCCGCAGGCGGGCAAAACGCGCCTTAATGCCGCCTTTAACGATGTCTTTCAACGCGATGACGCCCAGTACCCGCGCACCTTCCGCCACCACCAGCGGTGTTGAGCCCTGACGGGCGACCTCTTCAACGTTGCGCTCAACGTCTGCCGGAAACTGTCCGCCATTGCTTTCCACATGGCGGCGAATAGCATCCACGGAACCTTTGCGGATCGCACGGTTATCGACGTTAATCCCGCTCATTCTGGTTTGGGCCGTAAACGGAATAAACGTGGCGTGCAGAGACTGGATGTCACGCTCGCGCAGGTTGAAGCGCTGCTTTGCCAGCACCACGATACTGCGGCCTTCCGGAGTTTCATCGGCCAGCGAGCTGAGCTGGGCCGCGTCAGCCAGCGCTTTCTCTTCCACGCCCAGCGCAGGAATAAACGCCGACGCCTGCCGGTTGCCGAGCGTAATGGTGCCGGTTTTATCCAGCAGCAGAACATCCACGTCGCCCGCCGCTTCTACCGCGCGTCCGCTGGTGGCGATGACATTGGCGCCCAGCATCCGGCTCATCCCGGCAATGCCGATGGCCGAAAGCAGACCGCCGATGGTGGTCGGGATCAGACACACCAGTAGGGCAATCAGCGCGGTCACGCTCACCGGTTCGCCTGCATATGCCGAGAACGGCCACAGTGTCGCAGTCGCCAGCAGGAACACGATGGTCAGGGCGATCAGTAAAATGGTCAGCGCAATCTCGTTGGGGGTTTTACGCCGCTGCGCGCCTTCCACCATCGCAATCATCCGATCCAGAAAGGTTTCGCCCGGATTGACGCTGCATTCGATCACCAGCCAGTCGGAGAGAATACGCGTTCCACCAGTAACCGAGGCAAAATCACCGCCGGATTCGCGGATCACCGGTGCGGATTCGCCAGTGATCGCGCTTTCATCCACCGATGCGCCGCCTTCAATCACTTCGCCGTCGCAGGGGATGATGTCACCAGCGTCGACCCGCACGATATCGCCTTTACGCAGACTGGCGGCCGGAACGCGTTCACCGTCGGCATCATGCGCTGGGCCGTGAAGTTTCCAGGCAAATGCCGTTTTCTGCACCCCTTTCAGGCTGCTGGCCTGCGCTTTACTGCGTCCTTCGGCCATCGCTTCTGCTACGTTGGCGAACAGCACCGTAAACCACAGCCACAGACTAATGGCGGCGGTAAAGCGCCATTCGCCCGATAACTGGCCCATCAGCATGGCGATAGCGAGTCCGGAGGTGAGTACGCTGCCCACCCAGACGATAAACATCACCGGATTGCGAAGCTGAACATGCGGGCTTAATTTTTTTAGCGACTCAACGGCGGCTTGCCGCATCAGGGCAGGTTCGAATAACGCCTGTTTTTTGCGATTCATCATGTGTTCCACCGGCTCAACGTAACGAAAGAAATTCTGCCACCGGTCCGGAGACCAGCGCGGGAATAAAGGTCAGGGCACCGACCAGCAATATCGTGCCCATCAGCAGGCCGACAAACAGCGGCCCGGTGGTGGTCAGCGTTCCGGCGCTGGCCGGCTGGATTTTTTTCGCTACCAGCGAACCGGCAATCGCCATGAGCGGAATAATCACCCCGAAGCGACCCACCAGCATGCAAAACGCCAGCAGACCGTTCCAGAAGGGTGTGTTGGCGCTCAATCCGGCAAAGGCGCTGCCGTTATTGTTGGCGGCGGATGAGACGGCATACAGCACCTCGCTAAAACCGTGCGCGCCGGGATTTAACATCCCGCTACGCCCGGCTTCGGTCATCATCGCCAGCGCTGTGCCACATAGCACCAGCGCCGGGGTGACGAGGATCGCCAGCGCGGTCATTTTCATCTCGCGGACATCGATTTTTTTACCCAGATATTCCGGCGTGCGCCCGGTCATCAGCCCGGCGATAAATACCGCCAGTAACACGAACAGCAACATGCCGTATAGCCCCGAACCGACGCCGCCAAAAACCACCTCACCGATTTGCATCAGCCACAGCGGGACCATGCCGCCGAGCGCGGTAAAGGAGTCATGCATGGCATTGACCGCCCCGCATGACGCCGCGGTGGTGACGACCGCGAACAGGCTGCTGGCCAGAATACCGAAGCGGCTCTCTTTGCCCTCCATATTCAGACTGCTGTCAGCGCCCAGCGGCAGCAAATGCGGATTGCCCTGGGTTTCCGCCCACATCACTACCGCGGCACTGACGATAAAAATCAGCGTCATGGCCCACAACAATGTATGACCCTGACGGCGGTCGCCCACCGCCTCGCCAAACGCAAAACACAGCGCGGCGGGAATAAGGAAAATTGCCAGCATCTGCACGAAATTGGTCAGGGTCGTCGGGTTTTCAAACGGATGTGAGGAGTTAGCGTTAAAAAAGCCGCCGCCGTTAGTGCCGAGCATCTTGATCGCTTCCTGTGAGGCGACGGGTCCCATCGGCAGCCATTGCTGAACGCCTTCGAGCGAGGTAATGGACTGGTACGGCAACAGATTCTGGATCGCGCCCTGTTGAATGAAAAACAGCGCTAACAGCAGCGACAGCGGCAACAGGATCCACAGCGTGATCCGGGTGAGATCCACCCACGCATTGCCCAGCGTGTCCCTGCTCCGGCGAGCAAAGGCGCGCGTCAGGGCAAAGATCACCGCTATCCCGCTGGCAGCAGAAAGGAAGTTTTGCACTGTCAGTCCGACCATCTGACTGAAATAGCTCATGGTGCTTTCGCCACCGTAGGATTGCCAGTTGGTATTGGTGACGAAACTCACCGCGGTATTCAGCGCCAGATGCCAGGCGAGGCCAGGCAGGTGTTGCGGATTCAGCGGCAGCGCATCCTGAAAGAGGAGTATAAAAAACAGGACCAGCAGACCCAGCAGGTTAAAAAGCAGGATCGCCAGCAGGTAATGCCGCCAGTTCATCTCCTCACCGGAAATGCCCAGCAGTTTCCACAACGCGTTTTCCACACGGCTGACGCCGGGGAAGGTATTGCCAGCAATCATCCCCGCGAGTAGCGCCCCTGTCGGACGGGCGAGAATAAACAGCACCAGCAGAAAGCTGGCGATCAGGAGAAATCCTTGCGCGACCATCAGAATGCCTCCGCGTTAAGCAGGGCATACACCAGCCACGCCAATAACAGGATCACCAGCACCACGCCAGCTATTACGCCTGTACTCACACTTCACCTCCACATGCATTAGCGATATGCGCTGAAGGTAGGCGTTAGCGCGCAAAGATTTTGCAAAAATCCACGCTGGGGATGTAAAAAAAGTATAAAAATGGGGTCGCGGGTACCCCTGTTTTGCGGGTGTGTGCGCCGTTTTGCCGGGTGGCGGCTTCGCCTTGCCCGGCCTACAAATTACGCATTATCAGTAAGTTAAGTGGATTTCGTAGGCCCGGTAAGCGCAGCGCCACCGGGCATCATTCAAATCTGGCATTATCAATAAGTTATGTGGATATCGCAGGCCCGGTAAGCGCAGCGCCACCGGGCATCATTCAAACCCGGCATTATCAATAAGCTATGTGGTTCTCGTAGGCCCGGTAAGCGTAGCGCCACCGGGCATCATTCAGACCCGGCATTACCATAAGTTATGTGGTTATCGTAGGCCCGGTAAGCGCAGCGCCACCGGGCATCCTTCCCCGGTATAACGTTTGTCACCAGCCGTCTAAAAATGACAATACCCATTATTTAACTAATGATTAGTATTATTTTAACTTTTATGTAACTTAGTTACGCCGTGAATGTAAATGATGCTTAAATAACCCAAAAATAGTGGTCGGATGAGTAGTAAAATTACACAAAAACCGTTACTATTTTAATCAGAGAATGATTTCCGGTTAACGTTACCGGCCAACTTAAGGGGGAGAACTCTATGAATATGTATAAAGATTACTCAGCGAGCACCGTGTTATTTCGTCGTATTTTCGCCCTGCTGGCGGGGATTATTGCGTTACCGGTGATGCTGTTCTGGAAAGATCGTGCCCGCTTCTATAGCTACCTGCATCGCATCTGGTCGAAAACCAGCGAAAAACCGGTATGGATGGATCAGGCTGAAAAAGCAGCCTGTGATTTTTACTAAGCAAGACGACACACAGCAATAATAACGATTTCCATCCTGTTATGGCCCGTCTTAACCAGACGGGCCATTTTTTTATCTGATGCTGACTACACTTACTCCTGAGAATAATCAGGAGCCATTATGAGTGACAAAATTCCTGTGGGCGTCAGCGCCTGTGTGGTGGGGGAACAGGTCCGTTTTGATGGCGGACATAAACGGCTGACCTTTGCCGTCGATGACTTAGCCTCATGGGTCCGTTTTGAACCCGTTTGCCCGGAAATGGGTATTGGTCTGCCGGTACCGCGTCCCGCGCTACGGCTGGTCAAAAACAGTGAAGGCGACATCGGCCTGCGCTTTAGTGATAAACGCGAAGGTGACTTAACGGCAGACATGGAAGCCTTTGCCCGTCAACGTATCCGCCATTTCGAACATTTATGCGGCTATATTGTCTGCGCCAAATCGCCCAGTTGCGGTATGGAGCGCGTGCGCGTCTATGATGCCGATGGCAAAAACAATCGCAAAGCGGGACGCGGCATTTATACCCGTATACTGATGGAGACGTTTCCATGGCTGCCGGTTGAGGAAGACGGGCGGTTGCACGATCCGCTAATCCGCGAAAACTTCGTCGAGCGCATTTATGCCCTGCATGAACTTAACACCCTTCGCGAAGCCGGGCTGACGCGCGGCGAACTGATCGCTTATCACAGTCGCTACAAGCTTTTGTTGTTGGCACATTCACAGCCAAAATATCGCGAGCTGGGACGGTTCGTGGCGGCGATCAACGAGTGGGCATCGCTTGAGGACTATTTTGCTGAGTATCGTCAGCGGCTGATGGATCTCATGTCCATCCCCACCTCGCGTCGCAACCATACGAATGTGTTGATGCACGTGCAGGGTTATTTCCGTAAACAGCTTAATTCACGCCAGCGTCAGGAGCTGGCGGCGCTGATCGACCGCTATCGTCAGGGGCTGCAACCGTTGCTGGCTCCGGTTACGCTGATCAAACATTACATGGCTGAATATCCGGATGCTTATCTGGCGGGACAACGTTATTTTGATCCCTGGCCCGAAGAATTACGCTTACGTTACGGACATTAATTTATGACCACCCATCTGGTCTGGTTTCGGGCCGACTTACGTCTTCATGACAATCTGGCGCTGGCAGCGGCGTGTCGCGACCGGCACGCCAGGGTACTGGCGCTGTTTATCGCTACCCCTGAACAGTGGCAAGCGCATCATATGTCGCCGCGTCAGGCGGCGCTGCTGGTCTCGCAGCTTAACGCTCTGCAACAGGCGCTGGCGGAGAAAGGCATTCCGTTGCTGTTTAAACAGGTCGCCGATTTTGCCGCCAGCATTGAGGCGGTAAAGCAGGTGTGCGAGCAGGAGCACGTCAGCGATCTTTTTTATAATTATCAATATGAACTGAATGAACGGCAGCGTGATGCGCAACTGGAAAAAACGCTCAATGACGTGGTGTGCCAGGGCTTTGATGACAGCGTCATGCTGGCACCGGGCAGCGTGATGACCGGCAATCATCAAATGTATAAAGTGTTTACCCCGTTCAAAAATGCGTATTTGCGTCGCCTGATGGACGGCCTGCCGGAATGCGTTGCCGCGCCGTCAGTTCGCGAGAGCGGGCCGCTGACGGGCGCTCTTGCGACGATTAACATTCACTATCCGCAGGAGCCGTTTGACGAGCAGCTTTTTGCTGCGGATGAAGCCGCCGCTATTGCCCGTCTGCGCGAATTTTGTCGCCACGGGGCGGGGGAGTATGAGCAGCGACGCGACTACCCGGCGATTGACGGCACCAGCCGCCTGTCGGCCTGCCTGACGCTCGGCGTACTCTCCCCGCGCCAGTGTCTGAACCGTCTGCTGGCGGAACAGCCGCAGGCGCTGTCCGGCGGGGCGGGGGCCGTCTGGCTGAACGAGCTGATCTGGCGGGAATTCTATCGTCATCTGATGACATACAATCCGTCGCTTTGTCGCTATCGGCCTTTCATTGCCTGGACGGATAATGTGCAGTGGCAGCAGGATGAGGCGCAGCTTGCGGCATGGAAAAACGGCAAAACCGGCTACCCCATCGTCGATGCGGCCATGCGGCAAATGAACGCGACTGGCTGGATGCACAACCGGCTGCGGATGATCGCCGCCAGCTTTCTGGTAAAAGATTTGCTGATCGACTGGCGCAGCGGCGAGCGTTATTTTATGTCGCGGCTGATTGACGGCGATCTGGCGGCCAACAACGGCGGCTGGCAGTGGGCTGCCTCGACCGGCACCGATGCCGCGCCGTATTTCCGCATCTTCAACCCGACCACCCAGGGCGAGAAATTCGACCGTGACGGCGAGTTTATCCGCCAGTGGCTACCAGAGCTGAAAGAGGTGCCGGGGAAGGCGATACATTCACCCTGGGAATGGGCAGAAAAGAACGGCGTGACGCTCGATTATCCGCGTCCGGTCGTGGATCATAAGCAGGCGAGAAAAACCACCCTGGCGGCTTATGAAGCCGCGCGCAAAGGGGCATAACAGTCGATATTGTAAACTGCCCGGCAATGTCGCTGCCGGGCAACAGGATATTCAGCTTTCGGCCACCGCCATCCGCTGATTCCGTACCCGCACGGTCTGATATAGCCAGATAAGCAATACCACGCCCACGCACGCCAGCGCGCCCCAGGTAATTTCACTAAACACATCAATATACGCATTAATGGAATAGTTAATCGCCCCGGAGGCATCGAAAGCGCCCTGCGACGTCCGGTCGGCGATGACGCCTGCCAGATAGTTGGCAATCGCGCCGGAGAGCAGCATATAGATGCCGGTCAGCACGCCAGTGACGCCGGGGATTTCAATACGGGTGATTTGCGACATGGCAACAGGGTCAATAAACAACTCGGCGAAGCCCATCACCGCCAGACCGAGGATCATTAACGGCATGGATGAGTGACCGTAGGTGGCCGACCAGCGGGCGCTCAGGGTCAGAATACAGAACCCGGCGCTCATCAGGCCAAGGCCCAGCGCAAATTTACCCCAAATTCGCACGGTGCGATTGCCGCTGACGCTCTCTTTCACCAGCCACGCCAGCACCACGCCGCACAGCATGACAGCAAAGGCATTGACCGACTGGAACATAGCGGTCGGGACGTCGTAGCCGAGAATGCCGCGGTCGACGAAACGGTCAATATACAGGCTAATCGAACTGCCGCCCTGCTGAGCAAAGGCCCAGAACAACAGGCTAAACAGGGTCAGAGTGACAATGAGTCCCAGATCTTTACGCTGCTTCTGCGTTTGTGCCTGGCGATAAATTTTCACCAGAACGGCAAAGCCTATCAGGGTCGCGGCGATCAGCGCATAGACTGACCACGCTTTCCAGAACAGAACGGTAATAGCCAGCGGGGCGACCACCAGCAGAACCAGCAGCCAGCTCCAGTTAGGCAGAACGAAAGTTCTGGCGCGCAGCGCAGCGTGGTTCACCCCGGCAGTATGGGTAAAATGGCGGTTGCCGCACAGGAAGATAATCAATCCGGCCAGCATACCGATAGCCGCCAGCGCGAATCCCATTGCCCAGCTGTACTCTTCCTGCACGTAACCGCAGGCGATAGGGGCGACAATAGAGCCGACGTTGCCCGCCGCGTACAGCAGAGAAAACCCGCCGTCGCGACGCGGATCCTGCGGTTCATACAGTTCACCCAACAGGCAGCTGATATTCGACTTAAACAACCCGTAGCCGCAGACGATAATCGCCAGTGAAAGATAGAGGAACGTTGGCGCAACTTCGCTGGCACCGAGCACCAGATGCCCGATAGCCATCAGACACGCGCCGATCATCACCGCCATCCGGTTGCCCAGAATTTTATCGGCCAGAAAACCGCCGAGGATTGGCGTGACGTAGACCAGGGAACAATAAGCGCTAAACAGTTCGTAAGCGTGATTGTCGTCGTACTTGAGCTGGTTGGTGAGATACAGGATCAGCAGCGCGCGCATGCCGTAAAAACTAAAGTATTCCCAAATTTGCAGTGCGACCACATAGTAAATGGCGCGTGGCTGTGAAGCTTTTCTATTCATGATATTCCCGGTCTAAATCCTACGCAGGGCAGAAGCCCGAGGCGTAACTACTTACAGTGATGCAGATCTAATAATTTGTGCAATATGCTGTTTGGTTGCATAAATATACATGAAGCGTGGCGGATAACGGTAAGCAATTTGAGTCTTTATGCACGATGAGCCGCAAGATTATGCGAGGTATCATTAAGGCAAATAATTGGCTGTCGACGAGGACGCGTGGGGACGCTATGGTAGTTCTGTAAATGGCATAAGGGGTAAGTCGAACAATGATGAAAAACACCGAACTGGAACAGCTGATCAACGAGAAACTGAACAGTATCACCTTCAGTGACTATGGTCCGAATGGCCTGCAGGTTGAAGGCAAAGAAACGGTACAGAAGATCGTCATGGGCGTTACCGCCAGCCAGGCGCTGCTTGATGAAGCCGTGCGCCAGCAGGCCGACGCGGTGATTGTGCATCATGGTTATTTCTGGAAAAACGAGTCGCCTGTCATTCGCGGCATGAAGCGCAACCGCCTGAAAACGCTGCTGCAAAACGATATCAACCTCTATGGCTGGCACCTGCCGCTGGATGCGCATCCGGAACTGGGCAACAACGTTCAGCTTGCCGCACTGCTGGGTATCACGGTGAAGGGCGAAATCGAACCGCTGCTGCCGTGGGGTGAGCTCTCTATGCCGGTGCCGGGGCTGGAACTGGCCTCGTGGATCGAAGCTCGTCTGGGACGTAAACCGCTGTGGTGCGGCGATACCGGACCGGACCTGGTGCAACGCGTGGCATGGTGTACCGGCGGCGGTCAGGGATTTATTGATAACGCGGCGCGCTTCGGTGTGGATGCCTTTATTACTGGCGAAGTTTCCGAACAAACCATCCATTCCGCACGTGAGCAGGGGCTGCATTTTTACGCGGCCGGTCATCACGCAACCGAACGCGGCGGTATTCGCGCACTGAGCGAATGGCTGACTGAAAATACCGATCTGGATGTCACCTTTATCGATATCCCGAATCCAGCATAAAAAAGAGGAAAAAAAGTGCAGCGAGCGCGTTGTTACCTGTCAGGAGAAACCGCAGTGGTGCTGGAGCTGGAACCTCCCGTCACCCTGGCGAGCCAGAAGCGGATTTGGCGTTTAACGCAACGAGTCGCCGAAATGCCCAACGTGGTAGAAGCCATTCCCGGAATGAACAATATTACCGTTGTGCTGCGCGATCCCCAGTCGCTGGCGCTGGATGCGCTTGAGCGTTTGCAGCGCTGGTGGGAGGAGAGTGAGGCGCTGGAGCCAGACTCCCGCGCCATTGAAATTCCGGTGGTCTACGGCGGCGAGCAGGGGCCTGATCTGCACGAAGTCGCCCGCCACAGCGGATTAACACCGCGGCAGGTGGTGGAACTTCACGCCTCGGTGGATTACGTGGTCTGGTTTTTGGGCTTCCAGCCGGGCTTTCCCTATCTTGGCGGCCTGCCGGAGCAGCTTATTACGCCGCGTCGGGCTGAGCCTCGTCTGCTGGTTCCCGCTGGCTCGGTCGGCGTTGGCGGCGCGCAGACCGGGATTTATCCGCTCCCCACGCCGGGAGGCTGGCAGCTTATTGGGACGACGCCGCAGGCGCTGTTCGATCCTGCCAAAAGCGAACCCGTATTGCTGCGTCCCGGCGACAGCGTGCGCTTTGTTCCACAGAAGGAGGGCGTATGCTGAATATAATTCGCGCCGGCATGATGACGACGGTGCAGGACGGCGGTCGGGTAGGGCAGCGCCAGTCCGGCATCAGTCAGTGCGGTGCGCTGGATCTTCCGGCGTTGCGTATTGCTAATTTACTGGTCGGTAACGACAAAGATGCGGCAGCACTGGAGATTGTCCTCGGCCAGTTTTCCGTTGAGTTTGCACAGGATGGCTGGTTTGCGCTGACCGGCGCGGGCTGTGATGCCACTCTGGATGGCGCTCAGGTGTGGACCGGCTGGCGGCAGCATGCCCGCGCAGGGCAGCGCCTGACGCTGAAGACGCCCCGTCACGGCGCGCGTAGCTATCTGGCGATTGCTGGTGGCATCGATGTGCCGCAGGTGATGGGATCGCGCAGTACCGATCTTAAACTGGGCATTGGTGGTCTGGAAGGCCGGTTATTGCAGGATGGTGACTTTCTTGCCACTCATGCTCCGACGCGTGATTTCAGCGGGCCGCACGGTATCAAACAGCTTTTATGGAGCAACCGCCTGCGGGCGCTGCCGGGGCCAGAATATAATGAATTTGATCCGGCATCACAGGCCGCATTCTGGCGCTTGCCGTGGCGTCTGAGTCCGCAAAGCGATCGCATGGGGTATCGGCTACAGGGGCAGATCCTCAAACGGACCACCGATCGCGAGTTGCTTTCACACGGCCTGCTGCCGGGCGTCGTCCAGGTGCCGCATAACGGGCAACCGATCGTATTGATGAACGACGCGCAGACCACGGGCGGCTATCCACGGATTGCCTGTGTGATCGAGGCGGACATGTACCATCTGGCGCAAATCCCACTCGGGCAGCCAATTCATTTCGTTCCCTGCACGCTGGAAGAAGCGCTTAAAGCGCGTAGCGATCAGCATCGCTATATCGAACAGCTTGAATGGCGGTTGAATGATGATCAGTGAAATGCCGGGAGCTTGCGGTAAAAGCCTTTACGGTGCAGGGGGATCTATCGATCTTAACGCCGATGTGGGAGAGGGCTGCGCCAGCGATGCCGCGCTCTTTACCCTGATCTCCTCAGCCAATATTGCCTGCGGCTTTCATGCAGGCGATGCGCTGACCATGCGGTTTTGCGTGCGGGAAGCGCGTAAAAATAGCGTAGCCATCGGGGCGCATCCGGGATTTGCCGACCGGGAAAATTTCGGCCGCACCGCGATGCAACTGCCGCCGGAGACGATTTTCGCCCAGACCCTGTACCAGATTGGTGCGCTGGCCGCCATCGCCCGTGCTGAGGGCGGCGTGATGCGTCACGTCAAACCGCACGGTATGCTCTATAATCAGGCCGCACGCGATCCGCAACTGGCGGATGCCATTGCTCGCGCCGTTCATGCCTGCGATCCGCAGCTTGTACTGGTGGGTCTGGCGGGCAGCGAGCTGATCCATGCCGGGCAGCGTTATGGCCTGGCGACCCGGCAGGAAGTGTTTGCCGATCGGCGATATCAGCGCGACGGTAGTCTCGTCCCCCGCACTCAGCCGGGTGCGCTGATTGAAGATGAGGAACAGGCGCTGACGCAGACGCTGGAGATGATCCGGCAAGGCAGGGTAATGAGCCTGGATGGCGTATGGGTGCCGGTTGAGGCGCAGACGATATGTCTCCACGGCGACGGTGAACAGGCGCTGGCGTTTGCCCGCCATTTGCGGGCCGCATTTGCAGCGCAGGGGATCAGGGTTAGCGCGGAATAACCTTTTGCGCGGATAGGGTGTCCGGTCTATGCATCATGCACGCCGCGTCTGGGCTATTGCGAGAAATGCCAGCCGCATTCTGGCTACCTGCCGGATGGCGGCTGCGCCTTATCCGGCCTACATTCAGGGTACAAACCGCGGTGGTAACACCGCCATTCGTAGCCGTTCGTAGGCCCGGTAAGCGCAGCGCCACCGGGCATTTAGCCGCCGTTGCCGGAGAATATTCTCCCTCTTGAGGCCACTACATGTTGAATTCGTAGGCCCGGTAAGCGCAGCGCCACCGGGCATTTAACCGCCAATGGACGGAGAACTTCTTTACCTCTAAGAGCCACTACACGTTCAGGAGAAATCATGCCAGAAGGACCGGAAATTCGCCGTGCCGCCGACAATCTGGAAAAGGCGATCAAAGGTAAACCCCTAACCGAAGCCTGGTTTGCCTTCCCCCACCTACAGCGTTTCGCCGCCGATCTGGCAGGCGAACGGGTAGACGCCATCGAAACGCGCGGCAAAGCATTGCTTACCCATTTCTCTAATGGCCTGACGCTCTACAGCCACAATCAGCTTTATGGCGTCTGGCGCGTCGTTAACGCGGATGAAAATCCGCAATCCACCCGTATCCTGCGGGTCAGATTACAAACGCAGGATAAAGCTATTTTGCTTTATAGCGCGTCGGATATCGAGATGCTGACGGCAGAAGGGCTGGCGCAGCATCCTTTTTTACTGCGCGTCGGGCCGGACGTGCTGGATATGACGCTAACCGCTGAAATGGTAAAAGAGCGCTTGCTGTCGACGCGTTTTCGCCGTCGCCAGTTCTCCGGGCTGCTGCTCGATCAGGCGTTTCTGGCCGGGTTGGGCAACTATTTGCGCGTGGAGATCCTCTGGCATACGGGGCTTGCGCCCAGCCACAAGGCGGCCGACCTGACACAGACGCAACTCGATGCGCTGGCCGACGCGCTGCTGGCGGTTCCGCGGCTTTCCTACACCACCCGGGGCAAGGTCAACGAAAAACGCCACCACGGCGCGCTGTTCAGCTTTAAGGTCTTCCATCGGGCGGGGAAAAAATGCGAACGCTGCGGAGGGATTATTGAGAAGACCACGCTGTCGTCGCGGCCTTTTTACTGGTGCCCGGGCTGCCAGCATTAACGTCCAGGAAAGCCGGGCCGTTTATCACCGACCCGGTTCCCTCGGCTAGTTGTAGTTTATCTTGAAGACCACCACCGTCTCGAAAGGGCCAGGCTCGACCGTGGCCCCGGCAACTTTTGACAGCTCCGCAGTATAGGTATTTTCAAAAACGAGCATGTCGCCGGTGAAATCGGCGTATTCTTCGTATTTATTGAACTCAAAAGGCTGGGACTTCGCGTCCAGGATACGCAGCTGCAAGCCGTTGCCGATCAGCAATGCGTTATCATCCTCGACCAGCATCTCCTGGGTGTAGAAGGACGAGGTCACTTTGAAGCCGTCGGTGCATTCCCCGTTCTGGTTTTTGGTGGTTTTGATATCAAACGTGCGCGTCATGTTATGGCGGGAAATATCCAGCACGTTGAACTTCCCGAAATCAATAACCTGGTTGTCCGGCGAAATGGCGAAGTTCACGCTACAGTCGAGCACGCGAATATTTTGCAGACCGTTAATATGGTATTTCAGGTTTCTCGCTGTCGGATCTTCGTTAATACCGCCTTTGCCGTCAAACTGCACAATAATGTAATCGCTCAGCGGGCTTTGGTAATCATGCGGCGGCATTTCGCGTATTTTAACGTACAGCCGCATACGGGCGATAAACGTGCGGGAGGTGTGAATATTATTGGGATCTTTTGAGCAAAGCTTATTCTGCCAGCCCATATCAATCAGCTGCTGAGGGGTATAGATAGCGATTTTTTTCGCATCAATACACTGGGTCGTATCAATGCTGCTTTTACCGAGGCTGGAATCGTAATCGATGCCGTTATAGGTAACGCCGAGCTGGTAATAGCGATCCTGAAGGCCGGGGTACGGGTTTACCCAGGCATAGACGTTTTCCGCCATAAACTCGGCGTCGGTATTATTATCGCAATACACCGGGATTTTAATGTCGTCGGATTCCCAGATTTTATCGCCGGGTTTGGCATTGTTGGGTACGGAAAACGGCTCTACCGTTTCGAATTTCTCTATTATCCCGCCGGTGGTGCCAAAATAGCAGTCCAGCGCCAGCGCCGCTTTCAGCGGCATGAAGACGATGACGAATAGCAGAAACAGGCGCGACCAGCGGCTCATCTTTTCTCCTCCACCGGCTTGAGCGTACAGCTTCTCTGGCACGACAGCGTGGTCATGCGCAGCGCGCCGTAGTCATCCATGTAGCCCAGATAGAAGAAGCTGCCTTTATAGCCGGGCGTGTGGACGCTGGTCGTGCTGAACGGCGCGATCATCGTGCTCTGAAAGCCGGGCAGCACCCCTTTGCCATCTTTCCCCAGGTAAGCGATGGTCAAATAATAGGGCGTTGGGTTTTGCAGGCTCAGCGTCTCGCCCTGTTGGGAGACCTTCATCTGTAGCTCGACGCGATCGCCGGTTTTTTTACGCAGTGCCGCCGGTCGCCAGAACAGTTTTATGCGGCTCTGAATGGCGATTTGCAGAACGGCCGCATCGCTCTTTTTATCGGGTGCCGGGGGGATCTCGCGCAAATTATAATAAAACAGGCTCTCACGGTCGGCGGGAAGCTGCGCTGCGGCGGCCTGTTTGACAATCCTGACCTGCGTCATCGCGCCGGGGTTAACCCGCTGGATGGGCGGCAGCGCGGTAAGATACTCGTCGTTTTTATTGCCCTTATCATCCTCAATCCACGAGTAGGCCAGATAAGGATCTTTCGGGCTTTGGTTATTAATTCTTAAGCTGTTGGCTTTCTCATTGCTGTTAAAAATCACCCGGGTGCGGTCGGGCTGTAGCGCCGCCTGTCCGCACAGACTGAACGCCAGTAAAAGCAGGGGAATGCCTCGATAAAATGTCATCTCTTTTCCTTAATTAATGACAGGGAAGTAACAGGTGCTGGGTAATGTTGTCCAGATTGTCCGGAAGCGTAATCTGGCAGCGACGATCGCCCCATTGCACAATAAAATGCTGGCCCGCGGCGACACCGCTAAGCCAGGCGTGACCTTCTTCACTGACCATACCCACGTCGGTATTGGTCTCTTCATGGCGCACCACCGCGCCAAGCGGCGGTACGTTGCCCGCGTTATCGCGGATAAGCACGTTCACCTCTTTACCGGCCCGGGAGGCCAGTGCTTTATAGCCGATGGCCCCTTCCGTCCAGGTTTCCCGCACGGTGTTTTCACTCACGGTCACACCATCCGGCAGATCGTCCATATTGACGGCGATGGTCGTTGGCTGATAGCTGGAGATCATCGGCACCACCGCATAGCCGAAGCGGTTGGTGTAGTCGCTGTCTCCGGCTACCGGGATGTCGGCAATGCCGTCGGTGCTGACCATCAAGCGCGGCTCATTGCCAGCGGCCCGGCGGTGGAAGGCGGCGCCATGCGGCGTCGCGGTGAAAGAGCCGCTCCAGCTGGTACTCAACGAACGGTAATCGTTAACGGCATAGTTGCCGGAGAGATCCCATTCTCCCGCCGAGGCGGTATGGGCATAGTTGGCGCTGAACTGCTGGCCGTGATCGGGGCGGCCATTATCGATCCCGGCGGCGACACCCCAGGTATTATGCGGGTCAGCGTAGTCGTTCCAGGAAAGACGGTGCGAGGTGCTGCTGCTGTCCTGCATATCGTAGCCCAGACGGCCCCCGTCGCCGATGGGCAGCGATACGGAGACATAGATCTGTTTATCGTTATCGCTGTCTTCGTAATGGGTGGTGCTATAGGTCGTGGTCAGCGAAATATTTTTCAAGCTGCCGACATCAAAGTTAAACCCGGCAGAGATATTCGCCGTAGTGGATGAATCATCATTCCACCAGCTCTGACGCAGTACGCTTACGCTCAGGTTCATATTGAGCGGCGTTATCGGCTGGCTGGCGGAAAGGCTGATGGTCTGTTTTTCATCCTGGGTATCGGCATCGTTATATTGATGGTCGATGAAATTAGCGTAGCTGTGAAAATGGCGGTCAGAAAAGCGGTAAGCGGCCAGCGATACCGTGCTATCGGTGGCTTCAAAACGCTTGCTGTAGTTCAGGCGATAGCTAAAGCCTTTTTCTTCGTCACCGTTGTCAAACCGGCTGGTGGCGTGGGTAACATCAAACGAGATGGCCCCCAGCCACAGCATATTTTGCCCAATCCCCAGCGCGCCGGAGCGGTAGTTATCGCCCGCAATTAACAGGCCGCCATACAGGGAGGTGTTGGAGAGCACGCCCCAGGAGGCTTCATTGGTGATAAACGTTTCGTCCGCAACGTGGTGAGAAAGGCTGGGGCGGGCGCGCCCGGCGGCCACTTTGTAACGAATCTGGCCCTGACGCGTCAGGAACGGCGTGGAGGCCGCGGAAACCTGGAAGGTATTTACCCGGCCATCTTCTTCGGTCACTTTGACGTCCAGCGTGCCCTGCACCGACTGGTTTAAATCGGCGATCGTAAACGGGCCGGGTGCCACTTTGGTTTGATAAATCACGCGGCCCGAGTGGCTGACCGTGACGGTAGCGTGCGTTTGCGCCACGCCGCTGATTTGCGGCGCATAGCCGCGCAGCTCCCAGGGCAGCATACGGTCGTCGCTGGCCAGTTCAGCGCCGGTATAGGAAAACCCATCAAAAATATTCGAACTGAGATCGGTTTCCCCCAGCGTCAGCCGGGCCCCTAACGTGGGCAGCGGGCGAAACAGATAGGTGCGCGAAATGGATCCATTGCTGTCGCTGTGACCGTCGGTTTTCGTCTGGCTATACTGATAATCGCTGCGCAAACGCCACGGCCCGGCGTTAATGCCTGCCGTCCCGTAGGTATTCACGTTTTCCGTTTTGTCGCCTTCATCGGGGCGATAGGTGCTGGCGAAAAGGTTGTAGTCCAGAAGAAACCCCGGCACGCCCTCGCTCCAGGTGGAGGGCGGCATCCAGTTTTGCGATTGCCACGCAAGCCACGCCTGCGGGACAGAAATATTGAGCTGTTGATTGGCCTGGTCTAACGTAAAGGTGATTTCAGGATGCGCGGAAAAGTCGACGCAGCCATCTTTTTCTGTGAGCGCCTTGCGAACGTCCTCTTTTAAATTCAGTTTATCGGCCAGCGCTGCCGGTATACAGACTTCGGTGGTCTGCTCAACCTGCCGCCAGCGAATTTTTTGCCCGGCGCTGATCTTGTTATTGTTGACCGCAATCGCCACAAAATAGTCGCCGGGCGCAACGGCGGCGTCATTTTTGAGCAAAGAAAAATCGACGCTATCGCGCATGGATTTATCCAGCACGTTAAGATTAAATTCCACGGCCATCGCGGGCGCGGCAAGTACCATGCCGATCAGGAGCGACAAACGATGAATTTTCACAGCATCCCTACCTGAAATGTCTTGCAGGCGGCCTGACGGGCCGCCTGAAAAATGATGGATTATTTATAATCCAGAACGTAAGTGGCGTTAGACGTCACGGCACCCGGCGTTACCTGGTTGGCACCCGTCGAGTCGATCCGTTGCATCCATGCAAAGAAATTCAGTTGCTGGCTGGCTGACGCAGGCAGCAGGGGGATATCAGTAGTTGGCTGGCCCAGCGTAATCGGCGTCTGATCGCTATTGAGGAGCATTACGCCCACGCCAGTTGCTTCGCCGGTGCTGGTGTTATCCAGCATTTCCGTTCCCTCGGTAGTTTTGGCGTCACTGTCGAAGGTGACGGCAACCTTGGAAATGGGCTGACCCGAACCATTATCTGAATTAGGCAGATCGCAGTTGATTAAACGAATACGGACCGGAATTGCGGAGGAGTGACCGTCGGTGTTGATGCGTCTTGTGGTTACTGTCCCCAGTTCAATCGTCTGATCAACATCATCGGGATGGATTTCACACGGCGCATTGACAACCTCGCCTTTAAAGTGGAGTTCACCGGAGCCCTGGTCGTTAGCTGCATACGCGGAAGCAGCAAAAGCCAGAGCGACAGAAACCCCTAAGACACTTTTGTGTAATATTGACATACCAAATTCCTTCTCAGTTAAAACGTACTTCGCCCACATAATAGATTATAAAATTTATCGCTAAATTTATTTATACTTAAAGTGGTTTTAAGTTTGACTTATTCTTATAAAAGTTAAATAAAATCAATGGGTTGCACGCTAACCGGGAGGGGTATTCATTCTTTAAATAGATATAATTAAATTATAATGCGATCTTTTAAGATATTACGTTAACGACGAATACAAAAAAATAGGAATATATTTAGTCATAAATTGTGTTTAAGTGAGAATTATCTTTAAACTCATTAGCATGGATTATCATTGTGTTGAATAATAGCAAATAAAGCGTTTAATAATCCTGCAATAAGGCGAAAAATAACGCAAAAAAAGAACCCCGCAGGGTTCTTGAGGTTGATGACAACCCGTTTGTTATTGTATGCGCCGTTTTGCCGGGTGGCGGCTTCGCCTTATCCGGCCTACAAAACCATCAATATCAGCCGGTTAGTTGCAACCCGTAGGCCTGCGCAAGCGAAGCGCCGCCAGGCATCATTCCACGGTACAACGTTTGTCAGCAGTTTGAAGAACCCCGCAGGGTTCTTCTCACGCTACTTTTACAGCCACGCTCCGGGAATTAACGTTTTTCCACGTCAGATTTAAAATCGCGCTGATCGTAGCCGGTATACAGCTGACGCGGACGCGCAATCTTAATGCCGTCGTCGTGCATCTCGTTCCAGTGGGCGATCCAGCCGACGGTACGCGCCATCGCGAAGATAACGGTAAACATGGATGATGGAATGCCCATCGCTTTCAGGATGATGCCAGAGTAGAAGTCAACGTTCGGATAGAGTTTACGCTCGATGAAGTACGGATCGTTGAGCGCGATATTTTCCAGCTCCATCGCCACTTCCAGCAGGTCGTCTTTGGTGCCCAGCTCTTTGAGCACTTCATGACAGGTTTCACGCATCACGGTGGCGCGCGGATCGTAATTCTTGTACACGCGGTGGCCGAAGCCCATCAGACGGAACGAATCGTTCTTATCTTTGGCGCGGCGCAGGAATTCCGGAATGTGTTTAACTGAACTGATCTCTTCCAGCATTTTCAGCGCCGCTTCGTTGGCACCGCCGTGTGCCGGTCCCCACAGCGAGGCGATGCCGGCTGCGATGCAGGCGAACGGATTCGCGCCGCTGGAGCCTGCGGTACGCACGGTAGAGGTTGAGGCGTTCTGCTCGTGATCCGCATGCAGGATCAGGATACGGTCCATCGCGCGTTCCAGTACCGGATTCACCTCGTAAGGTTCGCACGGCGTGGAGAACATCATATTCAGGAAGTTACCGGCATAGGAGAGGTCATTACGCGGATAGACAAACGGCTGGCCGATAGAATATTTGTAACACATCGCGGCCACAGTTGGCATTTTGGACAGCAGGCGGAACGCGGCGATTTCACGATGACGTGAATTGTTAACATCCAGTGAATCATGGTAGAACGCCGCCAGCGCGCCGGTCACGCCGCACAGCACCGCCATCGGGTGAGAGTCGCGACGGAAACCGTGGAACAGACGGGTGATCTGCTCATGGATCATGGTATGGCGGGTGACGATAGTCTGGAATTCTTCATACTGTTCCTGAGTCGGTTTCTCGCCGTACAGCAGGATGTAACACACTTCGAGATAGTTGGACCCGGTGGCCAGTTGGTCAATCGGGAAGCCGCGATGCAGCAGGATGCCTTCGTCACCGTCGATAAAGGTGATTTTGGATTCGCAGGATGCGGTAGAGGTGAAACCAGGATCGAAGGTGAATACGCCTTTTGATCCAAGACTACGGATATCGATTACATCCTGACCCAGCGTGCCTTTTAGCACGTCCAGTTCAACAGCAGTATCACCGTTTAGAGTGAGGTTTGCTTTCTTATCAGCCATTTACGGTCTCCTTAGCGCCTTATGCTTAAGACTGCCGCCAGCCGGATTTACCTTCAGCCTGAAGTTTAACGTGACCAGTTTGTTATGTGGCTTACGGCTCTGCTTATAGAGGAAAAACCAGGGTACAGAGCGATGGGCGCTGGCAGGTACGCGTCAAAACTACACTGAAACAACGGTAAATCAGGGTGTTGCAATCCGAATAATTCAAACCTGTATATCACTAATACCTGTACTGATTACTGCGGTCAATATCATCTCACTGTTACATAACTTATTCGCAGGTGAAAGAGTGACCCCATAACTTTTACGCATTATATGACTTTTCGGCTTACGTTTGTAACAATAATGTTTAATATTTGTCAAATCAGATGATTAAATTTTAAAATAATGTTGTTATCGTGATGCGGATCACTGTTCGACATAAAACCCGACAAACTATATGTAGGTTAATTGTAATGATTTTGTGAACATCCTATACTGCCGCCAGGTCTCCGGAATATCCTGCACTCCCGAGCCACCCAGCGTAAGCCTGCGTCGTTTGAACGGATCTCTACCGTTTTTATCCATGACGTCAGGTTATAGAAAGGACGCTGTCTGACCCGCACGCAGACCGGAGGAAGGGAACAATAAGAACAGCATGTGGGCGTTATTCATGATAAAAAATGTCAAAAAACAAAGACCTGTTAACCTGGATCTGACAACGATCCAGTTTCCTGTAACGGCTATAGCGTCCATTCTCCACCGCGCGTCCGGCGTGATCACGTTCGTGGCGGTTGGGTTGCTGTTGTGGCTGTTGGGCACCAGTCTCTCCTCGCCTGAAGGCTTTCTCACCGCAACGTCCATCATGGATAGCTTTTTCGCTAAATTCATTATGTGGGGCATTCTTACCGCGCTGGCGTATCACGCTGTCGGTGGGATCCGTCACATGCTGATGGATGTCGGTTATCTGGAAGAAACCTTTGCCGCAGGGCAGCGTACCGCCTGGCTTGCTTTTGTTATTACTGTCGTGCTTTCAATTCTCGCAGGAGTCCTCGTATGGTAAGCAACGCCTCAGCATTAGGACGCAATGGCGTACATGACTTCATTCTGGTTCGCGCTACGGCCATCATTCTGACTTTGTACATTATTTACATGGTCGGTTTCTTTGCCCTCACCAGCGACGTTACCTGGGAAGTCTGGTCTGGTTTCTTTGCTTCCGCTTTCACCAAAGTGTTCACCCTGCTGGCTCTGTTTTCTGTCTTGATCCATGCCTGGATTGGCATGTGGCAGGTGTTGACCGACTACGTTAAATCACTGGCGCTGCGTCTGACGCTGCAACTGCTTATTGTTATTGCGCTGGTGGCTTACGTTATTTATGGATTCGTTGTGGTGTGGGGTGTGTAATGAAACTGCCAGTCAGAGAATTTGATGCTGTAGTTATTGGTGCCGGTGGCGCGGGTATGCGCGCGGCGCTGCAAATTTCCCAGAGCGGCCAGACCTGTGCGCTGCTCTCTAAAGTTTTTCCAACCCGATCGCACACCGTATCGGCGCAGGGCGGGATCACCGTGGCGCTGGGCAATACCCATGAAGATAACTGGGAATGGCATATGTACGACACCGTCAAAGGGTCGGACTATATCGGTGACCAGGACGCGATTGAATATATGTGTAAAACCGGGCCGGAAGCGATTCTGGAACTCGAGCACATGGGCCTGCCGTTTTCCCGTCTTGACGACGGCAAGATTTATCAGCGTCCGTTCGGCGGCCAGTCAAAGAACTTCGGCGGCGAGCAGGCAGCTCGTACCGCGGCGGCGGCGGACCGTACCGGCCATGCGCTGCTGCACACGCTTTATCAGCAGAACCTGAAAAACAAAACCACCATTTTCTCCGAGTGGTACGCGCTGGATTTGGTAAAAAATGAAGACGGTGCCGTTGTCGGCTGTACCGCTCTGTGTATCGAAACCGGTGAAGTGGTGTACTTCAAAGCGAAAGCCACCGTACTGGCGACCGGCGGCGCGGGCCGTATTTATCAATCCACCACCAATGCGCACATTAATACCGGCGACGGCGTGGGCATGGCCCTGCGTGCAGGCGTTCCGGTGCAGGATATGGAAATGTGGCAGTTCCACCCGACCGGCATCGCTGGCGCGGGTGTACTGGTGACGGAAGGCTGCCGTGGTGAAGGTGGCTATCTGCTGAACAAACACGGCGAGCGCTTTATGGAGCGTTATGCGCCGAACGCCAAAGATCTGGCGGGGCGCGATGTGGTCGCGCGTTCTATTATGATCGAAATTCGTGAAGGCCGCGGCTGCGAAGGCCCATGGGGTCCGCACGCTAAACTGAAATTGGATCATCTGGGCAAAGAGGTTCTCGAATCTCGTCTGCCGGGTATTCTGGAACTGTCGCGCACCTTTGCGCACGTTGACCCGGTCAAAGAGCCGATTCCGGTGATCCCGACCTGCCACTATATGATGGGCGGTATTCCGACCAAAGTAACTGGTCAGGCGCTGACCGTGAACGAGCAGGGCGAAGACGTGGTGATCCCGGGCCTGTTCGCGGTCGGTGAAATCGCCTGTGTCTCGGTCCACGGTGCCAACCGTCTCGGCGGTAACTCGCTGCTGGATCTGGTGGTATTTGGCCGGGCGGCAGGGCTGCATCTGCTGGAGTCCATCGCCGAGCAGGGCGAACTGCGCGATGCCAGCGAAGAGGATATCGAAAAATCGCTGGAGCGTCTTAACCGCTGGAACAACAACCGCGACGGTGAAGATCCGGTGGTTATCCGTAAAGCACTGCAGGAATGTATGCAGCATAACTTCTCGGTATTCCGCGAAGGGGATGCGATGGCGAAAGGGCTGGAGCAGCTTAAACAAATCCGCGAGCGACTGAAAAACGCCCGTCTGGACGATACCTCCAGCGAGTTCAATACCCAGCGTGTTGAGTGCCTGGAGCTGGATAACCTGATGGAAACAGCGTATGCGACGGCTGTTTCCGCCAACTTCCGCACCGAAAGCCGCGGCGCGCATAGCCGCTTCGACTATCCGGATCGTGATGATGCAAACTGGCTGTGTCATAGCCTGTATCTGCCGCAATCGGAATCCATGACGCGTCGCAGCGTCAATATGGAGCCGAAACTGCGCCCGGCGTTCCCGCCGAAGATTCGTACTTATTAATGCGGAGACAGGAAGATGAAATTCGAATTCTCGATTTATCGCTATAACCCGGATGTTGACGACGCTCCGCGCATGCAGGATTACACCCTGGAAGGCGAAGAGGGTCGCGACATGATGCTGCTCGACGCGCTGATGCTGATCAAAGAGCAGGACCCCAGCCTGTCGTTCCGCCGCTCCTGCCGTGAAGGTGTCTGTGGTTCGGACGGTCTGAATATGAACGGCAAAAACGGCCTGGCCTGCATCACGCCGCTGTCAGCGCTGGGTAACGGCAAGAAGAAAATTGTTATCCGCCCACTGCCAGGATTGCCGGTGATCCGCGATTTGGTGGTGGACATGGGACAATTCTATGCACAATATGAGAAGATTAAGCCTTACTTGTTGAATAATGGGCAAAATCCACCCGCTCGCGAGCATCTTCAGATGCCTGAGCAGCGGGAAAAACTCGACGGACTGTATGAGTGTATTCTTTGTGCCTGTTGTTCTACGTCCTGCCCATCGTTCTGGTGGAATCCGGACAAGTTCATCGGCCCGGCAGGTCTTCTGGCGGCATATCGCTTCCTGATCGACAGCCGCGACACGGAAACTGATAACCGCCTTGAAGGATTAAGCGATGCTTTCAGCGTATTCCGCTGCCATAGCATCATGAACTGCGTCAGTGTATGTCCGAAAGGGCTGAACCCGACGCGCGCTATCGGGCACATTAAGTCGATGTTGTTACAACGTAGCGCCTGAGCCGTTAATGCCGGATGGCGACGCAAGCGTCTTATCCGGCCTACAAATGGTGGAATAGTAACGTAGGCCCGGTAAGCGCAGCGCCACCGGGCAAAGCAGGAAAAGTGCAGGAAACCTTTAAAAACTGCCGGATGGACTTTCTCCTTTCATAAAGGAAACGAGGCAGAACCAGGGGGAAACCCTCGGACAGTTTTTAAAGGTTCCTTCGCGGGCCAGTGTAGACAAGAGCTCGCAAGTGAACCCTGGGACGTGCGCCTTGCCGCGTGCGTTGTAGTTATCCACGGCGAAGTAAGCATAAAAATGCTTAAGGGATCACGATGCAGAACGGCGCAATGAAAGCCTGGCTGGACTCTTCTTACCTCTCTGGTGCTAATCAGAGCTGGATAGAACAGCTCTATGAAGACTTCTTAACCGATCCTGACTCTGTCGACGTCAAATGGCGTTCGATGTTCCAGCAGTTACCTGGCACCGGAGTTAAACCGGATCAATTCCATTCCAAAACGCGTGATTACTTCCGCCGCCTGGCGAAGGATGCCTCACGTTACACCGCGTCAGTGTCCGATCCTGATACCAATGTGAAGCAGGTTAAAGTCCTGCAACTGATCAACGCCTACCGTTTCCGTGGCCACCAGCATGCGAATCTCGATCCGCTGGGGCTGTGGAAGCAGGAGCGCGTGGCGGATCTTGACCCCTCATACCATGATTTAACCGAAGCCGATTTCCAGGAAACCTTTAACGTAGGGTCTTTTGCCATCGGCAAAGACACCATGAAGCTTGGCGATCTGATCGACGCCCTGAAACAAACCTACTGCGGTTCCATCGGCGCAGAATATATGCACATCACCTCCACGGAAGAGAAGCGCTGGATCCAGCAGCGTATTGAATCGGTGGCAGGCCACGCCAGCTTTAGCGTTGAAGAGAAAAAACGTTTTCTCAACGAACTGACGGCGGCAGAAGGGCTGGAGCGTTATCTGGGTGCGAAATTCCCCGGCGCGAAACGCTTCTCACTGGAAGGCGGTGACGCGCTGATCCCGATGCTCAAAGAGATGATCCGCCACGCCGGTAAAAACGGCACCCGTGAAGTGGTGCTGGGCATGGCGCACCGTGGTCGCCTGAACGTACTGATCAACGTGCTGGGCAAACAGTCACAGGATCTGTTTGACGAATTTGCCGGTAAACACAAAGAACATCTTGGCACCGGCGACGTGAAGTACCATCAGGGCTTCTCGTCAGATATCGAAACCGAAGGCGGACTGGTTCACCTGGCGCTGGCGTTTAACCCGTCGCACCTCGAAATCGTCAGCCCGGTGGTGATGGGGTCGGTACGCGCGCGTCTGGATCGTCTGGACGAGCCGAGCAGCAATAAAGTGCTGCCGATTACCATTCACGGCGACGCTGCGGTGACCGGACAGGGTGTGGTTCAGGAAACCCTGAACATGTCGAAAGCCCGTGGCTACGAAGTCGGCGGCACCGTGCGCATTGTGATCAATAACCAGGTCGGGTTTACTACCTCTAACCCGCTGGATGCGCGTTCCACGCCGTACTGTACCGATATTGGTAAAATGGTGCAGGCGCCGATTTTTCACGTTAATGCTGACGACCCGGAAGCGGTGGCCTTCGTGACCCGCGTGGCGCTGGAATTCCGCAATACGTTCAAACGTGATGTGTTCATCGATCTGGTCTGCTACCGTCGTCACGGCCATAACGAAGCCGATGAGCCAAGCGCTACCCAGCCGTTGATGTATCAGAAAATCAAAAAGCACCCGACGCCGCGTAAAATTTACGCTGATCGTCTGGAGCAGGATCGGGTTGCCACTCTGGAAGATGCTACCGAGCTGGTGAATCTTTACCGCGATGCGCTGGATGCCGGCGAGTGCGTGGTAAAAGAGTTCCGTCCGATGAATATGCACTCCTTTACCTGGTCGCCGTACCTTAACCACGAATGGGACGAAAGCTACCCGAACAAGGTAGAGATGAAACGCGTGCAGGAACTGGCGAAGCGCATCAGTACCGTGCCGGACGCGATTGAAATGCAGTCGCGCGTGGCAAAAATCTATGCCGATCGTCAGGCGATGGCGGCCGGTGAAAAACTGTTCGACTGGGGCGGTGCGGAAAACCTCGCTTACGCCACGCTGGTTGACGAAGGCGTTGCGGTGCGTATTTCCGGGGAAGACTCCGGTCGCGGTACCTTCTTCCACCGTCACGCAGTGGTCCATAACCAGGCCAACGGCTCAAATTACACCCCGCTGCAACACATTCACAATGCGCAGGGGCAGTTCAGAGTCTGGGACTCCGTGCTCTCTGAAGAGGCGGTGCTGGCCTTTGAATACGGTTACGCCACCGCCGAACCGCGCACGCTGACCATCTGGGAAGCGCAGTTTGGCGACTTCGCCAACGGCGCGCAGGTAGTGATTGACCAGTTCATCTCCTCCGGCGAGCAGAAATGGGGCCGGATGTGTGGTCTGGTTATGCTGCTGCCGCACGGCTACGAAGGGCAGGGACCGGAGCACTCCTCCGCGCGTCTGGAACGTTATCTGCAACTCTGCGCCGAGCAGAATATGCAGGTTTGCGTACCGTCCACCCCGGCGCAGGTTTACCATATGCTGCGTCGTCAGGCGCTGCGCGGTATGCGCCGTCCGCTGATCGTGATGTCGCCGAAATCGCTGTTGCGTCACCCGCTGGCGGTGTCCACCCTTGACGAACTGGCGAACGGCACCTTTATGCCCGCCATCGGCGAGGTGGATGAACTGGATCCGCAGGCGGTGAAACGCGTGGTCATGTGTTCCGGCAAGGTATACTACGATCTGCTGGAGCAGCGCCGTAAAAACGATCAAAAAGATGTCGCTATCGTGCGCATCGAACAGCTCTATCCGTTCCCGCATCAGGCGGTACAGGAAGCGCTGAAGCCATACGCCCACGTACATGATTTTGTCTGGTGCCAGGAAGAGCCACTTAACCAGGGCGCATGGTATTGCAGTCAGCATCATTTCCGTGATGTGGTTCCCTTTGGGGCAGCCCTGCGTTATGCAGGTCGCCCGGCCTCCGCCTCCCCGGCGGTAGGGTATATGTCCGTTCACCAGAAACAGCAGCAAGATCTGGTCAATGACGCGCTGAACGTCGATAAATTAAAGGATAAATAATGAGTAGCGTAGATATTCTTGTTCCCGACCTGCCTGAATCCGTTGCGGATGCGACTGTGGCCACCTGGCACAAAAAACCAGGCGATGCGGTTAAACGCGATGAAGTTCTGGTAGAAATCGAAACTGACAAAGTGGTACTGGAAGTACCGGCGTCGGCGGACGGCATTCTTGATGCCTTACTGGAAGATGAAGGGGCTACCGTTACCTCTCGTCAGATCCTGGGCCGCCTGCGCGAAGGCAACAGTTCTGGTAAAGAAACCAGCGAGAAATCCGAAGCGAAAGAATCGACCCCGGCTCAGCGTCAGCAGGCGTCGCTGGAAGAACAGAACAACGATGCGCTCAGTCCGGCGATCCGTCGCCTGCTGGCTGAGCATAACCTTGACGCCAGTGCCATCAAAGGCACCGGCGTGGGCGGACGTATTACCCGTGAAGATGTGGATAAACATCTGAACAACGCCCCGGCAAAAGCAGAACAGAAAGCGCCTGAAGCTGCTCCACAGGCGGCACCGCAACTGGGCAACCGCTCTGAAAAACGCGTGCCGATGACCCGCCTGCGTAAGCGTGTGGCCGAGCGTCTGCTGGAAGCGAAAAACTCCACCGCGATGCTGACCACCTTCAACGAAGTGAACATGAAGCCGATTATGGATCTGCGCAAGCAGTACGGCGACGCCTTCGAGAAACGTCACGGCATCCGTCTGGGCTTTATGTCCTTCTACGTGAAAGCGGTGGTGGAAGCGCTGAAACGTTACCCGGAAGTTAACGCCTCTATCGACGGCGACGACGTGGTGTATCACAACTATTTCGACGTCAGCATGGCGGTCTCCACGCCGCGCGGCCTGGTGACGCCGGTGCTGCGCGACGTTGACGCGCTGGGCATGGCTGACATCGAAAAACGCATTAAAGAGCTGGCGGTGAAAGGGCGCGACGGCAAACTGACGGTGGAAGACCTGACTGGCGGTAACTTTACCATTACCAACGGCGGCGTTTTCGGCTCTCTGATGTCTACGCCGATCATCAACCCGCCGCAGAGCGCGATCCTCGGCATGCACGCCATTAAAGATCGTCCGATGGCGGTCGCCGGTAAAGTTGAGATCCTGCCGATGATGTACCTGGCACTCTCTTACGATCACCGTCTGATCGATGGCCGTGAATCGGTAGGCTTCCTGGTGGCAATCAAAGAGCTGCTGGAAGACCCGACCCGTCTGCTGCTGGACGTGTAGTAATTAAGAATATCACCTGTCTGTAGGCCGGATACGCGTAGCGCCATCCGACCTTCAGGCACAATGATAACGATTATCTGAAGGATGGACAGAAGACATGAACTTACATGAATATCAGGCAAAACAACTGTTTGCCCGCTATGGTTTGCCTGCGCCAGTAGGTTATGCCTGTAACACGCCGCGCGAAGCTGAAGAAGCGGCCTCAAAAATCGGTGCTGGCCCGTGGGTGGTAAAATGCCAGGTTCATGCTGGCGGTCGCGGTAAAGCGGGCGGCGTGAAAGTGGTTAAAAGCAAAGAAGAGATCCGCGCCTTTGCCGAGCACTGGCTGGGCAAACGCCTGGTTACATATCAGACAGATGCGAACGGCCAGCCGGTCAACCAGATCCTGGTAGAAGCGGCGACCGACATTGATAAAGAACTGTACCTCGGCGCGGTCGTTGACCGTAGCTCCCGCCGCGTGGTCTTTATGGCCTCCACCGAAGGCGGCGTGGAAATTGAAAAAGTCGCGGAAGAAACCCCGCATCTGATCCACAAAGTCGCGCTCGATCCGCTGGCGGGTCCGATGCCGTACCAGGGCCGCGAACTGGCGTTCAAACTGGGTCTGGAAGGCAAGCAGGTTCAGCAGTTCACCAAAATCTTTATGGGACTGGCGACCATTTTCCTTGAGCGCGATCTGGCCCTGATCGAAATCAACCCGCTGGTGATCACCAAACAGGGCGACCTGATCTGCCTCGACGGCAAACTGGGCGCGGACGGCAACGCGCTGTTCCGCCAGCCGGATCTGCGCGAAATGCGCGATAACTCGCAGGAAGATGCCCGTGAGTCTCAGGCGGCGCAGTGGGAACTGAACTACGTGGCGCTGGATGGCAACATCGGCTGTATGGTCAACGGCGCAGGTCTGGCGATGGGCACCATGGACATCGTTAAGCTGCACGGCGGCGAACCGGCTAACTTCCTTGACGTGGGCGGCGGCGCGACCAAAGAGCGCGTGACCGAAGCGTTCAAAATTATCCTCTCTGACGACAACGTCAAAGCGGTACTGGTCAACATCTTCGGCGGCATCGTGCGCTGCGATCTGATCGCTGACGGCATTATTGGCGCAGTAGAAGAAGTCGGCGTGAATGTGCCGGTGGTGGTGCGTCTGGAAGGTAACAACGCTGAACTGGGCGCGAAACGCCTGGCGGACAGCGGCCTGAATATTATTGCAGCGAAGAGTCTGACGGATGCAGCCCAGCAGGTCGTTGGCGCAGTGGAGGGGAAATAATGTCAGTTTTAATCGATAAAAACACCAAAGTGATCTGCCAGGGTTTCACCGGAAGCCAGGGGACATTCCACTCCGAACAGGCGATTGCCTACGGCACGCAGATGGTCGGCGGCGTAACGCCGGGCAAAGGCGGCACTGAGCACCTCGGCCTGCCGGTATTCAACACCGTGCGTGAAGCGGTAGAGGCTACCGGCGCGACCGCCTCGGTGATCTACGTTCCCGCACCGTTCTGCAAAGACTCAATTCTTGAAGCCATCGATGCGGGCATCAAACTGATCATCACCATCACCGAAGGTATCCCGACGCTGGATATGCTGACGGTGAAAGTGAAGCTGGACGAAGCGGGCGTGCGCATGATCGGGCCGAACTGTCCGGGCGTGATCACCCCAGGCGAATGCAAAATCGGCATCATGCCGGGCCACATTCACCAGCCGGGTAAAGTGGGTATCGTTTCCCGTTCCGGTACGCTGACCTATGAAGCGGTTAAGCAGACCACCGATTACGGTTTTGGCCAGTCCACCTGCGTGGGCATCGGCGGCGACCCGATCCCTGGCTCTAACTTCATCGACATCCTGAAGCTGTTCCAGGAAGATCCGCAGACCGAAGCGATCGTCATGATCGGCGAGATCGGCGGTAGCGCGGAAGAAGAAGCGGCGGCTTATATCAAGGATCATGTGACCAAGCCGGTGGTCGGCTACATCGCTGGCGTGACCGCGCCGAAAGGGAAACGTATGGGCCATGCGGGCGCGATCATCGCGGGCGGCAAAGGTACGGCAGATGAAAAATTCGCTGCGCTGGAAGCGGCGGGCGTGAAAACCGTGCGTAGCCTGGCAGATATCGGCGAAGCGCTGAAATCTATCATTAAATAAAATCTCTGCTCCCCGCCAGAGGGAGCGTGTTTTCGACATGGTTGGCCGCTGAACAGCGGCCTTTTTTATGGCCGGTTACCGTCCGCGTTGCGCCACCAGGGTGAATTTATAATCGTCGCTTCTGAAGACATTACGGCTGTACTCAAACACTCTGCCGTCTTTGAGAAAGCCGCGTGAAATTTTCTCGAGAATTGGTTTTTGTGCATCGATTGACAGCGCCGCGATGGCTTCCTCAGACGGCATCGCCGGCACCAGTTCCTGCTCGCTGCGATCGATGACCATTTTTTTGATCTGCTCAATATAATGGTATTTCGAGTTTTCCATTACTTCCCACGTCAGATCCGCAAACATCGCCAGCGGCATCCAGGTCTCTTCCAGATTCACCGGTTTGTGATTAATAAACCGCACCCGCTTAATGTGCCAGACCTTTTCCTCAGCCGCGAGCTGGAGCTTTTCCGCCAGCCAGGGTTCGGCCTTAATCACTTCAAAAACTTTCACGTCGCTGTGGGTCGCGACGTTTCGGTCGGCCAGTTTTTCATAAAAGCTGGTCAGGCGGTAAATATCGTAATTAACCCGCTCTTCTTTCACGTAAGAGCCGCTGCCCTGGATGCTTTCAATGATTGACTCGGCGGTCAGCTGTTTCAGCGCCTGACGCACGGTCACGCGGCTGACGTTGAACTGCGCCTGTAGCTCGGATTCCGTCGGCAGCGCGTCTCCGGGTTTCAATTCGCCGCACTGAATACGCTCGCGCAGGGTATCGGCGATCTGTCGGTACATCGGTTTACTGGACATAGGCGTGGCACCAAAATAATACCTTTCGGCCGATTATCCGGGTTGTGGCTTGAATGTAAACAATACAAATAAGATACAAATTATTACGTAAAGTGAAAGTGATCACATAAATGTATTATTTACTCTGGCATTCTCATGTCTGAATGCCGCCTGGCGGCACGTACTTCTCTTAACAAAGTGAGGATCATGATGAACCTGACGACCCTGACGCATCCGGACGCCCTCTGCCTGCAAACGCGGTTTGCCAGCCGCGATGACGCCATACGCGCGCTGGCGACGCGCCTGGCGGATCTGAGCAAAATTAATAATCTTGACCATTATCTGAACGACGTATTCGCCCGTGAAGCGCAGGGGCCGACCGCGCTGGGCGAAGGGCTGGCGGTGCCGCACGGAAAAAGCGAGGCGGTGCAGGAGGCCGCGTTCGCCGTCGCTACGCTTAGCGAACCGGTGAGCTGGGAAGGCGTTGATGGACCGGAAGAGGTCAATATCATTGTCTTACTGGCGATCCCGCCCGCCGAGGCTGGCTCGACCCATATGCAACTATTAACCGCGCTGACCAGCCGTCTGGCGGATGATGAGGTTCGCGCCGCGGTGAGCGCCGCGACCAGCCCGGCGCAGCTTTTGCAGGCGCTGGGTTTGCCGCAGGAAAAGGGGGAAGAGGCACCGATTGCCGTCGACACACCGGTGATCGTCTGCGTTACCGCCTGTCCCGCCGGGATCGCGCATACCTATATGGCGGCGGAATATCTGGAAAAGGCCGGGAAAAAGCTCGGCGTGCAGGTGTATGTCGAAAAGCAGGGTGCGAACGGCATTGAAAGTAGGCTAAGCGCTGAACACCTGAACGCCGCGCAGGCCTGCATTATCGCGGCGGAAGTCGCTATTAAAGAGGCGGAGCGTTTTATCGGTATTCCCATGCTCAACGTGCCGGTGGCGGAACCGATTCGCCACGCGGAGGCGCTGATCCAGCAGGCGCTGGCGCTGAAACCGTCGACGCAGCCGCGTGCCGCCGCGTCGCAGACGGAGAATAAAAAGAGCGTCAAAACGGAATTAAAGCAGGCGTTGCTCAGCGGTATCTCCTTTGCCGTGCCGCTGATTGTCGCGGGCGGGACGGTACTTGCCGTTTCCGTGCTGCTGGCGCAAATGCTGGGCTTACAGCACCTGTTCGACCAGGAAAACTCGTGGCTGTGGCTGTATCGCAAACTCGGTGGCGGCATTCTCGGCACGCTGATGGTTCCGGTCCTGGCCGCGTACACCGCGTACTCTCTGGCTGATAAACCGGCGCTGGCACCGGGCTTTGCCGCCGGATTAGCGGCCAACATGATTGGCTCCGGTTTTCTGGGCGCGGTGGTCGGCGGGCTGATCGCCGGTTATCTGATGCGCTGGGTAAAAGAACATATCCGCCTGGGCAGCAAATTTAACGGCTTTCTGACCTTTTACCTTTATCCGGTACTCGGCACGCTGGTGGCGGGCAGCCTGATGCTGTTCGTGATTGGCGAACCGGTGGCGTGGATCAATAACGGTCTGACCGCGTGGTTAAACGGCTTGTCGGGCACTAACGCGCTGTTGCTCGGGGCGATCATCGGCTTTATGTGCTCCTTCGATCTTGGCGGTCCGGTAAATAAAGCAGCCTACGCATTTTGCCTCGGCGCGATGGCTAATGGCGTCTTCGGCCCGTATGCCATTTTCGCCTCGGTCAAAATGGTCTCGGCGTTTACCGTTACCGCTTCAACGATGCTGGCACCGCATCTGTTTAAAACCTTTGAAATTGAAACCGGGAAATCGACCTGGCTGCTGGGGCTGGCGGGGATCACCGAAGGGGCGATCCCGATGGCGATTGAAGATCCGCTGCGGGTCATTGGCTCTTTTGTCCTCGGCTCGCTGGTCACCGGGGCGATAGTCGGCGCAATGCATGTCGGGCTTTCGACGCCCGGCGCGGGGATCTTCTCGCTGTTCCTGCTACACGATGCCGATATGGGCAAGGCGATGGCGGCGGCAGGGTGGTTCGGTGCCGCGCTGATCGGAACCGCCATTTCAACCTGCGTGCTGCTGCTCTGGCGTCGTCAGGCGGTGCGGGCCGGTAAATATACGCCTGACAGCGTAATGCCATAATTTTGACTTACTCAGGAAACGAAGATGAAAGCTGTATCTCGCGTTCACATTACGCCGCATATGCACTGGGACCGGGAGTGGTATTTCACCACCGAAGCGTCCCGTATTTTACTGGTCAATAATATGGAGGAGATCCTCTCCCGTCTGGAGCAGGATGCCGACTATAAATATTACGTTCTGGACGGACAAACGGCGATCCTCGAAGACTACTTTGCCGTTAAGCCGGAAAATAAGCCGCGCGTCAGGGCGCTGGTGCAGGCGGGCAAATTGATTATTGGCCCCTGGTATACCCAGACCGATACCACGATCGTCGCGGGCGAATCCATTGTACGTAATCTGCTGTATGGAATGCGCGACTGCCTGGCCTTTGGCGAGCCGATGAAGATTGGCTATCTGCCGGACTCGTTCGGGATGTCGGGGCAACTGCCGCATATCTATAACGGCTTTGGCATCAAACGGGCGATATTCTGGCGCGGCTGCTCCGAGCGTCACGGGACGGATAAAACCGAGTTTCTGTGGCAGAGCGGCGAGGGCAGTGAAGTGGTGGCGCAGGTGCTGCCGCTGGGCTATGCGATTGGTAAATATTTACCCGAAGATGGAGAGGGTCTGCGCAAGCGCCTCGACAGCTACTTCGAGGTACTGGAGAAGGCGTCGCTCACTAAAGAGATCCTGCTGCCAAACGGCCATGACCAGATGCCGCTTCAGCAAAATATTTTTGCGGTGATGGCGAAGCTCCGTGAGATCTACCCGCAACGTGAATTTGTGATGAGTCGTTTTGAAGAGGTCTTTACGCGTATTGAACAGCAGTGTGAAAAGCTGGCGACGCTGAAAGGCGAGTTTATCGACGGCAAATATATGCGTGTCCACCGCACTATTGGCTCCACGCGAATGGACATCAAAATTGCCCATGCGCGCATCGAAAATAAAATCGTCAATATCCTGGAGCCGCTGGCGACGCTGGCCTGGACGCTGGGGTTTGAGTATCAGCATGGGCTGCTGGAGAAAATGTGGAAAGAGATCCTTAAAAACCACGCCCATGACAGCATCGGCTGCTGCTGTAGCGACAAAGTCCACCGGGAGATCATGTCTCGCTTCTGGCTGGCGGAGGATATGGCCGATAACCTGATCGGCTTTTATATGCGCAAAATTGTCGACAATATGCCAGCGCAGGATAATGACAAACTTACGCTGTTTAACCTGATGCCCTGGCCACGCGATGAAATCATCAATACCACGATCCGCCTGCGCGCCAGCCAGTTCCGCTTGTTGGATAGCGAAGGTCATGAGGTGGCGTATTATATTCGCGATCGGCGGGAAATCGATCCGGGGCTGGTGGACAGACAAATTGTGCATTACGGCAACTACGATCCCTTTATGGAGTACGACATCCAGTTCAGGCAGGTACTGCCCGCGATGGGCTATCTGACGTTGCATATCGTTACGGGGGAGGAGAGTCAGCCGCTGCCCGTTATCGCCCATCACGATGCATTACTGGAAAACGACTACTGGCGCATGACGCTTAATGACGACGGCACGCTCCGCATGGCGGATAAAGAGAGCGGCCTGATTTATGATCGGGTGCTGGAGTTTGAAGACGGTTCCGACGATGGCGATGAGTACGACTATTCCCCGTTGCGCGAAGAGTGGTTATTAACCTCTGCGGGTGCACCGCATCACGTTGAGGTCATACACGACGTCTGGCAGAGCAGGGCAGTGATCCAGAGCGAAATGGCCGTTCCTGTTAATCTGGCAGAAAGGGCGGCCCATCTCTGCTCGGGAACGCTGTCGATCAAGACCACAATCACCCTGAGTCACCACAGCCGACGCGTGGATTTCGACGTTTGTCTTATTAATCAGGCTGACGATCATCGCCTGCGGGTGCGCATTCCGGTGCCTTATAAAACGGATAAGGTACTGACTGATACTCAGTTCGGCTCACTCTCGCGCCCGGTACAAGACGAGGCGATGAATCACTGGCAGGATGAAGGCTGGAAAGAAGCGCCGGTGCCTGTCTGGAACCTGCTTAACTATGCGGCGCTCTCGCACGAAGGGAATGGTTTGGCGCTATTTACGGAAGGACTGCGTGAAATTGAAATCATCGGCGAAACCCGGAGTACCTTTGCGCTGACATTGCTGCGCAGCATGGGGCTACTGGGTAAAGAAGATCTGCTGCTGCGTCCGGGACGGCCTTCCGGGATAAAAATGCCGGTCCCGGATTCGCAATTGCGTGGCGAACTGCGCTGTCGCTTCAGCCTGTGGCCTTTCTGTGGTTCGCCGCTGAATGCAGGCGTTGCTCAGCAGGCCCGACGCTGGCTGACGCCGGTGCAGTGTTACCATAAGATGCCGTGGGATGCGATGAAGCTCAATCGCAGCACTATTACTACCCCGGAACGCTACTCGCTTTTCAGCATGCCGGCGACGGGCTGCCAGTTGAGCGTACTGAAAAAAGCGGAAGATCGGGATGAACTGATTATTCGCCTCTTTAATCCGTCCGAGAGTGAAAACAGCGAAACGCTGTTGAGGTTCAATCAGCACCAGCCTCACTGTCAGGAAACGGCACTGGATGAGCAACCGCTGGCGTCAGGGGCCGATATCACCGCACAGCCGGTAAGATTCAGGCCGGGACAGTCAAAAACGTGGAGCATCGCCCTCAAATAGCGCACGACATTTGGACGGATGCCACCTGCGGGTGGCTTTATTATTCACGGTAATAATCAACCTGATGTGTTAATTTTTAAACTGTACATAGTAAATAAAATGTAATAACTCTCCCTTTTCCTGCAATCGGCACAAAATAATGTGATCTACCTGACGTTATTACATGCCTGTCAGATGCCGTTATTCTCTTTTTATTAAATTCATTTGGCTTTTTTGCCTCAATATCCAATAATTTATCACTACTGATATCATTAAAGATCATGGCATTAACATAAATTTCACGATGCGCTTTAAATGCCTACATGATTAACAAAATGGCAAAAATTGATTTATATCAAAAAGTAATCCTTTGATAAAATCACGGAAAAGAGCTAAATTGTTGCAGATCAAACAAGCTCTATAATCGTAAAATGGGCAGATATTGATCGGCATCGAAAATCGTAAAATTACTCGATAAAAACCTGTTTATTGTAAGGGTTTTACAGCGTAGTATATTTGCGGGATCAATTTGAGTTTTTTATTAACGTATTTGTAACTTTTCAAGCAGCCTGGCATAACGATTTGAAAAAATCCGCCTCCTGCGGCAGAAAAGTCACAGATAATTTGTATTGGGGCATGCGTGTGATCCTGTTTGATGGGGTTCACTCTCGGAGTCTTCATGCGATGAGCAAGGAGTCATAATGTTAGATATAGTCGAACTGTCGCGCTTACAGTTTGCCTTGACTGCGATGTACCACTTTCTGTTTGTGCCGCTGACGCTGGGTATGGCGTTCCTGCTGGCCATTATGGAAACGGTTTATGTCCTTTCCGGCAAACAGATTTATAAAGATATGACCAAATTCTGGGGCAAGTTGTTTGGTATCAACTTCGCGCTGGGTGTGGCTACCGGTCTGACTATGGAGTTCCAGTTCGGGACTAACTGGTCTTACTACTCTCACTACGTGGGCGATATCTTCGGTGCGCCGCTGGCCATTGAAGGGCTGATGGCCTTCTTCCTTGAGTCCACCTTTGTCGGTCTGTTTTTCTTCGGCTGGGATCGCCTGAGCAAAGTTCAGCACATGGCGGTTACCTGGCTGGTGGCGCTCGGCTCTAACCTCTCTGCGCTGTGGATCCTCGTCGCTAACGGCTGGATGCAGAACCCTATCGCATCGGATTTCAACTTCGAAACCATGCGTATGGAAATGGTCAGCTTCTCCGAGCTGGTGCTCAACCCTGTCGCGCAGGTGAAATTCGTCCACACCGTTGCCTCTGGTTACGTCTGCGGTGCGATGTTCATTCTGGGTATCAGTGCTTACTACCTGCTGCGCGGTCGTGACATTGCGTTTGCCAAACGTTCCTTTGCTATCGCGGCCAGCTTCGGTATGGCGGCGGTGCTCTCTGTTATCGTACTGGGTGATGAATCCGGCTACGAAATGGGCGACGTGCAGAAGACGAAACTTGCTGCTATCGAAGCTGAATGGGAAACCCAGCCGGCACCAGCGTCCTTTACGCTGTTCGGTATTCCCGATCAAGATTCGCAGGAAAACCATTTCGCCATTCAAATTCCTTACGCGCTGGGCATTATCGCCACCCGCTCTGTCGACACGCCGGTTATCGGCCTGAAAGACCTGATGGTGCAGCATGAAGAGCGTATTCGTAACGGGATGCGGGCGTATCACCTGCTGGAAGAACTGCGTGCTGGCTCTACCGATCAGGGCGTGCGTGAACAATTTAATAATGTGAAGAAAGATCTGGGTTATGGTCTGCTGCTCAAGCGCTATACCGAGAACGTGACTGATGCGACCGAAGCGCAAATCCAGCAGGCAACGAAGGATTCTATCCCTCGCGTGGCACCGTTGTACTTTGCTTTCCGTATCATGGTGGCCTGTGGCGTACTGATGCTGCTGATCATCGCCGCGTCGTTCTGGAGCGTGATCCGCAACCGTATCGGGCAAAAACGTTGGCTGCTGCGTACCGCGTTCTATGCCATTCCGCTGCCGTGGATCGCTATCGAATCCGGCTGGTTTGTCGCTGAATACGGTCGTCAGCCGTGGGCTATCGGTGAAGTTCTGCCGACCGCCGTGGCGAACTCATCATTAACGCCGGGCGATTTGATCTTCTCTATGCTGTTAATTTGCGGCCTGTACACACTGTTCCTGGTGGCAGAGTTGTTCCTGATGTTCAAATTTGCCCGCCTTGGCCCGAGCAGCCTGAAGACCGGTCGTTATCACTACGAACAGTCCACCGTCGCTTCCCAGCCGGCACGCTAAGACAGGAGTCGTCAAATGATCGATTATGAAGTATTGCGTTTTATCTGGTGGCTGTTGATTGGCGTTCTGCTGATTGGTTTTGCAGTCACTGACGGCTTCGACATGGGGGTGGGCATGCTCACTCGTATCCTCGGTCGTAATGACACCGAGCGTCGAATCATGATTAACTCCATCGCCCCGCACTGGGACGGTAACCAGGTGTGGCTGATCACCGCCGGTGGCGCATTATTCGCCGCGTGGCCGATGGTCTACGCCGCGGCGTTCTCCGGCTTTTATGTCGCGATGATCCTGGTGCTGGCATCGCTGTTCTTCCGCCCGGTAGGCTTTGACTACCGTTCGAAGATTGAAGTGTCGCGCTGGCGCAACATGTGGGACTGGGGCATTTTCATCGGTAGCTTCGTGCCGCCGCTGGTGATTGGCGTGGCGTTCGGCAACCTGTTGCAGGGCGTACCGTTCAACGTCGATGAATATATGCGTCTGTACTACACCGGTAACTTCTTCCAGTTACTCAATCCGTTTGGCCTGCTGGCGGGTGTGGTCAGCGTGGCGATGATCATTACTCAGGGCGCAACCTATCTGCAGATGCGTACCGTGGGCGAGCTGCATTTGCGCACTCGCGCGACTGCGCAAATTGCAGCCCTGGTCACGCTGGTGGGTTTTGCTCTGGCAGGCGTGTGGGTGATGTACGGTATTGATGGTTATGTGGTGACATCCGCAGTCGATCATCACGCTGCCTCCAACCCGCTGAGCAAAGAAGTGGTGCGTCAGGCTGGCGCATGGCTGGTTAACTTCAATAATATGCCAGCCCTGTGGCTCATTCCTGCGCTGGGCGTAGGCCTGCCGCTGCTGACCATCCTGCTTTCACGTTTGGGAAGAGGGGCGCTGGCGTTTGTCGTCTCGTCATTAACCCTGGCCTGTATCATTCTGACGGCGGGTATCGCGATGTTCCCGTTCGTGATGCCGTCCAGCACCATGATGAATGCAAGCCTGACAATGTGGGATGCGACATCCAGCCAGATGACGTTAAACCTGATGACCTTTGTTGCGCTGGTTTTCGTGCCGATCATTCTGCTCTACACCGCATGGTGTTACTGGAAAATGTTTGGTCGCATCACCAAAGAACATATCGAAAGCAACACTCACTCTATGTACTAAGTAAGGAGCACATTATGTGGTATTTCGCATGGATCCTCGGAACGCTTCTTGCCTGTGCATTCGGCGTGATCACCGCCCTGGCGCTGGAACACGTTGAAGCGTCGAAAGCGGGTGAAGAAAGACTCTGATGGTAAAAATTATCGCGACGCTGTATGCGGTAATGGATAAGCGCCCGCTACGGGCGCTTTCTTTGATCATGGCATTAGTGCTGGCAGGCTGTATGTTCTGGGATCCGACCCGCTTTGCGGCGAAGACCAGTGAACTCGCCATCTGGCACGGCTTAGTATTAATGTGGGCAGTCTGCGCCGGCGTGATTCACGGGGTGGGGTTCCGTCCGCGAGCCATTATCTGGCAGGGCGTTTTTTGCCCACTACTCGCTGATTTTGTCCTGATTACCGGCTTGATTTTTTTCTTTAATTGAGCAAGTACACATCTTTACGTTTATGGGCTTGCAAAAGCCCATAAATTTTTACTCTACGTTTACGTCAACCCATTCCAAACCACCTTTCCCGCGCGTATAGTAGCGAAGTTTGAAAGCGCTAACCTTATTGCGTTACTGGGATGTAAAGTGAATACAACGCTGTTTCGATGGCCGGTACGTGTCTACTATGAAGATACTGACGCCGGTGGTGTGGTTTACCACGCCAGCTACGTGGCTTTTTATGAAAGAGCTCGCACGGAGATGCTGCGCCACCATCACTTTAGCCAGCAGGTACTGTTGGCTGAGCGAGTTGCCTTTGTGGTGCGTAAAATGACTATTGATTATTTTGCGCCCGCCAGACTCGATGACATGCTCGACGTTCAAACGGAAATAACATCGATGCGTGGTACCTCGCTGGTGTTCACGCAGCGTATCGTCAACGCAGAGAACACGATCCTGAACGCAGCTGAAGTTCTTATCGTCTGTGTTGATCCACTCATAATGAAGCCTCGTGCGCTTCCCAAGTCTATTGTCGCGGAGTTTAAGCAGTGACTGACATGAATATCCTTGATTTGTTCCTGAAGGCTGGCCTTCTGGTGAAACTAATCATGCTGATTTTGATGGGTTTTTCAATCGCATCATGGGCCATCATCATCCAGCGAACTCGTATTCTCCGTGCTGCCACGCGTGAAGCGGAAGCATTTGAAGACAAATTCTGGTCGGGCATCGAGCTGTCTCGTCTTTACCAGGAGAGCCAGGGCCGTCGCGATAGCCTTGCCGGGTCCGAACAAATTTTTTACAGCGGCTTTAAAGAATTTGCCCGTCTGCACCGCGCCAACAACCATGCACCCGAAGCGGTGGTGGAAGGGGCCTCGCGGGCGATGCGTATTTCAATGAACCGCGAGCTGGAAACGCTGGAAACGCACATTCCTTTCCTGGGCACAGTCGGTTCCATCAGCCCGTATATCGGCCTGTTCGGCACCGTATGGGGGATCATGCACGCCTTTATCGGTCTCGGCGCGGTGAAACAGGCTACCCTGCAAATGGTTGCACCAGGCATCGCAGAAGCGTTGATCGCCACGGCAATCGGTCTGTTTGCCGCCATCCCGGCGGTTATGGCTTACAACCGTCTGAACCAGCGCGTCAACAAGCTGGAACTTAACTACGACAACTTTATGGAAGAGTTCACCGCCATTCTGCACCGTCAGGCGTTTACCAGTAGCGAGAGCACTAAGGGGTAAATCATGGCTAAAGCACGTGGAAGAGGTCGCCGCGAACTGAAGTCTGAGATCAACATCGTACCGTTGCTGGACGTGTTACTGGTACTGGTGCTGATTTTTATGGCCACCGCGCCGATTATTACTCAGAGCGTCGAGGTGGATCTGCCTGAAGCGACCGAAACGCAGGCTGTCAGCACAAATGACGATCCGCCGATTATCGTGCAGGTTTCTGGTGTAGGGCAGTACAGCGTCAAGGTGGGTCAGGAAGAGCTTCCGCAGTTGCCGCCTGAACAGGTTATTGCCGAAGCCCAGAGTCGCATGAAGGCGAATCCGAAAGCGGTCTTCTTAATTGGTGGCGCGAAAGACGTGCCATATGATGAAATTATTAAAGCGCTGAACCTGCTACATACTGCGGGTGTGAAATCGGTTGGTTTGATGACGCAGCCTATTTGATCATCTGCATACTCCTGACGTTAATACGGCAGGTAGCGGGCAAACTGTTTTTGGGAACCGAGAGTGTCAAAGGCAACCGAACAAAACGACAAGCTTAAACGCGCGATCATCATCTCGGTCGTACTGCACATCATTTTGATTGCGGTACTGATCTGGGGATCGTTCGACGAGCATATTGAAGCTTCTGCGGGTGGGGGAGGTGGCTCCTCTATCGACGCAGTAATGGTCGATTCCGGCGCGGTTGTTGAACAATATAACCGTACTAAAGCACAGGATGCGAGTGCCAAACGTGCTGCTGAGCAGCGGAAAAAGCAGGAGCAGCAGCAGGAAGAAGAACTGCGTCAACAGCAGGCGGCAAAACAGGAAGAACTGAAAAAGCTGGAGCAGGAACGTCTGGCCGCCCAGGAAAAAGCACGCGAGCAGGCGGAAGAGCAGAAGCAGGCTGAAGCGAAAGCGCAGCAAGCGAAAGAGCAGCAAAAGCAGGCTGAGGAAGCTGCGGCGAAGGCTGAAGCTGCTGCAAAAGCGAAAGCCGATGCTCAGGCGAAAGAAGCAGCCGAAGTGGCCAAAAAAGCCGCTGCGGACGCGAAGAAACAGGCCGAAGCTGAAGCAGCCAAAGCCGCTGCGGACGCGAAGAAACAGGCCGAAGCTGAAGCAGCCAAAGCCGCAGCCGATGCGAAGAAACAAGCGGATGCTGCCAAAGCGGCCGCCGATGCGCAGAAGAAAGCGGAAGCTGACGCGGCTAAAAAAGCCGCTGCTGAGAAAGCGGCCGCTGAGAAAAAAGCGGCAGATAAGGCTGCTGCCGACAAAGCTGCCGCAGATAAAAAAGCGGCGGCGGATAAAGCTGCGGCGGATAAGAAAGCCGCTGACAAGGCTGCTGCGGATAAAGCGGCGGCCGATAAAAAAGCCGCGGCTGCGAAAGCGGCTGCCGATAAGAAAGCAGCTGCAAAAGCGGCTGCCGATAAAGCCGCCGCTGAAGCGGATGATCTCTTTGGCGATCTCAGTTCCGGTAAGAATGCACCGAAAACGGGTAATCCTTCCTCGCCAGGACAGGGCAATAATAAAGCAAATGGCCCTACCCAAGGCGAAATTAATGATTACGGTTCGCAAGTTCAGGCAGCAATTAAGAATTACCTGCATGACTGGAGTAGTTATCAGGGTAAAGTTTGTACCTTGCGTATCCGGCTGGCAAGAGATGGGACGCTGCTTGATGCTAAGATAGAAGATGGAGATCCAGCATTTTGTCAGGCTATGCTTGCAGCCACCAATCGAATGTCCAAATTCCCTAAACCTCCGAGTGAAGGGATTTATGAGACTTTCAAAAATGCGCCAATGGATTTTAAACCTTAAGCCATTTCTTCCTATGCAAACAAGGAAAAATAGACCAGGTTTAGTCGCAGGGTGAAAGTAGTTTTGTCCATTTTAGTTTGTTAACATTCTGCTAAATTATCGTGGGCTTTCCGCCTGGATAAGGGAGATATGATGAAGCAGGCATTACGAGTAGCATTTGGTTTTCTGATGCTGTGGGCAGCAGTGCTGCACGCGGAAGTACGTATTGAGATCACCCAGGGGGTGGACTCAGCACGCCCAATTGGCGTTGTGCCATTCCAGTGGGCGGGGCCGGGTGCCGCGCCTGAAGATATTGGCGGTATCGTTGCAGCGGATTTACGTAACAGCGGTAAATTTAACACGTTAGATCGCACCAAGCTGCCACAGCAGCCGGGCACGGCGCAGGAAGTTCAGCCAGCTGCATGGTCAGCGCTGGGCATTGATGCTGTTGTTGTCGGCAAGGTTTCACCTAATCCTGACGGTAGCTACAGTGTCTCCTATCAGCTCGTCGATACTGGCGCGGCTGCAGGTAGCGTGCTGGCACAAAACACCTACAAAGTGAACAAGCAGTGGCTGCGTTACGCAGGTCATACCGCCAGCGACGAAGTATTTGAAAAGCTGACCGGTATCAAGGGCGCGTTCCGTACTCGTATCGCCTACGTAGTGCAGACCAACGGCGGCCAGTTCCCGTATGAACTGCGCGTCTCTGACTACGATGGCTACAACCAGTTTGTGGTTCACCGTTCGCCGCAGCCGCTGATGTCTCCGGCCTGGTCTCCGAAAGGCGATAAACTGGCTTACGTAACCTTCGAAAGCGGTCGTTCTGCGCTGGTTATCCAGACGCTGGCTAACGGCGCTGTACGTCAGGTTGCTTCCTTCCCGCGTCATAACGGTGCGCCGGCATTCTCACCGGATGGCAGTAAACTGGCTTTCGCCCTGTCGAAAACCGGTAGCCTGAATCTGTACGTGATGGATATTGGTTCTGGCCAGATCCGCCAGGTCACCGACGGTCGCAGCAATAACACTGAACCAACCTGGTTCCCGGACAGTCAGAACCTGGCATTCACCTCTGACCAGGCAGGTCGTCCGCAGGTTTATAAAGTGAATGTTAATGGCGGCGCGGCTCAGCGTATTAGCTGGCAGGGTTCACAAAACCAGGATGCGGATGTAAGCACCGATGGTAAATTTATGGTAATGGTAAGCTCCGATGGCGGACAGCAACACATTGCCAAACAAGATCTGGTAGCGGGTGGCGTACAGGTTCTGTCGTCAACGTTCCTGGATGAAACGCCAAGTCTGGCACCTAACGGCACTATGGTAATCTACAGCTCTTCTCAGGGGATGGGATCTGTGCTGAATCTGGTTTCAACAGATGGGCGTTTCAAAGCGCGTCTTCCGGCAACTGATGGTCAGGTTAAATTCCCTGCCTGGTCGCCGTATCTGTGATAATAATTAATTGATTACTAAAGGAATTAAAGAAATGCAACTGAACAAAGTGCTGAAGGGCCTGATGATTGCCCTGCCTGTTATGGCAATCGCAGCGTGTTCGTCCAACAAAAACGCCAGCAATGACGGTAGCGAAGGCGGCATGCTGAACGGTGCCGGCACTGGTATGGATGCTAACGGTAGCGGTAATGCCTCTTCTGAAGAACAAGCTCGTCTGCAGATGCAGCAGCTGCAGCAGAACAATATCGTTTACTTCGATCTGGACAAGTACGATATCCGTTCTGACTTCGCTGCAATGCTGGACGCGCATGCTAACTTCCTGCGTAGCAACCCGTCTTACAAAGTCACCGTAGAAGGTCATGCGGACGAACGTGGTACTCCTGAGTACAACATCTCCCTGGGTGAACGTCGTGCCAACGCCGTTAAAATGTACCTGCAGGGTAAAGGCGTTTCTGCTGATCAGATCTCCATCGTTTCTTACGGTAAAGAAAAACCTGCAGTACTGGGTCACGACGAATCGGCCTATGCCAAAAACCGTCGTGCCGTACTGGTTTACTAAGAGAATGGCATGAGCAGTAACTTCAGACATCATCTGTTGAGTCTGTCGTTACTGGTTGGAATAGCGGCCCCCTGGGCCGCTTTTGCTCAGGCACCAATCAGTAGTGTCGGCTCCGGCTCGGTCGAAGACCGCGTCACTCAACTTGAGCGTATTTCGAATGCTCACAGCCAGCTTTTAACTCAGCTCCAGCAGCAGCTTACTGATAATCAGTCTGACATCGATACCCTGCGCGGTCAGATTCAGGAAAATCAGTATCAGCTTAACCAGGTGGTTGAGCGACAAAAGCAGATCCTGTTGCAGATAGATAGCCTTAGCAGTGGCGGTGGCGCAGCCGCGCAGCCAGCGACCGGCGTTCAGAATGGGGCCACGTCATCTGATGCTGGCGCTGCTACTTCTGGCGCACCAGTGCAGAGCGGTGATGCGAATACCGATTACAATGCGGCTATCGCGCTGGTGCAGGATAAATCGCGCCAGGACGATGCGCTCACGGCGTTTCAAAACTTCGTCAAAAAGTACCCGGATTCAACTTATCAACCTAATGCTAACTACTGGCTGGGTCAGTTGAATTACAACAAGGGGAAAAAGGATGATGCGGCGTACTATTTTGCCAACGTGGTAAAAAATTACCCGAAATCACCAAAAGCGGCTGATGCGATGTTCAAGGTTGGTGTCATCATGCAGGATAAGGGCGATACGGCAAAGGCCAAAGCGGTTTATCAGCAGGTGATCAACAAGTATCCCGGCACCGATGGTGCCAAACAGGCGCAAAAACGTCTCTCCGGTTTGTAATGATTAGTGCATGACCAGAAAGCGTTCTATTTCTGGTCTTGCCGCCTGAATCGTAAGCAGTTAAGTGATCTTCCTCAAAATTTTTGTTGCGCTCAATTCTTAAATCAGTAATATATGCCGCCGTTGCCACGGGATATTAAACAAGCCTGAAGCAGCAAAAAAGCGGTGTAAAGCGGGTCGTTAGCTCAGTTGGTAGAGCAGTTGACTTTTAATCAATTGGTCGCAGGTTCGAATCCTGCACGACCCACCATCTGCTTAGAAGTATCCAGCGTAGTATCGGGTGATTAGCTCAGCTGGGAGAGCACCTCCCTTACAAGGAGGGGGTCGGCGGTTCGATCCCGTCATCACCCACCACTCGGGTCGTTAGCTCAGTTGGTAGAGCAGTTGACTTTTAATCAATTGGTCGCAGGTTCGAATCCTGCACGACCCACCAATTTAACATCAAACTCAGATGTTGACTGGTCCGAGTAAAAATCTTTCAGGCAACACCCAAATGGGTCGTTAGCTCAGTTGGTAGAGCAGTTGACTTTTAATCAATTGGTCGCAGGTTCGAATCCTGCACGACCCACCATCCTGAATGATTACAGCAGTAAAATCCCTCAAGGGGTCGTTAGCTCAGTTGGTAGAGCAGTTGACTTTTAATCAATTGGTCGCAGGTTCGAATCCTGCACGACCCACCATCTCAAAGCGTTTATCTTGCCTTCACTGTTATCTAAAACCGCTGTAGGTTTATCTTTCAATTCTCTGAATCTTCTTCTCCATTCCACAAAACCATCCACTGTATAAAAATGCGTGTTCCCGATGACATTCCCTTTGCTATCGGCTATCTTGTTTAGTATATAAAACGATAATGCCTGCCAGTGCTTTCATAAGCGAAAAAGTCAGGTTTTACGTTAAGCCCATAAAACGAGAAGCCCATGAGTACCCTTTTTGAACCGCAAAACGCCATTTACCCGTTTCCGCCAAAGCCCGCTCCGCTTAGTGGGGATGAAAAGCACTTTTACCGTGAGAAAATCAAGCGCCTGCTAAAAGAACGCGATGCGGTAATGGTGGCGCACTATTACACCGATCCGGACATTCAGCAACTGGCGGAAGAAACCGGCGGGTGTATCTCGGACTCGCTTGAGATGGCAAGATTCGGTGCCAGACATCCGGCCTCCACGCTGCTGGTTGCAGGCGTCCGCTTTATGGGCGAAACGGCGAAAATTCTCAGCCCGGAGAAGACCATTCTTATGCCCACACTTCAGGCAGAGTGCTCACTGGATCTCGGTTGCCCGATTGAAGAATTCAGTGCCTTTTGCGATGCCCATCCGGACCGCACGGTGGTGGTGTATGCCAATACCTCTGCGGCGGTAAAAGCACGAGCTGACTGGGTGGTCACCTCCAGTATTGCCGTCGAATTGATTGAGCACCTTGATAGCTTAGGTGAAAAAATCATCTGGGCACCCGATCGACATCTGGGCCATTATGTGCAAAAACAAACCGGGGCGGACGTGCTGTGCTGGCAGGGGGCGTGCATTGTTCATGATGAATTTAAAACGCAATCCCTAATTCGTATGAAAGGGCTTTATCCCGATGCTGCCGTGCTGGTGCATCCTGAATCACCGCAGGCCATTGCTGATTTGGCGGATGCCATAGGATCTACCAGTCAGTTAATCAACGCGGCAAAAACGCTGCCTCATCCCCAGCTTATTGTTGCCACCGATCGGGGGATTTTCTGGAAGATGCAACAGGCGGTGCCTGATAAAGTATTGCTTGAAGCGCCGACGGCAGGTGAGGGTGCGACCTGTCGCAGCTGTGCCCACTGTCCGTGGATGGCGATGAACGGCCTGAAAGCTGTCGCTGAAGGGCTGGAGACAGGTGGCGTAAGCCACGAAATCCACGTTGACGCGCGGCTGCGTGAAGGTGCCATGATCCCGCTTAACCGTATGCTTGATTTTGCGGCTACACTACGTCCATAACAATATCAACGCGTGATGACGCTCTGGGGAAAAGATGGATTTTTTGAGTACACAAAACATTCTGGTTCATATTCCATTTGGCACCGGTGGCTACGATCTTTCATGGATTGAGGCGATTGGCACCATTGCGGGGCTGCTCTGTATCTGGCTGGCCAGCCTGGAAAAAATTATTAATTACTTTTTCGGCCTGATTAACGTCACGCTGTTTGCGATTATCTTTTTTCAGATCCAGCTTTATGCCAGCCTGTTGCTGCAAGTCTTCTTCTTTGCCGCCAATATTTACGGCTGGTACGCCTGGTCGAGGCAAACCAGTCATAACGAGGCTGCTCTGCAAATACGCTGGTTGCCAATGCCAAAAGCAATATTATGGCTCGCCATCTGCGTGGTCGCTATCGGGCTGATGACTGTCTTTATAAACCCGGTGTTTGCTTTCCTGACGCGGGTGGCGGTGAATATCATGTCGGCACTGGGTCTTAATGTTGCGATGCCTGAGCTGCAGCCAGATGCTTTCCCCTTCTGGGATTCCTGCATGATGGTGTTGTCGATTGTGGCCATGATCCTGATGACGCGAAAGTACGTCGAAAACTGGATCCTGTGGGTGATCATTAACGTGATAAGCGTGGTTATTTTTGCGCTGCAGGGCGTTTATGCAATGTCGCTGGAATATCTCATCCTGACCTTCATTGCCCTGAACGGTACGCGGATGTGGATAAACAGCGCGCGTGAGCGAGGCTCACACGTCCTGTCTCATTAATGGTGATGATGATGATGAGCATGGCCGGCATGCGCCTCATTGAGGTGGCATTCCGGCCCGCTGCAAGGCTGATACTCCATCTGCACGGTCGCATGGGCAATCTGATAATGGTGCTCAATGAAATGATGAATACGCTCCAGTAGCCGGTCATGATCGTGCGGGGGGATCACCTGAACATGTAACGTCATCAGCGGCTTTTCACCGACCAGCCAGACGTGTACATGATGAACATCGCGCACTTCCGGGATCTCACGACGTAATTTCTTCTTGAGCGCCGTGATATCCAGCGTCACCGGTGCGCCTTCAAGTAATTCATTGACGCTTTCTTTTAGCAATCGCCAGGCGCTACGTAATACCAGACACGAGACCAGCACGGAAAGAATCGGGTCAATTGGCATCCATCCTGTCGTCATAATCACGATTGCTGCGGCAATCGCACCCACCGATCCCAGCAAATCGCCAAGGATATGCAGCATGGCGGCGCGCACATTAAGATTTTTATCTTCACTACCGCGATGCAGGATCCAGAAGGCCAGTATATTTGCCAGTAATCCTGCAATGGCTATAACCAGCATGGTGGTGCCCGCGACCGGTCGGGGATGATAAAAACGCTGGACGGCTTCCCAGACGATAAGAACGGTGATTGCGACCAGTGCAATGGCATTAACAAACGCAGCGAGGGTCGTCAGGCGCAACCAGCCAAATGTATGTCGGGCATTGGGTGGCCGCCGGGAAAATTGTACCGCCAGAAAGGCAAACAGCAGGGCAGCGGCGTCTGTCAACATATGCCCTGCGTCAGCGAGAAGGGCCAGAGAGTGAGCAATTAGCCCACCCACCACTTCAATAACCATAAAGCCAGCGGTAACGCCAAAAGCCAACAGCAGACGCCGGGCGTTGCTGTCTTCGGGCAGATGGGAATGCGAGTGCGCCATAACATTGTCCTGCAGCGTTTAGAATAATCTATGCATTACATCATATCGGCATCTCTGGCGATTGTGCATAAAAAAGGAGAGCCGAAGCTCTCCGTTATAATGCCAGTATTACGCCTGATTAATGGGTAGTACCGTCAGTTTTGGTGTCGACGTCGTTATTCACGCCGTCGCCAGTTTCCACTTTTTTGTTAATATCCGGGCAACGACCATCTTTACACATGGTATTTTTGTGGATGTCTTCTTTGCTCATACCGTTGGCGTCGGTGCTTGAGCTATCCGGATGCAGCATGGTGCCCGTAGAACTAGTACCCGTAGTGCCAGTCGAATTAGTATTAGTGTTACCGGTGTTGATTTTACTGTTATCAACATTATTCGGCGCTACGTTCTCTTTCGCTCCCGGCTCTACCTGACCCGCGTCGGCAGAGGAGTTAGCCGTACCATTGTTTGATTGGCTGCTGGCAGCAAATACTGCACCGCTGGTCATTGAGAGGGTTGCTGCCAGAAAAATTGTAGCCAGTTTAGTCGTTTTCATCATGCTGCTCCTGTTCTCATTGTGGTGTCGGATAACATCATCCAACAATACAGTTATGAAAATCGTTCGCTCAGTAGTAAAAGATCCTGTGACAAATAAATCTGTCAGCATAGAATCTGGTAATTAAAAATAAACACAGTAGTTACATTTAAAAAGTGTAGATTAGATCTCGTTCTGCGCTACTTTCTGGTGATTTTTTCAGTAATTCCAGGAATATTCTGCCCGAGCTGTAAAAGCCCGTTTACAGTACCGGGCTGACGATATAGATTGAAGGGATTGCAAACACATTCATAAGTATGGCACGGCTGGAAAGAAGATGAATTATCAGAACGACGATTTACGTATTAAAGAGATTAACGAGTTACTGCCTCCTGTTGCACTGCTGGAAAAATTCCCCGCTACTGAGAACGCAGCCAACACCGTCGCGCACGCCCGCAAAGCGATTCATAAAATTCTCAAGAGTAATGATGACCGCCTGCTGGTGGTGATTGGTCCATGCTCCATTCATGATCCTGCTGCTGCCAAAGAATACGCCGCGCGTCTGCTTACGTTGCGGGAAGAACTGCGCGGTGAACTGGAAATCGTGATGCGTGTTTATTTTGAAAAACCGCGCACCACCGTCGGCTGGAAAGGGCTGATTAACGATCCGCATATGGACAGCAGCTACCAGATCAATGACGGCCTGCGCATCGCCCGTAAGCTGTTGCTGGATATTAACGACAGCGGACTGCCTGCGGCGGGTGAGTTTCTCGACATGATCACCCCGCAATACCTGGCGGATTTAATGAGTTGGGGCGCCATCGGCGCACGCACGACAGAATCTCAGGTGCATCGCGAACTGGCGTCGGGGCTTTCCTGCCCGGTAGGTTTTAAAAACGGTACTGATGGCACCATCAAAGTGGCTATTGATGCCATCAATGCTGCCGGGGCACCGCACTGCTTCCTGTCGGTCACCAAATGGGGCCATTCCGCGATTGTAAACACTAGTGGCAATGCCGACTGCCACATTATCCTCCGCGGCGGCAAAGCGCCAAATTACAGTGCACAGCATGTGGCAGAAGTGAAAGAGGGGCTGATAAAAGCCAGTCTCGCGCCGCAGGTCATGATCGATTTTAGCCATGCTAATTCCAGCAAACAGTTTAAAAAACAGATGGATGTTGGTGCAGATGTTTGTCAGCAGATTGCCAACGGTGAAAAAGCGATTATTGGCGTAATGATTGAAAGTCATCTGGTTGAAGGTAATCAGAACCTTGAGAGCGGTGAACCGCTCACCTACGGGAAAAGTATTACCGACGCCTGCATCGGCTGGGATGATACCGATACGCTGCTACGGCAACTGGCGAACGCGGTGAAAGCGCGTCGCGGTTGATTATTTGGTGCAGCACAGAACCGGCCCTGGAGCCGGTTTTTTTGTTTTAAACCCTCTGTAATTATTAATGGGTAGTTAACGATTAGGGGGATTTTATGTGATCGTGATCATATTTCTACCCGCTCCGGTGATCGTAATATATTATTTTATATAACGATATGCGTCTCATGAATAACTCCATAAAGCTCGTCACACTTCTTCCTTTCTTTACGCCTCTGGTTTCACAAACTGTCGCCGCCAGTGAAGAAAATATGATTATCACCGGTCGATCTTCTGATGCTGACAGTACGCATGCGGTCACTGGCGCGGGATTCAAAACCAATGATATTGACCTCGGCCCGCTGGGTAACAAAGCCTGGGTCGATACGCCATATTCCTCAACCACCGTTAACAAAGAGATGATTGAAAACCAGCAGGCGCAGAGCGTCAGCGAATTGCTGAAATATTCCCCCAGTACCCAAATGCAGGCGCGGGGCGGGATGGATGTCGGCAGGCCGCAAAGCCGGGGCATGCAGGGCAGCGTTGTGGCAAACAGCCGTCTCGACGGCCTGAATATTGTCTCAACCACCGCCTTCCCGGTTGAAATGCTGGAACGTCTCGATATTCTTAATAGTCTGACTGGTGCGCTGTACGGGCCTGCAAGTCCAGCCGGACAATTCAACTTCATCGCAAAACGTCCGACAGAAGAAACGCTTAACAAAGTGACGCTGGGTTATCAAAGCCGTAGCGCATTTACCGGACATGCCGACCTCGGCGGCCATTTCGATGATGACAAGCGTTTTGGCTATCGTGTCAATGTGTTACAGCAGGAAGGCGAGGGCAACCTTGATGACAGCACTCTACGCCGCAAGCTGCTTTCCGTTGCGCTGGACTGGAATATTCAGCCAGGAACGCAACTACAACTGGACGCCAGCCACTATGAATTTATCCAGAAGGGATACCCCGGCAGCTTTAGCTATGGTCCGGGTATTAAACTGCCTTCAGCGCCCAATCCAAAAGATAAAAAACTGACCCTCAGCACCGCCGGGAACGATCTAACCACCGACACAATAAGTACACGACTTATTCATTATCTGAATGATGACTGGTTCGTAACGGCTGGCGTCGGCTGGCAGCAGGCGGATCGTGCAATGCGTAACGTCTCCAGTAAAATCATCAATAATAAAGGCGATATTAGCCGCTCACTGAGTGACCCTACGGCGGCAGGGCGTTTCCGCGTGTTGAGCAATACCGCTACCCTGAATGGCCATATAGACACCGGGTCGGTAGGTCACGATCTGGCGCTTTCTACCACGGGTTATATCTGGTCGATCTACGGCGCGAAAGGTGCCAGCACCAGCTATAACCTGGGGACCACCAATATGTTCGATCCTTCAGAGATGACGGAGCCGGGCGACGGCAAGATCGTACAACACGGCGATCGCTATAAGTCCAGCGTTAATACCCAGCAAAGTATTACCCTTGGCGACACGGTGACCCTGACGCCGAAGTGGTCGGCGATGCTGTACGTCAGTCAGAGCTGGATCCAGGCGCAGAACTATAACAAAAGCGGGCATGAAACCAGCCAGATTGATGAAAACGGCTTAAGCCCCACCGCCGCGCTGATGTATAAAATCACGCCTTCGGTGATGGCCTATGTGAGCTATGCGGATTCGCTGGAGCAGGGCGGTACCGCGCCAACCGATTCAGATGTAAAAAACGCCGGGCAGACGCTCGATCCTTACCGCAGTAAGCAATATGAGGCAGGGTTAAAAGCTGACGTCGCCGGAATGAATCTGGGCGCAGCCGTGTTCCGTCTCGAACGTCCTTTTGCCTATGTAGATCCTAACGACAATGTCTATAAAGAGCAGGGTAATCAGGTCAATAACGGACTGGAACTCACCGCGTCGGGGAATGTCTGGCAGGGGTTGAACCTCTACAGTGGCGTGACGTTACTCGATCCGACGCTAAAAGACACCGTGAGCGATGCGACCAGTGATAAAGACGTGGTTGGCGTGCCAAAAGTCCAGGCTAATTTACTGGCGGAATACAGCCTGCCTTCATTGCCGCACTGGGTGTATAGCGCCAACGTGCATTACACCGGAAAACGGGCAGCTAATGATACCAATACCGCGTGGGCCAGCAGCTATACCACCTGGGATTTAGGTACACGCTATACCACCAACATCAGTAACGTGCCGACAACTTTGCGGATTGCGGTTAACAACGTATTCGATAAACATTACTGGGCCTCAATTTTCCCGTCGGGCACCGACGGCGACAATGGTTCGCCCAGCGCATTTATCGGGAGTGGGCGAGAAGTTCGCGCCACTGTCACGTTTGACTTCTAAAAGGCAGCGTAATGAAGCTAAGTCATCTTTTACCCGCCCTTATCTGGCTGATGGCGGGAAGTTTGTGCGCCGCCCCACCGCATAGCGATGTGCGTATCGCCTCTCCGTGGCCCGCGCAAAATACCATTCTCGCCATGCTGGGCTATGGCGAGAATATTGTCGGCACTTCAATGGTGGCGAAAAAGATCCCACTTTTTCGCCAGAGCCTGCCGCGTATTGACAGCGTGCCCGTGGTAAGCGTGAACAGCGGTCACGAGCTTAACCCGGAACAGATCATCTCGCTCGGCACGCAAATATTGTTTGTGCCGTCATCCATGACCGTTCCACAACAGGACCTGCTGCGGCAGGCCGGGGTACGCGTTCTGGCATTCGACGCCAATTCTCTTCAGGCGCTGACGTCACGCGTACAGAAAACGGCGGATGCGCTGGGACCTGATGCGCAGGATAAAGCGCAGCGGTATCAGCACTACTTTGACCGCAACGTCGCGCTGGTGAAGGAGCGGTTGAAGGGGCTGCCGCAAGACCAGCGCATCACGCTTTATCACAGTATGGGTAATCCACTGACCACCACGGGTCGGCCCTCGCTGAATCAGGACTGGATGGATTTAGCGGGCGCAAAAAATGTGGCGGAAAACTGGTTTGCCGGCAAACAAAACCGGCGCGGTGAAGTTGCGCTGGAACAGGTAGTGGCAGCAAACCCGGCGGTGATTGTGGCGATGAATAAACGCGATGCCGATGCCATCCAGACCACGTCACAATGGGCGCAGGTCGATGCGGTGGTTCATCATCGGGTGTATGTGAATCCCAAAGGGATGTTCTGGTGGTGTCGGGAAACCAGCGAAGAGGCATTACAGTTCCTTTGGCTGGCGAAAACGCTCTATCCTGACCGCTTTGCCGATGTGGATATGCGCCAGGAAACACGCCGTTTTTATCAGGACTTTTTTGCCATTACGCTGAGCGATGCGCAAATTAGCGATGTCCTGAATCCGCCGCAATAAATTCCCGGTAAAGAAGATGATGATGTTAACTGCTGAGACTAACACGCCGGAGTCGATTGACTATCGCTACCGTCAGATTATGCGCAAACGGCTGATGCTGGCGTTGATTATTCTTCTGGCGCTGGTTGCTTCCCTGATCCTCGACGCGACCCTGGGTCCATCCGGGATAGCGTTGCATGACCTGTGGCACACCTTGCTGCACCCGAATGAGGTCGGTGCAGGCATGCGGATTATTGTCTGGGATATTCGCCTTCCTTATGCGCTGATGGCGCTACTGGTCGGCATGGCGCTTGGACTGGCAGGCGCAGAGATGCAAACCATTTTGCACAACCCGCTGGCGAGTCCGTTTACACTGGGCGTCTCGTCAGCGGCAGCGTTTGGCGCAGCGCTGGCGATTGTGCTGGACATCGGTATTCCAGGCGTCCCCGCCGCCTGGTTTATTCCGGCGAATGCGTTTGTCTTCGCGCTACTGTCGGCGCTGCTGCTTGATGGCATCACCCGCTGGACGCGAGTAGCGACCTCCGGCGTGGTACTTTTTGGCATCGCGCTGGTTTTTACCTTCAATGCGCTGGTATCCATGATGCAGTTTGTGGCGGATGAAGATACGCTTCAGGGGCTGGTATTCTGGACGATGGGTAGTCTGGCCCGCGCGTCGTGGGACAAACTGAGCGTACTGGCGCTGGTCTTTATTCTTGTCTTGCCCTGGTCAATGCGTAGCGCCTGGCAACTGACTGCCCTGCGTTTGGGCGAGGACAGGGCAATGAGTTTTGGCATTGACGTCCGTCGCTTGCGGCTGGCGTCGTTACTGCGGATTAGCCTGCTTTCCGCCTTATCGGTCGCGTTTGTCGGGCCAATCGGCTTTATCGGCCTGGTGGCGCCGCATATTGCACGGCTGTTGTTTGGCGAAGATCATCGGTTCTATCTGCCCGGCAGCATCCTGACAGGCGGGCTGGTGCTGTCGCTGGCCTCCGTCGCCTCGAAAAACATCATTCCCGGCGTCATTATTCCGGTGGGGATTGTCACGTCGCTGGTGGGCGTTCCGTTTTTTCTGAGCATTATCATTCGCCAGCGGGGGAGTATGTCATGAGCGGATTGATCCTCCGGAGTGTGCACGCTGGTTATCCTAAGCGTGCGGTGATCGGCAATCTTAGCGTAGCTGAACTGCCGCACGGCAAAATTACCGTTTTGCTGGGACCCAACGGCTGCGGAAAATCGACGTTATTACGCTCGCTGGCCGGGCTGAATAACGCCAGCGGTGAGATGCTGCTCGACGGCGTAGATCTGCTGTCACTGCCATTCTCAGAGCGTGCGGAGAAGGTCGTTTATTTACCACAGTCGCTGCCGCAAGGTGTGCACCTCAGGGTGCTGGAGTCGATTATTGTGGCTCAGCGGGCGTCGGGCAGAGGAAAAGAGCAGCAGAGCAAGGCGCAGGCGCTGGCTATTCTTGAACAGTTAGGGATTACGCATCTGGCGCTGCATTACCTCGATCGGCTTTCCGGCGGACAGCGGCAGATGGTGAGCCTGGCACAATCGTTGATCCGCCGTCCCGAGCTGCTGTTGCTGGATGAACCGCTAAGCGCGCTGGACTTAAATTATCAGTTTCAGGTGATGGATGTCGTGCGCCGTGAAACGCTGGCGCGCAATATGGTAACGGTAGTGGTGGTGCATGATCTCAACATCGCACTGCGCCACAGTGAACACGTCGTGATGCTGAAAGAGGGCAGGCTGGCGGCGAGCGGCACGCCGGAAGCGGTTATTACCGCAGAGCGACTGGCCGACGTGTATAATGTGCGGGCGCGCGTAGAACGTTGCTCGCAGGGAGGGGCGCAGGTGGTGCTCGATGGTGTGATTGAGGTATAAAAACCGGATAGCCATAGCTATCCGGTAGGCGAATTACTTCGCTTTGCCCTGATTCGCTACCGCTGCCGCTTTGGCTGCGATCTCATCAGCATTACCCAGGTAATAATGTTTGATCGGCTTGAAGTTCTCGTCGAATTCATACACCAGCGGTACGCCGGTCGGGATGTTCAGTTCAAGAATTTCGTCTTCGCCCATATTGTCGAGGTATTTGACCAGCGCACGCAGGGAGTTACCGTGAGCGGCGATGATCACGCGCTCGCCGCTTTTCAGGCGCGGCAGAATGCTTTCATTCCAGTAAGGGATCACGCGATCGATAGTCAGCGCCAGGCTTTCCGTCAGCGGCAGCTCCTGCTCGGTCAGGGAAGCGTAACGCGGATCGTGGCCCGGGAAACGTTCGTCTTCTTTGGTCAGTGCAGGCGGGGTCACGGCAAAACCACGACGCCACTGTTTAACCTGCTCGTCACCGTATTTTTCTGCGGTTTCGGCTTTGTTCAGACCCTGAAGCGCACCGTAGTGACGTTCATTCAGCTTCCAGGATTTCTCCACCGGCAGCCACGCCTGATCCAGGCCATCCAGAATGTTCCACAGGGTGTGGATCGCGCGTTTCAGCACGGAGGTGTAAGCAAAATCGAAGCTATAGCCTTCTTCCTTCAGCAGCTTGCCCGCCGCTTTGGCTTCAGATACGCCTTTCTCGGACAGATCAACGTCGTACCAACCGGTAAAGCGGTTTTCGTTGTTCCACTGACTTTCACCGTGACGAACCAGTACCAGCTTAGTTACAGCCATACACTTACTCCTCAAGCTTTATTGAACGATAATAATTCTCATTATATTGCTATGACGCTGTCAGCAGCAATGCTTAACCCTAACCATAGCGAAAATAGCGGATGAGTGTAAGGTGCTTGTGAATTTGCGGTTATGATTTTGTCTTTGAATGGCGTTAATTTCAGCAAAGCGGGTAAAAAAAAGCCCTCTTTTCAGAGGGCACAGATTCAGGCAGGAATAAACTGATATTCCGTCAGACTGACGTACTCTTCACCCGGTCGCAAAATGCAGTCCGGCTGCGGCCATTCCGGATGGTTAGGCGAGTCAGGTAAAAACTCGCTTTCCAGCGCCAGACCCTGCCAGGCGTCATAGGTGCCAGGCTCCCGTGATGACGTGCCTTCGAGGAAGTTGCCAGAGTAGAATTGCAGCGCCGGTGCGGAGGTAAACACCGCCATCTGCAATCTTTCATCGTCCGACCATACATGCGCAGCTTCACTGTTTACGTTGCCTTTTGCCTGAAGCAAAAAGGCGTGATCGTAGCCGTTGACCTTCTTCTGATCGTCATCGCTTAAGAAGTCGTCGGCAATGCGCTTCGGCGAGCGGAAGTCAAAGCTGGTATTCGCCACTTCTTTCAGGCCCTGGCGCGGAATACCGCCTTCATCCACCGGCAGATACTGGTCGGCAAGAATTTGCAGCTTGTGGTGGCGCACGTCGGAGCGTTCACCGTTGAGGTTAAAGTAGACGTGGTTGGTCATGTTAATCGGGCAGGGCTTGTCTACCGTGGCGCGATACTCAATGGCGATACGGTTATCGTCGGTTAAGGTATAGCGCGCGGTGGCTTTCAGGTTGCCGGGAAAACCCTGATCGCCGTCAGCAGATTCCAGGGAGAAAATCACCTCGTGATCGCTCAGGCTCTGATAGCTCCAGCGGCGCTTGTCAAAGCCTTCCGGCCCGCCGTGCAACTGGTTGACACCCTGGCTTGGTACGACGTTGACCACCTCACCATCCAGTTCAAAACGGCTGTCGGCGATGCGGTTAGCGTAGCGGCCGACGGAGGCACCGAAGAAAGCCTCATGCTGCGGATACTGTTCAGGACCGGCGCAGCCGAGGATCGCTTCACGCACGCTGCCATCGGAGAGCGGCACGCGTACAGAAAGTAGCGTTGCGCCCCAGTCCATCAGGGTCACTACCAGCCCTGCGTTATTGCGCAGGGTAAGCAAACGAAACGGCAGCCCATCCGGGGCGCTCGCGGGCGTATTTCTTAGCACAGACCTGCTCCTTGTGATGGTTTACAAACGTAGAAGGTTTCTTTGATACCGGTTTTAGCTTCGTACTGTTCGGCGACCGCTTTTTTAACCTCAGAGACTAAATCTTCCGGGATCAGCGCGACGATGCAACCACCGAAACCGCCGCCGGTCATACGCACGCCGCCTTTGTCGCCAATCACGTCTTTCACAATCTCCACCAGCGTGTCGATCTGCGGTACGGTGATTTCAAAGTCATCGCGCATGGATGCGTGAGACTCGGCCATCAGCTTGCCCATCCGTTGCAGGTCGCCTTTTTCCAGCGCCTCAGCGGCCTCGACGGTGCGAATGTTTTCCGTCAGTACATGACGCACGCGTTTAGCAACGACAGGGTCCAGCTCATTCGCTACTGCGTTAAACTCGTCCAGTTTGACATCACGCAGCGCAGGCTGCTGGAAGAACCGCGCCCCGGTTTCGCACTGTTCGCGGCGGGTGTTGTATTCACTGCCCACCAGCGTACGTTTGAAGTTACTGTTAATAATAACCACCGCCACGCCTTTTGGCATGGAAACCGCTTTGGTGCCAAGCGAACGACAGTCGAGCAGCAGGGCATGATCTTTCTTACCCAGCGCGGAAATCAGCTGATCCATAATGCCGCAGTTGCAGCCGACAAACTGGTTTTCTGCTTCCTGACCGTTAAGGGCGATTTGCGCGCCGTCCAGCGGCAGGTGATAAAGTTGCTGGAAGACGGTGCCGACCGCCACTTCCAGCGAGGCAGAGGAACTGAGGCCCGCGCCCTGCGGAACGTTGCCGCTGATGACCAAATCTGCGCCACCAAAACTGGCGTTGCGCTGCTGAAGGTGTTTTACCACGCCGCGGACATAGTTAGACCACTGCTGATTTTCATGCGCCACAATCGGCTCATCCAGCGAAAATTCGTCAATCTGATTGTCGTAATCTGCCGCCATCACCCGCACGGTACGATCGGAGCGTGCCGCACAGCTGATCACCGTCTGATAATCAATCGCGCAAGGCAGCACAAAGCCATCATTATAGTCGGTGTGCTCGCCAATCAGGTTTACGCGGCCCGGTGCCTGAATGACGTGGGTAGCAGGGTAGCCGAATTTTTCAGCAAACAGGGACTGTGTTTTTTCTTTCAGACTCATTGTTATTCTCCGGATTCGCGAAAATGGACGTCGCTGACCGCACGCAGGCGTTCGGCGGCTTGTTCTGCGGTAAGATCGCGCTGGGTTTCCGCCAGCATTTCGTAGCCAACCATAAACTTACGCACGGTGGCAGAGCGCAGCAGCGGCGGATAAAAGTGGGCGTGTAACTGCCAGTGTTGATTTTCTTCGCCGTTAAACGGCGCGCCGTGCCAGCCCATCGAGTAGGGGAAAGAGCACTGGAACAGATTGTCGTAGCGGCTGGTGAGTTTCTTCAGCGCCAGCGCCAGATCCTGACGCTGCTCGTCGGTTAAATCAGTGATCCGCAATACATGTGCCTTAGGCAGCAGTAGCGTTTCGAACGGCCATGCGGCCCAGTAGGGCACCACCGCCAGCCAGTGCTCTGTTTCCACCACGGTGCGGCTGCCGTCCGCCAGTTCACGCTGGACATAATCCACCAGCATTGGCGAATTTTGCTCGGCAAAGTAACTTTTTTGCAGGCGGTCTTCGCGTTCAATTTCGTTGGGCAAAAAACTGTTGGCCCATACCTGACCGTGCGGGTGCGGGTTGGAGCAGCCCATTGCCGCGCCTTTGTTTTCAAACACCTGTACCCAGGGATAGTCTTTCCCCAGTTCCGCCGTTTGCTGCTGCCAGGTTTTAACGATTTCCGCCAGCGCGTCGACGGTTAATTCCGGCAGCGTTTTGCTGTGGTCAGGTGAGAAGCAGATCACCCGACTGGTGCCGCGCGCGCTCTGACAACGCATCAGCGGATCGTCGCTCTCCGGTGCGTCGGGCGTGTCGGTCATCAACGCGGCGAAATCGTTAGTAAAAACGTAGGTGCCTTTGTAGTCCGGATTCTTGTCGCCGGTAACACGGGTATTGCCGGGGCAGAGAAAACAATCTGGATCGTGCTCAGGCAGCGTTTGCTGCGAAGGTGTTTCCTGCGCCCCCTGCCAGGGGCGTTTCGCACGATGCGGTGAAACCAGGATCCATTGCCCGGTTAACGGGTTATAGCGGCGATGCGGATGATCGACCGGGTTAAATTGTGTCATCACTGTTCCTTAGTCTGAATAGCCTTGCGGATGGCGAGACTGCCAGTGCCAGGTGTCCTGCGCCATTTGATCAAGGGTGCGGGAAACGCGCCAGTCCAGCTCTTTATCTGCCTTGCTGGCATCAGCCCAGTAGGCCGGAAGGTCGCCATCACGACGCGGGGCGAAATGGTAATTGACCGGTTTACCACAGGCTTTGCTGAAGGCGTTGACCACATCCAGCACGCTGCTACCCACGCCTGCGCCCAGGTTGTAGATATGTACGCCGGGTTTATCCGCCAGTTTCTGCATTGCCGCGACGTGGCCGTCGGCCAGGTCCATGACGTGAATATAATCGCGTACCCCGGTGCCATCTTCGGTCGGGTAATCGTTACCGAAGATAGCCAGCGATTCGCGGCGACCCACGGCAACCTGCGCGATATACGGCATCAGGTTATTCGGGATACCCTGTGGATCTTCGCCCATATCGCCCGACGGATGCGCGCCGACCGGGTTAAAGTAACGCAGCAGGGCGATGCTCCAGTCCGGCTGGGCTTTTTGCAGGTCGGTCAGGATCTGCTCGACCATCAGCTTGCTTTTGCCGTAAGGGCTTTGCGGCGTGCCGGTCGGGAAACTTTCAACGTAAGGGATTTTTGGCTGGTCGCCATAGACGGTTGCAGAGGAGCTAAAAATGAAGTTTTTAACGTTGGCTGAGCGCATGGCCGAAATCAGACGCAGCGTACCGTTAACGTTGTTATCATAGTACTCCAGCGGCTTAGCCACGGATTCACCGACCGCTTTCAGGCCGGCAAAGTGGATCACCGCGTCGATACTGTGATCGTGCAGAATTTCCGTCATCAGCGCTTCGTTACGGATATCGCCTTCGACAAAGGTCGGATGTTTGCCGCTAAGACGTTCGATAACCGGCATTACGCTGCGTTTGCTGTTACACAGGTTGTCCAGAATGATGACATCGTGGCCGTTTTGCAGCAGTTGCACACAGGTATGACTCCCAATGTAACCGCTACCACCAGTAACCAGAACTCTCATTTTTCGCTCCATCATGCTTATGATATGTGATTAAGATAGCATAACAAAGATGCGAAAAGTGTGACATGGAATAAGTTTGTGGAATCGCTTACACTAAAATTCAACGTCAGCGTAAAGTGACAAAATAACCTTAAAATCAAAAAGTTACATAAAGGTATGATAAATCCTAAAATCGCTTTGCGTAATATCGTTGTTTTCGCTCACCGCTTACCCTTGCCGTCATTAATGAAAACCGTAAACGGGCGGTGTTAAAATGTCCTGAAACAAAAGGAGCAAGAAATGAATACGTTTTACTCGACGGTCGCGGGCGGCAACGTGCGCTGGCAGGCGTTGCCGGGAAAAGGCAATCCGGTCGTATTTATCCATGGACTCGGCTGTGCTTCCTCTTATGAATATCCGCGCATCGTGTCAGATGAACGGTTTGGCGGACGTGCGGCTATCCTCATCGATTTGCCGGGAAGCGGTTATAGTGAACGGCCGATGACATTTAGCTACCGTACCAGCGATCAGGCGCGGGCGGTAACAGAACTGCTGGATAGTCTTAATTTGCCGCGTTTTTATTTATATGGTCACAGTATGGGCGGCAGTATTGCGATTGAAATCGCCACCCTTATTACCGATCGCATTCTGGCGCTGGCAGTCTCTGAACCGAACTTCTCGGCTGGCGGCGGGATGTTTAGTCGCCAGATTGTCGCGCAGCCGGAAGAGGCATTTGTACGCGATGGCTACGCTGCGCTGTTAGCCGCTGAAACAACGGCCTGGGCAGGATCGCTGCAAAGTAATGCCCCGTGGGCGGTATGGCGCGGAGCAAAGAGTTTAGTCGATGGCATAACACCTTCGTGGCTGACGCTATTTCAGTCATTGCGCTGCCCGCATACCCTTATCGTGGGTGAACTGACGGAGACTGATACCGATGTGGAAAGGGTGCGGGCATTGGGTATTCCTGTCCTGACGATTGAAAAGGCAGGGCACTCAATGTCATGGGAAAATCCGTCAGCGCTGGCGGATGCTCTCGCCAGCGTATTCCGTTAAAGCGCTTCCAGCGAGTAATGATAGCTTTCGCCCTCCGGCACAAATGCTAACCGGTGAGTGATGCATTCTGGCGCGTCTTCCGCATGGTGCGAAACGAACAGAAGTTGTGTTTCGCCTTCGCCAATCAGAATATCGACAAAGCGGCGGACGAGCTGGCGGTTAAGCGGATCAAGTCCCTGCAGCGGCTCGTCGAGGATCAAGAGCGTCGGGTGTTTTACCAGTGCGCGGGCAATCAGCGCCAGCCGCTGTTGTCCCCAGGAAAGACTGTGGAAAGGGGCATCGGCGGTGCAGTTATCCATGCCAAGGATATCCAGCCACTGCTGCGCCAGTTTATGCTGCCGGTCGGACACCGCCTGATAAATCCCTATCGAGTCAAAATAGCCGGAGAGGATCACGTTACGCACGGTGGTACTGACGCGGTAATCCAGATGCAGGCTGCTGCTGACGTAGCCGATATGTTTTTTGATGTCCCAGATGGTTTCTCCGCTGCCGCGACGACGACCGAATAGCGTCAGATCGTTGCTGTACCCCTGGGGATGATCGCCCGTAATCAGACTCAGTAGCGTCGATTTCCCTGCGCCGTTAGGGCCGATGATTTGCCAGTGCTCACCCGGGTTTACCGTCCAGCTAAGATGATTGAGAATGGGGCGATCGTCGTAAGAAACGACGCCATCATTGAGAATAATTCGCGGGGCGTTGGTGGCAAGCGTCAGGCGCACCGACGGCTCGTCAGGTTCGGGCAGCGTAATGCCTTCCAGACGTTCACTGTGCGCCAGCTGACCAATCAGCGCCTGCTGCAATAAGGTGTCTTTTTCACCGGTGTCGATTAGCGTGCAGTCAGCCAGGACGCCAGCGTGACGCACGAAAGCGGGGATCTCATCAAAGCGATTGAGTACCAGCACGATCGTATAGCCCTGGTCATTGAGCGTCGCCAGCAGCGCAGCCAGTTGTTCACGCGATGCCACGTCCAGCCCGTCAAATGGCTCGTCAAGGATCAGCAAATCCGGCTCGGACATCAGCGCCTGGCAGAGCAGAGTTTTACGCGTTTCCCCGGTAGAAAGGTATTTGAAACGGCGGGTAAGCAGTGATGTGATACCAAACCGGGCGGCAAGCTGTGCACAGCGTTCGGGATTTTTTACCTCATCCTGGATAATTTCCGCCGTCGTGCGCCCGGTATCGTCTTCGCCCGGACTCAGCAGATCGGTATTGTTGCGCTGCCATTCATCGCTGACCAGCTTTTGCAGTTGTTCAAAAGAAAGGCGGATTGTGCGCGAAAAACGACTCTCCCGCGTGCCTTTACCCAGCGGCAGTTCGCCAGCGAGTGCCCGGGCGAGGGCCGATTTACCGCTGCCATTCGTGCCGACAAAGGCCCAACTTTCGCCAGTACCTAGCGTCAGGTCAGGAATAGTAAGAACGCGTGTATCGCTCAGATGAAACGTGCCTTGCGAAATATGCAACAATGACATTCTGTATCCCGTTTTTTGCAGTGTTTTAAACAGGGATACGATTTCCTGGACGGATTGTCAATAATTCAGCACAGCGTGGCGATAATCACCCGATCGGCATTGAAATACGCGATCACCTCGCTACCGGCTTCAAGCCCGACCGCGCGATCAACAGGAAGAGTAGCGCAAAGAATCTGACCGTCCGGCAGCGTCATCAGCACTTCGCACTGTTCCGCACCACGCTCAATATGGCTAATAACACCGGCGAGCTGGTTATCAGCTTCCGCCGCCTCGGCGCGATCCTGCGTTATATTGACCCAGGGCGCTTTCAGGAGCACCAGCACTTCCTTTCCTTCATCCAGCCCAAGACGCTCGCCGCTTTGCGCAGTGATCGCCACTTTCATCCGGGTTTCACCATCCGCCAGTAAGATGTCCACATGCTGCTGAACCCGATCGTGGTCGCGTCCGGTGACCGTGCCAAACCACTGATTACGGGCGCTGGTTTGCAGCGAGAAGCGGGAGATCGCTGCCAACAGGCTGTTCAGCGGCAGGCCGTCATCCAGACTCAGCACATCAAAGGCTTTTTGCTGGATCTGCGCCAGCAGATCATAAAGTTCAATCAGCCGCTGGCCGTAGCGGGTGAGCAGCGCACCGCCGCCACCTTTACCGCCGGTGGCTCTGTCCACCAGCGGCTGCTCGCTGAGCTGATTCATTTCATTGATCGCATCCCAGGCGCTTTTATAGCTGATGCCCGCGTCTTTTGCGCCCTGGCTGATAGAGCCGGTTTGTGCAATGTGCTTGAGCAGCGTAATGCGGCGCGGATCGGCAAAAAGGCGCTGCTGGAGTTTCAGTGTGAGAAGAATTTCAGCCTGCATAACCGTGTCCTGGCAAAAAGCGTATTGTGACGTAAATGGGTGCGGACGCCAACCACACCGCACAAATCGGCAGTGCTTTTCACCGAAATCCGGTTAGAATAGCCTTATTCACAATGTCTGGAGTTCACCATGTTAGAGTTGTTGAAAAGTCTGGTTTTTGCCGTAATCATGGTCCCGGTGGTGATGGCTGTCATCCTGGGCTTAATCTACGGCCTCGGTGAAGTGTTTAACATTTTCTCAGGTGTGGGTCACAAAGACCGCTCCGAGCAACGCCGCTGATTCCCCAAACGCCCGTTTTAACGGGCGTTTCGCTCTTAAGTTTTCCCCCTAAATGCCGATAGACTACCCATTGCGCGGTAGCAATTAACGCTGGGAAAAATCTGAGCTTGTCGCTATATTATCGCATATATAACGACACTCACAGGAGTTAAAGATGGCACGTACATGGGTACGCTTTTTTGCAGGGGCAACGTTAACACTGACCGTCGCCGGACATGCGCTGGCAGATGAAGGTAAAATCACCGTTTTCGCCGCCGCGTCATTGACGAATGCGATGCAGGACATTGCTAAAGAATACAAAAAAGAGAAAAACGTCGACGTCGTTTCCTCTTTTGCCTCTTCGTCCACGCTGGCGCGGCAGATTGAAGCCGGTGCCCCTGCGGATCTGTTTATTTCTGCCGATCAGAAATGGATGGACTATGCGGTAGATAAAAAAGCTATCGACACGTCCAGCCGCGAAACGCTATTAGGTAACAGCCTGGTTGCCGTTGCGCCAAAAGCCAGCAAACTGGACAAGGTAACGATTGACACCAAAACCAACTGGACACGCCTGTTAGACGGTGGCCGTCTGGCCGTTGGCGATCCGGACCACGTTCCGGCGGGCATTTATGCCAAAGAAGCGCTGCAAAAATTAGGCGCATGGGAGACGCTTTCCCCGAAACTGGCTCCGGCGGAAGATGTTCGCGGCGCACTGGCAATGGTGGAACGCAATGAAGCCCCGCTGGGCATCGTGTACGGTTCCGATGCTGTCGCCAGCAAGGGCGTGAAAGTGGTCGGTACCTTCCCGGAAGATTCACACAAGAAAGTGGAATACCCGCTGGCAATTATCGACGGGCATAAAAACGCTACCGTCAGCGCGTTTTACGACTATCTGAAAGGACCGCAGGCGTCTGCGATTTTTAAACGTTACGGATTCACCACTCGCTAATGATACTGACCGATCCCGAATGGCAGGCCGTGCTGCTGAGCCTCAAAGTCTCTTCTCTGGCAGTTATCTTCAGTTTGCCTTTTGGGATCTTCTTCGCCTGGTTGCTGGTGAGACGCCATTTTCCGGGCAAAGCGTTGCTGGATAGCCTGCTCCATCTACCGCTGGTGCTGCCGCCGGTGGTGGTGGGGTATTTGCTGCTGGTGTCTATGGGCCGCCGTGGAGTGATCGGCGCGTGGCTCTATGACTGGTTTGGCATCACGCTGGCGTTCAGCTGGCGCGGCGCGGTGCTGGCAGCGGCGGTGATGTCGTTCCCGCTGATGGTGCGTGCTATCCGGCTGGCGCTGGAAGGGGTGGACGTCAAACTGGAGCAGGCAGCCTGCACGCTTGGCGCTGGCCGCTTTCGCGTCTTCTTTACCATTACGCTGCCGCTAATGCTGCCGGGAATTATTGCCGGAACGGTGCTGGCGTTTGCCCGTTCGCTGGGTGAATTTGGCGCGACCATTACTTTCGTGTCTAACATCCCTGGCGAGACGCGAACCATTCCTTCGGCGATGTATACCCTGATCCAGATGCCCGGTGGCGAAAGCGCCGCCGCCCGCCTGTGTGTGATTTCCATCGTGCTGGCGATGATTTCTCTGCTCATTTCTGAATGGCTGGCGCGCATCAGCCGCGCGCGGACGGGGAAATAACCATGCTGGAACTTCACTTTACCCAGACGCTCGGCAACCACTGTCTCTCTATCAACGAAACGCTGCCTGCCAGCGGGATCACGGCGATTTTCGGCGTCTCTGGCGCGGGTAAAACGTCGCTTATCAACGCCATTAGCGGTCTGACGCGTCCGGAGAAGGGGCGTATCGTGTTAAACAATCGGGTGCTCAGCGACGCGGATAAACGCCTCTTTCTGTCGCCGGATAAGCGCCGCGTAGGCTACGTTTTTCAGGATGCCCGCCTGTTCCCGCACTATAAGGTGCGCGGAAATTTACGCTACGGGATGGCAAAAAGCATGGCCGGGCAGTTCGATAAGCTGGTGGCGCTGTTGGGTATCGAGGCGCTGCTCGACCGCCTGCCGGGCAGTTTGTCCGGCGGTGAAAAGCAACGGGTAGCGATTGGCCGTGCGTTATTGACCGCCCCTGAACTGCTGTTGCTTGATGAGCCGCTGGCCTCACTGGATATTCCCCGCAAACGCGAATTGCTGCCTTATCTGCAACGGCTGGCCCGGGAGATCAACATTCCGATGCTGTACGTCAGTCATTCACTGGATGAAATCCTGCACCTGGCGGATAACGTGCTGGTGCTGGAAGGGGGGCTGGTTAAAGCATTTGGCCCACTGGAAGAGGTCTGGGGCAGCAGCGTGATGCACCCCTGGCTGCCGCAGGATCAGCAGAGCAGCATCCTGAAGGTCAGCGTGCTGGAGCATCATCCACACTATGCCATGACCGCCCTGGCCCTTGGCGATCAGCATCTGTGGGTGAATAAAATTGATCGCCCGGTCCAGTCAGCGCTGCGGATACGCATTCAGGCGTCGGACGTGTCGCTGGTGCTCCAGCCACCGCAGCAGACCAGCATTCGTAATATTCTGCGCGCGAAAGTGGCGCAGTGCCTGGACGATAACGGTCAGGTTGAAGTGCAACTGGAAATTGGCAGCCGCACGCTATGGGCGCGGATCAGCCCGTGGGCCAGGGATGAACTGGGGATCAAACCTGGCCTGTGGCTGTATGCGCAAATCAAAAGCGTGTCGATAACCGCCTGATCACAACAGGTGCGAGTAGATAAACTGCGCGATGCTGTCGTCGGTGTTTTCGCCGATAACCACATTGGCTCGCGCTTTCACTTCCTCAACTGCATTACCCATCGCCACGCCGGTGCCTGCAGCTTCCAGCATACTAATGTCGTTCTGGTTATCACCAAAGGCTACCACGTCCTGCATGGACCAGCCCTGCGACTCAACCCACTGCGTCAGACGCTTGCCTTTGCTGTTGCCATGGCGCGCCACATCGACCTGATCCTGCCACGACCATTCGCACTCCAGCGCCAGCGTCTCACCCACGTTAAGGGCGAAGTCCTGCAGCTTGCTGATGTTCTCGTCAGTCAGGGCAAATTTCCACACCGCGTTGACGTCCTGCGCCGCCTGGCTCAGTGAATCAACCTGCGTGAAGACGGGACGTTGCGCTTCCGGCAGGGTTTGCGCCCATTTGCTCATCCGGATCACGTGCCCGGTTGGGCGTTCATACAGCATGGCGTCATCCACATACATCAGTCCGTGGATATTGTAGTCATTCAGCATTTCAATTAGTTGCAGCGCTTTAGGTACTGGCATCGGATCGGCGGTCAGGACTTTTTTTGCATGATAATCATACAAATAGGTGCCATTACAGCAGATAGCAGGTGTATCTAACGCCAGCGCCTGATAAAAAGGATGAATAGCAACGTGGTGTCGCCCGGTGACAATAATCAGTTGATAGCCTGCCGCTTTGGCTCGCATAAGGGCTTCAACGGATGAGGGGAGAAAGGTTTTTTGCGGGGTCAGCAGGGTGCCGTCTAAATCCAGGGCGATAACGCGCGTGGTCATTCGTTTTTCCTGTCACAGAGTTAATATAATAGCGTTGTGCGATGGTACACCGCAGTGCGGGCAGGACAAATAAATTCAGCATTTACGGTCAAAAAAGACTATCCTGGTTATTTACTTCCACTCTGTTGTAAGGAAAGGAGTATTCATGAAACAAACCGTTTATACCGCCAGCCCGGAAAGCCAGCAGATCCATGTCTGGAGCCTTAATCCAGAAGGTTCGCTGACCCTGGTTCAGGTCGTCGACGTACCGGGTCAGGTGCAGCCGATGGTGGTCAGCCCGGATAAACGCTACCTGTACGTTGGCGTGCGTCCCGAGTTCCGCGTGCTGGCGTATCGTATTGCGCCGGACAACGGTGCCCTCACTTTCGCGGCAGAAGCGCCGTTGCCGGGCAGCCCGACCCATATCTCGACCGATCATAGCGGACGCTTTATTTTCAGTGCCTCCTACAATGCGGGCAGCGTCGGCGTAGTACGTTTGCAGGACGGTTTGCCGGTCGAAACGGTCGACGTAGTGGAAGGGCTGGAAGGTTGCCATTCAGCGAATATCTCTCCGGACAACCACACGCTGTGGGTGCCAGCGCTGAAACAGGATCGTATCTGCCTGTTTACCCTTAGCGACGATGGTAAACTGGTCGCCCAAACGCCGGAAGATGTTAAAACGGTGGAAGGCGCGGGGCCGCGTCATATGGCATTTCATCCGAACCACCAGTATGCCTATTGCGTGAACGAGCTGAACAGTTCTGTCGACGTCTGGGAGCTTAGCAATGCCCACGATCAGGTTGAGTGTATTCAGACGCTGGATATGATGCCTGCCGATTTTGCCGATACCCGCTGGGCGGCGGATATCCATATCACGCCGGATGGTCGCCATCTGTACACCTGTGACCGTACCTCAAGCACCATCACCATTTTCAGCGTCTCCGAAGATGGCAGCGTGCTGGCGGTTGAAGGTCATCAGCCGACTGAAACGCAGCCGCGTGGCTTTAACGTCGATCATAGTAATCAGTATCTCGTTGCCGCCGGGCAGAAGTCTCATCATATCGCCCTGTATGAAATTCAGGGCAAACAGGGACTGCTGGAAGAGAAAGGCCGCTACGCGGTAGGGCAGGGACCGATGTGGGTGGTGATTAACGCTTACTGATAGTCAAAAAAAACCTCGCGATAGCGAGGTTTGAAGTTAATGACAAATCTGGTTTTGCTATTGTGTGCACTTTTGCCGGGTGGCGGCTTCGCCTTACCCGGCCTACAAAACCATCAACATCAATAAGTTATGCGTAACCCGTAGGCCTGTGCAAGCGAAGCGCCGCCAGGCATAATTCCACGGTATAACGTTTGTCAGCAGTCAAAGGGGGATTTATTCCCCCTTTTTGCTGTTCAGATTTTACTACTTCGCCTGCGCAACAACCTGGCTACCCACGCCACGGTTATTAAATTCCCACATGCGGTTGAATTGGGTATCGTTGAGGTCACGCTGGATTTCGCCTTTCTCATCCTGTGCACCGGTATTCCCGCTGAACGGACGTTTCGACATCGCGGCATCGGCCCACGGTTTTTCCATATTAAAGCCCTGGTTAATGACGCTGTCACGGATCACCACCTGGCCGTTGACGTTACCGTCGACATCCAGCGAGCGGCCGAGCTGCGCCACGCCATCACCGGCGGCGGTGAAGCGGCTGTTGGTCGCCAGGAAACCATAATAGACATTGGACAGCGTTGCCGGGGCGAATACGTAGCCTTCCTGCTGGGTGCGGGAGTTAACGATGCGGAAGTCGGTGTTATCAAACACGACCGCGCCGCGACCGGACACCAGATCGACATCGCCTTCAACATAGCTATTCGTGACCAGCGTGCGGGTCTGGCGATCGTTTTGCAGTACGTTCTGCACGCCGCTGTTGGTCACAAAAAAGGTGTTCTGACGGCCCAGAATGTTGACGTTGTTAATTTGTACCTGATCGCCATCGCTGCGCAGGGCAACGGCCTGATGGGTGCCAGCGTCAACGCTGTCGCCAAGATTGTTTTCGATAGTCAGGTTCTGTAATTGCAGACCATTATTCTGCGACCATACGACCGCGGAACACATTACGCCAACGGTGGCTGCACGTTTGCTCTGGCATTTGTCAAACATATACCACGCCGGTTTACCCGGCATATATTTACCTGCCGGATTGACCAGTCGACGCCAGCTTGTCGGATCGATTTCGGAATCAATCGCGGCGCTGATTTTCACGTCGATGGCTTTATCGCCTGTGCCGTACAGGGTCAGGCTGCCGGACGCGATGGGTACATAGACGGTGCCTTCATATTCGCCTGGCATGATGGCGATGTATTGACGCTGGCTGGTATGACGCGTGATTGCCGCGTCCACGGCTGCCTGAATCGTGGTATGCGTTACGCCTGCCGTTCCGGCTGGACCCACCACAAAATCGGGCTGGGCGGGAAGGCTGATCGCCGATGGTTTCCACGGCGCGGCGTTCGGGTTCAGTGACAGGAAGTAGTGATCCGCGGTGAAGTTTTTGGCTTCTCCGGCCGTCAGGATGGGACGAGCTGTAGTGCCGGGCGCAGCCTGGGAGGACGGCTGTTGATCGGCGGGGGTTGAGCTACAGGCGGTCAGCGTCGCGCCCACAAGCAGTGCCAGAGTCAGGCGAGAAACCGAAAATGTGTTCAAGAGGATGCTCCAGACTTTTAATCGTTAAAGGGTCTTTAAAGCCTGCTGTTTTATACTAAGTTGAGCGAAACGGGAAGCCAAATTACGCAAAAGACACAACGAAACGTGTTGATTTACAAAGGCGGGGGATCCCCGCCGAAAGAAGGTGCAAAATCAGGGGTGCAGTGACAGGCCCTTAATCACTTTATCGACGGCCTTTTTCGGGCCGCGCAGCGCGAGGCCGACCAGATTCATCGCATCAGCATCTTCCTGCAGGAACACCGCGCGGTTATCCGCATCGTTGCCCGTGGCGAACATCGCCTGCACGTAAGGCACTATCGTCAATTCGCGCTCAAGACCTTTGCGATGCGTACGCTGGAGATCGTCAAGCCCCCCTGCAAAAATCAGCATCGGCTGGCCCGAAATGCGTGAATACTGACGGCCTACGGCATCGATGTAGTTCTCGCCAAGGACCTCAGGCGCGGCAGAAACAATACCGGTCGCCAGAAAAGCAACAACGTTCAGCCGCTGCCAGCTCTCAAGGTCGTCGCGTACCACCAGGGCAATTTTTGTGTCAAACATGCGTATTTCTTCTCCATCAGCACTGAAAAGCCCATCATCAAAGAAAGCGTGTCAGCGGGATAGAACGTTTGTGCACTGTTGCTGAAAAGCGGCGGGAGACATCCGGTACGCGCGTTGAAACCATCTTCCCAGATGGCTTTGATCGGCAAAACCTACCTGAGCTGCGACCTGTGCAGGCTCTTGTCCATGCGCCAGTAACGCTCTGGCGCTGCGCAGACGCAGCCTGACAAGATACGCGTGTGGCGTTTGACCAAAGGCTTTGGAAAATTGTCGACTCAGACGAAAACGATCGATACCCGCGAGGCGGGATAATTCATCAAGGCCAATATCTTCCGCCATTCGCTCATGCAAAATCTCCCGGATCCGCTGCATGTGCAGTAGCGTATCGCTCTTTTGCGAAGGGGAAGCCACCTTGATATGGCGGGTGAGTAAACCAAGAAGCCGATCCATACTCTGATCGCGCGCCAGTTTGCCCTCCTGATGATGAAAGGCGTAAAAGGTCTGCTGGATGGCGCAGAAAAGCGCGACATCGTCAGTAAGCGTGTGGCGAAAGGCCGCCTCGATCAGGGAGATATCGGCCAGTCCACGCTGCGCAAGCTGAGTCGAAACCCAGGCTTGCGGCAGGTAAAGCATGGAGTAGGTAAAGCCGTCGGTGTCCGGGGCGTGTCCATCATGAACCGCACCCGGTTCAATCAGAATGGCGCGGCCGGGGCTGCTGGTATGAAGCGCACGGTGGCAGCGAAAACGCTGCACGCCCTGCTGGGTAAAACCCACCAGCACCTCATCGTGGTCGTGCGGATCGTAGGCGTGGCCGGTGAAATGAGCGCTCACGCTTTCAATGCCGCTTTCAGCCTCGCGGCGGAAATCAAGCCAGTCGGCGCTTTTTTCACCGTTCATATCGGAAGATCAGATATACCACGTCGTCAGCGACGCGCTGCCGAGGGTATGAAAATGAACGTTAAAACCCACCATCGCCCCGCTGGCACCTTCATCGACCTCAATACGTTCAACGTTCAGCGCATGAACGGTGAAGATATAGCGATGCGATTCACCCTTCGGCGGCGCGGCACCATTGTAGCCCGTCTTGCCAAAGTCGGTACGGGTCTGGATCGCGCCTTCGGGGAGGGCGACCAGATCGGAGCCGGAACCCTGTGGCAGCACGCGGGTATCCGCCGGAATATTGGCGACTACCCAGTGCCACCAGCCGGAACCCGTCGGCGCATCGGGATCGTAGCAGGTGACGACGAAACTTTTGGTTCCCGCCGGGACGTCATCCCAGGCGAGGTGGGGAGAAATATTATCCCCTTCATAGCCCATGCCGTTAAAGACATAGCGATTATGTAATTTGTCACCATCCTGGAAGTCTTTACTGATTAACTTCATATACATCTCCTTCAGGTTAATCCACGGTCGATCACAGGAGTGTAGCCCGAGCGGGCGAGCATCGCAGTACCTTATTCACTAAAAAGTGTTTCATCCTGCACCGCCAGATTGACCGCACGCGTCAGACGCGACAACTGCTCCGATTTAATCGGATAGGGCGGCATCAGGTAGATAAGCTTGCCAAAAGGCCGGATCCACACCTTTTGCGCGACAAAAAAGCGCTGTAGCGCCGCCATATTCACCGGACGGGTGGTTTCCACCACGCCAATCGCCCCCAGCACACGCACATCGGCGACCAGCGTGGACTCACGGGCGGGAGCCAGTTCGCGCTTCAACTGCGCCTCAATCACCGCCACCTGCGCCTGCCAGTGATTTTCCTCCAGCAGCGCCAGACTTTCCGTAGCCACCGCGCAGGCCAGCGGATTGCCCATAAAGGTCGGACCGTGCATAAAGCAGCCCGCGTCGCCGTTGCTGATGGTTTCGGCGACCGCACGGGTGGTCAGGGTGGCGGAGAGCGTCATGGTGCCGCCGGTTAATGCTTTTCCGAGGCAAAGAATATCGGCGGTGATGCCTGCATGTTCGCAGGCAAACAGTTTACCGGTACGACCAAAACCGGTAGCAATTTCATCGGCGATCAGCAGAATGCCCTCCCGGTCACACATCTTGCGGATACGTCGCAGCCACTCGGGATGATACATCCGCATTCCCCCCGCGCCCTGCACAATAGGTTCGAGGATCACCGCCGCGATGTCATGGCGATGGGCGGCCATCAGGCGGGCAAAGGCCACCATATCGTGCTCATCCCACTCGCCATCGAAACGGCTTTGCGGGGCCGGGGCGAACAGATGCTGCGGCAGATACCCGTGCCACAGGCTGTGCATCGAGTTATCCGGATCGCATACCGACATCGCCCCAAAGGTATCGCCGTGATAGCCGTTACGGAAGGTAAGAAATCGCTGACGTGGCTCGCCTTTGGCCTGCCAGTATTGCAGCGCCATTTTCATCGCCACTTCCACCGCCACCGAGCCGGAATCCGCCAGAAACACGCACTCCAGCGGCTCAGGCGTCATTGCCACCAGCTTGCGGCACAGCGCCACCGCGGAAGGATGGGTGATGCCGCCGAACATCACATGCGATACCTGGTCGATCTGCGACTTCATCGCCGCGTTCAGACGCGGGTGATTATAGCCGTGGATTGCCGCCCACCAGGATGACATGCCATCCACCAGTTGCTCACCGCTGGCGAGCTGAAGCTCACAGCCCTGTGCGCTCACCACCGGGTAAACCGGCAGGGGGGAGGTCATCGAAGTATAGGGGTGCCAGATATGGCGTTTATCGAAGGCAAGATCGTCCGGTGTCATAATCGACTTGTAAACCATTTTGAAAAGTTTTAGGTTTACGAGTCTACACCGAAGCAGAAATTAACTAAACCCTTTGGAGAGGCCCGATGGCTCACCACCCACGCTGGACAATGTCGCACGTCACCAAACTTTTTAATAAACCGCTGCTGGATCTGCTGTTTGAAGCGCAGCAAATTCACCGTCAGCACTTCGACCCGCAGCAGGTGCAGGTGAGCACGCTGCTGTCAATCAAAACCGGGGCCTGCCCGGAAGACTGCAAATACTGTCCGCAAAGCTCCCGCTATAAAACAGGTCTGGAAGCCGAACGTCTGATGGAAGTGGAGCAGGTACTGGACTCGGCACGCAAAGCAAAACTGGCTGGCTCCACCCGCTTCTGCATGGGCGCGGCGTGGAAAAACCCGCACGAGCGCGATATGCCCTACCTGGAGCAGATGGTACAGGGCGTTAAAGCAATGGGCCTGGAAGCCTGTATGACCCTCGGCACTTTGGATGAAACGCAGGCGCAACGTCTGGCCTCGGCGGGGCTGGATTATTACAACCACAACCTCGATACCTCGCCGGAATTCTACGGCAATATCATCACCACGCGCACCTATCAGGAGCGTCTCGACACGCTGGAGAAAGTGCGTGAGGCCGGGATCAAAGTGTGCTCCGGCGGCATCGTCGGTCTGGGCGAAACGGTGAAAGATCGCGCCGGGCTGCTGATGCAACTGGCGAATCTGCCGACGCCGCCGGAAAGCGTGCCGATCAACATGCTGGTCAAGGTGAAAGGCACGCCGCTGGCCGATAACGAGGATGTGGATGCCTTCGACTTTATCCGCACCATCGCCGTTGCGCGCATTATGATGCCGACCTCTTACGTTCGTCTCTCTGCCGGGCGTGAGCAGATGAACGAGCAGACTCAGGCGATGTGCTTTATGGCCGGGGCGAACTCGATATTCTACGGCTGCAAACTGCTGACCACGCCAAACCCGGAAGAAGATAAGGATTTGCAACTGTTCCGCAAGCTGGGGCTGAATCCGCAGCAGACCCTGGTTCAGGAAGGCGATAACGAGCAGCAGGAACGACTGGAACAGGTGCTGCGCACGCCGGATACCGACACGTACTACAACGCGGCAACGGTATGAGCTGGCAGCAGCGAATTGATACAGCGCTAGCGGCACGCCGCGCGGCCAGCACCTTGCGACGCCGACAAGCGGTGGAACAGGGCGCGGGCCGCTGGCTTACCGCTGAAGGGAAACGGTATCTCAATTTCTCCAGCAATGACTATCTGGGCCTGAGCCAGTATCCGCAGGTGGTACAAGCCTGGCAACAAGGCGCGGCACGCTTTGGCGTCGGCAGCGGCGGATCGGGCCACGTTAGTGGCTACAGCTTTGCGCACCAACAGCTTGAAGAGGAGCTGGCGCAGTGGCTGGGCTACCCGCGCGCGTTGCTGTTCATCTCCGGCTTTGCCGCTAATCAGGCGGTGATTACCGCACTTGCTGCGAAAGACGATCGCATCGTCGCCGACCGCCTGAGCCATGCCTCGCTGCTGGAAGCCGCCAGCCTCAGCCCGGCGCAGCTTCGCCGTTTCGCCCATAACGATCCGGCGCAGTTGCAGAGCCTGCTGGCAAAACCCATTGGCGGGCAGCAGCTGGTAGTCACGGAAGGCGTTTTCAGCATGGATGGCGACAGTGCGCCGCTGGCTGAAATCGACCGCGTCACGCGCGCCGCCGGGGCCTGGTTGCTGGTGGACGACGCCCACGGCATCGGTGTCAGCGGCAATGGCGGACGCGGTAGCTGCCATGCACAACAGGTACAGCCGGACCTGCTTATCATCACCTTTGGCAAAGGCTTCGGCGTGAGCGGCGCGGCGGTGCTGTGCAGTGAACCGGTGGCGGAGTATTTAGTGCAGTTCGCCCGCCATCTCATCTACAGCACCTCCATGCCGCCAGCCCAGGCGGCGGCATTGCAGGCTTCGCTGGAGGTTATTCGTGGCGATGAGGGCCAGCAGCGACGCGAAAAGCTTCAGCAGCATATCGCGCTTTTTCGTCGCGGTGCGGCAGCGCTGACGATGGCGATGACGGATTCAGCCAGCGCCATTCAGCCGCTGATTATCGGCGACAACGCCCGCGCCCTGCGGATGGCGGAGGCGCTGCGCGAGCACGGATGCTGGGCCACGGCCATCCGTCCGCCTACGGTGCCTGAAGGGACGGCACGCTTGCGCTTAACGCTGACGGCGGCGCATGAAACCGACGATATCACCCGCTTACTGGAGGTGCTGGATGCCGCCAGTCGATAAACAGGCGGTGGCCGCCGCCTTTGGTCGCGCTGCGTCGGTCTATTTGCAGCATGACGATCTTCAGCGTCAGAGCGCCGCCGCGCTGCTGGCCGGGCTGGCTGAACGTCCTTTCCCACGCGTGCTGGATGCCGGATGTGGACCGGGCGGCATAAGCCGTTACTGGCGCGAGCAGGGCAGCCACGTCACCGCGCTGGATCTGTCGCCGCAGATGCTGGCCGAAGCACAACGTCAGGACGCCGCGCATCACTACCTGCGGGCGGATATTGAAGCTATGCCGCTGGCGGACGCGCAATTCGATCTTGTCTGGAGCAATCTGGCCGTACAGTGGTGTGAAAATTTACAGGCTGCGCTCAGCCAGCTTTACCGCGTGACCCAGCCGGGCGGACAGGTGGCATTTACCACTCTGGTTGCCGGATCGCTCCCCGAAGTCGCGCAGGCATGGCAGGCGGTAGACGGTCGTGCGCACGTTAATCGCTTCTTGTCTCCAGAGGCTATCCACCACGCGCTGTCCGGCTGGCGTTATCGCCATCACATGCAGTCGATCAGCCTGCGCTTTCCCGATGCCCTCAGCGCCATGCGCTCGCTAAAAGGAACCGGAGCCACGCATCTGCATGAAGGGCGGACGCATCACCCGCTGACCCGCAGCCAGTTACGTCAGCTTCAGCTGGCGTGGCCACAGCAGCAGGGCGTTTGTCCGCTGACCTATCATCTTTTTACAGGAATTATTGAACGTGACTAACCGTTTTTTTGTCACCGGCACCGACACCGAAGTCGGCAAAACCGTCGCCAGCTGTGCGCTGCTTCAGGCCGCCAGACGCCAGGGAGTGATTACCGCAGGCTATAAGCCGGTCGCCTCGGGCAGCGAGGCCACGGCGGAAGGGCTGCGTAACAGCGACGCGCTGGCGCTTCAGCGTAACAGCAGCCTGCCGCTGGGCTATCACCAGGTTAACCCGTACACCTTCGCTGAACCGACCTCGCCGCATATCGTCAGCGCCGATGAGGGACGCCCCATCGACGCGGCGGTACTCTCTGCGGGCCTGAGACAGCTGGAAGCGCTGGCGGAGTGGGTGCTGGTGGAAGGGGCCGGAGGCTGGTTTACGCCGCTCTCACCGACCCTGACCTTTGCCGACTGGGTGATAGCTGAAAAACTGCCGGTGATCCTGGTGGTAGGCGTCAAACTGGGCTGCATTAACCATGCCATGCTGACCGCGCAGGCCGTGCAGCAGGCAGGATTAACGCTCGCAGGCTGGGTGGCAAATGACATCACGCCGCCCGGCCGCCGTCATCAGGAGTATCTCGCCACGCTCAGGCGCGTACTGCCCGCGCCCATGTTAGGCGAGATCCCATGGATCGAACATGACGTGGAAACGTCCGATCCCGGTCAGTATCTCGATCTTAGCCTCCTTGTGTCGGGGTCATCCACTGTGTGAGTAGTTGCTGGTCAAGCTGGTTAACCTGTCCCTGCGCGACATTGCGGCCCTGATGCAGCAGTAAGAAGCGATCCGAAACGTGATGGATAAACGACAAATGCTGTTCTGCCAGCAGAATGGTCAACCCCAGCTCGCGTTTCAGGCGCAGGATAATCTCGCCCAGCTTATGTAAAAACGCCTGACCCGCGCCGCGCGTCGGCTCATCCAGGATCAGCAGGCGAGGGCGAGTGACCAGCGCATTCGCCAGCGCCAGCTGGTACTGATTCTCATCTGACAGCGTTGCCGCTTTCACCTGACGCAGAGCACAAAGCTCCGGGAACAGATCGTAGATCCCACTGTTTACCGCGCCATCCCCGCTGGCGGCGTGGGCGATATGCAAATTCTCCTCCACCGTCAGTTGCGAAAAAATTCGTCTCTCCTGCGACACATAGCCAATTCCCAGTGCGATCCGGTTTGGCGCAGAGAGCGGTAGCAAATCGCAAGGCGGGGCGTCATGGCCATGCCAATAAATACTGCCGCTCTCAATCGGCACGATGCCGGTTATGCAGTTAATGAGCGTGGTCTTGCCCATGCCCGGCAGCCCGATGACGCTGGTGCATTTTCCCGGCTGGAGTTCAAGCGTGATATTCCACAGCGTGTGCTGGCTTCCATAAAATTGATTTACAGCGCGCAGACTCAACATCGGTAGCTCCTCAATTCAGTTCGTGCGTTTCGACCATCAGGTATTGCAAAAGGCTTGCCAGAGACGGTCTGCGGCTTAAAAAAGGCACTTATTTCGGATAGCGCTGAGGATCCGGAGGAAAATAATGAGCATTTGGTCAGAGGCATGCACTTTGTCGGTGCCAGGGGCAGAGTGTAGTGGTGCAACAGTCCAGAAACTCTCAGCGTCCTTAAGCTGATAAAAGACAAAAAATAGTGGGAAATATTTTTTATGATCGCGTTTCATCAGCGGCTTCGGTTTTTGCCAGAGAGCGGTGGCTAAGGGCTGGCGCGAGTTATCCACTATTCCTGTGGATAACCTTGTGCATTAGAGTTAGAAAAGACGTGGTAAACGAGAGAATACGCGGCCTGCGGATGAATTGACGGCAAACGCGTCTTTTATGATATGTTTTTTATATTCAACGAGTTAAATAAAATCAACTAGTGCAAGAAAAGTGTCATCTGCTGCCATCAAACCGTCATGACATTGCTTGACAAAGTTAAAAAATGAGTTTTTTTGGGGATAACCCATTTCAGCTGGTATTTTCCCTGTCTGACGCTACGCTTTTGCTGATGTTTCCAGGGCAATGAGGCAAGATTTTACGCTTACTGTTTTTTTATCCAGTATAAATTGTTGGCAAAATCGCCAGCGACAGGTAAAATTATGCTCCTGCCCGCTTATTCCTTTCAGGTAGCCATTAATGAGTAAACCGTTCAAACTGAATTCCGCATTCCGTCCATCTGGCGATCAGCCGGAGGCGATTCGTCGTCTGAAAGAAGGGCTTGAAGATGGCCTGGCCCATCAGACGCTTCTTGGCGTAACGGGGTCAGGGAAGACGTTTACCGTTGCCAATGTTATCGCCGATCTTCAGCGTCCGACCATGGTGCTGGCACCGAATAAAACGCTGGCCGCGCAGCTGTATGGCGAAATGAAGGAGTTCTTTCCGGACAATGCCGTGGAGTATTTCGTCTCCTACTACGACTATTATCAGCCGGAAGCCTACGTTCCCAGTTCCGATACATTTATTGAGAAAGACGCGTCGGTCAACGAGCATATTGAGCAAATGCGTCTGTCGGCAACTAAAGCATTGCTGGAACGTCGTGATGTAGTGGTGGTGGCTTCCGTGTCGGCGATTTACGGCCTTGGCGATCCCGACCTGTATCTGAAAATGATGCTGCACCTCACCATCGGCATGATTATCAATCAGCGCGATATTTTGCGTCGTCTGGCGGAATTGCAGTACGCCCGTAACGACCAGGCCTTCCAGCGCGGGACGTTCCGCGTGCGTGGTGAGGTGATTGACATCTTCCCGGCGGAATCGGATGACGTGGCGTTGCGCGTCGAACTGTTCGACGAAGAAGTGGAACGTCTGTCGCTGTTTGATCCGCTAACCGGGCATATTGAATCGACGATCCAGCGTTTTACCGTCTATCCCAAAACGCACTACGTAACGCCACGCGAGCGTATTGTGCAGGCGATGGAAGACATCAAAGTTGAGTTATCTGACCGACGCAAGACGCTAATGGCGAATAATAAACTGTTAGAAGAACAGCGAATCACCCAGCGCACGCAGTTCGATCTCGAAATGATGAACGAGCTGGGCTACTGCTCAGGTATCGAAAACTACTCGCGCTACCTTTCTGGCCGTGGGCCGGGCGAAGCGCCGCCGACGCTGTTTGACTATCTGCCCGCGGACGGTCTGCTGGTGGTGGACGAATCACACGTTACCATCCCGCAAATTGGCGGGATGTATCGCGGCGACCGGGCGCGTAAAGAGACGCTGGTCGAGTACGGGTTCCGCCTGCCTTCCGCGCTGGATAACCGTCCGATGAAGTTTGAAGAGTTTGAGGCGCTGGCCCCACAAACCATCTACGTTTCGGCGACGCCCGGCAAGTACGAGCTGGAAAAATCCGGCGATGAAATTGTCGATCAGGTGGTGCGTCCTACCGGCCTGCTGGACCCGATTATTGAAGTGCGTCCGGTGGCGACGCAGGTCGATGATTTACTCTCAGAAATTCGCAAGCGCGTGGTGATCAACGAGCGCGTGCTGGTCACCACCCTGACCAAACGAATGGCAGAAGATTTAACCGAATACCTCGACGAGCACGGCGAGCGGGTGCGTTATCTTCACTCAGACATCGACACCGTCGAGCGTATGGAAATTATCCGCGATCTGCGCCTCGGCAAGTTCGATGTGCTGGTCGGGATCAACCTGCTGCGCGAAGGGTTGGATATGCCGGAAGTGTCGTTGGTCGCCATTCTGGATGCCGACAAAGAAGGTTTCCTGCGCTCTGAGCGCTCGCTGATCCAGACTATCGGGCGTGCGGCGCGTAATATCAACGGTAAAGCCATCCTCTACGGCGATAAAATCACCCCGTCGATGGAAAAAGCCATTAGCGAAACCGAGCGTCGTCGCGAGAAACAGCAGCAGTACAACGAAGAGCACGGCATCGTGCCGCAGGGCCTGAACAAGAAAGTGGTCGATATTCTGGCGCTGGGTGAAAACATCGCGAAGACCAAAGCCAAAGGCCGTGGTAAAGCGCGTCATCCGGTGGAAGAGGATGCAGCGTTGCCGCTGACGCCGAAGGCATTGCAGCAGAAAATTCACGAACTGGAAGCGAAGATGATGCAGCACGCCCGGGATCTGGAGTTCGAGGAAGCGGCGCAGGTTCGCGACCAATTGCACCAGTTGCGCGACCTGTTTATTGCCGCCTCGTAGGCTCGTAGGCTCGTAGGCCGGATAAGGCGAAGCCGCCATCCGGCATTATGGGGTTCCGGGGCTAAACGTATTACCCCCGTAGCGGTCTGAATTTCACCCAGGCCCGCGCGCCCGTCTGCGACTGGCGATTGTGCAAAAAAAACTGCGCGTCGTGCAACTGGGCAATACGCGTGACGATGCTCAACCCGAGGCCAATACCGCCATACCGGCTGTCCATACGCACAAACGCCTTGCTCAGCTCGCCGCCTTTCGATTCATCAATCCCCGGACCTTCATCTTCAACCACCAGCGTCGGCCCGTTTCCAGGCTCAATATGGACGACGATAACAGAGCCGACAGGACTATAACGATAGGCATTTTCCACCAGATTTCTGAGCACCACGCGTAACAGCGTGGCGTCGCCCAATACGGCGACCTGGCTTTCCACCGGCAATGTCAGATATTGCTGACGCTGCGACAGCATAGTTTCAAGCTCCCCCTGAAGCGGCAGAACCACATCGTGATAGAGATTAACCTGCTGATAGCTCCCGGCAGAAAAAGATTGCCCCACGCGCGCCAGTTGCAAAAGCTGGGCAATGCTGGTGGTCATCTGATCCAGGCGCTGCAGCAGCGGCTCGACATTCGCAGTTCCGGCACGACCAATCAGCTCAAGGTGCAAACGCAGACCGGCCAGCGGCGTGCGCAACTCGTGGGCGACATCGGCGGTAAACAGCCGCTCGCGCTCGAGCGTCACGGTAAGTCGCGAGACCAGTTGATTGATGGCGGAGGTCACCGCTTCCACTTCGCTGACCGTCGCGTTAATGGCGATGGGCTGAAGGTTGTCGGGCGTGCGTTCGCTTAACTCGCGTTGCAACTCTGCCAGCGGGCGGGTGATCTTTTTCACCGCGTGAAAGCAGATGACCAGCGCCAGGCCGATAATCAGCAGACTGGGCACCAGCAGGCTGGCGATAGCTTCGCGTACTTCGTGCGCAATGTGTTTACTGTTGTCATGATTCTGGACTGCGCTCTGTACCAGCAGTTGAATCTGCTCCTGGCTTTCATGCCAGAGCCAGAAAACGCTATAAACCTGGCACACCACCAGAATTGCGCCGATGGTCAGCAGCAGCTGGCTGCGCATCGTCGTTTTTCGTCTGCGAAAGAGTGCCATTATTTATCCTGATTCGGCATCATATAGCCGAAGCCGCGCACCGTGCGAATACGCGTTTTGCCGATCTTTTCGCGTAAATTATGGATATGCACCTCCAGCGTATTGGTCGAGGGTTCGTTTTCCCAGCTATAAATATCGTTATAGAGAATTTCACGATGCACCGGGCTACCCGCTTTTAGCATCAGTCTTGAGAGCAGCGCGTACTCTTTCGGCGTAAGCTCCAGCAACTGTCCTTCCAGCCAGACCTGACGGCGCGTGACGTTGAGCGTCAGATTGTCGATCGTCAGTTCGCTGTCTCCCTGATTATGATGGCGGCGCAGCAGCGCGCGAATGCGCGCATTCAGCTCATCCAGGGCGAAAGGTTTGATTAAATAGTCATCCGCGCCGGTATCCAGCCCGGCGATGCGATCGCCGACGGTATCGCGCGCGGTGAGGATCAGCACCGGCTGGGTGAATTTATCGCGTCGCAGATGGGCCAGCAGATGCAACCCATCCTCATCGGGCAGACCTAAATCCAGCACCACCAGACTGTAATGGGCGCTGGCCAGACAACTCTTCGCATCGCGGGCGGTCGCCACGCCATCGCAGACATATCCCTCGTTTTGCATGGCCAGGATCAGTCCCTGCTGCAGTAAAGCATCATCCTCAATAACTAATATTTTCACTTAGTTAGCTCCTTTGCACGACAATAAAATATCATCTTTTCCCTGATAGACCTGCGTGGTGACGCCCACCATCCCAAGCATAGTGGAGAAAAGATTATCCTGTGAGTACGCCTGAGTGTCAGCCCTTTTTTGCAGACACTGCTGGCTTACGTGATAACGTTTCTGATAATCCTCTGAGAGCCACATCAGCATCGGAATATGCGTTTGCATCTGCGGGGCAATTGACCACGGCAGTCCATGCAAATAGACCCCGTCTTCCCCCAGTGATTCACCGTGATCCGACAGATACACCAGACTGGTGGTAAACCTGTCCTGCTTGCTTTGTAGCAGCTTGATCGCTTTATCGACGATATAGTCCACATACAGAACGGTATTATCGTAAGTATTGGCCAGTTGCGCCTTACTACAGGTCTGTATCTCATTGGTATCGCAGGTCGGGGTAAATTTACGGAACTGGGGCGGATAGCGGTTGTAGTAGGTGGGGCCGTGGCTGCCTATGGTGTGCAGAACAATCACGCCATCTCCCTGAAGCGTATCGATGTAATGGCTTAAACCCTCGAATAATACCTCATCATAGCATTCGCCATTGATACACTGACCCGGCAGTTTCAGACGCGTCATATCCTGCGTCGGCACCCGCTCGCAGGCACCTTTACAACCGCCGTCATTTTCATTCCACAGCACCTTTATCCCGGCGCGCTGAATGACGTCCAGCAGTCCTTCCTGATGGTGCGCCAGTTGGGCGTCGTAATGCTGGCGCGGCATGTCAGAGAACATGCAGGGGACCGACACGGCGGTTGCGGTGCCGCAGGAGGTCGTTTGCGGGAAGTAAATCACGTTATCCTGCTTCAAACGCGGATTGGTCTCGCGCTGGTAGCCGCCAAGGGAAAAGTTGGCCGCCCGCGACGTTTCGCCGACGATGAGGATCGTCAGGTTCTTACGCGGACCCTGCACCATGCGGGGATCCTGCCGCGCATCTTCGCCAATCTGCACCAGCGGCAAATTGTCCATTCGGTTATGAATGTACCAGGACCAGCTGGCAACGATACTGTTGGACGGATTAAGCGATTTCACCAGCTCTTTGTTGTTGCGAAACAGAGAGGCGTAATCTTTATAGAACAGGAGCGCCACCAGCAGGATCGCCAGAACGGAAAGGGTGAGACTCACCGCCCGCAGCACTCCGCCCCTTACGAGCGTCGCGGGATAGCGGATTTTTACCCACCAGGCCAGCGCTGCCATTAATACGCCGGAGAACAGCAGTGATAACACCAGTCGCGACGAGAGCAGGGCAAAACTTTCCGCAGGCGTGGTATCAAGGATGTTATCGATCATTGAGCGATCCATCACGATACCGAAGTTAAGAATAAAATATTGCACCGCCGCGCCGAGCAAAACGAAAAGGGTGATGATTAACCGATGCAGGCGTAAAAATGACGCCAGCGTTAGCAGGATATAAATGGCCGCAAACGCCACGACAGGCATAGAGATAAACACCAGCGCCGAATGCAGAGAATTCACCGGCAGCAGGTTAAATGCCTGATGCCAGAAGGCGATATTTAAAAAAAGTGCGATATAGAGCGCAAAAAGAACCAGAAACGTCAGCAGACCGAGGGTCGGTCTGCGCAGATGAAACGCCCGCATAATGTGATCTCGCCAGGAAAGGGAACGGCATCGTGGCAGAGAAGGTTTAAGCCAACCTTAAGAAACGAATAAAGATGAGAAGATTAGCCCAGCGCCTGAACCGCCTGTTCCAGCGCCTTGCGCAGCAAATGGCGATCGTGAAGGTAAGGAATATCGCTGGCTTCCAGCGGCTGCTGAACCACGATGCGATCGTCTGTTCCACGAATATCGGTATCCGGTCCCACCACCACCGCATCAATAACCCGTTTGCCGATAGCGCGCTCCATCAGGGCCAGCTTATCAACAACCTGAAGCTCAGCCGCCGGGAGGCTGACTTCACGGCCTAAATTGCCGATGTAGATCATCGGAGCCGGGGCGCGTCGCAGCGCCTGGGTAATATCAGACAACAGCAGGATCGGCATCAGGCTGGTGTAAAAACTGCCTGGCCCGATGAGAATAAGATCGGCTTCGGCGATGGCCTGTACGGCTTCACGGGTGGCCGGAACGTTAGGGGAGAGCAGCAGGTCCGCTGGCGGTTGTTTAAGCTGATCGATATTCACTTCACCATAGACTTCATGGCCTTCGCTATCCACGGCCATCAAATCCACCGGTACTTCCGACATCGGGATCAGTAACGCGTCCACCTTCAGCAAATTGCGAATTAAATTAATGGCCTCCAGAGGCCGCACGCTCAGGTGATCCAGCGCCTTTAACATCAAATTTCCGAGATTATGCCCGGAAAGCTCGCCATTACCGCCAAAACGGTATTCAAACATCGCTGACGCGACGCTGGGTTCAGTAATCAGCTGATTGAGGCAGTTGCGCATATCGCCCCAGGCGATACCGCCCTCCGCACGCCGGATACGCCCGGTTGAGCCGCCGTTGTCAGTAGTGGTCACGATCCCGGTCAGCCGTGAACCCACTGACGACAGTGAAGACATAACCCGTCCCAGACCATGCCCGCCGCCCAGTGCTACTACTCTGTCCAGATCCGCAAACGTGCGATTACGCATAACTTTCCCTTATTTAATCATTCCGCGTAACAGTAGCGTAACTACCCCTAAAAGACGATGGGCTAACGGCGCTAAAATGATGCATATCAATGCAAAAACGTGATTTACGCGTAGTCTGTAGCGAAATTGCACGATTGTGTCGCTATATACATAATTATATAGCGTTTTGCGAGTGGCGGAAACGTGTTTGACGCGCTACTATCGGCATAATCACTCTAGCCTCTGCACCTGGGTCTTTCGATACGGTGCTTTGGCCGTGGCATAAGCCACCAGGGTACAGGAAGAAATGACTGTGCCTCCCGAACTGGAAAGGTGTACATGGCTTCACAACTTACCGATGCGTTCGCCCGCAGGTTTTACTATCTGCGTTTGTCGATCACCGACGTGTGTAATTTTCGTTGCACGTACTGTCTGCCCAACGGCTACCGGCCCAGCGGCGTCACCAATAACGGTTTTTTATCCGTCGATGAAGTGCGGCGGGTGACTCGCGCCTTCACCGCGCTCGGCACCGAAAAAGTGCGTCTCACCGGCGGCGAACCTACGCTTCGTCGCGACTTTAGCGAAATTATCGCCACCGTGCGTGAAAACCCGGCCATCCGCCAGATTGCGGTGACCACCAACGGTTACCGGATGGCGCGCGATGTTGCAAACTGGCGCGACGCGGGGCTGACCAATATCAACGTCAGCCTCGACAGCCTCGATGCCCGTCAGTTTCACGCTATCACCGGGCAGGACAAATTTCGTCAGGTGATGGACGGCATTGACGCCGCTTTTGACGCCGGTTTTACGCGCGTTAAGGTCAACACCGTTCTGATGCGCGACGTCAATCATCACCAGCTTGATACCTTCCTCGCGTGGATCAAACCTCGTCGCATCCAGCTGCGTTTTATCGAGCTGATGGAAACGGGTGAGGGCAGCGAGCTGTTCCGCAAACATCATATCTCTGGCATGGTGCTGCGCGACGAACTGCTCAGACGCGGCTGGATCCACCAGCTTCGCCAGCGCAGTGACGGTCCGGCGCAGGTATTTTGCCATCCCGACTACGAAGGCGAAATCGGCCTTATCATGCCGTATGAAAAAGATTTCTGCGCCAGCTGCAACCGCCTGCGTGTCTCCTCTACCGGCAAACTGCATCTGTGTCTGTTTGGCGAGGGCGGCGTCGATTTGCGAGATTTGCTGGCGGACGACCAGCAGCAGGCGGCGCTGGAAGCGCGTATTGCCGCCGCGCTGACCCACAAAAAGCAGACCCATTTCCTGCATCAGGGAAATACGGGCATTACTCAGAACCTTTCTTATATTGGCGGATAACCGCCAGCAAGGAGATCTCGATGAGTCAGGTAAGCGCTGAATTTATCCCGACGCGAATCGCTGTTCTTACCGTTTCCAGCCGCCGTGGCGAAGAGGACGATACCTCCGGCCATTATCTGCGCGACGCTGCGCACGAGGCGGGTCATCAGGTGGTGGATAAAGCCATCGTTAAAGAAAATCGCTACGCCATCCGCGCTCAGGTGTCTGCCTGGATCGCGCGTGAAGACGTTCAGGTGGTGCTGATCAACGGCGGCACCGGCTTTACCGCGGGCGACCAGGCACCGGAAGCGCTGCTGCCGCTGTTTGACCGTGAAATTGAAGGCTTCGGCGAAGTATTCCGCATGCTCTCCTTTGAGGAGATCGGCACGGCGACGCTGCAATCGCGCGCGGTAGCGGGCATCGCCAACAATACGCTGATTTTTGCCATGCCTGGCTCCACCAAAGCCTGCCGCACGGCGTGGGACAACATCATTGCGCCGCAGCTCGATGCCCGTACCCGTCCCTGTAATTTCCATCCTCATCTGAAGAAATAATCATGTCACAACTGACCCATATCAACGCCGCCGGTGAAGCGCATATGGTGGACGTCTCCGCCAAAGCCGAGACGGTGCGCGAAGCGCGGGCGGAAGCCTTTGTTACCATGCTGCCGGAAACGCTGGCGATGATCGTCGAAGGCAGTCACCATAAAGGTGACGTATTTGCCACGGCCCGTATCGCCGGCATTCAGGCGGCAAAACGGACCTGGGAGCTGATCCCGCTGTGTCATCCACTGCTGCTCAGCAAAGTGGAGGTTCAGCTTCACGCCGAGCCGGAACATAACCGCGTGCGTATTGAAACCCTCTGCCGTCTGACCGGGAAAACCGGCGTCGAGATGGAAGCGCTGACCGCCGCCTCGGTAGCGGCACTGACGATCTACGATATGTGCAAAGCGGTGCAGAAAGATATGGTCATTGGCCCGGTGCGTTTGCTGGCGAAAAGCGGCGGCAAATCGGGCGATTTTACGGTGAAAGCACATGATTAACGTTCTTTTTTTCGCCCAGGTACGCGAGCTGGTTGGCACCGATCGCCTTTCTCTGGAAGCAACGTTCGCCAACGTGGAAGCGTTGCGCCAGCACCTTGCCGTACAGGGCGAACGCTGGGCGCTGGCGCTGGAAGAGGGCAAGCTGCTGGCTGCCGTCAATCAGACGCTGGTCGCCTTCGACCATGCCATCGTTGACGGCGATGAAGTGGCGTTCTTTCCACCCGTCACCGGAGGCTGAGATGGCTGAGACCCGTATTTGTGTCGGCCACGCGCCGTTTCGCGTTGGCGATGAGTATCCGTGGCTGGCAGAGCGCGATGAAGACGGTGCGGTTGTCACCTTTACCGGCAAAGTGCGCAATCATAACCTCGGGGACAGCGTGAAGGCGTTGACGCTTGAGCACTACCCCGGCATGACGGAAAAAGCGCTGGCGGAAATCGTGGCTGAGGCCCGCGCCCGCTGGCCGTTAGGCCGTGTCACCGTGATTCACCGGATTGGCGAACTGTGGCCGGGCGAGGAGATTGTCTTCGTCGGCGTCACCAGTGCGCATCGCAGCAGCGCCTTTGACGCCGGGGAGTTTATTATGGACTACCTGAAAACCCGCGCCCCGTTCTGGAAGCGTGAAGCGACGCCCGAAGGTGAGCGCTGGGTCGAGGCGCGCGACAGCGACAAGCAGGCGGCACAGCGCTGGTGATGCGCCTTTTTCGTAAGATGTAGTAGGCTTACAAGAGTATTCATCTTATAAGGAGTTTCTCATGGATAGATATCCACGTTCAGATTCGATAGTCCAGCGCTCGCGTACTGGCCTGCAAACCTATATGGCGCAGGTCTATGGCTGGATGACCTGCGGCCTGTTACTCACCGCTTTTGTCGCCTGGTATTCTGCCAATACCCCCGCCGTGCTGATGTTTGTCTTCTCCAGCCAGATTACGTTCTTTGGCCTGATTATCGCGCAGCTGGCGCTGGTTTTCGTGCTCTCCGGGCTGGTGCATAAGCTCAGCGCCGGGATGGCAACCACGCTGTTTATGCTCTATTCGGCGCTAACCGGGCTGACGCTCTCAAGCATCTTTGTGGTGTATACCTACTCCTCCATCGCCAGCACCTTCGTGGTGACGGCAGGGATGTTTGGCGCGATGAGCCTGTATGGGTATACCACCAAACGCGATCTCAGCGGTTTCGGCAATATGCTCTTCATGGGCTTGATAGGGATTATTCTCGCCTCGCTGGTGAACTTCTGGCTGAAGAGCGAAGCGTTGATGTGGGCGGTAACCTATATCGGCGTGGTGATCTTCGTTGGCCTGACGGCTTATGATACCCAGAAGCTGAAAAATATCGGCGAGCAGATCGACACCCGTGACGGCAGCATGCTGCGTAAATACTCCATCCTCGGCGCACTGACGCTGTATCTCGACTTTATCAACCTGTTCCTGATGCTGCTGCGGATTTTCGGCAACCGCCGTTAATGATGGTGAGGCTGGAAACAAGCCTGTTATAAAAATACCGTTGTGAACCTGCCGGGTGGCGCTGCGCTTACCCGGCCTACAATAAAATTACGCGTTATCCGTAGGCCCGTGCAAGCGCAGCGCCGCCGGGCAGCGCGGGGCAAAGGCGCTTTTATTACCCTTAAGGCTTCGCCATCGCTTTTTCGTTTTTCTCCCTGAGCTTTTTCGCCCGGCTTTCCAGCACCAGATATCCCACCAGCGCCAGCAGCAGCGGGGCGATATAGTAGAGCATCCGGTACGCCAATAGCGCGGCGATGATCGTGCCCTGTGAGGTATGTTCGCCTGCCAGCAGGGCGATGAAAACCGCCTCCAGCACGCCAATCCCTGCCGGTATGTGCACGATAACCCCGGCAATACTACTGACCAGCAACACGCCGAGAACAAAGAAGTAGTTCACATCCTGGCCCAGCAGCAGCCAGATAATCAGCCCCATCACCATCCAGTTGATACTGGAAATCACCATTTGCGCGATGGCGAATTTCCACGATGGCAGCACCAGCTTCTGCCCCTTAATGGTGATATGACGACGCTTCGCAAAAGCGCAGCCCCACATATAGACCACCACCAGCAGCAGTAACACGATACCGACAATCCGCAGCGTACCTTCATCGATATACCAGTGAGAAGGGAGCTGGACCACGCCAAAGGTAAATATCAACCCACCCAGCAGGATATAGCCCAGCCAGTTGGTCGTAATGCTCAGCGAAAAAATGCGCGTGATAGTACTGCTCGGCAGGCCCAGCCGTGAATAGAGCCGGTAGCGCATACCGATGCCGCCAACCCAGGTACTTAACGTCAGGTTAAAGGCATAGCAGATAAACGACACCAGCATGACCTGCCGCTTCGCCAGCTTATGCCCGCAATAGGCCCGGCCCAGCAGATCGTAAAAGCCGTACATCACATAACTGACAATCACCAGCGCCACGGCGCTCAGCAGAACAAGGCGGTTGTAATCGCGGATCACCTTCCAGACATCTTCCCAGTTCACCTTTTTGGCATACACCACCAGCAGTACCGCCACGGCAATAAAAAACAGCCAGGTGAGAATTTTTTTCGCCAGCCGCCAGCGAGGATGTGATTTAGCCATCAGGATTTCACTCCGGAATTTTCGGTATCGACGCGATCCTGCGTTTCAAGCTCCGGTTGCACCGGGGGATCAACCTCTGCCAGCAGTGGCGTATGCGCCGGAAGCCAGCCCACCAGCGCCGGAAAATGACGCAGGAAGTGGAACACCACCACGCTCTTGCCCAGATTCCACCAGGTCCGCTTCGGCATCATGGTTTCATCCACCAGCTTGCAATCTTTGCTAATAATGGCATTCAGATTTTCCCGCAGCGTCTGATTAAATTCCCGGTCATGGATAATCAGGTTGGCTTCAAGATTCAGCGACAGACTAAGCGGATCCAGGTTGCTGGAGCCGACGGTGGCCCAGTGATCGTCCATCAGCGCCACTTTACCGTGCAGCGGACGACGGCAGTATTCATAGACGTCAACACCGCCTTTAATCAGGTAGTTATACAGCAGACGTGCGCCGACTTTGACAATCGGCATATCCGGCTCGCCCTGAACGATCAGCTTAACCTTAACGCCACGACGCGCGGCATTACGCATCGCGTGCAGCAAACGGTAGCCAGGGAAAAAGTAGGCGTTGGCGATAATCACTTCCCGGCGGGCATTAGCCAGCATTTTAAGATAATGGCGTTCAATATCGTCGCGGTGTTCTTCGTTATCGCGCCAGACAAACAGCGCCTGTGCTTCGCCAGGTTTATGGTTTTCCACTGCGCGGTGACGGCGTCGCCACCAGCGGCGCACCGAGGCATTGCCCGGCAGGTTTTCAACTTCAAATTGCAGGATATCCTGTACCACCGGGCCTTCAATGCGAATGGCATAATCCTGCTTAGCCTGCGCGCCATAGCTGGACATATGCTCGTCGGAATAGTTAATTCCGCCCACGAAGGCAATGTCGGTGTCGATAACCACGATTTTGCGGTGCATGCGGCGAAAGACGTTGGTACGCATACCCATCATTCGCGGACGCGGATCGTAATAGCGGAACACTACACCCGCTGCCGTCAGTTGGTTAACGAAGTTATCGCTCAGATCCGGTGAACCATAACCGTCCAGCAGTACGTCAATCTTGACGCCACGCTGAGCCGCCCGCAACAGCACCGCGTGCAGTTGCTTACCCACTTCATCTTCAAACCAGATGAAGCTTTCGAGAATAACCCGACTTTTGGCATCATCAATAGCTGCATGTACCGCCGGGTAAAACTGGTCGCCGTTCTCCAGTAACTTGATGCGGTTTCCCTCTCGCCAGTCACATTTCATAGGTGGATCTCCGCACTCAGGGGGGCATGATCGGACAGGTGACGCCAGTGGCGTAAGAGTAGCGCTGAAGGACTACTGGCGTGCGCGTTCTTCACATAAATACGATCAAGGCGTAATAAAGGAAAACTCACGGGGAATGTGCGCGCGGGTCGTCCTTTCGCCCGGCTAAATATCTCCTCCAGGCCCGCCCGGGATTTCAGTGGGTAATTGGCCTTTTGTCGCCAGTCATTGAAATCGCCAGCCACTACTACCGGTTCGCCTTCGGGAAAGGTATTTACCCAGTCAGCCAGCATGGTGAGCTGTGCCTGACGATGAGCTTCACGTAGCCCCAGATGAACGCAAATAACATGAATCGGATGATCGAGATCCGGTGGGGCAATTCGGCAATAAAGCAGACCGCGCTTTTCACTGCCCTCAACAGACACGTCGCGATTCTCATAATGTTCAATAGGGTAGCGTGATAGCACCGCGTTGCCGTGATGGCCTTCCGGATACACGGCGTTGCGGCCATACGCAAAATCGCTCCACATGGTATCCGCCAGAAACTCATAATGGGTGGTATCCGGCCAGTTTTCCACGTGCAGCGGATGCACTTCATGTGCGCCCATCACTTCCTGAAGGCACACGATATCGGCACCTACAGTGCGTACCGCATCACGCAACTCAGGCAAAATAAAGCGTCGGTTAAATGCGGTGAATCCTTTGTGTGTGTTAATCGTCAGTATTTTTAATGAAAAATGTCGCGCGTGTTGGGTCATAATTCTCCTGCCAGCGTCACTGTCCTGTTTAAAATAGTGTAGTAGGCGTCACAAAAAGATGCGTTGTTACGGAATTTTCCGTAAAGTCCGGTAGTCTGAGATATCAGTTAAAAATTCTTCAGGAGAAATGCCATGAAGTGGCAACAACGTGTTCGTGTCGCAACGGGTCTCAGTTGCTGGCAGATTGTGTTGCATTTGCTGATTGTGGCGCTATTGGTTGCCAGCTGGATGGGCGGCATAATGGTCCGTGTCGGGCTGGGTTTATGCGTGGTTTACAGCGTGACGGTAGTGCTGATGCTGGCGTTGCAGCGCCACCATGACAGGCGCTGGCGCGACGTTGCTGATGTCCTGGAAGAGCTGACCACCACCTGGTATTTTGGCACCGCGCTGATTGTGCTGTGGCTGATCTCCCGCGTCGTGCAAAATAATCTTCTGCTGGCCGTCGCCGGGCTGGCGATCCTGGCCGGCCCTGCGGTGGTTTCCCTGCTGGCGAAAGATAAAAAGTTAGGCGATCTTGCGGCGAAACATCATATACGCCACTGATCCCGTGGTGGCCGCTATCACCAGTAGCGGCCACAGGCTTCCCCAGATAATCTCCAGACTCGCATCCTTCAAATAGATCTGCTTGGTAATATCGGTAAAGTGGCGGATCGGATTGACCCACGTCAGGTTCTGCAACCATACCGGCATGTTCTCAACGGGCGAAACGTAGCCGGAAAGCAGAATGGCGGGCATCATAAAGACGAATACGCCGATAAACGCCTGTTGCTGCGTCGAGCACAGCGATGAGATCAGCAGCCCAAAACCGACCAGCGACAAGCCATAGATAATCATCGTGAAGTAAAACAGCCCCAGCGATCCGGCGAAGGGGATATGGTAGGCCCAGATGCCGACAGCCAGGACCACTGAAGCCTGAAAGGTTGCCACCACCAGCGCCGGTACCGCCTTGCCGATAAATATTTGCCAGGTTGCCAGTGGCGACACCAGTAGCTGATCCAGCGTTCCCTGCTCGCGTTCGCGCGCGACGGAAAGCGAGGTGACAATCATCACGCCGATGGTGGTGATCATCGCAATCAGCGATGGCACGATAAACCATTTGTAATCCAGATTCGGGTTGTACCAGTTGCGCACCACCAGCTCGCTGTTGTTTGGCTTCGGCTGGTTTTCGGTAAGCTCCAGTTGATAGTTTTTGACGATCTGCTGGAGGTAGTTGGCGGCGATTTGCGCACTGTTTGAGTTGCGCCCGTCGAGGATGAGCTGCATGGGGGCGGGCTGGAGGGCGTCAAGATTGCGTGAGAAATCCGCCGGGAAGCGCACCAGCAGCAGCGCCTTTTGCCTGTCCAGCGTCGGCTGGATCTCCTGCGGGCTTCTCAGCAGCAGGACATGGGTAAAGGCTTTCGCACGGGCGAAACGCTGGGTTAACTCAATAGCATGTTTACCGTTATCTTCGTTATAGATAGCGATAGTAGCGTTGCTGACCTCAAGCGTGGCGGCAAACGGAAACAGAAATACCTGAATCAGCACTGGCAGGATCAGAATGGCGCGCGTCTGCGGCTCGCGTAGCAGCGACTGTAGCTCTTTGCGAATCAACGTCCATAAGCGATAAAACATAGCGTCTCCTGTTAACACCATCAATCCAGCCGCCGTTTGGTTTTCATCCACGTCAGCCCGATAAACATCACCGCCGAGGCAATCAAAAACAGCACGTTTATCACCAGCACCGTGGGGATATTCCCCGCCAGAAACAGGCTTTGCAGCGTATTAACGAAATAACGCGCCGGGATGATATAGGTCACCACCCGGATCGCCTCGGGCATACTGTCTATCTGGAAAATAAACCCGGACAGCATAATCGAGGGTAAAAACGCGGCGTTCAACGCTACCTGTGCGGCGTTAAACTGGTTGCGGGTAATGGTGGATATCAACAATCCCATTCCCAGTGTGCTGAGTAAAAACAGGCTGGTGGTAATAAACAGTACCAGCAGCGAACCGCGGTACGGCACGCCGAGAATAAACACCGATACCAGCATGCACAGCAGCATCGCCAGCATACCGAGAAAATAGTAGGGAATAAGCTTACACAACAGCAGTTCAGTGCGCGTGACCTCGGTCGAGAGCAGCGCCTCCATCGTGCCGCGTTCCCATTCGCGTGCCACCACCAGCGAGGTGAGGATCGCACCGATTACCGTCATAATAATGGTCACCGCCCCCGGAATGATAAAGTGCTGGCTGATCGCCGCCGGGTTGAACCAGTAGCGGGTCTGCACATCAATCAACGGCTCAAAGGTTTCCCCCGATCCTCCGCCCGCTGCATTTGCCAGATCTGCCAGATCCCCTCGACATAACCCTGCACAAAGTTGGCGGTATTCGGCTCGCTGCCGTCGGTAATCACCTGAATCGGCGCCTTATCACCGTCGCGCGCCATCTTGCGCGCAAAGTCTGTCGGGAGCACCACGATCCCGCGAATGCGTCCGGCCTGCATCAGCTCAACAAGCTGCTGGCGACTGTCGCTGATGGTGGCGTCGATATACGGCGAGCCGGTCATGGCGTGGGTGAAGTCCAGCGCCTCTTCGCTGTGTTGTTCAAGCAAAATACCGACCCGCAGCTTGCTGGAGTCAAGATTAATACCATAGCCGAAGATAAACAGCAGCAGCAGGGGGATCACCACGGCAATCAGCCAGGTGCTCGGATCGCGGACGATTTGCCGCGTCTCTTTGACGCACAACGCGCGGACGCGTCGCCAGGAGAGGGCGCTACTGCTCATCGGCATGCTCCTTATCCCAGTTATTGATAAGCGTGATAAATGCCTGCTCCATGGTTGGGTCACTCTGCTCATCGTCGGCGGCCTGGGCTTTCAGGTCGTCCGGCGTGCCGTGGGCGATGAGCTTGCCGCGATACACCAGCCCGATGCGATCGCAGTATTCCGCCTCATCCATAAAGTGCGTCGTGACCATCACCGTTACCCCTTTTTCCACCATGCTGTTAATGTGCAGCCAGAATTCGCGGCGGGTAAGGGGATCGACGCCGGAGGTCGGCTCATCAAGAAACAGAATATCCGGCTCGTGCATTAGCGAGCAGGCCAGCGCCAGCCGTTGCTTAAAGCCCAGCGGCAGCGCGTCGGTGGCGTGGCTGGCGATGCTTTTCAGGCCGAACGCCTCGCTCATGCGGGAGATTTTTTCATTCTGCGCGCGCCCCCGCAGCCCGTAGACGCCGGAGAAGAAACGCAGATTTTGCTCGACGGTCAGGTTGCCGTAGAGGGAAAATTTCTGTGCCATATAGCCCAGATGCTGCCGCGCCTTGCCGGAACTGACCTTGAGATCCATATCCAGTACCAGCGCTTTGCCGGAGGTTGGCACCAACAGGCCGCACATCATTTTGAAGGTGGTGGATTTTCCCGCGCCGTTCGGCCCCAGCAGGCCAAAAATCTCTCCACGCTTGACGGTAAAATCCACGTGATCGGTAGCAGCGAAATCCCCGAACTTTTTAGTAAGCTGTTTCGCCTCAATCACCGTTTCGCCCGGTGTCCCCTCGACCGTATGCAGGATCGCGCCCAGCGGCGACTCAGCGGTGCCCGCGCCGCCCAGCAGATCGATAAACGCATCTTCAAAGCGCGGCGATGTTTCGCGCATCTCGACGTCCGGCATCCCTTCTGCACGGCGAACGTCTTCGGGGGCCGCGTCTTTTTTCAGGATCAGCCGCACCGATTTCCCCTGAATCATGCCGTCGCTGACCTGCGGCAATTTCAACGTCCGCTGTAACAACTGACGGTTATTTTCCTGCGGGCTGTGGAGTAAAAAACTGCGTCCGCCGATAGTCTGGGTCAGCGCCTTCGGTTCACCCTGATAGAGCAACTCTCCCTCGTTCATCAGCAGCACGTCGCGGCATTGTTCTGCCTCGTCAAGATAGGAAGTGCTCCAGAGGATCAGCATGCCGTCGCCCGCCAGTTCATGCACCATCTGCCACAGTTCGCGGCGGGAAATGGGATCGACACCGACGCCCGGCTCGTCCAGGAGCAATACTTTTGGCTCACCGACCAGGGTGCAGGCCAGCCCCAGTTTTTGTTTCATTCCGCCGGACAGCTTGCCCGCTAATCGGCCGGTAAACGGCCCCAACGAGGTAAATTGCAGCAGGCGTTCGAAGGTTTTCTGCCGGGCGTCGCCGGTGATGCTGCGCAAATCGGCGTACAGCGTCAGGTTTTCCATCACCGTCAGATCTTCGTACAAGCCAAACTTTTGCGGCATGTAGCCGAGCACGGCGTGCAGCGCGCTATCATCGGTAATCGGATCTAGGCCGATGACGCTGGCGCTGCCGCCGTCGGGTTTCAGCAGACCGGCCAGCATCCGCATCAGGGTAGTTTTGCCTGCGCCATCGGGGCCGACCAGCCCGGTGACGTAGCCTGCGCGGATCGTGCAGTCCAGCGGGGCGACGGCGGGTTTATCCATCCCGGCAAAGCGTTTTTCCAGCCCGTTAAGGGTGATAAGCGCTTCACTCATCAGCCGCGTCCTGATTGAATCTCAGCGTGACGGGCATCCCCTGACGCAGGGCATCGTCGGCGTCCGTCACAATAATTCGCATCCGGTAAACCAGATCGGTGCGCAGATCCGGCGTCTCCACGGTTTTTGGCGTGAACTCCGCCGTCGGCGAAATAAAGCCAATTTTACCGTGGTAAGGCTTATCCGGACGACCATCGGTATAAAGCAGAATTTCACGGCCCGGCTGCGCCTGATGCAAATTGCGCTCATCCACATAGGCACGTACCCACACCGGACGGGTGAGCGAAAGGGTAAGTACCGTGCTGCCGGCGTTTAACATGCTGCCCGGTTCCACGGCGCGGGTTAATAGCGCACCGCCGGCGGGGGCGATAAGGGTGGTATCCTGCAAATCCAGTTCGGCCTGCGCCAGCTGTGCCTGCGCCTGTTCCAGGCTGGCTTTCGCCTGAGCGATTTCCTGTGGCCGATTACCGGCGCGGAACTGGCTGAGTTTATCCTGGGCGGATTTCAGGCTGGCCTGCGCCTGATCGCGTGAGGAGCGGGCGTTTTCCAGATCGTTGGCCGAAATAGTGCGGCTTTTCCATAGCCCTTGCTGGCGCTGATAAAAGTTCTGCGCGTACTGATACGCCGCCTGCGCCTGATTAACCGCCGCGCTGGCCTGAGCAATTTCTTCCGCCCGATAACCTGCCATGGTGAGATCGTATTTTGCCTGGGCAGTAGAAACGTTGGCTTTGGCCTGCATCAGCGCATTTTGATAAGGCGCACGATCCAGTTCGCCCAGCACCTGACCCGCCTGAATAGTATCCCCTTCATCCACCTTAAGCGTAGCCAGCCTGCCACCCACGCGAAAGCTCATATTCACCGTGCGAATATCCACGTTGCCATACAGGGTCAACGGCTGATTCTGCCTGCTGTGATACCACATCCAGCCACCGCCGATGGCGGCCAGCAATACCACGACAACCAGCGCAATAACGACAGGTTTTTTCATGACGTCAGGCTCCTTTGGATAAACCATGCAGAATAAGATCGATATGGCAGGAAATGGTCTGGAAAATCAGCCCAGCTTTCTCCTCATCAAACTGTGACCAGCCTGTGCGCAGAAGTATGGTTTCACGTACCAGACGGAAGGCGAGGATTTCACCGAGCAGGGCATGGGTATGCAAAATCGTGCGGGTATCTGTGGCATCCAGCCCGGTATACGCGGCAATCAGCCGGGTGAAATGCGTATGCATCGGGGCGATCACCTGGTCATGAATGAGCCGGTAGGCGGCAGTGGGAGAGAGCTGCTCGCGGGAGATAAATTTGCTCAGGTTCACGGTTTCATCGCGGGTGAGCAGGGCGATCATATTTTCACAGGCGTTGAGGATCAGCCTGTGAACCGCGTCTTTGTCTACGGTCGGCTGGGCCAGCAGCTTCTCCGCGGCCTCGGTATGGGGCTGAAACTGCACGCTGATAAAGTCCGCGATCCACTGGGCGCAGGCGAGGTACAGATCGTCTTTAGAGCCAAAATAATAGGGGATCGCCGCAATATTTTGCCCGGCCTGAGCCGCTATCTCGCGGGTCGTGGCATTAAGCCCATATTCGCCAAACTGCGCCAGCGCCGCGTGAATAAGCTGGCTTTTAGCCTGTTCGCCTTTGGTGGTGGCTGGAGTGACGTTCATCGGATGCTCATAATATTAATCAATCGATTGATTAATATTATGATGGATTTTTAAGCTTGTCCATTCACGGCAGGCATTTTTATCAGGCGAACTTCAGCGTTGTGAAGGGGGTGATATTTCATGATAAATTATGCCGTATTAACATTATTGAGGGTCTGACGTGGCAGATTATGATGCATTCCCCGAGCAGCGGTTATCGCTGATCGAGCAGATGCTCACCGAAACGGGGCGCGTAATCGGGGTCGATCTGGCGCGTAAACTGGGCGTCTCGGAGCATACGGTCCGCCGGGATCTACAAGAACTCGCCCGGCGAGGGATCTGCAAAAAAGTTTACGGCGGTGCCGTCAGTCAGATTAAACAATCCGCACTTTTTGACGTGCGGGCCACGCAAAATATCGAAGAAAAATCGCGCATTGCCAGACGATGCGCAGAAATGATCGGGCCAGATAGCTGTATTTTTATTGATGCAGGCTCCACCTACCTTCAGATGGTCGAATTTATCCCCGCTGCGTTGACGCTGACCATCGTCACCAATTCACCGCAAATCGCCACCGCCCTCAGTAGCCGCCGCAACGGCGAGGTCATTCTGCTGGGCGGCAAGATTAACCCGCTGACCGGAAGCACACTCAGTTCGGATACGGTGAAGCAAATCCAGGGGATAATTTTCGATCAAACGTTTATTGGCGTTTGCGGGCTTGATCCCCAGGCAGGACTGAGCGCGGTTTACTATGAAGATGCCTGCTTCAAAAAAGAGGTGTTAAGCCAAAGCAATGAGGTGATTGCGGCGGTCACGGCAGATAAAATGTCCCAGGTGGCCCGCTATAAAGTCGCCTCCTGTGAAGATATCGACATTGCAGTGGTAAGTACCGACACCAGTATCGCTGATTTTACCCACGTCGATATGCGCATCGACATTGCTACATAATCGGTAAAGAGGCTGTGCCATATGATGATAATTTATGCGTGATGTCGCTCGCTGACCGGCAGAGGCCTTACGTCAGGTGGGATATTTATGCGCCACGTCACAAAAACTGCTACACTCCGCCCCTTCATGACATTGTGGTTTTTGTCATCTGCCTTATTGCTATCGCCCTGAAAACTACACCGGTAACGGTCAGGGTGGTATGGAGCTGTTATGTCTTTTGATTCCCTTGGCCTGAGCCCTGAAATTCTGCGCGCTGTTGCAGAGCAGGGATACCGTGAGCCGACTCCCATTCAGCAGAAGGCGATCCCCGCCGTGCTGGAAGGCCGCGATATTATGGCCAGCGCCCAGACCGGGACGGGTAAAACCGCCGGATTTACGTTGCCGTTGCTTCAGCATCTTTCAAAACGAGCGCCGGCAAAAGGGCAACGCCCGGTCCGCGCCCTGATCCTGACGCCTACCCGCGAACTGGCGGCGCAGATTGGTGAAAACGTCCTTGAGTACAGTAAATACCTCAACATCCGTTCCATGGTGGTGTTTGGGGGCGTAAGCATTAACCCGCAGATGATGAAACTGCGCAGCGGCGTGGATATTCTGGTCGCCACGCCGGGCCGCCTGCTGGATCTGGAACATCAGAACGCGGTCAAATTAGACAATATTGAAGTGCTGGTGCTCGATGAAGCCGACCGTATGCTGGACATGGGCTTTATTCACGACATCCGCCGCGTGCTGGCTAAACTGCCGGCGAAGCGTCAGAACCTGCTTTTCTCCGCCACCTTCTCCGACGACATCAAAGGTCTGGCCGAAAAGCTGCTGCATAATCCGCTGGAAATTGAAGTGGCGCGCCGTAATACCGCTTCTGAGCAGGTGACTCAGCATGTGCATTTGGTTGATAAGAAACGCAAACGTGAACTGCTGTCGCAAATGATCGGCGAAGGTAACTGGCAGCAGGTGCTGGTCTTTACCCGTACCAAGCATGGCGCTAACCACCTGGCGGAACAACTGAATAAAGACGGGATCCGCAGCGCGGCGATCCACGGCAATAAAAGCCAGGGCGCGCGTACCCGGGCGCTGGCCGACTTTAAATCCGGCGATATTCGCGTACTGGTTGCGACCGACATCGCGGCGCGTGGTCTGGATATCGAAGAACTGCCGCACGTCGTGAACTACGAGCTGCCAAACGTGCCGGAAGATTACGTACACCGCATTGGTCGTACCGGGCGTGCGGCGGCGACCGGCGAAGCGTTGTCGCTGGTTTGCGTTGATGAGCATAAATTGCTGCGCGACATTGAGCGCCTGCTGAAAAAAGAGATCCCGCGCATTGCGCTGGCAGGCTACGAGCCGGATCCTTCGATTAAAGCGGAGCCGATTCAGAATGGTCGTCAGCAGCAGCGTGGCGGTGGCGGCGGTCGTGGACAGGGCGGCGGTGGTCGCGGTCAGCAACAGCCTCGTCGTACCGACGGCGGCGCGCCGAAAGGCAGAGGCCCGCGCAGCAATGACGGCAAACCGGCCGGCGAAAAGCCGCGTCGTCCCCGTCCGCGTAAACCTTCAGCAGTATAATTCTCAGGCCGGACCATCCGGCCTGTTTCTTTTCAGCCAGGGGCGTCTTTTCTGAAGAGACGTTGTCACTTTGCGGCCGGGTAGTTAACATAATACTCTCTACAGGGAGCATCGTTAATGATTGATAAACACTCTACCGTGCCGGTCTATCTGCAACTTGAACAATATCTTACCGGGCAAATTACCGCAGGGTTGCTGCGTCCCGGTGATGCCATCCCTTCCGAGAATGAACTCTGTCAGCAGTTCACTATTTCCCGCATGACCGCGCGTAAAGCGGTGGATTATCTGGTCCGGCAGGGCAAAGTCGAACGTCGGCGCGGGCAGGGAACATTCGTTGTACAGAACAGCAAAAATCTGCGCATCTCACTGCCGCTCGATCGCCATCTTTCCTCCAGCGAGGCCACGCTGGGGCTGGATGAACCGGTGGTTAATCGCCTGATATGCCTTATTCGCCAGCCGGTAACGGCAGAAATTGCGCATACGCTCCTCCTTACACCGGGCGAGGATGTCTGGTTTATGAAGCGGTTACGGCTGGTGGGCGATATTCCCTTTGTTTTTGAGCAGTCGTGGATGATCGCTCAGCCCTTTGCCGATTTAAGTGAAGCCGATCTGAATGCGTCAAAATACGCGTATATCAGCCGCAAAGGTTTTACCGTTGAACGGTCTGAAAAGGAGATCCGCGCCGAGCTTCCTTCGCAGGAGGTGCGCGATATGTTAGGCATTAACCGCGACGAACCGGTGCTGCATGCGACCTCTGTTGCCATGCTACGCGACAACACCCCCTTTGAAATCTCAGAAATTTACTACAACCAGCAGCATTACCGCTTTACCCTCACCGCTGCGCGTCCCTGATCGCACCCGCTGATGATTATGTGATCAATCTCCTGTTTTTAAATTAGTGGGCTAGACAACTATACATGTAAGTCATCTATACTCGACTTAACACGTAGTCTGTTAAGCCACTTCTACCTTACAGGGAATGCGATATGAGTCGGGCAGGTGAGTTTTTACAAGATTTAGGTAAGGCATTAATGATGCCAATCTCGGTGATCGCCGCCGCCGGTATTTTTCTTGGTCTGGCGGCGGCCTTGCAGAATCCGGCAATCGTCGGCGAAAGCATTATCCATGCTGAAATGATGCAGCAGGTGATTGGCTTTATTCGCAAGGTCGCCGGGGCCTTATTCGCCAATCTACCGCTGCTGTTTGCCATTGCCTGTGCGATTGGTCTGGCACGCGATGAAAAGCCGACGGCGGCGCTCTCAGCGGTCATTGGTTTTATTACTTTTCACGTTGGGGTTAATTACAGTTTGCTGGCGCAGGGATTAACGCCAGAGACGACGTCGGCGGCGGCTTTTATGGCGAAAGGCTATAGCCAGACCGAGGCGGTGATGTATTCCGCGGAATTTGCCAACACCCTCGGTATTTTTTCCTACCAGATGAGTGTCCTCGGCGGGGTGATCGCCGGGATGGTAACGGTGATTCTGCATAACCGCTTTTATACGATTACACTCCCGGCGGCCATCGCCTATTTTGGTGGCCGCCGCTTTGTTCCCATTATTACGGTTATTGTTCTGCCGCTGGTGGGCGTTTTAATGTCGCTGGTATGGCCGGTGATTGCCAGCGCGATTATCCATCTCGGACAATTTATCGGTGAGTCTGGCCCATTTGGCACCTTTATCTATGCCTTCACCGAGCGCATCTTAATACCCACCGGGCTGCATCATATTCTTAATGAAACCGTGCGCTTTACGCCGGTCGGCGGCATGGTTAATGTCAATAACGAAAGCGTCATCGGTGCGCTCTCCATATTTAACTACGCGCTGGCCCATCCTGGTGCGCTGGCTGACGATATTACCCGCGAAGCCACGCGCTTTCTGGCACAGGGCAAAATTCCGGTGATGATGTTTGGTCTGCCCGCCGCCGCGCTGGCGATGTACCGCTGCGCGAAGCCGGAGCATAAACAGCGGGTGAAAGCCTTAATGATGGCCGGCGCACTGGCCTCATTCACTACCGGCATTACTGAGCCGCTGGAGTTCAGCTTTATCTTTGTCTCGCCGCTACTTTTTATTTTCCACGCCGTTATGACCGGGCTGTCGTTTGCCTGCGCGCAACTGCTTGAGATGATGATCGGCAATATTCAGGGCGGATTGATTGATTTTATTGTCTTTGGCGTATTGGGCGGCGCGAAAACTCACTGGTGGTTTAGCCTGCTGCTGGGCGCTATTTGGGCACCGGTCTACTACTTCGCCTTTAAGTGGATCATTTTACGCACCAACGTCAAAACGCCAGGCCGCGAAGAAGAAAGTGCGGTGCCGGTAGCCAGTGCCAGGGAATTACCGGCGGATGAACATAGCGCGCATATTATTGCCGGCCTCGGCGGTCAGGAAAATATCCAGCAGGTCGACTGCTGCTTCACTCGCCTGCGGGTAAAAATAATCGATATGCAAAAAGTCGATGAAGCCGCGCTCAGGCGCAGCGGTGCCAGCGGGTTTATCCGCGCGACGGATAATGACATTCAGGTTATTTACGGGCCGCAGGTAGAAAGCATTGCCAGCGCGGTGAAACAACATTTACTCGTTCAACAGACGCAATAAGAGAACTGATGATGAAAAAACATTTTAATATCGTATTAGTCGGTGGGGGTTCCACATGGACGCCGGGATTATTAAAAGCGTTATGCAAACTCAAGGCGCGTCTGCCCTTAAAAAAACTGGTGATGTTTGACGTGAATAGTGAACGCCAGGCGGTGATTGGCGACTACGCTAAAGTCTTATTCAGCGAAGAATATCCGGAACTGGAATTTACCTATACCACCGACGAAGAGGTCGCGTTTAATGATATGGATTTCATCTTCTGTCAGATGCGCACCGGCGGCTATGCGATGCGCGAGAAAGATGAAAAAATTCCGCTAAGCCTTGGCGTTATCGGGCAGGAAACCTGCGGCGCAGGCGGCTTTGCCTACGGTATGCGCTCCATTCGCGACATGATTGCGCTGGTCGAGAAAGTCCGCGCCCGTTCGCCGCAAGCCTGGATCCTTAACTACACCAACCCGGCGGCAATCGTGGCGGATGCCCTGAACAAGCGTTTTCCACAAGATAAACGCATCCTCAATATCTGCGATCAGCCGGTCAACCTGCTGCGCTCTTACGGACGCCTGCTGAACCGCGACCCGGCAACCTTCGATCCGGTCTATTTTGGCCTCAACCACTTCGGCTGGTTTACCCATCTGTATGATGAAAACGGCAATGACCTTGTCCCGGAACTGAAGGCCTATATTGCCGCCAACGGTTTTAAACCGGCGGACGCCGAACAGCGCGATAAATCCTGGCTGGAAACCTACGCGGCAGTGGCCGATATGCTGCGTGATTTCCCGGATTATCTGCCGAACACCTATCTGCAATATTACCTTTACCCGGAGTATAAATTCTCCAAACTGGACCCCAACTTTACCCGCGCCAATGAAGTGATTAACGGGCGCGAAAAGCGGGTCTTTGAAGAGTGCCGCACCGCAGTTGCCGAAGGGACGACGCGCAACGTACACGTGGTACACAACGACGCGCACGGCGACATGATCGTCGAGCTGGCCGAAGCTATCGCCTTCAATCTGAAGAAAAAATTCATTGTGATGCTGCCCAATAACGGACTGGTTGAGAACCTGGATGACGATGTTATGGTCGAACTGACGGCAGAAATTGGCTGCAATGGGCCGCGTCCGTATGGCGTAGGGAAAATCCCGACCTTCTACAAAGGGCTGATTGAGCAGCAGTTTGCTTATGAACGGCTGACCGTTGAGGCGTGGTTTGAAGGCTCCTACACTAAAGCCCTACAGGCGTTGACGCTTAACCGCACGATCGTCGATGCGAAAAAAGCACGTCAGGTACTGGATGCGCTGATTGAAGCGAATAAAGAGTACTGGCCGGAGCTGCGTTAACGCCTTTCCCCTCTCCTGTGAGGGAGAGGGAACCCGTTTAAACCTGTGAATTATTTGCGAGTTGCTTTCCACAATTCCAAAAACCCATACCCCGGCAGGCTGAAAAATGGCACAATAGTGGCTGTTTATACAGTATCTCAGGTTTTACGATGGCCCTTACTCCCGCGCTAAAAGCGCAAATCGCTGCCTGGTATAAGGCGCTGCAACAGCAAATCCCGGAGTTTATCCCGCGTCCGCCGCAGCGGCAGATGATTGCTGACGTGGCGAAAACCCTCGCCGGCGAGGAAGGGCGGCATCTGGCGATTGAAGCGCCGACGGGCGTCGGTAAAACGCTGTCATACCTGATCCCCGGTATTGCGATTGCCAGGGAAGAGCAAAAAACACTGGTGGTCAGCACCGCCAACGTGGCGCTCCAGGACCAAATCTACAGCAAAGATTTACCGCTGCTGAAAAAAATCATTCCTGAGCTGCGCTTCACGGCGGCATTTGGGCGCGGCCGCTACGTATGCCCACGTAATCTCACCGCCCTCGCCAGTACGGAAGAAACCCAGCAGGATCTGCTGGCCTTTCTTGATGATGAGCTGACGCCAAATAACAAAGAAGAGCAGCAGCATTGCGCGACGCTAAAAAGCGATCTCGATAGCTATAAATGGGATGGCCTGCGCGATCATACCGACCGCGCCATCAGTGACGATCTATGGCGACGTCTGAGCACCGACAAAGCCAGCTGCCTGAACCGTAACTGTCACTACTACCGGGAATGCCCGTTTTTTGTTGCCCGGCGTGAGATCCAGGAAGCGGAGGTGGTGGTTGCCAATCACGCACTGGTGATGGCGGCAATGGAGAGCGAAGCGGTGCTGCCAGAAGCGAAAAATCTGCTGCTGGTGCTCGATGAAGGCCATCACCTGCCCGATGTCGCGCGCGATGCGCTGGAAATGAGCGCTGAAATTACCGCGCCGTGGTATAGGCTTCAGCTCGATCTTTTTACCAAACTGGTCGCAACCTGCCTTGAGCAGTTTCGCCCGAAAACCCTGCCGCCGCTCGCCACGCCCGAGCGCCTTAACGCCCACTGCGAAGAACTTTATGAACTGATTGCCTCCCTGAATGCGATTCTGAATGTATACCTTCCGGCTACTCAGGAGGCGGAGCATCGCTTTGTGATGGGGGAGTTACCGGAAGAAGTCATGACCATTTGTCAGCGGCTGGCAAAACTGACCGAGCTGCTGCGCGGGCTGGCCGAGGCGTTTCTCAACGATCTGGGTGAAAAAACCGGTTCGCACGATATCGTTCGCCTGCACCGGGTGATCCTGCAAATGAACCGTGCGCTGGGGATGTTTGAGGCGCAGAGTAAACTCTGGCGTCTGGCCTCGCTGGCGCACGCCTCCGGTGCGCCGGTGTCAAAATGGGCGACGCGGGATGTCCGTGAAGGGCAAATGCATATGTTCTTTCACTGTGTTGGTATCCGCGTCAGCGATCAGCTGGAAAAATTGCTCTGGCGCAGCGTGCCGCACATTATCGTTACGTCCGCCACGTTGCGTTCGCTCAACAGTTTTTCCCGTTTGCAGGAGATGAGCGGCTTAAAAGAGAAGGCGGGCGACCGCTTTGTGGCGCTGGACTCGCCCTTCAACCACGTGGAGCAGGGCAAAATTATTATTCCGCAGATGCACTATGAGCCGCTGATGGAAAACGAAGAGCAGCACGTTGCCGAAATGGCGGCGTTTTTCCGTCAGGAGCTGGAGAGCAAAAAGCATCGCGGTATGCTGGTACTGTTTGCCAGCGGTCGCGCGATGCAGCGCTTTCTGGAGCACGTTACCGATCTGCGTCTGCTGTTGCTGGTGCAGGGCGACCAACCGCGCTATCGGCTGGTGGAGCTGCATCGCAAACGGGTGGAAGCTGGCGAGCGCAGCGTGCTGGTCGGGCTGCAATCTTTTGCCGAAGGGCTGGACCTTAAAGGTGAGCTGTTAAGCCAGGTCCATATTCATAAAATCGCTTTTCCGCCTATCGACAGTCCGGTGGTGATCACCGAAGGTGAGTGGCTGAAAAGCCTGAAGCGTTATCCGTTTGAAGTACAAAGCCTGCCCAGCGCCTCTTTCAATCTCATTCAGCAAGTGGGACGCTTGATCCGCAGCCACAGTTGCTGGGGGGAAGTGGTGATTTATGATAAACGCCTGCTGACGAAAAACTACGGTAAGCGGCTGCTGGATGCGTTGCCGGTGTTTCCGATTTCCCAACCTGTCGTGCCTGACGTTATAGTTAACAAAACCAAAACAAAACCAACTCGTCGCAAACGACGTTAATGATGTGAGCCGCAGGAGGACGTTGGATGGATTACCGCAAGATCATCAAAGAAGTGGGGCGGGGGAAAAATCACGCCCGCGATCTGGATGTCGACACCGCGCGAGAGCTGTATACCCGGATGCTTAATGGCGAGGTGGACGATCTCGAAATGGGCGGCATTCTGATTGCCCTGCGTATCAAGGGCGAGGGTGAAGCCGAGATGCAGGGGTTCTATCAGGCAATGCAAAAGCAGGTGATGCGCCTGACGCCACCGGTGGCGAAGCCAATGCCCGTTGTTATTCCGAGCTACAACGGGGCGCGAAAGCAGGCCAATCTGACGCCGCTGCTGGCGATCCTGCTGCATAAGTTCGGCTTTCCGGTGGTGGTTCATGGGGTGAGTGAAGATCCCGGACGCGTGCTGACGGAAACCATCTTTTCCCTGCTGGGCATCGAAGCCACGCATCATGCCGGGCAGGCGCAGGCGAAACTCGACGGCTCGCAGCCGGTGTATATTCCGGTCAGCGCATTCTGCCCGCCGCTGGAAAAACAGCTGGCGCTGCGCTGGCGAATGGGCGTGCGTAACAGCGCGCACACCCTGGCAAAACTGGCAACGCCGTTTGCAGAAGAGGCTGCGCTGCGTCTCTCCAGCGTTTCACATCCCGAATACGTCACCCGGGTGGCGCAATTTTTCACCGATATTGGCGGGCGCGGATTGCTAATGCAAGGAACTGAAGGTGAAGTGTACGCCAGTCCGCAACGTTGCCCATCGATCAGCCTGATCGACGCGGGCGGCGTGCGGGTTATCAGCGAACGTCAGGAGCTCACAGCAGACAATGTGCCATCGCTGCCGGAGAGTAAAGATCCTGAAGTTACCGCGCGCTGGATTGAGCGCTGCGTCAGCGGCTGCGAGCCGGTGCCGCAGTCATTAAAAACTCAGATTGCCTGCTGCTTATTAGCAACCGGCGAAGTGGATTCTCTGGCGTCCGGGCTGGCCCGCGTTGCGCAGAGTTACTAAGCTGACGCCAAAAAAAGCCCGTCCAGCATGGACGGGCAAAAAGGGTAACAAACACAGAGTCAATAATGAGGGTTAATGCGCCCCGCAAGTGGGTGGCCAGCGGGTCAGGTCAAAACAAAGCCGCAATTAGTTATAGATAACCGCAGTGCCGCTCATTTTGTTGTTACCGTTGGTAGAGGTGATGCTATAGCCTTTTGCACCAGCGGCAGCAGCTTTCTCTGCCAGACGTGCTTCCAGGCCATCCAGCGTAGTCGCGCCGTTAGCGGAGACCACGCCGACTTTACTCATGTTTTGTGCCTGAGCCGGATTGACGGCTTCAGCAGCAAAAGCACCAAAGGAAAGGGTAGAAAGAGCAATAGCAGCAACAGCATATTTGATGGTTTTCATAGTTAATCTCTCGCAGGTTATTCTGTTAATGTGACGATGTTCCGTCGATGTGATAAGTATCACGCTTTTTTTCGAGAGATAAAATCGAAGAGAATTGACGACGTTGTTCGAAAAATTTGATGGAATAATAATTTATTGATTATTAATAAATTATTTTCGGCTTTTGGGATGAAAGGAAGATGAGCACGGCCAGAAAAAGTTTAAAGGCACAGTTTGCTACTCTGGACTTTAAAATCCGTGCTCGTAAAGTTACCTTGAGAAGCTGTCAGTATCGGCAAAGAATAGTCAGCGTAACTGGCTATCCTTTGAACCACGGCGATTATATCCTGAAAATTTCGCATTTTTTAAATCTTTCTTCTGTTGACAGTTGACGCACAGCCGCACGCCGGGAATTGCTTTACGACGTGCCTCCGGAATACGTTCATCGCATTCTTCACAAAATTCGACGCTTTCACCCGTTGGCAGGTCACGACGCGCGCGTGCAACCGCATCTTCAATGGTACTGTCGATTTGATCCTGTACAGCACCGTCATTTGCCCAACCTGATGCCATTTTTACCTCCTGAGATTTACTTCATTATAGCAAAATGGGGTCAAATTTTGTGCAGACAAGGGCGCGGCGCGGGGTTTTAGGACCATTCGCGGCAAGCCATATAAGGCATAGGGATGAGTGAGAAGGGTAAAAATTATTCCTGACGTGCATCCGGGCGGATAAGGTCAAAGCGATGAGCTTCATCAATGCTGTAATACGCTGATGGCCCTCCCGCCCGCAGCACTGGCTGCGCTTTGGCGGTCTGATAGATACCATCCTCCAGCAGCGACTCATCAATATGTACCGCCACCACTTCCCCCAGTACCAGCCAGGTGTCTACCGCCGTGCCGTCCGCGCCGGTGAGCTGAATGCACTGCGACAGACGACATTCGAAGTTGACCGGGCTTTCTGCCACGCGCGGGGCGCTGACGAGGCGGCTGGCCGCAGGCGTCAGTCCGGCGCGTAAAAACTCATTCTCGCCGTGCGGCAGAGTGGCGGAGGTTTCGTTCATCTGACGCGCCAGCGGCAGGGTGGTGAGATTCCAGACAAACTCTTTGGTCTCGACGATATTGCGCACGCTGTCTTTCCAGCCGCTACTGGCAAAACCGATAATCGGTGGCCGATAATTAAAGCAGTTGAAAAAGCTGTACGGAGCCAGATTGGCCTTCCCTTGCGCGTCCTGCGAGGCGATCCAGCCAATAGGACGGGGGCCAATAATAGCGTTAAGCGGATCGTGCGGCAGGCCATGCCCCTGCGACGGCTGATAAAAATACATAGTTTTCCTCAGCAAAAAACGGATTTCTCCAGACTCACTTATTTACCCGCCCGGCGTCAACGGGTATCTTACGCGGCAATCGACAGGAGAAAGCTATGAATGCCCAGAAACCGGGATTACACCCGCGTAACCGCCACCGTGACCGCTACGATCTTCCCACCCTCTGCGTCGCGTGCCCGGAGCTTGCTGAATTTATCACCACCAACCCCTCCGGCGAAGAGACCATTAACTTCGCCGAGTCGCGGGCCGTTAAGGCACTGAACAAAGCGCTGCTGATGCATTTTTACGGCGTGCAGCAGTGGGATGTCCCGGACGGTTTTCTTTGCCCGCCGGTGCCGGGAAGGGCGGATTATATTCATCATCTGGCCGACCTGCTGTCAGAAACCGGCGGTGAAATTCCCCGTCAGGCCAGCGTGCTGGATATTGGTGTTGGCGCTAACTGTATCTACCCGCTGATTGGCGCGTATGAGTACGGCTGGCGCTTTACCGGCACCGAGGTCAATGCCGAGGCGTTTGCCAGCGCCCAGGCCATCGTGAACGGCAATCCGGGCCTGAACCGTAGCATTCGTCTGCGTAAACAGAAAGATGAAGCGGCTATTTTTCGCGGCATCATTCATAAAAACGAACAGTATGACGCCACTATTTGTAATCCGCCGTTTCATGACTCCGCCGAAGCGGCGCGCGAAGGCAACGAGCGCAAGCGGCGTAATCTGGGGCAAAAGCAGGCTGATGCGCGTAACTTTGGCGGCCAGCAGCAGGAATTGTGGTGCGAAGGTGGGGAAGTGCGCTTTATTCAGCAGATGATTGAAGAGAGCAAGTCGTTCGCCCGTCAGGTGATGTGGTTTAGCTCACTGGTGTCCCGTGGTGAAAACCTGCCGCTGTTGTATCCTGCGCTGACGGCAGCAGGGGCGGTCAAAGTAGTGAAAAAAGAGATGGCCCAGGGACAAAAGCAGAGTCGCTTTATCGCCTGGACCTTCCTCGACGAAGACCAGCGCCGTCGTTTCCTGGCTCGCGCCCGCTAAAGCGTCGGCTCGGCAGGCGGCTGGGGAGCCACGCCCGTTGGCGGCATGGTTCCCGGCTGCTGCATCGTTGCCCCTGGCGATGGCAGGATCTGCCAGGTTTGCACCGGGGCGCGAACATCGGCCCGGTCGAAATGTTTTTTCACCTGGCTGTCCAGTGCGAAACGAACGGTCCACTGTTTCAGCGGCTGGGTAGTAAACGAGACGCGCAGGGTAAAGGCGGTGTTAGTCAGGCCGACAATGCCTGCAAACGACGGCTCGCCAATCACCAGCGCGCGAATATCGGGCATTTCCATCAATTCGTTCACCGCCTCTTTCAGCGCCTGATTCGCTTTATCGGCATCCTCATGACGATCGACGTCATAGTTCGCCACCACCGATCCGATGCCGCGCACGAAGTTGGCGAAGGTGGTGATCGAGGACCACGGAATAATGTGGTACGCGCCGGTATCCTGACGCACTCCGACCGAGCGAATCGACATCCGTTCGACCGTGCCAGTCAGTGGCCCAATAGTCACCAGATCGCCGGTGTTCATCCCGTTCTCAAACTGGATAAAGACCCCGGTGATAATATCTTTCACCAGCGTTTGTGAACCGAACGAAATAGCCAGCCCCAGCGCCCCGGCACCCGCCAGCAGCGGGGCGATATTCACGCCGATTTCAGAAAGCACGATCATGATAGTGATGGTACTGATAATCACCGCCAGCGCATTACGGAACAGCGTCAGCAGCGTGCGGGTACGGGCGCTCGGTAGCGGGCGACCGTGAATATCGGAAGACAGGCGATTTTCGATCAGGCTTGCCAGCACCGTCCAGCCCACCGCCGAGAAGAACAGGATCAGCGCGATGCGGATCAGAATATCAACGGTCCTCTCACCCGCGCCGTTGTGCAGCCAGTTCCAGAAATCAAATAGTCCCCACGCGCTGAGTAGCAGCATAATCGCTACGCAAACCACCAGAATGCGCGCGGCTTTCAACGCCGTGGAAAGCCAGCCGTTAAGCCGTTTTTGCAGTTCAGGATAGTTGCGCTGCGTTTGAGGGGACAAAGTAATGCGTTTGGCGATCCAGCGCGAAAGGATGCCGGACGCGAACGCGCCCAGGCCGATAATCGCCAGACTGCGTACCGTGGCACCCATCATAAATTTCAGGCTATTACCTGGATCAAAGAGGGAGAAGAAGAACAGCACGATAAAATAAGCGGTGGCCAGCCAGTGCCACACCAGGGCAAAGGCGCGGATAAACAGACTAAAAAATGAGAGCGAGCGCTCGGCCAGATGCAGCAAATCCTCGGTGATTTTCTGTTTGTTATGGAAAATCAGATACAGCGCCCACAGCGTAATACACAACATGATCGCCACGTTCGCCATCGCCCCGAACTGGACATTGACCTGATTGGAGATAATCGGCACCGCCACGATGAGCCCGTAGCCAATTAAGCTACTGAGCGCGCTCAAACGCAGATTCCAGTAGTGGGCCGACGCATCGGTGATTGAAAACGGACGCAGCTCAGGGACGCGCGGAGAGAATATCAGGCGCAGAATCGCTTTGAAAAACTCGATCAGGGCAAAAGCGCTAAGGAACAGACTCTGCTGGAACGCGATGGTTTGGCTGCCGGAATTGAAATTATCAATCAGGATTTGGCCGACAAAAAGCGCCAGTGCCAGCAGCGATAAATCGATGATAAACGCGCCGATGATCATGCCGGGAAGCTGGAGCCAGTTGCCGTGCTCGCGATTTTTTTTGCGTCCCCAGCGGCCCATTCTGCGATAAAGCGGTAGCGCGGCGATGCGGATCACCGCGTAGAAGGCGAAGACCATGCCTGCCAGCATCAAAAAATGGGTGAGCGCATTGGTAAACGTATGGGGATTGAAAGCCTTGTGCGGGGATCCGGTGATATTACGATAAAGCTGGGCAAAGCGGGAGGAGAGTTGTTCGCCATAATAACGGCCTACGGTAGTGACGTTTTCCAGCACCGTTGTCTCTTCTTTTGCCTCCGGCGGCGCAATGGCAGGGACCGGTTCCGGCGGTGGCGTAGCGGCCACCTGACGAAGCTGTTCAATCAGCTCGTCGCGGGAGGTGTCGTTAGCCAGGACGTCAGCCAGTGCGGCATAAGCCGCTTTTTTCTGCGCGAGATCCGGCTCGCTGGGCTGGTTTTTTTCGTCCTTCGCTGCCGGGGCGCTGGTAGTGACGCCTGGGATCGTCGCCGCGTGCAGCGGGGCGCTAAGCAGACTGATAAGTAGCAACACAATCCCCGGCATGAGCTCCTCCGATGAGAATCTATAACAAAATGATAAGTATAGAACCCCATAATGGCATGGCGGGAATTGAGAACATTCTGGAAAACCCGCCCCGAAAGGGGCGGGTCAGGGATCAGGAGACGTGCTGCAAAAATTCCTGCAGGCGCAGGCTGGGTGGATTTTCAATCAGCGTTTGTGGATGACCATCTTCGGCAATCCGCCCCTGGTCAATAAAAATCAGACGCGAAGCTACCTTTTCGGCGAAGCCGATTTCATGGGTCACGATAACCATCGTCATGCCTTCTTCTGCCAGATCCTGCATCACTTTCAGCACTTCGTGGCGCAGCTCCGGGTCGAGGGCAGAGGTTGGCTCATCAAACAGCATCATCTTCGGTTTCACCGCCAGCGCACGGGCAATCGCCACGCGCTGCTGCTGGCCGCCGGAAAGCTCTGACGGATAATGGTGCGAACGTTCAGCAAGGCCCACTTTCGCCAGCAGCGACAGTGCCAGCTTCTCAGCCTCCGCTTTTTTCGCTCCGCGCACCCGCAGCGGGCCGAACATCACGTTTTCCAGCGCCGTCAGATGCGGGAACAGATAGAACTGCTGGAACACCATCCCGGCTTCCTGGCGAATTAAACGATCGTCCACTTTCGGATCGTTTACCTTCAGGCCGTCAACAATTAGCTCGCCGCTGGTAATCTCTTCCAGCTTGTTGATACAGCGCAGCAGCGTCGATTTTCCCGAACCTGACGGGCCGATAATGACCACCACTTCGCCCTGGGTGATGTGCAGATCAATATTGTGCAGCACTTTAGTGGGACCAAAATGCTTGGAGACGTTTTTAAATTCAATCACAGGATTTTCATCCTTTTTTCAAGACGGCGCAGAACGAAGCTCAGAACCAGAGTGATGATCAGATAGATGACGGCGACAGCGCTCCAGATCTCCAGCGCACGGAAGTTACCGGCAATAATCTCCTGCCCCTGACGCGTCAGTTCGGCAACGCCGATGACGATAAACAGGGAGGTATCTTTGATGCTGATGATCCACTGGTTACCCAGCGGCGGAAGCATACGGCGCAGCGCCAGCGGCAGAATGACGTGGCGGATGGTTTCGTATCGTGACAGACCCAGTGCCAGCCCCGCTTCGCGAAAACCTCTGTGAATCGACAGTACCGCACCACGGGTGATCTCCGCGATATACGCCCCGGAGTTGATCATAATGGTGACCACCGCCGCGCTGAAGGGATCGATGCGCAAATCATTAAAGGCCATCGGCAGTGCAAAGTAGATAAACATCACCTGCACGACAATCGGGGTGCCGCGAATGATTTCAATAAACACCAGGGCGATGAAATTAATGATCCTGCCACCGAAAGAGCGGGCAAACCCCGCCAGCAGACCAATAATCAGACCGCCTGCAAGGCCAAGGACCGAGATCCACAGCGTCATTTTGGCCCCTTCCAGCAAAATCGGAATGGCAGGCCAAATGGCACTCCAGTCAAACTCCATAATAAATTCCTGTTACCGCGTTAAATAGAACAGGGGGCGAAAGCCGCCCCCAGAAGCGTGCATCAAAGCCTATTATTTAGGTTCAGTGCCGAACCATTTTTTGTAGATTTCGTTATAGGTGCCGTTGTCGCGCAGCGTTTTCAGTGCGCCATTCACTTTCTCACGCAGATCGTCGCTGCCTTTCGGGAAGGCGATGCCGTACTGCTGTGCTTCAAGCGACTCGCCTACGGCTTTGAACTTGCCGTTGCCCGCCGTTTTAATGAAGTAAAGAATGTTTGGCGTATCATGTATTACCGCGTCTGCACGGTTGGTGCCCAGTTCCATATAGGCGTTATCGATGTTCGGGAACTGACGCAGATCTTTGGTTTTGATGTTCGCTTTCGCATAATCAACGGAACCGGTACCGCTCTTCACGGCAACTACTTTACCGTCCAGATCTTTTACCGATTTAACATCGTTGTTATCCGCTTTGACCATCACCAGCAGGCCACTTTTGTAGTAGCCATCGGAGAATTCGATCGCTTTTTTACGCTCTTCCGTAATGGTGATCCCGGCCAGTGCCAGGTCGATGTTTTTGGTTTGCAGAGCGGGGATGATGCCGCTGAAATCCATCGGTTTCAGGGTGTAATCCAGCTTCAGTTCTTTCGCGATGGCGGCCCACAGGTCGACATCGAAACCAACATATTTATCGCCTTGTTTGAACTCGAAAGGAACGAACGCGGTGTCGGTGGCGACAACCAGTTTTTTATCTGCTGCGTGAGAAGAAACTGCGAAAGCCAGCGCGAGCGTAGCCAGGGAAACTTTAAATAGAGACTTCATAGCATTTCCTTTTATATTCACGGGGCGATCCCCTGCAAGAACCAACGGTGGTATGAAAAAATCGTGCCACTTTTACAACTCATTGTTTTTACAGTAACCGAGCGGCAGGCGAGTGCACAAAAATGATCGTTTCACGGTTTTATGCACTATCTCAGGGCACCATTTTGGTGCGCCAGTCTGATGTTATAGCCTGAGTTGATTTTTATCGCAGAATCCGGGGGGAAAACAATCTTTTATTAACGATTTTGTGAGGTGCTTGTTACGAGTGATTAACTTTAGCGGGCGCAGGGCAAAAAAAATGCACCTTCACGGTGCATCTTACCCCGCCGGATGACGACGGGGTGACAGGATTTTCTTATGGTTACTCGATGTTAGATTCGATGAACCACAGGAATTTATCCAGATCGCGTGAGGCAGCGGTCAGAATATCCGCGGTATCTTCATCTTTCGCTTCGGTAATGCCTTTGCGCACATCATTTGCGACAATCGCATAACGATCGGCCAGCTCTTTCAGGTGATCCTGAACGGTGTGGATATCCAGCGGGTAGCTTTTCAGCGCGGTTTTGCTGTTAACGACCTGCGTGGTGCCCAGGGCAACGCCGCCCAACTGAACGGCACGTTCAGCGATGGTATCCAGATGATCGGTTAACGCCGTGCGGAAGCCATCCAGCATTTCATGAACACCAATGAAGTTAGCACCGCGCATGTTCCAGTGAGCCTGTTTGGTGATCAGCGACAGGTCGATAAACTGAACCAGCTGACGATTTAACAGTTCAATGGTGGCTTTCTTCTCGCTGTCCGAAACATCGTTGCGAGTATAAAGCAGATTAGACGCTTTTGTTTTGACTAGTTTAGCGGTACTCATAATCTCATATCCTCTTGATGTGGGTTCCTAAGTAAATTTCGAGATTAAGTATAGCACCGCTTTTTAACTCTGCTATTCAGTCTGTACCTATCAGTTTAATAGCATAGGTCTGTTGTTAATATGAGCACCTATAAATATCAACGAGTTACTTTCTCTTCTGGTAAATGATTCTTAATTCCATTAAAAAGTTAGATAGCCTTAGCATTATTATTTATAACGCAACGAAAAACGGCGGAATAATACTGCGGGTAAGATGCGGATATTCTGCATGGCTATGCATACCATGCAGAATAGTATTATTTTTTGATTTTAATGCGCTTAATCTCTGGCTCCCGCCGTTGGGTTAACGTTGACCCCATCGAGGCGGCAATAATGGCACCCAGCGCCAGTGTTTGCGTAAAGGTTAAGGTTTCACCAAGGAAAATGATGCCCGAAATGGCAGCCAGTGCCGGTTCCATACTCATCAGCGTACCGAAGGTGCGCGTCGGCAGGCGAGTTAGGGCGATCATTTCAAGCGAGTAGGGCAGCGCCGTCGACAGGACGGCAATCGCCAGCCCCAGGGGTAAAATAGACCAGTGCCATAAGGCCTCTCCCGCCTGCAACGCGCCTAAAGGCACGAAAATAACCGCCGCAATCAGCGATCCCATCGCCACCGTCGCCGGACCATGTTCCGCCCCGGCGCGCTGGCCCGAGAGAATATAAACCGCCCAGCATGCCCCGGCACCCAGCGCCAGCAGAGTACCCGTGAGGTCAACGTGTGCCACGTCCTTGCCCAGCGGCAGCAAAAACCAAAGACCGAGCACTGCGAGGATCACCCAGACAAAATCAACCGCACGGCGCGAGGCAAAAAGCGCCACCGCCAGCGGACCGGTAAATTCCAGCGCTACTGCAATACCTAACGGAATACGCTGAATAGCCAGATAGAACAGGTAGTTCATTGCCCCCAGCGACACGCCGTAGCACAACAGAGGTAAGCGCTGATCTTTTGCAAAACGTAATCGCCACGGCTTAAAGACGGCAATCAAAATGAGCGTCCCCAATGCCAGACGCAGGGCCGTCACGCCGGGTGCCCCTACCAGTGGAAAAAGCGTTTTTGCCAGCGAAGCGCCGCTTTGAATGGAGGCCATCGCGACCAATAAAATAACACAAGGTAACCAGATCGGCATTTTACGCTGCAGCCCAGGCATCCTTTCTCCCGTCAATATTTGTCAAAAGAAGTAAAAGTCACCAGTGTAATGGACCCGGCGTCGACAGTTTAGTCTTCGTTGAAAAAAGAATGCTTATAATTCATCGCGTGAATCAGAATGTGCGCAAAAAAATCTACCGGAGATTGAGAGTAATCCGATGATTGCAATCACCCGGGCGCGTCATAATGACGGCCTCTGCGATAAAAGCGCTGTTTTTTGAAAGGGATAGTCAGGAATGGAAATGTTTCGTTACAGGAAATGACTAACGGGACAACGCAATTTGCAAAAAGTTTCTTAGCATTTTGATATATTTAAAACTTAGGACTTACTAGAAGCACATTTGAGGTGGTTATGAATAAAATTGCATGTCTTTCAGCACTGGCCGCAGTTCTGGCCGTTTCCGCAGGTACTGCCGTAGCTGCAACTTCTACCGTTACCGGTGGTTACGCTCAGAGCGATATGCAGGGCGTGGCTAATAAAGCTAACGGTTTCAACCTGAAGTATCGCTACGAAAATGATACCCCGCTGGGCGTTATTGGTTCCTTCACCTATACCGAAAAAGATGACACCTCTAACGGTCTGTACAACAAAGCACAGTACTACGGCTTTACTGCTGGTCCGGCTTACCGCATCAACGATTGGGCAAGCGTGTATGGCGTAGTCGGCTTTGGCTACGGTAAAGTTCAGGCGAACGACATTCCTGACAACCACAGCACCAGCGATTACGGCGTAGCTTACGGCGCTGGTCTGCAGTTCAACCCGATGGAAAACGTTGCTCTGGACGTTTCCTACGAGCAGAGCCGCATCCGTAGCGTTGACGTTGGCACCTGGATCGCGGGCGTCGGCTACCGTTTCTAATAACGACGTGATTTTACGTGGTAAAAAATCCGCCCTCGGGCGGATTTTTGTTTTTACGGGCAAGCAGGCTGATTTCACTAACGACTTTTTGTACTAAACACATCAGTGCCCAAATGGTTATAGTCCACTTTCTCCAGCCGGAAGTTGGTGATCCACGTCGGCCCGGCTTTCTGTGTCGAAATAAATTTGTAGCGATTTTTGATCTCTTCTGCGGTGATGCCGGTCCACTGCGAGAAAAAGGCGAGGAAATCATTGGCCGAGCGGCGCGTTTTAATTATTCGATGGGTTTTGTCATCGCTGGACAGCACCATAAACGGTACCTGAAAGTTCTGCTGATATTTGTCGTCATGGGCGAGGTACTGCACTTCCTTGCCGCGCGCTTTAAAGGCCAGCCCGTGATCGGAGAAATAGACCAGAGAAAAACTGTCGCCCGTGTTTTGCAACTGCGTATAAAGCTGACGTAATAAATCGTCGGTTTGCGTCATGGTGTAGAGGTAACACGAGGTCTCTTTTGATTGTACAAAAACGGCATATTTGCCTTTTGTACGATCGCAGGCCTGCGGGTGCGACCCCATCAGATGCAGAACAATCAGTTGCGGCTGGCTGCGCTGGGTGGCAAACACCTGCGAGGTCATTTTCAGCAGCGCCGTATCCTGAGTATTTTTATCCGCTTCGAAATCACCGCTCTTTAGAAACTGCGCTTCGTCAGCGCGTTTAGCGATGCTGGCGATCGCGGAGTCATACTCGCCGATTTGCCCCTGATTGGAAAACCACCACGTCTGGAAGCCCGCACGGTTTGCCAGCGTCACAAAACTGTCCTGATACTGCGGCTTATTATCGACGACCCGGTTAAGCGTCAGTCCGAGCGATTTTTGCGTCGAGCCGCTGGCGGCAATATAGTCGGTAAACAGCGTACCATTCACTGAACTGGCAAACGGCGTGTTATCCCAGTGTCCGCCAAATGCGCCCAGCGCATCACGGCGCGCGCTTTCACCAATGACCACGATGTAATAGTGATATTTCGGTTTAACCCCTAAGACGTGCCAGGTATCTTTCACGCTTGCCAGCTGCGCCATTCGCGCCTGTTCTTCCAGCACTTCCTGGTTGTTTACCACCACGTCTTTGACGAAGCGCACGGCCGGATAGCCCGTATCCTTAAGTTTAAATACCCCGCCCCACGCCAGATTCTGCACCGGCTGAACAAAAAAGGTTCCCACGCTAAACAGAAGGCACAGGGTGTCCATTTTTCCCCATGACGGCTGGGTTACCGGTTTACGGCGCACGGCAATCACGCCGAGGGCAAAAATGAACAGTCCAATAACGTAGCTGTACCAGGGAAAAATGGTCAGGATTTCGGTGGACTCTTCCATATTGGTCGAATGCATCGCCAGCAGGGTATTAAAGTTGGGAGAGCCATAGGCCTGGCCGAAGGGGTAATAGCTGGCGGCCAGCAGTGAATAAACGCCGACGATCGCTTTTTGCGTCTTCGGCATCGTGCGCCACAGCAGGTGCAGCACGCAGGTAAACGCCACGGTATACAGCAGGCTAAAGGGATAGCCAAGGGCAAGGTTAATTAATAACGATTGCAGGAAATAAAAACCAATCCACGGGCTTAACGCCTGGCGTCGGGAGGCAAGCGATTCTTTAAGGGTGTAATTCATATGCCACAGTCATAAAACGCCATGTGCTCACCCTGGCGTCAAGGGTCAAAACCTGCTGGTGAGTGCGTGAAGAGGGAGAGTGTCCGCATCTGCGAGCCGCAATAGTTGCAGGGCTGCAAGAAGATAAAGCGCCGTGGGTGTCAGGTCAACTAGCCGTCAGAAAATGTTTTGCGAGGTGGATTACAAATACGGAAGAAAGAAGGGGTTTTAACAACAAAACCGTCAGCGTAATGCCGAAAGATGACAGGAAAATGAAGCGGCGTACCGCGACGCCGCGTTAGTGAGAGGATTTATCATCCTGCCGGGGTTTACCGCTGATCATGTCGCACAGCATGTTCAACAGCATCAAGCGTACTTTAAAAGGAGAGTGACTAAACACGCGTATACACCTCTGAAATTCGTTCATATGACCTCCTGACCGTTTGCCCCTTCATCCGTGAAGAGTGACTGCATTACATACAGATATAGCATAGGCTATATTTTATAGCTATGGCTAAAAAGTTAATTTTTTGTACTCCCATCACAATCCTATACAATGAGCGTTCTTTACCTGGTGCCCCGGGGGTATCGCATGAACGAGGAAGCACAATGAGTCGTCGCACGGGAAAACCAACAACAAAAAAAGTGACGCAATTGGTGAATGTTGAGGATCACGTAGAGGGGTTCCGCCAGGTGCGGGAGGCGCATCGTCGTGAGCTGATTGATGACTACGTTGAGTTAATTTCCGATCTTATCCGCGAAGTGGGCGAGGCGCGTCAGGTGGATATGGCCGCGCGTCTTGGCGTATCACAACCCACCGTTGCCAAAATGCTCAAGCGACTGGCGAGCGTTGGACTGATTGAGCAGATCCCGTGGCGCGGCGTATTCCTGACGCCGGAAGGTGAAAAGCTGGCCGAAGAAAGCCGTCAGCGTCATCACATCGTGGAAAATTTCCTGCTGGTGCTGGGCGTCAGCCCGGATACCGCGCGCCGTGACGCTGAAGGCATCGAACATCACGTTAGCGAAGAAACGCTGGAGAAATTCCACCAGTTCAGCCAGAAACACGGAATGCCCGCTGAATGAATCTGCCGTTCCTGCACGCGCTGGCCCGCGATCGTTTCCTGCATCTGCTGATTATCATTGCCATCATTCTTAGTCTGTTTGTTCCGTTTGCCCCTGACCGCTGGCCTGCCGCCGTGGACTGGCACACCATCATTACCCTCAGTGGTTTAATGCTGCTGACGAAGGGCGTTGAGCGGAGCGGTTGCTTTGAAGTGCTGGGACGGAAAATGGCGCGCCGCTTTGTTACCGTGCGGCAACTGGCGCTGTTTATGCTGTGCGCAGCGGCGCTGCTGTCGACGTTTTTAACTAACGACGTGGCGCTGTTCATCGTGGTGCCGCTGACATTGACGCTGAAAAAGTGGTGTGAAATCCCGGTTAACCGGCTGATCATCTTTGAAGCGCTGGCGGTCAATGCCGGTTCGCTGCTCACGCCCATCGGCAATCCACAAAATATTCTGCTGTGGGGGCGATCCGGCCTCTCGTTTCCGGCGTTTATCTGGCAAATGCTGCCGCTGGCGCTCAGCATGATGATCACCCTGCTGGTGCTGTGCTGGCTCGCCTTTCCGTCTCAGGCCCTGCAATTTCGCAGCGGGGACAAATCACCGCAGTGGCAACGGCGTCTGGTCTGGATCTGTCTGTTTTTTTATCTGCTGTTTCTCGTGGCGCTGGAGACAAAGCAGGAGTTGTGGGGACTGGGCATTCTGTTTATCGGTTTCCTGATCGTCGCCAGAGAGGTGGTGCTGAAGGTGGACTGGTCGCTGCTGCTGGTCTTCATCGCCATGTTTATCGATGTTCATCTCCTGACCCAGCTTCCTGTTTTACACAGTCTTCTGGAACGGGTCGGCGGACTTTCACCGCTTCAGCTCTGGCTGACGGCGATCGGCCTGTCGCAGGTGATCAGTAATGTTCCCTCAACTATTCTGCTGCTGAATTATGTGCCGCCGTCCGCGCTACTGGCGTGGGCGGTTAACGTCGGCGGATTTGGTCTGCTGCCGGGGTCGCTGGCAAATCTGATCGCGCTGCGCATGGCGGGCAACCGGCGTATCTGGTGGCGCTTCCATCTTTATTCCCTGCCGTTGCTGGTGTGGGCTGCGCTCGTCGGATACGGATTATTCCTTGTCAGTTAGTGCTGATTTGTCAGTTTTTCCTGGAAAATGTATAGCAACCTCCTAACTTTAGTTATCAGGCCCCATTACGCCTTTAACTGACAGGACCGTTGCAACTTATGGCTGAACAAGACGAAAAACCTGACAACCAGCAGGAAGACAAAAAAGCAGAAAATCAGGAAGACAATAAGAACAAGGATCAGCGCAAGCGTCCGGGTAAAAAGCCACTCATTATTCTTGGCATTGTGGTGATCGTGATGATCATCGTGGCGCTGGTGTGGTGGCTGATGACCCGCAATCAGGAAACTACCGATGATGCGTTTACTGACGGCGACGCCGTCACCATCGCGCCGAAGGTCGCAGGTTATGTGACCGATCTGCGGGTTAAAGACAATCAGCGCGTGAAGAAGGGCGATCTGCTGGTGGTTATCGATCCGCGAGATGCAACGGCCCAGCGCGATCAGGCGAAAGCGCAACTGGGGCTGGCCGAGGCACAACTGCATCAGGCGCAGGCGCAACTGGCGCTCTCTAAAGTTCAGTATCCGGCCCAACGCGATGAAGCACGTGCGCAGGTGCTGAAGGCGCAGGCCGATCAGGCGAACGCCGAGGCGGCCTACCGTCGTCAGCGCGGTGTCGATCCGCGTGCGACCACTCAACAGAATATTGATTCGGCTAACGCGCAACTGCGTAGCGCCCAGGCACAGATGGCCAGTGCCAAAGCGCAGCTTGAAGTTGCAGAGCAGGTCGAATTGCAGATCCGCCAGCAGGAAACCAACGTTGAAGCGCGCGAGCGTCAGGTCGATCAGGCCCGCGCCCAGCTTGAAACGGCGGAGCTGAATCTCTCGTGGACCGAAGTCCGCGCGCCGTTTGACGGCTTTGTCACCAAGCGTAACGTGCAGAACGGCACCCTGGTGCAGGCCGGCACCGCACTTTTTTCCCTGGTCTCTCCCGATATCTGGATTGTGGCGAACTTTAAAGAGTCGCAGCTGGAACGCCTGCGGCCGGGGAATAAAGTCAGCATTAAGATTGATGCCTTCGGCGATATGGAGCTGGAAGGTCACGTTGACAGCATCCAGCAGGGGAGCGGCTCGAAATTCGCCGCCTTCCCGTCGGAAAACGCCACCGGCAACTTTGTAAAAATCGTTCAGCGTGTGCCGGTCAAAATCGTTATCGACAAAGGGCTGGATCCGAATCATCCGCTGCCGCTTGGCCTCTCCGTGGAACCGAAGGTAATGCTGGAATGACCGACCAGAGCCATGAAAACTGGCGTCCGGCCAGTAATCCGTGGGCGGTGGCGATGGTGGTCACCCTCGCGGTATTTATGGAGATCCTTGATACCACGATCGTGAACGTGGCGCTGCCGCACGTCGCCGGATCGCTGTCGGCCAGCTACGATGAATCCACCTGGGTGCTGACCAGCTATCTGGTGGCGAACGGCATCGTGCTCCCCATTTCTGCCTTCCTCAGCCGCGTTTTTGGCCGCAAACAGTTCTTCCTGATCTGTATTGTGATGTTCACCATCTGCTCCTTCCTGTGCGGGATCGCCACCGAACTGTGGCAAATCATCCTGTTTCGTATTATGCAGGGGTTTTTCGGTGGCGGACTTCAGCCGACACAGCAGTCGGTGCTGCTGGATTATTTTAAGCCGGAAGATCGCGGTAAGGCGTTTGGCCTGTCGTCGATTGCAATTATTGTGGCCCCGGTGCTGGGGCCGACGCTCGGCGGCTGGATCACCGATAACTACTCCTGGCGCTGGGTGTTCTTCATTAATATCCCGGTTGGCATCGTGACCGTGCTGGCGATTTATCAGTTGCTGGAAGATCCGCCGTGGGAGCGTAAATCCGAAGAGAAATTAAGCATCGACTGGACCGGGATCGGCCTGATTGCCCTGGGGCTTGGCTGCCTGCAGGTGATGCTCGATCGCGGCGAGGATGAAGACTGGTTCTACTCTACCTTTATCTGCACCTTCGCGGTGCTGACGCTTATCGGCATTATTGGCGCGATATACTGGCTACTTTACGCCCGCAAACCGGTGGTCGACCTGCGCTGTATGGCGGATAAAAACTTTGCTGTCTCCAGCCTGCTGATGGCGGGAATGGCGATGATCCTCTACGGCAGTTCGGTGGTGATCCCGCAACTCGCACAGCAGGACTTGGGCTATACGGCAACCTGGTCCGGACTGGTGCTTTCGCCGGGGGCAATATTGATTGTGCTGACCATTCCGCTGGTGCTTAAGCTGATGCCGGTGGTGCAGACCCGCTATATCATTGCGTTTGGTTTCTTTCTGCTGGGGGCCGCTTTCTTCTGGTCGCGAACGCTGACGCCGAACGTCGACTTTGAAACGCTGGTACTGTTCCGCAGCGCGCAGTCGCTGGGGCTGGGCTTCCTGTTCGTGCCGCTGACCACCATCGCCTTTATTACCATTCCACGCCAGCTTAACGCCGACGCCTCGGCGCTGTTTACCATGTTCCGTAACGTGGCGGGGTCGGTCGGCATTTCGCTCTCCACCGCGGCGATCACCGAGCGGGCGCAGGCGCACAGCGCCCATCTGGCTTATCATACCAGCCCGTTCAACGAACAGTTCCAGCAGGCGATCCGCCAGTCGGCGCAGGCCATTCGTGATTTTACCGGGCTGGTGGGCGATCCAATCAGTCTCGCCACCGGGCAGATGTACCAGACGATGATTGAGCAGTCGCGCATTCTGGCCTATATCGACGTCTTTACGATCCTTAGCGTGGTTGCGCTACTGTTGATCCCTTTTTGTCTACTGCTGTCACCGGTGAAGAGTGAAGGCAGCGCAGGAGCACATTAATATGCACAGACGCAACATTTTCTCCCTGACCGTGATGGCGCTGATGGTGGCAGGGTGCAGCGTGGGACCCGACTACAAGACGGCGGTGCCGCAGACGCCAGCCCGCTGGAATGACGCGGGCAGCAGCGACGTGCCATCGCAAACCCGGCCCCAGGCGGTCGATCCGCGCTGGTGGACGACCTTTAACTCACCGCAGCTGAATAGCCTGATTGAGCGGGCGATTGCGGGCAACCTGTCACTGCAACAGTCGGTACTGCGCATTGCCGGGGCGCGTGAGCAGTTGAATCAGGCGGGCGGCGCATTTATGCCCTCGGTCAACGGCAACTTACAGGCCACCCGGCAGCAGCTGGGGCTGAAAGGCGAACTGGAATCGCATGATGTTTACAGCCAGCTCGATGATGTCGACCCGGAACTGCGCGGGGCGCTCGGCCCATTGACCCAGCCAATCAACCTTTACCAGGGTAGCTTTGACGCGCAGTGGGAGCTGGATTTATGGGGCAAAGTTCGCCGTCAGGTGGAAGCCGCAGATGCGCAACAGCAGGCGGCCATTGAGCAGCGTAACGATGCGCTGGTGTCGCTGGAGGCGGAAGTCGCCCGCGCGTGGCTGCAACTGCGCGGCGCACAAAGCATTATCCACACTATGAATACCCAGATCGCCACCGCCCAGCAGACGCTGGAGCTGACCGAAAACCGCCAGCGCGGCGGGCTGTCGCCGCAAATGGACGTGGAAAACGCCCGCGCCCAGTTGGGTAATCTTGAAGCGCAGCTACCGCAGTATCAGGCGCAGCAGCGTCAGGCAATGAACGCCCTTGCCGTATTGCTGGGGAAAGCGCCCGGTACGCTGGATAACGAACTGCGCGGTGAACAACCTCTGCCGCCGCTGCCGAATATCGTCAAAACCGGCATTCCGTCAACGCTGGCGCGTCGGCGGCCCGACGTGCGGGAAGCGGAGGCCAATCTGCACGCCGCTACGGCGCAAATCGGCGTTTCCGTCGCCCAGTTGTTCCCCAGCCTGACGTTAAGCGGTCAGTTTGGCATGCGTAACAGCGAGGCCGACTGGCTGACCGACTGGAGCAGCCATTTCTACAGCTTTGGCCCGCAGGTCTCGATCCCTATTTTCCAGGGCGGACGTCTGGTCTCCAGCGTCAAACTGGCACGGGCGCAGCAGGGGGCAAGCGTATTGCAGTATCGCCAGACGGTACTCACCGCGCTGAACGATGTGGAAAATGCGCTGGTCAGCTATCGCAGCGATCAGCAGCAGGAGCAGGGGCTGGATAAGTCCATCGAAGCGCTACAGAACGCTTTTAATCTGGCCAGCGACAGCTACCGTCAGGGGTTGGCGACCTTTATTGACGTGCTGGATGCCCAGCGACAATTGGCGCAGGCCGAACAGCAGCGCGCGCAGGCTAAAGTGCAGAGCAGCCTTGATCTGGTCGCCCTCTATAAAGCGCTGGGCGGCGGCTGGGAACCCTATCAGACCGTGCGCCTGCCGGACTATTCGGTCTTTGGCGACGCACCGCGCGGTTAACTTTCAGAGGATTGGGCAAGAAAAGGACAGGAACGCCACATTCGCGATAGCCCCCTGAAGGTTATAACTATGGGGTACTCACGTTATCATCCTGAAAGGAGAGTCCTGTGCGATATCAAAAACTTGGCAATACCGGTCTGTTTGTCTCTGAGCTGTGCCTCGGCACCATGACCTTTGGCGGCGAAGAGGGGATGTGGGGGAAGATTGGTCAGTTACGTCAGGCAGAGGCGGAAAAACTGGTCGGCACCGCGCTGGACGCGGGGATCAATTTTATTGATACGGCGAATGTTTATTCGGAAGGCCGCTCGGAGGAGATCACCGGTCAGGCGTTGAAAAACCTGAAGATCCCGCGTGAAGATGTGGTGGTGGCGACCAAAGTATTCGGCGAAACCGGCACCAAAGGCGTGAACTCGCGTGGCAGTTCACGCTATCACATTATCAACAGCGTGAAGGAGAGTCTGCGCCGTCTGCAACTCGATCATATCGACCTCTATCAACTGCACGGTTTTGACCCGGCGACGCCGATGGAAGAGACCCTGTACGCGCTGGATAACCTGGTGCAGCACGGCCACGTGCGCTATATCGGCGTATCGAACTGGGCCGCGTGGCAAATCACCAAAGCGCTGGGGATTTCCGAGCGCAAAGGGCTGGCGCGTTTCGCGTCGCTCCAGGCGTATTACACCATCGCCGGACGCGATCTGGAGCGTGAGCTGGTGCCGATGATGCAGAGCGAAGGCGTCGGGCTGATGGTCTGGAGTCCGCTGGCAGGTGGCCTGCTGAGTGGTAAATACAGCCGCGACGGCGAAAGTGAAGCCGGTAGCCGCCGCCAGGAATTTGACTTCCCGCCGGTGGAGCGCGATCGCGCGTTTGATTGCGTGGATGTAATGCGTAATATCGCCGACAGCAAAGGTGTATCGGTGGCGCAGATCGCGCTGGCGTGGCTGTTACATCAGCCGGTAGTCAGCAGCGTGATTATCGGGGCGAAGCGCCCTGAACAGCTGACCGATAACATTGCCGCCACGGCGATCCGCCTCAGCGAAGAGGAGCTTAAGCAGCTCGACGCGGTCAGTGCGCTGCCGCGGGAATATCCCGGCTGGATGCTGGAGCGGCAGGGCGAATATCGCCGTAATCAGCTGAAAGGGTAACGCGTTACGTTGTGGCCCGTGCCCGGCGGCACTTCGCTTGCACGGGCCTACATCTTTGGCAATACCTTGATTTCAAAGGAAACGTAGGCCGGATAAGCGCAGCGCCATCCGGCAAATTACCGCCGGGGCAGGCGCTACTCCTCCCACCATCACCGCCCGGCTTTCGCCGGGCTTTTCTTTTGCCGATCGCCACGATCTTTTCGAATCCGCTCACATTTTCGTCCATTACTTTTTGCCTGCCTGGGCTTTATGGGTATATGACTAGTCATATAGCTTAAATGACTTTACATATACGCACGAGGAGCCAGGAGATGACAAAAAAATTAGCTGACGGTTTTTTATGGGGAAATTCGGTCTCCAGCATGCAGACTGAAGGTGCCTGGAACGAAGGCGGAAAAGGGAAGTCGGTTTACGATATTCGCGAGGCCAGCGAATTCGCCTCTGACTGGAAAGTGGCGACGGACTCTTATCACCGCTATCGGGAAGATTTCGACCACATGCAAAACCTGGGCATGAACTGCTACCGTTTCCAGATCTCATGGAGCCGGGTATGCCCGCAGGGTGACGGTGAATTTAATGAAGAGGGCATCGCGTTCTACGACCGCTTTATCAACGATCTCATCGCTCGTGGTATTGAGCCGATGGTATGCCTTTACCATTTTGATATGCCGCTGGCACTGGCCGAGCAGTACAACGGCTTTACCGACCGCCGCGTGATGGACGCGTTTATTCGTTATGGCCAGCAGATGATCGATCGCTTCGGTGACCGGGTGAAATACTGGCTCACCTTCAACGAGCAGAATATTTTCCATATGCCGGAAGCGTTTAAAGTCTCGGGCTATCTGCGCGGTGATAAAACGCTGCGCGACCTGTATCTGATCCAGCATCACACCATGATGGCCCACGTCCATTTGACGCAATACCTGCACGACACCCAACCGGGCAAGCTGATGGGCGGCATGCTGGCGCATCAGCTGGTTTATCCGGCCACCTGCAAACCGCGTGATATCTTTTGCGCTCAACAGTTCGATGAATTCCTGAATCAAAACCTGCTGCGGGTATACGCGGGGGAAGGGTACAGCCCGGAAGTGCTGGCGGTGGTAAAACGGGAAGGGTTCGAAGACATCTATCGTGAAGACGATCTTGCCCTGCTGCCGACGGTGAAAAACGATTTTATGGCCTTCAGTTACTACGCCAGTCGAACCCTGGACAGCGATGCCATTCCGGAAAACACGCCGGTGAATGATTACTTGCTGCATGGTGATAAGCCTAACCCGTGGCTGAAAGCAACGGAGTGGAACTGGCAAATCGATCCGCTGGGTTTTCGCACCATCATCACTCGCTATTACAACGACTGGCGTCTGCCGGTTTTCCCGATTGAAAACGGTATCGGGGTGATTGAGTCCTGGGACGGTGTCAACATGATTGAAGATGACTATCGCATCGACTATCACCGTGAGCACATTAACGCTATGAAAGCGGCCATTTTTGAGGATGGGGCACAGGTAATTGGCTATCTCGGCTGGGGGCTGATCGACATTCTCAGTTCTCAGGGCGATATGCGTAAGCGTTACGGCGTGGTGTACGTCAACCGTGAAAACCATGATTTAAAAGATCTGAAAAGGGTGCCGAAGAAAAGCTACGCCTGGTTACAACAGGTGATTCACAGTAACGGCGAAAAAATGTAGTTCACCGCCAAACCGGGTTTGTACTGATGACAGGTTGCAGGCGCCTGCAACCTGTATTGTCCAGGGGATAAAAGAAAGGGTTCTGCTATGTCTGGTACAAATATGCAGTCTTTTACCGATCGCTTTGTCGATATTTCCGCACGTATTGCCGGGCAGGTGCATTTGCGCTCGCTACGTGATGCTTTCGCCGCCATCATGCCAATTTTTATTCTGGCCGGACTGGCGGTACTGGTGAACAACGTGGTGTTTCCCTGGGTGATGGAAGGGGAGACCCTAACGAAGTTCAAACTGTGGGGGGACGCGATTATCAACGGGACGTTGAATATTGCCGCCCTGCTGATTGCCCCGATGATCGCCTGGTCGCTGGCGCGAAATAAAAATATCGACAACCCGGTTTCGGCGGTCATTATTGCGATATGCAGTTTTATCATCATGATGCCCATGCAGGTGGATCTGGTGCCGCTGGGCGCGAAGACCACGGTCAGTATTACCCAGGTATTAACCTTCGCCAATATCGGCACCACCGGGATTTTTGCCGGGGTGATTATTGGCCTGCTGTCGACCGAGATTTTCATTCGTATTTCGCGGCTTGAGCGGCTAAAAATTTCGTTGGGTGAGAACGTCCCTCCGGCAGTCAGCCAGTCGTTTTCCTCATTAATCCCCACCATTCTTACGCTGTCGCTGTTTGCTTTATTTGCCGCACTGCTGGCAAACCTTTTGCATACCGATCTGATTCATCTGATCACTACCCTGATCCAGCAACCGCTGCGCATGATTAATACCAGCCTGCCGGGGACGCTTTTTATCTATAGCTTCGGTAACTTCTTATTTACGCTGGGTATTCATCAGGCGGTGGTCAACAGCGTGATCCTTGAGCCGTTCCTGCTGATCAATACCAATGAAAATATGCTGGCGTTCGCTAACGGACAGCCCATTCCGCATATCATTAACAATATTTTCGTCCCGACCTTCGGCATGATTGGCGGCACCGGCAGTACCTTCTCGTTACTGATTGCCATTTTTATCTTCTCGCGGCAGAAAGCGGCGAAGCAGGTCGCCCGTCTGGCGATCTCACCGGGCCTGTTTAATATCAACGAGCCGGTCATTTTCGGCTTGCCGATTGTGTTTAACATTCCGCTGATGATCCCCTTTGTCCTCCTGCCTGCTATCGGCATCTTTTTTGCCTGGGTGTGTACGTCGCTGGGGTTGATATCACGCTGCGTGGTAATGATCCCATGGACCACGCCGCCGGTGCTCAGCGCCTGGCTTGCCACCGCGGGCGACTGGCGCGCCGTGGTGGTGCAATTGATCATCATTATCTTTGGTGTATTCTTCTACCTGCCGTTCCTCAAAATCGCCGAGAGAGTGGCACAAAAAAATAGCGAAATAGCGTAAATAAAAAGGAAGGGTAATGGCTGCGAAGTATGTGTTGATCGCGCGGGAAATCAGGCAGCGTATTCTGAGTAAGCAGTATCCCGCGAGCGAGCCGTTGCCCGATCAGTTTGCGCTGGCGGCCGAGTTCAGTACCAGCCGGATGACCATCCAGCAGGCGATGCGCCAGTTGATTATCGAAGGGCTGGTCTATACCCGTCAGGGGCAGGGCACGTTTATTCGCAAAAATTTTCACCAGTTGTCGCAGTGGGAGCTGGCCGGAAGCGACTATTTTGGCGCGACGCAAACGTGGAAGGATAAAGGCACGGTCAGCAGCGAAGTCGTTCGCTTCGAACTGCGTTTTCCTGACGAAACAGAGCAAACGTCGCTGCTGATTGGCGCTGACGCGCCAGTGTATGACTTTATTCGCCTGCGCCTGCTTAATGGCGAACCGATGTCGCTGGATGCCACCATTATGCCCGTGAGCCTGGTGCCAGGACTGAATAAATCCCATCTGGAAAGTTCGGTTTTTCGCTACATTCAGCATACGCTGGGGCTGAAAATCATGGGATCGTATCGGGTGGTGCGGGCGTTAAAGCCGAATGCGCTTGATATGCAGTATCTGAACTGTCAGGAGACGGATCCGGTCATGGAGGTAGAGCAGGTGATTTATCTGGAGGATGGAACGCCGCTGGAGTATGCTCACTGCCACTATCGCTACGATCACAGCGGGATTGTGATTGTGAATAACGGTTAAACATTTGCCCGGCGCGCGATGCGGCCGGGCATTCCAGTCTTAGTTCAGACGAACCGGCATCCCGGAACGGTTCTGGATCGCCTGATCCAGTACGGTCTGATCGACATCCGCCTGGTCGGTGACTTTTTTCACCGCTTTGGTCAGCGTGACCGGGACTTCTTCGTCACCACTAAACTGCGCTTCAGTCGTAGAAAGCGGGTTATGAACTTCAACATAACGGCTACCGTCTGGCTCAGTGGTGGATTTTACCGGCTCATCAATAAACTGTACGCGCGTACCTACCGGTACGTTCTGGAACAGGAATTTGATGTCGTCGTTACGTAAACGCACACAGCCGTGACTCACTCGCAGACCGACGCCGAAGTTAGCGTTGGTGCCGTGAATCGCATACAGGCGGCCAATGTACAGGGCATACAGACCCATCGGGTTATCCGGACCCGCCGGAACGACTGCCGGAAGCGGCTGACCTGCTGCGGCATATTCAGCATGCATTTTTGCGGTTGGCGTCCAGGTCGGACCCGCTTTTTTGCGCTCAACCTTGGTGGTCCAGGCAATCGGCGTATCTTTACCTAACTGACCGATACCGATAGGCAGCACGATCACAGTATTGGTGCCTTTCGGGTAGTAATACAGACGCATCTCGGCGCTGTTGATAACAATCCCTTCATGCACGGTGTCCGGCAGGATCAGCTGTTGCGGAATATTCAGCACGGTGCCGCCCTTCGGCAGATAGGTGTCCACGCCCGGGTTAGCTTCCAGCATATTGGACAGGCCCATTTGATACTCGGCCGCGAAGTACTCCAGCGGCTGCTTGTTATCATCTGGGATCTGAATCACCTGGTTTTCACCGATCAGACGGCTGCCATCGGTTGGCAGAGGATACGTAACGGCTGAAGCCGTTTTGCAAAAGCCCACGACAGCCAGCGCCGCCGCAAAGAGGGTCGTTAGTTTCATATTCATGTTATGCAAGATACCAGTGCCACAGGCTGTTGATGTAAAGTCCACTATCATTTGGAGCGCATTATAGGTGCATTCCGGTTTAGGGGGAAATAGATGTGTGCAAAATCACACTTTTTTCCGCTGACTACATTTTAGACGTAATTGCAGGGGACTGATTTTAATTCAGAATGTTGGCATAAACCCGGATTTTAACGTAACGCTGAAGGTGAGCGTATTTCACCTGGTGAAAAAGCTGCGCTAAAGTGGCATAATTAGCGGTTTGTCACACTTTTTTCAGGAAATACCCGTGTTAGTTTCCAGCAACGTCACCATGCAGTTCGGCAGTAAGCCGCTTTTTGAAAATATTTCCGTCAAATTCGGCGGCGGCAACCGTTACGGCCTGATTGGCGCGAACGGTAGCGGTAAATCCACCTTTATGAAGATCCTCGGCGGCGATTTAGAACCGACGTTGGGCAACGTTTCTCTCGATCCGAACGAGCGCATCGGTAAGCTGCGTCAGGATCAGTTCGCCTTTGAAGCGTTCTCCGTACTCGATACGGTGATCATGGGCCACGGCGAGCTGTGGGAAGTGAAGCAGGAGCGCGATCGTATCTACGGCCTCGCTGAAATGAGCGAAGAAGACGGCTATAAAGTAGCCGATCTTGAAGTGCTGTATGGCGAGATGGACGGTTATTCTGCCGAGTCACGTGCCGGTGAACTGCTGCTCGGTGTTGGCATCCCGGTAGAGCAGCACTACGGCCCAATGAGCGAAATCGCCCCCGGCTGGAAGCTGCGTGTGCTGTTGGCCCAGGCGCTGTTCTCCAACCCGGATATCCTGCTGCTTGATGAACCGACCAACAACCTGGACATCGATACGATTCGCTGGCTGGAGCAGGTGCTTAACGAACGTAACAGCACCATGATTATCATTTCGCACGACCGTCACTTCCTTAACATGGTCTGCACCCATATGGCGGATCTGGATTACGGTGAACTACGCGTATATCCGGGCAACTACGACGAATACATGACCGCCGCAACCCAGGCGCGCGAGCGTCTGCTGGCGGATAACGCCAAGAAAAAAGCGCAGATAGCCGACCTGCAATCCTTCGTTAGCCGCTTTAGCGCCAACGCCTCCAAGTCTCGTCAGGCCACCTCGCGTGCCCGTCAGATTGATAAAATTAAACTTGATGAGGTGAAAGCCTCCAGCCGTCAGAATCCGTTCATTCGCTTCGAGCAGGATAAAAAGCTGTTCCGTAACGCGCTTGAGGTGGAGAAGTTGACCAAAGGTTTCGATAACGGTCCGCTGTTTAAAGACGTTAACCTGCTGCTGGAAGTGGGGGAAAAACTCGCAGTCCTCGGCACCAATGGCGTCGGTAAATCTACGCTGCTGAAAACGCTGGTGGGTGAGCTTGAAGCCAACAGCGGCACGGTAAAATGGTCTGAGAATGCCCGTATTGGCTATTATGCCCAGGATCATGCTGACGACTTCGCCAACGATCTGACCGTGTTCGAGTGGATGAGCCAGTGGAAACAGGAAGGCGATGATGAGCAGGTAGTACGTAGCTTCCTCGGCCGTCTGCTGTTCAGCCAGGACGACATCAAAAAGCCTGCCAAAGTGCTTTCTGGTGGCGAAAAGGGACGTATGCTGTTCGGCAAACTGATGATGCAGAAGCCGAATATCCTGGTGATGGATGAGCCAACCAACCACCTGGACATGGAATCGATCGAATCGCTGAACATGGCGCTGGAAATGTACGAGGGCACCCTGATTTTCGTTTCTCACGACCGTGAATTCGTCAGCTCGCTGGCGACCCGCGTACTGGAAATCACTCCGCAGCGCGTGGTGGACTTCAGCGGCAACTACGAAGATTACCTGCGCAGTCAGGGTATCGAGTAAATGTTGTCACGGGCTTTCAGGTATCTGAAGGCCCGTAAAAGAGTGACAAACGTTATACCGTGGAGTGATGCCTGGCGGCGCTTCGCTTGCACAGGCCTGTGGATACCAGCTAAGCGGTTGATAGTGATGCTTTTTTAGGCCGGGTAAGGCGAGGCCGCCACCCGGCCTAAAACGTCAGTCGTTAAACGGCGGTGCCTTATCCAGCACGGCCTGAATAACATTCAGTGCGCCATGATGGTTATTATCATCAGTCGCATAGCGGGAGATCGCTTTAATATTGTCGGCAGCGTTACCCATCGCGAAAGAATATTTCGCCAGTTTCAGCATTTCTGCATCGTTGCCGCTATCGCCGATGGCGACGCACTCTTGCGGGGAAATCTCCCAGCGTTTCAATAAACGGCTAATGCCGTTCGCTTTGTGCAGGCCGGGGATAATCAGGTCGATAAAGCCAAAACCGCTGGTGACCGGCTTCATCACGCCCTCAAGAGAAATATGCAGCGCGTCTACCAGCTGCGGGATCTGCTCGTCGGGCAGATTGAGCGAGAACTTAAACAGTTTATCGTTGATTTCGCTGTAATCGCTGATGCGTTTCAGGCGGTAGTAGTGTTTCGACATCAGTTCGATAAAGTGTTCCGGAGCTTTATCGCTGACATAAGCACTCTCCAGGCCGCAGGCGACAAAGTTAAGCGTGGGATCTTTAATCAGTTCACCGATGACGATCTGTGACTCATGCTGCGTCAACTCACCGTGGAAGCGTTCCTGACCGTGCTCATACACCAGTGCGCCGTTTTCGGCGACGTAGGAAATGGCGTCACGTACCTCGGGGAAGAAGGTAATAAGCTGGTAGTACTGGTTGCCGCTGGCGACCACGAATTCAATACCGCGCTGCTGAAGCTGGTCAAACTGGGCTAAAAAACGCTGGCGATCATAGGTCTTGGCGTCACTAAGAAACGATCCATCCATGTCGGTGACGATAACTTTAACGGTCATAACTACGCTCCTGGCGAAAACGGCAATGCGACGTATTTTAATGCGTAAGCGAAGCAATGCACGCATAAATTACCCGGCCCTGACGAATGCGCAGATTTCTGTGCAGCCCCTTCCAGCGCAATGAACAGGTTGCAGACAAACGGATTCTTTTCTGAATTCATCACGTAAAACGGAAAAGGGTCGCATGAACCTTCATCTGATAGCGGTTAACGTCCTGCCATCGTAATTATCCGGTGATGGATCGCCATGGAAAAGGTCACCACTTCAACGCCGCATGATGCGGTGTTTAAACAATTTTTATGTCACCCCGATACGGCGCGGGATTTTTTTGAAATTTATCTTCCGCCTGCGTTACGACAGTTTTGCGATCTGTCGACGCTAAAACTTGAACCTGCCAGTTTTATCAAAAAAGATTTACGGGCCTACCATTCCGATGTGATCTGGTCTGTGAACACCTCTGCAGGCAATGGCTATATCTATGTCGTGATCGAACATCAGAGTTCGCCTGACGAGCTTATGGCCTTTCGGTTGCTACGTTATGCCATGGACGTGATGCAACGCCATCTGGATAAAGGATACAAAGCATTACCCCTGGTGATGCCAATGCTGTTTTATCACGGCATCGACAGTCCTTATCCACATTCCCTGTGCTGGTTGGATGAATTTACCGATCCAATATTGGCGCGCCAGCTTTACTCAGATCCATTTCCTCTGGTGGATATTACCATTACGCCGGACGAGGAGATCATGCAGCATCGCCGGGTGGCCCTGCTGGAACTGGTACAAAAGCATATACATCAGAGAGATCTGATGATGATAGCTGAGCAACTGGTTTCGCTACTGGCGTTGGGATACACTACTGAAACTCAGCGAGAAACGCTGTTTAATTACATGGCGCGGTGCGGCGATGCTCCTGACTTCAGTCATTTTTTCCGCTATCTCGCCAGACGTTCACCACTACACAAGGAGGAATTGATGACGATTGCTGAAAGGTTGCATGAAGCGGGTCGGAATGAAGGTCGCCTGGAAGAAGCTCTGCGCATTGCGCGTACCATGCTTGAAAATGGCATTGAACGCGAAGCCGTGCTGAAGATCACCGGGTTTTCCAGCGAAGCTCTGCGGGCGCACGGCCTTTAATCATTTGTCGCTAACAGGCACTGGCATTATCAGTGCCTGGCAATGATCCCCCGCACACCTCACATCCCGCCGCCCGCATCAGTTTCATTTCGCGGAACTGGCAGGTCATGGCGTCATACATCACGATCTTTCCTGCGGCTGGCTTACCATAATGAGCCAACACTTTGATGGCTTCCATCGCCTGCATTGAACCAATCACGCCGACCAGCGGGGCCATCACGCCAGCTTCCACACAGGTGAGGGCGTTCTCGCCAAACAGACGGCTCAGGCAGCGGTAGCAGGGTTCGCCTTGCTGCCAGGTAAAGACGCTGATCTGTCCCTCCATGCGGATAGCGGCACCGGAAACCAGCGGGATTTTATGCGCAAAGCAGCCTGCGTTAAGCTGCTGGCGAATGGCGACGTTATCAGTGCAATCCATCACCACATCGTGTTCGGCAATTAATGCAAAAAGCGCGGTATCGTCGAGCATGGCATTAACGGGCGTCAGGGTGATATGTGGGTTAATGCGTGCCAGCGCGTCGCGGGCGGAGTCGACTTTAGGCTGGCCGATAGTGGCGTCACTGTGCAAGGTTTGCCGCTGAAGATTGGACACAGAGACCGTGTCGAAATCCAGCAGCGTTAGTTGCCCGACGCCGGCACCCGCCAGATACTGCGCCGCCGCACAGCCTAGCCCGCCCAGTCCAACAATCAGCACCCGCGCGGCTTTCAGGGCTTCCTGACCCTCAAAGTCAAACCCGCGCAGTACGATTTGCCGGTTGTAACGCATCATCTCTGCATCGCTAAGTTCCTCTGCCATTACTGCCCTCCCAGCAGCGCGTTAAACGGCTCTACCTCAACCCATTCGCCAGCCTCAACGTTACCGCGCTCGCGCTCCAGCACGATAAAGCAGTTGCCCTGGCTGAACGAGCTGAAAATATGTGAACCCTGATGCCCGGTGGTATGCACTTCCAGCTCGCCCTGTGCGTTCGGCTGTAAAATACCGCGCTGAAAATCGAGACGCCCCGGCGATTTTTTTAAGCGGCTGGCGCAGCGCACGCGCTGACGAGGTGGCAGAAGAGGGGCATTATTACCGCTGAGTTTTGCCAGCAGTGGCTGCACCAGCTGGTAGAAAGTGAGCGCTGCTGAAACCGGGTTACCTGGCAACCCACAAAACCAGCTGTCGCCCAGTTTGCCAAAGGCGAAAGGTTTACCTGGCTTGATCGCCAGCTTCCAGAAGGCTATCTCGCCCAGTTCTTCAAGAATCGTTTTGGTGTAATCCGCCTCGCCAACCGACACGCCGCCCGAGCTAATCACCACATCCGCCTGTTCGCGGGCGCGAATAAAGGTCTCGCGTAGCCGTTGCGGATCGTCACGAACGATACCGAGGTTAAGGACCTCACAGCCAAGCTGCTCCAGCATTAAATGTACCGTCAGACGATTGGTATCATAAATCTGTCCTTCCGCCAGCGGCTGCCCCGGCAACTGGAGTTCATCGCCAGTGGAAAAGAGCGCCACCCGTACCTTGCGCACGACGTTAACCTCAGCAATACCCAGCGAAGCCAGAATCGGCAGTTCAGCGGCGGTGAGGCGGGTCCCGCGCGGTAGCACCGTCGCACCGCTGCGAATATCCTCCCCGCGACGGCGGATGTTTTGTCCCTTACGCGCTGCCGCAGTAAAGCGGACACCTGCGTCAGACACCTCCGTCTCTTCCTGCATCACGACCGCATCGCAGGCTGCAGGAACCGGCGCACCGGTCATAATGCGGATGCAGGTGCCCTCAGGCCATTCACCCTGAAATGGCTGTCCGGCAAAACTTTTCCCCGCGACCGGCAGAGTCTGGCCATCGTTGAGATCCGCCAGTCGAACGGCGTAACCGTCCATCGCTGAATTATCAAAGCCGGGAACGTCCAGCGGCGAAACGGTATCCTGCGCCGTTACGCGACCAAAAGCCTGAATCAGCGGAACGCTTTCCGCTTCCGTCAACGGGGCGATGCGGTTGAGCATCTGCGAAAGGGCGTCGTCGAGCGGTATCAGTCCGGCGTCAAAATTCATGGCAAACTCCTGCGGATAAAAATCGAATGCACCATTATGGCAGAAAACGGCTTTTAGCTGTATGCCACCATCGGCTTAACCTTTACATCACCGCCGCATCTTTCTATATTCAAAAATTGTATATAAGAGTCGCCACGGTAATGATATCTATAGAAAAAGCCGTGACGCCATCATGACAGGAAGGGAAAGATGGGAAATGCGGTTATTGCTATTCACGCAGGAGCAGGCGCGATAGCCCGTGCGCAAATGACGCCGGAGCGTGAACAGCAGTACATTGCCGCGCTCTCGGCGGTCGTTGAAACCGGGCAGGCAATGCTGGAAGCCGGGAGCAGCGCACTGGATGCGGTGACCGAAGCGGTGAGGCTGCTGGAGGAGTGTCCGCTGTTTAATGCCGGCATTGGCGCGGTCTTTACCCGGGATGGAACGCATGAACTGGACGCCTGCATTATGGACGGTAGCAGCCTGAAAGCGGGCGCGGTGGCAGGCGTCAGCCATCTGCGCAATCCTATCCTGGCTGCGCGGCTGGTGATGGAGCACAGCCCCCATGTGCTGCTTATTGGTGAAGGGGCCGAAAATTTTGCCTCCCGGCACGGCATGGAGCGCGTCGACAGCGCCCTTTTTTCCACGCCTGAGCGCTATGAACAACTGCTTGCCGCGCGCGCCAACGGCGAGCTGCGGCTGGATCATCACGCCGCGCCGCTGGATGAAACCAGGAAAATGGGCACCGTTGGCGCGGTGGCGCTGGATAAAGCCGGAGACCTGGCGGCCGCAACGTCTACAGGCGGGATGACCAACAAACTCGCCGGACGCGTGGGTGATAGCCCGATTCCGGGTGCCGGTTGTTATGCCAATAACGCCAGCGTGGCGGTCTCCTGCACCGGCACGGGCGAAGTTTTTATGCGCACGCTGGCCGCTTATGATATTTCTGCATTGATGGAATATGGTGGTCTTAGCCTGCTGGAAGCCTGCGAACGTGTGGTGATGGAAAAACTCCCGGCGCTCGGTGGTAGCGGCGGGCTGATTGCCATTGACCGGGAAGGTAATGTGGTCCTGCCGTTTAATAGTGAAGGCATGTATCGCGCCTGGGGCTATGCAGGTGATACGCCAACGATTGGAATTTACCGCGAATAAGGAGACGCTGTTGCCGCAAGGTCAACCATTCGCTGCCAGCGACGTGCTGGCGGTCAACAATCTGAACATCTCCTTTGCCCAGGAGCAGGGAAGTGTCTCTGCCGTGCGCAATCTGTCGTTCACCTTGCAGCGCGGAGAGACGCTGGCGATTGTCGGCGAGTCAGGCTCGGGGAAGTCGGTCACGGCGCTGGCGCTGATGCGCCTGATTGAACAGGCCGGGGCAACGGTTTCCTGCGACCAGTTTTTACTGCGTCGCCGCAACGGTCTGACGATTGAACCTAACAAGCTCTTGTCATCGCAGATGCGCCGGGTGCGCGGTGCGGATATCGCCATGATTTTTCAGGAGCCGATGACCTCGCTGAATCCGGTATTTACCGTCGGCGAGCAAATTGCCGAGTCGATTCGTTTACATCAGGGACTGGGGCACCATCAGGCGCTGGCCGAAGCCAAAAAAATGCTTGAACAGGTGCGTATCCCGGAATCGCAGTCGGTGCTGAACAGCTATCCCCATCAGCTTTCCGGCGGTATGCGTCAGCGGGTCATGATTGCGATGGCGCTGTCATGCCGTCCGGCGGTGCTGATTGCCGATGAGCCGACTACCGCGCTGGACGTCACTATTCAGGCGCAGATTTTACGCCTGATCGACGTTTTACAGCAGGATATGGCGATGGGAGTGATTTTTATCACTCACGACATGGGCGTGGTTGCCGATATCGCCGACCGTGTTTTGGTGATGTATCAGGGGGAAGCGGTGGAAACAGGCAGCGTGGAGCAAATCTTCAACGCACCCCAACATCCTTATACCCGCGCGCTGCTGGCTGCCGTACCGCGCCTGGGCGCGATGCGCGGCAGTGATTTGCCGCGTCGCTTCTCGCTTTCCACCGATGAGCAGGAAGACGAGAGTGGGCAGGATACCGTGGTTCCCGGTAAGCCCGTTCTTGAGGTCCGCGATCTGGTCACCCGATTTCCGCTGCGCAGCGGGATCCTGAACCGGGTGACACGCGAAGTTCACGCGGTAGAAAAGGTCAGCTTTGATTTATGGCCGGGTGAAACACTGTCGCTGGTCGGGGAATCCGGCAGCGGTAAATCGACCACCGGGCGTGCCTTGTTGCGGCTGGTCGAATCACAAAGCGGTACCATTACCTTCAACGGTGAGCGCATCGACACATTGCCCACCAGTAAATTACAGCCGTTACGCCGCGATATTCAGTTTATCTTTCAGGATCCTTACGCCTCGCTGGATCCCCGGCAGACGGTGGGCTATTCGATTATGGAGCCGCTGCGGGTCCATCGACTGCTGGACGGTGAAGGTGCCCAGCGGCGGGTGGCGTGGCTGCTGGAGCGCGTCGGGCTTAAGCCGGAGCACGCCTGGCGCTATCCGCATGAGTTTTCCGGCGGTCAGCGTCAGCGCATCTGTATTGCCCGTGCGCTGGCGCTGAACCCAAAAGTGGTGATCGCCGATGAATCGGTGTCCGCGCTGGACGTGTCTATCCGCGCGCAGATCATTAACCTGCTTCTCGATCTCCAGCGCGAGATGGGAATCGCATTTTTGTTTATCTCACATGATATGGCGGTGGTGGAGCGAATCAGCCACCGCGTCGCGGTGATGTATCGGGGGCAAATAGTGGAAATTGGCCCGCGCCGTGCGCTGTTCGAAAATCCACAGCACCCGTATACCCGCAAATTGATGGCGGCCGTTCCGGTGGCCGATCCTGCACATCGTCGCCCACAGCGCGTGCTGCTGTCCGATGATATTCCGGGAAATATTTACAAGCGAGGAGAAGAGGTGGCTATTGCACCGTTGCAGCAGGTTGCGCCGGGGCACTACGTTGCGCGTTCTGGTTCGCAATTATAAATAATAAGGCAGGGGCCTCAGGAGAATAACATGACACAACGCATGACAGGTAAATGGCTTATTGCCGCCGGGATCGCTTCCGCGCTGGCGGCAGCACCGGCATTCGCAGCAAAAGACGTCGTCGTGGCGGTAGGGTCGAACTTCACTACCCTCGACCCGTATGATGCGAATGACACATTGTCGCAGGCCGTGGCAAAATCGTTTTATCAGGGATTGTTTGGCCTTGATAAAGACATGAAGCTGCAAAACGTGCTGGCGGAAAGCTATACCGTTTCCGATGATAACCTTTCGTACACCGTTAAATTACGCCAGGGCGTGAAGTTCCAGGACGGCACGCCGTTTGACGCGGCGGCGGTCAAGGCAAACCTCGATCGGGCCAGCAATCCTGAAAACCATCTCAAGCGTTTTAATCTGTATAAAAACATTGATAAAACCGAAGTGGTCGATCCTTCCACGGTAAAAATCACCCTTAAACAGCCGTTCTCCGCGTTCATTAACGTGCTCGCGCATCCGGCCACGGCGATGATCTCCCCGGCAGCGCTGCAAAAATACGGTAAAGAGATCGGCTTCCATCCGGTCGGCACCGGTCCTTATGCGCTGGAGACCTGGAATCAGACCGATTTCGTGAAGGTGAAGAAAAATCCAGCCTACTGGCAAAAAGGGCTACCGAAGCTGGACACTATCACCTGGCGTCCGGTAGTCGATAACAATACCCGCGCCGCCATGTTGCAGACCGGAGAAGCGCAGTTTGCCTTCCCGATCCCTTACGAGCAGGCCCCGCTGCTGGAGAAAAACAGCAAGCTGGAGCTGGTCGCCAGCCCGTCGATTATGCAGCGTTACATCAGTATGAACGTGACGCAAAAACCGTTCGACAACCCGAAAGTGCGCGAAGCCATTAATTACGCGATTAACCGTCAGGCGCTGGTGAAAGTGGCCTTTGCCGGTTACGCCACGCCAGCGACAGGGGTGGTGCCGCCTGCGATTGCGAATGCCCAAAGTTATCAACCGTGGCCTTACGATCCGGCGAAAGCGCGTGAACTGCTGAAAGAGGCGGGTTATCCCAACGGTTTCAGTACGACGCTGTGGTCGTCACATAACCACAGCACTGCGCAAAAAGTCCTGCAATTTACCCAGCAGCAGCTGGCTCAGGTTGGCATTAAGGCGCAGGTGACGGCGATGGATGCCGGCCAGCGGGCGGCGGAAGTGGAAGGAAAAGGGCAGAAAGAGAGCGGCGTGCGTATGTTCTATACCGGCTGGTCGGCCTCGACTGGCGAAGCGGACTGGGCGCTGTCGCCGCTGTTCGCGACGCAAAACTGGCCGCCAGCACTGTTTAACACCGCGTTCTACAGCAATAAGCAGGTGGATAGCGATCTGACCGATGCGCTGAAAACCAACTCCGCTGAAGAGAAGACGCGGCTGTATAAAGACGCGCAGGATACTATCTGGAAAGAGTCGCCGTGGGTGCCGCTGGTGGTAGAAAAGCTGGTCTCTGCCCACAGCAAAACGCTGAGCGGATTTTACATCATGCCGGATACCGGCTTCAGCTTCGAAAATGCGGATCTCAAGCAGTGAGGCTGGCTGCCTTTTGCCCCCAGGGACGGGGGGCTGACATCAGCCTGTATGGGGGTGGCGTGAGATAATGTTTAACTATTTCATCAAACGTCTGCTGGGGTTGATCCCAACGCTGCTGATAGTTGCGGTGCTGGTGTTTTTATTCGTGCATCTGCTGCCTGGCGATCCGGCGCGGCTGATTGCCGGACCGGAAGCGGACGCCCAGGTTATCGCTATGGTGCGTCAGCAACTGGGGCTGGACCAGCCGTTACATGTTCAGTTCTGGCACTACATCACCAACGCCCTTCAGGGTGACTTTGGGCAGTCGATGGTCTCCCGTCGACCGGTCTCGCAGGAGATTGCCAGCCGCTTTATGCCAACGCTGTGGCTGACGCTGGCGAGTATGGCCTGGGCGGTGCTGTTTGGTCTCGCGGCGGGGATTGTCGCTGCTGTATGGCGCAACCGCTGGCCGGATCGTATTGGTATGACGCTGGCGGTCACCGGTATTTCTTTTCCGGCGTTTGCGCTGGGAATGCTGCTGATGCAGGTGTTCTCCGTTGAACTCGGCTGGTTGCCCACCGTCGGCGCGGATAGCTGGCGACATTACATTCTGCCTTCGCTGACGCTGGGCGCGGCGGTGGCGGCGGTAATGGCCCGCTTTACCCGCGCGTCGTTTGTCGATGTGCTTAACGAAGACTATATGCGCACCGCCAGAGCAAAAGGCGTCAGTGAAACCTGGGTGGTGCTCAAACACGGCCTGCGTAATGCAATGATCCCGGTAGTGACGATGATGGGTCTGCAATTCGGCTTTTTGCTCGGCGGCTCCATCGTGGTGGAAAAAGTCTTCAACTGGCCGGGGCTGGGGCGTCTGTTGATTGATTCCGTGGAGATGCGCGACTACCCGGTAATTCAGGCGGAAGTATTACTGTTTTCTCTGGAATTTATTCTTATTAATTTAATGGTGGATCTGCTTTATGCCGCGATTAATCCCGCTATCAGGTACAAATAAGTGCGACTGTTAAACTGGCGGCGTCAGGCCATTATGGATGCCATGCCTGGCGTTAAACCCGACCGGGTGCGCACGCCGTGGCACGAATTCTGGCGTCGTTTTCGTCGCCAGCCGCTGGCGATTGTCGCCGGGATCTTCGTCCTGCTGCTGATTGTGGTCGCGGCCATCGCGCCGTGGATTGCTCCTTTTGATGCGGAGAACTACTTTGATTACGACCGGCTGAATGCCGGACCTTCCGCATTGCACTGGTTCGGCGTTGACTCGCTGGGGCGCGATATTTTCAGCCGAGTGCTGGTCGGCGCACAGATTTCGCTGGCAGCAGGGGTTTTCGCAGTCCTTATCGGCGCGCTGATCGGAACGGTGCTTGGCCTGCTGGCGGGCTATTACGAAGGATGGTGGGACCGCATTATTATGCGCATCTGCGACGTGCTGTTTGCCTTCCCCGGCATTTTGCTGGCGATTGCAGTTGTGGCGGTGATGGGAAGCGGTATGGCGAACGTGATTATCGCGGTTGCCATTTTCTCGGTTCCCGCCTTTGCCCGGCTGGTGCGCGGCAATACGCTGGTGCTCAAGTATCAGACCTTTATTGAATCTGCCCGTAGCATCGGTGCCAGCGACATGACGATTCTGTTCAGCCATATCCTGCCGGGGACGGTGTCGTCGATTGTGGTTTATTTCACTATGCGCATCGGCACGTCGATCATCTCCGCCGCCAGCCTTTCCTTTCTTGGTCTGGGTGCGCAGCCGCCGACACCGGAGTGGGGTGCGATGCTCAATGAGGCCCGCGCCGATATGGTGATGGCCCCGCATGTGGCGTTGTTCCCGGCAATCGCTATTTTTCTGACGGTGCTGGCGTTCAACCTGCTGGGGGATGGACTACGAGATGCGCTGGATCCGAAGATTAAGGGGTGAGGGCTTCACGTTAGCCGATCGGTGTTTGCCTCAAGGACTGATGTACGTCATGCTTGTCTGAGGCCGCTTGTAGGCAGGGTCAGGCGCAACCGCCACCCGGCATGATGGCGCACAATGGCTGAGACTCTGTGCCAGTTTTGCCCGGCGGCGCATTCGCTTGCACGGGCCTACAGTTTGATGTCAACCTCCAAAAACGTAGGCCGGGTAAGCGCAGCGCCACCCGGCATTTAGCCAGCTATGGCGGCGTTAACTTTTTCCATCAGCGCAGCCTTTGCCTGCGCCGTCAACGACAGTACGCCGTTGTGTACCTCAATCTCCCTCTGCTCAATCCGTGCTTTCAGCCAGTCTTCAATAAAAGCAGGCGCGTAGCCGCCAGTGCTGAATTGTCCACCAAACGCGATAATATCAGGATAAGCTTTCAGATAGTCTGCCTGTGTCACTTGCGGATGAGCATTGGTATACAGCCAGAACTGGATATCGTAAAGCAGGTAAGAACGCTCGTCGGCGTGAAGCGCAAAGAAGCCTTTTTCTTCAACGATCTGGCGGGCGATTTCACGAATGGCCTGTTCGATGTTCAGCTCGCTATCCACGCGTGTGCAGAGGTCGGCGAGAGTGACAGAAAACCCGCCGCGCCGCGCCATGTCCAGATCCGCCTGTTTATCTTCGGCAGAAGTGTCATAAACCTCGTCATTCACCAGCCCGCAAATAAAACTTTCGAAGTTATCCGCCAGGTGCGTTATGCGGTAATCGTCTTCCTGATCAACATGCACCACGGCAGGCTCACCTTCAGGTCCGCACTCACGATAATCAAGAAAAATCATATCATGACCCGCGGAAGGGCAGTCGCAAATGGCGATACCAATATCCGGGTATTCCCACTCTTCTATCCAGAAACGGCTGCCAAAATCGCCGCCCAATGCGTTCGCCTTTTCCCGGCCAATGCCCATAATGCCGGTGATAGCAATATGATCTTCCGCCCAGCTTGTCGGTTCACTGGTGGGGTAATTCAGATTACGGGGGATGCCGCCATTTTGCTGCTTCATCAGCCAGATATAGGACGCCGGTAAGCGATAACCCAGCCCCAGTTCCAGTTCGCGAATGAGTCCATCATCAGGTGGGGCGCTGACATATTCTTTGCGCGCATAGTCGCTGTCGTCCCAGAATTCGGTCAGATCGAGGTTCTTAAAGAAGGGTGCAGTCATTAAAGCACTTCCTTTTCGCTAACGAGAAAAAAGCACTGTAACATTGAATAGATTAAGCGGAAGAGCGCCGTTCGTAAACGGCGCTGTAAATTACACCCGACTTCCCCACAAATCATATTCGTCGGCGTTTTCGACTTTCACCCGCACGACGTCGCCCGGCTTGACGTTGGTCTCACCATTGAGATAAACCGCGCCGTCGATTTCCGGCGCGTCGGCCATACTGCGGCCAATCGCGCCTTCTTCATCCACTTCATCAATAATGACGAGGATTTCCCGGCCGACTTTCTCTTGCAGACGGCTGGCGGAGATCTCCTGCTGTAATTGCATAAAGCGGTTCCAGCGTTCTTCCTTCACCTCTTCCGGCACCTGATCCGGCAGGTCGTTTGCGCCCGCGCCTTCGACCGGGCTGTATTTAAAGCAGCCCACGCGATCCAGCCGCGCTTCTTTCAGGAAATCCAGCAGCATCTGGAAATCCTCTTCCGTTTCGCCAGGGAAGCCGACGATGAAGGTTGAGCGCAGGGTCAGTTCCGGGCAGATTTCACGCCACTGCTTAATGCGCGCCAGCTGGCGGTCGACGGAGCCGGGGCGTTTCATCAGCTTAAGAATGCGCGGGCTGGCGTGCTGTAGCGGAATATCCAGATACGGCAGGATTTTGCCCTCCGCCATCAGCGGGATCACGTCATCCACGTGCGGATATGGATAGACATAATGCAGACGCGTCCAGATACCCAGTTTCGCGAGCTGCTCGCACAGGCTGACCATGCTGGTTTTTACCGGCTCGCCGTTATGGAAACCGGTACGGTGCTTCACATCCACGCCATAGGCCGAGGTATCCTGAGAAATAACGAGGATCTCTTTAACACCCGCATCCACCAGACGTTTGGCTTCGCTTAACACATCGCCGATTGGACGACTAACCAGATCGCCGCGCATGGACGGGATAATGCAGAAGGTGCAGCGATGGTTGCAGCCTTCAGAAATTTTCAGGTAGGCGTAGTGACGCGGCGTCAGCTTCACGCCCTGTTCCGGCACCAGGCTCAGGAACGGATTATGCTTCGGTTTCGGGACATAGTGGTGAACGTGTTCCAGCACCTGCTCATAGCTATGTGGTCCAGTGATTTCCAGAACCTTAGGGTGTACTTCGCGGATCTGATCCTCTTTGGCACCCAGGCAGCCGGTGACAATCACTTTGCCGTTTTCATTCAGCGCTTCGCCGATGGCTTCCAGCGACTCCTGTACGGCGCTGTCGATAAACCCACAGGTGTTGACGATCACCATGTCGGCATCGTCATAACGGGGCACGACATCATAGCCTTCAGTGCGCAGCTCGGTCAGGATGCGTTCAGAATCGACAAGGTTTTTTGGGCAGCCGAGAGAGACAAAGCCGATACGCGGTTGTTGCATGCTAGTACGCTCACAAAGTAAACAGTAAAAAAACCGGGCGATTTTACACGCCTTTGCAGACAGTCTCTACTGGAAGTTTTTACGGGGCAGGGATTAAAAGAAGAACTGATGTGACGGTTTATTGACCTTGCGCACCATTTTGTACAAAAAATAATCATATTATATACAGTGCCGATAGCTGACACAGGAGGGAAAAAGCATGTCATTCGACAGACTTCATCACAACCTGCTGAATAAGCTCATTGATGCTCGTATTGATATTGATGCTTATCTGCAACTCCGGAAGGCAAAAGGCTATATGACGGTGAGCGAAAGCCAGACTTTACGCGACCATCTTTTCACCCTTTGTGCCGAACTGCGGCAAAACGCGCCGCAACTAAAGAGAAATTGCGCTCCACAGGAACTTGAGGCGCTGCGTCACGCAGGGGAATCTATCGCCAAAGCCGCCGTGTGCCTGATGAGCGGTCATCACGATAGCCCCCAGTACGTGACTGTTGATACTCACAAGCTGGGAAGCTGCCTGAGTACTTTAACCCACAGTATTCACTGCCTGCGCAACACGACGCCGCTTACCGAGGCGTGATCCTCCGGGGGACGAAGCTCCCCCGTTTTCATTAAGTTTTTGTAAAAGTGACCGCATCGCCGGCGCTGCTGGCTAACCTTATGAGATAACGCCTTAAAGGAGCCTGCCATGCGACGACTTGTGACTTTCTCCGTTCTCAGTTCACTGTTCTTTCTTTCGCCACTTTATGCCGAACCGCTGAAGGTAGAGATTTTACAGAATAAGCTCGATCACCCGTGGGCGATGGCATTTTTGCCGGACAATGGTGGCATCCTGATCACCCAGCGGGGCGGACAGCTTCTGCACTGGCAGCCGGGTAAGGGGCTTTCCGATCCGATCACCGGCGTGCCTCGCGTGTGGGCTAACGGGCAGGGTGGGCTGCTGGATGTGGCACTGGCTCCCGACTTCGCTGATTCTCGGCGCGTCTGGCTGAGCTACGCCGAAGCGGGAAAAGATGGTAAAGCGGGCACGGTCGTGGGCTATGGGCGTCTCAATGATGACTTAACGCGGCTGGAGAGTTTCCAGGTGGTTTTCCGGCAGATGCCCAAACTTTCTACCGGCAACCACTTTGGCGGCCGCCTGGTCTTTGACGGCAAAGGCTACCTCTATATCGGGCTGGGTGAGAATAACCAGCGGCCGACCGCCCAGGATCTCGATAAATTACAGGGTAAAGTGGTCCGTCTGACCGATCAGGGCAAAATCCCTGACGACAATCCTTTCGTCAACAAAGCGGGCGCACGCCCGGAAATCTGGTCATACGGTATCCGCAACCCGCAGGGCATGGCGATGAACCCCTGGAGCAATACGCTGTGGCTGAATGAGCACGGCCCGCGCGGCGGCGATGAAATCAACATTCCCGAAAAAGGCAAAAACTACGGCTGGCCGCTGGCAACCTGGGGGATTAACTATAGCGGTTTAGCCATTCCGGAAGCGAAGGGCGAAATAGTGGCGGGGACGGAGCAGCCTGTCTATTACTGGAAAAAATCGCCTGCCATTAGCGGCATGGCGTTTTATAACGCCGACACCTTCCCGCAGTGGAAAAACAAAGTGTTTATCGGCGCGCTGAAGGATCAGGATGTGATTGTGATGAGCGTCAACGGCAATAAGGTGACCGAAGATGGTCGTATTCTCGGCGATAAAAAACAGCGTATTCGCGATGTTCGCATTGGGCCGGACGGCTACCTGTATGTACTGACTGACGAGTCGGAAGGCGAGTTACTGAAAGTCAGCCCCGCCAGTTAAGACGGGGCTGGCAGGAACTCAGGTGACCGGGATCATCACTACGTCCCGCCAGGCCTGACGTTCGGCAAGCTGTTGATACCAGCGTTCAAGGTGAGGATGCGGCTGCCACTGCTCGACGGCGTTAAACAGATTGTAGACGAACGGCCCGACGGCAATATCCCCGAGACCAAACTGCTGGCCCGACAGCCACGGCTGCGTCGCCAGCGCATCATCCAGCAGGGTAAAGAGCGTTTCACAGGTCTTGATACCCTCTTCGATGGCCCGATGATCGCGCTTCTCCGGTGGGGTTCTGACCAGCCCCATCAGGATCACCCGATGCGCTGGTGAGAGCGTGCCGTTGGCCCAGTCCATCCATTTATCTCCCTGTGCCCGCTCGGCAGGCACGTCGAGCCACAGACGGTTTTGCCCGTACTGCGCGGCCAGGTAGCGGACAATACTGTTGGACTCCCACAATACCAGGTCAGTTTCATCATCGCGTAACAGTGGGACGAGACCATTGGGATTCATCGCCAGATACTCGGCGTCGTGATTAAGGCCATACTCCAGCCCGGCAAGAATTTGCTGATAGGGAAGCTCCAGCTCCTCCAGCGTCAGGCGCACTTTTTTAACATTGGTCGAATTATTTCTGCCCCATAGCGTAATCATAGATACCTGCCTTCAAGTGGATGTGAATCGAGTATGTTAGGGATGATGTTGAAATAAAGTAAACATTCAGGCAACCGGGATCAAAAAAATCGCACTCGCTTCTGCACGACCAGGCGAGATTGCGTAAGCTTTTAAAACCGCACCCTCTCAGGGTATGCTTGCATAAGTTTGTAAGTTACTCCCCAGCAGGTGTTACAGCATGTTATGTTGTCGTGATTTTAAAAGGACATTTGGGTGGCATTTATGACGCGTTCCGCTTTTTCTCTTCGCGGCCTTATGGCTGGTTCGACTCTGTTACTTCTTGTTTCACCTGCGCTCCAGGCCGCTGAACAGCTCCCCGCTGCGCCGACCCTTGATGCGCGTGCGTGGATATTAATAGATTACGCCAGCGGTAAAGTGCTTGCCGAGAGCAATGCCGATCAGCAGCTTGATCCGGCAAGCTTAACGAAAATTATGACCAGTTACGTGACCGGGCAGGCGCTGAAAGCAGGCAAGATCAAGCTGACCGACATGGTCACCATTGGTAAAGATGCCTGGGCGACTGGCAACCCGGCGCTGCGTGGGTCGTCACTGATGTTCCTGAAACCTGGCGATCAGGTATCGGTTGAGGACCTGAACAAAGGGGTCATCATCCAGTCCGGTAATGACGCCAGCATCGCCATTGCCGATCATGTGGCGGGCAGTCAGGACGCGTTTATCAGCCTGATGAATACCTACGCACAAAAACTTGGTCTGACCAATACCACCTTTAAGACGGTACACGGCCTGGATGCGCCGGGGCAGTTCAGCACTGCGCGCGATATGGCGCTGCTGACCAAAGCGATGATCCACGATGTGCCGGAAGAGTACGCTGTCCACAAAGAGAAAGAGTATACCTTCAATAAAATCCGCCAGCCTAACCGTAATCGGCTGCTGTGGAGCACCAGTATCAATGCCGACGGGGTGAAAACCGGTACTACCGCTGGTGCAGGGTATAACCTCGTCGCGTCTGCAACCCAGGGCGATATGCGCCTGATTTCCGTGGTGCTGGGGACCAAAACGGACCGTATTCGTTTTAATGAATCAGAAAAGCTGCTGAGCTGGGGCTTCCGCTTTTATGAAACCGTCACGCCAATCAAACCAAATGCCGCTTTCGTCAATCAGCGCGTCTGGTTCGGTAATACCAGTGAAGCGAAACTGGGTGCGGGTGAGGCGGGATCGGTCACTATTCCGCGTGGGCAGCTTAAAAACCTCAAAGCCAGCTACAACCTCAATCAGCCGCAGCTTACGGCACCGCTGGCAAAGGGACAGGTGGTAGGTACTATCGACTTCCAGCTTAATAATAAAACCATTGAGCAGCGTCCGCTGATTGTGATGGAAGCGGTGGAAGAGGGCGGGTTCTTCAGCCGCATGTGGGATTACGTGTTAATGAAATTCCACGAGTGGTTTGGCGGCTGGTTCTCCTGATTCAGTAAAGCAGATCGATTGACTGCGCGTTTGCCAGCGCAGTCAGTTCCTCATCCGGGCGACTATCGCTGACGATGGCGTCAAAGCAGGTCAATTCTCCCATCCGTGCCGGACGCACCTTGCCAAATTTACTGTGATCGACCACCAGCACATGATAGCGCGCATGGCGCATCGCCCACTGTTTCACCGGCAGTTCATCAAGGTTAAAACAGGTTGCGCCGTACTGTGGATCGACGCCTGCCGCGGAATAAAAGGCGATATCCGGGCTAAGGTGGCCCAGCGTTTCCTGAAGGGTCAACGGCTTGAAAATAGCGTTGCTGGCGTGAAATTCTCCGCCGCAGAGGATCACCCGGCACAGCGGTTTTTCCTGCAGGGCAAGAAAGGTATTGAGTGAGTAGCAGATGCCGGTAAAGGGAAGGTCATCGCTGATGGCGTCGATAATCCACGGCGTGGTGGTACCGCAGTCAAAAAAGGCCATTTGATGTGGCTTGAGTAAGGTGGCGGCGAGGCGGGCTGCTTTACGCTTTTCCTCAACCAGCCGCGTTTTTTGATCGCTTATCAGATAGTGGCTGGCCCCGCGCGGCTCCAGTACCACATAGCCGCCGAGCAACACCACTGGTCCGTCGTGGCTGTTCAGATCGCGACGAACCGTCATTTCTGATACGTCGAGCAGAGCGGCTGCCTCTTTCAGATGCAGTTTATCGCTGCGTTTCAGCGCATGGATCAGTTTGCCAATCCGTTCGTCGCGTCGCGTTTCCATAAATCCCCGGCAGGTCTGGTTATAAGCCAGCAATATTACCTGCCCGCAGGCGACTAGTCACGCACCCACCCTTTACGGATAGGCACTGAGAAGCAGAGACGATACAACTGCTGTAGCCGCTGATAGAGTGCGTTTCCTGCCATCAGCCAGAGCATCTGCGCGGCCAGACAGCCGGTGATGGCCGCCAGCAACCCGCCCAGCATATCCAGCGGCCAGTGGACACCAAGGTAAACGCGTGACCAGGCGATAGCGCAGGCCATCACCAGCAGCACCACCCCCGACCACCGGCGGTGCCAGAAAAGAAACGCTAGCGCGAAGGTAAAGGCAATCGTGCCATGGTTGCTGGGGAAAGCATTATTCGCTTTGTGCATGAGGAAGTTGTAACCAACACCCGCCGCAAAAGGGCGCTCATGAGGGAACAGCGCCCCGATAAGCCAGGAGACCGTCAGGCTTACGACCATCGCCAGCGTCACTTTAATCACCAGCTTGCGTTGCGCGCAAACCTGCTCGCGCGGCCCCCATAGCCAGAGTGCGATCGCCATCAGCGGTACGATTTTGATCAGGTCATCGGCAACCATACGGGCAAGAGCAAGACTCCATTGCGCAGAATCAGGGGTGGCGTTGATGACGTAAAACAGGGCGTAGTTAATATTTTCCAGCATACATTCCATACTCATGCGTAAGGGGGAGGCTCCAGTACGGCGCTAACCTTAAAAGCCCATCGCGAAGCGGTAAAGCGGTTTTGTCTTAATAGTCTGTCCGTTAGCGGATCGCCGATAAGTATTATGTCAGTAATGTGACAGCGTTCTCTGACTATAATCCGGCAAGATTAAGCGAACCTTAAACCGCCGGGATTTCATATTTAGTTTTCCCGGTTATAATCTCTTCCTTGCTTCTCCACACGTCCGATCATCGGGCGCGTTTTTTTGTCATTTAAGAGACTTCATGCAAAACCGTTTATCTTCCAGCAAGCGCCTGGGCCGTCAGGCATTGCTGTTTCCGCTGTGTCTGGTGCTTTACGAATTTTCTACCTATATCGGCAACGACATGATCCAGCCGGGAATGCTGGCGGTGGTTGAGGAGTATCAGGCCGGTATTGAATGGGTGCCGACGTCGATGACGGCATATATGGCAGGCGGGATGTTTATTCAGTGGCTGCTGGGGCCGTTATCCGACCGTCTGGGCCGTCGTCCGGTGATGCTAACCGGCGTGGTGTGGTTCATCGTGACCTGTCTGGCGACGCTGCTGGCGCAAAACATTGAACAATTTACCGTGCTGCGCTTTCTGCAGGGTATCAGCCTGTGCTTTATCGGCGCAGTAGGCTATGCAGCGATTCAGGAATCCTACGAAGAAGCGGTATGTATTAAGATCACGGCCCTGATGGCAAACGTCGCGTTGATTGCGCCGCTTTTCGGCCCGCTGGCCGGGGCGGCATGGGTGCATGTTGCCCCGTGGGAAACGATGTTTGTTCTTTTCGCGCTGTTGTCGGCCATTGCCTTTTTTGGTTTGCAGCGTGCGATGCCGGAGACTGCCACGCGCCTCGGTGAAAAACTGTCACTGCGTGAGCTGGGCTACGATTATAAGCAGGTGCTGAAAAACCCTTTATTTGTGGCGGGGGCGCTGGCAACCGGGTTTGTCAGTCTGCCGCTACTGGCATGGATCGCCCAGTCTCCGGTCATTATTATCAGCGGTGAACATGCCAGCAGTTATGAATACGGCCTGCTGCAAATTCCCATTTTTAGTGCACTGATTATGGGGAACCTGGTGCTGGCACGGCTGACGTCACGGCGCACCGTGCGTTCGCTGATTATTACGGGCAGTTGGCCGATCGTGGCCGGGCTGCTGCTGTCGGCGGTCGCCACGGTGGTCTCTTCCCATGCTTATCTGTGGATGACCCTCGGGCTAAGCCTGTATGCTTTCGGTATCGGGCTGGCAAACGCCGGGCTGGTGCGTCTGACGCTGTTTGCCAGCGACGTCAGTAAAGGGACCGTCTCCGCCGCGATGGGGATGCTGCAAATGCTGATTTTCACCGTGGGCATTGAGCTAAGCAAGCACGCGTATCTGCTGGGAGGGAACGGGCTATTTAGCCTGTTCAATCTGGCGAGCGGCGTTCTGTACGGTGGGCTGATCATTGCCTTTCTGAAGAACAAAGCGGTGGGGCATTCTCAGTAATCTACGCGATGCGAGTAGCCGGGTGAGGGGAGTATCACCCGGCACGGCATTACTGAAACGGTGCCTTGCGGTCCAGCACGTTATCAATAATCCCCAGTACGCCTTCATCATTATTTAGCGGGGCCTCAAAGCGAGCCACCGCTTTGACCGCTGGCGAAGCGTTAGACATGGCAAAACTGAACCCTGCCTGACGCAGCATTTCAATATCGTTGCCGCTATCGCCAAACGCGACCACTTCACTATCGTCAATGCCCCAGCGCTGCTGCAGGATCCGCAGGCCGTTAGCCTTATGCACGCCGGGGATGATCAGGTCGATACTGCCGTGACCGGTCGTCACGGCGGTCATCATATCACCAAGTGCCAGATGGAGGAGTTCCTGCATTTCCGGCACCAGCGTGTCCGGGATATTCAGCCCAAATTTGAGGAAAGTATCATCAAGATGAGTGAAATCATCCACCTCTTCCAGGCGATGATAATAACGGGCGGCAATCGCTTTAAACCCCTCGTCGTAACGTCTGAGCGTATAGGCGCTATTCTTCCCGCAGGCGATAATTTCAATATTGGTCAGCGTTTGCAAATGCTCAACCACCGCGTCGAAATGGGCTTTCGGCAGATTGCAGTTAAAGATATCTTGCTGAGCATCAACCACCCAGCCGCCGTTTTCGGCGACAAAAGCGATTTCATGCGCAATCTCCGGGAAAAAGGAGATTAACTGGTAGTACTGGTTGCCGCTCGCCACCACAAAGCGGATGCCCTGTTGCTTCATGCGTTGGTACTGGGCCAGGAAACGCTCGCGATTATAAATCTTTGCATCGCTGAGAAAGGTGCCATCCATGTCGACGGCAATAAGTTTAATGCTCATCAATGACTCTCCATAGCAGGGGCCGGTGAAGGTTTAGCGACCGCTTTGGCCACCACGGCAGCGATCAGGACCAGGCTCAGAACCACCATCATAGCGCTACGCAGGCCATAATGCTCGCCGAGGAAGCCGAGCAGCGGCGGACCGACCAGGAACGCCAGATAGCCGGTAATGGCGACCACGCTCACCCGGGTTGGGGCATCCGGGCCGGTATCACTGGCCGCAGAGATGGTCAGCGGGAAGCCCAGCGACGCGCCCAGCCCCCAGAGGATCACCGACATGCCTGCCACCCAGGCGCTGTCGACGAAGATAATCAGCGCAATCCCCAGCGCGCCCATCACCGCACTGGCACGCACGACCGCCACCCGGCTGTAGCGATCGATAAACCAGCCGCCGGTAAAGCGTCCCACCGTCATGCCGAGGGTGAATCCGGCGTACACCAACGAGCCGGAAGTGGGGCTGAACCCGTGGCCGTCGACCATCAACAGCGGCAGCCAGTCATTCGCCGAACCTTCGGCAAACGCCATCGCCAGCACGATCACGCCAATCAGCAACAGCTGGATATCGCGGTAAAACGGTAGCCCTTTTTCCGCCGTGGCGGCCGTTTCCGCGCTGTTTTTGCCGGTACCGTCCGGAATGGCTTTGATGGCAATCGCAATGGGGAGGATGGCGAACAGCGCGGCGAGCAGAATATGGATATTGGCCGAAATTCCAAACGCGGTCAGCATCATACCTACACCCGCACCGGCCAGCGTACCGAAACTATAAAAGCCGTGCATCATCGGCAGCACCGTTTTATTTATCTCCCGCTCGACCGCCGCGCCTTCAACGTTAATGGCAACTTCTGCCGCGCCAAAACTGCCGCCAAAAATGGCCAGTCCAAACGCAAAGCACAGCGCCGAGGAAAGCCACAGCGCACCGCTCAGCACCAGCATACCCAGCACCGCGCAGGACATCGTAGCGCGGATCACTTCACGGGTACCGTAACGTTTGACCAGCCAGGCGGAAGACAAAATACCACTCATTGAACCTACCGAAAGTCCAAACAGCACCACCCCCATCTCAGCGGTTGAAACTGACAAAATATCGCGAATTGCCGGGGTACGTGTTGCCCAGGACGCCATCAACAGGCCGGGAATAAAGAAGAAGGTAAAAAGGGCCCAGGTACGTAATTGCAGGGCTTTACGAGGCGTCATGGCTATGTTTCCCTATGCGCTAAAAATATCACCGCAGACAACACTAGCAACTCCGTGTACATTTGTACATAAACGGGATATGAGGAATTCTAATGGCTCGTCCGCCCAATGATCCGCTACGTCGGGAGAAAATCCTTCAGGCGACGCTGGAAACCATCGCGACTCACGGCATTAATGCGGTGACACATAGAAAAATTGCGCAGTGCGCTGGTGTGCCTCTGGGATCGTTGACCTACTATTTCGCCGGTATTGATGCCCTGCTTGAAGAGGCATTCAGCGGTTTCACCGAAAATATGTCCGTTCAGTATCTGGCTTTTTTTCAGGAGGTACAGAACCGGGAGCAGGCCGCGGAGGCGGTAGCCGAACTGATCTTCAGTGCCCAGATGACCACGGTCAGAAATATGGAACTGATGTATCAGCTTTATGCTTATATGAGCAAAAAACCGGCGTTAAAGGGCATCATGCAAAACTGGATGCGCCGTAGCCAACAAACGCTGGAGTACTGGTTCGAGCCGGTCACTGCCCGCGCGCTGGACGCGTTTATTGAAGGCATGACGCTCCATTTTGTCATTGACCGCCAGCCGTTGACGCGGGATGAAATACGCTGCATGGTGGCAAGAATTGCGGGTGGGGGATGAATTTCAGACAACAAAAAACCCATCAACCTTGAACCAAAACGGCGGGGTTGATGGGCTCCACAAATTGGGGACATCAAAGAAAAGCAGTGGCACTAATTATGACTAGCGCCCAAAGGAAAAGTTCTCCGCGGTTGCAAAAAATTTTCGTTATGCTGCAAACTTCAGTTTTATCCTATGCCGGGCCAGATCACGATAATCAGGGTCCCTGCCAGGGTGAGCAAGACGTTGGCGATAGCATAGGTACCCGCATAGCCCAGCGCAGGAATGTTACTGCGGGCGGTATCGCTGATAATTTCCATGGCAGGTGCACAGGTTCGCGCGCCCATCATGGCACCAAACAACATCGCGCGGTTCATCCGCAACACGTAAGCACCGAACAAAAAGCAGATAACCACGGGGACCAGGCTGACAATCAGTCCGGCGATCAGCATTTGTCCACCCACCGCGCCGAGACCGTGACCGATGCCGCTACCGGCACTTAACCCCACGCCAGCCATAAAGACCATCAGGCCAAATTCTTTGACCATCGTTAGCGCCCCCTGCGGGATGTAGCCGAAGGTGGGATGGTTGGCACGCAGGAAGCCGAGCATGATGCCGGCAAACAGCAGCCCGGCGGCGTTGCCCACGCCAAAGCTGAATGAGCTGAACTGGAAGGTGATCATGCCGATCATCAGGCCGACAATGAAAAACGCGCAGAAAGCCAGCAGGTCGGTAACCTGACTGTGAATAGAAATAAAGCCGATACGGTCAGCGATAGTTTTGACGCGCCTTGCGTCGCCGCTCACCTGTAGGACGTCGCCTTTGTTGAGCACGACGTTATCGTCAATCGGCATTTCGATCTGGCTGCGGATCACCCGGTTCAAAAAGCAGCCGTGATCGGTAAGCTTAAGCTGTGCCAGGCGTCGGCCTACAGCGTTGTGGTTTTTCACCACAATCTCTTCCGTGACGATGCGCATGTCCAGCAAATCGCGGTCAAAGACTTCTTTACCATTACGGAAGCTGGGGTCGAGACGGGCGTGGGCATCGGGGTAGCCCACCAGCGCAATTTCATCGCCCATTTGCAGTACGGCATCGCCGTCCGGGCTTGCCAGAATGCCGTTGCGACGAATACGTTCGATATAGCAGCCTGTCTGGCGATAAATTCCCAGCTCGCGCAGGTTTTTACCGTCGGCCCATTCGACCAGTTCGGGGCCGACACGATAAGCGCGGATCACCGGCAGATACACTTTACGGTTCACGTCAGTATCCAGACCACGCTCACGGGCAATTTGCTGGGCGCTGGTCTGTAAATCCTGATGCTGCAACTTCGGCAGATAGCGCGCGCCGAAAATCAGGCTGACCAGACCGATTAAATAGGTCAGGGCATACCCCAGACTCAGGTTATCAAGCGCCTGAGATAACTGGCTGCCCTGCATACCCGAATGGCGAAGCGTATCCCCGGCCCCCACCAGCACCGGCGTTGAGGTCATTGAACCTGCCAACATACCGGCCGTCAGGCCGATATCCCAGCCGAATAGCCGACCTAACCCCAGGGCGATCAGCAGAGCGCTACCGACCATGACCAGCGCCAGCATTAAGTAATTTTTTCCGTCGCGAAAAAAAATGGAGAAAAAATTGGGTCCGGCTTCCACGCCGACACAAAAAATAAACAGCATAAAACCCAGATTTAAGGCATCTGTGTTAATGCTGAAATGCTGCTGTCCCAGTAATAGTGAGACAACTAAAACGCCAATGGAATTACCGAGTTGTACCGAACCAAGGCGCAATTTTCCCAGGCAAAGGCCCAGCGCCAGAACAACAAATAATAACAGGATGTAATTCCCGTTTAACAATTCTGCGACGTTTATATTCACGGAAGCTAACTTCTTGTTTACGAGTAACTTGTTGAAAGAGAAAGTATTTTGGGCTACTGTTTTGACGCGGATTCATAAGAACAGTAAAAGTAATCCACGTTGTTTATTACAGTAAAACAGGCCGCTAGTTTAATCGTTCCTGAATGTAACGGCTAGTAAGAATCGTATGTGCTCATATGGGCGCTTTTTTGGCAGGGGATGCCGTAATGCTTTATCTGACCAGGTACCAGTAAAGGCTAAAAGTAGGTTCGATAGAGAAAGAGTCAGGAGGATCCTTTGAAGTCAGAGCGGGGTTGGGCCGGCGTTATCTGCTGCTTTTTACTTTTTATTGTGGTGTGTCTTAGTCTGGCAATGAAAATGCACGGTGCGTTTCGTGCGGCAGGTAATCCGGAGCTGGGGCTGTTGTTTTTTATCCTGCCGGGCGCGGTTGCCAGCTTTATGTCAACGCGTCAGCGTGTGTTACGTCCGCTGTTGGGGGCGGTTTTGGCGGCTCCGCTGTGTCTGGTGGTGATGCATCTGTTTTTTGCTACTCACCGTTCATTTTGGCAGGAGCTTGCATGGCTGCTGAGTGCCGTATTCTGGTGCGCGTTGGGGGCATTATGTTTTCTGTTTATCAGTTCACTGCTGGAAGGTAAAGACAAGTAACCGCTTGTCTCTGGCTAACTACTGACGGGAAGTTATACCCTATACTGGTATCGCTCCCCGGCTGTAGCAGCGTGAGGGAGCGATTATCTCTTTTTGCCAGACAGGAAAATGTAATGACGCCGACTATCGATCTTTTGCGCAGCCATCGCTCAATTCGCCATTTCACCGATCGCCCCATCACTGACGAACAGCGTCACGCTATCATTGCCAGCGCTCAGTCGGCCTCCAGCTCCAGTTTTTTGCAGTGTAGCTCCATTGTACGCATTACTGACCGTCAGATGCGCGAATCGCTGGTAACGTTGACCGGCGGACAGAAACATGTCGCCGAAGCCGCGGAGTTCTGGGTTTTTTGCGCCGATTTTAATCGCAATTTGCAAATTTGCCCCGATGCGCAGCTCGGGCTTGCCGAACAACTCTTGTTAGGCGCGGTGGATACGGCGATGCTCGGGCAAAATGCGATGACGGCGGCGGAGTCGCTGGGATTGGGTGGGGTATATATTGGTGGGATCCGTAACAGCATTGAGGCCGTGACAGAACTGCTCCAGTTGCCGAAATACGTGCTGCCGCTGTTCGGATTATGCCTCGGCTGGCCTGCGGACGATCCAGATGTCAAACCGCGCATGCCGGAAGCGATGCTGATTCATGAAAACCACTATCAGCCGCTGGATGCACGGGTACTGGCGCAGTACGATGACGAACTGGCGAATTACTATTTACATCGTGACAGCAACACCCGCCGCGATACATGGAGCGATCATATTCGCCGCACCATCATTAAAGAAAGCCGCCCCTTTATCCTGGATTATTTGCATAAGCAGGGATGGGCAACGCGCTAAGAATCGGTATTATACGCCGGATCTTCAGGTTCTCTCAGAGAGGTAAAGGGTGAAAATTGCCATTTTGTCCCGGGACGGAACGCTCTATTCCTGCAAACGTCTGCGCGAGGCCGCGATGCAGCGCGGCCATATCGTTGATATTCTCGATCCACTTTCCTGCTATATGAATATCAACCCCTCGGTCTCCTCCATTCACTATAAAGGCCGCCAGTTGCCGCATTATGATGCGGTGATCCCTCGCATTGGGTCAGCGATTACCTTTTACGGTACGGCGGCCCTGCGGCAGTTTGAATTACTCGGTAGCTACCCGCTGAATGAATCTGTCGCGATCTCCCGTGCACGGGACAAGCTACGCTCCATGCAGCTTCTGGCGCGTAAAGGCATCGATTTGCCGCTCACCGGGATGGCACATTCGCCGGATGACACCAGCGATCTTATCGAGATGGTGGGGGGCGCACCGCTGGTCGTGAAGCTGGTGGAAGGCACGCAGGGCATCGGTGTGGTGCTGGCGGAGACGCGGCAGGCAGCGGAAAGCGTCATCGATGCGTTTAGGGGCCTGAACGCGCACATCCTGGTTCAGGAATATATCGCGGAAGCGAAAGGGCGCGATATCCGTTGTCTGGTGGTGGGCGATAAAGTGGTCGCGGCGATTGAGCGTTGTGCAAAAGAGGGCGATTTTCGCTCGAATTTGCACCGGGGCGGTGTCGCAAGGATCGCCACCATCAGCGAGCGCGAAAGGGAGATCGCCATTACTGCCGCGCAAACGCTGGGTCTTGATGTGGCTGGCGTGGATATCCTGCGGGCTACTCGTGGGCCGCTGGTGATGGAGGTCAACGCCTCACCCGGTCTGGAAGGCATTGAGAAAACCACCGGTATCGACATTGCGGCCCGCATGATCCAGTGGATTGAATACCAGGCAACGCCAGAGTTCTGCCTTAAAATCGGCGGATAACGCATTTTCACAGCGCATCATGGTATGCGCGGCGCTTTTTGCGTAAGCTATGGCGCTGATATTTTATTTCATGAGGTCGTGCGCACTATGGATTCACTCGTCGTTCCGGGTCTGGACACGCTACGTCAATGGCTCGACGAACTGGGAATTAACTTTTTCGAGTGTGATACCTGCCAGGCGTTGCACCTCCCGCACATGCAGAATTTCAACGGCATCTTTGATGCCAAAGTTGATATTATCGACAATATCATCCTGTTCTCAGCGCTGGCGGAAGTGAAGCCTTCCGCGCTGCTGCCGCTGGCCTGCGACCTGTCGGCCATCAATGCCAGTTCGCTGACCGTAAAAGCGTTCCTGGATATTCAGGATGATAATCTGCCCAAGCTGGTGGTGTGCCACTCGCTCTCTGCCGCCGTCGGCGTGACCAAAGAGCAGTTCGCCTGGTTCCTGAGCCACAGTGAAGAGCAGATCTCAATGGTGATCCTCGAGGCGGGCGCAAACCAGCTTCTCTTTACGGGTGAAGAAACGGAAGAGACGCCTCCGGAGGATATCCAGTACCATTTTCTTCACTGATCCTTTCTCTGAATAGCGCAGTCGCTACCAGCGCGGCTGCGTATTACCTTCTTTTATTCTGCTTTTAACCTCCTTTTAAAGAATTATTCACCTCGCTTTACGATGTTTTGCCTTATCCCATAGACAAAAACTGCATAAAAAATTGATAAACGGCGTTTTTTAATCTGGGCTATAGCCTCGCACTCTGGCTAAAGTTATTCTTGCCGGGCTTAAAACAGCGAGCAATGCTCCAGGGAGAGTGCCTTCTCTTCTGGTCTGCGTGGGCCGAGAAAATATGCACGAATCTTGCATATCCTGAAATGCATACAATTTTGTTCGTTTGTTAACGAACGCTGAGAAGGAAAAGAGATATGACCGCCTTAAGTAAAAAATGGTTAACAGGTCTGGTTACGGGTGCGCTGATGGCCGTCTCTGCTGGCACGCTCGCGGCTGAACAAAAAACGTTACATGTCTATAACTGGTCTGACTATATTGCCCCGGACACGGTGGCTAATTTCGAAAAAGAGACCGGGATTAAGGTCGTGTACGATGTGTTTGATTCCAACGAAGTGCTGGAAGGCAAACTGATGGCGGGCAGTACCGGCTTTGATCTGGTGGTGCCGTCGGCCAGTTTCCTTGAGCGCCAGCTTTCCGCCGGCGTATTTCAGCCGCTGGATAAAAGCAAACTGCCAAACTGGAAGAATCTCGATCCGGACCTGCTGAAGCTGATTGCAAAGCACGATCCGGAAAATAAATTCGCCATGCCTTATATGTGGGCCACCACTGGCATTGGCTATAACGTTGAGAAAGTAAAAGCCGCGCTCGGCGCTGATGCACCGGTTAATAGCTGGGATCTGGTGATGAAGCCGGAAAACCTGGCGAAGCTGAAAAGCTGCGGCGTTTCATTCCTCGACGCGCCGGAAGAAATTTTCGCTACCGTGCTGAACTACCTGGGCAAAGATCCTAACAGTACTAAAGCGGATGATTACACGGGGCCGGCAACCGATCTGCTGCTGAAGCTGCGGCCGAATATTCGCTATTTCCACTCTTCGCAGTACATCAACGATCTGGCAAATGGCGATACCTGCGTGGCTATTGGCTGGGCAGGAGACGTGTTGCAGGCCGCGAATCGCGCTAAAGAAGCAAAAAATGGCGTAAACATTGCCTATTCCATTCCGAAAGAGGGCGCACTGGCGTTCTTTGATGTCTTCGCAATGCCTGCGGATGCGAAAAATAAAGAGGAGGCTTATCAGTTCCTCAACTATCTGTTGCGCCCGGATGTGATTGCCCATGTTTCGGATCACATTTATTACGCCAGTGCCAACAAAGCCGCGACGCCGCTGGTCAGCGCTGAAGTACGCAATAATCCTGGGATTTATCCGCCGGACGACGTGCGCGCGAAAATGTTTACCCTTAACGTTCAGGAACCCAAAATCGATCGCGTGAGAACGCGTGCGTGGACGAAGGTGAAAAGCGGTAAATAACGGCGGATAAGTTTGCCCGCGACGTTAACGCTGGCGGGCAACGTCCTCCCCTGGCCGGGCGCGCTTCGTTGCCCGGCACCCCGCACCATCCTGATGCATTTGCACCATTTTTGTTTTATGCCGGAGAGCAACTGAGTGAATGACGCGATCCTCCGCCCGCAGGCGAAAACCCGTAAAGCGCTGACACCGCTGCTGGAAATCCGCAATCTGACGAAATCTTTCGACGGTCAGCACGCCGTGGACGATGTCAGCCTGACCATCTATAAAGGCGAAATCTTTGCCCTGCTGGGCGCGTCCGGCTGTGGTAAATCCACGCTGTTGCGCATGCTGGCAGGCTTCGAACAGCCCACCGCCGGGCAAATTGTTCTTGATGGCGTGGATCTGGCCCATGTGCCGCCGTATCAACGTCCCATCAATATGATGTTCCAGTCCTACGCGCTTTTCCCGCATATGACCGTTGAGCAAAACATCGCCTTTGGCCTGAAGCAGGATAAGCTGCCGAAAAGCGAAATCAATGCCCGGGTGGCGGAAATGCTGGCGCTGGTTCACATGCAGGAATTCGCCAAACGCAAACCGCACCAGCTTTCCGGCGGCCAGCGGCAACGTGTGGCGCTGGCTCGTAGCCTGGCGAAACGTCCCAAACTGCTGCTGCTGGATGAGCCGATGGGCGCGCTGGATAAAAAACTGCGTGACCGGATGCAGCTTGAAGTGGTGGATATTCTGGAGCGCGTCGGTGCAACCTGCGTGATGGTGACGCACGATCAGGAGGAAGCGATGACCATGGCCGGGCGCATCGCCATTATGAACCGGGGAAAATTCGCCCAGATTGGTGAGCCGGAAGAAATTTACGAGCATCCCACCACCCGCTACAGCGCGGAATTTATCGGTTCGGTAAACGTGTTTGAAGGATTGCTGAAATCGCGGGAAGACGATGGCCTGATCATCGAATCGCCGGGGCTGGTCCATCCACTGAAAGTCGACCCGGACGCCTCCGTGGTTGATAACGTCCCGGTTTACATCGCCCTGCGTCCGGAAAAAATCATGCTTTGTGATGAGGTCCCGGCGGACGGTTTCAACTTCGCGGTGGGCGAGGTGGTGCATATTGCCTATCTCGGCGATTTGTCGATTTATCATGTGCGGCTGAAAAGCGGGCAGATGCTGAGCGCTCAGTTACAGAACGATCATCGCTATCGCAAAGGGACGCCAACCTGGGGTGATGAGGTGCGTCTGTGCTGGGACGCAGATAGCTGTGTGGTACTGACGGTTTAAGGAGCGGCAATGAGTACATTAGAACCCCCGGCTCGCGCCCGTCAACCAGGCGGTGTTGCACGCTGGCTGGCAAAAATGCAGATGAAGCACGGGCGCAAGCTGGTGATCGCGCTGCCTTATCTCTGGCTGACCTTGCTGTTTCTGTTACCGTTTTTGATTGTCTTTAAAATTAGCCTCGCGGAGATGGCGCGTGCCATTCCACCCTATACCGATCTGATGGAATGGGCGGACGGGCAACTGTCGATTACCCTCAATCTCGGTAATTTTCTGCAACTGACCGACGATCCGCTCTATTTTGAAGCCTATCTTCAGTCGTTGCAGGTAGCGGCGATTTCAACGTTGTGCTGTTTGGCGCTGGGCTACCCGATGGCCTGGGCCGTCGCGCACAGCAAGCCTTCAACGCGCAATATTTTGCTGCTGCTGGTGCTTCTGCCGTCGTGGACGTCGTTTTTAATTCGCGTGTATGCGTGGATGGGCATTCTTAAAAATAACGGCGTACTGAATAACGTTTTGCTGTGGCTCGGCGTTATCGATCAGCCGCTGACCATCTTACATACCAATCTGGCGGTTTATATTGGCATCGTGTATGCCTATCTGCCGTTTATGGTTTTGCCAATTTATACCGCACTGACGCGTATTGATTATTCGCTGGTGGAAGCGGCGTTGGATCTCGGCGCACGTCCGATGAAGACCTTTTTCAGCGTGATCGTGCCGTTAACCAAAGGCGGGATTATTGCCGGGTCGATGCTGGTGTTTATTCCGGCGGTAGGGGAATTTGTGATCCCTGAACTGCTCGGCGGCCCGGACAGCATCATGATTGGTCGCGTGCTGTGGCAGGAGTTCTTTAATAATCGCGACTGGCCGGTTGCGTCTGCGGTGGCGATCGTGATGCTTTTGCTGCTGATCGTGCCGATCATGTGGTTCCACAAGCATCAACAAAAAACGGTGGGGGAGAACGGATGAATAATCTACCGGTAGTACGCTCGCCGTGGCGAATTCTTATTCTGATCGTCGGGTTTACGTTTCTCTATGCCCCAATGCTGATGCTGGTCGTCTACTCCTTCAACAGCTCAAAACTGGTGACGGTGTGGGCAGGATGGTCAACGCGCTGGTACGGCGAGCTGTTTCGTGACGACGCGATGATGAGCGCGGTGGGATTGAGCTTAACCATTGCCGCCTGCGCGGCAACGATGGCGGCGATCCTCGGGACGATTGCCGCGGTGGTGATGGTACGCTTCGGTCGTTTTCGCGGCTCGAACGGTTTCGCCTTTATGATCACTGCGCCACTGGTGATGCCGGATGTTATCACCGGCCTGTCGCTGCTGCTGCTGTTTGTTGCGCTGGCGCATGCGATTGGCTGGCCTGCCGATCGCGGCATGCTCACTATCTGGCTGGCCCACGTGACCTTCTGTACTGCCTACGTGGCGGTGGTGATTTCGTCGCGTCTGCGCGAGCTGGATCGATCGATTGAAGAGGCGGCGATGGATCTGGGGGCCGCGCCGCTGAAGGTTTTCTTCGTCATTACCCTGCCAATGATTATGCCAGCGGTGGTTTCCGGCTGGCTGCTGGCGTTTACCCTGTCGCTGGACGATCTGGTGATTGCCAGCTTCGTGTCGGGTCCGGGAGCGACGACGTTACCCATGTTGGTCTTTTCCAGCGTGCGGATGGGCGTCAATCCGGAAATCAACGCGCTGGCAACGCTGATCCTTGGTGTGGTCGGAATTGTCGGATTTATCGCCTGGTGTTTGATGGCGCGCGCAGAAAAGCAGCGGACGAGAGATATCCAGCGTGCAAGACGCGGATGATACGCCTAAAATCTTTGCAGAAATGGGCAATCGGTACGATTGATGACAAACCGTCCGTGGAACGCGGGGGCGACCACCGGGTGGGGCCTTCCTCCGGGGAGCCAATCCCGGCGTTTCCCCTGACCATCCCCTTTGTCAGCAGTCTGTCGGTGCCGCCTTTTAGCGGCACCGTTTTTCATGGAAGGCGAACACATTGGGATTTTTTACTAAAACTCGCCGCTCTGGCGCTCGTCTGAACGTCCCTGCCCTGGTGCAGGTGGCGGCGATTGCGATCATCCTGATTCGCTGCGTTGACCTGCTGATGCTGTTTAACCTGCTGGGCTGGAAAGGGCTTCAGGAACTGATCTTTCGTAGCGCCCAGACCTGGAGCCTGACGCTGGTGTTTATGGCGAGTCTGGTGCTGCTGTTTGTCGATATTCTTTGCGCTTTCTCAGTGGTCAAGGGACGAAGCTGGGCGCGCTGGCTTTATCTGTTCGCGCAGGCGTCAGCAGGTGCGTATTTGTGGGCCGCTTCCATTGGTTATGGTTATCCGGAACTTTTCAGCATCGCCGGAGAGAGCCGGGGTGAAATTTTTCATGCGTTAGTCATGCAGAAATTGCCGGATATTATGGTCCTGATGCTGCTTTTTCTCCCGTCGCCCAGCCGCCGCTTTTTCCGTCTGCAATAACAGTGGTACAATCGCCGCCCCTGAAATCCAGAAGGTTTTATTATGCAGTGCGCACTCTATGACGCCGGTCGCTGTCGTTCCTGTCAGTGGATTGACCAGCCGGTTGCCGATCAACTCTCCGCCAAAATGGCCGATCTTCGTGCATTGCTCGGCATGCGACCAGTGGGAGAGTGGTGCGCGCCGGTAAGCGGACCGGAGCAGGCATTTCGTAATAAGGCCAAAATGGTAGTGAGCGGCAGCGTGGAAAAGCCGCTGCTCGGCATGCTGCACCGCGATGGTACGCCGGAAGATCTCACCTCCTGTCCGCTCTATCCCGCTTCCTTTTCGGCGGTTTTTTCCGCGCTTAAACCTTTTATTGCCCGTGCCGGGCTGACGCCCTATAACGTAGCGCGTAAACGCGGAGAGCTGAAATATCTGCTGCTGACCGAAAGTCAGCAGGATGGCGGGATGATGTTACGCTTCGTCCTCCGCTCCGACGCCAAACTCGCGCAGTTGCGTGCAGCATTGCCTGAATTACAGGCGCAGCTCCCGCAGCTAAACGTGATTTCAGTAAATATTCAGCCGGTCCATATGGCGATTATGGAAGGGGAGAAAGAGATCTTCCTCACCGACCAGCAGGCGCTGGCCGAGCAGTTTAACAACGTGCCGCTGTGGATCCGCCCGCAGAGTTTTTTCCAGACTAACCCGACCGTTGCCAGCCGTCTGTATGCCACCGCCCGCGCCTGGGTGCGGGAGTTACCGGTAGCGCATATGTGGGATCTGTTTTGCGGCGTCGGCGGCTTCGGCCTGCATTGTGCCAAGCCTGCGATGAAATTGACGGGAATAGAAATTGCCCCGGAAGCGATTGCCTGCGCCAGACAATCCGCTGAGCAGCTGGGGCTGCATAATCTGCATTTTCAGGCGCTGGATTCCACGGCGTTTGCGACCGGGCAGGGCGACATTCCCGATCTGGTGCTGGTCAACCCGCCACGCCGGGGAATTGGTCAGGCGCTGTGTGATTATCTCAGCGAGATGGCCCCGTCATTTATTATTTACTCCAGTTGTAACGCACAAACGATGGCGAAAGATTTGCAGCAACTTCCGGGCTACCGGATTGCGCGCGTACAGCTTTTTGACATGTTCCCGCATACTGCCCATTATGAAGTGCTGACACTACTCATACGCGATTAACATTTCCAGAGGAAAGTTATGCGAACGCCTTCACGTTTTCTTTTTGCTGCGCCACAGGCACGGTTAAATGCAACCGGCTGGCTGGTGCTTGCTTTGCTATGCGCGGCGCTCCTGTACGGGTTTTATCGTATGGTTGCGGCTTTTATCATTGATGGCGAACCGTTGATTTTTTTTGTCTCGGCTCTCGTGGCGTGGCTGGTGATTGCCAGTATCCGCAGTAGCCGCCAGTGGCGTGTGCATCTTCGTATGTTGGCCAGGCAGCGCAGGGATTACAGTATCTGTGACTTTGCCCGCAGCTTTGATGCGCGTGAAGTCGATACGTGGGTTATTCGTGCCGTCTGGAACGTGTTAAGTGAAGGGGTAAACCGGGACGGCCCGGATGGTTTTACGGTGCCGATTTTCGCTGACGACCGCCTGGCAGATGAGTTTATGCTGGAAGATGACGAAGATTTGCTGGAGACCCTGGAAGATATGGCGCACAGAGCAGGGCGGAGCACTGAATTGCTGGGCACGGAAGGCTTTTCCGGTCCGGTGATCACCGTGCGGGATGCCGTGCTGTTGCTGAACGCGCTGCCGATGACCGGGGAGCGCAAGGGCCGGATGTGGACCGCGGTGTGATCGTCAGCCCGAACGATTTCCGCCTGCGGTGCCTTTTATGCCGGGTGGCGGCTACGCCTTACCCGGCCTACGAAAATACAGCACTTTCAGCCAGTTAACCCTCGCAGCAAGCAAAATGCTACCGGAGTTCACCGTCCATTTCCAGGCCCGCGCAAGCGCAGCGCCGCCGGGCACGTTCGGCTTATCGGGCCTGAAAACTTACTGCGGGAACCACTGGTCGCTGATTTTCTGATACGTACCGTTATCTTTAATCGCTTTCAGCGCGGCGTTCAGTTTTTCCAGCAGCGCTTTATTATCCGGGCGAACGGCAATGCCAAGGCCGGTGCCGAAATACTGCGGGTCCGTCACTTTCTCGGTTGCGGTGCCCAGCTGCGGATTGGTTTTCAGCCACTCGTTAACCACGGCGGTATCGCCAAATACGCCATCAATACGGCCATTTTTCAGGTCGATAATCGCATTCTGATAGCTGTCATAGGCCACGGTTTTGACTTCCGGATGCTTATCCTGAATATATTTCTGATGCGTGGTGCCATTTTCCATCCCGATACGTTTGCCCTTCAGATCGGCAAAGGTTTTGTAAGTATCTTTTTTAGCAATCACCACCGCTGAGTTAGCGTAGTACGGCTGGGTAAAAGCAACCTGTTTGCTACGTTCAGGCGTAATGTCCATTCCGGAAATCACCGCATCATATTTTTTGAATTTTAACGACGGGATCAGGCTGTCAAATGCGTGATTGGTAAAGGTACAATCGGCCTGCATTTGGGTGCACAGCGCTTTTGCCAGGTCAATATCAAAACCAACGATTTGGTTGCTGGCATCCAGCGATTCAAAAGGAGGATAGGTAGCAGAAACGCCAAAGTTGATTTTGTCTGCGGCGCTCGCGCCCGCTGCGAAAGTGGCAAGTAGTGCGGCCAGAACTAGCTTTTTCATGATGAAACTCCCGTCGTTCAATCTTATGTGTAGTGCCGGTAAGCGGCGTAAAAACACAATGCCACTATTTGAATTTGTATGCAATATAAATGATTAATTATTATATTCCAGCCATAAAAAAGCGGATAAGTTAGAGGCTTATCCGCTGGAAGTTTTCATGCTTATGCAATCTGCATCACCGGTTCCCGGGAGATCGGGATGCACCATCACGCGACGGCTTGTGCTTAGTTACGGCGCTCAAACACCAGCGCACGGCGTTCAATCAGACGCATCAGCAGCGTTAGCAGGCCGTTGACCACCAGATAGATCAGACCCGCTGCGCCAAATACCATCACGTCATAGGTGCGTCCGTACATCAGCTGGCCATGTCCCATCACTTCCATCAGCGTGATGGTGTAGGCCAGAGAGGTACTTTTGAACACCAGCACCACCTCATTGGAATACGAGGAGAGAGCGCGTTTAAACGCATAGGGCAGCAAAATCGCCAGGGTGTCTTTCTTACTCATTCCCAGCGCACCACAGGACTGCCACTGGCCGTCCGGAATCGCCCGGATGGCACCGTAGAACAGCTGCGTGGTATACGCGGCGCTGTTCAACGACAGGGCGATCAGCGCGCACAGCCACGGCTCGGAAATTAAGTGCCAGATCAGCGGATAATCCTGTAGCGTCGGAAACTGCCCCGGACCGTAGTAAATCAGGAAGATCTGCACCAGCAGCGGCGTACCGGTAAAGAGGGTGATATAGACACGCACGATCCACACCAGTACCGGCGTTTTGAGCGTCAGGATAATGGTGAAAATCAACGCCAGGATCAGAGCAACAACAATCGAGGCGACCGTCAGCGTCAGGCTGGTATGCAGCCCCTTCAGAAGCTCAGGTAAATACTCAAACATCAGCCCGGCCTCCGTTCAAAGCGCGTCGCGCGCAGGTCAATACGCTTAAGGACGTACTGACTCAATAACGTAATCACCAGATAAATTGCCGCCGCCACGATATACCAGGTAAAGGGTTCCTGAGTTCGCGTGGCGATGCTTTTGGTTTGCAGCATCAAATCGTTTACGCTGATAAGCGACACCAGCGCGGTATCTTTCAGCAGCACCAGCCACTGATTGCCGAGACCCGGCAGCGCATGCCGCCACATTTGTGGCATCACCAGGCGGAAAAAGATCGCACTCTTAGAAAGACCCAGCGCCTGACCCGATTCCCATTGTCCCATCGGCACCGCTTTCAGCGCGCCGCGCAGGGTTTGCGAAGCATAGGCAGCGTAGAGTAAGGAAAGCGCAATAACGCCGCACAGGAATGGGCTGACGTCAAAGTTTTCGATCTCCATCTGCACCGGGATCTGGGTAAAGCCGAGGTTAATGGAGAAACCGTCGGACAGCGTCAGCAATAGCTGTGAGGAGCCAAAATAGATAAACAGGACCACCAGGATTTCCGGTAGCCCGCGCATAATGGTTACCAGCGCCGTACCCAGCCACGCGACAGGACGCCATTTTACTGACTCCCAGACCGCGAACAGCATCGCCAGCACCAGGCCAATGACCAGCGCACAAACGGCAAGGCCGACGGTCATCCCGGCGGCGCTTGCAAGAGGAAAGAATTCGTTCATCAAAGATTACTTCTGGAACCATTTGTTGTAGATGGTCTCGTATGTCCCATCTTTCTTCACTTTTTCCAGCGCAGTATTAAATTTCTGCTGCAGGTCGGTGTTGCCCTGACGCACGGCGATACCAAGGCCAGTGCCGAAGTACTCTTTGTCGGTCACTTTATCGCCAACGGCAGCCAGTTTCGGGTTAGCTTTCAGCCACTCGGTAACCACGGCGGTATCACCAAATACGCCATCAATACGGCCATTCTGCAGATCCAGCTTCGCGTTCTGGTAGCTGTCGTAAGGCACCGTAGTGATTTCAGGATGTTTATCCATGATGAATTTCTGGTGAGTAGTGCCGTTCTGCACGCCCACTTTTTTGCCTTTCAGCTGGTCAATGCTGGTAAATTTACCCTGCTGACCAATAAACAGCGCCGAGTTGTCATAGTATGGGGTCGAAAATAGCACCTGCTTTTCACGTTCTGCAGTAATGTCCATTCCGGCCATCACCGCTTCAAAACGACGGAATTTCAGGCCCGGGATCAGGCTGTCGAACGCCTGATTAGTGAAGGTACAGGTGGCATCAATTTCTTTGCACAGTGCGTTCGCCAGATCGACATCAAAACCCACAATTTTGTTGTTGGCATCCACCGATTCAAACGGAGGATACGACGCTTCGGTGGCGAAACGAATGGTCTGGGCTGCCGTGGCGGAAAGACTGGCACTGGCGATTAGCGCGGCGATCAAAACTTTTTTCATTGTCATTTTCCCGATCTTCAGTGTGATAAATAGTGTTTAAAGGCGTCGGTTTGCGGATGCGTAAAGCAGCCTGCATCCCCTTGCTCAACAATATAACCATTTTCCATATACACCACGCGGCTGGCGGTTTTACGCGCCACTTCTACCTCGTGGGTGACAATCACCTGGGTGATATTGGTTTCCGCCAGCTCGCGAATAATGCTGACGATCTGAGCGGTGATTTCCGGATCGAGCGCCGCAGTTGGCTCGTCAAACAGCAATATCTGCGGTTCCATCATCAGGGCGCGGGCAATCGCCACTCGCTGCTGCTGGCCGCCGGAAAGGTGCAGCGGATAGCGATCGCTGTAGGGTTTCAGGCGCAAACGTTCGAGCAGCTTGTCCGCACGTTCCATCGCCTGCGCTTTACTCAGACCCAGCACCCGGCAGGGCGCTTCAATCAGATTTTGCACTACCGTGAGATGCGGCCACAGGTTGTACTGCTGAAACACCATGCCGACGTTCTGGCGCAGTTCGCGAATCGCTTTATCCGACGGTGTTTTTGCGAAATCAAATTGATTGCCTGCGATGCTGAGCGTGCCGGAACGCGGCATCTCAAGCAGGTTGAGCACGCGCAACAGCGAGCTTTTACCCGCACCGCTTGGGCCAAGCAGCACCAGCGTTTCACCCTGCGGGCAATTAAGCGTGATGTCGAACAGCGCCTGGTGTGCGCCGTAGAAGCAATTTATGCCGTTTAATTGAATACTCATCGGGGCAGTCTTGTAGCAATTGAGGCCGCAAATAGTACCTTTCACAGAATAGTTATGCAATATTTCTGCGTTAAAAGTTAACTATAAGCCGCGAGATATCTTAAACTTAGCACAAAATAGCGCCGGGGGAAGGGGCGAGGAGTAAATGTCGGTCCGCTTTGGTTAAGACCGACATTTAAATTTAAGGCAGTAAAATGGTTAGTGTTTTTCCAGCGACTGACGCAGCGTGCCGGCCGGTGCGTGGACGTTGCCACCGAGGTAACGCACATCATCTACCGCCCAGCACTGGCCTTCGCGGATCATTAACACTTCGTCCTGCCAGTTGTCGTTACCCTGTTGCAGCGCTACGCGCAGAGGAATATTTCGCGCATCGGTGTTCGGGATGGTAGAGGCGCTGGTAACGCGGGCGCTCTCTGGCGGTGTGTTACGACTGGAGAAAAGATCGGATTTCAGTAGCGCATTGTGGCTACTGTCATGGCTGGCATCGCTCAGCATTTTCGCCAGATCGTCACTTAAGTAAGGGCGCAGCGCGGTAATATCGTTATTCCGGTTCTGGATACGCGCGTCATAAAATTTCTGGGCCACCGTATCCGGACCGCCTTCCACACAAGGGCCGCTGCGGGTGCCGATGTCATTAAATGCCGGCGTGACGGTAGTGCAGGCACTCAACAGCAACGCGCACGGGATAAAAAGAGCGAGAGCAGAGTAGCGCATTCTGATTTCCTTATAAGCAATCTACGATAATAATGGTTATGCTTTTCAAGCATAGCGTATCAGTTCGATAATGCGTTTGGCATCCAGAGCTAAGGCATTGAACGTTAAACAAGGAGACAGACGATGCAATATTCAACGACACCGACTCTCGAAGGCCAGGCGATTGCTGAATACCGAGGTGTAGTGACCGGAGAAGCTATTCTCGGCGCCAATATCTTCCGTGATTTTTTCGCCGGGATCCGCGACATCGTTGGTGGCCGCTCCGGTGCCTATGAAAAGGAACTGCGCAAGGCGCGTGAGATTGCCTTTCAGGAACTTGGCGAGCAGGCTAAAGCGCTGGGTGCCGATGCGGTGGTTGGCATTGATATTGATTACGAAACGGTGGGTAAAGACGGCAGCATGCTGATGGTCAGCGTTTCCGGCACGGCGGTGAAATTACGCTAATGAGACGTTTTGCATGGAGTATTGCGCTGGCGCTACTGTTAACCGGCTGCGCAGGCGAAAAAGGGATTATTGATAAAGACGGGTATCAGCTGGATGTCAGGCATCCGGCGCAGGCGGCATATCCGCGGGTAAAAGTGCTGGTGATCCACTATACCGCCGACGACTTTGACACCTCGCTGGCAACCTTAACCGACAAGCACGTCAGCGCGCATTACCTGGTACCTGACGTGCCTCCACGGCATAACGGCAAACCGCGCATCTGGCAACTGGTGCCGGAGCAGGATCTGGCCTGGCATGCCGGGGCGAGTTTCTGGCGGGGTGCCACGCGCCTTAATGACACCTCCATCGGCATTGAGCTGGAAAATCGCGGCTGGCAGAAACGAGACGGGGTAAAATATTTTGCGCCGTTCACTCCCGTACAGATAGCTGCGCTGGTGCCGCTGGCAAAAGATATCATTGCGCGTTACCACATTGCGCCACAGAACGTGGTTGCGCATGCGGATATCGCCGCCCAGCGCAAGGACGATCCCGGCCCGTTATTTCCCTGGCAGGCGCTGGCGGAGCAGGGGATTGGAGCGTGGCCTGATGCGCAGCGCGTCGCGTTTTACCTGAACGGGCGAGCGCCGTCTGAGCCGGTGGATACGGCGTCATTGCTGGATCTTCTGGGCCGCTATGGTTATGAGGTCAAGCCAGAAATGACGGAGGCGCAACAGAAACGGGTGATTATGGCGTTTCAGATGCACTTCCGTCCGGCGCGCTGGGATGGTGTCGCAGATGCACAAACCCAGGCCATTGCCGAGGCGTTGCTGGAAAAATACGGCCAGGGTTGATGCTCGCCGCCCTCATCCTGAGGGGGAGGGGAGAATCTCTACTCAGCGGTGCAATTTCCCGTGATCCCGTAACCAGGCTGCCGTGCGCGTAATACCTTCATCCAGCGTTACCACCGGCTGATACCCTAACTCCTGCTGCGCCCGGCTAATATCCAGCGTGAAATCAAAATTCAGCTTGGACACCCCATAATGCGTAAACGTCGGTTCTTTCGCGGTTTTACTGCCAAAGCGCTCCATACTGCGGGCGACGATATCCAGCATTGGATAGGGCACCGACCGGATGCGGCAGTGAATATTTAGCTCGTCGATGAGCTTCTGCACAATATTATGCAGTTTCTGCGGTTCGCCGTTGGTGATGTTAAATGCGCGGCCGGAAGGCAGAGCGTCGCACGAGGGCTGGCTGGCCAGCCACATGGCGTGGATGGCGTTTTCGAAATAGGTCATATCGACCATCGCATCGCCGCCACGCGGCAGGAGAACGCTGCCGTAGTGGTGCATCATCTGCGCCAGGCGCGGAATGAATACCTTATCATGGGGACCAAATAAACTTTGCGGGCGCAAAATAGTAAAACGCGTCTGCGGATTGGCGCGTGCCAGTAACTGAATCACCTCTTCACCTGCCGCTTTGCTGCGGGCAAATTCATTGGCAAATCGCTGCGGGCGAAATTCTTCCTTCACATCGTGATGATGATGGTAATCGAAGTACAGTGAGGGTGACGAAATATGCACAAAATTGCGCACACCCCAGGCGACGGACCATTCCCCCAGACGACGCGTGGCGCGCACATTGGCGAGATCAAACGCCTCCTGCGTTCCCCACGGTGAGGTGAAGCTGGAGCAGTGCCACAGGGTATCGATACCGGCGAGCATAACCTTAGCCTGCGAAGAGACCAGTTCAGTGAGATCGGCCTGCACGAATTCTGCGCCCATTTTTTGCAGCAGCTTGCCCATCGCTTCATTACGACCGGTTGCTCTGACGCTGATGCCTTTACGACGCAAAAACTCGACCGCGTTTCGGCCTAAACCGCTGGTTGCGCCCGTTACCAGAACCTTCATATCAATCCGCTGTGTTTTAAAGAATTTCGTGCGCATTCTTCCGGTATTTTCGGCGCTATGCAATGGGAAAAATGAAAGAATCTGAGGTTAATGGCAAACCGTGTGCGGTTTTTAGCGCTCGGACCATATTCCGGGAAGATGGCCCCGGCGTTTCTCCTGTTAGCCTTTCTCTGCCAGACGGGCGATACGTTTTGCCATGCCGCGAAAGATGAACAAATGCGCCGGGATCATTAACAGCCAGTAAAACAGCCCCGGCATTCCGTGCGGGTGCCACCAGGCGCGGACGTCAAGCTGCCGATAATCACCTTTATCTTCCATAGTAAAGCTAAGGCGTCCCAGCCCAGGCGCTTTCATGCCAAACAGCAGCGCCAGCTCTTTTTCCGGATCGGCGATAATCACCTTCCAGCTATCAACGGCATCGCCTGACTGCAAAAACGGGCGCGCCGGGCGGCCTTTTGCCAGTGGATGACCGATAATCTTGTCGATCAACGCGCGGGTTTGCCACAGCGGATTGCCGAAAAAATAGCGCTCCTTGCCGCCAAGCTGGTTTACTACCCGCCACAGGGCGCTAAGGCTGGCGGAGGTCCTCAGCGTAAAGCCCGCTTGCTTAGCAAAATAGCCGTAGTCCGGCCGCCAGCGGGCGAATGCCTGCGCGTCGTAACCCCAGTCGCTTGAGTTAACCAGCTTCTTTTCTTCTTCCAGTGTGCTGCGCACCGCATCATCAAACGGGATCAGCGTCTGCGGAATTAACGCCCGAAGCGGACCGTCTTCAGCAAGAAGATCGTGTCTTAGTCCCTGGATCAGCGCTTTTGCCGTGGTGGGTGGGACCGAGGTAATAACATTCAAAAACCAGACCGAAATCCAGCGGGTAGGGAAGGGGATGGGAATTAACGGGCGATGCCGACCGCTGACCAGCATAAAACGCTCAAACTGTTGCTGATAGCTCAGCACCTGTGGCCCGGCGGCTTCAAAAATGCGATGTTCGCGCGCGGGATGATCCAACAGTTCCACCAAATAATGCAGCAGATTATTCAGCGCAATGGGCGTGGTCCGTGAGCGTACCCAGCGCGGCGGGGTGAGCACGGGCAGGTTATAGACCATATCGCGCATCACTTCAAAGGCGGCAGAACCCGCGCCGATGATAATCCCGGCGCGCAGTTCGGTCACCGGCACACCGGACTCGCGCAGGGTCTCTGCCGTGAGTTGCCGGGCGCGCAGATGGTCGGACTGCTGGTGTTCCGGTGCCTGAAGTGAGCTGAGGAAAATCAGTTGGCTGACCGGACTCTCACGCAGGGCATCGCGAACGTTGAGGGCAACCTGACGCTCATGGGCAACAAAATCACCGCCTTCGCCCATGCCGTGAACCAGATAGTAAACGGTCTCAACATTTTTCAGCAGTTCCGGTAACGCCTTCGGCCAGCAGAGATCCAGTGAATGACAGCTCACGCCGGGCAGCGCCATCTTCTCCAGCCGCTCAATATGCCGTGCCGCCGCCAGCACCTGATGCCCCTGCTGGCTCAACGCTCTGATCAGGTGTTGACCAATATAGCCACTGGCCCCCAGTACCAGAATACGTTGCGGCACGGTGTGCTCCTTAGCGGTTGAGAAACGCTTGCCAGTGAGCAACGAGTTGCTCTAGCTGCTCGCGGCTGACATCAAGATGGGTCACCAGACGCACCACCGGAGAGGCGTTGATCAGGATATCCTGCGCACGCAGATGTTCGCCCAGCGCGGCGGCGTTCTCTTCACCGACGCGGACAAACAGCATATTCGTGTCATGACGCATGACATCCGCACCTATTTCTTTCAATTGGGCAGCAAGCCAGGCGGCGTTGTCGTGATCTTCACGCAAGCGGGCAACATTATGTTTTAACGCGTACAAACCGGCCGCCGCCAGAATCCCTGCCTGACGCATACCGCCGCCGGTCATCTTCCGCCAGCGGGTAGCGCGTTTAATATAGTCGTGACTGCCGACCAGCAGCGAGCCTACCGGCGTGCCTAATCCCTTTGATAAACAGATGGTGAAGGAATCGCAGTACTGCGTAATCTCTCTCAATTCACAGCCATACTCCACCACGGCGTTGAAGATGCGCGCGCCGTCAACGTGCAAACTCAGACCGCGGCTACGGGTAAACTCCCACGCCGCCTGGAGATATTCTCGCGGCAGGACTTTACCGTTATGGGTATTTTCCAGACTGAGCAGTTTAGTGCGGGCGAAGTGGATATCGTCGGCTTTGATTTTGGCGGCGACTTTATCCAGCGGTAGGGTGCCATCGGAGGCGGCATCAATAGGCTGCGGCTGAATGCTGCCGAGCACGGCGGCACCGCCTGCTTCATAGAGATAGTTATGCGCGCCCTGGCCGACGATATATTCTTCGCCACGTTCACAGTGGCTGAGAAGGGCAACCAGGTTGGCCTGGGTGCCCGTCGGCAAAAACAGCGCCGCCTCTTTACCAGCCAGATCGGCGGCATAACGCTGAAGTTCATTAACGGTAGGATCGTCACCGTAAACGTCGTCGCCGACCGGAGCGGCCATCATGGCGTCAAGCATGGCGCGCCCCGGACGGGTTACGGTATCACTGCGTAGATCAATCACGGCATTTCCTTTTTTGATTCAGGATGATGCCCTATTTTTACCTGAGCCAGTTGGTTTTTGCCAGTTCCAGCACCTCGTCACCGCGCCCGTTAATGATCGCGCGCAACATATAGAGGCTAAAGCCTTTGGCCTGTTCAAGTTTAATTTGCGGTGGCATAGCCAGTTCTTCTTTCGCTACCACCACGTCCACCAGTACCGGACCGTCGGTGGCAAAGGCGCGTTGCAGCGCGTCGTCAATATCAACCGCTTTCTCGACGCGAATACCGGTAATGCCGCAGGCATCGGCGATACGGGCAAAGTTTGTGTCGTGAAGATCGGTACCGTCAGTCAAATAACCCCCGGCCTTCATCTCCATCGCCACAAAGCCCAGCACGCTGTTATTAAAGACGATAATTTTTACCGGCAGCTTCATCTGCACCACCGACAGGAAGTCGCCCATCAGCATACTGAAACCACCATCGCCACACAGGGCAACGACCTGACGGTTCGGCGCGGTAGCCTGTGCGCCCAGTGCCTGTGGCATGGCATTGGCCATCGAACCGTGGTTAAAGGAGCCTAACAACCGACGCTGACCGTTCATTTTCAGATAGCGGGCGGCCCAGACCGTAGGCGTACCCACGTCGCAGGTAAAAATAGCGTCGTCATCGGCATAATGGCTAATCTGCTGCGCCAGATACTGCGGGTGGATCGCTTTCTCACTGGGTTTCGCCAGCGCGTCCAGATCTTTACGCGCTTCGCGGTAGTGCTTCAACGCGGTATCCAGGAAGCGGGTATCGGTATTTTCTTCCAGCAGCGGCAGCAGGGCGCTTAATGTGGCTTTGATATCGCCAATCAGCGCCATATCAACCTTGCTGTGTGCGCCGATACTTCCCGGATTGATATCGATCTGGATAATTTTGGCATCGGTCGGGTAGAAGGCGCGATACGGAAATTGGGTACCCAGAAGCACCAGCGTATCGGCATTCATCATGGTGTGAAAACCGGAGGAGAAGCCGATCAGCCCGGTCATTCCCACATCATAAGGGTTGTCATATTCGACATGTTCTTTGCCACGCATCGCATGGACGACAGGCGCTTTTACTTTACCGGCGAATTCTACCAGTTCGGCATGCGCCCCGGCACAGCCGCTGCCGCAGAGCAGGGCGATTTTGCTGGAATAACGCAGTAGCTGGGCCAGTTTTTTCAGTTCTTGTTCTGCGGGGGTGACTACTGGTTGCGGGGCGGGATACCAGTGGCTGCTGGCATTTTCCGGCGCTGCCTGAAGGGCAACGTCGCCCGGCAACACAATGACCGACACGCCGCGATTAAGCACGGCTTTACGCAGGGCAATAGCCAGCACCTGAGGGATCTGCTCTGGCGATGAGACCAGTTCACAGTAATGGCTGCATTCGCGGAACAGCTCCTGTGGATGCGTCTCCTGGAAATAACCGCTGCCGATTTCACTGGACGGAATATGCGCGGCGATGGTCAGTACCGGAACGTGGTTACGATGACAGTCAAACAGGCCGTTAATTAAATGCAGGTTACCAGGCCCGCAGGAACCGGCACAAACTGCCAGTTCGCCCGTCAACTGTGCTTCTGCACCGGCGGCAAACGCGGCCACTTCTTCGTGGCGGGTAGGCATCCAGTCAATCGTGCCCATTTTGTTCAGACTGTCGCTCAGGCCATTCAGTGAATCACCTGTGACGCCCCAGATACGTTTGACACCCGCTTGTTCCAGTGTTTTAGCAAGATAAGCGGCAACGGTTTGTTTCATGGGTTTCCATCTCCTTTGTGTGATACCGCTTACAAGCTTAGGTCAGATCCAGGGAGGCGCGCAGAAAACCTCCGTGCATAAAGGCGCTATCTTTCGTATTGCGGAAGGCGTAATGTGAAGCAGTCGCATTTAAAACAAGAGGCATTTCAAATGGTTAAGAAATTGTTAATTGCCGTCAATAGAACCCTTTCACATGAAGATTTTGGCAAGCTGCTGTTACGCATTGCCGTGGGCGGGTTAATGCTTTTCCACGGGCTGCACAAACTGTTTGATGGCATCGACGGGATCCGTGGCATGGTGGTTGCGCAGGGTTTACCGGGGTTTGTTGCCTATGGCGTGCTGATTGGCGAAGTGTTAGTGCCGTGTTTGATTATCCTGGGTATTTTGACGCGTCCGGCGGCGCTGGTATTGTCTTTTACCATGCTGGTGGCGTGGTTGATGGTAGGGATTAATAATACCTGGATGCTGGATAAAACTGGCGCATGGGCGATTGAAAATATTGCTTACTTCTTTATCGGTGGGCTGGCGATTGCTTTTATGGGGGCGGGGCGTTATTCAGTCGTGCGCGATCCGGCGTGGCGATAAAACGGTAGCGACGTGCCATTTTGCCCGGTGGCGCTGCGCTTACCGGGCCTACAGACAAGCTGACAACCGTGATCCGTAGGCCGGGCAAGCGCAGCGCCCCGGCATGTTACCAAAGGATGCGATCGATCCGTAGGCCGGGCAAGCGAAGCGCCACCCGGCATGTTACCAAAGGATGCGGCCGATCCGTAGGCCGGGCAAGCGCAGCGCCCCTGGCATGTTACCAAAGGATGCGGCCGATCCGTAGGCCGGGTAAGCGAAGCGCCACCCGGCATATTTTGCTCCTCAGGCCAGCACCAGCTCCCCTTGCGGATGACATGAACAGGCCAGCACATACCCGTCAGCAATTTCCGCATCGCTCAGCGTCATGGTGCTACTAACCGTATACTCACCGGAAACCACTTTGGTTTTGCAGCAGCCACACACGCCTGCGCGGCAGGCAACGGTGATAGGCACCTTATTGCTCTCCAGAGCCTCCAGCAGCGTGGTGCCCACCGGCGCATAAAACTCCTGCACCGGGGCAAGCTTCGTGAACTTCAGTCCCTCATTCGCCGCCTGTGCAACCGGCGTAAAGAACTTCTCTTTAAAGAATTTCGTCACGCCAAGCGCTTTCACTTCCTGCTCAGCGAGGTCCATATACGGCGCTGGCCCGCAGGTCATTACAGTACGTGAAGCCAGGTCCGGCACTTGCTGTAATAGCTCAGGCGTCAGTCGACCGGAGATAAATCCCCCGGTCGCCTCATTTTCCGCGACCAGCGTGACCGGAAACTGCTGCCACTCTTCGGCAAAAATCACATCCTGCGGTGAACGAACGTTAAAGATCACCTGCACGTCGGCCTGTGGACGATACTTCGCCAGCCAGCGGCGCATCGACATTACCGGCGTCACGCCGCAACCTGCCGCCAGCATCAGGAACTTGTCTTCAGCTTTATCTTCACAGGTAAAGTCGCCCATCGCGTCGGACAACCAGATATAGTCGCCGCGTTTCACATCGCGGGTTAACCACTGTGAACCTGCACCCTCGTCAATCCGGCGGACGGTCAGGGTAATATACTCGCTCACCCCCGGCGTAGACGAAATCGTATAGGCGCGCAGCGTCTCTGCCGAATTGCGCACGCTGACCAGCGCATACTGACCCGCGCGGTACGGGTAATAATCGTGACACAGCAGCGAAAGGGTCCACACATCCGGCGTTTCCTGATGAATATGGTGAACCTGCATCCGCCATGGACACTGCGTGGTGGGTATCGTCATCATCACACTCCTTACGCGCTCAGCAACTGCTTCATATCTTCTTCAACCGTGGTCACGGAACGCAGACCAAACTTCTCGTTGAGAACCGCCAGCAGATCCGGGGTGAAGAAGCCTGGTGCGGTCGGCCCGGTGACGATGTTTTTCACGCCGAGAGAGAGCAGGGTCAGCAGAATGACAATCGCTTTCTGTTCAAACCAGGAGAGCACAAGCGACAGCGGCAAATCGTTAACGCCACAGCCCAGTTTCTCTGCCAGCGTCACCGTCAGAATAATCGCGGAATAGGCATCATTACACTGACCGGCATCCACCAGACGCGGTAGACCTTCGATATCGCCAAAGTCCAGTTTATTGAAGCGGTATTTACCACAGGCCAGCGTCAGGATCAGGCAGTCGTCCGGCACGCTGGTGGCGAAGTCGGTGAAATAATTACGTTCGCCGCGTGCACCATCACAGCCGCCAACCAGGAAGATGTGACGCAGTTTTTCGCGGCTCACCAGGTCAATCAGAGTGTCCGCTGCGCCCAGCAGGGTCTGACGGCCAAAGCCAACGGTGATCAGGTGCGGAATTTCGCTGTACGGGAAGCCTGCCATCTGCTGCGCCTGAGCGATCACCGGCGCGAAGTCGTCGCCTTCAAGATGGCTAACGCCCGGCCAGCCGACGATGCTGCGGGTCCAGATACGGTCATCATATGCGCCGACGGTCGGATCGATAATGCAGTTAGAGGTCATCACAATCGGGCCAGGGAAGCGGGCGAACTCTACCTGTTGGTTCTGCCAGCCGCTGCCGTAGTTACCGATCAAATGTTTGAATTTGCGCAGTTCCGGATAACCGTGCGCGGGGAGCATTTCACCGTGGGTATAGACGTTAACGCCGGTACCGTCTGTCTGCTCAAGCAGGTTGTACAGGTCTTTCAGATCGTGACCGGAGATCAGAATACATTTGCCTTCGGTCGCTTTAACGTTGACCTGGGTCGGCGTTGGATGACCATATTTGGTGGTTTCACCGGCATCCAGAATGCTCATCACTTTGAAGTTCATCTGGCCGATTTCCATTGAGCACTCCAGCAGAGCGTTCATATCGGAAGGCCACGTCCCCAGCCACGCCATGATTTTATGGTACTGCGCGTAGATATCGTTATCGTACTGCCCGAGAACGTGCGCGTGTTCCATATAAGCCGCCGCGCCTTTCAGGCCGTACAGGCACAGCAGACGCAGGCCGAGAATGTTCTCGCCAATATCGACTTTATCTTTATTCGGAGTGAAATCTGCCGCCTGACGCTGTAAGTCGCCTAAATCGGCACTGACCAGTTCCAGCTCGGCCATGGGATTAGTCACAGCGGCGCTGGCATCCACGCTCAGGCATTGCGCTTTCAGCGCCTCGCGCAGGGCAATGGCATCGCGTGCATAGCCCACGATACGCGGGGAATCGAAGTTAACGTTGGTTAAGGTTGAGAAGAACGCGCGCGGCGCAAAGTTATCGACATGGTGGTCGATAATGCCGTATTCGCGCGCCTTGATGGCCCAGGCGGAAAGACCCTGTAACGAGGCGATCAGCAGATCCTGTAGGTCAGAGGTTTCAGCTGTTTTCCCGCACATACCCTGCGCGTAAGAGCAGCCGTTCCCTGCCGGGGTACGGATGGTTTGTTCACATTGCACACAAAACATGGTCACACCTTTTTTAAAGTTATATTTAAAATACATGTTTAAGATTATGCTGGTCGCAGGAGGCTGAAAAGGAATTTGTGCGGTAAGTTACAGGGAGATTGATTTAGCTCAATTTTGGCGGCAGAGGACTACCACCAAAGAGGTATCAGGCGGCGAAAAAGGCCATCAGTAACGGCACCAGCAGACTCAGGAGAAAGCCATGAACAATGGCGGCAGGGACGATCTCCAGCCCACCGGAACGCTGTAAAACCGGCAGGGTAAAATCCATAGAGGTGGCCCCGCATAATCCCAGCGCTGTTGAGCGGCTGCGGCGCACCAGTCCAGGAATCAGCATGATCGCGATAAGCTCGCGCGCCAGATCGTTAAAGAAAGCGGCACTGCCAATGACCGGGCCAAAGGATTCGGTGAGCAAAATACCGGAAAGCGAATACCAGCCGAAGCCGGAGGCCATCGCCAGACTGGTCCGCAGCGGCAGATCGAGTAAAAACGCGTTTAGTGCGCCGCCCGCCAGCGAACTGACGACCACCACCACGCCTACCATCATCCCCCGGCGGTTCAGCACAATCTGTTTTAGCGTCATGCCACTGTTACGCAACTGAATGCCGATCAGAAACAGTAAAAAGATCAGCGTGTATTCGCTGGCCTCGGTGGCGTGCTGTAAGACCGGAAAATGGGTCAGACCAAGGGCGAAGCCCAGGATCACCACGCCGCACAGTTTCAGCGACTCCAGCGCCATCGCAATACGCGACGGTAATTTCTCCTGCTGATGGGTATGCCGCCAGGGAATGACGCGATCAAGCCAGACAAGCGCCGCAATATTACACAACAAAATGACGGTAATACTGACCGAGGAGTAGTGAAAAATCGCCAGCAGGTTGCTGGCCAGGTTTTCCAGAAACGCGAGGCTGATCCCCATAAAAAAGAGGATGACGTAAACAATCCAGCTTAACAGACGATTGATAATTTTAAGGGCGGCAGCATGGCGCAGAGGGATCAGATAGCCAATAATCAACGGCAGAAGAATAATTAACAAACCCGAAAACATGAAACCCCAGTCCCTTCATTCAACGAATAACGCTTGCTGACACTACCCAAAACGGCAGAGTGAGTAAAGGTGCAATAAAAAAGAAAAGTTATGCATCTCTGACGTAATCATATCCGGTTTGTCATACCATCGGAAAACCATAACCCGGTGCCAGAAAAGAGAATTGGTGATATACAGTCAGAAACAGGGATATAACGAAAGTAAAGGAGACGCTATGCTTCTTGAACGAGTGGATATCGTGGGTTTTCGTGGCATCAACCGTCTGTCATTGATGCTGGAAGAGAATAACGTCCTGATTGGTGAGAACGCCTGGGGGAAATCCAGTCTGCTGGATGCGCTCACGCTGATCCTTGCGCCGGGCAACGAGTTGTACCATTTTGTGCACGACGATTTCTGGTTCCCCGCCGGCGACGTCCAGGGTCGCGAACATCATCTGCATATTATTCTGACGTTTCGTGAAGCGTTCCCCGGTCGCCATCATGCCCAACGCTTTCGCCCGCTATCGCCATGCTGGGTGCCTGGCGAGGATGGTTATCATCGCCTTTTTTACCGTCTGGAAGGTGAACTGGCTGACGATAATTCCGTCATGACGCTGCGTGGATTTCTGGACGCCGCAGGAAATCCGCTCCCCATCGCTGAAATAGACGACATAGCCCGCCATCTGATCCGGCTGGTGCCGGTACTACGGTTACGCGACGCCCGCTTTATGCGGCGCATCCGTAACGGTACGGTGCCGAATTTCCCCGATGTGGAAGTGACCGCCCGCCAGCTCGATTTTCTGGCACGCGAGCTGGTGGATCGTCCGCAGAATCTTTCCGACGGGCAGCTTCGCCAGGGGCTGTCGGCGATGGCGCAACTGCTGGAGCACTATTTTGCCGAGCACAGTTCAGGTGAAACCCGCCATCGTTTAATCCGTCGCCGCTCGCGTAACGAGCAGCAGAGCTGGCGCTATCTGGACGTCATTAACCGGATGATTGATCGCCCCGGCGGACGCAGCCACCGGGTGATCCTGCTGGGGCTGTTTTCCACGTTATTGCAGGCCAAGGGAACGGTAAAACTGGATAAAGACGCCCGGCCGTTATTGCTGATTGAAGATCCCGAAACCCGCTTGCATCCCATCATGCTCTCAGTCGCCTGGCATCTGCTGAACCTGTTGCCGCTGCAACAGGTGACCACCACCAATTCGGGTGAACTGTTGTCGCTGACCCCGGTCGAGCATGTTTGCCGCCTGGTGCGCGAATCCTCGCGCGTGGCCGCATGGCGTCTGGGGCCGGGAGGACTGAGTGCAGAGGATGGGCGACGCATCGCCTTTCATATTCGCTTTAATCGCCCGTCATCGCTGTTTGCCCGCTGCTGGTTGCTGGTTGAGGGCGAAACGGAGACGTGGGTTATTAACGAACTGGCGCGGCAGTGCGGACACCATTTTGATGCTGAAGGCGTCAAGGTTATTGAGTTCGCGCAGTCCGGGTTAAAGCCGCTGATTAAATTCGCCCGGCGGATGGGGATTGAATGGCATGTGCTGGTGGACGGCGATGAAGCCGGGAAAAAATATGCCGCCACCGTGCGCAGTTTACTCAACAACGATCGTGAGCAGGAGCGCGACCATTTAACGGCGCTGCCGGCGCTGGATATGGAGCATTTTATGTATCGTCAGGGATTCGCTGACGTTTACTACCGGGTGGCGCAGATCCCGGAAAACGCACCGGTCAATCCACGCCGGGTGATTGTTAAGGCGATCCATCGTTCGTCAAAACCGGATCTGGCGATTGAAATGGCGATGGAAGCGGGGCGACGGGGGACGGAATCTATTCCGCTCTTGCTGCGTAAAATGTTCTCCCGGGTGCTGTGGCTGGCGCGTGGCCGCGCTGATTAACAGTTTATTGCTTATCATTAACCTTTCGTTGACAGCGTATTGCGATAGAATTAGCACCTCGCATCAAAAGCTCAGGTATCTGGAATTTTTATGAATTTGAAGGGAAAAGGCAAAAAGCGCTGGCTGCTGCTGGTAGTGGTCATTGTGGTGGCTGCATTCTGGCTGTGGCAGAAGCTTAACGCCCCGCAGCCACAGTACCAGACGCTGATTGTGCGCAAGGGCGATCTTGAGCAGGCGGTACTGGCCACCGGTAAGCTGGACGCGCTGCGTAAAGTGGATGTCGGCGCGCAGGTCAGCGGGCAGCTCAAAACCCTGTCGGTGAATATCGGCGATAAGGTGAAAAAAGATCAGCTGCTGGGCGTTATCGATCCTGAGCAGGCGGAAAACCAGATCAAAGAAGTCGAAGCCACGCTGATGGAGCTGCGCGCGCAGCGTCGTCAGGCGGTCGCCGAAATGCAACTGGCGAAGGTGACGCTCTCCCGTCAACAGCAACTGGCGCGCACCCAGTCGATTTCTCGTCAGGATCTGGATACCGCCGCGACCGAGCTTGAAGTAAAACAGGCACAAATCGGCACTTTGGACGCTCAGATCCAGCGCAATCAGGCAACCCTGAGCACCGCCAAAACCAACCTCGACTACACCCGCATCATTGCGCCGATGGCGGGTGAGGTAACGCAAATTACCACCCTTCAGGGGCAAACAGTGATCGCCGCGCAGCAGGCTCCAAACATTTTGACGCTGGCGGACCTGAGCACCATGCTGGTCAAAGCGCAGGTATCCGAAGCCGACGTTATTCATCTGAAACCGGGGCTGAAAGCGTGGTTTACAGTGCTCGGCGATCCGCTGTCCCGCTATGAAGGGACGCTAAAAGACGTGCTCCCGACGCCGGAAAAGGTGAACGACGCCATTTTTTACTATGCCCGCTTTGAAGTGCCAAACCCGAAAGGCATACTGCGCCTGGAGATGACCGCGCAGGTGCATATTCAATTGTCCGGCGTGCGTAATGTTCTGACCATTCCGCTTTCCTCACTGGGCGACGCCACCGGCGATAATCGTTACAACGTGCGGCTGTTGCGTAACGGCGAGGTCCACGATCGTGAAGTGACTATCGGCGCGCGTAATGACACCAGCGTAGAAGTAGTCAAAGGGCTGGAAGAAGGCGATGAAGTGATTGTTGGTGAAAAGCAGCCCGGAGATAAATCGTGACGGCACTGCTTGAGCTGACGGATATTCGCCGCAGCTATCCTTCCGGCGAGGGCAGTGTTGAGGTACTGAAAGGGATCTCTTTGCGCATTGCGGCCGGGGAGATGGTTGCAATTGTCGGCGCGTCCGGATCCGGTAAATCCACCCTGATGAATATCATTGGCTGTCTGGATAAGCCCACCGGCGGAACCTATCGGCTTGCCGGGACGGATATTGCTACCCTGGACAGCGATGCGCTGGCACGCCTGCGACGTGAGCACTTTGGCTTTATCTTTCAGCGCTATCATCTGTTATCTCACCTTACCGCGACGCAGAACGTTGAAGTCCCGGCCGTGTATGCGGGGACGGAACGCGCGGCGCGACTGAAACGCGCCCGTGAACTGCTTGAGCGGCTGGGGCTGACTGAGCGAGCAGATTATCAGCCCTCACAGCTCTCAGGCGGGCAGCAGCAGCGCGTCAGTATCGCCCGCGCCCTGATGAACGGCGGCCAGGTGATCCTCGCGGATGAGCCTACCGGCGCGCTGGACAGCCATTCTGGCGAAGAGGTGATGGCGATCCTGCACCAGTTGCGCGATCGGGGGCACACGGTGATTATCGTCACCCACGATCCGGACGTCGCAGCACAGGCCGAGCGGATTATTGAAATTCGCGATGGCGAAATCATCAGTAATCCGCCGGCGAAAACGACGGTTTCTGGCCCGTTAAAGCAGGCGCATCAGGCGACGGTTCCGGGCTGGCGGCAGTTTAGCAGCAGCTTTCGCGAGGCGTTGACGATGGCGTGGCTGGCGATGGCGGCGAATAAAATGCGCACGTTGCTGACGATGCTGGGGATCATCATCGGTATCGCTTCAGTGGTCTCGATTGTGGTGGTGGGGGATGCCGCCAAGGAACTGGTGCTGGCGGATATCCGCGCGATAGGCACCAATACCATTGATGTGTATCCCGGTAAAGATTACGGCGATGACGACCCGCAGTATCAGCAGGCACTAAAATATGACGACCTGACTGCGATCCAGAAACAGCCGTGGGTAAAATCAGCAACGCCAGCCGTGTCGCAGAACCTGCGGCTGCGCTATAACAATCTGGATATGGCCGCCAGCGCCAACGGCGTGAGTGGGCAATATTTCAATGTCTACGGGATGACCTTCAGCGAGGGCGCGACCTTCAACGATGAGCAACTGAAAGGGCGGGCGCAGGTCGCCGTGCTCGACAGCAATACCCGGCGTCAGCTATTCCCCAACAAAACCAATGTGGTCGGAGAGATTATCCTCGTGGGCAATATGCCCGCGACGGTGATCGGCGTGGCGGAAGAGAAGCAGTCGATGTTTGGCAGCAGTAAAATTCTCCGCGTCTGGCTTCCCTATACCACCATGGCCGGACGGGTGATGGGCCAGTCGTGGCTGAATTCCATCACGGTGCGTATCAACGATGGCTATGAGAGCGCTCAGGCCGAGCAGCAGCTTACTCGCTTGCTGACCCTGCGTCACGGTAGAAAGGATTTCTTCACCTGGAACATGGACAGCGTCTTGAAAACGGCAGAAAAGACCACACGTACTCTTCAGCTGTTCTTAACGTTAGTGGCGGTAATTTCGCTGCTGGTCGGTGGGATAGGGGTGATGAATATCATGCTGGTCTCGGTCACCGAGCGCACGCGTGAAATCGGCATTCGTATGGCGGTTGGCGCAAGGGCCAGCGATGTACTGCAACAGTTTTTAATCGAAGCGGTGCTGGTCTGCCTGGTGGGTGGGGCGCTGGGCGTCAGTTTATCGATGCTCATTGCCTTTACGCTACAGCTTTTCTTGCCGGGCTGGGAAATTGGTTTTTCTCCCCTCGCGCTGCTGACCGCTTTTCTGTGTTCAACGCTGACTGGTGTGTTGTTCGGCTGGCTTCCGGCGCGTAACGCCGCCCGACTCGATCCGGTGGATGCGCTGGCGCGTGAGTAAAGATAAAAAAAATGCCAGTCATAAGGGCTGGCATTTTGACGGCGGGATGTACACAATGAAGCTGATGGGCTATGCAACCGCTTCGGCTTCGAAAGGGACGATCAGGCTGGCATGATTGCCTTTTGGCCCCTGGTGAACATCAAACCGGACGGCCTGCCCGGCTTTTAGCGTTCTGTAACCATCCATCTGAATGGTTGAATAGTGGGCGAAAATATCCTCGCCACCGCCTTCGGGGCAAATGAAGCCAAACCCTTTGGCGTTGTTAAACCACTTAACTGTACCCGTTTCCATGCTTCGACATCCTTCAGAGATCTTTTGCAAGTAAGATGGAATGAACCGGTGTTGGATGGGAGTTGTTCAAAACCTCGTCAACTCCAGCTTGTACAATTTAGAGAAATCGGGCATCGCGTCAAGTGATTCGCAAAGGGTGACGGGGTAAAATGCGCTAAAATTTGAAGCAGTTAACGCTATTGACCAGGAATGTGACAGAAGTCGCGGATGATAACGATAGATGATAGTTATCTAAGATCTATTGTAGATTCATAGTATGCATAGACTCACGTCAGCGGTAAAAAAGCGAGCCGGTAACCGTAACTGAAGATGACGACTGACAATGAGTAAAGCGAAAGATTGGCTGGATTTCGACCAAATTACACAAGATGAGCTGCGCGACGCGCTAAAACCGCCATCTATGTATAAAGTTATGTTAATGAACGATGATTACACGCCGATGGAATTTGTTATTGACGTGCTGCAAAAGTTCTTTTCTTATGATGTAGAACGTGCAACGCAACTGATGCTTACGGTTCACTATCAGGGTAAGGCCATTTGTGGGGTTTTTACCGCCGAGGTCGCGGAGACGAAAGTGGTGATGGTGAACAAATATGCAAGGGAGAACGAGCATCCGTTGCTGTGTACGCTGGAAAAAGCCTGATTAAGGCAAACTATTGAGGGGGTGCCCAATGCTCAACCAGGAACTGGAACTCAGTTTAAATATGGCTTTCGCCAGAGCGCGCGAGCACCGACACGAGTTTATGACCGTAGAGCACTTGCTGCTGGCTTTGCTCAGTAACCCATCTGCCCGCGAAGCGCTTGAAGCCTGCTCCGTGGATCTGGTGGCGCTGCGTCAGGAACTCGAAGCCTTCATCGAACAAACCACACCGGTGCTGCCCGCCAGTGAAGAAGAGCGCGACACACAACCGACGCTCAGCTTCCAGCGTGTTTTGCAGCGCGCGGTCTTCCACGTTCAGTCCTCCGGCCGTAGTGAAGTGACCGGCGCGAACGTCCTCGTGGCCATCTTTAGCGAGCAGGAATCGCAGGCCGCCTACCTGTTACGTAAACACGAAGTCAGCCGCCTTGATGTGGTGAATTTCATCTCTCACGGCACCCGTAAAGACGAGCCGAGCCAGTCTTCCGATCAGGGAGGCCAGCCCGGTACTGAAGAGCAGGCAGGCGGGGAGGAACGGATGGAAAACTTCACGACCAATCTTAACCAGCTTGCTCGCGTAGGCGGTATCGACCCGTTGATTGGCCGCGATAAAGAACTGGAGCGCGCCATTCAGGTACTGTGCCGCCGTCGCAAAAACAACCCGCTGTTGGTGGGCGAATCTGGCGTAGGTAAAACCGCCATTGCCGAAGGTCTGGCCTGGCGTATCGTGCAGGGCGACGTGCCGGAAATTGTGGCTGACTGCACGGTCTACTCGCTGGATATCGGTTCACTGCTGGCCGGTACCAAATATCGCGGCGACTTTGAGAAACGCTTTAAAGCGCTGCTCAAGCAGCTTGAGCAGGACGAAAACAGCATCCTGTTTATTGACGAAATCCACACCATCATCGGTGCAGGCGCGGCATCAGGCGGCCAGGTGGATGCGGCTAACCTGATTAAACCGCTGCTTTCCAGCGGCAAAATCCGCGTGATGGGGTCCACCACCTATCAGGAATTCAGCAACATCTTTGAAAAAGATCGCGCGCTAGCGCGTCGTTTCCAGAAAATCGATGTCACTGAGCCATCCGTTGACGAAACGGTGCAGATCATCAACGGCCTGAAGCCGAAGTACGAAGCGCACCACGATGTTCGCTATACCGCTAAAGCAGTGCGTGCGGCGGTTGAGCTGGCGGTAAAATACATCAACGATCGTCATCTGCCGGACAAAGCCATTGACGTAATTGATGAAGCGGGCGCACGGGCGCGTCTGATGCCGGTCAGCAAGCGCAAGAAAACCATCAACGTGGCCGATATTGAGTCCGTGGTGGCACGCATTGCACGTATTCCTGAGAAAAGCGTCTCGCAGAGCGATCGCGATACGCTGAAAAATCTCAGCGACCGTCTGAAAATGCTGGTCTTCGGACAGGATAAAGCCATTGAGGCCTTAACCGAAGCCATCAAGATGGCGCGTGCCGGGCTGGGACACGACCACAAACCGGTCGGCTCCTTCCTGTTTGCCGGGCCAACGGGCGTAGGTAAAACCGAGGTGACGGTACAGCTGTCAAAAGCGCTGGGTATTGAACTGCTGCGTTTTGATATGTCCGAGTACATGGAACGCCACACCGTTAGCCGTCTGATCGGTGCGCCTCCGGGATACGTTGGCTTCGACCAGGGTGGCCTGCTGACCGATGCGGTGATCAAACATCCGCACGCGGTTCTGCTGCTCGATGAGATCGAAAAAGCGCATCCGGACGTCTTTAACCTGCTGTTGCAGGTCATGGACAACGGTACGCTGACCGACAACAACGGGCGTAAAGCAGACTTCCGCAACGTGGTGCTGGTGATGACTACCAACGCCGGGGTACGGGAAACCGAACGTAAATCGATTGGTCTTATCCATCAGGACAACAGTACCGACGCGATGGAAGAGATCAAAAAGATCTTCACGCCGGAGTTCCGTAACCGTCTGGACAACATTATCTGGTTTGATCACCTCTCAACCGAGGTTATCCATCAGGTTGTTGACAAGTTCATTGTCGAGTTGCAGGTTCAGCTGGATCAGAAAGGCGTCTCCCTGGAAGTCAGTCAGGAAGCGCGCAACTGGCTGGCGGAAAAAGGTTACGACCGGGCAATGGGCGCACGTCCAATGACGCGTATTGTCCAGGATAACCTGAAAAAACCGCTGGCTAACGAGCTGCTGTTTGGTTCGCTGGTCGATGGCGGCCAGGTGACGGTTACGCTGGATAAAGAGAAAAATACGCTGACCTACGGTTTCCAGAGTGCGCAGAAGCACAAGGCGGAAACGGCGCATTAATTCTTTTAACGTAAATGGGAAGCGGGCTGGTAACAGCCCGCTTTTTTGTGCACAGAAAACCCCTCGGCCATGCTGGGGTTCAGTAAAGCTTTCAGCTTTGGGCCAGTTATTAAAACCCTTTTGATCTGTTAAAACACCTTGCGGTCTGGCAACTGCAAGAGTCAAACAAGAAATCAAAAGGGGGTCCCAATGGGAGACGAAAAGAGCTTAGGGCACACCCGATGGAACTATAAATATCACATAGTTTTTGCACCTAAATACTGATGACAAGGCGTTCTATGGAAAGAAACGCAGAGCAACAGGCGGGAGCCTGAGAAAGCTTCGTGAATGGAAAAGTGTATGTATTCTGGAAGCGGAATGCTGCCTCCACTCAGGGGGCGGTATTTTGCGTTAGCCGTGGATCAAAAGTGAAAGGGTATTCTTTTACCGATGCTTTTATCTGGCTAAAGTCAGGATGAAGAGGGTTAAGAATGGCATTGTTTTCGTAGGGAACAATACAGGACGGCAGGATGAGGGCAAGAGCGCTTTGCGCTTCCAGCCAGCCAGTGCCGAGGTCCATTGTCGAAACGGGGGCCGGGTTTTCCTGCCAGTCTTCCGGCAGCCATTTTTTATCAAGGTACTCGACTTTATCATCATCAATTTCAATTGAATAAAGCTGATATTGATTAAGGATGCTTTCTTTCTGCACATGCACCAGCAATTCCAGAGAAGCCAGTGCGATAGAGGCAGAAACGTAAACGGCCGGATGCCCCTTATGGTTCCACCGGCCGCCATACTGACTTGCTCCGTTACCTGTCCAGGCTTCGCTGGCATAACGTTGGGTTACCAGACGATAAAAAATCACGCAAACACTCCATGTTCAAGTCTGCCGATAAGATCGGTGACTTCCAGCGCGCCGCTTTCCGTAGAAATAAGGGAAACAGGCGTTACGTTACCCAGCCCCCTGACCGGAGTTTGTAACCAATGCCAGGCATCCTCTTTGTTGCCAAAATATTGTACGGCGGTATCCATTACTCTGACCAGTCGCGCAATACGTTCGCTTTCATCCGGCGTCAAGGCCCGTCCTGCGCTTTTACGCCGGGAGACGTTTCGTTCATTTATGCCGGTTACGCGCAAAATGTCGGATTTCGACATGTCAGTCCATTGATGGATATCGTCCAGGATGCTGACAGGCAGCCCCTGACTAAGCAGCTGAATCAGCTTTAAGCCTCGATTAGCGGGTAAACCAGCGTAGCGCCATAGCGCATTACTGGCAGGTTTTTGATCAGGAACCCATCTTTTCATTACTCCTCCCGGTGAGTCATTTGTCTTTATTTAGTATAGACATTTGTCCGGTCGAGCAAAAGCTAAAAATTTAATCAGTGGTTTGATTCCAAAATTCTTGCCTGAGAACGGTAACCCAGGAATGACCCTTTTATTTTTCTTTAACTTATTGAATTTTAGAAGAGTTAAAGGGAAGGGATAAAAAGGGTCTGAGCGATGAAATTCACTTTTTATTATAAATAACGAAGGGATAGGGTTGTATTGTTGTAGTTCACTGCCGCACAGTCAGCCCAGAAAAGTCCCGCTCCAGGTTATACAGTGTCTTCCCGGCACGGTGGAAAGCCATCAGGACACTTCTGCCTCACCGGCAGTGGTATAAGGATTTCAAGGTTTTTTCTACAAGGATTTTAAAATGAGTATCACTTATATCGTTGTTTTAACGTATATAAAACCACTTGAAGACGTTGACGCTCTCATCCCTGAACATGTCGAGTGGCTTAAGCAAGGTTATTCGGATGGTGTATTTCTTGCTTCAGGAAGGCGTATTCCCCGAAATGGCGGGGTCATACTGGCACAATGTGACAGTATTGAATCACTGGAAAAGCGTCTTAGTCAGGATCCATTTCAAAAATTGAAGGTCGCTAAAGCTGAAGTTATTCCCTTTGAAGTGACCATGAAAGCGCCGCTGCTGGACAGTATTCTCTGACTTTCTATCGGCCAGCTGGCAAGGGCGCGATGAAAATAGTGCTCTGGATCCACATCGCTCAACCCCTGACTGACGCTTCACGCCAGTCACTATTGTGTATAAACAGATGGGCTTCTAACTTAGAGGTAAGGAGGTGTTCGTGGGAGAAAGTAGCGAATTAACGTTTACGATAATTTTTACCTCCCAGGGGAAACCTGTTCGTTCAAATCCAGGTTAAAAAACGCCCACCCCAAAGCCTTTCATGATGTTCGCGAATCACTTCGGCTGAAAATAACTCAGCATCAACGGTCGTATGCAGCCCTTTCTGCATAAAAACGTGGTAGCCAAGCCCATGTGCCATCCGAATAGTTGTATCCACACAATACTCGGTTTGTGCTCCGCAAAATTCAATTTCATTAATGTCAAGCCGTTTCAAAAGAGCGGCTAATTCTGTCTTATAAAAAGAATTAGCATGCGTTTTAGCCACAAAATGATCACCGTCCTGCGCATCCAGCTCATCCATCAACGACCATTGCAGGGAATAACGGGGTAAGTCTTGATCCTGATGCTGAATAAATACAATCGGATCGCCTGCTTTTCGGTATAACGCGATCCGTTTGTTGATGTCCGCTAAAATATTCTCAAGGTTGAAAAGGGGCTTTTCAGGAGTATGAAGACCCTTTTGCAGGTCAATGACAATTAAAGCACGCTTCATCTTTCCATTTTCCTTTTTTAAAAAGCATAAAAGGCTCTTTCAGCCCGCCTTTAGCGGTACTTTTAGTTTCGTTTGAAACCACTTAACATTCTGACAAAGCGCTCGACGGTCCACTCTTTAGTGTCAGAAACCTGCCCGTCGCCGATTTCCACCAGCCGTAGTTCACCTTTGTTATTATTGATGACATCAATAGAAAAAAAGGGACTACGCATGCGCTTTGCAATATCGATAACCTTATCAGGTATTTCATCCCGTGGCCCATATACGTGACCATCCATGACAAAGAATCGTTGTTCGCTGGTGGAATCAAAGGCTTCTACGCGACGCAGGCAGATGCCTCCCTCGATCTCACCGCGGTACTGTTTTAATAAGCTAATTATTTCGCGAATTTCCTGTGCGCTATGAGCGATAGAACCTCGCGAGGTGGTCAGCGACTTGACGTAGTCTTTTACAAACCATGCTGACCACTGGCTTGCCAGTGTTAGGACATCGAAATCGGCATCAGGATGAGTAATGATGGTTTCCGGCGTGAGATCCCGGCATTGTTCGTACCAGCCGGGCAAATGATGACAGCTAAGATACGTCTCTGTGGAGGTAAGCATTCGCGCGCCTTTTTTGATAACCGCGCGAGATAAACTTTCGTATTCATCCTGACGCAGCATCCATCCGCGCCATATTACAGGAACATTTTCCAGAAGCGGGGAAGAGAAAAGGCACTCACCTAATGCCGCAGCTTCTGATGAAAGTAGCACGCAGTGAATATTATGCTGACATGCCAGCATATATTCTGCACTGAACGTTTCATCTGCCAGGGAAGGGGTGAGCATGTCGTTCGGATAGATGATTTGTAAGGTGTTCATTTTGCGTCCTGCGAAAATGATGTCATCGTTGACAGTAGGGAGAATTATATCATCATCAAAAGTGGTATTAACCGTTGTATGCAACAAAAAAGGCCGGGAAAATTCCCGGCCTTTCGGTATCTGTTCGCCTCTACAGGGCGTGAAAACAATCAGCGGCTACGGAAGACAATGCGGCCTTTGCTCAGGTCGTACGGGGTCAGTTCAACAGTCACTTTGTCGCCCGTCAGGATGCGGATATAGTTTTTACGCATTTTACCGGAGATGTGCGCAGTGACCACGTGACCGTTTTCCAGTTCTACGCGGAACATAGTATTAGGTAGCGTTTCAAGAACGGTACCCTGCATTTCGATATTGTCTTCTTTGGCCATCTAGTCCTCTGGGGTATCACTACCATTTTTTTGAATCGGCAAGATAATGCCGAAGTTCATCAATTAAGTAAAGTTTTGTGCGCATAAAACGCAAAAAGTAGTCTTGGCGCATTGCCCTGCTTCACACGGCTTCGCCGTACGACAAGCGCAAACGTAAAGGGGAGACGAGGGTGAAACCTGAGTCGAACTGTTCCCAAACGGTGGCGGGGCAACGGGCAAAAGCTACTTTGCGCGACAATTATAACACCCTGACAAAGATTGTGCCGAAAACATTTACCTTCCCGGCGTAAATAACGTGCGCGGTTGCCAGAAATCGTCGGCAAGGGGGATCAACAATAGCTTTTCGAGGTATTCCAGATAGTTGCGACGGGGGATCTCCACCGCGCCCAGAGAAGCGGTATGGCTATTTAATACCTGACAGTCGATTAATTGTCCCCCCTGACGCTGGAATTCTACACAGAAGAGGTATAAAGCGGTTTTAGAAGCATTTTCAGCACGGCTAAACATGGATTCTCCGCAAAATAACGCTCCCTGAGATACTCCATACATCCCGCCAACCAGTTCTTCACCCCGCCAGACTTCAATAGAATGGGCATGGCCCAGCTCATGTAAACGCTGATACGCGCGGATAATTTCGCGCGTGATCCACGTACCTTCATCACGCTCGTGCGCACAGCTTTCGATGACCTGGTCAAAAGCATGATTAAGGGTCACGCTATAGGGCGAGTTTTTATGAAATCGCTTCATACTGCGGCTCAGATGAAACTGCTGCGGCCACAGAACCGCTCTGGGATCGGGCGACCACCATAAAATAGGATCGCCCGGTGAAAACCAGGGAAAAATGCCGTGCTGGTAGGCCATTAACAGCCGCGCCGGGCTGAGATCGCCCCCTAACGCCAGTAAACCATTAGGTTCACGTAGCGCCGCCTCGGGGGAGGGGAACGCAATTGAATGTCGGGACAGCTGGACCAGGCGCATGCTATGACAACTCCACTGCAAGACGAACCGCTCAATAATAGCCTACAGGCGCTGCTTAAACTGGTAATAACGCCCCTTGTTCGCCAGCAGTTCTGCGTGATTACCATGCTCAATAATTTGTCCGTTGTCCATCACTATTATACGGTCGAAGTGCGCCAGCCCACGCAGGCGATGGGTGACCATCAGCAGCGTTTTATCTCGCGCCACGTCTGCCAGCAAATCAAGGATCTGGCTTTCCGTCGTGGCGTCCAGTCCTTCGGTAGGTTCGTCAAGCAGCAGCAGTGGCGCATCGTGCAACAGCGCGCGGGCGATAGCCAGACGGCGCAGTTCTCCACCGGAAAGCTGTCGTCCGCCTTCGCCCAGCCAGCTATTCAGGCCACCATCTTCCAGCAACTTTTGCAGACCAGTGCGTGTTAGCACGGCGGCAAGCTGTTCATCGGTAGCCAGCGGCGCGGCGAGAAGCAGGTTGTCACGCAGCGTGGCGCTGAAAAGATGAACGCGCTGCGGCACCACGGTCATGGTGCGGCGAAGCGTCGGTTCGTCCAGTTCAGCGATGGGCGAACCGTTAATTAACAGCTCGCCATGCTGAGGATCCCAGGCGCGGGTCAGCAGTTGCAGCAGCGTGGATTTACCGCAGCCGGTGCGACCGAGAATAGCGATATGTTCTCCTGCCGCCACGTCCAGATTGATGTTATTCAGCGCGGGTTGCGCCTGCTGCGGATAACGGAAAGTAATATCGCGAAGCTGCACATTCACTTCGACAGGCGGCGTGACTGGCTCTGACGGGAATATCACCTCCGGCGGCTGCTCGATAATTTGCGTGATGCGCAGGGCCGAGGCCATCACCTGACCGAGATGCTGAAACGCACCGGTCACGGGTGCCAGGGCTTCAAAAGCGGCGAGCGCGCAGAACACAAACAGGGCAATCAACGCGCCGGGCTGAGCGTTATCGCCTACGCCGCCAGCGGCCATCCACAGCATCACCACCACGGCGATGCCGCCGATAAACAGCATCAACGCCTGCGACAGCGCCGTTAGCTCAGATTGCCTGCGCTGGGCATCGTGCCAACTGAGTTCGGTATTTTCCATCTGCTGACGGTAGCGATCGCTGGCATTAAAGAGCGAAAGTTCTGCCTGCCCCTGAAGCCAGGCGGTTAACTGCTGGCGATACTGGCCGCGTAAATGCGTCAGGTTTTCACCCACCGGTTTTCCCGCGCGATAGAACAATGGCGGGAGCAACAACAGCGTGAGCAGCATAATCCCGCCCAACGTCAGGGCCAGCGTCACATCCAGCAGGCTGAGACCGAGGGTCACCACTACGATCACCATCAGCGCGCCAACCAGCGGAGAAATGACCCGCAGGTAAAGATGATCGAGAGTATCCACGTCCGCCACCAGACGATTTAATAATTCGCCCTGCCGAAAACGTGCCAGCCCGGCAGGGGAGAGGGGTAGCACTTTGCTGAAGGTAAACACGCGCAGATGCTGAAGCACCCGGAAGGTGGCGTCGTGGCTGACCAGACGTTCAAAGTAACGCCCGGCGGTACGAATAATCGCCGCGCCGCGCACGCCAGCAGCAGGGAGCATATAGTTAAAGCTGTAGGCTCCGGCAAACCCGACCACCGCAGAAGCAGATAAAAACCAACCGGACAGGGTCAATAACCCTATGCTCGCCAGCAGGGTGACGATGGCAAGGATCACACCCAGCGTCAGCAATCCTTTATGACGTTTATAGAGTGCAAGATAAGGCAGCAACACGCGCATTCAGATATCCTCCTGGCGGTGAGCAAGCAGGCTGGCAAATACGCCGTTGGCATGCGTTAAGGTCGTGAAATCACCCTGTTCGGTAATATGCCCGTCCTGCATGACCCAGATGGCGTCCCACGCGGCCAGATCTTCAAGCTGATGAGTTACCATCAACGTGGTTTGTCGCCGCGAGGCGTCATTCAGTGCCTGCATGACGCGCTGCTCACTGTGGGCATCAAGACTGGCAGAGGGTTCATCCAGCAGCAGTAGCTGGCACGGCGTAAGTAGCGCACGCGCCACGGCAACGCGCTGCGCCTGGCCAACGGAAAGTCCTCCGGCCTGGTCGCCCAGTGGCGTATCAATCCCTTGCGGTAGCTGCGAGGCAAATTCGCTTACCCATGCCCGCTCCAGCGCTGAGCGTAGTTCTGCTTCAGTGGCGTCTGGCTTAGCCAGTAACACGTTATCGCGAAGCGTCGCCGCCGGAAGCTGCGGGTTTTGTCCCACCCAGCTTAACTGCCGCCGCCAGAGTTCAGGATCCAGTTCGCGCAGTTCCACATTATTAATAAGCAGTGAACCTTCGTAAGGCAGAAAACCGGAAAGCGTATTCAGCAGCGAGCTTTTCCCCGAGCCACTCTGCCCGACCAGCACCACGCGCTGCCCGGCGGCAAGGTCAAAATTAAGCGGCCCGGCAAGCACTTTACCTTCCGGGGATTTGATAAACACATCGCGTGCCGTCACAGAGACCGCCTGCTCGCTCGCGAGCTGTTTTTCCCCACGCTGCGGTGACGCCAGCGGCGCTTCCAGGAAAGTTTTCAGACTGTCTGCCGCACCGACCGCTTGCGCCTTCGCATGGTAAAACGTACCGAGATCGCGCAGTGGTTGAAAAAACTCGGGGGCGAGGATCAGCGCCAGGAAACCTGCCGCTAACGTGACGCCCGCGCCGTAATGACCGAAATTCAGCTCACCCAGATAGGAGAAACCGAAGTAAACCGCCACCAGCGCAATAGAGAGCGAGGCGAAAAACTCCAGCACGCCAGAGGAGAGAAAGGCGAGACGCAGGACTTCCATTGTGCGTTGACGAAAATCCTGCGATGCCTGGCGAATATTCTCGATTTCAGCTTCGCCGCGCCCAAAGGTACGCAACGTTTCCATCCCGCGCAGGCGGTCGAGGAAATGACCGCTCAGCCGCGCCAGCGCCTGAAAATTACGTCGGTTGGCGTCGGCCGCTCCCATGCCAACCAGCGCCATAAACAGCGGGATCAGCGGCGCGGTACCGAGCAAGATTAGCGCGGCAGCCCAGTTAGACGGGAAAATAGCGATCACAATCAGCAGCGGAACAAACGTCGCCAGTGCCATCTGCGGCAGATAGCGCGCATAGTAATCGTGCATATCGTCGATCTGTTCAAGAATAAGCGTGGCCCAGCTTCCGGCGGGTTTACCCTGAATCCACGCCGGACCTGCCTGCTGAAGGCGATCCAGAACCTGACGGCGAATAGCGAAGCGAATATGATGTCCGGCGTGAAAACCCACTTTTTCACGTAACCAGACGACCCAGGCGCGGACAATAAACACCAGAATCAACTGTGCGAAAGGCAATAACAGCGCTTCACGCGGGATGTTGTCCATGATCATGTGCTGGAGTATTTGCGCCAGCATCCAGGCCTGAGCAACAATTAAGATGCCACTCACCAGACCCAGCAGACGAGACATCATCAGCCAGCGGCGGGAAATCACACTTTGCTGTTTTAACCAGCGGGTTAGCTCTTGTTGACGGGTTTTATTCATTACGTGCTTAGCAGGTGAGTTATTAGAATATCAGGCACGGCAATGTTACAACGGCACAAAAATAAAGGCGACCTATAGTCGCCTTCTTTACCTTTGTTACTGATTTGTAAAAATTATTTGCAGTTTTCAGCCAGCCCGTCGAGATAACGTTCAGCATCCAGCGCGGCCATGCAGCCTGTACCGGCGGAGGTGATCGCCTGACGATAGATATGATCCATCACGTCGCCTGCGGCAAATACGCCGGGAACGCTGGTCTGGGTCGCATTACCGTGAATGCCGGACTGCACTTTGATATAGCCATTTTCCAGCGCCAGTTGACCCTCAAAAATAGCGGTGTTCGGGCTGTGACCGATGGCAACAAACAGACCTGCAACGTCCAGCGTTTCAATGTTGTCGCTCTGGGTATCGCGCAGACGCAGGCCGCTGACGCCCATCTGATCGCCAGTGACTTCTTCCAGCGTGCGGTGGGTATGCAGCACGATATTGCCACTTTCCACTTTATCCATCAGACGCTTGATAAGGATTTTTTCTGCGCGGAAGCTGTCGCGACGGTGGATCAGATGCACCTCAGAGGCGATGTTTGCCAGGTACAGCGCTTCTTCGACCGCCGTATTGCCACCGCCGATCACCGCGACTTTCTGGTTACGGTAGAAAAATCCATCGCAGGTGGCACAGGCAGAAACGCCGCGGCCTTTAAAAGCATCTTCAGAAGGCAGGCCCAGGTAGCGTGCCGACGCGCCGGTGGCAACGATCAGCGCATCACAGGTGTATTCCGCGCTATCACCGGTCAGGCGGAAAGGGCGGTTTTGCAGATCGACCGTATGGATATGATCGAAAAGTATTTCGGTCTCAAATTTGGTCGCATGCTCATGCATACGTTCCATCAGCAGTGGGCCGGTCAGATCGTTTGGATCGCCCGGCCAGTTTTCTACTTCCGTGGTGGTGGTCAGTTGACCCCCTTTTTCCATCCCGGTGATTAACACGGGTTGCAGATTCGCGCGTGCAGCATAGACAGCAGCGGTGTATCCCGCAGGTCCGGAGCCAAGAATTAATAGCTTACTGTGTTTCGCCGTGCCCATGAGATCCCCATAATAGTTGGCAGACATTGAACGAGATTGTAGGGAATTTGTAGCGTTAAAAAAAGAGCGCAAAATTTTTGTTAACGATGTGTGCAATAGGAGGGAACAATGGATTGCCGCTTTTCTGGGCCGCGTGCATAACTATTTCTACTGAAAATGAGTGGATTATAAGGTGATAACATGAGGAACGCGCCTCATGAATGATGAATATCTGGCATGTCGTGCTAAAAAGCGATGTTTTGCTTTGACAATCCCCTGTGCATTTGCGAAAACATTCAAGGAAGAAAAAAACCGTATTCCGTGTGGAGTCATATTTCAGCACGTAATGGTCATTTTTTACCGGGCTAATGAAATCTACGCATGGTGTGGACAGATGCCATACGTGATGTCGGTAGCTGCCTGCGGGCAACGGTCTTCTCACCGCATACCCTGGAATACGATTTGCAGCACTCACAGAGCGTGCGGCACGTAAACAACGGGCGAAGACCCTGAACAGTGACGTGCACAGGGTCAAGACAGGAGTAGGGAAGGAATACAGAGAGACAATAATAATGGTAGATAGCAAGAAGCGCCCAGGCAAAGATCTCGACCGTATCGATCGCAATATTCTGAACGAATTGCAAAAGGATGGGCGTATTTCCAACGTCGAGCTCTCTAAACGAGTGGGACTTTCACCGACGCCGTGCCTTGAGCGCGTTCGTCGACTGGAAAGGCAGGGTTTTATTCAGGGCTATACTGCGCTGCTAAACCCGCATTATCTGGATGCATCACTTTTGGTTTTTGTTGAGATTACTCTGAATCGTGGCGCACCGGATGTGTTTGAGCAATTTAACACCGCAGTACAAAAACTTGAAGAAATTCAAGAGTGTCATTTGGTCTCCGGTGATTTCGACTACCTGTTGAAAACCCGCGTGCCGGATATGTCAGCGTATCGCAAACTACTGGGCGAAACCCTGCTGCGCCTGCCAGGTGTCAACGACACCCGCACCTATGTGGTGATGGAAGAGGTTAAACAGAGTAATCGTCTGGTAATTAAGACTCGCTAACACGGAACAGGTGCAAAATCAGCGTAATTTGATTACACTCCTGTTAATCCATACAGCAACCGTGCCGGGGAAACCTGGCACGGTTGTCCGTTTAGCATCAAGGACCTGGAGAGCCTTTCTTGAGCCAGGAATATACAGAAGACAAAGACGTCAAAATTACCCGTTTAAGCAGCAGCCGCCGACTTCTGGAGGCCATGCTTATCCTTTGCTCACTTTTCGCCATCTGGCTGATGGCGGCGCTATTGAGCTTCAATCCGTCCGATCCCAGCTGGTCGCAAACTGCGTGGCATGAGCCTATTCATAATTTAGGTGGCGTACCTGGCGCATGGCTTGCCGACACGCTCTTTTTTATCTTCGGCATCATGGCTTACACCATTCCCGTGATTATTATCGGGGGATGCTGGTTTGCGTACCGGCACCGGGCCAACGAAGAGTACATCGACTATTTCGCCGTTTCGCTACGCCTCATAGGCGTACTGGCGCTTATCCTCACCTCGTGCGGGCTGGCCGCTATTAATGCCGATGACATCTGGTATTTCGCCTCTGGCGGGGTTATTGGTAGCCTGTTAAGTACCACGGTACTCCAGCCTCAGTTGCACAGCAGTGGCGGCACTATTGCGCTTCTCTGCATCTGGGCCGCTGGCCTGACGCTGTTTACCGGTTGGTCCTGGGTGAGCATCGCTGAGAAAATTGGCAGTGTCATTCTTAATATTCTTACCTTCGCCAGCAATCGCACCCGTCGTGACGACACCTGGGTTGAGGAGGAATATGAAGAATACGAAGAGGACGAAGAAGAGTTGCAGGACGCGCCGCGTGAATCTCGCCGCGCCCGTATCCTGCGCAGCGCGCTGGCACGACGTAAACGCGTAGCTGAAAAATTTGCCAACCCGCTGGGTAGAAAAACCGATGCGGCGCTTTTTTCAGGCAAACGGATGGACGATCCGGAAGAGATTACCTATAGCGCACGCGGCGTTACCGCCGATGCTGATGACGTTCTCTTTTCGGGGCATCGCGCGACCCAGGCTGAAGAGTATGACGAATACGATCCGCTCTTAAACGGGCATTCCGTCACTGAACCCGTCGCTGCGGCTGCTGCGGCAACGATGGCGACGCAGGCATGGGCAGCACCGGTCGAACCGGTTATTCCGCAGCCGCAAATTCAGGGTGCGGAGCCAGTGATTTCTCAGCCTGATGCCGCCTGGCATTCGGCACAGCCGCCTCATATCGCGCCAGAAAGCTGGACGCCGCCTCAGCCCGTTCCCCCGGTTGACGCGCCGGTCTATCCGAACGCACAGTATGAGCAACCTTATGACGCTTATGCACAGCCGGTTGTGCAGCCGCAATATGAACCGTATGCAGAGCCACCGGTTGCTCAGCCGCAGTATGAGCCGTATCCAGAGCCACCAGTTGCTCAGCCGCAGTATGAGCCGTATCCAGAGCCGCTGGTTGCTCAGCCACAGTATGAGCCGTATCCAGAGCCGCCGGTTGCTCAGCCGCAGTATGAGGCGTATCCAGAGCCACCGGTTGCTCAGCCGCAGTATGAGCCGTATGCAGAACAACCGCCGGCAGCGCATGAAGCTCCACAGCCGCACGAGATTGTGCAGGAAGAGGTAAAAACAAGTCGTCCTCCGCTCTACTACTTCGAAGAGGTAGAAGAGAAACGCGCTCGTGAACGAGAACAACTGGCCGCCTGGTATCAGCCGATCCCTGAGCCGGTACAACAGCCTATTACGCCACCACCAGTGGTTGAACCCGATCCCGCCCCGGTTATTGCGCCCGTTGCCGCCAGCGTGCATCAGGCGACAGCTGCCGCCGCTGCCGCTGCACCAGTCTTTAACCTGGCTACCGGCGGCGTGCGCACCCAGGTAAAAGAAGGCATTGGTCCGCAACTGCCGCGTCCTAACCGCGTTCGCGTGCCGACGCGCCGTGAACTGGCCTCCTACGGTATTAAATTACCTTCGCAACGGATGGCGGAGGAGCGTGCCCGTCAGGCAGAGCAACATTCTGACGACGATGCTGACGACTTTGAGCAGCAAGAACTGGCTCGTCAGTTCGCTGATTCCCAGGAGCAGCGTTATGGTGCTACTCCTGAGCAGGATGAAGAAGATAATGCTGCGGAAGAGGAGCTGGCGCGTCAGTTTGCCGCCTCTCAACAGCAGCGCTACGCCAGCGAACAGCCAGAGGGAGCCAATCCTTTCTCACTGAGTGATTTTGCATTTTCGCCGACGAAAACTCTGGTCGACGACGGTCCGAGTGAACCATTGTTCACTCCTGGCCGGATGGATGAGCCTCAGCCAGCCGCGCAACCGCAACCAGCACACCAGCCGGCCGCGCCGCAATACCAGCAGCCGCAGCCAGTACACCAGCCGGCCGCGCCGCAGTATCAGCAGCCGCAGCCGGTGCATCAGCCGGCCGCGCCGCAGTATCAGCAGCCGCAGCCGGTGCATCAGCCGGCCGCGCCGCAGTATCAGCAGCCGCAGTCGGCACATCAGTCAGCTGCGCCGCAGTATCAGCAGCCGCAGCCAGTGCATCAGCCAGCCGCACCACAGCCGAAGGAAAGCTTAATCCATCCGTTGCTGATGCGTAATGGCGACAGCCGTCCGCTCCAGAAGCCGACCACGCTGTTACCGTCGCTGGATTTACTCACACCTCCGCCGACCGAAGTTGAACCAGTTGATACCTTCGCGCTGGAACAAATGGCGCGTCTGGTCGAAGCGCGTCTGGCCGACTTCCGCATTAAAGCCGATGTCGTGAACTATTCTCCTGGCCCGGTGATTACACGTTTTGAGCTAAACCTGGCTCCTGGCGTAAAAGCCGCGCGCATTTCTAACCTGTCACGGGATCTGGCACGCTCCTTGTCCAGTGCTGCCGTGCGTGTGGTGGAAGTTATTCCTGGCAAACCTTACGTTGGCCTGGAACTGCCGAATAAAAAACGGCAGACCGTGTACCTGCGCGAAGTGCTCGACTGTGCAAAATTCCGCGATAACCCATCGCCGCTGACCGTGGTACTGGGTAAAGATATCGCAGGCGATCCCGTCACTGCCGACCTCGCGAAAATGCCGCACCTGCTGGTTGCGGGGACCACCGGCTCGGGTAAATCGGTGGGCGTTAACGCCATGATCCTCAGCATGCTGTATAAAGCACAGCCGGAAGATGTGAAGTTCATCATGATCGACCCGAAAATGCTCGAACTGTCGGTTTATGAAGGGATCCCACATCTGTTGACGGAAGTCGTGACAGATATGAAAGACGCGGCCAATGCTTTGCGCTGGAGCGTTAACGAGATGGAGCGTCGCTATAAACTGATGTCAGCACTGGGCGTGCGTAACCTTGCGGGCTACAACGAGAAAATTGCTGAAGCCGCGCGGATGGGACGTCCGATTCCGGATCCATACTGGAAACCTGGCGATAGCATGGACGCCACGCATCCGGTACTGAAAAAAGAGCCGTATATAGTCGTACTGGTCGATGAATTTGCTGACCTGATGATGACCGTCGGTAAGAAAGTGGAAGAGTTGATTGCGCGTCTGGCACAGAAAGCGCGCGCCGCAGGTATTCACCTGGTACTGGCGACGCAGCGACCTTCCGTTGACGTCATTACGGGCCTTATCAAAGCAAATATTCCGACGCGTATAGCCTTCACGGTGTCGAGCAAAATTGACTCCCGTACTATTCTTGACCAGGGCGGTGCGGAATCTCTCTTAGGCATGGGGGATATGCTCTATTCCGGGCCTAACTCGACGATACCTGTGCGTGTTCATGGTGCCTTTGTGCGCGATGAAGAAGTTCATGCTGTCGTGCAGGACTGGAAAGCGCGTGGGCGTCCGCAGTATGTTGAAGGCATTACCTCCGACATCGAAAGCGAAGGCGGTGGCGGTGGTCTGGAGAGCGGCGAAGAGTTGGATCCGTTATTCGACCAGGCCGTTAACTTTGTGACCGAAAAACGCAAGGCTTCTATTTCCGGGGTTCAGCGCCAGTTCCGAATCGGTTATAACCGTGCGGCTCGCATCATTGAGCAGATGGAAGCGCAGGGGATCGTCAGCGAGCAGGGGCATAACGGCAACCGTGAGGTGCTGGCACCGCCGCCGTTCGATTGATTGCAAAGTTAGGTAAGCAAGTCAAAATTCAGTATTTTCTTCTGTCGCCTGGCTGGGATGAAGCCTAGAGTAGATGACAAAGAGGACTCCCGTAGTGGGAAGACGTATTTGAGGAATAACAATGAAAAAAATCGTTATCACCTGTGCATTACTTTCAGGCTTCGTGGTAAGCAGCGTTTGGGCTGATGCCGCTGGCGATCTTAAAACCCGCCTGGATAAAGTCAGCAGCTTCCACGCCAGCTTTACGCAAAAAGTAACGGACGGCAGCGGCGCGGCGGTACAGGAAGGTCAGGGCGATTTATGGGTTAAGCGCCCTAATCTGTTCAACTGGCACATGACGCAGCCGGATGAAAGCACCCTGGTATCAGACGGCCAGAATCTGTGGTTCTACAATCCGTTTGTAGAGCAGGTGAGCGTTAACCTGTTGAAAGATGCCACGGGCAATACGCCGTTTATGCTCATTGCCCGTAACCAGGCTAGCGACTGGCAACAGTACAACATCAAGCAAAACGGTGATGACTTTGTGCTGACGCCAAAAGGCAGCAGCGGCAATCTGAAACAGTTCACCATTAACGTGGGTCGCGACGGCACTATCCATCAGTTCAGTGCGGTAGAGCAGGACGATCAACGCAGCAGTTATCAGCTTAAATCCCAGCAGAACGGAGCGGTAGATCCAGCTAAATTTACCTTCACTCCGCCGCAGGGAGTCACTGTAGACGACCAGCGGAGTAAGTAGAGGCCTACGTGAGCAATATGTCGCTCGACTTTTCCGATAACGAGTTTCAACCTCTGGCCGCGCGTATGCGGCCAGAAAATTTAGCGCAGTATATCGGTCAGCAGCACCTGCTGGCAGCGGGTAAGCCGCTGCCACGGGCGATCGAAGCGGGCCAGTTGCACTCAATGATCCTCTGGGGGCCACCTGGCACCGGAAAAACGACGCTGGCTGAAGTGATTGCCCGCTACGCCAGCGCCGACGTCGAGCGGATCTCTGCGGTGACCTCGGGGATCAAAGAGATCCGCGAGGCGATTGAGCGCGCGCGGCAAAATCGCAACGCCGGACGGCGGACGATCCTGTTTGTGGATGAAGTCCACCGCTTTAATAAAAGCCAGCAGGATGCGTTCCTGCCGCATATTGAAGACGGCACCATCACGTTTATCGGCGCGACCACCGAGAACCCCTCGTTTGAACTCAACTCCGCATTGCTCTCACGCGCCCGCGTTTATCTGCTGAAATCGCTGACCACGGACGATATTGAGCAGGTGCTCGATCAGGCAATGAACGACAGCGCGCGTGGTTACGGCGGCAAAGATATCGTGCTGCCGGAAGAGACCCGGCGGGCGATTGCCGAACTGGTCAACGGCGATGCGCGTCGTGCGCTGAACACGCTCGAAATGATGGCCGACATGGCAGAGCTGGACGATACGGGCAAACGCGTGCTCCAGCCTGCGCTGTTGACGGAGATCGCCGGCGAGCGCAGCGCGCGCTTTGATAATAAAGGCGACCGCTTTTACGATCTTATCTCGGCGCTGCATAAATCGGTGCGCGGCAGCGCGCCGGATGCGGCTCTTTACTGGTATGCGCGTATTATCACCGCTGGCGGCGATCCGCTGTACGTAGCGCGGCGCTGCCTGGCGATTGCCTCTGAAGATGTTGGAAATGCCGATCCGCGTGCCATGCAGGTCGCCATTTCCGCCTGGGACTGTTTTACGCGTGTGGGTCCGGCAGAAGGCGAACGCGCCATTGCTCAGGCGATTGTCTATCTGGCCTGTGCCCCCAAAAGTAACGCCGTCTATACCGCTTTCAAGGCGGCGATGGCCGATGCCCGTGAACGCCCGGATTATGACGTTCCGGTCCATCTGCGCAATGCCCCGACCAAACTGATGAAAGAGATGGGTTACGGTCAGCAGTACCGCTACGCCCACGATGAACCGAACGCCTATGCCGCTGGCGAGCAGTACTTCCCGCAGGAAATGGCGCAAACGCGCTATTATCAGCCAACAAATCGCGGTCTTGAAGGCAAGATTGGCGAAAAGCTCGCCTGGCTTGCTGAACAGGATCAAAATAGCCCCACAAAACGCTACCGCTAATGCAGGCGTTGCGGTAAGGTTATCCGTGAATCTTTGCGATCGCAGGCTGCGGTCGCATTCTCCTTTTACTCATTCGATAAGCACAGGATAAGCATGCTCGATCCCAATCTGCTGCGTAACGAGCCAGACGCAGTCGCAGAAAAACTGGCACGCCGGGGCTTTAAGCTGGACGTAGATAAGCTGCGCGCTCTTGAAGAGCGTCGTAAAGTGTTGCAGGTAAAAACTGAAAATCTGCAAGCTGAGCGTAACTCACGATCGAAATCCATCGGCCAGGCGAAAGCGCGCGGGGAAGATATCGAGCCATTACGCCTGGAAGTGAATAAGCTGGGTGAAGAGCTTGATGCCGCGAAGGTAGAACTGGACGTGCTGCAAAGCGAAATCCGTACTATTTCGCTGACCATCCCGAATATTCCTGACGATTGTGTGCCGCAGGGCAGAGATGAAAACGACAACGTCGAAATCAGCCGTTGGGGTACGCCGCGCCAGTTCGATTTTGAAGTGCGCGATCACGTCACCCTCGGTGAAATGCATAGCGGGCTGGATTTCGCTGCCGCCGTTAAACTCACCGGCTCACGTTTTGTGGTCATGAAAGGGCAGATCGCCCGCATGCACCGCGCACTTGCACAGTTTATGCTGGATCTGCACACTGAGCAGCACGGTTACAGTGAAAACTATGTGCCGTATCTGGTGAACCATGACACCCTTTATGGGACCGGACAACTGCCGAAGTTTGCGGGCGACTTGTTCCATACGCGTCCGCTGGAAGAAGAAGCGGACAGCAGTAACTATGCGCTGATCCCCACCGCAGAAGTTCCGCTGACCAACCTGGTGCGTGATGAAATCATCGACGAAGACGACCTGCCGATCAAAATGACTGCACATACGCCGTGCTTCCGTTCAGAAGCCGGCTCTTACGGTCGTGATACCCGTGGTCTGATCCGTATGCACCAGTTCGACAAAGTTGAAATGGTGCAGATTGTGCGTCCGGAAGACTCAATGGATGCGCTGGAAGAGATGACCGGTCATGCTGAAAAAGTGCTTCAGCTGCTTGGCCTGCCGTACCGCAAAATTTTGCTCTGTACCGGCGATATGGGCTTTGGTGCCTGCAAAACCTATGATCTGGAAGTCTGGGTACCGGCGCAGAATACCTACCGTGAAATCTCCTCGTGCTCTAACGTATGGGATTTCCAGGCGCGCCGAATGCAGGCTCGCTGCCGCAGCAAATCCGACAAGAAAACCCGTCTGGTTCATACCCTGAACGGTTCCGGTCTGGCCGTAGGCCGTACGCTGGTTGCCGTACTGGAGAACTACCAGCAGGCAGATGGCCGTATTGAAGTGCCGGAAGTGCTACGCCCATATATGAAAGGTCTTGATTATATCGGTTAAGCCTCACATTTTTCTTATATCAAGCGCCTGCGGGCGCTTTTTTTATAGCCATTTTGATACCGGACAATAACCTCTAACTCATAAGGGTTAATATGCTTTCGTTCGAAAGTAGCATTAACTGCTGCCATTTTGAATTATCGATATATAAAAATCTATATAACGAATTTTTGCTCTGACTCTTCCGGGCAAACAAAGTGAGCAATTATGAAAACAATTAACCCTGAAGTCGTACTGTCGGCGGAAATGAGCCGCCGTGGCTTAATGAAAACGACAGCCATCGGCGGCCTGGCCCTCGCCAGCAGCGCTTTTACTCTGCCATTTACCCGTATCGCCAGCGCCGCAGAAGCTATAAGTCCTTCTGAAACGGGCGAGAAAATTATCTGGAGCGCCTGCACGGTAAACTGCGGTAGCCGTTGTCCGCTACGGATGCATGTCGTTGATGGCGAAATTAAATACGTCGAAACGGACAATACGGGCGACGATAACTTTGAGAGTTTGCACCAGGTACGTGCCTGCCTGCGTGGGCGCTCAATGCGCCGTCGGGTTTATAACCCGGACCGGCTGAAATATCCGATGAAACGCGTCGGTAAACGCGGCGAAGGGAAGTTCGAGCGTATTAGCTGGGATGAAGCTTATGACATCATCGTCAAAAATATGCAGCGTCTGATCAAAGACTATGGCAACGAATCTATTTATCTCAACTATGGCACCGGCACGCTCGGCGGAACCTTAACCCGTTCATGGCCGCCAGGAAAAACGCTGGTCGCTCGCCTGATGAACTGCTGCGGCGGCTATCTGAACCACTACGGTGACTACTCCTCAGCGCAAATTGCCGCCGGCTTGAATTACACCTACGGCGGCTGGGCCGATGGCAACAGCCCATCCGATATTGAAAACAGCAAACTGGTCGTCCTGTTTGGCAATAACCCCGGTGAAACGCGGATGAGCGGTGGCGGGGTAACCTACTATCTTGAGCAGGCCCGGCAGAAATCCAATGCGCGCATGATCATTATCGATCCTCGTTATACCGATACGGGGGCAGGACGTGAAGATGAATGGATCCCCATTCGTCCTGGTACTGATGCTGCCCTGGTAAGCGGACTGGCGTGGGTGCTGATTACTGAAAACCTCGTCGATCAGCCGTTTCTGGACAAATACTGCGTTGGCTATGACGAGAAAACCTTGCCTGCTGACGCGCCGCAAAACGGGCATTACAAAGCGTACATCCTTGGGCAGGGTAAAGACGGTATTGCGAAAACGCCGGAATGGGCGGCACGCATCACCGGTATTCCAGCCGATCGGATTATTAAACTGGCACGGGAAATCGGCAGTGCTAAGCCCGCGTATATCTCGCAGGGCTGGGGGCCGCAGCGTCATGCCAATGGTGAAATCGCCACCCGCGCCATTTCCATGCTGGCGATCCTGACCGGCAACGTTGGCATTAACGGCGGCAACAGTGGCGCACGTGAAGGTTCGTATGACTTACCGTTCGAACGTATGCCGACGCTGGAAAACCCAGTCCAGACCAGCATCTCTATGTTTATGTGGACCGACGCGATTGAGCGTGGCCCGGAAATGACCGCGCTACGCGATGGCGTGCGCGGCAAAGATAAACTTGATGTGCCGATCAAGATGATCTGGAACTATGCCGGTAACTGCCTTATTAACCAGCACTCAGAGATCAACCGCACGCATGATATTTTGCAGGATGACAAGAAGTGCGAAATGATTGTCGTCATTGACTGCCATATGACATCGTCTGCGAAATATGCCGATATCCTGCTGCCAGACTGCACTGCATCTGAACAAATGGACTTTGCGCTTGACGCGTCATGCGGAAATATGTCCTACGTGATTTTTGCCGACCAGGTGATTAAACCGCGCTTCGAGTGCAAAACGATTTATCAGATGACCAGCGAGCTGGCGAAACGGCTGGGTGTCGAACAGCAATTTACCGAGGGACGTACTCAGGAAGAATGGATGCGTCACTTGTATGAGCTGTCGCGCCAGGCGGTGCCAGAGCTGCCAACCTTTGAAGAGTTCCGCCAGCAGGGGATGTTTAAAAAGCGCGATCCTGAAGGGCATCATGTGGCCTATAAAGCGTTTCGCGACGATCCGCAGGCCAACCCGCTTACCACGCCATCGGGTAAAATCGAAATCTATTCGCAGGCGCTGGCAGGGATTGCCGCCAGCTGGGAGCTGCCGGAGGGGGATGTCATCGATCCGTTGCCCATCTATACGCCAGGGTTTGAGAGCTACAACGACCCGTTAGTCAAAAAATTCCCGCTTCAGTTGACCGGTTTCCATTACAAAGCACGTGTTCACTCGACCTACGGCAATGTGGACGTGCTGAAAGCGGCCTGCCGTCAGGAAATGTGGATCAATCCGCTGGATGCGCAGACACGTGGTATCAGTAACGGCGACAGGATACGTATTTTTAACGATCGCGGTGAAGTTCATATTGAGGCCAAAGTGACCCCGCGGATGATGCCGGGCGTCGTCGCGTTAGGTGAGGGGGCCTGGTATAACCCGAATGAGAAACGTGTAGATCAGAGCGGCTGTATTAACGTGCTGACCACTCAGCGACCTTCGCCGCTTGCCAAAGGGAATCCTTCCCACACGAACCTCGTTCAGGTCGAAAAAGCGTAAGGAGTAGCTGATGACAACCCAGTATGGATTTTTTATTGATTCCAGCCGTTGCACCGGTTGCAAAACCTGCGAGCTGGCCTGTAAGGATTATAAAGACTTAACCCCGGACGTGAGCTTTCGGCGCATTTATGAATATGCTGGCGGCGACTGGCAGGAGGATAACGGCGTCTGGCAGCAAAATGTCTTCGCTTATTACCTCTCCATTGCCTGCAACCATTGCGAGGATCCAGCCTGTACTAAAGTGTGCCCCAGCGGTGCGATGCACAAGCGCGAAGATGGCTTCGTGGTGGTTGATGAAGAGGTGTGTATTGGTTGTCGCTATTGCCATATGGCCTGCCCTTATGGCGCACCGCAGTACAATGCGACGAAAGGACATATGACCAAATGCGATGGCTGTCATGACCGCGTGATAAACGAGGGGAAAAAACCGATTTGCGTTGAGTCCTGTCCATTACGTGCGCTGGATTTTGGTCCGATTGACGAACTGCGTAAAAAGCACGGCACTCTGGCGACGGTTGCTCCTTTGCCGGGCGCACATTTTACGAAGCCGAATATCGTCATTAAACCCAACGCTAACAGCCGTCCCTGTGGAGATACCACCGGTTATCTGGCAAATCCGAAGGAGGTGTAAAATGGGAAACGGATGGCATGAATGGCCGTTAATGATCTTTACGGTCTTTGGACAATGCGTGGCGGGCGGTTTTATCGTACTGGCGCTGGCGCTAATGAAAGGCGGTCTGCGCGCAGAGGCGCAACAACGGATTATTACCAGCATGTTTGGGCTATGGGTATTAATGGGGCTGGCTTTTGTTGCCTCAACAATGCATCTCGGCTCTCCGCTGCGGGCATTTAACTCGTTAAATCGCATCGGTGCATCGGCACTGAGTAATGAAATCGCCAGCGGCTCGCTGTTTTTTGCCGTGGGTGGCCTCGGCTGGCTGTTGGCGGTGCTGAAAAAAATGCCTTCAGCGCTGCGGATGCTGTGGTTGATGGCGACGATGATCCTGGGCGTGGTTTTTGTCTGGATGATGGTGCGCGTCTACAACAGCATTGACACGGTGCCGACCTGGCACACGGTCTGGACGCCGCTGAGCTTCTTCCTGACGATGTTTATCGGCGGACCCTTATTGGGTTATCTGCTGCTGAGTATGGCGGGCGTGAGTGGACGGCCGCTACGTTTATTGCCGATGGTATCGCTGCTGGCGCTGATCGTCAGTCTGGTCACGGGGTTGATGCAGGGCATCGAACTGGCGACGATCCACAGTTCGGTACAGCAGGCGTCGACGCTGGTCCCGGAATATGGTTCGCTGATGGCCTGGCGGGCGGTGGCGATTATCGCCGCGCTGCTGTGCTGGATCCTACCGCAATTGAAAGGTAAGCGACCGGCCATATCGTTGCTGACCGTCGCTTTTGTGCTGGTCCTGACAGGTGAATTGATTGGTCGCGGGGTGTTCTACGGTTTGCATATGACCGCGGGTATGGCCATTGCAGGGTAATGGCTTATAAAAGGCGTAAAGTCAGGGGCTTGCCCTGGCTTTACGCCTTTATTTGATCATGAAATTTTTCGACTGACAGGCGGCGAACTCTTATAATTTAATACAACAAAATCAACGACGTAATTTTTAGTATCACCTTTCTTATTCTGTTCTGGATAAGCAATTTCAATCGTCGAAAAACAAAGCGTGCTATGGCTGAAAAACGTCAATTGACTTTGTTTCTGGCGGTGGCATGATGCGCTCGAATTCTGATCTTCCTCACGGTTTATTATCCATGTCCACCTATACCCGCCCGGTGCAATTGCTGCTCTGTGGCCTGCTGTTGTTGACCCTGGCGATCGCGGTATTAAACACGCTCGTCCCGCTCTGGCTCGCCCATGAAAACCTTCCAACGTGGCAGGTCGGGATGGTGGGATCGTCTTATTTCACCGGTAACTTAGTCGGTACGCTGTTGACCGGATATGTGATCAAACGGCTTGGCTTTAACCGTAGTTATTATCTTGCTACGTTGATTTTCGCCGTGGGCTGTATTGGTCTGGGGATGATGGTCGGTTTCTGGAGTTGGTTAAGCTGGCGTTTTATTGCCGGCGTTGGCTGCGCGATGATTTGGGTGGTCGTTGAAAGTGCGCTGATGTGTAGCGGCACCTCAAACAACCGTGGTCGCCTGCTGGCGGCCTATATGATGGTTTACTATGTGGGTACTGTGCTGGCTCAACTGCTGGTCAGCAAACTGCCTACCGACCTGATGAGCGTGCTGCCATGGGTGACCGCCGTAACACTGGCTGGCATCTTACCGCTGCTGTTTACACGCATCGTTAATCAGCATAGCGAACATCAGGACACCACCCGCATATGGCCGATGCTGAGATTGCGTCAGGCTCGTCTTGGGGTAAACGGCTGTATTATTTCAGGCATCGTTCTTGGCTCATTATATGGTCTGATGCCACTGTATCTTAACCATCGAGGTGTCAGCGATGCCGGGATCGGTTTCTGGATGGCGGTGCTGGTGAGTGCGGGGATTTTTGGTCAGTGGCCGATTGGTCGACTGGCGGACCGCTATGGTCGTTTGCTGGTGCTGCGGGTGCAGGTGTTTGTGGTGATCCTCGGCTGTCTGGCGATGCTCAGTCACGCGGCAATGGCACCGGCCCTGTTTGTGCTTGGCGCGGCAGGCTTTACGCTCTATCCGGTGGCGATGGCATGGGCCTGTGAGAAGGTTGAGCATCATCAGCTGGTAGCGATGAACCAGGCGCTGCTCCTGAGCTATACAATTGGCAGTCTGCTTGGCCCATCGTTAACCGCCATGCTGATGCAAAATTATACCGATAACCTGCTGTTTATCATGATTGCCAGCGTATCGTTCATTTATCTGCTGATGTTGCTGCGGAAAGCGGGCCAACATCCGACGCCAGTGGCTCACGTCTGATAGTGCTTCCTGCCGGTTAACGCCGGCAGGATACCATTCCTTAATACATCACCTTATGACCGTACTGCTCAAGAATACCCTTGACGCGTTCCATGGTCTCTTTTTTTGGTGGATGTACGCCGTCAAGTTTATATTCCTCGCCCATCGCCACCCATTTGTGTTTACCCAGCTCGTGATACGGCAGCATTTCGATTTTCTCGACGTTGCCCATATCGCGGGTAAATTCGCCCAAACGGTGCGCAGAGTCATCATCATCTGACCAGCCGGGAACCACGACGTAACGGATCCACACCTTGATGCCTTTATTAGCAATGTATTTGGCAAACTCCAGCGTGCGATGATTGGACACTCCGACCAGATTCTGATGGATCTCATCGTTCATCTGTTTCAGATCCAGCATCACTAAATCGGTCACTTCCAGCAGCTCATCAATCACGGGATCATAACGACGGACGAAGCCATTAGTGTCGAGGCAGGTATGAATACCTTCTTTCTTACAGGCGCGGAACCAGTCACGGACAAACTCAGCCTGTAAAATGGCTTCACCGCCGGATGCGGTAACGCCGCCGCCGGAAGCATTCATAAAGTGGCGATAGGTCACCACCTCTTTCATCAGCTCTTCTACGGTCACTTCTTTGCCGCCGTGGGTATCCCACGTATCACGGTTGTGGCAATACAGGCAGCGCATCAGGCAACCCTGGAAGAAGGTAATAAAACGGATGCCCGGGCCATCAACGGTGCCACAGGATTCAAAGGAGTGAATGCGACCAATTACTGACATTGCGGTGGTTTCTCCAGCTTTGGCCTTCCTGGCCTGTGAGTGCACAACTCGCTAAGGTTGTGTCGGGTCTGTTTTGACGGTTACCCATTGAGTATAGATAACTGGCGAACCAGACTTCGGGTGTTAAAAAGGCCCCACTACTGTGGAGCCTTTATTTTACGCTTTTTTAATCGTGATTTCAGTCAAAACCCATTACATGGTCTGAGTGAAGGTACGAGTAATAACGTCCTGCTGCTGTTCTTTGGTCAGGGAGTTAAAGCGTACTGCGTAGCCAGATACACGGATGGTCAGCTGCGGATATTTTTCCGGGTTTTCCATCGCATCAAGCAGCATTTCACGGTTCATCACGTTCACGTTCAGGTGCTGACCACCTTCGATGGACGCTTCATGATGGAAGTAACCATCCATCAGGCCAGCCAGGTTGGTTTTACGAACTTCGTCGTCTTTACCCAGAGCGTTAGGAACGATAGAGAAGGTGTAAGAGATACCATCTTTAGCGTAAGCAAACGGCAGTTTAGCAACGGAAGTCAGAGAGGCAACAGCACCTTTCTGGTCACGACCGTGCATCGGGTTAGCACCTGGTCCGAACGGCGCGCCAGCACGACGACCGTCTGGGGTATTACCGGTTTTCTTACCATACACCACGTTAGAGGTGATGGTCAGAACAGACTGAGTCGGGATAGCGTTGCGGTAAGTGGTCAGTTTCTGAATTTTCTTCATGAAACGTTCTACCAGGTCAACCGCCATGTCATCTACGCGAGAATCGTTGTTACCAAACTGCGGGTATTCACCGTCGATTTTGAAGTCGATAGCCAGACCGTCTTCGTCACGAATCGGGGTTACTTTCGCATATTTGATAGCAGACAGGGAGTCAGCTGCGACAGACAGACCCGCGATACCACACGCCATGGTGCGGATAACGTCACGGTCATGCAGCGCCATCAGAGAGGCTTCGTAGCTGTATTTGTCGTGCATGTAGTGAATCACGTTCAGCGCGGTGACATACTGCTTAGCCAGCCAGTCCATGAAGTGATCCATACGATCCATCACTTCGTCGAAGTTCAGAACGTCGCCTTTGATCGGTTCAGATTTCGGACCAACCTGCATTTTCAGTTTTTCATCAACGCCGCCGTTGATAGCGTACAGCATGGTTTTCGCCAGGTTTGCACGCGCACCGAAGAACTGCATTTGTTTACCAACGATCATCGGGCTTACGCAGCACGCGATAGCATAGTCATCGTTGTTAAAGTCAGGACGCATCAGATCATCGTTCTCATATTGCAGAGAAGAGGTATCGATGGAAACTTTAGCCGCATATTTTTTGAAGTTCAGCGGCAGTTTTTCAGACCACAGGATAGTGATGTTCGGTTCCGGAGACGGCCCCATGGTGTACAGGGTGTTCAGGAAACGGAAGCTGTTTTTGGTTACCAGAGTACGGCCATCTACGCCCATACCGGCGATGGATTCTGTTGCCCAGATCGGGTCACCAGAGAACAGTTCATCATATTCCGGGGTACGCAGGAAGCGAACCATACGCAGTTTCATGACCAGGTGGTCAACCATTTCCTGCGCTTCTTGCTCGGTGATTTTGCCTGCTTTCAGGTCACGTTCAATGAACACGTCCAGGAAGGTCGCGGTACGACCGAAGGACATTGCTGCGCCGTTCTGAGACTTAACAGCGGCCAGGTAGCCGAAGTAGGTCCACTGAATAGCTTCCTGAGCAGAGGTAGCCGGACCAGAGATGTCGCAGCCATATTTTGCTGCCATTTCTTTGATCTGACCCAGAGCGCGATGCTGGTCAGCGATTTCTTCACGCAGACGGATGGTGGCTTCCAGGTTTACGCCGTTTTCCATGTCAGATTGCAGAGACAGGAACTGTGCGTATTTGTCTTTCATCAGGAAGTCGATACCGTACAGCGCAACGCGACGGTAGTCACCGATGATACGGCCACGGCCATAGGCATCCGGCAGACCAGTCAGAACACCGGATTTACGGCAGTTCAGAATGTCTTTGGTATAAACATCGAAAACGCCCTGGTTGTGGGTTTTACGATATTCAGTAAAGATTTTTTTCAGTGATGGGTCCAGCTCGCGGTTGTACGCTTTGCAAGAACCTTCAACCATTTTGATGCCGCCGAACGGGATAATCGCACGTTTCAGCGGCGCTTCGGTTTGCAGACCAACGATTTTCTCAAGCTGTTTGTTGATGTAACCAGCGTCGTGAGAGGTAATAGTGGAGGCAACAGAAGTGTCGAAATCAACAGGCGCGTGAGTACGGTTTTCCTGTTTTACGCCTTCCATTACGCTGTCCCACAGCTTGGTGGTAGCTTCAGTTGCGCCAGCCAGGAAAGACTCGTCACCCTCGTAAGGAGTGTAGTTTTTCTGGATGAAGTCACGGACGTTTACTTCATTCTGCCAGTCACCTTTCGCAAAACCTTCCCAGGCTGTGGCTAACTTTTCATTAAGCTCGGACATTGTAATACCTACCTTCTTAAGTGGACTTTTTATTTACGCCTGGAACAATCATTAATGATGATCGTTACCACGCAGGTAAATGACCCAGTATGTCAACCCAACTAACAAACCGCCGCCGATAATATTCCCGATAGTCACGGGGATCAGGTTATCAGTGATAAAGTTCATAATAGTCAGGTGAGAAAAATTGTCCGGAGAGGAACCGACCGCGGTCCAGAATTCCGGGCTGGCGAAATGACGTATTACGATACCCATTGGGATCATAAACATATTCGCGATGCTGTGCTCAAAGCCGCTGGCAACGAACATAGCGACCGGCAAAATCATGATGAGCGCTTTATCTGTCAGGCTACGACCCGAGTAGCTCATCCAGACGGCAAGACAGACCATCAGGTTTGCCAGAATGCCGAGGCAGACGGCCTCAACAAAGGTATGATGCATTTTGTGGTCGGCGGTTTGCAGGACGTTAAGCCCCCAGCCACCGTTGGCGGTCATGTACTCGCCAGAAAGCCACATCAAAAGTACAAACAGCAGTGCACCGATCAGGTTGCCGACGTAAACGTTCAGCCAATTGCGACCCAGTTGACCCCAGGTGATACGACCGCTGGCTTTCGCCACCACAATCAGTACCGTTGACGTAAACAGATCAGCTCCGCAGATAACGCAAAGAATCAGGCCCAGTGAAAAGCAGATGCCGCCTACCAGTTTCGCCATACCAAACGGCATGGAGGCGGTACCTGTGGTGGCAGTAATGTAGAAAACAAAAGCAATGGAGATAAACACGCCCGCAGTAATTGCCAGGAAAAACGTGGTCATCGGTTGTTTCGTTGCTTTGTAGACACCCGCTTCTTCAGCCACTTTGGCCATTGCTGCAGGAAGTATTAGATCAAAAGGGTTGTCAGCTTTCACACTAACTCTCTCTTTATTAAGTCGGCGACGAGATACTAACAAAGCATTATAGAAGAGAATTTGATGTAGATCATATCTCGCCTGGCTTATAGGCCTTCATAGTGTATGGTTTTACAGCTATTTAGGGGTAAAGTATTGATTATCTGAATAAAAATAAATTTTAAAAATTATAAATTGTGTTGAATTTTTTTATGGCCTCATCAGTGAGCGGTTAATTAAAATGGAGTATTTACTATATAAAGTTACATTAAGGAAAAGATAAACTTAATAAAATTTACTCACATTTAACTTTAACATTACATTTTCAGGTTAATACGCAAAATATAAAAAAACGGAGCGGTAAATGCGCTCCGTAATATAACGCAGACTCAGTTGTAAGCCTATGGTTTGCGCGGTTATTTAGCCCTGGTGTGACCAGAAAGCCGCTTTCGCTCTCTGTAGCTTCTCATAGGCTTTTAACAGTGACTGATGAGCCGGGAAGGCGGTCAGGTCACTGTCAACCGCCTGCAAACCGTAGAATGCAGACTCACCGCTTAAGGCGGCGCTGGCGGCTTCTACCGCATCGGCACCGTACATCCGTACAAAGGCGTTCAGGTACTGCAACGGCTCGCGTTCATCTTCCTGGGTCAGCAGCAGCAGGGTTTGCAGGCAACGATAGTAGTTAGCCCGCTCGGCGCTGAAAACAGAGGCGTTAAATTCCATGGTCCATTCGGTCCAGATCAGCGCCTGCTCGGTGTCGCCACCGGCCAGCGCCAGCATCGCTTTAAGCTCGCCAATACGCAACGTATACCAGCCGTTATTGCTGCCTGTCGCCAGGCCCAACAATTCGCGCACGCGGGTAAAATCGTCATGACCTTCTTCATCAAGCTGGGCGATCAGGTTGAGATAATCTTCTTTGTCCCAGTTGCTGTCCGGCAGCGCCAGAATCGTGTCGCGCAGATGGCTGCCCATGCTGTTGTTCGCCATCCATAAATCTTCAGCCGGATAGATATCGGACATGCCCGGTACGATAATGCGGCAGGCGTAGACGCTGAGGTGTTCGTAATCGGCGATGTAGACCTCTTTGTCTTCTTTCCTGAAGATAGCCATCAGGGTCGCGAACTCTTCTTCAGTGGTGCCAGCAAAGCTCCAGTCCACAAACGGATAATCAGCGTCCTGCTTGAACAGGTCCCAGGAGATAAGGCCGCTGGAGTCAATGAAGTGGGTTTCCAGATTGGTATGCTCGGCCACTTCTTCATCATCAAAGGTTGGTGGCGTGAAGACATCGAGATCTTTCAGGCCACGACCCTGTAACAGTTCAGTGACGGTACGCTCCAGCGCCACGCCAAAATCAGGATGCGCGCCGAAAGAGGCAAAGCAGGTACCATTTGCCGGATTAAACAGCACAACGCAAATCACCGGATAGTGGCCGCCCAGCGAGCCGTCATAGGCGAAAATCGGGAAACCTTCCGCTTCCAGTGTCGCAATGGCTTCTACAACGCCCGGATATCGGGCCAGCACTTCGGATGGAATTTCCGGCAGGCTGATCGATTCGGCGATGATACGGTTTTTGATATGACGCTCAAAAACTTCCGACAGCCCCTGGACGCGCGCTTCATTGGCCGTATTACCCGCAGACATGCCGTTGGAAACGTACAGGTTGCCGATGATGTTCATCGGGATATACACGGTCTGATTGTCAGATTGACGAGTGAAAGGCAGGGCGCAGATCCCGCGATCTTCATTACCGGATTGCAGGTCAATCAGCATCCCGGCGCTCAGATCGTTTTCCGGATCGTAAAACGCGCGCAGACGGGCATCGAGGATCCCTTCCGGCAGCTCGTCATTTTCCGGCAGCGGGAACCATTTTTCATTCGGATAATGCACGAACGGGCCATTGGCAATGGTGTCGCCCAGCCAGAAATCGGCGAAGAAGTAGTTTGTTGACAGACGTTCGAAATACTCACCCAGCGCAGAGGCCAGCGCCGCTTTTTTGGTGGCGCCTTTTCCGTTAGTGAAGCACAGGGCGCATTCTGTATCGCGGATATGCACAGACCAGACGTTAGGGACAGGATTCAGCCAGGAAGCTTCTTCAATATCGAAGCCGAGGTCCTGCAGTTTTTGCTGGAAGCGAGCGATGGAATCTTCCAGAGCGGCGTCTTTGCCGGGGATGAAGGTTTGGGTCATGTCATTCACTTTTATTGTACGCAAAGCGCGCAATGATACGGGTTTTAACTGACCGGCGCTATCTTCCCGGCGTGCGGCGCGGAAATAAAAGTATTGGCTATGCTTATGGATAGTAACGTGCTGTTTGAGAATAAAAAAATGAAAGCATTTGATCTTCAACGTATGGCGCTGGATAAAGTGCCGCTTGAGTTCCTTGGGGAAGTGGCGCTGCGCAGTGTGTATACCTTCGTACTGGTATTCCTGTTTCTTAAGATAACCGGGCGGCGCGGCGTGCGGCAGATGTCGCTGTTTGAAGTGTTAATTATCCTGACGCTGGGTTCGGCTGCTGGCGACGTGGCGTTTTACGATGATGTGCCTCTGCTACCGGTACTGACCGTATTTATCACTCTTGGAGTATTGTACCGGCTGGTGATGTGGCTGATGTCGCACAGTGAAAAACTGGAGGATTTACTGGAGGGTAAACCCGTCATCTTTATTGAGGAGGGGCAGTTAGCATGGGAGAAAGTGAATGCCGCTAACCTGACTGAATTTGAATTTTTTATGGAATTGCGGATCAATAGCGTTGAGCAACTCGGGCAAATCAAACTGGCAATAATGGAAACTAACGGTCAGATAAGCGTTTACTACTATTCTGATGATGAGGTGAAACCGGGGCTTTCAATTCTGCCAGCAGGTATTGAGCGGTATACCACTGTACCCGATGATGGCGAATACGCCTGTAATAAATGCAGCGCGGTGTATGTAATGAAAGCGGGTGACCATCAGCTTTGTCCCCGGTGCGCGCATCCGGAATGGTCAAAAGCCAGCCGGGCAAAGCGGATCACCTGACAGCGATTTTGTCGGCCTTTATTCGTCAATACGATAGATTATATTGTGTGATAAAGAACACATTTTTACCCTGCAGTTGATTACCCGTTGCGACACGTGTCACTGAATGGTAAAACCGATATCCACAGGAATAACGTATACCCATTGCGGTGGGTAGATCTAAGCAGCGTGGTGAGAGGAAATGACTCAGGTCTTCAATTTTAGTTCAGGTCCGGCAATGATACCGGAAGCAGTGCTTAAACTGGCGCAACAGGAACTGTGCGACTGGCACGGTCTGGGAACGTCGGTCATGGAAATCAGCCACCGTGGTAAGGAATTTATCCAGGTCGCTGAAGAAGCAGAAAAGGATTTTCGCGAGCTGCTGAGCATTCCTTCAAACTACAAAGTGCTGTTCTGCCACGGTGGCGGGCGCGGTCAATTCGCTGGCGTGCCGCTGAATCTGTTGGGTGACAAAACCACTGCTGATTATGTTGATGCGGGATACTGGGCGGCGAGCGCAGTTAAAGAAGCAAACAAATACTGTACGCCAAACGTGATTGACGGCAAAGTGACGGTTGACGGACTGCGCGCCGTGAAACCCATGCGCGACTGGCAGCTTTCCGATAATGCAGCCTATCTGCACTACTGTCCTAACGAGACTATTGATGGCATTGCCATCGAAGAAACTCCCAATTTTGGTAACGACATTGTGGTCGCTGCCGACTTTTCTTCGACAATTCTTTCCCGTCCGCTGGATGTCAGCCGCTTCGGCGTGATCTACGCTGGCGCGCAGAAAAATATCGGCCCGGCAGGGCTGACGCTGGTGATCGTGCGTGAAGACCTGTTAGGTAAAGCGCATCAGTCTTGCCCTTCAATTCTTGATTACACCACTCTCAATGACAATGATTCTATGTTTAATACCCCGCCGACTTTCGCGTGGTATTTGTCCGGCCTGGTCTTCAAATGGCTGAAAGAGCAGGGGGGCGTCGAGGCGATGGATAAGATCAACCAGCAAAAGGCTGATCTGCTGTATAGCACGATCGATCACAGTGATTTCTATCGTAACGACGTGGCAAAAGCTAACCGTTCCCGCATGAATGTGCCGTTCCAGCTGGCAGACAGCACGCTGGATAAACTCTTCCTTGAAGAGTCTCTGGCGGCCGGTCTGCATGCGCTGAAAGGACACCGCGTCGTCGGCGGCATGCGCGCCTCAATTTATAACGCGATGCCGTTAGCCGGTGTCAAAGCGCTGACCGATTTTATGACCGACTTCGAACGTCGCCACGGTTAATTACCCGTTTCATTCTTCCCCGCAGCCTGTCTGCGGGGCTTTATTTTGCTTTTGCTTCTGAGAGTTAAGCTTCATGGATTCCCTGACGTTACAACCCATCGCGCGCGTAGACGGTGTTATCAACCTGCCTGGATCAAAAAGTGTCTCTAACCGGGCGCTGCTGCTGGCTGCATTAGCCCAGGGCACCACGGTGCTGACGAATTTGCTGGACAGTGATGATGTCCGTCATATGCTGAATGCCCTGAGTGCGTTAGGCATTCATTACACCCTTTCCGCCGACCGCACCCGTTGCGAAATAATCGGCAATGCTGGCCCGCTACAGGCTGACGGCGATCTGGAACTGTTTCTCGGCAATGCGGGCACCGCTATGCGACCGCTGGCCGCCGCGCTGTGCCTGGGCAATGGTAATGTTGTGCTGACCGGCGAGCCACGGATGAAAGAGCGACCGATTGGTCATCTGGTCGATGCGCTGCGTCAGGGCGGGGCAGACATTACTTATCTGGAGCAGGAGAATTATCCACCGCTGCGTCTGCGCGGTGGCTTTACCGGCGGTCATGTAGAAGTGGACGGCAGCGTCTCCAGCCAGTTTCTGACGGCGTTACTGATGACCGCACCGCTCGCCGCACAGGATACGACCATCACCATCAAGGGCGACCTGGTGTCGAAACCCTACATTGATATCACCCTGAACCTGATGGAAACCTTTGGCGTTGAGATAGAAAACCAACGCTATCAGCGCTTTGTTGTGCGTGGCGGTCAGACGTATCGTTCGCCGGGTGAGTACCTCGTGGAAGGCGATGCCTCCTCTGCCTCGTATTTCCTCGCGGCGGCGGCGATAAAAGGCGGCACGATCAAAGTGACCGGCATCGGTCGTCACAGTGTCCAGGGCGATATTCGCTTTGCCGACGTGCTGGAAAAAATGGGCGCGGTGATTGACTGGGGCGATGATTTCATCAGCTGTACTCACCGTGAATTACACGGCATTGATATGGATATGAACCATATTCCCGATGCGGCGATGACCATTGCCACAGCGGCACTCTTTGCTCGCGGCACGACGACGTTGCGCAACATCTATAACTGGCGGGTGAAAGAGACCGATCGCCTGTTCGCGATGGCGACCGAACTGCGTAAAGTCGGGGCGGAAGTGGAAGAGGGCGAGGATTACATCCGTATCACTCCGCCCGCGCAGCTGCAGTTTGCCGAAATCGGCACTTATAACGATCACCGAATGGCGATGTGTTTCTCGCTGGTGGCCCTGTCAGATACGCCGGTGACGATTCTCGATCCGACATGTACTGCCAAAACCTTTCCTGACTACTTCGAGCAGCTTGCCCGCGTCAGTACCCCACAATAAATCCTCCTGAGCGCCGACACGTCGTCGGCGCTGTTATGTCCGTTTTCAAACTTTTTTGCTCTTACGGGTAATGCTATTTTTGTTGATGAATTTCTTATCGTTTTAGGGCGATTGTTATAAATATCAACGGAAGATTACTATGAAGAATAAAAAGCTATTGCTGGCGCTCACGCTGTCAACGCTTATGCTGGCCGGCTGTAAAAATGGTGTAGATGGCAACATGCTTGCCAGCTCGGGTATGTCAGCCTATAAAGCCGTGACGCTCAGCGATGCCGATGCAAAATCCATCGCCGATCAGGGCTGTAAAGAGATGGACAGCCAGAATCAGCTGGCGGGTTCTTCCAGCAAGTACAGCAAACGCCTGGCGAAAATCGCTAAAGCACTGGGCAACAATATTGACGGTACGCCGGTAAACTACAAAGTTTATATGACCAGCGACGTGAACGCGTGGGCGATGGCTAACGGCTGCGTCCGCGTGTATAGCGGTCTGATGGACATGATGAACGACAACGAAGTGGAAGCCGTTCTGGGACATGAACTGGGACACGTAGCGCTGGGCCACTCTTTGCAGGAAATGAAAGCCGCTTATGCCACCGTTGCGGCGCGTGATGCTATCTCCGCCACCAGCGGCGTTGCCGCTCAGCTCTCTAAATCTCAGCTTGGTGATATTGCTGAGGGAGCTATCAACGCTAAGTTCTCCCGCGCTAAAGAGTCTGAAGCAGATGACTTCTCCTACGATTTGTTGAAAAAACGCGGCATCAAGACGCAGGGACTGGTCGGCAGCTTTGATAAACTGGCAAGTCTTGACGCTGGTCATACCAAATCGCTCTTTGACTCTCACCCGCCGTCAGCGGAACGCGCGCAGCATATCCGCGATCGCATTGCACAGGATAAAAAGTAAACCTGTGTCATTTCCGGGCTGGCACCACGCCAGCCCGCTTAACCCGCTATAATTCGCCAGGCGTCTCTCATTTTACGTTCAATATTCTGCAATTTGCATGCAAAGGTAACTCTCAGGCGCAGACACGCGTATAATGCGCGGCGTTTATGTTGACGGTATGCCTGTTTAAGGAGAAAAAGATGACGGCAATTGCCCCGGTTATTACCATTGATGGCCCAAGCGGCGCGGGTAAAGGCACCTTATGCAAGGCGATGGCGGAAGCGTTGCAGTGGCATCTTCTGGACTCAGGCGCGATCTATCGCGTGCTGGCGCTGGCGGCATTGCACCATCACGTTGATGTTGCCTGCGAAGATGCGCTGGTGCCGCTGGCCACGCATCTGGATGTGCGTTTTGTTTCGACCGACGGCACGCTGGAAGTGATCCTTGAAGGGGAAGACGTCAGTGGCGAAATTCGCACGCAGGACGTGGCAAGTGCGGCATCACAAGTCGCTGCTTTCCCTCGGGTGCGCGAAGCGCTTTTACGTCGTCAGCGTGCCTTCCGTGAGTCTCCCGGACTGATTGCCGATGGGCGCGATATGGGCACCGTGGTGTTCCCCGAAGCGCCGGTGAAAATTTTCCTTGATGCTTCCTCGGAAGAACGCGCGCATCGCCGTATGCTACAGTTGCAGGAAAGTGGCTTTAGTGTTAACTTTGAACGCCTTTTGGCCGAGATTAAAGAACGCGACGATCGCGATCGTAATCGCGCTGTAGCGCCACTGGTTCCCGCTGCCGATGCTTTAGTTCTGGATTCCACCAGTTTAAGTATTGAGCAAGTGATTGAAAAAGCGTTACAATACGCGCGCCAAAAGTTGGCCCTCGCTTAAATGCGTCCGAATTAGTAGTACCCCCGCAGCAATGGAGTGTTAGCGGGTATGTGAAACAACCCCATCCGGCACGGAGCCAGGTGGACGTTAATATGAAACCTGAAGATTAAACATGACTGAATCTTTTGCTCAACTATTTGAAGAATCCTTAAAAACAATCGAAACCCGCCCGGGTTCCATCGTTCGTGGTGTTGTTGTTGCTATCGACAAAGACGTCGTACTGGTTGACGCCGGTCTGAAATCTGAGTCCGCCATTCCGGCAGAGCAGTTCAAAAACGCCCAGGGCGAGCTGGAAATCCAGGTTGGTGACGAAGTTGACGTTGCTCTGGATGCAGTAGAAGACGGCTTCGGTGAAACCCTGCTGTCCCGTGAGAAAGCTAAACGTCACGAAGCTTGGATCACGCTGGAAAAAGCTTACGAAGAAGCTGAAACTGTAGTCGGTGTTATCAACGGCAAAGTTAAAGGTGGCTTCACTGTTGAGCTGAACGGTATTCGTGCGTTCCTGCCGGGTTCACTGGTAGACGTTCGTCCGGTTCGCGATACCCTGCACCTGGAAGGCAAAGAGCTTGAATTCAAAGTAATCAAGCTGGACCAGAAACGTAACAACGTGGTCGTATCACGTCGTGCCGTTATCGAATCCGAAAACAGCGCAGAGCGCGATCAGCTGCTGGAAAACCTGCAGGAAGGCATGGAAGTTAAAGGTATCGTTAAGAACCTCACTGACTACGGTGCATTCGTTGATCTGGGCGGCGTTGACGGCCTGCTGCACATTACTGATATGGCCTGGAAACGCGTTAAGCATCCGAGCGAAATCGTGAACGTTGGTGATGAAATCAACGTTAAAGTCCTGAAGTTCGACCGTGAGCGTACTCGTGTATCTCTGGGTCTGAAACAGCTGGGCGAAGATCCGTGGGTTGCTATCGCTAAACGTTATCCGGAAGGTACCAAACTGACCGGTCGCGTAACCAACCTGACCGACTACGGCTGCTTCGTTGAAATCGAAGAAGGCGTTGAAGGCCTGGTTCACGTTTCCGAAATGGACTGGACCAACAAAAACATCCACCCGTCCAAAGTTGTTAACGTTGGCGACGTAGTGGAAGTGATGGTTCTGGATATCGACGAAGAACGTCGTCGTATCTCCCTGGGCCTGAAACAGTGCAAATCTAACCCGTGGCAGCTGTTTGCTGAAACCCACAACAAGGGCGATCGCGTTGAAGGTAAAATCAAGTCAATCACTGACTTCGGTATCTTCATCGGCCTGGACGGTGGCATCGACGGTCTGGTTCACCTGTCTGACATCTCCTGGAACGTTGCAGGCGAAGAAGCAGTTCGTGAATACAAAAAAGGCGACGAAATCGCTGCCGTTGTCCTGCAGGTTGACGCAGAACGTGAACGTATCTCCCTGGGCGTTAAACAGCTCGCAGAAGATCCGTTCAACAACTACGTTGCTGTGAACAAGAAAGGCGCAATCGTAAACGGTAAAGTCACTGCAGTTGACGCTAAAGGCGCAACCGTAGAACTGGCTGACGGCGTTGAAGGTTACCTGCGTGCTTCTGAAGCATCCCGTGACCGCATTGAAGATGCAACTCTGGTTCTAAGCGTAGGCGACGACGTTGAAGCTAAATTCACCGGCGTTGACCGTAAAAACCGTGTTGTAAGCCTGTCTGTTCGTGCGAAAGACGAAGCTGACGAGAAAGATGCAATTGCTACTGTTAACAACAAACAGGAAGAAGGCAACTTCTCTAACGCAATGGCTGAAGCATTCAAAGCAGCTAAAGGCGAGTAATACTCTCAATCCTTGAAGAAGGATGATGAGTAACTTGACAGATTACAGTTTTCGTTCTGTAATCAAGCACAAAGGGCGGCTACGGCCGCCCTTGTTCAAGCTGTTAGCGAATATGGCCATTAAGGAAACCGGAGGAATCATGACCAAGTCAGAGTTAATCGAAAGACTTGCAAGCCAGCAATCGCATATCCCGGCAAAAGCGGTTGAAGATGCCGTGAAAGAGATGCTGGAACATATGGCCTCTACCCTCGCCGTTGGGGAGCGTATTGAAATCCGCGGTTTCGGCAGCTTTTCTTTGCATTACCGAGCTCCTCGCACCGGGCGTAACCCAAAAACAGGTGACAAAGTGGATCTGGAAGGTAAATACGTTCCACACTTTAAACCGGGTAAAGAATTACGCGACCGCGCTAATATTTATGAAGGTGATTGAGTTATCACCGGAAATTGAACACGAAAGAAAGCACCTGCGGGTGCTTTTTTCATCTCTGTCTTCTGATGAAAAATGGAATACTCCTCGCAACATTGCCTGCATATCGCAGCAATCCCGCCGATTTCTCACAAAGCTTGCCGCAAACCAGGCAAATCCCTGCGGACAACCTCATAACGTAGCGCGACACTCTCCGTAACAGGGAGGTGTCTATGCGTTTGCCACAACTGGCGATCTGTGTGATTGCAGGTCTCGCCCCGTTAATCTGGCTGCCGAAACTGCCGGGGGTGGGCTGTACGGAACTCATCGTCATTATCGCGATGGTGCTCGCAGGGTGCAGTCCACGGTCCCTTCAGATTGCCGGGTTAACAGGTCTGTTTTTCTGCTGGGGGATTCTGGCTGCGCATCAGATAGTATGGCCTGCACAGCATCTTACCGGAAAAAATCAGCCTGTAGAAATCACCCTTACCGCGACCGATGGAGCAACGACGCATCAGGGGGTGATAACGCGCTATGACGGAAAACGCCTGTTCCCGGCACCGGGCATTACGCTTTACGGTAATTATTTACCCGAAGCGGGCTGTGCCGGGCAGCGTTGGGCGATGACTATTCGCGCAAGGGCCGTTCACGGCGAATTAAACGACGGTGGATTTGATACCCAGCGCAGCGCCTTTGCACGACATACTCCCCTGACCGGTCGTTTTATTGAGGCAAAAGCGCTGGATGCCAGCTGTAGTCTGCGGGCGCGCTATCTTGCTTCACTCTCTGCGACGCTGACCGATTATCCCTGGCAGGGGGTTATCTTAGGTCTGGGCTTAGGTGAGCGTCTGGCCGTGTCCCCTGAGATCAAAAAATTAATGCAGCAGACCGGCACCCTGCATCTGATGGCGATCTCCGGTCTGCATATCACCCTCGGCGCATCGCTCGGCTGGCTGTTAATTCGCGGCCTGCAATTTTTCATGCCATGCCGCCTGATTAGCTGGCGGACGCCATTAATGTTTGGCTTCCTTTGTGCAACGGGTTATGCATGTCTCACGGGCTTACAGCCGCCTGCGCTACGAACCATTGTGGCGCTGGGAATGTGGTATGGCCTGCGTTTAAGCGGGCGTCAATGGTCGCCATGGGACATCTGGCTGTGCTGTATCGCCGCCATTCTGTTTTGCGATCCACTGGCCGTGCTGTCACAAAGTCTGTGGCTCTCGGCGTTCGCTGTGGCAGCGCTGATTTTCTGGTACCAGTGGGTGCCTGTGCCAGCGTGGAAAATGCGGACACTGCTGCGCCAGCTTGTTGGCTTGATTCACCTTCAACTGGGGCTAATGATATTGCTGTTACCGCTCCAGGTGCTGCTGTTTCACGGCATTAGCATGACGTCGCTGCTGGCAAACCTGGTTGCGGTCCCGCTGGTCACCTTCGTGATTGTGCCGCTGATCCTGGCAGGAATGCTGCTGCATCTGACCGGACCTCAGTTGTGTGAACAGGGACTCTGGTATCTGGCGGATCGGCTACTGGCGTTACTATTTTATCTATTGCGGCAATTGCCCGATGGCTGGCTGGATGTGGATGCGCGCTGGCAGGGTATTATTATGATGCCGTGGATAGCGCTGATACTCTGGCGTTGTCGGGCCTGGCGCGCTATCAACGCTGTGACACTGACCCTGTTGGTGGTACTGACTTTTCCGCTATGGCGGCAGGTGCGAAAGGACGTATGGGCGGTACATATGCTGGATGTCGGGCAGGGGCTGGGTATGGTCATTGAGCGTCACGGCAAAGCCATTTTATATGATACCGGGCTGGCGTGGCCCGGTGGTGACTCCGGGCAACAGCTGATTATCCCCTGGCTGCGCTGGCACCATCTGCGACCCGAAGGCATCATCATTAGTCATGAGCATCTCGATCATCGCGGTGGGCTAGATGCCATTCATCAGGCGTGGCCTGAGGCATGGATCCGCAGTCCGCTAAGGTGGGAAGGGCACCTGCCTTGTTTTCGGGGGGAACGCTGGCAGTGGGAGGGGCTAACCTTCAGCGCTCACTGGCCGTTAAAGAATAATAAAACGCAGGGTAACAACCGCTCCTGCGTGGTAAACGTTGATGATGGCCTGCACAGTATTTTATTAACCGGCGATATCGAAACGCCGGCCGAACTCGCTATGCTTAGCCATTACTGGCAGCATCTGGCGTCTACCATTATTCAGGTGCCCCATCACGGCAGCAATACCTCATCGGGGATCGCGCTGATACAGAGGGTGAACGGAAAAGCGGCGCTGGCGTCCGCCTCGCGTTACAACGCCTGGCATTTTCCGTCGCCGAAAGTCATGAAACGTTACCGGCAGCAGGGATATCAATGGCTTGATACCCCCCATCAGGGGCAAATTACGGTCACTTTTTCCGATGATGGGTGGCAAATCAGCAGCCTGCGGGAGCAAATTTTACCCCGCTGGTATCATCAGTGGTTTGGCGCGCCCGCAGATAACGGGTAGAATATGCGGCTATTTCAACAAATGCTGGTTTTTTGAATGCATAACGATAAAGATCTCTCTACGTGGCAGACCTTCCGCCGACTTTGGCCGATTATTGCCCCTTTCAAGCCGGGTCTGATCGTGGCGGCAATTGCGTTAATCCTCAACGCAGCCAGCGATACCTTCATGTTATCGCTCCTTAAACCATTACTGGATGATGGTTTTGGTAAAACAGATCGCTCGGTGCTGCTATGGATGCCGCTGGTAGTGATTGGGCTGATGATTGTGCGAGGTATAACCAGCTACGTCTCCAGCTATTGCATCTCATGGGTCTCAGGCAAAGTGGTCATGACCATGCGTCGCCGCCTGTTCAGTCATATGATGGGGATGCCGGTTTCCTTTTTTGACAAGCAGTCCACCGGGACACTGCTGTCTCGCATCACCTATGACTCAGAGCAGGTTGCCTCCTCCTCTTCCAGTGCGCTCATTACCGTGGTGCGTGAAGGGGCGTCGATTATCGGCCTGTTTATTATGATGTTCTACTACAGCTGGCAATTGTCAGTGATCCTGATCGTCCTCGCACCTATTGTCTCATTTGCGATTCGACTGGTCTCCAAACGTTTTCGCAGCATCAGTAAGAATATGCAGAATACCATGGGGCAGGTCACCACCAGCGCAGAGCAGATGCTGAAAGGGCACAAAGAGGTGCTGATTTTTGGCGGTCAGGACGTCGAAACGAAGCGTTTCGATAAAGTCAGCAACAAGATGCGCTTACAGGGAATGAAGATGGTCTCTGCCTCTTCCATTTCCGATCCGATTATTCAACTGATTGCCTCCCTGGCGCTGGCCTTTGTGCTGTATGCGGCCAGTTTCCCCAGCGTAATGGAGACCCTGACTGCCGGTACGATAACCGTCGTGTTCTCGTCAATGATTGCGCTGATGCGCCCGTTAAAATCGCTGACCAACGTTAACGCCCAGTTCCAGCGCGGGATGGCTGCCTGTCAGACGCTATTTACTATTCTCGACTCCGAGCAGGAAAAAGACCAGGGTACCTTTGTCGTTGAACGTGCAAAAGGCGATCTGGAATTCCGCAACGTCACCTTCACCTACACAGGACGTGAAGTCCCGGCGCTGCGCAATATCGATCTGACGATCCCTGAAGGCAAAACGGTCGCGCTCGTCGGCCGTTCTGGTTCGGGTAAGTCAACCATTGCCAGTTTGATCACCCGCTTTTATGACGTAGATGACGGGCAAATCCTGCTTGATGGTCACGATCTGCGTGAATACACGCTCTCATCACTGCGTAATCAGGTCGCTCTGGTGTCGCAGAACGTGCATCTGTTTAACGATACGGTTGCCAACAACATTGCCTATGCGCGCACCGACATATATAGCCGCGAGCAGATCGAAGAAGCCGCCCGTATGGCGTATGCGATGGACTTTATCAACAAAATGGATAACGGCCTCGATACCATTATTGGTGAAAACGGCGTGATGCTCTCCGGTGGTCAGCGTCAGCGTATCGCGATTGCGCGTGCACTACTGCGCGACAGTCCGATCCTGATCCTTGATGAAGCCACCTCCGCGCTGGATACCGAATCTGAACGGGCGATCCAGTCCGCTCTGGATGAGTTGCAGAAGAATCGCACGTCGCTGGTGATTGCGCATCGCCTGTCAACCATTGAACAGGCCGATGAAATTGTGGTGGTTGAAGATGGCCGCATTGTTGAACGCGGAAACCATCACGATCTGCTGGAACTGCGTGGGGTTTACTCGCAGCTACATAAGATGCAGTTCGGTCAATGATCGCCCGTATCTGGTCCGGTGAATCTCCGCTCTGGCGGCTGTTGCTGCCGCTTTCCTGGCTTTATGGGCTGGTAAGCGGCCTTATCCGTCTGAGCTATCGCCTCGGCCTGAAAAAACCGTGGCGGGCGCCGGTCCCGGTGGTGGTGGTGGGAAATCTGACCGCCGGAGGTAACGGCAAAACCCCCGTGGCCATCTGGCTGGTTGAGCAACTCCAGCAGCGCGGTATCCGCGTTGGCGTGGTGTCTCGCGGCTACGGTGGCAAGGCGGACCGCTATCCTCTGCTTCTCGACGCTAACACAACGCCTGCCAGCGCAGGCGATGAACCTGTGCTTATCTGGCAGCGCACCGGCGCGCCTGTCGCCGTTTCGCCAGTGCGGGCTGACGCCGTTCGCGCACTGCTGGCAGAACATGATTTACAGCTCATTATTACCGATGACGGCCTGCAACATTATCGTCTGGCGCGTGACGTAGAAATTGTGGTGGTGGATGGGGTACGCCGTTTTGGTAACGGCTGGTGGCTTCCTGCCGGCCCCATGCGCGAGCGTGCGTCGCGGTTGCAAACGGTCGATGCGGTGATTACCAACGGCGGCGAGCCTGCGCCGGGGGAAATTCCCATGACTCTGCGCCCGGGACACGCGGTGAATCTGCTGACCGGTGAACGCTGCGAGATGTCTACGCTGACGAATGTGGTGGCAATGGCCGGTATTGGTCATCCGCCGCGTTTTTTTACCACCCTGGAAAAGGGCGGCGTGAGGCCAGTAAGAACCGTCGCGCTGGCCGATCATCAGGCACTGCTCCAGGCCGATGTACAGGCGATGACCCAGCCAGGACAGACTCTGCTCATGACCGAGAAAGACGCGGTCAAATGCCGGGCTTTTGCTCAGGATAACTGGTGGTATCTACCGGTGAATGCCGAACTCCAGGGTGATGGTGTGCAACAACTGCTGGCGAAACTTACTCTCCTGGCGCAGCGTTAGCCTCCTGCTGCAAACGCCGGAATCGATGATGAGGAAATAAATGCTCTCTCTACATGCCGCGCGTTGTCTTCATCTTGCTGCGCAGGGACTGCTTAAAAAGCCCCGACGCCGCGCTCAACCTGACGATATCCTGCGCACTATCCGCCAGATGTCGCTCCTGCAAATTGACACCATCAACATTGTCGCCCGTAGTCCCTATCTGGTGCTGTTCAGCAGGCTGGGAAATTATCCACCGTCCTGGCTGGACGAGGCGTTAAGCCGCGGTGAACTGATGGAGTACTGGGCGCATGAAGCCTGTTTCCTCCCCCGCAGCGATTTTTCGCTGGTGCGCCACCGGATGCTGGCTCCGGAAAATATGGGATGGAAATATCGTCAGACGTGGATGGAAGAGAACGTCGAGGAAATTGAACAGTTAATGGCGCATATCCACGAGCAGGGTCCGGTACGCTCAGCGGATTTTGCCCGTTCAGGAAAAGGTTCAAGCGGCTGGTGGGAGTGGAAACCGCATAAGCGTCATCTGGAGGGATTATTTACCGCCGGAAAAGTGATGGTGGTGGAGCGGCGCAATTTTCAGCGGGTTTACGACCTGACCAGCCGGGTATTACCGGAGTGGGATGACACGCGCGATGCGCTCAGCCAGGAAGCGGCGGAAGAGGTGATGCTGTTAAACAGCGCCCGCAGTCTGGGGATTTTCCGCCCTCAATGGCTGGCGGACTATTACCGATTGCGTCAGCCAAAGAGCGCTGCACTACTGGCTCGCTGGCAGGAACAAAAACAGATTGTCCCCGTTGAGGTTGAAACGCTGGGACAGCTATGGCTGCACACGGATCTTCTGCCTTTGCTGCCTGCGGCGCAGGAGGGCAAACTTAACGCCACGCACAGCGCGGTGCTCTCGCCATTTGATCCGGTTGTCTGGGATCGTAAACGCGCGGAACAGCTGTTTAACTTTAGCTACCGGCTGGAGTGCTATACGCCCGCTCCGAAACGTAAATATGGCTACTTTGTACTGCCGTTGCTGCACCGGGGAAGGCTGGTTGGGCGCATGGACTGTAAAATGCACCGTAAAGAGGGTGTGCTGGAGATCATCTCGCTATGGCTGGAAGCGGGTGAGAGCGTCAGCCGCACGCTTGAAAATGGGCTACAATCCGCCATCGACGATTTTGCCCGCTGGCAGGGCGCAACGCGTATCCAGGCCGGTTTTATGCCGGAATCGCTCTTTACGCATAAGCGTAGCGGCTGGGAAATTGACGTGGCCTGATATGCCATTATGATAGGTTGCAACGGACCTTTTTCGGTCCATCAGGAGGAATTATGGATCATCGTTTGCTTGAAATCATTGCCTGCCCGGTCTGTAACGGCAAGCTATATTATAGCCAGGATAAACAGGAGCTTATCTGTAAACCCGATCACCTGGCATTTCCGCTGCGTGAAGGTATTCCGGTGCTGCTGGAAACCGAAGCCCGTCAGTTAAATGCAGAAGAGAGCCGTCCATGAGTTTCGTGGTTATTATTCCGGCACGTTACGCCTCCACCCGCCTGCCGGGTAAACCTCTCCAGGATATCAACGGCAAACCAATGATCCTGCACGTGCTGGATCGCGCACGCGAATCCGGCGCGGCGCGGATTATCGTGGCGACCGATCACCCAGACGTGGCCAGCGCCGTAGAAGCGGCGGGAGGCGAAGTCTGCATGACGCGTGCCCATCACCAGTCCGGAACTGAAAGGCTGGCGGAAGTGGTGGAAAAATGCGCTTTTAGCGATGACACCATCATCGTCAATATTCAGGGTGACGAACCGATGATCCCCCCGGCGATTGTGCGTCAGGTGGCAGAAAATATTGCCGCGTGTGAGGCGGGCATGGCGACGCTGGCGGTGCCGATCCACGATGCCGAAGAGGCTTTTAACCCGAACGCGGTTAAAGTGGTGATGAATGAACAGGGCTATGCCCTCTATTTTTCTCGCGCCACTATTCCCTGGGATCGCGATCGTTTTGCTCACTCGCGCGAGGCCATTGGCGATACGCTGCTGCGCCATATCGGCATTTACGCCTATCGCGCCGGTTTTATCCGCCGCTATGTCAGCTGGGCACCCAGCCCGCTTGAGCAAATCGAAATGCTGGAGCAGCTTCGCGTGCTGTGGTACGGCGAAAGAATCCATGTTGCTGTTGCTCAACAAGTACCGGGCACCGGTGTGGATACGCCAGAAGATCTGGAACGCGTGCGCGCAGAAATGCGCTGATCCCCGTCTCCCTTCCCGCCGGAAGGGAGAATAATTTTCGTTATTTTTCAACTTTTCTGTAGCACCTTTGATCTTACCCGGTGACATCCTGCATCCAGGCGCTCATTATGAAATCAGTAATATTCATAAGGGTTATCCGTGATGGAACAATTGCGTGCCGAATTAAGCCACCTGTTAGGTGAAAATCTCAGTCGGCTGGAATGCGTCAATGAGAAAGCCGACTCTTCGCTGTGGTCGTTATACGATTCGCAGGGCAACCCTATGCCGTTGATGGCGAAAAGCTTTACCACGCCGGGCCTTGCCAGACAGCTTGCCTGGAAGGTATCCATGCTGGCGCGTAGCGGCACGGTAAGAATGCCCGTGGTCTATGGTGTCCTTACCCATGAAGAGCATCCGGGGCCGGATGTCTTACTGATTGAACGGTTGCGTGGCGTGCCGGTGGAAGCGCCCGCGCGTACCCCCCAGCGTTGGGAGCAGCTTAAAGATCAAATCGTCGAGGGCCTGCTTGCATGGCATCGCCAGGATAGCCGTGGCTGCGTAGGGATGGTGGATAATACCCAGGAAAACTTGTGGCCGCAGTGGTATCGCCAGCGGGTCGAAATGCTCTGGAGCACGCTCAATCTTTATAACAATACCGGGTTAACCATGCAGGATAAGCGACTGCTGTTTCGCGCCCGAGAATGCCTGCCGTCGCTGTTTGAAGGCTTTAACGACAACTGCGTGCTGGTACACGGTAATCTGTCGCTGATGAGCATGCTCAAAGATGCGCGTACCGATCAACTGCTGGCGATGGTCGGGCCTGGCATCATGCTGTGGGCTCCGCGAGAGTATGAGCTGTTTCGCCTGGCGGATAACCGGCTGGCAGAAGACCTGCTGTGGCATTACCTGCAACGTGCGCCGGTAGCGGAAGCTTTTCTCTGGCGGCGCTGGCTCTATCTGTTGTGGGATGAAGTGGCGCAACTGGTGAATACCGGACGCTTTGACCGCGCCCGGTTCGATCTGGCGGCAAAATCACTCGTGCCCTGGCTCACCTGACGCGCCTTTCAGCCATTGCCAGACACGGCCCAGCGTTTCATAGGCGACCCGGTCACTGTGGCCCAGCCACACCGGCGAAGGGATCGCCCGCTCCCACGGATTAAGCGGTGAATCAATTGCCAGTTGATTCGCGGGGGCCGGAAGCGGATGCAGACCAACGTGCCCGAAGAAAATCATCGCACGCGGCAGATGAGACGCAGAGGTCACCAGCAGGAAAGGCGCATCACCGATGGCTTTTTTAACCGCAGCGGCTTCTTCTTCCGTATCTTTCGGTTGGTCGAGGGTAATAATGTCGCTGCGCGGCACGCCAAGGCTTTCGGCGACTCTGGCCCCAACCTCAGCGGTACTGACATTATTACTCACCGCGACGCCCCCGGTAAAAATCAGCTTTGATCCCGGATTCGCACGCCATAACCGTATTCCCTCATTCAGCCGCGGCAAGCTGTTATTAATCAGATTTGAACTCGGTGCCCACCGCGGGTTCCACGTATACCCGCCACCCAATACTACCACGTACTGAACCTGCTCGCGGCCGTGCCAGGTAGCGTATTTATTTTCAATCGGACGGAGTAAACTGTCAGCTACGGGTTGCAGACTCAGCAACAGGAGCACCAGCCAGCCGAGGGTAATAAATGATTTGCCGGTTTTTTGAAAACGACTGAACCAGACCAGCAGCACACCGCAGCCAATCAATAAAAGTAACAGAGGCAGGGGCAGCATCATCCCGCCGATGAACTTTTTTAGCGTAAAAAGCATCCTTCGTGGCTCCTTTTTTAACCATACAACCTTGCTTTGTCCGGGATATTACACCAGATTGCTTCATTCTCTGCCCGGCTGTGACAAAATAGCGCCTTTGACAGGATCGCGGAGTGAAGTTATGCAGGATCGCAATTTCGATGACATCGCGGAAAAGTTTGCCCGCAATATTTATGGCACCACCAAGGGCCAACTGCGTCAGGCGATCCTGTGGCAGGATCTTGATAGTTTGCTTGCCTCCTGGGACGAGCGTCCTCTACGCATTCTCGATGCGGGCGGCGGGGAAGGTCAGACGGCGATTAAAATGGCGGAACGTGGGCATCACGTAACGTTATGCGATCTTTCCGCTGAGATGATCGCGCGTGCGAAACTGGCGGCGGTGGATAAAGGTGTGAGCGACAACATGCATTTTGTACAATGCCCCGCTCAGGAGATCGCTCAGCATTTGGAATCGCCGGTTGATCTGATATTGTTTCACGCGGTGCTTGAGTGGATCGCCGAACCGCAGCGCATGTTGCAAACGTTATGGTCGGTGTTAAGTCCCGGCGGTGCGCTGTCGCTGATGTTCTATAACGCCAACGGTTTTTTGATGCACAATATGGTGGCCGGGAATTTTGATTACGTGCAGGCGGGAATGCCGAAAAAGAAAAAGCGCACCCTCTCGCCGGACTATCCGCGCGATCCGCAGCAGGTCTACGGCTGGCTGGAAGAAGCAGGGTGGCAGATTACCGGGAAAACCGGCGTACGGGTATTTCATGATTATTTGCGCGAAAAACATCAGCAGCATGATTGCTATGCCGCGCTGCTGGCATTAGAAACGCGCTATTGCCGTCAGGAACCCTATATTAGCCTGGGCCGTTACATTCACGTCACTGCGCGTAAACCGCAGGAAGATGCAAGGATAACCGATGAGTGAATTTTCCCAGACAGTCCCCGAACTGGTTGCCTGGGCCAGAAAAAATGATTTCTCCATTCAGTTGCCAGTCGACAGGCTCTCATTTTTGCTGGCTGTCGCCACGTTAAACAGCGAACGGCTGGAGGGAGAAATGACGGAGGGCGTCCTTATTGATGCTTTCCGTCACGTCAGCGATGCGTTTGAGCAAACCAGCGAAACCATTGGCGTGCGTGCGAATAACGCCATCAACGATATGGTGCGTCAACGTCTGCTGAACCGCTTTACCAGTGAACAAGCGGAAGGGAACGCCATTTACCGCCTGACGCCGCTGGGAATTGGCATTACCGACTACTATATTCGCCAGCGCGAATTTTCCACCCTGCGGCTGTCGATGCAGCTATCGATTGTGGCCGGCGAATTAAAACGCGCCGCCGATGCCGCCGTCGAAGGGGGAGATGAGTTCCACTGGCACCGCAACGTTTATGCCCCACTGAAATATTCGGTGGCGGAAATTTTTGACAGTATCGATCTCACCCAGCGTTTGATGGATGAACAGCAACAGTCGGTCAAAGACGACATCGCCCAACTGCTGAACAAAGACTGGCGAGCGGCGATCTCCAGTTGTGAACTGTTACTCTCTGAAACTTCCGGCACGCTGCGTGAATTGCAGGATACGCTGGATGCGGCAGGCGATAAGCTTCAGGCTAACCTGCTGCTTATTCAGGATGCCATTCTGCCTCGTGACGATCTGAATTTTGTTGATCGGCTGGTGTTCGATCTGCAAAGTAAACTGGACCGTATCGTCAGCTGGGGACAACAGGCCATTGACCTGTGGATCGGTTATGATCGTCACGTCCATAAATTTATCCGTACCGCGATTGATATGGATAAAAACCGCGTCTTTGCCCAGCGGCTGCGTCAGTCGGTGCAAACCTATCTGGACGCCCCCTGGGCACTGACGTATGCCAGCGCCGACCGCCTGCTCGATATGCGCGACGAAGAGTTGACGCTGCGTGATGAAGAGGTCACCGGTGAGCTTCCGGCGGACCTTGAGTTTGAAGAGTTTAACGAGATCCGCGAGCAGCTTGCCGCCATGATTGAACAGCAGCTGGAAGTCTATAAATCCAGAAACTTGCCGTTGGATCTCGGCCTGGTTGTGCGCGAATATCTGGCGCAGTATCCGCGCGCGCGCCATTTTGACGTGGCGCGTATCGTTGTGGACCAGGCCGTGCGCCTGGGTGTTGCACAAGCAGATTTCAGTGGGCTGCAGGCACAATGGCAGCCAATTAATGATTACGGAGCCAAGGTACAGGCGCATGTCATTGACAAATATTGAACAAATGATGCCAGTTAAAATGGCACAGGCTCTGGCCAACCCGCTTTTTCCGGCGCTGGATAGCGCGCTACGTTCGGGTCGCCATATTGGTCTTGACGAGCTGGATAACCATGCCTTCCTGATGGATTTCCAGGAGTATCTGGAAGAGTTTTACGCTCGCTATAACGTAGAATTGATCCGCGCGCCGGAAGGGTTCTTCTACCTGCGTCCGCGTTCTACTACGCTTATCCCACGTTCGGTCCTCTCCGAGCTGGATATGTTGGTGGGTAAAATCCTCTGTTATCTCTATCTCAGCCCGGAACGTCTGGCCAATGAAGGGATTTTCACCCAGCAAGAGCTATACGATGAACTGCTCACCCTGGCAGAAGAGAGCAAGCTGCTGAAGCTGGTCAACAACCGTTCTACCGGTTCTGACGTTGACCGACAGAAACTTCAGGAAAAAGTGCGTTCCTCTCTCAACCGCCTGCGCCGGCTGGGGATGGTGTGGTTTATGGGTCATGACAGCAGCAAGTTTCGCATTACGGAATCCGTTTTCCGCTTTGGCGCCGACGTGCGCAGCGGCGACGACCCGCGTGAAGCCCAATTGCGTATGATTCGCGACGGTGAAGCGATGCCGATTGAAAATCATTTGCAGCTGAATGATGAAGCCGAAGAAAGTCAGTCTGATAGCGGAGAGGAAGAATAATGTTAGAACGCGGTAAGTTTCGTTCGCTAACGCTGATTAACTGGAACGGCTTTTTTGCCCGTACTTTTGACCTTGATGAGCTGGTCACCACCTTATCCGGGGGGAACGGGGCCGGTAAATCCACAACCATGGCGGCTTTCGTCACGGCGCTGATCCCGGATCTGACGCTGCTGCACTTTCGTAACACCACCGAAGCCGGGGCGACCAGCGGTTCCCGCGATAAAGGCCTGCACGGTAAGCTAAAGGCCGGGGTATGTTACTCGGTGCTGGATGTGATCAACTCCCGTCATCAGCGGGTGCTGGTGGGGGTCCGTTTACAGCAGGTTGCCGGACGCGATCGCAAAGTCGATATCAAACCTTTTGCCATCCAGGGCCTGCCGACGTCAGTCGGGCCGACTGAACTGTTAACCGAGGCATTGAACGAGCGTCAGGCGCGGGTGTTAACGCTTCCGGAACTGAAAGAGAAACTCGAAGCGACGGAAGGCGTGCAGTTCAAGCAGTTTAACTCCATTACCGACTACCACTCGCTGATGTTCGATCTGGGCGTGGTGGCGCGTCGTCTGCGTTCGGCCTCAGACCGTAGCAAATACTATCGTCTGATTGAAGCCTCACTGTATGGCGGTATTTCCAGCGCCATCACCCGCTCCCTGCGCGACTATCTGCTGCCGGAAAATAGCGGCGTGCGTAAAGCCTTTCAGGATATGGAAGCCGCGCTGCGCGAAAACCGCATGACGCTGGAAGCCATTCGCGTAACGCAGTCGGATCGCGATCTGTTCAAGCATTTGATTTCCGAAGCAACGGATTATGTGGCGGCAGATTATATGCGTCACGCCAACGAGCGCCGGGTCCACCTCGACAAGGCGCTGGAGTTCCGCCGTGAACTGTTTACGTCGCGTAAGAAACTGGCGGCGGAGCAGTACAAACACGTTGAGATGGCGCGTGAGTTGCAGGAGCACAACGGTGCAGAAGGCGATCTGGAAGCTGATTACCAGGCGGCCAGCGATCATCTGAACCTGGTACAAACCGCGCTGCGCCAGCAGGAAAAAATTGAACGTTACGAGTCGGACCTGGAAGAGCTGCAGATCCGTCTTGAAGAGCAGAATGAGGTGGTTGCTGAAGCGGTCGACCGTCAGGAAGATAACGAAGCGCGGGCGGAAGCCGCTGAGCTGGAAGTGGATGAGCTGAAAAACCAGCTTGCCGACTACCAGCAGGCGCTGGACGTGCAGCAAACCCGCGCCATTCAGTACAACCAGGCGTTACAGGCCCTCCAGCGCGCGCGCGAACTGTGCCATCTGCCAGACCTGACGGCGGACAGTGCGGACGAGTGGCTGGAAACCTTCCAGGCGAAAGAGCAGGAAGCCACCGAGCGCCTGCTGTCGCTGGAACAGAAGATGAACGTGGCACAAAGCGCGCACAAGCAATTTGAGCAGGCGTTTCAACTGGTGGAGGCTATCAACGGCCCGCTGGCACGCGATGAAGCCTGGGATATTGCCCGTGAATTACTGCGTGACGGCGTCAATCAGCGCCATCTGGCTGAGCAGGCGCAACCGCTGCGTAGTCGCCTGAGCGAGCTGGAACAGCGGCTACGCGAGCAACAGGACGCGGAGCGCCTGTTAACCGAATTCAACAAGCGCCAGGGTAAGCGTTACGATATCGAGGAGCTTGAGGAACTGCATCAGGAACTGGAAGCGCGTATTGCCAGCCTGTCCGATAGCGTCTCAAACGCCCGCGAAAAACGCATGAACCTGCGTCAGGAGCTTGAGCAAACGCAGGCACGCATTCAGGCGCTGCAAAAGCGTGCGCCGGTCTGGCTGGCGGCGCAAAGTAGCCTGAACCAGCTTGCCGATCAGTGCGGCGAAACCTTCGAAACCAGCCAGGATGTAACGGAATATCTGCAGCAACTGCTGGAGCGTGAGCGTGAGTCTATCGTTTTACGTGATGAAGTTGGCGCGCGTAAAAACGCCGTTGATGAAGAGATTGAGCGTCTCAGTCAGCCGGGCGGGTCGGAAGATCAGCGTCTTAATGCACTGGCCGAACGTTTTGGCGGTGTGCTGCTCTCTGAAATTTACGATGACGTTAGCCTGGAAGATGCGCCGTACTTCTCCGCGCTGTACGGGCCGTCACGCCATGCGATTGTGGTACCGGATCTGTCGCTGCTGACCGAACAGCTCGAAGGGCTGGAAGATTGTCCGGAAGATCTGTACCTGATCGAGGGCGATCCGCAGTCCTTTGACGATAGCGTATTCGCCGTCGACGAGCTGGAAAAAGCGGTGGTGGTGAAAATTGCCGACCGCCAGTGGCGTTATTCCCGCTTCCCTGAACTGCCGTTGTTTGGCCGCGCCGCGCGCGAAAGCCGTATTGAAAGCCTGCACGCCGAGCGTGAAACGCTTTCCGAACGCTTTGCCACGCTGTCCTTCGACGTGCAGAAGACCCAGCGTCTGCACCAGGCTTTCAGCCGCTTTATCGGTAGCCATCTGGCCGTAGCCTTTAAAGACGATCCGGAAGTGGAAATTCGTCAGTTAACCACTCGCCGTGGCGAACTGGAACGTGGGCTTACCAGCCATGAGAGTGACAACGAGCAGCAGCGTGCTCAGTATGAACTGGCGAAAGAGGGTGTCTCACAACTGAACCGCCTTCTGCCACGCCTGAACCTGCTGGCGGATGAAACACTTGCTGACCGGGTTGATGAAATTCAGGAGCGTCTGGACGAGGCGCAGGAAGCCGTACGCTTTATTCAGCAGCACGGTAATCAGCTGGCAAAACTTGAACCGCTGGTCTCCGTGCTGCAAAGCGACCCGGAGCAGTTTGAACAGCTCAAAGAAGATTACGCCTGGTCGCAGCAGACCCAGCGTGAAGCTCGCCAGCAGGCGTTTGCGCTGACGGAAGTGGTCCAGCGCCGGGCGCACTTTGGCTATTCCGACTCGGCAGAAATGCTTAGCGGCAACAGCGATCTGAACGAAAAACTGCGTCAGCGCCTTGAGCATGCAGAGGCTGAACGTAGCCGCACGCGTGATGCGCTGCGTGCGCATGCGGCCCAGCTCAGTCAGTACAATCAGGTACTGGCGTCGCTGAAAAGTTCCTACGACACCAAAAAAGAGCTGCTGGGCGACCTGCATAAAGAGTTGCAGGATATTGGCGTGCGTGCCGACAACGGCGCGGAAGAGCGCGCCCGTAGTCGTCGCGATGAACTGCACAGTCAGTTGAGCAATAACCGTGCGCGGCGCAATCAGCTGGAAAAAGCGTTGACCTTCTGCGAGGCAGAAATGGACAACCTGACTCGTAAGCTGCGTGCGCTGGAACGTGATTATCTCGCCATGCGTGAGCAGGTGGTCACCGCCAAAGCGGGTTGGTGTGCGGTCATGCGGCTGGTGAAAGATAACGGCGTTGAACGTCGTCTGCATCGCCGTGAACTGGCTTATCTTTCCGCTGATGAACTACGTTCCATGTCGGATAAGGCGCTGGGTGCGCTGCGTCTGGCTGTGGCCGATAACGAACACCTGCGCGATGTGCTGCGTATGTCGGAAGATCCGAAACGTCCTGAGCGTAAGATTCAGTTCTTTGTGGCCGTCTATCAGCATCTGCGCGAGCGTATCCGCCAGGATATCATTCGCACCGACGATCCGGTTGAAGCCATCGAACAGATGGAAATTGAACTGAGCCGTCTGACGGAAGAACTGACCACCCGCGAGCAGAAACTGGCGATCAGCTCAAAAAGTGCGGCGAACATTATCCGTAAGACCATTCAGCGCGAGCAGAACCGTATCCGGATGCTTAACCAGGGGCTGCAAAGCGTTTCCTTTGGTCAGGTCAACAGCGTGCGTCTCAACGTCAACGTCCGTGAGGCCCATGCGACATTGCTGGATGTGCTTTCTGAGCAGCATGAGCAGCATCAGGATCTGTTTAACAGCAATCGCCTGACCTTCTCGGAAGCGCTGGCGAAGCTGTACCAACGTCTGAATCCGCAGATCGACATGGGACAGCGCACGCCGCAAACCATCGGCGAAGAATTGCTCGACTACCGCAACTATCTGGAGATGGAAGTGGAGGTTAACCGTGGTTCTGACGGCTGGTTGCGTGCGGAATCCGGTGCGTTGTCGACCGGTGAAGCGATCGGTACCGGGATGTCTATCCTGGTGATGGTGGTACAGAGCTGGGAAGATGAATCGCGTCGCCTGCGCGGCAAAGATATTTCCCCATGCCGTCTGCTGTTCCTCGACGAAGCAGCGCGTCTGGATGCGCGCTCCATTGCCACGCTTTTTGAACTGTGTGACCGTCTTGAAATGCAGCTCATCATCGCTGCGCCGGAAAACATCAGTCCGGAAAAAGGCACCACTTATAAACTGGTACGTAAAGTCTTCCAGAATACGGAACATGTACACGTGGTGGGGCTGCGTGGCTTTGCACCGCAGTTGCCGGATCCGCTGCCGGGCACCGCTGACGCATCGTAGTAGTCCGAAAAAGGACCGAAAAGGCGACAGTGATGTCGCCTTTTTTGTGTTCAGTATTACCTTAGAACGATGATAATATCTTTAATCTTCTTTACATTAGGTAAGGCAAAACCCGTTTTGTCTTTATATACTGAAAGTAAGCGGAAATGACATCGTCAAAACAGGGGGCAAGGGATGTTGCTAAAGCGTAGTTATGGTCGTCGATGGTCAGCACTCAGCTTGTGCCTGGCCTTCGCATTTGCTCCACTGTTCAACGTCCAGGCCGATGAGCCTGAAGTGGTTCCCGGGGATAGCGTCCCCGCGATGAGCGAAGGCTTACAGCCGCTGGTCCAGTCCAGTGCCGTCGAAATGATGACGGGTGTCCGGGCTTTCCCGGAGAACCATTCTCCGCAGGCGGGACGTACCGAGATTGAGTCACTGCTTCCGGCAGGATATTCGCCCGTCTATCTTAATGCGCTGGCGTCGCTGTATGCGGCGCGAGAAATGAAACCAATGTGGGAAAACCGCGAGGCGGTGAAGGCGTTCCAGCAGCAGCTGGCGGAAGTCGCCATGGCCGGTTTTCAGCCACAGTTTACTACCTGGGTGCAGTTATTGACCGATCCTGCTGTCACCGGGATGGCGCGGGATGTCGTGCTTTCCGATGCCATGATGGGCTACCTGCACTTTGTCAGCGGTATTCCGGTTAAGGGTAACCGCTGGCTCTATAGCAGTAAACCTTACGCACTGGCAACGCCGCCACTGTCGGTCATCAATCAGTGGCAAATGGCGCTGGATAACGGTTCCCTGCCGCAGTTTATCGCCACGCTTGCCCCGCAACATTCACAGTATGAGGCGATGCATCAGGCGTTGCTTGCGCTGACAGAAGATCGTCGCCCGTGGCCACAACTGACCGGTAAGGCCTCGCTGCGTCCAGGACAGTGGAGTAACGACATTCCGGCGCTGCGCGAGATCCTTGAGCGTAACGGTATGCTGGATGGTGGTCCTGATATTGCGCTTCCCGGCGATGCTGCCGTGAGTCCTTCAGCGGTTTCTACGGAAACTAACGCAACGGCGAAAAAACCGGCTCAGCCAGTGCGCGCGGCCTACGATAAAACGCTGGTGGAGGCGGTGAAGCGCTTCCAGGCGTGGCAGGGGTTGGGGGCTGACGGCATTATTGGCGGCGCGACGCGCGACTGGCTGAATGTGTCACCTGCGCAACGTGCGGGCGTATTAGCGCTTAATATTCAGCGTTTGCGCCTGCTGCCGGGCAAACTCTCTACGGGCATCATGGTGAATATTCCCGCCTACTCGCTGGTGTATTATCAGAATGGCGATCCGGTGCTGGATTCGCGTGTCATCGTCGGTCGTCCCGATCGCAAGACGCCGATGATGAGTAGCGCGTTAAATAACGTTGTGGTTAACCCGCCGTGGAACGTGCCGCCTACGCTTGCGCGTAAGGACATTCTGCCGAAGGTCTGGAACGATCCGGGGTATCTGGAGCGTCATGGTTATACGGTCAAGCGCGGCTGGAACAGCAACGAGACAATCGATCCGTGGAATGTAGACTGGGCGACCATTACGCCGTCTAACTTACCTTTCCGTTTCCAGCAGGCTCCGGGAGCGCACAACTCGCTTGGCCGTTATAAATTTAACATGCCGAGTTCAGACGCTATCTATCTGCATGATACCCCCAACCATAGCCTGTTCCAGCGCGATGCGCGTGCGTTAAGCTCCGGTTGTGTTCGCGTTAATAAAGCGGCTGAACTGGCGAATATGTTATTAACGGATGCTGGCTGGAATGACACCCGCATTTCGGGCGCGTTAAAACAGGGCGATACCCGCTACGTTAATATTCCGCAAACTATTCCGGTCAATCTCTATTATTTAACGGCGTTTATTGGTGCTGATGGTAAAGCGCAGTATCGAACAGATATTTACAATTATGATCTCACGGCACGATCTGGCGCACAAATTATGGAAAAAGCGGAACAATTAATCAGGTAAATGAAGTAGTTCAGAAAAAGTAAGTGCCGAAAGGATCAGCAAAAAAACGGGCCTGCATCGCTGCACGGCCCGTTTTGGCTGGGTTTGGTAGCCTTGACGCCAGTGATAATGCCCGGTAAGGTGCTTTCGTGCGCCAGAAGTGCATAAATTATCAACACTAATACTTTTACTGTAGACCTGATTATCATGGACAAATTTGACGCTAATCGCCGCAAACTGCTGGCGTTAGGTGGCGTTGCGCTGGGCGCAGCCGCTATCTTACCGACGCCTGCATTTGCCACCCTCTCGACCCCACGGCCGCGTATTTTGACGTTAAACAACCTGCACACCGGTGAGTCAATTAAGGCGGAGTTTTTCGATGGCAGAGGCTATATTCAGGATGAATTAGCAAAACTTAACCATTTTTTCCGCGACTATCGCGCGAATAAAATAAAGTCCATCGATCCGAAGTTGTTCGATCAGCTTTACCGTTTACAGGGACTGTTGGGCACGCGCAAACCGGTGCAGCTTATCTCCGGCTACCGTTCGTTGAATACTAACGACGACCTGCGCAGGCACAGTAGCGGGGTGGCAAAAAACAGCTACCACACCAAAGGTCAGGCAATGGATTTCCATATCGAAGGCCTTTCATTAAGCAATGTTCGCAAAGCAGCGTTATCTATGCGCTCAGGTGGTGTAGGATATTACCCGAGCAGCAACTTTGTGCATATTGATACCGGGCCGGTGCGCCACTGGTAATCAAACGCTTAATGAAACAGGAGCAGCATGAACTATCGTATTATCCCGGTAACTGCCTTCTCGCAGAACTGTTCACTGATCTGGTGTGAGCAGACAAAACAGGCGGCGCTGGTCGATCCCGGCGGCGATGCCGAACGCATTAAACAGGAAGTGGCCGCGTCCGGCGTGACGCTAACGCAGATCTTGCTTACCCATGGACATCTCGATCACGTTGGAGCCGCTGCGGAGCTGGCAGCATTCTACAGCGTACCGATTGTGGGACCGGAAAAAGAGGATGAGTTCTGGCTTCAGGGTTTACCCGCGCAGAGCCGGATGTTTGGGCTGGAGGATTGTCAGCCGCTGACGCCGGATCGCTGGCTGAATGAGGGTGACAAGGTGAGCGTTGGTAACGTGAATCTTGAGGTGCTGCATTGTCCCGGACATACGCCAGGGCACATTGTGTTTTTCGATCCGCTTTCCCGTTTGCTGGTCTCGGGTGACGTGATTTTTAAAGGCGGAGTAGGGCGCAGTGATTTCCCGCGTGGCGATCATGGGCAACTTATCGATGCCATTAAGCGCAAATTGCTGCCGTTGGGTGATGACGTCACCTTTATCCCCGGCCACGGCCCGATATCGACGCTCGGCCATGAAAGGCTGCATAATCCTTTCCTGCAGGATGAAATGCCGGTCTGGTAACAACATATTGCTATAAAAAATGCCGCATCCCGATGCGGCATTTTTAATGTCTCTGCCTTATAACACCGCGACAATCGCTTCGCACAGCGGAGCCATATTATCCGGCGTCATCCCGGCAACGTTGACGCGTCCGGATGCCACCGCATACACACCAAACTCTTCACGCAGACGCAGCACCTGATCTTTGGTCAGACCGCTAAATGAAAACATGCCGTTCTGTCTGGTAATAAAGCTGAAGTCACGGTTGGCACCTTTTTCCTGAAGCGTATTCACAAACAGCAAACGCATACGCTGGATGCGCTGACGCATGTCGGTCAGCTCCTGCTCCCAGATGGCGCGCAGCGCATCGTTACTGAGGATTGTCGCAACTACCGCGGCACCGTGTGCTGGTGGATTAGAGTAGTTGGCGCGGATGGTCGATTTCATCTGGCTGAAGGCGCGATCGGCGGTTGCCGTATCGCCCGCCACCAGCGTACAGGCACCTACACGCTCGTTGTACAGGCCGAAATTTTTGGAGAATGAACTGGCGACAATCAGTTCCTGATGCAGTGCCGCAAACGCGCGCAGACCTTCGGCATCCTCTTCCAGCCCGCGGGCAAAGCCCTGATAGGCGAAATCAAACAACGGCAACCAGCCTTTTTCTACCGATAGCTGTGCCAGCTGCTGCCACTGTTCCAGCGTCGGGTCGATACCGGTCGGGTTATGGCAGCAACCGTGGAAAAGCACGACATCGCCCGCTTGTGCCTCGTTCAGACTTGCCAGCAGGCCGTCAAAATCGAGAGCATGGTTAGTCGCGTCATAGTAGTTGTATTCGCGAACTTCCAGACCCGCCGCGTTAAATACGCCTTTATGGTTTGGCCAGCTCGGATTGCTGACCCAGATACGTTTAACGTCGGTATTTTTGGCGATAAAATCAGCCGCCACACGCAGTGCCCCCGTACCGCCTGGAGTCTGAGCGGTGCGCGCACGTTTGTCGCTGACAATAGCGCTGCCTTTACCGAATAATAATTCCTGTGTGCAACGGCCAAATTCCGGGATACCGTCAATACCAAGGTAGTTTTTCGTATTTTCGTTTTCCAGCAGATATTGTTCTGCTTTCTTCACGCTGGTCAGTACCGGCGTCTTGCCGGTTTCATCTTTATAAACGCCAATACCGAGGTTGATTTTTCCCGGACGGTCATCGGCACGAAACAGATCGGCAAGGCCCAGAATAGGGTCGGCAGGGGCTGCGGTAATGTTCTCAAACATGGCGAAGTTCCATTGTGATTACAGAAGGGAGATCCGCTATCAGGTTAACGGTAGATGGCGCAAATGCCAACCGTTTGCGACAAAAAGCGCGGGTCTTTTTACAAGAGAAGATTTTTCGCTGACGGACATAAAAAAACAGGACCGAAGTCCTGTTTTTCAAGCATCTAACAGAATAGTTTCTGATTAGAACTGGTAAACGATACCCACTGCAACAGTGTCATCAGAACCAATGCCCAGCTCGTTGTCGCTGTCAATCTGGTTAATGATGTAGTCTACGTAGGTAGACATGTTTTTGTTGAAGTAGTAGGTTGCGCCCACTTCGAAGTAGTTCACTACGTCAACGTCGCCGATGCCTTCAACATCTTTCGCTTTAGATTTGGTGTAGCCCAGGGACGGACGCAGACCGAAATCGAACTGATACTGTGCAACCAGCAGCACGTCTTCAGTTTTGTTCGCGTAACCGCCAGGGATACGGCTTGCGTTACGGGTTTCGCTGTAGGTACCGGCCAGGTAGATGTTGTTCGCATCATACTTAACAGAAGTCGCCCACTGCTCAGCTTTCGCGCCGTCACCCAGTGCCAGAGCTTCCTGGTCATTGGTACGGTCAGCAGCACCGTAAGCACCGACCACGCCGAAGCCGTCAACTTCGTAGCTCAGAGAGCCAGCCCAGCCGTCACCGTTAGAACGGTTAACGGTGGAACGTTCGTTTTTGCCCAGGTACTGTGCAGCAAAGTTCAGGCCGTCAACCAGACCGAAGAAGTTGGAGTTACGGTAAGTAGCCAGACCACCGGTACGGCCAGCGAAGAACTGGTCGGAACCTGCGGTGTCGCCGCCGAACTCAGGCAGCATATCGGTGTAACCCAGCGCATCGTATACCAGGCCGTAGTTACGACCGTAGTCGAAGGAACCCGCATCGCCGAATTTCAGACCCGCGAATGCCAGACGGGTTTTGTTGCCGTCCTGAGCGTCAGAACCTTCGGAGTTGTTGCCGTTGAACTGATATTCCCACTGGCCGTAACCGGTCAGTTGGTCATTAATCTGAGTTTCCCCTTTGAAACCAAGACGGGCATAGGTCTGGTCGCCGTTACCACCGTAGCTGTTATCGCCATTGTCTTTAGAGAAGTAGTGCAGACCTACTGCTTTACCGTAAATATCAACTTTGTTGCCATCTTTGTTATACACTTCAGCAGCGTTAGCCGCACCCGCTACCAGCAGGGCAGGGATAACCACTGCCAGGATATTGCGCTTCATCATTATTTATTACCCTCATTGGTTTTTTTTGAACACCTGCCACTGCCGCCAATAAATTCTGTCAATATAAATTTACGGAACCATTGATGAGAGTTTGGTGTCTTTCTGTGTCTGAGAGGCATCTTTCCATTCATAACAACGTTTCGCTAGCCTGAAAGTGCTACAAATGTCTAAAATGAGTAACAAAAAGAAATAATGTGTAAATAAGTATTAATTTTGAGGAACTTTGTGAGACACCTCTAAATTCCGAAGCGATCGCTTATTAAAACAGCGCCTTTTACTCTATATATATGAAATGCTTATATTTAATTTAGATAAAAGCCTTTCTTATCGCCGTACCAATCTAATCGCGTTTTTTCTTCTGATAATATTTAGCCATCTGGATAGCCGATATGAGCGGTCAAATTATGCTATGTGATGAGAAATAACTTAGGCGCAATAAGAATGTGGGATTATTTTTGTACATTTTTGTAACATCGAAATGGAGTGTTACAGTCCTGGCAGGAAAAGGGGTTGAATGCGGGATTTGCTGAAGTTTTTTGACAAAACAGCAGGGAGAGGAAAAAGCCAGCCGAAGCTGGCTTTTAAAGACATCAGAATGTGGCGTTGCGCGGAGTACGCGGGAACGGGATCACATCACGGACGTTTTGTACGCCAGTAACATACGCAATCAGGCGTTCAAAGCCAAGGCCGAAACCTGAGTGCGGTACGGTGCCATAGCGACGCAGATCGCGATACCACCAGTAATCCTCTTTGTTGAGGCCCATTTCAGCCATGCGTGCGTCCAGCACATCCAGACGCTCTTCACGCTGTGAACCACCGATGATCTCACCGATACCCGGCGCGAGAACATCCATGGCAGCCACGGTTTTCCCGTCATCGTTAAGGCGCATATAGAAAGCCTTAATGTCTTTCGGATAGTTTTTGACAACGACTGGCGCTTTGAAGTGCTGCTCGGCGAGGTAACGCTCGTGCTCGGAGGAGAGGTCTACACCCCAGTAAACCGGATTCTCAAATTTCTGGCCGCAGTTTTCGAGGATGGTTACCGCGTCGGTATAATCTACCTGCGCGAAGTCAGCGGAAATAAAGCGCTCCAGACGTTCGATGGCGTCTTTATCCACGCGTTCTGCGAAGAATTTCAGGTCATCCATACGCTCGTCAAGCACCGCTTTAAAGACGTATTTTAGCATAGCTTCCGCCAGGCGGGCGTTGTCTTCGAGATCGGCAAAGGCGATTTCCGGCTCCAGCATCCAGAATTCTGCCAGATGGCGGCTGGTATTGGAGTTTTCGGCACGGAAGGTTGGCCCGAAGGTATACACTTTTGACAGCGCACAGGCATACGTTTCGGCATTAAGCTGCCCGGACACGGTCAGGAAGGCTTCTTTGCCGAAGAAATCCTGGTCGAAGTCAATTTTGCCCTGATCGTTGCGCGGCAGGTTTTCCAGATCCAGCGTGGAGACGCGGAACATTTCGCCGGCACCTTCGGTATCCGAGGCGGTGATAAGCGGCGTCGATACCCAGAAAAAGCCCTGTTCGTGGAAGAAACGGTGCAGCGCCTGTGCCAGGGTATGACGCACACGGGCGACCGCGCCAATCAGGTTGGTGCGCGGACGCATATGCGCCACTTCACGCAGGTACTCGATACTGTGGCGTTTAGCTGCCATCGGATAGGTATCCGGATCGTCCACCCAGCCGGCAACGTCTACTGAGGTCGCCTGAAGTTCAAAGGCCTGACCCTGTCCCGGAGAGGCGGTAACCACGCCGGTGACGATAACTGAACAACCCGTCGTCAGGTGCAGCACATCATCATTGTAATTGGGCAGAGAATTATTTATGACGGCCTGGACAGGATCAAAGCAGGAACCGTCATAAACGGCGAGGAAGGAGATGCCAGCTTTTGAATCTCGACGGGTACGTACCCATCCGCGCACGGTGACTTCACTGTCAACGGCAACGCGGCCCTGGAGTACGTCGGCTACAGGCACAACGCTCATAAATAGTCTCTCTGTTATCTGTTAATAGTCCAATGAACATATAAATATCCGCCCCTGGCGGGGGGATACCTATGTTACCTGTCATCCGCTATCAGACAAGCAGAATTCGCAGCGTGAAGGGAATAAATCGGAAAATAACAATGACAAAGGGAGCCGTTACGGCTCCCTTTTCAGACCTGACGTGATTCAGACTGATACTAGCTGGCTTTTTTCACTTTAGGCAGGTCGAATGCTTTACGCAGCGCACGCACAAACGCCTTGTCGTGGCAAATAGTTTTACCCGGACTATCGGACAGTTTGGCAACCGGCTTACCGTTACATTCTACCAGTTTAATGACAATATTTAGCGGTTTCACCTGGGGGATATCACAGGTCAGACGGGTGCCGATGCCAAAGCCCAGATTGACCCGATCGGCAAAATGCCGGTAAAGGTCAAAGGCTTTATTGAGATCGAGATTATCGGAGAACACCAGCGTCTTACTTAACGGATCGATACCCAGCTTCTGATAATGCGCAATGGCCTTTTCACCCCATTCAACCGGATCGCCGGAATCGTGGCGCAGCCCCTGATAGCGGGTGGCAAACTCAGGGCCAAAGTCGCGCAGGAAGGCATCCATGGTAATACAGTCGGTGAGTGCAATACCCAGTTGATCCGGATATTCCATTAACCAGGCCGCAAGTGCGGCGCGCTGGCTGGTGGCAAGGTCCGGGCTGATTTGCTGATGTGCCTGGAACCATTCATGCGCCTGAGTCCCCATCGGGGTGAGCGACAGACGCCGGGCGAGATCGTAATTGCTGGTGCCGACGAACCACGGTTCCTGCTGTAAACGGTGGACGATGGCCTGCTGCACGTCGCGGGAAAAGCGGCGGCGGGTGCCGAAATCCATCAGCCGGAACGCAGACATGTCGGTCTCTGCGGTCAGCGTGGCAAACGTCGCAAGCTTTTGCTCCAGCGCGTCCAGCGCCAGTTGCGTGGTCGCCTCGGGTGAGCGGTAGCGATGAACCAGTTCACTCACCACCGCCAGCAAGGGAACTTCCCACATAATCACTTCCCGCCACGGCCCGGTAAGACGAATGCTCAACTTGCCATCTTCATTACTGACCGTCACCTGCGACGGGTCGTAACGGAAATCGCGAAGCCAGTCGAGGTAGTCTTTCTTAAAGAAGGGCAGGCCGGACAGCCACTGATATTCGTCATCCTGCAGGCGGAGGGATTGCATCGCCTCGACCTGTTCACGAATAGCATCGGCATAAATACCCAGCAGATCGTCTCCACGACAGCGGAACTCAGCCGCGACCTGTACGTCGTAGTAGTGGTGGAAAACCGCCTGCTGCATGTGCAGCTTGTAGGCGTCGGTATCAAGCAGCGAATACAGTATAGGAGAAGCGAATTGTCTCATGGTGCGCTGTAGCGTCCTCTTACAGGAGCGTTTCCATCTCAAACCGGGTAGATAAAAGACGCAGGAGTATACCCTGATTATCTGTTTATTAAACCCCAATCACAACACAAGCTGCCCAATGGATCGAGAACATTTCGTGCCACATGTTATGTAAATGTAGAAAACAAGCCTTTAATCTTCAGAAAATAAAGGTTTTTACCGGGCTGTTAACCTTTAGCGGGATGGTTTCACTAATAAATGTTCCCGCTCTTTTTGTTTAGTATAGCGAACCATTTGCCGGAGGAGTGGGTAAGAACAGCTTATTCTGTCCGCCAGGCCAGTAGTATCATTTTCCCGGCTTAATCAGCCTGCGCACCAATTTCTTAAATGAAAAGTAACAAAAAACGAACAATAACTTAACCTGCGTGGCGACGATCTGGATTTACGCTGGCAAACTGACATAGAGTATGAAGAGATCCTGACTATCAAAAGGTTAAATGATGTGCGATACCAGGTTAGCTCAGCTCTACGCTGCCACCAGCGCGCGAACGATAAAGGAATGGCAAACCCAGGCTACCGCCGGCGAGAGGCTTCGCGAGGAATATTACCCGGCTGAGACGTTGGCCTTAGCCACTGGCATCAAACCCGCGTTATCCCTGACGCAATGCGCATTGCTGAGGGCGCTTTACACCGTGGTTAAAGACGATCCGCTGGCGGATGTATTGCCTGAAGCGGGCTTTCATTTCACGTTACTACCGTTGACGCTCGCGCGCTTTGAGCAACATCAGCCGCTTCCCGGCAGAGTGCAGGAGCTCCATGATTTGTGGCATGACTACCGCGGCACGGAGATAACCATCAGTCAGCTACGACTGGTTGCGCTTCCGGGGCAACTGCTGTTGGCGGGTATCGCCAATCGGGCTGCTGTTTCTTTACGTCAGCGTTTTTGTCAGCAGGTGCTGGAGTCTTCATGGCGTCAAGAGCTGCTGGCGCGGCACCAGAATAGCCCACTGCCGCCGCTTTTCTGGCATAGCACGCTGTTGCGTTATCGGGCGCAACGACTGCCGGAAACAGTGCGGTCATTTTTCCTCCTTCGCCAGACGCAGCGTTACGGCGAGGTGACCGGCAGCGCTCAACTTGTCAAAACAAACTATAACTGGACCCACTGCTTTCCCATTGATACATGAGCGTAAGAAATGGTGCAATTTGCGCCCTCAACGGCGAAAGATGTTTATTCTGCATAGCGCGATCCAGGCAACAGGAATAGACTGGAATCGATACCTAACTGAAGATGCTAAAGGTTTTTTATGACACAACAGCCACAAGCCAAATACCGCCACGACTATCGTGCGCCTGACTACCTGATTAGTGATATTGACTTGACCTTTGACCTGGATGCCACAAAAACCGTGGTAACGGCGGTAAGCCAGGTCTCTCGCCAGGGGGCGTCTGAGGTTCCACTGAAACTGGACGGCGAAGATTTGACGCTGGTGTCCCTGCATGTCAATGACCAGCCGTGGACTGAGTATCAGCAGGAAGAGCGTCATCTGGTCATTTCCGGGCTGCCGGAGCGTTTTACGCTGCGTATTGTTAATGAAATCAGCCCGTCTGCGAATACCGCCCTTGAAGGACTTTATCAGTCGGGTGAGGCACTGTGTACTCAGTGCGAAGCTGAGGGCTTCCGTCACATTACCTGGTATCTTGATCGTCCGGACGTGCTGGCGCGGTTTACGACTAAATTAATTGCTGACAAGACCAAATATCCGTTTCTGCTCTCCAATGGCAATCGTATCGACCAGGGCGAGCTGGAAAATGGCCGCCACTGGGTGCAGTGGCAGGATCCATTCCCGAAACCGTGCTATCTGTTTGCGCTGGTGGCCGGTGATTTCGACGTGCTGCGCGATACCTTTACTACCCGTTCAGGCCGTGAGGTCGCGCTGGAGCTGTTTGTCGATCGTGGCAATCTCGACCGTGCGCCGTGGGCGATGACCTCGCTGAAAAATTCGATGAAATGGGATGAAACCCGTTTCGCTCTCGAATACGACCTCGATATCTATATGATCGTGGCGGTGGATTTCTTTAACATGGGTGCCATGGAGAACAAAGGGCTGAACGTCTTTAACTCCAAATATGTGCTGGCCCGTACCGATACCGCGACGGACAAAGATTATCTTGATATTGAGCGCGTGATTGGCCACGAATATTTCCATAACTGGACCGGCAACCGCGTGACCTGCCGTGACTGGTTCCAGCTCAGCCTGAAAGAGGGGCTGACCGTATTCCGCGATCAGGAGTTCAGTTCCGATCTCGGTTCGCGCGCCGTCAACCGCATTAATAACGTGCGCACCATGCGTGGCCTGCAATTCGCTGAAGACGCCAGCCCGATGGCGCACCCGATCCGCCCGGATCAGGTTATCGAAATGAACAACTTCTATACCCTGACGGTTTATGAGAAAGGGGCCGAAGTTATCCGCATGCTGCATACGCTGCTGGGTGAAGAAAACTTCCAGAAAGGCATGCAGCTCTATTTTGAACGCCATGACGGTAGTGCAGCAACCTGCGATGACTTTGTACAGGCGATGGAAGACGCGTCGAACATCGATCTCTCCCATTTCCGCCGCTGGTACAGTCAGTCTGGTACGCCTGTCGTAACCGTTCGCGATGATTACGACGCTGAGAACAGTCAGTACACCCTGACAATTAGTCAATATACGCCGCCGACCGCCGGGCAGCCGGAGAAAGCACCGCTGCATATCCCGTTTGATATCGAACTGTATGACAGCGAAGGGCAGGTTATTGCGCTGCAAAAAGGCGGGCATCCGGTGCATCATGTGCTGAATGTGACCGAAGCTGAACAGAGCTTTATCTTTGATAATATTACTACGCCGCCGATCCCCTCACTGCTGCGTGAATTCTCCGCGCCGGTGAAACTCGAGTATAAATGGAGCGATCAGCAGCTTACTTTCCTGATGCGTCACGCGCGTAACGATTTCTCCCGCTGGGATGCGGCGCAAAGCCTGCTGGCTATCTGGATCAAACTGAACGTGGCTCGCTATCAGCAGGGTCAACCGCTCTCCTTACCAATCCACGTCGCTGACGCCTTCCGCGGTATCCTGCTGGATGAGCATATCGATCCGGCGCTGGCCGCGGAGATCCTGACCCTGCCGTCGGCAACGGAAATCGCTGAGCTGTTCGAGATCATCGATCCCATCGCGATTGTCGCGGTACGTGAGGCGCTGACCCGCACGCTGGCTGTCGAGCTGGCGGATGAATTCCTCGCGGTCTACAACGCCAACAAACTCGATACTTATCGTGTGGATCACGCCGATATTGGCAAGCGCACGTTGCGCAATGCCTGCCTGCGCTATCTGGCGTTTGGTGACGAGGCGCTGGCGGTGAAACTGGTCAGCCAACAATATCATCATGCCGATAACATGACCGATGTGCTGGCGGCGCTTTCTGCTGCCGTGGCGGCTCAGCTACCGTGTCGTGATGCGCTGATGCAGGAATACGATGATAAATGGCATCAGGATGGTCTGGTGATGGACAAATGGTTTGTACTGCAATCGACCAGCCCGGCTGAAAACGTGCTTGAGACGGTGCGTGGTCTGCTGAATCACCGGTCGTTCACCCTCAGCAATCCGAACCGCATCCGCTCGCTGATCGGCGCATTCGCCAGCAGCAACCCGGCGGCGTTCCATGCGGAAGATGGCAGCGGCTATGCGTTTATGGTTGAAATGCTGACCGAGCTGAACAGCCGTAACCCGCAGGTGGCTTCGCGGCTGATCGAACCGCTAATCCGTCTGAAACGCTATGACGAAAAACGTCAGACATTGATGCGTTCCGCGCTGGAGCAGTTGAAAAACCTGCCGGATCTATCCGGTGATTTGTACGAGAAAATTGTTAAAGCGCTGGCCTGATCGCGCTTCGTTATCCATCCAGCCGGGCAAACATGACGTTGCCCGGTTTTTTTACGCCCTGAAAACCGTGTCACCCATAAATTAATTCCTTCATTCACGTAACGAGAAAACGATCACAAAATCGCCAGTGAAGATCTGTCACATTCAATTGGTCCTAATTAAGGACTAATTGGCGAGAACATCCGCATACCTTTACCAGCAGGGGAAAAGCCCCTTAATGGAGTTCGGGATGAATGCTCTTGATTACAGTGTAATGGCGCTTTACGCGCTAATGATTGTGGTAATAACGCTGTGGGCGATGCGGCGGGTTGACAGCACGCGAGACTTTTTTGCCGCCGGTGGCAAAATGCCGTGGTGGCTATCAGGCGTATCCCACCATATGTCAGGCTACAGTGCGGCAGTATTTGTCGCCTATGCTGCGGTGGCCTATAACGCCGGAATTACGATCTATTTCTGGTGGGCGCTGCCTATCGCGATAGCCGTGCTTATCGGCGCATGGATTTTCGCCCCGCGCTGGGCACGCCTGCGTATTCATATGAATATCGAATCGCCGATGGAGTATCTCGCCACGCGTTATAACCTGCCCACGCAGCAGGTTCTGGCCTGGAGCGGCGTGCTGCTCAAGACCTTTGATGTGGGCGCGAAGTGGGCGGCTATCGCCATTATTATCAATGTCTTTACCGGGCTTGATCCCATCATTGGCATGTGTATTTCCGGTGCGTTGAGTATGTTCTATACCGTGATGGGCGGTTTATGGGCGGATGCCTGTAACGATTTTGGCCAGTTTATCGTCCAGTTTATCGCGGCTATCGTGATGGTGGTGGCCGTGGCGATGCACCTCGGCGGGTTTGGCGAGCTGTTAAGCATTTTTGACCGATTGCCAGCGCACCATACGCAAATTATTCAGGAACCCTATACGCTCGGATTTATTCTTGCTTATCTGGTCATCTATACATTGAGCTATAACGGAGGAACATGGAATCTGGCACAGCGCTTTATTGCCTCTCCCGGTGGGCGCGACGCGCGTAAGGCCGCGCTGTTATCATCCGCGCTGTATCTTATCTGGCCACTGGTACTGTTTTTGCCGATGTGGGCGGCCCCGCTTATTTATCCCGATATTAGCGATCCTTCGCGCTCTTACTCAGTCATGGCAATGGATTTACTGCCTAACGGGCTGATTGGGCTGGTGCTTATCGCCATGTTTACCCATACACTCTCCATGACCTCGTCGGATGCAAATGCGATTACGGCAGTGGTGACGCGTGACATTCTGCCTGTCATGTTGCCTAAAAAGTTTAAACGCGGTCAAACGTCACTTTTGGTTGCGCGCACAACGGCCTTTTTGTTCATCATCACCACGTTGATTATCGCTGTTAACGCTTCCCGCTTTGGTGGCGTGTTATCCCTGCTGGTAATCTGGTTTGGTGGGCTGGTAGGACCTATTTCCATTCCAATGTTGTTAGGCTTATTGCCATGGTGTAAACGCAGCGGTAGCGCCGCCGCCATCGTGAGCTGGGCGACAGGGATTAGCGCATTTTTCATCGTTAAGTTTGTCCTGACCGATGCCAGCACTGCCATGACAGTCGCCGCGCCCGTGCTTTCATCGCTGGTGGTGTATGTGGTCTTTGGCTGGCTACGACCGTCCGCCGTGCGACCCGAGGTAGAACAAATGCTGGCTGCACTCAATAAAGAAGCCGATCGGCTTTCGGTTAAAAGAACAGCTACATCACAGGAGGTGTAACATGACAACGCTTCTTCAGAAAGCAAAAGTTGAAAACCTTGACGTCCTGCGTTTTACCAGCCGTCAGGCGATGGGGGAAGCCGCCGGGGAAGCGGTCGCAGGCTGGCTGCGCACTCGCCTTGCGTTTCAACCACAGGTGCGGATGATATTCGCCGCCGCGCCTTCGCAATCGGAATTCCTCGCCACATTAACGCAGGCTGAAGGTATCGACTGGTCACGTGTCACCGTTTTTCATATGGATGAATATATTGGGCTGGAGGCAAAGGCTCCCCAGCGCTTCAGTCGTTTTTTATGCGACGCTCTGTTTGATCGGGTGAAGCCAGGGAATGTTCATTTAATTGAGGGGCAGGGGGATACTCAGGAAATCTGCCGACACTATACGCAGTTACTGGCTGAAGCGCCGATTGACGCAGTATGCCTGGGCATTGGTGAGAATGGTCATCTGGCATTTAACGATCCGCCAGTAGCGGATTTTAACGATCCGGCCATTATTAAGCCCGTCGAGCTTGACGAGATTTGCCGCCAGCAGCAGGTTAACGATGGCTGCTTTGCTCGTCTGGAAGACGTCCCCACCCGGGCGTTGACGTTGACTATTCCCGCGTTGATGCAGGCGGCCCGTCTCTTTTGCATCGTGCCGGGAGCCACGAAACGTCAGGCGGTTGCCAGCACATTGTACGATCCGATCACCGTCGCGTGTCCGGCGACGATCCTGCGCCAGCATGCCGACTGCACGCTATATACCGATGCCGATGCCTGTGCGGAGGTGACCGTTGACTAATAATGTATTGCACGCGCGTGATTACCGGACGTTACATCCGGTCGCCGTGAAAATAGCGCAGGGGAGAATTTGTGCTATCGAACGTCTGGATACTGATGAGACGCTGCCCATCATTGCCCCCGGTCTGGTCGATCTTCAGGTCAACGGTTTTCAGGGAATCGATTTTAATCATTATCCCTTTAGCGACGAGCAGGTAGAAGAGGCCGTGCGTCTGCTGTGGCGGGAGGGGGTGACCAGTTGGTTACCGACGGTGATCACCGCCGATGCAGAAACCATCGGCAACGCCATGAGCGTGCTGGCTCAGGCGTGTGAGCAGCGGTCGGTGGTGGAAGAAGCGATAGCAGGTATTCATCTTGAAGGCCCGTTTTTGTCGCCGCAGGACGGGCCGCGGGGAGCACACCCGCGCGATGCTATTTGCGCGCCGGCATGCTCGCTATTTGACGAGTGGCAGCGCCGCGCAAACGGGCGAATTCGTCTGTTGACCCTTTCCCCGGAATGGCCGCAGGCCGCGGCGTTTATTCGCAACTATCAGCACAGCGGCGTCCGGTTTTCCATCGGCCATACCGCCGCCTCCCCGGCGCAAATTGATGAGGCGGTTGAGGCCGGAGCGAGTATGTCTACGCACCTTGGCAACGGTGCGCATTTACAACTTCCGCGTCATCCGAATTATATCTGGCAACAACTGGCAGACGACCGACTGGCCTGCACTGTCATTGCCGATGGCGAACATCTGCCAGTGTCGGTATTGAAAGTATTTATGCGCGCTAAGGGAGAGCACATCATGCTGGTCAGCGATGTGACGCATTTTGCCGGGCTTGCGCCGGGAGAATATCAGGCCAATATTGGCGGACATGTCATTCTTCATCCTCACGGACGGCTGGCAATGCGTGATAACCCGCAGTTACTGGCCGGCTCGGCCCGTAGTCTGCTGGAGGGGGTTAATTACCTGTTGACCTCATCGCTTACTGATTTACAAACGGCGATTGAGATGGCTTCTTTGCGCCCGGCACGGCAGCTTAGCTTACCGCAGCAGGCAGGGCTTACCGTGGGCGCCCCAGCCGACTTGATTACGCTTTTCGAGCGTTCCGACGGTGGCGTGACGCTGACGGGATGCTGGAAAAAAGGGCAGAAAGTATGGGGTGACTAACTCAGCGCGACTGATAGACTGGAAACATCACCGTACTAACTGAGTCCAGTCATGAAAGAAACAGGGAAAGGGACGGCTATCCTGCGCATAAACAATGAAAAGCGAGTGATAGCCGCCCTGCGTCATCAGCAATTGACCTCCAGGCAGGATCTTTCCCGCCAGCTCAAACTGAGCAAAAATACCGTCTCGCTGATCGTTGACGATTTTATTGCTGCTGGCATCGTTGAAGAGCGTGAACCGTTCTCCTCCTCCGTGGCAGGAAGGCGCAAAATCGGTATTGCGCTACGTCCGGAGCGGCGGTTAAGTGCGGGGATCATGGTTGAGCGGCAGGGCGTTCATCTGCGGGTATGTGATGCCTTTTCTCAGGTGCTGGAAGAACGGACCTGGCAAACGGAGACCGCCGATCCGACGCGTTTGCTTGCTGAACTCGGCAAACACTGCCAGCAACTGACTCGCGATTATCCGGCGCTGATTGGCATTGCGCTTGGCTTCCCGGGGATCATCGATCCGCAGCGCGGATGGATGCACCACTCCTCCCATCTTGGCTGGCAGGATGCCGATCTCTTCTCATCGTTGCAGCCGCAGGTTTCGGTGCCGTTATTGATTATGAATAACGTCAAGGCGGCGGCGTTGCTGTCCGTACAGCAGTTAAAATGCGATCCGACCAACAGTAATTTTTATTTGCGTATCGGCGAAGGGGTCGGCGGAGCGTTGGTCAAAGAAGGGGAAATTTATACCGGCAGTAGCTGGACCGCCGGGGAAGTGGGGCATCTGGTTATCGATCCGCGTGGGGGCCGTTGCTCCTGTGGCCGTAAAGGGTGCCTGGAAACGCTGATAAGTCAGCCAGCTATCCAGCAGCAACTGGCACAAAAAGCGCCCGGTCTTTGTTGGGAAAATCGTGCCAGCGCCCCTGATATTGTGAACACGATTATGGCGACCGCTGGCATGTATCTGGGACATGCGCTGGGTCAAATCATGCTGCTACTGAATCCTGGTGATATTGTGATTGATGGCCCCTGGAACTGCCATGAAGGGTTTGTTACCGCCGTGCGTCATAGCGCTAAGCAAAGCGCGCTGGATTTTACCGTGCAACGAACCCGCCTGCATTTTATTGAACAGCGGGTCGATCCGGCCAGGGGACTGGCGCTGGCGGTGCTGGAACAGCATGAGCGCGTTGATCCTCTTTCACCTGGCGCATGACCACTCCTCATAAACCCTACATCAATTCCCCCAGCGAGAATGCGGCAAAAGGGGGCCATTCCCGTAAATGATTCATCCGGCGAAAATCTCGCACAAAGAGGTGCTCGCACCGCGATAAGAAAACGTTTGCGTATAAACGGTCCTTTTTTGCCGCAGGTCAATTCCCTTTCTCCTGAATATCACCCATAATACGCCCCCGGTTTGCACACCGGGAATCCAGGAGAGTTCATGTACTACCCCTTCGTTCGTAAAGCCCTGTTCCAGCTCGATCCAGAGCGCGCTCATGAATTTACTTTTCAGCAATTACGCCGCCTTTCAGGAACACCACTGGAAGTGCTGGTGCGCCAGAGGGTGCCGCAAAAGCCAGTCACCTGTATGGGGCTGACGTTCAAAAATCCCCTCGGCCTGGCCGCCGGACTGGATAAGAATGGCGAATGCATCGATGCCCTGGGCGCAATGGGTTTCGGTTCGGTTGAAATCGGCACGGTCACGCCGCTGCCTCAGCCAGGCAATGATAAACCGCGGATCTTCCGGCTGGTGGAGGCCGAAGGTCTGATCAACCGCATGGGCTTCAATAATCTTGGCGTTGATAATCTGGTTGAGAACGTTAAAAAAGCGCATTTTGATGGCGTACTTGGGATTAATATTGGCAAAAATAAAGATACGCCAGTAGAACATGGTAAAGATGACTATCTGATTTGTATGGAAAAAGTCTATGCCTATGCCGGTTATATCGCGATTAATATTTCCTCGCCAAATACCCCCGGTCTGCGCACGCTGCAATACGGTGAGGCACTGGATGATTTATTAAGCGCGATAAAAAATAAGCAAAATGAACTTCAGGCGCGGCATCACAAATATGTTCCGATCGCAGTAAAGATCGCCCCGGATCTTTCTTCAGAGGAACTGATTCAGGTCGCCGATAGTTTATTACGCCATAATATCGATGGCGTTATTGCGACCAATACGACATTAGATCGATCTCTGATTCAGGGGATGAAGAATTGCGATGAAAGCGGTGGTTTGAGCGGCCGTCCATTACAGTTAAAAAGCACTGAAATTATCCGTATGCTGTCTGCGGAATTAAAAGGTCAATTGCCCATTATTGGCGTCGGCGGCATTGACTCGGTGATGGCTGCTCGCGAGAAGATGGCGGCAGGGGCTTCGCTGGTGCAAATCTACTCCGGATTTATTTTTAAAGGTCCACCGTTGATTAAAGACATCATTTCTCACATCTAATCCTGAATTTTGTGACCTGCCAGGGCTTTATTTTCAGCCCTGGTTGTTTTATATTCCCCTCTTGTTGCTTATTTATACGTTCTGGTCTTTATTATTAAAGCAACAAACGAAGCGGCAAAGGACGATGCCGAAATCAAAATCTGAAGGGGACAGGAACATAATGCGTATTAAACCCGACGATAACTGGCGCTGGTATTTCGACGATGAGCACGATCGAATGATGCTCGATTTAGCGAACGGCATGATTTTTCGCTCTCGCTTTGCCCGACGAATGCTAACGCCGGATGCCTTTGAATCCTCTGGCTTTTGTGTTGACGATGCCGCACTTTATTTCTCGTTTGATGAGAAATGCCGCGACCTCGATCTTAAAAAAGAACATCGTGCCGAACTGGTGCTTAATGCGCTGGTCGCCATTCGTTTTCTGAAACCACAAATGCCGAAAAGCTGGCACTTCACCTCGCATTCCTCCCACTGGATGCCCATGATGGGCGATGCCGCCTGTGTATGGCTTAGCGACTCACTAGAGCAGATTAATTTGCTGGTGGTTGAACCTGGCGATAATGCTACGCTCTGTCTGGTGGCTCAGCCCGGCGTAATGATTGCCGGGCGTACGATGCAGTTAGGGGATGCGATAAAAGTGATGAATGACCGACTCCGTCAGGTCGACTGTGTCAGTCACTATCTGGAGCATGCCGTTTAATTTTGCAGGCGTAGTGATGTTTTCGGCACGCAGCTACAGCACAGGATGGTTCCGTCCTGAGCGATAGCCCCTTTCCTTAATTCGCTCACCTCTCCCTCAACCAGACGAATGCGGCAGCTGCCACAGAGTCCGGCACGACAAGAGTAGGGCACGCGGATCCCCTGTTGTTCCAGTTGCTCAAGTAAGATCTGCTGATTATTACCGCTGAACGTTTGCCCCTGCCAGTCGATATCGACCGCCGCGTTCTCCTGCTGCGCAACGGCAATATTTTCAACGACCTCACCCGCGCCATACGGTCTGGCCGGGCCGGTAGCCAGAACGGTGATCTCATCGCCCACCCGAACGACGCCGCTATTACGGGCAATCAGATTTTGGCCAAAGTCGACATCGCCGTTGTCGGCAGTACGGAACGTTTGCAGGGTGGCCAGCGGTTCACCGGCGGGATGTTTCTGGCCTCGTTCGGGGCTGACGGTGGTTAATACGCAACGGCTACAGGGTTTAACGATGTCAAAAATCACCTCGCCGATGCGGATTGTTTTCCACGTATCTTCTTCCCACGGTTGCGCGCCCGCCACCACCAGATTAGGGCGAAACTGTTCCATCTTCACCCCGGCAGAGCAGCGGTTTTGCACCTCGCGCAGCGAGGCTTCACTGGTCAGCAGAAACGGAAAGCCATCGGCGAAGGACAGCGGCACCGCATCGAAGCGCTTAACGCGTCGCGTCGGCTCGGGTCCCACCCAGCGCAACTGGACCTCGCGGGCGAAAAAGCCTGAAAGCCAGCGGTTAATTTCCCCGGGGGCCACGAGTGCGGTAAAATGATTTCCCCATACCTCAGTGGGTTCGCCGTGGACGGCAAAATCGCTAAAACGCACCAGCGCGCTGCTGCCATCAGGTGCGGTAAGATGAAGTCCGTTATGCAGAGGCGCAGGCGTAAAGCGAACCATCTGTGGAAACTGACGGGCAGTAATGAACGTACCATCAGGTTCAGTGATCATAAAGATTCGGTCAAATGCCAGGCCGCTGATATCCGCAAGGGCATGCGACAGGCCAATGCCGCGCATGGATTTTACCGGATGAATGAAAAGTCTGGATAACGTGGCCACAACCTGCCCCTTATGCATGAAAATAAGCCCTCAACTTTATGACATAGCGTTGAGATTGGCTATAATGCGCAACAATTTTATTAGAGTAAAAGTGACGATATGAATTCTCTGTTTGCCAGTACGGCCCGTGGGCTGGAAGAGCTGTTAAAAACTGAACTGGAAGGGCTTGGTGCGGTGAATTGCCAGGTGGTCCAGGGTGGTGTCCACTTTGAAGGGGACGCGCGGCTCTTATATCAAAGCCTGATGTGGAGTCGTCTGGCGTCGCGCATCATGATGCCGCTCGGAGAATGCAGCGTTTACAGCGATCTCGACCTTTATCTTGGCGTACAGGCAATCCCGTGGACCGAGATGTTCAACCCTGAGGCGACCTTTGCGGTTCATTTCAGCGGTCTCAATGACAGCATTCGCAATAGCCAGTACGGGGCATTAAAAGTTAAAGATGCCATCGTCGATGCCTTTATGCGTAAAAACCTGCCGCGTCCGAACGTTGACCGTGAGTCTCCGGATCTGCGCATTAACGTCTGGCTGAATAAAGAAACGGCGCACATTTCCCTCGATCTCAGCGGTGACGGTCTGCACCTGCGCGGCTATCGCGATCGCACCGGCATGGCCCCCATCAAAGAAACGCTTGCCGCTGCCATCATAATGCGCTCCGGCTGGCAGCCGGGTACGCCGCTGCTGGATCCGATGTGCGGTTCGGGGACCTTACTGATTGAAGCCGCCATGCTGGCGACGGACCGTGCGCCGGGCCTGCATCGTGGACACTGGGGTTTTGGCGGCTGGGCGCAACACGATGAGGCGTTGTGGAAAGATGTTAAAGCCGAGGCGCAGACGCGCGCCCGTCAGGGACTGGCAGAGTATGGCTCACGTTTTTATGGCTCTGACGTTGACAGTAGAGTCGTTGAACTCGCGCGCGGCAATGCCCGCCGCGCCGGCGTTGGCGAACTGATTACCTTTGAAGCAAAAGATGTGGCGCAACTGACCAATCCGCTGCCGAAAGGACCTTACGGCACCGTGGTCAGTAACCCGCCTTACGGCGAGCGTCTGGAGAGTGAACCTGCGCTGATCGCGCTGCACAGCTTGCTGGGTCAGATCATGAAAAACCAGTTTGGCGGCTGGAATTTGTCGATGTTCAGCGCCTCGCCGGATCTGCTTAATTGCCTTCAGCTGCGCGCCGATCGCCAGTTCAAAGCCAAAAACGGCCCGCTGGACTGCGTGCAGAAAAACTATCACCTCGCCGAAACTACCGCTGAGAGTAAACCGGCCACGGTGGCGGAAGACTACGCTAACCGCTTGCGTAAAAATCTGAAGAAACTGGAAAAATGGGCGCGTCAGGAGGGGATTGAATGCTATCGCCTGTACGATGCCGACCTGCCGGAATATAACGTGGCGGTCGATCGCTACGGCGACTGGATCGTCATTCAGGAATACGCGCCGCCGAAAACCATCGACGAGCATAAAGCGCGTCAGCGCCTGTTTGATATTATCGCGGCAACGATCGCTGTCCTTAATATGGCACCGAATAAGCTGATCCTGAAAACCCGCGAACGGCAGAAAGGCAAAAATCAGTATCAAAAACTGAGCGAGAAGGGTGACTTCCTTGAAGTGAGCGAATACAACGCGAAGTTGTGGGTAAATCTGACCGACTATCTGGATACCGGTCTGTTCCTCGATCACCGCATTGCCCGCCGGATGTTGGGGCAGATGAGCAAAGGGAAAGATTTCCTCAACCTCTTCTCCTATACCGGCAGCGCCAGCGTTCACGCCGGGCTGGGCGGCGCACGCTCAACCACCACCGTCGATATGTCACGTACCTATCTGGAGTGGGCCGAACGTAACCTGCGCCTGAATGGTCTGACCGGGCGTCAGCATCGCCTGATGCAGGCTGATGTTCTGGGCTGGCTGGCCGACACCGATGAACAATTCGATCTGATCTTTATCGATCCGCCGACGTTCTCTAACTCTAAACGGATGGAAGAAACCTTTGACGTGCAGCGCGATCACCTGCGTCTGATGCGCGATCTCAAGCGCCTGCTGCGCAAAGGCGGCACCATCATGTTCTCTAACAACAAACGCGGTTTTCGCATGGATAACGACGGGCTGGCTGAGCTGGGACTGAAAGCACAAGAAATCACCCAAAAAACGCTGTCACAAGACTTTGCCCGCAATCGTCAGATCCACAACTGCTGGCTGATTACCGCCGCCTGAAAGGAAAAGTAAATGTCATTAATCAGTATGCACGGTGCCTGGCTGTCGTTTAGCGACTCGCCGCTGCTGGATAACGCAGAACTGCATATCGAAGATAACGAGCGTGTTTGTCTGGTTGGCCGTAACGGCGCAGGCAAATCCACCCTCATGAAAATCCTCAATCGTGAACAGGGGCTGGATGACGGTCGCATCATCTATGAGCAGGATCTGGTCGTGGCGCGTCTGCAACAGGATCCACCGCGCAACGTGCAGGGCAGCGTCTATGATTTCGTTGCGGAAGGGATTGCAGAACAAGCGGTGTATCTCAAGCGTTACCACGATATCTCGCATCTGGTCATGACCGATCCGAGTGATAAAAATTTGCACGAGCTGGCGAAAGTGCAGGAGCAGCTGGATCATCACGGTCTGTGGCAGCTTGAAAACCGCATTAATGAAGTGCTCGCGCAATTAGGTCTGGAGCCGGATACCGAGCTGGCGGCGCTCTCCGGCGGCTGGCTGCGTAAAGCGGCGCTGGGGCGGGCGCTGGTCAGCGCACCGCGCGTTCTGCTGCTCGACGAGCCGACTAACCACCTGGATATTGAAACTATCGACTGGCTGGAAGGGTTTTTAAAATCCTTCAACGGCACGATTATCTTTATCTCGCACGACCGTTCCTTTATTCGCAATATGGCGACGCGCATTGTCGATCTCGACCGCGGCAAGCTGGTGACTTATCCGGGCAATTACGATCAGTACCTGCTGGAAAAAGAAGAGGCGCTGCGCGTTGAAGAGCTACAGAATGCGGAGTTTGATCGCAAACTGGCGCTGGAAGAGGTGTGGATCCGTCAGGGCATCAAAGCGCGTCGTACCCGTAATGAAGGGCGTGTGCGCGCACTGAAAGCGATGCGTAACGAGCGCAGTGAACGCCGTGAAGTGATGGGTAGCGCGAAGATGCAGGTCGAAGAGGCCACCCGCTCCGGCAAAATTGTCTTTGAAATTGAGCATGCTAATTATCAGGTTGACGGCAAAGTGCTGGTAAACGATTTCTCGGCCCAGGTACAGCGCAGCGACAAAATCGCCCTGATTGGGCCTAACGGCTGCGGCAAAACCACGCTGTTAAAACTGATGCTCGGCCAACTGAAGGCGGACAGCGGACGGATCCATGTCGGTACTAAGCTTGAAGTGGCGTACTTTGACCAGCACCGGGCGGAACTCGATCCGGATAAAACGGTGATGGATAATCTCGCCGAAGGCAAACAGGAAGTGATGGTCAACGGTAAGCCGCGTCACGTGCTCGGCTACCTGCAGGACTTTCTGTTCCATCCAAAACGGGCGATGACGCCGGTAAGGGCACTCTCCGGTGGGGAACGTAACCGCCTGCTGCTGGCACGGTTATTCCTCAAACCCAGCAACTTATTGATCCTCGATGAACCGACCAACGACCTCGATGTCGAAACGCTGGAACTGCTGGAAGAGTTGATCGACGGTTATCAGGGCACGGTTTTGCTGGTGAGCCACGATCGTCAGTTTGTTGATAATACCGTGACGGAGTGCTGGATCTTCGAAGGTAACGGTAAGATTGGCTGCTACGTTGGCGGCTATCACGACGCGCGCGGTCAACAATCTCAGTCGCAGGCGCTGGCAAAAAAACCGGTTGCCAGTAGCAAAGCGCCGGAGACAGTGGCAACAAAAGCGGAAAATGTTAAGCGCGGTGGTGCAAAGTTAAGCTATAACCTACAACGTGAACTGGAACAGCTGCCGCAGAAGCTGGAGAGTCTGGAGGCGAATCTGGAGTCGCTTCAGGCTCAGGTCGCTGACGCTACGTTCTTTAACCAGCCACACGATCATACGCAAAAAGTGCTGGCGGAGATGGCCGCCGCTGAGCAGGCACTGGAAGAGGCGTTTGAGCGCTGGGAATACCTGGAAGCGCTTAAAAACGGCGCATAACCCGAGGAACGAGTATGTGTGATAGCCATCATGCTGCGCGGCATATTTTATGCCCGCAGTGTGATTTGCTGGTGGCTTTACCGCCGCTGGAACACGGTCATAAGGCCACGTGTCCACGTTGCGAAACGACGTTGACGACAGAATGGTTTGCGCCAAGGCAGCGCCCGACCGCCTACGCGCTGGTGGCGCTGTTCATGCTTCTGCTGTCAAACCTGTTCCCGTTCGTCAATATGAACGTGGCAGGTGTTAAAAGCGAAGTGACGCTGCTGGAGATCCCGCGCGTCATGTTCTCTGAAGATTATGCCAGCCTCGGAACGTTTTTTATCGTCTTCGTTCAACTGGTCCCCGCGTTTTGTCTGATCACCATTTTACTGCTGGTAAATCGCCTTGAGATGCCGGAGCCTTTAAAGCGACTGCTGGCACGGGTGCTCTTTCAGCTTAAAAGCTGGGGGATGGCGGAGATTTTCCTCGCGGGCGTGCTGGTGAGCTTCGTTAAGCTGATGGCCTATGGCGATATTGGCATTGGCAGCAGTTTTATTCCGTGGTGCCTGTTTTGCATCGTCCAACTGCGCGCGTTTCAATGTGTGGATCGTCGCTGGCTGTGGGATGACATCGAACCTATGCCTGCTATTTCGCAGCCTCTGACGCCGGGCGTCACGGGGATCCGTCAGGGACTGCGTTCGTGCACCTGCTGTACAGCAATCCTGCCCACCGGGCAAAAAACCTGTCCGCGTTGTCACACGGATGGACATGTGCGGCGTAAAAACAGTCTGCAATGGACAATGGCACTGCTGGTGACCTCCATCCTGCTCTATCTTCCGGCCAATATTCTGCCGATTATGATCACCGATCTGCTGGGCGATAAAATGCCGTCCACTATCCTGGCTGGTGTCGTCCTGCTGTGGAGTGAAGGTTCTTATCCGGTCGCGGGGGTCATTTTCATCGCCAGTATTATGGTGCCGACGCTGAAGATGATCGCCATCGCCTGGCTGTGTTGGGACGCAAAGGGGCATGGTCAGCGCGATCGGGAGAGAATGCACCTGATTTATGAAGTGGTGGAGTTCGTTGGCCGCTGGTCGATGATTGATGTATTTGTGATCGCAGTCCTCTCGGCGCTAGTGCGCATGGGCGGATTAATGAATATTTATCCTGCTATGGGCGCGCTCATGTTTGCGCTGGTGGTGATAATGACCATGTTCTCGGCAATGATCTTCGATCCCCGTTTGTCCTGGGATCGGGAGCCGGAAAGCAGCCATGAGGAATCGTTATAACATGGAAACAAAAAAGGGTGAGGCCCAGGTGAAGAAGGTGAAAAACTGGTCCCCGGTCTGGATATTTCCTATCGTCACTGCGCTGATTGGCGCATGGATCCTGTTTTATCATTACAGCCATCAGGGACCCATGGTAACGCTTATCACCACCAATGCCGAAGGCATTGAAGGCGGTAAAACCACCATTAAAAGCCGCAGCGTTAACGTCGGCGTTGTCGAAAGCGCCACGCTAACCGACGATCTGACGCATGTTGAAATCAAGGCGCGGCTGAATGCCGGAATGGAGAAACTGCTGCATAAAGACTCGGTCTTTTGGGTGGTGAAACCGCAGGTCGATCGCGAAGGGATTAGCGGCCTTGGAACGCTGCTGTCAGGGGCTTACATCGAGCTTCAGCCGGGTAAAAAGGGCAGCGAGCCGGAAAGCTATCAATTGCTGGATTCACCGCCGCTGGCACCGCCGGATGCGAAAGGGATCCGTGTCATTCTTGACAGTAAAAAAGCCGGACAGCTCAGCCCTGGCGATCCGGTGTTGTTCCGTGGCTACCGCGTCGGCTCTGTCGAAACCAGCACGTTCGATCCGCAGAAGCGCTCCATGAGCTATCAGCTGTTTATTAACGCGCCTAACGATCGTCTGGTGACCAGCAACGTTCGCTTCTGGAAAGACAGCGGGATCGCCGTCGATCTTAACTCCGCCGGTATGCGCGTTGAGATGGGATCGCTGACCACGCTGTTTAGCGGCGGAGTAAGCTTTGACGTGCCGGAAGGACTTGAACTGGGACAACCGGTGGCGGAAAAAAGCGAATTCAATCTTTACGACAGCCAGAAAAATATTCAGGAGTCGCTGTATACCGATCACATCGATTATCTGATGTTCTTTAAAGATTCGATTCGTGGTCTTCAGCCCGGTGCGCCGGTTGAGTTCCGCGGCATCCGTCTGGGGACGGTCGGTGAAGTCCCGTTCTTCGTGCCGGGTCTGCGTCAGGCGCTAAATAACGATTATCGCATCCCGGTATTGATCCGCATCGAACCAGAACGTCTGGCCAGTCAGCTTGGCGAAAACCCTGACGTGGCGGGACATCTGGCGGATCTGCTTAAACGCGGTCTGCGTGGCTCGCTAAAAACCGGGAACCTGGTCACTGGCGCGCTGTATGTCGATATGGATTTCTACCCCAAAGCCACACCTGTTACCGGGATGCGTGAGTTTGGCGGCTATAAAGTCATTCCGACGGAAAGCGGTGGGCTGGCGCAAATCCAGCAGCGGCTGATGGATACGCTGGATAAGATCAATAGTCTGCCGCTTAATCCAATGCTTCAGCAGGCAACCAACACGCTTAGCGAAAGTCAGGCAACGTTGCGCCGCCTGCAAACGACGCTGGATAATCTTAATAAGCTGACTGCCAGTCAATCCGCGCAGGAACTGCCTGCGGATATGCAGAAAACGCTACGTGAACTCAATCGTAGTATGCAGGGCTTCCAGCCAGGCTCCGCCGCCTATAACAAAATGGTGTCGGATATGCAGCGTCTGGATCAGGTATTGCGGGAGCTACAACCGGTACTGAAAACGCTGAACGATAAGAGCAACGCGCTGGTCTTTGAAGCGAAAAGCAAAAAAGATCCTGAGCCGAAGAGGGCAAAACAATGAAAAAGTGGCTGATGGTCATAATGGCACTGGCGTTAACCGCGTGCAGCAGCAGTGAAGAGAGCAAGACCTGGTACCAGCTGCCTTCTTCGCAGCTATTAATGCAGAGCGTTGCCAGCCAGGGAAATCGCCTGCTGTGGGTTGAGCAGGTTGCGGTGCCGGATTACCTCGCCGGAAACGGCGTGGTTTATCAGACTACTGACGTCCAGTATGTTATCGCCACCAGTAATCTGTGGGCCAGCCCGCTGGATCAGCAGTTACGCACCACGCTGGTGGCTAATCTGAGCAACCAGCTTCCGGGGTGGGTGGTTGCCTCACAACCGCTGGGCAGCGATCAGGACACGTTGAACGTGACGGTGACGGGTTTTCAAGGACGCTATGACGGGCATGTCATTGTCAGCGGCGAGTGGCTGTTAAACCATCAGGGGCAGATCATTAAGCGCCCATTCCATGTTGAACTGGCGCAGCAAAAAGATGGTTACGACGAGATGGTGAAAATGCTGGCACAGGCATGGGGTCAGGAAGCATCGGCTATTGCCAGTGAGATTAAGCGTCTGCCATAAGTAAAATTAATACTGCTAAAGCCGTACCGGGTATTCTGCCGGTGCGGCTTTTTTTTTGCATTTATCTTCAGGCCGTTACTCGTCCTGGCTCACAAATTTGCCACAACGCAGGATTTGCATACCTCACAAATATGACATCGGTATGAAAATTGCGCATTGACGCTCAGCATTTTTCGCGGTATTCGTTAGATGTGATTGCGCATTTAGTAATCACTGTTTTCTTTTCCACCAGACCAAAACGATGAGGGAAACGAGGCATGAAGAGACAAAAACGAGATCGCCTGGAACGGGCACATCAAAGAGGGTATCAGGCGGGTATTGCCGGACGCTCAAAAGAACTTTGCCCCTATCAGGCGCTGAATCAGAGGTCATACTGGCTTGGAGGCTGGCGAGAAGCCATGGAGGACAGGGCAGTTATCGCCTGATTCTGTCTCTTTAATAAAGAAACCTCCGCCAGGCGGAGGTTTCGCCTGTTAACCCATCAGAATGCTGATGTGTCCTGGAACAGACCCACTTTCAATTCTTTAGCAGTATAAATCAGATGACCGTCAACCAGCACTTCGCCATCGGCAATGCCCATGACCAGGCGACGGTTTACGACGCGCTTGAAGTGAATACGGTAGGTCACTTTTTTCGCCGTCGGCAGGATCTGACCGGCAAATTTTACTTCACCAACGCCCAGCGCGCGGCCTTTACCTTCACCGCCAAGCCAGCCAAGATAGAATCCTACCAGCTGCCACATCGCGTCCAGACCCAGACAGCCTGGCATCACCGGATCGCCAATAAAATGGCAGTCGAAGAACCACAGGTCCGGAGTAATATCCAGCTCAGCTTCAACATACCCTTTGTCATAGTTGCCGCCCGTTTCCGTCATTTTAACGACACGGTCCATCATCAGCATGTTGGGTGCCGGTAACTGCGGGCCTTTAGCGCCAAACAGTTCACCGCGACTAGAGGCAAGAAGATCTTCTTTTGTATAGGATTCGCGTTTATCTACCATGTTCTCAGTAAGCCTTATTTTAGTGAAGCACGCAGGATAGCTAACACGTGTACGCTGAACAAGTCCGATCAGTTCGAACCAAACCGGTTGAACCAGCGTAACGGCCAGGGATAGCGATGACGCGCATCCGGCTGATTGGCCTGTGCTATCCGCTCCTGAATTGTTTGCAACAGCGTAGTCTGTCCTTCACCGTCCCACACAAGGCGGGTCAGTAGAGGCAGCGCGTCGGTAACATCATCGACAGCCCAAATGAAAAATTGTTCCGCTTCCACAGCCTGTAATAACGCCTGCGTGAGGCTGAGGTGGCGCACGTTGGCCGCCGGAATAATGACGCCCTGGCTACCGGTCAGGCCGCGCTGCTGGCAAATCGTGAAGAAGCCTTCAATTTTCTCATTCAGACCGCCGACAGGCTGAACGCGCCCAAACTGGTCCACCGAGCCGGTAATGGCAATACTTTGATTAATGGGCGCGCAGGCCAGGGCGCTAATCAGCGCGCAAAGTTCGGCCAGCGAGGCGCTGTCGCCATCGACCTCGCTATAGGATTGTTCGAAGGTGATCGACGCCGAGAAGGGAATTTGCTGGTCAAGTTCAAGCTCGGTCATCAAAAACGCCTGCATAATCATCATGCCCTTGGCATGGATGTTGCCGCCCAGCTCCGCCTTGCGTTCGATATCGGTAAATTCGCCATCGCCGACATGGACCACACAGCTAATACGCGAAGGTTCACCAAAGGCGCGCGGATGCCCAGGAAACTCTACCACCGACAGGGCATTGATTTGTCCAATCTGTTCACCCTCGGTTTCGATGAGGATTTGCTCAAGCAGGATCTCATCCTGAATGCGCTCGACCAGGAAACCTTCCCGCCACTCACGCTGGGTCAGCATGACCTGAAGCTGTTCCGCCGTAAACGTCGACGCTTCGGTAAAGGCAGCCGCTTCACGCAGCTGGCGTGCAATCCACAACGGGCAGAGCGGCAGGGTGTCCTGATCGCCGGTATATCTCACGGCTTCACGGACGAAAATGGGCCAGGCATCAGCAGCCGGTTTAGGCAATTGATAATAATCCGCCACCTGGTAAATCCAGCGGCACCACCGCTGCATATCATCGGCATCGGTGACCTGGAAATTATCTTCAAATTCGCTGTAGATGGCATTGGCGGTCAGTTCTGGCTCCATCTCCTGAAAATCAGCCAGCGAGTCGCGCTCGCCCACGAGGATCACTTTTAAGGAGAGCGGCATAGACGGCACGCTGACCGGCAGGGGACGTGACTCGTCAAAGGCCACCCAGTCAAAGCGCTGGAGGGCGACAATCATTTTCAGACGCATCCATAGCAGGGGCTGGGCTAACAGCGTGCGCAGTGAGACCATCAGCACACCGCCGTTTGCCTGATGCACCAGACCTGGATGCAGACTAACGTCGCCGTTAAATTGACGAACGCAGCCAAAAAGCTGTTCCGCTTCAACCCAGTCGGCACAAATGATTTTACCCGTACCGGCAAAGTTATCGTCCTGCGATTGCGCAGGCTGCAGCGTAATATGATGACGGTCAATCTGATAGCGAACACCGGTCAGCTGCTCCTCCGGCGGGCAGAGTTCACGGGCCGTTGCCGCCAGCAGATGCAGATACTCGGTTTCTTCTGGTGCTTTCACCAGCATAAAGGAGGATACCGACAGCGGACGAAGCAACTGCTCAAGCGCATAGAGCAGACGGTCCTGGGTGCCGTTCAACAGCGTTTCGTCAACAGATGCGAAATCAGGCTGTGCAAACACATTCTGATAGCTTTCGGTATCAGGCGTAAGATCGCGCCAGGCAAGTTTATTTATGGTCAAAGTCGATATTTTTAGTCAGATTCAAAGCGCGCGATTATACCGCATGCAGCAGGTGAGCACACGGATAATAGATAATCAACGTGCGGTTAAACTCATTTCGAATTAGGGCCTGCGATTTCTGCTCAGCACAACGCAAAAAAACTGTTATCCTGAAAGAGTTACACGGTCACATTGAGATCGCGATGAAATATCAACAACTGGAAAATCTTGAGAGCGGCTGGAAGTGGAAATACCTGGTGAAAAAACACCGGGAGGGAGAGTTGATCACCCGTTATATTGATTCCAGCGCTGCCAGAGAAGCCGTCGATGTCTTGCTGAAGCTCGAAAATGAACCGGTTCAGGTGAATGACTGGATTGAACAGCATATCAATCCGGATTTGTTGAACCGTATGAAGCAAACGATCCGCGCGCGGCGCAAGCGGCACTTTAATGCCGAGCATCAGCACACGCGCAAAAAATCTATCGATCTTGAGTTTGCCGTCTGGCAGCGTCTGGCGGGTCTTGCTCAGCGGCGGGGTAAAACGCTATCCGAAACGATTGTGCAATTGATTGAGGATGCGGAGAATAAAGAGAAGTATGCCACGCAAATGAGCAGCCTGAAGAGCGATCTTAAAGCGCTATTGGGTAAAGAATGAATGCTCCCTGAGCGAAAGACATAAAAAAACCCCGCAGCGCGGGGTTTTTTATTGGACGATAACTTAAGCCTGCGGCTGAGTTACAACGTCTTTGATACCTTTAACTTCGATCTCAACGCGACGATCCGGTGCCAGGCAGTCGATCAGCGCAGCACGAGCTTTCACGTTGTCACAGGTGTTGCCGGTAACCGGGTTGGATTCACCCATACCACGTGCGGAAATCTTGTTGGACGGAATACCTTTAGAGATCAGGTAGTCAACAACAGACTGAGCACGTTTCTCGGACAGACCCTGGTTGTAAGCGTCAGAACCGATACGGTCGGTGAAGCCCAGAACCACAACGGAACCGTCTTTCGGATCCAGGTTGCTCAGCTGGGTGTACATCTGATCCAGCGCCTGCTGACCTTCCGGTTTCAGAGTAGCTTTGTTGAAGTTGAACAGAACGTCAGACTTCAGCGTGAAGTGTTTGGTCTGTACTTCAGGAGCCGGAGCCGGTGCCGGTGCAACTACCGGTGCAGCATCTTCCTGCTGACCAAAGCGGTAGGAAACACCTACGCTCAGCAGGCCGTTGTCCGGACGAGTACCAACGGTGTTAGCGTCGCCGATGTTGTTGGTCCACTGGTATTCCAGACGGGTAGCAACATCACGAGTAACAGCCCACTCCAGACCACCAGCGAATACCGGAGAAACGCCAGTATCGTGATCTTTGAAGGTGTCGCCGCTTACGCGAGACTGAGCTTTAGCATCTGCACGCCATACCATACCACCCAGACGAGTATAGATGTCCAGGTCGTCAGCTACCGGGTAGCTCAGTTTGGTGGTCAGCTGAATGCCCTGTGCTTTGAAAGCACCGTTTACGTTGTCGCCTTTATAAGGCATACGGCCTAACCAGTCGTAACCCAGTTCGAAACCAACATACGGGTTAACCTGGTAACCACCGAAAGCGCCAGCGCCAAGCTGGTTTTCGTGGGTCGGACCATCGTTCGGGATAAAACCGGTATCATGGTACTGAGACCAGCCCAGTTTAGCACCAGTATACCAGGTTTCGTCTTTCGGAGCGGCTTGCGCTACGGTAGCGAAGCCAGCCAGTGCCACTGCAATCGCGATAGCTGTCTTTTTCATTTTTTGCGCCTCGTTATCATCCAAAAATCGCCATGAATATTCAAAGAAACTCACGGTTAAATCCTTCACCGGGGGCGCGACTTATTAATTACGCTGCCGTTATTAACGGCTTAAGACGAGCACCCCTGGCGATGTAAAGTCTACAACGTAGTTGGAAACTTACAAGTGTGAACTCTGTCAGGCATATGAAAAAAAAAGGTTGCTGAACATAATATGAAACATTTGTGTGTCATTTTTGGACTGGAGACAATGCGGGAAACCGCACCAGACAAGCTTTGTCGCGAAATTTGCTTGTACAATAAAAAGGTTGCCAACAATTTAAAATATTTGCCAGGAAAATTCTTAATTGCGATTAATGATACAAATTTGAGTGAATTTTTAACCCACTTGACTGTCTGCCGTTACGATCACCCCCTCGAATGGGGCGCATAACAAACCCCATCGCATGACCTTCTTCGGCTGCCTGTGCCAAAAGTGAATATTCATCAGGCGTTAACTCTTCAGATAACCAACCAATCACCACGCTGTAGTTTCCGGTGCGAAGCGCACGGATCATGGATGCCAGCGTATTACACGGGGACATCTGGTTAATCTGCATGACCTTGGTCAGGGGAAGACCTGCCGCCTGTACCCACTCACGGCTCAGCTTTTGCTGAGGGGTGAGCCAAAGCTGCCAGCGAGATTGTTGGCCCAGCTGTTGTAGCAGGGGCAATAGCAGAAGTTGCGTCATCATGGGCTGGTCTTCGTGATAGACAATTTCGCTGATAAGACCCATTGAGGATGGCTCAGTCGCGGAGAATGCCCCGGCAGTAGACGTTGTCGAAAATGAAGAGGTGCGATTTGCATGACCTGAAGTGTACATAATCAATCCAGCCCTGTGAGTTACTGTATGCATATACAGTACCCCTGCTACGTACAAAGATCAACCTCATTTTCTGAAAGCGACTCGCAAATTTGAACTTCAGTTCTGTAGATTGCGAAATTCATCTTGCCGCGAGACGTGAAGTTGCCTATTTTCCTGATTAGCGGATCCGTTAGTAAAGTTTATAGTTTATATACATGATTTTTAAGGAATAATCATGAGCAATATCTCATACAAACGGATTTATCAGTCGCAAGAATATCTTTCGCCGCTGGGAACCGTCCGCTATCGGGCGCTGTTTGGCGGATATAGTCTGGCGATAGATAACACGGTCTTTGCGATGGTGGCTGAAGGGGATTTGTATCTGCGAGTTTGCGAGCAAAGTGCACCTTATCGGGTCAATCATCCCACCTCGTTACTCACGCTGCAGAAAAGGGGGCGTCCGATCTTGCTGAATTATTATCGGGTTGATGATGCGCTCTGGGGCGACCGTCAAACGCTTCTGCACCTAAGTTCATTCTCACTTCAGGCCGCGCAACAGGAAAAAGTTCGCCGTGGTGGCGTCAAAAGATTGAAGGACCTGCCGAATATTACCTTTCATCTCGAAATGCTGCTAATGGAGGTGGGGATCCGTACCGAGGAAGACCTGCGCGCGCTGGGCGCAGAACTGGCGTGGTTAAAGATAAGGGAAAAGAAAAAGTATCTGTCAGTAAGACTCCTTTATGCGCTAGAAGGCGCTATTGCCGGTATGCACGAAGCCATGCTTACCGTACAACGGCGTCAACAGCTGACGGACTGGTTTAATACGTTGCCAGAACTCAGCAATGATTAACCCGAAGTCTGGCCTGTGTTGACACGGTGATCGGTAAATGTTGCGGGCGGCATGCGTCAGGGAGGCCGCCCTTTAAGATTACCCGCGCGTTTTATTAATATTGGGTGCCACTGTAAGTGAACGATCCGGGGACAACGCGCTGTGGATCGTAGGTTTCCAGTAGTTTGACGTACCAATGGCCGCCTTGCCCATTGAACTTAAGTTTTTCGAGCGGGAAAAAAACATCAGGAGCACCAGGCCGAGCGTCAGGCCAGAGCCAGACACCTGAAGCAGAGCGTAGTAATAGCCAAAGGTAAAATAATGCTCGACCGGTTGCCCTGCTCCGTAGGCGGCAATATTCGCCGCGCCATAGGTTACGGCAAAAGGGACCCAGACGGCGGAAGTGATTGCCGGTCCGTGAAGCCCAAAAAACCACAATAGCTGAGTCAGGAAAATAATAATCAGCATCGCCGGTAAGGTATCCATTGAATTAACCGCCGGGGCCAGAACGATCATTAGCCATTGTGGGAAAGGGTGTCCGGTTAATGCGACAATGCCTACTGAAACCGCCGCCGCTAAAATAACGGTGACAATTAATGGCAGTAAGGCTAAAAAACTTTCCATCACCATCGGCGGTACGCTGTCAGGCATCTTAATAACCAGCTTACGCTGTATCATAATACGGGTAATTTCTACCGTGACAATGGCGGAAACAATACTGGTAAAAAGACCCTCGGCCCCGAGATAAGTGGTACTTAAATTACCGTCAGTAATGGCAGCACTTAACATGACATGCATAATAATAGCGGAAATGCCGGTAATCAGCGATGAAATTCCATAAAGTTTCGCCAGGGCATTGGCGATAAAAAAGGCAGCATAAAGTGAAATCAGTCCGGTCGTAAACTGACTTGCCTGCGTCAGGCCGTGCAGATGTGTGCCGATAAAGTCTGCTACCGGACCTGCGCCTTACAGATTTTTCATGGCAATCGGTAATAACGAGAATGAACCCACGATGATAATGGGAATGATGGCAATCATCCCATCTTTAATTGCCTGTAAGTGTTTTTGCTGCGCAATCTTATTGGCAACCGGTACAAGAAATTTTTGTAATGTTTCCTGAAATGCTGGCAAACTCATATTAAATCCTTTTCTAAAGACGCTTTCCCATTCATCCAATGTATTGTTATTTTAAACGTGTTTTCTCTGTATACCGAAGGGAAGGACGTTTTGCAAATAATAATGCAGATGCCGTCCATAAAAGGATCGTGGTGATAAATATGCTTTTATATTGTTAAAATTGCGAAATGAAAACGAATTGATTTTAATTTACTTTGTCGGTTTGTTATTGGCTTTTTTGCATAAGGTGACTCATCAATATTATTAATGCGATTAAGTTTAGCGGCAGGTTATATGAAGCGTGTTCACGCGCCTGACCTGTAAATGTCAGGCGCGAATCGACAGCTATTGAGAAGGTAGCGTAACCTGTTGCTGCAAGCGATTAATCTCAGGAAGCAACGCAATGAGCAGCCCAATCTGTTGCAGAACCAGCGGCTCGGTGCTGCGGGTATGAGGCTCCAGATGGTGAATACGCCGGGTGAGATCGTCCAGCGCCTGACGCACGCGGGGTTCATCGTCTGGCGCATGGTGAAAGGCGTCATCAACGTAACATACCGCGTCATCCAGTAGCGCCAGCACCTCGTCGCTGCTTAACTTCTCGCGATGTGCCCCCAGCGCCGAAATATAGCTGGTAAAAGTATGATTAAGGCAGAGCAACCGGAAGGCATTTTCCCGCAGCTCAGCGGAGGCGTCGGGTTCGGTTGACATATTTGACACCACCGACGCCAGTTCCGCGTTGCGGTTGTAAGCGTCACGGCGCGCAATGCGGTAGGCCAGACGGTTATCGCGACCCTGATGATATTGTTCAAGAATGGCGTCAAGATAGCGACAGTTAGCGTTGATCGACTGCTCCAGCACGCGCGGCAGATTACGAAACCGCCAGTCCGGCCAGATAAAGCTCACCGCCGCCCAGGCAATAGCGCAGCCGATAAGCGTATCAAAAATGCGCGGCAGGGCGACCTCAAATCCTTCACCGAGCAGGTTAAAACACAGCAGGACCAGCAGGGTAATAAACATCGTCGCATGCGCATACTGCACATTACGGAAAGCGAAAAACAGAACCCCGGTCAGCACGATTAGAATCAACTGTCCCTCAATCGACGGCACGAAAAACAGCACCGGCAGACCAATCGCGACGCCAATGATGGTGCCGATGACCCGTAGTGCCAGCCGGTGACGCGTGGCGTTGTAGTTTGGCTGGCAGACGAACAGGCTGGTCAATAAGATCCAGTAGCCATGATGCAGGCCGGTAAACTGGATAAATGCATAACCGACACACAGCACCAGCGACATGCGGACGGCATGGCGAAATAGCGCGGATTCTGGCGTGAAGTTGCGGGCTAATCGCGTGCGAATATCGCTGAAGCCGTGCAGTCGGTCATCGGCCAGCAGATTTTCGGTCTCGTTGTGAGATTGTTCCTGCGACTGCCCGGATTCAATGGTCGACAGCTGTGCATCAATTGCCCGCAGATTATTGAGCAAAAAGCCCAGCGCTTTAACCTGATCGTCCGGCACGCCCGAGGCGCGTACCCGATCCAGGGCGGCGTCAAGATGGATAAACGCTTTTTCGAAACGCGGATCGTGCTGCCACGGTGTGCGCATTCGAATAGCCTGGGCGAGATGCTGACAAGCCTGTGCCTGCATTGACAGCAACCGCTGGAAACGAAACATCACGTCGCTGTAGCGAAAACTGTCGCGCAGCGTTTGATACTGAATATGCGAGGAGCTGGCGCGCTCGTGAATGTCCTGAGCGACGAAGTAATAGTGCAGCGTTTGCCGCGTGCCGCGCTGTCCCCGGTCGCCACGCAGGCGAGTCAGCAGTGAGGCTTTGGTTTGATTTAACGTCGAGACCAGTTGCCCGTTTGCCAGTGCCAGATCGTACATTGGCGCCTGACTTTCCTCTTCAATATCCGGATCGAACAGCCGGGATTTCAGTTCCAGATAATGTGCTAACTGCTCGTAACTACGGGCGAGATTATCCTGCAACGGCCGGATGGGGAAAATAAGGTGCCCACTGAGCGTCAACAGGTTATACCAGACGGCTCCCGCCAGCAGCAGCAGCGGTTGCTGATACCAGTGTTCATACAGCGACACGCCAAGCATGGTGTAGATGGCAATGAGTAGCGCGCCAAAGGCAATAGTGGCATAGCGCTGCCCCAGCCCGCCTAACAGAATAAAACTGCTGGTGGAGATGGTCAGGCCGAGAGCAAACAGCCACGGCCAGTCAAATAACAGCTCCACTGACGCGGAGGCGATAAAAAAGCTCACCAGGGTGATCGCCAGATTACGCAGTCGCCCGGTAAGCCGGTCATCAAGATCAGCCAGCGCCGCTGCCACCACGCCAAGCGTCAGTGGAATGGTCAATTTAACCTCTCCCAACCACCAGGGCAGGGCGACGGTGCCGCACAGGGCGATGAAGATCCTGACGTTATAAAGCCAGACGCTGTTGCCGGTAAAACGGCGTATCAAAGGGCTGAGCATAGCGTTAGCGATCCTGTACCGAAAGCGTGGTTGCAGGCCCCGGAAAAGCAGTGAAACACTCTTCCGGTATAAAATTGAGGATATTCAGGACGGTGCGCATACAGCCTCAGTAAAACTATGGGAATAATCGTTCCCGATGATTGTAACGTTTTTTTGGCTGGAGCACCCGGTATCTGACGGTTAAACTGGGTGATAACAGGTATTGTCAGAGTCGAACGTCGCATGGAACTGAAAGCCACATCGCTGGGCAAACGCATGGCGCAGCATCCTTATGATCGGGTGGAAATTCTGCACGCCGGGGTGAAAGTCTCAGGGGAACGTCATGAATATCTTATCCCTTTCAATCAATTAATCTCAGTTCGCTGTAAGCGCGGTCTGGTCTGGGGCGAGCTGGAATTTGTGCTGCCGGAAGATAAAGTGGTGCGCCTGCATGGGACGGAGTGGAGTGAAACGCAGCGCTTCCACAGCCATCTCATTGCCCTCTGGGACGCGTGGAGCGCGCAGATGAGCGAGATTGCCGCGCAGGTGCTTAACGAACAATTAGACGACATTGCCCGCAGCAGCGGTGAAGGCAAATGGCTGACGCGTCAGCAGACGCAGGGGCTTCAGCAGCAGATCCGTAACGCGCTTGATGCCCTCCCGGTGCCCACCAGCCGACTTGATAGCTTTGATAACTGTCGTGAGCCGTGGCGGCAGTGTCAGGCATGGTTGAAAGATAGCGAAAGCTGCCGCCTGGCGCATAACCAGACCTTCACCGACACCATGCTCAGCCAGTACGCAGAGTTCTTTGAGCAGGTAGAAAGCTCCCCGCTGAATCCGGCGCAGGCGCGAGCGGTAGTGAATGGCGAACAATCATTACTGGTATTAGCCGGGGCGGGGAGCGGTAAAACCTCGGTACTGGTAGCGCGGGCCGGTTGGCTGCTGGCGCGCGGTGAAGCCGCGGCAGATCAAATCCTGCTGCTGGCGTTTGGTCGTAAGGCCGCTGAAGAGATGGATGAGCGCATCCGCGAACGACTGCATACCGAAGAGATTTCCGCGCGCACTTTTCATTCGCTGGCGCTGCATATTATCCGCGAGGGAAGTAAAAAGGTTCCACAAGTCAGCAAGCTGGAGAACGATGCATCCGCACGCCAGAAGCTGCTTACCGACGCGTGGCAGCAGCAGTGTCAGGAGAAAAAAGCCCAGGCTAAAGGCTGGCGGCAGTGGCTGGAAGAGGAAATGGCGTGGGACCTGCCGGAAGGCAGTTTCTGGAATGACAAAAGCGTGCTGCGGCGTATGGGAAGTCGCCTTGACCGCTGGGTAAGCCTGATGCGGATGCACGGCGGTGCGCAGGCAGATATGATCGCCTCTGCGCCAGAGGAGGTGCGCGATCTGTTTAGCCGTCGTATTAAGCTCATGGCTCCGTTGCTGAAAGCCTGGAAAACAGCGCTGAAAAAAGAGAACGCGGTGGATTTCTCGGGGCTGATCCACCAGGCCATCAACATTCTGGAAAAAGGGCGTTTCGTTAGCCCGTGGAAGCACATCCTGGTCGATGAGTTTCAGGATATCTCGCCGCAGCGCGCTGCATTGCTGGCGGCATTGCGCAAGCAAAACTCGCAAACGACGCTGTTTGCAGTCGGTGACGACTGGCAGGCTATCTATCGTTTCAGTGGTGCGCAAATGACCTTAACTACCGCCTTTCATCACCACTTCGGTGAAGGGGATCGCTGCGCGCTGGACACCACTTATCGCTTTAACGGACGTATCGGTGAGGTTGCCAACCGTTTTATCCAGCAAAACCCGCATCAGCTTAAAAAGCCGCTTAACAGCCTGAAGACAGGTGATAAAAAAGCGGTCACGCTAATGGCGGAAGAGCAGCTTGATGCGCTACTGGACAAGCTCAGCGGCTATGCCACGCCGCAAGAGCGGATCCTGCTGCTGGCACGCTACCATCATTTGAAACCAGCCGTTCTTGAAAAGGCAGCTACCCGCTGGCCAAACCTGAATCTGGCCTTTATGACCATTCATGCCAGTAAAGGCCAACAGGCAGATTACGTGATTATTCTCGGGCTTGAGGAGGGGCAGGAGGGATTTCCAGCGCCGGCACGTGAGTCGGTGATGGAGCAGGCGTTGCTTCCACAGCCAGAGGATTACCCTGATGCGGAAGAGCGTCGTCTGCTGTATGTGGCAATTACGCGGGCACGCCAGCGCGTCTGGTTACTGTTTAATAAAGACCGGCCGTCCAGCTTTGTTGAGGCATTAAAGCAGCTTGACGTACCGGTCGCGCGAAAACCCTGAGGGCTTATTGCAGGCGTTCGGCAAGATAGCGTTGATAATCAGGGATCAGAATATCAATTCTGTCGCTGAATTGCGGCGACTGAATAATAAAGTCGGCGGTCGAGACATTGGTCGCCACCGGAATGTTCCATACCGTTGCCAGGCGCAGCAGCGCCTTAACGTCCGGATCGTGCGGCACGGCGTTTAACGGGTCCCAGAGAAAAATCAGTACGTCAATTTTGCTTTCCGCAATCATCGCGCCGACCTGCTGATCGCCGCCCATCGGGCCACTGAGCATGGCATTAACCTCAAGCCCGGTTGCCCGCTGGATCAGATTGCCCGTCGTCCCGGTGGCATATAAAACGTGCTGTGCCAGCAGAGGTTGGTGGCGCTGCACCCATTTCATCAACGTGGTTTTGCAATGGTCGTGGGCCACCAGCGCAATATGCTTACGCGGCGGGAGAGAGCGTGTTGTGAGTTCCATGGTAAATATCCGTAGTGTAATTTGCTTACAGAGTACTGAAAGTCGCTGCCGCTGCAACCCGCACTATCAAAAAATGTGAATTATGAGGTTGATGACAAACCGTCCGTGGAACACGGGGCGACCACCCACTCTGTCAGCAGTCTGATTATTCTCTGGTTGCGTTTTTCAGACACCTCCTTGTGGGTTCTGTGGTTGCTCTGCCAGGATTATCGTACACTGGCTGAAACTGCCCGGAGGATAAGATGAAAGAGCACGATATTGCAGGCATTCTGACGTCAACACGTACCATTGCGCTGGTAGGTGCGAGCGACAAACCTGACCGGCCCAGCTACCGGGTCATGAAGTATCTGCTGGATCAGGGTTATCACGTTATTCCGGTATCGCCGAAAGTGGCGGGAAATACGCTTCTGGGACAGAAAGGCTATGCGACGCTGGCCGATGTGCCGGAAAAAATTGATATGGTCGATGTTTTCCGTAATTCTGAGGCCGCATGGGGCGTGGCCCAGGATGCCATCGCCGTAGGAGCCAAAACGTTGTGGCTACAGCTAGGAGTGATTAACGAGCAGGCGGCAGTACTGGCGCGTGACGCGGGTCTGAACGTGGTGATGGATCGTTGCCCGGCAATTGAAATCCCTCGCCTGGGCCTGGCGAAATAAATAAAAAGCCCGCCGGGGTATCGACCAGGCGGGCTTTTTCGTATTCGGAGTTTAGTGGCAAAGTCTGGGCGACTGAAGCTGGCGGCGGATGGTACGGGACAATTCGTCCATTGAAGGCTGTTCCGGATGCTCTTCCAGCATCTCACCGCTAAGCTGTGCTTCGGCAAGATAGGTATGCACGGGCTGTCCGCTGTCATCTTCCATCACCACATGATACCAGGGCGCGGCGCGAAGCTCGTCATTCACCTCAAGTTCTTCCGGTGCTGGCTCTTCAAGGGAATACTCAGCATCCACATCCACAATAACGCCCAGATAGCCCAGCAGGTTGTGGCGAACCTGCTGACCAATGCCATATTTGCTGGCAATCATTGTCACCTCCAGGGGAAAATTGCTCTACAGGTTATGTGGGGCTAAATTTCCCTTTTTCAAGTTACATGACGCGGCAGGCAAACCCTTTCAGATAGAGTCCTTCCGGATAAGTAGCAATCACCGGGTGATCGGCAGCCTGACGGAACTGCTCTATAAATTGTATATCACGTCCGGCATCTATTGCGGCATCAGCGACAATTTTCTGGAATAAATCGGTAGTCATCAGACCGGAACAGGAAAATGTCAGCAGTACGCCGCCCGGATTCAGCAACTGGATTGCCAGCATATTGATATCTTTGTAGCCACGGCAGGCACCCTGCAACTGGCTTTTATTTTCAACAAACTTAGGCGGATCCATTACGATCACGTCAAATTTCTCGCCGCTATCGCGATATTTACGCAGCAATTTGAAGACGTCATCGCGCACAAATTCAGTTTTGCTGAGATCGAGCTGGTTTAGCTCAACGTTCTGCTTCGCCACGTCCAGCGCTTCCTGCGAGGTATCGACGCTGATGACCTGACGGCAACCGCCCATCAACGCGGAAACTGCAAAGCCGCCGGTGTAGGAGAAGCAGTTCAGCACACGCGCATTTTCGACGTAGCGACGGGTTGCCAGACGGCTGTCGCGCTGATCGAGATAGTAGCCGGTTTTATGGCCTGCTTTAATATCCACCAGCAGCTTCATGCCGTGTTCCTGAATCGGCAGCAGGGCGGGCGGCTGCTCGCCAGTGACCGGCCCCTGCGTCAGCTCCAGACCTTCTTTCTTACGCACCGCTACATCGCTGCGATCGTAAATCGCGCATTCCGGCCACAGCGACTGGAGCGCCGAGATCAGCGCCGCACGCTGATATTCTGCCCCGGCGCTCAGCAGTTGCAGCACCAGGAAGTTGCCGAAGCGGTCGATGGTTACGCCCGGCAGGCCGTCAGATTCTCCGGCGATTAAACGCCAGGCGTCCAGCCCGTCGCGCTTCGCCAGCCAGTCACGCCAGGTCTGCGCACGCTGAAGGCGGCGAACGAAAAAGTCGATATCCACCGACTCCTGCGGATCGAATGTCCAGACGCGGGCGCGGATCTGTGAATCGGGAGAATACGCTCCACGTGCCAGCCATTTGCCCTGATGATCGACAATATCAATGGTCTCACCCTGGCTGGCCTTGCCTTCCATCCGGGCAACGGCGCCGGAGAAAATCCACGGATGGCGGCGCAACAGCGATTTCTCGCGCCCTTTCGCTAACACTAAACGTACACTCATAGTTTACTTTTCTGTCAAATAAGGAAATTTGGCGCATTTTCCCGACTTCGCCCGGAAATTGCAACGCGTTAAGCGAAACCCACCTTCAGTATCCTGCAATTCAGCATGAGCTGTTAAACTTAGCCTGAGGTTTTTGAACAGTGAGGTTATTATGTCTGATGAAAAATCGACCCGCTGCGTAAAATGTTGGGTTCACGGCATGGTGCAGGGCGTTGGGTTTCGCTATACCACTCAGCATGAGGCGCAAAAGCTGGGGCTTACTGGCTATGCACGTAACCTGGATGACGGTAGCGTGGAAGTCGTGGCTTGCGGTGACGGTGAGCGGGTAGAGCAATTACTGGCATGGCTGAAAGCGGGTGGTCCGCGCAGCGCCAGGGTGGAGAAGGTTCTGACTGAACCTTCTCAGGGCGATCCGTCATGGACCAAATTCAGCATTCGCTATTAAATGCATTTCACCGGTTTAGGCAGGCCGGCAATTTTTGTCGCCTGCTTCGCGGGACCTTTCGGAAACAGGCGATAGAGATAGCGGCTGTTGCCTTTCTCTTCGCCAAAGGTATTCGCCATTGCTTTGACCAGCATTCGAATTGCCGGTGAAGTGTTAAATTCAAGATAAAAGGCGCGTACAAAACGCACCACTTCCCAGTGTTCCGGCGAGAGCGCAATGCCTTCCTGTTCAGCAATCACTTCGGCGAGTGCTTCGCTCCACTGATGGGTATCCTTCAGATAGCCTTCGCTATCAGTTTCAATGTCATGGCCTGCAAAGTTAAGCATCATATTTCACAATGTCATTCGGTAAACTGGTGGCAGTGTAGCAAAAAACAAAGCCCCGCATAAGCGGGGCCTGGTGACAGCACTTTACGTGTTAATCCCGGCTGGCGAAGCCCAGGATGCTCAGCAGGCTGATGAAGATGTTGTACAGTGAAACATACAGGCTGACGGTCGCACGAATATAGTTGGTTTCACCGCCGCGAATAATGTTGCTGGTCTCGAACAGGATCGCGCCGGAAGAGATCAGGATAAACACGGCGCTAATCGCCAGGTGCAGCGCCGGAAGCTGCAGGAAGATATTGGCTACCATTCCCACCAGCACTACCACGATGCCTGCCATCAGCATGCCGCCGAGGAAAGACATATCTTTGCGCGTGGTCAGTACATAAGCGGAACAGCAGAAGAACACCAGCGCCGTACCGCCCAGCGCCATCCCGATCACATCCCCCATCCCTGCGGAGAGATAGGCGTTAAGGATTGGCCCAAGAATATAGCCAAGGAAGCCGGTAAACGCGAAAGCCGCCAGAATACCTGAAGGCTGATTAGCCAGTTTGTAGGTCAGGAACATTAACCCGTACATGCCGACCAGCGTCAGGATCAGACCCGGCGATGGCAGCGCCAGCAGCGTGCTCGCCGTGGCGGTTATCGCTGAAAATGCCAGCGTCAGGCTCAGCAGGAAATAGGTATTACGTAGCACTTTATGCGTGCTAAGCAGCGATGAACTATCGCGGGAAACGGTAATAAAACGATCCATGAGTCACTCTCTTATGACAGATGTAATTAGCAAGAATAATAGAAAATCAAAGCCTAACGGCATATCGGTTTTACCCATCTTTACTCATTTTACGGTTTTCTGCACAGAATAAAATAATACGAATCAGGTTCCGGGCAGGATGAATAAGCGATCTCAGGAAAAGACGAGATCAATATCTTATAGGTCGCTAAAAAGGTTTGCTTTGCCTCCTGACTGTCGTTAAGAGTGGAGAGAGCGTGACGAGAAGTATCCCATTGATGAGGCAAAGGAAATGAATCGAGTTACCTATAAAACATACAATTACACCTTGCTGGCAGCGAGTTTACTGTTGACAACGACCTCCGTGCTGGCGGCAACCGTCCCTCCCGGAACAGAGCTTGCTGCGCAGCAGGAAGTGGTGAGAAATAACGGTAGCGAGCCAGCATCGCTGGATCCGCATAAAGTAGAAAGTGACGTTGAGTTTAATCTTATCAGCGATATGTTCGACGGTCTGGTCGGGGTTAATCCCGACGGCACCATTGCCCCCCATCTCGCGGCGAGCTGGGAAAATAAAGATAATACCGTCTGGACGTTTCATTTGCGCCCTGGCATAACCTGGTCCGACGGCACGGCTATTACCGCGCAGGATTTTGTCTTTAGCTGGCAGCGGCTGGTAGATCCTAAAACCACTTCTCCCTACGCCAGTTATCCGGGCAACATGCATATCGTCAATGCGGCTGACATTGCGCAGGGTAAAAAAGCGCCGGATACCCTGGGCGTGAAAGCTATTAACGATACCACGCTCGAAGTCACGCTGACCCAGCCTACCGCTGCATTCCTCGCGATGCTCGCCCACCCGTCGTTGGTGCCGGTCGATAAAGTGCTGATTACGCGTTTTGGCGATAAATGGTCGAGACCCGAACACTTCGTCAGCAGCGGGGCGTATAAGCTTTCGGAGTGGGTGGTCAACGAGCGCATCGTGGCGCAACGCAACCCGCGCTACTGGGACGACAAAAACACGGTCATTAATAAAGTGACCTATCTTCCGCTCTCTTCCGAGACCGCCGACGTTAACCGTTATCGCGCGGGGGAAATTGATATTACCAATACCGTGCCGGTCAATCAGTTTGCCCAGTTGAAAAAAACGCTGGGCGAGCAGGTTAACGTCTCGCCGCAACTTGCCACTTACTACTATCAGTTCAACACCACCAAAGCGCCGTTTAACGATCCGCGCGTGCGCCGGGCGCTCAATATGGCGCTGGATAAGGACATTATTGCTAAGAAAGTCATGGGGCAGGGGCAGCGTGCGGCATGGGTCATTAGCCAGCCGGAAATTGGCGGTGTTAATCTGAAGGGGCCTGACTATGCCAGTTGGCCGCGCGAAAAACGTCTTGCCGAGGCGAAAAAATTGCTGGCCGACGCGGGCTTTGGTCCGGATCACCCGCTCTCCTTTAGCTTGCTTTATAACACCATGGAGACCCATCAGCGCATCGCCATCGCTGCCAGCTCCATGTGGAAGAAAAATCTCGGCGTGGAGGTCAAACTCCAGAATCAGGAGTGGAAAACGATGCTGGACGCGATGCACACCGGCAGCTTTGACGTGGTGCGCTACGCCTGGATCGCTGACTATGACGATGCGGCGACCTTCCTTAATAATTTCCGCACCAACGACAGCGAAAATACCAGCAAGTACAGTAATACCGCTTACGATGAGGCGCTGACAAACGCCGCCCGGGCAGCAGATGTGAAAGCTCGCGGTCAATATTATCAGCAGGCGGAGGAGATTCTCGGGCAGGATGTCCCTGCGATCCCGGTTTATCACTATGTACGCACGCATCTTGTGAAGCCGTGGGTCGGCGGATTTACGCCTGACAGCCTGGGGTATTACTACACCAAAGACCTCTACATTAAAAAACATTAAGCGCACACGTACCGTTTGTGTTGATTAACTGCTCAATATGCTGTTATTTCAGCCGATTAATCACATTTTGACGCTTTTTCAGGCAAACGATCGGATTAGTGCTTTACACGGCGCATGGAGATGTTTATATTGCGCCTCAACCCGGAAGCGTGGCCGAGCGGTTGAAGGCACCGGTCTTGAAAACCGGCGACCCGAAAGGGTTCTAGAGTTCGAATCTCTACGCTTCCGCCAAATTTAACAAGGGGTTACCGAAAGGTAACCCCTTTGTTTTTTGGGTTCTTACCGTATCCCGGCCATATTCGCCCGCCAGCATCAACTCTCTTCTGACAAAATAAATTTTATAACCCGACCTGGCATCTCTTCATCCAGATCATGATCCAGTTGCGGATTACGCCATGCCCCATCATCCGGGCAGGAAAACCCGCCCTGCCTACCGGCAATCACGGCCAGAAGTGGTAAATGTACACTCGATCACAAAAAGAAAATTAGCACAGTTTTTCTTCTTTTGTTTTAACTGTTACGCGTATACAGTTACCGATAACTTCAAAAGGAGGCGGTATGGAAAATTTGTTTGGACTCGCCGGAAAACGTGCGTTGATCACTGGTTCTGCGCAGGGTATCGGTAATTTGCTGGCGAAGGGATTAGCCGCGCACGGCGCTGAAATTGTGATTAACGATATTACGCAAGCGCGGGCAGATGAGGCGGCGCGCATGCTGGTAGATATGGGCTATAAGGCGGTGGGATATGGCTTTGATGTCACCCACGGTGGAGAAGTTGAGCAGGCCATTGCGCACATCGAGCAATCCGTTGGCGCTATCGACATTCTTATCAACAATGCCGGGATCCAGCGTCGCTATCCCTTTACTGAATTTCCCGAAGCAGAGTGGGACAGGGTTATCGACGTTAACCAAAAATCTGTTTTTCTGGTATCAAAGCAGGTTGCTAAATATATGATGGCGCGGCGTCAGGGTAAAATCATTAATATATGTTCCATGCAAAGTGAACTGGGCAGAAAAACCATAACGCCTTACGCCGCCTCAAAGGGCGCAGTAAAAATGCTGACGCGTGGAATGTGTGTGGAACTGGCAGAATATAACATACAGGTGAATGGGATCGCGCCTGGCTATTTTGCGACGGAAATGACCTCTGCACTGGTCAATGATGAAAATTTCTCTGCCTGGCTGTATCAAAGAACGCCTGCTGCCCGCTGGGGAAGACCGGAGGAACTTATTGGCGCTGCGGTTTATCTGTCTGCACCAGCTTCCGATTTTGTCAATGGACACGTTCTTTTTGTCGATGGAGGAATGCTGGCGGCAGTATAAAAATAAATAACCTGTTTTGATTGCAAATTAATTTTTACCGCTGAAATTCTCAGGAATTATTATCGCCTGAGTCGGGAGCGCTTTACCTTTTTTGCGCTCCTGTAGTGACAGCGAAATAAATATTTATTAATCATCTGAGGATTACTTATGAACATACAAAAATTACCAGTTCGTCGCTGGTGGTATTTGATGCCTGTTATTTTTATTACTTACAGCCTGGCGTATCTCGATCGCGCAAACTATGGTTTTGCGGCAGCCGCAGGTATTGAGCACGATCTTGGTATTACCAAAGGCACCGCCTCGTTAATTGGCGCACTGTTCTTTTTAGGGTATTTTTTCTTTCAGGTGCCGGGCGCTATTTACGCCGTAAAGCGCAGCGTAAGAAAAATGATTTTCTGTAGCCTGATATTATGGGGATTTTGTGCCGCCGCCACCGGTTTTGTCAGTAATATTCCGACCCTGATGGTCCTTCGTTTTACGCTGGGTATCGTGGAAGCGGCAGTCATGCCTGCCATGCTGATTTATATCAGTAACTGGTTTACCAAAAGCGAACGCTCGCGGGCCAATACCTTTCTTATTCTGGGAAATCCGGTAACAGTATTGTGGATGTCTATTGTCTCCGGCTATCTTATCCAGGCGTGGGGCTGGCGCGAAATGTTTATGATTGAGGGCTTACCAGCGGTCATCTGGGCGGTCTGCTGGTGGGTACTGGTACGTGACAAACCTTCGGAAGCGACATGGCTGAGCGCGCAGGAAAAACAGACCCTGCAACAGGCGATGGATAGCGAGCAGAGTGATATCAAACCCGTGCGTAATTATGGCGAGGCCTTACGTTCGCGCAATGTCATTATGCTGTGCGCGGTACATGCCTTGTGGAGCATTGGCGTATACGGCTTCATGATGTGGATGCCGTCCATTCTTAAAAACGCCGCGCAAATGGATATCGTTTCCGTCGGCTGGCTGGCCGCTGCGCCTTATCTGGCGGCGATTTGTCTGATGCTCACCGTCTCCTGGCTATCGGATAAATTCCAGAACCGTAAGCTTTTTGTCTGGCCGCTGTTGTTAATCGCTGCCGTGGCGTTCTTTGGCTCCTGGATGCTCGGCAACCACGCCTTCTGGCTCTCATATGCCTTACTGGTCATTGCCGCAGCCTGCATGTATGCGCCTTATGGACCTTTCTTCGCCTTAATTCCGGAACTGCTGCCGCGTAATGTTTCCGGCGTTTCGATAGGTCTTATCAATAGCTTCGGCGCGCTGGGCGCGTTTCTGGGCGCATGGCTTGTGGGCTACCTTAACGGATTAACGGGAGGGCCGGGCGTCTCTTACTCTTTTATGGCCATTTCTCTGCTGGCTTCGGTTGTGCTGATGTACAACGTGCGCGCCGGCAATAAAACCTCTGCCACCCCGCTGACAACGGGCAACGTCGCTGGCTGAACGGATATCGGTGATGCGCGCCCGCATGGACTATGTTAAGGTTCTCTGCGATAACAGTTTGACGTATATCGCAGAGAATCATATGAAAAACAATCGGATGACATTGCAGGATATTGCGGATCTGGCTGGACTGAACAAGATGACAGTGAGCCGTTATTTGCGCGACCCGAATCAGGTATCGCAACGCAGCCGGGCAATTATTTCGAAAATTATGGAGGAGAATAATTACATTCCGAACCGCGCCCCGGAAATTTTACTTAATGCCCGCAGCAAAACCTTCGGCGTACTTATTCCCTCTTTTCGTAATTTAATTTTCGCCGATGTATTAGCGGGAATTGAGTCTGTGACGTCTGTGCGTCAATACCAGACGCTGATTGCCAATTATGAATACGATCCAGAGCGTGAGGAGCGAGAAGTGCTTACTCTGCTCTCTTACAATATTGACGGGCTTATTCTGACTGGCAGGCAGCATACCGCACGGATGGTGCAGTACGTCCGCGCCAGCGGTATTCCCGTCGCCGAACTGATGGATCTCACCGAAAACCCCATTGATATACAAATAGGTTTTGATAACGAAAAAGCCGCGTTTGAAATGACGCAGGCGTTTATCGAAAGCGGAAAACGCGCCATCGCCTATTTTGGATCTATGGACGATCCCCGTGATATTAGCCGTTTTCGCGGCACCGAAACGGCGCTGGCGGCGCATGGTCTGCATCCTGTCCATTTCGCGCCCAAAAGTATTTCCTCCATTACGCTTGGCCGTCAGATGTTTCAGCAGGTTATGCGTGAAAGGCCGGAGACCGATGCCATCTTCTGTACCAATGACGATCTGGCCGTTGGCGTTCTGCTTGAATGCCTGTCGCAGCAACGCCACGTCCCCGGCGATATCGCCATAGCAGGCTTTCATGGCCTGGAAATCGGCCGCGCCAGGCTTGAGAAGATCGCCAGCGTGGTTACGCCGCGCTACGACATTGGCAAAGTCGCAGCAGAGTTATTAATGCAGCGGCTTAGCGGCAAAGATACGCCGCAAAGCGTTAACCTTGGTTATCAAATTTATTATGGCGATACGCTTTAATCCGCGGTTCATGACAACAAACCATGGCAGTTCGAAAATAGAATCATTCAATCGCCATTAACGGCCAGCTCGCTTTTTATTAAGCCCCCGCCATAACTGCCTGTTTTACAGAGGCGTACTTTTTTATAAATCGATCAACAAATTCTCTGAACGACTACGTGAACAGCATAATGCGATGTACTGCCTGGCGGCGCTTTTTTCTGCTTCCGATTGCACCGTATCCCGATGGTCAACGACGCCATCAATAACCGGGGTAAGGCAGGCACCGCAGATCCCCATTTCACAGGACAACGGTACGTCTACGCCATTTTCGATTAACACCTGGGCGATCGTTTTATCGCCGGGCACCGGCCATTTTTCTCCGCTGGAGGCCAGGGTGACGGTAAAGGTCTGCGTATTGTCTTCAATCGCCGGCGAAAGCACAGGCTGGAACGCTTCGCTGTGGAGCCAGGCTTGCGGCCATCCTTTGGCTGTCGCGATCTCTGTGGCGGCGGTCATAAACCCCGCAGGCCCGCAGGCGTACAACCGCTCCTGGCCGCCGGGGGCGGAAATCACATTATTAAGACCATGGCGCGCGCTTTCGCCCTCATCAGAACAGTGGATCAGGCAAACGCCATTTTTTAGCGGCCGGGAGAGTTCACGCAGGAAAGCGGCGCTGGCGCGGCTTTTGACATAATAGTGCAGCGTAAACGACGTGCCGACAGCCTCCAGGTGAAGCGCCATGGCATACAGCGGGGTAAGGCCGACGCCAGCCGCCAGCAGCAGGACGTGGTCAGCATCATGCAGTGGAAACAGGTTACGCGGCGGGGAGATCAGCAACGTCTGACCAGGGCGCAGGGTTTCATGGACATACTGCGATCCGCCGCGTGATGCGCTTTCTTTCGCCACACAGATAAGATAACTCTCCCGGGAGGCGCTGGTGCCGGTTAGCGAATATTGACGAATAATGCCGCAGGGCAGGTGGACGTCAATATGCGCGCCCGGCTGCCAGGCGGGCAGCGGTTCGCCGTTTTCCGCCACCAGCCTGACGGCAAGGCTTTTATCGCCCTGCCGCCAGAGTCCATCAACAATTACCTTCAGCACATCATTCATCTCTCTTCTCCGTCAAACGAGGAAAAATTCGCCAAAACCCATCTTTTTCAATCCGCGGCGGTAGGCGATCGAACTCCTGTCGGCAGGAATATGTGCCTCCAGCGTGAGATCCAGCGGCAGTTTTTCCGGGCGCTGCGTCTCCACCATCAGGCGATCTTCTTCAAACACGCGTAAATTGAACGCATGGACGTCCTCAACCGGTACATGGAGATCGAAATTACGCGCGATGGGCGCAAACATGCGGGTAATGCGCGACGATACCGGCGAGGCGGCATTCATAATCACCAGGCGGGCCTCGCCGGGAAAATGGATAGTCAGCGTGGCGGTGAAGGGCAGATGCATTTCAAAATGGCGTAGCCACTGAAATCCTTCCGGCGCACGAAAGTCTGAACTGGCGGGGTAATTACCTACCGAACTCCAGTAATCCGCAATAAAACCCGTCGCCGTTTCCTGCGGATGATACGCCGGTACAACCTGATTATCCGGGTCGGCGAAGGTGTCGGTGTGGATCCAGGCAAAATGAGCGACATCCAGAAACCCTTCCACCTGGCGACCGGCAAAACCATTTACCTCAAAGGCCGGGCAGTTGATCTGCTGAAAACCGTCGTCGTGCCAGTGCGGCATGGTGGGCAGCGGCACCGGGTTCTGCGGATCGAAGGCCAGACAGGCCCAGATGAGACCGTAACGCTCCTCAGCTGCATAGCTGGTCAGGTTGAGCTTCGCCGGAACCGGCTGATCCGGGCTGGAGGGAATGCGGTTGCAGCGGCCATCCTCGCCAAAACGCAGTCCGTGATACGGGCAGATAATTCCTTCGTCATCGTGAAATCCAAGGGTCAGCGGTACGCCGCGATGCGGGCAGACATCGCGGGCGACCACGACCTGATTTTTTATCCGGTAGATCACCAACTGTTCGTCCAGCAGCGTAGCCTTCACCGGCGCCGCGCCAATATCGCAGGCGCGGGCCACCGGATGCCAGCATTTTGCCAGGCGCAACCAGTCTTCCGGCTCGAAGGTGCAATGGGCGGGCGGCGTGGGATGTTGTGTTTTCATGGGTGTCATTCCTGCTCACGGAAAAGTATTTGTTTAATTGTTGTGACTTTATTGTTGCCATATTAAGGTGTTCACATCCATCGCCATTAATTCACTAAGCCGTTGCAAAAAAGCGTACAGGTGGCATATGAGTCCCTTTTCCCGTTTCGCCCTCTATTTTTCCGCGGTGGCCCGCAGCGGCAGCCTGCGCCGGGCTGCGGAAAAATTGCATATTTCTCCCTCGGCGATTAATCGCCAGATCCTGCAGGCCGAGGAGACGTTCGGTACGCCGCTGTTCGAACGGCTGCCGGAAGGGCTACGTATGACCACGGCGGGAGAGTTGCTGTATGACAATCTGCTGCGCTGGCAAAAAGAGTTTCAGCTCACCCGGCAAAAATTTGATGAGCTACAGGGATTAAAACGCGGAACGGTCAGCGTCGGAATGGTGCAGGCGCTGGCGGAAGGCAGTTTTGCCGGGGCGCTGGCTGACATCATTGCCGACTGGGACTGGCTTGAACTGGCGCTACAGGTGGCCGACAGCTATACGGTCAGCCAGAAGGTGCGTCAGGCCGATCTTGATTTCGGCCTGATCCTTGACCCCGAAGGGCAGGCGGGGCTTAGCGTCCTGGCGTTTGCCGAGCTGGAGATGGGCGTGGTCATGCGCCCGGAACATCCGCTGGCCCGCTCTACCGCGCTCTCTCTGGGCGCGCTAAGTCAGGAACGGCATATTGTTCCCGGCGCGCCGCTGATCGTCCACGATCGCGTGGAAATGCTCTACCGGCATTACGACTTTTACCCGGCGAATAGCATCCGTTGTAACGATATCAGGCTGATTAAATCGCTGGTGCTCAGGGGGAGCGGCGTGACGGTGCTCAGCCTGCTGGATGTTCTGGATGAGGTAAAAGGCGGTCAACTGGTCTTTGTGCCGCTGCGTAACAAACTGCTGCGGCCTTTGACGCTGGCATTGTGTACCGCGCCATCGCGCCAGCTCTCCCGCCCGGCGCAAATGGCGATTCAGAAACTGACGACCGTCATTGAGGAGATGCAAATCGTCGGGGGAGCGTCATCCTAACGGCCCGCCCTGAATGGTATCGCACAGGCCATTGATGATCCGCTCGCCGGTCTCTTCTTTCAGTTCCTGATACCAGGCCTGCGTCAGCGTCATATCCTTGCCATGCGTTATGTCGCAGCGCTTACGCGCCTTAAGCACTAGGTCGCGTACCCGATCGCAGCGCAGCGCTTCATACTGGCGCAGGGCGGCGGTGATATCTTGGGTGCCGCGGAAAATATCGCCCAGCACCACGGCATCTTCCATCGCCGCGCAGCCGCCCTGACCAATGTCCGGGGTGGTGCTGTGCCCGGCATCGCCCAGCAGCGCCACTTTACCGCGTACCAGCCGGTCAAAAGGCTCAATATCGTGGATCTCAATCCGATTGGTGGTTTGAGGATTTAGCGCGGCGATCAGTTTTTGCACCTGCGGCGCCCAGCCGCTGAAGTAGCGGGTAAGATCCGCGCGCAGCGTGTCACGGTCTTCGGCAAGGCCCGCCGGAAGAGGAACGTCGAAGAAAAAGTAAAAGCGCCCGTCGGAAACGGGCATCAGGGAGACCCGCTTGCCTTCGCCGACGAAGGTCGTCCACTGATCGGCAGGTGCAATGCTTTCATCGATCTCCACCAGCCCATTCCAGTTTACATATCCCGCGTAGCGACGCTCCGGCGTGTAACCCAGCACAAAGGGACGCAATGCCGAGTGGCTGCCGTCGGCGGCAATCAGGAAATCGCCCTGTGCCGTTGTACCGTCGGTAAACCACACGGTCACGCCATCGGCGTCTTCCTGCGCCCGGGTAACACGTTTGCCGAACTGCACCTTTTCGCCCCCCCAGAATTCCAGCATCTCACGCTGCAATTCCGCGCGGGAGACGGGGCAGGGGCGACCGCCGGTGCGTTCAACCAACGGCGCGAGGCTAAAGCGAGTCAGGGTGTCACCCCGCTGATAATCCTGATAGGCCATAAAGCGCATTGGACCGCCGTAGGTTTCCATAATCTCGCCCATACCGAGATGATTCATACATTTCACGCCGTTGGGCCAAATGGAGATAGCGGCGCCGACCGGCTTAATCTCTTTGACCGCTTCAAAGACCTCGCAGGCGATGCCCGCGTTTTTTAGCGCGACGGCCGCGCTCAGACCGCCAATACCCGCGCCGATGACCAATGCTTTCATTCCGTTCTCCTTAAATAAACCCGGTAAGAGTCAGGAGCAATTTGCGTACCAGAATGATCGCTGCCCTGATAGCGGGGCTGAAATGCACACAATAGCGCTAATGTGCACTGTACTGGTGCGACAGAACCTGTGGATTGCCTTTTTATGAATCAAAAGTTTCTTTATTTGCTAACAGGAATCTAATGTTTCAAAGGCGGTGATGCATAATCAAGGATCACAGCGGACTCTGGCCTGCTTTGTGCATAACACAAGGCACACTTGTTCATAACGGGATGGAATCACCATGTCAGAAGAAAAGAACGACACGTTATTGTACGGCCTGGAGCAGAAGATCCCGCCGTTGCCAGCGTTCTTTAGCGCACTGCAGCATGTGCTGGCCGGGCTGGTGGGAATTATTACCCCGCCGCTAATCATTGGTGCCGCGCTGGGGCTGGGAGAGTGGATGCCGTACCTGATTAGCATGTCGCTGCTGGCGTCGGGTATAGGGACTTTTTTACAGGCTAACCGCGTGTGGGGCATCGGGGCCGGGATGATCTGTATGCAGGGCACCAGCTTCGCCTTCCTCGGGGTGGCTATCGCCGGCGGCATGTGGGTGAAGGGGCAGGGCGGCACGCCGCAGGACATTATGGCGATGCTGTTTGGCGTGAACGCGGTGGCGGCGCTGGTGCCCATTATTGTCAGCCGCTTCATTGAGCCGCTGAAGAAAATCTTTACCCCAATCATTACCGGTAGCGTGATTGCGCTGATCGGCATCAGCCTGATTAAAGTAAGCGTGATCAACTGGTGCGGCGGCGAGCAGGCGAAGGATTTCGCCAGCATGAGCAATATCGCGCTGGGCGCGGGTACGCTGGGCGTGATTGTCCTGCTGAGCTGCGCCCATAACCGCTGGCTGCGCCTCTCTTCCGTCGTGGTGGGGATTGCTGTCGGCTGCCTTGCCGCCGCGTTTACCGGCAGGTTTCATTTCAGCGGCGCAGGCGACGTCTGGTTCCGCCTGCCCGCGCTGTTTCCGTTTGGTTTCCAGTTTAACAGCGCCATCTTTTTGCCCATCGCCCTGGTCTCGCTGGTCTGCATTCTGGAGGCGGTAGGCGATCTTACGGCGAATTGCCTGATCTCCCGGCAGTCCATCGACGATAGCGCGTTTCGCTCGCGGTTGAAGGGCGGTATTCTGGCCGACGGGATTAGCTGCCTGGTTGCCGCCATGCTGTGCGCCTTTCCTAATACCACCTTTGCGCAAAATAACGGCGTGATCCAGATGACCGGCGTCGCCAGCCGGTTTGTCGGCCGCTATATCGGCGCGATCCTGATCCTGCTGGGGCTGTTCCCGCCGTTTGGCGAGGTGCTACGTCAGATCCCAACCCCGGTGCTGGGTGGGGCGACAATGGTGATGTTCGGCTGTGTTGTCGCTGCGGGCATTCGTATCATTACGCAGAAACCGTTAACCCGCCGCGATATGCTGATTGTCGGCCTGGCGTTTGGCTTCGGGATGGGCGTGGAAGCCGTTCCGGCATTTCTCACCCATTTCCCGCCGATTATCGGCAACCTGTTTGGCTCGGCGGCCACCTGCGGCGGCGTCGTGGCTATTGTTCTGAACCTGGTCATTCCTGAAGAAAAAAGCGCGGCGACAGCGGCGGCAAGGAGCAATGATGATCGCGCTGAATCACTTTAACCAGTTATCGGCGAGTGAAGCGCTCGCCATGTTGCAGCCCTGCGTGGCGATCCCGTCCTGGTCGGCGGCGCTGGTGGCAGCGCGGCCCTATGCCAGCCTGGCCGGGCTGCGAAAAGAGGCTTATCAACAGACGCTGGGCTGGGGGGCGGCTGAGCTGGAGACGGCCCTCGGTGCGCATCCGCGGATTGGTGAAAAACCCGCAGGTCCGCAGACGCACGCGGCATTCTCGCGTCAGGAACAGTCCGCGGTGGATGACCGCGATATCCGGCTAACGCAGGCGCTGAAAGAGGGCAATGCCCGCTACGAGGCGCGCTTTGGCCGGGTGTTTTTGATCCGCGCCAAAGGACGCAGCGGCGAGGAGATCCTTGAGGCCCTGGCGCAGCGTCTGGCCCATAGCGATGATGAAGAGCTTCGGGTTACCCTTGAACAGCTTCGCGAGATTACATTATTACGACTGGAAGGAGTGATTGGCCAATGAGCAGTCTTAGCACCCATATTCTGGATATTTCCACCGGCAAACCCGCCGGAGGGGTAACGGTTCGCCTGGAACGCGACGATCGGATCGTTGCCGCTGGCACGACTAATGCCAACGGGCGCATCAGCGAACTCGGCGCGGATCTGCCGCCGGGCAGCTACCGGCTGGTGGCGGACATTGGCGAGTGGTTTGCTAACCACGGGCGCGAAACCCTCTTTTGCCGGGCGCAAATCGACTTTGCAATCGGTGATGCGGCAGACGAACATTTTCATCTGCCGTTTTTAATCGCGCCCGGCGGCTGGTCAACCTATCGCGGAAGCTGACGCCTGCCATACGCGCTGGCCGTTAACCCAGGTTTCATGGATATTTCGTTCATCACCCAGGGTCATGAGGACAAAAAGCCGTTCATAAATATCCTTACAGCGCCCGATTCGCAGGCGCTGCAACGGCGTGACCGCCGGATCAATGACCACAAAATCGGCCTCTTTGCCCGGCGCAAAATTGCCAATCCGATCGTCAAGACGCAGCGCGCGAGCGCCGCCCAGCGTGGCGTGATAGAACGCTTCGCTGGCGCGTAGCCGGTAGCTTTGCAACTGACATACTTTATAGGCCTCGCCCAGCGTGCGCAGCATACTGAAGGTGGTGCCCGCGCCCACGTCGCTGCCCATCCCTATCCGCACCTTGTGCTGCCAGCTTGCCGGTAAGCGAAACAGCCCGCTGCCGAGGAAGAGATTCGACGTCGGACAGAAGGCGACGGCGGACCCGGTGTCGTGCAGGCACTGCCACTCCCGATCGTCGAGATGAATGCCGTGGGCAAAGACGCTGCGCTCGCCGGTTAACTGATAATGATGATAAACATCCAGATAACGCTCGTGTTCCGGCCAGAGATCTTTCACCCACGCCACTTCATTCGGATTTTCGCTCAGGTGCGTTTGTAGCCAGGTTTGCGGAAATTCCTCCCTGAGTTGACGCACCGCCTCCAGTAACACGGGGGTGGAGGTGGGCGCAAAGCGCGGGGTGATGGCGTAGCCAAGCCGTCCCTGATGCTGCCAGCGCTGAATGAGTTCCCGCGTCTGCCGGTAGCTCTCTTCGGCCGTCTCGCTCAGGTAGTCAGGCGCGTGTCGGTCCATCATTACTTTTCCGGCGATAAGGCGCATATTCAGTCGCAGCGCTTCGCTAAACAGGGCATTGACCGATTCAGGATGCAGCGTACAAAACACCAGCGCGGTGGTGGTGCCGTGGCTTAAAATCTGCTCCACGAAGAAGCGGGCTATCTCTGCCGCGTAGGCTTCGTCGGCAAACTGGCTCTCCACCGGAAAGGTATAGGTCGTCAGCCATTCCAGAAGCTGTTCGCCAAAGGCACCAATCATCTCCGTTTGCGGATAGTGAACGTGCGCATCGACAAAACCGGGAAGCAGCAGTTTACCGCGCAGATCGGTATAGCCCGTTTGCGGGTGCAAATACTGCTCGCCCTCCTGCCAGGGCATCAGCGCCTGAATATGGCCGTCCCGAATGAACAACAGCCCGTCATCGACATGCCGCGCGTAATGGGCGATATCATCGGCAGTGTCAGCGGGGTGGGCGATATCAAAAAACGTACCGCGAATCGCGGCATGATAGTCAATCATGGTTTCTGCCTTAGTGGGTGTCATGCCGGGTAAAATTTAAAAGCAAAATGGATGCCAGCATTGAGATAGCCGCGACGGTACGCCGCGGCAAAAGGGGAAGGGTTACTCTTTTTGCGCGGCGACGCTGGCGTTAAAACCTGCCGATGCGGCGACAGTACGGTCTTCACGCGCCAGCCAGCGATAGGTTCCCGCTCCCAGCAGCACACCGATAAACCAGCTAAAATTGGCGACTTCATGCAGTGATGGGATAAAGCTGATAATCAGACCTACCGCAACGGACGGCACCAGTGCGGCGATGGCTTTCGGGTTAAAGCCGTTGCGATACCAGTACTTGCCGTTCGGCGTATCGTCAAACAGATCGTCAACGAACACTTTCCCGCGTTTAATCAGATAAAAATCGGCAACCAGAATGCCGAACAGCGGGCCGATAAACGCGCCCAGCACGTCGAGGGTGTAGTGGATAAGTTCCGGCGAGTTGAACAGATTCCACGGCGTCAGCAGAATCGAGCCAACGGCGGCGATCATGCCCCCGGTGCGGAAACTGATTTTCTGCGGCGAGCAGTTTGAAAAATCAAACGCCGGGGATACAAAGTTCGCCACGATATTGATGCCGATGGTGGCGGTAATCATCGTCAGCAGGCCAATCGCCACTGCCAGATCGTTACCCACGCGGCTGACGGTTTCGATAGGGTCAGTGATCATCCGGCCAAACAGCGACTGGGTACCGGAAACAATGACCACGGTCACCACCGAGAACAGCAGGAAGTTAAACGGTAAACCCCAGCGGTTGCCGCGACGAATTTCTCCCATACTCTTGCCGTAGCGTGAAAAGTCGCCGAAGTTCAGTAGCGGCCCGGAGAAGTACGACACCACCAGCGCGGTAGCGGTGATCATCTGCCAGGTCTGTTCGCCTGCGCTTAGCGATTTGCTGGCAAGGGTAAAGGAGATACCGTCAAAACCTGTCTTGTATACAATCCATCCTGCCAGCGCCAGCATAACGACATAAACCGCCGGTCCGGCAATATCAATAAAGCGTTTGATGGCGCTCATCCCATGCCAGAACACCATCGCCTGCAACAGCCACATGGTGGCAAAACACAGCCAGCCGAGATGCGACAGGCCGAGGAACGCGCTCTGGGTCAGCGGCGTCAGCGAAGGCCAGAATTTCAGGATCACCAGCATCAGCGCATTCGCCGCAAGATAGGTTTGAATGCCGTACCATGCAAAGGCGATCAGTCCGCGGATCACCGCCGGGATATTGGCACCGAAGACGCCGAACGCCTGACGGCAGATAACCGCGTAAGGCACGCCGGCCATCTGGCTGGGCTTTGCCACCAGGTTCGCACACAGCTGCACAATACAAATTCCCACCAGCAGGCAGAGTAAGACCTGCCAGCTTGCCAGACCGAGCGTAAAAAAGCTGGCCGCCACCACGTAGCCGCCCATGCTGTGCACGTCCGACATCCAGAAAGAGAAAATGTTGTACCAGCTCCAGTTCTGATGGCGCGTGGGGGCCAGATCGTCATTGCAAAGCCGTGGGCTGTAGCCTGCACCGGAACCCGTGGTTTTTATCTGATGCGCATTTTGTCTGTTTGGCATGAAACCTGCTCCTGTCAATGTAAACCCGTGAGAAGGGGAGTGCTGAGGACGTTGCAGGATCCGGGCCATAATAATCATTTTTGTATGCAATATTTTATTTTTATGTATACGATTCGATATCAAAAAGTAAAAGGTGGAGTGGTTAATGAACGATGAAAAAAGCCTGCAGGCTGCGCCAGCGTTGCAGGACAAGGATGAATCCATTTACCAGTCGCTGATGACAGCCATTGTTGAACATCAACTGCTACCGGGCAGTAAATTGCCGGAAGAGGCGCTGGCCGACGTGTTCGGCGTGAGCCGCACAGGGATCCGCAAAGTGCTGCAACGACTCGCCACTGTGCAAATGGTCACCCTGACGCCCAAACGTGGTGCACACGTCGCCAGCCCTTCCGTTGAAGAGGCCAGGGAGATCTTCCGCACCCGCACCTTACTGGAAGTCGCCAACCTTCCCGACGTACTGGCTCACTGCCAGCCGCCGCATCTGGCGGCGCTGAGTGCCATTATCGGCCAGGAGCAGCAGGCACATGAAATCTATGACGGCCCCGCCGCCATACGCGCTTCCGCCGAGTTTCATATTCAACTCCAGGCCATCTCCGGAAATCAGGTCCTGACAGAGATGGTGACCAGCCTGAGCCAGCGTTCATCGCTGGTCATCGCCGCGTGGGGCGCGCCGTGGCGACAGGGGTGCCGCTGCCACGATCATGAACATCTGGTGGAGTTGCTTCGTCAAAAAGCGCTACAACCGTTAAGCGCGGCACTGACACACCATTTTGAACATATTGTCGCCAGCCTGCGCTTTGAGCGCGCTGGCGTTTGTCTGCCGGATTTTGCCCGCCTGTTCGGCGATCGCAAGGAGTCATAATGTCAGCCCTTCGTATACAAGTGATTAACCCCAATACCAGTCTCGCCATGACCGAAACCATCGGCGCGGCCGCGCGGTCGGCAGCCGCGCCGGGTACCGAAATCCTCGCAGTCTGTCCTGACGACGGCGTGCCGTCCATTGAAGGCCATTTTGACGAGGCGATAGCGACCATTGGCGTGCTGGAACAAATACATGCCGGGCGTCAGCAGGGAGTGGACGGCCATGTCATCGCCTGCTTCGGCGATCCGGGACTGCTGGCGGCGCGCGAGCTGGCGCAGGGGCCGGTCATCGGTATTGCCGAAGCCGCCATGCATATGGCCACGCTGGTGGCAACCCGCTTTTCCGTGGTGACCACATTGCCGCGCACGCTGATTATCGCCCGCCATCTTTTGCACCAGTATGGCTTCCACGATCGCTGCGCCGGACTGCACGCCATCGATTTGCCGGTGCTCGCGCTGGAGGATGGCAGCGGTCTGGCGCAGGAGAAAGTGCGCGCGCGCTGCCTTCAGGCGCTCCGGGAGGACGGCTGCGGCGCGATAGTGCTGGGCTGCGGCGGCATGGCCGATCTGGCGCAGGCGCTGACCCGCGAACTGCAGGTTCCGGTGATTGACGGCGTCAGCGCGGCGGTGAAGATGGTCGAATCGCTGGTGGCGCTGGGATTGTCCACCAGCAAACACGGCGATTTAGCCTTTCCGGAAGCCAAAGCCGTCAGCGGTAAGTTTCAGATGTTCAATTCATTTTAATGAGAAGGGAGAGGGCAATGATCGATTTCGAACCGCACTATCCGCGCGACCTGCGAGGCTATGCCGGAAAACCGCCGCATGCACAATGGCCCGGCCAGGCGCGGATTGCCGTACAGTTTGTGCTGAACTATGAAGAGGGATCGGAAAATCACATCCTGCATGGCGACGCTGGCTCTGAGCAATTTCTCTCCGATATCATCGGTGCCGCCAGCTATCCCGACCGGCACATGTCAATGGATTCGCTATATGAATACGGTAGCCGCGCCGGGTTCTGGCGCATCCATGATGCGTTCAGCACGCGCGGCCTGCCGCTGACCGTATTTGGCGTGGCGATGGCGCTGGCGCGACATCCTGACATCGTCGGGGCGATTAAAAGCGCGAACTATGACGTGGTAAGCCACGGCTGGCGCTGGATCCATTATCAAAATCACGATATTGAGACGGAGCGCGAGCATCTGCAAAAAGCGGTGCAGGTATTAACCGATCTCTTCGGCAAAGCGCCTACCGGCTGGTATACCGGGCGCGACAGCCCGAATACCCGGCAACTGGTGGTCGAGCACGGCGGGTTTGATTACGATAGCGACTACTATGGCGACGATCTGCCGTTCTGGACCGAAGTTGAGTGTGGCAACGGCTCACGCAAGCCCCATTTGATCGTCCCTTATACCCTCGACGCCAACGATATGCGCTTCGCCACCGCGCAGGGCTTCAACACTGCCGAGCAGTTTTATACTTATCTGAAGGACAGTTTTGATGTGCTTTATGAGGAGGGCGAAAACGCGCCCAAAATGATGTCCATCGGGATGCACTGCCGCCTGCTAGGACGCCCTGGCCGTTTTCGCGCGCTCCAGCGTTTCCTTGATTATATTCAGCAGCACGATCGCGTCTGGGTTTGCACCCGCCAGCAGATTGCCGATCACTGGCGTCAGGTTCACCCCTTTCAAAAATGAAGATCGTGCCCGGACGCTGCGCCGGGCCGATCGGATCAACGCATCAGGCTGACCTGCGCTGCCACGATACGCCAGCCGTCAGGAAAGCGCACCCAGGTTTGCTGCTGGCGGCCAATAGCATCGCTGCCTTCACGGGTAAATTCGGTGCTGCATACCGCATAGTCTTCGCCAAAGGTGGTGATCCGCGTATGGCGTAACGTGCGTTGCAACCCGGCGGCGGGGCGCGCCGCGCGAAATTCGCGTATGTCGTCAATGCCGTAGAGATTTTCCCCGGCACCCAGGCGCACCGTGCGGGCGTCATGCCAGAAGAGTTCGTCGAGCACCTTGATGTGGTTATTCACCAGCGCGTCTTCATAGCGATAAAACGCCGCCGTGACCTCAGCGACAACCTGTGGACGATTAATGTCATCCCGAATCATCATACTCTCTCCTGTGCAGGACGGGCATCGGTAATGCCGCTTGCTTCCAGCACGCGGGCGGCGCGCAGGCAGGCTTGTTCATTAAACGGCGCGGCAATCAGTTGCAGGCCAATCGGTAATCCGCCTGACGTGCGCAGCGGCACCGAGGCGACCGGCAGGCCCAGGAACGAGATTGGCTGCGTCAGCATCCCCATGCTGGCGCGCACCGGAAGCCTCTGGCCGTTAATCTCCATCGTTTGCTCGCCAATCCGCGTGGCGCAACACGGTGTGGCGGGCGCGATCAGCACATCCGCGTTGGCGAACAGCGTCTTAAACGCCTCCCGCGCATGGCGGCGAAAACGCTGCGCCTGAATATACCAGGCAGACGGGATCATTGCTCCCGCCAGCAGGCGCTCGCGGGAGTGCGGCTCGACGCGATGCGGTTCCCGGCGCAGCGCGGGAAGGTACTGATTGCCGCCCTCGGAGGCGCTGATAATAAATGCCGCCGAACGGGAAAGTTCCGCCTGCGAAAATACCAGCTCATCGGTGGCGTTCAGCGCGCGAGCGGCGCGGGTGACGGCTTCCCTGGCATCGTTATCGCACCAGGCGCTGAAATAGCCGCCCAGCACCGCGCAGCGCAACCCTTCCAGCCCGTTTGCCAGCATGGTAGAGACGGGGGCGTGAGGCACGTCGGCCTGAAAGGCGTCGCGGGGATCGCGCCCTTGCAGTGCGTCATACACTGCCGCAAGATCCTCAACCCGGCGGGCGAAGGGGCCGATATGATCGAGGCTTGGCACAAACGGATGGCTTCCGGCGCGGGAGAGGCGACCAAAGGTCGGCTTTAGACCGAAGATCCCGCACAGCGAGGCCGGAACGCGTATGGAGCCGTTGGTGTCGGTACCGAGCGCAAAGTGCACCAGCCCGGCAGCGACGGCGGCGGCGGAACCACCCGACGATCCGCCCGCAATGCGCGTTAAATCGTGCGGATTACGCGTCGCGCCGTAATGGCTGTTTTCAGTGGTAAAGCCGTAGGCATAGGCGTCCATGTTCACCATGCCCGTCAGCATCCCGCCTGCGCTGTGCAACTGGCGCACCGCCCAGCTATCGACGGCTGCCGCCGGGCGATCGCTAAACAGTTCTGCGCCCGCAAGCGTCGTATGTCCGGCAACGTCAAACAGGTTTTTCACGGCGTAAGGAATGCCGGCCAGCGGCGGTAGCGGCTGCCTGGCCCGGCGCAGAGTATCAATAGCGTCCGCCTCCGCCAGCAGGCGTGATTCGGTGACGGCGGTCCACGCGTTGATCTGCGGATTAACGCGCGCGATGGACGCCAGTGTCTGATGGGCAATCTCGCGGGCGCTGAGATCGCCCGTTATCAGCGCCTGACGGATATCGCTAATACGCATTTCATGCAGCTTCATGCTTTATAGACTCCTGCAATCTCCAGACGGTCATCAAGAGGAAAAGCCATCAGCGGTTCGGCCATGGCGGCAATCCGGCTGAACTGCAACCGTAGCTCCGCGCGGCGCGCATCATCCAGTTCCACATTCAGGATCTGCGTCATCTGCGTCAGGTACGCGTCCCATTCACAGGGTAAGTTATTCATGTTTTTCTCCTCAAAAACCGGCGGCGGAGCCGTTGCTGCGGGGATCGAAGGCCCCTTCAATCAGGCCGTTGGGATGAAGGACTATCGCGCCAGCATGGCCCATGGCTTCGCTGAAATCCGTCAGGATATCTATCTCATGACCCGCTTCCCGCAGGCGGGCGACCGTCTGCGGCGAAAAACGGCCTTCCAGTTTTAGCGAGTCCGAGCTTTGCCCCCAGGTTCGCCCCAGCAGCCAGCGCGGACGGCTAATGCTTTCCTGCAACGGTGCGCCCTGTATCACGTAGCGGGTAAAAAGGGCCGCCTGAGTTTGTGGCTGACCGTCGCCGCCCATCGAACCGTAAACCATCACCCGTCCGTCGCTCAGGCGCGCCGCAGCAGGGTTGAGCGTGTGGAACGGCTGTTTTCCTGGCGACAGCGCCAGCAGATGCGCAGGGTCGAGGCTGAACGATGCGCCGCGGTTTTGCCAGACGATGCCGGTATCCGGGAGGACCACGCCGCTGCCGAATTCGTGATAAATGCTCTGAATAAAAGAAACTGCCAGCCCGCTTTCATCCACGACGCCCATCCAGACCGTATCGCCCGGTCCTTTCCCGGTGCCCCACGGCGCGGCCTGGCGATCGTCAATGTGCCGGGACAGCGCGCTCAGCGCGTCGGGTTCCAGCAGGCGTTGAATATCGGTATTCAGATGACGCGGATCGGTGATATGGGCATCGCGCAGGCCAAAGGCCAGCTTAGTGGCTTCGACGATACGGTGTACGGTGGTCGCATCATCGGCATCGGCCATATCAGGACGGTCGGTTATGCCGAGGATGGCCAGCGAGACCAGTCCCTGAGTGGGCGGTGCCAGATTCCACACCTCGCCGTGGGTATGTTGCAACCTGAGCGGCGTTGTGCGACGGGCGCGATGCTGTTGTAAATCCGCAAGGGTGATGGGCAGGCCGCACTGCGCCATGCCGTTTGCCAGGCATTCCGCCAGCGGACCGCGGTAAAAACTGTCCAGTCCCTCGTCGGCCAGCCGCTTCAGGGTGGAGGCAAGCGCGGGCTGCCGAAAGCGGCTTCCGGCCAGCGGGGCCACGCCTTCCACCAGCCAGGTTTCCGCAAAACCCGGCAGATCGCGCAGTTCCGCCAGTTTATCGGCGGTGGCGTTGGCCTGAGACGCCGTAACCGGCATTCCGTTTTCGGCATAGCCAATGGCATCGGCAAGCAGACGGCGCAGCGGCAGCGCCCGACCTGTGAGCGACTGCGATAAGCTGAGCGCATCGTCCCAGCCGCTCACGGTGCCCGCGACGGTCAGGGCGGCGCGCGGGCCGCGATGGGGGATCTGCGACACATCGCGGTAGGCTTCCGGCGTCGCCAGCGAACCCGCCGCGCCGCTGGCGTCAATGGCGACAGGCTCGCCTTCCGGCGGCACGATAAGCCAGAAGCCGTCGCCGCCCAGCCCGTTCATATGCGGGTAGACCACCGCGATGGTTGCAGCGGCGGCGACCATCGCCTCTAGAGCGCTACCGCCTTCGCGCAGGATCGCCAGCGCGCTTTGGCTGGCAAGATGATGGGGGGCTACCGCCATCCCGCGTGTCGATACGTTACTCTGCATAAGGCATCCTCATGACCGAAAGAGATCGTGAAGTTGCAAAAGCTGTTCCACATCTGAATAAAAAGTTTCAGCCAGCGGGACGACGGGATTTTTTGCACATCGGGTATGCATTGTGAAAGCGTTTAGCGATATAGTGCGGTGAAACGAAAGTTACAGAGGTCATATGCAACAGCTTGATGAACGACTGAAAGGGCAGTATGCCGCTTTGACGCCGCAGGAACAGCGGGTGGCCGATTTTATTTTCGATCACTTTAACGATCTCATTAGCTATAACAGTGCCGAGCTGGCAACGCTGAGCGGGGTATCAAAAGCGACGGTGAGCCGTCTGTTCAGGCGGCTGGGCTACGAAAAATATAAGGATATGCGCGATGAGCTGCGTACCCTGCGCCAGAGTGGAATGCCGCTGACCGATAATCGCGATGCGGTGCAGGGCAATACGCTGCTGGCGCGCCATTATAAACAGGAGATGGCGAACCTGACCCAGTGGGTCAACGCCCTGGATGCACAGCAATTCGCTGACGCGATAGCCAGCATGGTCGCCTCGCGGCGCATTATTATTATCGGCATGCGTAACGCTTATCCCGCCGCGTTACACCTGCGTCAGCAGCTGCTACAGGCGCGCGGGCAGGTGCTGGTACTGCCGCAGCCGGGACAAAGCCTGAGTGAAGAGCTGGTGGATCTCACGGCTGACGATCTGGTGATTGTAATGGCCTTTCGTCGTCGCCCGCGCATCATTCGCCCGTTATTACAGCAGCTTCAGAACAACGGTATTCCGGTATTGCTGATGTGCGAACCACAGGCGCACAGCCTGTTTCCGCTCACGCGCTGGCAGCTCTGCGCGCCGCTGGACAGCGTATCGGCGTTTGATAGCTATGCCTCGGTTAACAGCCTGATCAATCTGCTGGCTAACGCGCTGCTGCACGGCATTCTCGATAAAGGCCGTCCGCGCATTCACGATATCGCCACGCTCTATCAGCAACTCGACGAACTGGAACAGCGATAATGGGGCGTCAGGCTGGTGCTTTGCCTTATTCTGGTGCATTAACAGAACCGCAAAACACGGCCTTATTGCCTGCCTGCTCTCCTCAAGGCGTTTCTTTCTCGCTGTTTTACTGTTTTCGCCGTGGCGCAGCGGGTAAGGCTTCTCTGGCACATTAGTTGCAAATGTCTATTTATAGAATCTTTTGTTTCATGCTAACGTAACGGGCCTGGCACCGCTCAACACGCGGACTGCACCGACGCTGACAACATCATTGAGGCGGCTCTCGCCGTTCGCGGCCTTATTAAACCAAAGGAACGTCATATGGATATCGCTCAATTTCCGCAAATTAATCCGCCGCAGCGCCTGCTGATGGGACCCGGACCGATTAACGCCGATCCGCGCGTGCTGCGCGCGATGTCGAGCCAGCTTATTGGTCAATACGATCCGGCGATGACCCACTATATGAATGAGGTCATGGCGCTGTACCGCGGCGTATTTCGCACTGAAAACCGCTGGACGATGCTGATTGACGGCACCTCGCGCGCCGGTATTGAGGCGATCCTCGTCTCCGCCATCCGTCCCGGCGATAAAGTGCTGGTGCCGGTGTTTGGTCGCTTTGGACATCTGCTGTGTGAAATCGCCCGCCGCTGTCGGGCGGAGGTTCACACCATTGACGCACCGTGGGGCGAGGTATTCACTCCGGACCAGATAGAGGACGCCATCAAACGGGTGCGTCCGCGCCTGCTGCTGACGGTGCAGGGCGATACGTCAACCACCATGCTGCAACCGCTGGAAGAGTTGGGCGAGATTTGCCGCCGTCACGATGTGTTGTTCTACACCGATGCGACCGCTTCGCTGGGCGGCAACGCCCTTGAAACCGACGCCTGGCAACTGGACGCCGTTTCGGCGGGAATGCAGAAATGTCTCGGCGGCCCGTCCGGCACCTCGCCCATTACCCTGAGCGCACGGATGGAGGAGGCCATTCGCCACCGCAAATGCGTGGAAGAGGGCATCCGCACCGATGCGCATCGTGATGGCGTTGATGAAATGGTCTACTCCAACTACTTCGATCTCGGCATGGTGATGGATTACTGGGGACCGGAGCGTCTCAATCACCATACGGAAGCCACCTCGGCGCTGTTCGGCGCACGCGAATGTGCGCGCCTTATCCTTCAGGAAGGGCTGGATAACGGCATTGCGCGTCACAAGCTGCACGGCGATGCTCTCCTGAAAGGTATTCAGGCGATGGGGCTGGAAACGTTCGGCGATCTGAAGCACAAGATGAATAACGTGCTGGGCGTGGTCATCCCCTCAGGCGTGAACGGCGACCAGGTGCGTAAGTTGATGCTGGAGGATTTTGGCATTGAAATCGGCACCTCGTTTGGCCCGTTGCACGGCAAAGTGTGGCGCATCGGCACAATGGGCTATAACGCGCGCAAGGATTGCGTGATGACTACTCTCAGCGCGCTGGAGTCGGTATTAAACTATCTGAAGTTTCCCACTCTGCAGGGCGCAGTAATGCAGGCGGCATGGGATCACTATCGCAGCGAGGCGTCACAATGAGTGTGTCAGCTTCCCTGAAGGTGGATATTCAGCAGGCGGCGCGGGTCATGGCGCGCGCCGACGAGCTGGCGGCAATTAGCGAAGCGCCGGACGCGCTGACCCGGGTCTATCTTTCTCCGCAGCATCTGCAGGCTAATCAGCGGGTGGGCGAGTGGATGCGCCAGGCGGGAATGACCGTCTGGCAGGACAGCGTTGGCAATATCTGCGGACGCTACGAAGGCGAACAGGAAGGCGCGCAGGCGATTTTATTAGGTTCTCATCTGGACACCGTGCGCAATGCCGGGCGCTATGACGGCATGCTTGGCGTACTGACCGCCATTGAGGTGGTGCATAGCCTGCATCAACAGGGTAAACGGCTGGCAAAAGCCATCGAAGTTGTCGGTTTTTGTGATGAGGAAGGTACGCGCTTTGGCATCACGCTATTGGGCAGCCGCGGCCTGACCGGCACCTGGCCCGACGGCTGGCTGGCGCAAACGGATGCGAACGGCATCAGCGTGGCGCAGGCGATGGTGAATGCGGGTCTTGACCCGACGCGGACCCACCTTGCCGCCCGCCGGACGGAGGAGTTTGCCGCCTATCTTGAGCTTCACATTGAACAAGGCCCCTGCCTTGAACAGCAAGGACTGGCGCTGGGCGTGGTTGAGGCGATCAACGGCGCGCGTCGCCTGAATTGCCGCTTTACCGGAGAAGCGGGGCACGCGGGAACGGTGCCTATGTATCACCGTAAGGACGCGCTGGCCGCCGCTGCCGAGTGGATGATGGCGGTGGAAAACACCACCCTACAGCAAGGGGGCAATCTGGTTGCCACGGTAGGAACTCTGGACTGTACGCCCGGCGCGGTGAATGTTATCCCCGGCGAGGTTATCCTGACGCTGGATATTCGCGGACCTGAAGACGCGCCGCTGGATGCGCTGTTACACGATCTGCTGGCGCAGGCGCAGCAAATAGCCACCCGACGACACATGCACTTTGGCGCGCAGGAGTTTTACCGCATCGCCGCCACGCCGTGCGATGCACGCCTACAAGCGCTGCTTGCCGACGCGGTAACCAGGGTGCAGGCGTGCGCGTTGCACCTGCCGAGCGGCGCGGGACACGACGCTATCGCCATCGCTGAACGCTGGCCGACCGGCATGCTGTTTGTACGCTGTCAGGGCGGGATCAGTCACCATCCGGCTGAATCCGTTAACGTTGATGATGTCGCGCTGGCAATAAGTGCATTCACCGATGCGGTTGAAATGCTGGCGGAACCTTAACCACCCACATTAATCCGGCGTAGATAGTTTGCTCTATAAGCGTTTTCGACCACACTGTATTTGACAGGGAGTGTTTTCAGCCCTTCTGCAAACGGTTCGCGCCTGCCAGCGTGCCGACTTCCTGCAAACAGATGATCGAAAAACTTCGGACAAACATTGATGAAAAAGATCGCGATAGTCGGCGCAGGTCCTACGGGTATTTATACTTTTTTCTCGCTTCTAAAAAAGAACGTGCCGCTTTCCATCACGGTTTACGAACAGGCGGATGAAGCCGGTGTGGGAATGCCGTACAGCAATGAAGATAATTCAAAAATGATGCTGGCGAATATCGCCAGCATTGAAATACCGCCCGTTTTTTTAACCTATATTGACTGGTTGCGCCAACAGGATGATGCGCATCTGGCGCGCTATCGTGTCGATCGCGCTTCCCTCCACGTCCGCCAGTTTCTGCCACGTATCCTGCTGGGGGAATATTTTCGCGACCAGTTCGTGCAACTGGTCGCCGTGGCCAGAGCGCAGGGCTTTGAGGTAAACGTACATGAGGCATGCCAGGTCACCGATCTGGAAGCCACTGAAACGGGCGTCAAACTGTGGGTTGAAAATGAACTTGCGGCAGAGCGCTTTGACCTGGCGGTGATTGCAACCGGTCATGTCTGGCCTGATGAGAGCACGTCGACCCGCACCTTTTTCCCCAGCCCCTGGTCGGGGTTGATGGAGGCGAATATCCGTGCCTGCAACGTCGGGATCATGGGCACATCGCTGAGCGGCATCGATGCTGCGATGGCGGTGGTGGTCCAGCACGGCGAATTCGTGGAGTCCGACGACGGCCAGCTTCAGTTTAATCTCGACCCGCAGAGCCAGGCGCTCAATATTACGCTGATGTCGCGCTCTGGCGTGCTGCCGGAGGCGGATTTCTACTGCCCGATTCCTTACGACCCGCTGAAGGTGGTGACGGAAAACGCGATCCAGCGCGAAATAGACGCCGGTGCCGATGGGCTGCTTGACCGCGTATTCCGCCTGATAGTGCAGGAGCTTGAGCAGGCGGACCCGCAGTGGAGCGCGCGTATTGCCCTTCAGACGCTGAATGCCGATACAATTAACGAGGCATGGTTCGCCGACCGCAAAAAACACGATCCTTTCCACTGGGCGCAAACCAATCTTGATGAAGTTGAACGCAACAAGCGTGACAAGCGCACGGTGGCATGGCGCTATACCATCCTGCGGCTGCATGAAAAGGTGGAGGAGATTGTCCCGTACCTCAGTGAGCAGGATGTGCAGCGTTTTACATCGGGGCTGGCGCGCATTTTTATCGATAATTATGCCGCGATCCCTTCACAGTCAATTCGTCGCCTGCTGGCGCTACGCGAGGCCGGGATCATTAATATTCTCGCGCTTGGGCAGGACTACGAGATGAAAGTGGAAGAAAATCAGACGCGGATTTTTAACCAGCAAAATAGCTGGTCCTTCGACGTATTTATCGATGCGCGCGGACAACAGGCGCTGAAGACGAAAGATCTTCCGTTCCCGACGCTGCGCCAACAGCTGCTTGCCACGGGGGAAGAGATCCCGGATGTCGGTGATGACTATACGTTACAGGAACCCGCACTGGCTCGCGGCCATATTGCCTTTGGCGCGCTGCCTTACCTGATGCACGACAGACCGTTCGTTCAGGGGATCACCGCCTGCGCCGAAATTGGTGCGGCGATGGCAAGGGCGATAACACAACCTGCCTCGTGGTCGCGCCGCCGTCTGCCCTTTATGGAAGTTTAGCGACAACGCGGGGCGCAAAACTTACTTTTGCCTCCCGCTCTCCTGAATCGGCATCAACGTTAACACGCCGCTGAATACCGCCCCGGTATCAATATAATACTGGTTGGCGAAGCGCTGCGGGACCGCGACAGGCGTGTGGCCGAAGATAAAAGTATCCGCACCGCTGATTGTTTTCCGCTGACCGCGCTGTGAGGACGCGATCCGCTCCCGACTCCAGACCACGCGCTCTTCATCAATCCGCTTATCCCGCTGGTAGTGCTCAGCGGGGTAATCGGCATGGCAAATCACATAACGATCCGTCAGGGTGTCAACCTCGATAATTAACGGCAGGGCGGCGACCTGCGGCAGCAAAGTCCGTACGCGGATTTTCTCGGCATCATCAAGCGTAAAAAACCACTCTCCACCATTCATTCTCCACAAACCGGCATCGCGATGGTTTACCAGCGCATCCAGCATCATTTCTTCATGATTGCCGCGAATGGCGCGAAACCAGGGTTCGCCGATAAGCGAAAGACAGTCGACATTCTCTTTTCCCCGATCGGTGAGATCGCCAACGGAAATAAGCAAATCCGCTTCTTTATCAAAACCTACCGCCGCCAGTTTGCTGTTCAGCAACGAATAACAGCCGTGTAAATCACCCACGACCCAGATATTGCGCCAGTCTGCGCCGCTGAGGAACTGGTAAACCATTATCATCGCCTCCGGATTATCTGTTTGATGGCAGGTGATATCAGTATGGATGGTCATAGCCAGAGGTTTGTCACCCTGAGATTAATCTTATTTTAGAGGTGCTGGCTCTGAGGTGGTGAATAAATAAACGCTGATCAGAGGACCGCTTAGTAGAGTGATTTTTATTTAAGATTGTGTTTTAAAAGGAAAATTTTATTTAAGGCATGATGTTTACAGCGCGTGTCGCCAACCGTTGCCCAGCGGGCTACCCATAAATAATGGTGATTGTTGCACAAGACGGTACGTGGATAATGCGCGTAAATTTTACAGAAATTAACATTAATCACTATTTCCTTACATCACAGGGAACGTCTGATGGGCTGCTATCGAACCGTATTACGTTACGCCTTTTTCACCACGACCGGCCTGCTTCTGACCCCTGTCGTGAGCGCCGCCGACGGCATCGCCGGGGCCGATGAACAAATCATTATTCAGCAGCAGCGCCAGAAAGCGCTGGAGCAGCAGCTTACGCCGCCAAAACCCGATGTGCGCCTGTCGCCACCGTCCTCCGGCTTCGGCCGCATCAACTACCCTGCTGAAACGCCCTGTTTTCCCATTAAACACGTGGTGCTGAGCGGCGAAGAAAAACTGCCGCGCTGGCTGCCGATCCAGCATCTCGGCAAAGAAGCCGAAGGCCAGTGCCTCGGCGCGCAGGGCATTAATCTGCTGATGAGTACCCTGCAAAACCGGCTGGTGGACCACGGCTATATCACCACCCGCGTGCTGGCTCCGTCGCAGGATCTGAACAGCGGCGTGTTAACGCTGGTGCTGGTGCCGGGCTATGTCCGCCACGTCAAACTGACGGCGGACAGCGATCGCTATATCCAGCTCTACAGCGCCTTCCCGCCGCGTGAGGGCGCACTGCTTGATTTGCGCGACATTGAACAGGGGCTGGAAAACCTTCAGCGTCTGCCCACCGTGAAAGCGGATATGGAAATCGTCCCCGGCGAGCAGCCTGGCGAAAGTGATATTGCGGTGAGCTGGAAGCAGGACAAAATGTGGCGTATCGGCGCGTCGCTGGACGATGCCGGAACCAAAAGCACCGGGCGTTATCAGGGCGGGTTAACGCTCTCGCTGGATAACCCGTTCTCGCTCAGCGATCTGCTCTATTTCTCCGCGTCCCATGATTTACAGGGCGAGGGCGGCAAGGGCAGCAAAAACTACACCGGCCACTATTCGGTGCCGTTCGGCTACTGGATGTTCTCGGTCACCGGCAACGATTATGACTATCACCAGACGGTCGCCGGGGCCAACGAAGACTATCGCTACAGCGGCAAAAGTAAAAACCTCGACGTCCAGCTAAGCCGCGTGCTGCATCGCAGCGGCACGCAAAAAACCACCATGAGCTATGACGTGCTGGTGCGAAAAACCCGCAGCTACATTGACGACACCGAGGTGGACGTGCAGCGCCGTCAGACCTCCGCCTGGCGCATTGGCTTACAGCACCGGCACTATATCGGCCAGACCACGCTTGACGCCGGTATCAGCTATCAACGCGGGACCCGCTGGTTCGGCGCGACGCCTGCGCCGGAAGAGTACTTCGACGAAGCCACCGCGCTGAGCAAAATCCTGCAATTCAACGCTCAACTGAATGTGCCCTTTGAAATCGGTACGCAGAACTTCCGCTACAACGTGCAGTATCAGCGCCAGATGAGCAGCACGCCGCTGACGCCGCAGGATCAGTTTGCCATCGGCAACCGCTGGACGGTGCGCGGCTTTGACGGCGAGCGCACGCTGAACGCCAGCCACGGCTGGTATGTGCGCAACGACATTGCCTGGAGCACGCCGCTGCCGTCGCAGGAATTTTACCTCGGGGCGGATTATGGCGAAGTGGGCGGTGCCGGATCGGAATATCTGGTCGGTAAGCACATGGCGGGCGGCGTTGCGGGCCTGCGCGGCTACGCGCTGAATACCGGCTACGACATGTTTGCCGGAACCCCGTTCTCGAAGCCGGACGGTTTCGATACCAGCGATTTAACCCTCGGGTTTAACCTCAACTGGGACTGGTAAGGAGCGGCAGATGCGCGTCGGTGAGTACGACATTAAAGCCCCGCTGATGCTGGGGGGGCAGGAGAGCGAGGCCGAAGTGCTCGGTGCAACAGTGTGGCTATGGATGCACTCGCCGATGCACCGGGATGCGCCGCTGCATGCGCTGCCGACGCTGCTGCTGCCGATCATCAAACGCGGCCAGTACGTGCTGGTCACGCAGCATGCACGGCCAGTTTTCTTTCTTAGCTGGGCCTGGCTTAATCCTGAATCAGAAGCCCGCTTTCTCACCCGCGCATCGATTCATATGCGGGAAGAAGACTGGGACAGCGGCGACCGGATGTGGTTCTGCGACTGGATCGCGCCGTTTGGTCATACCCGTGACATGTATCGTCTGCTGCAAAAAGAGGTCTTCCTCGATGGCTGCGCACGATCGCTGTGGCACCGGGGCCACGAGCGCGGTAAACGCGTGATGAATTTTCATGGCACGCGGGTCAGCCGTGAAGCCGCACGACAATGGCGACGCGAGCACCCGCTGGCGGTAGATCTGCCGGAAGCTTAACAAGGAAATACCCATGAACAAGAACCTGTATCGTATCGTCTTCAACAAAGCGCGCGGTATGTTAATGGTGGTGGCGGAGATCGCCCGCTCAGGCCGGGCATCGTCAGCGCGATCTTCCGGCGTCGGACATACGCACAGCCGCCTTATCGGTAAAGTGGGGGCGTTAAGCTTCAGTCTGTGGCTGGCGACGGGCGTGATACAGCCCGTCCACGCTAACGTGGTGGCCGACGGCAGCGCACCGGCAAATCAGCAGCCCACCATCATCAACAGCGCCAACGGTACGCCGCAGGTCAATATTCAGACGCCGTCCGCCGCAGGCGTCTCGCATAATAAATACGGCCAGTTCGACGTTAATCAGCAGGGCGTGATTCTTAATAACTCGCATAAAAACGTCCAGACGCAGCTGGGCGGCATGGTGGCGGGCAACCCGTGGCTGGGCAAAGGCGAAGCCAGGGTCATTCTTAACGAAGTAAACTCCCGCGACCCGAGCCGCCTCAATGGTTACGTGGAAGTGGCCGGGAAAAAAGCGCAGGTGGTGATTGCCAACCCGGCAGGCATTACCTGTGACGGCTGCGGCTTTATCAACGCCAACCGCGGCACGCTGACCACCGGGCAACCGCAGATGAACAACGGCCAGCTGACCGGCTATAGCGTTGAGCGCGGCGAAATCCGCATTGACGGCAAGGGGCTGGACAGCTCCCGCGCCGATTACACCGACATTATTGCCCGCTCGGTTAAGGTCAACGCCGGAGTGTGGGCGAACGAGCTGAATGTAACTACCGGGCGTAACCAGGTGGATGCGGAACATCAGCAGATCAGTAAAACCAGCGACGACCCGGCGACCCGCCCGCAGATGGCGCTGGATGTCGCCAGCCTCGGCGGCATGTACGCCGGTAAAATTCGTATGGTCGGCACTGAAAGCGGCGTCGGCGTGCGCAACGCCGGGAATATCGGCGCGCAGGCGGGCAGCGTCACGATAACCGCCGACGGGCGCATTGAGAACAGCGGTAATATCAGCGCCAGCGGTGACACACAAATTGCCGCGACGGGCGGTATCGATAACCACGGCGCGGTGTATGCGGGCAACGACGCCAGCGTGCAGAGCGGCGGCGAGCTGAACAACCGAGGCTCGGTGGTGGCGCGCAATAATACCCGCGTCCAGGCGGCCAGCCTGAGCGGATCACAACAGGGCGTACTGGCGGCCGGGGTGCAGGACGACGGCAAACTGGCTGCGCAGGGCGATCTGGACCTCAGCACCCGCGGGCAACTGAGCGCACACGGGCAGACGCTGGCCGGTGGCAATCTCAGCGCACGCGGGCTGGGCGTCGATCTCAGCGGCAGCCAGACGCAGGCGGATAACATCACGCTTGACGCCGGAGACGGCGATCTGAACACTTCCGGCGCACTGGTCAGCTCCCGCCAGCTGACCGCCCGCAGCGGCAAATTACTGAACAACGAGGGCGGCACGATCAACGCTGATGCCCTGTCCGTGCAGGCCACAGCCCTGTCCAACCAGAAAGGCAGCCTCGTGCAGACCGGCAGCGGCGATCTGTCGCTGGATCTGCCGGGGGAACTGGATAACCGCGAGGGGCAGATTGCCGCCAACGGTAACGTGGCCCTGCGCGCGCAGTCGCTGAATAACCGCCAGGGACAGGTAATTGCCGCGCAGAGCGGCAGCCTGAACACAGAAATTCGTGACGGGCTGGACAACACCGGCGGCTCGCTGGCGGCCAGCGACGACGTTCATGTGAACGCGGGCGCCCTGAACAACGACGACGGGCTGATTTCTGCGTCGGCGGGCAAGTCTGACCTCACCAGCCGCGGCGCGGCCAGCAACCGTAAGGGACGTCTGGAAAGCGCAGGCGCGCTGACGCTGAATGCCGCCAGCCTCGATAATACATCAGGAGAAATTGTCGCCAGCGGCGCTACCCTCCAGCTTAATGGCGGTGCGCTGACGAATACCTCCGGCACGCTGTTCTCGCAGGGCGATCTGCGCCTCGACAGCGGCGCGCTGGACAATACCGCGGGCCTGATCCAGGCTGCAGGCAACAGCTGGCTGGACACCCACGGCGCGGCGCTGACCAACCGCAACAGCGGCACCACCGGCGGCATCAGCAGCGGCGGCACGCTGAACCTCGTGGCGGGCGATATTGATAATCAGCAGGGCGTCATTGTCAGCGGCGGCGCGCTAGATCTGCGCGGCGATAAGGTGGATAACAGCCATGGCCAGCTGGGATCGGAGCAGGCGCTGACCGCGCACGCGGACACCCTCCTCAACGTGGACGGCTCGCTGAAATCCGGCGGTGATATGGTTCTTGATACCGCCACCGCCCTGAATAACACTGACGGGGTGATTGGCGCGGGTAAGGCGCTGGATCTTGATGCCGCCACTCTGGCTAACCAGAACGGGGTTCTGGTCAGCGGCAATGGAGCAGATATTCAGGTGCAGTCGCTGGACAACCGCGCAGGCCAGATTTCCGCACAGCAGGCGCTGACGCTGGGCGGCGAGACGATTAATAATGACGACGGCGGGCTGATCCAGAGCGGCGCCGCGCTCAGCCTGACTGCCGGCACCCTCAGCAACCGTGACAGCGGCGATAAGGGCGGCATCACCAGCCTCGGGGCCATGGCCCTCACCGCCGACAGCGTGGCGAACAACGACGGCGTCCTGCTCTCGGCAAAAGCGATCACGCTTAACAGCGGTACGCTGGATAACACCGCTGGCGAACTGGTTGCCACGGACGCGCTGAATCTGGCGCTCGACGGCACGCTCACCAACACCACCGGCCTGATGCAGGGCGGCAGCGTAACGCTGGACACCGCCGGGCACGCCTTTACCAACAATGACGGCACGCTGAACAGCCTCGGCGCGCTGACCCTCAGCAGCGGGGCGCTCAATAACCAGAACGGCACCCTGGCGGCAAAAGGCGCGTTCGATGCCAGCACCGCCAGCCTCGATAACCGCAGCGGCGGGCGCATCATCGGTGAGCAGGACACCACCCTGACCAGCGGCAGCCTGCAAAATAGCGGCGGGCAAATCCAGTCGGTGGGCGATCTGCTGCTCGACACGGCGAAAGGGGCGATTGATAACGTCTCGGGACTTATCCGCAGCGGTGCGGACCTGACAGTCATCGCCGCAAGCTTTGCCAACCAGAACACCCAGGGCAGCAATCAGGGCGTGGAGGCGAACACGGCGACCTTCACCACCGGCACGCTCAATAACCAGCGCGGCACTATTCTGGCGAATGACAAACTGGCCATCAGCAACAATGGCCTGCTGGACAACACCGGCGGCGCGCTGGCCTCCTCCGGCACGCTCACGCTTAACGGTGCAGCGCTGGATCTGGTGAACACCGGCGGCGTGGCAAAAGCCGGCGAACTGCTGGATATCACCGCGCAGCGCGTCAGCGGCGACGGCGATCTGCTCTCGCTGGGCGACATGATCCTGCGCAGCAACAGCGCGCTGGACAACAGCGGCTCGATTATTGCCAATGACAGCCTGCAACTGACCACGCCGGGCAGCATCAGCAACAGCGGCAAACTGCTGGCCGGGAAAAAACTGGACCTGCACGGCGGCAGCCTGGGCAACGCGGAAAGCGGCGAAATCAACGCCGGGGAAAACCGCCTCACCGTCAGCGGGACGCTGACCAACTACGGGCTTATCGACGGCGGCTATACGCGCATTGACGCGAATACCCTGAACAACGTTGGCACCGGGCGGATCTACGGCGACGCCATTGGCATTAATACCGTCACCTTCAACAACCTCGCCGCAGGCGGCAAAGCCGCGACGCTGGCCGGGCGCGAGCGGGTGGATATCGGCACCGGCACGCTGAATAATGTCGATCACGCCCTGGTCTACAGCGGCGGCGATATGGCGATCGGCGGCCAGCTTGATGACAAGGGCAACGTGGCGGGTCGCGCCGGGGTTATCAATAACCACAGCTCGACTATTGAGTCGGCCAATAACATGTGGATCGCCGCCGGGCAGATCAACAACATTAACGATCATTTCTCCACCGAACTGGTGACAGTGTCTCAGGAGCAGATCCGGGAATACCAGCACAGTGGTTCACCGACCCGCTGGGACGCCACCACCGAAGGCGTATTCGTCGACGGCAACTCCGCCGACCGTCTGCGTAACCTCAATAGCCCGGATGACACGGGCGCGAATAACGATAACTTCAACCAGTATGACTACAACCGTACTGTTGAAGAGACGCGCATCAAGGAAACCGATCCGGCGAAGATCATTGCCGGTGGCGATATGACCATTGTGGCCGATGAACTGTTTAACGATAAGAGCCAGGTTATCGCCGGGGGTACGCTGTTCACCGATGGCATTAAATTGACCCGTAACGAGGCGGTGGACGGGGAACGGCACACGACTGATGTCGGTACGGTCACCCACTATTACCGTATCCGTCACAAAGGTTCAGACGAGCAGGGACGCGATCGCACGGCTTACCAGCCGCCAACGGTGATCCAGACCATTTCGCTCAAGCCAGGCCAGATTATCAGCAAGGGTACGGTGGAAGGCAGCAACGTCACGATTGCGCCGTTGACCACTCAGGGCACCGACGTGGCAATTGCTAAATCCAGCTCGGTAACCGGCAAAGTGGACGCCAGCACCCACGCGCCGTGGCAGCAGACCGTTTCAGACGGCGAGCCGGTAACGCCGCCGCCGGGGCAGCAGTTTGCGGTGACGCCGGGTGAGGAGACCATTCGCATCGTTGGTCCGAACACGCAGTTGCCGGATAACAGCCTGTTTAAAATTAATCCTTCGGCCAGTGAATCGTATCTGGTGGAAACCGATCCGCGCTTCACCAATGAAAAAGAGTGGCTGGGTAGCGACTATATGCAGGACGCGCTCGGTCAGGATCAGGACAACAAACTCAAACGTCTGGGCGACGGCTACTATGAGCAGCGGCTGATCCGTGAACAGGTGGTCGATCTCACCGGGCAGCGCTATCTCGAAGGCTATACCAGCGATGAAGAGCAGTACAAAGCGCTGATGGATGCCGGGGTGGCTTTCGGTAAACAATACGCGCTGAAGCTCGGCGTGGCGCTGACGCCGCAGCAGATGTCCTTGCTGACGGGCGATATCGTCTGGCTGGTCAATACCCAGGTGAAAATGCCGGACGGCTCGATGCAGTCGGTGCTGATGCCGCAGGTGTATGCCAAAGTGAAACCGGGTGATATCAGCGGGTCCGGAGCATTAATCGCCGGCAACAACGTGGTGATGAAACTCGATGGCGACCTGTTTAACCGTGGCACTATCGCCGGACGTCGGGTGCTGCAACTGGATGCTGACAATATTACTAATCAGGCGGGCACGATCCAGGGGGCCAGCGCCAGCCTGACCGCCCGCACCGATGTGAATAATATCGGCGGCGTGTTGCAGGGCACGGACAGCCTGCTGGTCAATGCCGGGCGGGATATCAATGCCACCACCACCACCCGTAGCGCCGAAAGCGCCGTGGACCAGAATAGCTTCCAGCGTACCACCATTGACAGCGTATCCGGCATCTACGTCCAGGGTGATGACGGCAAACTGTCACTGAAAGCGGGCCGTGACGTCAATCTGACCGGGGCACAGGTAATTAACAGCGGTGAGAATGGACAGACGCAAATCGGTGCCGCGCGGGATATTAACCTCGGCACAGTCACGACCTCCGCTCGCGACAGTCTGGTGTGGGACAAAGACAACACCCTCAATCAGGGCCGTGTCGACCGCGTGGGTACGCAGATCAAAACCCGGAATGATACCGCGCTTGCCGCCGGACAAAATATTAACGTCGATGGCTCGTCGATCGCCTCCGAAAAAGCGCTGAACCTCAACGCCGGAAACGATGTGAACATTCGCGGCGTGCTGAACAGCACCGATCTGGATGAGCGCCATAAAGTCACCGGCAGCAGTGGCTGGCTGTCGAAGAAAACCACCACCACCCGTGATACGGTTGATCGCCAGACCGTGCAGGGCAGTGAACTGAGTGCCGACAGCGTAAAAGTGATCGCCGGGAATAATATCGGCGTGATCGGCAGCAGCATCGCGGGCACTGGCGACGTGGCGATGAAAGCGGGCAATGATTTAACCATCAGCAGCATGGCGGGGCGTAACGACGAGACCCACCTTAAGCAGGAGAAAAAATCCGGTTTGATGGGTTCTGGCGGCATCGGCTTTACTATCGGTTCACGCAAAGAGTCCACCGATCAGGCCAGTCAGGCGCAGAGCGGCGAAAGTTCGCTGGTGGGCAGCCTTCAGGGCGACACGGTACTGGTGGCGGGCAATAATTACCGCCAGACCGGCAGCACGGTCTCCTCGCCGAACGGCAACGTAGTGATTGAAGGGAAAAACGTCACCATCGAAGCGGCGCAGGACACCTATGCCTCGCAGTTTAAACATTCTGTTGAGCAGAAAGGCTTTACCCTTGCTGTCAACGTGCCGGTAATTCAGGCCCTGGAAGCGGCGGCTGCCTCGGTTAAACGCGTGGGTGAAAGCAACGACGATCGCATTAATATGCTGGCAGCGGCGAATGCCGGATGGGACAGCGCGCGGGCGGCGAATGCGATGATGGACAGCGCCCAGGGCGTGATGCAAAACGGCGCGCAGGGCGCGGCGCAGAACGTCAGCGTTTCCCTGACCTACGGGCAAAGCAAGCAGAGCAGCACTCAGGACACCACCAGTACCAGCGCGCTGGCCAGCAAGGTCAATGCCGGGAAAAATGCCGTCGTGGTGGCGCATGGCGGCGAACGTTCGGATATCAATATCATTGGTTCGGACGTCAGCGGCAAACAAGGCACGCTGTTGCAGGCGGATAACGACGTCAATATTCTTGCCGCACAGCAGGAGCGCCACGAGCGTTCGGATAATAAATCCAGCGGCTGGAATGCGGGCGTGGCGGTGAGCTACGGGCAGGGCGGCGCGTCCTTCGGCATTACCGCCGGGGCCAATAAAGGGAAAGGCTACGGTAACGGCGATGAGGTCTCCTGGCGCAACAGCCACGTCGGCGATATGGACAGCCAGACGCAAATCGTCAGCGGCGGTGACACCACCCTGCGCGGCGGTCAGGTACTCGGCAAAGGCGTGGATATCGTCGCTGATAACCTGAATATCGAAAGCCTTCAGGACACTATGAAGTACCAGGGCAAGCAAACCGATATGGGCGGCCAGGTGACGGTTGGCTACGGCTTCGCGGCCTCGGGTAACTTCAGCAAATCGAAAGTTGATGCCGACTACGCCTCGGTGGCGGAACAGTCGGGGATCTTCGCCGGGGACGACGGCTATCAGATTGATATTAACGATCTGACCAACCTGAAAGGCGGTCTGATCACGTCTAACGAGAGCGCCGAGCAGGCGGGTAAAAACCGCTTCAGCACCGGCACGCTGACCTGGAGCGATATTGATAACCATTCTGAATATGAAGGAACGGGCATCGGGCTGGGCGGCTCAATGAGCATGAACGCCGATCTGGGGCTGAGCGACAATGCCGCGCCGCAGAGCAGCAAAACGGTGACCGATAAGAATGGCAATACGCAACTGGCGACGGGCTATGGTTCATTGCAAAAAGACGTTTCATTCGGGATTGGCCATGACAGCGATAGTCAACAATCAGTGACCCGTAGCGGCATCAACACCTCTGCTATCACGATTACCGACGCCGACGCCCAGCAGCGCCTGACGGGAAAAACGGTAGATGAAACCCTGGCCGAGATTAAAACCGATATCACCACGGAAAATGCCGCTGCTAATGCCGGATATATCGAAAATAACTTCGATAAAGATAAAGTTTTTAAAGAGCTTAACCTTCAGGTCAAGGTAACCAAAGACTTTAAGCAGAATGCGAACAAGCAGATAAGTTCATATCTGGATGGTAAGCAGGCAGCGGCGCGGGATGTGCTTAAAAAAGCGATTGCGAGCGGGGATCGGGAAAAGCAGCAGGAGGCTGTGAACGACATTTATAAGCTACAGTATCAACGCCGCTTCCTGCAAACCCTGGTGGGCGTAGTGGCAGGTTCACCCGACACGGCAATTACGCAAGGAACACTCTCGCTTGCCGCCACGAAAATGCGCGAAGAGACTATTCAAAACTCGCTTATTTTTGAAGGCGTTAAAGACAGAACAACAGGGAAAGTTTATAGTAACGTTTCCGGTGACAGTACTGCACTTTATGACGGTGTAAAAGCGGGTGGTACCCGAATCGGCTTAGATATTATTTGTGGTAAAGATAATGGTCGTTGCGAAACGGTAGACAAGGCGGGACTCATTTTGAAACGCGATACCGAAGGGCATGTTATTTACAAAGGTAACGATGACTACAAAACGATGGATGAATTTTTGCAAAGTTCATTGGCAAAAGATTTATACGGTGCAACCGGCGGCTCTCAGGCGCTTGGTGGAATACTGAAACCGTTCGGTACTTATACGCCCGGCGGGTTCTGGGGAGATATTGGTGATAATATTGTTGAAAGCTTCGCAGGCGCTCACGATCTTATTGGTGGTCAGTTGCCTGGTTTCTACGATCAGGAAGGGAATACCGCCCGTGGCCGAAGCCCTCTGACAAATGCTGCTGCTGAAACCTGGACGATTGCCGCAATACCCATTGCTGCTCCTTTTGCGGCAAGTGAGCTGATTTCTCCAGAACTACTGGAATTTATTTTTAATGCGCAGCCTTAAGGGGGAAATAATGCGACTTAGTTTGATGTTTATTCCGTTCAGTGTATTTACATTAAGTGGCTGTGTCGTAGCGGATATGGATTCATCCAACTATGATTTTCCGCCATATATACAGACTTTCCAAAAACAGGGACAACTGGGGCATACTGACACGGTTCAACGTAAAAACGATCTCTATGCCTGCGGTTTAGATCGCAATACCGATCCTGACAGCAAATTATGGCGTAGAAATGTCGCTCTGGAAGGCGAGACGATGGAGCAGGAGGATCGCCGAATTGCCAGTCTTGAAGCTTGTATGAAAAACAAAGGTTATGTTCTGTTAGATCCGGGCAGATGTGGCCCGCTTAAAGCGCCAACCGGTATGTGCAATTAATGCCTTCTCAGCTTATAAAAAAATTGAGAGCACGTGTGTTAATCGTGCTCTTGCCACTGGGCTTGAATGGTTGCGTCGTGGGAGATATGGATTCATCAAATTATCGTTTTCCACCCTAAGTACAAACGTTTCAACAACGGGGACAAATGGGCCACACCGATCCTGTTCAGCGTAGAAACGATCTTCACGCTTGCGGCTTAGATCCGAAGATTAATCCTGATAGTGAACTATGGAGAAGAAACGTTTTAATCGGCGGTGAAACGATGGAACAACACGATAAGCGGATCGATCAGCTTGAAACCTGTATGGAAAATAAAGGTTATAAAATATTCGATCCCGGCAGTTGCGGCCCGCTTAAAAAGCCGACCGGTAAATGTAACTAGGCTGTGGATTTTGTAGTCTATACTTGTCTTTTCCTGACGAATGAATGGAGAAAACCATGCTGACTATCGAAAAAGACGATCCGCGCGAAGCCCCGGAATCCGGTGATAAAAAACCCACCCCTGAAAAGAAATAATCGAAACAGGTCGCTATGGCGGCCTTTTTTTTGCCCTGAATACGCGCAACGTCACAGAATCAATAACCCGAGCGCCACGGGAGCGCGAGGTGTGTCATAAATCTGTCACAATTAACGAACGATTAACCTCTGAGGGGCAAGGAATGAAAAAAACACTACTTGCAGCGACCATTATGGGTTCGCTGGTCATGACCTGCGGCGTGCAGGCGCAAACCACGCCGGACGGGTACAAGCTCCAGCAGGTGCTGATCATGAGTCGCCACAACCTGCGCGCCCCGCTTGCCAATAACGGCAGCGTGCTGGAACAGTCAACGCCGCAAAAATGGCCGGAGTGGGATGTGCCGGGCGGTCAGTTAACGACCAAGGGCGGCGTGCTTGAGGTGTATATGGGCCACTATATGCGCGAGTGGCTGGCACAGCAGGGGATGGTGACCTCCGGCGAATGCCCGACCTCCGATGCGGTCTATGCCTATGCAAACAGCCTGCAACGCACGGTGGCAACGGCACAATTCTTCATTACCGGCGCGTTTCCCGGCTGTGATGTTCCGGTCCATCATCAGGAAAAAATGGGCACCATGGACCCGACCTTTAACCCGGTGATCACCGATAATTCGGAAGCCTTCAGCAAAACCGCCACCACCGCGATGGATAAAGAGCGTCAGCAGATGAAGCTGGCGGAAAGCTATCAGTTGCTGGAGAAGATCGTCGATTATAAAGACTCGCCCTCCTGTAAAGAGAAGCAGACCTGCTCTCTGACGGAACCGAAAGACAGCTTCAGCGCGAAATATCAGGAAGAGCCGGGCGTCTCCGGACCGCTGAAAGTCGGCAACTCGCTGGTGGACGCCTTTACGCTGCAATACTACGAAGGTTTCCCGATGGATCAGGTGGCATGGGGCGAAATCAAAACTGATGAGCAGTGGCGCGTGCTCTCGCGTCTGAAAAACGGCTATCAGGACAGTCTGTTCACCTCGCCGGAAGTGGCCCGTAATGTCGCCGCGCCGCTGGTGAAATATATCGATAACGCGCTGGTCAAAGACGCGAATAAAACGCCGAAGATCACGCTGCTGGTCGGTCACGACTCTAATATCGGTTCGCTGTTAACCGCGCTGGATTTCAAACCTTACGAACTTCACGATCAGAACGAACGCACGCCGATTGGCGGGAAACTGGTGTTCCAGCGCTGGCATGATGAAAAAGGCAACCGTGATTTGATGAAGATTGAGTATGTGTATCAGAGCACGAAACAGATCAGAAATGCCGATAAGTTAACCCTGGAAGCGCCGCCACAGCGCGTTACCCTGGCACTCAACGGATGCCCGGTTGATGCAGAAGGCTTCTGCCCGATGGATAAATTTAGTGAAGTAATGAATGAGGCGGTGAAATAACGCTTTTGCTCCCCTGTGGATGCAGGGGAGCCTGTGTATTACACGTTCTTACGCTCAATCGTCTGTTCACCCCAGAACAGCGAATCTTTATCGGTTTTCTCAAAGGCGCGAATCAGCACTTCGTCGTTGCCTTCCTCCCAGATTTTCTCGACCAGCGTTTCGTCATAATCGGCCAGCTCAAAGATGGCTTCGGCGATCTCTGGCGACGTATTGCGCAAACTGGCCCATTCTCCAACGCGATGAGCTTTAGCTTCTTGAGTAGGCATACATATTCTCCTGTGAAAGATTAGCCGTTGAGTTTTACTACCAGTCCTGCAACGTACTCGCCCTGATAGCGAGCGATTGCCAGCTCCTCCTCGCTGGGCTGGCGGGAACCGTCGCCTCCTGCGATTGTGGTCGCGCCGTAAGGCGTGCCGCCGCGTACCTGCGAGATGTCAAAAAGTTCTGGGGCACCGTAGCCAATCGGCACGATGATCATCCCGTGATGAGCAAGCGTCGTCCATGTTGAGGTGATAGTTTGTTCCTGACCGCCGCCGGTGCCGGTTGAGCTGAACACGCTGGCGATTTTGCCGCGCAGGCTGCCGTTGGCCCATAAGCCGCCGGTCTGATCAAGAAAGGTGCGCATCTGTCCGGTCATATTGCCGAAGCGGGTTGGCGTACCAAAGATGATAGCGTCGTAGTCCGCCAGTTCCTGCGGGGTGGCGACAGGTGCGCTCTGCTGTTTACCGCCGGATTTTTCAAACAGTTCAGCGGGCATGGTTTCCGGGACCCGTTTGAGCACGACGTCGGTGCCGGAGACTTTCTTTACCCCTTCCACAACTGCGTTCGCCATCGTTTCGATGTGTCCATACATGGAATAATAGAGCACTAAAATTTTTGCCATTTCTTTCGCTCCTCGTTATAGCCGTTTTGTATTAAGCACTCCATTAACTCTATGTCGAGATGCTAAAAGTGCAAACTTACCGCCTTGTGGGTTGATTTTTGTACAGAAAAGGGACGATAAGCGTAAATAACAACAGGCGTAGCAAAATGAAACATTTTCCGCGGCCCTATTTTTTTAAAACATAATAAACGCTTATGTTTTCGAGCAAGAAAAACGGTCATTTTTAGCGCCGATCCTGTTGCAGAATATTAATATCCGCTGGCTAACAAACGTCATTCCACTATGCTTAATCTCACGCGGCGCAGTTAAAGATCCTTGTAGTTTGCCGTGAGGTGAAAGAATACTCTTTTACTAAATGCAGTATGATGTCTAATCAATAATGGAGGTCAGTAATGACAACCCATCGTGGTGGTTCCGGTAACTTCGCAGAAGACCGAAACAGAGCATCAGAAGCAGGCCGTAAAGGTGGTCAGCAGAGCGGCGGGAATTTTAAGAACGATCCCCAGCGCGCCTCTGAAGCTGGCAAAAAAGGGGGTAAAAGCAGTCATGGCGGCGGTCGTAGTAGCTAGCTGACTGTTTTTCAGAAGTGGTAGTAAGTGACTGAAGTATCAGTAAGTTGAAGTAAGTAACTGAAGTTGAAGTACTGAAGTAAGTAGTTGAAGTTAGTCACTGAAGTTGAAGTACTGAAGTAAGTAGTTCGAGTTAGTCACTGAAGTTGAAGTGCCGAAGTAAGTAGTTCGAGTTAGTCACTGAAGTTGAAGTGCCGAAGTAAGTAGTTCAAGTAAATCACTGAAGTTGAAGTACTGAAGTAAGTCGTTCAAGTAAGTAACTGAAGTCACTCCCCCAGCCGCCGGGTTTTCGCCCGGCGGCATTTTAATTTCTGCGCTCCAGAAAAGGGTAAGTCAGTTTGCAGGCGGCAGCGGACAGCTTAAATCGCCTTCTTCACACTGCAACATCGACCCCAGCCAGGCGTTACGTTCTTCCGTTTTTTCCGTCAGACACTGGTTATGGATCAGCGGTTGCACGCTGCCGCCTTCGGTGCCAGAGGCAATCAGCTCACAGTCGGCGTCGCGCAAGGCAATCCATTTTTGCTGCGCTTTCTTCAACAATTCTTTTTGCGGTGCCTGGGCGCGGCTCAGTGCGCTATTCCACGTCTCGTTCAGCTTTTTATCTGCCGCCTGATACTGTTGGGCGCTACATTGGTTCATCTCCAGCTGCGTCGAGGCGTTGTCGCAGTTGTCGGCAAAAGCGGGAATGCTGACCAGCAGGCTGGCCATCAGTAACGTCATTCGCTTCATTATGGACCTCAAATATCTGTGTCGTTTTGCCGGGTCGTAGCTTTACCTAACCCAGCCTACAAATTATTGGATCTGCCACTTTTCCAGGCCCGTGCAAGCAAAGCGCCGCCGGGCATCATTCCACTGTATAACGTTTGTCAGCAGTCTGAGGCTCCTGTAGCAGGAGCCTTTACAGAGTAACGAGTGTTTAACCGATTGTCATCAGGCTGGCGTTACCACCTGCGGCGGCGGTGTTAATACTCAGAGATCGCTCAAGATAGAGACGCTCCAGCGGCAGATCTGTCTCGCCACGGGCAAAACCAAGCACCGGCACGATCGCGCCTTCGCGTTCGGCGATATCGCCACACAGTTCGCGGAGTTTATCCGAATCACCGTGGAAGATAACCGCATCGAATGCTTCTGCAGTTAGCGCCTGAGCGTTGATAAACCCGATACGCGCCTGTACCTGGGCTGGCAGTTGCTGCCAGAGGTCCCGATGCAGCGCGCCTTCCGGCCACATAACGCGTCCGCCTGTCGCCAGGACTGCCGCCAGTTGGAGCAGCGCATCGTCATTATTATCCGCCAGGCAAACGACCGTTTCACGCGGCATTAGCGTCCAGCTATTGCGCTCCCCGGTCGGACCGGGCAACAGGCGCTGCGTCCCGGTCTGGGCCTGCTCGCCAAAACGCTGGCATAATGCCTGTAATGCAGGACGGTCCGCTGCCCATGACGTTAACGCCGTCAGCGGCTGCGTCAGTAAGTGCTTCAACTGTGCATCTACCGGACGCTCGCCATCCTGGCGGGTGAGGGTGATAGCTGGCGCATTCTGCGGACGGCTGGCCAGCAGGCGATAAAGATAAAGCGGGCCACCGGCTTTTGGTCCGGTACCCGATAACCCTTCACCGCCGAACGGTTGTACCCCAACCACCGCGCCCACCATATTGCGGTTGACGTACAAATTGCCGACCTTCGCTTTGCCGGTCACCTGAGCAATGGTCTCATCAATACGCGTGTGGACACCCAGCGTCAGGCCGTAGCCCGCGGCATTAATCTGCTCAAGTAATTGTGGCAATTCGCTACGGCGGTAGCGCACGACGTGAAGTACCGGGCCAAAGATCTCTTTTTTGATCTCATCCACGCTGTCCAGCTCAATAAGTGTCGGCGGAATAAACGTGCCGCTTCGCCACTCGCGGCTGTCATCACCCACCTCGCGTGCGGCCTGGAATACGGTGCGTCCTTTCGCGCGCATTTCCTGAATATGGCGTTCGATATTCGCCTTCGCTTCGGCATCAATGACCGGGCCGATATCAGTGCTGAGACGTCCCGGATTACCCATCCGGCATTCCGCCATCGCGCCGCGCAGCATGGTTAGCGTATGATCGGCGGCGTCTTCCTGTATACACAGCACGCGCAGCGCCGAGCAGCGCTGCCCGGCGCTGTCAAACGCCGAGGCCAGTACGTCGACGACCACCTGTTCCGTCAGCGCCGAGGAATCAACAATCATCGCATTTAGCCCACCCGTTTCCGCGATGAGCGGGGTCGGACGGCCCTGAGCGTCCAGGCGTGTGGCAACACTACGCTGCAACAGGCTGGCAACGTCAGTGGATCCGGTAAACATGACCCCGCGCACGCGTTGGTCAGCGGTGAGTCTTGCACCCACGGTCTCTCCACGTCCCGGCAGCAACTGAATGACGCCGGGCGGAACACCCGCTTCCAGCAGGATCGCCACGCCCTGAGCCGCGATGAGAGGCGTTTGCTCGGCCGGTTTTGCCAGTACGCTGTTACCCGCAGCCAGTGCCGCAGCGATTTGCCCGGTGAAGATCGCCAGCGGGAAGTTCCATGGGCTGATACACACCACCGGACCCAGCGGACGATGCGTTTCGTTATCAAAATCATCGCGCACCTGTCCCGCATAGTAGTGCAGGAAATCGACCGCCTCGCGTACTTCCGCGATGGCGTTGCTAAAGGTTTTCCCGGCCTCGCGCACCAGGATGCCGATCAGCGTTTGCATCCGGTCTTCCATCAGCACGGCGGCCCGTTGCAGGATCGCCGCACGCTCCTGCGGCGGCGTGGCGAACCAAATCGGTCCCTGGTTAACCGCGCTGACCAATGCACGATCGACTTCTGCCTCGCTGGCTTCGCGGACAAAGCCGACGATATCTCCCGGTTCGGCAGGGTTGACCAGCGGCGTCATTTCACCTTCTTCTGTGGCCTCAGCCAGCACCGGCAGCGCCAGCCATTTCTGCGCCGCGCTATTCAGCAGCGCCGAGGAGAGCGACGCCAGACGGTGCTCGTTTGACAAATCCAGCCCGGCAGAGTTAAGCCGTCCCGTGCCGTACAAGTCGCGCGGCAGCGGGATTTTAGGGTGCGGCAGGCCGATTTCTCCTTCTTTAACCCCCAGTTGCTCGACCGCTGATACCGGGTTCGCCACGAGTTCGTCGAGCGGCAAGGTGCCGTCGGCGATGCGGTTGACGAAAGAGGTGTTGGCACCGTTTTCCAGCAGGCGGCGCACCAGGTAGGCCAGCAGCGTTTCATGCGTGCCCACCGGCGCATAAATGCGGCACGGACGGTTCAGTTTGCCGTCGGCAACTTTCCCGACCACCTGCTCGTACAACGGTTCACCCATCCCGTGCAGGCACTGGAACTCATATTGCCCCGGATAGTAGTTTTGTCCGGCAAGGTGATAAATCGCCGCCAGCGTATGCGCATTATGGGTAGCGAACTGCGGGTAAATAAGATTGGGCACCGCCAGCAGTTTTTTGGCGCAGGCGAGGTAGGAGACATCGGTATAAACCTTACGGGTGTAAACGGGATAGCCTTCCAGCCCTTCCATCTGTGCGCGTTTGATTTCGCTGTCCCAGTATGCGCCTTTCACCAGACGGATCATCAGACGGCGGCGACTACGGGTTGCCAGGTCAATCAGGAAATCAATGACGAACGGGCAACGCTTCATATACGCCTGAATTACGAATCCGATGCCGTGCCAGCCTTCCAGCTCCGGCTCGAAACAGAGTTTTTCCAGCAGGTCGAGGGAGATTTCCAGACGATCCGCCTCTTCGGCATCGATGTTAATACCGATATCGTACTGGCGGGCCAATAGCGTCAGCGACTTCAGCCGTGGATACAGTTCTTCCTGCACCCGATCATACTGGGCGCGGCTATAACGAGGGTGCAGCGCGGAGAGCTTGATGGAGATCCCTGGTCCTTCATAAATCCCGCGTCCGTTGGAGGCTTTGCCGATGGCGTGGATCGCCTGCTGGTAAGAGACCATATAAGCTTCAGCATCCGCCGCGGTCAGTGCCGCTTCGCCCAGCATATCGTAGGAGTAGCGGAAGCCTTTTTCCTCAAGCTTGCGGGCGTTGGCCAGCGCGGCTGAGATGGTTTCGCCCGTCACAAACTGCTCGCCCATCAGACGCATCGCCATATCCACGCCTTTACGGATCAGCGGCTCACCGCTTTTGCCGATGATGCGGTTAAGCGAGTGCGAAAGGTGAGATTCGTTATGGGTTGAGACCAGCCGCCCGGTAAATAGCAGCCCCCAGGTGGCGGCGTTAACAAACAGCGACGGGCTGCGGCCAATATGCGATTGCCAGTTGCCGTTGCTGATTTTATCGCGGATCAGCGCATCGCGCGTGGCTTTATCCGGAATACGGAGCAGCGCCTCGGCAAGACACATCAGCGCCACGCCTTCCTGCGAAGAGAGGGAAAACTCCTGGAGCAGACTTTGCACCATCCCGGCGCGGCCGCTGGCATTTTTTTGCTGACGCAGCGATTGCGCCAGTTGATATGCCAGCTTGTGCGACTGTTCATCAATCGCCTGCGGCAGACGCGCCTGCTCCAGCAGCATCGGGACGGCGTCGGTCTCGGGGCGGCGATACGCGGCGGTGATGGCGGCGCGGTTTACCGACTGCGGCAGGATCTGCTCGGCAAAATCGAGAAAAGGCTGGTGGATTTCTTCAACCGGCGCGACGTTATCCTCGTGTTCAGCGGTACTGCTCAACAGGGCAGGGATCTCGGCAACAGGCTCGTTGCTTTCCAGCCTCTCGAGATAATTAAATATCGCCTGCTTGATAAACCAGTGCGGCGTGCGGTCAATACGACTTGCCGCCGCTTTAATCCGCTCGCGCGTGGCGTCGTCAAGTTTGACCCCCATGGTGGTCGTCCCCATGCCTTACTCCTGATGTTCTGTATGTTATGGCAAAAGACTATCGGGCATGTTGCAACTTTGTGCAACCTTGTTAAATGTGACGGCGGTAGCAAGGCTGAAAATAGGGGGAGTGTTAATTAAAAGTTATTGCTATTGCCGGCTCCGGGAAGATCATTGTCAGCATTTTTTTGCGTTGGTTAACACTTTCTCAGGGTGCAACCTCTAAAAACGTGAGCGAGTGCAACCTAAACGAAAATCATATTTGTACTTAACGAAAAATGATGTGAATGCTGTGTTAAACCATTTGTGAATAGCAAAAGGTTACGGCAGGATACGGTCGCCTGATGATGACAGCATATTGCCACACCGTTCCGGTGGCGCAATAACAGATAAAACACTCTGGAGATGGTTAATGGCTATGAGCACCCCAATGCTGGTGACATTCCTTGTTTATATTTTTGGCATGATATTGATTGGCTTTTTTGCCTGGCGCTCGACAAATAACTTTGGCGATTACATTCTTGGCGGGCGGCGAATGGGCGCGCTGGTCACGGCGCTCTCCGCCGGCGCATCTGATATGAGCGGCTGGCTGTTAATGGGGTTGCCAGGCGCGATTTTTATTTCGGGGATCTCGGAAAGCTGGATCGCCATCGGCCTGACGCTCGGCGCATGGATTAACTGGAAGCTGGTGGCCGGACGCCTGCGTGTGCATACCGAGGTAAATAATAATGCGCTGACATTGCCGGATTATTTCACCGGGCGTTTTGAAGACGGCAGCCGTCTTCTGCGGATTATTTCAGCGCTGGTGATCCTGCTTTTCTTCACTATCTACTGCGCATCGGGCATCGTTGCCGGCGCTCGTCTGTTTGAAAGTACCTTTGGTATGAGCTACGAAACCGCACTCTGGGCGGGCGCGGCGGCGACAATTATTTATACCTTCATCGGCGGTTTTCTGGCCGTCAGCTGGACCGATACCGTGCAGGCCAGCCTGATGATTTTCGCCCTGATCCTGACGCCCGTGATGGTGGTCATGTCAGTTGGCGGTTTTGATGAGTCAATGGCGGTTATCCGGCAAAAAAGCGTCGAAAACGTTGATATGCTCAAGGGGCTGGATGTGGTCGCCATTATATCCCTGATGGGCTGGGGACTGGGCTATTTTGGTCAGCCGCATATTCTGGCGCGTTTTATGGCTGCGGATTCTCATCACACTATCGTTCACGCCCGCCGTATCAGCATGACGTGGATGATCCTCTGTCTTGCCGGGGCGGTGGCAGTCGGTTTCTATGGCATCGCTTACTTTACCAATAACCCGTCGCTGGCAGGCGCGGTGAATCAGAACGCAGAACGTGTGTTTATCGAACTGGCGCAGATCCTGTTTAATCCGTGGATTGCCGGGGTGCTGTTGTCGGCGATTCTGGCCGCAGTGATGTCCACGTTAAGCTGTCAGCTGCTGGTCTGCTCCAGCGCGATTACTGAAGACCTCTATAAGGCGTTTCTGCGCAAGGGCGCCAGCCAGAAAGAGCTGGTATGGGTCGGCCGGATGATGGTGCTGGTGGTGGCGCTGGTTGCCGTCGCGCTGGCGGCTAACCCGGAAAACCGCGTGCTGGGTCTGGTGAGCTACGCCTGGGCGGGCTTCGGTGCCGCATTCGGGCCAGTCATTCTGTTCTCGGTGCTGTGGTCGCGTATGACCCGCAACGGCGCGCTGGCCGGAATGATCATCGGTGCTGTGACGGTGATCGTCTGGAAACAGTTCGCCTGGTTCGGCCTGTATGAAATCATTCCCGGTTTCATTTTCGGCAGCATCGGCATTGTGGTATTTAGCCTGCTGGGCAAAGCGCCGTCAGCCACGATGCAGCAGCGCTTTGCTGAAGCGGATGCGCACTATAACAGCGCGCCGCCTGCCCGCTTAGCGGAGTAATTTTCCTCAAAACCTACTGACAAGGCGGGGTCATATCCCGCCTTTTTTGTCGTTTATTTTGAATTGGTAACCTGAGTTATTATTAACCAACGCATCAACTTTTCCCGCCGCTAAACGAGATTTCGCTTGTTTTTCTTCTTTCCGTAATGATAATCACTATCACTGCTATTTACGTTTCTTTTCAACTATTGACCTTACTTGATATAAGGGCGCGCCGATGTTTGTTCCATTTCTCATCATGTTACGCGAAGGGCTGGAAGCGGCGTTAATTGTCAGCCTGATTGCCAGCTATCTGAAGCGAACCCAGCGGGGACGCTGGATTGGCGTTATGTGGGTTGGTGTGGTGCTGGCAGCGGCGCTGTGCCTCGGGCTTGGTATCTTCATCAACGAAACCACCGGCGAGTTTCCGCAAAAAGAGCAGGAGCTGTTTGAAGGGCTGGTCGCAGTGGTGGCGGTCATCATCCTCACCTGGATGGTGTTCTGGATGCGTAAAGTATCCCGCAACGTTAAGCAGCAACTGGAGCAGGCGGTCGAGAAGGCGCTACACAATGGCAACCATCATGGCTGGGCGCTGATCCTGATGGTTTTCTTCGCCGTCGCGCGGGAAGGGCTGGAGTCGGTGTTTTTCTTGCTGGCGGCCTTTCAGCAGGATCTGGGGATCTGGCCGCCGCTGGGCGCAGTGCTGGGGCTAACCACCGCCGTCGTACTGGGGTTCCTGCTGTACTGGGGTGGCATTCGCCTTAACCTCGGCGCGTTCTTTAAATGGACCAGTTTGTTTATTTTGCTGGTTGCGGCGGGGCTGGCGGCGGGCGCTATCCGCGCCTTCCACGAGGCCGGACTGTGGAATCAGTTTCAGGATGTGGCGTTTGATTTAAGCAACGTGCTGTCGACGCATTCGCTGTTCGGCACGCTGCTGGAAGGCGTTTTTGGCTACCAGGAGGCACCGAGCGTCAGCGAAGTGGCGGTGTATTTTATCTATCTTATTCCGGCGCTGGCGCTGTTTATCTGGCCGCCGCGCACCGCCGTGGCGTCCAGTACGCCTGCGCCCTAATGGCGTAAAATGATTATATTAGTTACAACATACTTATTGAAGGATGTGCTATGACCACCAACGTTAGCCGTAGTGCCCTGCAACTCAGCCTCGCAGCGCTGTTTACTTCCGCCTTTGCCGTACAGGCTGCCGATGTGCCGCAGGTGAAAGTGACCGTCAACGATAAACAGTGCGAGCCGATGAGCCTGACGGTGAAGGCGGGAAAAACGCAGTTTATTATTCAGAACCATAGTCAGAAAGCGCTGGAATGGGAGATCCTGAAGGGCGTGATGGTGGTTGAAGAGCGGGAAAACATCGCGCCGGGCTTTACCCAGAAGATGACCGCCAACCTCCAGCCGGGTGAATACGATATGACCTGCGGCCTGCTCACCAACCCTAAAGGTAAGCTCACGGTGACGGGGGCGGCCACGGCGGATGCTGACAAAGGGAACGCGTTGCTTTCTCTGAGCGGCGCTATCACAGAGTACAAAGCCTACGTGACGGCGGAGACGTCGGCGCTGGTGAAAGGTACCAAAGACTTTACCGATGCGGTTAAAGCCGGTGATGTTGAAAAAGCGAAAGCGTTGTATGCGCCGACCCGCCAGCATTACGAGCGCATCGAGCCGATTGCCGAGCTGTTCTCCGATCTTGATGGCGCGATTGACGCCCGTGAAGACGACTATGAACAAAAAGCCGCCGATCCTAAATTCACCGGTTTTCACCGGCTGGAAAAAGCGCTGTTTGGTGATAACAGCACCAAAGATATGGATCGCTACGCCGACGGGCTTTATACCGATGTCGTTGATCTCCAGAAACGCATCGGGGAACTGGCATTCCCGCCGTCAAAAGTGGTGGGCGGTGCGGCTGGCCTGATCGAAGAAGTGGCTTCAAGCAAAATCAGCGGCGAAGAAGATCGGTACAGCCATACCGACCTGTGGGATTTCCAGGCCAATATCGATGGCGCGCAGAAAATTGTCGATCTGCTGCGTCCGCAACTGCAAAAAGAGAATGCGGCGCTGCTGGCGAAGGTGGATGCTAACTTCAAAAAAGTGGATGCCATCCTTGCTAAATATCGTACCAAAGAGGGGTTTGAAACCTATGACAAACTCACCGATGCCGACCGTAATGCGCTGAAAGGGCCGATCACCACGCTGGCGGAAGATTTGGCGCAGCTGCGCGGTATCCTGGGTCTGGACTAAGCGCAATGTCTGATTACGATCCCTCCGGCGTCGACGAACCGTCGCGCCGTCGTTTACTGAAGCATATCGGTGCGCTGGGTGGCGCGCTGGTTGTTGGCGGCGGTTGTCCGGTTGCCCACGCGGCGAAACCGCAAAGCGCGCCGGGCACGCTGTCGCCGGATGCGCGAATGGAGACGCAGCCGTTCTACGGCTCTCATCAGGCAGGCATCCTCACCCCGCAACAGGCGGCGATGATGCTGGTGGCGTTTGACGTGCTGGCGAGCGACAAAGCCGGACTGGAACGTCTGTTGCGCCTGCTCACCCGGCGGTTTGCCTTTCTGACCGCGGGAGGCCCCGCGCCGCAGACACCCAATCCCCGCCTGCCGCCGACCGATTCCGGCATCCTCGGTAAATTCATCGCGCCGGATAACCTGACCATGACGCTGTCGCTGGGCCAGTCGCTATTTGACGACCGTTTCGGTCTGGCAAAACAGGCACCGAAAAAGCTGCAAAAGATGGCCCGCTTTCCCAATGACTCGCTGGACGCCGCGCTATGTCACGGCGATCTGCTGTTGCAAATCTGCGCCAATACTCAGGACACGGTGATCCACGCGCTGCGCGATATCATCAAACACACGCCGGATTTATTAAGCGTGCGCTGGAAACGGGAGGGCTTTATTTCCGATCACGCCGCGCGCAGTAAGGGGAAAGAGACGCCGGTTAATCTGCTGGGGTTTAAAGACGGCACCGCTAACCCGGACAGTCAGGATAATGCGTTAATGGATGAGGTGGTCTGGGTGACGGCGGAGCAGGGCGAACCGGCGTGGGCCACGGGCGGCAGCTACCAGGCGGTACGGATCATTCAGTTTCACGTTGAATTCTGGGACCGCACGCCGTTAAAAGAGCAGCAGACCATATTTGGCCGCGACAAAACCACAGGCGCGCCGCTGGGCATGCAGAAGGAGCACGATACGCCTGATTATGCGCAGGACCCGGACGGCGAAGTGATTGCGCTGGATAGCCATATCCGCCTGGCAAATCCGCGCACGCCACAAACTCAGTCCAGCCTGATGATGCGACGTGGCTACAGTTACTCGCTCGGCGTTACTCATTCTGGTCAGCTGGATATGGGCCTGCTTTTCGTCTGTTATCAGCACGATCTGGAAAAGGGTTTTCTGACGGTGCAGAAGCGGCTTAACGGGGAAGCGCTGGAAGAGTACATCAAGCCGATCGGCGGCGGCTTTTTCTTCGTTCTGCCAGGCGTACAAAATGCGAATGGCTACCTTGGACAGGCGTTGTTAGAGGCATAAAGTTCTCAATCTGACGGGCGTTATGCTCGTCAGATCATAATTTTTTCCTCTTTCCCGGTTATTGTTATATTTCTGTAATATAAATATAAGAGGCTTGTGCAAACAAAAAGTTAACCGTATTTGTTATTTTTAAGTAAAGATAATGTTGCAATTTTGGAAAGATTTGTTTTACTTCTTATAGGAACGGGAAACCACGACAGGATGTCGCTGCAACGGGAGATCGTGAATGGTAGCGTCCGGCACTGGACATTCAGCATCGATAATCTATCCCTGCATCAGCGGAGGCAGCGCCTTCGTCACCCCCTTCTTTACCACCTTATTTTCCCCCTCAAGGGCAGCTAACGAGTTTACCGACGGAGCGTATGACGCAGTTGGCCGTATGTTCACGTCCGTTAAAACGCAAGTCATGGCTTACAAGGAAGCCAAACCTCAGATGTTTTTGTACATAATCGCGCCGATCGTAGCGTGTGGATGTTAATTAACAACTCAAGGTGCTATCCATGGGAAGACAAAAAGCAGTGATCAAAGCTCGTCGTGAAGCGAAACGTGTGCTGAGACGGGATTCGCGTAGTCATAAACAGCGTGAAGAAGAATCGGTCACCTCGCTTGTCCAGATGAGCGGCGTAGAATCAATCGGTATGGCGCGGGATTGCCGGGATAACTCACCGATTGAGGCGCGTAATGAAGCTCAGGCGCACTACCTGAATGCTATCGAGACCAAACAGCTTATTTTTGCTACCGGTGAGGCAGGTTGCGGTAAAACCTGGATCAGCGCGGCTAAAGCGGCTGAGGCTCTGATTCATAAGGATGTGGAGCGGATCATTGTCACACGTCCGGTCCTGCAAGCCGACGAAGATCTCGGCTTCTTACCCGGAGATATTTCCGAGAAGTTTGCACCTTATTTCCGCCCGGTTTATGACGTGCTGGTCAAACGACTGGGGGCTTCTTTTATGCAGTACTGCCTGCGCCCGGAAATCGGCAAGGTAGAAATCGCGCCGTTCGCCTATATGCGCGGACGTACATTTGAAAATGCGGTCGTCATTCTCGACGAGGCTCAGAACGTGACCGCTGCGCAAATGAAGATGTTTTTAACGCGCCTCGGGGAGAACGTGACGGTCATCGTCAACGGCGATATCACCCAGTGCGACCTGCCGTCGCACGTAAAATCAGGGTTAAGCGATGCGCTGGCACGTTTTGAAGAAGATGAGATGATTGGCGTGGTGCGTTTTACGACGGACGACTGCGTGCGCTCCGTGCTCTGTCAGCGCACGCTGCAAGCCTACTATTGATATTGATTCTGTGTGCAAAGCCCGGGCAACCGGGCTTTGTTATTTTTGGCATTCCTTAAGTCAGGTTTACTATGGTGATGATGCCCCGGGTTGGCTAATAATCCATGGTTTTTTAATATCATGCTTCACAGCGTCAATATAACCGAGGACCAGTTCCTGTGTTTTCTCACTGAGTTCGTAAAAGGTTTTGAGAGGACATATAATATTAGTTGAGTCATCAATTGACACCGGTATGAATGAGGGCACAAAATATATGTAACGTTCTGACAGTGTTCGAACATAAAATTTTTTACCTATAGTGAGATCAACGTTGAATAAATTTACACCAAGTTCAATCGTATTCTCTGAAGGTAAATACAGCACATACCATTGATATCGGTTGTGTTCGACCATCAGTGCGTTGACTATCTGTCTGGATGGTATATTGCGTATTTCTTTGATGATTTTATTGCAATGCTTTTTGGCCCGATATTGTTTAATGACAGAATAGCTAATCTGTATAATAAAAAGAAGTACCAGAATACCATTCAATCAGCTTATCCAGAAAAGCGCGCACGGCAGGATTATTCCGGCGGCTTTCGGGCCAGATAACAGTAATGTTATGACGCTCTACGGCGAAATCTGACAGTACCGGGACTAAAACTTTACGCTCGATCCACGGAGCTGCCATAAAACTTGCCGCCATGCCAATACCCGCACCCGCCGCCACCGTCGCTATCACGGCCTCACTACTATCAACAACAATAGAGGATGAAGGCGTTATATCGATTTCTTTCTCGTCGACGCTAAACGGCCAGCGAAATAGCTGACCCGAACTTTGGTAGCGTAAGTTAACGGTGTCGTGATTTATCAGCTCATCCGGCTTGTAGGGGACGCATTTTCTGATTAGATAGTCTGGTGACGCATAGCAACAGAGTTGATAAGGAGCAAGACGGCGCGACAGAAGTGCTGAATCCGGGAGATCGCCGATCCTGACCGCAACATCGAGACTGTCCTCTACCAGGCTGAGAATATGGTCGTTCAGCCTCAGGTCAATTGTGACATCAGGGTAGCGCTGGCGAAACTGGGTTATCACTGGCGCTAATAGATAAAGACCGATTGGTAGCGAAGCCGCAATACGTAATGTACCAGCAGGTTCAGCACGAGCAGATTTTGCTATCTGCCCGATTTCCTCAGCATCGCGCAGCAATTTGAGCGCACGTTCATGCAGATCACGACCTTCAGTAGTGAAGGTCAGGGATCGCGTGGTACGCGTAAAGAGAGAAATACCAAGCTGCCGTTCAAGACGCTGAATACTTTTGCTGATGGCCGAAGGAGAGACTGAGAGTGAACGCGCCGCAGCGGTGTAGCTACCCAGCGAGCCAGCGCGAGCAAAAGCGATCAATCCGGTCAGTCTTTCAAAACCAATTTGTTCCTTCATGGCATTAGTAAAGCGAAACTGAACGCTATTATCAACACTAACCGTTGGTTATATCCTCAATTCACTTACTAAATTTTGAGGGAAATGACGATGGCAGAGATGATGAAAGCAATACAGCTGTGGGAGTTCGGTGGTCCGGAGGTATTGCATTATACCGAAGTACCCCGGCCAATCGTAAAAGCGGATGAAGTCCTTGTTCACGTCAGGGCAGCAAGTCTTAATCCTCCGGATCTGTATCTGCGAGACGGGTATCGGACGCTACCGCCTGAATGGCGACCCGATGCTAACTTTCCACTGATTCTGGGCACAGATGTATCGGGAGTCGTCGTAGATAAGGGGCATCATGTTTCCGGGGTGAATATGGGGGACGAAATATATTCAATGGTACGTTTCCCGCAAAATCTGATGAAAGGCAGCGGCACTTATGCCGAATATGTCTGTGTCCCTGCCTCCGAGCTGGCATTGAAGCCAAAGAGTATCAATCATGTTCAGGCCGCAGGGGCACCAATGTCGCTACTGACAGCCTGGCAGTTTCTCATCGAGCCAGAACATGATGCGCCAAATCCTTTCCAGTCGTTTCCACACAGGGCTGTGCCACTCGAAGGGAGAACGGTACTGGTGAATGGCGCAGCGGGTGGCGTGGGGCATCTGATGGTACAGATCGCTAAATGGAAGGGCGCAAGGGTGATTGCGGTGGCTTCCGGTAAGCATGAGGCATTCCTGCGAGAACTGGGTGCCAATGAATTTATCGATTATACCAAAGTAGCCGCCGAGACTGTCGTACGAGAAGTGGACTTAACGATTGATGCTGTCGGCGGTTCGAATATGGAACGCTTTCTACGTATCATCAAGCCCGGCGGAGCAATGTTCCTGGTCAATCCGCTGGGCTTTTCGGGCCAGGATGAAGCCGCTAAACGTAATATTACGGTTACATCGACTCAGGTGCGCTCCAATGGTAAGCAGCTAGCGGAAGCGGGGAGATTACTTGGAAATGGTACGCTTCGCGTTATGATTGATAGCACCTGGCCAATGGCAAAAGCAGCGGCTGCGCATGAACGCGCTGCACAGGGGGGGATTCAGGGGAAAGTTTTGCTGATAAATGGCTGATGCTTTACCTGGCTTCTGATCCAGAAAATATAAGCGATATAGACGAAAAAAAGCCCACACGTAAGTGCGGGCTTTTCTTCAAATATGGCGGTGAGGGGGGGATTGACTCGCTGCGCTCGCCCTGCGGGCAGCCTCCTCGCAGGCTCGTCGTCTGTCCAACGGGCTGACGCCCGTTGTCGAACCCCGGTCGGGGGTTCTCATCCCCCCTGGTCCGGAGGTATATGCGAAAAAAAAGCCCACACGTGAGTGCGAGCTCTTCTTCAAATATGGCGGTGAGGGGGGGATTCGAACCCCCGATACGTTGCCGTATACACACTTTCCAGGCGTGCTCCTTCAGCCACTCGGACACCTCACCATATTGTATTGCTGCCAGACCTTGCGGGGGCAACGGGGCGCTACTATAGGGAGTCGCGCTAAAACGGTCAAGAAGATTTTACGCTTTATCAATCGTCTGGTTAAGCATTAATCATTATTGAGGCGTGACACAGATATCACGCCACCAGACGTTCAACCGTCCAGTGATGCAAGTTTGTCAGGACTACTGAGTTTGCTGACAACAACCTGTCTGCGTTGCACTTGCGCCTGCACTGTGTTCACCACTTCCTGTTGTAAATGACTGGCATCGCTACGGTACTCACTCAACGCTAACGGTAAAAGATGCACAGTGAGACTAAAATATTTACAGATACAACGCCGGAGGTGCCTGAACAGTAACCCAATTGCAACGTTTTACTCTTTAGAGCGAGAATCTGAAAAAACGAACGCCATCCACTTTTCATGATTGTATAAAAAATGAACAGCAATGTGTTGTTATGTGACAAATGAGAATGAATTTTATTTTTAACATTTATAAAGATCGACTTTAACAGATGTTATACATTTCGCCAAAAAAGCCTTTCTCCCCAGAGTATTTTTGTCCTTTCTGGCCGGAAATAACTTCTCTAATCATTTTGATTTCCTGGTGTTATTATGTGTAATTATATTATATCTCCTCTAGTTAAATAAAATGTTACACACCATGAGATTCTTAATGTTTGACATAGGAAATTGCTTAAAACTAATCTATGTGCATTATGAATATTTGATTTTGTTAATTTTCTTCTGGCGGGTGAATTAAAATGAATAACCATATTTAATGTTCACTAAGCAGTTTTGAAATTATCACATAAGCAGAGCATGCTTTACGACTCTCATTTTGGGGTGCCTTTTTAATAAGGTCAGGTTACTGATGGTTGCAACATTGCTTGTGTTTCGTTGAAGTATCAATATCAACTATAATTTTTTCTCTTAGGGTGCATCATGAAATTTAATCAAAACTTGATGGCAACTTCAATAACGTTAATGCTGACGGCGAATACAAATGCTTCAGGATTTTACAAAGAGAAAAAAGGAAGTGATCATGATCAAATTACGAAAGTGAGGCTTGAGCATTGGGATAATAGCATTCATAACGCCAACCTCTCTAACGCTTGTGTTAACGAAAGCGGCCATTCTTTGGTTATTGTGGGTAGACTGAAGATTCGTGGGTCTGATTTGTTACCTGGGGCTGAATATGAACTCACTCATTCAAAAATAAATAAATTGGTTTTCATCAAAAAACTAAAGGCTAAATTAGCAGTTGCAAAAGTAAACGTATGCCTTATCACGTGATGGCCGAAACATTCATGTGAATGGAAGCAGAGACATTGTTGAGCTGAAAAAAGCTACCGGAAAAGATAAATAATAAACGTAAACCGAGGGGGAGCTATAGCACAACAGATTGCTGCTAAAAGCTTTAGTGACGGTTCTATACTGCTTGACCTTTATACCTGGTATTTCTTTTACTTATAGGGTGTTAAAAGATTATTGATCTCAGAGGGATGGTTTTGTATGAAAAATGGCGAAATAATGATTTCAAAACGTGCAGCCTGGATTATGGTTTTCATAATTGGTGTTTTATTTTGGATTACATTTGGATTTGGGGTTTATTTTGTCTTCTTCTGATAAAGATGATTCTTTCAGCCACCAGGAGGAAAATGTAAGGAAGGACGATGCAGAACTATTTCCTTCCTTAATGTTGTCTGAGGATTAATTAGCATTCATTAAACTTTTGCTTGAGAGTTGCGATAAAGACGAATAATTCATCCTGAATGACGGAATTTCCTTGTGAAATTTATAACTAAAAATGCAAGCACATCTCTCAGGGTTCAGGCCCATAACGCTAAGCGAACAGCAAATGATAATAGTCGATATTGCTGCTTATAATGCAATGCGGTTATGGTGTGACAACGCTAACGAAAAAGAGATCAGGGAATTTGAAATGGAGCAACCTGAAGAACTTCGACCGTACTTCAGAAAACGGTTTAAATATTGGTTAAGTCTATATACCGAGCCATTGTTTTTTCTTAGTGAGGAATAATAATTATCATATGGGCTGTATGTGCTTTCCGTTGCGTTTTTACTTGTCACGCAGGCTAAGGGCTATTTTAAGCTTTGAAAGATTTTTAGATAATAACCCTTTTCTGATGTCTGGATGATAATGATTCTTGTATGCCCCCTGATGCAGCTTCGCTTGCCTCTGCCAGATACCCCGAAAATGAACGCACTATTACAGGTTTCTTCGTCAGCACACCTTCACAAACCGAAGATGCACTGCGATTCAGCCACCTCTTTCAGACCCTGCCAGTGACAGAGCTAACGCCTTTTGAAAGGGCAAACGAAGCGCTCTACAGCCTAAAACAGGGACAAGTGCGCTACCGGATAGTACTTACCATGAATCAGGATAATTAATCACATGTCTAAAGAACATTTTCTGCCCGTTGCAGATCAAAAAATAATATCATCCGCCTGTCGGCCTTGCAGGCTCTCCCCGGTGCTAGCTGCGTGGTCTTTTATACCACTGGAGCATGTGTTGGTCATGGCGGAAAAACTGGGCAGGCAGGTTATACCGACGCTGGCGAAGCGTAAATCATAACTTTAACGGTAGAGGTGACAGCCTCTCCATCGGACGGGACGACATTATGTTGCAAAAACAGTTGGCACTATTCAGCGTATTCCCCCTGCTGGTCTGGGCCAGCGAGCCGATACCACCTGCAGTGCAACAGATTGAAAAGCAGGGCGTAAAGATCATCAGAGAAGTCAAAACCGACGGCGGCTTACGCAGCTGGCTGGGCCAGTACCAGGACATGGGAGTAACCATCTGGCTTACCCCGGACGGCAAACATGCTATTTCCGGTTATCTTTATGACGAGAAGGGCCAGAACCTCAGCGAAGCGCTGTTCCAGCGTGAATTGTACATTCCTCAGGGGCGGCAACTTTGGGAAAAACTCAACGCTGCGCAGGGTATTAAGGAAGGTAATCCAGAGGCGAAACGGAAAGTGGTGGTATTCGCCGATCCGTTCTGCCCGTACTGCAAACAATTCTGGGCAGCTGCCCGGCCGTGGATCAGTTCCGGTAAAGTGGAACTGAACACGCTGTTAGTGGCGGTGATTAACCCGAAAAGCGGGCAATATGCGTCTGCAATTCTTAACGCTGATGATCCTGCGAAAGCCTGGAGCGACTATGAAATGTCTAACGGGAAAAAGCGACCTGAACCGCCAGCCAGTACACCTAAAGAGACCTTCAACCTGCTGCAATACCACCAGCAGCTTATGGACGAAACCGGTGCAGTAGCAACCCCGGCAATTTATTACATGAATGATAAACAGGAGCTTCAGCAGGTTGTCGGAATGCCTGACGAGAAACAACTGGAAGCGATGTTCGGGCCTAAACCCCCTTCAGCTTAATCTCAAAGCGGGCTATGCATTGCAACAGTCAACTCTATGCAGGGCCAGACATTGTAAGATTGTATCCCGGCACAGGCGTATTCTAACAACGGTCATGATAGGCCAGGGTTATCGTGGCGATTCAGCGGCTGTGATAAGCATCACGGCTGCTTTTAGTAATTGATTTTCTAAGCGCAGTAAAGCCATTTCAACTCCTCCCAGGCACCACGCATGTAGTTCAACAGCGTCAGTTTTCTGCCACTCAATTTTTTTACCTGCGATACCCGCGTTCCCACAACTGAACGCAGGTAATTAACCACGCTATCCATACGTTGTGTGAATCAGATCGCAAAAAGATACCAGCGCGCTTACCATTAGGAATACTAGTATGGTAGAAGAATATTTTTACTTCACAGGTGGTAATAGGTATGCAAATGACAATGCGCTGGTTTGGACCAGTGGAAGATAAGATTTCGCTGGAATATATCCGCCAGGTTCCCGGTGTTGAGGGAATTGTAGGGGCGCTGTATGACGTTCCGGTTGGCGATGTGTGGTCAACGGAAAAAGTCCACGCCCTTGCCGACCAGGTTCAGCAGGCCGGTCTAAAAATGGAAGTGATTGAAAGCGTGAACATTCACGATGATATCAAAATTGGTCTCCCCAGCCGTGACCAACTGATTGCTAATTACCAGCAGACGATCCGTAATCTGGCGGAAATCGGTGTTAAAGTCATCTGCTATAACTTTATGCCAGTCTTTGACTGGATGAAAACAGACATGAATTACGTCCTGCCGGATGGTTCATTGACCATGGCGTTTGAAAAAAAAGGTATCGATAAAACCCTCGATGAAGTGGTGAAAGAGGTACTGGAAAATTCCAACGGTTTTGCCCTGCCAGGCTGGGAGCCAGAACGTCTGGCGAAAGTTCAGGAGTTATTCGCCAAATATAAAGATGTTGATGATGCAAAACTGCGGGAAAACCTGGTCTATTTCCTTGAACGCGTTATTCCGGTATGTGAAGAAGTCGGTATTAAAATGGCCATACACCCGGATGATCCGCCGTACTCTATTTTTGGATTGCCTCGCATTGTTAAAAACAGAGACGATCTCGACTGGATTTGTAATGCAGTAAATTCTGAAGCCAATGGAATTACGTTATGTACTGGCTCTATTGCTGAGGATCCTGATAACGATGTTTATCAAATTCTCGCTGAATTTACCCGCCGTAAGCGTATCCATTTCGCTCATGTGCGCAATATCAAATTGATTAAAGATAAAGATTTCTATGAATCTGCGCATTTATCACGCTACGGTTCTCTTGATATGTATGAGGTGATGAAAGCCCTGCATGATAATAGTTTTGATGGTTATATCCGACCGGATCACGGACGTTTTATCTGGGGAGAGACCGGGCGTCCGGGTTATGGGCTGTACGATCGCGCCCTCGGCGTCACCTACCTGCACGGATTGTGGGAAGCACTCGAAAAACAACACCAATAATGTATGGGCCGGAGGCTTCTCCGGCTTCTTTTGACGCACCATCTGTAAGGAATGCTCTATGTCCCCGCTGTTAGCATTATTTTGGGTGCTGGTAGGTATTGCGCTCCTGGTTCTCATGAACCTCCGTTATAAATTCCACAATATTTTCGCCTTGCTGATTGCCGGTATTTTTGTCGCTATCATGGAAGGGATTCCGCTGGATAAAATCGTCACAGTAATCCAGGAGGGGTTGGGCAGTATTCTCGGTCACCTGGCGTTGATTATTATTTTCGGTGCCGTCATCGGAAAATTTATGACCGAGTCAGGTGCCAGCCAGCGGATTGCCGACACAGTTATTGAACACTGCGGCACGCGATTTCTTTCTGTTGGGTTAATGTTTATCGGCGTTATTTTTGGCATTGCCATGTTTTATGAAGTGGCATTCCTGATTGCAATGCCGCTGGTATTAAATATCGCCAAAAAAGCAAACATTCCGTATATGAAACTAGTGGTCCCAACGGTTGTAGGTGCAACAATGGGGCATAGCCTGTTCCCGCCGCAGCCCGGCCCGGTTGCGCTTATTAGCGCCTTTAATGCCGATATTGTACAGGTCTATCTGTATGGCATTTTAGTGATTCTTCCGGCGCTGTTTTGTGCAGGCATTCTGCTGCCAAAATTCCTGCCGGGCATCAAAGCAATACCGCTCAATTCGCTGCTAAAACCGGTCGAGGAAAAAACCTCACAGGATTTGCCTTCCTTCGGTATCAGTATATTAATCCCGCTGATCCCGGCGGTGCTAATGATTGTGGCTTCCATCATTAAAGGATTTATGTCCACCAGCCCGGAACTGGTTAAAGTGTGCACCTTTTTCGGCAGCGCGGAAATCAGTATGCTGCTGGCAACACTTGCCGCCGTCTGGTTTCTCGGCGTGAAGCGCGGCATGACGGCGGATGGTGTGACGCACTGCGTGAGCGATGCTATTGCGAAAATAGCTAACGTTTTATTTGTGATAAGCGCTGGTGGCATCCTGAAACAGGTGATTGTGGTTTCCGGCGTCGGCGATCATATCGTCACGATTATGGGTGACTTACCTTTGTCGCCGTTTATTGTCGCGTGGATAATCACCGCGATTATTCGCATTCTTACCGGACAGGGCGCGGTAGCGGCTATTACTTCTGCCGGGATTGTTGCACCGATGGTCAGTGCGTTTCATCTCAATCCCGCTCTGATGTGCCTCGCTGTTGCCTGCGGCAGTAACACCATCACGCTAATGTACGATGGTGGCTTTCTGTTGTTCAAAGAGACATTCGGCATTTCAATGAAAGATACCTTTAAAACCTGGGGTCTGCTGGAGTTGATTAACTCTGTGGTCGGCCTGGGGATGGTGCTGGTGCTTAGCCTGTTTATCTCTTAACCCTCAAAAACGTGTCCCTGCTAGCGTAGTAAGCGCTTTGCGCTAGCGGACCCTTGTACTTCAGCGTAGTCAGGGCGATCCAGTAGTGCAGAAGGCATCTGCTTCTTCTCAATAGCTTAAACGGGTCAGTGAGCCTGTCGCTCAGAAGGTGACTTTGCAGCCTCCTCGCAGGCTCGTCGTCTGTCCAACGGGCTGACGCCCGTTGTCGAACCCCGGTCGGGGCTTCTCATCCCCCCTGGTCAGGAGGTATATGCGAAAAAAAAGCCCACACGTAAGTGCAGGCTTTTCTTCAAATATGGCGGTGAGGGGGGGATTCGAACCCCCGATACGTTGCCGTATACACACTTTCCAGGCGTGCTCCTTCAGCCACTCGGACACCTCACCATATTGTTGTTCCGGCATCACCGGAACGGGCGCTAATGTAAGGAAATCCGTTAAATCCGTCAATGTTCTTTTCACCGGAAGCGGTGCGTTTAGTTAAACTTCCGCCAGGTTGCTTCCGGATTAAACAAAAAGTGTCTTTTTTGTCGTCGGATGGCTTTTTACAAAACTCCGCGCAGAAATTTGATATCCTCAAAACCGATACAGATCAAACAGAAACCGTCGCGTCCGCTACAGGACAACCGTTGTGCAATGTCAGGAGTCTCTATGGATATCATCTTTTACCATCCCACCTTTGATTTTCACTACTGGAAAGCGGAACTGGAGAACAAACTGCCGGGTGCCACGGTGCGCCAGTGGGAAGAAGGCGATCATCACCCTGCGGATTATGCACTGGTCTGGGAGCCGCCGGTGGAAATGCTGAAAGGCCGCCAGCTAAAAGCGGTATTTGCCCTGGGCGCGGGCGTCGATTCAATTCTGAACAAGTTGCAGGCGCATCCGGAGATGCTGGCGGAGTCGACCGCGCTCTTTCGCCTCGAGGATACTGGCATGGGCGAGCAGATGCAGGAATATGCGGTAAGCCAGGTGCTGCACTGGTTCCGGCGCTTTGACGATTATCATGCGCAAAAGCTGCAGGCGCGCTGGGAGCCGCTGGACGCATATAATAAAGCGGATTTTACCATCGGCATTCTCGGCGCGGGCGTGCTTGGCGGTAAAGTCGCGCAAGCGTTGCAGGCATGGGGATTTCCGATCCGTTGCTGGAGCCGTAGCCGGAAATCATGGCCCGGCGTGAAAAGCTTTGCCGGCCAGACCGAACTGGTCGAGTTTTTAAGCGGCACGCGCGTGTTGATTAACCTCCTTCCGCACACGCCGGAAACCGTCGGCCTTATCAATGCCGGGCGTTTAAGCCACTTGCCGGAAAGTAGCTATTTATTAAATCTGGCGCGCGGCGTTCATGTCGTGGAAGAAGATTTATTGCAGGCGCTGGAAAGCGGCAAATTGAAAGGCGCGATGCTGGATGTCTTCAGCCGCGAACCGCTGGACCCGCAAAGCCCGCTGTGGACGCATCCGCGCGTGGCGATGACGCCGCATATCGCCGCCGTAACGCGTCCCGCTGAAGCCATTGCCTGGATCGCCCGTACCATTACCGGGCTTGAGAAAGGCGAGGAAGTTACCGGGCGCGTCGATCGCGTTCGCGGTTACTGATTCGAATCCGGCCGCGGCCGGGTTTTGCTTAATGTCGCAGGGCAATACCTGCTATCCTTGCGCAAAACATCAGAGGAGAGAACGATGTATCCCGTCGATCTGCATATGCATACCGTCGCCAGCACCCACGCTTACAGCACGCTTAGCGACTACATTGCGCAAGCAAAGAGTAAGGGAATTAAGCTCTTTGCGATCACCGACCACGGCCCGGATATGGTAGATGCGCCGCATCACTGGCACTTTATTAATATGCGCATCTGGCCGCGCATTGTGGATGGCGTCGGTATCCTGCGCGGTATCGAAGCCAACATTAAAACCTCGCCCGGCGAGATTGACTGTACCGGTCCGATGCTGACCTCACTCGACCTGATTATCGCGGGTTTTCATGAGCCAGTATTCCCGCCGCAGGATGAAGCTGCCCATACCGAGGCGATGATCGCCACCATGGCCAGCGGTACGGTGCATATTATCAGCCATCCCGGCAACCCGAAATATCCGGTCGATATCCCGGCGATTGCTGCCGCTGCCGCGAAGTATCATGTGGCGCTGGAGATCAACAACTCGTCCTTTGTACATTCGCGTAAGGGCAGTGAAGCGAATTGCCGGGCGGTGGCGGCCGCGGTTCGCGATGCGGGCGGCTGGGTGGCGCTGGGATCGGATTCTCATACGGCGTTTACGCTGGGCGATTTTAGCGAATGCCGTAAAATCCTCGATGAGGTCCATTTCCCGGAAGATCGCATCCTCAACGTTTCGCCCCGGCGTTTACTTGATTTTCTGGAGTCGCGCGGCATGGCTCCTATCCCTGAATTTGCCGATTTTTAATCTTATTAATGGAATTACTGCATGAACGAGTTTTCAATCCTGTGTCGCGTCCTCGGTTCGCTCTACTATCGTCAGCCGCAGGATCCGCTGCTGGTGCCGCTGTTCACCCTGCTTAAAGAAGGCAAACTGGCCGCCAGCTGGCCGCTGGAACAGGATGAACTGCTGGCCCGCCTGCAAAAAAGCGTTGATATGGACGCGCTGACCGCCGACTACAACGCCTTGTTTGTCGGTAACGACTGCCGCGTTGCGCCGTTCCGTAGCGCGTGGGTGGAAGGGGCTACGGAAGGCGACGTGCGCACATTCCTCAGCGATCGCGGTATGCCGCTGGCGGAAAGCCCGGCAGATCATTTCGGCACGCTGCTACTGGCAGCCTCCTGGCTGGAAGATCAATCCACTGAAGATGAGAGTGAAGCCCAGGAAACCCTGTTTGCCGAATTTTTACTGCCGTGGTGCGATACCTTCCTCGGTAAAGTAGAAGCGCATGCTCAAACACCCTTCTGGCGCACGCTGGCGCAACTGACGCGCGACGCTATCGCGGCCATGTGGGAAGAGTTGCAGGAAGATGAAACTGAATAAATGTGATTTAAATCACAAATAAAATGTAATGGAGTGAGAAATGTTGCGCATGCTGTGCGGCAGATCTCTTTTGTTTGGCGCGCATCTGCTATGATGCGCGCCATGAGCACACTTCTCGCTATCGCAATCACCACAGGCATCCTCTCCGGGTTATGGGGCTGGGTCGCCGTCTCCTTAGGTTTATTGAGCTGGGCCGGGTTTCTTGGCTGTACGGCCTATTTTGCCTGTCCGCAAGGTGGCCTGAAAGGGCTGGCTATTTCGGCCTGCACATTGATAAGCGGTGTGCTCTGGGCACTGGTGATTATTCACGGCAGCGCGCTGGCACCGCACCTGGAGAGTGTCGGCTATATAATGACCGGCATGGTGGCGTTTTTGATGTGTATACAGGCGAAACAGCTTTTATTATCTTTTGTTCCCGGCACGTTTATGGGAGCCTGCGCGACGTTCGCCGGACAGGGCGACTATAAACTGGTGCTCCCCTCTGTCATGCTGGGGCTTGTTTTTGGCTATGCCATGAAAAACAGCGGCCTGTGGCTGGCCTCCCGCGCCGCTAAAAAGCGCCTTCCGCTGAACGCGCCCGAATAATAACCCTGTGCGTTAAAATAATATTTCTTCTTCTGCGGCGACAATTCTCTGACGATGTCGCCCACACGCCTTCTTTCCGCCCTTATTCATCACTCCGGTGCTATAAATTTGCGCAATATATTTACTTGGTGAATATATTTGTATTAAATTTTAAGTGGCTGTGAAAATAAATGATTATTTCGTTAATACGTATTTCTTTTTTTGTTAATAAAGAGTAGTAAAGATAATTAAATGCTCAGTTTTATTTCCGGTTTCAGAAACGTTTTCTGGCAGAGGAGAGTGACCATGAAATTATCTTTTCACGTTTTTATCAGCGTCCTGGCGTTAATGGCGGTGAGTTTCTCTGCTGACGCTGCCAGGGAAACCTCGGGCGGTGTGATCCATTTTCGCGGGCAGATTGTCGAGCCTCCCTGTGAAGTCACTAACAACAGTCGTGAAATTGCGGTGACATGCCAGCGTGAAGGGAAAACCATGACGCTCCACCGTTCTTTAGGCCATACGGCGCGGCAGGATATCGCTCACGAACTGTTTGATGCCACATCGCTGAAATACCTTAATCCGGAACGGACGCTCGCGATCTATACCATTCAGTACCGTTAGCATAGCGGCGCGTTCCTGCCTTTTCGCAGGACGCGCATTTCTCCCGGCAGCGAAGTAAGATAGAGTAAATGCTACCAAGGCCAGCAGGAGAAAATTATGCAATCACGCATTCACGTTATCCGGGGAGACATTACGACCATGCAGGTGGATGTCATCGTTAATGCGGCCAACGCTTCTCTGATGGGCGGCGGCGGTGTGGATGGCGCAATCCATCGTGCGGCCGGGCCTGCATTGCTGGACGCCTGCAAAGTGGTCCGCCAGCAGCAGGGAGAATGCGCGCCGGGCCATGCGGTGATTACCCTGGCCGGTAACCTTCCGGCAAAAGCGGTCATTCATACCGTGGGACCCGTCTGGCGCGGGGGAGATCACAACGAAGCACGACTGCTGGAAGACGCTTATCGCAACAGTCTTCAGCTCGCCCGCGACAACGATTTTCACTCCATCGCTTTCCCTGCTATCAGTACGGGTATTTACGGTTATCCGAAAGCGGCTGCCGCAGAAATCGCAATTAATGCCGTTTCGGATTACATTACCCGGCGTCCTCAGCCAGAGCAGATATACTTTGTCTGTTATGATGAGGAAAATGCAGGACTTTATGAGCGATTACTCACCCAGCAGGGAGACGAGCCAGTCGCATAATACGCGACTGGGGCGAGCAATCGCCCCGGCCCGTGCGGCGCATCCTGACCTTTGTGGTCTTTTACCCCTTGATGATAGCCTTGACGCCTTTGCCGCACGTTACCGTCTGGCGCAAATGGCGGAACGAACCCTGGATGTACAGTACTATATCTGGGAGGACGATATGTCCGGACGCTTGCTGTTTCGTGTGCTGGTTGAGGCGGCGGAGCGGGGCGTTAAGGTGCGGCTTTTACTGGATGACAATAATACGGTCGGGCTTGATGATACGCTGCGCCTTCTGGACGCCCACCACAATATCGAAGTACGGCTGTTCAACTCTTTCTCCTTTCGCACGCTGCGTATCCTGGGCTATCTGACAGACTTCGCACGCCTTAACCGCCGGATGCACAACAAAAGTTTCACCGTTGATGGCGAAGTGACCATTATTGGTGGCAGAAATGTGGGTGACGCCTATTTTGGCGCGGGCAAGGAGCCGTTATTTACCGATCTCGACGTTATGGCGCTGGGCGACGTGGTTCAGGATGTGGCCGAGGATTTTCAGCGCTACTGGGAGTGTAAATCGGTCTCGACGCTCCAGCAGGTGCTGGATATTTCGGAAGAGGATATTACCCGACGAGTAGAGATCCCCGATGAATGGCTCAATGACAAATACGCCCAGCAGTACCTGCACAAGCTCAAAACCACCTCCTTCGTTTCGCGCCTGGAGGCCGGCACGCTTCCTTTGCTCTGGGCGCATACCCGCCTGCTGAGTGACGATCCGCGCAAAGGCCAGGGGAAAGCGCGCAAGCGCACGTTGCTGCCTCAGCGTCTGATGAACGTGATGGGGGCGCCGGAAAAGCAGATTGATATTATCTCTTCTTATTTTGTGCCCGGTCGTGCGGGGGTGGCGATGATCCTGCAAATGGTCCGCCGGGGCGTAAAGGTGGCAATACTGACCAACTCGCTGGCCGCTAACGACGTGGCTGTGGTCCATGCGGGTTACGCCCGCTGGCGCAAAAAGCTGCTGCGTCATGGCGTGGCGCTTTTCGAGCTAAAGCCGACAAGCAGGCTGACGCCGGGCCTGCACGATAGCGGGCTTACGGGTAACTCCGGCTCCAGCCTGCACGCCAAAACCTTCAGCGTGGACGGCGGCAAAGTGTTTATCGGCTCGTTTAATTTCGATCCGCGTTCGGCAATGCTGAACACCGAAATGGGCTTTGTGATCGACAGCGAGCCGCTGGCGCAAAAGATCCACCACAATTTTCTGAAGAGCCAGCGTCACGCCGCCTGGCAACTCAAACTCGATCGCTGGGGGCGGATTAACTGGATCGAAGAGCAGGATGGGGAAACTATCGTGCTGAAAAAGGAGCCGAATTCACGCTTGCTGAAGCGGTTATTGGTGCGTCTGGTTTACCGTCTGCCGGTGGAGTGGCTACTGTAATATAAGTCGCCCCCTCAGGTAAGGGGGCGCGGCGTTATCTGGTGGTAACCGGCGATTTATCCTGCTTCGTCTGCGGCTTGCCTGAGAACAGGAAACGCAGGAGCGGAATACGCAGGTGAATTTCATAAAGCACCAGCGCGCAGCCCACCACAAACACCAGTCCGGTAAAGAAGCCCAGCGTATTAGAACTGATTTGCGGCGTAATATACGCACCGAAAAACAGCGTTAACGGGTGATGCACCAGATAAATAAAGAGGGATGCGTTAACGAAATAGGTCACCCGCGCCGACTGGAAATTGAGCAGCCGGTGTCCGAAGGAAAAGACCACGTTCACCATCCACAGGCCAAATACCATCGTAATGACCGACTCGGTTTCATACATCCAGGCGTCACCGCTGCCGTAGCGCTGATTGAGTAAATAGGCGGCAAATCCTGCAATCGCGCCGAGCATGCACCACGGCGAAGGCGTCGTGAAAAGATCCTTCAGGCGGGGGTTAATAAAGGCCAGCGCGCCGAGCACAAAGAAAGGGATATAAAACAGGGTCTGCATGACTACAAAGTTAAACAGGCCGTCGCTAAGAATTGGCGAGTAAATAATCAGCAGCGTGCGGCGCAAGGCGGCGTAAGCAATACCGAGCAGTAAAAAGATCAGCGTCAATTTGCCGAGCGTCAGGTTGGCGAACAGGACGCCATCCTGCTGTTGCTGCCGCTTGCGAAGCACGCTAAATAGCCACAGCCCCGCGGTGGTCATGATGGTCAAAACCAGTAAAAACCACAGGTGCGAGGTCAGCTCCCAGACCAGGGTATTATACTTTTCATATAATGAGAGCGTGTGCCAGGTTTCGGTTTTACCTTTCACATATTGCAGCATCATAAACTGCGGCAGCGTTAATAAAGGTATGGCGGTGAGCATAGGAATACCGACGCGCTCGACGCGGACTTTCCACCATTTCTTTAATGGATAGCGTAGAAATAGCATGTATGAAAAATAACCGGAAATAACAAAGAAAACTTGCATCCGGAAGGAATGAATAAAATCGTTAAACAGAGTAAGCCACCATGATGCCTCGGCACTATTTACGTGCCAGGTATGGCTGGAATAGATTAACGAGATATGAAAGGGGATCCCCAAAAGCATCAACCATGCGCGAATGGAATCGAGGAAATATTCACGTTGTGCGGGTACGTTACTCATATAATTGTTTGCATTCTCAGACTTTTCGTCTTATCACCAGACGCGATAATGTTAACATCCGCTGCAACCCTACACCAAGTCCGAAAACCTGTCTCCAGGATAAGCACGTAAAGTGCAAAAGGTCGCTGACGGTTGCTTAAACCCTAAGCCGCTAGCTGAACAAAATGGGGATTATGTTGTCGGATTGCCAGAGTTTCCATTAAAATGGATCGGATCGATTTAAGCACACAAAGGGGGAAGTGCTTACTTATTATGAAAAATAAATCACAGATGATGAAAATGCGCTGGTTAGGCGTAGCCATAACGTTGTCCCTGTGCACCTCATCTGCATGGGCGTTCTCCATTGATGATGTGGCAAAGCAGGCACAGTCACTGGCAGGTAAAGGCTATGAGGCTCCTAAAAGCAATCTGCCCTCCGTCTTCCGCGACATGAAATATGCGGATTATCAGCAGATCCAGTTCAACCACGACAAGGCTTACTGGGGCAAGATCAAGACTCCTTTCAAGCTCGAATTTTATCATCAGGGGATGTACTTTGACACGCCGGTGGCCATCAACGAAGTGACCTCCAACGCCGTGCGTAAGATCAAATACAGCCCGGACTACTTCAATTTTGGCAATGTTCAGCACGATAAAGACACCGTAAAAGATCTGGGCTTTGCAGGTTTTAAAGTGCTTTACCCGGTTAACAGTAAAGATAAGAACGACGAAATCGTTAGCATGCTTGGCGCAAGCTACTTCCGCGTGCTGGGGCAGGGTCAGGTTTACGGCCTTTCCGCCCGTGGTCTGGCGATTGACACCGCACTGCCGTCAGGCGAAGAGTTCCCACGTTTTCGTGAGTTCTGGATTGAACGTCCGAAACCGACTGACAAGCGCCTGAACATCTATGCGCTGCTGGATTCACCGCGTGCCACCGGCGCTTACCGCTTCACTATTATGCCAGGCCGCGATACCGTCGTTGACGTACAGTCGAAAGTGTATTTGCGTGACAAAGTCGGCAAGCTTGGCGTCGCGCCGCTGACCAGCATGTTCCTCTTCGGGCCGAACCAGCCCTCTCCAACCACCAACTTCCGCCCTGAACTGCATGACTCCAACGGTCTGTCGATTCACGCCGGTAACGGTGAGTGGATCTGGCGTCCGCTTAATAACCCGAAACATCTGGGTGTGAGCAGCTACGCAATGGAAAACCCTCAGGGCTTCGGCCTGTTACAGCGTGGCCGTCAGTTTAGCCGCTATGAAGATCTCGACGACCGTTACGATCTGCGTCCAAGCGCCTGGATCACGCCGAAAGGCGAGTGGGGCAAAGGCAAAGTTGAGCTGGTCGAAATTCCGACCAACGATGAAACCAACGATAATATCGTGGCCTACTGGACGCCGGATCAACTGCCTGCGGCCGGTAAAGAGATGAACTTCAGCTACACCATCACCTTCAGCCGCGATGAAGACAAACTGCATGCGCCGGATAACGCGTATGTAACGCAGACTCGTCGCTCAGCAGGTGACGTTAAACAATCTAATCTGATCCGTCAGGCGGACGGAACGCTGGCCTTCGTGATTGACTTCGCCGGTCCGGAAATGAAAAAACTGCCTGCGGACACCCCGGTCACTGCGCAAACCAGCATCGGTGACAACGGTGAAATCGTTGAGAACAGCGTGCGCTATAATCCTGTCACTAAAGGATGGCGTCTGACGCTGCGCATGAAGATCAAAGATCCTAAGCAGACCACTGAGATGCGCGCCGCGCTGGTTAACGCTGACCAGACGCTGAGTGAAACCTGGAGCTATCAGCTACCTGCCAATGAATAATACAACGAAGTATATCGACGCTCTGCCGCTTACGGATGCTGAAAAAGCGGCACTTCCTGCCGATATGGATATCCGCGCAGTCCATGAAGCGCTTGATCCTGAACATCAGCGATTCGAACCTGAAGATGACGCTCCGCTGGGGTCGGTCAAGTCTCGTCTTGAACACAGTTGGCCGGAGTCGTTGCGTAACGATCAACTGATCAAAGACGATATGGGACGCACACAGCTTCACGCGATGCCAAAGGCGAAGCGTTCCTCGATGTTTCCCGATCCGTGGCGTACCAACCCGGTTGGCCGTTTCTGGGACCGCCTGCGCGGCCGTGAACAGCAGCCGCGTTATCTTTCCCGTCTGACCAAAGAGCAGCAGGTCAGCGAACAACAGTGGCGTTTGATGGGGACGATCCGTCGCTATATTCTGCTGGTGTTAACGCTGGCGCAAACCGTGGTGGCAACCTGGTATATGAAAACCATCCTGCCATACCAGGGCTGGGCGCTGATCAATCCGGGCGACATGATGGGCCAGGATTTGCTGGTCTCCTTTATGCAGCTTCTGCCATATATCCTGCAAACCGGGATCCTGATCCTGTTTGCGGTGCTGTTCTGCTGGGTCTCAGCGGGCTTCTGGACCGCGCTGATGGGCTTTCTGCAACTGCTTATCGGGAAGGATAAATACAGTATATCCGCCTCGACGACCGGCAATGAGCCGCTCAATCCCGGGCATCGCACGGCGTTGATCATGCCTATCTGCAACGAAGATGTGGATCGTGTTTTCGCCGGACTGCGGGCGACCTGGGAGTCGGTGAAAGCCACGGGTCAGCAGCAGCACTTTGACGTTTATATTCTCAGCGACAGCTACAATCCGGACATCTGCGTTTCCGAGCAGAAAGCCTGGATGGAGCTTATCGCGGAAGTGCAGGGCGAAGGGCAAATCTTTTATCGCCGTCGTCGTCGTCGCGTGAAGCGCAAAAGCGGTAACATTGATGACTTCTGCCGCCGCTGGGGCAGCCAGTACAGCTATATGGTGGTGCTGGATGCGGACTCGGTGATGACGGGGGAATGTCTGACCGGTCTCGTGCGTCTGATGGAAGCAAATCCTAACGCGGGTATCATCCAGTCGTCGCCGAAAGCTTCCGGCATGGACACGCTATACGCGCGCTGCCAGCAATTTGCCACTCGCGTCTACGGTCCGCTGTTTACCGCCGGTCTGCACTTCTGGCAACTGGGCGAATCGCACTACTGGGGGCATAACGCCATTATTCGCGTGAAGCCGTTCATTGAGCACTGTGCGCTGGCACCGCTGCCGGGCGAGGGTTCCTTTGCCGGATCGATTCTGTCGCATGACTTCGTTGAAGCCGCGCTGATGCGCCGTGCAGGCTGGGGCGTGTGGATTGCCTACGATCTGCCTGGCTCTTATGAAGAGCTGCCGCCAAACCTGCTGGATGAGCTGAAACGCGACCGTCGCTGGTGTCATGGCAACCTGATGAACTTCCGCCTGTTCCTGGTGAAAGGAATGCACCCGGTTCACCGTGCGGTGTTCTTAACCGGCGTCATGTCCTATCTCTCCGCGCCGCTGTGGTTTATGTTCCTCGCGCTTTCGACGGCCTTGCAGGTGGTACACGCCCTGACGGAACCGCAATATTTCCTTCAGCCGCGTCAGCTATTCCCGGTATGGCCGCAGTGGCGTCCTGAACTGGCGATTGCGCTGTTTGCGTCGACGATGGTACTGCTGTTCCTGCCGAAACTGCTCAGTATCATTCTGGTGTGGTGTAAAGGGCCGAAAGAGTACGGCGGTTTTATTCGCGTCACGCTCTCCCTGCTGCTGGAAGTGCTGTTCTCAGTGCTGCTGGCACCGGTTCGTATGCTGTTCCACACCGTCTTTGTGGTCAGCGCGTTTCTCGGCTGGGAAGTGGTCTGGAATTCACCGCAGCGTGATGATGACTCAACCTCATGGGTAGAAGCGTTTAAGCGCCACGGCTCGCAAATGCTGTTGGGTCTGGTGTGGGCGGTAGGCATGGCCTGGCTGGACCTGCGCTTCCTGTTCTGGTTGGCGCCGATCGTTTTCTCGCTGATCCTCTCGCCGTTTGTTTCGGTCATTTCCAGCCGTTCGACGGTGGGGCTACGCACTAAACGCTGGAAACTGTTCCTGATCCCGGAAGAGTACTCACCGCCGCAGGTGCTGATCGATACCGACCGCTTCCTGGAACTGAATATCCAGCGCTCGCTGAAAGATGGCTTTATGCATGCGGTATTCAACCCGTCCTTCAACGCACTCGCCACGGCGATGGCAACGGGGCGTCACGGTAAGGGCAACATTCTTGAAATTGCCCGTGACCGCCATGTTGAGCAGGCGCTGAACGAGACGCCGGAAAAACTTAGCCGCGACCGCCGTCTGGTGCTGCTGAGCGATCCTGTGACCATGTCCCGTCTGCATTATCGCGTGTGGAGTTCGCCAGAGCGCTACTCTTCGTGGGTGAGTTCTTATCAGCAACTGGCGCTAAACCCGCTGGCGCTGAAGATAAAATCATCCGGTTAAGGCAGGGTAAGAGCAGCTCTATGGTGCGTAGGCCGGGTAAGCGAAGCGTCACCCGGCATTACAAGGCACCAAACCGTAGATACTGTTATCCGTTCAATACCGGCCTCAGGGCCGGTATTTTTTTAGGGCAGGGGAAAAAACATGAGAATGGTGATGGTAGTCGTGATGTCGATAATGCTGTGCGGTTGCGGCAGTATTATCAGCCGTACCATTCCCGGACAGGGACATGGTAATCAGTATTATCCCGGCGTGCAGTGGGACGTGCGTGATTCCAGCTGGCGCTGGCTGACCGTTCTGGATCTGCCGTTTTCACTGATTTTTGATACGCTGCTATTACCGCTGGATGCCAGTCACGGGCCTTATGAATAACAGGCCCGTGATGAGTTGCAAGGCTATACGTTAATCACGAATATCCCATTCGTCAGCTGCTGCCTGGCCTTCTTCGGTATCCAGCGGCGGCGCAAGCTGAAACTCGCCGTCATCCCATTCATGCAGCGTATTTTCTTCCAGCCACTCCTGACGAAGTTCGATTTCGTCATAGTCATCGTCAAATACGCTTTGCGCTGCCTCACCGCTCAGGACAGGCAGACATTCACCGTTCTCACCTTCCTCGGCAAAGAATTCGGCTTGCCACATGATGTCGCCATCCTGTAACACATACTTCTGGATGCTTAACTGCTGAATGTTGGCCTCTTCCTCTTCAACACCGGGGGTATTGGCAAGAAATTCTTCGCGCGCCGCATCAATGGCTTCTTCGAGTGTGGCATACATAGTCATTGGTATCTCCCTGTGATTCGACGTGTTGTTCAGGGAAAGAATAGCTGAATATTGGCCAGTGCAAGGTTGAACAGCAAAAAATCATGCACATCATGTGTGACATGGCGAAAAACCCGCCTAATCAACCGGTTGTTCAGGTGTCCGGACAGGACGTCGGCGACGCAGGCTAAAGGTAGAGTAGACAACATTAAATAACACCACGCCAGCAGTCACCAGGAAGACAGCACGGAAGCCATAGCTGGCGGAAACGGCTGCACCAATTAGCGGGCCGGTGACATTGCCGATGTCGCGAAATGACTGGTTATAGCTAAAAATACGCCCGGCGATTTGGTTGGTGGAGTTATACACCAGCAGCGTTTGTACGGCGGGCAACAGCGCGCCATCGGCGGCACCGAGCAGGAAACGTAAAATACCGAGCTGAAGCGGCGTCTGCACAAATGACATCGGGATCAACAGCAGTACCGAAACGACAAGTGCAGCAATCAGGATTTTCTCCGGGCCGATGCGGTCGCCCAGTTTCCCTAAGCGGGGAGCGCTTAACAGCGCCGCCACGCCAGGTACAGAGGCGATCATGCCGCTGATAAAGGCGATGTTGCTGACGTTGCCTGCCAGTTCGCGCACGTAAAGCGTCAGAATTGGCGCAATGGAACCGGTGGCGACCTGAATAATCAGGGTGGTGATAAACAGACTGAGCACCAGCCTTGGACTTTTCAGTGAAGCAATGACCTGGCGGGCATTGAGCATCTCTTTTTTCGCCACCGGGACAAATTGTTCGTGAATATAAAACAGCGTGAGCAGGAAACACAAAAACAGCACGCCAGCGGTCATAAAGAACACCGGGCGCAGGCCGTAGCTGTCTGCGAGCAGGCCGCCTGCCAGAGGGCCTAACAGCGCGCCGCTGACCGCCCCCGTGGAAAGTGTGCCCAGCGCCCAGCCGCTTTTGTTACGAGGGATTTGCGTGGCTATCAGCGCGTTCGCATTCGGGATGAAGCCGCCAAGCAGCCCGAGCAGCGCCCGCAGGATCAAAAACTGCCAGATGTTTTGCGCCATTCCCATCAGCAGCATCACTATCGCCATGCCGAGGGCAGAACGCAGCAGCATAATTTTGCGCCCTTTGCGGTCGGCCAGGCCGCCCCACAGCGGCGAGGCAATGGCAGAGAACAGAAAGGTGATACTGAAGACCAGCCCCGACCACATATTCAGCGCGCTGTGATCGGTGATGCCGAGTTGTTCAACGTAGAGTGGCAGGAAAGGCATGACCAGGCTAAACGCGGCACCCGTTAAAAAACAGCCAAACCAGGTGACCGTAAGATTACGTTTCCAGTTGATCGGGGTATCTGAAGAGGGCATAGGCTCCCGCAATGCAGCACAGAATAGACTAAGTTTAGCTAAAAATATGATAAGCCCGCTAATTATGCGCCCGGCCAGGAGTGGCTGCAAACGCGATAGCTTTTAAAGCTTAGAATGGGGGATGGCGGGTGGATTGAGCGTAGGCCCGGCAAGCTTGCGCCGCCGGGCAGGTCGGGTAAAAGCCTGGCATCCCGACATCAATAGCGGGAAGGTACACCCTGAGGACGCGTTTTAAAACGGCGATGCAGCCACATATACTGCTCGGGGGCCATCATGATGCACTTCTCGACGATCTTGTTCATCCATGCAGCGGTGGTTTCGGCGCTATCCAGAGGGGGATCGCATTCCGGCTCCAGCGCGATAAGTTCATAACCTTTGCCATCGGGTTTACGCCGCGGCACGAACGGCGCAATGCAGGCTTTGGAGGTGCGGGCCAGCATCCAGGTGCCAGACGTGGACGCTGCCTGCTCTACCGCAAAAAACGGCACGAATACGCTGGTGCGCGGGCCATAGTCATGATCGGGAGCATACCAAATCACATCGCAATTTTTCAGCGCGCGAATCATGCCTTTTACGTCTTTGCGGTCGATCATATCTTTATTGGAGCGCATCCGCCCCCAGGTCTGCAACCAGTCCAGCACCGGGTTATCATTAGGGCGATAGACGCCAATGCCCGGCAGATGCATGCCAAATATACGCGCCCCCATTTCCAGGGTCAGAAAATGAACGCCGATCAGTAAGATCCCGCGCCCCTGCGCGATTTGCTCTTTAATCGCATCCATGCCGCGCTCCTCGGTCCAGCGCGCCATCCGACGATCCGACCAGAACCACGCCATGCCGGTCTCAAGCAATCCCATGCCAACAGATTCGAAATTTTTATGTACCATTTCATCGCGCTGCGTCTGGCTCATCTCCGGGAAGCACAGTTCCAGATTACGCTCGGCAATTTTTACCCGACGTTTCATAACGCGTTGTGCCAGATGACCAAGACCATGTCCAAGGCGATAAAGAACCGGGTAGGGTAACTGAACCACCAGCCATAACATGCCAATGCCCAGCCAGGTTAACCAGTATCGCGGATGAAGCAGCGCCACGGTGAATTTTGGTAAATGCGTCATGTCATTCCTGTCATTAAATTTACAACCGGCTCTATTGTCGCACTTTTTTATCTGATGCCAACATTTTGCACGACGAAGTGAGTAGTAAAACAGCAGTTGTGGATTGTAAGTGTTATAGATGATGCAAATGTAGCTAAAAATGTGGGGATGTAAATTGTCAGTTATTGCTATATGATGCCGCCCGTTTATCTTATTCATTCACGATTGCAGGAACGTACACCATGCCAGTGTTACACAACCGCATTTCGAATGAAGAACTGAAGGCGCGGATGCTGGCCGAGACCGAACCGCGCACGACGATCTCATTCTATAAATATTTCACCATTGCCGATCCCAAAGCGACGCGCGACGCGCTGTATACTGCCCTGACTGAACTCAACGTCTTTGGCCGTATTTATCTGGCGCACGAAGGGATTAACGCCCAAATCAGTATTCCGCAAAGTAAAACCGACGCGCTGCGGGCGCTGCTGGAGAATGTCGATCCTGCGCTTCAGGGGCTGCGCCTGAACATTGCTCTCGACGATGACGGTAAATCGTTCTGGGTGCTGCGTCTGAAAGTGCGCGAGCGTATTGTCGCCGACGGAATAGAAGACGCCAGTTTTGATGCCAGCGATGTCGGTGACTACCTTAAAGCCGCCGAAGTTAACGCCCTGCTCGACGATCCGGACGCCCTGTTTATCGATATGCGCAACCACTACGAATATGAAGTGGGGCACTTTGAAAACGCGCTGGAAATCCCTGCCGACACTTTCCGTGAGCAGTTGCCGAAAGCGGTGGAAATGATGCAGGAGCACAAAGACAAAAAAATTGTCATGTATTGCACCGGCGGGATCCGCTGCGAAAAAGCCAGCGCGTGGATGAAACATAACGGCTTTAACAAAGTCTCGCACATTGAAGGTGGCATTATTGAATACGCGCGCCGGGCGCGTGAACAGGGATTGCCGGTACGGTTTATCGGTAAAAACTTTGTCTTTGACGAGCGAATGGGCGAGCGCATTTCCGATGACATCATTGCCCATTGCCACCAGTGCGGCGCGCCCTGTGACAGCCACACTAACTGCCTGAACGACGGGTGCCATCTGCTGTTTATTCAGTGCCCTACCTGTGCCGAAAAATATTCCGGATGCTGCAGCGAAGCGTGCCAGACGGAGAGGGCATTGCCTGAAGAGCAACAGCGCCAGCTACGCGCGGGGCGTGAAAACGGTAATAAGATCTTCAATAAGTCCCGGGGGCGTCTGAACACAAAATTGGGTATTCCTGACCCGGAATAACAGGTCAGCCCGGCAGCCTGAACTGCCGGGCTAATCATTACTTCTGCTGTACGCCTTCCACTGAAATAATCAGCTCTACATCCTGCGATGCCGGGCCGAGATCGGTCTTAATATTAAACTCTTTCAGGCTGATTTTACCTGCCGCTTCAAAACCGGCGCGTTTGCCACCCCACGGATCGTCACCCTGACCGATCATCTTCGCCTTCAGCGTCACCGGTTTGGTCACCCCATTCAGCGTCAAATCACCGGTCACATCCAGCGCATCGCCATCGGCTTTAACCGCGGTTGATTTAAACGTCGCCTGCGGGAATTTTGCCACATTCAGGAAGTCGGCGCTGCGCAGATGCTTATCGCGCTCCGCATGGTTGGTATCCACGCTGTTGGTATTCAGCGTCACGTTAACTTTATCGGCAGACGGGTTCTTCTCATCGAAAGTAAACGTGCCGTCAAAATCGCGGAAGGTGCCGTATAGCCAGCTATAACCGAGATGCTGAATACGGAAATTGACGAAGGCGTGCTGGCCTTCTTTATCAATTTTATAATCTGCGGCAACGGCTGAACCAGCGCTCAGCAGCAGACTTCCCAGTAACAATCCTTGCAGGCTTTTTTTCATATTACGCTCCAGAGTCAGGGGACGATTTTCCCAGCATGCGGCGCAGGGTATCGTCTTTATCGATGAAATGGTGTTTAAGGGCGGCAAGCGCGTGCAGGACGGACAGTACGACTACGCTCCATGCCAGCCATAAATGCAGATTGCCCGCCAGATCGGCTTGTACGCCCGCGTCGGTCAGCGTGGCAGGAACTTCGAAAAGGCCAAAGACGCTGATCGGTTGACCGTCAGCCGTGGAGATCAGATAACCGCTAATCACGATGGCAAACAGCAGCAGGTATAGCGCAATATGGGCCAGTACTGCGCTGATGCGGGTAAGTTTTGAGTAATGGCTCAAGGCTGCCGGAGCCGGGGAAACGGTACGCCAGATCAGGCGAACCACCAGCGTAAGCATCAATACAATACCGATGCTTTTATGCAACTCCGGCGCTTTGTGATACCAGCCGTCGTAATAGCTGAGGGTGACCATCCAGAGGCCCAGGGCAAACATTCCATAGACCGCAACAGCCACCAGCCAGTGCAACGCAATTGAAACAAATCCATAGCGATATGAAGAATTACGCAGGTTCATGCCCGGCATCTCGTAACGGAATTAAGAGTGCTTACAATGATGGGCGATAAACTATATTGCAACATCAAATTAGCATAATTTTATAACTATTTTAACTTATTCAGTAATGTTGAATAAAAGTGGAGTTTTAATTCAGAGTGTTCGCGTTTTCAGCGGGTTGGTGTCGAGTTAGCAGGGTTTTTAATCAACGCTATCATTCAAAATTTTATCGCTAATTTTATATTTTTATCAATCTATGTCAGCTTTTGTCAGTTAACCGCGCTGCCGAAAATACACTATCACTTAAAGTAAGCCTGCTAAGTAAATAATGTCCTTTACCACAATACAAACCCAGGAAATAAGCTGCGGCCAGAAAGACCGCAGCCGGATTAATGTTGAAAGCGGGCGAGGGAGAAAGGCGCTAAATCAAATTCGCTGGATTCGCCTGTAGCAAACTGTACGGCAATTTCGCCCAGCGCCGGGGCAAATTTAAAGCCGTGGCCGCTGAGGCCGGTTATTAGCAGCGTACTCGAATGACCGGGAAGGGTATCAATAATGAAATCCTCGTCCGGCGAATTATCATAAGTACAGGCTTCACCGTACAGGCATCCGCCGATGCCCGGCAGGATCTGTCGCAGGAACGGGAATGACTCAGCGCCATCGCTTCCGATGGTGCCAAAAGGTTTACGCTCTTCCGGAGAATGAATGACCTGCCCACCGTTGTGTTTGCCTATTTTGAGGGCGTTATCCTCGGCCGGGAAACCATAAAACTGATCGCCATCAGGCAGCTCGCCGGTGAACGCCGGGAAGTGATTTTTACTGCTGTAGCGCCCGTCGGCCTGGTGCCAGGCGAAAATCTTACGTACCGGTTGCAGCGGCAGCGATGGCACCAGTTTCGTCACCCAGGTACCGGCGCTAATGAGCGCTTTACGGGCATGGTACTCGCCATCGGCGGTGACAATAGTGACACCAGCATCATGATGTTGAATGGCCGTCACCGGGCAGTTAAACAACTGTGCACATCCCGCTTCGCGCGCCTGCTGCACCCAGGTTTTAATCGCCAGTTCACTGCGCAATACGCCTGAATGGGCCTCAAAAATGCCGATATAATTTTCCGGCACGCGAATTTCCGGCCAGCGCGTCATGATGGCCGTGGCATCAAGCTGCTCTGTCGTCAGTTGCCAGCGTTGAGCGCTGCTGGCGACGTTCGCCAGAAAAGGGGAATCTGCCGGACCCAGGTTAATGACCCCGGTACGTTCGAATACCGCCTCGCCGCTTTCCGCGGCAAATGTCTCCCACAGCGCCTGCGCACGCAGCACCAGCGGGACGTATTTTTCACCTTCGCCATAGGCGTGGCGCATCAGCCGCGTATCGCCATGGTGACTGCCTTCCTTATGCGGGGGCAGATGGGCATCGGTCATAAGTACGTTCAGCCCGGCGCGTGAAGCATAATAGCCCGCTGCCGCCCCGACGGAGCCACTGCCAATAATTACCAGATCGTATTGCATCTCGCTCCCGTAGAAGTAGGTTAATTAACAACAGGTAGCATACGTTTTTTATGGTTTAGCGCAAATAAGAAAGGCACCCTGTGGGTGCCTTTTGAGTGAATGTACAACATTAATCTGGGTGATATTAATGCCTGCGATACTCATTTTCCTGGTAGTCGCCGGATTCAATTTTAGCGATACCTGCTTCTAAGATTGAAATAAACTGACGCGCTACGTCAGTTGTCAGCCACAGTGTCTGACCAATTTCCGTATCATCGGTCTCGGGCTGATTGGGGGTCTGGTAATGTAAACGCAGCATCAGCGCATCGTAGCTATCCACGGTGCTGATGTCCCATCCAACAAGGGGATGGGTCTGGATGACTTCATTATTTTTTTCCATCATGACCCCTTTGTAAGCGTGAAATAACGATACCTGCTGGGTTCAATGCGTGTTTTTTTTGAAGCAACTTAAGTATATCAATAAAAAGATAAAATGTTCCAATAAATATATTTCCGCTGAAATGTTTTTTCATGGCGTGTCTTTTTTGAACGATTAAGCGCGGGATTGTTCTTTAATTTTTATTAAGTATTACGATCAATAAGAAAGTGACTAAAAAATCAGCAGGAAAAAGATGAAAAAAAGCCGGGGCGACCCGGCAAACATGCACAATGAGGGAGCAAAAATTAATCGGTAATGAACCAGTCGTCAGCGCTTTCCCAAGTCTCCTGGAGAATTTCACTGATGCGATCTTTGTCTTCTTTAAGCCCACCAAACACGGAGAGATTATTGGCAGCAGCATAACGCACGCTGACGTTACCGTCACAGTCAGGAAAATGAGTGAGAACCCGCCGGGACAGTTCGCCCGCAAGAGCGTCCAGCGCACCGGGCGGTAAGGATGTGGTTCTGGCGATAGTGACTTCAATACGCATAATTGCCCCCTGTGTAATGCACTGTATATTTATACAGTTTAGCGCATTAACTTACAACAGGGGACCGCAAATTATTTTACCAGCGTCCAGCGCACGGTTTCGCCAGCGAGGAACGGAATAAGCGTATCGTCAGGCAGGGCGATAGACTCGGCCACCTGGCTCTCCTGGCGAACCAGCTCAACAAACGTGTCATTCACCGGCAATTGATAGAAGCGGGGACCATTAAGCGAGCTAAACGCTTCCAGGTGCTTCAGCGCATTCATCTCTTCAAACACGGTCGCGTAGCTGGCAAGCGCGGTAGGGGCATTGAAACAGCCCGCACAGCCACAGCTGGCTTCTTTACGATGACGCGCATGCGGGGCGGAGTCAGTGCCGAGAAAAACACGGTCAAAGCCGCTGGCGACCAGCTCACGTAGCGCCTGCTGGTGGATGTTGCGCTTGAGGATCGGCAGACAGTAAAGATGAGGCCGCACGCCGCCAACCAGCATATGATTACGGTTAAACATTAAATGCTGGGGGGTGATGGTCGCCGCCAGCCGCTCATTGCCTTCACGCACGTAATCCGCCGCGTCTTTGGTAGTGATATGCTCAAATACCACTTTCAGCCCCGGCAAGCGCTGGCGCAACGGTTCCATAACGGTCTCAATAAACCGCGCTTCACGATCAAAAATATCAATATCCGCGTGGGTGACTTCGCCATGCACCAGCAGCGGCATACCCAGCGTTTCCATCCGCTCCAGCACCGGCATAATGGCATCAATGCTGGTCACGCCGTGGCTTGAGTTGGTGGTGGCATTGGCCGGATAAAGTTTGGCGGCGGTAAAGACACCTTCATTAAAACCGCGCTCCAGTTCTGCCGGATCGAGAGAATCGGTCAGATAACAGGTCATCAGTGGCGTAAAAGTATGTCCGGCAGGGACGGCAGCCAGAATACGCTGACGGTAGGCTATCGCGGCATCTACCGTCACGACAGGCGGTGCCAGATTGGGCATGACAATCGCACGGCCATAAATTTCACTGGTATAAGGTACGACGGTTTTCAGCATTTCCCCGTCACGCAGATGAAGATGCCAGTCGTCAGGGCGGCGGATTTTAAGTACTTGCGGTTGGTCAGTCATTAGAGCGCTCCGGCGGGTATCAGGGCTGTTTTTTGCCGGGCACTAAGGATAAGCGGAAACGTTTTCGTTTGCACTCTTTTATTGTGTTACGCAAGCCTGAAGGGCACCTTGCAGGCTTGCGTCGAAGAGTAACAAAACGATTAATGGGTGAAAGGAATGACGATTTCACCCGGCTTCACTTCAATACCTTTAGCGTATTTTTTAGCCAGTGCTTCGCCTTTTCCACCATCATCTTTCAACATATAAGCGGGCTGATGATTAAAGTAGTTACGCAGTGACTGATTCAAATAAGGCAGCAGTGTTTGCACCACCGGCTGCATTTTGTCTGGCTTCACGTCAGCATTCACCACTTCCATTTCCTGCAGGTAGATTGCGCCCTGCTCTTTGTTAAAGGCGGGGAGCGCTTTCAGCTTCAGGGTAATCGTGGCTTTCTGACTGCCGAAGAGGGAGTTCATATCCAGCAACGCATCGCCACTCAGCGTGACTTTATCCGCCTCTTCACGGCCAATGGCACTGGTGAGATTGTTCAGGACAATATGTGCGTCAGCCACGCCCGGCAGACCAATGTCTTTGGAAAAATTATTCCGTTTTTGTAGCGCCTGATTAATTTCTGACTCACTGACGGTGTACTGAGTAAGCTGGTTACACCCGACAATCAGGCCGCTGACGATCAGGGCGGCGGCAACAACAATCTTCTTCATGGGTTTCCTCTGCATCATGCCTGTCATCTATCCTGACACAAGCAGCATGTACTGTCAGCACAGAAATTAACAGAGGAAAAGGCTTAAAAGTACTGGCGGACGGACGTCCGTCCGCCAGACGGTTAGGACGCTATAGAAGAGAGCAGATTAATTTGGGTCTGTTTCGCCATGTTATCGCGATAATCGGCAACCCGGGTCGGCCAGTTGATCCCGGCGACGATGGTCAGATTACGCAATAGCGGAAACAGGTGAATGTCATCTTCCGAAAGCTCACCGTTCACCGCGTTGGGCTTCACAATGTGTTTATCCAGAATGCGCAGATCGTCACTGATATTCTTAATAAGCCCGGCGGAATGGGCAAGATGATCGGCAAAGCTGCCCAACTGGGCCTCTTTTTTCTCCGTGAAAGAGCGACGCGCTTCCGGGGTGGAAAATTCATCAAACGGTGATTTCGCAAAACGCGGGATCAGCAAACGGTTAACGTAGCCATTCACTTTACGCAGCCACTCTTCAATAGCTGGGTTGCGATCGCCGGTCAGCAGCGGTTTTCGGTCAACGTTATCGACATAATGCACGATGTCGAGGCTTTCCGGCAGGTAACGGCTGTCATCTTTTTGCAGGATGGGAGCCATCTTCTGACCGATCATTCTGACCGGCGTTGCCTCATCGTCGCTGAGCAATGTGTTCAGCTCAACAGGGATATTTTTGAGGCCGAAGATCATTCTGGCTTTTACACAGTAAGGGCAGTGGTCGTAAATATAAAGCTTCACGTTTCTCCTCCAGGTATTACCGTCCAGACTTTGAGTATGGAAGAGAAACAGGCGCTTATCAAATCAGGTTCTCGGTTCCAGCATACCGGGTGCCGGGTGCTTAGGGCTGAACTGCCACCACAGGGCGAGCAACGTCATCAGGCCAATCATCGCCAGCATAAACCAGGGAAGCTCGGCCTGACCGGAGGCTTTACCTGCGTCAAACAGCCAGCCGCCTCCTGCGTAGCCCAGTGCGCCGCCAAAGGCTAATCCCAGACGGCTGAAACCCATATAGCTACCGCGTGCGCGGGCATCCGCCAGTTCGGCACTCAGCGTTTCGCGCGCCGGTTCGGCGATAATCGAGCCAATGTAAAAGGTGCAGATCAGCGAGAAAAGCTGTTGCAGGCTGCCCACCAGCCCGATGGGCAGCATACTGAGCGTCATGATCAGCAGGCCCGCCATTAAGCGGTGTTCAAGACGAAACCGTTTTTCACTCCAGCGTGCCAGGGGGTAAAGCAGGCTAAGCGACAGCGTGGCTTCAATAGCATACATCCACTTCACCGCCGACGGGGTGCCGGCAATGTCGTTGACCATAATCGGTAGCATCAGCATCACCTGGACGGCCAGCATGTAGTAACCGGTCAGGGTCAGAACATAGGTGACGAAACGCTTGTCACGCAGCACGCGTGCGAGACCTTCACGCACCGGCACTTTCACCGTTGACAGTTTCCAGGCAGGAAGATACCAGGCATTAAATACGGCACAGGCAATAAACAGCACCGCGCCGACGCTGCATACCAGACTAAAGTTGTACTGTAAAAGCCAACTGCCCAGCAGAGCACCAATCACCGCGCCTGCGCTATCCTGCATCATGAGTATGGAGAAAAAACGCCCCCGCTGATGCGGACGAACTAATTTCACTACCAGCGCCGAGCGCGGTGGGTCGAACAACGTGCCGCCAAGTCCCGAAAGCAGGCAGGAAAGCCACAGCATCCATGGCTCCTGCGCGATTGCCATGGTGGCAAACCCGGCGGCGCGCATCAGCATGCCGGTGACAATCATAGGCTTCGCGCCAAAACGGTCGGCAATGGCTCCGCCAAAAATACCCAACCCCTGCTGGATAAGCTGGCGCAAACCGAGAGCGATACCGACCATTACTGCAGCCCAGCCCATTTGATCGACAAAACGAATCGAAATCAATGGAAAGACCACGAAAAAGCCAAGCACGACCAGCATATTATCTATCAGCAGGAAATATTTACCCAGGCTCCTTGCCTGCGAGATACGGGACATTTCCCCTCCGGGAAATAAAAAGGCGAGTACCCGCCTATTTTGCGGCGCGGCCGACAGTTTTCCCACCTTTTACGCGACGATATTTTTTCATCAAAAGCCCGCTTTGATTGATACCTTTTATCGAAAAACGGACCTGGCGCAGAAAATGGTATGTTGTTGTTTTCACTCCAGCCCTGTGGGCAGGTATAGTGAAGTGACCAGGGCAAGAAGTAAGTGAAGGAGTCTACATGTTTGGCTATCGCAGTAACGTGCCGAAAGTACACCTGACCACGGACCGGCTGGTGGTGCGTCTGGTCCACGACCGTGATGCCTGGCGGCTGGCGGATTATTACGCACAAAATCGACAGTTTTTAAAACCCTGGGAGCCGGTGCGCGATGACAGCCACTGTTATCCCTCAGGCTGGCAGGCGCGGCTTGGCATGATTAACGAATTCCACAAACAGGGCACAGCGTTTTATTTCGCGCTACTCGATCCGGAAGAAAAAGAAATTATCGGCGTGGCTAATTTTTCCAACGTGGTTCGCGGATCGTTCCACGCCTGTTATCTCGGCTACTCTATTGGTCAGAAATGGCAGGGGCAGGGGCTGATGTTCGAGGCGCTTACCGCCGCGATCCGCTATATGCAGCGGACCCAGCATATTCACCGCATCATGGCGAATTATATGCCGCATAATCAGCGTAGCGGCGGCCTGCTGGCGCGGCTGGGTTTTGAGAAAGAAGGCTACGCCAAAGACTATCTGTTAATTAACGGTGAGTGGCGCGATCATGTGCTGACAGCATTGACCACCCCGCAATGGACCGCAGGTCGATAAGGAGAAAAAGATGAAATATGCGTTAACCGCCACGGAAGCGCGCGTTATAGGTTGCCTGCTGGAAAAGCAGGTGACGACCCCTGAGCAGTACCCGCTGTCCGTAAACGCGGTCGTTACCGCCTGCAATCAGAAAACCAACCGTGAACCGGTGATGTCGCTTAGCGAACACGAGGTTCAGGAGGTGCTGGATGCGCTGGTAAAACGCCACTATCTGCGCACCGTCAGTGGCTTTGGCAATCGGGTGACTAAATACGAGCAGCGTTTTTGTAATTCTGAATTTGGCGATCTGAAATTGTCTTCGGCAGAGGTTGCTCTCATCGCCACGCTGCTGTTACGCGGCGCGCAGACGCCGGGAGAACTACGCAGCCGCGCCCAGCGCATGCACGAATTTAGTGATATGAACGACGTGGAAAATGCGCTGGAAAAACTGGCCAGCCGGGAAGATGGACCTTTTGTCGTGCGGCTGGCACGGGAGCCGGGACGGCGCGAAAGCCGTTTTATGCATCTGTTTAGCGGGGAGGTCGATATCGCCATGCCAGCGCCTGACGCTGCCCCTGCGGCGTCTGACGATCTCTACGCCCGTGTCGACGCGCTGGAAGGCGAAGTCGCCGAACTTAAACAGCGGCTGGAATCGCTGCTGGCGCATCTGGGAGAGTAAACGTGACGAATAAATTACGCATTGGCGTGGTCGGGCTGGGCGGGATCGCTCAGAAAGCCTGGCTGCCGGTATTAAGCGCGGCGACGGACTGGACGTTGCAGGCGGCCTGGTCGCCGACGAAAGAGAAGGCGCAGCGGATCTGTGAGCGTTATCGTCTGCCCTGTGCGGATTCACTCCCGCAACTGGCAGCCCAGTGTGACGCCGTATTTGTCCATACCTCCACGGCATCGCACTACGCCGTGGTGAGCGAGCTGCTCAACGCGGGCGTTCACGTCTGCGTGGATAAGCCTCTGGCGGAAAACCTGCAAGATGCTGAGCGGCTTATCGCCCTGGCTGAGCGTAAGCATCTGACATTGATGGTCGGTTTCAACCGGCGTTTTTCGCCACTCTACCGTGAGCTGAAAGACAACATGAACGCGGCGTTCTCCCTGCGGATGGACAAACACCGCAGCAACAGCGTCGGCCCGCACGATTTACGCTTTACGCTGCTGGACGATTATCTGCACGTGGTGGATACCGCGCTGTGGCTGGCGGGTGGTGAAGGTGCGCTTAAAAGCGGAACGCTGCAAACCACGGAACAGGGCGAAATGCTGTATGCCGAACATTACTTCAGCCATCGTCAACTGCAAATCACCACCAGTATGCACCGTCGCGCCGGAAGCCAGCGCGAAGCGGTACAGGCCGTGACCGACGGCGCGCTGATCGATATCACCGATATGCGCGAATGGCGGGAGGAGCGGGGGGCAGGCATCGTTACCCGGGCTATTCCCGGCTGGCAGACGACGCTGGAACAGCGCGGCTTCGTTGGCTGCGCGCACCATTTTACCGAGTGCGTGCAAAATCAGACCGTTCCGCAAACGGCGGGTGAGCAGGCCATTCTTGCTCAGTCGATCATTGAAAAATTATGGCGCGAGCGGGCACAGGGATAACCCGCTGTAACATCTGGCAGTAGTAATTCACGGCAATCCAGGTAGACTAATCGCCTTTTCCAGCGCCTGCACTGCAGGCGTTCTGCTCTGTGTTGTGGAAAACACATTAATGAACCTATTAAAATCGCTGGCTGCCGTCAGCTCTATGACCATGTTCTCTCGGGTGCTGGGATTTGCACGCGATGCAATCGTGGCGCGCGTTTTTGGTGCGGGTATGGCAACGGACGCCTTTTTTGTCGCCTTTAAATTGCCCAACCTGTTGCGGCGCATTTTTGCCGAAGGGGCATTCTCTCAGGCTTTTGTGCCGATCCTCGCGGAATATAAAAGCAAGCAGGGTGAAGAGGCTACGCGAGTTTTCGTGGCCTATGTTTCGGGAATGCTGACGCTGGCGCTGGCGATTGTCACCGTTGCCGGGATGCTGGCTGCGCCGTGGGTGATCACTATTACCGCACCAGGCTTTGCTGATACTGCCGATAAATTCCTGCTCACCACCCAACTGCTAAAAATTACCTTCCCCTACATTTTACTGATCTCACTGGCCTCGCTGGCAGGAGCAATCCTTAATACCTGGAACCGTTTCTCGGTACCGGCGTTTGCGCCGACGTTCCTGAACGTCAGCATGATCGGTTTTGCGCTGTTTGCCGCGCCGTACTTTCATCCGCCAATCCTGGCGCTGGCATGGGCGGTGACGGTTGGCGGCGTGTTGCAGTTGTTTTATCAACTGCCGCACCTGAAGAAAATCGGTATGCTGGTATTGCCGCGTCTCAATTTTAAAGATGCTGGCTCAATGCGGGTGTTAAAGCAGATGGGACCGGCGATCCTCGGCGTGTCGGTCAGCCAGATCTCGCTGATTATCAATACCATTTTCGCCTCCTTTCTGGTCTCCGGCTCGGTTTCCTGGATGTACTATGCCGACCGCCTGATGGAGTTTCCCTCCGGCGTACTGGGGGTAGCCCTGGGGACTATCCTGCTGCCGTCGCTGTCAAAAAGCTTCGCCAGCGGCAACCACGATGAATACAACCGCCTGATGGACTGGGGGCTGCGTCTGTGCTTCCTGCTGGCGCTGCCGAGCGCGGTGGCGCTGGGGATCCTGGCCAAACCACTGACCGTCTCGCTGTTCCAGTACGGTAAGTTCACCGCGTTTGATGCCGCCATGACCCAGCGTGCGCTGGTGGCCTACTCGGTGGGTTTAATGGGGCTGATCGTGGTGAAGGTGCTGGCGCCGGGGTTTTACTCGCGTCAGGACATCAAAACGCCGGTCAAAATTGCTATCGTGACGCTGATCATGACCCAGGTAATGAACCTGGCGTTTATCGGTCCGCTGAAACACGCCGGGCTGTCGCTCTCAATTGGTCTTGCCGCCTGCCTTAACGCCAGTTTGTTGTACTGGCAGTTGCGTAAGAAAAAAATCTTTACTCCGCAACCGGGCTGGGGCAGTTTCCTGCTGCGTCTGATTGTTGCGGTTATGGTCATGGCGGCGGTGCTGGTGGGCGTGATGCATCTGATGCCGGAATGGTCACAGGGTGGCATGCCGGTGCGCATCCTGCGTCTGATGGGCGTGGTAGTGGCTGGCGTCGTCGCTTATTTTGCGACGCTTGCGCTACTGGGCTTTAAAGTGAAGGAGTTTGCACGCCGGACGGCGTAAGTGGGATTCAGGGAGTGACCGGTATGGTCGCTCCCAATACCATTAAATAGAGAACTTTTTGCCGCCACGACTGGCGGAGGACGCCTGGCCATCGGCCCCATACAGGCCGGGTTCCTGATGCGGTTTAAGCACCTCAAGCGCCTGCTGGTTACGCACGATCTGCCCTTCGAGCAGCCAGCCGTTATGTTGGTTCAACTCGCGCAGTTGCAGCGTTTTTTCGGTAATACTCTGCCAGCGGTCGGCCACATCATCATTGGCGCTACGCTGCGCGTCCTGCTCATGCCGACGCTGGCTTTCAAGATAATCGAGCGTCGCCAGCAGCGAACTTTTTTGTTCAGTAATACGCTGTAATGCGCTGCCGTTGACGCTGCCAACGGAAAGCTGCTGCTGCTCGGCATCCATAACGCCTTTAAGTGCGTTAAGGGTGACGGTCATTTGGTCCAGTATTTCTGGCAGACGACTCATACGGTTATTTACTCTGCCAGTCACTCTGTGCTTCACGGATCAACGCGTCGGCGATTTTGCCGGTATCCATCTTTAGTTCGCCGTTACGAATAGCCGTTTTCAGCGCTTCGACGCGTTCAACGTTGATGTCATCTTTGCCCGCCTGCGTCAGTTTGGCCTGCGCATCACTCAGCGTGACGCTGGTGCTGTTAGCGGTTGTGGATTTCTCCGCACGTGCTTTCGGCGTGGCCATATCGCTGGTTTCGCGAGGCTGAACGGTGCTCACTGGCTTCAGGGACGATGTACGATCAATGCTCATTCTGTTGTCCTCATCGAGGTTATGGTGCTGCTGCCATCTATATCAATTGTTAGCTAATTATCGGCAACGGTCGTTATTTCTTTAAAAAGATTATAGGTTAATCAGAACATTCCCGTCTGCGTTCACCGTGCCGCTAACCACCTGGCCTGAAGACATGCGCACCCGGGCATTCTGGGCGATGGCGGCATTGTTAAGCGCCTGACCTTCACTATTAATACTAAAACCCTCTCCGCTGGCGATGACCTGCACGCGCTGTCCGGCTTTGACCCGCCAGGACTGGCGCAGCATAAATTGCTGAACGGGCTGGCCGGCCGCCAGATCGCGTAACGCCACCGCGTCCTGCACCTGATTCATCTCCAGCAGGGTGCGCGGGGGTAATTGATCGAGGCGTCCACGTTTTAGCGTCACGCTGGCGGGAGATAGCGTACTCCCCCGGGCGAGCGGCGCGGCGGCAACCACATAATTACCGGTCGCCTGAACCTGCACCTGAATATAACGCTTCTCGCCACCGCACTGGGCCAGCACGTTTACGTTACCCCACAATCTGCTATTACCCTGAACGCTCAGCGCAGGCTGTTCACAGTGTGGCAATAAATTGCTCGCCGTTTTGACCTTCACCACCACCTCATCGCTGAATCCCGTCAGACGTTGAGCAAAAAATGCCGACAGTTGGGCATTAAGATCCTGCGCCTGTGCCAGTGGGCACAGAACGAGCAGGGCAGCAGTGAGGGTGCCTTTCAGGGCGGACATCGCGAACTCCAGCCGGTTAAGGAATGGAAGGATTTTACCCGTTGTCGCTTTCTATCAACGCAACAAATAGCGACGCATTATGCGTTTATTCCGTCGATAACGCGCGCGTAAGGAGAATTAAGCTACTGGCTGAAATTTTGCCATCAGCGGAGGAGATATGCTCGATAGACTCGACGCCGCGTTACGCTTCCAGCAGGAAGCGCTGAACTTACGGGCGCAGCGTCAGGAAGTCCTGGCGGCCAACATTGCCAATGCGGATACCCCAGGGTATCAGGCGCGCGACCTGGATTTTGCCGGTGAACTGAACAAAGTGATGGAGCGTGGACGCCCTGAAGCCTCCGGAATGCAGCTGGCGGTAACGTCGGCGCGTCATATCCCTGCCCAGACGCTCTCTGCCCCTTCTGTTGACCTGATGTACCGTATTCCCGATCAGCCTTCGCTGGATGGCAACACTGTCGATATGGATCGGGAGCGGACGCAGTTTGCTGATAACAGCCTGCAATATCAGACCGGGCTGACGGTATTAAGCGGACAAATTAAAAGCATGATGAGCGTGCTTCAGGGGAATTAATTCATGGCGTTACTGAATATTTTCGACATCGCGGGTTCCGCGCTTACCGCGCAGTCGCAGCGGCTTAACGTGGCGGCCAGTAACCTGGCAAACGCCGACAGCGTAACCGGGCCAGACGGCGAACCCTACCGTGCAAAGCAGGTGGTTTTTCAGGTAGATGCGGCGGCGGGAGCGGCTACCGGCGGCGTCAAAGTTGCCAGCGTGATTGAAAGCGAGGCCGCTGACAAACTGGTGTATGAGCCGGGAAATCCGCTGGCTAATGCCCAGGGCTACGTGCGGATGCCTAACGTAGATGTAGTGGGCGAGATGGTGAACACCATGTCCGCTTCGCGCAGCTATCAGGCCAACGTCGAAGTGCTCAATACCGTTAAAAGCATGATGCTAAAAACCCTGACGCTCGGACAATAAAGGAAACGCCCATGTCTATCGCTGTAAACGTAAACGATCCAACCAATACTGGCGTCAGTACAACCAGTACCAGCACCAGTACGGTGACGGGTAATAGCTCCGCCGACCTGCAAAGCAGCTTTTTGACGCTGCTGGTGGCGCAGTTAAAAAATCAGGACCCGACCAACCCGATGGAAAATAACGAGCTGACCACCCAGCTGGCGCAAATCAGTACCGTCAGCGGCATTGAAAAGCTCAATACCACTCTCGGCTCGATTTCCGGACAGATTGATAATAATCAGTCTTTACAGGCCACCACGCTGATCGATCATGGCGTGATGATCCCCGGCACCACCGTGCTCTCCGGTAATAGCACCACCACCCCATTTGGCGTGGAACTTCAGCAGGCAGCGGATACCGTCACCGCCACCATTACCGATAAAAGCGGCAAAGTGGTGCGGACTATTGATATCGGTGCGCTAACCGCTGGGGTGCATACCTTTAGCTGGGACGGCACCTCAACTGACGGTACTGCGGCACCGGAAGGCTCTTATAACGTCAGCATCGCCGCCAGTAACGGCGCGACGCAACTGGTGGCCCAACCGCTGCAATTTGCACTGGTGCAGGGCGTGACCCGCGGCGATAACGGTAGCCTGCTCGATCTGGGTACCTACGGCACCACCACACTCGACGAAGTTCGGCAGATTATTTAAGCCTCTTTACTTATCAGGAGTAAGTTATGGCCTTTTCTCAAGCGGTTAGCGGCCTGAATGCTGCGGCCTCCAACCTCGATGTCATTGGCAACAACATCGCCAACTCCGCCACCTATGGCTTTAAGTCGAGCACGGCGTCCTTTGCCGATATGTTCGCCGGTTCTAAAGTCGGTCTGGGCGTAAAAGTGGCGGGTATCACTCAGGATTTTAACGACGGCACCACCACCAATACCGGGCGTGGTCTGGACGTGGCCATCAGCCAGAACGGTTTTTTCCGTATGGTCGATACCAACGGTTCGGTTTACTACAGCCGTAACGGCCAGTTCAAACTGGATGAAAACCGTAACCTGGTGAACATGCAGGGACTTCAGTTAACCGGCTACCCGGCAACCGGTACGCCGCCTACCGTCCAGCAGGGGGCAAACCCGACCGGCATTTCTATTCCTAATACGCTGATGTCAGCCAAAACCACTACCAGCGCTGCGATTCAGATCAACCTGAATTCCTCGGATGCGGTACCGGCGAAGACCACGTTCAGCGCCAGCGATGCCGACACCTACAATAAAAAAGCGGCGATCACCGTCTTTGATACCCAGGGTAACGCCCACGACGTCAACGTGTATTACGTTAAGACAGCGGAAAACAAATGGGATGTCTGGACTCAGGATTCCAGCGTGGCTGATGCGGCGGTCGTGAAAGCCGCGCAGATGAACTTTGACAGCAATGGTCAACTGGAAGGCGTGTACGACTACGCCGCCAACGGCACGCTGAACGAGGACGCCAACACACAGCCGCAGATCGAAGTCACTACCGGCGCGATGAACGGGGCAACCCCGGCGACCTTCGCCCTCAGCTTCTTTAATTCCATGCAGCAGAACACCGGCGCGAACAACGTCGTTGCCAGCTCGCAGAACGGCTACAAGCCAGGCGATCTGGTGAGCTATCAGATTAACGACGACGGCACGGTGGTGGGTAACTACTCTAACGAGCAATCGCAGGTACTGGGACAGATCGTACTGGCTAACTTTGCTAATAACGAAGGTCTGGCGTCTCAGGGCGATAACATCTGGGCCGCGACGCAAGCCTCCGGCGTGGCGCTGCTGGGTACCGCCAACAGCGGTAACTTCGGTTCCCTGACCAACGGCGCACTGGAAGCCTCCAACGTCGATCTGAGTAAAGAACTGGTGAACATGATCGTCGCCCAGCGTAACTATCAGTCCAACGCGCAGACCATCAAAACCCAGGATCAGATCCTTAACACGCTGGTTAACCTGCGCTAAGCGCCTGACGGGATAGTTTAATGGATCACGCAATATATACCGCGATGGGCGCGGCCAGCCAGACCATGAATCAGCAGTCGGTCACGGCCAGCAACCTCGCGAACGCGTCCACGCCGGGCTTTCGTGCCCAGCTTAACGCCCTGCGCGCGGTGCCGGTTACCGGATTATCTCTTGCTACCCGCACGCTGGTGACCGAATCCACCCCTGGTGCGGATATGACGCCCGGTCAGATGGACTACACCTCGCGTCCGCTGGACGTGGCGGTGCAGGAGGAAGGCTGGCTGACGGTGCAAACCGCCGATGGCGGCGAAGGGTATACCCGCAACGGTAACATCCAGGTCAGCCCGACCGGTCAACTGACCATTCAGGGTCACCCGGTGATTGGCGAAGCGGGTCCGATTGTGGTGCCGGAAGGGGCGGAAATTACCATCGCCGCCGACGGCACGCTCTCCGCCCTCAATCCCGGCGATCCGGCAAACACCATCGCGCCAGTGGGAAAATTAAAGCTGGTGAAAGCCGACGGCAACGAAGTGCAGCGCGGCGATGATGGCATGTTCCGTCTGACGCAACAGGCGCAGGAAACGCGCGGTGCCACGCTTCAGGCTGATGCTGGCATCCGGGTCATGTCCGGCGTGCTGGAAGGCAGTAACGTTAAACCCGTGGCGGCGATGACCGATATGATCGCCAGCGCGCGGCGTTTTGAAATGCAGATGAAGGTTATCAGCAGCGTGGATGAGAACGCGCAGCGGGCTAACCAGTTGCTGTCAATGACCTAATAGCAGGATATCTATGAACAGTTCTTTATGGATCGCGAAAACTGGCCTCGACGCGCAGCAAACCAATATGGACGTCATCGCCAACAACCTGGCGAACGTCAGCACCAACGGCTTTAAGCGCCAGCGTGCGGTTTTCGAAGATTTGCTGTACCAGACCATTCGCCAACCGGGTGCGCAGTCCTCTGAGCAAACCACGCTGCCGTCAGGTTTACAGATCGGCACTGGCGTGCGTCCGGTCGCCACCGAACGTCTGCATAGCCAGGGTAACCTGTCGCAGACCGACAACAGTAAAGATGTCGCCATTAAAGGCCAGGGCTTCTTCCAGGTGATGCTGCCGGACGGTACCTCGGCTTACACCCGCGACGGCTCGTTTCAGGTCGATCAGAACGGCCAACTGGTAACAGCGGGCGGTTTTCAGGTACAGCCCGCGATCACGATTCCGGCCAATACCCTGAGCATTACCATCGGGCGTGATGGTGTGGTGAGCGTCACCCAGCAGGGACAGGCTGCCCCGGTGCAGGTGGGGCAGCTTAACCTGACCACCTTCATGAACGACAGCGGCCTGGAAAGCCTGGGTGAGAACCTGTATGCCGAAACGCAATCCTCCGGTACGCCGAATGAAAGCACGCCGGGCCTGAATGGCGCGGGGTTGCTGTACCAGGGCTATGTTGAGACCTCGAACGTCAACGTGGCGGAAGAGCTGGTCAGCATGATCCAGGTTCAGCGCGCCTATGAAATCAACAGTAAGGCCGTGTCGACGACCGACCAGATGCTGCAAAAACTGACGCAACTCTAAGAGGCAGCCGGTGTGACCCTGTCACATCGGCGCTCTGATTTTAAAGATGAAAGCAATGCAAAAATACGCGGCGTACCGTTATTCACTTCTGGCTGTGCTGGCAATGTCCGTTACCGGCTGTGCCCTGATCCCGTCAACGCCGCTGGTGCAGGGCGCAACGTCAGCACAGCCCGTTCCCGGACCGTTGCCGGTGGCCAACGGCTCTATTTTTCAGTCGGCGCAGCCGGTGAACTATGGCTATCAGCCGCTTTTCGAAGATCGTCGCCCGCGTAACGTTGGCGATACGCTGACTATCGTGCTTCAGGAAAACGTCAGCGCCAGCAAAAGCTCGTCGGCGAACGCCAGCCGCGATGGCAAAACCAATTTTGGCTTTGATACCACGCCGCGTTACCTGCAAGGGCTGTTTGGTAATGCCCGTGCGGATGTTGATACCTCCGGCGGCAATACCTTCAACGGCAAAGGCGGGGCCAATGCCAGCAATACCTTTAGCGGTACGCTGACGGTGACGGTAGATCAGGTGCTGGTCAACGGCAACTTACATGTAGTGGGTGAAAAACAGATCGCCATTAACCAGGGCACTGAGTTCATCCGCTTCTCCGGGGTGGTCAACCCGCGCACCATCAGCGGCAGCAACACCGTTGCCTCAACGCAGGTGGCGGATGCGCGTATTGAATATGTCGGCAACGGCTATATCAACGAAGCGCAAAATATGGGCTGGCTCCAGCGCTTCTTCCTTAATTTATCGCCGATGTAAGCGAGGTGGTTATGTTTAAATCCCTGATGGGTATTGCCCTGATCCTGATGGCAGGCGTGACGCAGGCCGAACGTATTCGCGACCTGACCAGCGTGCAGGGCGTGCGCGATAACTCGCTGATCGGCTACGGGCTGGTGGTGGGGCTTGACGGCACGGGGGATCAGACCACGCAAACGCCGTTTACCACCCAAAGCCTGAACAACATGCTCTCGCAGATGGGCATTACCGTGCCGGCGGGCACCAACATGCAGCTTAAAAACGTGGCGGCGGTGATGGTGACGGCGAAATACCCGCCGTTTGGCCGTCAGGGGCAGGCGATTGATATTGTTGTCTCCTCAATGGGTAATGCCAAAAGCCTGCGCGGCGGTACGCTGCTGATGACCCCGATGAAAGGGGTCGATAATCAGGTTTACGCGCTGGCGCAGGGCAATATTCTGGTCGGCGGTGCGGGCGCGTCCGCTGGCGGTAGCAGCGTGCAGGTTAACCAGCTCAACGGCGGACGTATCACCGGCGGTGCGGTGATCGAGCGCGAAATTCCCACCCAGTTCGGCTCCGGCAATACCATTAACCTTCAGCTCAATGAAGAAGACTTCACCCTCGCGCAGCAGGTGGCGGATACCATTAACCGCAATGGCGGCTACGGTGCCACCGCGCTGGACGCGCGAACCGTGCAGGTGCGGGTCCCGGCGAGCAACAGCTCTCAGGTGCGTGCACTGGCCGACATTCAAAATATGAACGTCAACGTGACGCCGCAGGATGCGAAAGTGATCATCAACTCCCGTACCGGATCGGTAGTTATGAACCGTGAAGTGACGCTGGATAGCTGCGCCGTCGCACAGGGCAATCTGTCGGTCACGGTTAACCGCCAGGCCAATGTCAGCCAGCCGGATACGCCGTTTGGCGGCGGTCAGACGGTGGTCACGCCGCAAACCCAAATCGATCTGCGCCAGAGCGGCGGATCGCTGCAAAGCGTCAACGCCAGTGCCAACCTGAACAGCGTGGTACGCGGACTCAATGCGCTGGGCGCAACGCCGATGGAGCTGATGTCAATTTTGCAGTCAATGCAAAGCGCCGGTTGCCTGCGGGCTAAAGTGGAAATCATCTGATGCTGAGCGATAGCAAACTTCTCTCCAGCGCCGCCTGGGATGCGCAGTCGCTGAACGAACTGAAAAACAAAACCGGTCAGGATCCGCAGGCGAATCTGAAGCCGGTGGCGCGTCAGGTCGAAGGGATGTTTGTCCAGATGATGCTGAAAAGCATGCGTGAGGCATTGCCGAAGGACGGGCTTTTCGGCAGCGATCAAACGCGGCTTTACACCAGCATGTACGACCAGCAAATCGCTCAGCAGATGACCGCCGGCAAAGGTCTGGGGCTGGCTGAGATGATGGTCAAACAAATGGCGGCGGGTCAATCCCAGCCGTCAGAGCAAACCGCGCAGACGCCGATGCGCTTCGACCTTGAAACGGTGACCAGTTATCAGAATCAGACGCTGACGCAGATGGTGCGTAAAGCGCTGCCGAAAGTACCGGAAACCAACGACAAGGCGCTCTCCGGCGACAGTAAAGATTTTCTGGCCCAGCTTTCTCTTCCGGCGCGGCTGGCAAGCGAGCAGAGCGGCATTCCTCATCATCTGATTCTGGCGCAGGCGGCGCTGGAATCCGGCTGGGGACAGCGGCAGATTAAACGTGAAAACGGCGAACCCAGTTTTAATCTGTTTGGCGTGAAGGCCACCTCCAGCTGGAAAGGACCGGTGACCGAAATCACCACCACCGAATTTGAAAATGGCGAAGCCAAAAAGGTCAAGGCCAAATTCCGCGTCTATAGCTCTTATCTGGAAGCGCTTTCTGACTATGTCGGGCTGCTGACCCGCAATCCACGCTATGCGGCGGTGACCACCGCCTCCAGTGCAGAGCAGGGCGCGCAGGCATTGCAGAATGCCGGTTATGCCACCGACCCGGCCTATGCCCGCAAGTTGACCGGGATGATCCAACAAATGAAGGCCATGAGTGACAAAGTCAGCAAGGCTTACGGTAACGATCTCGAAAATCTGTTCTGAAACGTCTCAAGTTCAACGGAGTCCTGCCGATAACTGTTAGCGGGACTCATGTCTGAAAGTGTAAAAGGAACCTCCATGTCCAGTTTGATTAACAGCGCCATGAGCGGGCTTAGCGCAGCGCAAACCGCGCTCAATACCGTCAGTAATAACATTTCCAGCTATAACGTTGCGGGCTATACCCGTCAGACGACGGTATTTGCCCAGGCGAACAGCACTCTGGGTGCGGGCGGCTGGATCGGTAACGGGGCTACTGTCACCGGTGTGCAACGCGAATATGATGCCTTCATTACCAACCAGTTGCGCTCTGCGCAAAATCAGAGCGCCGGGCTGACCACGCGTTATGAGCAGATGTCGAAAATCGATGACATGCTCTCCAGCAGCACCAATACACTTTCAACGACGCTGCAAGATTTCTTCTCCTCGATGCAAACCCTGGTCAGCAACGCGGAAGATCCTTCTGCGCGTCAGGCCGTTATCGGCAAAGCCGACGGGCTGGTGAATCAGTTCAAAGTGACCGATCAGTATCTGCGTGACCAGGATAAGCAGGTCAATATCGCGGTCGGCTCCAGCGTTGAGCAGATCAACAACTACAGTAAGCAGATCGCCAATCTTAACGATCAGATTTCGCGTCTGACCGGCGTTGGCGCGGGCGCATCGCCTAATGATTTGTTGGATCAGCGCGACCAACTGGTGTCCGAACTGAATAAAGTGGTTGGCGTCGAAGTGAGCGTGCAGGACAGCGGCACCTATAACGTGACAATGGCGAACGGCTATACGCTAGCGCAGGGTTCCACAGCGCGTCAACTGGCAGCCGTACCATCCAGTGCCGACCCGTCACGCACCACGGTGGCGTATGTTGACCCAACGGCCGGAAAAATTGAAATCCCCGAGAAGCTGCTGACCAGCGGTTCGCTCGGCGGCATGCTGACGTTCCGCTCGCAGGATCTGGACCAGACGCGTAATACGCTCAACCAGATGGCGCTGACGTTTGCGGATGCCTTTAATCAGCAGCATGCGCAGGGCATTGATGCTAACGGCGATGCGGGCGGCGATTTCTTTAACATCGGTAAACCGGCGGTGGTCAGTAACAGCCGTAATACCGGTACCGCAGCGCTTAGCGCGACGATTAGCGACAGCACCAGCGTGCAGGCGACCGACTATAAAGTGACCTATGACGGCAGTAACTGGCAGGTGACGCGTCTTGCTGATAATACCACTTTCACCCCGACGCTGGATAAAAGCGATAACTCGCTCAGCTTTGATGGCCTGAAAGTGACCGTCAGCGGTACAGCCGCAAAAGATGACAGTTTTACGGTGAAGCCGGTGAGCGACGCCATCGTTAATATGAGCACCGCGATTAAAGATCCGGCCAAAATCGCCATGGGCCTGGACGATAGTGAAAGCGGTGAAAGCGATAACCGTAACGGTCAGGCGCTGCTGGATTTACAGAGTGCGAAAAAGGTCGGCGGCAGCAAAACCTTTAACGATGCCTATGCCACGCTGGTGAGCGATATCGGTAACAAAACCTCAACGCTTAAAACCAGCAGCACCACCCAGACTAACGTGGTGACTCAACTGAGCAATCAGCAACAGTCCATTTCCGGGGTTAACCTCGATGAAGAGTATGGCAACCTGCAACGTTACCAGCAGTATTATCTGGCGAACGCGCAGGTGATGCAGACCGCCTCGACGCTATTCGACGCGCTTCTCAATATGCGCTAAGGGACCTGAACAATGCGTGTTAGCACCCAAATGATGTACGAGCAAAATATGCGCGGCATCTCCAGCTCGCAGACCGAATGGCTGAAGTATGGTGAGCAAATCTCCACCGGTAAACGGGTAACCAAACCGTCAGACGATCCGATTGCCGCCTCGCAGGCGGTGGTGGTCTCTCAGGCGCAGGCACAAAATAGCCAGTATGGTCTGGCGCGTACCTTCGCAACTCAGCGTGTTTCGCTGGAAGAAAGCACGCTGGATCAGGTGACCAAAGCGATCCAGAGCGCGCAGGAAAAAATCGTCAATGCCGGAAACGGCACGTTAAGCGATGACGACCGCGCCTCGCTGGCGACGGACTTGCAGGGGATCCGCGACCAGATCATGAACCTGGCCAACTCCACTGATGGTAACGGGCGTTATATCTTTGCTGGCTATAACACCGATAAAGCGCCGTTCTCACAGGAGGATGGCACCTACACAGGCGGTAACACCAGCGTTACTCAGCAGGTGGATGCCGCGCGTTCGATGGTTATCGGCCATACCGGCACGCAAGTATTCGCCAGTCTGACCAGTAACGCCGTTGCTGAGCCGGACGGGTCTGCCTCAGAGAAAAACATTTTCTCCATGCTGGACAGCGCTATCGCGGCCCTGAAAGTACCGGTAGCGGATGATGAAGAGGCACAGGCCCAGTCACAGGCGGCAATTGATAAGACCAACCGTGGCCTGAAAAACTCGCTTAACAACGTCCTCAGTGTGCGTGCAGAACTCGGTACGCAGCTTAATGAACTGGATGCGCTGGATGCGCTGGGCGATGATCGTACCGTATCCCAGGCGCAGCAGATGAGCGATCTGGTTGACGTGGACTGGAACTCGGCCATCTCGTCTTACATGATGCAGCAAGCAGCGCTCCAGGCGTCGTATAAAACCTTCAGCGATATGCAGGGGATGTCCCTGTTTCAGCTAAATAAATAATCGCCATTTCGCTCCGGTTCGCCGGAGCGTTTTTTTGCGTGCGATATGCCTGGCAGTGATGGTGGGGCAGTTCGCCATCACCCTATCGTCAGCGCGATAATCCCCATCACCGTTGCCACTACCTCCCAGCCCGTCAGTTGACAAACGTTACATCGTGAAATTATGCCTGGCGGCGCTACGCTTGCACAGGCCTGGATTTTGCTGCGTTCTACATGCAAACCGTAGGCCCGGTAAGCGAATGCGCCACCGGGCAAAGGTGTACGGGGCAGGCGTTTTGCGGTTGTTTTGCCGGGTGGCGGCTTCGCCTTACCCGGCCTACGTTATTTTTATTATCAATGAATTACGTGCAAATTGTAGGCCCGGTAAGCGAATGCGCCACCGGGCAACGGTGTACGGGGCAGGCGCTTTTGGGCTGTTGTTAGCGGGCGTAAAAAAGCCGACCCTGAGGTCGGCTTTTTGGTTTACTCCGCTGACTGCGGTCGCGTTGGTGCGGCCGTAGCGTGGTGGGTGGCGCTGTGACCACCCGCTGAGCCTTTGCCGTCAAAGTCGAACGACGGGCGTACCCAGTCACTCTGACGTGGCGCTTCCGGCGTATATTCCGGCGCAGGAGCGCGGGTCATCGGTGCAGTTGCGTGGCTGCGAGCTTTCTTCAGCTCAGCGCTGGAAGCGACAGTTGCTGGTTTAGCTACGGGGGCTGGCTCGACAGCCTGTGACTGCTCAGCCGCTGGCTCAACGACCGGCGTTGGCTCGACAGCTTCAACAGGCGGTTTAGCGACCGGTGCTGGTTCAACAGCCTCAACTGGCGGTTTAGCAACCACCGCTGGCTCAGCCGCTACTTCTGACTCAACCGCAGGTTTGGCAACCGGAGCGTCAGCCGCAGGCTGTTCTGCCATTGACGCAGCAGGCTCTTCCTCTGCCGGTGTCGCTTCAACAGGAGACTGTGCAACTGGTGCCTCTTCCGTTACCGGCGCTTCAACGACCGGTTCAGCAGGCGTTGCCGCCGCAGCGGTTTCTTCCGCCGTCGCTTCATCGGCATCGGCAATCAGCTGTGGCTGCTCGTCGACCGGTGCTGCAATCACTTCCGGATGCGTCGTTTCAATGGCCGGCGTCTGCGGTTCAGCGACCGGAGCCTGCGGTTCTGCAACCTCTACCGCTGCTTCCGCCTGCGCTTCTTCGATAACGGCCACGATAGCCTGTTCAACTTCTGCAACAATCGGTGCTGACGCATCCTGCTGCTCCATCTCGCTTTCCTGAGCGCGGGCAACCGGATAACGGATCCACACTTTACCTGAGGCCATTTCTGGCGACGCGCAGGCGACGGTCAACGGCATTGGCGACTGGGTCGGATAACGCTCATCACGATAGCGACGACGACGCTGACCACTCACGCGCAGGTGGCGCGGTGAACGGCGTGAACGACGTGGCATACCGTTATTATCGCGGTTGTCCCCATTTTCATCCTGCTGCTCTGAAGTGGTTTCAACCACTGCCGGCAGGTCAATTTTCGCCAGTTCAGTACGCTGAGCCGGTGCGTTTTGCACCTGCTCAGTAGCGGCAGAAGGCTGCGCGGTGACCGTAGCCGGCTCTTCAACCGTTTTAACCGCTTCCGGAGCAACTTCAAAACGCACTTTCTGGTTCAACTGGCGCTGTTTACGGCGCGGCATGGTCTGAACGCGTTCTTCCTGCTCTGTTGCCTGAACCGGCTGTTCTTCGCGGTTAAGCTCGCTAACATCCTGCTGATTCTGACGCTTATCGTCATTACGGCGGCGATTACGCTCACGACGAGGCTGCTGCTCATCACGTGCTTTTGGCTTCTCAGCCTCATTGCTTACCGCTGGCTGACGCGCATCACGTGTCTCGGCATTCTGCGGTTTTTCACGACGGTTGCGACGGTTGTCTTCGCGTGTTTCACGAGCTTCGCTGCCGTCGTTACGCTCGTTACGTTCATTACGGTTGTCACGACGGTCGTTGCGGTCGCGACGGTTGTTCTGACGTGGCTTACGGCGTTCCTGAGGACGCTCCTGTTTTTCTTCCACCTTCACTGGCGGTTGTTCAACAGGTTTGCTCTCTTCTTCACCGGCAAACATTTTTTTCAATGCGCTGATAATGCGCGAGAACAGTCCCGGGCCTTCAGCGCTCTGGCTGGCGGCAGGAGCAGGTTGCGCAGCCGGGGTGGCTTTGACAGTCTCTTCAGGCACTGGCGGAGCAGGAGGAATATCCGGCATGGCAAACGTTGCCAGTGCAGGCTGTTCCGGACGTTTACGCTCCGGCGTTTCTTCTTCAGACGGCAGTGCCATCGCTTCTTCGTGCAGTTTCGGCAGCAGATAGCTGAGCATCGGCGTTTCTTCGCCTTTACGCACGCGCAGTACTGAGTAATGCGGCGTTTCCATCTGATCGTTCGGCACGATCACGCAGCGCACACCGTCCTGGCGGGTTTCAATAGCATTGACCGCGCTACGTTTTTCATTCAGCAGGTAGGAGGCAATGGGCACCGGGACAATGGCATGCACTTCCTGGGTATTTTCTTTCAGCGCTTCTTCTTCAATCAGACGCAGAATCGACAGCGAAAGGGATTCGTTATCACGCACGGTGCCGGTACCGCTACAGCGCGGACAAACGTGATGACTGGATTCACCGAGAGACGGACTTAGACGCTGACGCGACATTTCCAACAGGCCAAAGCGAGAAATATGGCTAATCTGAATACGCGCACGGTCCTGACGGACCGCTTCACGCAGACGGTTTTCTACCGCGCGCTGGTGGCGAACCGGGGTCATATCGATAAAGTCGATGACAATCAAACCACCGAGGTCGCGCAGACGCAGCTGGCGAGCGATTTCATCAGCCGCTTCAAGGTTAGTATTGAATGCGGTCTCTTCGATATCGCCGCCGCGGGTAGCGCGAGCGGAGTTGATATCAATGGCCGTCAGCGCTTCCGTGGAATCGATAACAATGGAACCACCGGACGGCAGGCGCACTTCACGCTGGAAGGCAGATTCGATCTGCGATTCAATCTGGTAATGGCTGAACAGCGGGATTTCACCGGTATACAGTTTAATTTTGCTGCTGAAATCCGGACGACCCAGCGCAGAGATATGCTGACGCGCCATCTCCATCACTTTCGGGTTATCAATGAGGATTTCGCCGATGTCCTGACGCAGATAGTCGCGGAATGCGCGAACGATAACGTTACTTTCCTGATGGATTAGGAACGGGGCAGGGCGGCTGTCGGCGGCTTTTTTAATCGCTTCCCAGTGCTTCAGACGGAAGCTCAGATCCCACTGCAACGCTTCGGCAGATTTGCCAACGCCCGCGGTGCGCACGATGAGGCCCATGCCATCCGGCAGTTCAAGACTGGCCAGCGCTTCTTTCAATTCGGTACGGTCGTCACCTTCGATGCGGCGTGAAATACCACCTGCACGCGGGTTGTTCGGCATCAGCACCAGATAGCTACCCGCCAGACTGATAAAGGTGGTCAGCGCTGCGCCTTTATTACCACGCTCTTCTTTATCAATTTGAACGATGACTTCCTGGCCTTCGCGCAACACATCTTTGATGTTCGGGCGGCCATGAGAGTTATAGCTGGCAGGGAAATACTCGCGAGCGATCTCTTTGAGGGGGAGGAAACCATGTCTTTCAGCGCCATAATCAACAAACGCGGCTTCGAGACTGGGTTCAATACGGGTGATTTTACCTTTATAGATGTTCGCTTTTTTCTGCTCGTGTCCCGGGCTTTCAATATCCAGGTCGTACAGGCGCTGCCCATCTACAAGGGCAACACGCAACTCTTCCTGCTGAGTTGCGTTGATTAACATTCTTTTCATCGTAACTTACTCATTATTCTTACATTGACGACTAAGCTACGGGCAGAGTATTGCCTTTCCGGGGATGACCGATGGCCTCGTGTCTGTTCACGTCGCCAACCTCACGGTTGTCGCTCGCTTATAGAGGCGCAGAGTGTCGGTTGCCTGTCTTTCATACGGAAACACAGCGCAATTAACTGGGAAACAGCCTGGGGAAACTCTCCAGGGACGAATCCATTTACCGGTAAGGACTACAACCCGTAGCCCGCTAACTGTCTGAAAGGTCAATACGTCTTACGCCATTGCTGCGTTGATGACCGGACAGACAAAACTGGTAATTCCGCAAAATTCCTTGTCTTAACAAGATTCAACACGGAAAACCGCATCATTATTCCATTGCTAACCTTATTATAGCAAGCTGGCTTTTACCTTTTATCACCCGGTTACTCACAGTTTTTACACGTCAGGGTCAGATTGTTCTAATAACAACCACAACAACATCATGTAAACCCAATGAGATCGGATGATGTTAAATATAAGCACATAAAAATGAGTGGCGCTAATGAGGATGGCTAATTAAAATCGCCGACTATGAAAAATGAGAATCCATCCGTAAAAATGATTGCCATTACCGCTGATGACGCGGGGCAACGAATCGACAACTTTTTGCGCACCCAGTTAAAAGGGGTCCCAAAGAGCATGATTTATCGCATCCTGCGTAAAGGCGAGGTGCGGGTGAATAAGAAGCGCATCAAGCCTGAGTATAAGCTGGAGGCGGGAGACGAAATTCGTATTCCTCCGGTGCGCGTCGCTGAACGTGAAGAAGTGGCCGTCTCGCCGCGCCTGCAAAAAGTGGCCGCGCTGACGGATGTCATTCTCTATGAGGACGAGCATATTCTGGTGCTCAACAAGCCTTCAGGAACGGCAGTCCACGGCGGCAGCGGTCTGAGCTTTGGCGTCATTGAAGGTCTGCGTGCGTTGCGCCCGGAAGCGCGCTTCCTTGAGCTGGTGCACCGTCTGGACCGCGATACCTCCGGCGTGCTGCTGGTCGCCAAAAAGCGCTCGGCGCTGCGTTCGTTGCATGAGCAACTGCGCGATAAAGGTATGCAGAAGGATTATCTGGCGCTGGTTCGCGGCCAGTGGCAATCGCATATGAAAGTTGTCCAGGCTCCGCTGCTGAAAAATATTCTGCAAAGCGGTGAGCGCATTGTGCGAGTGGATCAGGAAGGTAAACCGTCCGAAACGCGGTTCAAGGTGGAAGAACGTTATGAGCATGCCACCCTGGTACGCTGTAGCCCGGTGACCGGGCGCACGCACCAGATCCGCGTGCATACGTTACATGCGGGCCACCCGATTGCCTTTGACGATCGCTACGGCGACCGTGAGTTTGACAAGCAACTGGCGGGAACCGGCCTTAACCGTCTGTTCCTGCACGCGGCAGCGCTGAAGTTTACCCACCCGGCCACGGGAGAGGTGTTGCGTATTGAAGCGCCGCTGGATGATGAGCTGAAGCGGTGTTTGCAGGTATTGCGTAACGCGAAGTAGCGCCGCAGTCGTCATGCCCGGTGGCGCTGCGCTTACCGGGCCTACGATCAAAGCTCAACGATACCAGCATTCGCACGGTACAAAGCCCGACGAGGCCACCATCCGGCATTACAACGGCATCATAGGTGTTTTTGGCTTGCCTGCCCGGTGGCGCTGCGCTTACCGGGCCTACGATCAAAGCTCAACGATACCATCATTTGCACGGTACAAGGCCCAACGATACTATCATTCGTACGGTACAATGCCCGACAATAACGCGATTCGTAGGCCGGATAAGGCAAAGCCGCCATCCGGCATATAGCGCACCGCAGCCGGATACCACTTCCACACCCGCAATTTGCTTATCCCAACAGCGGGTTCATCTCTTCGCGACGCAGCATTTGGCACAGCGCAATCAGCGGCAGCCCCACCAGCGTATTGGGATCGCGCCCCTCCAGTCTCTCAAACAGGGCGATCCCCAGCCCTTCGCTTTTAAAACTGCCCGCGCATTGCAGTGGATTTTCTCTGCGCAGATAGTCGCCTATTTCCTGCTCGCTCAAATGGCGAAAGTGGACATCAAACGGCTCACATTCAGTTTGTAAATGCCCGCTTGCCGAATTATAAAGCGCTAGCCCAGTATAAAAAGTGACGATATTGCCACTGGCCTGCATTAATTGCCGCCGCGCGCGTTCTTCGGTTAACGGTTTACCGGCTATTTCACCGTCCAGTACGCATACCTGATCCGAGCCAATAATAAGATGCTGAGGGAAACGCTCGGCCAGCGACTGTGCTTTAGCCTGCGCCAGACGCAGCACCAGATGACGTGGCGTTTCGCCGGGCATCGGCGTTTCATCGGTATCCGGCGCCGCACATTCAAAGGTAAGGCCAAGCTTTTCCAGGAGCATACGCCGCCACGGTGAAGTAGAGGCAAGAATAAGACGGGTCATATATTTTTTCATTCAGATATAGCGTATCGGATGCCCTCATTTTAAACTAAAGGCCGCAATGTGTGCGAATTATTGGCAAAAGGCATCCTGAGGTTGCCTTTTTCTTTGACTCTATGACGTTACAAAGTTAATATGCGCGCCCTATGCAAAAGGTAAAATTACCCCTGACTCTTGACCCGGTTCGCACGGCTCAAAAACGCCTCGATTACCAGGGCATTTATGCTCCCGATCAGGCAGAGCGTGTTGCCGCGTCTGTAGTCAGTGTGGACAGTGATGTAGAATGCACGATGTCGTTTGCTATCGACAGCCAGCGCCTCGCGGTCATCAACGGCGATGCAAAGGTCACGGTAACGCTCGAATGTCAGCGTTGCGGGAAACCGTTCACGCGTCACGTTCACACAACGTATTGTTTCAGTCCGGTCCGTTCCGACGAACAGGCTGAAGCACTCCCGGAAGCGTATGAACCGATTGAGGTTAACGATTTCGGTGAAATCGATCTGCTGGCGATGGTTGAAGATGAAATTATCCTCTCCTTGCCGGTAGTTCCGGTGCATGATTCTGAACACTGTGAAGTGTCCGACGCGGACATGGTCTTTGGCGAACTGCCTGAAGAGGCACAAAAACCAAATCCATTTGCCGTATTAGCCAGCTTAAAGCGTAAGTAACAGGTGTTTCCCGCGAGCGCGGGGAGAAGCCGTAATTAAGGAGTAAGGTCCATGGCCGTACAACAAAATAAACCAACCCGTTCCAAACGTGGCATGCGTCGCTCTCATGACGCTCTGACCGCAGTTACCAGCCTGTCTGTAGACAAAGCGTCTGGTGAATCCCACCTGCGTCACCACATGACTGCCGACGGTTTCTACCGTGGCCGCAAGGTCATCGCTAAGTAATCACGCGATACTCAACGACTTTCGCGTTGCCGTTGCGGTAACGTGAAAGACGAAGAGTGGAAGCGTGGTGAAGCTTAGTGAGGAATTCCCCGTGCAGACGGGGATAACCAAACCGGGCAGCGACGATACCTTGACTCATCTAACCCTGGCGTTAGATGTCATGGGGGGCGATTTTGGCCCTTCCGTGACAGTGCCTGCAGCTTTGCAGGCACTGAACTCTAATTCGCAACTCACACTCCTCCTGGTCGGCGATCCCGACGCTATCACGCCATTACTTGCCAGAGCTGACTTTGAACAACGTTCGCGTCTGCAGGTTATTCCTGCGCAGTCAGTTATTGCCAGTGATGCTCGCCCCTCTCAGGCTGTGCGTAACAGCCGGGGCAGTTCTATGCGCATTGCGCTGGAACTGGTGAAAGAAGGTCGTGCCGAAGCCTGCGTCAGCGCGGGCAATACCGGTGCGCTGATGGGGCTGGCGAAATTACTGCTCAAGCCGATCGACGGTATTGAGCGCCCGGCGCTGGTGACTATCCTTCCTCACCAGCAGAAGGGAAAAACGGTGGTGCTCGATCTGGGAGCTAACGTAGACTGCGACAGTAAAATGCTGGCGCAGTTTGCCGTGATGGGTGCCGTGCTGGCAGAAGAGGTCATCGGTATCACTCAGCCTCGCGTGGCGTTGCTGAATATTGGTGAAGAAGAAGTCAAAGGACTCGATAATATTCGTCAGGCGTCCGAACTGCTGAAAAAAGTGCCCTCGATCAACTATATTGGCTATCTTGAAGCCAATGAACTGTTGACCGGAAAAACCGATGTTATGGTCTGCGACGGATTCACAGGCAATGTCACATTAAAGACCATGGAAGGTGTTGTAAGAATGTTTCTTTCGCTGCTGAAGTCTCAGGGTGAAGGTAAAAAAAGGTCGTGGTGGCTGTGGTTATTAAAACACTGGTTACAAAAAAGCCTGACAAGGCGATTCAGTCACCTCAACCCCGACCAGTATAATGGTGCCTGTCTGTTAGGATTACGCGGCACGGTGATTAAGAGTCATGGTGCTGCCAATCAGAGAGCCTTTAGCGTGGCAATTGAACAGGCAGTGCAGGCGGTGCAGCGACAAGTCCCCCAGCGGATTGCCGCTCGCCTGGAATCTGTATTAGCAAAAAGTGACTGAGCGTACATGCATACGAAGATTATGGGTACCGGCAGCTATCTGCCCGAACAAGTGCGAACTAACGCCGATCTGGAAAAAATGGTCGACACGTCTGACGAGTGGATTGTCACCCGTACAGGTATTCGTGAACGCCGTATCGCCGGGCCGAATGAGACCGTTGCTACAATGGGCTTTGAAGCTGCAAAACGTGCGCTTGAGATGGCGGGCGTTGACGCCGAACAGATCGAACTGATTATTGTTGCCACCACCTCGGCAAGCCATGCGTTTCCGAGCGCGGCCTGCCAGATCCAGAACATGCTGGAGATTAAAGGCTGTCCGGCTTTTGATATTGGCGCAGCCTGTGCAGGTTTTACCTATGCACTGAGCGTGGCTGACCAGTATGTAAAATCCGGGGCGGTGAAACACGCGCTGGTGATCGGCTCTGACGTGCTGGCACGTACCTGCGATCCCACCGATCGCGGTACGATCATCATCTTTGGCGACGGTGCGGGTGCCGTGGTGCTGAGCGCGTCTGAAGAACAGGGGATTATTTCCACTCATCTTCACGCTGACGGCCGCTACGGTGAGCTGTTGACGCTACCGAACCTCGATCGCGTGCATCCGGAAAATTCTACTTACCTGACGATGACCGGTAACGAGGTCTTTAAGGTTGCGGTCACCGAGCTGGCGCACATCGTCGATGAAACGCTGGAAGCTAACAATCTGGATCGTTCGCAGCTGGACTGGCTGGTGCCGCATCAGGCTAACCTGCGTATTATCAGCGCCACCGCGAAAAAGCTGGGTATGTCGATGGACAACGTGGTAGTGACCCTTGACCGCCACGGCAACACGTCGGCGGCCTCGGTGCCTTGTGCGCTTGACGAAGCCGTGCGCGATGGACGCATCAAGCCAGGACAACTGGTGCTGCTGGAAGCCTTTGGCGGCGGTTTCACCTGGGGTTCGGCGCTGGTTCGTTTCTAAAAAAGGATAATAATATGACGCAATTTGCATTCGTTTTTCCGGGACAGGGTTCGCAGACCGTGGGGATGCTGGCTGACATGGCCGCTGCTCATCCGGTTATTGAAGAGACCTTCCGCGAAGCCTCTGCGGCGCTGGGCTACGATCTGTGGGCACTGACCCAGCAAGGTCCGGCAGAAGAACTGAATAAAACATGGCAGACGCAGCCTGCGCTGCTGGTCGCTTCGGTTGCACTGTATCGCGCGTGGCAGCAGCAGGGCGGTAAAACGCCGGCGCTGATGGCAGGTCATAGCCTGGGTGAATACTCGGCGCTGGTCTGTGCTGGCGTGATTGATTTCGCCGACGCGGTACGTCTGGTTGAACTGCGCGGTAAGTTTATGCAGGAAGCTGTACCTGCGGGCACCGGCGCGATGTCTGCCATCATTGGCCTTGACGACGCGGCGATTGCTAAAGCCTGCGAAGAATCAGCGCAGGGGGAAGTGGTCTCTCCGGTGAACTATAACTCGCCGGGTCAGGTGGTTATCGCCGGGCATAAAGACGCCGTTGAGCGCGCTGGTGCGGCCTGTAAAGCAGCCGGAGCCAAGCGTGCGCTGCCGCTGCCCGTCAGCGTTCCGTCTCACTGTGCGCTGATGAAACCCGCCGCAGAAAAACTGGCGGCCGAGCTGAAGAATATCACTTTTAACGCGCCGTCCGTGCCCGTCGTCAACAACGTTGACGTTAAGTGCGAAACCGCGCCGGATGCCATCCGCGATGCGCTGGTACGCCAGCTCTACAGCCCGGTCCAGTGGACGAAAAGCGTAGAATTTATGGCTTCACAGGGCGTTGAGCACCTCTATGAAGTCGGTCCAGGCAAGGTATTGACCGGCCTGACCAAACGTATTGTTGACACCCTGACTGCCTCGGCGCTTAACGAGCCGGAAGCACTGTCAGCGGCGATTGCACAATAAAAAGAGGAATACCATGAGTTTTGAAGGAAAAGTCGCACTGGTAACGGGCGCAAGCCGTGGCATTGGCCGCGCGATTGCGGAAACCCTCGTTGCACGCGGTGCAAAAGTGATCGGTACCGCGACCAGTGAGAATGGCGCGCAGGCTATCAGTGAATATCTGGGCAGCAATGGTAAAGGTTTGATGCTGAATGTGACCGATCCGGCATCTATCGAATCCGTGCTGGGAAATATTCGCGCAGAGTTTGGTGAAGTCGATATTCTGGTGAATAATGCCGGCATCACGCGTGATAACCTGTTAATGCGCATGAAAGATGACGAATGGAATGACATCCTGGAAACCAACCTGTCATCGGTTTTCCGTCTGTCAAAAGCAGTATTGCGCGCTATGATGAAAAAGCGTCATGGGCGTATCATCACCATCGGTTCTGTCGTTGGAACCATGGGAAATGCAGGCCAGGCCAACTATGCTGCGGCAAAAGCGGGTCTGATCGGCTTCAGTAAATCGCTGGCGCGTGAAGTGGCGTCTCGCGGGATTACTGTAAACGTTGTTGCTCCGGGCTTTATTGAAACGGACATGACGCGTGCGCTCTCTGACGAACAGCGTGCGGGTATTCTGGCGCAAGTTCCGGCGGGTCGCCTTGGTGATGCAAAAGAGATCGCCAGCGCGGTGGCATTCTTAGCGTCTGACGAAGCAGGTTACATCTCTGGTGAAACCCTGCACGTCAACGGCGGAATGTACATGGTTTAACCACGATGCACCCGAAATGCTCAGGAACCGCGCAAACCGCACGTTTTAGAGCATAAACAGGTGCAAAATAGTTTGCGTTATTGAGGGGTTCACCCGCAAAATAGCGTAAAATCGTGGTAAGAACTGCCGGGATTTAGTTGCAAATTTTTCAACATTTTATACACTACGAAAACCATCGCGAAAGCGAGTTTTGATAGGAAATTTAAGAGTATGAGCACTATCGAAGAACGCGTTAAGAAAATTATCGGCGAACAGCTGGGCGTTAAGCAGGAAGAAGTGACCAACAATGCTTCCTTCGTTGAAGACCTGGGCGCAGATTCTCTTGACACCGTTGAGCTGGTAATGGCTCTGGAAGAAGAGTTTGATACTGAGATTCCGGACGAAGAAGCTGAGAAGATCACTACCGTTCAGGCTGCCATTGATTATATCAACGGCCACCAGGCGTAAGTGAACATCTCCAGGCGGTCACTCGACCGCCTGAGTTTTATCTGGCACTTTTTTTTTCCCTCCCTGGAGGACAACCGTGTCTAAGCGTCGTGTAGTTGTGACCGGACTGGGCATGTTGTCTCCTGTCGGCAATACCGTAGAGTCTACCTGGAAAGCTCTCCTTGCCGGTCAGAGTGGCATCAGCCTGATCGACCATTTCGATACTAGCGCCTATGCAACGAAATTTGCTGGCTTAGTAAAGGATTTTAACTGTGATGACATTATCTCGCGCAAAGAACAGCGCAAGATGGATGCCTTCATTCAATATGGAATTGTTGCAGGCTGGCAGGCCATGCAGGATTCTGGCCTTGTTGTGACGGAAGAGAACGCGACACGTATTGGTGCCGCGATCGGTTCTGGTATTGGTGGTCTCGGTCTTATCGAAGATAACCACACCTCGTTGGTGAACGGCGGTCCGCGTAAGATCAGCCCGTTCTTCGTGCCGTCTACAATTGTTAACATGGTGGCGGGTCATTTGACCATCATGTTCGGCCTACGTGGTCCAAGCATTTCTATTGCCACCGCCTGTACTTCTGGCGTGCATAACATCGGCCAGGCCGCGCGGATGATCGCTTATGGCGATGCTGACGCCATGCTGGCTGGTGGGGCTGAAAAAGCCAGCACACCGCTGGGCGTGGGCGGATTTGGCGCAGCGCGTGCGTTGTCTACTCGTAATGATAATCCGCAGGCGGCAAGCCGTCCGTGGGATAAAGACCGTGACGGTTTTGTCCTCGGCGACGGTGCTGGCCTTATTGTGATTGAAGAGTATGAACACGCGAAAAAACGTGGCGCTAAAATTTATGCGGAAATCGTCGGTTTCGGCATGAGCAGCGATGCGTATCACATGACGTCGCCGCCGGAAAATGGCGAAGGTGCCGCACTGGCGATGGCGAACGCTATCCGCGATGCGGGTATCGACGCAAGCCAAATCGGCTACGTGAATGCGCACGGTACGTCTACACCAGCAGGCGACAAAGCAGAAACTCAGGCAGTGAAAACGGTCTTTGGTGACGCAGCTCGTCGCGTAATGGTCAGCTCGACCAAATCCATGACCGGTCACCTGTTAGGTGCAGCAGGGGCAGTAGAGTCCATCTACTCCATCCTTGCGCTGCGCGATCAGGCTATTCCGCCAACCATCAACCTGGATAACCCGGATGAAGGTTGTGACCTGGATTTCGTTCCGCACGAAGCCCGTCAGGTCAGCGGACTGGAGTACGCTCTGTGTAACTCCTTCGGCTTTGGCGGTACTAACGGTTCGCTGATCTTTAAGCGCATCTAGTCATTATCGTCGCCAGTAAAAAAGCGAAGCGCCCAGGCGTTTCGCTTTTTTTATGGGTTGGTTACTGGTACGTAAAAGAGAACTGAACCACCGTCTGAAACTGACCGGCTGTTACTCTCCCCGTTGGCGTGAACATTCTGGCGGAAAGCGGAAACTCCGCGCTGCGGTTTGCGCTATCGACCCTGACCGCTAATTCGCCTGAAGGCTGGATTTCAGTAAGATGGTCTCGCGTCATAATCTGCAACGCCATGCCTGTGGCATCGCCCTGCGTATTGGCGAATTTTGTGGCATCGTCGTTATCTGGATCGCCGCTAAATGAAGCCGTAACCTGGGTTGTTGATACCGGGCAGGCCGATAAGGTCAGCGTAAAATCCTGCCATTCGCTGCTATCTCCGACGCGGGTATAGTCAACCGCGCGGGCCTGCTGAAAGGTTACCGTCTGCTCTTTCGTGCCGGTATCCACGGTACAAGCAGAAGCGACTACCGTACCGCTAAGATTAATATCGGCCGCCTGTGCGGAACTCATGCCATATGCCGCCCACAGACACAGGAGGGCGGGGAGTCGTTTTAGCGCCATTCTGCCTTCCTGTATTACTGATAGGTAAATGTCGCCTGTACCTGGCTTTGGATCGTACCCGGCATGACCAACCCTTTCGAAACTGCACGAGCGCGAAGCAACAGGTCATATGTATGGGAGGACGAAATGGCGACGTTTTCCAGTACGGCCCCGTTGTTGAACGTTTTGCTGCCATCCTGGCTGGTCAGTTCCAGTTTCAGGTTGGTTGCGGTACCGGTATTTTTATAATAGTTTGCGTTATCATCTGCCGTGCCGGCAAACGCCACGCTGAAGGATGTCGTTGCCGGCGGGCAGCTAGTCAGCGCCAGCGTAAAGTTTTTCCAGGCGGTTGTGCTCTGCGCCACAGCCAGTTCATTAGCCTGAATATTATCGCCCAAAGGCACTTCCAGAGACTCATTGCCGTTGTTGACAACGCAAGGGGAAGCGACAACCGTGCCGGTAATATCAATATTTACGGCAGAGCAGGTTGCGGAAAATAAACTGCCGCAAACCAGCGCCAGGAGTGCCATTTTTTTATCCATTTTCATTTTTTGTCCTTAGTGTTAGTTATATTCAACTTTAAGCTCAATGGCCGATTTAACGTTTCCAGCGGTGATTTCATTTTTATCGTCAACATAGTAAGCGACTTTAAAATCAGGAATAGTATAATCTCCTGACCCTGCATAATCGCTGAGGGCAATTGCGTTATTGACGGTGTGCGGCGTTCCATCCGCGTTTTGTATTTGTATATAGACGCCCTGCGCGTAACCCTCTCCTTCAGCCGTATTTAAAACACCATTTGCAGCTTTGTGCGTACCGTATACGGCTGAGAAGTTATAAGTAATCTTATTAACAGCGCCAGGACAATTGGTCAGCGTAATCGTCGGAGCGTCGGTCACTTTCATCGCGCCATTCACGATATCCACGCCATAAAGGGGGGATAGGGTAATTTCCTGCGGCGCATTGATAATGCAGGCATCTATTTTGGGCTGGCTGGTTATTCCAGCAAGAATGAGCCCTGAGAACATGCCTGTACCATCTCCATCTGGATTATAAGCGTTCAGGGTGACTTCAGGCGCTGACGTCAGGCTTCCTGCCGGGATTTTTTCTAATAATCTCACGATACGGTAATATAAATGGAAATAGCCGGTGCTTACGCCGCTGGTACCGTCCATATTAATTCTGTAATTAGGGGCCGTTGTACTTTCAGCGGGTGTATAACCAGCTGCACGAGGCGTAAACCTGAACTGAATGCCAATGCCGGGATTATTCGTAGCCCAGGTGACGCCATCGCCAAGAAGCGTACCATTAACTGAGAGCTCGACATAACTTTGACGGCCATCACTTGCGAAAGTATGAAAAAGTATAGAATTATTATCGGTCCAGCCGCTGGTCTCTCCTACGGAGGCCGGTATGGATAATGGCGCTAAGCCATAATTCATAGTATGAAAGCTAAAGTCCAGAAAATAATCTGCGTAGGCAGGCTTTATAGCCAGCAAGCTGCCAGAAGCGAGGATGATACCGGCTAAAAATGTCTTCATGATCGTATCCTTGATTACTGACATAGTGTTTGTGTCTCTGTTACGCCGCTTGTTGGCACAGTTTCCGCCAATCTCCAGCTAATACGACATTGTTCGTTTGCACTTCGGCCCCACTTCGCGACCGCGCTCCCCCGATCTGCCATGCCGGAGAGGTAAACCTGCCCGCCATCGCCGACGATCGCCGAATTGCTGTCCGCACCATCCAAGGAAACCACGGCACCAAAAGGAACTGCTTCGCCGTTGCTGCGGGTGAGCGTCATGAGAACACGTTTGCCAATGCGGGTATCAAAATGCGCCCGAACAATCGCCCCGCGGGTTGGGGCGACGGTGACCGACGCCAGAGCGACATCCGTATCTTCCGGTAGCGCTTCGGTATTGAGCACAATGTCGTTTTCCCGATAAGGGTTGATATACGGCACGATGGTGTAGCCACGGAAGTCTGTCCTGACACCGGTCTGATTGCTGATGTCTACGCCGCCAGCGCCCGGCACTTCTACCAGCGCCACCGTCTCGCCGAGCGCCTGACTTAAGGTTATGCCATGCGCATGAGCGACGATACCGCCCTCAATACCGTAATTGACGCGATGTTGGTCGCGATCGTATGCATAGCCCGCGTTGACCCTGGCATAGGAGCCCTGATAATCCAGCGTGGCGTTGCCGCCGCTGCCTTCGCCATGATCGGTTTCGCTTTCCTGTATGCCCCAGTTAAGGTTTTGCTCCTCCAGCGCCGTGCCGTTCAGACCAACGGTATGGCTGCTGTTGCCATGTTTACTGGTATTGAACGCGTAATTCGCCCAGCTGTGGTTTAACCACCGGTCAAGCGGCACGCTGATATTCAGCGAGAAGACCTGATCTTCATCATAAACTTTATCGCTATCGTGGCCGTTGGTTGTATTACGGTTATAGCTATAGTTAAGGCTGTAGGTTATGCCGTTCCAGCTGTTGCTATAACCCGCGCCAATCGAGCGCATTTCACGATCGCTGTTCCAGTAATCCTCGCTTATCGCGTTAAGTGAAATCGAACCGCCGTTTTCCCACAGGTTCTGGTTAAGCAGGATTTCCGCCCGGTTTCGACGTCGGTCAGGGCGGTCTTCCCGGAGCGTATTCCGCCAGGTATCCAGCACCTCTGATAAGGTGTAGTAACCTGAGGTCGAGTAGCGGTAACCGGAAATGGAAATGTTCGTGCCCGTCTCGATAATATTTTTGCTGTAACGCACGCGTAAAGACTGGCCGCTTTCTTTATCCTGCTCTTTTTGCGTTGACCAGGCCTGGGTCGCATCAACGGAAACGGCACCCAGGCTGCCAAAGTTTTTGCCGAGACCGGCCAGCAGGGACTGATAGTGCTGGGAAAACTGGCCGCCGCCGTACACGGTAAATCCGGCGGGCAGACCGTAAATCGCCGTGCCCTGCGTTAACCAGGATTTATCAATATCGCCATCATAAGGACGGTACTGACCGCTGGTCAGGCTGTATTTCAATCGGCCTTCGCGTTGTAAAACCGGCAGGGAAGCAAAAGGAACCAGCTGATGTTGCTCGCTGCCATCCGCCTCTTTAATCGTGACGTCAAGATCGCCGCTGCTGCCGGTCGGATACATGTCACTGATAACAAACGGACCTGCCGAGACATAGGACTGGTAAATGATATAGCCGTTCTGCCGGATGATGACCTGGGCGTTGGTTCGGGCAATGCCGCGTACCACTGGCGCATAGCCGCGCAAACTTTCCGGCAGCATATCGTCATCGGATGCTATTTGCGCGCCGCGAAAGGGAACGCCGTCAAACATATCCGAAGGGGAGGTGCTGTCGCCAAGGGTTAACTGACCTTTGAGCGCCAGAATATTACGCTGCGCATAGGTATAAACCGAGTCCCATTGTTCATCCGTCTGCCCGTCGGTGCTGTTACGGCTCCAGGTGCTGTAATTACGCAAACGCCAGGGGCCAACGTTAATGCCGGGGCGTAAATTGAGGTAATAGCTGTCCGAGTCGAGGTCATCTGAATGTCGGGCTTTAGTATTACCGCCGTTAAACGTGTAATTGAGCAAAAGGGCGTTCACGCCCTCATCCAGACGCTCAGGGGGAACATAACCGCGCGCCTGGGTATTCATTGCCGCCTGAGGGATTTCAAGCATTAATTGCTGGCGGCTAAAAAACAGCTCGGCGCGCGCCATCGGAATTGCAGAGAGGCTGGCGCACTCGCCTCCGGCAGAAAGCTGGGGGAATTGCTCTGTACGAATACCAAATTCTCGCAGTTCGTCAACGCTGAAGCAGGGTTGCAACGTTTCGTTGCCCGCCGCGTCTTTTTGCATAGAAAAATTAACATCGCGCGTGCCCTGCGCGTTTTTGTTTACGATAACATCGACGCGGTAGACGCCAGGCATTTGCCCTATACCGTCTTCAAATGCGCTCAGGTCGGTGAGTTCTTTACCTGGGCCATCAATTCCCAGCAGCGCAGGGTTAAAGTATTCGCGGGCAAAAGCGGGATTCAGCGCCGGAAGCGCGCACTGCAAGGCAATGAAACAGGCGATTTTTGTGAGCAATATTGTCTTTTTTTTAGCGTCTGTATGCATTCCGCGATCCTTACGGAGTTGAGTTAATACGTGTTATAAGCGAGCCTGATGTTTATTACCGGCGGCACCGAAATCACTGATAATGATCCAGCTCACATTGCCGGTGGCACCTGCCGGCAGCGAAAAATGTGCACTGCTCATTGGTGCAACATAGGTTGCATCTTTCACGGTGCCGTTACCTACCTTAATGGCGCTGAAATTCATGTAATACGGGGTAGGGTTGGTTACCGTCAGCTGGTTGCCGCTGCGCTGCCATGTCAGTTTATCCGCGACGCTTTCTGGTTGAGCGGTCAGTGTCTGAGGGCGATAGATAAGCTTGATGCGCGTTTTAATGGCAATTTGCAGCGTGTTGGTATCGGGTTGATTTTCTGTTGCCGGAATCGATTTAATATTCATCCAGAACATCGATTCCCGATCCTCGGGTAGGTTTCCACCGGCACGAATGATCCGCAGTTTGTTCTCTTCCGCTGCCCCCAGTCGAAACAGGGGAGGCGTGATAATAAAGGGAACCTTTTCAGCGTTATTACTCTCATTTTCAGCCCATGACTGAATCAGATAGGAGTATTTGTCCGGGTTTTTGACGCTAATGGACGTTTCTTTTTTACTACCATCATAAATAACACGTGTCCCGCCGATAATTACGCCAGCCTGCGCGGTTGCCATCGAAAACAGAAGTGTTGTAGCGAGTAATGTTTTAATAAATGTCATCAGATGAGCCTCAGAAGACTAAACCGGGATGTCCCGGTTTAGTCCATAGCCGTTAAATAAATTAATAAAAATATTAATTATAAGACAGCGTAAAGTTTACCGTGCCATTAGCTGTACCTGCGGTCACAGTATCTTCAGTTGCGATATAGCGGGCGAAGAAATTCAGGTTCGTTTCGCCGGTCGCGGATATCGTTTTCTCGTCAGAACTCAGACCCAGCGGTAAAGCTTCTCCTGATTCATTAGCTAACTGGATTGCAACACCTTTAGCGACGCCAGTATCACCATAGCCGGTGAGCTGCAAAGTATCAGGATTGACGGTATCTGCTGCACCGTCATATTTAACTACCACAGGCTTGCCTTTCAGGTCATCCGGGCAGTTTTTTAATACCAGGGTGAATTTGGTATTAGCTGCTGTGGTGCCGGTGCCCGCTAAGGCGGTTTTTGCAACATCGCCTAACTTAACTTCCAGCGGAGAGTTGATAGTGCTGTTAACTTCACAACCTTGTTCGATGATATTTCCAACGAAATTCACTTTGCCATCATCGGCCATAACGGCTGAACTTGTCACGGCGGCTGCTAATAAAGCAATAGCGGTCAGCTTTCCCTTCATTAATCTTTTCCTTTTATAGAGATGTTAGATATTTTCATTTCTTGGATATTTCCATAGAATCAACACTATTACTTTGCTAATGTTGTATCTATGGGTAAATGGATCTTACAGGATAATCTAAAGAGGTGTTGTGATTTATGCTTAATCGTCTTTTTAATCTCTCTTAAATAATCTATTCATTATATATATTATTCTTTATGATATTTTTATGGGAAATGATAGAGCCAACTTATTATATGTACACTGAATGATTTAATTGATATAATTTAGCTCGTCAATTTAATTTCGAGAGGGGCGGCAGTGTATTTGGTGAATGGTCTACGTACTGAAATGCTGCCTGTAAACGATCGGGGCACGCAGTTTGGCGATGGTTGCTTTACCACCGCGCGGATCTTTGCCGGACGGGTTGTTCTGGCTGAAAGACATGTGCATCGACTCCAGAACGAGAGCCAGCGATTACTTATTCCTTTTGAACCGTGGCCGCAACTGACGAGCGAAATGAACAGTCTCGCGCTGGAACAACAGCAGGGCGTAATGAAAATCATCATCAGCCGTGGCGCTGGTGGGCGCGGTTATAGTGCGCAAGGCTGCCAGGCACCGACGCGTATTCTTAGCACCTCGCCTTATCCTGACCATTATTCGCGCTGGCGGGAGGAGGGGATTACGCTGACGCTCAGTCCAGTCCCGCTTGGACGTAATCCTTACCTTGCCGGCATGAAACACCTTAACCGTCTCGAACAGATATTCATTCGCTCTCATCTTGAGCAGACGGATGCCGATGAGTCGCTGGTCCTTGACAGCGACGGGTGGCTTACGGAATGCTGTGCGGCTAATTTATTCTGGCGCAAGGGAAGGGATGTGTTTACGCCTCGTCTCGATTATGCAGGTGTTAATGGCATTATGCGTCAGCATTGCATCGCTCAACTCGCACAATCGCCTTTTCGCGTTGTCGAAACCGCTGTGCGTCCTGATGTGCTGCGTGATGCCGATGAAGTGCTTATTTGCAACGCGCTGCTGCCGCTGGCACCGGTTCGTCGCTGGGAAGACAACGAGTGGTCATCGCGCGAGCTTTATCATTTTTTAGCCCCACTTTGTGAGCCATTGATTACATCATGAAGAAAATGTTGCGTTTTATCCTCCTGTTGCTGGTTGTGCTGGGTATTGCCGCTGGCGCAGGAGCCTGGAAAGTTCGCCATCTGGCGAACAGTAAGTTGCTGATTAACAACGAGACCATTTTTACCCTGCAAGCGGGCACCGGTCGGCTGGCGCTGGGCGAACAGCTTTATAAAGAGAAAATCATTAACCGTCCGCGCGTGTTTCAGTGGCTGCTGCGCCTTGAGCCAGATCTGTCGCACTTTAAAGCCGGGACCTACCGCTTTACGCCGGGTATGACCGTCCGCGAGATGCTAAAACTGCTGGAGAGCGGCAAAGAGGCACAGTTCCCGCTGCGTCTGGTGGAGGGGATGCGCGTCAGTGACTATCTACGCCAGCTCCGTGATGCCCCCTATATTAAACACACGCTGAAAGACGACAGCTACGCGACCGTCGCCGACGCGTTAAAACTGGAGCATGCGGACTGGGTCGAAGGCTGGTTCTGGCCGGATACGTGGATGTATACCGCCAATACCACGGATGTGGCACTGCTTAAGCGTGCGCATAATAAAATGGTTGCCGCCATTGATAAGGCCTGGGACGGGCGGGCCGATGATTTACCTTACGCAGATAAAAACCAGATGGTGACGATGGCTTCCATCATCGAAAAAGAGACCGCGGTCGCCAGTGAACGCACGCGGGTCGCCTCTGTATTTATCAACCGTCTGCGTAGCGGGATGCGCCTGCAAACCGATCCGACCGTGATTTATGGGATGGGTGAGAGTTATCATGGCAATCTGACGCGTAAAGATCTGGAGACGCCAACCGCGTATAATACCTATGTCATCGCGGGAATGCCCCCGGGGCCGATTGCTGTGCCGGGCGAAGCATCGCTTAATGCCGCCGCGCATCCGGAAAAAACGTCGTATCTTTATTTTGTTGCCGACGGTAAAGGCGGGCATACCTTTAATACCAACCTTGCCAGCCACAACCGCTCGGTGCAGGACTATTTGAAAGCACTTAAGGAAAAAAATGCGCAGTAAATATATCGTCATTGAAGGGCTGGAAGGCGCGGGAAAAACCACCGCCCGTGATGTCGTGGTGCAAACCCTGCAACAGCAAGGCATCAGCGACTTACTGTTCACTCGTGAGCCCGGTGGTACGATTCTGGCTGAAAAACTGCGCAGCCTGGTGCTGGACATTCAGTCCACGGGCGATGAAAAAATTGACGTCAAAGCCGAAGTGCTGATGTTTTACGCCGCCCGCGTGCAACTGGTTGAGACCGTCATTAAACCGGCATTAGCGAACGGACAGTGGGTTATCGGCGACCGTCACGATCTCTCGACCCAGGCTTACCAGGGGGGCGGACGCGGCGTTGACCGTACTATGCTGGCTACCCTGCGCGATGCGGTACTCGGCGATTTTCGCCCGGATCTCACCCTGTATCTCGATGTAACGCCTGAAGTGGGACTAAAACGCGCACGTGCGCGCGGTGAACTGGATCGCATTGAGCAGGAGTCGCTGAACTTTTTCAACCGTACCCGTGCGCGTTACCTGGAACTGGCGGCGCAGGATGCCAGTATTCGCACGATCGATGCGACACAACCGCTGGAGAAGGTGATGAGCGATATCCGTGACACCATTATTGCCTGGGTCAGGGAGCAGGGGGCATGAAATGGTATCCGTGGCTGCGCCCGCATTTCGAATCGCTGGTCACCAGCTATCAGGGCGGGCGTGGCCATCATGCGTTACTGATCCACGCCTTGCCGGGGATGGGCGCAGAGTCGCTGATGTATGCCATCAGCCGCTATTTAATGTGCCAGCGTCCGGAGGGGCATAAAAGCTGCGGCCAGTGTCATAGTTGCCAGCTGATGCAGGCGGGAACGCATCCGGATTATTACGCGCTGGCTCCCGAAAAAGGCAAAAGTTCGCTGGGCATTGATGCGGTGCGCGAACTGAGCGAAAAATTATATGAACACGCGCGGCTTGGCGGGGCGAAAGTGGTCTGGTTAAGCGACGCGACGCTTCTGACCGATGCTGCCGCCAATGCGTTGCTGAAAACGCTGGAAGAGCCGCCAGCAAATACCTGGTTCTTGCTGGCCTGCCGTGAACCGGTGCATCTGCTGGCGACCTTGCGTAGCCGCTGTCGAATGCATCACCTCGCACCGCCCGGAGAACCGTATGCGCTGGCCTGGCTGGCGAGAGAAGTGACGGCGTCACAAGAAATGCTGCTTACGGCGCTGCGCCTGAGCGGCAATGCGCCAGCCGCGGCGCTTCAGCTTTTGCAGACCGACGCCTGGACGGCGCGCCAGCAGCTCTGTCAGGGGCTGGAAAACGCGCTAACCCGCCGTGACTGGCTATCGCTTCTGCCGGTACTGAATCACGAAGATGTCGCCTCGCGCCTGCACTGGCTGGCGACACTGATGCTTGATGCGCTGAAAGTGAACCAACATATCACCCGCCTGACCAATGCGGACGTTGTGCCGTTGGTCAGTCTTCTGGCGCGGGACCTTACCGGAGCCAGATTGCGAACTCTGGCGCAGGAAATCTGCGCATGCCGTCAACAGTTGCTCAACGTGACGGGCCTTAATCGCGAATTGACGCTGACCGATTGCTTGCTACGCTGGGAGCATTACCTGCAACCCGGCGTGACGCTCCCTGTTTCACACCTCTGAGAGAGACATTATGTTTTTAGTCGACTCACACTGCCATCTTGATGGCCTTGATTATCAATCCCTGCATAAAGACGTCGATGATGTGCTGGCGAAAGCCGCCGCCCGCGATGTGAAATTCTGCCTTGCAGTCTCAACCACGCTGCCGGGCTATCGCGGTATGCGCACGCTGGTGGGCGATCGTCCGAACGTGGTGTTCTCCTGCGGCGTTCACCCGCTTAATCAGGACGAGGCGTATGACGTTGAAGAACTGCGTGCGCTGGCGGCGGAAGAGGGCGTGGTGGCGATGGGGGAAACCGGCCTCGATTACTTTTACACCCCAGAAACCAAAGCGCAGCAGCAACGCTCTTTCCGCGATCACATCCGCATCGGGCGCGAGCTTAACAAGCCAGTCATTGTACACACTCGCGATGCGCGTGCCGACACTCTGCAAATCCTGAGTGAAGAAAAGGTGACGGAGTGCGGCGGGGTACTACACTGTTTTACGGAAGATCGCGAAACGGCAGGCAAACTCCTGGATATGGGATTCTATATCTCATTTTCCGGCATCGTTACCTTCCGCAACGCAGAACAGCTGCGCGACGCTGCGCGCTACATTCCTGTTGATCGTTTGCTGGTGGAGACGGATTCACCTTACCTGGCCCCCGTACCGCATCGGGGTAAAGAAAACCAGCCCGCAATGACGCGCGACGTGGCGGAATATATGGCCGTGCTAAAAGGGGTGACGCTTGAACAACTGGCGCAGCAAACCACAGAGAACTTCGTCAGCCTGTTTCACATCGATCCGCTTCGCCTTCAGTCTGCCTGATCCACTAATTCTTTTAGTGCTCGTAATTAATGCCAGAAGCGAGTAAAGTTCACCGCCTGAAAACGGGTGGTGACGCCAATTTATAAGCTTCTTTGCTATCCCGATTGTAAATATATGAAAATCTGCTAATGATTGATGGCGGAAACGTGATTGCCATCAAACAAAAATCTCATGAATTATTTTACTCTGTGTAATAAATAAAGGCCCTAAGAGGCCTGGTTAACGATGAGGCTCTCCCCCCTCATCCAGGCGCGAAAGCGTAAAAAAAGCACAAATACTCAGGAGCACTCCAATTATGTTTAAGAATGCATTTGCTAACCTGCAAAAGGTCGGTAAATCGCTGATGCTGCCAGTCTCCGTACTGCCTATCGCAGGTATCCTGCTGGGCGTCGGGTCGGCAAACTTCAGCTGGCTGCCAGAAGTTGTTTCACATGTTATGGCGGAAGCAGGCGGATCTGTTTTTGCTAATATGCCTCTGATCTTCGCCATCGGCGTTGCGTTGGGTTTCACCAATAATGACGGTGTTTCTGCTCTGGCTTCCGTTGTCGCTTATGGCATCATGGTTAAAACCATGGCTGTTGTTGCGCCGCTGGTGTTGCATTTACCCGCCGAAGAAATCGCGGCTAAACATCTGGCAGATACCGGTGTATTAGGCGGTATTATTGCGGGTGCGATTGCGGCATATATGTTCAACCGCTTCTACCGTATTAAGCTGCCTGAGTATCTGGGCTTCTTTGCCGGTAAACGTTTTGTGCCGATCATCTCTGGCCTGACGGCGATCTTTTTGGGTATCGTGCTCTCCTTCATTTGGCCACCTATCGGTACGGCTATTCAGACCTTCTCGCAGTGGGCTGCTTACCAGAACCCGGTAGTCGCTTTCGGTATCTACGGCTTCATTGAGCGCTGCCTGGTGCCGTTTGGTCTGCACCATATCTGGAACGTTCCTTTCCAGATGCAGATTGGTGAATACACCAACGCAGCAGGTCAGGTATTCCACGGCGATATTCCGCGTTACATGGCCGGTGACCCGACGGCGGGTAAACTGTCTGGCGGCTTCCTGTTCAAAATGTACGGTCTGCCTGCTGCTGCTATTGCTATCTGGCATTCGGCGAAGCCGGAAAACCGCGCTAAAGTCGGCGGTATCATGATCTCCGCGGCGCTGACCTCGTTCCTGACCGGCATCACCGAACCGATTGAATTCTCGTTCATGTTCGTTGCACCGATTCTTTATGTGATCCACGCAATTCTGGCCGGTCTGGCTTTCCCGATCTGTATCCTGCTGGGAATGCGTGACGGTACCTCGTTCTCACATGGCCTGATCGACTTTGTGGTTCTGTCTGGTAACAGCAGCAAACTGTGGCTGTTCCCGGTAATCGGTATCTGCTATGCGATCGTGTACTACACGGTTTTCCGCGTGCTGATCAAAGCGCTGAACCTGAAAACGCCGGGTCGTGAAGACACAAGTGAAGACGCCAAAGCGGGCGCGACCAGCGAAATGGCTCCGGCTCTGGTAGCGGCGTTTGGTGGTAAAGATAACATCACCAACCTTGATGCCTGTATCACCCGTCTGCGCGTAAGCGTGGCGGACGTGGCTAAAGTCGATCAGCCTGGCCTGAAACGTCTGGGGGCAGCAGGTGTGGTGGTGGCAGGCTCTGGCGTGCAGGCTATTTTCGGCACCAAGTCTGACAACCTGAAAACTGAGATGGACGAATATATCCGTCACAGCTAAGCAGTAAATTGGGGAGATAAAAGGCAGCGGAAACGCTGCCTTTTTTACGTCAGGGAGAGGAGATTATTTAGCTTCCTGCTCCAGATAGTCCGTCAGGAAATGTTCGGCATTGCCTTCCTGTGATAGCGATTGACTATAAGCCACCCAGGTCGATGAAGACTCACCGGGAAGATAAAGTTCGCCCGAGCCATCTTTAACCCGCAAAAGCTCCCACGATTTACCATCGATTTCTGTTTTATAACTGGTTGCGCCGCCACTCGCCGGCTCTACTTTGCAACGAATAATCTTCTTATCCAGCGCGTTATCAACATTCGCAATCTGCACTAAAGATTCGTTAGCCTCTTTTGGTCCAATTCGCAGTGTCCACACCTGAACGCCTTCCTGACCTTCGTAGCCTTTAACGTATTTAGCAATTTCAGGACGGGTAGCATCTGCGAAGGCCGATTGCATAATCATTAACGAGCCGAGGATGGCAATAATAAAGCGAAACATGTTCTCTCCTGTTGAAGTTGATCCCTGCACAACGATGAGTCAGAGCAGGGAAGTATCCCCTGAAAATATAAACCGGAACAATGTCAAAAATTGGTGGGCAGTCAGGGCTTGAAAAGCAGGGAGCCGGGCGGCCCCCTGTAGAAGATGACAATCAGAAGCTGTAATTGGCAGTAATTGAGAAGTTACGCGGTTCGCCGTAAACGATAGAGCCTTCGATATTGGTGTCGTAGGTTTTATCAAGCAGGTTATTAACGTTACCCTGCACGGAGAAGTTTTTGGTGACCTGATACCGGGTAAACAAATCCACCAGCGCGTAGCTGCCCTGTTCTGCACGGAAGGTACCGAACGGGGTCGCGGTATCGGTGTAAACGCGGTTCTGCCAGTTCACGCCGCCGCCAACGGTCAGTTCCGGTACAGCCGGTAGACGGTAGCTGGAGAACAGTTTCACGCTGGTGCGTGGCAGGTTAGGATTCACCGCGTTGCCTTCGCTGTCCTCAGCAACATAGCGCGTTGCACCAAAGGTCATCTGCCAGTTATCGGTTATCGCGCCGTTAATTTCAAATTCGACGCCTTTGCTTACCGTGCCGTCCACCGCTTTGTACGCGGTCTCATTGTTGCTGCCAGCGATAGGCGAGCCGGTAGACTGTGCAACGTTATCCTGTTCAATACGGAACACGGCCAGCGTGGTGGTCAGACGGCTGTCCATCCAGTCTGATTTCAGGCCCACCTCGTAGTTATTACCCGTGATCGGCGCAAGGTATTTACCTGAACTGTCGCGGTAATTCTGCGGCTGGAAGATAGAGGTATAGCTGGCGTAGGCCGACCAGTTATCATCAATGTCGTAAACCAGTCCCGCATAAGGCGTGGTGTGGTTTTTCTCCATGCTGTAGGTCAGCGTATCGATCTCCCAGTTGGTATAGCGGGCACCGAGGATCAGGTGTAGCGGATCGGCCAATGAAATGCGCGTCGCGGCATACAGCGATTTCATATGGGTGGTATCATCCTGCGCCAGAGACTGCTGTCCCCAGTTGGTTTCCGGGAAGTTGCCGTCGTAGTTATAGAAACTACCCAGCTCATCCGGGAACACGTTGGCCCAGGTGTTCACGTAGCGGTTATTCTGCTTACTGTAGCTTCCGCCGATCATCAGGTTATGCTGACGGCCGAACAGGTCGTAGCTGCCGTCGGTAAAGAGATCCACCGCGTCGACTTTACGCTTGCCGCTGTTCCAGCCGGTGCCGCCGACATAATCATAGCCCGGACCATAGCTGCTGTAAGGGCCAACCAGCATTCCATCGGCTTTGTTGACATACGCATCAACGTACATCGTTTTACTGTCGAACTTCACTTCGGAGTGGGTCGCGTTCAGTGTGGCTTGCCAGGTTTCGGCGAAACGCTGTTTAAGCGTCACAAAGACTTTATTAATTTCTTTATTGTTATAAGCCCAGTCCGGCGCGGTGCTGCGTGAGCGATCGTAGTGATTAGTACTGCCGTCGGTATTCCAGCGCGGCAGACCGCCCCAGGTCGGGCTGTCAACGTCGATGCTCTGGTATTCATAGCCTGCGGAAAGCGTGGTCAGATCACCCAGATCGGCATCGATAATGCCGGAGAAGAATTTTTTCTCATTGTTGTAGCGATCGAGCCAGGAGTCATTATTCTGATAACCTGCCACAATGCGACCGCGCACTTTACCATTATCGGTCAGCGGGCTTTGTAAATCCGCGACGTAGCGCTGTTTGTTCCAGCTTCCGTACTCCGCAGAAACGTTGCCTTTGAATTCCTGGCTGGTCGCATGCTTGCGGATCATATTGATGGAGGCGGAAGGATTCCCCGTTCCGGTCATCAACCCGTTCGCGCCGCGCACCACTTCCACTCGCTCGAACAGGGCGGTATCAGATAAGGCATCGCCCAGGTTCCAGCGGGACTCAAAATAGGTTGGGATCCCATCAACCATGTAGTTATCAATCTGGAAGCCACGGGAATAATAAAGACTGCGATCGGAGTCCGCCTGACTTTTGCTGATGCCTGTGGTGTTGTCCATCACCTCTCCCAGGGATTGCAGTTGCTGATCTTCCATGCGCTGCTCGCTAATAATGCTCACCGACTGCGGGATATCACGCTGTACCAGCATCATTTTCGTACCAGCAGTACTGGCTTTAACGCTGTAATCCTGCTCCTGTGTATCCGCGGCGGCCTGAGCGGCAGCATCAACCACAATGGTATCTTCTTTTTTAGTATCAGCAGCGAAAACGGCGGCAGGCATCAGCGCAAAGGCGATGCAGGCGGCCAGACGAGTTGGGGTGGTGGCAGGCGTGTGCTGGTCATCCCTGGTTGAATGAGTGAAAGACATGTTAAACCCTTTGTTATGTTTACTATTTGCCTCAAAACCGATGCGGTGCCGGTAGTAAGTGCAAGGTAATAATTCTGATTTGCATTCGCGCATGTAAATGCAAATGCGAAATATACGCATTTATGTTCATCCTGTAAACAGATGTTACGCCGCTTTCCAGAACGTTGTTTTGATCGCGCGGACCGTGTTTCGTCGGGATTTCTGCTTAAACCAGCAGCGCCTGAGTGAGAAGGGGGAAAGAAAACGTCGGATAAAGTTGAAAGAGCGGGAGTAAGTCGCTCATACTCTTATGGATGTTGTATCCTGTATGTCAGGTTTGCGCACTCATAATGAATTAAGGAAATGTCATGGCCGAAGAGACCATTTTTAGTAAGATTATCCGCCGCGAAATCCCGTCGGATATCGTGTATCAGGATGAACTTGTCACCGCGTTTCGTGATATCTCCCCGCAGGCTCCCACCCATATCCTGATCGTTCCTAACATTCTGATCCCAACGGTAAACGATGTGACAGAAGCGCACGAGCAAGCCCTGGGACGGATGATCACCGTCGCGGGCAAGATTGCTCGCGATGAAGGCATTGCTGAGGATGGCTACCGGCTGATCCTGAATTGTAATCGTCATGGTGGGCAGGAGGTCTATCATATCCATATGCACCTGCTGGGCGGACGCGCGTTGGGTCCTATGCTGGCGCATAAAGGCTAATACGATGAAAAGAGGACGGTATGCAGCGTTGCTGACGATGGCTCTGCTGGCCGGCTGCAGCTCCCCACGCCCGGAAATTCCGGTCGGCGATAACCAAACTTTGGTTATGGAAGCAACAGTGCTGGCCGCCGGGATCAGCGCTCAGCCGCCTGAAGTGAAAAACTCCGATATCCAGGCGATTGCGTCCTCTGCGCTGTTTAATGAACGACGCGAACCGGTCACCGTGCACTATCGTTTTTACTGGTATGACGGTCGGGGACTGGAGATGCACCCTCTGGAGGCACCGCGCAGTGTGACCATTCCTGGAAATTCCGGCGTAACGTTGTTTGGGACGGCAAACGGTCTGGGTGCCGAGAAGGTCAGACTTTATCTCTATTTATAACAATATAACGGGGTAACCTTGATGATAACGATGCGACGTTTCGCGCTGATTAGCGCCCTCGCGATTTTTCTGGCAGGGTGTGTAACTAAAGAGCAACAACCTGCACCAGTGGATACCGCTCAGCCGGGCGCGCAGCAGCCGCAACCGACTCAGCCGCAGCAGCCGGTGCCGGGCGTACCGACGGTGCCGACCATTCCGGAACAGCCAGGACCGATTGAGCATCAGGATGATACCGCCGCACCGGCACCGCGTGAGCGCCACTATGACTGGAACAGTGCGATTCAGCCTCTGGCCGGGAAAATGCTCCAAGCAGACGGCGTGAACAGCGGTAGCGTTCTGCTGGTAGACAGCGTGAACAACCGCACTAACGGTTCCCTTAACGCGAGTGAGGCGACCGAAGCGCTGCGCAACGCGCTGGCTAACAACGGTAAATTTACGCTCGTTTCCGCTCAGCAGTTGTCGATGGCAAAACAGCAGCTCGGTCTGTCACCGCAGGACAGCCTCGGTAGCCGCAGTAAAGCCATAGGCATCGCCCGTAACGTTGGCGCGCATTATGTGCTGTACTCAAACGCATCGGGTAATGTGAATACGCCAACCCTGCAAATGCAGCTGATGCTGGTGCAGACCGGCGAGATTATCTGGTCGGGTAAAGGTGCAGTTCAGCAACAATAAGCTGTCGCGTGACCAGCTACTGTCACGCTTTTTTCCGCAGTATCATCCCGTCGCGCCGGAGTCCTCCTCCGGGTTAGGCGGCGGGAGTTGCATCATTGAGAAGGGGCAGCAGAGAAGGGTGCTACGTCAGCATCACGATCCGCAGTCCCCTGAATTTCACTTTCTGCGCCAGTACCATGCGCTTCGCCGCCTGCCTGCCACGCTCGCGCCGTCGGCGTGTTTTTACACGCGCGGCTGGATGGTCGTCGATTATCTGCACGGCGCAGTAAAAAGCACGTTGCCCGCGACTTCCGAACTGGTAAAGGTGCTGTATCATCTCCATCAGCAGCCGCGTTTTGGCTGGCGCATTACGCTTCTCCCGCTGCTGGAGTATTACTGGCAAAACAGCGCCAGCGAGCGGCGCACGCTGTTCTGGCTCAGGCAGTTAAAACGGTTAAAGCGCAGCGGGGAGCCGCAGCCGTTGCGGCTGTCGCCGCTGCATATGGATGTTCACCCGGGCAATATCGTGCACACCGCCAGCGGACTGCGGCTAATTGACTGGGAATATGCAGGTGATGGGGATATCGCGCTGGAGCTGGCGGCAGTGTGGATGACAGGACAGGCGGCGAGACGCCAGCTGGTTGAGGACTATGCAGCCACGGCGCGCATCGCGCCATCGTTGCTCTGGCGACAGGTCAGACGCTGGCACCCGTGGGTGCTGATGCTGATGGCGGGGTGGTTTGAGCGCCGCTGGCAGCAAACCGGTGACGGGCAGTTTATCGTCCTCGCCGATAAAACATGGAAACAGCTACATAAAATACAGGAGAGATAAGCGTGGGTCCGGTAATGTTGGATGTCGAAGGTTTTGAACTGGATGCGGAAGAGCGTGAGATTCTGGCGCATCCGTCGGTAGGCGGATTAATTCTTTTTACCCGCAACTATCACGATCCTGCGCAGTTGCGCGAGCTGGTGCGCCAGATCCGTGCCGCCTCGCATCATCGGCTGGTGGTGGCCGTCGATCAGGAGGGTGGACGCGTTCAGCGTTTTCGCGAGGGCTTTACCCGCCTGCCTGCCGCCCAGTCTTTTGCCGAATTGCACGGTCTGGAAGCGGGTGGCGTGCTGGCCGAAGAGGCGGGCTGGCTGATGGCGAGCGAAATGATCGCCATGGACATTGATATCAGTTTCGCCCCGGTGCTGGACGTCGGTCATATTAGTGCCGCGATTGGCGAGCGCTCTTATCATGACGATCCGCTGAAGGCGCTGGCGATGGCCCGGCGGTTTATTGACGGCATGCACGCGGCGGGAATGAAAACTACCGGTAAACACTTCCCCGGCCACGGTGCAGTGACGGCGGACTCGCATAAAGAGACGCCGCAGGATCCGCGCTCTGAAGCAGAAATTCGCGCCCGGGATATGACTATCTTCCGTACCCTGATCGACGAAAAGCGTCTCGACGCCATTATGCCCGCGCATGTGATCTACACGCAGGTCGATCCCCGTCCGGCCAGTGGGTCTCCGCACTGGCTGAAAACCGTCCTGCGTGGTGAACTTCATTTTGATGGCGTGATTTTTTCTGACGACCTGTCGATGGAAGGTGCCGCAGTCATGGGAAGCTACGCCGAGCGCGGTCAGGCATCGCTGGATGCGGGTTGCGATATGATCCTGGTCTGCAATAATCGTAAAGGGGCGGTCAGCGTGCTGGATAATCTGTCGCCGATCAATGCACAGCGTGTTACGCAATTGTATCATAAAGGGACGTTTACTCGTCAGGAACTGATGGATTCCGCCCGCTGGAAGACGATAAGTGCGCAACTGAATCAGCTGCACGCGCGCTGGCAGGAACACAAAGCAATCCATTAATCCCTGCGGGATACAGAGTATGGTGAGGATGCGATGATTATTTATTTACACGGTTTTGACTCAAACAGCCCGGGCAACCATGAAAAGGTATTGCAGTTGCAGTTTATCGATCCGGATGTGCGACTGATTAGCTACAGTACGCGTCACCCGAAGCATGATATGCAGCATCTGCTGAAAGAAGTCGACAAGATGCTCCAGTTGAATGCGGACGATCGCCCGCTGATTTGCGGCGTCGGGCTTGGCGGTTTCTGGGCAGAACGCATTGGCTTCCTCTGTGATATCCGCCAGGTGGTGTTCAACCCGAACCTGTTCCCGGCGGAAAATATGGAAGGCAAAATCGATCGCCCGGAAGAATATACTGATATAGCCACTAAGTGCGTGAGTAATTTCCGTGAGAAGAATCGCGACCGGTGTATGGCGATCCTGTCGCGCCGGGATGAGGCGCTTAACAGCCAGCGCAGCGCAGAGATTTTGTGCCCGTGGTATGAAATCGTCTGGGATGAAGAGCAGACCCACAAGTTCAAAAATATCTCTCCGCACTTACAGCGCATTAAGGCGTTTAAAACACTTGGATAAACATTCTGTCAGATAAAGGGTCAGCCATCGGGCTGGCCCTTTTTTTTGCCTGTGTCTACAGTTGTTCATCTTTTCAGCGGCAAAACTTGATGTACATCAATTTTGGTATGACCAATGACCCTGACGTGTTATTCTCATGGGAGTGATACGGTTTCAGAGCGGTAACTTGTTGTTAACTAAAAGTTATTATCATAACCTTTAGTTAACAATTGGTTAATAATTTTAGGGGGTCACGTTGACTACACCATTGAAGAAGATTGTGATTGTAGGCGGTGGTGCTGGCGGTCTTGAACTGGCAACGCAGCTGGGCAAAAAGTTAGGGCGGGGTAAGAAAGCCAAAATCACCCTCGTCGACCGCAACCACAGCCACCTGTGGAAGCCGCTGTTGCATGAGGTGGCGACGGGTTCACTCGATGAAGGTGTGGATGCCCTGAGCTATCTGGCGCACGCGCGGAATCACCATTTTCAGTTCCAGCTAGGGTCGGTTATCGATCTTAATCGCGAAAGTAAAACGTTGACCCTGTCCGAACTGCGCGATGAAAAAGGCGAATTACTGGTGCCTGAGCGCAAGCTGCCTTACGACACGCTGATCATGGCGCTTGGCAGTACCTCTAACGACTTCAATACACCAGGCGTTAAAGAGCACTGTATTTTCCTCGACAACCCGCATCAGGCGCGTCGTTTCCATCAGGAGATGCTCAACCTGTTCCTCAAGTTCTCGGCAAATCTGGGGGCTAACGGCAAGGTGAATATCGCGATTGTCGGCGGTGGGGCAACCGGGGTTGAGCTGTCTGCGGAACTGCACAATGCGGTGAAACAGCTCCACAGTTACGGCTACAAAGGGCTGACCAATGAAGCGATCAATGTCACCCTGGTGGAAGCCGGCGAGCGTATTCTGCCTGCGCTGCCGCCGCGTATTTCGGGTGCGGCGCATAACGAACTGACCAAACTCGGCGTGCGAGTGCTTACCCAAACAATGGTGACCAGCGCCGACGAAGGCGGATTGCACACTAAAGAAGGCGAGTACATTAAAGCTGATTTGATGGTCTGGGCCGCAGGCATTAAAGCGCCGGACTTTATGAAAGAGTTAGGTGGACTGGAAACAAACCGCATCAACCAACTGGTGGTCGAGCCGACGCTGCAAACGACGCGCGATGCGGATATTTACGCCATCGGCGACTGCGCCTCCTGCGCTCGTCCGGAAGGCGGATTTGTACCGCCACGCGCGCAGGCCGCGCACCAGATGGCAACCTGTGCGCTGCATAACATCCTGGCGCAGGTGAAGGGGAAACCGCTAAAAGCGTACCAGTATAAAGATCATGGTTCGCTGGTGTCGCTGTCTAACTTTTCGACCGTCGGTAGCCTGATGGGGAACCTGACCCGTGGCTCGATGATGATCGAAGGGCGTATTGCACGTTTTGTGTATATCTCACTGTACCGTATGCACCAGATCGCGCTGCACGGCTATTTTAAAACCGGTCTGATGATGCTGGTCGGCAGCATTAACCGGGTGATCCGTCCGCGTCTTAAACTGCACTAAGCCATGCAGCCGGGCGGCGCAAGCTCGCCCGGCCAGTGAATCCACCACACGTAAGCCTGGCTGCCCGTAGGCCTGATAAGCGCAGCGCCATCAGGCATTCAACCCACCCGGCTACCTCCGTAGGCCTGATAAGCGCAGCGCCATCAGGCAACTTCTCTCCCTGGCAAAATATAATCCTGCCAAAAGGGCGTATGGCCCTAAGACTCCTCTGAATCATTCTGTTTTACCCACCGATCCCCCGTTTTTAGGCGCTGTTCTGATTGGCGAAATATCCACTTGATTGCAAAATTATGACCAACAGCAACGAAGGAGGATCTCCCGTGAATAAATCAATGTTGGCGGGTATAGGGATTGGCGTAGCCGCTGCGCTGGGTGTGGCAGCCGTAGCCAGTCTGGACGTCTTTGAACGTGGCCCGCAGTATGCGCAGGTAGTCTCAGCAACGCCGATAAAAGAAACGGTTAAAACGCCGCGTAAAGAGTGTCGTAACGTCAATGTCACGCACCGACGCCCGGTGCAGGACGAAAACCGCATTACTGGTTCTGTGCTCGGTGCGGTCGCCGGTGGGGTTGTAGGCCACCAGTTTGGCGGCGGACGTGGTAAAGACATTGCCACCATCGCGGGCGCGTTGGGCGGCGGTTATGCCGGTAACCAGATCCAGGGTTCTATGCAGGAAGCGGATACGTACACTACCACGCAGCAGCGCTGCAAAACGGTGTACGACAAATCGGAAAATATGCTTGGTTATGATGTGACCTATAAAATCGGCGATCAGCAGGGGAAAATCCGCATGAAAGACGATCCGGGAACGCAAATCCCGCTCGATAATAACGGTCAGCTGATCCTGAATAACAAAGCGTAAAAAAGCGTTATCTACTGTTTGCCCCTCATCGCTCAGGCTGAGGGGCTTTTTTGTGGCTTACAGCGTAAGCATCTTTGGCCACAGGCAGAAGGTGGTACGAATAACCTGCTGCAAATCCTCAAGGCTCGCGCCTTCACGCGCGCTAATCGACATGCCCTGCAAAATACAGTTCAGAAACTGCGCCAGCGCCTGAACATCTTTTTGCGCCGGGATCTCCCCACGTTGCTGCCGGGAAACCAGAAACTGACACAGCGTCTGTTCCTGCTGCGCATGACGGGTTTTAAGCGTGCGGGCAATCTCCTTTGACGAGGCGGCAAGCGTCGCAGACGTGTTGATCATAAAGCAGCCCGCCGGGGTTTCTTTGCTGGTAAAGCAGGTAGCGACCGCCGTGAAATAGGCTTCCAGCGCCTGCTCTACGGATTGTTCCTCGTTGAACAACGCTGCCTCATGGCGCGCGGCGAAGCGCGAGATATAGCGATCGAGTACCGCCCGAAACAGCCCCTCTTTATTAATAAACTCCGCATAGAGCGTCGGGGCTTTAGCGCCCGTCGCCTCGACCAGATCGGCGAGCGAGGTTGCTTCATACCCGTGTTCCCAGAAGAGTGTCATGGCCTTATCCAGCGCCGCGTCCCTGTCGAACACTTTTGGTCGGCCACGGCTTTTTTTTGTGCAACTTTGAACGTCAGCTGTCATGGTGCCGTTGTACCTGAGTCAGTTAAGTGAATAACCATTATAAAAATAAATGTATCGCGGTGCTACCTTGAAACCAATAAAAAATTAATAAGCTTATGTTAATGAAAGATAAGGGTTTTCATTTATTAATAACGATCGTTATAAAATAAACTTGACTGTGACATTGATCACACTTATGATTTACCTATCGATCGTTAATTAAATGCGATCCACCGTTCATCTGCATAAGGTCAATATTATGAAAAACATCAAAACTCTCCTCGCCGCCGCTGTACTGAGTTCACTTTCTTTTGCAAGCGTTGCTGCTGTTCAGGTGCAATCCACTCCAGCCGATCAGCAAAAAGCTGGCGTTATCTCTGCGGATGCCGGGACAAATTTAGGCTCGCTGGAAAACCAGCTGGCGCAAAAAGCGGATGCAATGGGCGCGAAATCTTTCCGCATCACCTCCGTAAGTGGTCCGAATACGCTGCATGGCACCGCTGTGATTTACAAATAAGATAACCCTCTGCCTGGTATTTACAGGAAGCCCCACGGTGATTACCGTGGGGCTTTTTTTATTACTACATTCAGGCTATCGCATTTTCCTCAAGCTGGCGCATAAAGTTGCGCACCCAGTCCATACGCACTTTTCGCTCGTTGAGATCCTGGAAAAACTTCAGCCGCGTCGGGCCATCAAGCCGGAAATACTGCGGCTCCTTTTGCAGCAGGCCAATCAGCCAGGCAGGGTTAACGTGATTATTCTCCGCGAATTCGATCTGTCCGCCTTTATCATTGCCCTCCAGCTTGCGGATCCCCAGCCGCTGCGCCTGCTGACGCAGACCCGCAATATCCAGCAGATTACGCGCCGGATCAGGCAGCAGGCCAAAGCGATCAATCAACTCAACTTTAATCTCTTCAAGCGCATTCTCATTTTTGGCGCTGGCAATGCGTTTATAGAAGGAAAGGCGGGTGTTAACGTCCGGAATAAAATCATCCGGCAGCAGCGACGGCATTCGCAGTTCGACCTCCGTTTGCTGACTGGTGAGATCCTCAAGCGACGGCTCGCGACCCGCTTTCAGGGCATCTACCGCGTTTTCCAGCAGATCCATATACAGCGAGAAGCCGATGGTTTCCATCTGACCGCTCTGATCTTCACCCAGCAGTTCACCCGCGCCGCGAATTTCCAGATCGTGCGTTGCCAGCGCAAAGCCCGCGCCTAAATCTTCCAGCGAGGCAATCGCTTCCAGGCGTTTCTGCGCGTCGGTGGTCATCGCTTTCGGATGCGGCGTCAGCAGCCACGCATAGGCCTGATGATGCGAACGACCGACGCGCCCGCGTAGCTGATGTAGCTGCGCCAGTCCGAAATGATCGGCGCGTTCGATGATGATGGTATTGGCGGTCGGAATATCAATCCCGGTCTCAATGATGGTGGTACACACCAGCACGTTAAAACGCTGGTGGTGGAAGTCGTTCATGACCCGTTCCAGCTCGCGCTCGCGCATCTGGCCGTGACCGATGGCAATGCGCGCCTCCGGTACCAGCTCGGCGAGGCGCGCCGCCGCTTTCTGGATATTTTCAACATCGTTATAGAGATAATAGACCTGCCCGCCACGCAATACTTCACGCAGGATCGCCTCACGGACCACCAGATTATCGTACTCGCGCACGAAGGTTTTCACCGCCAGACGGCGTGCGGGTGGAGTGGCGATAATCGACAGATCGCGCATCCCGCTCATCGCCATGTTCAGCGTGCGCGGGATCGGCGTGGCGGTCAGCGTCAGAATGTCCACGTCAGAACGCATCGCTTTAATACGCTCTTTATGCCGCACACCGAAGCGGTGCTCTTCATCGACAATCAGCAGGCCCAGATCGCGCCATTTGACATCCGCCTGCAACAGTTTGTGGGTACCGATCAGAATATCGATTTTCCCTTCGGCCGCCTGTTCGAGAATTTGCGCCTGCTCTTTGGCGCTGCGAAAGCGCGATAGCATCTCGATGCGCACCGGCCAACTGGCGAAACGGTCGCGGAAATTGTCAAAATGCTGCTGGGCGAGCAGGGTAGTGGGAACCAGTACCGCGACCTGCTTATTATTTTCGATCGCGAGAAAGGCGGCGCGCATGGCGACTTCAGTTTTACCAAAACCCACATCGCCACAGACCAGACGATCCATCGCCAGCGGCTGACACATATCACTCAGCACGGCGTTGATCGCCAGCGCCTGATCGGGCGTGGTCTCAAAGGGAAAGCTATCGCAAAATAGCTGGTACTGTTCACGGTTATGCTTAAAAGCAAAGCCTTTTTTCGCCGCCCGCTGGGCATAAATGTCCAGCAGTTCTGCCGCCACGTCGCGCACCCGCTCGGCGGCTTTCTGCCGGGCGCGGGTCCAGACATCGCTGCCCAGTTTGTGCAGCGGCGCATTCTCTTCTGCACCGCCCGCATAGCGGCTGATCAAATGCAGGGAGGAAACCGGAACGTACAGCTTGGCGTCGTTGGCGTAGGTCAGCATCAGGTATTCCGCGGTGATGCCGCCCGCCTCAAGGGTAGTCATGCCCGCGTAGCGGCCCACGCCGTGTTCCAGATGCACTACCGGTTGCCCGATATGCAACTCAGCGAGGTTGCGGATCAGCGTATCCGGGTTGATGGTGCGGCGACTATCCTGGCGACGACGCGCTACGCGCTCGCCCAGCAGATCGCTTTCGCAGATCAGGGCACGGTTGCGCAGGGTGTCGATAAACCCGTGTTCGGCCGCACCGATCATCACATAGCGCCCTTTGTCCGTCGCTTCATCCAGCCGCAGGATGCGTTTTGGCGACAACTTGATACGCGCTACCAGCTCGCCGAGGGCTTCACGGCGTCCTTCACTTTCAACCGAGAAAATCACCGGACCGTCGAAAGACTCCAGAAATTTACGCAGGTTGTCGAGCGGGGACTTTTGCTGCGCCTGTACCGACAGGTCGGGCAATGTGCGATAGCCCAGATTAGTAAACGCGGCTTTATCTGCCAGACTCTCGGTTTTTAACTGTATGCGCGGCCAGCGTTTTAATTCGCCGAGCAGCTCATCGGTGCGCATCCATAGCTGTTCTGGCGGCAGCAGGGGACGCATCGGATCCACGCCCCGATTCTCATAGCGGGCATGGGCATCGGCCTGAAAACGGGTGGCACTACTTTCGACGTCGCCGGTATTGATAATCAGCGTATTGGCCGGGAAATAGCTGAACAGCGGCGACAGCGGTTCGCTAAAAAATAAAGGCTGCCAGTATTCTATCCCGGCAGGCAATGTACCTTTACTCACCTGCTGGTAAATATGCTCGGCGTCGCGTTTAACATCGAACTTGTCGCGCCACTGACTGCGAAAAAGTTCGATCGCCGCTTTATCCGTAGGAAATTCGTGCGCGGGCAGCAGGTTGATGGCGTCGACTTCTTCCAGCGTGCGCTGGGTATCGGGATCAAAAAGGCGCAGGCTGTCGATTTCGTCATCAAAAAAATCCAGACGATAGGGCTGCACGCTACCCATCGGGTAGAGATCCAGCAGCGCGCCACGGGTGGCATATTCACCGTGCTCCATGACCTGATCCACATGACGATAGCCTGCGGATTCGAGCTGCGCACGCAGCGCATCGCGCGACAGGCGCTGTCCTTTTTTCATCACCAGCGCATGACCGTGCAGATAGCTGTGTGGACAGACGCGCTGCATCAGCGTATTCACCGGCAGGATCAATACGCCGCGCTGCATGGTGGGAAGCTGATAGAGCACCGACAGCCGCGAGGAGATGATCTCCTGGTGCGGAGAAAAACTATCGTAAGGCAGCGTTTCCCAGTCGGCGAGGTTGATAACCAGGTTATCCGTAAACTGGGTGATTTCGTCGTGCAGGCGCAGGGCGTTTTGCATGTCGGGCGCAACCAGCACTACCGGGCCTGGATGGCGCTCGACGATCCCGGCGATCTCTGTCGCGCAGGCCGCGCCGGTTAACTCTCCCAATTGGCGTTGATCGCCTGCTTTGACAGGCAAGGAATAACGGTGTTGTTCAGGCATAGGTCGTGTCGGGGTCTCTGATAGGTTTGCCCAGAAGATATGGGGACAACGTGCTGATTCTCAATGCAGATTATTATCCGCGTTCATTTTACATAAGCAAATGGTAGATCAATCTGCGCCCGCGCGCGTGAATCAATAATAGCAAATTGATTTAGCTGAACTTTTTGACAGTCCAATGACGAACTCTTACGGTTTCCCTCATTTACGCTGTGCGCTTTCGCTTATATACTTCCTCTTCTGCCACAGCAACCAGACGGATTACATGTACCAACCTGTCGCACTATTTATCGGCCTGCGCTACATGCGTGGGCGCGCAGCGGACCGCTTCGGTCGCTTTGTCTCATGGCTTTCCACTATCGGCATTACGCTTGGCGTGATGGCACTGGTGACGGTGCTTTCCGTTATGAACGGCTTTGAGCGCGAGCTGCAAAACAATATTCTGGGGCTGATGCCGCAGGCCATTCTTTCTTCCGCGCAAGGGTCGCTGGACCCGCAAAAAATTCCTGAAAAGGCGGTGACGCTTCAGGGCGTAAACCGCGTTGCGCCCATCACCACGGGTGACGTGGTATTGCAGAGCGCGCGCAGCGTGGCGGTGGGCGTGATGCTGGGCGTCGATCCGGCGCAAAAAGATCCGCTCTCACCGTATTTAGTTAATGTGAAGCAGACCGATTTGCAGCCGGGACGCTACAACGTCATTCTTGGCGAGCAACTGGCCGGGCAATTGGGGCTTAACCGTGGCGATTCATTACGCATCATGGTGCCATCGGCCAGCCAGTTTACGCCAATGGGGCGCATTCCCAGCCAGCGCCTGTTTACGGTGATTGGCACCTTTGCCGCCAACAGCGAAGTCGACGGCTATCAGATGCTGGTCAATATTCAGGACGCGTCGCGCCTGATGCGTTACCCGACCGGGAATATCACCGGCTGGCGTTTATGGCTTAATGAGCCTTTACAGGTGGATACCCTCAGTCAACAGACGCTGCCGCCGGACACCAAATGGCAGGACTGGCGCGAGCGTAAAGGCGAACTGTTCCAGGCCGTGCGGATGGAAAAAAACATGATGGGCCTGCTGCTCAGTCTGATTGTCGCCGTCGCCGCCTTCAATATCATCACCTCGCTGGGGCTGATGGTGATGGAGAAGCAGGGCGAAGTTGCCATTCTGCAAACCCAGGGCCTGACGCCACGGCAGATCATGGCGGTGTTTATGGTGCAGGGGGCCAGCGCCGGCATTATCGGTGCGCTGCTCGGTGCTGCGCTGGGGGCGCTGCTCGCCAGCCAGCTCAACAATTTAATGCCGATTATCGGCGCATTTCTTGACGGCGCGGCGCTGCCGGTGGCGATTGAACCGTTACAGGTGATCGCGATTGCACTGGTGGCGATGGCGATTGCGCTGCTGTCCACGCTTTATCCTTCATGGCGCGCTGCCGCCACTCAACCCGCTGAGGCTTTACGTTATGAATAAGATCCTGTTGCAATGCGACAACCTGTGCAAACGCTATCAGGAAGGCAGTGTGCAAACCGACGTGTTGCACGATGTCAGCTTCAGCGTGGGCGAAGGCGAAATGATGGCGATTGTCGGCAGCTCCGGCTCCGGGAAAAGTACGCTGCTGCACCTGCTCGGCGGGCTGGATACGCCGACCTCCGGCGATGTGATTTTCAGCGGCCAGCCGATGAGCAAACTGTCATCTGCGGCAAAAGCGGAACTGCGTAATCAGAACCTTGGTTTTATCTATCAGTTTCATCACCTTCTGCCTGATTTTACCGCGCTGGAGAACGTCGCGATGCCGCTGCTGATTGGCAAAAAACGTCCGGCGGAGATCAACCAGCGGGCGCGGGAGATGCTGAAAGCAGTGGGGCTTGATCATCGCGCCAGCCACCGTCCCTCCGAGTTATCCGGCGGTGAACGTCAGCGCGTGGCGATTGCCCGTGCGCTGGTCAATAACCCGCGTCTGGTGCTGGCCGATGAGCCGACCGGTAACCTGGATGCGCGTAACGCTGACAGCATCTTCAAGCTTCTCGGTGAACTGAACCGTTCGCAGGGAACCGCATTCCTGGTCGTGACCCACGATCTGCAACTGGCACGGCGGATGTCCCGTCAGCTGGAAATGCGGGATGGTCGCCTGAATACTGAACTGAGCCTGATGGGAGCTGATTAATGGCCTCGCCTTTATCCCTTCTTATCGGGTTGCGTTTTAGCCGTGGCCGCCGTCGCAGTGGCATGGTATCGCTGATTTCGATTATTTCTACCATTGGCATCGCACTCGGTGTCGCGGTGCTGATTATTGGTCTGAGCGCAATGAACGGCTTCGAGCGCGAGCTGAACAACCGTATTTTAGCCGTGGTGCCGCACGGTCAGATCGAGCCGGTGAATCAGCCGTGGAACGGCTGGAACGACAAGCTCAGCAAAATCGAAAAAGTGCCTGGTATTGTCGCTGCCGCGCCTTACGTCGATTTCACCGGGCTGGTCGAGAGCGGCGCGAACATCCGCGCCATTCAGGTAAAGGGCGTCGATCCACAGCAGGAAAGCCGTCTCAGCGCGCTGCCTCAGTATGTGCAGGGCAATGCCTGGGCGAACTTCAAGGCGGGCGAACAGCAGATTATTATCGGTAAAGGCGTTGCCGACGCGCTGCACGTTAAGCAGGGCGATTCAGTGTCGATTATGATCCCCAATGCCAGCGCCGACCATAAGCTGCTTCAGCCGAAGCGTATTCGACTCCGCGTTACCGGCATTTTGCAACTCAGCGGCCAGCTCGATCATAGCTTTGCAATGATCCCGATGCAGGATGCGCAGCAGTATCTGGAGATGGGCAGCAGTGTGACCGGCATTGCGCTGAAAGTTAACGACGTCTTTAACGCGCCGGCGCTGGTGCGCTCGGCGGGTGAAGTGACCAATGATTACGTCTATATCAAAAGCTGGGTAGGTACCTACGGCTATATGTATCGCGATATTCAGATGATCCGCGCCATTATGTATCTGGCGATGATTCTGGTGATCGGCGTGGCCTGTTTTAATATCGTCTCCACTCTGGTGATGGCAGTAAAAGACAAAAGCAGCGATATCGCGGTACTGCGCACCCTCGGCGCGAAAGACGGGCTGATCCGCGCGATTTTCGTCTGGTACGGACTGCTCGCAGGACTATTTGGCAGCCTTATCGGAGTCATTATCGGCGTGATTGGCGCGCTACAGCTGACGGCGATTATTGAGTTCATCGAAAAGCTGATCGGCCATCAGTTCCTGTCCGGCGATATTTACTTTATTGACTTCCTGCCGTCAGAATTACACTGGCTGGACGTGCTGTATGTTCTGGTGACGGCGCTGCTGCTGAGCCTGCTGGCAAGCTGGTATCCGGCGCGGCGCGCGAGTAACATTGATCCTGCAAGGGTATTAAGCGGGCAATAATTTCAAAAGGAGTGGCGATGTATTACGGATTTGATATTGGTGGCAGCAAGATTGCGCTGGGCGTTTTTGATAATAAGCGACATCTGCAATGGGAAAAGCGCATCGCCACCCCACGAGACAGTTATGAATCCTTTTTACAGGCAGTAACCGGACTGGTTGCCGAGGCCGACGCCCGTTTCGCCTGTAAAGGCACGGTCGGTATTGGTATTCCCGGTATGCCGGAAACCGATGACGGCACGCTGTATGCCGCCAACGTCCCCGCCGCCAGCGGCAAACCGCTGCGCGCCGATCTCAGTCGTTTGCTGGACCGCGATGTGCGTCTGGACAATGACGCCAACTGCTTTGCGCTTTCCGAAGCCTGGGATGAAGAATTTATCCAGTATCCGCTGGTGATGGGGCTGATCCTCGGGACCGGGGTCGGCGGCGGCCTGGTCATCAACGGCAAGCCCATTACCGGATGCAGCTATATCACCGGCGAGTTTGGTCATATTCGCCTGCCGGTCGATGCATTTACCCTGATGGGCTTAGACTTTCCCCTACGGCGCTGCGGCTGCGGCCAGATTGGCTGTATTGAAAATTATCTTTCCGGCCGTGGCTTTGCCTGGCTTTATCAGCATTACTACCACCAGCCGCTCAGCGCCGAGGAGATTGTGCACCTCTGGCAACAGGGCGACGAGAAGGCGCGTCAGCACGTAGAGCGTTATCTCGACCTGCTGGCGGTGTGCCTCGGTAATATCCTGACGATTATCGATCCTGATTTAGTGGTGATCGGCGGTGGATTGTCTAACTTTAGTGCTATAGCTGAAGGACTCGCGGCGCGTTTACCGCGCCACTTATTACCGGTTGCCAGCGTACCGCGCATTGAGCGCGCCCGGCACGGTGATGCAGGAGGAATGCGCGGCGCGGCGTTCCTTCACCTTACTGATACTCCCCAGAGGTAATTATGCAGTCGCGCCGCCTACATCGATTAAGTCGTTTTCGCCGTAACAAACGCCGACTGCGCGAGCGTCTGCGTCAACGCATTTTCTTCAGAGACAGGGTGCCAGAAGAGATGGATAAACCAAGAGTCGTGGTTCTGACCGGTGCCGGAATTTCAGCCGAGTCGGGGATCCGCACCTTCCGTGCGGCGGATGGCTTATGGGAAGAGCATCGGGTTGAAGATGTGGCAACGCCCGAAGGCTTCGCCCGCGATCCGGCGCTGGTGCAGGCGTTTTACAACGCCCGGCGTCGGCAGCTCCAGCAGGCTGAAATTGTCCCTAACGCCGCGCATCATGCGCTGGCTAAGCTTGAAGAGGCGCTCGGCGATCGCTTTCTGCTGGTCACGCAGAATATTGATAATCTGCATGAGCGCGCGGGTAATAAACATATCGTGCATATGCACGGCGAACTGCTGAAAGTCCGCTGCTCATGGAGCGGGCAGGTGCTGGAGTGGACCGGTGACGTCACGCCAGAGGATAAATGCCACTGCTGCCAGTTTCCCGCACCGCTGCGCCCGCATGTGGTATGGTTCGGCGAAATGCCGCTCGGTATGGATGAAATCTACAGCGCGCTGGCAATGGCGGATGTCTTTATCGCCATCGGCACCTCCGGGCACGTTTACCCGGCGGCAGGCTTTGTCCATGAGGCCCGCTTACACGGCGCGCATACGGTGGAGCTGAATCTCGAACCCAGCCAGGTTGGTAGCGAATTTGAAGAGAAGCATTACGGGCTGGCGAGTGAAGTGGTGCCGGAGTTTGTGGAGAAAATGCTGAAAGGTTTGTAAGGCACTTTCCAGGCGGAGCAGGCTGCTCCGCCTGTCTGCTGTTAGCGTCCCGCTTTCAGCTTCTGATAATACTGCTCATAAATCGCGCTGGCGTCGCCAACATCGTTCTGCCACTCGCCCTTGCTGATGGTTTCAGCGTCAGGATAAAGCGACTTATCGTTTGCGACTTCCGGGCTAAGCAGCTTGCGTGCGGCAAGGTTAGGCGTCGGGTAACCGATAGTTTCCGCGACCTCTTTTGCCACATCCGGGCGCAGCAGGAAGTTAATCAGCTTCAGCGCGCCTTCTTTATTTTTTGCGTTAGCCGGAATGGCGAGGCTGTCCATCCAGAAAATGCCGCCTTCTTTCGGCCAGACTACCTGCAACGGCGTACCCGCCTGACGGGCAACGTAGGCCGAACCGTTCCAGACCATCCCCAGGTTTACTTCGCCTTCCATATACGGGTTGGCCGGGTTATCCGAGTTGAATGCCGCAACGTTCGGCATCAGCTTTTGCAGCTCTTTATACGCCGCTTCGATCTCTTTGGGATCGGTGGTATTGCCCGAATAACCGAGCTTGCGCAGGGCGATCTGGAAGACTTCGCGTGCGTCGTCAGTCAGCAGCAGACTGCTTTTATATTCCGGTTTCCACAGATCGGCCCAGCTGGTGACGCTTTTCGGATCGATTTCATCGCTGTTAATACCGATCGCGGTTGCGCCCCAGATGTAGGGAATGGAGTAGTCATTATTCGGATCGAACGGTTTATTCAGCACTTCTGGATCGAGATTTTTGAAGTTGGTCAGCTGAGATTTGTCGATCTTCTGGATCATTCCTTCTTTACGCATTTTATCGACGAAATAGGTGGACGGGACCACCAGATCGTACGCGCCGTCTTTATAGGTTTTCAGCTTGGCGTACATGGTTTCATTCGACTCATAGGTCGAATAGATAACCTTGATCCCTGTCTCTTTGGTGAACTGCTCCAGCAGGCCCGGCGGCACATACTCGGTCCAGTTGTAGAAATACAGCGTTTTGCCGTCGTCGGCGTGGGCGGCGCTCATGCCGAAGGCCAGTGCGCCCGCGGCCAGCAGGTGGCGTGACCATTTAATCATCTTAACGTCCCCTTGTTTTATCACGTGCAATAAGCTGGCTGGCAATCACCATAACCAGCGACAAAACCAGTAAAATCGTCGCCAGCGCGTTCACTTCAGGTGACACGCCAACTTTGACCATCGAATAAATTTTCAGCGGCAGAATTTCATAGGCTGGGCCGGTAACAAACGACGATACCACCACGTCATCCATCGACAGGGTGAAGCTGAGCAGCCAACCAGCAGCTACCGCGGGCATCGCCAGCGGCAGAATGATTTTACGCAAGATCGTCATCTCGCTGGCACCCAGATCTTTCGCCGCTTCCAGCATCCGCACATCAAACCCTTTCAGGCGTGAATAGACCGTAACCACCACGAAGGGCAGGCAGAAAGTGATATGCGAAAAGAGCAGCGACCAGAATCCCAGTTCGATCCCCAGCATCATAAACAGCACCAGCAGGGAAATCGCCATCACAATATCCGGCGACATCATCACGACAAACAGCATCCCGCTGACGAAGGGCTTGCCACGAAAACGGTAGCGATAGAGCGCTACGGCGGTCAATGAGCCAATCAGCGTCGCCAGGGTTGCCGAAAATACCGCCATGGTCAGCGAATGCTGTGCCGCCTGTAACAGGCTGTCATTATTCACCAACAGGCTATACCATTTGGTAGTAAACCCCTGCCAGTTAATGCCGAAGCGCGAACTGTTAAAGGAGTTCACGATCAGAATAATGATCGGAATATATAAATAAGCATAGATGGCGGACATAAAACCGCCGCGCAGCAGTCGACCGATCATTCCAGCTCCACCTTCTTATTCAGCAGGCGTGAGGCACGCCAGTAAACCAGCAGCATCAGCCCCATCACCACCGTCAGGGTAATGCTGGTGGCTGAACCGAACGGCCAGTCGCGAATATTGAGGAACTGGCTCTTAATGACGTTGCCAATTAGCAGGTTTTTCGCGCCGCCCATCAGGTCTGAAACGTAAAACAGCCCCATCGCTGGCAGCATCACCAGCAGACAACCGGCAATAATGCCCGGCATGGTCAGCGGCAGAATAATACGCACGAAGGTTTGCATCTTGTTAGCGCCCAGATCTTTCGCTGCTTCCAGCAACGGTTTATCCAGCTTTTCAATGCTGGAGTACAGCGGCATCACCATAAACGGCAGCAGGATGTACACCAGGCCAATGATCACCGCGCTGGGGGTAAACATAATCCGAATGGGGGTTTCAATAACGCCCAGCCACAGCAAAAACTCGTTCAGATAGCCTTTGGTGCTGAGAAAAATCTTCAGGCCATAGATGCGGATCAGCGAATTGGTCCAGAAAGGAACAATCAGCAAAAAGAGCAGCAGCGGACGCACCTTTTGCGGCAGCCTCGCCAGGAACCAGGCAAACGGATAGCCCAGCGCGAGGCAAGCGACGGTGGCGATCAGCGCCATATTTAACGAGTGCAGCAGCACCTGGAAATAGAGCGGGTCCACCAGCCGGGCATAGTTATCCAGCGTAAAGACCAGCTTGACGAAATTGGCGTCGTCGCGGGTCAGGAAGCTGGTGCCGATGATCATCAGGTTGGGCAGAAAGACAAATAACACAAGCCAACCAACGATAGTGGCGATCACCACATTCTGGAATTTACTTGTGTTCTTCATCAGCCAGTACAACCTCCCAGCTCTCTACCCAGTTAATTGCCATTTTCTGATTCAGCGAGTGATCGAAATCCGGATCGTCTTCGTTAAAGAACTCGCTGACCAACACCATCTTGCCGTTTTCCAGCTCGACCACGGACTCCAGAGTCATGCCTTTATAGTTACGCTCGCGCACGTAACCCACCAGCCCTTCGGCCTCGCTGCCGTCGTTGATCTCTTCAACGCGCAGATCTTCCGGACGCAGCAGGACGTTCAGATTCTGTCCTTTTTCGACGGCAAAGTTAACGTCAATATTACATTCCCGGCCTTCAACGCTGGCACGCACGCGGCGTTCGTCGAGACGCTCGATTACCGTGGCACTGAATATATTGATTTCACCAATGAAACTGGCGACAAACAGGTTTTTCGGTTCTTCATAGATTTCGCGCGGCGTGCCGTCCTGCTCAATGCGCCCGTCGCGCATTACCACGATACGGTCTGACATGGTCAGAGCTTCTTCCTGATCGTGGGTGACAAAGACAAAGGTGATGCCCAGCTTGCGCTGAAGCGCTTTGAGTTCATTCTGCATCTGCTTGCGCAGCTTGTAATCCAGCGCGGAAAGCGATTCATCCAGTAACAGCAGGCGAGGTTTGTTGACCACCGCGCGGGCGATGGCGACGCGCTGCTGCTGCCCGCCGGAGAGCTGATGCGGTTTGCGCTGGGCAAATTCTTCGAGTTGCACCATATGCAGTGCTTCGGTGACGCGCGGAGTGATTTCAGCGGCAGGCGTTTTTTGCATCCGCAGGCCAAACGCCACGTTTTCAAAAACGGTCATATGCGGAAAAAGCGCGTAGCTTTGAAAGACGGTATTGACGTGACGGTTTTCTGCCGGAACATCGGTAATATCCAGATCTTCCAGACGGATGCGGCCGGTATCGACATTTTCCAGCCCGGCAATCAGGCGTAGAACGGTTGTTTTACCGCAGCCAGAGGGGCCAAGCAGCGTGAGGAATTCACCGTTGTTGATGGTCAGGTTAAAATCTGCGATAACCTTCTTACCGTCAAAACTTTTATTAATTCCCGCCAGTTGCACCAGTGGTGAAAGCGAACGCGGTTGTGTATTCAATTTATGACTCTGTCCCATGTAGACGCATCGGGAAGCTGACCGATACGGGGTTTGTGATTAACCACCTTTGGGTTCTGCACATGATTAAGGGCTGGCATTCTACGGCAAACCATTGAAATCGCCAATCCTTGATACGTAATGGTACGCTACCTTTATTACAAAGGCTGGCGTAACGAAAAATATTCTCGTTTGCCAGCCTAAAAGTGACCTGACGCAATATTTGTGTTTTCGTGCTTATTGATAATGTTGTCACAAAAAGTGAGGGTGACCGCATGGAAAAATTACTTGAGCGTTTTTTACAGTACGTTTCTCTGGATACGCAATCGAAGCCTGGCGTGCGTCAGGTGCCGAGTACCGAAGGACAATGGAAGCTGTTGCATTTGCTCAAAGCCCAGCTTGAGGAGATGGGGCTGGTTAACGTTACCCTTAGCGATAAAGGCACCGTGATGGGCACGCTGCCTGCCAACGTTGATGGCAATATCCCGGCAATCGGGTTTATCTCCCACGTTGACACGTCGCCAGATTTTAGCGGTAAAAATGTCAATCCGCAGATCATCGAAGGTTATCGCGGTGGAGATATCGCGTTAGGCATTGGTGACGAAGTATTGTCGCCAGTGATGTTCCCGGTGCTGCATCAGATGCTGGGCCAGACGCTGATTACCACCGACGGTAAAACGCTGCTCGGCGCGGATGACAAAGCGGGTGTGGCTGAGATCATGACCGCGCTGGCGGTGCTGAAGGGTAAAAATATTCCTCACGGCGATATCCGCGTGGCCTTTACGCCGGATGAAGAGGTCGGCAAAGGCGCGAAACATTTTGACGTCGAACAGTTCGGCGCGCAGTGGGCCTATACCGTTGACGGCGGCGGCGTGGGTGAACTGGAATTTGAAAACTTCAACGCGGCCTCGGTGACCATCAAAATCGTTGGCAATAACGTGCATCCCGGTACGGCAAAAGGGGTGATGGTCAACGCGCTATCACTGGCGTCGCGCATTCACGCAGAAGTGCCTGCCGAAGAAAGTCCTGAGCACACCGAGGGCTATGAAGGTTTTTATCATCTTACCAGCATTAAAGGCAGCGTTGATCGTGCTGAAATGCATTACATCGTGCGCGACTTTGACCGTAAGCAGTTTGAAGCCCGCAAGCGCAAGATGATGGAAATCGCCAAAAAAGTCGGCAAGGGGCTGCATCCAGATTGCTACATTGAGCTGATCATTGAAGACAGCTATTACAATATGCATGAAAAGGTGGCCGAACATCCGCATATCATTGAAATCGCGAAACAGGCGATGCTTGACTGCCATATTGAACCGGACATGAAACCGATTCGCGGCGGCACCGATGGCTCCCAGTTGTCCTTTATGGGATTACCGTGCCCGAACCTGTTCACCGGCGGCTATAACTATCACGGCAAACACGAGTTTGTATCGCTCGAAGGAATGGAAAAAGCGGTACAGGTGATTGTGCGCATTGCGGAATTAACGACAAAGCATAACGCTAACGTTGCTTGATCGGTTTATCGGGCTAGTGTTGGGGACGGCGGGCTGAATGCCTGATGGCGCTTTGCTTATCAGGCCTACGTTGGGCTGAGTGGTGTATAGGGTTTGTAGGCCGGGCAAGCTTGCGCCGCCCGGCATGTTGAGCACATTGCCTCGTTTATTCGTTCGTAGAGAAAGGAATCTCTCATGTCATTCTATCGTCGATACTATATTCAAGGCGGTACATGGTTTTTTACAGTAAACCTTCATGATCGTCGTAGTGATTTACTTACTCGCCATATCCACCATCTGCGTCAGGCTGTTAACCTGGTCAGGCATAAAAAACCTTTTACTATCAACGCTTGGGTTATTTTACCTGAACACATGCATTGTATCTGGTCGTTACCGGAAGATGACTGTGATTATTCGGGACGCTGGCGTGAAATTAAAAAAACCTTTACCAAATCGCTCAGGGAAGAACAGAGCATGGTACAGGTATGGCAACCTCGTTTTTGGGAACATGGTATCCGGGATGTAGAGGACTACCGTCGACATATTGATTATATCTACGTTAATCCACTTAAACATGGTCTGGTACAGCAAGTGAAAGACTGGCCGTATTCAACATTCCATCGAGATGTAAGAGAAGGGTTATACCCGGTAGACTGGGCTGGAGATATTACCGATTTTGCGACGGGCGAACCGCGTTTTTTTACCTGAATGTTCGGAGGGCTGAATGCCTGATGGCGCTGCGCTTATCAGGCCTACGGGGGCTGGGGGGGGGGAATGCCTGATGGCGCTGCGCTTATCAGGCCTGGAATAGATGAGTTGGCGAGGGCTGGGTTTTGTAGGCCGGGCAAGCTTGCGCCGCCCGGCATGTTTAAGGAAAGAGGTTAAGCCTTAATCCTCAAAGAACCAATTAAGAAAAGAGGCTGAGCCTTAATCCTCGAAGAACCAATATCCACTATTAACCAGCGCCGCCAGCATCGCGAGGAAAGAGGGGTCTTCCAGCGCGTCGCCAAAATGTTCGCCGCTTAGCACGATGTGGCTGGAGAGGGCTTCGAGTGCCGGACGGTGAGGGGAGTCGATTTTCTCACTGTTAGCAAATACCTCGTCGCCAATACGCAGCACGCGCAGGCCGCCAAGGCGTACCAGTTTATCTCCCTGCTTCAGCGCATCGTAAATTTCATCCGGCTGATAAGGCGGCTCCGGCGGGGCAATATCCAGCTCGTGACGCGCCTGGGTGATAAACTCGCCAAACCACTGGCTGAAATGCTCCGGCTGATTAATCAGATCCAGCATCATGCCGCGCAGCTTATCCAGTTCCTGCGGCAAAATATCCGCCGGATGGTCGCGTGACGGGATATCCGGATCGCTGTAGCGGTAACTGCCCAGTTCGCGTTGCAGAACATAATCGGCAAAGCCGCTGATCAGCTCCCGCGCGTTTGGCGCATGGAACCCCACCGAGTAATTCATCGAGTTTTCCAGCGAGTAACCCTCATGCGGGAATCCTGGTGGAATATACAGAATATCGCCGGGTTCCAGCTCCTCGTCGATAATCGCTTCGAATGGATCGACCTGGAGCAGGTCAGGATGCGGGCAGTGTTGCTTCATTGGCACTTTCTCGCCAACACGCCAGCGGCGACGTCCGGTGCCCTGAATAATAAACACATCATACTGATCGAGATGCGGACCCACGCCGCCGCCCGGTACGGAAAAGGAGATCATCAGATCGTCCACGCGCCAGTCAGGAAGGGCACGGAAAGGTCGCATCAGCGCTGCAGTTGGTTCATGCCACTGATTGACGGCCTGCACCAGCAGCGACCAGTCATTCTCACCCAGATGATCGTAGCTTTCAAAAGGGCCGTGGCTGAGCTGCCATTTACCATCCTGATGGCTTACCAGACGGCTGTCGACTTCGTTTTCCATCGCCAGACCGGCCAGCTCGTCGGGAGATATAGGATCCACAAAATTGGCGAAACCCCGTTTCAGCACCACCGGGCGTTTTTGCCAGTAGCGTTCAATGAAATCGGGCCAGTTTAATGCTAATTGATAGTCCATAATAGTTTCCCGCAGGCTCGTAACTGAAGCGATTATAACGGATGGCGGGCAGTTACGATGCAGGAGAAAAAAAGAAAAACCCGGGCGTTAACCGTTTTGATTACCGGGATGCTGTCGGCCAAAGATAATTTCCATTCGCGCGCCGCCGAGCAGACTCTCGTCAGTGACAATCTTACCATCGTATTGTTCAACGATTTCCCGTGCCACAGAAAGCCCCACGCCCTGACCCGGTCGAAGGGTATCAATGCGCTGTCCGCGATCAAACACCAGTTCGCGTTTGCTTTGCGGAATGCCGGGACCATCATCTTCGATCATAATGTGCAGGTTGTCGTCTGTCTGGCGAGCGGAGATTTCCACAAACTCAAGGCAGTATTTACAGGCGTTATCCAGCACGTTGCCACAGACTTCCATAAAATCGTTTTTTTCACCGACGAAACTGATTTCCGGCGAGATATCCAGCGAAATACTGACGCCTTTGCGTTGATAAACTTTATTCATCGCGGAGGTCAGATTATCCAGCAGCGACGCTACCGGATGCAGTTCGCGACTCAGCATAATATTGCCACCGCGCATACTGGCACGATGCAAAAAATAGCCAATTTGCTGTGAGATGCGGCTGATTTGATCCAGCATCACCGGCTCAGCGTCGGCAACGCTGATTTTTTCGCTGCGCAAGGATCGCAGCGTACTTTGCAGTACGGCGAGCGGCGTTTTTAAACTGTGTGTGAGATCGGTGAGGGTAGTGCGATATTTTTCGTTACGCTCACGCTCCGTTTTCAGCAAGCGGTTAAGGTTGCGCACCAGATGGGTAAGTTCACGCGTGGTCTCAGGATTTAGCGCCTCGCGGTGGTGTTCCTCAAGTTCGCGGACTTCTTTCGCCAGCGCCTCCAGCGGGCGTAAACTCCACCATGCCGCGACCCAGAGCAGGGGGATCACCAGCAGCAAGTTGGCAATAAGCACATAGAAGAACCAGTTCCAGACCATATAAGAGCTTTTCAGCTCAATCGGGATGGTGTCGATGATGACAATGGTTAAGCGTGGCATTCTGGCGGTTGCCGGATAGATATTGACTGCCACAGAGTGCGTCATTTCATCGTCAGGATCGGCTTCGCGGCGCATCTCCTCAAGTTTTTCTTCCACGTCACGATCGTCACGCAGCAGGCTGCTACTGAAATCCACGTCCGTTTCGATTTCCTGAAATCCGTTGCTTTTTAGCCAGTCCGGGTGGATGCGCTGGATAAGCCAGGGAACGTCGCGCTGCGCCCAGAGCAATGTGCCGTGATCGTCATAAATAAGTGCGATAGACGGGCTTTGCTGCGCCAGATTTTCCGGCAGGTCAATGCTTAGCTTGCCGTTCTCCCACCTGGCGAGGGTATAAAATAAGTTGCTCTCCCCGCGCAGCAGGCGATAGGTAGTTTTATCAAAACTCACGCTATAGCCGACCAGCGCCACCATGCCATAGGCCAGAGACAGAATTAATACGATGGCCGCCGTGGCCAGCAGAAAGCGGATCCGCAGAGAAAGCGGCAAAAAATGCCGTAGCAGACGGTTCATGCCGGCAGTTCGAAACGGTAGCCCTGGCCGCGCACGGTGGTGATAACCTCATGCGGATAGCGGGTCTGAATTTTTTTGCGCAGTCGCCCCATCAGCACATCAATGGTATGGCTTTCACGCAGCTCTGCATCCGGATAAAGCTGAAGCATTAATGCATCTTTACTGACCACTTTACCGTGGTTGCGGATCAGCGTTTCCATAATCGTGTATTCAAAAGCGGTCAGCTTGATGGTTTCGTCGCTGACGGAGAGTTCACGGCGGGAGAGATCGACCTGGAAAGGCGGCAGAGAAATCACCTGCGAGGCCAGCCCGCTATTGCGCCGTAACAGCGCCTGCATTCTCGCGGCCACTTCTTCGATATGAAAAGGCTTGGTGACGTAGTCATCCGCGCCCGCGCTTAAGACTTCGACTTTATCCTGCCAGCCTTCACGGGCGGTCAGCACCAGTAGCGGGAGGGAGACGCCGTGGCTGCGCCAGCGGCGGATTAGCGACAGACCGTCTTCATCCGGCAATCCTAAATCGACAATCGCAATGTCAGGAACATGCTCACCAAGATAATAATCCGCTTCGCGGGCATCTTCAGCGGCATCGACCTGATGGCCCATCTCCTGAAGCTGGACTTTAAGATGATGACGCAGCAGGGGATTATCTTCTACAACGAGTACGCGCATAACTCTTTCCTCACATAACGATCGGCAACAGTGTAGCGCAAAGAGATAAATAGTGGTTCAACCAGCCGGTAATAACGCCCTCTCTCCTGACAGAAAGAGGGCGTGGCAGGAAATTACTTCAGTTCATCCACCATGGTGATGGCACGACCAATATAATTGGCAGGAGTCATGGCTTTCAGGCGGGTTTTCTCTTCTTCCGGCAGCGCAAGACCGTCGATAAACTGTTTCATACCTTCCGCATCGACGCGTTTACCACGCGTCAGCTCTTTCAGTTTCTCATACGGTTTTTCAATGCCGTAACGGCGCATCACGGTCTGGATCGGCTCGGCCAGTACTTCCCAATTGTGATCCAGTTCGTCCAGCAGACGATCGCGGTTCACTTCCAGTTTGCTGACGCCTTTCAGGGTGGATTGATAGGCGATCAGCGCATAACCCACGCCAACCCCAAGGTTGCGCAGTACGGTGGAGTCGGTCAGATCGCGCTGCCAGCGGGAGACCGGCAGTTTGCTCGCCAGATGCTGCAAGACCGCGTTGGAGAGGCCCAGGTTGCCTTCGGAGTTCTCGAAATCAATCGGGTTCACTTTGTGCGGCATGGTGGAGGAACCGATTTCACCGGCGATGGTTTTCTGTTTGAAGTGGTTAAGCGCCACGTAACCCCAGACGTCACGATCGAAATCGATCAGGATAGTGTTGAAGCGCGCGATGCAATCAAACAGTTCGGCAATATAGTCGTGCGGTTCGATCTGTGTGGTGTACGGGTTCCACTGAATACCCAGCGAAGTGACAAACTCCTCGCTGAACTGATGCCAGTCTACTTCCGGGTAGGCCGCAATATGGGCGTTATAGTTGCCCACCGCACCGTTGATTTTGCCAAGGATCTCGACCTGGCTAAGTTGACGATATTGACGCTCCATACGGTACGCGACGTTAGCCATCTCTTTACCCAGCGTAGACGGCGTAGCCGGTTGACCGTGGGTACGGGAGAGCAGGGGAATATCGCGATACTGCACGGCAAGATCTTTTACCGCATCAATCAGCTTGCGCCAGTAAGGCAGGATCACCTCATCGCGGGCGGCTTTCAGCATTAGCGCGTGGGAGAGGTTGTTGATGTCTTCGGAAGTACAGGCGAAGTGAATAAACTCGGAAACCGCATGCAGCTCAGGCACGCTGGCGACTTTTTCTTTGAGGAAATATTCAACCGCTTTTACATCGTGATTTGTGGTGCGTTCAATCGTTTTGATGCGTGCTGCGTCTTCTTCAGTAAAGTCGGCAACGATTTTATCAAGGTAACCGTTTGCGTCGGCAGCAAATGAAGGAACTTCCTTAATCGCTGCGTGCGCGGCCAGTTTTTGCAGCCAGCGTACCTCGACCTGGACGCGGAATTTCAGCAAACCGTATTCGCTGAAAATGCCGCGCAGCGCGCTGACTTTATCGCCATAGCGTCCATCGACGGGGGAAACGGCGGTCAGTGAGGATAATTCCATAGATCACAACTCCGGAGTTAAATGAGCAAGAATGTGTTTGGCCTGAGTTAGCAGGCGCTGACGAGAAAACATGAGTTGCAGGCGGCTACCGCCAACCTGGTGCCAGAGCACAGCGGCACGAATACCGGCCAGTAGCGAGGCGCGAACTTTGGCCTGCACCTGTGCGCTTTGCAGTACGGCAGGAGAGCCAGTCACCTGGATGCGTGGCCCCAACGGGCTAATGACGTCGACATAGATGCCCGCCATCGCGCTCAGCAAGGTCTCAGACTGAAGATCGAAATGGTCGAGCTGGCGCTGTAAACCAGAAATGCTGCTGCCAAGCGTATCCATTGCGCCTTTGGCTTTGGCGAGCTTACGCTCAAGCACCATCAGGCTAAGGGTATAACGAGTGAGTTCAGCGTTCAGGCCCTGACGGCTGCTAGCGTTCAGCACACCGAGCAGCGTTTCAAGACCGAGACGGAGGTTGGCTTCGCTGCCACCGAAAACTCCCAGCGTTGAGTCCGGGTTGAGGTCGATGATGCTGTTCAGCGAAACGTGCAGGGCGTCGCTATCGCAGTGGCCCTGATGGGCCAGTTGTTGCACCAGACGTGCGGACTGGCAGATGCCTGCCAGCGCCAGGGTGATGTCATAATAGTTCTTCGCCACACTCACTCCTTGTTAATCCTGCGTATCCACGATCCGCAGGTAAACATAATCAAAGACGCTTTTATAGCGGCAGCGGCAGGCGCTGCTCAATAATACCGCCGCCGAGGCACACTTCGCCGCTGTAGAAGACCGCAGACTGGCCCGGCGTGACGGCCGCGACCGGCTCATCGAAATGAACCTCAATGCGCTCGTTATCCAGCGCCGTCACCGTACAGGCAATATCACTCTGACGATAGCGGGTTTTCACCGTACAGCGCAGAGTCCCAGTGAACGGCTGACGGTCGACCCAGTGCAGTTGCTGGGCAATCAGCCCGACGGACATCAGACGCGGATGGTCATGCCCCTGCGCCACGATGAGAATATTGTTCTCAACGTCTTTATCCACCACGTACCACGGATCTTCGCTACCCTCTTTGGTCCCGCCAATCCCCAGCCCTTTACGCTGGCCGAGGGTGTGGTACATCAGCCCCTGATGCTGACCAATTTCTTCGCCATCGACGGTAAGGATTTTACCCGGCTGGGCGGGCAGATAGCGACCGAGAAACTCGCGGAATTTACGCTCACCGATAAAGCAGATACCGGTGGAGTCTTTTTTCTTCGCGGTGATCAGATCCAGCTCTTCCGCAATCTTACGCACCTGCGGTTTTTCCAGTTCGCCCACCGGGAACAGGCTCTGGGCGATTTGTTCATGGCCGAGGGTATACAGGAAGTAGCTTTGATCTTTATTGCCGTCCAGACCGCGCAGCAGGCGGCTTTTGCCGTTAACGTCCGCACGACGCACGTAATGACCGGTCGCGATATAATCCGCGCCCAGATCTTCGGCGGCAAATTCAAGGAAGGCTTTAAATTTGATCTCTTTGTTGCACAGAATATCCGGGTTCGGCGTGCGGCCCGCTTTATACTCTTCGAGGAAATGCTCGAAGACGTTATCCCAGTATTCTGCGGCAAAGTTAACGGTGTGCAGTTCAATGCCGAGCTTGTCGCAGACTGCCTGCGCGTCGGCTAAATCGGCCGCAGCGGTGCAATATTCCTCGCCGTCGTCTTCTTCCCAGTTCTTCATGAACAGGCCTTCTACCTTATAGCCCTGTTGCAGGAGCAAATAAGCAGAAACGGAAGAGTCGACACCGCCGGACATACCGACGATCACTTTTTTCGGGCTTTCAGACATAGGAATACTCACGACATTGAACTTCAAGGCGGCGTATTTTAGCACGCCCCCCCTGACTTGACACCCTCTGTAAACGGCCAGTTAAATTCGCCGATCAGCGCCAGCGGGTATTTCTGTCCGTTTTGCCAGCAGCGAATACTCTCCGCTACCAGCGGCGAACGCAGGTTCGCCGCGTTAAGGATCTCATCGGCGCTGACCCACAGACAACGGTCGATATCGCTGTCGTGCGGCTCTCCAGGGCACATTTCGTTAAGTTCAATGGCAAACAGGAAGCGCAGAAATGGCGTCTTATCCGGGGCGATCCATTGATGCAGGCGGATAAAATGCTGCGGTTCTGCCACGATACCCGTTTCCTCCCACAGCTCGCGCTTTGCCGCCTGCACCAGCGTTTCATCCGCTTCCAGATGGCCTGCGGGCTGGTTCCACAATACTTTGCCGTTAATGGTCTCTTCAACGACGAGAAATTTGTCCTCTGCATGCACGATGCAGGCGACGGTGACGTGCGGTTTAAACATGAGATTGCCTTATGATGTTCTGACTTTTTCCTTTGTTAAACCACAGGACAAAGTCGTTGTAGAGCTCTCTTGCCGAAGAGATAACAGTAGCAAATTGTCGATCGATTTCCTGTACCTGATTTTTTTCACAGCGTAAATCGTAGTCGCAGTCTTCAAGCGCGTTTAACATGCCGTAGTAGTAGCTACAATCGTAACGGCCTTCCTGGTATGCATCTGAATATCGTCCCGCCAGTTTGAGAAAGGTCTCCCATGAGATCTGGCATTGTTGGTAGCGTAAAAACAGACAGGCAATATAAAAATCAACTGACGCTTCGAACTGGATAAAAGGTTCTGACCAGACATATTTGCCGATAATAGTGAGCGCATCTGGCGTGTCGGTCACGGTGGCTAATTCTAATATCCATCCCGGAGGAGTGGCTTCATCCAGGATGACGTTGTCACAGAACGGGATATAGTGGTCATGGCAAATAAGTCCGGATTGCAACATCAGATAAAGTCGCTCAGCCGCTGGTTTGTTAAGCAATAGAAGATAATCTGGCTGAGACATTATGGATCCCTCTCGTCAAAGCCGTCGGGCGAATCAAAAGCAGGGATTTTACCGTTTACTTTATCAATTCACAGCCTATTTTCGATTTCCCGCCATTCACCGCTGGCAAGATTATCCAGCGTATAATCACCCATCGCGTAGCGGATCAGACGCAGCGTGGGATAGCCGACGTGGGCCGTCATCCGGCGCACCTGACGGTTGCGCCCTTCATAGAGCGTCACTTTTAGCCAGCTTGTCGGGATCGACTTCCGCTCGCGGATCGGCGGTTTGCGCAGCCACAGCCAGTCAGGCTCCGCCACTACCTCGATGCCCGCGGGCAGGGTGGGGCCGTCATTGAGCGTAACGCCAGCACGCAACGCTGCCAGCGCCTCTTCTGAAGGTACGCCCTCAACCTGAACATAATAGATTTTACCGGTGCGCTTACCCGGCTGGGTCAATTGCGCCTGTAACGCACCGTCGTTCGTCAGGACCAGCAGACCTTCACTATCCCGATCCAGACGCCCGGCGGCATATACCCCGGCGACCGGGATAAAATCTTTTAAGGTGCTGCGTCCGGCCTCATCGGTGAACTGCGGCAGCACATCATAGGGTTTATTGAACACAATGACCCGCTGCGGCTGGTCTTTACGTTCATTCCTGGTGGCTCGTTGTGAGCTGAATTTGTTAATGCGCTGATACGTCGATTTTTTGTGCATATGTTCCCCGGTCAGTGCCGTAGCTGCATAAAGCGATACCAGGCGTGGCAGAGAGCGTATTCTTTCAGAAATCTTCTTTCTTCGAAAGGCGCGTTTAACTTGTAGGATCCTGTGGCCTTCACAATGAATTTCAGGCCTCATAATGCTGAACAGATGCAGGTAAACTTTCAACATAAAGAGAGTGAGATGAATCGCTGGAGGACACTGTCAGCCTTTGCGGGGAAACAGTTGCTTACGTTTTAGTCCGGGGGTAAAATAAATTCTTAAGAAAGTTTTATATGTTATCTTTTTGCGGTTTATGGATGATTTGTTAAAAAGGATGCCTTAATATGACAATAAAAAGTTTTTATTTTTCCCAACCGGCTGATATGAGAATTGAAGGGGTGGGCATACATGCCAGCTACTCTATTGATATCGTTATCAAAGATGAAAATTCATCAAACGGTAAAAATGTTTACATATCTGCTACTGGTAAAAGCAATGCAGCAAGAGCGGCAGGTACTGGAAGCCTTTTATTTTGGTGTAAAGTGAGAGATCTACTCAGTAATAAAATATATTCTCTTGAGAGAAAAAAAGGGGAAGGTTTTGCTGTGGGTTTCGATGATTTTGTCATTGGATCAACAATGTTTCACATACCCTATAACTCTTCATCAGCACCCAAAATAGAGTTAGAGGCAGGTTATTTATATGATGCAGGTTATGCAGGGACAGTTATACCATTTCCCAGGAGCCTAAAGAGAGTCATAGCTTTAACGCAATTCAACAGGAGATGAGTTGGTGACTATACAAAAAATTATCGGCGCTGCATTGCTCTTCATGGGAATGGCAAATGCCTGTGCGGAAGAGGTATATGCTGATATCCCGACAAAACAGGCTTCGGAGTTGGTCACGAAGTACACACTTGCTGACACGAAAGAGAAGAAAGTTGTACAGGATAAATTAAATTGTCTTTCAAAACACAATCCCAACAATAATAACGTAATACGAGCATATTCAAGTATTTTAATTTCTGAGGGGGATTATAGTGAAGCTGTCAGTTTACTTAATAGATACAATGCCAAAAATAATGATTCATCCTTAAAATTACAAGAGTGCATGCTGAAAGAACGTACAGGAGAGCATGATACATTATGTTATAAACACGTTATTTCACTTGTAGAAGGTAAAGGTATTAAAGATACTGACTATTTAATGGCTTTATTTTTCACAGATGATAAGCGATTCACTAAAGAAAAAGAAGGTTATATCGCCCGGACTGGTTTTGAACGGGATCTCGATATATTTAATAAAAGTAAAAGTGAAGTTCTACAAATATTTTATCCAAATTAGAAATAACGGTTTCTCAATAGTTTTGCAACACCCCTTGCTTTTTATCACGTAATATTATCCAGATTTTTATGGATAGGAGCCTTTTTTAGCCACATGTGAATACCATTCAGATTACGCAAATTGCGCAGCTTATCTCTCCGTTAGCAGGTCATCTCGCTACAGCACGGCCTGATGCGTAACCACCCTTCCTGGCTTTATTTCAGGCTTTAGCAATCAGAGCTTGAAAGGCTGAAACGATACACCTGATATGAGAATGGAAAAAGCCTGTCAGGTGATAGTGCAGGAAGTTTGCAGGATTATTATAATCTATTGATTTTTTAGTTCTTTTATCACATTGTAGACAAACGTTAAGCATTATCTAAAGAAGTTTTACGCATAGTATTTTCAGACGTTATCAATTGTCGCATTATAGCGTAATGATGAATGCCTTTCATGGAACCAAACTATCAGGTAGTATTGATGGGCTTATTACAAATCATTAACAAAAATCAGTAACAACCAGAAGCGCTCGAAGGAGAGGTGAATGGAAAGCAAAGTAGTTGTTCCGGCGGAAGGTAGTAAAATCACCCTGCAAAACGGCAAGCTGAACGTTCCGAATAACCCGATTATCCCCTTCATTGAAGGTGATGGTATCGGTGTTGACGTCACGCCGGCGATGCTGAAAGTGGTCGATGCCGCCGTGGAAAAAGCCTATAAAGGCGAGCGTAAGATCTCCTGGATGGAGATTTATACCGGTGAAAAATCGACCCACGTTTATGGCCAGGACGTCTGGCTGCCCCCTGAAACACTTGATCTGATCCGTGAATACCGTGTGGCCATTAAAGGCCCTCTGACTACCCCGGTTGGCGGTGGTATTCGCTCTCTGAACGTGGCGCTACGTCAGGAACTGGACCTTTATGTCTGCCTGCGACCGGTGCGTTATTACCAGGGCACGCCAAGCCCGGTTAAACACCCTGAACTGACCGATATGGTTATCTTCCGTGAAAACTCCGAAGATATCTACGCCGGGATCGAATGGAAAGCCGACTCTGCCGACGCGGAAAAAGTCATTAAATTCCTGCGTGAAGAGATGGGCGTGAAAAAAATTCGCTTCCCGGAACATTGCGGCATTGGTATCAAACCGTGCTCTGAGGAAGGGACCAAACGTCTGGTGCGTGCGGCGATTGAATACGCTATCACTAACGATCGCGATTCCCTTACCCTGGTACACAAAGGCAATATCATGAAGTTCACCGAAGGCGCGTTCAAAGACTGGGGCTACCAGCTTGCGCGTGACGAGTTTGGCGGCGAACTGATTGACGGTGGCCCGTGGCTGAAAATCAAAAATCCGAAAACCGGTAAAGATATCATCGTTAAAGACGTGATTGCCGATGCATTCCTCCAGCAGATCCTGCTGCGTCCGGCAGAATATGATGTTATCGCCTGTATGAACCTCAACGGTGACTACATCTCTGACGCCCTGGCGGCCCAGGTTGGCGGTATCGGTATTGCACCAGGCGCAAACATTGGTGACGAATGCGCGCTGTTCGAAGCCACGCACGGTACGGCACCGAAATATGCCGGTCAGGATAAAGTGAACCCGGGTTCAATCATTCTGTCCGCTGAGATGATGCTGCGTCATATGGAATGGTTCGAAGCGGCAGACCTGATCGTTAAAGGCACCGAAGGCGCTATCGCGGCTAAAACCGTGACCTATGACTTCGAGCGTCTGATGGAAGGCGCTAAGCTGCTGAAATGTTCAGAGTTTGGTGATGCAATCATCAAGAATATGTAATTTCTGATGGTGTAAACAAAACGGGAGCCTGAATGCTCCCGTTTTTTTATTCATTTTTTAACGATTATCAAACTGCTTACTCTCAGAAGTGAAGCGAGCCGATGATCACGCTGTCTAGTCCTGTGGCGAGCTATCAATATACTGGCTAAAACGCAGCAAGTAACCATCAGGATCCTGAACCAGAAATTCTCTTTGGCAGAACCGACGGTCCTCGGTGCTATAGAAGTTATCATTCGGTTCGCGATAGAGTTGAATATTATTTTCCCTGAGGCGTGTAAATAGGGGAGTGATATCATCGACTTCAATTTGAAAATTTACTCCGCGGCCCAGTGGATAGCTGAGTTCACCGGTATCCCAACTGCCAGGATGATAAGCCTCAAGCATCAGTTGTGCTTCGCCTGAACAGAGGTACGCGAAGTCCGGATTGTCGCGTCGGATAAGGACCGTGAAGCCAAGCATATCAACATAAAAACTCAGCGAGCGAGCAACGTCAGAAACGGTTAATTCAGGAACCATCGGGTTCCAGTATTGCTCTTGCGTATCCATCATCTTTGGTTCCCCTTGTTTTTGCAGAACGAGCGTTATATCGCAGAGAATGCTTGTCTCTGCAAAAATAGTTCATTTACACAAAAAAGCTGTTCAAGACTTCCTTGTGTAGCGTAAAAGGGGTGTTTCCCCGGCTATTACGGTAGATCCGTTTATGCAGATTGACGCTCCGGTATTTGACGTGAGGCCTTATTGCTTGCCAGTTGCACCGGTGATCTCACGACCAGACTTGGCAGCGCCAGTTCAACATCTTTCTCAAGCAACTGCTCAATAATACGAATATTGATTTCCTGCTGGATATCCATGTACTTATTGTAATCAGCGGTGTTTACGATATGCACGACTTCAAAGGTCAGGCGATCCTGATTAAAGGCCAGCAGATGCGCGCGGTCGAATTTCGTTTCGCCGACCTCTGTGATGATATTTTTCACCATATCGCCAATGGTGCGCAGCTTTTCCGGTGGGGTAGAGGTGGCAACGCCAAAGGTAAAAACAATACGTCGCGTCTGCATCCGTTTGTAGTTATGAATGGTTTGCTGCAGCAACTGCGCATTTGCACAGACAATCTGCTCACCGCTGAGGCTACGAATACGTGTAGTTTTTAGCCCAATATGCTCTATCGTACCTGCAACGTCATTAAAGACCACAAAATCGCCGATTTCAAAAGGCTTATCAAACCCAATCGACAGCGAGGCAAACACATCGCTTAATACGGTCTGAACCGCCAGCGCGATGGCAATCCCGCCCACTCCCAGACTTGCTACCAGCGCGGTAATATCAACTCCCGCATTCGCCAGAATAGAGAGCAGCATCATGGACCACACCAGCACCCGCATGATCATACCCAGGATCACCAGTGTAACTGGATTTTTATTGGTCCCTGGCGCATAGAGCAAATGCCGCATCCACGACTGCACGCTTTGATCGAGCCAGATAGCCATCTGTATTGCCACGACTAAAAACCAGGCGTGGGAGATAGTAGAAAACAACCGATCCGGTAAGGCAATAAAACGCAAGCTGAAGAGAAAAGCAGCAAACAGGATGAGTGCTTTATTGGTTTTTTTCAGCATATCAAAAACGATATATCGCAGGCGCTCATCATGGCCTTCATGCTTGTTAGAGTTCTGAAAGGTTTTATAGACAAAGCCGAGTAATCGATTGATCACCCAGTAGGTTATTGCGGTTATAAAAAATACTAACGCGAGATTTATCCAGAAAGCAGTGGACATCAGCACCGTCACGATATTCAGTCTTGCCAGATACTCCATTTTACCTCCGAAAGAACTAAAGTGAATCCACAGTATAGACCGCATGCTGTAGCACATGCCGACGATTGCTTTCAACGCAGCATCCGGAGGTTTGAATCTGGCCAATAATAGCGTTTAGCGTGAAGTCGTGGTTGCCGTTATTGAAAACCATTTTTGCAACGCGGCCTGTCCCTTCAGCGTCACCGACAGCTCACGGTAACCTGGCGTCCGGCGTAGCCACTCTTTTTCAATCATCAACCGTAGCAGCGAGGCGCCTGCCTCGCCGGCAAGATGAAAACGCCTCCGCCCTCCAGACCTGTGCCGTTCTGGCCTAAGGTTTTTCCTAAAGCGGCGAGCGAGCCTGGCGCATTGCTGAGCACGACATGAATATCATACATTTCTAATGTTCCCTGTATCGACGGAGTAATCCCGCAGTACACCAGCGATGCGGATACGGTAAAAGGAGAAAATGGCGTTTTTTCCTTCTGCCTGAGCGGCCTGATGATGGCTATTTTGTTTCCACCACAGAACAGATTCTTCATTTTCCCACCATGACAGAGACAATATTTTGTCAGGTGTGGACAGGCTTTGAAAACGCTCAAGCGAGATAAATCCCGGCATGGTTGCCAGCAGCGGCCTGAGTTCTGCGGCAAGCTCCAGATATCGCTGTTGTGCATCGGGTAACGTAGTGGCTTCAAACAGGACTGCTATCATACAATGACTCCCTCGTTAATGTTCCAGCGCATCTTAGAACAGTGAAAAAGGGATGCTTCGGTCATCAACGAAACAAGGTATCCTGACGACCGTCTCCGCCTGCTAATCGTCTCCCGGCGCTTGCTATATCCCTTTCTTTGTCCAGACTTATCACATCTATGATGAAAAAAATGAGGTGAGATATGCATCAGGACGCCCTGAAATGTATTGAGTTATGCTACAAGTGCGCGGCGATGTGTGATTTCTGCGCCGCGTCTTGTCTGAAGGAAGAAAACCCTGGCATGATGACCGACTGCATTCGACTTGCCGTGCAGTGTGCGGGTATTTGTCGGCTGTCAGCCCAGTTTATGAGTCTCGATAGCGACTATTTTAAGCAGACGTGTCGTATCTGCGTGGATATTTGTAAAGCCTGCGCAGAGGAGTGTGCCAAGCATCAGAGCGATCACTGCCAGCGCTGCGCTAAAATATGCCGAAACTGCGCCAATGCCTGTCTGCGGATGGTGGCATAATTTTTAAGTTATTTATGGTCAAGCGGGGTTACTGGAATAAATTGAACGGTCATGACCAGTTACCCCGGAAAAAAGTCGGCGTTTTTTTTAAAATAGACTAGCGAGGCAGGAATGTGGGCCCGCCACTTAATAGCGTAAATAAATCTTGTGTTAATGTTCGAATCATGCGTAAATGGAGTGTGGGTTTGATACACAGACAACCTTTTGAGTAGTTTACTAAAGCAGTTCTCATCAAAGATATCCTCTCTTGAGTCTCCATCTGAAGCTTCGATTCGCATCTGTATTCAAACCATGAATGCCATAAGGCGCTTATGTAAGGAAATAATTTTGAAAATACAATTCAGATGCCCGGCTTGTCACGGGTCGCAGTACAGAACGTCACCCTACGATGTGACGGAAAAAAATCGCTTCGGTGCAAAATGCATATTTTGTAAATCTGCGATGGTAGCAGGCGATGACGTTAGTCATCTGGCCATCAGCAGCGTACCGAAACTGGCGGAGTATCGCCGTTAGCAGTTGAACCGGACGTGCCTTACGCGTGTCCGGTTAATGCCTGAATCCGCTCAGTCTGATTTCGCGCCGTAAGGGCATAGCGTAAACATGCACTCTTTATAACGATGGCAAACAGTTATTGTCGGATCGTCATTGCCTGGGCATGAGATCCTGTTTTTAAATGTTTGCCATAGCGCGTTTGAGTAATGGAAGGTATGAATAATCGCTATTGACGTTCTCCTTCCATTCACAATTACACCAAAAGGGCTATGGGTGAGAATATTACCTGTACGAAGAAAGTAGCTTCCTTTATACCATAGTATTAGCTTCATGTTTTTTACAGCAGAGGCGATAGCAAATCCAGTCCCGGTAACGGGGCAAACGAGGGTTTGATCAATTTCCCAATCCATTAACTGAAAACTCCTTGTCAACGCGTTTTAATTCACTTTCATTATCTTCCCATAACTTAAATATAACAATAGAATCAGATAAGTCTAATAGGATTAATTAACTATGACAAAAAGGAGGTAATATGCCTTTTCTTTTCGATTATTTACGTTATTGCTTGATTAATACACAAGGCTACAGGCTCTGTTTTATGAGTTGAGAGAGCCTGTATTTATTACTTATCCTGAAAACGTATTTCGCATTACCACCAGCCAAGCTGAGTGCCCGCAACGGCGACAATCGCTACAATCAGCATAATAATCGTTGTTTTTTTCATCACATTAGTCCTGTTAATTCACCGGTGCAGAGAAACATGGTGTCTGAAAAGACATTTTCTTGTTACAGGCACAGTAAAGCACGGTTGGGTAAAATTTGATATATTCGGCTTATCAGAATGGCGTCATGCAAAAAAAAGCCCCGTAGCGAGCAGCGGGGCGAAAAACTCAATTACGGAATGATTTGCTCTCTGGTCATGAAAAGAGCATCTCTACACTAAACGAAAAATGCCCGTGGAAAATGAAGAAATCATGAAGATCAACTTCAGGTTTCCGGGAGCGATACAAGGAGAGACGATGAAACGACTTAGCCTGTTGTTACCGCTGGTGCTGGTGGGCTGTGCCAGCGAGCAAAACCCATCTCCTGAAGTCGGACTGGCAAATCCGGCGGCAGTATGGTGTCTGAAACAAGGCGGGACGCGGGAGCCGGTGCAGAGTCCTCAGGGCGTGCGTACTGAATGCCGCCTCAGCGATGGACAGACTATCGATGAGTGGGAGCTGTGGCGACGCGATCATCCCTCAACGCATTAAGCCAGTTCGCCAGAATCAGCGCATGATTCTGGCGGATGTTTTTTGCGGCATAAAGCAGGGTGAGATTCTTCAACCGTCATTCGGGGCGGGATCATCGTATACGCGTTGACACTGGATCATACTCCTCCTCCGTTTTCTCCATCCATGCGATGAGCGCCGGGATCTGCCGTTCAGAAAAAACGGCGATCCCATGTTCACGCAGCAGCGCAGCGGCGACGCCCATACCTGCTTTGCGGATACCGCTGAAGCTGCCGTCATAGATAAACTGGCTGCCGCAGGTCGGGCTGCCGTCGGTCAGCAGCGCTGCACCGCAGTATTGTTCCATCGCCGTTTGCAGCGCCAGCCAGGCGGCCAACTGATAATGGGCGGTCACATCCCGACCATCATTTTCAATAATCCGCGCACGATGGCCCATCACATCCGCGCCATCGGCAGAGACAATTTCTGCTGGCCGGCGGGGAGTGGATAGCCCGGCAGCCAGTTCCGGGCAGTGGATGACGACCCGTCCTTCGCGCTGCCAGCGGGCGAGTCGTGTCGTCAGGTTAGCTTTTTCGCTGCCATTGTAGCGAACGGTAAATCCCATCAAACAGGCGCTCACCAGTAACTTATTTTTCATTCCGTATCCGGCAATGTCATATATGACCTCAAGAGTAGTACATCCCATGCGCACAATACAGCGCTACGGCCCGCCGCCGACCGCCTGAATTAAGGTATTGTCTTTAAGTGAAAAGATCGCTAATGTGAGGTTCCTTGTGTTGTCCGTTTTCCGTTCAGACATAAGGTACTCCTCATGAATTCCTCTCTGCGTATTGCACTTGTCGGCGATTATAATGCCGATGTCATTGCTCATCAGGCGATCCCGCTGGCTATTGATGATGCCGCTGCCGTGCTGGATATGGCTGCGCAATATCACTGGTTAGCCACCCGTGATATTAAAAACGAAGACGATCTGGCGGAGTATGATGCCATCTGGCTGGTGCCAGCCAGCCCCTATGAAAATATCGACGGCGCATTGCTCGCCGCGCGCTATGCCCGGCAAAACGCGATTCCCTTCCTGGGTACCTGCGGTGGCTTTCAGCATGCCATTCTGGAATACGCACGCAACGTGATGGGCTGGGAGGATGCCGCTCATGCCGAAATGGATAACGAAGGAAGAATGGTTATTGCACCTTTGGCCTGTTCGCTGGTCGAAAAAAACGATGTTATTGAGCTGCGTGCCAATACCCATATCGCCCGTGCTTATGGCAAAGAGAGTATTGAAGAGGGGTATCACTGCAATTACGGCATCGCGGCGGATTTCGCGCTGGCGCTTGAAAATGAGCCGTTGCATGTGACCGGCTGGGATGAGGAGGGGGAAATCCGGGCGGTTGAACTCGTGACCCACCCGTTTTTTGTCGCAACGCTCTTTCAGCATGAGCGCAATGCGCTGGCAGGGCGACCTGCACCGCTGGTGCAGGCGCTACTATATGCCGCCAGCCATTAATTCACGTTAATTTCCCGCTCGCGTCCGGCGAGGGCACCGAAAACGGCCATCGCGATGGATAACACCGCACAGGCCAGCAGCGGCACATGCCAGTCGCCGCTGGCATCGTGAATTTTACCCATCAGCGGTGGACCGCAGGCCGCAAGCAGATAACCCACCGCCTGCGCCATGCCGGAAAGTGCTGCCGCCTGGTGTGCAGAGCAGGCGCGAAGGCCAATAAAGGTTAAGCCAAGGATCATAGTGGCGCCGGACCCGAAGCCAAAAAGCAGTGTCCACAGTACGGCGCTTTGCGGAAAGAACCAGTAACCCGCCGCGCTGACGGCGCACAGCAAAGCTACCAGCGCGGCGATCCCACGCTGATCGCGAAGTTTATGCAAAATCAGCGGAATGGCCAGACCCGGAACCGCTGTCGCCAGTTGCAGCAGGCCGTGCAGCGATCCCGCCTGCGCTTCGCTGTAACCCTGACCGATCAAAATGGCGGGTAGCCAGCCGATAATCACATAATAAATCAGCGAGTTAATGCCTAAAAATAGCGTCACCTGCCAGGCGAGTGCCGATCGCCAGATCCCCCGGCTGTGCTGCATGCGTGAGGACGTTAACGATACAGGCTGTTGTTGACGCCATTGGGGGAGCCAGAGCAAAAACGCCAGCAACGGAAACACCATCAGCATCAGCAGCGCCCCGCGCCAGCCAAAACCGCTTAACGCCAGCGGCACCACCAGCGCCGAGCCTAATGCCGCCGCGCCACCCATGGTCAGCGAATAAGCGCCGGTCATTTTCGCCACGTGCTGTGAGAAATCACGCTTAATAAGGCCCGGCAGCAGGACGTTACCCAGCGCAATACCGCAGCCAATAATGGCCGTACCTGTGAACAAAAATAGAGGCGAGGGCAGGGAACGGATGGCGATCCCGGCGCAAATCAGCAGCATCGCAGCAAACAGGCTGCGCTCCATACCAAAACGACGCGCCACGCCTGCGGCCAGCGGGGAGATCAGGCCGAAGGCGAGCAGCGGAAGCGTGGTGAGGAGGCCAGTCTGCGCGGTGGTGAGGCCATATTCCGCGCGGATAGCGTCAAGCAGCGGTGCCGCGCCGGTAAACGTCACGCGCAGGGTGGTCGCAATCATCATAATACCGGCAATGAGCAGGATGCTGCGGCGGCCCGAATCAGGAAGAACAGAAGACATAAATTTCTCTACAGATAAAACGAAGGCGTAATACAACCTGTCTACGCCAGATATGAAAAGGGACTACTGCTTTCCGATGACCAACGAGACCAGCCCGGCAGCGATTAACGGACCCACCGGCACGCCGCGAAACAGTGCCACGCCCAGTACCGTTCCCACCAGCAGGCCGGCGACCAGTTGCGGTTGGCTCCCCATCAGCGTTACGCCGCGCCCGCCCAGCCAGGAAACGAACACTCCTACGGCGATGGCAATCAGCGATTTCCAGTTCACAAACGAGTGAAGCAGCGTGGACGGCGGCAGAGTGCCGCTGGCAATAGGGGCCATAACGCCAATCGTCAGGATGATAATCCCGATGGTCAGCCCCTGTTTTTCAATCCACGGGAAAAAAGTGCTCAGCGGCGTTACCCGGACAATAATCAGCACCAGAATAGAAACGGCGACGGTAGTGTTATGGCTGACAAACCCCAGAGCTGCCAGTCCCAGCAGGACAAGCAGTGTGACATCAAACATCGTAGTTTTCCTTGCCGAAAAATAATAAGCATGCTCATTTTACGCACATACCCGTGAGTAAACAGGCTTTTTTTACCCGCTGATGCCTCCGGTTGAATAATCTGTCGACGGCTATCTCAGTAAAAATAAAAATCATTCTCAGTTTTATCGCTACGCTGGTAATGTTGTATTCAGTATGCATCTTATGAGGGGGAGGGGATAAATGAGCATTCATGAAAAAGCAGGGCATACTTTTCTGGCCAGCCTTGGCAAAACGCGTTTGCGTCCTGGCGGCACAGAGGCGACCGAATGGCTGTTCAGCCAGGCGCAATTAACGCCGGAAAGCCGGGTTCTGGAAGTGGCCTGTAATATGGCGACGACGGCGATTGAGCTGGTGCAACGCTATGGCTGTCATGTTACTGCCGTTGATATGGATAAGGACGCACTGGCGAAGGCGAAGAATAACGTCGCGGTGCAGGGGCTTGAGGAGCATATTCAGGTCATGCCTGCCAACGCGAATAGCCTGCCCTTCGCCGATAACAGCTTTGACGTGGTGATTAACGAAGCCATGCTCACCATGTACGCTGACAAAGCTAAAGCGAAATTGCTTGCCGAATATTATCGGGTTTTAAAGCCCGGCGGACGCCTGTTAACCCACGATATTATGTTTACCGCCGGGCGGCTGGCTGAGGAGCAGCAAAGCCAGCTTCAGCAGGTGGTGAAATCCAATGTCAGTCCAATGACGAAACAGGGCTGGCGGGAGATTTTACTGGCATCGGGTTTTGCCGAGGTGAAGCAGCATCAGGGGGAAATGTCGCTGATGTCACCGCAAGGGTTAATCCGCGATGAAGGACTTAAAGGCGCAATCAGGATTGTTTTTAACGGATTACGCTGCCGCGAGAACCGCAGCCGCTTTCTGGGGATGTTTCGTTTTTTTCGATCGCAGCGCAGACACCTCAACTATATCGCCTGCTGTTCTGTCAAAGGGCAGTAATGCACCCCGCGCATCGGCGCGGGGCGTAACGCTAATCACTTGAAGTGACGCTTTGCTTATGGAACAGCTCGCGGAACACCGGATAAATATCTTCCTGCTCCCGAATGTGCTGAATGGCGAAATTATCAAACGATGCCTGAAGATGTTCATACTCCCGCCACAGCGTTTGATGCGCTCGCCGTGTGATCTCGATATAGCTGTAATAACGCACCACCGGCAGAATTTTCTTCGCCAGGATCTCGTGACACAGCGGTGAGTCATCCGCCCAGTTATCGCCGTCAGATGCCTGCGCAGCATAGATGTTCCACTGCGCCGGATCGTAACGCTCTTTAACCACTTCATCCATCAGCTTCAGGGCGCTGGAAACAATAGTTCCCCCGGTCTCCTGCGAGTAGAAAAACTCATGTTCATCCACTTCTTTTGCCTGAGTATGATGGCGAATATACACCACATCAACGTTCTTATACGTTCGGCTCAGGAACAAATAGAGCAGAATATAAAAGCGTTTCGCCATATCCTTGGTGGCCTGGTCCATCGAGCCAGAAACGTCCATCAGACAGAACATCACCGCCTGACTGGAGGGTTCCGGTCGTTTTTCATAGTTCTTGTAGCGCAGATCGAAGGTGTCGATAAACGGCACGCGTTCAATTTTAGCCCGCAGTTCGGCGATCTCTTTGCGTAGCCGCTCCTCTTCGAGCAGTTGCGCTGGTTCGCTTTTACTCACCGTATCCAGACTGGCTTCCAGCGCCCGCAGTTCACGGCGTTTGCCTGCCGTCATTGCAGTACGTCGGGCCAGTGAATTTTGCAGCGAGCGTACCACGCTAATGTTGGCGGGCACACCGTTGGAAGTATACCCGGCGCGATGCGTTTTATATTCGTTCATCTGCCGGTGCTGATTTTTCTTCAGATTCGGCAGCGCTAAATCTTCGAAAAGCAGATCCAGGTACTCATCTTTGGAAATCTGGAAGACAAACTCGTCCTGGCCTTCGCCGTCCTGACTCGCCTGGCCTTGTCCGCTACCGCCACCACCGCCGCCACCCTGAGGACGTTCAATGCGATCGTTCTGAACGAAGTGGTCGTTTCCAGGATGCACCCGACTCCGCTCGCCGCCACGCCCCTGATGGAACATTGGCTCGTTGATATCGCCTGCCGGAATGGAGACGGATTCGCCGCTGTCGACGTCAGTCACCGAGCGCTTGTTTATCGCTTCGGAAATAGATTGCTTAATTTGTGCTTTATAACGGCGTAAGAAACGCTGACGGTTCACCGCGCTCTTATTTTTACCGTTCAGTCGTCGGTCAATGAACCAGGTCATATGCCCCCCGTACTGCTTTTGCCAACTTCACGCTGCGTCTCAGGAACCCGGGGCCTGAGATCGCATCTTTATTCAGGCCCGGCGAGCATCACGCTGCCGGGCGTTAGTATTATGATGATTTACGTACCCGCAGATACCATTCGCACAGCAGGCGAACCTGTTTACGGGTATAGCCTTTCTCCATCATCCGGTCGACAAAATCGTCATGCTTTTTCTGCTCGTCGGTCGAGGTCTTGGCGTTAAACGAGATCACCGGCAGCAGCTCTTCGGTATTAGAGAACATTTTCTTCTCAATGACCGTGCGCAGTTTCTCGTAGCTGGTCCAGTTTGGATTACGTCCGCTGTTATTCGCTCTGGCGCGCAGTACGAAGTTAACGATTTCATTACGGAAGTCTTTCGGGTTACTGATCCCGGCAGGCTTCTCGATTTTTTCCAGTTCGGCGTTAAGCGATTCACGGTCAAAAAGCTGGCCGGTATCGGGATCGCGATACTCCTGATCCTGGATCCAGAAATCCGCATACGTGACATAACGATCAAAAATGTTCTGCCCATATTCGGAGTAGGATTCCAGATAGGCCGTCTGGATCTCTTTGCCGATAAATTCGGCATATTTCGGGATCAGATACCCTTTCAGGAATTCAAGATAGCGCTCTGCCAGCTCCTGCGGGAACTGCTCACGTTCGATCTGCTGCTCCAGTACGTAGAAAAGATGGACCGGGTTTGCCGCAACCTCTGCGTGATCAAAGTTGAAAACGCGAGACAGGATCTTAAAGGCGAAACGGGTCGAGAGACCGTTCATGCCCTCATCCACCCCGGCGTAATCCCGATATTCCTGATAAGACTTCGCTTTCGGGTCGGTGTCTTTCAGGCTTTCACCATCATAGACGCGCATTTTGGAGTAGGTGCTGGAGTTTTCCGGCTCTTTCAGACGCGACAAAATGGTAAAGCGAGCCAGCGTTTCCAGGGTACCCGGTGCGCACGGTGCATGGGTCAACTCACTGTGATTAAGCAGTTTCTCGTAGATTTTGATCTCTTCGGAAATCCGCAGGCAGTAAGGCACCTTAACGATGTACACACGGTCAAGAAACGCCTCATTGTTTTTGTTATTACGGAACGTCACCCATTCAGATTCGTTCGAGTGGGCGAGGATAATTCCGTTAAACGGCAGGGCGGAGATCCCTTCGGTACCGTTGTAGTTACCTTCCTGCGTCGCCGTCAGCAGGGGATGCAGCACCTTGATCGGCGCTTTAAACATTTCGACGAATTCCATGATCCCCTGGTTGGCCCGGCACAGCGCGCCGGAATAGCCATAAGCATCAGGATCGTTCTGGGCATGGTTTTCCAGCTTACGGATGTCCACTTTACCCACCAGCGCCGAAATGTCCTGGTTGTTCTCATCGCCAGGTTCAGTTTTGGCAATCGCAATCTGTTCCAGAATGGAAGGCCACACTTTTACCACGCGGAATTTCGTGATATCGCCGCCAAATTCATGCAGGCGTTTCGCAGCCCACGGCGACATAATCGTGCCAAGGTAGCGGCGCGGGATGCCGTACTCCTTATCGAGAATTTGCGCATCTTCCTGTGGATTAAACAGGCATAGCGGATGATCGTTAACCGGGCTGCGTTCGCCGTCAGCGCTCAGCACATAGATCGGCACGCGCTGCATCAGCGCTTTCAGTCGTTCTGCCAGCGACGATTTACCGCCGCCGACCGGTCCCAGCAGATACAGGATCTGCTTTTTCTCTTCCAGGCCCTGAGCGGCATGTTTCAGGTACGAAACAATCTGCTCAATGGCCTCTTCCATACCGTAAAACTCCTCAAAGGCCGGATAGCGTGCGATAACCCGGTTCGAAAAGAGACGTGATAGCCGTGGCTCCTGAGCAGTATCAACCATCACTGGCTCACCGATTGCCGTCAATAGCCGCTCCGCCGCATTGGCGTAGGCGCTACGATCCTGGCGGCAAATAGTAAGAAATTCCTGCAGTGTGAACTCTTCGTCCTTGGCAGCTTCATAACGCTGGCGGTAGTGATCGAATATATTCATGGCATGCCGTCCTTTCGTTTTAGCACAGGTAAAAGAGCCGTTCATATGAATAGTAGAGGCTCCCGGAAGAGGTAGGCTGAGCCACGCTCATTCACACTCCAGCAACCATTATGCCAGGTTAGAGGAGGCCAAAAGACGATGTGCCCGGCGATACACCTTCTCAATAAAGCGTAGATGGCATTTGCAAAACTTGCCTGCGAGCCAGGCCCAATTTCAATGACATATCAATAACTCATCATCAAAAAATTCTTTCAGGCTGAAGAACATTGGCCTTGCGTCATGGTGATGTAACGAATATGCAAACCTTTTGTCATTAGCGGCAATCATGCTAAAACGTTTGTCTAAGTAAGGTTCTTGTAAATAATTTGGGATGTGGGTCAAGGGCGGTTACACTTCCTCAGCGGATAATTTGATACAGGAAAGAGCGAATTGTGACTAAATTCAAACTTGTGGCACTGGGTGTGCTAATTGCTTCTTCGGCTTCCGTTGCGCAGGCAGCAGCAGGCCCCTGGACAGTGGGCGCGGGTGTCGGCGTCGTACAAAACCCCTACAAGCAATATGACGACGATGTTTATCCTGTACCGGTAATCGCTTATGAGGGCGATGATTTCTGGTTCCGTGGCCTCGGCGGCGGTTACTATTTGTGGAATGACAAGACCGACAAACTCTCTATTACAGCGTACTATTCGCCGCTGCATTTCAAACCTCACGACAGCGATAACAACCAGTTGCGCCAGCTCGATCGCCGTCGCTCCACGGTAATGGCGGGGCTGACCTATATCCATGAAACGCCATATGGCTTCCTGCGTACTACGTTTGCGGGCGATACGCTGGATAACAGTAACGGCTTCACCGGTGATGTGGCATGGCTTTATCGCTACACCAACGATCGCCTGCATATCACTCCAGGCATCGGGGTGGAATGGAGCAGTGAAAATCAGAACGACTACTACTATGGGGTTTCCGGGAAGGAGTCTCGCCGCAGTGGGCTTAAGAGCTACAACCCTGACGACAGCTGGAACCCGTATGTTGAACTGGCCGTTAACTATAGTCTGACCGACAACTGGAATATTTATGGCTCCGGACGCTATACGCGCCTGTCGGATGAAGTAACCGACAGCCCGATGGTTGATAAATCCTGGTCCGGGCTTTTCTCTACCGGGGTGACCTACAGTTTCTGATAGTGCAAACTAACAGGGCATATTGTGCGACAAAACAGGGCGAATACGCCCTGTTTTGCATTATGCTGGTGCAGTAAAACTCTCAGGAGGAGCTATGACAAAATCCGTTCACTTTAGCCATCAAGCCACGCTGCCGGCAATCGGTCAGGGGACGTGGTATATGGGAGAGAGCCGAAGCCAGCGTGCCGCTGAAGTCGCCGCGTTACGGGCTGGCGTGGAGCAGGGACTCACGCTGATGGATACCGCTGAAATGTACGCTGACGGCGGTGCTGAAGAGGTGGTGGGCGAGGCGCTGAAGGGCATTCGCGATAAGGTCTTTCTGGTCTCAAAAGTCTATCCGTGGAATGCGGGGGGCAAAAAAGCCATTGCCGCCTGTGAAGCCAGCCTGCGTCGTTTAGGCACCGACCATCTCGATTTGTATCTGTTGCACTGGCGGGGAAATTATTCGCTGGCGGAAACGGTGGAGGTGATGCAAACGCTGATCGCACAGGGGAAAATTGCCCGCTGGGGCGTATCGAACCTGGACATCGATGATATGCAGGAGCTGTGGCAGGTTGACGGCGGTCAACAGTGCGCGACCAACCAGGTGCTTTATCATCTGGCCTCGCGCGGCATCGAATATGATTTACTGCCCTGGTGCCAGCAACAGTCGTTGCCGGTAATGGCCTATTGTCCGCTGGCGCAGGCAGGTCGTCTGCGTAATGGATTACTGAATAACAACGCGGTGCTGGACATCGCCCATGCGCATAATGCCAGCGCGGCACAAATTCTGCTGGCGTGGGTGATTAGTCATCAGGGCGTGATGGCGATCCCGAAAGCGTCGAGCGTGGCGCACGTTAAAGAGAATGCCGCAGCGCTGAATATTACCTTGAGTGCAGATGAGCTGGCAAAGCTGGACCGCGCCTTCCCGGCCCCGCAGCGCAAAATGCCGCTGGACGTGGTTTGATATGTCGCCGGGTAATAGTGAGTAGCCGTCAGATTGTAGATAAACGTTATACCGTGGAATTATGCCTGGCGGCGCTTCGCTTGCCCAGGCCTGAGGTTGCGAATAACGTGGTGTTTTGTAGGCCGGGCAAGGCGAAGCCCCCACCCGGCAAATAACACAGACTCAGCGTTTAGCCACGCGAATAGTCTGTGCCAGACGAGAAGGCTTCTCTTCGCTGGCTTTCTGCTTAACGGTAGCGCACGCCGTCTCCACGCAGACAAAGGTTTTATAGCCGTCATCCGGCATATCGCCCATGCTGACAGAAAGCGCCGGGCCAGGGTTCCAGCCAACCACGTTGCAATGGTGATGATGAATCACTTCAATACTGCGGTTAAGTGCCGTATCGTGGATCACGCTGCAGGCTTCCGGGTTAAGGTAAACACGGTCGGTGCGATCCGGGAAAGTCTGCACGCCGTCTGCCAGTATCCCTTCCTGCGCGTCATTCACTTTATCGATGTAGCGATCGCCAAGGCCGCTGACCTTCACCGCGCTGATATCGCCAACGTTGAAGTACGTATGCAGGGCAGAGGTTGTTTCAAATTCGCCGTGGGCTTCCAGCTCGATTTCACAGGTTTTACCCAGTTTGTAGCGGGCGTAAAGCGTGAAATCATGCGGCCAGTACTGACGCGTTGCATCGCTGCTCTGAAGCTCGAATGTCAACACTACGCCATTGTCGTCTTCATTGTGCGCCTTCAGCGTCCACGGCAGATTGCGGGCAAAACCGTGGGAAGGCAGGCCTTTTTGTTCTGCAGGGCCAAACCATGGCCAGCAGATCGGAACACCACCGCGCAGCGCCACGCCGTTTTTAAACGGAGTATTGCCACTTAACCACAAGACTTCCTCTTCACCAGCCGGTTTCCAGGAGAGCAGGTGCGCACCCTGGAGCGTGAATGAAGCTTTAACCTGCGGATGGTCAACAACGATTACATCCAGCTCGTCGAGCTGACGTTGAGAAAGAACCGGGGTTATCTGTTCGATTACAGGTAGAGCAAAAATTTTATTAATCATTTAGCGCAATCCTCTGTCTTCAAAACAAAAAAAGAGCGACCGAAGTCGCTCTTTTGGGATCATGTCTCATCTCAACTTATTTGGAGATGTGAGCAATCAGGTCCAGAACTTTGTTGGAGTAACCAGTTTCGTTGTCGTACCAGGAAACCAGTTTCACGAAGTTGTCGTTCAGTGCGATACCAGCTTTAGCATCAAACACGGAAGTGCAGATTTCGCCGTTGAAATCGGTAGAAACAACGTCATCTTCGGTGTAACCCAGAACGCCTTTCATCGGGCCTTCGGAAGCCGCTTTGATGGCTTTCTTAATTTCTTCGTAAGAAGCCGCTTTTTCCAGACGAACAGTCAGGTCAACAACGGATACGTTCGGAGTCGGAACGCGGAACGCCATACCCGTCAGTTTGCCATTCAGTTCTGGCAGTACTTTACCTACTGCTTTAGCAGCACCGGTAGAGGACGGGATGATGTTCTGGGATGCGCCGCGGCCGCCGCGCCAGTCTTTGTGAGACGGGCCGTCAACGGTTTTCTGGGTTGCGGTGGTCGCGTGAACAGTGGTCATCAGACCTTCGATGATGCCGAAGTTGTCGTTGATAACTTTTGCCAGCGGAGCCAGGCAGTTGGTGGTGCAGGATGCGTTAGAAACGATGTCCTGGCCTTCATATTTGTCAAAGTTAGCGCCTTTAACAAACATCGGGGTGTTGTCTTTGGACGGACCAGTCAGAACGACTTTTTTAGCGCCAGCAGTGATGTGCTTACGAGCAGTTTCGTCGGTCAGGAAGATACCGGTGGCTTCAGCAACAACGTCAACGCCGATTTCGTTCCATTTCAGGTTAGCCGGGTCTTTTTCTGCGGTAACACGGATGGTTTTGCCGTTAACAACCAGATGGCCGTCTTTCACTTCTACGGTACCGTTGAAACGGCCGTGAGTGGAGTCATATTTCAGCATGTACGCCATGTAGTCAGCGTCCAGGAGATCGTTGATGCCAACGATTTCGATGTCAGAACGTTCCTGAGCAGCACGGAAAACAATGCGACCGATACGGCCAAAACCGTTGATACCTACTTTGATAGTCATATATTCCACCAGCTATTTGTTAGTGAATAAAAGGTTGCCTGTAAAATTACAAAAACCTTACGCAGCGTCAAGCGGAATCGTGTCAATCATTGCGACAAATCAATCCTCTGCCTAACCTTTGGACGACTGACTCGCTCCACTTTTCTTTTGTGCTGAAAAGCACATGGGGGCTGCGCTCGGAATTTTAAAGGGCTAGCCGGATAAAAATGTGAACGCCATCACAATAATCAGGGTAACCCCATACACCGGATAAGTTTAGAACAAATAGCCGGACCTTGATGTTAATGTTTTGTTAGAATAGGCTTATAAATGTAAGTGCGACTACTGCGAGATGTGAGAAAATGGCTAATAAACCCTCCTCAGAAACGCTAAAAAATTCGCTGAGCGAAATGCAATTTTATGTGACGCAAAATCATGGCACCGAACCGCCGTTCACTGGTCGTTTACTGCACAATAAACGCGAAGGGGTCTATCACTGCCTGGTCTGCGACGCACCATTGTTCAATTCTCAGTCAAAATATGAGTCCGGCTGCGGTTGGCCGAGCTTCTTTGAACCGGTTAGCGAAGACGCGGTGCGTTCGTTAAATGACTACTCGCACGGCATGCAACGTATTGAAATTCGGTGTGGAAACTGCGATGCCCACCTCGGACACGTCTTCCCGGATGGCCCTCAGCCCACCGGTGAGCGCTTCTGTGTTAACTCGGCCTCCCTGAGCTTCACCGATGATAGCGATGGCGAACAAATCAAGGGTTGAAAAATCGATTCAGCAAATTATTCCAGCAGCAGGAGCAACAGCATGGATCTCAACAATGTTATTGAGAGCATGACCCCGGAAGTCTATCAACGTCTGGTAACCGCAGTAGAGTTAGGCAAATGGCCTGATGGTGTGGCGCTGACGCCTGAGCAAAAAGAGAACAGCCTGCAACTGGTGATGCTGTGGCAGGCGCGTCACAACACCAATGCTCAGCATATGACCATTGACACTCGTGGTCAGATGGTCATGAAAACCAAGCAGCAGCTAAAAGAAGAGTTTGGTATCGCGCCGCAACCAATCGCGACGTTTAAATCCTGACCCTGAGCGGGGCGGTCTTCCGTCGATCTCGCTTTTTCGCCCGCTAAGCCTGTGCTATCGGGCGAGTACGACACTCACTTCTTATTCATCATCGCTTTCAGATCGGCGAACGGGTTATATTTCGCTGCACCCACGCTATCCTGCGCGTCTTCACCTGCGACCACCGTGGAGCCATATTGATCGGCCTCAGTATATTTCGAGTGCTCGTGATCGTGGCAGTACAGGCACAGCATCTCCCAGTTACTGCCATCCTCGGGATTATTCGAATGATCGTGATCGATATGATGCACGGTCAGCTCACGGAGATTTGAGTACACAAACTCGCGCGAGCACCGCCCACAGACCCAGGGAAAAAGCTTCAGCGCTTTCTCGCGATAGCCGACTTCAAGCCGGGCATAATTTTTAGGGATAAACGCCATAGTTCAGTGCCTTCCAGAGTAATAATGATGCAATGTGTCGCGAACATCATGTTGGGATGGTAAGTCATGCTACCCTTGCGTTTCCACCCAGTCTGCCAGAGTATACAGCGTGGCCCCCGCGACCGACATCTCCATAAACGCGTGCGCGCCGTCCTGCGCATTCAGATCCACTGCGCGACAGCCGTCGGTAATCACATTCACCTGATAACCCAGTTGCAGTGCATCGAGCACGGTAAATTTGACGCAGTAATCCGTTGCCAGCCCCATCACGATTACTTCGCCAACCTCATGTTCCTGTAGCCAGTTATTCAGCCCGGTTTGCTGACGGTGTTCGTTATCGAAAAAAGCACTGTAGCTGTCAATCTGCGGATGTTGGCCTTTGCGAAAAACCGCTTCGATTGCGTCACGCTTCAGTAGCGGATGCAGCTCTGCGCCTTCGCTCCCCTGAACGCAGTGATCGGGCCAGAAGGTCTGTGGAATGCCATCCAGCACGCCTTCGCTAAAAGGCTCAACGCCGTGCTGGCTGGCAAAGCTCCCGTGATCCGCCGGATGCCAGTCCTGGCAGGCAACGATTTTGATGCTGCGGCTGCGACACCAGTCAATCAGCGCATTGGCGATATCAACGGTGCTATCACCTTCCGGCACGGCCAGCGCGCCGCCCGCGCAAAAATCATTCTGCATATCCACCAGTAACAGTGCGCGTTTATTCATGATTACTTCCTCATTCGTCTGGCGTCAGTTCGCCACGCAGATTTTGCATCATGGCGGTACGAATCGCCCCGGTACTCAGCCCCTGGCTTAGCAGGTAGTGAAGTTTGGTCAGCGTGGCTTCGACCGTCATATCAAAACCGCTGATCACCCCGGCGTGCGCCAGCGCGTTTCCGGTGGCATAGCCGCCCATATTCACTTTGCCTGACATACACTGGGTAAGATTGATCACCACAATGCCACGCTGGCTGGCGTCGGCCAGCTCCTGAAGAAACTCGGCGTTCTGCGGCGCGTTACCCACGCCGTAGGAGCGCAGGATCAATGCCTTGACCGGCTGACGCAGAAAGTTACGTACCACGTCCGCGGAAATCCCCGGATAAATCGTCACCACGCCGATGGGCTGGGGAGTAATCGGGTGGACAATCAGCTCGCCGGTGCCGCGTGGAGAGGGCGGTGTACCCAGGCGGCGAATGTGGATGCCTGCCTCCAGCAGAGGCGCCAGATTCGGCGAGGCAAACGCATCAAAACCATCAGCATGCGCTTTGGTGGTGCGATTACCGCGATAAAGACGATTATTAAAAAACAACGCCACTTCACTGATGGGGTAATTCGCGGCAACGTATAACGCATTCAGCAAATTAATCTGTCCGTCAGAACGCAGCTCCGCCAGCGGGATTTGTGACCCTGTCACAATGACAGGCTTACCGAGATTCTCCAGCATAAAGGAGAGGGCCGAGGCGGTAAACGCCATGGTATCGGTGCCGTGCAGGATCACAAAGCCGTCGTAATCGTCATAATTCGCCTGGATATCTTCCGCGATATGCTGCCAGTCCTGCGGCGTCATATCGGAAGAATCCATCAGCGGCTGATACTCATGAATGGCAAAATCCGGCATCTCCGGGCGGTGGAATTCCGGCATCTGCGACAACTGTTGCTGGAGATGACCGGAAACAGGAATATAGCCCTGCTCGGAGCGCTGCATACCAATGGTGCCGCCGGTATAGGCGACGTAAATGGATTTCTTTTGCATGATGTCTTTGAATCAGGAAAGCTCCCCTCCGCCAGGCGGAAGGGAGACAGGGGTTAACGAATATTCGCGCAGGTTAAGCAAAACGCATAGCGGTTTTGCGGATCGTTAAAGGCCGCGAGTTTATCGCTTTCTTCCTTCACCACGCTTGCGGCACCTGCCAGCGGAGCCGGAAGGTACGCCTGCATTGCCTGCGGCAGCATGGCGCGGACCGAACCGGTCAGACTATCAACCACCATGTTGAAGACGCCTGGCTCTTCCACCAGATAATCCAGTTGCCACTGCTTGAGCTTAGCCAGCTCGGCCGCTTTGGCAACCGCATCGTCAAAGTCGCCGAGGCTGTCGACCAGACCGTTATTTTTTGCATCCTGACCGGTCCAGACATGGCCCTGAGCAATCTTATCGATTTGCTCCGGCGTGCTCTTACGGGCCGCGGCAACCAGCGAAATAAAGCGCTGATAGCCATTTTCGATGCTCAACTGCATGATCTGCTGAACTTCCGGTGGCAGATTTTTCGTAATAGAAACATCCGCCAGCGGCGAGGTAGCCACGCCATCGGTATGGACGCCAATCGAATCAAGGCTGTTTTCTACGGTGTTAATCACGCCGAAGATGCCGATAGAGCCCGTCAGCGTGCTTGGGTTAGCCACGATATAGTTCGCTGGCGTTGAAATCCAGTAACCGCCGGATGCCGCCATTCCCCCCATGGAAACCACCACCGGTTTACCCGCCGCTTTTGCCGCCGCCAGTTCTGAACGAATGACTTCTGAAGCGCTGGCGCTGCCGCCAGGGCTGTTAACGCGCAGCACGATGGCTTTCACATCGGCATCGAGACGCGCTTCGCGGATCTGGGCAGCGGTGGTATCGCCACCTACATTACCCTGGGTCGCTTCACCATCCATGATCGCGCCGTTAGCGAAGATCACCGCGATTTTGCCACCTTCTTGCGCCGGTTTTTTCAGCGCATAGTCATACATGCTGATGGCGCTAAAATCTTTGTCTTTATCGCTCCAGCCAAACTGTTTGGTCAGCGCTTTTTCCATATCGGCGCTGGAACCCAGCTCATCAACCAGTTTGTTGTCCAGCGCGTATTTCGCCGTATCGCCACCGGCTTTACGCAATCCGTCGAGAACCCCCTGAGCACCAGGGAATACCTGTTGCGCGGTGATCTTTCGATTGGAGGCAATGGTAGAGAGATAGTTCTGCCACAGCTCGCCAATCCAGCGGCTGTCCGCTTCACGTGCGGCAGGAGACATATCATCACGAATAAACGGCTCGACTGCGGATTTATACGTGCCGACCCGGAACACGTGGGTGGACACTTTCAGCTTATCCAGCAGCGATTTGTAATACAGGCCGTTAGTGGCAAAACCGTGCAGATCGACCGTGCCCTGCGGCGACAGCCAGATTTTGTTCGCGAAGCTGGCGAGGTAATACTGGCCCTGCGTATAGCTGTCACCAACGGCATACACCGGTTTGCCACTGTCGCGGAACTCGCGCAGCGCTTTACCGATGTACTGCATCGACGGCTGATCGGCCCCGGCGAAGTTTTTCAAATCCAGCACTATGCCCGTGATATTACGGTCTTCTTTTGCCTGCCGAATAGAATGCACGATATCAAATAGCGAGTTTTCCTGCAGGCGATCGGAGTTGGCACCAAACAACTGGCGAGTCACCGCGCTCAGTTTACTGGTGGGAGACGGGTTATCGACAACAACACCGGTAATATCCAGCAGCAGTGCGCCGCGCTGGGTGTTCTCTTCCGGACCGCTGGTGAGCTGCATCCAGATCCCGACGCATACCAGCAGCAGGAAAATAAACACCACATTAAGAACTAGCTGGCGTACAAAGTTCAGTAAACGCCATGTCCACTTAAAAAATCCGGCAATATATCGCCAAAGGGTTCGCATGCAATCTCCCTGACCAAACAGAATGAAAAATTTGCCGTGTCGGCAAAATCGTGTGGCTATCCTAAATACACCGCCGCCACTTGTCAGCAGGAATCGCCGCCGGTGCTGTAACAAAACGCCTGTACATGTTAATTTTGTGAAGAATTAACATAACAGGAGTTAATTAATGGACGCACTTGAACTGCTCGTCAACCGCCGCAGTGCTTCACGGCTGATCGACCCGGCTCCGGCAGGCGATCAACTGGAAAATATCTTACGCGCCGGCATTCGCGCACCGGACCACGGTACGTTACAACCGTGGCGATTTTTTATTGTAGAAGGTGAGGCGCGTCAGCGCTTCGGTGAGCTGCTGGAAAAAGGCGCAATCGAGGCCGGATCGGACGAAAAAGCCATCGACAAAGCGCGTAACGCGCCGCTTCGTGCCCCGATGATTATCGCGGTAGTGGCAAAATGCGAGGAGCACCATAAGGTGCCACGCTGGGAACAGGAAATGTCTGCCGGCTGCGCGGTGATGGCCATGCAAATGGCGGCGCTGGCACAAGGATTTAACGGCATCTGGCGCAGTGGTCCGTTAACCGACAGCCCGGTTGTGCGTGAAGGGCTGGAATGCCGCGCGCAGGATAAAATCGTCGGTTTCCTTTATCTGGGCACGCCGCAATTAAAAGCCTCAACCACCATTGAGATGGCCGATACCGCGCCATTCGTGCGCTATTTTTGATAACAGCGGAAAAACTGTCTGGATTATGAGCGAAAGCAGCGTGATTCAGACAGTAGTACTTATCACTGCCCGCTTCTGGCGCTACCATAGCGGCAGTGCATTAACAGGAGAGGTCCATGAGCGCGCAAGCTATTCGTTTAACGCAATACAGCCACGGAGCGGGTTGCGGTTGTAAAATTTCCCCTAAAGTGCTGGAGACGATCCTGCACAGCGAACAGGCAAAGTTTATCGACCCCAACTTGCTTGTCGGCAATGAAACCCGCGACGATGCGGCGGTCTATGATTTGGGCAACGGCACGTCCGTTATCAGCACCACCGACTTCTTTATGCCGATCGTTGATAATCCGTTCGACTTTGGCCGCATTGCCGCCACTAACGCCATCAGCGATATTTTTGCCATGGGCGGAAAGCCAATTATGGCCATCGCTATTCTTGGCTGGCCGATTGAGAAACTGGCTCCGGAAATCGCCCGCGAGGTGATCGAAGGCGGGCGTCATGCGTGTAAACAGGCGGGTATTGCTCTCGCAGGCGGCCACTCTATTGATGCCCCTGAGCCTATTTTTGGTCTGGCGGTGACGGGCATCGTGCCGACGGAGCGCGTGAAGAAAAACAGCACTGCTCAGGCGGGATGCAAACTGTATCTTACCAAGCCGCTGGGAATTGGCGTGTTAACGACCGCCGAGAAAAAATCCCTGCTTAAGCCGGAACATCAGGGACTGGCGACGGAAGTAATGTGCCAGATGAACCTTGCCGGCGCGGCGTTTGCCAACCTTGATAGCGTGAAAGCGATGACCGACGTCACCGGCTTTGGTTTACTGGGCCACCTGAGCGAAATGTGTCAGGGCGCAGGCGTACAGGCGCAGATCCGCTTTGAAGATGTGCCGAAACTGCCGGGCGTGGAAGAGTATATCCTGCTGGGCGCGGTGCCGGGCGGGACCGGGCGTAACTATGCCAGCTATGGGCACCTGATGGGCGATATGCCGGAAGCGTGGCGCAACCTGCTGTGCGATCCGCAAACCTCCGGTGGCCTGCTGCTGGCGGTGACAGAACAAGGCGAAGCGGAAGTCCAGGCCGCCGCCGCGGAATTTGGCATCAGCCTGAGCGCCATTGGCGAACTGGTGCATGCACGCGCGGGACGACCGATGATCGAGATCCGTTAAGTCGATGCGGCTGTTTATTGCGGAAAAACCAAGCCTCGGTCGGGCGATTGCGGATGTACTGCCTAAACCGCATCGCAAGGGCGATGGCTTTATTGAGTGTGGAAATGGCCAGGTAGTGACCTGGTGTATCGGCCATCTTCTCGAACAGGCGCAGCCTGACGCCTACGATGGCCGCTACGCGCGCTGGAATCTGAGCGATCTGCCTATCGTGCCCGAAAAGTGGCAGCTCCAGCCGCGACCGTCGGTAACGAAACAGCTCAACGTGATTAAGCGTTTTCTGCACGAGGCCGAAGAGGTGATCCACGCGGGAGACCCGGATCGTGAAGGGCAACTGCTGGTGGATGAGGTGCTGGACTACCTGCAACTCGCCCCGGCAAAGCGACAGCAGGTACAGCGCTGCCTGATTAACGATCTCAACCCGCAGGCCGTCGAGCGCGCCATTTCGCGCCTGCGTGCTAACAGCGAGTTTATTCCGCTGTGCGTCTCTGCCCTGGCGCGAGCAAGGGCCGACTGGCTGTACGGTATCAATATGACCCGCGCTTATACCATTCTCGGACGCAACGCGGGCTATCAGGGCGTGCTTTCCGTGGGGCGCGTGCAAACGCCGGTACTCGGGCTGGTGGTCAGACGCGATGAAGAAATTGAAAACTTCGTCGCTAAAGATTTTTTCGATGTGAAAGCGCATATTGTCACGCCAAAGGACGAGCGCTTTACTGCCCTCTGGCAACCCAGCGAAGCCTGCGAACCGTATCAGGATGAAGAGGGGCGTCTGCTGCACCGTCCGCTGGCCGATCACGTCGTGAGCCGGATTGCCGGGCAGCCCGCCATCGTCACCTCGTATAACGATAAACGGGAATCAGAACCCGCGCCGCTGCCGTTTTCTCTTTCATCGCTGCAAATTGAGGCCGCCAGACGTTTCAATCTCAGCGCGCAGAACGTGCTGGATATTTGCCAGAAGCTATATGAAACCCACAAGCTGATTACCTACCCGCGTTCAGACTGTCGCTATCTGCCAGAGGAACATTTCGCCGGGCGTCAGGCAGTCATGAACGCGATCAGCGTTCATGCGCCAGAGCTGCTGCCACAGCCGGCGGTCGATCCGAACAAACGCAACCGCTGCTGGGATGATAAAAAGGTGGATGCCCACCATGCGATCATCCCGACAGCGCGCAGTTCCTCCGTCAATCTTAACGACAATGAGGCGAAGGTGTACGGTCTGATTGCCCGCCAGTATCTGATGCAATTTTGCCCGGATGCCGTGTTCCGTAAATGCGTCATTGAGCTGGAAATTGCCAACGGCAAATTCGTTGCTAAAGCGCGTTTTCTGGCCGATGCGGGCTGGCGCACGCTGCTTGGCTCGAAAGAGCGGGATGAAGAGAATGACGGCACGCCGCTGCCGGTAGTGGCCAAAGGCGATGAGCTGTTGTGTGAAAAAGGCGAGGTCGTCGAGCGGCAAACTCAGCCCCCGCGCCACTTTACCGATGCCACGCTGCTTTCCGCCATGACCGGGATCGCCCGTTTTGTGCAGGATAAAGATCTGAAGAAGATCCTGCGTGCTACGGATGGTCTTGGCACCGAAGCGACTCGCGCCGGGATCATCGAACTGCTGTTTAAGCGCAGCTTCTTACATAAGCAGGGGCGTTACATTCATTCAACGGAAGCGGGGCGCGCGTTGATCCACTCTCTGCCCGAAATGGCGGCACGGCCAGATATGACCGCGCACTGGGAGTCGGTGCTGACGCAAATCAGTGAAAAACAGTGCCGCTATCAGGATTTTATGCAGCCGCTGGTTGGCACCCTTCATGACCTGATTCACCAGGCCCGCAGCACGCCGGTACGTCAGTTCCGGGGCATTGTTGTGCCGGGTGCGGATAAGAAAAAAACCTTCCGTAAACGCAGTAGCAAAAAATCGGCGTCGCCCGGTAAAGGCGCAGACGCCGCGGCGTCTTAATATATTCTGAAAAACGCCTTTGAGGGGATATTGCTCAAAGGCGTTTTTTTTAACCCTGATATTATTCCCGCCGACTTTTGGGCGATATCCCGGATAAAAATAAGGGATAAATATTTATCGGGTTAAATACATGGATAAAAAATATATATTTGCGGCGCTGTTTTTCTTTTCTGCCTTATCACATGCCACGACTGACGGCGGCGTAACCCGGCATCCGTTTCGTCGGGCTACCCTCGAGGAAACCACGTGGCTGAAGCAACAGGCGAATTTGCATTCTGTTCACTGCGCAGATTTATACTTTGCCAGCGAGATTAGCTCGGTAACGGAATATAGCCTTGCGCCCGTCATTATGACCTTTTCGTCCCGTCCGTTATTCCCGCAAGGAAGAATAACCTGCCAGATCACCGCCAGTCGCAACGTGCCTGCCACCCTCGATCTTTTTGCTAAAGAGGAGGGCAGCCTTGGCAACACCCGCTATACGCTAACGCATACCGGGGTGAATGCCGATGGCTATATCGGTAGCGGTGATGATGGCTGGCATTTTGCCTGTGAAACCCGGGAAAGCATTAATGATAACGATGCCGATTTTCACGGCTGTTTTATCAATGAAGAGAATTTTTATATTCAGAAAGTCCCGGAATTAACCGCGCTGGAAGTGCCGGAAGGGTATTTAATTAGCGTTGGAAAAATGCGCTTTAATCCCATTTCGAAACTGCGCATTGGTAAATCTGAATTTATTACCGCCGCTGATTTCCCTTTCATTTACGGTAACAACGCCGCGCAAGCGATCGCCAGACTGGACAGCAACGTCCGGGTGAGTTGGTCATGGGGAGAATTACGCTCCAGCAGGGTCAGGACCAGCACTCTGCCACCCAGCAGCGTGGCGATAGCCCAACCGGCAGTGGAGGTACTGGATCGCGCCTGGGCAGGTTATCAGTAACGAAATAAAGCGCCTCGCTTTTCACGAGGCGCACAACACTTAAATCACACCCTGCGCCAGCATCGCGTCGGCCACTTTCACAAAGCCGGCGATATTCGCGCCGCGCACGTAATGCGTCTGTTTGCCTTCACCGCCGTATTCGACGCAGGCGTGGTGGATATCCAGCATAATATGGTGCAGGCGGGCATCCACTTTCTCGGCTTTCCAGCCCATGCGTGCCGCATTCTGCGCCATTTCCAGACCCGACGTTGCCACGCCGCCCGCGTTGGCCGCTTTGCCCGGCGCAAACAGGACACCAGCGTCCAGGAACAGATCGGTCGCCTCAATGGTGGTCGGCATGTTGGCTCCTTCCGCCACCGCTTTCACGCCGTTAGCGATAAGCTGGCGAGCCGCATCCACATCCAGTTCGTTCTGAGTGGCGCACGGCAGGGCGATGTCTACCGGGACGTTCCAGGGCTGCTGGCCTTCGAGGTACGTTAAGCCAAACTCTTTCGCGTAGGCGGCTACGCGGCCATCGCGGCTGGCTTTAATTTCCACCAGGCGTGCCAGTTTTTCAGCGGTAAAGCCCGCTTCATCGACGACCGTGCCGCTGGAGTCGGAGGCGGTAATAACGCGCGCGCCCAGCGACATGGCTTTTTCAATCGCGTACTGCGCGACGTTGCCGGAACCGGACACCGCGACGCGCATGCCTTCGAAACCGAGACCATGACGCTTCAGCATCGCATCGGTAAAGTACACCAGCCCGTAGCCGGTCGCTTCCGGACGGATCAGGCTACCGCCAAATGAGAGGCCCTTGCCGGTAAATACGCAGGCGGTATTGTTGGAGAGTTTTTTCATCATCCCGGCCATAAAGCCGACTTCACGTCCGCCCACGCCGATATCGCCTGCCGGTACGTCAGTATCCGGGCCAAGGTGGCGATATAATTCGGTCATCAGCGCCTGGCAGAAGCGCATCACTTCACCATCGCTTTTTCCTTTCGGATCGAAATCGCTTCCGCCTTTACCGCCGCCCATCGGCAGGGTAGTCAGCGCATTTTTGAACGTCTGTTCAAAGCCGAGGAATTTCAGAATGGACAGGTTAACGGTCGGGTGGAAGCGCATACCGCCTTTAAAAGGGCCGATGGCAGAGCTGAACTGTACGCGCCAGGCACGGTTGACCTGAACCTGATTACGATCATCAACCCATACCACGCGGAACTGAATCACGCGTTCGGGTTCGACCAGCCGTTCCAGCAGCGACATTTCGCGATAGCGGGGATTCTGTTCCAGGAATGGCCATAATGTTGTCATAACTTCGCGCACGGCCTGAGCGAATTCTTTTTGCTCTGGATCGCGCTGCTGTACGCGGGCAAGAAAAGTTTCCAGAGAGCGTGTCTGATCCATAGATATAAGATCCTCTTATGATGTGATGGGTTGTAGTTATTATGGTTGCGATTAAAAAGTGACTGCTTTTCGACTATAGCATTCGCGCCCGTGCGGGTTGCAAGAAAAAAATCTATCAGAGGGCGAATTTATAATGGCCTGGACATCATAATAAAAAGTGATGACAGAATATTTATCTGGCTTTGGTTATAGTAAGCAATAAATACATTCAGGAATTAAATAATATGAAGACTATTATCGCTGCCGCGATTTTTGCATTGAGCTGTACCAGCGCGCTGGCAGACCAGCGAATTCGCCCCGATGTTGAGGTGAATGTTCCGCCCGAAGTCTTTAGCTCCAGCGGTCAACGTGCGCAGCCCTGTAACCAGTGCTGCGTCTATCAGGATCAATATTATTCTGAGGGTGCGGTGATTAAAACCGAAGGGGTACTGCTCCAATGTCAGCGCGATGAAAAGACCCTCAGTACTCATCCGCTGGTCTGGCGGCGCGTAAAAGCATAAACGCTTCTAATAATGGAATGTCGGCGGGTGCCAGCGGATAAGCCAGCGCCTGCGCAGGGGAACACCAGATCAGCGCCTGGTGTTCATAAGCGGTTAACGTACCGCTAAACTGCGGGACGTGCCAGGCATGAAGGTGGATCATCCGGCCCGCGACGTCGCGCTGATGGCTGGCGACATAGCTTCCCACCGTCGCATCGATCCCCAGCTCTTCCCGCAGTTCACGAACGAGCGCCTGCGGCTGCGTTTCGCCTGGCTCCACTTTTCCGCCCGCAAACTCCCAAAGCCCTGGCTGATCGGCCTGTTCAGATCGCTGAGCGAGCAAAATGTTGCCATCACGTTCAATGATGGCGGCAACCACGTCGAGAATTTTCATTAAACCTTAAACGTCGCCCATACCGGCGCATGGTCTGAGGGTTTTTCCATACTGCGGATCTCATAATCAATACCCGTCTCCACGCAGCGCTCGGCCAGCGGGGTGCTTGCCAGCAGCAAATCAATGCGCAGGCCGCGATTATCATCAAAGCCTTTTGAGCGATAATCAAACCAGGAGTATTGCTCGGTCGTCTCCGGATTCGCCTGACGGAAAGTGTCCACCAGGCCCCAGCCCAGCAGGCGCTGCATCCACTCACGTTCTTCCGGCAGGAACGAGCATTTGCCGGTACGCAGCCAGCGTTTGCGGCTGTCTTCGCCAATGCCAATATCCAGGTCGGTGGGGCTGATATTCATATCCCCCATAATCAGCACCGGATCCTCTTTTTTCAGTTCGCTCTCCAGCAGAGTTTGCAGGTTCTGATAGAACTGGGCTTTGGCAGGGAATTTAAGCGGATGATCGCGGCTTTCGCCCTGGGGGAAATAGCCGTTAATCACGGTGACATTGCCCAGCGGCGAGGGCACTTCAGCAATGATAATCCGGCGCTGGGCCTCTTCATCGTCATTCGGAAAGCCGCGACGCACCGAGACCGGCGTCTCTTTGGTCAATAACGCGACGCCGTAATGACCTTTTTGCCCGTGGTAAAACACGTTATATCCCAGCTTCGCCACCTCTTCGAGGGGAAACATATCATCGTGGACCTTGGTTTCCTGCAGGCCAATGACATCGGGCTGATGCTTTTCGATAATCGCGGCAAGTTGGTGAGGGCGGGCGCGCAGGCCGTTGATATTAAAAGAGACAAATTTCATAGTCGCTGCCACTGTGCTGGATGAGTAGAGCTGCGATGGTAGCAGAAATTACGCCGTATGGCGCGGCAATGCTTCGCCTCATCCGCCAGCGTGCAATTTTTGCGCGATCCCGGTGCACGACGCCCCGTTTTGAGGCGTAAATCTACGAGAAATTTCGCAGGCGATCACATTTCCAGAATTATATTTTACGTATGAATAATATTTCTGATTATCGCGCTATAAAACCTCCTTTCAGACTAGTTATGCACTTTATATGCAATATAGGTGCATAGCGTCGGCTTGTATCTCCTTGATATTTCGTTCTCTCATCCGATTTATGCATTTTTTTCGCTGGCTGGCACGATGCCTGCAATCTACATTTACAGCGCAAACGCTCATGAAAATTAACATTTCATAAACTTTTCATTTACCGGATGAGGTCGCTATGTCTCAGTCAATAACGCGTAATAATTTTGATGAATGGATGATGCCTGTCTACGCTCCGGCGTCTTTTATTCCGGTACGCGGAGAAGGTTCCCGCCTGTGGGATCAGCAGGGTAAGGACTATATTGATTTTGCGGGTGGCATCGCGGTAAACGCGCTGGGACATGCGCATCCGGCGCTGAATCAGGCGCTGAAAGATCAGGCGGACAAGTTCTGGCATACCGGCAATGGGTATACCAATGAGCCGGTCCTTCGGCTGGCGAAACGCCTGATCGACGCCACCTTTGCCGATCGTGTTTTCTTCTGTAACTCCGGGGCGGAAGCCAATGAAGCGGCGCTCAAGCTGGCACGTAAATATGCGCACGATCGGGTCGGCCCGCACAAAAGCGGTATCGTGGCGTTCAATAATGCGTTTCACGGCCGCACTTTGTTCACCGTCTCCGCTGGCGGACAGCCTGCCTATTCGCGGGATTTTGCGCCGCTCCCTCCGGACATCCGCCACGCGGTATTTAACGATCTGGCGTCGGCACACGAGCTGATCAACGACGACACCTGTGCGGTGATTGTCGAGCCGATTCAGGGCGAGGGCGGCGTCGTGCCTGCCGAACCGGCTTTTCTGCGCGGCCTGCGGGAGTTGTGCGATCGCCATCATGCGCTGCTGATTTTTGACGAAGTGCAGTCTGGCGTGGGGCGTACCGGCGAGCTGTATGCCTACATGCATTATGGCGTCACGCCTGATTTACTGACCACCGCCAAGGCGCTGGGCGGTGGCTTTCCGATTGGTGCGCTGCTGGCAACCGACGCCTGCGCCAGAGTCATGACCGTCGGCACTCACGGTACCACCTACGGCGGTAACCCGCTGGCCAGTGCGGTCGCCGGAGAAGTCCTCTCCCTGATTAACCGTGAAGAGGTGCTGAACGGCGTGAAGCAGCGCCACCAGTGGTTCAGCGAACGGCTACAGGCTATCAGCCAGAAAACCGGCGTCTTTAAACAGATCCGTGGTCTTGGCCTGCTGATCGGCTGCGTGCTCGACGAACGTTATGCCGGGCGAGCCAAAGAGCTGAGTAACCTGGCGGCCGACGAGGGGCTGATGGTGCTGATTGCCGGTGGCAACGTAGTGCGCTTCGCCCCGGCGCTGATTATCAGCGAAGAAGAGATCACCGCAGGTCTTGACCGCTTTGCCCGCGCCTGTGAACGCTTTGTGTCAGGAGGTTCATCATGATGATTATTCGCCCGGTTGCCCATGATGACTTGCCCGCACTGGTGGCGCTGGCCGGTAAAACAGGCGGTGGCTTAACCTCGCTTCCTGCCGATGAAGCGACGCTTTCAGCGCGTATTGAACGTTCACTACAAACCTGGCAAGGCACCATTGAGCGTGGCGAGCAGGGGTACGTTTTTGTGCTGGAAGACACGGACAGCGGCGACGTCGCCGGAATTTGTGCCATTGAGGTCGCGGTTGGCTTAAACGATCCCTGGTACAACTACCGTGTTGGCACCCTGGTTCATGCTTCCAAAGAACTGAACGTGTATAACGCGCTCCCGGCGCTCTTTTTGAGTAATGACCATACTGGCAGCAGCGAATTATGCACCCTGTTTCTCGATCCCGCCTGGCGCAAAGAGGGAAACGGCTATTTGTTGTCAAAATCACGCTTTCTGTTTATGGCGGCATTTCGCGACCGCTTCAATGAAAAAGTGGTTGCCGAAATGCGCGGCGTGATTGACGACAACGGCTATTCCCCGTTCTGGGAAGGTCTTGGCAAGCGTTTTTTTTCGATGGAGTTTGCGAGGGCGGACTACCTGTGCGGCACCGGGCAAAAAGCCTTTATTGCTGAGCTGATGCCCAGGCATCCTATCTATACCGATTTTCTGTCACCCGAGGCGCAGGCCGTCATTGGCGAGGTGCATCCACAAACCGCGCCAGCCCGTGCGGTACTGGAGAAAGAGGGCTTCCGCTACCGGGATTACATCGACATCTTTGACGGTGGCCCGACGCTGGAGTGCGATATCGACCGCGTGCGTGCCATTCGCAAAAGCCGGCTGGTGACGGTTGCAGAAGGTCAACCCGCGTCGGGCGAGCAGCCGATGTGCCTGGTCGCTAACGAACAGTATCATCACTTTCGTGCCATGTTGATTGAGGCCGATCCGAAGTGCGAGCGGCTGATCCTGACGGCGGCCCAGATGGACGCCCTGAAATGTCATGCGGGCGACCATGTCCGGGTGGTACGTCTGTGCGCTGAGGAGAAAAAACAATGAGCCAGTGGATCAACGGTGACTGGATAACGGGTCGTGGCGAGCGCCGCGTTAAATGCAATCCGGTATCAGGCGAGGTGGTGTGGCATGGCTATGATGCTGATGCTGAACAGGTCCGTCAGGCCGGGGACGCGGCACGCGCGGCGTTTGCTGGCTGGGCCAGACAACCGTTCAGCGCCCGTCAGGCGATTGTTGAACGATTTGCCTCGCTGCTGGAGCGTCATAAACCGGCCATAACGGAAATCATCGCCAGAGAAACCGGCAAACCGCGCTGGGAGGCGGCAACTGAAGTGGCGGCGATGATCAATAAGATTGCGATCTCGGTAAAATCGTATCACGTTCGCACCGGTGAACAGCGTACCGATCTGCCGGACGGTGAGGCCACGTTACGCCACCGTCCGCATGGCGTGCTGGCGGTCTTTGGTCCCTATAACTTTCCGGGCCATCTGCCGAACGGCCATATCGTGCCCGCGCTGCTGGCAGGCAATACGATGATTTTCAAACCCAGTGAGTTGACCCCGGCCAGCGGTGAGGCGGTGGTTAAGCTGTGGGAAGATGCGGGCTTACCTCCCGGCGTGCTGAATCTGGTACAGGGCGGTCGGAAAACCGGCGTCGCGCTTAGTCAGCTTGCCGACATCGACGGTCTGTTATTCACCGGCAGTTCCGCCACCGGCGCGCAGTTGCATCAACAAATGGCCGGGCAACCGCAGAAAATCCTCGCCCTTGAAATGGGCGGCAATAACCCGCTCATCGTTGATGAGCCAGCGGATATTGACGCCGCCGTCCATCTCACCATTCAGTCCGCATTTGTCACCGCCGGACAGCGCTGCACCTGCGCACGGCGGCTACTGGTGAAGCGGGGCGAGCAGGGCGATCGTTTTCTGGCCCGGCTGGTGGAGGTTGCCCGTCGCCTGACGCCCGGCGCGTGGAATGCCGAACCGCCGCCGTTTATGGGGGGATTGATTTCAGAACAGGCCGCGCAGCACGTTGTTCAGGCATGGAAGCAGCACGTCGACAACGGCGGCGTGACGTTGCTGGAACCGCGCTTGCTCCAGCCGGGCACCTCGCTGCTAACACCGGGAATTGTCGATGTTACCGGTGTGGCAACTACCCCGGATGAAGAGGTCTTCGGCCCGTTACTGTGCGTCTGGCGCTATGATGATTTCGATGACGCCATCCGCCTGGCGAACGCCACCCGCTACGGGCTGGCGAGCGGGTTGATTTCTGGCGAACGGGAGAAGTTTGAGCAATTATTGCTGGAGGCGCGAGCCGGGATCGTCAACTGGAATAAACCGTTGACCGGCGCAGCCAGCACCGCGCCCTTCGGCGGCGTCGGTGCGTCCGGAAATCATCGGCCTGGCGCGTGGTATGCCGCCGATTATTGCGCGTGGCCAATGGCAAGCCTGGCGTCATCTGCGTTAACCCTGCCAGCCACACTCAGTCCGGGACTGAATTTTGACCGCGAGGAACAGTTATGAACGCCAGGGAAGTGAACTTTGACGGGCTGGTGGGTCCCACTCACCACTATGCGGGCCTCTCGTTTGGTAATCAGGCGTCGACAAAACATCGTCTGCAACTGTCGAATCCCAAGCTGGCGGCGAAGCAGGGGTTATTAAAGATGAAGGCGCTGGCCGACGCCGGGTTTATGCAGGCGGTGATCCCGCCGCAGGAGCGGCCGAATATTGCGCTGTTGCGGCAACTGGGATTTAGTGGCAGCGATGAAAAGATTATTGAAACCGTCGCCTCGCAGGCCCCGTGGCTGCTGTCGTCGGTGAGTTCAGCCTCGTCAATGTGGGTGGCGAATGCCGCCACGGTGTGTCCTTCTGCGGATGCGCTGGACGGCAAAGTTCACCTGACGGTGGCTAACCTGAATAACAAATTTCACCGCGCCAGCGAAGCGCCAACCACCGAAGCGTTACTGCGCGCCATTTTTACCGATCCCTCCCGGTTCGCGATCCATTCCGCGCTGCCGCAGGTGGCATTGTTTGGCGATGAAGGCGCGGCGAACCATAACCGCCTCGGCGGGGAGTATGGTCAGCCGGGCATTCAGCTTTTTGTCTACGGACGTGAAGAGAGCGGTGTGGCGCGTCCGGAGCGCTACCCGGCGCGTCAGACGCTGGAAGCCAGTCAGGCAGTGGCACGGCTGAATCAGGTCAATCCGCAGCAGCTCGTTTTCGCCCGGCAAAATCCGGCGGTGATTGACTGCGGCGTTTTTCATAATGACGTGATCGCCGTGAGCAACCGCCAGGTATTGTTCTGTCATGAAGAGGCTTTTGTCGATCAGCCTGCGCTGATGGCGACGCTGCACCAGCGTATTCCCGGTTTTATGCCGATTCAGGTGTCGGCCAGTGAGGTCAGCGTCGATGAAGCCGTCGCCACCTATCTTTTTAACAGCCAGCTTTTGAGTAAAGCCGATGGCTCAATGCTGCTGGTGTTGCCCCAGGAGTCGCAGCAACATCCGCGGGTCTGGCGTTATCTGACCCGACTGCTGGAAGAGGACAATCCCATCAGCGAGCTGAAGGTCTTTGATTTGCGCGAAAGTATGGCGAACGGCGGCGGCCCGGCCTGTCTGCGCCTGCGGGTGGTGCTGACGGAAGAAGAGCGTCGAAAAGTGAATCCGGCCGTCATGATGAATGATGAACTGTTCAACAGCTTAAATCGCTGGGTAGATCGCTATTACTGTGATCAACTGGTGCAGACCGATCTGGCCGATCCACACCTGCTGCGCGAGGGGCGCGAGGCGCTGGACAACCTGACGCAGATCCTCCACCTCGGCTCTGTCTATCCCTTCCAGCGCTAACGGGGGCGAAATGAATCATTTTTTAGCATCGACGCTGTCGGCCACGCCGCCACTGGCAACGCGGGGAGAAACGCCGTATTTCCGCTGGCGCTGGCTGGGCGAGGGAATACTCGAACTGTCACCGCATCAGCCGGTCGCCCGGGCGCTGGTTCTCTCAGCCGGAATACACGGCAACGAAACCGCGCCGGTCGAAATGGTGGACCATCTACTTACCGCATTAATGGCGGGGGAGATCCCGCTGCGCTGGCGGCTGCTGGTGATCTTCGGGAACCCTGCCGCGTTACGGGCAGGTAAACGCTACCTGCAAGCCGATCTCAATCGGATGTTTGGCGGACGCTGGCGGCAATTCCCGGCGAGCGATGAAACCGCGCGTGCCGCGCTGCTGGAAGAGACGGTCAGCCGTTTCTTCCAGCAGGATGAACGGGCGCAGTGCTGGCATCTGGATCTGCATACCGCCATCCGTGGCTCGCACCACCTGCGTTTTGGCGTGCTGCCTGCCAGAGCCGCGCCGTGGGATGAGTCATTTCTACAGTGGCTGGGAGCCGCCGGGCTGGAGGCACTGGTTTTTCATCAGCATCCGGGCGGCACCTTCAGCCATTTCAGCGGAGAACGCTTTGCGGCACTGGCCTGCACCCTTGAGCTGGGTAAAGCATTGCCGTTTGGTGACAACGATCTGTCGCTTTTCGCCACCACTGCCCGGGCACTCACCCATTTACTCGCCGGAGAGCTGGTGGACACCCGCTACGCGGAACCACTGCGCTATCAGGTGGTACAGCAACTGACCCGGTACGACAGCCATTTCACCCTGCACATGTCAGCAGAAACGCTTAATTTCACCTCCTTTGTCCCCGGCACCCTGCTGGCGGAAGACGGGGAACGCTGCTGGCAGGTTGGCAACGAGACAGAATATGTTCTTTTCCCCAATCCTGACGTCGCGCCAGGCTTGCGTGCAGGTTTAATGTTAAAACGCGTTCTTTGCAGCGGATAGTGTAATTCCCGGCATCGGTATATTACTGAACGCCGGGTTAAACCTGGCAGGAGCAATGCAGATTAATCTGAGCAAAGTGCTTTATTAATAATCGCCGCTGTTTTATACTTCTGCATAATCTCTTCGTAATCAACGAATTATTTATTTTTGTTATCACTCTCCATCTTTTTTTCATATTTTCTTCATAATTGGCGGTAAAACGTTTTTTACACTTTCAATGCTTTACTCTTGCACTGACTTATTGACGATAAAGCGCGTAAAGTTAATATCGTCAACACGGCAAACACGCCGAAAGAATAACTGAAAGAAGGATAAATCCATGCGTAAATTAACTGCTCTGTTTGTTGCCTCAACCCTGGCTTTTGGCGCGGCTAACCTGGCTCATGCCGCTGACACAACCACTACCGCGACCCCCGCGAAAACGGCACCGCAGCACAGAGGGCCGATGGGTCCGCATCATGACATGATGTTTAAGGATCTGAATCTGACCGACGCGCAGAAACAGCAGGTTCGCGACATCATGAAAGCTCAGCGTAGCGAGATGAAGCGCCCGCCAGTGGAAGAGTTGCGTGCAAACCATGACCTGATCGCCAGCGATACCTTCGATAAAGCGAAAGCCGAAGCGCAGATCGACAAAATGGCGGCCCAGCACAAATCGCAGATGCTGGCCCGAATGGAAGCGCAGAACAAGATTTACAACATTCTGACTCCGGAACAGAAAAAACAGTTTAATGCCAATTTTGAGAAGCGTCTGACAGAACATCACGCCCCGGACGGTAAAATGGCTCCGCCAGCTGAATAATTCAGCCGACAACATTCAAGACCGCCGGTCTTGCCCATAGCCGATACAGGCCGTGGGCAGGCCCGGCGGTTTTTTCATTTTATCTCTTGCCACCGGCTACCGACACGGTATTCTCCTCAAGCTGGTGCATTATCATGGCCTTACGTCGCATCGCGGACTTTTTTTTAATTTGTTATAACGCTGCGCTAAGGCCAGTCATTCTGCTGCCGATAAATAACGAATAATTGATGATGATAAGCCGCCAATAGCCACAGGCGGCATGGCGATACGCACTGTGCCTTTCAGGAGTGATGATGGATTATTTTGATATGCGCAAAATGGCGGTCAATTTATGGCGTAACGGTGCAGGTGAGACGCGGGAACTGTGCTGTTTTCCTCCGGCCACCCGCGACTTCAACTGGCGGGCCAGTATCGCCTCTATTGCCGCGAATGGTGAATTTGCGGTTATTCCTGGCACAGACAGGGTGATTACTCTGCTCGAGGGGGGCGAAATGACGCTTGACGCCGGAAACGCGTTCCGGCATACGCTGCGGCAGTTCCAGCCATTTCGCTTTTCCGGCGAGCACAAAGTCCGGGCGCATCTTACCGAAGGGCATATGTCAATGGACTTCAACGTCATTACCCGTCGCGATCGTTGCCAGGCAAAAGTCCGGGTGGCTGATCGCACCTTCACCACCTTTGCTTCGCGCGGTGGCGTGGTATTCGTCTTAAATGGTGCATGGCAGCTCGGCGATAAATTACTCACCGCCGAACAGGGTGCATACTGGCAGGACGGGTGTCATACCTTGCGCTTACTCAAAAGTGAAGGTCAACTTCTGTTCAGTGAGATCACCTGGCTACCGGGACACTAATTCGCTGATTTCGAAATTTCCCGCGATCAGCGGCTTGCAGAGAATTTTATAGCCGTCCTGATCGAACCCGGCAGGGGTGCGTAATAACGACGACGCCTCGTCGGGGCTGTTCACCGATCCCAGCCACAGCCAGTTATCAATAATATGATATTGGGTCATATCCGGGCCGCTTTCTTTCATCGCTACCGGGCCTTGCCACGGCCAGCAGACGATCTGTAGCCGCGCCAGAGCGTCATACAGCCGCTGATTATGTTCTTCGATACTTTCTTTACCACAGCAGGCTCCCGCACAACGGTGCAGGGCAGAACGAAAGCAGCCTCGTCCACGCGTCACGGATTCCAGCCCGAGCAGCCCGTAACATAGCTTGTGTTCATCGGCGATACTTTGTAATGCGCCAAGCGCCGCGCGTCGATTGGCAAAAAGACCAAACAGCCCCGGCTGGTGGGAGAAATCGACTTCGCGGGCGTAAACGATTTGCGGTTTACCGTCCACCATCAGCAACGAACAGAGCTGGCGATTGCGCCGCAGCCGCTTATTAAACAGCGGTTGCTGCTCTTTAATCATCTGCGCTTCCAGCAACAGTGCGCCCACTTCACCTGCGGTACGGACCCAGGTGATGCGTCGGGACTGGCGCAGCATCGCGGCTTCGGCAGGCGTGCGTAAATGCGAGAGCACACGGCTGCGAATATTGATGCTTTTACCGATGTAAAGCGGCATCGCTTCGCTTTCGCCATGAAAAAAATAAACGCCGGGCAATTTGGGCAGCGCCTCAAGCCAGGGACGTAAATGCTCGGGATATTCATAAATTGCCGCCGCTTCGAAATCGAGGCGCGGGGCTGAGGGACGCCTTGCCACATTAACTCCTGATACTGTTTACACATACAGTATAGCAAGTTAAATCTGGCGAAAAAAGAGGCGAAAAGAACGGATCGGAAAACCTGCCCGGTCCGTAGGCGATTATCAATTTGCGCCTAAGACCTCGCCCAATCGGTCGGGGATATAAGCGCGGTAACGGCGTAACATTTTTTGACCTTCGTCAATATGGATTACATTTTTCAGCGTATTTTGCAAGTCATATGAAACGCGCCTATAAATATCGATTCTGTCCAACACCCGATCAGGTTGAGCTTTTGGCTCAGACGTTCGGGTGCGTGCGTTTCGTCTATAATTCCATACTTCGCTGGCGGACCGATGCGTACTATGAGCGTCAGGAAAAAATTGGTTATGTGCAGGCCAGCGCACGATTAACGGCGCTGAAAAAGGAGCCAGAATTTGCCTGGCTCAATGATGTTTCCAGCGTGCCGCTACAGCAAGCCCTGCGCCACCAGCAAACGGCATTTTCGAACTTCTTCGCCGGACGTGCCGGATACCCGACATTCAAAAGCAAGCGCCATAAACAGGCCGCCACGCTTACCGATGCCGCGTTTAAATACCGCGATGGCAGGTTGTACATGGCAAAGAGCAAAACGCCTTTAGACGTGCGCTGGAGTCGCCCGCTGCCGTCCGTACCGTCTACCGTCACCGTGTCCAGAGATGCCGCCGGGCGGTATTTCGTGTCGTGTCTTTGCGAATTTGAACCTGTATCACTGCCGATCAGCCCGAGAACGGCTGGCATTGATGTTGGTTTAAAAGATTTGTTCGTCACCGATACCGGATTTAAGTCCGGCAATCCCCGCCATACCGCTAAATACGCGGCACGCCTGGCGTTCCTCCAGCGCCGGTTAAGCAAAAAGGCCAAAGGTTCGAAAAACCGCACCAAAGCCCGCTTAAAGGTGGCCCGGGTCCACGCGAAAATTGCCGATTGCCGGATGGATGCCCTGCACAAGGCCACCCGCAAACTCATTAACGAGAATCAAGTTGTTTGCGTCGAATCCCTCAAAGTGAAGAACATGATCCGCAACCCGTCACTGTCAAAAGCGATAGCAGACGCAGGCTGGAGCGAATTTGTGCGCCAGCTCCAGTACAAAGGCGAATGGGCCGGACGTTCAGTGGTCACCATTGATCAGTTTTTCCCGTCCTCAAAACGCTGTAGCAGTTGCGGTTTCACGATGAAAAAAATGTTGCTGGATGTCCGGAAATGGCACTGCCCGGAATGCGGCGCAGACCATGACCGTGACATTAACGCAGCGCGGAATATAAAAGCGGCGGGACTCGCCGTGTTAGCTTGTGGAGAGCCGGTAATCCCTGAACCGCTTAATGCGGCTCAGGTTCGGCTCCGCGAAGCAAGAATCCCCGCCCTTTAGGGCGGGGAGTACGTCAATTCTTCCAGAAATCGTCAAACACGGTGATTGGCGGGCGACGCTTATGTTCGGTTTTCAGATACCAGCCTTCAATAATACGGGCGGTGCCTTCATCAACCGGTTTGCCTTCAAGATAGTTGTCAATATCTTCATAGGTGACGCCGAGCGCCGCTTCATCGGGCAGAGATGGACGGTCATCTTCCAGATCCGCCGTCGGCAGTTTCTTATAAAGATGTTCCGGGCAGCCAAGCTGCGCCAGCAACTGCTTACCCTGACGTTTGTTTAAACGGAACAGCGGATTAATGTCCGTGCCGCCGTCGCCATATTTGGTGAAGAATCCAGTCAGCGCTTCAGCGGCATGGTCGGTGCCCACGACCACCCCTTTGGTCATGCCTGCAATGCTGTACTGTGCTTTCATGCGTTCACGCGCTTTTTCATTGCCGCGTACAAAATCGCTCAATTCAACGCCTGCATCACGCAATGCCTGCTCGCTGGCTAACACTGCGCCTTTGATATTGACGGTCAATACGCGATCGGGCTGAATAAACGCAATGGCGTCCTGGCAGTCCTGCTCATCTGCCTGCACACCGTAGGGCAGGCGCACGGCGATAAATTGCAGGTCCTCAACACCGCTTTCGGCCCGCAGCTCATCGATCGCTGTCTGACACAGTTTTCCGGCAAGGGTTGAATCCTGTCCGCCGCTGATCCCCAGGACTAAGGATTTGATGAAGGGATAGGTGGTCAGGTAGGATTTGAGAAAGTCCACGCTGCGGCGAATCTCTTCTTCCGCGTCAATCTGTGGTTTAGCGCCAAGCGCACGAATAATTTCTTGTTGCAGAGCCATGTCACCCCCGTAATTAAATTCTGCTATGTCATCGACATTTCTGGACGATACCTTAAACCTACCTCTTAAGCGTTAAAACGACAACAATTGACCGGGCAGAAGAGGGTAATTGACGCATTTTCGCTCTCCATAGCTGTTTTTTAAGGATATTTCCGAAAGACAGAGGATTTTCTCAAGCAAGTTGAAAAATTCGGGTTTGTATTCCAGGCTTATAACACGCTGATAAACAAGAGGACGGAATATGAACAAGAATGTAGCAGGAATTTTAAGTGCAGCGGCAGTACTGACTATGTTGGCTGGTTGTACGGCCTATGATCGTACTAAAGACCAATTCACACAGCCAGTTGTAAAAGATATTAAGAAAGGGATGACGCGTCAGCAGGTGCAGCAGATCGCCGGCCGTCCTTCTTCTGAAGTGTCGATGGTCCATGCTCGCGGTACATGCCAGACCTATATCCTGGGTCAACGGGACGGTAAAACAGAAACTTATTTTGTGGCTCTGGATGATGCTGGTCGGGTGCTTAACTCTGGCTATCAGACCTGTGCCGAGTATGATACCGATCCGCAGGCTCCGAAGCAGTAACCTCCTTTTGCTGCCTGAGTTAAAAAAGAAACCGGCCTTTGTGCCGGTTTCTTTTTGTCTGCGCTATTCTTTTTTAGCATCGCGAATTATTTGACCGAAATGTGAGGGTCGTCAAAGCATGAGGTCAAAGAGAGACAATTCATGCACTTTACGCATTATCACCCCCCTACGTAAAATCGTATACTTCACTCAGGCAAAACAATATCATTTCGAATTGCCTGCAAAGGCAAGTTGAGGTTAATAATTCGCCGTATAAAATTTGTTCGTAAAATTATGGAGGGTTTTATGGAGAAGAAAAAAATTTATTTGTTTTGTTCCGCAGGGATGTCCACTTCTCTGCTGGTATCAAAAATGCGTGCTCAGGCAGAAAAATATGAAGTGCCGGTTATCATTGAAGCATTTCCTGAATCACTGGCCGCAGAAAAAGGGCCTGAAGCAGATGTCATTTTAATCGGGCCACAAATTGCTTATATGTTGCCAGATATTAAAAGCGCTGTACCCAACAAACCTGTTGAAGTGATTGATTCCATTCTGTACGGAAAAGTCGATGGATTGGGGGTATTAAAATCCGCCGTCGCAGCCATTAAAAAAGCAGCAGTACATTAATTTTATTTATTTTTCCCGTCAAAGAGTAATTTCATATTTCATCGCCGCAATTTTGCATTGCGGCATTACAGGATGCTATTTATGAGCAAAGCGATTGATTCACTTGAGAGGGTTCTTCTTCCCTTTGCTGTGAAATTAGGCAAGCAGGTGCATGTTAATGCGATTAAAAATGGTTTTATTCGGTTAATGCCATTAACGCTTGCAGGCGCAATGTTTGTTCTGATTAATAACGTATTTTTGAGTTTTGGTGAAGGGTCATTCTTTTTTTCATTAGGAGTAAGACTTGACGCTTCGACGATTCAAACATTAGAAGGGTTCAAGGTTATTGGCGGCAGCGTTTATAACGGTACGCTGGGTATTATGTCGCTGATGACACCGTTCTTTATCGGTATGGCGCTGGCGGAAGAACGTAAAGTCGATCCGCTGGCTGCCGGTTTATTGTCGATTGCCTCTTTTATGACGGTTACGCCGTTTTCCGTGGGAGAAGCCTATGCCGTCGGTGCCAACTGGCTGGGCGGGCAGAACATCATTTCCGGTATCATTATCGGGCTGGTAGTCGCAGAAATTTTCACCTTTATCGTGCGCCGTAACTGGGTCATCAAATTGCCGGAGAGTGTGCCTGCATCGGTTTCACGCTCGTTTTCTGCGCTGATCCCAGGTTTTATCATTTTGTTAATTATGGGCTTCGTCGCTTGGGGCCTGTCGCTCATCGGCAGTAACTTCCATCAAATCATTATGGATAGCGTCTCTAAACCGCTGGCTTCCATGGGAAGCGTGGTGGGCTGGGCTTACGTGGTATTCAACGCGCTGTTGTGGTTCTTTGGTGTCCACGGCGGGCTGGCGCTGACCGCACTGAACAGCGGTATCCTTGGTCCCTGGGGTATGGAAAATATGGCGACCTACACCCAGTTTGGTTCGGTGGATGCGGCCATTGCCGCCGGTAAAACCTTCCATTTCTGGACCGGACCGATGCTGGAATCGTATATTTTCCTCGGTGGTACAGGGGCCACGCTGGGTCTTATTATCGCGATTTTCATCGCCTCACGCCGTGCGGATCACCGTCAGGTGGCGAAACTGGCGTTGCCGTCAGGGCTGTTCAATATCAACGAACCGATTCTGTTCGGTATGCCGATTATCATGAATCCACTAATGATGATCCCCTTCGTACTGATCCAGCCGATTCTGGCGGGCATCACGCTGGCGGCTTACTCGCTGGGTCTTATCCCACCGTCAACCAACTTTGCGCCATGGACCATGCCGCCAGGCCTCGGGGCGTTCTTTAACTCTAACGGTAGCATCGGTGCATTGATCCTGGCCCTGTTCAACCTGGGGGTGGCAACGATGTTCTATCTGCCTTTCGTGATCATCTCCAATAAAGCACAAACCGTGATTGAGGAAGAAGAGAGCGAAGAAGACATCAGGAACGCCCTGTCGTTTTAACCCTCACCGGAGCGGGAGAAGTCCCGCTCCCTGCTGAAAGGAAAGATCGTATGTTTGATTTGGAAGAGATTGTTGAATCCGATACCACGGCCGATGAACTTGAAGAAGTGGTGATGGGGCTGATTATTAACTCAGGTTCCGCGCGTAGTCAGGCCTATGCGGCGCTAAAAAAAGCGAAACAGGGCGATTTTGTTGCGGCCCAGGAACTGATGTCGCAATCAAAGCTGGCGCTGAACGAAGCGCATCGCGTACAGACCCAACTGATTGAGGGCGATCAGGGGCAGGGAAAAATGAAAGTGAGCCTGGTGCTGGTGCATGCGCAGGATCACCTGATGACGTCGATGCTGGCCCGTGAGCTGATTGCCGAGCTGATTGAGCTGCATGAGAAAATGCAATAGGCTAGAGAACACCGGGCAACAGGAGAGTGCGATGGAAATCAAAACGGTACGCGCAAGTCAATTTTTGAACAGTGAAGATTTTCATATGTTCATCTTTGATAAGGTGGAAAGCGTCAGTGGATTACATCAGCACGACTATTACGAGTTTACCATTGTCCTGACAGGAAGCTGCTATCAGGAGATCAATGGTAAACGGGTACTGCTGGAGCGAGGGGATTTCGTTTTCATTCCTATCGGCTCGCATCATCAAACTTTTTATGAATTTGGCATGACGCGAATTCTGAATATGGGGATTAGCCGTTCATTTTTTGATGAGCATTACCTGTACCTGTTACCGTTTTGCTTTGTTGCCTCGCAAAAGTATCATATTAAAAAAGAGTTTCTCACCTATATTGAGTCGGTTATTGCTTCGCTGGATTTTCGCGATAATGAATTTGATGAATTTAATAAGCTGTTAACGTTTTATATTGTTAACCGCTTACAGCATCATAAAGAGCAGGTGGAGGATGATGATATTCCCGTCTGGCTCAGGCGAACCGTGAAAGAGATGCACGACAAAGCCATGTTTGGTGAGAATGCGCTGGAGAAGATGATTAAGATTTCGGCTAAGAGCCAGGCGTATCTCACGCGCTCCACGCAAAAGTATTACAACAAAACGCCGGTGCAAATCATCAACGAGATCCGCATTAATTTTTGCAAAAAGCAGCTTGAAACCACCAATTTCTCGGTGGCCGATATCGCTTATGACGCCGGGTTTAGTAGTCCTTGTATTTTTATTAAGACCTTTAAAAAATTAACCGCATTTACGCCAGGATCTTATCGTAAACAGCGTTGTGGTGGCTAATTAACACCGTCACACAGAAAGTTATTTATATTATCAATTCACAGGTATGATCGCGTGAAGGTATTCATCATGGCGATCGTTTACTGAACGGGAGTTTATATGAAAAGTTTAAAAGTTGTCACAATTGGTGGTGGCAGTAGCTATACCCCGGAATTACTCGAAGGTTTTATTAAGCGTTATGATGAACTGCCGGTAAGCGAATTGTGGCTGGTGGATGTAGAAGAAGGGCAGGAGAAGCTCGACATTATTCATAGCCTGTGTCAACGAATGGTGGAAAAAGCGGGCGTGCCGCTAAAAGTTTTTAAAACGCTGAACCGCCGCGAGGCACTACAGGGCGCAGATTTCGTTACCACCCAATTACGCGTCGGCCAGTTAAAAGCGCGTGAAAAAGACGAACGTATTCCGCTAAGCCACGGCTATCTGGGCCAGGAAACGAACGGCGCAGGCGGTCTGTTTAAGGGCCTGCGGACCATCCCGGTCATCTTTGACATTATTAAAGATGTCGAAGAAATTTGTCCGAACGCGTGGATTGTCAACTTCACTAACCCGGCCGGTATGGTGACTGAGGCGGTGTATCGTCACACCAACTTCAGGCGCTTTATCGGCGTGTGCAACGTGCCGGTCGGCATGAAAATGTTTATCCGCGACGTACTCAAACTGGAAGATAGCGACGACCTGTCTGTCGACCTGTTTGGTCTCAACCATATGGTCTTTATTAAAGATGTACTGGTCAACGGTCAGTCGCGTTTTGCCGAACTGATCGACGGTGTGGCATCCGGTACGCTGACCGCAAGAACCGTCAAAAATATCTTTGGCCTGCCGTTTAATGAAGGGCTGATCCGTTCGCTCAATCTGCTGCCATGCTCTTATCTGCTTTATTACTTTAAGCACAAAGAGATGCTGGCGATTGAAATGGGCGAATTCTATAAAGGCGGCGCGCGCGCTCAGGTTGTCCAGCAACTCGAAAAACAGCTTTTCGAATTGTATAAAGATCCCAATCTGAACGTTAAACCGGCGGAGCTTGAACAGCGCGGCGGCGCATACTACTCCGATGCCGCCTGTGAAGTGATTAACGCGATTTACAATGACAAGCAAACTGAGCACTACATCAATATTCCGCACCAGGGAAGCGTGCAGAATATTCCGCAGGACTGGACGGTTGAGATGACCTGCCTGCTGGGTCGTAACGGCGCGACGCCACACCCGCGTATCACCCACTTTGATGAAAAAGTGCTGGGGCTGATCCACTCCATTAAGTGTTTCGAAATTGCGGCAAGCAAGGCGGCATTGAGCGGCGAATTTAACGATGCGTTACTGGCCCTGAACCTGAACCCATTGATGCGTTCCGACAACGATGCTGAGGTGCTGGTACGCGAACTGCTGCTGGCGCATCAGGAGCATCTGCCGCGCTTTGCGAAGGCGGTTGCCGCCATTAAATCATCGCATTAATGAAAGGAGGCACCCTGTGCAACGTTTATTGATCGTCAACGCTGATGACTTTGGATTAAGCAAAGGCGTTAATTTTGGCATCATCGAGGCCGCACGTCATGGTGTGGTGACCTCCACCACGGCAATGATGAACGCGCCGGCGGTGGAACACGCCGCTGAACTCAGCGCACAAACGCCGCAACTTGGCGTCGGGCTGCATTTTGTGCTCAGCTTTGGTTGTCCTTTAACCGCCATGCCATCGCTGGCGCGTGACGGCAGGCTGGGGAAATGGGTCTGGGAAGTGGCAGAGCAGGGGACTTTAAATTCGCAGGAGGTTGAGCGCGAACTGGCCTGTCAATATCAGCGCTTTTTAGATGTTTTTGGCCGTGCGCCAACGCATATTGACAGTCACCATCACGTCCATCTGATCCCCCAGGTGTATGCCATCGTCGCAAAATTTGCCGATGAGAAGGGGCTGCCGGTGCGTATCGATCGTGAAGTCGTTGCGCAAAACGCAATTATGCTCACTGATGAGCGCAGCAGCGATAGCTTTGCCAGCAATTTCTATGCGGAGAACGTTACGGAGGCGTTTTTCCTTGATATTCTGGACAACGCCGTGGCGCGTAATGACCGGTCGATAGAAATCATGTGCCATCCCGGTTTTGTCGATAAGCCGTTGCAGGAGAGCAAATATTGTTATCCGCGTCTGGAGGAGCTTGAGGTATTGACAGCGCCGTCGTTAAAAGCGGCGGTGACCGCGCGGGGCTTCCGGCTGGGAAACTTTAGCGATCTGTGAAAATAAAACCGCAGCGCCAGCGCTGCGGTTTTTCGTTACGCCGGGATACTGGCGATTTTGCTGCTACGTGACCACACGCGATGCGCGGCCAGCAGGGTAATGAGTTCTTTCACCGTCGCTGCAGAAATACTGTCAGCTTCAACAATTCCCTCTTCACCCTGAGCATCAACGTTCAGCACCGTTTTAAACTCACGCGCATCACCCGCCAGCACGATAGGCTTCAGGTGCTTATAGGCTTCCAGCAGATAGTAATTCGCTTCGCCGCTGGCTTTCAGACTGCTCAGATCGCCACCAGGCACAATCACCGCATCAACAGTTAGTGACGGCGCGCCTGCGAAGGTTGCCATTACGTTCAGTGCGCTGCCATCATCAGCCTTAATGTCGCCCATTCGGGAATAAAGGAGTTTGGCGTGAACGCCTTCCGCTTTCAGCCCTTTAAGCAGCGCCAGCAAATCGGCTGACTTCACCTTATCATTCAGCAGTACGCCTACTACGCGTCCTTTAACGCTGCCGCCAGGAATGGCGTACAGGCTCAGCGACGGGTCTTTTTTCAGTCCGTTCACATCCGCCGGTGGCGTCACCGCCAGTTGCTCATCTGTCAGCGTCAGGCCCAGATTTTCGGCCACCGCCTGCGCCAGTTTGAGGTCGATGCGCACCAGTTGATCCACCACGCGTTCGCGAATATAAGGACGACTCACCTTGCCAAGCTCAAAGCTGAAGGCGTCAATAATATGCTGTTGCTCAACCGGCGTCTGGCTGTTCCAGAACAAGCGCGGGTGGGAGTAATACTCACCGAATGACGGGCTACGCTCGCGGACTTTATTACCATCAACACGTTCCTGATAGCTCTCAAAACCACCGCGTTTCGCCGCCGGAGGCGTTTCACGCGGCCAGTTGTCATTGATGGAGTTGGGTTCGTAGTTCGCCGGATTAGTATCAATATCCATGCGGTGCATACCGTCGCGCTGGAAATTATGATACGGGCAGGTCGGGCGATTGATCGGGATCTCGTGGAAGTTTGGTCCGCCAAGACGGCTGATTTGGGTATCCGTATAGGAGAACAGACGGCCCTGCAACAGTGGATCGTTCGTGAAATCCAGACCGGGGACAATATGCCCTGGATGGAAGGCCGCCTGCTCGTTTTCGGCAAAGAAGTTATCCGGATTACGGTTGAGGACCATTTTACCGACCAGTTGTACTGGCACTAACTCTTCCGGTATGAGTTTGGTCGGATCAAGTAAGTCGAAATCGAATTTAAACTCATCTTCTTCCGGGATCAGCTGGAATCCCAGTTCAAACTCCGGATAATCGCCCGCTTCAATAGATTCCCACAGTTCGCGACGGTGGAAATCCGGATCGCGACCAATCAGCTTTTGCGACTCGTCCCACACCATCGACGCTTTACCGGCCACCGGTTTCCAGTGGAAACGGACAAACGTCGCTTTTCCTTCAGCGTTGATCAGACGGAAGGTATGAATGCCGAAGCCTTCCATGGTCCGCAAACTGCGCGGTAGGCCACGGTCGGACATCGCCCAGATCACGTTATGCAGGGTTTCAGGTTGCAGAGAAATATAATCCCAGAAGGTATCGTGCGCGGTTGCGCCCTGCGGGATCGCCCAGTGGGGTTCAGGCTTCACCGCATGGACGAAGTCCGGAAATTTATGGGCATCCTGAATAAAAAACACTGGCGTGTTGTTACCTACCAAATCAAAAATACCTTCTTCGGTATAGAACTTGGTGGCAAAACCGCGAATGTCACGCACGGTATCCGCCGATCCTGCACCCCCCTGAACGGTCGAGAAGCGCACGAATACCGGCGTTTTCTTCTGCGGATCGCTGAGAAAGTCTGCTTTTGTGATGTCGCTTAAATCTTTATAGGGCTGGAAGTAGCCGTGCGCTGCGGAACCGCGGGCATGCACGATGCGCTCAGGGATCCGCTCGTGGTCAAAATGGGTGATCTTTTCGCGCAGGATAAAATCTTCCAGCAGCGTAGGTCCCCGGTTTCCGGCCCGTAGGGAGTTCTGGTCGTCGGCAATTTTGACGCCCTGGTTAGTGGTTAATGCCTGGTTTTCGCTGCCTTTACGGAAACTCTCCAGCGCCGTCAACTTATCGCTTTCGATATCAGGCGCTTTCAGGCTGCCGGATGCAGTGGGTTGTTCGCCGGGAGCGGTAGGTTTGGGATCCGGTTGATGAGAGCCATCTTTCGGAGCCAGAGAATCCAGACCCGGCTGCGCTTCTCGTTCATCATGGACGGGAGAAGTGTGATTTTTGCTGTTTTTATCATCTTTCGACATTGCGTAAGCCTCTTGTTTTCATCTCTGAAACGAGTTGTTGCTTAAAGAAAAACCTCTCTAACTATAGAACAATCTCAGCGATGGACAGGGCGATGGGGGTAGAAAGAAGGGAAGATCGCGCACGCCTGACGCGACGTCGGGTGGGCATTTCGGCTATCATGGTTTTTTTGCTGTGATCTTTAATGAATGTATTGCTTATGAAAACGCTTCGACAACAAAATCGTCCTGTCATCAGCTACGTGCCTCGTATCGAGCCAGCGCCGCCTGAACATGCGGTGAAGATGGAGGGTTTTCAGGACGTCTGGCTTATGCGCGGCAAGTACGTTGCCTTTGTACTGGTGGGCGAGAAATTTCAGCGCTCGCAGTCCTTCAGCGTACCGGAAGCGGCCCAGCGCTGGGCAACGCAGATGCGTCAGGAAGGGGAAATTGTCGGGGGCGAGTAATAGTAGCCGGGCAGGGTGCCCGGCTCAGGGCTTAGCGATGCGCCAGCTCTACTTCATCTTCGCTGTTCAGTACGGTTTTATCCGTCTGCTTCAGCCACTGGCTTGTCAGCGTCCCGGCGGTCATTGAGCCGCTGACGTTCAGTGCAGTACGCCCCATATCAATGAGCGGCTCAACCGAAATCAACAGCGCGACCAGAGTAACCGGCAGCCCCATTGCAGGCAGAACAATCAGCGCGGCAAAGGTGGCCCCGCCGCCTACGCCTGCGACACCGGCAGAGCTTACCGTCACAATGCCTACCAGCGTTGCAATCCACATCGGGTCCAGCGGATTAATGCCCACTGTCGGCGCAACCATCACCGCCAGCATCGCCGGATACAACCCGGCACAGCCGTTCTGGCCGATCGTGGCACCAAACGACGCCGAGAAGCTGGCGATGGATTCCGGCACGCCGAGACGACGCGTTTGCGCTTCAACATTCAGCGGAATGCTGGCGGCGCTGGAACGGCTGGTAAAGGCGAAGGTCAGTACCGGCCACACTTTGCGGAAGTAGCGCAGCGGGCTGACGCCGTTAACGCTAAGCAGAAGACCGTGTACGACGAACATGATCGCCAGACCCAGATAAGAGGCGATAACGAAACTGCCCAGCTTAATAATGTCCTGAAGGTTGGAACCGGCCACCACTTTGGTCATCAGCGCCAGCACGCCGTAAGGCGTTACCTGCATCACCAGGCGCACCAGTTTCATCACCCAGCTTTGCAGCGTATCGATGGCGGTCAGAACGCGCTGGCCTTTTTCCACATCGTCTTTCAGCAATTTCAGCGCGGCCACGCCGAGGAAGGCGGCAAAAATCACCACACTGATAATTGAGGTTGGGCTGGCCCCGGTCAGGTCGGCAAACGGGTTTTTCGGTACGAAAGAGAGAATAAGCTGCGGTACGGTTAAGTCGGCGACTTTACCCGCATAGTTACTTTCGATGGCGTTAAGACGCGCCGTCTCGGCCGCGCCCTGTACCAGCCCTTCGGCAGAGAGGCCAAACAGATTAGTGACCAGAACGCCGACTAACGCCGCAATCAGGGTGGTAAACAGCAGCGTACCAATGGTCAGTACGCTGATTTTGCCAAGCTGTGCGGCATTATGCAGACGGGCCACCGCGCTCAGAATCGAGGCGAATACCAGCGGCATAACAATCATTTGCAGCAACTGGACGTAACCGTTGCCTACGACGTTAAACCACTGGATCGAACTTTTGAGTACCGGACTGTCATCGCCATAAATAAACTGTAATGCCAGACCAAAAATGACGCCCAGCACCAGACCCACCAGCACTTTTTTTGCCAGACTCCACTGTTTGTGGCGGGTTTGTCCCAGCACAAATAGCAAGGCGACGAACACGATAATGTTCGCGATTAATGGAAAATTCATCCCCGTTCTCCTGTTTATTACGGTCGGCTTAGCAACGCCAACTCAGATGGCGCAAGAGTAGCAGAAGTGTGATGGGGGTCTTATATCCAAATGGAATGGCTTATATCAAAACGTCTGGTACAGACGATAATTTACGCGATTAATGGTGTATCAACCGATAAAAGCTGGTTTGCAGCGAATTGATCATCCCGGATGACCAGCGTACCGCGCTGTTATCAGGAAGGTTTTGCGGCATCCAGACGGCCCAGACAAAGAGCGCCATGCACAGCACGCGTTCAAGCTGATTCCCTTTACATGGCGCAAGGATCGGCAGGCGGAAGCGCCAGCGGCACGGCCACAGCAACGGAACCCCTGCGGGTGTGAGCATATCGGCAAGAATATGGCTTAAATAACCCAGCACCAGTCCCTGCACGGCGTCTGCCGGGATCACCCAGCTTTCCGGTATTTTCAGATAGCAGATCGTCAGACCGCAAAATACGACCAGCAGACTATGGGTAAAACCGCGATGCCCGAAGGCCCGCGCGATGGGTTTTGAGATCCAGCGCAAGCGCTGTCCGAGAAAGGATTGTGGATGATCGATATCCGGCAGCAGACAGGTCAAAATCGCCGAAGGAATGATATGCCACCAGTCCCCTTGCGCGAGCACAGGCGTAAGCTCGGCATTTTTGGCAAAAACCGCGCAGGCAATGGAAAAAAGAAGGTGGCCTTCCGCCGTCATGATAATCACTGGACTCGCTAAACTGTCGATTCATCCAGTATAGGGTTTTTATACAGTATGTGAAAGAGGTGACGTTGTAACTCAATGTCACAATTTGCGTGTGCCGGTGAGATAAACCTGAAAGGGCGTTCGGTCTGAACGCCCAGGGGGATCAACCGCGCAAATGCTGAGCGGTCAGATCGTGCAGAGAGTGCAGTTTAACGTTCGCCAAAACATAGCGCGGATCCTGCTGAACCTCCAGTGCCGGGACGACAATTGAGCGCATCCGCGCGGCTTTAGTGGCGATCATGCCGTTGACGGAATCTTCAAGCGTAACGCACGTTAATGGATCAACCCCGAGTTTTGCCGCACAGTCGAGATACACCTGCGGATGCGGTTTGCTGTAAGGTAATTTTTCCGCTGAGGCCAGCGCTTCAAAATCATCACGCAGGCCAAATATGGTGAGCACATTTTCCAGCATAGACAGCGGAGAGGCGGACGCCAGCCCGATTTTCAGCCCTTCGGCTTTGCACAGCGCCACGGCTTCACGCACCCCAGGCAATAGCGGACGCGCCTCTTCCACCAGATTCATCGTGCGGCGGATAATACGAGCGGTGACCTCGTCGCGACCGGGGCCATTCCACGGCTGCTGCGCGTACCATAAATCCACCACCATATCGATACGCAGGCCGAGCAGGTCGGGCAGCTCATCACGTCGGGAAACATCCACCCCGAGGCCCTCCATCACCTCCAGTTCAGCCAGATCCCATAAGGGTTCGGAGTCAATTAATAAACCATCCATATCAAAAATTGCGGCGAGAATTTGTCGCTGAACCGTCATTGCATCCCTCCTCAGGAGTCCACTCTTAAAATGTTTACCACGTGAAAACTATGCGTTGTTATAGCATATTGCTTTTAAAAATCGGGCGAAAAGTGGCAGCAGCGGGTAGAATTAGCAGCGATAACAAAGCGTCTCTATAAGGGGAATCCATGACGTATCAACAGGCTGGACGCATCGCAATTATAAAACGGATTGCGGGTTGGGTGATATTTATTCCAGCCGTCGTTTCTACCCTCATCTCGGTTCTGAAATTCATGTACGCGCACAGCGAAAAACAAGCGGGAATCAACGCTGTCATGCTGGATTTTGCGCACGTGATGATTGAAATGATGCGTTTTAACACGCCGTTTCTCAATTTTTTCTGGTACAACTCACCGCAGCCGGAGTTTAGTCACGGCCTCAACCTGATGTTCTGGATTATATTTGCCTTCATCTTTGTTGGGCTGGCGCTGCAATCTTCCGGCGCGCGGATGAGCCGTCAGGCGCGTTTTCTGCGTGAAGGGGTGGAAGATCAAATGATCCTCGAAAAAGCGAAAGGGCCGGACGGGATGACCCGCGAGCAGATCGAATCACGCATCGTGGTGCCCCGGCATACGATTTTCCTGCAAATTGTGCCGCTGTACATCATGCCGGTCATTGTCCTGATCATTGGCTATTTTTTCTTTTCGCTACTGGGCTTTATTTGACCGATTTTGCCCGGCATTGCGCCGGGCGAAACTTTACGCCGCAGGCAATGGCCGCGGTTTGCCGTCACTGTCTACCGCCACATAAATAAACAGCGCCTCGGTTGCTTTATATCGCTGGCCAATCGGCTCGGACGACACTTTTTTAACCCACACTTCGACGTTAATATTCACCGACGTCGTGCCGCGCTTAACGCAGCGGGCGTAGCAGCACACCACATCGCCCACCGCCACCGGACGCAGGAAGGTCATACCATCCACCCGCACGGTCACGACGCGGCCCTGAGCAATCTCTTTTGCCTGAATCGCGCCGCCCATATCCATCTGCGACATTAGCCAGCCGCCGAAGATATCGCCATTGGCATTGGTGTCGGCCGGCATCGCCAGCGTACGTAAAACCAGTTCGCCCTGCGGCGCATCGTTGGTGGTTGTCATGGTTGTTCCAGTCATTTAATAAAGAAAACCGAGGTTGATGACAAACCTGTTTGGCTATTGTGCACGCCGTTTTGCCGGGTGGCGGCTTCGCCTTACCCGGCCTACGAAAACCTACAATATCAGCAAGTTACATCATAAATGTAGGCCCGGTAAGCGCAGCGCCACCGGGCAAAATTCCACGGGATAACATTTGTCAGCAGTCTGACCCGGCGTAAGCCGGGTTAAAAAATCAGGGCTTATCATCCTGCGGCATATGCCGGTAGATATACACACCGCTCAGCAGGGTAAATACCAGCGTCAACGCAGTCAGGCCGAACACTTTAAAATTGACCCAGATATTTTGCGGCAGCCAGAAGGCGATATAGATATTTGCCAGCCCGCAAACAATAAAGAACAGCGCCCAGGCGATGTTAAGCTTCGACCAGACGGCGGCGGGTAACGTCAGCTCTTTACCCAGCATGCGTTGGATCAGCGGCTTCTTCATGACCCATTGACTGAACAACAGCGCTCCGGCAAACAGTGCATAAATAACGGTCACCTTCCACTTAATAAATTCATCGTTATGGAAGAAAAGCGTTAATCCGCCAAACACGGCGACCAGTACAAAGGTAATCAGCGCCATTTTCTCGACCCGGCGATAGCGCAGCCAGCTATAAATCAGCACTACCGCCGTGGCGATAATCAGTGCGGTGGTCGCCATGTAAATGTCGTACAGCTTGTAAAAGGCAAAGAAGACGACCAGCGGTAAAAAATCCAGAAACTGCTTCATACAACGATTCCGTAGTAATGACGCTCGCCTGGCGAGCGACAGGGTTAAGGGCGAATAAGCATGTACAGACGAAACAGATAAATGAGCAGCATCGCGGAAATCAGATTGCTCAGCGTGTTCGCCACCACGGCCCCCAGCAACGGCGTCAGCGCGGCAAAATGCGATGCCAGCATCAGGAGCAGCACTTTTGCCAGCAGCCAGCAAATGACGGCGGGCGCGACAATACGCATGTTTGCCCACGCCAGACGCATGCTGCTGCGCATTGAGGCAAAAATACCCATTTTATCCTGGACCAGAATAACCGGGGCAAAGGCCAGCACAATAGCCAGAATGACACCTGGCACCACGATCAGCATCACGCCTATCTGTACCAGAAAGGTGGTCAGAAGAATCAGCAAAAACAGTTTAGGCAGAGCCGGCGCGCTGGCTCCGATAGCTCGCAGGGCGCTGACGCGTTGCCCGGCAGAAATCATCTGAATCATTAGCAGCACGCCACCCGCTAACAGGGCATTGCCCACCAGCCCGGAAAAGGTTGACACGGCTGAGGCGCGAAGTAAAACTTGCTGCTGTTCTGGCGTCATGCTCTGCACCAGTTCAAACAATCCGCCGCTACCAGCCAGATTGTCACCCTCGCTCAGGATAGAAAGCTGCTCCTCACTCGGTGAAAAAGCATGGCCAAGCACCACCGTGATAAATGCACACAATAAAGCAATCAGCAAAATGGTAATGAACTGATTACGCAAAAAATTACCCGTGTCACGGTAAACGGACTTCGCCGTGATAGACATGCACTCTCCTTGAGTTTTGCAGGCGTTATTAAGCGGACGATTGTACCCTGGATAACTCATCAGTGGCAGCATCCGTAAAGGTCAGTCTTTGTAAAAAAGGCGTTGACCATAGTTATCTCCCATCGCGAGCAAAACGCCAGCACTGGCGCATGTCTCAGGTCATCTTCGCCCACGTTATCCATGCAGTCACGTTTTACGCGCGTGCGTTATTTATCATTTTTGTCAATGACAACAGCATGAGCGCCCGGGGTTTATATGCAAATTTTGCGAAAATTGATGTGGTTATGAAAAGAAGGTTTGCATCTTGTACGCAAAAATTAATCCAGATCAATAAAGGTTAAATCTCAAGGTTAAATGTGATCTAAGTTGGATCACTTTTACTTCTTTGTAGGTATATTTGCCGCGCCTGATAAAACCATAACGAAGGAGTGGATATGAAAAAAATTGCGCTGGCGGCAGTCATCTTAAGCAGTCTCTCTGGCGGAGCATGGGCGCACGAGGCGGGTGAGTTCTTCATTCGCGCCGGGTCGGCAACGGTTCGACCAACTGAAGGTTCGGATAACGTACTGGGCAGCCTCGGCGGGTTTAATGTGGACAACAATACCCAAATGGGCCTGACGTTTACGTATATGGCGACGGATAATGTTGGGGTAGAACTGCTGGCCGCGACGCCTTTTCGCCATAAAGTAGGTACTGGACCAACCGGCGATATTGCGACCGTCCATCAATTGCCACCTTCCTTAATGGCCCAGTGGTACTTTGGCGATTCCAGCAGTAAAGTGCGGCCCTACATTGGTGCGGGCGTCAACTACACGACGTTCTTCGATGAAAGCTTTAACGATACCGGTAAGGACGCTGGTCTGTCCGATCTCAGCCTGAAAGATTCCTGGGGCGCAGCGGGACAGGTCGGGCTGGATTATCTTATCAACCGCGACTGGCTGATTAATATGTCGGTCTGGTACATGGATATTGATACCGAAGTGAAGTTTAAAGCGGGTGGGGTACAGCAGAATGTTAATACCCGCCTCGATCCGTGGGTGTTTATGTTCTCTGCGGGCTATCGCTTTTAATTCTTTGTTACAAACTGGCCGCAGGCGGCCAGTTCCTTGTTTTATCTCCCTTCAGATTTAACTATAAAAGCTATTTATGCGATGAACGGCATCGCAGGCACACTTAGATAATGCGCATTCGCCTAAAAGGGTTATTATCCCTGCCTGAGACTTTCCTTAATTTGTCCTTAGGTAGTGGCGGCATATGACACTAAAAACACAATTTTCCGCAGCGGCATTTTTCCTGCTTCTGCTGGCAGTCCTGTTCCCGTTTGCAGCAGACGCGCATTTGCCGCTGCTTCACGGTAAAGTCGTGGAATGGATAGAAAATGGCCAGGCGCTGTGGCTGTTGTTTGGCGCGGTTTTTACCGCTGTCTATATCAGGCCGCTATCGCTTGAAAACGGCTCCCGGCAGTTCTGGCTGTGGGCGGTAGTCTGGTGGCTGGTTTTGCTGGGCCGAAGCACTAGCTGGGGACGGGACTATTTTCCCCATGAGCCTAAACTGCTGTTCAGGACGATTTCGGTGATCCTGATCGCAGCGCTGGCACTGCCGGTTATTCTGTCCTCTACCTTACGCAAAGAGATTGCATTGAAATTCCGCACTGCGGAGCTACCGTTGTGGATAGTGCTTATCGTGGTCATTACCTTCCTGATTTCTGACTCCGTAGAGCATCATCGGCTCATCGCACCGCTCTTTTTGCACGTCAGACAGTATCAGGATTTGATTGAAGAACTGTATGAAATCCCCTTTATGGTGGGGCTGTTCCTTATCACCTGGGATCTGATGAAGAGCGAAAAACGGGAGACCGCGCTTTCCGTCGCCCACGCCAGCCGCTAAAAAAAAGCCCGCCATAAAGGCGGGCAAGTCATACTGGAAGCAATGTGAGCAATGTCGTACCGAATACCTGAGTATTTCGCTCAACTATTCGGTAGTGAGAAAGATAATCTTTATCATCTTCAGAATCAACCCCTTCTTTTGTGCGGACGTTAAGACAGCGTAAACACCGTGCGTTTTTTACTGTCGTCAACCGCCCAGGCCTCAGCCACATTGCTTAACGGACAGGGCGTGGTGGCGATGGTGAATCCTCCGGGGATGGCGGCCTGAAACATCTGCGCGGTTGCCGCGACCAGCTCAGCCATCGACAGGCTGCCGATGCCACTGCCCATCAATTGTATCGGCGATGAACGTAATATGGCCCCCGGCAGGCTGATGTCCGCTCCTGACAATGAGCCGACCTGCATGTAGCGAACCGGACGGGTTGATGGCGTATATTTTGCCAGCGCGCTGAGGATCTGCAGTGCACTGTCTCCCCACAAATAATCAATCACCACGTCAATCTGCCCGGTGGCCTGTTCTGCGAGTTGTGCCGCCAGATTTTCGGCGCCGAGCGGTAGACTGACATCCGCACCGCAACGCTCCAGCGCCGCAGGATTACGTCCGGTGGCAATAATTTTTTTCGCACCAAGGTGACGGGCGATTTGCACCGCCAGTTGTCCCGCGCTGCCGGTAGCACCGTTAATCAGCACCGTTTCTCCCGCCTGAAACCCGGCGCGGTTCACCAGTGCCGCCCATGCCGACATACCGGGATTGCCCATTGCCGCCGCATCGACAGTAGAAAGCGCCTCCGGCAGCGGCAGGCAATTTTCAGCCGACACCAGGGTCCACTCCGCCATGCTGCCCCAGGGCGCAACCGGCATGACGAACCAGACCCGTTCCCCGTGTTGCGTGAGGCCCACACCGTCAATCCCGGCGACAAAGGGTTGCGTACTATTGAAACTATAATGGGTGCCCGCCGCACGGCTTTTAACCACATGGCTAATCGCTGCCGCCTGAACCTGAATTAGTCGATGGCTGGCGTCCGCGTCAGGGCGCGGAAAATCAGCATATACCGGCCCCGTTGTGGGGTCGAAAACTACGGCTGCTTTCATTGCTATTCCTCCGTTAAGTTAATAGGTGTAAAATGCACATATCTAATAACGGCACTATACTCTGCTGGATTTTATATGCAATATGCACATAAAAGTTACGACATTACTGATTTTCACGGTGCGCTGCTGGATATCATCAGCGTAATGAACCATCCGCTGCGCGACGAAAACCTGCTGAACGAGGCGAACGTGCGCCTCGATCAAACGCTTTTTCCGCTGCTGGTGACCATCGGTCGTTATGGACCGATCGGGGTAGTCGAGCTGGCTGCCCGGCTGGGCAGGGATTACACCACCGTCAGTCGGCAGGTGAAACGTCTGGAAACGCTTGAGCTGGCGCATAAACAGGCAGGTGCGCATGACCGGCGTATTAGCGAGGTCACGGTTACTCCGCAGGGAGAAAGCTTGCTCGGGAATATTCAACACGCGCGTCAGCGGCTGATGAATCAGATTTTTAGCGACTGGCCGCCGCAGGAGGTGGAAGCGCTGTTTCGGCTGGTGCGTAAATATGCGGATGGCGTAATGGACGAACAACCGTCCAGCCCGCAAGCCGGACGGTCTTAAGATCAGGCGTGCGGCGTAGCGGCCTTCATTTTTTGCACAAACGCTTTCAGCTCGCTCAGCATTTGTTCAGGCGCATTCAGATTGTTTTCGATGATTTTGACGATGGCCGAGCCGGAAATCGCCCCCGCAGCGCCAGCGCCGATTGCAGCAGTGACCTGCTCCGGCGCGGAGATGCCAAAGCCCTGAAGCGGCGGCGCGGCGTGATATTCGGTCAGTTTCTCGACCAGATGGTGCAGCGGCAGGGCGGCCTGATTTTCCGCCCCGGTTACGCCTGCGCGGGAGAGCAGATAGGTATAGCCACGGCCATGGGAGGCGATCAGGCGCAGGAGTTCATCATCTGCATTCGGCGGGCAGATAAAAATGGGCGCAATATTATGGCGCATCGCGGCCTGGCGGAAGGGCGCAGACTCTTCAACCGGCACATCGGCGACCAGCACCGAGTCCACGCCAACGCGTTCGCAGGTCGCGTAAAACTCATCAATACCGCCACTAAATACCAGATTCGCGTACATCAGCAGGCCAATAGGGATATCCGGATACTTCTGGCGGATGGTTGCCAGCATTTCAAAGCACTGGCCTGGCGTTACGCCAGAGGCGAAAGCGCGCAGGGTGGCGTTCTGAATGGTCGGGCCATCGGCCAGCGGATCGGAGAAAGGGATCCCCAGCTCAAGCGCGTCGGCGCCCGCTTCGATCAGCGTATCAATAATTTTTAGCGACTGTTCCGGCGACGGATCGCCGAGGGTAACGAACGGGACAAATGCCCCTTCCTGACGGTCTTTCAGTCTGGCAAATAACTGCTCATAGCGTTCCATCAGATTTCCCCTCGCGCTTTCAGAATATCGTGTACGGTAAAAATGTCTTTATCGCCGCGGCCGGAAAGATTAACCACCAGCAGCTGCTCTTTTTCAGGATTTTCGCGCATCATTTTTAGCGCGTGGGCCAGGGCATGAGACGATTCCAGCGCCGGGATGATCCCTTCTTCACGGCACAGTGCCTTGAAGGCCTCCAGCGCTTCGTCATCGGTGATCGAGACGTAATCGGCGCGGCCGGTACTGTTCAGGTAAGCATGCTGCGGGCCGACGGACGGGAAATCCAGACCGGCAGAGATCGAGTACGACTCTTCGATCTGCCCATCCTCAGTCTGCATCATCGGCGATTTCATGCCGAAGTAAATACCCACGCGGCCATGTTTCAGCGGCGCGCCGTGCTCACCGCTCTCAATACCGTGACCCGCAGGTTCAACGCCAATCAGGCCGACGCTGGTTTCTTCAATAAAGTCGGCAAACATGCCGATAGCGTTGGAGCCGCCGCCCACGCAGGCGATGACCGCATCCGGTAAACGGCCCTCTTTTTCGCGGATCTGCGCTTTGGTCTCTTCACCGATCATCCGCTGGAATTCACGCACGATGGTCGGGAACGGGTGCGGACCTGCGGCCGTGCCAAGCATGTAGTGCGCGTTGTCATAGCTGCCGGACCAGTCGCGCAGCGCCTCGTTACAGGCATCTTTCAGGGTTGCGGAACCGCTATACACCGGGATCACTTCCGCGCCCATCAGCCGCATACGGAAGACGTTCGGCGACTGACGTTCAACGTCTTTGGCACCCATATAGATACGGCATTTTAACCCCAGCAGTGCGCTGGCGAGTGCCGAGGCTACGCCATGCTGGCCCGCGCCGGTCTCGGCGATGATTTCGGTTTTGCCCATCCGTTTTGCCAGTAGCGCCTGACCCAGCACCTGGTTGGTTTTATGCGCGCCGCCGTGGAGCAGATCTTCACGCTTGAGGTACAGGGTGGTCCTGGTGCCAGCGGTGAGATTCTGGCATTTGGTCAGCGCAGTAGGGCGACCGGCATAGTTTTTCAGCAGATCAGTAAACTGAGCCTGAAACTCAGGATCTTTTTGCGCGCTGACAAAGGCTTCTTCCAGCTGGCGCAGGGCAGGCATCAGGATCTGCGGAACGTACATTCCACCAAATTCACCGAAGTACGGGTTTAATAATGTTGTCATCATCTCTTCCTTAATAGGCGCGTAGCGTCTGAAAAACCGAGGCCAGTTTGCTGGCATCTTTACGACCCGGTGCAGACTCTACGCCGGAATTGAAATCAAGCCCGGCACAGCCGGTACCGGCGGCGGTGACGCAGTTGTCGGGACCAAGCCCGCCCGCCAGCAGAACATTGCTCAGATCCTGGCCCGCCAGCAGCGTCCAGTCAAAGGACTGACCGCTCCCGCCCTGACCATTGTCCAGCAGGTATTTATCAACATGGTTCAGGTTGCGCGCGGGCAGGCTATGACTGACGCTCAGCGCTTTCCAGATTTCCACGCCTGCCGGTAACTGAGCACGCAGGGTGGTAATGTAATCCTGATTTTCATCGCCGTGCAGTTGCACGGCGGCAAGGCTCAGGTTTTGCGCTGTGGCAACAACGTCGGCGATTTCCGCATTGCGGAACACGCCGACGTAACGCAGCGGGGCGCTGGCTATCACTTCACGCGCCTGGCTTTCATCGATCGCACGGGGCGAAGAGGGAACAAAAATCAGCCCGCCGTAAATGGCCCCCGCCTGGTGAGCGGCCTGCGCATCGTCGGCGCGCGTGAGGCCACACACTTTGTTTTCGCCCAGCAGCACCCGCAGTACCGCAGCATTAAGATCGTCATGCGACATCAACGCCGAACCAATCAGAAAACCATTGGCAAAACGGCTCAGCACGCGGATCTGAGCGTGGGTAGTAATGCCCGATTCGCTAATCACCGTTACGCCATGACCGAGACGCGGAGCCAGTTCGCGGGTGCGGTTAAGATCGATAGACAAATCGCGCAGGTCACGGTTATTGATGCCGACCACTTTTGCTTCCAGCGCAATCGCCCGCTCCAGTTCTTCCTCATTACTGACTTCCGTCAGCACGCCCATCTTCAGGCTATGGGCCACGGCGGCAAGCTGGCGATACTGTTCGTCATCCAGCACCGAGAGCATCAGCAGGCAGGCATCGGCCTGGTAAAAACGCGCCAGATAAATCTGGTAAGGATCGACAATAAAATCCTTACATAAAATCGGTTGCGGCGCGATGCCGCTGACAATGGGCAGAAAATCAAAGCTGCCCTGAAAATATTTCTCGTCGGTTAATACCGAAATGGCGGAGGCGTGATGTTTGTATACGCCAGCGATACGCGCGGGATCGAAATCGTCGCGGATCACGCCTTTTGACGGCGAGGCTTTTTTACACTCCAGAATAAACGCGGTGCGTGTGCCCTGTAAGGCCGCGTAAAAATCGCGCTGGCTGGCAACCACGTCGTTCTGAAAGCTTTCCAGCGGCTGTTGCTGTTTACGGTTTTCTACCCATATCGTCTTGTCGGCGACGATTTTCGCTAAAACGGTTTGCATCATTTACCCTCTTGCTGCCAGTGCGGTCACGCGATCGTAGGCCGCGCCGCTGCGCAATACGCCCAATACTTTTTGTACGTTAGCCTGTAAATCTTCTTCACCGTGCAGGCGCATCAGCATCGCGACGTTCGCCGCCACGGCGGCCTGATGCGCGGTGTCACCTTTACCTTGTAGTAAGCGTGTTAAAATGTCACGGTTTTCTTCCGGCGTCCCGCCCGCCAGTTCTTCCTGATGATACGGCGTCAGGCCAAAGTCAGCGGCGGTAAGCTGATAATTTTTGATTTCCCCGTTGTGCAGTTCCGCGACTACCGTCGGGGCGTGAAGGGACACTTCATCCATCCCGCCACTGTGTACCACGGCGGCACGCTGGTAGCCCAGCACGCGTAGCGTTTCGGCAATTGGCAGCACCAGTTCCGGGCTGTAAACGCCAATCAGCGCCAGCGGCGGATGCGCCGGATTGATCAGCGGCCCCAGCACGTTAAATAAGGTGCGGGTCTTTAATTGCTGACGGACCGGCATCGCATGGCGGAAGCCGGTGTGGTATTTCGGTGCGAACAGGAAGCAGACGCCTAAATCATCCAGCGCTTCACGCGACTTATCCGCATTCATATCCAGATTAATGCCGAAGGCGGCCAGCAAATCCGACGAGCCGGATTTGCTGGAAACGCTGCGGTTACCGTGCTTCGCCACTTTCAGGCCGCAGGCCGCGGCAACAAAGGCGCTGGCGGTGGAGATATTAATGCTGTTGCTGCCATCGCCTCCGGTGCCCACAATATCAGCAAACGGATAATCGGGACGCGGGAATGGCGCGGCGTTTTCCAGCAGCGCGGTGGCCGCCCCGGCGATTTCATTCGGATGCTCGCCGCGAATTTTCATGCTCACCAGCGCGGCAGCCAGTTGCTCTGGCTTCAGCTCGCCGCGCACCACAGCAGAGAAAAGCTGGTGGCTTTCCTGCTGGCTCAGGGTCTGCGCCTGGTAAAGTTTTTCCAACACCGGTTGCAGCGTGTGGGTCTGCTCCAGTTTTTGCATCGCCCATGCCAGGGTTTGTTCCAGCAGACGAGCGCCCTGGGTGGTGAGGATCGACTCCGGATGGAACTGGAAGCCGCAGACCCGGTCAGCATCGTGACGGACGGCCATCACCATGCCGTCAAAGTGAGCATTGATGGTTAGCCCCGCCGGAATATTGCTGCCAACCAGCGAGTGATAGCGTGCGACCGGCAGCGGGTTAGACAGCCCGGCAAACATTGCCTGACCATCATGTTCAATGCTGGACGCTTTGCCGTGCAGAATTTCACCCGCCTGACCGACATAACCGCCATAGGCTTCAACAATCGCCTGATGTCCAAGGCAGATACCAATAATCGGCAGTTTGCCGCGCATGCGGATCAGCAGTTCAGGCATGCAGCCCGCTTCGCTCGGCGCACCGGGACCGGGGGAGAGCATCAGTACCGGGTTATCCATGGTGGCCAGACGATCGATCAACGTTTGCGCCGGGACGTGATTACGGTAAATCACCACATTGTGCCCGCTGGAGCGTAGCTGATCTGCCAGGTTATACGTAAACGAATCAATGTTATCGAGCAGCAGAATATCAGCCATCAGAAAATCTCCTGTGCGTGGTGAGCGGTGGCGATGGCGCGAAGCACCGCGCGAGCTTTGTTACGGGTTTCATCGGCTTCAGACTGCGGGACGGAATCCAGTACCACGCCAGCTCCGGCCTGAACGGTAGCAATGCCGTTCTCAACGAAGGCGGAGCGAATGACGATGCAGGTATCCAGCGAGCCGTGGGCGGTGAAGTAGCCGACCGCGCCCCCGTAGCTGCCGCGACGTTTACCCTCCGCGCCAGCAATTAACTGCATCGCCCGCACTTTTGGCGCGCCGCTCAGGGTGCCCATATTCATACAGGCGCGATAAGCGTGCAGGGCGTCAAGATCGTGACGCAGTTCGCCAACTACGCGGGACACCAGATGCATCACAAACGAGTAGCGGTCAACTTTGGTTAAGTCAGCGACGTAACGACTGCCCGGCGTGCAGATACGAGCCAGATCGTTGCGCGCCAGATCCACCAGCATCAAATGCTCTGACAGCTCTTTATGGTCGGTACGCATTTCCAGTTCGATACGGCTGTCAAGATCGCGGTCGAGGCTGCCATCCGCGCGACGGCCGCGAGGACGCGTCCCGGCAATCGGATAAATTTCAATCTGCCGGGAATCGGCGTCGTACTTCAGCGAGCTTTCCGGCGACGCGCCGAACAGCGTGAAGTCGTTATCCTGCATAAAGAACATATACGGGCTGGGATTGCTTTTCTTCAGCACGTCATAGGCGGCCAGCGGCGACGGGCAGGGCAGCGAGAACTGGCGGGAAGGCACCACCTGGAAGATTTCACCTGCGCGGATCGCTTTCTGCATCTGACGCACCACCGCGCCATACTCTTCATCGCTCTGGTTACAGGTGCTGCGCATCTGCTCCATTTTCTCTACCGGGAGTGGCTGCGGCGGGGTATTCAGCAACTGACGCAGTTCGTCGATGCGCCGGGTCAGACGCGCTTTCTCTTCGCTCAGCGGCGTAAACAGGCTGCACTGAATGCGCGTCTTTTTACTCTGATGATCGATAACCAGCAGCGTCTCGGCGAGGTAGAAGCAGTAATCCGGGCAGGCGGTATCGCTCTTAAGCTGCGGTAAATCTTCAAAACCCGCCACCAGGTCATAGGCAAACAGGCCGCCGAAGAACATCGCTTCACGTTCGTCTGCTGGCACACTCACCAGCTCCTGCAACAGGCGGAACGCGTCAAAGACTGACAGCGAACACAGCCGGGCGTCTTCATCTAATAAGGTGCTCACCGCCGGGAAGCGCAGGGTGCGGCCGTTCGCCAGCGGGGTATTTTCAATGCCGGCTGGCAGCGCCGTATCTAGCAGCGCCAGCAATGCCGCGCCGTTATCGCTCAGCGCGGTGATAGTGACAGTGTCACCTAACGCGGAAATTCGCAGCGCGCTGTCTACCAGCAGCAGGCTTTTCAGATCGTCCTTACTGTCGATATCCGCAGATTCCAGCAGCAGCGTGGCCGGACGCGCATCACAAAGCTGGTGAAAAAGCGCAGTAGGATCTTCGCGGTAAACCGCGTCGCTGGTCAGAAGTTCGAGAGTGTGTTTTTGCGTTTGCATTGTTATTCTCATTTATTCTGGTCAAAAAAAAGCCCGCTTAACTGGCGGGCCTGGTATCTGTTTGCAAAGTGCAGACGTGATAGTACAGCCCGTTAACAGGGAGTACGCCACCAACCGTGCAGAGTAAAAATGTCTTTCATCTCAGATACCTTTTCTTCGTGAACTTTCGTACTAGTTAACTAGTTCATGAAAATAATGTCAAGCGCTCATTTCAGAAAATCATCGCCAGCCGTTATGATGAACCGCGAAACACTTTTTATCTCTGACGGAGCCGTTTTTTGAGCGAGACCAATTACGCGATTATTTATGATCTGCACAGCCATACCACCGCCTCAGACGGCATGCTGTCGCCTGAAGCCCTCGTTCACCGCGCCGTTGACATGCGCATCGGTACGCTAGCCATTACCGATCACGACAGCATTGACGCTATCCCTGCCGCGCAGGCGGAAATTGCCCGCGCCGGGCTGGCGCTGCGGCTGATTACCGGCGTAGAGATTTCTACCGTCTGGGAAAATCACGAAATTCATATTGTCGGCCTGAATATTGATATCCACCATCCGCGAATGATCGCCTTTCTGGCGGAGCAAAAAGAACGCCGCCAGCAGCGCGCGAAACTGATCGCCGAGCGGCTGGAAAAAGCGCATATTCCCGGCGCGTGGGAAGGGGCGTTAGCACTGGCGGCGGGCGGCGCGGTCACCCGCGGCCACTTTGCCCGTTTTCTGGTGGAGGCGGGAAAAGCCGGTAATATGGCCGACGTCTTTAAAAAGTACCTTGCGCGCGGGAAAACCGGATATGTTCCTCCTCAGTGGTGTACAATAGATCAAGCTATTGATGTGATTCATCATTCTGGCGGTAAAGCGGTAGTAGCCCATCCGGGGCGCTACGATCTTTCCGCTAAGTGGCTGAAAAGACTGCTGGCGTACTTTGCCGAACGTGGCGGGGATGCGATGGAAGTCGCCCAGTGCCAGCAGGGACCCAATGAGCGCACGCAGCTTGCGGCTTATGCGCAGCAGTTTGGTCTGCTGGCCTCGCAAGGCTCGGATTTTCACCAGCCCTGCTCGTGGATCGAGCTTGGACGTAAGCTCTGGCTACCTGCCGGTGTGGAAGGCGTGTGGCATCAGTGGGAACAGCCGCAGAACACCGATTGAGAGGGAAGTATGAGTCAGTTTTTTTATATCCATCCGGATAACCCGCAGCCACGCCTGATCAATCAGGCGGTAGAGATTGTTCGTAAAGGCGGCATCATTGTCTATCCGACCGATTCCGGCTATGCGCTGGGCTGTAAAATCGAAGATAAAGGCGCGATGGAGCGTATTTGTCGCATTCGTCAACTGCCTAACGGCCACAACTTTACCCTGATGTGCCGCGATTTGTCTGAGCTGTCGACCTATTCGTTCGTCGATAACGTGGCGTTTCGCCTGATCAAAAACAACACCCCAGGCAACTACACGTTTATCCTCAAAGGTACCAAAGAGGTGCCGCGTCGTCTGTTGCAGGAAAAGCGTAAAACTATCGGCCTGCGCGTTCCCTCTAACCCTATCGCGCTGGCGCTGCTTGAGACGCTGGGTGAACCGATGCTCTCCACGTCGCTAATGCTGCCGGGCAGTGATTTCACCGAGTCCGATCCGGAAGAAATTAAAGATCGTCTGGAGAAGGTGGTGGATCTGATTATTCACGGTGGCTATCTCGGCCAGCAACCGACGACGGTGATTGATTTGACCGATGATTCGCCGGTGGTGCTGCGCGAAGGCGTGGGCGACGTTAAACCTTTCTTATAGTAGCGCGAGTCGCTATACTACGCGGCCTTAAAATGGCGCTTTATTGCGCCATCATAATCCAGTCGACGCCTGGGAAGGCGACACCTAAAGGAAAGCTCTATGAGCGAAAAGCTACAAAAAGTGCTGGCGCGTGCTGGCCACGGCTCCCGTCGTGAAATCGAATCCATCATTGAAGCCGGACGCGTTAGCGTGGACGGTAAAATTGCTACCCTCGGCGATCGCGTTGAGGTGACTCCCGCGTTAAAAATTCGCCTTGATGGCCATCTTATTTCGGTAAAAGAATCTGCCGAACAAATTTGTCGCGTGCTGGCGTATTATAAGCCGGAAGGGGAGCTTTGCACCCGTAACGATCCGGAAGGCCGTCCGACCGTATTTGATCGCCTGCCGAAACTGCGCGGCGCGCGCTGGATTGCCGTAGGTCGTCTGGACGTTAACACTTGTGGTTTGATGTTATTCACCACTGACGGTGAACTGGCGAACCGCCTGATGCACCCAAGCCGTGAAGTGGAACGCGAATATGCTGTGCGCGTATTCGGCCAGGTCGATGACGCGAAAGTGCGCGATCTTGGTCGCGGTGTGCAGCTGGAAGACGGTCCGGCAGCGTTTAAAACCATCAAATTTAGCGGCGGCGAAGGCATCAACCAGTGGTATAACGTCACGCTGACCGAAGGCCGTAACCGTGAAGTGCGTCGCCTGTGGGAAGCGGTCGGCGTGCAGGTTAGCCGCCTGATCCGCGTGCGCTACGGTGATATTCCGCTGCCGAAAGGTCTGCCGCGCGGTGGCTATACCGAGCTGGATTTGCCGCAGACCAACTATCTGCGTGAGCTGGTGGGCCTGAAGCCAGAAACCGAATCCAAAGTGGCGGTGGAGAAAGATCGTCGCCGGATGAAAGCCAACCAGATCCGCCGGGCGGTGAAACGCCACAGCCAGGTGGGCGGCGGTCGTCGCTCTGGCGGCACGCGTAGCAACGGTTAAATCCTGTGGCCCGTGGCATCACGCTGCGGGCCAGTTTTGTTAGTAGTCTATCCCCATCTGCGCTTTGATCCCCGCATCAAAAGCATGCTTCACCGGACGCAGTTCGCTGACGGTATCCGCGATTTCCAGAATACCCCGATGACACCCGCGACCGGTGACGATCGCCGTTTGATGTAACGGGCGAGCGCGTAGCGCGTTAAGCACTTCCTCCAGCGGCAGATAATCATAGGCCACCATGTAGGTCAGCTCATCCAGCAGCACCATATCCAGCGTGTCATCGGCGAGCATGCGCCGGGCGTGTTGCCAGACCTCAAGACAGGCGGCAGTATCGGCAGCGCGATCCTGCGTATCCCAGGTAAAACCGGTCGCCATCACCTGAAACTCCACGCCGTGCGGCTCCAGTAAATTGCGCTCGCCATTGGGCCAGGTGCCTTTAATAAACTGCACCACGCCCACTTTTTTGCCGTGGCCGATGGCGCGGGTAGCCGTACCGAAGGCGGCGGTCGTTTTACCCTTACCGTTACCGGTGAAGACGATAATAATGCCGCGCTCATCCTGCGCCGCGGCCACGCGGGCATCAACCTGATCTTTCACCCGTTGCTGGCGTTGCTGATAGCGTTCTTCACTCATTGTGAAATCCCCGGTTTTCGCCCCGGCTGGGCATCAAACGTCATACCGGTCTTACGGCGGCTGTCATCGCCCATCAACCACAGATACAACGGCATGATATCGGCAGGCGTTTTCAGTTTGAGCGGATCTTCACTCGGAAATGCGCTGGCACGCATACCGGTACGCGTTCCGCCAGGGTTGATGCAATTTACCCGCAGCGGCGCGTTTTGATACTCCTCCGCCAGCACCTGCATCATGCCTTCAGTGGCAAATTTTGAGGCGGCATACGCGCCCCAGTGCGCACGACCCTGACGGCCAACGCTAGAGGAGGTAAATACCAGCGAACCGGCTTCGGATTTAAGTAATAAAGGAAGCAACGCCTGGGTCAGCATAAACGTGCCGTTGACGTTAACCTGCATCACCTGCTGCCAGACCTCCGGTTTTTGTTCGCTCATCGGGGCTACGTCGCCCAGCAGACCGGCATTGTGCAGTACGCCATCAAGACGGGGGTAGTGCACTGCGATTTTTTCCGCCAGTTGCTGACACGCCTGCGGCGTACAGGTCAGCAGATCCAGGGTAAACCACGCGGCGGGTATGCCGCCTTCCTCCGTAATGCAATCGGCAACAGCACGCAGTTTTTGCTCATTTCGCCCGAGGAGGATCACTCTGGCCCCATAGCGGGAGTAGGTCAGCGCCGCTTCACGACCGATGCCGTCGCTGGCCCCGGTAACGAGGATGATATGGTTTTGTAATAAGTCGCGTTGCGGTTGATAGTGCACGACGGTTCTCCTGCTTACGGCGGGTCATAAAAGGGGTTTATGCCTTAAAAAGCGCGTGAATTCAATCGGCCAGAGGGAGAGCATGCCGCCTCATTCATACTTTGCAACCATTTCATTCGCGGGGGGATTTTTCTGAAGCCGCTTCGCAACGAGAAATGACGACCCGAGACGAGGCGGAAAGGGTGTTGTACACTGGGGCCAGACGTTAAATGATTTTAACCAAGGTGGAAGCGTGGAATTACTCTCTCAATATGGCCTGTTTTTGGCAAAGATTGTCACGGTGGTCGTGGCGATAGCCGTTATTGCGGTACTGATTGTCAATCTGACGCAGCGCAAACGTCAGCGTGGGGAATTGCGCGTAACGAATCTCAGCGAGCAGTACAAAGAGATGCAGGAAAATATGTCAGCGTCATTGCTTGATGAGCATCAGCAAAAACAGTGGCATAAAGCGCAAAAGAAAAAGCTTAAGCAGGAAGCGAAAGCCGCCAAAATGAAGGCGAAGCAGGGCCAGAATACCGCTTCCGGCAAACCGCGCGTATGGGTGCTGGATTTTAAAGGCAGTATGGACGCCCACGAAGTGAACTCGCTGCGTGAAGAAGTCACCGCCGTGCTGTCCGTCGTTAAGCCGGAAGACCAGGTGGTTTTACGTCTCGAAAGTCCGGGCGGCGTGGTGCACGGCTACGGGCTTGCGGCTTCTCAGTTACAGCGTATTCGCGACCGGCAGATCCCGCTGACGGTGGCAGTGGATAAAGTGGCGGCCAGCGGCGGCTACATGATGGCCTGCGTAGCAGATAAAATTGTCAGCGCGCCCTTTGCGATTATTGGTTCTATCGGCGTGGTGGCCCAGGTGCCTAACTTCAACCGCTTCCTCAAGAGCAAAGACATAGATATCGAACTACACACCGCAGGCCAGTACAAGCGCACCCTGACCCTGCTCGGTGAGAATACCGAGGAGGGGCGACAGAAATTCCGCGAAGATCTGAACGAAACGCATGTGCTGTTTAAAGATTTCGTGAAGCGGATGCGCCCGACGCTGGACATCGAACAGGTGGCAACCGGCGAACACTGGTACGGCACGCAGGCGCAGGGTAATGGTCTGGTCGACGCCGTAAGTACCAGCGATGAACTGCTGCTGGGGCTGATGGAAGGGCGAGAAGTATTGAACGTCCGCTTCCTGCAACGTAAAAAACTGATGGACCGCTTTACCGGCAGCGCGGCAGAGAGCGCCGATCGTCTGCTGCTGCGCTGGTGGCAGCGTGGACAGCAGCCTCTGAACTGATCGTCAGGCCGGGCGGCATTCACTGCCCGGCACTCAGACCGCACTAATCGACCAGGTGATATTTCTCTGACAGCTCATGCGCCAGGTATTTAAACATGTTAAATACCGCGGTGCTTTTGCCGGTCGGCAGGCCCTGCTCATCAAGATAATACTCGCCGCTGAACACCAGCACGCCGTTACGCTGGGTCACTCCCGTGGCTTCGATGCCCGCCATCGTATCTTCATGCTCACGGATAAGCTGATTTGCTTTCGCCAGCAGCGTCTGACGATCGATAGGTTGAGTTTCACTTTTCATTTTTTACTCCTTAGCAAACTGGCGATAGTCTACGTCCTGCGCGGCTCGCGGGCAAATATTCCCCCAGAAAAACAGGGGGATCCTCAGTGCTATCGGCTGGCGGGATTTGTTTTTGCATGCTAATAAAGTTGCGTAACGTATTTTATCAGGTACAGTGAGACCCTTTCGATAATCTGGCAACAGATTTGCTTGACATTCGACCGAAAGTTCGTCGTGCTATATCACCGTAGCTTAGAAAAGCGATGTAACTCAGCCACCTGTGACAACGTTCGTTTCAGGCTGTTGGGCTGAGGGGTTGATCTCTGCTGGACGAGTCGCAATATCAACGGCTCATTGTCTTCAGTACGTGAATCAACGTGCGATGTATTCCTGGAAGAATCAAATTAGGTAAAGGTGAATATGGGTAAAGCTCTCGTTATCGTTGAGTCCCCGGCAAAAGCCAAAACGATCAATAAGTATCTGGGTAATGACTACGTGGTGAAATCCAGCGTCGGTCATATCCGCGATTTGCCGACCAGTGGCTCAGCCGCCAAAAAGAGCGCTGACTCTGCCTCCACCAAAACGGCCAAAAAGCCCAAAAAGGATGAACGCGGCGCGCTCGTCAACCGCATGGGGATCGACCCGTGGAATCACTGGGAGGCGCAGTACGAAGTGCTTCCGGGGAAAGAAAAGGTTGTCGCAGAACTGAAACAACTGGCTGAAAAAGCCGACCACATCTATCTCGCAACCGACCTTGACCGCGAAGGGGAAGCCATTGCCTGGCACCTGCGGGAAGTGATCGGTGGAGATGACAAACGCTACAGTCGTGTGGTGTTTAACGAAATTACCAAAAACGCGATCCGCCAGGCGTTTGATAAGCCCGGTGAGCTGAATATCGATCGTGTTAACGCTCAACAGGCGCGTCGTTTTATGGACCGCGTGGTGGGCTATATGGTCTCTCCGCTGCTGTGGAAGAAAATCGCCCGTGGCCTGTCGGCCGGACGCGTTCAGTCCGTCGCCGTGCGTCTGGTGGTTGAGCGTGAGCGTGAGATCAAAGCGTTTGTCCCGGAAGAGTTCTGGGAAGTGGATGCCAATGTTGCTACCCCAGGCGGCGATTCTCTGCCGCTTCAGGTGACACATCAGAATGACAAACCGTTCCGTCCGGTAAACCGCGAGACCACCATGGCGGCGGTTAGCGTGCTGGAAAAAGCCCGCTACAGCGTGCTGGAACGGGAAGATAAACCGACCAGCAGCAAGCCCGGCGCGCCGTTTATCACCTCCACGCTACAACAGGCAGCCAGTACCCGTCTGGGCTACGGGGTGAAGAAAACCATGATGCTGGCGCAACGTCTGTATGAAGCGGGCTATATCACCTATATGCGTACCGATTCTACCAACCTGAGTAAGGATGCGGTGGAGATGGTACGTGGCTACATTGGCGATACGTTTGGCAAAAAATACTTGCCTGCGGATCCGAACCAGTACGCCAGTAAAGACAACTCTCAGGAAGCGCACGAAGCGATTCGTCCTTCCGATGTGGCGGTTGAAGCTGACGCCCTGAAAGACATGGAAACCGACGCGCAGAAGCTGTATCAGCTGATCTGGCGTCAGTTCGTGGCCTGTCAAATGACGCCTGCACAATATGATTCCACCACGCTAACTGTAAAAGCCGGTGATTTCCGCCTGAAAGCGCGCGGTCGTATCCTGCGTTTTGATGGCTGGACCAAAGTCATGCCAGCGCTGCGTAAAGGTGATGAGGATCGTATTCTGCCTGCGGTTAATCAGGGCGATGAGCTGTCGCTGATCGACATTATCCCGGCACAGCACTTTACCAAGCCGCCGGCACGCTTTAGTGAAGCCTCGCTGGTTAAAGAGCTGGAAAAACGCGGTATCGGTCGTCCGTCGACCTACGCCTCTATTATTTCCACCATCCAGGATCGTGGCTATGTGCGGGTTGAAAGCCGCCGTTTTTATGCCGAGAAAATGGGTGAGATTGTTACCGACCGCCTGAAAGATAATTTCCGCGAGCTGATGAATTTCGATTTCACCGCGCAAATGGAAGACCGGCTCGATCAGGTCGCCCGCCACGAAGCCGAATGGCAGAAGGTGCTGGATATCTTTTTTGCCGAGTTCAGCGAACAGCTTCAGACAGCCGAAAAAGATCCGACTGAAGGGGGAATGCAGCCCAATCAGATGGTGCTGACCAGCATCGACTGTCCGACCTGCGGTCGTAAAATGGGTATTCGTACCGCCAGCACCGGCGTTTTCCTCGGCTGTTCCGGCTATGCGCTGTCGCCGAAAGAGCGCTGCAAAACCACCATTAACCTGGTGCCGGAAAACGAAGTCCTTAACGTGCTGGAAGGTGACGACGCCGAAACCAATGCGTTACGCGCTAAACATCGCTGCCAGAAATGCGGCACCGCGATGGACAGCTACCTGATCGATCCGAAGCGCAAACTGCATGTCTGTGGTAACAACCCGACCTGCGACGGTTATGAGATCGAAGAGGGCGAGTTCCGCATCAAGGGGTACGACGGCCCGATTGTTGAGTGTGAAAAATGCGGATCTGAAATGCACCTGAAAATGGGGCGTTTTGGCAAATACATGGCCTGCACCAACGAAGAGTGTAAGAACACGCGTAAGATCCTGCGTAACGGCGAAGTGGCTCCGCCGAAGGAAGATCCGGTACCGCTGCCGGAACTGCCGTGCGAGAAATCGGACGCCTACTTTGTTCTGCGTGACGGGGCGGCTGGCGTCTTCCTCGCGGCCAACACTTTCCCGAAATCACGCGAAACGCGCGCGCCGCTGGTGGAGGAGTTGTACCGCTTCCGCGATCGTATGCCGGAGAAACTGCGCTACCTGGCCGATGCGCCGCAGCAGGATCCTGAAGGCAACAAAACGGTTGTCCGTTTCAGCCGTAAGACTAAACAGCAGTATGTTGCGGCTGAGAAAGAGGGCAAAGCGACCGGCTGGTCGGCCTTTTTCATCGACGGTAAGTGGGTGGAAGGGAAGAAGTAACCCTCAGTATCTCGCTGTAAACTCTCTCAAAAGGGCCGCTTGTCGGCCCTTTAATATTTCTCATTATTATTTTTTAATCATATCTATACAGTGTGGCTATAAATGATATAGTGGTTATAGTTAGCTCCTTTTTTAGTCTTAAATCGTCTTAAGCGATTGACCCTGCGTTTACCGGGATGGCGCGTCATGAAACTACAACAGCTTCGCTATATTGTTGAGGTGGTCAACCACAATCTCAACGTCTCTTCCACGGCGGAAGGGCTTTATACCTCGCAACCTGGCATCAGTAAGCAAGTCCGAATGCTGGAAGATGAGCTGGGGATCCAGATTTTTGCCCGCAGCGGTAAGCATCTGACGCAGGTGACCCCCGCTGGTCAGGAGATCATCCGCATTGCTCGCGAAGTGCTGTCGAAGGTTGACGCCATCAAGTCCGTTGCCGGAGAGCACACCTGGCCGGATAAAGGCTCGCTGTATGTTGCCACCACGCATACTCAGGCACGCTATGCATTGCCCGGAGTAATCAAAGGTTTTATCGAACGTTACCCGCGCGTGTCGTTGCATATGCATCAGGGATCACCGACGCAAATTGCCGAGGCGGTATCGAAAGGAAATGCCGATTTTGCGATTGCGACCGAGGCGCTACATCTTTATGACGATCTGGTCATGTTGCCGTGCTACCACTGGAACCGCTCGATTGTCGTGACGCCGGAGCATCCGCTGGCCGCCAAATCTTCAGTTACTATCGAAGAACTGGCCCAGTATCCGCTGGTAACGTATACCTTCGGGTTTACCGGCCGTTCGGAACTGGATACGGCCTTTAACCGCGCCGGATTAACCCCGCGTATTGTGTTTACCGCCACCGATGCGGACGTCATCAAAACGTACGTCAGGCTGGGGCTGGGAGTGGGGGTGATTGCCAGCATGGCGGTGGATCCAGTGTCCGACCCCGATCTGGTACGTCTGGATGCGCACGGTGTCTTTAGCCACAGCACGACCAAGATTGGCTTTCGTCGCAGCACGTTCCTGCGCAGCTACATGTATGATTTTATTCAGCGCTTTGCCCCACATCTGACGCGCGACGTGGTCGATACTGCCGTGGCATTGCGTTCCAATGAAGACATTGAAGAGATGTTTAAAGACATCAAATTGCCAGAAAAGTGATTCCTTCCTGACGATGGTCTCTCTCAGTGTGGGAGACCATTCTTACTATTAAGTCTCATATCCTCCGCTTTTACCCGGCAAAACTTAACAAAGTAGAAACAATTTTGTCATCCCGCCAGTTTGGCATTTCGATTATTTATTTCAGGTCAAAAGATTGAATAATTCCATTGATCCGGCGGGTAATTTCGCTGGATTTTTTGACGAATTTTGATTAGGATTTATCTCAAATAAGATTGTTTACGCCGATTGCTGGTGCTGAAAATGATAAGTAGTACCGATTTTACGAGGTTAGTCATGTCATCTGGAAGCGATCAGCCGAAAAGAGAGCCGGAGCTTAAGCGCAAAGCGTGGCGCGCCGTCTTCGTAGGTTCGGCTCTGTTTTGGGTGGCGCTGGTGCTGTTAATCTGGAAATTCTGGGGCTAATGACGTCCCTGAATGCGCGTCTTTTCATAACATTATAAAAAATACACCACAGCAATATAAGCCCTGTCCGCGAGGACAGGGGCAACAAATCACTCTTATGGTGTAAAAGATGAATCACAATAGCGATACAAAATATTGGTCATGGCTGGGCGTCCTGTCGTTCTCTGTGCTCTTTTGGGCGCAACTGGCCTGGATGTTGACTCACTAACCTTCTAAGACCCGGCTTCTGCCGGGTTTTCTTTTTCATTCCCCGCCGTTTATCAATTCGAGTTGTTATCAAAACGTTACGACATGTTTGTGTTATCTTTAATGCAACCCTGGAAAAAATCAGGGAATCGCAATCCCTGTCATTAAGGAGGAGCTATGTCGTTAACCCTACGCGAAGCCAGTAAGGATACATTAACGTTACAAGATAAAACCTGGCATTTTTACAGTTTGCCGCTGGCTGCAAAAGAAGTGGGAGATATTACCCGTCTCCCCAAGTCTCTGAAAGTATTGCTGGAAAACCTTCTGCGCTGGCAGGATGATGATTCTGTTACCGCCGACGATATTCACGCGCTGGCCGGATGGCTCCAAACTGGTCACGCCGACCGCGAAATTGCCTGGCGTCCTGCCAGGGTGTTAATGCAGGATTTCACCGGTGTTCCTGCGGTGGTGGATCTGGCCGCGATGCGCGAAGCCGTTAAACGCCTCGGTGGCGATACCGCTAAAGTAAACCCGCTTTCTCCTGTCGATCTGGTGATCGACCACTCGGTGACCGTCGATCATTTTGGTGATGATGATGCCTTTGGCGAGAACGTGCGCCTGGAAATGGAACGTAACCATGAACGCTACATCTTTCTGCGCTGGGGTCAGCAGGCCTTTAGCCGCTTTAGCGTTGTTCCGCCGGGCACCGGTATTTGCCACCAGGTCAATCTTGAGTACCTCGGAAAAGCCGTCTGGAGTGAGCTACAGGATAAAGAGTGGGTCGCGTATCCCGACTCGCTGGTCGGCACTGATTCCCATACCACAATGATCAACGGCCTTGGCGTGCTGGGTTGGGGCGTCGGGGGGATTGAGGCAGAGGCCGCGATGCTGGGTCAACCTGTCTCAATGCTGATCCCCGATGTAGTGGGTTTTAAACTGACCGGCAAGCTGAACGAAGGCATCACTGCCACCGATCTGGTGTTAACCGTCACCCAGATGCTGCGTAAGCATGGCGTGGTCGGTAAATTTGTTGAGTTTTACGGTGACGGGCTGGATTCCCTGCCGCTCGCCGACCGCGCTACTATCGCTAACATGGCTCCGGAATATGGTGCGACCTGCGGTTTCTTCCCGATTGACGGCGTGACCCTGGAATATATGCGCCTGAGCGGGCGTAGCGATGAACAGGTTGAACTGGTTGAAGCCTATGCCAAAGCGCAGGGGATGTGGCGAAATACCGGTGACGAACCTGTATTTACCAGCACCCTCGAACTGGATATGGGGGAGGTGGAAGCCAGCCTGGCCGGGCCGAAACGTCCTCAGGATCGCGTGGCGCTGGGCGATGTCCCTAATGCGTTTGCCGCCAGCGCCGAACTGGAAGTTAATACGTCGCATAAAGATCGCCAGTCCGTCGACTATACGCTGAACGGGCATCAGTATCAGTTGCCTGATGGCGCGGTGGCTATTGCCGCGATTACTTCCTGCACCAATACCTCTAACCCGAGCGTGCTGATGGCCGCAGGCTTACTGGCGAAAAAAGCCGTCAAGCTCGGACTGAAACGTCAGCCGTGGGTGAAAGCGTCTCTGGCTCCCGGTTCGAAAGTGGTCTCTGACTATTTAGCCCATGCGCGGCTGACACCTTACCTGGATGCGTTAGGCTTTAACCTCGTGGGCTATGGCTGTACCACTTGCATTGGCAACTCCGGTCCGCTGCCTGAACCAATTGAAGTGGCGATCAAGAAAGGCGATCTGACGGTCGGCGCTGTCCTTTCCGGCAACCGTAACTTTGAAGGGCGTATTCATCCGTTGATTAAAACCAACTGGCTGGCCTCGCCGCCGCTGGTGGTGGCCTACGCACTGGCCGGAAACATGAACATCAATCTGACTACCGACCCGCTGGGCCACGATCGCAAAGGCGATCCGGTTTACCTCAAGGATATCTGGCCGACCGGGCGTGAAATTGCCCGCGCCGTAGAAGAAGTCTCAACGGAGATGTTCCGCAAAGAGTACGCGGAAGTTTTCGAGGGCACGCCGGAGTGGAAATCGATCCAGGTCGAAAGCTCGGATACCTACGGCTGGCAGAGTGATTCAACCTATATTCGCCTTTCACCTTTCTTTGAGGATATGCTTGCCGAGCCAAAACCGGTTGAGGATATTCACGGTGCGCGGATCCTGGCGATGCTGGGTGACTCGGTCACTACCGACCATATCTCTCCGGCGGGCAATATTAAACCGGACAGCCCGGCAGGACGCTACCTGCTAAATCATGGTGTAGAGCGCCGCGAGTTCAACTCTTACGGTTCGCGTCGTGGTAATCATGAAGTGATGATGCGCGGCACGTTCGCCAATATCCGTATTCGCAATGAAATGGTGCCGGGCGTTGAAGGGGGAATGACGCGTCATCTGCCAGGGACGGAAGTGATTTCAATCTACGATGCCGCGATGCGTTATCAGCAGGAAGGTACCCCGCTGGCGGTGATTGCCGGGAAAGAGTACGGTTCCGGTTCCAGCCGTGACTGGGCGGCAAAAGGGCCGCGACTGCTTGGTATTCGCGTGGTTATCGCGGAGTCTTTCGAGCGTATTCACCGTTCTAACCTGATTGGGATGGGTATTTTACCGTTGGAATTTCCGCAGGGCACGACGCGCAAATCGCTGGGGCTGACCGGGGAAGAGCGTATTGATGTGGCTGGTTTGCAGAACATCAAACCCGGCGCGGATATCGCCGTAAACCTGACCCGGGTGGATGGCTCGTCTGAGGTAATTCATTGCCGTTGCCGTATTGATACAGCGACGGAACTGACCTATTACCAGAACGATGGGATCCTGCACTACGTAATCCGTAATATGCTTAATTGACCGGCTGTGAAACTGCCCGGTGGCGCTACGCTTACCGGGCCTACGATAATTGTGTAACCCGCTGATATTCTTGGGAGTGTAGGCCGGGTAAGGCGAAGCCACCACCCGGCATTATCCGGTATGGGCGTCAGCACCGTGCCCTGATGCCCCGTGGCGCTGCGCTTACCGGGCCTACGATAATTATGTAACCCGCTGATATTGTGGGGAGTGTAGGCCGGGTAAGATGCGCCAGCATCGCCACCCGGCACAATCACTCTCCGGAGCCGTTATTGACTCTCTATACGCACCCAAGCTCCTGCAACACGCTCAACCATCGCGCCACAACCTACTTACCCAACAAATGCCCCATCTTCGCCGCTTTAGTATCGAGGTAATGTTCGTTATTCGGATTACGGCCGACAATCAGCGGAACGCGCTCGACAATGTTAATTCCCGCCTCGGTTAAAATTTCGACTTTTAGCGGATTGTTGGTCAGCAGGCGAACTTCATCCACGCCCAGCAGCTTGAACATATCGGCGCAGAGCGTAAAGTCGCGCTCGTCGGCAGCAAAACCTAACTGATGATTGGCTTCCACGGTGTCATAGCCCTGATCCTGCAACGCATAAGCGCGAATTTTATTCAGCAGCCCAATATTACGTCCTTCCTGCCGATGGTAGAGCAGCACGCCACGGCCTTCTTCAGCAATATGCGTTAACGCGGCTTCCAGTTGAAAGCCACAGTCGCAGCGCAAACTGAAGAGGGCATCACCCGTCAGGCATTCTGAATGGACTCGCGCCAGCACCGGCGTCTGCCCGGAAATATCGCCATAGACCAGGGCGACATGATCCTGCCCGGTTGCCAGTTCTTCAAATCCCACCATCAGGAAATCGCCCCAGGGGGTTGGCAGTTTGGCTTCTGCCACTCGTTTAAGCTGCATGTGATTCTCCAGATTATGCGGACACCTTTCGTGTCTTCTGTATGTCGCTATTTTGCCACAATGTTTTCTACTTCACCTAATTACCCGATTTTGAACGCACATTAAGCGAACAAACGCGCGATTCGCGCCGCATCGCTGAATTTCAGTTATGATTTGTGCAGCCATTTTAAAAGGAGTGACTATGTTTTCCATCGCCAGACGCACATCAGCAGGCGCAGCCTTATTACTCATCATGCCTGTGGCGGTATGGCTCTCAGGATGGCGGTGGGAACCGGGGCTGAACTCATGGTGGTTAAAAACCCTCTACTGGGTAACGGAGACGGTCACTCAGCCCTGGGGGATCATTACGCATGTGGTACTTTGCGGATGGTTTTTCTGGTGCCTGCGTTTTCGGTTACGTCCGGCCATTATGCTGTTTGCTATTCTCGGCGGCGCAATCCTGATCGGTCAGGGAGCGAAATCGTGGGTAAAGCAGCAGGTGCAGGAGCCACGACCCTTTGTGCTGTGGCTGGAAAAAACCCATCATATTCCGGTGGATGAGTTCTACACTTTAAAACGTAAAGCGCGCGGCGAGATGGTGAAAGAATTGCTGACGGAACAGGACAATATCCCTTCTTTTTTGCGTAAACACTGGCAAAAAGAGACGGGTTTTGCTTTTCCTTCAGGACACACTCTTTTTGCCGCAAGCTGGGCATTGCTTGGCGTAGGGCTGTTATGGCCGCGTCGTCGCAGGATCACCATCGCCGTATTGTTGCTCTGGGCAACGGCGGTCATGGGGAGTCGTATGCTGTTGGGGATGCACTGGCCGCGTGATTTAGTCGTTGCTACCCTGATATCCTGGTTGCTGGTGACCGTCGCTGTTTGGCTGGCGCAACGTATCTGTGGCCCGCTGACGCCACCGGGTGAAGAAGCACGGGAAATCAAAGAACGAGAGCAGAAAAGCTAAGAAGGGTTGAAAATCTGTTCATTTGCCCCTAAATCCAGCACTGGTGTGACGCTTTCCCATTTCGTCTATAGCATGAAAATGGTACTTTATAAGGCTGGAAGCGCCAGGCTGCATACTATTTAAACGCTCACACCACATAACGGGAAGTAATGTGAAATATTTACTCATTTTCTTATTGGTATTAGCGATTTTCGTCATCTCGGTCACGTTAGGTGCTCAAAACGATCAGGTGGTGACTTTCAACTATTTGCTGGCGCAGGGAGAGTTCAGAATCTCCACGTTGCTGGCAGCGCTCTTTGCTGCGGGCTTTGCCATCGGCTGGTTAATCTGCGGCCTTTTCTGGCTGCGCCTTCGCGTCTCGCTGCTGTATGCTGAACGACGACTCAAGCGTCGGGAAAATCAAACCCTGAGCACGCCAGTGCCGACAGAGCCGGGCGTACCGGTAGCGAAGGAATAACCATTTATGCTGGAGTTGTTGTTTCTGCTTTTACCCGTTGCGGCTGCCTATGGGTGGTACATGGGGCGCAGAAGTGCACAACAGTCCAAACAGGACGACGCGAATCGCCTGTCACGTGACTACGTGACCGGGGTTAACTTCCTGTTAAGCAACCAACAGGATAAGGCGGTGGATCTGTTCCTCGATATGTTAAAAGAGGATACCGGCACCGTCGAGGCTCATCTCACCCTTGGGAACCTGTTCCGCTCCCGCGGCGAGGTGGATCGCGCCATCCGTATTCACCAGACCTTAATGGAAAGCGCCTCGCTGACTTACGATCAGCGTCTGCTGGCGGTACAGCAACTTGGCCGCGATTACATGGCGGCGGGGATGTACGATCGCGCCGAGGACATGTTCAGTCAACTGGTCGATGAAACCGATTTTCGCATCAGCGCACTGCAACAACTGCTGCAAATCGCCCAGGCGACGAGCGACTGGCAAAAAGCCATCGATGTTGCCGAGCGTCTGGTAAAGCTGGGTAAAGAAAAACATCGTGGCGAAATTGCCCATTTTTACTGTGAGCTTGCGCTGCAGCAGATGGGCAATGACGACATGGACAAAGCGATGACGCTGCTGAAAAAAGGCGCGTCGGCCGATCGTAATAGCGCCCGCATTTCCATCATGATGGGACGCGTATTCATGGCTAAAGGCGAATATGCAAAGGCGGTTGAAAGTCTGCTGCGGGTCATTAATCAGGATAAAGAACTGGTTAGCGAAACGCTCGAGATGCTGCAAACCTGCTATCAGCAGCTTGGTAATCATGATGAATGGGCTGCATTTTTACATCGCTGCGTAGAAGAGAACGTCGGCGCGACGGCAGAACTGATGCTGGCCGATATCGTTGAGGAGCGCGAGGGGCAGGAGAGTGCGCAGGTTTATGTCACGCGCCATCTGCAGCAACACCCGACGATGCGTGTTTTTCATAAGCTGATGGACTACCACCTTAATGAAGCGGAAGAGGGCCGGGCTAAAGAGAGCCTGATGGTGCTGCGCGACATGGTGGGCGAGCAGATACGCAGTAAGCCGCGTTTCCGCTGTCAGAAATGCGGTTTTACGGCCTATACGCTTTACTGGCACTGTCCGTCCTGCCGGGCCTGGTCGACGGTTAAACCTATTCGCGGGCTTGACGGGCAATAATTAAAAAAAACACCTCTTTAGTTACAACATACTATTACTCCCTTATCCCCCTGATTTCCACCCGCGTGCCCGCGTCGCCTGGCAGCAAAAAATGCGGCCTGTTCATTTTGCGCCGTCGCAGGTAGAATGCTCGCCGTTTACCTTTTTTGCGCCTCTCACGCGCCATCATCAGGAAGGTTCGGTCATGACGTCTACAGATTCATCCTCTTCACGCTCCTCCACACGTTCTCCCGTCGTAGTAGCACTGGACTATGATAACCGTGACAATGCGCTGGCATTTGTTGACCGTATTGATCCTCAGGATTGCCGCCTTAAAGTGGGGAAGGAGATGTTTACCCGCTTTGGCCCTCAACTGGTCCGCGACCTTCAGCAGCGCGGCTTCGAGGTCTTTCTGGACCTCAAATTCCACGATATTCCTAATACCACCGCCCGGGCCGTCGCGGCGGCAGCCGATCTTGGGGTCTGGATGGTCAACGTACACGCGACCGGCGGGGCGCGGATGATGAATGCGGCGCGTGAAGCGCTGCTACCGTTCGGTAATGATGCGCCATTGCTTATTGCTGTGACGGTATTGACCAGTATGGAGAGCAGCGACCTTGCAGATTTAGGCGTGACGTTGTCACCGACTGATTATGCTGCGAAACTTGCCCATCTGACGCAGCAATGTGGCCTGGATGGCGTGGTCTGTTCCGCGCAGGAAGCGGTGCGCTTTAAGCAGGAATTAGGCAGCGCGTTTAAATTGGTTACGCCGGGGATCCGCCCGCTGGGTAGTGACGCCGGCGATCAGCGCCGAATTATGACGCCGGAGCAGGCGCAGGCCGCGGGCGTGGATTATATGGTAATTGGTCGCCCGGTTACGCAGTCAGCCGATCCTTTACTCACATTACGCACCATCAATGCATCGTTGCGTAAGGAGGCATAATGAACGATTCGTCTAACTCCCGGCTGGTCTATTCTACAGAAACTGGCCGTATTAATGAGCCTGCTGTAGTACCGGAAAGGCCCAAAGGGGATGGTATCGTGCGCATTCAGCGCCAGACCAGCGGACGCAAAGGCAAAGGCGTGTGCTTAATTACGGGTATTGACGCAGATGACGCAACGCTTAATAAACTGGCCGCCGAGTTAAAGAAAAAATGCGGCTGTGGCGGCGCGCTGAAAGACGGCGTAATTGAAATTCAGGGTGATAAGCGAGATCTGATTAAATCGCTTCTCGAAGCTAAAGGAATGAAAGTTAAACTGGCAGGCGGCTAATCCAATGCTCGAACCACGGCGAAAAGCCGTGGTTCGTATAGAGGATGCGTTATTTGCGATAAAATAACGCAGAATAAATCGGAGATATTATTTGCTGACCTGGTGACCGATAACACCACCGACTGCCGCGCCGCCCAGCGTGCCCAGCGCGCTGCCGTCAGAGAGCACCGCACCACCGATAGCACCTGCACCGGCCCCCAGTGCCGTATTACGGTCGCGTTTAGACCAGTTCGAACATGCGCTCAGAGATATTGCTACAGTCACAGCCAGAACCACAGCGGCCATTTTTTTACTCGTTAAGTTCATCATACCTTCTCCTGAATAATTGATTCATGGAAGAATTTCCCTTTTATTATAGCTGCTGGCAATAATATTGGGGCCGTCCATGAGTATTGTTGTGCAGGTGGAAAAAAATCACGCAGGTGATCGTTCTGGCCTGTCGTTTCGTTAAGCTAATTTTAGGTGTTTCCCTTTGATCAGACAGGTAAAAACTCTTAATTAGTAACCAGGATAAATCTCAGAGAAGGGCATGCAGCCGCCATGAGGCAGGCTGCATGCAGTCAGGCAGGATTAACGATATCGACGTGCAGACCAGACTGAACTAGCTGAAGGCGCATTTCTTCGCTCAGGCCGGCGTCAGTCACCAGTCGGTGAAGGTGTGTGGACGGGCCTAACGGATAGGGATGGACGGCACCAAACTTTGAACTATCAGAAAGCACGATCGTTTCACCGCCTTTTTCCAGCACCGCGTTTACCACATCTGCCCGCATCATATCGCGGCCGGTAAAGCCCGTATCAGGATGCCAGCCGTCAATACCGATAAACGCTTTGTGAAAATGGACATTCTGCGCATAGAAACGCGTAAGAGGGCCAATCATACTTTCACTGGTCTTTTGATAAATACCGCCGAGGAGAATGACTTCGCCGGGGCTGTCTTTCAGCAAATGTGCAATATAACTGCTGACCGTAACAATAGTGGTCGCTTTAGTTTCAGCCAGAATACGCGCCAGTAAGGCATTGCAGCTTCCGTTTTCAATAAATACCGTCTCACCGGGCGCAACCAGCGTCGACGCAAACTCGGCAATGTCGTGTTTCTGGGAGAAATTACTGAGCATCCGTGTTTCGACATTATCATTATCAAGCGGTACGGCGGCACCATGTTGTCGGCGCAAATAACTCTGCTTTTCGAGTAATGTCAGATCATGACGAATAGTCACTTCCGAGACGTTAAGGGTTTTTGCGAGTTCAGAAACGCTCATTCGCCCCTTATCGGTCACCATTTGAATAATATTGTGTTGTCGGGAATTCATAGTCGTAACGTCACGTCCCTTGTTATGTAACCAGCATGATTAGCCTGATGCTAAATTTCCCAGGGTGATTTTGGTGCGCCTTGTTCATCAGGCCGTTCGCGATTTGACTGTTCCAGAAGCTCAGCTTTAAGTATTTCTAAGTTATGGATAGCAGAGTGGTAATCGCCAGCAACCAGGATATCAAGCACGGTATCAATACGTTGTGCCACATTGTGCGGATTAAGATCGGCCATGTCGAAACCTTTATCAAAAAGCGAATAAATTCAATGATGCAAAAATTGATGATAAAAGAAAAGTAAAAAAATCTTCTATGAATGAATAACTCTTGTTTGATACTCCCGATACCATTTTTCAAACGCCTCTGCTGGCATTGGTTTGGCAAATAAGAATCCCTGTCTTTCGTTTACGCCATTTCGGGTGAGGAAGATATCCTCCTTTTTTGTTTCCACGCCTTCAGCAATAACCCGAAGCTGGAGCGCCTGGGCGAAGGCAATAATGGCCCTGACCAGCGATTGCGATACCGCCTGTTGGTGAACATCGCGAACAAAACTTTGATCCAGCTTGATGGCATTGATGGGAAAATGCGCCAGCTTTGAAAGAGACGAATACCCTGTCCCAAAATCATCAAGATGGATTTGCGCGCCTAACTGGCTGAATTGCTGAATGACTGAATGCGCCTGCTCGGCGTTTTCAATCAGGCAGCTTTCGGTCAGTTCGACATCAATCGGGCAATCGTCAAAATGAAATTCTTTTAGTGCCTGAATCAGATCGCTAAAAATCGACTGATCCGCCAGCTGGCGAGCCGAAACGTTGACCGCCACGCGCAGATGAATGCCCTTATCACGCCAGGCCGCGACCTGGCGCACCACTTCCAGCATCACCCAGCGTCCGAGGGGCACAATAAGACCAGACTCTTCGGCATAGGCAATAAACTCCTGCGGCGGGATCAATCCACGCTCAGGCGACTGCCAGCGGACCAGCGCTTCCAGACTATGCACCTCACCATCCCAGTCAATTTTGGGCTGATAATGAATATGCAGCTGTAAGTTCTCCAGCGCCTTGCGCAGGTTAGTATCCAGCCACAAATATTCGAACACCCGCTGATTCATTTCCGGGGCGAACACGCAGAATTTGCCCCGGCCATTCTCTTTCGCGGTATACATGGCGGTATCCGCATTGCGAATAACACTCTCGCGATCCTCTCCGTGCTGCGGCGCAATTGCAATGCCAAGTGAACAACGGGTATAAACTTCTATCAGGCCGATACGGAAGGGCTGCTGAAGCTGTTGCAGAATACGCGATGACATGGCTTCCAGTGCGCCCTGTGACGTATTGGTCGCCAGCACGATAAATTCATCGCCACCCAGTCGCGCCAGCAACTGACCTTCTTCCAGGCAGCTTAAAATAGCCAGCGATACGGCCTGGAGCAGGCGGTCGCCAAACATATGTCCATAGGCATCGTTTATTTTTTTGAAGTTATCGAGATCCAGATAAACAATACCCACCTGCGTATCACCACGCAGTTCGATGGCGTCGCCAATCAGCGCCTGAATGGCGTTGCGATTCGGTAATCCGGTCACGCTGTCGGTATTCGCCAGTACCCGCAAATGTTCCTGAGCACGCCGCTCTTCAGTAATATCGGTGCCAGAACAGATAAGGAAAATTTCATTTTTACCGCTACCGCTGTGGACAAACTTATTACGGAACAGAAAAAGACGTTGCCCTTTGCGGGTGTTGATCCAGCGCTCTACCTCATAGGAACTGCCGTTATTAAAAAAGTCATTAATATACTCCCTGGACGCATTCGCCTCGCCCGGCGTCATAAAAAGATTAAAAATGCTTTGTCCTATGACTTCATGTTCTTTCTTACCGGCATATTCTTCGCTAAGGCGATTGAAACGCTGAATATTTCCGTGGCGGTCAAGAATAACAATAACCGAGTTCGCTTCAGAAACCACCTGTTCAGCAAAGGAAAGACTCTGTGCCAGATCGCGCGCGACGGAGGAGGTGTCATTCCACGCTGAGGACGTGCCTGCCCATTCGTCAGCGCTGACTTTTCGCCCAACCAGATGAATGGGGATCTCACAATTATAAATAGTGAGCGTGATCTTAAGGCTGGAGGTAATAACACTCAGCTCACGTATCCGTGCGGCCTGCTCTGCGGAAAGGGTAATAACCTGAGTGAGAGATGCGCTTTCATGGGCCGTCAGATGTAGAGTATTACTGTGCGCTTTAAACCGCCAGTGCGGGCTGGGACTCCCTGTTAAACGGGACAGAAGATTATGCTCAGGCTCGTTTTTCATATCCTCTCCGCACAATAAATATGTTTTAAATAAGCGTATTTATGCCCGGCACGGTGTGTGTCGACTCTTTCAGTGTGAACGCTTTTATTGTTTTTGGCGGAAAATTTTAAAGAAATGGTAGGGATATCGCATTAGTGCGGTGAATATAAAAACGGCTTCCCGTTTTCACGGAAAGCCGTTTCATGACGTTAACAGTAATCAGGCGGCTGGACGCGCGATAACGCTGCGGGTTTCCAGACGAACTTCAGCGATGGTCACGTCAATCACCTCGGTGACTTTGAAGACCACTTCACCTTTGATTTGCACAGTGCCGTTTTCCTGGCTGCAAACCAGTTCGTCGCGCACGGCATGCAGGAAGGGTGCCGGGATAAAGGCAACCGCGCCGTTATCCACCAGACGCACGCGCATCCCGCCACGGCTGATATCAATAATCTCTGCGGCAAAGCGGGTGTCCGTTCCGGCATTATCTTTCAGGAAGCGGGCATACAGCCAGTCGCCGACATCGCGTTCAGCCATCCGGTTCAGGCGACGACGTTCCGCCATCTGCACGGTAACATCCGCTTGCGGCCGTTCAACAGACGCCCCTTTGATCACGGCTTTCAGCAAACGATGGTTGATCATATCGCCATACTTACGGATCGGTGAGGTCCAGGTGGCGTAGGCATCAAGACCGAGACCAAAGTGGGGACCCGGTTCGACGCTGATTTCCGCGTAGGACTGGAAGCGACGAATACGACTGTCGAGGAAGCTGGTCGGCTGGGCATCCAGCTCGCGACGTAGCTTGCAGAAACCTTCCAGGGTCAGGACTTCTTCGGTATCCACATGCATCCCGTGCGTTTTTAGCAGGGCAGCAAGCTGCTCGCTATTAGCCGGATCGAAACCGGTATGGACGTTGTAGATGCCAAAGCCGAGCTTATCACGCAGCACGCGAGCGGCGCAGATGTTAGCGGCAATCATCGACTCTTCAACAATGCGGTTGGCAATACGGCGAGGCTCGGCCACGATATCCAGCACTTCACCTTTCTCGCCCAGCACAAAGCGATAATCCGGACGATCTTTAAACACGAGCGCATGGTTATGACGCCATTCGCCGCGTTTCAGGCAAATCTGGTTTAACAGCGTAATCTGCCCGGCAATACGTTCACTCGGCGGCTGCCAGCTACCGTTATTCTCCAGCCAGTCGGAGACGTTGTCATAGGCCAGCTTTGCTTTGGATTCAATAGTTGCAGCGAAGAATTCGATCTCGTCTTCAATCGCGCCTTCTGCATCAACGATCATCCGGCAGGCCAGCACCGGACGAACTTCCTGTGGACGCAGGGAGCAAAGATTGTCCGACAGTTCACGCGGCAGCATCGGGATATTAAAGCCCGGCAGATAGTTGGTAAAAGCGCGCACTTTAGCGGCTTCATCCAGTTTACTGCCTTCAGCGATCCATGCCGTCGGATCGGCAATCGCGACGGTTAATTGCAGCTTGCCGTCAGCCAGCGCTTCAGCGTACAGCGCATCGTCCATATCTTCGGTGCTGGCACTGTCAATAGTCACGAAGTCCAGCGCGGTTAAATCCTGGCGCTCAAGGGCCTCGTCCATTATTTCAGTCGCATTCCCTTCCGGCGCGTCTTTTTCCAGATTATGCCGTGCCAGGGTGACCCACCACGGAACGAAATGATCGTCGCCAAAAGTAATAAATTGCGTCAGTTCGGCATAGAAACTGCGGTCGCCCTTAAGCGGATGGCGGCGCATCTCGGCCACAGCCCAGTCGCCATTCTGAAAATCGTGCGCCACGCCGCGTTCGGCGCGACACGGAACCGCGTCTTTCAGCAAAGGATGATCGGGTACGATAGAAAGACGGTCATCTTTCTTCTGAACCTTGCCGACGAAGCGGGTAAGAAAAGGTTCCACAAGCTCTTCCGGCTCCGCGCTTTCACGATCTTTCTCGCTATGAATAACGGCAATAATACGGTCGCCGTGCATCACTTTTTTCATCTGCGGCGGTGGAATAAAGTAGCTTTTTTGCGCATCGACTTCGAGGAAGCCAAAGCCCTTTTCCGTGGCTTTAACGACCCCTTCAGCACGCGGGGTCTGGGAATGTAGTTGCTGTTTAAGCTGCGCGAGCAGCGGGTTATCCTGAAGCATAGTGATGTATTTTCGTGGCCTAAGAGCGGCTGACAGTTTTACGCGAATCTTACCTTTCCAGCAAGCGCTGTTTGCCCCTTTTCCCTGGACAATGTCGGGTTAAGCGGTTTCGCCCAGCGCGATCCTTAGCCGATTCAGCCAGCCGCACAAACCGCTCCATGCAAGCAGGTTAACCGCCTGCTCGACGGAGAGGCCATGTTCGATAAGCGGCGTGAATTGGGCGGCGCTAAAGCGATCTGGCGCGCGGGTTAGTAGCTGAACCGCCTGAATGATAGCCTGTTCAATAGGGCGGTTTTGACTCCAGGATCCTGACGCTTTCTCCCCGTCGAAAGCGTATTCTGCCGCGCCGTCGACGGTGACGCGCCAGGTGTTAAAACAACTTACGCTGCCATTGATGCGGGCTGTAATCAGCGCGGCCAGCCCGGTAAAAGGACCCTCTGGCAGGGCCTTGATAAGCCTCGCCGTCGCATCGAGCGTGCGACAATCATATACCAGCAGGGGAACCAGACCCTCCAGCGGCGGCAGGGCCTGCCATTTGCTCAGCGTCGCAGCCTGTTCTGCGCTGGCGTGGTGGGCTTCAATACCGCCAATGGCGGGGAACCACTGCGCATCCGGATTAGTAAAACGCGTCGCCAGCGCATCTTCCTGCACCGGCATGCCGGGGATCCAGCGCACCGGGTGGCCGAGCAGCGCCTGGAAGGTAGAGAGCACGCGCGCCTGAAAACCGATAAATCCGCTGATTTGATTGATCAGCACGATATCATGAGTGGTCAGTCCGACATCTTCGAGCTGCGCTCTGGCCTGCGGGGTGATCACTGACGGCGAGCTGGCAAGTTGACGAGCATACTGGGTGATCTGCGCCAGGCGGTGATTACTTTCACGGGAAGAGTCAGGTCCGGGCAAAGGGGCCAGTCGCGCGGCATAGTGATTGCACAACCGCTGTACGCCATATACCTGCGCGACGGTTAAGGCGGTGCTCAGACGATCGTAAGCGCTGAACGTTTGCAAACGCGTGACCGCCACGGTATCCGGGAAAAGTAACGTTGTCAGCTCTCTGGCCGGGGCGATCCAGGTTTCACAGGCGGCAAGAAGCGACGCGGGCAGCGTAAGTTCAAGCAGGAAGCGGTCCTCAACGTGAGCGGCTTCAGGGACTAGCGGCAGAACGTCTGCCGGACAGGTACTGGACTGAGTCTCATGATACCAGTGGCTTTTACCGGAAACGCGGCGTTGCTCCATGGGCTTTCCTTGATCTGAAGGTGGCGACCCGCGCGAATGCAGACGCTATGCAGCGGATCGTTTTAACCTGGATATCCTGGCTTAAGCGCGTGAGGGGATAAAAGACTGAAGGGTGATATTTAATAGCGGATCGGAATATAGCAGGAGAAAGCCCTCTCCGCGCGGGGCGAAGAGGGCAAAGAACTTATTTGAGTTCCAGTTCGTTCATGGCGGCGATGCTGAAGCCACCGTCAACGTGAACCACTTCACCGGAGATACCGGCAGAGAGGTTAGAGCACAGGAACGCGGCGGAGTTACCTACGTCCTCAATGGTCACAGTACGGCGAATCGGCGTAACCGCTTCACAGTGTGCCAGCATCTTACGGAAATCTTTGATACCGGACGCTGCCAGGGTACGGATTGGACCGGCAGAGATGGCGTTAACACGTACACCTTCCGGACCCATCGCGTTCGCCATATAGCGCACGTTGGCTTCCAGAGACGCTTTTGCCAGACCCATTACGTTATAGTTAGGGATTGCACGCTCGGCACCGAGGTAGGAAAGCGTCAGCAGGGCGGAATCCGGGTTCAGCATTTCGCGGCAGGCTTTCGCCAGCGCCACAAAGCTGTAGGCGCTGATGTCGTGGGCAATTTTGAAGCCTTCACGGGTCACGGCATTCACATAGTCGCCGTCCAGCTGGTCGCCCGGCGCAAAACCGATGGAGTGAACAAAACCGTCGAATTTCGGCCAGCTTTTTGCCAGCTCGCTGAACAGCGCGTTGATGCTCTCATCTTCAGCTACGTCACACGGCAGCACAATGCTGGAGCCAAGCTCAGCGGCAAAACCTTCCACGCGGCCTTTCAGTTTATCGTTCTGGTAGGTGAACGCCAGTTCAGCCCCTTCGCGATGCATAGCCTGTGCAATACCGTAGGCAATGGAAAGTTTACTGGCGACGCCAGTGATCAGAATGCGCTTACCGGTAAGAAAACCCATAGCTTAAGTCCTTATTTGATTGGTGCTTACTTTGCCTGAGGTCAGGCGGTTTGGTGCTTAAATAAGCGGTACGAAACCACAAACGGCCATTATAAGCTACTCCATCAGAGGAGGCTATAGGCGAGGCAGTGGATAGAGCAGTGACAGTGTCACTTATTTTTTGTCCCCGTCGGGTTATCCCGAGAAAAAAGAATGGCGCTCAAGCTAACAGATCCGGACATTTGATTGATAGCGTAATGTGATCTGTCTCTACTTTTAGTCCCTGTCCGCTCAGTACTATTGCACGCCTGAAATGGACAACACAACGAGACAGGGATATGCCATTACCATCAGATTATTATCAGCGCGTCTATGCCGGCGTATTGGGGAAGTTAATCGGCGTTTATCTGGGACGTCCCTTCGAAGGCTGGACCTACCAGCGAATTATGCAGGAGCTGGGGCCGATTAATTATTATGTCCATGACCAGTTTAACCGTCCGCTGGTGGTGACTGACGATGACGTGGCCGGTACTTTTACCTTTATTCGCGCGCTGGAAGACTACGCCTTACCGCCAGACCTCACCGCAGAGCAATTGGGCCAGTGCTGGCTGAATTACATTATTGATAAACGCACTATTCTCTGGTGGGGCGGGCATGGTAATTCCACGGAGCATACCGCCTGGCTGAACCTCAAAAATGGTATTCCCGCGCCGCTGAGCGGCGCGATCGCCACCAACGGTAAAACCATCGCCGAGCAAATCGGTGCGCAAATTTTCATCGACGGCTGGGCGCTGGTCGCGCCGGGACAACCGTTTCTGGCCGCCTCGCTGGCACAGAAGGCTGCCAGCGTCAGCCACGATGGCGAGTCCGTGTATGCCGCGATGCTGTGGGCCGCGATGGAAGCGCAGGCGTTTATTTGTCAGGATATTGAGCAGCTTATCGCTACCGGGCTGTCGGTTATTCCTGCGGATTGCGACATTGCCCGGGTGATTGCCGATGTCTGCCGCTGGCGCAAAGAAGATAACGACTGGCACCGTACCCGCCAGCGTATTGAAGAGCAGTACGGCTATCAAAAATACCCCAGCAACTGCCATGTGATCCCTAATCACGCCATTATGATTATGGCGATACTCTACGCACCGCATGATTTTCAGCAGGCGCAGATGATTATCAACACCTCCGGCTGGGACACGGATTGCAACGCGGGTAACGTCGGCTGCCTGTCGGGCATAATGCTGGGATTAGAGGGCATCGACACCGGGCCGGACTGGCGCGGGCCGCTGGCGGACCGGATGCTTATCTCCTCCGCCGATGGCGGATTCTCCATCAATAACGCCGTGCGGGTGACGGATTATCTTGTTGCTCTCGGGCATAAAATCGCCGGACAGGAACCGCCTGCAGCGCCGAAAGAGGGCGCGCAGTACCATTTCTCACTTCCCGGCAGCGTGCAGGGTTTCCGCTGGCTGGCGGAAGAGAGCAGATCCTCTGTCGGGATCGGTAATGAGCAATACGCCGGGAAACATTATTTAAGTCTGCGCTATGCGAATCTGGTTACGGATCGGCAAAGCTGCGTGACCACGCAAACCTTCGCTCCGCCGGAAATCGTTGAAATGCACTCTTACGAGTTGATGGCTACGCCGCTTATTTATTCGGGGCAGCGTTTGCAGGCCCGCGTACTCATGCCGGAGGAAAATACCGGGCCTGTCGCCGTGCGCCTGTGCTATCGGATTTATGACGAAAACAGCCAGCTACAAACCTGCTACGGAGAAGCGCAGAGGTTACAGCCCGGCAGTGACGTTACGCTGAGTATGATTATTCCTGATAATCATGGCCAGCCGATCGGCGAAGTGGGCGTTTCGCTTGCCGCCGTTGACGGGAGCGTAAGCGGTCGGGTGCTGGTCGACTTCCTGCGCTGGGACGGTGCACCAACGCTGACGCTGACCAAACCCGAAGGTGAGAGTGATTTCTGGTGGCGGTCGTGGGTGAACGGCGTGGATTTGATCTCCCGACATTATCCGTCCCGTTTCCGCATTTCAAAAGAGCGCGGTGAAGGGATCGTCAGTCACGGTACCCGGCAGTGGAGTGATTACCAGGTGCAAAGCCAGATCACGCTGCATCTTGGCGACTATGGCGGACTGGCGTTCCGCATTCAGGGAATGCGACGCTATTATGCGCTACGCATAACGCGGGAGGAGAAAATCCAGCTTATACGCGTCCGCGACGACAGCGTGACGGTGCTGGCGGAGCAGGGGCTGAAAGACGTCTATGAGCGGGATATTACCTTCGACGTGGTCATTGAGGGACATACCATTACCGCCACGGTGGACGGTATAACCCTGCGTGCCGAGGATGGCTCGGCGCAACGCCTTGCCGACGGTGCCGTGGGGCTGCTGATCTGTGCCGGCGCGCTGTCTACCGCCGCAATACAAATCGCTCCGGTTGCGTGAACAAAAGCCGTAAAATGTGGATCCAGGGTTTAACGCGTTGAGCTTATCGCCCCACGTTAACCTGCCCGGTGGCGCTGCGCTTACCGGGCCTACGATGTGCTGTGGATCCAGCGCCGAGGTTATCGTAGGCCGGGCAAGGCGAAGCCGCCTCCCGGCATTACGCGCACCTTAGCCAACGCCGTTCTTAACGCCCCCTCTGGCCACGCGTAATCATCACTTATCTTTGCGCCACGCGTCGGCGGTTAATGCTTCGCCAAAATGCCCGGCGATAAGCCGTTTGGTTAAATCATGCAGCGGAGCGGCGAGAACATCGGCGGTGCTGCCGCGCTCCACCACTTCCCCCTGGTGCATCACCAGCACCTGATCGCTGATATGCTTCATCATCCCTAAATGCTGGGTAACGTAGATATAAGCAATCCCCTGTTTCTCCTGCAATTCCAGCATCAGGTTAATCAACTGCGAGCGCATTGACATATCCAGCGAGGCCAGCGCTTCATCGGCGATGATCACCTGTGGGCGCAGGATCAGCGCCCGCGCAAGTCCCAGACGCTGTTTTTGCCCCGGTGCCAGCATATGCGGGTAGTAGCTAACGTGATCGGGAAGCAAACCCACCATGCGCATGGTTTCGATGATGCGCTTGCGCCGTTCTTCCGGTTGCAAATCGGTGTTCAGGCGCAGCGGAAAATCAAGAATCTGCGAGATACGCTGGCGCGGATTAAGCGAGGTAGACGGGTCCTGAAAAATCATCCGGATACGCTGACTGCGAAAAGAGTAATCGCCATAGTGCAGCGGATAATCATCAATCAACAGTTCACCGGTGGTCGGTTCAATCATGCCGGCCAGCATTTTCGCCAGTGTCGATTTACCAGAACCGTTTTCGCCAATAATTGCCAGCGTCTGCTTTTCACGCAGGGTGAAACTGAGCGGCTTAACCGCGTCTACCGTCTGACGGTGAAACCACCCGGTGCGGTAGCGGAACGTTTTACTCAGGTTACGAACTTCCAGCAGGGTTTCAACCATCTCACTCTTTCTCCATATTCAGCGGGAAATGACAGGCGTACAGATGGTTTTTAGCCCCTGTCAGACGAGGCGTTTCAATACACTTACGCTGCGCATAAGGGCAACGTGGCCCCAGACGACAGCCAATGGGCAAATGCTCCAGCAGCGGGATCGCACCGGGCATGGTGTTCAGGCGGCTTTTATGCGGCATCGCGCTGCCAAAATCCGGGATCGCGCGGATCAGCGCCTGGGTGTAGGGATGATGCGGCGTAGCGATCAACTCTTCACTGGGGGCGGTTTCTACCGTCTGCCCGCAGTACATCACGTTAATTCTGTCAGCCCATTTACTCAGCATTTGCAGGTCGTGGCTGATTAACAGAATGGTAGTGTTGTTATTTTGATTCAACCGGCTCAACAGGCGGAAAATTTGCGCCTGGGTAGTCGGTTCCATCGCATTGGTGGGTTCATCGGCAATCAGCAGGCGCGGCTGATTCGCCAGCGCGATGGCAATCATTACCTTCTGACATTCACCATCGGTAAGCTGATACGGAAAACTGCGCAGAACATCTTTATGATCTTTAATCCCTACCCGATGAAGCAACTCAATGGCGCGTTGCTTGCGCCAGCCAAAACGTTGCCACCAGCGGCCTTTAAAAGTCCAGCGGGGGATATTCTGCATGAGCTGAGTGCCGATGCGCTCAGAGGGATCAAGACAGGATTGCGGCTCCTGAAAAATCATCGACACATTATGGCCCACCAGCTTGCGCCTTTCGCGCACGGAAAGGCGTAGCAGGTCGATATCATCAAAACGCATACGGTCGGCGGTGATCCGCCAGTTATCTTTGGCGACGCCGCAAATGGCTTTGGCAATCAGACTTTTGCCGGAGCCGGATTCGCCTACCAGCCCGCGGATTTCCCCCTCGGCAAGGGTCATGCTGACGCGATCGACCGCCTTAACCCAGCCTTCGCTGGTTTTGAACTCAATGGTCAGATTGCGGATATCCAGTAACGGCATTATTCCACCCCCGCGTTGATCGCCCGGCGCAGGCCGTCGCCCAGCAGGTTGATTAGCAGCACGCTGACCATAATCGCCGCCCCCGGTAGCATGACCGTCCACGGCGCAACGTAAATCAACTCTAACGCATCGCCCAGCATTGCGCCCCATTCCGGGGAGGGAAGCTGCGCGCCGAGGTCAAGAAAGCCGAGCGCGGCAATATCGAGGATTGCCATAGACAGGGCGCGGGTGATCTCCGTGACCATCCCGGCGGTGATGTTAGGTAACACCGCAAACCACAAAATATTCAGCGTCGTCGCCCCGTCCAGGCGGGCGGCCACCACGTACTCTTTTTCCAGCTCATCGTGCACCATGCTGTAGACCGAGCGCACCATTCGCGGCAACAGGGCCAGCCAGACGGCGAACATCGCATGAGAGAGATGCGGGCCAGCAAACGCCACCACGATAATGGCCAGTAGCAGCGAAGGGATAGACAGCAACGTATCAAGAATATGATTTAACGTAGCAGAGCGCAGGCCGTGGGTGGAACCCGCCACAACACCGAGCACCAGCCCGCACAGCGTCGCCGCCAGCGTCACGAGGAACGCGCCACCAACGGTAGGCGTTGCGCCGCTGAGCAGACGGCTCAGTACATCACGCCCTAAGTCATCGGTGCCAAGAAAGAAAGACACTTCACCATAGCGCGACCAGGACGGCGGCAGCAGTTGATAACCCAAAAACTGCTGATTAATCCCGTAGGGCGCGAACCAGCCGCCGAATAAACACAGCAACAGCAGCGCACCGCAGCCGTAAAGGCCGATCATGGCGGTGGTGTCGCCGTAAAATTTGCGCCACGCGTTGCGCAGCGTGCCCGGCGAGCGTTTTTCGCTGTAGACGCTATCGTAAGGCATACCATTCCTTATGTTTCAGAGGGTTAGCCATAGCACCCAAAATATCAGAAATCATGTTAACAATGATGACCAGTGCGCCAATCACCATCACACCCGCTGAGATCGCCGCATAATCCTGCTGCCGAATAGCGTTAACCAGCCAGCGGCCCAGTCCCGGCCAGCTAAATACCACTTCGGTGATCATCGCCAGCGTCAGCATGGTAGAGAATTGCAGCCCGAGGCGCGGGATCACCGGCGGCAGCGCGTTATGCAGCACATGACGCCAGAGGATAGTTCGCCGCGATACGCCACGCGTGGCCGCCGCTTTAATGTAGTTCTGATCAAAAACCTCAATGGTGCTGATGCGCATCAATCGAATGACTTCCGTGGTTGGCGCGACCGCCAGCGTCAGCACCGGCAACACCATATGGCGCAGGGCGCTAATCACCATTTCATGTCGCCACGGAGAATCGGAAAGCCACGCATCAATAATGGCGAAACCGGTGACATTTTTCACTTCATAGAGCAGATCAAAGCGCCCTGAGACCGGCAGCCAGCCAAGGGTCAGCGAGAAAAACAGCGTCAGTAGCAGCGCCAGCCAGAACACCGGAATAGAAAAGCCAATTAGCGCCAGCGCGCTAACAACATTGTCCTGCCATTTGTTGCGGGTGATCCCGGCCAGCATTCCCACCGGAATGCCGATCAGCAGCGCAAACGTGAAGGCGAGAATACACAGCTCCATAGTGGCCGGAAACACCTCTTTCAACTGCTCAGAGATTAACTGACCATTAATACTGGAGACGCCGAAATCCCAGTGCAAAACACCGTTAAACCAGAAAACCCAGGCGTTCCACAACGACGCGCCCTGCAGCGGCGCGTGCGGGGTAAAGTAGCTCAGACTGAAGCCGATAAACGTCAACAAAAACAGCGTAACCAGTAACAGTAGCAGTCGGCGCAATGTAAAAATAATCATGGTTTCTGCTCCTCTTCTTTCTCGCGCGAGACGCCCGCAAAAGAGGCGTTGCCAAATGGGCTGAGCACTAACCCTTTCATATCATAGCGATAGGCCTGCAAGCGCAGTGATGAAGCCAGCGGCAGCACCGGGAGTTCACTGGCGAGGATACGCTGCGCTTCATCATAGGCATCAATGCGTGACGCAAGCTGCTGCGAAGACAGTGCTTTAAGCAGCACGTTGTCGAACTGACGATTGCACCAGTGGGCATAGTTGGTTTGAGAACTGATGGCGGCACAGCTCAGCAGCGGACGGAAAAAACTGTCCGGATCGTTACTGTCGGTCGCCCAGCCTGCCAGCGTCAGATCGTGGTTCATGTCCATCAACCGCGCCTCCTGGAAACGCCCCTCAACCGGCATAATATTGACCTTTACGCCGATATGCGCCATGTCTGCCTGGATGAGTTCTGCCATTTTCAACGGGCTGGGGTTCCAGGCCTGAGATGAGGTGGGCACCCAAAGCTGAAGCGACAGGTTTTCAATGCCCAGCGCTTTAAGCTGCGCACGGGCTTTGCCAGGATTGTATTCCGTGATTTTCGCTTCGTTGTCATAAGCCCACGAGGCGCGCGGCAGAATGGACGCCGCGGTTTCCGCCGTACCGTAATAAATCGACTGCATCAATCGTTCGTTATTAATGGCCAGCGCCAGCGCATGCCGGACCGCCGGATTATTCAGCGGGGCTTTATTGGTATTAAAAGCCAGGTAGGCGATGTTCATCCCCGGTCGCAGCGTCAGCCGCAGGCGCGGATCGTCGCGCAAAATAGACAGCTGGCTGGCGGCGGGCCAGGCCAGCACATCACATTCGCCGGTTAACAGCCGCGAGAGACGGCCCGTGCCGCCGGAACCAAGATCGACCACCACCTGCGGCATGAGCGGTTGACCGCGCCAGAAATGGGGATGGCGCTGCAAGCGGATATATTGCCCGGAGCGATATTCGCTGAGCTGATAAGGCCCCGTACCAACCGGCTGGCGATCCAACTGTTCCTGACGATCGGTTTTGGTTAACGCGGCGGCATATTCCGCCGACATGATCGAGGCGTAATGGGTTGCCAGATGCCAGAGAAACGAGGCGTCTGGCCGGGTCAGACGAAACTCGACGGTGCGATTATCCAGCTTGCGCACGCTTTCCACCGTATCGGCAAACTGAAGGCTGTCGAAATAGGGGAAGCTGCTGCCGTTAACGTTGTGCCACGGATGATGGCGGTTAAAGATACGCTGGAAGGTAAATACCACATCGTCGGCGTTTAACGGGCGGGTCGGTTTAAACCACGCGGTACTCTGAAAAGCGACGCCGCTGCGCAGATAAAAGCGGTAGGTTGCGCCGTTATCCAGCACTTCCCAGCGTTCAGCCAGTTCAGGCACCAGACGATAGGTATAGGGATCGACCTCCAGCAGGCGATCGTACAGCTGATCGGCCAGCGTATCGACAATCAGGCCGCTGCCCGCTTTTTGCGGGTTAAAGGTGCTCACCTGTCCATTGACGCAATAGACAAAACCGCTATCACGGATATCGGAAACAGGCGAAGCCGGTGGCACAGGGGCGGCATGAGCCAGGCCGTAAAACAGGCCGACTGCAGCGACCAAAGATGACAAAACCAGGCGCATAATTTTCAGGGTTTTCAGATTCGATCTGCAAAGTGTATCGCACTTATGTCGGCTGCGTAAAAATGTCTGCGGACAAACGCTGTAAATCTCGCCAGTTTTGCCTTTTATGGGGCTAAATTTGATGTTTTTTGAGCAATGCCCGTAGCTGGTGATAGGTCAGCCCCAGCAGTTCGGCCGCGCGTTTTTGATTGAACCGTCCCTGTTGCAGGCTTTTTTCCAGTAACGCCCGTTCTTGTTGCTGTTGATACTGACGTAAATCCAGCGGCAGGTCGGGAAGGGCATCTGCCTGGCTTTGCGAAGAAGATGGCGGCGGCAGGGCACGGGCAAAGGGATCGATAATAATCTCATCTAACGGTTCGTCGCTGGTGCCGTGACGGTATACTGAGCGCTCCACCACGTTTTTCAGCTCACGAATATTCCCCGGCCAGCGATAGTCCTGTAGCGTCTGGCTGGCGCGTTCGGTAAAGCCCGGAAACAGCGGTAGGCCGATTTCGCGACACATCTGGATCGCGAAATGATCGGCCATCAGCATGATATCGCTTTGCCGCTCGCGTAGTGGCGGAAGCTGCACCACATCAAAAGCCAGCCGGTCCAGCAGGTCGGCGCGGAACGTGCCTTCGCTAACCATGGCGGGCAGATCCGCATTCGTCGCGCAGACCAGCCGGACATTCACCTGGAGTGGTTGACTGCCGCCCACGCGCTCCAGCTCGCCATACTCAATGACGCGCAGCAGCTTCTCCTGCACCAGCATTGGTGCGGTCGCCAGCTCATCAAGGAAAAGGGTGCCACCATCGGCGCGTTCAAAACGCCCCGGATGGCGTTTCTGCGCCCCGGTAAACGCGCCAGCTTCATGGCCAAAAAGCTCGGAGTCGAGCAGATTTTCATTAAGCGCCGCGCAATTGAGCGAGACGAAAGGTCCCTGCCAGCGAGACGAGAGAAAGTGCAGACGACTGGCGATCAGTTCTTTCCCCGTACCACGTTCGCCGATAATCAGCACCGGTTTCGTCAGCGTTGCCAGCCGCGAGACCTGTTCCAGCACCTCAATAAAGCTGTTCGCTTCGCCCAGCAGGTTGTCTTTATATTCAGCCATGATGAAATTCACCATAAGTTAGTGTGATTCACCAGTTAACTGTATCTCTGTATCGGTGATAAATCAATCAAGCGCTGATAAAACAATAACATAAAAACATGGCACGCCGATTGCAGATAGCTATTCAGCAGGGCGCCGCCCGATATAATGAACATTATTGTGAGGATCCAATTATGGGTATTTTTTCTCGTTTCGCCGACATCGTGAACGCCAACATCAACTCGCTGCTGGAAAAGGCGGAAGATCCGCAGAAACTGGTGCGCCTGATGATTCAGGAAATGGAAGACACGCTGGTTGAAGTCCGCTCCACCTCTGCCCGCTCTTTGGCTGAGAAAAAGCAGCTCACCCGCCGCATTGAACAAGCAACGGCCCAGCAGGCAGAATGGCAGGAAAAAGCGGAACTGGCGCTGCGTAAAGATAAAGACGATCTGGCTCGCGCTGCGCTGATTGAGAAGCAAAAGCTGACCGATCTGATTGCCACCCTGGAAGATGAGAGCACGCTGGTCGATGAAACCCTGGCCCGCATGAAAAAAGAGATTGGCGAGCTGGAAAATAAACTGAGCGAGACCCGTGCGCGCCAGCAGGCATTAACGCTGCGTCACCAGGCAGCAAGTTCATCACGTGAGGTGCGCCGTCAACTGGACAGCGGTAAAATTGATGAAGCGATGGCCCGTTTTGAATCTTTCGAACGCCGTATTGACCATATGGAAGCCGAAGCGGAAAGTCATGGCTTTGGCAAACAGAGAACGCTGGATCAGCAGTTTGCCGATCTGCAGGCCGACGATGAAATTAGCGAGCAACTGGCGGCACTGAAAGCCAGAATGAAGCAGGATAATCAATAATTATTTGGCGGTGCCCGAACGCACCGCCGCTCAATATCTGTAAGGAGTACACATGAGCACGCTTTTTCTTGCTATACCGTTAACCCTGTTCATTTTATTTATTCTGCCGGTCTGGCTGTGGCTGCATTACAACAACCGTTCGCGCAACGGTGCGTTATCAGCGAATGAGCAACAGCAACTGCTCCAGCTTAACGATGAAGCCCAACGGATGCGGGAGCGTATTCAGGCGCTGGAAGCTATTCTTGATGCAGAGCATCCTGAATGGAGGAATCGCTAATGGCCGTCATCGATCTGAATAAAAAGCTGTGGCGACTTCCCCAGCAGGGCATGGTGAAGGGCGTCTGCGCCGGGATCGCGCACTACTTTGATGTGCCGGTAAAGCTGGTCCGCCTAATCACCGTATTAGCGATGGTTTTTGGCCTGTTCTTCTTTGTCGTGGTGGCCTATATCATCATGGCCTTCATGCTGGATCCGATGCCAGAAGGGGAGATTAACGGTGAGCGCACCCCATCCAGTAGCGAATTACTGGCAGTGGTGGACCGTGAACTGGCGGATGGTGAAAAGCGTTTGCGCGAAATGGAACGCTATGTGACCTCTGATACCTTCTCGCTGCGCAGTCGATTCCGTCAGCTTTAATAAACAGGAGCCTGACATGAACAATAAGTGGCAGAAAGCGGGCACCCGCGTTAAACCCGGCCTAAAGATCGCCGGCAAGCTGGTGCTGCTCACCGCGCTGCGCTACGGTCCGGCAGGCGTGGCAGGGTGGGCGATTAAATCCGTCGCCCGCCGTCCGTTAAAAATGCTGCTGGCACTGGCGCTTGAGCCATTGCTCAATCACGCCGCAAAAAAAGTCTCTCGCCGTTACGCGAAGCGTCAAACCCCACGGTGACCCTCCCGGTCACCGTAACAAGCCTTTCACATATTCCTCTCTGAATTTGCGGCAGCTCACAAATTACAAAATTACCCCGCTAAAAATCTTTCTTTCATCTCGTATGACTCATGCTGCGCATTGACAGCTAATTTTCACAGTAGTAGTCTCTTTTTCGTGGGACCGATACCATGGAAAAGTGAAATGAAGGAAAAAATTAATCAGTTGCTGACCGATGTTTACGCCGAGGCATTTTCAGCGGCACATCGTGAGGCGTTATTTACCGCCATTGACCGCAGTAAATCATTAATTTCTCAACAGCGTAAGCAGGGATGGGATGAAAGTGATGTGGTGTTAATCACCTATGCCGATCAGTTTCATCAAGCTGAACAAAAACCGTTGGCAGTATTTAATCAATTTTACCAGAAATGGTTTAAGTCCGTTTTCTCGCACGTTCATCTATTACCCTTTTGCCCGTGGTCATCAGACGATGGTTTTTCAGTGATGGATTATCATCGAGTTGCCCCGGAAAGTGGGGACTGGAATGATATCGCTGAATTAAAAACACAAACAAAATTAATGTTTGATTTTGTCTGCAATCATATGTCGGCAAAAAGTGAATGGTTTAATAACTATTTACAGCAAAAACCTGGCTTCGAGAATTTCTTTATTGAGATGGATCCTGAGACGGATTTATCCGCGGTAACGCGTCCTCGCGCACTGCCACTGCTGACGCCTTTTACCCTGAGCGATGGCTCGGTACGTCACCTGTGGACCACCTTCAGCGAAGACCAGATCGATCTCAACTATGCCTGCCCGGAAGTGCTGCTGACGATGGTGGATGTGCTGCTGCATTATTTGTTGCAGGGCGCGGACTATATCCGTCTTGATGCGGTCGGCTTTATGTGGAAAACGCCGGGCACCAGTTGCATTCATCTTGAAAAAACGCACCTGCTCATCAAACTATTCCGCGCTATCGCCGATGCGGTCGCGCCGGGAACGGTCATCATTACTGAAACCAACGTGCCGCATAAAGATAATATTTCTTATCTCGGCAATGGCAGTGATGAAGCGCATATGGTTTATCAGTTCTCTTTGCCGCCGCTGGTATTGCACTCGGTACACCGTCAGGATGCTACCGCGCTGTGTCGCTGGGCGCAAAGCCTGACGCTGCCTTCCGATAAAACGACCTGGTTCAACTTCCTGGCCTCGCACGATGGGGTTGGGCTGAATCCGCTACGCGGGATTTTGCCGGAAGACGACATTCTGCAACTGGTCGATAAACTTCAGCAGCAAGGTGCTCTGGTCAACTGGAAAAATAACCCGGATGGCAGCCGTAGCCCTTACGAAATCAATGTGACCTATATGGACGCGCTGAGTCGTCAGGATGACAACGACGATGAGCGTCTGGCCCGCTTTATGCTGGCGCACGCTATTTTACTGACGTTCCCGGGTGTACCGGCAGTATATATTCAAAGTATCATGGGTTCGCGTAACGATTATGCGGGCGTAGAAAAACTGGGCTATAATCGCGCGATTAATCGCCAGAAATATGATGCAACTGAAATAGAACAGCAATTGTTTACGTCTGACTCGCTGCGTAGCAGGGCCTACCATATCCTTTCACAACTGATTGTGCTTCGTCGTCAGAATAAAGCATTTCACCCGGATAGCCAGTTTACTATTCAGACGCTCAATCCCAGCGTACTGCTTATTACCCGTACTGCTAATAATGGCGAAGAAATCACTGCTCTGTTCAATATTAGTGATAAAGAACAGCATGTCGATGCAAATGTACAGGGTGGCTTTGATTTAATTAATAAACATGTCGTTATGGATACGTCGGTAACGTTGCGCCCGTGGCAGGTTACCTGGATCAAAAAACAATAAAGGAACGTCTTATGAATAAATCAAAAATAGCGCTGTTAGCAGCGCTGGTTTCCTGTACGCTCATTTCAGGTTGTGATGATAATAATAAGCATAAAGTGGCCATTGAATTTATGCATTCTTCTGTTGAGCAAGAGCGCCAGGCCGTTATTACCAAACTGATTGAACGCTTTGAGAAAGAGAATCCGGATATCACCGTTAAACAGGTTCCGGTAGAAGAAGACGCGTATAACACTAAAATTATCACCCTGGCGCGTTCCGGCTCGCTGCCGGAAGTCATAGAGACCAGTCATGATTACGCCAAGGTCATGGATAAAGAACAGCTTATCGATCGTAAGGCCATCGGTGAGGCGATTGCGGCGGTCGGCGAAGATCAGTTCTATGACGGCGTTCTGCGTATTGTCCGCACGGAAGATGGTACGGCGTGGACCGGCGTGCCGATTAGCGCCTGGCTACAGGGCGTCTGGTATCGCAAAGACGTGCTGGCAAAGGCGGGCATTGCTGAACCGCATAACTGGCAGGAACTGCTGAGCGCCGCGCAAAAACTTAGCGATCCGGCGCAGAAGAAATATGGTATCGCGCTTCCTACCGCCGAAGGCGTGATGACCGAACAGGCATTCTCACAGTTTGCCCTGTCTAATCAGGCCAACGTGTTTGACGCCAGCGGCAACATCACCCTTAACACCCCGGAAATGGCGCAGTCACTGGCGTTTTATCGTGACCTGGCTGCAACCACCATGCCGGGTTCAAACGACGTCATGGAGATCAAAGACGCCTTTATGAACGGCTCCGCGCCGATGGCAATGTACTCCACCTATATCATCCCGGCGATATTCAAAGAGGGCGAACCTGCAAACCTCGGTTTCATGGTGCCGACCGAAAAATCGGCGGCTGTTTACGGCACGATCACCTCGCTGACCATCAGTAACGGTCAGACCGAAGACGAGACCGCCGCCGCCGAGAAATTTGTCGCCTTTATGGAGAAAGCGGACAACGCCGCCGACTGGGTCATGATGTCTCCCGGCGCGGCATTCCCGGCCACTAAAACCATCGTCAATACGCCGCAATGGAAAGATAACGAGGTCATTAAAGCCTTCGGCTCACTGCCAAATGAACTGATCGCGCAGTATCCGCATATGCAGGTCTTTGGCGCGGTGGGCGACAAAAACTTTACCCGCATGGGCGATGTTACCGGGTCTGGTGTCGTCAGCTCTCTGGTGCATAACGTGACGGTAGGGCAGAAAGATTTGCAGCAAACCCTGACGGAAAGTCAGGCGAAGCTGGATGACCTGGTTAAACAACGTTAATGACGAAAATGGAAAGTAGTATGAAAAGGTTGTTTTCGGGCCGTTCGGATATGCCTTTTGCCATGCTGCTGCTGGCCCCCAGCTTATTATTGCTGGGCGGCCTGGTAGCCTGGCCGATGATATCCAATATAGAAATCAGTTTTCTACGTTTGCCGTTGAACCCGCGTATTAGTTCCACTTTTGTTGGGCTGGATAACTACATCCGCATTCTCGGCGATCCGGGATTCTGGCATTCGCTGTGGATGACCGTCTGGTACACCGCGCTGGTAGTCGTCGGCAGTACGGCGCTGGGTCTGGGGGTAGCAATTTTCTTTAACCGCGAATTTCGCCTGCGTAAAACCGCGCGCTCGCTGGTCATTTTATCTTATGTGACGCCGTCAATTTCGCTGGTTTTCGCCTGGAAATATATGTTCAACAACGGCTACGGCATTGTGAACTACCTCGGCGTCGATCTGCTGCATCTCTACGATCAGGCACCGCTGTGGTTTGACAACCCCGGCAGTAGCTTTGTGCTGGTGGTGCTGTTCGCCATCTGGCGTTATTTCCCGTACGCCTTTATCTCTTTTCTGGCGATTTTACAGACCATCGACAAGTCGCTGTATGAAGCGGCGGAGATGGACGGCGCGAGCGCCTGGCAGCGGTTTATGATCGTCACCCTCCCGGCCATCATGCCAGTACTGGCGACGGTGGTGACGTTGCGTACCATCTGGATGTTCTACATGTTTGCCGATGTGTATCTGCTGACAACTAAAGTCGACATCCTCGGTGTTTATCTCTACAAAACGGCATTTGCCTTTAACGATCTTGGCAAGGCAGCGGCGATCTCAGTCGTGCTGTTCGTCATCATCTTTGCGGTCATATTGCTTACCAGGAAGCGGGTGAATCTCAATGGCAACAAATAAACGCACGCTAAGTCGTATTGGCTTTTATATCGGGCTGACAGTCTTTCTCATTATCACGTTGTTTCCGTTTTTTGTGATGCTGATGACCTCGTTTAAAGGTGCAAAAGAGGCGATCTCCCTGAGTCCGACGCTGTTACCGCAGCACTGGACGCTGGAGCACTATGTCGACATTTTTAACCCGTTGATTTTCCCGTTTGTGGATTATTTCCGTAACAGCATGGTGGTGTCGGTCGCGTCCTCCGTCATTGCCGTTTTCCTTGGCACGCTGGGGGCCTATGCGTTATCCCGTCTGCGTTTCAAAGGGCGGATGACCATCAACGCCAGCTTTTATACGGTGTACATGTTCTCCGGGATCCTGCTGGTGGTGCCGCTGTTTAAAATCATCACCGCGCTCGGGATTTATGACACCGAAATGGCACTGATCATCACCATGGTGACGCAGACGCTGCCAACGGCGGTATTTATGCTGAAAAGCTACTTCGACACCATCCCGGATGAGATCGAAGAAGCGGCGATGATGGACGGCCTGAACCGCTTGCAGATTATCTTCCGCATTACCGTACCGCTGGCGATTTCTGGTCTGGTATCGGTGTTTGTGTACTGCTTCATGGTGGCGTGGAACGACTATCTCTTCGCGTCCATTTTCCTCTCCAGTTCCAGCAACTTTACGTTGCCGGTCGGCCTGAACACGCTGTTCAGCACGCCGGACTATATCTGGGGACGCATGATGGCGGCCTCGCTGGTCACCGCACTGCCGGTAGTCATTATGTACGCGCTTTCCGAACGTTTTATTAAGAGTGGTTTGACCGCTGGTGGCGTTAAAGGCTAAGGCGGCCTGTTTAATAAGGATATTGTAATGAAGAAGTTAGTAGCGACTGAACCGCGCGTAGCGGCCCTTGTTGAGTATGAAGACCGCGCTGTTGCGGCCAATGAAGTGAAAATCCGCGTGATGTTCGGCGCGCCGAAACACGGTACCGAAGTGGTGGACTTCCGCGCGGCCAGCCCGTTTATTGATGAAGACTTTAATGCGGAATGGCAGATGTTTATGCCGCGTCCGGAAGGGGCGGCACGCGGTATCGAGTTCGGTAAATTCCAGCTGGGTAACATGGTTGTCGGCAAGATTGTCGAAAAAGGTGACGGTGTCACAGATTACGCCATTGGTGATTGTGTCTGCGCCTATGGCCCGCTGTCTGAGACGGTGATCGTGAACGCGGTCAACAATTACAAACTGCGCAAAATGCCGGAAGGCGCGTCCTGGAAAAATGCGGTGTGCTACGACCCGGCGCAGTTTGCGATGAGCGGCGTGCGTGAAGGTAACGTCCGCGTAGGTGATTTTGTGGTCATTATCGGTCTGGGCGCGATTGGTCAAATTGCCGTCCAGCTGGCGAAAAAAGCGGGCGCGTCGGTGGTCATTGGCGTCGATCCGATTGAACATCGCTGCGAGATCGCCCGTCGTCACGGCGCGGACTACTGCATGAGCCCTATCGGTACTGATGTCGGTATGGAAATCAAAAAAATCACCGGCAAGCAGGGCGCTGACGTCATCATCGAAACCAGCGGCTATCCGGATGCGCTGCAATCCGCGCTGCGCGGCCTGGCCTACGGCGGCACCATTTCTTACGTGGCCTTCGCCAAACCGTTTAGCGCAGGCTTTAACCTTGGCCGTGAAGCGCACTTCAACAACGCGAAAATCGTCTTCGCCCGCGCCTGCAGCGAACCGAACCCGGATTACCCGCGCTGGAACCGTAAGCGTATCGAAGAGACCTGCTGGGAACTGCTGATGAACGGCTATCTTGACTGCGAAGATCTGATTGAACCGGTCGTGACCTTCGCGAGCAGCGCTGAGAGCTACATGAAGTATGTCGATCAGCATCCGGATCTGAGCATCAAAATGGGCGTGACGTTTTAAGGTTAAGGACAACAACAAATGAAAATCGGAACACAGAATCAGGCGTTCTTCCCGGAAAATATCCTGGAGAAATTCCGCTACATCAAAGCAATGGGTTTTGACGGCTTTGAAATCGACGGCAAGCTGCTGGTCAACAATATTGAAGAAGTCAAAGCGGCGATCAAAGAAACCGGTCTGCCGGTCACCACCGCCTGCGGCGGCTACGACGGCTGGATCGGCGACTTCATTGAAGAGCGTCGTCTGAACGGCTTACAGCAGATCGAACGCATTCTGGAAGCGCTGAGCGACGTCGGCGGTAAAGGCATTATCGTGCCAGCCGCCTGGGGGATGTTTACCTTCCGTCTGCCGCCAATGGTGTCACCGCGTAGCCTCGAAGGCGACCGCAAAATGGTCAGCGATTCGCTGCGCGTACTGGATAAGGTAGCGGCCCGTACCGGCACTACCGTTTATCTGGAGCCGCTGAACCGCTACCAGGATCATATGATCAATACCCTGGCCGACGCCCGCCGCTATATCGTGGAAAACGATCTGAAACACACACAGATCATCGGCGATTTCTACCATATGAACATCGAAGAAGATGATATGGCAAAAGCGCTGCACGATAACCGCGATTTGCTGGGTCATGTGCATATCGCCGATAACCATCGCTACCAGCCGGGTACCGGTACGCTGAATTTCAAACAGCTTTTCGATCAGCTGCGCAGCGACAAGTATCAGGGCTACGTGGTCTATGAAGGACGCGTGCGGGCGGAAGATCCGGCCGAAGCGTATCGTCAGTCTCTCGCCTGGCTGCGCAACTGCTAAGAGGTCACACGTGAAGAGTACAACGAAAACTTCTCCGCTGCGCGTCGCCATTATTGGTGCCGGACAGGTAGCGGATAAAGTTCACGCCTCGTACTACTGCACCCGTGACGATCTGGAACTGGTGGCTGTCGCAGACAGCCGCCTTTCCCAGGCGCAGGCGCTGGCAGAGAAATACGGTAATGCCCAGGCCTGGGACGATCCCGAGGCTATGCTGCGTGAAGTTCGCCCGGATATCGTCAGTATCTGCTCGCCCAATCGTTTTCATCATGAACACGTGATGTTGGCGCTGGCGGCAGGCTGTCATGTGATGTGTGAAAAACCGCCGGCCATGACGCCAGAACAGGCGGAAGAGATGTGCCAGGCGGCGCGCCGGGCGGGCAAAGTGCTGGCCTATGATTTTCATCACCGTTTTGCTGAGGATGCGCAGCTTCTGCGCCAGCAGGTGATGGACGGTACGCTGGGCGAAATTTACGTCACTAATGCCAAAGCGTTGCGCCGCTGCGGCGTGCCAGGCTGGGGCGTATTCACCAATAAAGAACTTCAGGGTGGCGGACCGCTGATCGATCTTGGCGTTCATATGCTGGATGCGGCGATGTACGTGCTGGGTTTCCCGGCGGTGAAAAGCGTGACGGCCCACAGCTATCAAAAAATTGGCACCCGTAAAAACAACGGTCAGTTTGGTGAATGGGATCCGTCGACGTATACCGTGGAAGATGCGCTGTTCGGCACCATTGAATTTCACAATGGCGGCATCTTACGCCTTGAGACCTCTTTTGCGCTCAATATTCCGGAACAGTCGATCATGAACGTCTCTTTTTGCGGCGATCAGGCCGGCGCGACGCTGTTCCCGATGCATATTTACGACGATTGCAACGGCGAGTTACGGACGCTGTTCAGGCGTGAGCAGGCCGACGATCGCCGTCACTTCCGCAGTATGGACGCCTTCGTCCGCCATGTGCAGGGCGAGCCGGTCACCATCGCAGATGCTGAACAGGGACGCATCATTCAGCAACTGGTGGCCGCGTTGTACCAGGCCGCCGAAACAGGGAAAAGTGTAGAGTTATGATGGACGCCACAACGCTCAACGAACCGGCTTTTAGCCCGCATTGTCTGAATAAATACGCGTCTCTAATGACGTCAGGCAATGGCTACATGGGAGTTCGGGCAACGCATGAAGAGGATTACACGGTACAGACGCGCGGGATGTATCTTGCGGGGCTTTATCACCGGGCGGGGAAGGGTGAAACCAACGAGCTGGTTAATCTGCCGGACGTGGTCGGCGTGCAGATTGAACTGAACGGCACGCCTTTCTCGCTGCTCAGCGGGCACATTGAAGAGTGGCACCGCGAGTTGAATTTTGCCACCGGTGAGCTTCATCGTTCCGTAGTGTGGCAGGCACCGTGCGGTGCGCATTTTGCTATCGAAAGCCGGCGTTTTGCGTCTGCCGCGCAGCCGCAACTGTTCGCGCTGCGGTTAACCATTACACCGCTGGATACCGCAGCCAGCATCTCGCTCTGCACCGGTATTGACGCAACGCAAACCAACACCGGACGCCAGCATCTTGATGAAACCCAGGTTCGGGTCTTCGGCCAGCACACCCTGCAGGGCGTGTATACCACCCAGGACGGCGCGGCGGAGGTGGTTATCTCATCGTTCTGCCATGTCAGCGGCGAGGCGCAAAGCAACGTTACGGCGAAAAACCGCCGTCTGCTGCAAAACAGCTCGCTCAGGGTGGCGGCAGGTGAAAGCGTTACGCTTGAGAAATTAAACTGGATAACCTGGTCTGACGATAGCAAGCGTGACACAGAGACCGTGTGTCGACAAAACCTTGAGGGGCTTAGCGAATGCGCTTCGCTGGGGTACGACAACCTCTGTACGGCCTCGAAAGGCGTCTGGCGTAGTTTCTGGCAGCGTAGCCGCGTCGAAATCGAGGGCAGCGATCCCCGCGATCAGCAGGCGCTCGATTACGCGCTCTATCATCTGCATATCATGACGCCGGAACATGACGAGCGCAGCAGCATTGCGGCGAAAGCGCTGACCGGTGAGGGCTACAAAGGGCATGTTTTCTGGGATACCGAAGTATTCCTTCTGCCGTTTCATCTGTTTACCGCACCTGCCATTGCCCGCCAGTTGCTGCGCTACCGCTGGCATAATTTGCCCGGCGCGCGTGAAAAAGCACGGCGTAACGGCTGGCAGGGAGCGCTGTTCCCGTGGGAAAGCGCCCGCCGTGGTGAGGAAGAAACGCCGGAATTTGCCGCGATCAATATTCGCACCGGCGTGCGTCAAAAAGTGGCCTCTGCACTGGCAGAACATCATCTGGTGGCAGACATCGCCTGGGCGGTCATCGCTTACTGGCAGGCTACCGGTGACGACAGTTTTATGGCGCACGAAGGGGTGGATTTGCTGATTGAGACGGCAGCGTTCTGGATCAGCCGGGCCACAGAGTGCAACGGTCGCCTGGAAATCCATGACGTCATTGGCCCGGACGAATACACCGAGCACGTCAATAACAACGCCTACACCAACTACATGGCGCATGATAACGTCGCGCAAGCGGTCCATTTTGCCCGCCATTTCGCGCGGGGAGACGAGGCGTTCTATGCCAGCGCCGCCCAGTTTTTACAGCATCTGTGGTTACCTGAATGTGATGAAAATGGCGTGCTGGCTCAGGATGATACGTTTCTGGCGAAACCGGCTATCGACCTTACGCAGTACAAGTTGAAAGCCGGTAAGCAGACGATTTTGCTGGATTACTCCCGCGCCGAAGTCAATGAGATGCAGATCCTCAAGCAGGCCGATGTGGTCATGCTGAATTATATGCTGCCTGACCGCTTTACCCACCGCGAGTGTCTGGCAAACCTGGCGTTCTACGAACCCCGCACCATTCATGACTCCTCATTAAGCAAAGCGATTCACGGGATTGTGGCAGCGCGCTGCGGCGATGTGCATCAGGCATATCAGTTCTGGCGCGACGGTATTGACATCGACCTGGGTGACGAACCGCATAGCAGCGACGACGGAATTCATGCTGCGGCAACCGGCGCAATCTGGCTGGGGGCAATACAGGGCTTTGCCGGGCTGAGTCTGCATCAGGGAGCGTTAAAGCTCGCGCCGCGCCTGCCGGACCACTGGCAAAAAATGACCTTCCCGCTGCACTGGCAGGGCGTAGCGATGCGCTGCACGCTAACGCAGCAGCACATCACGATTGATGCGCCGGCTTCCGTCAGCTTCTGGCTTTACGACCGGTACGTAACGGTAGAAGGTGAGGCCACCTTTGCGTTAAGCGACTTTATTTTATCTGCGGCTGGGACCGCGACCACGGAGGGGCTATGAATCCTGAGGCCGTAATTTTTGATTTGGATGGCGTCATTACCGACACCGCACATCTGCATTTTCATGCCTGGCGGCAGGTTGCCAGTGAGATTGGTATCGAGATTGATGAGGCGTTTAACAATACCCTGAAGGGTATCAGCCGTGGAGAATCGCTGCGTCGTATTCTGCACTTCGGCGGGCGCGAAGCGGATTTTTCTCAGGCACAGCGTGACGAACTGGCGACCCGTAAAAACAGCATTTATGTCGAGTCGCTTAACCAGCTTACGGCGCAATCCATTCTGCCGGGCATTCATGACCTGCTGCTGGAACTTAAGCAGCGCGGGATCCCAACCGGGCTGGCTTCGGTATCGCTGAATGCCCCCACCATCCTGAACATGCTGGGCATTGCTGATCTGTTTACGTTCTGTGCCGATGCCGGAAAGATCGCCCGCTCAAAACCCGATCCGGAGATTTTCCTCGCGGCCTGTCATGGGTTAGACGTCTGTGCACAGCAGTGCATCGGCATCGAGGATGCCCAGGCGGGTATCGATGCTATCAATGCCTGCGGAATGCGCTCCATCGGTATTGGTGCGGATTTGCAGCATGCCGGGCTTCGACTTCTCTCAACCGATCAACTGACGTGGCCGTGCTTATCGGCATTCTGGCAACGCGCAAAATAAGGAAATTACGATGGCACAACTTTCGTTACGGCATATCCAGAAGATCTATGACAACCAGGTGCATGTGGTTAAAGATTTTAATCTGGAGATTGAAGATAAAGAATTTATTGTATTCGTCGGCCCGTCAGGCTGCGGTAAATCAACCACCCTGCGCATGATTGCCGGTCTGGAAGAGATTAGCGCGGGCGATCTGATGATCGATGGCGTGCGGATGAACGATGTCCCGGCTAAAGCGCGTAACATCGCAATGGTCTTTCAAAACTACGCTCTGTATCCGCATATGACCGTGTATGACAACATGGCATTCGGTCTGAAAATGCAGAAAATCGATGCGAAAGTCATCGACGAGCGCGTGAACTGGGCCGCCACTGTGCTGGGCCTGCGTGACTATCTGAAGCGTAAACCCGGCGCACTCTCCGGCGGGCAGCGTCAGCGCGTGGCGCTGGGCCGTGCCATTGTCCGCGAGGCGGGCGTGTTTTTGATGGATGAACCGCTGTCGAACCTGGATGCTAAACTACGCGTTCAGATGCGGGCCGAGATTAGCAAGCTGCATCAAAAACTGAATACCACCATGATTTACGTCACCCACGATCAAACCGAAGCCATGACCATGGCAACGAGGATTGTGATCCTGAAAGACGGTATCGTTCAGCAGGTTGGGGCGCCGAAAACGGTTTATAACCAGCCAGCCAATATGTTCGTCGCCGGATTCATTGGCTCACCGGCGATGAACTTTATCCGTGGTGCAATTGACGGCAATATGTTTGTGACGGAAACGCTGAAATTAACGATTCCAGAAGACAAACTGGCCGTTTTACAAAAACAGGGATATGAACACAAAGCGGTGGTAATGGGTATTCGTCCGGAAGATATTCATCCGGACGAAACGCTGCACACCAATTGTATTGCGGCAAAAATCAGCGTCGCCGAATTAACCGGCGCTGAATTTATGTTGTATTCCACCGTTGGGGGGCATGAGTTAGTGGTCCGTGCCGGAGCGATGAATGATTATCATGCCGGAGAAAAAATTAATATTCATTTTGATATGTCTAAATGCCATTTTTTTGATACTGAAAGCGAAATAGCGATTCAGTAATTTAGCAGCGCCGGGAATAGTGCTCCCGGCTTTATTTCGATTGTACAAGGAATCTGGATTATGAGTACTCTACTGAAGGGCGTCGCGCTGGCGATGTGCGCGGGTATGACCTGCGCGCAGGCGGCTGAAAATAATGACTGGCATTTTAATATTGGTGCCATGTACGAAAGTGAAAACGTTGAAGGCCAGAGCGACGATATGGATGGATTGTTTGAACCATCTATTTATTTTAATGCTGCCAACGGCCCGTGGCGTATTGCCGTGGCCTATTATCAGGAAGGTCCGGTAGATTATAGTGCTGGTAAGCGCGGCACCTGGTTTGATCGTCCTGAACTGGAAGTTCACTATCAATTTGTGGAGAGCGACGATCTCAACGTTGGCTTAACTGGCGGATTCCGTAATTACGGCTACCATTACGTGAATGAAGGCGCGGATACGGCCAACATGCAACGCTGGAAAGTTGCGCCTGACTGGGATGTCAAACTCACCGACGATCTGCGCTTCAGCGGCTGGCTTGCGATGTATCAGTTCGTTAACGATCTGAGCACCACCGGCTATTCCGACAGCCGCGTTGAAACCGAAACCGGCCTTAACTATAGCTTCAATGAAACCGTGGGGCTGACGGTGAACTACTACCTTGAACGCGGCTTCAACATGGATAAGAGCCGCAACAACGGTGAGTTCTCCACCCAGGAGATCCGCGCCTATCTGCCAATCTCCTTAGGCAATACATCGCTGACGCCGTATACCCGTATCGGGCTGGATCGCTGGTCAAACTGGGACTGGCGTGACGATCCGGAACGTGAAGGACATAATTTCGACCGTCTTGGTATGCTCTATGCCTACGACTTCCAGAATGGCCTATCCATGACCCTTGAATATGCCTATGAATGGGAAGACCACGATGAAGGTGAGCGCGATCGCTTCCACTATGTCGGTGTAGGCGTGAACTACGCGTTCTAATAACACACATGCCCGGCGATGCGTTTTGCCGGGCGTTACTCAGGCCAGCGAGGCGGTAAGGGATATTTGCGTTTCCACCGTAATCGCCTGCGGGCTGGCTTTACCGGCAATCCGCTTAAACAGCAAATCACAGCTCTGTTCGCCCAGTTCTCGGGTTGGCACATCGATTCCACCTGGCGACGGTGTCAGCATAAAAGAAAGCATCTCATTACTGTAACCCACCACCGCAAGCTGCTGTGGAATACTAATATTCCTCTCCGCGGCCACGCGATATAAACTCATTATTTTAAAACTGTCGGTAGCAAATACAGCATCAGGCAACTGAGGCTGGCTTAATAATTTTCTGGCAGCCTCCAGTGCGCTTTCATGAGTATATCCTCCATCAATAATCCATTGCGACCGCAACGGGAAATGATGCTTTTTCAGACTGGTTTTATAGCCATTAAGACGGTCAATTGATACGTGATAATCAAGAGGTGCGTGCAGGCAGGCGATATTTTTATGGCCGCGCTGGATCAACGCATCCGTCAGCGTGACGCTATCGCGAAAATTATCGGTATCGACGGAACAAACGTGTTGATATTGCCCCTCAACTTTGCCGATAACTACCACCGGAACATGGTAACTGTCCAGACGGGCAAAAAAAGTTTCATCGGCAGGTGAACTGAGCATAATAATGCCTTTGATCATCTTCTGCTTAATTTTACTTTCGCATTTCTGTAAATCGTCTTCAGAACTGTGCGAAGTCTGTAAAATAACGTCAAATCCTTCGTCTTCTGCCTTTGCCGTGATAGCGTGCAGCACTTCTGAAAAGAAAGGGTTGCCTGCCGTGGTTTTCGCCGAACGGGTAGAAATAACCATGATCGCGTCAAAACCTGAGGAGGTCAGCGCCCGCGCCAGTTTATTCGGCTGATAGTTTAATTGTTCAATGGCTTGCAGGACTTTTTCCCGCGCTTCAGGGGAGATATTGGTCTGCTTATTCAATACGCGGGAAACCGTCGATTTCGACACGCCGGATACGCGGGCAATATCATAAATAGTGGGTGACATACTTCCAGACTGCTCCGTCATAGCGTCTAAATTGTGACTATCTTACTGGAGATGTGTCTGATTACAACAACAGCGGTTGGATTATCAACAACCTGACCCCATTTTGTATACTCAGGATAAACCGCCCGGCGGCAGCGACAGAGATAAAGGGAAGGGGATGAAGCGACTTAAAAACGAATTCAATGCGCTAATGAATCGTGGTGTGGACAGGCACCTGCGGCTGGCGGTCACTGGCCTGAGCCGCAGCGGAAAAACCGCGTTCATTACGTCAATGGTCAATCAGCTTCTGAACCTGCATGCAGGGGCGCGGCTGCCGCTGCTGAGCGCGGCGCGTGAGGAGCGGTTGTTAGGTGTCAAACGCGTACCGCAGCGCGATTTCGGCGTTCCGCGTTTTACCTATGATGAGGGGCTGGCGCAACTCTACGCCTCGCCGCCCACCTGGCCGACGGCAACCCGAGGCGTCAGCGAGATCACTCTGGCGCTGCGCTTTCGCTCAACGGATTCGCTACTGCGTCACTTCAGGGAAACCTCAACTCTGTATCTGGAAATCGTCGATTATCCCGGGGAATGGCTGCTCGACCTGCCGATGCTGGCGCAGGACTATCTGAGCTGGTCCCGGCAGATGACCGGTCTGTTACAGGGGCAGCGCGCGCAATGGTCTACAAAATGGCGCGAACTTTGTCAGGATCTTGATCCGCTGGCCCCCGCCGATGAAAACCGACTGGCGGAGATCGCCGCCGCCTGGACCGCGTATTTGCACCAGTGTAAAAAAGAGGGACTGCATTTTATCCAGCCCGGCCGCTTCGTGCTGCCCGGCGATATGGCCGGCGCGCCCGCGCTACAGTTTTTCCCGTGGCCGAACGTTGATGAAATCGGCGAATCAACGCTGGCGCAGGCGGGGCGACACACGAATGCCGGGATGCTGCGTGAGCGGTTCAATTATTACTGCGAGAAGGTGGTTAAGGGCTTTTACAAAGAGTACTTCCTGCGCTTTGACCGGCAGATCGTGCTGGTGGATTGTTTGCAACCGCTCAATAGCGGCCCGCAGGCCTTTAACGATATGCGTCTGGCACTGACGCAACTGATGCAGAGTTTTCATTACGGCCAGCGCACGCTGTTCCGCCGCCTTTTTTCGCCGGTCATTGATAAACTGTTGTTCGCCGCGACTAAAGCCGATCACGTGACCCTCGATCAGCACGCCAATATGGTCTCGCTGCTGCAACAGTTGATCCAGGATGCGTGGCAGAATGCGGCCTTTGAAGGCATCGCGATGGACTGTCTGGGTCTCGCATCGGTGCAGGCGACGCAAAGCGGAGTAATCGACGTTGAGGGCGAAAAAGTGCCTGCGCTGCGGGGTCATCGTCTTGATGATGGGACACCGCTGACGGTCTATCCGGGTGAAGTTCCCGCCCGGCTACCGGGGCAGGCGTTCTGGCAAAAGCAGGGATTTCAATTTGAAGCGTTTCGGCCGCCGGTAGTGGATGTCGATAAGCCGTTACCGCATATCCGTATTGACGCGGCGCTGGAGTTCTTAATTGGGGATAAATTGCGATGACTGAACCACTCAAGCCGCGTATCGATTTCGCTGGCCCGCTGGATGCCGAACGGGAAGAGTCGTTCAGGGCGTCCCGGCATTTCAATGATGTCGACTCACAAACGTTTGCTCCGGCAGTGACGGACGATCCGCTTACGGAAGAGGGGCCAGCGGAAGCTGCCGTGGCGGCGGCGCTGCGGCCAAAACGCAGTCTGTGGCGCAAAATGGTGATGACGGGCCTGACGCTGTTTGGCGTCAGCGTTGTCGGACAGGGCGTACAGTGGGCGATGAATGCCTGGCACACCCAGGACTGGGTGGCGCTCGGTGGCTGTGCCGCCGGCGCGCTGATCGTCGGCGCGGGCGTCGGCTCCGTCGCGACCGAATGGCGACGCTTGTGGCGGCTACGGCAGCGGGCGCACGAGCGTGACGAGGCGCGTGAATTGCTCACCAGTCACGGGACCGGCAAAGGCCGCGCGTTTTGTGAAGCGCTGGCGCGTCAGGCGGGTATTGACCAGTCGCATCCTGCGCTACAACGCTGGTACGCCGCGATCCACGAAACGCAGAGTGACCGGGAAATCGTCAGTTTATATGCTCATCTGGTGCAGCCGGTGCTGGATGCGCAGGCGCGGCGTGAAATCAGCCGCTCGGCGGCAGAATCTACCTTGATGATTGCCGTCAGCCCGCTGGCACTGGTGGATATGGCGTTTATCGCCTGGCGTAACCTGCGCCTTATCAACCGTATTGCTACCCTCTACGGCATCGAACTGGGGTATTACAGTCGCCTGCGTCTGTTCCGCCTGGTGCTACTGAACATGGCCTTTGCCGGGGCCAGTGAACTGGTGCGGGAGGTGGGAATGGACTGGATGTCTCAGGATCTTGCCGCCCGGCTGTCAACCCGGGCCGCGCAGGGTATCGGTGCAGGTTTGTTAACCGCCCGGCTGGGCATTAAGGCGATGGAACTGTGCCGTCCCTTGCCGTGGATAGACGGTGATAAGCCGCGTCTGGGCGATTTTCGTCGTCAACTTGTCGGTCAGTTTAAAGAAACGCTCCAGCGCAATAAAACGCCGGGCGACCGCTCACAATAAACACATAATTGCGCTCACAGGCGTAACTTTTCCACTAAGCTGTCAATATTTGTTGACAGCTATCTTCCCGATTGCCTGCGGGTAGCTTATTATTCTTATCATCGTTGACTGTTCAGGGAAAAATCCCATGCGTCTTGAAGTCTTTTGTGAAGATCGACTCGGTCTGGCTCGCGAATTGCTCGATCTGCTGGTGTTGCGCGGTATTGATTTGCGCGGCATTGAGATTGATCCCGTTGGGCGTATTTACCTTAATTTCTCCGAGCTGGAGTTTGACTCTTTCAGCCGACTGATGGCGGAGATCCGTCGCATTGCCGGAGTGACCGATGTTCGTACCGTGCCGTGGATGCCCTCAGAGCGGGAACATCTGGCGCTGAGCGCGTTGCTGGAAGCGATGCCCGATCCGATGTTGTCGCTGGACACCAAAAGCAAAATCGAGCTGGCTAATCCGGCCTGTTGTCAGTTGCTGGGACAAAGTCAGGAGCGGTTGCGCAACCATAATATTGGTCAACTGATTGGCGATTTTAACTTCCTGCGCTGGTTGGAAAATAAACCCACCGACTCCCATACCGAACATGTGGTAGTGAACGGGCAAAACTTCCTGCTGGAGATCACCCCGGTCTTTCTTGAAGGGGAAGATGCCCAGCCGCTGCTGACTGGCGCGGTGGTGATGCTACGCTCAACTGTGCGAATGGGCCGTCAGTTGCAGAACGTCAGTGCCCAGGATGTCAGCGCCTTTAGCCAGATTGTCGCCGTCAGTCCGAAAATGCGTCAGGTGGTTGAACAGGCGCGCAAACTGGCGATGCTGACCGCGCCACTGTTAATAGTTGGTGACACCGGCACCGGAAAAGATCTCATTGCTCACGCCTGCCACCAGGCCAGCCCGCGCGCCACGAAGCCTTATCTGGCGCTCAACTGTGCCTCGATCCCTGAAGATGCGGTGGAGAGCGAATTATTCGGCCATGCGCCGGAAGGCAAGAAAGGGTTTTTCGAACAGGCTAACGGTGGATCGGTCCTGCTGGATGAGATTGGCGAGATGTCGCCGCGTATGCAGGTAAAACTGCTGCGCTTCCTCAATGACGGCACCTTCCGCCGGGTTGGGGAAGATCATGAAATTCACGTCGATGTGCGGGTGATTTGCGCCACGCAAAAAAATCTTCAGGAGCTGGTGCAAAAGGGGCTGTTCCGCGAGGATTTGTACTACCGTCTGAATGTCCTGACCCTGAACCTGCCGCCGCTGCGTGAAAGAACGCAGGATATCATGCCGCTGACCGAGCTATTTGTCGCCCGCTTTGCCGATGAACAAGGTCTTGCACGGCCAAAACTCGCCGCCGATGTCAGCGGGGTCTTAACCCGCTACGCCTGGCCCGGCAACGTGCGCCAGTTGAAGAATGCTATTTATCGTGCGTTGACTCAGCTTGAAGGTTATGAACTGCGCTCGCAGGATATTTTGTTACCGACGAGCAATGTCCAGGTTGAGTTGCCGGGCGAAGAAGCGATGGAAGGTACTCTCGACGATATCACCAGCCGCTTTGAACGTTCCATTCTCATCCAGCTTTACCAAAGCTATCCCAGCACCCGTAAGCTGGCGAAGCGCCTTGGCGTGTCGCATACCGCGATTGCCAACAAACTGCGTGAATACGGGCTGAGCCAGAAAAAAGGTGAAGAGTAAAAATTAAAGGCCCATAGTCGTAATGGGCCTTTTTTCATGAAACGCAACGCTTAGGCTTTCAGCGTTTCCAGCGCCGCAGCGTAGTCAGGTTCAGTGGTGATTTCATTCACCAGCTGGCTGAAGACGACCTTATCGCTTTCATCAATGACGACCACGGCACGGGCAGCAAGCCCTTTCAGTGCGCCTTCCTCAATGCCTACACCATAATCCTGCAAAAACTCAGGGTTACGCAGGGTGGAGAGGGTGACCACATTGCTCAGACCTTCCGCACCACAGAAACGCGAATGGGCGAAAGGCAGATCTGCAGAAATACACAGGACCACAGTGTTATTCACTTCGGTCGCAAGTTGGTTAAACTTACGCACAGAAGCGGCACAAACGCCGGTATCAATGCTTGGAAAAATGTTCAACACTTTGCGTTTACCCGCGTACTGGGCGAGCGTGACATCGGAGAGATCTTTAGCGACCAGTGTAAAAGGCTGAGCCGGAGTGCCAGGCTCAGGAATAACGCCGGAAACGGCGACCGGGTTGCCCTGGAAATGCACGAGTTGTGACATAATTTTCTTCCTGTTTACATATAATTAACGCCAACGCTAGTGTATGACATCAGCAGTTAACACAGCAAACGCTTTTAGCGAGGATCAGTAATGAGAAGCCTGAAAGTTTATGAGGAAGCCTGGCCGCTACATACGCCGTTTGTTATCGCCAGAGGTAGTCGCAGTGAAGCGAAAGTCGTGGTGGTTGAAATTGAAGATGAGGGCGTGAAAGGCGTCGGCGAATGCACACCGTATCCTCGCTATGGTGAAAGTATTGCCTCGGTAATGGCGCAGATCATGACGGTCCATGAACAACTCGAAGCTGGCGCCACGGCGCAGCAAATCCAGCACATGCTGCCTGCTGGCGCAGCCCGTAATGCGGTTGACTGTGCGCTATGGGATTTGGCCGCGCGCAAAGCGGGGCAAACGCTGGGGGGTTATCTCAACGTCGCGCTACCGCAACACGTTTTGACGGCGCAAACGGTGGTCATTGGTGCGCCGGAGCAGATGGCCGCCAGCGCCTCAACGCTGTGGCAAAAGGGCGCGCGTTTACTGAAAATTAAAATGGACGATCATCTGATCAGCGAACGGATAGTGGCCATCCGTGCCGCTGTACCGGAGGCGACGCTGATTGTTGATGCCAACGAATCCTGGAGCAGCGAAGGCCTGGCAGCACGTTGTCAACTGCTGGCCGATCTGGGCGTCGCGATGCTGGAACAACCGCTGCCCGCCGAAGAAGATGAGTCGCTGGCGAATTTCATCCACCCGCTGCCGATTTGCGCCGATGAGAGTTGTCATACCCGCGCCAGTCTGAGCGGGCTATCCGGCCGCTATGAGATGGTCAATATCAAACTGGATAAAACCGGTGGCCTGACCGAGGCGCTGGCGCTGGCGCAGGAGGCCCGCGAGCAGGGGTTTGAGCTAATGCTGGGCTGTATGCTTTGCACCTCGCGCGCCATTACTGCCGCGCTGCCGCTGGTTAATCAGGTACGCTTTGCCGATCTGGATGGCCCCACCTGGCTTGCCGCCGACGTGGAGCCTTCCTTGCACTTTACTACCGGTGAACTTCACCTCTGAGGTTGCCAGCGCAGCAAGCCCGTCATGGCTGACAAATATTTCTCGCTGGCTTCATCACTGGAGATCGGCGGGAATTCGGCGGTAATGCACGGCAGATTGAGATCCGCACACCAGCTACCAAACGAGCCTGGTGTGTCATACCCCACGCTGCCCACCAGCGGCAGGGCAAACGCCTCCGCCAGCCATTCTCCCAGTGGTGAATGATCCGGGTCCTCAATGCAGGCCAGCGGATCGTGGAAGGACACTACCCAGGCTGGGTGGATCTGCTGGATCAACTGACAAAGCGCCTGGGTTTCCGGTTCCGAACCCGGCGCGTCGCCGGTCAGCAGGACCACATCACGCTGCGGGGCTGCGCTGTTCCAGCGATAGACCGTTTCGCCCGCCTTCCAGTTGGCCGCCGGAAAATTGCGGTTGAGATCGACCCCGTTAGCGTTTGCCCGTAACCCGAGCTGGCAGCCATCAGGATTGACGGTCAACACCACGTGATGACGCCGCAGTTCAGGGGCCAGAGTGCGCAGCGCGCAGGAGAGGGTGACGATAGATGCGTTTTCATCGCCGTGCGTTCCGGCAATAATTAATCCGCTGTCGCGCTCGGCCAGCGGCGCAGGAAACCACAGTAGCGGTGCGCCAAGTAATGAGCGTCCATAGTGCAATGTACCGGGCGGAAACGCGCCGCGCTCGGTACGGGGGCGAGTTATTGTCATCATTCACCTCGAACAATCCATTTGATCTCACAGTATAGTAATTTGCGGCAACGTCAATTTCCTGACATAAGTCGTTTGCATTTCTTTTAAGCAAAACAAATAATTAATTCATTCTGTTTTCAATTGCCGGGGAAGCTCATGAAGTATCCTGTTTCGTTGACCTGCTGTGCGCTGTGTTTTAGTTCGCTTTCATCTTTTTCATTTGCTGCGGAGATCCCGCCTGGTACGGTGCTGGCTGAGAAACAGGAACTGGTGCGCCATATTAAAGATGAGCCTGCTACGCTGGACCCGGCAAAAGCCGTTGGCCTGCCGGAAATACAGGTTATCCGCGATTTGTTTGAAGGCCTGGTTAACCAAAATGCCAAAGGGGAGATTGTTCCCGGCGTCGCGAGTAAATGGCAGTCCAGCGATAATCGGGTCTGGACATTTACCTTGCGTGATAATGCGCAGTGGTCGGATGGTACGCCGGTAACGGCGCAGGATTTCGTCTATAGCTGGCAGCGGCTGGTCGATCCTAAAACGCTGTCTCCCTTTGCCTGGTTCGCCGCGCTGGCTGGGATTAACAATGCGCAGGCAATTATCGACGGCAAAATGACGCCGGATAAACTGGGCGTGAGCGCTGTCGATGCCCATACGTTCCGCGTTCAACTGGATAAACCGCTTCCCTGGTTTACGAGTCTTACCGCCAGTTTTGCGTTTTATCCAGTGCAAAAAGCCAATGCCGAAAGCGGTAAAGAGTGGACCCGCCCCGGTAAACTCATCGGTAACGGCGCGTATGTGTTAAAAGATCGGGTAGTTAATGAGAAACTGGTGGTAGAGCCAAACAGTCACTATTGGGATAACGCCAATACCGTTCTCAAGAAAGTCACTTTTATGCCAATTAACCAGGAATCAGCGGCCACTAAACGCTATCTGGCTGGCGGCATTGATATTACAGAATCCTTCCCGAAAAACCTGTATCAAAAGCTGCTTAAGGATATTCCAGGTCAGGTTTATACGCCGCCGCAGCTGGGGACCTATTATTACGCCTTTAATACCGAGAAAGGACCGACTGCCGATGCGCGGGTTCGTCTGGCCCTGAGCATGACAATTGACCGTAGTCTGATAGCGGAAAAAGTGCTTGGCACCGGCGAAAAACCGGCATGGCATTTTACCCCAGACGTCACGGCAGGCTTCACGCCGCAAAAAACGCAGTTTGAAGAGATGAGCCAGGCGGAACGTAATGCGCAGGCGAAAACGTTGCTTCAGGCGGCAGGCTACGGCCCGGATCGTCCGCTAAAGCTGACGCTGCTCTATAACACCTCTGAGAACCACCAGAAAATTGCGATTGCCGTGGCATCGATGTGGAAGAAAAACCTCGGCGTAGACGTTAAGCTGCAAAATCAGGAATGGAAAACCTATATCGACTCGCGGAATACCGGCAATTTTGATGTGATCCGCGCATCGTGGGTAGGAGATTATAACGAACCTTCCACCTTTTTATCGCTGTTGACATCAACACATAGCGGAAATATCGCCCGCTTCAAAAACCCGGCTTACGATAAAATCATTAATCAGGCGACGCTTGAAACCACGGCGGCAGCGAGAAATGCCGATTACAATGCCGCTGAGCATATCATCGCGGAGCAGGCCCCGATTGCGCCCATTTACCAGTACACCAATGGACGATTGATTAAACCGTGGCTAAAAGGTTACCCCATCAATAACCCGGAAGACGTCGCCTATAGCCGGACGATGTATATCATCAAACACTAAAACCATCCCGCCTCCTCAACGCTGGTGCCTTGTCGCACCAGCGTAACGTTCTCAGTAATTCCGTTGCGTGATACGGCGTGCAGATCCTGGTGTCTGCCAATAACCGCTTGTTGCTGTCACACCAAAAATGCATAATCGAGCATGAAATCACTTATATGCTTGTAAATTGCTCGCAATCCATCACAATCGAGCGTGTGGGTTGTTTTATTACCGCGCTGATGCTCGTGGTTTTACGATTCAGTAGGGTATGGCACAAAAATATGAAATTACGTGAAGGGGGTTAAGATGAAAATTGCCCATATTGCATTATGGACGCAGGATCTGGAGCGGCAGGCGTGCTTCTGGGTCGAGTTTTTCGGCGGCGATATAAACGAGAAATATTGCAGTAAAACTAATCACGGCTTTGAATCTTATTTCGTGACGATCAACAACGCGATTGCTATTGAGTTAATGACCAAACCCGGACTCACTCAGGTCACGGCAGATAATAACGGGACCGGATGGGTTCACCTGGCGATTTCACTTGGCAGTCAGCAGGCGGTAGATGCTATGGCGAGTCGGGCAGAAGCGCAGGGCATTCTGGTTTCGAAGCCGCGTACCACAGGGGATGGTTATTACGAGGCAGTGATTAGCGATCCGGATGGCAATTTAATTGAGATAGTTGAATAAACGTTCAGCCCCCGGCAGGCGGGGGCTGAAGTCATACCTTAAAAGGCCGGGTTAGAATTTCTTATCGTCATCGAAACGATCTTTGTCTAACAGACGGTCTTTATCGGAAGCGGATTTATCAACTTCAACTTCCTGACGACGGACCGTGTCACGCACTGTTTCGGTACGCTCAGTCCGTTCGGTATCAATACCAACTTCTTCACGAATATGCGCTGTTTTATTAACGACCGGCACTTCGTGAGACTCTTCTACTTCGATCGTTTTATCTGACCAGTCGACATCGTGCAGATAAGCCGGCTCATCTACCGCTGAACGGAAGACATTGGCATGATGCTCGGTCAAAGAAATATCCTCAGACACATCTTCTTCGGTCGTATAACGGCGCAGACGGATTTTACCGTCGCTGACCCGGCGCTTACTGATATCAACTTCTTCTTCCGCCAGTTTCAGTGTTTCGCGATTAGCATCATCTGTAAGTGTGCGGTCACGCGTCAGATCGCGGGTGTCAGAGAGATCGTCGGTATCAGTGATTTCATCAGAGGCACTCCAGTCACGGGTTCGTTCTGATGCGCTGACGGTATCGGTATCGACGGCACGCACTCCACCGACGTTTGGCGGAATATTACCTGTTGGGGCTACGCCACTCACACCGCCTGTCCCTACGCCGGAAACGGGGTTATCGACAGGGCGGACGCCCCCGATATCCGCTGCGGTGGTGCTGTCTACTTCACCAAGATAATCGCGCTCAGTTGTCGGATCATAGGAGCCGCGTAGCGAAGAGTAGTCGCTGGAATAACTGTCGAGCAGGGCCTCAACACGGTCCGCTTCGTCTTTATCCACGCGGGCGGTCAGTAGCACCCCGCCAAGCTGAATGGCTTTGTTATATTCGGTGGCGTAGTCATCATCGACATCGTCCCCGAACAGTCTCTGCCAGAAACTCGGATGGCGAATTTCTTTATCTTCAACGCGTAATCTTTCGCCCGATATAATATCAATATGACTTTCCGGGATACCTTCAGCGATGAGCTTTTCTTTCGCTGCTGCTGCCTGCTGGGGTTGCTCGAAGGCGGTAACGATTTTTTCATGAGCCATCTGAGATTCTCCTCGTGCTTAGGTTACGGGGTATGTTATTAATCTAATTCCTCATCCGTGGAAATATCTAATTCCTGACGTCTTAATACGACGCTTTCCTGAAAATGTTCGCTGGTAAGTATTTTTTTAACGTGAATCTCCTCTACCAGAACCTGACGGCGTATTATTTCCACCTCTTCCCGAATCACCGGGATGATATAAATATCACCCTCCTGTCGGGCGGTGGGGACGTTATCAGGTTGTATAACCTCATTTTTAGTAACGCGATGTATTATTGCTTCTTCGCGGGTAAGGTCAGCTTCGATGATCTGCTCATCAGAAACCGTCTTACGAGAAATCTGGATCCGACGATCGACGATTTTTTCTTTCGATACGGTAATTTTTTCTTCCGCTAGCGGCATCGTTTTATCTGGCGTTGACGTAGTATTATTTATAGCATCTTTATTTTGCATATAACGTTTAAGCCTGTGATTTTAAGAATGTTCTTTGTTCAGATAAATAATCGTCTAACGTTGCTGTCAATGTATTTAAGCATAGACCAAACGGTATTTTTCGCCGCGATCTAATTATGTAAAAATGTTAACAGACAATTTTTAGACGCGTAAGCCTGTGCGAGTTGCAGCGGAAGGGAGGGCAAAATCAAACAATGATGTCAGCGAAGGGCGAGGGTAAAAAAACTCTCAGGAACATGAAATCCAGATGTTCCTGAGAGAATGCAATGTGCATTATCATTACAAGAAAGGCTAATTTAAGGGATAAATCCTGAAAAAGATAGGCTATTAATAACTTTATAATTTTTGCTGTTTATTGGTTTGTTTCTAATGAAGGCTTGTCTTGGCCTGGCGTGATAGCGGGAGAGGAACGCTGGCAGTCGGTAAGAAAAGCCCCTTGCGGGGCTGTTAAACTCAATGCGGGACTTCAGCGACGTTCTTAACTTCAGATTTATTAATCTGCTGTTTCACGCCGTTAGCGTCTTTATAGCCCAGCAGGCCGGTTTCAGATTCCTGCGGTTTACCATCGCTGATAATGGTCCGACCATCATTGGTATGAATGGCGTAGCTCGTGCGTGTGCAGCCGGAAAGGGCAGTGGCGGCCAGCAGAACGCTAAGGGGTATAATTAACGCTTTTTTCATGTTTATCCTCGCTACTCTGTTGTTTTGTCAGAACTAAAGTATAGCAGCGAGGATATAGTTTGCAGGGTAACTACAAAAATTAGCAGGATTTACGCTTAAATTTGATTTTTTATCTCGGGTAGTAGCGGATCAATAAAAGCAGGCTGGTGTGGCATTACAGCAGTTGATACGCGGTGTTGAAGCAATTCTGCGATCTCACAGGCCGGCACTGGATGTGCCAGCAAAAATCCCTGTAAATAGTCACAGCCAAGGCTGGATAACAGATGCTTCTGCTCCACCGTCTCAATACCCTGGGCAACCACGCTCATATGCATGGAATGTGCAACCTCAATAATATTGGACACAATGGCCATGTTTTTACCGTTATAGCGGATATCTTTGATTAGACTGCGATTAATTTTTAATTGTTGTACCGGTAAATCTTTTAACAGCATCACGTTGGTATAACCTGTACCAAAATTATCAATCGCCAGCGTTAATCCTGACCGCATAAACGCCGTCAGCATCCTCAGGCTGTACTCGGGATTATTAAGCGCAATGGACTCAACAATTTTGAGGGTCAGCCGGGCAGGAGAGACAGAATACTTTTCTAACATTGCGCAGATCAGCGTATGAATGTCCTCCTGCGCAAACTGGATGGCAGAAAGCGTGATGGATAACGTCAGCTCACCATGGCCTTCCTCACTCCATGCGTTAAGCTGGCGGCAGGCTTCTTCAATCACCCATTGTCCTGCGGGCAGGATCTGACCATTTTTTTCCAGCGCAGGAAGAAATGCATCCGGCAATACAATGCCATTCACCGGATGACGCCAGCGTAAGAGCGCTTCGAAGCCATAAAGTGCTTCGGTCCCGTTACTGTATATTGGCTGATACCATAATTCGAATTGCTGTAGCGCCAGCGCCTGCGTGATATCCTGCTCAAGCGTTATAGTCGTATGGCCTTGCGGCATGGTGTGCGGATCATACATTGCCCAGTTATTGTGGCCCTGACGCTTAATACTGTTCATTGCCGTCGTGGCATTCATTTTAAGTTGATGCGAATTTTCACCGTCGCGCGGGAACATCGCCACGCCTGCGCTGAGTGAGAGGTTGAGCAACTGCCCGGCTTCATAGACCGGGCGGCGGACCGCATCAAGGATCCCTGCGATAAGATCGGTCGCTTCACCTTCGCTGGTGTCAGGCACCAGCAGCATAAACTCATCGTCTCCCAGTCGTGCCAGCAGCATTTTCGGCCTTAAGCGAGCGCTCAGACGGTTGGCGACCGACATTAATAGCCTGTCGCCCGCGGCATGACCTAGCGTATCGTTAATGAATTTAAAACCATCGAGGTCCATCACCATCACGGCGAACGTGGCGCGAACGTGCTGTGCGTTGCGCAGACATTCCTCCAGGCGAACGTCCATCTGAATACGGTTTGCCAGCCCAGTGAGCGCATCGTAGCGTGATTGCCGCTCCAGCTGCAGATTCAACTGCTCAAGATCTTCCGTCAGGCGCGTCGTGCGAACCTGGGAATCAATCATTGAAAATATCAGCATGCAGCCTAACAGCAGGAGCGTGGTGGCCGTCACCCACAGGGAAAGACCGTGCTCACTCATTCCGCCAGCAAGAGCGGCACCATGGCCGCCAAAGGTTGCCGCTCCCATGCCGATATAATGAACCGCGGCGACTGCCAGGCCCATAACCGTTGCGGCGAGAATACGATGAGAAAGCCGGTTTTTATGCCGTTGCCGCAGGCTGAATGTCAGCCACAGGGCAGTGCCGCAGGCGACTAAAGCCACAAGTACTGACAGGGCAATAAGAGGCTTGTTCCATAAAAGGGTTCCGTGAAATCTCAGCGCTGACATCCCGGTATAATGCATGGTAACCACGCCACCGCTGAGGATCCCTGTCGCCAGAATCCATCGTTTTGGGGCGAGTGCGCTACCTGACACCGCAATCGTTATTGCCGCGATGGCACTGCCAATCGCTACCAGCAGTGAAATAAACGTCAAGGGGAAATCGTAGCGCATCGGCATGGCCATCCTCATGGATAACATGCCGATAAAATGCATTGACCAGATCCCAAGACCCAGCGTTGCACCGGCGGCAAATCGCCAGAAGAGATCCGTTTTATGTTGTGAAAGCGTAATTTTCGCGGCGCAGTCAAGGGCCACGAAGGAGGCAATGAAAGCAACAAGAAAAGAGACGCCGATTAACATCGGGTCCCATGAAACGAGAAACATCATGCCGTCCAGAAAAAAATAAGATAAGTCTAATTTAGCAGTAAAATTGCGTTTTGCGTTACTCATTCTCTTGCCAGGAGAGAATATATTTTCCTTTACAGAAAGCTGTTTTAGCCCATCCTGGACCGCAGTTTAAGCAGCAGGAGGTTCAGAAAGTTTTGACTATTCGTTAGCAGGTTAATTAATTCATTATATACCGTGCATTTTAAAATTATTTTTTCAGGACCGTATCACTTGTACATAAATGCCAATTTATTCAGCTTTCGGTGGGAGGTGACTTATGTAAAACCAATTATCCTTTCGCTTACAGTTGCTTAACTCCGGTACATGGCTAGACTAACCACAAGAATGATGAATAACGGAGGCGCTGTGGACGTCTTAAAGGGATCGGATGTTAATGTGCCTGATGCGGTATTCGCCTGGCAGCTGGATGGTAAAGGTGGGGTAAAGCCCCTGCAAAATGGCGATCGTATTGACGGGCAGCATCCGTGCTGGCTCCATTTGAACTATACCCATCCTGATAGCGCACAATGGCTCTCTACCACGCCATTACTACCCAATAACGTGCGTGATGCGCTGGCAGGGGAAAGCCTGCGCCCACGTGTCAGCCGTCTGGGAGAGGGAACGCTAATCACGTTGCGCTGTATTAACGGCAGTACCGACGAGCGCCCCGATCAGCTGGTGGCGATGCGGGTCTATATGGATGAGCGGCTGATTGTCTCAACCCGTCAGCGTAAGGTGCTGGCGCTGGATGATGTGGTGAGCGACCTCCAGGAAGGCACTGGTCCCACCGATTGTGGCGGGTGGCTGGTTGATGTTTGTGACGCTCTGACCGATCATGCCAGTGAGTTTATTGAAGAACTGCATGATCGGATTATCGATCTTGAAGACAATTTGCTCGATCAGGAGATCCCCCCGCGGGGTTTTCTGGCGCTGCTGCGCAAACAGCTTATTGTGATGCGCCGCTATATGGCTCCCCAGCGCGATGTTTTTGCCCGCCTTTCCAGTGAGCGTCTGCCGTGGATGAATGACGATCAACGGCAGCGGATGAAAGATATTGCGGACCGTCTGGGGCGTGGGCTGGATGAAATTGACGCCTGCATTTCACGCACCGCGGTGATGACCGATGAAATTACCCAAATCACCCAGGAATCCCTGTCGCGGCGAACCTATACCATGTCGCTGATGGCCATGGTTTTTTTGCCCAGCACCTTCTTAACCGGCTTGTTTGGCGTCAACCTCGGAGGCATTCCTGGCGGCAACTGGCATTATGGTTTTGCGGCCTTCTGTATCATGTTAGTTATCTTAATCGGTGGCGTTACATGGTGGTTGCATCGCAGTAAATGGCTGTAAAAATTAACTTTTTTAACATAAATTGAACATAAAAACGGCTGTTTTATTGCGCGAAGTCAAAAAAGCTTCTACCCATTCGGTGCAATATAACTCCCGCAGGTGAATGCAACGTCAAGCGATGGGCGTTGCGCTCCATATTGTCTTACTTCCTTTTTTGAATTACTGCATAGCACAATTGATTCGTACGACGCCGGCTTAGATTAGTCGGCTTTTTTTTTGCCTCCTGCACTACAGCATCTACCTTTAAAGAGGTGTTCCGTAACTGAGGAGTTAAAAATGTCGAGTCTCTCGCTACTTTTTCTTATCCCATCTGCGCAATCCGATCCGGTCCCCGTCGATCCGGTGCCCGTTCCCGATCCCATTCCACGTCCACAACCTATGCCGGACCCGCCACCGGATGAAGTGCCGATTAAATTGTCGCATCACAGCCGCAGATCTGCGAGGATACGCGCCTGCTGATTGCTCCTTTGATAATGAGATGAGATTGTGACTGCTTTTTCAACGCTGAACGTTTTGCCTGCCGCCCAGCTCGGGAACCTTAACGAGCTGGGATATCTTTCGATGACGCCCGTCCAGGCGGCGGCGCTGCCCGCGATTCTGGCGGGTAAGGATGTCCGGGTGCAGGCAAAAACCGGCAGCGGGAAAACGGCGGCATTTGGCCTGGGCCTGCTACAGCACATCGACGCCGGACGTTTCGAAACGCAGTCGCTAGTGCTGTGTCCGACCCGTGAACTGGCGGATCAGGTCGCCAGTGAACTGCGACGTCTGGCGCGTTTTCTGCCTAATATCAAAATTCTGACGCTGTGCGGCGGTCAACCGTTCGGTGCGCAGCGTGATTCCCTGCAACATGCGCCGCATATCATCGTTGCCACGCCGGGTCGTTTGCTGGATCACCTGCAAAAAAATACCGTTTCGCTGGACGCGCTTCAGACACTGGTAATGGATGAAGCGGACAGGATGCTGGATATGGGATTTAGCGAGGCAATTGATGATGTCATTCGCTTTGCCCCGGCGTCTCGTCAGACGCTGCTGTTTTCCGCCACCTGGCCTGCGGCCATTGACGCGATCAGCGGCCGGGTACAGCGCGAGCCGCTGACGATTGAGATTGACAGCGTGGACGCGCTTCCTGCCGTAGAGCAACAGTTCTATGAAGTTTCACGCGGCGGTAAAATTCCGCTGCTGCAAAAATTGCTCAGTCAGCACCGCCCCGCCTCCTGCGTGGTGTTCTGTAATACCAAAAAAGATTGCCAGGCGGTCTGTGACACGCTTAACGAATCAGGACAGAGCACGCTGGCGCTGCATGGTGACCTTGAACAGCGCGACCGCGATCAGACACTGGTTCGCTTTGCCAATGGCAGCGCTCGCGTCCTGGTGGCAACCGACGTGGCGGCGCGTGGACTGGATATTAAATCGCTGGAGCTGGTCATTAACTACGAGCTGGCATGGGATCCGGAAGTCCATGTACACCGTATAGGCCGTACCGCGCGTGCCGGAAACAGCGGGCTGGCCATCAGTCTCTGCGCGCCGGAAGAAGCACAGCGCGCCAATATCCTCGCTGAAATGTTGCAACTCAACCTTAACTGGCTGGGCGCGCCGACGGGCATCAGTATCGTTCCGTTAGAAGCCGACATGGTGACCCTGTGCATTGACGGCGGCAAAAAAGCCAAAATGCGGGCAGGGGATGTGCTGGGCGCACTGACTGGCGATATGGGGCTGACGGGTGCAGACATTGGCAAGATTGATGTACATCCGGCACACGTCTATGTCGCCGTGCGCCAGAACGTTTCGCGTCAGGCCTGGAAGCAGTTACAGAATGGAAAAATCAAAGGGAAATCGGTTCGCGTTCGTTTGTTGAAATAAACCGTTTTCTGCGGCTCAGGCATTTTCATGCCTGAGCACGCCTTAATCACTTCACTTCTACCACGTTCAAACGCAACTCATCACGCAATGCGTCTTCTTCTTCCGGCTGCCACCCCGCCGGGTGCAGTGGAATATCTTCGCGATCAAACGCCAGATCGCCGCCGTCAACCACCTCAGAACCGTGTTGAATACCTTTGAAATCAAACAGGCTGGTATCGCTCAGATGGGAAGGTACGACGTTCTGCATGGCGCTGAACATGGTTTCAATCCGCCCCGGATAGCGCTTATCCCAGTCACGCAGCATATCGCCAATGATCTGCCGCTGCAGGTTAGGCTGTGAACCGCACAGGTTACATGGAATAATGGGAAAGTCTTTAGCCTCAGAGAAACGGATGATATCTTTCTCGCGGCAGTAGGCCAGCGGGCGAATAACAATGTGCTTGCCATCATCGCTCATCAGCTTCGGCGGCATGCCTTTCATCTTGCCGCCGTAGAACATGTTGAGAAACAGCGTCTGTAAAATATCATCGCGGTGATGACCCAGCGCAATTTTAGTCGCCCCCAGCTCGGTCGCCGTGCGGTATAAAATGCCGCGACGCAGACGCGAGCACAGTGAGCAGGTGGTTTTGCCTTCAGGGATTTTCTCTTTCACAATCCCGTAAGTATTTTCCTCAACAATTTTATACTCGACGCCCAGTTGCTCCAGGTACGCCGGCAGAATATGTTCCGGAAAGCCCGGCTGCTTCTGGTCGAGGTTAACCGCCACCAGCGAAAAGTTGATCGGCGCGCTTTGCTGAAGATTGCGTAAGATCTCAAGCATGGTATAGCTATCTTTGCCACCTGACAGGCAAACCATAATCCGGTCGCCTTCTTCAATCATATTGAAATCAGCAATGGCTTCGCCCACGTTGCGGCGCAGACGTTTCTGGAGCTTGTTGAGGTTGTACTGATCTTTCTTACTTACGTCTTGATTCTGACTCATTGACTCGCTACTCAAGTATTGAAGGCGCAACCGGCTGGTAGCACGGTTATCTATGGCGTGTATGGTACGGATTACGGCGGCGAATGCCAGCACGTTTTACCGCAGCGTTCTACCGGCACCCAATACTGCTACGGAACAGAGCTGCGTAGGGGGCAGGGTCTGGTTTGAGCGAAGAGCGGACATAATGACTGCATTTTATAGGCGAGTCATTTCGAAATCACCTCTATTAAGTACAAAATTTGCCCGATTGTTATATTGAGGCATGTCTCGTAATTATTGGTATTTATATTGATAAATCGGCTTTTTTTTAACATTTGCAAACCAAATAAGATACACTAGCGCACACATAGTCATGACCGGGTAACATTTTGTACAGGCGCAATCGTTTCTTCTTCATTGCAGCATGTATGGCATTGCTCTCAGTAGCCATGTTGTTCGTTGCGCCTGTCATATCTAAATCTTTAGCTCACCATTCCGACTGTGTGAATTCAGCGATTACGACGGCCATGCCTGAGCATCATGGTATGGCTATGTCAGGAATGCACCACGACGTAGCTATGCCGGAGCTCTGCGAGCAAAACCTTACCATGGTTCATCGCATGATGGCGGGGCAAGCAATGTCCCCAATGGAAGAAATTGCCTGCGGATACTGTCAGCTACTGATTCATCTGCCATTCGTCCAGTTCGTGCTGACGGTAATGCTCTGGCTGATGTTACTCTGCGTTCGTATACCTCTCCCTCTGCTGGCAATCCTCTCTCCGATTTTTCGTGCCTGGGCACCACAGCGCGCCCGCGCACCGCCTGCTGTTTTTCTTTCTGCGAATTAACTACCCACAAAAATAGATTAATCGGCTGCTTATCTCAGGACAGGCAAGCTCGCTTACGCCAGAAAAATAGTAAGGCAAGTCATGAAAACTCAACGTTTTATACGTACCCCTCTTGCAGTTCTGATAATGATGGCATTCCAGACGAATGCCATTGCTGCCCAGGAGAACCACGATCACGCAACGATGGAGGATGATTCCGTCATGGTTGTTACGGCTCCCGCCTCAACGCCGCTGGAAGTTGTCACGTCCCCAAAAAGACCTCGTCAGCCTGTCCCGGCAAGTGATGGTTCCGATTACCTGAAAACCATCCCTGGCTTTTCACAGATACGGGCCGGTGGCACGAATGGCGATCCGGTTTTCCGCGGAATGTTCGGATCGCGTCTGCGTATCCTGACCAATAATGGCGAAATGCTGGGTGCCTGTCCGGCCCGAATGGATGCCCCCAGCTCTTATATCTCCCCGGAAAGTTTTGACCTTCTGACGTTGACCAAAGGGCCGCAAACGGTCCTGTGGGGGCCGGGTAACTCTGCAGGCACAATTCGTTTCGATCGCGAGCAGCCGCGGTTTGATAAACCCGGCGTACAGGGAAATGCCAGCCTGCTTGCTGCCTCGAACAATCGCTGGGATGAGAATGCGGATATCAGTCTGGGTAGCGAAGATGGATATTTACGCCTGATGGGTAACAAATCTCGTTCCGATGACTATAAGGATGGCAATGGTCATCGCGTTCCCTCAAAATGGGATAAATGGAACGGAGATATGGCGCTCGGCTGGACGCCTGATGAAGATACCCTGATTGAACTGACGGCAGGGAAAGGTGACGGAGAATCGCGGTATGCGGGGCGCAGTATGGACGGTTCCCAGTTCAGGCGAGAAAGCCTGGGTGCCAGGTTCGAAAAATCGAATATCGGAGAGATATTCCAGAAATTCGAAGCGAATGTCTATTACAACTACGCCGACCACATTATGGATAACTATTCACTGCGTTCACCCGACGGTGGTATGTCAGAAGGTATGTCGGAAGGAATGACAGACGGCGGCATGGGTGACGTAATGGATGCTGGCATGTCAATGGACATGAATATGCCAATGGCGATGGAAGTTGACAGACGTACTGTTGGCGGTCGTATGATGGGCACGTGGGAGTGGGCGGATGTGGAGCTGAAAAGCGGTGCCGATACCCAACTGAATACTCATCGCAATAAAATGGACAACAGTTGGGTCAAAGATGCCCGTTTCCATGATTATGGTCTCTTCAGTGAACTCACCTGGAATACCACTGATTCAAGCAAGGTAGTGGGGGGCGCTCGCCTTGACCGTGTCCTCGTGGATAATTTTTCCGGTAAAGGCTCATCAGAGCGAACGGACACCCTTCCTGCCGGGTTTGTACGTTTCGAGCATACCCTCGCAGAAATGCCGCTAATGCTTTATGCCGGGGTTGGATATACAGAACGCTTCCCGGACTACTGGGAACTTTTTTCCCCCACCTACGGGCCTGACGGCACCTCAGACGCGTTTGATAAAGTGAAAACCGAAAAAACGACCCAGCTTGATATTGGCGCACAGTATTCCGGCAAACGTACTGACGCCTGGGTTTCTGCTTATGTCGGTCGCGTAAATGATTTTATCCTTTTCCGCTACGATCCCAACGATGCGTATATCAGCCAGGTCGATAACATCAACGCCACTATCATGGGAGGCGAGGCCGGTGTCAGCTATAAGCTGACCGACAGCTGGAAAAACGACGCCAGCCTGGCCTATTCCTGGGGCAGGAATACGGAAGATGGTAAACCCCTTCCGCAAATGCCTCCTCTCGAAGCCCGCCTGGGATTGTCCTGGGAGAGTGGCAACTGGAGCAGTACCGGGCTGTTACGTCTGGTCAGTAGCCAGCATCGGGTGGCGATTAATGAAGGTAATGTGGTGGGCAAAGATTTTGACAGCAGCGCCGGTTTTGCCGTGGTTTCCGCCAATGCCACTTACCGCGTGAACAAGTACTTTAAAGTGAGCGCCGGTGTCGATAATCTTCTGGACAAGGATTACAGCGAGCATCTCAACCTGGCGGGTAATAGTAGCTTTGGCTACTCCGCCAATACCTCCGTTAACGAACCAGGAAGAACATTCTGGGGCAAAATTAATGTGACATTCTGACCGGTCCAGATCTAAAAACCGGATTGTTTATTCAGGAGATATGAGGAAATCATTATGTTGAAAATTCTCAAAACCCCGGAAGGGAAGAAGTTTCTGATTGCCGTAGCTTGTGTGTTTATCGTTGCAGTAAGCGTGGTTTCAAAGGCCGCGTTCCAGGGCGTTGAAGACCAGTATAATCTGCCAATGGAAACCTGGGACATATCCTTGTTCATTATTCAGGGAGCATGGGTTGCCGTCTATAGTCTTCTGTTCACCGTTATAGGCTCTCTCCCGTTTGGCTTTTATTTCCTGGGACCCAGGGATGAAAAGGGTTAGCAGGACTCTAATTTCATAACGTCTTAACCGACACTTTCAAAGGCTTTCACCTGTATGTGTCAGTGCTGTTTGCGCTGGCACTGTCAAATGGCAACACATTGCCAGCCCCCTTTTTCATGAAACGACGCAAGTTCTGTGCGTATTGTAATAGTGGCTAAAAATAGTTGATCGGATTAACAGCACGCTATTTAAGTCAAATTTCATTTTAGTTTGTCCCGTCGTGCTACATCAATCTCAAGGATATTAAATCCTAAGTTATTACATTGAAGGATTGAATGTCCGTGCATGGCACGAAGCGGACCATCTGACTGAGCTGAAGGTCTGCAATGAGCGAATAGCGGAAGTACACAGTTAGCCTCACAATCAAGGCATAGCTGGTACTGCTTATTTAAATCACGTTGGGCTGTGTTAAGCAAGAATGACAGGGATATTTATAGATCCAGTGACGTGCTATCCGTTGATTAACCCTGCCGTGGCAGTGTAAGCATCCCTGCAAAACAAACCATTCACCTTATGAGATCCCGGCAAATACTGCATCAGTCGGTATTTTTCCGGTGTCAGATAACAGGTAAATCGCTCGCATTCCCTAAAAGAGAGCTTATATTGACAAACTTGTTATTCTTCAGTTGAGAACACAGTCAGTATTGGCGTAGATTATTCTTAAGTCGCGTTTTGGCGTGACCTGCGCCCTTCAACTTATCACACTACGCTTTTAGCAACGTCTGCCACTGGCATGGAACAGGCAGAAATCAAGGTCACAAGTTCCGCTGCAAGCGAAGAGTGGACATTGCTAACAGCATTTTGTGTGAATCAAAGGGGAGCAGTTCACCGATATCAATTGGCAATATAAGGACATTTGAAACATAATGATATTTTTTGAACTTGAACCTTTTGATATTTCAAATCTCAATGATGCTGATCTAAGAGAGTTGGTCGCTAGGTTGTGTGAAGCGGAATTGATTCGTCAAGAACTACAGACATCTTGTGTTCTATGGGGGGGAGCTCAGGAAGCTGCTGACGGTGGTCTCGATGTTCGAGTTGTCGATGCTATCCCTTTACTAAAGCCGGGCTTTATAAGTCGTGAAAATACTGGCTTTCAAGTGAAGAAAAACAGTATGAGTAAGGCGGCTTGCAAAAATGAAATGCTTGATAAAGGGAAGCTAAAAACTGTTATAGCGGATCTCTTAGAAAAAAAAGGGGCTTATATAATTGTTAGTGGCAAAGATGATTGTTCTGACAAAATGCTATCAGAACGCCTTCTAGGAATGAAATCTGCGCTCGAAGGTTTACCAGATAGCGAAGAGCTTCTCCTTGACTTTTATGGTAGGGATCGGCTTAGCGCATGGTTGAGACAATTTCCCGAGGTTGCCTTGTGGGTCCGCTCTAGACTAGGCAAGCCATTATCCGGATGGCGACCGTTTGGGAGATGGGCTTCCACTCCAGTCGATAAAGATGATGAGTTTTTGCTTGACGAACACCCTTGTGTCATCGATATGAACTCAAATCACAAAGAGCCTTCAACGATTTCGGATGGAATCAGGCTTGTGCGTGAAAGATTAAAAAGATCTGGCTCGGCTGTAAGAATAACTGGTCTATCAGGAGTTGGAAAAACACGCTTTGCTCAGGCTCTTTTTGAAAGTGATGTATGCGATAACTCGCTACCGAAAACAAATGTAATATATGCGGATCTTGGTGATGAATTAACTCCAACAGCATCAGAGCTTGTCTCATACTTGGTAGCTAATGATTTTTCAAGCTATTTGGTATTGGATAACTGCCCACCAGATGTTCATAGAAAATTGCAAAAACAGGTTTCGTCAAATCAAGCAAAGTTGAGTCTTCTCACTATCGAGTATGATATTTCGGATGACCGCCCAGAAGAAACAGAAGTAATACACATCGAACCATCAAGTGAACAGACCGTATCTAAACTTATCCAAAAGAGGTTTCAGTCCCTAGGGCGTGTTAATTCCGATAAAGTTGCAGAGTTTTCCGGAGGGAATGCACGTGTTGCGATTGCATTGGCGAGTCGAGTGAGTCAAGATGAAACCTTGACAAATTTTTCTGATGAGGACTTGTTCCAGAGGCTCTTCAATCAAAGAAAAGGTACAACCGAAAGCTTGCTTGAAAGCGCAGAGATCCTATCCTTGGTTTATTCGTTCAATATTTCCCCGAAAGAGTACAATGATGAATTGAGCGCTCTTTCTAGAATTGGCGGATTTGAACGTGACAGGTTGAATCGCAATCATGCAGAGCTATTGCGAAGGCAGCTATCGCAAAAGCGGGGAAACTGGCGAGCAGTGCTTCCGCATGCAATAGCTAACCGTCTCGCACGACGGGCCCTTCAGAATATCGATCCTGATAAAATTAATGCTGAGTTATTAAAGGCTGATAATTTTCGTTTATTCAAGTCATGTGCCCATCGACTAGGATATCTGCATGACTTTGAACCTGCTAGATATCTCGCCCATACGTGGATGAACATTGATGGGCCATTTCATAACATTGCACGGTGCGATGCTGAGCAGCTTACGGCACTAACTCACATCGCACCTGTGTTTCCAGAAGTAGTGTTAACCGCTATAGAGAATGCTTCGGAAGCTCGAGATTTCTGCTCACGAGATAATCAGAATTTTTCTACGCTCGTTAGATTGCTTGGAAAAATAGCATATGATGATCAGTACTTCGACCGTTCTGCTGGGCTAATTCTTCGCTTTGCGGAAACTGAACAATCTGGGGAGAACAATAATAGTATCGCTCGTCAATTGGCGAGCCTTTTTTCATTATACCTTTCTGGAACCCAGGCTACACCAGCGCGAAGACATTGTTTTGTGAATAGGATGTTAAATTCCGGCAGCTTGAGACAGCTTGAAATTGCGCAGGATATTCTTCGGTCTGCATTTCAGGTTTCTCACTGGAGTTCATTTGGAGGATTTGATTTTGGCGCTCGTAGCAGAGACTTTGGGTGGGAACCGACAACGAATGAAGATATATTAAACTGGTACGTAGGCTATATTGAGCTGTTAGTGCCGTTTTTAGATTCGGGTAATGCTCCACTATGCAATTGGGCAAAGGCGATACTAGCTAACCACTTTGTAGCATTATGGAGCTATGCAGGCTGCTTTGAAATTCTCGAAAACATAGTGCTGAAATATGGTGCTGGCGGTAAATGGCCAGATATATGGATGGCCATTAAGCGGACAATCCATTACAACGGGAAGAAACACGTACCCGAATTATTAAAAAGGATAGAAGCACTCGAGCATTTAACCGCACCGGCTGATCCCTATTTCGAAATCGAGGCATATGCCCTGACTAACACTTGGGATCACGTAGAAGTATTAGATGGGGATTACACAGAAAATTCTGAAAAAATTCATCAGAAGATAGAAGAACTAGGTGAGCTTGCGTCATCCGAACCTGACTACCTTGAAAGATTGGCACCAAGGTTATGGGAAAAACGTATTGATGCGCTTTGGTCATTCGGCAAAGGATTGGCCAAAGGATCATCAAACCAAGGTTTAACCTTTGAGATGCTTGTCCGTCTAATGCAAAAGCAAGAGTTAGAAGTAGTACAACCTATCCTCTTTTGCGGTTTTATTGTTGGCGTTCATGCCGGTGATCCTGGCTTGTCTCGGAAGCTCCAAGAGTCTGTATTAGATGTGCCGGAGCTTAAACAGTATTTTGTTGATATTTTGTCTGCAACGCCGATAGCCCCTTGGGGAGCAAAAAAGCTTATTGATCTGGCGAAGACAGGTGAACTGGAAGCATGGAGGTTTCAACAGATAAGTTACGGTCGAGTTCATGAATCCATTTCTGATGATAATTTATCAGAATTACTTGCCGCACTTAATGATTTGGCCGATGGGATATTTTCAACTATTGAAATTTTGAGCATGCGATTCTTTACTGAAAAGGGTAGCAACAGTCCTAGCGATAACCTACGATCTGTTGGAAGGCAGGCCATTTTGAAACTGTTATCAATGCACAGGGATGAGATTAGTAGGCGACAACTCCATGGAATGGACCGTGTTGTTGCAGAGTGTTTATCAGAGCCAGCAGCGGAGAATGAAGTTCGCGATATTATTAACTTGCTTTGCAATGGCGTAGAGACGTATCGCTTATATAGCTTTGAATTAGAGACTATCATATCCTATCTAGTGAAAACTTATCCAGAATTTGTATTAGATAGAGTGTTAATAGATAGTGAGAATAGTGAACAACTTATTTATTTGCTTTTCCAGGATAGGATCAATCGTAGTAGCTCGCCATTAAACTTAGCGCCGATAGAGCGCTTGCTGAAATGGTGTAATGGATATCAAGATAGGATTTATAAAGTGGCAGGTGCCGTTTCGGCATACACATCCTTAGACAAGGAATCACAGCCACTAGACAATCCAAAGAAAGTAATTCTCAGTCATCACATTACATCACTTTTGGATGCCGCAGAGAACAAAGCCGCGATAGTTGAAACTATTTACTCAAGGTCTTTTCCTGGTGGGTGGTCAGGATCACTTGCCGATATTCTTGAAGTTCGTTTGGAGGCATTCGAAGTCCTATTAAATCATGTCTCTCCTGAGGTGCGAGAGATGGCTAAGACCAAGCTTTCTCTTCTAAATAGGTCTATTAGAGAGAGTAGAGCGAGTGAGGCCGAAGAGTACAACCGGCGGGAGCAAAGATTTGAGTGACCATTTTGCTTTTGATCGGGGTTCGTATACTAAAGCGCTGCTGTCGGGCAATTTTTCCGCTTTGCTCCAAAATTGCCGCATAGCGCGGCGTCCACCGTCCGCTTCTGGCACAAAGCGGCCAGGCATGAGGAACATGACATCCGCTTTGAGCCAAAAGCGAACCTAAAAATATTGCTTCCACATGCAATAAGGATTTTTCTCCTGCCACGTTTCATAAGGGCCGGTAAACTGGCAGTCCGGCGGGTATATTACTTCAGCTCCAGCACGCTTATCACATGGGCAATATCTGCAATATCGCCTGCTGACAACGGTTGCAGAGGACGGGGCAGGCAATCTGTATCGGTAAGTCCGAGCACCCCAGCAGCGGCGGCAATAACGCGAATACTTCCGCCATGTTTACGGAACAACGACCACAATGGCTCAAGGCGGGTCGTCAGGGCTGTAACGCGTTCATGATCTTTCGCCGCCGCTGCCTCAGTAATTTGTTTCGCCATCTCAGGGAATAGACCGCCACACACCGAATACCAGACTTCACAGCCAGCATTTAATCCCAGCCCGGCATAAGCATCGCCACTAATACCGATGGTTACGCCAGGGCGCAGGTGTTGACGCAAAGACTCCACCCGCCTGGTCGCAGCAGCCGGACTATCCGGAACACCAGGGATTTTGATCGAGCGAACCCCCTCAAGTGATGAGAGACACCCATGCAGTTCATCCGTAAAGGTAAAATGCGTAGTGCCCGGATTATCATAGATGCACACCGGTACGGACACGTGCCGGGTAACGGTCTCGAATAGTGAGAAGACTTCTGCGTCACGGAGTGACTGGTAGCTAACTGCCGGGAGTAACAGGGCATTTGCGCCAGCAGTCTGTGCATCATCTGCCAGATGCAGGATCGCATCGGTACTGACCGACCCTACACACACCATAACAGGGATGTCTCCGGCAAGCTGTTTTGCCAGAGTTGCTACGCGCTTGCGCTGCTCCCGGGTCAGATAGGCATAGCTACCGGTTGAGCCCAGGATGCTCATAGAATCAACTCTGGCTTCTGTAAGGCGGGAAAGAATATGGCTAAAACCCTTTTCGTCCACGCCACTGGCGGTGACCGGGGTTAACGGAAACGCAGACAAGCCGGCAAACATAAGAGTTGCTCCTGAATGATATTACTGCTGTTGATCGTCGATGAGAACAACGTCAAACCACAGGCCGGGCATCATTTTTTCAAGGCCCCCGGTCAGGATCTTCCCGGCTTCGTGAAGCGCCTCCAGTGGCATCTGAGGCAGACTTTCCAGAATGAACCACATTTGCTGAGCTTCCACACCTAAGCGAGTTCTGATCCCCTGTCGCCAGTTCCAGCGACGGCAGGTCACGCCATTATCATCACACCAGATAACCTTGCCTTGTGAAGGATATTCAACGGCAATCTCTCCCTCTTTGACGGTATCAAAAGGCTCTGTTCCTTTTGCCACAGTCAGACGTGGCGATCCCTGATAGGCAGAGATATTCTCTCCACCAACCGGAACGGCGTAGCGAAGACTTACAGCATTATAAAGATTAACGATAGGATCAAGCGTTGGCAGCGTTCCGTCACGTAATACGCGCTTACGTAATGCATCTGCTGAGCAAGGGGTACGTTTAGGTTTAGCTCCAAACTTTTGAAAAACGTCGGCCCATGCGGCCAGATGAGCTTCCGCCCATTCAGGCTTCCCAGCCAGGGCTGCTTCACATGCTTCTCGCAGCGCCGTTTCTCCGACATCGGGGTTAAGTACTGGCGCAGCTTTTACGTAGATACTGAGTGCCCGAAAACCGGGAGCAATACGATAAATTTCAGGGACAATTGACGGAGAGACTGTTAACACGTGATAATCCTGTAATGACCAATTTATCCCACGATAATGACCAATGACCAAAAAAGTCAATTTAATGACCGATGCGAATGCTATCGTCAGCACTGTGAATGAAGCCTTATCCCGGCGGGTTAAGCTGTATCGTAAACAAAAGAGAATATCCCTTGATGAACTCTCCCGTCGGGCAGGCGTCAGCAAAGGAGCGCTGGTTGAGATTGAGGGATGTCGTGCGAATCCCAGCATTGCCCTGTTATGTCGCCTGGCTGCGGCGATGGGGGTTTCAGTAGCTGACTTTGTGGATGTTAGTTCAAAACCGACTGTTCATCTCATTGCGGAAAATGAGATCCCGGAATTATGGCAAGGCGAAACAGGCGGGAGAGCAAGGTTGCTCGCAGGCTCTGGAGGCCCTGATATGACAGAACTCTGGATGTGGGAAATGCAGCCTGGGGAAAAGTTTGCTTCACCCGGCCATACGCAAGGGACGCTTGAATTGTTTTACGTTCAGACGGGCACGCTCACACTTGGCGTACAGGACCATTTGTACCTGGTGAAGACCGGGTGTTCGGCAACGGCCAGAACGGATGTTCCTCATTCCTATGAAAACCGGGAGAAGGGTCCATTGGTTTTCATCATGACAGTACATGAAAAAGCATCCTGAGTATGGCTTGTCTCATCACAATTAAGGGCTGAAGGATATGTTAAGTGGATAATCAGCATCTGAGTTTTAGCAAAGACAAGTTTACTGTCACAACTCATCCTGCCTTTTTTCAGGTGGAGGCCATTCACAATTACCTTTCGTAATCGTCCTGGGCTGCTGGCACAAACCAGTCTTCCAGTATGCCCGCCGCCAGGACGCTCAAAAACGTTTAAGGCATAATGGAAACGCTGGCGGATAATCCTGCAACCAGTTCAATTCCTTCCGGTATCTTATCTAACTGGATACGTACAGGTACGCGCTGCGCAAGTCGCACCCAACTGAAGGTGGGATTGACATTTGGCAACCCAAGTCCGCCCGTCTCGTCATTGCTATCATCGATTCCCCGGCCAATACTCTCCACATGCCCCGTAATAAGCGGATCGAACCCTGTCAGGGAAATTTGTGCGGCCTTCCCGATACGAATATGACGCAGTTTGGTCTCTTCAAAATAGCCCACCACCCAGAAACTGTGCGCATCGACAATGGCGACCTTTGTTTCACCCATAGTGGCGTAGTCGCCCGGGCGAAGCCGAAGATGCGTGACGTAACCGGTAACCGGTGCGCGCACGGTAGCATGAGATAAATTAAGCTGCGCCAGTTCCAGTGCAGCCAATGCCCCCTGATAATTGGCCGCCGCGACACGTGCTGCGCTGCCTGTTTGCTGAATGTCCTCACTGGAAATGACCCCTTTTATGAGCGCACGCCGCCTGGCCGCATCCTGGCGCATCACCATCTCATGTCGCTTTGCCTCAACGTCGGCCTGGGCGCTGAGCACGGCCAGCTTCAGCCAGCGCGGGTCTATAGCATAAAGTACATCGCCACGGTTAACCCACTGATTATCCCGGACCGCCACGCTGCTCACCGGGCCGGAAACATCCGGCGCAATCTGCACGACATCTGCCCGAACCCGTCCATCGCGCGTCCAGGGCGTCTGCGCATACTGTTTCCAGAAAATAAACGCCACGAAAGCAGCTACCGCCACTGCGATTAACGTCAGCGCGTAACGACCAGATAAAGAGAGCAAAGATTTCATGCGAATAACCCCAGTGTGGTCAGGCCCTGCAAGAGCAGGAAATAGGTCACGATATAAGTTGAGACATCAATCAACGGGCGTAAGGGCAAACGGCGATAAAGCCTGCTGACTGAGAAAAGCGGCACGAGTAACAGCGTACAGACCAGAGCAATGAGCGCGGTCAGTAGCAGGCCGGGGATAAAAACTCCCCCGATATTGATGTCATTAATCATGAGTAGTCTCCTTGTTCTGCGCCCGTAACGCGCAATGCAGATCAACTAACCTGTCGACAAACTGGCATGATTGTTCATCCGTGGCGGGCAGGCAGAGATCCACCATGGTGGCAATGCGCTCTCGTAAGGCTTCGGTCTCCGTTGTGCGGGTAAGACCATAAAGCACCTCGTCGATACCGTTGCCGGGGGGCGTTTCGCAGCGGCGCAGGCGCATCACACAGAGGCCAATGCGCAAAAAGTGCAGCAGATGTTCAAGCGCCCGCGCGGATGACCGCCCGCTGCGCGGCAAGCGTGGCAGCAGCAGGGCGGCGCGGTCGATCATCAGATTGGTCCAGTGCGTTTCATCGCCTTTGAACATGCCGTTCTCGCTGCGGCGAATATCTCGCTGGCAAAGTTTCAGCAGACGGTTTATCGCCGCGTCAGCCTGTACGGTTTGCAGCAGGCTCATGCCGATAACCGCAAAGCCGGTCGCAAAAAACAGAGCGATAGCGGTGTTTGCCGCATCGGCAAAGTCGCCGCTGTAGTGCGCGCCCAGCTCGCACAGAACGGGCAGCGTCAGGGTGATCCCCATCGCCATAAAGGTGGTGGGGGGCCGTGCCTGCAACGATCCGGCAAGCAGATAAACCGGGGCAAGTACCGCCACCAGCACGGGGAAATCGCTGAGCGGAGGAAGCAGGGCGAAGCTGTAGATAAGGCTTATCAATACGCCCCAAACAGAGCCGATAATGTATTTCACAATGTGCGGTGCCGGCGTGTCAAAACTGCCAAACAACGTACAGCAAACCCCAAGAATCGACACCGCCGTACCGCCATCGGGCCAGGCAGAGTAAATCCACACCAGGCAACCGCTCAGAATGATGATAAAAGCGCCCAGCGCGGTCCGGGCTGCACTAAGGAGATCGCGATGGAAAACATACCCTTTCGCCGCATGATCTTCCGCCTGCATTGGCGTGGATTTTGCTTGATGGATGACATCCGTGAGACGTTCACACTGTTGCAGGAGAGTAATCAACTCAGCAATGTAGCGTAAGAAATTCACCCGCAGCGCATCTTCAAACGTCAGCGCCTGCGCAGAGAGTCGCTGCGCTAACTGCTCACTGCGTTGTTGTAACGTATCTGCTATGGTTTTGCGTTTCCCGGTATCGTCGCAGGTCAGCCAGGCCTGAACGTCATCCTGCAGCGCCTGCATTCCGGCGGGCATCTCCGCGATTGTCTGCAAACGATCGCGTAATTCTTCGTTGACAATGACTAACCGCGCCAGCCTGTCGTGGAGCGCTTTCCTGGCCTGGCGGACCGGAACCGAAAGGGCAAAATCATACGGGATATGGTGACTGATACCCTGCAGAAACTGTAGCGCCAGCGCCAGATGCAGAGGATCTGACTGTGCATCGGACTTTCCTGCCAGGGTGTCGGCAATCCGCTGACGCACGGCGTGCAGCGTCTGGGCTAATTTGCTGTTGAACAGCACTGATATCCGGACAGGTAAAATGTAGCGGTGAATTAGCGCGGCGCAGACGATACCGATCGCGATCTCCTGTACCCGAATGATGGCGATGTTAAACACCGTGCCGGGATCGGAGACGGCGGGAAACCCTATCAGGCTTGCGGTATAACCGGCCAGAACAAAGGCATAGGCGCGGGGCGTGCGTTTGAGCAGGGATAACCAGAGGCAGAAAGTGATCCAGCCTGTCAGAATCACACTGCATAAAATCGGCGTATTCACAAACGTGGGTACAATCAACACCGTGGCTCCCGCACCAGCCACGGTACCCGCCAGGCGATAAAGGCTTCTGCTCAAGGATGCGCCTGACGAGGTTTGCGAAACGATGTAGACGGTGATGATGGCCCACGAGGGCCGTTCAAGGCCAATCGCCAGGGCAATATAATATGCGAGCATCGCGGCGGCAAAACTCCTGCCGGAATAGAGCAGGGCATGGGCGTCGCTCAGCAGCGCGGGAGAGCCTGTGCGGCCTGACCAACGGCTTATCGCGTGCACAATACGGCTGTGATGGGAAGTGAACTTATTCATGCCGGGAATTATTCCCGCTTTGCACATGTCCTTAAATACTTTATTCTGCCAAAAAATACCTAAATGTTGCCAATGAGATGCCAGCCAGACTTGCTCATACCCTGTTTGATCCCGATAGTGTGCCGTGTCCTGCCGTCGCGCGAAATATTGATTTCGTTGATTACGCGGCAGAAGTCCCGGTCCATACGCACCGCAAGGGGCAACTGATCGTTGCGCTGTATGGGGCAGTGATTTGCCGCGCGGAAAACGATATCTGGATAGTGCCGCCAGACTGCGCGGTGTGGATCCCCGGCGGCATCCCCCATAGCGCCAAAGCGACCTGGAATGCGCATCTCAACTATTTGTTTATTGAACCCGGCGCCGCCGCGCTGCCTGAGAAATGCTGTACGCTGGCGATTTCGCCGCTGCTCAAAGCGTTAGTTGACCGCTTAACGGGCGAGGGCCTCGATTATGCAGCGGAGAGCCATGTCGGCAGGCTGACCAGGGTGACGCTCGATGAACTGGCCATTATGCCTCAGCAGAAATTGAGTCTGCCGGTTTCGGCACACCCTAAGATCCGCGCCATGGCAGATGCACTGGTCAGCCATCCGGAAGACCGCAGCACGTTTAAAGTCTGGGCGAAACGGCTGGCGATCAGCGAGCGTTCATTAGCACGCCTGATGCAGCGGGAAACCGGGCTGACCTTCGGGCGATGGCGTCAGCAGCTGCATTTGATTATTGCCCTTCGGGAGCTGGCAAGCGGAATATCGGTGCAAAACGTCGCGGCTAATCTGGGATATGAGTCGGTAAACGCGTTTATCACCATGTTCAGAAAAACGATGGGGAGCACGCCCGCGCACTATTTTGCCGATCGAAGAAAGGCAGATCCCTGAGTGACGCACAGGCTGGATACAGCACCAACCGGATGGTAGCTCGGTTACTATGACGTGTATGGTGCGGATTACGGCGGCGAATGCCAGCGCGTTTTATACCTGAGTCAGACGGAAGAGAAAATCAGGCGCGGAAGGGAGCCACGCAAGAAGTAAATATCGCCAGAAACTTACCCGCGAAGGTGAACGTTACGGACAAGTGAGTGGGCGGCGTTGAGACATTCCTGGTATCCCTGACGGAAATAATGGAGGTACTCGTCAGAGCCAAACTCGGTGAAAAATTCCATCATCGTATTTTTATCAAGATGATACTGGCGGGTCAGCAAGCCAGCCTGCCATGCGGCCAGCTCTTTTTCACCACATTGTTCACGAAGCTGGTGGCAATATCCCAGCACGTAGCCGCGTTTGTAATCATCATTAAAAGCGGTGAAATCAGCCACCTTGCGCGGATGCTGCCCTTTAAGGCCCTCCACGATCCCTGTTCCAAAATAATTGGTCATCGTGCACCTCACTACTCGTTATATAAAACATTATATAACGACAAGGCGAAATGTCTCTACCTAAAAATAAGTAAATCTGGGCGTAAGTGGCCCGCAGTGAGAGTGCGGGCCGGAACCTTAACGTACTACCAGTACAGAGCACGCCGCGTGGCGTACCACCGCAGCCGCGTTTGAGCCAAGAAGGTAAGTGGAAATGTCCGGGCGATGCGAGGCGAGGATGATCAAATCAGCATGCAGCGTTTTTGCTAGCTCAAGAATTTTGTCTTTTGGCGAACCTTCCGCAATGTGTGTCTGTTTGCGGTCATCGGGGATTTGAAACCGGGCGACAATCTCTTCGAGCTTACTGATGGCTTCACGCTGTAAATCATCCATTGAAGGAAGCTGTCCTGATTGCGCCAGCCCCAGTGAAGCATAGTAAGGAAAGGAAGGAACAACGGTTAAAAAATGCACTTGCGCATCATCAATACGCGCCTGAGATTCGACGTGGGAGACGATACGCTGGGTTAAATCGCTGTCAGATACATCAATGGGGACAAGAATTGTTCTGTTCATAACAATCTCCTCGTTAAGTACCTGATTAAAGTTTAGTCAATCAATCCGCGGTTAACAGGCTTTGCAACGGTAAAGTTATGTTTTTAGTGACGTCCGTTGCGTTTTTTTTCCGGATATTTGCCCTTAATCACACCATCGTAAAAACGACCTTTTGATACCACGACAAGAAAATCACGAAAAATACGTGCAGGTACGCCCTGATATTGAATAACGTCGGCGTTACGGAACGCGATTTCCAGGGTGGATGACTTTTCGTCCCAGGCAATAGAGGTGATTCGGGATGATTTTACGGGATGATGTTCCATGATGTGCATCCTCTACAACGGATCATTGATGAACAATATCATCCATCACCCGGAGGCGATTATGCAACTGATTACTTATGGTGAAAGGAATATTGCTGACAGACAGATGTCGCCCGCCGAAAACAGCGGGCGATAAAGATTAGAACTGGTAAACCATGCCCAGTGCCACTACGTCATCGGTATTGATGTCGTTGTTAGCATAGAAATTGTCATTGTCGTCCAGCAGGTTGATTTTGTAATCAACGTAGGTAGAGAAGTTTTTGTTGAAGTAATAGGTTGCGCCAACGTCCGCGTATTTCACCAGGTCTTTGCTGGTGTCTGCGTTGCCATTAAGATCGCGGCCTTTCGACATCAGGAAAGAGACCGCCGGACGCAGACCGAAGTCGAACTGGTACTGAGCCGTGACTTCAAAGTTTTGCGTTTCGTTAGCGACACCCGCATTGCCATACGGGGTCATGTTACGGGTTTCGGAGTACATGCTTGCCAGATAGATGTTGTTGGCATCATATTTTAAGCCAGCCGTCCATGCATCAGCCTCATCACCACCTGCGACTTTGCCGCCAGCATTAACCTGATCGTTGGTACGATCGGAGGTGGTGTATGCCGCGCCAAAGCTTGCGCCCATGCCTAGATCATAGGTGGTGGAAATACCGAAGCCGTCGCCGTTTTCATAGCGCAGATCGTCGTCAGAAGTACGGTTGTTGGTGCCTTCCTGATCGCTGCTGCGAGATTCGTTATTCCCCTGGTATTGCAGGGCAAAATTCAGACCATCAACCAGACCGAAGAAATCGGTGTTGCGGTAAGTGGCAACGCCATTCGCACGACCGGTCATAAAGTTGTCAGCCTGGGTGTAAGAATCGCCGCCGAACTCTGGCAGCATGTCGGTCCAGCCTTCAACATCGTACAGTACGCCGTAATTACGACCGTAATCGAAAGAGCCGTACTGGCCGAATTTCAGACCGGCAAAGCCCAGACGAGTCCAGGAGTTAGAACCGTCGCTTTCAGTAGTGTTAGCCTGAACGTTATATTCCCACTGGCCGTAACCGGTCAGTTGATCGTTAATCTGCGTTTCACCTTTAAAGCCAAAGCGAACATAGGTCTGATCGCCATCGGCATTATGGTTATCGGAAAAATAATGCAGGCCGTCTACCTTGCCGTAAACGTCTACTTTATTGCCGTCTTTATTATAAACTTCTGCGGCATTTGCTGCGCCTGCAATTAATAATGCAGGGATCATCAGGGCCAATACTTTTCTTTTCATTAAAATAATCCTTTAGTTGTTTTTTTTGCACTTACTTCCTTTGCAGGAAGTAAAGACATGCTAAAGGAGACTATTCTTATATGGTAAATATCATTTGTTACCTGATAAGTAAAATCTTAAGTACATATATCGAGAGTTACAGTGATAATTTTGGTGAATGATTAATTGCAAATCATACAAAATAAAAATTATACACCGCCATAACACTCCCGTATTATAACGGTGTTATATGCCTTTATTGTCACTGTTTTATTGACCCGTTCACCTGCCCGTCAGGTAAACGGTACTTATGACAAGCCCGAATATGAATTCGGGCTTTTTTTTATGCCATTAACCAGTGAACGCTAAAATTATTCACTGGCGGCTTTTTCTGCTTTTCCTGCCAGTTGCGCCAGGAAATCATAGCGCTTCTGCAAATCTGCGGCAGCGTCTTTCCAGAGCTGTTCTGCCACCTCCGGCTGCTGAGCGTTAAGGCGGCGGAAGCGCTGCTCGTTAAGGAGCGTTTCGGCCAGCGCGTCTGATGGCGGACGTGAGTCCAGCGCCAGCGGGATCTTGCCTTCATCCGCGCGACGCGGGTCGAAGCGAAACAGCGGCCAGAAACCGGTAGTGGTGAGCTGGCGCATCTGATCGTGGCTGAGCGCCAGATCGTAGCCGTGTTCTTCACAGGGGCTGTAGGCGATGATCAGCGAAGGACCTGGATACGATTCGGCCTCCTGAATAGCCTTCACCGTCTGGTTAAGCTGCGCGCCAAGCGAAATCTGCGCCACATAAACATGCCCGTACATCATCATGCTGACGCCGAGATCTTTACGAGCTTTACGCTTACCGTGCTCGCCAAATTTGGTGACCGCGCCGAGTGGAGTCGCTTTCGACGCCTGACCGCCGGTGTTGGAATAACACTGGGTATCCAGCACCAGGATATTGACGTTTTCCGTCAGGCTCATCACATGATCAAGCCCGCCAAAGCCAATATCGTAGGCCCAGCCGTCGCCGCCGATCAGCCAGATGGATTTTTCCACCAGCGCGTCGGCGTCAGTTAGCAGTTGCTGTGCGCCGTCGACGCCGCTCAGATGTTGACGCAACGCAGCAACCTGCTCACGGCGAACCTCCGGCGTGGCGTCTGCATGTAACGCGGCGTTAAGTTCAGCCGGCAGTCGATCGGCAAAGGTATCCAGCAGGCGCATCACGCGCTGGCGATGCTGATCGACCGATAGCCGGAAACCCAGACCGAACTCGGCGTTATCTTCAAACAGCGAGTTCGCCCATGCCGGGCCGCGACCGTTGGCATCGGTGGTATACGGCGTTGAAGGCAGATTACCGCCGTAAATGGATGAGCAGCCGGTAGCATTAGCAATCATCATTCGATCGCCATAAAGCTGGGTCAGCAGCTTGATATAGGGCGTTTCACCGCAGCCGGAACAGGCTCCGGAATATTCGAACAGCGGGGTAATCAACTGCGAGGTACGAATGTCGATACGTTCGAGTTTGCTGCGGTCCATTTCCGGCAGTGCGAGGAAATAGTCATAATTCACTTTTTCCTCTTCCACATGTTCAAGGCGCGACATCATATTGATGGCCTTGATTTCCGGGTCCTGGCGATCTTTTGCCGGACACACTTCCACGCACAGATTACAGCCGGTGCAATCTTCCGGCGCGACCTGAAGGACATATTTCTGCCCACGCATATCGCGGGATTTTACATCCAGCGATTGCAGGGCGTCGGGCGCGTGTTCCATCGCCTCCGGTGAAACCACCTTCGCGCGTATGGCCGAATGCGGGCAAGCGGCGACACAGTGGTTACACTGAGTACAGATTTCGGGTTTCCAGATGGGAATTGCTTCGGCAATATTGCGCTTTTCCCACTGAGTCGTGCCTACGGGCCAGGTGCCGTCTGGCGGCAGGGCGGAGACAGGGAGCGCATCTCCCAGACCCGCCAGCATCGCGGCGGTGACCGTTTTGACGAAATCCGGTGCGGCATCCGACACAATCGGCGGACGGCTGGCACTAGTAATGTCAACCTCCTGCACCGTGACCTCGGCGAGCGATTCGCGGGACATTGCCAGCGCCTGCCAGTTACGCTCCACCAGTTCCTGACCTTTACTGCTGTAGCTTTTGGCAATCGCGCCCTGAAGTGCGGTCAACGCGGTATCGCCAGGCAGAATATTGGTCAGATGGAAGAAGGCCATTTGCATCACGGTGTTGATGCGCGCGCCAAGGCCGCATTCACGGGCAATCTTCGCGGCGTTCACTACCCAGAAGCGGGCGTTCTTCTGTTTTAACACTGCCTGCACTTCCTGCGGCAGCCTCGACCACACCTCATCCGCCGCATAAGGCGTATTCAGCAGGAAAATCCCGCCGGGTTTTAAGCGCTCCGCCATCTGATATTTGTCAATAAACTGCAACTGATGGCAGCCAACGAAATCGGCATGCGAAATCAGATAGGCCGAACGGATAGGATGTTCACTGACGCGCAGGTGGGAAACGGTCAGGCCACCGGCCTTTTTCGAATCATAGACGAAATAGCCCTGCGCATACCACGGCGTCGCATTACCGATGATCTTGATGTTGTTTTTAGTGGCGGAAACGCTGCCGTCACTGCCCAGCCCGTAAAACAGGGCTTCGAGTTTGGCTTCTGCGGGGAGCGTATTCTCCGGCAGCGCTAAAGACAGGTTGGTCACGTCATCGTAAATGCCAACGGTGAAGCGCGGCTTCGGTTTTGCCGCGCTAAGTTCGTTAAATACCGCCAGTACGCAGTCCGGGCCAAATTCTTTTGATGAAAGACCGTAACGCCCGCCGATCATCCGCGGTAAGGTCTCCCGCTCGCCGCGGTTAAACGCTTCGGCCAGCGCGGTCATGACATCCAGATACAGCGGTTCAGCATGTGCGCCCGGTTCTTTCGTGCGATCCAGAACGGCGATACTGCGCGCGCTTTCTGGCAGGGCGCGCAGCAGATGCGTAGCGGAGAAGGGCCGGTAGAGGCGGACTTTCAGCACGCCGACTTTTTCGCCGCGTGTCAGCAACGCATCGACCACTTCCTCACAGGTGCCGATAGCCGAGCCCATCAGCACGACCACGCGTTCCGCCTGCGGATGACCATAGTATTCGAACGGCTGATACTGTCGCCCGGTGGCGCTGGCGAAATCATTCATCGCCTCTTCAACGCGATCGTACACCGCGTTATACCAGGGGTTAGTTGCCTCGCGTGACTGGAAATAAGTATCCGGGTTGGCGGACGTCCCACGGATCACCGGATGCTCCGGATTCAGCGCCCGCGCCCGGTGGGCATCTATTTCCGCCTGCGGTAAAAGATTGCGAATAGTGTCATCGGCCAGCGGCACGATTTTATTGATTTCATGCGAGGTGCGAAAACCATCGAAGAAATGAATAAACGGCACGCGGGATTTAAGCGTGGCGATGTGGGAGATGAGCGCAAAGTCCTGCGCTTCCTGCACGTTTGCCGCGCAGAGCATCGCACAGCCGGTCTGACGTACCGCCATCACATCAGAGTGATCGCCGAAAATCGACAGCGCGTGCGTCGCCACCGTGCGTGCGGCCACATGCAGAACAAACGGCGTAAGCTGACCCGCGAGCTTATACAGCGTCGGGATCATCAACAGCAGCCCCTGCGATGAGGTAAATGAGGTAGACAGCGCCCCGGTTTGCAGCGCGCCGTGAACGGCAGCAATCGCTCCCGCTTCAGACTGCATCTCCACCACGCGCGGCACATCGCCCCATACGTTTTTTAACCCATTTCCCGCCCATGCATCGGCCTGCTCAGCCATTGTCGAACTGGGGGTAATCGGATAAATGGCGATAACTTCACTGGTCCGGAACGCCACCGAGGCGGCTGCACCATTACCGTCAATTGTGATCATATGACCTCATACATTGCTCAAAAAAGGGAACGCATAACACGCCGATGACTCCCGAAATTATTTCCTTAGTTTAGCAAAGGCTAAAGGGCACCATTTTCGCTTTTGTGTCCCTTGCATCGCGTTCATCAATGATTAAATGGCTTTCAGCAGAAAAAATTGCCAGAAAATGTTTCCTCGGCCGCAAATGCGCGTTTCATCTCTCGACGAACCGCTTTCAGGTGCCTATGATGCTTTGGCTACGTCTGCGATAACCGCAGGCGGCGCTTTGTTTTGGCCTAACGACAGGGGAGAAAAGATGCGAGCAGCTTTTTTAATCGGATTTGCCGCGATGGTGTTAACGGCGTGCAGCAGTAGTAATGAGCCTGTTCAGCAGGCGACGGCGGCGCACGTTGCACCTGGTATGAAAGCGGCGATGTCCAGTTCAGGCCAGGCAAATTGCGCTATGATTGGCGGTTCACTTTCCGTTGCTCGCCAGCTTGATGGCTCCAGTTCAGGAATGTGCGCTTTGCCCAATGGCAAACGCTGCACCGAGCAGTCGCTTGCCAGCGGCACCTGCGGCAGCTATTAACTCGCTGCGTTAACGCGTTTAAAGGTGAGAGTGTGATCGGCTGTCGCCAGCGTTAACTGGTCTCCGGTCAGATCGACCTGCGCTCCGGCGCTGAGCATTGCGCTCAAAGTGTGATCCAGCGTATTGAGTTGCGGGTCATTGCACATCATGCGCGTCATCGCCAGCTCTTTTACCGTCAGCTCACCGGCGGACATTTTGCCTGCGCCAGTAAAATGGTTACACATGGAACCTGAAACCTGAACGCGTTCCAGGGCGGTAACTTTATCGCCAAAAGCCAGTTCCAGCGGTTTCTCACTGGCTTTAACCGGCTCACCGTTTGCTGTCTCCAGCACAAAACGTTGTTGTTGTAATTTTTCTGCTGTCACCGAGGTGTCTTTATCGGTCACGCAACCTGTCAGCATTAACGCGCACAGCAGCGCAATACTTTTCTTCATGGTTCTATACCTGCATCTTTCTGTAACGTGTATTACTGCTATTGTAGAGAGATTACGCGCGGGGTCTTCGGGGTTATTCTGAAAGTACTCCCCCGCAGGGGAGCACAGCGGTTAAACGAGGGCGTTAGGACAAGTTTCGCTATTCTCCAGCTGGCGGAGATTTTCCAGCGTGGTTTCAGAAATACTGATCAGCGCCTCGGCGGTGAGGAATGCCTGATGCCCGGTAAACAGCACGTTATGGCAGGCGGACAGGCGACGGAACACGTCATCCTGGATCACGTCGTTGGATTTATCCTCAAAGAACAGATCGCGCTCGTTTTCATAAACATCCATGCCCAGCGCACCAATTTTCTGTGTTTTGAGCGCCTCAATGGCGGCCTGAGAGTCAATCAATCCGCCACGGCTGGTGTTGATGATCATTACGCCGTTTTTCATTCTGTCGAAGGCGCTTTGATTGAGCAGATGATAGTTTTCAGGCGTCATCGGGCAGTGGAGCGAAATCACATCCGACTGAGAGAGCAGGGTGTCGAGATCAACATATTCGGCCCCGAGATCCAGCACGGCAGCATTCGGATAGGGATCGACCGCCAGTAGACGCATGCCGAACCCTTTCAGGATCCGCAGCGTCGCCAGACCAATTTTACCTGTACCAATCACCCCGGCAGTTTTACCGTGCATCGTAAAGCCGGTCAGTCCTTCAAGGGAAAAGTTAGCGTCACGGGTACGTTGATAGGCACGGTGAATGCGGCGATTAAGCGTCATCATCATACCGATAGCATGTTCCGCTACGGCCTCTGGTGAATAGGCGGGAACGCGAACTACACGAAGACCCAGTTCTTTCGCCGCATCGAGATCGACGTTATTGAAACCCGCGCAACGCAGCGCAATAAATTTCACCCCGTGCTTTTTGAGTTCTTCCAGCACCGGACGGCTGGCATCATCGTTAACGAAAATACACACGCCTTCACAGCCATTTGCCGTTTTGGCGGTCTTTTCCGTCAGCAGGAAATCAAAAAATTCCAGTTCGAAGCCATAAGCGTCATTAACCTGTTGCAGGTACTTTTTATCGTACTGTTTGGTACTGTAGACGGCGAGTTTCATAAGACTTTCTCCAATGATTTTCTGCGATCAGATTAACATTTTTAAAATAATCTGACAATTTATAAAAAATAATTGAATCGACTGTTTTATCTCTCAATTTTAGTCGGTTCCGCAGATAAATGACCGGATTCGCGTCATAACATCTGTAGTTCAAGGACGTAACTTACCCGGCGTCGGGTTCGTCGCAATCCACCCCGGAATGTGCTCGGGTGGCATTGGCATCGCAAAGTAATAGCCCTGCGCTTCATCACAGCCAAACGATTTCAGTAGCTGTGCGGTCTCACGATCTTCCACTCCTTCTGCCAGCACCGTGTAGTTCAATTCTTTAAGCATTACCACCACGTTACGGGCAATAATTCGGCTGCCTGAGTCGGAAGTGACCTGGCTTATCAGAGAGCGATCGAGCTTGATAATGTCGACCGGAATACGCCGCAGGTAGTTAATATTACTGTTACCGGCACCAAAATCATCAAGCAGAATAATGAAGCCGACAGACTTCAAAATATCCAGTTCATTCAGCGCCGCAGGGCTTTCCAGCATTTTTTCGGTTTCCAGACACTCGATACGAATATCTGCAGGCGTGAGTCCGGCGGCAATAATTTGCCGGGTTAACCGGAGCGAAAAACCAGCGCTGGAGAAATCACTGACCGTGATGTTGATCGACACCGGAATGTTCACACCGCTTGCCCGCCACTCGGTGATCTGTGAAAGCGTTCGCCGGATCACCCACTGGGTAATTTCTGCCATCAGACTGGTGCGCTCAGCCAGGGCAACGATAATCGCTGGAGAAATATTGCCAAGCGTGGGGTGCTGCCAGCGCAGCAGCGCTTCGACCCCTTTAATCTCACCATTGAGCAGTGATATTTTAGGCTGATACGCCAGATAAAGCTGATCTTCGCTTTTTAGCGCCTCGCCCAGATCGTAAAGTAACCTGAACTCCTGGTTTCTTTTTTCATCCATCTCGGGATCAAACGCTCTGACCGGTGCATCCTGACGAATGGCTTCATGCAGGGCGCTGACCGTTTTGCGCAGCACTTCCTGGGCGTTCATTACCGCAGGATCGAAAGTGAAATAACCGACGTGCATGCTCAGCGATATTTCAATATCGCCGGTAATTTTGGCTTGCGTTGCAGGAAACCCTACTGCTTTCTGGATTAATTCATCGGCCAGATCTTCTTTCATTAGCAGGGCATAACGCGCCGTCGCAAATGCATAAAGAATAACAGAGGCATCAAGGTCGAGTCGAATACGCAGCAGGGGAGCAAAATTGCGCAGCATATTTTCGACGGCGGCAATACCCAGATAGCGGGACAGCTCATAGGCCCGGTTAATATCGATGCAGTCAAAGATAATAAGCGTGTAATTCCCGGCGCTTTCTATACGCGACAGGCTATTCACTTCCTCAAGCAGGCTTTGTCGGTTAGGCAGTGCGGTGAGGGCATCCATACGACCCACTGAATACCACGATTCCAGATAAGCACTTGCCAGCGCGGCTAACTGTAAGAACTGGTCGATCTGTTCCGGCGTCGGTATGGCGGGGCTGGTATCACAAACGCACAGCGTCCCCAGTACAAAATTGTCTTTCGTTTTCAGCGGGGCAGCGGCATAGAAAACTATCGCACCTTCTACCACCAGAGGATGCCGGGTAAAGCGTGGGTCGAGACGGGCGTCAGGACAAATAACCGGCTGGCAGGTGCCCACAGAATATTTGCACATCGTCTCATCGGCGGGCAGCGTTTCCGGAACCGAAGCGAGATTGTGCGCATATTTGATGTACTGATATTTATCGTCAAAGATAGTGACGAAACAGCCGGAAACGCCGATGAGCTGCCTTGCCAGTTGGGCAAAACCGCCAAGCGTTTTATCTCGTGGCGCATTTTCCTTGCGAAGCAGTTCTAATGCGGCAAGCTTTTTGGTTTCTTTTTCATTTAACCCAGAGAACATGCATTGCTCCTGCGTGAAGGATATACCCTCTCTTTGCCGTCACCCATTAGGCTTTATTAACAAAATAATGACATAAAAACCACATTTTCGCCGATGTAATGGACTTTATTTCTGTAACTCTGGGCTAAACACAAATTAAGCCAGACGCCAAAAGCCGCATATACTTAACATTTAGCAGAATGGCAACCGCCATGCTCACGGGTTCATCTCATTGGCTTTACGTGTCACAATGCGCCGATACTGGACGATAAAACGCGAATAATCAGGATATTAATTGCCCATGAAGGGTAGGTATAAAGCAGCACTTGCGCTCCTCTTACTCATTATACTCCTGCCCCTCGCGCTGGTAATGACGCTTGGCTGGTGGGTACCGAAGCTGGCAGGCATCTGGCTACCGGCCGGGACGCGCATTGCACTGGAAGGGCCGCCGAAGTTGTCCTGGCATGCGCTGCGTATTCCCGATCTGCGCTATATCGTCGCAGATTGCGAACTCGCGCACCTCAGACAGGGTGAGTTAACTCACCCTGGCCGCTGGCGTCTTAATATCGGTGAGCTGGAGATTAACTCCGCTTGTCTGAGCAAGCTCCCGCAGGCAGAACCGTCTGCAACAGCCCCCCGCACCCTGGCGCAATGGCAGTCGATGCTGCCTTATAGCTGGGTGACGATCGATCGTCTGACGCTGTCACCCTGGCAACAATGGCAGGGGAAACTCACGCTCGATATCACGCCGCAAAAACAGTCGGTACGCTATCAGGGGAAGGATATTACCCTCTCAGCACAATTGCAGGGACAGGCGCTGGTTGTTGATGAATTTGCGCTGCGGCTTCTCAACGACCGGCCACCGATCACCCTCAGTGGACATTTTGTGATGCCGCTGGTGCCAGATGGACTGCCGGTGGAAGGGCACACACATACTACCTTGCAGGTCCCCACGATCGCCTCCCCGGTTGACGTTGAAATCGAATGGCGTGAAGGACAAGGACAGCTTATCGCGCTTGACCGCGAAACGGGCGATCCGCTTCTCGATCTCCCCTGGCAGTTAACGCCCCAGCGTTTCACTATCAGCGACGGCCGCTGGAGCTGGCCGTATCAGGGTCTGCCGCTCAGCGGGAGGCTGGGCGTTAATGTTGACGGCTGGAAACAGGGACTGGCCAACGCGCTTATCAGCGGGCGGATGAACGTCATTACCACCGGTAAAGCCGGTAAAGGTAACGCGGTACTGAATTTTGGACCGGGTAAACTGAATCCCGATGCCAGCGATATGCCGATTCAGCTTACCGGCGAGGCAAAGCATGAAGATCTGATTTTCTATGCCGTTCTGCCCGCGCACCTCAGCGGGCGGCTTGATGATCCGCAACTGGCCTTTACGCCGGGGGCGTTGTTGCGCTCGCGTGGCCGGGTGATTGACTCGCTTAATCTGGATGAAATCCGCTGGCCGCTGGCGGGCGTTACGCTTTCCCAACGTGGCGTCGACGGACGACTTCAGGCGATCCTGCGCGCGCATGAGCAACAACTGGGTGATTTCCTGCTGCATCTGGATGGTAAAGCGCAGGACTTTCTGCCGGATAACGGTCTGTGGCAGTGGCGCTATTGGGGTGAGGGCGGCTTTACGCCAATGCAGGCGCGCTGGGACGTTGCCGGAACGGGCGAGTGGCGGGACCAGCGCATCACCCTGAATACGCTTTCCACCGGGTTTAATCAGTTACGCTACGGCACCATGCAGATGCGTCAACCGCGTCTCACCCTCAATAAACCCATCGTCTGGATGCGTGACCCACAGCACCCGCAGTTCAGCGGTGCGCTGACTCTGGAGGCCGGACAAACTACCTTCAGTGGCGGCGGCGTTCTGCCGCAGTCAGTTCTCAACTTCAGCGTGGAAGGTAGCGACCCGACGCTATTTCAGTTCAAAGGCGATCTGCACGCACAGGCCATTGGTCCGGTACGGGTTAACGGGCGCTGGGACGGCGAACGGCTGCGCGGGCAGGCGTGGTGGCCGCAGCAGTCGTTGACTGTTTTTCAGCCGCTGCTGCCGCCGGACTGGAAACTGGATCTGCGCGAAGGCGCGTTTTATGCGCAAATTGCGTTTTCTGCTGCGCCCGATCAAGGATTCACCGCAGGCGGACACGGCGTAGTCAAAGGCGGGAGCGCATGGTTGCCGGATAATAAAATCAACGGCGTCGATTTTATTTTACCGTTCCGCTATGGCAACGGTAACTGGCAACTTGGCACCCATGGACCAGTATCATTGCATATCGCAGAGATCGAAAACCAGGTCACGGCGACAAATTTCACCGCCAGTTTGCAGGGAAGCTGGCCCTGGAGTGAAACCGATCCGCTGCTGCTCAGCGACGTCAGCGTCGATGTGCTGGGGGGTAAAATTACCCTGCTGCAATTGCGGATGCCGCAGCACGATCCGGCGCTACTGCGGGTGCAGAATATCTCTTCCAGCGAGCTGATTAGCGCCATTAATCCAAAACAATTTACCCTGTCCGGTCCGGTGAGCGGCGCGCTACCGTTGTGGCTGAATAATGAAAAATGGATCGTGAAAGACGGCTGGTTAAGCAACCCCGGCCCGCTGACGTTGCGTATTGATAAAGATACGGCGGATGCGATTGTCAACGATAATATGGCGGCTGGCGCGGCAATAAACTGGCTGCGTTACATCGAAATATCCCGTTCCTGGACCAAAATTAACGTCGATAATCTGGGATTACTGACGCTTCAGGCGGCGATTACCGGCTTGAGTCGCGTTGAAGGAAAAAGTAATGCTATCACTCTAAACTATAGCCACCAGGAGAATATTTTTACCCTCTGGCGTAGTCTGCGCTTCGGCGATAATTTACAGTCATGGCTTGAAAAGAATGCGACGCTGTCAGACAAGAAAGGAATGTGAGGAATAATAATGAAAACTGCGATCGCTTTATTACCGCTGCTGGCCTTCGCGCTGTTAACCGGTTGCACGCCCCGCATCGAAGTGGCGGCACCCGAAGCGCCGATTACTATCAACATGAATGTCAAAATTGAACATGAAATTCATATTAAGGTAGATAAAGACGTTGAAACGCTTCTGAAGTCACGCAGCGATCTGTTTTGAGGCAATAATGAAAAAATCGTTAATACTGGCGCTTCTGGCGCTGAGCCTGATAAGCACCCGCGTTTTTGCGCTGAGTCTCAATGAGGCCCGCACAGAAGGGCGAGTCGGTGAGACCTTAAGCGGTTATATTGCGCCGCTGCGTCAGGATGCCCAAACGCAGGCGCTGGTGAAGCAGATCAATCAGGCCCGTAGCGAAAGTTATCAGCGCCTGGCCGATGCCAACAATTTGCCAGTCGATGAGGTGGCAAAAATGGCCGGGCAAAAACTGGTTGAGCGCGCGTCGCCTGGCGAGTATGTTCAGGGCATCAACGGTAAGTGGTTACAAAAATAGTTTCAGACCGCTGACAAAGTGGGTGGTCGCCCCGTGTTCCACGGACGGTTTGTCATCAACCTCATAGTTTGCTCTTATTTTGTAGTTAGTCATGTTCAGGGAGACGGTCATGATAACGCTTTACGATATAAAACCTCGCTTTCAGGCGTTACTCCGGCCACTGCTACGTCGCTTACATAAAACTGGGATCAGCGCGAACCAAATCACGCTATTCGCGCTGGCGCTGTCTGTTATAACGGGCCTGTTTCTGGCAATCGTGCGTGAGCCGTTCTGGTTTATCGTATTACCTGTTGTGCTGTTTATCCGTATGGCGCTTAATGCGCTCGACGGAATGATGGCGCGGGAATATCACCAGCAAACGCGGCTGGGGGCTATTCTCAATGAAACGGGCGATGTGCTGTCGGATATCGCGCTCTATCTGCCGTTTATTTTCCTGCCGCAAAGCAATATGCCGTTGATCCTGACGATGCTGTTTTTTACGGTGATGAGCGAATTTTGCGGCATCCTCGCGCAAACCATTAACGCGGTGCGCAGCTATGCCGGGCCGTTTGGCAAAAGCGACAGAGCATTCGTGTTCGGTGCGTGGGGCATCGTTATCGCACTGTGGCCACAGGTTAACGCCTGGAATAACGTGGTGTGGGGTGTGGCGGCGCTGTTACTTCTCTGGACGGCCATCAACCGCTGCCGTTCAGTCTTACGGGAGCAAAACTGATGCCGCTACTGTTTATCGCGCTGGCGGTAATTTTCTCACTGCTTATTTTTGCCTCGCTCATTAACCTGCTGCTGGTCTGGCGTCGGCCGGAAAAAGACTGGCGCGAACTCACCCTGCGTATTCGCACCTGGTGGGTGATTATTCTCTTTTTCTCACTGGCGATGATAAGCCCTCGCTGGCTGGCCCTGACGCTCTTCGCGCTGGTCAGCTTTCTGGCCTTAAAAGAATTTTTAACCCTCATTCCCTCCCGGCGCTCCGATCGGATGCCGCTGCTGTGGATGTTTCTGGCTATCCCGCTGAACTACTGGCTGATTGGCTGCAACTGGTACGGAATGTTTATCATTTTTATCCCGGTTTACGCTTTTCTGTTCCTGCCCGCGCGGATGGTTCTGACCGGCAACACCGAGGGCTTTTTGCGCACGGCCTCCCAGCACCACTGGGCGTTAATGACCACCGTATTTGCGTTCGGCCATGTGGGGTATCTGTTGGTATTGCCCAACGATGGCGCACAAACCGGTGCCTTACTGGTGCTGTTTCTGGTCGGCTTAACCGAGTTTAACGACATTGCCCAGTACCTGTGGGGGAAATCCTTGGGTCGTATTAAAGTCACGCCCCGCGTAAGCCCCAATAAAACCCTCGCCGGGCTAATTGGCGGCGTTGCCAGCACCGCGCTTATTGCCCTGATCCTCGGCCCGCTGATGACGCCAATGAACTGGCCTATGGCACTGGTGGCGGGGCTTATCATTGGCGTCACCGGTTTTTGCGGCGACATTGTGATGTCGGCAGTGAAACGTGATATTGGCGTCAAAGACAGCGGCACGCTGCTGCCAGGGCACGGCGGCATTCTGGATCGGCTGGATTCTCTGATTTTTACCGCGCCGGTATTTTTCCATTTCATCCACTATTTTTACTATTAAGCCTATGGGTAAAAAAGCGCTTCGCCTGTTATTTACCATGACGATTGTCTGGCCGGTGATCTGGCTGTGGCTTGGCCTGCGGGTTAAGCATCGGCATCTTATTCCCACCGCTGGCCCGGCGATTGTGGTGGCAAATCACAATAGTCATATGGACGTTTTTGCGCTGCTGTCGCTGTTTTCGTTGCGCACTCAGCAGCAGGTGCATCCTGTTGCCGCAGCCGACTATTTTTTGCGTAACCGGTGGCTGGCGTGGTTCACCTTAAATATTCTTAATATCATCCCGGTGGTACGTACCGGTGAAGATACCGATCCGCTGGCAGGCTGTGAGCAGGCGCTGCGACAGAATAAAATTCTGATCCTGTTCCCGGAAGGATCGCGGGGCGAGCCGGGAAAACTCTCGCCGCTGAAATCCGGCATCTGGCATCTGCTCCAGCGCGTGCCCGAAACCACGGTGATCCCGGTATGGCTTTCGGGCACGGAAAAGGTACTGGCGAAGGGGAATCGCATTCCGCTGCCGCTATTTATTGATGTCTGTGTGGGGGACCCCGTCGCTACCCACCCGGATAAACCCACTTTTATGGATTCGCTGTTGCAGGCATTACTGCATTTGCAACCACACCAACAGGGACATGAAACACATGACTAACCTCCGCACGCCTGAAGAAAATACCTTTCTGACCAGCGATCGCCAGACGCTGTTTTATCGCCACTGGCCTGCGCAAAGCGATACGCCCGTGCGTAAGGTCATTGTCCTTTTTCATCGCGGACATGAGCATTCCGGTCGCTTGCAGCATATCGTTGATGAACTGATGATGCCAGACACTGCCTTTTACGCCTGGGATGCCCGCGGTCACGGACGAACGGAAGGCGCGCGCGGCTACAGTCCGTCGCTGGCCCGCTCGGTGCAGGATGTTGACGAATTCGTCCGCTTTGCCGCGGCGGACAGCCTGCTGACGCTGGGCGAGGTGGTTGTGGTGGCGCAAAGCGTCGGGGCCGTACTGGCCGCGACGTGGGTGCATGATTACGCGCCGCAGCTGCGCGGCTTAATTCTGGCCTCACCGGCGTTTAAGGTGAAATTGTACGTGCCGTTTGCCCGTCCCGGTCTGGGACTGATGCAGCGTTTCCGCGGTCTTTTCTACGTTAACTCTTACGTAAAAGGCAAATATCTGACCCACGATCCGGCTCGCGTCGAGAGCTTCAACCACGACCCGCTGATTACCCGCGCCATCGCGGTCAATATTTTACTGGAACTGTACAAAACCTCAGAGCGTATCGTCAGCGACGCGGCTGCCATCGTCGTCCCGACGCAGATGCTGGTATCGGGTGAAGATTTTGTGGTGCATCGCAAGCCACAGCTGGAGTTTTACCAGCGCCTGCGCAGCCCGCAGAAAGAGCTGCATATCCTGCCGGGGTTTTATCACGACACCCTCGGCGAGCAGGACCGCCATCTGGCGTTTGACAAAATGCGCGCTTTTATCGACCGTCTTTATGCCAGCCCGCTGGCACAATTTGATTACCGTGAAGAAGACAGCCACAGTCCCGGCGCAGACGCCTGGCGCATTCTCAGCGGCGGGCCGGAACCGTATTCCATTGACGATCTGTCATTCCGGGCATTGCGTTATGGTATGAAAGCGCTTGGCACCCAGTCCAGCGGCGTGAAGCTGGGGTTTGATACCGGTTTCGACTCCGGCAGCACGCTGGATTATGTTTATCGCAACCAGCCGCAGGGCAGCAGCGTGCTGGGCCGGATGATCGATAAAAACTACCTCAACAGCGTCGGCTGGCAGGGGATTCGCCAGCGTAAAATTCATCTCGATACGCTTATCAAGCAGGCGGTGAATCGTCTGGTCGAGGAAAATAAACCGGTGCGGATTGTGGATGTTGCCGCCGGGCATGGTCGCTACGTGCTGGATGCCCTCCAGGGAAATACCGCCGTAGACGGCATTCTACTGCGCGACTACAGCGAACTGAACGTGACTAAAGGTCAGGAGATGATTGCCCAACGGGGCATGGCAGGGGTTGCGCGATTTGAACGCGGCGATGCTTTCAACCGTGATGAACTGGCGGCACTTGATCCCAGCCCTACGCTGGGTATTGTCTCAGGGCTGTATGAACTGTTCCCGGAAAACGCACCGGTACGCGCCTCGCTTGCCGGATTAGCGGCGGCGATCCCGCCTGGCGGCGTGCTGATCTATACCGGCCAGCCCTGGCACCCGCAACTAAAAACGATTGCCTGGTCACTCACCAGCCACAAAGACGGTAAAGCGTGGGTGATGCGCGTGCGCTCGCAGGGCGAAATGGATGCGCTGGTGCGTGAAGCCGGATTCGATAAATGTGCCCAGCTTATCGACCAGTGGGGCATTTTTACCGTGTCCATGGCGGTTCGTCGCGAATGATAACCGTGGATCGTCGCATTCTGCCTCAGGCTCTGGGCTGGATAGTCCTGCTGGGGCCGTTTTTCTTTTTGACTTACGGGCAGGTGAATCTCTATACCGCCAGCCGGAGCGATGTAGGCAGTATGGTCTTCTCCTGGGAGCACCATATTCCTTTTATTCCGCTGAGTATTATCCCGTACTGGAGTCTGGATCTTCTCTACGGGCTGTCATTATTATGCTGTCGCACCCTGAGTGAACAGCGTCGGCTGGCATGCCGGTTATTACTCGCCTCGCTGCTGGCCTGCCTGGGGTTTCTGCTCTTTCCGCTGCGTTTTACCTTCACTCGCCCGCACGTGGAGGGCGCAGCCGGGTGGTTATTTAGCCAGCTTGAGCAGTTCGATTTACCGTTTAATCAGTCGCCGTCGCTGCATATTATTCTCTGCTGGATCATCTGGTGGCATTTTCATCAGCGTCTTTCCGGCGGCTGGCAGAAACTGTGCGACGGCTGGTTTCTGCTGATCGCCGTATCGGTTGTCACCACCTGGCAGCATCATGTCATCGATGCGATCACCGGACTGGCGGTCGGGATGCTGATTAGCTGGCTGATACCGGACCGGGGAAAGTGGCGCTTACGCCGTCCTGAGTCGGGGCGCAGAAAACTGGCGCTGCGTTATTTTGCCGGGGCGCTGTTATGCCTGGCAACACCCTGGCTGAGCTGGCCCGCGATTTCGTTGCTAATGGTGACGCTGGCCTATATGGCGTTTGGCGCGTCGGCCATGCAGAAAGATGCTGAAGGGCGCATCGCCCCCGCGGCATACTGGCTGTTACTTCCCTGGCGTCTGGGCACGCATCTCTCTGCGCTCTGGTTTACCCGCAACGTCCCCACGGTCGCACCCATAACAGAAGGCATTTTTCTCGGCAGCTATCCCCGTCAGCCAACGGAACAGCTCGCCGTTCTCGATCTTACCTGCGAATTCCCCCGCGCGGCGGCAACCGCACACCAGGCTTATTACAGCGTGCCGATGCTCGACCTGGTGGTGCCGGAAAAGGAACAACTGACGCTGGCCGTTAATCAACTTGAACAGCTGCGCGCAGAATATGGCACGGTGCTGGTTCACTGTGCGCTGGGGCTTTCGCGCAGCGCGCTGGTGGTTGCGGCCTGGCTTTTACGTACCGGCAAAGCGCAGACAGCAGAAGAGGCAGTGGCGATGCTCCGTGCCTGTCGCCAGCAGATTGTGATTAAACCCGGTCAACTGGAGGTGCTGCAACAATGGCAGAAAACCGTAACGACCTGACAAGCGCGGCGCTGCTGACGCACTCTCTGGCAAGCTGGAAATTCTTTTTGCCATTGGGGATGCTACCGTTGCTGTGGGCTATGACAGTGTTACCCGCTGGTTGGCTGCAAATCATAGTGGTCATCAACGCCGGTTATATTGCTTTTGGCTGCTGGCGACTGTGGCTGGATGAAGGCTATTTCAGAATTCTTAATCGAGACAGCCATGCTGAGGCGGGAGAAACGCTGGCCTTTATCTGGCAGCGTGAACGCCTCAGCACCTTAACCCTGACAGAGCGAGAGCAGGGAGCCAGGCGGCAACTGCATCTGACGATGAGAGCAACAATGCTGGCGTGGGCGCTGTGGCTGCTTGCGCTGATCATCACGCTCTAACAACGCTGAGGCTCAAACCTTCGTCAGGAAAACAACCATGAAAATATACGCCTCTCTGATCGGCATACTATTTTTAAGCGCAGCCCAACCAGGCGCTTTTGCTGCCGATACAACGAAAAGCCTGTGGGACATCATGGCTACTCTTCGCAGCGAATCGGCGATGACGCGCGAAAGTATTGAGCGGGATTTTGCTACCCAACTGACGTTAAAAAATCAGAATCAATACACGTTGTTTTATGCAGGCGCTGGTCCTCAGCTTAACGATAATCTGCGTATTGCTAATATCGATTTTAGAGTACCCGCATCCGATGCTTCGCCGCGTGGCAGCTTTCTGGTGCTCAGTCTGGAAGGGAAAGGGTGTGTCACTCTGGAGGATGTTAAACAGCATTATGCTGGCTTAACGCTCAGTCAGGTGCCGCACGGACATTCGCTGGAAGAAGAAACCGGATACCGCACCACGTTTAACCACTGGAGGCTGGCGTTTGGCTTCAAAGAAAAACGCCCGCAATGCCTGGCGAGCGTGGTGTTTGATTCCGCAGAAGAGAATAAGTAACTACGAGGGCTGCTTATGGTTCATAAGCCCTCCCGCCTCAGGCGAAAGGGCTGAGAATTTACGCTGCTACCAGACCGTCAATCGCAGCTTTCGCGTCATTCTGCGACTGCGCGGCCACGTCCGGACCGTAAGCAATACCTTCGGCGAAGACGAAATTCACATCGGTGATACCGATAAAGCCGAGGAACAGCGTCAGGTACGGCGCAACCAGGTCTGTTGGGGTATCTTTATGGATACCGCCGCGGCTGGAAAGGATCACTGCGCGTTTGCCCGTGACCAGACCTTCCGGCCCTTTTTCGGTGTAGCGGAAGGTAACGCCAGCGCGTGCCACCAGATCAAAGTAGTTTTTCAGCTGGGTCGGAATATTGAAGTTATACATCGGCGCGTTGATAACAATCACATCGTGAGCCTGCAACTCTGCAATCAGCTCGTCGGAAAGCGCCAGCGCTTCCTGCTGACGTGGGGTCAGCGGTGCATCGCTCGGGCGCAGCGCGCCAACCAGTTCGCCATCCAGCACCGGAACGGGATTCGCCGCCAGATCGCGGACGGTCACTTCATCACCCGGATGTTTCTCACTCCACTGCTCAACAAAGTAGTCAGACAGCTGACCAGACTGTGAATACCCTGCCAGGATGCTCGATTTAAGAACTAATACTTTGCTCATGGGTGTTTCCTTTTATGTGTTTGAAGGGGGATAGCCCGCCACTTGTTGACACTCTATTCACAATTACGGCCAAGTGATAGCGCAATATATCGAATTCTATATTCGATTTTTTTGAATAAGGCAGCCAAACCGCCAGTGTGTTACGCTATAGCCATCATAAAAGTAAATTTTCCCTGGGGCATTTTACTGCCCAATAATACGATGACAGAACAACAGAAATTGACTCCTGCGCACCTGCATCAGCAGCTTGACGAGCTGATGTTGCGCGACAAACAGCGCTTCGCGAAACGGCTTCACGGCGCGAAGAAAGTTAAAAATCCTGAATCTCAGCAAGGCATTCTGGCGGCGCTGGCGGGCGAGATAGAGCAGGCGGCGGGGAAAGTGGCGCGTCGCGTTGCGGTACGTCCGCCGATAACCTACCCGGAAAATCTGCCCGTCAGCCAGAAAAAACAGGCCATCCTTGAGGCCGTGCGCGATCATCAGGTAGTGATTGTCGCTGGCGAGACCGGCTCCGGTAAAACGACCCAGTTGCCGAAAATCTGCATGGAACTGGGGCGCGGTATTAAGGGCCTGATTGGTCACACCCAGCCTCGTCGTCTGGCGGCGCGCACCGTTGCCAACCGTATTGCCGAAGAGTTGCAAACCGAGCCGGGGGGCTGCGTCGGCTATAAAGTCCGCTTTAGCGATCACGTCAGCGATAATACGATGGTTAAGCTGATGACCGACGGCATTTTGCTGGCGGAGATCCAGCAGGACCGACTGCTGATGCAGTACGACACCATCATTATTGATGAAGCGCACGAACGCAGCCTGAACATTGATTTTCTGCTCGGCTACCTGCGCGAGCTGTTACCGCGCCGTCCGGATCTGAAGATCATCATCACCTCGGCGACCATCGATCCGGAACGTTTCTCTCGCCATTTTAATAATGCGCCGATCATTGAAGTCTCCGGGCGCACCTATCCAGTGGAAGTGCGTTATCGCCCGATTGTGGAAGAGGCGGACGATACCGAACGCGACCAGCTCCAGGCTATCTTCGACGCGGTGGACGAGCTGGGACGCGAAAGCGCGGGTGACATCCTGATCTTTATGAGCGGTGAGCGCGAAATCCGGGATACCGCTGATGCACTGAATAAACTCAACCTGCGCCATACCGAGGTGCTGCCGCTGTATGCCCGTTTGTCGAATAGCGAGCAGAACCGCGTCTTTCAGCCGCACGGTGGGCGGCGCATTGTGCTGGCGACCAACGTGGCGGAAACCTCGCTGACGGTGCCGGGTATTAAATACGTTATCGATCCCGGTACGGCGCGTATCAGTCGTTACAGTTTCCGCACCAAAGTCCAGCGCCTGCCGATTGAGCCGGTGTCGCAGGCGTCTGCCAACCAGCGTAAAGGGCGTTGCGGCCGCGTGTCGGAGGGGATCTGCATCCGTCTTTATTCGGAAGACGATTTCCTGTCACGTCCGGAATTTACCGATCCGGAGATCCTGCGTACCAACCTGGCGTCCGTTATTCTGCAAATGACCGCGCTGGGATTAGGTGATATCGCCGCGTTCCCGTTTGTGGAAGCGCCGGACAAACGCAACATTCAGGATGGCGTGCGCCTGCTGGAAGAGTTAGGGGCCATCACCACCGACGAGCAGCAAACGGCCTATAAGCTGACGGCCCAGGGTCGTCAGCTATCGCAACTGCCAGTCGATCCGCGTCTGGCACGAATGGTGCTGGAAGCGCAAAAACACGGCTGCGTGCGCGAAGCGATGATCATCACTTCCGCGCTGTCCATTCAGGATCCGCGTGAGCGTCCGATGGACAAACAGCAGGCATCCGATGAGAAGCATCGCCGCTTCCACGATAAAGAATCCGATTTCCTCGCGTTTGTGAACCTGTGGAACTACCTCGGCGAGCAGCAGAAAGCGCTCTCCTCCAATGCCTTCCGTCGTCTGTGCCGCACTGATTATCTTAACTATCTGCGCGTGCGCGAGTGGCAGGATATTTATACCCAGCTGCGCCAGGTGGTGAAAGAACTGGGCATTCCGGTGAACAGCGAGCCTGCGGAGTACCGCGAAATTCATATTGCGCTGCTGACCGGTTTACTCTCGCATATCGGCATGAAAGACGCTGACAAGCAGGAATATACCGGCGCACGCAACGCGCGTTTTTCGATTTTTCCCGGTTCCGGCTTATTCAAAAAGCCGCCTAAATGGACGATGGTCGCCGAGCTGGTGGAAACCAGCCGCCTGTGGGGACGCATCGCCGCGCGGATCGATCCCGAGTGGGTAGAGCCGGTGGCGCAGCATCTGTTGAAACGCTCGTACAGCGAGCCGCACTGGGAGCGGGCGCAGGGCGCGGTGATGGCGACGGAAAAAGTCACCGTCTACGGCTTGCCCATTGTTGCCGCGCGAAAAGTGAACTATAGCCAGATTGACCCGGTGCTGTGCCGTGAGTTGTTCATTCGACATGCGCTGGTGGAAGGCGACTGGCAGACGCGTCACGCCTTCTTCCGCGAGAACCTGAAGCTGCGTGCCGAAGTGGAAGAGCTGGAGCATAAATCCCGTCGCCGCGACATTCTGGTCGATGACGAAACGCTGTTTGAATTTTACGACCAGCGTATTGGCGTGGATGTTATTTCCGCCCGCCATTTCGACAGCTGGTGGAAAAAGGTCAGCCGCGAGACGCCGGACCTGCTTAACTTTGAAAAAAGTATGCTGATCAAAGAGGGCGCGGAGTCAATCAGCAAGCTCGATTATCCGAACTTCTGGCACCAGGGCAATCTCAAACTGCGCCTGAGCTACCAGTTTGAGCCGGGAGCTGATGCGGACGGTGTCACCGTTCATATTCCGCTGCCGTTGCTGAACCAGGTGGAAGAGGCCGGTTTCGAATGGCAGATCCCCGGCCTGCGCCGTGAGCTGGTGATTGCGCTGATTAAATCGTTACCGAAACCCGTTCGCCGCAATTTCGTGCCTGCGCCCAACTATGCCGAGGCGTTTCTGGGCCGCGTGACGGCGCTGGAATTGCCGCTGCTGGAGGCGCTGGAACGCGAACTGCGGCGGATGACCGGCAACACCATCGACCGTGACGACTGGCACCGGGATCAGGTACCCGATCATCTTAAAATCACTTACCGTGTGGTGGATGATAAAAACAAAAAACTGCTCGAAGGCCGCGATTTAACGGCGCTGAAAGAGAGTCTGAAAGGCAAAGTCCAGGAGACGCTTTCGGCAGTAGCGGACGATGGCATCGAGCAAAGCGGCCTGCATATCTGGAGTTTTGGTACTCTTGCGGAAAGCTACGAGCAGAAGCGCGGCAACTATAAAGTGAAAGCGTGGCCTGCGCTGGTGGATGAGCGCGATAGCGTGGCGATCAAACTGTTCGACAACCCGCTGGAACAGCAGCAGGCAATGTGGCGCGGGTTGCGGCGTTTACTGCTTCTCAATATCCCGTCGCCGATCAAATATCTGCATGAAAAGCTGCCGAATAAAGCCAAACTGGGACTCTATTTTAACCCGTATGGCAAAGTGCTGGATCTGATCGACGACTGCATCTCTTGCGGTGTCGATAAACTGATTCATGAAGCGGGTGGTCCGGTGTGGACCGAAGAGGGCTTTGCCGTATTGCATGAAAAAGTCCGCGCCGAACTGAACGACACCGTCGTGGAGATCGCCAAACAGGTCGAGCAAATCCTCACCGCCGTGTTTACCATCAACAAACGGCTTAAAGGCCGGGTAGACATGACTATGGCGCTGGGGCTGTCGGATATCAAAGCCCAGATGAACGGGCTGGTGTATCGCGGTTTTGTTACCGGCAACGGCTTTAAACGGCTCGGCGATACGCTGCGTTACTTACAGGCGATTGAGAAACGGCTGGAAAAACTGGCGGTCGATCCGCATCGCGACCGTGCGCAAATGCTGAAAGTGGAGCAGGTCCAGCAGGCCTGGCAACAGTGGCTGAATAAACTGCCGCCCGCGCGTCGTGAAGATGAAGACGTGAAAGAGATCCGCTGGATGATCGAAGAATTGCGGGTGAGCTACTTCGCTCAGCAACTGGGCACGCCGTACCCGATATCTGATAAGCGTATTTTACAGGCGATGGAGCAGATTAGCGGATAACATTCCCTGTTAATGTGCTATGCCTTTAAACCCGGTTTGCGTAAAAGCTGCCGGGTTTATGCTTTCACCCTCCGTTCCATCCACCACCCAGCGCCCGGTACAAATCAATCTGTGCCTGTAATACGCTGTTTTTCACCTGCACCACATTCAGCTGGGTTGAAAACAGCGTGCGCTGGGCATCCAGTTCATCCAGATACGACGAATAACCGTTGCGATAGCGGTTTTGCGCAATGCGTAACGTCTCCTGCGCCACGGATTCCTGACCTTCCAGCTCCTGTAACTGCTCCTGCAAACGGCGGATGGCATCCAGACTGTCATTCACCTCTTTAAAGGCGTTACGGACTGTACTCTCGTAGCTGTAAAGCGCCTGGTTGCGCTGTGACATGGAAACATCTACCTGCGCATTTAGCGCCTGACGGTTCAGCAGTGGCGCGAGAATACTGCCGCCGATACTCCAGAGCTGGAGCGGATTATCAAGCAGGCCGGGCAGGGTGCGATCCTGCACCGAGCCGGTGGCGGTCAGATTAATGGACGGTAGCAGTTGCGCGCGAGACGCTGCCAGCGTGGCATCGGCGGCGACAAGCTGGCGCTCGGCCTGGACAATATCCGGACGCCTGTTCAATAGTGTTGACGGTAGCCGGGAAGGAAGCGTAAGCGGCGTCAATTGTTCAAACGCGCCGCCGCGCCCGACGCTTTGCGGATTTTGGCCCAGCAACAGGCTGAGGGCATTCTCCTGCTCGGTGATTTGATGGCGAATTTGTGGCACCTGCGCGCGGGTGGCGCGCAGTTCGGAATCGGCCTGCATCAGTTCAAGACGTGAACTGTAGCCCGTCTCAAACTGACGCTGGGCGAGGCGAAATGATGCTTCGCGCGCTTCCAGAGTGGCCTGTGTCACTTTCAATTGTTCGTCAAGCGACAGGAGCGTCACGTAGCCACTCGCTACCGACGCCGCAACGGTCAGGTCTGCGGCAGCGGCGGCGGCCTTTTGCGCTTCCAGCCCGGCCTCGGCGGCTTCGGTGGCGCTGCGATTCGCTCCCCAGATATCAACATCATAACTGGCCGTCAGGTTGCCCTTGTATAACGTACTGTAAACCGGCAGCCCGGTCGCGGCAGACTGTGAGCGGGCGCGCGTGCCGCTCAGTCCTGCGTCCAGGGTAGGGAAAAGATCGCCCTGAGTGGCATAGACTTGCGCCTGATACTCGTTAATCCGTTCGCGGGCAATCAGCACATCGCTGTTATAGTGCAGCGCCTGATCGACATAGCGATTCAGGGCGCTGTCGTGAAAGTTCCGCCACCAGACCCCTTCAACCGGACTTGTCGGACCGATGTCCTGACGCCACTGTGGCGGGATATGCAGCGAGGGTTTGGCGGGTTTGACGTCAACCGACTGGCAGGCGGCAAGCAGTAATGATGCCAGCAGCAGAGCAAGAGGATGCCGTCTCATTGCTGCTCCTCGCGAGTATCAATAGTGACCTGCACCGACATGCCCGGTCGCAGATGCGCGATCTCTTCAGGCTGGCCTAACACTTCAATGCGTACCGGAATACGCTGGGCGATTTTGACGAAGTTACCGGTCGCGTTATCCGGCGAAATGGCACTGAATTCGACGCCGGTTGCCGGAGATATACTTTGCACCCGGCCCTTAAAGCTACGGTTATTAAGCGCGTCAACGCTAAAACGTACCGGCTGACCAATGCGGATCTCCGCCAGTTGGGTCTCTTTCACATTGGCAATGACCCAGTGTTGCGCGGGGACCAGCGAGGTCAGATGGGTGCCCGCGGCAACGTAGGCCCCAAGGCGCACGGCAATTTGTCCGAGCTGACCATCCTGAGGGGCGATTATCCGCGTATTTTGCAGATCGATTTGCGCCAGTTCGAGCGCGGCTTTGGCGTTTTCGACATCGGCTTCCAGCGAGGCGCGATTGACGATGGTGGTTTGCAAATCCTGGCGCGACATTTCAAGCGTGGCCTGGGCCTGCGCTATATCGGCGTTACCCTGGGCCGCGCTGGCGAGCGCCGCATCGCGTTCGCGAATCGACAGAGAACCATCGGCGGTCAAATCCTTCACCCGGCGTAAATCCGCCTGCGTTTTCTGGCTTTGCGCTCGGGCATTTTGCAGCGCCGCCTGATTCCGGGCGATAACCGCTTCCGCGCTTTTACGCTGCTGGAGGTTGTTATTGAGGGCGGCGATTTTCATATCCAGCTGCGCCTGCGCCTGATGAACGCGCTGCTTATAGATGCGGTCATCAATCTGCATCAGCACGTCGCCGCGCTTCACCTGCACAAAATCCTGCACCTTCACCGCAGTAATATAACCGTTAACCTGTGGACTAATAAACGTCGTCTGTCCGCGCACGTAGGCGTTATCAGTAAATTGCGTATGGCGGGTGAACGGCGGCAATTGCCAGGCGTACAGGATCGCCAGTACCCCGACGATACCAATCGCGGCGGCGGCAAAAATAGAGACTACCCGCACGTTACTGCGCGTATTCGCCCGCTCTTTGGCGGCCTCCTGCTGGCTCATAACCTCTCCTGAAATAACATTATTTTGTTCCCGTTGCCCGTTTAAGACCGATCCGTGCGGTGATGCGCAGGCGCAGTAATCGCCAGAAAATCCATAGCATCGTTGCCGCAGCAATCGCTGCGGTCAGTAAGTAAGTATCGTTATAAGCCAGAATATTTGCCTCCAGCGTAGAGGCATTTTGTAACTGCTGACCCGCCTGAACGCTGAGTAAATTGCTGTCGCCAATCAGGCTCTTATACGTCTGGCTGTATAGCTGAAGACGTTCGTTAACCAGCGGATTCAGGGTGGTTAACTGGTCGGCAAGCAGACTGGAGTGGTATTTTTCGCGCCAGGTCTGAAACGTCCCGAGAATAGCGGAACCGAGCAGGCCGCCGATGTTCTGGCTCATCCCGAAAAGCACTGAAAAACTGACCAGATTACGTGGTTCAGCGACCACGCCACCGATGCCGGCCAGCATGGCAGGGGCAAGGAAAAAAGCGCTGCTAAAGCCCAGTAAAAACTGACTGAAGAGTAACTGATTGGGGCGCGTCAGGCTGGTGGAATGGCTGTCCAGCCAGGAGGCGATAATCATCAGCGCCAGCGAGGTAAGGATTGGCCACGCCAGCCGTTGCGGCTTGATCGTCAGGCAACTGGCAATGATGCCACATACAATCCCGGCAAAAATCGACCATGCCAGCGAGGTCATCTGTTCGTTTTGCAGACCGACATACTGAAGCCAGCCGATCACGCCGGTGTTCTGTTCCGCCAGTACAATGCGGATCAACAGCATGATAAGCCCGAGGCGTAAAATACTGCCGCTCGAGAGCCAGCGCGTATTCAGCAGCGGGTTTTGCCGGTTATGTTCGAACACGACGGCGGAAACGATCAGTACCAGCGAGCCTGCCAGCGCCCAGCCGATCCACGGCGTTTCGAACCACCATTCCAGTCGTCCGAGGGAAAGCACCGCGCAGAGCAAAGCCATACCGGGGGCTAACAAAATAAAGGTCAGAAAATCTTTCTTCTCAAACACCTTTTTACGATCGCCTGGCGGGAGTTTAAGCAATATCACACAGGCCAGCGAAATCAGCGCCAGTCCCAGCTCGAAAAAATAAAGCCCGCGCCACTCGTCCAGTTGCAGCAGGTCGCTGGAAAAAAGCCGCGCCAGCGGGATCGCCAGTGAGGAGCCGGTAATCCCAATCGTCAGGGCTTTAAGGCGATGACGCGCGGGCCAGGCCTGAATCTGATAATAAATCCCCAGTGAGCTTAGCGCTGCCGCCACCATTCCGTGCGCAGCACGCACCATCATTGCCGAACTGAGATCGTTGACGAACAGGTGAAAAAAGGTCACCAGCACGTAAAGCACCAGAAATCCTTCCGTAAACGCGCGCAGACCATACTGCTGGCGAAATTTCACCAGCAGCAGGTTGATGGACACATTGGTCATCACGTATACGGTAGGAAGCCAGGCAATCTCCGTAGACCACGCGGCAAAGGTGCCCTGCAAATTTTGCAGATTGGCAGTGACGACCGCATTACCCAGCGCCCCGGTCAGGCAGACCAGCAGGCCAACAATGCCATATGCGATGCGTTTTGGCGTACTGTGCAACGGCGTCGACGGCGAGCCGAGCAGCATCGGCTTTTCATGAGGTGCCCATTCGCGCGGCGCGTAGGGATCACGTCCTGGCAGGCGCATAATGATTTTCCACCTTATATTACAGTATCTTCAGCACCCGGCGTTCGAGTGTACAACCGGTATGATTCATAATTCAAGTGAATGAAAATATAGATCAGCGGTGCGGAAACGCGGAAAGGATTACACTGCGGCTTTAAGATAGATCCGCTGTGAAGGCGCGTGACAGATGTTACGCTCCAGGGAGTCAAATCAAGGAGTAATAAGAATGACAGGTATTTTTCCACAACTGCCCGCTGCCACCCTTCAGGCGGCAAATCTGCTGGGTCAGTGGCTGGCGCAGAACGAGTCTGTCGCCGGGGATGTTGATCTGGTGGTGCTGGCGGGGAACGCGGTTATCCCCAGTATTGACGCGGCCTGCGAAATTGCCACTGAAAAATCATGTCCCCTATTGATCAGCGGCGGTATCGGCCATTCGACGACCTTCCTGTATGCCGCCATCGCCCGCCATCCACGCTATAACAAGGTGCAAACCACCGGGCGCTCAGAGGCTGAAATTCTGGCGGAGATCGCCCGGCAGTTCTGGGATATCCCTGCTGAACGGGTGTTGATAGAGAGCAAATCCACTAACTGTGGTGAAAATGCGCACTTTACCCGTCAGATGCTTGATGTTACTGGCCTGGCGCACGCCAACACCGTGGTGGTGCAGGACCCCACGATGCAGCGTCGCACCATGGCGACATTTGCGCACGAGTTTCGCGACCGCAAAACGCCGCCGCGCCTGATGAGTTATCCCGGCATCGTGCCGCAGTTGCATAATAGCGAGAAGGGTCTGGTGCTGGTGGATAGCCAAAGAGGTCTGTGGCCAGTCGAGCGTTATCTGTCGCTGATCCTCGGCGAAATTCCGCGCCTGCGTGACGATGCCCAGGGATACGGCCCTAATGGGAAAGGATTCATCAGTCACGTCAATATTCCGGCAGAAGTTGAACACGCCTGGCATACCCTTAAAGACGATGAATTACTGATCGGGGCACTGAAAACCCGTTCGCTAATATAATGCGCCGCCCGTTTTAATACTAACGGGCACATCCATTTCATTTCGCTCACTTTTATGCGTCATCTCACATAATCGGCCTTTTACGGTAGGAATTCCCACCTGCGATTGTATTGTTTTAACAATGCGTTTACTTGTTGAAAACAATATAATCACAGGAGCAGTCATGACAGCACCAGTGCAGCACGCAATGTATATCGATGGTCAGTTCGTAAGCTGGCAGGGCGATAACTGGATCGACGTTATTAATCCGGCAACCGAAGCGCTACTATCGCGTATTCCGGATGGTAACGCTCAGCAGGCGCGAGAGGCCATTGATGCGGCACACCGGGCGCAGCCGGGCTGGGAAGCGTTGCCTGCTATTGAGCGTGCGGGCTGGCTGAAAAAAATTGCGGCGGGTATCCGTGAGCGGGCCAGTGAAATTAGCGCGCTGATCGTTGCGGAAGGCGGTAAAATCCAGCAACTTGCCGACGTGGAAGTCTCTTTTACCGCTGACTATATCGACTATATGGCCGAGTGGGCGCGCCGCTACGAAGGTGAGATCCTGCAAAGCGATCGTCCCGGCGAAAATATTCTCGTTTTCAAACGTGCGCTCGGCGTCACGACCGGCATCCTGCCGTGGAACTTCCCGTTTTTCCTGATCGCCCGCAAGCTGGCTCCGGCGCTCATTACCGGCAATACCATTGTAATCAAACCCAGCGAATTTACGCCCAATAATGCCATTGCCTTTGCTGAAATTGTCCATGAGATTGGCCTGCCGAAAGGCGTCTTTAACCTGGTGCTGGGACGCGGCGAAACGGTCGGGCAGGAACTGGCGGGCAACCCGAAAGTAGCTATGGTCAGCATGACCGGAAGCGTAGGGGCCGGGGAAAAAATCATGGCTGCCGCCGCGAAAAACATTACTAAAGTTTGCCTGGAACTTGGCGGCAAGGCTCCGGCTATCGTGATGGACGATGCGGATCTGGACCTGGCAGTAAAAGCAATTGTTGATTCGCGGGTGATTAACACCGGGCAGGTGTGTAACTGCGCCGAACGGGTGTATGTGCAGAAAGGCATTTACGATCGCTTCGTGAACCGGCTTGGCGAGGCGCTGAAAGCGGTAGAATATGGCGATCCGGGCCAGCGTAGCGATATTGCCATGGGGCCGTTAATTAATGCCGCCGCGCTGGAGCGCGTGGAGCAGAAAGTCGCCCGCGCGGTGGAAGAGGGCGCGAAGCTGGTTCTCGGCGGTAAGGCAGTGGAAGGCAAGGGCTACTTCTATCCGCCGACGCTATTGCTGGATGTGCATCAAAAGATGGCGATTGTCCATGAAGAGACCTTTGGCCCGGTGCTACCGGTTATCACCTTTGATACGCTTGAAGAGGCGCTGGCGATGGCCAACGACAGCGATTATGGTCTGACATCGGCGGTGTATACCCAGAACCTGAATACGGCGATGAAAGCGATTAAGGGGCTGAAGTTCGGCGAAACTTACATCAATCGCGAGAACTTTGAAGCCATGCAGGGGTTCCACGCCGGTTGGCGCAAATCGGGCATTGGTGGGGCCGATGGTCGTCACGGGCTGGAAGAGTATCTGCAAACGCAGGTGGTGTATTTGCAGTCCTGACGGGGGGATTGACGGAACTCCCGTGCCACGCTGCCCGGTGGCGCTGCGCTTACCGGGCCTACGGGGCGGATGAAACGCGATGTTATCTGTCTGGCTATGTTCTGGTTGATGTTAAAACGGTATGTGCCGCTCTGCCCGGTGGCGCTGCGCTTACCGGGCCTACGGGTGGATGAAACGCGATGTTATCTGCCTGGCGATGTTCTGGTTTGATGATAAAACGGTATGTGCCGCTCTGCCCGGTGGCGCTGCGCTTACCGGGCCTACAGGTGAATGAAACGCGATCTTGTTGGAAAGCTAACTATTTGTAAATACTATAATAAATTCCACCCCGTAGGCCGGGTAAGGCGAAGCCGCCACCCGGCATTAACCCACCGGGCCGCGCTCACGTCAAAAATTTACTTCCAATCCAGTCCATCATCAATTCAGGCCACACCGATACTGGTAGCCCTTGCGCATCGCGAATACCGAAACCGTGCTTACCCTGCTCAAACAAATGCATTTCCACCGGCACACCACGCTGGCGCAGCGCGGTAAACATCACCACGCTGTTTTCCACTTTCACCGTCGGATCGTCAACCGCGTGGAGCAAAAACGTTGGCGGCGTCTGGCTGTCGACCCGTTGTTCCAGGGAGTAATGCGCGATCTGCCGAGCGTCCGGTTGTGCGCCGATCAATGCCTGACGTGACGCCGGGTGGTCAATCTCGTCGCGCATGGTGATCACCGGATAAACCAGTGCCATGAATGCCGGACGCGCCGACAGGGCGTCAATCTCATCCAGCGGCGGATAAACCTGTTCCGCAAAGCGCGTGCCGAGGCTCGCTGCCACGTGGCCTCCGGCAGAAAAACCCAGTACACCGAGACGATCCGCATCCAGTTGCCATTGCGCCGCACGCGCCCGCAGCGTGCGCATCGCACGTTGCACATCCGCCAGTGGGGCATCGGCTCCTTCTGCGTGACCGTCGTCGGGCATACGGTAGGTCATCACAAACAACGTATAGCCGCAGGCATTAAAAAATGGAGCCAGCGCGCTGCCTTCTTTATCCAGCACCGCGCGTTTGTACGACCCGCCCGGCGTGACCAGAATGCCGATACCGTTCGGCTCGGCAGGAGCATAAACCGTGATTTGTGGGGCGCGAACGCCAGTCACGGAACGATCAAATGCGGAATTGCCCGTGTGATTCTCTTCCAGCACAAACTGGACGCGACTGGTCACCGCGCCGGGTGCCTCGCCCTGAGGCCAGACGGGGAAGGTGCCTGCTTTGCGGGTGGCTTCCGCCATCAACTGCACCAGTTCTTCGGGGGGAATGGACAACATACCGTTTCTCCTGTGAAGGGCAAAAAGAGGTTATAGCACAGCGCGCCCTGAAAAATGTTAAGCCAGCCAACAAAGTAAACTGTTGTTTCAAAATCAAACTTTGCGCAATACGCTGCGCTAAAAGTTAATGAATTTTTAATTGAATCCCGCTATGTTGTTCTTTTGTTATAGGTATTTCGGGAAAATATGATGGGTAATAAATATTCCGGCGTGCAAATCACCATACACTGGCTGGTTTTTCTGTTAGTTGTGGTGGCGTACTGTGCAATGGAATTTCGCGGTCTGGCCCCGCGAAGCGCTCGCCTGTGGTTTAACATGGTGCATGTCTCCTGCGGCATTTCCGTGCTGGTGCTAATGCTGGTCCGCCTGCTGCTGCGTCTTAAATATAAGACGCCAGCGATTGTGCCTAAGCCCAGACCGATGATGACTGGCATGGCACACCTGGGGCATCTGGTCATTTATCTGCTCTTTATTGTGCTGCCGATCCTCGGCCTGGTGATGATGTATAACCGTGGTCACCCGTGGATGGCGTTTGGCGTGGTGATGCCGTATGCCACAGAAGCCAATTTTGACGTGGTGGATGTCGTGAAGGATTACCATATTTTGTTGGCAAAACTGGGCTACTGGGTGATTGGCCTGCACGCACTGGCCGCACTGTTACATCATTATTACTGGAAAGACAATACGTTACTGCGCATGATGCCAAAAAAACGCTCCCGATAATGCTTTTACTTGCCCCGCCATGGCGGGGCTTTTTTGTGGCCGAAAAATGTGATCGGCGCGGGGTTTCTGTGCGGCATCTTTGCGAAGGGTCACATTTTAATGCCTTTCTTCTGTGCATATAATCGCCGGTCGGTGTAGAAGTATATCTATAATAGAAACACTTTGAGGTGATAATGACCACAATAACTAAAGATCGCCCGGTACCGGTTGAAAGGAAACTACGCAAAGTGCTACTCGCGACTGGCGTGGGGCACTTCGTGGAATGGTTTGATTTTGGCCTGTATGGCACGCTGGCGGCGATTATCGGACTGCAATTTTTCCCGTCGGCAGACCCGGCCGTGGCATTACTCTCCTCATTCGCCGTTTTCGGCGCGGGTTTTATTATGCGTCCCCTCGGTGGGTTATGGTTTGGTTCGCTGGGAGACCGGGTAGGACGGCAGAAAGTGCTGGCGACAGTGATCCTGCTGACCTCTGGCGCAACATTTGCGATGGGGTTATTACCCTCTTATCACACCATCGGGATTACCGCGACGATACTGCTGGTCATTACTCGTCTTGTCCAGGGCTTTGCCGCTGGCGGCGAAAGTTCCGGCGCTACTACTTATCTGGCGGAATATGCGCCCGTCGCCCGACGCGGGTATTTCACCTGTTGGATCGATAACTTTGGTTTTATGGCCTTTGTCGCCGGATCGGGTCTGGTATTCCTGCTGACAGCCTCGCTCGGGGACGACACCATGAACGACTGGGGCTGGCGCATTCCGTTTTTAATTGCCGGACCGCTGGGCTGGATTGGACTTTATCTGCGTCAGCATCTGGAAGATTCGCCCGAATATAAAGCGGTTGCCGCGACAGGTAAAACAGAGGCCGCGCCGCTTCGCGCTGCGGTCACGAAAGCGTGGGCTGCACTGCTGTTTTGCGTGGGTTTTGTGGTTCTCAAGGCGGTAGGGCACTGGACGCTGCAAACGTTTATGCCCAGTTATCTGGCAACTGAACTGCATTTTTCCCGCCTTAACGCCTACGCCATTACCACCATCGGACTGTTTGCTATTGCGGTCATGGTACCGTTTATGGGCTATCTCTCCGACCGCTTTGGCCGCAAGCCGCTGATGCTGGCAGGCTGTAGCGGATTTATTCTGTTCAGCTATCCGGCGATGATGGTGATGGCGCAGGGCGACGTGCTCTCCGCCATTTTCGCCATGTTAATGCTGGGAGCCTTTATTGCCGCCTTCGACGGCGCCTGTAGCGCAGCCATGGCTGAGCTTTTTCCTACCAGCGTGCGCTACGGTGGGCTGTCAATTGCCTATAACTTCGCGGTGGCGTTCTTTGGCGGTATTACGCCGTGGTTCTCCGTATGGCTGATCGCGACCACCGGCGATAAATTCTCACCCGCCTGGTATGTGATGGGGGCAGCGCTAATTACTCTCCTGACGGTGCTGCGGGCGAAAGAGACCGCCGGACAACCGCTTAAAAGATAACACTGCCGACCGGCGGTACCTTTCCCGCCGGGCTAACTGCGTCATCGATTCGAAGCGGGAACTGGAAAATCTCTCTTAATCAGCCACACTTAGCGTAACCGATCTCTGTTTATCCCGACTGATTTATAGAGAGGAATTATGAATAAATTTTTTATCGCTGGCCTGTTGTTCACTCTGGTAGGCTGCTCGCACACCACTTACACAGAAGCCACGCGGTCTGATAATCAGACGGCGGCAGAGCATGCCGCACCCGCACCAGGTACGAAAATCACTTCGGCAGCAGGGGGGTGCGTTGACTCAACCGGCGCCCCGGCTTCCTGCCCAACCCCTGGGATGTAGCGGTTAGCGCTCATCGACGGGCTGAATTAAATCGCTGCGTTGATTATGCACGTTACCGACAGCCCGCGTGACAGGATGCCAGATAAAGGCATCTGCAGGCACTGTGCCTTCAGCGGCTATTGCTTCGGCTTCTTTACCGCCGACATCCTGCCGCATCCATTCACGCGCAGCTTGCGGCGTCAGAACTAACGGCCTGCGATCGTGAATATCAATTAGCCCGTGGCTGGCTGCCGCCGTCACGATCAAAAAACCTTCTGCTTCATCACCGCGCTCAAAGGGCGGGCTGCCGATAGCCGCCATTAAAATGGGCTGACAGTCCGCGCGGTGAATAAAATACGGCTGCTTCACATCACCTTCGCGCTTCCACTCAAACCAGCCGTCGGCGAACACTATCGCCCGTCCATGTTGCCACAGCGGTTTAAACATTCTGCTGGCGGCGGCTGTTTCAACTCGGGCATTAATTACGGGAGGTTTATCCCACCAACCCGGTGCATATCCCCACAGCACGGGATCGAGGTAAACCTGTTCGTCGCGCTCGCTTAACAACAAAACCTTCGTCCCCGGTGCCACGTTGTAGCGCCCAATCGGTTCAGGATCGTAAGGGATGTTGAACGCCTCTCTTTTACCGAATAGCGCGAGATAGTCTTCACGGTTTTTTGATTGCGCAAAACGCCCACACATAGCCATTCTCCCTCCGACAGCCTGTTGAAAGTATAGAGCATGGGAATGGGGCGGGGGTTTGCAAGCCAGTTATCTCGCTGTTACTATACTACCCTACAGTATAATCCCGGAGTTTTCATGCCGCAGTCACCCGAAGATAAAAAACGCGCATTAACCCGCGTCCGGCGCATTCGTGGTCAGGTCGATGCGCTGGAAAGGGCGCTGGAGTCAGGCGAACCCTGCATTGCCATCCTGCAACAGATCGCGGCCATTCGTGGGGCCGCGAATGGGCTGATGGGCGAGATGGTCGAAATTCACCTTAAAGACGAACTGGTCAGCGGCGAGACAACGCCCGATCAGCGCGCGGTGCGAATGGCAGAAGTCGGCCATTTACTCCGTTCGTATCTAAAATAAATGATTAACATCGCAACAGGGGAAGAAAGAATATGAAATCACGTGCAGCAGTGGCCTTTGGCCCGGGCCAGCCGTTAAAAATCGTCGATATTGATGTCGCGCCGCCGAAAAAAGGCGAAGTGCTGGTCAAAATTACCCATACCGGCGTATGCCATACCGATGCCTTTACCCTCTCCGGCGACGATCCGGAAGGCGTTTTCCCGGCGGTGCTCGGTCATGAAGGCGGCGGTATTGTGGTTGAAGTGGGCGAGGGCGTGACCAGCCTGAAAGCGGGCGATCATGTGATCCCGCTGTATACCGCAGAATGCGGCGAATGTAAGTTCTGTAAATCGGGAAAAACCAATCTGTGTCAGGCGGTTCGCGCCACCCAGGGCAAAGGACTGATGCCGGACGGCACTACCCGCTTCTCTTATAACGGCGAGCCGATTTATCACTATATGGGGACTAGTACTTTCAGCGAGTACACCGTCTGTGCCGAGATTTCGCTGGCGAAAGTGAATCCTCAGGCTCCGCTGGATAAAGTCTGTTTGCTGGGCTGTGGCGTGACCACCGGTATCGGTGCGGTACATAACACGGCGAAAGTGAAAGAAGGCGATACCGTTGCCATTTTTGGTCTCGGCGGTATTGGTCTTGCCGCGATCCAGGGCGCGGTGCAGGCGAAGGCGGGACGCATTCTTGCCATCGACACTAACCCGGAGAAGTTCACACTGGCAAAAGAGATGGGTGCCACCGAGTGCATCAACCCGAAAGATCACGACCGGCCGATTCAGGACGTCATCGTTGAACTCACCGACGGCGGCGTTGATTTTAGCTTTGAATGTATCGGTAACGTCAACGTTATGCGCGCCGCGCTGGAATGCTGCCATAAAGGCTGGGGCGAAAGCGTGATTATCGGCGTTGCCGGTGCCGGTCAGGAGATCAGTACCCGTCCGTTCCAGCTGGTGACAGGCCGCGTATGGCGCGGTTCGGCCTTCGGCGGGGTGAAAGGGCGCTCGCAGCTGCCCGGCATGGTGGAAGATGCGATGGCGGGTAAAATTAAACTCGATCCGTTCATTACTCACCGCCTGCCGCTGGCGCAGATCAACGACGCCTTCGACCTGATGCATGAAGGTAAATCCATCCGTACCGTTATCCATTTCGGCGATAACTGATTCATCTGCCAGCGGTTCCCGCCGCTGGCACTCCTCTCAATGTTGTGAAATGTGAGCCAGGTATCGCTTTTCGCGGTAAGTAATTGCGCTTAAATGCCGATGACTATCAGACGGGCGTGTTTGTACGCTTCTTTCAATGAGAGTCGATAGCCATGGACAATAAAACAGCGCTGCAACCTGCGCACAAGCTGAGTTTTTTACACCATATCCGTCTGGTTCCTCTGTTTTCGACCATTCTTGGCGGCATTCTGCTGTTATTCGCGCTAAGCGCGGGGCTGGCTGGCTATTTTTTAATGCAGGCCGACCACGATCAAAAAGATGTGACCGAAGAGATCCAGGTCCGTATGGGACTTTCCAATAGCGCGAACCATCTGCGTACCGCGCGTATCAATCTGATCCATGCCGGGGCCGCCAGCCGAATTGCCGAAATGGATGCGATGAAGGCGAACATTGCCGAAGCAGAAAAACGTATTAAACAATCGCAGGACGGTTTTGCCGTTTATATGAATCGCACGGTCAAAACGCCTGCCGATGAAGCGCTGGATGGCGCTCTGAATACCAGCTTTGCCGCCTATATTAAAGGCATGCAGCCGATGCTCAAATTTGCAAAAAACGGCATGTTTGAAGCCATTATTAATCACGAAAATGAACAGGCGCGTCCGCTGGATAACGCCTATAACGACGTGCTATTAAAAGCGATCCAGTTAAGAACTGAGCGGGCGAACAGCTTGCGGGAACAGGCACATCATCGCAGCCAACTGGGCATGGTTTTTATGGCCGCAGCGTTTGCTATCGCGCTGGTATTAACGCTACTGACTTTTATAGTGTTACGCCGCACGGTGATTTCCCCCTTACAGCGTGCCGCGCAGCGTATTGAGAATATCGCCGCAGGCGATCTGACGCTGGCCGATGAAGTGACTGGCCGAAGTGAAATTGGCCACTTAAGCCGCGATCTACAAAAAATGCAGCATTCGCTGGTGCGCACCGTTGGCACCGTCCGCATGGGCGCAGATGAGATCTACCGTGGTACCAGCGAAATTTCAGCGGGTAACACCGACCTTTCTTCGCGTACTGAGGAGCAGGCTGCGGCGATTGAACAGACTGCTGCCAGCATGGAGCAACTTACCGCGACAGTGAAACAGAATGCGGATAACGCCCATCATGCCAGCAAACTGGCGGAAGATGCTTCCGGTAAAGCCAGCCGCGGTGGGCAAATTGTCTCCGGCGTGGTCACCACCATGGGCAATATCTCCGCCAGTTCGAAGAAAATCTCTGAAATTACCGCCGTTATCAATAGTATTGCTTTCCAGACCAATATCCTCGCGCTGAACGCGGCGGTGGAAGCGGCGCGCGCCGGTGAACAGGGGCGTGGGTTTGCGGTCGTCGCCAGTGAAGTCCGGACCCTGGCCAGCCGCAGCGCGCAGGCGGCGAAAGAGATTGAAGGGTTGATTAGCGAATCTGTTACGCTGATCGAACGCGGCTCCGGTGAAGTGGTTGCCGCAGGTGGCACGATGAAAGAAATCGTTGAGGCAGTGAAACGCGTGACGGACATTATGCTCGAAATCGCCGCTGCCTCAGATGAGCAAAGCCGGGGAATAACCCAGGTTAGCCAGGCGATCAGCGAAATGGACAACGTGACGCAACAAAACGCCTCGCTGGTGGAGGAAGCTTCCGCATCCGCCGCATCCCTGGAAGAACAAGCCGCTCGTCTGACAGAAGCTGTCGGGGCCTTCCGTCTGCAAGCCGGTACTACTGAGCGCCGCGCGCCAGCGGTGCAAACGCCGGTATTGGCTACGCAGAGACCAGCGGTCGTGTCCGGAGATAACTGGGAGACGTTTTAACCAGGCTGGTTGTGGTCACGTAAAACGCCGGGGCTTCGGCGTTACAGACTGACAACAAACTACTATTGACGCGCCGTTTTGCCGGGTGGCGCTTCGCTTACCCGGCCTACGCTTCATTGGCGGAACGGGATCACTGCGGCGTGGGTTTTACCCGTAGGCCCGCGCAAGCGACAGCGCCGCCGGGCAGGCAGCCAACAGCGGCCTCTGCGTGGTAATGTTGCCGGATGGCGCTTCGCTTACCCGGCCTACAAAAGCATTAATATCAATAGGTTATTTACAGTCCTGTACAGACGCTAAACTGCTGCGTTGTATGGTGCATCAGAAGAGTTATTACTCCGGCAACGTTTTACGAATTGCACTCAGCAGCGTTTGTGCGCCGGGCGACAAATTCCCGTCAATCCGGGTTAAAATGCCGATAGGCTCGCCGGTTCCCTGCGTGGTCACGGGCAGCGCCACCAGGGTCCCGACCCGCAAATCATCTTTCACCGCACCGGACGGCACAAACCAGACGTAGTTATAATCTACGGTTAACTGGCGTGAAAGCGAGGCGGAGAGCGTCTCAATGCAGCCAGCGGGCATTTTGCATCCCTGGCTGAGCAATAATTCTTCCGCATTCTGTCTTGGCGTGGTCCCTCGGGGAGTGACCACCACCGGCCATTCCAGCACCCGGCTAAAAGTAATATTTTCCTGGAGCAGCGGATGACCGGGACGCACCACCAGCTTCAGCGATTCAAGAAACAGCAGTTCGTAGTTCAGACCGCTCATCAGTTCAGGGGCGGACATCCGTCCTACGCCCAAATCGATTTCTCCCGACTTCAGCGCCGCCAGCAGCATCGGATTGCTCATGGTAGCAACTTGCAGGGTGATGTCTTTTTGCTGCTTATGAAATTGACCGATCACCGCCGGGAGGATCCCCAGCGCCGCCGTCGGTAACGCACCAATACGCACAATATCGTTATTCACGCCTTCCTTACGGTTCAGCGATTGCCCGGCGGTATTTAAGGCATCCAGCACCTTCATGGCGTGGGTAAGAAACTGTTCGCCGACCAGGGTTAAATGCGCGCCGAGTCGCCCACGGTCGAAAAGCCGCACACCGGTCAATTGCTCAAGTTCATTGAGCGTTTTTGACAGTGCAGGCTGGCTGAGGTTGAGCGTTTCAGCCGCACGTCCCAGCGTCCCTTGTTGAGCGACGGCAACGAACGTATGCAGGTGGCGCAACCGAATGCGCTGATTAAAAAGACCATTTTTTTCCATAACCGGATGTTAAAAACAGAGCGCAACAGTGACAAGTAAAGTTATCTAATTTTGATAACTTGCTAGCAAAATTTCATTAACATTTTTATATTGGGGTTACTCAGTGAATTGGTCTAAAAATCAGTCTATTGTCAAAGAATGCCAATGGGGGAGGTTAATTTTAAGTGAAACCTCAGGCCATCTTTCATAAGCCTGGGTCATGTAAGAAGTCAATAATCAGCCAGCAGAATGAAGATCGGCAGCGATCACAAATCGCAAATTCTTCCCCCAGCTTTAGAAGCGCTTCTCTACACTCCAGAGAGTATTCACTGGAGGCAGACATCATGGCGAACACCATCACGGCTGATGAGATTCGGGAACAATTTTCGCAGGCTATGTCAGCAATGTACCAGCAGGAAGTGCCGCAGTACGGCACGTTACTGGAACTGGTGGCAGATGTGAATCTGGCGGTACTGGAAAATAATGCGGCGCTACATGAACAACTGGCGAACGCGGATGAGCTGGCACGATTAAACGTTGAGCGTCACGGCGCGATCCGCGTCGGCACGGCCAGGGAACTCAACACGCTACGGCGGATGTTCGCCATTATGGGGATGTTTCCCGTCAGCTATTATGACCTGTCGCAGGCGGGCGTTCCGGTACACTCCACGGCATTTCGTCCGGTGGAGGATGCTGCGCTGGCGCGTAATCCGTTTCGTATTTTCACCTCATTACTGCGCCTTGAACTGATTGAAGACCCGAAACTGCGAGAGCGGGCAGCGGCGACGCTTGCACTACGCGATATTTTCACGCCGCGCTGCCGGGCGCTGCTGGACCGATTCGACGAGCAGGGTGTTTTTACCCCGGCGGAAGGCGAGGAGTTTGTGCGTGAAGCGCTGGAAACGTTCCGCTGGCATCGGCACGCCACCGTTGATGAAGAAACCTATCATGCGCTTAATCAGGAGCACCGCCTGATTGCCGATGTGGTGTGTTTTCCCGGTTGCCATATCAACCATCTTACCCCGCGCACGCTGGATATCGATCGGGCGCAGGCGCTGATGCCGGGGTGTGGCATCGAACCTAAAACGCTGATCGAAGGCCCGCCGCGCCGCGAGGTGCCGATTTTACTCCGCCAGACCAGTTTCAAAGCCCTGGAGGAGCCAGTGTTGTTCGCCGGAAGCCACCAGGGAACCCATACTGCACGTTTTGGTGAGATTGAGCAGCGGGGCGTGGCGTTAACGCCAAAAGGGCGCGAGCTATACGACCGGCTGCTTGGCGAGGCTGGCACCGGCAAAGACAATCTGACCCATCAGTTGCATTTACAGGACGTTTTTAAGCGTTTCCCGGACAGCGACATCTTCCTGCGCCGTCAGGGGCTGGCGTATTACCGTTATCGGCTCACGCCGTCAGGCGAGGCGCATCGTAACGCCATCCATCCCGGTGACGATCCGCAGCCGCTGATCGAGCGCGGTTGGGTCGTGGCCCAGCCTATTATTTATGAGGATTTTTTGCCGGTCAGCGCCGCCGGGATTTTTCAGTCCAACCTGGGTAACGAAACTCAGGCTCGTCGTCATGGGAACGCTTCTCGCCAGACCTTTGAGCAGGCGCTGGGGTGCCCGGTTCTGGATGAGTTTACGCTTTATCAGCAGGCGGAAGATCGCAGTAAAAAGCGTTGTGGACTGCTATGAAACACCTGTCCCCATTTGATAACAGAGATGGGGATTTTTCATACATAACTTTACCGATGATTCAGCCTGGTCTCATTGGCAGCCTGTTTTTTCCGCCTGGCGCAGTTTTTCCGCCGTTAACAATTGGTTTATTAACGGATTTTGTCTAAAGTGGGCGCTTTCGGACGCGTTGCCGTTACCAGCAACGCGGCACCTTTTTGCTGACCTAAGGATGTTTTTCCAGGCATGAATCGCAGAAGATTTCTTAAAAATACAATGGCGGTCGCCGCCGTGTGTGGTACTTCCGGGATTTCGACGCTGTTCTCGCGGGCAGCCTTCGCGGAAGAGTCGGACATCGCCGACGGCCAGACCCGGCCTTTTGACTTTTCCGTACTCCAGTCCACGGCCAGCGATCTGGCGAAGCAGCCCTGGGTCGGTGCACCGCGTCCGTTACCCAATACCCTGGCAACGCTGACCCCGCAGGCCTATAACAGCATTCAATATGATGCGGCGCACTCCCTGTGGAATAACGTTGAAGGCCGCAAACTGGACGTGCAGTTTTTCCACGTCGGGATGGGCTTCCGCCGCCGGGTGCGGATGTTTTCGCTGGATTCCGCGACGCAGCGAGCGCGGGAAATCCATTTTCGCCCGGAACTGTTCCAGTACAACGATGCGGGCGTTGATACCCGCCAGCTAGTCGGCCAGACCGATTTAGGCTTTGCCGGATTCCGCGCCTTTAAAGCTCCTGAACTGGCGCGTCGCGACATCGTTTCTTTCCTGGGCGCGAGTTATTTCCGCGCGGTGGACAGCACTTACCAGTACGGCCTTTCCGCCCGAGGTCTGGCCGTCGACACCTTTACCGATACGCCGGAAGAATTCCCTGATTTTACGTCATTCTGGTTTGAAACCGTCAAACCGGGAGCGACCACATTTACCGTTTATGCGCTGCTGGACAGCGCCAGCGTGACCGGGGCGTATAAGTTCGTGATCCACTGCGAAGAGAGCCAGGTCATTATGGATGTGGAAAACCATGTCTATGCGCGTAAAGACATCAAGCAGCTCGGTATCGCGCCGATGACCAGTATGTTTAGCTGCGGCAATAACGAGCGTCGGATGTGCGACACTATCCATCCGCAAATCCACGACTCCGACCGCCTGGCGATGTGGCGCGGCAACGGCGAGTGGATCTGCCGTCCGCTCAACAATCCGCAGAAATTGCAGTTCAATGCTTTCGTTGATAACAATCCGAAGGGCTTTGGACTGTTACAACTCGATCGTGAGTTTACCCACTATCAGGATGTGATGGGCTGGTACAACAAGCGCCCGAGCCTGTGGGTCGAGCCGCGCAGCAAATGGGGGAAAGGGGCCGTCAACCTGATGGAGATCCCGACCACCGGCGAAACGCTGGATAACATTGTCTGCTTCTGGCAACCGGAGAAAGCGATCCGCGCCGGTGATGCGCTGGACTTCAAATACCGTCTCTACTGGAGCGCCCAGCCGCCGGTTCGCTCACCGCTGGCCCGCGTGATGGCGACGCGCACCGGTATGGGTTCCTTCCCGGAAGGATGGGCACCGGGGGAACATTTTCCGGAAAAATGGTCGCGCCGCTTTGCCATTGATTTCGTCGGCGGCGATCTGAAAGCCGCCGCACCGAAAGGCATTGAACCGGTGATCACGCTCTCCAGCGGGGAAGCAAAACAGGTTGAAATTCTCTACGTTGAGCCTTTCGACGGCTACCGTATCCTGTTTGACTGGTATCCAACGTCCGACGCCACCGATCCGGTAGAAATGCGCATGTTCCTGCGCTGTCAGGGGGATGCGATCAGCGAAACCTGGCTGTATCAGTATTTCCCTCCGGCGGTGGATAAACGTAACTACGTTGACGACCGCGTCATGCGCTAAAGCTGGATCTGCCGGACGGGCGTCATGCTGTCCGGCTTCTTGCATCGCCGTAAATGCTATCAAGAGGTACTTGATGACTGCTTCAACTGACCTGCAAATTGATATGATCCCGGTTAACGACGCCATTACCCTGCGCGCGGTGGATGACGTTTTTGTCACGCCGTTGTATCAGTTAACGCAGAAAAACAGGGACTGGCTACAGCAAAGCCTGAACTGGCCGCAGTTTGTCAATGACGAGGAGGATACGCGGAAAAATGTGCAGGGCAACGTGATGCTGCACCAGCGCGGCTACGCCAAAATGTATCTGATTTTTTATCATCAGGCGCTGGCCGGCGTGCTCTCGTTTAATCTGATCGAACCGCTAAATAAAACCGCTTATATCGGCTACTGGCTGGACGAAGAGGCGCAGGGAAAGGGGATTGTATCGCAGGCGCTTCAGGCGCTGATGCAGCACTATGTCAACCGTGGCGAGCTTCGCCGCTTCGTCATTAAATGTCGCGTCGAGAATATCAGAAGTAATCAACTGGCCTTGCGTAACGGCTTTGCGCTGGAAGGCTGTCTGAAGCAGGCGGAATTTCTCAACGGCGCGTATGAAGATCAGAATATCTACGCGCGTATTTTTGAGTGAGTCTTCAAAGTAGACCGGCCAGCGGCGTGCGGGTCACCCGCTGCGCGCCGTTGATGACTTTATGATCGCGCAGTTGCAGCACATCGCCTTCAGCGGCCTCAATCACCGCATCGTCGGTTAGCTCAATAAAATGCTCGATAATGACGTCGCCGCTCACGCGGGCGCGCCCCTGGATCACCACATTATCGTCGATGAGGATAGGGCCGCCTCGTAGCCAGGCCTCGCCGCCGACCAGCACATGATGTTTCAGCACACAGTTGCCCTCTACCAGCGCATTTTCGGCGACCTGCGAGCTATAACGCAGCGTGGGGATCGCATCCTCTTCCGTCCCGGCAATCAACCGCGCGTGGCCGTAAACTTTGGCGCAGTCGCACACCCAGACGTTATTTTCTTCATTGCCTTCCAGCAGGGCGAAATCAAACACTTCGGCACGGTGCTCAATAAAGGCATGTTTTACGATGGCGTCGCCATAAATCTGCGCCTGGTGGACAACGTGCGATGCGATGACGGTGGCGCGGTGGTAGATTTGCAGGAGCCGATCGCTTTCCTGCGTTAGCCCGCGTACCGCAATAATCGCGCTGTGGTGCAAAATCCGCGCGTCGTCGCGGATCTGACATTCACCGCGCACCGTAGAATGCTGAATAGTGACGTTGTCACGTATAACGGCTCGCTGACTCACTTCCGCCGCGTCGAGCCAGGCGTTATCGCTGATGATTGCTCCCTGACTGACGATACAGCACTGGGTGAGACGGGCGTTGCCTTCGATCTTCGCGCCGGCGAACACCGCGCTGTTAACATCGTATATCCAGCAATCGCCAGCCTGACTGAGTGCCGCCTCGCTGTCGATCCAGCCGCCCTCGCTGCCCGCCGCGACGTCGGCAAAGTCGCGTAGCGCGATGATCTGGTATAGCGTCTCGCGGCGGGTTTCCCCGTCTTCCTGCCAGCTATAAATACGCGTTTCCTCGCTCAGACGGTATTTTTGCATTTTTCTCTCCCGGATTATCCTCTGATAAAGGTAGCAGAGGTTAATGCACTGGCTATTAAGAACGCTTTTTCTTAAAATGTATAAAAAATGCATCTTATGATGGTTTCTCAGGCGCTTACTGCCTGAGCTGGCTTTCATCTTCCGCGCTTTCAGGAAAAAATATGACAGTACGTGACGAGAATTACTTTAGCGAAAAATACGGCCTAACCCGCACCCATTCCGATGTGCTGGAAGCCGCCAGCCATATGTTGCCAGGCAACACGCTGGATCTGGGCTGCGGTAATGGCCGCAACAGCCTGTGGCTGGCAGCAAACGGCTATGACGTTACTGCCTGGGATCGTAATCCGATGAGCATTAAAAACCTGGAGACCATCCGGGTAGCAGAGGGGCTGGAAAATCTGCGTACCGGCATTCAGGATCTGAATACCCTGCGCTTCGAAGGCGAATATGATTTTATTCTTTCCACCGTGGTGATGATGTTTCTCGAAGCGGAGACCATTCCGGGCCTGATCGCCAATATGCAACGCTGCACCGTGCCCGGCGGCTATAACCTGATCGTGGCGGCGATGGATACCGACGATTATCCCTGTACCGTTGGTTTTCCTTTTGCCTTTAAGCGCGGCGAACTTCGCGATTATTACACCGGCTGGGAGCTGGTGAAATATAACGAGGACGTCGGCGAGCTGCACCGCACCGACGCCGAGGGTAATCGCATTAAGCTGCGTTTTGCCACTATGCTGGCGCGTAAAAGCGCTTAGCGGGCGGCCAGCAAACAGAGTTGCAGCGCGACGTTATAAGAGGCCTCGAAGGATTTCAGCGGCAAAAACTCAAACTTTGAGTGGAAGTTATGCGCGCCGGTGAAAAAGTTCGGGGTCAGCAAGCCCTTTGCAGAAAGCGCAGCCCCGTCGGTGCCGCCGCGCATCGGCGTCGGTTTTGCGGGAATGCCGAGGGTTTGCATTGCGTCAAAGATCAGATCCACCGCCCGGCGGTCCTCGCCAATCGCGTTGCTGATATTGCTGTAAATATCGCTGATAGTGTATTCCACCTTTGCCGTCGGGTAACGCTCAGCCAGTTTATGCGCCACTTCGGCGATCTGCTGCTTGCGCCGCTCAAAGCTGGCGAGGTCGAAATCGCGAATGCTCGCCTGTAGTAGTGCATAACTTTGCACGGCTTCCATACCGTTAAACCAGACGTAACCTTCACGATCGGCGGTATGCTCCGGCGTCTGCTGACGATCGAATTCGTTAATAAAATCGCAGGCCATCAGCAGCGGGTTGATCAGCACGCCCTTCGCCGACATCGGATGCGCCGTCACGCCGGTAAAACGGATCTCGGCCGACGCGGCGTTAAAATTCTCATACACAACCTCGCCCAGTTCGCAGCAGTCGATAGTCCAGGCAAAATCCACCGCAAAGCGTTGCAGATCCAGCGCTTTCGCACCGCGTAAACCCACTTCTTCATCCGGTACGAACGCCACCACGATATCGCCGTGCCGGTGTTCGGCGGTCAGGTTTTCCAGCAGGGTCATCACCACCGTCACCGCCGCTTTATTATCCGCGCCCAGCACGCTGGTGCCGTTGCTAAAAATGATCTCCTCGCCCGGATAGGCCAGAATTTCCGGATGCTCATTCACCCGCAGCCAGATATCTTTCTCAGCGTTCAGACAGAGATCTTCACCAGTAAAACGCAGGATCTGTGGATGAATATCCGGCGACAGCCCGACGTCGACGGTATCGATATGGGTAATGAAGCCAACGCGCGGCGCACCGGCCACGTTGCCTTTTTTCACTGCCGTCACCGTAGCATGTTCATCAATGACGATATCGTCCAGTCCAAACTGCGCCAGTTCGGTCGCCAGCGCCCGCGCCATCTCATGTTGTCCCGGTGTAGTGGGGAGGGTGGTTGCCGCAGGATCGCTTTGACTGCTGATGGCGAGATAGCGGAAGAAGCGTTGGGTTAATTGACTGGCTAGCGGCGAAGACATGGTGTTTCCTTCTTTATTTATGTTATCAGGTGCTTGCAAGGCGTTTTTAATGTTATCTATGAGTCAGCAAACGACATGTACGTCATCCGCCTCTGGCTCAAGAAAACAGGAAAAAGTGATGAAAAGCAAATTCTCTACCCTTGCTCTGGCGCTGGCCGCACTGACGGTAAGTTCAACCGTGGCGGCGAAAACGTTAGTGTATTGCTCGGAAGGATCGCCGGAAAACTTTAACCCGCAGCTCTATACCTCCGGCACCAGCGTGGATGCCAGCGCCGTTCCGGTTTATAACCGGCTGGTAGATTTTAAAGTCGGCACCACGGAGCTGGAACCGAGCCTGGCGGAACGCTGGGACGTCAGCGAGGATGGCAAAACCTATACCTTCCATCTGCGCAAAGGTGTGAAGTTCCAGAGCAATAAATATTTCAAGCCGACGCGGGACTTTAACGCCGATGACGTGATCTTCTCGTTTATGCGCCAGAAAGATCCCAACAATCCGTACCATAAGGTTTCCGGCGGCACCTATTCCAACTTTGAAAGCCTGGAGTTCGGCACGCTCATTACCAGTATTGATAAAGTGGACGACTACACGGTTCGCTTTAACCTCGCTCACCCGGAAGCGCCGTTTGTCGCCGATTTGGGCTGGTATTTTGCTTCCATCCTCTCCGCCGAATATGCCGACGCCATGCTGAAAGCAGGAACGCCTGAGCGGGTGGATATGCAGCCGGTCGGCACCGGGCCGTTTAAGCTGACGCAATATCAGAAGGATTCGCGCATTCTTTTCACCGCGTTCCCGGAATACTGGGGCGGCAAAGCAAAACTGGATCGGCTGGTGTTTAGCATCACGCCGGATGCCTCAGTACGCTTCGCTAAACTGGAGAAAAACGAGTGTCAGGTGATGCCGTTCCCCAATCCTGCCGATCTGCCGCGGATGAAAGAAAATAAAGACCTGAACCTGATGAGTAAAGCGGGGCTGAACACCGGTTTCCTCGCCTTTAACACCCAGAAAGCGCCGCTGGATAACGTCAAAGTACGACAGGCGCTGGCGCTGGCTATCAACAAGCCCGCGATCATTGAAGCGGTATTCCACGGCACCGGCACCGCCGCCAAAAATCTGCTGCCGCCGGGGGTATGGAGCGCCGATAGTGAACTGAAAGATTACGATTACGATCCGGAAAAAGCGAAAGCGCTGCTGAAAGAGGCGGGTTTAGCAAACGGCACCACCATCGATTTGTGGGCCATGCCGGTTCAGCGTCCGTATAATCCTAACGCCAAACGCATGGCGGAGATGATTCAGGCCGACTGGGCAAAAGTGGGCGTGCAGACCAAAATCGTGACCTACGAATGGGGCGAATACCTGAAGCGCGTGAAGGGCGGAGAGCACCAGGCGGCGTTAATGGGCTGGACCACCGCCACCGGCGATCCGGACAACTTCTTCGGCCCGCTTTTTACCTGCACCTCAGCGGACGGCGGCTCCAACTCGGCGAAGTGGTGCTACAAGCCGTTTGACAAGCTGATTGCCGATGCAAAAGTCATCACCGACCAGGATAAACGCACCGCGATGTACAAGCAGGCGCAGCAGATGATGCACGATCAGATGCCCGCGGTGATGATTGCCCACTCCACGATTTTCGAGCCGGTGCGCAAAGAGGTGACGGGCTATGAAATCGACCCGTTTGGTAAACACATTTTTTATCAGGTAGATATGAAGTAATACCTGCGCCAGGTTCGCCCGGACCTGGCGCGTAGCCTGAAAATGTGAGCCAGGTTGGTTTCACGGTTCCTGATGCTTGCTTAAGCGCGGCTTTAGCAACATGGTGCCCGCAGGGTTAAGGATACGCGGGGGAGACTATGTCAGCGAAAGAAGATCTTTATCATAAACTTAACGCCGCCTGGCGAACGCCTCTGAGCAGTTTTACCACTCAGGATTGTGAACACTTTACCTCCGCCAGCCGCAGCGTTATCAGCCTTTATCTCAATCAACTCTGCGACGAAGGGTATCTGCGCAAAGAGGCGACGCGTCCGGTACGTTTCTGGTTAACCGAACAACGTATTACGCGCCAGGAACAAAGTCCCTCTGCGGCCTTCAGCTCGCTTATTGGCGCGACGGGGAGCCTTAAAACGGCGGTTGAACTCTGCGTTGCGGCGGTGAATTATCCGGACGGCGGTCTGCCGGTGCTGGTCACTGGTGAGAGCGGGGTGGGAAAAAGCTATCTGGCGCAGCTCCTGCATCAATATGCCGGTGAAACGGGCGCGGTGGCCCCCGGCGCGAAGCTGGTTGAGCTGAACTGCGCCGACTATGCCAATAACCCGGAACTGCTTTCCGGGACGCTTTTCGGCTACGTCAAAGGGGCGTTTACCGGCGCAGAGCGCAATAAAACCGGTCTCCTTGATGAAGCGGATGGCGGCTTTTTGTTTCTTGATGAAGTGCACCGGCTGTCGGCGGAGAATCAGGAAAAGTTATTTCTGTTTATGGATAAGGGCTATTTTTACCGCCTCGGCGATAATCGCCAGCCCTGCAAAGCGCGGGTGCGTTTCGTGTTCGCCACCACCGAAAACACCAGCAATGTTCTGCTGACCACGTTCCGCCGCCGCATCCCGGTTACCGTGATGCTGCCGTCATGGGACTCGCGGCCCTTTATGGAGCAACTCACGCTTATCTCCCACTTTTTTTCCCATGAAGCCAAACGCTTCCGTCAGGATATCCACGTCGACAATGCGCTGATCCGCCAGCTGATCGCCACGCCAGTGCAGGGAAATATCGGCGAGCTAAAGAACCATATTAAAGTGCTCTGCGCCTCCGCCTGGGCGCGGAGAAAAAGCAGCGGAATGTGTATTGATGGCCCGACGGGCAGACACAATGAGAAAGACAGGGTGACCTTCTGCGCCGATGACGAGGAGTCCGGCACGCCGTTAGTGACCGCGCTCTACACCGGGCTGGATGACAATCTGCTGGAAAACTTTTGCCGCACCGCCAACGTGCCGCTGTTTATCCGCAAGCTGGAAGAGCCATCCGGTAAGCACCCGGCTAACCGCTTTTATCAGGGAACGCTGTGGCAGTTAACCAAGGATATACTGGTTGAATTTAGCGACTTGACGGGGATCTCCGTCGGCCCGGTAATGGAAAAAGCCGTTTTTCACTGCCTGCAATGGTCGTTGAACGAGCCAGTGGAAGCGGAAACGGTCAACTACCTGAACGAGATCACCGGCTATGCGCCGTTGCGCGCCCGTTTGCTGGCGCAGGAGTGCGTGACGCTGTTTGAGAAACATTTTCCGCCAGCGCAAATCACCTTAATGGAGCCGCTGCTCACCGCCATATACTGCCATCAGGTTGAATCCGAACCGTTAATTCAGGGCATTATCGTTTCTCACGGCAGCGCCACGGCCTCAAGCATTGCCGGAACTGCCAATAAACTGCTCGGCGGCTTTTACCTCAAAGCATTTGATATGCCCTTATCGGTTAACACCCGAGGGATTATCGACCGCCTGAAGGAGTGGATTATTCGTCTCGAAGGGCAAAACGGAATGATTATCCTGGTCGATATGGGATCGCTACAGGATATTTACAGTGAAATAAAACTCCATATTCAGGGCGATCTGCTGGTGATGAATAACGTCAGCACCGCTATGGCGCTGGATATTGCCGGAAAAATACAGCACAAGCAGGCGATGAAAGAAATCGTCGACGGCATTAAAGGCGCGTGGGAAGTGGAGGCCCGCTATTACTCCGGTATCGTCGAGGGCAATAAAATTATTATCTCCTGCATCTCCGGTGAGGGCGTCGCCCGGCAGCTACAGGAAATTACCCGCCGCTATATCACGGATGAATCCATTGATATTGTCACAATGGAGTATGACGATCTGAAATGGAAAATCTCCAAAGCCGACAGCGCGCTGTATGGCACCCGACTGCTGATCACCACTACTGAAATTGACGCCGGGTATATTCCGCAAATTAACACCCGCAAACTGATCGGCGAAAAGCCTGAACTGCTGTGGAAAAACTACTTTTCGCAAATCATGCCAATTCAGGATATGCAGCGGATGGTGGATGAAATCGTCATTCTGTTTACTCTTGAAGGCGTCGCCAGCCATCTCTCTTTCCTGAATCCACGCATTATTATCGACGAGGTGGAGAACGTGGTGAAATTTTTCGAACTCACCTACGGCATTCATTTCGAAAGCTATCTGCGGATAAATCTGTTTATGCATCTGGCGGCGATGATTGAACGGCTGCTGACGCACGATGGGCTTTCGCACCGCGATGAGTTTGATCTTACGCCGCACCAGCAGGCGTTTATGGCGCTGGTTCCCGAAGCGTTCCGCACCCTGATCAATAAATATCGCATTGTGCTGACCACCACCGAAGCGCTGATGATTTATGAACTAATGGAGCCGTGGATCACCATAGCGCCGGAAGTATCGCTAGTGTTGAAGGAAAGCAACGGCAGTGTTTAAACACAATGTTGCCCTGCACACAACCTGTAATTGATTGATTATAAATCAAAAATAAAACTGGCACGCTATTTGTATTTACCTCTGTGACAGTCGTATAGCGGAGGAAAAAGACAGATGGCGTCAACACAGTGGATTTCACTCGATCAAAAAATCATTATCGTCACCGGCGGCAGTTCCGGGATTGGCGAAAAAATAACGCTGGGGCTTTCGCAGAATAACGCCCGCGTGGTGGTGGCCGATCTCCATATCCCGGCACAAGAGCAGAAAATAGCGGGCGTGGATTATCAGCAGTGTGACATTACCGATCGCCAGGCCGTGCGCGACCTTATGCAGGGGGTGGTGCAGCGCTATGGCCGTATTGATGGTCTGGTCAATAATGCCGCCGTCAACCGGGCGCGTCTGCTGGTCGATTATTACGGCCAGGCACCGGAGTATGAGCTTAGCGATGACGACTTTGATTTTATGATCGCCATAAATCAAAAAGGCACTTTCATTTGTGCGCAGGAAAGCGCCCGGCAGATGATCCAACAAAAGTCGGGGGTCATTATCAATATTCTTTCCGAAGCGGGAATTGAAGGCTCCAAAGGACAAAGCTGCTATGCGGCCACCAAAGCGGCGGTGCACGGATTTACCCTGTCATGGGCCAAAGAGCTGGGGGCATTCGGCATACGCGTGGTGGGGGTTGCGCCGGGCATTAATGAACCCACACCAATGGGGAATATGGCACATCGCAAGGCGCTGGCTTATACCCGCGGCGTGGCGGTTACCGATATTGATGAAGATTACAGTCATAAAATTCCCTTAGGCCGTCCGGGGCGGCTGACGGAAATCGCCGATCTGGTGATATGGCTGGCGTCGGATAAAGCCAGCTATATCACTGGCACGACGATCAATATTACCGGAGGAAAGTCTCGCGGTTAACCTTATTTTTTTCAGGATTATTTTATGGATCAGAAAATAATGCCGCCCTGGCTGGTGGTTATCTCACACGGCAATTTTGGTAAGGAACTGGTAAACAGCTGTGAGATGATCTTAGGGAAAATTGACAATATTTACTGCTTTGCACTCGACCCCGGTATGGCCCCGGAACAGTTGCTGGAAAATGTCTCTGCGCTGGTCGAACGCGCGCCGCAGAACGTGATTATTTTTACCGATATCTACGCGGGTACGCCGTCCAACGTTGCGGCGATATTTGCGAAACAGAAAGGCTATCAGGTCATTTGTGGGATGAACCTGCCAATGCTTATTGAAGCCGAAATGCAGCGTCATGATGTCGCCTTTGAGGAACTCATCGCAAAAATTATAACAGCTGGAAACGACAGCATTAAAAACATCACCTCAATAACCCATGGTAGAGAGTATGAATAATATAAAACTCGTTCGAATCGACTTTCGCCTTATTCATGGCCAGGTCATTACCAAATGGCGAAATATCATCGCGGCCACCGAGATCGTCATCGTCGACGATAAGCTGTCGAAAGACAGTTTTCTCGCCGATATCTATGTCATGGCGGCCCCGCCCGGTGTGGCGGTGCACGTTCTCTCGGAAGAGGCATTTCTTTCCGCCGCGCGCGCGGGCGACTACAGCAACGGCAAAAGCAATGTCCTGCTGCTGTTTAAATCAATTGGCAATCTGCGCCACCTGGTTGAGCAGGACGTGAATTTTCCGGCGGTGCAAATCGGCGGGCTGGGCGGCGGTGTTAATCGTCGCAGCGTGGTCAACGGTATTTCCATCGACGATCAGGATTTACAGGATCTGAAGTTTATTCAGGCAAGGGGAGCTGAAGTCTATTTTCAGGTCACCCCGGAAGAGGTCAGGTTAACGCTGGATAAAGCCATTACCCGGCTGGAGGGATAATCATGGTAGAAGTCGCAATTTTTACGGGCATCTGGTACTGGATTTGTAAAACGGATATTGGCTACGCGATAACCCACGCGGTACGTCAGCCTTTATTCTCGTCGGTCATTATCGGCTTAATTATGGGCGACGTTACCCAGGCGGTAATTATTGGCGCGGCAATCCAAATCCTCTATATCGGGCTGGTCGCCGCAGGCTCCAATTTACCGGCGGACGACTGCCTGGCGGGGCTTATTGCCATTCCGCTGGCGCTGAATACCGGCTTATCGCCGACGCTGGCGATTGCAATCGCGGTGCCGGTCGGCGTGATGGGCGTTTTCCTCGATCAATTCAGAAAAACGATCAACGCCGTGTTTGTGCATATGGCGGACAAATACGCGGAGGAGGGCAACGTCCGGCAAATTAAATTATGCGCGGTGGTCTGGCCGACCGTGCTGGGGTTCTTTATCCGTTTTCCGGTGCCGTTCCTCGCCAATATGTACGGTAAGGACAGTATTAACGCCTTCCTGGCCAGCGTACCGGAGTGGCTGATCCACGGCTTCAGCGTGGCGGGCGGATTACTTCCGGCGCTCGGCTTTGCGCTCACCATTTTTGTTATTGGCAAAAAAGCGCTGCTGCCGTGGTTTTTTATCGGCTATTTCCTCGTCCAGTTCAGCGGCATACCGGTTTTCGGCGCGGCCATCTTCGGCCTGAGCGCGGTGCTGCTCATCTCGTATTACCAGAATAACAAAGAAGCGTAAGGAGCCGATGATGGAAACCAAACTGATTACTGAAAAAGACGTCAAAAATAGCTGGCTCTACTACTACATTGTGGCGGAGATGGGTATTTCCTATGAGCGGTTGCAGGCGCTGGGGTTTACTACCGCCATCCTGCCCATCTTGCAGAAGCTGTATCCGGACCCGGAAGATCTCAAACAGGCCATCAAGCGGCATCTGGTGTTTTACAACACCGAGGCGGTCTACGGCGCGCCGATTAATGGCATCGTTATTGCGATGGAGGAGCAAAAAGCGCGCGGCGCGGATATTGATGATGACACCATTACCGGTATTAAAACCGGATTAATGGGGCCGATGGCCGGGATCGGTGACTCGATTGACTGGGCGACGCTGAAACCGATTATTTATGGTCTGGCGGTAACGCTGTCGACCAACGGCAGCGTGCTGGGGGCGTTTTTCCTGCTGCTCCTGCCGCTGATCCAGATTATCGTCGGTCGAAAACTGGCGGCTTACGGCTACCGGGCGGGTCAGGCCTCTATCCGCGAGATCCTGCATTCGGGCCATATCCGCACGCTGATCACCGGGGCGAGTACGCTGGGTCTGTTTATGATGGGCGCGCTGTCGTCAACCTACGTCAAACTCAGCACGCCGCTGGAACTGAGCTTCGGCGCGCAAAACAAACCCTTCGTGCTTCAGCAGGTCATCGACAATATCGTTCCCGGCATATTACCGCTGTTGGCCGTCTTCGGTATTTACTGGTGGCTACTGAAGCGTAATCAGAATTTCACGATAATTATGGTGTTAATCATTGCCGTTTCAATTATCGGGGCATTTCTTGGCATATTTTAAGGGAGCGTAAGTATGCAGGCTTTACATTTTGGCGCAGGGAGCATTGGCCGGGGATTTATCGGCGACCTGCTTAATGAATCGGGGTATGACATTACTTTTGTCGATACCAACAGCCACCTGAATGAACAAATGCATCAGCAGGGCGGCTATGATATTTACATTATTGAAAAGGAGTACCAGCAAAAGTTTATTCCCGTTAAGCAGGCGCTTTCTCCCGTGACGCAGCGGGAGGAGATTATTCGCCAGTGTGTCGCGGCCGATCTTATTACTACCGCCGTGTGGGCCGATAATCTCGGTAAGATTGCGCCGCTGCTCCTTGTCGGGTTACGGGCCAGACGGCAGGCGGGAAAAGCGAAGATTAACGTTATCGTTTGTGAGAACGCGCTGTTTAACGGCCAGATCCTGCGCCGCGAGCTGCTTAATCTGGGGGAGACGTCTGTGGATGAACTGGCCGCTTTTCCGGATACCGCCGTCGACCGGATGGTGCTCGCCGCGCAGCGTGACGGTAAAGACGTGATTAACGTGGGTGTCGATTATGAACTGGTGATCGATCGCCGGGCGCTGATCGACCCGGAAAGTAACCCCCTTCGCGGGGCGATTTATACCGATAACCTGCAAAAATATCTGGAGCGCAAACTCTATATTATTAACGGTGGCCATGCCTGGGCGGGATTTGTCGGGCATCTGAAAGGCTACGACACCATGCAGCAGATTTTCGCCGATAACAGTCTGGTGGCGGAAATTAAAGAAAGCATGCGCGAAACGGCAAGGCTACTGCACGTTAAATATGCTTTCCCCCTGGCCGGGCTGGAAGAGTATATCCAGTTTGTAATTAATCGCTTCTGTACGCCTGGAGTAGTGGATACGGTACAGCGCGTCTGCCGTTCGCCTGTTCGTAAGCTGGCGGCAGGCGATCGGCTGGCCGGGCCGTGTGAGCAGTGCGAGGCAGCCGGACTGCCAACGGATTATTTAGTGAAAGGGATTGCGGCAGCGTTGCATTATTACGATCCGGCAGACGAGCAAAGCGTGGAGTTGCAACGTTATATTTCAGAGCATAATGTCAGTCAGGCTATTACGCACTTTACCGGTATTAAAGAAAATACGCGCCTGCATGACAGTATAGTATTTCATTACGCCGGAATGATGTCCTGATTTGAATTAAAAATACAAGAGGTGCTTATGTCTTTTACTAATAAAGACGGGCTGGCTATTGCCTTGAAAATGGTGGAAACCATTCAGCGTAATAAAGTCTGGCTCAGCGAAATAGATGGCGCAGCGGGCGACGGCGATCACGGGATCAATATGAGCAAGGGCTTTACCTTTGCGCAAAATAAAATTGAACCCGCCATGAATATGAGCGAAGCCTTTTTGATTATCAGCCAGGTGCTGATGGAGGAGATCGGCGGATCGATGGGACCACTTTACGGTATCTGGTTCCGTGGACTCAGCCGTGGATCTGCGGGTCATGCGGTCATTGACGCACCGGTATTGCACGCCATGTTCTCCGGCGCGCTGGCCGATCTGCAAACGCTCACCACCGCGATGCCCGGCGATAAAACGCTGCTGGATGCGCTGGTTCCGGCGACGCAGACCCTTAACGACGCGCTGGCAGCGGGAGAGCACTGCGCCACCAGCCTGTTGAAAATGAAACAGGCCGCGGAGAAGGGCTTTAATGACACTCGTCAGATGTACCCCCGCGTGGGACGCGCCAGCCGGGTCGGCGAGCGCAGCGTGGGACATCCCGATGCAGGCGCAGGCTCCTGCATGCTGTTGTTATCCGCTTTCGCCGATGAGGCGGTTTTACTGATCAATAAGGAGGCTAATGATGCAACGGCTGATTAACGATCCCGATAACGTTGTGGACGACATGTTGCGCGGATTCCTGCATGTTCATGGCGATCGCGTGCAGGCAAGTATCGCTAACCCGCGGGTAATTTTCGGCAAACGCGGCGCGGATGAACCCGCCCGTGTCGGCCTGGTCAGCGGCGGCGGTAGCGGTCACGAACCGGCTTTTCTCGGATACCTGGGTGAGGGGCTGCTCGACGCCGTCGCGGTGGGCGAAGTATTTTCCTCGCCTGGCCCCACCGCGTTTCTGGAAGCGATTCGCGGGGCGGATCGCGGTAACGGCGTCGCCTGCCTTTTCGGTAACTATGCCGGTGACTCAATGAACGTGCAGATGGCGATCCGCCTGGCGGAAGACGAAGGACGACGCGTCGCCATCGTCAAAGCGCGGGACGATATCGCCTCCGCGCCTAAAAACGCGGCGGAAAAACGCCACGGTATCGCGGGCGGCGTGCTGATGTGGAAAACCGCTGGCGCGGTCGCGGCGCGCGGCGGAACGCTGGATGAGGTGATCGCCGTCGCTGAACACACCGCGCAGCACACCCGCAGCGTCTGCGTCGGGCTGTCGCCATGCACCATTCCGGCGGTGGGAAAACCGAATTTCACCATCGACGCCGGACACTATGAGTTCGGCATTGGTCATCACGGCGAAGCGGGGCAATACGTCGCGCCGCTGGAGAGCGCGCAAAAAATCGCGGACGCCATGGTTGCGGCGCTGCTGGAGGATTTCGGTCCACAGGCAGCGGGCGCTGAATTTGCCGTGATGATCTCCGGGCTGGGCGCTACGCCGCTGATGGAGCAGTACCTGATGGCGGCCCCGGTGATCGAGGCGCTACAACGACAGGGACATACCGTCTGGCGCAGCTACACAGGCGATTACGTCACCTCCCTAGATATGAACGGCCTGTGCCTCACGCTTCTGCAACTTGATGACAACCTGAAATCCCTTCTTTCATTCCCGGCCTCAGCGCTGGGACTGGCATCTTTGTAACGAAAAAGGAACTGAAAATGAAACTACAACTGGCCCTTGATGAACTGCCGCTGGACGAGGCGCTGGCCCTTGCGGACAAGCTGCGTCAATACGTGGATATTATCGAAATCGGCACGCCGTTTGTGATCGCTGAAGGGATGAACGCGGTACGCACCTTCCGCCAGCGTTTTCCGGAAAAGGAGATCCTGTCAGACGAAAAAATCATGGACGGCGGCTACTTCGAAAGCAAGCTGGCTTTTGACGCGGGGGCGAATTATGTCACCGCGCTGGGCGTCACCGATATTCTGACCGTTAAAGCCTGCCTGCGTGCGTCGGAGGAGGCGGGGCGTCACCTGGTGATTGATATGATTTGCGTGGACGATCTGCCCACACGTATCCGCGAGCTGGAAGCGGCAGGCGTAAAACATTTCGCCGTGCATACCGGGGCCGATCAACAGGCGGCCGGGCGTCAGCCGATTGAAGATTTAAAGGTCATGAAACAGCATGCTCAACACGCGCATATTTCGGTGGCCGGCGGGATTAACAGCAAAACCATCGACCAGTATGTCGCCCTCAAGCCGGATGTGATTATCGTTGGCTCGGCCATCACCCGGGCGCAGGATCCGCTTGAAGAAGCCCGTTTAATCAAAGCCGCCATGTAGGCCGCCTGAGGAGGTTATATGTCACAGTGTCAACATCTACAGGCCATTCTGGCCGAACTGACGGCCGACGCACAGCAGATTGACGGCGAGGCGGTTAACGCGCTGGGCGAGGCGATTATGCGGGCCAAACGAGTTTTCGTTGCCGGGGCCGGACGTTCCGGCTTTGCGGCGCGGGCCTTTTCCAACCGCCTGATGCACCTGGGCTTTAGCGTCTGGTTCGTGGGTGAACCGACCACGCCATCTATTCAGCAGGGGGATTTGCTGATCGTCGGCTCCGGTTCCGGCGAGACCGCGAGCCTGGTAACGATGGCGCAAAAGGCGCACAAGCAGGGCGCGGAGATCGCCACGCTCACCATTTATCCGCAGCATACGATTGGTCAGCTGGCCGGAACCATCATCCGCATTCCGGGCATTACGGCGAAAAGCGACGATGCCTCCACCAAGGCGGAGACCATCCAGCCCACCGGGTCCTCGTTTGAACAGTTGAGCTGGCTTATTTATGACAGTGTGGTGATCGCATTGAAGGAGAAAACGGCGCAGACCGATGCGCAGATGTTCAGTCGACACGCCAATCTTGAGTAGTGAGTCCGTATCAACCGGGTAAAACGCGTCTCCTGGCCTGATTTTTGGGGCAGGAGACGTTTTGCTTTAGCTCCAGATTTTCCGCCTCCAGCACCTTTTTTGTCACAACATCCGCTTGCCTTTTTGCTATAACTTAACATGTTGAATAATCAATTCAGGGACATATTCATGCGTACTCAAGCTCTTTTTAAAGTCGCCGCCCTTTGCGGCCTGCTGGCGTTGACCGGCTGTGCATCGAAAGTGACGCAGCCCGAGAAGTATTCTGGCTTTTTGAAAGACTACTCTGGCTTGCAGGAAACCACATCGGCAACCGGGAAACCCATTTTACGCTGGGTTGCGCCGGATTTTAATGCGGCGAATTACGACAGCATTGACTACCGCCCGGTCACTTATTATCCGATTCCTAAACCGACGACGCAGGTGGGCAAAGAGGTCCTGGATGGACTGCTGACCTACACCAACACGAAATTAAAAGCGGCGGCGGCCGAGCGTAAACCGCTGGTGATGACTCCGGGGCCACATACCCTGATTTTCCGTGGCGCGATCGCTGGTGTAAACGCCAGCAAAGAAGGGCTGCAATTCTATGAAGTGATCCCGGTGGCGCTGCTGGTGGCGGGAACGCAAATGGCTACGGGACACCGTACTATGGATACGCACCTCTATTTCGAAGGCGAGCTGATTGACGCTGCCACCAACAAGCCGGTGGTAAGAGTGGTACGTATGGGCGAGGGTGAAAGCCTGAGCAATGAAAATACGCCAATGACCGCCGATACCTTAAAACAGGTTGTTGACGATCTGGCGACCGACGCCACGATGTTTGACGTCACAAAATAAAGTGAAAAAACCCGGCTATGCATGATGCCGGGTTTTTTTGCGGCTTTATGCGTGACGTTGTAACTTTTTGAAACCTGTGATGCGCACGGGTCTGGCGAACATCACCAGATTGCCGGTAAGGATTAACCCTAATCCGAGTACCGCATTCAGATGCCATATATAACCTTCATAGAACGTAGAGAGGGTCAGCGCCACCAGCGGAAAAAGCAACGTGCTGTAAGCCGCGTTCCCGGCCCCGATGCGGCCCACCAGGGTAAAGTACGCGCCGAAGGCAATCACCGAACCGAATATGGCCAGATAAAGCATCGCGCCGAGATAGCTTACCGTCCAGTCAGGGGTAAAGTTGTCCCCGCGTAATAACGCGATACCCCCCATGATCAGCGTGCCCCACAGCATTGCCCAGGTGTTTGTGGTCATTGTCTCCAGCCCTTTACGCTGATGACGGAGGCTTATCATATTGCCCAGTGAAAAGCCCCAGGTCCCCAGCAGGGAAAGACCTGCGCCGAAGAGCAGAGTGCGGCTTAGCCCCGTCGCCGTCAGATCTTGCCAGAACAGGGTGACGATCCCGCCCATCCCCAGCACGGCGGCAATGTAAAAGCGGCGCGACGGCTTCTGTCCAAAAAACAAAAAGCTATTAAGGGCGTTAAACAGCACCGCCATAGAGAAAATAACCGATTCAAGGCCGGTATTGATCCACGCGGCGGCGGTATAAAAACACCAGAAGTTAAAGCCGAAAACGCAGCAGCCCTGGAGCACGCAGAAAAGTTGATCCCGCAGGGCCAGCCTGCGCAGCCGGCGGCTCAGACCTAAAACAATGAGCAGCGTCAGGCTGGCGACGGCGAAGCGCCAGAAAATCGATACTGGCGCGGGAACATCCCCCTGTTGAAGAAAAATAGCAATCCAGGTCGTGCCCCAGATCGCCACTACCAGTCCGTAAAGCAGTGCGTTCATACATGGTTCTCTGTTATGTTGAATGCACGCAGTATGCGCCGTACCCGGCGCGTCAGCTTGCAGCGGGCTGCGGCAGACTTGCAAATTCTTGCGCTTTTTTTACGAGGGACGGTGCTCAGGTCTGGTATCTCAGAAAGCCTGTCCATAGACTGAAATAATGATCCCCCACAGGTGATGTAACGCGATGGCAGAAACCTACGGCGCATTTGAAAATCTGCGAAATCATAAAGCCGTATTGCACGATACCGTGGCGCTGAATTCCGGTATCCGGCTGGCGGCATGGTCGAATAAGCGCGATAACATCACGCAATATTGCGACCATCATACACTGAGCCTGTATGTTGCTGACGGCTATGAGAGCTACCATAAAACGGCGGGCGGCTGGAAAAATGGCGGCGGCCCGGATCGGTTTTGTCTGATGCCGAAAGAGAGTGAGTCAAGCTGGGATATCCGCGATGATCTGTCGTTTGTGCACCTTTACTGTACCGATGCCCACCTGCGTGATATTGGCGAGAAGATCTGGGATCGGAGTCCGCATTCCCTGACGCTGGATGAAAAAACCTTTGGCAGCGATGCGCAGATCACAACCGTCTATCGGCAGTTTTTGCTCGGCAACAGCTGGCGCGAGCAGGCCAATCAGATGACGCTCAGCACCGCCTCGACGCTGCTGCTGACCCATTTAATTCGCCACTACAGCAACGTACAGTGGCAGTTGCCCACGGTGAAAGGCGGGCTGGCACCGTCGGTATTACGCAACGTGTTAGCCTGGATCGACGCCAATCTGTCGCAACCGCTGACGCTCAACGACCTGGCGGGCATCGCCTCCCTGAGTGAATACCATTTTGCGCGGATGTTCCGTCAGTCGATGCAGATGGCACCTTATCAATATGTGATGCAGCGGCGAATGGCACGCGCGCTTGAACTGGTGCGGCATACAAAGACGCCGCTCACCGATATCGCGCTGGCCTGTGGGTTCAGCTCGGCCAGCCATTTCAGCAACCGTTTTAAAAGCGCGCTCGGCACAACGCCATCAGAGCTACGCGCGGCGCAGGCGTGATGTTAGCGCCCTGTACGCGCCTCCCACGATTAACCCCCAGAAGGCGGAGCCAACGCCGAAAAGCGTAATGCCGCTGGCCGTCAGCAGAAAGGTGAGCATTGCCGCATCCCGCTCGCGCTCGTGGATCAGCGCCTGATGTAAACTTCCGCTAAGCGTGTTGAAGAGCGCCAGCCCCGCCAGCATCTGAATCCAGCTTGTCGGCAACGCAGCAATCAGCGCGGTGATCGAACCACCGAGGATGCCCGCCAGCAGATAGAAAACCCCGGCAGCGGCAGCGGCCAGCCAGCGCTTATTTTTATCCGGATGGGCGTCCGGGCTCTGGCATATCGCGGCGGTGATGGCGGCGATGCAGATGGAATAGACGCCGAACGGCGACAGCAGCAGCGCCAGCCCGCCGGTAAATATCATTAACGCAGAGACGGCGACGGGATAGCCTGCTGCCTGCATTGTGGCGACGCCCGGTGCGTTTTGTGAGGCCATCGTCACCAGAAACAGCGGCAGGCCAATGCTCACCAGCGCGGACAGGGTAAATTGCGGCATAATAAATGTCGGCATCACAAGCGCAACAGCAGAATTGGTTGTGACAACGTCACCTTTCAGGACGGCCACGATAAGGCCGACGACGAGTGTGGCGATAATGGCGTAACGTGGCGCAATGAAACGCACGCTGCACCAGGCAAGAAACATGCTGCCGCACAGCACGATATTTTGCGGCAGCGGCGTAAACATCTGCAGGCCAAAGCGCAACAAAATACCTGCCAACATTGCTGCCGCCAGCCCCGGCGGCACAATCTTCATCAGGCGGGCGAACAGGCCGGTAAGGCCGCAAAACAGGATCAGCGTATTGGCAAAGATAAAAATGCCCACCGCCTCGTTCAGTGAAACGCCCTTAAGGCTTGTGGCGAGAAGCGCTGCGCCGGGCGTTGACCAGGCGGTAAGGACCGGCGTTTTATACCAGAGTGTCAGCGCCAGCGTGCTAATTCCCATGCCGATGCCCAGCGCGGTCATCCAGCCAGCGATTTGCATATCGCTTGCGCCGGCAGCAGCGGCGGCCTGCCAGATAATTGCCGCCGAACTGGCGTAACCCACCAGTACTGCCACAAAGCCCGCCAACAGCGGGGGAAAATAAAATGTGAAACCGCGCATAGCTACTCCGTGCGTTATAACGTCCAGAAAATCTAACACTGTGCGCTATAGCGGACAAGTGCTAAACTGGCGGCCTCAGAGGAGGGATAATGGATATTGCAGATTATCTGGCGACAACTTTAAAAAACCTGCGCCAGCAGCGGGGATGGAGCCTTTCACGTCTCGCGGAAGAAACGGGCGTCTCGAAAGCGATGCTCGGTCAAATCGAACGTCATGAATCCAGTCCGACGGTGGCGACCCTGTGGAAAATCGCCACCGGGCTGAACGTGCCGTTTTCGGTATTTATCGTGCCTGAACAGGCTGACCCACGCCCCGTTTACGATCCGCAGCAGCAGGCGATGGTGATCACGCCGCTCTTTCCCTTTGATGCGGCGTTGCGCTTCGATCATCTGTCAATCACGCTTGCGCCCGGCGCGTTCAGCGAATCCACGCCGCATGAAAAAGGGGTCATTGAGCATGTAGTGGTGATTAGCGGCGTTTTAGAGATGCGCATTGACGAAAGGTGGCAGACCATTACGGCTAACCACGGCATCCGCTTTGCGGGAGACCAGACGCACGCCTACCGTAACAGCACAGAGGAAACGGTACTGTTTCACTCGCTCATCCATTACGCGCAAACCCCGTAAAAACCGTTTCGAAACTGTGGGCTTCTGACTACAATAGCCGTCATTTTCTTTTTCCGGATAACGACGATTGTATGCGCCTGCAACCTCATCATCTTGAACTGTTAAGTCCTGCCCGCGATACCGCTATCGCCCGCGAGGCGATCCTGCACGGCGCGGACGCCGTTTATATTGGCGGCCCCGGTTTTGGCGCGCGACACAATGCCAGCAATTCGCTTCGCGATATCGCTGAACTGGTGCCGTTTGCCCATCGCTACGGCGCAAAAATCTTCGTTACTCTCAACACCATTCTTCACGATAATGAGCTGGAGCCGGCGCAAAAGCTGATCACCGATCTCTATCAGACCGGCGTGGATGCGCTGATTGTGCAGGATATGGGCATTCTGGAGCTGGATATCCCGCCGATTGAACTTCATGCCAGCATCCAGTGCGATATTCGCAGCGTGGAAAAGGCGAAATTTCTCGGCGACGTTGGTTTCAGCCAGATCGTGCTTGCCCGTGAGCTTAACCTGACGCAAATCAGCGCGATTCAGCAGGCCACCGACGCCACCATTGAGTTCTTCGTTCACGGCGCGCTGTGCGTAGCCTATTCCGGCCAGTGCTATATCTCTCATGCCCAGACCGGGCGCAGCGCCAACCGCGGCGACTGCTCGCAGGCCTGCCGTTTGCCGTACACCCTTAAGGACGATCAGGGACGCGTTGTCGCCTATGAGAAGCATCTGTTATCGATGAAAGATAACGATCAGACCGCCAACCTGGCGGCGCTGATTGATGCGGGGGTGCGCTCTTTCAAGATTGAAGGCCGCTATAAGGATATGAGCTACGTAAAGAATATTACGGCTCATTACCGGCAGATGCTGGATGCCATTATTGAGGCGCGCGGCGATCTGGCACGCGCATCGGCGGGGCGCACGGAACATTTCTTTATTCCGTCCACCGAGAAAACCTTTCACCGCGGCAGTACCGATTACTTCGTCAACCAGCGTAAAGGCGACATCGGCGCGTTTGATTCGCCCAAATTTATCGGCCTGCCAGTGGGAGAGGTTTTAAAGGTCGCCAGAGATCATCTGGATGTTGACGCGACCGTGCCGCTGGCCAACGGCGACGGTCTTAACGTGATGATTAAGCGCGAGGTCGTCGGATTCCGGGCGAATACCGTGGAAAAGCTGACGGAAAATCGCTATCGCGTCTGGCCGAATGAGATGCCTGCGCAGATGCAGACCCTGCGTGCCCATCATCCGCTTAATCGTAACCTCGATCATCACTGGCAACAGGCGCTGTTAAAGACCTCCAGCGAGCGACGGATTGCGGTCGATATCGAACTCGGGGGCTGGCAGGAACAGCTTATTTTAACCCTGACCAGCGAGGATGGCGTCAGCGTGACGCATACGCTTGAAGGGCTGTTCGGAGAGGCTAACAACGCGGAAAAAGCCCTCGCCAGCCTGCATGACGGCCTGGCGAAGCTCGGGCAAACGCGCTACTACGCGCAAAACGTCGCTATTACCTTGCCGGGGGCGTTATTTGTGCCAGCCAGCCAGCTCAACCAGCTGCGCCGCGAAACGGTAGAGTTGCTGGACGAGGCGCGGCTGGCGAGCTACCAGCGCGGGCAGCGTAAAGCGGTGGCGCAGCCTGCGCCGGTTTATCCTGAAACGCATCTGAGCTTTCTGGCGAACGTCTATAACCATAAAGCGCGGGCGTTCTACCAGCGCTATGGAGTGACGTTGATCGACGCGGCGTATGAGGCGCATGAAGAGAAGGGCGACGTGCCGGTGATGATCACCAAACATTGTCTGCGGTTTGCCTTTAATCTGTGCCCGAAACAGGCAAAAGGCGTGACCGGCGTTAAAGGCGGGCGCGCCACGCCGATGCAGCTGGTGCATGGCGATGAGGTTTTAACCCTGCGTTTTGACTGTAAGCCGTGCGAGATGCATGTGGTCGGTAAGATAAAAAACCACATACTGAAGATGCCGCTGGCGGGCAGTGTGGTGGCGTCGGTGAGTCCCGAAGAACTGGTGAAAACGCTGCCAGGGAGAAAATAGTCCAGGCCCGCGCCGCGTTGCCCGGTGGCGCTGCGCTTACCGGGCCTACGATTATTATGTAACTCCTTGATATTATGGGTTTTGTAGACCGGGTAAGGCGAAGCCGCCACCCGGCATCACAGCGCTCATGGTGCCAAAGATGTACCGCCTGCCCGGTGGCGCTGCGCTTACCGGGCCTACGATTATTATGTAACTCCTTGATATTATGGATTTTGTAGGCCGGGTAAGGCGAAGCCGCCACCCGGCATCACCACCGTCCGGGGCTAACCGTCTTCCCCCATCTCAATGCGACTTAAACCCCGCTGCGGTCATCAACAGGCGGAAAAACATACCGACTATGGCGAGTGCCAGCACGCTGCCGCCCCAGATCACCACCAGCCAGAACAGGCGTTTTAATAACGGTTGTTGCATCAATGATACCCCTCGCCGTGCTGTACTTTGCCGCGGAACACGTAATAACTCCAGAACGTATACACCAGGATCACCGGAATAATCAGCAGCGCACCCACCAGCATAAAGCCCTGACTTTGCGGCGGTGCTGCTGCCTGCCAGAGCGTAATGGACGGCGGAATAATATGCGGCCAGATGCTGATCCCCAGCCCGCTAAAGCCGAGGAACACCAGCCCCAGCGTCAGCAAAAAAGGCCGGGTGTGGCTGTGTGGATTATTCAGGCAGCGCCATTGCCAGAAACTGAACAGCAGCACCAGCAACGGCACCGGCAGCAGGAAGAACAGATTGGGCAACGTGAACCAGCGGTCGGCAATGGCGGGATGCGTCAGCGGCGTCCATGCGCTGATCACCGCAATCACCACCAGCAACGCCAGCAGCAATTTTTTCCCGACGTAGCGCATTCGGTCCTGAAGAGGATTACTGCTTTTCATCACCAGCCAGGTTGCACCGAGCAGGGCGTAGGCCACTACCAGCCCCACACCGCAAAACAGGTTAAACGGCGTCAACCAGTCCAGCGCGCCGCCGCTATAGCTGCGTCCGGTCACCTGGAAACCATTGATCACCGCGCCCACCGCCACGCCCTGACTAAACGTGGCCAGAATGGAGCCGCCGATAAAGGCTTTATCCCAGAAAGGCCGATGCGATGGCGTGGCTTTAAAACGAAACTCAAACGCCACGCCGCGAAAAATCAGGCCGATCAGCATCAGAGTCAGTGGCAGAGTGAGCGCGTCAATAATCACCGCATACGCCAGCGGAAATGCGCCAAAAAGCCCCGCGCCGCCGAGCACCAGCCAGGTTTCATTCCCGTCCCACACCGGGGCCACGCTGTTGACCATCACATCGCGATCCTCCGCACTGCGGACGGCAGGAAACAGAATGCCAATCCCCAGATCAAAGCCGTCCATCACGATATACATCAGGGTGGCAAAGACGATAATCACAAACCAGATAATAGAGAGATCGATACCCATTATACTTTCTCCTTCGTATCAAACTCTTCACCCGCCGCCGATAGCGGACGGGCAGGTGTGCCCTGCGTCGGAAGCTCGTCGAACGGCTGGGGTCCTTTTTTGATCATACTGCCGATATAGGCGTAACCGACGCCAAACACCGATGAGTAAACCACAAAGAATGCCAGCAGCGTCAGGCTCATGTGCAGTTCTCCATGCGCGGACACGGCGTCGATGGTGCGCTGGAAACCGTAAACCACCCACGGCTGTCGCCCCACCTCGGTGGTGATCCACCCGGCGAGCAGGGCAATCAAACCCGCAGGCCCCATCCACAGTGCAAAACGGTGGAAGGTTCTGGAATCATAAAGCCGGCGTTTATAACGCAGCCAGAGCGACAACACGCCAAGCAGCATCATCAGCAGGCCCATCGCCACCATCACGCGGAACGACCAGAAAACGATTGTCGAATTCGGGCGATCCTCCTTCGGATAATCTTTCAGCGCCGGAACCTGCTTATCCAGACTGTGCGTCAGGATCAGACTCCCCAGCGCCGGGATCTCCACGCCATAGCGGGTGCGCTCCTGTTCCATATCCGGCAGGCCGAACAGCAGCAGCGGGGTGGCCTCGCCGGGACGGTTCTCCCAGTGTCCCTCTATCGCGGCAATTTTAGCGGGCTGATGCTCAAGCGTATTGAGGCCGTGCATATCGCCAATCAGCGCCTGAATCGGCGCGACGATCAGCGCCATCCACAGCGCCATCGAAAACATCGTGCGGACGGCGGGAGTATTATTGCCCTTCAACAGATGCCAGGCGGCGGACGCGCCGACAAACAGGGCGCTGCTCAGAAAGGCCGCGATGGTCATATGCAGCAGGCGATACGGAAATGATGGGTTAAAAATCACGGCGAACCAGTCCACAGGAACAACCTGGCCGTTAACGATTTCAAACCCCTGTGGTGTATGCATCCAGCTATTTGAGGCAAGGATCCAGAACGTTGAGACAATCGTCCCCAGTGCCACCATACAGGTAGCGAAGAAATGTAGCCCCGGGCCTACTTTGGTCCAGCCAAACAGCATCACGCCGAGAAAACCGGCTTCAAGGAAGAAGGCGGTGAGTACCTCATACGTCAACAGTGGCCCGGTAATGCTGCCCGCAAACTGGGAAAAACCGCTCCAGTTAGTGCCGAATTGATAGGCCATCACCAGACCGGAAACCACGCCCATACCAAAATTGACGGCGAAAATTTTTAGCCAGAAATGATACAGCGTGCGCCAGACCGGGTTTTTAGTTTTAAGCCATAGCCCCTCGAGCACCGCCAGATAGCTGGCGAGGCCGATGGTAATGGCCGGAAAAAGAATATGAAAGGATACCGTAAAGGCAAACTGGATCCTCGCGAGGTGAAACGCATCGAGACCAAACATGGACTACCCCGAAACAGAATAACGATGATCATAGGGTAGACAGTACAAGCGGCAACTGTCAGACACAGATCCGCTCTTTTTAACTATAACAGTTGCTGCAAATGCTTTATTTTCTGGCAACTGATATAATTTATTCTTAACTATTTACTCACTGGCTTATCATTTCACGATGAAAAAGTATCAGCGTCTGGCACAACAGCTTCTTGAACAGATGAATTTAGGCGTCTGGCAACCCGGTGATCGTTTGCCATCACTGCGCGAGCAGGTAGTGAGCAGCGGGATGAGTTTTATGACCGTCAGCCACGCCTATCAGATGCTGGAGAGTCAGGGACGCATCGTCGCGCGGCCGCAGTCGGGCTACTATGTGGCGCCGCAAACCGTCAGCAAACAACCCACACCCCCGGCGCGGGTGATGAGCGACGAGTCGGTAGACATCAATACCTGTATTTTTGAGGTGCTTCAGGCCAGTCGCGAAGCCTCAGTGCTTCCTTTCGCCTCGGCTTTTCCCGACCCACGTTTGTTTCCGCTGCGCCAGTTGAATCGTTCGCTGGCGCAGGTCAGCAAAACCGCCAGCGCGATGAGCGTGATTGAAAACCTGCCGCCGGGAAATAGTGAGCTGCGCCATGCCATCGCGCGTCGCTACGCATTACAAGGCATTCCGGTGTCGCCTGATGAGATTGTGATCACTGCCGGGGCGCTGGAGGCGTTGAATCTCAGCCTGCAGGCGGTGACGGAACCTGGCGACTGGGTGATCGTTGAAAACCCCTGTTTTTACGGTGCGCTTCAGGCGCTGGAGCGTCTGCGGCTGAAGGCGCTGGCGGTGGCAAGCGACGTAAAAGAAGGTATCGATCTGGAGGCGCTGGCACAGGCGCTGGCGACTTATCCGGTCAAAGCCTGCTGGCTGATGACCAACAGTCAGAACCCGCTCGGTTTTACCCTGAGCGCGGCCAAAAAAGCCCGGCTGGTGGCGCTGCTGGCGGCGCATAATGTGGTGTTGATCGAAGATGATGTCTACAGCGAACTCTATTATGGCCGCGAGAAACCGCTTCCCGCAAAAGCCTGGGATCGTGATGACATGACGCTGCACTGTTCTTCATTTTCCAAATGCCTGGTGCCGGGGTTTCGCATTGGCTGGGTGGCGGCGGGAAAACACGCCCGGCGTATTCAGCAACTGCAACTGATGAGCACGCTGTCCAGCAGTTCGCCAATGCAGCTGGCGCTGGTTGATTATTTATCGACACGACGCTACGACGCCCACCTGCGGCGGCTGCGTCGCCAGTTGGCCGAGCGCAAACAGATGGCGTGGCAGGCGATGCTGCGTTACCTGCCGCCGGAGGTAAAAATTCATCACAACGACAGCGGCTATTTTCTGTGGCTGGAGCTGCCCGCGCACCTGGACGCCGGAGAGCTTCGTGAGCGAGCGCTGGCGCACCATATCAGCATCGCGCCGGGTAAAATGTTTTCAACCTCCGGCGCCTGGCGGCCTTTTTTTCGCTTCAATACCTCATGGGGATGGGGTGAAAAAGAGGACAACGCAGTGCAGACTCTCGGCGTACTCATCCGTCAGATGATGGTGTAACGTCCTCCGTTGCACTGCGGATGTGCATCACTGTTCAGTTATGTGGCGGCGTTAACACTCTGCGCGCGTCACACCTTCCGGTTGCCATCTATCCTTTTATCAATGTCGACGTGTCGTTAACACCTGGCACGCTTGCTGCATTTTTGATGTACAGGACCCGATCACTTTGAACAGGACAACACTATGCAACATCATTTATTGATTAATGGCGAACTGGTGGCCGGTGAAGGCGAAAAACAGGCGGTGTATAACCCGGCGACGGGCGAGGTGATCCTGAAGATCGCCGAAGCGTCTGCCGCGCAGGTGGATGCGGCGGTGAATGCGGCAGACGCGGCCTTTGTCCAGTGGGGGCAATCTACACCCAAAGCCCGTGCGGAATGCCTGTTAAGGCTGGCGGAGGTCATTGAGCAGCACGCTGACAGCCTTGCTCGTCTGGAGTCACAAAACTGTGGCAAGCCACTGCATGCCGTGATTAGCGATGAAATCCCGGCGGTGGTGGATGTGTTTCGTTTCTTCGCCGGCGCGGCTCGCTGCCTGAACGGTCTGGCCGCCGGGGAATACCTTGAAGGGCACACCTCGATGATCCGCCGCGATCCAGTAGGCGTCGTGGCCTCTATTGCGCCGTGGAATTATCCGCTGATGATGGCAGCCTGGAAGCTGGCTCCGGCACTGGCAGCGGGCAATTGCGTGGTGATTAAACCGTCTGAAATCACGCCGCTTACCGCACTGGCGCTGGCGGAACTGGCAAAAGATATCTTCCCGGCGGGGGTGATTAACGTCCTCTTCGGGCGCGGTAAAACGGTAGGCGATCCGCTGACCGGGCATAAAAAAGTGCGGATGGTGTCGCTGACCGGCTCTATTGCGACCGGCCAGCATATCATCAGCCATACCGCATCGTCGGTAAAACGGACGCATATGGAGCTGGGCGGCAAAGCCCCGGTGATTGTGTTTGACGATGCCGATCTGGATGCGGTCGTGGAAGGCGTGCGCACGTTTGGTTTTTATAACGCCGGGCAGGATTGCACCGCCGCCTGTCGCCTTTATGCGCATGAAGCCATTTATGACAAGCTGGTGGAAAAACTTGGCGCGGCGGTTGCCAGCCTGAAAATGGGCGCACCGGAGGAGGAAACCACCGAGCTGGGGCCGCTCAGTTCCCAGGCCCAGCTCGACCGGGTCAGTGCCGCGGTTGAAAAGGCCAAAGCGCTCGATCATATCCAGGTTGTCACCGGTGGCAGCAAAGCTGGCGGAAAAGGGTACTATTTCCAGCCCACGCTGCTGGCAGGGGCGCGACAGGAAGATGACATCGTTCAGCATGAGGTCTTTGGGCCGGTGGTCAGCGTCACGGCATTTGACGATGAAGATCAGGTCCTGTCGTGGGCGAATAATTCACAGTATGGCCTGGCCTCTTCCGTCTGGACTCGCGACGTTGGACGGGCGCACCGGATGAGCGCCCGCCTGCAATATGGCTGTACCTGGGTGAATACGCATTTCATGCTGGTTAGCGAAATGCCCCACGGCGGACAGAAACTATCTGGCTACGGTAAAGACATGTCGCTGTATGGCCTTGAAGATTATACCGTGGTCCGCCACGTTATGATTAAACACTAATTTTCATCCGCTTACGGGGCCTGAACGGTTCCCGTAAGCGCAACGAAACTTCACCGCTTTTCGACTTCTGAGCCATACTTTCATTACGTCAGGTCATTTTTACAGGCTTAATGGATGCGCAAAGATAGCTCGATAATTCACAGTAATGCCCCCCAGCCAGTGCATGAGAATGACGTCTGGCTGCGCTTTGAAGCGGGCTGCCGCCGGTGGGGTTTTCTGCTGCTGGTGCTGATTATAGTGGCGGGCGTATGCGGCCTTTTCTCCAGCGGGATTTTCAGTGAAACCACGGCCACCAGCCCGGATAATCGCGTTTCGGTGGAGTATGAACGCTTCGGCAGGCAAACCAGCGACATCTCCATCAAAGTGATCGTCCGCGGCGAACCGGGGCGGGGTTTTACTCTGGCTCTGGATGGCGATTTGATGGAACGTTATGAGATCCGCACGCTGCAACCCCAGCCGCTGCATACGTTGAGCCAGAACAATAGTCTGATCCTTGAATATCCGGGGAAAGGTGGCCCGGCTGAGCACAGTGTCTGGATTGGATTAGAGCCGCTTAATCCAGGCAACCGGCATAATAAAATCACCCTTAATAACACTGAAACCGTGACTTTCTCACAATTTATTTATCCGTAGGAACAGAATATGGACATGATAGTCAGAGCGGTAGCGATTTACTTGGTATTGCTTGTGGTATTTAAAATTGCTGGCAGGCGCACGTTATTACAGATGACCTCATTTGATTTGATCTTACTGCTTATCATCAGTGAGGCCACGCAGCAAGCGCTGCTGGGTAACGATTTTTCCATCACCGGCGCGGCCTTAACCATCATCACGTTAGTGGTAGTGGATATGATTTTTAGCATGATCAAAAAGTATATTTCGGGTGCTGAATCGATGATTGACGGCTCACCGGTCATTTTGGTGGAGAATGGGGAATTATTGCAGAAGAAAATGCAACTGGCTGATATTTCCTGTGACGATATTATGGCCTCAGCGCGAAATAATCAGGGAGTCTATAAAATATCCGATATTAAATTCGCGATCCTTGAGCGCAATGGTCATATTTCCATTATTACTAAAGAGTCATAGGGCAGAATGATGAACGCCCGGCGGTTGCCGGGCGTTGCGTCACTGAAGTGACAAAATCTTCAGAGGAACCATCCAAAACGCAATGAAAGCAGGCTGAAAAGGCCGAGCGCTGCAAAAACATTAATCATCACCACTGTTTTGTCCGAAACTTCCATAGTGTTATAACCCTCAAAAGTTTGACCAAATGGTAGCTTGCGCACAGAAAAATCGGGTCGAAAACCCAATACTTTTGTTTGCGCAGATTTGATTTTAGTTTGGGTTTAGGAATTTGTGCCAGAAAAACTTGATGTAGGTCAAAAAAAAGAGCATATTCGCGGCATTTTTCTCCAGGGAGGAGACATTGGTTATGACGTTTTATCAAAAAATGCTGATTTTTTATGTGGTCATGGCCGCGATCTGCGCCGTGATCACCTGGTTCCTGACGAAAGATAAACCCAGCATCCGCCTGGTGGCGGCGCTGCTGGTTGGCGCGACCTGGCCCTTTAGTTTTCCCATGGCGCTGCTGTTGTCTATTTTCTGACCTTCGCGGTGCGCCCGGCACAAATGGCCGGGTAATGATTAAGGTAACAATGCCCGTAGCCGCTCCCGGTCCGCTGGCGTGACGTCGAGCGGATTCTGGTAGCGCTGATTTTCACTGGCGCGGGTATACAGCGCCACCAGCCAGTCGTAGACGTAGCGGGTGGCGGCATGCACGGGCTGCTCTGCCAGGCGATCAAGACGGGTCATGGCGATGGCCTCGGTGGGAGCAAAAATCACGCTGCCCTGGGCTATCCTGCTTGCCGGACGCTGCGCCAGCGGCATATCGGCATAGCCGAGCCAGGCGATGAAATTGCCCACCACCGCCTGTAATTGCGCCGCGCGGGCATGGTCATTTTGCATCGCAGCGTGTAGCTGGGCTGGCAGATCCAGACGGTAGCTGGTCGTAATCAGGCAGTCCGTCAACTGCTGTAAGATAGCCGGTGTCAGTGCCAGTCTCTGTGCATTCTCGTTTCGGCGGCTCCACTGGAGCAGGTGTTTCACCCATATGGCATGCGCCCGATGGCCGATATTCTCTCCCCGATCGTACAGGCTGGTCGCAACGTTATCCGGGGCGAAGAGATCGATAGCCTCATTAAAAAGGCCGTTGACCTTCTCTTCGCGGGGGAGTTGCACGTGCCAGATCTCTTCAAACAGTGCCACATCCGGCAGCAGTCCTGCCAGCATTTCTCCCTGTACGGATGCGTGACGTTGTAACGTTTTAATCATGTCGGCGATGCTGGCGTTGGCGGTATCCTCCGACGTCACCCGCCAGGGCTGCATTAGCGCCTGAAGCTGCTGCTGATAACGTGCGCTAAGCGCCTCAAGGCGAGCATGACGCAGCGCGGGCGAAGTTGCCTGCGATAACCACTCCACAAGACGCTGAACGCTGCTGGCATCCAGTGCCTGCAGCGTGCCCCAGCGCTGACCGGGCTTACCGAGTAATTGCTGAATACCCTCATCAAGGTTACGCTTGCGGGTAAATCTCTCATCCTGGGGGGTAATCGCCCATACCAGCCCTGGCAGGGAGGCTTCTTCCCCTGATTGCGTTTCATCCACCCACTGACGCAACGTTTTCGCCATCGCCGGCGTCCGGGCGCGTTCGTCGATGGCATTGCAGATCACCAGCACGTCCGGCTGAAGATGCTGACGATAGCGATCCAGCAGCCAGCGACACTTGCTCAGCCACAGCGGGGGCGCATTCTGCGGTGCGGGAGCAGGAATATCAATGATATCGACCTGCGCCAGCGCGCCGTTTTCCAGCGGCAGGATCAGTTCGCAGGTCAGCATCGCCAGGGTGGAACCCGGCAGGCTGATAGCTTTGTGCTGTGGGTCTTCTGACCACGGATGAACGACCACGTCGTCTTCTGCGTCGCTTTCTGCGGTTAAAAATCCCTCGGCCGGCAGCGCAAACTGATCTACCAGCAAACTCAGCGGCGCAGCCAGCTCGCGGGCATTGCCAGTCTGATGAAGAACATGCGCCAGCGCCAGCCACTGTTGGGTCAGCTCCTGCTGTTCGCCCCACAGTAACGACCAGGCGCTTGCACGGGTACTGAGGTCCAGCGAAGGCAGCAGGTCGGCAAACTGAGACCAGAGATTATCATCGATCTGCTGCCGGGAAGCTGGCACCACACCGCGCCAGAAACGGGCAATGGACGCCACGTCGCTGGCATCCAGTCCTGGCACAGTTTGCGTCTGACGCAACGCTCGCCAGGCATGAAGCCGGGCCTCGATAACCGACCGCTCGACCACGCGTAAATCTGCCTGTGACTGCGCATGGACAATAAATAACTGCACCAGCTCGGATTCCGATATCAGCACCAGCCGCAGCGGGAAGGCTTCATCCGGCGTGGCGTGGCGATGGCTGAAACGCAGGGCCATCCGCGTCAACTGATGACCGGGGTTAATATGGCTAAAATAGTCGAGCGCCTTCGCGCCGGGTCGGACCGTCAGGCGTCCGCTGTCGTTACCGCACAGCGCCGTAAGCAGGTGCGCTTTTGCCGCCTGCGAATGTCCGTACAGCGCCACGCTTGCCCCCGTACTTTGCGCCTGCGCCCACCTTCGCGACTGATCGATCAATCCGGCGACGGCGGCCTGCAATGCATCGGCGTCAGTATCAAGCGCCGCCGATCGCTGGCGGGCGGAGTCGATCCACTCACTCACTGCCTGTAATTGATTCATTTTAAATAGATGCTCCCGCTGTCGATCCAGTAATGGCTGCCACTATGACGCCGGTCGGCCAGGGTGTTCAGCTTGAGGGTTAGCGCATCGGCCGCCACCGGCGTGCCGTCCTGCAACCAGGCATCGCTGAGAATAAATGCTTCCGGCCCCTGGGTTTTACTGCCACCGGTTAATTGCAGGCGTACATTCAGTACCCCGTCGCCCGCAATGGCTTTCGCCAGTTCAGGAGAGTTAATGCTCAGGGTATAGAGCGGCGTGGCGGGCCAGCGGGTATTGGCCAACTGGCGAAAGCCCAGCGTCACGTTGCCGCGCAGCGGGAAGTGCAGGCGAGCGTCAAGCTTGCTGCCGCCTTTATCCAAATCGATATCGTGATACCAGACGTTTTCGTCACGCAGCGTATTGACGGTATTATCCAGGACGCCGAGATAGCGCACCGTGGAATAAGCGCCGATATCCGCGGCCTTAAAGTTAAAACGCGGCAGACGCAGGTCAAGCGCGAGGCTGCACAGCATGGCGCCCACCGCCGCCGTGGATTTGGGATTACCAATGCGTCCCTGCTGGCTAAACGGATACCATTCGTGGACCCGGTATTGATCCAGCCAGACCATACGGTTTACTGGTACCGGCTGAAGATGGCGGATCAGCGCCTGTACGCCGGGCAGACAGCCGGGGCGTCCGGTAATTAACAGCACGTCGCAAACATAATGTGAAATGGCTTCACAGACGGCATGCAGTGGAGCGGCCAGGGTAAATTCGCCCGCCAGCATCGCCCGCTGCAGTTCGCCGAAATTGACCGCCAGCGGGACCGCCAGAATGTCGAATGCCGTTTCCCCCGCAGGCAACGCATGTTCAATGGCCTGAGTGAGATAGTTCATCACATTGCGCCCCGGCGGCTGGTCAAGCAGTTCGCCAAAGGTGGCGTGTAACCCTGCCAGCGGATCGTTGATATCGCTCTGTTCCCAGGCGGAGAGGATCGCGTGCCCGATGGGCATAAACAGTTGCAGTGTGGTTTGCTGACGCAGTACCGCCTGAGTGTCGATGCGTCCGGAATCGCCAAACAGCGTCGCCATCAGCGCCGCGGCATCAGCAATTCCTGACTTTTGCAGCTGGGTTTGCAGCGCCGGGAGAATATAACGCTGAATGATATCCAGCAGCACATCGTCACCCGCGACTTTAAAGCCCTCGCGGAACAGCAAATGCGGGGTGATCTTAACGTTGCTGCCCGTGCCATCATCAAGTTGATAATGGGTGATTGCCATATCCGTGGTGCCACCGCCAATATCAATCGACGCCACTCTCAGCGTGCGATCTGCCTGCGTTGCCCGGTCGGGGCGGATGCGGGAGGCAAAAAAGGCTTCCGTTTGCCCGCCAAAATGCGACATCGCTTCGTTATACAGCCACACCAGTTGTCCGCAGCTGGCTTCATCCCATTCCATCTGGATCTCTGGTACCGGAATCAGACTTTTATCACGCTGTTTCTGACTATAAAAATCGTCATCCTGCGGATGCCAGCCCATCGCTTTCCACACCAGCGCAATGGCTTCGAACATCCGGCGACGAAAAATTTCCCGCTCCTGCTTAGGCATTGCTGACGGCAGCGTAAGAATGATCGTCCGCAACTGGCGGGGCGATGCGGGAAAGCCCAGCCGCAAGCGCGTGGCGACGCTGTTGATTTGCCCCAGCGCCTGCGCCAGTAGCTCGCAGAGCATGTGCGTCATCAACGTGCTGCGGCTGTAGAGCGGCGAAAAAACCGGCAGACGCTCGTCCTGCGGCAGGGTAAACAGCGGCTGGCCGTCGTCGTTCATCAGGTTCATCAACGGGAAGGCGGTAGCCAGCGGTTCACGATGCGTTTTCGCATTCATCTGGCTGAAACGCCAGTCCTGAAGCACCGGGGTTTCATCCCACAGATAGCGGCGTGGACTGGAAATACCGCTATTGCCTTCCGTGCCGAGCCGCTGCATCGCCAGTTTACGCGCCTCGTCGCCAACGCGAACAATCGACGGCCAGACAAATGCATCTTCACGACCGCTCTGCACCGAAAAATGTTGCTTGCCAAAACGGGCCTCGGAAAACTCGAGACGGCTGGTAAATAACGAATCGTTAAAAAACTGCGGCTCGCTCAGGGAACGGACCTGTAATTCTGCCGTCTGGCGCAGACCGTCGTTCGCATCGCCATGATCTTCAATAATTACGCCGCAGGTATGGGTGTTTCCCACGTCGAGGATCAAATCGACCGGGATCGCGGGCGTGCTGAGGGTGGCGGTGACCAGCCTGACTTCCGGCACGCTGAGCTGCTCGCCCAGCAGCGCGAGTAAATTGAGCCAGTGTCCCTGATACTCAAAGCTTCTCAGCGCCTGAGCAATTTCGGTCTCGCTACGTTTTTCCTGCTGCGTAACGTATTGCGTGAAGACTTCACGCAGCCAGCCGTCGATCCAGGTCTGGTCAAGAAAATCGGCCAGTTCGTCATCCTGCCACGCCAGCGCAAAACGGGTGCCATTAAGGAGATCGTTTTCAACCGGGGCGAGAGCCGCAGGCGAGCGATCGCTAATCTGCGTATCCAGCGCCAGCGTAAGGCGATGAGTGTTGCCTGCGCTGTCCGGTTCGCGGAGTTTGCGGATCTGCATCCGCCCCCAGTTATCCGGCCCTTCCACAAAGGTGCGCGGCGGATTAAACCGCAAAAAAGGTAGCGGCAGCCAGACGCCATCCAGCAGGGCAAGAGAGTGGGTCAGCGGCAGGGTGCTTTCGGGTTTTACCACCTCGGGCTGCATGCCGTCGCGTCCGGCAAGCGTATAGCGTCCACTCGCCAGATCGTAACCGAGACGCAGTAGCGGACCATTGGCGGTTTTACGCACAAAGCGACCGCTATGAGGCGCATCCAGCGGCGTCAGACCAAAATCAAGAAACTGCACGCCACTGTTGGCTATTAACGTGACGCTCTGTTTGTAATCGCAGAGATTTACCAGCATGGGATCAGGCACCTATTTTTCGAAACGTCACAGGAACGGCGTGCGCGGCATCGTAGCGGGCAACGCATTCCGCCACATCATTGATACCCGCTTTACAGGTGATCTCCGGCATCGGGTAGCGGGAACCATCGTTACAGCGGGCGTTGTTGCGGCTTTTAATCATCAGTTCGCCGCTTTGATGCAGACCGGAAAAGATCTCCGCACGGCAGACAATATTTTTCCCCTGGGTCAGTCGCGCCGTGCCTTTATTATTCTGGATTTGAAAGCGTAAGCCGGGGGCTTTACCGGTCACCGGGTCCTGAATGGCGATCTGTACCTGCCAGTTACCGTTCAAGAAACGGGTCATACCGGCCCTGACCTGGCTGGCGTCCATGACCAGTGCTTCTTTCGGAATGGCCGCAATGACGACCGGCTTGCTGGCCACCACTTCCGGCTGCGCGGGTTTAACCACCTCAGCCTGATGAAGCGGCAGGGCAGCGATGATTTTTGGCAACGGTGTGCCGGATTGCGCGACCGGCGCAGCACTCTGCGGCGCAGGGCGGGACATCAGCAACGGCGCAGCGACAACGGCAATCAGCACCGCCACCAGGGTCGCTATCCACAGCGGGACACGGCGGCGCGGCTTGACGCGTGCGGGCGGCGGGGTGATTTCTGGCTTCGCGGCAGGCAGCACAATGGCAGGCCGCGGCTCTGCGGGCATGGGCGGCGGCAGTAAAGGTTCGTCCGCCTGCGTAAACGTCACCATGACTGGCGCGTCTTCTTCATCTTCTTCTTCAACAGGCAGCGAGAGTAGGGTGGGTTCGATAGGCGCGGGCTGGCGCAGACAATCAAGCACATCGTCGCGGGCGTTTTCGTTAAGATTGACGAATCCCCAGAACGTGATCACCGGTTTGCCATCCACCAGGAAAAGGTGATTTTCACCCGGAAACTGGAGCGCTTTTTCCAGCAGGGAGCCGAAGAGCTGCTGGGCGGTTTTACCCGATTGCAGACATTTGCGGCTGAGCGCGGTCGCAGCATCCAGCGTCGTTTCAAGATAGCGCAGGGCGCGGGAGCGGGTTTCCGCGTCCGCAGCCTGCCAGGCAACTGGCTGGCCTTCGACGGGTGAGTACCAGTTCACACGGTCGCCGTCATCATTAACTTGCGGGATCGCCAGACAATCCACCATTGCCAGCTGTTTACGCAGGCGCAGCGTCTCGCGAATTTGCAGCGCCGAATCAAAAACGGCCTGGCCACCGCCACCCACCGCCTGAAAATCGTCTAAGTCACCGCTGCGTAAAAGAGTTTTTGCCACGTTTTCATCTCACTGACTTTTTCACCGCTCTACTTTACGCAAAGCATCCGCAGATAAACGGTGGAAGAGAGGCAAAAACTGGGTAATTCTCGTGGCATTGACGACGGGTAAGGCGTCTGGTTCACCCTCTGCACGATTTCATCGCGTCCGATGCTTATTATTCCAGCAAAAAACGTTGCTTAAGCATAACCTGATAGTGATTTGTTATTTGCCAGTTGCAGATCGCTATGCTGTTATTAAGCTCCATATAATAAAACCGAAAGGCTTATAACCATGTCGATGGGAAAAACCCTGCTCGCGCTGACGTTGAGCACCTTATTACCGGCAAGTGCCGCCTGGGCGGCGAATAACGATACGCTGATCTACTGTTCCGAAGCGTCTCCGGAATCCTTCAACCCGCAGATTGCCAGCTCCGGCCCGACGTTTGTTGCCAGCTCGCAGGTGTTGTATAACCGCCTGATTAATTTCGATCGCGAGAAAAACACCCCCATTCCGTCACTGGCAACGGAATGGACCATCTCACCTGACGGTAAAACCTATACCTTCACTCTGCGTCAGGGCGTCAAATTCAACAGCAATAAATTCTTTAAGCCGACGCGCGATTTTAACGCGGATGATGTCATTTTCTCCGTGATGCGTCAGAAAGACCCTAAGCATCCTTACCATAATGTGTCGCAGGGCAATTACGAATATTTCAACGATGTCGGGCTGGATAAGCTGATTACCGACGTGAAGAAAATCGACGATTATCACGTACAGTTCACCCTCAGCGAACCTAACGCCGCCTTCCTGGCCGACTGGGGAATGGATTTCGCGTCGATCCTGTCTGCGGAATACGCCGACGCGATGCTGAAAAAAGGCACGCCGGAAAACGTCGATACCTGGCCTGTCGGCACCGGACCTTATGTCCTGCAACAGTACAAAGTCGATTCGCTGATCCGTTATATTGCCAACCCGAATTACTGGGACGGTGAGGTGCCAACCAAACACCTGATCTTCTCGATTACCCCTAACGTCGAAACGCGCCTGGCGAAGCTGCAAACCAACGAGTGCCAGATTATCCCTGCGCCGTCGCCGGTTCAGTTTGAGGCGATCAAAAAGAACAAAGATCTGACGCTGCACTCCGTCGATGCCCTGAACGTGGGGTATCTGGCGTTTAATACCGGGAAAAAACCGTTTGATAATGTGCTGGTGCGTCAGGCGCTGAACTACGCCACCGACAAAGAAGCGATTATCAATGCCGTGTTTATGGGATCCGGTACGGTAGCAAAATCGCCGATCCCGCCGAATATGATGGGCTTTAATAAAGACCTTAAAGATTACGGCTATGATGTGCAGAAAGCCAAAGATCTGCTGAAACAGGCCGGGCTGGAGAAGGGCTTTGAAGCGACTCTGTGGTCAATGCCGGTTCAGCGTCCGTATAACCCGAACTCGCGCCGTATCGCCGAGATGATCCAGAGTGACTGGGCGAAAGTTGGCGTAAAAGCCAAAATCGTCTCCTATGAGTGGGGGGAATATCTCTCCGGGATGCGTAAAGGCGAGCACGATACCGCGCTGTTCGGCTGGATGTCCGATAACGGCGATCCGGATAACTTCGCCGACGTGCTGCTGGGCTGCAACAGCATCAAAACCGGCTCCAACGCCGCGCGCTGGTGCGATAAAGGCTATAACGATCTCGTGCAAAAAGCGCGTCTGACCAGCGTTCCGGAAGAGCGGGCAAAACTCTACGCTCAGGCGCAGGAGATTTATTATCAACAGGCACCGTGGATCGCGCTGGCCAACGGCAAAACATTCTATGCCACCCGCAGCAATGTAACCGGATATAGTGTTAGCCTGATGGGCAGTGATTTCTCGAAAGCTAAACTGAACTAATACGAAGGAGAGTGTATGTCGCACCTGGATGAGGTTCGCGCCCGTGTTGACGCCGCGCTTGTGGAAGACGTAATCACCCACATGAATGAGCTGCTGGTGGAACTCAGCGACGATGCGGTGCTGGCGCGCGAAGAGCGCTATGCCCAGCAGCAGCGCTTACGTAATGCCATCGCCCATCACGGGCATCAGCATAAGGAAGACCGGGAAGCGCGCCGCGAGCATTTGACTAAGGGCGGCACGATTTTGTAGTGGGTTCAGAACTGGCGTCTGGCTACTAACCAGACGCCAACCACCAGCAGTACCGCACCACAAACCGGACCCGCCAGCTCCCGCCACGTCACGCCGTGACTTCTGATGACATCCAGTACCAGCCCGCCAATTAACTGACTGGCGACCAGCACGGCGATAGTGGTGGCCGCGCCGACGTACTGATAGCCGCTGATGCTGGCAAAAACAAAAAACGATCCCAGCAGGCCGGGGATAAACGTCCACCAGCGCACGTTCGCCGCCAGTTCACTGAAGCCGGCGAAGCCGTGTTTGATCAGCAGAATGCTGACAAACAGCACGATGCCGACCAGCGAGTTAAGCAGCATGGCGATCAGTACCGTGGACGAGGACTGGGTGATCCGCACCATCAGCGTGTTTTGCACCACCAGCCCGATGCCCGCCGCCACCAGAAAGGTGAGAGTCAGCGTCTGGTTCATGCGACGCCGTCCGGATCGCTGCGCTGGTCCAGTTGTAGTTGCATAAAAGTCAGATCCAGCCAGCGGCCAAATTTGGTGCCGACCTGCGGCATCTGCCCGGTAGTGACGAAACCGAGTTTGCTGTGCAGGTGCAGCGATGCCTGATTTTGCGATTCAATACCTGCCACCATCACATGTTTGCCGATACGCTGCGCCTCGACGATTAGCTGTGCCAACAGCTCGCGGCCCAGCCCTTTGCCCTGATGATCGGGATGGACATACACCGAATGTTCGACGGTATGGCGGAAACCATCAAACGCGCGCCAGTCGCCAAACGAGGCATAGCCGGTAATCACGCCATCTTCTTCACTCACCAGCACCGGGTAGCCCGCCAGCTTGCGTGCCTCAAACCAGGCGATACGGTTATCCACCTCTACCGTTTTGTCATTCCAGATGGCGGCGGTGTGCAGCACCGCGTGGTTGTAAATTTCAGCAATGGCCGCGCAGTCGTCCTGACAGGCGTAACGAAGAGACATTTTGCACCTCAATTGTTGTACACTATAGTAGTACGATATTATTACAATACTGTACGCTGGGTTGTCATTCTTTTTTACTATTGCACCGTGGAGCGCCATGAATACCTCCGAAGACACGATTAATCAGCGTATCAGCGCCCGCATTCGTATCGAGCGCGAATCGCGTAGCTGGTCGCTCAGCGATTTGGCCGAGCGGGCGGGCGTGTCGCGGGCGATGATCCACAAAATCGAGCGCGGAGAAAGTAGCCCCACGGCGACGTTACTCGGGCGGTTGTCCGGCGCGTTTGGCATTAGTATGTCAACGCTCATCGCCAGGGCAGAGATGCAGGAAGGCAAACTGTTACGGGTGGAGAATCAGCCTGTATGGCACGATCCGCAAACCGGCTATTTGCGCCGCCATGTTTCTCCCCGCAGCGATCTCCCCATCGATCTGGTGCAAATTGAACTGCCTGCCGGGAGCGACGTCCCGATGCCCGCCTCATCTTATGCGCTGGCGCGTCAGTTAATCTGGCTACAGCAGGGAGAACTGGTGTTTGTTGAAGGGGATACCCGCCACGACATGCGCGCGGGAGACTGCCTTGAACTGGGGCCGCCTAACGACTGCCGGTTTATCAATGAATCGACAATGCCCTGCGTTTATCTGGTGGTGCGCTTAAACCCTTCTGCCGCGTAAAGTAAAGCGACGCTCCCGTTCACGGTCTAGTATCAAGGGATGCATTTAACCAGAAGGAGCGAACCATGAGTCAACAACCGCAACGTAACCGCCGCTGGGTTCTCGCCTCGCGCCCGCATGGCGCGCCGGTCGCCGAAAACTTTCGCCTTGAAGAAGATCAGGTTCCCACGCCCGGAGAAGGGCAACTGCTGCTGCGCACCGTTTACCTTTCTCTCGATCCCTATATGCGCGGGCGTATGAGCGATCAGCCCTCCTATTCCCCGCCGGTGGAGATTGGCGCGGTGATGGTGGGCGCCACCGTCAGCCGGGTTGAACAATCCAGCCATCCTGATTTTTCAGAAGGAGACTGGGTGCTCGGCTACAGCGGCTGGCAGAAATATGAAATTTCTACAGGGGAAGGGTTAGTTAAACTCGACGACAGTATTCCCCAACGCTCCTGGGCACTAGGCGTGCTGGGAATGCCGGGTTTCACCGCTTATATGGGGCTGCTGGATATCGGTCGTCCGAAAGAGGGTGAAACGCTGGTAGTGGCTGCCGCGACCGGGCCGGTGGGCGCGACGGTAGGGCAGATCGGCAAGCTGAAGGGCTGTCGGGTCATTGGCGTGGCAGGCGGTAGCGAGAAGTGTCGTCATGCCAAAGAGATACTTGGTTTTGACGAGTGTCTCGATCACCGTGCGGAAGATTTCGCCGATCAACTCGCCGCCGCCTGTCCTGACGGTATTGATATTTATTATGAAAACGTCGGCGGCAAGGTTTTTGATGCGGTGCTGCCGCTGTTCAACACCTCCGCTCGCGTGCCGGTCTGCGGTCTGGTGAGCGGTTATAACGCCACCGATCTGCCGGAAGGGCCGGATCGGCTGTCGTTACTGATGGGGACGATCCTCAAAAAACGTATGCGGGTGCAGGGTTTTATCATCGCTCAGGATTATGCTCACCGTATTGACGAATTCCAGCAGCAAATGGGTGAATGGGTGAAAGCGGAAAAAATTCACTACCGCGAAGAGATCACCGAAGGGCTGGAAAATGCGCCGCAAACCTTTATTGGTATGCTGGAGGGTAAAAACTTCGGCAAAGTGGTGATTCAGGTTTCTGCCGAAAGCTAATCGACGCTTACGCCGTGCAACGTTGCACGGCGTAGTGTGATCCGGCTCCCGTTCTACGGCCATGATGGCGTTTTTGCCCCTGTGAGGCTGAACAAACCCCTTTCCCTGCCGATAACAAAACACGCTATCGATTTGTCACTTGTTATCCAGGGAGCACGGGATGTCCGGTTTTCGCCAACGATTACGCAATATCACGATCAGTAAAAAACTCGCCATGGGATTCGGCGTGGTGCTCTTGCTGGTGGCTATCGCTACCACGCTAAGCGTGCTGCGCTTTCGCGAAATACGCGATGTCTATGAAAAAACCAATCTGATTTACAATATTAATATTGAAGTGTTTCAGGCCAAAATTAACCGCCTGAAATACTTCTACAGTAGCGATGAAAAATCAGGTCAGGTAATGGCGGATTACGTCGATCATGCGCTGCAACTCACCGCCACGGCACAACAGCTTGAGTGGACACCTGCAGAAAAAGCCGTCATCGACACAATGGGCGGCCATCTTGACGCGTTTAAAACCAGCGTTGCGGCAATGCAGAAATCGACGGCCAATCTGCTGGCCCTGAGGGGCGCGCTGGATCAGGCGGGCACGGAAGATCTTCAGCCTCGTTATGCCGCGCTTATTCGTACGCCGCTTGAGGATACTGCGCTTAGCTATCAACTTTATGATGTGTTGTTTGCGCTAGGCAACCTGCGCGACCGGGCGCTGGCCCTGCGTTTTAGCGCCAGTCAGGAGGCGCGTGACGCGCTGGAAAAACAGTCTGCGGCGACGCAAAGCGCGCTTGAGAGCCTGAAGCCGCAACTGCCTGAGGCGGCGCAAACACAGCTTCAGTCGCTGTGGGAGGAAAGTACCAGCTACCGCGACAACAGTTTGTACTATTACGAGGCTGTGCAGGATCTTAAAGCCACAGAAGATAACGTTAAAACGGCGGGCGACCGTTCCAGTGCCTCAATTAAAGAAATTATCGCACTGGTGAAAGCGCATAACGACAGCCTTGCCAATACCTCAGCGACCATCACCGCATTAGTGGGGCTGATTGCTATTCTGCTGGGGATTGCGGTCTCCTGGTGGGTAACACGACAAATCACCCGCCCGGTTCGCGAGAATCTCCATCTGGCAGAGCGCATTGCCAGCGGCGATTTAAGCGCCAATATTCAGGCCCGCAGTCAGGATGAGTTCGGTAAACTCACCTCCGCGATGGGCGTGATGAACAGCAAACTGCGTTCAATGATTGGTGAAGTACGCCACAGCGTCACCCGCGTTACCAGCGCCGCGTCGGAAATCGCCGATGGTAATACCGATCTCTCATCGCGTACCGAGCAGCAGGCCGCCGCGGTAGTGCAGACCGCCGCCAGTATGGAGCAGCTTACCGCCACGGTAAAAAACAACGCCGATAACGCCCGCCACGCCAGCAAACTGGCGGCGGAAGCCTCGCAGACTGCCAGTCAGGGTGGCAACGTGATGCGCGATATGGTGGCAACGATGGGTGATATTAATACCAGTTCGCGCAAAATCGCCGATATTACTGCCGTCATTAACAGCATCGCATTTCAGACCAATATTCTGGCGCTTAACGCGGCGGTGGAAGCGGCCCGGGCCGGCGAGCAGGGGCGCGGATTTGCGGTGGTCGCCAGCGAAGTGCGCAGCCTTTCACAGCGCAGTTCGCAGGCGGCAAAAGATATCGAACATCTTATCGCTGAGTCAGTGTCGCGCATTGATACCGGCAGTCATCTGGTGGTCAAAGCCGGGCAAACGATGGAGCAGGTGGTGCATTCTGTGACCCGGGTGAACGATATCATGGGCGAGATTTCCTCGGCCTCAGAAGAGCAGAGCCGGGGTATCGAGCAGATCGCCCGCGCGGTATCGGAACTGGATAGCACCACCCAGCAAAATGCCTCGCTGGTGAGTGCCTCGTCGCTGGCGGCGGGATCGCTGGAAGAGCAGGCCAGGGTGCTGGAAGAACTGGTTGCCGCATTCCGTCTGGATGACAGCGTTCGCGTTCAGCGCTCGGCACGTCAGCCGGTATTAGCGGCTGGCGGAGTAGCGGAAGGACACTGGACAACATTCTGAGCAAACGCCCGGCGACCTATGCCGCCGGGCGAAATAACCGATCAGAACTGCCAGGCAACGGATAACCCGACACCGTAATTGCGGCCCGGTGCTGGTTCATAGTAGCGACCGTTGGATTCATTCACGATCACCGATCCCACATACTCGCGATCGAATAAATTATCCACCCGGCCAAAAATATCCATCATCCAGTGACCGTAATTAAATTTATAGCCGGTGTTCAGGCCCACTACCGTCCATGACGGCGCTTTCGCCGTATTCTCATCATCCGCCATAATATCGCTCATATAGCGAATATCACTTCCGGCGTACCAGCCCGTTTCCGGCTCATATCCCAGCGAGGCAAAGCCCATATTCCGCGCGATGCCCGGAATACGGTTGCCATTACAGCTATCTGTGCCACAGGCATTGGTGCGATAGGTAGCATCAAGCCAGGTCCATGATGCTTTAGCGCGCCAGTTTTCAGCAAACTGCTGATCGAGGGAGAGTTCAGCCCCCTGACGGCGAGTTTTGCCCACGTTTTTGTAACTGGTGCGTCCGCCGCTGCTGGCATCCGCCACGATCTCATCATCGGTATCGGTCTGGAATAGCGCAGCGGTGACAAGGCCATTGCCGACGCGGGTTTTACTGCCGATTTCCACGGTGTCATTGGTGGAGGGCTTAAGGTTGAAATTCAGCCCGCTTTGATTATCGGAACGGTAAGATAGCTCGTTGATGGTCGGCGTTTCAAAACCGCGTCCGGCGGAGAGGTACACATTCCACGCGTCAGTGACGGCATATTTTAGCGATCCTGCCGGTAACCATTTATGGTAGCTGGCGTCGCCGCTGTCATCGCCGTTGGCGGCGGTAATGTAGTGATCGTTGGAGTCAAACCACACGGAGCTATAACGCACGCCCGCGTCCAGCGACAATTTCTCGGTCAGCTGCCAGCTGCTTTGCAGGTAAGGATCGAGGTTCCACATCAGGTTGCGTTCATCACGACGCAACGCGCCTTTCTGTCCATACTCCGGTGCGCCGTTGACCATCACAAAGTTCTCATAACCTTTGCGGTTCTCACTCATGTTTTCGTAATCAAGGCCGGTGGTGAAGGTCACAGGAACCAGCCATTCGCCGCGATGGGTCCAGCGGGTATCGATGCCCTGATAGTTGCGGTTGAGGCTGATGACGCCCCCGGCATGGTTCGGATTGAGCTGCGGGGCGCGCGGAATGGACTGATACTGTGTGGTTTCACGCTCGCCCGCATACATCATGACGCTGAGATCGTCATCGGCGCTAAGCTGGCGCTCATAGCGTAATCCGGCCTGGGTTTGTTTCGTGTCCTTACGGGTATTGTACTGATCGCCGCGCGGCGACTGGCGCGGATTATCATGCCATTCCGCGCTGCTCAGACCGCCAGGATCGTTAGCCTTAATATCGACGCTGTTCAGCAGCAGAGTTAGCTTACTCACCTCATCAATACGCACGCCCAGTTTGGCATTGGCGAGATTTTTACGCGCCCCGCTGTGATCGCGATAGCCGTGGGTGGCAAAACGGCTGGTGGAAACGGTGTAATCCACATCGCCTGCCTGGGTGCCATCGCCGGTCGCTCCGGTCGCTTTCAGGCCGTAGCGCCAGCTACCGAAACTTCCGTAATAGCTGCTGGCTTCAATGGTGGCAGGCTGTTCGCCGGTCTGGGTAGTGACGTTCATCACGCCACCGGAGGAGTTGCCGTACAACGCCGAGAAGGGGCCGCGAAGGACGTCCACGCTCTCAACGCTGTTAATATCAATATTGGACGTTTGTCCCTGACCGTCCGGCATGGTAGCGGGAATACCGTCCACATACAGCCGCAGGCCGCGCACGCCATAAGTGGAGCGCGAACCAAAACCGCGTATCGACAATTGCAGATCCTGCGCGTAGTTCTGCCGGTTCTGCACCTGCAAGCCCGGTACCGCCCCCAGCGATTCGGAAAGGTTCACCCGTGGCGCAGCGTGACGCATCTCCTCGCCATTGACCACGCTTACGGCGGCAGGGGTGTCCAGTTCGGACACGGCGTGGGGAGCCGCGGTGACAATCAGGGTCTGATCGTCTGCGGCGAAGGACAGGGTGGGCAGGGCCATAACGGGTAATAACAGCACCGGAAATGCGGTCTGACGGGCGATCGGGATTTTCATTAAAAAGACTCTTACAGGCGAACATAAGTGAACAAACGCCGTTATGTTAAAGCTTTTGTAAATAATTGAAAATCAAAACGGCACGTTACGTTAAATGCAAGTATAGGAAGTAAATCCGTTTTTGCCGGGAAGGTAAAATTTAATGCTCCACATTCTATTAAATAATGATTATTATTCGCATCTAAAATAAGGGCGGAACGATGAGTTTGCCCGTGGAAGCCTGTGAAGCAGTATTAACATTGCTTATCAAAGGGAGTCGTTATGTCTTTACGTCAACTGTCCGCACCGCGTTTGCGCCATTCCATTCTGTTTGCCTCTCTGCTGCTGGCGGGGTCGTTTACTGTTCACGCTGCCGATGAGATGCTGCGCAAGGCAGTCGGTAAGGGTGCGTATGAAATGGCCATCAGCCCGCAGGAAAATGCGCTATGGGTTGCCACGTCACAAAGCCGCAAAACGGATAAAGGCGGCGTGATCTACCGCCTCGATCCGACCACGCTTGAAATCACGCAGGCCATTCATAGCGATCTCAAACCCTTCGGCGCGGCGATCGACAATCAAACCGGCACGCTATGGTTTGGCAATACCACCAATGGCGCGGTTACGGCGGTCGATGCCAAAACCGGCGAGGTAAAAGGCCGGCTGGTACTGGATGCGCGTAAACGCTCCGAAACCGTGCGTCCGCTGCAGCCGCGTGAGCTGACCGTTGATGAAACCACTAATACCGTTTACATCACCGGGCTGGGTAAAGAGAGCGTCGTCTGGGTGGTGGATGGAAAAACGCTGAAGCTGAAAACCACCATCACCAATACCGGCGCAATGGGCACGGGTCTGGCGCTGGATGCCGGGGCGAAACGCCTTTACGTCACCAACGCGGACGGCGAGCTGATTACCATTGATACCGCCAGCAATAAGATCCTGTCGCGTAAAAAGCTGCTGGACGATGGCAAGGATCATATGTTCCTCAATATCAGTCTGGATATGAAGGGACATCGCGCGTTTATTACCGATTCAAAACAGCCGCAGGTGCTGGTGGTGGATAGTCGTGACGGTAAGGTGATTGAAAAAATCGACGCACCAGAATCGCTGGCGGTGTTGTTCAACCCGGCGCGTGATGAAGCGTATGTGACCCACCGTAAGGCGGGTAAAGTCAGCGTCGTGGATGCGAAGAGCTATAAAGTGGTGAAGGCCTTCGACACGCCGACCTTCCCGAACAGCCTGGCGCTGTCCGCCGATGGCCAGACGCTGTACGTAACCGTGAAACAGGAATCCACCCGTGAGAAAGAAGCGACCCAGCCGGATGATGTGATCCGTATTGCGCTGTAAACGTCAGCGCCATAAACGTCAGCGCCGCCACCCGGCATTATACGGTATGGCCTCAGCGCCGTATCCCGGATGCCCGGTGGCGCTGCGCTTACCGGGCCTACAATTATGGTGTAAGTCGCTGATATTGTGGGTTTTGTAGGCCGGGCAAGGCGAAGCCGCCACCCGGCATTATCTGGTATGTGCGTCAGCGTCGTACCCCGGATGCCCGGTGGCGCTGCGCTTACCGGGCCTACGATTATGGTGTAAGGCAATGATATTGTGGGTTTTGTAGGCCGGGCAAGGCGAAGCCGCCACCCGGCATTATCCGGTATGTGCGTCAGCGCCGTACCCCGGATGCCCGGTGGCGCTGCGCTTACCGGGCCTACGACTATGATGTAAGGCGCTGATATTGTGGGTTTTGTAGGCCGGGCAAGGCGAAGCCGCCACCCGGCAAAACGCGTTGCCAGGGCTGGCAACGCGGATAGTCACGTTATTTTGTCAGCGTTTCATTGCCCGGAGCGAGGCTGTGGATCGCCTGCACGCGTTTACGCACGCCAAACCATCCTGCGACCAGCAGCACGGCAATCAGCGGAATGGAACCGATGGTATATGTGCCATTCGGGTAATCAAACGCCATCAGCACCAGTACGCTCAGCAGGAACAGCAGGGTGAGCCACGAGGTAAACGGTGCGCCGGGCATTTTAAAACCAACGTCAGGCGTTTTACCTTCGTTAATTGCCTTGCGCAGGCGCATCTGGCAGACCACGATGAATCCCCACGACGCAATAATGCCCAGCGACGCGACGTTAAGCACAATCTCAAACACCTGTGACGGCACCAGATAGTTCAGGAAGACCCCGATCACGTAGATGAACAGCGTTGCCAGAATACCAGCGTAAGGCACATGTTGACGGCTCATTTTCGACATAAACTTCGGCGCGGAACCGCCCATCGACATCGAACGTAAAATGCGACCAGTGCAATACAGACCAGAGTTCAGGCTGGAAAGCGCCGCCGTCAGCACCACGATATTCATAATGCTGCCGATATACGGTACACCAAGCTTAGAGAAGAAGGTAACAAACGGGCTTTGCCCCGCCTGATAGGCATTCCACGGCAGCAGCAGCACCAGCAGTACCACCGAACCCACATAGAACAGGCCGATACGCCAGATCACGCTATTGATCGCTTTTGGCACCATGGTCTGCGGATCTTTACATTCACCCGCCGCCGTTCCTACCAGTTCGATAGAGGCAAAGGCGAAGACCACGCCCTGTACCAGCACCAGCGCGGGTAGAAGGCCATGTGGGAAGAAGCCGCCGTTATCGGTGATTAAGTGAAAGCCTGTTGTTCCGCCATCCAGCGGTTTGCCGCTGCCGAGGAATACCGTACCGACCACCAGAAACACTACAATGGCCAGCACTTTGATCAGCGCAAACCAGAATTCCATTTCGGCAAACCATTTCACGCCGATCATGTTCATGGTACCGACAATGGCCAGCGCACCGAGGGCAAAAACCCACTGCGGCACATCACCAAAAGCACCCCAGTAATGCATATACAGCGCCACGGCGGTGATATCGACGATACCGGTCATCGCCCAGTTGACGAAGTACATCCAGCCTGCCACATAAGCCGCTTTTTCCCCGAGAAACTCCCGCGCATAAGAGACGAAACTGCCGCTGGAAGGACGGTGAAGCACCAGTTCGCCCAGTGCACGTAGAATGAAGAAGGAGAAGATGCCGCAAACAAGATAGACGATCGCCAGCGAAGGTCCGGCCATTTGCAAACGGGCGCCTGCGCCTAAAAATAAACCGGTGCCGATAGCGCCGCCGATAGCAATCATCTGTACCTGACGGTTGCCCATCGCTTTGTGATATCCCTCTTCATGCGAGTTCAACCACCGGCGTTTGGCAGCACGCTGCTCCGCCGACGTGTGATGTGTTGTGTTCATGTATTTTCCTGTTTTTCCTGTCCAAATCCTGCAAGGATTGCCGATGCCCTTTTAGGCATGCCGTCCGGCGTTTCTCATTATTCTGGTGTAGAGATAACACCGGAGGGGGCGAAGCATCCTACACTCATCCGAAGGATGCCGTAAAGATAGTCAGTCGCCTGAAGAGGATGATTACATAAGAGAATATCAACTGATGCTGGTATATCGGGGAGCGGGCAGGGAGATAAAAAAGCGCTGTTCCGGAGAGTTCAGTCCCGGAACAGCGTGGCGAAAGGTCGCCATATCAGGATCAGGCGGCCGATGGCGTTAAGGTAATACGATCCAGCGGGCCAACAATAAACAGATAAGAGATCAGGCCGATCAGTCCCATCGAACCCACATACAAAATGGCGTAGTCAAATGAGTGGGTATTAGCGATGATCACCCCGATCACCAGCGGAGTGACGATGCTTGCCATATTGCCGCACATGTTAAACACCCCACCGGCGATCCCCAGCACTTCTTTCGGCGATGTGTCGCTGAGTACGCACCAGCCCAGATTGCCGAAACCTTTGGCGAAAAATGCCAGGCTCATTGCGCCGATTACCACCACTTCCGAGGAGGTGTAGTTGGCGACGACGATGACGCAGGAGAGCAACATACCGCAAATCACCGGGAATTTCCGTGCAGTGGTGAGACTGTAGCCGCGTTTAAGCAGCCAGTCGGAAAAGATGCCCCCGAGCAAACCGCCGATAAATCCCGCTATTGCCGGAATACTGGCGACAAAACCGACTTTCAGAATCGACATGCCTTTGGCTTCATACAAATAGGTCGGGAACCAGGTAAGAAAAAACCAGGTAATCGACGTTACGCAGAACTGACCGATATATACCCCAATCATCATCCGGTTAACGCAGACGCTCTTAATTTGCGCGAGGCTTAGTTTAGGCTGGTCTTTTTTGGTGCCAAGACTAGGCTCTCCGCCGCCGTCGCGAATATAGTCCATTTCCTGCTGGTTAATTTTCGGATGGTGCATGGGATCTCTGACTTTAATTAACCAGAATATCCCCAGCACGACGCCGATGGCACCAATATAATAAAAGACAAAATGCCAGCTCAGGTTGTGCAGAATAATCGTCATCAGCGGGGTGATAATGCCCAAAGAGATATATTGTGCTGCCTGATAAACTGAAGTGACAAAACCGCGCTCTCTATTGGGAAACCACTGTACGCTTAAACGACTGTTAGCCGGAAAGGCTGGCGCTTCGATGGCTCCCATCATCAGGCGCAGGATCACCAGCACCATCAGCGGGCTGGCGAACAAAAAAATCGTTCCCTGAAACATGGTAATCAGTGACCAGGCTATTAGTGCCGTACCATAGACCAGTCTTGAACCATATTTATCCAGCAACCAGCCGCCGGGAATTTGCATAATAACATAGGAGATACCAAATACCGAAAATGCGAGTCCTAAATCTTCCGCATCAAAACCTAATTCCTTGCTCATAATAGGCGCAACCACGGAAAGCGTGGCGCGGTCAGCATAATTAAATACGGTGGCCAAAAATAAAAATAACAATATGCCGTAACGCACTTTGGTGCGTTGAATAAGTGCAGTCATTACCAACTCCTTAACAGGGTTGTGTTTTATTTTGTAGGGTAGAGGAGCGGGAAGGTCATTCCCGCCGTAGCGTAGTTAAAATTAAGGGCGTTTACCAAATTCACAGGTGAGCTGCGTCCAGCGGCGGGCCTGTTCGCTGATGCTGAAACCAAGGCCGTGACGCTCAGAGATCCACATCCTTCCGTCGCGTAATTCCAGTTGCTCATTGAACAGCGGGTTCAGCCACTCGAAATGCTCCAGCCACGGTTCCAGCGGGTAGGCGGCGGAGAGATGCAGGTGGACTTCCATGGCGAAGTGCGGAGCCAGCTTGCGACCATGTTTGGCGGCGAGATCCATAATTTTCAGGAACGGCGAGATACCACCGACGCGCGGTGCATCCGGCTGTACGTAATCGCTGGCGTTGCCGAGGATCAATTGCTCATGCTCACGGAAGCTGGTCAGCATTTCCCCGGTGGCAATTGGCGTATCCAGCGCGGCTGCCAGCTGGGCGTGACCTTCAACATCGTAAGCGTCCAGCGGCTCTTCGATCCAGATCAGATTGAATTGTTCCATTTTACGGCCCATGCGGATCGCCGTTTCACGGTCCCACTGCTGATTAGCATCAACCATCAACGGGAAATCATCTCCCAGCGCTTCGCGTACCGCCGTCAGGCGACGGATATCTTCTGCCGTGTTTGGCTGACCCACTTTAATTTTGATGCCGCCGATACCATTTTCCTGGGAAATCACCACGTTTTTCAGCACCTGATCCAGGGGCGTGTGCAGGAAACCGCCGGAGGTGTTGTAGCACTGAACGGAGTCGCGGTGAGCGCCAAGCAGTTTTGCCAGCGGCAGCCCGGCACGTTTGGCTTTCATATCCCACAGCGCTATATCGATAGGGGAGATGGCCTGCACTGCCATGCCGCTACGGCCTACGGATGCGCCAGCCCACAGCAATTTAGTGTAGATTTTGTCAATATCGTTGGGATCTTCACCCAGCAGGTTATCGGCAATTTCTTTAGCGTGCGCATAAATCCCCTGGCCGCCCGCCCGTTTTGAATAACTGAAGCCGACGCCTTCAAAGCCATCGCGGCTGCGGATTTCGGCAATGATGATTGCTACTTCAGTCAGCGGTTTCTGGCGTCCGGTCAGCACTTTTGCATCGCTAACCGGCGTTGCCAGCGGCAGGAATGCCAGCGACAGTTTTACCCATTCTATCCGGTCGCCGGTTTCAGCGGCAGTTTTGACACCCGAAACGCGGGCATAAGAGACAGCATCGGAATTGGCACTTGCGGTCATTTTTTTCTCCTGATGAATTAAAATGTTTGCGCTAACATTTTTATCTCTGGCGGGAGTGGGGTGCCAGCGTTATGGTGAGTTTATGTACAATAGATCACAAATAACGGTGAGAACGGCGCAATTATTGTAATCACGATCACATTCCAGAAGTCTTTGGGAAAGTGCCCAGACTGTAATGATAGCGATAACATTTAGTGGCAATATGAAACAGGTAACAGATTGATTTGTGGTTAAAAATCGGTCGGTGTCTGGCAATGGGGCGGTGCATCATGAATAATGCCGTGACTATAACAACGATCCTTAAAAGGGCTTTGTGGTGAAGAGTTCAAAACTGACGCGCGCGCCGACGCTCGATGACGTTGCCCGCACGGCGGGTTTATCCTCAATGACGGTCAGTCGCGCGCTGAACACGCCGCATCTGGTGCGTCCGAAAACGGTTGAAAAGGTACTGCAGGCGGTGCGAGTCACCGGCTATATTCCCAACGCCCTGGCAGGGGGGCTGGCTTCCCGGCGCAGCCGGTTGATTGCCGTCGTCGTGCCCCAGATTAACAACAATATGTTTGTTGATACCATTCAGACGCTGAGTGATGAACTGGCGTTGCGGGGTTATCACATGCTGCTGTGCGTGGCGGGATATACGCAGCAAACGGAGTCCGAACTGGTTTCCACATTATTATCCCGTCGTCCGGATGGCGTAGTACTGACCGGTATTCATCATTCGCCGGAGCTGAAGAAGATCATTCTTAACGCCGCCATTCCGGTGGTGGAGATCTGGGATCTCACGCCAACGCCACTGGATATGCTGGTGGGGTTTTCTCATGAGAAGATTGGTATTGCCACCGGGGAGTATCTTTACCGTAAAGGCTATCGTCGGCCTGGATTATTATGGGCCGGTGACCAGCGTGCCGCGCAGCGTAAACGCGGGCTGTGCGAGGTGCTGAGCCATTATGGCATCGGTGAGCCGGGGCAGGTGGACGTCCCGCTGCCTGCGTCACTCGCGCTGGGACGCAGTGGGCTTACAGCGCTTCTGGCGCAAAATGACTATGACGTTATCGTTTGTAGTTCCGATACCCTGGCACAAGGGGCGATTATGGAAGCGGAAAGCCGGGGTATGAGTGTGCCTGGTGATTTGGCGGTGATTGGTTTTGGCGATTTAGACTTTGCCGCCAGTAACCGCCCGGCGATCACCACGGTCAGTGTGGATCGCCGGGCGATTGGCTGTCGCGCCGCAACGCTGCTGGCCGACCGTATTGAAGGTGTTGGGCAGGGCGAGAGTATTGTGGATATCGGCTTTCATCTGATTGAGCGCGAGTCGGCGTAATGATAAATCGCAGCGGGTTTTTTATGCTAGCGTTAAGTTCCATTACAAAAGGAGAAGACCATGCCGCACATTGATATCAAATGTTTCCCCCGCGATTTAAACGATGAGCAGAAATCGGCGCTGGCCGCCGATATTACCGAAGTGATTATTCGTCATCTGCAAAGTAAAGAGCAGTCGATCTCGGTGGCACTTAATGAAGTTGAACAAGAAAAATGGCAGCAGGTCTGGGACAGTGAAATTGCCCCGCACATGGACGAGTTGATTAAAAAACCGGGCTACAGTATGTGACCATAGTGCCCGGTGTTTGCATCTGCGCCGTCCCCCGGCTGCCCGGTGGCGCTGCGCTTACCGGGCCTGCGATTTTGGTGTAACTGGCTGATATCATAGATTTTGTAGGCCGGATAAGGCGAAGCCGCCACCCGGCATCGCGACCCTTCGGCTCCCACAGTAAATCGCCATCAAACTGTCATTTAACCGTCACGCACTCCCCCTATAGTCATCGCCAGATCAAGTCCCAAAGAGGATAACAATATGATGGCTCCCCTGTGTTTCTCACAGGTGAGTGCGGCCCGGCGGGTGTTGACCGCAGGGGTTATCACGCTGCCCGTAATGGGAGGGCGCTGATGCACGCATTCACCTCAATCTCTCTGCGAGGCGTTTCCTTCGCCTTCGGCACGCAAACCGTGCTCAATCAGATCGACCTGCACATTGACCCCGGCAGCATCGTGGCGCTTCTCGGTCCTTCCGGCTGCGGCAAAAGCACGCTTTTACGTTTGCTGGCCGGGCTGACGCAGCCCGCCGACGGCGAAATCTTCTTTGGTGAACGGCGGGTGGCGAAACGGGGATGGTCGTTACCTCCGGAAGCGCGGGATATCGGTATGGTGTTCCAGGACTATGCCCTGTGGCCGCATATGACGGTGGCGCAGAATGTCGCCTTTCCCCTGCGCATGCGCGGTGTTCCACGCGCAGAACGCGAGCGTCGGGTTGAGCTGGCACTGCAGCGCGTAGGGCTGGCGGCGTTTGCCGGACGGAAACCTGCCGGGTTATCAGGCGGCCAGCAACAGCGGGTAGCGCTGGCACGCGCCATCGTCGCCGAACCGCGCGTGCTGTTGTTTGATGAACCGCTTTCCAACCTCGACAGCGAACTTCGCGAGTCGCTGTGCCTGGAAATGAGCCAGCTGTTGCGCCAGTTGGGTACCACGGCGGTTTACGTCACCCACGACCGTCGTGAAGCAGAACTGCTCGCCGACCGCATTGTGCATCTTTCTGGCGGCAGTATTGCCGCCATTCGTTCTGTTACATCATCCTCAGGGGAACCCGTATGACATCCGTATTTGCCATTAAAAAAGGAGTTGTGTTAGCCATCATGTTGTCATCTGCCATGATATCCAGCGCCCATGCGCTGACGGTATATACCGCCGGACCCGGCTCCCTGGCGAAAAATCTTGCCAGCGGTTACGAAAAGAAAACCGGCGTAAAGGTGAATATTTTCCAGGCCACCACCGGTAAAGTGATGGCCCGGCTGGAAGCGGAACAGGCCAATCCACAGGCCGATATTCTGATTTCTGCCTCATGGGATACGGCTGAAGATCTGCATCAGCGCGGCTGGCTGCTGCCCTATCAGAGCGCCAATGCCGCTAACGTGCCGGCAAATCTCAAATCGGCTGACTTTATCGCTCAGGGCGTATCGGCGCTGGGCATCGTCTGGAATAGCAAAAGCGGTACACCGGAGCCGAAAGAGTGGCAGGATCTAACCGGTCCGGCATTTAAAGATAAGGTTACGACGCCGGATCCCGCGCTGTCGGGTGCCTCGCTGGATCTGCTGATTGGTCTGCAAAACGGCATGGGTGAAAAAGCCTGGAGCCTGTTTGACGCGCTGAAAAACAACGGCATGGTGGTCAGCGGACCGAATGCGCAGGCGGTAACCCCGGTTATGCAGGGGGCAAAGGCGGCGGTTTTCGGCGCAGTGGATTATGTCTCTTATGGCAATATCAGTCAGGGTGAATCGCTGAAAGTGATTTTCCCGGCCAGCGGAACGGTGATTGCGCCACGCCCGATGATGATCCTTAAAACCAGCAAACAGGTGGATGAGGCCAAAGGCTTTATCGACTATGTATTGTCACCGGAAGGTCAGACGCTGGTGGCAGATGCCTGGTTGATGCCTGCCCGCAGCGATGTAAAAGCAAAACGTCCGCTACTGGATGAACTGAACATCCTGCCGACCACCAGTGACGGCAGCAGTGAGCGTAGCAGCGTTCTTACCCGCTTCAATAAACTCTTCGCGCAATAACGCTATCGGCGGGGGCGACCCCGCCTGCAGGACTGACTCGTGAAACAAAAACTCATTCCGGCCTTTACGCTGGCGATGCTCTTGCTGCTGGTCGCCTTACCGCTATTGTTTATTATTTTGCAGGCCATCTTTCCCCATTTCAGCAGTGGTAGGTGGCAGGATGCCTTTGCTGGCATCTCCCCGCTGCTTCATGACCCACAATTGCCCGCCATGCTGGGCGGAACGCTGACGATTGCCGCCGGGGTGGCGATATTAAGCGCTTTGATTGGCCTGCCGCTGGGTGTCGCGCGAGGGTTGTTCAGGCTACCGCTGGCAAAACTGTGGGATATTTTATTTTTAATCCCGTTTCTGACGCCGCCGTATATTGCCGCACTTTCGTGGATGCTGGTGCTGCAAACGCAGGGATATCTTCAGCAGTGTACCGGCATTAACCTTAACGATCTGCTGTTCAGCCGCAGCGGGATTATTCTGGTGATGACGCTGAACATTTTTCCGGTGGTTTATTTTGCCGTGTCGCGCAGTTTACTTGCCAGCGGACAGCGGCTGGCCCTGGTGGGGCGGGTGCACGGCGCTACCGCATGGCGGGCATTCTGGCATATCACACTGCCGATGGTTTCTCCGGCGCTGGCGGCGGGAATGCTGCTCGCCTTTACTCTGGCTATTGAAGAGTACGGGGTGCCCGCCGCGCTCGGTTCACGGGCCGGGGTAGTGATGCTGACCGTGGGTATTGAGAAAAAGCTGGCGGACTGGCCCATCGATCTTCCCGGCGCGTCCTTGCTTTCGCTGGTGTTAATTGTCGTGGCGCTGGGCGGCTGGTGGCTACAACGTCGGCTGGTGGGCGATAAAGACGTGACCAGTATTACTGGCAAACCCACGGAAAACAGCGGTGCGCATCCTGGCAGGTTTATGATCCCGGTTATTATGGCAATGAGTCTGGTGGCACTACTGGCGGTAGGTTTGCCAGGTATGTCGATGGCGCTGACAGGAATGATGGCCACACTATCCGGGGGCGTGTCCTGGGAAAACGTGACGTTGTCACACTATACGGCATTATTCAGCCAGCAGGGCGATGCGCTTTCGGCCCTGGGCACCAGTCTGTCACTGGCGTTTTGCGCGGCACTCGTCACCGGGCTGGTAGGGCTGCTGGCCGCCTGGCTGGTGGTAGTGCAGAAGATCAAAGGTCGTAGCCTGATTGATGCGCTTTCACTGATGCCCGCCGCGCTGCCGGGAATTGTTGTCGGCGTGGGGCTGATCCTGCTCTGGAACCGCACTTTCTGGCCCGTTTCCCCCTACAATACCTGGGCGATTTTGCTGCTTTCTTATTGCTGCCTGCTGTTGCCGTGGCCGGTACGCTATGTTGGCAGCGCGCTGCGCCAGTTGGGCGGCAATCTGGAACCGGCGGCCCGGGTCCATGGTGCATCTTCACTTCAGGCGCTGCGGTTAATTGTCCTGCCGCTGGTGTTCCCGGCGATGCTGGCCGCCATGCTAATGGTGTTTGCGATCGCCTCGCGCGAGTTAGTGACATCACTGCTGCTTGCGCCAGCGGGAACGCAGACGGTGGCAGTGTTTATCTGGCGGCAGTTCGAGCAGGGTTCTCCCGGTCAGGGAATGGCGATGGCGACGCTCACCCTGATCACCGGGCTGGGGCTGATGGCTGGTGCAATGGTATTGATGCAGCGCGGGGAGCGGCCAGCGATCGCACAAATTCGCCGCCGTAAAAAATAATCCAGGGTATAAAGGGTTAAACGTATTTTGCCGGAGCCTTTCATGACCCCGTTTTTGCACGCATATTTATCCCGACTGGCGTGGGAAGAAGTCCCTGACGTTAACATTGAAACGCTGCGGGCAGTACATTTGCAGCATAACTGTACCATTCCCTTTGAAAACCTTGATGTGCTTCTGCCAGGCGAGATCCTGCTCGATGAGCAATCTCTGGAAGATAAACTGGTCACCGCCCGGCGGGGTGGCTACTGTTTCGAACAAAACGGCCTGTTTGAGCGGGCGCTGGCGGAGATTGGCTTTCGCGTGCGCAGCCTGCTCGGACGGGTGGTGCTGGCTACGCCACCACAAATGCCGCCGCGCACCCACCGGCTACTGCTGGTGGAGCTGGAGGGCGAATTATGGATTGCCGATGCCGGATTTGGTAGCCAGACCCTGACCGCCCCGATCCGCCTGCTGGCGGACATTGAGCAAAGCACGCCGCACGGTCGTTACCGGTTACAGCAGGAGCGGAGCGACTGGATTTTACAGTTCTGGCACCATGAGCGCTGGCAGTCGATGTATCGTTTCGATCTTACCGAGTGCTATCTTGCAGATTTTATGATGGGTAACTTCTGGTCCGCCCACTGGCCGCAGTCGCATTTTCTGCATCATCTGCTGATGTGCCGTCATTTGCCTGACGGCGGCAAGCTGACGCTGACCAATTTCCATTTTACCCACTGGCAGCACGAGCGTGCCGTCGAGCAGTTCACTCTACCGGATGTCGCGGCCCTGTATGAAACCGTACAAACGCGTTTTGGGCTGGGGGTGAGCGATCACCGCTACGGTTTTAGCCTTGATGCGCTGTCGGCGGTGATGGCCGGGTTTGATACTCATCCGCAGGCCGGGAAGTAGTCCCGGCTGGGGAGTGACGTCACACGGCTATAGCAACCCTTTTTGCGTGAAAGTGATTTTGGTTGCGTCGTTGAGGTCCATCTCTTTGATCATGTCAGGAGAGACCCAGGCGATCTCCTGAAATTCCTCGTTGAAGGTAATGGTCCGGTTGGCACTGAGGCAGTCAAAGATAAGATAAATCATGTAGATCTCTTCGCGGGTGCCATCCGCATACTGTTTAATGCGGGTATCATCCCGGAAAGCCCAGGGTTTGACCTCCACAATCTCCAGCGCATCGCCCAGCTCTTCCCGAATTTCTCGCCTGAGAGCGTCCTCTATGGTTTCTCCTGGCTCCATTCCTCCGCCGGGCAAGGCCCATTGACCAGGAAACACGCCGCGGTCGGCAGCCATTTTACACAGCAAATAGTGCCCGTCGTTTTGAATAACCGGGCAGGTAATTATTCTCTGGCGCATCTTATCTCCGTAATATTAACAGTCCATAAGCGGGTTATTCGCTAAGGATACGCCTCTTTAGAGCAGAAAGATTATCTATCCCAGCTCCAGAGTAATCATTTTTGCCAGATGGCGTTCAAAGGCCGTTTGATCGAGGCTTGCCATTCCCAGCACCGCGATGCCGTCCAGACCGCAGACCAGCGAAATCAGCCGCCAGGCAATGTTTTCCGCGCTGTCGGAGAGGGTAAATTCACCCGCCTGGCAGCCCTGATGAATAATTTTTACCGTTTCATCGTGCCACATTTCCATCGTCAGGATGTAGGCACCTTTGATGTCGTCATCTTTGGCCGCGAGGATCTGCGCTTCTCGCCACAGACGGATGTATTTTTCAAACCGTTCATCATTACTGCCCAGCATCATGTGAAGCTGCTGATGCCAGGTAGCCTGCTCATGCAGGATGTCCACATCAAGCAGCGCGCGAATGACGCGAATAAAGGCCAGCGATTTCAATTCCGCGCCGGAGGTGAAATGATGGTGTACCTGGCCGGTTGCCACGCCTGCTTCGCTGGCAATACGCCGGACGGTCATGGCGGTAAAGCCGTCATCCAGCGCCACACGCATCGCGGCCTGCAAAATATGCTCCCGGCGTTCTTCGCGATTGAGATAGCTCATTACCTTCTTTTTCCTCACTAAATCTTCTGTAGCAGAGAATACCAAAAAAGCTGGACAAGCGTTCAACTTTCCGTAGGATCGGCGAAGTTGGACATTTGTCCAGATTTAAAATTGAGGATGTTTGTATGTCTCGTCAGTGGCTGACGTTAGTGATTATCGTGCTGGTATATATTCCGGTGGCGATTGATGCCACGGTACTGCATGTCGCCGCGCCCACCCTGAGCGTGACGCTGGGCGCGAGCGGTAATCAACTGCTGTGGATCATTGATATTTACTCGCTGGTGATGGCGGGCCTGGTATTGCCGATGGGCGCGCTGGGTGACCGCATCGGCTATAAGCGGCTGTTAATGCTGGGGAGTGCACTATTTGGCGTGGCGTCGATGCTGGCGGCCATTGCCCATAGCGCAGAGTGGCTTATTATGACCCGCGTGTTACTGGCGGGGGGCGCGGCGATGATCCTCCCGGCGACGCTTGCCGGGATCCGCACCACCTTTACTCAGGTACGTGAGCGCAATATCGCGCTGGGGATCTGGACCGCCGTCGGCTCAGGCGGCGCGGCATTCGGGCCGCTCATTGGCGGGATGGTGCTGGCGCAGTTTCACTGGAGTGCGATCTTCCTGATTAACGTGCCCATTATCCTGATCGTGCTGCTGCTGGGCGCGTATTTGTTGCCGCGGCAGGCGGGGCGTCGGGAGCAACCGCTGGATCTGGCGCATGCGCTGGTGCTGATTACGGCGATCCTGCTGCTGGTCTATGGCATTAAAACCGGCATGAAAGGGCAGCTTGCCATCGGTACCGTACTGGCGATTTTAGTGGCGGGCGCGGCGCTACTGGCTGTTTTTATTCACCTGCAATTACGGGCGGTACGGCCGATGATTGACCTGAGCCTGTTTACGCACCGTATTATTTTAAGCGGGGTGGTGATGGCGATGACGGCGATGATAACGCTGGTGGGATTTGAACTGCTGATGGCGCAGGAGTTGCAGTTTGTCCACGGGATGACGCCGTTTGCCGCCGGACTATTTATGCTGCCGGTTATGGTGGCGAGTGGTTTTAGTGGACCTATTGCCGGCATGCTGGTCTCGCGCCTGGGATTACGTTATGTGGCGACGGGCGGCATGACGCTTAGCGCGCTGAGCTTTCTCGGGTTGTCGATGACCAGCTTTAGCGCTCAGCCCTGGCAGGCATGGTGTCTGATGGCGCTGCTGGGATTCAGCGCCGCCAGCGCCTTACTGGCTTCAACGGCAGCCATTATGGCTGCGGCACCGAAAGAAAAAGCGGCGGCGGCAGGGGCGATTGAAACGATGGCTTATGAACTCGGGGCCGGGCTGGGTATTGCGCTTTTCGGGGTGATCCTCAGCCGCAGCTATGCCGGGTCTGTCACCCTGCCTGGCGGATTAACGGCGGAGCAGGCCGGACAGGCAACGTCTTCCATTGCAGAAGCGATCCAACTTGCCGCAACGCTGGATCACGGTATGGCCCAGGCGCTGATCGCCGCGGCCAGAGAGGCATTCATCACCTCACATAGCGTGGCGTTGTACTCTGCCGGCGGTATGCTGCTCTTGCTGGCCGCCGGGATCTGGTTTGGTCTGGCAAACGCAGAAAAAAAGCCAGCTTAACGCTGGCGGGTGGCATACCAGCTTAGCAGGGAGCCTGCGCAGACCATGCAGGCTCCCTGCCAGAAAGCCCATGACAGGGACGCATTAAGCAACAGGGCGGCCAGTGCCGAGGAGAGTACCGGGGTAAAATACGATGCGGTCGCCAGGATGGTCACATTACCGTGCAGGATGCCGACGTTCCACGCGGCATAGCCAAAACCCAGCGCCAGAGCTACCAGGCCGAGCCTGAGCGTTACCGGCCAGCTAAAGAGCATCGGCGGCTGTTCAGAAAGCACATATTTTAACCATAAAGTCACCGCGGTCAGTAAAATAAACAGCGTGATCCCGTTATTTCCCTCGGCATATTTGCGGGTTACGGTACAGTAAGCGGCCCAGATAATCGCGCCGCAAAATGCCAGAATATAGCTCAGGGGGCTGGAAACAACGTTGCTGATAATATCATCAATACTGAATCCATTATCTCCACCCAATACCCAGCCGACGCCGATAATACACAACAACAGGCCGGGGATTATCCATCCATTTGTACGCTGGCCGTTAAACAGAATGGCGAACAAAATAGTCAGCCCTGGCCACAGGTAATTAACCATTCCGGCTTCGATCGCCTGGTGGCGTGTGGTTGCATACCCCAGCGACAGTGCAAGACAAATTTCATAGCACACGAACAGCACGCTACCTGCGACAAGATAGCGCCGGGGGAAGCGGCGGATATCGGGAAAACCGACGGTGACCAGCAGTAAAAGACCGCTGAGGGTGTAAATCATCGCCGCGCCACCCACGGGACCGAGACCTTCACTGACTCCCCGAATAAGCCCGACCATTGTACTCCACAGGATAATAGCCATCAGTCCAATAAGCGTTGCGCGTTGTTTAGTCATGGTCAGTCAGTATGCCCAATAGAATGCCAAACGGCAGTTATAACATTTTTGTTCCATCATGCCGAATTAATCACCAGCGTCATTACTTCCTAAGGATTAATGAAATTCGCTCGCCACGACTATTAAGAGGGCGTTAACGGGCTGAATTGATTTGACGCAAAAAATTCAGGGGCTTTGCTGTTAGTTTCCGTGCCGCACGTCATTTCAGAATAATGAGGAAGGCAATGAACGTCAGTCGCAGAAAATTTTTTAAAATCTGCGCGGGTGGTATGGCCGGGACAACGGCGGCGGCGTTGGGGTTTGCCCCCCAAATGGCGCTGGCTCAGGCGCGAAATTATAAATTGCTGCGCGCCAAAGAGATCCGTAATACCTGCACATACTGCTCCGTGGGTTGTGGACTCTTGATGTACAGCCTCGGTGATGGGGCAAAGAATGCGAAAGAGGCGATTTATCATATTGAAGGCGACCCGGATCATCCGGTCAGCCGCGGGGCGCTATGTCCGAAAGGCGCGGGCCTGCTGGACTACGTTCATAGCGATAATCGCCTGCGCTATCCAGAGTATCGCGTGCCGGGTTCCGACAAATGGCAGCGCATCAGCTGGAACGACGCGTTTGATCGCATTGCCCGCCTGATGAAGGCCGACCGCGACGCCCATTTTATTGAGAAAAACGAACAGGGTGTTACGGTCAATCGCTGGTTGTCCACCGGGATGCTGTGCGCCTCGGCGGCGAGTAATGAGACCGGCATGCTGACGCAAAAATTTGTTCGCTCGCTGGGGATGCTGGCAGTCGATAACCAGGCACGCGTCTGACACGGACCAACGGTAGCAAGTCTTGCTCCAACATTTGGTCGCGGTGCGATGACAAACCACTGGGTTGATATCAAAAACGCCAATGTAGTGATGGTGATGGGTGGTAATGCCGCCGAAGCGCATCCGGTGGGGTTCCGCTGGGCGATGGAAGCCAAAAATAATAACGACGCACTGCTGATCGTGGTCGATCCGCGCTTTACGCGCACGGCGTCGGTGGCGGATATCTATGCGCCTATTCGTTCCGGCACGGACATCACCTTCCTGTCCGGCGTCCTGCTGTACCTGATCCAGCATCAAAAAATGAATGCTGAATACGTTAAGCACTACACCAACGCCAGTTTGCTGGTGCGGGATGACTTTAATTTTGATGACGGCTTGTTCAGCGGTTACGACGCGCAAAAGCGTCAGTACGATAAGTCCTCATGGAACTATCAGTTCGATGAAAATGGCTACGCCCGTCGCGATGACACGCTGACTCACCCGCGCTGCGTCTGGAACCTGCTGAAACAGCATGTTTCCCGCTATACGCCGGACGTGGTGGAGAATATCTGCGGTACGCCGAAAGCGGATTTCCTGAAGGTGTGTGAAGCGCTGGCCTCAACCAGTGCGGCGGACCGAACCACCACCTTCCTGTACGCGCTGGGGTGGACCCAGCATACCGTGGGCGCACAGAACATCCGTACCATGGCGATGATCCAGTTACTGCTGGGGAATATGGGTATGGCGGGCGGCGGGGTCAATGCGCTGCGCGGTCATTCCAACATTCAGGGATTAACCGACTTAGGGTTGCTCTCTACCAGTTTGCCGGGCTATCTGACGCTGCCGTCGGAGAAACAACCCGATCTGCAAACCTATCTTACGGCCAGCACGCCGAAAGCGACGCTGCCGGACCAGGTGAACTACTGGAGCAACTATCCGAAGTTCTTCGTCAGTCTGATGAAATCGTTTTACGGCGAGGCAGCGCAGGCGGAAAACAACTGGGGCTTTGACTGGCTGCCGAAGTGGGATCAGTCCTATGACGTCATCAAGTATTTCAACATGATGCACAAGGGGAAAGTGACGGGCTATATCTGCCAGGGCTTTAACCCGGTCGCCTCGTTCCCGGATAAGAACAAGGTGGTGCAGTCGCTCAGCAAGTTGAAATACATGATCGTCGTCGATCCACTGGTTACCGAGACATCGACGTTCTGGCAAAACCACGGCGAGATGAACGATGTGGACACGGCGTCTATTCAGACCGAAGTGTTCCGTCTGCCGTCAACCTGCTTTGCTGAAGAGGATGGATCGATTGCCAATTCCGGTCGCTGGTTGCAGTGGCACTGGAAAGGCCAGGACGCGCCGGGGGAAGCGCTCAATGACGGCGAGATCCTGGCGGGGATTTATCACCGCCTGCGCGATTTGTACCGCACTGAAGGCGGGCCGGGCGCGGAGCCGCTGCTGAAAATGGCGTGGGACTATGAGCAGCCGGATCGTCCCCAGTCTGAAGAGGTCGCGAAGGAGAACAATGGCCTCGCGCTGGCCGATCTCTATGATGCCAGCGGTGCGCTGGTGGCGAAAAAAGGCCAGTTGCTGAACAGCTTTGCGCTGCTGCGCGATGATGGCACCACCGCATCCTCCTGCTGGATCTACAGCGGCAGCTGGACGGAGCAGGGCAACCAGATGGCGAACCGCGATAACGCCGATCCGTCCGGGCTGGGGAACACTCTCGGCTGGGCGTGGGCGTGGCCGCTGAACCGACGCGTACTCTATAACCGCGCCTCGGCGGATATTCACGGTAAACCCTGGGACCCGAAACGGACGCTGATTGCCTGGAACGGTACGACGTGGAGCGGTAACGATATTCCTGATTTTAATACCGCGCCGCCGGGGAGCAACACCGGGCCGTTTATTATGCAGCCGGAAGGGCTGGGACGGCTATTTGCCCTCGATAAGCTGGCGGAAGGGCCGTTCCCGGAGCATTACGAGCCGATGGAGACGCCGCTGGGAACCAACCCGCTGCACCCGAATGTGATTTCCAGCCCGGTCGTGCGTGTGTATGACGAGGATGCGCAGCGGCTGGGTAAGAAAGATAACTTCCCGTATGTCGGGACGACGTATCGCCTGACCGAGCATTTCCACACCTGGACCAAACATGCCCGGCTGAATGCCATCGCACAGCCGCAGCAGTTCGTTGAGATCAGCGAAGGGCTGGCCACCGCAAAAGGAATACTGAATGGCGATCGGGTGACGGTGAGCAGCCAGCGCGGCTTTATTCGTGCGGTGGCGGTAGTGACCCGGCGTTTGCAGACCTTGCAGGTGAACGGTCAGCAGGTTGAGACCGTCGGCATTCCGCTGCACTGGGGCTTCGAAGGGGTGGCGCAGAAAGGCTATATCGCCAATACCTTAACGCCTAACGTCGGCGACGCCAACTCGCAGACGCCGGAATATAAAGCGTTTTTAGTTAACATCGAGAAGGCGTAAGGGAGCGAACCATGACAATGGAAACACAGGACATTATCAAACGCTCCGCCACCAATCCGGTTACGCCACCTCCCCAGGTGCGTGATTATAAACTGGAAGTGGCCAAGCTTATCGATGTCTCCTCCTGCGTGGGCTGTAAAGCCTGCCAGGTGGCCTGCTCAGAGTGGAATGATATCCGTGATGAGGTGGGGCACTGCGTCGGGGTTTACGATAATCCCGCCGACCTGAGCGCTAAGTCCTGGACGGTGATACGCTTTAGCGAGACCGAGGAGAATGGCCGACTGGAATGGCTGATCCGCAAAGACGGCTGTATGCACTGCGCGGATCCTGGCTGTCTGAAAGCCTGTCCCTCCGCCGGAGCGATTATTCAGTATGCCAACGGTATTGTTGATTTTCAGTCAGAGCATTGCATCGGTTGCGGCTACTGCATTGCCGGCTGTCCGTTCAACGTACCGCGGCTGAATAAGGACGATAACCGGGTCTATAAATGCACGCTGTGTGTGGATCGGGTGAGCGTCGGGCAGGAACCTGCCTGCGTGAAAACCTGTCCCACCGGGGCGATTCACTTTGGCACTAAGCAGGAGATGCTGGAGGTGGCGGTGGAACGGGTCGGGAAACTCCGGGCACGTGGTTATCAGCATGCGGGCGTGTATAACCCGGCGGGCGTGGGCGGTACGCATGTGATGTACGTCCTGCATCATGCGGACCGGCCGCAGCTCTATCACGGTTTAGCGAAAGATCCCCATATCGATACCGCTGTTACGCTATGGAAAGGGGTACTGAAGCCGCTCTCCGCAATAGGCTTTGTCGCCACCTTTGCCGGACTGATCTATCACTACATTGGCATTGGCCCGAATAAAGAGGTCGATGATGAGGAGGACCATCATGAGTAAAATGATTGTGCGTACCACCTTTATCGACCGGGCCTGTCACTGGACGGTGGTGATCTGTTTCTTTCTGGTAGCGCTGTCGGGGATTTCGTTTTTCTTCCCGACGCTTCAGTGGCTGACGGAAACCTTCGGCACGCCGCAGATGGGGCGCATCCTCCATCCGTTCTTTGGGGTAGTGATTTTTATTGCGCTGATGTTTATGTTCGTGCGCTTTGTGCACCATAACATCCCGGATAAGCAGGATATCCCGTGGGTGAAGGGGATCGTCGAGGTCCTGAAGGGGAATGAGCATAAGGTCGCCCGGGTAGGAAAATACAACGCCGGACAGAAAATGATGTTCTGGAGCATCATGAGCATGATTTTTGTGTTACTGGTGACGGGCGTGATTATCTGGCGTCCTTATTTTGCGCAATACTTCCCGATTCAGGTGATCCGCTACAGCCTGCTGCTGCACGCGACGTCGGCGATTATTTTGATCCATGCCATCCTTATTCATATGTATATGGCGTTCTGGGTGAAAGGTTCCATTAACGGCATGGTGGAAGGGAAGGTTAGCCGTCGCTGGGCGAAGAAGCATCACCCGCGCTGGTATCGGGATGTGGAACGGCTGGAAGCAAAAAAAGAGAGTAGCGAAGGGATGTGATCTCTCTCCGGCCCCCTCGTGGGGCCGGGTTTTAGTCGAGGAATAGCGCTGGAGACACGCCAAACCGTGCGGCAAGTTTTTTTATATGCGCGAGGGTAAGCTGGCGTTCACCGTTTAATACACGCGATACCATAGATTTGCTACCGATTTCATCTTTAAAATCTGAAAGCGTTAGATTATGTTGATCGATCAGGATTCGTAGCGTGGCGAGTGCTGAAGGGGTTTCAGCGCTCGCTTTTCTGAAGGCCGCGACTTCAGGTAACGTTGCTTCATACGCCGCAATTTTTGCGGCTACCAGCTCAAGCAACGGGTTTTCCGGATCGTGCAGGAGCCAATATTCAATCAGCCTCAGAGCATCATCATAGTCCTCACATCGTGTACTACCGACAAGGAGGGGGATTGCTCGTTTTAATGCTTCTGCTGCTTTTAATGCCTCTTCTACAGCCATTTGGTTTTTCCTTTAGTGCGGCACTTCATTACAAATTCATCATACTCTTTATGTGTGTAAATATGCCGGACATAAAATTTTTGGGTTTTAAAAAAGATGATTGCAATGATACGTAGCCTGTTTCTTGCAATATCAATAACATAGTACTTATCAATATATTTAATATTATCCAGAGTGGGATAAATTTGTCGCAGTAAATCAGGAGTAGGGAAATGCCCTTTGGCAATAATCTTTCCCATTGCGATCAACTCATCTCTGAACTGTGGATACTTCTCTGCCGCCACGGCAAGTTTCTTTTGTGAAATTACATGCATATGACCTTCCGTTGCCATTTTGTCAACACTATACGCTCAGTGCAGCTTAATCACACGCTTTTCTTCAGGCAATAGAGATAGCGCAAAGCCTGAAAGCGCCTCGCAATATTTGGTATTTTCAGGCTAATGTTGCTGGTGGATAAATCATTAGTTACAACATACTTAATGCTTATCTTTAATAAATCATCATACGCAACGCCGTACCATTACTTAGCCAGCTTGCCAGGTAGAGCGGGTCACCCCCTAAACAAAAACACCACCTTCCGGAGAAGATGGTGTCAGCTTGTAAAAAATCGGGTTTTACTATGTCTGTGCCGTTTTGCGGGGTGGCGGCTTCGCCTTACCCTGCCTAAAAAAGCTTTAATATCAAAGTTTTGTACTTGATTTGTAGGCCTGCGTAAGCAAAGCGCCACCAGGCATAATTCCACGGTATAACGTTTATCAGCAGTCAGACACCACCTTTCGGGGAAGGTGGTGTCTGGGATCACATCGAAAAAGACGCTTTATTCACTACGACGTTTACGGCCCGTCGCGTGGGTGTGCGTAACAGGGGTTTCGCTATCACCTTCAATGACGACTTTTTTCTGATTTGAGACCCGGTAATCGAGTCCAAGGATGTGACGTGCCTGACGGTTCGATTTCATTCTTACTCCTTAATCCTGTTTTACTGGTTTCAAGGACAAGCCCGGCGGGTGCCGGACGAAACGTTACCCTAAAGGTCAGCTCGCGGGCGAGCTGACTGTTAAGCATTGACCAAACCCGGGCGTTTTGCAATCGACCGGCGGCTTTTAGGAACACTCTCTTTTTGCCGCAAACTTTCAGGCGCGTCCTATACTTGATGACTCGACAGCAAAAAGGAGTCAATTATGACGATTCATAAGAAAGGTCAGGCACACTGGGAAGGGGATATCAAAAGTGGTAAAGGTACCGTCTCGACAGAGAGTGGCGTCCTTAACCAAAGCCCTTATGGTTTCAATACCCGTTTTGAGGGTGAGAAAGGAACCAACCCTGAAGAGTTAATTGGCGCAGCACACGCCGCCTGCTTTTCAATGGCGCTTTCATTGATGTTGGGCGAGCAGGGTTATACCGCAACCTCCATTGATACCGTTGCAGATGTTTCCCTCGATAAGAAAGACGGCGGTTTTGCGATCACCAAAGTTGCCCTGCAAAGTAAGGTCTCTGTGCCGCAAATTGAACAGTCTGCATTTGACGCTATTATCCAAAAAGCGAAGGCGGGTTGCCCGGTTTCACAGTTACTGAATGCTGATATTACACTTGATTACCAGCTAAACGCGTAATCGTCTTTCGCCCGCGTCCTGCGGGCGAATCCTTTATTCCTCTCTAAACATCTCCCTTTCTTTACGCATGCCCAGTGCCAGCGTTTGCGACGGATCAAAGAGCGAGAAACTTTCCACCTGCTCAAGCAAGATCACCTTGCGAAAATCCAGTGCTGATTGCGGCTCTGAGGTCAGCGTAATCTCATGCCTGGCATACCACGCACTGTAATTATGCTCGACGGTAAACTCAAAATTTTCGCTATTACGATAGCCGCTCAGCATTGGTACAATCACAATGTTGCTGGCGTTACTAGCATCAAAAGTCGCCGCATGAACCATGCCAATGTAAATTCGCTGCGATTTCAGGGTCAGCCAGACTAACTGACCGCTCTCCATGCATTGATAAAGCAATCCTTCGAGGCTGTTTGCACTGGCCAGTTCCTTATAAAGCGACAGTCGTCCCTTGCTGTCGAGTCGGGCACTCATGGCCCAGTTTGAGCGGTAAAGACAAAAGAAAATCGCGAAGGCCAGCATGATCACTACCGGAGCCTGAATGCCTAAAAAGCTCCAGTTCATGAACACCATTTGAAGCCGATGTTCTTCAGGCCCAAACCAGACGGGAAGGGCATTCATCGTCACGGATGCGATCAATAAAATCAGCCACAGAATGCCGGTAGCAATAATACCTTGCAGAACGAAAATACAACCATAAAGGGCGACCAGAAAATACACATCCCAGCCGAAAGTACGTTTAAATTTAAAACGAGTGGAGAGATCCCGGCTGCTATACCAGTATCCACACACCATCAGAACCATAAATATAGCCGTTCCCATCTCAGGCCCTTTTTAGTGCGTTAATGTGGCGATCAAAATCTTCCTGTACGGCGCGGCAATGGACATTGACGGTAGCATTACCGTCGTCATCCACCAGGATGCGTTCGCCATCTTCAATAGATTCTTCGATATCGTGGTGATTAATGACCTGCAAAAATTTCTCGGGGCTGGTAAAAAGTGAACGGAACCATCGCATAGTAAAACCTCCTGCACCCAGTATAGAAACTCCGGACAAAACAGGCGGGCATTTCACGGGTTAGCGGATAAATCCGAGTGTGCTGCGCCTCAAGGATGCTGCACGCCATTTTTCACTTCGATGCGCTTAAGCTGGACGGCAGTACCCTTTTGCCAGGCATCTGCGCCTTCCGCGACGGGATGGGCCTGAAGCGTTTGCCGTGATTCACGTATTTGGTTTGAGTCAATATCGAAACGCCGATCGCGATCGGCCAGCAGTTGTGGGTTGAGTTGCCCATCGGCGGTAAAGCCCATCATCAGCGCAGGCGCCCCCAGCGGCAGCGTTTTGTCACGATCGGTGTGCCAGGTGTGCCAGGTTTTTCCATAGGTGTTCACAATTTTACTCATTAGCGGATTTTCAGCGGCTTCAGGTAAGCCGGGGGCAACCAGACTTCCTGACATCACCTCATAGCGATGACTATGCCAGTAAGGCTTTTCCTCAGCAGGTAAGGTTTTAAAGAGTCGCTCACTGATGATGTACTCGACACCCATTAATTTTGCATCGCGGGTATTGCCATCATAAATCACTGCCTGCATTACATCGTCATTAAGTACAGTGACATAGTGATGCGCTTCCATCTGGCCTTTTTGCTCCCCACTGTAAAAGTGGAAACCATCCAGATACGTGCTGATTGCCTCAATGGGGGGACGGGACTGGATCACTGTTGCGCCTGTGGCCAGCACTTTCATTTTTGCAGAGGTTTCTTCTCCCGTTGCTTTGACCGGGGAAGGGGAATTTGATGCGCCACAGCCAGTTAATATTGCCGAGGTATAAATTAGCCAGTGGGAAAGTTTCATCTGTTAATCGCCTTTTTACTTATCAGTTTATTAACCGTAGCGCAGAAAGGCGTAATGATAGTTATTTATAGCAGATAATTCTTAGACAAGACTGACTCTCTCCCTTCAGCTTGAACTTTGCCCGCTGGCAACTAGATTTAAGACTTCCCGCCATGGCGGATCATTCCCCGGAGAACCATATGAAAGCACTCACTTATCACGGGCCGCATAAAGTCAGCGTTGATACGCATCCGGATCCCATAATTGAAGCCAGTGATGACATTATTTTGCGGGTCACCGCAACGGCTATTTGCGGCTCCGATTTACACCTTTATCGCGGAAAAATTCCGGGTACCGATCATGGTGATATTTTTGGTCATGAGTTTATGGGCGAGGTCGTTGAGACGGGGAAAGATGTCACAGCAGCCAGCCGCGGTGATCGGGTCGTGATCCCTTTTGTCATTGCCTGCGGCAACTGTTTTTTCTGTCAGCTTGAGCAATATTCCGCCTGCGAAACAACCAATAGCGGGAAGGGCGCAGCGCTGAACCGCAAAACCATTACGCCACCCGCTGCGCTATTTGGCTACAGCAAATTATACGGTGGCGTCCCCGGTGGGCAGGCAGAATATGTCCGCGTACCCAAAGCCAATACCGGTCCGTTTAAAGTTCCTCGCGTATTGTCCGATGACAAAGTTCTCTTTTTAACCGATATTTTGCCAACCGCCTGGCAGGCGGTAAAAAATGCAGAAATCAAAAAAGGGTCCAGCGTGGCGATATTTGGTGCCGGACCGGTGGGGTTATTGTCTGCTGCCTGCGCGCGTTATTTAGGCGCAGAAAAAATATTTATGATCGACCATCATGATTACCGCCTCAATTTTGCCCACCAGTGTTATGGCGTTATTCCTATCAACTTTGATAAAAATGACGATCCGGCGGCGTGGATTATTGAAAATACCGATAATCACCGCGGCGTGGATGCCGTCATTGACGCCGTGGGTTTTGAAGCCAAAGGAAGCCTGACGGAAACCGTACTTAGCAACCTCAAAATTGAGGGCAGCAGTGGTAAAGCGCTACGGCAGTGTATCGCCGCGGTGCGTCGGGGCGGCATTGTCAGTGTTCCGGGCGTTTATGCCGGGTTCATTCACGGTTTCATGTTCGGTGATGCCTTCGATAAAGGCTTAACCTTCAAAATGGGCCAGACACATGTGCATGCGTACCTGCCGGAATTGCTGAAACTGATCGAAGAAGGACTGCTGCGTCCGGAAGAGATCGTGACTCACCATATGCCGCTGGAAGAGGCGGCCAAAGGCTATGAGATTTTCGAAAAGCGTGAGGAGGATTGTCGCAAAGTGATCCTTGTTCCGGGAATGTCAGCTGTGACTGAATAAGCGGATTGCCGGGTGAGGGCTTTCACCCGGCTCATCGTGGTTAATTTGAGACCAGTTGTACCACCACCAGCCTGCCACCTTCTTCCGTTGAAAGCACGAATTGAGTGCCGTCGTCCAGCGCCAGTTTCTCGCCGATAGCAATGGCCGTTTTGTCAGGCAGCGACATCAGGCCGGGGATGCCTTCGTTCACCAGCCACCAGCGATCGTTATGGAAAACGAAATACCCGACGCGTTTCTTCTGGGCTTCAGTCGTGCGCTCATTGGGGGCCACTAAACGATTTACGTGCCAGGCGAACAGCGACTGCCCGCTCCAGACCATCAGACGGTGATCGTCCGGCCGGAAGCTGCCCGCTTTACGTGACGAGTATAAATTGAGGATCGGCAGTTTTCCTTTGTAAGGGGTGCCGCAATACGGGCAAACCGGTTTGGTTTTACCTGAAAAAACATACCATTTCTGCTCACAGGCAGGATTCTGGCACGGCTGGATAAGATCAACCGTTTTTACCAGTGCCGATTCCCATTCGTCCGCCGTCGGGCGACGCTGCGGATCGTGCAGACCTTCGATAAAGGCCCGATCAAACAGCGGGGTCAGGTAAGGCCCCATGATGGTGTAAGGGATCTTCTGCGGATCGGCCCACGGCAGCGACGACGGCGAGACCTGGTTAAGTTTCACCGCGTTACTGCGATCGAAGGGGTGCTCGATAAATAGCGCTTTTTCACCCATCGACAGGGATTCGTCACGCATTTCGTCGTCCAGATCGTGAATTTTACCGCCCCGGAGCGGATGGCGGTAAAACAGGTACATATAAATCAGCACTGACAGCGCGTGCCTGTCCGTCAGAATGCTCGGCAAAACCCGGCGCGGATCGTCTTTTTCCAGATGGCTGGTTTTAACCACTTCCGGCGCAATAAAATCCGGCGTGCCCACCACATCCGGGGGAAATTTTCCCGGCACCACAAGGCCATCGACATCGATAATGCAGGCGTGACCTTGTTCGGGGTCAATCAGGACATTTTTGTAACTCAGATCGCTATGACAAAGCCCCGCTGCATGCATACGCCTTACCGCGCGGCTCAATAATAAGCAGACCTTGAGATAGGTCAGGGTATTGCCTTTTTCGCGTGGATCGAGGAATTTGTTCTGGTTATTGGCGCTGGCAAACCATTTCCCTTCTTTTTCGCGCCCGCGGATACCGAGAAAATCGTTATTTTTGGAACCATATTTGAAAAAAAAGTGGCGTTTGTAGGTCGGCACCACAATACCGATTTTCCCGTCATGCTCCACTACGCTGGTCGGCCAGCAGAAAAGATCTTTCCAGTATTCGCCGCCGGACTGCTCAAAAATATTGGGCCGATAGCGGCCTGTGATCATGTCGATTCGCTCGCGCGCCTGCTCATTCTGCGGCTTTTTATAAAACGCCACCACATAGCTTTTATCCGGCGAAAAATAGACATCCTTCATTGAGCCGGAGCCGATGATTTCATCCACATATTGAACGGTTTTACCGTCCCGGGTGGTACACGTTACGATATTTGCCATATTATCTCACCCGCCCGTCACCATGAGACCACGATAGTGCGGTCGTCGTGATTGCCTGGCGAAAAGAAGTTCAGCCATTCAACCAGGTTCTCCGCCGCGTTTTCTGCATCGTCCAGATGAGGCGTCAGCTCTGCGATCAGCGCATCCCATTTCTGTGGGTTTTGCAGCCCGTTATCCGTTTCGAAGCAGGGATCGGACACGCCATCCGTCATCAGCACCAGATGGGAAATCTCTTTCCAGCGGCCGATAATAATGCGCTTGCTGAATTCCGCATCCTGGATAGTTTCAGCGTCCAGAAAGCGTGTCTGACCCGCGTATTCACCGCTGTCCGGCATACCCAGCACGCGAACTTTGCCCGCCGGGCCGTAGGCGGCAATGGCACCGTCGCCCAGCCAGAAAGCAGCCGCAAAAATCTCATCGCCTTCGCGAAAAGAGACCAGCGCTAACAACGTCGTTGAGTAGGATTTACTTTTTTCCCCGGCGATTTTGGCTTCATGATTGATATTGTTAACCGCCAGCGCCGAGGCCAGACTGAACTGGCGGTAAAAATAGTCCCAAATCTGCCGCTGATCGTCGGTGTTCCACTGGGTAATTTGTGTTTTGAGCGCCAGACCTTTATCGCCTTTAAGCTGATCAAACAGGTAATTACCTGCCGTTTCGGTGGCAATTCGTGATCCCTGACGTGAGTGACTGGCGCTCCCTGCGCCATCGGCGACCAGCATCACGCTCCAGCCGCTCTGCTCGCTGGCGTTAATGTAAAAGTCATCATCGCGGAACGAGCCAACATGGGCGTGAGATCGTCCCCGGCGGCTGGCGGCCGCGATGGTCACACCTGCGTGTTTAATCAGCTTATGATCGAGATTAGTTTTGTAATACCTGTCTTCTTCAGGAGGATCGATATCTTTCCATAACGTGCGCGGGTCGGGATTGACGATAAACGTGATCCTGGATGCGCCGTCAGGATGTGACGGGCAGGACCATTTCACCGTAATCTCCATGTCGCCGCTGGTTGTTGGCGTGCCTGACAGAGTGCCTTCAGCTCGATCAAACGTTAGACCGATGGGGGCGTCGAAAAGAATATCTTCAACCTCGGCACGCTCGTCATTATCAAGAGCAATATCTACCGTACAGTGAAAAGGCGCACCAGCCCGGGCATTGGCAATACCGATCCGCGCATTTGGAGCCTTGAGTGGCGGGGGGCACGCTGCGGCCGGATGCGAGGGAATCTGGCCGGGCTTTAATAATTCAACCGGTTTACTCACGGATTCGGCTTCCTGAGGCGCTGTTTCATTGAGTTCGTCATAAGGCATTTTTTGCCACGGTGCAGAATCGGTATTTTCTTCAGCCAGCGCGTTTTCTGCCGGTTCAGGCGGTGGATTATCGCCAGCGGTGTCGCACACCTCTTCAGCGTCAGATTCAGGCTCTGACGCTGCTTCTTCTGCCGCACCCACGCTGACTTTCTCAATGATCGCGTTAATTTCAGCGTCCAGCCCGTCGTCGTGACTCAGGGATCGTTGTTCCTCCGGCGTCAAGGTCAGGCCTTTTTCGGCAATAATCAGGGCGAGGATCTTTTTTTTCAGAGGCATATTATCATCCATCATCCTTTACCTCTGCTGACATCAAAGTCATTGTCATCGCCATTTCTGAACGTTAACGCGGTTTCGCACCACGGACAGATAATGTCGTCGGGGCCGTTGACGCACAGCAATCGGCCGCAGCGACACAGGGCAAATGCGCTGGCATTGCCGCAGTGTGGACATCCCGGTACGCCGTGTAATTCACTGGTATTCACCTGCAGTGATGAGGCGGAGGGATCGCTCCACTCGAAATAATCTTCATCAATCGGGTAACAGCCAGCGAGATTAAAGCCGTTGATATTCAGATTGAAATTCAGCCCGGAAACGTTCACCGGCGGACGTTCATATTTGATGAGGTAAGGGCGGCGCGATTTACTGCATCGTCCGGCGAGGGTGACGCAGGTTTCATCGCAGGCACGCGCCACGTCATCCTTCGCCAGCTTAACCAGATAGTCGGTCTGGACCGCCGGCGGCGGCGCATCTTCGCCCACGCTACGGCTGTGGGCGGTGACGGAGGCCGTGATCCATTTTATGAAGCGGGTAAAGTCACCCTCATGCGCTTCGTTGAAATGAAACACATTCTCTGAGAGCTGGCGCAGCGTATTAAGGTCCGCAGAGGGGCCAAGCCCGATCCCAATCAGATTCACTTTGCGGGCGTAATGCTCTTTCCAGCGCTTAATTTCTGCGGCAGCATCGTCGGTAGGATGACCGTCGGTTAACAGATACACCACCGGTTTCCAGTCGCCTTTGCGTTCGACGGTGGTTTTACGAACCTGGGTGTCAATTTGCGTCATCAGTTCACGCAGCGCGGCACCGAGATTCGTGCCGCTGCCTACCGGCAGGCGCGGTGGGTAAAACGACAGGACCTCATGCAGCGGGACAATGGTTCTGGCGATACCGGCAAAAGCAATCACTGAAATCCAGGCCGTTTCGAGGGCATGCGGATCTTTTCTCAGGTCGCTGACGATCATTTGCAGGCCGTCATTCATCTTTTTTAGATTGTCGCCAATCATGGACTCTGAGCAGTCCAGAACAAAAAATACCGGAAGTCTTCTCACGGAGATCACCTCATCAGGCCATTACAACACCAGTTGGATTTCTGGCGGCGGAGGAGGGAGCGTGTCCGTGCTGGAATTGACTCCCGCACTGGTGCTGCCCGAAGCCACGCTGGCCGACACCCACTTGAAGAAACCGGCGAAGGCGGTTGAGTCAAGCGTTTCAAGCGCCACAACGGTGTCCGTCAGTTGCTTCAGGTGTTCATGACGCGCTTTGGGACCTACAGCGCAGGCAATGATGGAGCCAAACGCGCGCTTTTTGACCTCTTTGATCGCTTCTCCGTAAGCCCAGGCATCGGAAGGTGTGCCGTCGGTCATCAGGAATACCAGCGGCCGCCAGTCACCTTTCTGATCGCCATCCGAACGCCGCACGTCGCGATCGACACAGGCCACAAGGCATTCCAGCGCCGCGCCGGTAAACGTGCCTCCGGCGCTGGGCACCACGATATCGGTGAACTGAAAGTTTTCCAGCGCGGAGAGCTTCGTGTGTTCACGCGCTTCATTATCAAAGGTGATAATCGAGATATGCACGCTTTCAAGCGCGTAAGGATCCTGGCGCAGTGCGCTGAGCATCGCCTGTACACCAACGTTAACCGCGTGAATGGATTCGCCGCGCATCGATCCGGAGGTATCAATGAGCAGATAAACAGGGAGTCTTCTCATATCAGATATAGCTCTTTAAATGCGTAACGAAGGTATCGGATTCGGACGGCTCACCGACGGCGTTAAGTTTCCAGCCGCTTGGCTCTCTTACCAGTTCGGCGAAAAGCATGGAACACTGATTATTGAATGCGGCTCCGCCTGAGAGATCAAAGCGTGCCATTTCGATATTGCGTGCATCAACCGCACGAATAAACGCGTTCTTCACCTTGCCGAAATGCTGTTTCAGGCGTTCGCCGTTGTAGATTTGCACAATGAAGACGATTTTTTCATAGCGTGGTTCGAGGGCATTGAGTTTAACGATAATTTGTTCATCGTCGCCATCGCCAGCCCCGGTACGGTTATCGCCGGTCAGCCAGATGTTGCCTGTCTTATGTCGCAGGCTATTAAAAAAGATGATGTCACCATTGACCAGCGTCGGCTTGCCGTTCTCCTGATCGCCTAAATCAGTCACTTTTCCCTGGGCGTCACACAAAAAAGCAATAACGTCGAGATCGTACTCTTCTTCCTTTTTGCCAAACACGCTACCTAAAAATCCTTTCTTCTCTTCGTTAATGTCCCATCCCAGACCGATGGTGACGGAAGAGAGATCGTATTCATTTTTTCGCAGGCTAACGCCTTGCCCCTTGCGTAAACTGACTGACATAACATCTCCTTATTTATGTGGTTACAAAACGACGTTAACTTCCGGCGGTGGCGGCGGCAAATCATCCAGTCCAATCACCTCTTTTTTGGATTCAACCTTCTGGCTGCCGACGGAAATACTGGCGGAAACCCATTTAAAGAAAGCTTTAATGGTGGTGGAATCGGCGGTATCCAGTTGCAGCACAATCTCGGTGATTTCCTGCAGGACACTGGTTTCTGCTGAATGTCCGGCAGCACAGGCAACAACCACGCCTGTTCTGGCGGCTTTAAATGCGCTGACGCCTTTACGCCAGTCATCCGTTGGCGAACCGTCGGTCATGATAAAAACCAGCGGACGCCAGTCTCCCTTGGTCTCTGCCGTAGTTTTTTGAACTTCACGAGAAATAGCGTCGGCGGTCAGGGAAAGCGCTTCGCCCAAAGCGGTGGTTCCGCTGGCAACCAGATCGGGGAGTTTAAAGCTAAGCAGATCGGTTAACGGTACGGCCTGGCGCGCGGAGGAATCAAACGTAATGACGGAAACATACGCGGTTTCGAGCGCGTAAGGGTCTTGCTTGAGGGTTGTCAGCAGGGTTTGTACCCCGTTCTTGACCGCTTCGATAGGTTCACCGTTCATTGAACCTGAAGTGTCGAGAAGTAAATAAACAGGAAGTCTTCGCATATGTAGCTCCTGATGATTTGAGATTTTTAACCAGAGGGGTAATGACCAAAATACAGTATGCTTTTAAGGCGTTATGAGCGAGTATTTTTCTGGTTTTTATCAAGACAAACTGAGAGTGTAGCCCGTCGCATGCGCGACGGGCAGAGGAAATTGACCGCTATTTCCTGGTATTGACGCGTTCATTTTGCAGCAGTTCAAAGGCTTTCTCCGTCAGCAACTCAACGGCTTCGCTGCGGGTTTTGTCATTAGCAAACGCGTAACGGTCAATTTTGCGCAAAATGCTCATACGCAGAGAAAGCGAGACGGCGGTTTTCTTATCTTTGTCCAGATCGACCCAGCGGGTGGCTTCCCCTTTTTTCAGCTCCGCGTTCGCATTCAGCGACTCGGTCATTCGTCGCAGCGCTTTTTTATCCAGCGAGCCAAAATGAGTCATCTGGTAAGCATGAACGGCCTTGCTGTATTTTATATCCGCCGAATATGACTCCCGCAATTCTTTAAGCGCCCGGGTAAGGGTGGGTTCAGAGCATTCCAGAAGCTCCAGAATATGACTTGCAGAAACCGGTTTGCCGGTACCAAGGATCGTCGCCAGCCTGAATACGCGTTCTTGTCGCGAACTTAATAGCATTTTCTACGTCACCTCAGCTCTGCTGCGACAGCGGAACCCGGACAATGCCGCCGTTTTCGCGTTCGCTAATAATGCCATAGACCTGAGCACGCTCCAGGACCGCTGACGCCCAGCGGCGATGCGTTGCAGGCTCACACATGGCACCCAGCGATTTAAAAACCGCCTGTGAGGAGTTCAGGATCCGCAATGCGTCTGCATAATCGTTGTCCGATACTCTCAACGCCGCCTCTATTTTGCTGATCTGATTGGGATGAATTGCCGTTTTTCCTACCAGGCCATGCGCCATATCGAGCGCCAGTTCTTTGTCCATAATGTCGTGATCGTCGATGTGCTCACAAACGGGCGCAGTCAATGCAAAACCGCGGGTGGCAAAGACGGAGACCAGCATTTTGATGACATAGCCCATCGGGCCATCGTACAGCGTGAGATGCCGCGGACGACGCAGGGCGACCACGTTCATGAGATCGTTACCGCCAATACGCAGTGCGATAAGCCGTTGATGGCAGGGATGGTCAAGCAGCGACACCGCCAGTTGGCGCATTTGCTCTACGTCGAAAACCTCTTCAGTTTCAAGCGTCGGCATCATGCATAAATGGGTATGCTGAATGAATTCCCACCATGCCGGTAACGATGCCAGGGTAAACTTAGGCAGCACCAGCCCGTCAACCGGACTCAGATTCATCGTTTGAGTCAGTCTCGCGCCCATCTCAACGTCTCGTGGGCGGATGAATACCAGCGGCCAGTGAGAACTGCCGTCAGTGGCTTTAGCTTTGGCCAGTATATCAAGCAGAACCTGCAAATTACTGAGCGCGGAAGGAACATCTTCCTCGCTGACAGCGTCTTCAAGGCAGATCACCAGCGACCGTAGCCCCTCGACTTTGACATTCAGGATCGCCTCGGCGATATCCGTGCGGGTGGCAGGCATATACAGCGTTGCCCCAAGATTCCAGGGAGAAAGTCGTTTCATCATCAAAGCACCTTCTTAATGATGGTGACGGCGCGATACTGCCCGATAGCATCGCCAACCTCAGCGATCGCAATGCCTTTGTCTTGCGCCAGCGCGACAAGTAACGCCACATCAGGATCGTCTATGGCACGAACAAATACGTGATCGGGCACCCGGCGTAGCACCGCTCGCGTCGCTTCAGCGATGCCGGGTTTAATACGGTTAATACTGTCTACCTGGTAACGGCTGGCCAACGTGTTGACGACCCGATCGCTGGTTTCGCGCAGTTGAGCTTTATCAACACTCGCCAGGGACAGCGCCGGGACCTCATGCAGGCGTCGGCGCTGCTCCGCTACGGTGTCGACCAGCGTGCGGCTGCACTCCCAGGCGGCGAGATGATCGCACTGGACGCAACCGTGAAAACCCTGTTGCGTCCAGATCGAGCGAGAAATCAGTCCTGACACGGGCGCGCCCATAATACCGAAGGGGATCAACCAGTCATCGTCGCTGGCCGACAGCCAGGCCCGGCCACAGGGATCGGCCAGGACGACGAGACGAGGCATAGCCGGATAGCCCGGACGTCCTTTTAGCGACTTGATCAATTCGCCGGTAATCGCGCCTTTTCCGGTCCAGCCGTCTACAAAGACGATACCGTCGGTGCCGTGGCGGGATTCGATCCAGTCCAGCGCGGCAGTGTCGATGCCTCGATCGCGAATAATACTGATGCCGTAATGAAAAGAGGTTCGGCCCATCTCGCGCAGCGCCTGCTGTAACATTACACCCAGCGGCACGCCCGCGCGTACCAGACTTGCCAGTACGATGGGGGTATCACCGAACTGTGCCACCAGGGCGTTGGCAAGTTGCTGCACTTCAGTTGCGAGACGCTCCGCCCCCTGATCGAGCGAACGGCGAAACAGGTCAATGTGCCACGGCGTCGGTTCAGGTTCCTGACTGAGCATTTCTGAATAGTGCTTTTTGCCGGACTGAATATATTCTTCTTTCAACTCTACCGGCGTCATTTCCATTTCTACCGGCTGAAGAAGAAAGTGAACATCTTCAGGCAGATAAGAGCCTGAGAAAATCGTGTCTTCACGCATGATCGTGATCCCCAAAAAGTGATTGCGCAATAGCCCCGGCAAACTGACTTTGTTGCGGAACGCCGAACCAGGTGCAAAGTTTCATAAAACGATGATCGCTCAGGCTATCACCGAGGCCGATGACCGGGAAAACGCCGCGCTCTGCGCGTAATTTTTGCAGTAGCCAGTTGACCGCCAGCCCTTTCTCTACCGGTTCAGGAAGCCAGGCAATGTTGTTACTGTTGCGGTGGATATAAAAGCCGTTAGTCGAGAAGAGGGCTTCGATTTCATCACCAATAGCGTTGAGTTCATCAAGGCGAGTGCTGTCGCGATGTTTCATGACCAGATATACCGGCACATCGCCATATTCATAGTTGAGTCGTGCCCAGGCATTAATGCCTCTGGCGTCCATCAACTCGGTGATCTGGCGCTGCATAGAGGTCAGCTTTTCCTCATAGGGTTTTAAGCGGCCCAGCATATGCGCTTTCCATTCTTCATCAGGCTGACGATCGGCATTCAGGATCACCGCGCCGTGGGTGGTGATAGCCCATGAATGAAAGGGGATCTGCACCCGACTAATTTCTTCCGTGCCTCTGGCGGTGACCGGGATAAGCTCCGCGTGTTCAAGCAACCAGTCGACCAGCATCGCTTGTTCTTCGGTCATAAAACTGCGCGGTTGCAGGCTGCGATCGAGCGCACCGGTACGAAACGGCTCCAGATCCAGCTCATTAATCATTTTGCGCCGGGTCTGAAACAGCGTGTCATCAAGGTCGGAAAGAAAAACGGGTTTATTCATAAGTTATAATCTCTACGGAGTCAGCGACATTTTTCAGACCGGTGAGCAGCAGGGTGTCAATACTCTCAGCCGGTGTCTCAGCGCAGAGTAAAATACGATCGAATGATTGATGTGCAACGTTATACACGAAGTTGGGGATCCCCAGACCGTAGTTGTCGGTAAAGGAAAGGACGGACTGAATGGCAAAACCGGTGGCAATAGGCGAGCGGGTGGTGGAACTGTATTTCACCTCTGCGCCCATGGCTTCCAGTCGCTCTGCGAGCAAAAAAGGTTCCCATACAAATTCGCCGGTCCCCAGCACGAGGATTTTTTCTCCCGGCTTAACGGTAACGTCAGGGGCCAGATCGGCAGCGGGTTTCATCATTCCCAGCCGCCCCCAGGTTTGTTTACCGGACGGCGCGTAGGTGCCCGTTGCAGTGACATTGACCTGCGGCATCACCGGCACCGGTGCGTCGGGAACGGGTTCCCACGACCATTGACCGCTCACCAGAGAAAGAGAGTGTACGGGGAGCGGGCAGCCTGCTTCCAGCGCATCATGGCTCCAGTCGGTCAGCGTTACGGTGACCACCTGACGCAGCGACGTTAGTCCGCCATCGTTGCGCAACGCGGCCAGCAGATTAATAAAGGTATTTCCGGTGGTCGCTTCATCATCAATAAGCACCACCGTCTGCGCCTGCTCAACGCGGCGACGCATCTCAGGATCCGCGGGCAGATAGAGCAGGTGATCGGTGGCATGGCTGTGTGCTTCTTTGAATTCGCACAGTAGTTCGCCGTCAACAGGATGACGTGTGGAGGTCAGATAAACCGGATCGCCAACGCGTTCTCTCAGTTCATCAAAGACACCGGCACCCAGCCCGACCGCCGTCTCGGCCATACCGATGAACAGGACGGGACCAGGAAGATCCTGTGGAAACAGCTCGCTGAGCTGGCGGAAGACGGAGCGCATTATGGTCGGTGAGACTGGAATATGTCGGCCAAGCACTTTGCTGACGAATAAAAAGGCTCTCTTCGGATTACGGCGCTCGGCAATATCAAATAATGATTCAAGCGCAGCTACGCCTTTATGGCGGGTGACGCTGATGGTTCCGCTGGTCAGAGTGCGACGATAAACGTTGGCGTCGTGAGTATTCATCATAGCGTTACGTCCTGAACATGATGGGGTAAATAAATCGCGTCTGCATCACAGTGCATTGGTCAGCGTAGCGTGGTAAGCAATCGCCTCTGTCATGGCACGCACGGTGGCTGGACTAAAACGTGCCTGCGCCTCAGACTGAACGTCGCGTTCACTGAGATAACCCAGTTTGAAACCGGCATACAGCCCCGCGAGGTTAACACCGCTGTGACGGGTATAACCGATACCGCCCGAAGGACGCATGTTGATCTCAAGCAGGACGGGCTTGCCGCTCTCGTCGTTGCGCGTTTGCACGTTGACCAGCCCATCCGCTTTCATAACGGCTGCACAGGCCAGCGCCAGCTCGTAAGCCTCACCTGTATTTTCGAGATACTGGAGCGCGCCTTCTTTACGTCGTCCCACGGCGGCCAGAACCTTGCCTTTGTTTACCAGCATATCGACCGAGTATTCCGGCCCCGGCAGGTAAGGCATTAGCACCAGCGGTTCAAAAGCCTCGGCGGCCTCGCAGGCAGCAAGGTATTGCCAGGTCGTAATCTGACGACGTTCGGGATAGTTGATCATTGTCATGGGCGATACCGCGTCATCTACGCGCCAGAATCCCATTCCATAAATCCCTTTCACCGGTTTGACACAGAGTTGTGATGAGGTAAAAGGTGCGTGAGCAAGCTGTGTTTTCAGTTCACTCAGTGTGGTGATACGCAGTGAGGGAACGACCGGCAGCCCGTTCTTTTCCATAAGCTGAGCAAATGTCACTTTGTCATCGGCAATGTCTATGTCATCAACACCAGATGCGCCCGTCGTCAGCGCTGCGCCAGTCGATTCAATCGCCTGACGGTGAGTTTCGAACCATCGGCTGTGGCGGCCAGTATGAATAACGTTGATCCCGTGTTCTCTTACTATAGCTTCAATAAATGCCAAACGCCGATCGGCATCTTTTGGTTCAGTTAAAGAAAAATGGGCCAACGATAAAATTTCATTTCTTTCATTACGATGCGAAGCATAGATTGTGACTGGTTTACCACACGCGCGGGAAAAATCATTTACACTTTGAATGAGATCCCGTTGAGAAGAAAGACCTTCCATAAACCATATTTTATTTTTCATTTTACGGGTCAACACTTAAATAGAGGAGGATCCCAGCAGTCTATTTATGGTCTGGTGCATTGTCAATCATATTATGATTTTAAATCATTATGCATTCACACCTTCAATAGTTAAGGCAATTTTTAACTCTCACCCCCTAAATATAGGGGGTTATAAAATATAAAAATAATATTATCAATGGCTTATTTAGTTGAAGTGAAGTTTTTAAGAAAATTATCTTGTGAGTGAACTACATCATGATATGATTTTCTTGCTGATGGATTTTTTCAACCAGAAGTGTCGTTTCAGTTAACCCTTGTTAAGGAAAATATATGGTCTCTTTAAGTAAGAATCAGACGGTGTCGCTCAGTAAAGAATCCTCTTCACTTAGTCAGCTTAAGTTTGGACTTGGCTGGGATCCCATTAAGAAAAAAGGATTCTTTGGCGGTCTTCTGGGCGGCTCTGGTGATATCGATCTGGATGCAAGTTGTATTCTTCTGGACGCGAGCGGCAATAAAATAGATACCATTTGGTTCCGCCAGCTTAGTTCCCGCTGCGGTTCTGTAGTTCATAGCGGTGATAATTTAACGGGTGAGGGCGACGGCGATGACGAAGTCATTAATGTTAACCTGACGAAGCTGCCTTCGCAGGTGGAGTATCTGGCGTTTACCGTAAACAGCTTCCGCGGCCAGACCTTCAATGAAGTGCAAAATGCGTTCTGCCGCGTCGTGGACCAGGCGAACAAAGAGCTGGCGCGTTACGCGCTTTCCGAGCAGGGCAGCCACACCGGTATTGTTATTGCCTCGCTACGCCGTAGTGGCGGTAGCTGGGATTTCACGGCGCTGGGCAATGCCTGCCGTGGACGGACAATTGACGACATGCTGCCAGAAATTGTGGCTACGGTGGTACGCTAATGAATCTAAGCCCAGGAGGTAACACCTCCGTTCCGAACGGCGAGTTACGCGTGCGTATCCTTTCCGGTTCGCCTGTCGATACTTCTGCTTTCCGGCTCTATGCCGATGGAAAAGTGAAGGGCGATCCTGACATGGTTTTTTACGGTCAGCCGCGTAATGACGACGGTACTATTAGTTTGACGAATGAAGGTAATAACACCACGTTCATCGTTAATCTCAACAACCTGAAAGCGGACGTGCAGAAAGTGGCGTTCACGGCGACCTGCGAAGGCGTTCAGAAAGTATCAGGTCTGGGAAGTCTTGCCATTCAGGTCGACCATGCAGGTTCGCCGGTCGCCAGTGGCAATGTGGATCTCAATGGCCGTACGGAAGCGGCGTTAATTCTGGGCGAATTATACCGTCGTAATGGGGAGTGGAAATTCCGCTTTATTTCTCAGGGATTCAACGGTGGGTTAAAACCGCTGGCCGAGTATTTCGGTGTTGATATTGCGGATTCGCCAGCCCCAACCCCAACCCCATCTCCAGCGCCTGCGCCCGTACCGCCCACGCCTCCGGCCAGCAAAATAAGCCTGAGTAAGGTTTCATTAACCAAAGAGAAACCGGCAATCAGCCTTGCCAAGCAGGACAACTTTGGTGAGATCCGCATCAACCTGAACTGGCATCGGGGCAGTAAATCCTCCGGCCTGCTGGGCATGTTTGGCGGAGATAAAGGCATCGATCTCGATCTGGGTGCGTTTATCAAGCTGCGTGACGGGCAGAAAACCATTGTTCAGGCGCTGGGAAACATGTTTGGTTCCTACCATTCTCACCCTTATGTTCAGCTTCAGGGCGACGATCGCACCGGCGATGTGAGTGACGGGGAATGGATCCATGTTAATGGCCGCGAATGGAAGAATATTAGCGAAGTGCTGATCTATACCTTTATCTATCAGGGCGCCCCCAGCTGGGATAAAACGGATGGTATTGTCACCCTCCATATCCCTGAACAGCCACCGATTGAAACGCGTCTGACCGAAGGTGATAACAAGCGAACGCTGTGCGCTATTGCGCGTCTGGTTAACGAAAACGGCGCAATTAAAATCGAGCGTATTAATCAGTTCTTTAAAGGACAACAGGAGATGGACCGTGCTTTCGGCTGGGGCTTTCGCTGGACGACGGGTTCAAAATAACGTTAATGCTGAGGACAGAGTGATGAGTTTTTTCAATAAAGTTAAAGGTGCATTTAATACCAGCCGTGAAGAGCTGACAAAGCAGGTCAGCCGGTTTAAAAACAAAAAATTCATGCAGGGGACGGTAGCCGTCTGTGCACGAATTGCGGTTGCCAGCGATGGCGTGAGTGCTGAAGAAAAGCAGAAGATGATCGGCTTCTTACGTTCATCCGACGAACTAAAAGTCTTTGATACCACTGAAGTTATCGAGTTTTTTAACAAACTAATTTCAAGTTTTGACTTTGATATGGAAATCGGTAAAGGCGAAACAATGAAATACATTCTGGCTCTGAAAGATCAGCCTGAAGCCGCGCAACTGGCTATTCGGGTAGGTATTGCCGTAGGTAAGAGCGACGGTAATTTTGATCCTGATGAGCAGAAAGCCGTTCGTGAAATTGCCATTGCGTTAGGCTTCGAGCCTGCCGAATTTGGCCTCTGATTTTTCTGTAAAGGGTAAAACATGGTTTCTACACATATCGGATTTCCGGCTGAAACTGTCACTGTATTTATTGCATTGTCAGTCGGTGCCATCTTTATTGACCTCTTCATGCATCGCCATGACAAGCCGATCTCGCTGAAAAGCGCGGCGTTATGGTCGGTATTCTGGGTCATTGTGGCGATGGCTTTTGCTGGTTTTCTGTACGTGCATCACGGTGCGGAAGTGGCGAGCCTGTTCGTGACCGGTTATGCGCTTGAGAAAGTGCTTTCCGTCGACAACCTGTTTGTCATGATGGCGATCTTCTCATGGTTTGCGGTACCGGACCGCTATCGTCACCGCGTGCTGTACTGGGGGATCATTGGTGCCATTGTCTTCAGGGGTATCTTTGTTGCTATCGGGACCGGTCTGCTTTCCCTCGGCCCATACGTCGAACTGATCTTCGCTGTTGTGGTGGCGTGGACGGCGGTCATGATGCTGAAAAGCGGTGGTGATGAAGAGGAGGTCGAAGACTATTCACAGCATCTTGCCTACCGTATGGTCAGACGCTTCTTCCCGATCTGGCCAAAGCTTTCCGGCCACGCCTTTTTGCTGACGCAGAAAGAAGTGGATACCGAACTGGCAAAACCGGAGAACAAAGATATCGTCGTGGGACGGGTTAAAAAAGCGGCGCTTTATGCCACTCCGCTGATGCTCTGCGTCGCCGTTGTTGAGCTGTCTGACGTGATGTTCGCTTTTGACTCCGTCCCGGCAATCATCGCGGTTAGCCGTGAACCACTGATTGTTTACAGTGCGATGATGTTTGCCATTTTGGGCCTGCGTACTCTTTACTTTGTCCTTGAGGCGCTGAAACAGTATCTGACGCATCTGGAAAAAGCAGTTATCGTGCTGCTGTTCTTTATCGCAGCCAAACTGGGTCTTAATGCCTCCGACCATATCTGGCATCATGGCTACAGTCTTTCCGCCACAACCAGCCTGATCGTGGTTCTGGTGGTACTGGCTATCGGGATCATTGCCAGCGTGCTGTTCCCGGAAAAAGCGGATGCAGAGTAAATAATTTCTATCTTAAAACGTAACCAGTGAGGATTTTTTATGAGCGTTTCTCTTTCTAAAGGCGGCAACGTATCCTTAAGCAAAGCTGCACCGGCAATGAAAAATGTCCTGATTGGTCTTGGCTGGGATGCTCGCTCTACTGATGGTCAGGACTTTGACCTCGATGCGTCTGCATTCCTGCTTGGCCAAAACGGCAAAGTACGCGGTGACGCAGACTTCATTTTCTATAACAATCTGAAGTCCGCAGACGGTTCAGTGACTCACACCGGTGATAACCGTACTGGCGAAGGCGACGGTGATGATGAGTCGCTGATCGTGAAACTGGATACCGTGCCGGCAGACGTTGATAAAGTTATTTTCGTAGTCACTATCCACGATGCGCAGGCTCGTCACCAGAGTTTTGGCCAGGTTTCCGGCGCGTTCATCCGTCTGGTCAATAATGACAACCAGACCGAAGTCGCGCGTTACGATCTGACCGAAGACGCGTCTACGGAAACGGCGATGCTGTTTGGTGAACTGTATCGTCACAGCGGTGAGTGGAAATTCCGTGCCGTCGGCCAGGGTTATGCTGGCGGTCTGGCATCTGTATGTGCTCAGTACGGCATCAACGCGTCCTGATCATCCTTATCTACCGGAGCTGCAAATGCAGCTCCATCATTAACAGCAGGAGCTAAAAATGGCAGTTTCTCTCGTAAAAGGCGGTAACGTATCCCTTACTAAAGAAGCACCAACCATGAACATTGCCATGGTCGGTCTTGGATGGGATGCTCGCGTCACTGATGGTCAGGATTTTGACCTGGATGCCTCAGTGTTTATGGTTGGCGAAGATGGCAAGGTGCTGTCCGATAGTCATTTTATTTTCTTCAACAACAAATTAAGCCCGTGTGGCGCAGTGGAGCACCAGGGCGACAACCGCACCGGTGCTGGCGACGGCGACGATGAGCAGATCAAAATCGAACTGGTTAAAGTTGATGCGAACGTCAAAAAACTGGTGTTTGCGGTCACGATTTATGATGCTGAAGCGCGTAAACAAAACTTCGGCATGGTGAGCAACAGCTTCATGCGCGTTTACAACAACGACAACGGCACTGAAATTGCTCGCTTTGATCTTTCTGAAGATGCGTCGACTGAAACCGCGATGATCTTCGGTGAACTTTACCGCCATGGTAACGAATGGAAATTCAAAGCGGTAGGTCAGGGTTTTGCCGGTGGTCTGAGTGCGCTGGCCTCTCAGCACGGTGTGAACATCTAAAAGTAGTCTCAGAAGCCCGGCATCCGTCCGGGCTTTTTCCCTGGTCCGCAAAAAACAGCGCCATTTCAGCTGCATCCGAAGTGCTCTCTTTTTTGCCGGCAAACGAAAAGGGAACGTGCATGCAACTTCAGGCAGGACAAAATACGGTTATTACCACTTTAGATATCACCCTCACGCTTCATTACCAGGGGAACGCTTCCTTTCGCAGCGATCTCGATCCCTCCGCGTTTTTGCTGGGAGAAAACGGCAGGGTGGCGCAGGATGAAGACTTTATCTTCTTTAATAATCTGCAATCGGCAGACGGTGCGGTCCAGATGGACCTCTCACCTCAACGCGCCACTTTTCGACTCCGGTTACATGATGTACCGCCACGTATCCACAAGATTGCCCTGACGGTCGTCATCGACGGTGAAGATGCGCTGGGACAGCTGGCTCAGTTATCGGTCGCGGCGGGTGAGCTGGCTCAATTTGATGTTGATGTTAACGGTCGTCAGGAAAAGGCATTGATCGTGGCGGAGATTTATCGCTATCAGGGGCAGTGGAAGCTAAAGGCTGTCGGGCAGGGCTTTAACGGTGGTCTGGAGCCGCTGGCGCGTCATTATGGGGTTGATGTTGCCGCTCCGGCAGCCGAATCAGTGCCGGTCAAAATCAGCCTGGAGAAAAAACTTCAGGAGAAAGCTCCGCGTCTGGTCAGCCTTGCGAAAACGGCAACGGTGAGTCTGACGAAGCATAAGCTGGAGTCTCTTCAGGCCCGCGTGGCATTTGTGCTGGATGCCTCAGGCTCAATGAAGGGGCAGTTTAAAAAAGGCAACGTTCAGTCCGTTCTGGATCGTATTGCCGTTCTGGCCGTCCAGTTTGATGACGATGGCGCGATGGATGTATGGGGATTTGCCCAGCGGCACAAAAAGTACCCGGATGTCTCGCTTGATAATCTCGATGGCTATATCTCCCGTATTCAGAGCGCATCCCGCAGCACGATGCTGGAAATTTTGCCCGGTCTGGGTGGCCTGAATAACGAACCGCCGGTGATGAATGAGATTGTCGATTTCTACCATGGAAGCACATTGCCGGTGTTTGTGGTCTTTATTACCGATGGCGGCATAAGTAAAACACGGGAAATCAAAGAGGTGATTCGGCGTTCTGCGGAAGGGCCTATCTTCTGGAAATTTGTTGGCCTCGGTGGTTCAAGTTACGGCATTCTCGAAAAACTGGATACCTTTACCGAGCGGCGGGTGGATAACAGCCATTTCTTTGCGATTGATGATTTTGCAAAAATGAAAGATGAGCAGTTGTATGATTTACTGCTCGAAGAGTTCAGGGACTGGCACGATCAGGCTATGTCATTGCGTATTCTGTAACGATATCGCCCCGACATCGGGGCGATATCATCACAAATTGTAGTTTTGCTGGTTGGCTTTAAGCATTTCCAGCGGCGACTTGCGGCGTTTCCAGGCCGGGTGGAAATGACGCCAGTGGGCATCTCTGGCGGCGGTAAGGAGTTCGTAATCGCCACGGGTATCGCCCCAGGCCCGCAGATGATAGTCGGCCAGCGGTCCATAAACGCTTTCGAGCCGGTTAATTTTTTGAATGCACCGGCAGTTATGTCCGCTAATCCGGCCGGTCAGCTTGCCGTCCTGGATCTCAAGCTGAGTTCCGATCAGTTTTACCCCCAGTTTATCCGCAAAGGGTTGCAACACCAGTTCAGGGGACGCCGAGCATAAGGTGACTTCAGCACCGGACATCCGTTCTGAAGCGACCGCCAGTAATCCACTGGAGCGCATCAACCGATCCCAGTACAGCTCGCAAAATGTTTCCGCTTTTGCACGCAGCCATTTTTCATCAATATCGGTCAGAAAGGTGGTAATCAACACTTCTTTCAGTTCATCCCGGGTTAGCTTGCGACGCATGCAGCGCAGCGCAGGCAGGGTCATCCTGGCAATATTGCGAATAAAAAAACGATTGCCAAAAGCATAACGCAGAAACGGGATGAAGCTGTCATGACGCGTGAGGGTTCCATCAAAATCGAAGACGGACAGAACGTTTGCGTGTGTGGTTTCCATAAAAACGTTTGACTCTCAATGATAGTGGCATTTATCAAAGGTACCGAAGCGATACTCCTGACCTTAGCGAAGATGCTGATATCATCTCAAATTATTGCGTGCGAAGCATTGTTTAAATCGTGGAGGCAGGGAGGGGAATGTTTGCCTGGGGCGCGATAATATCACGCCCGCTATCCGGCAGCTCAGATGTCATCTATCGTATGATCGACAATGATTTCCAGAGTCTTGCGAATGATGTCGGCGGTCACCACATCATCATTGGTTTCCAGAAAAGAGATAAGTTTTTGGATGATCGCTTTATTCGACAATTCACCGTGCGAGTCCATGATGCTTCTGATAGCCGCACCGAGCATCGCGGATTCCTCCACCAGTCTATCGCCAGCAGTACGGAAATACTGAGTCAGCGCCAGGGTAGGCAAATCTTCGTAACTTTCTCGTTCCTGCAACATAACCTGGCTCATGTATTTACTCCGCGATTTATAAGGTTATCAGTGATTTTTGCGTTTACCAGACTGCTGGTCAGTACCAAACAGTTGATGAACGTTATCTCCGCCCCATTGTGACGGCTCACGTGTTGTTTTATTACGTCCTGCGTTATCACTGATTTCCGTAATAATATTCGCAAGAATGTCTCGTCGCTGGCGGTCAGGCTCACTGGCCTCAATGGACCGCAACCTGGCAATCAACGACTGTTTATTGATTGGACTATTATCGACCAGCAGAGATAACACTGCCTCGCCAATAAGCTCGTCTGTCAGTTGTTCTGTTTCACTTCTTTTCATAACTGCATCTCTAATTGCCACTGAGTCCCGGTTGGGAAGCGCGGCATAAAGTCAGTTCTCTGCTGGAAGAGGTCCTCTGATGATCGTCGGTCCTTTATGAAGCATAAGTCCTCCGCCCGAATTGACTTAAAAAAGGGCTTCTGTAATTCAGGGCCGATCAACCTCAGCGGTCAAACAGCAGACCAATCAGCTTGTGATAATGGTTTTCTTCTTCCGGGCCGGAAGCGGTTTCCAGTCGCTTAAGCAATTTGGTACAGATCGCTTTGCGGTTTAGACTGCGTCCGTCGGTAAGAATCTCCCGTACAATTTCACCTAAGGTTTCCTGCTGAGAAGGCAGGGCGGCTTTATTGAAATAACGGGCAATGGCATTAGCGGTATCCGGAATGTAACCATTCTGCTGCATATGTCACTCCTGTAAAATATTTTGTCACATCAAGTACGACTAAAGTTATACAAAATCTTCAAACTTGTACATAGATAATTGTACAATTATTAAAAAACATAACCGCTTTTCTTTTTTGTTGTTTAATTACATGGAGTTAATGAAATTTTTTTGATGCTTAGTTTTTTTTCTGAGTTGTACAGTTTAAAAACTTACTCATCGCGGCCCGTTAATACCCCAATCAGGTAACCAGATTGTCAGAAAAAAGTAAGAAAATACTCAAGTAGTGCAAGATTCAAAAACGAGGATCTGCTAGTGTGGCGGTTCATTCATCCTGCCTATGAGATCTTCATGCTCACCACAATCATTTACCGCAGCCATTTCTGCGATAACGTCCCGTACAAAGCGCTGGAGGAGATGGTTACAGCGGCAAACGAAAAGAACAGCCACGGAGGCGTCACTGGTATTCTGCTGTTTAATGGCACCCATTTTTTCCAGTTGCTTGAAGGCCCGCAGGAGAGCGTAAACACTATTTATCGCCACATTTGCGAGGATGATCGCCATTACAACGTCGTTGAGCTACTGCGTGACTATTCACCCTCACGGCGTTTTGGTAAAGCCGGGATGGAACTCTTTGATTTACGCGAACATGACAGGGATGAAGTGCTCCAGGTCGTGCTGGATAAAGGGACGTCTAAATATCAGTTAATTTATGATGACCGCGCGCTGCAGTTCTTCCGTACCTTCGTCGAGGCGCGGGAAAAAGAGAACTACTTCGAAATTCCCGCCGGTGATTCCTGGGACTTTATTTCCGATGATAATGCCGTGCTACCGCATGATTTGAAGGTTGATTTAACCGAAGAGTGCAGTTTCGCTTTCCAGCCGACCATCGATCCGCTCGCCCAGGAAATCGTCTCGCTTGAAGCCTTGCTTCGTACTCCCGAGGGTGCTTCTCCGCAGACTTATTTTGCATCCCTGAGCGGCGATGCGCTTTACCAGGCGGACCTTCACAGTAAAAAGGTGGCCTTCGCAATGGCTGCGGCGCTGAATCTCGGGGAGCAGACGCTGACGGTTAATTTGCAGCCGATGACGCTGGTCAATGTCCCCGGCGCGGTGAGCTTTCTGCTAACGGAGATAGACGCGAATGGGCTGGTTCCGGAGCAGATTATTGTCGATTTCACTGAAAGCGAAATCATTTCGCGTCTTGATGAGTTCACTGATGCGGTAAGGCAGTTAAAAGCAGCCGGCATCCGGGTCGCCATCGATCACTTTGGCGCGGGGTTTGCCGGACTTTCACTTCTCGCGCAGTTCCAACCTGACCGCATCAAAATAAACCGCGATCTGATCAAGGATGTGCATAAAAGTGGTCCGCGTCAGGCCATTATTCAGGCCATTATCAAATGCTGTACATCGCTTGAAATCTCTATCACTGCCGTAGGCGTCGAAAAGGCAGAGGAGTGGATGTGGCTGGAGTCCGCGGGGATTTCACTGTTTCAGGGCCATCTTTTTGCGAAACCAGCGTTAGGGGCCGTTCCCGCTGTGTTCTGGCCAGAAAAGAAAACCAACTTTTAACCGTTATCCTCGTCAAAATAAACGCTGCTGATAGCATTATCAGCAGCTTTTTTTACGCCTGCGGTTAAGGCATCTTTTGTACAGACCAGCAACTTCACGTTGTACAATAAAAAAACTTGTACAACCCATGGTGAATTGCTAGCCTAAACTTGTACACCCCGGTTTTAAGTATGAGAGTATGAATGGCTTTTTACAGCATTGGTGATGTAGCTGAACGATGTGGAATCAACCCCGTGACATTACGGGCGTGGCAGCGACGTTACGGTCTCCTTAAACCTCAACGTAGCACAGGCGGGCATCGTCAGTTCGATGAAGACGATATTCAGCGTATTGAAGAGATTAAACGCTGGGTGGACAGCGGTGTGCCCGTCGGTAAGGTAAAAGCGTTGCTTGAGGGGGATGCGGTTGCTGCTCATGACGGTTGGGCATCACTTCAGGAAGAGATGATGAGCATATTGCGTCATGTTCATCCCGTCAGCCTCCGCGCCAAAATAGTTGAAATAGGACGTAAACATTCAGCAGAAAACCTTATCGATAACGTGTTCGTGCCTGTCCGTCAGAAACTGAGCCTCGATCAACACACTGCCCGTACAATGTGCAGCTTACTGGATGGAATGTTGATAGATTATGCGGTTTCATGCCTTTCTGAGGCGCGCAAGAAAGAGGGCAAAGAGGCATTACTGATTGGGTGGGGAAGTGATGACCATACCCGATTATGGCTGGAGGCGTGGCGACTTTCTCAGCGCGGCTGGCATATTACCGTACTGGCCGAACCCCTTGACTCACCGAGGCCGGAACTCTTTCCCGGACAGCAAATTTTTTTATGGACAGGCAAAGCGTTGTCACGAAGACAATATGAGCAGCTAGCTCACTGGCAGGAGCAGGGCTTTGCCGTTACTTATCATGGCGTTTAAAGAGAAAGGGCTTAGAACCCTTTCTCTTTATTAACAACGAGTTTCCTCAATACATATTACCTTTCGCAAATCATTTTCATTTTTTTAGCAATATTTCCCTTCGTCATTCGTCTACCTCATTACAGACACGTTTCATTAACATAAAGAGGTAGTACATCATGAGAGATTTCGATTCACACGGTCGCGGACATCGATTTAGCAGACACCGCATGGGTAAGCCGGCGATCATCGGTGCAGCACTGTTCGTCCTGCTGGGCGTGGTGGTCATGACGCTGTGGAATGCATTGCTTCCAGGCATTGTCGGGGTGACAGCGATTGGTTTCTGGCAGGCGCTTGGGCTACTGATATTATGCCGCATTCTTTTTGGCGGACTCGGGCTGCGCCCTGGCATGTTCGGCATGATGCGAGAGCATCGCCGCATGCATGAACGCTGGATGAATATGACCCCGGAGCAGCGTGAGGAATTTATCCAGCAGCGTCGCGCCGGTTTTGGCCATCGCTCTCGTTTTGGCGGTTGCCGGCATCATAATGATAGCGAGAAAACATCCTCACCGTCTGAAGAAAAGTCAGCAGGCGAGTAAGCCCAATGAAGAACGAGTCAATACTGGTATCGGCGCTAAACGCCTGCCGATCCAGACTGAAAGCCTTTATTCGTGGCCGCATGGCAGTGCGCGATGAGGCAGACGATGTTCTGCAGGAAGTCACTTATCAATTAATGAAAATAGAACAGCCGGTGGAAAACATCGCCGCCTGGCTGTTTCGTGCAGCGCGTAATGAAATGACGGACCGGTCGCGTAAAAAACGTGAACTGTCGTTGTCCGATCTCGATAGTGACGCTGATTTTACGGAAAGTGAACTTGAAGCCACCTTATTTGGCGTACCGCAGACGCCTGAGGATGACTATTTAAGCGCGCTGTTTTGGGAGGAACTGGAGGAGGCGCTCGCTGAACTTCCTCCCGCACAGCGCGAGGCGTTTGTAAAAACTGAATTGCAGGGATATAGCGTTAAACAACTGGCGGAAGAAACCGGTCTGAGCTGCCAAACACTATTGTCACGCAAACATAAGGCTGTGCTGTATCTGCGTGTAAGATTGCACAGCCTTTATGATCAACTGATTGAAGGTTAATTGTACTATTGGTGCGCCCAGCGGCTCCTCAGATAAGAGACGGCTTTCTGCGTTTGCGGCTGATGTAGATAGCTTTCACGGAATAAAATCGTGCCGTTAATTTGCGGATTCGCCTCATTCAAATCGAGCTGTTTCTTCAACTCCGGAACGCCGCCGTCAATCATCCAGTCAGGTTCTTTTTTTGACGGCTCACCGACTTTGTATAATGCAATGCCGATATACAGTCGCGTATTGGTAGGTTTCACCACGTTCGCCCACCAGTTAGCCAGTACATCATAACGTGCCGCGCTGCGGGAGAAGGGCCAGTAGAGTTGCGGGGCGATGTAATCAAGGAGGCCCTGCTGAACCCAGCGGCGGGTGTCGGCATACGATTCGTCGTAGGCTGCCGCTCCACGGGTATCGGAGCCTGCCGGATCGAAAGATCGATTACGCCAGACGCCCGCGGGACTGACGCCAAACTCAACCCCGGGTTTCAGTTGTTTGATCGCACGTGAGACCTGTTCAATCAACTGCTCGGTATTATTTCGCCGCCAGTCAGCCTTCGACGCGAAGCTCTGACCGTATTTACGGAACGTTTCATTGTCGTTAAGCGTTGCACCGGGAGATTCGGTATAGAAATAATCATCAAACTGAACGCCATCGACCGGATATCGAGCCACCACTTCCGCTACGATGCTGGTAATCCAGTCCCTGACTTCCGGGATCCCTGGATCGAGCACATAGCGATCGCCTGAGGTACGGACCCAGTCACGATGCAGAACAAAAACACTTGCCGGATGCAGGGATAGCGTTCGGTTGAGCTCAGCTTCCGTGCCAGGTTTAAGATTTACCGACACACGATAGGGATTGAACCAGGCATGCACTTTCATCCCACGTTTATGGGCTTCATCCAGCATAAACTGAAGCGGATCGTAGCCAGGATCCTGACCTATTTTACCGGTGAGCATATCCGACCAGGGCAATATTTTAGACGGCCAGAGTGCGGTGCCATCCGGCTTCACCTGAAAGAAAACGGTATTCACTCCAAGGCTTTTAAGCTCGTCCAGCTTATCGGTTAAGGCTTTCTGCTGCTGGCGGTTGCGGCTCTCAGCGCTGCTGGCATTGATTGAGTTCACCGGGGGCCAGTCGAGACGGGAGACCGTTGCCAGCCAGACCCCGCGCACGGGTGCCTGATCCTGCGGCGATTTTCCTGGCAACGGCTGTTTCGCTACCGGAGGAAGGGGAGTAACGACAGATTTTTGCGTTTTAGACGAGCAACTGGCAAGGAAAAGGGCGCAACAAGCCAGCACACTCAACCGCTTAATGAAAGGAACCTTAAGGCAATGGGAGGCCATGCGAAGTCCGGTAGTTTCAACGTTTATAATCAGGATATTAGGCCTCTGGTGAAGCAAACTTACAAGCAGGAAATGCGAGCAATTGCGAAATGCAGACCCATCCAGCCAATGACAGTCTGCTGCGGGGCTGATATTGTTAATTCGATGCTAAAAATAGCTTAGCCCTATGTTTAATAAGGGTTAAGTTGCTAACTTCTTATCAGGCTAATGCTATGACGTCAGCCGAAAGCACATTTTTAATGGGATGAATATGGGATTACAAGACTCTGCAACAGATGACTCTCTGCTGCGGCACAGGTCGTTTGTTGCTTTTTGGCTGGCCCGAACCTGCTCATCGTTCGGTTTTCAAATGTTTTCCGTCGCCGTCAGCTGGCAGATCTATGCCTTAACACATAGCGCGATGGCGCTCGGTATGATCGGCCTGATGCAATTCTTACCCTCAGTATTGCTGGCGCTACCAGCCGGGCATCTGGCAGATCAACTCGACCGCCGCCGGATTGTGCTTCTTGGACAGTTGATAGAGTGGGGCGCTTTGCTGGGATTAGTCGCCCTGACGCTGCTGCACTGGGCGGATCAATTCGAGATTTGGGGTCTGGTTTTTTTAATTTCAGTGGCGAAAGCCCTGGAATGGCCCGCGATGACATCAATGTTGCCGTCACTGGTACCCCCGCCGATTCTTGCACGAGCAATGGCCGCCAGTTCGGTAAGCGGTGAAGCTGCGGTGATTATTGGACCCACACTGGGTGGGTTGCTGTATGTGATTGGGCCGGAAGTTGTCTATGGCGTGTCGGCGCTGTTTTATCTTTGCTCCATCATTTTGGTCAGCCAGCTGCGCTATGAACGTCCCGCACAGATTCGTTTGCCGATGAATTTAACCAATTTGTTTGCTGGCGTACGGTTTATCCGGGAGCGTAAAGATGTACTGGGCGTAATTTCTCTTGATCTGTTCGCCGTACTGCTTGGCGGAGCGACTGCGCTGTTGCCTATTTTTGCTCAGGATATTTTGCATACCGGTCCGTGGGGACTCGGATTACTACGCGGCGCACCGTCCGTTGGCGCGCTGTTGATGGGCGTGTGGCTGAGCCGTCACAAGCTGGAGAAAAATGTCGGGATCATTATGTTTGGCGCAGTGGCAGGCTTTGGACTGGCGACGCTGATATTTGCGCTTTCCACCCAGCTCTGGCTGTCATTAGTGGCGCTGGTCGCGCTCGGTGGTTTCGATATGGTCAGCATGGTGATCCGCGGCGCACTGGTTCAGCTTGATACGCCAGATGATATGCGCGGGCGCGTCAATGCGGTCAATGCAATTTTTATCAATACTTCCAACCAACTCGGCGAGTTTGAATCTGGTGTGCTGGCCGCATGGCTCGGTGCTGTACCCGCAGCAGCATTGGGAGGAATTGGAACGTTAGTGGTTGTCGCAGTGTGGATGACGATATTTCCCCATTTGCGCAAACGACAGAAGCTGGAGAATGAAAAGGTGGCCTGAGTTCTTCTGAGCGCCGGAGGGCCACCGTTTTTCACCACACGGTAGAAGGTCAGCACGCCTTAGTCAGGTGAAGGTCCGCGCTCCAGAAACGTGGAAAGTGCGATATAGCTGCGCACAGAGCGTACGCCCTCAAGGCTCTGAATCTCCATCAGGAAATTTTCCAGCGATTCGGTATCGGCGGCGCGTACTTTAATAAAGACGCAGCCGTCTCCGGCAACCGTATGCAATTCTTCTACTTCCTTGCGGCTGGTGAACTGCAGAAGGGCGCGCGTCGCTTGATAGCTGCTGGTATCGATCACCAGAAACGTGAGTAGCGTCCGTCCCAGTTTGCAGCCATCCAGTATTGCTACGGTGCCTTTGATTACTCCATCGCGCTTCAGTCGCTTTACGCGATCGTGAACCGCGGGGGCCGATAAATTCACAATCTCGCTCAACTCCGTGTAACTGCGGCCTGTGTCTTCCGCTAAGGCACCTAATATTTTTCGGTCAATAGCATCTAGTTCTGCCGGTTTATGCCTTGTCTGCCGAATACCATTTTTTTCTTTATCAAATGTGCTCACAGGGCTTCTCAGTCTGAATGAAAGTATGAATATACTACATTCTACCTAATATTATTAAGCCACAAAATAGTTAATGGAGTTGCAATGCCTATCGCACTTTTCGCTCTTGCCGTCGGCGCATTCGGTATCGGTCTGACTGAATTTGTCATTGCCGGGATCCTGCCGGAAATTGCCGCAGAATTTAGTGTCAGTATCCCGAAAGCGGGAATGATGGCGACATCCTACGCCCTTGGTGTCTTTGTTGGTGCACCGTTGTTAACGGTGCTGGGCGCAAAGGTTCCTCGCAAGGCCATGCTGATCGCGCTGGCGGGTATTTTTACGGTCGGTAATATCATTACGGCAATCGCGCCGACGATGGAAATAGCGGTTGCGGGTCGTATTATCACGTCCTTTAATCACGGGGCCTTTTTCGGTATTGGTTCAATTATTGCCGCCTCGTTGGTAGCGCCAGGTCGTCAGGCAAGCGCCATTGCCTTTATGTTTTCAGGGCTGACTCTGGCCAATCTGCTTGGCGTGCCGGCCGGTACCTGGCTTGCTCAGACGTTTAGCTGGAGACTGGTGTTCTGGGTGATTGCCGGTATCGGGCTGCTGACGACGGCAAGCGTAGCCGTACTGGTTCCGCATATTGCGAAGGGCAAGGCCATTGCCTTACGCAACGAGCTGCGGGCCTTTGTCGATCCGCAAGTGCTGCTCGTTATGGGGATCACTATTTTCGGCCCGGCAGCCTTTTTTACCTCCATCACTTACATTGCTCCTATGATGGTTGAGGAGGCCGGTTTCACCGCAGGCGGCGTGGCGGGGCTGATGGTGCTGTTTGGCCTGGGACTGGCTGTTGGAAACTGGATAGGCGGGCGCTTCGCCGATCGCTCACTTTTTGGCACGCTTTTCGTTACGCTTGCCGCTCAGGGGCTGGTACTGCTGGTTTTCTGGGCGGGTGTCGAAAGTCGGTGGATTGCAAGCCTCTCAGTCTTCCTGATGGCGGCGTTCGGCTTCGCGACGGTCTCGCCCATTCAGAAGTTGGTGATGGAACGCGCCAGCCACGCTGGCGCACCCACGATGGCCGCATCGGTCAATATTGGCATGTTTAATCTGGGAAATGCGCTGGGTGCATGGGCTGGCGGCGTGACCATTGCCGCAGGTTTTGGTCTGGCCTCACCGAACTGGGCGGGGGCTATTCTCTCCTTTATTGCGCTAGGTCTTGCTTTTCTGGCATGGCAAAGCGCCCGCAAAGGTTACATTTTGCCGATACATGAGTGACTTAATGTATACGATGAGCGCCCACAGAGAAGCGGGCGCTTTTTATCGCTATCATATAATGTCAGGAGAGCTTATTCAGATTCTGCAGGACTGGTGTCCATATTTCCCCGGATATTATCTTTTCTACCCGAGCCGTAAGCAGCATCCGCCCGCTTTTGCGCTGATGATCGACGCGCTTCGCTACCAGGAATAACGGGTCCGTATTAACGGCCCACGCGAGCCTGATGCTCAGGAGAGTAACGTTCGCCGACGACTTTGATCGTTTCAAGCGCCTGGGTTATCTGCCGTGAGTCATCTTGCGAAAGAATGATGTCGGCAGTCCCCAGGTTTTCTTCCAGCCGGTGCAATTTGGTGGTACCTGGGATAGGAACAATCCACGGCTTTTGTGCCAGCAGCCATGCCAGCGCGATTTGTGCAGACGTCACACCTTTCTCTGCCGCCAGTTCACCCAGCAATGAGACCAGCTTTTCGTTGGCTTCAATCGCCTGCTCGGCGAAACGCGGTACGATGCTGCGATAATCATCTTTCCCAAAAGTAGTTCCTGGCTTAATCGAGCCCGTCAGGAAGCCTTTGCCTAATGGGCTGAAGGGGACAAAACCAATACTCAGTTCTTCCAGTAACGGCAGGATCTCCTGTTCAGGCTCGCGCCACCACATGGAGTATTCGCTTTGCAGGGCAGTGACAGGTTGTACGGCATGCGCACGACGAATGGTTTGCGCACCCGCTTCGGACAGACCGAAATGTTTAACCTTGCCTTCAGCTATCAGGTCTTTCACGGTTCCCGCAACGTCTTCAATCGGGACATCCGGGTCGACGCGGTGCTGATACAGCAGGTCAATGACATCAGTCTTAAGACGGCGTAATGATCCTTCCACCGCTTCACGGATATGCTCCGGACGGCTGTTTAAAATCTGCTGCTTGTTGTCGTCGCCAAAAGTAAAACCAAACTTAGTGGCGATGGCCACGCGGTCACGAAATGGTTTTAAGGCTTCACCGACAACCTCTTCATTAAGAAAGGGTCCATACACTTCAGCGGTATCGAAGAAGGTGACGCCACGTTCAACCGCTGCGCGAATGAGCTCGATAGCCTGACGCGTATCGGTCGCCGGGCCGTAGCCGTGGCTTAAGCCCATACAACCGAGCCCAAGTGCGGAAACTTCGAGTCGGGATTGACCCAGATAACGTTTTTGCATTGAATGAATACCTCTTTTATCGCGACTTAAACATCAAGTTTGCGGCCAGTCAGCCATTCCACCATCGCCGGGTCGCGGTGTGAGAAGAAGGCGCTGGTTGCGGTGTCGAGGGCGGCAATCTGCAGCATATCTTCAGTGCTGAGTTCAAAATCGAGAATGTTGATGTTCTCTTCCATGCGTTCTTTGCGCACCGATTTCGCCAGTGAAACGATGCCTCGCTGGAAGATCCAACGCAGCACAACCTGACCCACGCTTTTGCCGTACTTCTGACCAATTGCCGTTAACACGGGATGCTGGAACAGGCCATTTTTACCCTCAGCAAAAGGCGCCCAGGCTTCCGGCTGAATGCCATGGCTTTGATTCCATGGAACGGCATGCAGCTGCTGGTTGAAGGGGTTAACTTCAATCTGGTTCACCGCAGGGGTCACCTTGTTGAAGGCGATAAGGTCGGCCAGTCGGTCTGGATGGAAGTTGCTGACGCCAATGGCGCGAATTTTTCCTGCCTGATGCAGTTCTTCCATGGCACGCCAGGCTCCATGGACATCACCGTAAGGCTGGTGAATCAGGTACAGGTCAACGTAATCAATTTGCAGCCGGTTCAGGGATCGTTCGTACTGTGCTTTAGCGCCTTCGTAATTGGTATCCTGTAGCCACAGTTTGGTCGTTACAAAGAGTTCGTTACGGGCGATACCGGTTTGTTTCAGTGCGTTCCCGACATGTGTTTCATTCTGGTAAGACGCAGCGGTATCGATCAGGCGGTATCCCGTATCGATGGCATCAATAACGGCTCTTTCACATTCCGCAGCATCCGTCATCTGGAAGACACCAAAACCCAGCAGGGGCATTTCAATACCGTTGTTCAGTTTTACAGTTTGCATGACGTTATCCTTCAGCTGTTGTGTTGGAAAAGCATAACGCAAAGTGATTTATTCGATTAGGTGGGATAATTAGCTAGGGTTTATTAGATGTGTTCATTAATTGAGAGAAGGGGATGGTTAGCTTTGTGCCAAAAGTCGACGTTGATGATTCATATATCGATAGTTGAGATACTTAAGGAATCGGCCAATGTTTCTGGGTACTCATCAACTTAACTACAAATTGAGCGCATTTAACATAATATACATTATGCGCACCTAAAGTGTTAGGGATAAATAATCATGCCAATCTGGGCATCTTCTTCTCTTTACCGACCATCGAATGATTCTGATGATGGCAAAATCCCGCTCGAGATCTTGTCTACTTACTCTTATCTTCTGTTGTTCAGCAGCGTGGCTTTTCCTGCTTTGTCATCTGTCATCTGTCATCTGTCATCTGTCATCGGCAGGATTTTTTCACTTCTCCCACAGGCATTCCAATTTCAGACACTCGGCTCCTTTATAAATGCACTCGTCATACACCTGATAACCGATGTGCTCAGCAACGTTGAGCGAAGCTACATTGTCCCTGGCAATAAGACAGATCGTTTTGACTGGCGAAAACGCGCTGACAAACCATGTGTGTGCCGCGGTGGCGGCTTCCTTTGCGATCCCCTGATGCTGGGCGGTTTGCGATACGACCCAGGATGCCTCGGCATACTTCCCGAAGTTCTCGTCGATATCCCGATGAAAATTTGCCAGGCCTGTTTCTCCCAGAAACACGCCATCGGATTTTCGCAGGATCGCAAATATGCCATAACCAAAGGTGGCCCAGTGACCTATATTGCGTAGTAAGCGATTCCAGCCTTCTTCAGGCGTGAAGCCTGGCGCATTCATGAGTTTTGGATCGGCATACATGGGATACCATGCAGCGAAATCAGTGATAATTTGGGGGCGTAAAATCAATCGGTCCGTGACAATGGTGGGCATTGTTTTTCCTGCAATGCAATGGTATGTGCTCTTTATTATATCTCCCGGCCCGCTAGCGGGAAATCATCGATGTGTTAAAGATAGCAAAGCCCGGAAATGTCACGCTCCGGGCTTCTGGATAAGATTATGTTAAACCGACATCATTAAGTTTGCTGGAGGCTGTTCAAATCTCTGAGCATCCGCTTAAGGCACTTAATTTTATTTTTATCGCGTATCGCCCCTGAAACTTTACTCAACTGGAAAAACGTTTTGTCACCAAAACCATCAATGACTTTAAAGCGATACTCCTGACGCGTGCTATCCCAGGCATAGACAATATTTTTGCAATGTAGAGAGTTAATAATCACACGAGTGCTAACGAACCATGCTAAAAAAACGTTAAGCTTCTGTAGCTTGTGTGCATCTAGCTCTTTGTTCATTGCCAGCTGATAAAGGGTTTGGGCGATGTTATTTTGTTCATCGCACTCTTTTACAATGACTTGCCCTACCCCTTTATTTGTTTCGACCAGCCCCAGAATTTTCTGCATAAAAAGCGAGTCGGCCTCATTATGGGGTTTGCACTCTTTGATATCACGGTGAACTTCACGCTGCTTGCTTTTGTACTTTGCAATTCCAGGAATGACGATCTTAATAAGTAGCTTACTGTCTTGCGGATGCTGAAAGACATAGCGATCGTTGCCCCTGGCCAGCAAATCATCGTCGGTTAACACAAGCTCTTGCTTCATAATGGTTTTTGGACTCTTAGCCGATGGGAAATAACAACACCTCGTTGCATTCCAACAGTGGCGACTCGTTTTGTTATAAAAATAATGATATATTAATAACGTCAACAATGAGTAAACGAATTGCTCATTTGTTCGAAAATCGTTCGATATCGTCCATGGCTTAACTGAACCTATAGACGCAAAAAAGCCCCTGTTCAAGGGGCTTCGGCAGCGTGTTATGCTTCTTGCCAACCAGCAAACACTTCTTTACTATTTTTGTTGAGAATAACTTTATTATCGTCAACTTTCTCTACCCATGCTAGCGGGATAAAATGATGTTTACCGCCCGCTTCTGGATCGCTTTTTGAAAGCTTAATTCGATCTTGATCGTCAAGGTGATCCACAACACCAACATGGGTACCGCAGCTCGCTACAACCTGAGTATGGTCTTTAATTTCGCTTTTATTAATCATAAAATACCTTTTTTTGGTTGATGTTAATGTAACCTTATAAAGCATAGACCATAAATTCAGAGTTGCACTGGATGTTAGCATTTTGAAACAAATTGGTATTTCGCTGAGTCACTGAATTCCTGTTTTTAATACTTTTGATAAGAGGCTATTTTATGGAGGAATATTCATATTATTAATTTCGTACAGCACATCACTATTTCGTTAAATCAATAGCATCATCATCTTTTCGAATCTTTATAAATACCAGCCCCAGCAGAGAAACATCAAGCACAATTGCAAAGCCTTGTGCAGCGCCCTCCGCACACTGAAACTCCGATTATTTGAAGATCGCTTTATCGTCGTGGCGAGTCCGTCGCTGGTGACGCCTTTCGATGCTCCGCTTCCCGGCGCTCGTTATCTGTTTTTGACGCTTGATGAGGTGGCTCAGCGGGATGATATCCGAAAACGGCGCGACTGGATGGTACAGCGGATGCAGCGAGACGCGCAGAGCGGGAATTAGTCCGCTCTGCGCTTGAACTCAAGCTAGTGAATTCAGTTCCTCGATTACGTCTGCGGACAACGTGAGTTCACCTGCCGCCAGGTTCTCACCCAAATGCGTTACCGAACTGGTCCCCGGGATCAGCAGAATATTGTCTGAGCGCTGTAGCAGAAACGCCAGTGCCAGCTGCATCGGCGTGACATGATGACGTGCGGCCAGATCGTTGAGTTTCGATGACTGAATCGGAGTAAATCCGCCCAGCGGAAAGAACGGTACATACGCAATGCCCTCAGCCGCTAATGCATCAATCATATCGTCATCATGACGATGCACCAGATTGTAATGATTCTGCACACAGACAATCTTACAGATTTTTTGTGCTTCTTCGATTTGCGTCATCGTCACATTACTTAAGCCAATGTGACGGACCAGACCCTGCTGTTGAAGTTCTGCCAGCACGCTCAGTGGTGCTTCAAGAGAACCTTCCTCCGGTTGGTGAGTACCAAACATCAGGCGCAGGTTGACTACATCAAGTTGCTGAAGCCCAAGATTGGTCAGGTTATCTTCCACCGCCTGACGTAATTCCTGTGCAGAAAAAGCGGGTAGCCAGTTGGCTTTGTCATCACGGCGCGCGCCAATTTTGGTCACAATAACTAAATCATCCGGATAAGGGGATAAGGTGTCGCGGATAAGCTGATTGGTAACATGTGGGCCATAAAAATCGCTGGTATCAATATGGTTGACACCTGCCGCCAGGGCCGCACGTAAAACCTCACGCGCGGCATCGATATTCTTCGGCGGACCAAATACCCCCGGCCCTGCTAATTGCATAGCACCATAACCAATGCGTTTTACCTGACGATCGCCGAGTTTGAAGCTGTGATCACGTTTTGTCTGCATGAGAGTTCGTCCTTTACACGGAATGAAATACCAAAATAATCGCTTATTCCTGTGTTGATAATATACGGCACAATCCGTATAGGGTGTACGAAAAAGCAAACAATTATGAATGCGGTCCGGGGGCTGGCGGCGTGCCTGCATTCGGGGTCGATACTATGCTGGCGTTTTATGTCCGCAACGCTGCGGGCATTTTATTGAGCAACAGAAAGGATAAATCACGCTGCCGCGCTTCTGGACTGCGTCGCCAGATAACCGGCCCACAGGCTGGCAATCCATTTCACCCCCTTTGCGGTAAAACGCGCCTGCGAGAAGGTATGCTGGTTTTCGCCCACACCCGAACGCAGCGTAAAATAGCCGGCCTGCGCATGATGATGATGAGGCGTCAGCACGCCATTTACCCGATACATAATATTGCGCTCCAGCAGGAACTGGCGGAACTCGGGTTCTTTAGCCCTGAGCATTTTACAGAGCTGACGAAAACCGAGTGAATCTTCAACCTGCACGTAGCGATCGAAAAACTCCGCTTTCGGAACCGAAAGCGCCAGCCGCTGCTCGGCTATCTGGCGCTGTTCATACTGTTCAGCCCAGGCTCGCGCTGCTGTCGCGGGATTAGTAAAATCGGGCAGATTGTCGCGCTTTTCACGTTCCTGCCAGCGGTCCAGCGTTTCGGCTGTAAATCCTGGAGACAAACGTGCTACGGCGAGTAGCGAATCGCGTTTGTTCAGGAAAAATTCCTGATACGTTTCGCCTTCACGTTCATAAAGACTCACCGTAACGGGCTGGGTAAAACGCTGCGCCGTCTCCAGCCCATTAATAATACGTTTTACTTCGCCATGAGTGATACCGGTCAGGGTAGCAATCTCACGGCTACTCATCAGGGAAGACTGGTCAAGGGTCCGTTGGCTATCAAACGTAATCATCATAGGTTCACCACTCACTTACTCACAACACCCATGCGGGTAGTTGAAATAGTATACAATGTACTGGTTAAATATCCAGTTCTTTTTTTGAGCGGTTTAGACCGTGATGATGTTCCTGTTACGTCAGATTGCGTTTCCCTCATTCTGGAGGATAGATAAAATATTTTCCGGAAAAACGGTCTCAGTGGTCTGAGTCAGTGCCTCACGATCCCACCATTTAAAATGGCTAATCACCTGTTTCTCATTCAGGCTCCAGCGGTCTTTATTCACATGGTGGTCAGTTATTCTGAGGATGTAGAACCGCTCTACTGCCAGCACCTGTTCGCCGCTGGGTAATAGCATTGAGAATGAACGCTCGGCCACCGCCGGGCCTGGATGACGAGCGATAATCCCGGTTTCTTCATAAAGCTCTCTAAGTGCCGCTTGTTCAAAGCTTTCTCCCTCCTCCACTGCGCCACCGGGCGTCGCCCAATAGGAGCGACCTTGCAGCGCATCGTTAGTATGAGTAAAGCGAAAAAGGAGAATACGTTCAGCGGCATCAATGATCAGTATTCGGGCAGACGGTCGCTCTCTCATGGCGCTGTTACTCGTAAAGTCGATGCCGGAAATTGCAGTAATTTCTCTGCCGGACGAACAGGTCTTTTGACTAATTCACCCTGGCAGTTTGGGCAGCGGTGATGAAGATGCTGTTCGGCACACTGAATGCAGAAAGTGCATTCAAAGGAGCAAATCACGGCCTCCGGTGATTCGGCCGGCAGATCTTTATCGCAACGTTCACAGTTAGGTCTGAATTCCAGCATAGGTCCCTCAATATGATCAGGTGATTTGATAGTTTTTATCCGGCAGTTGTTTTTTCGGGATGTCGGTTTCATCGTTCATTTGCAGGAGATCAATCTCCATTGCATTGCAGATAGCATCCAGCGGGAGATCGTTATTTTCCAGTCCGAAAGGGTCTTCAAGCTCTTCAGCCAGTGCATCCAAAGAAATAAACGTATAGGAAATCAGCACCGAAATAAATGGCGTCATATAGTGCAAGTCAACGACCAGCGCGAATGGCAGCAGAATACAGAATATATATACGGTACGGTGCAGAATAAGGGTATAAGCAAAAGGGATTGGCGTATTTGCAATCCGCTCACAGCCTGCCAGCACGGCGGACATATCATTCAGCCGGTTATTCAGGCTGTGAAAAAGGATGTCGGAAAGATCACCGCTGCGGCGGCGCACGGCCAGCCACTCCCCCATCAGCAGCAGAATACGGTTTGCCGGAGAGTGGGCTGACATCACCTGCGGAAGTTGATGTGGCGGTAATAATGACGTTAACGTCTCTTCCTGAGGTAAACGGCGAAGTGTCATGCGCAGTGAATGGGCAAAGGCAATTTGCAGGCGAACAAACTCCCCGAGGCGCGGATCGTCGGGTAAGGTATTTTTGACTTCCCGAAATAATGAACGAGCCGCTATCATCAACTGTCCCCAAAGCTGACGCGCTTCCACAAAGCGGGAGTAACTGGCATTGTTGCGAAAGCCCAGAAATATGGCGATAGCGACGCCAAGAATGCTGAAAGGCGCGACGGTGAGCTTAATGCCCAATGAGGTATACCACGGCAACATCACGATCACAGCAATGGAAAGCAGAAAGTTAAGCAGCAGTCGGGAAATAACTTTTGAAAGCACTGAGCCATGCCAGACAAAGATGAGCGCCAGCCAGTGTTGTTGCGGTCTTATGATCATTTGAGAATTTTGCAGGTAAATAATAGTGTAAATGTTAAGTGAAACCAAAATGCGCGCCAAAAGCTAATCATTTTTACCTTTTATATTTACCGTTCTCAGCTATGTCCTGCGTCCTGCGGTGCGAGCATAAAGTTGCACTGAATCAGGCAAGGTTTACCGATTCGTCAAAACTCCCTGGTGATCTTCTCATCTTCCTGTGCATTCGCACTCACACCTTTTTAGCGAGAGCCGCAATGCTGTGTCAGGCGCTGCCAGTTGGCGTGAGCGAAGCCTGTCAGCGCTTCACCTTCAAGACCGCAGTTGTTTAAAAAACGTCTGGCATCATGGCCCGGTCTGTACTGGTAGGGATAATCGGTTGAAAACAGTAGCCGCTCATTGCCTACAATGCTGGCGGCTTGGTGCAGATAGTTTGCTGAAAACATGCCGCTGGCGGTCACATATAAATTATGTCTCAGATAATCAGCTACAGGTCGCTTGAGTCCCGCTACGCGATCCATGGCAGAAAAACGTTCAGCGTAAAAAAGAACCATTTCTCCCCAGTGGCCTAAAATTATTTGCAATTCAGGCAGACGGTCGAAAATACCTGACACCAGTAGTCGTACGAACTGCAATCCGGCATCGTAATGCCAGCCGAGACCATACGTCGCCATAGCGACATTTAATGCAGGATTAAGGTCATTATAATAGGCTTCACGTACGGCAACAGGAGGCGTGCGAGGATGTAAAAGAACAGGTGCGCCAAGTCTGGCGGCGCTGTGAAATATCGGCCAGAAATCTGAATGGTCCAGATTTCTGGTCCCCACTCGTCCGCTTAACATGGTCCCCTTAAATCCCAGCGTTTTGATGCAACGATCCAGTTCCAGAGCGGCCGCTTCGGGATTGGCAACGGGTAATGTCGCTAACCCCTGGAAACGGCCCGGTTGACGGACCATCGCTTCTGCGATGGCATCGTTGCAGCGTCGGGCGATGTCGACACTTGCCGTAGATATCTCGTGCAATGCTGGCGTAGTAAGCGAAAGAACCTGTACATCCACGCCTGCTTCATCCATTAAATCAAGGCGGCCCTGGGCCAGATCCAGCAAACGTTCACCTATAATACCCGCGTTATGGGCAGTGCTGGGATCGGTGGCAAATAAGCCAGCCTCTTCCCAGATGTGTAACACTTCTTCTGTCAGAAAATGTTCTTCAATGCCAATGAGTGGCAAATGGCCGTTGTTATTTATTGCAGACATAGGGTCAATGCTCCTGAAAAGGTATGAATGAAAAGCATAAACAGACCCCATTGATTGCACCAGACGCTATGCATGCAATAATAGATTGCATGAAATGCAAGTGAATGGGTGAACTGTGACTGATATCGATATGAATTTACTTAAGGCGCTGGATGCGTTGTTAGCTGAACGTAGCGTGACGCGCGCAGCGCAACGTCTGGGCCTTAGCGTATCAGCCATGAGTCGTAATCTTACTCGTCTACGCAGGGTCACCAACGATCCGTTACTGGTACAAGCGGGTCGCCAGTTGGTACCAACACCTTATGCTTTGACGCTGATTGAACGCGTTCATGAGACTACCCGCAGTGTCTATACCCTGTTACAACCAGCGCCGAAAACAGTTGATCTCTTCACGCTTGATCGCTGCTTCGTTATCCGGGCTAATGAAAGTTTTATCGATCTGGCCGCGGCAAAGCTGGCACTAGAACTGCAAAAAAATGCGCCTCGGGTGAGATTAAATTTTGTCGGAAAAAATGATAAACACGCCCAGCCTCTGCGTGATGGAACGATAGATCTTGAAATCGGCGTGCTGGGTACTGAAGCGCCAGAATTAAAAACGCGAAGGCTTTTTAACGACCGATTCGTGGGAATTTGTCGATCTGACCATCCTCTGCTTCAGACTCCCTGCATAACAGCCGAACGTTATGCCAGCTACTCTCATGTGGTGGTTTCACGCAAAAATAAGTTGCATGGACCAGTCGATGCGGCTCTCGCAAAACAAGGCCTGAAACGGCAGATTGTTATGATCGTCCCTGCCTTTACCAACGCTATTCATATCGTACGCCATTCGCATCTTATCGGGCTGGTTCCGTTATCTGCGCTAGCCAGTTCCTCTCTGCACCCGGAGATGCCCGCAATGAACTGGTTTGAATTGCCGGTGGAAACCCCGACTATCAAAATTTCAGCGATCTGGCATCCTCGTCTGCACGCCGACCCGGAGCATCGTTGGCTGCGTGAGACGATTTGGGCTGTTTGTCAGTCTGAGAAAAAATCTCAGACGACGTAAATTACAGGCGGTCGTCTTTAGGACGGTGTAAAACCTTTTCAAGGTAAAGCGTTAATGTTGGTAGATTAGATACAAAGGAAAATGTATGTTGTAACTAATTTAAACGCTAATAAACCCGGCTAAAAGCCGGGCTGATTATTTAGCAAAGCGGTTTTACGGCTTCGCGCATTCCTTTGGACAAAATGGCATCCAGATCCGCGGTCACCTGCTCTACCAGTCCCGGCACCTGGGTCAGATCCTGCTCCCAGTGGTCGCTGACGCTGAGAACGGTGGTAACCAATTCAGACGTGGTGATTTGTTGGTCGCGATGCTTCGCCCACAGCTGTTGATAGGACTCCAGCCAGTGAGCATCATCCTGTACCGGATAGGTTTCACCGTTGCGTTCCCCGCGATAAAACGCAATCAATGCCGCCAGCGCAAACGTCAGACGGGCCGGTAATTTTCCGGCGGTGCTCTGCCCTGCCAGCAGTTGCGGCAGAATGCGTGTCCGGTATTTGGTCATGCCATTCAGCGCAATAGACAGGAGCTGATGCTTGATATACGGGTTGCGGAAACGCCCCGTTACCGCGCTGGCGAAAGATTCAAGTTCATCGCGCGGCAGGTCAAGCACCGGGATAATCTCTTCATAAATCGCTTTCTCGACAAAGGCGCAGACGTCGCGATCGTTCATCGCCTCACCGACCGTATCCAGACCGGCTTGCCAGGCGACGGGGACCAACGCGGTATGCGCGCCATTGAGAATTGCCACCTTGCGCTCTTTGTATGGCTTGATGTCGTCAACGATAAGGACGTTAAGCGGATATTTATCCAGACGCAGTTCGGACGCCAGTGATTTTGGCCCCTGGATCACAAACAGATAGAAATGCTCGGCGGTGTCCAGGAAGCCATCGTTGTAGCCTAAATCAGCTTCAAGCTGTGCAACTTCATCACGCGGATAACCCGTGACAATACGGTCGACCAGCGTGGAGCAGAAGGCATTCGATTCATTCAGCCAGGTGGTGAATTCGGCAGGGAGCGCCCACTCCTGTGCATAGCGCAACACCAGTTCCTGCAATGCTTCGCCATTATAATCAATCAATTCACAAGGAATGATGATCCAGCCTTTGTCCGCCGCGCCGTTGAAGTGGCTAAAGCGCTCAAAAAGCAAGCGCGTCAGTTTTGCTGGATAACTCACCGCAGGCGCATCATCAAACTTATCGCCAGCATGATAGCTAATGCCCGCTTCGGTGGTGTTCGAGAAGACAAAGCGCATTTCCGGGTTATGAGCCAGTTTGAGAAACTCATCGTATTGTGCATAAACGCTGATTTCGCGATTGACCGAACGGATCAGACGCGCATCACTGACCGCCTCCCCCTGCTCATTCAGCCCACGAATGATGGTGGTATACAAACCATCCTGAGTGCTTAATGACGGTGGAAAATCACTTTTAATCGGACGAACAATCACCACACCGGCATTGAGGTCGGTGTTTTCATTCAGCAAATCCACCTGCCAGTCAATGAAGGCACGCAGGAAGTTGCCTTCACCAAACTGAATGATGCGTTCAGGATAGTTCGCTCCAGGGAAATCACGACGGTTCAGCGTTTTCACAATAGGGTCCTTTTTAATTAATCATACAACTCAGAAGAATTGGTCCAATAACTTAACAGACTTTAAAACCAATAAAACCCTGTTTTGATCAAATCGTGACGCTATAGTAAAAAAAAATTACATCTGCTTATAGAAGACGCTGGTTGCGGTCAGAGCGCCATCCGGCATCAGGGCATAATCGGGTATTTCACCGGCTTTGCGCCAGCCGCAGCGCTGATAGAACATCTCCGCCCCGCTGCCAGTGGCAGTATCCAGAATTAATAGCGTTTTCTGATGCTTTCGCGCCAGCGATTCAAGCGCTGACATTAGCCTGGCAGCAACACCCTGCCGTCGCGCGCGCGCGTGGACGAGCAATTTCGCAACGTCTGCGCGATGGGGCTGGTTCTCAGGCTGAGCGACAATGAGTTGAACGGTACCGACGGGTTGTTGACGGGCATCAAGCGCCACCAGTAAAAGCCGCTCCTGTGCTTCTACGCTTTCGGCAATAGTTGTCCACCAGGCCCGCAGGATGTCGGGCTGGCAGGGAAGCATAAAACTGACGGAAGCACCGCCATTAATGCAGTTCTCAAGAATGTCGGTTAGGGCGTCGAGATGAAGCAGAATATCGTTACGTGAAAAGGTATGCAGCGAAATTGATGTAGCCATACGTACTCCTTGTAAATGACCACATCACTATTATTTTAACAAACTAATTACACAAGCTTTTCTCTCATAGGAATTAATGATGTTAGCGGCCTTTGCCTTCTTGCTTATTTTTCATGGTATACATCTTTTGATCGGCTGTTCGTAGCCATTCCTGCAGGGTTGAACCATCCTGGTCAAATTCAGTTACCCCCCATGAAAAGGCAAGCTTCCAGGGTTTACCGGACGTTTGGTTAAACGCTTCGGCTTCTTCGACCAGATGCTGCATCGCAATCCATGCGCCGTTTTCATCAGTGTCTGAAAAAAGAATGGCAAACTCATCACCACTGTAGCGGACGGTCAGATCGGTATCGCGGAAAGAGTTCTTCAGTAGTGTCGCCATGGTTTTGAGCGCCACATCCCCTTCTGCATGGCCCCAGCGATCGTTGATTTTTTTGAAACCGTCGAGATCGAGCCAGCCAAGCGTCAGCGGGACGGCACGGCGGGCCGCTGAGCGAATAGCATAATTTGCCAGGTTGTTAAAACCTCGCCGATTGAACAGTCCGGTCAGTTCGTCGGTGGTGGCCGCATTGATTGCCGCGAATTCACCTTCAACAATGGCCGCCAGATCTTTGAGCATCTCGAGATCGCTGGAGCTGAATGTTCTCGGCTGCCGATCTACCAGACAAAAGGCACCTGCTACCGCCCCATCAGGCAGGCGCAGCGGATAGCCAGCGTAAAAACGCACGTGCGCATCCCCTTCCACCAGCGGATTATCGGCAAAACGTGCATCCTGCGTGGCGTCAGTTACCACCAGGGGCGATTCGCTGAAAATAGCATGTCCACAAAATGAAATGTTGCGCGGTAAGGTGGTGATATCAATGCCGTCATGGGATTTGAAAATCAATACGTCTTCATCCACCAGCGTAACCAGCGCGACGGGAATATCAAACAGGCGCTTTGCAAGACGGGTCAGACGGTCAAAGCGCTGCGGATCGCCGGATTCAAGGATCCCTGACTCATGTAGCGAGGCAAGGCGTTGCGGTTCGTTCACAGGTATGGCCGGACTCTTCATTGCATCTCCTTTTTTTATTGATACTTCAGTCTATGCCAGCGCAGCGAATTCATCAGTGTGCATAGATACGATTTTTTCCCTCACGTTTGGCCTGATAAAGCGCGTCATCGGCGGCCTTGAGCCAGTCGGTAGAGGACATCATCTCTTTCGTTGCCCGCGCAATCCCGATACTAAGTGTCAGAGAGAGTGTGTTATCAGGCAAAACCGTCATCACCGACACCGCTTCCATAATTCGCCTGGCGATATTTTTTGCTTCGTCATCGGGCGTCTCGGGCAGCAGGATCACGAACTCATCGCCGCCCAGACGCGCCGGCGTATCCGTTTTACGGGTAGCGACGTGCAATATTTGTGACACTGTCACCAAAAGAGAGTCACCGACTTCATGACCGTAGCGATCGTTAACCTCTTTAAAGTTGTCGATATCAATAAACATTAAGGCTGAGCTATGGCTATTATGCCGTAGTTTGATCAGCTCAAATTCAATCCGCTGCTCCAGCAATCGGCGATTAGCAATATCCAGCAGCGGATCCATCATGGCAATCCGCTCCAGTTCACGACTGTTTTTACGCAGCTTGCGGGCAATGGAGTTGGTCAGCACGCTGAGCGCAAATACATAAATAGCAATTAACGGTAAAGTGGCGTACAACGTTTTTTGCGAGACGACTGGCGCAAAAGGAAAGCCCAGCGCCAGCCAGGTAATAGCAAACGCGCCGAGCATCACCGCCGCGCCTTTACGCAATAACGGAAAGCCACCAGCAGAAACCCGATCGGACATCAAAATCGTCGCAATCACCACCGACGGCAGAAGATTCACTGCCATCGTAGCGATCCAGAAACCGCCCGCCGCAGCGTCAAAAATAAGGTTGTGATGTTCTTTATCCAGCGGCAGAGATGCATTTTTAGCACGAAGATAGGCCACCATCGGCCAGATAAACGCATTGACCGCCAGTAAAACCAGCAGCCAGGGAGGACGGTCAAGCTCGACCAGTACGGAAAGAACCGGAAAAAAGCAAAGCAGCGTGCCGAGCGTGCGCATCAGATACATGCGTCTGACAAATCTGGCTCCGGTAACCCGCTCATTCTTTATTAGCTTGTCAGATTCGTTCATGACACGATTTTTCCGCTGCATATGCAGACTTATCTTATTGACGATAAAAGCCGGTATCAAGCGATTTAAGAAATTTTAGCGTCTGGCTAACTTCTTTTAAACAATAGCATTTATTAGTGCTAACGAGGCGGATTCATCTGGATCACAAGCCAGTGGAAAATGACCCGCACAATATAGGCCTGCTGCTCATCAGAAAGCGCCTGATGTTGAGGGATGTTATGCCATTTCTCCAGACAGCCCCGGCAGCAGGTTGCGGTCGCATGTTGAGCGATAAATACGGGATGTCCGCGCATAGGGGTCTGTTTGCCATCATTTATCGGCTCGGCAGGAGCCAGACGGCGAGCGACGAACTCAGCCGCGTGCTCACTGACCTTTTCCGCCCCTTTATCCAAGCAATATTGCCGCTCTTTCTGCCCCAGGCGAAAGCGGGAGCGAAAGGTTGAACGCGCCAGGCGTGTAAAAAGCGTATCAAAACGATCCATTAAAATACCGAATGTCCGGGCTGCTGCGTCAGCTTTTCCAGCGCCGCCACACCAGCGACCGAATTACCGGTGCTATCCAGCTCCGGACTCCAGACAGCAATCGCCATCTCATGAGGCACAATAGCCACAATACCGCCACCGACACCCGATTTTGCAGGTAGCCCCACGCGCCAGGCAAATTCGCCGGAGCTTTGGTACATGCCGCTGGTCGCCATCAGGGCGTTAACCTGCCGCGACTGGAGCGGGGTGATCACCGGCTCACTCAGGTGCGGTGCCCTTCCCTTATCCGCGAGGAACAAAAAGGTTCGCGCCAGCTCCACGCAACTCATTTTCAGCGCACAGTAATGGAAATAGTTTTGCAGCACGGTCGAGACATCATTATGAAAGTTGCCAAAAGACTTCATCAGCCAGGCAATCGCCGCGTTACGGGCGGAGTGCTCAAACTCAGAACGTGCGACCACGCTATCATAGCTGATATCTGCCGCGCCGCTGAGTTGACGGACAATTTCCAGCATCCGCTGTCGTGGTGCGCTCAGACGGCTTTGTAGCATATCGCACACCACCAGCGCTCCGGCATTAATGAACGGATTACGCGGTTTCCCCTGCTCAAGCTCCAGTTGCACCAGCGAATTAAACGGTTGTCCGGAGGGATCTTTACCCACGCGCTGCCAGATTTCGTCTTCGGGATAGTGATTCATCGCCACAATCAGACTGAGCACTTTAGAGATAGACTGAATCGAGAATCGTTCACCGGCATCGCCGGCGGCAAAATGCTGACCATCAACGGTGCTGATCGCTATACCCAGTTTGTGCGGGTTAACAGCAGCCAGTGCCGGAATATAATCCGCCACCTTGCCCTGACCGATCAACGGTCTGACGTCGGCCAGAATGGATTCAAGTAACGTCGTTGTGATGACCTTTGCCACCTGTTGCTCCTTGTCACAGGCCATTTTCGGCCTGCGAGTATAACAGGTCAGGCAGGAAGCCGAAAACGCGTTACCGCCAGCGTAAGCTGCTGTGAGTCATCCTGTAATTGTTGAGAAGCCTGCGAGGCGTGAGTGACCAGATCGCCGGTCTGTCGCGCGACGAGGTTAAGGGCATGTAACTGACGGGTCATCTGATGAATACTCTCTCCCTGGCTCAGCGTGGCATCCGAGATATCGCTCAGCAGACTACTGAGTTTACCGACCAGTCCCGTGACCTGCTGAAGATTATCTTCGAGCCGGGTCACCGCTTTTGATCCATCTTCAATTCCCTGAAGAGAATGATTAATAAGTTGCTGAATGGTCTGCGTGGAATGACTGCTTTTACGCGCCAGCAGGCCAACCTCTTTTGCTACAACAGCGAAGCCGCGACCCTGCTCGCCGGCGTGTGCCGCTTCAATGGCCGCATTGAGCGCCAGAATATTGGTCTGGAAGGCAACATTATCGATCATCGCGACAATGCCACGCATCTCGGCGGATCGCTCGACGATTTCCCGCATCGACTGATTAACCGTTTCCATCATCCGGTCACCGCCCGCCGCGACCTGACGTGCCTCATCTGCTCGCTGGCTTGCCTGCTGTGCATAACCGGTATTGCCCTCTACATGTGATTCAAGCGTGGCAATATGGGTGGTGACGTCATCCAGTTCACGCGTCTGTTTCACCGACTGCTGATAAAGCGTCTGATTTCCTTCTGCCAGACGGTGAATATTGCCCACCATTGAGGCAGTGGCATCATTTACCTGTATCACCAGTTGCTGAAGCCCTGTTTGCATCTCGCCAATACTCTGGCTGAGCTGGCTAATCTCCCGGTTAAATCGACATACCGGAGGCAGCGGTGCGGAGAGATCGCCCGCCGCCAGACGATTAATATGAGCAATCAGTCGTCGCAGCGGCACAATTACCCAGCGTGACATCCCGGTCCAGACCGCCACCGCAATAATCAACAGTAAGGCCGGAGCGAGCAAAAAGAGCGTTTGCAATGACGCCAGACTGGTCATTAACGCCTGACGGCCCTCCCCGGCGCGCTGCTCGCTGGCCTGCTGAAAGCGGGCATAGTTATCATTAAAATCAGCCTGAAATGCCTGTACCGGTACGGCAAAAAAGGCATCAATAGACTGGGTTTTCCCCAGCGCATCGGCCTGCTCTTTAATGGCGCTATAAAATAGCTGGTAACTATTGATGAGATCGTCATCACCGGGAGGGTTGAGTGCCAGCCATGATTGCCAGGCTTTTTGTGAGTGCGCCAGCGCGCGCTGCGCATCGTCAAGCAAGCCGTTCCAGCTCCCTACCGAGCCAGTATCGCGATCCTGCATAAACCAGACGCCAGCCCGGTTCAGCAAGTCGCTGGCCGTCAATAAGGCCACCCGGGCTTCATCGACTTTGACCTGCTGCAAATGCGTTTGCTGATTGCGCTGTTCATTCTGCCGCGCGTTCTGCAGCGAATGTGACAATAACAGCGAGGACGAGATTTGCAGCGCGGAAAAAAGGCCGATGATACAAAGAATACCCGCCAGTAAACCAAACTGACGGGGTATGACACGCTGTGTATGGCGGTGGAGAATTTGAGTTAAGTTCATAATTTTCATCTATAACAACAAGTTACGCGCGAGTGTAGAAGATGAAAATGACAATGCCATGACAGCAGTGTGACAGAACTAGCGGCGATCTTTCCACACGGTCTGAATGTTACAGAATTCCCGCAAACCGAAATGCGACAGTTCACGGCCGAAGCCGCTTTTCTTCACGCCGCCGAAGGCCACCCGCGCATCACTGGCACTAAAGCCATTAATAAACACGCCGCCGCACTCCAGACGCTCAGCAAAATAGTGCGCTTTTTCTTCACTGCCCGTCATAACGGTAGCGGAGAGACCAAACTCGCTATCGTTGGCCAGCACCAGCGCGTGTTCTGCATCGCGAGCGACGGTGATGGCAGCCACCGGGCCGAACAGCTCTTCACGAAATGCAGTCATGTCAGAGGTAACGTTACCCAGAACCGTTGCCGGGTAATAGTTACCTTCGCCCGCCACTTTTTCGCCGCCCAGTAATAAGGTTGCGCCCTGCTCCAGCGTCTTCAGCACCTGCTGATGTAGTTCATCGCGCAGATCAAAACGCGCCATCGGGCCGAGATCGGTGTGCTCCAGCGTGGGATCGCCCATTTTAAGTTGCTTCACAGCCGCCACAAAGCGGTCGCTAAATTCATGGGCAATGCCCGCTTCAATGATAAAACGCTTGGCAGCCGCACAGACCTGCCCGGTATTCTGATAGCGCCCGGCAACCGCGGCACGCACCGCCAGATCCAGATCGGCATCATTGAGGACAATAAACGGGTCCGAGCCGCCGAGTTCGAGCACGCATTTTTTCAGTGCCGCCCCTGCCTGAGCGCCAATCGCTCTGCCTGCGCGCACGCTGCCGGTGACGGTGACGGCGGCAATACGCGGATCGTTAATTGCCTGCGTCACGCCGTCATTGGTTGCATTGATCCAGCCAAACACGCCCGGCGCGATGCCCGCCTCATCAAAGACTTGTTGGATGAGCGCAGCGCAGCCCGGCACATTAGGGGCGTGTTTTAACAGATAGCTGTTGCCCGCCAGCAGGATCGGCACCGCCCCACGCAACACCTGCCAGAGAGGGAAGTTCCACGGCATGACCGCCAGTACCGGCCCCAGTGGGCGGTATTCGATGACCGCCTGACCGCCAGCAACCTGCGTTGATTCAGTGCCCAGCATCGCCGGACCATGCTCAGCGTACCAGTCACACAAATCGGCCGATTTGTTCACCTCGGCGCGTGCCTGCACAATCGGTTTGCCCATTTCACGGCAGATCGATTGCGCCATCTCTTCGCCTCGTCCACGCAGAGCAGCGCCCAGCTCGCGCAGTTTTGCCGCCCGTTCATTGACGGTATAGGCGCGCCACTGGCGGTAGCCTTGCGAGGCTTGCTCAATGGCCTTCTCTACCTGCTCGCGTGTTGCCCACGGCAGAGAAGTGATGGTGTGGCCGTTAGCCGGATTAACACAAACGGCTTCATTTACAGATGACGTCATGCGGTTCTCTCTTCGTGAATGTCTTTGCAGGATACTATTCTGCTACACTCACTCCTTTCTGGAAAATGAATAATACTGACCATTCCATTCACGAAATGAGAAAGCCATGGATTTAACCCAGCTTGAAATGTTTAATGCGGTCGCCCGTACGGGCAGCATTACTCAGGCGGCGCAGCAGGTGCATCGTGTGCCGTCAAACCTGACAACCCGTATTCGCCAACTGGAAGCCGATCTCGGCGTCGAGCTGTTTATCCGTGAGAATCAGCGTTTACGTCTTTCGCCCGCCGGGCACAGTTTTTTGCGCTACAGCCAGCAAATTCTCGCTCTGGTGGACGAGGCTCGCCGGGTGATCGCCGGTGAGGAGCCGCAGGGTCTGTTCTCGCTGGGTTCGCTGGAGAGCACCGCCGCCGTGCGCATTCCGGCCACGCTTGCGCAGTACACTCAACGTTACCCGAAAATCCAGTTTGATCTGGCGACCGGTCCCTCAGGAACCATGCTTGATGGCGTACTGGCTGGCACACTGAGCGCGGCGTTTGTGGATGGGCCTGTTGTCCACCCGGCGCTGGAGGGGATGCCGGTTTATCAGGAAGAGATGATGATTGTCGCCCCCGACGGTCACGCCCCCATCGCGCGTGCCAGGGACGTTAATGGCGTCAATATTTATGCCTTCCGCGCTAACTGTTCGTACCGGCGTCATTTTGAGAACTGGTTTCACGCCGACCAGGCCACGCCGGGCAGGATCCATGAGATGGAGTCCTATCACGGAATGCTGGCCTGCGTGATCGCCGGCGCGGGCCTGGCGTTGATCCCGCGTTCAATGCTGGAGACCATGCCAGGTAGCCATCAGGTAGCCGCCTGGCCGCTGGCGGAAAACTGGCGCTGGCTGACCACCTGGCTGGTATGGCGTCGCGGCGGAATGACGCGTTCACTGGAGGCCTTTATTGAGATGGTAAAAGAGACGTTACCAGAAGTGTAGCCATAGGATTATCATATAGATAACGCAGAATGTTGCGTTGATGCCGGTTCCGGCAGTAGGTTACTTTTTTGTTCTCACGTTAAACGGATTAACCATGAACACCAAAGCACGTAAAGTGATGATTATTGGATCGGGCAATGTCGGCGCCTCTGCCGCCTATGCCCTGTTGAATCAGTCAATTTGTGAAGAGCTGATTTTAGTCGATCTGAATAAGGCGCTGGTCGAAGGCCATGTCCAGGATCTCAGCGATGCAGCCGCTTATATGCCTGGCATGATGACCATTTCCACGCGCGACGCCAGCGATTGTGCGGATGTCGATATCGCCGTCATTACCGTCTCTGGCGGCGCACTGAAACCAGGACAGACGCGTCTCGATGAGCTGACTAATACGGCAAAAATTGTGAAAAGTATCGTCCCGCAAATGATGGCAGGCGGCTTTAACGGTATCTTTCTTATCGCCACCAATCCCTGCGATATCATTACCTGGCAGGTTTGGAAACTTTCCGGCCTGCCGAGAAGTCAGGTGATCGGGACCGGCGTCTGGCTGGATACCACCCGCTTACGCCGTACGCTGGCACAGCACCTCGATATTGGCGCACAGAGTATTGATGCCTTTATTCTCGGTGAGCATGGCGATACTCAGTTCCCGGTCTGGTCACACTCTTCCGTGTATGGTTCACCGATTAGCGACGTTTATCAGCGGCATACCGGCAAAACGCTCGACCGGAGGATACTGGCAGAGAAAGTCCGTAAACTGGGTTTCGAAATTTATGCCGGTAAAGGCTGTACGGAATACGGCATCGCCGGGACCATTGCTGAAATTTGTCGCAATATCTTTACCGGTAGCCATCGTGCGCTGGCGATATCCTGCATTCTGGACGGCGAGTATGGGGTAAGCGATGTCGCGATTGGCGTGCCGGCTGTGCTGGCGCAAAACGGCGTACAGCAGATTATTGAGTTACATCTTGCCGACGATGAGCTGGAAAAATTCCGCCACTCGGCCAGCGTGATTAAAGCGAATATCGCCCGCCTGCCGTGAAAATCATCGGGTTATTCTGCAATCGTAAGCCGGGGGGCAATCCCGGCTAACTGCCTGCGCGCCATCTCATCAAGGTGTTGATCGGTCACGATATCGGTCAGAGAATCCAGGTGCGCGATGTTAAACAACGACCACGCGCCATATTTCGAGCTGTCCGCCAGCAGCACTTTTCGCCGGGCATTGGCAATGAGATCGCGTTTGAGCGCCGCCTTCTCTTCCGTGGGCGAGGTCACGCCTTTCTCCAGATCCCAGCCGTTACAACTGACAAAGGCAACGTCCGGCCAGATATTTTGCAGTAGTTTACGCCCATGGTCGCCAATGCAGGACTGGCTGGTATCATCAATACGCCCGCCGATAATCGTCACTTCAATTTGTTTAAATTCAGACAGAAAAAGGGCGATGTGCAGATCGCTGGTGATTACCCGTAACGGTAAATGGGTGATTTGACGTGCCAGTTCAATCATCGTGGTTCCGGCATCCAGCACTACGGAATCTCCCGCCCTGATAAACGCCGCAGCCGTACTGGCGATAGAATGTTTTTCAGCGAGATTTCGCTGGGATTTTTCAAGCGTGGTCGGCTGTGCAGGGATAAATCGGTTAAGCGTCACGCCGCCGTGCGTGCGGCTGATAACGCCTTCCTGATCGAGTTTAATCAGATCGCGACGAATGGTAGCCGGAGACGCGGAGGTCGCCGCCACCAGCTGATCGACCGTGACCAGATTATGGCCTTTCAGGTAGTCCATAATTTGCTCTAACCGATTATATCCCTTCATGTTATTCCCTGGCGATTTTCATGGCTAACTGGATTGAGATCGCCATGCTCTCAGACTTGGCTTTACCTGTCCAGGCAATATCGAATGCCGTACCGTGGTCTGCCGACGTTCGAATAAACGGCAGTCCGGCAGTGATATTCACGCCATCATAAAAGCCTAGTAATTTTAAGGGGATATGCCCCTGATCGTGATACATCGCCACGACCATATCGTACATTCCTTCATTGCATTGCATAAAGACTGTATCCGGCGGGCACGGGCCGGTAACGTTTATCCCCTGCGCTTTGATGCTTTCAATGGCGGGCGTCAGAATACGGACCTCTTCATCGCCAAACAGACCATTTTCTCCGGCATGGGGATTGACGCCAGCCACCGCAATACGCGGCTGGGTGAACCCTACGCGCCGAAGAAATTTATCGGCCACATTGATTACAGTCTTCACGCGCTCCTGGCTGAGCGTATCCAGGAACTTACGTAGCGAGATATGCGTCGTGATATGGATCACTTTGAGTGTGTCGGTATAGAGCACCATCGCATAATCTTTACTATTGGTGAGATGAGCCAGCAGTTCGGTATGCCCTGGATAGTGATGCCCGGCGAGATGTAATGCCTCTTTATTCAGGGGGGCAGTGGCAATGGCGCTCACTTCACCCCCTAGGGCCAGCGCGGTGGCACGTTTTACGCAGCGATACGCCAGATCCCCTGCCTGTACCTGAACCCGGCCTGGCTGTAACCCGTCGGGATCGGCCAGCTGTTCATCCAGCACGTTGATGACCCTTGGCGCAAAACGGGCCTGAGAGACCTGGCTGATGATCCGTAATTCGGCGCTGCCGGTGATATTCATCGCCAGAATACGTCGCAGAAGTTGCGCGCAGCCAATCACCACCACCGGTGCGCCAGACAGCTCGCCTTCCGTTAAAGATTTAATAATAATTTCTGGTCCAATACCCGCCGGGTCACCCATCGTTACCGCAATAATGTTAGTCACTCAGTTTCTCCTCAATAAAATGCAAAATGTTCAGTAGCGTGGTTTCATCACCAAAACCTCCCGCCTTGGTCATCACCCGACAGGGCAGATCACAACCGGTAAATTGTCCCCAGGGCACACACCCCGCCAGACGCCCCTGAATGCGAAAGCCCGTCGCACCGTGTGCTCGCGCCACCGCGATAGCGACATCGCCGCCGGAAAGATAGAGACCGCCAGGGACCTGACCTTGAGTGATCTCCCGGGTCAGCGTCCCCAGAAAGGTACAGATTCGCGCCCCCAGTTCGGCACGGGTCATATTGAGATCGGCACATAACACGCCGACGTATTCTCGTGAATCAGCATCAACGCTGGTTTGAATAATGCAGTGATGATTGTTCTGTAATGCCGCGATGGCCTGCCGTGCGACGTCATGGATATCGCCCCGTATCGCATCCTGAGGGGTGATCACCAGTCGCACCATTCCCGGATGATCCGCCAGCCGTGCAATCTGTTTTTGCGCGATTTCGCTCATTGAACCGACGACGGCCAGCAAATTGCCTGTTACGGGTGTACGCAGGTTACGAACCAGCGCATCGCATAACCCTCCCGAGCCGATCAACAAAGGGCGTAACCTGTAGCCGCTGACCGCACGGACAATAGCATCGAGGTCACTGTCGGTTTCCGCATCCACCACCAGCAAATGACGCGAATGTGCTGCTACGGTGTGACTGGCGAGCCAGTCGGTAAGATCGCTGGCCGTCAGCAGCGTGCACGTTATTTCGCTCTGTAAATGCACCAGAGCGGTAAGGTCTGAGGTTACCACCGGCGTTTTCGGATCGGTGGCAAACTCGGTTTCTGCGACGGGGACACCGCTGACCAGGCACTGCCCGCGTCGGGTAATACGACCGGCAGCAGGATAAGCAGGTGTCAGGATCGCCAGAGATGTACCGATGGCGTTCATCATGGCATCAATCTCTGCCCCGATATTGCCACGCAGGGTGGAGTCAATCTTTTTGACATTCCAGTCCGCGTGAAACGTATTCAGCACGCGGTGAAGCAGCGAGGTGATCCGGCGTGCGGCCTCGTCAGGCGCTAATGCCCTGCTATCGCTATTAACGATAAGTACCTGCGCGTCGGTGGCGTCAGGAGCGGCGAAGACCACCTCTACCGTTGCCCCCGCCTCTGCCAGACTGACCCCCGCATCATTAGCCCCTGTAAAGTCATCCGCCAGCACCAGAACGTTGGTCGTGAAAGAACGCATCAGCTCCCCTTACTCTTATTTATGCTCGTTATGATTATATTCAATCACATTTGATTAAATGTGAGCAAGATCAATTTATTTAATTTGCCTGTGACGCTAAAATCTTCGGCACGTCGTCGCTGTGATGAAACAAAGTGATTGACTTCAATCACCCGCATCAAAACAGGAGAAAAGCTTTGCTTACCATTAACAGTACATTAATCAGCGGTGCAGGCGCATTTAACGCGCTTGAACCGTTGCTGGAAGGAAAACAGAGGGTTTTGCTGATCACCGATAGCAACATTGTCAGGCTGGAGGCAGCCCAACGCATTAACGCCCTCCTGCATGAAAAGCATCGCCAGGTGCAGGTCATTGACAACGTTCCTGCGGAGCCCAGCCAGCATGATGTTATTGCCCTTCTTGCCTCACTTGAAAATAAGCACATCGATATTGTGGTGGGGATTGGCGGCGGCAGCGTTCTGGATGTAGCCAAACTGTTTTCGGTGCTTTGCCACCCTGATGAACACACTATTGAAGCGCTACTTGCTGGGGAGAAGCCACAACAGCGCATATGCTCTCTGCTCATCCCAACAACGGCGGGGACCGGCTCAGAAGCCACGCCGAATGCGATTCTGGCGATCCCTGAACAGGACACGAAGGTCGGGATCATCTCTCCGGTTCTGCTGCCGGATTATGTGGCGCTCATCCCGGAGTTGACGACCAGCATGCCTTCGCATATCGCCGCTTCTACCGGCATTGATGCGTTATGTCATTTGCTTGAATGCTTCACGGCTACCGTGGCGAATCCGGTGAGTGATAATGCGGCACTTACCGGTCTGGCTAAACTCCTGCGCTATCTGGAAACGTCCGTTAATGAGCCGGGCAACCTGACGGCGAAACTGGAAATGCTGTGGGCCTCCTATTACGGCGGCGTCTCAATTACCCATGCGGGTACGCACCTGGTCCATGCGCATTCCTATCCGCTGGGGGGTAAATACCACCTGCCGCACGGGGTGGCGAATGCGATCCTGCTCGCACCCTGCATGAGCGTGGTTCGTGCGTATGCAGTCGATAAATTTGCACAGGTCTGGGATTTACTCCCCCGCGCTGACCGGACGCTCTCTGCGGAAGAAAAATCTTTTGCACTGGTGGACTATCTGGCCGCGCTCGTGAAACGCCTCGGTCTGCCAGACAATCTCGAAGCCCTGGGGGTCCCCCGTAACGACATTCCGGCGCTGAGTGACGCCGCGCTTAATGTCAAACGTCTGATGAATAACGCCCCCTGTTCAGTTACCCATGCGGAGGTCCAGGCCATTTATCAACGTCTGTTTCCCGCGACTTAACCTTGAGGAGAGAATAATGAATAAGAAAATTGAAGGTGTTTTGACCGCTATTGTCACCCCCTTTGATGGTGATGGTGCAGTGAATCCCCCGGCGCTACGTCAGCAGGTAAACAGGCAGCTTGATGCCGGGAATGGCATTTTCTGCGGCGGCACCAACGGTGAGTTTTTTGTTCTCAATGAGCGAGAAAAAGTGACCGTTGCCGAAACCTGTGTTGATGAGGTTGCAGGCCGCGCCAGCGTGGTTGCCCATATTGGTGAAATCTCTACTCGTGAGACCATTCGCCTGGGTAAACAGATTGCAAAACTGGGCGTGGATGCCGTCTCGGTGATCACTCCCTGGTTCGTGCCGTTAAAACAGGACGAGTTGATCGCTCACTACACCGACGTGGCTGATGCCCTCAGCGTCCCGATCTTTTTATATAACATCCCGGCACGTACCGGAAACACCCTTGAGCCACAAACGGTGCGCACTCTCGCCAGCCATCCCAATATTATTGGTATTAAGGACAGCGCGGGCAGTTATGAAAGCCTGAGCAACTTTCTGGATGCGGTAAAAGATATTGATGGTTTTGATGTGTTGAATGGACCGGACTCATTAATACATCAGGGATTCGTTGACGGCTGTTCTGCCTGTATTTCCGGGCTGGCAAACGTCGCGCCAGGCGAAATTAATGCTATCTGGTCACGTTTTAAAGCGGGCGATGTTGCTGGTTCACATCAGGCACAGGAAAGCGTTACGGGGCTACGCACCGAACTGTATAAAGTGGCTTTTTCGCCCGCTGCGGTGAAAAAAGCGCTACAGCTTATGGGACATGATGTAGGCAATAGTCGCTATGCGGTGCATTTTAGCACCACTCAACTTGAGCAGATTAAGCAAATTGTTCATCGCTGGCTGTAGTAATTAAACCCTGTAGCGGCATATCCGGCCGCTATAACCAGAGGATCGAATTATGAAAGTTATTTGTACTTCACCTTCATTCGCTAAATATGACGCACGTCCGCTGGCCACCTTGCAGGATGCCGATCTGGAGCTAATTTGCTTACCTGCCGATGCCACGTTGAGTATGCTTCAGCCACATCTGGCCGATGCCGTTGCCATGATAGTGGCATTTACAGAAATCAATGATGCCATGCTTGCATTTGCTCCCCAGCTCAAAATCGTATGTAAGCACGGCGTTGGCGTGGACAATATCGATCTTGACGCCACACACAAGCGCGGCATCTATGTGACTAACGTACCGAATGCCAATAAACATGCCGTCGCTGATTTTGCGTTTTCACTGGTACTGGGTTGCGCCAGACAACTGACTCAGGCGGTACAGGAAACTCGTGCGGGCCACTGGCCTCGGATTTTTGCCACCGATGTCTATGGTAAGACGATTGGCATCGTTGGATTAGGCAACATTGGTAAACAAGTCGCTTTGCGTGCGCGCGGGTTTAACATGCGCATTCTGGCGTGTGACGCCTGGCAGGATACCGAATTCGCGCAGGAAAATAATATTGAATATGTGTCGCTGGATACCCTTTGCGAGGCCAGCGATTTCATAACGCTACATACCCCGTTAACCGCAGAGACCAAAGATTTATTCGATATGGCCCGGTTACAAAGTCTGAAGAAGAGCGCCTTTTTAATCAATGTATCGCGGGGCGGCGTTGTCAATGAAGAGGCGCTTTATCAGGCGCTCACCACCCATGTTATCGCGGGTGCGGCATGTGATGTTTTTATGCAGGAGCCCTGCGAGAACCATCCGTTATTTTCCCTGGCTAATTTTTTGCCCACAGCCCATATTGCGGGTTATACCGACGGAGCGATAAGTAACATTAGTGAGCTCTGCGTCAATAATATTATTAGCTGCATCATTCACAAGCAGCGACCCGTTAATATCATGAACTCACTATAAAATAATGGCGGACCTCTTTTATTACTGCCCTACAACAACGAACCTCTACTTATGAGCCAGATATATGAATAATATAACTGATAAAACACGTATTCGCTGGTGGATCGCCGGGTTAATGTGGCTTGCTATTGCCATCAATTATATCGACCGTACGGTATTATCTGCCGCTGCCCCACATCTTATAGATGAACTGTCTCTGGACCCCGAAATGATGGGGTTTATTATGGCTGCGTTCTTCTGGTCTTATTCATTATTGCAAATCCCTGCCGGGTGGTTTGCCGATCGCTTTGGGCAGAAAAAAGGGCTTGGGCTGGCGGTAGCCTGGTGGTCTATCGCGACATCAATGATGGGTCTGGCGACCGGGTTTAAATCACTGCTGGCGCTGCGTCTTGCGCTGGGCGTGGGTGAAGCCGCTGCCTATCCCAGTAATGCGGGTATCGCTGCACGCTGGTTCCCGGACAGGGAGCGCGCAACCGTTTCTGGTCTGTTCGATAGCGCCTCTAAGTTTGGCGGTGCTATTGCTATGCCACTGATCGTCTGGATGATCTATCAGTTTGACTGGCGACTCACTTTTTTAATCATCGGTAGCGTCGGGCTCCTGTGGGTTATTGCATGGTATTTTATTTATGCGGAAAATCCTGAAGATCATAAAAAAATCAGTCAGGCTGAAATTAACCATATTCGTGGTGGGCAACGCCAGAAGCATGGTGATAAATCAGTATTACCTATGCGCTGGTACAAATTATTGCGTTATCGGAATATTTGGGCAATGTGTATTGGTTTCTTCACCATTAACTATACTTCATACTTTTTTATTACCTGGCTACCCACTTACCTGGTTAAAGATAAGGGAATGGATTTCATAAAAATGGGGATGGTCGCCGCCCTGCCGTTGTTATGTGGCATGGTAATTGAAGTTCTGGCGGGTTGGGCATCCGACCGTATTGTTCATAAACGACTCCTCTCGCTGACCGCCACACGTAAATTGTTTTTGACGCTCGGTTTAGTGATGGCGCTATGTATTGGATTTGCCCCTTTCACCGACTCGGTATTTATGACGGTATTTTTGCTCTGCGTGGCAAAATCAGGAACGACCGTAGCCGCTTCTCAGGTCTGGGCCTTACCGGGTGATGTTGCGCCCAAAAACAGTGTTTCCATCGTGGCAGGTTTACAAAATACCGTGTCAAACATGGGCGGTGCAGTAGGACCGATTATTACCGGTGCCATCGTGGCGGCAACGGGATCGTTTACCTGGGCATTGGTGTTCTCAGCCGTACTGGTGGTAGTGGGGATCCTGAACTATCTCTTCTTAATGGGTAAGGTCGAGCCAATTGTTGTAGATGCTCCAAAAACAGCTGATTTAGCAACCGTTCAACAACATTAGTCATTATAGCCCGGCGTCGCTGCCGGGCCGCTTTTTTAATCGAGCATCAACTTGCCCACGATATAGGTTTTCGCCTGCCCGCTCATCAATACCCGGTCGCCTTTCAACTCGCAGCGAATATCTCCACCACGGGCTGACACCTGACGGGCAAACATGCGGTTTTTACCCAACTTTTGCGCCCAGTAAGGGATCAACATCGTATGGGCCGAACCGGTCACCGGATCTTCCCATACCGCTTCGCCTGGTGAGAAAAAGCGGCTGACAAAATCATATCCCTCCCCGCCTGGCGCGGTGATGGTGACTTTATGCTCGCCCGGCACCATTGCGGCGATATCAGGCTTAACCGCTTCAACCTGCTGGCGATCTGCCAGTTCAATCAGCCATGCCCGGCCTTTATGCGCCGCCTGATATGACGCAATACCTAACGCGCGCAGCAAGGCAGCTGGCGGTGTTTGCGGTTCGGTACGATCCACCGGAAAATCCAGAGTCAGCCAGTCATCATTACGACTGACCGTCAGCTTGCCAGAGGCAGTATCAAAAATAATGGCTGGTCGGGTATAGCCCCGATGATTGAAAATTACATGTGCCGCCGCAAGCGTAGCATGGCCGCATAAATTGACTTCGTTACGGGTAGTGAACCAGCGCAGGGAAAATCCGTCATTATGTGGAACGAAAAACGCGGTCTCAGACTGATTATGTTGCCGCGCCATGTTAAGCATGATCTCATCCGGCAACCAGTCTGTCAGCGGGCAGACGGCGGCGGCATTACCGCCGAAAGTGCGTTCACTGAACGCATCGACCATATAATAATCAATTAACCGCATGATCTTTCCTCTTGTTGTTATCTCGCTACTACGCTGACATGACGTCCATGGGTTACGCCAGCGTTAATACAAACTATAACGAATCTTTAATTTTCGACCGGTTAAATTGAGATCTGGGTCACAAAATGGTTGTATTTGCGCCAGCGATAGTTTTAAGATCATCTCCTCTTCTTCTGTACAACCAACCCAGATTATCTCTATGACAACGAATACTGTTTCACGCAAAGTCGCGTGGCTGCGGGTGGTTACGCTTGCCATTGCAGCGTTCATCTTTAATACCACTGAATTCGTACCGGTGGGTTTGCTGTCCGATATTGCGCAGAGCTTCGGCATGGAAACCGCGCAGGTCGGTATTATGCTGACGATCTACGCCTGGGTGGTTGCCCTGATGTCACTGCCGTTTATGCTGCTGACCAGCCAGATGGAGCGACGTAAATTGCTTATTGGCTTGTTCGTCCTGTTCATCGCCAGCCATGTTTTGTCTTTTCTTGCCTGGAACTTCACCACCCTGATTATTAGTCGTATCGGCATTGCGTTTGCACACGCGGTATTCTGGTCGATTACCGCCTCGCTTGCCATTCGCCTCGCCCCGCCAGGGAAGCGGGCGCAGGCATTGAGTCTGATTGCTACCGGGACCGCGCTGGCAATGGTGTTGGGTATTCCGATTGGCCGCATAGTAGGCCAGTACTTTGGCTGGCGTACCACTTTCTTTGCCATCGGTACCGGCGCACTGATTACTCTGCTGTGCCTGATTAAACTGCTGCCGAAACTACCTAGCGAGCATTCAGGTTCTCTTAAAAGCCTGCCGCTGCTGTTCCGTCGCCCGGCGCTGATGAGCATCTATCTTTTAACGGTGGTGGTCGTGACAGCACACTATACGGCGTACAGCTACATTGAGCCTTTTGTGCAAACGGTCGCCGGCCTGAGTGGTAATTTTGCGACGGTGCTGCTGCTGATCCTCGGTGGTTCCGGCATTCTCGGTAGCCTGCTTTTCGGCAAGCTGGGCAACCTGCACGCCTCAACCCTGATTTCAGGTGCTATTGGCCTGTTGTTTATTTGCCTGCTATTACTGGTTCCCTCCGCACAAAATGAAAACCATCTGGCTATCCTGAGCGTGTTCTGGGGCGTGGCAATTATGATCATCGGGCTGGGAATGCAGGTGAAGGTACTGGCGCTGGCTCCGGATGCTACCGATGTCGCCATGTCGCTGTTCTCAGGCATTTTTAATATTGGTATCGGTGCCGGTGCGCTGGTGGGCAGCCAGGTAAGCAGCCATTTTTCGATGGCGGCCATCGGCTATGTCGGTGCGGTGCCGGCACTGGCCGCGCTGATCTGGGCGGTTATTATTTTCCGCCGCTGGCCGGTTTCACTGGAAGAACAAACGCAATAATGGCGTATTGAATGGGGCCGTTAACTGGCCCCAAATCATCATCACAGCAAATAATACCGTTTATTTTTTACTCTTCTCGCATCGACAACATATCCTCTCGTTGCACTACAACCCCATGGCGGACGCGGACTTAAACGACTTTTTAGCAAATCGTGGCATCAGCTTATTCATTCAGTTGACTTATGTTTGCCTGGGCAATAATATCCTCCGCAACTAATATACTTGCCGGGGCAACCATTGTGAAAAGTTCAGGGGATCTGTTTAACGAAATCATTCCGCTGGGACGTTTGATCCACATGGTTAACCAAAAAAAAGACCGCTTGCTCAACGATTATCTTTCGCCGCAGGACATTACGGCCACACAGTTCAAAGTGCTTTGCTCTATTCGCTGCGAAGTGTGCGTCACCCCTGTCGAGCTAAAAAAAGTGCTGTCGGTCGATCTGGGCGCCCTGACTCGTATGCTCGACAGACTGGTCTGTAAAGGCTGGGTTGAGCGCTTGCCGAATCCCAATGACAAACGCGGCGTGCTGGTACGACTGACGCCGGAAGGCACCACCATTTGTGAGCAGTGTCATCAGCTTGTTGGGCAAGATCTGCATCAGGAACTAACAAAAAACTTATCGGCGGACGAAGTGGCTACTCTTGAATACCTGCTCAAGAAAGTCCTGCCGTAAACATAAGAGGTAAGACGATGTCCAGACGTAATACTGACGCCATTACCATTCATAGCATTTTGGACTGGATCGAAGACAATCTGGAGACACCGCTGTCACTGGAGAAAGTGTCCGAACGTTCAGGCTACTCAAAATGGCACCTGCAAAGAATGTTTAAAAAAGAAACCGGACACTCGCTGGGCCAGTACATTCGCACCCGTAAGCTGACGGAAATCGCCAGGAAGCTGAAGCAAAGTAACGAGCCGATCCTGTATCTGGCTGAGCGTTACGGGTTTGAATCGCAGCAAACGCTGACCCGAACGTTCAAGAACTACTTCGACGTGCCGCCGCACAAGTACCGGATCATGGATATGCCGGGCGAAGCACGCTATCTACAACCGTTAAATCACTGTAATCACTAATCGCCTGTTTTAAGACGTATCGAGGAAATCATGAAACTGCTCGTCTCCGCTACTTTTGCATTAGCGATGCTGACCGCCGGTCAGAGCTTTGCGGAGCAACCTCGTCACCCTGCTGATGGTAGCGCCCGCGCGACGTTAATCATCCCTTCAGCGTCTGACCAGTCTCCTTTTGATTTTAATCATATGGGTACAGGAAGTGACAAATCCGACGCACTGGGTGTGCCTTATTATAATCAGCACAGCCTGTGATTCGTTTGCCCCGCCTGCGCGGGGCTTTTTTTTGCCCGCCCAATCTGCCGTTTTGTTTATCACGTCCCGGTAATAAATTCCCCTGCTGCAACGCACGCAATCAATATCGCCGCGCTTCTCAAGTTCGTTCCACACATAAAATCACAACATTCACAGAATTTCACAGAGCGTTGTTAAGACGCAAAAACGTAATTATTGATTTAAAATCAATAACTTATTAATTAATACAACCTTAAATGTATGCGTTTTTTTGTGATATTCATCATCTTAATGTGAAAGTATACCCTTCACAATAATGCACATCATCACAACGTAGCGCTGGAATAAAAAGTATGAGCATACGCCTGGGCATCATTGCAGACGACTTTACAGGAGCGACCGATATCGCCAGCTTTATTGCACTTTCAGGCTGGCAGGTCATACAACTCAATGGTATTACCGACAGGAGCATTGATATCACCCATGCCGATGCAGTAGTTATTTCGTTGAAAAGCCGCTCTTGTCCGGTTAATGAGGCAAAACGTCTGACTCGCGAAGCCTGCGAATGGCTCCAGTCTCAGGGCTGTCAGCGCATCTATTTTAAGTATTGCTCAACATTTGATTCTGGTCCGGCAGGCAATATTGGCCCGGTCACGGACCTGCTCCTGGAACTCACACAATCGCCAATGGCAGTGTTATGCCCTGCACTGCCGGTGAATGGCAGAACCGTTGTTCATGGTCATCTTTTTGTGAACGGTCAGCTACTCAATGAGTCCGGGATGCAAAACCATCCGCTCACCCCCATGACCGATGCAAATCTGCTGCGCGTAATGGAACAACAGGCATCAGGCCAGTGTGGCCTGGTATCACTGGATCACGTGCGGACTGGCCGTCAGGCGGTAACCCATCAACTTAATGCTCTGCAACAGCAAAACAAACGCTACGCGGTTCTGGATGCCATGACCGATGAAGATCTGAAAGTGCTTGCGGCGGCAATCCCGGAAAACCTCTTACTCACTGGCGGTTCAGGGCTGGCGGGCGCACTGGCCTTCCTCGCGCCTGAAACGCGTAACGTCACGGATATCTGTACTCCCGGTACTGAAGGAAAATGCCTGGTGCTGGCGGGCAGTAGTTCAACAATGACCAACCGTCAGGTTGCTTTCTATCGCCAGTACGCGCCTTCGTTGTCTATTAATGTTGAACGCGCGTTACACGATAAAACAGCCTACCTGGATGAACTGGTCAGCTGGTATTTATCCCAGTCGGACTCATTGGCGCCGATGGTGTATGCCACGCGTCCCGCCGACGAGGTGAAAGTGATACAACAACGCTATGGCGCAGAAGCTGCCGGCATCGCTATCGAGTCGCTTATTGCTGCGCTTGCCAGGCAACTAACGCATCACGGGGTGAATAAAATCATTGTTGCAGGCGGCGAAACTTCCAGCCTGTTAGTTCAGCACCTCGGCGTAAACGGGTTTGCCATCGGCCAGTCCATTGCTCCCGGTGTTCCGTGGGTAAAGGATGTCTCGCGCAATATGTGGTTAGCGCTTAAATCAGGTAATTTTGGTGACGAGCGCTTTTTTATCAAAGCTCAGGAGCTTTTTAATGAATGAGTTACAACTGCGGGAGCAGATGGTCACGTTGGCCAGTTCAATGTTTATGCGCGGCTATAGCAGCGGTGGCGCAGGAAATATGAGTACGCGCCTGCCGGAGGGAGGGTTTCTGGTGACACCTACCAACTCCAGTTTTGGCTCTCTCGATCCTTCAACCCTCAGCAAACTTGATGCGCAGGGTCAGTGGCTCTCAGGAGAAAAACCGTCGAAAGAGTCATTGATGCATTTGGCTTTCTATCGCCAGCGCGCCGATATTGGTGGTATTGTGCATCTTCACTCTACCTCTCTGACGGCATTGTCGTGTTTGCCAAATCTGGATCCGGATGACTGCCTGCCGCCTATTACGCCCTATTTCGTTATGCGCACAGGTAAATTGCCACTGATCCGCTATTTACGCCCCGGGCATCCGGATCTGGCGGATGAAGTGGCGAAACTGGCCCCGGATCATAATGCGATGCTGCTGGCGAATCACGGTCCTGTTATTGGGGGCACCACGCTGCGCGAGGCGACATTCAATGCCGAAGAGTTGGAAGATACCGCACGGATCTGGTTTATGATCAGGCCCCACGGAATGAACATGCTGAATGATGAACAGGTCAATGAACTGAAAACACGCTTCAGCGTCAACACTACGCCTCCAGCCCCCTAAGGATACTGAAATGTTGCCCGACGAGCGCCGCGTTTTTATCTACAGTCATCTTCACCGTTATGCACACGCAGCGATCGGCGATCTGGCTAAATTACTCGGTGTCTCGCACATGACCATTCGCAGAGACTTAAAAGAAATGGAGAACGAAGGGAGAGTCAAATTCATCAGCGGTGGTGCTAAGTTGAATGAAGTGCTTATTCAGGAATTACCTTACGTTGAAAAAGCAATGCTCCATCATTCAACTAAAAGACAAATCGGGGTCATTGCCGAGCAATTTATTGATTCAGGCAGCGTGATTTATCTCGATGCCGGAACGACGACCTATGAAATCGCCCAGGTCATTGCTAATAAATTAAAAAAAGTCACCGTTATTACGAATGATTTTACGATTGCAGATTTTTTAATGTCGACATCGTGTGTCGAATTGTTTCATACCGGAGGCCGGGTTGACGTTCGCAATCGTTCAGCGGTGGGAAATTGCGCGGCTCAGTTTATTCGTCAGTACAATATTGATATTGCCTTTATAAGCACCAGCTCCTGGGATTGTGAACACGGCATCTCCACGCCTGATGAAGGAAAAATGCTGGTAAAACAGGCAGTCATAGCTTCATCCCGGCATAAAGTGCTGGTCTCAGATTGCAGTAAATATGGCAAATACGGCATGTTCCATATTTGTCATCTTGATCAAATCGATGACATTATTTGCGACGATCAGCTTCCCGCAGAAGCTATCAATAAATTACAACAGCTACCATTGCGCCTGCACCAGGTGAGTCATGCATGGAATAGCAAGGAGAAATAAAATGTAGATTTTTACTCATTCCCTACAATCGATAAATTCTATTACCAGTTTCCAATTATAAATATAAGGCTACTGCACCAGTCAGCCCGGAGGCTCTATGCAATTTGAAATCAGCCACTTTATTTCACTCATTGCATCTATTGCGATATTAGTTATTCTGATTACGAAGTTTAAGTTCCATCCTTTTTTGGCATTAATTATTGCGGCAGGTTTTTTAGGTATTGCTGCGGGATTGTCGCCAACGCAAACAATAAAAAGCTTTGAGAAAGGCTTTGGCGGCGTATTAGGGTCAACCGGCCTGGTGGTGGGGTTGGGTACCATGCTCGGCGGCGTTATGCTGGAGTCGGGTGCGGCTGACAGGATTGCCAATACCTTTATTCGTCTTGGCTCGGTTCGCATGATCCCCCTGACTATCTGCATAGCCGCACTGATCATTGGCCTTCCACACCTTTTCGATGTCAGTTTTGTCATGCTGGTGCCGCTGGTGTATGTCATTGCGCGCCGTACCCGCAGTCAGTTGTTACGTATTGGTATTCCTCTGGCGGCAGGATTATATGTTGCCCACGGTTTAATGTTGCCGCACCCCGCACCAACGCTTGCGATGACAACCTATGGCGCTGATGCCGGTATGTGTATGTTCTACGGACTATTGCTGGCTATTCCGATGGTTATCTTGTCAGGCCCGGTATTTACTCACTTTGCGTTAAAGGTGTTTCCGGATCTGCGCCGTCAGGATTATCGTCAAATGCAAACTAAAGAGAATGAGCAGGAGACGACTCGCCAGAATATGCCCTCCTTCGCGATGTCGATGCTCACCATCCTGCTGCCGCCAATTTTGATGATGTTCAAAACACTGGCAAAAGGATACGTGGAACCTGGCACCGTTCCTGCGGAATTGCTTAACACAATTGGTGACCCGATAGTTTCGCTTCTTATTGCCGTCTTGTTTTCTCTCTGGGCACTTGGCGTGCGCAGCGGCTTCAGCATGAGCCAGTTACAAAAAATCGTCGGCAAAAGCCTCGGCCCGTGCGCTGCCATCATCCTTATTCTCGGCGCTGGCGGCGGGTTTAAAGAGATGCTGTTGGCGACCAATGTCAGTACGCTGATTGCTAACTCTGCAATGCACTGGAACATCTCGCCACTGGTACTGGCGTGGGTTGTTGCCGCCTTAATTCGCATTGCCATTGGTTCCGCAACCGTTGCCGTGGTCACTACAGCCGGGATCGTTGCTCCACTGGCCAGCCACAGCGGTGTGAACCTCGAACTGCTGGTACTGGCGACCAGCACGGGCGGTCTGATGTTATCGCACGTGAATGATTCCGGTTTCTGGCTGTTTAAAGAGTATTTTCAGCTTACGGTGACCGAGACATTGAAAAGCTGGACTCTGCTGGTGTCGTTCTTGTCAGTTCTCGGTCTGATTTTCGTTTTATTGCTTAATGCCCTCGTTGGCTAACCTGTTTATGAATGAGGAAAGAACATGAACTACAGATTGCTGTTTGACACGTTAAATACCCGTGAGATACGCATTGCAATCACCGGGGCATCGGGAGGATTTGGTCGCTCATTACTGGTGCAATGTCGGGAAATTCCGTCAATAAAGATCATCGCCCTCTGCGACCTGAATACTGAAGGCTCAAAGTCATTACTTAACGATCTTAACTACTGTACTGATGCGGAAATTTGCGAAGACGCCGCCCATGCGATTGCCGCTCAGCAGGCGGGAAAAACCGCCATCATACGCGATTACACCCTTCTGGATGCGCTCGATCTGGATATGGTGATTGAGGCTACTGGTAAACCCGAGATCAGCATCGCTATCGCTATCCATGCATTACAGCGCGGCGTTCATGTCGGTATGGTGAGTAAAGAAACCGATTCTGTCGCGGGTCCGTGGCTGAATCAGTTGGCGCTGAAACATGATGCGGTTTACACCACTGTCGATGGCGATCAGCCTTCGAATCTGCTGGGTCTCATCACCTGGGCGCACGTTCTGGGGCTGGAAATTGTCGCTGCCGGTAAATCCAGTGAGTATGACTTTGTCTGGTCGCCTGTGAGCAACACCATCACCTGGTGCGATCGTCAGGTTGAGGTCAGTGGTCTGACGGAGTGCTGGCAGTTAAGCGACGATATTGCCGCCACGCTCGCCAGGAGAACATCACTACTCAGTATGCTGCCGCTTAGCGCCACGCCGGACTATTGCGAAATGAACGTGGTAGCAAACTCCGCCGCGTTAACCCCGGCGTGCGATGAAATGAGCTATCCGATGTGCCATATCAGCGAGCTGGCTGATATTTTTATTCCCGAGGAGGATGGCGGTATCCTGACGCGTCATGGCGTGGTTGATGTGTTTAACTGCCTGCGTCGCGATGACGAAGTGAGCTTTGGCGGCGGTGTGTTTATCATTGTGCGCTGTAAAGATAACGCCACCTGGGAAATGCTGGCTGGCAAAGGGCATGTGGTAAGCAAAAACGGAAAATACGCCTGTATTTACCTGCCGTATCACATTATGGGACTGGAATCGCCGCTCTCCATATTTTCTGCAGTTCTGCACCATCGCGCCTCCGGGGCGACTAATCAGCAGATCCACGCGGTGATGGCAGGGTATGCCGATCGTCCGCTGAAAAAAGGAGAACTGCTGGAAATGGGTGGTCATCATCATACCATCCCCAACGTCAGCGCCCGGCTATTGCCAAAATCCGCTGGTGCAGGCATTGCGCCTTATTACCTGCTGTCGAATAAAGTATTAACCCGTGATATTCCACAAGGCGAGTTGATTCCCCTTGATGCTTTGCAAATAGAAGATTCGCTGCTGTATACCGCGTGGAAGGAAACTTTTTAACCGCTGGCAGAAACGGCAGTCCGGGAGTTCAGGCTTTTGATCACCTGTACCCGAACTGCCGTCATAATGGTTTATCCCCTGACCGCTTTCACCCGCCGAAAACGCAAGCCAAACACATTGATATATAGCCCTGCCATGATCAGCGTCGCGCCCACGAGTTGTAACAGGTTGAGGGTTTCTCCCAACAACAGTGCCGCACTGGCTAATCCAACCACCGGCACCAGCAGCGACAGCGGCGCAACGCGCCAGGTTTCATAGCGTCCCAGCAATGAACCCCAGATGCCGTAGCCCACGATGGTGGCAATAAATGCCAGGTAAATCAGCGACAAAATGGTGGTCATATCGATTGCCACCAGGCTTTGCACGATCGCTGCGGGACCGTCGAATATTAGCGACGCCAACAGAAATGGCACGATGGGAATAAGCGCACTCCACACCACCAGTGACATCACTGCCGGACGGTTCTCAAGCTGCATAATTTTCTTATTAAAAATATTGCCACAGGCCCAGCTCAGCGCGGCGGCCAGCGTCAACATAAAGCCCAGCACCGCAACATGCTGTCCGTTCAGGCTCGACTCTATCAGCACCAGCACACCAAATACCGCAAGGGTAATTCCGGCCAGCTGTTTCCCCTGCAACCTTTCACCAAACGCAAACGCGCCAAGCAGGATGGTGAAAAAAGCCTGCGCCTGAAGAACCAGTGACGCCAGCCCTGCGGGCATGCCAAATTTGATCGCCGAAAAGAGAAAAGCGAATTGGCCAAAGCTGATGGTGAGTCCGTATCCTAACAGTAAACGCAGCGGCACCTTCGGCCGGGCCACAAAAAACAAGGCAGGAAAGGCCACCAGCAAAAAGCGCAGGCCAGCCAACAATAGCGGGGGCATATTATGCAATCCGACTTTGATGACGACGAAGTTAAGCCCCCAAACCACGACAACCAGCAGCGCCAGTAGCCCATCTTTACGCGTCATACCCTGCCTCTGTAATTGTTAGAATTATGTGAACTGTCCCACGTTAGCGGAAAAAAAGATGCTTTAACAGATCATTATTTCTGGTAGGCCATCCTTACCCCTGGCCGCGCTATACATTGTTCTTATTGCATGATATTTCTGATAAGACGAAATAATGAAACAGAGCACTTGTCGGGCAGGAAAATGATCACATCAACCAGGCGCTCCATTACTGCGCTGCTGGCATCGTCATTACTTTTAACTATTGGTCGCGGGGCAACCCTTCCCTTTATGACGATTTATCTCACGCGTCGCTATGCGATGAGCGTTGAGGCAATCGGCTATGCGATGACTGTCGCATTGACCATTGGCGTCGTATTTAGTCTGGGTTTCGGCATTATGGCGGATAAATTTGATAAAAAACGCTATATGCTGGTTTCAATACTGGTATTTATCCTTGGCTTTATTGCTATTCCCGCAGTGAATAATGTAGCGCTGGTCGTTATATTTTTTGCAATGATTAACTGCGCATATTCGGTCTTTGCCACCGTTCTGAAAGCCTGGTTTGCCGATGTTCTTTCTCCGACAGAGAAAGCGCGGATATTTTCGCTTAACTACAGTTTTCTGAATATTGGCTGGACGATAGGTCCGCCGATCGGCACGCTGCTGGTGATGTACAGTCTGAATTTGCCTTTCTGGCTGGCCGCATTTTGCGCCGCCTTCCCGCTGGTGTTTATCGGACGTTTCGTGCAGCGGGTCGCGGCCAGCAATGCCAATGGCGAACCTGTTACCTGGTCACCTTCCGTTCTGCTGCGGGATAAAGCGCTGTTTTGGTTTACCCTGTCAGGCTTTCTGGCCTCGTTTGTCGGCGGCTCCTTTGCATCATGCATTTCACAATACGTGCTGGCAGTCGCCGACAGCAACGTTGCCGAACATGTGGTCGCGGTGGTGCTGCCGGTTAACGCCGCGCTGGTCGTCACGTTACAGTATTCGATTGGTCGTCGGTTAACGGCAAAAAATTTACGTCCGTTGATGACTGTCGGCACCGTTTTCTTCGTGGCAGGCTTGATGGGATTTATGTTCTCGGGGGTAAATCTGGTCGTCTGGGGAATATCGGCAGCGGTATTTACCATTGGGGAGATAATATATGCACCGGGTGAATACATGTTAATTGATAATATTGCGCCGCCGGGAATGAAAGCGAGCTATTTTTCTGCTCAGGCGCTGGGCTGGCTGGGTGCAGCGGCAAACCCGCTGGCGACCGGATTAATATTAACCCATCTCCCGCACTGGTCATTATTTGTTATTTTAATGGCGGCCATCGTCCTGGCCTGGTTGATGATTATCCGCGGGATGGGTAGCAAGCGTATTCATGATGTTGTGCAAACAAACTGAGACGTTGCGAGCCTCCTCGCAGCCTGAGAATAAAGCCTGAAAACAGGCTGGTGCGGACGTTATCGAAGCATAGAATACACGGCGGGTGCTTGAGGCTTTCCGGTCTCAGGCCTTGTCGGAGTTCGGAAAGATGAAAGCCCCAGGAGATATTTCTATCCACCTGAGGCCAACGTCCGAACCCAACAATCGGATGTTAGTCTCTTCTTTGCACGGAGGCAATAACATGCGCACCCTTTTAAATTGCCACCATTCCCCGTACGCCTTCGGCTTCCATGTTCACTCCCCGGCCCTGTTGCACGATAGCGCCGCGGGACATTAACAGGTAGCTGTCCGCCAGTTCGGCGGCAAAATCATAAAATTGTTCCACCAGCAAAATGGCCATATCGCCGCGACGGGCGAGTTCACGAATCACCACACCAATTTCTTTAATCACTGATGGCTGGATACCCTCCGTCGGTTCATCGAGAATGAGCAACTGCGGGCGGCTTGCCAGCGCCCGACCGATGGCGAGTTGTTGCTGCTGCCCACCGGACAAATCGCCACCGCGACGATGTTTCATCTCTTTTAACACCGGAAAGAGGTGGTAGATATCATCGGGAACCGTCCGTGCATGACGCGCCGGAAAGCGGGACAGCCCCATCAGCAGATTTTCCTCCACCGTCAGACGGGGGAATATTTCACGTCCCTGCGGCACATACGCAATACCGGACTGCACGCGCTGATGCGGTTTGCGGCTGGTGATCTGGCGATCCTGCCAGACGACCGAGCCGCTGCGCGCCGGAATAAGCCCCATCAGACATTTTAACAGCGTGGTCTTACCTACCCCGTTGCGCCCCAGCAGACAGGTAATTTCACCGGTTTGGGCCGTGAAACTGACACCCCGCAGGATATGACTTCCGCCATAATATTGATGCAAATCGTTAACCTGTAACATCATCGCTCCTTAGCGTCCGAGGTAGACTTCAATAACCTGTTCATTTTGCTGGACCTCACGTAGCGATCCCTCAGCCAGCACCTGCCCCTGATGCAGCACGGTGACCCTGTCTGCGATAGTTTCAACGAAGCCCATGTCGTGTTCGACTACCATCAGTGAATGTTTCCCTGCCAGTTGGCGAAAAAGCTCGGCGGTATAGTCGGTTTCGGCGTCGGTCATCCCGGCGGCAGGTTCATCCAGTAATAGCAGGTGCGGTTCCTGCACCAGCAGCATCCCGATCTCCAGAAACTGTTTTTGCCCGTGGGACAAGAGTCCGGCGCGACGATGACGCTCTGCGCTTAGCCGGAGCAGCAGCAAAATTTCATCGATCCGGTCCTGCTGCTCACCACTTAATGTTGCGCGCAGAGTCGCCAGTACCGACTTATCGGTTTTTAGCGCCAGCTCAAGGTTCTCCGCGACCGTTAATGCTTCAAATACCGTCGGCTTCTGAAATTTACGCCCGATGCCGCGACGCGCAATTTCGATGGGATCCAGACGAGTCAGTTCCAGCGACTGATCGTAAAGCGCAGAACCACTTTGCGGGCGCGTTTTGCCGGTGATCACGTCCATCAGGGTCGTTTTACCTGCCCCATTAGGGCCAATCACGCAGCGCAACTCGCCGACGCCGATGTTCAGCGTCAGATCGGTCAGTGCCTGAAACCCGTCAAAGTTAACGTTGATATTTTTCAGTTGCAGCACCGGATCGGTCTGGTCGCGGAAGCGGTCTCCCGGAAGCTGGCGGGTAAAAAGTCCTTCGTCAGGTTGCATCATTTATCTCCTCTGCGCAGCAGGCCAATGACGCCACGGGGTAAAAACAGGGTGACCAGAATAAATATCAGGCCGAGAAATACCTGCCAGTACTCCGGCATGGCAACGGTAAACAGGCTTTTTGCGCCATTAACCAGCCCGGCACCCAGTACCGGACCAATTAACGTTCCTCGCCCCCCGAGCGCGACCCAAATCGCCATTTCAATCGAGTTAGTGGGCGACATCTCGCCGGGGTTGATAATGCCGACCTGTGGAACATACAGTGCGCCTGCCAGTCCGCAGAGGACGGCGGACAATGTCCAGACCAGCAGCTTAAAGCCGCGTGGATCGTACCCGCAAAACATCAGCCGGTTCTCCGCATCGCGAACGGCGGTAAGTACCCGGCCAAACTTACTCTTTGCCAGTGCATAGCCAATTGCCAGTGACAGCAGCAGCAGGAGCACCGTCGCTAAAAACAGGGCGACTCGCGTGGACGTTGCCGTTACCGGAAAACCAAGAAGCGTGGTAAAGCCGGTAAACCCGTTATTGCCGCCAAACCCGGTTTCATTACGAAAGAACAGCAGCATGCCCGCAAAGGTCAGCGCCTGAGTCATAATCGAAAAGTAGACGCCTTTAATTTTCGAGCGAAAGGCAAAGTAGCCGAATATCAGCGCCAGCAATCCCGGCACCAGTACCACCAGCATCATTGCCCAGGCGAAATGCTGCGTTCCCCACCAGAACCACGGCAATTCATTCCACGACAAAAACGACATAAACGCGGGAAGCCCGTCACCGGCGGCCTGACGCATCAGATACATTCCCATTGCATAGCCGCCGAGGGCGAAGAAAATCCCGTGCCCGAGTGACAGTAATCCGGCATAGCCCCAAACCAGATCCAGCGCCACAGCGACGACTGCATAGCAGAGTATTTTGCCGATCAGCGTCAGCATCCATGTCGACAGAAACAGCGGATGGCTGGCAGGCAACAGCGCCAGAAGCGGTAAAATCAGCAATCCGGCAATCAGGATCCCGCCGACAATACGCAGCGTAACAGGCGCTTTTTGCGCCAGAGTAAGCGTCAAAGGCTGGCTCATTAGTCAATGCTCCTCCCTTTTAGGGCGAACAGCCCTTGCGGCCGTTTCTGAATAAACAAAATGATGACAACAAGAATGAGGATCTTACCGAGCACCGCGCCCATCTGCGGTTCGAGGATTTTATTGAAGATCCCCAGACCAAACGCCGCGACAACGCTGCCCGCCAGTTGGCCGACACCACCAAGCACTACCACCAGGAAAGAGTCGATAATGTAGCCCTGTCCCAGTTCCGGCCCGACGTTACCAAGCTGTGAGAGCGCCACGCCACCCAGCCCGGCAATACCGGATCCCAGGCCAAAGGCCAGCATATCGACGCGCCCGGTGGGCACGCCGCAGCATGCCGCCATCGCACGATTCTGCGTTACCGCCCGCACATTCATGCCCAGCCGCGTTTTATTGAGAATAAGCCAGGTGAAAAACAGCACCAGTAGCACAAATCCCAGTACCACCACCCGGTTCCATGGCAGGATGAGGTTAGGCAATGCCTGGATCCCGCCCGACAGCCAGCCGGGGTTGGCAACCTCGACGTTCTGTGCGCCAAACAACATACGCACCAGTTGGATAAGCATCAGGCTGATCCCCCATGTCGCCAGCAACGTTTCCAGCGGACGCCCGTACAAATGGCGGATTATCGTGCGCTCAAGCAACATTCCCATCCCTGCCGTCACGGCAAAGGCCACCGGCAGTGCCACAACGGGATAGAATGCCAGCCACTGCGGCACAAACTGCGCCATCGCCTGCTGTACCAGCCAGGTGCTGTACGCGCCGAGCATCAGCATTTCGCCATGCGCCATATTGATGACGCCAAGCAGACCGTAGGTGATCGCCAGGCCAAGGGCCGCCAGCAATAAAATAGAACCCAACGACAATCCCATAAAGGCTTGTCCCAGGATCTCGCCGAGAATCAGGCGCTGCTTAATTTGCGCGATGCTGTCTATGGCCGCCTCACGAACGCTGACATCGGGTTCAGTGTGAATATCGGTAAACGGGGTAAGGCGCGATTGCGTTTCCGGATCGGATGAACTGCCTAACGCTATTGCAGCATTGCGACGTACCGCCGCATCGGCACTAGTAAGTTGCAGGCTGGCGAGGGCAATGGTCAGTTGCTCTTTGACCTCGTCATCTTTTTCCAGAGCTTTACGCTGCGTCAGCATGGGTAACATTGATGGCTGCGCATCACGACGCAGCGTCTTTGCCGCAGCCAGTCTTTCCGTGACGTTGTCACTTATTAACAGATGTGTAGCCAGTGCCGCCGCCGCCAGATTACGTAACCGGTTTGTCAGACGGACCTTTTTAAGTCCACCCTCTGGCGTTGAGGTTCCATTCAACGCTACGGGCTGGCCGTTCTCCAGCGCAAAAGCATGACGCCCGCCGTCTATATTCAGATTTTCTGCGGCCAGCGCGCGCAGAAAAGGGATCCGCTGTGGTTGCGGCTCCGCCGCCCACGTTTCCAGCAACGTTGCCTGCGCGGATCGGCTGGCGGCAACAAAATCATCGGCATCCGCCGCCTGTGCGCTCAGTGGCAGTATCCCTGCCAGTAATAACAAACAGCACATAATACGTATAACGTTCATAACCCGTTCTCCCGAAACGCGCCCTCCGTGAGGAGGGCTAAAAATCATTGCCCGCCTGCTTTAACCGGGCTGTCGGATTTTTTGTCGTTTCCAGGAATGAACGGACTCCACGGCTGGGCGCGGACCGGCGCGTCGGTTTGCCATACCACATTGAACTGACCGTTGTTTTCGATTTCGCCAATCATCACCGGTTTATGCAAATGATGGTTGGTTTTGTCCATGGTCAGCGTAAAGCCCGACGGCGCGGCAAAGGTTTGCCCGGCCATTGCTTCGCGCACTTTATCAACATCGGTGGTCCCTGCTTTTTCAACTGCCTGCGCCCACATATGCAGACCCACATAAGTGGCTTCCATCGGATCGTTAGTCACCACGGTATCGGCATTGGGAAGTTTACGGGCTTTAGCCCACGCCTTATAGTCCGCGACAAATTTCTGGTTAGCCGGATTATTGAAGGATTCAAAATAGTTCCACGCCGCCAGGTTGCCCACCAGCGGTTTGGTGTCAATGCCACGCAGTTCTTCCTCGCCCACGGAGAACGCCACGACCGGCACATCGGTGGCTTTCAGCCCCTGGTTTGCCAGCTCTTTGTAAAAAGGAACATTGGAATCCCCGTTGATGGTGGACACCACCGCCGTTTTGCCGCCCGCCGAGAATTTTTTAATATTGGCAACGATAGTCTGGTAGTCGCTATGCCCAAACGGGGTATACACCTCTTCGATATCGCTATCCTGCACGCCTTTTGAATGCAGGAACGCGCGGAGGATCTTGTTGGTGGTTCGTGGATAAACATAGTCAGTACCAAGCAGGAAGAAACGTTTAGCGCTGCCGCCATCTTCACTCATCAGGTATTCCACGGCCGGGATGGCCTGCTGATTAGGAGCCGCGCCGGTGTAAAAGACGTTCGGCGACATCTCTTCGCCCTCATACTGCACCGGATAGAACAACAGCCCGTTGAGTTCTTCAAATACCGGTAATACTGATTTGCGGGAGACGGACGTCCAGCAACCAAACACCACCGCGACCTTATCCTGGGTTAACAATTGCCGCGCTTTCTCTGCAAACAACGGCCAGTTAGATGCCGGGTCGACCACCACCGGCTCCAGTTTTTTGCCCAACACGCCACCTTTGGCGTTGATCTCATCAATGGTCATCAACGCCACATCTTTGAGCGGCGTTTCAGAAATCGCCATGGTGCCGGAGAGCGAATGCATAATGCCGACTTTGATGGTGTCGGCAGCGTAGACGCTAAAGGTCATCCCCATGCTGACGACGGAGGCGGAGAGCGCAAAAGCTTTTAACAGGGTACGACGTTGCATAATTCACTCCTGAATATTCAAATGACAAAGGTCGACGAAAGCGTTCAGGAGAGATCAGGCAAAAAAGATGCCAGGTGTGTTTTTATCGCGGGAATCGAAGTAAAGAGGCAGTACAGCGCGTGGAGAGCATTATTGTGGCACAGCGCTGCATTATTACAGTGCAACGCTGTGTCGCAGAAGGTTACCAGACCTGGGCGGCAATATCCGTTACCAGACGAACTTTGTCCCACTGCTGCTGTTCTGTCAACGAGTTGCCCTCCTCCGTGGAGGCGAATCCACACTGCGGGCTAAGGCAGATCTGTTTTAAATCCACATATTTCGCCGCTTCCTGGAGACGCGCCTTTATTCCTTCAGGATCTTCCAGCTCGCCGTTTTTGGTGGTGATCAAGCCCAAAACAACCTGCTGGTGACCGGGACGAATAAAGCGCAGCGGCGCAAAGTCACCGGAGCGATCGTTATCATATTCGAGGAAAAATGCATCCACATTCACCGTGCCGAATAAGATTTCCGCTACCGGCTCGTAGCCGCCTTCTGAAATCCATGTTGAGCGGAAGTTACCACGACAAACGTGCAGGCTCACCGTCAGATCGTCAGGTTTGCCTTCCAGCGCTTTATTCAGCACCCCTGCATAGATTTTCGCCAGCTCATCCGGATCTTCGCCACGTTCACGCACCTGACGGCGCTGATCGTCTGAGCACAGATACGCCCAGACGGTGTCATCAAGCTGTAGATAGCGACATCCCGCCGCGTAAAATGCCTGAATCGCATCGCGCCAGGTGGTTGCCAGGTCAGCGAAGTAATCGGCCAGATCGGGATAAACGCTGGCATCAATGTCTTTACGCCCGCCGCGGAAATGCAGGACGCTTGGCGACGGGATGGTCATTTTTGGCTCAGCGTTACCGCTGATGCTTTTCAGATAGCGAAAATCTTCCAGCATCGGGTGATCGCCAAATGCCAGTTTCCCGGTCACGCGCACGCCGTGGGCTTTAGTCTGTACGCCGTTAAACTGAATGCCTTTATCGGAATCGTAACGCTCCACGCCCTGTAATCCATCGAAGAAATCAAAATGCCACCAGGCGCGACGGAACTCACCATCGGTGACCACATGCAAACCGCATTCGCACTGTTGCTGTACCACATGGCGAATGGCGTCGTTTTCTATTTCGCGAAGCTGGCTGATGGTAATATCGCCGCTCGCCAGTTGCTGACGCCCCTGTTTGATGCTGTCCGGACGTAAAAAGCTGCCGACGATATCTGCGCGGTACGGACCATGTTGCTGTGACATATTTTCTCCTTTAGCTGTGGGCAATTCATTGCCCACAGTGATAATTCAGCATGTGAAGTTTTAGACTTCTGGATGGCTATATGTCCAAAAGATGACATAGTTATTATCACTTCGCAAAGGAGAAAATTTCACGGCGCATGAAATTAATTCATGTAGCCTGCTGTGAATCACCTTCAAATGCAAAACCCTCATCGTGCCAGCCGGTCATGCCGCCGAGCATCAGTTTCACCGGTCGGCCCAGTCGGGCAATCCTGAGCGCAGCTTTATCGGCACCATTACAGTGTGGTCCGGCACAGTACACGATAAATAATGTCCCTGTCGGCCACTGCGCTAATGTTTCCACATTAATTTGCGCATGAGGAAGATGTACTGCACCCGGCAGATGTTTTTGGTCAAAGTGCGCCTGGCAGCCAATCACGTGGAGTAAAACAAAGTCCTGCTGATGCTGGCTTATCGCCTCATGAACGTCCGAACAGTCTGTTTCAAGGCTCAGGCGACGGGAAAACCAGGCAGCGGCTTCCTCAGGGGCAGCCGCAGGATAATCAGTAACGTAACTCATAGCGTGTTCTCCTTGTTTATGTTAACAATGATTTAACCAGAGTCTGTCCGGTAAAACCGCTCATCAACATGTCAGAAAGCGCCGTAAAAATGACAACATTGCCTTCCCCACTCACGCCACGGCGCGTGGTCGTCCTCGCCTATGATGGCCTCTGCACGTTCGAATTTGGCGTGGCGGTCGAGATTTTTGGCCTGCCGCGCCCGGAATTTGGTGATAACTGGTATCAGTTTGCCGTGGCGGCAGCCGAGAGCGGCGAAATGCGTGCCACGGGAGGCATCCGTATCATGGCCGATGGCGGACTGGATTTACTGGCGCAGGCGGACACCATTATCATTCCCGGCTGGCGTGGCATTGATTCTCCGGTACCAACGACGCTCATTGATGCACTACGCCAGGCGTACGCGCGCGGCTGTCGGATAATATCGATCTGCTCCGGCGTATTTGTCCTGGCGGCGACAGGATTGCTCTCGGGGCTGAAAGCGACGACCCACTGGCGCTATACGCAGATCCTCCAGCAGCGTTTTGCGGATATCACGGTGGTGAATGATGTGCTTTACGTCGCCGGGCAGCGCCTTATGACCTCGGCGGGCAGCGCGGCAGGTATCGATCTTTGTTTACACGTAGTACGTGAGGATTACGGTCTGGAAATGGCTAATAGTGTTGCACGTCGACTGGTGATCCAACCCCACCGTGACGGCTCCCAGGCGCAAACTGTTGCTCGCCCCGTCGCCAGCGCCCGTGAAAGTCAGTCGCTGGGCCAGCTATTTGATTATCTACATCAGAATCTGGCACAGAGGCACAGTCTGGAGGTTCTGGCACAGCGGGCAGGCATGAGTCCCCGAACCCTGCTACGCCGGTTTGCCCTTGCGACCGGCACCACTCCCGCACGCTGGATTTTGCGTGAGCGCCTGCGCTGTGTTCAGGAGCACCTGATGCATAGCCAGCACAGCATTGAGACCATCGCAGAGTTGACCGGGTTTGCCAGTGCCAGTGTATTACGTCAGCACTTTCGCCAGCATTTTGCGCTATCACCGACCCAATTCCGTAAAGAAAACCGTCGCGTTACTCAATAATGGCGCTTTGCCTTCTGGCACAAAAATAAGAAGAGTGAGAAAAAAGACAGGTCGATTATTGCGGTATTTATCTACTCACTTTTTTCTTTTCTGCGCACCGGCTGTCTCCCGCATACGTAGAATGCATTAAAAAAGTTAATGTGTTGTTATTTATTTGAGCATTTAAAAATATTTTTGCGTTTGAATTTGTACATTTGCAGGTTTGTGACTAGTTTAAAACCGTTGAGATTAAGAGTCCCGACTTTCCACTATCGTTAACTATGCACGGTGCAACATAAAACATGCCAATACAAGAAGTCGACCAGAGTTCCCCGCTGTCGTTTGGTTATAACCATGATGATGCCGGGCAAAAAGTCATTTCTGAGATTATGCAGGATCTCTTGTCCAGAAAAACCGCTGTTAATAATAAAGATATCATTCTGGAGCTGGTGGTCCGGCTTGAAACAGAAAAAGATATCGTCAAACTGGATATCTACCGTAGCGCATTAGAAATGGTTGTACTGAATACGCCTGACGATATTTAACGTAAGTCAGCCTACCGGACAGATAAACAAAACGGGCTGGCGCCCGTTTTTCTTTTATCTCTGCTCGCTTAAACCACGATGTTTAAGCATCGGTTCAATAAGAGGGTCATTTCCCCGCCATTGACGATACAACATTTCCAGATCGGCGCTGTTTCCCCTGGATAAAATGGCCTCACGAAAACGCTGACCATTTTGCGCCGTCAGACCGCCCTGTTCGACAAACCACTGGTAGCCATCATCGGCCAGCATTTGCGTCCACAGATAGGCGTAATAGCCTGCCGCATAGCCACCACCAAAAATATGCGCAAAATAACTGCTGCGATAGCGCGGCGGGACGGCGGGGAGATCCAGATGCTCCTGACGGATCGCCGCCGTTTCAAAATTATCTACCGATTCAGGGATATTATCTGCGGTGAGGTGGTGCCAGTTCATGTCGAGCAATGCCGCACTGAGCAGTTCCGTCATTTCATAGCCTTTATTGAAATGCGTCGCCTGTAGCATGCTGGCCTGTAATGCTTCCGGCATTGACGCACCGGTTTGGTAATGACGGGCAAAACGGGAAAATACCTGCGGATGCGTCGCCCAGTGCTCGTTAATCTGCGAGGGAAACTCAACAAAATCACGCGGGGTATTAGTGCCTGACAGGCTGGCGTAACGTTGACGCGCAAACAGGCCGTGAAGCGTATGGCCAAATTCGTGGAACAGCGTAATCACGTCATCCCAGGAAATCAGCGCGCTGTGACCTGCCGCTGGTTTTTGATAGTTACAAACGTTGTAGATCACCGGCTGGGTATTAAGTAACGTCGACTGTTCAACGAAGTTACCCATCCATGCACCGCCGCTCTTGGAGTCGCGGGCAAAGAAATCGCCGTAAAATAGCGCCAGCCCTTCGCCACTGGTATCGAAGATTTCCCAGACGCGCACATCCGGATGGTAAACGGGGATATCAAAACGCTCGACAAAACGGATGCCAAAAAGCTGCGACGCGGTCCAGAAGACGCCCTCTTGCAGCACGGTATTCAGTTCCAGGTAAGGTTTGACCTGCGCTTCATCAAACGCATATTTTTCCTGCCGGACCTGATCGGCATAAAAATCCCAGTCCCATGCCTGCGCCTGAAAGCCGCCGTTCTGCTTATCGATAACCTGCTGGATGGCGGAGTGCTCATGTTCTGCCCGCGCTCGCGCCGCAGGGGTGATTTTACGCATGAACGCCAGCGCGGCCGCCGGGGTTTTCGCCATTTGATCGGCAATTTTCCAGCTGGCGTAATCGTCGAAACCGACGAGTTTAGCCTGTTTGGCCCGAATCTCGACCAGCTGTAATATCAGCGACCGGGTATCATTTTCGTCATTTTTTATGCTCCGGGTCCAGCCCGCGTTGAACAACTGCTCCCGGGCTTCGCGATCGCGTAATGCCGCTAACGCAGGCTGCTGAGTGGTATTTAGCAGAGGTAATAACCAGCGATCGGTTAGCCCTTTTTCACGCGCGGCATCCGCCGCCACGGCGATCGCATCCGCAGTCAGCCCCGCAAGCTGTTGCTCACATTCAACCACCCATCCCCCGGCTTTATTTGCCGCCATCAGACGCTGGTTAAACTGGCTGGTCAGGGTAGCCGCTTCGGTATTGAGCGTTTTTAACGCCGCTTTATCTGCCTCACCCAACGTTGCGCCCGCAAGGACAAACTGCTGCCTGGTCGTCTCAACCAGACGGCGGGTTTCATCATCCAGCGCCAGCGACTCGCGCTGCTGCCAGACATGTTCCACACGTTGAAAAAGGGCATCATTAAGATAAATATCGTTCGCCAGCGCTGCCAGTTCAGCGGAAAACTGCTCATCAAGCAGTTGCAGCGTATCGTTAGTATGGGCATGGGACATGGCGAAAAAAACGTGGGTCACCCGCCCTAACAGCAGGCCGCTTTTTTCGAGCGCCACAAAGGTGTTCTCGACATCTGCTGGCGCCGGGTTTTGCGCGATAGCCTCAATTTCTTCGCGCTTAATGCGTAGTCCTTCATCAAAGGCCGGGCGATAATGCGCCTCCCTGATTTCATCAAAACGAGGAGCCTGATAAGGCAAGGTGCTCACATTAAAAAACGGATTGTTTAACGACATCACTTTCTCCTGAAAACCTGACCGTTCAGACCAGGCATTTCGCTGATACACCACGCTTCATTAGACATTCGCACAAAAATAACGTGGATGCGTCATCTATCCAAACGTTAGCGGCACTTTTTTGCCACACTTAACTTCGGTTTCCCGCAAACCGGGAACGCATGTTAAGGTTATACAACACAAAAAGCGTTGAGGAACAGTGAGATGATTATTCTGGTAACAGGCGCAACGGCGGGGTTTGGTGAAAGCATTACGCGCCGTTTCGTTGAGAATGGACATAAAGTAATTGCTACCGGCCGCCGTCAGGAGCGTCTTCAGGCGCTGAAAGAAGAGCTTGGCGACGCCATTTATCCACTGCAACTGGATGTCCGCGATCGGGCGGCAATCGACGAGAAACTCGCGTCTCTGCCCGCAGAATGGCGCGGCATCGATATCCTGGTCAATAACGCCGGACTGGCGCTTGGCATGGAGCCTGCGCACAAAGCTAGCGTCGAAGACTGGGAAAATATGATCGATACCAATAATAAGGGGCTGGTGTATATGACGCGCGCCGTCCTGCCCGGCATGGTCGAGCGCAACCGTGGGCATGTGATCAATCTCGGCTCCACGGCCGGTAGCTGGCCTTATGCGGGAGGAAACGTATACGGGGCAACGAAGGCATTTGTGCACCAGTTCAGCCTCAACTTACGTACCGATCTTAATGGAACGGCGGTTCGCGTGACTAACATTGAGCCGGGGCTGGTAGGTGGCACCGAGTTTTCCAATGTGCGCTTTAAAGGCGACGATGCGAAAGCGGATAAAACCTACGAAAACACTACCGCGCTGTCTGCGGAAGATATCGCTGAAGCGGTATGGTGGGTCGCCACGCTGCCGAAGCATGTCAATATCAATACCCTTGAAATGATGCCGGTTAGCCAGACGTATGCCGGATTAAGCGTCCATCGGGGTTAATTTTTATTGCCCGGCCGCAAGGCCGGGTATTGAAAATAGCGAAGTGGTGGTAAAATCAACTGGTTAATCGTCTAAAAAGTAAGAATGAATGACCTTCGAGACCCAACTGAACCCTACACAGCCCGTTAATCAGCAGATCTACCGGATTTTACGCCGGGATATCGTGCATTGCCTGATTGCGCCCGGCACGCCGCTCTCCGAGAAAGAAATTTCAGTCCGCTTCGATGTCTCTCGTCAGCCGGTGCGTGAAGCCTTCATTAAACTCGCAGAAAATGGTCTTATCCAGATCCGTCCGCAGCGCGGCAGTTACGTCAACAAGATCTCACTTTCCCAGGTGCGGAACGGGTGTTTTGTCCGCCAGGCGATTGAGTGCGCCGTTGTCAGGCGCGCGGCAGGGATGATCAATGATGAACAACTCTGGCAGCTTGAGCAAAATCTGCATCAGCAGCGAATCGCCATTGAGCGTAAGCAGCTCAACGATTTTTTTCTGCTTGATGATGAATTTCATCAGAAGCTGGCGTTGATCGCAGACTGTCAACTGGCGTGGGATACCATTGAAAATATCAAAGCGACAATTGACCGGGTGCGTTACATGAGTCTTGATCATGTTTCCCCGCCGGAAATGCTCCTCCGTCAGCACCTTGACATTTTTGCCGCTCTCCAGCAACGCGATGCCGATACGGTTGAAAACGCGATGGCGCTGCACTTGCAGGAAATTAGCGGTTCCGTACAGTTGATTCGTCAGGAAAATCGCGACTGGTTTAGCGAAGATTGATCGCAAAAAGATCGGCCGGACGGCGTGGTTCCGCCCGGCCCTGATGACGTTTAGTGATTAGCCACAAACTGTGCCACGGTGGCTTTCGCGCCCTTCTCCAGCAGCATTTGATAAGCCTGCGTTACGGCGCTGACAAATTCACTGTCATCCGGCAGTGCCTTACCAAAGATCGCCTCAATGCCAAGGAGTGCCTGAACACGCGCCAGCCCCTCTTCACTACGGTTCACCGCTTCCTGAATGATCGCTAACTGCGGATCGCAAATCTCAATCGGGTTGCCCTGATCGTCAACGCCGCTCACGTAGCGCATCCAGCCTGCCACGCCCAGCGCCAGCAGATCAAAGCGGCTCTGGTGCGCCAGATGCCAGCGCACGGAGTCCAGCATCCGCTGCGGCAGTTTCTGGCTACCGTCCATGGCGATTTGCCAGGTACGGTGGCGCAGCGCCGGATTACTGTAGCGTTCAATCAGTCTGTCGGCATACTGTTTGAGGTCGACGCCCTGCACTTTCAGCGTGGGTGCCTGCTCCTGGAGCATTAGCGCATGGGCGGCAAGACGGTAATTATCATCCTCCATACAGTCATTGATATGCTGATAGCCGGCAAGATAGCCCAGATACGCGAGGAAGGAGTGACTGCCGTTAAGCATACGCAGTTTCATCTCTTCGAACGGCAGCACATCGGCCACCAGTTCCGCACCGGCTTTTTCCCATTCAGGACGCCCTGCCACGAAGTTATCTTCAATCACCCACTGACGGAATGGTTCACAGGCCACGCCCGCCGGATCGCGCACGCCGGTCAGTTGCTCAATCTTATTAAGCGTATCCGACGTGACCGCCGGAACGATACGGTCCACCATTGTTGACGGGAAGGTGACATGCTGTTCAATCCACCCGGCCAGCCCGGCATCCACTTCCCGAGCATACGCGCAAACCACGTTACGCATGACGTGGCCGTTTTCAGGCATGTTGTCGCAGGACATCACGCTGAATGCCGGTAGCCCGGCCGCTTTACGGCGCGCCAGGGCTTCAACAATCACCCCGACCGCTGATTTCGGTTGGTGCGGGTTTTGCAGATCGCCCACAATCAGCGGATGGTCGAGCATCAGCTTTCCGGTCGCCGGAGAGTGGCAGTATCCTTTCTCGGTAATCGTTAACGACACGATGGCAATCTGCGGCTCACACATTTTTGCCAGTACGGTTTCCAGCCCGTCAACCTGAGCGTGCAGCGCTTCTTTTACTACGCCGACAACGCGGGCGGTCCAGGCATCGGCCGACATTTCCGCGACGGTGTAAAGATGGTCCTGCTGTTTGAGATCGGCAACCTGCTGCTCGCCGCCAATTAAATTAACTTCAACGTAGCCCCAGTTGCTGCCGTGTTCTGAAGCCAGGATGTCCGCGTAAACGCCCTGATGAGCACGATGAAAAGCACCAAAACCGAGATGAACGATACGCGGTACAAGTGTGTTGCGATCGTAACCCGGAAGAGTGGCTTTCGCTTTTAAGAGTTCGTTTTCCATATTTAACTCGCTTTAGGGATGATTTTACTGCACCAGATTACCCTCCGGTGCAGCGGATACTTTGATTTGTATTAAACTCGCTGCAATTGGTATAACAAAAAACAAAACGTGTGTGACAGCATCGAAAATGTCTTCCGATGCTACCAGGTATTAATTGGCTTTGGACAGATTTGCCGCAGATACAACACCCACCTGCGAGGGATCGTTCCACAGTTGCTCGTAGCGATAACCGGTAAGATCTTCGACAATCCGCCGCGTTTGTGGATCCACATCTTGCTTCGCGCCATGCGCTTTCAGACGTTCAACTTCATCAACGAAGATTTTGTGCGTTTGCTTATTAAGATGGAAAGTCAGCGCCTGCCACAATGCGATGACCAGCAGACATCCCGTCCCGGCAAACAGCAGGATGGCGATCATCGTAATGGCTTCCTGCGGCTGTACCTGACTGCCTTTTACATAGCCTCCGCTTTGTAACAGCACGCCGACCACAAAGGTGGCAATGGCAACCGTCGTTTTACGGGAGAACGTCATCACGGCGGCGAACAGCCCTTCCCGACGCTGGCGGGTGATCATTTCGTCAATATCAGGAATGAACGGAAAGACGTTCCACGGCGTGAATTCCAGAACGCAGCGCCCAACCTGATAAACCGCTGCCAGCCCAATCAGCGTCGGGATGGTATTCCATGCCGGGAATTGATAGACGACGAAAAAGCCAAGCAGACATAGCAGCATGACGCTGTAGGCAAAGACATACAGGCGTGACGGACCGAATTTAATAATGGCAAGACCGGCTAATAATGTTACCGGCAGGCCGACAATACTCATGGATAACAAACTGCCCGCAAATGCCGAGGAGACATTCAGGCAATAGACGCAGAAAAAGACGAATACCGTGTTGTAAACATCTTTACCGGTAAAGGAAAACAGGTAGATAGCCAGATGTTTTCTGAACGCCCTGACTTTCAGCGTTGAGGCGTAATCTTTAAATAAGCCGCCAACCATTCGCATGTTTTCCACGAACGTTTTCGGCGCAGCCTTGCTTTCAAGTTCGGCCAGCATCTCTGGCGTTAATTCCCGCTCCCAGGTCACTTTCCATGAAATAAATACGCAGAGCATAAACAGTACCGCAAACACCACCCCGTTAATCATATAGGCATTAGCATTATGTTCACCAAAGTGACTGATCAGCAGACCCGGAATAAAGGTGGCAAGGAAGGTGCCAGTGGCCGACAGAAACATGCGGCAGGTCGAGAGTTTAGTCCGCGAGTTAAAGTCTTTAGTCATCTCTGAGGGCAATGTCTCCCATGGGATAAGCACCATGGCGGCAATGACTTCGAACGCCAGGTATACGGCCAGATAGAAACCGTAACCCATGCCATCCAGCCATAGTAAGGTATAGACCAGCATTAATGGCGCCCCGATCAACAAAAAGAAACGGCGGCGGCCAAATTTCTTGCCTAACGCGTTCTTGTAGAAATGATCGGTAAAACTTCCCATAAACAGACTGACAATCGCGTCCACAATACGGGCGATGGCCACGATAGACGCGGCCTCAACGGGAGAAAGGCCGACAAACGTCGTATAGAAAAATAATAACCAGGCACCAATAACCGTGAAGGCCCCACCGCCCATAATATCGGTCAGGCCATAACCGATACTTACCGGTATGGTTATTTTTTTATTTTTGCGCGTCATGTTCTATCCTCATCGGAAGCTATCTAATTAAAATTTGAAATAGTTCTCAGCATTGTCATGGCAAATATTTTTTATCATACGGGTCAGTATGTCTTTATTATCTGGAACTTCACCACGTTCAACCCACCCACCAATGAGATTGCACAGGATACGGCGGAAATAATCGTGCCGGGTGTAGGACACGAGGCTACGCGAATCCGTCAGCATGCCGACAAAATTCATCAGCAATCCCTGATCGGCCAGAGAATTAAGCTGGCTTTCCATTCCGCGGCGGGTATCGTTAAACCACCAGCCTGAACCAAACTGGATTGGCGACTTAACTCCTTCGTCTGCTGACTGAAAGTTGGCAACGGTAGTTGCCACAATATCGTTATAGATGGGGTTGAGGTTATAAAGAATGGTTTTAGGCAGGGCATTCTGTTGGGCCATTGCATCCAGTAAGCGATTAAGGCTGGAGGCGAGATTGACTTGATCGTTAATCGAGTCAAAGCCGGTGTTAATGCCCAGGGCTTCACGCATTTTGCTATTATTATTGCGGATCGCGCCAAAATGAATCTGCATTGCCCAGCGGCGTTTTTTATACTGTTTCGCCAGCAGAATAAACATTGCGCTACTGAGAATGGCGTGATCATTCACGCTTAGCGTATCGCCATTGAGTTTGTTCGCGAAGAGGCTCGCTACCTGCGCTTTCTCGGCTGGCACATAATTGATGTCCAGCGGCCCATGATCGGAAATACGGCATCCAACCTCATGAAAGAAATCAATCCGCCGGGCAATCGCGGCCTCGAAATCATCAAGGGACGAAATCTGTTTGTCGGTCAGTTCCGCGAGCTTTGCAATAAAAGCTGACCAGGTTGCGGGATTTTCATCGAACATTTCATCCGGACGGAACGTCGGCAACACTCTAAAGGTCAGCGTATTATCGTTGGCCAGTAGCCGATGATAGTGTAATGAATCCAGCGGTGAGTCGGTGGTACAAATGACCTCGACGCCGGATCGTGAAATTAACGCCTGCGGCTTAAATTCATCTTCCTGCAAGCGACGATTACACGTCTCCATCACCTCGCGCCAGTTATGGCTATCGAGCATTTTGTCGCAGGCAAAATAAAAATTCAGTTCCAGATGCGTCCAGTGATAGAGCGGATTGCCAAAGCAAGATTCCACCGTTTGCGCCCAGGCCTGAAATTTTTCTTCGTCCGAAGCGTCTCCGGTAATCAGTGCTTCGCTTACCCCATTAGCCCGCATGGCTCGCCATTTATAATGGTCTCCCGCAAGCCACAGTTGGGTGATATTATCAAAGGTCTTGTTTTCATAAATTTCTTTGGCATCGAGGTGGCAATGGTAATCAATAATCGGCTGATGCTTAGCAACCTGTTGATAAAGTTCGAGGCCAGGCTCGTTGGTGATCATAAAGCGATCATTAATAAAACGCATAGTATTCTCCATACCTCTCTGAATAGTAAATAAACAGCCAGGTAATGCTGAATGAAAGGCACTATTGACACAGTGCCCTTTTAGTTTCAAATATAATGACGGGCGTTGGTCGCCTCTACCGCTTCCTGAATTTCAGCGGCATCTTCAGCGATACTTAAATCGCGATCTTTAACCTCAGGCATCATCCATGCAGAAACGAGGCCAATTAACGAATAGATGATAAGCATGGCGACAATAGGCAACCATGAACCCGTCATGTTACAGAAAATCCCTGCCAGTACCGGGCCAAATCCAACGGCAATCAAACCACCCGCTTCTTTCGAAATAGCCATCCGGGTAAAGCGGTTTCGCGAACCAAATATTTCTGCCATGGTAATATTTTCCAGTGCAAAGAGTCCCAGTACCGCGAAGTTATGAATCACAATAAGCGCCATCATAATTACGCCGGGGCTATACGTTTTATCCACAATGATAGCCAGCATGGGATATGCCAGAACAATGGCGGAAATATTTAACAAAATATAGGGTAAGCGGCGGCCAACTTTATCCGATAACCAGCCTAATAAAGGAATAGAAAGGAAACCTAACCCTGAGCTGATCATCAGCGCATCTGTAGGAATACTCTTATCAAACAGCAACGTTTGCACCAGATAACCGGCCAGAAACGTCTGGATCAGACCCGAATTTCCGGCCTGACCAAAACGAAGCCCGGTTGCCAGCCAGAAGGATTTGCTTTTAAACATTGCGCCTAATGTTGTCTGCTGCGACTGAGCGTTAACCGGAGAATGTTCGGTATCATTCACTTTTTCAAATACCGGGCTTTCTTTCAGGTTCAGACGGAGCCAGATGGCAAATACCATGACTACCACGCTCGCCAGAAATGGCACTCGCCAGCCCCAGGCTAATAATTGCTCACGGTCGAGAAAGAAAAACATTGCCGCCCAGATGGCGGTAGCACTTAATGTTCCACAGTTGGTACCCATCGCCACCAGAGAAGAGATAATCCCGCGCTTTCCTTTTGGGGCATATTCAGCAAGCATAGTTCCGGCACCCGAGATTTCTGCACCAGCCCCCAGTCCCTGAATAATGCGCAGGGTGACTAATAACACAGGCGCAAAAATACCAATCTGCGCATAGGTTGGCAGTACACCGATGAGCGTAGTACAGATCCCCATCATCGTGATGGTAATAAACAATACCTTTTTGCGACCAATGGTATCGCCCATTTTGCCAAAAACAAACGCACCAATAATTCGCGCAATATAACCCGCACCATACGTCCCCATGGCAAGAATAAGCGCCATAGCCGCCGATTGCTCCGGGAAAAATATTTCATGGAAGACCAGTGCTGCACCCAAGGAGTAAAGCTGGAAGTCCATAAACTCCAGCGCTGTTCCTAACCAGCCGGATAAAGCGGCCCGAACTAAATCCTTAGTGCTTCTTTCATGTTTAATTTGCGTCATATTGGCATCTCAAAAGGTAAGGTGCGTACCACTAGCCCGCATTGATATAATGATTAAGCAAACGTGAGTAATACCTTGCAGCACCGCTGCTGATCTTTCTCAAAAACATTAATAGCATCAACGACCTGGTTATACTCAAAAGTATGCGTAATGAGTTTTTCCGGGTCGATAAGCCCCTGGGTTAACCAGTCGATGACCACCGGGAATTTATGCGCATTTAATCGCGAAGAAAAAATAGAGATTTCTTTTCCGGTAATCCCCTGCTGGATAATTTCAGCAGGTTCGCTGGAGAATCCCATAATGACGATCCGTGCCGCTGGCGAAGCCAGTGAAATAGCTTCCTGTAAAATAGAGGGATGACACGCGGCATCGACAATCAGCGTGGGTTGTATTCCCTTTTCCGCCAGTTGGGCAGCCAGAGAGTGCTCACGATTGTTAATAACCCAATCAGCACCACTCTTCTTCGCCATCGTGAGGCGTTCATCAATACGATCGACAACGATGACCTGGCTGACGTTATAAACCCCTTTCAGCACCTGAACGGTGGTCAGCCCCATCGGCCCGGCACCGTAAACCAGCGCAATATCCTTTGTGCCGGGGTTAACCTGACCGGTCACATTCGCGGCGATAGTAAAAGGTTCGACCATCACCGCGTGCCGGTCGGAAATGGCGTCGGGAATGGCAAACGCATTTTTGGCTGGCACTACGGCGTATTCACTGAAGCCGCCGTCACGGTGAACCCCTAATACTACCAGCGAGGTACAAACATTAGGCTTCCCGACCGAACACGGATAACACTGACCGCAGCTAATGACCGGATCGACGGAGACGCGTTGTCCCAGACGCGACGGTTCAACCCCTTCACCTACCGCATCAATAATGCCAAAGAACTCATGCCCAATGACGCGCGGGTATTTTGCAAACGGATTATGACCACGGTAAATATGGCTATCTGAACCGCATATCCCGGCCAGTTTAATCCGTACCCGCACCTCTCCGGCGGCGGGCGTCGGCAGCGGATGATCCTCAATGACTAAATCATTGGGCTGTTTAACAACGATGCTTTTCATATTTTACTCCGTTACCAGTTCCACAATGTGCCGTCTTCCAGTCGGGCGACTGGCAAATAAGCAGGGTCATAGGGGTATTTCGCCGCGAGCTTTTCATCAAACTCAATGCCCAGTCCGGGTTTATCGCCGGGGTGCATATAGCCGTTATCAAACGTCCAGTTATGCGGGAAGACCTCCAGCATTTGCTCCGAATAGCCCATATATTCCTGAACGCCAAAATTCGGTACCCACAAATCGAAATGCAGGGCGGCGGCCATACAGACCGGTGAGAGATCGGAAGGACCGTGGGAGCCGGTGCGCACCTGATATAAAGAGGCAAAATCAGCAATACGGCGCATCCCGGTGATGCCACCCGCGTGAGTTATGGTGGTACGGATATAATCAATAAGCTGTTCTTCAATCAGCTGCTTGCAATCCCAGATACTGTTAAAGACTTCACCTACCGCAACCGGCGTCACTGTATGCTGACGAATCAGGCGGAAGCACTCCTGGTTCTCCGCCGGGGTCGGATCTTCCATCCAGAACAGGCGATAGTCTTCGATGCTTTTACCGAAGCGGGCGGCTTCAATCGGCGTCAGGCGATGGTGCATGTCGTGAAGCAGATGCTCATTGAAGCCAAATTTTTCGCGCACGGCCGCAAACAGTTTCGGGGTAAAATCGAGGTACTTTTCCGTGGACCACAGTTGCTCTTCCGGCCACTGGCCCTTTGTCGCCGGCTCGTAAGCCAGCCCTTTCCCTTTCGACATGCCGTAAGTGGTTTTCATGCCCGGCACACCACACTGAACGCGAATGGCTTTAAAGCCCATCTCTTTGTGGCGAGCATAATCTTCCAGCACATCATCCAGTGAATGACCGGTGGTGTGGCAATAGACCATCACGCCTTCGCGCGAGGCACCGCCGAGCAGCTGGTAAAGCGGCATGTTGGCTGCCTTCGCCTTAATATCCCACAGCGCCATATCCACGGCGGAGATCGCCGACATGGTGACCGGACCACGACGCCAGTAAGCCCCTTTATAAAAGAATTGCCAGATATCTTCGATGCGATGCGCATCGCGGCCAATCAGTTGCGGGCACAGATGGTCTTTCAGATAGGACGCGACAGACAGTTCACGACCATTCAGCGTGGCATCGCCCAGACCTGTGATGCCATCGTCGGTGGTAATTTTCAGCGTAACGAAGTTACGTCCAGGGCAGGTAACGAAGACTTCAGCGCCAACAATTTTCATTTGTATCCCTTACATCGCAGTATGTGATGCCGGGAATTTACTCACCTGAACTACTACCATACAAGTATTAAGATCAAAAAAGCGGCCACCGATCACAAAAAAAGGCGCTCAGGCGCGCCCCCATCCTGCAATGATAATCAACATGCCGCACAGAGCGATTAAGGCCCCCGCCCAGTCATAAACGCTGAGTTTTACGCCATCCACCACCCGCAGCCAGAGTAGCGCAGTACAGACGTACACCCCGCCATAAGCCGCATAAACGCGTCCGCTTGCCGCCGGGTGAAGGGTCAAAAGCCAGACAAACATCGCCAGCGCCAGACCTGCCGGGATCAGCAATAATGGCGTGGCCGCTCGCTTCAGCCACAGCCAGGGAAGAAAGCAGCCGATGATTTCACACAGCGCAGTGACAAAAAAAAGAAGGGTTGTTTTTAACATGTAGCCATTTTAGTGAGGTGTGGTTTAACCATCATACGACATAATCAGATGAGGATATTCACACACTTTCTGTGGGTAGGCGACTCGAGAGAGATAGCGTAGAATCTGCAATATATTATTCCGTGTACTAATAGAGGGTTCCTCAATGAAAATGACACTGAGCAAACGCCTGGGACTGACCGCCATGCTGGCGCTGGCCGCCGTGGTGTATACCGCTTCCGGCACGGTATATGCCGAAACCAGCAAGCTGGTGATTGAGTCAGGTGACAGCGCCCAGAGCCGACAAAATGCCGCCATGGACAAAGAGCAGTGGGACGATACCCGCACGCTGCGCCAGAAGATCAATAAGCGTGCTGAGAAAGAGTGGGATAAAGCCGATGTGGCCTTTGATGCCGAGGATAAATGTCATCAGAGCGCCAATGTGAACGCCTACTGGGAACCGAATACGTTGCGCTGTCTCGATCGTCGTACCGGTCGCGTCGTTACGCCATAAGTCTCCCTTATTAACAATGACAAGAAAGGAATTCTGATGACCGACGTCATTAAACTGCGACCGCTTGAGCGTGAAGATTTGCGCTTTGTGCACCAGCTCGACAATAACGCCAGCGTGATGCGCTACTGGTTTGAAGAGCCTTACGAGGCGTTTGTCGAGCTGTCCGATCTCTATGACAAGCACATCCACGATCAAAGCGAACGTCGTTTCGTCGTTGAATGCAATGGCGATAACGTGGGTCTGGTTGAACTGGTGGAGATAAACCACGTTCACCGCCGGGCCGAGTTCCAGATTATTATCTCGCCTGAACATCAGGGTAAAGGACTGGCTTCACGTGCGGCAAAGCTGGCGATGGATTATGGCTTCACCGTATTAAATCTTTATAAGCTTTATCTGATCGTCGATAAAGAAAATGAGAAAGCGATCCATATCTATCGTAAGCTCGGATTCAGAATTGAAGGCGAGTTAATCCACGAATTTTTTATTAATGGTGAGTATCGCAACACCATCCGCATGTGCATATTCCAGCAGGAATATCTGGAAAACCACAAGCCATCCGGCCAGACGCTGTTAAAACCGACCGCGCAATAAGTTGCGCGGTCGGTTTAATAATATTGCGTGGTGTATTTAATCGTATAGTGCGTCTCTACCGCAGGAGAGGCACTTTCATCGGTGAGCAGTAATTTGCAGCTTACCGGGTTGTCGTGACTATCGTAGTCACAGGATTGTTTCGCCCGGGTCAACGGCTTGTCGTTCAACAAACTTACCGCGGTATAATCCATTTTTTTGCGCGGATCGGCTGACGGTTTAATTTCATCTTTAAGCTGTTTATCTTTTGCTTCAGAGGTTTTGCCCAACGGATAGCCTTCGTCGTCGTATTGATAGTGTATCTGGACCTCACGCCCTTTCGCAGCGGTTATAAAACCTTTGTCATTCGTTTCCCAGGACAGCCCCGCGGCAGGCAGTTCCGCCAGCTGGCATTTGCCCTGGGTGCGGAGTTTTTTCTCATGCGTTTGCGCATCCAGATAATAATTCGCATCAAGGATCAACGCCACGCCGGAGTCGTTTGCCACGTCATGCAGCTCCAGCACGTCAAAGCATCCCTCTTTGGACAGGGAGGCAGAAACGCGTTTCGCGACCTCACCTTTCTCGTCTACCAGGGTCTGGCTGAATTCTTTGACGGGTCCGCGTAAGGGGTCAAAATCGAATTCACTGGAAAAGCCCGCCATCTCAGGAGTAAATGCCACCGGCGCGGCCGGTTCGTCACAGCCTGCCAGCAAAGCGCCGAAGGGGATTAAAATCAGTAATTTGTTCACGTTATCTACCTGAGTCAGGACCTTTCTTAATTATAATAGCAAATACAGACGTTTACACTGCCTGTGCTATGCTTTAACGTAAATCTTACGATTGGGAGATGATGATATGAAAACGTCTCGTTGGTTAATCGCCCTGCTTATAGCGGGTTCAGCACCGGCGCTGGCAGCCCCGGATTCCTGTGAGCGCGTGAAGAGCGATATTCAGCAGAAAATCATTAACAATGGCGTACCGGAAGCTGGTTTTACGCTTGCCATCGTACCAAACGATCAGACGGACCAGCCTGATTCGCAGGTCGTAGGCCATTGTGCCAATGATACCTACAAAATTCTTTATACCCGCACCAGCAGCGGCAACTATCCGGTGAGCGGCAATGCGACTCAGGATGGACAGCCTGCTGAACCACAGTAAATGAGTTCAATCTGAGTTATGGCGTTTAATATTGTGAGCCAGATCTATTAAACGCCACCTTTTTTTTCCTTAATGCCCCCCCGTTTGACCCGTGATAATAATCCGTACTCCCGAAGAGGTAGCATTATCCATCATTAGGCCGGTATTAATTTCGGCCGGTAATATTTTTATTACGATAACTATGATGGAGCAATTATGTCCAATGTCGAAACCTCCGGTGGGATCAGCCGACGAACCCTTGTTAAATCAACGGCAATAGGTTCGCTGGCGCTGGTTGCCGGAAATTTTTCTCTGCCTTTTGGGATCAAAACTGCTGCGGCGGCCGTACAACAGGCTACTCAGCCCCCGGATAAAGTGGTGTGGGGTGCCTGTTCCGTCAACTGTGGCAGCCGCTGTGCGTTACGCCTGCACGTTCGTGATGACGAAGTGTATTGGGTCGAAACCGATAATACCGGTCACGATGTTTATGGCGATCACCAGGTACGGGCCTGTTTACGCGGGCGTTCTATTCGTCGGCGGATTAATCACCCCGACCGTCTGAATTATCCAATGAAACGGGTCGGTAAACGCGGTGAGGGTAAATTTGAGCGCATAAGCTGGGATGAGGCGCTGGACACTATCAGTCAAAGCCTTAAAAGCGTGGTTGAGAAATACGGTAACGAAGCCGTTTATATTAATTACTCCTCCGGCATTGTGGGTGGCAATATCACCCGTTCCTCGCCTTACGCTTCACTGGTGGCCCGGCTGATGAATTGCTATGGTGGCTTCCTGAGCCATTACGGCACCTATTCTACCGCGCAAATTGCCTGCGCGATGCCGTATACCTATGGATCAAATGAGGGAAACAGCACCTCTGATATTGAGAATACAAAGCTGGTAGTGATGTTTGGTAATAACCCTGCCGAAACCCGTATGAGCGGCGGCGGGATCACCTGGTTTCTGGAGCAGGCACGCGAGCGCTCAAATGCCAAAATGATTGTTATCGACCCGCGCTATACTGACACGGCCGCCGGGCGAGAGGATGAGTGGATCCCTATCCGTCCCGGCACGGATGCTGCGCTGGTCGCCGGGCTGGCCTGGGTACTCATCACTGAAAATCTGGTCGATCAGGATTTTCTCGATCAATACTGCGTTGGCTATGATGAAAAAACGCTGCCAGAAGGCGCGCCGGCCAACAGCCATTATAAAGCGTATATTCTCGGTAACGGCGAAGACGGCATTGCGAAAACGCCAGACTGGGCAGCGCATATTACTGGTATTCCCGCCGACCGAATTATCAAACTGGCTCGAGAAATCGGCTCTGCTAAACCCGCTTATATCTGTCAGGGCTGGGGACCGCAACGTCAGGCCAACGGCGAATTAACCTCGCGGGCCATCGTGATGCTGCCGATCCTGACTGGCAACGTGGGGATTAGCGGCGGCAACAGCGGTGCGCGCGAATCAACGTATACCATTACCATCGAGCGCATGCCGCTGCCGGATAACCCGGTCAAAACGCAAATCTCCTGCTTTAGCTGGACCGATGCTATTGCCCGTGGCCCGGAAATGACCGCCACCCGTGACGGCGTACGCGGAAAAGATAAGCTCGATGTTCCCATTAAGTTCATCTGGAACTATGCGGGCAACACCATTACCAATCAGCACTCTGATATCAATAAAACTCACGATATTTTGCAGGATGAGAGCAAGTGCGAAACCATCGTTGTTATTGATAATTTTATGACCTCCTCGGCAAAATACGCCGATATTCTGCTACCGGATCTGATGACCGTTGAACAGGAAGATATTATTCCTAACGATTATGCCGGGAATATGGGGTATTTAATTTTTATCCAGCCAGCGACCGCACCTAAATTTGAACGCCGTCCGATTTACTGGATGATGAGCGAAGTGGCGAAGCGGCTGGGTCCCGATATTTACCAGCGCTTTACTGAAGGTCGCACTCAGGAAGCGTGGCTGAAATATCTTTACGCCAAAATGCTGGAAAAAGATCCCCTTCTGCCGTCGTATGACGAACTGAAAAAAATGGGGATTTATAAACGTAAAGACCCGGCCGGGCATTTCATTGCCTATAAAAAATTCCGCGAAGATCCCGTCGCCAATCCGCTGAAAACACCGTCCGGAAAAATAGAAATCTACTCCAGCCGCCTGGCAGAGATCGCGACCCACTGGGAGCTGGAAAAAGATGAAGTGATAAGCCCCCTGCCCGTATATGCCTCCACGTTCGAAGGCTGGGACGATCCGCAGCGGAATACGTTCCCGCTCCAGCTTTTTGGTTTTCACTACAAAGCGCGTACCCACTCCAGCTACGGCAACATTGATGTTCTGAAAAGCGCCTGCCGCCAGGAAGTGTGGATCAATCCGCTTGATGCACAGAAGCGTGGGATAGCCAATGGCGACACGGTCCGCGTGTTTAATGCGCGCGGCGAAGTGCGCATTGCCGCTAAAGTGACGCCGCGCATTATGCCGGGGGTTAGCGCAATGGGCCAGGGAGCATGGCACGATGCGGATATGACCGGCGACAGAGTCGATCATGGCTCCTGCATGAATACGCTCACTACCCACCGTCCTTCGCCGCTGGCGAAAGGCAATCCTCAGCATACCAATCTGGTTGAAATCGAGAAGGTTTAAGGAGCCGCAATGACTACTCAATACGGATTTTATATCGATTCCAGCCGCTGCACCGGATGCAAAACCTGCGAACTGGCCTGTAAAGACTATAAGGATCTCACTCCGGACGTGAGTTTCCGCCGAATTTACGAATATGCCGGCGGTGACTGGCAGGAAGATAACGGCGTCTGGCAGCAAAACGTCTTTGCGTACTACCTGTCGATAGCCTGCAACCACTGCGACGATCCGGCGTGTACCAAAGTGTGTCCGAGCGGCGCAATGCACAAACGTGAGGATGGCTTCGTGATCGTTGATGAAGATATCTGTATCGGTTGCCGCTACTGCCACATGGCATGTCCTTACGGTGCGCCGCAATATAACGCCGCGAAAGGCCATATGACCAAATGCGATGGCTGCCACGACCGCGTGATGAACGAGGGGAAAAAACCGATTTGCGTTGAGTCCTGCCCGCTCCGGGCGCTGGATTTTGCGCCGATTGCAGAGCTGCGGGAAAAATATGGCGAGCTGGCGGCGGTTGCGCCGCTGCCTGGCGCGCATTTCACCCGGCCGAATATCGTGATTAAACCTAATGCCAACAGCCGTTCATGTGGGGATACCACTGGTTATCTGGCAAACCCGGAGGAAGTCTGAAATGGGAAATGGATGGCATGAATGGCCGCTGGTGTTATTTACGGTACTCGGTCAATGCGTGGTGGGCGGATTAATTGTCACGGGGATGGGCTGGCTGGCCTCTGCTGACGATCGCGCCCATCAGCAGCGGATTGTCCGCAGCATGTTTTTTCTCTGGCTGGTGATGGGTATTGCTTTTCTGGCCTCGGTGATGCATCTCGGCTCGCCGCTAAGGGCGTTTAACTCGCTGAACCGGATAGGTAGCTCCGCGCTCAGTAATGAGATAGCCAGCGGCTCGCTGTTTTTTGCCGTAGGCGGAATCTGGTGGCTGGTCGCCGTTATCGGTAAAATGCCTGCATTGCTGGGTAAGATCTGGTTAGTTATCAGTATGGTACTGGGCGTGATTTTTATCTGGGCCATGACCCGCGTCTATCAGATTGATACGGTGCCGACCTGGTATACTGGCTACACCACGGCAAGTTTTTTCCTGACCGCATTGTTGGGCGGCCCTCTCTTTGGCGCATTACTGCTGCGTGCGGCACGGATTCCGTTCAAAGGAACGGCGTTTGCCTCGCTTAGCATTGTCGCCTTACTGGTCAGTGCTGCGGTTATGCTATTACAGGGCGCACAAATTGGCGCAGTACAGAGTTCCGTGCAACAGGCCAGCGCGCTGGTGCCGGATTACGCCGCGATACAAATCTGCCGTCTGGTTTTACTCGCCGCAGGGCTGGGCTGCTGGCTTTGTCCGTTAATCCGCCGTCAATCGCCGCACATCATCAGCTTATTAGCCGGTTTTATACTGGTTGTCGCCGGTGAAGTGCTGGGACGGGTGATTTTTTATGGTCTGCATATGACCGCAGGCATGGCCGTTGCCGGATAAGTAACAGGCGCAGGTGATACTGCGCCTTTCAAGGAAACAGAGAATGAATGAATCACACGAGTGCGGATCGTTTGCTTTTACAGCTCGCGTGCTGGGCGCACTCTTTTACTACCCGCCGAATACGCCTGATGTTGCCGCCCTGGCCGATGCCTTTGTCAGCGGTGAATGGGCTGAGCAGTGGCCGCTTCCAGCACAAGCACTGGAGCCGCTGGTTAACAGGTTCAGTCAACAAAGCGACGAGTCACTGCCTGAGGCTTTTCAGCGCCTTTTTGTCGGCCCGTGGACGCTGCCCGCGCCGCCGTGGGGGTCTGTGTGGCTGGATCGGGAAAGCGTGTTATTCGGCGATTCAACGCTGGCGCTGCGGCAATGGATGCGTGAAAACGACATCGCCTTCGAAAGCCAGCAAAATGAACCTGAAGATCATTTTGGCACGCTGCTGTTACTGGCTGCCTGGCTCAGTGAAAATGGCCGCCATACCGAGTGTGAACAGCTTCTGGCCTGGCATCTGCTGCCGTGGGCGGGACGCTTTCTGACGCTTTTCAGTGAGCATGCTGCACATCCTTTTTATCAGGCGCTCGGTCAGCTAGCACAACTCACGCTGGCACAATGGCAGAATCGGTTATTAATACCGGTTGCGCAAAAGCCGCTTTATCGCTAATCGTTGCAAAATGCCGGAGGAACCACCCGCTCCGGCATTAATCTCTCTTTGTGTTTGAATGGCAGGCAATTTTACTGATTAAATGCCGCTCAACGTGACATTGTCACTTCTGAAAAGCATTTTTAAGACTTTTCCTTAATACCGCGCTCAACCGTTACGTTATAAGGCATAACCAATAGTTTACACTTGCCTGACGAAACTATTAATTTCTCGTCTTTCTGGCATCCCTTCCCCTCCCTTGCTATAGCTCTATGACCCTGCCAGACATGGCATAACAATATGCAACCAGCAGGTTGCCATAACACATGCATACAGGGAGAGGGACAAGAATGCATAATGTTACTGCGCTCCAGCGCGCACTTTTAATCGTTGCAGCAATCATCATCGTGCTGGCATTACTGGTCTGGGGAATTGGCCCAGAAACCATCATGGCGCGAAAAGTTGACCTCCTGTATCTCGGACAACAGCACCTGATCCTCGTGTTCAGTTCTATGTTTTTAGCGTTGCTGGTGGGTATTCCTTGCGGAATATTACTCAGCCGCCCTGCTGCTCGCGGCGTGGCGGAATACGTGATGCAGATTTTTAACATCGGCAATACCCTGCCACCGCTGGCTGTGCTGGCGCTGGCGATGGTGTTTATCGGCATCGGTGACACACCGGCGATTATTGCGCTTTTCCTCGCGTCTCTGTTGCCGATTGTGCGTAACACTTACGCCGGGCTGTGTTCGGTTCCCGCCTCGCTGCTGGAAGCGGCTGACGGTATTGGGATGACAAAATGGCAGCGTCTGCGCCAGGTGGAATTGCCTAATGCCTGGAGCGTCATGCTTTCCGGGATCCGTATCGCGACGGCGATTAACGTAGGGACTGCCCCGCTGGCGTTTCTTATTGGTGCCAGCAGCTACGGCGAGCTGATCTTCCCCGGCATCTATCTTAATGATTTCCCCACGCTCATTCTTGGTGCCACGGCCACCGCGCTTTTTGCCTTAATTCTGGACGTCCTGCTGGCCAGCCTTGGCCGGGTGCTGACGCCACACGTCGCCCGATAACAATAATAAGGAGCGTTATATGACGTTACGTAGACACATTTTCGGCCTGCTTGCTGCGGCGTCTCTTGTCGCCACGCAGGTCAGCGCCGCCCCGCTGGTACTGGCGACTAAAAGCTTTACCGAACAGCACATCCTTTCGGCCATGACCGTGCAATATCTGCAAAAGAAAGGATTTCAGGTACAGCCGCAAACTAATATTGCCACGGTCATTTCGCGCAATGCCATGATCAACAAACAGATTGATATGACGTGGGAATACACCGGCACGTCGCTGATTATTTTTAATCATATCAACAAGAGAATGACTCCACAGGAGACCTACGACACGGTGAAAAAGCTGGATGCTAAACACGGTCTGGTCTGGCTTAAACCGGCTGATATGAACAATACCTACGCCTTTGCGATGCAGCGTAAACGCGCTGAAGCTGAGCACATTACCACCATGTCGCAGATGGTGGCGAAAATCGAAAATATTCGTCAAACCGATCCGGATAAAAACTGGCTGCTGGGACTGGATCTCGAATTTTCGGGGCGTAGTGACGGGATGAAACCACTCCAGAAAGCCTACCAGATGGAGCTTGACCGTCCGCAAATTCGCCAGATGGATCCGGGACTGGTCTACAACGCCATTCGTGACGGCTTTGTAGATGCGGGTCTGATTTATACCACTGATGGTCGTATTAAAGGCTTCGACCTGAAAGTGCTGGAGGATGATAAAGGATTCTTCCCGAGCTATGCCGTCACCCCTGTGGTGCGTAAAGATACGCTGGAGGCGAACCCGGGACTGGAAGAGGCGCTCAATACGCTGTCGGACCAGTTGAATAACGAGACGATTATCGATTTGAACGCCAAAGTGGATATCGATCATCAGTCACCTCAGCAGGTCGCCCGCGACTTCCTGCAAAGCAAAGGCCTGCTATAAGGAGCGCAGATGGATACCATACATTACATGATTGATAATGCTGGCTATATCTCCAGCCTGACGTTCCAGCACCTCTGGCTGGTTGGGCTGGCTGTAGGTCTGGCGATTATCATTGGCGTACCGCTCGGGATTGCTATTGTTCGCTATAAATGGCTGGCGACCCCAGTGCTGGGTCTGTCTACTATTTTGTTGACCATTCCTTCCATTGCGCTATTTGGCCTGATGATCCCGGTCTTTTCCCTGATTGGCCAGGGTATTGGCGCCCTGCCCGCTGTTACCGCCGTGTTTCTGTACTCACTGCTGCCCATCGTGCGTAATACCCACACGGCGCTGGATAACCTGCCGCCAGGGTTACGTGAGGCGGGTCGCGGCATTGGTATGACCTTCTGGCAACGTTTGCGCTGGGTTGAAATCCCGATGGCGCTGCCGGTCATTTTCGGCGGGATTCGTACTGCCGTGGTGATGAATATCGGGGTGATGGCGATCGCCGCCGTCATTGGCGCAGGCGGGCTGGGTCTTTTATTACTTAACGGTATCGGCGGAAGTGATATTCGCATGCTGATTGCCGGAGCGTTAATGATTTGTCTGCTGGCGATTGTGCTGGACTGGTTACTGCATCGTCTGCAAATCGTGCTGACACCGAAGGGGATACGATAATGATAAAACTGGAAAACCTGACTAAACAATTTAAGCAAAAGAACGGTCAGACCTTTAATGCGGTCGACAATGTGAACCTGAACGTGCCCGAAGGTGAGATGTGCGTTCTGCTCGGCCCGTCTGGTTGTGGTAAGACAACGACGCTGAAAATGATTAACCGGCTGATTCCCTCTTCAGGCGGTAAGATCCTGATTAATGGTCAGGATACCAGCGAAATGGACACCGTGACGCTGCGGCGTAACATCGGCTACGTGATCCAGCAGATTGGCCTGTTTCCCAATATGACCATCGAAGAAAATATTACCGTGGTCCCCCGGATGCTGGGCTGGGACAAAGCCCGCTATAAAAGCCGCGCCGAGGAACTGATGGATATGGTAGCGCTGGACCCAAAAAAATTCCTGCATCGTTACCCGAAAGAAATGTCAGGTGGTCAGCAGCAGCGTATCGGTGTGATACGCGCACTGGCGGCCGATCCGCCGGTATTGCTGATGGATGAACCTTTTGGTGCGGTCGACCCGATCAACCGTGAGGTGATCCAGAATCAGTTCCTCGAAATGCAGCGCAAACTGAAAAAAACCGTCATGCTGGTCAGTCACGATATTGATGAAGCGCTGAAGCTCGGCGACAGGATTGCTGTTTTCCGTCAGGGCCGCATTGTGCAGTGCGCCAGTCCCGATGAACTGCTGGCAAAACCGGCGAATGAGTTTGTTGGTTCGTTTGTCGGACAGGACCGCACGCTTAAGCGTCTGCTGTTAGTTTCAGCCGGAGACGTCACCGACCAGCAGCCGACCCTGACCGTGCGTCGCTCAACGCCTGCCGCAGAGGCTTTTGCGCTGATGGATGATAACGATATTCGTGCGATCACCGTCGTCGACGTCGACGGCAAGCCACTGGGCTTTATCAAACGCCGTGAAGCGCGCAACGCAACCGGAGAAAGTGCGGCCCTGCTGCATCCATTCCGCGTCACCGGTAAAGCTGAAGATAACCTGCGCGTGGTGCTGTCAAAATTGTATGAAAGTAACACCAGTTGGATGCCTATCGTTGATGAAGAAGGTCGCTACAGTGGTGAAATTTCTCAGGACTATATCGCCGATTATCTCAGTTCCGGGCGTACCCGCCGGGCATTGAATATTCATAGCGATAATTAATCGTTATGCCTCTTGGTGGGTTTGCCCATCAGGAGGTCAAGAACAGAAGCGCTTCCCAGCGCCGATAGCCCACCGGTCAGCGCAAAAAGCGGTATGATATACAGCACAGGCAATCTCATCATCCACTCCAGCCATAAGCCTGTTATCAGGCTCAGCAGGCATGACGTTATTGCCCCAGTGAACGTCGTTGAGAGCAGCGCATGAGGGGTCGCGCGGTGAAACACATAACATAGCCCCGTTGCCAGCGCGGGCAGGGATCCTACCACATAGCAACACAAAAGAATAAAGCCTGACTCGTTGAACACACGCTCGAGGAAATAGCCTGCATCCGGAACGACAAAAAGATAGAACGTGATGGTGATCATAAAGCCAAACAGCGGCCCCAATAAAACAAACCCTAAAATGGATTTAACTCCCTGATATTTCATTTTTCATTATCCCTTAAGACGTTATGCAGACAGAGTAAAACCCTTATGTGAAAATCAGGTGAAGTGAAAACAATTTAACGCTATTACTCAGCACGGTAGCACGCTAACCTTTTGTAATCGCCCCGCGTTGACGGCACAATTATGCTATTCACCCATTGCCTGTAATGATTCATGCACCGTCTTCATAGCTACCCTGACTCAACCATCATGTTTCGACGCCTGTTGTTTGCCATTGCCGTTGGCGTGCTGGCGGCGCTGGCTGTGGCATTATTCCGCCATGCGATGCTGGCGCTGGAATGGATTTTCCTGAGCAATAATAGCGGCAGCCTGGTCAACGCCGCAGACGGGCTACCGTGGTGGCGACGTCTGATGACACCTGCCCTTGGTGGACTGGCAGCAGGCGGTCTTTTAGTCTGCTGGCAGTGGTGTACCCGCCAGCGCCCTCATGCGCCAACCGATTATATGGAAGTGCTGGAGAGTGAAAACAGCGAGTTTGATGTCAGTTCCAGTCTGATTAAATCGTTTGCCTCGCTATTGGTGGTGGTCAGCGGTAGCGCGATCGGTCGTGAAGGGGCGATGATCCTGCTTTCTGCCCTCGCCGCCTCCTTTCTGGCGCGCCGTTTTACGGCAAAAGAGGAATGGAAGCTGTGGATTGCCTGCGGTGCGGCAGCCGGGATGGCGAGCGCCTATCATGCGCCGCTGGCGGGTAGCCTGTTCATTGCCGAGATTTTATTTGGCACGCTGATGCTGGCCTCATTAGGGCCAGTGGTTATTGCGGCGGTGACCGCCCTGCTGACAACCTCACTGCTCAACGGCGGACCGTCTCTGCTTTATAGCGTACAGCTCACGTCGCCCGTGGAAGGGATTGACTATCTGTTAATGCTGGCAACCGGCCTGCTGGCCGGGTTGTGTGGCCCGCTGTTTATCTGGCTCATGTCGTTCAGCCACCGTCTGTTTCTTAGCCTGAAATTGTCGCCGCCGTTGCAACTGGCCACGGGTGGCCTGATCGTCGGCGGGTTATCCCTGCTCACGCCGGACGTCTGGGGGAATGGTTATAGCGTCGTGCAGGGATTTTTGCATTTGCCGCCGCCGTTTGCGGTAGTGGCTGGCATATTTGTCTGTAAGCTGCTTGCCGTACTCGCCAGCAGCGGATCGGGCGCACCGGGGGGCGTTTTTACCCCGACGCTGTTTATGGGAATGGCTACGGGGATGCTTTTTGCGAATCTTTGGGCGCTATGGCTACCGGGCTATGGGGACATTGCCGTTCTGCTGGGATTAACCGGCATGGCGACATTGCTGGCGGCAACCACTCATGCACCGATCATGTCGGCCCTGATGATTTGTGAAATGACCGGGCAATATGCGTTATTACCCGGATTATTGCTGTCCTGCGTGGTGGCATCCGTGCTGTCACGGACGTTACGCCGGAACTCCATCTATCATTAATAGATCTTTGAGCATCGTTAAATGGATATAGGGTGCCAGGTCACGATGTTCCGCTCTTGGCAGATAAGGCAGCTCGCCTACCAGCGGCGCGGGCAGTTTTTTACTGAGCACGTCAATAATTTCAGCATAGTGCGCCAGCCCCGGATTAATACGGTTGGCGACCCATCCCACCAGCGGTAATCCGTCATTGGCAATGGCCTGCGCGGTCAACAACGCATGGTTGATACAGCCCTCCTGAATGCCAACCACCATCAGCACCGGAAGCTGCTCCTGCACCACCCACTCCGAGAGCGGGCGCAAATCGTTCATCAGGCTACGCCATCCTCCCGTCCCCTCGACCACAACGTGATCAACCTGGCGGGTCAGACTGGCAAGCCCTTCAGAGAGGCGAGAATAGTTGATGGGAGAACTGTGTGCCACACTGCTTTCCTCTTCGCTCAACGCGACAGGATTGATGGCCTCGTAAGGCAGAGAGAGCGACGAAACACTTTGCAGCACCAGAGCATCTTTATTACGCAGCCCCTCCGGTGTCTCTTTGCTCCCTTTGGCGACGGGTTTATATCCCGCCACGCTTTTGCCACAGGCAGCCATCGCCTGTAGCAGCGCGCGGGAAACTACCGTTTTTCCGACAGCAGTATCAGTACCGGTAATAAAGAAACGCTTAAGCATGACTCACTCCACCGTTGAATCGGGTAAATATCATTCTGATTAATGGATCAGGGTAGAGAAAGTCTAAGTGAAGATGTCAGTAGCTAATTTGAGTTAGCGCAATTTTTAGGTTATCAGTAAATATTTGTTAACCCTGCAACAGACGAATCAATAAAGATCCATTATACATAGCGTCTTTTACCAGCGCGGCACCGGCCATCGTGCCCTGATTAGAAAATTGGGTACTTTCAACCGTAATATGCTTGCTATAAGCGGGTAACGCCTGCTGGCGGATACAATCTGCGATCGCAGGGAACAGCGTATCCGCCGCCTGATTGAATGGTGAACCGATTAAAATCTTTTGTGGGTTAAATAAATTCACCATGATGGCAATGATGCGGCCAACGTGCGTACCGACACCACTTATGATATCTCTGGCAAGTAAATCCCCCTGCTGCGCCGCCTCGCATAACGAGGTGACGCTCAGCGGCTGCTCATGAAGCCGGGAACTCATCGACTGGCTCATGCGCGCCTGGGCAAGCTCAAGCACGCTCTCGATACTGGCGATGGTTTCCAGACAACCATGATTGCCGCAATAACAGCGTTTTCCCCACGGATCAACCTGAGTGTGGCCTATTTCCACCAGGCTACTGCTCCCTGCGTGCAGCAAACGGCCATCAGTGATCACACCTGCTCCCACGTTATGATCGATGACAACCTGGATCACATCCCGCGCACCGCGCGACGCACCAAACAGCAGCTCAGCCATAGTCCAGGCGCTGATATCGTGCTGAATATAAACGGGGACACCGGTGTGTTTTTCCAGCGTCTCACCCAGCGGCATTTCTTTAACATCCAGATAGAACGGCATGCGGTGCACAATGCCATTTTCGGTGTCAATAATACCGGGTAGCGTGATGGCAATAGCGGTCAGGCGTTCGAGCTTATGCTGATGGCGGATAAAAAACTGGTCGATATGGGTGACAATGCGGGTTAATAGCGGTTGAGGATCGTCCAGCGGCAGTTCAAGTTCTTCTTCTGCCACTGATTTGCTACTCAGATCGCGCAGCGCAATCTGGATGGTGCCGCGATTAATGCGCAGAGAAAGATAATGCCAGGCGTCAGTTTCAACCTTTAAGCCGACGGCCGGACGACCACGGCTTCCGGGATCCTGAATTTCCGTTTCCTGAACCAGGTGCGCTTCCAGCATTTCACGGACGATTTTGGTAATACTGGCAGGAGCAAGCTGTGCGAGGCGTGATAAATCAATACGCGATACCGGGCCAAGCTGATCAATCAGGCGATAAACCGCTCCTGCATTGGTTTGCTTAATCTGATCAATATGTCCTGGCTGACTATCGGTTACCACCGCTGACTCCCTTTATTTTCGCGCTTCGAAATAATCTGTAGGCTATGGTGAAACACTTCAATAGGCGACGTCAACTTTTTGCTTAGCCATGTGATTTAACGCACATTTTTTCGTTATTTTTGGGCTTTTGCACCCCTTAAAAGCCGTTCCTTAAAGCGAACCGCTGCCGGGCTGAGCGTCCGATGATTCGCCCATACCAGCCACATCTGCGAAACGGCGTCTTTTTCGAGCACGGGAACCCAGCGCATTTCGTCCAGTTGTACGCGTCGGAAAGACGCCGGTAAAATCGACACCCCCAGCCCGGCGGCCACCAGGCCAATTATGGTCATGGCTTCCCCTACCTCCTGCGTAATCGCTGGCGATAAACCATAACGGCGCATCAGTCCCAGAATATCGTCATACAGCCCGGTTCCAACATGGGGATCGAAAAAAACAAACGGCTCACGCGCCAGTTCGGCCAGGGAAACGACAGGCTGTCTGGCCAGAGGATGCTCGCGATGGATCATGGCCAGTAAAGGTTCATGGAGGATCACCTGCCAGCTCAGGGTGTCGGGCAGTTGCGTATTACGCATCAAGCCTAAATCCAGCGCGCCGTCGTTGAGGGGCGCAATCTGCTCGCGGGTATTGGTTTCCCGCGTCTGAATATGGACATCCGGATAATGCTGACGAAAGGAAGATAAAGTGTCAGAAACGGATTTGATAAAGGGCGCAGAAGAGGTAAAGCCGATGCGTATTTCCCCGGCTTCCCCCTGATGCAGCCGGGTGGCGCGCGAAGCGGCGTCGTCTACTGCGGCTAAAATCTGCCGGCTATCGGTAAGAAACTGCCTGCCCGCTGCCGTCAGACTGACGCTGCGATTGGTTCGATTAAACAATCGGGCGTCAATCTGTTGTTCGAGGATCTGGATTTGCTGGCTGAGCGGGGGCTGAGAGATATTCAGGCGGGCAGCGGCGCGGCCAAAATGTAACTCTTCGGCGACCGCGATGAAATAGCGCAGGTGACGCAGTTCGACATTCATATTTTAAAAGTATCAATTGAGATTATTAATATATTAGACAGAATATTTACAATTTCCTACCCTTGAGAGGTGATATTCATTTTTTCGTTATGCGCAAGGAATCTCCATTGAGCCGTACAACCACCGTCGATGCCAATCCGCAAAACGACGCGATCACCACGCCCTCATCGCAACCTGCAAAATATATTCAGCGCGGTACCCGACAATTTATCCGTGTCACGCTGGCCCTCTTTTCTGCCGGGCTGGCCACCTTTGCTCTGCTCTATTGTGTTCAGCCCATTCTGCCTGTGCTGTCGCACGAATTCGGCATTTCGCCTGCCAGCAGCAGTATTTCGCTTTCCATTTCGACGGCCATGCTGGCAATAGGATTGTTATTCACCGGCCCGCTGTCTGATGCCATCGGCCGCAAGAACGTGATGGTTACAGCCCTCCTGCTCGCGTCGTGCTGTACGCTGCTTTCTACCATGATGGCCAGTTGGCATGGGATTTTAGTCATGCGGGCATTGACCGGGCTGGCCTTAAGCGGCGTCGCGGCGGTAGGTATGACTTATCTTAGCGAGGAAATCCACCCAAGCTTTGTTGCCTTTTCAATGGGGCTGTATATCAGCGGAAATTCCATTGGCGGGATGAGCGGTCGTCTGTTGAGCGGGGTGATCACCGATCTGTTTAACTGGCGTATCGCGCTGGCGGCGATTGGCTGCTTCGCGCTGGCGTCCGCCATTATGTTCTGGAAAATCCTTCCGGAATCGCAGCATTTCAAAGCCTCATCGTTGCGCCCTAAAACCCTGGTGCTGAACTTTCGTCTGCACTGGCATGACAGAGGATTACCGCTACTATTCCTGGAAGGTTTTTTGCTGATGGGGTCGTTTGTGACCCTGTTTAACTATATTGGCTACCGATTAATGCTGTCGCCGTGGTCACTGAGTCAGACGGTGGTAGGTCTTCTTTCTGTCGCCTATCTGACCGGCACGTGGAGTTCGCCGAAAGCGGGCGCGCTAACCCAGCGCTACGGTCGGGGACCGGTGATGATCTTCTCGACCGGGGTAATGCTTATCGGTCTGCTGCTGACCCTTTTCTCCTCCCTGTGGCTGATATTTGCTGGCATGCTGCTGTTTTCAGCGGGTTTCTTTGCTGCCCACTCTGTCTCCAGCAGCTGGATTGGCCCACGTGCACGCCGTGCACGCGGCCAGGCCTCCTCGCTGTACTTGTTTAGCTATTATGTTGGCTCCAGCATCGCAGGTACCCTGGGCGGGTTGTTCTGGCATAATTACGGCTGGAATGGCGTAGGCGGTTTTATTGCCTTAATGCTCATTGTCGCCTTAATTGTGGGCAACCTTTTACACCGGCGATTACGTTAACGGAATGGGGTTGTACAAACGGTTACACGCGGAAACCAAACACTCACGGAAAGGCTGAATACTCAGGGATATAGTGTTTTCAACGGCCCCGCAGTGGGGTTGCATGAAAAACCAATTCGAGGATATCAGAATGAAAAAAGTATTAGCTCTGGTTGTTGCCGCTGCTATGGGTCTGTCATCTGCTGCATTCGCTGCTGAAACCACCAGCACCACGCAAACGCCAGCCGCGACCACCACTACCACTACGACTCACGCTACGACCACCAAAACCACGCATCATAAAAAACATAAAAAAGCAGCCAAACCGGCCGCTGATCAGAAAGCGCAGGCCGCGAAGAAAAGCAAAAAAACCGTGAAACACAACGCGGCAAAACCTGCTGCAGCAAAACCAGCGGCTCAGCCAGCTGCGTAACATCCGCCTCTGATTCACGTAATCAACACATCGGCGCTGGTTCAGCGCCGATTTTTATGGAGAGCGGTGATGCTGCGTCGCTATCGATTTGAGCTCATTCTGATTACATTAATTTTATGCGCACTTATCGCTACACACCTTTTCCTGAATTAATGTAGCACGCTGATTTTGCTCCCACTTTCTTTGCGTCCCGTCTATAGTTATCTCATTGGGTTCACTTTTAATAATCATAATTACCCCGTCTGAGAGTGATATGCGTAAAACCGTTGTGCTGTTAGGATCTCTTCTGCTTTCTTTTATGGCTCATGCTGATGAAACAATGAGCGCCAAAGATATCAGAACGCTGTTTTTTGGTCATGATGACAGAACGCACGTCACCACGCCCACTGAATCTCCCTGGGATGCTATTGGTCAACTCGAAACAGCAAGCGGTAACTTGTGTACCGCGACGCTCATTTCTCCCCATCTTGCGCTCACCGCAGGGCATTGCTTGTTAACACCGCCGAAGGGCGAAATGGATAATGCTGTCGCGCTGCGTTTTGTGTCGCAGAAAGGCCTCTGGCGCTATGAAATACATGGAATCGAAGGCCGGGTCGACCCTGGATTGGGTAAACGCCTGACGCCGGATGGCGAAGGCTGGATAGTGCCCCCTGCAGCCGCATCCTGGGACTTTGGGCTGATCGTGCTTCGCTACCCGCCCTCGGGTATTACGCCTCTGCCTCTGTTTCAGGGGAGTAAAGCCGACCTGACCGCCGCCCTCAAAGCGGCAGACCGCAAAGTCACGCAGTCAGGTTATCCGGTAGATCACCTTGACGATCTGTATAGCCATCGGGATTGTATTGTAACGGGCTGGGCACAAAATTCTGTGCTGTCTCATCAGTGCGACACCCTACCGGGTGATAGCGGCTCGCCACTGATGCTAAAAACGGAACAGGGCTGGCAACTGATTGCCGTTCAAAGCTCAGCGCCCGGCGCAAAAGATCGCTGGCGGGCCGATAACCGCGCTATCGCGGTGACCGGCTTTAACGACAAACTGGATGCACTGGCAAAAGAGTAATGGCGATCATCGGCTGCGTTTAGCATGGCGCTCCCAGTTATCCCTCTTCGCCTCGCTGGATTTACGTAGCGCCACGTAACACGCCCCGCTGCCACCATGCTGCGCAGCGGCGACGCAATAAGCCTGTACGTCATCCAGTTCAGCAAGCCATCGCGCGAGGTAGCTGCGGATGATGTTGGCGTGAGCGTTATCATCCCGCCCTTTTCCATGCACAATCAGCACGTTGCGTAACCCATCTTTGTGCGCCTGAGTGATAAAAGCAAAGACGTTTTGCCGACATTTTTCGACGGGCTGACGAAGAAGATTCAGGCTGGCCTGATGGCTGTATTTGCCGAGGCGAAGCTTATCGATCACCCCATTTTGTAAGCCTTCACGTTTGAATTCGAGCGGTGTCGCAAGCGGGATCACTTCCAGAAAACCGGTGGTAAGAAAATTATCCAGTTGCAGGGAATCAATGCGCTCAGGAGCGCGAGTATTCCGGTTTGGATACCACTTAACATCACTACATCGTTTTAGCGGCTGGACATCCTCCATGGCGTCAAGGAACAGCGATTTGTCGTCAAGGTTCATGTCTACTCCTCCGGCTATCTCTATCCGATCACTATAGCGGCGCAGTCCCCCACGCTCAATACGATTTACACTCTTTACCGGCAGTTTCCGGGGAGATACATGGTAAGTTGTCCCTCTTCCCCTTCCTTATTCGAAAACTTTAATAAAGCTTAATAGTCATTAACTCTGGTTAATATATTGATCGAACTTAAAAATATGTGAAATATATCACCCGATACTGCTGGAAAATAATGAACAACTTGTTATAACTTAAGTTATCCGCATCACGGAAAATAAATGTGGTAATAATGAAGGATACAAACCATTAATCACTCTGGAGTCTGTTGGATGTCGGCAGGCTCTGTTTTTTATCCGTTTTCCGCTGCAACCCCTCCTTCTAACATTGCGGCTTTTTTAGCCTGCTCGTTTAATTGATAATTACTACTAATGTATTATGCCGGTGAGTTTTTGGACATCACCCTAAATACGGATGCCTGTGTTCGATTTGCAAACGCAAAACGTAATGCTTGCGTCGATTAAAAAAGATGCACATTATTTATCCTTTATGGCAGAGGAGAAAATAATGCTGACGCTTTTACAGGATAAAATTGCGACGCCACTAGGCGAATTATGGGTGATATGTGACGAACAATTTCGCCTGCGCGCGGTGGAATGGGAAGAGCACAGCGCGCGTATGGAGGTGTTACTCAATCTGCACTACAAAAAGGAGGGCTATCAACGCAGAGAGGCCACTAACCCAGGCAACCTCAGTCAAAAACTGGCGGACTACTTTGATGGCGATCTGGAAATTATTGACACCTTACCTACCGAAACGGCTGGAACCCCTTTTCAGCGTGAAGTATGGAAAACGCTGCGCGAGATCCCATGTGGTCAGGTGATGCATTATGGTCAACTGGCTACCCATCTGGGACGTGCCGGAGCCGCAAGAGCGGTGGGTGCTGCGAACGGCTCCAACCCGGTGAGCATTGTTGTTCCCTGTCACCGCGTGATTGGCAGCAACGGCACGATGACCGGCTATGCGGGTGGCCTAGCGCGTAAAGAGTGGCTTTTACGCCACGAAGGTTACCTTTTGCTTTGATTATACGTGCGTAGTTTTCAGCGCTTTTACGCCAACCTGTTTCATAACCTTAATAATATCAAGGAGATGAATTCATCTTTTTTGCAACCGTTTCATTATTCAGTCAATGCTGTTTCAGCAGGGTTACTTGCTCACAAAAAAGATGATAAAATTGACCAATATCAATAACGGCCTGAGCAGACCTATGATCCCGGAAAAGCGAATTATACGGCGCATTCAGTCTGGCGGTTGTGCAATCCATTGTCAGGATTGCAGCATCAGCCAGCTTTGCATCCCCTTCACGCTGAATGAGCATGAGCTTGATCAGCTCGATAATATTATCGAGCGAAAAAAGCCCATCCAGAAAAGTCAGACGCTGTTTAAAGCGGGTGATGAACTGAAATCGCTGTATGCAATCCGTTCTGGCACGATCAAAAGCTACACTATCACTGAGCAAGGTGATGAGCAGATCACCGGTTTTCATCTGGCTGGCGATTTAGTTGGCTTTGATGCTATTGGTACCGGCCACCATCCGAGCTTTGCCCAGGCGCTTGAAACCTCAATGGTATGCGAAATCCCCTTTGAGACGCTGGACGATCTCTCGGGGAAAATGCCAAACCTGCGTCAGCAAATGATGCGTCTGATGAGTGGCGAAATTAAAGGCGATCAGGACATGATCCTGCTGCTGTCGAAAAAGAACGCTGAAGAGCGTCTGGCGGCCTTTATTTACAACCTCTCTCGTCGTTTCGCTCAGCGGGGCTTTTCACCACGCGAGTTCCGTCTGACCATGACCCGTGGCGATATCGGCAACTATCTGGGCCTGACGGTTGAAACCATCAGCCGACTGCTGGGGCGTTTTCAGAAAAGCGGCATGCTGGCGGTGAAGGGTAAATACATCACCATTGAAAATAATGACACGCTGGCACAGCTGGCAGGCCATAGCCGTAATCCCGCCTGATTTCCCCTTTGTATCCTCCCTTCGCCAGATATTATATTTTTCTGATTTATTGATCTGGCGAGGGTGATCCCCTGTTTCATTTTACATAGATGAGTTATCTTGTAGTTACAGACTGTGGCGACAGTTGTAAGGAGACCCACTATGGCAAAATATCAAAATATGCTGGTCGCTATCGACCCGAATCAGGACGATCAACCCGCATTACGGCGTGCCGTTTATTTGCATCAACGGATTGGTGGCCGCATCAAAGCCTTCCTGCCGATCTATGATTTTTCGTATGAAATGACCACCCTTCTCTCCCCGGATGAGCGCACCGCAATGCGTCAGGGCGTAATTAGTCAACGTACCGCCTGGATCCGCGAGCAGGCAAAATTCTACCTGGAATCCGGTGTCCCTATTGATATCAAAGTGGTCTGGCATAACCGACCTTTTGAAGCAATTATTCAGGAAGTGATTAGCGGCGATCACGATTTGCTGCTGAAAATGACCCACCAGCACGACAAGCTGGAATCGGTAATTTTTACCCCTACCGACTGGCACCTGCTACGTAAATGCCCGTGCCCGGTATGGATGGTTAAAGATCAGCCGTGGCCGGAAGGCGGTAAAGCGCTGGTGGCGGTTAATCTTGCCAGTGAAGAGGAGTACCACAATTCCCTCAACGAAAAACTGGTCAGAGAGACAATCAGCCTGGCAGAACACGTCAACCATACCGAAGTCCATCTCGGCGGGGCCTACCCGGTTACGCCTATCAATATTGCCATCGAACTTCCCGACTTTGACCCCAGCGTGTACAACGATGCGATCCGTGGGCAACATTTGTTGGCGATGAAAGCGCTGCGCCAGAAGTTCAGCATTAGCGAAAACATGACGCACGTAGAGAAAGGCTTGCCTGAAGAGGTTATTCCCGATCTGGCTGAGCATTTGCAGGCCGGGATTGTGGTCCTCGGTACGGTGGGTCGTACCGGTATTTCTGCCGCGTTTCTGGGCAACACGGCTGAACAGGTTATCGATCACCTGCGCTGTGATCTGCTGGTGATCAAACCTGACCAGTACCAGACTCCGGTGGAGCTGGATGACGACGAAGATGATTAAACGTAAAAGACCCGGCAAGCCGGGTCTTTTTTATTGGCTTTCGTCACCGCCGAGGAAGTAAATTCCCAGCGGGATCGACAGCAGAATGGTAAATACCAGGCTGTAGACGCAGATCATCGCCGACTGAATCACAAACATGGACGGCGTCCAGTTGGACAGTGGAATATTATATTGCTGGATCACGCCGACAATGGTCGCCCGCCCCACTACCGCCAGTGCAGTGATAAACACCAGCACGACTCCCGCAATAAATTTCTTCCCGTTTCGGCTTTTCAGCTTTGCCATTATCATGATCAGGATTCCTTTTAGAGAAACATCTTCGCTACCCACCATTAACAATACCATGCGCGAGCCAAAAAAAACCGCTCCGAAGAGCGGTTTTAGCGGAATACCTGAATGGCGTGTTAGAGCGATTTCAGAATCGCGTCTACGCTGGCTTTCGCATCGCCAAACAGCATCTGGGTATTGTCTTTAAAGAACAGCGGGTTCTGCACACCTGCATAGCCTGTATTCATGGAACGTTTGAATACGATGACATTCTGCGCTTTCCAGACTTCCAGCACTGGCATCCCGGCGATAGGGCTGCGCGGATCGTCCTGTGCAGCCGGATTCACGGTATCGTTGGCACCGATAACCAGCACCGTGTCGGTATCGGAGAAATCATCGTTGATTTCGTCCATTTCCAGCACGATGTCATACGGTACTTTGGCTTCCGCCAGCAGGACGTTCATATGCCCCGGCAGACGCCCGGCAACCGGGTGGATGCCGAAACGGACTTTGATACCGCGAGCGCGAAGTTTCTCGGTAATTTCTGCCACCGGGTACTGCGCCTGCGCCACCGCCATGCCATAGCCCGGGGTGATGATGACCGTTTGTGAACTTTTCAGCATTTCAGCCGTTTCTTCAGCGCTGATTTCACGATGTTCACCGACTTCTGTATCGCTGCCATCGGAGCTGCCGTCCGTACCAAAACCGCCGGCAATGACGCTGATAAACGACCGGTTCATCGCCTTACACATAATGTAAGACAGAATCGCACCCGACGACCCCACCAGCGCACCGGTGACGATCAGTAGGTCATTACTAAGCATAAAGCCCGCCGCCGCCGCCGCCCATCCTGAATAGGAGTTCAGCATAGAGACCACCACCGGCATGTCTGCACCGCCGATGGATGCCACCAGGTGCCAGCCGAATGCCAGCGCGATGATAGTCATTACCAGTAGCGCCAGCGCCTGTAGCGTTACGCTGTCGGTACGAACGAAGACAATCAGTAGCAGGAACGAGACCACCAGCGCAGCCAGGTTCAGTTTGTGACGGTTTGGCAGCATCAGCGGCTTAGAGGAAATCTTGCCGCGCAGTTTGCCAAAGGCCACAATCGATCCGGTAAAGGTCACTGCACCGATGAAGATGCCGAGGAACACTTCAGTCAGGTGAATATTGACCAGAATCGGCTCCATGCCAGGTTCGTGATACAGGTAGCTGTTAAAGCCTACCAGGACCGCCGCCAGACCAACAAAGCTGTGCAGAATGGCAACCAGCTCCGGCATTTCGGTCATTTCAACACGCTTCGCCAGACGCATACCAATCGCGCCGCCGATGACCATTGCCACGATAATCCACACTACGTTGCCGGTATCCGGCCCGAAGATGGTGGCAATCAGCGCAATCGCCATCCCGGCAATCCCGAACGTATTACCCTGGCGCGAGGTTTCATGTTTTGATAAGCCTGCCAGGCTGAAAATAAACAGGATCGCGGCAACAATGTATGCAGCTGTAACTAATCCTCCAGACATGTGTTACCCCTTAGTTCTTCCGGAACATTTTCAGCATACGCTGAGTCACGGTGAAGCCACCGAAAATGTTAATGCTGGCAATTAATACGGCGATGAAGCTGAAGAAGCTTACCCATCCGCCGTGCCCAATTTGTAATAGCGCCCCCACCACGATAATCCCCGAGATGGCGTTTGTTACCGACATCAGTGGCGTATGCAGTGCGTGGGAAACGTTCCACACCACGTAGTAACCCACCACGCAGGCGAGCGCGAACACGGTGAAGTGACCGAGGAACTCTTTCGGTGCCACATCGGCAAGCCAGCCAAACAGGATAATAGCCAGCGCCATCACGGCATATTTACGCCACGGAGAGACGGGTTTTTCCGGCTCTTTTGGTGCCGGAGCGGCTTTAGGTGCCGCCTGCGGCTGAGCGGAAACCTGAATCGGCGGCGCGGGCCAGGTAACTTCGCCGTCACGGATCACGGTGACGCCACGGACAACCACATCGTCAAAATCAACAACAATGTTGCCGTCTTTCTCTTTGCACAGCAGTTTCAGCAGGTTGACAAGGTTGGTCCCGTAAAGCTGAGAAGACTGCGTCGGCAGACGTCCCGGCAAATCGGTGTAGCCAATAATCTTCACGCCGTTTGGCGTGGTCACAACCTGGTTGGCGACGGTATATTCACAGTTGCCGCCATTCTGTGCGGCCAAATCGACCACCACGCTGCCGGACGTCATCGAGTCCACCATCTCGCGGGTGATAAGCTTGGGTGCTGGTTTACCCGGAATTAACGCGGTGGTGACGATAATATCGACTTCTTTTGCCTGTGCCGCGAACAGTTCCATTTCCGCTTTGATGAAGGCTTCAGACATGACTTTTGCATAGCCATCACCGCTGCCCGCTTCTTCTTTAAAATCCAGCTCGAGGAACTCGGCCCCCATACTCTGAACCTGTTCTTTCACTTCCGGACGGGTATCAAAAGCCCGAACAATCGCGCCCAGGCTATTTGCCGCACCGATGGCCGCCAGACCGGCCACGCCGGCACCGATCACCATGACTTTCGCCGGAGGCACTTTGCCTGCGGCAGTGATTTGCCCGGTAAAGAAGCGGCCGAATTCATGGGCCGCTTCAACAATGGCACGGTATCCTGCGATATTAGCCATCGAACTGAGGGCGTCAAGGGACTGGGCACGTGAGATACGCGGCACAGCGTCCATTGACATGATGGTCACATTACGCGCCGCCAGTTTTTCCATCAGTTCCGCATTCTGTGCCGGCCAGATAAAGCTAATAAGCGTGGTGCCGGGATTGAGCAATGCGATCTCAGCGTCCGCTGGCGCATTCACTTTAAGAATGATATCCGATTGCCAGACGCTGTTTTCATCAACCACGTCTGCGCCCACCTGGGTGAACACCTCGTCATCAAAGCTCGCCAACTTACCCGCGCCGCTTTCAATAGCGACGGTGAAACCAAGCTTCAGCAACTGTTCTACCGTTTTCGGCGTTGCTGCAACTCGCGTTTCACCGGCCCACCGCTCTTTTGGTACCCCAATACGCATAGTTTTCCCTTCCATCGATTTTTGAAGATGGTTGTTGTATCACCAGAAGCACTGCATAACGCGACTCGCGCAGCCGCATTACCTCTGAAAAATAAAACAGTAACAAACTTTCTATAACCTACTGAAAATAACGGCTGTGATCCACCGCAAGAAAAAAGTATTTGCGAATTTATTGCGCAAACATCCTGATTGGCGACGTCAGAGTGATTTTCGCCGCCAAAATTATTAGTACAGCTGATAATGAGCGCCGCGAGCAGGTGAAAAGATGATGATATCCAGCACGAAAAATGTATTTAACATTACGTTAACCTATTAAAGTAATATCGATTGCCGGATTAGGTGCTCAAGCGGCTGTTTTTTCAACATATCGTGAAAAGTTATCATCTGAGCGCCGTTTCGAATCCACGGGGTGAAAAATCACGCAGACAATTGCGCCGTTTAAATGCAATAATCAGCACAATTTCAGTCAACAACAATACCAGTCACTGGTTTGCGCAAGGCGAAGGACTCTTTTTTATGAAGCTTAAGAACACACTCCTGGCATCCGCACTCCTGTCTGCCACCGCTCTGTCGGCACAGGCAGCCACAGAATTAACGCCGGAGCAAGCAGCAGCGCTGAAGCCCTACGACCGTGTGGTCGTCACCGGTCGTTTTAATGCCATTGGCGATGCGGTCAACGCCGTTTCCCGCCGTGCAGATAAAATGGGCGCAGCGTCTTTTTACATTCAGGATACGTCAGATGCCAATAACAGTGGTAACTGGCGCGTCGTCGCCGACGTCTATAAAGAAAATGCGCCGCAGGCCGACAAACCGCAAAATCGCGTTATTAACGGCGTGATGGAATTACCAAAAGATCAGGCCGTCGCACTAGAGCCGTTTGATACCGTCACCATTCAGGGATTTTTCCGCAGTCAGCCTGAAGTGAACGACGCCATTACCAAAGCGGCGAAACAAAAAGGCGCAGCCTCGTTCTACATCGTTCGTCAGGTCGATGCGAACCAGGGTGGCAACCAGCGTATTACCGCCTTCATCTATAAAGCCGATGCGAAGAAACGCGTTCTGCAAAGCCCGGATGCTATCCCTGCGGATTCCGACGCCGGACGTGCCGCCCTGGCAAAAGGCGGCGAGGAAGCCAAAAGGGTTGAGATCCCGGGCGTAGCCACCAGCGCGGCCCCCAGCGCGGAAATTGGCCGTTTCTTCGAAACCCAGTCATCAAAAGGCGGGCGTTACACTGTCACGTTACCGGACGGCACAAAAGTCGAAGAGGTGAATAAAATTACCGCGGCGCAGATGGTACCTTTCGATAGCGTTAAGTTTACCGGCAACTATGGCAACATGACCGAGGTATCCTACCAGGTGGCAAAACGCGCGGCTAAAAAAGGCGCGAAATACTACCACATTACTCGTCAGTGGCAGGAACGCGGTGGCAACGTGACCATCAGCGCCGATCTGTTCAAATAATTCTGACTGTATCACGCCGGGCCTGGAACAGGCCCGGCTTTCAGACCCGTCCTCTTACCCTCTTCTTTTTTTGACAATATCCTCACTATTCCTTCTTTCCAATATTGCATCTCAGTAACACACTTCGTACAATCCCGCGCCTCAGAGCGATCTACCATCTTTATGCGGTTTTGTAAGATAAATATTCGCTCTTGCCCTATTTATGCCACAGGATATCAATGGAAAAGAAACTTGGTCTGAGTGCCTTAACCGCACTTGTTTTAAGCTCCATGTTGGGAGCGGGCGTGTTTAGCCTGCCGCAAAATATGGCACAGGTCGCCAGCCCGCTGGCATTGATCATCGGCTGGGCCATCACTGGTGTGGGGATCCTGCTGCTGGCCTTTGCGATGTTATTGCTGACGCGCCTGCGGCCCGACCTCGATGGCGGCATATTCACTTACGCACGCGAAGGCTTTGGCGAGCTGATCGGCTTCTGTTCCGCCTGGGGTTACTGGCTGTGTGCGGTGATCGCTAACGTCTCATATCTGGTGATCGTGTTTTCCGCCCTCAGTTTCTTTACCGATACGCCTGAGCTGCGTTTATTTGGCGATGGTAATACCTGGCAGGCGATTGCAGGTTCATCAGTACTACTATGGGTCGTACATGCCCTGGTCCTGCGCGGTGTGCAGACCGCTGCCGGAATAAATCTTGTGGCCACGCTCGCTAAATTGCTGCCGCTGGGATTATTCATCGTGCTCGCGGGGTTAGCCTTTAGCCTTGATACCTTTACCCTGGATTTTAGCGGCGTAGATTTAGCGATGCCGGTGTGGGAGCAGGTCAAAGGCACAATGCTGATCACGCTGTGGGTGTTTATTGGGGTTGAAGGCGCGGTAGTGGTTTCCGCAAGAGCACAGAATAAGCGCGACGTTGGACGCGCAACATTGCTGGCCGTTCTCGCCGCGCTGGGTGTCTATTTGCTGGTCACGATGCTGTCTCTTGGCGTGGTGGCCCGCCCTGAACTGGCGGAAATGCGCAATCCTTCCATGGCCGGGCTGATGGTCAATATGATGGGGTCGTGGGGCGAAGTGATCATTGCCACCGGGTTAATTATTTCAGTCTGCGGCGCTTATCTTAGCTGGACCATCATGGCGGCCGAAGTCCCGCTGGTGGCGGCGACCTATAAAACCTTCCCGCGTATTTTTGCCAGGCAGAATAAAAATAACGCCCCGGCGGCGTCGCTGTGGCTGACCAACATCAGCGTGCAGGTTTGTCTGCTGCTGATCTGGCTGACGCACTCCGATTACAACACGCTCTTGAATATCGCCTCAGAAATGATTCTGGTTCCCTACTTCCTGGTCGGTGCGTTTCTGGTCAAAGTGGCTGCCCGTCCACTTCATCGCGCGGTGGGTATTGGAGCCTGTATTTATGGTTTATGGTTATTATATGCCTCAGGTCCCCTGCATTTATTGCTGTCAGTGATCTTGTACGCACCGGGTCTGCTGGTCTTTATCTACGCCCGGCGTACACATCAGCATGACAGCAAATTAAGAGCCGGGGAACAGGCATTAATCGTGTTCTTACTGGTTGCGGCGGTTCCTGCAACCTGGATACTGGTGGGGTAAAAAGTGCGCCCTAACGCCGATCCTTTTGGTCAATAATGTGGTTATGTTACCGGACGCAGTTTCGGCGGCGGCAAAGAAAGGCCGCAGGGCTAGTGGAATCGACTCCAGCACAGAATGAGCAGCCAGGCACTCAGGCTCCAGCAGATAACGGCAGCGCTCAGCGCCAGCGGAAGGCGCATAAAGCCGGTGAAATACCACAGCGACAGCAGATAAATAAAGTAGGGAATAATCGACCACATTCCAAACACGATAGTGGTTCGCAACGCTTCAATACCCCGCTCACTGGCGACAATATAGTGGGCGATTAAGGCAAAAGTCGGAAATAAAGGGATTAGCCCGGCGATATAATAATTCTTCGTTTTGGACAGTACGCTAATCAGCACCACCACCAACGCCCCCAGCGCCGCTTTGATCAGAAGCCCCATTCCTTTGCCTTTAACAGATAAATAACAATTACCGCAGCATAACGGAAGTGACTCTGTTTATGAACGATTAATGGAAGCTTTTGCTCAGGCGGTGTATGTTGGCTTTTTTTGTACCGTATCAATTATATGAATAAGATAGTTTTCGTCGAAGACGATCCTGAGGTTGGCGCGCTTATTGCCGCCTGGCTTGGGAAGCATGATTTTGCTGTCGTCATAGAGCCACGCGGCGATCGCGCGGAAGAGACCGTGCTGCGGGAAACCCCCGATCTTGTGCTGCTGGATATCATGCTGCCAGGCAAGGACGGAATGACTATCTGCCGCGATCTGCGTAACCAGTGGCAGGGGCCGATTGTCCTGCTAACCTCGCTCGACAGCGATATGAATCATATTCTCTCCCTTGAGCTTGGCGCGAATGACTACATCCTTAAAACCACGCCACCTGCCGTATTACTGGCCCGGCTGCGTTTGCATCTTCGTCAGCATATGACCCCCTCTTCTGATCCGGTCATCGCCGCATTGACGCCGCATAAGGCCATTCGTTTTGGTTCACTGGCGATCGACCCGGTCAATCGCCAGGTACTCTTAGGCAGCGATAACATCGCCCTCTCCACCGCCGATTTCGATCTCCTGTGGGAACTGGCTACCCATGCCGGACAGATTATGGATCGCGATGCGCTGCTGAAAAACCTGCGCGGCGTCAGCTATGACGGCATGGATCGCAGCGTTGACGTGGCTATCTCTCGCCTGCGGAAAAAATTGCAGGACAATGCCACCGAACCTTATCGAATTAAGACCGTGCGTAATAAAGGCTACTTATTTGCCCCTCACGCCTGGGATAATTAATGATTCGCTGACGGGATAGAATGCCGCCATGAAGAAACTGTTTGTGCAGTTTTACCTCCTGCTATTCGTCTGCTTTCTGGTGATGACGATGCTGGTAGGGCTGGTCTATAAATTTACCGCCGAGCGTGCCGGGCGTCAGTCGCTGGACGATCTGATGAAAAGCTCGCTCTATTTAATGCGCAGCGAACTGCGTGAAATACCGCCGCACGCGTGGAATAAAACCCTCAAGCGGCTGGATCTGAACTTATCGTTTGATTTACGCATTGAACCACTCACCAAATTTAACCTTGATGAGAGGGATATGCAGCACCTGCGCGCCGGGGATATTGTGGCGCTGGACGATCAGTACACGTTTGTCCAGCGCATTCCGCGTAGCCACTACGTGCTCGCCGTCGGGCCGGTGCCCTATCTCTACTTTATGCACCAGATGCGGCTTCTCGACGTGGCGCTGATGGCATTTATCGGTATCTCGCTGGCTTTCCCGGTGTTCATCTGGATGCGCCCGCACTGGCAGGATATGCTGCGACTGGAATCGGCGGCCCAACGTTTTGGCGAAGGACATCTGGCCGAGCGCATTCACTTTGACAGTATGTCCAGCTTCGAGCGGCTCGGGGTGGCGTTTAACCAGATGGCGGATAATATCAACGCGTTGATTGCCAGCAAAAAACAACTTATTGACGGCATCGCTCACGAATTGCGCACGCCGCTGGTCCGCCTGCGCTATCGGCTTGAGATGAGCGAGGGTCTCGCGCCCGACGAGTCGCAGGCGCTAAATCGCGATATTGAACAGCTTGAGGCGCTGATTGAGGAACTGTTAACTTACGCCCGTCTCGATCGCCCGCAAACAGCCCTCACCCTGACGACACCGGATTTACCTGCCTGGATCGCCGCACATGTTGATGATGTGCAATCCGTTAATCCGCAGCGGCAGATTATTGCCGGCAACATTGTCCCCGGCGACTACGGTGCCGTGGATATGCGCCTGATAGAACGAGTGTTAGATAATCTGCTGAATAACGCGCTGCGCTACAGCGAGCAGCAAATTGTGGTCAGCCTGGCGCTAACTGGCAACCGCGCCTGCCTGATGGTTGACGATGACGGCTGCGGCATTGCAGAGCACGAACGCCAGCGCGTCTTTGAGCCTTTTGTTCGCCTCGATCCCAGTCGTGACCGGGCGACCGGCGGCTGTGGCCTTGGTCTGGCCATCGTCTCCTCTATCGCTCAGGCGATGGCTGGGGATGTAACCTGCGAGGCCAGTCCAGCCGGAGGCGCACGTTTTCGGTTTAGCTGGCCGTTATGGCATAACATCGCCCTGCCGATCACTGCCTGAAAAAGTTGCACCAGAGCCTGAGTTTGCATAAAGTGAATACATTGAAAGTATGTTGTAACTAATGCGGAGTGTTCATGGCCAGTTATGATGTTGTTGAGCGGTTAACCTCTACCTTTCGTGAGCTGGAGCATGAACTGGCTGAACTGCGCCAGGATCTTGAAAACTGTCGGCTGTTGGCTGCGCGCGTCTTTGAACTGCCGGAGATCAAAAAGCAGGATGAGCATTCGCCGCTCAATCGTATCCGGGTGATTCAGCACGTGGGTAAAGCGGCATTCGCCCAGGCGCTCGGCCATTTTAGCCACCTGTTCATCCAGCAGCAGTCTGAAGTTCGCAGCAGTAAAGCGGCAGTACGTCTCCCCGGTGTGCTTTGTTTTCAGGTATCGCCCACCCAGCAGGAGGCGTTGCAGACTCGCGTTAGCCATATTAATGCGCTTAAAACGACCTTTGAAAATATCGTTACCGTGGAATCAGGTTTACCGACCACCGCACGTTTTGAATGGGTGCATCGCTACCTGCCAGGGCTTATCACCCTCAACGCTTATCGCACGGTCACGCTGCTTAACGATCCGGGCACGCTGCGCTTTGGCTGGGCCAATAAGCACATTATTAAAAATCTGACCCGTAATGAGGTGCTGGAACAGCTGGAGAAAAGCCTGAAATCGCCGCGCGTGGTGGCCCCCTGGACCCGTGAACAATGGCAGGCCCGGCTTGAGCGGGAGCATCAGGATGTCGCTGCCCTGCCAGAACGGGCGAAACTGAAAATCAAGCGGCCGGTAAAAGTGCAGCCCATTGCCCGCGTGTGGTATCCCGGACAGCAAAAACAGGTTCAGTATGCCTGCCCCAGCCCTATTATTGCGCTGATCTCCGGCACGGGTGGCGTCAGCGTGCCGGATATTGGTGAGCTACTGGATTACGACGCCGAAAATGTACAGCACCGTTACAAGCCAGAGGCGCAGTCGTTAACGCCGATCATTCCCCGACTGCACCTGTATGTGGCTAACGAGTAGCTGGCATACTGCCTACCATGTCTTGCGGACGCACCCAGCGCTCAAACTCCTCCTCAGTCAGATAGCCGAGCTTAAGGGCTGATTCTTTCAGCGTCAGCCCTTCTTTGTGCGCCTTCTTGGCAATTTCCGCCGCTTTGTCGTAGCCGATGTGCGTGTTCAGGGCGGTGACGAGCATCAGCGAGTCGTTAAGCAATTGCGAGATGCGCTCGCGATTTGGCTCAATACCGCTAGCACAGTGCTCGTTAAAACTCTCAATACCGTCTGCCAGCAGGCGCACCGATTGCATGAAGTTATGGATCACCATCGGACGGTAGACGTTGAGTTCAAAGTTGCCCGAAGCACCCCCGAGGTTGATCGCCACATCATTGCCAATTACCTGACAACACAGCATGGTCATCGCTTCGCACTGCGTCGGATTAACCTTGCCCGGCATGATGGATGAACCCGGTTCGTTTTCCGGAATGGACAGCTCGCCAATTCCACAGCGTGGGCCGGATGCCAGCCAGCGCACATCGTTGGCAATTTTCATCATTGACGCCGCCAGCCCCTTCAGCGCGCCATGCGAATGCACCAGCGCATCGCAGGTCGCCAGCGCCTCAAATTTATTCGGCGCGGTGACAAACGCCTGGCCGGTAAGTGACGCCAGCTCCTGCGCCACGCGCTGTGCATATTCCGGATGGGTATTCAGACCAGTACCCACGGCGGTACCACCTAACGCCAGTTCGCTCAGGTGCGGCAGACTATGTTCAAGATGGCGAAGATTATGCTCAAGCATTGCCACCCAGCCGGAAATTTCCTGACCGAGGGTGAGCGGCGTCGCGTCCTGCAAATGGGTGCGGCCAATTTTGACGATATCGCGGAAGGCCGCTGATTTCTCCGCGAGGGTGCTCTTCAGGACATTAAGCTGCGGGATCAGGTCTTCCTGGATCGCAATAATGGCCGCCACGTGCATGGCGGTCGGGAAAACATCGTTAGAGCTTTGGCTCTTGTTAACGTCGTCATTAGGATGGACTTTACGCTCCATGCCTCTCACGCCACCCAGCAACTCGCTGGCGCGGTTCGCCAGCACCTCATTCATATTCATGTTGCTCTGGGTGCCGGAACCGGTCTGCCAGATAGCCAGCGGGAACTCCTGCGGATGCTTTCCGGCAAGGACTTCATCGGCGGCATCAATAATGGCGGAGGCTTTTTCAGCGGGCAGCAGCCCCAAATCCTGATTCACTTTCGCGGCGGCGCGTTTGGTCAGCGCCAGCGCACGGATCAGCGAGACCGGCATTTTTTCGCTGGAAATGCGAAAATGCTCCAGCGATCGCTGGGTCTGGGCACCCCACAGTTTGTCTGCCGGGACCTCAATAGCCCCCATCGAATCTTTCTCACTGCGATGCGTTGTCATGACTGGCTCCTTGAATAAATGATGGAAGTGTCGACATTGCTCATCTGCAACCGAGATGAAGTATCAGCTATTTTGGGCAACTCACTTAATGCTTCGTGCGCTTAAGAGGAAGCGCGAAAGTCGTTTCCCGGCAGCGCGGCTGCCGGGATCGTTATGGTTAACGCTATTTCACGCAGCGCGCGCACTGCCCGCTGTTAATCTGCTGGAAAAAGTCGTTACCTTTATCATCAACCAGAATAAATGCCGGAAAGTTTTCAACTTCAATTTTCCAGATGGCTTCCATTCCCAGCTCCGGATATTCGACGCACTCGAGATGCTTAATGCTGCTTTGCGCGAGAACCGCTGCCGGGCCGCCGATGCTGCCGAGATAAAACCCGCCGTGCTGATGACAGGCATCCGTCACCTGCTGGCTGCGGTTGCCCTTCGCCAGCATAATCATGCTGCCACCGTTAGCCTGAAGCTGATCGACATAAGAGTCCATCCGTCCGGCGGTGGTCGGGCCAAGTGAGCCTGACGCATAACCCTCCGGCGTTTTCGCCGGGCCAGCGTAATAAATCGGGTGATCTTTGACGTACTGCGGCAAGCCCTCACCGCGATCCAGACGCTCTTTCAGCTTCGCATGCGCAATATCGCGAGCGACAATAATCGTCCCCGTGAGCGACAGGCGGGTAGAAACCGGGTATTGCGAGAGTTGACCGAGAATATCGCTCATCGGGCGATTGAGATCGACGTGGACCACCTCACCTTCGCCGGCCTGACGCAGCGCTTCGGGAATATAGCGCGCCGGGTTATTTTCCAGCCGCTCAAGCCAGATACCATGGCGGTTAATTTTCGCTTTAATATTACGGTCCGCAGAGCAGGAAACGCCCATTCCCACCGGACATGATGCTCCGTGACGCGGCAGGCGGATCACCCGAATATCATGGGCAAAATATTTACCGCCAAATTGCGCGCCGAGGCCGAGATTTTGTGCTTCTACCAGCAACTCCTGCTCCAGTTGCACATCGCGGAACGCCTGCCCCCATTCATTCCCCTCGTGCGGCAGCCCGTCGTAGTATTTGGTTGACGCCAGCTTGACCGTTTTTAGCGTCGCTTCGGCTGAGGTGCCGCCAATCACAAAGGCAATATGGTATGGCGGACAGGCGGCGGTGCCGAGAGTACGCATTTTGTCGACCAGATAATTTTTCAGTTTGCCCGGCGACAGCAGCGCTTTGGTCTCCTGATAGAGATAGGTTTTATTCGCCGAGCCGCCGCCTTTGGCGATACAGAGAAATTTGTACTCATCGCCGTCGACGCTGTAGAGGTCAATTTGCGCTGGCAGGTTGGTGCCGGTGTTGACCTCGGTATACATATCCAGCGCCGCGTTTTGCGAATAACGCAGGTTATCTTCGATGTAGGTGTTATACACCCCGCGAGCCAGCGCCGCCTCATCGCCGCCACCGGTCCACACGCGCTGCCCTTTTTTACCCATAATAATGGCCGTGCCGGTGTCCTGACAGGTCGGCAGAATACCTTTGGCGGCGATTTCAGAGTTGCGCAGGAATTGCAGTGCAACGTATTTGTCGTTTTCGCTGGCATCCGCATCGCTCAGAATATCGGCGACCTGCTGCTGATGGGCCGGGCGCAGCATAAATGAGGCGTCGTGAAAGGCGTGCTGCGCCAGAAGCGTTAACGCCTGCGGATCGACTTTGAGTATTTCTTGCCCGGCGAAGTGTTCAACAGACACGTGGTCACTACTGAGGAGATAGTATTCGGTTTCGTCCTTTGCCAGTGGGAAAGGATCCTGATAACGGAAGGGTTTGTTCGACATTTTGCTCTCACTGATGACTCAATCTGGTTATTTGTAGAGGCAGATATTCCATTTGCCCTGTTCAAAGCGAGTCCGCTTATCCTACACAAGTTTTTAACAAAAACTGAGAGTAATACGACTTTTTAGACGCGAGGGTTACTTCTGCCCGGTTTATTGGTTTAATAACAGGATTAATTCCATTAAATACAGGGCTTGATAATGCAAAAACTCATTAACTCAGTGCAAAACTACGCCTGGGGAAGTCATTCTGCGTTAACGGATCTCTACGGTATTGCCAATCCGCAAAACCTGCCGATGGCAGAGCTGTGGATGGGTGCACATCCGAAGAGCAGCTCAAAAGTGCAGGACGCCAGCGGAAACGAACGTTCGCTGCGCGAGATCATTGATGCCGATAAAGCATCACTTCTCGGCGAAAGCGTGGCTGCCCGCTTTGGTGAACTGCCGTTCTTGTTTAAAGTGCTTTGCGCCGCGCAGCCGCTTTCAATTCAGGTACATCCCAATAAAAAAGCCTCAGAAGAGGGCTTTGCCCGGGAGAATGCCGCCGGGATCCCGCTGGATGCTGCCGAACGTAATTACAAAGATCCCAACCATAAACCCGAACTGGTCTTCGCCCTTACGCCATTCCTGGCGATGAATGCATTCCGCGAGTTTTCAGAAATTGTCTCCCTGCTGCAACCCGTTGCGGGCGCACATACCGCTATCGCACATTTTTTGCAGCAGCCAGATGAAGATCGTCTCAAACAGCTTTTCGCCAGCCTGCTGGCGCTGGAAGGCGAAGAAAAAAGCCGGGCGCTGGCTATCCTCAAATCGGCAATCGATACTCAGGAAGGCGAGCCGTGGCAGACCATTCGCCTGATTTCTGAGTTTTACCCGGATGACAGCGGCCTTTTCTCACCGCTACTGCTGAATGTGGTGAAGCTCAATCCTGGTGAGGCCATGTTCCTGTTTGCTGAGACACCGCATGCTTACTTGCAGGGTGTGGCACTGGAAGTCATGGCAAACTCGGATAACGTTCTGCGCGCGGGCCTGACGCCAAAATATATCGATATTCCTGAACTGGTCGCCAACGTTAAATTCGTGGCTAAACCCGCAGCGGAACTGCTCACCCAGCCGGTGAAAAATGGACAGCAGCTCGATTTCCCTATTCCGGTCGATGACTTCGCCTTCTCGCTGCACGATCTGTCGAACCAGGAAAACCTCATTACTCAGCACAGCGCCGCGATCCTGTTTTGCGTTGAAGGCGAAGCGGTGTTGCGTAAAGACGAGCAGCAACTGGTGCTCAAGCCTGGCGAGTCGGCTTTTATCAGCAATGCTGAATCAACCGTCGCCGTCAGCGGAACGGGGCGACTGGCGCGTGTTTACAACAAGCTCAAGTAAGTTGCTGAACTTTTTTGAGAAGACTTGCTACGCTTAAAGGTAGCCTTGCATGCTTATCGGGCGGGATGTTCCGCCCGTTTTTATTTTTAGGGATAAACGCTATGAAAAAAACTGTGGTTGCTGCCGGAATTATCGTTGCGCTGGGCGTCGTCTGGACGGCGGGTGCCTGGTACACCGGAAAGCAGTTCGAAAATCGTATTGCGACGGTCGTCCAACAGGCCAATGAACAGCTCAAACGCACCGCGCCGGAAGCGAATGTGGAGCTGAGTTACGCTAACTATCAGCGCGGCCTTTTCACCAGCCATCTGGATCTGGTGATTAAGCCTGTTAATGGGGCGACGAGTCCGTGGCTGAAAAGCGGTCAAAGCGTGGTATTTAATGAACGCGTTGATCATGGCCCTTTCCCGCTGGCCCAGTTGAAAAAATTCAACCTTATCCCGTCTATGGCGTCAGTCAAAACGACACTTGCTAATAACGAAGCCACTAAACCCATTTATGATATCGCTAAAGGCGAAACGCCTTTCGTGGCTAATACCCGGATTGGTTATTCCGGCGACAGCCATTCAGATATCAGCCTGAAATCGCTGAACTATGAAAAAGACGGTGAGAAAGTGGCTTTCAGCGGCGGAGATTTCCAGCTGGATGCCGATCGTGAAGGCAACGTTTTCTCCCTTACCGGCGATGCTGAAAGCGGTATGGTTGATGCAGTGAATGAATATAATCAGCGTGTGCGGATGACCTTCAATAAGCTGAAAACTGAAGGCGAAAGTAAGCTCACCTCGTTTGATGAGCGTATTGGTAATCAGAAACTGAGCGTCGAAAAACTCGCTATTTCGGTCGAGGGCAAAGAGCTGGCGGTGCTTGATGGCATGAATATCGTCGGGAAATCCGAACTGGGCAAAGATGGTAAAACCATTGACTCCCAGATTGATTACACCCTCGACAGCCTGAAGCTCCAGAACCAGGATATGGGTAACGGCAAGCTGACGGTGAAAATCGGTCAGATCGACGGTCAGGCATGGCATCAGTTTAGCCAGCAGTACAATGCACAATCCCATGCGCTGATGGCGCAGCCTGAAGTGGTCCAGAACCCGCAGCTTTATCAGCAGAAAATGACCGAAGCGTTCTTCGGCGCGCTACCGCTTTTGCTCAAGGGCGAGCCGGTAATTACCATCGCCCCGCTGAGCTGGAAAAACAGCAAGGGTGAGACCACGTTCAACCTTTCATTATTCCTCAAAGATCCGGGTCAGGCCACCGAGCCTGCTCAGACGCTGGAGCAGGAAGTGGATCGCAGCGTGAAGTCGCTGGATACCAAACTGGTGATCCCAACCGATATGGCGACCGAGTTTATGACGCAGATTGCCCGTCTGGAAGGGTATCAGAGTGAGGAAGCGGCGAAGCTTGCTAATCAACAGGTGAAAGGCCTGGCGGCAATGGGCCAGATGTTCCGCATCACCACCATGGAAGACAACAACATCACCACCCGCCTGCAATACAGCAACGGTCAGGTGACGCTAAACGGACAGAAAATGCCGCTGACCGATTTTGTTGGCATGTTCGGAATGCCGGATCTGGGTATTCCGGCACCGCAGTCGGTTAACCCGGCAACACCTGCCGAGCCTGCGACCCCGGCGGTTCCGGCGATCCCCGCCACGCCTGCCGATCCGGCAGCCCCCGTGACGCCGGTGCCACCTGCAGCACCCGCACCACAACAGTAACGTTTTAGCCCCTCTACGGAGGGGCTAGTTTTTGCCTGCCAGTCTTGGCGACATAATCTGATTGCGCAGCGTGGTCGTCCCATTGGCGATACGTTGCAGAATGCGATCGGCGAGGCTCTCGCCCATCTCTCTTGCCGGGGTGATCACCCAACTGATCGGGATATCGTCCAGCGCACTCTCAGGTACATCAGCAAAAGCCGCCAGCGCCACCTGCTGCTCAAAATAACGTTCGATGCCGCTCTCATCACTCTGTTTCCCGGCGCGGAGCAAACCAAACCATGCTCCCATCGCCACGACGCTGTTGTAGCACAAAATGGCACTAATGGTCGGATTTTGCCGCAGCAATACTCCTACCGCCTCTGCCGCCTGTTTTTGGCTGCTTTCACACTCCACCACCCACTCGCTGTGGAACGGTAAACCAAACTTGAGTAACGTCGCGCAGTAGCCGCCGACGCGTTCGGCGCGAGTTAGCGAGGCGCTTTGTCCGCCAAGCCAGGCAATACGCTGATGACCGCGCTGAATTAATTGTTCCGTGATGATTTGCGCGGCCTGCATATTATCCGGGCGGATGAGATCCACTTCATCCAGATGACTGGCTCGGGAGGCAAACACCAGCGGAATACCCGCCTCGTCTGCGGCCTGGCGCAGTTCGGCTCCACGCGCCAGCGGACCGGCAATAATGACCCCATCCACCCCCTGAGAAATAAGCATCTCCAGACGTTGCAGCATCCATTCACCGTCGTCGCCGCTCTGCGTCAGGAAGACCATTCGCCCTTGCGACTCAAGCCTTGCAGTGATCCCGGCGGTCAGTTCGGCATAAAATGGCGCACAAATATCGCTGACAATCAGCCCTATCACCCCGCTGTGCCCGCCTCTGAGCGAAGCAGCCTGCCGGTTGCGCACGAAGCCCAGATGCTCAATCGCCTGATTGACGCGTTCACCGGTCGCAGACGATATTCGCCCTTTCCCGCTCAGGACCAACGAGACCGTACTAACGGAAACGCCCGCCACCTGCGCAACATCGCTGATCGTAATTTTTTTTGCGATTGTCATCGGATTGTCCATTTTTCTTCAACTGACAGGTAAAACGTTTTATCCATCATTCTGTTATCAGGACACTATGTTAGTCTCATAGTGTGATAGAAATCTCACTAAAATTTGATAAATCGTTTTATCTTGCCGCTACGTTTTGATTATGACATTGACAAGGAGTCATCGATGAATTCAAAAGCACCCGCAAAAATCACGCTGTGGGAGTTTTTCCAGCAGCTCGGCAAAACCTTTATGTTACCCGTGGCGCTACTTTCTTTCTGTGGGATCATGATGGGAATTGGCAGTTCTTTGAGCAGTCATGATGTCACCACCCTTCTGCCATGGTTGGATAACCCTTTTCTACAGGCTATTTTTGGCTGGATGAGCAAAGTTGGCTCATTTGCTTTTAGCTTTCTACCGGTGATGTTCTGTATTGCCATCCCGTTGGGGCTGGCGCGTGATAATAAAGGCGTGGCGGCTTTTTCCGGGTTTGTCGGCTATGCGGTGATGAACCTTGCCGTTAACTTCTGGCTAACCGCAAAAGGCATTTTACCGACGACGGATGCCGCTATTTTAAAAGCAAATAACATCCAGATGATCTTGGGCATTCAGTCGATTGATACCGGGATCCTCGGGGCAGTGATTGCCGGGATCATCGTCTGGATATTGCACGAACGTTTTCACACCATCCGCCTGCCGGATGCGCTGGCCTTCTTTGGCGGCACACGTTTTGTGCCGATTATTACCTCGGTAGTGCTGGGCCTCGTCGGCCTGGCGATCCCGCTTATCTGGCCAGTATTCGCCATGGGCATCAATGCGCTGGGTTACGCTATCAATAGCGCGGGCGATTTCGGTCCGATGATTTTTGGTACTGGCGAACGTCTGCTGCTGCCTTTTGGGTTACATCATATTCTGGTGGCGCTGATCCGCTTTACCGAAGCAGGCGGCACCCTGGATGTCTGCGGTCACAGCGTGAGTGGTGCGTTGACCATCTTTCAGGCGCAGTTAGGTTGCAGCGAAACCCACGGGTTTGCCGAGAGCGCCACTCGCTTCCTGTCGCAGGGCAAAATGCCCTCTTTCCTCGGCGGTCTGCCGGGGGCGGCGCTGGCGATGTATCACTGCGCGCGCCCGGAAAATCGGCCTAAAGTTAAAGGGCTGCTCATCTCCGGCGTGGTCGCCTGCGTAGTTGGCGGCACGACTGAACCGCTTGAATTCCTGTTCCTGTTCGTAGCGCCGGTGCTGTATGTGATCCATGCCCTGCTCACCGGACTGGGCTTCACCATCATGGCGGTGCTCGGCGTGACCATTGGTAATACCGACGGTAATATCATCGACTTCGTGGTCTTTGGTATGCTGCACGGGCTGGCTACCCGCTGGTATATGGTGCCGGTGGTTGCGGTGATCTGGTTTGTGGCCTATTACGCCATCTTCCGCTTTGCGATTGTGCGCTTTAATATCAAAACGCCTGGACGTGAAGTGGATACCACCAGCCCGCTGGAAAAAGCCGTCGCTGGCGTCACGGGTAAATCCGGGTACAACGTCCCTGCCATCCTGGCCGCGCTGGGCGGCGCAGAAAACATCATCTCACTGGATAACTGTATTACCCGCCTGCGTCTGTCGGTGCAGGATATGAGTAAAGTTGACAGCGCGGCGTTAAAAAACCTGCGTGCTATTGGGGTGGTGCAGCTTAACCAGCATAATCTTCAGGTCGTGATTGGGCCTCAGGTGCAGTCGGTCAAAGACGAGATGGCGACGCTCATGAATACGGTTCAGGCCTAAAATACACTTTCCCCCTTTGCTTCGGAGGGGGAAAATCAGCCTTCGGTTTAACGATAAGGACGCTGACATGTTTGACTTTTCAACCCCGGTGGACAGACACGGCACCTGGTGTACGCAATGGGACTACGTCGCCGACCGCTTCGGCGCAGCCGATCTGCTGCCTTTTACCATTTCCGATATGGATTTTGCCACCGCGCCCTGCATTCTTGACGCGCTGCGCACTCGGCTCGACCATGGCGTGCTGGGGTACAGCCGCTGGAAAAACGACGATTTTGTAGCGGCTGTCGCACACTGGTACGCTACCCGGTTTAACAGCCAGATCGATACGCAGCAGCTGGTGTACGGCCCCTCCGTGATTTATATGGTTGCCGGGATGATCCGCCAGTGGTCCGCCCCCGGCGACGGCGTGGTGGTACACACTCCCGCCTATGATGCGTTCTACAAGACCATTGAGAGTAATCAGCGACACGTGGTGGCGGTTCCGCTGCGTAAAGAGCATAACGACTGGCAATGTGATTTCGCCCAGCTTGAGCAGGCGCTGGCACAACCGCAGAATACCATTATGTTGTTGTGCAGTCCGCAGAACCCCAGCGGAAAAGTCTGGACGCGCGAAGAACTGACCACCATGGCGCGGCTGTGTGAGAAACACAACGTGGCGGTGATCAGCGATGAAATCCACATGGATATGATTTGGGGAGCGCATCGGCATATTCCGTGGTGCGAGGTGGCGCGCAGCCGCTGGGCGCTGTTAACGTCCGCTTCAAAAAGCTTTAATATTCCGGCGCTGACCGGGGCTTATGGGCTTATCGGTGATAATCCGTCGCGTGAGGCCTATCTCAACGCGCTAAAAAATCGCGATGCGCTCTCTTCCCCGTCGGTTCCTGCACTGGTGGCTCACATCGCCGCCTATCAGCAGGGCGCGCCGTGGCTGGATGCCTTACACGACTATTTACAGGGAAATTTGCGCTATATTAGCGATGCGCTTAACGGTGCATTTCCCGAGCTTAACTGGCAGCCGCCGCACTCAACCTACCTTGCCTGGATCGACCTGAGTCCGCTTGACGTGGATCAGCACGCGCTACAAAAAACGCTGATCGAGCAGCAAAAAGTCGCCATCATGCCCGGGTATACCTATGGTGCGGAGGGCAACGGTTTTATTCGTCTCAACGCGGGCTGCCCACGTAGCAAGCTGGAACAAGGGGTTGAGCGTCTGATTGCCGGGATCCACTCATTACGTTAATGTTTTTGCGCAAGAGAGAAATCTGTTGCGCAAAATAGCTTTTTCCCCGCATTTGTTTTTATAATGGATCGCACTTTACTTAAAAAAAGAGTGCGATCATGATTGATACAACCCTCCCATTGACCGATATTCACCGCCATCTGGATGGCAACATTCGCGCCCAAACAATTCTTGACCTCGGTCGCCAGTACAATCTCACGCTTCCCGCCGATACGCTTAGTGCGCTTATTCCGCATGTGCAGGTTACCCGTAATGAGCCAGATCTGGTCAGTTTTCTGGCAAAACTCGACTGGGGGGTGAAAGTCCTTGCCTCGCTGGAAGCCTGCCGCCGTGTGGCGTATGAAAATATGGAAGATGCGGCCCGCAACGGTCTGCACTATGTCGAGTTACGCTTCTCCCCTGGCTACATGGCGATGGAGCATAACCTGCCGATAGAGGGTGTCGTTGAAGCCGTAATTGCGGGCGTTCGTGAAGGCAGCCGTGATTTTGGCGTGGAAGCCCGCCTGATTGGCATTATGAGCCGCACCTTTGGCGAAGCGGCGTGTCAGCAGGAGCTTGAGGCATTGCTGACGCACCGCGACGGTATTACGGCACTGGACCTGGCGGGCGACGAACTGGGTTTTCCGGGGTCGTTGTTCCTGAGTCATTTTAATCGCGCACGCGATGCCGGCTGGCATATCACCGTCCACGCCGGGGAAGCGGCTGGACCGGAAAGTATCTGGCAGGCGATTCGCGAACTGGGCGCTGAGCGTATTGGTCACGGTGTTAAAGCGGTTGAAGATCCGGCACTCATGGAATTTTTACGTGAGCAGCGGATCGGCATTGAGTCCTGCCTGACCTCTAACATTCAGACCAGTACCGTGGCAAGCCTCGCTCACCATCCCCTGAAAACGTTCCTCGAACAGGGCGTGCTGGCAACGCTTAATACCGACGATCCGGCGGTGCAAGGCGTGGATATCATTCATGAGTATACGGTGGCAGCCCCTGCCGCCGGCCTGAGCCAGCAGCAAATCCGTCAGGCGCAAATTAACGGACTGGAGATTGCCTTTCTGACGCCGCAGGAAAAAGCAGCATTGATTCAGCGCGTCGCACAACGCTGATGAATATCCCGCTCATCGACGTGATGAGCGGGAAACGGTTACGCCAGATTCACCGTGGCACGTTGTTTCGAGGATTCGATCCCACGTTCAATCAGTTCCATAATCTGAATGGCCTGGCTGGCGGGAACCGGATTCTCACCGTGACCGTTCAGCGCATCACGGATAGCCGCATAATAAGCCGGATAGTTACCGGGGCTGGTCAGCAGCGGCGCGGCTTCTACCCGATCTTCTCCTGTTGCCTGCGTCAGTACGCCGTCACGCATATCATAGCCCCAGTCTTCCTGCGGCAGACGTTCCCCGTTTTTCAGCCGCTCTTCCTGTGGATCGAGACCATACTTGATGTAGCTGCCGCGCGACCCGTGAATGATATAACGCGCGGTCTCAGCGGCGGCCAGCAGCGTACCGTGCAGAACCACGCGCCGCTGCGGGTAGCTGAGGATGGCGTGAAAATAGTCGGTGGACTGGGCACCCGGACGAAGCTGCGCTAAATCGACGGTCATGCTGACCGGCAGGCCAAATAAATTGACAGCCTGATCCAACAGATGCGGTCCTAAGTCATACCAGATGCCGCTGCCAGGACCACCCTGTTCACGCCAGCGATTGCGCACCTGCGGACGATAACGATCAAAATGGGATTCAAACCACGCCACCTCTCCCAGCGTGCCTTCTGCGAGCAGCGCTTTAACGGTGAGGAAATCACTGTCCCAGCGACGGTTATGAAACACCGACAGCAGCCGTCCCAGACTTTTAGCCAGCGTATCCAGTTCACGTGCTTGTGACAACGTCACGGTGAAAGGCTTATCCACCACTACATGTTTTCCTGCTTCCAGCGCTGCTTTTGCCAGCGGGAAATGGGTGTCATTCGGCGTGGGGATCACAATCAGATCAATAGAGGGGTCATTAAACAGGTGCTTCGGCTCGGAAACAACCTTTACTCCCGGCCAGTCGGCTTTAACCTTACTTTCATCACTACTGGAGATGACCGCCAGTTCCAGTCCCGGAGTGCCGTCAATGAGCGGTGCATGAAATGTTTTACTGGCATAACCGTAACCAATTAATCCAACGCGTAAACTGTCACTCATCTTATAGCCCTCTTTTTTACCAGCCCCTATTTCACCCTATCTTTTCCGTCGTCACAACACATTAATAACATCACGTAACGCTTGAGTTTTCATCTGAGTTACCGACAAATAACCTCGCAATGTATGCGACATAAATTAAATTGAGTCACTGACTTGCTGTCTTCAAACGTGCCAGGTAGCATTTACCGACATTTTTAATTAGGTTTATAACGATCATGTCGTCTCCTTTTTCACGCATCCTTCAAATGGCTGGCTGGGCTATCGTGGGCCTGACGGTCCTTTTACTCATCGCTGCGAATCATATCGACAGCTACGAACCACCCCAGACGGATACCCCGGTGCAGCATAAGTAATAGTGCCCTGGAAAGTGATCCCGCTCGCAATGCCGTAACCGGTTTCTGAAACCGGTTGCACACCGTCAACCGCTCTTCTTACACTGTGTGTTTTTAGCATACAGGAGATGAGCATGGCTGCTTTTCCGGACAATTTTCTGTGGGGCGCGGCGACGGCGGCGTACCAGGTTGAAGGCGCACATGATAAAGATGGCAAAGGCCCGTCTATCTGGGACATTTTTTCACATCAACCCGGCACAACTTATCAGGATACCAACGGCGACGTCGCCGTCGATCACTACCATCGTTTCCGCGAGGATGTGGCGTTGATGGCGGAGCTGGGGCTACAAAGCTACCGTTTTTCCGTATCCTGGCCGCGCCTGCTGCCCAACGGACGTGGCGAGGTGAATGAAGCCGGGGTGAAATTCTACAGCGATCTGATCGATGAACTGCTGGCGCATAATATCGAGCCTATGCTGACGCTTTACCATTGGGATCTTCCTCAGGCCTTACAGGATGAGGGCGGCTGGGAGTCCCGCGCGACGGCGGAAGCCTTTGTTGAATATGCGCGTCTGTGTTACGACCGCTTTGGTGACAGAGTTAAACTATGGGCCACGTTCAATGAAACGATTGTGTTTATCGGCCATGGCTACATCACCGGTAGCCATCCTCCTTCCGTTAACGATCCCGCCCGCGCGATTCAGGCCTGTCACCACGTTTTTATTGCTCATGCCATGGCGGTCCGCGCGTTTCGCGAAAGCGGCATTAACGGTGAAATCGGCTTTGTTAACGTCCTTCAGCCGCATACCCCGTTAACGCAGAGCCGGGAAGACATTTCCGCCACCGAATTGGCCGATGCCATTCATACGCACTGGTTTTACGATCCGATCCTTAAAGGCGCTTATCCCGACGAACTGCTCCAGCAAGCCCGGCAACTATGGGGCGTTCCACAATGCGCGCCTGAAGATATGGCGCTACTGCGTGATAACCGCTGCGATTTTATTGGTCTCAATTATTACCGGCGTGAAACCGTGGCGGCAAATCCGCACGAAACGTGTACGCAGGCTAATCACAGCGGTGAACGCCAGAGCGGCGGCGAGTTCGGCTTTAAGGGGTTGTTTAAATTCGTTCGCAATCCAGAAGGGGTTTATACCGACTGGGACTGGGAGATCTGGCCGCAGGGATTAACCGACGGCATTATGATGATAAAAGCGCGCTATGGCGATATTCCGATTTACATTACCGAAAATGGTTTGGGCGCGAAAGATGCTGTTATCGAAGGTGAAGTGGTCGATGACCCGCGTATTGACTATTTGCGCATGCATGTCGACGCGCTGGAAAAGGCCATCAAGGCTGGTGCCGATGTTCGCGGTTATTATCCGTGGTCTTTTATCGATCTGTTGAGCTGGCTAAACGGTTTTAAAAAGCAGTACGGCTTTGTTTATGTCGATCATAGCCAGGATTTAGCACGCAAACGCAAAAAGAGTTACTACTGGTATCAGAACGTGATTGCCAGCCACGGCGAACAGCGTTAATCTTCTCTCCGCAGGTGCCTTTCGGCGCCTGCTATATCTGATGGATATGCTTTTACATCCCTTTTAAGTAAACCAGAAATTTCTCGTGTCCTTGCTTTTACCTTGTATGGTTTGAATAATATATGCGGTATTCAGTCATGGGAAGCGTTGCTTTCGGGAATGTCTGATAAATGGAGTTCGGGTAAAAGCGCGGCCAATGATGCATATCCTGATGTGATAAGTCTAAATTCATATAATTATTCTCATTATAAAATGGACCCACATAATATGACCGTTCAGGACTATTTATTAAAGTTTCGTAAAATCAGCTCGCTTGAAAGCCTGGAAAAACTGTTTGACCATCTTAACTATAACCTGACCGACGAGGCCGAGATCATCAATATGTACAGGGCTGCCGACCACCGTCGTGCTGAGCTGGTGTCAGGCGGTAAATTGTTCGATGTCGGTCAGGTTCCGAAGACCGTCTGGCGATACGTGCAATAAAGTCTGTAAATAATAGCGCCAGTTGTTTTATACTTCCCCCCGGTCGTTGACCTCTTTTCTGGCGCTAATTTCTGGAGTGGGCATGTCTGTAAAATCCGGTGAACGTATTGGCGGCTGGCTGCTGGCACCTTTAGCCTGGCTGCTGCTGGCTTTATTCAGCGCGTCGCTATCGTTATTAATTTATGCAGGCGCGCTAATGACACCAGAAATGTTGGCGTCGCTGAAGACGCAAAGCAGCAGCTATGTCACCCTGTGGGCTATCTCCTGCGCGTTCGCCGTCGCCATGTGGTATTATACGCTGTGGTTAACCATCGCCTTTTTCAAACGCCGTAAATCAGTGCCGAAGCACTATATTGTCTGGCTACTGATCTCCGTGGTGTTGGCAATCAAGGCCTTTGCCTTCGCCCCGGTTTCCGACGCGCTGGCAATCAGGCAACTGCTATTCCCTCTTCTTGCGGCTGCGCTACTGGCCCCCTATTTCAGACGATCGCAGCGGGTAAAAAGCACTTTCGTCAATCCGTAATAACCCTACAGTTATCCTGTTGTCGCCTGGTCTGGTTTGACCGATAATAGACGGCTTTTTTTGTTTCAGGTCGAATAATGACTGACTATTTATTGCTATTTGTTGGAACAGTCCTGGTAAACAACTTCGTCCTGGTGAAGTTTCTGGGCCTGTGCCCCTTTATGGGGGTCTCTAAAAAGCTGGAAACAGCGATGGGTATGGGACTGGCCACCACCTTTGTGATGACGCTGGCGTCTGTCTGTGCATGGCTGATTGATAACTGGATCCTCATTCCGCTGGATTTAGTCTATCTGCGTACCCTGGCCTTTATCCTGGTCATTGCCGTGGTTGTGCAGTTTACCGAGATGGTGGTACGCAAAACCAGCCCGGCGCTGTATCGCTTGCTGGGTATTTTTCTGCCGCTGATCACCACCAACTGCGCGGTGCTCGGCGTAGCCCTGTTGAATATTAATCTTGGACATAACTTTCTTCAGTCGGCGCTGTACGGCTTCTCGGCTGCGGCGGGTTTCTCCCTGGTGATGGTTTTGTTCGCCGCCATTCGCGAGCGCCTGGCGGTGGCCGACGTGCCCGCGCCGTTTCGTGGCAACGCCATCGCCCTGATTACCGCTGGTCTTATGTCACTGGCCTTTATGGGCTTTAGCGGTCTGGTGAAGTTGTGATGACGGCAATCTGGATAGCCATTGCGGCGCTCGGGATTCTCGGGCTAATTTTTGGCATTCTGTTGGGCTACGCCTCCCGTCGCTTTGCGGTTGAGGAAGATCCAATTGTTGAAAAAATTGATGCCATTTTACCGCAGAGCCAGTGCGGGCAGTGTGGTTTTCCCGGCTGTCGCCCCTACGCTGAGGCGGTAGGTCGCAACGGTGAGAGCATCAATAAATGTGCGCCCGGTGGCGAAGCGGTCATGCTGAAAATAGCCACCTTGCTTAACGTTGACCCGCAGCCGATAGAGGGCGATGCGCAGACGCTTGAGCCGGTTCGGATGCTGGCTGTTATCGATGAGGATAATTGCATTGGTTGTACCAAATGCATCCAGGCTTGCCCGGTTGATGCCATTATTGGCGCAACTCGCGCAATGCATACTGTGATGAACGACCTGTGCACAGGCTGTAATCTGTGTGTGGACCCCTGCCCGACGCGGTGTATTACCCTGCAACCGGCAGCCACCACCACTGAAAACTGGAAATGGGATTTACAGACCATCCCCGTCCGTATCATTCCTGTGGAACACCATGTTTAAACTATTCTCTGCCTTCAGAAAGGACAAGATTTGGGATTTCAACGGTGGCATCCATCCGCCGGAGATGAAAACTCAGTCCAGCGTGACGCCGCTGCGGCAAGTGCCGCTGGCGCAACGCTTTGTTATTCCACTGAAGCAGCACATTGGTGCTGAGGGCGAGCTGTGCGTGAAGGCTGGCGATTATGTTCTGCGTGGCCAGCCGTTAACCCGCGGCTGGGGACGCATGCTGCCTGTACATGCGCCCACATCTGGCGTGGTGACGGCGATTGCGCCCCACTCTACCGCACATCCTTCCGCGCTGGCTGAATTAAGCGTGATTATTGATGCCGACGGCGAAGACCGCTGGATAGATCGGGACGGCTGGCAAGACTATCACAGTAAAAGCCGTGACGATCTTATCGAGCGAATTCATCAATACGGCGTGGCGGGGTTAGGCGGTGCAGGCTTCCCTACCGGCAGTAAACTGCGCGGCGGCGGCGATAAAATCGAAACGCTGATTATTAATGCGGCCGAGTGCGAACCGTATATCACCGCTGACGATCGGCTGATGCAGGAGTGCGCCGCGCAAATTATCGAAGGCGTGCGTATCCTCGCGCATATTTTACAGCCCCGCCAGGTGTTGATCGGCATTGAAGATAACAAGCCGCAGGCTATTTCCATGCTGCGTGCAGTACTGGCAGATGCGCACGATATTTCTCTGCGGGTGATCCCTACTAAATATCCTTCGGGGGAGCTAAGCAGCTTACGCAAATTCTGACCGGTAAACAGGTGCCGCACGGCGGTCGCTCATCTGATATTGGCGTGTTAATGCAAAACGTCGGCACTGCTTATGCGATTAAACGGGCGGTTATTGACGGTGAGCCACTGACGGAGCGTGTTGTCACGCTGACCGGTGATGCTGTCACCAGACCGGGTAATGTCTGGGCCCGGCTGGGTACCCCTGTGCGTCATTTGCTGGAATTCGCTGGTTTTTACCCGTCTTCCGAGCAGATGGTCATTATGGGTGGCCCCCTGATGGGCTTTACCCTTCCATGGCTGGATGTGCCAGTGGTCAAAATAACTAACTGCCTGCTCGCGCCATCCCTCGATGAGATGGGTGAGCAGCAGGAAGAAAAAGGCTGTATCCGCTGCAGTGCTTGCGCTGATGCCTGCCCAGCCGATCTTCTGCCGCAACAGCTGTACTGGTTTAGTAAAGGTCAGCAGCATGATAAGGCCACGGCGCACAACCTTCAGGATTGTATTGAATGCGGGGCCTGTGCCTGGGTTTGCCCAAGTAATATTCCGCTGGTGCAGTACTTCCGTCAGGAAAAGGCCGAAATTTACGCTATCAGTCTTGAGGATAAACGGGCGGCTGAAGCTAAAGCTCGCTTTGAAGCGCGTCAGGCACGCCTTGAGCGGGAGAAAGTGGCGCGTCAGGAGCGTCACAAGCGCTCAGCCGTACAACCTGCCGCGCAGGATCAGGATGCGATTCAGGCGGCTATCGCCAGGGTGCGGGAAAAACAGCAGGCCGCAGGCCAGCCGGTCGTGGTTCAATCCGGAGAAACTCCGGATAATCGCGAGGTTATTGCTGCGCGTGAAGCTCGCAAAGCGCAGGCACGTGCTCTTAAAGCAGAAAAGATCCAGCAGACGGATCAGGGTGTAGAGGTTTCCGATCCTCGCAAAGCCGCCGTCGAAGCGGCAATTGCCCGCGCCAAAGCCCGCAAAGCGGAACAGCAAACGCAGAATGACGCGGCTTCAGAGCCAGTCGACCCGCGAAAAGCTGCCGTGGAAGCGGCAATTGCCCGCGCCAAAGCCCGTAAAGCGGAACAGCAGACGCAGAGTGATGCGGCTTCAGAGCCAGTCGACCCGCGTAAAGCCGCCGTTGAAGTAGCAATTGCCCGCGCCAAAGCCCGCAAAGCGGAACAGCAGACGCAGAATGACGCGGCTTCAGAGCCAGTCGACCCGCGAAAAGCTGCCGTGGAAGCGGCAATTGCCCGCGCCAAAGCCCGTAAAGCGGAACAGCAGACGCAGAGTGATGCCGCTTCAGAGCCAGTCGACCCGCGAAAAGCTGCGGTCGCAGCCGCAATCGCCCGCGTTCAGGCACGAAAATCAGCACAGCAGGCCGTTAACGAGGATTAAATGGTTTTCAGAATTGCAAGTTCTCCCTATACCCATAATCAGCGCCAGACATCACGCATTATGATGCTGGTGCTGCTGGCGACCCTGCCGGGCATCGCTACGCAGATCTGGTTTTTTGGCTGGGGAACATTAATACAGCTGATCCTCGCCAGCGTGTCAGCCTGGGGCGCAGAAGCCATCGTGCTTAAATTGCGCAAGCAGTCTGTCGGCGGAATTCTGTCTGATAATTCGGCGTGGCTGACCGGCGTATTATTGGCTATCAGCATCCCCCCGCTTGCGCCATGGTGGATGGTAGTGCTGGGCACTGTTTTTGCCGTCATCATCGCGAAACAGCTTTATGGTGGCCTTGGACATAACCCGTTTAATCCCGCAATGATTGGCTATGTGGTGCTGTTGATTTCCTTTCCGGTACAAATGACATCGTGGTTACCGCCGCAGGATATCGCTGCCAGAACGCCCGGTGTTGTAGAGGTGCTACAGATCATTTTCAGCGGCCATACCGCCGCGGGTTATGATATGAATGCCCTGCGTCTTGGTATCGACGGCATTAGTCAGGCGACGCCGCTGGATACCTTTAAAACCTCGCTGCATGCCGGGCATGATGTGACGCAGATTATGCAGTCCACGATTTATCAGGGCGCGTTCGCAGGTGTTGGCTGGCAGTGGGTGAATCTGGCGTTTCTGGCCGGTGGTGCGTTTTTACTGTGGCAAAAAGCGATTCGCTGGCATATCCCGCTAAGCTTTATCGTAAGCCTTGCCGTGTGCTCTACGCTCGGCTGGCTCTTTGCCCCCGATCATCTGGCGTCACCGTCCATTCACCTGTTCTCAGGCGCGACGATGTTAGGGGCCTTCTTTATTTTGACCGACCCGGTTACCGCCTCCACCACCAATCGCGGCAGGCTGATTTTTGGTGCGCTGGCGGGGCTTCTCGTCTGGCTTATCCGCAGTTTCGGCGGCTATCCTGATGGCGTGGCGTTTGCGGTGCTGCTGGCAAATATTACCGTACCGCTGATTGATTACTACACGCGTCCCCGCGTTTACGGTCATCGCTGAGGAAAGAACATGCTGAAGACTATGCGTAAACATGGCGTCACGCTGGCGCTTTTTGCCATTGGCACCACGGGGCTAACGGCGGCCATCGATCAGGTAACAAAAAATACTATCGCGCAGCAGGCAGCCAGCCAGCAGAAAGCGCTTTTCGATCAGGTGCTCCCGATGGATCTGTATAACAACGATTTGCAAAAAAGTTGTTATCTGGTGAGCGCGCCTGCACTGGGTACAGGGCAACATCGGGTCTATATTGCCACTCATGACAAAACCCCGGTTGCGGCCGTTCTGGAAAGCACGGCCCCGGACGGTTATTCCGGAGCCATAAAGCTATTGGTCGGGGCAGATTTTCACGGTACCGTACTCGGTTCACGCGTTATTGAACACCATGAAACGCCCGGCCTGGGGGATAAAATTGAACTGCGTCTCTCCGACTGGATCACCCATTTTGCCGGGAAAAAAATTAACGGCGAGAATGACAGCCACTGGGCGGTGAAAAAAGACGGCGGTGATTTCGATCAATTTACCGGGGCGACCATTACCCCGCGCGCGGTAGTGAATGCGGTTAAACGCACGGGTCTGTATGCTGAAACGCTGCCTGCACAACTTTCTCAACTCTCAGCCTGTGGAGAATAAACCATGAGCGAAGTCAAAGACGTTATTGTTCAGGGCCTGTGGAAAAATAACTCCGCGCTGGTGCAACTGTTGGGACTGTGCCCCCTGCTTGCGGTGACCTCGACCGCCACTAATGCGCTTGGCCTTGGGCTGGCAACGACGTTAGTGCTGACGCTGACCAACACAGCGGTCTCCTCCCTTCGCCGCTGGGTTCCTGCTGAAATTCGTATTCCCATTTACGTCATGATCATTGCCTCTGTGGTCAGCGTCGTACAAATGCTTATTAATGCTTACGCTTATGGACTGTATCAGTCACTGGGGATTTTTATTCCCTTGATCGTGACCAACTGCATTGTCATTGGGCGTGCAGAAGCGTTTGCTGCCAAAAAAAGCGTGCCGCTCTCCGCGCTGGATGGTTTTTCTATCGGCATGGGCGCGACAAGTGCGATGTTTGTGCTTGGCTCGCTGCGTGAAATTCTGGGTAACGGTACGCTATTTGACGGCGCGGACGCGTTGCTCGGTCCGTGGGCTAAAGCGCTGCGGGTTGAAATCTTCCACACCGATACGCCTTTCCTGTTAGCGATGCTCCCTCCAGGCGCTTTTATTGGTCTCGGCATGATGCTGGCGGTAAAATACCTGATTGATGAACGTTCTAAAAAACGTCGGGCGCAGGCCGCGGTCAACTCCGTGATGTCTGCACCTACGGCGTCAGAGAAGGCCTGATGAACAACCAAAAACGACTGACTATTCTTACCCGCTTGCGTGATAACAATCCGCATCCGACGACAGAGCTTCACTTCAACTCACCGTTTGAATTGCTGATCGCCGTGCTGCTTTCTGCCCAGGCGACCGACGTCAGCGTTAATAAAGCGACTGCTAAATTGTATCCGGTAGCCAACACGCCGCAGGCGATGCTTGAGCTGGGGGTAGACGGAATCAAGTCTTATATTAAAACCATTGGCCTTTATAACAGTAAGGCCGAGAACGTGATCAAGACCTGCCGGATGTTGATTGAATTACATGATGGAGCGGTGCCGGAAGACAGAGCTGCCCTCGAAGCGTTGCCGGGCGTGGGGCGTAAAACGGCGAACGTAGTGCTCAATACCGCTTTTGGCTGGCCAACCATCGCGGTAGATACGCATATTTTTCGCGTTTGCAATCGAACACAATTTGCCCCAGGTAAAAATGTCGAACAGGTAGAAGAAAAGTTACTTAAAGTGGTTCCCGCCGAGTTTAAAGTCGACTGTCACCACTGGTTAATTTTGCACGGGCGCTACACCTGTATCGCACGTAAACCACGCTGTGGCTCCTGCATCATTGAAGATGTCTGCGAGTATAAAGAAAAAGTGTATGCCTGAGATCGCAGTCGGCAGGCAAAAGGCGGTAATGTCGCTGCCTGCTGGCAGCGGTTTCATGCCGCATAGTGCGTTATCCCTCACCCTCTGCCCATGATTTTTCGCTGCGTTAGAATCTCTGGCCAGTGAAATCCTTTTTTCAGAACAAAAATTTTCTAAGCGCTTACCTGCCAGGTCAGTTATTTAACGTAATGTTAAGAATTTGTTCTTATTATCGATACTTAGATCTGCATTACTTTTATGAAACCAATGAAGAACAAAACAATAAACCATCTTTTTTTCAGAATATGGCCTATATCACTGCAAAAAGACCAAAACAGCAAAATATATCGCCACCATCCCGATCCCTCCGCCTTTTTCCAGTTTAAAAAACCACTAATGGCGAAACGATGAAATTAAACGCTGAATAACATTTGCATAGCAGGTTAATTATACGGTAAAATTTATATGTAACAGACTATTACAAAAGTATTGCCTGAGCGGGCAGGATAGTGAACATTAGCTGCCGTTTCCCCTCCAGAATAACTATAAAGTGGATGTTTATTGAGCATCCCACCGAAAACGCCCCCGTTGATATGGGATGTAAAAAAAGAGGTATATGTGTCAACTGCAAACAATAAACCAACAGAAAGCGTAAGTATGAACGCTTTCAAACAACCAAAAGCGTTCTATCTCATCTTCTCGATTGAGTTATGGGAACGTTTTGGTTTCTACGGCCTGCAAGGGATTATGGCGGTTTACCTGGTGAAACAACTGGGTATGACTGAAACGGACTCTATTACGCTGTTTTCATCATTCAGTGCTTTGGTCTATGGTCTGGTCGCTATTGGCGGCTGGCTGGGTGATAAAGTCCTCGGCACCAAACGCGTCATTATGCTTGGTGCAATCGTACTGGCCATTGGCTACGCGCTGGTCGCCTGGTCCGGGCATGATGTCGCTGTCGTCTATATGGGTATGGCTACTATCGCGGTAGGTAACGGGCTGTTTAAAGCTAACCCGTCTTCCCTGCTCTCTACCTGCTATGCAAAAGATGACCCGCGTCTCGACGGTGCCTTTACCATGTACTACATGGCCGTCAACATTGGCTCCTTCTTCTCAATGCTGGCAACCCCGTGGCTGGCAGCGGAGTTCGGCTGGAGCGTGGCGTTCGCCCTGAGCGTTGTAGGTATGCTGATCACCGTGGTCAACTTTGCCTTCTGCCAGCGTTGGGTAAAACAGTACGGTTCCAAACCAGATTTCGAACCCCTGAAGGTCGGCAAACTGTTAATGACCATCGTCGGTGTTGTAATTCTGGTTACGATTGCTACCTGGTTGCTGCATAACCAGCAAATCGCACGCATGGTACTGGGTGTTATTGCTCTGGGTATTATCTGTATCTTTGGCAAAGAAGCATTTTCGATGCAGGGTGCTGCCCGTCGTAAAATGATCGTCGCGTTCATTCTGATGCTTCAGGCTATTATTTTCTTCGTGCTGTATAGCCAGATGCCAACGTCGCTGAACTTCTTTGCGATCCACAACGTTGAACATGCCATTTTCGGCATTACCGTCCAGCCAGAACAGTATCAGGCCCTGAACCCGTTCTGGATCATTATTGGTAGCCCGATTCTGGCCGCTATTTATAACAAAATGGGCGATACGCTGCCGATGCCAACCAAATTTGCTATCGGTATGGTGCTGTGCGCAGGCGCGTTCCTGGTCCTGCCGTTAGGGGCAAAACTGGCTACCGATGCCGGCATCGTATCTGTAGGCTGGCTGGTCCTGAGTTATGCCTTGCAGAGCGTAGGCGAACTGATGATCTCTGGTCTGGGTCTGGCCATGGTTGCACAGCTGGTGCCTCAGCGTTTGATGGGCTTCATCATGGGTAGCTGGTTCCTTACCACGGCAGGCGCTAACCTGATTGGCGGCTATGTCGCTAACATGATGGCGGTTCCGGAAGACGTTACCGATCCTCTGCTTTCCTTACAGGTCTATAGCCATGTCTTCATGCAGATCGGTATTGCTACCGGCGTCATCGCTATTCTGATGCTACTTACAGCGCCGAAACTTAACCGCATGACACAAAGCGACGAGAAAGACGTGATAGCAGCGCAGACGCCTGCCGCGTAATATCATCGGGAAACACAGCCTTTTAAGCCGCTAACCCTGTTAGCGGCTTTTTTTTTAGCGGCTGTCGCACTACCATACGATCACGCATACTGTTGCCTTCGAAGGAGTGTCTGATGAAGCTATTTTATAAACCCGGTGCCTGTTCTCTCGCTTCACATATTGTTCTGCGTGAAAGTGGCGTGGACTTTACGCTGGAGAAAGTCGATCTGGCAAATAAACATCTGGAAAATGGTGGCGACTTTTTCAACGTCAACCCGAAAGGCCAGGTTCCGGCCATTCAACTGGATGACAATACGGTGCTTACCGAAGGCACAGCGATCATGCAGTATATTGCTGACAGCGTCCCTGACCGTCAGCTTCTGGCTCCGGTAGGCAGTATTACGCGTTATAAGGCGCTGGAGTGGCTCAATTATGTTGCCACTGAGCTGCATAAAGGTTTCACCCCATTGTTCCGTCCGGATACGCCAGAAGAGTACAAACCCGCTGTACGTGCGCAGCTGGAGAAAAAACTCCAGTTCGTTGAAGAAGCGCTGAGAGATAAGCAGTGGATTAACGGTTTACGCTTTACCATTGCTGACGCCTATCTTTTTACCGTTCTGCGCTGGGCGCGGGCGGTAAAACTGAAGATGGACGACCTGAGCAATGTGAATGCCTATATGGAACGTGTCGCGGCGCGACCCGCGGTGATTGCCGCGCTGGCGGCGGAAGGACTCTGACAGAGAGTGTGGCAAGTATATTCAGCCTGCTGACAAACGTCATATCGTGGAATTATGCCTGGCGGCGCTTCGCTTGCACAGGCCTGCGGATAAACGGTTGATATTGATGTTTTTGTAGGCTGGATAAGGCGAAGCCGCCACCCGGCAAAGCGGCGCGTACAATAGCAAAAACATGTTGTCACAGCCTCGTTAGTTCTTCTTTTTTACTGCCTGAGCCAAAAAATCAGGGGCGTGGTTTCCCACGCCCCTCTTTGCCTCGCTGAGTTACTTCCAGCAGATCAAGCAGTAGTTTTTCTTACCCCGACGCAGCAGAGTGTAACGTCCGAACAGACGATCGCTATCAGCAAAGGTATATTCAGGATCGATCTGTTTTTCACCGTTAATCGTGACCGCATTGGAGGCGATGGTTTTACGCGCCTGACCGCGAGAGGGCTGAAGCTCAGAATCCACCAGCGCCTGCATCAGATCAGCACCTTTCTCCATTTCGATCATCGGCACGCCGTCCTGAGCGAGCTGTTCGAAGTCAGCTTCACTCAGGGCGCTGAGGGTGCCATTGAACAGGCTTTCGGTAATGCGTTTTGCAGCCGTCAGTCCTTCTTCGCCATGAACCAGACGCGTCACCAGTTCGGCCAGGACGTATTGCGCACGCGGTGCTTTACCACTGTTTTTATCTTCCTCTTCCAGCGCATTAATGTCTGCGATATCCATAAAGGTGAAGAATTTCAGGAAGCGATAAACGTCTGCATCCGCAGTATTGATCCAGAACTGGTAGAACTTATACGGGCTGGTTTTTTTCGGATCGAGCCAGACCGCCCCACCTTCGGTTTTGCCAAATTTAGTGCCGTCCGCTTTGGTAATCAACGGAACCGTCAGACCAAACACCTGATTTTGATGCAGTCGGCGCGTCAGATCGATACCGGAGGTAATATTCCCCCACTGATCGGAGCCACCGATTTGCAGCGCAACGCCGTGCAGGTTATTCAGGCAGGCAAAATCATAGCCCTGAAGCAGGTTGTAGGAGAACTCGGTAAAAGAGATCCCCTGGTCGTCACGGTTGAGACGCTGCTTGACCGCTTCTTTGTTAATCATCTGGTTAACGGAGAAGTGTTTGCCAATATCGCGCAGGAAGGTCAGCACATTCATGCCGCCAAACCAGTCGTAGTTATTAGCCGCGATGGCCGAATTGTCGCCGCAGTCAAAATCGAGGAATGGCGCAACCTGTTTGCGGATTTTATCCACCCACTGTTGCACCGTATCTTCGGTATTCAGTTTACGCTCGGCAGCTTTGAAGCTGGGATCGCCAATGAGGCCAGTCGCGCCGCCCACCAATGCAACAGGTTTATGCCCGGCCTGCTGGAAGCGTTTCAGGCATAACAATGGAACAAGATGCCCCAAATGCAAGCTATCAGCGGTAGGATCGAAACCGCAATAGAGTGCAATTGGCCCTTGCGCCAGTCGCTCCGCTAACGCTTCTTCGTCCGTAATCTGGGCAATAAGCCCCCGCTCTTGCAATTGTTTAATCAAGTTACTGCTTGCCATCAAAATCTCCATGTATAAAACGACTGCACCTTTGCCGGTACACGACTGTTCGCCTGATGCGAAAGAGTCATAGAATAAAGCGCCGGAATCAGGAGTACCAGTACATAAAACAACATTTTGCCATCATTACGGTGCCAGACGATCTATTTTCCACTCATAGCCGTCGCGCTGGTATAAAAAACGATCGTGCAGGCGATGCTCGCCGCCCTGCCAGAATTCCATCTGTTCGAAGCTCACCCGGAAACCGCCCCAGAAGCTCGGCAGCGGAACCTCGCCTTGCTGAAACTTCTGTTTGAGTTCAAGGAACTTGCTCTCCAGAATACCGCGCGCGGAAATACGGCTGGACTGCTGGGAGACCCAGGCTCCAATTTGACTGTCGCGGGGACGACTGTGAAAATATTTGATTACATCAAGCGTGGATAACCGTTCGGCTTTACCGATGACCATGACCTGACGCTCCAGCATATGCCAGGGAAAGAGCAGGCTGATACGCGGGTTTTGTTCGAGATGATGCGCTTTGCGGCTGCCGAGGTTGGTGTAAAAGACCAGACCTTTTTCATCATAGTGTTTTAACAACACTATGCGCTGGTACGGTTGTCCGTGTTCATCAACGGTTGCGACAACCATTGCTGTAGGATCGGCAAGCCGGGCATCGCACGCTTGTTTGAGCCAGCGCTCAAACAGCACCAGAGGTTCCGAAGGGAGATCGTGGCGACGAAGGCCGCCCTGGGTATATTCACGGCGCGAATGCGCAATGTGCTGGAGTTCATCGTTATCTGGCATAGCGTTTGACCTGGACTGTTAATCATGTAGCGCTATTGTGCGCTGCCCAGGTCTAAATCTCAACGCTTCGCCGTGGGCAACTGACAGTTGTTCAGGACAATACGATCGCGGTTGTAGACCGTCGCACTATCGCCCTTCGACCAGAAGACCCAGATCCCATCGGTATATCGCGTGCCAGATGCAGAAAGCCCCTGCTTAAGCGTCAGCGGTTTATTGTCATAAACGAAATTCACTTCCTGACGCGTGTTATTCAGCTTTACGGTTAACGGCTTTTCGTCACACTGGTATTCAAGCGTGTCAGTATGCATACGCTCAACCATTTGACCATAGTAACTACAACCGGCAAGCATAAGCGGGAGGGCGGCGATGGCTATTTTTTTCATTGGAAGGATCCTTCAGACGTTCCGAACGCGGGAGAATATATCCATCCTCCCTGAAAGCGCCCAGTTTAACGTCAGAATAGCCAGCAGGTTATTCGGTTAACTCTTATTTTGCCGCGGATTGGCGGGGTAAATGGCCCCCAGTACGGTTGCTTCAGATGCGCCAGTGACCGACGGCAGATTCCCTGGCTTACCGGCGATAGTTCGCCATGCCAGCCAGGCGAACGCCAACGCTTCCATATCGTCGCCTGATATCCCGGCGGCGTCGGTGGTAGATACTTCGGTTCCGGCAAGCAGCCCGGCCAGTCGCGCCATCACCAGCGGATTTCGGCTACCGCCGCCGCAGACCAGCAGACGATCGCAGCCGCCGTTGAGCAACACCTGCTCAGCGATAGTCACCGCCGTTAACTCCGCCAGCGTTGCCTGCACATCTCCGGCATCCAGCCCCGGATAGCGCGATAAATGTGACTGAAGCCAGCCATAGTTGAAATACTCTCTACCGGTACTTTTCGGGGCCGGGGCCGCAAAGTAAGGATCGCTGAGCATCTCCTGCAAGAGCGGGATGATCACCCTCCCCGCGCTGGCCCATTCAGCGTCTTTATCATAGGGTTTTTGCCGCTGACGCCAGATCCAGGCGTCCATCAGCATATTTCCCGGACCGGTGTCATACCCCCGCACTGGCTTAGCCGGGAGCAGAAGCGAAAAGTTGGCAATGCCGCCGATGTTAAGCACCATACGCCGCTCGTCGGGATGCGCTAACAGCGCGTGATGAAAAGCCGGCACCAGCGGCGCGCCCTGACCGCCGAGGGCCATATCGCGACGGCGAAAATCACCCACTACGGTAATGCCGGTGTGAGCAACAATCTGGTTATTATCGCCAATTTGTAGAGTGTGTGGGGCATCGCCACCGGGTTCATGCCATACGGTTTGCCCATGACAGCCAATGGCGACAATCTCTTGCGGACGCAGGTTTTCCTGGCGCATCAGGGCCTGTACCGCCTCGGCAAACAAGCGCCCCAGGCGAGTATCTAATTGGCCCAGTTGAGACAATGTCAACTGTTGCCCCTGACAAATGGCCAGAATCGCCTCTTTTATTGCCAGCGGCATTGGCCATGACAGGCTGGCCTGTTGCGCTACCATATTTTCATCAATAGTCGCGAGGACGACATCTACACCATCAAGACTGGTGCCTGACATAACACCAATGTAGCGACCCGATATCATTCGTCTTCCTTAATTTGCCTGGCGATGGTTTTACTCCATCACAAAATGATGCCTAATACTATGATCCGTTAATAGTTTTTATCAATATTTGTACGATGGGATGTGCCGTTTAGGTGTGGTTAATCCTCAACAGATTATTATTTTTGCTATTGTTTCGCCACACGCTATGAACTGTGGCGTTGAAACGCATATAATTACTTATAGACGGATGCTCGCCTGAGCTTTCTTGGTGAACAGGAGATTCATAGATGATTTTACGTGTGTTAGCCGTTTCGATGATAGGTTTTACGCTGGCTGGCTGTGTGAACAACAGTGGGCTATCCGGAGACGTTTATTCAGCATCAGAGGCCAAACAGGTTCAAAATGTGACTTACGGCACTATCGTTAATGTCCGTCCCGTGCAAATCCAGGGTGGTAACGATTCGAATGCTATCGGCGCGATTGGTGGCGCTGTACTGGGTGGTTTCCTCGGTAACACAATTGGCGGCGGCGCAGGTCGCTCGCTGGCAACTGCCGCCGGTGCTGTGGCGGGTGGCGTGGCAGGCCAGGGCGTTCAGGGTTCAATGAACAAAACCCAGGGCGTAGAACTGGAGATCCGTAAGGATGATGGTAATACCATCATGGTGGTGCAGAAACAGGGTGATTCTAAATTCTCTGCTGGTCAGCGTGTCGCCATGGCCAGCAATGGCAGCCAGATTACCGTTTCCCCGCGATAACCGTTTCGTGCGTGGTGAATATTCACCACGCACACGCTCCCCCCATCTGAACACCACCATTACATACAATATTCGTATTGCTAGTTAATATTGCATTCACTCAATTGATATATTGAATTAAATATCCCGCAAAATATTTGCTCCCGCGCAATACTTACACTATCTATAAGTTATAAAATAGTTAACAACCAGGCTGAAGGTCTAAGAATGGACAGGTACGCCCTTTGGTATTCCACTGGACAACAGGAAGTCATTAATGAGTGAAAAAAAACGTCACCTGTATCGCTATTTCTTTTTCTTTGCGATCGGTTTTATCGCCATTACCCTACTGGAACTGGCATTCAGACAGCTAATTCAACTCGACCAGCCGCTTTCGCCGCTGCTTTTTCCGGCAATGACTATCTTTTTGCTGGTGTTTCATGTCATGGTCGCGGGCTTTATGCTGATGAAATACCTGTGCGATAAAAAACACCTTTATCTGGTCGCTATCGCCTGTGCGTTCGCAGGCTCCGCCATCATGATGGTCGGCACGCTCCACAGCTTTCCGGCCTGGTTTATGTGCCACTCCAGCAGCATCGCTAACTACAACGACGCCATCATCTTTTTTACTTTTCGTAATATGATGATGGCGATGTTATTTGCCGCCTCTGTCGTCTTATTCCGTCAGCAAAAGTGGGCCGAGCGAGGAGCATGGTTTCATACGATTATCGTTTCAGGAATCCTCTGTTTTACGCTTTTAATGCTGATACTGGCATATTTATACTCCAGTTATAATCCGCTGTTACATGTTTCCCTGGTGGATAATGAAACGCATGCGTTTACAACGTTGTGGAATGACTTTTTAAGTTTGTTATTGGTCGCGTTATGGACATTAACGTTACTCTTACTGCTACGCGTTTCCCAATTAAAGAATATTTTTTGGTTTAGCGGCGGGTTCTTTTGTATCTGTTATATTTTCACCATGCTTTTTCTGCTTTCCGATCGTAATAGTGACGGGCTGGCCTGGTATCAGGCGCGATTTTTCGAAGCCACCTCAACCCTGTTTATTATCTTCACCCTGCTCTATGACATTTTTAATCTTTACCGCGACTCGCGGAATAAATATCTTCATTCATACCAAAATTCGATCCGCGATCCGCTGACCCGCTTACATAATCGTAGCTATTTTTACGATACGCTGGTCAAACAACTGGCTGAAGCGTCCGCGCTCAGGCCCGTCTCGGTTATCGTCAGCGATCTGGACCGTTTTAAGCGCATCAATGATACGTATGGACATTTGCAAGGCGATAAAGTGATTCAATTTGTTGCCAGCGTCCTGCAACAGGCGGTTCGTCTGGATGATGTGGCCGCACGCATTGGCGGTGAAGAATTTGCTTTGCTTCTGACCAATACAACGGCGCAGGATGCACAAAATATTGCCGAACGTATTCGCCTTACCCTTGCCGGGTATGATGCCGCGACCAGCCAGCAGCAATTACCGGAACCGATCACGATTTCGCTTGGAGTCTATACCGCAACCAGCCCGTTACTCTCTGCCGAAACATGTGTTGAACGGGCAGATAAGGCGATGTATCAGGCGAAAGAGACGGGACGTAATCGTGTAGTGGTGTGGGAAAAGTAAGAGCCTTGCATCGTGCAAGGCTCTGGCTTCATCCTTTTGCCTGGAGATCGATGATATTGTGTTCCAGACGCTGAATCATACTGATCAGGGATTCCAGTTCCTCAGGAGAGATTCCAGAGAGGATTTCTCCCCGCGTTTTACTGATGACGCCTTCCATTTCCGCAATGAGAGGCTCAGCTTTTGCGGTAAGCTTAATGCGTTTTGCACGGCGATCGTTTGCGCAGGTTTGCCGGGAGATAAGCCCCTTTTCCTCCAGCTGATCTAATGTACGAACCAGGGATGGCTGCTCAATACCTATCGCTTTTGCCAACTGAATTTGCGACTGTTCGGGAGGTAGCTGATGTATATTATGCAGCGTGACCCAATGTGTCTGCGTTAACTCCAGAGGTTTGAGGCGATGGTCAATCAGAGCCCGCCAGATTCGCACTAAACGTGCCAGGTCGGATCCTAATGGCGATTCCAATTTCATCTCCTTATAATTAGCTTGCTAAGTTATTATACTGATTTTAGAATAGTGTGCAGCATTTGTATTGCCAAAACAAATGCATTGCCGCATTCGCCCCGGGAATTGCAATGATTTACACTCAGTAAAACCGGCGCACCGTTTGCAAGCTTAGTCGATGCTGACGAGGCAATACTCATTTACTGCAAAGGATTTCTGCTCGTGGAGTTGATTTTCAATGCTTCAGGATTACTCCTGGAGGATCTGGTGGCTGGTGCATCCATCTACTTCCCCCCGCTTTTTAAAGCTGTGATAGTGGGGTTTCTTATCTGGCTTGTCGTGCATCGCCAACTGCGCGACTGGATGTATGCTGGCGACATCTGGCATCCAATGCTGATGGATCTCTCTTTGTTTGCGCTTTCCGTTTGTCTGGCGCTGGTTATCCTCGTCTCATGGTGATGCTATGTCTTTCAAAAAATTAAAATACTTTTCTACCTTACTGGTGGTAGTCGTTGCCGTGGCAGCAGTATGGGCAATGTGGAATTTCTACATGCACTCCCCATGGACCCGGGACGGTAAAGTTCGTGCTGAGCAGGTGAATATTACGCCGCAAGTTTCTGGTAGGATCCAGTCCTTAAACGTGGTCGATAACCAGTTTGTTAAGGCTGGCGACACGCTGTTTCGGCTTGATGAAACGCCCTGGCGCATCGCCGTTCTCAATGCACAAGCGCAATTAGCCAAAGCCCGCGCCGATCTTACCAAAGCCAGCCATGAAGCCAGCCGTCGCCGCAATTTGCCACAAAACTATATCTCAGCAGAAGATCTTGATACCGCCAATACGTCGGTAGAGGCCATGAAAGCCAGCGTAGAGGCGGCGGAGGCAACCCTTGCACATGCCAGATGGCAACTCGAACAAACCACGGTCAAAGCCCCGGTTGACGGATGGATCACTAATCTCTCCACCCGAGTCGGCAACTATGCCGCCGAAGGTCAGCCGGTTTTTGCCCTTGTTGATAGCCATTCGTTCTATGTTATCGGCTATTTTGAAGAGACGAAGCTACGGCATATTCAGCCGGGAAAAACGGCAAAAATCATTCTCTATAGTAGCGATCAAACGTTACAGGGTCACGTATCCAGTATTGGCAGAGCTATCTACGATCAGAGCGTTGAAAGCGACAGCGGGCTGGTAGCCGATATCAAACCCAATATTCCCTGGGTGAGACTGGCGCAGCGTGTGCCGGTACGGATTGAATTTGATCAGCTTCCGAAAGATATCACGCTGGTCTCCGGGACGACGTGCAGCGTGGCGATTGGCGAACGTAAATGAGTCCCGTGCACTTATCATGGCAAATGCTACCCTGGGGTAAAGCCACTCCAGGACAGTGGCGTTATGCGTTGCGTAATACCATCGCGATGTGCCTGGCACTAAGTGTTGCTTATTCTCTGAACCTGGATGAACCCTATTGGGCAATGACTTCTGCTGCAGTGGTTAGCTTTCCAACGGTCGGCGGCGTCATCAGTAAAAGTTTTGGCCGCATCGCCGGGAGCCTGTTAGGTGCGACAGCCGCCCTCATTATCGCGGGGCATACGCTGGTCGACCCGTGGCTGTTTCTGTTCAGTATTTCGGCGTGGATTGCACTCTGTACCTGGGCCTGCGCCATGTTCAACAATAACGTTGCCTATGCTTTTCAGCTTTCAGGCTATACCGCCGCAATCATCGCGTTTCCGGTAATTAATATTGTTGACGCCACCCAACTGTGGGAAATAGCCCAAGCGCGCGTGTGCGAAGTGATGCTGGGAATTCTGTGCGGCGGCATGATGATGATGATTCTGCCCAGTACGTCTGATGGCACCACGCTGCTGACTGCGCTTAAAAACATGCATGCACGACTGCTGGAGCACGCGGCATTGCTCTGGCAGCAAGACACAACCGATGCCATTCGTACCGCACATGAAGGAGTGATCCGCCAAATACTGACCATGAATCTGCTGCGCATTCAGGCATTCTGGAGCCATTACCGTTTTCGTCGACAAAACAATCTGCTCAATTACCTTTTGCATCAGCAGTTGCGCATGACCAGCCTTATCTCCAGCCAGCGACGAATGCTGATGAACTGGCCCAATCCTCCGGCGAATATGCAGCAGGTACTGAGCAACCTGATTCAGGCACTAGCCCGACCGGATGCGGATATCTACACCCTTTCGCGTATTATCGCGCCGCTTGCGCCGCGTGATCCGCAGGATTATCGGCACCATGCCTTCTGGCAGCGATTGCGCTACTTTTGCTCTGTGTATTTGCGCAGTAGCCGCTGGCTACGCAGGCTGGAGAACGCTTCAGCGGTGGCGCAGTTTGCGGTCCCGGCCAGTCCGGCGCTGGCACGCCATACTGACTATATTGAAGCGCTGTGGAACGGCTTTCGCGCCTTTGCCGCACTATTGATGGTGGGCGCGTGGAGTATCAACACCCAGTGGGATTCAGGCTCGGCAGCGCTGACGATGACCTCAATCGGTTGCGTGATCTACGCCATGGTGCCTTCGCCGTTTAATTCCCTCACGCTACTAATGCGGACCTTGCTGCTCCTGTCCCTTTTTAGCTTCGTCGTCAAATTTGGCCTTATGGTGCAGATCACCGAGCTGTGGCAATTCCTGCTTTTCCTGTTCCCTCTGTTGACCACTATGCAACTGTTCAAATTACAAATCGCTAAGCAGGCGGGCCTGTGGGGGCAGCTGATCGTCTTTATGGGATCGTTCATCGCGGTGACCAATCCGCCGGTTTACGATTTTGCTGATTTTCTCAATGATAACATTGCCAAAATTCTTGGCGTTGGCCTGGCCTGGCTGGCGTTCGCCGTGCTGCGCCCCGGTTCAGATGCGCGAAAGAGCCGGCGCCACATTACGGCGTTACGGCGTCACTTTATTGATCAGCTTCGCTCGCATCCGACTCACAGTGAAAATGAATTTGAGTCGCTGGTCTATCATCGTATTAGCCAGCTCAGTACCAGCCAGGATGCCCTGGCACGGCGCTGGTTGTTACGCTGGGGCGTCGTGCTTCTGAATTGTACACATGTGGTATGGCAGCTTCGTGAATGGGAAACGCGTTCCGATCCGCTGGCGCAGGTCCGGGATATTTGTATGACGCTGTTACGCGATGTCATGAGCGAACGCGGCGTCCAGCAGCGCCCGCTGGCTGTCACATTAAAGGAATTACAGCGAATTAGTGACACCCTCTCACGGCATCATCAGCCAGCCGCCAGAGAGCTGGCGGCGATTGTCTGGCGATTACAGTGCTCCCTCTCGCAGCTGGAACAGGCGCCCGCCGCCGCACCGGTTCAACACTGATTATTTAATGACGCCACAGGCGAAACGTGCCCCGCCACCGCCTAACGGTTCAGGTTTGTCAGACATGTTATCGCCCCCGACGTGGATCATCAGCGCTTTGCCCTTCACCTCATCAAGTTTTTTCAGGTGCGGGGCAATCACGGACTGAGTGGCTTTACCGTCTTTGTCCACGACCAGCACGGGCAGATCGCCGGTATGACCATGACCTTCCGGCCCCTCATGTTTACCTGTTTTTTGCGGATCGAGATGTCCGCCCGCGGCTTCTGCCGCGCTGGGTTTCCCCTCCTTCATCGCGGGTTCGCAACTACCCATGGCATGTACGTGAAAACCACGCTCACCGGGTGGCAGTGCTTTGAGATCGGGTGCAAACTCCAGCCCTTTGTCGGTCTCGCTAATTTTCACTTCACCGATGGACTGACCAATCCCCTGCGAGGTGACCAGATTCATCTGCACTTCTTCACTTGCGGCCTGCGCGCCGGTACAGACAACCAACGCTAAAAGAGCCAGATTAAAACGCTTCATATAACCTCCGGTAAATTCAGTGTCCGCGGTAAGTGTAAACCACGGCCACTGCTTTCACCGGAAAGTGCTTAAAAGCGTGCGTCAGGGCACATCGTATCCGAGTGCGGCTTTACGGATGCGGAACCACTGCTGACGGGTCAGTTGCAGTTGCTCAGCGGCGATGGCCGAGCGCACGCGCTCGATTTTGCCGGAGCCAATAATCGGCAGCGGCAGCGACGGTAAGCGTAGGATCCAGGCATAAACCACCTGTTCAATGCTGTCGGCATTGACTTCCTGTGCCACTTTCGTCAGCTCATCACGTAATGGTCTGAACGATTCGTCATTAAATAAACGCCCGCCCCCCAGGCATGACCACGCCATTGGGCGAATGCGCAACTGCTGAAGCTGATCTAATGTGCCATCAAGCAGTAGCGGCTGGTGCACCGGAGAGATTTCGACCTGATTGGTGGTCAGAGTGAACGGCAAGCGAGATTGCAGGAGGGTGAACTGACGAGGCGTAAAGTTAGATACCCCAAAATGACGTACTTTTCCGCTCTGATGCAAAGCCAGAAAAGCCTCCGCGACGTCATCCGCGTCCATCAGAGGGTCGGGACGATGGATCAGCAATAAATCCAGACGGTCGGTCGCCAGATTTTTCAGCGACTGTTCGGCACTGCGGATAATGTGGTCGCGATCGGTTATGTAGTGCCCCAGCGTGTTTTCCGGTCGGGCAGTGATGGCTATCCCACATTTGGAGACAATTTCCATCTGCTCACGTAAATGCGGCGCGAGTTTTAGCGCCTCGCCAAAGGCGGCTTCACACTGATAGCCACCGTAAATATCGGCATGATCGACGGTGGTTATTCCCAGTTCAAGGTGCGCCTCGATAAAACTGACCAGTTGCTGCGCGGACATTTTCCAGTCCATTAACCGCCAGTAGCCCATCACAAAACGTGAAAATTCCGGCCCTTGCGGAGCCATGGTAATACGTTGAACCATCATATTTTCCTCAACAAAGAATTTCATTGAGTATACGTAATTACGTTATTAAAAAAGTGAGGGTTGCTGCGGTTCTTCATCGGAGGCGGGTTTGTTTGCGCGTAATTTACGCAGTAAACGCTGGCGGCACAGGCGCAGCACCTGCTGTTTTTGCGCATCACTGAAATGCTGCCAGTTAAAACGCTCCTCCCGACTGCGCATACAGCCGCGACAAAATCCGCGTTCATCCACCTGACAGATGCCACGGCAAGGGCTTTGCAGCGGGAAAAACTCCAGTTGTTCTGCCACGAATACCTCCCGTGTGTGAATAATAACTGTTATTGAAGACGCTCATCGCTGAACGCGCAACTTAAAATGGTGGGTTGCATTAGACCGACTGGTCTATTACAGTAGCGCCATGACCAGACATACTGAACATGACACCCGCGAACATATCCTTGCCACTGGCGAGCAGCTTTGCATGCATCGCGGCTTTACCGGTATGGGATTGAGTGAGCTTTTAAAGACGGCTCAGGTCCCCAAAGGCTCGTTCTATCACTATTTTCGCTCGAAAGAGGCGTTTGGTGTTGCCATGCTGCACCGGCATTACGCTGGCTATCAGCTGGCGCTTAATCAGCATTTTTTCACCGCGCCCGGCTCGTCCCGCGCCCGCTTGCTGGCGTGGTATCAGCAAACGATTGAACAGTTTTGCCAGCACGGCACCATCAGCGGCTGCCTGACGGTAAAACTGTCTGCGGAAGTATGCGATTTATCGGAAGATATGCGTTCTGAGATGAATGAGGGCGTCAGCATGATTATTTCGCTGCTGGCTCAGGCGCTGGAGCAAGGGCGTGAAGAACACAGCCTGACATTTTCAGGTGACGCCCATACTCAGGCGCAGGTGCTCTACTCTTTATGGCTGGGGGCGAATTTGCAGGCCAAAATGTCGCGCAGTGCTATTCCACTGGAAAGCGCGCTGGCGCATGTCAAAACCATTATTGCCGCGCCTGAATAATGACAGGCGCTTTTTTATTTCCTTTTTTTCAAGACGACCGGTCTACTCAGGAGTGAATATGACAACCGAAAAGCTGTTTACCCCCCTAAAAGTGGGTGCGATTACTGTTCCCAATCGGGTCTTTATGGCTCCCCTTACCCGTCTGCGCAGCATTGAACCGGGTGATATTCCGACGCCGCTGATGGGCGAATATTATCGCCAGCGTGCCAGCTCCGGGCTGATTATCTCTGAGGCAACACAGATCTCCGCACAGGCGAAAGGCTATGCAGGCGCACCGGGCCTGCACAGTGCCGAACAAATCGCGGCATGGCAGAAAATTACCGCCGGAGTTCACGCTGAAGATGGGCGTATTGCCGTGCAACTCTGGCATACCGGGCGCATTTCGCACAGCAGCATTCAGCCTGATGGACAGGCTCCCGTCGCGCCGTCAGCGCTAAACGCCGGTACGCGTACTTCGCTGCGTGATGAAAACGGCCACGCGATCCGGGTCGATACCTCCACCCCGCGCGCGCTGGAAACCAGTGAAATTCCGGGTATCGTCGATGATTTCCGTCAGGCTGTGGCTAATGCCCGCGATGCAGGTTTCGATCTGGTTGAACTGCACTCAGCGCACGGTTATTTGCTGCATCAGTTCCTGTCTCCCTCTTCCAACCATCGCACCGATCAGTACGGCGGCAGCGTAGAAAGTCGTGCTCGTCTGGTGCTGGAAGTGATTGATGCTGTCAGTAAAGAGTGGAGTGCCGACCGTATTGGCATCCGCGTTTCACCCGTCGGCACGTTCCAGAATACGGATAACGGTCCGAATGAAGAAGAAGATGCCCAGTATCTGATTGAAGAACTGAACAAGCGCGGCATTGCGTATTTGCATATGTCTGAACCCGACTGGGCAGGCGGTCAACCGTATACCGAGGCGTTCCGTCAGAAAGTCCGCGAGCGTTTTGATGGCGCGATTATCGGTGCTGGTGCCTATACGCCGGAGAAAGCCGAAACCCTGATCGCCAAGGGTCTGATTGATGCAGTCGCTTTCGGTCGTGATTACATCGCCAACCCGGATCTGGTCGAGCGCCTGGCACGTAAAGCAGAACTGAACCCGCAACGCCCGGACAGTTTCTATGGCGGCGGCGCTGAAGGCTATACCGATTATCCCTCTTTGTAATCCCGCATTGATAGCGGCAAGGATCCGCCGCTATACTAAAACAACGTTTCTGATTGAAATGAAAAGACAAACTTTTAACTGAGAGGATGAGATGCGCTTACTTCACACTATGCTCCGTGTTGGCGACCTGCAACGCTCTATCGATTTCTACACTAACGTCCTTGGCATGTCGTTGCTGCGTACCAGCGAAAACCCGGAATATAAATACTCCCTCGCCTTCGTCGGCTACGGCCCGGAAAGCGAAGAGGCGGTGATTGAGCTGACCTATAACTGGGGCACTGACCGTTACGATCTGGGTACAGCCTATGGGCATATTGCGCTAAGTGTTGATGATGCGGCTGAAGCTTGCGAAAAAATTCGTCAGAACGGCGGTAACGTAACGCGTGAAGCGGGTCCGGTTAAAGGCGGTACGACCGTCATCGCCTTTGTGGAAGATCCGGATGGTTACAAAATTGAGCTGATTGAAGCCAAAGACGCAGGTAAAGGTCTGGGCGATTAATTGCCGGTGGGCCTGTTCTGGCCCACCCTTTTCTCTTCGCATACTGCAACCCCGGGCAAAATTTGCCATAATGCGCGCTACTTTTTTCTACTAAGAGATACTGATGTCCGATAACGCTCAACTGACTGGTCTGTGCGACCGTTTTCGTGGTTTTTATCCTGTCGTCATTGATGTCGAAACGGCTGGATTCAACGCCAAAACGGATGCGCTACTCGAAGTCGCTGCTATTACCCTGAAAATGGATGAACACGGTTGGCTGATGCCGGACACGACGCTGCATTTTCACGTTGAGCCTTTTGAAGGGGCAAATTTACAGCCTGAAGCACTGGCATTTAACGGTATCGATCCCACCAATCCGCTGCGCGGAGCCGTCAGCGAACATGACGCGCTGCATGCGATTTTCAAAGCGGTGCGTAAAGGCATTAAAGATCAGGGCTGTAACCGGGCAATTATGGTGGCGCACAATGCGACCTTCGACCATAGCTTCATGATGGCCGCTGCCGAGCGCGCATCGCTGAAGCGTAACCCGTTCCACCCTTTCGTCACCTTCGATACCGCCTCGTTAAGCGGGCTGGCACTGGGGCAAACGGTCCTGTCCAAAGCCTGCGCTACCGCCGGGCTTGATTTTGACAGTACGCAGGCACATTCCGCCCTTTATGACACGGAACAAACCGCGCTGCTGTTTTGCGAAATCGTTAATCGCTGGAAACGTCTTGGCGGCTGGCCGCTACCCGTCGCGAGTGAACAATAGTGATAAAAAAAGCGACTCAGGAGTCGCTTTTTTATTTTTGCCGATAGCTTACTGAGCGTCGGTGCCGTCAGTCGCCTGTTTGGCAGCAGTCTCTTTGATCAGTGACTGCAGTTCGCCGCGCTGATACATATCAATAATGATGTCGCAGCCGCCAACCAGTTCACCGTCCACCCACAGCTGCGGGAAGGTCGGCCAGTTCGCGTACTGCGGCAGTTCTGCGCGGATATCCGGGTTTTGCAGGATATCAACATAGGCAAAACGCTCGCCACAGGCGGAGAGCGCCTGCACGGCCTGAGCAGAGAAACCACAGCTCGGTAATTTCGGTGAACCTTTCATGTACAGCAGAATCGGGTTTTCAGCGATCTGACGCTGAATTTTTTCAATTGTCGTACTCATTGTCATGCTTCCTTAACTTCTTTTACGGCAGTAGTCTGTCATTGTAGCGTTTCAGGCTCCGGACCGAAAATAACATTTTATTCACTCGCTATTATTCTATCGTCTGAAGCCAAAAGATGCTTTATCAATACCGTTTTATTATTGATGACACAAATTAATCGCACAAACTGTGCGCAGTTTGCCCGCCAACGTGTGATTTTTTTTGCGCTCGGTAACGAATCAGTATTTTAGATGCAAAAAGACTATTAACTTTCAGGCTTTTTATGCATTAGAATCGACTGGCTTTTTGTCATCATCATGCGCAGGCATATCTTCATGCCTGCCCGAACCAGGGGAGTGCTCAGTGGCGCGGATAAATAAAGTCTCGATCACGCTCTGTGCTTTACTGTTTACATCGCTTGCTTTTTCACCACTTGCTCAGGCTTCTGAGCAGACGAGAGCGTCTGCCATACAGAAAACGCATTTGGCAAAAGTCTCAGAAAAAAAGACGAAAAGTAAGACGACCAGTAAAAAAACCAGCAAGACCGTTAATAAAACAGCTACAAAACCCAGTAAAAGTGCCAGCAAAACGAAAACCAAAACGGCCCTCACCTCCAGTAAATCCAGACGTGATAAAACCAAATCCACCAAAACGGCTGCCGTAAAACTGGCAGATAAAAAATGTACGGTGCGTAAAGGTTATAAGAATAAATGTCTCAATGCCTCAGCCAAACCGCTGGCGTTGAGTGAAGTTCACAAAGTCCGTATGCAGAAAGCGCAGAAAACGGCCATGTCCAAATTAATGAATCAGATTGGCAAACCCTATCACTGGGGCGGCTCGTCACCCCGTACCGGGTTTGATTGCAGCGGTCTGGTTTATTACGCCTATAAAGATCTGGTCAAAATCCCCATCCCGCGCACGGCTAACGAAATGTATCATCTGCGTGATGCCGCGCCGATTGAGCGCAGCAGCCTCGAAAGTGGCGATCTGGTCTTCTTCCGCACTCAGGGACGCGGCACCGCCGATCACGTCGGCGTTTACGTTGGCAACGGTAAATTTATTCAGTCTCCGCGTAGTGGCCAGGACATCCAAATCTCGTCGTTGAGTGAAGATTACTGGGTACGCCACTACGTTGGTGCGCGCCGGGTGATGACGCCCAAAACCATCCGTTAATCGTTATCCTGCTGCTCGCTCAGCAGGATAAGCCTTTGTTACGACTCCATTATTTTGTTAATATACCCACGCTTAATATGTGGATATTAAGTTATCAAAATAAAAAAGGAGTATCGCAATGTCGTTCGAATTACCTGCATTACCATATGCACAAGACGCGCTGGAACCGCATATTTCCGCGGAAACCCTCGCTTATCATCACGGCAAACATCATCAGACCTACGTCACCAACCTCAATGCGCTTATCAAAGACACGGACTGGGAAAATAAATCCCTGGAAGAGATCGTTCGCGGCGCTGAAGGCGGCATGTTTAATAATGCGGCGCAGGTGTGGAATCATACATTTTACTGGAACTGCCTGGCCCCTGCGGCTGGTGGCGAACCTGCGGGTGAGCTGGCAAATGCGCTCAGCCAGTCCTTTGGCAGCGTAGAGGCATTTAAAAAGCAGTTTACCGATGCGGCAATTAAGAACTTTGGTTCAGGCTGGACGTGGCTGGTCAAAAAAGCGGACGGCAGTCTGGCGATTGCGTCTACGTCTAACGCCGGCACGCCGCTGACTACCAGTGACACACCGTTGCTGACCGTGGATGTCTGGGAACACGCCTACTATATTGACTACCGCAATGCCCGTCCGGGTTATCTGGAGCATTTCTGGGCGCTGGTTAACTGGCCTTTTGTGGCACAAAATCTGGCAGCCTGAGTCAATGCGCAGAAGGCGTTTGCCTTCTGCGCTATCGCTTAACGGCTGGCGCAGGCTTCACGCGCGGGCTGGCGGGCGGAAAAGAACACCACCAGCAGTGCCAGACCCGCAATAATTGCCCCCATTACCGGAACAAAACTATACCCCAGCCCGCCGGAGATCACCGCTCCACCGGCCATCGCCCCTAAAGCATTGCCGAGATTAAACGCCCCGATATTCACCGACGAGGATAAGCCCGGCGCTTCGCTGGCCACGCGCATGACGCGCATTTGCAGCGGGGGAACCACAGCAAATGTCGCGGCACCCCATACCAGCATACTGAACGCCGTGCCAAACTCATTGCGTGCCAGCAGCGGGATCGCCAGCATGATCGCAATCAACAGCAGCAGAAAACCTTTCAACGTGGCATTCACTGACCGATCGGCAAACTTCCCGCCAAGATAATTGCCGATGGAGACCCCAATCCCCACCAGTACCAGCATCGCGGTGACAAAAAGCGGCGTCGCGGCAGACAGGCTATACAGAACCGGAGCGATATAGGTGTAGAGGGTAAACATCGCCCCGGCCCCCAGCACGGTCGTCAGCAGCGCGCTAAGAACCTGCGGGCGCAGCAGCACCGTCAGTTCCTGCCGCACGTTGGGTCGCTCTCCTGCACTGCCCTTCGGCAGCGAGAACCACAGGCTCAACATGGCGATAACCCCCAGACCCGCAGTTACAAAAAAGGACATTCGCCAGCCAATCGCTTCACCCAGCCAGGTCGCCGCCGGAACGCCGCCGATGTTAGCAATGGTGAGTCCCATAAACATGGTCGCGACGGCGCTGGCCTGTTTATGTTTTGGCACCACGCTTGCGGCAACCACTGACCCCAGACCAAAGAACGCACCGTGGTTAAGGCTGGTAACAATACGGGAAAGCATCAGGGTGGTGTAATCAGGCGCAATCGCTGAGAGCACATTGCCGAGGGTAAAAATCGCCATCAGAAAAATCAACGCGTTACGCCGGGCGCGGTGGGATAACAGTAACGTCATGATCGGCGCACCAACCATCACGCCAATCGCATAGGCGCTGATGAGCATACCGGCGGTTGGAATAGAAACATCCACCCCTCTGGCAATCGTGGGCAATAACCCCATCGGAGAAAACTCAGTGGTGCCGATACCAAACGCACCGATAGCCAGCGCCAGCAGGGGAAAATTAACTTTCATGAACAGACTCCGTTTTGGCCGCCATCACCATGACACGACGCAAAGAAGCCAAAAGCATGACATTAATCACAAAAAAACAAAAGTGAGGCAAAATGCAAAAGCGTTTTGCTGATAAGTGCAAAATCGGAGAAGGGGCTGAGGGAGAAGGCTCTCCCCCGGATAACTCAATGTAATACGGCAACCAACGCGCTGGCGACGATCAAACCCAGCACAATAATGGTCGTTACCAGAGAAAACTTAAGATCGGCACTCATCAATTTTTACTCCTTGTTATGACCCTGCGAAAAGTGAGCCTGTTCATTTTTACACACTTAAGGACGAAAATCTTGCAGGATTTAGATTGATATACATTTTTTCTCTTTCCCTTTTCATCAGGATCGGCCAAAATTCCACGCTTAATTATAAGCGTACCAGCCATTGACCCCCACCTGACGTTCTGTGTCGTTTTCCCGACCTAAAGCAATGCTCACAAAATTGCGCCAGGGGTGTGTGAAGGCAAACGTTTACCCTCCCATTTGCAGGCGTTCAGGCCAGGGTCCGGAGTAAGATGTAATGGCAACAATTAAAGATGTCGCGAAACGCGCAAACGTTTCCACTACAACTGTGTCACACGTTATCAACAAAACCCGTTTTGTTGCTGAAGATACGCGTAATGCAGTGTGGGCGGCAATAAAGGAACTTCACTATTCTCCCAGCGCGGTTGCGCGCAGCCTGAAGGTTAATCATACCAAGTCGATTGGCCTGCTGGCGACCAGCAGCGAAGCGGCCTATTTTGCCGAAATTATTGAAGCGGTTGAAAAAAGCTGCTTCAAGAAAGGCTATACCCTGATCCTCGGCAACGCATGGAACGATATTGAAAAACAGCGCGCCTATTTGTCGATGATGGCGCAAAAACGCGTCGATGGCCTGCTGGTCATGTGCTCTGAATATCCCGAATCGCTATTAAGCATGCTCGAAGAGTATCGTCACATTCCGATGGTGGTGATGGACTGGGGCGAATCAAAAGCGGACTTTACCGACTCGGTGATTGATAATGCCTTTAAAGGTGGCTATATGGCCGGGCGTTATCTGATCGAACGCGGCCATCGTGATATCGGTATTATTCCAGGCCCGCTGGAGCGTAATACCGGTGCCGGACGTCTGGCCGGGTTTATGAAAGCGATGGACGAAATCCAGGTGAAGATCCCCGAGCAGTGGATCGTGCAGGGTGATTTCGAACCGGAATCCGGCTATCAGGCGATGCAACAGATCCTTAATCAGTCCCCTCGCCCGACCGCCGTCTTCTGCGGGGGCGATATCATGGCGATGGGGGCATTATGTGCCGCCGACGAGATGGGCCTGCGCGTGCCGCAGGATATTTCAGTGATTGGCTACGATAACGTGCGCAACGCGCGTTTCTTTACGCCGGCGCTGACGACCATTCACCAGCCGAAAGATTCCCTCGGCGAAGCCGCGTTTAATACCCTGCTGGATCGCATTGTGAATAAGCGCGTTGAATCAAAATCCATTGAGGTTCACCCTCGCCTGATTGAACGCCGCTCGGTAGCCGACGGTCCGTTCGTCGACTACCGCCGTTAAGTTAACCTGCGGGAGCCGTTTCTTCCGGGTCCCGCAGCCACTCTTTATTCAGCGTTTCGCTATCCCCCAAATACTCCAGCAGCCATCCTAACGCAGGCGAGATATCGCTCTGCTGCCAGGTTAAGCAGCAGGCCGCATCAGGAAACGGGTTCTCAAGGACCAGCGCTGTCCAGTCGCCTGAATCGGTCCATGGCCGGGCAAAATGTGAAGGCACCATCGCCGCACACAGACCCGCCGAGATGCAGGTCGCTGATGACTCCCAGTCTGGCACCACGACCCGCTTTTGATTGTCCAGCAGCCAGGTCGTGCGTTTTGGCAACGAGCGCGAGGTATCTTCACGAACCAGGGAAGGCCAGTTGCGTAATTCATCGTCGCTTAACGGCCCCGGCTGTTTGGCCAGGGGATGATCGCAGGCGACAACGCAATTCCAGCTCAGCATCCCCATATCCCGGAACGCGTAGCGCCCCCCGACCGGGATGGCCTGGGTTGCGCCGATAGCCAGTTCAACCCGCCCATCGGCCAGCGCATCCCACACGCCGTTAAACACTTCCTGAAAAACAATCAGCTCGACATCAGGAAAATGGCGGTAGAAATCGACAATCATTTGCCGGGTACGCTCGGGCCTGACGATGTTATCAACGGCAATGGGAAGCTGGCTGCGCCAGCCATTCGCGATTTGCTGGCACTGCTGACGGGTGATCAGCATTTTTTTGATAACAGTGCGTCCTTCTTTCAAAAACCAGCTGCCCGCAGGGGTTAACTCCACATCGCGATGCCGCCGCTCAAACAGCGGCACACCCAGCCACTCTTCCATCTGACGCACGGTGTAACTGATTGCTGACGGGACACGATGCAACTCCTGCGCCGCTGCGCTAAAGCTGCCGTTGCGGGCAACCGCATCAATCACTTCGAGGGAATATTCTGACCACATTTTCTGCCTGCAAATTTTTTGACGTCACTACGCAAATATTAGCGTTTCACAACGCTGAATGCACTGCCTACACTCTTGCGCCTGTCACCTGCTTCTAAAAAGAGAATGTATATGCAGCCTGGAAAAGGTTTTCTGGTCTGGCTCGCCGGACTAAGCGTGCTGGGATTTCTGGCCACTGATATGTATTTGCCCGCGTTTGCGGCAATTCAGCACGATCTTCACTCCCCGGCCGCTGCGGTCAGCGCCAGCCTGAGTTTATTTCTGGCCGGCTTCGCTCTGGCCCAGCTCATCTGGGGACCGCTGTCGGATCGCTTCGGACGGCGTCCCATTTTGCTCATCGGGCTGACCATTTTTGCCGTTGGCTGCCTGGGGATGCTGTGGGTGCAAAGTGCCACGATGCTGCTGGTATTGCGTTTTGTTCAGGCGACGGGCGTTTGTGCTGCCGCCGTGACCTGGCAGGCGATGGTGACTGACTATTATCCGGCCCAGCGCGTAAACCGGATTTTCGCCACCATTATGCCGCTGGTCGGTCTCTCCCCCGCCCTGGCACCGTTGCTTGGCAGCTGGATCCTGACCCATTTTGACTGGCAGGCTATTTTCACCACCTTATTTGCCATCACCCTGCTTCTGATGCTGCCGGCGCTGCGTCTGAAATCCGTCATGCATAAAAAACCGGATCGCGGAGAGAAATTGACATTTACCACCCTGCTGCGCTCACGGTTATATTTCGGCAATGTGCTAATTTATGCCGCCTGTTCGGCCAGTTTCTTTGCCTGGCTCACCGGCTCGCCTTTTATCCTCAGTGAAATGGGCTATGGTCCGGCAGCGATTGGCCTGAGCTATGTCCCGCAGACCATCGCATTTCTGGCTGGTGGTTACGGCTGTCGCGCGGCGCTGCAAAAATGGCAGGGACAGCAGTTGCTCCCCTGGCTACTGGGGCTATATGCCTTCAGCGTGGTGGCAACCTGGCTCACTGGCCTGTTTGACGGCAACTCGCTAACGGCGCTGTTGATCCCTTTTTGTGTAATGGCCATGGCGAACGGCGCGATTTACCCGATTGTGGTGGCGCAAGCTCTGCGTCCTTTCCCACAGGCGACTGGTCGGGCTGCCGCGTTACAGAACACCCTCCAGCTTGGGTTGTGCTTTCTGGCAAGCCTGCTGGTCTCCTGGCTGGTGGAAACACCGCTTCTCACCACCACCAGCGTGATGTTGTTCACAGTGCTACTGGCGGCTGCAGGTTACTGGATGCAACTGGTGGCGAGCCGTGCTGCTCAGCAAAAAATGGCGGCAGAAACCTGTCGGGCGTAGCCTCACAAACAGCCATTTAGTTAGGGTGCTAACATTTTTGTGTTGAATCAGCGAGTTTAGCGTCCTATACTCGTTTTGTTGCCATATTATTATGATAAAAAGCGTATTATTTAGCGGGTGATGGAATTCACCCGTTTCTCCCATGGACGGCATTTCGGCAAGGGTCCTCTCCCTTCCTCTGTTTCTACGTCGGATAGCAGGCTTACGGATTTCCCGTAAGATTTCTCACAAACCAAAATAGCATCTACGCTGTTTTAAGGTTCTGATCACATACGCGTGATGGAGAAGCTATGAGTTCATCGTGTATAGAAGACGTTAGCATACCGAACGACGACTGGTATCGTATTACCAATGAGTTATTAAGCCGCGCAGGTATTGCTATTAACGGTACCGCTCCCTGTGATTTACGGGTTAAAAATCCGCATTTCTTTAAACGCGTGCTTCAGGAAGGTTCGCTCGGTTTAGGCGAAAGTTATATGGATGGCTGGTGGGAATGTGACCGGCTGGATATATTTTTTACTAAAGTTCTGCGCGCCGGACTGGATAACCAGTTACCGCACCATTTGAAAGATGTGTTTCGTGTTGCCGCCACCCGCCTGATTAACTTACAAAGTAAAAAGCGCGCCTGGATTGTCGGCAAAGAGCACTACGATCTGGGTAACGATCTGTTTACCCGCATGCTTGACCCTTATATGCAGTATTCCTGCGGCTACTGGAAAGAGGCTGATAATCTGGCCGACGCCCAGCAGGCGAAGCTACAGCTTATTTGCGAAAAACTTCAGCTTGAGCCAGGCATGCGCGTGCTGGATATCGGCTGCGGCTGGGGTGGTCTGGCTTCATGGATGGCAAAACACTACAACGTGAGCGTGACCGGCGTGACCATTTCTGCCGAGCAGCAGAAACTCGCTCAGGCCCGCTGCGCGGGACTTGACGTGACAATCCTGCTTCAGGATTATCGCGACCTGCGGGACCAGTTTGACCGTATCGTCTCCGTCGGCATGTTTGAACATGTGGGTCCTAAAAACTACAAAACCTATTTTGACGTCGTGGATCGTAATCTGAAGCCGGACGGGCTGTTTCTGTTGCACACCATTGGGGCCAAAAAAACCGACAATAACGTCGACCCGTGGATTAACAAATATATTTTCCCCAACGGCTGTCTGCCGTCAGTGCGACATATTGCGATTGCCAGCGAACCCCATTTTATCATGGAAGACTGGCACAATTTTGGCGCAGATTATGACAAAACGCTGATGGCCTGGTACGAACGTTTTGAAGCCTCATGGCCAGAAATTGCCGATAATTACTCTGAACGCTTTAAGCGTATGTTCAGTTATTATCTGAATGCCTGCGCCGGTGCGTTTCGTGCACGGGATATTCAGCTCTGGCAGGTGGTTTTCTCGCGCGGCGTAGAAAATGGTTTACGCGTCGCCCGCTAACCTGTAAAAACCCCGGCTTGCCGGGGTTTTTAGCATCAGTCAGCCACTTTCTGTAATAGCGCCGCTTCCCGCGCCGCCAGTACCCGTTCAACCGTATCCACTACTGCCTGAGTTTGCGGATCGATTTCAATATTAATTCGCTGCCCCAGTTTTTTCTGGCCGAGCGTGGTGCGCTGGAGCGTTTCCGGGATCAGATGCACACAGAAACGGGTCGCGGTCACCTCTCCCACCGTCAGGCTAATGCCATCGATACCGATAAATCCTTTATAGAGGATATATTTCATCAGCGTCGGGTCCTGCAATTTAAACCAGATCTGGCGGTTATTTTCTGAGGTAAGGATTTTCGATACTTCAGCCGTGGTCATGATATGGCCCGACATCAAATGCCCGCCAATTTCATCGCTGAATTTTGCCGCACGTTCAACGTTGACTACATCACCTGGCTGTAAATCACCGAGGTTAGTAATACGCAGCGTTTCTTTCATTAAATCAAAGCTAATATGATTACCGTTGATTTCTGTCACTGTCAGGCAGCATCCGTTATGCGCCACCGAAGCCCCGGTTTCCAGCCCGTCAAGCATATCGTCGGGTAATGCCACGACGTGAGTACGGAAATTGGGTTTCTCATCAATGGACACAATTTTTGCAGTGCCCTGCACGATACCAGTAAACATGCTTAAACTCCTGTATGCCATCAAGGCGGTCTGTTCCCCGCCATTCTGTCAGGCACAATAACAGGTGGAAAAAAGGCTTGCCAGTCCAGTCTGTGCGCTATCCACTTTTTCACTGGCTTAATGGGTAATCCTCGTTACAATAGCAGCATAACCTCTTGTTAATTCTTTCTTGCTGCCTTTTATGGCGGCTTTTTTAGTCTCTCAAATAACAACAATACTAAAGGTGTTCACGTGCAGAAGTATCTCAATGAAGCGCGTCAGCTTCTGGCGCTGGCAATTCCGGTGATTATTGCGCAGGTGGCGCAAACGGCGATGGGTTTCGTCGATACGGTAATGGCGGGAGGCTACAGTGCCACCGACATGGCCGCCGTGGCTATCGGCACCTCCATCTGGCTGCCGGCAATTCTGTTTGGTCATGGCCTGCTGCTGGCCCTCACTCCCGTTATCTCACAGCTAAACGGCTCCGGACGACGCGATCGCATCGCGCACCAGGTGCGTCAGGGTTTCTGGCTGGCGGGCTTTGTCTCTGTGCTGGTGATGGTGGTGTTGTGGAATGCCGGGCACATTATCCACGCCATGCATAACATCGATCCTGAGCTGGCAGATAAAGCCGTTCGCTACCTGCGTGCTTTGTTATTTGGCGCGCCTGGCTATCTGTTCTTTCAGGTCGCGCGTAACCAGTGTGACGGCCTGGCGAAAACCAAACCGGCTATGTTTATCGGTTTTTGCGGGCTGCTGGTCAATATTCCGGTGAATTACCTTTTCATCTATGGCCATTTTGGGATGCCAGAACTGGGCGGCGTTGGCTGTGGCGTGGCAACGGCTTCGGTTTACTGGGTGATGCTGTTGTGCATGCTTTCATACATTAAGAACGCCAGTTCGATGCGCGATATTCGTAACACGATGCGTTTTAGCAAACCGGAATGGGCGACGATGCTGCGTCTCGGACAGCTGGGCTTACCCATCGCGCTGGCACTGTTCTTCGAAGTGACCCTGTTTGCAGTTGTGGCCCTGCTGGTTTCTCCACTGGGGATCGTTGATGTTGCCGGGCACCAGATTGCGCTGAACTTCAGCTCGCTGATGTTTGTACTGCCGCTGTCGCTGGGCGCGGCGGTGACGATTCGTGTGGGATATCGCCTCGGTCAGGGATCAACGCTGGAAGCGCAGACCTCGGCACGTACCGGTCTTGGCGTGGGCGTGTGTATGGCTGTTCTGACCGCGATTTTCACGGTCTCACTGCGCGAGCATATCGCCCTGCTTTATAATGACAACCCTGAAGTAGTTACTCTGGCCGCGCACCTGATGCTGCTGGCAGCCATCTATCAAATCTCAGATTCTATCCAGGTGATTGGCAGCGGCATTCTGCGCGGATATAAAGACACCAGTTCGATTTTCTTTATTACGTTCATCGCCTACTGGGTGTTAGGTCTGCCGAGCGGATACGTACTGGCGTTAACCGATTGGGTCGTTGAACCGATGGGGCCAGCAGGTTTCTGGCTTGGATTTATCATCGGCCTGACCTCAGCAGCAGTGATGATGATGGTAAGAATGCGTTTTCTGCAACGTCAGCCTTCGGCCGTCATTTTGCGACGCGCCGCACGCTAAGCTCAGGGTAGCCGCCAGCGGGCGGCTACTTTCTCAACATTTTGCGCAGTAGTTCTGCAATCGCGTGAATTATGAAAGAAAAATCGCGTTTCCCTCTTGCCACATCCCGACACTGCCGCTAATATTCGTCCCCGTTGTCAGGCACAACAATGCGTTCATAGCTCAGTTGGTTAGAGCACCACCTTGACATGGTGGGGGTCGTTGGTTCGAGTCCAATTGAACGCACCATCCTTCAGTGCGTCCGTAGCTCAGTTGGTTAGAGCACCACCTTGACATGGTGGGGGTCGGTGGTTCGAGTCCACTCGGACGCACCATTCATGATGTTCCCGGTTTTTTCTTCCCTTATTTTCAGCCGTCGTCAATAACGATGACCTTCTCTCGCGATATACCCACCAGCCGCACCAGCGACTACCGTTATGACCTCGCCAGCGCTTTCACTACCTGCTCCATCGCTTCCCGATTCAGTTCCGAGCGAACCGTTTTTTTATTTGCCAGTGCGGTTCTTATTACCCCGGCAATAACGATATGCTTAGGCTCCTGACCCAGATCGCGCATTTCAAGAACGACTTTGCCTACGACCCGGCACATTTCCTGATACAGCTCGTCATCTTTTGCCCGGTTACCCATGGTATATTCCTGAAAGTTTTAACAACATGCTTACATTATTGCCAAAAAATCAAGGTAAATCAAACGATAGCCGCGTGTCAGGCCGTTTTTAAAAGCAGGGCTGAACGGGGAGCAACGTGGACACATTACTCCGTTCTAACATTCATCCAACAACCTCTGGCAGGATGCCCAAATCCATATTAAAACGCTGTTTTTATTTTCCTTTTACTTTGTAACATCGTATAATGCGCACCGTTTCTTAATTGAATGGTTTCAGCGCCTTGAACTATCTACTCAAACGCGTATATCTTCATTTAACCTCCTGGGCTGAACCACCAGCGCACATTCCTCTGCACGCTTTTTTGATGTCACCTATTCTTATCACGTGGCATCGCAGTTTTCGTATCACAGGTTTGACTCCGTGCTCATATTGTTCCGGAGCGTTACCTCCATATTCTTCTCAACTTAAAGACTAAGACTGTCATGAAAAAGACCAAAATTGTTTGCACCATCGGCCCGAAAACCGAATCTGAAGAGATGCTGACCAAAATGCTCGACGCGGGCATGAACGTTATGCGTCTTAACTTCTCCCACGGCGACTATGCTGAACATGGTCAGCGCATCCAGAACCTGCGCAACGTGATGAGCAAAACCGGTAAAAAAGCGGCGATCTTGCTGGACACCAAAGGTCCGGAAATTCGTACCATCAAACTTGAAGGTGGAAATGACGTCTCGCTGAAAGCGGGTCAGACCTTCACTTTCACCACGGATAAAACCGTGGTGGGTAATTCTGACACCGTTGCAGTCACTTACGAAGGTTTCACCTCTGACCTGTCCGTCGGCAATACCGTTCTGGTAGACGATGGCCTGATCGGCATGGAAGTTACCGCTATTGAAGGTAACAAAGTCATCTGTAAAGTGCTGAACAACGGTGACCTGGGCGAAAACAAAGGCGTTAACCTGCCTGGCGTTTCTATCGCTCTGCCAGCCCTGGCTGAAAAAGACAAACAGGACCTGATCTTCGGTTGCGAACAGGGCGTAGACTTTGTTGCTGCCTCGTTCATCCGTAAGCGTTCTGACGTGGTTGAAATTCGCGAGCACCTGAAAGCCCACGGCGGTGAACATATCCAGATCATCTCCAAAATTGAAAACCAGGAAGGTCTGAACAACTTCGACGAAATCCTTGAAGCTTCTGATGGCATCATGGTTGCGCGTGGCGACCTGGGCGTAGAAATCCCGGTTGAAGAAGTAATTTTCGCGCAGAAAATGATGATCGAAAAATGTATTCGCGCCCGTAAAGTGGTGATCACAGCCACCCAGATGCTCGATTCCATGATCAAAAACCCGCGTCCGACCCGTGCTGAAGCTGGCGACGTGGCCAACGCCATCCTGGACGGTACTGATGCTGTCATGCTGTCAGGCGAATCTGCAAAAGGTAAATACCCGCTGGAAGCAGTCACCATCATGGCTACCATCTGTCAGCGTACCGACCGCGTAATGACCAGCCGTCTGGATGATAATCACGATAGCCGTAAACTGCGTATCACCGAAGCCGTGTGCCGTGGCGCGGTTGAAACTGCTGAGAAACTTGAAGCTCCGCTGATTGTGGTGGCAACCAACGGCGGTAAATCTGCTCGTGCGGTACGTAAATACTTCCCGGATGCCACCATCCTGGCGCTGACCACCAATGAAGTGACTGCACGTCAGCTCGTACTGAGCAAAGGCGTTGTCGCTCAGCTGGTGAAAGAAATCAACTCTACGGATGATTTCTACCGTCTGGGTAAAGAAGTAGCGGTAGAGAGTGGTCTGGCGCAGAAAGGCGACGTTGTCGTGATGGTTTCTGGTGCGCTGGTACCGAGCGGCACGACAAATACGGCCTCTGTACACGTACTGTAATTATTAACAGATATGTTAATTTGTTTAAAAAGCGTCCTGTGGGGCGCTTTTTTTATTTGCACCGCCGAAAATTTCATTAGGAAAGCAAATCGTATTTTACTATTTAAATCACCCGTTATCTAAGATGAATCCGATGGAAGCCTCCTGTTTTCACACAGTTTTTTTGATGTAACGAGGCCAGTCGATGCTTCTTTGAGCGAACGATCAAAAATAAGCGCATTCCCATCAAAAAAATATTCTCAATATAAAAAACTTTGTGTAATACTTGTAACGCTACATGGAGATTAACTCAATCTAGAGGGTATTAATAATGAATCGTACTAAACTGGTACTGGGCGCGGTAATCCTGGGTTCTACTCTGCTGGCAGGTTGCTCCAGCAACGCTAAAATCGATCAGCTGTCTTCTGACGTTCAGACTCTGAACGCTAAAGTTGACCAGCTGAGCAACGACGTGAACGCAATCCGTTCCGACGTTCAGGCTGCTAAAGACGACGCAGCACGTGCTAACCAGCGTCTGGACAACCAGACTCGCACTTACAAAAAATAAGTGTTCCTGGTCTAATAAAATGGCGCACAGTGTGCGCCATTTTTTTTGCCTTCTGTTTTCCCTTCCTTACTGCACGACCAGGCTGTTTGCCGTCACCAGTGTTCCTTCTGCCTGAGAGACAGGCGCAGGACTCACTCTCACGCTCTGTACGGGTGTGACTGGCGCCGGTTGAGCCATTGTCGCATTCACCTGCACGGGATAACCCGCGCGTCGCGTAATGGCGCTGTTGATACCGTTGCTATCACTCCCTGAATCATCTGCAAATTGACCAAAGCTGGCGGTGACTGCAATCGGCACTGTCTGCGGATCTTCCCAGTCATTCTGGGACAGCGGCTGGTGGACTTCCACATAACGCCGGCCATCGGGTTCGACTGAGAATTTTATTGGCTCGTTGACGATTTGTACTCGGGTCCCCCACGATGCCTGAGAGAAGAGCGTCTGAATATCGGCGGCGCGCATTCTCATACAGCCAGAACTGGCGCGTAAACCCACGCTGTTGCGCGCGTTGGTACCATGAATGAGATATTCGCCTCCTCCCTGCTCCAGACGCAGTGCAAAGCGTCCCAGAGGGTTATTTGGCCCGGCGGGGATCACCGCAGGCAGTTTTATCCCCTGAGCCAGTGAGCGGGCGCGGATATTAGCCGTGGGTGTCCATGTGGGATTCGGGATCTTCTGGATAATACGGGTGGTCATAACCGGTGTCTCTCGTCCCTGCTGACCAATACCAATCGGGAACACCTGCACGATGTTCTTACCCGGCGGATAGTAATACAGCCGTAGCTCAGCCAGATTAATGACGATACCTTCACGCGGCGCGTCAGGGAGCAGCATCTGCGAAGGAATGGTCAACTCGCTACCCGGCATCGGTAAAAAAGGATCGACCGTGTTATTGGCCTCCAGCAACAGCAAGATGCCGGTATCAAAACGCTGGGCAATCGACTCCAGATTTTTGCCATCGGTCGGCACCACATAGATCTGGTTTTGCCCAATAATCCGGCTGCCAGGCGCAGGCAACTGATAATCCACCGCCCAAACGCTGTGAGAGGCGCTGAGCGAGGCGATAAGGCTTAGAGTAATAAGAGACGCGCGTTTCATACTGGAATTCCTTAATCACTGGCTGAACGCCAGAAAGCTGAAAACCAGCGAGGCGTATAAACGCCTCGCGTAACAGAATGAAAGCTGTTTTTTGAGTTTAGCTGAGATTTGCGGCTTTAGCGCGAATGGCGCGGATCATTGCTTCCAGTCCCTGTGAACGGGACGGGGTAAGGTGCTGCGTAAGGGCCATTTTTTCAAACCAGGGACGAACATCAAACGCGACAATATCCTGCGCTGTCATTCGATCGTAGAGAATAAACACCACGGCGATAAGCCCTTTGACAATGGCCGCATCGCTATCGCCCTGAAGCTCAATGATCCCCTCTTCATTACGCCCAATAACAATCCAGACCTGGCTTTGACAGCCCTGAATAGTGTTTGCCGGGCTATGGGCATCTTCGCTAAGGGGTGGGAGACGCTGACCCAGCTCAATAATATACAAATACTTCTCTTCCCAGTTGCCACAGCGCTGGAAATTTTTCAGCAACTTTTCTCTGTCCGGTAATGCAGCCATAAAATCTCCCTGCTATCCCAGTAGCTGATGAATGCGTTTTAATCCTGCCACCAGCCGATCCACTTCTTCATGGGTGTTGTACATGGCTAACGACGCCCGGCACATCGCCGGCACCTGATAATGTGCCATCAACGGCATCGCGCAGTGGTGCCCGGTGCGAACGGCAATGCCGTAGTTATCCAGGAAGCTGCCGACGTCATAAGCGTGATGCTGCCCCAGATTAAAGGCAATCACCCCCAGCCGTTGTTGCGGGCCATACAACGTCAGATCGGGCACGGTAGCGAGTTCACTAAGCGCATACTGCATCAGTGCCTGCTCGTAATCATGAATATTCTCAAGCCCCAGTTCGCTGACGTAATCCAGCGCCGCGCCGAAGGCGATGATCCCCCCCGTGTTGGGCGTACCCGCTTCAAAGCGCCACGGCGCTTTGGCGAACGTCGTCCCTTCGCTCAGGCTGACTGAGGCAATCATGGAGCCACCGCCTTCCCAGGGCGGCATATCCTGGAGAATCGCTTCTTTCACGTACAGCACGCCGATACCAGTCGGCCCGTAGAGCTTATGCGCCGAGAAGAGGTAAAAATCGCAGTCCAGCGCCTGCACGTCAACCGCGTGATGCATCACCGCCTGTGCGCCATCGACCAGCACCTTTGCCCCGTGCTGATGCGCAATGCGGATAATATCCGCTACCGGATTTTCGGTCCCCAGTACGTTAGAGACGTGGGTCACGGCCACTAAACGGGTTCTGGCGTCGAGAAGGCCCGGAAGCGCGTCCAGCGCAAGCGTACCCTCAGCGGTGAGCGGAATAACCCGCAGCTCGGCATTTTTACGCGCGCAGAGCATCTGCCACGGCACGATATTCGCGTGATGTTCCATCTCCGTGATGATGATGTTATCGCCTGGCTGGATCTGACTTTCGCCCCAGCTATTCGCGACCAGGTTGATCCCCTCGGTCGTGCCGCGGACAAACACCAGCTCTTCCGGCGAACGAGCATTCAGGAAGGCCGCTGCCTTGAGCCGCACCTGCTCCATACGTTGCGTGGCTTCCGCGCTGAGCGTGTGAATACCACGATGCACAGCCGCGTAGCCATGGCGGTAGAATTCACTTTCGGCGTCAATAACCTGGCTGGGTTTTTGGGCGCTGGCCGCGCTGTCCAGATACGCCAGCGTCTGACCGTTAACTTCACGCGTCAGGACCGGGAAATCTTCCCGTACCCGCTGAACGGAAAATGTCATGCTTTGCCCCCGGGAAGACGCTGACCGATACGGGCCAGCACCTGTTGTTTTAGCGCTTCATCGCTGATGGCTTCCGTCAGTTCAGCGGCAAAGGCATAGATAATCATCTGCTGCGCGGCCTGTTCATCAATACCGCGCGAGCGCAGGTAAAACAGTTGTTCGTTGTCGATACGTCCAATCGTTGCGCCGTGGCTACACTTGACGTCATCGGCATAAATTTCCAGCTGTGGTTTGGTATCCACTTCCGAAAGCCGCCCCAACAGCAAGTTATTGTTGGTCATCTGACCGTCAGTTTTAATCGCGTGTTGCGCCACGTTAATCAGGCCGTTAAACACCGCGCGGCCTTTGTCATTGACGATAGTTTTATGCAACTGGCGGCTATTGCAGTATCCCTTATTGTGCTCAAGCCAGGTACGACTGTCACAGACCTCGGATTTCACCGGCATAGCCAGGCTGTTCAGACGTAGCGTGGTATTTTCGCCATTCAACTGACTGCTGGTGTTGTGGCGCAATACCGCGCTTCCCAGCAAGAAGCTGTGGCTGAAGGCTGCTGCATCCTGCCCGAGGACAATGTCATTGTGCGCAAAGTGATAGCTGACCGGGGTCTCAAACGCCAGTTTCATATGATGTAACTGCGCATTCGCCGCGACGTTCATGGTGATCCTGGAGCCGGTAAAATGACGCTCGTCATTCAGGCTGACATAGTGCTCAATCAGCGTCGCCTCAGCGCCTTCAGCCAGCTCAATATGATGGCGATAATGCGCCGTATTCATCTCTTCGCCAGAGACGCCTCGGGTGATGTGCATTAGCAATAAAGGCTTAGCCGGGCGCTGATTGCGGGCAACGCGGATGGTAGTCACGCTGGTCGCCAGGCTTTCCGTCAGATGCAAAAACACTTCCGGCTGGATGGCGGCGGGTAAAGCGGGGCTTTCCTGACCAATATGAATGTCGAAGCCGCTATTCTCCACGCTGTCGCTCAGCGCCGGGGTAAATTGCCCGTCGACAAACACCAGTCGAAACGCATCCACGTTAAGCGCCAGTGTGTCACGCTGAGCGGCGGTCACTTCAGAGGAAGGGACCGTAACGAACGTGCTGCCCAGCAGCCCGTCCAGCGGCGTATATTTCCAGTTTTCATGCTTGCGCGTTGGCAGGCCGAGGCGCAGCATTTGTTGAAGGTGCTGCCGGGCCTGCGCCGAGCGCTGTACGCCCTGCGCTTCAAAGAGATGATGCCACTGTTGCAGCGCGTTACTGCTGTTCGGTAAGCCAGCCATAGCCCTGCTCCTCCAGTTGTTTGACCAGAGTAAAATCACCCGATTTCACAATCCGCCCCTGATACAGGACGTGAACATAATCCGGCTTGATATAGTCCAGAATACGCTGGTAGTGAGTGACGATAATAAAGGCTCGCTTGCCGTCACGCAGGGCATTGACCCCCTCTGAGACGATTTTCAGCGCATCGATATCCAGCCCCGAATCCGATTCGTCAAGAATGCACAGTTCAGGCTCCAGTACCGCCATCTGCAAAATATCATTGCGCTTTTTCTCACCGCCGGAGAAGCCCACGTTCACCGAACGGGTCAACAAATCTTCCGGCATCTTCAGCAACTGAATTTTCTCTTCCATCAGATCCTGAAAATCGAAGCGGTCGAGCGTCTCCTGACCACGGTAAGTACGCACCGCATTCAGCGCCGTTTGCAGGAAAAACTGATTGCTGACACCGGGGATCTCTACCGGATACTGGAAGGCCATAAAAATGCCCTCGCCCGCACGATCTTCCGGGGCCAGCTCCAGCAGGTCTTTTCCCCTGAATTCAACGCTGCCGCCGGTAACTTCATAATCTTCACGTCCGGCCAGCGTCGCCGAGAGCGTACTTTTCCCGGAACCATTGGGTCCCATAATGGCGTGTACTTCTCCCGGACGAACCTCAAGGTTCAGCCCGCGCAGGATTTCTTTGTCTTCTACCGATACCTGTAAATCTTTGATGCTTAACATGGTTGTTCCCTTAGATACTTAACCGACGCTGTGTTCGAGGCTGATAGCCAGCAGTTTTTGCGCTTCAACGGCAAATTCCAGCGGCAGTTCAGAGAAGACGTCCTTACAGAACCCGTTGACGATCATTGAGATAGCGTCATCCTCACTGATCCCACGTTGCAGACAGTAAAAAAGCTGATCCTCGCCAATACGCGACGTGGTCGCTTCGTGCTCGAGCTGAGCGCTGTTATTACGGCACTCGACATACGGGAAGGTATGCGCCCCGCTGTCCGGGCCAATCAGCATGGAATCACACTGGGTAAAGTTGCGCGCATTGGTGGCAGTCGGCATGATCTTAACCAGCCCGCGATAGCTGTTCTGGCTATGTCCGGCAGAAATCCCTTTGGAAATAATGGTCGATTTGGTGTTTTTACCAATGTGGATCATCTTGGTACCGGTATCGGCCTGCTGATGACCGCTGGTCAGGGCGACGGAGAAGAACTCACCGATGGAGTTATCACCGCGCAGAATGCAGCTTGGGTATTTCCAGGTGATCGCCGACCCCGTCTCGGACTGGGTCCAGGACATTTTACTGTTCTCGCCTTCACACAGCGCGCGTTTGGTCACGAAGTTCAGGATCCCGCCGGTATGGTTATCGCCAGGGAACCAGTTTTGCACCGTGGAGTATTTCACTTCGGCATCTTTATGGATGATCACTTCGACCACCGCCGCATGAAGCTGATAGCTGTCACGTACCGGAGCCGAGCAGCCCTCGATATAGCTCACATAGCTACCTTCGTCAGCGACCAGAATAGTCCGCTCGAACTGGCCGGTTTTTTCCGCGTTGATACGAAAATAGGTCGAAAGCTCCATCGGACAGGTCACCCCTTTCGGCACGTAGATAAATGTGCCGTCCGATGCCACTGCCGCATTCAACGCGGCGAAAAAATTATCGTTACTCGGGACAACGGTCCCCAGATATTTTTTCACCAGCTCAGCATGATCGTGGATCGCCTCGCCAAATGAGCAAAAAATAATGCCCTGTTCGGCCAGTTTTTCACGGTAAGTAGTGGCGACGGAGACCGAGTCAAAAATAGCGTCCACCGCCACTTCACGCCCTTCACGTACCGGCACACCAAGCTGATTAAACGCCGCTTCAACTTCGTCCGTCAGGAAAGACGCCGGACCGGTTTGCTGCACCGCGCCTGGCTGGGACGCACAGGTATCGTCACAGTTGCCACAGGACGGCGCGGAGTAATAGCTGTAGTCCTGATAGTTCAGCTTATCGTAGTGGGCCTTAAGCCAGTGTGGCTCTTCCATCTCAAGCCAGGCGTGGTAAGCACTGAGCCGGAATTCCAGCATCCACTCCGGCTCGTTGCGTTTCGCGGATATCGCGCGAACAACATCCTCACTGATACCGTGGGCCAGTTCGTCCGTCTGGAGTTGAGTAAAAAAACCCTCTTTATAATTCAGCGGACCGGACCACATTTTGACATCGTCAGTTGCTTCAGTATTTCGCGACATAATTATTCCGCCTGCACCCCAAAACTTTCACCACAGCCACATTCGTGCTGGGCTTTTGGGTTATGAAATTTAAAGATTTGGTTTAAGCCTTCACGGACATAATCGACTTCGGTGCCATCAATAAATGGCATCGCCTGTAAGGGAACCCACAGGCGTGCGCCATCGACTTCAAAGAGAAGATCGTCTTTTTGTGGCTCCATTACCGTATCCAGCACGTAACCGAACCCCGCGCAGCCGGTCTGCTTCACACCCAGCCGCAAACCCTGTACGCCAGGCTGTTTGCTGACCAGTTGGCGAATTTGCCCGGCTGCAGCCGGGGTCATCGTCAGACCATGCCAGGCAAACTCATTGGGATCGAAAGTCCCTGCATGCACATCCATAGGTCCACCTCACGTTAAGAGACTGAAAAGTTAACACTATGTTAGTGATAATGATTATCACTTCAACCCACTTGCAGTATGGGTATTGTGTATAATGGGCTTTTCATTGCACATCTACTAAGCATAGACCGTGGAGAGAACCTTATAACAAGGAATCGAAAGGAATTATCTGACTGATTTTTATCGATTTTACTAAGACAGATGTCGCTGCAAGCGGCCAATGGAAAAGATGTATAGGCAATACCTATTTTTGAAATCAAAAAAGGCAATTATGCGATGTGTAGTAATAATTTCGTTTTAATCTACGTGCGGGAATGCTGAGAAAATGTAACACTGACTCGTCGCATTTCATTATAGCTATTGTGCCTTTAATGACTCGCCACATGGCCGGGACAATGTTTGCCGTTAGCGCCGATGCTAACAGGGAGAAAAAAGATGACCAATATTATTTTAGGCATGATTGCCAAGATATCAAGAATGGACGCGGAAACGAAACAGCTTACCGCGCGAATCGAAGCCCAGTCTCTTCTGCTCAGCGCGTTTTTACTCGCGGCCGGGAAGGAAGGTGGCGCGATGGAAATGGTGGAAGCCGTTAAGAAAGCCATCAATGCTGCGGTCGAAATGGCCGACAATCCACTGAGATCGGATGCCGAAATTTTGCTTAATGAATTTAATGATATTCTGTCAATGGCGCAGTTGCTGACCAGGGTGGGCGCTGAACTCGACGTTGAGGCAATGAAAGCTGTCACGTCCGGGGATGAGAATAAGCAATAGTCCATCGGGGCCGCCGCCCCGATGAAGGCTAGTATGAATCAGACATACAGTGAAGCTTCACCCGTCGGACGGGTTTTGAAGCGGCGATGGATCCATAAATACTGTTCAGGCGCGCGTAAAATTTCGTGCTCAATCATTTTATTGATGTAACTCGCCGCTTCATATTCATTTGCACGCGGGAAGTCTTCCATCTTCTGTCCGATATGTAGGGCATAACCGCGAGCATTATCTTTACGCACCATTGAGATCGTCAGCATTTCTGCCCCGGAAAGCCGTGAAATCACGTAAGTTCCGTTGGTGGTTGCCGCATTCTCTACTGAAAAGAATGGTGCAAAGGTGCTGCCTTTCGGACCGTAATCCTGATCCGGCGCGAACCATACGGCTTCACCACCTTTCAATGCATTGACCAGTCCCTTCAGATTATGCCTGTCGATCATTGATTTATTGGAGCGCAGACGACCATGGGTTTGCACCCACTCCATGACCGGGCTGTTGTGCGGACGATAGGTTGCCATCATGGGCTGACAAAGCCCCATTACCCGACCACCCAGTTCAAGCGACATAAAATGCACGCCAACCACCATGACGCCCTTCTGCTTGCGCTGCGCTTCCAGCAGATAATGGTAACCTTCGACATCAAACCATTTGCGCACCCGACGATCCGACCAGAACCAGGCCATACCGGTTTCAAGCAGGGCCATTCCCAGAGAGGCAAAATTTTTCTCAATCATCATCTTGCGCTGTTGCGCATCCATACCCGGAAAGCACAGTTCAATATTGCGGTTGGCAATCGTTGCCCGCCGCTGGAGAAAACGTTGTGAGGTGCGGCCCAGCGCGGAGCCAAACCAGAATAAAAAAGGATACGGGAGTTGCACCAGCAGCCAGAGGATGCCTAAACCAAACCAGGTCAGCCAGTGACGCGGGTGCAGAAATGCAAGTTGGAACTTTGGACGAGCCATACTTTTTCCTTAAGCGAAAGTGATGTAACGCTTAAAGGAGAAACGAAATTATTCATTAGTCATTACGCGATACGGTTTTAACTGAGACAACCAGAAAGGGAAACAAATCCGTCGGCGGAGAATATCACAGGCGATTTAAAGTAAAAGGATATTACACGCGGGCACGCTTCTTTTCAGAAATGTGCCCGCCGATTTATAGTACGGCGGTCGTCAGCCGGGATGAGCAGCAAAGGCGTCCTTGCTCATCAAAGATGTCAATCTGCCACACCTGGTGTCTGCGTCCGGGGTGTAAGGCTTTACACACGCCGCGTACCCGGCCGCTTCGCACGGAACGAAGGTGATTTGCGTTGACCTCGACACCGACGACCTTTTGTTCACCTTCGGTACATAAATAGCCCGCCACAGAACCCAGCGTTTCTGCCAGTACCACCGATGCGCCGCCATGAAGCAAACCGAATGGCTGATGCGTTCGACTATCTACCGGCATCGTGGCTTCCAGAGCATCGTCAGCGATCCTGTCAAAACGAATATCCAGCAGCCCGACCATATTATCCGTTCCCATCGCATTCAGCGCTTCAAGGGTCACTGCGCGCTTCCAGATCATCCCACGATCTCCAGCAGCGCCTGAAGCGGATGGCGTACACCATTACCTTCAATACGTTTTACCTGGCTGCGGCAGGAGTAGCCGGTCGCCAGACAGCGATTGCGCGGCAAACGCTGCATCGCCTGCTGCCAGGAAAGCGCATAAATGCCCAGCGAATTCGCATGATTCTTTACTTCATGACCGTAGGTTCCCGCCATGCCACAGCAGCCGACGCTCACGCTTTCCAGTTTTGCGCCGTAGTGCGCGAAAATAGTGGCCCACTGGTTTGCTGCGCCAGGTAGTGCCGTTACTTCGGTACAGTGGCCGAACAGATACCACGATTCGCCGCTCACCTCCTGGCGAGCGCCGCCTTCCAGCGCCAGCGGTAGCCATTCATGGACCAGCAAGACGTGAAAATCGCCGCGTTCCTTGCCCAGTACCAGCTTATACTCATCGCGATAACAGAGTACCAGTGCCGGGTCCACACCCACCATCGGAATGCCAAGTTGCGCGACGCGGTTGAGAAAGTCAGCCGTTTTACGGGCGGTTTTCGCAAAGCGGGTCATAAAGCCCTTGATGTGCTGCGCTTTGCCGTTAGGTGAAAATGGTAAAAGCACCGGCTGATAACCGATCTTTTCCACCAGCCGGACAAAATCTTCCACTACCTGCGCGTCGTAATAGCTGGTGAACGGATCCTGCACCACCAGTACAACCCGCGCTTTTTGCCCGGCATCAAGCGCTTCAAGCTCCTCAAGCGTCATATTCGCTGAACGATGCGCCACCATTTTCTGCTGAAGCGATGGCGATGAAAGCAGCGGCAAATCGACCATTCCAATATGCATTTCTGAGAGCTTGCGCAGCCATGGCTGGCTCATAAAGAAGTTGAAGGTTTTCGGCGCCCGCGCCATTAGCGGCGCGTAGCTTTCCACTGACGCCACCAGATGATCGCGCAACGGGCGCAGGTAGCGTGAGTGATAAAGTTGCAGGAAACGCGAGCGGAACTCCGGCACGTCGATCTTCACCGGACACTGGGTCGAGCAGGCTTTACAGGCCAGACAACCCGACATCGCCTCTTTCACCTCATGGGAAAAATCATATTCGCCTTTACGCGCATGCCAGCTATTGCGCGTGCGCTCAATCAGGGTGCGCAGACTGGCGCGTTGCTCAGGCAACTCTTTTTCCAGCTGGTTCGGATCGATTCCCCGGTCTGCCAGCAAACGTAGCCATTCCCTGACCAGCGTCGCACGACCTTTCGGCGAATGAATGCGGTTACTGGTGATTTTCATCGACGGACACATCGGGCTTTTCACGTCAAAGTTGAAGCACAGACCGTTGCCATTACATTCCATCGCCCCGCGCCAGGCACCGCGCACCGCAATCGGGATTTGCCGATCCCAGGTCCCGCGTTTGACGGCGTCTACTTTCATCATCGGCGCGTCCACACCTTCTGGCGGACAGATTTTTCCCGGATTTAAGCGGTTATCGGGATCAAATGCGGCTTTAATTTTACGCAGTTCGCCATAAAGCTGTTCGCCAAAAAACGCCGGGCTATACTCGGCACGAAACCCTTTGCCGTGTTCACCCCAAAGCAGTCCGCCATATTTCGCCGTCAGCGCCACCACCTCATCGGAAATCTGCTTCATCAGCATTTCCTGTTGCGGATCGCACATATCCAGCGCCGGACGCACATGTAATACGCCAGCATCCACATGACCAAACATCCCGTAGCTCAGGCCGTGGCCGTCCAGCAGCGCACGAAACTCGGTAATATAGTCGGCCAGATGCTCCGGCGGAACGCAGGTGTCTTCGGCAAAAGGAATCGGTTTCGCCGTCCCTTTTGTGTTACCCAATAGCCCCACCGCTTTTTTGCGCATGGCATAGATGCGTTCAATCCCCGTGAGGTCGTCGCATACCTGCCAGCCGATAACGCCTCCGGCCCCTTGCGCCATTAAGGCGTCCAGACCGGCACATAGCCCGTCAACCTGACGGGTAATGAGCGCGTCATCATCGCCGGCAAATTCAACGATATTCAACCCGAGCATGTCTTTATCTGGCACGCTGGTGATCAGTTCACTGACCGAATGCCAGACAATATCTTCCCGCGCCAGATTCAGCACTTTCGAATCGACGGTTTCAACAGATAATGCCTTCGCCTCCACCATAAAGGGTGCGTTGCGCAGCGCTGAATCAAAAGAGTCATATTTCACATTGACCAGACGACGCACTTTCGGCAGCCGGGTGATATCCAGCCGTGCTTCTGTGATGAACGCGAGTGTGCCTTCAGAACCGGTCAGGATGCGGGTCAGATCGAACTCGGTCATCGCGTCATTAAAGACGTGACGCAGGTCATAACCGGTGAGAAAGCGATTCAGTTTGGGGAACTTATCCAGTATCAACTGGCGATTCTCCAGACAGCGCTGATACACCGTGCGATAAATACGTCCGGATGCGGACTGTTCTTTCGCCAGCGTTTCCGCCAGCGCTATCGGCATCGGCTGGGTATCCAGAATATCGCCGCCGGTTAATACCGCGCGCACGCCAAGGACGTGATCGGAGGTTTTACCATAGGCCAGCGATCCTTGCCCTGAGGCATCGGTATTAATCATGCCGCCAAGCGTTGCGCGGTTACTGGTCGATAATTCCGGGGCAAAAAAGTAGCCGTAGGGTTTCAGGTACTGATTGAGCTGATCTTTGATTACCCCGGCTTCGACGCGCACCCACCCTTCTTCGGGGTTAATTTCAATGATGCGATTCATATAGCGGGACATATCAACGATGATGCCCTGGTTCAGCGCCTGCCCGTTGGTTCCCGTACCGCCACCGCGCGGCGTGAAGATCAACGTTTTAAAGCGATCCTCCGCCGCTACCCGCGCCAGCAGCGAAACGTCCGCCGTAGAGCGTGGAAAAACGATGGCATCAGGAAGAAGCTGGTAAATACTGTTGTCGGTCGCCATAGTTAGCCGATCGGCATAACTGGTGGCGGTATCACCTGTAAAACCCTGTTGCTCCAGTGACTGCAAAAAATTCAGCACCAGTTGAACGACACCTGGAGCCTGAGAAATCTGTGGGATCATTACCGTTGACCCTGCCTGACTGTTGTAATGTGAGTGATTAATCGTTTGCGTTGTGCATTCATCGTTTTACCACATTTTTTTCTTACCTGCCTGACAGAATTACGGACTATAAAGGCTGTCGAAATCACTGGTATCATGAATGGTCCAGCTTTATGCCGCGCCAGCATTGTGGCGCGATTAAAAAGGTAAATTTACGTTATGGTTAATCCAAATCAGCCCAGGGATGTACCGCAAATTTTGCTGTCGGTGCTGTTTTTATCACTTATGATTGTCGCCTGTCTGTGGATCGTGCGGCCTTTTATTCTTGGCTTCGCCTGGGCAGGAACCGTGGTCATTGTTACGTGGCCGGTCTTAATTCGTTTACAGCGATTGCTGTTTGGACGGCGTGCGCTGGCGGTGCTGGTAATGACGCTGTTGCTGTTTCTGCTGTTTATTATTCCGATTGCGCTGCTGGTCAACAGTATGGTTGATAGCGGCGTACCGCTGATCCGCTCAGTATCGTCGGGAGAGATGACGCTGCCGGATCTGAACTGGCTTAACAGTATTCCCATGGTCGGTGAGCGCCTCTATACCGGCTGGCATAACCTGCTGGATATGGGTGGCACGGCGATCATGGCCAAAATCCGCCCCTATATCGGCACGACGACCACCTGGTTTGTGGGTCAGGCCGCGCATATCGGTCGCTTTATGATGCACTGCGCACTGATGCTTTTATTCAGCGCGCTGCTCTACTGGCAGGGTGAAAAAGTGGCGCGTGGTATTCGTCACTTTGCCACCCGTCTTGCGGCCAAACGTGGTGACGCGGCGGTGGTTCTGGCCGCACAAGCCATTCGCGCGGTAGCGTTGGGTGTGGTGGTGACCGCTCTGGTGCAGGCGGTGCTCGGCGGGATTGGTCTGGCGATTTCCGGGGTCCCTTACGCGACCATCCTCACCGTGGTGATGCTTTTCTCCTGCCTGATCCAGCTTGGCCCGTTGCCGGTATTAGTCCCGTCAATTATCTGGCTGTACTGGAGCGGAGATACCACCTGGGGCACGGTACTGCTGGTGATTAGCTGCGTCGTCGGCACTATTGACAACGTGTTGCGCCCGGTGCTGATCCGTATGGGTGCTGATTTACCGATGATCCTTATTCTTTCCGGCGTGATTGGCGGACTGGTCGCCTTCGGTATGATCGGCCTGTTTATCGGTCCGGTGCTGCTGGCCGTCACCTGGCGTCTGTTCGATGCCTGGGTGAAGGAAGTACCGCCGCCGCTGGATAATGCTGACTAGGTGGCAGAAGAAGTTTCTCCACCTGAGTCGTCCAGTCGTTGATCGCAAAACAGCCTGCTCTTTAGCAGGCTGTTTTATTTAATAGTTAAGCATGGCTAATTAAATGTTTAGCTTTTTAGCTCACCCTGTCGTTATTTTCCCGCTGCTGGTGGAATATCGCTTCCACATCCATCACATTCATTAAACTAATGAGATGAATCTGATCGACGCCGGAGATGGCGCACTCTACTATTAGGTCACGGTTATAAATCAACGCCTTGATTTATAAGCATGGAAATCCCCTGAGTGAAACAACGAATTGCTGTGTGTAGTCTTTGCCCATCTCCTATGATGGGCTTTTTTTATGCTCTTTTATTTGGCGTAATAATAAAAAAATCCCCGGCATCTCTGCCAGGGATCAATAAAAACTGCCGGGTACGTTATTTATTCAGCTCAGCCAGACTCAACCAGGTTTGCACTACGGTATCAGGATTGAGGGACAAACTATCAATCCCCTCTTCCATTAACCAGGCGGCAAAATCTTCGTGGTCTGAAGGTCCCTGACCGCAAATACCGACGTATTTACCCTGTTTCTTCGCCGCGCGGATCGCCATCGACAGCAGCGCTTTCACCGCATCGTTACGTTCGTCAAACAGCTCGGAGACCACGCCGGAGTCGCGATCCAGACCCAGCGCCAGCTGTGTCATATCATTGGAGCCAATCGAGAAACCATCGAAGTGCTCCAGGAACTGCTCGGCCAGCAGCGCGTTCGACGGGATTTCACACATCATGATGATTTTCAGTCCCTGCTCACCACGCTTCAGCCCCTGACGCGCCAGCTCGTCCACCACCGCTTTCGCCTGATCGACGGTACGCACGAAAGGCACCATAATTTCGACGTTAGTCAGCCCCATCTCATTACGCACCCGCTTAACGGCATCGCACTCCAGCGCGAAGCAGTCACGGAAGCTGTCGGAGACATAACGACCCGCGCCACGGAAGCCGAGCATCGGGTTTTCTTCTTCCGGCTCGTAGCGTTCGCCGCCGACCAGGTTCGCGTACTCATTCGATTTGAAATCCGACAGGCGCACGATCACCCGCTTCGGCCAGAATGCCGCGCCGAGGGTGGCAATACCTTCCGCCAGACGGCCGACATAAAATTCCTTCGGCGAGTCGTAGCCCTTGATCATTTCACGGATTTCGTTTTGCAGCTTCGCGTCCTGATCGTCGAATTCCAGCAGCGCACGCGGGTGAACGCCGATCATACGGTTGATGATAAATTCCAGACGCGCCAGGCCGACGCCCTCGTTAGGCAGACAGGCAAAATCAAACGCGCGATCCGGGTTGCCCACGTTCATCATAATTTTCAGCGGCAGATCGGGCATTTTATCGACGCTGGAGCTTTTGACGCTGAAATCGAGTTTTTCGGCATACACGTAGCCGGTATCGCCTTCCGCACAGGAGACGGTCACTTCCTCGTCGTCCTTCATCCGCTCGGTGGCGTCGCCACAGCCAACCACGGCCGGAATCCCCAGTTCGCGCGCAATGATCGCCGCGTGGCAGGTTCGTCCGCCACGGTTAGTGACAATAGCGGCCGCCTTCTTCATGATCGGTTCCCAGTCCGGGTCGGTCATGTCGGTGACCAGCACGTCTCCCGGCAGGATGCGGTTCATCTCACTGATATCGTGGATGACTTTCACTTTACCGGCACCAATGCGATGACCAATGGCACGGCCTTCGGCGATGATTTTACCCTGCGCGTGCAGCGTATAACGTTCCATGACCTGCCCACGCGAACGCACGGTTTCCGGACGCGCCTGGACAATAAACAGCTTGCCAGTATGACCATCTTTCGCCCACTCGATATCCATCGGCCGGCCATAGTGCTTCTCAATTTGCACCGCCTGCTGTGCCAGCGCCTGCACTTCCTCATCGGTAAGAGAGAACACATCGCGCTGCGCCTGCGGCACATCTTCAATATCGACCTGTTTGCCATGCTCCTGGCTCGGCGCATACACCATGCGGATTTTTTTCGATCCCATGGTACGGCGCACGATAGCGGGACGTCCCGCTTCCAGCGTTGGCTTATGCACATAAAATTCGTCCGGATTCACCGCGCCCTGCACCACCATCTCACCCAGGCCCCAGGCAGAGGTGATAAAGACCACCTGATCGAAACCAGATTCGGTATCGATGGAGAACATCACCCCAGAGGAGGCCAGGTCGGAACGCACCATGCGCTGTACGCCAGCGGAAAGCGCCACGCCGCGGTGATCGTATCCCTGGTGAACGCGGTATGAGATCGCTCGGTCGTTAAACAGCGACGCGAAAACATGCTTCACGGCCACCAGCACGGCATCATAGCCCTGCACGTTAAGGAACGTTTCCTGCTGCCCGGCAAAGGAGGCGTCCGGCATGTCTTCTGCTGTGGCAGAGGAACGCACGGCGAAAGAGGCCTCACTATCATCAGCCGAAAGCTGGTCATAGGCTTCACGAATAGCGTGTTCCAGCTCACCCTGGAACGGAGTATCGATGATCCACTGGCGGATCTGTGCCCCGGCTTTCGCCAGTTCAGAGACGTCGTCAATGTCGGTTTCATCCAGCAGTTCATAAATGCGCTGGTTGACGCCGCTTTGATCAAGAAACTGATTAAACGCATCAGCGGTTGTGGCAAACCCGTTGGGTACGGCAACACCCACAGAGGCCAGGTTTGTAATCATTTCTCCCAGGGAGGCATTTTTGCCTCCGACTCTGTCTACATCATTCATGCCGAGTTGGTTGTACCAAAGCACCAGCGGTGACGAGCCATTGTTGGACATCGATCAATCCTTTTGTGATTTATGTGCGAGAGATAAGAATCAACTGATTCGTCATTTATCCTGACATAGTTAATCCGTTAAAAAAAACGGTGAATCGTTCAAGCACCCTATTTTTTTATTTTTTAGGAGAGTTTACCCGCTTATGCTAACGCTATGATTCAGATAGATTCCCTGCAGACCAGCGGTCTATTGTTCGTCCTGAAAATGAACCAATCATTTCACAAAATATAAAAACAGCATTTCATTTTTAGTCAGCGACAAAAAAGTCTGGAATGTGTTTAACTTAATTCATACGACTCATTGATCACGCAAAATAATCAGGATGAATAAAATGGATAGTTCTGTAGATCGCCACGTTTTTTATATTTCTGATGGTACAGCCATTACCGCTGAAGTGTTAGGGCATGCGGTAATGTCGCAGTTTCCGGTGGCAATAAACAGTATCACGCTGCCGTTTGTGGAAAGTGAAAGCCGCGCCAGGGCCGTGAAAGATCAGATAGATGCCATTTTCCAGCAGACTGGCGTTCGTCCACTGGTATTTTATTCAATCGTGATCCCGGAAATCCGCATGATTATTTTGCAAAGCGCGGGGTTTTGTCAGGACATCGTGCAGGCGCTGGTCGCCCCTTTACAGGAGGAGCTGAAGCTCGATCCGACGCCCATTGCTCACCGCACGCATGGCCTGACGCCGGGCAATCTGACCAAGTATGATGCGCGTATCGCCGCCATTGATTACACCCTGGCACATGACGACGGAATTTCGCTACGTAATCTCGACCAGGCGCAGGTGATCCTGCTTGGCGTTTCACGCTGCGGCAAAACACCCACCAGCCTGTATCTGGCGATGCAGTTTGGCGTTCGCGCCGCCAACTACCCCTTTATTGCCGATGATATGGATAACCTCGTTCTGCCGGCGGCGCTCAAACCGTTGCAGCATAAGTTATTTGGCCTGACCATTCACCCCGAACGCCTCGCGGCGATCCGCGAGGAGCGCCGGGAAAACAGCCGCTACGCCTCTATGCGCCAGTGCCGAATGGAAGTCGCCGAGGTCGAAGCGCTGTATCGCAAAAACCAAATCCCGTTCCTCAATAGCACTAACTTTTCCGTTGAAGAAATGGCAACCAAAATCCTCGATATCATGGGGTTAAGCCGCCGCATGTACTAATAAACTAGTACAATAGATAAAAATCAGTTATTATCTGTCTCCAGAATCGAGGTGCCACACGCCCTGCACTTGAAATCGACAGGGATTGGTTTATCGTGATGCGCATCACTTCCCGGCACTGACGTCGTGTAAGTAAAAAATTTTTGAGACATCTAATGAATAAGACAGATGAACTGCGCTCCGCGCAGATCGACAGCCTCGTCACGCCTGCAGAGCTGGCGTTACGCTATCCCGTCACGCCTGACGTCGCGGATCACGTTACCGCGTCGCGTCGTGGTATTGAGAAAATACTTAGCGGTGAAGATCGCCGATTGCTGGTGGTTATTGGGCCGTGTTCCATTCACGATCTGGATGCCGCGATGGATTATGCGCGTCGCCTGCAACCGATGCGCGAGAAATATCAGTCGCGGCTGGAAATCGTGATGCGCACGTATTTCGAGAAACCGCGCACGGTCGTCGGCTGGAAAGGACTGATTTCCGATCCGGACCTCAACGGCAGCTATCGCGTTAATCACGGTCTTGAGCTGGCACGTAAGCTCTTATTACAGGTTAACGAATTAGGCGTCCCTACCGCGACCGAATTTCTTGATATGGTGACCGGTCAGTTTATTGCTGACCTGATCAGTTGGGGTGCTATCGGCGCGCGGACCACGGAGAGCCAAATCCATCGTGAGATGGCCTCGGCACTCTCCTGCCCGGTCGGTTTTAAAAACGGCACGGACGGCAATACGCGTATCGCTGTGGATGCTATCCGCGCCGCGCGTGCCAGCCATATGTTCCTTTCGCCGGATAAAAGTGGCCAGATGACCATTTACCAGACCAGCGGCAATCCTTACGGCCACATTATTATGCGCGGCGGCAAAAAGCCTAACTATCAGGCGGATGATATTGCGTCCGCATGCGATACGCTGCATGAATTCGATTTACCGGAGCATCTGGTCGTCGATTTCAGTCATGGCAATTGCCAGAAACAGCATCGTCGGCAACTGGAAGTTTGTGATGATATTTGTCAGCAGATCCGCAATGGTTCAACCGCCATTGCCGGGATCATGGCAGAAAGTTTCTTGCGTGAGGGAACGCAAAAAATCATTGCCGGTCAGCCGCTGATCTATGGTCAGTCGATCACCGATCCATGTTTGAGCTGGGAAGATAGCGAACAGCTGCTGGAAAAACTGGCAACCGCCGTGGACAGTCGCTTTTGATATGCTGAAATAACGCCATGGCCCCTGCGATGGCGTTTACACGCTTTCTACGGGTTCTGCGGCAATAGTCCTTGCCGCCAGCCAAACTATTCGTGATAATGATTATCAATACGAAATTGATAATCATTTTATATCATTACGCTATGCAACCCACAGACCTTACCGACACCTGCAAACGTTATACCCCGCATCCTGAGCCAGAAGATCGACGCATTGGCAGCAATGAATTGCTGGGTAGCGAAGGCCGCGTCGTCATTGAACATGACGGTCAACAGTATCTGCTGCGTCAGACCCAGGCTGGTAAGTTGATCCTGACGAAATAACGCGTTAACTCGAGCAACTCACCTCAAGCCGCTTGCCCCAGTCCGGCGGGCGACGAGCATAATCATCGTCTCTTTCACGGAAGGGTTCACGCAGAATGCCGTGCAGTTGCTCAAGCTCACTAACGTCACCCTGTTCTGCGTGCTCAATAGCGCGTTGGGCCAGCCAGTTACGCAGCACCACACAAGGATTCACGTTTTGCATCGCCTGTTGACGCTGCGCGTCGTCAATCTGTTCCGTTTGTAAACGCTCGCGGTAACGCGCAAACCAGCTATCAAACGCGCCACGGTCGATAAACTCATCACGCAGCGGCGAGGCGGCGCTATCCTGCTCCGCGTGGCTAAGCATGCGAAAAGTGCGCGTATAATCGCTGCCTTCGCGCGCCATGAGGGCAAAGAGCGCATTTAACAGCTCGTTGTCCGCTTGTTGTTCGCTAAAGAACCCGAGCTTACGGCGCATTCTCTGTCCGTACTCGGTTAGTAGCGCATGCTGATAATGGTCCAGCGTCGCGTTCAGGGTATCAACATTAATCAATACGGAGAGCGTTTGTGCCAGCCGCTGAAGGTTCCACAGTCCTACGGCGGGCTGATTGTCAAAGCTATACCGTCCCTGATGATCGGAATGATTACAGATAAAACCGGGCTGATAATCATCAAGGAACCCGTACGGGCCATAATCCATCGTCAGACCAAGAATCGACATGTTATCGGTATTCATCACGCCGTGCGCAAAGCCGACCGTTTGCCAGCGGGCAATCATTACCGCCGTGCGTTCCACTACATCACGGAACCATAAGGCATATTTATCCCCGTCTTCCTGCAAATGTGGCCAGTGATGGCGGATGACATAATCTGCCAGTTGACGCACCTTTTCCGGCTCACGACGATAGTAGAAATGTTCAAAATGGCCGAAACGAACGTGACTTTCGGCAATACGCATTAACATCGCGCCCTGCTCAGTAGTTTCGCGTTGCACCGGCGTATCGCTGGTGACAATCGACAACGCCCGCGTGGTGGGAATACCCAGCGAGTGCATAGCTTCTGATGCGAGACTTTCGCGGATCGTCGAACGCAAAACCGCCCGGCCATCGCCCATGCGTGAATAAGGCGTCTTTCCAGCCCCTTTCAGGTGCCAGTCAAATTTTTTCCCGTCGGGCAGTTGCTGTTCGCCAAGCAAAATTCCTCGCCCGTCGCCGAGTTGCCCCGCCCAAACGCCAAATTGATGTCCGCTATAAACCTGAGCGAGAAGTGACATGCCGGGCAATAACGTTTCCCCGCCCCAGACACCAGCACCCTGCTCGGGATTGAAAAGGCCATCAGGGACATTGAGATAATTAGCCAGCGCCTCGTTACGCCAGATGACGCGGGCGTTGCGCAGCGGCGTTGGGGCCAGCGCGGTGTAAAAGTCTGGCAACTCATCGCGCCAGCTATTAATAAAAGACAGGTCCATAGATCCTCCTGCCTGTAAGTGTAGTGCCTCAGGCCGGGAGTAAACACGGAGGGTTTGCAGGGTTATCAGTGAACCAGCGACGTAACCTCTTCTTTATTGACCATCGGCCATAATGCGCCCTGCATCGCACTGAATGGAAAAGCACTCACGCGCTGGTGTATTTCTTCACTATCTATGCCCGTAATCATAACGGAGGTACAGAAAGGACTTATCTGCGCAAACAGCGCGCGCATAAAGGGTTCGAAGGCAATGCCTGATAATTGTCGCTGCACAAAATTTTTATCCAGCGCAATACGCTTAAATAGCCCGGCGAATACTGCGTGGGTAGTCGCGTCCCCTGCACCAAAATTGGCTAATACAAGCGGATAGCGCTTTGCCAGGCGTACCAGCGGATGACTTTCAGTTAATGTATTTAACTCTGGATAATTCTCATTTAAGGTCAATTCCAGAAAAGGAAACCGTTCAATAATGGAAGCCAATTCAACATCCGTTAACAGCGCATCGACGATAGCGGGAGTAATAGAAATCCACGCTAATAATTGTTGCTGAATAAAGAATATTTGACAGGTTTCCAGTAGCGCCAGCTTTTCCCGAAAAAGGCTACACTCTTGTTCCGCACTAAGAAGAGGAGAAAGGAGTTCAACAGGGAACCGCACATCGGCCCTGACGGCGGAAAAGGTGGCGACAACTTCAAGCCCGACCAATGCGCCACTACCATTTCTGGCAGGCAAAAATAATAGATCTGAACGATAATCGTTATCCAGAGAAACTATCATTGTACTAACCCCTCATTAAGGGCAAGAACAGGCTTTTTAGAATGGTAAGTTAAGTGGCTCTGCCAAATGGCTTTTAATAAAGAGTGTTGCATATTGTCCATTTTCATTACGGATTTTCCCTACCCTTTACGCTTCAGTGTAATCTATGTCGGGTAAGTAACACAATTAAAGTCCCTGGCGGAAATCTCTGAATTCGACGCAGCTTTTTATTGTCACCGTAGCGGTGACAATGCTTAGCAGGCTCTCTTTTCAACGCCTCTCCCGCTGCGGACAGGTGCTTATAAATTAAAGTTAAAACCAGGACGAATGGAGAATGTTACTGATTAACCCACCCGGGGAAATCAGAAAACTGATAATACGTTCAGAATTAGTTAAGTAATTTGCGTTAAATCATCTTTTCATGTATTGAGAAAAACCGCAAATAGCGGTTTTCCCTGTTAAATGCGACGTGCCTGCCAGAAATTTTTGCTCCAGTAGACGTTATCCAGCGAAGAACGCATCACGCCCCGACTGGTGGAAGCATGGATAAAGGTATTATCGGTATCATAGATCCCTACATGCAGTCCGCTTTCCCCCGACCCCGTTTTGAAAAAAACCAGATCGCCCGGAAGGAGGTCGTCTTTATCTATTTCAGTACCGATTTTGGCCTGCTGGCGGGTTTCCCGTGGCAACTGGAGGGCAAATTTGTCGCGAAATGTCATCAACACGAAACCTGAACAATCAACCCCGCGATGACTCATACCGCCATAGCGATAAGGCGTACCGCGCCAGTCATGGAGTTGCTCGTTGAGATTGGCAATAACGAGAATGGAGTCCGCAAGTCGCGGATTGGGCGGATGTGCCCGATGCGAGCTACACCCGGCTAAAAGGAGTGCCGTAAATAAAATAAACCAGCAACGCATGTCCGTGCGATCCCTCTACGCTTTTAATGACGGATTAATTTACCCTGTTAATTATCAGGCTGGCAAGAGACCATTCGTGCTACCCGCCCGAAAGCAGAATGCGGTGTCCTTCTACATCCAGACGACGAAACGGCATACTGTAGGTAGCGGCAAGCCAGGTCGGGGTAAGCACCTCATCAGGCGTTCCACAAGCCATCATCTGACCGGCACGCAGTAACCAGACGCGATCCGCATGACGCAGCGTATGATTGAGGTCATGGCTGCTCATCACAATGGCTATTCCAGCCTGACACAACTCACTGAGTACCGTATCCAGCGCGGCTTGCTGCGCCACGTCCAGGCTATTCATCGGTTCGTCGAGTAATAATAGCTGCCCACGGGGATTGCCGCCGGGATGAATCTGTAAAATGACCGCACACAATCTGACGCGCTGCCATTCACCGCCGGACAGATGATGTACCTGCCGGCCCAGCTTATCACCCAAATCAAGCCTGGTGGCGACATCCTCAAGCAGCGATGTCAGTGCAGGATCCGCCTGATGCAGTTTCAGATAGTGCCACACGGGCATGGCAAAAGGCGGCGTCTGGAGCTGAGTCAGAAAGGCGCGATGGCGTGCCAGCCTGGCGGCCGACCACCGTTCCAGCACCCGATCGTTGAAAGCCACGGTACCGGAACCTGCGCTCAGACCGGCAATGCGGGTCAATAACGTGCTTTTACCGGCACCGTTTGGCCCCACCAGATGAACAATCTCTCCGGCGTTAACGTCGGCGGAGATCGGGCCTACCCGCCCGGCCTCCACAACATTACGCATTTCTAACATCACAGACATTATTTGGCTAATGCCAGTTTAATCGCTTCCATAACAATCGGATCTTCCGGCTGCATATCCGGTGAAAAACGTTGCACTACCTGACCATCGCGCCCGACGAGGAATTTCTCAAAATTCCATAAAATATCGTCTGGATAAAGCGGTGCTCGTCCTTTACTCGCCATCCGCTCGTAAAATCCGCTGCTTTCTGGTGCGACGGCGGTCGGCGCGGCGGCGATCAGTTTCTGATACAGCGGGTGACGGTTTTCGCCATTTACCTCGATTTTGCTGAACAGCGGGAACGTGACGCCATAGGTCGTGCTACAAAAGGTCTTAATTTCCTCTTCGCTGCCCGGCTCCTGCCCCAGAAACTGATTGCAGGGGAACCCCAGAACCTTAAAACCTTCTTTTGCCCATGCAGCCTGAATGTTCTCCAGCCCTTCATATTGCGGCGTCAGACCGCATTTTGAGGCAACGTTGACGATTAACAGAACATCACCTTTGTAATGCTCAAGCGTGGTGTTTTCCCCATCAATGGTTGTCACAGCAGTATTCAGAATATCGTGTTGCATAGCGTCCCCTTAGTGGATATCCCGGGTCTTATCGCCCGGCCTTTAATAATAGCCAGATAAAAACAGGTGCGCCCAGTGTTGCCGTCACAACACCTACGGGTAATTCTGCCGATGCCAGCGCCAGGCGGGCAATAATATCGGCAATCAGCAAGGCTATCGCTCCCGCCAGCGCGCTGGCGGGTAACAGCACACGATGATCGGTCAGGCCGCATAACCGTAATATATGCGGGATCACCAGACCAATAAAGCCTATCGCGCCAGCAAGCGCCACGCTGACGCCGACCATCCAGCCGGTCGCTACCACCAGCAGATTTCGCCACAGCCCCAGCGGTAATCCCAGTTGCCGGGCGGAGGTCTCGCCCAATGCCAGTAAATTAAGCGCGGGAGACTGAAAGCAAACCCATACCATGACAGGCAGCAGGGCCGCCATCAACCAGCTTTGCTGCCAGTCAACGCCGCCGAAACCGCCCATCATCCAGTACATCAGCTGTCGCAGGTCAAAAGAGGTTGAAAAGTAGATAGCCCAGGTCATGAAGGCGCTACAGATAATCCCCAGCGCTACGCCCGCAAGCAATAAACGGCTGGTGGAAAGATGTCGTCTGGCAAACCGCAGCAGAATAAGCGTGATGATAAGCGCACCGGCGATGGCGCATAGCCCCAGCGCCCATTGCGGCAATCTCCCCTCGCCTGATAGCACCGCCGCGATTAACCCTACGCCCGCACCGTTTGAAACACCGAGTAATCCTGGCTCTGCCAGCGGATTATCAAAAAGCGCCTGCATGATGGCTCCGGAGAGCGCCAGCGCGGCACCCACAAGGATCACCGCCAGCGTGCGAGGCAATCGTATTTGCCAGACAAAGAGATGCCCCTGCGGAGTGGACCAGGAGGCGGGGCTTATCCACTGCTCGCCTGCACAAATACCGAGTATCACGACTAGCGTCAGCGCCAGTGACAGACTGAGAATCCAGTATCGGTTGCGCCGCTGTTGTCGTTGCGCCCAGACAAGCATGTGAACGTCTCCGTAAAGAAAACTCCCCCTCATGGAGAAGAAACGCCTGAAATATACTGGATTACAGGGTGAATAGAAACACCGGGCCGGTCAGAGGCGCGTTAAGAAAAAAGGCCGCATAAGCGGCCTTTTTGGTTAGTTCAGATTACTCTGCTTTGGGCGAAGCGTTTTCGACACGGCTTTTTAACTTCTGGCCGGGTCTGAAGGTCACTACGCGCCGGGCTGTAATGGGAATATCTTCACCCGTTTTCGGGTTACGTCCCGGGCGTTGATTTTTATCACGCAAATCAAAGTTACCAAAACCGGACAGTTTTACCTGCTCACCATTTTCCAGAGCGCGACGGATCTCTTCGAAAAACAGCTCAACCAGCTCTTTGGCATCCCGTTTGCTAAGCCCAAGCTTATCAAACAGATATTCTGACATTTCAGCTTTTGTAAGCGCCATAGGTTCAATCCCTCAATGATGCCTGGAATCGCTCTTTCAGTGCCTCTACGCATCTGGCAACGGTAGCGGCAATCTCCTCTTCTTCGAGTGTACGGCTGGTATCCTGAAGGATGAGGCTAATAGCGAGGCTCTTGTAACCCTCCGCTACGCCCTTACCGCGGTACACATCAAACAAGTTTACGCCAACTATCTGATTTACGCCAACTTTCTTACATTCTGCCAAAACATCTGCTGCGGCGACATTTTCAGCCACTACGACAGCGATGTCGCGACGGTTTGCCGGGAAGCGAGAAATCTCCTGCGCCTGAGGCACCACGCGGTCTGCAAGCTTGTTCCACTCCAGTTCAAACACCAGTGTGCGACCGTTAAGATCCAGTTTACGTTCCAGCTCAGGATGAACAACGCCAATAAAACCAATACGTTCATCTTTCAGATAAATCGCTGCTGACTGACCCGGATGCAGCGCCGGATTGGCTTCTGCTTTGAACTGGATGTCAGCAAGTTTGCCGGTCAGGTCGAGAATAGATTCCAGATCGCCTTTCAAATCATAGAAATCAACGCCCTCTTTCGCCAGGTTCCAGTGTTCATCGTGGCGGTTACCACAGATAACACCTGCCAGCATAAGATCCTGACGGATACCTAAATTGGCCTGCGTATCCGGGACAAAGCGTAAGCCGGATTCAAAAATACGTACCCGGTTTTGCTGACGGTTCTGGTTATAAACTACGGTGCCGAGCAGCCCGGTCCACAGCGACAGACGCATCGCCGACATCTCGATGGAGATCGGACTTGGCAGGATCAGCGCCTCTTCCGCCGGGTGGATCAGCTGTTGCAGCTTAGGATCGACAAAGCTGTAGGTGATAACTTCCTGATAGCCTTTATCGTTGAGCAGCGTTTTCACACGCTTCAGGGACAGGTTGGCTTCACGGTGGTTACCCATGATCAGACCCGCCTGCACTGGCGCATTCGGAATATTGTTGTAGCCGTACACGCGCGCCACTTCTTCGACCAGATCTTCTTCGATTTCCATGTCGAAACGCCAGCTCGGGGCGACAGCCTGCCATTCATTCTGGCCTACCGTCACTTCACAACCCAGACGACGCAGGATATCGCTGACCTGCTCGTCAGCAATGTAATGACCAATCAGGCGGTCCAGTTTGCTACGACGCAGCGTAATGGTGGCACGTTTTGGCAGCGTGGCTTCGCGGGTAACATCAATTACCGGACCAGCTTCACCGCCGCAGATATCTATCAGCAAACGCGTCGCACGCTCCATCGCTTTATATTGCAGCGCCGGATCGACGCCACGTTCATAACGGTGAGAGGCATCGGTATGCAGGCCGTGACGACGAGCGCGACCAGTGATGGACAGCGGGTTGAAGAAAGCACATTCCAGCAGCACGTTTTGCGTTTCTCCGTTGACGCCTGAATGCTCGCCGCCAAAGATACCGCCCATCGCCAGCGCTTTATGATGATCGGCGATAACCAGCGTATCAGCGCTGAGCTTCGCTTCGCTACCGTCGAGCAGCACCAGCGTTTCACCCTCTTTCGCCATGCGCACCACGATCCCGCCCTCAATGCGATCTTTATCGAACGCATGCATCGGCTGTCCCAGCTCAAGCAAAACGTAGTTAGTCACGTCAACCACTGCATCAATAGAGCGAATGCCACAGCGACGCAGTTTCTCTCTCATCCACAGCGGCGTCGGCGCGCTGACATTGATGCCTTTAACCACGCGGCCCAGGTAACGCGGACACGCCTCGGGCGCATCGACGGTAATCGGCAGTACATCGTTAATCGTTGCCGCGACAGGATTAATTTCTGGCTCCATCAGCGGTGACTGGTTCAGTACGGCGACATCACGCGCAACGCCGATAATCCCCAGGCAGTCGGCGCGATTGGGAGTGACACTGATTTCAATGGTGTTATCGTCAAGCTTCAGATAATCACGGATATTCGCGCCAATCGGTGCATCAGCTGGCAGTTCGATAATGCCGCTATGATCGTCAGAAATGCCCAGCTCAGAGAAAGAGCACAGCATCCCTTCCGACGGTTCGCCACGCAGTTTGGCCGCTTTAATTTTAAAATCGCCAGGCAGTACCGCGCCAATCGTTGCCACCGCGACTTTCAGTCCCTGGCGGCAGTTTGGTGCGCCGCAGACGATATCAAGCAGGCGCTCACCACCCACATTGATTTTCGTTACGCGCAGCTTGTCCGCGTTCGGATGTTGACCGCATTCGACTACTTCACCGACTACAACACCGTTGAAGGCCCCTGCGACTGGCTCCACGCCATCGACTTCCAGACCTGCCATCGTGATTTGATCGGACAGTGCGACGCTATCAATAGCCGGGTTCACCCATTCGCGTAACCACAGTTCACTAAATTTCATTGTTCTATCCTGCCCTTATTTAAACTGTTTGAGGAAACGCAGATCGTTTTCGAAGAACGCGCGCAAATCGGTGACACCGTAACGCAGCATGGTCAGACGCTCCATGCCCATACCAAAGGCGAAACCGGAATACATTTCCGGATCGATCCCCACATTACGTAATACATTCGGATGTACCATGCCGCAGCCCAGCACTTCCAGCCACTTACCGTTTTTACCCATAACGTCAACTTCCGCAGAAGGTTCAGTAAACGGAAAATAGGACGGACGGAAACGGATCTGCAAGTCTTCCTCAAAGAAGTTACGCAGGAAATCGTGCAGCGTCCCTTTCAGGTTGGTAAAGCTAATATTGGTGTCGACAATCAGCCCTTCCATCTGATGAAACATTGGGGTATGGGTCTGATCGTAGTCGTTACGATAGACGCGTCCCGGGGCGATAATGCGGATTGGCGGCTGCTGGTTTTTCATGGTGCGGATCTGCACGCCTGAGGTTTGGGTACGCAGCAGACGGGTGGCATCAAACCAGAAGGTATCGTGGTCAGCGCGCGCCGGATGGTGGCCCGGAATATTCAGCGCGTCAAAGTTATGGTAATCGTCTTCGATTTCCGGCCCTGTTGCCACGGTAAAGCCCAGCTCACCAAAGAAACTCTCAATACGATTGATGGTGCGGGTTACCGGATGCAGCCCGCCGTTTTCAATACGACGGCCAGGTAGGGACACATCAATGGTTTCCTGCGCCAGACGTGCGTTTAACGCGGCGCTCTCGAGTTCCGCTTTACGCGCGTTCAGCGCCTGCTGAACCTGCTCCTTGGCCTCGTTGATCACCGCACCTGCCGCAGGGCGTTCTTCCGGTGGCAGTTCACGCAGGGTCGTCATTTGCAGGGTCAAATGCCCTTTCTTGCCCAAATATTCAACGCGTACATTATCTAACGCGGCAACATCTGACGCCTGGTTAATGGCTGCCGTCGCACTGGCAACCAGCTCTGCGAGATGTGACATGATTTTCCTCATTATGTGACGATATATAAACGCCAGATACAAAAAAAGCCTCCACTGGGAGGCTTTCTGGCGCTGTTTTCCGTTTCTTTTCTCACGCGCTAGCCTCCCGGTTTCAGGTGCTAAAGTAAAAAAAGAAGCGGAAAATGGCAGCATTCATGCTTGCGTTACCTTGTGTAAGTCGGAACCGTAAGGCTTCATTGAAAAGGCTTAACGGAAAAATGTCAATCAAAACAAAAAAGAGGGAGCCAGGCTCCCTCTTCTCAACTGGCTTATGCCAGAGCTGATTTCGCTTTTTCGACCAGAGCGGTGAACGCTACTTTGTCGAATACTGCGATGTCAGCCAGGATCTTACGGTCGATTTCAACAGAGGCTTTTTTCAGGCCGTTGATGAATTTGCTGTAAGAGATACCGTTCTGACGTGCTGCTGCGTTGATACGCGCAATCCACAGTTGACGGAACTGACGCTTACGTTGACGACGGTCACGGTAAGCATACTGACCAGCTTTGATAACAGCCTGGAAGGCAACGCGGTATACGCGTGAACGCGCACCGTAGTAGCCTTTGGCTTGTTTCAAAATTTTCTTGTGACGTGCACGGGCAACTACACCACGTTTTACGCGAGCCATATGTGCTCTCCTGTATCTATTCTAATTAAAAAGTTAAAAGGGTTAACGACTTATGCGTACGGCAGGCACGCGATTACCAGGCCCAGATCGCCTTTAGAAACCATGGCTTTCGGACGCAGGTGACGTTTACGCTTGGTAGCTTTTTTGGTCAGAATGTGACGCAGGTTAGCGTGCTTGTGCTTAAAACCACCTTTACCGGTTTTTTTGAAGCGCTTAGCAGCACCGCGTACGGTCTTAATTTTTGGCATTTTAATAACTTCCACTTCGCATTGTTAATAAACGAAACATAGGCGAGCAACAACAGTGAAAACACCGTCGTTGCTACTTGAAGGCCTTACTGTTTCTTCTTAGGAGCGAGCACCATGATCATCTGGCGGCCTTCGATCTTCGTAGGGAAGGATTCGACTACTGCCAGTTCACTCAGATCGTCACGGACGCGCGTCAGCACTTCCATACCAATCTGTTGGTGGGCCATTTCACGACCGCGAAAACGCAGCGTGATTTTAGCCTTATCGCCATCTTCCAGAAAGCGAACCAGGCTGCGGAGTTTTACCTGGTAGTCGCCATCATCGGTGCCAGGACGGAATTTAATTTCCTTGACCTGGATAACTTTCTGTTTCTTCTTCTGTTCCTTAGAAGACTTACTCTTTTCATAAAGGAACTTGCCGTAGTCCATGATACGACAAACTGGCGGTTCGGCGTTAGGGCTGATTTCAACTAAATCTACTCCAGCTTCTTCAGCCTTTTCGATAGCTTCTCTCAGACTCACAATACCCAAAGCTTCGCCTTCAAGACCTGTTAAGCGAACTTCCAGGGCGCGAATCTCGCCATTGATACGATTCGGACGTGCCGTTTGAACTCGTTTTCCGCCTTTAATACCTTATTCCTCCAGTTGTTGAAGACTGCGGCTGCGAATCTCTTGTTGCAGCTTCTCGATAACTTCATTTACGTCCAGGCTGCCCAAGTCTTTGCCACGACGGGTGCGCACAGCAACTTTGCCGGCTTCAACCTCTTTGTCGCCACAGACCAACATGTAAGGGACACGACGTAAAGTGTGCTCGCGGATTTTAAAGCCTATCTTCTCATTTCTCAAGTCCGCTTTTACACGAATGCCCGCATTTTGCAGTTTTCGCGTTAATTCACTGACATAGTCAGACTGAGAATCGGTAATATTCATCACCACTACCTGCACGGGTGCAAGCCAGGTTGGGAAGAAACCAGCAAATTCTTCAGTCAGGATGCCAATAAAGCGCTCCAGTGAACCAAGAATGGCACGATGGATCATTACCGGAACCTGACGTTCGTTGCTTTCACCCACATAAGAGGCGCTTAAACGCGCAGGTAACGAGAAGTCCAGCTGTACCGTACCGCACTGCCATGCACGATCGAGGCAGTCATACAAAGTAAACTCAATTTTCGGACCGTAGAACGCACCTTCACCGAGTTGATACTCGAATGGGATATTGTTCTCTTCCAGCGCAACGGCCAGGTCCGCCTCAGCACGATCCCACGTCTCGTCACTGCCGATACGTTTTTCCGGACGAGTGGAGAGTTTGACGACGATCTTCTCGAAGCCAAAGGTGCTATACATATCATAGACTAAACGAATGCAGGCGTTAACTTCTTCACGCACCTGCTCTTCTGTACAGAAGATGTGAGCGTCATCCTGGGTAAAACCACGAACACGCATCAGGCCATGCAGCGCGCCTGACGGCTCATTACGGTGGCAGCTACCAAACTCCGCCATACGCAGCGGCAGATCGCGGTAAGACTTCAGGCCCTGGTTAAAGATCTGCACGTGACCCGGACAGTTCATCGGCTTAATGCAGTATTCACGATTCTCTGAAGAAGTAGTGAACATCGCATCTTTGTAGTTTTCCCAGTGGCCGGTTTTCTCCCACAGCACACGGTCCATCATGAAGGGGCCTTTAACTTCCTGATACTGGTACTCTTTCAGCTTAGAGCGAACAAACGTTTCCAGTTCGCGGAAGATAGTCCAGCCATCGTTGTGCCAGAACACCATACCCGGCGCTTCTTCCTGCATGTGGTACAGGTCAAGCTGTTTACCAATTTTGCGATGATCGCGTTTGGCCGCCTCTTCCAGGCGTTGCAGATAAGCATTCAACGCTTTTTTGTCTGCCCAGGCAGTACCGTAAATGCGCTGTAGCATTTTGTTGTCGCTATCGCCACGCCAGTACGCGCCTGCGGTTTTCATCAATTTGAAGTGATGACAAAAACGCATGTTCGGCACGTGCGGTCCACGGCACATATCAACGTATTCTTCGTGATGATAAAGACCAGGCTTATCATCATGGGAGATGTTTTCATCAAGAATGGTGACTTTATAAATTTCACCGCGCTGGACAAACGCTTCACGCGCTTCGTGCCAGCTTACTTTTTTCTTAATGACATCGTAGTTTTTCTCGGCGAGCTCATGCATCCGCTTTTCGAGCGCGTCGATATCTTCCTGAGTCAGCGTATGATCAAGGTCAACGTCATAATAGAAACCGTTGTCGATAACCGGGCCGATCGCCATTTTAGTATTAGGCCAGAGTTGCTTAATCGCATGACCCAGCAGATGCGCGCAGGAGTGGCGAATAATCTCCACACCCTCTTCATCTTTTGCAGTAATGATGGCTAATTGCGCATCGCTTTCTATGAGATCGGAGGCATCTACCAGCTCACCGTTAACGCGACCCGCGATACAGGCTTTTGCCAGACCAGGTCCGATATCAAGGGCAACATCCAGCGGGCTTACGGGGCGGTCGAATTGGCGTTGGCTGCCATCAGGAAGAGTAATTACAGGCATTCTATGTCCTTATTTGCAGTGGTGACCCACACGAAAGATCACATACAAAATTGCATTTTAGTTAATTATCATTCAGTTAGGAAAGGTTTTCCGCTTCACTCTGCGGAATGTGTACATTTCTGTGTACTACTTTGAAAATGTACCCTTACCCTTTGAAGATAAGCTCACCGTCAATAGTACACGTCTGAGCGGATTGTTAAAAGTGGGAGATTTAGCTGATGACTGGGAATCATAATGAGTTTTCTCTATAGGCAAGCTTCACTTCTGTCATAACAGTATCATCAAAATGATCGCACCGAGCAGCTTCATTTTACGTAAATGACTATGCAGATTTCATAAACGATAAAGATCGTCCAACAGCGCATTAAGTAACATTTGGTTAGTGTTGTTATGGGTTCTGGTTGCTAAGTTCATCTGACATTGTCAGGGATGCTATATCTCACCCATGCCCCATAACATCATTGCCTGTAACGTCTTACAAAGACTGATGACAGGTTACACCTAATCATCTATCTTTTTATCCACCCTCATGTCATGAAATCTAACAATTCGTCAAACACTATTGCGCATGTTGGGAATGGGCATGAAGCAGATAAAAATATAATTTTAAGTAAGGCGACCCCCTTAACCCATAATCACTGACAAAACTTTTCATTGCACCTCTTAAGGATAAAACAACCACAAAACAAGAGCATAAGAATTAAAGGACTTTTAATGTTTTTTATTTTAAGAAACAGCATAAATTTAAGTATCTTTTTTAGCACTTAGCGTGCATTGTAATAGAACGATAGTGTTTTCTTCCATAAGTCCGTAGCCTATTTTTTTCTTCACTGAAAAATAATGGAAAAAGGAGTACCCATGAATATGTTGATATTTTTAATACCTTTAGGTGGGCTAGTTGTGTTCATCACAATGGCACTGGCTTTAACACGCTTAGGTATAGCTATTTCCAATAATCAAGATGATTACTGATAACAAAGTTTTGAGAAATAAAATGAAATCTGAAGACACGCTTGACTGGTTCCCAAGCCAATTACCCCATGTTAAACTGGCTATTGGCGATGCAGTGTTAGTAGTCGCCCGTCAGGGAAGACCTATAAACGCCAGAACCTTGCTTGAATACCTGCTGGTAACGCAGCAAAAGCAAAAGAGAAGAGATAATAAAATTGCAATGCAAACTGCAATTGACTTGCTCAATGAAAATAAAAAAATGTTTGGCAAGATTTGAAAATCATATGTTATGCCTTATACAAAACATATGATTTGTTGCTAAGCCTCATCTATTAATTTGTTTTTTCACATAAAACACGTATTACGGCCTCATAATACCCATCTTCAAGTTTATCGTCCCGTTGCCTTCTTTCCTCAGAAAGACGACTAACTATTTGTGCTATAGTTACAGGCTTATTTTCACGGTGCAGGTTAAAGACTGCATCTCCAAGAATAGTACATAATACTGCATAATGCTCTTCAGGATTAAATGCATCAAACTTATTACTCATTATAAGACCCTCATTCATATGAATGATAAATCTAGTACAAGTTAAGAAAAAAACAACACATCGGCCATCAGAAAAATAACATCCTCAACAAACATATTATAAATCAAAGATAATCTGTTAATAAACAGCCTTTCCCCTCAGTTTATGACACCGCTACGCTCGAGCAATAATTTACGTTCCTAACATACAACCTTTACTAAAAAAAGCATACCCTTATGGCAAATTTACTATACTTTTTACAATGAGAGTTTGAATTTTTAGATAGGAGCGTTATGCTAAGAAATCCTGCCAGGCTTTCGAGAAGTGTCGTTAGTAAAACAGATGTCTACATGTACATCCTGACAGTCCTGAAGAAAAGCCCCAAACAGATTTTTATCTGCCCAAACTTTCCTTCCTGAGTTCATCGTAGTTTAAAAATTTAAGTGGCTGTTATGTATAAAGAAGACAAAAAAATCACCGATCTTATTCTTGGCGAAGCCGTAGTGAAAATACTGGATGCTGACGCGCCGGTTAGTTTTGACACTCTTCTGACTGAACTTGAATCAATGCTGATGGCTGAAAGAATTGCTGAAAGAAAAAAATCAATCCTTTCGGCCATTAATTTAGTAAAGACATATCTGAAAACATCTGACGCCTCAACACCCGCGAGGATGAATACCGGGAGGGAGATTGTGTTTTTTTCAAGGTATATACCCATGGATATATCAGTTGAATAACTAATTTCCAGACTGGAATTTTTTGTAACTTGCGATACGCCAGGGATGGCTCAGATGGATTTTGACAAATAAATGATGCAATTGAAGTAAGGTATTGACGAATTCACTACTGAGAAAAAACCTTTTCCTTCAAATTTTTCACCGTGTTTTGCAGATCGGTGATCTGGTCTTCCATTGCCTGCATCGCTAACGTCATTTTTGCCATCATTGCGATCGGTTCAAGAATGTAGGCTTTTAACGGGTCCGGTTCGTCGTCCTCCTCCAGCCCCTGACCCGAAACACACTCCGGGCTGACGGCTTTCAGGTCGTTGGCGATAAAGCCCAGCATCTCAGGCGATTCGGGAATAACATCTCCCCGTGCCCTCATTTTGAATGTCGCCGTTGCCCAGCGCATCACCTCTTCCAGAGCCACCAGCCTGTCATCCAGCGGGGTATATTCAATGTCTTTCTTCAGCCCCCGGTCTGACGTTGACGAGGTATTCAAAGATCCCACCGCTGTATTATCAACGTAGAGGACCATCCGTGTCCCATCCCAGCCAAAGCAATACAGGTTATTACCGCTGGCACTTCCAAGACCCATATGGGACTTAAAACCCCTGACAGCATCCAGTGTCCCAGGAAGATATAATCCACCACCATTCCATGACCCGACATCTGTTTTGCCGCCAACCGTAATAATCAGAGTATTATCATCCCCGGCAGTCAGGATCACCTTATCTTTTTTCAGATGCATTCCGCCCGGCATTACAACCTTTCCCGAAAACTCCGGGTCACTGGTAAAGGCCAGCTTTTGCCAGGTCGACCATGATGAAATGCCGCTTGCATTGGCGATCCCGGTCCTTACATAACAATTGTTATTGTTATGGGGGAAATACATCTGAGTACAACCAGCGGCGTTATTCGTTGCATTCTGCATCACCAACAAAGAACCCGCAATTTGCTCTGGATAGTTACGGCTTGCTATGGCGTTGGACGTCGCGCCTTGCGTCCAGAAACCGTCTAATGTGCCGTTAATTTCATTAAGGTTGTTTACTCCTAAACTACCCCGCTTTTTCATGTTGTCGACTGTTGCCGCCATCATTTTGGCCCACGTCGCCGCAGAGAATGTGGAGCCGTCGGCGCGGGCGATCGTGACGTCGCCGTTACCGTTAAACAGTTTGTCCTGGTTCTGGATATCGAGCTGTGCAAGCTGAAGAATCTTTGTCAGCCCTGCTGCCAGTTCATCGGAAATAGTTGCCATTTTTATTCCTCAAAAAAAGGGAGGCAAGAGCCTCCCGTTAAATGAATTTAATTACTTAGTTTTTCACTACCAGAAAGGTGTAATTCTGAGGGAAGCCAGACGGCCCCACGCCACCGCTGGCGCGATAGGTCACTTCATAGTAAACACCCGCGTTAAGGAGCCAGGTTCCTTCTGCAACGTCAAAAACGGTCTGGTTTGAGTTGCTGGCGGAGATATGCTTATCAAAAATATTGGCGGTCCCGCCGTCACCCGCAAAAAGTTGCAGAGTCATATGCGCCTGGCCATACAGGTAAGTAACCGTACTGTTTTCAATCCTGGTCGCTGTGGCTGCCATCATGGGTGCGCTTATCGCAACGATCCTGCGCGGATAAGGTGCGGCTTCGATTTTAGCGGTTCCGTTTATGCCTATAGTGAACGACTTAACGACATCCCCTTCCAGCTTCTCCGCATAAACGGTTCCCTTAAACCAGCCGTCGTTGGCTTCAATGCGGCCCTGAACGGTGCAGGTCTGTTTGATGAGGATATTATTCATCTCCCCGGCATTCGCATAAACCGTACCGCGAATGGTGACGTTGTTCAGTTCAGCATTGCCGTTCTTTGGCAGGTTCCACCCCTGCTGTCCCGGAACAAAATTAGTGGACCTCAATGTGTCACTGATTTTGCCGAAATCAATGCTTAAATCCTGAATCATTGCCGCACGAAGGTATGCGGTCGCGCCGCTCACCGCAAACGCCAGCACACGGCCGCCAGCTGCATTCGGGTTGTAAATCCCGAACGTGTCAGCATCAATCAGAAACTGAGAAGCTCCATTGCCGTCAATACCCAGCTGAATGCCTGCAATATAAGAGCGCCCCTGCGCATCCACCTGAACTTTAACGCCCCACTGCGCCGACAATTTGCCTGATACGTCTGCCAGCGCGGAGGATGTCTCCTGGATAGAGGCGGCATTCTCCCCGACGCTGGCCTGCAGCGTATTCATCTGTTGAGCCACTGCGCCCGCTTCGTTCGCGATAGTCACATTCACTTCATTGATGGACGCGGTGATTTTCGTGTCGTTGCTGACGATTTCGGCACGCTGATCGTAGAAGCCCCGGAACTGCGCCAGCCCGGCCTGGGCGATAGATTCAAAGGTCTGGTTCAGCCCCGATTCCGCGCCCTCCACACGCGTTTTAAGCTCACTGACAGATTTAGTATTGGCGGTAATATCCTTGCCCTGCTGGGTAACAGTGGCGTTGGTCTGCGTCAGCGCGCTGGATTCTGCCTTATTGCCAAGGTTCGTATTGAGCGACTGAATGCTCTGGGACTGAGCCGTCAGCGTATCACCCTGGTTTTTTACTGTTGTCTGCAACTGGCTGACTGCCGTCGCCGTCGTGGCGTTGGCTCTGGCATCAGTTACATCCTCAATCCTGATATTATCGATCCACATCTTCCCGGCTTTCAGCAGTGAGGAAATAGCCAGGCGGACCAGTAAATCAGCGGTCGGAGTGTACTCAAAGGAAAACTCGGTCCACGCTGTCGCCAGAGATGAACCTGAGCCCTTAAAGTTCACTTCTGCGATATAGGCGTTTGACTCGCTCTGGCGAATTGACGCTTTGGTGTTACCCCACCCGGTTGTCGCATCGACGATTGCATCAGACGAAAACTTAGCCATCAGCGAAACGCGATAGGTCCGGTCTTTGAGCATCGTCAGGCCACGCTGGAACATAAGCATATTGGCCGTGCCGGAGTACTCAAAGCACTTCGTGCCCAGATAGGGCGACGTGGTGACTACAGCAGGCTGCGGCGAACCCTCCCAGAATTCAATGCCGCTTTCGCCACTGCCGTTGGTAATCATGTTCTCCGTGTCAGCGCTGGCATCCTTCAGCGATGACTTAAGCGCCGTCGTTGCGCTGGCGTTTAATACCGTATCCTGGCGGATCGTGGTCGGCACAACAACAGACGCAGCCCCTACAGCTATCGGGTAGATGGTCTGGCTGGTTGCCGTGAACGAATCAGTTCGCAAAACTGGCGTGATGCCGTATGGCGCTGAAACGTCATATTGAGAGCCGCCACGGAGGTAAATGTATTCGTTTGACGAATTGGTCATTTGACCAACGTTGACGATTGGCGCAACACCTCCAGTTATCCAGCCTGCTTTAAACTGGTATTCGTAGATATTGCGGTCAACGTCATTGGCACCATAACCACTTCCAATTGAGGTCCACTCCATCGAAGCAGCAAACCCATTGTTATGGGTGGCCCATCCTGGCTGTTTATATGTACCATCAGCCTGTTTAATGCCATAACTGCCGAGTAAAGGTCGTGCAACACGAATACGGGTTGGCTTTTTGGTGATGTCTCCGCCGGACGGAATGGTCATTGTCACAGCGTAGTAAGTGTTCTGATCGAGGCCAGTCAGGTCGACACGCGTCGTCTTGAGGTCGATGCTGTTAATACGATCACTCTGCCCCTGAACGGTGTTAGCCAGTTCGGTTACGACGGATGAATCGGCTTTCTTGCCGAGGTTCGTAGTCAGTCCGTTGATAGCGGTTTGCTGGCTGTCAATGTCCCCCTCTGCATCGGTCAGTCGCTGATCGATAATGTTCAGCGCAGTCTGACTCGCCTTTCCGCCCACGTCGGTTGTTAATTGGGTAATGGATTTACCCTGTGCCGTGATGGTCTGGCCCTGCTGCGTTACGGTAGTGTTCAGGTTTGACGTTGCCGTGGCGTTGGCATTAGCAATAGCTGATGCGCCAGCGCCCAGACCAACCATCGTCCCGTTAATGAATTCAATGGCCGCGAAAACGCGTGCGTCCGCTGAGCCACCCACAGGACTGACAAGCTCCTGTCCGTTACCTTTGCCGATGCCTTTACAGCCAAGCAGGATGTACGCGCTGCGCGCTACCATCGTGTCCATCGCCTCACGGCTACCGCCCAGACTTTCAATCGCATCATAGATCCGCGATTTGCTGCCGTTTGGCTCGTCGTAGGTGGTCACGGTGACATACGTCCCGTTAGCCAGCGCCGCTACCGCATCGTTAAATGCTGCTGATGCTGCGGCGGCATTGCCGTACAGATCGTAATTCGTGCGCGTAAGAGACGTAGAACCATCTGCATTAGTGGAGAATACCGCCAGCATGTAAGATCGCGCCGGGGTTGCCACCTTCGTACCGTCCTCCCGAAAGATACCAGCCGCTGTTATTCCTCCAGTGCCACCACTACCAACGGAAACGGCGCGGAATACGGTACGCCTGCCGATGCTGGATTTAACCTGCGTCAGCGCGTCTCCCTGCGATGTAACAGTGTCCCCGATAGCGGTTACTTTTCCGTCGAGTGTCTGAAGCGCGCTGGCATCGGCTTTGGTTTCGATGGCTTTAACGTCGGTGATATCCATGACACGAACAAAGTCGATATCCATCGACCCGGCGCTCATGAATGAAGAAACCACCAGCTTAGCGACAATATCAGAGCTTCCGATCTTGTAATCAAGGGTGCGTTCTACCCACGATGTCGGTAACGGGTTTTCGTTAGCACCAAAAGCCACGGCGGCAATAAGACCATCAGAGGCATTATTACGAAGCGCTAATTTCGTATTACCGGTTCCCCCGTCAACCGCATCAGCCGAAAACTTGCACATAGCTGAAATGCGATAAGTGCGGCCTTTGAGCAACAGGATCCCCCGCTGTGCAACCGAGGACGTGCCATTAGGATAAGCCGAGAAGCGAAGAATCTTATCGCCGCTGTACGACCCGCCGTTAATGATGCTCTGATACTGACGGTTTGCGCGGTCATCCCAGTAGTCAAAATCAGACTCAAAAGATCCGTTCGTCAGCATGTTGGCGACATCAATGTTGGCGTATTTCAGCGATGCACTGATGTTTGTGATCGCCTTGCCCTGGCTGGTCTGCGCATCCGTCAGCGTTTCCAGCGACTGCTGGACTGCGGCCTGGTTTTCGTTGAAGTTCGTCTCCAGCGCTTCAACGTCTGCGGCGATGGCCTTCTCCGAAAAGATGCGCACCTGGCGTTCGTTGTAAATCAGGCCGCTGTTCAGCTTAGACGGATCGGTGCCGTCGGTACCGCCGCGCAGCTGCGCCGCCAGGGTGCTGCGTGCCGTGGCTTCGGCAGAGTCTGCCGCGATACGCGCTGTCGCTTCATCCTCGAGCGCCGCGTTGCTGGCACCCGGTGCCGGGCGACCCACCGCTATCCAGTCAATCAGGAAATAATCGCTGGCGGTCTGTGTTGCACCAATATCCAGGCGGATCTGTGCCACATTCGCCAGGGCATTCCATTTAATATCGCTGAAATCGATAGTCGCCACGCCGCCAGCATCAAATGCTGGTTCCGGCAGCGTAACCATCCGGCTGTCGGCAAACTGTCCGGCGGTGCCGGTCCAGCGTAACTGACCTGACCATACAGGTTTTCCGGTACGGATGATCCGCAGCTTCACGAATTTATACGACGCCGCATCGATGTTCAGGCCCGCGGGAGACGTCACATACGGATCGGTTGCGTGGTTCGCCGGACGCAGGCAGTTATCGACCACCGTCGGTGTGCCGTTACCAGTCCAGCCTTCAACACCCGACGAGTTGTAATGCCAGATTTTCAGGGAGTCAAACTGCGTGCCGCTGCCCGCCGCCACCTGGGCGATCGACTGCGCCAGCGAGTCTGTTTTGTTCTGAATAATCAGGTTGGTTTCAGTAATTGCCGCCTCGCGCGTCAGTTGCTCGTTAAGCAATCCATTTGCAGCATCAGCTGCGACCTGCTGATCCTGTTGGGCGCGCGTTGTTGCCTCCGCCGCGATCGCCGCGGTCCGGTCGCTGGCTTCTTTGGTCAGCGCCTGGCTGCGGGCGGTTGTTTCCTCCGAAATAGCAGCGGCGCGATCAGTGGCTTCTTTGGTGATGGCGGCCGAGCGGTCAGCAACCTCTTTCTGAATGGCGTCGAGGTTATCCTGGATGGATTTGTCCAGTTCCTTATAAGTGTCGGTGCCACGAATAGCATCATCAATAAAATCAATCATGCCGGAAATATCATCAGAGGCCTGACCCGAGGCCTCGATAAATGAAGACACACCGAACGCATTACGTGTGCGCACGTAAACGTAATAAGTTTTGGACGGTTTCAGATTGTGGAGGTTCCACTGGTTACCGCGCCCCAGAAACTGAGCCTGACGCTCTATGGCAGAGAGATCCGTTATTTTCTGTTCACCAGCAGACCAGAATTCGAACGAGGTATCAGAGGTTGCGGTTACAGGCATTACCGGCGCGATACCGGCAGAAAAAATGCCCGGCGTCCAGACAACACCTGACGGGGCCAGCGGCGCGCCAATAACAAGAGAAACCTGCGTTTCTGCGCCTTTCATGCCATTGTCATTACGTCCGCGAACACCCAGCGAATAGATGCCGGCATTCAGGCCATAAAAATCATAACGAAACTGATCCGTTTCATACTGTGCAACAACTTTACCATCCGCCGAGTACACACAGAGTTCAAACATCAAATTGCGGGTAGTGGTCGCCGTCTCCCATGTGGCTGTGACCTGAACAGTTTCACTGTTTACATTCAGGATGCGCAGATTTTCAATATTTGGTACCCGGTACCCGTTAAGAGTATCAGAAGGAATATCGAATACTGCCCCTTCATCCACGATGGCCTGTTTATGCGGATCATGCTGACCAGCAGTGATGCTGTAGACGGAGTTAGTTTCGGTTTCAGCAATACTGAGAATACGGAAAAGACGAGTTGAAACTACTGACGTAGAAATAACGAAAACAGTGCCATCCTTTACCCAGACCGGGGCATTACGCAAAGTAACAGTTCTGCCGGATGCGCTTTCGATCTCGTGCTTCACCAGTTTGCCGTTACTGCCCATCAGGGAAATGGTATCGCTGCCGGAAACCAGTTCTGACACATCAGCATCAACGGTAATGGCCTTACCTGCATGCGAGACGACGCGGCCCCCCAGGCGCGCAGCTGCGTAGTTATTATCCATAACTTCGACAATATCGCCTGGTGTGAAGGCAATGGCATCCCTCGCCATCTGGAATGTCAGACGGCTGCTCTCACGTTTTGAGGTTTCAAGCAGCCACTTCCCGGCACGCCAGGCCTGGCCGCGAGAAGTACAGCCAAATGCTTCTATCGTGGTTTCGTTATAGTTGCTTCTGGCGATCATGTCGTCGTCAGAAACATATTCTTTAACCTGTTCCCAGCCATTATCGGGATCGGTCCAGGATACCACTACCGCATTGAATTTTTCCGAACGTTTTACAGAGCTTCGTTTAAATTCACCATTGACCACGTTTGCATTGGTGATTGCAGCAATGGGATCCTGCGGCGCATCCAGCATAACGGTAAGGCGCATGCCGTCCCACAATGCAATCCCGCGAAACATGCTGGCTATTTTATCAAGGATGTCGCGTGCGCTGGTTTGTTCGGTAATATAGGCATTCAACCGCATGCGCGGTTCCTTGCCTCCATAGCCATCATTGACAAGCTGATCGCAGTATTGCGAAAGGATGTACAGCGCACCGTCATCAACATCGATATAGCCTGCACGCCGGGCCAGGCCAAAGCGGGTATTTTTTACCAGCTCACGAAAAAGCCACGCCGGATTATCGGTCCATGATTTCTTAAAACCACCCAGCCACAGGCCAGAATAACTACGGGTGAAAGGGTCATAATTATCCGGAATATCCACAATCAAACCGCGAAGGTGGAAGGTGCGGCTGGGATTATCAGCGTACTGGTCACGATCAATTACCGCCCCGACAATAGCAGAGAACGGATAGGAGAGATTATCGTCAGAGATTTCAGTAAAGCTGTTCCAGATAGTGCCGTTCGCCAGTAGATCGCTTGTGCTGTCAGGCGTAACCCGACGAACGCGGATATCAAAGGGTTTAGCGTCAGGCGCATCGATCAGATGCGCTTCAAGATACTCACCAGAAATCTTGCCGGTGATCGTAACTGTTTTCTGTAAGGAGAAAGCCGCGTTACCGCTTCTTGTCTCAATTGCCAGTACGACCGTAGAGTTTTTCTGGTTGCCTTTCGTATCGCTTTCAGTCAGTCCCGTTACACCCACATTCAGACGGACCTGGGTTACGTCCGGATCGGTAACAGTACGCACCAAGGGGGTATCAAAAGCCACTTCTGTATTGACGATAGTCGTGGCTTCTATAGCTGAGAAGCCGTTTATGGGTTCCTGGAACTCGGTGCCCGGACGCCAGGCTACGCTCACACCGTTAATGTTTGGGCTGCCGTCGCGGTCTGTTACCGGCGTTTTATTCAGCATGAAAGAAGACAGGTGTTGCTGGTCAACAGGCCCATAAATTGGTCCTTCTGAGACCAGATCCAGCACGCGGTAAAATTGTTTTGATTTGAGGTTGTCGTTGAGGAGTTTCGGGGTTTTTGCTTTGCCGCCGCCAGAAGACATGTGTTCACCTTAACTGATAGAAATATCCCAGTCCTGGTTATTCGAGGTATCGATACCAAGAGAAATGACGTTTGAGCCGGTCACCATTTCACCAAGCAGAATGGGAACGGGTCTTCCCTGCCCCGCCCGGTTTTCAGCGCTGGTAAAAGAGTTGTTTGTGATGCTGTTGGTTTCTGCCGCCTCTGCCGAAGTTTTGGTTTTCATGTTGCGCGCAGCGTAGATCGAATAGGCCACGGAGGCGGCAGTAACGACCAGGGAGATAACCAGGGCAGTCGTGCCCGTGATGGCACCTTCCACAATGGGGACAAAGAGAACGGTCGAACCGGCTTTCAGATGCCTGTCCATATGCCAGCTGGCGGAGCCTTCAGTTAAATCTTCCCCGGCGATGCGCATCCGGATCCGGGTATTCAGGAGATCTTTTTTCAGCGCCGGACATTGCGCCAGCAGCAGCCGAAGGCCCTGAGCAGGTGTATCAACATTCAGTATGACTTTGCGGAAATGTCTTCGTAGATGCCCCGCAAATCTAAAGATGAGCATTGTTCATGCCTCCAGATGGAATGGGTTTGCTTTATGAAGGCCTGCCGGTATGGTTCACGTCGGCTAAGGTGCCCGGCGCAGTCGTGATGAAGCACCATGTTGCTGCCCAGCAGAATCATCGAGTGGCACGGGTCGGCACCAGTAAAAGGCTGGCGGATAATTACGTCACCTGGCTGTGCGTCGCGAGCAGTGACAGGATGAAAGTCATTGGCCGCCAGGTTTTTCAGGTAAAGATTTTCACCACGCAACCACCAGCCAGCGGCACGGTCGAAATCAGGCAGGTCAATCCCGCAAAGGTGATAAGCGTCGCGAAAAAGCGTGTAGCAGTCCATCACGCCATGTTCGAATTTTCTGCCAAGCAGATGCGGTACCGGGCGAAACTTGCGGATACTGCCGTTACAGGCCAGCCACCACGGCAACCGGGTAATTAGCTGTTGCCGGCGATCATTACCGGATAAAACAGGTATTGCTGCCGGGTGAGAATGGAAAACTGCGGTGATCTCCCCCTGCTGCTCAGCTGTGAGCCAGTCACTATCACTGATACGGAAGCTGGTGGATGGGAAAGGGTGCACGTTCTGGCATCGCTGAAGCCGCCTGTCATCAATGATAAGTCCGCACACCTCATCTGCAGACGACGCCGCGAAGTCCAGGCAATCTTCCGTCATGAGATTTTCTCCGAGCCAGGGAAGCTGCTGATCGGGAGGGTCTCAGGACGCGGATAGCGAAAGCGACACCCCCGGCGTCGATGGGAGCATTTATCTTTTGCCGGATCACTCGTTGGGTTATCACGTTCATCAGCAACTGGTGGCCCGTCATAGTTACAGCCGGTTCCGCGATAGGTCCACTGGCAGACGTCGGCGAGAATCGTACGTGCCGGAATAATGGCATTATCACAGTCAACTGGTGTTGCCAGCGAATAGGTCACCTGCTCAGGGTTTTCCTCCACCATCTCCTCCACTACGTATCGGGAGACCGCTTCCATCGTGGGATCTGCGTCAGGATTACCATTCGGAAAATTAACCGCATCAAGATATTTAACATCGACCTGGCGGCGGGTGATCACGACATCAAGCAGGTCATCAAAATCTTTATTGATGCCGGCTATCAGCCCTGTGACGTTTGCCACAGCCAGCGTTGGCCGTGCATAAGTGCCTTCGTTTTTGCTTTCAAATCCCTCCGCCTCGATGGGGTATGCCTGGTAAACAATGTTTTTCCAGATGACATTGCCGTAATAGCCATTCGTGCCTGCGTGAAAACGTACAATATCCCCACCAAAAGGCTGCAAATCGGCTTCAAAGAGATCAATAAAAGCACCCTCGCCAGCATCAACGCTGTTAATAATGAGTTCGGGTGGTATGTCGCGCACAAATTACTCCCATAAAAAAAAGCCACCCGGAGGTGGCTTATCGTGGTACCTGTTCAAATGTTGCCGTCAACTCATACAGCGGCCCAGTTTTTATCATGCTCCATGAGCGGCAAACAAACAGCCGTTGCACTCTCGTATCGGAGGGCGTCCAGTAGAATGCCTCAACGGCCATTCGCGCCTTAAGGAAAGCCTCAGCCTCTTTTGCAGGGTTTCCCCGGCAGGCACCGTTGACACCACGGAAAGTGAGTGAGTATTTGTCCATCAGCGGGTTAATGCCTCTGACCTGCCGCTGTTCGTAACCATCGCCAAGTTTAACGACCGATACGTTCGGCGTTCGTTCGACGCTATAACCACGCTGCGGCGTCCATTTGAATGTTTCTGGCATGGATTACTCCCAATAAAAAACCCGCCGAAGCGGGCTTGTGTTAATTAAGGCAACTTCTCAGAAGCTATCTACAAGCTCTTTGAGCTGTTTTTTGGCTTCGCTCAAGATGTCTGCTTCAATCTCTGCCAGGCTTTTATCGCGCTCCAAAGGTAAATGAACGCGAACCTTCACGCTTTTGCAGTGGTCTTCGTAATTTACAAACACGCTAGCAAGGAGACCTTTTCCACTGTCATTATCGTAAGCCGTGATGTCTTCAATTTGATATTCCATCTAAACTCTCCTTTATTATAAGAATGCGCGATTTTAGCACGCCTTACCTTTTTGTCCTTGGCTGGATTAATCCGCCAGGCCGATTAGCCTGATCACTTATATGGAACAAAGTAACTCGCTTCATCATCTGAGCCATCTTCGCCATAGTGGCATCATCAATGCCCCCGGTGGTCTGAATATGGAACTCAACGGTCTGGTGAATAACGGATCCCCCGCCCGCTTTGTCGGCAGGAATGATTTTACCCGACTGGTTAGGGATAAAAGCCTGTTTTCCGCCAGCTGTCTGGAATATTTCAGACTCTCCGTTTTCATTGATTCTGTAGGCATTGCCTGCTGAAACATTCCCACCATAACGACGGCCGCCAGCCAAGGATAGGGCCTGACCAGTGCTCATTGCCGTACCGTAAGCAGTAAGCCCAATAGCTGAAGCTTTACCCTGTGTTGCAATAGAGGCAGCAATTGCCGCTGGAGCCCACGCAGTAGCGAGCGCGCCAGCTTCAGCAATCTGTGAGGCAGTAGCAGCGGCTGACATGGCTTTACCCATAATCAGACTTTTAACATACTGAATACCCATCTCAACGAGACTGCTAACAACACTATTAAGTATGGTTGACCCCAGATTCGCAAAAGACTCCTGGAGACTTTGGGTACCATTAAGCAGGCCGGTAATAGCATTACTTGCGCCGCTTTGCAGCCCATCAAGAGATGATGCCAGCAGTTCATTTGCCTGGCTTTGGTTTTTAAATATCTCCCACTGCGCGGCAATGCGCTGCTGCTCGTATGCTGTATCCGCTGCGTTTTTAAGTTCCAGTGCCTGCTGATGCGCCAGCACACCCTGCTGCTCAAACTGCTGAATGAGTGAAATTTGCTGTGCATGCTGATTAGCAAGCTGCTGAACGGGATCGACCAGAGCAACAGACTCTTGCTGCGAGCTTACGGTTTGCTGGGCATGGATTTTAGCGAGGTTCGTCTGGTGCTGCTGCTCCATTTTTTCTGAAGCGGTATTGTATTCCTGCTGCGTGATATTTCCGGCTTTAAGCGCTGCAGCCAGATTTTTTTGTGTTTCTGAATACGATTTGTTTTCAGCTTTTTCAGGAATAGCTTTCAACGCATCACTGACACCTTTTGCAGCCTCGGCAGCATCTAATGCGGCAGCCTTGTACTCTCTGGCTTGCTTTTTCTGCTCTGCTGTCGCCGCCGCTCCGAGAGACATTTCGGCACGAAGTAACTGCTGTTCCCGGCTTAATTCCTGCGTGGAATCTGCGGCAAGCTCAGATTCACGCTTCATATCAGCCAGCTTGGTAGCTATGGCTGCGGCTTGTGAAGCAGAGCGCTTGTTCTGTTGCTCACTTTCCTGCTGTGCTTTTCTGCGCTCCTCCTCCGACTTTTGCAGGTCAAAGTTTTCACCTGCGAGACGCTCTGCCGCTGCTATCTGATTTTTATTATCAGTAACTTTTGACGTCTCCATCCGTGCTTTAGCAACAGCCCTTTCCCGCTCACCCTGAATTTTCAGAAGGTCATTCTGCTCCTCAAGACTCAGGATAATTTTATCTGCGTCCTCAGTGGGGGGATCGATTTGTAGTGACTTTGGATTAAAGTTTTGCCCAGCCTGATTGGCGCGATTGATTTCGTCAGCGGTGCTGCCGAACGCCCGCGCAACAGCGCCCTGAACACGCTCTAAAGTGGTACCCTTTTCAATAAGCTGATCGTGAACACCCATTGAGGTAAGCATATTATTGGTTAAGAGTCTGTTTGCTTCGGCTACGGTGGCTTCTGTTTTTGCCAGCGTTTGCTTTTTGTCTGCCAAGTCGCGAGTTTTTTGATTTAATTCATCGAAAACCTCTTTTTGCTTTAACGCATAGCTGCTTGCTGTCCCCATTTTTTCTGCCGCTGCCGCAGCTTCCGGAGTAAATTTGCTGTAGCGATCTGTTAAATGTGCAACCTCATCTTCCAAATCATCAACTGCGGATTGCTGTGCTCTTATTGAAATGTTTCCATCCGCAATTGAACCACGTAACTGGGTATTATTCATCGCAGAGAGAGAGGAATTCAGCTTGTCTATTCCATCAGCGAAAGCAATCGCTTCTTCCTTGGCCTGCTCAGCTTTCTGATAAAAATAAAAGAGTGAAGCTGCTGCGATCATAATCACGCCCGCAGGACCGCCAAGCAGAGACAATGCCCCTCTCATGATACCGAAACCTACCGAGGCGGCACGCGCCGCCGCCGCCGCACGAGTTGTGGCAGCAGCCTGAAAATTTTCAGCTTCTGTTAAAGCAATCGATGCGGCAGTAGCACGACTTTTTGCAGCAATCAGAGCATCAAGAGCAAAGGTTTGTGCTGCTGTTCCCTTCGCCACGTTATATTCGGCCTGGGCTAAATTGAGAGCTGAAATAGCCGCTTCTTTGTCAACCACGGCTTTACGTTGAGTTGCATTCGCCGAAATTACAGCCGCCTGAGCAGCCTGCGAGTCGGCCAGAACTTGCTGTCGAGTGGCGGCTATAGCACTTAATTTTGCGCCAGCTGCGCTGGTTAGTGCCCCCACATATCGCCCTGCCATGACCAACGCGAATGCTTTTGCAGCGATAGTGGCAGTATCAATATAACCCGCCATTAAATCAGAATCTTCACTGAGTGAAAGTATTGAGTCTGCTGCTGTAATTAGCCTGTTAGTAAAACCCTGGAGCACTCCCGTTTGCCCTTCAATAGCCACCAGCACTGCTGTTATTGCCGTTTTCATCCTCACGCTGGCATCAGTTAAATTATTCGACATTGAAGCAGCCGCTTCTGAATTTTCAGAGAGAGATTGCCTCAATCCTTCGCTAAGATCCGAAGCAGTTAACTTACCTGCTGCGCCTAAAGCGCGAACTTCGGCAGCTGTTTTACCGCTTGCAGTGGCTATATCAATAATCACAGTTGGGATAGCGGTAGTGATCGTTTCCCATTGGTCAGCGGCAACTTTTCCGGTATTAATCGATTTGGTAAGCGCACTTATGGCTGCATCCGCTCGATCTGCACTTGCTGCGTTTTTTACGAACGCGTAAGACATTGAATCCTGAACATCGATAGCCTGCTCGGTTGAGTAGCCCATGCTGCGAAGCCCGTCAGCACTGCGAATGTAGAGTTCCTGAGCTTCAGCGAGAGAACGATACGTTCCATTAGCAGTATTCAGCAGACGCTTCTGAACGCGTTCAAACTCTTCCTGGCTGGATGTAGCCATCTGCACTCGTTCGGCCATTTCCTGGTAGCTTTGCACCATCTGCGCTGCTTCGCGTAGAGCGCCCGCTGCAAATACGAGCTTTATTGTTGCAGCAAGTTTAGAGAGAGTAGTGTTAAGATCATCCGCCGAGTCGTCTGTATCCTCAAAACTGCCCTGTAGCTCTTCCGTCATATCAATAACATCACGCCCGGCATTAAGTAACTGCGCTGTGTCAGCTCTGATGATATAGACAATTTCACCAACATTTTCAGACATCTGCTTTTCTCCAGGCAATAAAAAACCCCGCTAAGGCGGGGTTGAGAAATTCTATGTGCATTTTAAATACAAATACTATCCCATGACTTTGCAAAGTCATCGCTTCCATCATCTATCTGTGATTTGTCAAAAATTGATATATAACGCGAATCTCCAGCATAAGCTCCGAAGCTATTTTTCGCATTTACATAGCCACACACTGCGCCTTGCTTTCCGATTTTAGCGCCGGAAAATTTGGCCGACGAGGAGTCCTTGAGTTTCTTTTTAACAGAGGTTTCGGCAGAAGCAATTTTATTAAACGCCTCCATCCTTAAAGACCGATCATATATTTCTGCTTTTTTAATAGCATCTTCATTTCGTATTCGCGCAGAATATTCCTCACCAAAAATTGGAGATTGCGAATTAATCCAAATTAAGAAACTTGTATTAATAATTAAAGAAATTAACAAAAATGCAGCCGCACAAAAGCGCACCGTTCCTTTTTGTTCACCTTTGCTGAGTCGCGGATTGAACTTGGCCTTATCCGCGATCTTCATGAAGGTGAAACCAATAAGTATAAAGACAGGAATAATGAATAATAATGTAGTGGGCTCTCTAAATCCGAAGATGCAGGTTACTATTAACCCGGCAAGCCCCAACACAACCAAAAAAATGTTCAAATCTCTTTCCCCATCAGTAAAAGATGGGGCTTATCCTATCAGGGAAGCGTGCATAAGCAACGCAAGTGAGTGATTTTTTGTACTCAAACGGGAGGTATAAAAAAGCCACCCGAAGGTGGCCCGATAAAGATTAGCGGCTTTCGCAACCCATCTGTGACTTGTCGATGATCTGCGTACCTTCAACGCGGAAACCGTATGTCCCGAACAGGAAAGCATGGTTGAGCTGGTAAATGACAACGTCACTCAAGCCAACAGCACACTTATCTTTCTCAATGGCACGATCCATCGCGGTCTTAACGCTCGGAATACCCAGGGGGAAAATCACAATTGGCGCTTTATCTTCACCAGTTACTCGCTGACCTTTTTCGAACTTAGCAGCATTTAAATTGTAGTTTTTGGTACTACCCACAGTCATGTCAGCAACACGCACAGTACAGCCAGATAACAGTAAAGCCCCAAGCGCTAAAGCAACTACCTTTTTCATTTAATGTTTCCTTTGATTGCAATCAGAAACATCTTAACACTTTTTTAAGTGCTTTCCGGGCTACCATTTTTAGTAGCCAAAATGCTTGAAAATTATACAATTTTGTTAATGAGCGAATATGAAATCGCCAAAGACACTTACCTCTAAACTCTTCACTTGTTGCAGAGCACTTGATACTGATCATATATCAGGGTTTATATGAAAAGATAAATGGTATAGCTTTGCGAAATGTTTAGTGTTAATACATTTAATAATTCACTTTAAGGCATTGTGATGATAAAAAAAACAACGGCCCTGCTCGCTTTATTACCTTTACTTGCGACAGCTTCTGAAAGTACAGATAAAGCAATACAAAAAGCACGAGCATCTTCAGAATGCATAGCTTATCTCACTATGTTGGAGGAAAGCGATCTAACGCCTTATTTGTCTAAGGTAAAAGTGCTTACAGACGTTTATAAATCCTCAATACTATCGGCACTCAATGATCCGACTATGAAAGACGATGGCCTATTTGAAAGATCGGGTGTGAGCTTTAGCAACGATTTCTATGCAGGAGAAATTTTTGCATCAAGCATCTCGGATACCACAAAATCTGTAAGGGACTCCACGCTAATCGAAGCAAAGCCTCAGCGGCCGCATTTAACTGTGAGTGAACAATGGGCTGAAGAAGCTTTAAAAAGGTACAGTTCGTCGAACTGCGATTTAATAGAATAGAGTCTGCATAAATTCAGTTAATGCTGGACAGTCCTCTTCGAATCATTATCCAACATTTTTTCTGCCCACTCCATAGCTTCATCATACTTATCTTCTGTGGGGACACTCGCTGCCCCCTTCTGCGGGTACTTCGCATTCATTGCAGCGCGAAAGCTGGTCATGGTCATGTTCCAGGCTTCAGATTCACTCATCCCCAGATGCGCCACAGCCATATACACAAATGACCGGACATCAAAACTGTTTGAATATTCCCCCTTGTCCGCAGTGGTGGCTTCTGGCGGTTGATCGCCCATAACACCGTGGCGAATGAGATGGCGCGCCAGTTCGATGATATGAGTTATCGGCAGTTTGCCCGGACGATAGCTCAGTTTACCTTTTCTGGTAGTAGTGAATGAACCTGTAAACAGGCTGATATCTTCGTCACTGGACGCCCGAACGACATTCGCAGCTGCTACCACCATTTCTGCATAACAGCGGGCGAGAACGTCACGCAGCAAACCCGGATCGTTAATCCGGTGTTCGGGATAATGACCCGCATGGACAATAACGAACGCTTTCACAATTTCTTCCGGCGTGCCGATGCGTGACATTGCCAGGAACGAGGGGTTAAGGAATATCTCCCGGCCACCGGCACGGATCACCGCCTGACCAATATTGGTAATTGCCTGCATAAAACCTCAAAGGGGCCGGAGCCCCTGATATTACGCTGCGTTGACGGTGACGGTTGCTGGTGCAGAGATGACACTGCCAGCAGTCGGGGATAAAACCTGACACGTATAGGTACCTGCATCCGCCGCCACGGCACTGGCTTTGGTATAGGTTGCCGAAGTGGCACCGCTGATATCAGTCCCGTTCTTTTTCCACTGGTAACTCAGCGCTGAACTGTCGGACACTTTCGCCGCGACGGTGAGTGTCAGTGTGTTGCCGGTGGTGATCGTTTTGTTCTGGGGTTGGGTGGCAATGTTAATGACCGCCCCAACATCGCGAACATCCACCAGCCCCGCACTGGACGCTTCAAGAGACCAGGTCGCAACATCATCATGCGGCGATTCGTCCTGCCAGCTGGTGACGAGGAACGGGCCTTCAGTAATATCAAAAGGCGAAATGATTTTCAGCCAGAGATATGGCTGATTGCTGGTATCGGCTGGTGGGTTATAAACATGGCGTTTTACCTCCCGCTGACCGTAAATTGCCTCTTTGCGGCTGACGCCGTCACCTGAGAACGACACGTTTTTATACGTGACCAGATTTTCCTGGGTATAAGCTGCGCTCTGATCGCCGGTAGCGTCTGCGGTTTCCCACTCAACGCCCGTCGTCTTACCGCGCATCATCCCAAGGCGCTTGTACTGGTCCGCCGTGGGCTGAACCTCCGGGCAACCGATCGCGTAATAAACGACGACGTCGCGCCCTGTGAATGCACCTGATTCACATGCCATAGTTATTGCTCCGTTTTATCGGGAAATGATGGTTTGAAAGTTGATTTCGAAGGCGTAACGGCCTTCTTCGGTTCGGAAGGCAGGGATGCCCCCGATGGGTTGCATGAAGATGATGCATTCGGTCTGGTAATCATCGAGCATCGCCTGGCGAATAGCCTCGGCTCTGTCTTCAACTTCATCAATACTGACATCGTCCTGTCCGGTAAGCAGGATTAACCGGAAGTAATCGCGGGTGATGGCTTCCTCGCCTGCCCCGCCTCCATTCTTCTGGATGATAAGGTAACGTGCGTTTCGGGTATTCTGCACCTCGGTCCACTGCCGTTTCTGAACGCGAAAGCCGGTATCAAAGCCATGCCCCTGCAACCATGCCCGCAGTGCGTCGTAAATCTCACTACGTGTCATAATTTATAACCCCGCCTGATAGTGGACCTGATATCGTCAATCCCGTCGCGCTCAAAGCCTTTGCGCAGGAAGTCAGGTTCAGCATCCGGATCCCAGTAATTACCGCTGCCATCCGGGCGAGGCTTCCCTTTCAGGGTACCTTCCGCCGCGTTAACCCGGCTGGCATAGCTGACTGTGTAGCCCACACGCCCCATCATGCCTTCCGGCATCGGTCTCAACTCCCTGAACTGGCTGTTAACGAGTGCAGAAGTGTGGATGGGCGTGATCTGCGCCGCATAACCTGCGCCGACGATCATCACTTCGGTGATGACCCGTTCAGTCACCGGTCCGGCTATCTGTCCGAGCAGCTTCTTTGTGGTTATCTGAACACTTTTGATGCCTTTAACCGGCATATGGCCCTCCAGTAAAATCAGGCCCCGAGCGTATTACGGCTGGATGTCAGGATTTTGTAGTCGGGTTCTTCTTCGAAGAAGGACATATCCCACATTTTGACCGCCCGAATAACATCGCCGTTCGCTATCACAGGATCAAGTTGCGCAGTCGTATCACCCACCGCAACATAATCATTGCGCAGCGGTTTACGCATGTCAGAGCCATTGTGCTTCAGTTCAGTTGAGATAATCAGATTGGTGGTGAACTCGGTACCGGCATCATCAATCGCCTCTTCCTGGTTAATCTCCCAGGTGCAGTCGATAAGATACGGCGTGCCGGTAAGCCAGGTACCTTTCCAGTCGTCATAGGTGCGCGGGTAGATGGTGGCAAGATTGGTATAAACCCAGTTCGCCGTGGCGCTCATGGTTCCTCCCAGCGGATCACTTCCGGTTTCGAGGCAACAACCATCGGGCAAAATAGATGCCACTCGCCATTGCTTTTTACATAACCGGTTACGCGCCTGCCTGTGTCGGTCATCACCCATACCTTAATGAATGGTTCAGGCAGGCGATGCTTAACAGATATCCATGCCATTACCGGCCCCCGTCAGACATGCAGCCCCCTTTCCCGATCCAGATGCCCGCAAATGCTGGCGCAGCTGTCGGATCAGGGGGAATAAGCGCCGTGGCGCAGCCGTGTTTGTCCAGCCCGCGCAGCAGGCTCAGAGCCCCTTTCCAGCGGTCAGAAAACGACTGGTACCGGAATGAACGCGAAGCGCCGTTTGGTGCGGTCTGGCTTGAAAGGTATTTATCACCCTGCCCGAGCCCCATCAGCGCCAGCAGGTAAAGCTGGATAAGCAGCGCTGTCGATGCCGGATAATGAAGCGCCAGGCATTCTTCAATGCCATTGGACTGGTCAATCAGCGCCGCCAGCACAAAGTCGGGTAAGGCGATCCCCTGCCCGGTCAGGTATTGCTGCGCCTGCTCCTGTGAGACCATGACAGACTCCTGAAATGAGTCGCCCCGCCAGAACGGGGCATAAAAAAACCGCTTTCGCGGCGGTTATTCAACAGGGAAGAGCTTCTCGAGCTCGCCCTCCGGCAGCAGCTCTGAAAGCTTTTCGGCTCCCAGGTTGCCTTTGAACTCAATACCAAGCTCTTTAAGGCGTGCAGCGATGACCTCTTTTCGGTTCTTCGCATCGGTCCCGGCCCCCGGCGTTGCCACGTTAAGCTCTCCGGCTGCTGCGCCACGCATCAGGCGAACGTTAGGTTTAAGGGCGGGATGAAGATTTTCAAACTCAACCACATCACCGATTGCAACGCCGTGCCAGGGGCGGATAACTTCGTACTTAGCCATCGTATCTCCTTAGCCCAGGTCAGCGCCGTACAACACGCCGGAATGGCCTTCATCGTCACGTTTAATCTGCAGGCCTTCAGCAGACATGATCTGGAAATTGTAATTGCTCTGCGGCAGCGGACGTGGCAGCGGAATGACGCCAACAGCCATCCCAACCAGCGGAGCAACCACATCCTGACGACGCTCATAGGCAAGGAACTCGTTACCCTTAAGCGCGTAAGTCATGCGAATATCGTTCACCGGCATGAATTTACGGATGGCATCCAGAACGGTACCACTAACGATGGCATTGGAGCCGTTGCCGACCTCAATGGTATACGGCTTCGACAGGTTAGCCATGATTTCGGAGCTCAGCCACAGGACATCATAAGCGGTAACCTGGTTCGCCTGAGCAGTCAGCCCAAATGGACCCGTCGGACCGAAGAATTCCAGCGCCTGCGCAGGACTGGCTTTGGTCAGATCAATATTTGCACCACCAGCGCCAGACCCAAGGTTAATCTTCGTCGTGTTACGGTGATTACGCAGGCCCTGAGACGGGTAGTTCTGAACTTTAATAGTCTCGTTACCGTCCAGATAAGCTTTAACGCGGCGTTTGTGGAACTTGCGCATTTTTGCCGCCTGAGAGTCCAGGACGATATCGATGCCCACCGTGTTCAGACCTGCGGCCAAACGCCAGTTAACGCCATAACCGGCAGTGAATACGGGTACCGGATCACCGTCACTGTCGTATTCGGTGTGATCGAAGGAGTATGGCGGCTGACCATCCAGGCTGACCTGCACGTCATCAGCAATATCACCAACGACGCTATACAGCTTGGCTGTTTTGCCGATATTCAGTACCTGCATAACGCTCATCAGGTCGTTGACGATCTCCATGCCAACTTGCTGATCACGCAACTGGATAACCTGGCGATCGATTTCAGCCCAGAACTCACGCCCCAGGCCATCACCTGCCAGGGCATTAGCTGCCAGCGTTTCGGCATCCATCACGCCACGGTACTGATTGACCATGAGCCGGTGGGAGGTGTCCCAGATATTGCGCTGGGCCCAGAGGGAGTTCCAGTGCTGATGCAGGCGACGGTTAGTCGCCAGGGTTTCACGGGAAAAATACATGTGCTTTTATCCTTAAGTTATGCGCCAGCAGTTGCGGCGACAGTGCCGACACGCATACGAACGCGGATGAAATCAGTAGCGCCTGCCGCGATGGTAGCTTCGTCCTGGCTGTAGCCGATCACCGCATCAGTGTCATCAGTCGCCAGGGTGAACTGACCATTCGCGCCGAGCTTAATCGGGCTGTCTTTTTTGTACGCGCCCGGTACGCACAGCAGCGCCAGTTCGCGTCCCTCTTCGACGTAGTTGCCCACAGCGGAATCGCCTTCCGGGACGGCGTCACGAATGCCCAGGCCCTGATGGTAGGCGCAGTCGATAATATAGAGGCGTCCGTTCAGCGCGGTAGCCTGCGCAAACGCATTTTCGCCATTGATGATCGCCGCAGTGCCCGGCAACAGGTCAGCAGCGGTGGTGCGGGTTTCAGTCTTATAGAGCGACTGCCCGTCGATATTTACGCGACGATAGCGGGATGCCATTCGCGGTCTCCTTTAAAGTTGGTTTCGGTTAGTTAAGCCGGGAAGTAAGAAGCCGGATCAGGAGCGCCGGTTTCTTTCTGCCCCTGTGCAGAATTGGTGCCCAGCGGCGCGGCTTCGCCCAGAGTTTTAAACATCACATCCAGCGCTTCACCGGAAAGCGCGTTTGCGACGAGTTCGCCATGAACTTTGGCCACTGCATCGCGTTTGGTTTTTTCTTCAGCACGCGTGTTGGCGGTCAGCGTCTCGGCGAGCTGCAGGTGGTTGGCCTGCAAGGCTGTGATTTGCTGCTGAAGAGGTTCAATAGCCTTACTGGTGTTGGTGGACACAGCTTCACCGATCATGGTGCCGATCTGTTCCATTTCTTCTTTGGTTAAAGGCATGTCGCCCTCCGTTTGATGGTTAGTTGCAGGCTTTTCCTGCGGTAAGAAAAGAGATTTGAATTTATTGGCAGCGACAGATACCCAGGACTCCTGACGAGCAACCGGCGTTCCGGTGTCGTCGAAGGTGATTTTTCCGCCCTCTGAGGTGTATCCGTAGATTTGGGCATTACCGCCGTTGCGGATGATCACAACCTGCGAGTCAGTAAAATCTGCCACCCAGGCATATTCATTTTCACCGGGTGCAAAATTTGCTTTTGCAGCCCGATCAAGGCGCTGCTCACGCTCGCGATAGGATTCGCCCACCAGCGCGCCGGAATTGGCTGCCAGCGGTGTGGCGAGGTCAGCATTCACCATCAGTCCCACACCCTGTTCCGGTGTGGCCGCACCGACTTCATGCAGAAGGATCGCGTCATGATCCATCGCATGAATTTTCACGACCCACTGCGCGCCCTGCGCTTTCTGTTCTTCGGAAGCCTCAATCTGTTCCCGGAATACGGCAACGCTGGTGTGGATGGGAGGGACGTCCTCGCCGCGCTCAATAGCTTCGACACGCTGGATCAGCTCCCGTCCGTTCTCGCTTTCGTTTGCCTTCAGTACATCGACCCATTTTTCCAGGTAAACACGGTTGCCGGACTTTTTGACGTTGCGGTTCCATGCCCCGGCATACCCGACGTTGAGGCCTTCCGGCGAAAACGCAGAGACAAACTGCCCGTTAACCGTGGGGTGCCCTAGCGGAGCCAGAGTCCCCTCAAGGCCTCGATAGTGAGCATCAATTTCTGAGGCCGGATAAAGCTCGTTATTCATGATGACATTGGCGGGCAGCGTATAACTGGGGATAACGATGTGATCGCGACCGTTATACACTTCCCGGCGAATGGACTGACTGTTCACCCGCGTGGTGACGTTTACTTGCATTGGCATAATGGTTTCTCGCTTAAGCGGCCCGGTGGTGGCTGCAGTCGCAATGGTTGGCGATGAGTCCGGCTTTCTGCGCTTTCTCCAGGCGCTTTTTCGCCATATCAACAATATTGGGGTTAAGCGGCTGACCACTGGCATCCACCAGCACGGCAACCTGCGTGCATTTACAGTTGATCGCGTTGCCGTCAACGCTGTACCAGTCGCGAACCTCTTCAGTGGTGTAAAGATGGGCGTGCCGTAGCGCATGCCTGCGCCGCGTTGTCGGGCTGAACGCTGAAAGGTGCATTTGTCGCGTCATGATCCCGTACTGCGCTTCTGCCTCATCCGTTTCATCCCACCGGGCGCGGCGCAGCGCCGTAGGTATTTCCGTGCGGGCAATACGCTTCGCACGGCTGATTTCAATCCCGGTCTGCTCAGTTAACCGCTTAGCGATATCACGGGGATTTTGCCCGCGGCCCATGCCATCGGTGAGGATCCGCGCCATGTCCGACTTCGTCCGCGCACTGAGGTTTTTCATCTCCTCAAATACGCGGGTGCGTACCAGCAGCAGGCGGCGCTGGTACGGCTCGCTCAGCAACAGTTGCTGAAGGCTTTCCCGCCCGGCGGCGTACACCGCTGACTGCTGCGACAGACTGGCGAACTCCTGCGCCGTGCCGCGCTGGTACGCCTGATTAACGTAATCGCGCCAGAACCAGAAGTACGTCTCGTTGCCACCATACAGGATCTCGTCCACCAGAGCGGAGGCATTCTCCAGCAGCATGGACAGAAGTGAAGTATCAAGGTCGAAGGTGTAGCGAAGGTTTACAGCGGGTGATGCGGGTATACGGTCGAGAATGTCCTGATAAGCTTTTGCGATGCGTTTTATCCGTCTGCCAAACTCATTAATCGCGCCGCGTTCGAGCCGGTCAGCGCCAGTGGGATCGTTAAGATTTCCCGGCAGAATCGGAGGTTTCGTTTTCATCTTCTTCATCGTTCTCCCCCAGTGGCTCAGGCGACCCCTCATACCCGGCGGCCACGCGGATTTCTTCGCCGGTAAATGGCTGCTCGCCAGTGGCAATGGAAGCGCTGTTGATATCGGCCATGAGTTTGGCCGATGCCAGTTTCTCAGCGTCGGTGCTGGCATTCAGGTCATCCCAGATAACCGTTTTCTGAGGCACCGCGTCGAGGATGCCCAGCGCCACCAGCTTGTCGCAAAAATCTTCTATGTCGAAAGACAGATCGCCGCGCCGGGACTGACAGCGCGCATTGAAATAGCGCTGGTCCTCAGTGCTGGCCCGCTCGCCCGTCTGCATACCAACGAGGATTTTGGTCGGGATGTCCAGCGCTGCGCCAGCCGTCTGCAGGTTTACGTTGTAGGTTGGCCCGGGGTCAGCGACGGAGGTCACCAGCGGCGTCACCGTTGCACCCTGAGTGGTCATCAAGACATCATTGCCGCGGTTTACCTCCCCGGCCACCTCATTAAATTTCTCCTGCAACTCATCGATGCTCACGCCATACAGCGAAGCGAGGTTATTGAAGTCGATTTCCTTTTCAAAGTTCACGTTGAGCTGGCGCGCGGCGTTCTTCAGGAAAGATTCACCGCTGCCGCCCTCCACTTTCTCAAGACTAACGAAAGCGTTATAGGCTGCCTCCAGAAAGCCGATGGCATCACTCGAGTAATCTCCCAGGATGAACACGCGATCAGGGTGAACATCCACGCGCCGGGTAGTGCCGTTCGCCAGCCGCTCGACATACTGCCACATCTTCGGCTGCCCGTAGGTGCGCGAGTTCAGGCCGGTGTCCCACGCAGAAGGGACCAGCGCGCCCGCCCAGGCAACAGTAACCTTTTCCAGCCCCTTACCCCTGGTAGCGGGCCGGTTCCAGTCCTGATTGTCGCGAATATGCAACAGGATGCCGGAATACCGGCCCACCAGCCGCCGCAGGTCAGCATCAGCAAAAGCGCGCCAGAAACGATGAGTAAAAACAGCTTTTACCTTGCGCTCCCAGGCGGTTACCTTGCGGGTTTCATCAGCCTTTTCGCCCTCGATGATCTCCGGGTTGCTGAGCCAACAGGTACCGATAATTTTACGCACCGCGCCGTGAGCGATCCCGCCGCGTCGGTAGAGACGGTAGAGGTCATCAAAGGTCAGATCCTCTTTGAAGCCGTACTCGCACCACGCTGTGCTGCGTTTTGTATCCAGTCCCATTGTCGGGTTAGCCGCCAGCATACGGGCGCGCGCAAGCCTGACATCGTTCAACGCATGGTTGACGGCCAGTTGGAGGTTATTTTTCATGCTGGGGTCCGTTTGGCGGTTGCGGGAAATAAAAAAAGGCCGCCGGAGCGACCTTTCAATAACTACCATAATTCAGAGTTTGATATTGTTTTCATAAAGAAAGTCGATAACGACAGCAAACCTTTCTGAGTATTGTTCTGCTAGCTTCTCAACTCTGGCAGAATTTTTATTATCAGCGTTGAAATCGATGATGTACCGATAGACATCTTCTTGCGAGATTGTTCTATTATCATTTTTTACAATGACTTGCTTTACCGCCTTATAGAATCGCTCGTCATCTTTAGGATGACCTGAATCCCATGTTGATACTCTTAACCACGTATTAAGAGGTGAGAAGTCATTCATAGTATCCTCCTTATCAAGAAGGACAACGTTACCACATTGGTAACGAATAATTAATTTCAAAAGGCTCAAATTATCCGCGCAATCTCTTGGGAATCATCATCCCCATCGGCTGTACGCCGCCGAGTTCAGTAAGTGCGTAAACCATTGCATCAAGCCGATCCGGCGATTTTTTGGCGGTCGCTGGCACATATTCCATCAGCTGATTCTCCAGCACGTAGAGGTTGCCGTTGTGCGCGACCCGGCCCTGTTCATATAGCGCAGATATTGGCTCAGCGCGGGCATACTTACCCTTACTGGCATGTACACGGATAATGCGGCCTTTGAACCCGGCGTTACGCAGAGTGTCCTCCGCCATATCACCGCCTTGGTTCGTTTCGATAACGATCGCGTCGGCTTCGTGCTCTTCGTAAGCCCACATGGCCTTTTTGGCCCAGCCAGCCGGGGAATATTTACCGCTGTAGTCACCATCGACCGAGAACCGCTTCTTATCACCAGCGCCGTAGGCACTCGCGGCCACAATGCCCGATTCATCGCTCTCCTCGCTGTTCGTTGCCTGCGGGTCAATAGCGATTACCGTGCGTACTTTGTCGGCATGAATCTCCAGATCATGCGCGGCGCTTATCATCACTTCAGTCCACAGCGCCCCCTCGGCGTTAAATCGCCGCGGCTTCTGCATGTACTGCGCCTCAGCGGTGCGCCTGTGCGAGAACAGAGAAACGCGGTGGCTGTCATTATGCTTGAAAGGCCAGAGCCAGCCATCGGGCAAGCCGTGATCAATCGGGATCGCGTGGGTATTTTCGGGATACTGGGCTGAATATGCCTGGCTGTTATCAATAATCACCGGCAGATTCAGGTGGTGCCACTTTTCGCCGGAACCGCCACGCAGCAGGTAGCCGCTCAGATCGTGATAATGAATACGCTGCATGATGACGATCATCGGCGTCGTCTCAATCGCCAGACGGGATTTGATTGTCTCGTTAAAGCGATTGTTTACCCCATCGCGAACCGTCTCACTGTATGCATCATCTGGTTTTACCGGGTCATCGATAATCAGCGCACCCTGCCAGCCCGGCTCCATGTGCCCGGCACGAAAACCCGTTACCTGACCAGCGGCGGAGGATGCATAGACGCCACCGCCGAACTCATTCCACCACATCGCCTTACTGTCTGCGTCGTCGCGCAGTTCCATCGGCCACATAGCCTGATACGCTTTTGATTTAATCATCCCACGCGCGGTCGAGGAGTTAAGCAACGCGAGATTATGGGAATAAGAGAGGTGCATAAAGCGTGCGCGCTGGTTCAGGGACAGCCCCCGGCCCATCATGTTGATGGTTGCCAGTTCAGTTTTAGTGTAGCCGGGAGGCACATTGATAATCAGTCGGGTTATCTCGCCGCTTATTACCCGGTCCAGTGTCCGCTGTATGACTTCATGGTGTGGCGCGACGATCATTTTGCCGCCGGTGCGCTGTTTAAAGAAGTAACGTGCAAAGTACAGCCCCTCTTCCTCACATTCGATACGGCGCGCTAACGTTTTTTGCTCAGCAGTCGTCATCCTCCATCATCTCCCGCCGGGCAGCCTGGTAATCTTCTTTACTCATAGTGACTGACTGAATAACGCCGCCGTTCGGCCCGGAGTGCTCCAGCTTATGTTTATTGGTATACGCCTCGCCAACTTCTTTAGCCGCCTGCTCCAGCAACTGCGCGGTCATGCCGATATTTTTCATGTTTTCAGCTGTCGTCGACATTCGGTGCAGGACGCGCAGCCGATAGGCCTTATTAGCGATTGGGATATCGGATATTTCGTTCAGGAATCGCTCGCGCGTGGCGTTGAAAAGAGTGACCCACTTTTTGGCCAGCGTCTTTCCGCTGACCTTCGTCGGGTCGTGGGTCTCGACCTGCTGCCGGGTGATAGTGATGCCAAAATCTTTCTGGACAGCCTCGACCACCTGAGAGGGAGTATCGAAGCACGCAATCATCTGAATGATGTAGGCTTTTACTTCTGGTTTTAACGCAGCCATGTTTCACCATCCGTCCAGTACAGTCCAATAATTAAGCCAGCTTTAACATGCACGTTCCACACGCCCTGGCGATATCAAGGTGACCCACCTCAGCAGGCCTGTTTGCGGCATCCACCAGTTCCTGCACGTCGCGGCTCGCACCATAACGCCGGACAACGCCGACAAACTCTTCCACATCGTGCCCGCGCAGCTTCAGCACCGGCAATCCCGTCTCGCGATTAAACTTAGGCGCGCCAAATTCATCAGTAGTCTGGGCAATGTGATAAAGCTCATGCTCCACCAGCGCGCAGAATTCAAGGTCACTACACTGGGAGCAATAGTCAGCGGCCAGCGTAATGATGAACTTTGGTATACGCCCGAACCATTCATGCATCTGCTGCTCCATGCGGGCCTTTTGCCAGCCGCCTGCGCGCATCATGACCTCTTCGCATTGACCAAGGACGATGCGCCCCTTTTTGTCGAATGCGTTCGACGCCCACATGAAGGTAATATCAGCAGTATTCAGATGGAAATGATCCGGGTTGTGGAGTTTGCCGCTTTCCATCAATACATTCTCGTTTACCCAGGTATACACTTCATTCGCAGGAATGATGCCGATGTATGGGCGTAAATCTGGAGGGTTAACAAAATTAAGCGGAGGGTATGGCCGACGTTCTGTTGCTTCTGCCATAAGGTAAACCTGTTATTAAAGCCATTACGACGCCCACCAGCGCTAGGTATTGGAATGGGCATAAAAAAGCCCCGCGTGTGCGAGGCTAAGTAAAAAAGCTGGTTATGTTATTACGTATTAAGGCAACTAACCTTATGCATTTAAATTAACTTACCAATAAACTTTGCGCTGATAGCAATTTGCGCCGATGGCATACCCGCCACACTGCCTTGCATCAGATATCCTTCGTTGCTGTCACTCAAAGAAAGATCAAGGTTAAAGTTATCTACTCCCTGAAATACTGATGTAACTCTTGAATCATGTTGGTAAACATGAAGATGCAGCTTATTTCCTTCTGCATGACCTTGATAGGTAAAACCAAAGTCTCCGCCATTAATCACATCATTTTTAACAACAACAGTACCGTTCCCAAAGTCTTGTTGGTTACTACTAAAAACCACATAGTAAATCCCGTCTTTCATGATTTCCTCATTGCAATGTGTGATCACGCTAATGCGCAGCCATATTTTACAAGAAGGATATTTAAGATTTTTGAACGCAGTTCAAGATTCCAAAGTTTATTCTGTATTTGAAAACAGAATGCTTCTTAGCTCTACGCCATTAGTTAGAAAGTTTCACTTATCTCAGGCACTGTTCCCGCACATACTGCTGCAACCCGGTCAGTTGCTTTGTGATGGTTTCGATTCGCTCTCTGAGGGTGAAATAATCCCGTTCAGCGGCGTCAGTAAGTCGGGCGCTGGTGCCATAATCCACGCTGGTGGTGCCGGGCGCTCCGTTCGCTCTGCAGGTGGCATTAAGCTGCAACCGCTTACGGCCAGCAGCAACATCACGTTCAAGCTGGTCAATAGTCGCTTTGGCATCTGCCAGTTCTCCGTAGTATTTCGCATCGAGTGCTGCGACGTCTCGCTGGCGCACCTTCATATCATTGATGGTATCGTTCGCCAGTTGCAGGTCGCCTTTTGCTTTATCGCGCTGCTCTTTATAGGTGATGGCGTTATCACGGTAGTGATTGACCGCCCAGCCGAGCGCCACCAGCAGTCCAGTGATAACCAGCGCACCGATAAGTTTTGCTTTAAAGGTCATTTTTACCTTCCGCCAGGCACATAGAGCGTTCCATCTCGCGCCGGTTCTGCAGTCCCTTCCATTTCATGCCACCAGCATAAACCCAGCGGCGCATCTCTTCGCATGCACCGGCATGGTCGCCTTTATTGAGTTTCCGCAGCAGGGTGGATTTAGAAAACGCATCAGAGCCGACATTAAAAACGAAGCTGTAGAGCGCGGCGCGCTGATACTCGCCCACCGGCACCTTTACCAACTGGTCAACGGTGCGCTTTGCCGGTTGCAGATCTTTCCACAGCAGGGCATCACATTCCCGGTCGGTATAGGTTTTGTGCCGGACGATGTCGCGCCCGGTGTGACCGTCACACACACTCCAGACACCCGCCACATCTTTGTAGGGTACATATTTTCGCCCTTCCACCCCGTCATGACCACCAAGAAAAATAGTGGCTATGAGCATCGCGCCGCCGCCCGCAGCAGCGATGAGTTTATTGCGCAGACTGCTGGTCATCGGCATATCATTTATCTCCAACTTTTACCGTCGGGCCGTATTTCTCCAGCGCCCGTACCTGGGCATTGGCGACCTTTCGTTTGAAGTACCAGTTAATAAGCCCGGTGATGACAATGCCCGCGATACCAGCCAGCACACCGACGGCACTCCATTCATCAGGACTCAGTTTTGTCAAAACACCGTTCAGGATGGTGCCGCCGGAAGTGCCGAGCGCGACACCGGTTACGAGTTTGCTCATATGGGACATGTCTCTCACCTCCGCTTAGGGGAAGTGGTGCAGGGGAAAATGGATAAAAAAAAGCCTGCATTGCAGGCTTGTGAATGATTCATTTTGGCTTGTGGTTCAGGTGCCCCTCGGTGAAAAGGGACATCACCGGGTCAAACCCGAAAGCACAGAAGTATAAGATCCGCAATCTTGGATTAGCAATCCGAACAAGACTCGTACGAAAACCATATCCTTTCCCGTGAAACTTATAGTGAAAAAAAAGACCAGCAGAAGTCCACTGGTCCAGGTTAAAAATAATGTCTCATTTCAAGCCCAAAGGCTCAACGGTATTATTATATAATCCACTATAAGTGGATAAGTGAGAATAAATCTCAACATATAATAATGTCAATATCGGCGTAAAAAGCCCCCTGAGAAAATCAGGGGGCGGGCAATGGTGCCGGGTGCCTCCCGGTGAGCCTTTGGCTGACTTACCCTGACTCGCAGCTTCAACATATCACGACACCCAGTTGATAAGGGAGTCTCAATGCCATTTTGCCCCACCGCTTAGGGGGATTCACCATGCATACAACTTTAGGAGTAAATATGTATGCAGTCAATTTTATAAATCTCTTGCGAGAAATTTATTTAATCAATTAGGGCTATTTTGTTCAAGATCGCGTATTGTTGTCATTCTTTGAAACAGGAAAAATTTATGTCTGAACGCAAAAATTCTAAAACCCGCCGAAACTACCTCGTAAAATGTCCTTGCCCAAATTGCTCTCAATTGTCAGAACATAGCTTTACCCGAGTCCAAAAAGGGGTGAAACTCATCTGTCCGCATTGCAGCACATTATTTTCTTCCTCCCTGCCACAATAGCCTGATAAATAAATGCATTGTTAAAGAATATTTGATAAATCAGCCATAGAAATTTTTTGACAATCACATAAGAAATAAAGAAAAACCCGCACTTTGGCGGGTTATTTATTAATAAAAAATGTGGTGCTTCTGGAGGCGGCCGAACCCCTTACGCACTTTGTTTTTTTACGAGCAGTTAGCTTCTGCTCTACAGACCGTTTGTGCAGCAGTCCCGCACTTCACCACAACGGACAGCACCCTCAACTTAAAATTTAGCTAAAGCTATGCTGGCCTGTTGTGAAGATCGTACAGCTGAGATTCACTATCCGCTTATGTTTTAGCGTACTCTGTATGGCTAACTTCTCAGCATGTACAAGCTTCGTAACTGTATAGCCAAAGGGCATAAAAAGTTACTTAGTCACGCAGAACAACATTAGCAGCTGCCGGGCCTTTAGCTCCACTTTCAATCGAGAACTCAAACTTTTGGCCTTCAAATAATGTTTTAAAATTATCTCCGCTGAGCGCAGAAAAATGTACGAAAACATCTTTACTGCCATCGATTGGCGAGATAAAACCAAAGCCTTTATCACCGTTAAACCATTTAACTAACCCAATCATTTTTGCAGACATTTTGCTTACCTTTTTTAAGCCTCTCGGCAATATGGTCTGTTTTACAGAAAACGCTTGGCATTGAACGATTACACTCAAAAAAAGGGTATCAGCGATAGCGCCTGGTGATGAGGATTGCTTTAGTAAAATGTTTTGCAAGCGGTCTGTATTTCAAACCGACAACATCATTAATGCATACATACCCGAATTAAGCAAATTTTCATTTTTTAATTGTGTAAAGTTAAACTATACAAAAATAAACTGGCTATCTAATAATTACTGCGTATGATGATGCTGTTTTCACAATACTAAGGTTATTATTTGTCTTTAAAAATGACAGGCATTGTCAAATATTTTGACCATAAAAATGGGAAAGGCCTCATTACTCCTTCTGATGGTCGTAAAGATGTTCAGGTTCATATCTCTGCTCTGGCACTCCGCGAGTCAGAAGTTTTTATCCCTGGCTTAAGAGTTGAATTCTGTAGAATCAACGGCCTTCGTGGTCCCAACGCTGCTAACGTCTACATTTCATAAAAACAAAACACTACAGATGTTTCTCTCAAGAGCATTTTTTAATACTCAAGAAAAAACCCGCACAATAGCGGGCTTCAACAACTTTGCATTGCTCAGTTCGCTTTAACGTCCCGAGCCTATCACAATTCAATCACTTTCTGGTTCATCTCGCAACGAAAATCTTTCACTGTTTACGTTAAATGCATCACACATTGGAGCATAGAGCATGGCCTCGATGAGACTTAACCACGTATCAATACGGCGGCGGCATGTCATGAAACACCATTCAGGGTGCTTTTCCTGGAGCTCCTCAGCCATGCGCCTCTTACTCTTTCCCGAGCCCGTATAGCGCTGGCGCAGTACATAAAGTAAGCCTGCATCCTGTTTCAGTATTCTGGCTATTACCCCATCAATAACTGACGCTTCTGAATCTGAGCAAAACGCCAGATGACTTTTATTTTTACTCCGGAGAATTTCTTCTAAAAATGCAGCGAGCTCTTGCCTGGTAATGCCCTGCCTCTTCATTCGGCGTAAAGCTTCATTGATGGCGGATTTGGTGATTTTCTTCGAGGCGAGCAATTGGTTAAACATATTCCCGCTGCTACCGCCTCCTATGTAAGACCAGCGGCCCCACATGCGCAGCTTGCCCTGTATCCACACACTTTCGAGAGTGCGCAGGCGCACCATCTCTCCGGCCTTACCCACTTCTGACGGATTAATCATGCCCTGATCCTCTAATTGAGTTGTTGTTCACTTTCACGCTGGCACCACCAGCCCACGGCGGGCAATCTGAATGAGGGTCAGCACAATGGCGCGATCCATTAACTGGCGACGCTCCTCGCGCGACAGGCGGTTTCCGTTATCGATCTCATGATGGCAATGCACACAGAGCGCGGCGCAGGCGCAGTCGTCGACTTTCATACCGGTGCCTTTGCCCTCGTTTCTGTGAGCGACCTGCGTACCCCATGCGCCGCAAAGTACGCATTGCTCAATCTGGCCGACGGCGGCCAGCCACTTTCTGTTTCGGTAGACTGTTCTCATCATCCCCCCGCGAAACTCATCAGCTGCGCGGCGGCGTTCTCAGCCTCACGCTGGTTCTTGAATGATCTGGATAATATCCAGCGCCACAGAACATCGAGCGCGGCTTTGTAGAGCTGCTGAAACTCCAGCTCGTCCATACTGGCGAACGCGATACTTCTGGGGTGTTTGCGGAGGGTGCCGTCAGGCAGCTGGATAGCGTCATAGTGGCCAGCTTCCACGATCACCCAGGCGCGGTAGGCGTCAAACGATTTGCAGAGGCTGATACTACCGGTGCGCTTATCAGCGATGCGCGCCAGATACTGCTCAGCGGCGTCCAGTAGCGCGCCTTCGCTACCACCGAACGTGGACAGGAATTTTGCGTAGCCGGTAACCAGCCTACGCTCGTTCGAGGAGATCGCGCCGCCGGTAGGCTCCCAGTATTCGAAGCCGAGATTAAGCAAAGCGAAAAATTTACGGTGGAAGGCCGGGTTACGCAGCTGGCGGAAGTCCGCTTCGAGTACTGCGCCCAGCTTACATTTTGATTGCAGAAAATCGCTGGTCTCCGGCGTAGCGGGGATCAGGATTCCTGAGGACTGCTTGATGAGTTGTAACTGCTGCGCCATGGTGTTCTCCGTGGCGCATCGTGGTCAGGTTACCGGTTGTTCAGGCCGGTATATCATTATGCTATTCAGGCACTAAAAAGGTCAATTGCAGGCTGATAACTCTCTCACGATCTCGATAAGCACTTCTCGCGATGTCACGCGTTCATCCGCAAGGAGATGTTTATGGCCAACCGCTGAGCCATTGTTGGAGAGTAGTACGCGATCCCCGGGTCTGAGATGAAACGAGCATACCGCTGTACCATCGGACCGGACCACCCGGTATAAATACTCCCCCCATCAGGACACATCTCAGCCACAAAAACCCCCTTCTTTGCTATCAACAAATACGTCCTCCCGGCGGGGAGAAATCGTCCTCATAGAACCAAAATATCAAATCACGCAAATTTCCTAATAGGTTCGCCGGAAGAAAAATAAAAACTCTACTGGAGTGCTTCAACCACACATCGAATACTGTATAAATAAACAGTACACGCAATGATGTTAATGATCAACTTGTTAAACGTTTTAAGAGCCATGTGACGACTTCCTATTCCCTCTGTAACCTATTGAATAAAAAAGCCACAACGTGTGTGGCTTGCTTTCAGTTAGGTCAGCAGCAGCATAAGAAGGATGCCGGATCTGCATAAATTTTATCACTTCACACGATGACCGGATTCATCAACCACCTTCTCACCATCTTCTTTAATGAACGATCCTTTCTGTTGTTCAGGCAGTATATCCAGCACCATTTCCGACGGGCGGCAAAGGCGGGTTCCCAGGGGCGTGACTACAATCGGGCGATTAATCAGGATCGGACTCTGTAGCATGAACTCAACCAGCTGGCTGTCAGTGAACCTGTCTTCTGCAAGGCCGAGATCTTCATAAGGTTCTACATTTTTTCGAATAAGATCCCTCACAGTTATGCCCATATCCGAAATGAGCTTCAGTAACTCCTCACGCGACGGCGGTGTTTCAAGGTACAGAATAACGGTAGGTTCAACACCGCTATTCCGGATCATCTCCAGCGTATTACGGGAGGTGCCACAGGCCGGATTATGATAAATGGTAATATTGCTCATATCAGTATCTCACTACAGTGTGAAAGAGAGACGTAACGCCAGCGCTGCAAGCGTCACAAACAGAACCGGCACAGTCATGATGATGCCTGTCCGGAAATAGTACCCCCATGTAACGGTCATGTTTTTCTGTGCAAGTACATGGAGCCAGAGGAGTGTCGCCAGGCTACCAATCGGGGTAATTTTTGGCCCCAAATCGCATCCGATAATGTTGGCGTAAATCATTGCTTCTTTAATAACACCTGATGCCGTACTGCCATCAATTGAAAGCGCGCCAATGAGTACGGTAGGCATATTGTTCATTATGGATGACAGGAATGCTGTGATGAAACCTGTTCCCAATGTAGTAACCCATAAGCCCTGTTCAGCGAGTACATTCAGCACACCGGACAGGTATTCCGTCAGTCCTGCATTCCTCAACCCGTATACCACCAGGTACATTCCTAGTGAGAAAATCACGATTTGCCAGGGCGCTCCACGCAACACTTTTCCGGTATTAATCGCATGTCCTTTTTTTGCCACAGCGAACAAAATTAACGCACCTGCTGCTGCGATTGCGCTGACAGGGATCCCCAAAGGTTCAAGCACGAAAAACCCGGCAAGAAGGAGCAGGAGCACAATCCAGCCTGTTCTGAATGTCGCCAAATCTTTAATGGCGCGGACTGGCTCCTGTAGTTTCGACAGGTCATATACCGGTGGGATGTCCCTACGAAAAAAGAGATGCAGCATGACCAGCGTTGCCACAATGGTGGCAATATCGACCGGGACCATAACCGAGGCATATTCTGCAAATCCCATCTTAAAGAAGTCTGCCGAGACAATATTCACCAGGTTCGAGACTATTAGCGGGAGGCTGGCAGTATCAGCGATAAAGCCAGCAGCCATAACAAATGCCAGCGTTGCCTGCTTGCTGAATCCCAGCGCCAGCAACATGGCGATAACTATGGGTGTCAAGATCAGCGCAGCACCGTCGTTAGCGAACAGGGCAGCTACAGCCGCACCGAGAAGCACAATGTACGTAAAAAGCAGTCGTCCCCTTCCATTGCCCCAACGGGATACATGAAGGGCTGCCCACTCGAAAAAGCCAGATTCATCCAGCAGGAGACTGATGATAATCACAGCAATAAACGTCGCTGTTGCGTTCCACACAATATTCCATACTACCGGGATATCGCTGATGTGGATTACACCACTGACCAGCGCCAGAACTGCACCTATGCTGGCGCTCCATCCAATACTCAACCCTTTCGGCTGCCAGATCACCAGAACCAGCGTAAACAGAAAAATCACACCTGCCACTAACATCGCTTACTCCATCACATATGATTTGCTACATGCATCCCATTTACTTAACACGTGCCTGGTATTGCCGATTTTAACCTGTCGCGGGTTTCATCCCGCAGGCAGTTCCAGGTGTCATCAATAATGGTCGCCGCCCAGGCTGGCATATGAGGAGACAAGCGATAGTGAACCCACTTCCCCTCCCTCCTGTCAGAAACAAGGCCATATTCCCTGAGTATTGCCATATGCCGCGAAATCTTGGGTTGCGACTCACCCATTGCTGCGCAGATGTCACATACACATAACTCTCCCGACTCCCTCAGTAGCATCACAATAGACAGCCTTGTTTCATCGGAAAGCGTTTTGAAAAGCAGAACTGGATGTAGCATTTTTATCTCCGATAGCGTTTAATTACACATATGATAAATCATATATGTAATTATTTAAACAACCTTCAAAGCTGAGGAATGTACTGTGGAGAATTTTCCTGCACTCGACCCCGCGTATTTTGACAGGCACATCGCAGAGCATTTTCAGGCTCAGAACGCACCTCGCATACTGGTTTTATACGGCTCGGTACGCCAGCGCTCCTACAGCCGCTTTGCTGCTGAAGAAGCCGGCCGACTTCTGACGCAGATGGGCGCGGAAATGAAGATATTTAATCCGTCAGGCCTGCCTCTTCCTGATGATGCTCCTGAGACCCACCCTAAGGTGATGGAACTGCGTGAACTGGTCAGATGGTGCGACGGGATGGTCTGGAGCTCACCAGAACGCCATGGTGCAATGAGTTCGATTATGAAAGCTCAGATTGATTGGATCCCATTAAGTGAAGGCGCTGTCAGGCCATCACAGGGCAAAACGCTTGCTATTATGCAAGTGTGTGGAGGTTCGCAGTCATTTAATGCCGTCAATCAGATGCGGATCCTTGGTCGCTGGATGCGTATGTTCACAATTCCTAACCAGTCATCAGTCCCAAAGGCCTGGCAGGAGTTTGATGAGGATGGGCGCATGAAGCCATCCCCATGGTATGACCGAATTGTTGATGTCACCGAAGAGCTTTTCAAAATCACACTGATTTTAAAAAACCAGACAGAGTATCTTGCCGATCGCTACAGCGAGAGAAAAGAAAACCATAGTGAACTTTCAGCGCGTGTTAACCAGGCAAAAATCTGACCCTTCTAGTGCGCCGGGAGATCCCCGGCGCGTTCAACCTGTGCGTAAACTAGTCCAACCTCAGCGTGTCAGACTGTTTCCGTCACGTCCACCAGCAGCAGGCGCTCCAGCTCGATGATGCGGCTGGTGGCGTATTGCAGGAGAAGGTCCTTCAGGTAGCCTCCTGCTCTGAAACAAATTTCAGGATCTGGCGGATATGGGTGCTACCTAAATCCTCATCGGTTTCCGGTGCTGCAATGCCAACGTTGGACAACGCACGACGGATCAGGGAGAAATCGAGACTTACCTGTAATGGCTGCGGAAGTTTAACGCTGAGCGTGTGCGCCTCCAGTTCGGCGACGCGCCGCTCTGCCTGCTCCAGCGCTTCCAGCACCGCAGATACGGCCGGGCCATAGTTCCAATGCCTGCCAGCAGGCCCGGACATGGCCGCCTGTAGTTCAGCTTTTGCTGCTTCAATGCTCATGCCTGACTTAGTCATGATTGTCCTCCTGCGCTTTATAACGCTCTTTCCCAGTACCTTCACAAGCGCCGCATGGTGGGCTGCCGTTGTGGTCATAGCGCCCGGTGCCCATACAGGCGCTGCACGCTCGCTGTTTCCAGCGGAAGGTAAAGCGCATATAGTGTGCCGTTCGGGCGGCTTTGCGTTCATGAAAGGTCACGCTGCCCCCCATCAACCCGTTTAAACTCGATCACCCACACCCACGGATTAACCTGCCAGCTCTCAGCGCCGTAGATGGACTGCCAGATCTGAGCAAAAGCCGAGCGCGGAAAATCTGGATAACCGAGGCCCTTAGATACCGCGTCAATTGACGGGTGGCTGGGCGGCATACCCTCCACAACTGCGTCCTGGTGGCTGATATCCTGCAACCGCTCGACCCGCACATTGGTGATCTCCAGCAGAATGCGGCTGGCCCAGCGCGGCATGTGGATGCTGGGCGTCCATTTCTGGGATGGCTGCTTGGTGCATGATGACACCGGCACGGTGCGCGCAGACTCCGTAAAGCTGCTGCGCTCGCTAGCTTTGTACATCAGGCGGGCAACGTCAGTGGCGCAGCCCATAACGCGAAACGTCTCCCGCACCCAGATGCGATCACCTGGCTTACCGAACGGGCTATTCCAGTAGTTGCCCGCCGCCAGCTCACCGGCCAATTCGTTGCCTGCTAACTCACAGCCCATGTTCTTATCGATTAGCGGGAACTTAACCGGCCGCCGCGTCTGCGTCTTCCGGCCGTCGAGAATGGCGCGCACCATCTCTGCGTTAAAAATCATGCCGCGCTCTTTCATACAGCCTCCCCGTTACGCAGCTTCCTGGCGATACTCAGCATGTCCTCGCGGATACACAGCCCGTTTTCCTGTGGATCATCGCTGCCGCCGGTGACAACCAGTGGGTGGTAGGTTGCCGCTGCCGTCTCAACGCCCTGCGCTTTTAGCTCGTTTACCGCTGCAGCTGTCGCTGGCTGCTGCAGCACCTCCAGTGCGTCGAACAGAAGCGCGGAGGCCGGGTTCAGCGATTTCTCTACCGGCTTAATGCCGCTGGCACTGTACTGCCAGACCAGCTGGCCGATGATTTCGGCGCGGGCTACGTTGTCCGCCGTAAGCGCATCACGCTGTTTGGCCGTTTCGCGCAGCGCAGCTGTGGTACAATCCAGACGTTCGGCCAGGCGAGACATCATTTTCGCAATGTCGATGATCGGCGTGTCGCTGCCCAGTGCTTTTGCAAATTCATGGCCAACGGCCACCAGCTCTTTGTTATTTAGTGATTCACTCATGCCCGTGCACTCCCAAAAATTTTATGAATTTCGTAGCCCTGCCAGTTCTGGCGGCAAACGTCGGCCACCGACGGCGCAGCTGGTTTAGGCCGCTTGATGTTCGACTCTCCGCCAGGCTGCAGCGTAAATACCGGGTGATGCGGCTCGCCAATGCGGAGAACCACCGACCTGCGGATCAGGTGCAGCAGCAGGTTGTGGGCCTTCTTGCAGTCGCATCCCAGCAAGGCCTGCACCTGACGCGGTGTGACGGTCTGGTTTTCGCGAAGGTAACCAACTATTGCCCAGAGTGATTTACTGGCCATCGGCTGCCTCCTGCTCCACCAGTTGCTGAATGAGGTCTTTATGGCGGCTGAAAACACGTGCTGCATCGCGCAGCCTGGTCAGATGTTCCAGCTTTTTCCTAGTACGGCGAATCTCGCGGGAGATCACACGGACTGTCGGGATCTGCTGCCCTGTGGTGCCTCGTTCGGTGAATGCCGGGATCTCACTGACGAATTGCTCCAGGGGTTTATCAGCGTCCTGTACCGCCGGTGCCTCAGGAGCTGGAACAGGTTCGACAGGCATCACCGGCAGTGACCACGTCACGCCTTTGCCCTGCCCGTTCTTCACAATAATGCCCTGCCGCGCCAGTGAGACCATCACCGACGTCATGCCACGGGCGTTCCGGCCGGCAGATTTGGCGAGCGCAACGGTGGTCATCGCACCATTCTGCTCAAGCAGCTGCTGAATAGCCGCCGGGTCAATCGGCGCTGGCTCCTCGCCCTGCAGTAACGGTTTCGGTTTTGCTGCCGGTGCTGGCCTGACTGCTGGTTGCTGGTCTTTCAACTGACCAAGGAACCAGCCACCATCGGCAAAGTCACAAAGGCCTTGATCGCGCTGCTCGCGGAGCATTTTCAGAGCCTCCACAGGCTCAATGTCCAGCCGGGATGCCACTTCGCGGTATGAAGCCCGGCCCATTTTTTCCAGTGCCTGGATTACGGTTTCCATGAGTTCTCCTGTTAAACCTGGCCAGAGGCCTTGCGTTTTTTGTACTCGGCCATCAGCATTTCTGCTGGTGTCGGCCCCCGGTCTTGGTTCGGTGCCGCCAGCGCGCGGCGGACCGGCGGGATCGGCTTGCCGTCAGCAACACGCTTTTCCCAGTGCGCCAGCAGGTGCCCGGCTTCGCTGAGCAGCTCTTTCTCGTTCATCTGGCGATCAACGCCCCGGCGGCGCAGCTCCAGGCAAATGTGATACAGCAGTGGTTGTGGCCACGGGTATTGCTCGCTGGTAGGGTATTTGAAAACTAGCTTTCGCCACTTCCAGAATTCGGTCATGAGATCCGCCGGGCTCACCCCGAGCAGACCCTTACCCTCACGGCACCAGGCGACGAACTGCCCCGGCGACGGCCAGAACGGTGAAACGCTGGCGCGCGCTTTCTGCATCCCGGCCACCAGCTGCTCACGGCTCCGGATACCGTTTTCGGCGAATGTGGCGATCCACTGCTGTTTAGCCGTACGCTCATCCGCTTCGCTGCGCAGGTTGGTCTGCGTGGAAGCCGGGAAAACCTGCTTGAGCTGGCTGAACAGGAGATCCACCATGCGCTCAGCATCGCTGTTAATAACCTTGGGCTGTTCGCGCCCGCCGCCCGCTATACGCGCCAGCATTTCGCCGTCGCGGCTCTGTACCGCATGAAACAGTTCGTGGTTCATATGAAATCCTTCCAGGCTTCAGGGCTGTTCCAGTGCTCGTCACTGGCCGGTGCGTCGCTGGTGGGCTTGCGGGTGGCAGCGTCGCGCTGAAGGCTCAGCGTGTCCCACTTGGCGCGGAGTTTTGCAGGCGAAAGGATGTTCGTGTGCCAGAACGCATCTTTGCTGGCCCACTGGAAGAGCTCGCAGATCTCGCGATGGCTACGGCCGTCCAGGTCGCGCATCAGGCGTACATCGTTAGCCCAGGCAGCCAGAACGGGCTTCTTCGGGAAGGGTTTAACTTTTTCGAGCAGAGCGAGGATCCACTCAGCGCATTGCTGGTCTGCTGCCGTACCCCACTTGGTGAAATTGGGGGTGTAAATCACAGCATCAGGATGAGCTGATAAAAACGACTTCAGGCGGTCGTCTGAGGATTCGCCAGAATTCTCTGACGAAGATCTTTTAATATTGTTATTGTTATAGTCTTGGGTGGCTACCGTTTCCGGGAAGGTTTTTCCCGATTTCGGGAAGGATTTTCCCGTTTTCGGGAAGAGTTTTCCCGTTTTCGGCTTGTCTAAAATCCAGGCAGAAAGGTCAGTATTTATACCGACAATTTTCATCACGCCCTGCTTGTTACTGAAGATAATTCCACGCTCAGCCAGAGAGCTTATCGCATCAGAAACATGGGTATCTGCCAGCCCGGTCAGGCCAGAAATTACGGTATTCGTAACCCGGTCCTGCTTCTTGTTCCATCCGTAGGTCAGCCAGATGACCGCTTCCAGGCACTGCCATTCACGCCCAGACATGCGCAGGCGCGGCTTTAGTTTCTGAATCTCGTTGGCGATCCTGGTGTACCCGTTGGACAGGTCGGCCATAGGACCTCCCGTTTGCTCGGTTCTCATCGGAAAATTGATAACTTCAGCCATGTTTGGCATACTGTTCTCCGCAATTACGCTCAGTTTTTGCACCCGAAAGCCGTTGGTGTTCGAGCACCGCGGCTTTCACCATTTTCAGACCTGTCATACACCCCCCAGCATTGTCGTTACCATTGCCATCAGTGGCCCGGCCAGATCCGGCTCAAGCCTGAAAAGTGCAGCTATTCCCTCACTGACCTCTTTCAACTTTTGGTGTCTGGGCGCGTCCAGCAGCACTGCGCGTTTTGCCTCAGCAACCTCCTTCTCGGCATGTGCCAGCCGCGTCAGCTTGCAGTCGCAGCCCACCAGCGCGCCGCGATGCTCCAGTGGCAGAACGGCCAAGATGGCTGGCGTCAGCTGGCGAACCCGTTCCCGGCAGTCGTCGGTATCGAAACGGTTATCGAGCCAGCGGAATAACTTCTGCCGGGCGCGGCTGATATCTGCCGAAAACTCGATACCCTCCCCGCCGCCGCTGCGCCACTGATCCACGATGTGAGCAGCAACGACATCCTGCCCGGCAACCGCTGCCCAGGCGCGAACGGCATCACGGATATCACTGTGGTCGGGCAAGTCATAAGCGCCTTGAGAGCGATTTATCATCGTTGCCTGCAAAAACGGGTTACTCTGCTGATATGTAAGTGTTTGCATTGTTAAAGCTCCCGTTTTGGTAAGCCGTCAGTAGGGTTGGGGTAGATATCACTGCGAATTTCATGTGGCGTAATTTCCCACTCAAGCAATTTGCAGATCGGCAGTACACGATGAGCAGGAACCTCATGGTTTAACCAAAGGCTTACTGCCTGTGATGTAGTGCCAAGCTTTTTTGCTATTTCGGTTTGGGTCATTACAGCGCAAACTCGTTGTTTGATGGATTTCGTCATATCAAGACCTCGGTTGTTGAAAACCAAGATTACAATATGAAAATAATTTTTTCAACGATGATTGAAAATTATCTTTGCAATGCGGAATGAAAGGCTACCTTGTAGAATGGAAGGCATGAAAACAGCACCCCATGAAGCGTTTGCCTACCGGCTCCAGCTCGTAAGAGATGAGTTCGGGTGGAACATGTCAGATATTGCCAGGAGAGCGATGGTAACTCCCCAGGCGGTCCAGCAATGGGCGAAAGGTGAATCAGCTCCTAGAGGAGAAAGGCTGAAACGCCTGGCTGCTGCTGCTGGCAAACCGGAACATTGGTTTTTCATGCCTCCAGAAGCTGGCGATAACGCCCTTAGCGCTGACGCTGCCCCGCGGCAGTTAGATGAGAAAGAAACCGCTTTGCTTGCATTGTTTAATCAAATGCCTGAGGCGGAAAAATTACGCCTTATTGTTCACGCCAAGACAACTCTCCAGCAATTAGACCTCCTCAAGGATGATGTGTTAAGCATCATTCAAAGCATCCAGAAGTAATAATCTCTTCTTTATTTTCAATGCAGTCACCTGAATGGCTGCATTCTGCCGCCCTGAATTGAAAAAAAGATTTTCATTTTGCTTGTCAATTACAAAAGTTATTTGTATTGTTAGCCCATCGACAACACGCGCAGCGTTGTCAGGTTAAACAAACGTTCTGACGCCGGGAAAGACCGGGAGGATGAGATGGCAACTACCAATCAGGCAGTACCAAACAGCGGGAAGGCAGTTCGAATGCGCAACCAGCGCACCGGCGCAGCCTGGCTCGTCTCTTTTAACTACACCGATGGCACTTACTGGCATGAACCGCAGGGAAACCTGCGCCACATTCGCCGCCCGTATGCTTCTCGTGGCATAGAGCCGAACCTTGTACCAGCGGGGACGGTTCACGCATGAAAATGAACACTATCTCTATGGCAAGACTGAAAACAGTTCTTCGCTATAACCCTGCTACCGGGCATTTCACCAGAGCGGTAAAGGTGAATAACTTTGAAGTCGGCTCTGTAGCTGGTCGCTTAACACACAAGGGCTATATCGAGATAAAAATCGATGGGGTCGCTTATCAGGCTCATCGACTCGCATGGTTTTATTCGTACGGAGAGTGGCCGCCACAGTTTGTGGATCATAAAAACGGTAACCGTGCTGACAACCGTCTTGAAAATATCAGGTTGGCTTCACCTTCCGAGAATGGGCAGAACCAGGCATTACGATCCGATAACACCAGCGGTATTAAGGGCGTGACCTGGTGTAAACGAGAGCAGTCCTGGCGCGTGGCCGGCTGTGTAAATGGCTATCAAAGCCTGGTTGGAAGCTTTAAGGATTTAGAGCTTGCTGAGCTGGTGAGTATTGAGTTCAGAAATAAATATCACGGCTCGTTCGCTAATCATGGAGCTCACCAATGAATACGTTATTCGCTTTAGTGCTGACGATTGGCATGACCAACGGTGATTTTCAGGATGTGGTGCTGGGTGTGTATGACAACCAGCAGCAGTGTGAAGCGGCAGCGGTTGAGCAGCAGGTTAACGGTGAATGCTATCCGGTTGATGGCATTGTCCGCGCTGATGAACAACCGGCCACCTAAAGGTTAATTTCGGGAGGGATGATGGAAATCAGATGTGGTTATTGCAGTAAGCCAGTTAAGCCTGAGGAAGTGGTGAAGAGCACACTTCTTTACCGCCGGGGGCGGGAACTGGCCCGAAAAGAAAAAGAGTACTGCTCCGAGAAGTGCGCCAGTCACGATCAGATGGCCCACGAAGGCTAAACGCAAAAACCCGCCGAAGCGGGCTTTACGTCCAGCGGAACCGACCAAAGCACGCTGGAAATTACCAAAAACCAAAGAACACCCGATGGGCGCTATCAATGGCTCCGGGATTCTAACACCCAAAATTGAGGATCCTGTATGGAATTTTTCAATCTCATTAAGGCCAGCCAGAAATCGAAAAAACCTAATGGTGTTTTCTGGTATTCAGCTAAGACAGAGGCGCGCGGTAAGCTTCAGGCGCAGATTATCCTTGAAGATGCTGAAATTGAAACTGGACGTGGGCAGGATTATCAGTTGCCTGTTCTGACCAATTTCCCGGTAGTTGATGATCTGCCTGAAGAAGGCGTAATCGACTTTACCTGGTGCGATCGCTACGAACTGCAGGAAGACGGGCGCACCTGGAAACTGAAGCCTGACACTGAGTCAGTTTCCGCTGTAGAAGGTGCTGCACCTGACGAAACCGTCGTCCCTCTCGCGCCGGAAGCGAATGTTGAAGTTTCGCATGCTGCTGACAACGGCGATCTCCGCCCTCTTTCTCGCCTGCGACTGATTCAGCGTCTCATTGCGCACCTTATGCATGATGAAGAGCTGAACCAAATAACTATGGAACAGCACATCGAAATCGGCGTAATGGAAGGCAATGGAGAGAGCTGTTTTGTTCAGGGCCTGTTACTGGCCATTGCGGACACCCCGGCAATTAAGGAGCTTTCGGCGCATGTCGAATGGAAGCTGGTCAAGGCAGTTAAAAAGGTTTTCCAGCTCGATCAGGAACATGATGCAGAGCTGATTGCCCGTTTCGTAAATGCCTGGGTGCAGGCCGAGTCAGGCGATCGCTGCCAGCTGGTGGAAGACTGGGTGAATGAAAACCCACCAACTCAGGATACTGACGTTACCGATGAAGTTACTGACAAGACTAACGAAAATATTGCTTCTGCTGTACAGGATCGTGCCTTCACTCATCAGCAGTACAGCTTCGAGCAGCGCGTGTTCGGTACCTGGCTCTATGGTCTCTTCGACGAGCTGAGCGACGATCAGAAACTGGAAATCTCACGCCTCAGCATGGATATGGATGCCACCTATCCGCAAAATGTGCTGTTAGCCTGTCGCAATAACGATATCCGCCAGTTGCAGCACGTTTTTCCTGAGACGCTGGCAGACCTGTTCAACGATACCAAATCCATCTGGCCTGCTGATGGCAAATCACCTCAACTGGGGCAACTCGTCTCATTCTTTTCTGACTGGATTAACGGTCATAACTCAGATACTGCCAGCATCGATGGCAGAAAGCCTGGGCGTGATGCCGTGACCGCAAAGTGGCTTAAGAAATCAGGTAATGCAGTCGTACAGCGCACTGACACTGGCACGAACGCAGGCGGCGGTAATAAAACTGACCGCAATCCCGACTATGTTCACACCCTGGATACTCTGGACGTTGAGATCGCGCTGGCCACGCTGCCAATGGATTTCAACATTTATGACATCCCGGGTGGGGTTTACCGTCGGGCAAAAGAGATCGTAACCAAAAAAGAGAGCCCGTTCAAAGAATGGTCGGCGGCCCTGCGCAAGTGTGCCGGTATTCTTGATTATTCTCGTGCTGCGATTTTCTCTCTGATTCGCAGCGCGGCGGAGAACGCTCATCATTTCCCGGTCAGCCTGCAAACTTACATCAATGCAAACCTGACAGAAAGCAATCATGAAGCCCCAACTGAAGAAACCCTGGCGGCAGCTGGCCATACGCCGGATGTGAGCCGGGAGAATGAAATTATCGGGCAAGCCATTGTAGAAACAAAAGCTGCTGATGATCAGCCCAAGCTTGAAAGCCTGGGTGGAGGAGTGTTCTCCATCGAAGGTCTGATTGGTGCGAAAGAAAATCCGGTCACCAATACCCCCTCAAATGAAGTCAAAAAAAAGGAAGTGGAGAAAGCAGACGATGTGCAGATGGAAGAGGCTCAGCCAGAAAAAATCGAAGTTACTGATGCGATACCACCAGGCGAAAGCGCTGATGCAGCTGATCCGCAGGCAGTTACCTTAACCGGTACCGAGATTCTGGCAGCAAACGCGCCACATCTCGCAGGCCAGGCCGATACAGATACGAACAAGAATACTGATATTCCGCACCAGACCGGGCCAGAAACGGAACAAAAGCAGCCACAAGCGCAACAAATCGAGCCACCCGTGCAACAACCTGAACCACCGGTACCGGAGTTTCCGGCGTACTTCGAACCGGGCCGTTATGAAGGTCTGCCGAACGAGGTTTACCACGCGGCGAACGGCGTCAGCAGCACGCAGGTAAAAGACGCGCGAATCAGCCTGATGTACTTCAATGGCCGCCACGTTGCCCGGACTATTCCACGCGAGGAAACCAGAGCGCTGCAGTTCGGTACCGTTCTGCACGCCCTTACGCTGGAGCCTGAAAAGTTCGGCGATGAATTTACAGTTTTCCCAGGCCTGCCGGAAGGCGCAATCGCCACCACTGCCGAAATGAAAAAAATCATTGAGGAGTTTAACGCCGCGCTGCCGCCGCTGGTGGATGCCGACAGCCTCAAAAAAATGATTGAGGCACATAACAGTGCTCTGCCCGCTCCCCTGTCACTCAACGGGAACGCTGAGGAAACCGCCCTGTTGTATAAGGGTCTGGCTGACGAATTCCGCCGGATCCCCGAAACTGAAAAATACACCGCAGCGGCGATGAAGGCCTGTATCAAAGAGTTTAACGCCACGCTGCCGCAGCCCCTGAAAGTCAGTGGTAGCCGCGATGCGTTGCTGGAGCAACTCGCGACCATTGAGCCTGAATTCGTGGCAGCCGAACGCGCCAAAAAGCAGCCTTACAACATCAGCGGCAACAAATATGCGCTCGCGGCGATAGTCCGAGAAATCAATCCGGAAGCCGTCTTTGCAGAAGAGTTTACCTCGCAGTGGCAGGCTGGTGCCGCGGGAAAAAGCATCGTCTCTGACGTCGACTTTGCACATCTTGAAGCGCTGAACCGGGCAGCGTACGCGCATCCCAGCGCGGGGAAACTGCTGCGCCACCCGTCCCGCGAGGTTGAGGTCAGTTATTTCGGTATCGATGAGCAGACCGGGCTGGAGGTTCGCGTGCGTCCCGATATCGAACTGGAAATCGACGGTATGCGTATCGCCGCCGACCTGAAAACGCTTGGCATAGCCAACGTGAAGCAGGAGCGCCTGCGCGATCGCCTGCACCGCGAAATTATTGAGCGTGATTATCACCTCAGCGCCGCGATGTATTCAGAAGTGGCTGACTTTGACCAGTTCTTCTGGATCTTCATCAACAAAGAGCCTGGCTATCACTGGGTGGCCGTTATCGAGGCGTCGCCGGAACTGCTTGAGCTGGGTTCGCTGGAATACCACAACACCATGCAGGCAATCGCCACGGCATTTGACACCGGCGTATGGCCCGCGCCGATCACCAGCGACTACACCGATGAACTGAACGACTTTGATATGCGCCGCCTTGAAGCGCTGCGCGCCCAGGCATAAGGGGAAATGAAAATGACCACATCAATTTCTAATACTGAAAACAAAACGCAGATGATCGACAACGTTTCTATCCTGACCAACGGTGAACTGTTCGATCGCCTCCGCACCCTGTCAGTGGTAATGGCGAACAGCGAATCGTTCGTGCCAGCGCATTTTCGCGGCAAGCCTGATGCCTGTATGGCAGTTGTAATGCAGGCCGCGCGCTGGGGAATGGACCCATTCGCGGTGGCTCAGAAAACCTTCATCGTCGGAAACAGCGGCGTGCTCGGTTATGAAGCCCAGTTGGTCAACGCAGTCGTTACCAATATGTCTCCCACGAAAGACCGCCTACATTTTGAGTGGTTTGGTGCCTGGGAAAACATTGTCGGCCGGTTTGTTGAGAAAACCAGTGCGAAAAACAATACCTACATAGCTCCTGGCTGGGATCTGAAGGATGAGGCTGGCGTGGGTGTGCGAGTATGGGCAACGATGAAGGGTGAGGAAGAGCCACGTGAACTGGTGCTGATGCTGTCTCAGGCGCAGGTGCGTAATTCAACACTGTGGGCGAGCGATCCACGCCAGCAACTTGCTTATCTGGCAGTGAAACGCTGGGCGCGCCTTTACTGCCCTGATGTGATCCTCGGCGTTTATACCGCTGATGAAATCGACGAGCGCCAGGAAAAAATCATTAACCCGGCACCAGCAAAGCGCGTCAGTGTCTCCGAGATAGCGGAAGAGCCGGCCACCAGCAGCGCGCAGGAGTCCACAGTCAATATTGACGCGGCGGCAGATGAATTCCGGGATCGCATCGAGAAGGCAGAGGACGTGGATGCCGCCAAAGCCGTGCGCGCTGATATCGAGACAGCAAAACAGATGCTGGGTTCTGCGCTGTTCACGGAGCTTAAGAACAAAGCGGTTAAGCGTTATTACCTGGTTGATGCACGCAATAAAGTTGAGGCGGCGATCAACTCCCTGCCCCAGCCCGGCGAGCCTGAGGCGGCTGAGCTTTTCGCAAAAGCTGAACAGACGCTGGCGGCCGCTAAACGTCATTTGGGCGATGATCTGTACGAGCGATTCAGCATCAACCTGCTCGATATGAAACCAGAATACGTTAGCTGAGGGAGGCGGGAGGGTCCGCCCTCCCGAAATAACGATGGCAGATAAAAACAATACCCGCTGGAACATGCACGAACTGGCGCTGCTGAGAATGCACAGCAACGAGGAAGTAGTAAGCATTACGGGCCGCACGGTGGAGGATGTGGAAGAACGTCGCCTGCGTGCCAACATCGAGCGCAACTGCTGGGACCGTTTCGATCCGGAGCGTGCCGTATGAAGCTGATTAACCGCGGCAGTAAACAATCACCGATTGCCCGCCAGGCATGCGATGCGGCGCTGGCGGAACACGTCGCACGGTTCGGGGAGTTCGGCCGGCGCGCTACCGTCAGCACCTACACGGTGCAGGTTGAGGGGGCAAAGGTGGTGGTCGAGGTGACGAACCGGCGCACCAGCTATGTGGCCACGGCAATGACAGGCGCACGGCGTCTGCGCGCTCTACCTGCCATTCGTTCTGATAAATCTTTAGCATGAATACCTGAAGAGAAAACTATGATGAATATTCACTTAAAACCAGTATTAATTAATCGCGAAAATGTTCAGGCGATGCTCGGCGGCATTTCGCGTACAACCTTCTGGCGTAAACGGCAGGCATGGGAGAAAAACGGAACGCCCTTTCCCCAGCCTGCACCGGGAACCAATCCTGGAAAAGGCGGCGAGCAGTACCGCTATTGCGATGTAATGCGTTTTTTTGAGGCTCAGGGACTGACAGAACCTACACAGGAATGAATATGGTTAGCAAGCCGCTCTGCGGCCTCCTGCTGTTCTTTGAGATAGGCGTGCTGGTCATAAACTGCCAGCACTCCAGCGAGTTTATGACCAAGTACTTTCTCGGATATGTGGGGCAGGACGCCCAACTCACTCATCTTTGTTTTTGCCGTACGTCGAAGATCATGGATAGACCAATGGGGAATACCCAGATCATCACGAAGCTGTGCGGCCAGGTTAAGCAATACCCCCGCCGCCATTGGCCGGTCCTCTTTTTTTGCTGCTGGGGGAAAAACCTGCTGGAAATCAGGATAAAGAGCAAATGCCTGTTTTAGTAAATGAACAGCTTCATTAGACAATCCCCGCTCAAATGGCTCACGAGTTTTAGAACTTGATTCAGGCACATACCAGATTTTTTCATCGAGATCGAACTCCTTCTTTCTGGCAAGCCTCAACTCCACGCCGCGACAGGCGGTGAGAAGGAGTAACTTAAGCAGCAGTTTATTTTGCTCAGTTATTGTCGAAGCCTCAAGAGCTGACCAGAAAGCTCCAATTTCTTTATCGTTGAAAACTCGCTTTCCTGTTCTGACGGGCTTACCTACATCCACTACGCGCAGTTCAGAAACAGGATTGAAGCGGATCATCCCGGTACGTATGCAGTATGAAAATATTGTTTTCATGCGCGACAAGATTTCGCCGGCAAAGGTTTCTGCTCCATTTGCGCGCATTCGGGCAAAAACAGGCTCCCAGTGTTTAACCTCCATATCTTCAACAATCATTGAACCGACCTGGCTAACGACATGCCGGTTTAACGCTCGCTCCCAATGGTCGTGTTTCACCAGACGTCTGGCTGGCGCACTTTCAAGCCACGACTTTATGCAGGCTTCAACCGTCGGGGAAGAACGTTGCTTATCGAGCTGCATTTCTCTGGCAATTATTGGGTCTTTGCCTGTACCAAGAATTTTTTTCGCACTGACAACCGCCTCACGCGCCTCTTTGAGAGATACCTCATCATACTGGCCTAAAGTCATGCGACGGGGCTTACCGTTGAACTGGTAGCGAAACTGGAAGACGATCATGCCGGCAGGCGTAATTCGTACGGAAAGGCCGTTCGCATCGGAGAGTTCGTAACGCTTTTCAACCGGTTTACCTTTGAGCTTTCTCAGCCTGGCATCAGTGAGCATTTTTATTCCTTAAGATGTACATTGCTGTGTACAAAAAAATCGTGGCACAAACTTGCACGATAAGGAACAAATTGAAACATCACAAAGGCGCTAAGTCAAAGAGTAAGGGGCTTAGGGAGGAGATTTTGAAACGAGGTGATACCAGATGAAACTGTGGGCGCGGCTTACACGAAAGATCACATACAAAGAGAATAATCGTTTATGAACAGTAAATTGCGACGCCATCTAACCAACAATTGCTAAATTGGGACGCAATTTGAAAACCCGGCGCTCGTTATTTTTCGCACCGTTGGGGAATAATAACATTAAAAAAAGAGCGTGTGCACCACTGTGTTTCATATTGGTTCAATTGACTTTTTTGATCACGGCGCGTTCTTAAACCGTGCGTGCGCAGCGATAAAACAAAATAAAAAAGTGGTGTCAGGACACTTGAGAGGAACAACATCAGATAATCGGGCCGACATTATCGGCCCGATGAGATTACATTTTGTAGCCCAGCGAGAGCGTCGTGCGGCGATCGGTGTGCTCAGGTGCAGAATCAGGTGGATTGGAGTTCCAGGTCAGATTGTAGGCAACTTTCAGGCCGAAATGCTCGTTAATGGCGACATTGAGCGCACTTTCAGAGTTAACGGTCGTATCTTCAGCACCAAAAACGGAAACACCCTGGGTAAATTTGGCGTTATCTGTCATTTGCCATGCATAGGTGCCAGATGCATAACCCAACGGTTGCGTTTCATTGCCACCGTCAGTGTATTCATCGTAACGAACACCTGGACCAAATTCAAAACGCAGGCTGTGTACCGGACCGTTTAAGAACTGACGACCATAACCCGCCGTCACAATATCGCGTTCCTGATAACCATTGTAACGGTCAGTTAACCAGCTACCCTGCCCGAAGAGATAGTTTACGTCTGACAGGTTATAACGGGTACGGCCACCGACGGCATACTTCTCAGAAGAACGCTCATCGTTGGAGGAGGTGTTACTGGCGTTTCCCCATAAAGACCAGGCGGTAGTATTACCATACCAGGTCAGGGTTGAGTCGGCAGTAAGCGAGGAACTTTTGGTATTCCCTGACTGAGACAGATAACCCGCGTTGACAGTACCTTCAAACGGTTTTTTCGCAGTAGAGGGATCGTCCATGACAGTAAAAACGGTATCGTCGGCCGTTGCGTACATTGACGCAAACACGCCTCCCGCCAGCAGCACAGCGGCGGGAACTGTCTTTAAGAGCTTCATTTATAATAAGTCCGTACAACAAAAAAAGAGACCATCACGGTCCCGGAAACTTTCGTGGGGATCAATGTTAACAATCCAGAGAAAGGTAACAAATTATAAAAAGGCTCATTTAACATAGCAATGAAATCTTGCAGGATTTTTTGAATAAGAACGATCCCAAACCGGGAGCAATTTATCGGATATTTATCCGATATAAGTGCGTATTTATTTGTAAAATCATGCTGTTGCCCTATCGTTCTTTGCGTTTCGGTGCCAGGCTTAGTGAAGTCCGTTCCTGGACTTCGCTCCAGAAGAATGAAAAGGAGGCACAATTATGCTTAAAATTTATACCCTCACTTTTGCTCCATCACTGGACAGTGCAACGCTAACGCCGCAACTTTATCCCGAAGGGAAATTACGCTGTAGCGCGCCGGTCTTCGAGCCAGGCGGCGGCGGGATTAACGTTGCCAGAGCAATCACCTTTCTCGGCGGCATTGCCACCGCCATTTTTCCGGCGGGTGGCGCGACGGGCGAGCATCTGATCAATTTGCTGGCCGATGAGCATGTGCCGGTAAAAGCCGTCGAGGCAAAAGACTGGACCCGACAAAATCTGCACGTTCATGTTGAGTCCAGCGGTGAGCAATACCGCTTTGTGATGCCGGGCGCATCGCTCACGGACGATGAATTCCGCCAGCTTGAAGAGCGCGTACTGGAGATTGAACCCGGCTCACTGCTGGTCATCAGCGGCAGCCTGCCGCCTGGCATTAAAATCGATCGGCTGGTACAACTGGTGAAATCCGCGCAGCACCATCGCATTCGTTGCATTATCGACAGTTCCGGAGAAGCCCTTGCCGCCGCGCTGGAAGTGGGCAACATTGAGCTGGTTAAACCTAACCAGAAAGAATTAAGCGCCCTGGTCCAGCGCGAACTCACTCAACCTGACGATGTCCGTAAAGCTGCCCAGGAAATAGTCCACAATGGAAAAGCATTACGCGTCGTCGTTTCTCTGGGGCCACAGGGCGCCCTGGCCGTGGATCGTGATAACTGCGTACAGATTGTTCCGCCACCGGTCAAAAGTCAGAGCACCGTAGGCGCAGGCGACAGTATGGTCGGCGCGATGACCTTAAAAATGGCGGAAAACGCCTCACTGGAAGAAATGGTCAGTTACGGCGTTGCTGCTGGTAGCGCCGCAACCATTAACCAGGGCACGCGGCTATGCTCGCATGAAAATACGCAAAAAATTTATGAGTACCTGCGTCGGGTATGATCCTGATACCCGGGTTAATAATGTGCTGGTCGCCATACGGCAACCATCGGTTATGCTAAAAAATTTCAGCTAACTTACGAGGTAGATCATGAGCGAAGGCGATATAAAACGCTATGTCGTGACGGTGAAGTTTCATGAAGAAACGCTAACCCAAATTAATGAACTGAATAATACACTTAGCCGCGCAGGCTTCACGCTCACGCTAAGTGATGACGAAGGCAAAGTTCATGAACTGGGAACCAACACGTTTGGTCTCATCACGCCGCAAAGCGAGCAAGAGGTCAATGCGCTGACGACAGGCCTCGCTGAAAGCGCGCTGGGCGTTACACCTGAAGTCAAGATTACGACGTTTGAGAGGTGGTTGACGGATAAGCAATAAGTGCCATTGCCGCCGGCAGTTTTTTCAATTGTGCGTGAGTTCGGTTTTTTCAAAGCATCTGTGCGCTAACGTTATGATATGGCAATAAACATGGGAGAATGAACATGTGGCAGGCTATCAGTCGACTGTTAAGTGAGCAACTTGGCGAGAGTGAGATCGAACAACGTAATGAACTGCCTGGCGGTGAAATTCATGCCGCATGGCATATCCGCTATGCCGGGCGCGATTTTTTCGTGAAATGCGATGAACGCGAATTGTTGCCCTGCTTTACCGCAGAAGCCGATCAACTGGAACTCTTGTCGCGCAGTAAAACCGTCACCGTTCCTCATGTATGGGCCGTCGGTTACGAACGCGACTATGCCTTCCTGATAATGGATTATCTTCCCGCCCGGCCGCTGGACGCACATAGCGCCTTTCAGTTAGGGCAGCAACTGGCACACCTGCATCAGTGGAGCGATCAGCCGCAGTTTGGGCTTGATTTCGACAACGACCTATCCACCACGCCGCAACCTAATGCCTGGCAACGACGCTGGTCGACCTTTTTCGCTGAGCAGCGTATAGGCTGGCAACTGGAGCTGGCCGCCGAAAAAGGACTAGAGTTTGGTAACATTGATGCCATTGTTGCGCAGATCCAGCAGCGACTGAGCGGTCATCAGCCTCAGCCCTCATTATTACACGGTGATTTATGGTCGGCGAACTGTGCGTTGGGTCCGGAGGGGCCGTATATTTACGATCCCGCCTGTTACTGGGGAGACAGGGAGTGCGATCTGGCTATGTTGCCGCTGCATCCCGATCAACCGCCGCAAATTTATGACGGTTATCAGTCCGTCTCTCCTCTGCCGTCAGGCTTCCTTGAGCGTCAACCCATTTATCAGCTCTACACACTACTTAACCGTGCGATTCTGTTTGGTGGGCAACATCTTGTGACGGCGCAAAAAGCGCTGGAGCGGGTGCTAGGTTCCTGAGCCTCCCGTTGGGGAGGCCTGGCTGGGTTTGTTAATTTATCTGAACGCCGCCGTTGATACGGAATTCGATATTCATGATAAGCCCACTGCCGGGCTTTCCTGATTCATAGCGCCATTTACGCATCGCCGTTTTTACTTCCCGTTCAAACATGTTCGCAGGTTGTGCGGAGAGGATTTGTACATTATCCACCCGCCCATCTGCGGTGACGTCAAATTTAACCCGTACTTTACCTTCCACCCGCAGCGCCAGCGCACGCGCCGGATATGAGGGCTGGTTACGCGCTAAAGCACGCGGCCCGGTTGGCGCCGTGACGGCGGGTTTTGCCGCGGGCGGCGTATTATTATTCACCGGACGCGATGGTGCAGTGTTCTCAAACGGCGACGCGGGACGCGGTTCTGCGGGTTTCACGTCGCGTTTCGGCTGTTCCACCTTTTTCACCGGCTTTGGTTTTGGTTTCGGCTTAGGTTTAGGCTTTGGCTTCTCGATCACCACCGGCGCTTCTTTCGGCGGCTCAGGAACAGGTTCCGGCTCCGGCTCGGGTTCAACCACAGGCTCCGGTGCCGGAGGCTGAACGACAGGTTCAGGGTCCGGCGGCGCGACCAGGGTGATAGAAATTGGCTGAGCGGGTGCGGGCAATTCAATAACCTGATTTACCGAGGAATAAAGCAAACCTGCTATTACAGCGCCGTGGATAGCCAAAGCAAGCAATGTAGGCCACGGAAAGCGGCGTGGTAAATCAAGGGCCATTGAAGTCATAGTCGTTTCTGTTGAAAAATGATGGGGTAATTTTAAATGCAAATAGCAATCATATTCAATAAGGCATTCTCTCTTCGATCGCTTTTTGCCAAAATTGGCACCATTCGCCCCTGTTTTTACCGGGTTTTTCATCTTCACAAAGGAGGATGATTGCAGTCTGCCCCACTTTCACTTACCGTATTTCAGCAAACTGTAGATAAGGAGTTCTTACCGTGCTGTACGTTATTTATGCTGAAGATGTCGTTGGTTCTCTGGAAAAACGCCTGTCAGTGCGCCCGGCGCATTTGGCCCGCTTGCAGTTATTACATGATGAAGGACGGCTTTTAACGGCTGGCCCGATGCCCGCTGTCGACAGCAACGATCCCGGAGCAGCAGGTTTTACCGGTTCCACCGTGATTGCGGAATTTGAATCAAGTGAAGCGGCAAGGGAATGGGCCGATGCCGATCCGTATGTCGCAGCAGGTGTTTATCAGAATGTGACGATAAAACCGTACAAGAAAATATTCTAGGATGATGGGCACCTCAACCGGTGCCCTTTTTACTTAAAGGTCGTAAATCGCAAACAGCAGAATATTGCGGTGCTGATTAAGTAGACACTTCCGGATGGAGTGAATACGCATATTGCGACGAGACTGCCCTTCAAGCCAGCGGGATTTGCGGCGGCTTGCCTGTCTCAGCATGCGCCAGCGCCCCACTTCCGTTCTACTACGCTTCATTTTTACCGCTCATATAAAGGAAGAACGTGCATTATAAACCCTTGCAGCGCCCAGAACAGCGCTTTTCATCTCCGCTTTTTATTTGCCAGACGTTTCTGTCCGCGTACACTCATAACAACACGCAATCAAAAGGATTTTTTTATTTATGACAACCTTCTACACGGTCGTGAGCTGGCTGCTAATCCTGGGATACTGGTTGCTCATCGCGAGTATAACCTTACGCATCCTGATGAAGCGCCGCGCAGTTCCTTCCGCGATGGCATGGCTGTTAATTATCTATATCCTGCCGCTGGTCGGTATTATCGCTTATCTTTCCGTAGGCGAACTGCATCTCGGCAAGCGACGCGCAGAACGCGCCCGGGCAATGTGGCCTTCCACCGCAAAATGGCTTAACGATCTCAAAGCCTGCAAGCATATTTTCGCACAAGAAAATAGTGCTGTTGCCTCATCACTGTTCAAACTCTGTGAGCGCCGCCAGGGCATTGCCGGGGTAAAAGGCAACCAGCTACAGCTATTAACGACCTCCGATGACGTCATGCAGGCACTTATTCGCGACATTCAACTGGCGCGGCATAATATAGAAATGGTGTTTTATATCTGGCAACCAGGCGGGATGGCCGATCAGGTTGCTGAATCGCTGATGGCCGCCGCCCGGCGCGGAGTGCACTGCCGCCTGATGCTGGATTCTGCTGGCAGCGTGGCCTTCTTTCGCAGCCCGTGGGCGAATATGATGCGCAATGCCGGAGTCGAAGTGGTCGAGGCGCTCAAGGTTAATTTAATGCGCGTGTTTTTACGCCGTATGGACCTGCGCCAGCATCGCAAAATGATCATGATTGATAATTATATTGCCTACACCGGCAGTATGAATATGGTCGATCCCCGCTTTTTTAAGCAGGATGCTGGTGTGGGTCAGTGGGTTGATCTGATGGCCCGCATGGAAGGCCCGGTCGCCACGGCAATGGGGATTGTTTATTCATGTGACTGGGAAATTGAGACGGGTAAGCGCATTTTACCGCCTACACCTGATAACAATATCATGCCGTTTGAAGAAGCCAGCGGGCACACAATTCATACCATCGCCTCGGGACCAGGTTTTCCGGAAGATCTTATCCATCAGGCGCTACTCACGGCAGCCTATTCTGCCCGCGAATATTTAATTATGAGTACGCCCTATTTTGTTCCCAGCGACGACCTGCTGCATGCTATCTGTACCGCTGCCCAGCGCGGCGTTGATGTCAGCATCATTTTACCGCGAAAAAATGACTCACTGTTGGTCGGCTGGGCCAGCCGGGCCTTCTTTACCGAGCTACTGGCAGCGGGTGTTAAAATTTATCAGTTTGAAGGCGGCCTGTTGCATACCAAAAGCGTGCTCGTCGATGGTGAACTCAGCCTGGTGGGTACGGTAAACCTGGATATGCGTAGTCTGTGGCTAAACTTTGAAATTACGCTGGTCATCGATGACGCAGGGTTTGGCGGCGATTTAGCCGCCGTTCAGGATGATTATATTTCTCGCTCGCGGTTACTGGATGTTCGATTGTGGGTAAAACGTCCTCTGTGGCAGAGGATCGCTGAGCGACTGTTTTACTTCTTCAGTCCGTTGCTGTAAAACGAGCGCAATAGATAGCTAACAGGTACTTATTATGGATATGGATCTCAATAACCGTCTGACCGAAGACGAAACGCTTGAGCAGGCATACGATATTTTTCTTGAGCTGGCGGCGGATAACCTCGATCCAGCCGATATCATCCTGTTCAATTTACAGTTTGAAGAGCGCGGCGGCGCAGAGTTGTTCGACCCGTCAGAGGACTGGCAGGAGCATGTGGACTTTGATTTAAATCCGGATTTCTTTGCCGAAGTGGTCATTGGCCTTGCTGACACCGATGGCGGCGAGCTTAACGATATTTTTGCGCGCGTACTGTTGTGCCGGGAAAAAGACCACAAGCTGTGCCATATTCTGTGGCGTGAATAATTTCAGGGCAGCGTTGCTGCCCTCTTCATTTATCTTCCGCCAGCGAATGCCCACATGCCTTACAATATTTTGCCGTCATCTCATGACCGTGCTGTTGGCAATGTGGACATATCCTTGCCAGACGACGTTTTTGTATTTCACTGGTCATCTGTGAGGTAATGATGCCAGTCGGGATCGCAATCACGGAATAGCCAATCAGGATAAGTATCGACGCCACCATCCTGCCCGCAGGCGTATGCGGCGCAATATCACCATAGCCGACTGTCGTGACGGTAACGATAGCCCAATAAACAGACGTGCTAAGCGTAGTAAAACCATTCACTGGCCCTTCTATGCCGTACATTAACGCCCCGGCGATGATCATAACGATGGCGATGAAAGAATAAAATAAGATGAGCTGATGACGGGAGTTAACTACTGCTGCCCATAGTCCATTCAGCGCAGGCATCAGTCGCAGTAATTTCAGGATCCGCAGTACGCGAATAACGCGTAACGCTCGCCAGGCAAATACATACTCAATGCCAATCTCTGGCCACAGTAGAATAACGAAGAGCGGCAAGATGGTGATCAGATCGATGATGCCCCAGAAGCCGAAGACATATTTCGCAGGTCCAGGCCAGCTAATCACTCGCAGGCAGTATTCCAGGGTAAAAATAATGGTAAATCCGGCTTCCAGCCAGAGGAAAAAATGCCACTCACTTATGGATAAAGGAAAGGTGGTGCCGATTCCGGATTCAAAGAAAATGGTGATGACACTAAGCAGCGCCAGGAAGCCACACAGCGCTTCGAAGCGACGTCCTGAACGACTGTGGTGATCGAACAATGAATGATAAATGCGCTGACGAATTGTGTGAACAGTAGCCACGCAGCAACCTCATTAAAAGAAGGGCCGACAAATGTCGGCCCTTTTTATTATAACGGGTCGACCTTCAGACAGGACACCGCGTGGCGGAAGCTTCCTTCCAGCACGGGGCGCGTTTTGGCGCATTCCGGTCCGGCAATAGGACAGCGAGTGCGGAAAACGCAGCCAGAAGGCGGATTAATCGGTGAAGGTAACTCCCCCTCCAGCAACTGGATAGTTTTATTCTTTTCCAGATCTGGATCGGGCACCGGCACCGCCGACATCAGCGCCTTAGTATAAGGATGCAGCGGATTGTGATACACCTCGTCATACGTACCCAGTTCTACGGCGTGCCCAAGATACATCACCAGCACACGATCGGAAATGTGTTTGACCACCGCCAGATCGTGCGCAATGAAAATCAGCGACAACCCCATCTCACGCTGCAATTGCTGAAGCAGGTTAACGACCTGCGCCTGAATCGACACATCCAGCGCCGAAACTGGCTCATCACAGATAATCAGTTTCGGCTCAAGAATTAACGCACGCGCAATGCCGATACGCTGGCATTGACCGCCGGAAAACTCGTGCGGATAACGGTTGATCAGATTAGGCAGTAACCCCACTTTCATCATCATGGTTTTCACCCGATCGCGGACTTCCTGGCGCGGCATTTTCGGATGATAGGTGCGCAGCGGTTCAGCAATAATTTCGCCGATGGTCATACGCGGATTCAGTGAGGCCAGCGGATCCTGGAAAATCATCTGGATGTCGCTGCGTACCGCCCGCCACTCGTCTGGCTTCATGCCCAGCAAATCTTTCCCCAGCCAGGCCACTTTACCATCAGTGGCTTTGACCAGACCGATGATAGCGCGCGCGAAGGTTGACTTGCCGCAGCCCGATTCACCTACCACGCCCAGCGTTTCACCTTCGTAAAGGCGCAACGTCACGCCATCGACCGCCTTCAGGGTTTTCGCTGGTTGCCAGAACCACTGTTTGTCATCTTTAATGTCGAAATGCACCTTCAAATCGGCAATTTCGAGCAGCACATTTCTGTTTTCTGTTGCGGCATTCATACCAGTTCCTCCACCGGCTTAAAGCAGGCTCGCAGGCGGCCCGGCGCAAATTCCACCAGCGGTGGCGTGCTATTGCAGATTTCCATCGCGTGCGGACAGCGCGGCTGGAACGGGCAACCTTTCGGCAGGCGCAGCAGGTTTGGCGGGTTGCCGGGGATAGTCAGCAGGGATTCACCTTCGGCGTCGAGTCGTGGAACGGCATTCAGAAGGCCAATGGAGTACGGATGGGCTGGCTGATAGAAAACATCACGAGCGTGACCATATTCCATCGTGCGCCCGGCGTACATCACCAGCACCTTATCACAAATACCAGCAACGACGCCGAGATCGTGGGTGATCATAATAATCGCGGTGTTGAACTCGCGCTTCAGATCATTCAGCAGGGTCATAATCTGGGCCTGAACGGTGACGTCCAGTGCCGTGGTCGGCTCATCCGCAATAAGCAGCTTTGGTTTACACAGCAGTGCCATCGCAATCATCACGCGCTGACGCATGCCACCGGAAAATTCGTGCGGATACATGCGCATACGCTTCCGCGCTTCCGGCATTTTTACCGCGTCCAGCATCTTCACCGACTCTTCAAACGCCTCGGCTTTGCCCATGCCTTTATGCAGCATCAGCACTTCCATCAACTGCTCGTCCACCCGCATATAGGGGTTAAGCGAGGTCATCGGGTCCTGGAAAATCATTGAGATTTGCTTCGCACGCAGCGTGTTCAGTTCGTTCTCGGGTAGATTGAGGATCTGTTTACCATTAAAGCGCGCGGAGCCATCAATGCGGCCATTAGAAGCCAGAAGCCCCATTAACGCGAACGCCGTTTGTGATTTGCCCGAGCCGGACTCGCCAACGATCCCCAGCGTTTCGCCGGCCCGCAGGCTAAAATTGAGATCGTTGACCGCGGTCACATCGCCATCTGGCGTTTTAAATGTCACGCGAAGGTCTTTTACATCCAGCAGCAGGCCAGATTTCTGTTCCACCGGAGAAGTGGCAATAATACTCATGGCGGTGCTCCTTAACGATCTTTCGGGTCGAGGGCATCACGCAGGCCATCGCCGATAAAGTTAAAACAAAACAGGGTCACAACCAGAAAACCTGCCGGAAAGAGTAACAGCCACGGAGAAACTTCCATTGAGTTTGCCCCATCGCTCAACAGCGCCCCCCAACTACTTAACGGCTCTTGCGTGCCAAGACCCAGAAAGCTCAGGAACGATTCAAACAGAATCATGCTTGGCACCAGCAGTGAAGCGTAAACCACCACTACGCCCAGCACGTTGGGCACAATATGCCGTACCACGATATTCGCCGTGGAAACGCCACCAACCTGCGCCGCTTCGATAAACTCTTTCCGTTTCAGACTGAGCGTCTGGCCGCGCACGATACGCGCCATATCCAGCCAGGAAACCATACCGATAGCGACAAAAATCAGCAGGATATTTTGCCCAAAGAAGGTCACCAGCAGAATGACAAAGAACATGAACGGAAAGGAGTTGAGGATCTCCAGCATACGCATCATTACCGAGTCAATTTTCCCGCCGAGATAACCGGAGAGCGAACCGTAAAGCGTACCGACAATGACCGCCACCAGCGCGGCCGCAATACCGACCATCAGAGAAATGCGGCCACCAATAGCGACGCGCACCAGTAGATCGCGTCCCGAGGAGTCAGTGCCAAAATAGTGCCCTGACGCCATATCCGGTGCCGCTGACATCATCTCCCAGTCGGTATCAAAATAGGTAAACTGCGACAACATGGGGGCTAAAATGACAAACAATGCGATAACAATCAGCATAATTAAGCTGGCGACGGCCGCACGGTTATGGACAAAGCGTCGCTGGGCATCCTGCCATAAACTACGCCCTTCAATGTCGAGTTTTTCACTGAAGTTTTCCAGCGCCTCGCTGTTTTTCTTACTTAACATCATGGCGAACTCCAGCGTCAGTAACGAATTTTCGGGTCGATAACGGCATACAGCACATCGACAACCGCGTTAAACAAAATAGTCAGCGCCCCCACCAGGATCGTCAGGCTCAATACCAGCGAATAATCGCGGTTCAATGCACCGTTAACGAATAACTGGCCGATCCCCGGCAGACCATAAATGGTTTCAATGACCATTGAGCCGGTAATGATGCCAACAAACGCCGGCCCCATATATGACAATACCGGTAACAGCGCGGGTTTTAACGCATGACGGATAATAATGCGCCGCATCGGCAATCCTTTCGCTTTCGCGGTGCGGATAAAGTTAGAATGCAGCACTTCAATCATGGAGCCACGCGTGATACGCGCAATGCTGGCAATATAGGCCAGAGATAACGCGACCATCGGCAGGATCATATAAATGAGCGCCCCACCGTTCCAGCCGCCACCGGGTAACCATTTAAGGGTGATGGCAAATATCATCACCAATAACGGCGCAACGACAAAGCTCGGGATAACCACCCCGGTCATCGCTACCCCCATGACGGAATAATCCCATTTGGTATTTTGCTTCAGTGCGGCAATCACACCGGCAGAAACACCGAGGATCACCGCCAGGAAAAACGCCGCAGCTCCAAGCTTTGCCGAGACCGGAAAGCTGGCCGCCACCAGATCGTTAACCGAATAATCTTTGTACTTAAACGACGGTCCAAAATCGCCGTGCGCAAGCTGCTTCAGATAATTGAAGTATTGCGTGGAGATAGGATCGTTCAGGTGATATTTCGCTTCAATATTTGCCATCACTTCTGGCGGCAGCGTCCGTTCCCCGGTAAAAGGACTTCCCGGAGCGAGGCGCATCATAAAAAACGAAATCGTAATAAGAATAAATAGCGTCGGAATCGCTTCCAGACAGCGACGTAGAATAAATTTCAACATTGCCCATACCTTCTGGCGTGTGCCTTTGTAGTGCGATGAAATAAGACACTGCGGGACAGACACACGCTGCCCCGCTTATTGCCATTAGTGCTTAATAATGTACATATCTTTGGTGTAGAGATCGTCCATCGGATCTTTACCGGAATAGCCGCCGACCCAGGGTTTGACCAGGCGAGCATTCACGTAGTAATAGACCGGAACAATGGCGCTATCTTTACCTAACTGCTGCTCGGCTTTGTCGTACAACTCAGTACGTTTTGCTTCGTCAGTCGCTTTAACAGCCTCGGCCATGATGCTGTCAAACGCCGGGCTCTTATAATGGGCGGTGTTCATGGAACTACCAGAGAGCATGGTATTCAGGAAGGATGTAGGTTCGTTATAGTCCGCACACCACCCTGCACGCGCAACATCATAGGTTCCCTGATGGCGGGTATCGAGGAATGTTTTCCACTCCTGGTTAACCAGTTTGACGTTCACACCCAGATTTTTCTTCCAGATCGAGGCGGCGGCAATGGCCAGTTTTTTGTGCAGATCGGAGGTGTTGTATAACAGGTTAAAGGTCAGAGGTTTGTCTGCCGTGTAGCCCGCTTCTGCCAACAGTTTTTTAGCTTCTTCGTTACGTTTAGCCTGAGTCCAGGTAAACCACTCCGGCTTGGTCAGTTTGGCACCATCGGTATAGGGCGGAGTATAACCGTAAGCTGGCAAATCGCCCTGCGCTTTCACTTTATTAGTGATGATATCGCGATCCAGACCCAGCTTCAGCGCAGTACGTACACGTGCGTCGGTAAATGGTGCTTTCTGGTTATTGATTTCGTAATAATAGGTGCACAGATACGGGTCAACGTGCACTTCTTTCGGGATCTCTTTCTTCAGTTTTTGAAAAAGCTCGATCGGCAGATTGTTATAGGTCATATCGATTTCGCCGCTGCGATAGCGGTTAACATCGGTAACTTCTGAGGAGATGGGCAGATAGGTGACCTGGTCGATGGCGGTTTTCGCGTTATTCCAGTAGTTCGTATTACGCTCCATCACAATACGTTCGTTGACGACCCAATCTTTTAGTTTATAGGCGCCGTTAGAAACAATGTTCGCAGGCTGGGTCCACTTCTCGCCGAATTTATCAATGGCGGTTTTATTTACCGGCGACATGGCCGGGTTAACCAGCAGCTTGTAAAAATACGGCACCGGTTCGCTGAGGGTCACTTCCAGCGTATTGGCATCAATCGCTTTCACACCCAGTTCAGACGGCTTTTTCTTACCCTCAACGATTTCATCAACGTTGAGGATATGGCCATACTGCGGATAACTGGCGTAAGGTGAAGCGGTATTAGGATCGACCAGACGCTGCCAGCTATAGACAAAATCCTCGGCAGTAACAGGCTCACCGTTAGACCATTTGGCGTCTTTACGTAAGTGGAAGGTCCAGACTTTAAAATCTTTGTTGTCCCAGCTTTCGGCCACGCCCGGAACCGGGTGCCCGTCAACAGGTGATGTCACCAGTAGACCTTCAAACAGATCGCGGCTCACGTTTGCTTCAGGAACCCCTTCAATCTTATTCGGATCCAGCGACTGTGGTTCAGCGCCATTGTTACGGATCATAGTTTGCTTTTCAGCAAGCGTAACGCCTGCCGGGACATCTGCCGCAAAAGCAACATTTCCTGCGATAAGCGCTGCTAAAACGCCCGCCGCAACCAGACTTTTTTTTGTGATGATGGACATTGTGTTAAGACTCCAATAATTATAATTACTGGCCCAGGGCCAGCCTCTTCAGTTCCCGTTAGGGTTCCCGGTCAATGCAGGAGCTTTTAGCGACTGCCGGGCTGCTTTTCTTGCTGCTATCACCGACTTATTTATTACGGTTGGCTCTGATGGCAACCTTATGTCGATTCCTTTATATGTCTCCCCTGTCGAGACATATTCATTTACCGTGTAAGACAAGCTATTTGAAAATAATTCTCATCTACGCAAGTTCTGCTGCAAATTAGCTGGCCGGAAAGTATCAAATGCCTTCGTGCGCCGCCAATATAATTTGCAAATTTGTTAACTAATTCTCTTTTACGCCACGCCATGTCGCTTCAAAAGCGGCTTAAAAATAGACAACTCAGGTAAAAAAACATTCTTTTTCAAACAAATAGCGATTTCCCGCTCGCAGAAACGCAATGTCATGGTGTCATGAGGCGGCATTTTGCAAAAAATTAACATTTGCTTACTATTTAGCACATTTGTCTGCGAGAACGTTGAATTAACTAATATCATTTCAATTATCCGGGAGCAAGCCCCAGAGTGTGATGTGAGAAAAATAACAGCCTGCCAGCTGATAATTCAGGCAACTCACCGCACGCTATAATTTTAAGGTGTTGATAAGTAATGAACTTGCCTGATAATGGATTTTATTATGAATACGTACAAATCCGGCTTTATATATACGCTTTGCTAATAATGGCGCAAACGACAGCAGTATCGTTTGCGCAAAAGAGGACGATAAGGAAGGGGTTAGTGAACAAGGCCGGGGAAGATGCTCTTTATGCCAGTGACAATAAACTCAATGCCCAGCGCCATAAGCAACAGCCCCATAATACGCGTGATAACGTTGATGCCTGTTTGACCCAGCAGCCTGACCAGCCACGGCGCCATACGGAAAACGCTCCAGCAACAAAACGCAAATAGAGCAATTGCCACGGAGAAACCAAGCAGATGCATCAGATTGTGGTAGCGAGTCCCCCAGACAATAGTCGAACTGATCGCCCCCGGGCCCGCCATTAATGGCAATGCCAGCGGAACTACACCGACGCTTTCGCGGATAGCGGTTTCTGATTTTTCCTGTTTGTTCTGCTTGTCTTCACCCAACTTCCCGCTGATCATCGACATGGCGATGGTCACGACCAGGATCCCGCCAGCAATGCGGAAAGAATCGATGGAAATGCCAAATAGCTGAAGGATACTGTCGCCAAGAAATAGTGAAATCCAGAGAATGATGGCGACGGAAAGATTGGCGGTCAGGTTGGTTTTATTACGCGCGCCTGCCGTCTGATAACTGGTCATGCTTATAAAGACGGGCATGATCCCTATCGGGTTAACCAGTGCGAAAAGACCAATAAAAAACTTAAAATAAGTAGGGAAATCGAACAGCGATTGGCTCACGACTGGCTCCGCACCTTCATCAAAAGTGGTAGTTGACGACACGTTATTATAATTCCGCGCCGAAGATACGCTTTTTGTCAGAACACTTCACTACAAATCTGCCAAAAAAACCTGATATTCCACCGTGTTATATATTTGTGTTGGTTATGATAACGTGGATTAGGTAATCACTGTAAATATTTAACACTTGATACATAACCGCTAAAACAGCCTGCTGAAAGGTGTCAGCTTTGCTTAAACTTGATGTAGATCACGTATTTCATACTCAGAAGTGAGTAATCTTACTGACACCGCCAGGGAGCAAAGCTAAATGCAAGGTGGTGCGTCAAGTGAAGCTGTTTTAGTAAATCAGTAAATCAAGTGTAAGAAAGCCGTTGTTTTGTAAGTGCTTACGCAAGCAGTGCCGGGTCTGTCTATACTGACCAATTAGGCCAGTGATTTACTAAAAAAGTTTAACATTATCAGGAGACCATTATGGCTGTTACTAATGTCGCTGAACTTAACGCACTCGTAGAGCGTGTAAAAAAAGCCCAGCGTGAATATGCCAGTTTCACTCAAGAACAAGTCGATAAGATCTTCCGCGCTGCTGCTCTGGCCGCCGCTGATGCTCGTATCCCTCTCGCTAAAATGGCCGTTGCCGAATCTGGCATGGGTATCGTTGAAGATAAAGTGATTAAAAACCACTTTGCTTCTGAGTATATCTACAATGCCTATAAAGATGAAAAAACCTGTGGTGTTCTGTCTGAAGATGACACTTTTGGTACTATCACCATCGCTGAACCTATCGGCATCATCTGCGGTATCGTGCCGACAACCAACCCAACTTCAACAGCTATCTTTAAATCGCTGATCAGTCTCAAGACCCGTAACGCTATCATCTTCTCTCCACACCCGCGTGCTAAAGATGCAACCAACAAGGCTGCTGACATCGTTCTGCAAGCGGCTATTGCTGCGGGTGCACCGAAAGATCTGATTGGCTGGATTGACCAACCGTCTGTTGAACTGTCTAACGCCTTGATGCATCACCCTGACATCAACCTGATCCTGGCGACCGGTGGTCCGGGCATGGTTAAAGCGGCGTATAGTTCCGGTAAACCGGCTATCGGCGTTGGTGCGGGTAACACCCCGGTTGTGATTGATGAAACCGCTGATATCAAACGTGCTGTTGCTTCAATCCTGATGTCCAAAACCTTTGATAACGGTGTTATCTGTGCGTCTGAACAGTCTGTTATCGTTGTTGACTCTGTTTATGATGCGGTACGCGAACGTTTCGCCAGCCACGGTGCTTACATGCTTCAGGGCAGCGAACTGAAAGCCGTACAGAACGTGATTCTGAAAAACGGCGCGCTGAATGCCGGCATCGTAGGTCAGGCAGCGTATAAAATTGCTGAACTGGCAGGCTTTAGCGTTCCGGTTAACACCAAAATTCTGGTGGGTGAAGTTACCGTTGTTGACGAAAGCGAGCCGTTTGCTCACGAAAAACTGTCTCCGACGCTGGCAATGTATCGTGCAAAAGATTTCGACGATGCGGTTGTTAAAGCAGAAAAACTGGTTGCCATGGGCGGTATCGGCCACACGTCTTGTCTCTACACCGATCAGGACAACCAACCTGAGCGCGTTCAGAAGTTTGGCGCTGAAATGAAAACCGCACGTATCCTGATTAACACCCCTGCTTCTCAGGGTGGTATCGGTGACCTGTATAACTTTAAACTCGCGCCTTCCCTGACTCTGGGTTGTGGTTCATGGGGTGGTAACTCCATCTCTGAAAACGTTGGTCCGAAACACCTGATCAACAAGAAAACCGTTGCTAAGCGAGCTGAAAACATGTTGTGGCATAAACTTCCGAAATCCATCTACTTCCGCCGTGGCTCGCTGCCAATCGCGCTGGACGAATTGATTACTGATGGTCACAAACGCGCACTGATCGTGACTGACCGCTTCCTGTTCAACAACGGTTATGCCGATCAGATCACTTCTGTACTGAAAGCTGCGGGTGTTGAAACTGAAGTCTTCTTCGAAGTGGAAGCAGATCCGACACTGACTATCGTGCGTAAAGGCGCAGACCTGGCGAATTCCTACAAACCAGATGTGATCATCGCGCTGGGTGGTGGTTCCCCGATGGACGCCGCTAAAATCATGTGGGTAATGTACGAGCATCCGGAAACTCACTTCGAAGAACTGGCACTGCGCTTTATGGATATCCGTAAACGTATCTACAAGTTCCCGAAAATGGGCGTGAAAGCAAAAATGGTTGCTATCACCACCACCTCTGGTACAGGTTCTGAAGTTACCCCGTTTGCGGTTGTAACCGACGACGCCACTGGCCAGAAATACCCGCTGGCAGACTATGCCCTGACTCCGGATATGGCGGTTGTTGACGCTAATCTCGTTATGGAAATGCCGAAATCACTGTGTGCATTCGGTGGTCTGGATGCGGTGACTCACGCCCTGGAAGCTTACGTTTCTGTACTGGCGTCTGAGTTCTCTGACGGTCAGTCTCTGCAAGCGCTGAAACTGCTGAAAGAAAACCTGCCGGCGTCTTACCATGAAGGTTCTAAAAACCCGATTGCTCGTGAACGTGTTCACAGTGCCGCTACTATCGCCGGTATCGCGTTTGCCAACGCCTTCCTCGGTGTATGTCACTCAATGGCGCACAAACTGGGTTCACAGTTCCACATTCCGCACGGTCTGGCCAACGCCCTGCTGATCAGCAACGTTATTCGCTATAACGCGAATGATAACCCGACTAAGCAGACTGCATTCAGCCAGTACGACCGTCCGCAGGCACGTCGTCGTTATGCCGAAATTGCCGACCATCTGGGTCTGAGCGCACCGGGCGACCGTACTGCGGCTAAGATTGCCAAACTGCTGGCATGGCTGGAAGAAATCAAAGCTGACCTGGGTATTCCTAAATCTATCCGCGAAGCTGGCGTACAGGAAGCAGACTTCCTGGCTCACGTTGACAAGCTTTCTGAAGATGCCTTCGATGACCAGTGTACCGGTGCTAACCCGCGCTACCCGCTGATCGCCGAGCTGAAACAGATCCTGCTTGATACCTTCTACGGACGTGAATACACCGAAGGGACGCCTGCTGAGAAAGCTGTTGTCGCTCCGGCAGTGAAAGCTGATAAAAAAGCGAAAAAAACCGCTTAAGTGATTAGCTAAAAACGTAACAAAAAGCCCCGTCACTGACGGGGCTTTTTTTATGTCTATAAAAGAGCGCCTGTAACGGGTTGCTACAGGCGTATAGGGGTTAGCGTGCAGAATGACGATGGCGTTCCTGTATCGCGCTTAGAGAGCCTGTATGGAGCGCTTCTTTATAATGTTTGCGACATACCGAGATATAACGCTCATTGCCGCCAATCACCACCTGCTCACCCTCATTATATGGCCGCCCCGCCTGATCGAGGCGTAGCACCATGCTGGCTTTACGTCCGCAGAAGCAAATGGTTTTTAGTTCAACCAGTTTATCCGCCCAGGCGAGAAGATACTGGCTCCCGACAAACAACTCACCACGAAAATCCGTTCTTAGCCCGTAACACAGCACCGGAATATCAAGACTATCCACGACCTCAGAAAGCTCAAGAACATGCTGACGCGTAAGGAACTGACATTCATCAACCAGAACGCAATGAATGCTTTCCTGCGCATGCTCCGCACTGATTTCAGCCAGTAATGACGTATTCTGGTTAAACAGCTTAGCGGGCGATGACAGGCCAATTCTGGAACTTACCTTACCTGAACCAAAGCGGTTATCAATTTCTGCGGTATATACTACTGCCCGCATACCACGTTCCTGGTAATTGTATGATGACTGCAGCAACGCAGTCGATTTCCCTGCATTCATTGCTGAATAGTAGAAATATAGTTGTGCCATTGGCCGCATAACCCCAATCAAAGTGTAATAATAGCGGCGCGAGTGTAGCATATTTTTTGCCTGTACTATGTGACCTCGTTAAACAGAAAACGCCTGTTCCGGATGGTGCAATGTCGGGAGATATAGTGACGACAAGCACTATCATGATGCAATAGCGCATTAATGCCGGCGCGGGTTCTTCATTACATTCTTCTAACAACCCTACCCTTTCTTTGATTTTACCAGCGAAAGGGGTACAGGCTATTTTGCTTTCTGCTCGCAAAAGTATCGATTTGCTAATACTCAGGCACCGTATTTATCCGCGGGGACTATAATTTGTTGTGAAACAGTCCAAAAAAAATCATATGTCATCAGGGGTTAACCATGTTCTTTATCGCTCGCTATATGAATAGCGAAAGCGTGATAGCGAGCAAAATTTAAGTTAACAGGAATTACAATCGTGAAAAATAATAGACAATTTTGAGTTCCTTACATTTCTCCCTATTGCACAACTCCAATTATCGCTCTATTATTAGCTTAACAAACCACCCCACAATATAAGTTTGAGATTACTACAATGAGCGAAGCACTTAAAATTCTGAACAACATCCGTACTCTTCGTGCTCAGGCCAGAGAATGTACCCTTGAGACACTGGAAGAGATGCTGGAAAAATTAGAAGTAGTCGTTAACGAACGTCGTGAAGAAGATACTGCTGCTGCTGCGGAAGTTGAAGAACGCACGCGTAAACTGCAGCAATATCGTGAAATGCTGATTGCTGATGGTATCGATCCTAATGAATTGCTGAACAGCATCACCGCAGCAAAAACGGGTACTAAAGCAAAACGCGCTGCACGTCCGGCTAAATATAGCTACACCGATGAAAACGGTGAAACTAAAACCTGGACCGGCCAGGGTCGTACTCCTGCGGTAATCAAAAAAGCAATGGACGAGCAAGGTAAACAGCTGGACGATTTCTTGATCAAAAATTAATCTCGCTGCTTCCACAATCCCGCTACGGCGGGATTTTTTTTGTCTGAATAAAGGGATGATGCCGCCCTGCCGTGCTCGTTTTACCGGACAGTTTATTTTGCGGGCATAAAAAAACCGGGATCATGCGTCCCGGTTTTTTCTGATATGAAAAGACTACTTTGATACGCCCACGGTATCTTCGAGCCAGGCTTTAAATTCTTCGCCCAGTGAGTTATGGCGGATACCATACTCAACGAAAGCTTGCATATAACCCAGTTTATTACCACAGTCGTGGCTTTTGCCTTTCATGTGATAAGCTTCAACGGTTTCTTTCTCGATCAACATATCAATCGCGTCCGTCAACTGAATTTCGTCACCCGCACCTGGAGGCGTTTTAGCCAGTAACGCCCAAATCTCAGCGCTAAGCACATAGCGGCCTACGACAGCGAGATTCGACGGCGCAACGTTTGCTTTTGGTTTCTCAACCACGCCCACCATCGGCACGCTTTCACCCGCCTGCAGCGCGACACCTTTACAGTCAACGACACCGTAAGCAGTAACGTCATCAACCGGTTCAACCATAATCTGACTACAGCCCGTCTCATCGAAACGTTTAATCATTTCAGCCAGGTTATCCTGAGAAAGATCGGATTCGAATTCATCCAGAATAACGTCTGGCAGAATAACGGCGACTGGCTCGTCACCAACAACCGGCTGCGCGCAAAGCACCGCATGACCCAGCCCTTTAGCCAGACCCTGGCGAACCTGCATAATGGTAACGTGCGGGGGGCAAATAGATTGTACTTCTTCCAGCAGCTGACGTTTAACGCGTTTTTCCAGCATCGCTTCAAGTTCAAAACTGGTATCGAAGTGGTTCTCAATCGAATTTTTGGAGGAGTGCGTGACCAGTACGATTTCCGTAATACCTGCCGCGATGCATTCATTCACTACATATTGAATGAGCGGTTTATCAACCAGCGGTAACATCTCTTTGGGGATAGCCTTGGTTGCTGGCAACATCCTCGTGCCCAATCCCGCAACCGGGATAACGGCCTTTTTGACTTTTGAATTTAAAGCAGCCATTGAACTCTCCTGAAGTGTTCGAAATCTGAACTTCTCATTAATAAATTAACGCGTTGAGTATATCAGCACCGGAAGGCAATCCTGGTCTGAAACAGACGCGGTAAGCTCGAATTAGGATTTTTACGCATTAACATAAGCATAGTACCACCGCGATAGATTGGCAGGTAAACCTATCGCAAGGGTAAATTTCATTTGTTCATTCTGCAGACAGCATTAAACGCAAACGACCGCCAGCGCCCCAAATCTGACACTGCCATGCTTCGCTGCGCTGGCTGATTTGATTGAAATACGTATTACCCAGCGTCCCGAGCGGAACGCCGGTACTGATCTGCACCTGATGATCGCCGGTATTTAATGTTCCATTAAGACCGGCAGAGACGAGAATTAAGTTTTTTAATCCGCTGTGGTAATAACCAATAAATAGCGGAAACTGACCGGGCAAATTGGCCTGACGCAACAAATTATTCACCTGCTTCAGCAAACTGCCCATTTCTGGCAAACGCTGACGTTGTTGTGACAGCTGCTCCTGAAGAAGCCCGTTAAATAACGCCCGTAATAACAGGGCCGCCAGCACGCCGTTGTCCCCTGCTCGCGTGACATCAAGGCAGTAGAACGCAAGGTCATCATCCGAAAGTGGAGCGATATCCAGCACCAGTCCCGGTTGCTCGGCAGCGACCAGCTGGCGATAATTTATGCGGCAATGCGAAAGCACCTGCTGAACCGGCGGTTGCAGCTCCTGAAGTAGTTTCGCGGCAGCTGCGGGATCGCTCACAAGGGCGTCCCAGTCTTCAAACAGACGTTCCTCTTCTTCAACCCGGGAATTAAACATATCAGGATAGAGGCAGGCAAAAACCGTTTCGCGCAGGCGTTTGAAATCTTTGACCGGCTTTAACAGGACATCCTGGACCCCGATACGCAGCGCGCGGGCGATATCAGACATGTTCTCGGTTGCTGAGATTACGAGGATAGGCAACGGATCGCCCGCATTACGCAGATGCTCAATCAGCTTAAGCCCGTTCATCCGCGGCATCGCGATATCGCAGATCATCAGATCGATCTGCTGGTTGGCCATTTTCTCAATGGCGTCCATACCATCCTCGGCAAGCAGAGTGCTCGCCCCCAGTGACAATAACCAACTGTCCAGCAAAGTACGGAAAACGGGTTCGTCTTCAACGATGAGAATATGTTTTCCCGCCAGTGGCTGTGTCATGGTATCTCCTCTGACTTGCGATAACGTAATACTGGCATGCTATCTGCGCTATCGCTTGTCAGAATTTGCTGAAGTATTCTTAAAAACACAGCACGCTTAAACATTGCAAACAACCACAGATTTGTTATTTAGAATTTTTTCTCCAGCGGACAACATCATGACTGCACGAAAAGGCACATGCATAAGCGATTCACCGGAACAAATATTATGATGGAAAAGTTGTAACAAAATATCAACCTTTAGCTGACATTTGCCTGTAACTTTTTGCCATCGGCTTGCGCTGACGCTCAGTTTGCCACGGCTGGCGCGGCGTAGCGACAGAAAGCGCTTATTATCGTCATCCTGCTGCGAATCAAAATAGCCAGACAGGAAAAAAAGGTGGGTTGAGAAAGCCATTGCGCCCGGAGAAAATAGCCTTGTAAAAAACACGGAAATAAAATGACTGCCAACACTGGTTTCTATCAGCCAACAAACTAAAAAATTTGCGCCAATATAAATTTGATTACCTGATTTTGGCGGAACTCCCCCCGTCTTGGACGGTGAACGGCTCCGGATAACACCACAATTACGCGTTATCCCCATCGTCATCATTTTCATTGTGACCGGCAGATATCTCCCCAGCTTCTCGCGTGCAACATTGGCATCGCTCAGTTAACATAATGCTACCTGGCGTACTGACGCCGTTATCATTTTTCCAAGGTGACAATTTTGTTAAAACTCTGTCCCTGTGGCAGCGCTGTCGAGTATAGCCTATGTTGCCAACAATTTGTGTCCGGCGAGCAGGATGCGCCAGATCCATCACATCTTATGCGCTCTCGTTACAGCGCATTTGTGATGAAAAATGCCGATTACCTGATTAATACCTGGCACCCTTCCTGCCAGGCAAGCGCGTTTCGCCAGGAGATCGAAAGCGGATTTGCCCATACCCAATGGCAGGGACTAACGGTATTTTCCACGGAAGAGAGCGCCTCCGCGGACGAAGGCTTTGTCAGCTTCGTGGCAAAATACAGCGAGAACGGCAAGCCCGGCGTCATCATTGAACGTTCGCGATTCTTAAAGGAAGACGGAAAGTGGTATTATATCGACGGGACCCGTCCGCAGTTTGGTCGAAACGACCCCTGCCCTTGCGGGTCAGGTAAAAAATTTAAAAAGTGCTGTGGACAATAGCCAGGCCCCGCACAACAAACGCCAACACCTTCAACAGGATTTTCCCTGCAATGCATTCACTACAACGTAAAGTACTGCGCACTATCTGCCCCGATCAGAAAGGATTAATCGCGCGGATCACCAATATTTGCTATAAGCACGAACTTAACATTGTGCAGAACAACGAATTTGTCGATCACCGTACCGGGCGCTTTTTTATGCGCACCGAACTCGAAGGGATCTTCAACGACACCACTCTGCTTGCCGACCTCGACAGTGCCTTACCGGAAGGATCGATACGTGAATTAAATCCGGCCGGTCGTCGCCGCATTGTTATTCTGGTCACTAAAGAGGCGCATTGCCTGGGCGATCTGCTGATGAAAGCCAACTATGGTGGCCTGGACGTCGATATTGCCGCCGTCATCGGTAATCATGAGACGCTACGCACGCTGGTAGAACGTTTTGAGATCCCGTTTGAGCTGGTGAGCCATGAAGGCCATACCCGTGAAGAACACGATCAACTGATGGCCGATGCGATTGAAGCGCACCAGCCTGATTATGTCGTCCTGGCAAAATACATGCGCGTCCTGACGCCTGAGTTTGTCTCTCGCTTCCCGAACAAAATTATCAATATTCATCACTCCTTCCTGCCCGCTTTTATTGGCGCTCGCCCTTATCATCAGGCATACGAGCGTGGCGTGAAGATCATCGGTGCCACCGCGCATTACGTGAATGACAATCTGGATGAAGGCCCCATCATCATGCAGGATGTCATTCATGTGGATCACACCTACACGGCTGAAGATATGATGCGTGCCGGGCGCGACGTGGAGAAAAATGTGTTAAGCCGCGCGCTTTATCAGGTTCTGGCCCAGCGGGTATTTGTCTACGGTAACCGGACGATTATTCTTTAATCGGTAATGAAATGAATTGATTAGCATTGCTGCGTTACGGATGAAAAGTACGCAAACGATTCATGTTGAGCAAAGGAATGCTTTACAGCGGCGCGTCATTTGATATGATGCGCCCCGCTTCCCAAACTGGAAGCAGGCCAGAGTAATATGCATTACCCCGTGGTGGGGTTCCCGAGCGGCCAAAGGGAGCAGACTGTAAATCTGCCGTCATCGACTTCGAAGGTTCGAATCCTTCCCCCACCACCATTTTCAAATCACTGAGCATTACCCCTGGTGGGGTTCCCGAGCGGCCAAAGGGAGCAGACTGTAAATCTGCCGTCACAGACTTCGAAGGTTCGAATCCTTCCCCCACCACCATCCTTTCCAGAAAACACTAAACTTAACAATAATCCTTGCCTTACCTGTTTGCCCGGACGGTTTACCCTACCAGCTTACGCAGCACATCCCCTGCCTGCTCAAGGCTGGCAAGCCCGCCACGCAGCCAGACCCCTTTCCCGCTGTATTCCAGCCGCGCAGCATGGTCGAACTGGTCATAATCGACCGGATACACCAGCGCCGGAATGTTGCGCTTCAGACAATGCCACATAATCCCCGCCCCGCCGTGGTGGATCACCGCATCATAGCACGACAACCAGAGGTCATAATCTACCCATGGCACCCGAGAAAAATTGCCTTGCTGATGGCGCTGTACACCCTGTCCGTTGCCGTCGGTAAAATGAAACTCCCACTCCGGCATCGTACCCGCCAGTACAGCAATTGCGTTAGCGACGGCATCTTTGTGCCAGTCCAGATGGGTTCCCAGTGTGACCAGCACATGCCTTTTGCCTTCTTTAAAGGCAGGTTTCTGATAGCCGAGCGACGGCGTGTAAAGCGCCGGGCCAATAAACCGCAATGCATCTGGCCAACGTTGCGGGAATTCAAACTCTGGTTCGCTGAGCGCGAGGATCCGCGTCGGGGAATAGGCGCTCTCACTACCGTCGGGACGGTACAGACGCGTAATGCCGGTCTGGCGGATCACATCGCGAAAAAGCCAGAAGACAGCGAGCTTAAAGACGCTGACTTTTTTACGGTGCACAACGTGCCAGGCACGCTCTCTCGCGTTTTTAGCCGGCATTAAACCACCGCAGTACGCAGGAGGACCGTCCGGGCTTTCCAGTACACAAGGGGACGGCATACTGGTCCACCAGGGCAGCGCAAACTGACGGCAAACCTCTCCTACTATCGGTAGCGTAAAATCAGCTATAGCCAGCTCGGGAATACCGTGCTGACGCCACAACTGCGCCAGTTCATCAGCAAAATTCTTCAGCAGCCCGACAACCGCGCGGAACTGACGGTACAGCTTTATCGGGCTGGATTTAATTGCATAGTTTGGATTCGCCACCGCCAGCAACGGCCCATCATATTCACCGGGCAGGATCAGCGCCGAAAGTCCGGCCGCCTCGATCCGCTTCTGCGCCCCTGACGTGCTGATAATTCGGACCTGATAATGCGCCGACAACGCTCTCCCCATAGCGAGAACCGGATGCAGATGCCCGGCAAATGGCGGAGCCAGCAGGTCAATGCGGGTGATCCCGGCGGGGATCAAATCAAGTAAGCGTTGCATTAAAGGGTCCTGATGAAACGTGTGCACCCGTCAATCAGTGCGGGTTGAGAAAGGTAATTCATATGCCCGCAGGCAATAGACTCATCCACATCGCGAAACCATAACCGGGAAATCCAGTCCTGACGTCCCTGAACCAGCATGTGCCTGCAATCCGGGCGACGCCGGGCTACCGGCCCGAAAGCAAAAATACTCACCCGTGACATGACTGAGCCGGGAAGCTGAAGGTTATTAAACAATTCAAGCCCACAACTTCCGCAAAGCAGTAGCGTATGATCCGCAGACGCCAGCAATGCCAGCGTCCCCGCCTGATAAGTGCGGACAAATGCCGGACGGCGCGAGCCAAGGTAATCCCGCGCATTGTTCATACTCGCACGTAGCAGCGGCGTGGCTTGCCAGGCTTCGCGTTGCGCTACCCACGGGAAATTTACCGGTATACCCTCACCTTCCCGTCCCAGCGCGGCCATAAAAGCGCGCTGATCCGGGCTTAACGACGTGTTCCCCGGCTGGCTTCTGCCGGTAATAAAGGCAATTTGTAAGCTCATCGTGAAATGAATCGATCGTTGCTGAAAATACGGTAGCGCCGAGAGCGCCAGTGAATGGTGCGGTTAACAAGCGCATGAAGCAAATGCAGCGGCTGGAGCAACTCGGATAACAGCGAAAGCAGCGGGTGCGATAGAATATGCGTTGAAACCTCTCGTTGTAACCGGCGCAGCGCAAGGTGACGAATAACCAGAACACCCAGCATGATAGCCGCGTCAGCCGCACCGCCGTTCAGGGTCAGAATAAGCATCGACCAGAGTAACAGCGGGTGAAGTCCCTGAAGCAGGAAGATTGCCAGATTGACCGACGCAGACTTCTCCCGCATCAGCAGCGTGGCGAACAGAAACCAGCGATGCATCTGGCGGCCATAGTGCCTGAAATCCGGCACGCTGGTTTGTACCTGTACGGACGCCGTGGACTGAACGATATTGACCTTTTCACGCGCCAGCAGGGTTGCCAGCGCTAAATCGTCCGTCAGATGATGCATAATCGATGTAAATCCTCCGACCCGTTCCAGCACGGCACGATGCAGGACATAGCACATCCCGTTCAGGGTTAACGGACGAGTGAAAGGCAACAGAGGGAGGTAGGTCAGCGCCGCGTTATCGTTAACGAACTGCGCCAGCAGGCGTGACGGCAATGTTTGCGTGGCACAATAATACGGCAGCGCGGTCACCAGCGACGCGGCGTCCAGCTCACTTAACATTCTCTGCAACGAGGCAGCACTCAGCGTCGCGTCATCGTCCAGCACCATCACCCAGTCTGTTTTCACCTGCGCCCTCGCCTGCTCAAGTTTGAATAGCTTGGGATTCTGCCCTTGCGGCGCAGGCGGGTAACGAAGCAGCGTGATAGCGCAGCGCGGATAACGCTGCTGCAAATCCTGTGTGATGCGCCATCCTTCATTATCATCGTCATCCACCAGCCACAGAAAATGCGCATCAGGTAAATGGAGCAGGTTTGATTGCAGCACCGACGCCAGCGCCGGATCGCCACCGAGGATGGGTTGCATCACGGTGACGTTCCCGCTGTTTATCGCGGAATCACGCCGGGGAAGGCGCAACATCTTAAGCGCAAACCCTGACTTAAACAGGAGTATGACCAGCCAGAGTAACGCTATCGCTATCATCGCTGTCGCGCCTTATAGTCCTGTAAAAAACGGTTCAGACTGACGGAAAACGGTACTCGTGGCGCACCGAAGTCCTCCAGCATCAGACTGACGTCAAGGGTTGCGGAGTAGCCAAAAACGCCCACGCCAAAGCGGGTAATCGGCGGCTCGCTGCCGGGCGGCAACCTGCGCCAGAGCCACTCAAGCACACCGGCAATACGCAGCGCTGTCGCCACCGACAGCGTGCGCGTCGGCACGGGTAAATCAAGATGGTTTAACACCGTTTGCAGCAACGCCTGCGTGGCCAGCGGATGTGCAGCAGAAATGTTATAGCAGGGTTTCAGGTGCGATGACATGGCCGCCAGCATCAGGTAATCGCACAAGGTAGTCACGTGCATTATCTCAGCCTGCGCCGGGTGTTCGCTGCGCAGATTGACCAGCCTTTTTTTACGCGCGGCCTCCAGTAACGGTGGTAGCAACAATGCATCACCGGCACCAAATACCGCACAGGGGCGAAAAATAGTCTTCTCACCGGCGTAATCGTTAACCAGTTGCTCGGCCAGGTACTTGCTTCGCCCGTACTCGCTGGTAAAAGCGTGCCCGACGACCTCGTGTTCAGCCAGATGATATTGATGGGCGAACCGATAATATACCGCCGCCGTAGAGATAAAAATCAGCCGGGGTAACTGACGGGCATGACAAAATGCAATTACCTGACGCGTGGTCTCAATGTTATCGCGATAATATTGTGCCGCGCTGCCCCAGGGCGAGGTCCTGCCCGCCGCATGGATCACCACATCCGGATCAAAATCAAGCGTCTGCAACTGGTCGAGCGGAAGGGCCTGATAGCTCGCCCCGGGGGGAAGATCCTGCAACGTCCGGCGGCCTGTGCCGTACAAAGATACCCGTGGATCGGCGGCAAACCGGCGCAGGAAAGCGCCACCAATAAAGCCGGACGCGCCGGTGATCAACACCTTCACGGCCCGCTGCCCGCCATTCCCTGCTAGCGGGCAAGCATGCCGCTGAGCGTCGGGGAGCGACGATGATGCCGGTGGCTGTACGATTGCCATTACGCCTCCCTCCACTGGCGGATGATACGCCGCCGCTTTGTGCCGAACTGCACCTCCGGGCGCTGCGAAACCAGCTGCCATTTCAGCCGTTGCACATTAATACCCTGAAGGGCAAAAAACGCATTTAACGCCAACTGGCAGGCTTCCAGCACGACGGGTTCGCAGTCCGCCGTCAAACACAGCGTATCCGCTGCCGTCTGCACCAGCCGGTAGTCTGCGCCAGGCGGTAGCGTTATCGCCAGCACCCGGCTACAGGGATCGGCAAAGACCCCTTGCCCCTGCCCGCTGGCGTCCGGTAACCGCAAACCATCGTCCTGGCGCCCTTCAATACGGGCAATCGCCCGCGTCGCGCTACCGCAGGGACACGGCTCCTTGCTTGCCACCAGCACGTCATCAAGCCGATAGCGAACCACAGGCTGCGTGCGGCGGGTAAAGTCAGTAATAATGGGAACAAAGCGGTGTTCATCCAGCCACTCAGGCTCGACGTGAATAAATTCCTCATTCAGATGCAGCGTGCCGCAGACACAGGTCGATGCCAGAAATCCTTCCGTCGCCTGGTAGATCTCGCCCACCTCGCCAAATGCCTGGCGCAGCAGCGCGCGATCGTGATCCTCCAGCACTTCCGCCACCGAAATCACTTTTTTAACCGTAAGCCTCAGCGTACCGGCAAGCACCTCCAGCGCCAGCGCGCGCAGCACCTGAGCGGGGGCGACGATAATCGTGGGGGATTGTGCCTCAAGCCGCGCCAGCTGCGGCGCAAACGGAGCGAGCAGATCGTAAAATGCCAGACTGAGCCAGCGGTTATTGACGCTGCGATACAGATTATTATCCGCACGCAGAAAGAGCGCCACGCGCTCGCCCGCCAGTAAGCCATCGGGCAGGACTTTTGCCAGAATGGCCCCCGCCCACAGCGTTTGTTCTTGCGGACTGACCACAAACAACCCGCGCCGTCCGGAGGTGCCGGACGACAAGCCGACGCTGAATTTCCCGACTTTAGGCGAAAAATCGCGGCTTTGTTCGCTGCGCATGGCACACGCCATCAGCTCGTCGCGCTGTAGTCCGGCGGTGTTCATGTCATCGAAGTGCGCCATCATTAACGCTTTATTCATCGTTGGCCATTCATCGAAGGGCAGCGCAAGATAGCGCCGGAACCACGGGCTTTTCACCAGCACCCGGCGGCGGAACGTGCGCATTTTTTTGTTCTGCCACGCCTCAAGCCGCGCGCGATCGGTAAAACGCAGTTTACGGGTGCGGAAATAGTGCCAGAGCAGGTGGAATGGGATCACAAATCGCCCTCGTGGCACAGGCGAATATCTACCGTGCCCTGTTGCCAGAGCTGGTTAAGCCGCTCAAGCGTCTGGTAATACGCTGTCGCATCCGACATCACCAGATTGGCCAGCCGTGAGGGCCCACGTAACTCGCGGTAGTTTGCTGGCGACCACGCGGCATCGGCTGCCAGCAGTGTCCAGCCATCGTCCGTCAGAACGAACGCGCCAATGTGCCCGGCGGCGTGGCCCGGAAGCGGAACCAGAATAACTTGCCCGTCGCTCCCCGGCAGTACGTAGCCGTGTGTAAACGGAGCCAGCGCGGCGGGAAGTTGCAGCGCGTCAAAACCTTCAATAAAGGTTAATGACGACTCAAAATCCGCCGGGAACAGCCCCGGCACAAATGCCTGGCGCAGCGCCGCGAATCCACGCAGCGTTCTGACCTGCTCCCAGCCTTCGCCCGAGCAAATACACTTCACGCCGGGGAAATCGCGCAGCCCGGCGACATGATCGGCGTGAAAGTGCGACAGAATGATGCCCTGGATATCGCCGCCGACCAGCCCCTGCGCGAGCAGTTGACGGGCCAGCGAGTCTTCGGGATCGAAATACACCGGCGTAACCTGGCGGTAAATTCTGAAGACGCCAGAGCGGGTGTACTGTTCAAACCAGGAGGCATAGCCGGTATCCCACAGCCAGCGTCTGTCGCCCACTTCCAGCAGCCAGGCCCGGGAAGGAAATCGACACACGCGCAGCCCGGCCCCCTTCAGCGCCATGCAGCCAATATGAGTACAGTATCCCACTTCAAAGGCGGTGATTGTGGCCATGTTCCCTCATCCATTTTCCGGTCAACGCGATGCCGTCTGCCATTGAAAACCGGGGCCGATAGCCCAGTTCCTCAATCGCCTTTTGCGCACTCAGCGTCATATCAAAACAGACCGTTCCCGCGCTGTAACGGGTCACCGGCGGCTCTTTGTTAAGGCAGTGGCCGAGCATTTCCATGCCGCGCGCCGCAAGCGACAGCACAGGCCACGGCACATTACGGATCTGATATTGCAGCCCCAGTTGCTCGCGCAGCAAGGCGGCGAGCATCACCTTCAGACGCTGCGGCTGGTGATTAGTGACGTTATACACGCTGCCGGAACGCAGGGATCGGCGGGTTGCCAGTTCCATCGCGTACACCACGTTCTGCACGAAAGTGAGATCCAGCAGCGCTTCGCCGCCACGCGGCAAGCGCAGCACGTCGTTATCCCGGCGAAGCTGTTGCAGCAGGCGCGGGACAATCACGTTGTCGTGCGGGCCAAATAAACCGCGCGGGCGCAGCATGATCCAGGTTGTCGACGCAAAACGCCTCACCGCCTCGGCGATAACCTGCTCGGCGGCATGTTTACTGTGGGCGTAATGGCTACTGAAGCGCCGGGCAAGATAGTTTTCCGTCAGATCATAGTGATGCTGAAAATCAAAATAGACGGCCGGGGTGGAGATATGAATGAAGCGCGGAACCTCTGCCCTGCCCGCCGCCTGCGCCAGACGCTGCGTGACCAGCACGTTGGTGTGCCAGAAATCAGCCCGACGGCCCCAGGGCGAGGATTTTGCCGCACAGTGCCATACCGCATCGCAGCCTTCCACCAGCCGGAGGTACTCCTCTACGCCCGTGGTCGTCAGATCGCGCGGCACAAACGTCGCGCCCATCCGCTGAAGCTGTTCGCCTTGCGCCATGTTACGCCCGATAGCCACCACTTCATGCCCTGCCATAAGCAGATGCTCTGCTGCATTACGTCCCAGCCCGCTGGTGGCGCCCGTCAGCAAGATCTTCACGGCAGAAATACCATGCCTGCCAGCGTCAGTCCCGCCGCCGTGCCAATCAGCATCGCCGGTTGACCGGCAATCAAACGCCCACTCACCACCGCCTCGTGTAGCGCAGTGGGAATGGAAGCCGCCACCTGATTACCATAATGACGGTAAATATCGATTAACACCGATTCCGGCACCCGCAGCCGCTTGCGCATATGTTCAAGAGACAGATGGCTGGCCTGATGCGGTATCACCGTCGCAATATCGGTCAGCGTCACGCCGCTTTTCGCCAGCAGACGGGCGAAGTAGTCGTCAATTAATGAAGAGGCATAGCGGAACAGCGGTTTTCCCTGCATATGAAACAGAAAATCACTCTCGTTCATACCCGCTCTGGGATTACGCCGCGTACCGCCAGCGCGAATTTCACACAACTCGCTGCCGTCCGGGTACATCTCGATCAGGCTCGCCATAATGCCGCTGGCGCCGTCGCCACGTTCGACAATAGCGCACGCCGCACCGTCACCAAAAATCAGCGAGGACTCTTCATGCGCCCAGTCGATCCCGCGTGAGGCGATATCCGCAGACACAATCGCAATGCGCCGGTACGCGCCGGTATTCAACAATCCGCCAGCCACTTCCAGCGCGGAAATAAAACTGACGCAGCTACTGTTGATATCAAAGCCCGCCATGCCCGCGGGCATTCTGGCGGCTTTCAGAATATGGGTTGCACTGCACGGGAGCGCCTGAATGGCAATCGCCGAGGCGCAAATCAGTAAATCAACCGAAGAGGGAGACAATGCCCCTGCGTTAAGCGCGTTATGTAGCGCCTGCGCCGCCAGTTCAGCCTGGCTGGCGTCATCTGCGGCATGGTAGCGCCAGGCAATACCCGAGCGTTTTTCAACATAGCCCGCAGGCTTGCCGAGCCGGGTATCGAGCATTGATGAGGTGATGCGCTCCGGCGGCAGCGCGATGCCCGTTGAGACGATTTTTAGCGCACCAGTAACGCCGTGGCGGGTCGGATACTCCATTATGCGTTCACTTCTTAATTCCACGATTCGTCTCATGATATAGAAATAAAACGCAAAAAAAACCCAGGAATATTTGTCCCTGGGTTTTACCATGTTATGCCGCAAATTAGCGGCGGGCGCGGACTATCTGGTATTTACGCGTCAGATATTCCACCGGCGCGCTCCAGATATGCACCAGTCGGGAGAACGGAAACAGCAGAAACAGCGTCATCCCCAGTACCAGGTGCACGCGGAAAATAAACGCTACGCCCTCGAGGTGGGAAGATGCGCCACCGTGGAACGTCACCACCGATTGTGCCCAGCCCACCAGTTTCATCATCTCGCTACCGTCCATATGCTGAGCGGAGAACGGAATGGTCAGCAGACCGAGGGCGCACTGCACCATCAGCAGGGTAAGGATCAGGATATCGGCCCCGGTGGTGGTCGCCCGGACGCGCGGGCTGAACAGGCGGCGCTTCAGCAGCAGCAAGCCGCCAACCAGGGTCATTACGCCGCAGGCACCGCCGGCAATCATCGCCATTTTCTGCTTCACGTCGATGGGTAAAAAGCCTTCATACATCCAGTGCGGGGTCAGCATCCCCAGCAGGTGCCCGGCAAAAATCCCGAGAATGCCAAAGTGGAACAGGTTTGATGCCATGTTCATGCCTTTGCGATCCAGCATCTGACTGGAGCCAGCGCGCCAGCTGTATTGACCGTAGTCATAGCGCAGCCAGCTACCCACCAGAAATACCGTGCCCGCAATATAGGGGTAAATATCAAAGAAGAACCTGGTCAAAAATTGCATTATTGCTGTCCTCCAGTGGAGAGATTCAGATATTGCGGAGCGACGGCACCGGCAAAACGACGCTGGTGGGCGGAGATTTCCGACTCACCGCAGCCCTGGTCGGCAAAGAACTTCACCTGTTCCTCTTCCCAGACGGCGTCCAGCGCCTGCGGCGTATCGTCGCGGGCTTCATCGGCGATCTTCTCGGCCACTTTCGCGTTATCAATCGCGGTATTCGCCAGCTTCAGCAGCAGATCGAACAACACGGCGTAGCGGCTTTCCCGCTGCCCGAGGCGAGCGCTTAACAGTGCCAGAATCGGCGCAATATCCTGCAAGCCTCCCAGCGCTTCGCTCACCGGGAGCTGCGCCAGATATTCGAGATACAGCGGCAGGTGATCCGGCAGTTCACGGCTGTCGAGATGCAGGCCGTGACGCTCGTACTGCGCCAGCAGATCGACCATCGCCTGACCACGGTCGCGGGATTCACCGTGAACGTGCTCGAACAGCAGCAGCGAGGTGGCACGACCGCGATCGAATAACTCGCTGTAGGCGGATTGCACATCAAGCAAATCCTGCGCGGTTAAGTCGCGCAGAAAAATACCCAGTTTCTGCGCATCCTCTTTACTGAGATTTTCCGACGCGGCCAGCGCATCAAACAACTCCTGCTGATGCTGCCACAGGGCAGCATCCGGGTATTCGAGCAGGCGCGAAACAATGACGAGTTCAATCATTGGTGCGGCTCCGTTCTGGTGGTCACATCGATGGCATCAATGCGACGGCTGTTAAACAGATTGAATTTGCTGTCGGAACCGTGGCAGCCGTCACCAAAGGTGAAGCCGCAGCCGCTTTTCTCCGGGAAAGCGTCACGCGCCAGTTCACGATGGCTGCTCGGGATCACAAAGCGATCTTCATAGTTGGCAATCGCCAGATAGCGGTACATCTCCTGCGCCTGGGCTTCGCTCAGACCCACCTCTTCCAGCGCGCGGGTATCCAGCTTGCCGTCCACGGTTTCTGCGCGTTTGTAGTGACGCATCGCCAGCATACGTTTCAGCGCCAGCAGCACCGGTTTGGTGTCGCCTGCGGTCAGCATATTCGCCAGGTACTCGACCGGGATACGCAGGCTGTCCACGTCCGGCAGAATACCGTTGCTGCCCAGTTCACCCGCATCGGCGGCGGACTGAATCGGTGACAGAGGCGGCACGTACCAGACCATCGGCAGCGTGCGGTATTCCGGGTGCAGCGGCAGCGCCAGCTTCCAGTCCATCGCCATTTTGTACACCGGCGACTGTTGCGCGGCGTCAATCACGCTCTGCGGCACGCCGTCTTTCAGCGCCTGTGCAATCACCGCCGGATCGTTCGGATTGAGGAAAATGCTGAGCTGACGCTCGTAGAGATCTTTCTCATTCTCGGTGCTCGCCGCCTGCTCAATGGCGTCGGCGTCATACAGCAGCACGCCGAGATAACGAATGCGACCCACGCAGGTTTCTGAACAGACGGTCGGCTGACCGGCTTCGATGCGCGGATAGCAGAAAATGCACTTCTCGGATTTGCCGCTCTTCCAGTTAAAGTAGATTTTTTTGTACGGGCAGCCGGTGATGCACATCCGCCAGCCACGGCACTTGTCCTGGTCGATCAGCACAATGCCGTCTTCTTCACGCTTATAGATGGCTCCGCTTGGGCAGGTGGCGACGCACGCCGGGTTAAGGCAGTGCTCGCACAGGCGCGGCAGGTACATCATGAAGGTGTTTTCGAACTGGCCGTACATCGCCTTCTGCATGTTGTGGAAGTTCTGATCTTTAGCGCGCTTCTCAAACTCACCGCCGAGGATCTCTTCCCAGTTCGGGCCGGTCGTGATTTTGTTCATCCGCTGGCCGGTGATCAGCGAGCGCGGACGGGCGATCGGCTGATGTTTGCCTTCCGGCGCGTTGTGCAGGTGCTGATAGTCGTAGTCAAACGGCTCGTAGTAATCATCAATGCCCGGCAGATGCGGGTTAGCAAAGATTTTCCCCAGCAGCAGCGCACGGTTACCCATACGCGGTTGCAGTTTGCCGTTGATTTTACGGATCCAGCCGCCCTTCCATTTGTCCTGGTTTTCCCACTGGTTCGGATAACCGGTACCGGGTTTACTTTCGACGTTGTTAAACCACGCGTACTCCATTCCTTCGCGGCTGGTCCAGACGTTCTTACAGGTCACAGAACAGGTGTGGCAGCCGATGCATTTATCAAGATTCAGCACCATGCCGACTTGTGAACGAATTTTCATTTTACGCTCTCCTGTACCTGGTCATTGCCTTCGCCATCCAGCCAGTTAATGTTTTTCATTTTGCGTACCACCACGAACTCATCGCGGTTGGAGCCTACGGTGCCGTAGTAGTTGAAGCCGTAAGCCAGCTGCGCGTAGCCGCCGATCATATGGGTCGGTTTCGGGCTGATACGGGTGACCGAGTTATGGATGCCGCCGCGTTGACCGGTGATTTCCGACCCCGGCAGGTTCACGATACGTTCCTGCGCGTGGTACATCATGGTCATGCCGGACGGTACACGCTGGCTCACTACCGCACGTGCGGTCAGCGCGCCGTTGCTATTGAACACTTCGATCCAGTCGTTATCCTCGATCCCCAGTTCTTTGGCGTCGATTTCACTCATCCAGACAATCGGACCGCCGCGTGACAAGGTCAGCATCAGCAGGTTGTCGCTGTAAGTAGAGTGAATGCCCCATTTCTGGTGCGGCGTCAGGAAGTTCAGCGCTTTCTCCGGATTGCCGTTGGATTTCTCGCCCATTACCGCTTTCACCGAACGGGTGTCGATGGGGGGACGGTACACCAGCAGGCTTTCACCGAAATCACGCATCCACTGGTGATCCTGATACAGCTGTTGACGACCGGACAGGGTGCGCCACGGGATCAGCTCATGAACGTTGGTATACCCGGCGTTGTAAGAGACGTGCTCATCTTCAAGACCGGACCAGGTCGGGCTGGAAATAATCTTGCGCGGCTGGGCCTGAATATCGCGGAAGCGGATTTTTTCCTCTTCTTTATTGGTCGCGAGGTGCGTATGGTCGCGACCGGTGAATTCACTCAGCGCGGCCCAGGCTTTAACCGCCACCTTGCCGTTGGTTTCCGGTGCCAGGGTGAGGATCATCTCTGCCGCATCAATCGCCGTATTCAGCATCGGCTGGCCTTTCGCCGGGCCTTCCGCTTTGGTGTAGTTGAGCTTGCGCAGCAGATCCATTTCGCTCTGGGTGTTCCAGGCGATCCCTTTCCCGCCGTTACCGATTTTGTCCATCAGCGGACCGATAGAGGTAAAGCGTTCGTAAGTCGCCGGATAATCACGCTCGACCACCATAATATGCGGCGCGGTTTTACCGGGGATCAGGTCGCACTCGCCTTTTTTCCAGTCTTTCACGTCCAGCGGCTGCGCCAGTTCGGCGGCGGAGTCGTGCTGGATTGGCAACGTAACGATGTCGGTCTCTTTACCGAGATGCCCCACGCAAACTTCAGAGAATTTCTTCGCGATGCCTTTGTAGATGTCCCAGTCGCTTTTCGATTCCCACGCCGGGTCAACAGCGGCAGACAGCGGATGAATAAACGGATGCATATCCGAGGTATTCATGTCGTCTTTTTCATACCAGGTCGCGGTCGGCAGCACGATGTCGGAGTAGAGGCAGGTGCTCGACAGACGGAAGTCCAGCGTCACAACCAGATCCAGTTTGCCGTCGAGGCCGTTATCATGCCATTCCACCTCTTCCGGCTTCACGCCGCCCTGCTTGCCAAGATCTTTGCCCTGGATGCCGTTTTCAGTCCCCAGCAGATACTTGAGCATGTACTCATGGCCTTTACCGGAGGAACCCAGCAGGTTGGAGCGCCAGATAAACAGGTTACGCGGATGGTTTTTACCATTCTCCGGCTGTTCGGCGGCAAAGCGGATAGAACCCTCTTTCAGCGATTTGACGGTGTAATCCACCGGCGACATCCCGGCTTTTTCCGCGTCTGCGGCAATGCGCAGCGGGTTGGTGCCCAGTTGCGGCGCAGACGGCAGCCAGCCCATCCGCTCGGCGCGCACGTTGAAGTCAATCAGATGGCCGGTATAGCGTGACGGATCGGCCAGCGGCGAAAGCAGATCTTTTGCCGTCAGTGACTCATAGCGCCACTGGCTTGAGTGGTTATAGAAATAGGAGGTGCTGTTCATATGACGCGGCGGACGCTGCCAGTCCAGGGCAAACGCCAGCGGCTGCCAGCCGGTTTGCGGACGCAGTTTTTCCTGACCGACGTAGTGTGCCCAGCCGCCGCCGCTCTGACCGACACAGCCGCAGAAAATCAGCATGTTGATCAGACCGCGGTAGTTCATGTCCATGTGATACCAGTGGTTCATCCCGGCACCAACGATGATCATTGAGCGACCGTGCGTTTTATCGGCGTTATCGGCAAACTCGCGGGCGGTGCGAATAATATGGGCGCGCGGGACGCCGGTGATTTTTTCCGCCCAGGCTGGCGTATAAGCTTTGATCTCGTCATAGCTGCTGGCGCAGTTATCATCGCCGAGGCCGCGTTCCAGCCCGTAGTTAGCCAGCGTCAAATCATAAACGGTGGTGACCAGCGAGCTACTGCCATCCGCCAGTTGCAGGCGTTTCACCGGCAGTTTGTGCAGCAGAATATTTTGCAGTTCAACTTTATTGACGTGCTCGGTGCCTTCACCGCCGAAGTATGGGAAACCCACTTCAGCGACTTCATCATGGCTACCCAGCAGGCTGAGATTCAGTTCAGTCTCATCGCCAGAGGTGCCGTCGCGTTGTTCGAGGTTCCATTTGCCTTTTTCGCCCCAGCGGAAGCCAATTGAGCCGTTCGGCGCAATCATCTCGCCAGTGCTGTTGACGGCCACGGTTTTCCACTGAGGGTTATTTTCCTGACCCAGCGCATCCACCAGATCGGCGGCGCGCAACATGCGGCCCGCGGCATAGTAGCCGTCGCGCTCTTCCAGCATGACCAGCATCGGCATGTCGGTATAGCGGCGCACGTAGTCGGTAAAATACTGGCTTGGGTTATCAAGATGGAATTCGCGCAGCATCACGTGGCCCATCGCCATCGCCATTGCCGCATCGGTCCCCTGCTTCGGTGCCAGCCACAGATCGCACAGTTTGGCGATTTCTGCGTAGTCCGGCGTGACGGCCACGGTTTTGGTGCCTTTATAGCGCACTTCGGTAAAGAAGTGGGCGTCCGGGGTACGGGTTTGCGGGACGTTTGAGCCCCAGGCGATGATATAGCTGGAGTTATACCAGTCGGCAGATTCCGGCACGTCGGTCTGCTCGCCCCAGGTCATTGGCGAGGCCGGAGGCAGGTCGCAATACCAGTCGTAGAAGCTCAGACAGGTGCCGCCAATCAGCGAAAGATAGCGTGCGCCGGAGGCGTAAGAGACCATCGACATCGCCGGGATCGGCGAGAAGCCCGCGACGCGGTCCGGGCCGTAAGTTTTCACGGTGTAAACGTTAGAGGCCGCGATCAGCTCATTCACTTCCTGCCAGGAGGAGCGCACGAATCCACCACGACCACGCGCCTGCTTAAAGCTTTTGGCTTTATCGCTGTCTTCAATAATCGACGCCCAGGCATCAACCGGATCACTGTGCTGGACTTTCGCTTCGCGCCACATTTTCATCAGGCGTTTACGCATCAGCGGATATTTCAGGCGGTTGGCACTGTAGAGATACCAGGAGTAGCTTGCGCCACGCGGACAGCCGCGCGGTTCATGGTTCGGCATATCCGGACGGGTACGCGGGTAGTCGGTCTGCTGCGTCTCCCAGGTGACCAGGCCGCTTTTCACATAGATCTTCCAGCTACAGGAGCCGGTGCAGTTGACGCCGTGGGTAGAACGCACCACTTTGTCATGCTGCCAGCGCTGGCGGTAGCCTTCCTCCCAGTCGCGGTTGGTCTCAAGAAGCTGTCCATGCCCATCGGCAAAAGTCTCACCCTTCTGTTTGAAGTAGCGAAACCTGTCCAGGAATTTACTCATCTGGTCTCTCCTGTATGGAGCCTGACGGCTCTCTGGTAAATCGACATTGCTGCATATGCCGCGAAATTAACCTTCTGAAACAGTGGGGGAATTGACGGCGATCAAGATGCGAAGGGTTACTGAATGAGCGTAAATCAGCGAATACCACCAAAGCGGTATAAAAAATTATTTTTCAATTTATTGATTTTAAAAGAATTTCAACCGCAAGCCTTTAACAAAACGGCTATAAATCGCTTTCGCAGGTATTAGGGGGTAGGCCGCCTGCCAGAAAGGATTTTCTGCGATGCATGAGACGATCAAATTGCAACCATTAAATAGTATGTTGTAACTAATTAATAATAAAAAAAAGCGCGGCTTTCACCGCGCAGGATAATCAAACGTTACTTGTTATTATATTTTTTACGTCCGTATACCACCCACGTGATCCCAACGCAGGCAATATAGAACACGAGGAAAACTTTCATCGCTTCGGCCGGCGATCCGGTTAGCGCCAGCGACGTCCCGAAGGCTTTTGGAATAAAGAAGCCGCCAATGGCACCGATGGCCGAAATGAAGCCCAGCGCGGCTGCTGTGTCGGTTGCCGCTTCACGCATTGCCTGTTCTTCTGTCCCCCCCGCCGCTTTCACCCGCACCATTGTCATTTTGCGGAAGAGAAAGGCAATCATCTGGAAGCTGGAACCACTTCCCAGCCCGGCGGTTAAGAACAGCAGCAGGAACACGGCAAAGAAGGCGATAAAGTTACCGTCGCTCCCCGCAGAAGGCAGCGTCAGGAACAGCAGCCCGCTGAACAATGCCATAAAAATAAAGTTAACCAGCGTAACGCGAATACCGCCCAGACGATCGGACATTGCCCCGCCAGCCGAACGCGCCAGCGCGCCGACCAGCGGTCCGAAGAAGGCGAAGTGCAGGATATTCACGTCCGGGAACTGAGTTTTAGAGAGCATCACAAACCCGGCAGAAAAGCCGATAAACGAGCCGAACGTTGCCAGATACAGGAAACCGAGGATCCATAAATGCGCACGCTTCAGTACCGGTAGCTGCGCTTTGAGTGACGCCTTTGAGGTCGCCAGCTCATTCATGCCAAACCAGGCCGCGAGGGTAAATACAATCAGGAAGGGAACCCAAATCCAGGCCGCATTTTCCAGATAAATACGCGAACCATCCGGCTGATCGACGCCAGTGCCGCCAAAAACCGCAAACATGGAAAGCGAAACGGCCAGCGGGGCGATTAACTGCATAACGCTCACGCCGAGGTTACCAAACCCGCCGTTAATGCCCAGCGCCCCGCCCTGTTTCTCCTTCGGAAAGAAGAAGCTGATATTCGCCATGCTGGACGCAAAGTTTGCCCCGGCAAAACCGCACAGCAGCGCAATAATAATAAAGGTGCTGAACGGCGTAGACGTATCCTGAACGGCAAACCCCAGCCACAGACAAGGAATAACCAGAATGCCGGTGCTAAACGCCGTCCAGCGGCGACCGCCAAAGACCGGTACCATGAAGGAATATGGCACGCGAAGCAATGCTCCAGATACTGACGGTAATGCCGTCAGCATAAACAGCTGATCGGTTTCGAAATGAAATCCTACTTTGTTAAGATTAACCGCAACCGCGCTAAACAACATCCATACGCAAAACGCCAGTAACAGACAGGGGACCGAAATCCACAAATTGCGGCTTGCAATACGGTGACCGCGTTGCTGCCAGAACTGCGGCTCCTCCGGACGCCAGTCGGTAATAACCGAGCCAGTTTCCCGGACTGGGACGCTTGAGTGACTCATAGACACCTCTGATTATTTATATTCACCGCAGCCACGATAGGGTTTCTCGCTGGCGGTAAGTTGATATAAATCAAAGGAAAAGCCGGGGTTATCTTTGCGAAAAAATCATCATCCTTCTAAATAGGTAGAGTAAACCGGTAAAAAAGATGTGGTTTTTCACGGTGCTGATGGTTTTTGGCGAATAATCCTTCCTGCCCCCTCCCCCGACGGCAATAAAGGAGTAATCCTTTAGGGGTATGGGTATACTCCGGGTGATGTCTCAGAATAGCCGCACGCCCGGAAAACGATCCCGGTCAGGAGTCATACCATCATGTTTAAACGCCTGTTCACCCCGCTGACGCTGGTTAATCAGCTGGTGCTGATTGTCCTGCTCTCTACCGCCATTGGCCTTGCCAATATGGCGATTTCCGGCTGGCTGATCCAGGGAGTTCAGGGGAGCGCACATGCTATTAATAAAGCTGGCTCGCTGCGAATGCAAAGTTATCGCCTGCTGTCGGCAATTCCCCTGCGTGCGGAAGATCGCTCCCTGCTTACCAACATGCAGCGCACCGCGTTTAGTGAGGAATTGGTGCAGGCGGCCCGTCGTGATGGTCAGGTTGAGCAACTGACCGCGATCCAGCAATACTGGCAAAGCGAACTGGCCCCCGATATTCAGCGCGCGCGCGATCCGGCAACCGTGCGCGGCGATATTGTCAACTACGTGGCGCGGATCGACGATCTGGTCACCTCGTTCGATCGCACCACCGAAACGCGTATTCAGCGAGTGGTCTGGCTACAGCGGGCAATGGCGGTGTTTATGGCGCTGCTGCTGGTGTTTACGATTATCTGGCTGCGTGCGCGCCTGTTACGCCCGTGGCGGCAGCTACTGCAAATGGCTCGCGCCGTCAGTCAGCGCGACTTTACCCAGCGGGTCGCTATCAGCGGACGTAACGAAATGGCGACGTTAGGCACCTCGCTCAATAATATGTCGGCAGAGCTGGCCGAAAGCTATGCGGTGCTTGAGCAGCGGGTGCGGGAAAAAACCGCCGGACTGGAGCAAAAAAACCAGATCCTCTCGTTCTTATGGCAGGCCAACCGCCGTCTGCATTCACAGGCTTCGCTGTGCGAGCGTCTCTCTCCGGTCCTCAACGGTTTACAGGGGCTGACGTTATTACGTGGGATTGAAGTTCGCGTTTACGACAGGGAAGACGAAGAGAACCATCAGGAATTTACCTGTAACTCCAGCATCCGCTGCGATGACATCGGTTGCCATCTCTGTCCGCGCGATATCCCCTCCACTCCCGGCGGCGGCACCACGCTAAAATGGCGGTTAACCGACGCCCACAATCAGTACGGGATCCTGCTGGCAACCCTCCCCGCAGGCTGCCATCTGAGCCACGATCAGCAACAACTGGTAGATACGCTGGTCGAGCAACTCACCGCCACGCTGGCACTGGATCGACATCAGGAGCATCAGCAGCAGCTCATTGTGATGGAAGAGCGTGCGACGATTGCCCGCGAACTGCACGACTCTATTGCTCAGTCTCTTTCCTGTATGAAAATGCAGATTAGCTGCCTGCAAATGCAGGGCGACAGCCTGCCGGAAAGCAGTCGTCAGTTACTGGGCCAAATCCGTCATGAACTGAATACCTCGTGGGCGCAATTACGCGAATTGCTGACCACCTTCCGTCTGCAACTCACTGAATCGGGCCTGCGCCCGGCGCTGGAAGCAAGCTGCCTCGAATACAGCGCCCATTTTGGTTTCCCGGTTCAGCTGGATTACCAGTTGCCGCCACGCTTCGTGCCCTCCCATCAGGCGATCCACCTGCTGCAAATCACCCGTGAGGCGCTGAGCAATTGTCTGAAACATGCCGGGGCGAGTGACGTTAGTGTCGCCGTAACGCAGAAAGACAATCAGGTAAAACTGGTGGTGTCCGACAACGGCTGCGGCGTGCCGGACAGCGCCGAGCGGACGAATCACTATGGTCTGATTATTATGCGCGACCGGGCGCAAAGCCTGCGCGGTGATTGTCAGGTGCGCCGTCGCGATACGGGCGGTACCGAGGTCGTGGTCAATTTTATCCCCGAAAAATCACTCTCATTACAACAAGGAGATACCCATGAACAATCAGGAGCGAGCCACTATCCTGCTCATTGACGATCATCCGATGCTACGTACCGGCGTCAAACAGCTTATTAGCATGGCGCAGGATATTCAGGTGGTTGGCGAAGCCAGCAATGGCGAGCAGGGCATCGAGCTGGCGGAGTCGCTGGATCCGGATCTTATTCTGCTCGATCTGAATATGCCCGGCATGAATGGTCTTGAAACGCTGGACAAACTGCGGGAGAAAACGCTGTCCGGGCGCATCGTGGTGTTCAGCGTGTCAAATCACGAAGAGGATGTGGTCACGGCGCTGAAACGCGGCGCGGACGGTTATCTGTTGAAAGATATGGAACCGGAGGATCTGTTGAAAGCGCTTCAGCAGGCCGCTGCCGGAGAGATGGTATTGAGTGAGGCGTTAACCCCGGTACTGGCCGCCAGCCTGCGGGCGAACCGGGCGACCTCCGACCGCGATGTTACCCAGTTAACCCCACGCGAGCGCGATATCCTGAAGCTCATCGCTCAGGGCCTGCCGAATAAAATGATCGCCCGCCGTCTGGATATTACTGAGAGTACCGTGAAGGTTCATGTCAAACACATGCTGAAGAAAATGAAGCTTAAATCCCGCGTCGAGGCTGCCGTCTGGGTGCATCAGGAGCGTATTTTTTAATCGCGCTAGGGCATATTCTCGTTTTTGAAAGTCACCAGCGGTTCGGTCAGCGCCAGCACGATCTCATTGGATGAGACGCGCTGCCCGCGTTGGTCTTCTACCGTTACCGCCAGTCTCCAGCGGTTTTCCGCACCCTCGGTATAATCCCACGCCGGCATAATAATGGTCCAGCCGTCGGCGGAGTTGCCGTTGGCCGGCGGCGTCAGGCTGAGCGGCTGCGTATCGCCCTGCCACTCCAGCGTTTTGATGCCAAAGCTGCTGCGGATTTGTAACTTAAGCGCCACCGTCTCGCCAGGCTTCAGATCCCATGGCGGGGTCGCCAGGTATACCGACAGCGTTTTACGCTGGCGCGATTCCATCACCGGCAATGTGCTTCGCTGCACTTCGTCGTAGCGACTGCCGCGCAGCGAGCGACTGGCCGCCACTTCATTAGCCTCAAGCTGCTTTTTCAGCGGCACGCCAAAACGATAATTAAGCTTCAGCCCGACATCATTCTGGCTGGTGCCCCCCTCGCCCTGCTTATGTTGTGCGCTGAGCGTTACCAGCGGCACCGGGGTGTAATCCAGCCCCAGCTTCACCGCCACCGGGTTATGCTCGCCCGTACCGTTGCTGAACAAATCGACGCTGTCGCCAAAATACTGCTCCAGGCTAAGGCTGGTATTCAAATGCTGATAAAACGGCAGGCGGGCGGCAGCGGTCACATCGTAACCGCGGGCCATCCGCTGCTGGAGGGTCATAGAAGTGTTATGCCAGCTTTGCAACGGTTCGTAATAATTCGCCGACAGACGCAGATTTTCGCCCCACGCTTCCGCGCCCAGACCAGCCCTTGACAGGTTTTCATCGAGCAGGTTGTCGTAAAAGGTATTGTAGCCGAGTAGCCAGTGTCCGGCAGTCCAGCGCTGACCGATGCCCGCGTTAGTCACCAGTCCCTCGTCCTCGCGAGTGACACCAAACTGGGTCCAGCTCAGACGGTGCTCAAGATCCTGCAACGGGAAAAACCAGCTACCGCGACTACCGGAAAAGTCGCCCTCATCATCAACGCGCAGTTCAATGCTGGCATTGGTTCCCGGCGCCAGCCAGCTCTGCAACTGCTCATTGACCTCGGAACTCAATGCGTCACGCGCCTGCCCGAGGGCAAAGGTTCTGGCCTGCTCTCCGGCATCCAGCCCATTATCGACCATACTCGCTTCGCCAAACGCCTTCGCCATTTCCGCGAGGCTTTTTTCACCTTCATGGGTGGGCTGAGCAAGACCTAAATCCGGCAGACCATCCTGATTATTATCCAGCGGATTTTCCGCCTGCTCGACGAATGCACCCTGGGCATGAGCAACACCCCCTGCCAGCAGCAAGAGTAAGGTCGCGGGGGATAAAAAGAGGAATTCTCTGGACATTAACCTCGTAGAGGTAAAAGCAGGCAATGGCATACCCTTACCTTAGCCTTTTTCCTGCGGGTTTTCATCCCTGCCCGAAATTTCAGGAAAATCCCTAACCCTGCCGCTGCGGTTTAACTACAGTTAAGGCGTGACCCTCTGGAGAGCATTATCATGCTAACAATGCTGAAACCTTTGTTGTGCAGCGCATTACTGATTTACGCTGGCGGCGCTGCGGCCGATTCTCTTTTTATGCTGCAATCTCCCGCCTTTACCGACAACGGGATGATGGATAAAAAATTTGCCGGCAATGCCAAAGATAATCCCAACTGTACTGGTGAAAATAACTCTCCGCCGCTGGTGTGGAGCAACTTACCGCAGGAAACCAAAAGCCTGGCGCTGATTGTCCACGACCCTGAAGGCGCAAAAGGATTAGGGGTGACGCATCTGGTGGCATATAACATCCCCGCCTCGGCAACCGGGTTTACTACCAACGCGCTGCGTGACGGCAAAGGGTTTACCGGCGGTAAAAACACCCCGGGTAACGATCGCTGGCACGGTCCCTGTCCGCCTCCGGGCAGTGGCGCTCACCACTATACCTTTACGCTTATTGCCACCTCACTCGCTCCCGATCTCCCGGCAGGATTAACCCGCGACCAGCTTTTCGACAAGCTGAAAGGCAAGACGCTGGCGGCAGCGGGCTTAATTGGGCGCTTCGGTCAGTAGCAAGGGGTGTTGTGCCCGCCTGTTTAGCGGTAGCATAAGGCTTTCAACCCCTTACCCGATGAGAGGAATAACGATGCAACGCCTTGTGATTATCGCTAACGGAGCCGCTTACGGCAGCGAGTCGCTGTTTAACAGTCTGCGTCTGGCCATTGCCCTGCGTGAGCAGCAGTCCGATCTGGATTTACGCCTGTTCCTGATGTCAGACGCCGTGACGGCGGGCCTGCGCGGACAAAAACCGGCTGAAGGCTATAATATCCAGCAAATGCTGGAAATTCTCACTGCGCAGAACGTGCCGGTGAAGCTGTGTAAAACCTGTACCGACGGTCGTGGAATAACGGCCCTGCCGCTGATTGACGGCGTGGAAATCGGCACCCTTGTTGAACTGGCAAGCTGGACGCTGGAAGCAGACAAAGTATTAACCTTTTAATTCTGTAGCGCTGCTTCATATTTTTTTCTTATTACTTAAGTCAGAGCATCAAGTTTACCTGCCGTGTTGCCGATAAATTTCGAAACAACACCGCAGGTAAAATTATTATGTTCAGGTCTATTCGCACTCGCATCATTGCCGCAACGGCTGCCTGTTTAGCCATTGCCCTTCTTCTTAACACCGTAATCAATTACCAGGTCACACAGCATAATAATCAGCGTTCGCAGCAGGAGATAATCACCAGTGCTCAGGACAGTCATGGCATGGCGATTACGGACTGGGCCAGCAGTAAACTGGCGATGATCGCCTCCCTGCAATCGGCGGCCCTGTCTGCCGACCCGATCCCTGTGCTGTCGCAGATCGCCCGCGCGGGTGGATTTATTAACGTTTATGTCGGCTACGCCAGCCATACGGCAAAATTCTCCGATGCTAACGGCATTCCTGCGGATTACGATCCGACGATCCGCCCGTGGTATCAGCAGGCGGCAAAAGATAACGCTCCTGTCGTCACGGCACCCTATGTCGATGCCGGAACCGGTAAGCTGGTGGTGACATTCGCCGTTCCGGTCACGGAAAATGGTGAACTGAAAGCGGTTGTCGCCGGGGATGTTTCGATGGATAACGTCGTCGCCAATGTGCGGGAAATCCATCCTACCCCCGCCAGCAGCGGGCTTCTGCTCGACAGCGACGGCACCATTATTGCGGCCAGCGATCCGAAACTGACCTTAAAACCGTTTAGCGAAATGGTGAGCGGTGCGGACGTTGCCGCACTCGCGGCAGGCAAAACCGTTGAGGGTCAGCTTGGCGGTCAGGACAAAATATTGTCCGCCACTCCGGTTAAGGGTACCCACTGGCGGTTAGTCATCGCCCTCGATCGTAAAGATGCCACCGCCGGAATGGTTTCGCTGCTGAAAGCCTCGGCGTTATCGCTCATTATCCTGGTGCTGCTGGGTGGCGCGGTGGTGCATGCTATTGTTGCGGCACTCCTGAAACGTCTGCTGACCATCCGCGATGCGATGCTCGCTATCAGCAATGGCACCAACGATTTATCGCAGCGTCTGCCGGAAAAGGGGCGCGATGAAATCGCGCAAATTGCCCATGCGTTTAACGCCTTCAGCGATAAGCTTGCGGTGGTGATGGTACAACTTCGCGACGCCAGTGCCTCGGTCCAGACCGCAGCGCGCGAAATCGCCGCCGGTAATCAGGATCTGTCGACCCGCACCGAGCAAGCATCCTCCAGCCTGCGTGAAACCGCCAGCGCCATTGAGCAGATCACCGCCTCGGTTACCCAGTCCACCGAATCCGCTGCCGATGCCAATGAGCAGGCGCAAAAAGCCAGCCAGGCCGCATCGCACGGTGGCGAGGTGGTATCTCACGCCATTGAGACGATGCAATCTATTGAAAGCGCGTCGACCAAAATCGGCGATATCACCAGCGTGATTGATGGCATAGCCTTCCAGACTAATATCCTGGCGCTGAATGCGTCGGTGGAAGCGGCGCGGGCGGGAGAACAGGGACGCGGCTTTGCCGTGGTGGCAGGTGAAGTGCGTAATTTAGCCAGCCGCAGCGCGCAGGCGGCGAAGGAGATCAAATCGCTTATCGACGCGACCACCGACAGCGTTGCCACCGGCTCACGCTATGTCCGGCTGGCAGGCGAAAGTATGCAGGAAATCGTCGCCAGCATCGGTAGCGTATCGGGCATTATGCGCGAAATCAGCGTCGCCAGCAGCGAGCAGATGCGTGGGATCCGGGAGATAAACCATGCCGTAAACGATCTTGACCGCATGGTGCAGCAGAATGCGGAACTGGTGGTGGAATCCGCTGCGGCTGCCGGAGCGTTACAGGGCCAGGCGGGCGACCTTGCTGAAACGGCGGGGCATTTCCGCATTTAATTTTACGCTGGCGCGCAATTTTCGGTTATTTGCGCGTCAGCGGAAACGTTTCAGGCATTTTGTCATTTTTGTTTAAGCTTTATCCTTTTTTTTGATCAAAATCAGCATTTGTCGCCTCCCCATTTGGTGTTATGCAGAGAGTGAATTGTGAACAACATCACAGACAGGATTTTCCGGCAGGGAAAGCGTTGATACTTTTGATGGGGTATAAAATGGCACTGGTGAAAGCAAGTTTAAGATTGTTTGGTGGAGATACGGTGGTCGTTCGTTGTTCCGAACGTTGTCATATTCATTTAATGAGTGCGAAAGAGCGCACTCAGGATTTGCAATCGGATATTCTTAGCGTGCAGGATCGCGAAAACGCTTATCTGACCGTACCGTACAGCGGAACCTGGAACGTCCTGATCGATAGCCACAGTCAGTCGCTGGAGCACTCTATCAGTTACGTCGCTGCATGATGTCTGTGCCCGGTAGCGCTTACCGGGCATCATTTTCAGGCCAGGCCTGACAGCCTCGTCCCCCCCAGCAGCGTGCGCACCTTCCCTACCAGTTCATTCAGACAATCATCGTGCATGCCTAATTTGACCAGTTCTTCTTCCAGTGAGAAAAGATACTGTGCGTTGGTGCCCAGCGGGCCGCTGGCTGCCGCAATTAATGGTGCGATAGTCTGGGCGCGGGTATCGGATTCATAAAGTGGGTGACGCGGATCCATAATGAACACCAGCGCGTTGACCTTGCGGCCATCGTCCAAGGTAAGCTGACACCAGGTGGGCATATAACAGCCGGTGATCATCTCCCGCTTCCACAGCAGGGTTAGCTCCTCTTCCAGAACGTCATTACGCAGACGGTAAGCGACCCCGGTGGTGCGCCCGCCCTCTTTCAGTGCAAGCATGCGACCTGGCTGGCAGGCGGTGCCGCGTCCGGCGGTTAAGCGCAGGCAAAAGGCGCGATGCCATCCCGGCAGGGTGGCGGTCGCTGACTCGGTAAACTCCAGCGCCGGGTTCCACATCAGCGAACCGTAGCCGAAAATCCATACCGGGCCGTCGTCGGGCCGACAGGCCAGCGTCGCCGCCAGCGATGATGCCCGCTGTTCCGCACTCCACAACAGCGATTCCTCAATCACGCCAAATGCCGTTTTACAATCTGCGTTCAGCAGGAAATCACGGGTTAACACGTTATTCTACCTCCACCACGACTACGGCACCCTGCCACATTCGGTCATCCTTACGCTGATGATTTATTACTCAGCCTGTCCTCACGATATGCAAAATGCAGGCCGGATGCAACCGTCTCACTTTGACAGCGCAGGAAAATCACTCGTGGCGGAGGTCAGCGGCTATTTTTTCTTATGCCACTTATCATCATCTCCTTTTTCATAGTCATTTTTCACCGCAGCCCAGGCAACGCGATGGGCGGTCTCTTCCCGGCTGGCATCTCCACGGCGGTCTTCTTTATCTTTATATTGATCCCAGGCGCTATTAAAAGCCTCTTTGTAGATCTCCTGCGCGTGGGCCGGCAGTACGTTGGTCACGTTATCGGGCAGATCGCTTTTGTTTTTGTACGGCATACTCTTCTCCTCTTAACGGTAAACAATAAGCCTGGTTCAGGAATGCTCTGCCTGCCAGTGAGAGAGGAAAGTGATAATGAGGTAAGCATAATGCATTGTAATCACGTATGAATATCCTATAAAGATAGAAATAAAGCCCTTCAAACCGTTTTTTGATTCAGTAGTAAATAAAAGTAAAAAACCACTCAAAAACGCCCATATTCTGCTACGTTATGGCTTTCGGTTATCTATAATTACAATACATATATGGAGATGGTTTATGCCTCACAACGCAGAGGCGGTTAAAACCCGCCACAAGGAGACCTCGCTTATTTTCCCGGTGCTTGCCCTGGCAGTGCTGCTGTTATGGGGGAACAGTCAGTCACTGCCAGCGGTCATCGGTATTAATGCGCTGGCATTAGTCGGCATCCTGGCCAGCGCCTTCAGCGTCGTTCGACATGCAGACGTCCTTGCACACCGCCTGGGTGAACCCTTTGGCTCCCTTATTTTAAGCCTTTCAGTCGTTATTCTTGAAGTCAGCCTTATTTCTGCATTAATGGCCACCGGCGACGCCGCGCCGACGCTAATGCGCGATACGCTTTATTCCATCATTATGATTGTAACCGGCGGGCTGGTTGGGGTCGCGCTTCTGCTCGGTGGACGTAAATTTGCCACCCAATATGTCAACCTGTTCGGTATAAAACAGTATCTGATCGCCCTGTTTCCACTGGCGATTATTGTGCTGGTATTTCCGATGGCGCTCCCTGGCGGCAATTTTACGACCGCTCAGGCGTTGCTGGCAGCGCTGATTTCCGCCGCCATGTACGGCGTCTTTCTGTTAATCCAGACTAAAACGCACCAGAGCTTGTTTGTTTATGAGCACGAAGATGAGGGTGACGATGACGATCCGCACCACGGTAAGCCGTCTGCACACAGTAGTCTCTGGCATACCGTTTGGCTGATCGTGCATCTGATTGCGGTGATTGCCGTGACCAAAATGAACGCGCATCCGCTGGAGGCGCTGTTAACCGAGCTTAATGCGCCGGTGGCCTTTACCGGCTTTCTGGTCGCGCTGTTGATCCTGTCACCGGAAGGGCTTGGCGCGATGAAAGCGGTGCTGAATAACCAGGTGCAGCGTGCGATGAACCTTTTCTTCGGCTCGGTGCTGGCGACGATATCCCTGACCGTGCCGGTGGTAACGCTGATCGCCTTCCTGACGGGCAATACGCTGGTCTTTGCGCTGGGCGCGCCGGAAATGGTTGTTATGATCGCCTCCCTGATGCTATGCCAGCTCTCCTTCTCCACCGGGCGTACCAATGTCCTGAACGGCGCGGCGCATCTGGCGTTATTTATCGCCTATTTGATGACGATCTTTGCCTGAGCGTGGCGTGATGCCGGGTGGCGCTTCGCTTACCCGGCCTACCCGATCCTCAATACCTATCCCATTATCCATCAAACATCAGGCATCCCGCGCACACAGCAAATGCCCTACCACCCGTAGGCCTGTGCAAGCGAAGCGCCGCCAGGCATCCTTGTGCTCATGCCAATAAAAAACCCGCCGTAGCGGGTTTTTTATTCAGATGCTGTTTACTTGCTGGTATCCAGTTCGTCAAAACCTTTCACTAAATCGTCAATCGCTTTCATTTGCTTGAGGAACGGTTCCAGCTTATCCAGCGGCAGCGCGGACGGGCCGTCGCATTTTGCATTGGCTGGATCCGGGTGCGCCTCGATAAACAGACCGGCCAGACCGACCGCCATCCCGGCACGGGCCAGTTCAGCCACCTGACCACGACGACCACCAGATGCTGCGCCAAACGGGTCGCGGCACTGAAGCGCATGGGTCACGTCAAAAATCACCGGTGAGTTGTTAGATACCTTTTTCATGACGCCGAAGCCGAGCATATCCACAACGAGGTTGTCGTAACCGAAGTTTGCTCCGCGATCGCAGAGGATCACCTGATCGTTACCGCCTTCAATAAACTTGTCGACAATATTACCCATCTGACCCGGGCTGACGAACTGCGGTTTTTTCACGTTGATCACCGCGCCGGTTTTCGCCATCGCTTCCACCAGATCGGTCTGGCGAGCAAGGAACGCGGGCAACTGGATCACGTCAACCACATCCGCAACCGGCTGTGCCTGGCTGGCTTCGTGTACGTCAGTAATGATTTTCACGCCGAAGGTCTGCTTCAGTTCCTGAAAAATCTTCATGCCTTCTTCAAGGCCCGGACCACGGTAAGAGCTAATAGAGGAACGGTTGGCTTTATCAAAAGAGGCTTTGAACACGTAAGGGATGCCCAGTTTCTGCGTCACGGTCACGTAGTGTTCACAGATGCGCATCGCCAGATCGCGCGACTCAAGGACGTTCATCCCGCCAAACAGCACGAACGGCAGGTCGTTTGCGACGTTGATATCGCCAATGCTAACCACTTTTTGTTTCATAGGATCGCCTTATCAGGGTTAAATCGGATTCATTCCAGATTAATGCAACGTAATGTGTTTATGCGAAATCGCGTTAATTTGTGCGCGGATCATTTCGCTGATCGGGTCTTCCGGACACTGCTCGACGAAATAGTTTAAATCCGTCAATGCAATGTGATCGCATTCCAACTGCGCGTAGATCAGACCCCGGTCGCGGATTTCATACGGATCTTCCGGGTTGAACGCCAGCAGCGCTTCACTGGCACGCAGCGCCATTTCCATCTGCCCTTCTTCCATCAGCGCCGCTTTCAGGGTATCCAGCAGCTTATGCACGACCTCGGAATTATCAGCTTCGTCCAGATCTTCATTAAAAAGTTCCGCGATCGGGCTAATATTGCCTTTCAGCCACACTTCCAGCGTATGCTCGTCAAGCGTATCGCCATTGAAAGGGTTAATCAGCCATAACTCTTCAGACGTTTCAGCGCGCAGTATCAATTGCGTCGGGAAAATCACCGGAGCCAGTGGCAGCGAGAGTTGCTGGGCGATCCACAGCAGAATCGCCCCCAGAGAGACCGCGCTGCCCTGACGCTTTTGCAGCACCTGGTCCAGCCACAGCGCATCAGAGAGGCGATAGATCCCACGACAGGCACCAAATCCCCACTCGTCAAAAAATAGCTCCAGCAGCTTTTCAAGCTGCCGCTCTTCACTCCAGGCCGCGCTGATCTCTTCCTGCGCGAGACTGACCAGATTTTCCAGTTCGTGATAAACGGCCTGCGTTGGAAAATCGGCGCGCACGATCTCTGAAATGCGGATCACGCCCTCGCCCAGCGATGCTTTGTTAAATTCGAAATCGGCCAACGACCTCATAACTTACCCCAATAACGGTATTTTTGTGGTGGCGAGTTTAATGATGATGTAAAGCACCACCAGCCCCAGCATAAACGCAATAAAACCCGTTTGCTGGCTGCGCGGACAACGACGGCCGAGCGCAACAAAACCCAAAACGATGTAAATAATAACGCCAAATAGCTTTTCAGTCAGCCACGCGCCGTGCGCGGTGAAGGGCAGATAGTGCGTTATAGCGATAAGCCCGACGCCGCTGAGCAGCAATACGGTATCGACAATATGCGGCACCACCCGAACCCAGCGCTTCGCGGCAAGAGTATTTGCGGTATAGCGCCACCAGTAGCGCAGCACAAACAGGCTAATCGACAGCGTAACCGCGACGATGTGCGTATAAAACACCAGCAGGAAAAGCGTCATAGCTGTCCCAGCGTCAGGCGGTCATTGCCGCCGTAATCCTGACAGGTTTCTACCTGTTGATAGCCCATCGCCGTGAACAACTCACGCACCGCCGCGGCCTGCTGCCAGCCATGTTCAAGCAGTACGTAGCCTCCCGGCAGCAGGTAATCGCGCGCGGTAGCGATAATATGGGCCAGATCGGCCAGTCCGTTTTCATCCGCCACCAGCGCGCTTTTCGGCTCAAAGCGCACGTCACCCTGATCCAGATGAGGATCGGTTTCATCAATGTAGGGCGGATTGCTCACGATAACAGTGAAACGCTGCCCTGCCAGCGCGCGAAACCAGTCGCTGCGCAGGATAGTGACGTTACGAATATCAAGATGCTGCGCATTGCGTATCGCCAGCGCTACCGCCTCCGCTACGAAATCCACCGCCGTCACCTGACAGTCGGGGCGCTCCGTCGCCAGCGCCAATGCAATCGCGCCAGTACCTGTGCCGAGATCCAGTATCCGGCATGGTTCAGCGGGCAGACGCGCCAGCGCCTGTTCCACCAGGCATTCGGTATCCGGGCGCGGGATCAGCGTCACGGGTGAGACAAACAGCGGTAGCGACCAGAATTCACGCTGCCCGGTGAGGTGCGCGATGGGCTCACCGCGCTCGCGGCGGACCAGCAACGTCTCCAGCTGTTCCTGCTCGGCAGATGTCAGCGTGGTCTCGGCAAAGGCGAGAATATAGGTTCGCGCCCTGCCCGTGACGTAGCCCAGCAAAATCTCCGCGTCGCGGCGGGGACTTTCGCTGGCACGTAAACGGCCAATGGCCCGATCCAGCCACTGTTTAAAATCCATCATTCCTGATCGGCCAGCGCCGCCAGTTGATCGGCCTGGAATTCCTGCACGATAGGCTCAATCAGCATATCCAGCTTTCCTTCCATGGTTTCATCCAGACGGTAAAGCGTCAGGTTGATGCGGTGATCCGTCACGCGACCCTGCGGGAAATTATAGGTGCGGTTACGGTCGCTGCGATCGCCGCTGCCCAGCAGATTACGACGGGTAGACGCCTCCGCCTGCTGACGTCGGGCCGTTTCCGCCGCGTGGATACGAGCGCCAAGCACCGACATCGCTTTGGCTTTGTTTTTATGCTGAGAACGTTCGTCCTGACACTCCACCACAATGCCGGTCGGCAGGTGGGTAATACGAATCGCGGAATCGGTGGTGTTAACGTGCTGCCCACCCGCCCCGGAGGAGCGGAAAGTATCAATGCGCAGATCCGCCGGGTTAATGTCCGGCATTTCGGCTTCCGGCAGCTCCGGCATCACCGCGACGGTACAGGCGGAGGTATGGATACGCCCCTGAGATTCCGTTGTGGGAACGCGCTGGACGCGATGTCCGCCGGACTCAAATTTCAGGCGACCATAAACGCCGTCGCCGCTGACTTTAGCAATGACTTCTTTATAACCGCCGTGCTCGCCTTCGCTGGCGCTCATGATCTCCACACGCCAGCGGCGGGACTCTGCATAGCGGCTATACATGCGGAACAGATCGCCGGCAAACAGTGCGGCTTCATCACCGCCAGTTCCCGCACGGACTTCAACAAACGCGTTGCGTTCGTCATCGGGATCTTTTGGCAGTAACAACAGCTGTAACTGCTGCTCAAGCTGTTCACTTTTCTCTTTCGCATCGCGCATCTCTTCCTGCGCCATGTCGCGCATTTCAGGATCGTCGAGCATCAGTTGCGCGGTTTCAATATCTTCCTGAACCTGTTGCCAGTCAGTAAAGCAGCGTGAAACATCGCTAAGCTGCGCGTATTCGCGCGACAGCGCCCGGAACCGCTCCTGGTCAGCGATGGTTCCCGCATCGCCCAGCAGCGCCTGAACTTCTTCATGGCGCTCGTGCAGAGCTTCCAGTTTAGCAACGATAGAAGGCTTCATAGGCGTTAATGCACCCTGTTATAAGAATGGTTGTGCTACTCCAGCCCGAGGCTGTCGCGCAAAATATGCAGGCGTTCTTCGTCCCCGTCACGGGCAGCCTGCTGAAGAGATTTGGTTGGAGCGTGGATCAGGCGATTGGTCAATTTACGCGCCAGATCCTGCATAATGGCCTGCGGATCGCCTCCCTGTTGCAGAGACGCCAGCGCTTTGGCCGTCAGTTCATCACGCGCTGATTCGGCTTGGCTGCGGTATTCGCGGATGCTGATGCTGGCGCTTTGCGCGCGCAGCCACGCCATAAACTCACTGGCTTCCTGTTCCACGATAGTCTCAGCCTGCACTGCCGCCGCCTTACGCTGCGCCAGGTTGTGCTGAATAATATTTTGCAGATCGTCAACGCTGTACAAATAGGCGTTAGACAATTTGCCGACTTCCGGCTCGACGTCGCGCGGCACGGCGATATCCACCAGCAGCATCGGCTGATTGCGCCGCGCTTTTAGCGCGCGCTCAACCATCCCTTTGCCGATAATTGGCAGCGGACTGGCGGTGGAACTGATAATAATATCGGCATCCTGTAAGCGCGCATCAACATCGCTTAAGGCAATCACTTCCGCACCAACCTCTTCCGCCAGCGCCTGCGCGCGTTCACGGGTACGGTTGGCGATAATCATCTTGCTCACGCGATGCTCGCGCAGATGACGGGCGACCAGTTCAATGGTTTCACCCGCGCCGACCAGCATCACCGTCACCGTGGAGAGGGATTCGAAAATCTGCCGCGCCAGAGTGCAGGCGGCAAACGCCACCGATACCGCGCTGGCCCCGATGTCGGTTTCGGTACGCACGCGTTTGGCCACCGAGAACGATTTCTGGAACATCCGCTCCAGTTCGCTGACGTTAAGGTGTCCGCGCTCGGAATCGGCAAAGGCTTTTTTCACCTGGCCGAGGATTTGCGGCTCGCCCAGCACCAGCGAATCCAGACCACTGGCAACGCGCATCAGATGGCTGACCGCGTCGTTATCCTGATGCCAGTAGAGGCTGTTGCGCAGATCCTCTTCGTTGAGATTGTGATAATCGCTCAACCAGCGGATCAGCGCCTCGCGCAAATCGCCCTGCTCCTCAACGCTGAGATAAAGCTCGGTCCGGTTGCACGTCGACAGCACCACCCCACCCTGCACCATTGGCTGCGCCAGCAGGCTTTCGAGCGCCTGATCGAGCGTATCCGGCGCAAACGCCACGCGTTCGCGTAGTGCGACAGGAGCGGTTTTGTGATTGATGCCAAGCGCTAAAAGGGTCATGGATGCGGGAGTAGTACCAGCGTTGATAAGGTTAGTCTGAGCGCATCATACAGGATGCGCGAGGTCAATAAAAGAGACGCTATCCTTTCGGAGTAATTGGTGATAATGCGATTTAAGATAACGTGAACGTAGACGGTATCTTACTGTAACGCTAGCATTAAGCGTTAACTCCGCAACGCACATCAAGGATTTAGGATGATTAAAAGCCGTTTACTTCGCCTGCTACCGCTGACCGCGCTGGTTCTGAGCGCCTGTATGACTCACCCGCCGAAAGGTCCGGGTGCCAGCCCTGATGCGCCACAGTGGCGTCAGCACCAGCAGGAAATCCGTCAACTGAATCAATACCAGACCCGCGGTGCGTTTGCCTATATTTCTGAACAGCAAAAAGTGTATGCCCGCTTCTTCTGGCAGCAAACCGGCCAGGACAACTATCGCCTGCTGCTAACCAACCCATTAGGTAGCACCGAGCTTGAACTGAATGCCAAACCGGGTTCTGTTGAACTGGTCGACAATAAAGGCCAGCACTATAACGCTGACGATGCGGAAGAGATGATCGGCAAACTGACCGGCATGCCGATTCCGCTTAACAGTCTGCGTCAGTGGATCCTTGGCCTGCCGGGCGATGCAACGGATTATAAACTTGACAGTCAGTACCGCTTAAGCGAGCTGAACTACACCCAGAACGGTAAGACCTGGAAAGTGGTTTACAGCGGCTACGACAGTAAAACCCAGCCTGCGCTGCCGTCCAATATGGAGCTGACCCAGGGCACGCAGCGCATTAAGCTGAAAATGGACAACTGGATCGTTAAATGACGCTACGCTTGCCCTCGCCCGCCAAACTGAATCTGTTTTTGTACATTACCGGACAGCGGGCGGACGGTTACCACACCCTGCAAACGCTGTTTCAGTTTCTCGACTACGGCGATACGCTCACCTTTCATCTGCGTCAGGACGGGCAAGTCCACCTGCTGACGCCGATGAGTGGCGTGCCAGAGGAACAAAACCTGATCCTGCGCGCTGCGCGTCTGCTTATGCAGGTAGCGAAAGACAGCCACCGTCTGCCGACCGGTAGCGGTGCCGATATCAGCATTGAGAAACGCCTGCCGATGGGCGGCGGCCTCGGCGGCGGCTCGTCGAATGCCGCCACGGTGCTGGTGGCGCTCAACGCGCTGTGGCAGTGCGGGCTATCGGTAGATGAACTGGCGACGCTGGGATTAACCCTCGGCGCGGATGTGCCGGTATTTGTACTCGGACATGCGGCGTTTGCCGAAGGTGTCGGCGAGGTCCTGACGCCGGTGACGGTGGCGGAAAAATGGTATCTGGTCGCGCATCCCGGCGTAAGCATTCCGACGCCAGTAATTTTTAAGGACCCGGACCTGCCGCGTAATACGCCAGAAAGGTCAATTGACGCGTTATTAAAATGTGAATTCAGCAACGATTGCGAGGTTATCGCAAGAAAACGTTTTCATGAGGTTGATGCGGCGCTTTCCTGGCTGTTAGAATACGCGCCGTCGCGCCTGACTGGCACAGGAGCCTGTGTCTTTGCTGAATTCGAGACCGAAGCTGCTGCTCGTCAGGTGCTAGAGCAAGCCCCGGAATGGCTGCAAGGCTTTGTAGCACGTGGTATGAACCACTCACTGCTACAGCAAGCCCTTTCGGAGCACACTGAGTTTCGGTGACAACGTCACCTTGTTTCAGACGTTGCATCGCGCTCTTTAATACACCGCCTGGATGAAATCGTACCTGGCCCGCACAGTTTTTGGCACATTTCATCCACCACTGGACGCATGCCTGAGGTTCTTCTCGTGCCTGATATGAAGCTTTTTGCTGGTAACGCTACCCCGGAACTAGCACAACGTATTGCCAACCGCCTGTACACTTCTCTCGGCGATGCCGCTGTTGGTCGCTTTAGCGACGGTGAAGTCAGCGTACAAATCAACGAAAATGTACGCGGTGGTGATATTTTCATCATCCAGTCCACTTGTGCTCCCACCAATGACAATCTGATGGAACTGGTTGTTATGGTCGATGCCCTGCGTCGCGCTTCAGCAGGCCGCATCACAGCCGTTATTCCCTACTTTGGTTATGCCCGTCAGGACCGTCGCGTACGTTCTGCTCGCGTACCCATTACCGCGAAAGTCGTCGCTGACTTCCTGTCAAGCGTTGGCGTTGACCGCGTACTGACCGTTGACCTGCATGCTGAACAGATCCAGGGCTTCTTCGACGTACCGGTTGATAACGTATTTGGTAGCCCGATCCTGCTCGAAGATATGCTGCAACTGAATCTGGACAACCCGATTGTGGTTTCTCCGGATATCGGCGGCGTGGTTCGCGCTCGTGCGATTGCCAAACTGCTCAACGATACCGACATGGCGATCATCGACAAACGCCGTCCGCGCGCTAACGTTTCCCAGGTGATGCACATCATCGGTGACGTAGCGGGTCGCGACTGCGTGCTGGTTGACGATATGATCGACACCGGCGGTACGCTGTGTAAAGCGGCTGAAGCCCTGAAAGAGCGTGGCGCAAAACGCGTGTTTGCCTACGCCACCCACCCGATTTTCTCTGGTAACGCAGTGAACAACCTGCGCAACTCCGTCATTGACGAAGTTGTGGTTTGTGACACTATTCCGCTATCTGATGAAATCAAAGCCTTACCGAACGTGCGTACCCTGACACTGTCAGGCATGCTGGCGGAAGCGATTCGTCGTATCAGCAATGAAGAATCCATTTCTGCTATGTTCGAGCATTAATCGGGCCAGTATAAAAGACCCGCTACGGCGGGTTTTTTTTGCTGTTATGTTTATTTGTATGACTAATGCCTCCGTCATCGGTCTGTTTATTCCCCGATGATGCGCTCACGGACGATCACCATCGTGAAAAATATTCTTTCTCCACATGTGATGCCTTTCCGCGCCCTGATTGATGCGTGCTGGAAAGAGAAGTACACCGCCTCACGCTTTACGCGCGATTTAATTGCGGGCATCACCGTCGGTATCATTGCCATTCCGCTGGCGATGGCGCTGGCTATTGGTAGCGGCGTTGCACCACAATACGGCCTCTATACCTCCGCCGTCGCCGGGATTGTCATCGCCCTGAGCGGTGGGTCGCGCTTTAGCGTCTCCGGGCCAACCGCTGCCTTTGTGGTGATCCTTTATCCGGTCGCGCAGCAGTTTGGTCTCTCCGGCCTGCTGATGGCGACGTTGATCTCCGGTCTGTTTTTAGTGCTCTTTGGGCTGGCACGGTTTGGGCGATTGATTGAGTACATTCCACTCTCCGTCACCCTCGGCTTTACCTCCGGGATCGGCATCACCATCGGCACCATGCAGATCAAAGATTTCCTTGGCCTGCAAATGGCGCATGTGCCGGAACACTATCTGCAAAAAGTGGGTGCACTGGTGATGGCGTTACCGACCATCAACCTGGGCGATGCCGCGATTGGCGTTGTGACGCTGGGAACGCTGATTTTCTGGCCGCGGCTTGGCATTCGTTTGCCCGGTCACCTGCCGGCATTGCTGGCGGGCTGCGCGGTGATGGCTATCGTTAACATGATGGGATTTAACGTGGCGACGATTGGCTCGCAGTTCCACTATGTGCTGGCGGATGGTTCGAAAGGGAACGGCATTCCACAGCTGCTACCGCAGTTGATCCTGCCCTGGGATCTGCCCGGCTCCTCCTTTACCCTGAGCTGGGACTCGCTGCGCGCGCTGCTTCCCGCTGCGTTCTCCATGGCGATGCTGGGTGCGATTGAATCTCTGCTGTGTGCCGTCGTCCTTGATGGCATGACCGGCACCAAGCATAAAGCTAACAGCGAGCTGATTGGCCAGGGCCTTGGCAACCTTGTCGCGCCCTTCTTTGGCGGCATTACCGCCACCGCCGCGATTGCCCGTTCAGCGGCGAACGTGCGTGCCGGTGCCACCTCTCCAGTATCGGCGGTGATCCACTCCATCCTGGTGATCCTGGCACTGCTGGTGCTGGCCCCGCTGCTCTCCTGGCTGCCGCTGTCGGCGATGGCGGCGCTGCTGCTGATGGTGGCGTGGAACATGAGTGAAGCCCATAAGGTCATTAACCTGCTACGCCGTGCGCCAAAAGACGACATTATCGTCATGCTAATTTGTATGTCACTGACGGTGCTGTTCGACATGGTCATCGCGATCAGCGTTGGCATCGTACTGGCCTCGCTGCTGTTTATGCGCCGTATTGCCCGCATGACCCGCTTCGCGCCGGTTAACGTTACCGTCCCTGACGATGTGCTGGTGCTGCGGGTCATTGGTCCGCTGTTTTTCGCGGCGGCGGAAGGATTATTTACCGAGCTGGAATCACGTATTGTCGGCAAGCGCATCGTCGTGCTCAAGTGGGATGCGGTACCGATTCTTGATGCAGGTGGTCTGGATGCTTTCCAGCGCTTTGTGAATAAGTTACCGGAAGGATGTGAGTTGCGGGTGTCAAACCTGGAATTCCAGCCGCTGCGCACGATGGCACGATCCGGAATAAAACCGATCCCGGGTCGTCTGGCGTTCTATCCTAATCGTGATGCCGCGCTGGAAGATGTACCGACGTCCAGCTAACGCTCCCCAAACGGCTCTCTAATGAGGGCCGTTTTTTTTTAATCCTAGTTAACTGTGGCGACCGTCGCGACGACAGCGTTTATCATAATGGCGTACCCACCAGTAACGATCGCTGACCTGCTCATGTCCACTGATACGCGCCCCGGCCAGCCACAGGATAGCGCCGAGGAAAATGCTAAAGACCGCACCATGCGCGAAAAACTGCGGCAGGTTAAGCTGAGGTAACTGATTCAGTATGGAATATCCCACGCCGACAACCATCACAACCAGGCCCAACACCATAAGAGTATTACCGCATAACGAAGCGTTTTTACGTTTCATATGAACCTCCGGATCGTTGGGTGGAAGGGAAAACCCCTTTTCCTTGTGGATAAAGTATAGCCACCCACCCCGGCAAGGATTGCGTAACGGATCACATTAATGAACATAAAGTCAACATAAATTTACAAATAAGCTATTGAATCACATCAAATTCTAATAGTTCATTTTGGCAATTAATGCTCTTTTCACTTCACCGTCGCGTAATTTTGTCATTGCCCCGCACAGACAGTACACTACGCGCAAAATATCGACCCTTCAGGAAGAATTACGTGAGCATAAAACTGATTGTCGGCCTGGCTAACCCCGGTGCGGAATATGCGGCAACGCGCCATAACGCGGGTGCCTGGTATGTGGATCTGCTGGCAGAGCGTCATCGCGCCCCGCTGCGTGAAGAGGGCAAATTTTTCGGCTATACCTCGCGCCTTACTCTGGCGGGGGAAGATGTGCGTCTGCTGGTCCCCACCACGTTTATGAACCTGAGCGGTAAAGCCGTCGCCGCGATGGCGACCTTTTATCGCATTAATCCTGATGAAATTCTGGTGGCGCATGACGAGCTGGATCTGCCACCAGGAGTGGCAAAATTTAAACTCGGCGGCGGGCATGGCGGCCATAACGGCCTGAAAGACATTATCAGCAAGTTAGGCAATAACCCTGGTTTTCACCGTTTACGCCTCGGTATCGGTCATCCGGGCGATAAAAACAAAGTTGTCGGTTTTGTGCTCGGCAAGCCGCAGGCAGCGGAGCAAAAGCTGATTGATGATGCGATTGACGAAGCGGCGCGCTGTACTGAGGTGTGGCTTAAAGAAGGTCTGACCAAAGCCACGAATCGCTTACACGCTTTCCGGGCGCAATAGGCCGCGATGTGCGGTATTTTTGTCTGGCTCCGTGTATAATAGGCTAAGTTATTTACTTTTCTACAATCTGTTATTGATAACAGATTGATTATCAAGATATTAAGGTGATTTACATCATGGGATTCAAATGCGGTATCGTCGGCTTACCTAACGTCGGAAAATCCACTCTGTTCAATGCGCTCACCAAAGCCGGTATTGAAGCGGCAAACTTTCCGTTCTGTACTATTGAGCCGAACACCGGTGTGGTTCCGATGCCCGATCCGCGTCTGGATAAGCTGGCCGAAATCGTTAAACCACAGCGCATTCTGCCGACCACCATGGAGTTTGTGGACATCGCCGGTCTGGTAAAAGGCGCGTCCAAAGGCGAAGGTCTGGGTAACCAGTTCCTGACCAACATCCGCGAAACCGAAGCCATTGGGCACGTTGTGCGCTGCTTTGAAAACGACAACATCATCCACGTGGCGGGTAAAGTCGATCCGGCAGAAGACATCGACACCATCAACACCGAACTGGCGCTGGCGGATCTCGATACCTGCGAACGCGCCCTGCACCGCGTGTCGAAAAAAGCGAAAGGCGGCGATAAAGACGCTAAAGCTGAGCAAGCGGCGCTGGAAAAATGCCTGCCGCAGCTGGAAAACGCCGGTATGCTGCGCGCGCTGGCGTTAACGGATGAAGATAAAGCCGCTATCCGCTACCTGAGCTTCCTGACCCTGAAGCCGACCATGTACATCGCCAACGTCAACGAAGACGGTTTTGAAAATAATCCGTATCTGGATAAAGTCCGCGAAATCGCCGCGAAAGAAGGTTCTGTGGTCGTTGCCGTATGTGCCGCCGTCGAATCTGACATCGCCGAACTGGACGACGCCGACCGCGACGAATTCATGGCTGAACTGGGCATTGAAGAACCGGGCCTGAACCGCGTGATCCGTGCGGGCTACGAGCTGCTGAACCTGCAAACCTACTTCACCGCAGGCGTGAAAGAAGTACGTGCGTGGACCATCCCTGTCGGCGCTACCGCACCGCAGGCCGCCGGTAAAATCCACACCGATTTTGAAAAAGGCTTTATCCGCGCACAGACCATCGCCTTTGAAGATTTCATCACCTATAAAGGTGAACAGGGCGCGAAAGAAGCCGGCAAAATGCGTGCGGAAGGCAAAGACTATATCGTTAAAGATGGCGATGTGATGAACTTCCTGTTCAACGTCTAAATAAAATCTGTTTTCTCCTGAGGTTTCAGATAATCTTAGAAGAATCGAAAAAACTATAAAATCCACGCAATTGCGTGGATTTTTTTACGTCTGCTGAATCACGCTTTATGGTGGGCACCGAGTTGCTGGTTGACGGCGGCGTCGCTAATTTATGTAAAATCGCGCGCTTTTTTTGGCCGTTAATAAAAAAGCCATGTTGTAAGGCGTCAACATGGCTGGCTCAGGAAAATCTTCCCAAGTGCTTCAGGAGTTAGTTATGTACTGCTGTTTTGCTGACGGAGACTTCAGACGCTGGCCCCAGCGTCATTCTCTGCAATTTGCCGACAATAAAGAGATAGGAAATAACACCAACTATCCCCATCGATCCCACGTAAATAATGGCCCAGTCAAACGATCCGGTCGCCTGAATAATAAAACCGATCACCAGCGGCGTGAGAATCCCTGCCACATTGCCAAAGGTATTAAATATCCCGCCGGCAAGACCGAGAACTTCTTTTGGTGAGGTATCACTCAATACGCACCAGCCCAGGTTGCTGAATCCTTTAGCGAAGAACGCCAGACTCATCACGAAGATAACTACTGGAATTGACTGGGTATAGTTTGCCACGATGATCGAGCAGGATAGCAACATGCCCGAGACAATCGGCAACTTGCGCGAGAAGGTCAAGCTGTAGCCTTTCCTCAATAAATAATCGGAAAGCATACCGCCAATAATCCCACCCACGAAGCCGGCGATAGCCGGGATCGCAGCCACCAGCCCTACTTTGATAATCGACAACCCCTTTTCCTGGTACAGATAGGTCGGGAACCAGGTAAAGAAAAACCACGTGATCGACGTGAGGCAGAACTGACCGATATAAACGCCAATCATCATTCTGTTTGAACACATACTTTTCACTTGTCCCCAGCTCACTTTCTGCTGTGATTTACGCTCCGCAGACCCCAGTTCCGGGATGCCTCCGCCATTACGAATGTAGTCAAGCTCCTGCGTATTAATCGATTTATGCTTCAGCGGATCGCGCACGAACATCAACCAGAACGCGCCAAAGACAATACCTAATAAACCCGCGCTGTAGAAAACGTAATGCCAGCTATAGATGCTGATGACCCAGGAGAGCACCGGTGTGAAGACGCCCAGCGCCACGTAAGGTGCCGTCTGATAGATGGAGGTGGCGAAACCCCGTTCCCGGTCAGGAAACCACTGCACGGACAGGCGGCTGCTGGCGGGCGTGGCGGGCGCCTCCGCCATTCCCATCAGGAAGCGGAGAATAAAAAGCGCAACAAAGACGGAGGGAAAAAGATAAACACCGCCCTGAAGAAAAGTGAAAACTGACCATACAATCATTGCCAGGCCATACACCAGCCGGGACCCGAATTTATCCAGTAAAATTCCGCCGGGGATCTGAAAAATCATATACGCCCAGCCAAATGCAGAAAATGCCCACCCCATATCCGCTGCGTTAAAATTAAGTTCTTTACTCATCACCGGGGCGGCAACCGACAACGTTGCACGATCGATAAAATTAACGAGCATCGCCACACCCATAAAAACCAACATCAGATACCGGACGTTTGTTTTTTTATCTGTATTTTTCATTTCATATTCTCCAGAAATCGATTGATTACTGCAGCAAAAGGGCGCGGTATTCCTCAATGAGCGCTTGCCGGGAGTCTGAAGAAAGCACGCACAGCGGCGGGCGCAGCGTTTCCCATGAAGGGTCCTGAGTATGGTAAGCCAGCAGGGTTTTCACCACCGGAATCGTATCTCCCATCGCTACGATGCTGCGTAGACGGCTGAGCTTTTCCTGCGCGGCGATCCCCTGGTCGTTGGCATAGTTGCGGTAGATAGACGCGGTAAGCGACGAGGCGATATTGGTGGTTGCGGTAATACAACCTGCTCCGCCCGCCTGCATAAAACGGGCGAAGGTAGCATCCGCGCCGGAATAGACTTCAAATCCCTGGTTAGCAAACGCCTCGATATAGGACAGCGAATTGGCAAAATCACCGCTGCTGTCCTTAATGCCCTGAAACACGCCGGGGTAATTTTTCAACAGTCGTCCAATCAGAACGGTGCTTAACGGAATGGTTGTCTGCTGCGGAAAGTTGTAGAAATAAAGCTTCACCACATCGCCTAATTGCTCGGCCAGAGCGCTATAAAACTGATACAAGCCCTCTTCAGAAGGGGATTTATAATAAAATGGTGGTAGCACCAGGACTCCTGGGCACCCTACTTTTGCCGCATGACGCGAAAGCCGAACAACGGTGGGAATATCGCAAGCGCCGGTGCCGGGCAGCATCTTAGTTGGCGCAATCCCGCTGCTGGCGAGACGTTCTAACAGCGTTTCACGCTCCTGCACGCTGAGTGAATTGGTTTCCGATGTGGTCCCTAAGACTGCCAGGCTGTTGCAACCGTTATTGAGTAAATAATGGCAATGCGCGATAGTTTTATCGTAATTCAGCGTCAAATCGCTGTTAAATGAGGTTAATGCCGCGGCATTAACGCCAGCATATAAAGCATTCTGCATGTGATGTTCCTCGCCGCCAGAATAACTTTATTCTGGCGGAGTGAGCTAAAACGTAGAAGCCGCGATATTTATTTCTTACCAAACACGAAGCGATCGGTGGCGTGGTAATTAATCCAGTCCCAGTCATAGGTCACGCCCAGACCCGGGCCGTCAGGGACGGTGACGCAGCCGTTTTCATCAATCGAATCCAGCTCATCTTTGTAACCACAGGCATAGCAATGCGGCAAAATATTCCCCAGTTTCGGTCCCACTTCGGCCATTTCATAAAAATTGGTATTCCTGATGCTGGCCATAAGTTGACGATGCGCGGGTCCAGGCGCATGGATTTCAACATCCAGTCCAAATGCTTCCGCCATATGCGCCGTTTTTAATGCGCCGGTAATGCCCATATCGTATTCCGGATCGACGCGCACAAAATCCGTTCCCCCCGCCATGATGAAATCGCATTTTGCTTCCAGCGCACGAACATGCTCGGTAATCAGCAACGGCGTCTTGATCATGGAGCGCAGTTTTTTATGCGAAAATGCGGAAAGCGAATTATCCCGGTAAGGATCTTCGTACCAGAAGAAATTAGCATCATCACACGCACGTCCAACGTACAGGGCATCCGCAAACGTTTTGAGATCGGAAGCGGCGTCATACATTAACTTCATTTTATCGCCTACCGCTTCCCCCAGGGCCAGGATCAGCGAAGCTTCTTTTTGCGCATCGCCATCAAACCAGCCGTGATGCTTAAAGGCGCGATAGCCCATTTCATAGCATTGCAGCGCGAAGTCGGTAAAGGCTTTATTATCATTCAGCATGCCTTCATCACCATGATAGGTGCTGGCATAGGTGGGTAATTTGTTGCGATATTGACCGATCATCCTGGAAATGGATTTACCCGCCTGCTTACCGGCCAGATCCCAAAGAACGATATCTACCGGTCCCTGCCCCATATGATCCATATGGCATAACCTGCGGTTCCACTCAGTATAAAAAGCTTCGCGCCGATCGGAATCGCGACCGGGTAAATCGCCTGCCAGCATTAATGTCTGCGCCAACGCCGGTCGGGTGCCGCCCCATAATGCGACATATTCGCCGCGGGAACCGTCAGAACATTCAACCACAATGGCATATTTCGATAATGAAAGCGTAGATCCTTCCACATATCCAACGTGATTATGCGCATTAGTAAAAGACGACCCCATATCTTTTACATCGTATTTAAAGTCAATAACTTCTACTCGTTCAATTACAGGCATAGCAACTTCCCCCTGATAAAAATATGGCTTCACCCTTAAGCAAATACGTTTATTCGCCAGCTATGATGTAGAATGATTCTGATTAAATTAAGAGTCAATTTTAGATAAAGCATTGCCTGATATAAAAAAGATATCAACCGCAATGGCCTTTACGCCAAAAATTATACCTGGCTCACATAAACCTCTAATCCTAAATTATCATAGATTGTGAAAAATCATTTAAAATCAATGGATTAATAAAAACAAAGGCGTCCTCAAAACATAAATTTCCTTGAAGATTTTTTATGATGCCAGTCACATTATTATGCTTTTCTTTTTATGCCTGGCAAAAATGCGTGGAAATTTTTTAGTAATTCAGCAAGATATTGACCGTCGAGAAAGGCAATTTAATCGGAGCAGCAGATGTTAAACTTAAATCAGGTAAGATGTTTTATTGCGGTGGCGACTGAGTTAAGTTTCCGCCGCGCTGCTCAGTCATTACATATGAGCCAGCCGCCATTAACCCGACAAATACAGCTTCTGGAACAACATTTAGAGACTATATTGCTGAACCGGGATAAGCGCAGCGTAACCCTGACCGCCGCCGGAAAGGCGTTTTATCAGGAAGCGCTTGAGTTGATCGAACATATTCATCGAATCGAGCAATATACAAAACGGGTCGCCAGCGGTGAAGTGGGGTCAGTTACCATCGGTTTTGTCGCCAATGCCTTTTATCACTTCTTGCCTGAGCTGCTTTCCCTGTTAAAAGAGGCATTCCCTTTTATTAATATTTCGCTGCAACAATCAACTACATTCCAGCAGGTTGAAGCTGTTATTAACCACCAGATAGATCTGGGGATCGTGCGTGTCGTACCAGATAATGACGCGCTGGAAAGCGTACTCTGCGTAGATGAAACTTTTGTCGCCGCAGTACCGCGCCAGCATCCGCTGGCAACAGGTGAGTCTCTGCAATTAAAGGATTTTGATAATCAACCAGCGATTATGTACTCCGTCGCCTGGAAGCCGATTTATGATTTGCTGACCCACGCGTTTGACGTTGAACAGGTCAAACCCAATTATGTGCAATATGAATCCAATACCGTTAATATTCTTTCGCTGGTGAATGTAGGGTTTGGGCTGGCCCTGGTCCCGCAAAGCGCCGCTACATTTAAATTTGATAATGTGAAATATATTCCTTTAGATACGACACAAAATTTATCTAATTATCTTTATATCATTTACCGTAAAGATAATGAGAATGAAGCATTCCATTTGGTCAAGCAAATGATTTTGCAGTATATCGCTGCCTGATGAGTTAATGGCCCAGAGTGACGAATATATGACTTGTTAGCGCCGGGGTAATTCGGTCACAGAGAAGGATACCGTTGAGAGAGCGGCGACGCCAGAATTGCGTTCAGCCGCACCTCACAGGCGTCAATTCCGGATAACCGCGGATTCGTGTTCGGTAAGATCCGGTCGTCGGACCGTGATCATTAACCCGGGCAGCGCATTTTCAGCGACAATAGTCCATCCATGCGCATTAGCTATTTCCTGACAAATGGCGAGTCCCAGCCCGGCACCATGATCCCGACGATGCGCCCCCCGCCAGAAGCGGGTAAACAAAATGTCGAGCTGCTCATGTGCGACGCCAGGGCCAAAGTCCCGCACGCTAATGTTGTCGCGATCGATGTCAATAAAAACAGGCGTGCCCGGCGGCGCATGCTGAATCGCATTTTCAATAATATTCTTTAATAACGTGAAGAAGGCGCCGCGATCTGATCGCCATATTATCATGTCATGTTTGCTGTTAATCACGATGTCAACATCCGCCTCCATAGCGATTTTCTCAAGGTAAGCGATGGCATCCTGAACGGCCTCATTCACATTAACGCCAGCGGGTTTATAACCCAGAGGTTCGCTGACTTCAGCCAGTATAAGAAGTTGCTGAACATGACGGCTCAGATGGTTTATATGGGCCAGCAATTGTTCCTGAAAGGATATATCACCCTCAAACAATTCAACTTCTGCACGAATAAGGGTAAGCGGAGTTTTTAGCTCATGCGCCGCTTTTGCCAGAAACGCCTGTTGGGCTTTGAACCCTGTTTCAAGTCTGTTCAGTGTCTGATTAAAGCTGTAGATGAGCGGCATAATTTCTGCGGGCACCCGATCAACATCCAGCCGTCCGTCGAGCGATTGCGGCGTGATATGAGCCGCTGCCACGGAGGCTTTTCTTAAAGGGCGCAGCGAATACGCCAACGTAATGTATGCGCATGCGCCGAAGACAACAAGGAGGACCAGACTAAATGTAATAACACCCTGTTTGATAAAAGGAAGTGCAAAGCCCTGATGAAGAAATTCGATTATTTGCGAGCTTACGGTGAGCTGAACAAACCAGGTTTTCCCCTCTTTTTGCACCGGTACCGACGCGCCGTCGTAAAGCACGCCGTTCAGCCGTAGCGCAAAACGCCGTTGTGTAAGTTCGGTCTGAGGCGGCCAGTTTTTTGCACCGGCAGACGCCAGAACCACATGACTTGACGCATCAAGCACCCTATACGCCGTTTCATTACTCAGGCTGTCGTAAAGCCAGGAGGGATGTTCAGTATTACCCTTAAAACCTACGGGCATACCGTTATTGTCAAATCGCAACTGGCTAGCAAAATTATGCGCCCGATCCATCATTGACATTCCCGGCAGGCGATCCTGTACTATGGCCCCAAACGCCAGCATTAAACCAATACTGAGCAGCGCGCCCGCAATATAAGCGGCTAAGATTTTTAGCGCCAGAGTGTTAAACCAGCTGCCTTTTTTGCAGGGCATAGCCTTGTGACCTTATATTTACCAGTTGCAGTTCCGACGCTATTATCGCCAGCTTACGGCGTATCCGATGCAACGCGACATCCAGCGCATTTGGCGTTACCGCCTCACTAAATCCCCAGGCTGCCGATTCCAGCGTGCTGCGACGAACGATACCGCCCTGCTTACGTACCAGCGCCAGCAAAATTTGCATTTCCGCAGGCGCGAGTAAGATCTTTTCATCGCCGCGGCAGGCCATACCTGACTCCGGAGAAAGCATTAAATCGCCGAAAAAAGGGTGCGGCGGATGACTGACTAAAGGGCGTCGAAGCAGCGCCTTCACGCGTGCGACCAGTTCAGCCATCGCAAAAGGTTTGGTTAAATAGTCGTCAGCCCCGGCCTCCAGCCCCTCGACCCGATCGTGCAAAGCATCTCGGCCGGTCAACATCAGGCAAGGTATTGTCACTCCGGCCCGCCGCAATTTTTGCAGCAGCGCCAGGCCATCACCATCGGGCAATCCGCGGTCCAGCAACAGTCCTTGATAGGTTATCTGATTGACCGCGCTCCACGCTGCGTCGCCACGCTCGACCACATCTGCCATGATACCGGCCTTCGCCAGGCCTTTGATAATGAGCCGGGCAATAGGGTCGTGGTCTTCAACAAGCAGGATCCTTGCCATCAGAAATAGTACACATAACCAAGGGAGAGGCGATGACTACTGGAACGATCCACCAGCGGACTGTCTTTAACGTCAGAGGAAAAACGACTCATTTGTGCATCCAGTATTAAAGAATGGTGAGTATTGAAGCTGTAGACGCTCTGCAGGCCGGCTTCAGCGCCGATCCCTGCCCCGCCGTGATACTCGGGGCGCCCGGCTCTGACTTCATGCGAACGTATACCATAATAATAATCCACGTATTTGCTGTCGTACCATGTTGCGCCAATGCGAGGCGTTATCGATAAATGGTCCCCGATTTGCCAGGATCTGTCCAGGACAAGCGAAAGTTGTTGTCCTTTGCTGTTGCCTGAAACATCGTGTGTCCAGTCAGCATTCATATTAAGCAGGCTGGTTTGCCATTCTATTTTTCCGCCAGCCCAAAACCCGCCCTTTCGCTTTTCCATCCCTTCCAGCATCCATGAGTCATCGGATTCGTATCCGGCACCGTCCCATCTGCCGACAATGCCAAAATGAAGGGTATTCGTTTCGCTCAGAGTAATGACTGGAAGTTTGGCCTCAAGGGTTGTGCCAAAGAATTTGACATAGCGGTTTTCAACATGCAGCAAAGGCAGGACGGAAGTATCACGATCAACGTCAATATAGGGCTTCTGACTACTGGTAATGCCAACCCCCAGTCCCCAGACAGTCGCTTTTTGTGGATCTGTTTCACTGGCCTGGGTTGCCGGTAAGAACATTAACGTTCCGTTAATCAACAATGTAACAGCAATCCCGCGCCCGGCGGCGCAACCAGAGGGAAAAAGGGAACGACAGCGCATGATGATTTCCTGAGAGTAGGGAAAATAGCATCATGAAGGCGAGATCCTTACTGATAACTTACTGGCGTGACATGGTGTGAAAAGTTTCAGGACAGCCGCGGCGGAATAAACGCCTTTATCGGTGGCGCAACGCCTTCATATTTTACCATCTCTACGGTGGCGATCTGCCCGGTACATCCCTGCGCCAGCGATGACGTACCTTCATCGAGGGTGACGACATTCGGGTTACCATGGACGCAAAACGGTGCGTCAGCCAGCGGCTCCAGCGGATCGAACCAGGCCCCGGTTGGAACCTGAATCACGCCCGGCATGATGTCCTCTGTCACCTTTGCGCAGGCCAGCAGCGCCCCACGCTGATTAAAAATCTTCACGATATCGCCCGTGTGGATCGCTCTCTTCGCGGCGTCCAGCGGATGCATCTGGCATATTTCTCGATCTTTTTGCTTGTGCCGCGCGCTCCACTGTCCAAAATCAAGCTGGCTGTGCAGACGCGTGGCTGGCTGATTCGCGATAAGCCACAGAGAATGATGCGCGTCGGGTTGCTGCGTCGGCGGTAGCCACGCCGGATGCCCCGGACAATCCGTATAACCGAAACGCGCAATGGTGCGGGAAAAGAGTTCGATTTTCCCGCTGGGCGTGGGCAGCGGCGCGGCGGTCGGATCGGCGCGAAAGTCCCGCATCAGGCGATCGCCGTCCTGGATCTGCGGTAACAGCAGCGTTCCTGCCTGCCAGAAGGCGTCGAAGTCCGGCACGTTAATACCGTGCCCACGCAGTTTTTCCTGCATCTGGCCGTAAAGATGATGCAGCCATTGCTGGCTGCTGCGCCCTTCAGTAAAGGCGAGTTCCGCGCCCAAACGTCGCGCCAGTGTCGTAAAAATCGCATAGTCATCCCGCGCCTCGCCCTGCGGCGCTCTTACTTTCTGCATCGCCACCAGCAGAGGATCGGTCGGCGTGCCGCCGATATCGTCACGCTCAAGGGTCATTGTGGCAGGCAGAACAATATCGGCATGACGCGCCGTGGCGGTCCAGAACGGTTCATGGACGATAAGCGTATCCAGACGGCTGAAGGCGCGACGCAGCCTGCCCAGATCCTGATGGTGGTGGAACGGATTGCCGCCCGCCCACCATGCCAGCTTAATGTACGGATAGGTCAGTCGCTGACCGTTAAAATCATAGCGCTCGCCGGGGTTAAGCAGCATATCGGCGATTCTGGCCACCGGAATAAAGGTACTCACCTTATTCACCCCCTGCGGAAACGGCGGGAAGGCAACCACATTATGATGTTTACCGTAATGCCCAATCGCTCCCAGCGCATAGGCGTAGCCGCCGCCGGGTAATCCGGGCTGGCCTAATACCGCCGCCAGCGCCAGCCCCAGCCATACAGGCTGCTCCCCATGCTCTGCGCGCTGTAAGGAGTGCGAGACCGTCACCAGCACCCGCCTCCCGGCAAGGTCACGGGCCAGCGAGGCAATCTCGTCTTTAGGGATCCGGCAAATCTCCGCCGCCCAGCGTGGCGTTTTTGCCTGGCCGTCGGCATTACCCAGTATATAGGCTTCGAATAGCGGCCAGCCCTCGCAGTAACGTTCGAGAAACGCCCGGTCGGCATTACCGCTGACGACAATCTCGTGGATCAGCGCCAGCATCAGCGCCGCATCGCTGCCGGGGGCAACCGACCACCATTCGGCGCGGGCCTCTGACGGCATATCCGTTCGCAGCGGGCTGAAATTGATAAAACGGGCCCCTCTTGCGGCGGCCTGACGCATAAACTCCCGTTCGGTATGTCGGCTGATGCCACCGCTGGCTACCTGCGAATTTTTCAGCGCCATACCGCCAAAAGAGAGAATGATATCGCTATGTGCGGCGATATCGTCCCAGCTAACGCCGCGCCGCGCCACCTCGTTTAACTCGCCGATAATATGCGGCAGGATCACCGCCGCTGCCCCTGAACTGTAGCTGTTGACCGAACGCACGTAGCCGCCGATGGTGGTGTTCAGAAAGCGATGCACCTGGCTTTGCGCGTGATGAAAGCGCCCGGCGCTCGACCAGCCGTAGGAGCCGCCAAAAACCGCCTCTGGCCCGAACTGGCGATTGACCCGCGCCAGTTCATCGGCGGCAAGGTCAAGGACCTGCTCCCATTCCATCTCAATATATTCATCCGCACCCCGGCGATTGTCAGGACCAGGACCATTCTCAAGCCAGCCGCGTCGTACAGCGGGCTTCGTAATTCGCACCGGGTGGTCGGCAGAATCAATAAAATTCGCTAATAGCGGACTGGGGTCAGGATCGTCATCCCAGGCTTTCACGTTTAGCCCGTGTTTCTCCTCGGAGACGCGAAAAACGCCCCAGTGCGAGCTATGCATTTTTTCATTATTCATGCCGCCACCCTTTTATTAACGCCTGCGTTATGTCAGTTGATAACAGTGATATCAGAACTGGTACGTTAACCCGACACCAAATTTATCATCGCTACTCACCCCCAGCGGATTATCATCGTCCAGCAGGTTGATTTTATAATCGGCATAGGCCAGCATGTTTTTATTAATGAACCAGGAGAGCGCGACATCAACATATTTAACGATATCCGCCTTCCCTACTCCTTCAATATCTTCACCGCGCGACTGGAAATAACCCGCGAACGGTTTGATGCCGGAAGAGAACAGGTATGAGGCAACCGCTTCAAAACTGTTCGCTTCGTTAGCATAACCGGATGAACTGATTTTGTTCAGGTTATGGCTGTTGGAATAGAGTGCGGCCAGATATAAATCGTTATCGTCGTATTTAATGCCGGCGGCCCAAATCTCGGCGCGGTCGCCTTCGCCCCATCGCAGCTGTTGCTGAGCCGAGGTTCTTTTCGATGCGCTGTACGTCCCGAGAACGGTAAGATTATCGACCAGCTCATAACTCAGCGAGAAACCGTAGCCATCGCCGTTAGTGGCGGTAGCCGACCGGTCTGAATTGCGCCCCTGATACTGCGCGGTCACGTCCAGTCCATCAACGGCACCGAACAGGTCGCTGTTACGCCAGGTCAGTAAGCCGGTAGAACGCCCGGTCATAAAGTTATCCGCGGTGCTGTAGGTCAGCTCGTCGAAGATCGGCGCTTTATCGGTGATCGACGCCACATCATACGTCACGCCCCAGTTACGTCCATAATCGATGGAGCCGAAGCGGCTAAACTTCAGACCGGCAAAAGCCAGACGCGTTTTATTACCGTCCTGCGCGTCGCTGCCCTCGGAGTTATTGGCCTGGAAATTATATTCCCACTGGCCAAATCCGGTCAGGCTGTCGTTAATTTGACTCTGGCCTTTAAATCCCAACCGGACATAAGACGCATCGCCATCAACGCTGTCGCTATCGCTGAAATAATGTCTGGCCCGGACGCTGCCATACAGATCCAGTTTATTTTTGTCCTTATTAAAGATTTCCGCCGCGTGGGCAGAGGAGGCGCTGACAAATAACGCCATAAGAATTATTTTTTTCATTAACTTTCCCAGAGTTTAGGTCATAAAATTACCGTCCCATTCATCTGAATGAGACAGTCTACTAACAACGTTAATAACTTATTTCAGGCGCTGCGCGTCAATGCCATAAACGGCGATGGCCTGTTCCTGACTAATATATCCCGCTTCAATGTCAGCAAGGATCTCGCTCTCTGCCCGCTGCTGCGGATCACCCCACCCGCCGCCGCCGGGCATTTCCAGCACCAGCCGATCCTCAACGGGGATCTCCTGGATGCCTTTGGCGTTCAGCGCCCTACCCGAAGCCAGATAAAGTCGTCCCGTGCGGCCCGGCAATCCGCCTTCACTGCCGCGCGCGGGATGGATGACCCGATCAAAGCGGGCGTAGAGCGCCAGCGGCACCGGAAAACGATTGCCGATCACCATTTTTTGTCCCAGTCCACCACGGTACCGTCCCGCGCCGCCGGAATCCTGAAGCAGAGATTTCTCCCATACCACAATACTTGTCATGGCTTCGGTGATCTCCACCGGCACATTTTTCACGCCGGAGGGAAACGGCGTGGCGGAAAGCCCGTCGCTCTGCGGCCTCGCTCCCGCGCCGCCGCTGTGGAAACTGGTGGTCATATAGGCGTTTCCCCATTCGGAAGCAGGCGCGGCCAGCCGCACGTTCCACAGGCTGCCGGTGCTTTCCGCCGGGGTTTTATCGGCGAGGATTTGGCGCAGGCAGCCGAAAATCAGATCCGGCAGAAACATGCCGACCAGAGAACGGGCCACCACCGGGCGCGGCCAGTGGGCGTTGGCGATGCAATCTTCCGGCGCACGTAGCGTAATGCAGCCCAGCGTCGCCGCGTTGTTTGGCAGCGCGGGCGCAATCAGACTTTTAATGCCAAATGCCGCGTAGGCTTCGGTGTAGCACAGCGGGCAGTTGATGCCGTAGCGCGACGGCCCGGAGGTACCTTCCATATCGATATGAATGCCGCTGTCGTCAATGGTGACAGCGGCCACCAGATCGATCGGCTGTTCATAGCCGTCGACGCGCATGCTGTTGCGCCACGTACCGTGGGGCAGTTCCCTGATGGCCGCCATCATCGCCCGCTGGCTGAAGGCCAGAATGCGCGTGCCGATAGCGGAAAAGTCATCCAGCGCGTACTCATCCATGACCTTTTGCAGGCGTCGATTACCCACGTCATTACAGGCCATCAGAGCAAAAATATCGCCCTCGACCTGCACCGGCTCCCTGACGTTGGCACGGACGATTTGCAGCAGGCTTTCGTTAACCACGCCTCCCGCGGCCAGCTTCATAATGGGAATAAACAGCCCTTCACCGAACACCTGGCGTGATTCTGGTGACGGTCCGTTGCCGCCGATATCCACCACGTGCGTGGTACAGGCGAACAGCGCCACGGCGCGTCCATGACGAAAGACCGGCGTGACCACTGAAATATCGGACAGGTGCCCCGTCGCTTTCCACGGATCGTTAGTGATGAGCACGTCGCCTGGTGCCAGGGTGTCCAGCGGATAAGCGGCCAGAAAGTGTTTCACCGAACGGGCCATCGAATTCACATGTCCGGGCGTGCCGGTCACCGCCTGGGCCAGCATTTCGCCCTCGCGGGAGAATACACCCGCGGAAACATCGCCCGCTTCCCGTGTCGAGGTGCTGAAACCGGCGCGGATCAGACTTCTGGCCTGCTCCTCTACCGCCGCGATAAGGCGGCTCCAGATGACCTGTAGCTGAATGTCGGAGATAGCAGCGCTCATTTTCCCTCCCGGTTGGCTTGCAAAATAAGATGTTGCTGGCGGCTGAGGGTGACGCTGAACCCCTGTGGGACAACGGTGTTCGTTTCGCTCTCTGCGATAATCGCCGGGCCTGCAAGTTGTGCGCCGATGCGTAAATCTTCGCGCGGATAGACCCCTGCCTGCTGCACCGACAGCGTGGCCAGGTCGACCAGCGTCTGCTCGCGCTGCGGCACAGGCGTATACGCCTCGCGGTCCGTAGCTATGGGCACCGGTGGCGCGTCGGTTTCACGGCTCAGCCTTAAGCCCCACGTCAGACACTCGATCTGCATGCCGGGAATGATGCGGTGAAAGTGGCGGGCGTACTCCTCTTCGAAGCGAGTAGTAAGCCAGGCGGCGTCGTGTTCTTGATAGCGCGTTTTTCCGCTCAGGCGGACCGGGATTTCATGCCCCTGCCCGCGGTAGCGCATATAGACGGTATGTTCCTGATGCAGCGCCGCCTCATCCTGTGGGCCGACCGCCAGCGTAGTCTTCGCCTGCTGGTACAGCTGGCCGAAAATGGCATTCACCTGCACTGCATCAAACGCCTTCAGCGCCAGAAGCTGCGTCTTCACTACTTCGCAGGCCAGCGGAGCCAGTAAAAAGCCGTGCGCCGAACCGACGCCCGCGCCTTTGGGAATAATCACTCGATCGATGCCGAGCTTTTGCGCGACGCGCGCCGCATGCATTGGTGCCGCGCCGCCAAAAGCGATGAGCGTCCGGCCTTCAATGGTTAAGCCCCGGTCGGTCGCATGCACCCGCGCGGCGTTGGTCATATTCTCATCAACTACTTCGACCATCGCCATCGCCGCCTGCTGTCCGTCGCGGTCGGTTTCATCGCTGAGATGCGTCTGTAAAGCGTGAACGGCATTGTCCCGCGACAGGGCGATTTTGCCGCCGGCAAAGCGCGAGGCATCGATTTTGCCCAGCAGCAGGTCGGCATCGGTAATCGCCGGCAACTCGCCACCGCGACCATAGCAGGCGGGCCCCGGCTCTGAGCCACTGCTTTCCGGACCCACGTCGATCAGACCGAGCGCGTTACGCTTCGCCAGCGAGCCGCCGCCAGCGCCGATTTCAACCATATCCACCACCGGGATACGCAGCGGCATACCGCTGCCTTTCAGAAAGCGATACGCCCGCGCCACCTCAAGCTCGCGGCCGTATTGCGGCACACCGTCATCAATAAACACCACTTTCGCCGTGGTGCCACCCATATCGAAGGCAATGGCTTCGGCGATCCCTGCTTCACGGGCGATATGCGCGGCAAACACCGCCCCGCCGGCCGGGCCTGACTCCACCAGTAGTATCGGGAAACGGCAGGCCTGCTCAAGCGAGGTCAGACCGCCATTCGACATCATCAGCAGCGTCTGCCCGGCGATGCCGCGCTGACACAGCCCGTGATCCAGTCGTTGCAGATAGCGGGCAATGGTCGGTTGCACATAAGCGTTAGCGCAGGCGGTGGAGAGTCGCTCGTATTCGCGGATCTCCGGACAGACCTCATGCGACAGGGTGATCGAAAGACCCGGGCGCGCCCGGCGGAGAAATTCCGCGGCCTGGCGTTCGTGCTCACCGTTGACATAGCTGTGCAGAAAACCTATCGCCACCGAGGTGATCCCCTGAGCATCGAGCTGCGGCAGCAGAGCTTCCAGCGAGTGCAGGTCCAGCGGCGTCAGCACGCTGCCGTCGGCGGCCAGCCGCTCAACAACCTCAAAGCGCAGCGCGCGCGGCACCAGCGGCTCCGGGCGTTTCATGTACAGGTCGGAAACGTCAAACCGATGTTCGTGGGCGATTTCCAGCGTGTCGCGAAACCCCTGGGTGGTGATCAACGCCGTTTGTGCGCCTTTGCGCTCAATGAGCGCGTTAGTGGCAAGCGTGGTGCCATGCACGACAGCGCGGACTTCCGTCGCCGCCGTCGCCGTCTCATTGAGCAAATTATCAATGCCCACTAATACCGCCTCTTCCGGCGCGCCATGGGTCGTCAGACGTTTGGCCGACACCAGCGTGCCGTCGGCGCGCTGCAATACAATATCGGTGAATGTGCCGCCGATATCGACAGCAATTCGGGTTCCTCTTTGCGACATAACCTGTTTCCGTATAGTTAGCTCATTCATGCACTGACAGCAGGCGGCCCGCCGCTCTGCGAGACTTCACATCAAGCGCCTGTAATAACGCCCACAGCGATGCCTGGTTTCATGTTTGCGCCCCTGCGCCGATCTCCATGGCAATAGTTTGCTCATCGCTGCGTCCTGGATAGCTCAGCGGTTTACGCAGTCCCCAGACATTGATGGGATGATAAAGCGGCAGCAACGCCACATCCGCGATGGCAAGTTCAATGGCCGAAGCGAAAAGCGCTTCGCGTTTGGCATCGTCAAGGGTCACCAGCCCCTGCTCGATAATCTCATCCACTTTTTTGTTGCTGTAGAAAGAGCGGTTGCTTGAGCCGTAGCCTTTCTCTTTGTCGATGGTGTGCAGCAACGAGCGCAGCGGCGAGGAAGATTCACCGGTGGCGCTCCCGTAACCGACGAGAAAGAAGCTGAATTCGCTACCCTGCGCGTCGCCGGTAACCCGCTTGTAAAATACGCTGCTGGGCATGGTCTCCACCTCGGTTTTGATGCCGACCCGCGTCAGCATCTGCGCCACAGCCTGAGCAACGGCGCTGTCGCGAATAAACCGATCGTTCGGCGAATGCAGCGTAATGCGAAAGCCCTGCGGATACCCAGCGGCTTTAAGCAGCGCCCTGGCTTTTTCCGCATCCGCGGTGACGGGTTTAATGGCGTTGCTGTGGCCGAAAATGCCTTCCGGCACCAGTTGATCGGCCACTTCCGCGGCGTCGGTGAGAATGTGTTTAACGATCAGTCGCGTATCAATCGCCAGTTGAAACGCCTGGCGCACCCGCAAATCCAGCAGCGGGTTATCAATCGGCTTACCGGCGTTGTCGCGAATAAACGGCGAACGTTTACGCCCGTGATCGAAGCTGAGAAAAATAGCCCGGTTGGTCACGCTGCGGGTTAAATTAATCGTGCCGTTGGTTTTCAGACGGGCGATATCAGTGGGTGCGACTTTTTCAATGACGCTGACGTCCCCTGAGAGGAGCGCCGCCACGCGCGCACCATCCGCGCTAATCGGGCGGATGGTAATTTCCTTCCACTGCGGCTTGTCGCCCCAGTAGTCATCATTGCGGGTCAGCACAATCCGGTTACCGGGAATATAATTGACCAGCTTATAAGGGCCGGTGCCGATGACGGCTTTGCCACTGTTATAGTCGGCGGTAGTCGCCTCGCCGATGCTGCGGCTAATAATGGCGACTGTCGCCAGCTCATTAGGGACAATCGGATTTGGTGCCAGAGTTTTTATTCTTAATACCGTGTCACTGACTTTAATGACGGTTTTATCATGTAAATAAGTTCGTAACGCAAAAGGCGAACCAACAATATGACTGGCGCGATCAAAAGAGAAAATAACATCATCGACGGTTAACGGTGCACCGTTATGAAACTTCACGTTCGGCTGTAATTCGAACTCCCAGGTCGTGTCATCAATGACCTTCCATGATTTTGCCAGCCCCGGCTGCGGGCGCTGTTTATTATCCGATCTTACCAGCCGGTCGAATAAATAGGTGGTCAGCGCCGCGTTAGCGCTGACAATATGCCAGTGCGGATCGAGCGACGACGGTTCATTACTGAACCCCAGCACCAGGCTGTCTACCGACTGGGCGGCCCAGCCTGTCACCGGCCAGGTGACAGCAGCGGGAATAAACGACGCCGCCGCCAGCGCGCCGGTACGGAAGAGAAATTGTCTTCTGTTAATACTCATGACTGTCTCCTGGTGGTTTACTTTTAGCAAATTGTATTTATTGATTTGATTTAATCAGCAAGATAAAAATTTCTTTCCCGTACCGGTTACAGACTAAATCATCAGGCTGAAATATTTTAATAACCAATATCGCTATAAATATGTGTAATATTGATTAGTCGTTATTATTTACAACACGGCAACAGCCGATAAATATCTAATTCATCGATGCAGGATAACTGCGCTATATTTTGTAAGGACGTCCACAGCGTGTGGGTATTTTCTGTTACGCCTCCCCAGTGCAGACACTCAATAAATTTCTCACGCAGTTGCTCCGCGCTTAACGGCGATCGTGTATCGCCCGTGGCATAACGCACCGGCGGGCTGAAAAGCGTATCTCCCTGACGAAAACCAATCTCGATCCGATCCTCTGGCGCGAAGCCTTCGCGACCGGGATCGCTTTCTGCAATGGCAATACGTTCGCAACAGGCCATCAGCCGCCCTACCTCTGCACGTTCACGTTTTTCATCCTGTAAAGAACGCAGCGTCAGCTCGCCATCGATGAGGGCGCTTGCGGCCACAAACTCCAGGCTAAAGGCACTCTGGGTGCGGTCCGTCGGCTCACGAAAACGCAAAATATCGCTGTGACGCTGGCTGGTCATCAGGCGGATGCGCACGATATCCGCATGGCGTTCGGCGGTCTGCGAATAGAGCTGGCGGGCAGCATCCACGATCCGGTGAGCGGCATAGCACACCGGGTAATATTTAATTGCCGCGGGTTGGCGCGCCAGCAGCCAGTCCTGCTGGCGTAATGCCAGCGCCGTCGTCCTGTCGGCGGGATGATGCGGCGACCAGGTCGTCAGCCAGCCGTTGTCCTGCTCCAGAATAGCGTCATTGCCGGTGATGCCCTGGCGCGCCAGCAGTGCGGCAAACAGACCGGCTTTGGCGGCGAAGCCGATATGCAACGCCTTAACGGGCGTGCCGAAATTCGCCATCAGTCCCGCACTTTGCGACGCCGCAATCGCCAGCGCGTGCCGGGCCTTAACCGCATCAAGTTCAAACGCCGAGGCGCAGGCCGCGGCGGCCGCTATGGGTCCGATTAACCCGCTGGGATGCCAGCCCGCCGCGTGCGCCAGCACCGGATGCCGCCGCCGTAATTCGCCCCACACTTCATAGCCGGTGGCATAAGCAATCAGGAATGCACGCCCGGACAGCGGAAAGCGGCGCGCCAGCGCCAGCAGGGCCGGGATCAGCACGGCGGCCGGATGCCCGCCCAGCGCGACGTTGTCATAATCCAGCACGTGCGCCGCCGTGCCCGCCTGTAGCGCGAAGGCCAGAATATCCGGCGACGCCGCGTCCGCCAGCAGGCGCTGCGTTTGCGTCAGCCGGATGACGGTATCCTCGTTTCTGCCCGCCAGCATCACCGCCAGCGTATCGATCAGGTCACGTCTGGCGTAATGCAAAGCATCGTCGCCGGGTGGTATCTGGCGGGCGGACGCAATCATATCGCCCAGTTCGCGGGTCAGCATCATCGTCATATCAGCGGTTCACCACGACCTGATGCTCCAGCGCAATTTGCCGATAGACTAACGGCGGAACGGCGGTATTTACCGGCATGACGGCATGCGCTACCTCGCTGTTATCCAGTTCAGGTGCCCGGCTGCGTCGGGACGGATCGGCGACGGGAACCGCACTGAGTAAACGGCGGGTATAGGGGTGCTGCGCCCGCTGAAAAATATCCTCGTTACGCCCCGTTTCGACAATAACGCCGCGTTGCATGACGGCGACACGGTGGCTGAACTGTCTGACCACCGACATATCATGGGAGATAAAAAGAAAGGCCGTACCGAGCTTCTGCTGTAGCTCGCTCAGCAACTGCATGACCTGCATTTTCACTAATGCGTCAAGCGCGGAAACTGATTCGTCGGCAATAATCACCTCCGGCTCCAGTATCAGCGCCCGGGCGATGCAAATACGCTGGCGCTGGCCGCCGGAAAATTCATTGGGATACCGCGTCGCCATGTCCGGCGTAAGCCCCACCAGCTGTAGCAGCCCGGCCACTCTTTCACGCGCCTGACGCCGATCGCCGAGCCGGTGATAAATCCACGGTTCGGCAATCGCCTCGCCGACCGTCATGCGGGCATTCAGGCTGGACCACGGATCCTGGAAGATCATCTGCACGCGGCGCGCAAGATCGGTTCGTAACGGCAGTCCTGGTGCAACGATCGGTTCGCCATTAAGGAGGACGCGACCAGCCTGCGGCGCAACCAGCCCCACCAGCGCACGTCCCAGCGTGGATTTGCCGCTACCCGACTCGCCCACCAGTGCCAGCGTTTCACCGCGCCTGAGCTGTAAGGAGATTTGCTCAACGGCATGCACGCGCTGTTTCACTCGTCCCAGCAGGCCGCCACGGAGGTTAAAACGGCAGGACAGTCCCTCAATTTCCAGCAGCGGGTTTGCGGCAGCGGGCGCGGTGGGAGGACGCGCGTCATGACGGGCAGCCGCCAGCAACCGCGCCGTATAGGGATCCTGCGGCCGGGCAAACAGCGCAGCGGTGGAATTCGTTTCTTTTACTTCCCCCGCCTGCATCACGAGGGTTCTGTCGGCCATTTCTGCCACCACACCCATATCGTGAGTGATAAACAGCACAGCCATTCCCTCTTCACGCTGCAATAGCTTAAGCAGCGCCATAATTTGCGCCTGGATGGTGACATCCAGTGCGGTCGTGGGCTCGTCGGCAATCAGCACTTTCGGGCGTCCCGCCAGCGCCAGCGCAATCATCACCCGCTGGCGCATCCCGCCGGAGAGCTGATGCGGATAGTCATCCATCCGCTTTTCCGCAGCCGACAGCCGGACTTTCTTCAGCAGGGCGATGGCTTCCTGCCGCGCCTGACGGCGGCTCAGCTGCTGGTGCTGAATCAGATGTTCCGTAAGCTGATAGCCAATGGTGAAAACCGGGTTCAGACAATCTTCCTGAAAAACGATACTGATATCACCGCCGCGCACCGCACGCATCTGTTTTTCGCTCAGCGGCAACAGCGCCTGCCCGTTCAGCAAAACGCTGCCGGTAACGCGGACGTTATGCGCCGGTAAGATGCGCATGATCGCCGCCGCGGTAACACTTTTCCCCGATCCCGACTCGCCGACCAACGCCAGCGTTTGCCCGGCGTCCAGCGTGAAGGAAATATGCCTGACGACAGACCGCCACTCGCCGTCGGACTGAATGTCCACGCTCAGATTTTCAACTTCAAGAACTGGCCTCATCATGCTTCTCCCCGCCGGGCTAAACCGTTTATCGTGTCCATGGATTGAGCACATCCCGCAGGCGATCCCCTGCCATATTAATAGCGACGATGGTCACCATCAGCGCAATGCCAGGGTAAAAGCAGATCCAGTATTCACCCGATAACATATATTGATATCCGTTGGCGATAAGCATGCCGAGACTCGGCTCCGTTACCGGCACGCCTAAGCCCAGAAAAGAGAGGGTCGCTTCCAGCGCAATCGCACGCGCGATCTGTACGGTGGAAATGACAATCAGCGGCGGCATACACTGCGGCAGCAAATGGCGAAACAGAATGCGGTGTAAGGGCAAGCCAAGGCAAACCACGGCTTCGATATAGCCTTTCTTACTTTCAACAAGCGCGGTGCTGCGCGTAGCCCGGGCGTAAGTCGCCCACTCCACGATGACCAGCGCCAGCACCACATTGCCGATGCCTTTGCCGAGGAATGCCAGCAGCATCAAGGCCACCAGGATGGCCGGAAAGGAGAGCTGTAAATCCACCAGCCGCATAATAAGCGCATCGGTTTTACCGCCGCGGTAGGCGGCCAGCAGCCCCAGCGACCCGCCGATAATGGCCGCGCAAAAAACGGAAACAAAACCGACGCCCAGCGAAATACGCAATCCGTACAGTATCGCCGATAACATATCCCGTCCCTGATCGTCGCTCCCCAGCCAGAACGGGATGCCGGTGCTGCTCTGCGCGCCCGGTGCCAGTTGCCCGTCAATAATGCTGAGTTGCTGAAGATCGTAAGGATTTTGCGGGGCCAGCAGCGGCGCGGCAAAGGCAACGATAATAATCAGCCCTACCAGCAGCGCAGCGACCAGCGCGCTTTTTGAACGGGCGTATAGCTGCAGAAATTGCCGTAAGCCCAGGCTGCGCTGCGGCGTTGACGGTATTACCATATTTGCCTCAGCCATGCGCGTTTTCTCCTGCATTTAACCTGATCCGCGGATTAAGCAGCGATGAAAGAATATCCACAACGAGATTGATGACGACAATAAGGGTGACGATGATCATCAGATACGCGACGATAACCGGCCGGTCGAGCATATTAATACTGTCGATAATCAGTTTTCCCATACCGGGCCAGGCAAATATGGTCTCGGTGACGACTGAAAATGAGATAATCGAACCAAATTCCATTCCCACCACGGTAATCAACGGGATCACGATATTTTTTAATAGGTGAATAAACGTTATTCTCAGGCCAGATAAACCCCGCGCTTTAGCCAGCCGCATATAATTCGCCGACATCTCCTCCCGCACGCCCGCGCGGGTAAGACGCAATAACAGCGAGGTTTTAAATAAGGCCAGATTAATGGCCGGGAGTAATAAGTGGCGTAATCCGTCGCTGGTCAGGAAAGACCACTGAACGCCGAGGAAGGTTTTCATCTCGCCGCGTCCACCGCTGGGCAGCCATCCCATGCCGACCGAGAAAAACATAATCAGCAGCAAACCGGCCCAGAATGTCGGCAGAGAAAAGCCCAGAATACTGCCCGCCATAATGGTTTTTGACAGCCAGCTATCAGGCTTTAATCCCGCATAAAGACCGAGCGGCAACGCGATAATAATCGCCAGCAGCGTCGCGCTGACCGCCAGTTCCAGCGTGGCCGGGAAGCGCTGCAGGATCAGCGTAAGCGCAGGCTGATTAAAGACGTAGCTGCTCCCCAAATCACCGTGCAGCAGGCCGTGTAAAAAAAGCCCGTACTGTTGCCACAGCGGAAGATTCAACCCAAGTTCGGCAATCAGCTGTTGCCGATCCCGCTCGGTGGCATCGGGAGACAATAAAATATCGACCGGACTACCAATAACGTGCAGGGCGAAAAAGACCAGCGTCGCCATTAACCAAACCACCAGGCATGCCTGCAACAGGCGTTTGATTATCAGATTCAACATAGGTAATACGGCTCCGGCTCATAAAATAGCGGCTTCACAGGCGGTTAAATACTGCGTTCGACGGAAGCCTTTTGTCAGCGATGAATAAGGAACCGAAAAAGAATACCAATGTATACAATAATGCTGAAATGCAAAAACCGGCAAAGAAAAGTTTTATTTGAGAAATAGCCAATGCTCTGTTGCCGGTTATTCCCGGCGTATATCCGCCGGGTCAGTTCAGCAATACCCTGTACGCATCGCGCGGCAGTTCGCTGAATCCGGCAATCAACGTCGAGGCACATATTTCAGCGTAGCGGGCAGAGGTGACCAGAGTATGCAGGACCTCGCGTAAGCTCTGTACGGTTTCGCGTGGCGTCTGCGCCGCGGTAATCAGCGGCAGTCCCGGCGTAGAGGGTGTATAGCCAATCACCGCCAGTTCACGCATTCGTTGCGGTTCAGCGCGCCGTAACAGCGCCAGCGTCACGCAGTCGATGGCCGCGAGATCCGCACGCTGGTCGACGATCTCCACCAGCGACTGCTGGTGACTGCCGCTTATCACGACCCGGGAGAAAAAAGCGCCCTCCTGCGACAGCGGCGTGACCATTTTCCTCAATGCGTTAAAACCAGACTGCGAATCAACGGCATTACAGGCTGCGCGCCTGCCGAAAAAATCCGCCAGCGTCTTATTCTGGTCTTCGCGACGAGCCACCAGCGCACTACGATAATGAACGCCGTCGCACCCTGGCGCGGAATAATGAAACCCGCCCACTACCTGCACGTCCGGCAGCGCGGTCATTAACGGAAATCCACAGGTCTGACTTAACAACACATCGCTACCACGCCAGTGGGTGAGTAAATCAGATGCCGGAAAAGCCAGGCTGGCGATGATGTTTCGTTTCGCTAACAACTGCTGAATAGTCTGAAGCAATGCGCGTGTCTCGTGGCTTTGCGATCTGTACATTGGCAGTGAAATCGTTTGCTGCACTGGCGTTCTCCTGCTTGAAACCCGGAGGTGCATTAAGGTTGACCGGTATGGTAACGAATTTACCCGGCTAATGCGCCAAAATTTACGCAACCAGAGTTGACTTATTTTATACAGGATGTACTTTTCAGGACATGAAGAAAATACTGATTATTGTTCCCGATGGCGGGATGCTGTTCGAAGCCGCCGGTATCGCTGACATCCTGATGCAGGCCAATCGTCTGCATCAGGATGAGTTTGCACGCCCGCGCTACAGCATCACCCTTGCCACTCCCCAGCCGCATCAGGTGATCCACGGTCAATCCGGATTAAATCTGCTGGCCGACCATCGCCTGCCGGATATTGATCCGCGAGAACCCCTCGACACCATCATCATCACCGGGCGCGGTTTAAATGCTCAGGAAGGCACGGCGGTCGTTGACTGGCTCAACCTCGCCGCTCCCCACGCCCGGCGCGTGGCGTCTATCTGCGGCGGTGCGATGCTGCTGGCACAAAGCGGCCTGCTGGATGGGCGGCGTGCGACGACCCACTGGCGGCTGCTGGAGACGATGCAGAAGACCTACCCTGCGGTGAACGTTGAAGGCGGGCCGCTCTATATTCAGGATGGTCCGATATGGACCTCTGGCGGCGTCAGTTCGGGCTTTGATTTAACCCTCGCCCTGATTGAAGAGGATTACGGTTTTACCCTCGCACGCGACGTGGCTCAGGATTTAGTGATGTACCTGCGCCGTCCCGGTGGTCAACTCCAGTTCAGCCGCTTTAATCTCAAACAGGCCAGTACCTCAGGCCCGATCAGCGAGTTGCAGGGCTGGATTTTACAGCACATCGCGGCGGATCTGTGCGTTGAAAAGCTGGCTGAGCAGGTGTCAATGAGTCCGCGGAATTTTACCCGCGTCTTCACCAGAGAGACCGGCGTTTCCCCGGCTCGTTACGTGGCGGAAGCGCGTCTGGCCGCGGCCCGGCAACAGCTTGAGCAAACCACGGAATCGCTGGATCGCATCGCCGAACAAACCGGTTTTGGCACCAGCATTAACCTGCGCCGGATTTTCGAAAAGCAGCTTCACCTGACGCCCGGTGACTACCGCCAGCGCTTCCACTGCCGTAAAATGGCGTAAAGTGATCTATTTTTGTCATTTACGCCACATCACCTGCGTCCTACATTAATTCCAGACATCTGAGAGAAGGAATTGATTATGGTTAAGGTCGGTATTAACGGTTTCGGCAGGATTGGACGCAACGTCTTACGCGCGGCAGTGGGCAACCCGAATATTCAGATCGCGGCAATCAACGATCTGACGGACAGCAAGACGCTGGCGCATTTGCTGAAATACGACTCGCTGCTCGGCACGCTCCCCGTCCCGGTTGAGGCGGCTGATGATGCACTGCTGGTCGACGGCCAGCGGATCCGCGTTTTCAGCGAACGCGATCCGGCCAACATCCCGTGGCGCGACGTGAATGTGGATATTGTTATTGAGGCCACCGGCTTCTTTACCGGACGTGAGCAGGCTGCCGTGCATATTCACAGCGGTGGCGCGAAGCGGGTGATTATCTCTGCGCCGGGCAAAAATGATGACTTAACGATCGTCATGGGCGTTAATCATCAACACTACGATCCGGCCAAACATTCCGTGGTCAGCAACGGTAGCTGCACCACCAACGGACTGGCTCCGGCGGCGCAGGTGCTTCATCAACATTTTGGTATTGAACACGGGCTGATGAACACCACTCACGCCTACACCAATAGCCAGGTACTACACGATCAGCCGGAGAAAGATCTGCGCGGCGCGCGTGCGGCAGCGCTGTCCATCGTGCCGTATTCCAGCGGTGCCGCTAAAGCGCTGGGGAAAGTGATCCCGGAACTGGATGGCCGCCTGACGGGCTATTCGCTACGCGTCCCGGTGCCGGTGGTGTCGATTGTCGATCTTACCGTCACGCTCAAGCGCGATGTCACGCCGGAGGAGGTCAATGCGGCGTTTCGTGAGGCGGCGACCTCCGGTCCGTTACAGGGCATTCTGGGCTACAGCGATGAACCGCTCGTTTCCAGCGATTATCAGGGCGACCCCCGCTCATCGATTATTGATGGTCTCTCCACGCTGGTCATCGGCGGTAACATGGTGAAAATCCTTGCCTGGTATGACAATGAATGGGGATTCTCTAATCGACTGGTTGATCTGGCGCTGTTTATGGCCCGAAAAGAGCAGTAATCCCTCCCGCACGGCTGGCGGATCAACGCCAGCCTTATGGCTTCCTCCCCGCAATGTCCTCTCTTTCTGGTACATCCCTCCGTTACCAACTATAACCTATTGATTGAGCTGTTCGTTTAGAGGTGAAGTATGGGGTATCTGGGGTGGACAGCGGCGACGGGCGTCTTATTACTCTTAATGTCCCTGTCCTATGGCTGGATCAGCCGTTTTGCGGTTCCGGTCTTCGGGCTGTATTTACTGGTGGGTATCGCCTGCGGCCCGTGGGGACTGGGGATACTGCGGATTGATATTGTTGAACATGCGTCGTTAACCAGCCGCATCACGGAAATTGCGATGGCGGCGTCGTTATTTATTACCGGGCTGAAAATCCGCCTGCCGCTGAGGTTCGCCTTCTGGAAAACCGGCATTATGCTGGCGCTGCCAGGGATGCTACTCACCATTGGCGGCATTATGGTGGTCTCGCACTTCCTGACCGGCATCTCATGGCCGCTGTCGCTGGCGCTTGCCGCAATCCTGGCGCCCACCGATCCGGTACTGGCGAGCCTGGTGGCGATTAACGATGCGCAGGACGGCGACCGGCTGCGAATTTCGTTATCCAGCGAGGCGGGACTTAATGACGGCACGGCCCTGCCCTTTCTGATCCTCGCGCTGCTCTGGAATAACGCCGGGTCCGCGCTAAGCGGTGAAGAGTTGCTGAAATGGTTTAGCGTCGATCTGGTATGGGCGCTGGTCGGCGGTTTAGCGATTGGTTTTCTGCTCGGACGCTTCATCGGCATGATGGCAACCCGTTCACGCCATGCGCAGGGCGAAGTTGCGCCGAGTGATTTTGTCGCGCTGGCATTAATCTGTCTGAGTTTTGCGCTGGCGCAGTGGGTCAGTGCATCCGGTTTTTTGGCCGCGTTTGCCGCCGGCGTCGGGCTGCGCAGCACCGAAATCAGCGTACAAAAAAGACATGCCGATCAGAAGGAAGACGAGGATGATTTACCGGCTGAAATGCTGGTGAATCCGCATACCCGCCACGGTCTTAACATGCAGAATCCGATCAAATCGGTGGGGCTTATCATCGGCGATGCGCTCTCTTTTGGCGATACCGTGGAACGCCTGTTTGCCGCGGCGCTCATCATCATTCTTGGCGTCACCCTGGCGCAACACTGGAGCAGCGCCGCGTTACCGCTGGCCTTTATTATTTTCTTCCTCATCCGGCCGCTGGCCGTATTACTGGTGACCCTGCGCTCAAAAAGCGCGTGGCTGCACCGCCTTAGCCTCGGCTGGCTGGGGATCAGGGGTATCGGCAGCCTGAACTATATCGCCTTCGCGTATATGCATGGATTTAAGGGGGATGGCGCGAGCCTGGTGACCGATACCGCCATCACCATTGTCACCATCAGCGTCCTGGTGCATGGCATTACGGTGACGCCCCTGCTCACCTTACGGCGCAAAAAAGAACAGCGCTAACGCTACCGGGGCCGCCTGATTGACGCTGGCGCGCCCTCATTACCTTCTCCGCCTCACAAGCCGGAAAAGCCGACTACGCTTAAAGATATTCCAAAAATAGCGCACCGCGCCCTTGAGTTGTTGGTTTTTTGCTCCCTGAATACTGGAGAATCTTTATGTGTAAGCAATCGTCCAGCGCCACTGGCTGTCTGTCGCCAGTAGAAACGGCGCATCTGAAATTCACCGTCAATGGTGAAAGATACGAACTGGATCTTGATACCCGCACCACCCTGCTCGACGCCCTGCGTGAACATCTCCATCTGACCGGCAGCAAAAAAGGCTGCGATCACGGTCAGTGCGGTGCCTGCACCACAATCGTTAACGGACGGCGGATCAATGCCTGTCTGACGCTTGCGGTAATGCATCAGGATGCCGACATCACCACCATTGAAGGTCTCGGCACGCCGGACGATTTACATCCAATGCAGGCGGCATTTGTCAAACATGATGGTTTCCAGTGCGGCTACTGCACCTCGGGACAAATTTGTTCGTCGGTGGCGATGCTGAAAGAGATTGAAGCGGGCATCCCGAGCCACGTTACCGATGACCTCCTGGCCCCCTCCAGCCTGACAGCTGACGAGGTTCGCGAACGGATGAGCGGTAATATCTGCCGCTGCGGTGCGTACAGTAACATTCTGGCCGCCATTGGCGACGTTGCCGGGGGTGAACAAAAATGAAATCGTTCACCTATGAGCGCGCCACTACGCTTAGCCAGGCGGCGGCAAGTGCAGCCCAGCATGCTGGCGCACGGTTTATCGCCGGTGGCACCAACCTGCTGGATTTAATGAAGCTGGAAATCGAAACGCCGGGTCATCTGATCGACGTTAATGGTCTGCCGCTGGACCAGATTGAATCGACGCCAGAGGGCGGCCTGCGGATAGGTGCGCTGGTGCGCAATACCGATCTGGCTGCCGACCTGCGCATCCGGCGTGATTATGCGGTGTTGACCCGCGCCCTGCTGGCGGGAGCCTCCGGCCAGTTGCGCAACCAGGCCACCACGGCGGGCAATCTGCTTCAGCGTACCCGCTGCCCCTATTTTTACGATCCCAATCAGCCGTGTAATAAACGTGAACCTGGCAGCGGCTGCTCGGCGCTTGACGGCTACAGCCGTCAGTTAGCGGTCGTCGGCACAAGTAGCCACTGCATCGCCACACATCCCAGCGATATGGCGGTGGCGATGCGCGTCCTGGATGCGGTTGTTGAAACCGTCCAGCCCGATGGCACCCGGCGCAGCATTCCTCTGGATGCGTTTTACCGCGCGCCGGGTGACACGCCGCATATTGAAACAGATCTTGCTCCCGGCGAGCTGATCGTCGCCGTCATCCTGCCGCCGCCGGTGGGCGGGGTGCATATTTATCGCAAAGTGCGCGACCGGGCGTCCTACGCGTTTGCGTTAGTTTCGGTGGCAGCCATCATTCATTCCGATGGCAGCGGTCGCGTCGCCCTTGGCGGCGTGGCGCATCAACCGTGGCGCACGCCGGACGCGGATGCGGAACTTCCCCACGGGGCGAAAGCGGTCTGTCAGCGACTGTTCGCCGACGCCCACCCCACGGACGACAATCAATTCAAACTGACGCTGGCAGAGCGCACGCTCGCCTCGGTCCTGGCAGAAGCGAGGGAATAAGCAGATGAAATTCGACAAACCCGCTAGCGCAAATCCCATCGACCGTCTGAACGTTGTCGGCCAGCCGCGCGATCGTATCGACGGGCCGCTTAAAACCACCGGTACCGCGCACTATGCCTATGAATGGCATGATGAAGTCGACAATGTGGCCTATGGCTATGTGGTCGGCTCCGCCATCGCCAAAGGACGAGTCAACGCCATTGATACCGACGCCGCACGTCGTGCTCCCGGCGTGCTGACGGTCGTCACCGCGCAGAATGCCGGGCCTCTCGGCAAAGGCGAGATGAATACCGCCACCCTGCTCGGCGGTCCGGAGATAGAACATTATCATCAGGCGCTGGCGCTGGTGGTGGCGGAGACATTTGAACAGGCGCGTGCGGCGGCGAGTCTGGTGGAGGTGACCTACCAACCGCAGGAGGGCAGCTTCGATTTGGCAGAAGCCAGACCGGAGGTTAACACGCCGCCAGAAGATACTCCTGACAGCATCACCGGCGACTTTTCCACTGCGTTTGCCGCCGCCGACGTCAAACTTGATGCGACTTATACTACCCCGGATCAGTCGCATTTTGCGATGGAGCCACACGCCTCGATGGCCGCCTGGGACGGTGATAAGGTAACGGTCTGGACATCCAATCAGATGATCGCCTGGTGTCGCAAAGAGCTGGCAGCTACGCTGAAGATAGAGCCGGAAAAGGTGCGGATCTATTCACCCTATATTGGCGGTGGCTTCGGCAGTAAATTGTTCCTGCGCAGCGATGCCCTGCTGGCAGCGCTTGGCGCGCGGGCGCTGCAACGTCCGGTGAAGGTAATGCTTCAACGCCCGCTGATCGCCAACAACACCACGCACCGACCGGCAACTATTCAGCAGATCCGCATCGGCACTGATAAGGCCGGACATATTTCCGCTATCTCTCACCTGAGCTGGTCCGGTAATCTTCCGGGCGGCACGCCGGAGAACGCGGTGCAGCAAACCAATCTGCTGTATGCGGGTAACCATCGCCAGACGGGGCTACGGCTTGCCGAACTTGACCTGCCGGAAGGCAATGCCATGCGCGCGCCCGGCGAGGCAGCGGGCCTTCTGGCACTGGAAATCGCCATTGACGAGATAGCGGAGAAAGTCGGTATCGATCCGGTGCAATTTCGCATTCTCAACGATACCCAGGTTGACCCTACCCAGCCTGAACGCTTTTTTTCTCATCGTCAGCTAAATACCTGCCTGCGCGAAGGCGCGAAACGCTTTGGCTGGCAGGATCGTATTGCCCGGCCCGCGCAGGTCCGCGACGGGCGCTGGCTGGTGGGGATGGGCGTTGCCGCTGCCATTCGTAATAACATGGTGGATAAATCCGGCGCGCGGGTCCATCTTGACCCGGACGGAACGTTAACCGTCGAAACGGACATGACCGATATTGGCACCGGCAGCTATACCATCATCGGCCAGACGGCGGCTGAGATGCTGGGCATACCGCTGGAAAAGGTGGTGGTGAAACTTGGCGATTCCGACTTCCCTGTCTCGGCCGGCTCCGGCGGCCAGTGGGGCGCAAATACCTCCACCGCAGGGGTCTATGCCGCCTGTGTCAAACTGCGCGAACAGGTCGCGCAGCGACTCGGTCTGGAGAGTGACGGACTCGATTTCTGTGACGGTGAAGTGCTGGCGGGTCCACAGCGATTTGCCCTTACCGAGGCGGTGAAGGACGGACGGATCACGGCGGAAGACACCATGGAATATGGCAATCTGGATAAAACATTCCAGCAGTCTACGTTTGCCGGGCATTTTGTGGAGGTCGGGGTGGATATATTCACCGCCGAAGTACGGATCCGCCGGATGCTGGCGGTCTGTGCCGCGGGTCGGATTTTGAATCCTAAAACCGCCCGCAGTCAGGTGATCGGCGCGATGACTATGGGCGCAGGTGCCGCGCTGATGGAGGAACTGGTGGTCGATCCGCGCCGGGGCTACTTCGTCAATCATGACTTAGCCAGTTATGAAGTGCCGGTGCATGCCGACATCACCGAACAGGAGGTGATTTTCCTTGACGAAACGGACCCGATTTCGTCACCGATGAAGGCCAAAGGCGTCGGTGAACTGGGACTTTGCGGCGTCGGCGCGGCCATCGCCAACGCCATCTACAATGCGACCGGCATCCGGGTGCGGGAATACCCGATTACCCTCGACAAACTGCTGGCAGAGATGCCAGAACCGGCGCTGAAAGGATGACCGCCGTGTTGCAGCACGTGACGGCTCAACACAGCCAGTGCACGCCGCGGGCGGCGTTTCAGACCGACGATCCGCTGGTTATTCTGCGCTTCGCGACCGACGCCCTGCACGCCGGCATGGCGTCGGCGCTGGTGACCCTCACCGATATTCACGGCGGCTCTGCGCGTCCGCGCGGCGCACAGATGGCGGTGCGGGAAGACGGACAGTATTGCGGCGTGGTCTCCGGCGGTTGCGTCGAAGCCGCCGCGGCGTATGAGGCGCTGGAGGCGATTCATAGCGGGCGCGATCGCGATGTTATCTACGGCCAGGGTTCGCCTTATATGGATATCGTTCTGCCCTGCGGCGGCAGTATCACTCTGCATATCCGCCTGATACGTTCGGCACAGCCGCTGCTGTCGGTGCTCACCGCGCTGGAACAGCGACAGGCAGCAGGCTTACGCTGGCATCCTGACGCGCCGGGTTTCAGCGCCGTCAGCCACGCACTCAACACCGGACGCGATAAGCAGACTTTTCAGGTAAGCTATCGCCCTCGTCCGCGCATTATGCTGGCGGGTCGCTCAGCGGCGGCTGACATCACTGCGAGGATTGCTGAAGCTGCGGGGTATGAGGTGCATTCCTGCAACAGCGTGCATTCCGCCAGCGGGATTATTGATGACGACACCGCCGTGGTGCTGCTCTACCACGATCTGCATCAGGAATTACCGTTTCTTGAGGCGGCCCTGCATGCCGCGCCGTTTTATATTGGCGCCCTGGGCAGTGAACGCACTCATCAACGGCGCAGCGAAAGCCTTATCCAGCGCGGCTACTCTCCGCAGGCCATCGCGCGAATCAGTGCACCCATCGGCCTGTTCCCGAAAGCCCGCGATGCCGGTTCGCTGGCGCTGTCGGTGCTGGCCGATGTGGCGGCCGCGCGAACGGCCATGCTGGAAGCGCGTTGATGCCGGTGGTCATTATTCTGGCGGCCGGTCAGGGCGAACGCTTTTATGCGTCGGGTGGAATAAGCCACAAGCTCGACACGCTGCTGGAGGGGCAATCCGTCCTCCAGCATGTTATTACGGCGGTTAAAGCCTCCGGTCTGGGCTGGTATCTGGTCCGCCCCGCAGGCGGCACGGCGGGGATGGGCGCATCGATTGCCATGGGCGTCCGGGCCACTGCCGATGCCGGAGGCTGGCTGATCCTGCCAGGCGATCTGCCGCTTATCCACCCGCGTACCCTGCAACAGGTCGCCGATGCGCTTAAGACCCACTCCATCGTGGTTCCCCATTTTCATCAACGTCACGGCCACCCGGTGGGATTCGGGCACGAACATCTGCCAGCGCTGACCTCGCTGCGCGCGGATGCTGGCGCGGCGGCCATTGTTCGCACCGCCAGAGCGGAAGGACGCGTACAGGATTTAGCGCTTAACGACGCTGGCATTATTGATGACGTTGATACCCTTTCCGATCTCGCCAGGGCGCGCCGACATTTCCTTTCCCGGCAAAAACGCGCCCTCGCAGAAGATAAACCTTAAGGAGAACGGCATGACCCAGGCATCCTCTTTCACCGATAACGATCTTCATCTGCTCGATCGCTACTGGCGCGCGGCTAACTATCTTTCGGTGGGGCAAATCTACCTGATGGATAACCCGCTGCTGCGCGAACCATTACAGCCGGAACACATTAAGCCGCGCCTGCTCGGCCACTGGGGTACCACGCCGGGCCTGAATTTTATCTATGCCCACCTTAATCACGCCATTCGCCAGCGCGATCTGGATATTCTTTATATCTGCGGTCCGGGCCACGGCGGGCCGGGGATGGTGGCGAATACCTGGCTGGAAGGCAGCTACAGCGATATTTATCCTGATATCAGTCAGGACGCTGAAGGAATGAAAAAACTGTTTAAACAATTTTCATTCCCCGGCGGTATTCCCAGCCACGCCGCGCCAGAAACGCCCGGCTCGATTAATGAAGGCGGTGAACTTGGCTACTCACTCTCGCATGCGTTTGGCGCGGTATTTGATAACCCGTCGTTAATTGCGGCCTGTGTAATTGGCGATGGTGAAGCGGAAACCGGGCCGCTGGCCTCAAGCTGGCACGGCATCAAATTTCTTAATGCCGCCCGCGACGGCATGGTGCTGCCGATCCTGCATCTTAACGGCTATAAAATTGCTAACCCGACTATTCTGGGGCGCGAAAGCGACGACAGCCTGCGCCAGTATTTCAGTGGTCTGGGCTATGATCCGCTACTGGTCAGCGGACACGAACCGGAAAAAATGCACCGGCAAATGGCGCAGACGCTGGCTGAAGCGCTGGACGCTATTGAGCGTTATCAGCAACAGGCCCGACGCGGCGAAGTTGCCGATGAGCTGCCCCGCTGGCCGATGATTATTCTGCGCAGCCCAAAAGGCTGGACCGGGCCGCAAACCGTGGACGGCAAAAAGGTCGAAGATTTCTGGCGCGCCCACCAGGTTCCGGTCTCCGCCTGCCGGGAAAATGACCAGCACCGGCAGATCCTGGAGCGCTGGATGCGCAGCTATCAGCCGGAGGAGTTGTTCGATGAGCGTGGACAGCTTAAGGCTGAGTTGCAGGCGCTGGCCCCCAAAGGTGATAAACGGATGGGGTCTACGCCCTGGGCCAACGGCGGAAGGCTGCGCCGCGAACTGATTACCCCGTCGCTGCATGACTACGCGATAGACGTTCAGTCACCGGGAGAAACCCAGGCCGAGTCCACCGACGCGCTCGGCAGCTACCTCGCCGGTATTTTCCAGCGCAACGCCGATAATTTCCGCCTGTTCGGACCGGATGAAACCGCCTCTAACCGGCTGGGTAAAGTCTTTAACGTCACCAGCCGCACCTGGCAGGAGCCGATAAAACCGTATGACGAACAGCTGGCCGCGGATGGCCGGGTGATGGAAATCCTCAGTGAGCACCAGTGTCAGGGCTGGCTGGAGGGGTATTTACTTACTGGTCGGCATGGTCTGTTTAACTGTTATGAAGCCTTTATCCATATCGTCGATTCGATGTTTAATCAGCACGCCAAGTGGCTTAAGGTCTCCCGCACCCTCCCGTGGCGCAAACCGGTCTCTTCGCTTAACTATCTGCTGTCGTCTCATGTCTGGCGGCAGGATCACAATGGTTACAGCCATCAGGACCCGGGGTTTATCGATCACGTCGCCAATAAGAAAGCGGATATTGTGCGCATTTATTTACCGCCGGATGCCAATACCCTGCTGTGCGTGGCAGATCACTGCCTGAAAACCTGGGATCGCATTAACGTGATTATTGCCGGGAAACAACCCGCGCCGCAGTGGCTGACGCTGGAGGAGGCGCAGAAGCACTGCGCGGCGGGAATGGGTATCTGGCACTGGGCCGGAAACGAGCAGAGCGGCGGCACACCGGATGTGGTGATGGCCTGCGCAGGCGACGTGCCGACCATGGAAACACTGGCGGCGGTGGATCTGCTGCGCGAGTACCTTCCCGACCTGCATGTGCGGGTAGTTAACGTGGTGGATCTGCTGGCATTGCAAACCAAAGATCAGCATCCGCACGGGCTGAGTGATGACGATTTTGATGCCCTGTTCACCCCGGATAAACCGGTGATCTTTGCCTTCCACGGCTACCCAAGCCTGATCCACCGGCTAACCTACCTGCGTAACAACCATCGCAATTTCCATGTCCGCGGCTTTATGGAAGAAGGCACCACCACCACCCCGTTTGACATGACGGTGATGAATGAGCTGGACCGTTTCCACCTCGCTCAGGAGGCGATCCTGCGTGTTCCGGCGTTGCAGGGCAAAGCCGACGATATTCTGGATACGTTACAGGAGAAAATCGCCGAACATCATCGCTACGTGCGCGAACATGGCGAAGATCTGCCCGAGGTGCAGGGATGGAAATGGCCGTCGCAGCAGGGCGACGAAAATATTCCGGAGTAGTGGGATGCGCCCCTGTGGCTGATGGTGGAACAGATGCCGGGTGGCGGCTTCGCCTTACCCGGCCTACGCCCACAACGTTAGCGGGTTACACCATGATCGTAGGCCCGGTAAGCGCAGCGCCACCAGGCATCAGGGGCACGACGCTGATGCCTGTACCGGATAATGCCGGGTGGCGGCTTCGCCTTACCCGGCCTACGCCCACAATATCAGCGGGTTATACCATGATCGTAGGCCCGGTAAGCGCAGCGCCACCGGGCATCAGGGGTATGGCGCTGGCGCCTGTACCAGATAATGCCGGGTGGCGGCTTCGCCTTACCCGGCCTACGCCCACAATATCAGCGGGTTACACCATGATCGTAGGCCCGGTAAGCGCAGCGCCACCGGGCATCAGGGGTATGGCGCTGGCGCCTGTACCGGATAATGCCGGGTGGCGGCTTCGCCTTACCCGGCCTGCGCCCACAACGTTAGCGGGTTACACCATGATCGTAGGCCCGGTAAGCGCAGCGCCACCGGGCATCAGGGGTACGGCGCTGACGCCTGTACCCGACATCCTTGCCGCGCACCTGGTACGTTAATGGCTCAAAATCTGCTCTAAAAACTGCCGGGTGCGTGGATGTTCAGGCTGACTGAAGAACTGCTCTGGTGGTGCGGATTCCACAATCCGCCCGTCGGCCATCAGGATCACCTTATCCGCCACGGTGCGGGCAAAGCCCATCTCATGCGTCACGACGATCATCGTCATCCCACCCTCTGCTAAATCCAGCATTACATCCAGCACTTCCTTAATCATCTCCGGATCAAGCGCCGACGTCGGTTCATCAAACAGCATAATTTCTGGCTGCATACACAGCGCGCGGGCTATCGCCACCCGCTGCTGCTGACCACCCGACAGCTGAAGCGGAAATTTGTACGCCTGATTGCCGATATGCACTTTCTCCAGATAATGCATCGCCAGCTCCGTCGCCTGTTTCTGGCTCATCTTGCGCACCAGCCGTGGGCCGATGGTGAGGTTATCCAGCACGCTAAGGTGGGGGAACAAATTAAACTGCTGGAACAGCATGCCTATGCTCAAACGAATGCGATTAATATTGCGCACGTTGTCGTTCATTTCGATGCCGTTGACCAGGATCTGCCCCTGCTGATGCTCTTCCAGCCGATTGATGCAGCGAATTAAGGTCGATTTACCCGACCCGGACGGGCCGCAAATCACCACCCGCTCACCCTTCGCCACGTTGAGAGAGACATTGTCCAGAACCTGAAACTTTCCGTACCATTTACTGACGGCATTCATTTCGATGATCGGTTTAGGTAAAGCTGCGGACATCAGGAGGCTCCTTCTACGTGGTGGCTGGCGTCAATGCGTTTTTCTACCCAGATGGCGTAGCGCGAAAGCATAAAGCCGAACAAAATATAAATAGCCGCGATAAAAATATAGGTTTCGATGTAATAGCGTCGCCACTGCGGGTCCTGCATCACGGCGCTGGTCGCGGTGAGCATGTCAAACAGGCCGATGATAATCACGAACGAAGTGTTTTTCATCGCGGCGATGATATGGTTGGTTACCGCTGGCAGACAGATGCGTAGCGCCTGCGGCAGAATGATTTTGGTGGTTGTGTGCCAGTAGCCGAGATTCAGTACCGTCGCCGCCTCATACTGCCCGCGCGGCACGGACTGTAAACCGCCGCGGATCACTTCCGCCTGATAGCAGGCAAAAAACAGCGCGATACCGACAATAATGCGCAGCAGTTTGTTCACTTCCATATTGGTGGGCAGGAACAGCGGAAACACATTCACCGCCACGAACAGAATGGTGATCAGCGGCACACCGCGCAGCCCCTCAATAAAGATCACCGACAGTCCACGGAAAAACGGCAGCGGCGAGCGACGGCCCAGCGCCAGCGCCACCGAGACCGGCATACCGAGGATCACCGTGCCGGAAAACAGTAACAACGTCAGCGGCAGTCCGCCCCAGTCGGCCGACTGTACCGGCGACAGCCCCAGCACCCCGCCGCTCATCAGGCAGTACATCGCCACCAGCGCGACGGCCCACAGCGGCCACAGAAACCGTGAATGCCAGCAGGCAGGCGACAGCGACAGCCCGACGCTCACAAACCAGATCAACATGCACAGCGCCGGACGCCACTGCTGTTCATACGGATACAGCCCGAACAGGATAGGCCGGTACTTTTCGCCGATCACCGCCCAGCAGGCACCTGCGGCGACTCGACACTCCGCCGCCCCGCCGCTGAATACCGCCTCCGTGACGCCCCAGCGCAGCAGTTTTGCGCCGATGGTGACGATGACCGTCAGCAGCGCCAGCGTTAATACCGTCTGCAGCGCACTACTGAACAGGTTGCGACGCAGCCAGTCAATTGCCGTAGGTTGCATAGCCTCTCCTTAGCGCTCTTTAATGGCGACGTAACGGTTAAAGATATTCATCAGCAGCGAGGTCGTAATGCTGATAATCAGATACACCACCATCATGATGGCGATCGCTTCAAGTGCCTGTCCGGTCTGATTCATCAGGGTATTGCTGATATTCGCCAGTTCCGGATATCCCACCACCACGGCAATGGAACTGTTCTTTGCCAGACTGACATACTGACTGGCCAGCGGCGGGACAATCACCCGCATTGCCTGCGGAATTATGACGTGGCGGATCACATGCCAGGGCGAAAAGGAGAGTGAACGTGCCGCTTCAAGTTGTCCTTTTGGCACCGACTGGATCCCGGCGCGGACGATCTCGGCAATAAACGCCGAGGAATAAAGCGCGATACCCAGCAGCAGCGCGGTGAATTCCGGGCTGATCGTAAAGCCGCCGCGAAAGTTAAAACCACGCAGTTCCGGGCGATCGATGGCGTGCGGCGCACCGCTCAGCCACCAGACCAATAGCGGTAAACCGACGAGAAGTAACATTCGCAGACGTGCCACTGGCAGCAGGCGACCACTCCGCTCCCGCAACCGCCGGGCCAGCATCGCCAGTGCGAGACTGAGCACCACGCCTGTCGCCAGCGCCCACAAGGTCCACAGCCAGCCGGGATCGGCCTGTAACACCGCAAAGGTCAGACCGCGGTTTGTCAGATAACCGGCCCCGGCCAGCTCAATGGCCCCGCGTGGCGACGGCAGGTTACGGATCGTCACCGCCCAGAAAATCACCTGTAAAATCACCGGCACGTTGCGCAGCAACTCCACATAGCCTTCGGCCAGTTTCTTCAGCAGCCAGTTTTTTGACACCCGCCCCAGGCCGACGATAAACCCCAGTACCGTCGCCAGCACAATGCCGCAGGCCATGACATACAGGGTGTTAAGTAAGCCGACCAGAACCGCGCGGGCATAACTGTCGCGCGGCGTATAGTCGATCAGCGTTTCGCCAATCGCAAAATGGGCGCTTTGCTTGAGGAACGCAAACCCGGTGGTAATACGCTGGGTTTGCAGATTATCCACCACGTTGTGATAAAGCCATCCGCAAAAGCCGACCAGCAGCACGGCGAGCAGGATTTGATAGCACCAGGCTCGCGTCGTTTTACTGCCGATAAGCGTCATGAGGCCAGCGGTGCTGACCTGCCCCGGCGCATCAAGCGTGTTGGTATGTTGTGATTGTTTCATCATGTCAGGATCGGGCGCACAAACGGAGGTTAGCGGATCGGTAAGCCATACAGCAGGCCACCGTCGTTCCATAATTTATTCAGATCGCGATCCAGCGGCTCTGCGCTTTGGGGACCAAAGTGGCGGTTATAAATATCGCCATAGTTACCCACCTGCTTAACGATGTTGTAAGCCCATTGATTATCCAGCCCCAGTTTCTGACCGAAATCGCCACTGACGCCTAAAAGCCCCTGCACATCCGGGTCGGCGGATTTCAATTGCTGATCGACGTTCGCCTGACTGGTTTTCAACTCTTCCGCGTTAAACGTGGCATACACCACCCATTTGACGATATCAAACCACTGATCGTCACCTTTACGCACCGCCATCGCCAGCGGCTCTTTCGAGTAGATCCCCGGCAGGATCACATGGTCGTCCGGGTTTTCGGCATCTACGTTTTTTACGCCGGGTAAGGCGACTTTGTCACGGGCCAGCACATCGCAGCGTCCGGCGAGGTAGGCCGCCACGTACTCTTTATTATTTTCAATCACCACCGGGGTGTAGTGCAGATGGCGGGAGGTGAAGATCTGCGCCACATTCTGCTCGGTGCTGCTGCCCGGCGTGATGCAGACGGTGGCCCCGTCCAGATCCTCAATTTTCTTCACGCCGCTATTGGCGCGGACCATAAACCCGGTGCCGGTATAAAAGTTCGGCGGCGCAAAGTTGAGGCCCAGCGACACATCGCGCGTCAGCGAGGCGGTAATATTGCGCGACAGGACGTCCACTTCACCGGACTGAATGGCCGGGAAACGCTGCGCCGTGGAAAGCGGCGTAAAGCGAACTTTTTTGGCATCGCCTAAGACCGCCGCTGCCAGCGCCCGGCAGAAATCCACATCCAGCCCGACCCACTGGCCTTTACTGTCGATGGAAGAAAATCCGTGTCGTGCCGGATGAACGCCGCACACCAGTTCGCCCCGGGCTTTAATTTTCTTTAGCGTCTCCCCATTGCTGGCGGGCGCGTCTGCAGCCTGCGCTGAGAAGGCAAGGTTTCCGCTGGCGATCAGCAAGACCGCCGCCAGCATTTTCATTTTATTGATCATCATCGACCCTTTTCCCGGTTAATTTTTTGTATTTACAACGCGTCTGACTATGTTCCGCGCTACGCCCGACCTCTGGCAAAGAAGGAATATGGCGTAGCACATGCAAAAATGATCTAACCCATCCAGCCCTGCGCGCCCTGCCACAGCAGTTGCAGGCTCAGCAGCAGCATCGTCACCCGGAACACTACGCGGAACAGTTTTTCCGGCAGGTTGTCGAGCAGTCGCGATCCCAGCCAGGTGCCCAGCGCGCCGCTGATAATCATCGCGGTTAGTACCGGCAGCCAGGTCGCCCAGGCAAAGCCCATCAGACCGAAGGCGAGTATTTTTAATCCGTGCTGAAGGACCATGCAGGTTGCATGGGTGGCAATCAGCGGTTGTCTCTTCAGCCCCTGAGAACTGATTAGCCCCGCGACCATCGGCCCCGTCGCGCCCACAATCATCGTCCCGATGCTGCTGATCCCGCCGCCGATGACAAAAAACAGCTTATTGGTCGGCTTTGCCTCACTGCGTTTGTGAAAGACCGTCCAGAGGATAAATAGCGCTAATGCGATACGCGCCAGGCTGTCCGGGATCGCCGCGGCCAGCGGCGCACCGAGGGCGATACCGACCGCGCTGCCGAGCAAAAACCACAGCACCAGCGGCCAGACCACATACATGCGCTGGATCAGCGTCCGGCTCAGGTTTGATCCTAACTGCACCATTCCGTGCACTGGCATCAGGCTGGCGACCGGCATTCCCAGGCCCATCACCGCCAGCAGCGCCGTGCCGCCGCCTAGTCCCATCGCCGCCGTGAGCGCCGAGGTCAGAAAACTGCAAAACACCATCACCCCGGCAAACAGCGGCGAAATGTCAGCAGGAATAAGCGATAAGGTCATAGTGATTCCACTTAGCGATAATCGTCTTGCAGCAGGCGGGAATACAGCGCCTGCGCGTTATCGGCAGACATCACGCGAGTGGCACAATCGATAAATTTTTGCGCCAGCACACCTTCCGCCAGCGGGTTATCCGGGCTGGAACCCCGCGCCCCGGCAATCGCCTGGTGAAATTGACGCCCGTCTGTGGTGGTCAGCGTGACATACGCACGATGCGTCGTCGCCTCGTCATGGCAACCCAGCGTGACCTTGTGCATTAATGTCTGCGTTGCCGGATCGGCAAAACGCGCCGTGTCGATAAAATCGTCCAGCGTCAGCGTCCCGGCGACAAAGGCCCGCGCCACGCAGTAGTGCAGACTGAATTTCCCCGCCAGCGGATTTTCCGGCTGCGGAATATTGATATGCGGGAAGCGGATCGGATGCACCTGCACCTCAATACGTTCGATCTGCTCCGCTTTCAGCCCCGTCTGCTCGCGCAGCGCCAGCACGCCGTCCACGGGTGAAAGAATGGCGTAACAGCAGGAGAAGTACTTGAAGTTGTTGCTCTTTTCGGTATCAAGAATGTACGGCGTACCGTCCCAGCGTTCGGTCAGCGCGGAAGGATCGACATTTTCGCTGCCGTTAAAAACGTTGAAATAGCCATGATGATGTTCCAGCGCCGTTTGCCCGGCACTGAAGCCTTCCCGGGCCAGTTGCACCGCCATCACCGCACTGCGTGCCGCCTGACCGACGGCCAGCGCTTTGGTCTGGCTGCCAAAGTTGGATTTTATGCCGGAAGCGAGCGAGGCACAGATCGACAGCGCCGTCGCGGTATGTTCTTGCGTTAAGTCGAGCAGCACCGCACAAGCAGCAACGCCGGCAAAAATGCCCACCGTGGTGGTAGGATGCCAGCCGTGTCGGTACTGGAACGGGCTGACCGCTTTGCCCATCCGCACGGCGGTTTCATAGCCGCAGAGATATGCGCGGATTATCGCCTCGCCGTTAAGCGCGTGCTCGTCCGCCAGTGCCAGCACCGCAGGCAAGACGGCAACCGAGATGTGTCCGTGCAGCCAGGAGTTTGAATCATCATAATCCAGCAGATGCGATGACGTGCCGTTGAGCAGCGCGGCATCCAGCGCGTTGAGACGCAGATCGGTGCCAAAAACCCGGCTATTCCCGGTCGCGGCCGAAGGAACAATGACGCGGCGCAGTTTTTCTGCCCCGTCCTGGACGCCGCCCGCCAGCGTCACGCCGAGGGTATCAATAATAGCGGTTCGCGCCTGCTCGCGGGCTGCTGGCGAAAAGGTTTGCTGCGAGAAACTCAACAGATTTGCAGCGAGTTGTCCGGCAATACTCATACCTCTACTCCTTTAAAATTCCGTGTTTTCGCCAGCCAGCAGCGCGGTGATAGTTGCCAGGGAGCCTGGACGTTCAAAATGCGCCGCCGCCTGATACAGCGCCTCACTCTTCTGCGCCCCGAGTGCCGGGATTGCCAGCGAATCAAACTTGGCGCGCAGTTCCTCGTCGGTTAAGGGGTTTTGCGCATGACCGCGATACACTTCAGTATGGGCGTGCAGTACCTCGCCATCCTCCAGCCAGACGTCAATAAAGGCCGAACTGGCGGATTGCCCTTCGACGGCCTCAACATTCAGTAACTCCAGCAGCGCGCGCGGCGCGGGATCGGCCACCGTTTGCGGCGTGAAATCGGTATCGGTCAGCGCATATCCGCTCAGCGCCAGCGCGATGCAGTGCGGGATACTGAATTTGCTCTCCAGCGGCGTTTGCGGATTGAGGATCCCGGCGTTAACCATCCCCATCGGATGCACTTTGGCATCAATGCGGATAATGGCGCGGCCTTGTAGCTGCGGGTAAAGCTGTCGTGCGGTTTCGATGGAGGCGTGCGTCCCCCGGCAGCTGGCATACAGCTTGTAGCCGTTGGTCAGCAGTTCCCAGCTTTCGCCAAAATCCAGCGGCGGAATTTCCGCGCTGCCGTCCTGGATAAAGTTTTTCACCCAGCCGTCCGTTTCATAAAAATGATGCGCGCCGACGAATCCTTCCGCAGCCAGTTGCGCCGCGAGGATCCCGTCCATCGCGGCTTTCCCCGCATGGAAAGGCTTGCCATGCGTGCCCGAGGACTTTTGCAGCCCACCCATCATAGTCGCCGCCGCGCCGAGCGCGTTTTGAATTTGTGGCTCGCTAAGCCCGAGAAGAGAGGACGCGACCGCTGTCGCACCCGCGCGTCCGACGATGGCGGTCGGATGAAAACCGCGGCGTTGCAGATTGCGGCCCACTCCCGGCACCCAGCCACCGCCAAGTTTTGCCATCACTTCGAACCCGGCGATAAAGGCTTTCAGTACCCGTTCCTCGCTGACCGGATGCGCCTGCGCCATCGCCAGCGCCGTTGACCAGCACGGCCCCCCGGGATGGCCCGCGCCCGCAGGATGGGTATCGTCATAATCTGCCGCATGGGCCATGGTGGCATTAATCAGCGCCGCCAGACCCGGCGTGGTGGTTTCGCCAAGAATAACCCGCGCCACGCCGGTGGCATTCCACTGGCGTGCCACCTGGCGCACGGCGCGCACCGCATCGTCATTCACCGCCCCCAACGCCACACCGAGGTAATCAATCAGCGCGCGTTTGGCCTCATGCAGCACCGTCTCCGGGATCGGCATCGTATGAGCGCGATGGATAAAATGACTGAGTTGATCTCCCCGGGGATAAGCGCCAGATACAGTGTCTGTTTTGGTCATGGTAAAATTCCCTGATGCTGACTAAAAAACTTATAAAACAACAAGATGATTAATTGAATTCATTTGTATACAATAAATCAGACCCTCAACATACCAGCGATGGCGCGAAGGTCAAAAGACGATTTTTAGCTATGCTAAGAACAAAATGAGCGATGAAACATGATTTACTGTGGCAATATGGCGCTACATTCATGGTGCGCGCTTCTGGCCTGTAAACTGGAAAAAAACCTCTGAAATTATGAACGTAAAACCTGGCGAGCGTGATGTGACAATGTCACCTTTCGAGATACTGATCACGGCGATTGAACGCGGCGAACTGTTGCCCGGCGAACGACTACAGGAAACCCGACTGGCGGCGCAATTTGGCCTGAGCAGAACGCCTATCCGCGAGGCGCTGCATCGCCTGGAAACCCTGGGTCTGGCAGAGCCGGGGCCGCAACGCGGTTTGATCGTCGCCAATATCAGCTATGACCGTTTGCGTCAGCTTTTTGCCGTCCGTGAAGGGCTGGAAAAGATTGCCATGCAGCTGGCGGTGGCAGCCGCGTCTGATGAAGAAATTGCGCTCCTGCAACGTATGGTGGATGCGGAAAAAACGCTGACCGACAGTAAAGCGCTGCACGATCATAACCGCCTGTTTCACCGGCAGATTTATCGGTCCACCCACAATCCGTATCTTAATGAGATGCTGGATAATCTGCGCATTCATCTGTCACTGCTGCGCGGTACCACCTATGCGCTGTCGGACCGGGCGGAAGAGGCAAAGTGCGAGCATCAGGCGATGGTTGATGCCCTCACCCGCCGCGATGCTGAGGCGGCGCAGGACGCCGCCTGTCAACATATCCGCAACGGCTATCGCGCCCGCCTCGCGATTATCAGTCAACTGGATAACTAAAATACGTGCGAGGCACTATTGCTCTGCCCGCTGCCAGTATTCGCTAAGCGCATGTGCTTCCCCATTCACCGGATCGCTTTCAGGAAACGGCAGCGAGGCTATCCGGGCCAGCATCTCCGACGTCGCCGCCGCTGTGCACAAATCTGCCTCCTGCCCGAGTGCATACGCACCAACCACCAGAAAATCGTCGGAGGCGGATAACCGACGATGCCCGGTGCCCGCCGGCAGTAATATCACATCGCCTTTACGCACGTTGAACTCCTTACCGCCTGGACCACCCAGCAGCAGGCGAGCAGAGCCGGCGGCAATGCCCAGCACTTCATGCGCTGTAGAGTGGTAATGGTGATAATCGAAGACACCATCGCGCCATTGCGCTGGCCAGCCGTTATCAGTAAAGCGCTGCTCAAACTGGCTGGCGATATCCCCTTCGTTCACCACGCGCTGATAAAGCAGCACGGTCAGAGAAGGATGATTGGGGACCCATTCATGGGCCACAAAATGTTGCGTCTGCGGTAAAACCGGGTGTTGATGATGGTCGGGCATCGTTATTCTCCGTTGTTGTCGACACCCTTTAACACTAGTCGTTATTGAGATACTGCCCTGGCGTGGTGCCCAGCGTCTTTTTAAACATGGTAATAAAGGCCGTTACCGAGTCGTAGCCCAGCTCCCAGGCGGTATTCTGCACCGACATTCCGGTCACCAACAGACGAATAGCCACCAGTACCTGAAGCTGCTGCCGCCAGCGGCCAAAGGTCATGCCGGTTTCTTTCAGTACAAAACGTTCAAAGCTGCGGGGACTCATCGCCAGGCGGCTGGCCCACACCGCGAGCGGGCTACGATCTGCCGGATTGGCCATCAGACTGTCCGCCAGCTGTTTGATCCGGGGATGCTCGCTGATTGGCAGACTCAGTTGTTCTACCGGCATCAGGGTCAACTCATGCAGCATCACCTGCGCAAAACGGGCGACGGGGCTATCGGGCGAATAATCCTGCGGCAGATCGGCAAAATGTTTCAGCATCTCGCGCAGCAGTGGACTGATTTGCAGGGTGCAACACGCCTGCGGCATACCCTGTACATCCGGCTCAATATATAAAAACAGAACGTCGCCATGGGTCGTCACCCGATTGCTGTGAGCAACCCCGGCGGGGATCCACGCGGCGCAGTTGACCGGAACCATCCAGTACGCCGTCGGAGCCAGACAGGTGACACCGCCGCGCAGCGTCAGAATCAGCTGCCCTTTACGATGGCGGTGAAACGGTACCTCTTCCTGCTGCCCGGCAGAGTGCACCTTCAGCGCCACTACCGGATTGGGATTGTGATCGATAGCAAAATTTTTAAGGGAATGCAGTAAAGACATAGGAAAGGTTTCGTGCGCCACTATTGGCGAAATGTAGCGATGGATTGTTGTTATATCGATATTACGGCAAAGCGGCAAGCCTTTATAGTAAGGCTGAAATTTGATTCAGAGCAAAAATCATGCGTAACGTGCATAAAAAAAACCTGCTGCTTATTCTGGGCATCCTGCTGATCGCCACCAACCTGCGCGCGCCGTTTACCAGCGTCGCGCCGCTGCTGGAGATGATCCGTGCTGAACTGGGCTTAACGGCGACCCTGGCGGGCCTGGTGCAGACGTTGCCATTACTGGCCTTTGCCGCTTTTTCACCATTTGCCGCCGGTGTCGCGCACCGGCTGGGGATGGAGAAGGCGTTATTTCTGGCGCTGATCGTTATTGCGGTCGGCATCGTAGTGCGCTCGTATGCCGGGCTGCCCGGACTGTATGCCGGGACCCTGATCGTGGGATCGGGCATCGCTATCGGTAATGTGCTGCTGCCGGGCATTTTAAAGCGCGATCTGCCGCATCGCGCGGCGAGCCTGACCGGACTATATGCCCTGACCATGGGCCTTGCCGCCGCGCTGGGGTCAGCGGTCATGATCCCTCTGGCACAATCACTTCACGCCGGGTGGCACCATGCGCTACTAAGCACATTGCTGCTTCCGCTCATCGCATTAGCCGTCTGGATACCGCAATTATCGCGTCATACGCCGCGGCCTGCGGCACAGCACAGCGAGCATCGCCGTCACGCATCCGGGGTCTGGCGCGCGGCGCTGGCCTGGCAGGTCTCCCTGTTTTTCGGCCTTAACTCGTTTATTTATTACATCATTGTTTCCTGGCTACCCGCAATGCTGGCAAACCTCGGCTTTAGTACGGCAGAAGCCGGATCGCTGCATGGCGTTCTGCAACTGGCAACGGCGGTCCCCGGCTTTTTTATCGGGCCGCTGCTCGGCCGACTGCGCGATCAGCGCGTGCCGGGGGTAGGTTTTGCCCTGATCGGGGCGACCGGTCTGGGCGGGCTGCTGCTGCTGCCATCGCTGGCAACATTATGGGTGGTACTGATTGGGATCAGCACTGGCGCAGGCGTGATCCTCGGCCTCGCTTTTATCAGCCTGCGCTCCAGTAATGCGGTACAGGCGGCGACGCTCTCCGGGATGGCGCAGTGCGTGGGTTATTTGCTGGCAGCCGGCGGGCCGCCATTGGTGGGCCTGCTGCACGACAGTCTGGGTGGCTGGACGTTGCCGCTGACTGGCTGCACCGTGCTGGCACTGGTACTGGCGGTGCTCGGCTATCTGGCCGGCAGAGCGCGTCATCTGCCGCTTGTGGACGCAGTAACGCCTGAGCAACACGCGTAGTGCAATGTGAGTGGTTATAAGAGATGTGCGCACCGACGCCATCCATATGACTGATGTTTTGGGAGGCGCTCTGTTATCCGACGAGTCCTCCCTTTTTTCATGCTATAACCTTTCCCGCCGCTAATGTTGCTGCTGGCGAAAACGCGCGACTTTGGCCCGGTTGCCGCACAGCGCCATACTGCACCAGCGGCGGCGATGTGATTTGGTGCGATCGTAAAACCACAGCCTACAGTCGGGATGCTCGCAGGTTTTGATGAGTTCAAAATCGGCTTCCGCGAGCAAAGAGGCCGCCAGTTCCGCCACCGGTCCCAGCAAATGCGTCGCACTGTGGCCAGGATAGATTTTCACTATCTCTACGCTACTACCGCTGCCGCTACGCAGTTGTTTACAGGCGGGGATCGAGGCCAGGAAATCATTTAAGCCCTCTGGCTGCAATGTTTCCCCTGCTTTCTTTTGCGCCACCAGGGCGCGAATCATCTCCCGCAGTCGTCGCGCCTGTTGCAGTAACTCTCCCGCGGTCCACGATGCTTTCTCACCCGGACTCGCCAGACCTGCACGGGTAAGCCAGTCCATCACATCCTCGTCGGATTGCCACATGTCCTGCGGCTGGCCGTTTACCTGCATGACCGTATTCAGAAAATCCAGCGCACCATGATCTGCCAGAAATAGTGGGATGTGGTCAGAAGCCATAGAACACCTCAATGATAAAGACACTTTCGCTAATGGTAGCCGAAACGTGCGCCTTTGTAACCTCTAAAAAATAATTTGACTGGTTACTTATTTCGCGCATACTCAACCATGTAACCTTTTTATTATCATTTTAACAGTTACATTCTGGAGGCATTGATGACTATCAACATCCATTATCCGGTTCGCTATCAGTTTGCCGAGGCCGACGGCGTGCGCGTGTTTTACCGGGAAGCAGGCGAACCCTCGCTACCTGTGCTGCTGCTGGTCCACGGATTTGCCAGCTCTTCTCATCAGTTCCGCGAGCTGATCCCGCTGCTGGCCGATAAATTCCATCTGATAGCCCCCGACCTGCCGGGCTTTGGTTTTACCGAGGTGCCGGATGAGCGCGATTATCCCTATTCCTTTGACGCCCTCGGCCAGACGCTGACCGCGTTTGTTGATGCGCTGGACCTGCAGCGTTATGCGCTTTACGTGTTTGATTACGGTGCGCCCGCCGGGCTGCGTCTGGCCCTGAATTATCCTGAGCGGGTCAGCGGTCTGATTTCGCAAAACGGTAATGCCTATCTTGAAGGGCTGGGCGATGCGTGGGCACCCGTGCGCGCATACTGGGACGATCCGTCGGCGGCAAACCGGCAGGTGGTCAACGACGCGGTGTTAAATATGGAAGGAATACGCTGGCAGTATTTGCATGGCGTGCAGGATCCGCAGAGCGTCGCGCCGGAAACCTGGCATCTGGATACGCTGCTGATGGAGCGGCCGGGCAACAAAGCGATCCAGTTGGATCTGTTCCTCGACTATGCCAACAACTTAACCCGCTACCCGGATTTTCAGGCTTTTTTCCGCGCCAGACAGTTGCCAACGCTGGTGATCTGGGGCAAACACGATCCGTTCTTCATTCCCCCCGGCGCGAAAGCCTGGCAACGTGATAATCCGCACGCGGTGGTGGAACTGCTGGATACCGGTCATTTTGCGCTGGAAACCCATGTGGGTTATATCGCTAAACGCATTCGCGAGGTCATTGGCGAGGCGGTGTAATCAGGTGAAAACGCCGCGCGGCGACAGTGCGCGCGGCAGTTTTATTAATCCTGTGTCGGTGCGGTGGCGACATCTACCCGCACCCGAAGTCCTGTCAGCACGCCCGCGACCAGCATCACTATGCCCGCAGCAATAAAGACACCGGTGATACCGCTAAAGCTGAACATCATTCCGCCGCCTGCGGCACCGGTGGCAATAGCGGACTGTACCGATGCCACGACCATGCCGCCGGCACTCTCGGCGCGGTCAGGCACGGCGCGCGTTACCCAGTTTGACCAGGCCACCGGAATACCGCCGAACGCCAGCCCCCATAGCGCGACCAGTAAGGTCTGTACGGCCACGGAGTCAGGGAACATCACCAACGCCAGCGCCGCCAGGCCCACCAGCGCGGGCATTAAAGCCATCGTGCCGCGGGCGCTGCGTTCAAGCAGCCAGCCCGCGAGCAGCGTCCCGGAAAAATTGGCCACCCCGAATCCCAGCAGCATGAGCGCGATGCCGTCACCGTCCATGCGGGTGGTACTCTCCAGAAAAGGACGAATATAGGTAAATAAGGCAAAGTGACCGGCATGCGCCAGGATACAGGCGAACATCCCCATCGCAATGCCGGGACGCAACAATACTTCAATAATGGTTCGCAGCCGCGCAGGCTTGCCGGGCACCAGCGACGGTAAGGCGAAGAACTGAACCGCCAGCGTTATCGCCCCCACGGCGGCCGAGGCGATAAACGCGCTACGCCAGCCGTACAATCCACCCAGATAACTGCCGAGCGGTACGGCGACGACGGTGCCTACCGCCACGCCGCTGAAGATGATGGATAATGCGCGTGGCAGCAGTGCCGACGGCACCAGCCGCATCGCCACCGCTGCCGCCATACTCCAGAAACCACCAAGGGCAATACCCAGCAGCACGCGCATCAACAGCAGCACCGCCAGGCTGGAAGACCAGGCGACCAGCAGGTTTGAGGCGATCATCAGGGTAGTAAACATCAGCAGCACCGTCCGGCGGTCAATGCCGCGGGTAAGCCCCGGCACCAGCAATCCGGCAAACAGCGCCACCGCGGCAGTAACAGTAACGGCCTGCCCCGCCAGTGCCTCAGAAACGCCAAGCTCCGCTGCCATCGGCGTTAATAAGCTGGCGGGCAGATATTCGGCGGTCAATAAACCAAATACTCCCATCGCCAGAGAAAATACCGCCATCCAGGCCGGTGTAATGGGCGCAACGTGCTCAGGTGACGGCGCGCGGCTATCGCAAACAGTGTGACTCATCGTAAATATCCTGAAAAAAGGGAGAGGTGAAATTCTGGAGACTAAACGCCGGATGGTCTATGATGATAAACCCGTTATTTTTGACCGAAACACCTGAAATGAACCAATCACCCTCTTTTGCCCTGTCATCCGAACTCATCAGCGAATTGTTAACCGGGATGCGCCTGCGCGGCGTGCAGTACCGTCGCGTGGTGACAGGTCAGACCTTCGGACTTCATTTCCCGGCCAAAACCGGACACGCCTATTTCCATTTTCTCGCCGTCGGTTCCGTGATGCTGCGCATGCAGGATGGTCAGCTGTACCCGCTAAGCGCAGGGAACGCGGTGTTTCTGCCCAAAGGATCGGCGCACCAGCTTCTGTCGCATCCCGAGGCGTCGGTGCAGTGTCTGGAAAGTCTTGATGCCGCGCCGCTGGGTGAAACAGTGTGCGCGGTAAAGACCTGCGCAAAAGCTGACCCGGCATCGGGGGCCGTTTTCTTTTACGGCTGTATGGAGTTCGATCTGGGGGGCATGCAGGGGCTGGGTCCGCTGATGCCGGAGCTTATGCTGGTTGATACCACTGGCGGCCGCTACCCCGGATTAGTGCCGATTCTGGAATCGATGCAGCGGGAGATGTGTTCCTCCCGCGTTGGCTTTGCCGGGATCCTCGCCCGGCTGGCCGATGTGGTGGCGGCGATGATCGTCCGTGGCTGGGTGGAATGCGGCTGCGATAACGCGTCGGGGCTGGTGGCTGCCCTGCGCGATCCTCGGCTGGCACGCGCCATTCTGGCGCTGCACCGTGAACCGGGCCGCGACTGGACGGTGAGCGAGCTGGCAGCGGAATGCCATATTTCGCGCTCCGTCTTTGCCGACCGCTTTCAGGCCACCATCGGTACTTCCCCATTACGCTATGCGACCCAATTACGCATGCACCTTGCGAGCCAGTGGCTTACCGAACATCGTCTGCCGATTGATACTGTGGCTCAGCGGCTGGGCTATACCTCACAGGCCGCGTTCAGCCGGGCGTTTAAACGGGTTACCGGACAGCCGCCGGGAGCCAGCCGACTGAAATCATCGCTACTGGCTGCCGGGAGCGACTAGAAGCCAACCGCCTGCCCGTCGCGGCGGCTGTCGCTGGCGACCACGTAGCCTTCGCTGCGGTCATCGGACAGTCGCCATATAAACTGTCCCGAGCCGAAATCCATATACGGAACGTGGGTAGATTTAAACTGGTGTCCGCGTCCGGCTAACTGCTGCATTACGGTGGGGTCAAATCGCGCTTCCAGATCCAGCGTAAAATCACGATTAACCTTCCAGCGCGGCGCATCGCAGGCGGCCTGTGGCTGCTGCTGATAATCAAGCATTCGTACCAACGTTTGCACATGCCCTTGCGGCTGCATATCGCCCCCCATTACGCCGAAGCTCATTTGTGGCTGCCCGTTTTTAGTCAGGAAGCCCGGAATAATGGTATGAAACGGACGCTTTCCTGGCGCAACGACATTCGCCGAACGCGGATCGCTGGAGAAACCCGCGCCCCTGTTTTGCAAACTGATCCCAAACTCCGGCACCACTACGCCAGACCCAAATCCCATATAGTTGGACTGGATAAACGAAACCATCATTCCGCTCTCGTCGGCGGTGGTCAGGTAAACTGTGCCTCCGCTGCGCGGTATTCCGGCCAGCGGCTGGCTGGCATGATGCAGATCAATACATTTCGCCCGTTCACTCAGATAGCTATCGTCCAGCATCTGCTCTGGCGTTATGTCCATTGACCGGGGATCGGCAACGTAGCGGTAAACATCAGCAAACGCCAGTTTCATGGCTTCGATTTGCAAATGCTGAGAGGTGACGCTGTCACATTCATGGCTTTTGAGATCGAATTTTTCGAGAATGCCAAGCGCGATTAACGCCGCGATCCCCTGTCCGTTAGGCGGCAATTCATGAACCTCGTACCCCCGATAGTTACGCGAAACAGGGGTTACCCACTCTGGCTGATAACGGGCAAAATCCTCCCCTGAGAGAGGGATGTCACTCTGCGCGGCAAAGCGCACGATAGACCCGGCGATTTCTCCTTCATAAAAGGCGCGAGCGCCCTGGTCCGCCAGCAGTCGTAAGGTGCGTGCTGCCTCCGGCATCACAAATTTTTCCCCGACCACAGGAGCGCGGCCATGGGGCATAAAGGTGCGGGCAAAACCTGGCTGATCGTTGAGAATGGGCACCGCCGCCTGCCATTTTCGTGCCACCATCGGCGCTATTGTGACGCCGCGCTCGGCAATATCGATGGCGGTGTCCAGCAGGCGGGAAAAAGGTAATTTACCAAAGCGTTGATGCAGCGCGCCCCACGCGGCAACCGCACCGGGAATGGTAACACTGTCCCAGCCGCGCTCCGGTCGCCGGGCATGGCCACGTTCATCAAGACCATATCGTCGGGCAAACCATTCGCTATCCCAGTGCGAAGGGGCTGTGCCCGACGCATTCAGACCGTGAAGCTGGTGTCCGTCCCAGACCATCGCAAAGGCATCGCTGCCCAGGCCATTAGAGACCGGCTCAACGACGGTTAATGTCGCTGCTGCCGCAATCGCCGCATCAACGGCATTTCCTCCGCTGATAAGGATCTGATTTCCCGCCTGCGCCGCCAGCGGATGCGAGGTTGCGACGGCATTGCGGGCAAATAACGGCGTTCGGGTGGTTGAATAAGGATTCTCCCAGTTAAATGTCATGCCGCGTCTCCTGTGGTTTTTTCAGCAAGCAACTTTATGGCCTGCATGCGTAACGCGTGACGGTCGACTTTGTTGGTACCCGCCAGCGGAAAGTGCTCAACCAGCCAAATAAACCGGGGATGTAAATAGGCCGGTCCGTGCTGTAGCGTCCAGGTTTTTATCGCCTTCGGGTCAGGAAAACGCCCCTCACGCGGGATCACCCAGGCTACCGGCTTACTGCCTTTGATCTCATCAGGTACTGCCACCACGCACGCCTGTTGGACATCGGGATGTTGTTCAAGCAACCGCTCGACTTCGCCGGGATAAATATTCTCCCCACCGCAAACAAACATATCGTCCCGACGCCCGACAAAGGTGTAAAAGCCCTGCTCATCACGGTAAAAAACATCGCCGCTGATGTAATAGCCATCAGCGGTAAACGGGCTGGCGACATCCGGTCGCTGGTGATAGCCCTGCATCAGGGCCGGACTTTTGATCTCCAGCACGCCATGATCGCCAGACGCTCCCTGTTCATCGCGCAGACGCAGGGAGACTGCCGGATGCGGGTAACCATTCGACGATAACGGCGTCTCAAGTCCCTGCGGATGCGAACCAAAGACAATCGGCCCGCCTTCAGTCGTACCGTAGGCATTAATAATCCGTGCCCGCGGCCAAATCTGGCGGATCTGCTGGAACAAGCCCTCATTGACCGGTGCCGAACCCATTCGTACCACCCGTACCGAAGAAAGATCGTGCTGGGCGAGCAGCGTTTTTTGTTTCATCATCATGGCGATCATCGGCGGCACCGCGGTCAGCCAGGTACAACGGTAGCGAGCAATAGCTGCAACGTAGTCATGCACCTGAAACTGCGGCAGCAGGACGGTGGTTACGCCACTGGCGAGGGTCAGCAGCGCCAGCGCGAGGGCGTTCATATGGTAAAACGGTGCGGCAATCAGTACCCGCTGGTCGGTTAATTCATTAGCAGCCAGACGCGTCTCTACTACCCAGCGATGGCTGGCGTGGGTCAGGCGCACGCCTTTTGGCATTCCGGTGGAGCCGGAGGTATAGAGCAGCATCGCCAGACTGTCTGCCTGTGGCTGAAAGACGGTGAAATCGGAGGCGGGAGGAAGCGCGTTTAGGGTTTCAAACTCCCACGTTGGACCGGAAAATGCGAGATTGTCCAGGTGCTCACGTTCGCCTGTCACCAGCCGGGCATCGCAATCGGCAAGCAGTTTATCCAGCATCGCTGGCGGAAATTTTATGCTCACCGGCACGGCCACCAGGCCGGCACGCAAGATGCCTAAAAAGGCGGCCATATAGGCTATTGAGTTGCGTCCCAGCAGCGCCACGCGTTCGCCCGGTTGATAGCCCTGCTGACGTAACGCGGCCCCTACCGCATCGGCCTGGGCATCCAGCTCAGCGAAGGTGATAGTTTGCGCGCCGCCTTCTGTTGAATAGATAAATGCCGGTTGTGAATTGTGACGGGCCGTCAAGGGTAACGAACCAAGGTTGATAAGGGTCATAGCCTGAACTCAAGTAAAGTGTGGATCGCCGGAACGGCGATAAGTAACCGCTCCGCAGTATGAACGTGCGGCAACCCGGCATTTTCTGCGGCCTGGACGAGTGTCACCGGATCACCGCCGCGAAAGGTCATTGCCGCAAACTGGCTGCGCCGCGTCTCATCCCGTCCCGGTAGCCCGGCGCAATACCGTGACCACTGCTCCGGGGTGAGTATCCGGAGTACAAATCCGGGGGCCAGCGGGCCAAGACGCTGCCACGCCTGTTGTTCCTGTTCAGGGTTCTGCGCCACCAGCGTCAGGCTCTCAATCCCTTCCACGCCATTAGCATGCTGTAGCCATGGGTCACGCCATAACCACTGCGGGGTGTGATGCTGGCAGAAATAGACTCTTCCTGCCGCGAAACTACCCGGTGCCAGGCGCACGGTGCTGAAACGCGCTTCACCGCGCTCGCCGTTTGCTTCCACCTCGCGGGAAAAATGCTGCACCGGCTGTACGGAAAACCCTTGTTCTGCCAATTGCCTGGCGGTGCTTTCCGCCTCGTTGCTGCGAAAGACCAGGCCGTCTATGCCGCGCGGGCTGTCGAGCAGTTCCTGGCGAACCGTCGCGCTATGACGCGGCAGGCCAATCAACTCCAGATAGTGATCGTTGAACATCACCAGTTGGTTCATCGATCCCAGAGAATGGTGACTCTCCGGCGTCAGGGTAAATCCCAGCGCGGCGAACAGCTCGCGGGTGGGCGTCAGATTAAAATGGTTGTTAATCACCAGATGATCGAGAACCTGTGGCATGTTGATCTCCTCAGGCTGCGGGCATGGCGTACAGGCCGCGCCCGCTCGCCACGAGGCGGTTTTCCGCGTCATAGACCCAGGCTTCCGCACTGGAAACCTGTTTACCGACTTTGATGACTTTGCCTTTAACGCGTAGATCCCCGCGCGCCGCACGATGGTAATCGACACGGATATCCAGCGTCGGCACGCCCTTGCCGGTCCAGGCCACCAGCGCCCAGTCGGCGGTCAGATCCACCAGCGCGGCGAGGATACCGCCGTGAATGTAGCCGCCCGCCGGATTCACCACCCACTCTTCACGAAAGCGGGCGCGCAGGGTAATTTCCCCCTCCGCCACCGCCTCAACCTCCAGTCCAAGCCACTGGTGATACGGCCCTTTCAGTAGTTTTTCCTGCACCTCTGCGGCGTTTAATCGTGTTTCGCTCATCGCGGTCTCCTTAAGGGGTAACAATCACTTTGCCCAACACTTCCCGGTCGCGGATCAGGCGCAACCCTTCCGTTGCCTGTTCCAGCGGCACTTCCCGGTCAATCAACGGTACGATGTCGCCGTCGGCCACCAGGTGCAGTAAGGCTTCAAGATCTTCCTGATAAAAACTGTTGGAGCCTTTAATGTTCAGCTCAAAACTCCAGACGTAGCGCAGATCTTCCGCCGGGTCGTAGCCTGCCGTCGCCCCACAGACCAACAGGGTGCCGCCACGCTTCAGGCATTTCAGCGACGGACGCCAGGTGTCACCGCCGGTGAAGTTAATCACCACGTCCACGCCCCCCTCATAGGTTCGACGCTGCGGCTTGCCGTAGCGGTTAATAGCCCAGCGCGAGAAATCTTCCTCCCGGTAGTTGACCACGTGATCTGCTCCCAGCGCGGCCAGGGCCTCACCTTTCTCTGCACTGCCTGCACAGGCGATCACTTCAGCCCCCAGTTTTTTTGCCAGTACGACGCAGGCGGTACCCACCCCGCCGCTGGCACCGAGGATCAGTACCCTGTCCCCTTTCCTGATCGTGTTATGGGTGACCAACATCCGGTGCGCGGTGCCGTAAGCGACCGGGAGCGCAGCAGCCTGGGAAAAACTCACCGCCTCCGGCAGCGGGATCAATTGCGCGGCGTCAACCAGTGCATATTCAGCCATGCCGCCGTCAATCATTTCTCCCATCAGGCCCACGCCGGGTTTGAGTGGATTCACCAGTACGCGATCGCCCGTTTTCCAGCCCGTCACATCATCCGCCACGTCATCAACGATCCCGGCTAAATCGAGACCCGGCACCACCGGCAGCGGCACTTTGATGCCCGGCATGCCGTTAACGGTGAATACGTCGTGGTAGTTAAAAGACGAGGCTTTGACGCGAATAATCACATGCCCGGCCTGCAACGTGGGGCGTGGCTTATCCGTCACTACGGACAGATTGTCCAGGCTGCCGTGTTCGTTAAGCTGTAGCGCTTTCATGGTATGGCTCACGGTTATCTCCGGTTATTTGATGGATTGGGCCGCACGGTACGCGGAATCGTTATACAGACTGTCGGGTACGTCGCCTTGTACCGTCCCGCTGGCGACAAACACCTGGTGCTGGCGCTTGAGAGTGGCGATATCAGCAGCCTCAAAGGTGATGCGGTTCATGCTGTCCCAACGGCTGAAATAGACTTCGGCGTCATGCTGCGGAAGATTGGCGTTTTTTTGCAGCAGCGAAATCACCTCCTGAGGGTGAGATTTTCCCCACGCCAGCGTGTCGCGCAGTGCGGCAATCACCCGGGCGACGGTCTCAGGATGCTCATCAATCAGCTGACTGCGTACCGCGCCGACGCCGATATACGGTACCGCGTCGCTGTGAGTCAGCTTTTTCCATTCGTCGGCAAAGCTGCCAAGCGGGGTCACTTTTAGTTCCTCAAGCTGTGCGATAGTCAACGAACGTAGCGCAGCCGCATCCACCTGTTTCTGCACCAGGAACTGTGCCAGACGCGACTCGTTACCGCCGATCAACTGGAACTCGTTCGCGCCGATGTGGTGATTGTTCTGCAACAGCGTAGAGGCGATCACCGCCACCGATGATCCCGCAGGCGACATACCAATCTTCTTGCCTTTAAGCTGATCGAGCGAGGTGATCGGTGAGCCTTGCGGCACCACAAACTGCACGTCGGCAGGCTGAGTGGCAGCAAAGATTTTGATGGGCACGCCTTGTGCCGCACTGCTGAAGACACCTGCCAGCGGTGCGCCAAAAGCAAGATCGATAGAGCCAGATGCCAGCGCTTTAATCGGCGCGTTAACGTCCGGGAAGTGAACAAACTCAGCGTCAATGCCGCGTTTTGCTAAAAAGTCTTTATTTTCCAGCACGGTACCGTAGCCGAGGCTGACGCCACTGCTCCAGTAGCCGATGCGAACCTTTTCTGCTGCCGCCGTATGCAGGGCAAAGAGCGCCCCGGCAGCCAGGATGGCCGCCTTTAACCCGTTTTTCATACTGTTAGTCCTGTGTGAGTGATTTCCAGCGAAAAAGATGACGCTCCAGCGGCTTAAGTAGTCCACCTTCCAGCAGCAGCATCAATGAGACAAGCAATAGCGTCCATGCAAAGACCTGATCGGTCTGTACTAAATCCCCGGCCTGGCGCAGTCGGTAACCAATACCGTCCGACGCGCCCAAAGTTTCCGCCACCAGCGACACGCGCCAGCCAAAGCCAAATGCCAGTCGCGCACCGGAAAAGAAATACGGCAGGATGGTAGGCAGATAAATTTTGATCAGGGTTTGCAGGCGGCTCATGCGAAAACTGCGCGCCAGTTCAACGTATTGTCGCTCGACGGTTTGCGCCCCCTGCCAGACGTTAGTCAGGATCAGCGGCATGGCGGTCATAAACACCACGAAAATGGTGGTGGCGTTAGAGATGCCAAACCAGATGATGGCGAAGATGGCCCAAATTGCAGAGGACACGGTGTTAAATACCGCCAGCAACGGCTCAAAAAACTGCGCCAGTCGACGACTTGCGCCCAGTGCTAACCCGGCGAGCGTCCCCACCAGCGTCGCCAGCAGAAATCCGCTGAATACGCGCGAAAAGGTCACGCCGATATCCTGTAGCAGCGTTTGATTTCGCCATAGCGCCAGCACCGCCTGAAAGGTTTTTTCCGGCCCCGGCAGGACGAAGGAAGGCATATTGTGTGCGGCCAGCAGCCACAGCAGGAAGAAGATCCCCAGCAGGATCAGCCGCTGAATAATCAGCGAGCCTTTTTTACGCAGCAAATGCATCTAGACCTCCAGTCGCAGCAGGCGAACTTTTTCCGCAACGTCCCGTCCGGTAGGCAGTCGCGGACGCGGCAGCGAGAGCGCTACGCTCTGTTTTATGCGTCCCGGATTGGGTTGCAAAATGACGATCCGGTCGGCAAGGATCACCGCCTCTTCGACGTCATGGGTCACAATGACCACCGTCATTTTTTTCAGCGCGCAGATGCGCAGCAGTTCACCATGCATCGCGCTGCGGGTTTGCGGATCGAGCCGTGAGAACGGTTCATCCATCAGCAATATTTGCGGTTCGGCGACCAGACTGCGGGCCAGCGCGATACGGCTGCGCATTCCGCCGGAGAGCTGGTGCGGCCATTTCGCAGCGACGTTTTCCATTCCCACCAGTTGCAGCGCAGATTCCACTCGTTGCTGCCGCTCCCGTCGCGTGAGCGACGTGTTTTCCAGCGCAAAGTTGACGTTCTGGCGCACCGTCCGCCACGGCAGCAGGCGGTCCTCCTGAAAGAGATACGCCACGTCGTGCCACTGGCTGAAGCGGGCGATATTCTCTCCCTGGAGGGTGATGTCGCCCCCATCAGCGGACAACAGTCCGGAGATAATATTCAGCAACGTGCTTTTCCCGCCGCCTGAAGCCCCGAGCAGCGCCACAATTTCGCCAGGCCACACTTGCAGAGAGATATTCTCCAGCACGGTCTGACCGTCAAAACGTTTGTTAACGCCTTCAAGCTGGATCACCGGCGCGACGGGAGTTGGTGACTCGTTTAGCAGTGCGCTCATCAGCCGGGACTCCTGTTCTGGATGGGCAGCAGCGTGCCGCCGGAGGTTAAAGTGGCGTAGATTTTTTCCAGAGTCATCGCCTGGAAGGTCTCAATATGCCGACGGGCGATAAATTCCACCCGCTTGCGGTCCTGATCTTCAAACGCCTGGATCATGGCGTTGTGATCGTGGCGAATTTCCGGCTTGGTTTGCTGAACGTTAAAGCCCAGCGCCACCAGCCGCGACATTTCATCCATCAGCGTGGAGAGCGTGCGCAGCAGATGCTGATTCCCCGCCGCTTCAGCAATCGCCAGATGAAAACGTTTATTGGCATTCATAAAGACGTCGATCCGCGTGGAGAGCGGAGCGGCCACTTCGACCCGGCAGTCAGCCTCAAGTCGCTTAAGCAGGTCGATATTCACCTTCCCTACCGCCAACCGTGCCGCCAGCGGTTCAAGCTGAGCGCGGAGGGTAAAGATCTCTTCCACATCCTGAAGAGTGATTGGCGCAATGCGATAGCCTTTGCGCGGCCGGGACTCGATCAGATATTCATGACTTAACCGCGCCAGCGCCAGACGGCAGGTGCTTTTTCCCAGCAAGTAGCGCTCCATCAGCTCAGATTCTGTTACCAGCGCGCCCGGCATCATGCGGCAGGTCAGAATGTCGCGGCGGATAGCCTGATACGCCCGATCGCTCAATGATAAAGACTGCGTCATTCTTCCCCTCTCAGCGGATCACGTGGCCTCTGTGGGCATCCCACCGCCTGACGTTGATGTTCTTAGTGGGGCCATTCTAGGATCGGTTTCGCGCGGAATTCTAATAACAAAAACAGCAATCGAATGCGCAAATTTGTCTGTTCTGGGATGCTCACTATTATGATGAGAAGGGGCTACTGCGGACTAAAACGTCTGCTCAATAATGCATCCGTCCAGGATTGACGCAGGGTTGCAGGGATATGGGCGGCGAATCATTGGTCGTGTGGTTCTACCGTAAAAGGAGCGCAAAAAGACGATTATGGGTTAAGCACCTCAGTTGACACATTTTGCTCATATCAATAGCGAGAAATGTTCGTTCTGCTGAAGACAGGCATGCTCTAACCTGGCCGTTTTCACACGGTCAAGGATTTACCATGCGCTTAACCTCGTTATTACTTACTGTCAGCGTTATCGGTGTCGCACACGCACAGACGCCGGATGACGTAACGGTAGCCTTAGCCATTCCGCCTGCTGTTCACGATGGCGCACCTTATGCGGCGGCGGAAGAGCTGGGACTGTTTAAAGAGCAGAATCTCGCCGTCAAGGTACTGGTTTTTCAGGGAGCGGGCGCGCTGCTGCCGCAGGTTGCCAGTAAACGCGTGACGTTTGGCTATCCAGTGGCAGAGCCTGTTATCTCCAGCTATTTCAATGGCAAAAATCCATTGCCGCTGCGCTATTTTTATAACGGAACGCCCGCTCAAACGATGGAATATACCGTACTGGCCGACTCGCCAGTTAAAACGCTGGCCGATTTAAAAGGAAAAACCATCGGCGTAGGTGCCCTCACCTGGGGCACTTTGCCTGGCAGTCGTGCAGCGCTGCGAGTAGCCGGGCTGAAACCCGGCAAAAACGTGCAATTCGTCGCCGTCGGCGTGCTGGGTTCTGGCTTCCAGGCCTTACGCAGTCATCAGGTTGACGCCCTGAATTACAACAATAGCTGGGGCGATATCTTTGAACTCACCGGCAGCAAAATTCACCGCATCCCCTACCCTGACGTGTTCCAGGAAGCGCCGGGTAATGGCTTTATTGCCCATCAGGATACGTTTAAAGAACATCCCGACCTGATCCGCCGTTTTGGCCGTGCTTACACCGAGGCGCAGTACGTCTGCGAAATTAACCCCGGTTACTGCGTGCGCGCCTTCTGGCGACAGCATCCGGAAAGCAAACCAGCGGATGCCGACGGCAAAGGTTTTATCGAAGCCAAAACGCTGCTCACTAACCGCCTCCAGCGCACGCTCTACCGCGCGGACGGTACCCGCCGTCAGCCTGGCGAGTACGATCTGGCGGTGATCCGCAATGCCATCGCAGCAATGGCAAAGGCGGGAGAATTCCCCAGCGCCGAGGTGCCGGTCGAGAAAATTTTCTCTAATGACTTTGTCCCGGCATTTGACGATTTTGATAAACAAGCCCTGCGTGCCAGGGCGGAGGCAGCCAGGTGAGTCCGGTCATTAAGGTTGATGTAATCGACGGGTTAATAGACCAGCCGCGTCATTTTCATGCCTATCAGTTAACGCCGGGCATCGCCCGCTTGACGGCGTCGCTGGACCATCCTGACGGCAGCCGCTGGCAGAGTAGCGCCACCTTTTTGGTAGGGGAAGATGGCGCTCTGGATCCTGATACTGCGCTGCCGCTTGAGGGCGACTGGGCGGAAAGCGAGCCGATGGCACCGATCTGGGCGCTGCGCCGGATCACGCCACCGGTGGACCCGACGTTCAGTGATACTCTTCAGCCACGACATGTTACGCTGAGCATCACTGACGCCGCAGGTCAGACGGCGGATACAGTCATCATCCAGCGTTTTCTGGCGGCGGGCGTCATCCGCCACGAAGTACGTGCTAACGGGCTTTCCGGTACGCTGTTTAGCCCATCAGGTGACGGCCCTCATCCGCTGGTGATCGTGTTAAACGGCTCCGGCGGGGGAACGCCCGAGCAGCGGGCGGCGCTGCTGGCCGCTCACGGCTATCTCGGTTTTGCGCTGGCGTATTTTAAGGCCCCCGGTCGGCCGGAGACGATTTCCGCCACGCCGCTGGAATATTTTGCCACCGCGCTGGACTGGGTCCATGAAACGCTGCATCCCCGAAACGGCTTTATTGCTGTGGCCGGACATTCGCGCGGCGGTGAACTGGCGCTGCTGCTGGGGGCCACTTTCCCGGATCGCGTTTCTGCGGTGATTGGCTACGTCCCCAGCGCGGTGATCCACGGCACGCTGCGGGCGGGCCGCCCGGATGAACCTCGTGATGCCACTGCCTGGACGTGGCGCGGTCAGCCGCTGCGTAATATCTGGCAGGATAACCCGCATGCCGACTGGCACGCTTTCGATCACCCCGCGCAGCCTGGCGTACATATTCGCCAGGCCCCGGCGTTTGTTAATGTCGAACGGGATGCACAAAGTCTGGCAGCGGCGCGTATTCCGGTGGAGCGTATTGCCGGGCCGGTACTGCTGATCTCCGGCACGGACGATGGCTTCTGGCCCTCTGACGTTTACTGCCAACGGATTAACGCAGAGCTGACCGCGCGCCAGCATCGCTGGCCGGTAATACATCAGCAAAACGATCGCAGCGGGCATGCCATCGGTTTTCCTTTTGTTCCCACTACCGAAATTGCCAGGGTCCATCCGGTCGCGGGCGTGGTCATTGACGGTGGCGGAACACCGGCCGCTAATGCCCGCGCGAATCGCCAAAGCTGGGCGCAGGTACTCGACTTTCTCGCTGAAGCCGTCGCTGCCCATCGGGAGGAAACATGAGTGCCGCCCTCGAACTGCGCGGGGTCGGCCTGACCTATGCGACCCGGCGGGGTGAAATCGATGCTCTTAATGGTGTGGATTTACAGGTGGGCGATGGGGAGTTTGTTGCGTTGCTGGGGCCTTCCGGCTGTGGGAAATCCACCGTGCTTAAGCTTGCCGCCGGGCTGATAAACGCCACCCGTGGCGAGGTGTTACTGGCCTCACAACGGGTTAACGGTCCAGGCCGCGATGCGGGTGTGGTGTTTCAGAAACCTAACCTGCTGCCGTGGAAAAGCGTGCTGGATAACGTTCTCCTTCCTGCGCGCACGCTGGGAATGCCACTCAAACCGGCAAAAGTCCGAGCCCGCCAGATGCTCGATCTGGTGGGGCTGGCCGAGTTTGCAGGGGATTACCCTTTTGAGTTGTCGGGCGGGATGCAGCAGCGGGTGGGCATTGCCCGGATGCTGCTACACGATCCGCAGCTTTTATTGATGGATGAACCTTTTGCCGCGCTGGATGCGCTCTCGCGGGAGGCGCTGACGCTGGAATTACAGCGCATCTGGGGGCAGCAACGTAAATCCGTACTGTTCATTACTCACAGCATTCAGGAGGCGGTGTTTCTCGCCGACCGGGTGCTGGTGATGTCGCCACGTCCTGGACGCATCGTTGAGGAACTGGCCGTTCCGCTGACGCGCCCGCGAACCCTTGAAACGTTGGCCGATCCGCAATTTATGGCTCTGTGCCAGCATTTAAGGAGGTATTTTACCCATGCGTAGATTTCTGCCGCTGCTGTATCCTGTTATTAGCCTCGCCGTATTGCTGCTGATCTGGGATGGCTGCGTGCGTTTTTTCGCCATTCCGGATTATTTGTTGCCCTCTCCGGCGGCGGTCTGGCAGGCGCTGCTTAATGGCTTTCGCGACGGCAGTCTGTGGCCGCATATCGCCACCACGCTGGGTGAAACGCTGAGCGGCTATGCGATCGGCAGCCTGCTGGCAATTGTGCTTGGCGTGACGCTGGCAGAATCCCGAACCTTTGAGCAATTTGTTTATCCGCTGCTGATTGCCCTTCAGGCCACCCCAAAAGTGGCGCTGGGGCCGATCATTCTGGTGTGGTTCGGCTTTGGCATGCTGTCGAAAATCGTGCTGGTAACGCTGGTCTGTTTCTTTCCGCTGTTTGTCAATACCGTGAACGGCATTCGTCGTGCCGATGTCGACCTGCTGGATGCCTGCCGCGCGTTTTCGGCGTCGCGCATTTATCTGCTGTTTCACGTTAAGCTTCCCTCAGCGGCGGGAGAGATTTTTGCCGGGCTACAGATTGGTGTGGCGCTGGCGTTAATCGGGGCGGTGGTGGCGGAATTTTTGTCGGCGCAGAGCGGGCTCGGCTATCTGATCGCCTCAAGTTCGGTCAGTATGAGTCTGTCGACCATGTTTGCTGGCGTCGTATTGCTGGCACTGATTGGCTTATGCGGCGCACAGGCGGTGCGCTGGCTTCAGCACCGGGTCGTATTCTGGGAGAGTGGCGCGACGGTACGTCACCAGCGACGCAAAATGCCAGGTGGCGAATAGTTTTTAGCGCCGTTTTGCCGCGCGAAAATGTCTGCCACCCCGCAAAATGCCACATTCGTCACGCGCAGCGGGCGATATTCGTCTAAGGTTTTCAGATGGTTGATTGCAGCGGATCCGCTGATTGCCTGGCCTAAGGAGAATAATCGATGACAATACCTGCTACGCGCCGCCCTTCTGTGCTGGCGCTGAACATTGCCCTCGGCACGCTGCTGTTCGCTGCCGGATCCGCACTGGCGGATGATGCGGTCAAACAACCGCCAGATATCCTGCTCGGCCCGCTTTTTACCGATGTGCAGAGCGCCAAACTGTTCCCCGATCAGAAGACCTTTGCCGACGCGGTGCCAAAAGGCGATCCGCTGATGATCCTCGCCGATTACCGGATGCAGCGCAGCCAGAAAGGTTTTGATCTGCGCCACTTTGTCGACGTGAACTTTACGCTGCCGGGCGAAGGCGACAAGTACGTGCCGCCTGCGGGCCAGAGTCTGCGCGCACATATCGACGACCTGTGGCCGGTGCTGACCCGCACCACCGATCGCGCGAGTAAGTGGGATTCCCTGCTGCCGTTGCCCAAATCCTATGTGGTCCCCGGCGGGCGCTTCCGCGAGGTCTATTACTGGGACAGCTACTTCACCATGCTGGGTCTGGCAGAGAGCGGTCACTGGGATAAAATCGAGGATATGATCGCCAACTTCGCGTATGAAATTGATACCTTCGGCCATATTCCGAACGGCAACCGCAGCTACTATCTCAGCCGCTCGCAGCCGCCGTTCTTTGCGTTTATGGTGGAATTGCTGGCCGATCACAAAGGCGATGAGGTGTTAAAACAGTATCTGCCGCAGCTGGAAAAAGAGCATAACTACTGGATGGAAGGTGCGGATTCGCTGGCCGCCGGACAAACCAATAAACGGGTGGTTAAACTGGATGATGGCGCGGTGCTCAATCGTTACTGGGATGAGCGCGACGCGCCGCGTACCGAATCGTGGCTTGACGATGTGACCACCGCGAAAAATACGCCGAATCGTCCGGCGACCGAGGTTTATCGCGATTTGCGCGCCGGGGCGGCTTCCGGCTGGGATTTCAGCTCGCGCTGGATGGACGATCCGAATAAGCTCGGCACCCTGCGCACCACCAGCATCGTGCCGGTTGATTTGAACTCGCTGATGTTCAAGATGGAGAAAGTGCTGGCCCGCGCCAGTAAAGCCGCAGGCGATAGCGCCAAAGCCAGTCAGTACGACGCCGAGGCCAGCGCGCGCCAGCGGGCGATGGAAACTTACCTGTGGAACGATAAAGAGGGCTGGTACGCCGATTACGATCTGAAAACGAAGAAGGTGCGTAATCAGCTTACTGCCGCCGCCCTGTTCCCGCTGTACGTGAATGCGGCGGCGAAAGATCGGGCGGATAAAGTTGCCACCGCCACCGCATCACAATTGCTGAAACCCGGCGGCATTACCACCACCACCGTCAACACCGGGCAGCAGTGGGATGCGCCGAACGGCTGGGCACCGCTCCAGTGGGTCGCGACCGAAGGTCTGCAAAATTATGGTCATGAAAAAGTGGCGATGGATGTCACCTGGCGCTTCCTGACTAACGTTCAGCACACTTACGACAGGGAGAAGAAGCTGGTGGAAAAATATGATGTCAGCTCCACGGGAACTGGCGGTGGCGGCGGCGAGTATCCGCTTCAGGATGGCTTTGGCTGGACTAACGGCGTCACGCTGAAAATGCTCGACCTGGTCTGTCCGAAAGAAAAACCCTGCGACAATGTGCCTTCCGCTCGCCCTCAGGCGGCCAATGACGATTCCCTGTCCCAAAAACAGGCGCAGTAATCGCTCTTGCCCACTACCCGTTCTGGTAGTGGGCCATCTCTTGCATCATTAATTTTCCTTTTCTGATATCGACTTAATGCTGAATCCCTTGATTTGGCAAGGCTTTCTACGCTTAAAACGCTTGAATACAGAAACGATAACAATAATAATTCGCATTCCATTGTTACGATTTTACACAACCCCGGAATGTGCGATGACCCGATTGATTGCTAAACGCTCCACGCTGGCCTGCGCCCTGGCGCTGGCGCTGCCCCCTTTTGCGCTGGCGGAAGAAACGGTGGTGGTGACCGCCGCTCCCGTTGAATCTGCCGTTGCGCCAACCAAAGGCTATACCGCGAAAACCTCGCGCGGCGCCACTAAAACAGATGAACCGCTGATTACTACCGCTCAGTCAGTCTCAGTGGTCACGCGTCAGCAGATGGACGATCAGGGTGCCAATACCATCAGTCAGGCACTCAATTATACGCCGGGGGTGTACTCCAATTTTAGCGGCGGCGCGACCCGTTTTGACACCGTATCACTGCGCGGTTTCCACGGCGGCGACGTGGACAACCTGTTCCTCGACGGCATGCGCCTGATGAGCGATGGCGGCAGCCATAACGTGATTCAGATCGACCCGTGGTTCATTGAGCGCGTGGACGTAGTGAAAGGCCCCTCGTCGGCGCTGTATGGGCAGAGCGTGCCGGGCGGACTGGTGAATTTGACCTCTAAGCGCCCGCAGTTTACGTCAGAAGGCCATTTCCGTCTGAGCGGGGGGACGCAGAATACCAAAGGTGGCGCGTTTGATTATACGGATGCCATCAACGACCAGTGGGCATACCGCATTATCGGCATGACCCGGACCAGCGATACCCAGTACGACCATACCCGCGAAGAGCGTTATGCCATTTCGCCTTCCCTGCTGTGGCAGCCGGACACTGACACCAGCCTGCTGCTGCGCGCGTATCTGCAAAAAGATCCGTCTGCAGGCTATCACGGCTCGCTGCCGCTGGACGGTACGCGTTATGCGCACAACGGTCGCAAACTGTCGAACAGCACCAATGAAGGCGATCCGGGCGATGGCTATAAGCGCCGCGAGCAGATTTACAGCATGGAGTTCGACCATCAGTTTGATGATATCTGGTCGGTGCATTCCAGCGGCAGCTACACCCACTCCAATGTCTCGCTGGATCAGGTCTACCAGGTCGGCTGGATCGACGGTTCCGACAATCTGTCTCGCGGGTACAGCGGCTCGCGCGGCTCGCTGGATGCCTGGTCAACCGATAACCGCGTTCAGGCTGATTTCTCCACCGGTGAGGTGGCACACACCGTCGTCCTCGGCGGAGAATATCACCGCTTCCGCAATGATTTGTGGACCGGCGCAGGTGATGCCGCCGCGCTGAATCCGTATACCGGCTATACGCCGCAAACCGGACACACTATTACCTACAGCGACTATAACAATCGTCGTTACTATCAGACCGGGGCGTATCTGCAGGATGAGATGGTGTGGAACCGCTGGCATCTTGACTTATCCGGGCGCTTCGACCGCATTGTGTCTGAGCAGGTCAGTGATACCAACAGCACCAAAAGCCGTCGCTCGGACGATCATGTCAGCACGCGCGCGTCACTGCTTTATGCTTTCGAAAACGGTTTATCGCCGTATATCAGCTACAGTGAAGCCATTACCCCGGCCACGCTGGCGGGTGCCGACGGCACGCTGCTGAAACCGACCACCGCCGAGCAGTATGAAGCCGGTCTGAAGTTCCAGCCGCCGGGGACGTCCGATCTGTATAGCGTGGCGATTTATGATTTAACGCAGAAAGATGTGGCAACCCGCGATATTAACATCGCCACCGCGACCTTTATTCCGGCCGGTAAGGTGCATTCACAGGGCGTGGAGCTGGAAGCGCGTAATCAACTCACCCCTGAGCTGAGCACCATTGCTTCATATACCTGGAACCGCCTGCGTTTCCAGGATTCGCTCGACGGCAACGACGGTAATATGCCGCAGTTGACGCCGGATCAGATGGCCTCGTTCTGGGCGCACTACCAGTTTGCGGGTGGGATCAGTGTTGGCACCGGCGTGCGTTACATTGGTAAGCAATGGGCTGACGATCAGAATACCGAGCGTCTGCCGTCGACAACGCTGCTGGATGCGTCGGTGCGAGCCGATCTGGGCGCATGGACGCCTTCTCTGAAAGGGGCGTTTGTCCAGGTTAACGCCAACAATCTGACCGATCGTGACTATGTGGCGGGCTGTTACGGCACGGGAAACTGCTATGTAGGCGCGGAACGTAGCGTGATTGCGACGGTAGGTTACGACTTCTGATGAATGTGCCGGGCAGCAGACGCTGCCCGGCGAAAACGGCAATGCAGGTTATCGGCGTACCATACGGAAGATAGCCAGGACCACAATGGCACCCACCACCGCGACCATAAAGCTACCCAGGTTAAAGCCGCTTACCGGGCCACCGATACCAAACAGCGTACTCAGCCAGCCACCGACCACCGCACCAATAATCCCGAGGATACAGGTGAGGAAGAAACCACCCCCATCGCGTCCCGGCATGATCAGTTTGGCAATAATACCTGCGATAAGTCCAAATACGATCCAGGCAATAATACCCATTAGTCCATCCTCCTGTAAGTCACACAAAATGCAGGTGTTGTTTCCCTGCGCTAACGTTTCAAGTATAGGTAGATCCTGATAAAAGTGCGGCGAAGGAGAAAATTTTTCTCACTGGCAAAAAAATAAAATCACTGCTATGAAGTTCTGCCGCCAGCCGCCGATACTTCAGCAAAGAAATATCATCAGGGAATTATTGAGCGTGACTCATCACAGTGAACAATTTCTTAAACAGAACCCGCTGGCGGTACTGGGCGTTCTGCGCGATCTGCACAAGCAGCAGATTCCGATCCGCGTGTGCTGGGCATCCGGACAATTTATCAGTCGCATTCTGGACGTGACGCAGGAACAGCTGATCATCGATTTCGGCAGCCAGGATTATGAAAATAGCGCCGTTCAGCGCGCGCAGAATATTGAGATCACCGCCGAAACCCAGGGCGCGAAGGTGGAATTTCACCTGCCCGCGCTGCGCTGTGCCGCCTGGCAGCAGCTTCCGGCGTTTGTCACCCCTCTGCCACCGTCGCTGTGGTTTTTACAGCGCCGGGAATATTTTCGCATCAGCGCGCCGCTGCATCCGGCCTATTTCTGCCACGCAAAACTTGCCGATAACAGTGTCATTCGCTTCCGTTTATACGATTTGTCGCTGGGCGGGATGGGCGCATTAATGGACAACGCGCCGCCGGACAGTTTGCAGCCGGGTGTGCGTCTGTCACAGATTGAACTGGATATGGGTGAATGGGGTCGTTTTCATTTTGATGTGCAGCTGATTGCCATTACCGAGCGCAAGGTGGTGGACGGCAAGAATGAAACCATCAGCACGCCGCGCCTGAGTTTCCGTTTCCTTAACGTCAACCCGGCGGCGGAACGCGAGCTTCAGCGAATTATTTTCTCGCTGGAGCGCGAGGCGCGCGAACGCGCCAAAAAAGTTCGCTGATTACATGGCGTCCATGGCTTTCTGCACCTTCCAGATATAGCGCGGAGCCTGCGGTGCAGGATGCTTGTCGGCAACGTGCTCAACAAATTCATCCGGGCTTAAATCATTAATCTCTTCAATCGCTTTTTTGCGATCGGACGAAAAGGTTCTGAGCAATGCGCCTGCCCCGTTGGCATACGCCACCACCAGCGCGTATTGCATGGTTTCAGGATTTTTGATCCCCGCCAGCGCGCCATGTTCCAGAATGCTTAAGTAGGCGGTGCCCATAGAGATATTACGCTCCGGATTTTTCAGCTCGCTGGTGGATGGCTGCCCACTCCAGCCCATGTGACGATACACATCGCGCCCCGACGTTGAGGCTTTAAGCTGCATCAATCCTACGGCATTCGATTTGCTGACCACCGTCGGGTTACCGCCGGATTCGATGGCGATAATCGCCGTAATCAGCCGCGGGCTGACACCCCACGCCTCCCCCGCTTTCTGGCTTATCGGCATCCATTGCATTGCCCGTTTCACTGGCACCTCAGGGTTCCACGGCGGGTTGGTATAATCCTGTTTTGAAGAACATCCGGCCAGTAATACAATCAAAAAAGCAAACCATCTTAATTTCACGCATCAATCCTTTTATACCTGCGATCCGCCGCTGCGGATGACAACGGTTGGGGTTAAATGCATGATAACCGTTTCATTCCCAGCAAGGAAATGCCATGTCTCTGATTCATCTTATTGCCCCCTCCGGCTATTGCATTAACCAGGTTGCTGCCGCACGCGGCGTTGAACGTCTCGAAGCCGCCGGGCATCAGGTGGAAAATCGTGAGGCTATTCTGCGCCGCGAGCAGCGTTTTGCTGGTACGGAGCAGGCCAGACTGGCGGATATTAATAGTCTGGCGACCCTTGAAGGACAAAACCGGATCGTGATGGCGGTACGCGGTGGCTACGGGGCCAGCCGTCTGCTGGAGGATATAGACTGGTCAGCGCTGGTCGCGCGCCAGCAACAGGATCCGCTGTTGATTTGCGGCCACAGTGATTTCACCGCCATTCAGATGGGTCTGCTGGCGGCCGGTAACGTAATTACCTTTAGCGGCCCGATGCTGGCCGGCAATTTCGGAGCTGAAACGCTGGACGCATTTACCGAATACCATTTCTGGCAGGCGTTGCGTAATCCTGTCTTTACGCTTGAGTGGAACGGTGAAGGCCCGGCTTGTCAGGCGTCGGGGACACTGTGGGGCGGCAACCTGGCGATGCTGGTCTCGCTTATCGGTACCCCCTGGCTGCCCACGATTGAAAATGGCATTCTGGTGGTTGAAGACATTAACGAACATCCGTTCCGCGTTGAGCGTATGCTGCTCCAGCTTCATTATGCGGGCGTCCTTAACCGCCAGCAGGCCATCGTGCTCGGCAGTTTTAGCGGCGTTGCCGCCAATGACTATGATGCCGGTTACGATTTGCAGAGCATGTGCCGCTATTTACGTTCGCGCCTTCACGTGCCCGTCATTAGCGGACTGGATTTTGGTCATGAGCCGCGCACCGTGACGTTACCGCTGGGGGCGCAGGCGACGCTGGTTCACCACGGGGCAACCTCGACGCTGACGGTGAGCGGTCATCCGGTGCTAAATACCTAAAAAAAATCCATTCATGGCACGTATTAGTCTCATCGAATTCTTGCAAATATGGTAACTTTTTTGTAAAGACCATTCACGAAGATGAGGAGTACGTGAACTTTGGACGCCACGGCGATAATTAGTCTGTTCATTCTGGGTTCGGTGTTAATCACCAGTAGCATTTTATTGAGTTCATTTTCGTCGCGTCTTGGTATTCCTATCCTGGTTATCTTTCTGGCTATCGGCATGCTGGCGGGTGTCGATGGCATTGGCGGCATTCCCTTCGATAACTACCCGCTGGCCTATATGATCAGCAACCTGGCACTGGCGGTGATCCTGCTCGATGGCGGGATGCGTACCCAGGCCAGCTCGTTTCGCGTGGCGCTGGGTCCGGCTATTTCGCTGGCGACGGTCGGCGTGTTGATCACCTCCGGGCTGACGGGCATGATGGCGGCGTGGCTGTTTCATCTCAATATGATTGAAGGTCTGCTGATCGGCGCGATTGTTGGTTCCACCGATGCGGCGGCGGTGTTTTCGCTGCTTGGCGGCAAGGGGCTTAATGAACGCGTGGGGTCGACGCTGGAGATTGAATCCGGCAGTAACGATCCGATGGCGGTGTTTTTAACCATCACTCTGATTGAGATGATCCAGCAGCGTGAAACCGCGCTGAGCTGGATGTTCGTGGTACATATTATTCAGCAGTTCGGGCTGGGTATTGTGATCGGGCTTTCCGGCGGCTATCTGTTACAGCAGATGATTAACCGTATTAGCCTGCCTGCGGGATTATATCCGCTGCTGGCACTGAGCGGCGGGATTCTGGTGTTTGCCCTGACCACCTCCCTTGACGGCAGCGGCATTCTGGCGGTGTATCTGTGCGGATTCTGGCTGGGGAATCGTCCCATCCGCAACCGCTTCGGCATTCTGCAAAACTTTGATGGTCTGGCCTGGCTGTCGCAGATTGGCATGTTTCTGGTGCTGGGCCTGCTGGTAACGCCATCGGATCTGCTGCCCATCGCCGTGCTGGCGCTGATCCTGTCGGCATGGATGATTTTCGTCGCTCGCCCGCTATCGGTGTTCGCCTCCCTGCTGCCGTTTCGCGGGTTTAATCTGCGCGAGCGTATTTTTATCAGTTGGGTGGGACTGCGCGGCGCGGTGCCGATTATTCTGGCGGTGTTCCCGATGATGGCCGGCCTGGAAAACGCGCGGCTGTTTTTTAACGTCGCTTTCTTCGTGGTGCTGATTTCGCTGCTGTTACAGGGAACGTCGCTCGGCTGGGCGGCGAAAAAGGCCAAAGTGGTGGTGCCACCCGTCGGCTGGCCGGAATCGCGGGTCGGGCTGGATATTCACCCGGATAATCCATGGGAGCAGTTTATTTATCAACTCAGCGCCGATCAGTGGTGCGTCGGTGCCGCCCTGCGCGATCTGCATATGCCGCGTGAAACGCGCATCGCCGCGCTGTTTCGCGACAATGCGCTGCTGCATCCGACCGGCAGCACGCGGCTGCGGGAAAACGATGTGCTGTGCGTGATTGGCCGCGAGCGCGATCTCCCGGCGCTCGGTAAATTATTCAGCCATTCACCACCGGTATCGCTCGATCAGCGTTTCTTTGGCGACTTTATCCTTGAAGCCAGCGCCAAATTCGCCGATGTGGCGATGATTTATGGGCTGGAAGGCGGCGAAGAATTCCGTGACAGCCAGCAGTCGCTGGGTGAGATTGTACAGCGTCTGCTCGGTGCGGCACCGGTGGTAGGCGATCAGGTGGAATTTGCGGGTATGGTGTGGACGGTGGCAGAAAAAGAAGATAACGACGTGCGCAAAGTCGGCGTGCGCGTGGCGGAAGATGAATCAGTGGGATGACATGCCGTTAGCGGCCAGAGACGTTAGCTATGGTGCACGTTATGCCGGGAGGCGGCTTCGCCTTGCCCGGCCTACAGTAAAGGTTGATTCCGGCACTAAGAGTGTAGGCCCGGTAAGCGCAGCGAAACCGGGCATGAGGTACGGCATTGGCTATTGTGGGCGCTATGCCGGGAGGCGGCTTCGCCTTGCCCGGCCTACAGTAAAGGTTGATTCTGGCACTAAGAGTGTAGGCCCGGTAAGCGCAGCGCCACCGGGCATGAGGTACGGCGTTGGCTATTGTGTGCGCTATGCCGGGAGGCGGCTTCGCCTTGCCCGGCCTACAGTAAAGGTTGATTCCGGCACTAAGAGTGTAGGCCCGGTAAGCGCAGCGCCACCGGGCATGAGGTACGACGTTGGCTATTGTGGGCGCTATGCCGGGAGGCGGCTTCGCCTTGCCCGGCCTACAGTAAAGGTTGATTCTGGCACTAAGAGTGTAGGCCCGGTAAGCGCAGCGCCACCGGGCATGAGGTACGGCATTGGCTATTGTGGGCGCTATGCCGGGAGGCGGCCTCGCCTTGCCCGGCCTACAGTAAAGGTTGATTGCGGCACTAAGAGTGTAGGCCCGGTAAGCGCAGCGCCACCGGGCATGAGGTACGGCGTTGGCTATTGTGCGCGTTATGCCGGGAGGCGGCTTCGCCTTGCCCGGCCTACAGTAAAGGTTGAGTCTGGCACTAAGAGTGTAGGCCCGGTAAGCGCAGCGCCACCGGGCATGAGGTACGGCATTGGCTATTGTGGGCGCTATGCCGGGAGGCGGCTTCGCCTTGCCCGGCCTACAGTAAAGGTTGATTGCGGCACTAAGAGTGTAGGCCCGGTAAGCGCAGCGCCACCGGGCAGGCAGCACAGGATGAGCAAATTGATTAATGATGAGAGCCGGTTTCACTCTCAGGAATGCAGTTGCTTTAATTCTCGCTCACTCAAACCGGTGACTTCCAGAATAACGTCGTGCGATATACCCCGTTGCAATAAGTTACGGGCTATTTTCAGCGCTTCATTGATTCGCCCTTTTTCCATACCTTTCTCAATCCCTTTCTGTTCCAGCTGTTGTGCAATGGTCATGAGTTTATCTCCGTGCTGCGGCACACGCTGTGCCAGTTCGCGTAAAAAAGCGTCTGCGTCTGCCGATTCCCCTACCTGTATAATGTAGTTTACCAGCGATATTACCTGTTGTCCGGTATTGTAATCCGCCCGCAAAACCCGCCCCAGTTTATCAATAAGTTCAATCAAATCGCGCTGGTAAATGTGTTTTTGCAGCAGGGTGAGCGCCGCCATGCTGCGGTGTTCCATGATCTCATCGTCCGGAATGACCGTAACATCCACCAGCGGAAAGGCATTATTGTATAATTTTTCAGCCAACGCAGGGTTATCAAATTCCTGAAGCCAGCATGTAGAGTATGGATAAGGGCTGCGTTTTCCGGCGTAAAAACAGAACCGGAACGACTAACGGTAATGCATCCAGACCACAACAAATGAGTACAGCCCAGCAAACGTTACACCGTCACAACCGGCACCCGCGCTGCCAGGGCGCACATTAATTCGTAACCGATAGTGCCAGCGGCTGCCGCGACCTCATCGATTTTAATCTCCTGCCCCCACAACTCAACCGAGGTGCCAATACCTGCCTGGGGACAAGGCGTGAGATCCACCGCCAGCATATCCATTGAGACCGCACCAATGAGGCGGGTGCGCACGCCATCTACCAGCACCGGCGTGCCGTCAGGTGCGTGGCGCGGATAACCGTCAGCATAGCCACAGGCGACAATCCCAATCCGCTGCTCTCCACCTGCACGATAACGGCTACCGTAGCCAACCGTGTCTCCTGCTTTCAAATTCTGCACGCCGATGATTTCGCTGCACAGCGTTATCACTGGCTTCAGGCCGCTGTCGGCGATATCCTGCCACTGTCCGGAAGGCGAGGCGCCGTACAGCACAATCCCCGGACGTACCCAGTCAAAATGGGCTTCTGGATGCCATAACGTCGCCGCCGAATTAGACAGCGAGCGTGGCGCATTAATCCCCTCGGCCGCCTGTTCAATACGCTGCATGGCATGGGTGATGCCGTCCGGTTTTTCCGCATCGGCAAAATGCGCCATCAGTGTCAGTCCGCCGACGTTGCTCAGGCCTCGCAACTGCTGCCAGACCGTGTGAACGCGATCCGGCATAAAACCGAGACGGTTCATACCGCTGTTGATTTTCAAATAAACATCCAGCGGCGCATGCAGACGGGCGTTCTGAATCACTTTAATTTGCCAGTTGCTGTGTATGCTGGTCGTCAGGCGGTACTTATCAAACAGCTCCAGTTCATCCGCGTGGAAGAAGCCTTCCAGCATCAGGATCGGCCCTTTCCAGCCGCGCTCGCGTAACAGAATCGCCTCTTCCAGATTGAGCAGTGCAAAGCCATCGGTCGCGCCTAAGGCGTTCCATACACGATCCAGTCCATGCCCATAGGCGTTTGCCTTAACAACCGACCAGATGCGGGCATCAGGCGCGGCGCGGCGAACAATGAGCAAATTCTGCCGCAGCGCGCTGAGATCCAGCGTGGCCAGAACAGGTCGGGACATAACGGCTCCTTATGAGTGTGCACCGTGCAAATGCGTGGAAGATGACGGTCTGAAACCCGCCTCGTAGCGCGCCACGCCAAGATCGTCAAACGGAATGGCAGGCGTCCGCCCGGAGATAAGATCGCTGATAAGCTGGCCGGAACCGCAGGCCATGGTCCATCCCAGCGTACCGTGACCGGTATTCAGCCACAGATTTTTATACCCGGTGCGCCCGACTATCGGCGTGCCGTCCGGCGTCATTGGCCGCAGACCGGTCCAGAAGGTCGCCTGTTCAACCCGTCCGCCGCGCGGAAAGAGATCGCGAACCACCATTTCCAGCGTTTCCCGACGCGGCTGTAATAGCTGGGTATTAAAGCCGACAATCTCCGCCATCCCGCCGACGCGAATACGCTGCTCAAAGCGGGTAATGGCGATTTTGTAGGTTTCATCAAGGATAGTTGAAACGGGCGCACCATCCTCCTCGGCAATAGGGATCGTCAGCGAGTAGCCCTTCAGCGGATACACCGGAATATCGACCAGCCCTTTAAGCATTGAGGTTGAATACGAGCCAAAGGCCATCACGTAGGCATCGGCTTTGACAATCTCATCCCCGCATTTCACCGCGTAAATTTTGTTACTTTCATACAGCAGCCGATCCACCGGCGTGTTATAGCGGAAGACCACGCCTGCCTGCTGCGCCATTTCCGCCAGACGCTGACTGAAAAGCTGGCAGTCGCCGGTTTCGTCATTAGGTAGCCGCAGCCCGCCGGTAAGATGGTGCGAGACTTCTGCCAGCGCAGGCTCGGCTTCCGCCAGACGACTGGCTTCCAGCAACTGATACGGCACGCCCGCCTCTTCCAGCACCGCAATATCCCGCGCGGCATTTTCATACTGCTGCGCGGTGCGGAATAACTGAAGCGTGCCGCCCTGCCGCCCTTCGTACTGGATGCCAGTCTCAGCACGCAGCGCCTTCAGGCAATCGCGACTATACTCGGCCAGACGCACCATTCGCCCTTTGTTTTCCATATAGTGTCGGGTGTCGCAGTTACGCAGCATTTGCCACATCCATTTGAGCTGAGACGGCGTGCCGTCAAGCGAGATGGCCAGCGGCGCGTGGCGCTGAAACATCCACTTAATAGCCTTGAGCGGCACGCCGGGCGCGGCCCATGGGGCAGCATAACCGGGGGAAATTTGTCCGGCGTTGGCGGCGCTGGTCTCCAGTGCCGGCCCGGCTGCCCTGTCGATTACCGTTACGTCATGCCCTGCCTGACGTAAATACCAGGCGCTGGTCACGCCTACAACGCCACTTCCCAGTACGACAACGTGCATATCCACTCCATCATGAGTAAAAGAACAATCGTCTGATTACAAATTGATAACCCAGATGAAAATATTATTCAACATTCGACTTTTTTATGGTGAGCTACCTCACATCATGCCCGTCAGCTATGGAAAGCCTGCTTTTGGCATCTCCTGCTGGAGGTTATTTTTATCCAGCATAAAAAACCAATAAACGGTCATTTTTTATTACGTTGTGTGGGAAAGACGGTAAAGAAAAGATTTCTCACCCTGCACGCATTTTATCCGGTGTTCTATGCTTGAAATGAGGCTCTCCAGACAGAGAGGGTCGCCAACAATGAGGGCGCGCTAATGGCAACGATTGATTCCATGAATAAGGACACGATACGTTTGAGCGATGGACCCGACTGGACGTTCGAGCTTCTGGAAGTTTATCTCCAGGAGATTGATCGCGTCGCAAAACACTATCGGCTGGATACCTACCCGCACCAGATTGAAGTCATCACCTCCGAACAAATGATGGACGCTTATTCGAGCGTTGGGATGCCGATTAACTATCCGCACTGGTCGTTTGGCAAAAAATTCATTGAGACGGAGCGCCTGTATAAGCACGGTCAGCAGGGGCTGGCGTATGAGATTGTGATCAACTCCAATCCCTGTATCGCCTATTTGATGGAAGAAAACACCATCACCATGCAGGCGCTGGTGATGGCGCACGCCTGCTACGGCCATAACTCCTTCTTTAAAAATAATTATCTTTTCCGTAGCTGGACCGACGCCAGTTCCATCGTCGATTATCTGATTTTCGCGCGCAACTATATTACCCAGTGCGAAGAACGCTACGGTGTGGATGAGGTTGAGAAATTACTGGACTCCTGCCACGCGTTGATGAATTACGGTGTGGATCGCTACAAACGTCCGCAGAAAATCTCGCTCCAGGAGGAGAAGGCGCGGCAAAAAAGCCGTGAAGAGTATCTGCAAAGCCAGGTGAATACCCTGTGGCGCACGCTACCCAAACGCGAAGAAGAACGAGCGGTGATTGAAGCGCGGCGCTATCCCTCCGAGCCGCAGGAGAATCTGCTCTATTTTATGGAGAAGAATGCGCCGCTACTGGAACCGTGGCAGCGTGAGATCCTGCGTATCGTGCGTAAGGTTAGCCAGTATTTTTATCCGCAAAAACAGACGCAGGTAATGAACGAAGGCTGGGCGACATTCTGGCACTACACCATTCTCAATCATCTTTATGATGAAGGAAAAGTGACCGAGCGGTTTATGCTGGAGTTTTTGCACAGTCACACCAACGTGATTTTCCAGCCGCCGTATAACAGTCAGTGGTATAGCGGGATAAATCCTTATGCACTGGGATTTGCGATGTTCCAGGACATCAAACGGATTTGCCAGTCGCCAACGGAAGAGGATAAATACTGGTTCCCGGATATTGCTGGTTCCGACTGGCTGGAAACATTGCATTTCGCAATGCGTGATTTCAAAGATGAGAGTTTTATCAGCCAATTCCTGTCGCCGAAGGTCATGCGCGATTTCCGCCTGTTTAGCGTGGTGGATGACGATCATCACAATTATCTGGAGATCTCCGCCATTCACAATGAAGAGGGTTATCGCGAACTGCGCTCTCGCCTCTCCTCGCAGTACAACCTGAGTAATCTGGAACCGAATATTCAGGTCTGGAACGTGGATTTGCGCGGAGACCGTTCACTGACCCTGCGCTATATTCCGCACAATCGCGTACCGCTGGATAAGGGGCGGCGCGAAGTGTTGAAACACGTGCATCGTCTGTGGGGATTTGATGTGCAGCTGGAACAGCAGAATGCCGATGGCAGTATTGAACTGCTGGAACGCAGTTCGTCGAAGATGAGTTCGCTATAGTACGGATTGCGCCGGGTGAGCATTGTGCCTCACCCGGCCAGATGCTTAATTAACGCCCCTGAATGGCTAAATCGCCCGGCAGCGTTTTTTGCATCCGATGCCAGATCTCACCGCTTTCACGTCCGTAGCGACGGATCGTTTCATAGACTTGCTCATGCAGGCTCTGCTCGCAAAGCTCCACCAGCCGATGATAAAACCCCAGCGCCAGGCTGCGGGCTTCAGGATTGGCGAAGTAGTGGCGGCCAATGCGCGTATACAATCCTTTCATGCCGTTGAGGATCAGACCATAAATTGGATTGCCTGATGCAAAGGCCAGCCCACGAAAGATGTTGTAATCCAGCTCAGCAAAGGCATCGGCATGATCTTCAATTGCCCTGGCACTATTCAGCACCTCCAGCGCACGCTCCGGATGCTGACGGAAGGCGGTGCGGATAAAGATGGTTGAAATATTGGTGCGTACAGAGAGCAAATTATCGATCAGCTGCGGGACGCTCTCGTGATCGAGGCGCGCCAGCGTTTCGAGGATATTCAGCCCGGATGTTTCCCAGAAATTATTCACTTTTGTCGGCTTACCGTGCTGAATGGTCAGCCAGCCATCACGTGCCAGGCGTTGCAATACTTCACGTAAAGTCGTGCGCGTTACGCCAATTAATTCAGAGAGTTCGCGTTCAGCAGGCAGAATAGATCCCGGAGGGAAACGGCTATTCCAGATGCTTTCAATAATGTACTCTTCAGCGAAACCCGCCGGGCTTTGCGCCTTAATTACCATAGTGATGTTTCCATTACTCAGCGTTGCAACGTTCACTCATCATACCAGAGCTACCCCGACGCAGATAGCACGGATAATCAATTAAAAAGGGATCGCCGTTTCATTTTTTAGCTTTTATTTCGTCGGCTGGCATATCGATTTCTTATCCTTCGCTGGCAGCATTATCGTTTGATTTGACTTTCTGCATAGTAAGTACGCATTTACGCAATATTTTCTGTGCTGCTAGTGGCGTCCTGAATGATTTCGTTTACACTGCGGTCTCTTAGCATGTTCCAGGGAAATGATTATGTTGCGATTTTTAAACCAGTGCTCACGCGGTCGCGGGGCATGGTTGTTGATGGCGCTGACCGCCTTTGCGCTGGAAATGGTCGCGCTGTGGTTCCAGCACGTTATGCTGCTCAAGCCCTGCGTGCTGTGCATTTACGAGCGTAGCGCGCTGTTCGGTGTGATGGGGGCAGGTCTGGTGGGTGCGATAGCGCCTAAAACGCCGCTGCGCTATGTCGCGCTCCTCATCTGGTTGTATAGCGCCTGGCGCGGTGTCCAACTGGCGTGGGAACACACCATGATCCAGCTGCATCCGTCGCCGTTCCAGACCTGTGACTTTGCCGCACGCTTCCCGAGCTGGCTGCCGCTGGACAAATGGCTACCGCAGGTGTTTGTTGCCTCCGGCGACTGTGCCGAGCGTCAATGGTCGTTCCTGACGCTGGAAATGCCGCAATGGCTGCTCGGTATTTTTGCCGCTTACCTGGTTGTCGCGGTTCTGGTGCTGATTGCTCAGCCCTTTAAGCCGAAAAAACGCGATCTGTTCGGCCGTTAATTCTGCGTTATCAGTACCCTCCGTTTGTAAGCCCGGTAAGCGCAGCGCTGCCGGGCTGTTTTTGTTTATCGCAGGCGTACCCGCGGTAAATCAGAAAAACGCGTGGTATAACGCGGCGAGAGCATTTCACGCTTCATTTGCCAGTGCTGCTCAATACCCTGCCCGGCAAAAAATAGCGTTCCTCTCCCCTGCTTCTTATTCAGCGCATCCAGTACCGCCATCAACGGCTCGCTATTAACGCGTGGCGCGTTGCTGTCAAACAGGTTGAGCTGCGCAACCCCTTGGCTGAAAAAGTCGCTGAGCATAACGCCCGCTTTCTGATAGCGATGCCCTTCCCGCCAGATGGCATCAAGGCACTTTATGGCTGCGTCGATAATGTCACGCGTATCCTGGGTGGGAACATGCAGGCGCAGAGAAGCGCTGTTGTCATAGCGCGCGGGATAAGGATCGAAGGGCGAGGTTTTAATAAACACGGAAATGAAGCGGCAGTATTGATGCTGACCCCGCATTCTTTCAGCCGCACGCGAAGCATACCAGCTTACTGCTTCACGCATGGGCTGATAATCGCTTAGACGCTCGCCAAAAGAACGGGAGCACATGATCTCCTGCTTCTCGGGGATAAATTCATCTATCTGCAGACAGGGTTCGCCGCGGAGTTCACGCACGGTTCTTTCCAGAATGACGCTAAAGTGCTTTCTGATAAAACGGATATCAGCATCGGCCAGTTGCAGCACATTTTCGATACCCATTATTGCCAGTTTTTTGGCGATCCGCCTGCCCACGCCCCACACTTCTTCAACCGGCAGGTGAGCCATTAGTTTACGCTGGCGTTCGGGATTTGACAGGTCGACCACCCCTTTGGTTTGCGGCCATTTTTTAGCAGCATGGTTCGCCAGCTTGGCCAGCGTTTTCGTCGGGGCGATACCCACGCCGACGGTTAAATGGGTTCTCTGTTGCAAAATGTTCTGCACTTCCAGGCCAAATGCCGTCAAATCCCGACAGTGATTAACGCCGGATAGATCGCAAAAGGCCTCATCGATACTGTAAATTTCAGTACCGGGCATGATTTCTTCCAGAATCGACATCACCCGCTGACTCATGTCGGCGTAAAGCTCATAATTGCTGCTGAAAACGGCAATGCGGTGCTGCTGAAAAAGCGCCCTTTGCTTAAAGTACGGCTCTCCCATTTTGATCCCCAGTCGTGCAGCCTCGACGCTGCGGGCAATGACGCAACCGTCGTTATTCGACAGCACCACCACGGGCCACCCTTTTAAATCGGGCCGGAAAATCGTCTCACAGCTGGCATAAAAAGAATTCACATCCACCAGCGCAAACATGTTCAGCCCGTCGCTTTGACGATGTAAGTGACGACGCCGAATATCTCCAGCACCTCGTCATGGCCAATCAGGATGGGGAGGTAAGCTTTGTTGAGCGGGTTTAAGCGGATGACCGGCCGTAACTGGAGCTGCTTTACCGTAAACTCCCCTTCTACCGAGGCGATAACGATATCGCCATGTTTCGCCTTTCTTGAGCTATCGACGATCAGTAAATCCCCATCGCTAATACCACCTTCAATCATGGAGTCACCGGAAGCGCGGACAAAATAGGTGGCGCTGGGATGATGGATCATCAGTTCATTAAGGTCGATGCGCTGTTCGACATAGTCTTGTGCAGGCGAGGGAAAACCACACTGGACCAGGTCGCTGAACAAAGGCAGCAAAACGACCGGACGCAGTTCCGCTGGTTGAATAAACATCAAAATGAACACCTCAATGAATTACTGTATATTTAAACAGTAATTTGAGTTGCCCTTGAGATCAAGACAGGGAATAACTATTAATTTCTGACACTGAAAGAAACCACTCATGAGGGAGGCGAAAGGCCGTGTTTTTGACGTAATCCGTAGTAATCTCGCAGCGCTTTTTCGAGACCCGAGCGTGATATGATAAGAAAAACGCGCTCACCAGGCACGGTTAAACGATACTCGCGCCCTTCGTATGCCTGCGAAATTTGATACCATCTGCCCAGGTAAAAAATCCAGTTCATGCCGCCATTCCTGTTGAATTTATAAAAACCTTTTAAGGATATACGCAAAACCTATGGCCGGACTGAAGAGGCATCCCAATTTTACCAATTATTACTGGCAAAACATCGCCGTACTGCCAGCGAAACGGATATTTAAAAACGGCACAGAAAAAAGACTAACCTGTAAGCAAAGGTAAGCAACAGCACGTTTATAGCACAAATAAAAAAGCCGAAAAAAATATCGTAACTAAAAAAACGAGTAGTTTTCATATTGTTATAAATGAGTATTCCCTCAGCGAAGCGGTAATATCCGCTAAGCGAAACGGCAATAAAATTTTTATTATAATTTGACGGTCTGGCTTTTTAGACTAACTTTAAATACTGAAAGCAGTCGATATGCATCATAAGTATCGATTATATGTCTAACATACAGTGGAGATATATTATGGCTGAACATCGTGGTGGTTCCGGTAACTTTAAAGACGATCCGCAGAAAGCTTCGGAAGCCGGTAAGAAAGGCGGACAAAGCAGCGGCGGTGGCGGTAACTTCAAAGACGATCCGCAGAAAGCCTCTGAAGCCGGTAAAAAAGGCGGACAGAGCAGCGGCGGTAAAAAATAAGGCTGCTACTAAATAACGCTTGAAAGCAATGTAACGTCACAACTGAAAATACATTATTTTTATAGCTGCAATGGCGAGTCGTTAGTGGCTCGCCAGATTCGTTTTATTATGCTTACCTCACCGTAATTCCGCGCCATGTATATGGCTGACCTAAATAAAAACTAACGATTAGCTGTTTATTTTCATTACGGTTATCCAACTTAATTCGGAGAATGATCATGACTAATCAAGAAAATTATCATGACTGGTTGCGTGACGCGCATGCTATGGAAAAACAAGCAGAATCCATGCTTGAAGCCATGGCCAAAAGGATCGATAACTATCCCGATCTGAGAGCGCGTATTGAACAACACTTATCCGAAACTAAGCACCAGATCACTCTTCTTGAAGGCGTAATCGAACGCAACAATATTTCCCGTTCGGTAGTCAAAGATTCAATGAGTAAAATGGCAGCATTCGGCCAGTCTATTGGCGGAGTGTTTACCTCTGACGAAATTGTCAAAGGTGCAATCAGCAGTTACGTTTTCGAGCAGTTCGAAATTGCCTGCTATACGTCATTAATTGCCGCAGCCGAAAAGGCAGGCGATATCGAAGGGGTTTCCGTGTTTAAGACCATTCTCGCCGAGGAAGAAGCCATGGCAAAATGGGCGCTGGATCACCTTCCCGACGTCACGCAGCAGTTCCTTCTACGCTCTGAAGCGCCCGGGGTTGAAGCCAAAAAGTAACCGGAATGCGTTTAGCGTTGAAAAAGAAAAGGTCACGCTCAGGCGCGACCTTTATTTATGTGTTTTCGTGGGCCTTAGAAAAAGCAATGCGACAGGAGCCACCGAGTGCATTACTTTAATGCCAACAAAAACAACTCTGCCGCCTGGTGTTGGCATAACAGCAGAGTCAGATGAGATCTTACGCGGATAAAAATATTTATCAATCAAAACAATCATATTGATCGTCACAACCGATCAATAGTATAAAAAACAACCACCTCAAAAATTATCAATCGGCCTTAAAAATGATTCCCCAGAGTTATCATGATCGGTTGAAAATATTTCCTTGCTTACCATTCTGCGCTATATGATTAGCAGTCTGTGTTAAAGCGGGAAAATATTCTTCTACGCCTTTACTCACCTTAGAACGCTCTGAAGTGATCTGTTGAAAAATAAAAGAGAAAAAGAGAAGCCACGCGCATTTTCTTGCTCTGAGCGGGAATAGTGTAAGGATCCCCTCAGGAGGACAGGCTCATGAAAAAGTTACTAATATGTTGCATTTATGGCGCGACGGCAGGATCACTGGCGAAAAAGATGCAGACTGTGGCTGACCAGCGCGGCTACGCAATGATCATCAGCGCCGTAGGTATCGAAAATTTTGTTAGCGTTGCTCCAGCGTTCGACGGCTATCTGTTCGCTCCTCATATTCAATATAAGTTACAGGAACTGACTCAGGAGATAGCAAAAGAACATCCCTTTGCAGTGATTGAAAGTTATCCTTATGCTTCGCTGAATGGTGAAAGTGTTCTCGACTATGCTCTGGCGCGGATGCCAGAAATGGCAGGATAATAAATGACTGGCTGGATAATGTGCAGATTCAACGCATTATCTGGCCACCTCTTATATAAAAAGGATAATAATCAAACAACCAAAAAAGACAATAATGCCGTGAACTCATTAATGGTTAAGCATTCCAGGAAGTTTATATAAATCAAGAGATTCAATAAAAAAGGAAATGGACTGACCTCGCGGAATATTCCAACTAGCTACCAATCCATGGCGACGAGGTCAGTGCGCAGGATAATATACAGTCCATTACTATTATTTTTAGCTCTGCGTGCTTAGCTAAGATAAATTTAAACAATCAATAAAAAAAGCATAAATTATGCAAAATGTCATTCAGTTATTTGACCGAATAATCATCGATTTTTACGATGAGACTCAGGCACTCCTTTATATACAGTAATAAACCGGTAAAGACACCCTCAGGTCTTTCGTATGCTGACCTGAGGATGAGGATTTACTTATCTTTATATGGGTCTTCTTTGTGATCCTTACTACTGTCACGCGTGCGCGGGATCTCACCGTGTTCTTTCGGGCTACCGGTGACCGGACGGTCGTCTTCTTTTTTGCGATCGCGGTCGGCGTCGTGCTGGCTCATATCACTTCCTCCATTTAGCTTGTCGTCAGTAAAGCCTGGAAGAAAAAACGCGTTTTAACAAGTAATTATCATTATACTGAAGGCCGGTTCTGACATTTGACAGCCGTAACCGACTAAATACAACGCCCTGCTGGTTTATGCATGTTCTTACCACGTTAGTGTTCGGCGTTTCCATACGGTGATATTTTTCTTTTTTTCTTGTGCCAGCAATGAACGGTAAACCGAAAACCACGCCGCCAGTGACAACAATACACAGACCGCCGCCAGTAACCACACCTGTTCGGTAAAAAAAGCCGTCAGCAAAAACACAGCGACAGGAACAGCCGCTGCAATACCGGCCAGCATTCGTATTTTAGTGCGGGCTTCGCGCGAGACATAGTTATTTATTTTATGGGCATGGCAATGCTCACAAACCTCAGCTTCGCTGGGGATAAGCTCATTGCATGAAGGGCAATGAGTATAGGCTGTGTGTGTTTCTGTCATATTTCTCTCCCGATGCGATGAGTTACTTTTCAATTTTTAAATTGGAACTCAATACTACATTTTTTTTACCGCGCTTTTTTTAGAAGCGCACGAAAGGTAAATAGACGTAGTTCATTGCAAGAGCACGACAATCGCTGGCGCAGAAGAAATAATGCTTCTATAACAATAAGTTAATCACCGCATTTGTTATAAAAAGCAGATATTAGCATGTTATTTTTTAAGAAAATTCCAGCATTTCAAAGAGTTATTATCTCAGTTTTTACGGCAGCTAATATCAAACGCATTGTAAATTGATTTCCCCATAAACGTCCAACACCTTTTAAATCGCAGCCGCACTTTTCCTACCACAAATGGTGGATGAATTCATTTACCCTTTCACTCGAAGGCGGGTAACGGCTATAAAGGGTCAGGCAGCGCAGGTAACAGAAGCAAAACGCCTATAGCCTAAAAGAAGATACATATAGATTAGTCTTATATTCAAAGTTATAGTGACATCTTCCGGCGGTGTCGTCAGAGGATGAAACATCAGGCAGTATTTCATTCAGGAGAGAATAATGTCCACGTTTGCTATCATCGCGATACCCTTTTTTATCGTTTCGGTCGTTTTTCTTTTGTTAGCCTTCCGGCAGAGACAAAAGGTCTGGTTTATCCTCGGCGGCGTATTTATGGCGTCTTCGCTGGTGAACGCAGTGATAGGGATGGCGGTACAACGTTAACGTTTATGACAGGGGATTTATGAGATTAGGTATTGCTTTTCCAGTAGTCATCTTTTTTGTTGCGGTGGCTTTTCTGACGTGGTTTGTCGTTGGCGGCTATGCCACTCCAGGCTCATAACGCTATGTTGCTAACCAGCACGCGTTTGCTGCTAAGACCATTAGCTATCGGGGACGCCGACGATCTTTATCGTATCTACGGCGATCCTGAAACAAATACGTTTAACCCTGCCGGACCTTATCCCAGCCTTCATTATGCGCAACGACGGCTCGCCGCATGGATGGCAGAATACGAGCGATACGGTTATGGCAACTGGGCCATCGCGTTGCGTGAAACGCCCGCGCGAATCGTCGGTTTTGCCGGGATAACGGTCAGGGAGCTTGAGGGCGCGTTGACGCATAATCTGGGTTATCGTTTCTCGCCTGAGACATGGGGAAAAGGGATCGCCAGCGAATTTTGCCATTTCGCGCTGGGTTACGCGTTTACCACTCTTGATTTGCACGAGGTCACCGCCGTGGTCAGGCCCGCACATCTCGCCTCACAGCGGGTGCTGGAAAAAGCAGGCATGATAAAAACCGCGACGGTAAACGATGTTCCGGATGCGGCCCCCAGCCTGGTCTATCGCCTGACCTCGTTACAATGGCGTGAGCATTATTCACACCTGTCTGGCGACAGGTAACAGACGCTCCGCCAGATTATTTCTGCGCTATTAACGCCTGCCCCGCCAGGCGTGCAATTTCCCGCAAACGTTGCGGGCTATATCCCGCCCGCGATTTGGCTGAAAGACCGGCCATAATGGTTCCCACAAAGTCGGTGAGCCGCTCGGCGTCCTGCGGGTGACGTTCTGCGATATAACAGCGGATAAGCGTCTCGGCGGCGGAATGAAAACTGCAGGCGGCTTCACGGGCAGAAGGATCGTCGCAGTGCGTCCCTTCCAGCACCAGGCAGCCCGCAGCATCAGGGTTGGCCGCGTAAAGCGTGGCGGCCTCTTCCAGCACGCGAGCCAGACATTCCGCGACCGGCCTGTCGGCGCGTAAAAGTGCCTGCAGCGGGATCGCGCCAGTACAGGCATAGCGATCCAGAACCCGCGTATATAACCCCATTTTGCTACCAAATGCCGCGTAAAAGCTCGGCGGCTTAATGCCGAACGCGTCGGTGAGATCCGCAATGCTGACCGCATCGTAGCCACGCGAATGAAATAGCCGTTGCGCCGTCGCGATCGCCTCTTCGGGATCAAAGCGACGGGGGCGCCCCGGGGTACGACCTGGTTTTTTAGTCATCGATACATAATTCCTTGACAGGCTTCTTCTCTGAATCATATTGTAACGATCACTACAATATGATTCAAGGAAACGCGCATGTCAGTATTTCAACATAAATCGGTTCTCGTGCTCGGCGGCAGCCGGGGTATTGGCGCAGCCATCGTACAGCGTTTTGCCGCTGAAGGCGCTTCTGTGACCTTCAGTTATGCCGGCTCCCGCGACGCGGCAGTGCAGTTGGCAAAAGAAACGGGCAGCACGGCTATTCAGGCGGACAGCGCTGACAGAGAAGCCATCATTAAGCTGGTGCGCGACGCCGGACCGCTGGATATTCTGATAATCAACGCCGGGATTGCCCTCTTTGGTGACGCTCTGGAGCAGGATCCTGATGCCATAGACCGTCTGTTTCGGATCAATATCCACGCGCCGTATCATGCCTCCGTGGAAGCGGCACGTCAGATGCCGGAAGGCGGACGGATTATCGTCATCGGTTCCGTCAACGGTGACCGGATGCCCATTCCGGGCATGGCATCTTATGCCGTCAGTAAATCGGCACTGCAAGGCTTAGCGCGTGGACTGGCGCGTGACTTTGGTCCACGCGGGATCACGGTCAATATTGTACAGCCAGGCCCAATTGATACGGACGCTAACCCGGCAGAGGGGCCGATGAAGGAGCTGATGCACAGCTTTATGGCGATTAAGCGCCACGGACGACCTGAGGAAGTGGCAGGAATGGTGGCCTGGCTTGCCGGACCGGAAGCGTCATTTGTGACCGGCGCGATGCATACCATTGATGGGGCGTTCGGCGCATAAATTTTTTTGCCGCAAACGGCGCGGGCTACGCGCCCGCCCGGACTGCTGAAAAACGTTATACCGTGGAATGATGCCTGCCAACACTGCGCTTGCACAGGCCTACGCATCGCGAGTAACCTTCTGATATTGATGCTTTTCGTAGGCCGGGCAAGGCAAAAAAGCCACCCGGCAAAACGACACATAAAATCGATTAAACCTGCGTCAGGCCGCCATCTATGCAAATTTCTGCGCCTGCAATATAGCGGCTTTCATCACTGGCAAGGAACAACGCGACATTAGCAATTTCTTCTGGTTTACCCATTCTTCCCAGGGGAATGGCTTTGATTATTTCTGCGCGCATCTCATCAGAAGCAGCAGCCATCATATCCGTGTCGACAGGCCCGGGCGCGACGACGTTAACACGGATGCCACGCGTAGAAAGTTCCCTCGTCCAGGTTCTTGCGAAGGAGCGAAGCGCTGCCTTACTCGCACCATAAACACCATAGCCCGGGGTACCAATCACATCGGCAATGGAACCAATTAATACCACGCTGGCACCGGGTTTTAGCAATGGCAGAGCTGCCTGTAGAGCGAACACGGGGGCGCGTACATTTACGTCAAAAATCTGATCAAAGTGCGACGGGTTTATCTCATCAATTGTCGCATAACCAGCCACACCTGCATTAATCACCAACACATCAATCTGGTCATTGCTTGCTTTGACCGTCTGCATAACGCGAGTTAACTCTGTTTGCTGGCTGACATCTGCCCGCAATGGCCGGAAAGTACCTGACATTTTGCTACTGGCCGCCGCTAACTCTTCATCACGGCGAGAAGTAAACCAGGTGGTAGCAGCTTCATTTGCAAAACGCTGGCTGATTGCCAGTCCAATCCCTTTTGCACCGCCCAGTACGACGGCCACCTTATTCTCCAGTCTGTTCATTTGTTATCTCCGATTTGGATGGAAAACAAATGATATAAATTTTATACTTAATATCAATTACGCACTTTGTATATATCAGATATCACGGAGTATATCGCTATGGCAGAAAATCACGTTAACTGCTTGAGAGACGTAGGAAAAACGCGCCCGGTGCTGGAGCACATTACGAATAAGTGGTCGATTTTAATTCTTACCGTACTCTGTACAAAGCCGTCCCGCTTCAATGAGATCCGCCGGCGTTTAGATGGCATTACGCATAAAGCCCTGGCAGATGCATTGAAGAGGCTTGAACGAAATGGACTGGTACATCGCGAAGTGCTGCCTGTTTCGCCCATAGGCGTAGAGTACAGCATCACTCCGCTGGCGCAGACATTACAGCAGCCGTTTTTAGCGCTTTATGACTGGGCGCTTGAATATGGACCGGCCCTTGAGCAGGCCCAGGTCGCGTACGATCTTAACCAGGCGGATAAGCAGGATTATCCGTCTGATAATCGGGCATGATTGCGAATGTGCTGGCTTGAGGAAGAATGGCGCGCTTTACTGCGCCCAGTCTGGCTTGTTGAGGATGTGATCCTGCCAGTCATGCACTTCAGACTCACGCACGGCGATGTGGCGTACGGAAATGCGCTCGCCGTGCATTGCCGCCTTCGAGCCGGTCAACAGCGGGTGCCAGTGCGGCAGGTCTTTACCTTCAGCCAGCAATCGATAGGCGCAGGTATGCGGCAACCATTCAAAAGTTGGCAGGTTTTCGCGCGTTAACTTAATGCAGTCCGGCTCATAGTCGAAACGACGCTCGTAGTTGCGACACTGGCAGGTCTTGATGTTGAGCTGGCGACAGGCAACATTGGTGAAGTAGATCTCATCGGTGTCTTCATCCATCAGCTTATGCAAACAGCACTGTCCGCAGCCGTCACACAGTGATTCCCACTCTGCATCGGACATCTCGTCGAGGGTTTTGCTCTGCCAGAAGGGTAAATTGCTCATAAAAACGTCCACGATTAAGATCCAGGGTGCACCTTATAACCACTCTGGCACCCTGATGCAAGTTTTGCCGCCGGAAACGACGGCAAGAGAGCGTTACAGTACGCGGGTGGTCAGAGAGTTGCCGTTAAAACTCACCTCAAGCTCGTCGCCGCTTTGTAGCGGACCAACGCCATCCGGCGTGCCGGTTAATATCACATCCCCGGCTTTCAGGGTAAAGAAGCGACTCATATAGGCAATCAGTGGAACAATTTTGTGGATCATGTCCGCAGTGGTGCCCTGCTGGCGAACCTGGCCGTTCACTTTCAGCCCCAGCGGGGTGGCCTGGGGATCACCGCTAAATTCCGCTGCCGGAATAAAACCTGATAGCGGGCACGAATTATCAAAGCCTTTGGCTTTTTCCCACGGTTGCCCGGCCTTCTTCATTTTCCCCTGCACGTCGCGCAAGGTCAGATCGAGCGCCACGCCGTAACCGGCAATCGCTTTAGCGACGTGTTCTTCCGATGCCTGACGAAGCGTTGCCCCAATCAGCACCGCCAGTTCCACTTCGTGATGCACCGAGCCATAGCCCTGAAGCAGCACCAGTGGCTGACGGATATCGCATAGCGCCGTTTCAGGTTTGATAAACAGTACCGGCTCTTCCGGCACGTCACTGCCCATCTCTTTTATATGCTTCGCGTAATTACTACCAACACAGACCACTTTGCTAACCGGGTAATCCAGCAGAGCGCCCTGCCAGTTATGATGCTGATACATATTTTCCCCTACAGTTAATCAAATGTTCGATTGCCGTTATTTTTTGCCCGCAGATGCCAGATGCTGCTTGAGTAAATTTTCCGGCGGTGGCGGAAGTTGTAAATAATAGCCTTGCTCCGTTAATGCCTGCTTCACTTTATCCAGATCCGCACCGGCTAATTTCTTGCGACCATCGAGCGGCAGGAGCATCGTGAGTTGCGGCTTGCCAAAACCGTCCATCAGTTCAGGCGGCACGCGCGAGAAATCGTCCTTTTTTTCAACATACAAATAGGTTTGCTCGCGTCGGGTGCTTCTGTAGATCACACAAAACATAACTTTTACTCTGAATTAAGAGGGAGGTGGCTTGCCTCAATATAATAGTGACTATAACATGCCAGAGAGTCTTCGGAATATCATCCCACATCGGTGATGGTAAAAAGCAAATTGAGTAAGGCCAGGATGTCAAACACGCCAATCGAACTTAAAGGAAGTAGTTTCACCTTATCAGTGGTTCATTTGCATGAGGCAAAGCCGGAAGTTATTCGTCAGGCGTTAGAAGACAAAATCGCTCAGGCACCGGCGTTTTTACGTCATGCCCCGGTTGTGGTTAACGTAAGTACGCTGGAGGCTCCCTTCGACTGGTTGCCCATTCAGAAAGCAATAGCCGCAACAGGTTTGCGTATCATCGGTGTGAGCGGCTGTAAGGACCCTGCACTTAAGGCAGAAATCGACAGAGCGGGTTTTCCTCTCCTGACTGAAGGTAAGGAAAAAGTGGTCCGGTCTGCCCCTGTTGAAGCGCAGACGCCACCGCCAGCGGCGGTGACTCCCATCGCAAAAACACGGCTGATTGACGTTCCGGTGCGTTCTGGCCAGCGCGTCTACGCCCCACAGTGTGATTTGATTGTCACAAGTCATGTCAGTGCGGGTGCAGAACTGATTGCCGATGGAAATATCCACGTTTATGGCATGATGAGAGGACGTATTCTCGCAGGTGCCAGCGGTGACAGAAATGCACAAATATTTTGTACGCACCTGACGGCGGAATTAATTTCCATCGCCGGGCAGTACTGGCTGAGCGATCAAATACCAGCCGAATTTAACGGCAAAGCCGCGCGTTTACGTCTGACGAATGATGCTTTGTCGATCGAACCCTTAGAGTAATCCCTTTTAACAAGGAATTTTTATGGCACGCATTATTGTAGTTACTTCGGGTAAAGGGGGCGTTGGCAAGACCACCTCCAGCGCGGCCATCGCTACAGGTTTAGCCCAGAAGGGTAAAAAAACCATCGTTATCGATTTCGATATCGGCCTGCGTAACCTGGATTTAATCATGGGTTGTGAGCGTCGTGTAGTATATGATTTCGTTAACGTGATTCAGGGCGATGCCACGCTGAATCAGGCCATGATTAAAGATAAGCGCACGGATAATCTCTATATTCTTCCCGCGTCACAAACGCGTGACAAAGACGCATTGACCCGCGAAGGCGTAGAGAAAGTGCTGGAAGAGTTGAAAGGGATGGATTTTGATTTCATCGTCTGCGACTCCCCTGCCGGCATTGAGACCGGTGCGCTGATGGCGCTCTATTTTGCTGACGAAGCGGTCATCACCACCAACCCGGAAGTTTCTTCGGTCCGCGACTCCGACCGTATTCTGGGTATTCTGGCGTCTAAATCCCGCCGGGCAGAAAATGGTGAAGATCCGATTAAAGAACACCTGTTATTGACCCGCTACAACCCAGGGCGCGTGAACAGAGGTGATATGTTAAGCATGGAAGACGTACTGGAAATTCTGCGCATCAAGTTAGTTGGTGTGATCCCGGAAGACCAGTCTGTCCTGCGCGCTTCCAACCAGGGGGAACCTGTTATTCTGGATACTATTTCAGATGCGGGTAAAGCATACGCCGATACGGTGGATCGCCTGTTGGGAGAAGAACGCCCTTTCCGCTTCGTTGAAGAAGAGAAGAAAGGTTTCCTCAAGCGCCTGTTCGGAGGATAAGTTATGGCATTACTCGACTTTTTTCTGTCACGGAAAAAGAATACGGCTAACATCGCTAAAGAGCGATTGCAGATCATTGTAGCGGAACGTCGTCGTAGCGACGCCGAGCCGCACTACTTGCCGCAGCTGAAACGCGATATTCTGGAAGTGATTTGCCGCTATGTGCAGATCGACCCTGAAATGGTCACCGTGCAACTGGAACAGAAAGGGGATGATATCTCTATTCTGGAACTGAACGTCACTCTGCCTGAAGCGGAAGAGTCAAAGTAGCCGCATGTTACCGGGCGGTCAGTTCCGCCCGGTATCCTTTCCTGATTTAACTACGCGGATAGTCCGCCAGTAGCGCCAGTAATGGCTCGCTCATCAGTTCCCCACGCCAACCGGAAATCAGTTCAGGTAACAACGCCGACGTTTTAAGTTTCCAGTGCCAGTTAAGTAGCTGGTTAATCTGACGACGAGACGCCAGCAGCTCAGCGCTCAGCCCTTTTGCCACGCTAATGTCCTGGACCATCGTCTTAATGTCTTTAAAGACTTTGCGATAACCGGGCATATCCATCAGGTTCAGTAGCGGCTCCGGCAGCGCCTCTTCCGCGATGGCCTGTGCTTTTTCCACCAGGCTCAGCAGCGTTTTGCCATGGAAGCGAATTTCGCTGCCTGACAGACCCAGGCTGTCCAGCTCGCCGAGACTGCCCGGCATATAGCGCGCTACGGCCCACAGGTGTTCTTCACGAACCACGAAATTAACCGCCATATCACGGTCTCGCGCTTTGCGTAAACGCCACGCCGCCAGCAGTTGCAGACAGGCTAACTGGCGAGGACGCAGCTGCCAGGCATTAGTTATGTCACGCCACGCCTCGTCGGGGTCAAGAATGTCCTGGCGACGATTTTTCATCAATTCACATTCGTCCAGCGCGGCGGACAGCCAGCCAGCGCGGTCGGTTTCGGCCAGCAGCTGATGGGCAACAGGCAGTAAATACCAGACGTCGGCCGCCGCGTAATCACACTGGCGTTCGGTCAGCGGACGGGCCAGCCAATCGGTGCGCGACTCGCTTTTATCCAGCTTCAGGCCGGTAAACTCTTCGACCATGGCGGCAAAACCCCACGATCCGGGACGGCCACAAAATGACGCCAGGATCTGCGTATCAATAAACGGTTGCGGCATCACGCCAAATTCATGAAGGAATACTTCCAGATCTTCGCTGCCTGCGTGAAGGTATTTGGTTACTTCGCCGTTCTGTAATAACGCCTGCATCGGCGACCAGTCGGTAATGCCGAGCGGGTCGATCAACGCCACGCGCTGTCCATCAAACAGCTGAAGTAAACCCAACTGCGGATAGTAAGTGCGGGTACGCACAAACTCGGTGTCCAGCGCGATAGCCGGGGCATTGCGCACCTCTTCACACAGGGCGAGTAGCGCGTCGTTGGTGGTGATCATCTGGTAATTCAAATCATATTCTCTTAACTTGCGCCCATAAAAAACGCCGGCTTAACCGGCGTCTGGCGACGTAATCGTGGCTCAGGCTTTATTGTCCACTTTACTGCGCGCTTCGTCACGCAGTTCTCGTCGCAAAATCTTACCGACGTTGGATTTAGGCAGCTCGGTACGAAACTCTACCTGCTTCGGCACTTTATAGCCAGTCAACTGGCGGCGGCAGAATGCGACCAGGGAGTCTTCGCTGAGGGTGTCATCTTTCTTGACCACAAAAATCTTCACCGCCTCGCCGCTGCTGCCGGACGGTACACCGACCGCTGCGACTTCGAGTACGCCAGGATGCTGCATCACCACATCTTCAATCTCATTCGGGTAAACGTTAAACCCGGAGACGAGGATCATATCTTTCTTCCGGTCGACGATGCGCAGGAAACCTTCATCATCCATTACCGCGATATCACCCGTGTGCAGCCAGCCGTCTTTGATGATTTCATCCGTCGCATCCGGGCGCTGCCAGTAGCCCAGCATCACCTGTGGACCTTTGATGCACAGCTCACCCGGATCGCCAGGTGCCACTTCGTTATCGTCATCATCCACCAGCTTCACTTCGGTGGACGGCACCGGCAGGCCAATGCTGCCGCTGTGGTAATCGATATCGTGCGGGTTGACGCTCACCAGCGGTGAACACTCGGTCAGGCCATACCCTTCCAGCAGATATTGCCCGGTGAGCTTCACCCAGCGGTCGGCCACCGCCTGCTGAACCGGCATCCCGCCACCTGCAGAGAGATGCAGCGTAGAAAAGTCGAGCTGCTGGAAGTCTTTGTTATTAAGCAGCGCGTTAAACAGCGTGTTAACGCCGGTCATCGCGGTGAAGGGATATTTTGCCAGCTCTTTCACCAGCCCCGGAATGTCACGCGGGTTGGTGATCAACACGTTTTGTCCGCCCAGTTCAATAAACAGCAGGCAGTTCATGGTCAGGGCGAAAATGTGGTACAGCGGCAGCGCGGTGATCACCAGCTCGCTACCGCGATGCAGAAGCGGCCCGTAGGTTGCGTTGACCTGCTCCAGGTTCGCCAGCATATTCCTGTGGGTCAGCATCGCACCTTTCGCCACGCCGGTCGTGCCGCCGGTATATTGCAGGAAGGCCAGATCCTCGGGCACTATTTCCGGCTTAACGTACTGCATCCGGTAACCGTTGTGCAGGGCGCTGCGAAATGAAATCGCATCCGGCAGGTGATATTTCGGCACCAGCCGCTTGACGTATTTGACGACAAAGTTCACCAGCGTGCCTTTGGTGGCAGAAAGCTGGTCGCCCATGCGGGTCAGAATGACATGTTTAACCTGGGTTTTATCAACCACTTTTTCCAGGGTATGCGCAAAGTTTGAGACGATAACAATCGCCGTTGCGCCGCTGTCATTAAGCTGATGCTCAAGCTCGCGTGGCGTATACAGCGGGTTAACGTTCACCACCGTCATTCCGGCACGTAAAATGCCGAACAGCGCCACCGGATATTGCAGCAGGTTGGGCATCATCAGCGCAACGCGGTCGCCCTTTTTCATCCCCAGTCCTTGCTGTAGCCAGGCGGCAAATGCCCGGCTACGCTCCTCCATCTTGCGGAAGGTCATCACCTCCCCCATGTTAACGAAGGCGGGCTGGTCAGCGTAACGGTTCGCTGAATGTTCAAACAGTTCAATCAGGGAATGATAACGGTCAGGATTGATCTCCGCAGGGACGTCCGCGGGATAACGGTTTAGCCAAACCTTTTTCAATGCATCACCTCTAAAACCAGAATTTGTCGTCATCACAACCCCAGATAATAAACAAGCCGTTAACATTATATTAACTCAGCGTACCAGTTTATTAATCAACCAGAATTCAGGTTGCGAAGCACGTCACTATTTATTTTTATTGTTCAGCTTAAGCATAAAGAAGCAGCGGACCGGCCGCTGCTTCTTTGCTTTATATTACAGGGAGTTACTCGGTAACTACGCTCTGTACCTGCGCAGGGCCAGGGTTATACCAGCCGCCATAGCCCCACCCCCACGGATGCGGCCCCGGTCCCCAGAACCAGGGATCGATCGGCTGCGGTGGCAACATAACCTGCTGCGTCACTCGCCAGCGTTTGTATCCGTTAACCTGCATCACCATAAATTTGTAAGGCGTGTTGCCGACCTTGCCTTCTGCCGTGCCGGTAATCGGTCCTACGACGGTAACAAGCTGGTTGCGGAAATCGACCGGGTCGAGAAAGCCGCTGACATCCGCGTAAATACGACCACGAGAAGGCTCACCCAGCACCGGACGCGCGCCGTCATCCAGTGAAACCGTCGCAATTTCCAGCCGGGTCTTGCCCTGCAGGTTTTCAATACCGACCACTTTCCCGCCGAAGCGTGCCTCCTGGCCCACGTAAAGCTGTGGCGCATTCATTACCCGAACCAGATCCTGCTGTGGAGTGGGACTGGAGCCTTTAATGGCGTCAGGAATGGTGACACATCCGCTTAATGCCATGGCCAGCGCACCCGCGGCTATCCAGCGTACAATCTGTTTTTGAACCGCCATGATACAACCTCTTTTAATGAGTCTCTGATACTGAGATTCATTCCCGGCCAGGAAGTTTCTTCCATGCGACTTCATTACGTAAATAGATCGGTTCCGCCGCCTCAACTGCGACGGTTTGCTGACGAGCCAGTCGCTGACAGGCCAGCGGCAACATATCTTCGGCAGCCGGCAGCAGGATCTCACCATCGGCCAGCGTCAGCCCGCAGCCCTGAGCTAAATCAGGCCATGCAGGCCATGCAGGCCAGCCAGTGCCTACGGTAGCCCAGTTACCGCTCAGGTTTTTCAACCGCGCGTTAACCGCGTCTGGTTTGAGAACGGATTCGGTCTCTTCGCCGTGCCAGACACCCTCTTCATCGCGTTGATACTCTGCCCAGTAGACCTCGCCCATGCGGGCATCAATGGCTGCCAGCACGCGAGTAGCCCCGGTTTTGCGCCAGGCTCCCTGCGCCATCGTCATTAACGTCGAGACGCCAATCATCGGCAGGTCGGCACCCAGCGCCAGCCCCTGAGCGATGCCGATGCCAATACGCACGCCGGTAAAGCTACCTGGTCCGCGCCCAAACGCCAGCGCGTCGAGATCCGCCAGCGCGACGCCGCCGTCGTTCAGTTGCTGCTGCACTAAAGGCAAAATACGTTGGGTATGTTCTCGCGGACACAGTTCAAAATGAGCACCGGTTTTACCGTCATTCCACAGGGCAACGGAACAAGCCTCGGTGGCGGTATCAATAGCCAGAATTCGCATGGGGATCGCGTCTTACACTCCAGATCAATAAATTGGGCTTATTTTATCACAGCCGCGCGTGAATTACCGCGCTGGTGGAACGGCCAGAAAACGCACCGCGCGGCTAATATCGCGGGTGCGCGGCGTCGGCGGCAGACTGGCGAGAAAAACCGCGCCGTAGGGACGCATCACCAGACGGTTATCACAGATCACCAGCACGCCGCGATCGTCGACGTCGCGTATCAGACGACCCACGCCCTGCTTGAGGGTGATTACCGCATCCGGAAGCTGGACCTCATCAAACGGATCGCCACCGCGCAGACGGCAATCTTCCATTCGCGCTTTTAACAGCGGATCTTCCGGTGAGGTGAACGGCAGTTTGTCGATAATCACCAGCGACAGCGTGTCGCCGCGCACGTCCACGCCTTCCCAGAAACTGCTGGTGGCTACCAGCAGCGCGTTTCCGGCGCTGACGAACTGCTGCAAAAGTTGCCCCTTGCTGGTTTCCCCCTGCAGCAAAACCGGCAGCGTCATGGTGGCGCGGAACTGCTCGGCCAGATCGCGCATCATGGCGTGGGAGGTACAGAGCATAAAGCAGCGGCCGTTGTTGGCTTCAATCATCGGTTTGAGCATCGCCGCCAGTTGACGAGCTGCCCCGGGCTGATTGGCAGTGGGCAAGTTACGCGGTACGCACAGCAGAGCCTGATTCGCGTAGTCAAACGGGCTTGGCAGCAGCAGCGAGTGGGCCTCATCAATGCCGAGCCGGGAAGTGAAATGGTGGAGGTCGTCGTTTACCGACAGCGTGGCGGAGGTAAAAATCCAGCTGCCGGGCTTTTGCGCCATCACTTCTTTAAATTTGTCTGCCACCGTCAGCGGGGTGAGCGCGAGGGTAAAATGGCGCGAGTTACATTCATACCAGTAGCTATAGCCTGGCTGATTAATCTCTTTCAGACGTTTTAACCGGGCGCGATACAGCGTGGCGCGTTCAAAGGCGGCATCCAGCAATGCCGAGCGGCCCAGCGAGAGTTTCGCCACGTCGTAACACAGTTCGAGCGCATCATCGAGTAGTAGTAGCGCACGCTGGATATTGGCATCCGCTAAAAGCTCGCGCAGGTTGCCGCGATAGCCCGGCTCGCCCAGTTGCAGACGAAAATCCTGCGCGCTTTGCGCCAGCCGGTCGGCGCATTTTTGCAGCTGTTGGGTATCTTTAACCTCGGTCCGGTAGGCAATGCTGATGTCCTTCGCCAGATCCAATAGCTGACGGCTGGAGAGCGACTGACCAAAATACTGACTGGCGATTTCCGGAAGCTGATGGGCTTCGTCGAAGATCATCACATCTGCCTCGGGGATCAATTCACCGAAGCCGCTGTCTTTAACTACCATATCGGCGAGGAAAAGATGGTGGTTCACCACCACCACATCAGCATCCATCGCTTTTTTACGCGCCTTCACCACAAAACAGTCTTTATAGAGCGGGCAGTCGCTGCCCAGACAGTTGTCGTTGGTGCTGGTGACCAGAGGCCAGGCCTGAGAATCTTCCGCCACGCTGGCGCAGGTGCTGATATCGCCGTCAATGGTATTGTTAGCCCACGAGCGCAGGAGGATCACGTCGCTGAGCGTCTGTACCGGCAGGTCACCGCCCGCCAGCGCCTGCTGCTCCAGACGTTCAAGACACAAATAGTTAGAGCGCCCTTTCAGCAGCGCCAGCCTGCCGGTAAATTCCAGCGCTTTCGAAACGGTAGGCAGATCGCGACTGTAGAGCTGATCCTGCAACGCTTTTGAGCCGGTGGAGATGATGACTTTTTTCCCCGCCCGCAAGGCAGGCGCAAGATAAGCGTAGGTTTTCCCGGTCCCGGTCCCCGCCTCCACCACCAGCGGCTGCGTTTTCTCAATCGCCTCCGTCACCGCCACCGCCATCTGGCGCTGTGGTTCTCGTGGCTTAAAGCCCGGTATGGCTTTGGCTAACTGGCCGTCTGTTGCAAAATCGTCCGTCACGCTACCCCCTGGTTAAATCGCCAGTGATTATGTCAGGGCACAGCCGCTTTAGCCAGCCGAAGAGATGACGAAACGCAGACAATATGGCAGTCTTAAGCACTATCTATGAGAATTTAAAAAGGAAAATCCCATGACCATTACCCGTATCGACGCCGAAGCCCGCTGGTCTGATGTCGTTATCCACAATCAGACGCTGTACTACACTGGCGTACCGGAAAATCTTGATGCCGATGCCTTCGAGCAAACGGCTAACACGCTGGCGCAGATTGATGCCATGCTGGTGAAGCAAGGCAGCGATAAGACTAAAATTCTGGATGCTACGATTTTTCTCGCGAATGCCGAAGATTTCGCGGCGATGAATAAAGCGTGGGACGCATGGGTAGTGGCAGGCCATGCCCCGGTGCGCTGTACCGTACAGGCGACGCTGATGAAGCCGCAGTATAAAGTTGAGATTAAGATTATTGCGGCGGTGTAATGTTATTTCTGTCATAGCGGCATTCGCTGCTATGACAGCGAACTCATAAACCGGAACAACCTTTACTCCATATCCAGAAAATCATCATATTCACTATAGTGGTTCAGCGCCCTGATGATTTCATCTGCACTGACTTCCGGCTTCTGCTCGACGGCTAATTCCACCACGCTGCGAAACTGATCTCCGGCATAGGCATAATGCAGCGTAACGCCGTTAACCTGAAAGGGCAGCGGATCGTCCTCGCCCGTTTCAGGAACGGCAGTAAAAACCTGCTCGCCCGCCTGAAAAGGCTCGTCGCTGGCAGAATAAATATCGTAGTCAATGTCCGTTTCCTGCCCGGCTTTAACACAGTCGATCAGTTCTTCGAGAGTGAAGAAGGTATCCAGCTGAAAGGTTTTCAGGCGCGGACCGTCGGGCTGAAATTCCACACTCGCGCCGAGCGCGATGAGCGCCTCTTCCAGCGGGCGCAGGCGGATATGAAAATCCTCTCCGGCAACGATTGGCGGTTGGGCGACAAACGCCATCACCTCAGAGAGGGAAAGGTTCAGCGTTTTGCGCAGGAGATGAATAACCTTAAGTTTTTGCGGGCCTGGCGCAGTGATAACGAGACGCCCCTGCTGCCACGCCGCTGGATCGGGTGCCGCGGAGTGATCCTCTTCCTCTTCACGCGCCAGCCTTTCGCTGCGGACGTCGGACCAGAACGGCGACTGAGCTTCGGGGAATGTGTTGAGGTAATTCAGAAACGCGGCGTCATCGTCGGCCGCCTCGCGCAGGGCCAGCAGCCGCTCGCTGAAACTGGCAAGCGTCGGCGCAATGCGTTCAGCATTCCAGCGACCCGCGCCGTGTGGCGCATAATACACCGGGAAGCCCTGAGCGGACTCACTGAAATCGATAAAAAAAGGATCGTCAAAACCGTTAAGCGCGATGACATACCATCCGGGCTGCCACTCTCCCGCGCGGCTGGCGGTCAGGTCCTCTCCCGTAATGCCGTGCACGCGAAAACCACGCTGCTGCTCCGCCCAACGCTCAGGCGTTGAGTAATGAAAAGGCAGCGTCATCTCGCCGGGGGTCACGGCAGCATCAAGAAACGCGCGAATGGCATCGGGCAAAGCAGCGGCAGACATACGCCTCCTCAGCGAGTTACTCGTCTTCATCCTCAAAGCGCGCGACGATCCGCTCGCCGGTGTGCGTTGCACGCAGTTCGTTCGCCACCTGTGAAATGGCCTGACCGCTGCTCATGCCCTGCGCCATCAGTTCCTGGATACGCTCGACCGCTTTTTGCTGCTGCTCATGGCTGAGCGAAGGTAAACCTGCAAACATGACATACTCCTGCTACATTATTGGCGCTTATTATTTCATGCTGCCCGGCGCATAGCCAGCAGGACAGCAAAGAGTCAGATACCATGAACACGCATTCTCCCACCGTTATCGCTTTACCGTGGCGTCCGGACGCCGCCGAACGTTATTTCTCCGCGATTAGCCATCTGCCGTGGGCGATGCTGCTGCATTCAGGCCATGCCGATCATCCGCACAGCCGGTTTGATATTCTGGTCGCCGATCCACACACAACGCTAATTACGCAAGGCGATACCACCACAACAGCCAGCGGCAGAGAAGAACGCCGTTCACAGGACAATCCGTTAACCCTGCTGCAAAACGTGCTCGACGCGCTGCATTGGCAGCCTGCGCCGCAGGACGATCTGCCTTTTCAGGGCGGCGCGCTGGGGTTATTTGGCTACGATTTAGGACGACGTTTCGAGACGCTGCCAACAAAGGCTGAAGCCGATATTCCGCTGCCGGATATGGCGGTGGGGATTTATGACTGGGCATTGATTGTTGACCATCAGCGCCTGCGGGTCACGCTGCTCAGCCATGGTGATGTCAATCAGCGGCTGGCCTGGCTGGCAGACAGACGCTTACCGGAACCGGCGGATTTCCGACTGACCTCTGGCTGGCGGTCGAATATGACCGGCGCCCAGTACGGGGAGAAGTTCCGCCAGGTACAGGAATACCTGCACAGCGGTGACTGCTATCAGGTGAATCTGGCGCAGCGTTTTCAGGCGGGTTACGAAGGTGATGAATGGGCGATGTTTCGCCAGCTCAATGCCGCCAATAAAGCGCCTTTCAGCGCCTTTTTACGCCTTGAGCAGGGCGCAATTCTCAGCCTGTCGCCGGAGCGCTTTATCCAGTTGCGTGAAGGCCATGTCCAGACCCGGCCCATCAAGGGTACCCTGCCTCGTCTGAATAGCGCCGATGAAGATGCGCAACAGGCGGCACGGCTGGCACGTTCACCGAAAGATCGCGCCGAAAACCTGATGATTGTCGACCTGATGCGTAATGATATCGGACGCGTCGCCGTTCCCGGCACGGTAAAGGTCCCTGAACTGTTCGTGGTTGAACCATTCCCGGCGGTGCATCATCTCGTCAGTACCGTTACCGCGACACTGCCAGAACATTTACACGCCAGCGATCTGCTGCGTGCTGCATTTCCCGGCGGATCGATTACCGGCGCACCGAAAGTACGGGCGATGGAGATCATCGACGAGCTGGAGCCACACCGGCGCAATGCCTGGTGCGGCAGCATCGGCTATCTAAGTCTGTGCGGCAATATGGATACCAGCATTACTATCCGTACCCTGACAGCGCATAACGGCCAGCTATACTGTTCCGCAGGCGGTGGTATTGTGGCGGATAGTCAGGAGGACGCCGAATACCAGGAAACCTTTGATAAAGTAAATCGTATCCTGCAGCAACTGGAGAAGTGATCCGTGGATGTTCCCAATCTGACGCTTGATGATTTTCTGTCGCGCTTTCAGCTCTTACGCCCTCAGCCCGGTCGCGGCACGCTTAACAGCCGTCAGGCGGCGGTGTTGATCCCGGTTGTTCGCCGGGAGCAGCCGGGACTATTATTGACGCAGCGTTCCCCTCACCTGCGCAAACATGCCGGACAGGTGGCTTTTCCCGGCGGCGCGGTGGATGCCAGCGATGCCTCGCTGATTGCTGCCGCGCTGCGCGAAGCGCAGGAGGAAGTCGCCATTCCACCTGATGTGGTCGAGGTGATCGGGGTGTTACCGCCCGTCGATAGCGTTACCGGGTTTCAGGTCACGCCGGTGGTCGGCATTATTCCGCCCGACCTGCCGTGGCACGCGAGTGAAGACGAGGTTGCCGCCGTGTTTGAAATGCCGCTGGCAGAAGCCCTGCGTCTGGGCCGCTATCATCCTCTCGATATTCACCGACGCGGTAATTCGCATCGCGTCTGGCTCTCCTGGTATCAGCACTATTTTGTCTGGGGCATGACCGCAGGCATTATTCGTGAGCTGGCGCTACAAGTGGGACTCAAACCCTGACTATAGTTGTAATGGCGGGGGCGGTACTCATTAGTAAATCAGTGGTTACTCATTAGTTTAATTCATGTGAATAGTCGGGCTGAAATTGCCGTTCCCTCTTACACTAAGCCCAATTTTTACATCGTTACTGAGAATCAGTAACCCTGTCAGGAGTACATACCGTGATTAGTCTATTCGACATGTTTAAGGTGGGGATTGGTCCCTCATCTTCCCACACTGTAGGGCCAATGAAGGCCGGTAAACAGTTCGTCGATGATCTGGTCGAAAAAGATCTGCTGACAAGCGTCACTCGCCTGACCGTCGATGTCTACGGTTCACTGTCGTTGACCGGTAAAGGTCACCACACTGATGTCGCCATTATTATGGGACTGGCGGGTAATTTGCCTGCCACCGTTGATATTGACAGTATTCCGGCGTTTATTCGCGATGTCGAAACGCGCGGTCGCCTGCTGCTGGCGCACGGGGCGCATGAGGTGGATTTCCCCGCTAATGACGGGATGCATTTTCGCAGCGAAAACTTGTCGCTGCATGAGAACGGCATGCAAATTCACGCGTGGAACGGCGATAAAGTCATTTATAGCAAAACCTATTATTCCATCGGTGGTGGTTTTATCGTTGATGAAGAGCATTTCGGTCAGGATGCCAGCAGCGAGGTTAGCGTACCGTATCCCTTCAAGTCGGCGAAAGAGATGCTGGGCTACTGTAAAGAAACCGGCCTGTCGCTGTCCGGTATGGTGATGCAGAACGAACTGGCGCTGCACAGTAAAAAAGAGATCGAAGACTATTTCGCCGACGTCTGGCAGACGATGCGCGCCTGTATCGATCGCGGTCTGAATACCGAAGGCGTACTGCCGGGTCCGCTGCGCGTGCCGCGTCGCGCGCCTGCCCTGCGCCGGATGCTGGTGTCCAGCGACAAGCTGTCTAACGATCCGATGATCGTTATTGACTGGGTAAACATGTTTGCGCTGGCAGTGAATGAAGAAAATGCCGCAGGCGGACGCGTGGTCACTGCGCCGACTAACGGGGCCTGCGGTATCGTGCCCGCGGTACTGGCGTATTACGATCATTTTATTGAGTCGGTCAGCCCGGAGATCTATATTCGCTACTTCCTTGCCGCTGGTGCCATCGGCGCGCTATATAAAATGAATGCCTCTATTTCCGGTGCTGAAGTGGGTTGTCAGGGCGAAGTGGGCGTCGCCTGCTCGATGGCCGCGGCGGGTCTGGCGGAACTGCTGGGCGCAAGTCCTGAGCAGGTCTGCGTTGCAGCAGAGATTGGCATGGAGCATAACCTTGGCTTAACCTGCGATCCGGTTGCTGGCCAGGTTCAGGTACCGTGCATTGAGCGTAATGCTATCGCCTCGGTTAAGGCGATTAACTCAGCAAGGATGGCCATGCGCCGCACCAGCGAGCCGCGCGTTTCGCTCGATAAGGTCATCGAGACGATGTACGAAACGGGTAAAGATATGAACGCCAAATACCGCGAAACGTCGCGCGGTGGCCTGGCGATCAAAGTCCAGTGTGATTAAAACCTTCCTTTGCCCACCTCTTACTGGTGGGCAACCTATTTTCTCGTCGCATTAGCCTTTCCGCACTACAATTTTATTTAAGGTACCGCTGGCACCTTCGCCAGTTTCGCGAGAACCATTAAATCAACTATGCAGACAGCGCAGCGGATTATCGTTAATTATCAGCGTAAACGTATTATCGTTAGTGCGATAGTAGCGCTGGTTACGCTTAGCCTGACGTTAGGGATACGATTTATTTCGCAGCGTAGCCTAAATCAGGAACGGATCCACGAAGCGGCGACGCAAGCCGTATCGACACTTGATAAAATCCTGTTGCCACTCGAAGATGGCCGGGAAGAAATCGTGCATCTGGTGGGGTTGCCCTGTGATGACGCGCAGCCTCTAATCCGCAAAAAAGCAGCGGTACTGCAAACCGTGCGCTCTATTGCGCTGGTAAAATCCGGCATCCTGTATTGTTCCAGTATTTTCGGCAGCCGCGATACGCCGGTTAATCAGCTACAGCCCGCCCTGCCTGCCAGCGAGGCGCGATTACTGCTCTCAACCGATCAGTCCTTGTTGAAAGGCTCGCCGATCATGCTGCAATGGTATCCGGTCTCGGCTGATGGCGAAGACGGCGTGATGGAAAGTATTAACATTGAGCTGCTGAGCAGTCTGATCCTGAGTCCGCGCGCCCCGCTCATCTCGGCCTTAAGCCTGACGTTAGGTGACCGTCACTATATAGAGGGCCTCGGCGTGGTCGATCGGTTGCCGGAAGATCCGGATCATCCCTTTTACCGTCTGGCGTCGGCCCATTTCCCGTTTACCATCAACGTCAGCACACCCGGTGCCACCGCGCTGGCGCTACGCGATTTGCCCAGTCAGCTTCCGCTGGCACTGATCCTCAGCAGCCTGCTGGCGTGGATCGCCTGGCTTGCTACGGCGGGACGGATGAGTTTTACCTGGGAAATTAATCTGGGGATTGCCGCCCGAGAATTTGAGGTTTTTTGCCAGCCGCTACTGAATACCAGAAATGATCAATGCACCGGCGTGGAAATTTTGCTGCGCTGGAACAATCCTCGCCAGGGCTGGATTTCACCGGACGTTTTTATTCCGATTGCTGAAGATCATAATTTAATTATTCCCCTGACACGGTATGTCATTGCTGAAACCGTGCGTAATCTGGCTGTTTTCCCGGCGGAGTTTCATATTGGTATTAATGTGGCCGCCGGTCATCTGCGCCGCGGGATCCTGCTGAAAGATTTGAATCACTACTGGTTTAGCGCGCATCCGTCACAACAACTGGTGGTGGAATTAACCGAGCGTGCCGCGCTGGACGATGTGGATTATCGTCTCGTGCGTGAGCTGCACCATAAGGGCGTTAAACTGGCGATTGATGATTTCGGCACCGGCAATAGTTCTCTGTCGTGGCTGGAAAAACTGCGTCCCGACGTGCTGAAAATAGATAAATCTTTCACCGGTGCGATTGGTACCGATGCGGTTAATTCGACGGTGACGGATATTATTATTGCCCTTGGGCAACGGTTGCGTATTGAACTGGTAGCGGAAGGGGTAGAAACGGAACAGCAGGCGACATATTTGCGTCAGAAAAACGTACTCCTGTTGCAGGGCTATCTGTATGCCCGACCCATGCCACTTGCCGAGTTTCCAAAATGGCTGGCGGAAAGGTCTTTTCCGCCAGCGCAGCACGATCGTCATCCAAATCCAATTATGCCGCTACGTTAAAGATCACTCTTCTTCGTCGTGTTCCGAAGGTTCTTTAACAACGCGAACCAGGTCAACGCGATAATCATTGGCTTTAACAATAGTGATCCGCAGGGGAGCCAGTTCAACCACCTCGCCCACGGCGGGAATATGACCATTAACCGCGATCACCAGACCGGCGACCGTGGCGATATCGTCTTCATCGTTAACCAGGTTATCCAGTTCCAGCGCATGTTGCAGCGCGTGAAGATCGGTTCCGCCTTTCACCAGCCAGCCCTCACCATCACCAATAATTTCTGGAGTTTCATCCGCATCCGGGAACTCACCGGCAATGGCTTCCAGTACATCCAGCGGTGTGACCAGCCCCTGCACCACGCCAAACTCGTTGGTCACCATCACAAAACTACCGCGCGCACGGCGCAGAACGCCTAACAGGTTGATAGGATCCAGCGTTTCCGGAACCACGATAGCCGGAGAGGCAGACGCCATCGCTGCGACATCTTCACCCGCTTCCAGCGCCACCAGCAGCTCTTTTGCCCGCACGATACCAATGACCTCATCCAGCTCGCCCCGGCACACCGGAAACAGGCTATGCGGTGAGGAAAGGAGCTGTTGACGGATGGCCTCAGCGCTCAGGTTGGCATCAACCCAGCTAATGTCTCCGCGCGGGGTCATAATGCTGCGCAGAGAGCGGGAAGCCAGCGTCAGAACGCCATTGATCATGTAACGTTCTTCGTCAGCAAAAGCTCCTTCCGGGATCGGAACATGGGTATGGCTGTCCGACTCGCTTTGCGTCCCGTTACGTTTGCGTCCGCCCATCAGACGCAGGATGGCGTCGGCGGTACGGGCGCGCAGCGGCAGCGTTGACTGATGACGGATAAAATTACGTCGCGCCACCTGGTTGAAAAATTCGATGATAATCGAGAAGCCAATCGCCGCGTACAGATAGCCTTTCGGAATATGGAAGCCAAACCCTTCGGCCACCAGACTCAGGCCGATCATCAACAGGAAACTCAGGCACAGCACCACCACGGTCGGGTGCTGGTTAACAAAGTGGGTCAACGGCTTCGACGCCAGCAGCATGACCGACATCGCGATCACCACCGCCGCCATCATCACCGGCAGATGATTGACCATCCCTACCGCGGTGATCACCGCATCGAGGGAGAACACCGCATCCAGGACGACGATCTGTAAGACCACCACCCAGAAACTCGCGTAACCTTTACCATGCCCGCCGTCATGCTGGCGATTTTCCAGCCGCTCATGAAGTTCCGTCGTCGCTTTAAACAGCAGGAACAGTCCACCCAGCAGCATAATTAAATCGCGGCCAGAGAAGGCGTAGTCCCAGACGCTGAAAAGCGGTTTAGTGAGTGTCACCATCCACGAGATAACCGACAGCAGCCCCAGTCGCATGATCAGCGCCAGCGACAGACCGATTAAACGGGCCTTATCGCGCTGTTTAGGCGGCAATTTGTCCGCGAGGATGGCAATAAAGACCAGGTTATCAATGCCAAGAACGATCTCAAGGACGACAAGCGTGAGTAGCCCGACCCAGATTGAGGGGTCCATTAGCAATTCCATGATCTGCTCCTGCTGGCGACGAGTTTGGTCAGCGCCGGGGTTATTTCAGGCGTGACAAAGACGAAAGGAATAGTGAACGGGTGACAGGTGGCACGAGCGTGCGTGAATGTAAAGAGACGTCGGTGACGGTCCATATGACGGGCGGCTGCCCTGTTCTCCTGCTATGTTAAACGAAAGGTAAACATAACAGACAGAAATAACATTTGGCAAAGATTTACCTGTCTTTGCAATCTGTGCGATTTTTTGCGCTGCGAAATTAATCTCCCTACAAATTTAAATTACGGATCTTCATCACATTATTTATTTTTTTACTAACTAAAATAATTCACTGTAGTAACCATTTTAGGGCCAGAGCAGAGATCTGAATCGATTCGGTTTCTGACGACGATTCGCAATGCATCTTATAGTCGATGTATTAACGATAATAAAGGAGGTAGCAAGTGACGATTGCTATTGTAATTGGTACACATGGTTGGGCTGCAGAACAGCTGCTTAAGACAGCAGAAATGTTGTTGGGGGAGCAGGAAAACGTCGGCTGGATTGACTTTGTGCCAGGCGAAAATGCAGAAACACTGATTGAAAAATATAATGCTCAGTTAGCGAAACTCGATACCGCTAACGGCGTGCTATTTCTCGTCGATACATGGGGAGGCAGCCCGTTCAACGCTGCCAGCCGCATTGTCGTCGATAAAGAGCACTATGAGGTCATCGCTGGCGTCAATATTCCGATGCTGGTCGAGACGTTAATGGGTCGTGATGATAACCCGACGTTTGATGAACTGGTTGCCCTGGCGGTCGAAACGGGTCGTGAAGGCGTGAAAGCGCTGAAAGCGAAACCGGTTGAGAGTGCCGCGCCAGCCCCTGTCGCTGCTGCGCCACGCGCCGCTGCACCGGTCAAACCGATGGGTGCAAATGACTATATGGTCATTGGTCTTGCACGTATCGATGACCGCTTGATTCACGGTCAGGTTGCTACCCGCTGGACGAAAGAAACCAACGTCCGTCGCATCATCGTCGTCAGTGACGAAGTCGCGGCAGATACCGTGCGTAAAACCCTGTTAACTCAGGTTGCGCCTCCGGGCGTAACGGCGCACGTGGTTGACGTTGATAAAATGATCCGCGTTTACAACAACCCGAAATATGCGGGCGAGCGCGTTATGCTGCTGTTTACCAATCCAACCGACGTTGAACGTCTGGTGGAAGGTGGCGTAAAAATTACCTCCGTGAACATCGGCGGCATGGCATTCCGCCAGGGCAAAACACAGGTCAATAACGCCGTTTCGGTCGATGAAAAAGACATCGACGCGTTCAAAAAACTTAACGAACGTGGCATTGAGCTGGAAGTCCGTAAGGTCTCCAACGATCCGAAACTGAAAATGATGGAGCTGATCGGCAAAATCGGTAAGTAATTCGTCGCGCTGGTTATCATTCAATTTTCATATTTTAGTCTTACGTTTATAGGAGAAGTACAATGGAGATTACCCTTCTTCAGATTGTGCTGGTGTTTATCGTAGCGTGTATCGCGGGTATGGAGTCGATACTCGATGAGTTTCAGTTCCACCGTCCGCTGGTCGCCTGTACTCTCGTCGGTATCGTTCTTGGTGATATGAAAACCGGTATTATTATCGGTGGTACGCTGGAAATGATCGCCCTGGGCTGGATGAACATCGGTGCTGCGGTTGCACCTGATGCGGCGCTGGCGTCTATCATTTCGACCATTCTGGTTATTGCTGGTCATCAGGGTATCGGTGCGGGTATCGCGCTGGCCATCCCGCTGGCGGCGGCAGGCCAGGTTCTGACTATTATCGTTCGTACCATCACCGTTGCATTCCAGCACGCTGCAGATAAGGCGGCGGAAAACGGCAACCTGACGGCACTCTCCTGGATCCACGTTTCTTCCCTGTTCCTGCAGGCGATGCGTATCGCCATCCCGGCGGTTATCGTAGCGGTTTCTGTCGGGACCAGTGAAGTCCAGAACATGCTGAACGCCATTCCAGAAGTGGTCACCAGCGGTCTGAACATCGCCGGTGGTATGATCGTGGTCGTTGGTTATGCGATGGTCATCAACATGATGCGCGCAGGCTACCTGATGCCGTTCTTCTATCTGGGCTTTGTCACTGCGGCCTTTACCAACTTTAACCTGGTTGCGCTTGGTGTTATCGGCGCGGTGATGGCAGTGCTGTACATCCAGCTCAGCCCGAAATACAACCGTTCCGCAGCAGCCCCGGTTCAGGCGGCTGGTGCAAACGATCTTGATAATGAACTGGACTAACAGGTGAGCGAAATGGTTGATATCACTAAAACTACCACCGAGAAAAAACTGACTCCGGGTGATATTCGTGGCGTGTTCCTTCGTTCTAACCTGTTCCAGGGTTCATGGAACTTCGAACGTATGCAGGCGCTGGGCTTCTGTTTCTCCATGGTACCGGCCATCAAACGCCTGTATCCGGAAAACAACGATGCACGTAAACAGGCTATCAAACGTCACCTGGAATTCTTTAACACCCATCCTTACGTTGCTGCTCCGGTGCTGGGCGTAACGCTGGCGATGGAAGAGCAGCGTGCTAATGGCGCAGAGATCGACGATGGTGCCATCAACGGTATCAAAGTCGGTCTGATGGGGCCGCTGGCAGGCGTAGGCGACCCGATCTTCTGGGGTACCGTTCGTCCGGTGTTTGCCGCGCTGGGTGCGGGTATCGCGATGAGCGGTAGCCTGCTTGGGCCATTGCTGTTCTTCATTCTGTTTAACGTGGTACGTTTAGCGACCCGTTATTACGGCGTAGCTTATGGCTACCGTAAAGGTATCGATATCGTTAAGGATATGGGCGGCGGCTTCCTGCAGAAACTGACTGAGGGGGCGTCAATCCTCGGCCTGTTTGTTATGGGGGCACTGGTTAACAAGTGGACACACGTGAATATTCCGCTCGTGGTATCGCGGATCACGGACCAGACTGGTAAAGAGAACGTTACCACGGTACAGACAATCCTTGATCAGCTGATGCCAGGTCTGGTGCCTCTGCTGTTGACCTTTGCCTGTATGTGGCTGCTGCGTAAGAAAGTCAATCCGCTGTGGATCATCGTTGGCTTCTTCGTTATCGGTATCGCCGGTTATGCTGTTGGCCTGCTGGGTCTGTAATTAAGTATTAAGCAGCCGGGGCACTGCCCCGGCTTTTTTTTGAGGAAAATAAATGACCCTGACCGATATCGTGCTGGTCGTGTTTATCGCCCTGCTGCTGGGATTTGCCCTCTACGATCAGTTCATCATGCCTCGCCGCAACGGCCCCACCCTCCTCGCCGTGCCGCTGCTGCGCCGTAGCCGCATCGACGGTATTATTTTTGTCGGTTTAATTGTCATCCTTATCTACAACAACGTGAATGCACATGGCGCAATTATAACCACATGGTTATTAAGTGCGCTGGCATTAATGGGTCTGTATCTGTTCTGGATCCGCATGCCGAAAGTCATTTTCAAAAAAGCGGGCTTTTTCTTTACCAATGCATGGATAGAATATAACCGCATTAAAGAGATGAATTTATCCGAGGATGGTGTGCTGGTGATCCAGCTGGAGCAACGCCGCCTGCTGGTAAGGGTACGAAATATAGACGATCTGGAAAAAATATATAAATTACTCGTTACAAATTAACAGGTTATATTTATAGCCGCTGCTATATTTTCTTCACGCTGATGTTCCTGAATATAGCCACGGCTATATTACCTGTGTAATACGCTTATATTTATTAACGTTTTATTTACCCATAAAACTAAATGAAAATCGTTATCAACTAGATAGCGAAATAATCATTCTTTGTTATTGTCTGATATTAATTAAATATGTTAAGGTTGCGCCCGTCATTGGGGAGTAGCCGATTTCCATATTCCCGGAAATGTACGTGTCAACATACTCGTTGAAAAACGTGGCGCGTACGGTTCGCAACACTGCGTTCAGGCGAGACCATAGGCGCATCAACCGCTGTTTGCTGGGGGTGGTGGTGTGTTTAATGGATCCCGGTCAGGACGCTTTTATGAATTTATCCGCTACCGTTCTTCTTGCCCTCGGCATGTCGATGGATGCTTTCGCTGCCTCTATCGGAAAAGGTGCCACCCTCCATAAACCTAAATTTTCTGAAGCTCTGCGAACTGGCCTTATCTTTGGTGCCGTTGAAACGCTGACGCCGCTGATTGGCTGGGCGCTGGGTATGCTGGCGACCCAGTTTGTGCTGGAGTGGAATCACTGGATCGCCTTTTTCCTGCTGCTGTTTTTAGGCTGCCGTATGGTATTTGAAGGCTTTCGCGGGAATGAGGAAGAGGAAGCCCCGCCGCACCGTCACGGTTTCTGGCTGCTGGTGACCACCGCCATTGCCACCAGTCTGGATGCGATGGCCATCGGCGTAGGTTTGGCGTTCCTGCAGGTCAACATTATCGCTACCGCGCTGGCGATTGGCTGTGCAACGCTGGTTATGTCCACTACCGGTATGATGATCGGTCGCTTTATTGGCCCGCTACTGGGCAAACGGGCTGAAATTCTCGGAGGTATTGTGCTGATTGGTATCGGCATCCAGATCCTCTGGAGCCATTACGCCGGGTAACTCTCCCGCTGCCAGCAATGGATGCTGAAATCCGTCTGGCAGCGAAACGCCGACTGCGCCTTTAACGTTTCCCACACCTGCGGCTTTGCCCGCCACGCGAAAGGTGTCATTTGCAGCAGTGCCACCGCTTCAGCGCCATTGAGCGTCATGTCATAACCCAGCGTGTCATGCTGACGCAGCACAAACCCGGCAAGCTGCTCATTCGACAGTTCATGCAGATGGACCTGATCGTAAATCAGCCCCTTTAATTCCATAAGATGTCGCGGTCCCGGCGTTACCGTTATCACCCAGCCGCCCGGCTTAACCACCCGCGCCAGCTCCTGCGGATTACATGGCGCATAAATACGAATAATGACATCCATACTCTGCGCGGTAAACGGCAGTCGCTGGCTGGATGCGACGCAAAAATTCACCTGCGGATAGCGTTTTGCCGCCGGACGGATCGCCGCTTTTGCCACGTCCAGCCCCCACGTTTCGCCGGCAATATTGGCAAACGCATGGGTGTAATAGCCTTCGCCACAACCGATATCCAGCAGCGCTGCCGGTTCCAGTACGCGCAGCTTTTCCACCAGCGCATCGCGTAGCGGCTGGTAGTGCCCGGCATCCAGGAAGGTGCGGCGCGCCTGCATCATATCCGCACTGTCACCCGGATCGCGTGAACGTTTATGCTGTACCGGCAGCAGGTTAACGTATCCCTCTTTTGCCCGGTCAAACTGATGCCGCTGCGGGCAAAGATAGCTGTTTTCATGCCGGGTCAGGGGGGCATGGCAAAGCGGGCAACTGTAGGACATAACGACTCCGGGAAAAATTGAAGGGCGAAAGTGTAACGCTTATCGCCCCGTGAGGAAATCATTACAGTGTGGGAGTCTCCGCTGGCGAGGTATGCATCACCAGAAGATTTTTTGAATCGGCAGGCATGCCATCCGGCATCACGTTTTCCAGACGCAATACATCACCCATAATCTGACTGAAAACGGGTGCGGACACGGCCCCGCCATAATATTTGCCATTTTGTGGATCGTTAATCACTACCACCAGCGCATAGCGAGGGTGGCTGGCAGGCGCAACGCCCGCCGTGTACGCGACGTATTTATCAACGTACTTGCCGTCATCACCAATTTTTTTCGCCGTCCCGGTCTTCACCGCCACGCGATAGTCACGCACCGCCGCTTTGATCCCGCCTCCACCAGGCAGCGCCACGCTTTCCATCATGTGCTCAACCTGATGGACAATTGCTTCCGGCATCACCCGCTTGCCGATTACCGGCGGATCGATACGGGTGATCGATAACGGCTTCTCAAGACCGAAACTGCCAATGGTCGCATAAACATGCGCCAGTTGTAGCGGCGTCACCATCAGGCCGTAACCAAATGAAAAGGTCGCCCGGTCGAGTAAACCCCAGTATCGACGCTGTGGCAGCAGCCCGCTGCTTTCCCCTGTCAGGCCAAGCCCTGTCGGTTCACCAAAGCCAAAGCCCTTATACGTATCCAGCAGATGCTGTACGGGCATGGCCAGCGAAAGCCGGGAAACGCCGGTATCACTCGATTTTTGCAAAATACCGGTCAATGTCAGTTCCGGGTAGTAGCCCACGTCACGAATGCGATGACCGTCCAGGGTATAAGGATGGGTATCTACCACGCTGTCGGGTTGCACAATTCCCTGCTGAAGTGCGGTCATGATCACCAGCGGTTTTACCGTCGAGCCAGGCTCAAAGGTATCGCTAATCGCCCGGTTGCGAAAATCATCCAGCGTCGCATTTTCCCGGTTATTCGGATTAAAGTCCGGGTAGCTCGCCATTGAGAGGATCTCCCCGGTATCAATCTTAATTAATACCGCCGCCCCCGACTGCGCCTTATTCCACCGGACGGCATTATCAAGCGCATCCTCTGTCACCGTTTGCAGACGTTCATCAATGCTGAGCTGAATATTGTGAGCCGGCACCGGCGTGACGTCGGTAAGATTTTCAATCACCTGCCCGTGACGATCGCGGCGCACCAGCCGTGCGCCCGCCTTGCCCGTTAGCTGAGCGTTAAAGCTTTTTTCCACACCTTCAATGCCCTGACCATCAATGTTGGTAAACCCAATCAGATTCGCCGCCACGTGACCCGCAGGATAAAAGCGTCGGGATTCATCGCGCAGATTAATGCCCGGCAGATTCAGTTTGCCAACCCATTTTGCCTGCTGCGGATCGACCTGACGTGCCAGGTAAAGGAAACGCGAGCGCGGATGTTCATTGATACGCTGTGCAAGCGTATCTAAGGGCATGTGTAACAGGTTTGCCAGCGCCTGCCAGCGTGCATCCGTTCCCGGACCGCCTTTTTGCAGTAGCGTAAAGGGATCGGCCCAGATGGCACTGACCGGGACGCTGACGGCCAGCGGCCTTCCATTACGATCTTCAATCATTCCGCGCGGTGCCGCTGACGGAATTTCACGCAGCGAACGCATATCTTCTTGCTGAACCAGTTTATCCGGCTCTACGATTTGCAACCAGCCGACACGCACCAGCAGAACGGTCAGACAGCCTAAAATCGCAACGCACACCAGGCCAAAACGCAGTGCAGTGAAATGATTACCCGAATTAATGCTTTTATTCTGCACGCTGACTCCATTCGTTCATTACAAGGCTATGATCGGGCAGGAGAATACCTTGTACGCTGGGTCAGCGGTGAGAATTATGATGTCGTTTTGCAACAAACCACGACGAGGAGAGGCGTACTGTAACACTTTGAAAAAATGTCGTAAAAAAGCCCCGCGCTGGCGAGGCTTTAAAGCTGATAGTGATGCGCCTGCGCGCGACAAGATCAGTGGTTTTAAATTCAGATTGCGGTTACGTTTACAGCAGCCGGGCCTTTCTGACCGTCCTGAATTTCGAACTCAACGTTCTGGCCTTCAGCCAGAGTTTTGAAGCCGTTACCCTGGATGGCAGAGAAGTGTACAAACACGTCTTTGCTGCCGTCAGCAGGCGTAATGAAACCAAAACCTTTAGATTCGTTGAACCACTTAACTTGACCTTTGATCTTCGCCATTTGCAAAATTCCTTAGAGAGTTTTCTTCGCCCGGAGGCTCTAACATGGATAAACCTGAGACATTACATTACTGCATGAGGCACTAATAAAAGGTTCGGCAGAGAAGCGGTATTCAACGCAAGGTGTTTACTCAGGACTTCTTTACTGAAAATGCCACACATAAACAGAACTGTACCTCGTTTAACCTGAAGGTGTTATCACATACAACGTAAATTATGGCAAGCCATTTTTAAACGGGTATCGATCCATCGCACATATTTATTAGTTCTTTTTTCACCAACCCGCATTTTATGCGCTTTTTTGGGTAGCCAGCGTTGTACTACCCTCTCCTTCTGGCGGCACGCCGAAGAAGGCGGAGCGGGGTTTTGCACGGTAGTACACTAAATTCCAACGGTAAAGGCCGCCATTGCCTCTTACAACGTTTATCAGCAACTTAGATGATTTTGTGCATAGTTATGCGTAAAAAGTCATAGACAGCAAATAGCGCTGGCATACTTGTTAGCCACAATAGCGAAAATTTAATCAATGCGTAATGTTAATTAAATACATTTATAGTGTGCACCAAAATAATGAAGCGCGGAAAGTATTGCATCATTGGAAGGCAATAAAAACGTTTCGATGAAGATAAGCTCTTTCTTAAAGAGATAATGGCACCAGGATTTTAGGTTTATACAGCCCCGGCAGAGCAGGGATTATAATGTCGTTTTAATTGGCAGGTTTATCCGCAGCAGAGACAGGCTATTTGCACCGATAGCGTGCAGGGGGACCGGCAACGATAACGCATCGCTGCCGGAGAGTGCGGCTTATCGCTCTGCGACCAGACGAATGAAATCCTCCTCTGCCGCTTCAGGCTTTTCAGGCTGCGCAACGGCTTCAGGCTTTTCAGGTTCGTTAGCTTCACAAAGACGGCGTAGCAACGCATTCTGCCGTTTTTGCTGATCGAGTAGTGCTTCCAGCAGCTCTATTTGCTCGCTGGTACGAGAACTTGCCCGGTTAACAAAAAACCACAGCACCAGACCGACAGCAAGTATGACCAGAGAAACCACCAGTGAGGCCAGATTAAGCGCCCCGGTACTCATTAAATCATTCATTTCACCACCTCAAAGGAAACACGCTATCTTACCACTCGCGGCGGGGAAGGAAATCACTGATGAAAAAAATGCTTACCAGGGAATGAATTTGTTTACCGCACAAATGCCGCTGAAAAACTGTACGTCCTGATCGCACAGAATATTGAGCAACTGGGTCCAGATGAGCAAACCGAGAACGATTGCCCCTACCAGCAGCACCCACCTAAATTTTTTCACTCCTGACTCCAGATCATCACTCCAGGCGACCAGGTTAACATGCATATCTTAAACAGGGCGTTAACTGCATGTGTATCACCTTCTTTAAAGAATTATCGTCTTGCACCAGGAAACCAGACCGGTAAGCTGGCGTCAACGAGAAAAGTACAAAAGGAGTCCTCATGCGGCTTATCATACGCATTATCCTGTTACTGGCGCTGGTGTGGATTGGTTTACTGCTCAGCGGTTACGGCGTGTTAATTGGCAGCAACGTTAACGCGGCGGGGATGGGTCTGCAGTGTCAGTATTTAACCGCCCGCGGCACCAGCACCGCCCAGTACGTTCACTCGGATAGCGGCATTATCGGGATGACGCATTGTCCGCTGCTACGTAAAAGTGAGACGGTAATAGCGCAGTAATTTTCACCTGCGTCACGCCGCCACTGGCGGCGTGACGGGCATCAGAATGGATAGGCGTTGTAGCCCATTTGTTCTGAAATCTTCCGTGCCGCCATGTGCAGCATGGCCACATACTCGTGCAGACGTTCTTCAGAGAAACGCAGCGTCGGAAACGAGATACTCAAACCGGCAATCACCACGCCAAAACGGTCGAAGACCGGTACCCCAATGCAGCGCAGCCCTTCTTCCTGCTCTTCGTTATCTTCACCAAAGCCCTGCTCTCTCACCTGGTCGAGCATCGGCAGCAACGCTTCCGTGCTGGTGATCGTGCGTTCGGTGCTGCGTTTATACTCAACACCTTCCAGGATCTGCACGACTTCATCACGATCGCGCCACGCCAGCAGCACTTTGCCTATCGCGGTGCTGTAGAGCGGGTTGCGACGGCCAATGCGTGAATACATACGCAGGTTGTACATGGAGTCGATTTTATGAATGTAGACAATACTGTCCTCATCCAGCGCGCCAAGATGAATGGTCTCTTTCGTCAGACGCGACAGTTCGCGCATCTGGATATCCGCACTGCGAATTAAATCGACGTTTTGCAGCGCGCGTGCGCCCAGTTCGAAAAGTTTTAGGGTCAGCGAGTATTTCTCGGACTCCCCTTCCTGAGCGACATATCCCAGTGATTTCATGGTTTGTAAAAAGCGATAAACGGTGCTTTTCGACATCATGACGCGCTGCGACAGCTCGGTAATGCCAATTTCACGCTCTTCACCAAGCGCCTGCAGGATGCCAAAAACCTTCAATACTGAAGAGACAGAATCTGGCTGCTTGTCCAAATCTGCGAGTGCCATTTATCACCTCTGGGGTTTGTTTTATAAAAATCAGAACGAGTTTTTATTATAAATTCGTGCACCACTGGCCGCAACGGTTGTTCGGCTACTTCCTTACAATTCTGCGAACTAACGTTGAATTATCAGTGCTAAAATTATGTCCTGAATAATAATTTTCTCACCTTATCGTTTTACACTATGGATAAAACCTTTTCTGAGGGTCTGCCCGTTGCTCAACGCTACGGGGCAATTGTCACCATTATTCTCGGCATCGCCATGGCCGTGCTGGATGGTGCCATCGCCAACGTGGCGCTGCCCACCATCGCAGGCGATCTCAATGCGTCACCCGCCGCCTCTATCTGGATAGTCAATGCCTATCAAATTGCGATTGTTGTCTCGCTATTATCACTGGCATTTCTTGGCGATATGTTCGGCTACCGGCGTATTTATAAAATCGGGCTGGTAATTTTCACCTTTTCGTCACTGGCGTGTGCGCTGTCTGACTCGCTGTTAACGTTGACGCTGGCCCGTGTTGCGCAGGGTTTTGGCGGCGCGGCGTTGATGAGTGTTAATACCGCCCTGATCCGCCTTATTTACCCTCCGCATCAGTTGGGGCGCGGTATGGGGATTAACTCTTTTGTGGTCGCCGTATCGTCAGCCGCCAGCCCGACCATCGCCGCAGGTATTCTCTCCGTCGCGTCCTGGAAGTGGTTATTTTTAATCAATGTCCCGCTCGGCGTGATTTCCCTGCTGCTGGCCCTGCGTTTTTTGCCACCCAATAGCGCACGTAGCAGCACCCCGCGTTTTGACTTACCGAGCGCGGTGATGAACGCCCTGACGTTTGGCTTGTTGATCGCTGCCCTGAGCGGCTTTGCACAGGGGCAGTCGAAAGAACTGATCATGGTTGAGGTCGCGGTGATGCTGGTCGCGGGCTTTTTCTTTGTCCGTCGACAGCTTCATCTGCCGGTGCCACTGCTGCCAATCGATCTGCTGCGCATTCCGATTTTTTCCTTGTCCATTTGCACCTCTATTTGCTCGTTCTGCGCGCAAATGCTGGCCCTGGTTTCTCTGCCTTTTTTCCTGCAATCCATTTTGGGCCGCAGCGAAGTGGAAACCGGGCTGCTGCTGACGCCGTGGCCGCTGGCAACGATGGTAATGGCGCCGCTGGCTGGCTATCTCATTGAAAAAGTCCACGCGGGTTTGCTCGGGGCGCTGGGTCTGATCGTGATGGCCTGCGGGTTGTTTGGTCTGGCACTATTGCCTTCCTCACCCTCTGACTGGAATATCATCTGGCCGATGATCCTGTGCGGTGCCGGTTTTGGCCTGTTCCAGTCGCCTAACAACCACACCATTGTCTCTGCCGCCCCGCGTCAGCGCAGCGGTGGTGCCAGCGGAATGTTAGGTACGGCACGCCTGCTGGGACAGAGCATCGGTGCCGCGCTGGTTGCGTTAATGTTTAATTTGTCCGGCAACGCTGGTACGCATACTTCGCTGCTGCTGGCCGGAACCCTGGCAACGGTGGCTGCCATCGTCAGCGGTTTACGCATTACCCAGCCACGGGCGCAGGCATAAAAAAGCCTGGCCGTGTTGTTACGGCCAGGCTTTACCATTGGAAAAATTACTTCAGATATTCGCCGTTACGCAGCGCTTCAATTCGTTTATCCAGGGGCGGGTGCGTCATAAACAATTCGCTCAACGATTTGGATTTGCCGTTGATACAGAACGCCATCATGCTGCTCGCTTCCTGCGGCTCATAGCTGGTTTTCAGCCGCTGCAAGGCAGCAATCATTTTTTCACGTCCCACCAGACGCGCCGATCCGGCATCAGCATGAAACTCACGGTGGCGCGAGAACCACATCGTGATCAGGCTGGCGAGAATACCGAACAACAATTCCAGCACCATTGCCACTGCGAAGTAGATCAGCGGATTGCCGTTGTTCCCTTCGCCTTCATCGCGGTTGCCACCGAGGAAACCGGCTGCAATCTGGGCGAGGATACGGGAGATAAAGATCACGAAGGTATTCACTACCCCCTGAATCAGGGTCATCGTCACCATATCACCGTTAGCAATGTGGCTGATTTCATGGGCGATGACGGCTTCCGCTTCGTCGCGGCTCATGTTCTGCAACAATCCGGTACTGACCGCCACCAGCGAGGCGTCACGACGCGCACCGGTGGCAAAGGCGTTAATATCCGGCGCATGGTAGACCGCTACCTGCGGCATAGCGATACCGGCCTGGTTTGCCTGACTTGAAACGGTCTTCATCAGCCAGCGCTCAGTTTCGTTGCGTGGCTGCTCAATGACTTCACCCCCGACGGATTTGAGGGCCATCCATTTCGACATCAGCAGCGAAACGATCGAACCACCAAAACCAAACAGCAGCGCCATGATTAACAGGCCGGTCATACTGCTCGACTGAATTCCCGTCAGGCTTAGCACCAGCCCAAACACAACCATCACTGCCAGGTTGGTCATCAGGAAAAGCGCGATTCGCATCATAATATTTTTTAACCTCAGTTTAACAAAACGCACTATGCGATACCCATATCGTATGGGTATTACGGCTATTTTCAAGCAAAGCACAACGCTAAGTCACGAGAATCACGCAACTTTACACTTTGAAGGGGATTTCTTACGTCAGGCAAGATATGTAAAAAAACAGGCACAATTTCTTGTGCCTTAGATTGGTGACGAACCTGGTTTTGCTATTCTGGATGCTGTTTTGCTGGGTAACAGCTATGCCTTCCTCGGCCTACGAAAGTCACCAATGTTAACGCTCTATTCGCAATCTCCAGGCCTGTGCAAGCGCAGCGCCGCCAGGCATCATTCTGCGGTATGACGTTGTCCGTCTTGCAGCATTTTTGATTGTTGAGTTAAATTTTTTATTAATTAGGCATGCACATATAAAGATGGGAATACATATATTTGGGTAATATATGTATTTTAAATAACACATTCTGCCTAACTACATTGAACATTATAGATACACAATAATTCATTAATAGTTCTTTAGTTTCTATAGCGGTTATTCAGGAAAGAGTCCATTATCATGATATCTTTAATTTAGAGGAATACCAATTGATAAGTTGCACATTTCGCCTTAATGGTGGAAAAATGTCCACATTAAGCTGCCCCGGATTAGGATTTTTTTTGGCTTATTCAGGAAACGCTGGTCCAAACAGAAACAATCCGGATGCTGCAAGTATTAAAAACGTTGGTCCGTTGCCACCAGGACGCTACTATATTGTTTCACGCGAACCTGGGCCATTTGGCTCCCGGCTTAAAACGTTTGCAAAATCTATGGCATCGGGTTCAGATCATACGGTATGGTTCGCGCTCTACAGAGATGACAATAAAATTGATGATATTACATTCTACAAAAATACCGAGCGAGGAAACTTCAGGCTTCATCCGGCAGGCTGGAGAGGTATCAGCAATGGCTGCATTACCTTGCCCAACGTTGATGACTATATGACACTTTATAGAGCTCTGTTATCCACGACAACAATGCGGATCAGTTCATTTACCGCTTTTGGTACCATACAGGTGTATTAAATGAAACCCTTTCATTTTGTTTTATTCTGGACCTACAGCTTTATAACTTTTTTAATATTACTTTTTTTGCTATACATGTTCTCTCCGGAGTTATTTCTCTTTAATTGGTTTACCGAAAAGATCCGCTTTATTCCAGAAGAAAACTGGAATGAGATTTATGGATATGGTAGTTTTGCTTTCTGTTATTTTTTGAACTGTATCGTCGTTTGGTTAACAGTAAAAATTAAAATCACTAAAAAAATGAAGCCAGAGGTGAGGACAAAGCAACGTTCCTGATAATTTGAAAGGGGATCTTAAATATCTTACCCTATGGCAAAAAGAAAGCACCGAACGTAAATTGTTCGGTGCTTATCGTTATTTGCTTTTCGCGGGTTGGGCCGCAGGCTGCTCTTTTTCCAGATGGGCGAGATCGAGCGCGATATGCACCGTCTCATCAAGATACGGATCCGGCTCCTGATAATCCTTCGGCAGATCGTCGAGTTTCTTCAGCAGCGGTTTACCTTCGCGTTTGAAGCGATCGTTAATCCGCGCCAGACGGGTGGCATCATCTTCGGCATTCTCTTTTTCACGCTGGGCGTAGTTCAGAGAAACCGAGTTCCGCTTATCCTTCAGCGCATTAAAACGCGCGATGTCTTTGATGATGTACTGGAACTCGTGATCCTCAGCGATACGCGCATTGTGATCTTTCAGCAATTCAGGACCAAATGGCGTGAGATCGCCTGACTTCACGAAGGTGGCCGCGTTAATGCTGTCCCACGGAAGCGCATTATCTTCAAACTTCTCACCGGTTTCCGTCTCTTCCGTGCCGGTCGGCATGAGAATATCCGGCGTGACACCTTTACGTTGGGTACTGCCGCCGTTCACGCGGTAGAACTTCTGGATGGTGTACTGCACGGAACCCAGCGCGGGCCATTCAGGACGCAGCATCTGATCGTAAATACGGTTCAGGGAGCGGTACTGTTGAACGGTGCCTTTACCAAAAGTTGGCTCGCCAACAATCAATGCCCGGCCATAGTCCTGCATCGCGGCGGCAAAGATTTCAGACGCCGAGGCGCTGAAGCGATCGACCATTACCACCAGCGGACCTTTGTAATAGACCACGCCGTCGGTGTCACTGTCTTCACGCACCTTACCGTTGTTGTCACGCACCTGCACCACCGGGCCGGATGGAATAAACAGACCGGAGAGCGATACCGCCTCGGTCAACGCCCCGCCGCCGTTAGTACGCAGATCGATGATCACACTGCTGACGTTCTGTTTTTCCAGCTTCTGCAGTTGAACCTTGACGTCATCCGTCAGGCCGACATAGAAGCCCGGAATATCCAGCACGCCGACTTTCTCTTTACCGACGTTTTTCACCGACATCTTGACCGCGCGGTCTTCGAGACGAATGCGTTCACGAGTCAGGGTGACAATGCGCGTTTTGGTCCCTTTACCGGCAGGCAATACTTCGAGGCGAACCTTGCTGCCCTTTGGCCCTTTGATCAGCGCCACCACGTCATCCAGACGCCAGCCGATAACATCGACCATGCTCTGTCCGACCTGTCCCACACCGACAATGCGATCGCCGACAGCAATAGCTTTACTCTTCGCCGCCGGGCCACCCGCGACCATCGAATTGATCACGGTGTAATCATCATCCATCTGCAATACCGCGCCAATCCCTTCGAGCGACAAGCTCATTTCGGTATTGAACTGTTCGGTATTACGCGGTGACAAATAGTTAGTGTGCGGATCAATCTCATGGGCAAACGCGGTCATCGCCAGTGAGAAAACATCTTCGCTATTGGATTGCGCCAGACGACGGATCGCGAATTTATAGCGACGGTTCAGCGTCTCGCGGATCTCTTTATCCGTCTTGCCGGTCAGCTTCAGGCTCAGCTCGTCATACTTAACTTTACCATCCCACAGGGCGTTCAGTTCGGCTTCATCTTTCGGCCATGGGGACTTGCTACGATCAAGGTTAAACGTATCGTTGCCGGTAAAATCCATCGGACGTTCCAGCACTTTTAATGCGTACTGATAACGTTCGAAACGTCGCTGTTGCCCAAGATTGTATAGCGCGTAAAAAACGTCCAGTTTACCGGAACGCAGTTCGTCGCCGAGGGTCGTTTTTTTATCGGCAAACTTTTCTACGTCGCTGGCTAACAGGACGTTATGGCTGTAGTCGAGCAGGTTCAGATAGCGATCGAAGATTTTGGCGGAAAAAGCCTTATCCAGATCGAACTGGCGATAATGCGAGCGCGTAAAGCGCGAGGTGACGCGCTCACTTACCGTGGAGTGCTGAACTTCTTCCTTAAGAACCGGAATTTGATCGGCACGGGTGATCTCGTCCACCGCAAAAGCATGGCCTGCCGCTAAAAACATGCCTGCGATTGCAGTGAGCTTAAAAAATGTGTTCATGCCAGGCCTGGCCTCCGTTTCAGAACACCAGGTGTTCTGCGCGTACAATCATTGACATACCAGACGTCAGCTGTACTCGAACGCCATCTTTGGTGATTTCCAGGATGGTGGCATCCATGGCGTTATTCCCTGCCTTCACCTTCAGCGACTGGCCTACGGACAACGTAGACAGATCTGAAACTGGAGTGAGTTTTTCTTCACGAGCCACAGGCTGCGCTTTAGGAGCAGGTTTGGCGGCGCGAGGTTTGCGCTCACCCTCTTCTTTGCGGCGCACCTGAGGACGTGGCTTACGCTCGCGACGCGGTGCATCGGTAGCCTGCTGGCCTTCACCTGCGGCTTCACGTTTCTTCGCCTGCTGCTCAGCACGCTGGGCCTGCACGCGTGCTTTGGCTTCTTCCAGCTGTTGACGAGCGTGAAGCACGTGCTGCTCTTCAAGTTCGCCGCAGGCGTTGCCGTCGAGATCGACACGCGTCGCGCCAGCTTTAATGCCGTACAGATAGCGCCAGCTTGAGGTGTACAGACGCAGGGCAGAACGGAGCTGGGTCTTGCTGAGGCTCATTTCACCTTCAACGCGGGAGACCAGATCCTGAAAAATGCCGATTTTAAGCGGACGCGCTTCCCCTTCAGCACTGAAGCACTGAGGAAAACGTTCGGCCAGAAAAGCGATAACTTCTTTACTGCTATTCAACTTAGGTTGATTTTCCATGAAATTTCCTGATTACAACGGACGTAGCCAACAAGCCCGCAGGCATGAACAGGCGTCATTATAATGACGCTATCGGTAATTGCTACGTTATCCGTTGATTATCCTGCTTTGAGGGCAAAGAATTTTTGATAATCACTGGCAGCAAGCAGCTTCTCAAGATGCCCGACCAGTTCGCTCAGCCCCTGTTCATCCTCGGCGGTGAAGCGCGAGAAGACGGTGCTGTCGATATCCAGAACGCCAATAATCTGATTTTCTACCGTCAGCGGCAGGACAATTTCAGCATTGCTGGCGGAATCGCACGCGATGTGGCCGGCAAAGGCGTGGACATCTTCAACCCGCTGGATGCGGTTTTCAGCAACGGCGGTGCCACACACGCCCCGTCCCACCGGAATACGCACACAGGCAATTTTGCCCTGGAAAGGCCCTAAGACCAGGGTTTCCCCTTCCAGCAAATAAAATCCGGCCCAGTTTACCCCTTCCAGGCGCTCAAAAAGCAGCGCGCTGGTATTGGAAAGAATCGCCAGAAAACTGGTTTCACCTGCCATTAATGCCTTTAAATCACGGTTCAGATCCGCGTAAAATTCTGTTTTGTTCATTATCCAACCATTTGTATTCATCCGGATGTCGGTTCTTCGCCCGACTCTTTGCCCTATAAAATAAGCATTAAATGCGTTTATGCTCAAGGTGAATCCCATTCATGAGTTAATATAGTTTCATATATTCATTCCTGTTCTCACTAAATGGCACTTAAAGCAAACACGATTACACCGACAAAAAAAATTATCGTACATTCGGTTAGCGATCCGCTGCCTCGCGCACATTATCAACGTTGCCCGCAATGCGATACGCTTTTTATGTTGCCGGTGATGAAATCGCACCAGAGCGCGTACTGTCCGCAGTGTGAAGCGAAGATCCGCGACGGCCGCGACTGGTCACTCACCCGCCTGGGGGCGATGGCGATTGCCATGCTGCTGCTCATGCCCTTTGCCTGGAGCGAACCGCTACTACGGGTCTATCTGCTGGGCATTCGTATTGACGCCAACGTGCTTCAGGGGATCTGGCAGATGAAGGAGATGGGCGATCCTATCACGGCGGCGATGGTGCTATTTTGCACCGTTGCCGCGCCGTTGGTGCTGGTCTGCGCTATCGCTTATCTGTGGCTGGGCAACGTACTGGGGATGAATTTGCGCCCGGTACTGCTGATGCTGGACAAACTCAAAGAGTGGGTAATGCTGGATATCTATCTGGTGGGCATTGGCGTGGCGGCGATTAAAGTCCAGGATTACGCCTTTCTGCAACCGGGTATCGGCCTGCTGGCGTTCATTTCACTGATGCTACTGAGTATTTTGACGCTAATTCACCTCAACATTGAGCAGCTTTGGGAGCGTTTTTACCCCACGCGCCCGGCTATCCGCGCGCATGAAAATCTGCGCGTGTGTCTGGGATGTCATTTTACCGGCCTGCCGGACGAACGTGGCCGTTGCCCGCGATGCCATATACCACTGCGCCTGCGTCGCCGTCACAGCCTGCAAAAGTGCTGGGCCGCGTTAATCGCCTCGCTAATCTTTTTGCTGCCTGCTAACCTGCTGCCTATCTCCGTTATTTATCTTAACGGCGGACGTCAGGAGGATACGATTTTCTCAGGCATCCTTTCGCTTGCCAGTAGTAATGTCGCCGTCGCAGCCGTGGTGTTTGTCGCCAGTATCCTGGTGCCCTTTACCAAGGTCATTGTGCTGTTCACACTACTCGTTAGCATTCATTTTAAATGGGCGCATGGGCTGAGGCTACGCATCAATCTTCTGCGCATGGTGATTTGGATCGGCCGTTGGTCGATGCTGGATTTATTTGTTATTTCGCTGACGATGTCGCTTATTAACCGCGACCAGTTACTCGCGTTTACCATGGGGCCAGCTGCGTTTTATTTCGGCGCAGCGGTAATTTTGACTATTCTTGCTGTTGAATGGCTGGACAGCCGCTTACTTTGGGATGCACATGAGTCAGGAAACGCCCGCTTCGACGACTGAAGCGCGAATTAAAACAAAACGGCGTATTTCGCCATTCTGGCTGCTACCGGTGATCGCATTGCTGATCGCTGGCTGGTTAATCTGGAACACGTATGAGGATCGTGGCACTACGGTCACTATCGATTTTATGTCCGCTGACGGCATTGTGGCTGGCCGAACCCCAGTGCGCTATCAGGGGGTGGAAATCGGTACGGTACAGGAAATTCGCCTGAGTGACGATCTGAAAAAGATTGAAGTCAAAGCCAGCATCAAAAGCGATATGAAAGATGCGCTGCGTAGCGAAACGCAGTTCTGGCTAATTACGCCGAAAGCCTCTCTGGCAGGCGTCTCGGGGCTTGATGCGCTGGTCGGCGGTAACTACATCGGTATGATGCCCGGTAAAGGTGAACCGGAAGACCATTTTACCGCCCTGGATACCCAGCCGAAATATCGCCTGAATAACGGTGAGCTAATGATTCATCTGCACGCACCGGATCTGGGTTCACTGAACAGCGGTTCGCTGGTCTATTTCCGTAAGATCCCGGTGGGCCGGGTCTACGATTATGCCATCAATACCAATAAAGAAGGCGTGACCGTTGATGTTCTGATTGAACGGCGTTTCACTAATCTGGTGAAAAAAGGCAGTCGCTTCTGGAACGTATCGGGCGTTAAAGCGGATGTGGATTTTAGCGGCGCGAACATTCAGCTTGAAAGCCTGGCGGCGCTGGTCAACGGGGCAATTGCCTTCGACTCACCGGAAGGTTCCAAACCGGCAACGCAAAACGATGAATTTGGTCTGTATGAAGATCTGGCGCACAGTCAACGCGGTGTACTGGTCAAGCTCGACCTGCCCAGCGGTAGTGGCCTGAAAGCGGGTTCTACTCGCCTGATGTATCAGGGGCTGGAAGTCGGCGAGCTGAGTAAAATCACGCTTGATCCCGGTGGTGCCGTCAGCGGTGAAATGACCGTTGATCCGAGCGTAGTCAATCTGCTGCGGGAAAAAACGCGCATTGAACTGCGCAGTCCGAAGCTGTCACTGGACAACGCCAGCGTCAGTTCTCTGCTCACCGGCAGCACCTTTGAGCTGGTGCCCGGCGAAGGTAAACCGCGCGATCACTTTGTGGTGCTCCCGGCTAACAAAACGCTATTACAAGAGCCTAACGTGCTGACGCTGACGCTGACTGCGCCGGAAAGTTATGGTATCGATATCGGGCAGCCGCTGATCCTCCACGGCGTGCAGATTGGTCAGGTGCTTGAGCGCAAGCTTTCCGATAAAGGCGTTTCGTTTGCCGTCGCGGTCGATCCGCAGTATCGCGATTTAGTCCACGGCGATAGCAAATTCGTGGTGAACAGCCGCGTTGATGTCAAAGTCGGCCTGGACGGCGTTGAATTTCTGGGTGCCAGCGCCAGCGAGTGGGTCAGCGGTGGCGTGCGCATTTTGCCGGGCAAGAAAGGGGAAATGAAATCCAGCTATCCGCTGTACGCGAATCTGGAAAAAGCGCTGGAAAATAGCCTGAGCGATTTGCCAACCACGACGTTGACCCTTACCGCCAATACGTTACCTGACGTGCAACCCGGATCAGTGGTGTTGTATCGCAAATTTGAAGTGGGCGAAGTTATCACCGTGCGTCCGCGCGCCAACGCCTTTGACATTGAACTTCACGTGAAGCCGGAATATCAAAACCTGCTCACCAAAGACAGCGTCTTCTGGGCGGAAGGCGGCGCGAAAGTGCAGCTCAACGGCAGCGGCCTGACGGTTCAGGCTTCCCCGCTCTCTCGCGCCATTAAAGGAGCGATCAGCTTTGATAATCTGAGCGGCGCGGGCGGCGGGCTGCGTAAAGGCGATAAACGTATTCTCTACGCGTCAGAGAACGAAGCACGCGCGGTGGGTGGACAAATCACGCTGCATGCCTTTGATGCCGGTAAGCTGGCCGCCGGGATGCCAATCCGCTATTTAGGTATTGATATTGGCCAGGTTCAGACGCTGAACCTCATCACCTCGCGCAATGAAGTGCAGGCTAAAGCGGTACTCTATCCGGAATATATGCAAACTTTCGCCAGGGCGGGCACCCGCTTCTCGGTGGTGACACCGCAGATTTCTGCCGGCGGAGTTGAGCATCTGGATACCCTGTTGCAGCCCTATATCAACGTTGAACCGGGTCAGGGCAATGCCCGCCGCGAGTTTGAACTTCAGGAAGCCACGATCACTGATTCACGCTATCTTGATGGACTGAGTCTGGTGGTGGAAGCGCCGGAAGCGGGTTCACTGAATATCGGTACACCGGTGCTGTTCCGTGGTATTGAAGTCGGTACAGTGACCGGAATGACCCTCGGCTCGCTTTCAGACCGCATTATGATCAATCTGCGCATCAGTAAACGCTATCAGCATCTGGTGCGCAATAATTCGGTCTTCTGGCTGGCTTCCGGCTACACCCTGGACTTCGGCATTACCGGCGGCATGGTGAAAACCGGGACCTTCAATCAGTTCATTCGCGGCGGTATTGCTTTTGCGACCCCGCCGGGGACGCCGCTGTCGCCGAAAGCGCAGGAAGGTAAACACTTCCTGTTGCAGGAAAGCGAGCCGAAAGAGTGGCATCAGTGGGGAACAGCCCTGCCGCGTTAACCGTCCCTGCTCCGGCGTACCTGCGCCGGAGCAAATGTGGTACACTGCGCACCCGTTTTTTTCTCTGGTGTGCGCCGTGTCTACCCATTCTGTCTTCTTCCCTGATGAATTTCTGACGCAAATGCGGGCGATCATGCCTGCGCATCTGTCATTCGATGATTTTATAGCTGCCTGCCAGCGCCCCCTGCGCCGCAGTATCCGGGTAAACACGCTTAAAATTTCCGTGGCAGATTTTCTGATGCTGGTTGCGCCGTACAGTTGGCAACTAACGCCGGTTCCCTGGTGCGCAGAAGGTTTCTGGATCGAGCGTGAGGATGAAGACGCATTACCCCTCGGCAGCACGGCAGAGCATCTCAGCGGGCTGTTTTACATTCAGGAAGCCAGCTCAATGCTACCTGTCGCGGCCCTTTTTGCTGATGGCGCAGCACCGATGCGCGTCATGGACGTTGCCGCCGCACCAGGTTCTAAAACTACGCAGATCGCGGCCCGGATGAGCAATCAGGGCGTCATTCTGGCAAACGAGTTTTCTGCCAGCCGGGTGAAAGTGCTGCATGCCAACCTCAGCCGCTGCGGCATTAGTAATGTCGCCCTGACCCATTTTGACGGGCGCGTCTTTGGTGCCGCCCTGCCGGAAGCCTTTGATGCCATCCTGCTGGATGCACCCTGCTCTGGTGAAGGCGTGGTACGCAAAGATCCGGATGCGTTAAAAAACTGGTCCCCGGACAGCAATCTCGATATCGCCGCCACCCAGCGCGAGCTAATAGAAAGCGCGTTTCATGCTCTGCGCCCCGGCGGCACGCTGGTTTACTCCACCTGCACCCTGAACCCGCAGGAGAACGAAAACGTGGTGCAGTGGCTGCTGGCGCGCTTTCCACAGGCCGTCGAGGTTGCCCCACTGGGCGATCTTTTCCCTCAGGCCACAGATGCACTTACCCCGGAAGGTTTTCTGCACGTCTTCCCGCAAATTTTTGACTGTGAAGGCTTCTTTGTCGCCCGGCTACGTAAAACCGCCGCCATCGAGGCACTGCCTGCGCCAGGGTATAAAGTAGGCAAATTCCCTTTTATACCGATGAAAACTCGCGAGGCCGCGCAGGCGATCGATGCCGCCAGCAGCGTTGGTCTTCACTGGGGCAACAGCCATAAACTGTGGCAACGCGATAAAGAGATCTGGCTTTTCCCCGTCGATGTAGAATCCATGTTGGGTCAGGTCCGTTTTTCACGCATCGGTCTTAAGCTTGCCGAAACTCACAATAAAGGGTTTCGCTGGCAGCATGAGGCGGTTATTGCCCTCGCCGACCGCGAAAAAATGCCGTTTGAACTCACCGCAGCAGAAGCTGAAGAGTGGTATCGCGGTCGGGATGTTTATCCGCAGCACTCCCCGACCACAGCCGATGTGCTGGTGACATTTCAGGGTTTCCCGCTGGGGCTGGCGAAAAAAATCGGGTCGCGTTTGAAAAACAGTTATCCTCGTGAGCTGGTGCGCGACGGGCGATTGTTTGCAGCCAGCTCGTGACGAGACGCAGAGATTAAGCATCTTCTGACTGGCTATTTTAGTGCCGTTGACTACGCTAAAAGATGGGCGGCAGAACTGGTCGTACCACGTTTTTAGCGGATCAACGGAGAGCAATATGACGAAAACCAATGTGCGTATCGGTGCCTTCGAGATTGAAGATGCTGAACTGAAAGGGGATGTCCAGGGTGAGCGAACGTTAGTGATCCCTTGTAGCTCAGACCCGGATTTATGTATGCAGCTCGATGCCTGGGATGCCGATACCAGCGTTCCGGCTATTCTTGACGGGGAGCATTCCGTTCTTTATCGCGAGCATTATGATCAACAGACCGATTCATGGGTAATGCGTCTTGCCTGACCCATAATGAACCCGTCCATGAGGCGGGTTATTTATTCTCTGACCTTTCCCCCGCATCGTTTCATCCCCTACACTTAGTTTATATTTTGCAGGCCTGAGGACAGGATGTACGCACTGGTATTGTTTATTTGTTATCTGGATGGCGGCTGTGATGACATCGTGGTAGATGTCTACAATACCGAGCAGCAATGTATCGTGGCAATGCACGATCAGCGGCTGCGCCACGGCGGGTGCTATCCCGTAGAAGAATTCATTGATGGTTTCTGGCGTCCGGCTCAGGAATATAGCGACTTTTAATTGTCTCTTCCTCCCCGCTTTTCACTCCGGGTCATTTACTGGCCCTCTCTGATAGTGTGCTCAACGCCGCTATGCGCGCAGATACTCATTGCCTTCTGGCTATAAAAAATGGCTAATGTGCCGAAAAAGAGTAGACGCACGTGGGGCCGAGTATGCTATGGTTTACACCGAATACAGAAAATCCAGGCGATTTTCAGGGCATTTAGAGGGACGGTTCAAAAAAGCCCGGCGTATTCAACCAGATAAAAAGAGACCGAATACGATTCCTGTATTCGGTCCAGGGAAATGGCTCTTGGGATAGAGCCGTGCGCTAAAAGTTGGCATTAATGCAGGCTTAGTCGCCATGCCTTATAAGAATAGTTGACCGTGCCAGGTTTTCCAGTCTGCCGCAAAAACGACCAGAAAAAGCCCCTGTCATCAGCGTCAAAAAAGAAAAAAACCGCAGCTTTTCATAAAGATAAGCATGCGGTTTTTTTACTGGAAATCAGGCAGATATTTCCCGTTACTGGCAGAGTTTTTGTGCTCGTTCAATAAACGGAGCCAGACTCATTTTTTGCCCTGGATGTTTCGGGTCGTCAATTTGAATCACGCTTAACGGTTGCCCGCTCATCTTACCGGCTTTGATCTGCTGCTCAGCAACATCGTTCAGCGGATATTGCACCAGCGTCGAAGGGTTAATGACGACCAGCGCATTGCCAGGTCGGCACGTCAGCATCACTTCTTCACGATCGAACGCCCATTTATCTTTACCTATATCAAAACGGCTGACGGTAATCAGACCGGGCGCAGCCAGCGCCGCGGCTGACGTCGCCAGTAAAACAGCAGAGATCACAATTTTTTTCATAGTTTTCGCCAGGTTATTCAAAAAGGTTCCCATGTCGAGAACACGCTAACGGTAACCAGCACCAGTGCGCCGAGGACCATTTCAGCGTGAGTCATACGAATAAAAAAAGTCTGTACCCGCGCGTTATCACGCTTCATTCTGGGTACCAGAACATAACGGTTCACCAGCGCAATAGCCACCATCAGCACGACAAGCGCACATTTCAACAACACTGCGCGACCATAGTCTGACGCGCTTAGCAACGTACCCTGCACAAGCCAGGCGTTGTTAACGCCGGTAAGCAGCACCCCCGCCACCGCCAGATGCCCATAGCGCGAAAAGCGCATCATGGTATAGATAGCGGGCTGCCGCCAACGCCCGTTCGCCAGGCGCAGGCAATACACAAAAGGCAACAACCCGCCGAGCCAGACTGAGGCACACACTAAATGCAGCGCATGATTTGCCCGATGCAGCAGTCCGGTCACCCCGCTGTGCATCGCCGTGTGGCCGGTACTTGCCTGCAGAATTAACTGGGCGCAGAGCAGCACTAACAATAAAGCAAGTTTGCGCCGGGGCCGCATTACGGCAATTGCCAGCGTTACCCCGCTCAGCACAATTTGCCAGAGCCAGATATTACCAAACCGGGTGCCAATCACCGCCCACCAAACGTCGGGCCGCCAGACATCCGGCCAGCCGCCGGCCATCATGCCTCCCTGCACCATTAATAACAGCAGCGCGGTTATCGCGTTAAACGCAAGCAGAAGGCGGATCGGTAAACGAAAACGGCGGGCGAGGCGCTGGCGGATTGTCTCGTGGGCCAGCCACGCGCTGAAGAACGCCCAGCCAGACGCCAACATCAGCGCCGTAAAGTGTAAAAAACGCAGCCCAACCCACGCCAGGTCCAGCATTTATTTCACGCTAAAGTGATATTGCCCCTGCGTCTTATGCCCGTCGACGGACACGACATGCCAGTCAACGGTATACTGCCCCGGTTTGAGCGGCTGATTCAGCGGAACAATCAGCTGGGTTTGATCTTTTTCATTACGCTTTGCTTTACCGGTGTCGATAACCGCTTGCGCCGGTCCGGTTAACGTTACGCCGCTGAAGCTGGCTTCCACGCCTTCAGAGAAATTAAGCGTCAGCGCCTGCGGTGCTGCGGCAACCTCCGCATCGGCAGCCGGATATTGATGTTTAAGATGGGCATGAGCCAAAACAGCAGGTGATGTTAATACTATCGCCAGCATAAGCACAGTGTTACGCACAGAAGTGGTGGTAAAGGCCATTATGCCATTCCTTTTTGTTATGTAATTGCATCAAAGAATAACGCTGTATAATGCCTTAGTCGAGAATAGTCATCGGCAGGCTTGTTATTCTGCGGCAGTCTTAGTAACTTTTGCGTGTTTGAAAAAGGAGAGACCGATGCAAACCAATCTGGCCCAGCTTTCCCAGCAGGAAATGGATAAAATCAACGTTGACCTGGCGGCCGCTTCCGTGGCGTTTAAAGAGCGCTACAATATGCCGATCGTTGCCGAAGTGGTGGAGCGAGAGCAGCCCGAACATTTACGCGACTGGTTTCGCGAACGGCTGATCGCCCACCGCCTTGCGTCCGTCAATTTGTCTCGCTTGCCGTGGGAACCCAAAGCAAAATAAGCGCGATTTTTTATGCTAATTCAGGAGTAAACCATGCTGCGCGTTATTGATACCGAAACCTGCGATTTGCAGGGAGGAGTGGTTGAAATCGCTTCGGTGGACGTGGTGGATGGAAAGATCACCAATCCCATGAGCCATCTGGTTCGCCCGGATCGCCCCATCAGCCCGCAGGCAATGGCTATCCACCGGATCACTGAAGCGATGGTCGCCGACAAGCCATGGATTGAAGACGTTCTGCCGTTTTATCAGGGTAGCACGTGGTATGTCGCGCACAACGCCAGTTTTGATCGCCGGGTATTACCCGAGATGAACGGTGAGTGGATTTGCACTATGAAAATGGCGCGTCGCCTGTGGCCTGGGATTAAATACAGCAACATCGGTCTGTATAAATCGCGGAATCTGAGCGTGCAGACACCGGCGGGACTGCATCACCACCGTGCGCTGTATGATTGCTATATCACAGCCGCGTTGCTTATCGATATTATTAACACTTCGGGGTGGACGCCGGAAGAAATGGTCGAAGTGACCGGGCGTCCGGGGCTTATTTCAACGTTCAGCTTCGGAAAATATCGCGGTAAACCGGTCGCTGAAGTCGCCAAGCGCGATCCGGGCTATCTGCGCTGGCTGTTCAATAATCTCGACCGAATGAGTCCGGAAATGCGCCTGACGCTCAAGCACTATCTCGACAAAGCCTAACGCTCTGCTTTTCCGGGCAGCGTGCCCTGGGCGAGAGCGATGAGGAACGTGTACTCCATAGCGACACCCTCATAGCTCTTAAAGCGCCCGGACTTGCCGCCGTGCCCGGAGTCCATATCAGTACATAGCAGCAGCAAATTTTCATCGGTTTTCAACTCGCGCAGCCGCGCCACCCACTTGGCCGGTTCCCAGTACTGCACCTGTGAATCATGCAGCCCCGTTGTCACCAGCAAATGCGGATAGGCCTTCACGTCGACATTGTCGTAAGGGCTGTAGCTTTTCATATAGTGATAATACGTTTCGTCTTTCGGGTTGCCCCACTCTTCAAACTCACCGGTGGTGAGCGGGATAGATTCATCCAGCATGGTGGTCACTACATCGACAAACGGCACCTGAGCAATCACCCCGCGAAACAGGTCCGGACGCAGGTTAATGGCCGCGCCCATCAGCATACCGCCCGCACTGCCCCCCATGCCAAAACAGTATGTCGGGTCGCCGTAGCCCTGTCTGAGCAACGCATCGCAGACATCAAGGTAGTCGTTAAAGGTATTTTTCTTTTTCAGGAATTTACCTTCTTCGTACCACTGCTGCCCCAGTTCACCGCCGCCGCGTACATGCGCAATAGCGAAAACAAAACCACGATCAAGCAGGCTCAGGCGGCTACTGCTGAAATCGGCATCCATACTGGTCCCATACGAACCGTAGCCGTAGACCAGAAGCGGATTTTTACCTTTGCGGAAATGCTGCCGGTGATAAACCAGCGACACAGGGACTTCTACGCCATCACGCGCGGTGATCCACAAATGCTCGCTGCGATAGAGGCTACTGTCAAAACCAGCCACCTCTGATTGCTTCAATACCTGACGTTCGCCAGTATCCATATCCAGTTCAAACAGCGTATCGGGCGTGGTCATTGATGAATAGCCATAGCGCAGACGTGACGTTTCCGGCTCCGGATTGTAAGCCAGCCAGGTGACATACGCCGGATCGTCAAAGGCGATGCCGGTCACTTCCCGGGTTTTACGATTAATTTGCCGCAGGCTGGTCAGCCCTCGCTGGCGCTCCTCCACCACCAGCCAGTCGGTAAAGAGGGTAAATCCCTCCAGCATGATGTCTTCCCGCGCCGGGATCAGCACTTCCCATTGCCGTTCATCACGCACGCGACTGCGGTAAAGACCGAAGTTTTTACCCTCGCGGTTCGAGCGAATATAAAATTTATGCTGATAATGATCGATGCTGTATTCGTGATCTTTGCGGCGCGGCAGAAAAGGTTGAGGCTGCGCGTCAGCCAGCGACGCGTCCAGCAGCAAAATCTCACTGGTGGTGGCGCTGGAGAGATAAATCACGATGAAATGCTGCGAGGTGGTTTTATGCAGGCCGACGTAAAAGGTTTCATCGTGCTCTTCGTAAATCAGTTCGTCCGATGCCGATGAGGTTCCGACCATATGTCGCCAGACCTGGTACGGCAGCAGCGTGACCGGATGTTTACGCACATAATAAAGCGTCAGCGAATCGTTGCCCCAGACGAAATCGGGGGAGATGTTATCCAGCAATTCCGGATACCAGTTACCGGTTTGCAGATTACGCAGACGCAGGCCGTATTGACGGCGCGATAAATAATCTTCCGCCAGCGCCATGATGGTATTATCCGGAGAAACCGCCATGCCACCGAGCGTGTAAAACTCGCTGTGCGCCGCGCGTTTATTAGCATCCAGCAGTAGCTCCCACTCATCCCATTCCGCAAGCAGTACCGACTGACGCTGATAGATAGCGTATTCACAACCAGGTTCGTAAATATGCCGGTAACGATAGCCGTTTCGGGTCCAGGGAGCAGAAACCTCACGCTGCGGAATACGCGCGACAATTTCCTGCAAAATGCGATCCTGAAGCCCCTGCTGCGAGGCCATCACCCGATGACCGTAGCTATTTTCCTGTTGAAGGTAATCAAGGACCTCAGGATTTGAGCGCGTGTCATCGCGCAGCCAATAGTAATCATCGGTGCGCGTGTCGCCGTGAAGGTTCATGTTGTGCGGTATACGTCTGGCTTTTGGTGGCATAGCTCGGTTCTTTTGCGTTTTACATCCTATAAGGGTGGCAAAAGACGCCAGCGATGCAAGCGAAACGCCGGCACTTTCCGCACGAATTACTCAGGAAGCGCCTGTTTTTGCTGCTTAAGATCCTGTTCCACCCCGTTACGCACCTCCTGAGGTATTTTCAGTGCATCACCGAGGGCACTAAGATAGCTACGCTCCATAAAATGATCGACATCGATAGCCGCACAACTGAGGAAGTATAACTCGAGGGCTTCTTCTTCATTCGGCACATCACGTGCTAGTCGCTGCGGATCAAGAGGCTGGTCCATGGCTTGTACCACCAGCGCTCTACCCTGCTCTTCGACACCCGCTTCACGCATCTGCAGCTCAATAGCCTCCCGCTCGCGGTCGTCAATATGCCCGTCGCTCTTAGCGGCAAATACCAGAGCCAGAATGAGTCGCTCCGTCCGCTTATCCAGCGGTGTGCTTTGCCTGCCGTACTGCGGTTCTTCCTGATGCGCTTCGCGGATCTTATCTTTGTATTTATTCCATAACACGGTCCCGGCAACTGCGCCGCCGCCCATTAACAACGCGCCAGATCCATATTTACTGAGAAGTTTACGAGATGATTTATTACCGACCAGCAGACCGGCAAGGCCGCCAAGCGCACCGGGTACCAGGAGCTTGTTCAGCCCCTGGGCACCAGAGGAGGAGGAAGAGACGCCATTTTGCGCCAGGAGAGACTGTAGCTGATTAAGCCAGTTTGCCATACGGATGATCCCTTCAGTTACCTGATAACGATAAGTTCAGAGTAAGCGAAGGGACGTCAGAAATTGTCAAGCCGCCAAAAAGTGCGCAAATTACTGTCGACTACCGGCTCTGATAGCTGGCACTGCCTGCGGCGCAATCAACCTGCACAAGATAGTGGATATCTGCACTCTTACCCCGAACAGTGATCGGCACTTTCCACTTGCCTTTCTCACCCTTGATTTCATTGTTGTCTACCCACACCACCGGATCGGCCTGGCCGATTTTCTGCCGATCTTCAGCCCAGCGGACAATGCGGTTTTGCTGATAGTCACGTTTCACGCTTGCCGCGATACCATCCGCATCCAGCTTTTCACAGTTGGGAAATTTAACCGTCTTTGAATGCGGATCCTGACTTACCGCATGCACTGATGCACTCCCGGCCAACAGTAGCAGACAGAAAAACGCTCCACGCTTATTCATTGTTTTCTCCTTAAGACCCATTGTTACATTGGGGTTAAAGAAAAAGCATGGTACAAAACGGCGGGAGTGCAAGTGGCTATTACGCTGCTTTAGTCCGTTTCGCGGGCGCATCCTCAGTCACGGCTTTTGGCGCAGGTAATTTTCCCGCCTTCAGCAGATTAGCGAGAACATCTTTTTGTTCGGCAAGCCACATCGCCATGCTTTCGCGTTGCTCGTCTTCCAGCGTTACCGGCGACTGGCCAAGCCAGTTGCCCAATACTTCCGCCAGATCGAGCATTTTGTCATAGGCATCGGCTTCCTTTTTGCTGGCAAAAGACATTTTTTCCTCACCTTCACGGATCACAACGTATTTAACTTCAACCGCCATTTTTGCAGCCCCATATCACTGTAATTTTATACAGTATAGCACCTCACTTTTAGTGAATCAATTGGTGAATAGCATCCCGGCAAAGACAGACGCAAACGTTTTCGTTTATACTGCGCACAAATGCGTTGAAGGGAAAAAGTGATGATTGTATTAGGTACCGCGCTGCGCCCGGCAGCCACCCGCGTGATGTTATTAGGCTCCGGCGAATTAGGAAAAGAAGTGGCGATTGAATGTCAGCGCCTGGGACTGGAGGTGATTGCGGTTGATCGCTACGCCAACGCCCCCGCGATGCACGTCGCACACCGTGCGCACGTCATTAATATGCTGGACGGTGAGGCGCTGAGGGCGCTGGTCGAAGCCGAAAAACCGGATTATATCGTGCCGGAGATTGAAGCCATTGCGACCGATATGCTGATTGAACTGGAGCAGAGCGGAAAGAAAGTGGTTCCCTGCGCCCGCGCCACGCAGTTGACGATGAATCGCGAAGGTATCCGTCGGCTGGCGGCGGAAACGTTATCGCTTCCCACCTCGGCGTATCGTTTTGCCGATAATGAAGAAAATTTTGTGCAGGCCGTGCGCGAAATCGGCCTGCCCTGCATTGTAAAACCGGTGATGAGTTCGTCTGGTAAAGGGCAATCTTTTATTCGTACTGAAGATCAGCTCAGCGACGCCTGGCGCTATGCCCAACAGGGGGGGCGTGCCGGAGCGGGACGTGTCATCGTTGAAGGGGTGGTGAATTTTGATTTTGAAATCACCCTGCTGACTGTGAGCGCGGTGGATGGCGTCCATTTCTGTGCGCCTGTAGGGCACCGCCAGGAAGATGGCGATTATCGCGAATCATGGCAACCCCAGCAGATGAGCCAGCTTGCGCTGGAGCGGGCGCACACCATCGCCCGCGAGGTGGTGCTGGCGCTCGGCGGTTTTGGTCTGTTTGGCGTGGAGCTTTTTGTCTGCGGCGACGAGATCGTCTTCAGCGAGGTTTCACCGCGTCCGCACGATACCGGGATGGTGACGTTAATCTCCCAGGATCTGTCAGAGTTTGCCCTGCACGTTCGCGCTTTCCTCGGCCTGCCGGTGGGCGGCATCCGTCAGTATGGCCCGGCAGCGTCGGCGGTGATCCTGCCGCAGTTGACCAGCCAGAACATTACGTTTAGTCACGTTGAGGAAGCCACCGGCGCAGGCTTGCAGGTGCGTCTGTTTGGTAAGCCGGAGATTGAAGGCACGCGTCGTTTAGGCGTGACGCTGGCAACCGGTGAGAATGTTGAAGACGCCATCGCACGGGCAAAAACGGCGGCGGCAAAAATCAAGGTAGCGGGATAAAGAAACGGGCGCGTAAGCGCCCGTCATCGTTGACTTACTGCTTCGCGCCTTCAACGGCTTCACGCGCCAGTTTGGTAATGCGGTCATAATCACCCGCTTCCAGCGCATCCGCCGGCACCAGCCAGGAACCGCCAATACACAGCACGCTTTTCAGTGCCAGGTAATCACGGTAGTTAGCCGGAGAAATACCACCTGTCGGGCAGAAACGGACCTGGGAGAACGGGCCAGCAATAGCCTGCAGCGCTTTCGTGCCGCCGTTAGCTTCCGCCGGGAAGAATTTAAATTCTTTCAAACCGTAGTCCATCCCCAGCATCAATTCAGAAACGGTGCTGATCCCCGGGATCAGCGGAATCGTTCCTTCGGTTGCCGCTTTCAGCAGCGGCTCGGTCAGGCCGGGGCTGATGGCGAACTGCGCGCCTGCCTCGGTCACTTCTGCCAGTTGCTGTGCATTCAATACGGTACCGGCACCGATGATGGCATCCGGGACCTCTTTAGCAATGGCGCGGATAGCATCCATCGCACACGCGGTACGCAGCGTCACTTCCAGCACGCGCACGCCGCCTGCAACCAGCGCTTTCGCCATCGGGACAGCGTGTTCCAGCTTGTTCACTACGATAACCGGTACAACCGGACCGGTGGTCAGGATTGCTTCTGCACTTGTTTTCCAGTTTTTCATCAGACTTTTTCTCTCGCCAGAATTACAAATTTATCATCTTAAAAAGTGATGCAGGTTGCCCCCTGCTCGGCACCGGATAGCTTCTCACGCAGTGCACTAAACAGTTCACGCCCCGTCCCCACACGCAGTGCGCTCAGGTCAGGAATATGCGGCTGTCGGCTCGCAAGTTCCTGTTCATCGACCAGCAGCGTCAGCTCGCCCGTCTGTCCGTTCACGCGGATCATATCGCCATCACATACTTTTGCCAGCAGTCCACCGTCATACGCTTCCGGCGTCACATGAATGGCCGAGGGCACTTTACCCGACGCGCCAGAAAGGCGGCCATCGGTCACTAACGCAATTTTGAAACAGCGGTCCAATAATACACCAAGTGGCGGCATAAGTTTATGTAATTCTGGCATGCCGTTCGCTTTCGGTCCCTGATGGCGAACCACCACAACGCAGTCCTTATCCAGAAGACCAGCTTCAAAAGCAGGCAGCACGTCATGCTGACTTTCAAAAACCACGGCTGGCGCTTCAATGACCTGATTTTCAACCGGCACTGCAGACGTTTTCATTACCGCACGTCCCAGATTGCCGCTCATCACTTTCGTGCCGCCATGCTGAGAAAAGGGCTTATCAATGGAGGCAATAATGCTGGCGTCCAGCGAAGCCTCTGCGCCTTCCCGCCATTCCAGCTTACCTTCGTTAAGCCACGGCTCCAGCGTATAGCGAGAAAGTCCAAAGCCCGCGACGGTGTTGACATCCTCATGCAGCAAACCGCCTTTCAGCAGTTCGCGGACCAGCACCGGCACGCCACCTGCGGCCTGGAAATGATTAATATCTGCCGGACCGTTAGGATACAACCGCGCCATCAGCGGCACGATGGCGGAAAGATCGGAGAAGTCATCCCAGTTAATGAGAATGCCTGCCGCCCGCGCCATCGCCACCAGATGCATGGTGTGGTTGGTAGAACCGCCTGTTGCCAGCAACGCCACAATCCCGTTGACCACTACCTTTTCGTCGATCATTTTACCCAGCGGCATGTATTCCGCGCCGTTACTGGTCAGACGCGTCACCTGCCGCGCGGCGGCAGACGTTAACGCTTCGCGCAGGGGAGCATCGGGCTGAATGAATGAGGAGCCGGGTAATTGCATCCCCATAAACTCAATCACCATCTGATTGGTGTTCGCCGTACCATAAAAAGTACAGGTGCCTGGCGCATGATATGACGCAGCCTCTGACTCCAGCAGCGCCATCCGGTCAACCTTACCTTCGGCATAAAGCTGGCGGATCCTGACTTTTTCTTTATTTGGCAGACCGCTGGCCATCGGCCCCGACGGAATAAACACCGACGGCAAATGACCAAAAGAGAGCGCCGCCATCGCCAGACCGGGAACAATTTTGTCGCACACGCCAAGCCATAGCGCACCGTCAAACATGTTATGCGACAGCCCTACCGCCGCCGACATAGCAATGACTTCACGGCTCAGCAATGAAAGCTCCATCCCGTCCTGGCCCTGCGTGACACCGTCACACATTGCCGGTACGCCACCCGCCACCTGCCCGACCGCATTCGCCTCGTGCAGCGCCTTGCGCAGAATCTCCGGGTAGTGTTCATAGGGCTGATGTGCTGACAGCATATCGTTATAGGAGGTGATGATGGCAATGTTATTGCGCAGCATACTTTTTAAGGACGCTTTGTCATCCGGCTGGCAGGCGGCAAAACCATGTGCCAGGTTGCCGCAGGCCAGCGTTGAACGTTGTACGGTACTGCTTTTGGCCGCGTCAATGCGATCGAGATAGGCAGAGCGTGTCTTATGTGAACGTTCAATAATTCGTTTTGTTACCCGTAACAAATCAGGATTCATAAAAGCTCCTTAATATTTAATCTTGTTAGCGGCGCCGTAAGCGGATTTTCACTACGTGATAAATAGCATATCGGCAGGGCTAGCGCAGCTCAGAGGTAAATTACTGGGAGTAGTGTAATAAAAAAAGCCCTGCGGGGAAATCCACGCAGGGCTTAAATGTTCGAAAATCGCCGACAATCTGAGTTAGATCATGTTACCGGTAAAATAACCCCCAAGGATTATTCGAACTCGTTCCAGGAACGACCATCACGGGTGATCATCGCGACCGAAGCAACCGGCCCCCAGGTGCCCGCCTGATACGGTTTTGGTGCATCCTGATCGGCAGCCCAGGCTTCGGTAATAGAATCCACCCATTTCCACGCCTCTTCCACTTCATCACGACGCACAAACAACGCCTGAATCCCGCGCATGGTTTCCAGCAGCAGGCGTTCATACGCGTCCGCCAGATGCGTTTCGTTGAAGGTTTCGGAATAGCTCAGGTCAAGCTTGGTGGTTTGCAGGTTATGCTTGTGATCCAGGCCCGGTACTTTGTTGAGGATCTGGATATCGACCCCTTCGTCCGGTTGCAGACGAATAGTCAGCTTGTTCTGCGGCAGTTCCTGCCACGACTCTTTGAACAAATTGAGTTCCGGATTTTTAAAATAGACCACCACTTCAGAACATTTGGTCGGCAGACGTTTACCGGTACGCAGATAGAACGGCACGCCTGCCCAACGCCAGTTGTCGAGGTCGACGCGGATCGCCACGAACGTTTCCGTATGGCTGGATTTATTCGCGCCCTCTTCTTCCAGATAACCCGGTACTTTTTTGCCCTGTGCGAATCCGGCGGTATATTGACCGCGCACCGTTTTTTCGCGCACGTTGGTACGGTCAATGCGACGCAGTGACTTCAGCACCTTCACTTTCTCATCACGAATGCTGTCCGCGCTCAAATCGGCTGGCGGCGACATCGCTATCATGCACAGAATTTGCAGCAGATGGTTCTGGATCATATCGCGCATCTGACCGGCCTGATCAAAGTAGCCCCAGCGGCCTTCAATCCCCACCTCTTCCGCCACGGTAATTTCAACGTGGTCGATGGTGCGATTATCCCAGTTATTTACAAAGAGCGAGTTGGCAAAGCGCAGCGCCAGCAGGTTAAGTACCGTCTCTTTACCGAGGTAATGGTCAATACGATAGACCTGGCACTCTTCGAAATACTCACCGACCTGGTCGTTGATATCGCGAGAGGTTTCCAGCGAGGTGCCCAACGGCTTTTCCATCACCACGCGCGCCGGTTTCGCATTTAACTTCGCCTTGCCCAGCCCTTTACAAATGGCACCAAAGGTATCCGGCGGCATAGCAAAGTAGTTAATCGTGACGCGATTTTCCTGATCCAGCATTTTCCCCAGACGGGAAAAAGCCGCCGTATCATTGACATCCAACGTGCAGAAATCCAGACGGGCGCTGAGCTTATCCCACAGGCTCTCATCGATTTTTTCTTTCATGAAGGTTTCCAGCGCCTCACGGACAACGCTGGTATAAGCTTTTTTATTCCAGTCCGCCCGTCCTACGCCCAGAATACGGGTGTCATCATGAATTTGGCCTGCTTTTTCGAGCTGATACAGGGAAGGCAGCAATTTGCGACGTGCCAGATCACCTTTCGCCCCGAATATGACCAAATCACATGCATGAGCCGTTTGCGTTACCGCCATGTCATTCTCCTCAATTGGACATCCTGGTACTTATGCCAGGTCTTACTTGTAATTTTCTTACACTGCACTGTACTGTGTTTACCAATATCCTGAAACCCTTGCCCCCGGTAAGCGCCTGTAAAAGGCATAATTGGGAAAACGCGTGGGCTGCGCTTTAGGCATCTCCCTAATTTTGCTGTTACTTTTGCCCGGAATTGTGTGCCTGAAATCCGACCGCGATCATGTAATGAAAAAAAACAACACCATTTTGCTGTTGTTCTCCACCCTTCTCGAGGTCAGCGGGGTATATTCTTGCTCAAACACACGACAATTCTACTTATTAAGCGATCCTTTATCACCGTGAGCGCACTGTAAATAATGAATATGCTGGAAAAAATTCAGTCTCAACTGGAACACCTTAGCAAATCCGAGCGTAAAGTGGCGGAAATTATTCTCACCGCCCCTGCACAGGCCATCCATTCCAGCATCGCGGCGCTTGCGGTGGACGCCGGCGTCAGTGAGCCGACCGTCAACCGTTTCTGTCGCAGCATGGAGACCCGCGGCTTCCCCGATTTTAAACTGCATCTTGCGCAAAGCCTCGCTAACGGGACACCCTATGTGAATCGCAATGTGGATGAAGACGATAGCGTCGAGGCTTACACCGGGAAAATATTTGAATCGGCGATGGCGAGCCTCGATCATGTGCGTCAGTCACTGGATATGGCAGCCGTCAACCGCGCCGTCGATCTTCTGACCCAGGCAAAAAAAATCGCCTTCTTTGGGCTGGGTTCCTCCGCCGCCGTCGCCCATGACGCGATGAATAAATTTTTCCGCTTTAACGTCCCGGTCGTCTATACCGATGACATTGTTCTGCAACGCATGAGCTGTATGAATTGTAGCGATGATGACGTCGTAGTGTTGATTTCACATACGGGCCGCACCAAAACGCTGGTCGAACTGGCACAACTGGCGCGTGAGAATGACGCCATGGTCATTGCAATTACCTCTCCGGGCACGCCGCTGTCACACGAAGCAACCCTGGCTATCACCCTTGACGTACCGGAAGATACCGATATTTATATGCCTATGGTTTCCCGATTAGCGCAATTGACCGTCATTGACGTGCTGGCTACCGGATTTACCTTGCGTCGTGGGGCAAAATTCAGAGATAACTTGAAGCGTGTCAAAGAAGCGTTAAAAGAATCGCGTTTTGATAAAGCACTACACACTTATGGGGATCTTCCCAAGAAAACGATAACAAAGCTGTAACTTATTGCGTCATTCGGTTAAGTTCTTGCAGTGTTGTTTAAACGCAGAACCGCCGAATTCCTGTTCAGGCAACACCAAAAATTGATTCAGTCAACGGAGTATTACATGTCCAGAAGGCTTCGCAGAACCAAAATTGTTACCACGTTAGGCCCGGCTACCGATCGCGATAATAACCTCGAAAAAGTTATTGCCGCTGGTGCTAACGTTGTGCGAATGAATTTCTCGCACGGCACCCCGGAAGACCATAAATTACGTGCCGATAAGGTTCGTGAAATTGCTGCCAAACTTGGCCGTCATGTTGCGATTCTCGGTGACTTACAAGGCCCTAAAATTCGCGTTTCGACGTTTAAAGAAGGAAAAGTGTTCCTCAATATCGGGGATAAATTCCTGCTGGATGCCAATCTGGGCAAAGGCGAAGGCGATAAGGAAAAAGTCGGCATCGACTATAAAGGCTTGCCTTCCGACGTGGTGCCAGGAGACATCCTGCTGCTCGACGACGGCCGCGTGCAACTGAAGGTGCTGGAAGTCCAGGGGCTGAAAGTCTTTACCGAAGTGACCGTGGGTGGCCCACTGTCCAATAACAAAGGCATCAACAAGCTGGGTGGCGGACTGTCCGCCGAAGCGCTGACCGAAAAAGATAAAGCCGATATCGTCACTGCGGCGCAAATTGGCGTGGATTATCTGGCCGTCTCCTTCCCGCGCTGCGGCGAAGATCTGAACTATGCTCGCCGTCTGGCACGTGATGCAGGCTGTGATGCGAAAATCGTCTCCAAAGTAGAACGTGCGGAAGCCGTGGCAACCCAGGATGCAATGGATGACATTATCCTCGCCTCTGACGTAGTGATGGTTGCCCGTGGCGATCTTGGCGTTGAAATCGGCGACCCGGAACTGGTTGGCATCCAGAAAGCGCTCATCCGCCGTGCCCGTCAGTTGAACCGCGCGGTGATCACCGCGACGCAAATGATGGAGTCGATGATCACCAACCCGATGCCGACCCGCGCGGAAGTGATGGACGTGGCAAACGCCGTTCTGGATGGTACCGACGCCGTGATGCTGTCTGCGGAAACCGCTGCCGGGCAGTATCCATCAGAAACCGTCGCCGCGATGGCGCGTGTCTGCCTGGGCGCGGAGAAAATCCCGAGCATCAACGTCTCTAAACACCGCCTGGACATTGAATTCGATAACGTTGAAGAAGCGATCGCCATGTCGGCCATGTATGCCGCCAACCACACTAAAGGTGTGACGGCAATCATTACCATGACCGAATCCGGCCGCACCGCATTGATGACCTCGCGTATCAGTTCTGGCCTGCCGATCTTTGCCATGTCCCGTCACGAACGCACGCTGAACCTGACCGCCCTGTACCGTGGCGTCACGCCGGTCTATTTTGACAGCGCCAATGACGGCGTTGTCGCCGCTACCGACGCGGTTAATCTGCTGCGCGATAAAGGCTATCTGGTGTCAGGCGATCTGGTGATCGTGACCCAGGGCGACGTGATGAGCACCATTGGTACGACGAATACGACGCGTATTTTGACGGTGCAGTAAGATAATTATATGAAGGCCCGCCAGTTCTGCTGGCCGGGCGTTCCTCTCGCTCTTGCCTGTCGCCCGCATCGGCAGCAACCTTTCCAGGTACCAGACCTAACTCAGATACACTCTTACTTAATAGTTATCAAAATCAATTGAGGTGCTACGCTTCACTAAATAAACGTAGACAATAGGACAATCAAAATACCCCCATTCACCCCAACTTAGTTTTAACCACTCTAAATTAATAGCACCGCCTTTTCCATTGGCGCATACTGATAAAGATTTATTCCCCCCTGTAACCCAATAGGGTCCTGACTTACAAACCTTCCGCACTCCGGCGCATAATATCTGAACAAATTGTAATGCAGCCCCGTCTCGTCGTCAAAATACTGCCCCGGCAGACGCAGCGGCTGGTGAAAGTATGCCCCGCTGTTGCTGATATCCGCCGCATTCTCTCCAAACCCTTTGTTATACCCCGCCCACACCAGCGTCCCGTCCGCTGCCGTCACCTCCTGCGGCGTGCCCGTCACATCGGTATGGTAGTACCACACCTGCCGTCCCTCTCCCCGGCCCGTCACGCACGCCACCGGGGTGTACGGCTGCTCCGTGTCATACAGGTATGTCCGCCACCCCTGCTGCTGCACATTCTCCTGCAACAGCCTGAACCCCTCCCACACAAACGTGGTCCGGCTCCGCGCCGTCCGCCCGGTGTGGCGCTCATACGTCGCCTTGCCGGTTCGTCTGCCCAGCGCATCGTAGCGGTAGCGGGTCTCCATGTTGCTGCTGATGACCCGCGTCAGTTGCTCCTGCGCGTTCCACTCCAGCGCCTGTCCCCGCCGCGCCGTCAGTTCGCCCCACTCGTTATACCCGTAACGGTCGCGACCATAACCCGGCAGCCGGTTGTTCATCACCGCTCCCTGGTATTCGTCATCCAGCAGGTTGCCCGCCTTATCATAATACCAGTGGTCGTGGTCATGCATCTGGCCTGAGCGCCCGGTCAGGTAACCGCTTCTGTCATAGCTGTAGACCAGACTGCCCCGCAGCCCGTCGTCAATGGTGGCAACCTCGCCCTGGTTGTTCCAGTAGTAGTCCCTTGACGTCACGCAGTCACGCCGCGCCGGGGGCTGGCCGGGGTGAGAGAGGTCACTGCCGGGGCGGGAGGCGGGTGGCAGGCTGCGCTGCCAGCTTAACAGCCCGTCCCCGTTGTACCCGCTGTATGTCGCAAGCTGCCCCTGCGTGCGCATTATCTGACGGTGCAGGCTGTCACGCTCATACTCGCTCACCGTGATGCCGTCCAGCGCCGTCTCCAGCAGATGCCCGCTGCCGTAGTACAGGTGGCTGATATGCTGCCCGTCCGGCAGCGTGATACCCGTCGGGTTGCCCAGCGCATCACGCTGATAAGTGATACTCCCGCTCCCCGTATGCTCCGCCGTCAGCCAGCCGCTGCGGTCATACTCAAAACGCACCGTATCTTCCTGCATCCGGTGCTGCTGCTCCCCTGCCTCCGTTGGCGTCAGCGTGACGGCCGTTATCTGGTCAAGCCGGTTATAGCTGAACGTGCGCTGACAGTGTTCATTCTCCGTTCGCAACAGGCGGCCCAGCCTGTCGCGCTGCTGCGTTTCCCGGCGCACACCGCCCTGCGTGCCCGTAGTCTGCACCGCCGCCAGATAACCGCTGTCGTTCAGGATGAAACTGCGGCTCAGCCCGTCCGGACGCACCTCACGCACCAGCCTGCCGTCCGTATCGTGGCTGAACCGGTACTGCGCCCCGTTGCCGTTGGTCAGGGAGGCCACCCGTCCCTCCGGCGTGTACTGCCATCGCGTTTTCCGCTTTTCCTCATCCGTGTGCATCGCCAGCAGGCCGCGCGGCGTATAATCCCAGCTCTCCACGCTCCCCGTGATGCGCCGGTGGCTGCTCATCAGCCCCAGCGCATTCCAGGTATAGCGGTCCTGCTGTTTCCCCGGATGGTTCACCGTCTCCGGCAGCCCCTGCCGGTTGTAGCTAATGCGCACCGCCTTTCCTTCCGCGTCCGTCACCCGCGTCAGGTTGCCGTCCTCATCATATTCATACCCGGTGCTGCGCCCTGAACAGTCGGTATACCGGGTCATCTGCCCCCGGCTGTCGAACGCCGTCACCACCGTGCCGCCCGCCGCATCCGTCCGGCTGCTCATCAGCCCCTGCTCATCGTAAGCGTACTGCGTCACCCGACCTTCCGGGTCCGTTTCCTCCACCGGCTGGCCGTGGGCGTTGTACTGCGTTTTCCAGATGTGCCCGTCATCCAGCGCCGTGCGCGTGATTTCGTTAAACTCGCCGTTCCACTGCGTCTGCGTCACCCGCCCTTCCGGGTCTGTCACCTTCACCACCCGGTTCTGGGTATCGTATTCATACGCCACGGTACGATTACCGGGCAGTTCAGTTTGCGTGGGGAAGTGGTCCTCGTTGTACGTGAAGCGGTACATTCCACCGCCTGGCGTCCGGTGCGCGGTAATATATGTATCCCTGTCGTACCACCACTGCCATTTCTCCCCCTGCCTGCCGGTAACGGTCGTGGTGCCTGCGGCAAAATCATAGTCAAAGCGGTAATGCTCGCCGTCACTGGTGTCGTGCTCCGTCACGCGCGGAACGCCGTCGAGTTCCTGCCAGCGGTAGCGACAGGTGAACCCCGCTGCATTGCTGTGCGCTGTCATCAGCCCGTTTTCATAGGCAAACTGCCGCACCAGCGTCCCTGCCCGGTCCACAACGCCGGTCAGTTGTCCGTTATCGTCGTAGCGGTACTCCACCAGGTTACCACGGGTACCGCCCTGCACCAGTTCAATACGCGACAGCCGCTCCCCTGCCGGGGTCCGGGTGCGGTGCAGTAACAGATGATGCCCGCTACTGGACGCCATTCGCACCAGCCTGCCTTCCTCACGCCCGAAGACGATACGCTGGCGGTGCGGCGTTTCCATAAACAGCAGGTATGCCATACCGTCGCTGTCGAAATCACCAAACACGTAGTAGCTGCGGTCGGTGTAATGCAGTACATAGCGCCCGTCATGCAGGCGGCTGAGATATAACTGTTCTTCCGGGTCAAAAACCTGATGACCGGGCGTAAGCATTGCCTTCGGGTAACTCAGTTCCCGCCCCTGTACGCCAGTCAGGGTGATGTGTTCATCGTCTTCCCGCAGGCTGGTTTCCCAGTTCAGCCGCCAGCCCCGCCCCAGCAGCCCTGCCGTTTCCAGGTGGCTGGCATAGAAACGCGAACAGGTGACCGGCAGACGCCCCGGCAGGGTGAAGTCCGTTTCCGGCAGCAGAATTTTCTGCCCGGTGGTTACATCCACCGGATTGCCGAACAGCCCGCTGATGACGAAATCCGAAACCGCCATCCCCACAAACTGCCCGCCAATAAATTTTGCCGCGCATTTAGCGCCGAATTTCGTCCCCAGCTTTGCTGCCTGCCGCCATGCCCCGGCCAGGCCGCCGAGCAGCCCCGCCACCACAAACAGTACATCCACCACCTTGCGCAGCCAGTCCGGGATTTCAGAACTGATTTCCAGCACCGTCTGCGTACCACCACCGAGAAACACATTCGGCGAGCCATCTTCAATCACCGCATCGCATTCGGTATGGTCATCCTTGCGGGCGGCGGGCTGGCTGTTAATGTAAATATTTCCCGACCCCTGAGCGATACGCTTTTCTGCGGTATGGTCATCGCATTTCACCGTACTCAGTACTGCGCGCGCCGCCGGGCGGCTGTTGGTACTGACATTCTTCGAGCCGGTAAGGATCCTTCCCGCCGTGTGGTGCATCGACCGCCCGATGGCCTCACCCAGTTGCAGTACCCCGGAGGCTATCTGGTCGGCCAGGAATCCAAGAATCAGCCCGGCAAGAAAACCGCAGGTAAAGAAGGCAAAGGCAGCAAGCGCAATAATGGCGATGCCAATGATGGCACCGATAAGAAACCCGGCGAGCGCACTGGTGTGGTAGATGGGATCATCCACCCGGGCTGCTTCATACATGGTCACATCTCCGTGTGGTTGTTAGTTTTTATCCGGCTGAAAACCCGCCAGCCAGGTGCTCCAGAGCAGGTCGGTTTTGTCATCAAAAGGACGGGGACTGGTCAGGGTGAAGACCAGCACCCTGCCGGGGACGGTAATAAACCCTGCCTGGCGCTGGTAGACTTCTGTTTTCCCGGATTTGTGGGTGGCAGCGATTTGTTCTCCCGTAAGGGCATCGTTGCCTGTACCCGCCTGTGCAGGCGCTCGCGATAATACCCGGTGCTGGCCGAGATTTTTTTTCATCAGCGCAATCTGACGGTCAATATAGGCGGTCAGATCTTCATCAGGTTTGAGCGTATCGCGGGAAATGTTCAGACCGGGCGACGTGCGTTCATTGCCTTCAGGGATAAAAATATTGACGCTGCGATCCGTAAAAGTCTCTGGCAGAACAAAACTGCCTTCCTGTATGCGGTATGATTGTTCCATGTGAATGCCTTTTTATTCAGTTCCTTCGGAGGTAGGGAGAGGGGCGATATCATCGGCTGTCAGGGCTTTGCCGCCATCCGGGTTCATGTCGATGCCTTTGCCAATCAGTTGCATGACCTCGCTGGTATGCAGCATCAGTTGTTTGCCGCAAAACTCAATGGAGCCGTCCTTGTGTAAAACGAGCGCCGCATTGCCACAGCGAAGCGTGAATTGATCGCCAACATCCAGGCGATAAGTGGTGCCAATATTGATCGTCTGAGCCAGTTTTACGGAAAGACCGTCATTTTTAGTTACCGTCGTGTTCCGATCTTCGCCAATACTGTTGGTTTCATTCTTGATAATGGTTTTGGTGCGATCCACCATTACCGTATGCGTTTCATTGTTCTTCACCGTGGTATTCAGGTCTTTTTCCGCGTGAAATTTCACTTCTTCCGCGCCGGTTTTGTCATCAAAACGCAGCATATTGCCGTTTGTCGGCCCGCCATACAGCGAGTGACTGAATATCCCGCTCTGTGACGCCATCCCCGGCAGCCCCCACGGCGGCATAGTGTCCTGGTTGTAGGTGCGCCCGACGATGATCGGCAGATCCGGATCGCCGTTTTTGAAGTCCACCAGCACTTCCTGGCCGATACGCGGGATCTGGATCATCCCGAAGCCTTTGCCCGCCCACGGGTAGCTGACACGTATCCAGCAGGAGCTGTTTTCATCCCGCTTGCCGTAACGGTCCCAGCCAAACTGTACCTTTACCCGCCCGTATTGATCCGTCCAGATTTCCTGCCCCGCAGGGCCGGTGACAATGGCGCTCTGCGGGCCTTTGGTATGGGGTTTGCCTATTGTTCGCTGCGGGCGGTAGACTTCGCTGGTCGGGTGCAGTTCAAAACTGGTCGAATAAGAAAAGTGTTGCTCCTGGCCGCTGTGCTGCGCGTTGTCCTGCACAAACAGTGTGGTCTGGACCAGCAGGTATTCCTGGTTGAGTTCTGCCGTCGGATGGTTCATCAGCGTGAAGGTATACCCTGTCATCAGCGTGCGAATATTCCCCCCACCCAGTACCCGGCTGCCCGGACTGCGCTGCGCTTCCATTCGGATGCGCGTCAGCATTTCACCTTCACCCTTGTCGAAATAATCGCCCGGCCATTCATAATGCTCGTAGTTCGCGTGGCCCGTCTCACGCGGCTCTGCCACCGTATTTGCCAGCAGCGAACGCGGCTTTTTAAAGTCAAAATCATCCAGCACCCACTGCCCGGTACGCAGACTCTCGTTAGCCGTGATGGTGTGGATAAACTCCTTATCCAGCTTCAGCCCTCCCTGATGCCACTCCACCATCGGTGAGTCAGGACACGTCTTATGAACACTGATGGCGTCCGCCAGCACCAGTGTGTGGCTGTCCTCACTGTGTTCAAACCACCAGTAAATGCCCCACTCCTGCATCAGCCGCTGGAGGAAATCAAAATCGGTCTCGCCATATTGCACCTGCCAGGCGCGCACCGGGTAGTTTTCCACCAGCCGCTTTTCCACCGGGTACGGGTATTCGCCCAGCACTTCATCGAGAATGTCCACCACCGTTTTGTTCTGAAATGCCTTGTAATCACTGGTGTGGGTCAGCAGTTTCAGCCACGGCTCCATGCGCAGTTCATAGGTGACAGAGCGCCCTTCATGCCCCACCACCCGCGCCGCCGTGACCAGTCCGCTGATATGCCGTTTACCGCCACCGTCCAGTTCAATGCTGACGCACAGGTCTTTACCCACCATCGGTTTGAGCGGCAGATTGGCCGCAGGGGAGACGTAACCTATGTTCAGGCTGTCCGGCGTCTTTAACCGGACGATATAGGTAAACAGGCTGCCGAGGGCTTCCGAGCCGTTCAGACTGGCAAACAACAACATCTGTGGCGGCACGGCGCTGCCGCTGACGGTGACGTTATGCATGATGCCCTCCCGTAGCGGACGTGTTGCCCGTGGATACAAAACTCATGGTGTACTCCTTTGATACCGGATTAAAATTTAGCGCCAGGCGGCCAGAAAATGTAAGAGATGACTTTTCATTGTCCGTCTTTATAATGGAACTAGCAGGTCAGGTTTAAATCATCAGGAATGTGCCAGAACATCTCTTTTATTATTATCTGCCTGAATTCAGGATTTGTAGAATGAAAGGTGCTCTTGATGCCTATGATAAAATCCCCTATAAACTTATAAACAGGAAGAATGAAATTATCATTCAGAACCCCTTATCAATAATTTTACTGAATATTTACTACTACTTGCATATTTACTCGAAATAATTCAGCACGCTACCGCCTAAGCTTCCAGCCTATAGCCGCAGCCAGTGTATTTATTTACGAAAATAAAAAGCCACCTATTCTTAGTGCTCTTTCCATAGCATAGAATTTATCACTTTGTTATTCATACTATATACCCGAAGAACACTAAGGAATAATATAAATTATGAATCAATAATTATTGAACATACACGGCGCATATTTCACCATAGCAATATTCTATTTATTGTGGGATATATTGACACTTGTCAAATTCAGCCTGCATACAGGCCACAAATTTAAACCTGAAAGCCAGCGCTAATCCCATAAAAAAGGCCTCATCAGAGGCCCTTTTTCTATTTCTTCTTCGGATACAACTCCCGGCGTCGGTACGGTTCAGTCTCGCCAGGTTTACGCGTCTTCAGCAGTTTTAAAAGCCAGGTATATTGCTCCGGGTTTGGCTCCACCAGCTTTTCCACCTCTTCATTCATGCGCCGGGCGATAGTGCAATCGTCAGCGGTCAGCAGGTCGTCCATCGGAGGGCGAACATGGACGGTCAGACAGTGCGTTTTACTGTCATAGACCGGGAACAGCGGCACGACGCGCGCCTTACAGACTTTCATCAGACGGCCCACAGCGGGCAACGTTGCTTTATAGGTGCCAAAGAAATCGACGAATTCGCTCTGTTCCGGGCCGTGATCCTGATCGGGAAGGTAATAGCCCCAGTACCCATTGCGGATAGAGTGAATAAAGGGTTTGATGCCATCGTTACGCGGATGTAAGCGGCCACCAAAACGCAGCCGGACCTTGTTCCAGACATAATCAAAAACAGGATTCCCCTGATTATGAAACATGGCAGCGACCTGCTGCCCTTGCGAGGCCATCAGCATCGCCGGGATATCTACGCCCCAGCCGTGCGGTACCAGTAGAATGACTTTTTCATTGTTGAGACGCATCTCATCAATGATCTCCTTCCCCTGCCAAAGGATACGATCCTGAACCTTTTTTTCTTTACGCAGCGCCAGTTCAGCCATTAGCACCATCGCCTGCGGCGCGGTAGCGTACATGTCGTCAATGATAGCTTCACGCTGCTGTTCGCTCTTTTCAGGGAAGCAGTAAAGCAGGTTAATCTGCGCGCGGCGGCGGGCGCTCTTACCCAGCCTTCCTGCCAGACGTCCCAGCTTGCCTAACAGCGGATCGCGAAAGGCCGGTGGCGTCAGAGCGATACCTGCAAAGGCAAAAACGCCCAGCCAGGCTCCCCAGTAGCGCGGGTGCAGAAAGCGTTTCTCATAGGTTGGAATAAATTCACTATTGTTTTTCTTAGGTTCCATGCAAGTTCCGGTCTGAGAAGAGTGACGTCAGAAATAATGTCTTAGTGTAGCGAGGCTGTGGATGACGCACAAAAGAAAAAGCCGGTGCGCTGAGGTCACCGGCTTTATATGACTGCTTTTTAATCAAAACGCAGTTGTGGCATCACCTCTTTAACCTGCGCCAGATAATCGGTACGATCTTTGCCCGTCAGGCCCTCGGTGCGCGGCAGCTTCGCCGTCAACGGGTTAACCGCCTGCTGGTTGATCCATACTTCATAATGCAGATGAGGACCGGTAGAGCGGCCGGTATTGCCGGAAAGCGCGATACGATCGCCACGTTTTACCTTCTGACCCGGTTTTACCAGCAGTTTGCGCAGGTGCATATAGCGGGTGGTATAGGTGCGGCCATGGCGGATTGCCACATAATATCCTGCCGCCCCGCTGCGTTTTGCCACCACGACTTCACCGTCGCCGACGGCGAGAACTGGCGTCCCCTGCGGCATCGCAAAATCGACACCACGATGCGGTGCAATGCGCCCGGTCACCGGGTTCAGGCGACGCGGATTAAAGTTGGATGAAACGCGGAATTGACGTGACGTCGGGAAGCGCAGGAAGCCCTTGGCAAGCCCGGTACCGGTGCGGTCATAAAACTTACCGTCTTCTGCGCGGAAAGCGTAATAATCTTTACCATCAAGGCTCAAACGGACGCCAAGAAGCTGGCTTTGTTCGGCTTTACCGTCCAGCATTTCACGCGACATCAGAACGGCAAACTTATCGCCTTTCTTCATTTTGCGGAAATCCATCTGCCACTGCATCGCTTTTACTACCGAACTAACTTCGGCGCTACTCAGCCCCGCCTGTTTAGCGCTGGCAATAAAGCCCGAGCCGACGGTGCCTTTGAGGCTACTGTTAACCCAGTCGCCCTGCTGCAACTCGCTGCTCATTTTAAAACCGTTGGCGGTGCGATCGTAAGTACGGGTTTCGCGGCGGGACATTTCCCAGGTCAGACGTTGTAAATCGCCGTCAGCCGTCAGCGTCCAGGAAAGTTGCTGACCGATTTTTAAATTACGCAGCTCTTTATCAGAGGCGGCGAGTTGGGTGATATCCCCCATATCAATGCCGTACTGATTTAACACGCTGCTCAGGGTATCGCCGGTGGAAACCACGTATTCGTGTACGCCGGATTCGTTACCGATTTTATCGTCCAGCTCATCCTGCGGGATAGCTTCATCTTCCTGCGGTGCCTGATCGATAGGTTCACTGGCTTCGGGAAGCAGCGACCTGACCTCATTTTTCTCCAGCTCGATCACTTTAACAATCGGCGCAGATTGAGGATGGTAGACGTAGGGTCGCCAGACGGCGACCGCTAAAGTGAGAACAGTAAGCGACCCCAGCATGACGCGATGAGGTCGGGGCAGATTATTAAATGCCAGGGCGACAGAGCGGGCTATCTGTTGCACGTATTCACTTCCTCGTTAATCTCCTTTCAGGCAGCTCGCATACTGATTCGCAAGCTGGGTCAGGAACTGGCTATAGCTCTCTTTACCCAACTTGATACTGGTGCCAAGAGGATCCAGTGTTCCCATTCGAACGGAGGTTCCCCGGGCGACAGCTTCAACGACCGCTGGCCTGAACTGTGGCTCAGCAAAAACGCAGGTTGCTTTTTGCTCAACCAACTGTGTTCTGATTTCATGTAAACGCTGAGCACCGGGTTGAATTTCGGGGTTCACGGTAAAATGGCCAAGCGGGGTCAGCCCATAATGTTTTTCGTAATAGCCATAGGCGTCATGGAATACGAAATAACCTTTTCCCTTCAACGGTGCCAGCTCAGTACCCACCTGCTTATCGGTAGCGGCGAGTTGCGCCTCGAATTCCTGCAGGTTGGCGTCAAGTTTGGCTCGACTTTGCGGCATAAGTTCCACTAATTTTTCATGGATTGCAACCGCACTAGCCTGGGCGATCTCCGGGGACAACCATAGATGCATGTTATAATCCCCGTGATGGTGATGATGGTCACTATTTTCACCATCATCATGATCGTGATCGTGCTCATCGCCATCATCGTCGGACCCTTTTTGCAGCAGCGGCTTCACCTTTGCCAGATCGGCAATAGTGACTTTTTTTGCCTCCAGCGTGCCCTGAACGGATTTGGTCATAAACGCTTCCATATCCGGCCCAATCCAGACCACTAAGTCCGCGTTTTGTAAGCGTTTTACATCCGAAGGCCGCAGAGAATAGTCGTGCTCGGAGGCACCATCTGGCAGTAAAACTTGCGTGTCTGTTACACCGTCAGCGATGGCCGAGGCGATGAAACCCAGTGGTTTAATCGAAGCGACTACCGCAGCATCAGCACGATGTGCTGCGCTACCCCAAAGTGCTACTGATAAAGCAGCGAAAAGAAACGTATTTTTATGTAACATAATGCGACTTATAATCGTAATGGATAGGTGAAATGTGATATTATAACATTCATCATCTTGTGCAACCTTTAATTGAAATGACAAATCTAATCTCCCTGGAAAAGGTCTCACTCTCTTTCGGGCAGCGCCGCGTGCTGGCGGATGTCTCCCTGCAATTGAAAAGTGGGAAGATCTTAACGCTGCTTGGCCCTAACGGGGCAGGTAAGTCCACGCTGGTACGCGTCGTACTGGGGCTGGTAGCACCCGACAGTGGTGTCATCAAGCGAGACGGTAAACTGCGTATTGGCTATGTGCCACAAAAATTACACCTTGATGCGACCCTGCCGCTGACCGTCAGACGGTTTATGCGTTTGCGTCCGGGTACCCATAAGGATGATATTTTGCCTGCGCTCAAACGCGTCCAGGCAGGTCATCTTATTGATGCGGCAATGCAAAAACTATCCGGCGGTGAGACGCAGCGCGTGTTGCTGGCCCGCGCTCTGCTCAATCGCCCGCAACTGCTGGTCCTTGATGAACCGACGCAGGGCGTGGACGTCAACGGCCAGGTGGCTCTTTATGATCTTATCGATCAACTGCGACGCGAGCTGGATTGTGCCGTGTTGATGGTGTCACACGACCTGCATCTGGTGATGGCAAAAACTGATGAAGTGCTGTGCCTTAATCAGCACATTTGCTGCTCAGGAACGCCGGAAGTGGTGTCATTGCACCCGGAATTTATTTCAATGTTCGGCCAGCGCGGAGCCGAACAGCTCGGCATCTATCGCCATCATCATAATCACCGCCATGATTTACAGGGCCGTATTGTATTGCGTCGGGGAAATGGACACTCATGATTGAACTTTTACTGCCCGGCTGGCTGGCCGGAATTATGCTGGCCTGCGCCGCCGGCCCGCTGGGATCGTTTGTTGTCTGGCGTCGAATGTCCTATTTTGGCGATACGCTGGCCCACGCCTCGTTGCTTGGCGTGGCGTTTGGCCTGCTGCTGGATGTGAATCCGTTTTATGCCGTAATCGTGGTGACGCTGTTGCTGGCCGCAGGACTGGTATGGCTGGAAAAACGTCCGCATCTGGCGGTCGATACGCTGCTCGGCATTATGGCCCACAGTGCCCTTTCGCTGGGGTTAGTGGTGGTCAGTCTGATGTCGAATATCCGGGTTGATTTGATGGCTTATCTGTTTGGCGATTTGCTGGCGGTCACGCCAGAAGATCTGATCGCTATCGCTGCAGGCGTTACGGTGGTGCTGGGCATTTTGCTCTGGCAGTGGCGCAATTTACTGTCAATGACCATCAGCCCGGATCTGGCGTTTGTCGACGGTGTGAAGTTACAGCGGGTTAAGCTACTGCTGATGCTGGTAACGGCGCTGACCATTGGCGTGGCGATGAAGTTCGTCGGGGCGTTGATAATCACCTCCCTGCTGATTATCCCGGCGGCGACCGCGCGTCGTTTTGCCCGCACGCCGGAACAGATGGCCGGAGTGGCCGTTGGCGTGGGAATGATTGCCGTGACCGGCGGTTTAACCTTTTCGGCTTTCTATGATACACCCGCGGGGCCATCGGTGGTGCTGTGCGCCGCGTTGCTGTTTGTGTTTAGCATGATGAAGAAAACAGCGCAGTAACACCCCCTCTTCCCCGGTGGCGCTGCGCTTACCGGGGCTACGGTATTGTGACAGGGTTTTCCATGCCGGATAAGGCGAAGCCGCCATCCAGCATGGACGGGTAATGACCCACTCTACGGCATTTGCGGCGGCGTAATGCCGAAGTGATCCCACGCCCGCACCGTTGCCATCCGACCACGCGGCGTGCGCTGTAAAAAGCCCTGCTGGATCAAATACGGCTCCAGCACATCTTCGATAGTTTCACGCTCTTCGCCGATGGCTGCCGCCAGGTTATCCAGCCCCACCGGGCCGCCGAAGAACTTGTCCAGCACCGCCAGCAACAGCTTACGGTCCATATAGTCAAAGCCTTCCGCATCCACATTCAGCATATCCAGCGCCTGTGCGGCAATTTCCGCCGAAATGGTGCCGTCATGGCGTACTTCAGAAAAGTCGCGCACGCGTCTGAGTAGACGGTTGGCAATACGCGGCGTACCGCGCGCCCGGCGGGCCACTTCCAGCGCACCCTCCTCGCTCATCTCCAGCCCCATGAACCGCGCACTGCGACCCACGATATATTGCAGGTCCGGCACCTGATAAAACTCCAGACGCTGCACAATACCAAAGCGGTCACGCAGTGGTGATGTCAGAGAACCGGCGCGGGTGGTCGCGCCAATCAGCGTAAACGGCGGCAGATCGATTTTAATCGAGCGTGCGGCAGGCCCTTCACCGATCATGATATCAAGCTGATAATCTTCCATCGCCGGATAGAGCACTTCCTCCACCACCGGCGATAAGCGATGAATCTCATCAATAAACAGCACGTCGTGCGGTTCAAGGTTGGTTAACATTGCGGCCAGATCGCCCGCCTTCTCCAGCACCGGACCGGAAGTGGTACGCAAGTTAACGCCCATTTCGTTAGCGACAATATTTGCCAGCGTCGTTTTTCCCAGCCCCGGAGGCCCAAAAATCAGCAGGTGATCGAGCGCTTCGCTACGCAGCTTCGCCGCCTGGATAAAAATCTCCATTTGTGAACGTACCTGCGGCTGTCCGATATACTCTTCCAGCAATTTAGGTCGAATAGCGCGATCCGCAACGTCTTCAACCAGAGTATTGCCTGCTGAAATCAGGCGATCTGCTTCTATCATTGTTTACCTCATAACGCCGCGCGCAGCGCTTCGCGGATCAATGTTTCGCTGCTGGCATCCGGGCGGGCAATTTTGCTCACCATTCGGCTGGCTTCCTGAGGTTTATAACCCAGCGCCACTAGTGCAGCAACGGCTTCCTGCTCTGCATCGTCAGTCGCCGGGCTTGCCGGAGAGGTCAATACCAAATCCGCCGCCGGGGTGAACAGATCGCCGTGCAGCCCTTTAAAGCGGTCTTTCATTTCGACAATCAGGCGTTCGGCGGTTTTTTTACCAATGCCCGGCAGTTTCACCAGTGCCGCAGGATCTTCGCGCTCAACAGCATTAACAAACTGCTGCGCCGACATACCGGAGAGGATCGCCAGCGCCAGCTTCGGTCCGACGCCGTTAGTTTTGATCAGCTCTTTAAACAGGGTGCGTTCCTGTTTGTTATTAAAGCCGTACAGAAGCTGAGCATCTTCGCGCACCACGAAATGCGTAAATACAATGGCTTCTTGCCCGGCATCCGGCAACTCATAGAAGCAGGTCATCGGCATATGCACTTCATAGCCTACGCCGCCCGTCTCCAGCAGCACGATCGGGGGTTGTTTTTCAAGAATAATGCCTCTGAGTCTGCCTATCACGTGACGCTCCTGCGTTGATGGCTCACAATGTCAGCGTGTATCATACAAAAAAGGCTGGATAGATATCCAGCCGAAAAACAGGTTATTGCGATTTTTGTCCAGTTCACTCACAGCCCGAGTTTTCTGCGCCCTTTTCGGCTTCGTACATGGTAGTTAACGCATTTTATCTTCACTTTTTTTCCATCCGATTCGGCAACGTCGATGGCACTGTTGCTGGCATGCAGACGATAGTGGCCCTTACGGATAAACCGCATGGCATCTTCTGCATCGCTCGTTTCGAATAGCAGGTGAAAAGACTTATTATAAATACGATACAGTTGTGATTTTTCTGGTCCGGGAAAACGTCGCTGTTTAAATTTATGCAACAACACAATCAAAAAAATAAAGCCGAGGATAGCCCAAACCGCAATGACTCCTGGCAGGCGACTGACATTAAAAAAAATATTCTTACAGGGTTTGCCGATCTGCGGATTTTCCGGAACGACATTGACACAGATGACAGTTGCAGGAGCCTGTCGCTCCCCCTCTGCATGATAGACATAGTTTTTATTCTGACTACGCCAGGTAACGTCATAATCATAGAGCGCAGAACAGTCTTCCTTTCCTCGAAAGTGAGTACAGGTGTCAGTCATTCGGCGCTCGGCGCTGCTGACATAGCGCACGTTTGACACAATTCCATCAACAGTTGTGCTATGACGATGGTACTGGTATTCGGTGAAAACGGTATAACCCGTGAACATCAGCAACAAAATCAAAAATGTTTTTTTCAGGACACTGACGTTCATACTGACTATGCTGCTCCAGGGTTATGCTGGGGAAAATAGTTTTACACCATCATCAAAGCGTAACAATGGGTTTACAAAGATACCTTACTCAAAAAACTTTTGCTTTTCATCTTAATCCTTCAAGCATTAAATGCTCAACTGCGTTACCGACGATGTCTGCCGTTATCTGGTTAGAGCGTTTTTTATACTCATCTTTATCTATTCCGTTCCAGTCGCAACGCCTTTTAGTTCATAACCATAGCGTTAATTAATTATCCGAGAAAGGATTACTTCACTCTTTTATCCTTTTTCATTGCGGCATCTCTCGCTGCTTGTAATCAGTAGGCGTTAAGCCTGCTTTAACTCGCCATTGAAATGCATCAGACGATTCCACGGTGTTGCCGTCAATATCAATATCGACCTGGTTAGAACGGATTTTATACTCGTCTTTATCCATGCCCTCCCAGTAAGCGGGCAATTTCGATGTACCAGCCAGCAAGTTCCCTGACCACACTCCCTCACTACTTTTCAGTTCATAATCATAGCGCCAGTTAATTAACGCAAATAGTAGTTCTTCCGCGTGCTCTCTGTAAAATATATCGTCGACTACCCGAATCAAAAAACGTTTTGAACTTATTTTATAGCGATGTTTATGTGGCAAAAATTCGAATGCCTGGCTTAAAGAAAACACCTTGCTATAGTGCCCCATTGCAGGAATAGTGCGCCATCCACTCACGCCATCATAAATACCGCACAAACCGCTCAGAACAATATTGCTGGTGGTAACATAGAAATGATGATTACAGGGCATTAACCCACCGACAAACACATATGCTGGCCGAGAATTACGGTTATAAAAATCCAGTCCCGCATAAACTATACGTTCCTGTTGCCTGACATCGAGCGTAACGTTTACGCCACTTTGCTGAATTTGTTCATTATTTTCGTTGTCTGCTGGCTCGTCTAATCCATAAGGTTCAGCACTACGATACAATCCAGGAAGGAGTTCGCCGTTGTCATTGGCATGAACCTGACCATATTGATATTGAAAGCGCAGAATATCTTCACCCGCAAATACATTCAGACTAAAAGTTGTTAAAGTGAATAACATAAAGCAAACAAATAATTTCATGGAACATCCTTGCGATTATATGAATAATATGCTAATTCTTTATTTCAACAAAGGAAAGTGAATTATTTATATATTAAAAATGGAATAACACTGTGAGCATTAATTACCCCACTCAATATAAAACCGGCGATATCGTCTTTACCTCTATCGGCGCTCGCCTTTTTGGTCAGATCTCCGCTGCTTCTCAGTGCTGGAGCAACCACGTTGGGATTATCATCGGACACAATGGCGAAGATTATCTGGTTGCCGAAAGCCGGATACCGCTCTCAACCATTACCACACTGTCACGTTTTATCCGTCGCTCGACCGGCCAGCGATATGCCATTCGCCGCCTGAGCAGTGGTTTGACGGAAGAACAGCAGCAGCGCCTTGTTGAACAAGTTCCTGCCCGACTGCATAAGCTCTACCACACCGGGTTTAAATATGATTCAACGCGCCAGTTCTGCTCAAAGTTTGTGTTCGATATTTATAAAGAGGCGCTATGTATTCCAGTTGGCGAAATTGAGACGTTCGGGGAGCTGCTGCACAGTAACCCCAATGCAAAACTGGTATTCTGGAAGTTCTGGTTTTTAGGTTCAATACCATGGGAACGCAAAACCGTGACGCCAGCAAGTCTGTGGCACCATCCGAATCTGGATTTAATTTATCAGAGCCATCTGGCAGAAGAAGCGGCATAACTTTCCCCTGCCCGATATGCTTGCGCCATCGGGCAGGTTGTCGTCAGCCATCCTTCCTGAGCGGGTTCCCGTATTTATTAGCGTGCCAGTGGAATATACCCGACATCGGCAATCAATTTTTGCCCTTGTTGGTTTAAAAACCAATCAATAAGCTTCTGCGATTGCCGCGAGGGTTTTCCAGCGGTGACCATATAAACATCAATAACATAAGGATATTTTCCGTTGCGAATATTCTCTGCGGTGGGTGCGACGCCATTTACCGCCAGCAAGCGCAATTCGGGGCTATGGTGGAGCTGCGTAGCATAATAGCGGAAGGTATATCCCAGAGAATTAGCGCTGTTCTGGTAATTTGCTACGTTGCGCAGTAACCCCAACATATCATTGAAGGATTCCGTTTCCAACGGCTTACGAAGTTTATCCTTGCCCATCACCGCAGCCAACATGATAGTCTGGCTACCGGAACCCTTTGGTCGCTGATACGGATAAATACGCGCATCGTTGCCTCCGACCTCAAGCCAGTTATTCACACGCCCAGAATAGATATCGCGGATCTGTGTTTCACTCAGTTGAGTTACTGGATTATCCTTATGCGTGACAAAGACAAACGCTTCGCGGGCAACGGGATAGAAATGTAAATCAACGCCCTGCTCCTTCGCGCTGGCTTTTTGTTCAGCGGAAGGTTCAGCAACAAAAATAATATCCGCCTGACCATGTATTAAGTCATCGTAGGCAGCAGATGTCCGATCGCATCTGACATATTTTCTCACGCTGTCTACATCCAGATTATGATACAACGCTTGCACCGCCGACGCGTATACGGGATAAACAGCCGTTGCGCCATTCAGCCGCGGCCAGTGTTTTTTCAGCGAGAACTCAGGCGATATATTTAATGCCGTCAGTTTATTATCGGGGGTAAAAGGGAAATATGCACCAAACTCGAAGGATTCCGTTATTTCTCTGGCCGGATCGTTAACCACTCGCCGCTGGCTACGATCATAGGTTTGCCAGGCCAATAACCCGCTAATCGCGATCGCCAGCGCGACGATGAGCAGGACAATGCCTCGCCAACCTGCCACGCTTTCCAGCTTATTTTCCTGCCGGGAAATGATAAAACGCATTACGCTATACGCCAGAATACCGCCAGATGGGATCACCGGGGCAATCACCGCCATGGATGTTGTGGTATAAAACTCGGTAGATGAAGCCGATTCGATCAGGACAGCATAGAGTCCGAACCACCGTTGCCCGAGATAAAACACGCTACTGCCGAAGTCGCCGTCAGCGATGACAATCATTATTAACCAGACGGCAAGAAAATAGGTAGTCAGCAATAAGGCAGGAAAAAAACAAGGAATAAAACGCTCGCGTCCCTCAATAAAGCAACTACGAATACTGCCGAGCGTACCCCCTACGAACATAACGACAATCAGCGTGGCGATAAGTCCATAGAGATTGCCCGCAGTATTAAGAATAATGATAAAAATACCGAATAGTGCGGCGAATATCGGCAACACCACCGCCAGCAACACGATTTCTGCCAGCCAAAATTTTATCGATTTTATTATAGCCATTGTGAGAATCTCCCTTCCCCTTCGTTCTGGCATTTACATCAGCGCAACCTTCCCCGCGCCAGATTCAGCCGCGATTCGCTCATTTTGACAGCGTTCTGGCTAACGTGGCAGTGAGTGATGGCAATGGCCAGCGCATCCGCCGCATCCGCCTGCGGATTAGCCGGCAGTTTCAGCAGCGTGCGCACCATGTGCTGCACCTGACTTTTTTCCGCGCTGCCGATGCCAACAACGGTCTGCTTAACCTGACGCGCCGCATATTCAAACACCGGTAAATCCTGATTCACCGCCGCGACAATCGCCACCCCACGAGCCTGCCCAAGCTTCAACGCCGAGTCAGCGTTTTTGGCCATAAAGACCTGCTCAATGGCGAAAAAATCGGGCTGGAACTGGGTGATAATTTCCGACACGCCTGCGTAAATCAGCTTCAGGCGTGACGGCAAATCATCGACTTTGGTGCGAATGCATCCGCTGCCCAGATAGGTTAATTGCCTGCCTACCTGGCGGATCACGCCGTAGCCGGTAATGCGCGAGCCGGGGTCAATACCGAGAATAATCGACACGCTATGCCCTCTGCCCGCAGGCGTTTAACAGCGCCATTACAGGGTCGCCGCCACCTCATCAGAGATGTCGCCGTTGTGGTAGACTTCCTGCACGTCGTCGCAGTCTTCCAGCATGTCGATCAGGCGCAGCAGTTTCGGCGCAGTCTCGGCATCCATGTCAGCTTTGGTAGACGGGATCATGGAGACTTCTGCTTCGTCTGCTTTGAAACCTGCTGCTTCCAGCGCATCACGCACGGCACCCATCTCTTCCCAGGCGGTATAGACGTCAATGGCACCATCGTCGAAGGTGACAACATCTTCAGCACCCGCTTCCAGCGCAGCTTCCATGATGGCATCTTCATCACCAGAGGCAAAAGAGATCACGCCTTTTTTGCTGAACAGATACGCCACTGAACCATCCGTGCCCAGGTTACCGCCGGTTTTGCTGAAGGCATGACGCACTTCGGCAACGGTACGGTTACGGTTATCGGACAGGCATTCTATCATCACCGCCGTGCCGCCAGGACCGTAACCTTCATAAATGATGGTTTCCATGTTCGCGCCTTCGTCACCGCCCACGCCACGTGCGATGGCGCGGTTGAGGGTGTCACGCGTCATGTTGTTGGACAGCGCTTTATCAATCGCCGCGCGCAGACGCGGGTTAGAGCCGGCATCACCGCCGCCCAGACGGGCTGCCGTCACCAGTTCACGAATGATTTTGGTGAAAATTTTACCGCGCTTGGAATCCTGTGCCGCCTTGCGGTGTTTGGTGTTGGCCCATTTACTATGACCTGCCATAAATCTTTCTCCACGAAACCGCCTCTTCAGGCGGTATGAATAATAAATTCTTCAATTGCCTGCCGGTTACTCCACGACTTGGTTAATGCAGCCGCAGCGGGCGCATCAAGCCAGCGGTAGGTCAGATGTTCGGTAAAAACAATCTGCCTTTCGTGGGGCAGCGCAAGACAGAACCAGGATTCCGTATTGCGCTCAATACCCGGCGCATAGCGATGACGTAAATGACTAAAAATTTCAAACTCCACCGTGCGCTGACAGTCGAGTAAGGTCAGTTGCTCGGCGGCAACATCAATTGTGACCTCTTCATTTACCTCACGCACAGCGGCATGCCACGCGGTTTCTCCCTCTTCCAGGCTGCCGGTTACCGACTGCCAGAAATCAGGATCGTCGCGTCGCTGCAACATCAGCACCCGTTTCGTATCCTGGGCGTAGATCACCACAAGGACAGAAACGGGACGCTTATAGCGCATATTACTTATTCTCCGGTGACTCTTTCTTGATCACGTCGATACCCAGCTCGGTCAGCGCAGCCTGATTGGCAAAACTTGGCGCTTCGGTCATCAGACAGGCGGCAGCGGTGGTTTTCGGGAACGCGATAACGTCACGGATGTTGTCGGTGCCGGTCAGCAGCATGGTCAGTCGATCCAGACCAAACGCCAGACCCGCGTGCGGCGGCGTACCGTATTTCAGTGCATCCAGCAGGAAGCCGAATTTTTCGCGCTGCTCCTGCTCGTTAATGCCCAGAATGCCGAACACGGTTTGTTGCATATCGCCGCGGTGAATACGCACGGAACCACCGCCCACTTCATAGCCGTTGATGACCATATCATAGGCGTTCGCCACCGCGTCTTCCGGGGCGGCTTTCAGTTCGTCAGCCGTCATGTCCTTCGGCGAGGTGAACGGGTGATGCATCGCCGTCAGACCGCCTTCGCCGTCATCTTCAAACATCGGGAAGTCGATAACCCACAGCGGTGCCCATTTGCTCTCGTCGGTCAGGTTCAGATCTTTACCCAGTTTGAGACGCAGCGCACCCAGCGCGTCGGCAACCACTTTCTTATTGTCGGCACCGAAGAAAATCATATCGCCGTCTTGTGCGCCGGTACGTTCCAGAATCGCTTCAACAATGTCGGCATTCAGGAACTTGGCGACCGGGCTGTTGATACCTTCCAGACCTTTTGCGCGTTCGGTCACTTTGATATACGCCAGGCCTTTCGCACCGTAGATCTTGATGAAGTTGCCGTAGTCGTCGATCTGCTTACGGCTGAGCGTCGCACCGCCCGGCACACGCAGCGCGGCAACGCGGCCTTTGGCATCATTAGCCGGGCCGGCAAAGACGGCAAACTCGACGTTTTTCAGCAGGTCGGCGACGTCGACCAGTTCCATCGGGTTACGCAGATCCGGTTTATCAGAACCGTAACGACGTTCGGCTTCAGCAAAGGTCATCACCGGGAAGTCGCCCAGGTCCACGCCTTTTACGTCCTGCCACAGACCGCGCACCAGAGCTTCCATCACTTCACGCACCTGAGGCGCGGTCATGAAGGAGGTTTCCACGTCGATCTGAGTAAATTCCGGCTGACGATCAGCACGTAAGTCTTCATCGCGGAAGCACTTAACAATCTGATAGTAGCGGTCAAAGCCGGACATCATCAGCAGCTGTTTGAATAGCTGCGGAGACTGCGGCAGCGCGTAGAATTTACCTTTATGAACGCGCGAGGGCACCAGATAGTCGCGCGCGCCTTCCGGCGTAGCCTTGGTCAGCATCGGGGTTTCGATGTCGAGGAAACCGTGGTCGTCCATAAAGCGGCGCACCAGGCTGGTAATTCTGGCGCGGGTTTTCAGGCGCTGAGCCATCTCCGGGCGACGCAAATCCAGGTAGCGGTACTTCAGACGCGCTTCTTCGGTATTCACGTGATTGGAGTCGAGCGGCAGTGATTCTGAACGGTTGATGATGGTCAGATCGGTGGCAAAGACTTCCACTTCACCGGTCGCCATCTCTTTGTTGGTGTTTTTTTCGTCACGCGCACGCACGGTGCCCGTGATCTGAATGCAGAACTCATTACGCAGTTCAGAGGCCAGCTTGAAAGCCTCGTCACGATCCGGATCGAAGAAAACCTGAACGATGCCTTCGCGGTCGCGCATATCAATGAAGATAAGGCTGCCAAGATCACGACGACGGTTGACCCAACCACACAGAGTCACCTGCTGCCCCACGTGGGACAGTCGAAGCTGTCCGCAATATTCTGTACGCATGAGATATCCCTTAACTTAGCCGCAGGCTGGTTGTCGCCTGCCGTGCAGGCAATACTGTCGCAGCTTTAGCTGAATGTCACAACTGGATGAAAAAAGGGGGCTATTATACTGGAATTTCTGCCTCGCGATAAGTCCGATACGTACCGGAAGCGCGTTTGCTGTGCGGTTATTGCGTATTCTCACAAAAATTAACACTATTTATGATGCCGACATCGTAGGATTAACGGGTCACGTCACAAATAACGGGGAACAACATGCTGGAATTAAACGCGAAAAAAACGGCGCTGGTGGTGATTGATTTACAGGAAGGTATTCTGCCGTTCGCGGGAGGCCCTTACGCGGCTGACCAGGTGGTAGAACGCGCCGCGCGGCTGGCGGCAAAATGTCGTGAACAGGGTTCTCCGGTCGTGCTGGTGCGCGTCGGCTGGTCCGCTGATTTTGCCGAAGCGCTAAAACAACCGGTTGATGCGCAAGCGGGCGGCGGCGCGCTGCCTGACAACTGGTGGCAATACCCCGCCGCCCTCGGCAAACAGCACAGCGATATAGAAGTCACTAAACGCCAGTGGGGCGCCTTTTACGGCACCGATCTGGAGCTACAACTGCGCCGTCGCGGAATTGAGACTATTATTCTTTGTGGTATCTCCACCAATATCGGCGTGGAATCCACCGCCCGTAACGCCTGGGAGCTGGGCTTTAATCTGGTGGTGGTCGAAGATGCCTGTAGCGCCGCAAGTGCCGAACAGCACCAGGGCAGCATGAGCCATATTTTCCCGCGCATTGGCCGAGTGCGCAGCACAGAGGATGTTCTTAACGCCTTATGATTTACATTGGTCTGCCGCAGTGGTCGCACCCGAAATGGGGGCGACTGGGAATTACCAGCCTCGAAGATTATGCCCGCCATTTTAACTGCGTGGAGGGCAATACCACGCTCTACGCGCTGCCAAAAGCGGAGATCGTTCAGCGCTGGCGCGAGCAGACCCATGATGAGTTTCGCTTCTGCTTTAAATTCCCGGCCACCATCTCTCATCAGGGCGCGCTACGCCACTGCGACGATCTGACCGATGAATTTTTACATCGTATGTCGCCACTGGCAGATCGCATCGGCCAATACTGGCTTCAGCTCCCGGCAACCTTTGGCCCACAGGATCTCCCGGCGCTGTGGCATTTTCTTGATACTCTGCCTGCGGCCTTTACCTACGGCGTCGAGGTACGCCATCCGGAATTCTTTGCCAAAGGGGATGCCGAGCAGCAATTCAATCGGGGACTTCATGATCGCGGCGTCAACCGCGTGATCCTCGACAGCCGTCCGGTACACAGCGCCCTGCCCCACAGCGAAGCGGTGATTAAGGCGCAAAATATGAAGCCTAAAGTGCCGGTTCATGCGGTAGTGACCGCCAGTAACCCGATGGTCAGATTCATCGGCAGCGACGATATGGCGCAGAATCAGGCGCTTTTTGCAGGATGGCTGAAATTACTCCCGCAATGGGAAGAAACTACAACGCCGTGGCTTTTTCTGCATACCCCTGACATTGCGCATGCCCCGGAACTGGTCGATACGCTATGGCCTGCCTTACAGGCAGCACTACCCACTCTCGGCGACGCACCCGCCATCCCGCAGCAATCTTCTCTTTTCTGATGGCAGCGCCTGGCTTAGACTGTGCGGCATGCCTGCCTGAAAGGAAATATGTATGGTAAGCGCGCTGTATGCCGTACTGGGTGCGTTGTTGTTGATCAAGTTTTCGTTTGATGTTGCACGGCTGCGTATGCAGTATCGCGTTTCCTATGGTGACGGCGGATTTAGCGAACTGCAAAGCGCCATCCGCATTCAGAGTAATGCGCTGGAATACATTCCCATCGCGCTGGTGCTGCTGCTTTTCATGGAAATGAACGGCGCAGAAACGTGGATGGTTCACGTCTGCGGCCTGCTGCTGCTGGCGGGACGGTTGCTACATTATTACGGCCTGCACCAGCGGCTGGGTCGCTGGAAACGTTCCGGTCTGAGTGCCACCTGGTGCTCGCTGTTGCTAATGGTGCTGGCTAATCTCTGGTATATGCCGTGGGAGTTGGTTTTCACCCTCCATTAGCGCACAATACGCCACTTTTTTTATTTTAGGTTTTAACGTTATGTCTGATCGCGACACGCTTTTTTCTGCGCCTATCGCCAGCCTCGGTGACTGGACCTTTGATGAACGGGTAGCCGAAGTCTTCCCGGATATGATCCAGCGCTCGGTTCCCGGTTATTCTAATATCATTTCGATGATCGGTATGCTCGCTGAACGTTTCGTCCAGCCGCAGACGCAGGTGTACGATCTGGGCTGTTCGCTCGGGGCTGCCACGCTGTCTATTCGTCGTAATATCGCGCATGAAGGCTGCCAGATTATCGCGATTGATAACTCCCCCGCGATGATTGAGCGTTGTCGTCGCCATCTTGACGCGTATAAAGCGCCCACGCCAGTTGATGTCATTGAAGGCGATATTCGCGACGTGAAAATTGAAAATGCCTCAATGGTCGTGCTGAATTTTACCCTGCAATTTTTGGCTCCTCCCGAACGCCAGGCGTTGCTGGACAAAATTTATCAGGGACTGAATCCCGGCGGCGCGCTGGTGCTGTCAGAGAAATTCAGTTTCGAAGATGCCACCGTCGGCGAATTGCTGTTCAATATGCACCATGACTTTAAACGCGCTAACGGCTACAGCGAACTGGAAATCAGCCAGAAGCGCAGCATGCTGGAAAACGTGATGCTCACCGACTCGGTGGAAGCGCATAAAGCGCGTCTGCACCAGGCAGGTTTTGAGCACAGCGAACTGTGGTTCCAGTGCTTTAACTTTGGCTCGCTGGTGGCGCTGAAAGCCGGGGTTGCAGCATGATCGAGTTTGGAAGTTTCTATCAGCAAATCGCCAAAGGCCCGCTGGCGCACTGGCTGGAAACGCTGCCTGCACAAATCGCCAGCTGGCAGCGTGAATCGCAGCACGGGTTGTTCAAGCAGTGGACCAACGCCGTTGAATTTCTGCCGGAGCTATCACCCTATCGTCTCGACCTGCTGCACAGCGTCACTGCCGAAAGTGAGATGCCGCTCAGTCAGGGCCAGTTGACGCGCATTGAAACTCTGCTGCGTAACCTGATGCCGTGGCGTAAAGGTCCGTTTTCGCTTTATGGCGTGGATATCGATACCGAATGGCGCTCCGACTGGAAGTGGGATCGCGTTCTGCCGCACCTTTCCGATCTCAGCGGGCGCACCATTCTCGATGTCGGCTGCGGCAGTGGTTATCACCTGTGGCGGATGATTGGCGCGGGCGCGCAGATGGCGGTCGGCATCGACCCGACGCATCTGTTCCTCTGCCAGTTTGAAGCGGTGCGTAAACTGCTGGGCGATGACCGACGCGCGCATCTGCTGCCGTTGGGGATTGAGCAGCTTCCGGCGCTCAACGCCTTTGATACCGTCTTTTCGATGGGCGTCCTGTATCACCGCCGCTCGCCGCTGGAGCACCTGTGGCAGCTTAAAGATCAACTGGTCAAAGATGGCGAGCTGGTACTGGAAACGCTGGTGGTGGAAGGCAACGAAAACACCGTGCTGGTGCCGGGCGATCGCTACGCGCAAATGCGCAACGTCTATTTTATTCCTTCCGCCCTGGCGCTGAAAAACTGGCTGGAAAAATGCGGTTTTGTTGACGTGCGGATCGCTGACGTTTCTGTCACCACCTGCGAAGAACAGCGTCGTACTGACTGGATGATCACCGAGTCGCTGGCCGACTTCCTCGATCCGAATGACAGCCAAAAAACGGTCGAAGGTTATCCCGCTCCATTGCGTGCCGTACTGATTGCCCGCAAACCCTGAAGATAAAAAAAGGCCCCTGTAAATGCAGGGGCCTGGTACAAGCAAGCATCATATGGGCGACATGATGCGCGGTAAAAATCGTTAATTCTGTTGGCTGAAACGCATGATAATCGCTTTCATTTCTGCCACCGCCAGTCCATTAACGGCGTAACGCTGATATTCATCTGCATTCGGATCCGTCGACATAGATAATCCAGGATTACGGTAGCGCATTGTGGAGGGGATCCATCCGCCAGCGGAGCTGTGGACCTCTTTAACACCTGCGTTGAGAAACGTTTCGAGATTGCCAGCGCGTACGCCGGATCCGGCCATAATGATTGGAACACGGGAACGGGCAATAAGTTCCGCAATTAATGAAACTCCTTTTTCCGCATTAGCCTGTTGACCCGATGTGAGGATGCGCGCGACCCCAAGTTTGTTAAGGTTATCAAAAGCCTGAACGGGATCGGCACACATATCAAACGCCCGGTGAAAAGTGATGGACAGCGTGCCAGCCGCGTCCATTATTTGCGCCATCCGGGGTAAATCGACATTGCCATCTTCATCCAGCACGCCGATCACCAGTCCGGGAAACCCCAGCTCACGCACGGTACAGACATCTTCCAGCATGGTGGCAAACTCGCCGTCGCTGTAGCAAAAGTCTCCCCCGCGCGGTCGGATAATGGGATGAACCGGTATACTCACCTGCTGGCGGACCGATTTCAGTACCCCGTACGAGGGCGTCAAGCCCCCTTCCAGCGGTGCGGCACAAAGTTCGATGCGATCCGCGCCGTGCTGCTGGGCGGCAAGCGCACACTCCAGGCTGTAACAGCAAATTTCCAGTAGCGCCATACGTTCTCCTTTAGTCCTTTACGGGTGTAAGTAAGCGGTAGTGCAGAAGCTGGCGCGTATGCCAGCCTGCTAACATCAGCACCGTGGTCAGCGCGCCGAGTAGCGCACAAAACATATCCGACTGGGTATCCCACGGATCGCCCTGGGTGCCGAGAAAATCATCCGCGCCCTGCCCCATCGCCAGCGCGGCCCACCACTCGATCAGCTCATAGGTGGCACTGATCGCCAGCGCAATGCAGCAGACGATAAACGCCAGCATTTTTTTGCCGCGGATAATCTGCCCACGCAGCAGGATTTCCCGCGCCGCCAGCGCCGGAACCAGCCCCTGAAAAAAGTGCCCCAGCTTATCGTAAGGGTTACGGCTAAGGCCAAACCACGCCTGAACGTCGAAACCAATCGGCACTTTGGCGTAGGTATACATCCCGCCGACAATCAGAATAATGGCGTGGAAAAAAATAAGGATATAAAGCAGCGGCGTCAGCGGATAACGCCGCTGCGTCAACAGCAATAGCGGAACAACGATAATGACCGGCGTCACTTCCATCAGCCATGTCGCGCCATCGTTAGTCGCCACGCCGGTATAAACCAGAATAAGTAGCAGGATCAGCACGCCGGTTTTCATCATCAGCGGAGTTAACGTCGGAGTCATTTGGGTTCCATCAGTGGAAAAAGAGGTTAACTATCAACCCTGCATGAAAAATTTTCAATCCTCTGTCTGTGCTTCGCTGGCGACAATCGCCTCAATCGACCACGGATGAAATTTGATGGTGATTTTACCGTCGGTAACCGCCAGCGTGGGGTTAGGCAGTCGTTCGCGATCGCCTTTTGGTGAACTGGTTTTCACCGCAATCCCTGGTTGACTAAGCCCGTCATCAGACAGCAATGCCAGCGCGCGGGCATTGAGCGTTTCCGGCGCGCCCGGCAGTACGATTTCGATATGTTCCCAGCCCTCATGCGGGTAACGTTTTTCGCCAGGCCAGGGCAGTTCCACCACCGTCAAGCGCCAGTGGGCGACCTCAACAGGTTCCGCCAGTTTGAAAAGACAGATGGGACGGCCGTTAATGTTATTTTCTGACAGCAGCTCACCGCACTGTTCAAAACCACGCCGCCAGCGCTCCGCAGTGGTGTTTTGATGACAGCGCAGCGAAATATGATCGGCGTCCAGCGGCGTAATATCCAGTCCCAGCCGGGCGCTGAGCTGCGCCAGCGCCTGCGTGAAGCGCGGTAAATCTGCGCAAATATCCTGCAATTCTTCTATTGTCTGCCAGTGGGCCATGCTCGTTGCCTGAAATTGTCTGTAAAACCGCTAATTTACCCTGTCGCCGTGGGCGAACCAACCTTTGATTAGCGTGTGCTGACGCTCCCTGGCAAATGCAGTATAATGACGGGCTAATTTTTTTCATGTCGGCGCGGCGCGGTTTATTCCATGACGTCACGCCATCAACGTAAGGTATTCCGGTGAATATTCAGGCTCTTCTCTCAGAAAAAGTCAGCCAGGCGCTGATTGCGGCGGGTGCTCCCGCCGATTGCGAACCGCAGGTTCGTCAGTCGGCTAAAGTACAGTTTGGCGATTATCAGGCAAACGGCGTCATGGCCGTCGCCAAAAAACTGGGCATGGCACCGCGACAACTGGCAGAACAAGTTCTGACTCATCTCGATCTTAACGGTATTGCCAGCAAAACCGAGATTGCCGGACCGGGCTTTATTAATATCTTCCTGGAACCCGCTTTCCTCGCAGGTCTGGTGGACGATGCGCTAAAATCTGAACGTCTGGGCGTTGTTCAACCGGCACCACAGACCATTGTGATCGACTACTCCGCGCCAAACGTGGCGAAAGAGATGCACGTCGGCCACCTGCGTTCGACCATCATCGGCGATGCAGCGGTACGTACTCAGGAGTTTCTCGGCCATAATGTGATCCGCGCTAACCATGTCGGTGACTGGGGCACCCAGTTCGGGATGCTGATCGCGTATCTGGAAAAACAGCAGCAGGAGAACGCCGGCGAGATGGCGCTGGCAGACCTCGAAGCGTTTTACCGCGACGCCAAAAAACATTACGACGAAGACGCTGAATTCGCCGAACGCGCGCGTGGCTACGTGGTCAAGCTTCAGGGCGGCGACGAATACTGCCGCGAGATGTGGCGTAAGCTGGTGGATATCACCATGGCGCAAAACCAGATCGCCTATCAGCGTCTCAACGTCACGCTGACCCGCGATAACGTGATGGGTGAAAGCCTGTATAACCCGATGCTGCCGGGCATCGTGGCCGATCTGAAAGCCAAAGGTCTGGCGGTCGAGAGCGAAGGCGCGACGGTGGTTTTCCTTGATGAATATAAAAACAAGGAAGGCGAACCGATGGGCGTGATCATCCAGAAAAAGGATGGCGGCTACCTTTATACCACCACCGATATCGCCTGCGCCAAATACCGTTACGAGACGCTGCATGCCGATCGCGTACTGTATTATATCGACTCCCGTCAGCATCAGCATCTGATGCAGGCATGGACCATCGTGCGCAAAGCAGGCTATGTGCCGGCGTCCGTGCCGCTGGAACACCATATGTTCGGCATGATGCTCGGCAAAGACGGCAAGCCGTTTAAAACCCGCGCGGGCGGCACGGTGAAACTGTCCGACCTGCTGGATGAAGCGCTGGAACGCGCCCGCCGTCTGGTGGCCGAAAAGAACCCTGAGATGCCTGCCGACGAGCTGGAGACCCTGGCAAACGCGGTCGGTATTGGCGCAGTGAAATACGCCGACCTGTCGAAAAACCGGACTACCGATTATATTTTCGACTGGGATAACATGCTGGCCTTTGAAGGCAATACCGCGCCGTATATGCAGTATGCCTATACCCGCGTGCTTTCCGTTTTCCGCAAAGCGCAAATTGATGAGCAGCAACTGCTGAACACCACGGTGCGCATCAGCGAAGATCGTGAAGCCCAGCTGGCGGCCCGCCTGTTACAGTTCGAAGAAACCATCACCGTGGTGGCGCGTGAAGGGACACCGCACGTCATGTGCGCCTACCTGTACGATCTCGCCGGCCTGTTCTCTGGCTTCTACGAGCACTGCCCGATCCTCAACGCTGAGAGCGAAAACGTGCGTAACAGCCGCCTGAAACTGGCGCTGCTGACGGCGAAAACGCTGAAGCTGGGTCTGGATATGCTGGGAATTGAGACGGTAGAACGGATGTAATGCGGCTTATAAAACGGTGCCAGGGGGCACCGTTTTATATTCACTCTTTCCGACGCCATAACTTCAGCCCACTCGAAACAGCCACCAGCAAGACACTCCCATCCCAGGAAAATCCGGCAGCACGAAAGCTGTAATCATTTGCAATAACGCAACAGCCCTCCTGGAACTTTCTAATAAGCGCTGTTTTACCCGGCGGACAGTAGACAATTTTTTCCTTTGGCCATTCAGGCGCGATACATTCAACGCTCTCGCCATACTGATTGACGGCAGGTAAACCGCCGCCGCATAACCCCGCAATAGTAATGACCTCATCCGCCAGTGGTCCGGTTCCGCAGCAGGTTAAACTGGCCGGATGGTAGCCTTCAAAGAATTCCTCATAATCCCGATGACACTTCTCGCCTGTAAGGCAGTTAAAAATGCCTCTTCCTGAGGATGAAATCACCATAAGCAAAGGAGAAACGCGAGAGAAACCCACCTCCGTCAGCCCCCCCACCGTGACGTCGCAGATCTTCTCCCAGCCCTCGGGCGTTGCGTTTTCAGGTATAAGATTGAGATTGCTAATAAAGGTGTTTTCTGAGGCCGCTTTTCCGAATAGATGTTCAAACAATGGCATGGCGATCCTCCTGTCAGGGTCCATAAACTGAATTATCTGAAGATAAAAGCAAAAAAGCCAGTCAGTTTCCTGACTGACTCAGACTGCTGACAAACGTGAGACCGTGGAATTATGCCTGGCGGCGCTGCGCTTGCACAGGCCTACGGGTGAAGCATAACTTGTTGATGTTGATGGTTTTCGTAGGCTGGGTAAGGCGAAGCCGCCACCCGGCAGAACGGCGAAAACAGTAGCAAAACAGCTTTGTAATCACCCCCAAGCCAGTCAGTTTGCTGACTGGCTCGTTCACCCTGCAAAAGTATCAAAAATACTTACGCAAATACTCCGTCAGGCATAAATTCGCCATCGCCTGCCCATAAGGCATCGAGGTCCGTGGGATCTGGCGATAAAAATCCAGATCTGCCCCCATCCCCGTACCGAAAGAGGTCTGCAGCAACTCCCCTTCCGGCGAAATATGCGCCACTATCCCGTTAATCGCTTTCTCGGCGATCTCTGCATACTCCGGTCCGACGTAACGCTTACGCACTGCCTTCAAAATACCATACGCAAATCCGGCGGTGGCTGACGCTTCCAGGTAGGAATGCGGATCGTCCAGCAGCGTATGCCACAGGCCGCTGTCATCCTGGCATTTCGCCAGCGCGGCGATCTGCGCGTTCAGGACCTGCACCAGATAACGGCGCACCGCGTTGTTGGCTGGCAAGTCCAGCAATTCGAGGAAATCCGGGATCACAATGGTTAACCAGCTGTTGCCACGCGCCCAGCGGGCGTTAGCAAAGTTATGGTGTCCATCATAATTCCAACCGTGGAACCACAGGCCGGTTTCCCGATCCATCAGGTTCTGCACGTGAAGCAGGAACTGATAGGTCGCCTCTTCAACGTACTCCGGCCGATTGAGCAATTTACCGATTTTCGCCAGCGGCAGAACGGTCATCATCAGCGTGTCGTCCCACATCTGCTGATGATTCTCTTCCGCCAGGGTGATGTGCTGCATTCCACCATGTTCGGTGCGCGGCATCTCGTACATCGCCCATTCCGCCCACGTCTCCAGCCATGGCAGGTATGCGGGGTTGTGGCTCTCCTCATAGCGATACGCCAGGGTCAGGAACGGGGCCATGGTATTGACGTTTTTGGTGGTCGCGCCCTGGGCAAAACGGTCGGCGAACCAGGCGTCGATAATATCGCGCATCTCAAGATCGCCCGTCTGCTGGTAATACTGCCAGATACCGTACAGACCTACGCCGTGCGTCCACTCCCATCCGGCCCAGCCCTTAGTGTCGATCACCCGCCCGTCATCCAGTCGCAGCAGAAATTCACCGCTTTCATCGTGAATATTGACCAGATTGTGCGTGACTTTCTGAATCAGCGCCTGAAGTTCCTCTCTGCTGATAAAGCGCTCTGGCTGACGAAGTAATGCGCTATGTTTGACAGGCCAAACCTTCATATCCTTAACCTCTGTTGTATGTCGAATTCAATGGAGCACCCTGACTGAGCGGCCGCGCAGCGGGTTTATTACGATTGAGATAACCAATATTGTTATTTCCCCACAGCGTGTCGTAGGGCAACCCCGCCAGCATTTCGACCGTCGCACGCGCCTCCGGCGTCACGCTTTCCGGCAACGCGTGCCCCGCCTCGCGCATCTTCGCGGTTTCTTCACGCAGGACGCTGTGAGTATTTAAATTCAGTTTGAAGCGCAGGGAGACGAGGAAACCGCAGGCCAGCACGATAATGGTGCCCACGCTCAGGATCATCAGAATGGTGTGGCTGACTTCCGGCGGCTGCGTTTTCTGCCCGGAGACGAAGCCGGACATCTGCATGATGATCCCCACCAGCATCACCGCACCCGCCTGCGAGGCTTTGCGCGTCAGGGTCATGATCCCGGCGAAAATCCCTTCACGACGCTGCCCGGTAATGACTTCATCTACATCGGCGATATAGGTATAGGTGTTCCACGGTACGTAGTTGATGCCCCCGCGTCCCAGCCCGGCGACGGCGGAAAGTAACAGCAGCAGCGAATAAACATCGCTGAGGCCCGCGTAATAGAGTACGGCATAGGAAATCGAGGCGAGACCGAACAGAACAACAACCATCCGGTAAGACGGCGCAGGCCCAAAACGGATGCACAGCGGGATCATCGCTATCACCGCCAGGAACTGGAAAATCGCCATTGTACCCAGCAGATTCGAGGCCAGTGAGGCTTCCTGCATCAGCACAAAGACCACATAGTAGGTAAACACCGCGTTAAACACGTCCTGGGCAATGTAGCCGCCAAGATACATCCCAAGATGCTGACGAAAGATCTTAATACGCAGCGTGGAGGAAAGTTCAATGACCAGACGGTTGAGGCTCTGTCCAAGCGTCAGGCTGCGTTTCTCTTCTTCTGCGCGCAGCGCCGCCTCGGTCCATTCTTCGCGCGGACGTTCCCAGGTAAAGCACCAGACCAGGGTCAGCATGATCGCGCAGAGCACGGAGAACACCAGGCTCGCGTAGAAGAAAGAGATCGGATTATCTTTACCGAACGCGGTCAGCAGTACGCCCGGCAGGAAGGACGCCAGAATGGCCGACATCTGCGCCATCGAAATTCGCGCGCCGGAAAATTTGGTTTTCTGTTTGAAGTCATCGGTCATCTCCGGCACCAGCGTTTCATAGGGCACCAGGATCATGGTGTAGACCACGTCAAAAACCAGATAGGTCAGCAGGTAGTACCAGAAGCTCATCTCCCCGACCCACATTAGCGAATAGCTAAAGACGCAGGGAATGCCGAGCAGAATAAAGAATTTACGTCGACCAAAACGTTTGCCAAGCCAGGTGGAACCGAAGTTATCGGTCAAAAAGCCCATCAGCGGGCTGACGACCGCATCCAGTACCCTGGCGGTCGCAAAAATAAAGGTGGCTTCAATCGGCGTTAAGCCGCAAAAGGTGGTGTAGAAATACAACAGCCATGCGGCGGTGAGCGCTGTAGTTCCCGCGCCGAGGAAGTCGCCCGATCCGTAAGCGAGATAGTTAACGAGTCCTGGTTTGCGTGTATTCATTGCCGTACCCTTTTTTATTTTGGGATACCCCCGGCAATTTGGCTTCGCCAAAGGGAGTTATTACACGGCTACAGTAAAAGTATGCAGAATGGCTTACCTTTTCGTTTTTGCCATTACCTTGCCGTAAATGGCAAAAACGCAAAGAGTCGCGCCACCCACCTCACTGATTTATAAAACAGCGTTTCTTTTGTATCAAAAGGACGGGTCAAAAATGAGAGCCAGCCATCAGATTTGCCTGACAGCCGGTGAAAAAGGCAGCGATTAGCGGTAGTTAACGATCACCTGATTGCTGGAGACTTTCAGAGCGGGTAGCAAGCGTCCTCCCCCCGGAACATCCCAGACGAAGCGCAGCGGCTCCATGGCAGGTACGCCGGTCAGCCCCCGGGTGGTGCCGCTCTGCCCGTCCAGCGGTACACAACGGCTTTGTGAACATAAACGCACATTCAGGCCGGCGGGCGTCGGGCCGTTCAGCTCGTAACGCCAGGCCACCAGAGTCATCAGCCCGTTCACCGGTTGAGAAGAGGAAAGCGGCGCGGAGGAAGCCGCCACACCGCGATGATTCAGCGTTACGCCTCGTCCGCTGGCCTGCCATGCGCCCTCGCCCGCGGCCATGGCAGTCAACGGCAGCAACAGTAGACAGAGCAGAATGCGCATTATTTACCTCCGATAGTGGCGGTCATGCGGATATTGCGGTTATCCGACAACTCCATATTCGACAGCACGACAAGCTGGGGCAGGCTGCGGCGCAGGAAACGCGCCAGCAGCGGACGCAGGGCGTGATTCACCAGCAGCACCGGCGGCGCACCCAGCATCTCCTGACGTCCTAACGCTTCTTGCGTCTGCGCCAGCAGGCGATCGGCCAGACCCGGCTCCAGTCCGCCGCCGCCCTGCAACGCCTGAAGCAGCAGGCGCTCCAGCGGCGTATCCAGACCGATAACCTGAACTTCTCCGCTACCGGGGAACCATTGTTGGGTAATAGCACGGCCCAGCGCCACGCGTACCACCGCCGTCAGCTCGTGCGGATCGCTCTGCACCGGCGCATGTTCCGCCAGCGTTTCAAGAATGGTGCGCATATCGCGGATCGGGATTTTCTCTTCCAGCAGGTTTTGCAGCACCTTATGTAGCGTCGTCAGCGTAACCACACCCGGCACCAAATCTTCCGTCAGCTTCGGCATCTCTTGCGTCACCCGATCCAGCAACTGCTGCGCTTCCTGACGGCCAAATAGCTCCGCCGCAAACTGGCTGATCAGATGATTGAGATGGGTAGCGACCACTGTACTGGCTTCCACCACGGTAAAGCCCTGGATTTGTGCCTGCTCTTTCAGCGCGCTTTCGATCCAGATGGCAGCCAGGCCAAACGCCGGATCCACCGTCTGCTCGCCGGGCAACGACCCTGCGGCGGTGCCGGGGTTAATGGCCAGCCAGCGTCCCGGATACGCTTCGCCGCTGCCGATTTCCACGCCTTTCATTAAAATGCGGTAACGCGCCGGGGAGAGATCCATATTGTCGCGGATATGTACCACTGGCGGCAGGAAGCCCAAATCCTGAGCAATTTTCTTGCGAATGCTGCGGATACGTCCCAGCAGTTCGCCATCCTGCTGAAAATCGACCATCGGGATCAGCCGATAACCCACTTCCATCCCCAGCGTATCCTCAAGCTGCACGTCGCTCCAGGTGGCTTCGGCGGCCTGGGTATTTTCCGGTATTTTGACCGGCGTCGGCTCGGCAACCACCCTGGCTTCACGACCGCGCGCCCACCAGGCCAGTCCCAGAAGGGCGGCGGTAAACAGCAAAAAGACAAAGTTCGGCATTCCCGGCACCAGACCGAGCAAGCCTAATACCCCGGCGCTCAACATCATGACGCGCGGATTATTAAACAGCTGCGTCACCATCTGCTCACCGACATCCTGCTCGGTGCTGACGCGGGTAACGATAACGCCCGCCGCCGTGGAGATCACCAGCGCCGGGATCTGTGCCACCAGACCGTCACCGATGGTCAGCAGCGTGTAGGATTCCGCCGCTTTTGCCATCGGCATACCATGCTGTAAAACGCCAACCAGCAGGCCACCAATGACGTTGATCACCATGATCAAAATCCCGGCCACCGCATCGCCGCGCACGAATTTACTCGCCCCGTCCATTGAACCGTAGAAGTCCGCTTCCTGGGTTACTTCCGAACGGCGTTTTTTGGCTTCGTCTTCACCGATCAACCCGGCGTTAAGATCGGCATCAATCGCCATCTGTTTGCCCGGCATCCCGTCCAGCACAAAACGCGCGCCCACTTCGGCGATACGTCCGGCACCTTTGGTGATAACCATAAAGTTGATAATAACGAGGATAATAAAGACCACGATCCCGATGGCAAAATTACCGCCGACGAGGAAGTGTCCGAACGCCTCAACCACCTTCCCTGCCGCTGCGCCGCCGGTATGCCCTTCCATGAGGATAATACGCGTTGAAGCCACGTTAAGCGCCAGACGCAGCAGCGTGGTGAACAGCAGGATGGTCGGGAACGCCGCAAATTCGAGCGTGCGCTGGGTGAACATCGCCACCAGCAATACCATAATCGACAGCGCGATATTAAAGGTAAACAGCATGTCGAGAATGAATGCCGGCAGCGGCAGCACCATCATCGACAGGATCAGTAAAATCAGCACTGGCCCGGCCAGCACCTGCCATTGCGTCGATTTCAGGTTGTTGGGCAGACGTAACATTGCCACCAGGTTAGCCATCAGTGTCCTTCTCATTCATAAAATCCAGCGCCTCTGGCACCGGAAGATTTTCAGGTTTTTGCGGGCGCTGCCCACCCGCCAGTCGCCAGCGTTTAAGCTGCCAGACCCACGCCAGTACTTCCGCCACCGCCGCATACAGCTGGCCGGGGATCTGCTGACCAATTTCCGCATGTCGATAAAGCGCACGCGCCAGCGGCGGTGCTTCCAGTACCGGCACCCGATGTTCAGCCGCCAGCTCACGAATACGCAGCGCCACCAGCCCCGCCCCTTTCGCCACCACTTTCGGCGCGCTCATTTTGCTTTCGTCGTACTGCAATGCGACCGAGTAATGGGTGGGGTTGGTAACAATCACATCGGCTTTCGGCACATCGGCCATCATCCGTCGCCGCGCCGCCGCACGCTGCATCTGGCGAATACGCCCCTTCACGTGCGGGTCGCCTTCGCTCTGTTTGAATTCATCGCGGATATCCTGCCGCGACATGCGCAATTTTTTCAGGTGACTGTGGATTTGCCAGAAGACGTCAAACCCCACCATCGGGATCACCCCGAGCGCCACCAGCAGCGCGCACAGGCCAACCAGATCCAGCGCGTTGCCCATCGCCGTCAGCGGCGACTGGCTGATTAAATGCATCATGTCCGGCCAGTGCGACCAGAGATAAAATCCGGTCACACTGCCTACCAGCACCGCTTTGAGCAGCGCTTTCACCAGTTCCGCCACCGACTGGGCTGAGAACATGCGCTTAAGACCGGGCAACGGGTTGAGTTTATCGAGTTTTAAGGAGAGCGACTTGCCGCTGAAAACCAGCCCGCCGAGCATGACCGGAGCCACCAGCGCCACGATCACCACGCCGGTAATCAACGGCAACAGCCCGAACATCGCCTCGCGGATCAGGCGGATGATTTGTCCGAGGATAAGGTTGGGATCGTTAATAATGCTGTGGTCAAAGCGCAGCCCTGTTGACAACAGACCCGCCAGCCTGCGCGCCAGCGATTCCCCGCCTATCCAGATGACGCTCACGCCCACCAGCAAAATCAGCAGCGAGGTCAGCTCACGGGATCGGGGGATCTGCCCTTCCTCACGCGCCTTTTCAAGTCGCTGGGGTGTGGGGGACTCTGTTTTGTCCTCGCTATCTTCTGCCACGCGTTATGCTCGCTACATTTCACACCAGCGCATCATGCCAAACGCGGCGCAAAATGATTGGCTAATTAGCGCATAAAAAGAGGCGGATTTATGGCGTTCAGTAAGCATGAACTGCAATAAAACAGCGCAGTTGCGGCGTTTTGCGTGAAGCATTCCAGTTTCGGAAAATAGCCGCACAGCGGATGGTATCAGTCACTGGGGTTTGCTAGCGTACTTAACATTCGCGTATCTAAAGGAAAAAATCATGAAGTGGGAACAACTCCTCAATAGTCGTCGCAGGAAAGATAAAATCAAAAAAGACGCGGCCAACCCGTCTTCTTTAAGGGAAGGACGCCAGGAAATTGAGCGTGATTACGATCGCTTATTATTCGCAGCGCCAACCCGCCGTCTGGCAGACAAAACGCAGGTTTTTCCGCTTGATTTGAACGACAGCGTACGCACGCGCTTGACCCATTCTCACGAGGTTTCCAATTTTGCCCGTGGTATTGGCATGCGCCTGGCGTTTGAAATGCGCGAAGAAATTTTTGGCGAAATGTGTCCGGGGATAGTTATTCAGCGTGACGTTCCGGCGCTGCTCGCCGCAATAGGTCTTGCTCACGATCTTGGCAATCCTCCATTTGGACATCAGGGTGAGGCAGCGATGCGCTCATGGTTTAATCGTTGTCTTAAACCGTTAATTGCAACCGCAGAAAACGTACCTGATAAAAAAATATTTAATGACTTTTTGAAATTTGACGGCAATTCACAAACCCTGCGACTGGTCACCAAACTTCAAATCATCAATGATGATTTCGGGCTGAACCTTACCTATGCCACGCTGGCCGCTTTAATCAAGTACCCGCGCCCTGCCTGGGAAGAAAGTACGCTCTGGAAGAAACATGGCTATTTTTATTCTGAGGAAAATGTCGTTAATGAAGTATGGAGAGAAACCGGCCTCAGTATGGGCGTGCGACATCCATTTACCTACCTGATGGAGGCCTGTGATGATATCGCATATTCCATTCTTGATGCCGAAGATACCGTCAAAAAAGGCCTCGCCTCCTACCAGGATCTCATTAATTTTCTGCAATGCTGGGCGAACCGGGACGATCCGCTTATTTCAGAAGCCGTTAATCTCATCGAGCAAAAAAACAAGGAATGGGAATCACAAAAAAATGCGTTGTCGCCTAACGAAATAAACGATCTGAGCATGCAAATATTCCGGGTCCATGCCACCAATATCCTCATTAAATCCACGGTGGAGGCGTTCAGGCAACATCATCCTATGCTTCTTCAACCAGGATGTGGAGTGAAAGATCTGATCGGCATTAGCACAGGTAAAGCCTTATGTGCCGCACTTAAAGAATTCGATAAGACCCGTGGCTACCAGCATAAGACGGTACTCGAACTTGAGCTTAAAGGTTCCAATTATATTCAGAGCCTTATGGATATGCTGTGGACGGGTATCAATGGCCGGGCAAGCGGTAATGGTCAATATGACACTCCTTTTGGCCGCTATGCTTATGGACGGATCTCCGAAAACTATCGCCGCATTTTTGAAGATCCGAATAACATACTGCCCCCTCTGTATAAGGAAGCCCAGTTACTCTGCGACGCGATCTCCGGCATGACGGATAACTATTTGATACGACTCCACGATGAGCTAAAATCGCTTTATGAGTACGAAAGTCGCGTTAAATCGTCAGCGCCTCAAGCATAGAATCGAAGATTTTTTTGATTCATGCGAAGAGCGAAAAGAAGCCAGAGCGCTGGTAGAGGCTCTGGCGGCGCAAACACGCGCGTGGATTTTTGGCGGAATGATCAGGGATATAGGGCTATTCGGCCGTAAAGGTTTCACCTCAGATATCGACATAGTCATTGACGGCAACCACGACGTTTTGCACCGCTTGCTCAGTCATTTTCATATTGAACAAGTTGCGGTAAACAAACTGGGTGGCGTGCGGTTTAGTTACAGAGGTATTGATTTTGATATCTGGAGCCTCCAGGAAACCTGGGCTTTCAAAAACAACATTATTGAATTTGAAGAGCCTGACAGCCTCCTTAAAACCACGCTGATGTCCTGGGACTCGGTGCTTTACGACGTGCGCCGTAAGACGGTCATCACAACTGAATATTATCTGAACGATTTGCATCAAAAACGGCTGGAACTGGTTCTTCCGACCAACCCTAATCAGGCGGCGTCAGTCGTGCGTATATTACGTACGATTTACAACAAACACGTTGAGATTCTGGGGCCGAATCTTTGTCTTTTTTTATCGCACGTTTTGCATGATTACAGCTACGAGATATTGCAGGAGCAGGAATATCGTAGCTACCGTTCTGTTTCGTTTAGTGAAGGGAAATTAGATAAACTTATTGAAAATCTTCACCATGCTAAGCCGGGATGCGATCTGAAATTATATTTTAGCTGACTGCGGGCAAAGCGAGGCTATTCTGACGAGCAGCCACGCTTTTACTTACTGAGGCATTGAACAACGATATTCCAGTTGATAATAACCTGAACCGGTAACTGCCTGATAATCGCCCCCTTCGGCACTAAACGTCAGGCCATCGTCAGCGATAATCTCCTCAGCGTCCACCAGCGTAATCGTGGCCTGGGTATTCGGCGGGATATCGACCTCCATGGTCACTCGTGATACGCCTTCGCCCGCCGGGACGACTTTCCAGCCCACGTTAATGTCGCCATACAGAGAATGATAACGTGCGTTCAGCCATTCCAGACCGCCGCCAATCAGCGGTTTAAGTCGAATCTGTTTAAAGCCCGGCCCGGACTCGTCGGTGTCAATGCCTGCCGCCGCGCGGTAGATCCATTCGCCGATAGCACCGTAGGCATAGTGGTTAAAGGAGTTCATATCCGGACTCCACATGGAGCCGTCCGGTTTGATCCCGTCCCAGTGCTCCCAGATGGTGGTGGCCCCGGCTTTCACCTGATAGAGCCAGGAGGGGAAATCATCTTTTAACAGCAAATCCCAGGCTTCTTTTGCATGTCCGTTCTGACTCAGGGCGTGACAAAAATAGGGCGTGCCGACAAAGCCGGTGACCAGATGCCCGTCGTGCTCGGCCAGCAGCTCCAGCAAGGTATTGATCGTCCGTTCCCTGAAGGCGTCCGGCACGAGGTTAAAATGGAGCGCCAGAATATGCGCGGTTTGCGTTCTGACGGCAAGGCGGCCGGTGGGCGTGAAGAACGCCTGCTGAAAGCTGTGAACAATGCGTTGGTAGAGGGCAACATACTCCTGATAGTCAGCTTCGTGGCCCAGCACTTTCGCCGCTTTGGCGAACAGTAAGGTTGACCAGGCGTAATACGCCATACAGGTCAGTTCGTTTGGCGTGGCACCAAAGTAGCTGCCCTCTTTCGCATCCAGCGCCACCCAGTCGCCAAACTGCAACTTGTAGCGCCAGTGGTTGTCGACGGCGTGGGCGCGCATAAAGTCGATCCAGCCCTTCATACTGGCATACTGATTACGCAGGGTGGTCGTGTCGCCATACATCAGGTAGATGGTCCAGGGCGCGATGACGGCGGCATCAGCCCAGGCAGCGGCTGAATGGGTATTACCCTGGGCGAGAAAACGATCTTCATCACATCTGTCAGTGAGAATATCCGGAATAACATGCGGGACGCCGCCTTCCGCGGTTTGATCGTGGCGCAAATCGGTCAGCCATTTAGCAAAGAAGTTACGTGTCTGCATCAGATAGCTGGCGGTACGGCAAAAAATTTGCGCATCGCCCGTCCAGCCAAGGCGCTCATCACGCTGCGGGCAGTCGGTGGGAACGTCAACGAAGTTGCCTTTTAAGCCCCACAGGATATTGTGATGAAGCTGATTCAGATGCGGATTAGAGCAGGAAAAGTCACCAGCTTGTTGCATTTGCGAGTGAACCACCACAGCCTTGACCTGATGAATATCAAAGGTTCCCGGCCATGACTCGATTTTCACATAGCGAAAGCCCTGGAAGGTAAAGTGGGGATGATAATGTTCTTCTTCCCCGCCTTTCAGCGTGTACTCAATTCGCTGTTTTGCCGTGCGCAGGTTAGCCAGATACACATTGCCGTCAGCATCCAGCACTTCAAAATGACGCAGAACGACCTTATCCCCCACGTTTCCTTTAACGGTAAAAGAGACCCAGCCGGTCAGGTTCTGACCAAAGTCAACCACCGTATCCCCCTGCGGGGTGATCAGCACGGCGACGGGGTCAATGGTTTCAATTTGCTGGACGGTCGCAGTTCCCTGAGGGCGCAGGACGGCCTTATCCGCGTCAATGAGGCTAACAGACCGCCATTGGCTATCATCAAAATCTGCGTCATTCCAGCCAGCCTGCTCCAGACGCGCATCGTAAGTTTCGCCGTCATAAATCTCTGAGAACAGTACCGGGGAGTCCGAGGCACGCCATAACTCATCCGTGACCAGCGTCTGCTGGCGGCCATCTTTATAATGAATGACCACCTGACAGATAAACGCTGTCCGATCACCGTAATAATTACGATAGCGGTTAAAACTCATATCACCTTTATACCAGCCCGCGCCCAGGCTGGCGGCAACCGCATTTTTGCCCTCCTGAAGCAGTGGCGTCAGGTCATAGGTTTGATAAAGCAGGTGGTGGTGATAACTGGTCCAGCCCGGTGTTAATTCATCATTGCCGACTCTCTGACCATTACAATAAAACTGATAAATACCCAGCGCGCTGGCGTGAACAACAACCGAAGAAATGTCGTCAACGCGATCCAGATAAAATGCTTTCCGTAGCAGCGATCCTTTGGAGGTCGCGTTATCTTCCGGCTGCTCCGCCGAAATAAAAGCGCCCTGCCACTTCTCTGCGGGCAGACCGGTAATAAATTCGGCGGGCTGACTCCAGCTACTCTCCTCACCATAGTTATCACTGATTTTGACCCGCACAAAGTAGCGACGGGAATAGACCAGTTCGATACCGGTCAATTGAATATTCTGCGACTGCACACTTTCCATGCGTCCCGTATCGTGAAGAATCTGCGTAAAGGCGGAATCTTCACCGATCTGTAACTGCCAGCTCTGCTGAATAACGTTTTTTTTATCGCTGTGGATCTGCCAGCCAACGAGGGGGAATTGTTCGGTTCCCTGTAGAGACTGCGCGTAATCAAGCAGGATATTTTCAATGGTTAGCATAGCTGTGCTCCTGATGCTTAGTTGTCCATGAGGAGTCAGTGGCAGCAGGATCTGCTACCTCCGATTCCGATTTAAATTCATTACGTTGTTTACCGTGGAAGCAGAGCCAGCCGGTCACTAAACCAATAGCAACAATTACCGCCAGTATCATGTAAAGTGCCGCAGGACCGGCATCCAGCAGTACCGGAGTCACAAACGCCAGTATTCCGCATAACAAACGCGCGATGGCGACAATTAACCCCTGAGCCGTCGAGCGCAACATGGTAGGAAACGATTCCTGGGACCAGACTTTCATTATTCCTTCAAACGCCAGGCCGTTGCCCAGGTTGCTGAAAAGTACAAAGCAGAACCATGAAACCGGAGAGAAATTGAAGACTACTGGTGTAAGGAAGGCGACAACCAGCAGGATCGCGCCCGCTACAAAAAAGGGCATCCTTTTGGCCGTATCGACAATGCGCATAAACAGGAGATTCGCCAGAATGCCAAAAGGTAATATGATAAGTCCCCATAGTGAGTTTTTACTCACCGTGATGCCTACCACGTTTACCGCGATATAGGTGCCAAATTGTCCGCCCGTATTAGCAGCGAGGTTGGTAAATGCATAAAACACACTTAAGGCAATAAACGGCCATAAATATTTGCCTTTAAAGAGATCTTTAAATGCATTATTTTGCGCACGAACGGTAGCTGCCCCCCGCTGCATTTCGTCTCTTGCCGCCAGCCAAAGAGGGGATTCAGGAATAGCCAGCCGCAATAACATCAATATGGCGGCAACAATACCGACATGCATAAACATAATCTGCGCGCCCAGCGTGCCCCAATCCCCCACTACCGCGGAAACCGCCATTGCGGCGCAGATCCCTGCGGTCCAGAGTAAATTAGACAGGCCGATAATTTTGCCTCTGTTGTTATCGGATGCGGCTTCGGAAATGGTTGCCAGAGAAACAGGCAGGTCGGCCCCGGTTGCCAGCCCGACAAAAATAATCCCCAGGGTTAGCAATGGGAAACTGAGGCCAAATGACAAGAGTAATGAACCAATGATAATCATTAGCATTGTCATAATAAATACTTTACGCCGCCCCAGGCGGTCACCTAAACGCCCGCCAGAGAATGCGCCGATGGCAATACACAGGGTAAGCAAGCCTGATAAGATGCCTATTTGTGATGCTGTTATTCCTATTGTTTTTTGATAAATCACTAATGCTGTGCCGCTGGAAATAATGGCGGTGGAGTCGATATAAGATGCCATCCCGGATACGACTCCCACGTACCACGGATTAGGTGTTTTATTAACAGACATAGTGGTGATCCTTAATTGTGTTTTCCCTGAGCATAATGACAACCCTTCTGGTCAGACGCCTTTATTTTTTTGCCATTTCCTGACATGACATGACCAGCACTGACAATCGCTATAGCGCTATTTCACGTTTCCGCTATCGTCGAAAGCGAGCTGGAAATTAATGCGGTGCGTTCTTGTGATGGTGAAATTAGAAATGCCTTGCGATAGGCAGTCGATAACTGAGCTGTCGTAGTAAAACCATTGGCACGGGCAATATCACCTACCAGTAAATCAGTGCTGCGCAACATTTCCTGCACCTTGATGAGTTTGAATGTCATTTGGATTTTTTCTGGCGTCATGCCAATATTCTTTTCGGTATAGCGATGAAAAGTTCGCCGCGACAATCGGGCAGAGGCGCACAGCGCGTCCCAGTTAATTTTCGTCTCACAATGCTGATAGATATAATCCAGTAATGTATTCTCCCGACACGTCTGTGCCTTTGTCCCCGTCTGCTTAAGAAAAATAATCAGTTTAAGTAAGGCAATCTCTTTTAGCGCCTGCGTCTCCACGTCCGAACAGTCATGACCTGAGCCTGCAATATCCTCGATCAGAGCGTTTGCTTCAGCGAGATGGGCCGCGATATTTTTAAGCGGCATCGCGTTGGAATATCGCGGCGTTAACATCGCCATCAGCGAGCCGATGTCTCTAATAAACAGAAACGGTCCCGGCGGAGAAAGTTGTATTAGCGTGACAGACAATTTTTTCAGCGCAGCGATACGATAATGCTGCGAGGGGATTTTTATAATAACGTCGCCCGGTTTCAAGAAGTGAGAGGCGTTGAGACTATACAGAACCCCGTACCCGCGGGTGACAATCGCTATTTCGTTATTACCGTGCTGCTGGCTGTACTCTCCGCTGGCAAGTTTTTTTTCGCAAACGTTTACCGCGCGGTTGGCTTCCGGCAAGGAAAAGCCCTCATGAATCAGGCTCATGATATTCACCTTAATGGTTTATTCTTCGTGGTTCCCTTAACGCCGCCGATGACGTTCCTGCGAGGGAGGATAAGTAAATTGACGTTTATAAGACTCGGTTAGTCTGGTTGCATTTTGAAAACCACAACTGGCGGCCACCTCCTTGATCGTTTTATCCGTCGTGCGCAGTAATTCCTGAGCTTTGAGTAAGCGGAATAACAACTGGAATTTAACCGGCGTATAGCCGGTGATCTCCTTGATGAAACGAAACATCGTGCGTCTGGCAATACCGCACTCTTCACAAAGTTCGCGCCAGTTAATATGGCGCAAATAATGGTGTTTCAACAAATGGATGAGTTTCATACGCCGGGCATCGGCAACGTTATCCACTGAATGTTTCTGTGCAACGCTCTGGCAAAGTTGATTGATCATCATCAACACCATACTTTCCGTAGCGCAGAAATAGAGCATATCGAAATTATCATCGTTTCGGGCATTGATAGCATTGCTAAAAGCGACAATCTGATTAATCTCTTCCGCTGATAAGCAGTGCGCGTGAATTTTTTCCTGGGCGCTGTTCCCACGCAGATAGTTCAACAATACATCAATATTAGTGATGTATTGAAAATGTCGTTCCCGGCGGATCAGCAGGTTGATCACTGACAGGTTATTGGTGGATAAATAGCTATGAGTATCGTTAAAGGTTACGAAGAAAAAATCACCCTGATAGATAAACTGAACATTATCATTAATAATATGAAAGCCGCTTCCGGCAACTACTATCACCAATTCATCGAATTCATGCCCATGCACTTCTTCCATTTTTTGATTGTTGAGTACAAAAAGGCAAAAGGCGTGTCGTTCTGAAAGAAAAAACTCATTGCTGCGCAGGATTTTCATTTCACCCTCATCCGTAATAACAGTAAAAGGAAAATATCACTCTGCCGCCGTTAAGTAAGCGCCGTAAGAATAAATCAGTACCGTAACTCAGCTGACTGGATTATTTAACCGTAATAATTATGACAAGTCTATATAGTGAAATGGCACTGGCGCGTAAGACAGCGTGACTGAGTCATCATTTTTGGCACAATCGCGGCGTGAGGGGGAAAAACGAAGGGGGAAAATGCGCTACCGCCAGGGTAGCGCACCGTATATCAAAAACCTAAACTGTCCAGCAGATCGTCAACCTGGTCCTGGCTGGCGACCACACCGACTTTGGAGGCGTCAACCTGCGGGCCGTTGAGCAGGCTTTCGTTTTCACGTTTTGCGCGCGCACCCGGCTCCGGCATATTTTCCAGCAGCACCATCAATAACTGGCGCTCAATTTCCTGGATAACGTCCATCATGCGTTTGATCACCTGACCGGTGAGATCCTGGAAATCCTGGGCCATCATGATTTCCAGCAGTTGCGCATTGGTGAAGCTAGTGTGGCCCGGTACATCCGCCAGATAGCTGCGGGTGTCACTCACCAGCTCGCGGGCGTCCGACAGCTCAATTGGATTTTCAAACCACTGGTCCCAGCGCCCGGACAGCGCTTTGGCCTGGCTTTCCATCTGGTTCTGGTGCGGTTGTGAAAGTTCCACGCAGTTCAGCGCGCGCTCTGCCGCCTGGGCGGTCATTTGTACCACATAGTCAAGACGATCGCGGGCATCGGGGATTGCTTCCGCCGCTTCGGCGATGGCCTGATCCAGACCCAGTTCGCGCAGGCTGTCACGTAACATACGGGTCAAACTACCGATGCGGGCAATAATATCCCCGGCTGAATGTTCTTCAGCAAGATTGAAAGATTGCATCATAACAGGTCCTTACATGCCAAGTTTCTCGAAAATCTTATTCAGCTTTTCTTCCAGAGTGGCTGCGGTGAAGGGTTTAACCACGTAGCCGCTGGCCCCCGCCTGTGCGGCAGCAATGATGTTTTCCTTCTTCGCTTCTGCCGTCACCATCAGTACCGGCAACGACGACATTGCGCCATCAGCACGAATGGTTTTTAACAGCTCCAGACCATCCATATTGGGCATGTTCCAGTCGGAGATCACAAAACCAAAGCCACCCGCCTGCAATTTATTCAGTGCATCCACGCCATCTTCTGCTTCTTCAACGTTGTTGAATCCCAGCTCTTTTAGCAGGTTACGCACAATGCGACGCATGGTGGAAAAGTCATCCACAACCAAAAACTTAAGCTCTTTATCCGCCATAAAAAATTACTCCTGGTTCAAATACGTATTGCCTGTCCGGCACTGATTTTCGCCAGCATCTGCTGGCTTATCTGACTAAGATCGACCACTTCGCTCACACCACCGGTATTGATGGCTTCGCGCGGCATGCCGAACACCACACAACTTGCTTCGTTCTGGGCGATGGTCCAGGCTCCTGCCTGGTGCATCGCCAGTATTCCGGCCGCGCCGTCGTTGCCCATCCCCGTCAGGATCACCCCGACGGCGTTGCGCCCCGCATGTTTTGCCACCGAATGAAACAACACATCGACTGAAGGACGGTGCCGGTTAACCGGCGGGCCGTCATGAATTTTGATTTGGTAGTTAGCCCCGCTACGCGCCAGCTCCATATGCTTATCGCCGGGGGCAATATAGGCATGGCCCGGCAGCACGCGTTCGCCGTCTTCGGCTTCTTTCACGCTAATCTGACAGAGTTTGTTCAGACGCTCGGCAAAGGATCGGGTAAACCCTGGTGGCATATGCTGAGTGATCAACACTGCCGGGCTGGAGAGCGGCAGCGGCTGAAGCACATGGCGAATCGCCTCGGTGCCGCCGGTGGAGGCGCCAATCACCATCAGTTTTTCCGAGCTTAATAGCGGTCCGGCTTTCAGCGTCACCGATGCCGCAATCGGCTTGTGCGCTGCCAGTTTGGCTCTGGAGGCGGTGCGCACTTTTTCGGCGATCATCTCGCTGTAGGCCAGCATCCCCTCGCGAATGCCTAGCTGCGGCTTGGTCACAAAATCGATCGCGCCAAGTTCCAGCGCGCGTAGCGTAACCTCCGAGCCTTTACCGGTCAGCGACGAGACCATCACCACCGGCATCGGGCGCAGACGCATCAGTTTTTCCAGAAAATCCAGCCCGTCCATGCGTGGCATTTCGACATCCAGCGTCAGCACATCCGGGTTGTATTTCTTGATGAGATCGCGCGCGACCAGCGGATCGGGTGCCGTCGCCACCATCTCCATGTCGCTATGACTGTTTATGATTTCGGTCATGATTTGGCGCATCAGCGCCGAGTCGTCGACCGAGAGCACCCTGATCTTGCTCATGCTTTTTCCTTACTCAGTGCGTAAACCGTCTGCCCGCGCAGGGTAAAATCGCGCACCAGTTGACTGAAGTTCTCCGAGTGTCCGGCAAACAACAGCCCGTCGGGTTTGAGCAGCGGTACAAAGCGGCGCAAAATGTCCTGCTGCGTCGTTTTATCAAAGTAGATCATTACGTTACGGCAGAAGATGGCATCAAACGGCCCCTGCACGTTGTACTGTTTTTCCAGAAGATTCAATGGCGAGAACTCGACATAGTTCGCCAGTTCTTGTCGCACCCGCACCAGCCCGGAATGTGGCCCGGTGCCGCGCATGAAGTAACGCTGAAGCTGCTGCGGCGACAGGGTTTTTAACTCTTCCTGACGGTAAATCCCCTCCTGCGCTTTGCGCAGCACTTCGGTATCAATATCGCTGCCATAGACCTTCCAGCGTCCCGGCGCGGTTCCCAGCGTATCGGCGAGGGTGATCGCCAGTGAGTATGGCTCTTCACCGGTAGACGCTGCCGCACTCCAGACGCGGTATTCCCCCTGACGCTTGCGGGCATGTTCCGCCAGTACCGGAAAGTGATGCCCTTCCCGGAAAAAGGCGGTCAGGTTGGTGGTCAGCGAGTTAATAAACGCCTGCCACTCTGCGCTGTTTGGATTCGCTTCCAGCATGCCCAGATAATGACCAAAGTCTTCCAGACCGAGAGTGCGTAAACGGCGCACCAGACGGTTGTAAACCATGTCACGTTTGTGGTCCGCCAGCACGATCCCTGCGCGCTGGTAAATCAACTGACATATCCGACGAAAGTGCGTGTCGGACAGCGCGAGGCGCTGCGTCATCTGCATAAGTAAAGACGTTTGCCCGGCGGGCAGCGATGATGTCATAGCGCCTTCTCAATTACCTTCAGGAGATCTCTGACGCCACAACGGGCGGCGTCCGTACTTCTTGCGTTGCAGGTTGCTCTTCAAGCTGAAATCGGGAAACCAGCGCGGTCAGATGGTTTGCCTGGCTGGTTAATTCACTGGTGGCAGCAGCCCCCTCTTCGACCAGCGAGGCGTTCTGCTGGGTGACCTGATCCATCTGGCTAACCGCCAGCGCCACCTGTTCAATACCCCGGCGCTGTTCGTCTGAGGCTGAGGCGATTTCGCCCATAATGTCGTTAACCTGGGTGACGGAACGCACGATTTCACTCAGGGTTTTCGCTGCGGTGCCGGCCTGAGACGAGCCTTCCTGAACCCGGGAGACCGAGGCTTCAATCAGCACTTTGATCTCTTTCGCCGCCTGCGCACTGCGGCTGGCGAGGTTACGCACCTCACCCGCCACCACGGCAAAACCGCGCCCCTGTTCGCCCGCACGGGCGGCTTCTACCGCCGCGTTAAGCGCCAGGATGTTGGTCTGGAAAGCAATGCCGTCGATGACGCTGATGATGTCGCCAATCTTCTGCGAACTGGTTTCGATATCACGCATGGTGTCGGCGACGTGCGCGGCCTGCTCGCCGCCTTTTTTGGCGGTGTCTGCCGCGCTTCGCGCCAGTCCGGCCGCCTGACGAGCGTTATCTGCGTTCTGTCCGACCGTCGCGGTTAACTGCTCCATGCTGGCGGCGGTTTCCGCCAGCGAGGCCGCCTGTTGTTCAGTACGTGATGACAGATCGTTGTTACCTTCAGCAATTTCTGAAATGCCCGTATGCATGGCAAAACTGCCCTGACGGACTTCGCTCACGGTGGCCCGCAGCGCCGTCTGCATCGCCTTAAGGCTGGCGAAAATCGCCGAGATTTCATTTTTGCCATACACCGCGACCGGGCGGGCAAGATTGCCCTGGGCAATACTGTCAAAGTGGCTGGAAATAATTGCCAGCGGCTGAACGATCATCCGTCGTGACCAGAACAGCGAGGCGGTGGTCAGCAGACCGGCAATGATCACCATCGCGATGAAAATCGCCGCCGACATGTGGTAGTTCTTTTCACTGCCCTGACGCGCCTGCCCCATCAGCTGATCGATATGCGTCTGCCAGGCGGTGAAGTTTTTATCAAACGCCTGCTGGGATTGCTCAACCGGGGCGCTCATAAAGTCGGAAAGCTGGTTGCTTTCAAGCCAGGTGGCCTGATGTTCCAGATCGTTACGCCAGGCGGTGAAGCTTTTTTTAGTTTCAGATTGCAGCGCCTTGCCGGTATCGGTTACCGCAGGTAGCGCCAGCAGCTCGGCAATGTGCTTATCCGCCAGCTTCATGCTGTCACGGGCGCGGGTCATCAGCGCTTTGATCTCTTCTGGCGGATAGCTCAGGGCCGTCAGCGTTCCGGCTTTATTCAGCGCGTTACTGGCCTGTAGCATTACCGCCCGGCTTTGCATCAGCAGCGTGCGCTGATGGTTGCTACGCTCGATTTGGTTGACGTTCTGCACGCCGTCGCGAAAGGCCCAAAAGGACAAGCCGTTGCTTCCTACCTGTAGCACACCACAGAGTACAAGGATCAAAAATAACGTGGTCGAGATACGAATACGATTAAACATCAACGCTCCCATTACGCGGCAACGCGCCGCCATCACAAAAAATTAAAAGGTTTCCCAGTTATTATCAGCACCGACGATTGCCGGACGTGAATGCTGTGCCACTACCATCACCGGCTGTGAAGAGGTGGTTTCAGGAGCGGCGGTTGAGAGACGAAAGGCCGATACTGCCTGGTTCAGTCGACTCGCCTGCTCTTCTAGTTCTGCGGCGGATGCAGCGGACCCCTGCACCAGCGTGGCATTTTGTTGCGTAACCCGATCCATTTCGGCTACCGCCAGCGCGACCTGATCAATCCCCCGGCTTTGCTCGTCCGAGGCGGAAGCAATTTCGCCCATAATGTCGTTGACGCGGGTCACAGCGTTAACAATGTCGGCCATCGTTTCGCCCGCGCTTTCGACCAGTACCGAGCCGGTATCGACGCGCGAAACGGAATCATCAATCAGGGTTTTAATCTCTTTGGCTGCCTGCGCGCTACGGCTGGCAAGGTTGCGGACTTCGCCCGCCACGACGGCAAAGCCGCGCCCCTGCTCCCCGGCGCGCGCCGCTTCAACCGCAGCGTTAAGCGCAAGGATGTTGGTCTGGAAGGCGATGCCGTCGATAACGCTGGTGATATCGGCAATTTTTTTCGAGCTGGCGGCAATGTCGTGCATGGTGTTAACCACGCCGTCTACTACCTTGCCCCCGTGGCGGGCTGTGTCGGACGCGCTGCGGGCAAGCTGTGAGGCCTGACGCGCATTATCGGCATTCTGTTTCACTGTCGCGGTCAGTTGTTCCATGCTGGCGGCAGTTTCTTCCAGCGCGGCGGCCTGTTGCTCGGTACGTGAAGAGAGATCGTGGTTGCCGCGGGCGATATCCGTCATGCCGCTATAAATAGCATCTGAACCGCCACGCACGTTGCTCACCGTATTAATGAGTTCCTGCTGCATATGATCGACCGTCCCGGCAAGCTCGGTCATTTCATTGCGCCCGGAAAGCGTCACGCGCTGGGTCAAATCACCGCTGGCGATGTGGCGCAGATGGCGCATAATCGCCGCCAGTGGCGTGAGCAAACTATGGCGAATGGCGTACCAGACCCCCACCAGCACTATCACCAGTACCACCGCCAGGATCGCCAGTTGCCATTGGGCAAAGCGATAATCCTGCGCGCTGGCGGTAAACGCGTCGTGGTAAAGCGATTCGCTTAACGCCGCATATTGCGTCATCGCTTCGCCCATTGCATTCTGCATTCCCTGCGTAGGCTGAGCGAAGTAAGCCTCCATCTGACTGTTTTCGAGGAACTGGATCAGTTCCGTCAACGCGGCGTGGTATTTCTGGTAACTGGCGTCAAGCGTCTGACTGGCGGCCAGCATCTCCTTTGGCTGCGGCGTGCGCTGGAAAGCCGCGTAATGGCTGGCGGCGTCATCCAGCGTGCTGCGGGCATTTTTCAGCAGATCGGTTTTCGCGCTGCTCTGCTGATTTGCCGCGTCCATCATCATGCGAGCCGACGAGCGGCTGAGGTTAATGCGCGTTTGCAGCATCAGCGCCCAGGTTTTATTGATTTCAGCCTGGTGGGTACGAAGATCGTTGGAAAGGACAAAACTCTGCTGGTTCTGCTGTAAAGAAGAGAAAAGCAGGCCGCCAGATAACAGTTGCAACAGCGCGAAGACGCCCAGCACCATCATCAGCAATGTGACAACGCGGATACGATTCAACATACATCACCTTCTTAATGGCTTGTTATCGGAGTTATCGGCAAGCCGGAAGGGAACTTTATGTTTGCGTTACGGATTAATCTTACTGGTCTTGATCAGAAGGCGATGTCGATCAGCAGCGTGTCGCTGTAGTCGCCGACAGGAGGCGTGGTTTGCCCGCTCAGGATCCGGGCGGTGTAATTATAGGTGCGCAGTAACCCGTCCTGACTCACGGCCGATGAACTATTACTGTCCCAGCGTTCCGCGCCGGTGCTACCCCAGCGGTTAGTCGTGCTGCCTTTGTAAATGTCGTAGCTCAGCCGGTTCGCCCCGAACGCCATATTACGCACGTTGCCGTTTGCCCAGCTCCCGTTGTTAATCCCTACCGTGTAGCTGCTGCCTTTGGTACAGGTAATACCGACAGACTGAGAAATGACGGGGAAATCACGCACCATAGGTGCGCTGCCAAAGTTAACGTTGGGCGCATTGATCGTAATGCAGTCGTTAGTCACGGTCAGATCGACCTGGGTGCTGAGGGTGCGGGTGCCGGTTTGCGCGGTGGTACAGAGTAACGATATTCCCAGTGAACAGACGCTGTAGCTAACCGAAAAGTTAAGTGTTACCCGGTAAGGTCCGGCACTAACGCTTTGCCCGCCAACGGTACGTATATAAACCGGCAGCGTATAGCGTTTTGAGGAGAGCAGGCCGAGAAGCGTATTTCCGCTCCAGGTATAACTTTGTCCGATGGTGGTTTCGGTGGTAGCAGAACAGTTCTGTCCGCCGCATAGCCGCACCGGGATCGCATCCGGATTGGCTGGCGTATCGGTACGCCGCAACGTTGCCCGATTACTGGCATTAAGCGAGGCGCTGGTATAGTTGAGCGTCACCGAGTCATTGGTCAGCAGATTCAGAATGGTGTCGCATTCAACCACCAGATTCACCGCGACTTGCGACTCATTATTGCTTACGCTAAATGAAGAGAGCGAGCCAAACGCCGCATTGCCAACGCTCACCACGCAGGCGGCGCGCAGCCCCGGCGCGAACAGGAAAAGCAGCACCAGCAGAAAAGGCAGACGTTTCATTACTGGCCTGCCTTACAGGTCAATGGCCCGTAAGTTTGCAGTTTATGCAGCGGATTTTCCCGCAGCGTAAGCGTCACATGACAGATGGAGCCGTCAGATTTTGCAATTTTCAGTTCATTTATCGCGCTGAGATTTTCCAGCCAGGCAATACCGTCATAACCCACCACTGTTGTTGCCTGCCGGTTTCGGTAAACCTGGCTTCCCAGCGGAATGTCATGTCCCTCTTCGTCATGGAGGATAACGCTGGCAACCTTCGTTTGGGTCATCGGGAACTCCACCAGATAACCACTGTTACGACGCAGCGCTACCCGCTGCTCTGTTTCCCGCAACCGGGTATCGGCAGGTAGATTCAGCGCATCGATCCGGTAACTTGCCGGATAGTATGCCGAGACGCCGCTCACCAGCAGATAACCGTTTTTGTCCGTTTTACCCACCGGTTGATTTTCATAGCTGACCGGAATATCGGCAAAGCCATCGGTGCTGATCACCACAAAGGCATCGCTGATTTTATTAGCGGTGAAGAACTGACCGTCCATCAATACCAGTGCGCCCATCGCTTCGCCCCACCAGGTCATCATGTCACGCTCGCCATAACCGCCGCCCTGCAACTCGACGTTATTATTGCGCCAGCCGAGTGACGCCTGCTGATATTGGCTGGCCTGCGACTGTCTGGCCCACGCAAGGTCCCAACCGAATCCGCCGTCGGCAGGCATGGCATGGCTATAGTTGACGCGCTGCGTGCTGCCCGCATCCGGCGTTTTTTCCATGCTGATACCCGCGCCGTCCCGCTCGCCAAGCGGAATTTGTATCGACATCGCCATGGTCCAGTCATCCTGCTGCTGGTCATGGCTGGCGGCCAGATAAATACTGCTGCTGCCCCACAAATTACGACTCCAGGAGATATTCAACAGCTCGCTACGCTGACCATCAAAACTCTGTACGCCGATCCAGGCGGCCCCAACATTGCCAAATTCCTCAAGGTTCATGGACAGAGAGTACTGATCGGCGCTTTTACTCAGGCTGGCAATGGGATGGTTATTGGCGTCCATCATCACCGGGCGGTCATAGAGCGCCAGGTTACCAAACGTTGCATTGCGCCGCGTATGCTGGGTCCCGAGACTAAAGGTGCTGGTGTTGTACTGGTAACCCCAGTTAAGCTGATGGCCGCTTTCGCCGCGCATCTCGCTTTGGCTCCAGGCGCTGTTCACCACGCCCAGCCGCCAGAGTCTGACGATGCTGCCTATGCCGCCCAGCGCCAGCGATTGTGCACTCTCTGCGTGGCTTTCCATGGTCAGCCAGTCAGTTACGCCGTAGCGATACGATCCGCTCGCCACCGCCGGACCATAATCAAAATTATCCACGCCGTAGCTGCGGCGCAGCGCGCCCAGGGTTATAGCGCCATCGCTTAAGCCGGGGCTGAGTAACTCGCTGTCGACATAAAACGGCAGCACCGTACTGACCTGACGACCCAGCGCATCGGTCGTGACCAGTACCGCATTACCCGCACCGTTGACGTAGGGCAAATTGGTCAGCGAAAAGGGGCCGGGCTGGAGCTGTGTACTCCCGGCGCGGTAACCATCGATAAACAGATCGACCGACGAGGGAACCGCCGCCTCGCCGGAAAACGCCGGCAGAGGCCAGGTCACCAGATCGGGGCGCAGAGAAAAATCCCTGCCATAGCGCAGCCCTCCAATGCGCACGCTGTTGCTCCAGTTGAGCGAGTCACTGATCACATCGCCAACGCTCCACTGCGTGATGTCATCTTCATTGGTGATGTTCAGGGTGGTGTCATAGCGGATATATCCTTCCTGCTGCGGGTAATTCCCGCTAAGGATATGCCGCAGGCTACCGGTTGAGGAGAGCGAACCCGCATCGTAGAAGTAGCGGAACTCGTGCCAGAGCGAAATCTGTCCGGCACCGTGCTCGGTCTGGCTGGTATAGAGATCGTAATTGACCAGTGCTCCCTGCCCGTTCACCGGCTCGCTGCGGGGCACCCCATCCTGAAACGAGGTTGCCCGCGCAGGTAGCCAGTCGCGCGGGACACTCAGCAGCAGACGCTGACCATTGCCGTCATAGTCAACGCGGACGTCCGGTAACGTGGAAAGATTAACCTCCCCCTGCGGCAGATGCTCTCCCGGCAGTCCGGCACGCTGTAAATCGGCGCTGGACATGAAGTAATTTCCCTCTCGCTGCACAACGGGCAGCACCTGACGAGTATCGTAATGATTAATCACCAGCGCAAGATGATAAAGTGACCGGGCATTTACCGCAGACGCATCCGGCGGCGGCGGAAGAGCATCATCCGCTTCCTGGGCGTTTACAGCGGTAGCGCTGGTGACAAAAGTCAGTAGCATCAGCGAACTTAATTGCCCGGTGCGGAGTGCCATTGCGCATCCCTTGCATTAATGGTCGCCCGCAGTTCGTCCGGGCGAGTGACGCCTGCCGGCAGTGGCCAGTGGCGCGTCTGACCGGGGAGGACATATCCCAGTAACCCTTCTCCCAGCTTATGTTTCTTCCCGTTCTGCTCTATGCTCACCTGACTTAAGCGAAGATGGACATTGCCGCTATTGGTGATCTCTAACGCCGGTTTGCCTTGTTGTTGTACGGTTCGCCAGCGCAGGCGACTCTTGTCAACGTCAGCATGTTCGGCCGCATTAACCTGCGTGCGGATCCCGTTGCCATAGACAAACAAGGGCAGCGAATAGCGCATCTGAAGTTTGATGCCCATTTGTGGCGTCGCCGGCTCGTTGGGCTGAGGGATCTCGTCGATGATAATGCGATAGGCTTTTTCGGTGCCTGATGGCGCGCCGGTTTGTTTAATCAGGCGGATTAACTGCTTACTGCCGCGATCGATACGCAGGATCGGCGGACTGGCAACAACATCCTGTTGCGCCTGATAACGCTCATAGCCGCCCTCCTGCGTCCAGCGTACAATGCGCACCTGCATGGTGGTGGCGCTGTTGCCCTGATTCTCGATCCACAGTTCGGTCGCATTCATCTCAGCACCCAGCCAGGGGTCAATCGGCCACAGTAAAACGGTAGCAGCGGCAGTGGCTTGATTAATCCCCACCAGCGAACTGGTTATCAGCAGGCAGACTGCCAGCAATAATGTGGTAATACTTCTCATTGATATCTCCCTGCATCACCACGATAAGGTCACGGTAAGTTGATCGCTGTACACGCCTGCCGGACTTAAGCCGGTCAGTTGCGCCACGCCAAACAGTGTCAGTACGATATTGCTGGCGTCACTGACAGGGACGGCGACCGTCTGGTTGACGCCAATCTCACTATTTGCCGCCAGCGAGCTGTTGTTATAGAGGCGATAAGGAACGCGCTCCTCGCCTTGTGCCCGCTGCATATTGCGCACGGAGGTGGCATGCTGTCCCTCATTGATACTCATACTGAGCGCGACTCCCGGCGTGCAGGCCAGCGACAGCGCGGTATTTGGGACAAACTGGGTACTCACCGTGCCTGAGGTGACACCCGAGCGTGAACCAAAATTCAGCGAGCCAAGTTCGCCTCCCATTCCGCTAATCACTGAACAACCGCGCACAATTGACGCGCTCACCTGAAAGGCTTGCGTGGTAATTGCCTGCGGCTGAGCGAGCGGGAAAAAGAGTGCCAGCGCCAGAAAAAAGCGTAAACGTCCCCTGGCCTCCGCCAGGAGGCCCGTATTTTGTCCCGACATGGTGCGAGGCTAGTAAGTTACGCTGACGTTAATCGTGTCGGTATAGGTTCCGGGGACAACGGTAACGCTATTTCCGCCATCTTGTATCCGCCCGTAGAGGGTATAGTTATCAACGCCACCGGTATTTGAGGCAATAGGAATAGGGGCATCGTTAGTGATTTCATTATTAAAGCCGCTGTCACTATAAAGGTTATATGCAACACCCTGAGTGGTATCTGCGGTATTAACTAAATAACGCGGATCGGTCCCCGGCGTACCGACTGAAGAGCCAGGATTAGTAGTATTGGTATTTCCGGTAACCTGTACAGAATAACTGGCAGTAGTGCATTGAATACCAAAACTATTTCCTCCGGTCGCGCCCGTCAACTGTGTGGTAAGGGTTGAAAACGTTGCAGGGTGAGTACCAAAATCCAGCGTACCGAAATCAATACCATTCTGGCTGGGAGAGCCATTAATTAAGCAACCATTGGTCAATGTTAAGGTAGCACCAATAGTACCACTGCTGGTTACTGCGAGGGCCTGTGAACTCATTAAAACCAGAATACTGCTTGTCGCGATTAAAAGGCGCATTCGGTTCATTGTACCGTCTCCGGCAAAGGGATGAGGTCGGCGTTTTAATTTACGCCGCAGTCCGTTTAACTCTGATATGACAAAGGATAAACCCATCTGATTAAAATTTAGTTTAGATTACCTGAATTAGATAGCCGCTTAACGATCCCTGATTTTGGTGGTGTAAAAATTTATTTATATATTACAAATAGTTAAAATTTATATTTTTATTCCATCAATTTATTTCATAGAATATAGCTATTTTTTGTGACTGTTATCACGATGAGATGGCGATTTTTTTTAAAATAGTTAAAACAAGTCTGGAAAAAAAGAGACATTATCAGCAATGAAACTGCAGGCAATAACGCGATGTTAAGGCAACTTAACTCTATATTAATAACAATTAATAAAGTGGAGTAATTATTAAAATATTAAGCATATAAGAAAGCGCGAATTAGCGGCGCGAGCGGAAAGCGGCAGAGAGGAAAAGAGAGGCAGAATAAAAAGCCGGCTGTTGACAAGCGTTATCCCGTGGAGTTATGCCTGCGGCGCTTCGCTTGCACAGGCCTGGAGATCACGAATAATCTGTTGATATTAATGTTTTTCGTAGGCCCGGTAAGGCGCAGCCACCACCCGGCAACATGGCGCACAATAGCTAAAACTGCGTTGTCTTCAGTCTCAGAACAAAAAGACTCCTTGCGCTTATCCAGCGCAAGGAACCCGATACTATCAGGCAGCGTGAGTAGCAGCCGAGTCAATCAGCGCCATTTCTTCGCTGTTCAGCAGTTTTTCGATGTTGACCAGAATCAGCATTCGCTCGCCGATTGCGCCGAGACCGGTGAGGTATTCGGTGGAGAGCGTGACCGCGAATTCCGGTGCCGGGCGGATTTGCTCGGCAGTGAGCGACAGTACGTCAGAAACACCGTCAACCACAATACCCACCACGCGCTGACCGAGATTGAGCACGATCACCACCGTGTTGTCGTTGTATTCCACGCCCTGCTGCTCAAATTTCACTCGCAGATCGACAATCGGCACGATCACTCCGCGCAGGTTGGTCACGCCTTTAATGAACGCAGGCGTGTTAGCAATGCGCGTGACCTGATCGTAGCCGCGAATTTCCTGTACTTTCAGAATATCAATGCCGTACTCTTCATCGCCCAGCGTGAAGACCAGAAACTCCTGGCCCGATGGCTCACCTGCCAGTTTTGTCACATTATTCATACCGGTCATGTTTTTACCCTTTTAACTTAATCAGGCTGCTGTGTGCGCCATACGTTGTTCACGATTTAATCCCTGAAGCGCTGAGACATCGACAATCAGCGCGACGCTACCATCGCCAAGAATGGTGGCGGCGGAAATTCCAGGAACTTTACGGTAATTGCTTTCAAGGTTCTTCACCACCACCTGATGCTGACCAATCAACTGATCGACCAGCAGCGCATAACGGCGTCCGGCCGTTTGCAGGATCACGACAATGCCCTGCGTTGCCTCGGTTCTGGCACCCTCTACGTCAAAGACTTTCCACAGTTCGACCAGCGGCAGATATTCGCCACGGACTTCCAGCACGCGTTCGCCACCCGCCAGCGGATGCAGATCCTCCTCACGTGGTTGCAGAGATTCCATCACCGCATTCAGCGGCAGGATAAACACTTCACCGCTCACTTTGACCGACATGCCGTCGAGGATCGCCAGCGTCAGCGGCAGCAGAATGCGGATGGTGGTCCCGGTCCCCTGCTTCGACTGGATCTCGACGTGACCGCCCATCTCCTGAATGTTACGTTTCACCACGTCCATACCCACGCCGCGTCCGGAAACATCGGTCACCTGTTCAGCGGTAGAGAAACCCGGCGCGAAAATCAACATGCCGACCTCTTCGTCACTCATGTTGTCATGGACCGGCATGCCCTGAGAAACGGCTTTGGCAAGGATGCGTTCGCGATTAAGCCCCGCGCCGTCGTCGGTGACTTCGATACAGATATTGCCCCCCTGATGCTCGGCGGACAGCACCAGATTACCCACCGCGGATTTCCCGGCGGCAAGGCGCGTCTCCGGCGATTCAATACCGTGATCGAGGCTGTTACGCACCAGATGCGTCAGCGGATCGATAATGCGTTCAATCAGGCTTTTATCCAGTTCGGTAGAACTGCCCATCAGAGTGAGTTCCACCTGTTTATTCAGCTTGCTCGCCAGGTCGCGCACCAGGCGCGGGAAACGGCTGAAGACGTATTCCATCGGCATCATGCGGATGGACATCACCGATTCCTGGAGATCGCGCGCGTTACGCTGGAGCTGGCCCATGCTGGTGATCAGATCGCCGTGCGTAACCGGGTCCAGCTCATTCGAACGCTGGGCCAGCATCGACTGGGTGATCACCAGTTCGCCGACAAGGTTGATCAGTTGATCGACCTTCTCTACTGCCACACGGATGCTGGAGGATTCGCTGACGCGCGCCGGTTTTTCGGCACTGTTGCGCCCTGCCGGTGCCTCTTTTGGCACTGCGACCAGCACCGGCGCGGCAGGCACCGGTACGTCTGCGGCGGGTTGATCGTCCTCTTCCGTTTCAGGCTCATCCGCTTCAACCACGTCAAAAGCGATCTGGTCAGCTTCAATAACGAAGCACAGCACAGCAACGATGTCGTCCTGTTCCACGCTGCCATCAAGGATCGCGGACAGGGAATCTGCAGTTTTTTCCACCCCGGTGAGGGTCGCCAGATTACCCAGTTCCTCTTCCAGCAAATCCGGCTCACCCGCTTTCAGTCGCGAAAGGATGATGCGCGTCTGCCCATCAGCGCTCGCCTGCGATTCCTCTTTCTCTACTACCGTGAGTTTGGCTGCGGGTGGCGGGACGATCTCGCCTTTTGCCTCCAGCGCTAACTGACGCAGTGCCGCGCAGATATATTCAAAGCTGGCAGCGTCCGGCTCCTGAGAGCTTTTATAGGCATCGAGCTGTTCCTGCATAATATCTTTGGTTTCCAAAAACAGGTTGATAATGTCGGTGTTAAGCTGCATTTCCCCGCGCCGGGCTTCATCCAGCAGGTTTTCCATCAGGTGCGTGGTTTCCTGCAAAATAGAGAACCCAAAGGTACCCGCGCCCCCCTTAATGGAGTGAGCTGCGCGAAAGATCGCATTCAGCTGTTCTCCGTCCGGCGACTCAGGGACCAGATCCAGCAGGTGCTGCTCCATGTCGGCCAGTAATTCATCGGCTTCATCAAAAAAAGTCTGATAAAAATCGCTAATATCCATGCTCACGCTATCACCTCGGATCGGCTTGTGGCGATGTGGGACTGGCCGCCTGCGGCGCTGCCGCAGATGACGATAATTCACTAAATGGCACGTTCTGACTTTCGGCATTCTCATCGAGAATGGCCTGTTCGGTTCGCTTGTTGAGGACCACCAGACTAATGCGGCGATTGATGGCGTCATCGCCCCCCCGGTCGGACAGACGCATGGTCGCGGCCATGCCTACCACCCGCAGGACCTTGCCGCTATCCAGGCTGCCGGCTACCAGTTCGCGACGCGAGGCGTTGGCGCGATCGGCAGACAGCTCCCAGTTGCTGTAACCCTTATCGCCGTTGGCGTAAGGGAAATCATCGGTATGCCCGGACAGGCTGATTTTATTGGGGATCTCATTCAGTACCGGCGCGATGGCGCGGAGAATATCGCGCATATACGGCTCCACTTCTGCGCTGCCGGTTTTAAACATCGGCCGGTTCTGACTGTCGATAATCTGGATGCGCAAGCCTTCCTGTACAAGGTCAATTTTCAGGTGCGGCCTGAGCGCTTTTAGCTTCGGATCGGCTTCTATAAGCTGATCAAGTTCGCCACGGATCTTTTTCAGCCGGCTGATTTCCATCCGTTCTCTGAGCTGTTCAACGTTGGGCTGTTTATGCACTTCACCCTGTTGCTGGGTGTAATCATCGCCGCCGCCGGGGATCGGGCTGTCGCTGTTGGAGACACGTGGCCCGCCCGCCACCGCCGTCGCCAGCGGAGTACGAAAATATTCGGCAATCTGGATAAGCTCTTTTGGGCTGGAAATTGAAATTAGCCACATCACCAGAAAGAACGCCATCATCGCGGTCATAAAATCGGCGTAAGCGATTTTCCACGACCCGTGAGCGCCGCCGCCGTGACTTTTATGTTTTCGCCGCTTAACAACGATGATGGGATGCGCCTGATTCTTCATGCGTCCTCGGTCGTGGTTTGCTGGGCAGAAGGATTTCTCACCGCGCGCACGTGTTCTTCCAGCTCGACAAACGAAGGTCGTTCGCTGGAGTAAAGCGTTTTACGGCCAAATTCCACGGCAATCGGCGGCGCGTAGCCGTTCAGGTTAGACAGCAGAGTAATTTTGACGCACTGCATCATCTTGCTGGTTTCGGCGCTTTTTTGCCGCAGGACGCTGGAGAGCGGCGAGATAAAACCATACGCCAGCAGAATGCCGAGGAAGGTTCCGACCATCGCATGCGCGATGAGCGCGCCCAGTTCCGCCGCCGGACGATCCGCCGAGGCCAGTGCGTGCACCACCCCCATGACCGCCGCCACGATACCAAACGCAGGCAATGAGTCCCCTACCGAGGCCAGCGCATTCGCCGGCACTTCGGACTCGCTTTCATGGGTTTCGATCTCTTCGTCCATCAGCGCTTCGATCTCGAAGGTGTTCATATTGCCGCTGATGATGAGGCGCAGATAATCGATAATAAAATCCAGCATCACGCCGTCGGCGAGAATGCGCGGATAGCTGGCAAAGATTTCACTCTCTTTCGGATTTTCAATGTCCCGTTCAAGCGAGAACATCCCCTGCTGGCGAGATTTGGCCATCAGGCGATACAGCAGCGCCAGCAGGTCCATATACATGCTTTTGGTGTATTTCGAGCGACGAAACAGCAGCGGGATCGCTTTCAGCGTCCCTTTGATCGACTTACCGTTGTTGCCAACAATAAATGCACCCACGCCTGCCCCGCCGATAATAATAAGTTCAGCCGGTTGATAGAGTGCTCCAAGGTGTCCGCCGGTCATCATGTAACCGCCGAAAACTGTACCGAGAACGACCAGGTAACCCAATAAGATAAGCACGACATCATCCTTTCTGTTGACCAGAGCAGGATGCACAAATCGACAATTAACGCGTCAGGGAGGCAAAAAAAGCAGCGGTAATTGCTTACCGCTGCTGGAGTGTTGACCACACCGTATCGGTTAAACAGCCTGTTCGATCTGTTCATCCAGCAGTTGTGGAGTACTATCGGCAATATCACGGGAAAGTTTACGTCTTTTTACGGCACGGGATGGCGGCTGGCATAAACTGCACACAAAACTGCCCACAGGCTGATGAGCATGAGTAATAAAATTGCCATTGCAGCAGCTGCAATGCGATAGCTGAAGCATTCCGCTTTCGACAAAACGCACCAGCGTCCAGGCACGGGTGAGCGCCAGCAGCGGCGCTTCGCCGTCCAGTTGCGGGCACTGTTCAAGATACAGGCGATACGCTTTGATCACCGCATCAACCCCGCTACATAATCCGGTTTTAAGCAGGTACTGCCAGGCATTACAGAACATGGATGAATGAATGTTCTGTTCCCAGGTCATAAACCAGTCGGTAGAAAACGGCAGCATACCTTTCGGCGGCGGGCTACCGCGCAGCTCTTTATACAGTTTGATAAGACGACCACGGCTCAGCTGTGTCTCACTTTCCAGCATCTGTAAGCGAGCGCCCAGCGTAATCAGTTCCATTGCGAGCTGAATATCACGGGCTTCCTGAACAATGCTTTTTTCGCTCATCCTCAGGCCCTTTTTTTGCGCGCGGCAGCAGCCTGACCCGCGTCAGAGAGCAAACGGGTAGAAAGAAGGATCCCGGTATGAATTTGTTGCAGATCATCGACGCGCGAATCCTGCGTCAGCCGGTTGATAGTCTCGTGACTATCAAAACGGAATTCGCAAATGAGCTGATTAGTTTCAGCCAGTTTCACCATTTGCGGCAGCGTCAGTTCAACCAGCGTCGTCGCCATCTCTTCGTTAATGCCGAGACGGAACATGGCTGACGGTTTGTCCTGACTAATCAGACGTTGTGCAAGGAGCAAATATGACAGGTTGATGTCATAAATATGTTTTAGCAACTCGGATGTATGCATTTTACCCATCCAGCATAACCAACCATTGTTTTATGCGGCATAACCGCACCCCGTGATGTCGCCGGGAAAGTCCCGGTAAAAAAGAAAAGGTCAAAATGCATAGTTGTACTTAGATGCTACCGCAGTGGAAAAGTCTCTTTGTGGTGGACTATGTCATCAGAAACATGTTAAAGAATTCTTACAAATGTCTAAGATTTTTCCTAATTCGCCGCAACTTTACTCGTCAGCCTTACCACATACAACGAGTCGGCGCCGTGATTTTAGGAACTTTGTGATCGGCATCACATAATGTACGCAAATATTAACCATAAATCCATCAATACCGATGATTTGTTGATGTATTTTTATGCGATTTTTCCGCTTATCTGTTCCCGCAAGGTAACGGGACCTGTCTGGAAGCGGAATAACATTATGTTACTTTTCTCAATACCGCCATGCAGAATGCGAAAAATAAATTCCGTCTCTATTGTAGAAATTGAGTTAGAAAAAAATACGCATAAACATAAGCTTAGTATTTAATGTAACAAAAATAATTGCTATAGGTAATCATCGCCTTAATGTTAATTCCTGTATCAATTAATTAACATTAAATGATAATAGTTTTCATATACGCACAACGTATCAGCCTATTTTATTGTTATTCGCATTCATTAATGCATTTTATAAGAATAATTAATGAATAGTTTGAAGAACGGCGCAAAACCACGCTCTGAATGCTTGAAGTCAGCGGATAAATGGAGTAAGGAAAGAAGATAGCCCGTTTTTAAGCGTCTGAAAGGAGGTCCGATGCGTTATCAACATCTGCTTGTGGCGGTTGCCGCCACCCCGGAAAGTCACCGTCTGGTGGCAAAAGCCGTATCCATTGCCCGTCCGCTTAATGCCCGTATCAGTCTTATTACCCTCGCTACCGACCCCGAAATGTATAACCATTTTGCTGCGCCGATGATGGAAAATCTTCGTGACATAATGCAGGAAGAGACCCAGCAATTTTTGCGCGACATCGCACAGCATGCGGATTACCCCATCGCCGAAACAATTATCGCCTCAGGGGAGCTGAGTGAGCACATCAAAGACTTTTGCCGCACCCGGCAGGTGGATTTAGTGATCTGTGGCAATCACAACCACAGTTTTTTCTCACGGGCGACCTGCTCGGCCAAAAATGTGATTGGCAATACCCATGTGGATGTCCTGCTGGTGGCGCTGGAATAAAAAAGGCCCGGCAGCACACGCTGCCGGACCTGAGATCGTCATGTTACTCAGGCCAGCTTCGGAAATATCGCCACTTTATGTTGCAGCTGACTTTCTTCGCTGCGTGGCGCGATCTGCTTTAGGTCGCGGATAAACCTCTCCTGCCAGTGATTGATGTCATTTTTATGAATAACGTCCATCATTTCAGCATGACGAGAAATACGTTCGGCCAGCGGCATGTTTAACGCGCGGTGTAACCCCGCCGCCACCTCATCCCGATCGTAAGGATTTACAATCAGCGCCGATGTCAGTTCATTCGCCGCACCGGCAAATTGTGAAAGCACCAGCACGCCAGGATTTGCCGGATCCTGTGCGGCAACATACTCTTTTGCCACCAGGTTCATACCGTCGCGCAGCGGCGTCACCAGACCCACATCCGAATAGCGGAAGACTTTCATCAGCAGCTTACGGTCAAAATGCTGATTGAGGTAATACAGCGGAGTCCAGCCCAGCTGCCCGTACCGACCATTAATGCGCCCTGACAGGTTTTCCAGCTGGTGACGGATATCCTGGTAAGCCTGCACTTCACCACGCGAGGTGGGCGCAATTTGCGTATAGCGGATCTTACCGTGATGCTCTGGGTATTTTTCCAGCAGCGTCTCATAAGCCATAAAGCGTTCCGGCAAGCCTTTGGAATAATCCAGACGCTCAACGGAGAAGATATTTTTGACGTTCTTCAGCTCGTTTTTAAGCTGTGCCAGCTTCGGCGGCAGCGGACCGATGGCCTGACGGGCGATCTCTTCAGGCTCGATACCAATCGGGTATACCTCAGTATGGAAGTTTTTGCCCCACGCGGTATGCGAATTGCCATCACGGGTGGTCAGACGCGTCTGCGCCGCGATGCATTCGAGAAATGCCTGACGGTCATTTTCAGTCTGGAAACCCAGTAGATCGTAGTCGCACAGTTGCTCCAGCAGTTCAGCATTAGGCGGCAGCGCGTTAAAAATTTCCGGCGTCGGGAAAGGGATATGCAGGAAGAAACCGACCTGATTGTGGATGTTTCTTTTGCGCAGTTCGCTGGCAAAGGGAAGCAAATGGTAATCGTGGATCCAGAGAATATCATCCTTTTCCACCAGCGGCACCAGCTTGTCTGCCAGCAGTGAGTTGACGCGCTGATAGCCCTCCCAGGCGTCACGCTGGAAGTTAACTAAGTCGAGGCGGTAGTGAAACGCAGGCCACAGTACGGCATTTGAAAACTGGCTGTAGTAATGCTCGTAATCCTGTTCACTCAGGTTAAATGATGCCCAGGTAATGTTACCTTTGCTGACGGTCTTTAAAGGCTGGTCTTCGTTACCCACCTCCCCGCTCCAGCCAAACCATAGGCCACCTGCAGCTTTTAACGCGCCGAGGACCCCTACCGCCAGGCCACCGGCGCTGGCCTTCTTGTCATCGGGTGGGGCAATGCGATTAGATACTACGACTAAGCGACTCATGGCCATCTCTCCTGTCTGTTAGCGCTTTTTCTTTTAATAGTTGGTTATCAGCAATAGTTTGTAGCCACTGATGCACATCGGGAACACTCGCCAGACGCCACTGCGCCTGCGTTGCCCCCGGTCCTACTTTGATGGAAATCCCGTTTAACTGGTTAACCACCCGGAATCCGGCTTCATCGGTAAGATCGTCACCCACGAAAACCGGCGTTCTACCGCTAAAGGGTGCTTCCTGCATAAAGGCAGCAATCGCTTCACCTTTACTGATCCCCTGCGGTTTAAGTTCGACGACACATTTACCCGGCTGGAGCGCCAGTTGCGGATAGAGTCCCACAATCCCTTGCGCCAGCGCCATAATGCGCTCCTCATACTGCGGTGCCTGGCGATAATGCAGTGCAAACGCCATGCCTTTTGCCTCAAGCTCGCAGCCTGGCATCACCGCCAGCGCGGTGGTCAATTGATCGTTGAGCGTTCGCACGACGTCCGCAGGCAGTTCTACGGTATGCGTCCTGTCATTAAAATCACGTCGCTGGGCACCGTGCACGCCGGCAAGCGGAAAATGCAGCGGACTGGCGAGCGCATCAAGTTCGGCCATTGAGCGCCCGGAAACCAGTGCCACCGCGCCCTCATTTTTTTGCGCCAGCAGTTGAAGCGCAGCACGAACTTCCGGCGTCAAAAAAACCTGATCCGGGTGCGGTTTGATTTCAGCGAGGGTACCATCGAGGTCAAAGAACCAGGCGTGATTTCCTTTAAGTACAGGCGGTACAGATAACTGGTCAGCCACCCTGATTTCCTCCTTACATTTACAGCCCAAAGCGGGTAATTAATCAAACGTTAGCAATGTAAGTATAGACAGTGTGACCAGCCTCGCCATTTTCAACTGAAAACGCCAGCGACATTGGCCGCTGGCGTTACGTTAGAGGTAGACTTAAGAGTTAAAGCCATTAATCAGACGGTACGTTTCGCCTTTTGTTTGTAACGGTCGAAGATCACCGCTGCCAGTAGAATCAGACCGCGCACCACATACTGCGAGAACGGCGAGATGTTGAGCAGGTTCATGGCGTTCTCCACGGTACCGAGAATTAAGATCCCCGCCACCACGTAAGAGATCTTACCAATCCCCCCTTTCAGCGAGACGCCGCCAAGCACGCAGGCTGAAATGACGATCAGTTCATAGCCAATAGAGGTCATCGGCTGGCCGCTGGTCATGCGCGAGGCGAGAATAATACCCGCCGCCGCCGACACCAGGCCGGAGAGCACGAAAATAATAATTTTGGTCCGCACTACCGGCACCCCGGCCAGCCGCGCTGCTTCTTCATTACCGCCGATGGCCAGCGTATTACGACCAAATGTGGTTTTATTGAGCAACAGACCGAAAATAATCAGGCAGCCTACCGTCAACCAGATAGGTGCAGGCAGTCCCAGCCAGTTCGCATAACCGAGCGCAAAGAAACGCTCGTCTTCAATCCCCACTGCCTTACCGTCAGAGATAATGTACGCCAGGCCACGCACGATCTGCATCGTTGCCAGGGTAGTGATCAGGGCGTTGATCTTCAGTCTGGCAATGACAAAACCATTTACCAGTCCGCAAATGACGCCAAGCATTAACCCGGCAAATACACCCAGCCACAGGCTTTCGGTCTGGTTAATTACTACCGCCGTGGTCACGCCCGCGCAGGCAATGACCGACGCGACGGAGAGGTCAAAGTCGCCGGAGGCCAGACAAAACAGCATCCCGCAGGCCACCATCCCGGACATCGAGATAGCCAGCCCCAGCCCCTTCATGTTAATAAACGAGGCAAAGTTCGGCACAAAAATCGCGCAGGCGAGAAAGACCACGGCGAAAACCACCAGCATGCCGTACTGATCCCAGATCCGCCCGATACTCATTGACGACTTCGACGCGCCGGTTGTAGTTACAGATGACATTTTCAACTCCTTCTCAGGCTACTGCCTGGCTGACTTTAGGCATCGCAAGGCTGAGCGCCTGCTGTTCTTTGGCGTCGTGATGCAGAAGTTCACCGGCCACCTCGCCTTCGCGCATCACCACGATGCGGTCGGCGACGCCCAGCACTTCCGGCAGGTCGCTTGAGGCAAAGAGGACAGCGACGCCGGACGCGGCAAGCGCATAGATCACGTTATAAATTTCATGCTTCGCCCCCACGTCGATACCGCGCGTCGGCTCGTCGAGCAAAATGACTTTCATGTCTTCGGACAGCCAGCGCCCGAGGATCGCCTTCTGCTGGTTTCCCCCGGACAGGTTCATGATTAGCTGGTCTGCGCCCGGCGTTTTGATATTCAGCGACTGAATATGATGCGCGGCGTTACGCGCTTCCCACGCATTGTTTATCACGCAGCCGGCATGGATATGTTTGCGTCGGGCGCTGATATTAATGTTGTCACGCACCGAGTGGACCGGAATGATGCCCTCCGCTTTACGATCTTCCGGGCAGAGCATCATCCCGGCGCGAATGGCCTGCGACGGTTTCTCGATAGATATCGGCTGGCCGTCGATGTAGACCTGTCCGCCCGTGATGCGCGTACCGCCAAACAGTCCTTTCATCAGTTCGCTGCGCCCGGCGCCCACCAGCCCGAACAGGCCGACGATCTCCCCGCTGCGCACCGACAGACTGATCGGCATCCGCACGCCGGGGGCCTTGACGTTTTCCAGCCGCAGGCGTTCCGCACCATAGTCGCGCGGCTGCCAGCCGTAGATATCGCCCAGATTGCGACCCACCATCGCCTGCACCAGCGCATCGTGATTCACCTTCTGCATATCGGTAAAGGTGCAAACGTAGCGACCGTCTTTAAACACGGTGATGGCATCGCTTAAGGCAAAGATTTCTTCCATCCGGTGCGATACATAAATGATGACCCGTCCTTCCTTGCGCAGCTCACGGATCACCCGGAACAGGTTGTCGATTTCACGCGCAGAAAGTGAACTGGTCGGTTCGTCAAAGGCAATCACTTTAGCGTTACGCGCCAGGGCCTTGGCAATTTCCACCATTTGCCACTGCCCTATCGACAAATATTTAAGCGGCGTTTGCGGATCGATATCCAGACCTAAATGTTCCAGTTGTAACCGCGCTTCATAATTAAGCAACGAGCGGTTCACGAGGCCGCCTTTATGCGGAAGCTGACCAAGGTAGATGTTTTCCGCCACGGTCATTTCCGGGATCAAATGCAGCTCCTGGTAAATAATCGCCACACCGGCATTCAGCGCCGCGGGGGTATCGGCAAAGGAGACCTCTTTCCCCTGCAGCGCCAGCGTGCCGCTGGTCGGGGCATAATTGCCGCTGAGAATTTTCAGCAGGGTGGATTTACCGGCACCGTTCTCGCCCATCAGGGCGTGGATCTGCCCGGCATAGCAATCAAAGCTGATGTCGGAGAGCGCCTTTACGCCGGGAAAGGTTTTGCTAATGCCGCGAAATGAGAGATAAGGGGTAGACTGCTGCATAACGACTCCGCCATTCATAGTGGTACGTAAACGGCCCCTCGCTACTGTGAGGGGCTTATTCATGGTTGACTGAAATCGATTAAAGACCTTTCTTCGCCAGCTCTGCTTTGAAGTTATCGCGGGTGATCAGCACGACGTCGGTAACCGCAGTGAATTTCGGCGGCTCTACGCCCTTCTCAACCCAGTTGTAGAGCATTTCACTGGTTTTGTAGCCGTGGATATCCGGGCTTGGCAATAAAGAGCCGAAGAAGCCGGTTTGCTGATTTTTTGACAGCTCACTGACCGCATCCACGCCGTTAATACCGATGCCGATCACATCAGGAGCTTTGAATCCCTGGCCTTCGGTGGCACGCACCCCGCCAAGCACGGTGTTATCGTTCATGCCGACGATCAGCCAGTGTTTCACTTCCGGATGCTGAACCAGCAGCGAGTTACCGGCATCGAATGCACCGGGAATATCATTAGATTTGGTCGGCACCTGGTAAATTTGTTTTTCCGGGAAGCCTGCGGCTTTCAGGGCGTCCATCGAGCCTGTCGTGCGGCGACGCGCGGTGTCCAGTTCATTAGCGGTAATGGCCATGACGCCGGTTTCTTTCACGTCCCAGCCGCGTTTTTGCATCTCTTTATACAGTTCCTGCCCCTGACGCGCGCCAATCTCGCTGGCTGCCATCATTACCAGCGGAACGCTTTCCATCGGCTTACCTTTCGCGGTGACAAACTGATCGTCCACGGCAATCACTTTCATATCGTAGCCGCGCGCTTTAGCGACAATCGCCGAGCCGAGTTTCGGGTCGGGCGTACAGATAACAAAGCCTTTTACGCCGCTGGCGGCCAGGCTATCAATGGCATTCAGGGTCTTCTCACCGTCAGGCACGGCGATCTTAACCACTTCAAATCCCAAATCTTTCCCGGCTTTATCCGCAAACTTCCATTCCGTCTGGAACCAGGGTTCTTCCGGCTGTTTAACCAGAAAACCGAGCTTCATGGATTCAGCAATAGCCGATTGTGACATAATCGCAGCCAGTCCGATGGCTGCCAGTGCTTTAGTGAATTTGTGCATGTTAAACTCCAGCGTTAACATTCTTCTATGTAGGGAAAATTCGTACTCAAATTTTTTTATCAGACATAAAACAACGCATTAGCATCAGAAGCCTGGTAAATGCTTTTGCTGGAACATTAATAGCGGGAAATTAATTCTCCATAGGAGAGCGCCATCACATCGCAGGATTACAGTCATTGCGTACATATATTCAGCAATAAATGACATAAAACGGAAGGGTATTGTCGGACAATTAAAAGAAGCTGTAACAGGATTGTCTATATCCTCAGCGTGCTTATCCTTGTCCCGGATGGAAGGCGCATCCGGGACCCGATATTACCAGGGATAATAAATATGTTCCGCGTGCTCGCGTGCGGGGGCTTCATCGCCCAGCAGGCGTGCGGCGACGGTCAGCGCAAAGTCGAATACCCGCCCCAGTCCCTTCCCGCTGATCAAATTACCGTCTTCCACCACCGGCGCGTCCACATATTCCCCATCCACTACCGATTGCCATAAATCACCAGAACACACGTAGCGACGACCTTTCAGTAACCCGTTAGCTCCCAGCATTCTGGCCGCGGCGGAACAAATAGGGCAAATTAACTTACCGGCATTATCGTGCGCGATGACAAATGCCATAACGTCCTCACTGGCCGCCAGGTTAACGCTGCCCTGGGGACCGCCGGGCAGAACGATGGCGTCATAGAGATGCGCCTGACGCTCGGTCAGCGTTGCGTCGGCGACCAGCGGAATATTGTGGTAGCTGACCACTGCGCGTGATTCGGCGCAAGCCAGCGTTTCCACGTTAATGTGCAAACGACGTAATATGTCGATGGTGACAATCGCTTCCGCTTCTTCAAAACCAGGTGCCAGCAAAACGGCAACGTTCTTCATTCTTTACTCCCTTAAATTCATCTGTGAATGTTAATAACGCTCATCAGACGTTCAGGCTCAAATACCGGCGTCTGAGGACGGATATCTTGTGAAGATGAAAATGATCTGGCGCAACTTTTCGTGGATTATTGAATTCCATGCATACGGTCAGGGTTGGTGTGACTCGAGGATGAATAGCGCCAACGCTCATCAACATTATCATGCTACGATTTTTAAAACAATTTTTCAACTATTGTAAAATGTAGTTACGGTTATGTTTATCAACCAGTTACCTTCCGACATAGGTATTTAATACTAGCGATAATTCTTTTTTCAGAAGTTGTAACCAGTGATTAATCCGGGCGATTGAGACTTTCCTTAGCAAATGGAACGTCTTATTCTTGCGGCAGGAATTACGGAAAATTAACCACCGATCACATACAGCGGCAGCAGAATGTATTTATTCTGTGGTCAGTATCGGTGGCGCATGAATAACGTTGAACCCGGCGTTTTCATGAATTATACGCTTTCGTATAAATCGTCCCCCAGGTGATAAGGATATTGGTATGCTAGCTTTAGGAATGGTTCAAAAACTCAACACCCAGATGAACCTGGAGTATAACGCGTCCAATCGCTACCTCCGTCTGAGCGAATGGTGCGCTAAACGTAAACTCACTGGCACCGCCATATTTCTGCGCACGCAGGCGCAAATCAACGTTACCCGCATGATGCGCGTGTTCGATTTTATAAAAAAATCTGGCGCAAATCCGGTAGTCGCAACGACAAACCCTATTGAGGAGCAATGCACTAATCTCGAAGAACTCTTTTCCCAGACCATGATGGATTTTCAGCACCGCAGTGAAACGCTGACCAAACTCATAGAAGAAGCCCAGTCGCAGAACGACGAGACGACGCTGGCTTTCTTAACCCAGATTGCAACTGAACGGGAGGAGCATGGGCTTTTGTTACAAACCATCTTTGAAGAAGTGCGTAATGCGGGCCGGGCCGGCATGAAAATGGAACAGACTGACCAGCATTTGTTAAACGTCGTTAATTACCAACAACATTAATCCTTCTTTATCCGCCCCGATCTATTCAGGACCGGGGCGGAATAGTATTCCTTCTCCCTTCCCTTCATCTTCGCTCATCATCACCTAACGCAGATAGAAATGTTAACAAAATGTATATAACATTATGTTTTAATTAACATTTTATAAAGTTGATCTATCTCTCATCGTTTACCCTTACAAAATGCAATGCTTCAGGGAAATCTGATGATGTTGCAAAAGGTGCTCTATGATTACCCTTGAGTTTGTGGTCATTATCCTCTGCCTGCTGGTGGGTACGCGCTTCGGTGGGATGGGACTGGGTTTAATTAGTGGGATCGGCCTGTTTATCCTGACCTTTGTTTTTGGTCTTGAGCCAGGCAAGCCGCCGGTTGATGTTATGCTTACTATCCTGGCGGTCATTGGCTGTGCCGCCACGCTGCAAACGGCGGGCGGGCTGAACGTCATGATGCAGTTTGCCGAACGCTTACTGCGTAAACATCCGCAGCATATTACGCTGCTGGCACCTTTCACCACCTGGTCCCTCACCTTCCTGTGCGGTACGGGCCATGTGGTCTACACCATGTTTCCTATTATTGCGGATATTGCGCTAAAAAAAGGCATTCGTCCGGAACGTCCGATGGCGGTGGCCTCTATCGCCTCGCAAATGGCGATCACCGCGTCGCCGGTATCGGTGGCAGTGGTCTCGCTGGTGTCGATTATCGGCGCCAATCACGGTGTCGGTCAGGCGTGGGGCATTCTGGAGATTCTGGCCGTCTCCGTTCCGGCCTCGCTGTTTGGCGTCGCCATTGCCGCCTTGTGGAGCCTGCGTCGCGGTAAAAATCTGGAAGACGACGAAGAGTTCCAGGAAAAGCTCAAGGATCCGAAACAGCGCGAGTTTATTTATGGCAGCAGCGATACCCTGATGGATCAGCGTTTCCCGAAACAGGCCTACTGGTCAACCTGGATTTTCTTTGCGGGGATCCTGGTGGTGGTACTGCTTGGAGCCATCCCGGAACTGCGTCCTTCGTTTGAATTGAAAGGTAAACTGACACCGCTATCCATGAACCTGACGATCCAGATGATGATGTTGATCGCCGGGGCCATCATGTTGATGGTGTGCAAGGTTAACGCGACGACGATTTCTAACGGGGCGGTATTTAAAGCAGGGATGGTGGCGATTTTCTCGGTCTTTGGCGTCGCGTGGATGAGCGATACCCTCTTTCAGGCCCATCTGAGCGAATTAAAAATGGCACTGGAAGGGGTGGTAAAAACGCATCCATGGACCTATGCCATCGTCCTGTTTCTGGTCTCAAAACTGGTAAACAGTCAGGCTGCGGCGCTGACTGCGGTGGCACCTATGGGGTTAATGCTCGGCGTAGAGCCAAAAATGCTGGTCGCCTTCTTCCCGGCATCCTATGGCTACTTTGTTCTGCCGACCTATCCAAGCGACCTCGCCTGCATTGGCTTTGACCGCTCGGGCACTACCCGCATCGGCAAATTCATCATTAACCATAGCTTTATTCTGCCGGGATTAATCGGCGTCAGTTGCGCCTGTGCCGCAAGCTACCTGCTGGTACAAACCTTTTTCTGATGCTGCTGCAACGAAAAAAGCCAGGCTGATGCCTGGCTTTTTCAATGGGCTTCATCCTGCGGGGTAAATTTCATTTCGATCAGCGCAATGGCTTTTTGAATACCACGCAGCGTAACGGGATCGGCGGCGGCAGGATGGGTGGAAAAATCAATCGCTTTTAACTGGGCTGACATCTTCTCGCGAATTTCAGCGGGCGCGATAATTTCAATAACATCAAGAACTTGTTTAATGACCAGTTGGCAGGCTACGATATCGGATACCAGTTCCTGATCGGCACTCAGATTGTCGGACATATTGCGCTCCTTGTGTAAGGGGCGTAATAGTAGCGCATGCGCGCTGAAATGTCAGAGCGGAAATTCAGACATAAAAAAACCTGCCGTGGCAGGTTTTTTTATTAGAACATAGCGCCAGGCGGTACGTCTTTGAAGGTTTTGCAGTAGTTTTCGAACATGCTTTTCAGGATTTTGCGAAATTTCATTTTGTGCTCCAGTTTTGTTATGCAGGTGTTACTGTCTACACGTCTATAATATGACCTGCGTCACAAAAATCAACCACAACGTGATAAAAATCACATAAATTTTACACGTATTGGTAAAGTATTAAACAAAAGTTATGTCAAATCTGCGGCTTATCCGCGCCTTTACTGGATTTTTTTCTTTATGGTGGCAGGCATACAATGAGTGAAACAGTCTCTGGCAAGGAGAAGCGCGGATTATCGCCCGCCGCTTTACTGGTTGCTGGCGCTTTTTTTATGGAGTTTCTCGACGGTACGGTTATCGCTACGGCGCTACCCGATATGGGGAAAACCTTTGGCGTTGAGGCCGTTGATCTTAACATTGGCATTAGCGCGTACCTCATCACGCTGGCGGTATTGATCCCGGCGAGTGGCTGGATTGCCGATCGGTTCGGCGCCCGAAAAGTCTTTACCCTGGCGCTAGCCATTTTCACCCTGGCGTCGGTACTGTGCGGCCTGGCAACCAGCGTGGAGAGTTTTGTTGCGATGCGCATTTTTCAGGGCGCAGGCGGTGCGTTAATGGTGCCCGTGGGACGGCTGGCGGTGCTGCGCACCACGCCGAAACAACAGTTGATCACCGCCATCGCCACCCTCACATGGCCCGCGCTGGTGGCACCGATTATCGGCCCGCCGCTGGGAGGGTTTATTACCAGCTATGCGGACTGGCGCTGGATCTTCTTTATTAACCTGCCGATTGGCTTAATCGCGATCCTGTTATCGCTGCGGATTATTCCTGACATTCGCGATGAACAGCGCCGTCCTTTCGATTTGCCCGGTTTTCTCGCCACCTCCGTCGCCATGATAAGTCTGGTTTATGCGATGGAAGCGCTGGGAGCGGAGAACGTTCAGGGAGGGATCACCACGGCCCTGCTTGTCATCGGTGGAGTAGCCTCTTTTTACGCCCTGCGCCATTTTCGCCGTGCTGCGTGGCCGATGATCCGTCTTGAAGCAATGCAGGTTCCGACCTTCCGCGTCACGATGTACGGCGGTTCGCTGTTTCGCTCGTCGATCAGTACCGTGCCCTTTTTACTGCCGCTGCTTTTTCAGGTCGGTTTCGGCATGGATCCGTTTCATGCCGGGTCGCTGGTGCTGGCCGTCTTTGTCGGTAATCTGACAATTAAACCCGCCACCACGCCACTGATCCGCTGGCTTGGATTTCGTCGTCTGCTGCTGATTAACGGCGTGCTGAACGTGCTGGCGTTGTTGGCCTGCGCCTTTCTGACGCCGACTACCCCGGTCTGGCTGGTGTTGCTGATCCTCTATCTGGGCGGCGTTTTCCGCTCGGTGCAGTTTACCGGCATTAGTACGCTGGCCTTTGCTGACGTCCCTTCCAGCCAGATGAGTTATGCTAATACCCTGTTCAGTACCGCCACACAACTGGCGGTCGGTCTAGGGATCACCCTGGGTGCGATTGGTATTCGCCTCGGTGAACGCATCAGCGACTGGCTGGCGCTCTCCGCTATCCCCGGCATCAGCTTCCGGCTGGCGTTTGTGTTTATTGCGCTGATCTGTCTGGTGGGAATGGCCGATACCTTCCGGCTGGCCAGAGATGCGGGAAGCGCGGTGTCGAGAAAGGTGAAGTAAAGCGCGGTAATATGACTTCCGGGGGATAATGCCGGGTGGCGGCTTCGCCTTACCCGGCCTACAAATGCCACAATATCAGCGGGTTACACTATTACCGTAGGTCCGGTAAGCGCAGCGCCACCGGGCAAAACAGCATGGTGGATCAGCCAATAATTTCGCGTACAAACGCTTCAATCTCTTTATTCTGGCAGTTCTCAAAGAAACACTGCTGGAAGCGCGGGCCGGAAACCGCCGTCTTGACCAGTTCAGGATCGATAGCCCGCAGGGTATCCAGATAATTATCTTTCACCACCGCCGCTTTCACCTGGTTCAGAATGCCCGCGTTGCGCACCTGCGGTTCTTTACGCTCCGGCGGATAGCCTTCGCCGGTACGTCCGGTAAAGGCTTTTTCGAAGATGAAGCGCACATTCAGCTCTGCACCCCAGCCAAAACCTTTGGCAAAAGGCAGCGCCAGCGCGTTACCGTTGTTGATCTGCGCGAAAAGAAAAGCATCGGCAGGATCGATACAATAACCACAAATGACGCCGGGATGGATATTCAGGGACATCAGCGCGCCCTGCCCGGTACCGCAACCCGTTACCACAAAATCCACCGCTTTAGAATTCAGCAAAATGCTGGCCATAATCCCGAGGTGGATATAGGTCAGGTGATGATCGTTCTCATCGCTCATGCCGACGTTATAAACCGGAAAATTTTTCTCGCTTGCGACCGCGTTTAACTCATTGAGGATGACGGCATTTTTACTGGCCTGGCTATTTTCCATCATCAGTGCAATTTTCATTTCTTACTCTCCTGAGTGCTGCGCGGGATACCCCGCCTTGATGTCAGATGACATAAACTTTACTACCTGGCAAACATACTTTCAAATTTAATGAAAAATGGTTTTAAAAATCAAAGATAGCATCACATTTTTTCGAAACTTGTGCGGCAGCGCATTTTTTTGTCATATTGGAAAAATATCTATTCGCTGTACTGATGGTTGGTTAGACTTCAAATTAAACAAAACGATAACAGGAATCATCTGAGTGGATCAGCACAGCCCGCCCTCCCGACCCCTGGTATTTTTCGAAGCCCTGATATTCCTGGCGCTGCTGTGCGCATTTCCGCTTTTTGCCGCACCTTCTGCCCCGAAGGAGGCGGTTCCGGTCTGGCTTTATGACGCCCCGAGCTATGAGTTCTGGCGCGATCCGCACGGTCATTATCAGGGGTTTTATCCGCAACTTATTCAGGCCATCAATCAAAAATATGGCTACAAGCTGCAAATCCAGCCTATCGGCGGTAATGAAATTAGTCAGAGTTTTAATAACGATCGCTATGGTGTCTATGCTGGCGTGATCCGCACCGAAGGCCGCGCACGAACCAAAATTCTCTCTGCCCGCCTTTTCAGTAATGAAGTCCTCGCCGCCAGCCTGACCCGCACTATCACGTCCGCGGATGAGCTAAACCAGACCCGGGTGGTATTCCGCCGCAATGATGCCACCTGGGATCAGGTTAATATCCGTTATTCCGATCTCCACTTTAGCCAGGTCCTGTTTGCCACCACCAGCGAAGAGGCTTTCCGCCTGCTGAGTGAAAATAAAGCCGATTTTTATATTAATGACGCGACCGAGATGGAAGACACTCTGCGTTATTACACTATCTCCCGTCCGTTCCCTGACCTGCATATCGCCTCAGTGCTGGCGTTCAGCCCTGAGTTGCGCGACCTGCGGACCAATGTTAATCAACTCATTAACGACTGGCAGCGCAGCGGGAAATTGCGCAAGCTGGAAGACCAAACGCGGCGTGATTTTTTGCTCAGCCGTATCGTGCTCAGCGAGCAAGAGAAGCGCTGGCTCGCCGCCAATAAACTCACTGTCTGGCTGCCAAAAAACGAGAATTTCGCCCCGCTTATCTGGAAAGATGCGCAGGGATATCACGGTTCGGTAGTGGATATGATCAACGACATACGCGATCTGCTGCATGTTGAAGTGGACGTTCAGTACGTCGATAATTACGTCTTGCGCATGCGGCAAGAAAAATGGCCCATTCGGCTGGTTAATCTGGTAAACACCAACGATGCCAGCCAGTCGGACGGCATGATTGGGCCGGTGGTTGCCTGGCACAATGTATATTACAACCGTATTGGCCAGCCTTTCCTGTGGGATGAAGAACAAATTCGTCATCAGCGGGTCGGGGTGCTGCGCGGCTCGTTTTCGGGGCTTTATCTCAGACAACGCTTTGGCAATGAGATTTTTATTGTCAGCGGTGCCTCGGTTGAAGAGTTACTGGATGCCATCGAAAACCATCGAATTGATTATATCCTTGGCGACCTCAGTTCACTGGAGCTGTCATTACGGGGAAATGAACTGTTTCGCGGCGTGCTCAAAGTGGCTGGCCTGACCCGTATTGATTATGAGATTGGACCGTGGGTTGATCCGGCCCATCCGTTACAGCGTTTACTGGCGCAGATCCACCGCATTTCCAGTTTCCGCACTCAGATGGAGCGGCACGTTGAACCCACCCTGATGCCGGAACTTACCAAAAACTCCTTTAAAATGATTAGCATTGTGCTGCTAATTACTGCCTTGTTCAGTCTGTGTGTACTCCTCATCATGTGGCGGCAAATGAAGCAAAACCGGGCGGTCAACCGTAGCATTGTGGAGGCGATGGAAAAGGTGAACCGGGCGCATGATGACGAGACCGGCAGCCATATTCATCGTGTCGCTCAGTATTGCGGTTTGATGGCACGGGAGTTAAAAATGCCGCGCCGGATGGTGCGGGATATCGAACATTTCGCCTCGCTGCACGATGTCGGTAAAATCGCAGTACCGGAACGTATTCTGCGCAAGCAAGGCCCGCTGTCGCCGGAAGAATTTAGTGAAATGAAGCTTCATACCCTCAAAGGCTGGCGCATTATTCAGGGGCTGGGGTTGGGTTCCGTTGCCGAAAATATTATCCATTTCCACCATGAAAAGTGGGACGGTAGCGGATACCCGGAAGGGTTGCGCGGCGAACAAATTCCGATCGAAGCGCGGATCCTGGCGCTGGCAGATGTCTACGACGCCCTGCGGCAAAAGCGCGTCTACAAACCGGGTTATTCGCACGAGCGCGCCTGCGAGATGATTTTTCAGGGGGCAGGACACCATTTTGACCCGCAACTGGTGGCACTTTTTCGTCAGCAGCATTTGAAATTTCAGGCAATTTTTGACGCACAGGCCGACTAGCGCCCGCCGTTGTGATAACTGGGCGTAGATCCGCTGGCTATTCTGCGGATTGCCGCTGACAGTAAACGGTAGGATAGGCAGACACCCTCATAAGCAGAACTGCGTAATGAATAAAGCTGTCATTTTCTTTTCCCTGCTCACGCTTGCGGGCTGTTCGGTTAACCGACAGGCTGATGTCAGCGATGTTGATACTACCAGCGGCATCGTGCGTTTAACCTACGGACAGGCCATGCTCCAGTCCGCCACCACCGATCCTTACCTGGCACAGGGTACCGCAACGCGGCAGTGCCAGCAGGCCGGTTATGCCACGGCGGTTGCCTATGGCCAACCCATCACCACCTGTACGGTGACCAGCGGTTCGCTTTGTCTGAATGAAAAAGTCACCCTGCAATATCAGTGTCGCGGTGTTGCCGTCAGCCAGAATTCGGCGGTCAGTTACTGGTGATCCCTGTGCCAGCGTTGCCGCTGGCGCTATTTAAGCGGAATTATTCTTATTCTCGCGTTTATATTAAATAACGCAAATGCGTATTATTCCTGGTCGCATTTTAACGAATTAAATTTTTATTTAACCTTTTGCAAATAATTAAATAACAAATTATAGTGGCCGCATAATAACCCTGGCAGATATTGCGGAGCGCATCATGCTTAAAGCCGATATGATCGAAAAATTAAATGCACAAATGAATCTTGAGCTGTTCTCTTCTCTGCTTTATCAGCAGATGAGCGCATGGTGTAGCTATCACAGTTTTGAAGGTGCCGCCGCTTTTCTGCGCCGCCACGCGCAGGAAGAGATGGGGCATATGCAGCGTCTGTTTGATTACCTGACTGATACCGGTAGCCTGCCGCAAATTACCGCTATCGCCTCGCCGTTCGCGGAATATGAATCGCTCGACCATTTGTTTCATGCCACCTATGAGCATGAACAGCTGATCAGCAGCAAAATTAACGAACTGGCTCATGCGGCAATGACCAGCCAGGATTACCCGACCTTTAATTTCCTGCAATGGTACGTCGCTGAACAGCATGAGGAAGAAAAACTGTTCAAATCCGTTCTCGATAAATTATCGCTGGCAGGCAAAAGCGGCGAAGGTCTCTATTTTATCGATAAAGAACTCTCCACCCTCGACGCGCAGAATTAATTCTCCGGGCCAGCTTCGCGCTGGCCTGCATTAATGACGGCAAATTTTACTTTCGTGGGTATTAAATCCTTCCTGCTGCGGAATGAATTTGCCTTTTTGTTGTAAAAACGCCACTAATTCTCCGGCCGTCATATTTTCGGCAGAACAGGTATGAAACCGCGCCTGCTCGCCGAAGCGGTCAACAATTGCCGCCTCCAGAGTGGCGGTAGAGTAGCTTTCGCCAGAATCAATCATCATGTTCAGTACATCATGGCCGTGTATGGATGTCATAACCCCTCCTGAAAAATGCCAGCATAGCGTTGCACCTACCGGGATGACTTGCGCTAAAACAGGTTCTCATCTATTGACCAGAGAAATACCGTAAACTTTTAAATACAGCAACTGTAACTCTGATTTGACGATTATCATGAATTAACATACTCTGCGCGGCATAATTATCCTTCAAATGCCGTTAGCTGTAGAGGAATTCGTGAGAAACCGCGCTCTGGGTAGTATTTTAATCGTTGCGGGCACCACCATTGGTGCAGGAATGCTGGCGATGCCGCTGGCGGCGGCAGGCACCGGTTTCGGTGTAACGCTGGGGCTACTCTTCGGTTTATGGGCGCTGATGTGTTATACCGCGCTATTGCTGCTGGAAGTTTATCAGCATGTTCCCGCCGATACCGGGCTTGGCTCGCTGGCCCGGCGCTATCTTGGTCGCTATGGTCAGTGGCTGACCGGGTTCAGTATGCTGTTTTTGATGTATGCCCTGACGGCCGCCTACGTCAGCGGTGCGGGCGAGCTGCTGTCGTCCAGCCTCAGTGACTGGCTGGCTATCACCCTTCCTCCCTCTGCCGGCGTATTGCTGTTTACCCTGGTCGGCGGCGCGGTGGTCTGTATTGGCACCTCATTAGTCGATCTCTTTAACCGCTTTCTGTTTACCGCAAAAACGATTTTCCTGGTGCTGATGCTGGCGCTGCTGTTGCCCCATATTCATCAGGTCAACTTGCTCACCCTGCCACTGGAAAAAGGGCTGGCACTGTCGGCGATCCCGGTCATTTTTACGTCGTTCGGCTTCCACGGCAGCGTGCCGAGTATCGTGAGTTATATGAATGGCGATATCAAGAAACTGCGACGGGTCTTTATGGTCGGCAGTTTTATTCCGCTGATAGCCTATATCTTCTGGCAACTGGCGACGCTCGGCAGTATTGGTTCTCCTGCATTTGCGGCCCTGCTGGCGACTCATGCAGGTCTTAACGGATTATTGCAGGCGATCCGTGAAGTGGTTGCGTCACCGCACGTCGAACTGGCGGTGCATCTGTTTGCCGATCTGGCGCTGGCAACCTCTTTCCTCGGGGTCGCGCTGGGACTGTTCGACTATCTGGCCGACCTTTTTCAGCGTAAAAATAGCCCGATGGGACGTCTGCAAACCGGCCTGCTGACCTTCCTGCCACCGCTGGCATTTGCGCTGTTTTATCCGCGCGGCTTTGTGCTGGCGCTGGGTTATGCGGGCGTCGCGCTGGCGGTGCTGGCATTAATCATCCCTTCCCTGCTGACGATGCAATGCCGTAAACACAATCCGCAGAGCGGCTATCGTGTCGCGGGCGGTCAGGTGGTGCTGTGGCTGGTACTGGGCTGTGGCGTGGCGATTATCGCGGTGCAGTTTTCGATAGTTGCAGGCTGGCTACCTGCGGTGAGCTGATCAAAAACGTCGATGGATATCTATCCTTCAGGTTGATGGCACACCTGACTTTGCTATTGTGCATGCCGTTTTGCCGGGTGGCGGCTTCGCCTTACCCGGCCTACAAAACCATCAATATCAATAAGTTATTCTGAACGGTAGGCCTGTGCAAGCGAAGCGCCGCCAGGCATCATTCCACGGTATCACGTTTGTCGCAGACTGAGGGACGGTTATCCGTCCCTGATGAAGGTTTAATGCAGGCAGCACTGCTTGAATTTTTTGCCGCTGCCGCAGGGACACGGATCGTTACGGCCGACCGTTTTTTCCACCCGTAACGGCTGCTGTACCGGCGTAACCGGAGCTGGGATCTGATGGGTAGACCAGTAAGCGAACAGGTTGAGCGCCGCCGGTTCCAGCTTATCGATACTGCGATCGCGCTCCTGCGGCGTCAGCGTATCCAGTTTATCGAAGTGAGCTTCCAGACCATGTAAAGCGATGGCATCAAGTTCAGGGCGCAACGTTTCCGGCAGCGATGACCAGTCGGCCAGCGCAACGCCGCGCATATAGCCAAAACACCACTCTTCGACGATCGTAAACTCACTTCCTTCGATTTCGCGCGTGCCAAATATCGGTTCAAATTGCTCAGGATAATGTTCAAGCCGCTCGGCAATGTCCGCCATATGCTGAAAGCAAAGCGCCATAAACCGCTCCACTTCCCGCTCTGACTCCCAGGCAGGCACATTTTGCGTACCGCCCCAGATAGCCAGCAGCCAGTCGGTTGGTTCAATCTCATGCGGCGCAGAGAGCACGGCGGTGAGCAGTCCATCCAGTTCGGAGACGTCGAGAACGCCGTCATCAGTGCTATATTTCACCAGCACATCGTCGAGCCACTCCAGCTCGGTTTCGTTCAGTGGTCCGCTATTCATAAGATATTTCCTCTGCGACGGGCAATGTGAATGATAGTAACCTAATGGCGGACACAAGTCCTAAGCAATCAATCCCCTGGCCTTTGCCAGAAGAAAAGCCGTTACCGACGTGGCATCGGTGACGTTGCCATCGAGGATTAACTGCATGAAATCGTCTGTTTTGATTTTGCGGGCGGTGAGACCGTACTCTTCGGGATCCAGCGACGGCGCATGATGGGTTAATTCAGTTGCCAGATAAATATGATAGCCCTGCTGAGAATAGCCCTGCGCCAGCTTTTGATAGCCGACGCGGATCATCTTCCCTGCGACTAAACCGGTTTCTTCCCGTAGCTCACCGGCGGCAACCTGCTCAGGCGTGGCGGTTAACGAATGTTCCCAGGAACCCTGAGGAAGCTCAATTGTTCTCTCCCCCAGCGGATAGCGAAACTGCTCCACAACGAAGAGAGCATCATCTTCAATGGGCAGGATCACCACAAAATCCGGCTTTTCAATAACCGAGTAAATACCCTGACTGCCGTCCGCTCTGAGAATGCGATCCTCACGCAGCGCCATCCATTTATTCCGGTAGATCTCTTCAGTCGAGAGCGTTTTTATTTCCGTTGTCATTCCGGCCTCCATTGGCAAAAGGTTTGCCATCAGCATACCTTTTGCGACGCGGCGTATGAAGGGGTTTGCGCGGCGGGGAGCAGCGGCTGTTCAACGCCAGTGTTAATTTGCTCCCCAAATAAAGGGGTATTGCGTCAGGGAGCTTCATAACAGCGAAGGCCGCCAGCTATGCCATTCATCGGCTGACATGTCGAACCAGGACAAATTCCGCGCACAAAAAAACCACCCGAAGGTGGTTTCACGACACTGCTTATTGCTTTGATTATTCTTCTGATTTCCCATGGTGCCCGGGGCGGGACTTGAACCCGCACAGCGCGAACGCCGAGGGATTTTAAATCCCTTGTGTCTACCGATTTCACCACCCGGGCGCGGGAAAAAATTGGAGGCGCGTTCCGGAGTCGAACCGGACTAGACGGATTTGCAATCCGCTACATAACCGCTTTGCTAACGCGCCTTTATTACTTAAACACCCGCAATTGCCGATGCTTTAAACTGGAGCGGGAAACGAGACTCGAACTCGCGACCCCGACCTTGGCAAGGTCGTGCTCTACCAACTGAGCTATTCCCGCAATATCAAGTAAGATAATCACTTGATTTTATTATCGTCTGGCATTGAGTGCTGCCGTTCGATGCGTTGCATTCTACTTACCTGAGGCGATGAGTCAACGATATTTTTTGCAACGGTGGATCGTTTGCTGAAATTTACGGCGAAACGATCATGGTTCGAGCAAATCACCGCGCGCCGCGTTCAGGTATTGCAGCATAGACCACAGCGTCAGCACCGCCGCCACGAAGAACAGTGCAATGCCGGCCCACGTCACCCACTCGTTAGGGCGCCACAGCAGCCAGGTCAGCGCTACCATTTGCGCGGTGGTTTTCACCTTGCCTACCCAGGATACCGCCACATTGCTACGTTTTCCCAGCTCCGCCATCCATTCGCGCAGCGCGGAGATAATAATTTCACGGGCAATCATCGTTGCGGCCGGTAAGGTTACCCACCAGCTATGATAGTGCTCGGCTACCAGCACCATCGCAATCGCCACCAGCACCTTATCGGCAACCGGATCGAGAAAGGCCCCAAAGCGCGTGCTTTGATTCCAGCGGCGGGCCAGAAAGCCATCAAACCAGTCGGTTACCGCCGCAATCAGAAAAATCAGCGCGCAAGCAAAGGGAGCCCAGACGAACGGCAGATAAAATGCCAGCACGAAAAAAGGGATCAAAATAACGCGAAACAGAGTAAGCAACGTAGGGATATTAAATTGCATAGTGACGGGTAACTATCTGTTGTCAGTAAAAATTAGCCCTATGTTGCTACAGAGCACTTAATGTTTCAACGAGTAGTAGATCTTTTCTGCCAGTCCTTGCGAAATACCCGGCACTTTTGCGATCTCTTCAACGCTTGCGTTCTGCAAACCTTGCAAGCCGCCCATGTATTTTAGCAGCATCTGTCGGCGTTTGGGTCCTACGCCTTCAATCGTCTCCAGCGAGCTGGTATTTTTCACTTTTGCGCGCTTTTTGCGATGGCCGCTAATCGCGTGATCGTGGGATTCATCGCGGATATGCTGGATCACATGCAGCGCTGGCGAGTCCGGTGGCAGGCTGAATCCCTCCCCTTCTGGCTCGAAGAACAACGTTTCCAGCCCGGCTTTACGGTCGGTCCCTTTGGCAACACCGAGCAGAATGGGATGGTGTTTATCCCATTCCACGTCCAGCTCTGAAAACACGGTCTTCGCCTGACCTAGCTGGCCTTTGCCCCCGTCGATCAGGATCACGTCGGGAATTTTGCTCTCTTCAATCGCTTTGCCGTAGCGACGACGCAGCACCTGATTCATGGCGGCGTAGTCATCACCCGGCGTAATACCGGTAATATTGTAGCGGCGGTATTCCGCCCGCAGCGGACCATTGCTGTCAAATACCACACAAGAAGCAACCGTCTGCTCGCCCATCGTATGACTGATGTCGAAGCATTCCATTCTTCTGACCTCGGGCAACTTCAGCAATGTCGCCAGCGCCACCAGCCGCTGATGCACCGTCGACTGCTGCGCCAGCTTCGTCGTCAGTGCCGTCGCCGCGTTGGTACGAGCGAGCTTCAGGTAACGGGCACGATCGCCGCGTGGCCTGGTCTGCACGTTCACGCGTCGTCCGGCAAGCGTGGTGAGCGACTCTTCCAGCAGGGTTTTATCGTTGAGATTAAAATCGAGCAGGATTTCGCCTGGCAACGTGCGCATCTGGCTCCCCTGGAGGTAAAACTGCCCAACGAATGTTTCCACCACTTCGTTCAGCTCTGTGCCTCCCGGCACTTTGGGAAAGTAACTCCGGCTACCCAGCACTTTGCCCTGACGAATAAACAACACGTGGATGCAGGCCATCCCGGCATCAAAGGAGACGCCAATGACGTCGAGATCGTCGCCATTGTTGGAGACAAACTGTTTTTCCGTAACCCGGCGCACGGCCTGGATCTGATCGCGTATGCGCCCGGCTTCTTCAAAGTCCAGATTCTGACTGGCTTTTTCCATCCGCGCGATCAACTGCGTTAACACCTGATCGTCTTTGCCTGCCAGAAACAGGCGAACGTAGTCAACCTGCTGCGCGTAATCCTCTTCGCTTACCAGTCCTTCGACGCATGGGCCGAGGCAGCGCCCAATTTGATATTGCAGGCAGGGACGCGAGCGGTTGCGATAGACGTTGTTTTCACACTGCCGGATGGGGAAAATCTTTTGCAGCAACGCCAGGGTTTCCCGTACCGCGTAACCATTCGGAAACGGGCCGAAATACTCACCTTTGGCATGCTTCGCGCCGCGATGGGTCGCCAGACGCGGATGCGTATCGCCACTCAGGAAGATAAACGGGTATGACTTATCGTCACGTAGCAGGACATTATAACGAGGCTGATAAAGCTTGATGTAATTATGCTCAAGCAGCAGCGCTTCGGTTTCCGTATGGGTGACCGTGACGTCTACCTGCGCAATCAACGCGACCAACGCTTCCGTTTTCCGTGAAGCAAGGTTGCCACGAAAATAGCTGGACAGACGTTTTTTCAGGTCTTTGGCTTTACCAACATAAATAACGGTACCACCGGCATCGTACATGCGATAGACGCCGGGTTGACTGGTTACCGTTTTCAGAAAGGCTTTTGAATCAAACACATCACTCACAGATTTGCTAACGACTCCGCATTACACAGGCCATGGCGGATTGCCAGGTGAGTCAGCTCGACATCGCCATGAATGTTCAATTTGCTAAACATTCGGTAACGATAGCTGTTCACCGTTTTAGGACTGAGATTCAGTTGTTCTGAGATCTCATTGACCTTTTGACCCTTGGTAATCATCAGCATAATCTGCAATTCCCGTTCAGACAAACTGGCGAACGGAGATTCCGTCTTTTCTGGCTTGATTTGGCTAAGCGCCATCTGCTGCGCAATATCTGAGGCGATGTAACGCTGTCCGGAGTAAACGGAACGGATCGCACTGACAACTTCCTGTGGAGCCGCGCCCTTACTCAGATAACCTGCTGCGCCGGCCTGCATGACTCTGGCGGGTAGCGGGTTTTCAGTATGAACAGTGAGCATAATGACGTTAGTGTCAGGTGCTGCACGGGCGATTTTTCGGGTCGCCTCCAGGCCACCGATGCCGGGCATATTCATATCCATCAATACGACATCAACGGAGTTAGCCCGACACCATTTGACGGCATCCTCACCACAACAGGCTTCGCCGACAACTTTTATGCCCTTAATATCTTCAAGAATGCGTCGTATCCCTGCGCGCACCAGCTCGTGATCATCAACAAGAAAAACGTTGATCAAAGGAATAATCTCCTGAAAAGGGATAACGCTAGTGACAACTTATCGGGAGTATATTAACGGTTTTTGGATGAACATTGAAATGCAAAAAAACACCGGCGATAAGATTTGGCTCGCGTTTTTCAACATTGAACGTAGTACAAGGCGTGGCGTAAGGCGGAAATGGGGTTTTGAATCTGACTTTTTTTCATCTTCGGCTTTATAACATGAAAAATACTTAACCAGATATTTAACAATAATTAACCTAATGAGAACAAAAAACAATTATAGGATACCCGCATTTAATCTTGATACTCATTTTAGTTATTCAGGATACCCACCGGCAACAGAACAAAAAACAACCACTGCATTTTTTGGCGCAGCTTGTGATATACTCCGCCGCCTTTACTTTTAACATCGCGCCAGCGCGCAGGAATCACACGAGGAAAATAAATGAGCGCACCCGATTTTTCCACTTCTGACAGTACTCAACAACTGGCTCAGGAAGTCTCTTGCCTGAAGGCGATGCTTACGTTAATGCTACAGGCGATGGGACAGGCCGATGCAGGCCGCGTAATCCTTAAAATGGAAAAACAAACCGCGCAGATCGATGATGAAAATCTGGCTGCGGTCTACGCTAATACGGTTAAGCAAATTAAACAGGCTTACCGTCAGTAGCAGGGAGACCGGCTAAGAGTAAAACTCATAGCCGGTTTTGCGTCTGGCACGCAGAACGTGAAGTCTTTCAGATCAAACCAATGGCCACGGCGTAGCAGGCAATTTGCGTTTTATTCGGCGCATTGAATTTGCGCTGCATATTCTTCTGATGGAAATTCACCGTGTTCTCCGAGATGGAGAGAATAATCGCGATCTCGGCGGAAGTCTTGCCCTCGGCGGTCCACTTCAGTATTTCCAGTTCACGCTTACTAAACCTCATCTCCGGTGAGGCGACGAGTTCATCATTCAAGCGAAGCAGTGCCTCAGTACTTAACTCAATCAACGTCCTCAGGCGCAACTCCGTTTCGTCATCGCTAACCTTCTTATTATGCGCGTGCTGATTCGCGACTGACAGGAAACCAGTGGCCCGGTTCGGTAACACGGCACACTGCGTGATCCCGCCGCGCAACCCGTGGTCACGAGCCGCATCCCAGAGATTTAGCGCCTCGCAGAACAACTCATCGTTCCAGTTCACGCAGCCATGTTGATAATTGTCCGTTTTTAATACGGGATCTATCGCAAAATAGTTCTCGGACTGATAATGCTTCAGCCAGGACGCCGGATAGGTTGCATGGAGCGATATTTTAGGCCGGGTAAAAGGCACCGGATGCCGGATACACAGCGAAAAAAAGTCATATTCAAGCCACTGAATTTGCTGTTGTAGCAGATTATAAACCTCCTCTGCCACTGCCGCCGATTGAAAACGGTACAGCATGTCCCGCCGCCACGCGAAAAAGTCATTCTCCCTCATAACTGCCAGTAATTCCCCTGCACTTCGATAATTATTATGTATACATCAAGCTAACACATAAAACTTATTTATTAATATAAAATATGCATTATACGCAAATAAAGCGTGTCCTCAGGGGAATAGAGGCCGATAAGACAAGGCCAACTCACGGTATTTTTTGATTTTTTAGGTTAGCGGAAGAGTTTTAAACGAAGCGGTAATAACCCAACATAACTTAAGTGAAATTTATATTCAAATAACTTGTGGCGCATCCATAAGGGTATGGATGCGCCAGAGCGGTATTACCGGGTGAGAAACTTTTCCAGAAACTGCTGTGTACGCGGATGTTGCGGCGTGGTGAACAGGGTCTTTGCCGGCCCCTGTTCAATGATGCGACCCTGATCCATAAAAATCGCCCGATCCGCCACGTCGCGGGCAAAGCTCATTTCATGGGTCACGATGACCATCGTGCGTTTCTCAAGCGCCAGCTGGCGGATCGTGTTCAGCACCTCGCCGACCAGTTCCGGATCCAGGGCAGACGTCGGTTCGTCAAAAAGGATCACATCCGGGCGCATTGCCAGCGCACGGGCAATCGCCACGCGCTGTTGCTGTCCGCCGGAAAGACGTTTCGGAAAGCTGTTCTCTTTCCCGTTTAATCCCACTTTTTCCAGCAGTTGACGGGCGCGTGCCGTGGCCTCCTGCTTGTCTTCGCCTTTAACGATGACCGGACCTTCAATAATATTTTCCAGCACCGTGCGATGCGGAAACAGGTTGAAGCTCTGAAAAACAAACCCGACATGCTGGCGCAGCGAGCGGATCTTCTCTTTTTGCTGGCCCAGCGGACGTGCGGTATCGATAGTGATCGTGCCGACCCGAATCGTTCCGCCTTCGGGCTGCTCCAGCAAGTTGATACTGCGTAACAGCGTGGTTTTCCCTGAGCCGCTGGGGCCAATGATAGCCACGACTTCGCCCTCTTCCACGTCGAGGTCGATACCGTGCAGCACCGTTTGCCCGTGGAATTTCTTCAGCAAATTTTTAACTTCAATGGCACTCATTTCGGATCGCGCTCCTGACGGTTTAACCGATACTCGAAGTGGTTTTGCAGGGCGGAAAGCGCGGTCGCCATCACCCAGTAAATCAACGAGGCGGCGAGGTACATGGTAAACACTTCCAGCGTGCGCGAGGTAATAAGCTGCGCCTGGCGGAACAGTTCCGGCACCTGAATGGTTGCAGCCAGCGAGGTATCTTTCACCAGACTGATAAAGCTGTTACTCAGCGGCGGCAGCGCCACGCGTGCAGCCTGCGGTAAAATAGCCCGGCGCAGCGTCTGTCCCGGCGTCATGCCGATACTGGCGGCGGCTTCCCACTGGCCTTTATCAATTGAGGAGATTGCGGCGCGCAGGGTTTCTGAGGTATAGGCGGCGGTATTTAACGACAGGCCGATCATCGCTGCCGGGATCGGATCCAGCTCAATACCAAACTGCGGCAGGCCGTAGTAGATCATAAATAGCTGGGCGATCAGCGGCGTACCGCGGAAAATGGAGATATAAAAACGCGCCAGCCAGCGTACTGGCAGCACAGGCGACATTCGCATCAGCGCCAGGATAAAGCCCAGCAGCAGGCCGAAAAACATCCCGCCAATACTCAGCTGTAAGGTAAATACCGCCCCGCGTAACAGGTAAGGGGCGGAATCAAGGACCAGTTGAAGACTCTCTTGCATTATTGTTTTTCTGCCTTAGACGTGCGGATGGTAGGCAAAGAGCGCAGGCGCACCGCCGGTGTGAATAAACAGAATCGGGCCGTCGTCCTTAAAGCGTTGACGGGTAATGCCGTCAATCAGACCCGCCATGGCTTTGCCGGTATAAACTGGATCCAGCAGAATGCCTTCCAGCTTCGCCAGCAGCTTCACCGCTTCCAGCCCTTCTTCGGTCGGCAAGCCATAGCCGGGGGCGTAATAGTCATCCCATAACTGGATCTCAGCCGTGGCGGTCAGTTCCAGGCTCTGCGCAACGGCCTGTTGCAGAGTAATAACTTTAGGTAATTGATCGGCCACTTTACGTGACACCGTCACACCAATTAAATCCGCTTCTGGCATAAGCTGTTCCAGCCCAACCGCCAGCCCGGCATGCGTTCCCGCACTCCCGGAGGCCACCACCACCGAAGAAATTGCCACCGCGCCTTCGCACTGTTGTGCAATCTCCAGCGCGCTCTCCACATAACCTAATGCACCCAGCGCGTTCGAACCGCCCACGGGAATAACATAGGGCCGAAAACCCTGCGCTTCGAGGCGGGTCGCCAGTTCGCCAAGCTGCTGGTCAGGATTGTCCAGCGCGTCGCACATTTCTATCTGCACGTCGAACAGATCCAGCAATAGACGGTTGCCGTTGGTAAGATAGTTTTCGGCCGTCGTGCCAATCGGGTTTTCCAGCAGCGCCACGCAGTGCAGACCCAGTTTCGCCGCCACCGCCGCCGTCTGGCGAACGTGGTTTGACTGGATTGCGCCAGCGGTGATTAAAGTATCCGCCCCTTCGCGCAACGCGTCGGCAGCAAGAAACTCCAGCTTGCGCAATTTGTTACCGCCGAGCGCCATCGGCGTCACGTCGTCACGCTTGATGAAAATTTCCCGACCGAGATAGTCCGAGAAACGCGGCAGGTATTCCAGCGGCGTCGGGGCGCCGATCAGTTCAAGACGGGGAAAACGCGTTAAGTTGTGCAGCGACATACAACCTCCTGACTCATTTCTTTTTATTATGCACGCTATGCGCGAGAAATAAAAAAGGCGCTGTAAATAGCGCCTTTTTCTGCCCGCAGCGGGTGTTATTTGGTCACGTCCGCGCCAAACCATTTCTCAGAAAGCGCCTTCAGGCTGCCGTCTTTCTGCATATCGGCAATGGCGCTATCCACCGCCTTCAGCAGGTCTTCGTTGCCTTTACGCACCGCGACGCCGGCTTCCTGACGGGAGAACGCATCGCCAGCAACGGCCAGCGTATCCTTGGTTTTCTTCACCAGATCCAGCGCAGCCAGACGGTCAACCAGAATGGCATCGATACGGCCGACGCGCAGATCCTGGTATTTGGTCGGATCGTCATCATAAGTACGGATGTCCACGCCTTGCACGTTCTGGCGCAGCCACTCTTCATAATTGGTACCCAGACCCACGCCGACTTTTTTGCCTTTCAGATCGGCGGCCGATTTGATGTTGCCTTCGTTGCCTTTTTTCACCAGCGCCTGAATACCCGAAACGGTGTACGGCGTGGAGAAGTCATATTTCTTTTTACGCTCGTCGGAGATGGTCACCTGGTTTATCACCACGTCGATGCGTTTGGAATCCAGCGAGGCCAGCATACCGTCCCATTTGGTCGGTTTGAGCGACGCTTTCACGCCCAGGTGCTGCGCCAGCTGTTCGGCAAATTCGACTTCAAAACCGGTCAGTTTGCCGTCATCGCCCTGAAAACTGAACGGCGGATAGGTGCCTTCCAGCCCCACCAGCAGCGTGCCGCGCTCTTTCACTTTATTCAGCAGACCTTCGTCGGCGAAGGTTTTCGCGCTCACGCCTGCCATCAATGCTACTGCCATCACGCCCATCAGCGCCTGACGACCCAGAAGTGCTAGTTTCATAATTGCCCCGACCAGAGAAAAATTGACTGTATTGTAAGGCGTTAGCGCAGGATCGCCAGCACCTTTGCGCTACAACTTATTCACTTTTAATATATATCACAAACTTCAGGGTGCGCGAGCGCCTCTCTGTCCACCGATGCGCGGTGCGACTGAAACTGGACATACTTACGCAAGGCAATTCGGTAGTTATTGGTGCTGGTGGTTGGCAACCAGGGTTCGAGGTTTTCATCGGGGAAGCCTTCATCCAGCAGCGTGCGGGATATATTCTGTTCGGTCAGATGCGTACCAAGCCGGCGCAAGCGCACCACGTATTCGCGCACGGTGCCGTGGCTCATCTCGGTGTGATCAAAAAGGTATTGTTTAAAGCCGATGATATCAAAATAGTCGCTCTGTGTTTTGCAGTGCAAATCGCCGCAGAAGCGGCACAGTGCGACCCATTTTTGTTGTTCAACCTGCCAGGTCTCGTCATCAATCAGCATATCGAGGCGGGAGATGGCTATTTTATTGACGATTTCGCCCTGCCGGACCAGCGTGATGCGGTCGAGCAGTTTGTGACAATGGGCGCAATGCGTCTGGCTGTGTTTAAAGTCTTTCAAATAGCGGCTTAAAGGCCGTCTTTTTACTTGCTGCACCGTCATGATAACTCCTGGTTGTCATTGCTTGTGCGGCACTTTTCAGGAGCGATGAATTCACCACTAACCTATAACTTACCCAGGCGGCTCCTCAGACGTTTAATCGCCTGACTGTGCAACTGGCTGACGCGCGACTCGCCGACCTCCAGGACCGCGCCGATCTCTTTGAGATTCAGCTCTTCCTGGTAGTACAGCGTCAGCACCAACTGTTCGCGTTCCGGTAAGGCTTCAATCGCCTCCATCACGCGCTGGCGCAGGTTGCTGTCCAGCAGTTGTTGCAGCGGATTTTCCCGTTGATGTTCGTCTGATACCATCTCGATACCATCGCCATGCTCCTCGTGATATTCGTCCCACGAAAAGATCTGGCTATTATTGGTATCCAGCAGCATCTGACGATAATCTTCAACCGGGATGCTGAGATGCTGCGCAACTTCGGTTTCGGTTGCGTTACGTCCCAGCCGCTGTTCCAGCTGTCCCATTGCCTGTGCCACTTCGCGCGCGTTGCGACGGACGCTGCGCGGGACCCAGTCTCGACTGCGCAATTCGTCCAGCATCGCCCCGCGAATGCGTTGCACTGCGTAAGTTGTAAATGCCGTTCCTTGCAGAGCATCGTATCGTTCAACGGCATTTAATAACCCAATGCCACCCGCCTGAATCAGATCGTCCAGTTCAACGCTCGCTGGCAAGCGCACCTGAAGGCGCAATGCTTCATGACGCACCAGAGGTACATAACGCTGCCATAGCGAGTGTTTATCCATTACACCTTCAGCGGTATAGAGTGTGTTCACGATAAACAGCCCTGCGTTAATGAGTTATCGGCATGATTATCCGTTTCTGGAGGGCTTTTAATCGGATGAATAGTGGGTGAAATGGGGGGTTATTTAGCAGTTACGGCAGATCGGAGCAGTGAAAAAACCCCGCCGAGGCGGGGTTTGGCAGGTCAGAGAGGCGATTAGCCCTGCAGCAGAGACAGGATCTGCTGTGGAACCTGGTTAGCTTTAGACAGTACGGAGTTACCAGCCTGCTGGATGATCTGCGCTTTAGACATGTTCGACACTTCGGTCGCATAGTCAGCGTCCTGAATACGGGACTGCGCTTCAGACAGGTTGGTAGTGGTGTTGTTCAGGTTGGTAACGGCGGAATCCAGACGGTTCTGCACGGCACCCAGAGAAGAACGGAATTTGTCGACCTGAGAAATCGCGTCGTCCAGCGCTTTCAGCGGGTCAGTCGTTTTGGTTTTAGCAGACAGATCGGCTGCATCGCCTTTGGTTACTGTACCGTCAGCAGCGATATTGGCTTTGAAGTAATCCGCACCGTCTTTAACGTAGTACTCACCAGTACCTTTACCTGCAGCATCCTGCGCTTCGAAAGCGTCAAGGCCGCTTAAGGTAGTACCGCCAGTAGTGGTAGTGGTGGTTTTATCGTAGGTACTTACCTGGGTCGTGAATGCTGCTGCTTCTGTAGTTCCAATGGCGGTTGCAGTAGAAGTAATTGTAGCCTTACCAGTGGTAGCATCGTAGGTCGCCGCCTGATAGCTATCATCGCTAAGTTTAACAGCGTAGTTTCCTGCACCATCGGAGTACAGTTCAGCCCCAGTCAGATCAGCAGGAGTACCAGCGGTATCGGCGAAACTTACTGCTTCCTGAGTAGTGGTCGTAGTTGGAGTACCACCGATAGAGGTAGCCTTGGTCGCTGACAGCGTGGTCGCAGCCTGGTTCGCAACGCTGAAGTTTTTCAGGTTCAGAGTAGTGGAGTCGATCTGTTTCAGGTCGATGGTGATGGTCTGACCATCGTTAGCACCAACCTGGATGTTCATTTTGTCGTTTTTAGCCAGTACGTTCACGCCGTTGAACTGAGTCTGACCGGATACGCGGTCAATTTCGTCCAGACGGGATTTGATTTCGTCCTGGATTGAAGACAGGTCAGAATCAGAGTTAGTACCGGTAGTTGCCTGAACAGTCAGTTCACGCACACGCTGTAAGTTGTTGTTGATTTCAGACAGAGCACCTTCAGTGGTCTGTGCCAGAGAGATACCGTCGTTGGCGTTACGCGCAGCCTGAGTCAGGCCTTTGATGTTAGAGGTGAAACGGTTGGCAATCGCCTGACCCGCTGCATCGTCTTTCGCGCTGTTGATACGCAGACCAGAAGACAGACGCTCGATAGAGCTGGACAGTGCAGACTGGTTTTTGTTGATGTTGTTCTGAGTGATCAGCGAGAGGCTGTTGGTATTAATGACTTGTGCCATGATTCATTTTCCTGTTTATCAAGTCTACGATTAACGTGTTGGGTTTCCACCCGTCGGCTTCGTCGCCGTCAAACCTGTTATCGTCTGGTCGCTGATAACCTTTAGACTTTTTTTTCACAGCACCGATATTTTTCCTGAACCGCGAAATACCCTTTTCTATCCCCCTTATTCCCGCCATTAAATAAACACAATTAATCGTAAACTTTGTGTCATTCAGGCCGATAACTCCGGTATTCGTTCTATATGTCGGTACATTAAGGAATTACTATGGCAAGTATTTCAACGCTGGGAGTCGGGTCGGGCCTGGATCTGAGCAGCATTCTGGACAGTCTGGAAGCAGCAGAAAAAGCAACCTTAAAGCCTATTTCGGCTCAGCAGTCCTCGTATACCGCCAAATTAAGTGCCTATGGCTCGTTAAGCAGTGCGCTGGAAAAATTCCAGACGGCGAATACCGCCCTGGGTAAAGCAGATTTGTTTACCGCAACCTCAACGACCAGCAGCAGCACGGCATTTACGGCCACGACGTCCGGTAGCGCCATTGCCGGGAAATACACGATTAAAGTCACGCAGCTTGCGCAGGCGCAGACGCTGACCAGCCAGCAAACGCAGCTCGACAGTAAATCCGCGATCGCCACCAGCGACAGCAAACTTACTATCCAGCAGGGCGGCGACAAAAAGCCGGTTACGATTGATATCAGCGCCGCGAACTCGTCATTAACCGGCATTCGTGACGCCATCAACAATGCCAAAGCGGGCGTCAGCGCCAGTATCATTAACGTGGGTGGTGGGGAGTATCGTCTGTCTATTACCTCCGACGACACTGGCGCAGATAACGCCATGAAATTAAGCGTTAGCGGTGATAGCGCGTTACAGGATTTTTTAGGCTATGACGGTACTGACAGTACCAAAGGCATGGAAGAGAGCGTTACCGCCCAGGATGCTGAACTGTATGTCAACAACGTCAAAATTACCAACAGCAGCAACACCATCAGTAACGCGCTGGAAGACATCACGCTGAATCTGAGCGACGTGACCACCGGCAACCAGACCTTAACCATCACCAAAGATACCTCAAAAGCAGAGACAGCGATTAAAGACTGGGTAACGGCCTATAACACTCTTCAGGATACCTTCAGCAGCCTGACTAAATATACGGCGGTGGACGCTGGCGCTGACAGTCAGGACACCAGCAACGGCGCCTTACTCGGCGACTCCACCCTGCGGACGATTCAGACGCAGTTAAAAGGTCTGCTGACCAATACTTCCGGTTCAACCTCTATTAAAACGCTGGCGCAAATTGGCATCACGTCCGACCCGAGTACCGGGCAGTTAGAACTGGATGAAGACAAAATGAAAACCGCGCTGCAAACCGATCCGTCTGGTGTGAAAGATATGGTTGTTGGCGATGGTAAAAAAACGGGGGTTACTACTGTCATGGGCAGCAATCTGACCAGTTGGCTGTCCAAAACCGGCATTATCCAGGCCGCTAAAGACGGCGTGAGTAAAACCCTGAACCATCTGACCGAGCAGTATAACGCCGCCAGCACGCGTATCGATTCACTGGTCACCCGTTATAAAGCCCAGTTCACCCAGCTCGATATTCTGATGAACTCATTAAATTCAACCAGCAGCTATCTGACTCAACAATTTGAGTCTACTGATAGCAGCAAAAGCTAATTAATGCAGGAGACGTCATGTACGGCGCAAAAGGCACGCAAACCTACGCAAAAATTGGAGTGGAAAGCGCAGTGATGAGCGCAAGCCAGCAGCAGCTGGTGACTATGCTGTTTGACGGCGCGCTGAGCGCATTAGTGCGCGCGCGCCTGTTTATGCAGGACAACAATCTGGAAGGAAAAGGACTGTCTCTTTCGAAAGCGATTAACATCATCGAAAACGGCCTGAAAGTGGGCCTTGATGAGGAGAGTCGTGACGAGTTAACGCAAAACCTGCTGTCGCTCTATGCCTATATGGTAAGACGCCTGCTGCAAGCGAATCTTCGCAATGACGTTAACGCTGTCGAGGAGGTTGAAGGTCTGCTGCGCAACATCGCAGAAGCCTGGAAGGAATCGTTACTTATGCCTAATTTGATTCAGGATCCTGTCTAATGAACCACGCACCGCAACTGTATACCTCGTACCAGCAGCTGCTTGAACAAAGTAACGTCATGCTGCGCCTTGCCACCGAAGGATTGTGGGAGGAATTAATCGCTACAGAAATGGATTACGTCAGTGCGGTGCAAAAACTCGCGCAGCTTACGCAACAGGTTGCCCCTTCTGCCGTAACGCAGGAACAGCTTCGCCCCCTGCTACGGCTGATTTTGAATAACGAAAGTGAAGTAAAACGGCTGCTGCAAATCAGAATGGATGAACTGGCAAAACTGGTGGGTCAGTCCTCTATTCAAAAATCTGTTCTCACCGCCTATTCTAAACAGGGCGGGCACGTGCTGGTTCCGCAGGATAATCTCGACACCAGCCATTAAGTTTGCTTATCACCTGTCGCACGGCGCGAGAAAAATAATCTGACTCGTGCCAGGCGCTTTTCAACCGTATATCCCATACTTGTGACACCTGGTTACATGGAGATTACGTATGCGCAACCCCACGTTGTTGCAATGCTTTCACTGGTATTACCCTGACGGCGGCAAACTTTGGCCTGAGATAGAAGAGCGCGCTGCCACGCTCAACGATATTGGTATCAATATGATTTGGTTGCCCCCGGCCTATAAAGCCGCGTCGGGCGGGTATTCGGTCGGTTATGATACCTACGATATGTTCGATTTGGGCGAGTTCGATCAAAAAGGGTCGGTTGCGACAAAATATGGCGACAAGCAGCAGTTGCTGTCCGCCATTAATGCATTGCGGCAGAACGATATCGCCGTCTTACTGGATGTCGTGGTGAATCACAAAATGGGGGCCGATGAAAAGGAGCACGTTCAGGTTCAGCGGGTAAACGAACAGGATCGTACACAGATTGATGATGAGATCATCGAGTGTGAAGCCTGGACGCGTTACACCTTTCCGGCACGTGAGGGCAAATATTCGCAGTTCGTCTGGGATTACAAATGCTTCAGCGGGATCGATCATATCGAGAATCCGGATGAAGACGGCATTTTTAAAATCGTTAATGACTATACCGGCGACGGCTGGAACGACCAGGTGGATGACGAGCTGGGCAACTTCGATTATCTGATGGGTGAAAATATCGATTTTCGCAACCATGCGGTGACCGAGGAGATTAAGTACTGGGCGCGCTGGGTGATGGATGAGACGCAGTGTGACGGTTTTCGTCTGGACGCGGTGAAACATATTCCGGCGTGGTTCTATAAAGAGTGGATCGATCACGTGCAGGAAGTGGCACCGAAACCGCTGTTCATCGTGGCGGAATACTGGTCGCATGAAGTTGAAAAACTTCAGCAGTATATCGATCAGGTCGAAGGCAAAACCATGCTTTTCGACGCCCCGTTGCACATGAAATTCCACGAGGCGTCACTTCAGGGTCGCGATTACGACATGACGCAGATCTTCACCGGGACATTAGTGGAAGCCGATCCGTTCCATGCGGTAACGCTGGTGGCAAACCACGATACCCAGCCGCTTCAGGCGCTGGAAGCCCCGGTCGAAGCCTGGTTTAAGCCGCTGGCCTACGCGTTGATCCTGCTACGGGAAAACGGTGTACCGTCGGTGTTCTATCCGGATCTGTTTGGTGCCAGCTATGAAGATACCGGCGGCGACGGCAACACGTATCAGATTGAGATGCCGATTATCGAACAGCTGAGCGAACTGATTATGGCCCGCCAGCGCTTCGCCCACGGTATTCAGACGTTGTATTTTGACCATCCGAACTGCATCGCGTTTAGCCGTAGTGGCACCGACGAAGCGGCAGGCTGCGTGGTGGTGATGTCCAACGGCGATGATGGCGAAAAAACCATTGAACTTGGCGAAAATTACGGTAACAAACGCTGGTGTGATTTCCTCGGCAACCGCGAGGAAGTGGTCGAGACTGACGACCAGGGTACGGCGACGTTCCTGTGCAACGGCGGCAGCGTCAGCGTATGGGTGCTGGAAGACGTGCTGTAGGGGACTTACCATCCTCACCCCAGCCCTCTCGCTGAGGGAGAGGGAGCGGCGCGGCGATGTCTTCAGGTACTGAGGATCATATGCCGCCCCGGTTCATCCTGACTCAGGCCCGTTAATCACCAGCGCCACCGTATTTTTCTTAACGTAGGCCCGGTAAGCGCAGCGCCACCGGGCATGTCAGTAGCCCAAAGCGTCCATAGTGTGGTTGTGATGCCGGATGGCGGCTTCGCCTTATCCGGCCTACAGGTTATCCAGCCTGGGCGTCGCCCCGTAGGCCCGGTAAGCGCCAGCGCCACCGGGCATTTCAGCCGGCCGGGCTGAATCCACCTATAGTCACGTTGGGTGACTCATCCTCAACGGTAAACCCGGTTTTTCTTCTCTTTCGGTTTAACGCTTTCGACTTTCCCCGCCGCAGGCTTTGTCACTACCGGTTGAGCCGACAGCGGATTTTTTGCCAGATAATCCGCGCATTCCTGCGTCGGGCGGTCGACACGATGCAGTGTCATGCCGGCATACTCCAGCTCTGCCCCGCTACGCTCCAGGTTATAAACCTCAAGTTTATTCGTGACGTTGTAATAATCATCTGACCGCTTCATCAATTTACCCGGCAGCGCAATCACGCGTTGCCACTGGCGGCAGTCAAGGGTATCGCCCTCACGCGTCACAATCAGGCTGGCTATCGCTTCCGGGCTGACCAGTTTGGTCTGCGGGCCGCTTGACTGCCAGTACCCCACCAGATCGCCAGGCGCAGGCGTTTTCACCACGTCCTCATAGTTATCGACCTGAGCACAGCCTGTCAGGGCCAGCAGCAGGCCGGCAAACGCTACTTTTTTCATCATCTATCCTGCAACGAACAAAAAAAACATTGTGGCATTAAAGCCCTGAGCCTGCCAGCCATTCCCCACGCGCGTTATAAATTGATCTCATCGACATTTTGTCTTTTTTCCATTAGTCATATTTATCATTTCGCGTAATATCCCCTCTTCTCCAGCACCCTCTCATCGTGCGTATTACATCCTTCTGAGTTCAGAGGCAATATTAATGACCTGGCAACACTTCAAACAGGCTTACCTGATTAAATTCTGGGCACCTGCTCCCGCCGTTATCGCAGCGGGTATTCTCTCCACCTATTATTTTGGTATTACCGGCACCTTCTGGGCCGTGACCGGCGAATTTACCCGCTGGGGCGGACAGTTACTCCAGTTGGCCGGGGTTCACGCCGAGGAATGGGGATATTACAAACTTATTTATCTTGACGGTTCGCCCTTAACCCGCATCGACGGGATGATGATTATCGGCATGTTTGGCGGCTGTTTTGCGGCGGCGCTGTGGGCCAATAACGTTAAATTGCGTCTCCCACGTAGCCGGATCCGTATTTTCCAGGCCATTGCAGGCGGCATTATTGCCGGCTTCGGCGCGCGTCTGGCAATGGGCTGTAATCTTGCCGCGTTCTTTACTGGTATTCCACAGTTCTCCCTGCACGCCTGGTTCTTCGCGCTTGCCACAGCATTAGGATCGTGGTTTGGCGCCCGCTTCACCCTTCTGCCGATCTTCCGTATTCCGGTTAAGATGCAAAAAGTCTCCGCCGCGTCGCCATTGACGCAAAAACCGGAACAGGCGCGCCGCCGTTTCCGTCTCGGGATGCTGGTCTTTGTCGGCATGCTGGGCTGGGCACTCCTGACGGCAATGAATCAGCCGAAGCTGGGGCTGGCGATGCTATTTGGCGTAGGCTTTGGTTTACTGATCGAACGCGCACAAATCTGTTTTACCTCAGCGTTCCGCGATATGTGGATCACCGGACGCACCCATATGGCGAAGGCCATCATCTTCGGTATGGCGGTGAGCGCCATCGGCATCTTCAGCTATGTGCAACTGGGCGTTGCGCCGAAAATCATGTGGGCCGGTCCGAACGCGGTACTTGGCGGCCTGCTGTTTGGCTTTGGCATTGTACTGGCGGGCGGCTGTGAAACCGGCTGGATGTACCGCGCGGTGGAGGGCCAGGTTCACTACTGGTGGGTCGGGCTGGGTAACGTTATCGGCTCTACGATCCTCGCGTATTACTGGGACGATCTCGCCCCGACGCTGGCTACCAACTGGGATAAGGTGAATTTACTGAATACCTTTGGACCGCTCGGCGGTCTGTTGATGACCTATGCCATGCTGTTTATCGCGCTGATGTTAATTATCGGCTGGGAGAAACATTTCTTCCGCCGTAAAACGCTTCCCGTTACCGATGTTAAGGAGATGGCATGAAAACGATTGTTCCGGATTACCGTCTTGATATGGTCGGCGAGCCTTGCCCTTATCCGGCGGTGGCTACCCTGGAAGCGCTGCCGCAATTAAAAAAAGGTGAGATCCTGGAAGTGGTCAGCGATTGTCCCCAGTCCATCAATAACATTCCGCTTGATGCGCGCAATCATGGCTATACGGTGCTGGATATTCAGCAGGATGGCCCAACGATTCGTTATTTGATTCAGAAGTAAGCAAGCTGGCCGGGGAAATCACCCCGGCCATGGCAATATTAGAAGCTCTTTTTCTCCGGTGATTCGGCGCTGGTGATTTGCAAAAGTAAAACGATCGGTTTACTTTTAAAGGTATGCGAAAAAGAGACGACATCCTTCAGGCCGCTGAGCGGCTGTTCTATGAAAACGGGTTTCATACCACCAGCACTGACCAACTCTGTCAGGAAGCGAAGGTATCTACCCGCACCTTTTACCGTTACTTTCCTTCCCGGGAAATCTTAACTGAAGCGGTGATGGCGGCACGCCAGCAGCGTTTTTTTGAGGGGTTGCATGCTCCCGGCCATCCGCAGGCGATTAGCCAGTTATTCTTACTGCTTGAGCAGTGGATGCACGAGTACGGCGCGTCCGGATGTTTCTTTATAAAAGCCTGGGGAGAATATGCCCGCGAGGATATGCGGCTGTCCGCGCTGGCGCTGGATTTTCGCTACGCGCTGCGTCGCTATATCGCCGAGTGCCTTGGCAGCAGCGACGCGGCGTTAGCGGATACCATCTGGATACTGTTTGAAGGGGCGATTACCTCGGCATTGATTACCGGTCCTGAAGCCGCTTTCCGCGCAGGTGAGGCCGCCTTGTTCCTCCTGGCGCACGGCAAGGTGAAAATATGAAATCATCCCTGCCGCTGGCCATCACTGGCTTTGCCCTGATCGCCGTCACCTACGGACTGGCGCGTTTTTCGTGGGGATTGATGCTGCCTGCGGTTAACCACGACATTCCTTTGAGCGCATCACAAGCGGGGACGATAGCCGCTTCCAGCTTTGCTGCCTACTGTATTGCGGTTGTGGGCGCGTCGCCACTGAGCTCGCGGTATGGTTCCCGGTTGTCCGCTATCATCACGGCGCTTTGCGCGGCGGCAGGATTACTGCTGATGGCGATGGCCACCTCTCCTGCCCTGTTGGGCGTCGGCGTGTTCATTGCCGGCTTAAGCCCCGGTCTGGCATCTCCATCGCTGGCGGATGCAGTGAGTCTGCGAGTGGCTGAGCATCGCCAGCCCCAGGTCAATACGTTGATTAATGCGGGCACCAGCGCGGGTATTATTCTGTCGGTACCGATCTTATTCTTTATGCCTGGCGGCTGGCGTGCCGCCTGCGTCGTCTTTGCACTGATTGCGCTGGCCTGCCTGCCGCTGATAGTACGCGATCTTCCCGCAGAAAAACGATCACACGTCCGCAACGGTGCGCGTTTACTGACCCCTGCCATAAAGCGTCTGGCGGTTATTGCGTTTATCAGCGGTTTTGCCAGCGCGGCGTGGTGGAGTTTTGGTCCGCAGATCCTGCAACAGCAACTGCATGTAGGAAGCAAGATGACCAGCATGTTATGGCTGACTGGAGGCGGCGCGGGAATTCTGGGGGTATTTACCGGCCCCTTAATTAACCGGCTGGGATTAAACGTCGTTTACCGGGTTGCGCTGTTTTTTATGGTGATCACATTGCTGATCCTGACGTTCAGTCATGGGTTTAATGACGGGTTATATATCGCCGTGTCGCTGGCAGGCGTGGGCTATATCACGCTCTCCGGCGTGCTGCTGGTAAGTGGCGCAGCCATCAATCCAGACGCTGCTGCCACCAACGTTGGCATCGCCTTTTTTATGCTGGCGGCGGGGCAAGCTGTCGGCGCGCTTATTTTCGGCAGCCTGTATGCCAGCATGGGAACCGCGCTTTCGCTCAGTCTTTATGCCGCTATAGGCACCGTGTTGCTGTTTTTTGCACCTCCTGCACGACATGATTAATCTCTACTATTACGCGTCCACCGCAAACGGATCGTTACCCGCATCGTCATTCCAGACGTACTCCATTCGTCGGGCAATATCCTGCGCCTGTTCAAGGCCACGGTAATCAGCCACCACCTGCAACGCCATGTCGATACCCGCACTAATGCCGGATGAGGTGTAAAATTTGCCGTCCCTGACCCAGCGGGCGCTGGGCTGCCAGTGAACACGGTTGTTCAGTGACGTGACCCACGTAAAAGCACGTTTATTGCTGGTGGCGTGAATCCCGTCGAGCAACGGGGTGCAGGCCAGCAGCGCAGAACCGGTACACACCGTCATACATAATGCCGCGGCGTCCACCTGCGACTGCAGCCAGGAAAGATAATCGGCATCCTGTGACAGCGAACGGGTGCCTTGCCCACCGGGGATCAGGATGGCCTCAGAAGGGCTAATAACAGCCTGTTCCGTTTTCACCACCACGCGCTGTGAACTGGTCACCTCGCCGCCGTGGCGGGAGATAAAATGTAGCTGGCAGCCGGGTAAGCAGCCAAAGACTTCAACCGGCCCCATCGCATCCAGAGTTTCAAAATCATCGAACAGAAGTACAGAAACGGTCTTCAGATCCATATTCACCTCATACAGATGGATGACCCCAGCGGGGAGTCTTCACACCATAAGTCAAGGCGTCAGGAAGTACAAAACGTGTTTCTTCTTACACCCCCATCGCCATAATATCCTGATACGCCGCAATCAGCTTATTGCGCACCTGAATGCCCATTTGCAGCGACACGGAGGATTTTTGCAGATCGGTCATCACGTCATTCAGCGCCACGCCCGGCTCGCCCAGCGAAAATTTCTCAGCCTGCACACGGGCGGCATTCTGCGTATCGCTGATCCGGTCAATGGCAGCGTGAAGCTGCCCGGCAAAGCCGACGGTTGGCTCATTTTGCACGCTCTGATTACGCGCGATGCTGGCGGTCGCCTGTAGTGTGCTGAGCACCCCTTCAATACCCTGAACGGCCATTATTTACCCCTGGTGAAATTCAACGCGGTGAGATTACCAGTTTGTCAATGGGATAAAGGCGTTAAATAACGCAGAAAAAACAGGTTATTTCGCCCATCGAAAATCCAAAACCGACAAATAATGGCGGGGCTAACAGTATGCGTTTGCCGACCCGGGAGTCAGTTTTGTTTCACTACACGTTTACCGCCATCCACCAGGATTTACGAGGTGCGCAATGAGCGCGGCTGCAACGACCACGACACAAGCGAAAACCGCCGAGTGGATCAATCGCCTGCGCGCCAATCCTAAAATTCCGCTGATGGTAATAAGCGCCGCTGCCGTGGCCGTGGTTGTCGCTATGGTACTGTGGGCAAAAAGCCCGGACTACCGCACGCTATTCAGCAATTTGTCCGATCAGGACGGCGGAGCCATCGTCCAGCAATTAACGCAGATGAATATCCCGTACCGCTTTGCCGATAACGGCGGCGCGCTTGAAGTTCCGGCGGACAAAGTGCATGAGCTGCGTCTGCGTCTGGCGCAGCAAGGGCTGCCGAAAGGCGGCGCGGTCGGTTTCGAGCTGTTGGATCAGGAAAAGTTCGGCATCAGCCAGTTCAGTGAGCAGGTCAACTACCAGCGTGCGCTGGAGGGTGAACTGGCACGCACCATTGAAACACTCGGGCCGGTAAAAACCGCGCGTGTGCATCTGGCGATGCCAAAGCCCTCGTTGTTCGTGCGCGAGCAAAAATCCCCTTCGGCCTCGGTGACGGTGAACCTGGAACCGGGCCGGGCGCTGGATGAAGGGCAAATTAGCGCCGTGGTCCATCTGGTTTCCAGCGCGGTGGCGGGCCTGCCCGCGGGTAACGTGACGCTGGTCGATCAGGGGGGTCATCTGCTGACCCAATCCAATACCAGCGACCGGGCGCTGAACGATGCGCAACTGAAATACGCCTCCGATGTGGAAGGCCGCGTCCAGCGCCGCATCGAATCTATCCTTGGCCCTATCGTCGGTAACGGCAATGTCCATGCTCAGGTGACGGCGCAGATCGATTTCGCCGATAAAGAACAAACCGAAGAGCAATACCACCCGAACGGCGACAGCAGCCAGGCGGCGATGCGTTCCCGCCAGCTAAACCTCAGCGAACAGAACGGTAGCGGGATCGTGGGCGGCGTGCCGGGCGCGCTTTCTAATCAGCCGGCACCGGCCAATACCGCGCCGATTGCCAATCCGCCGACAACCACCGCGCAGAACGGCCAACAAAATGCGCAGCAAAACACGCAGTCAACGTCGACCTCCGGCAACAACGCCGGTCCGCGCAGTTCTCAGCGTAACGAAACCACCAACTATGAAGTTGACCGTACTATCCGCCACACCAAATTAAACGTAGGTGATGTCCAGCGACTTTCTGTTGCCGTAGTGGTGAATTATCGCACCCTGACGGATGGCAAGCCGCTGCCGCTGACCGCCGATCAGATGAAGCAGATTGAAGATCTCACCCGTGAGGCCATGGGCTTTTCCACCACCCGTGGCGACACGCTAAACGTCGTGAACTCGCCGTTCAGCGCGGTGGATGAGACCGGCGGCGAACTGCCGTTCTGGCAACAGCAGTCGTTTATCGATCAGTTGATGATCGCCGGACGCTGGCTGCTGGTGCTGCTGGTCGCGTGGCTGCTGTGGCGTAAAGCGGTGCGTCCGCAACTGGTGCGCCGTCAGGAAGAGATCAAAGCCGTACAGGAAGAAGCGCAGGTGCGTCAGGAAAGCACCAGCACGGTGGATGGTGTTGAAGTTCGCCTGACCAAAGATGAACTGACCCAGCAACGTCGCGCCAATCAGCGTATGGGCGCAGAAGTGATGAGCCAGCGTATTCGTGAGATGTCAGATAACGATCCGCGCGTCGTCGCGCTGGTCATTCGCCAGTGGATGAATAACGAACATGAGTAGTCTAACCGGAACGGAAAAAAGCGTCATTTTGCTGATGACCATTGGTGAAGATCGCGCGGCGGAGGTGTTTAAACATCTCTCCAACCGCGAGGTCCAGCACCTGAGTTCGGCGATGGCCAACGTGCGGCAAATCTCCAACAAGCAGCTGACAGAAGTGCTGGGCGAGTTTGAGCAGGAGGCGGAACAGTTCGCCGCGCTCAACGTTAACGCCAGCGAATACCTGCGGTCGGTGCTGGTCAAAGCGCTGGGCGAAGAGCGTGCCGCCAGCCTGCTGGAAGATATCCTCGAAACCCGCGAAACGTCGAGCGGTATTGAAACGCTCAACTTTATGGAGCCGCAGAGCGCTGCGGATCTGATTCGCGACGAGCATCCGCAGATTATTGCCACCATTCTGGTACACCTCAAACGCGGCCAGGCGGCGGATATTCTGGCGCTGTTCGACGAACGCCTGCGCCACGATGTGATGCTACGTATTGCCACCTTCGGCGGCGTTCAGCCTGCCGCGCTGGCGGAGCTGACCGAAGTGCTCAACAACCTGCTCGACGGTCAGAATCTCAAACGCAGCAAAATGGGCGGCGTAAGAACCGCGGCCGAAATTATCAACCTGATGAAAACGCAGCAGGAAGAAGCGGTTATCTCTGCCGTGCGCGAATTCGACGGCGAGCTGGCTCAGAAGATCATCGACGAGATGTTCCTGTTCGAAAACCTGGTCGAAGTGGACGACCGCAGCATCCAGCGTCTGTTGCAGGAAGTGGATTCCGAATCCCTGCTGGTGGCGCTCAAAGGTGCCGAGCAGCCGCTGCGCGAAAAATTCCTGCGCAACATGTCGCAACGTGCCGCCGATATCCTGCGCGACGATCTCGCCAACCGGGGTCCGGTCCGCCTGTCGCAGGTGGAAAACGAGCAGAAAGCGATTCTGCTGATTGTCCGTCGTCTGGCGGAAACCGGCGAAATGGTGATCGGCAGCGGCGAGGATACCTATGTCTGATCAACTGCCGTGGAAAATCTGGCAGCCTGACAGCCTGTTTGCGCCGTTGACCGAGGCTGCGCCGTTCGAGGATGACGCGCCAACGTCGCTGCCGCCTCAGGAGGAGATTTCTCCCGAACAGCAGCTTCAGCAGCAGCTGGCGCAGCTACAAATTCAGGCCCATGAACAGGGCTACGCTGCCGGAATGGCCGAAGGCCGCCAGACTGGTCATGCGCAGGGGTATCAGGAAGGACTGGCGCAGGGTCTGGAGCAGGGGCAGCTTCAGGCGCGTCAGTTGCAGGAACCGCTGCACGCGCGAATGCAGCAACTGGTGAGTGAATTCCAGAATACGCTGGATGCCCTCGACAGCGTAATTGCCTCACGTCTGACGCAAATGGCGCTGACGGCAGCCCGGCAGATTATCGGCGATATGCCGGCGGTGGATAACCACGGCTTAATTAAACAGATCCAGCAGTTACTTCAGCAGGAGCCGTTGTTCAGCGGCAAGCCGCAGTTGCGCGTCCATCCGGACGATTTGCAGCGCGTAGAAGACGTGCTTGGCGCGACCCTCAGCCTGCACGGCTGGCGGCTGCGCGGCGATACCACGCTGCATCCCGGCGGCTGTAAAGTCTCCGCCGACGAGGGCGATCTGGATGCCAGCGTTGCGACGCGCTGGCAGGAACTGTGCCGTCTGGCGGCACCGGGAGCCTGTTAATGACCTCCCGCCTCAGCCGCTGGCTGCAAACGCTGGATAATGTTGAAGCCAAAATGGCCCAGCTACCGTCCGTGCGCCGCTACGGTCGGCTGACCCGCGCTACCGGGCTGGTGCTGGAAGCCACCGGACTCCAGCTACCGCTGGGCGCAACCTGCATTATTGAGCGTCAGGACCGGGGCGAAACGCAGGAAGTCGAAAGTGAAGTGGTTGGTTTTAACGGTCAGCGCCTGTTTTTAATGCCGCTGGAAGAAGTCGAAGGTATTCTGCCCGGCGCGCGCGTTTATGCCCGTAACAACAGCGGCGATGGCCTGCACAGCAGCAAGCAGTTGCCGCTTGGTCCGGCGCTGCTCGGGCGCGTCCTTGACGGCAGCGGCAAACCGCTCGACGGCCTCCCCTCCCCGGATACCATCGAAAGCGGGGCGCTGATCACCCAGCCGTTTAACCCGCTGCAACGCACCCCGATTGAACACGTGCTGGATACCGGCGTGCGTCCCATTAATGCCCTGCTCACCGTCGGCCGTGGGCAGCGTATGGGACTGTTTGCCGGGTCCGGCGTCGGTAAAAGCGTCCTGCTGGGCATGATGGCGCGTTACACCGAAGCGGATGTGATTGTGGTGGGGCTTATCGGCGAGCGTGGGCGTGAAGTCAAAGACTTTATCGAAAATATTCTCGGCCCGGAAGGTCGCGCCCGCTCGGTGGTGATTGCCGCTCCGGCAGACGTCTCTCCCCTGCTGCGAATGCAGGGCGCCGCTTACGCCACGCGTATCGCCGAGGATTTTCGCGATCGCGGCCAGCATGTACTGCTGATTATGGATTCCCTCACCCGCTACGCGATGGCGCAGCGTGAAATTGCGCTGGCCATCGGTGAACCTCCTGCGACCAAAGGTTATCCGCCCTCTGTTTTCGCCAAACTACCGGCGCTGGTGGAACGCGCCGGGAATGGGATCAGCGGCGGCGGGTCAATTACCGCCTTCTATACCGTGCTCACCGAGGGCGACGATCAGCAGGACCCGATTGCAGATTCCGCACGCGCCATTCTCGACGGCCACATTGTCCTCTCCCGCCGTCTGGCGGAGGCAGGCCACTATCCGGCGATTGATATTGAAGCTTCCATCAGCCGTGCGATGACCGCGCTGATTGACGAAAGGCATTACGCGCGGGTGCGTAATTTTAAACAGTTGCTCTCCAGTTTTCAGCGCAACCGCGATCTGGTCAGCGTAGGTGCCTACGCCAGAGGCAGCGATCCGCTGCTTGACCGGGCCATTGTGCTCTGGCCACAGCTGGAGGCGTTTTTACAGCAGGGCATCTTTGAAAAAGCAGGCTGGGAAGAATCACTTCAGGCGCTGGACCTGATTTTTCCTGCGGCGTAATGAAGCGGGAGTACGAACGTGACGCAGAATAGCGCATTAGCCACCTTAAAAGATCTGGCGGAAAAAGAGGTCGATAACGCCGCGCTGCGGTTGGGGGAAATGCGTCGAGGCTGTCAGCAGGCGCAGGAACAGTTACAAATGCTGATGAATTATCAGGATGAGTACCAGTCCAGTCTCAACACCAGTATGAGCCAGGGAATTGGCAGTCAGCGCTGGCAAAACTACCAGCAATTTATTCAGACGCTGGAAAAAGCCATTGACCAGCATCGCCAGCAGTTAGCGCAATGGAACCACAAAGTCGATCAGGCGCTCAACGTCTGGCGTGAGAAAAAACAGCGCCTCCAGGCATGGCAGACGCTTTCGGACCGACAGGACTCTGCCGCGCTGCTGGCGGAGAACCGTCTCGATCAAAAAAGAATGGATGAGTTTGCGCAACGTGCAACCCAAAGGAAATACGAGTGATCACATTGCCTGATATCAGCGTCAGCGACGCGAACATTACCCCCGGTGGACTGTCGGCTAAAAGCACAGACGGCGCGCAGGATTTTCTCGCTCTGCTGGCCGGGGCGCTGGGCGGCGAAAGTGCCCCGGCGACGCTGGCAGACGTGCAGGATGCCCGCCCGGGTGCGCAGAATGCCCGCAAGAGCGGCCTCACGCTCAACGATCTTCAGGCCCGCATCGAGGGTGAAACGCTGACCGATCTTAGCGATATCCGCACCCTGCTGAGCGGGCTGACGCTGGGACAAAAACCAGTGGTCAACAGCGAAGCAACAGAAAAAGACCTGCCGCCAACGGAGGTCCATGAAAACGACCTTACCGATCTCAGTGCGTTGATGGCGATGCTGCCACCATCGTCCACCCCTGCGCCGACGTCGACGCAGCCGGCCGCGCCCGAAGCGACGCCCACGCTAACGGGCAACGCTCCGCTCAAGGGGAATGTGGGTGGCGATAAAGCATCATCACTGAAAGAGGTCACCGCTGAAGCTCCGTCACGGACACAGACGGCGATCGATGCGCAGCCATTCACGGCGGCACAAAGTAACGCAGCGGTCCGCGTTGAAACGGAGAGTACCCCCTCTCCCGTTGCCACCACATCTAACGTGGCCCCCATCATCAGCCCGACAATGACCCCGGCACCGGCACACGCGGCGGCCATTGCCACCGTCAACGCCCCGCTGGGCAGCCCGGACTGGCAACAGACGGTGAGCCAGCACATTACGCTATTTACCCGCCAGGGCCAGCAGACCGCCGAGCTGCGCCTGCATCCGGAAGACTTAGGACAGGTACAAATTACCCTGAAAATGGACGATAACCAGGCGCAGTTACAGATGGTCTCGCCGCACAGCCACGTGCGCGCCGCGCTGGAAGCCGCGCTGCCGATGCTGCGCACGCAGCTGGCTGAAAGTGGCATACAGCTTGGCCAGAGCAGCATCAGTAGCGAAAGTTTTGCCGGGCAACAGCAGTCGTCCTCTCAGCAACAGTCTGCTCGCCATACCCCGACTGGCAGCCAACTGGATGCGCAGGAGGATGAATTGCTTAACGTGCCTGCCAGTCTGCAATCGCGCTCAGGCGGCAGCAGCGCGGTCGACATCTTTGCTTAAACGCCAGAGGTAGCGTGATTATTCTCGTCTGTTCCACGCTTTGACGGCCAACGGACACGGGATAATCACCCCATAAGCAGTACCGAAACAGGAAGCACGTATCAGATGACCGACTCCGCCATCACCACTAAAAAAAGCAAACGCGCCATTTGGATCCCGCTGCTGGTGTTAATCACCCTCGCCGCGTGCGCCACCGCAGGCTACAGCTACTGGCGTATGCAGCAGCAACCCGCCGCGCATGTTACCGCGGAAGCACCACCGCCTGCCGCGCCGGTCTTTTTTGCGCTGGATACCTTTACCGTTAATTTAGGCGATGCGGATCGCGTTCTGTATGTTGGCATTACCCTGCGCCTGAAGGATGAAGCCACCCGCGCGCGTCTTAACGAATATCTGCCGGAAATTCGTAGCCGCCTGCTGCTGCTATTTTCCCGCCAGGATGCCAGCCAGCTTTCCAGTAATGAAGGCAAACAAAAACTCGTTGCTGATATCAAGAGCACGCTGGCGCAGCCGCTGATCGCCGGGCAACCGGGGCAGGAAGTGACCGACGTCCTCTACACAGCCTTTATTTTGCGGTAACGGCATGGGCGACAGCATTCTTTCTCAGGCCGAAATTGACGCGCTGCTAAACGGCGACAGCGATAAAACCGACGAACCGCAGCCGGGGAAATCGACCGACAGCGACATTCGTCCCTACGATCCCAACACCCAGCGTCGCGTGGTGCGCGAGCGTCTGCAGGCGCTGGAGATTATTAACGAACGCTTTGCCCGCCAGTTCAGGATGGGGCTGTTCAACCTGCTGCGTCGTAGCCCGGACATTACGGTTGGTGCAATCCGCATTCAGCCGTATCACGAATTTGCGCGCAACCTGCCGGTGCCGACCAACCTGAATCTGATCCACCTGAAGCCTCTGCGCGGCACCGGGCTGTTTGTGTTCTCACCGGGGCTGGTGTTTATCGCGGTGGATAACCTTTTTGGCGGCGACGGACGTTTCCCGACCAAAGTCGAAGGACGTGAGTTTACCCATACTGAACAGCGCGTGATTAACCGGATGCTGAAGCTGGCGCTGGAATCCTACAGCGACGCGTGGAAAGCGATTCACCCGCTGGACGTGGAATACGTGCGCTCGGAGATGCAGGTGAAATTTACCAATATCACCACCTCGCCGAACGATATCGTGGTCAATACGCCGTTCCATGTGGAAATCGGCAACCTGACCGGCGAGTTTAATATTTGTCTGCCGTTCAGCATGATCGAGCCGCTGCGCGAAGTGCTGGTCAATCCGCCGCTGGAGAACTCGCGTAGCGAAGATCAGAACTGGCGTGAAAACCTGGTGCGCCAGGTGCAGCACTCTGAGCTGGAACTGATTGCGAACTTTGCCGATATCTCGCTGCGCCTGTCGCAGATCCTGAAACTGAAACCCGGCGACGTGCTGCCCATTGAAAAGCCTGACCGCATTATTGCGCATGTGGACGGCGTCCCCGTGTTGACCAGCCAGTACGGTACGGTCAACGGCCAATATGCGCTACGCGTTGAACATTTGATCAACCCGATTTTGAATTCGCTGAATGAGGAACAGCCCTAATGAGTGACATGAATAATCCTTCTGATGACAACAGCGGATCGATGGACGACCTGTGGGCTGAAGCGTTGAACGAACAAAAAAATCCCCCCGGGAAAAGCGCGACGGACGCGGTTTTTCAGCAGTTAGGTGGCGGCGATGTGAGCGGCACGCTCCAGGATATCGATCTGATTATGGATATCCCGGTCAAACTCACCGTGGAACTGGGCCGCACCCGGATGACCATCAAAGAGTTGCTGCGACTAACGCAGGGTTCGGTGGTGTCGCTGGACGGCCTGGCCGGTGAGCCGCTGGATATCCTGATTAACGGCTATCTGATTGCGCAGGGTGAAGTGGTGGTGGTTGCCGATAAATACGGCGTGCGCATTACCGACATCATCACGCCGTCAGAGCGTATGCGTCGTTTGAGTAAATAAGATGAAAACCCAGGCCACGGTCGTTCAGCCGGCCGTATCCCCTGCCTCGTCGCTGATGCAGGTCAGCGGCGCGTTACTTGGCATTATTTTCCTGATCCTGATGGCCGCATGGCTGTTAAAGCGGGTCGGATTCAGCGGCAAAGGCAGCGCAGCACGCGGTCTGAAGGTTAGCGCAGGAGCGACGCTTGGCCCGCGCGAACGAATTGTAATTGTGGAGGTTGAAGACGCCCGCCTGGTGCTCGGCGTGACCGCCGCACAAATCTCGTTATTGCATACGCTGCCTCCCGCTGCACCAGACAGTGCCACGGCAACACCAGCAACCCCCGATTTTTCGTCGATGATGAAAAATCTGCTTAAGCGTTCCGGGAGATCCTGATGCGCCGCGTACTTCCCTTTTTGCTGGCCGGACTCTGGCTGGCAGCCCCTGCGGCTATGGCGCAGCTTCCCGGTCTGATCAGCCAGCCGCTCGCCAACGGCGGCCAGAGCTGGTCGCTGCCGGTGCAGACGCTGGTGTTTATCACGTCGCTGACGTTCCTGCCCGCGCTGTTGCTGATGACCACCAGCTTCACCCGCATCATTATCGTCTTCGGCCTGCTGCGTAATGCGCTGGGCACGCCCTCCGCGCCGCCGAATCAGGTGATGCTGGGGCTGACCTTGTTTCTGACCTTTTTTATTATGTCGCCGGTAATCGACAAAATTTATACCGACGCGTATCAGCCCTTCAGCGAAAATAAAATCTCGCTGGATGTGGCGATGGAGAAAGGTGCTCAGCCGCTGCGCGAGTTTATGCTGCGCCAGACGCGTGAAGCCGATCTCGCGCTGTTCGCCCGGCTGGCGAACAGCGGCCCGATTGCCGGTCCCGAAGCCGTGCCGCTGCGCATTCTGCTTCCGGCCTACGTGACCAGCGAACTGAAAACCGCTTTCCAGATTGGCTTCACCATTTTTATCCCGTTCCTGATCATCGATCTGGTGATCGCCAGCGTGTTAATGGCGCTGGGGATGATGATGGTGCCACCCGCGACCATCGCCCTGCCGTTTAAACTGATGCTGTTTGTACTGGTGGATGGCTGGCAATTGCTGGTCGGCTCACTGGCGCAGAGTTTCTACAGTTAGGGAGCGCGAAATGACACCTGAATCGGTCATGATGATGGGCACCGAAGCGATGAAAGTGGCCCTCGCGCTGGCCGCGCCTTTGCTGCTGGTGGCGCTGATCACCGGTCTTATCATCAGTATTCTGCAAGCCGCCACCCAGATTAACGAGATGACGCTGTCCTTCATTCCGAAAATCATCGCGGTGTTTATTGCCATTATCGTTGCCGGGCCGTGGATGCTGAATTTACTGCTGGACTATATGCGCACCCTGTTCAGCAATATTCCCTACATCATCGGATAACCGCCGCATGGTGCAGGTAACGAACGATCAATGGCTTCACTGGCTGGGCCTCTATTTCTGGCCGCTACTGCGCGTGCTGGCGCTGATTTCCACCGCCCCTATCTTAAGTGAAAAAAGCGTACCGAAGCGGGTTAAGCTTGGGCTGGGCATTATGATCACCGTTATTATCGCCCCGACACTGCCTGCCACTAACGTTCCACTGTTCTCTCTTGACGCGCTGGGACTGGGACTGGAGCAAATCCTGATCGGCATCGCGCTGGGATTTACCATGCAGTTTGCCTTTGCGGCCATTCGCACTGCCGGAGAGATTATCGGCCTGCAAATGGGGCTGTCATTCGCCACCTTCATCGATCCGGGCAGTAATTTAAATATGCCGGTCCTGGCGCGACTGATGGATATGCTCGCCCTGCTGCTGTTCCTGACGTTCAATGGTCATCTGTGGCTGATCTCTATGCTGGCAGATACCTTTCACACGCTGCCCATCGGTGGCGAACCGATTAACAGCAATGCCTTTTTAGCCCTCGCCCGCGCGGGTGGGTTGATTTTCCTTAACGGCCTGATGCTGGCGCTACCGGTGATCACCCTGCTGCTGACGCTCAACCTGGCGCTGGGAATGCTCAACAGAATGGCCCCCCAGCTTTCCGTTTTTGTCATTGGCTTTCCGCTGACGCTCAGCGTCGGCATCCTGCTGATGTCGGTGTTAATGCCGTTAATCGCGCCGTTCTGTGAACATTTATTTAGCGAGATCTTTAATTTACTTGCTGACATAATCAGTGAGTTACCGAAAATAACATCCTGATAATTAGCAGGTGTTATCTGAGGATAATCCTAAAATAAAAATTACTGTATACCCTCCACGATATACCGAATGGCTAATCGTTGTTTTAATTCCCATCACATAAACTTATCTGCAATTTAGTTTAAGATGATTCCTGGCAACTTATACGCAACTTTACGGGATAGTGCTCAGGCCTGAAAAACTCTGCCTGTCTTATTAATCTGAAAAATTATTACCACAGGACGTTGTGAAATCGGTAAGGCAATGGGTTAATTATCGTTATGCATTGAGTGAGGGTATGCCATGTCAACGATTATTATGGACTTGTGCAGTTATACCCGATTAGGATTAATCGGATATCTGGCAAGTCGGGGAGTTAAGCGACGCGAGATCGGGGATGCAAAGGACACAGCAGCCCTGGCGGTGGCCTGCGAGGAAAGCCGGCCTGACGTGGTGTTTATTAATGAAGACTGTTTTATCCACGACCCTGAAAGTAGTCAACAAATCAGGCAGATCATTAATCAACACCCCGACACGTTATTCATCGTATTTATGGCGATTGCTAATCTCCATTTTGATGAGTATTTACTGGTGAGAAAGAATTTGTTAATTAGTTCAAAGTCAATCAAGCCTGAATCTCTGGATGATATTTTGGGTAATTGTCTTAAAAAAGGTAGCGAGCATTTTAGCGCAATTAATATGCAGACGCTGTCGTTAAGCCGGACTGAATCTTTTATGCTGCGGATGTGGATGTCAGGCCAGGGGACGATTCAGATATCCGACCAAATGAATATCAAAGCGAAGACCGTATCGTCACATAAAGGTAATATTAAAAGAAAGATTAAAACGCATAATAAACAGGTTATTTATCATGTTGTCCGATTGACAGACAACGTTACTACCGGGATTTATGTCAACATGCGCTAAGCACTACCACTGGCGGGTCTGCCCGCCAGTGGTCCAGAATCAGGCATCCACCTTCTCGACGAAAATGCCGTCATGATGTCCCAGTTCATTAAAAAACCAAATGCCTAACGGATAATCTTCCAGCGACACCAGATACATCGTGCCCTCACTGAACTCTTCAATGGCCAGTACCACACCCGGTCGGCGCGGTCCGCCATCCGTTTTAACCGTCACGCGATCGTTTATCTGCATAGTGTCACCTCCACATGTTTTTGTGCCAGTGTAGATCAAAACCGTCGTGCTGGCTGCGTCTGACGCGACGAATGCTGCTTTTCTGGACGGTCTATACTTAGTCTGTGCGGCAGCCTGTGAGGAAATGTTATGAAAACCGCAAAAGAGTATGACGATACGGCAAAACGTGAGGTCGGCGTTGACGTTGATGCCCTGCTGGCGGCGATCAATGAGATTTGTGAAGGTGAAGTTAAACGCGCTGACGACGGCGATCCCCATCACGCGAGCGTCAACGGGCATGATTATCATACCTGGCGTGAACTGGCCGAAGCGTTTGAGCTGGATATCCACGACTTCAGCGTGAGCGAAGTTAACCGTTAACCGACACCAAAAAAAACCCGGCCCTGTCAGGGTCGGGTTGAAGCTTGCGAATGCAAGAAGCACTTTAAAATTCGTTACACCAGGAAATCTGATGTGACATTAAACATATCCGCAATTTTTTTGCATGACAAGATATATTCGCTAGGTGAATAGTTCCGAAAAAACACGATTTCTGGCGGGTGAACTATGACAGATAGCACCGCGCCTCGCTTGTTGGGTTCGTTCCCATAAAAAGTGTTCAGCATGCCAAATTGCATTTAGGAATTATCTCAGGCTAATGATGACGGACTGAAAGGAGAAATGTATGCCCGACCTGCGTGAACCGCTGCTGATATTTACCGATCTGGAAGGCACCCTGCTTGAAAGTCATACCGGGGACTGGCAGCCTGCCGTACCGTGGCTCCAACGGCTTAAAGAGGCAGGTGCGCCAGTAATTTTATGCAGCAGTAAAACCGCTGCCGAAATGGCGCAAATTCAGCAGGAGACAGGGCTACAAGGATTGCCTTTTATTGCCGAAAATGGCGCGGTGATCCAGCTTGATGCTGGCTGGCAGGATGATGAGCACTTTCCCCGCCTGATCGCCGGCTCGCCTCAGGAGGAGATTGCCAGTGTTCTGACCGCACTGCGCGAAAAAGAAGGATTTAAATTCACCACCTTCTCTGATGTGGATGAACAGATTATTAGCGACTGGACCGGCCTCAACAACACGCATGCTACCCTCGCCCGCCAGCAGGAAGCCTCCGAAACGTTAATCTGGCGCGACAGCGATGCGCGCATGGCAGAATTTGCCACGACGCTGGCCTCATTCGGCCTGCACATTGTTCAGGGCGCGCGTTTCTGGCACGTTCTCGACCAGCGAGGTGATAAAGCCCAGGCGACGATTTTTTTACTCAATAAATACCAGCAGCGCGAAGGCAAACGGCGCACCACTTTGGGGCTGGGCGACGGCCCCAACGATGCGCCATTGCTGGATGTCGTTGACTATGCGGTAGTGGTGAAAGGCTTAAATCGTGATGGCGTCAGGCTGAAACGCAACGATCCACAGCGCGTTTATCATACCGCACAGGAAGGCCCGGCGGGCTGGAGTGAAGGAATGGCGCATTTCTTTCCTGCCGGTCAGCCTGCGGAATAAACACGGTTACGCCCGTTTTGTTTGGCCAGGTACAGGCGACGATCGGCAATGGATTGCAGATGTTCAAACTCATAACGCCCGCGCTCTTCCGTACTGCTGACGCCCAGCGAGGCGCTGATACGCAGCGTGGTGTTTTTGCGTATCAGGAACTCTTTCGCGCTAATGTGATTGCGGATCCGTTCAGCAACGCGGGTTGCCATTGCCGTCGTGGTATTGGGCAGGACGATACAGAATTCCTCGCCGCCCACGCGGCCCGCCACATCATGCTCACGCAAAGCATTGGTGATGAGACTTCCCACATGCGACAGCACGCGGTCCCCGGCCTGATGCCCAAACTGGTCATTAATACGTTTGAAATGATCGAGGTCGAGCTGAATAACACACAGCGGTTGCTGCGCCAGTTGACAGGCTCGCACGGCCTCTTCGGCCCGGTCAAATAATGCCCCGCGATTGGGTAGGCGCGTTAACGTGTCATACCATGCCCGCCACTCAAGCGATTCCTGCATCGCGATCATATTGCGCACCATCCGGCGGATCACTATCCACGACAAAATCAGAATGGAGGTAAACACCAGCCATAACAGGCTCAGTGCGATAATAATATTGCCAAACGCACCGCCAAGACCTTCACGCAGCGTATGAACATGCAATACGATGCCATCGAAATTTTTGAGCTTTTGCCAGCTAATATAACCGCTGGCGGTCAAAAACCCCCCGCGCGTATCGTGCCCGACATCCGTAAGAATACGCTGACGATCCGTTGCGCTAAGGGTTGGCTCGTCTGAGACGTCCGTCCTGCTCGACGCCAGCCAGGTAAGCTGACTGTCGTAGAGTTGCCAGGAACCTTCATGCTGATCGCCAATGGCCTCCACCAGTAAACGCTGCAATGCGCTAACGTCGACATCCATCGCCAGTACGCCGTACCAGCGATCGGCCAGATAGAGGGGAATGCTGGCGGTAATCACCTGAACGCCGCGCGCTTCAGCCTGTTCCGTATACCAGCGGATCCCGCGCCCATGATTATCACGCGCCGACTGGGTAAAAAACCATGGCTTAGCAATCACGCTGGCGTAATACGACGTAATATCGGCGATGGGCTGTGGATCGCTGGTAACGAAGAAGCCAGCGCGGGAGACATACTGTGTCCGGGACTCAATGCTATTGCTGCTGGAAGAGAGGTGCAGGAGATAGCCCAACTCCAGCGCCGCCGTCAGCTCATTATGTAAAAGCGCATTATCCCGGTTCAGATCCGAGCCATGCGCAACAAAGGCATCCGACACGCCGTTCACGGTCAGCAAATGCCGGCTGCCGGACTGTACCGACCACGCATCCTGCTGGCGCCTGCGATCAAATTCATGATGGGCAATCGACATACTCTTTAGTTGCAGGGGGGTTTTCAGCGCGGCCTGCATACCGTTACGCAGAAAAAACAGCCTGTCCATATTGAACTGAAGCTGCATATCCATGCCATGCGAGACGCTATCAAGACGGTTGCGCTGGCTGCTAATATAGTTATCTTCCAGCACCGCGACTTCCCGCCAGGTCAAAAAAGACGAGCAGATCAGAACCACGATAAAACAAAGGCTGACCACCTGACCGGGCGTAAAGCGCAGGCCGAAATGTTTCAGCCACTGAGGTTTTTCCACTACTATCTCGCGCTAAATGCAAACTCCAGGCATCGCCTTATTTGACCAGGATCTTGCTGGGGTGAATAACATGCCCGGCTCGCGGGAGGCCGGGCTTAAGAGGAACGTAGCGACGCGCTTACGGGTTCGGGTGGCGGTGAAAATAGCCGTTACCCGGTAACAATTCGTCTTCCCTGAACGCCTCCCGCTTAACGCCGAAACCGTCATACCAGCGGCACTCCACCATGCCACTGGCATAGCCCGTGACCACCATGCGCCGCTCGCCGTTTTTAGTCATCACTTCATCGCTGACCATAAAGACCATTTTTTGCCTCCGGTATCAGAGTGAAACGTTTTCACCTTAGACGAAATTTTGACGTTTTGCGTACCCGGTACTGGATATTTAATGAGCAGGCTGGCGCAGGCGAGACACCATTTTCACCACGGCAACCACGATCAGCCCGAGAATAAATCCGAGGACCAGGTTAACCAGCGACGGAATTAACCACTGGATCGCCGCGCTCTGCTGCTCGTTAAAATGCTCAATGGCATGATGCAGCGGCGCGATACCGTGCACCACAATGCCCCCGCCGACGAGAAACATCGCCAGCGTGCCGACAACCGACAGGATTTTCATCAGCCACGGCGCGATAAACAACAGCGTTTTGCCGGTAGCCTGCGCCAGGGCATTGGCTTTTTCCGCCAGCCAGAAGCCCATATCGTCCAGCTTAACAATAACGGCGACAATGCCATATACGCCAATTGTCACAAGGACGGCAATGCCGGACAAAATCAGTACCTGGGTCAGCAACGGCGCTTCGGCGACGATGCCAAGGGTAATGGCTACGATCTCGGCTGACAAAATGAAATCGGTACGGATTGCACCTTTGACTTTATCGCGCTCAAAGGTCTTCGGATCCTGTTTAGCGATGGAGGCTAAGCGCGCCTGACGGGCTTCGGGGCTTTCCTTATGTTTGCGCGCATGCAGGGTATGGAGGATTTTCTCTGCGCCTTCAAAACACAGAAACGCCCCACCGATCATCAGCAGTGGCGTAATCGCCCACGGCAGAAACGCGCTGATCAACAGCGCCAGCGGCACCAGAATCACTTTATTGAGAAGCGAACCTTTAGCCACTCCCCAGACGACGGGTAATTCCCGATTGGCACGGACGCCGGAGACCTGCTGAGCGTTAAGCGATAAATCATCCCCCAGTACGCCAGCGGTCTTCTTTGCCGCCAGTTTTCCCATCAGCGAGATATCATCCAGCAGGGTGGCAATATCATCTAAAAGCGTTAACAAACTCGATCCGGCCAAAATGTCTTTCCTTCGTTTAAAACTTCTCAAGTCAATAGTATGGAATAAAAGTGGCCGCTCGGGTATAGCAGAATAATGTCAACATTTAATTAACATCCAAATTAAGATTAACCGCTCGCCAGGCGGATAGTTTTGACGTTTACTATATGCGTCCTTTCTTTATGGCTGTGAGGCAGTATGCGTTTCAGGCAACTTTTACCGCTCATTAGTGCGCTTTTCGCACTGTATATTATTTGGGGTTCCACTTATTTCGCCATCAGCATCGGCGTTAAGAGCTGGCCGCCGCTGCTGATGGCTGGCGTGCGCTTTTCGGCGGCAGGCGTCCTGTTGATGGCGTACCTGTTAATCACCGGTCACAAACTTCCTGCCCTGCGGCCGATACTGAATGCGGCGCTGATTGGCGTGCTTCTGCTCGCCGTGGGCAACGGTTTTGTCACCATCGCTGAGCACCAGCACGTACCTTCCGGGATTGCGGCGGTAATGGTCGCTACCGTGCCGCTATTCACCCTGTGCTTTAGCCGCTTTTTCGGCATCGCCACCCGCAAGCTGGAATGGCTCGGCATCGCCATTGGCCTCGCGGGAATTATCCTGCTTAACAGCGGCGGCAACCTGAACGGAAATCCGTGGGGCGCGGTATTGATCCTGATAGGTTCGGTAAGCTGGGCATTTGGTTCAGTTTACGGTTCACGCATTGAACTGCCTGTCGGCATGATGGCGGGGGCGATTGAGATGCTGGCTGCGGGCATCGTGCTGCTGGCGGCGTCGTTTTTAACGGGTGAGAAACTGACCGCGATGCCAGGACTGTCCGGCTTCCTCGCCGTTGGCTATCTGGCGATTTTCGGCTCGGTGATCGCCATCAACGCCTATATGTACCTTATTCGCAACGTCACGCCCGCGATTGCCACCAGCTACGCCTATGTTAACCCGGTGGTCGCCGTTTTACTGGGTACCGGCTTTGGCGGCGAACGTCTCTCGTCGGTGGAATGGCTGGCGCTGGGGGTGATTATCTTTGCGGTGGTGCTGGTCACGCTGGGGAAATATCTCTTTCCGGCGCGTCCCGTTGTAACGCCGTGTGAGATCAAGAAATAACCGGCAGGGGATGAATGCCCTGAGTGTCGATCTGCGCGCTGTCACCGCCGCCGCAGATCCACTCTTCAAGCCGTTCACTCAGGGCGCTATCGCTGAGCTTTTCTCGCCCTCGTAGCGCACATTCCCAGACGATCAACACTCTCCAGCCCTGCTCTGTCAATCGCAACACATCCCGCCGGTCACGTTCAACATTTTTGCCGATTTTTTCCAGCCAGAATTCCGTGCGGGTCGCGGGAACCTTAAACAGATAGCAGTCATGATGATGCCAGAAACAGCCGTGAGTGAAGATCACACAGCGGTAGTCAGCAATCACAAAATCAGGACGCCCTGGCAGGGTGGCATCCTGGACGGTAAAGGTAAAGCCGGACGCCTCCAGCAACAGCGCCAGCCGCTTTTCAATGGCCGTATCGCGGGTGCCTATTGCCCGCATATTCTTGCTGCGCGTGGCCTTATTATGAACGTCCACCCGACCCGATCCCTTTTTTACGTAGCGCCACCGCCTGCGCGATACGAGGCTTGAGTAATTTTGCCACCGCCGCAAATGCGGGAACCACCACCGAATTACCAAACTGGCGATACGCCTGGGTATCGGATACCGGAATCCGGAACTGATAGCCCTGTGGCGCTTCAAATCCCATTAATCGGGCGCACTCGCGCGGCGTTAAGCGACGCGGGCGATGCTGCTGATTTACCGTATCGTCGAAATTCACCTCGCCTAAGGCGCGGTCCCAGCCGCGATCCACAAGAATTTCGGCACCATCTTTGTAATAGCGGGCGGAAAGCGTGCGGGCGACGCTATGCGGATTGGTCGGATCGACCAGACCAAAACCAAACCCGTTGCCACGCGCCTGATGCTTTTTGGCGTAGCGATAAAGGTATTTCCACAGCACTGGCGTCAGGATAAATTTGGCATCCACCACAGGCTCCAGCAGTTCAGCAAAACTTAGCCGTTGCTCAGGATAAAGGGCCGGAAGGTCGCGCAGCGTAAACCCGTTATGCAGGTTGAGATCGCGGCGAAAGCCCACCAGCACGATACGTTCGCGATGCTGTGGCAGGAAATGTTGACCATCGACGATTTTCGGATCGTCCGCACCCATTTCTGCGGCGTCAGACACCTCATAGCCTAAACCATCCAGTGTCTGCATGATGATGCGGAAGGTTTTACCGCCGTCATGGCTCTTCAGATTTTTGACGTTTTCCAGCACGAAGATGGGCGGACGACGCGCATCAATAATACGCACCACATCAAAGAACAGCGTCCCCTGGGTATCACAGGCAAAACCGTGCGCGCGGCCAAGCGCATTTTTCTTTGAGACCCCGGCCAGCGAAAAGGGCTGACAGGGAAAGCCCGCCAGCAGTACGTCATGCTGCGGGATCACCTCGCGAATATGCTCTGCCGCCTGCCGATCGCTGACCTGTGGCTGATGGCTTAGGGTGACGTCACGAATATCTTCATTAAAGTGATGCTGTTCCGGGTCACAATACCAGTTGGCTTTATACGTGCGCACCGCATGTTTGTTCCATTCGCTGGTAAACACGCACTGCCCGCCGATGGCTTCAAAGCCGTAACGGATCCCGCCGATACCGGCAAAGAGATCAACAAAACGGAAAGCATAATGAGGATGATGGGCAGGCGGTGATGGCAACAGCGCCGCAAGGTGGGCCTGTTCATTCTCGCTCAACCGCTGCCAGGCACGTTCACTGGTCGCCACGCGTTTGAGAATGGCGGGGCTCCAGTGATGTTCACCCAGCGAACTCAATTCAGCGACCAGCGTTTTGACGTCATATATCGCCATAACCTGACGCAGCAAGGCGTGTACGCTGGCAGACGGCGCATCCGTAGTCCGGCCAGATGCCGCTGAAATGGAAAGGTTTTCCTGCATAAAATTAACCGGGCAAGACAAATATTTCTCAGAGTATCATAAATTTGCTGCCAGCGTTTCAGCCCTTCGGCGCAAAACGCGCGAGAATATCCTCATCCAGCGACTGATAGCAGCCCTGCAACTCGGCGCTCAGCTTTGCCATGAACTGTACGAGGAAACGCACGTTCTCCTGCGCCAGCGCCCTGCCCTTTGGCGTTAGCATCGTCGACGGCAGACGCAGAAGCTTGCTCTGAAAATGATCCAGCGCGTAGGCCCGGTCATCCAGCGGGCGACGATCGGCAAAGGGATCGTCTGCGTCAAAAAGAGGAACGTTGAGCGAGCCGGCAACCGCAAAGACTCTTGCCAGCCCAATCGCCCCTAACGCTTCCAGTCGGTCGGCATCCTGCACGATGCGCGCTTCGTCCGTTTGCGGTTCGATTCCGGCGCTGTAACTGTGTGCTTCGATGGCATGCATCACAGGCTGGTAACGTTCAGCAGGGAAATCGGCAAAATCCGCCGTCAGAATACGCTGCGTTTCTTCTGCCGCCAGCCTTGAGGCGCGGTGTCGCTGGGGATCGTTTTTTGGCAGGTTGACGATGTCATGAAAATAGCAGGCGGTAAGGACCGTCAGTTCATCTACCATGACCCCTGAAGCAAGCTGACGGGCGGTATTCCATACCCGGCGAAAATGCGCCAGGTCGTGCGCGGCATCCTGACTACGGTAATGTTGAAGGAGCCAGCGTTCATAACGTTGTTGCCAGTGGAGAATGTCCATGATGAGCGCGCCCGTGAATCCTTAAAAATCGGCCTGGCGAGGGCGCGTATACCATGCCAGCGCCCCCAGCAGCAGCGTAACGGTACTTAATACCAGGAAGCCCAGCAATGCGCCAAGCCATTTACCGGTCATCGTCCCCCAGTCCCCGTCCACTGTCGCGCCAGGAATGCTTTGCACGTGGCTCACCACCCAGAAGTAGCGCACCATGGCCCAGGCAAAGTAGCCGCAAAAGGCATAAAAAAGCCACAGCGCCAGTTTGCCGCCGGGACTACGGTACATTTTTTCATCCATAAAATGTTCTCTGTTGATCGTGTTTATACGGTTGGGCAGGTAACCCCATTTCACCACACCTGTGATTGACGTCACATTATAGTGCATATTCAGACGCAGTCAGCGCGAATTAATTAAAAAAATATATATTCATTAAAATTCCATTCACTTATTAAATATTCAAAGACAAAAAAGCGCTTTATTTTAAACAATAATTATGCAACTATCTCTCCGTTATTAGCCTTTTGTTGTTACCACTGCACTTGTTATTATTGCCCTTCTTCTGTTTTCTACAAGCCTGACATTGCGCCAGGCTTTTTTTTCGCTCAACATCAATAAATACGAGTCATCAATATATCTCACAAAACAATTTCCGCAAGGAATATTATTTACAAAATAGATTGGTTATGGCATCTCATACTCTACACAAATGCAATTACATCAATAAGTTATATAGTTATCCATTAACCCATAATCAACATGAATTCGAAATGACACAGAAACAATTTGAAATATTAGATATAACTTTATTACATCTTTCCTTTAAAATTAAATGAACTTAATAGAATAGTATCCATATTGTAGTCCGAATAAGATTACATATATTCATAAAAATTATTCCTTGAAGGAAATATATAATGAACAGAAAAGTTCTGGCACTTCTTATGCCTGCCCTGTTAATGGCTGGCGCAGCAAATGCGGCTGAAGTCTATAATAAAGACGGCAACAAACTTGACCTGTACGGTAAAGTTGATGGCCTGCGCTATTTCTCTGATGATGCTGGCAGCGATGGCGATCAGACCTATGCCCGTCTCGGCTTCAAAGGCGAAACACAGATTGCCGACCAACTGACTGGCTTCGGTCAATGGGAATACAACATTCAGGCCAATGGTACTGAAGGCGAAGGCACAAATGGCTGGACTCGTCTGGGCTTCGCTGGACTGGGTTTTGGCGAATACGGTTCATTTGATTACGGTCGTAACTACGGTGTGATTTATGACGTTGAAGCCTGGACCGATATGCTGCCGGAGTTCGGTGGTGATTCTTATACCCAGACTGACGTTTACATGTTAGGCCGCACGAATGGCGTGGCGACCTACCGCAATAATGATTTCTTCGGCCTGGTCGATGGCTGGAAATTTGCACTGCAATATCAGGGTAATAACGAGAATCCTGGCTCAGGCGAAGGCACTGGCAACGGTGGTGGTCGTAAACTGGCGCGTGAAAACGGCGACGGCTTCGGTATGTCCACCTCCTACGATTTCGACTTCGGTTTAAGTCTGGGTGCGGCGTATGCTAACTCTGACCGTACTGACAACCAGGTTGCGCGCGGTTATCAGGATGGCCTTAACCATCGTAACAACTATGCCGGTGGTGATACCGCCGAAGCCTGGACCGTGGGTGCGAAATACGATGCGTACAACGTGTACCTGGCCGCGATGTATGCTGAAACCCGCAATATGACCTACTACGGCGGTGGCAACGGCGAAGCCAACGGTGGCATTGCCAACAAAACGCAGAACTTCGAAGTTGTCGCCCAGTATCAGTTTGATTTCGGTCTGCGTCCTTCCATTGCTTACCTGCAATCGAAAGGTAAAGACCTGGGTGGTCAGGAAGTTAGCCACGGCAACTGGCGTTCTACTGATAAAGACCTGGTTAAATATGTTGATGTCGGTGCCACCTACTACTTCAACAAAAACATGTCTACTTATGTTGATTATAAAATCAACCTGCTGGATGAAGACGACAGCTTCTATGCAGACAATGGCATCGCTACCGATGACATCGTCGCTGTCGGTCTGGTTTATCAGTTCTAATCACCCGTTTATCACAAAGCCCGCCGCGTGCGGGCTTTTTTGTTACTAAGAAAGAGCATTCTTATCGCGTGCTGAAGCCGGCGGCTATAAAATAATCATTGGTGGGCAAAAAAGGCAACTGTGACGAGGGTCGTTGAAAGCGAAGCGAGTAACTGATTGAATAATGGCGGAGAGAGGGGGATTTGAACCCCCGGTAGAGTTGCCCCTACTCCGGTTTTCGAGACCGGTCCGTTCAGCCGCTCCGGCATCTCTCCGTTTTGATGGTTGCAATAATGCCAGGAAATTTGGCATTTTAACAGTCCCAGTCCCTTCAATTATGTTCAAGTGATGAGTTTGCGAGCAAAACGATGATTAAGTGGCCCTGGAAAGCACATGAATCAACCCGTAGCCCTGATTTCCCCTGGGAGCAGGCACTTGCGATCCCTGTCTTAGCCAGTCTGACGATGGATGAGCAGGCGAAACTAATACAGCTTGCCGAGCGTTTTCTCCAGCAAAAACGTATTGTTGCGCTGCAAGGTCTGGAGCTTGATACGCTGCAAAGCTGCCGTATCGCCCTGCTCTTCTGTCTCCCCGTGCTTGAGTTAGGCATTGAGTGGCTCGATGGCTTTCATGAGATCCTGATTTACCCCGCGCCGTTTGTGGTTGATGACGAATGGGAAGACGATATCGGCCTGGTGCATAATCAGCGGCTGGTACAGTCAGGGCAAAGCTGGCAGCAAGGGCCAATCATTTTAAACTGGCTGGATATTCAGGATTCCTTTGATGCATCCGGGTTTAACCTGATCGTGCATGAGGTGGCGCACAAGCTGGATACGCGTAACGGCGATCGCGCCAGCGGCGTGCCTTTTATTCCGCTGCGAGAAGTCGCGGGCTGGGAGCACGACCTGCATGCTGCAATGAACAATATTCAGGATGAAATCGACATGGTGGGCGAAAGTGCCGCCAGCATAGACGCGTATGCGGCGACCGATCCGGCTGAATGCTTTGCTGTGCTTTCCGAATATTTTTTCAGTGCGCCTGAGCTTTTCGCGCCACGTTTTCCGGCGCTATGGCAACGTTTCTGCCTCTTTTACCAGCAAGATCCGCTTCAACGACTACGGGATAACCGCGAGCCGGTAAACTCCACGTCGCTGGTACATTAAAAGCACAGGTTGCGTCATTATTAATCATTTGAATCAACGCGTTAAATTTATCGTTGACACAAAATTCCGGGGCCAGTAATATGCGCCCCGTTCACACGATTCCTCTGTAGTTCAGTCGGTAGAACGGCGGACTGTTAATCCGTATGTCACTGGTTCGAGTCCAGTCAGAGGAGCCAAAATTCAAAGAAGCCCGCTTATTGCGGGCTTTTTGCTTTGCGCCTTCCGTCTATTGCCACCCTGCACACTCCTCAGTTCAGCCGCAGCCCGCTGGTGGCATCAAAAAGATGGGCATGACGGGCGTCCGGCACGATGCTCAGCGTTTCACCGGGCGTCGCCGTAACGCGCTGGTGAAATAAGGTGGTCACTTTTTGCTGGCCAATGTTGAGCATAATTTGCGTTTCTGATCCGGTTGGTTCAACCACATTGACCTGCGCATTAATCGCTGCGTCCGGTGCCAACACAAAATGCTGCGGGCGCACGCCGTAAACCACGCGCTGTCCGATATCCAGGCCCGGCGTTGAAGCCACCGGTAGCGCGATACCGTCATCCGTCATCACAACGCCCTGCCGCTCCACGCGTCCGCTGAACAGATTCATCGACGGCGAACCGATAAAACTCGCGACGAACGCATTCGCCGGGCGGTCGTACAATTCCAGCGGCGTCCCGACCTGCTCAATATACCCGTCACGCAATACCACGATCCGGTCCGCCATGGTCATGGCTTCAATCTGATCGTGCGTAACATAAATCATGGTGGTATTCAGCCGCTGATGCAGCGCTTTGATTTCGGTACGTAACTCAACGCGCAATTTGGCGTCGAGATTGGATAACGGCTCGTCGAAAAGAAACAGCCGCGGATGACGCAATATCGCGCGGCCCATCGCCACTCGCTGACGCTGTCCGCCAGATAGCTGAGCGGGTTTGCGGGTCAGTAATGCTGTTAATCCCAGCGTGTCGGCAGCCTGACGCACCTGCTGTTCGATGTTGGCCCTGGTCACGCCCTGCATTTTGAGCGAAAAGCCGAGGTTTTCCGCCACCGTCATATGCGGATACAGCGCATAGTTTTGAAAGACCATCGCCATATTACGATCCTGTGGAGACAGATCGTTAATAACGTCGCCATCCAGTACCAGCTCACCGCCGTCAATACTTTCCAGTCCAGCGATCATCCGCAGTAACGTCGATTTCCCACAGCCGGACGGCCCGACCAGCGCAATAAACTCGCCGTGATGGATGGTCAGGTTCAGATCCGGAATGATGGTCTGCCCATTAAAGGTTTTTGCGATATTCTGTAGTGTCAGCGTTGCCATAGTTAATCCTTAATGCCCCCGGCGGTTAAACCGTGTACCAGATAGCGACGAACCAGCAGCGTAAACACCACGACCGGCAGCATCACCAGCGTGCCGCTGGCGGCAATTTTGCTCCATTCCCAGCCTTCATATTGCAGGAAGTTCACGATGGCGACCGGTGCTGTGATGGCGTTGGTACGCGTCAGGATCAGCGCGAAGAAAAAATCATTCCAGGAAAAGATAAAGCACAGGATGGCTGTCGCCGCGAGGCCGGGTTTCACTAACGGCAGTGAGATGTGCCAGAAACTGCGCCACAGCGAGCAGCCATCCATCCACGCGGCTTCTTCCAGCGCCACCGGGATCGCGGAAAAGAAGGTCTGCATCAGCCAGATGACAATCGCCAGATTAAACGTCAGATAGACGATTGCCAGTCCCATAATGGTGTCCTGTAACCCCAGCCAGCGCCAGGCCAGGAAGAAGGGAATAGTAAAGGCGATGGGGGGAGCCATGCGGGTGACGAGGATCCACAATGCGACGTAACGGCGGGCGCGAAAACGCCAGCGCGTTAACACCCACGCCGCCGGAACACCCAGCAGCAGAGAAAATACGGTTGATAGCACGCTGACCATCAGGCTGTTACTAAAGGGCTGGAGAAAATTGCCGGCAATCAGCGCGCGGTAGGCATCAAGCGTCGGCGTAAACCATAACGTCAGCTCAAAGGCATCCAGCGAGGGGCGCACAGACATGATCACCATCCACAAAAATGGCGCAAGAAACACCACCAGCAGCACCAGCGCCAGTAACGTGCGCTTTCCCCTGAGACGCCATTTTTTACGCTGGGCAGCAACAAACGGCTGCGGCCGCGCTTCACTGTGTTGTACTGTCATCGTTCCACCCTGCCCGGCCAATCAGCCAGCTTAAAATAAACACGCCCACCAGAATAACGACCGCAATCGCGCTGCCGTAACCCCACCAGGAAAAGTTAAACGCCTGAATAAAACCGTAGTAGTTGGTCACTTCCGTCACCGATCCCGGACCGCCGTCAGTCAGAATATAAATAAGCGGGAACGCCTTAAAACTGTCGATCAGGCGGAACAAGATACACACGACCAGGACCGGCTTCAGGTGTGGCAGGACGATATAACGAAAGATATTGAATGAGGATGCGCCATCCAGGCTCGCCGCTTCCCGGGGTTCATTCGGTACCATCTGGAGTGCCGCCAGCACCATTAACATGGTAAATGGAAACCATTGCCAGACATCCGCCACCGCGATGGCCCATAACGCGGTATCCGGGTTGGCAATCAGCGAGTCCAGCGGCAGGTTAAAGCGGTCCAGCACCTGATGCAACGGGCTGATATCCGGCGTGTAAATGATTTTCCAGATCAGCGCCACGATGATCGGCGGCAGCACCATCGGAATAAGCAACAGCGTTCGCACGCCATTCAGCCAGCGTGACGTGCCGTTCAACAGCAGCGCCAGCAGCAGTCCGATCAGCACCTGGAAAAACACGCTCACAATCGAAAGCTTGAGCTGAGTGACCAGCGAGTCGAGGAAGCGATCATCGTGCAGCAACTGCTGATAGTTAACCAGCGGGTTGGCAAAGGTGAACGTGGTGTCGGGGTTGGTCAAACTGAACGGCGTCAGACTGGTGACCAGCAACGCTACCGCAGGCACCAGTGTCAGTAATGTCAGCACGATCAGCGACGGTGCGAGGCCCAGGAGCCAGGCATTACGCTGACGCACACGCCAGCTTAATGATAACGCCATTTTAACCTCTCAGAGTTTCACACCCGCACGCTGCAAATCGGCTACCGTGCCGGCTTGCGCTTTACCCATCGCTTCTTTAGCAGATAACTGACCGGAAACAATAAGCGCGATCGCCTTATTCAGTTGTTGATCAACCTGCGGGTAGAACTCCACGGTGCGATATTTCATATAGCCACCCTGTCCTGCCCGGTCGACAGCATCAATGGACAACTGCGCCAGATCCACGCCGTTAATCACCTGCTTACTGCGAAACACCTGCGAGTCAATATCGCTGCGACGGGTCGGCGAGCCGTAACCTGCCGCCAGCGCGCGGGAGGTCATCTGTTTTGATAATGACCACTGAATAAAGGCCCACGCGGCTTCTTTGTTTTTCGAACCGGCCGGGATCCCCAGCGCATGCGTTGCCATACCGGGGAACCACCCTTTGGGTCCGCTGACCATCGGGCCGAAATGCGAGGTCTTAACCGTGCGCGAACTCTGCGCATTACCCAACTGCGCCAGATAGGTCTGGCTGGCGTCGGAAAAGTTGACGCGTCCCTGCTTCAGCGCCTGTAGCGACTGGTCGGCCGTGTAGGTGATACCGCCATTGGGTCCGAAATCACGAATCAGGCGGGAAAAATAATCTGCCGCTTCGATGGCTTCCGGCGTATCCAGCGTGGGGAAAAGATCGTCCGGGGGTGCGCGGAATACGTTGCCGCCAAACGCCTGTAGATAAGGGATAAACGTCCAGCCGTAGTGGTTATCCGTTACGTATCCGGCCACACGCTCTTTTTTATTTACCGCCTGTAAAACCTTGACCAATTCATCGGTGGTTTTCGGAAATTCCAGCCCGGCCTGCTGGATCAGATCATAACGCGATGCCCCCGCCAGCATCGCTTCTACAACATAAGGAATACCGTAAAGTTTACCGTCATGCCCGGTTTCTGCGGCAAGCGTGGCGGGCAGAAAATCCTGTAATCCCCAGTCCTGCGGGGTCAGGTTGGGGTTAGTGATATAGTCATTCAGCGGCGTCAGCCAGCCGGCATTGATCCAGCGGCTGGTATAAATAAAGGTGACGTTCACCACGTCATACGCAGAGCCGCGAGTAGACAGTTCCAGATCGGCACGCTGGTTGTACACCGGAAATGCCGGCGTATCCAGTTGCACCTTTGCCCCGGTCAGCGCTTCAAACTCCGGTAGCCATTGGCGAATAAGCTGCGGCCAGGCGGTACTGAAGGTGGAAACATTCAGCGTAACACCCTCATATTTGCGCGCCTTATTTGCCCCACGCGCGATGGCAGGCACCATGCTGTACACGCCGAAAGCGGCCATCGCTTTTAACAGATCACGACGCTGCATATTTCACATCCGTAGTCGGGTTAACCGGAGATCCTTCATTGACGGCATCCTGGGGACGGGCCACCGTGCGGCTGCGGCTGCCGTCAATGCCCGTTGCGGGTTCGCCTTCCACCGTCACCCGGCGTACCACGCGCGGCTGCGATCCATAGTCGTTCACAGCGTAATGCTGCGTGCTACGGTTATCCCAGATCACCACGTCATCCTGCTGCCACTGCCAGCGCACGGTATTTTCCAGCCGAATAATTCGGTTCTGCAATAAATCAAAAAGCTGTGCGGATTCGCGGCTGCTGAATCCCACCAGATTTTTGACAAAATGGCCGAGTAATAAAATCCTTTCACCGCTCACCGGGTGAATATGCACAACCGGATGCTCTGCTTCCCAGACGGAAGAGACAAAAACCTTTTTGTGGTGATGCAGGCGTTGTTTATCTGTTTCGAGACGCTCAGCCGCATAATCATAATTATTAGTGTGAACAGCGCGTAACGTGCCGACTAATTGTTTTAAGGATTCGGGTAATGATTCATACGCACGTGCGGTATTGGCCCAGACGGTATCGCCACCATATTCCGGGATCGTCACGCCGCGCAAAATCGATATTTTGGGAAAAGCTTCCACAAAGGTGACATCAGTATGCCAGGAATCAGCTCTTCCGCCGCCTTTGGAAGCGTCCAGTTCAAACAATTTGGTTCCATCAGGCGACGGAACCGTAGGATGGGCAACGATTTTTCCAAAACGTGCACCGAACGCCTGATGCGTTTCATCCGTTAAATGATGCTGGCGACGGAAAAATAAAACCTTATATTTTACCAGTGCATTTTCTATCTGCTGAATAACCTCGTCACTCAGATCCGCAGACAGGGAAATATTACGAACCTCCGCACCAATGTTTCCGGCTACGGGATGAACATCTAATTGATCAAAGTCGCTACGGGCAACAGTAATTGCTGAGGTCATGGTTGATTTCCTTAAATATTAACAGGAACTCAACTCTATTAATAAAGCGCGTGGGCCGAAAAGACTTTTTGGTAATAAATATAGTAAGCGCTTTTGCATAAGCTAAGTCAGAAAACACAAATATACGCCACGGTAGTGCATTCATCTGGCATTTATGGCGAAAGCATTGTTAATGACACTGAGGGATCGCCGATAACCGCATGCCATTCTTAACCCTTATAATATGAGAAAAATTTCTGGATTCTGTGATTAGGCGCAAGAGCTGATTCATCAAAACAAAAAAACCCGAGCCAGGCAGCACGCCGGACTCAGGCTTTATCGACGCCAGCTACGGCGTGAACGATCGCAGTAATTTAAATCTGGTAGTCAATCACCACTTCATCTGGCTCCATCGCCTGGCGTTTAATCTCCGCCAGTGACAGTCCGGCATTACACAGTTCAATAAACTGCCAGACATAATTACGCTGAAGCTGACCGCGTTTAAGGCCCAGCCAGACCGTGCTGGCATCAAAAAGATGGCGGGTGTCGAGGCGCACCAGCTTGCCGTTTTCCTGCTCCCCGGCAGACTGCTCAGCCACCAGACCGATGCCCAGCCCCAGATCGACGTAGGTTTTGATGACGTCGGAGTCCTGAGCGCTTAGTACGATATCCGGCGTCAGCCCTTTGCGGCTGAAAGCTTCATCAATGCGTGAACGACCGGTGATCCCCTGACGGTAGGTAATCAGCGGCCAGCGCGCGATCTCTTCCAGCGTCAGCGGTGAGATAAGCGTCAGAGGGTGATCCTGCGGCAACAACAGGCTGTGGTGCCAGCGAAACCACGGGAACGCCACCAGCGTTGGGTCATTACTTAACCGTTCACTGGCAATACCGATATCCGCGCCGCCGTTGTGCAGCAGCGCTTCAATTTCCTGCGGCGTACCCTGCACCAGCTCCAGGCGGACCTCTTTGAAAAGTTCGCGAAACGCCTTAATCACTGGCGGCAGGCTGTAACGCGCCTGCGTATGGGTGGTTGCAATAGTCAACACGCCAGACGCATCGTTGGTAAACAGGTCGGCCAGCCGACGCACGTTACTGGCTTCATTAAGAATTCTTTCCGCAATCACCAACAGCGCTTTTCCCGGCTCCGTCATCCCCAGTAAGCGCTTGCCGCGCCGGATGAAGATCTCAATACCCAGTTCTTCTTCCAGTTCGCGAATGTGACGACTGACGCCGGATTGCGAGGTGTAAAGCATGTTGGCGACCTCTGTCAGATTAAAATCCTGACGTGCGGCCTCGCGAATAATTTTAAGTTGCTGGAAATTCACCCTACCCTCCGGGGCCATATGACATAACACTATTGTTAAAGTCCCGGGCCTGGCAGAACAAATAATAAAAACCAGCAACTTATTCTTTTTGGTTATATGCCTAACTTACTAATAGTAGTTCACGGTTTTCCAGCGCCGGACGGGTCACCAGCGACATGAGGATCTCACGCACCGCCTGCGCCTGTGGCGAGAGCGAACCCCGCGCTGAGACGTTCAGCGAAAGCGGCAAACTCATTGATGGCGTCGAGATCCGCGCCATCCAGCCATTCGCTGCCCCGGAGAGTGAGCGGGCAGCCGACTCCGGCAGTACCGTAACGCCCATCCCGCTGGCAATCGCCGCCGTTAGCGTCGCGATGGAGTCAATTTCGCCGACAATTTTTGCCGTCAGGCGACGCAGTGAAAACGCTTCATCCACGCGCAGGCGCACCGCGCTATAGTCACGCGGCAGAAACAGGTTCATTTCAGCCACCGCCGCAAGATCGACGCTTTGCCCCGGACAATCGCGAGTCCCGACAAGATACAAATCTTCTTTCAGCAGCGGCTGGCTGGAAATACCGGCCACGGGAGAGCGCTCATACAGCACCGCCATATCGAGCTGGCCGCTGAGCAATTTATCATTCAGCACCGAGCCGCTGTTTTCATGCAGATAAACCTGCACATCCGGTAGCTCCGCACGTACCGCCTGTAACAGCGGCATGGTCACGGAAGACGCCGCGGTTCCCGGTGCAAGGCCGATCGACACCTGCCCGCGTAGCGTTTGTCCGACATTATTCACCGCCAGCTGCGCCTGTTCACACTGGCGAAGAATAGTGCGCGCATGGGTATAGAGAATTTTGCCCGCTTCGGTCGGCGTCACGCCGCGTTTAGTGCGGATCAGCAATTGTTGATCCAGTTCCCCTTCCAGGGTGGCAACCTGCTGACTCAACGCGGGCTGTGCAATATGCAGCACTTCCGCCGCCTGCGTCAGACTGCCAATATCGACGATTTTTACGAAATACTTCAGCCGTCTTAAGTTCATTTTGCCTCCGGTCAGGAAAGCCAGTATTAATGCTGGCAATAATCTTACCGGGAGTACTGCAAGATATTTGCCAGTTTTAACAAATGTCTTTTTTTGGACTCTAACCGGCTGGATAATAAGACATTGTGATGTGAAACAGCGTTTTTATCATTCAGCCAGTGGAAATGGCTATGCCCCATTAAGGGGTAGATTGCACCATCAGCGTGCGTAAATATCAGCAAAAGCATAAATGGGACGCTGTATTGTTGATTTTGTCAGCAATCAAACGCCTTCGCCGCATCCACCCTTTGACAAGCTAATCACCCCCCGCTACTATTCGCCCCGTTCACACGATTCCTCTGTAGTTCAGTCGGTAGAACGGCGGACTGTTAATCCGTATGTCACTGGTTCGAGTCCAGTCAGAGGAGCCAAAATTCAAAGAAGCCCGCTTTTCAGCGGGCTTTTTGCTTTTCTCCCCCGATAAAAAATCTCATACTTACCCCCATCGGACCGGGTGACGCTCATACCCTTGTTAATCGAAGGAACCGCCACGTTGAAATTACGTCTACTGTCTCTGCTCCCCGTCCTGCTCTTCCCGCTTTCCGCCCTTGCCAGCACTTGTACGCTCAGCGATCCAACGCTGACGGTGCAGAGTTATACCGTCCACGCGCGGCAAGAACGTATCGTCATGTACTGGAAAAAAGCGGATGGCACCGCCTGGGAGTCATTACTCAATCTGCTGGCGGGCAATAATGCTGACGGCCGGATACAGATGGCGATGAACGGCGGGATTTATGCTAAATCGTATGCCCCGCTCGGGCTGTATATTGAGAAGGGAAAGCAGTTGGCACCGCTGAATCGCGCCTCCGGCGGGGGTAACTTTTTTATTCGCCCCGGTGGGGTGTTTTATGTGAAGGGTGAGCAGGCCGGGATTGTCAGTCTTGATACCTTCAAAACCTCGCAAGGTATGGATTACGCCGTGCAGTCTGGTCCGCTGATGATCGAGAACGGCACCATCAACCGCCGTTTACTCCCGTCCGCCAGTTCACGAAAAATCCGCAATGCGGTGGGTTTCACAACGCGGGGCGAGGCGGTATTTATGCTGAGCGGGCGCGGAACCAGTTTCTATGACTTCGCCTGCTATGCCCGGTCAAAACTGGATGTCCGCCAGATGCTTTATCTCGACGGCACGATTTCCGCGATGTACCAGAAAGGCGCTGATATGCCGTGGCAGTCTCATCCGTTTGTGACCATGATCGCCGTAGAAACCCGGCATCCTGAGTAGCCGCCTGCATTACCTTCAGTTTTATCTGCTGGCTTTTGTTTCACATTCCTGTGACATACTATCGGGTATATTCAGTCTATCTGACACAAGGAGCGAATGATGAACAACAAGGGTACCGGTCTCAATCCGCAACAGGCGCTGGATCAGCTGGAAGCACTTTACGAACAGTCGGTTAGCGCGCTACGGGACGCTATCAGCACGTATGTTACCGACACCACATTGCCCGACAGCGAGGCGCGCGCGAAAGGGCTGTTTGTCTATCCGCAAATTTCCGTGACCTGGGATGGTAACGCCCACAAGGCGCAGAAAACCCGCGCCTACGGCCGCTTTACCCACGCGGGCTGCTACACCACCACGGTGACGCGCCCCGCCCTGTTCCGCCATTATCTGGCTGAGCAACTGACGCTGCTCTATGAAGATTACGGCGCGGAAATCACCGTGGAACGGTCGCAGCATGAGATCCCTTTTCCTTATGTCATTGATGGTTCTGAAATCACGCTTGATCGTTCGATGAGCGCGGGCTTAACCCGCCACTTCCCGACTACCGAGCTGGCGCAAATTGGCGATGAGACGGCGGACGGACTGTTTCACCCCACCGAGTTTTACCCGCTGTCGCACTTTGACGCCCGTCGCGTCGATTTCTCGCTGGCCCGTCTGCGGCACTATACGGGCACGCCCGTGGAACACTTTCAGCCGTTCGTATTGTTCACTAACTACACCCGCTACGTAGACGAGTTTGTGCGCTGGGGATGCAGTCAGATCCTCGATCCTGACAGCCCTTACGTGGCACTCTCCTGCGCAGGCGGGATCTGGATCACCGCCGAAACCGAAGCGCCGGAAGCCGCCATTTCCGATCTGGCGTGGAAAAAACACCAGATGCCGGCCTGGCACCTGATTACCGCCGATGGTCAGGGCATTACACTTGTGAATATTGGCGTCGGTCCATCAAACGCGAAAACGATCTGCGATCACCTCGCCGTCCTGCGCCCGGATGTCTGGTTGATGATTGGTCACTGCGGCGGACTGCGTGAAAGTCAGTCTATCGGCGACTATGTGCTGGCCCACGCTTACCTGCGTGACGATCATGTGCTGGACGCGGTTCTGCCGCCGGATATTCCCATTCCCAGCATCGCAGAGGTGCAGCGCGCGCTGTATGACGCCACCAAGCAGGTGAGCGGCATGCCCGGCGAAGAGGTTAAACAGCGCCTGCGCACCGGGACCGTGGTCACCACCGACGACCGCAACTGGGAACTGCGCTACTCCGCTTCCGCTCTGCGCTTTAACCTGAGCCGCGCGGTGGCGATTGATATGGAGAGCGCCACCATTGCGGCGCAGGGCTACCGCTTCCGCGTGCCTTACGGCACCCTGCTGTGCGTGTCCGATAAACCGCTACACGGTGAAATCAAACTGCCCGGCCAGGCCAACCGTTTTTATGAGGGGGCGATTTCAGAGCACTTACAGATCGGCATTCGCGCCATCGATCTGCTGCGTGCTGAAGGCGAACGCCTGCATTCGCGCAAGCTGCGCACCTTTAATGAACCACCGTTCCGTTAACCGCGATAAGGACTTTTTTATGGACAGTTCTCTTTCTGCACTCCGCGACCTTCTCATCACGCAGTCGCTGGACGGTATGATCGTTCCCCGGGCGGATGCGCACCAAAGCGAAGATTGCGCCCCGCACGATGACAAACTGGCGTGGCTCACTGGCTTTACCGGTTCTGCCGGGCTGGCGTTGGTCCTGCGCGATCGCGCCCTGCTGTTTGTCGACGGACGCTATCAGGTGCAGGCGCGCAACGAAGTGGATCTCAACGCGTGGGAGATCCATCATCTGCATAATGAACCACTTGCTGAGTGGCTGGCGAGTGAACTCCCGGCAGGCAGCCGCATCGCCTTCGAGCCGCTGCTGATGGTAAACAGCCAGTATGAAGCGCTCAGCGCCACCCATTGTGAACTGGTGCCGCTGCCGCACGATCCCTTCGATACGATCTGGACCTCGCGTCCCGCTGCGCCCGAGGGGGCCATCCGGGAAATGCCCACGGAGATGGCCGGAGAGAGCAGCGAAGATAAGCGCCAGCGCATTGCTGCCCTGCTGCGCGAACAGAACGTTGATTTTCTGGCGATCACCCAGCCGGATAATATTGCCTGGCTGCTGAACGTGCGCGGGGCGGACGTGGCAATGAGTCCGGTTGCCCTTTCTTTTGCGCTGTTAAGCCAGACCGGCGAGGTGGAATGGTTTGTCGCCGCGAGCAAAACGGCCGGATTGTCCGAATCGCTTCTTGCCTCGCTCACGCTGGCACCGCAGGAAGCCTTTATTCCCCGCGTTCAGCAGGTTGCCGCAGAGAAACGAATTTCGCTGGATGCGGATAATGCCCCGGTTGCACTGCGTTTCGCCGTTGAGCAATCCGGCGGCAACGTGGTCTGGCAGGCCGATCCCATCACCTTTATCAAAGCGAAAAAAAATCAAACCGAGCTGGAAGGCTACCGCCATTGCCACCGCTACGATGGCGCGGCATGGGTGAATTTTCTGGCGTGGCTGGCGCATGAGGTCTCCGCCCGTGAAGCCGCGAACAATCCGCTCACCGAACTTGAAGCACAGGAAAAGCAGCTGGCGTTCCGTCAGCAGCAGCCAGGCTTTATTGAGCAGAGCTTCAGCACCATTTCGGCGGCGGGCAGTAACGCGGCGATGTGTCATTACCATTCCAGTGAGAAAACCAACGCCGCGATCACCGGCGCGAACTTTTATCTCAACGATTCCGGCGGTCAGTACCAGAACGGCACCACGGACGCCACCCGCACGCTGGCATTCGGCACGCTCGATCCGCAGCGTCGCCTGCACTATACCGCCGTGCTAAAAGGCTTTCTGGCGCTGATCACCCTGCAATTCCCGAGCGGAACGCAGGGCCATCAGATCGACGCCTTCGCGCGCCGCCCGCTATGGGAGCTGGGTCTGGATTACGATCACGGCACCGGGCACGGCGTCGGTCATCAGTTGCTGATCCACGAACAGCCGCACCGGATGGCGAAGAAAGTGAATCCCTGGCCGCTTGCCGCTGGCAATATCATCACCATCGAACCGGGCCTGTATCTGGAAGATCGCTACGGCATCCGCATCGAAAACCAGGTGGAAGTGGTTGAAGGCCATCCGGGATTTTGTCGTTTCGCTTCGCTGACGCTGATCCCCATCGATTTAAGTCAGGTAGAGCTGTCGTTGTTGAGCGAGCAGGAGAAACAGTGGCTGGACGACTACCACCAGCAGGTGCGTGAAGCGCTTTCTCCGCTGGTGGAGAGCGATGCGCGTCCATGGCTGTTTGCCGCTACCGCGCCGCTGCGCGTGCAGGCGGGATAAGTACTATGTGAGAAGCCCGCGCGGCGCGGGCTTCTTGTTATTCGCTAACGACGTTCCTCTTTTCTGAGACTTCGCGGTGCTTTTGTTTGAAATACAATTCGACCTCCTCCAGACTTTTGCCTTTGGTTTCCGGGACAAAGAAACTAAAGAAAGTAAACGCCACACAAATACCCGAGAAAAGCCAGAACGTCGCGGATGCCCCCATCCCGTTCAACATCGGTAGTGACAACAACGCGATGACCAGGTTAGTAGCAAAAATAATAAATATCGACAGGCTGGTGACTTTCGCCCTTGCCCTGAGCGGTGAAATCTCCGAGATCATCAGGAAACCCAGCATCCCCGGGCTGACTGCATACATGACGATATAAAAGACCAGTGAACCAAACGCCAGCCAGTTACTGCCAGGAAATACCGGTACAGAAAACAGAATGGCAAGGATAACAAGGCTAATCGTTAATCCCACCGCGCCGAGAATCAACAATGGCCGACGTCCAACGCGGTCAACAATGAGCATTCCCACCACGGTAAAGGCCACGTTGGTAATGCCAAGCCCGACGGTACCAATCCATGAAGCAGAAGAGGTAAACCCACTCGACTGTAAAATCTGCGGCGCAAAATAGATCACCAGATTAATACCGCAGGCGTTGGAAAAGAAGGCGACCAGCACGCCAATAATAATCATTGGTCGTACGTGACCGCGGAACAAATCCCGCCAGCGCATATTGTCCTGCTCAATCGCGTTCAGGCGTTCCGTTTCTTTAATTTCAGCATCAACCTGACTATTACCGCGAAGCTTTATTAACGTTCGTCGGGCGAGATCGTGTCGGTTCATGGCGATAAGCCAGCGGGGTGATTCCGTTACGAAAACGACACCTGCCGCCAGAAGCACGCCGAAAATTCCGGCAAGCCCCACGGGTAAACGCCATTCTCCGCGACTTTCCGCGACCGTATTCACGCCGTACGCCATGACGATACCGACGGTGATCATCAACTGGAATGAGGTGACCAGCACGCCGCGAATTTTTGCTGGCGATAATTCAGCAATATAAACGGGTACCAGTACCGAAGAAGCGCCCACGCCGATACCCTGTAGAATTCGGGCGAGCGTCAGAATTTCAATTTGGTGGCTGAACCCCGAAATCGCTGCGCCGAAAGCAAAACACAATCCTGAGATAAACAGATTAACTTTACGTCCATATTTATCGGCAAGCGGCCCGGCGGCAAGGGCACCGATCATGGCTCCTAATAATGACATACTAACGATAACACCCTGCATAAAATCGTTAATCTGAAACTCTTTGCCGATAAAGACAATGGCACCGCCGATAATGCCGGTATCATAGCCAAATATAATCCCACCGACGGAAGAAATAAGTACTGAAAGAATAATAAAAACAGTGATTTTTATCGCTTCAGGTTTACCCTGCCCTTCTCTGCACTCTGAATTTACCATGATATTAACCTGTCGTTTAAATATTATCGTTAATTCAATTCTGGAATAACCGTCGCCCCCAGAGCGCCAGCAATATCGCCTAATTCTGACGGCACAATGCGTTTATTAATGGCATAGGCATCCGCCCGCATCAGAGACTCTTCCAGGCCAGATTTAAATAACGGGTAATAATGCGCGGCGCTGCCGCTAAGAATGGTCAAATCTGGACCATAAAGCGTAAGTAATGTCACCAGCCCGCGGCCGAGATAGTTTCCATAGCGATGAAATATCGCCGCTACCTCTTCCCGCTCTGCCGACATAGTCTGATAAAAGCTAATGTCCTGCTTTTCAAAAGGCGTCCGGGGAAGCAGTGCCTCCAGGTTTTGCTGTAGCCAGGTCCGGGAAGCCAGCATTTCCCAGCAGCCCCGCAGACCGCAATAACAGGTCGCCGGGTTGCCAGAAACCGGAATATGTCCCGCTTCCGGGTGCTGGTGGTCACTGGTACGAAAAGGAATTCCCTTATCCAGCAGTGCGACGCCGATACCCGTACCCAGCGTGACCATCAGAAGCCGCTGGCTATTTTTACCTGCGCCAAAGTGATATTCTCCCAGCACCGCTGCGACGGCATCATTATCGATCGCGACATTGATACCAAGTATTTTTTTTAATTCATCGACCAGCGGGAAAAAAGAAAAGCACTCGAGCGTATCTTTATTATTAATAATCCCGGACGCAGTATCTACCGGACCGCTGGCACCCAGCCCCAGGCTAATAAGCTCCATCCCTTTCGGGATGAGAGCCAGTACGTGAGAAGCCAGCGTTTGCGCGCGATCTTTCTGCTCAAGCTGGCAAAATTCTGCGGTTGGGAGCGTCATGGTATTGAGTATCCCGCTTTCCCCTCTGATGATAATGCGGGTACCCGTTCCTCCCAGATCAATGCCTGCTTTTACCACTGTGGATGCGTTTGTCATATCGCCACCGTAATTTTTTGCCCGTAGAGGAAATGGCCCGGAATGAAGCCGTTTTTCCTGGCGAATGCTACCGTCAGATGCTCAATGTAAATAAAGCCGCACAGCAGTTGGCAAAGCTCATCGACAGGCGGTACGGCAAGCAGGACGGAATTCGCATAAGCGGCTTCTCCGATAGTGACGACACGAGTACCATTCGCCAGCAGTTCCGTAGCCAGTCTTTCCAGCGTTTCGTCGCCTGGCTTGCCGCACAAAACCGCCAGCATCCCTTTGCCGGAAGTCTCCATCGGGCCATGACGAAACTCACCGCCGATAAAACCTTCCGCGCTGACTTTAGACGCTTCTTTGGTGATTAATGCGCCGGTTAATGCACTGGAAGCAAACGCGCCGGTGCCGACATACGCGACGCGAGGGCGTGCATGGGAAAAGAGATCCTCCGCCAGCTCCGCAACGCAATGTACGTCACTCACCAGGCGAGCGATCTCAGGAAGGATGGCCCTCACCGCATCGCAAATGGCCTTCTCATCTTCTCCCAGCAAAACGGCCAGCACCCGGTAGCAGGCAATCAACGTGTTCAGATAGCTTTTCGAACTTACCGTCGCTTCGTCGCCGCTTTCAAGCGCGATGAGAATATCGGCTTCTTGCGCCAGGATGCTGTCCCGGTCATTGGTTAAACCGATAAGCGTACGTGGGCGTATGCCCTTTTTAAGCAGCGCCACAATTTCGCCGCTCATCCCCGATTGAGAGGTCGCCCAGAGCAGCGAGTTTTCCGTTACCAGCGATGGCATATCCAGCATGCGCCCCGCATCCACCCGCCATACCGGATAACCTCTGGCGATAAGCGCCCTTTCAACCGGGATCAGAGCATAGTCCGACGATCCCATTCCGGTCAGGATAATCCGGTCATAGCTGTCTAATTGCATGGCATGCAGGTTTTCCGGCAGCGGATTCTTCAGTTGTGCTTCTACGGCCTGTGGCTGCATAGCAATATCGTTCTCATACGGTGTAGACATCATTTCCTCATTAGTAGGTTGTGAACACGCTTACACGGTATATGCACGAATTCGTGCATTCAATTGCACGAATTCGCTTATGTGACGAGGTCGACATTTTTTTTCAGGCCATCAATTTAAGCGTTTGAAAGCTATGCATTTATGATTTTTTCTGAGGTAAAGCGTGGTACTATCAGCCGTATTAAAGCGTGAAGGGGGCGAAAAATGCTGGCACAAGAAAGGCGGAAAAGGATCCTTTCCATGCTCGTTTCAACGGGTTATCTCAATGCCCATCAACTCGCTGAAGAGTTTGAGGTGGACAGTTCAACGATCAGACGGGATCTCATTCATCTGGAGAAAACGCAGCAAATTGTCAGAACGCACGGTGGCGTGCTGCCAGTGCTATCGACGGAAAGACAGGATACGCCCTACACCATCCGTAAAAGCCGCAACCATGAGCAAAAAGTGGCTATCGGTAAATATGCTGCCTCATTAATCGCCGATGGCGACTCAGTGATCCTGGATAACGGCTCAACCGTTTATGAACTGGCGGTACAGCTCGCCAGCAAAAAAGATCTGACGGTTATCACCAACGATCTTAATATCGCCTTACTGCTCAGCCAGTATCCGGCGATAAATCTCAACGTTACCGGCGGCGTGGTGATTGGTAACTCGCTTACCCTGGTGGGCCCGGATGCGACACGAAAATTCAGTGAAGTGTACGCCGACTGGGCGTTTCTCGGCGCTGAAGGGGTACACCCCGAGGCAGGCATCACCAACGTTAACGCCATTGAATTGCCGACTAAAAAAGAAATTTTGCAGTCCGCGAAAACGCGCGTTGTGCTGGCGGACGCCTCAAAACTGGGATACCGTGCGCTTTCCCATGTCTGCCCTATCGCCGATGTCGATATCATTATCACTGATAAAAAGAAAAACGATAAAGCCGCAGCGGCCTATGCCGATAAACTGCGCTTTGCCAGCAGTTAATATCTCCATGCTGAATGCAAAAAGCCCGTTAATAACGGGCTTGTTTACCGTGCACGATGTGGAAAGTTATTTATAAAGCGCAAGATTCCCCGTCAGTTTGGTTATTTTCTTCTTCGGCCCCACCAGCCCGATTGCCACCAGTTCAATCGCGTTGCTGTTTACCGAAGCGATCCTCTCGCCATACTCATCATAGGTTTTGCACGACTGCGCCAGCGCGCTAAACGGCATAATCTCAATGTCATCGTCAGCTTCGCCCGCGTTCAATAACTCATGAATACAGGCCCCCGAAGCCCGCAGGACGGGAAGCGGACTGTAGATCACGCCGGGATAATTGACCCCATCAAGGCTTTGCCTGTCAGGCCCCACAAGATCCTCAACGGTGCGACCAAAACTGATCCCTATAACGCTTGCCGCATTCATGGCAAGACCGGCGGGAAGATCGTTATCAATAATAATCGTACAGCGATGCTGGCTGGCATCAAATTTCATCTCTCGTCCTCACTATAGCGGTGTGTCTTAAGCAGGTGTCTGCAGGGCCGATACAGTATGCCGAAGCTAAACAGAAAAGTGCTGCCTGTTTCATGTACTTACAGAACGATATCCGGTAAAAATACCCTTATTATACTTCTCAAAAGAAAGGAATTACCCACTATGGTGCCCGATACGACAGAAATGAAAATTCTCAGGCTGTTGCAGGACGACGCTCGTATCACCAATCAGGAACTGGCTGACAAAGCGGGGATGTCCGCCTCCCCCTGTTGGCGCAAAGTGCGCAAGCTGGAAGAAGACGATGTCATCCAGGGCTATCGTGCGGTTCTGAACCGGAAAAAAATTGGTCTGGGCGTGATGGTGTTTATTCGGGTGACTATCGATAGCCATAGCGAAGCGGAGGCGAGAAAATTTGAGGAGGAGGTGACCGCGCTTGAAGATGTTGTTGCCTGCTACAGCATCGGCGGGGATGCCGATTTTCTGCTACAGGTGGTGGCGTCCGATCTGGATTCGTATGCGGATTTCGCCATGTCGGTGGTGCGCAGGCTGCCGGGCATTAAAGAGATGCAAAGTATGTTTGTACTCAAAGAGATCAAACCGCTGACCGCTTACCCCGTCAAGAAGCAGCGCTAAACGCAGAAAAGCAAAAAGCCCGCTAAAAAGCGGGCTTCTTTGAATTTTGGCTCCTCTGACTGGACTCGAACCAGTGACATACGGATTAACAGTCCGCCGTTCTACCGACTGAACTACAGAGGAATCGTGTGAACGGGGCGAATAGTAGCGAGCCACCCGCCCCTTGTCAAAGCCTGATTGTACAAATTCAACCGTTTGCCGATTTATTCTCCGAAATGCGCAGAAACAGCGCGATATCGTTCAGTTAATCGACAGTTTTCTTCTGCCGCGGGTATTTCCACAGCCAGCGTCCGCTCACCATTCGCCAGTAGAAACAGACGCCGCGCACCGCCCAGTCGAAGAACATTCCCAGCCAGACGCCGACCACGCCCATACCGAGCATGATCCCCAGTACATAGCCCGCCACCACGCGGCAGCCCCACATGCTGAGCATGGAGACCCACATTGAGAAACGCGCGTCGCGTGCGCCCTTCTGCCCCGCAGGCAGTACCCACGAGGCCGCCCAGATCGGCATAAAGGCGGCGTTCAGCCAGATAAGGATTTTAACCACTTCCTTCACGTCCTCCTCACGGGTATAGAACGCGGCCATCAACCCGGCAAAAGGCGCAGTGAACCAGGCAATAATCGTCAGGCCGATGGTCGATAGCCAGAACACGTGGCGTAACTGACGCTCGGCCTGCGCGAACTGCCCTTTCCCCAGCCGTTTACCGGTGATAATCGTTGATGCCGATCCCAGGGCGTTACCGGGCAGGTTGATTAGCGAAGCGATAGAGAACGCAATAAAGTTACCTGCGATGACGTCGGTCCCCATGCCGGCGACGAACATCTGGGTCAGCAGTTTCCCGCCGTTAAACAGTACCGACTCGATGCTGGCCGGAATACCGATCCCCAGCACTTCCCACAAAATGCTGAAATTCAGCGGCGCGAAGTAGCTTTTCAGGGAAATACGCAGCGCCGGGTTAAAACCGATCATCAGCACGACGATAATCGCTACCGCGCCGATATAGCGCGCAATGGTCAGCCCCAGCCCGGCGCCGACGAAGCCCAGCCCGTCCCAGGAAAAAACGCCGTAGATCAGCGCGCTGCTGATGATAATATTCAGAATGTTCATCCCGCCGTTAATCAGCAACGGGATTTTAGTATTGCCCGCCCCGCGCAGCGCACCGCTGCCAATCAGGGTGATCGCCGCCGCCGGATAGCTCAGCGCGGTCAATTCCAGATAGGTCAACGCAAGTTCTTTCACCTGCGGCGTGGCTTCTCCGGCGACAAAATCAATAATCTGGCTACCAAAGGCGTGGATCAATACCGTCAGCGCGATGGCAAACAGCGTCATAATCACCAGCGACTGCCGCGCCGCTGCCCTCGCCCGGCTGGGATCGAGTTTACCAAGGCTGAAGGCCACCACCACCGTCGTACCCAGATCGACTGCGGTAAAAAAAGCCATGATGACCATATTGAAACTGTCGGCCAGCCCCACGCCCGCCATCGCCTCTTTGCCCAGCCAGCTCACCAGGAACGTGCTGAGTACGCCCATCAACAGGACACAGGTATTCTCCAGAAAGATGGGAATGGCAAGCGGGGTGATCTCACGCCAGAAGAGAACCCGGTAACTTTTTCGTTTCGCGTACCAGGGCGTGCGAGTGACGGCCCGGCGCAGAGAAGCAGTAACGTCCAAAATTGACCTTAACAAAGAATGTTGAAACTACATTTCAAATGATGGGAGAGAAAGGCAAAACCTGCAAAGTATTTTCCCACAAAAATTTGTCGGCAAATACAACAGATTGTTGCAAAAAGAGCCACTTGAACAACAAGGTCTGGATTGGGATTTGACAAAAGTTTTTACGCCGCTAAGATAAGCCTCCAACCGATTCCTCTGTAGTTCAGTCGGTAGAACGGCGGACTGTTAATCCGTATGTCACTGGTTCGAGTCCAGTCAGAGGAGCCAGATTTAAAGAAGCCCGCTTATTGCGGGCTTTTTGCTTTTCTGCATCCTGGCGTTAACTCAAAATAGCATCCAGCCTGGCAAGCACTTCATTTACCACAGCGTCTGGTATGCGTTCCAGTCGCTTGCCGTTCAGGGCAGTCATATCAATATTTCTGGGCTGGTCGCAGCGAATAACGCCAATCGTTTTTGTCCCTGCCCCTTCCAGTGAAACGGTGAAACCTGCCGTGCGAGCAAAGTTTCCGCCGCTGGTGATGGGAACAATAACGGGTAGCCGGGTCAGCTTGTTAAACGATGCCTTCGATACGATGAGTACCGGACGTTTTCCGCTTTGCTCGTGACCGGCAATCGGATCCAGTGAAACGAGCCAGATTTCCCCTCTGTCCATTTACAGGATCTCCTTGCCCACCGCAGGCGCATCAATCCATTCCCGATCTTCCTCGCTCATTTCAGCGTGCGGATCGCACTGCGCCAGCAGTTCTTCAAGCGAATAATGCGGACGTTTCTGGGGTTCAATAATCAGGCAGCCATTATCAATGTTCATGCCCACTTCGCTGTCCGTCGACAGCCCCAGCGTTTTCAGCACGGCGGGAGGAACCGCCAGCATGACGGATCCGCCGACCTTTTTCAGGCGAGTTGTATACATAGAGCACCTCCGGATATTATATTTTAATATAACATCTGCGGCAGGCGATGCACAATTATTCATCAGATTCATTATGATTTCCTTAGCGCAATAATGCGTGAAGAAAGTCTCAATCCGTTGAAGAACAGATGAAGCCATCCAGGTTGCACAACGAGTTTTAACATGCTTACAAATGTCAGGATCGGCCAGAGCCACGTCACTCATCCAGCGCACTCGCCGTGGTCAAACGTGCCTCATGGCGTCATAACGATGCGACCAAGCGGTTTCGCGGTCTCGGCGAATTCGTGGGCCGCGGCTGCGTTGGCCAGGGGGAAAATGCGATCGATGACAACCCTGATGCGCCCCGTAGCTACAGCCTGCAACATATCGTCCACACTTGCCCGAACGCCGGGCCTTTCAAAAAGGGGTCCCATGAATACCCCCATAAGCGTCTGGTTAGACTGCATTGGCGCCCACAGGTCCACAGTCAGACTGCCACCGCCCGCATTACCGACGAAGACGAGACGTCCTTCCGGAGCGAGTGCAGAAAGCGAAACAGGCAACGTCGTCCCCACAGGATCGATGACGAGGTCAACACCGGTGCCATGGGTGAACTGTTGAACACTGTCCACGATGTTATTCGCGGCCCGATCCACGACATGGTCGGCACCAAGTTCAAGCAGCCGACTTCTTCGCTGCGTTCCGCTTGCCACAGCGATGACCGTCGCGCCGGCTTGTGAGGCAAGCTGAACGGCCGCGAGACCCACGCCGCCAGCTGCCGCCTGAATAAGGACGGTTTCTCCTTGCCGGAGCATGCCCCGGGTAAAAAGGCAATGATGCGCGGTTCCAAAAGAAATCGGTAACACCGCCGCTTCTGCCGCATCGACCCGATCAGGTATAAGCCAGGTTCGCTCTGCGGGTACCGTCCAACGTTCCGCATGCGATCCCTGCATGTGAAAAGCAGCAACTCTGTCCCCAACCTTACGGCTACGGACGTTCGATCCGACGGCAACAACCGTGCCTGCAGCCGCGTAGCCGACGACCCATAAAGGACGAGGCGGCGGCGTTGAACGGCGGTTGATCAGATCGCCCCCTTCAATCGAGATAGCCTCGACAGAAATCAGGACGTCGTCAGGTCCTAGGACCGGATCAGGGATATCGACATATTTCAGGACGTCGGGAGCGCCCTCCACGTCATAAGCCGCTGCTTTCATACATTTTCCTCAGTCTCATCAGTACATTCAGAGCAGCCTCCCGATCCGGCACGTAGCACGCAAGGAATCTCGCGGGGCTGAAAAACCTGTTGAACCTCTCGCTGGAATTCACGTCATTGCCGCAACGCCTGACCAGTGAGTTCAAACGACAAACAGTTATTGACTCATTCGTATCCACATTATTCAGTAACGTGGCCCGGCCGAAGATTATACTGCGATCGCGTTCACGCTTTGCATAAATGTTTCCCACTGCTGCTGGAGCTTCGCCACGTGTGAAGAGGCAATATCCTTAAAAAAGTCCGTCTCATTGCCTGCGCCAATCCCCTGCCGTAATCCTGTAAACCAGACCGAACTGTCAGTGGTATTGTTGGTCAGCGACAGCATATCGCGCCGTTCATTTTGCGTTTCATGCTGACCCGCATTGAGCTGCATCAACTGCTCGCTGAGGCTCTTTTCTCCCGCCGTATCACCGTATTGTTTTGCAATCGCCAGCGAACGGCTGGTCATATCTTTAACGATATCATCCTGATCGTCAGTTTTTTTAGTAAGGTAATTATTGATTTCAGCAACACTCGCGGCCTGATGCTCAGTCGGCACAAATTTCTGCACCAGAAAGGTTAGTTTTGCCTGCGTGAGCGAAAGATCCATGGAAAGGGTCGTGGAGTTGCCTGAACCACCTGGTGTCTGTAATGCTTCGGAAATCAGTCCGCCCATATCAAGCGAAGACAGAGAAGACTGTGAGAGCATGCCGGAAAAGTAAGTATCAATGTCGTTTACGATAGCGTTGGTTTTACTTTGATTCAGTTCGATAATGCTATTTCTGGCCTGCAACATCTCCTTTTCGCTTTTGTCTATTGCTTCCTGACTCAACTGTGGATTGGCAGGCGTTTCTCCCGCGCGCATCCGTTCGATCTTTTCCTGCGAGAGAGTAATAGTTGTGGGCAGGTTGACCGGTTTTTTAAACACATCGTTCTGAGTCTGACTACGATCCGTTACGCTCACGCTGCTCATACAAATTCCTTAAGTTGTTTAAAAAATGATGTTGGGATTATCGGAAAAGCGGGAAAGAAACTTTAGCGGTGATTGAGGGGCGTAATCGGCTTCAATACCAGAAATGTACTCTTTTTAGCAGGTTGCGGCACAAATCGTTGTGTAGTTAAATATATAGCGAAATGAAAGCTACATGAGGATCTTAATGAATCTTTATATGTTTTATATCGGCGGAAATGCCGGGAGATCGAATATTGAAGTGCATGACATTCAGTTTGTCGCTGCCAGTGAGCCAAAAGAGGCCTGGCCTGCGCTTCGCGAGGCATGGTTTGGTGACAGCGATAAAATCCATATTGACGGCTACAGTCGCATTACGTGGGCCGACGGATATTCTGTTACGCTCTCGACTGAAGCACCTCACTCTGCAGAACGGTTATTTTTCGTGAATGCAGGAGGCTACAGGCCGGACACCCTGGCGGAGCTACATGAGTTTGACCTGTTTGTCGCTGAAAATGCGCAGCATGCTAAAAAGAAAGCGATGCAAACGCTACTCTGTGGCGTCAATCATCAACATAAGGATAATTTAAAAGACGTTGACGATTGCCTGTTACTTGAGAAGGTAGGTGATTTATTTATTCACCTGACTCCCTGTGATTCAGGACATCGCGATAAACCTGAATGGCAAGGCTATCAACCGATAGGTGTCTGACGTTGCAGAGACGGGTTCATCAATCCTGGTTCGAGAATGCTAAAGCCCGCGCCTTCAGCGGGCTTTAGTATCACATTTCCCTACCCAATCTCTACCACCCCCTCTGCCGTTCTTAACCACCGCGGCGCGCGCATTTCCGCTGAGAAGTAGCTGAGCAAGTCAAACAGCAGCCAGCTAAGGTATTTCTCCGTCTCTGACGAAAAACCCGTCCCGGCCAGCGTTTGCGTCAGCGCCAGGCAGTAGTTGCACAGTTCAGTACATTCGGGGGTAAAACGGGGGACATCCTCCGGCGGCACATTCACCGTCAGGCTTTCAACAAGATGTTCCGGGACAGGTTCGAGCAGGGTGGGCTGTAATAACATCAGGCTGGCGTTGATTCTGCCGCACAGCGCCATTTTCAGGGTGGGATCGTTGCTTTCAATCAGCGTTCCGGCAAAGTTTGCGCAGTGTTCGGCCAGTACGGTGAAATCCGTGGCAGCGTTAAAGGGAACAGTAAGTAACGGGTGTGTTTGAGTGGGGATCGTAGCCATAAAGGCAGCCTCCTGTAACGAGTTTAAAACCCACCACCAGAGGTTCCAATCTCATGGTGGTAGACTGGACGGGGTTGGAACTACCGGCGTTACAGGCAACCGGCGCACCTTGCGGTGCCCCCGCCCAGCCCACCATTGAGGTATAGCCAGGCGCACGACATAAAAAAAGACGCGGGCGCGTCATATGTCGCCTGTAACATTATTCAGGGTTCCAATCCCGGCACCTGATTTTGCAGGTGCCGGAAAAGGATACTGCGATTGATAAAGGGCGGCAAGCGCGTTTCTGGAAGACGGCTCGCAAAATCATCACGCCGTCTTTATTTGATTAATCTCTACCCTTTCCACCCCATCGCAGGTGCCACGTGTTTTAGTATCGACTCAATCACATGCACGTTGTATTCCACCCCAAGCTGATTCGGCACGGTCAGCAGCAGGGTATCCGCTTCGGCAATCGCTTCATCCTGTTTTAACTGCGCAATCAGCTTGTCCGGCTCGGCGGCGTAGCTGCGGCCAAAGATGGCGCGGGTCTGATCGTCAATAAAGCCAACTTTATCGCTGTCATCGCCGCTGGCACCGAAATATGCCCGATCGCGGTCGTTCATCAGCGCAAAGATGCTGCGGCTGACCGAGACGCGCGGCGCGCGCATATGCCCCGCTTCCGCCCAGGCGGCGCGGTAGGCGCGGATCTGTTTAGCCTGCTGAATATGGAACGGCTCGCCGGTTTCATCATTCTTTAACGTGGAGCTTTGCAGATGCATGCCCAGCTTCGCCGCCCAGACCGCCGTCGCATCGGACGAGGCTCCCCACCAGATGCGCTCGCGCAGTCCCTCAGAATAGGGTTCCGGGCGCAGCAGCCCCGGCGGGTTGGGGAACATCGGCTGCGGGTTGGGTTTGGCGAAGCCTTCGCCGCGCAGCACGTCAAGCAGCACCTCGGTGTGCTGACGCGCCATATCGGCGTCGTTCTGCCCCTCAGCAGGCTGATAGCCGAAGTAACGCCAGCCATCAATCACCTGCTCCGGTGAACCACGGCTGATGCCGAGTTGCAGGCGGCCACCAGCAATGAGATCCGCCGCGCTGGCGCTTTCGGCCATATACAGCGGGTTCTCATAACGCATGTCGATCACCCCGGTGCCAATCTCAATGCGCCGGGTTTTTGCGCCGATGGCGGCCAGCAAAGGAAACGGAGAGGCAAGCTGGCGGGCAAAGTGGTGTACGCGAAAATACGCGCCGTCAGCGCCCAGTTCTTCAGCGGCAACCGCTAAATCGATGGACTGCAGCAGCGCATCGGCGGCGGAACGCGTTGCCGAGTGCGGCGACGGGGTCCAGTGACCAAACGACAAAAAGCCGATCTTTTTCATGACGTAGATATCCTGTTCAGGGAAACCGTGGGCAGGCCAGCCGCCAGTAACAATCGCTGGCGGCCTGCCTCGCATAATCCCTACTCTACGCGTTATGTAATAACAATAAATACCGTTTGTTTAACATAAAACTTCAAATTAATTGACCAACTGATTTTAAGCGTGTGCGGCGTATCGCTGGTATTTATCACCTTTCCGCCCCCTCCCGCCGCGGGATCAGTCGCCCGCTTTCATGTTCAAACAGGCTGACTTTTTCCACCTGCGGCGTGAACCACAACCGATCGCCCGTCCGCTGCTGAATACGCTCCCGGAAGACGGCGATGGCTTTCTCACCGCCGAGTGAAAGCTGCACCTGGGTTTCCGATCCCATCGGTTCGACCAGCTCAACGGTCGCCGCAAAATCGGTCGGCATGGCAGAATACTGGAAATGTTCAGGCCGGATGCCAAAAGTCACCGGGGTGCCGACGGCAAGGTGTTGATAGTGATCGGGCAGCGGCAGATGCTGCCTGGAGCGGCTAATGAAGATCCTCTCGCTTCCCCTTTCGCCAATCTCGCCGGACAGCAGGTTCATCGACGGCGAACCAATAAAGGTCGCGACAAAGGTATTGGCCGGGAAGTCATACAGTTCCAGCGGCGTGCCGGTTTGCTCAATGCGGCCATTCTGTAAGACAACGATTTTATCCGCCATCGTCATTGCCTCAACCTGATCGTGAGTGACATAGAGAATGGTGGTTTTCAGCCGCTGATGCAGCGATTTCAGCTCGGCGCGCATCGCGACGCGTAGCCTGGCGTCAAGGTTAGACAGCGGCTCGTCAAACAGAAAAACCTGCGGGTTACGCACCAGCGAGCGGCCCATCGCCACGCGCTGACGCTGGCCGCCGGAAAGCTGGCGCGGGTAGCGTTTGAGCAACGGCGTTAGCCCGAGGATCTCCGCCGCTTCGTTGACCTTTTGCTCTTTTTCCGCCTTTTTCGCCCCGCTCAGCGTCATGGAAAATGCCATGTTCTCCGCTACTGTCATATGCGGGTAAAGGGCGTAGTTCTGGAAGACCATTGAAATATCGCGCTGTTTCGGCGGCAAGTCGTTAACCACCCGGCCACCGATGGCAATGTCGCCTGCGGTGATGCTTTCCAGCCCGGCCACCATACGCAGCAGCGTTGATTTACCGCAGCCGGAGGGACCGACCAGCACGGTAAACTCTCCATCTGCGATATCCACCGAAATGTCATGCAGGACGTGATGCACGCCATAACTCTTTTTTACGTTATCGATCGTTACGCTGGCCATAGTCTGTTCCCATCGTGATCTGGTTTCGACGACGCCCTACAGCGCCGTCACCTCAACGGCGTCGGCTGACAGCGCGCCCTGATGGATCAGCAGGCCAATGCCGCCGTCATGCAGCGCCATTTCGCTGTCATCCGTCGCGTCCAGCGTGACGTCATCAATACGCGCACTTAACTGGTTGCCACTGACGCGCAACGTAACCCGGTACGGTTTCTCATACGTGAAGGCGAGCGGCGACTCGGCGAGGATCTGCGTCTGCCCGTCGCGAACGCGGATCAGCTGTGCCGTCCCTTCGCGGGTCACACGCGCGGCGTAATAGCGTCGTAAGCCCTGAACCCGCGCGGCCACGCCGCCGTAATTGCCCAGATGTAGCACCACGTCACTGGCGACCTGATAGTCGGTCCACTGCCGGGTGCCGTGGATGATGATGCCCTCGTCACGCTCCTGTGAGATGCGGAAACTGGCGGGGAAATGGCGGGAGAAGAAGCTGACGCCGTTTACCCAGGCACGCCGCCAGAAGTCGCATTCGGGGCCGGGTCGGCTTAAGCGCAGTTCAGGTGCCCCTTCCCAGCTCAGGTAGTCGAGCAGCACCCGTCCGGTGGCCTGTTTTCCTTGCGCCTCCAGCGTCAGGCCAATCTCACCGATTGGCTGGCCGTCGCAGCCGGGTAAACGCCAGCACACCGTCTGGCTCTCCCCCGGAGCCAGAGTAACCGGTTCACCATAACGGGAGGTAAACCGATCCTGCGTGTCATAAACCCGACAGCACAGCGCCGCGGTTACGCTGCCTTTATTCTCTGTATCCGCGTAAAGGCGCGCTTCCACCCACTGCCCCGGATAGAGTAACGGGGTCGCCATCAGTTCATAGGTGCGCATATTCAGCACCTCGCGCGGCGTAAAGGTGGGCGTAGTGACGCCTGCCCGTTGTCCGCGGCCCAGCGCGTGATAGACCAGGCTCAGCATCCGCGTGCCGTTATACTCCACGTTATCGAGGGTGAGCGGCGCATGGTCATATCCTGCCAGCGGCTGAAATCCCTGACGGCTGCCCGGCTGCGAGAAGTGAAAATGCGCGCCCTCTTTCGCCGCGGGCGCGGGCGGCTGACCGGCCAGCTGGCGTCCGAGATCCACCAGATAGTCGCTAATACGTACCGCATCGTTGATGGAAAAACCGCCGTCCGCCGACGAAATCAGCATCCGATCTGCCAGCGGACCGCGCCAGTCAGGGCCGCCGTCGATCCCCTCCAGACCGAGCATGATCCCCAGCAGGCAGCCAACGTTACCCGCGTTACAGTCGGTGTCCCAGCCAGAGGTGTTGACAATGGTCATGGCGAGGTGAAAGTCATCCGGTGCGTAAAGTAGCGTCATGATCATCAGCGCATGGTTCGGCATAACATGACAGTTACCGGGATATTTATCGTAGCCGTAGTGATCTTCTATCTGCTGGCGGGTGGTTTCCCATTGCGGGTTTTCCGCATGCCAGCGGCGAATATCGGCAATCAGCCGGGCGATCTGGCAATCCGCAGGTATCGTCGCCAGGCCGGTATCAAGCAGATGGTTGATATCGCGGGAAACAAAGGCTTCGGCCTCCATCGCCGCCCACAGCATCGCGGCATACACCGATTCGCCATCGTGGCTGACGCTGCCCGCCTCGCGGGCGAGTTTCGCTGCAAGCGCGGGCTGGCCAGGGGCCACCAGCGCCCAGCCGTCAATAAAGATCTGCGCGCCGATCTGCTCGGCCACCGCAGTGCCGTTGGTGGCGATGGCGCCGCTTAACGGCGCGGGGATACCGTTTTTCAGGTTCAGCCACGCCGTATGTTCAGTGGAATTACCGTTCCCGCCCCACCATAAAATAGCGCGCTGTTCGACGATGTAGTTAAGCCAGGCCTCGCCGATATGCTCTGCGCTGAGGTCAGGTGAAATGCCATAATCTTCCAGCGCACGGATAAAGGTAAACGTGCCCGCCACATCGTCGTCGGTGACCACCAGCGGCTGATTCAACTGTTCATGAACATAATAATTGATCGGCCCCAGCTCCTGCATGATGCGCTGATAGGTCCAGCCTTCAAAGGGACGCCCCAGATAGACGCCAATCAGCTTGCCCAGCACGCCCGCATAAACACGCTCAGAATAATTCTCAGGAATTGCCACGGTTAATACCTCTGTTTGTTAATGGCGATCAGCCTTTTACCGAGCCGCCCGCCATGCCTTCAATAAAGCGGCGCTGTAACGCCACGAACAGCACCACTACCGGCAGGACAATAATTAACGCCGCCGCCATAATTTCGCCCCAGTCCGAGCTGTACTGCCCGCTCAGCAGGAAAAAGGAGATCACGGCAGTAGTGTTTTCCTGGTCCTGAAGGAAGGTGGTGGCAATCAAAAATTCATTCCACGAATAAAGCCCGATGATTAATGCCACCGTGAGGATGCCCGGCGAGACCATCGGCAGCATTACCCGGCGGAATACCTGCCAGTGGGTTGCGCCATCCACCAGCGCGGCCTCTTCCAGTTCTTTGGGGATGGCGAGGAAATAGGTGCGCAGCAGCATGATGGCAAACGGGCTGTAGATGGCGGTGTAGATCAGCGCGACGGCGAAGACGTTGTTAATCAGATCCAGCCGGGCAAAGACAAAGTACAGCGGAAATAAAAATAGCTGGATGGGCGCAGTAGTGGTTGCCATCAGATAGCCGCTTACCAGCCGCCACGATTTGATTTTCCGTCGCGACAGCACATAGGCCGCGGCGGAACAGGTGGTGCACACCAGAATAATGGTGGTCGCCGACAGCAGAATCGAGTTGAGAAACGTGCGGCCGAAGCGGGCATCTTCCCAGGCGCGGGTAAAGTTATCCCAGCGCAGCGTCTCAGGCAGCGAGAGCGGACTTTGGGTAATTTCAGGCGTGCTTTTAAACGCGTTCAGCACCAGCAGCGCAATCGGAAACAGCGCCGTGAACGCACCTATTGCCAGCAAAATGTAGGTCAGTGTCAGCGTGGTCCGGCTTTCGATCAGTCTCATGATTCATCTTCCTTTGATTGCAGGCGGATATAGAAGAAGGTGGCGACCAGACCGAAGACGCCAATCACCAGCGCCGCGGCGGCAGCTTGTCCGACGTTAAGATCGTAAAAGGCTTTGCGATAGGCCAGCGTCGAAAGCACCTCGCTGGAAAATGCCGGACCGCCCTGAGTGAGGATGTAGACAAAATCAAACACCAGGAACGACCAGATCACGGTCATCACCATCATCAGCGTGATGGTTGGTCGGATACCCGGCAGTAAGACATAGCGCATCATCTGCCAGAAGCTGGCACCTTCAATCCGCGCCGCCTCAATCTGCTCCTGCGGCACCTGGCGCAGCGCGGCGAAAAAGATCACGCAGAGGAATCCCCACCAGTGCCATAAATCGACGGTCGCCACGCCGTACAACGCCTGCGTTGGCAGCGAAAGCGGGTTGCTGACGGAGAGACCAAACCGGTCCAGCAGACCGAATACGCCGGTGACGGGGCTGTAAATCATTGATTGCCACACCCGCGCGGTAATAGCGGTGGCAATGACCATCGGCAGGAAATAGATCACCTGAAACAGGGTTCGCCCGCGCGGGGCCAGGAGCAGCATGGTGGCGGCAAACAACCCCATCGCAATGGGAATAGTGAGGAAGATCAGCGTCCAGATAATATTGTTTTTCAGCGCCGACCAGAACACGCCGTCATTAAACAGCGCAACGAAATTCCCCAGCCCGATAAACTGCGGCGTGGAGATGCCGTCCCACTGGCAAAATGCCAGCGCGATGGTCAATAGCGCGGGTATCAGAATAATGACGACGTTAATCAGTAACGTCGGAACCAGATACAGTCTGTGCATATCAATCGCCCTTGCGCGGCCATTTACCGGCGTAAATGGCCTGACTTAATAAAAGATCACTGACGGGAAGGAATGGTCGGCACTTTGCCGTCCTTTTTCTCCTGCTGATACGTCGCATCCAGGGTGGTGAGGAAGTCCTTAACGCTCATCTGCCCTAACCAGACCTGCTCAATGGCGTTGACCAGATAGCTGTCGGTCGCCGGTGGCAGGAAGGTCCAGGAGGTATAGCCGTAATGGTTCTGCGCCACGGCACCGGCCAGGTTTTTCATCGTTTCGGTGTACAGCGGCAACACTTTTGCGTCGAGCTGTACATGACTGAGATCTTTCAGCGGCGTATTCCATTCCCCCTGCCAGACCGAGTTGATTTTGCTGTAGAAGTTTTCGCTAAAGACGTAGTCGATGACGGCCGCCGCGCCGTCAGGATTTTTCGAGCTGGCGGCGATGGAAAAGGTGGACCCAATCCCCAGCGGATAAACCGGATAGTCTACCCCCTCGCCTGTCGGGAAAGGCGCGAAGCCCGCTTCGCTATGGCTGGCCGGGAAATAGGTAGGAATATAAGAAAAGTTCCAGGTGCCGCTCGGCGCGATTCCGGCTTTACCGCTGGCAACCTGGGCAAACGCCTGCTCCTGGGTCAGCGAAAAGTAGTTAGCGCCGAAATAGCCTTTTTGCCACCACTGTTGCAGGGTGGTAATGGCTTTCACAAACGGCTCTGCCGTCCAGGGTAATTCACCATTGAGGGCTTTATAGATATTATCCGGCCCGGCAATCGTATTCAGGGCCAGGGTGACGTAATGCTCGTTCGCCGCGCGCCAGTCGGCGTTACCCGCGGCGAAGGGGGTGATCCCTTTCGCCTTCATCGCTTCCGCCAGCGTTTCCAGTTCGGCGATATTTTTCGGCGGTTGCCAGCCCTCTTTATCAAACAGGGTCTTGTTATAAAACATGCCCATGGTTTCGTAGGTTTTGGGCAGCGCGTACAGTTTGCCTTTGTATTTGCCCATCTCAAGGAACAGCGGCAACAAACGATCGTTCCAGCCCAGCTTCGCCGCGTAACCGTCCAGCGGCAGAAGCTGTCCGGCATTGGCAATGGTCGCCACATAGCTGGGTCCGGCGGTGTAAACGATGTCCGGACCGCGGCGCGACAGCATCGCCACGCGCAGCTGTTTATCCAGCTCGGCCCCCCGGTAATCAATGTTCAGGCGGTACTCCGGGTGCGCCTCGTTGAACGGCTGGATCAGCAGTTGCTGCAACTGCTTTTTATTTTCAGGCGTGGCGGTTTCATACCACCAGCTAATGGGTGCCGCGCCCTGCGCCTGCGCCGCGACGGGCAGTACCGAATGGGCGACGAGCAGCGTCGCGGCCAGCGTCATACAGTATTTACTCATCACCGATATTCTCCTGGTAAGGTTGCCGTTAGGCGGAATCACGTTGAATCAACTGAAATGGCATTTCCTGCGCCGTGCCGACGGCGGCCAGGTTGCCGCTCAGTCGCTCGATTAATATTCGGCCCGCACTGAGGCCGATCTGATACTGAAATTGCGCCACGGTGGTCAGGGGCGGCGTCACCAGCCCGGCGGCAGAAATATCATCAAACCCGGCTACCGCAAGATCTGCCGGAATCGCAATGTGCGCCTCCCGGGCAGCGCGCATCACGCCGATAGCCATTAAATCGTTGGCGGCGAAAATCGCGCCGGGCAGCCGCGCTTCCTCAATCAGACGCTGTGTCGCCCGGTAGCCCGCCTGCTCACTAAAATCCTCCTCGATCACAATCGACGGTGGCAGGCCTGCCTCCTGCATCGCCAGCTGGTAGCCCTCAACGCGTACCGCCTCCGGCCCGCCGCTACCGGCGATCATGCCGATGGCGCGATGCCCTTTGCCAATCAGATAACGCACCATCGCCTGCGCAGCAGCGCGACTATCGATATAGATGTCGTCAATCGGCAGCTCGCCGCCGCGTTTCTTTTGCGCCTCTACCCGCACCACCGGAATACCGGCGTTCAGAAAAGGCGCGAAATCTTTCGCCCGCAGGCAAAAAAACACGCCGACGACGCCGTCCACTCTGCCCTGCGCCGACCAGTCGAGGAAATTTCGCTCCTTCTCTTCCGTGCCGTCGGTATTGGCGACGATGACGTCATAGCCGTGGCTGTCGGTGACCGACTGAATGCCGCGCATCAGCGACGAGTAAAAAGGGTTGGCGATATCCGGCACAATGCAGGCGATGGTCATCGATTTATTGGTGCGCAGCGCCTGGGCAAAGCGGTTCGGCACGTAGCCCAACTCCTGCGCGGCAGCCATAATGCGGGCCAGCGTTTCCGGCGGAATGCCTGCGCTCTCGCCGTTCAGGGTCATGGATACCGTCGCCTGCGATACCCCTGCCCGTCGCGCCACATCCCGCTGGGTAATTCGTTTGCTCATAGGCTTCACTTATACGTATTAGTGATACGTATAAATAGAATTAACACATTGATTCAGTCAATGAATTGCAGCGCAGAAAATCAACAATCTAATGAAAGAGTGAACGCGGTCACGTTTGGCTGGCGTGTTATTGCAAGGAATGCCAGGAAAAATTCGGCAGGATCACAGCGATCGCCATCCTGGCGCTAACAGGGGGATGTGGGTGATCACAGGCTGTTCAGTTGAGTGAAAGAAACACACAGCGCGGGAGAATAAGCATCGCGCCAGACAGCGCTTCTTAACTGCTATTAACTACAGCCCAGGTAACCATTTTCCCTGCCGGCAGGAAATTATTTATTTGTTGCTTTGTTAACGCGTGTGGTTAAGTGCAGGCAGGCAATGTATTACGGTATCGTTTCGCCAGCCGGAACAACAATGTCATGTTATAACCCGGGCGAAATTCACTGCATAGCGAGAGAACAGATGGATAAAAGCGAACAGATCAATAGTGTGGCAATGAATATTATTATGGACGCCGGGGATGCCCGGGCGCTTATTACGGATGCCTTATTCGCCATTGAAAAAAACCAGTTTAACGTGGCAGACGAAAAAATCATTCAGGCGCAGCAGAAAATAAAAACCGCGCACGGCAATCAAACGGATATTGTTCAAAGCGAAATCCACGGAGAACGTTTCCCTTCCTCACTCTTATTTACCCATGCTCAGGACACGCTAATGACGATTAACAGTGAGCTATTAATGAGCCGTCACCTGTTGAAAATTTTTCGCATGCTGGATAAACGCATCAGCGCGCTTGAGTAGTCGAATTCACCCTGCTACCCGACCGTAAGGCATAACAAAAAGACAGGATATTTCAATGCAACAATTTCAATACACGATCCGTGACGATCTTGGTATTCACGCCCGCCCGGCAGGATTGTTGGTTCGTTTAGCTATGCAGTATCGCTGCGAGCTACAGATTGCCAAAAGCGACACCCAGGCCAGCCTGAAAAAGATTTTCACTGTGATGGGGCTGAACGTGAAATGCGGCGATACGGTAACCATTGTCGCCAGCGGAGACGATGAACAGCAGGCTATTAATGCGTTGCACGACTTTTTTCGCCAGCACCTCTGACCTGCGCGAGGAGAAAATCATGCAGATACTTACAGGTAACGCCGTCTCGCCGGGCATCGCCCTCGCGCCGATCTGGTTTTGGCATCCGGTTCGCTTTGATGTAACGTCGCAAGCCGTTGCGGACCCCGCTCAGGAACTGACTCGGTTTGAAAAAGCCTGTCACGCCGCCTTATCACAGTTACAGATGCTGGAAGATAAGGTTCGGGCTGAAAAGGGAGACGCCATCGCGCAGCTATTCTCCGCTCACCAGCTCATGCTGGAGGATGACGATTTTCAGCAGGAAATCCGCGACGCCATTCGTCAGCAGCATGTCAATGCGGCCTGGGCTGTCGAGCGCGCTGGCGACCAGTTTGCCGCGCAAATGGCGGCGATGGAAGACGCCTACTTTCAGGCCCGGGCAGCGGACGTGCGGGATGTCGCGGGGCGGCTTATCGCCCTTCTCTGCGGCCATTCATTTACGCCGCCGCCCTTAGCCACAGGTAAAGCGATCCTGTTTGCCGAAGAAATAATGCCCAGCGATACCGTGCAGCTTGATAAGCAGCGCATCGCTGCCATTGTCACCCGTCAAGGCTCGGCCTTGTCCCATAGCGCTATTCTGGCGCGGGCGATGGGTATCCCGGCGATAATGGGCCTGGACGTCGTAGTTTTGCCTGCTGAGTGGGAGGGGCTGGACGCTCTTATTGATGGCGAAGCGGGACGCGTTTATCTGACACCTGATAACGAAACGCAGCGGCATTATCACATGAATGCGCTGTAGCCGACATTAACCTGAATAGTTACTGTGATGAAGCTCACTCATTTTCCCGACGTTTTACATCGGTAATTATTTTCACTTCAGCAGTGAAATTGCGTATTTGAGATTCATCACGTGGAATAGCAATAATAAAATTACCCTACAGACAAACACTACTATAAAGGTCCACATGCAAATGAAAAAATTAAATATCTTGTTGATCTGCGGCTCAGGGGCATCCAGCGGATTTCTTGCGGCCAATATTCGTAAAGAAGCAGCCCGCCGCGGCCTTGATTGTACGGTCGTTGCCCGCAGCGAGGCTGAACTTGAAAGCTATCTTCAGGAAATAGATTGCCTGATGGTCGGCCCCCACCTGAAATATTTGATTCCTGAACTGGAAGAAAAAGTGGCGACGATGAACATTAAGGTCATCTTGATGGAAAAATCCTATTACTCGCTGTTGGATGGCGGCCTGGCGCTCGACCATCTGTTTGCAGAATTAAATAAAGATTAAGCGGGGCTGGCCAACATGCAGAAATTTATCGACTGGATGGAAGTGCATTTCGCACCACCAATGAACAGGATCAACCGCAACGTCTGGGTACTGACCCTTAAAGACTCCATAATGCAGGTGTTACCGATGATACTGGTCGGTTCGCTGGTCACCGTATTATCGATCCTGAAAAATTTTCTCCCATGGTTTCCTAATTTGTCGACCTTATCCAGTTATACGATGGGGCTGATCTCAGTGTTTATCGCTTTTCTGATTCCATTCAATTATATGGAAAAGAAGAAAATCAATAAAATGCGCCTGATTGCCGGGATGTCAGGCATCGCTCTGTTTATGATCATTGTTAAGCTACAGGAAGTGCCCGTCCTGCAATTCAAATATTTCGGAGCTGGTGGGATGTTTGTCGCCATCATTGCCGGGATTTACGTTGCATTTGTGATGGGGATCGCCGGACGATATTCCTTTTTCAAACAAGACAGCGCCATTCCGGATTTTGTTCGCGTATGGTTTGATGCCATCATCCCTATTCTGGTAGTCACCGCCACCGGCTGGCTCGCCGTTTATATCTTTAAGCTGGACCTCTACCAGATCCTGATTAATATTTTCATGCCGATTACCGCTTTCGCGCAAACGTTGCCGGGGTTCCTGTTAATTACTTTCCTCGGCGTATTCCTTTACTCCATGGGGATCAGCGGATGGGTGCTTTTCCCGATCACTAAGCCGATTTTTCTGGCGGGTATTACGGCGAATATGGCGGCCGTAGCCGCGGGCGGTGTTGCAAAAAATATCGTTACGGCGGAAGTGCTCTATTCGGGATGGGTGGCAATTGGCGGGATCGGTGCCACGCTGCCGTTGGTGATTATGCTGGTACGCTCTAAATCTCGTCGCCTGAAAGCGCTTGGCTCCGCCTCGCTGGTGCCCGGCATCTTTAATATTAATGAACCGGTAATTTTCGGCGCAGTGGCATGGAACCCCATATTAATGGTACCGCTATGGTTACAGGGTATTATTTTGCCGTTGATTACCTATATCGTGTTGAGTATGGGTGTCGTCAACATTCCTGCCGCCGTGTTTGATATGTGGTATTGCCCGTTCCCTATTTCGACCTGGATCGTCTCACAGGACCTGAATGGCCTGATCCTGCTGGCCGTTGTCGCCACGGTGAGTACGCTGATCTGGTATCCCTTCTTCAAAATGTATGAAAAGCAGCAGGTTGCCGCAGAAGCCGCCTCTGCCTGATTTCTGTCCCTCATCTATGTGGCCTGCGGGCCACTGACAAAAAGGAGTAACTCATTTTGACCAGTAAACGTATTCCTGAAGGTTTTCCTGAGGATTTTTTATGGGGTGGCGCAGTTGCTGCTAACCAATGTGAAGGTGCCTGGCAAGAAGATGGCAAAGGCTGGTGCGTGGCGGATATTAACCTCTTCCGTAACGATGTTGCACTGGATAAAAAATATAATGAAGAAATTACAACCGGGGATATTCTGACCGCGATGCAGGATACTCAGGGCATTTATCCTAAACGCAACGCCATTGATTTTTACCATACCTATAAAGAAGACCTGAAATTATTAGCCGAAACAGGGATGAATTCATTTCGTACCTCAATTAACTGGTCGCGAATTTACCCTAACGGCGACGAACAGGTGCCTAATGAAGCCGGGCTGCGTTTTTATGACAATCTGATCGACGAAATCATCGCCAACGGTATGGAGCCAGTGATCACCCTCTCCCACTATGAGATGCCGCTGCATTTGACCACGGCCTATAGCGGCTGGTATTCGCGTGAGCTGGTTGATTTCTTTGTCCGCTATTGCGAGACGGTGTTTACCCGCTATCAGCACAAAGTGAAATACTGGATCATCGTTAATCAAATCAATCTGATCGTTCATGAATCCTTTAACCATCTCGGCATTGCGGAGGATAAAGTCGCCAACCTGGCTGAAGCGAAGTATCAAGGGGTACATAATGAGATGGTGGCCTGTGCGAAGGCGACGGCGATTGCACGACGGATTAACCCCGAGTTTCGCATCGGCATGATGTTCGCCGACGGCATAAGCTACCCTGCCACCTGCAAGCCGGAAGATGTGCTGGCGACCGTGCGCCGTAATCAGATGGAATATTTTTATGGTGACGTACTGCTGCGCGGGCGCTACCCGGGATATGCCTTCCGCTATTTCGAGGAGCATAACATTCAGCTGCAGTTCTATCCCGGCGATGAAGAGGCGCTGCATAATACCGCCGATTTTATGGCGATCTCCTACTATTACACCCGAATCAGCGACGCTGAAAGCGCCTTAAAACGCAAAACCTCGTATGCTAATCCGCATATTCAGGCCAGCGACTGGGGATGGGGTATCGATCCTGTCGGGCTGCGCACCAAGCTGAATTTGTACTGGGATCGCTATCAGGTGCCGATCATGATTGCCGAAAACGGGATTGGCGCTTTCGACAAAAAAGAGGCGAACGGCGAAGTTCAGGATGATTATCGTATTGATTACATGCGTTCGCATCTGGCGCAGGTAAAAGAAGCGGTTCGTGATGGCGTGGACGTTATCGGCTACTTCCCGTGGGGTCCTATCGATATCGTTAGTTGCTCATCCTCTGAAATGAGTAAACGTTACGGTTTTATCTACGTCGATCTGGACGATTATGGCCAGGGCAGCGGCGCCCGCAGCCGTAAGAAAAGCTACGGCTGGTATCAGCGGGTGATCGCCAGCCATGGCGAAGAACTCTGATTGTGGTGGCTAAACCTGCCCTGCTGGCTATGACTGCCGGGATCTGCTGGGGAACCTCAGGACTGGTGATGCGCTATCTCAGCGCTTATGGCTTCGATGCGGTTGAGATTGGCACAATGCGTCTGCTGATAGCGGCAGGCGTAATGTGTATGGTTGCGCTTCGTTGCCCCTGTGGCATGCGGGTCGAACTGCGGCAGTTGCCATGGCTGGCGATAATGGGTGCAGGCTGCCTGTTTTTTTACTCGCTATGCTACGTGCTGGCGGTGCAGGCAGTCTCTCTCTCCCTTACCGCTGTACTGATCTATACCTCTCCGGCAATGGTGATGCTGCTGTCGGCCATGCTTTTGCATGAGCCGCTAACGCGACATAAACTCCTTGCGCTCACGCTAACGTTTAGCGGCTGTAGTCTGGCGGCGGGGCTATTTCCCGCTGCGCTGCATTACTCCTGGCGGGGCGTTGGTTTTGCCCTGCTCGCTGCGCTACTGTATGCCCTGTATGCGGTGCTGGCGAAAATACAGACGCAGCGCGCTGACGCCTTAACCGTCACCGCCTGGAGTATGCTGTTCGGCGCCGCCGCCGCGCTGGCGATGGTAGATATTCCTCATAGTCTGAGCATCCTGCGCGCCGCGCCAGAGTCGCTGTTGTGGGTCATCGTCATCGGCCTGCTGAACACCGCTCTGCCCTATCTGCTTTATACCCGAGCGGTCGGCCAGGGTGAAGCGAGTCAGGCGGCAATGATGGCTTCGGTTGAGCCAGTGGTGGCAACGCTGTTGGGCATGGCAGTATTTCATGAGATCCCCGGCGTGTGGGCCTGCCTCGGCGCGCTGCTGGTTATCAGCGGGCTGTGGGTGATGAGCCGTAAACGTGACTCCGTGAGGGGTGCAGTAAGTCAACGCCAGGAGAAGGAAGGATAATGCAAAGTAAGCATCTGAAACTGCTGCGGCTGTTTCTCGACAGCGCTGACGCGCTTACCGCGCAGGTACTGGCGACAAACATGTCCGTCAGCGATCGCAGCGTGAAAAACTATATTGCCGAGATCAACGTCCGCGAGCCAGGGCTTATTCAGTCTTCCCATCGCGGCTATGCGATAGATAAAGCACGCGCCATGCGCGTGCTTGCCAGCCATGTGCATAATATGCCCCAGACGCCGGAGGAGCGAGTTAATTATCTGTTGACTCAGTTGCTTAATAGCCGTCAACCCGCGAGCCAACTGCCGGATCTCTATGGTCTCAGCGACATTCTGTGCGTGAGCTATGAGACGGTGAAAAAAGATCTGCTGCTGGTGCGTAAAAAGCTCAAGGATTTTAATCTGTACCTGACGGTTACCAACGATTATCTGGATATCGAAGGCCTGGAACGGGATAAGCGGCGCATGTTTTCCAGCCTGCTTTACGCCGAATTCAGCGCCAACATTCTTAGCCTGGCAGAAATTGGCCGGATTTTTCCGCAGTACGATATCGATCATTTAGTGTCTATTCTGGTCGAGTCCTGCAAGACCTGGCACTATTTTATTAATGAATATGCGCTACTCAGCCTGGTACTGGATGTGGTCATCAGTATCGACCGTATCCGTAACGATCATACTTATCATCCTGGCGGGGCCTCATACTCCATCCCGGCTGAGAGAAAATACGATGAACATGAAACCACGCTGGCACGTAAAGTCATCCATGATATTGAGCGGCATTTTGAGGTCGTTTATAACGATCTGGAAGCGGAAGCATTAACCGTCGTACTGCTGAGCAGCTTGATCAGAATCGACATGGATGAAATCCACGCCGACAATATTGAGGCGCTGGCGGGCAAACAGTGCATGGATTTGGTAGCCATCCTGCGCAAAGAGATGCAGCGCTACGATTTCATTGACGGCGACAGCAAACAGTTTCTGATCCGCTTCACCATCCATATTAAAAACCTGCTAGTACGCCTGCAACACGGACATGTGACGCGTAATCCGCTGACCGAACATATCAAAACCTCCTGTCCGCTGATTTTCGAATGCGCGGTAGCGATTTCAGAAAAAATACGTCAGGCCACAGGCTTTACGGTCGATGAACATGAAATCGCCTATATCGCGCTGCATATCGGCAGCATTCTGGGCAACCAAATCGCCGAGCAGAATAAAGTCAGCTGTGTGCTTCTGGTTCCGCACTATCACAACCATACCAACCGGCTGATTTCGCAAATTGACGGCCTGTTTGGCCAACAGCTGATTATTCGCGCCATCGTGACCTCTTACGAGGAATTTGAAAACCTGCCTGCGCCTGATTTTCTGATTTCCACCTTGCGCATCCCGCAAACCATGACCGAATGGGTCTATATCAATCCGTTCCTCACCGACCGGGATATTTCCGCGCTGCAGTATAAAATGGAGCGGGTAAGACAGAAAAAGAAACGCGCCCGGCTACTGGAGAATTTGCAGCTGATCTCCAATGAAAATCTGTTCTTTTATAATCCGCCGCTGACGGATGAAAACGAGGCGATCCCCTTTATGGCCGATGCCCTGCATCGTCACGGCTATGTCGACGCCACGTTTGTTGAGGATGTTTTCGAACGTGAACGCAGTTACTCCACCACCTTTGGCAATATCGCCGTTCCACATTCGATGAAAATGAACGCGACCAAAACCGGGCTATGCGTAGTGATTAGCGAGAAGACGTTTCCGTGGGGCAACAATATGGTCAACGTCGTGCTGCTGTTTTCCATCAATCAGGCTGAACGCGCGCTGTTTTACGATATTTTTGATAACCTGATCGTACTGCTACTGGAGCCGCCCAATCTGAAAAAGGCCAGTGAATGCCGGACGTGGCAAGAATTTGTTTCGACTATCATTGACTGTTTCTGAGCCAGGGCTGGCACAAAGAAGCGTGGCGGTGAGCGCCTGGCCCACCGCCAGTTAGTATTACTCGGCTTTCGGTTCAGCTTCGTGAACTTTCAGCTCGCCCATCACCTTTAGCTTTTTAGAAATTTCGCGGCGTTCTTTGGAGATTTCCGCATTTTTGATGATGTAGTCATCCACGCGATCTTCATAGTCGCTTTTCATGTTGGCGATAATGCCCTGAATCGCTTCTACGCTCATCCCCGGCTTGATGTAGTCGCTGAGGTTGTCGAGCAGCAGTACGCGCTTCTGGTTATCACGGATCTTTTTCTCAACGTCCTGGATTTCACGCTGCAGTTTGTTTTTACGACGGAACAAACGAACAAACTCCAGTACGTCCTGAAATGAAGGCTTGGTGGTTTCCATTGCTATACCTCTGATAATTGAGATTCGGATTCGTTAATGCGACAGCCATAGGGTAAACACTACTGAGAGCCATCGCTGAAGACAATCATTTTTACTTTGTTCTTATCATACCGCTAAATGGGGCTGAATCGAAACACCTGGCGCAAAACCGCCGCCGTTTGCAGTTTATTTGCGCAGCGCCCGGCAGATCAGATGCGATAGCAGCTCCAGTTGCCGCGCCAGTTCCATACTTAGCCACACGTAACCGTGCATCGGTGTTTCGACCAGATCATCCCCCTCATACTCTTTGATAAGCTGACGAAGCTCGGCAACAATCTCATTGAGCTTTTCGCTATTGGCGAGGATCGGCTGGGGATTGCCTTCGTACAATGCATGAGCGATGGTCAGCAACGTTTGCTGGGTCATCTGCTGGGTTTCGCGCAGAGTATGCGCGTTAAGCATGATGAAATGGCTGGCACGCGAAGCCCAGAAGGCGTTGATTTGCAACTCCAGGATACACACCAGATTGCGGTTAATGGTCTGGATGGCTTCAAAAATCGACTTCTGGATGTGGGTTTCTTTGCTGGCGGGGGTAATCAAGCCGCGCATTTTTACCACGTCATTAAGCACGTTTTGCTGGCGCTTTTCGAGACGCGGACGCTCAACCAGGTTGGGCGAAAACCCGGCCTGATAAAGCCGGTTAAACGTGGTGACATAGTTCGCCATCTGAATGCGCCAGTGTAAAAACGCCCGCTGCGGCCAGATGCCGGTAAAGAGCATTGCCAGTAGAGAACCGAAGATCACATCGCCGCTTCGCCACAGCGCGGTATGCATGTCCCCCGCCGGCGATCCCACGACCACCGCCAGAGTAATGCCGATCAGTAGCGCCTGATAAGGCCGCCTGCCGAGCGTCAACCAGGCGCATAAAAACATCGCTGCCGCACACCAGATCAGCATAATGGGTAGCGAATAGCGCTCAAGCTGGAGGGCCACCAGCCCCAGCGCCGAGCCGAGGATCGTGCCGCCGATACGCTCAAATGCGCGCGGCACCACGTTACCCCAGAACGAAATGGGTCCCATGATCACCACCAGGGTGATGAGCGGCCACGTCCCTTCCGGGATATCAAACAGTCTTACCAGTAAAAAGGTAAGAATAAACGCCAGCGCGATACGGACACCGTGCACTATCCGGTAGTGACGATACAAACGGATCTCAAAGGGACTTAAGGACTTATCAGCGCGCAAACCCGCTCTCCGACCACTCGTTCAAAAGCGCAATTGTACCGTTTTTTCCCGGCCATAAGCATCCCCTCTGTGCGAATTCCCTTTCACTCAATAAGGCGATTTTCTTATGCATCCGCGAGCGGGATATACATATCAATATCCCAGTAGCCGTCTGCATTACCGTCATTCAGGTAAATTTCAAGACAGGGACGAGGGGCAATCTGGTAATTGTCATCCTGCGACAAACTCTCAAAGAACTCACGCCACGGGGTGGCAAAATCATGATTGTCGACCCGCGCGCTGGCGATGGCGTACTGTCCGCCCTCAATCTCGGTGAGGATCACGCCTGGACTGTTTTCGCCAACGGTAAAGCCCTCTTCCACCCTCACCACCGTCGCACAACGCAATTTTTCGGCGGGCGTGTCATCCGGATTATCATAATAAATCGCCAGCCACTCCTGCGGCTGGATGTGCTGAGTATCAACCCACAGCACCAGTTGCTCAAAGCCCTGCTTAACCGTTTTCTCCCAGGGTCCGACGAGGTGAAAACCCGCGACGTGGCGCGCGTCAGCCTGTTCAATGTGATAATCCATGTTGCCTCCCGTTGGATGACGATGATGAAGCCGATGGATTGAGTATGTCTGCTGAAGGGAGGAGATGCAAAAAGCGCCCCCGATGGAGGGCGCTGAAAATCAGGATTTGTGATGCAGATAATCGCTCAGGCGCGAAAACAGACCGCCTTTCTCAACGCTGTCCAGGGTAGTGAGCGGCATCCTGGCGACGACCTTATCGCGATCGTAGAGTTCGATTTCGCCGACAGATTGATGAGCGGCAATCGGCGCATCCAGCTCTTTGCCATTCAGCACGTACCGGGCCTTGATATGCTCAATTTCCGTTTTCGGCAGTGCCATCCAGAAATCACGATCCGGACCAACGGCGACGTTTTCTTTATCACCGTACCAGATGCGCTCGTTGCCAATGGATTTACCCCTGGTCAGGATCTGCACGGTGGCATAGTTCTGCTGGCCCCAGACCAGCAGCTTGCGCGCTTCATCTTCACGGCCTTTCGAACTGGCCGCGCCCATAATCACCGCGATCAGCCGCTGATTCCCCTCTACGGCAGAAGCGATCAGGTTAAACCCGGCGCCCGACGTGTGACCGGTTTTCAGACCGTCGATTTTCAGCGTTTTATCCCATAACAACCCGTTACGGTTCTGCTGAGTAATGCCGTTCCACGTCAGGCTTTTCTCACTGTACATGTGATAAAACTCCGGCTCGCCGTGAATAATGGCGCGGGAAAGCACTGCCAGATCGTAAGCCGAACTGTGCTGACCCGGCGCATCAAGGCCGTGGACCGTTTCAAAATGGGTATCACGCAGATTGAGTTTCTGAACATAGTTATTCATCATCTTCACAAATTGCGGCTGGCCCCCGGCGACATAATCCGCCAGCGCCACGCAGGCATCGTTACCGGAATCGACAATCAGCCCCCGGCTCAGATCGTGTACGGTTAAGCGATCGCCAGGTTTAAGAAACATCAGCGACGAACCGTCAAACACCGGATTCCCCTTCGCCCACGCATCTTTGCCAACGGTCACAACGTCCTCTGCACTGATACGGTGGCTATCGATGGCCCGGTCAATGACATAACCGGTCATCAGTTTGGTCAGGCTGGCGGGGTTACGCTGCTGATGTTCGTTCCCGGCGGTCAGAATTTGACCGGTGGTGTAATCCATTAGTACCCAGGCTCCCGCCTGCACGGCAGGCGGCTGCGGCGATACGGCAAAGGTATCGGCAGCCAGCGCGGAAGAAATACCCGAAGCGAGTAAAGAAACAGCAATAAACAGACGGCGTTTCAACAGCATATCCTCATTCTATAATTCGCCGTCCTTTTTACGGGAGATCCTGAAAACGTGCCCGGTTAAAGTGCAAGAAAATATGACATCCATCACGGACAGAAACCCGGCACTGACGCTTACGATGGCTGACTAAATCGTTTACCATACCGGTGAGTCTCCCTCGCAGCCCATCACGGATTAATCATACCTATGCAAGATACGCCGCATCAGCCAGGATTTTTATTTCACGATTACGAAACCTTCGGTACCAGCCCGGCGCTGGACCGGCCTGCTCAGTTCGCCGCCATCCGCACCGATGCTGATTTTACAGTGACCGGGGAGCCTGAGGTGTTCTACTGCAAGCCCGCTGATGATTACCTTCCGCAGCCGGAAGCGGTGATGATTACCGGCATCACCCCGCAGGAAGCGCTGGCGAAAGGCGATAACGAAGCCACCTTTGCGCGCCGCATTCACGATCTGTTTACCGTGCCGAAAACCTGCGTGGTGGGCTATAACAACGTGCGTTTTGACGATGAAGTCACGCGCAATATTTTTTATCGCAACTTTTACGATCCCTACGCCTGGAGCTGGCAGCATGACAACTCGCGCTGGGATCTGCTGGACGCGATGCGCGCCTGCTACGCCCTGCGCCCGGAAGGCATTAACTGGCCGGAAAACGATGAGGGCTTGCCGAGTTTCCGTCTGGAACATCTGACCAAAGCCAACGGTATTGAGCACAGTAACGCCCACGATGCGATGGCAGATGTTTACGCGACGATTGCCATGGCGAAGCTGCTGAAAACCAGACAGCCGCGCCTGTTTGACTATCTCTATACGTATCGCGGTAAAAATAAGCTGATGACGCTGATAGACGTGCCGCAGATGAAACCGCTGGTGCATGTCTCCGGGATGTTCGGTGCCTGGCGCGGCAATACCAGCCTGGTCGCCCCGCTGGCGTGGCATCCGGAAAACCGCAATGCGGTGATTATGGTCGACCTCGCGGAAGACGTCTCCGTGCTGCTGGACCTGGATGCCGACGCCCTGCGTGAACGGCTTTATACCGCGAAAGCCGATCTGGGCGATGCGCTGCCGGTACCGGTCAAGCTGGTGCATCTGAATAAATGCCCGGTACTGGCGCAGCAGAATACGCTGCGCCCGGAAGACGCTGACCGTCTGGGGATCAACCGCCAGCGCTGTCTCGATAACCTGAAAATCCTGCGTGAAAACCCGCAGGTGCGCGAAAAAGTGGTGGCCATTTTTGCTGACGCCGAGCCGTTTGTGCCGTCGGAGAATGTCGATACGCAACTCTATAACGGCTTTTTCAGCGACGCCGATCGCGCGGCGATGAAAATCGTGCTGGAAACCGACCCGCGCAATCTGCCGGCGCTGGATATTACCTTTGCCGATAAGCGCATTGAACGTCTGCTGTTTAATTACCGGGCGCGTAATTTCCCCGGCACGCTGGATGAAGCCGAACAACAGCGCTGGCTACAGCACCGCCGCAATATCTTCACGCCTGAGTTTTTACAGGCTTATGCGCAGGAGCTGGAAGCGTTGTGGGGGCAGTATGAGGGAAACAGTGAGAAGCAGGCGCTGCTAAAAGCGTTGTATCAGTACGCGCAGGAGACGGTGTAAACCGTCCCCCGCGCCGGTCAAACTCAGGCTTTCTTAACGGTAATCGACCAGGCTGCATCGCCGACCTGCTGATAGTCGGTGATGCTGTGCCCCTCTTCTGCGGCCCATTGGGGGATCGCTTCCGTCGCCTGGGTACAGTCAAAGTCGATCACCAGTTCATCACCGCTGTGCATTTCTGCCAGCGCCGCTTTCGCTTCAATCAGCGGGAACGGGCAAACCTGCGTCACCACGTCGAGTTTTTTAATCGCCATTTCTACTCCAGTCAATCAATTAAGCTGCCGCAGCGGCGAGTTTCGCTTTACGCTGCGGACGTACATACAGGAACCAGGACGCCGTCCAGACACCGAGGATCATAAAAGCCAGGCCAATCCAGCCCTGCCAGGTGAGCATGGCGGTCATCACCAGTCCGTTACCGATAGAGCAGCCGCCGGCGATGCTGGCCCCGAAGCCCATCAGCACGCCGCCGGAGGCGCTGCGCAGCGTGGTGCCAACATCGGCGGCACGCACGCGGAACTCACGGCTGGCCTTCGCGGCAATAAACGATCCGAGGAAAATCCCCAGCACCAGGAATACGCCCCAGTTAAGGAACTTACTGTCACCCGCAACCAGAAATTGCAGGATATTGGCGGTTGGCGAGGTGATGCCTAAACCGAACATGCGCCCGGTGGCTTCGCTGAGCGGCCATGCCAGCAGCGCAATCAGTCCAATCAGGGTTGCGGTGAAGAACGGATGCCAGCGCTTTTCGAACAGCAGATGCGCCAGACCCGTACGGCGCGGCGGCAACGTCGCGACCTTCAGCTTCGGTTTACGCAACTCTTTCAGCACCAGCCAGAGAGTGACTACCAGCAGCAGAGCAATCAGTGGCCAGACGGAGATATTCAGCGTCCCGGCAATAGAGTTGTGCGCGGTGCTTTGTGTTTTCAGGAACTGATTCAGCCCGGCGGCGTGCGGCGAGCGCATCACCGCACTCATCACCATGTAAGTCACCAGCGCGATCCAGCTACCAATAAGTCCTTCTCCCGCCCGATACCAGGTGCCGGTGGCGCAGCCGCCCGCGTAAACAATGCCGAGGCCAAATACAAAACCGCCCACCACGGTGCCGAGCCACGGGAATGTACCCGCGTCGTAGTGCAATACGCCCGTCTGGATCAGAGCAAACACGCCGACGCTCTGAATACAGATCGCAATCAGCAGGGCATAGAACATACGGTTATTTTTGGCGATGTACATATCGCGGAAGCCACCCGTCAGGCAGAAACGTCCGCGTTGCATCACAAAACCTAACAGCGCACCGCAAAACAGGCCGCTCAATATCATCTGTAACATAGGAAATACGTAATCCGGAAAATATCAGTCGGTAAATTATTCCTGACCCGTCCGGCGCAAACCAATAACCAAAGTCTCTAAACCATAACCATGAGTTATAAGTCATAAAAAAACCGGAGAATGAAGTCTCCAGCTTCAGGGGGCCGCTGTGCCCGGCGGCGCTGCGCTTGCACGGGCCTACATGAGGGAAGGCGATAAAAAAACCGGAGAACGAGGTCTCCGGTTTCGGGGGATTGTGCCACGTTGCCCGGCGGCGCTGCGCTTGCGCGGGCCTACGGGTTATGGTCGTCTGTAGATACTGTTATAGCCCGCAAGTTTTTTTAGCTTCCGGTTTCCCGGATTACAGGCATGACAACCACAGCGCCGTCAGGCGCTGTTTTTTCCTTTCACGACCCGGTTAAGCCGCTACCGGTACATGCCTGGACGCGTCGAACGACTCGCCCGATTTCAGCACACCGTATGCCACCTGCGCCAGTTTACGCATCATCGCCCCGATGATGACTTTTCCCCGTTTGCCGTTAGCTGCCAGACGGTCACGGAACGCCCGCCCCCAGGTCGTTTTGCTTACTGCCACCATCGCCGGCATGTACAGCGCCCTGCGAAGCGACACATGGCCCGCCTTACTCATCCGCCCTGCGCCGCGCACGCTGCTCCCTGATTCATGATGGCGGGGCGTCAGTCCCGCAAAGGCCGCGAACTGTCTCGCTCCGCCGAACCGGTTTTCCAGACCGATGTACGCCAGCAGCACCGCTGACGTCTTTTCCCCGATACCCGGGATACTTTCCAGCAGCTTCCTGCGGTGCTTCATATCCGGGTCATCATCCGTCAGGTCCTTTATCTGTTTTTCAAGACGTTTCAGTTCGGCATCAAGCCACAGAAGATGCGCGTCAATACTCGGCATCTGAACGTCCCGCGCTGTCTCCAGCCGGTTAAGCTCCTGGGTGTGCATGTCCGTCAGCGACTGATGGCGCAGCACCAGTGCCCGCAGCGCCCGTTCAACCGGATGAGGCGCCTGCCATGCAGCAGGCCGCTTCTGGCGGCAGAACTCTGCCAGCATCCGGGCGTCGACGGCGTCCGTTTTGCTGCGCAGTCCCTCGCTCTGTGCGAAGGCTTTACCGCGGGCGGGATTGATGATCGATACCGTGAACCCCGCATCGCTGAGATGCGCGGCGGCGTCTTCCATGTACGTACTGGTGGCTTCCATACAGATATGTGCAGGCGCAGCCTGATGGCTGTTCAGCCAGCGGACCAGCTCATCGTGGCCCTTCGGGGTGTTGGCAAACTTTTTACTGCGGTGACGGCCATCGGGCCGCAGCACATCAACATCCAGCTTCGCTTTAGAGACATCGATACCAATAAAATGCAGTTCCTGTTCCATAGTGAGACCAACCTTGTGAATGCGGATTACCGGGAAAACCGGTCCATGATACTGTCCGGTTTGTCACCTGTGGAGAAGGGCAGTCCGCTGCATAGATCTACAAAACAGGCTTTGAGCCTGAGGCCGGGTCCGGCATGCGGACTGCATGGCAGTGAGAACTGGCCGGCTCTCTCTGCTCAGAAAGGATAATACAAGGCCGGGTAAGGCGAAGCCGCCACCCGGCATTACGCCTCAATTATCAGGCGATATCTTCGTACTGCGGGACCGGGCTGCGGAACACGCGGGTCACACAGGCCAGGTAAACCAGACCAATAGCGCCCCAAATCAGGCCGAGGATCATCGAGCTTTCTTCGAGGTTAATCCACAGCGCGCCCACGGTCAGTGCACCACACACCGGCAGGATCAGATAGTTGAAATGGTCCTTCAGCGTTTTATTGCGCTTTTCACGGATCCAGAACTGGGAAATCACCGACAGGTTAACGAAGGTAAACGCCACCAGCGCACCGAAGTTAATCAGCGCCGTTGCGGTAACCAGGTCGAATTTAATCGCCAGCAGCGCAATCGCGCCAACCAGCAGCACGTTCCATGCCGGGGTACGCCATTTCGGATGCACATAACCAAAGAAGCGGCTCGGGAACACGCCGTCACGGCCCATCACGTACATCAGACGCGACACGCCCGCGTGCGCTGCCATGCCGGAAGCCAGTACGGTTACGCTGGAGAAAATCAGTACGCCCCACTGGAAGGTTTTACCCGCCACGTACAGCATGATTTCCGGCTGGGAGGCATCCGGATCTTTAAAGCGAGAGATGTCCGGGAAGTACAGTTGCAGGAAGTAAGAAGCAACGATAAATACCAGCCCACCGATCAGCGCGGTGAGGAAAATCGCTCTCGGGATCACGCGCTCGGCGTCTTTGGTCTCTTCAGACAGTGAAGAAATACCGTCGAAGCCCAGGAACGAGAAGCAGAGAATGGTTGCTCCGGTGATCATCGGCACGACATGTGCGCCTTCAGACCAGAATGGACGGGTGCTGGTCAGCGTCCCCGCGCCTTCACCGTGATCGACACCATAAATGATCAATCCGACAATTACCGCCACGATACCCATTTGCAGGATCACGATCAGGGTATTGAAGTTGGCAACGGTCTTGATGCTGCGCAGGTTAGAGATGGTCATAAAGGCCACCAGCGCGACAACGAAAATCCACGACGGCACGGACGGCACCAGCGCTTCAAAATAGATTTTTGCCAGCAGAATGTTGATCATCGGCATGAACAGATAGTCCAGCAGCGACGACCAGCCAACCATAAAGCCAACCACCGGGCTAATGGATTTCTGGGCATAGGTGTAAGCGGAGCCAGCGGACGGGAAACGGCGTACCAGTTTACCGTAGCTCAGCGCCGTAAAGAGGATCGCCACCAGCGCGAAGGCATACGCCGTCGCCACATGACCATCCGTCAAACCAGAGACAATGCCGAACGTATCGAACAGCGTCATCGGCTGCATATAGGCAAGACCCATCATAACAACCGGAATCAGCGTAAGCGTTTTACGCAATTCCACGCGAGAGGTGTTTGGAGTAACGTTATGCGACATGGTCATTCCCCTTTTCGGCGAATGCCGTCGCGTAAACAAAAAATTGCCCCATTTTCTGGATTCCTCAGCGACAACAACTGTCGGTTTTTAGTAAATATCTATCCGGTACGAAGCCCGGCCTCTTGGTATTGAATGAGTGTCTTTATGCAAAAAAATAACCGACGCGTTTAACGTCGGTTAGTTTCATTTTTTGCAGGCGGCGTATTTTGCCCTAAAGAAAGGCGGCCTGACAAGAGAATGCGAGGCAGATCATAAATTAACGGCCATTAACTGCCTGATTTTTAAGCACTGGCGGCATTATTAAAAGTATTAATAGCATTATTTGCTAAAAACACCCTACTCCATCGGCATAACCAGCGGATCGGGGAACTGATAGTCAAAGCCCAGTTCGTGACAAATCCGGCTGCCATCAATCAGTTTTCCTTTATTCTCTTCAGCACCCGAGGTGAATACTGGTGGCTCCAGCCCCAGTTGCCGGGCCATCTGCGGATAAAACACCGCGCGGGACGGATGCTGCGGCGCGCAGATATTATAAATATGCCCGCCTTTAGGTGTCTGAAGCAGTAACGTAATGGCGGCAACAACGTCTTCCAGATGAACCAGATTAACGCCCTGCTGCCCGTCCGGTGCGGTTTTACCGGCAAAGAAACGTCCCGGATGACGCCCCGGCCCAACCAGTCCGGCGAGACGCACGATATCGACGGAGGTTCCCGGCAGATGGTGCAACCAGTCTTCCAGCTCCTTAATCACCCGACCGCTGGCGGTGACAGGCTCGCGCGGTGCGTTCTCCTTTATTATCCCGGAGGCGTTACCGTACACTGATGTGGAACTGGTGAAAATAATTCGCTTTACCTGGTATGCCAGCGCACTGTCGACGATTTCCTGTACCGCCTGGAAATAGAAGTCTTCCCCCGGTCCGCTACGGCGGGCGGGCAGCGTGATCACCAGCGCGTCGACGTTCATTAACGCGTCAAGATCGTCGGTCTCGCAGACCAGTTCCGGCTCCAGACGCAGCAGATAACTGTCGATCCCGCACATCCGCGCGGCCTCAACCCCATCGGACGTGGTTTTACTGCCGGCGATCTGCCATCCTCGCGCCGTGAGTGAAAGCGCCAGCGGCATCCCCAGCCATCCTAAACCGACAATTGCGATCTTTTTCACGGCTTATCTCCTTAACGTGACCTGTTATTGATAAGGCTACGCCACCCTGACGAAACTGACAATTCAGTGGGTGAATATGAAATGAGTTAAAGATCAAAAAAATGGCTTGCCATCGACGGGTAAACTGGTTTAGGTTTAAAGCAACACATGAATAAGCATTCATCGGAATTACTATGATCAGCGTTCAATTTAAACACCACCATCATCACCATCATCCTGAATAGTCTTTCAGGCGATGTGTGCTGGAAGACATTCAGATCTTCCAGTGGTGCATGAACGCAAGAAAAAGCCCCCGGAAGATCGCCTTCCGGGGGCTTTTTTTTGGACAGAATTCAGACAGGATAATGAGGACCACAGAATGTTAGATAACACCCGTTTACGCATAGCTATTCAGAAATCAGGCCGTCTTAGCGATGATTCACGCGAATTACTGGCCCGCAGCGGCATTAAAATTAACCTGCATACTCAGCGTCTGATTGCGCTGGCGGAAAATATGCCCATCGATATTCTGCGCGTGCGTGATGACGACATCCCGGGGCTGGTGATGGATGGCGTGGTGGACCTCGGGATTATCGGCGAGAACGTGCTGGAAGAGGAACTGCTGACCCGTCGCGCCCAGGGCGAAGATCCGCGTTACTTTACCCTGCGCCGTCTTGATTTTGGCGGCTGCCGCCTGTCGCTGGCGACCCCGGCCGATGAAGTCTGGGATGGCCCGGCGATGCTGGACGGTAAACGTATTGCGACCTCGTATCCGCACCTCCTGAAACGTTATCTTGATCAGAAAGGCATTGCCTTTAAATCCTGTCTGTTGAACGGCTCCGTTGAAGTGGCTCCACGCGCAGGTCTGGCGGATGCGATTTGCGATCTGGTCTCAACCGGCGCGACGCTTGAAGCGAACGGCCTGCGTGAAGTCGAGGTGATTTACCGTTCGAAAGCCTGCCTGATCCAGCGCGACGGCGAGATGGAAGAAGGCAAACAGCAGTTGATTGACAAGCTGCTGACCCGTATTCAGGGCGTGATCCAGGCTCGTGAATCGAAATACATCATGATGCACGCGCCGACTGAGCGTCTGGAAGAAGTGGTCGCCCTGCTGCCGGGCGCGGAACGTCCGACCATACTGCCGCTGGCGGGCGATCAGCAGCGCGTGGCAATGCACATGGTGAGCAGTGAAACCCTGTTCTGGGAAACGATGGAAAAACTGAAGGCGCTGGGGGCCAGCTCGATTCTGGTGCTGCCGATTGAGAAGATGATGGAGTAAGCGGGCTGCGGCATACGTGCCCGGTGGCGCTGCGCTTACCGGGCCTACAACAGGCAGGCAAAACGTTAATCCATAACAACTGGCATTTCATTAGTAGACGGATAATCCATCCGTAGGCCGGGTAAGCAAAGCGCCACCCGGCAGGCAGGCGCAAAGACTGGCGTTCAGCATAAACAGACAGGGTAATCACATGAGCTTTAACACCATCATCGACTGGAACAGCAGTACCCCGCAGCAGCAGCGTGAACTGCTGATGCGTCCGGCGATTTCCGCATCCGACAGCATTACCCGCACGGTCGCGGAGATCCTCGACAACGTTAAAACCCGGGGCGACGACGCGCTACGCGACTACAGCGCCAGATTCGATAAAACCGACGTAAAAGCGCTGAAAGTAACTGCGCAGGAAATCGTCGACGCCAGCGATCGTCTGAGTGATGACATCAAACAGGCGATGGCAGTTGCCGTGAAGAACATCACCACCTTCCACAATGCGCAGATCCTTCCCGCCGTGGATGTCGAAACGCTGCCCGGCGTGCGCTGTCAGCAAGTCACGCGCCCGGTAGATTCCGTGGGGCTGTATATTCCCGGCGGTTCAGCGCCCCTGTTCTCTACCGTGCTGATGCTGGCGACCCCGGCACGCATCGCGGGATGTAATAACGTCGTACTGTGTTCCCCGCCGCCGATTGCCGACGAAATTCTTTACGCGGCGCAACTGTGCGGCGTGCAGAACATCTTCAACGTGGGTGGCGCGCAAGCCATCGCGGCGCTGGCGTTCGGCACTGAATCCGTACCTAAAGTGAACAAAATATTTGGCCCCGGCAACGCGTTTGTTACTGAAGCCAAACGCCAGGTCAGTCAACGTCTGGACGGCGCGGCTATCGATATGCCAGCCGGTCCCTCTGAAGTGCTGGTAATTGCCGACAGCGGCGCAACCCCGGATTTCGTCGCCTCCGACCTGCTTTCGCAGGCCGAACACGGCCCTGACTCGCAGGTGATCCTGCTGACGCCGGATGCCGGCATGGCGAGTCGTGTAGCGCAGGCCGTTGAACGTCAACTCACCACCCTGCCACGCGCGGACACCGCTCGTCAGGCGCTCTCCGCCAGCCGCCTGATCGTGGCACAGGATTTAGCCCAGTGCGTTGCCATCTCCAACCAGTACGGCCCGGAGCACCTGATTATTCAGACCCGCAACGCCCGCGATCTGGTTGACAGCATTACCAGCGCCGGCTCGGTGTTTCTCGGCGACTGGTCACCGGAATCCGCAGGCGACTACGCCTCTGGCACCAACCACGTTTTGCCGACTTACGGCTACACCCGCACCTGCTCAAGCCTCGGACTGGCGGATTTTCAGAAGCGGATGACCGTCCAGGAGCTGTCGCGCGAAGGTTTCGCAGCGCTGGCGTCGACCATTGAAACGCTGGCGGCGGCTGAACGGCTGACCGCGCACAAAAACGCTGTCACGTTGCGCATGAACGCGCTGAAGGAGCAAGCATGAGTATTGAAGAATTAGCCCGCGCCAACGTCCGTGAGCTGGTCCCTTATCAGTCCGCCCGTCGTCTCGGCGGTAAAGGCGATGTCTGGCTGAATGCCAATGAATATCCTGAAGCGGTAGAATTTCAGCTGACCGCGCAGACGCTGAACCGCTACCCGGAATGTCAGCCGAAAGCGGTGATTGAAAACTACGCGCGCTACGCTGGCGTCACGCCGCAACAGGTGCTGGTCAGTCGTGGCGCGGACGAAGCCATTGAACTGCTGATCCGCGCCTTCTGCGAGCCGGGCCAGGACGCGGTGCTTTTTTGTCCGCCGACCTATGGCATGTACAGCGTCAGCGCCGAGACCATCGGCGTGGAGTATCGCACCGTTCCGGCACTGGAAAACTGGCAGTTGGATCTCCAGGGCATCGCTGACAAGCTGGACGGCGTGAAAGTGGTTTATGTTTGCAGCCCCAACAATCCGACCGGGCAAATTGTGAATCCCCAGGATCTGCGCGTGCTGCTGGAGATGACGCGCGGCAAGGCAATTGTCGTCGCCGACGAAGCCTATATTGAGTTTTGCCCGCAGGCCTCGCTGGTCGGCTGGCTGAGCGAATATCCGCACCTGGTCATATTGCGCACCCTGTCGAAAGCCTTTGCGCTGGCCGGGCTGCGCTGCGGTTTTGCACTGGCGAATGAAGAGGTGATTAACCTGCTGATGAAAGTGATTGCCCCCTATCCGCTTTCCACGCCGGTTGCCGACATCGCCGCCCAGGCGCTCAGCACGCCGGGTATCCTCGCCATGCGCGAGCGGGTGCAACAGATCCTCGACGAACGTCAGCATCTGGTTGACGCTCTGCAAAATATCCCCTGCGTGGAGCAGGTATTTCCGTCAGAAACCAACTATATTCTGGTGCGGATCACCGCATCGAGTGCGGTGTTTAAATCTTTGTGGGATCAGGGCATTATCTTACGTGATCAGAATAAACAACCCTCTTTAAGCGGTTGCCTGCGTATTACTGTCGGCACCCGGGAAGAGTCTCAGCGCGTCATTGACGCCTTAAGTGCGGAGAAGGTATGACACAGAAGTATCTGTTTATCGATCGCGATGGAACGCTGATTGCCGAGCCACCCAGCGATTTTCAGGTCGATCGTTTCGACAAACTGGCCTTCGAGTCAGAGGCAATCCCGGCGCTGTTAACACTCCAGAAAGCCGGATTTAAGCTGGTGATGATCACCAATCAGGACGGACTGGGTACTGACAGTCTGCCGCAGGCCGACTTCGACGGCCCGCATAATCTGATGATGCAGATTTTCTCTTCGCAGGGCGTTCAGTTTGAAGAGGTGCTGATTTGCCCGCACCTGCCAGCCGATAACTGTGACTGCCGCAAGCCGAAAACCCGGCTGGTGGAAGCGTGGCTGGCGGATGGCGTGATGGATAAGGCGCAAAGTTATGTGATTGGCGACCGTGCGACCGACATTCAGCTGGCGGATAACATGGGCATCACCGGGCTGCTTTATAACCGCGATACCCTAAACTGGTCGGCGATTAGCGAACAGCTAACCCGCCGCGATCGTTATGCGCACGTTGAACGCAGCACCAAAGAGACGCAGATCGACGTGAAGGTCTGGCTGGACCGCGAAGGCGGCAGCAAAATGAACACTGGCGTCGGCTTTTTCGATCATATGCTCGATCAAATCGCCACCCACGGCGGCTTTCGTATGGAAGTACAGGTGAAAGGTGATTTATACATCGACGATCACCACACCGTCGAAGATACCGGTCTGGCGCTCGGCGAAGCGCTGAAACTGGCGCTCGGCGACAAGCGCGGCATTAACCGCTTCGGCTTTGTCCTGCCGATGGACGAATGCCTCGCCCGCTGCGCGCTGGATATTTCTGGTCGTCCACATCTGGAGTATCGCGCCGAGTTTACCTATCAGCGCGTCGGTGATTTAAGCACCGAGATGGTCGAGCACTTCTTCCGCTCACTCTCCTACACCATGGGCGTGACCCTGCACCTGAAAACCAAGGGCAAAAACGATCACCACCGTGTCGAGAGCCTGTTTAAAGCCTTTGGCCGCACGCTGCGTCAGGCGATCCGCGTTGAAGGCGATACTCTTCCCTCCTCTAAAGGGGTGTTGTAATGAACGTCGCGATTCTGGATACCGGCTGTGCCAACCTGAATTCGGTTAAGTCCGCGATACTGCGCCACGGCTATGAGCCAGTGGTCAGCCGGGATCCGGATGTGGTGCTTCGCGCCGACAAGCTATTCCTGCCGGGCGTCGGCACCGCGCAGGCCGCGATGGATCAAATCCGCGAGCGTGAACTGTACGATCTGATCAGAGCCTGTACTCAACCGGTGCTGGGGATTTGCCTGGGCATGCAGCTGCTCGGCAGCCGCAGTGAAGAGAGTAATGGCGTCGAACTGCTGAATATCATTGATCAGGATGTGCCGAAGATGACCGATTTCGGTCTGCCGCTGCCGCATATGGGCTGGAACCAAATCTATCCGCAGGCGGGCAATCGTTTGTTTCGCGGCATTGAAGACGGTGAATGGTTCTATTTCGTGCACAGCTACGCCATGCCGGTGAATACCTGGACTATTGCCCAGTGCCACTACGGCGAGCCGTTTACCGCCGCCATTCAAAAAGATAATTTCTACGGCGTGCAGTTTCATCCGGAGCGTTCCGGTGCGGCGGGCGCGCAACTGCTGAAAAATTTCCTGGAGATGTGATGATCATTCCGGCTTTGGATTTAATTGACGGCACGGTCGTCCGCCTCCATCAGGGCGACTACGCACAGCAGCGTGATTACGGTAGCGATCCGCTGCCCCGGCTACAGGATTACGCCGCGCAGGGCGCTGAGGTCCTGCATCTGGTGGATTTAACCGGGGCGAAAGATCCGGCGAAGCGCCAGATTTCGCTGCTCAAAACGCTGGTGGCGGGCGTCACTGTCCCCGTGCAAGTTGGCGGCGGCGTGCGTAGCGAAGAGGACGTGGCAGCGCTACTGGCGGCGGGTGTCGCCCGCGTGGTGGTCGGCTCCGCGGCGGTCAAATCGCCGGAGACTGTTAAAGGCTGGTTTGAACGCTTTGGCGCGGACGCGCTGGTACTGGCGCTGGATGTGCGTATTGATGAGCAGGGTAACAAGCAGGTGGCGGTCAGCGGCTGGCAGGAAGATTCTGGTGTCTCCCTTGAAGCGCTGGTAGAGACCTATCTGCCGGCAGGATTAAAACATGTCTTGTGTACTGATATCTCCCGCGACGGTACGCTGGCAGGCTCGAACGTCTCATTGTACGAAGAAGTTTGTGCGCGTTACCCGCAGGTGGCGTTTCAGTCCTCCGGCGGCATTGGCGATATTAATGATATTGCCGCATTACGCGGCACCGGCGTGCGAGGTGTGATTGTCGGACGCGCGCTGCTGGAAGGTAAATTCACCGTGAAGGAGGCCATTGAATGCTGGCAAAACGGATAATCCCCTGCCTTGACGTGCGCGATGGGCAGGTGGTGAAAGGCGTACAGTTCCGCAACCATGAGATCATCGGTGATATCGTGCCGCTGGCCCAGCGCTACGCGGCAGAAGGCGCGGATGAGCTGGTGTTTTATGACATCACCGCCTCCAGCGACGGGCGCGTGGTCGATAAAAGCTGGGTTTCACGCGTCGCAGAAGTGATTGATATCCCCTTCTGCGTGGCGGGTGGGATCAAATCCATCGAAGACGCGGCACAGATCCTCTCCTTCGGCGCGGATAAAATCTCCATCAACTCCCCTGCGCTGGCCGACCCGGAGCTAATCACCCGTCTGGCGGATCGCTTTGGCGTCCAGTGCATTGTGATTGGCATTGATACCTGGTTTGATGAACAGACCGGTAAATATCATGTTAATCAATATACCGGCGACGAAAGCCGCACCCGCATTACCCAGTGGGAAACCCTCGACTGGGTGCAAGAGGTGCAAAAGCGCGGCGCAGGCGAAATCGTGCTGAACATGATGAACCAGGACGGCGTACGCAACGGTTACGATCTCGAACAGCTAAAAAAAGTGCGCGAAGTCTGTCACGTTCCGCTGATCGCCTCCGGCGGCGCGGGCACGATGGAACACTTCCATGAAGCCTTCCGTGATGCTGACGTTGACGGTGCGCTGGCGGCCTCCGTCTTCCACAAACAAATCATTAATATTGGTGAATTAAAAGCGTTTCTGGTAACACAGGGCGTGGAGATACGAGTATGTTAACTAAGGAACAACGCGCAGCGCTGGACTGGGAAAAAACCGAGGGGCTGCTGCCGGTGGTGGTACAGCACGCAGTGTCCGGCGAGGCATTAATGCTGGGCTATATGAACCAGGATGCGCTGGCGAAGACTGAAGAGAGCGGCAAGCTCACCTTTTACTCACGCACGAAGCAGCGCTTATGGACTAAAGGCGAAACCTCGGGCCATTTTTTAAATGTGGTGAGCATTACCCCCGACTGCGATAACGACACCCTGCTGGCGCTGGTAAACCCCATCGGACCGACCTGCCATAAAGGCACCTCCAGTTGCTTCGGCGAGGCCAGCCATCAGTGGCTGTTTTTGTATCAGCTCGAACAGCTGCTGGCCGGGAGAAAAACAGCCGATCCTGCGAGCTCCTATACGGCGAAACTGTATGCCAGCGGGACGAAACGTATTGCGCAGAAGGTGGGAGAAGAAGGCGTGGAAACCGCGCTGGCCGCCACGGTGCATGACCGCGAGGAGTTGACTAACGAGGCGTCGGATTTGATGTATCACCTGCTGGTACTGTTGCAGGATCAGGAACTGGATTTGACGACGGTGATTGAGAATTTAAGGGAAAGGCATCGTTGAGTTGCCAGCCTTTAGATAGAAAAAAGCCTGCAGACATTTGCCTGCAGGCTTTTTTATGCGCATAACGTTTACTTTTGTTTCAGAGCGCTGCGGCCCAGAACAGTTACTGATCCCACTATCCATCCAATCATAATAGCAAGTAAAAGCACGAGTGCTTTCTTGGGACTGTCACGATGAATGGGCAATGTCGGTTTCATAACATAACGATAGGCATGAAGATCAAATTTCTGCTCTTTCAGGCCACTCAATGAAATATACTGCTCACGATTACGATAAAACTCATCATTAAAGTTTAACGGACGTTGAGCTTCATTTTTAACCATGGTTTCGAGAGCTTCACTACCCAGTAAAAACATGGAATCCTGAGTAATTATGTCAGACTGATTCGGCTGTGGCGTTTGAATATTACTTTGTTTCGCCACAGTTAATGCCTGCTGAATCATGGCAATACGTTCATCTTTCTTCTCTTTAGCCACGCTTTCCTGAGTTTTCAACAATGTGCTCAGATCTTTAAACTTACTATTAATGCTCATACTTAAGTCATAGGTAACTTCCTGGCTGACTTTATCATCCACTTTCTGGATATACTCAGCCAGTTTACGCTGCGCTTCCTCAGCCGTTTTAGCCGTATAGCTGACCTTTAAAGGCATTGGCTGCCCTTTGATGGTAGGGTCGATGAGCAGTTTTTCAGGTTCTTCCTGGTTATCTAACGTCTCAGAGAGGGCGGAAATAGCCGCACTAAAACGCAAAAAGAAATCATCTTGTTGTGAATTACTGGACGTTTGTGATCCCGTAAGGATGTTCATGGCATTATTATAACTGAATATTTGCCCCGCATCAGGCCGAGTGATGATAGCAGAAGATGTCCACTTCTCTTTTGCGATGAACAGATAAATAATGGCCAGAATTATCGCACCGACAATAAAGAGCATAATAGTTTTTTTGCCACGCCACAGCTGGGCGATAACATTGGACAAATCTGAGGGCGATTTATTTGTGTTATTTGATACCACCACATCTCTTTTATCTTGTATCATGATAATCCTATTAAATTCCACTTAATAAATTATTTATAGCGGCAGCTTCGAATTAACGAACCAGCGTTCATGCCATTAGCATGCATCAGCGAAAGAATAACTATACAACAGGAGATATATCGTTTTTAGGAGGGCGCGTCAGATAGCCCGTGATAAATATCACGATAAAACCGAAGAAAAACTCCCCTTTAATAAACAGGTTATCGAACAGCATAAAAAACGATAAGGTTGAAAAATAGACAATAAACGCAGCTCTGATATGTCCTGGCGTAATCAGCAAACCGACCAGAAATAGTAATAGCTGCGCGAATACAAGGAGAATTACTCCGACAATCCCCAGTAGTCGTGCAGCAACTGCATAGCCGGTACCAACGTTCAGATGCTGCATTACTAAGTCGATGTCAAAATTTTCTAGTCCCATGTATTTGACCATGGTGTTGGGCACCAGAACATTGCTGATAAAGTCACCACGACAACTACCAAAACTTATTGCAAAATTACAGGCTTTACCGAAGCTGTCATAGTCATTTAAATTTAGCAGCAGATTATAAATCGGACTGGCGATATATAACCACACCCAGTAAAAAGGTTCCCACAGAAGCGCTCCGTTGGCGTTTGCACCACCAACCATATAAATATAGTCATCAACGTAGTCGCCTGAGAGCTGTTGACGCAAATTACCAAGGATGCCGAAAACCAGTATCAACAGCAAACCATAGCATAAAACTTTTATTACGCTTCTGGCAGAAATATCATAACGCAATGCCAAAGAGGCGACCGTCATTATACTTGCCATCATAATCATTTGTCGCGATAGCAATAAAATCGCTATCACAAACAGACAGGCCAGGCAGCCTAACAAACCTTTTATATTGGCATATAAAGCGGCGAAAGCTACAGAACATACCAGCATTGAATAAAAAATAACATGGAGTACGGGTAACCCCGAATAATTATCCCTCCCCCCTTCAATAAGTAAAGGAATCCCGCATACAATAAACTCAACGACAAAGCCCATGAGCGATGTGCCCAGAAGGTAAAAATAGAGCTTTTCATTACCACTGTAATTTTCAACTTTGGGCTTCGGTAAACCAAAACTAATCACGCCAAGAGAAAAATACATTAATACAATGATCAGTAAATAAAGGATACCTTTATCATTCGGCTGTTCATAAAAATATGAAAAATTGAGTAAAGAGAAAAATAAACTTAACGTAAGGATTATTGCTGTATTCAGGGGGTAGATTAAAATTCTAAACACCTTTCCTCCAGATATTGCTTCTGTGCAATATCAACAAAGAAATGCTTCTGCCCATCATAAACCGAAAGCGTTACTCCGACCAAGCCGGAGTAACGTAGCGATTGCTGCTAGCTGACGAGTTTATTCAGGTACTTGCCATAATTGTTTTTCGCCAGCGGCGCTGCCAACTTGCGTACCTGCTCCGCGTCAATAAAGCCCTTGCGATAGGCAATCTCTTCCGGGCAGGCTACTTTCAGCCCCTGCCGTTCTTCAATGGTGGCAATAAAGTTGCTCGCCTCGATCAGGCTCTGGTGCGTACCAGTATCCAGCCAGGCGTAGCCACGTCCCATCATTTCGACGGAAAGCTTACCCTGCTCCAGATAAAGCTGGTTGATATCGGTAATTTCCAGTTCGCCACGCGCTGACGGCTTCAGGTTCTTCGCAAGAGAAACAACATCGTTGTCGTAGAAATACAGACCGGTAACAGCGTAATTGCTCTTCGGTTTGGCTGGCTTCTCTTCAAGTGAAATCGCTTTGCCAGTCTCATCGAACTCTGCCACGCCATAGCGTTCAGGATCGTTAACGTGATAGGCAAATACTGTTGCACCGGATTCCTGGTTCACGGCATTAGAAAGCAATTTAGGCAGGTCATGACCGTAGAAAATATTGTCGCCCAGTACCAGAGCACAGCTGTCGGTGCCGATAAACTCTTCACCAATGATAAACGCCTGAGCCAAACCATCCGGGCTTTCCTGCACTTTATATTGCAGGTTCAGGCCCCACTGACTGCCATCGCCAAGCAGTTGCTCAAAACGCGGCGTGTCCTGTGGTGTACTGATAATCAGAATATCGCGAATACCAGCCAGCATCAGCGTGGTCAACGGGTAGTAAATCATCGGTTTGTCATAGATTGGCAGCAGTTGCTTACTTACTGCCATGGTGACCGGGTAAAGACGCGTGCCCGAACCACCAGCCAGAATAATACCTTTACGAGTTGTCATTATATTATCTCTAATGTTCTTGTATCAAAGCGCAGCGATTAAACAGCGGCGGCCGTAAACAGTTCTTCCAGCATTCTTTCAACGCCAACCTGCCACTGTGGCAATTGCAGATTAAACGTGCTCTGGAATTTTTCTGTCGACAGGCGTGAGTTACTCGGGCGACGAGCCGGGGTCGGATAAGCACTGGTAGGCACTTTCTTGATGTCCTGTACCGCAAGCTCAATACCCGCCTGACGCGCTTTTGCAAAAACCAGCTCTGCATAGTCAGCCCAGGTAGTCATGCCAGAAGCTACAAGATGATAAAGGCCCGCGACTTCAGGCTTCACCAACGCGGTTCGAATAGCATGAGCGGTACAGTCGGCCAGCAATTCTGCGCCGGTCGGCGCACCAAACTGGTCACTGATAATAGAAAGCGTGTCGCGTGTTTTTGCCAGGTTCAGCATGGTTTTCGCAAAGTTATTGCCCTTCCCGGCATATACCCAACTGGTACGAAAAATCAGATGCTTGTCGCAATGCTGTTGCAACACCTGCTCACCAGCAAGCTTCGTTTCGCCATACACATTAAGCGGCCCGGTCGCATCCGTCTCTTTCCACGGCGTTTCACCATCACCTGGGAAAACATAATCGGTAGAGTAGTGAACGACCCAGGCCCCCAGCTTCTGCGCCTCACGAGCGATAGCTTCAACGCTCTGTGCGTTCAGCAGATAAGCCAGATCGGGTTCCGATTCCGCTTTATCCACGGCGGTATGTGCCGCCGCGTTGACAATCACATCCGGCTGCAAGCGACGTACCGTTTCAGCAACACCTTCAGGGTTGGTGAAATCGCCGCAAAAATCTGAGGAATTAAAATCCAGCGCCGTCAGATTACCCAGCGGAGCCAGCGCGCGCTGAAGCTCCCAGCCTACCTGACCACTCTTACCGAACAAAAGAATGTTCATTACGCGCGATCCTTATAGTTCTGATCGATCCAGTTCGCATAAGCACCGCTTTTGACGTTGCTTACCCATGTCTGATTGTCCAGATACCACTGCACCGTTTTACGGATGCCCGTTTCAAAGCTTTCCTGTGGTGCCCAGCCTAACTCACGATGAATTTTATCGGCGTCAATCGCATAACGACGATCATGACCCGGACGGTCTGCTACCCAGGTAATCAGATCACGATAAGACGTTGTGGACGGCGCGAGTTCACTAAGCAGATCGCAAATGGTATGCACCACTTCGATATTTTTCTTCTCGTTATGACCGCCAATATTATAGGTCTCACCCGGTTTACCCTGGGTCAGCACGCAATAAAGTGCACGGGCGTGATCTTCAACGTATAGCCAGTCGCGGATCTGATCGCCTTTGCCATAAATCGGCAGCGGCTTGCCTTCCAGGGCGTTCAGGATCACCAGCGGGATCAGTTTTTCCGGGAAATGGAACGGGCCGTAATTGTTGGAGCAGTTGGTCACGATGGTAGGCAACCCGTAAGTGCGTTTCCAGGCACGCACGAGATGATCGCTGGAGGCTTTGGACGCAGAATACGGGCTACTTGGTGCGTAAGCGGTAGTCTCGGTGAAAAGCGGTAGCGCTTCGCTGCTGGTCCATTCGTCCGGATGCGGCAAATCACCGTAAACTTCATCAGTAGAAATATGATGGAAACGGAACGCACCTTTGCGTGCTGCATCAAGTTGATTCCAGTAAGCTCGAGCTGCTTCCAACAGCGTATACGTACCTACCACGTTGGTTTCGATAAAATCTGCAGGCCCGGTGATGGAGCGATCCACATGGCTTTCTGCCGCCAGATGCATGACTAAATCAGGCTGGTGCTCGGCAAAAATATGCTCCATGGCGGCTTTATCGCAGATATCTGCTTTTTCAAAAGCGTAGCGCTCGCTGTTCGCTACACTTTCCAGCGACTCAAGATTACCGGCGTATGTTAGCTTATCGACATTAACAACAGAGTCAGCCGTATTCTCAATGATGTGGCGAACTACTGCAGAACCAATAAAACCCGCGCCACCCGTTACCAGAATTTTCATCAAATGGACCTTTATGTCTTAATTATTTAAAGTTGAGCAACGTATTCTTTGAAAGTCATTCCTTTCATATCTTTCTCAGACAGAATAGGATCGGTGACCTGCCAGTCGATATTCAGATCGGTATCATTCCACAGAATACATTTCTCACTTTGCGGATCGTAATAGTTCGTACATTTGTATTCGAAATCGACGGTATCAGAGAGAACGACAAAGCCGTGGGCCAGTCCCGGCGGGATCCAGAACTGCTTTTTGTTGCTTTGGCTAAGGATCACCGATTCCCAGACGCCGAAGGTCGGGGAGTCTTTACGAATGTCGACGGCTACATCCAGCACTTCACCCTGCACCACGCGAACCAGCTTGCCTTGTGGATTATTGGTTTGCAGATGCAGGCCGCGCAGAACATTCTTAACGGAGCGTGAATGGTTATCCTGAATAAAATCAAGATCGATATTCAGCATTTCCTTGTAGCGCTGGGCATTAAAGGTTTCCAGAAAAAAACCACGCGCATCTTCAAAAACGCGGGGTTCGATAATCTTTACACCCGCGATTTTGGTGTCAATAACTTTCATCATCATTCCTTTCGTACTTTTAGTAGGCGCCGTCGCGTTTCAGAACGACGCTGACAGTTTTGAATAATATTACGATATCATTCCACAAAGACCAGTTCTTGACGTACCACGAATCAAAGTAGACGCGCTTTTCATAATCAACGTCATTTCGCCCGCTGACCTGCCACAGCCCCGTCATACCTGGTTTTGCCATACGGTAGTAGTCCGCATCGTCACAGTAACGCAACAGTTCTTCGGCAATAACCGGTCGCGGACCTACAAGGCTCATCTCACCTTTTAATACGTTAAACAGCTGTGGAAGTTCATCCAGACTGGTGCGGCGGATAAACTTACCGATAGGGGTAATACGTGGATCATCACGCAGCTTAAAGTCTTTATCCCATTCCGCCCGTGCAGCCGGATCGTTTTCCAGCAAGTTCTGCAAGACTTCCTGAGAATTCATTACCATTGAACGAAACTTCAGGCATTTGAACAGACGGCCTCGTCGCCCTACCCGTTCATGACCGTAAATTGCATAGCCACCATCTTTTTTGACTTGTAGGCTGAGATAGATAAATAGCGGCGAAAGTATGATGAGCAATAGCGTAGAAACCACGATATCAAACGTCCGCTTAACAAAGCGAGAACTGCGTTTAGCAAGGTTGTTATTTACCCGCAGCAGCAGAACTTCATGACTGAAGATAAACGCCATATCCGTACCGTACAGAGGTACACCACGAATGGTCGGAATGACAGAAATTGAGCGGCATTTTTTCTTGGTCAGGTTTTTAAGCCATCTTTCCAGCTGCTGAGCATCGCTTTCGTCAAAAGCGAGTATATACTGGATGTTTTTATAATCATCGAGGCGGTAAATTTCCTCCTCGGCGCTCAGCACTTTGATGTCTCCGTTAATGGGCACATCATGACCATTGATAGAATAAAAATACTGGATGTCGTAGCCCAGGTTCTTCTCGCTCATCAACGCCTGATAGGCATCATAAGCATTGATGCCACCGCCAAGGATGATGGTCTTTTTCTTCCACATGCCCAGTTTATTGAGCAGCAGCTTGATGAGCTTTCTCCCGACCGGGATCAGAATAAAAATACCAAGCCATGTAAATCCCCAAAGATAGCGGGAAAAATGCCATTTCGAAAATGCCACCATTGCCAGGTCAATTATCGCAAAAATAACAATAGTACGTAGTATTTCTTTGAGTTCATTCCAGAAAGGCTTGCGGTAGGTATAATGTCGTAAACGTATCCCAAACCAGGCGACAGCAATAAAGCCCAATACAAAATGTGAAAGCACACGGAAATTATAATCTTCCTGCGGTAAAAACGGAGAAAGATCGCCCCCAAAAAAGTGCTTCGTTAACCACATTGCCACAAATAAGCACGCAATATAAATACCAAAATCCATTAATGCAAAAAGGTATTTAGGTATAAAATGACGAACACTATTACTCATTATACTCACCTGTTGTAAGCGCTGCTATCCCAGTACCGTCTGTGCATGCTCATCTTTTTTACAAGCGAAAACGGCAGAGATTTGTATTTCAAACCAAGTTTATAGCCAAGTAATTTTGCAGCATTATTAGCAAACGCTTTAGGCAATAATAATGGATTATGTTTAATTAAATAGCTAACTTCTGATTTTATAAACTTGCTCCCTTCTGAGGAGACGCCGTTAAACTCTTTTTGGATCCAGGGTTGATCATAATGAAACACGCCGATATCAAAATAACGCTTGAACTCTTCAATGGTAGAGTAGTTGTGAGAATGGCGCGCCGCTGCATCTGCACAGTAACCGGTTTTTAAATGTTGCTGTATAGCTTTAGCGGCAAAGTACATATCTTCACACAAGATAGTGTCGGTTGGGAAGCCGCCAAGGCGCTGAAAGTCAGCCACCTTGTACGCTGAAAATGAATTCGACATGAAGACTGTTTTAATCCCGCGCAACGGAATATCCTGCTGCTGATTAACGAGTGAACGATCGCCATAGTTGAAGTAACGCGCATGTGCCGCGACAGCATTAGCGTCCAGGTGGGGTAATTGTTTACCGTAGGCCGCACTAAGGTCATTTTCAACCATATAACTAACCAGCTTAGCAACCGCATCATTACTGGCAAGAATGGCATCCTGCGTAAGCAGAACGACATAGTCTTTGTCACGGAAAATATCCATGGCCACGTTACGCGTGCCACCGTGATTAAACTCACTTTGAGCAATCTCATGCACGGTAAAACCATATTGTCTGGCAACCTGCTGTGTATTATCACGGCTTTGAGAATCGACCACTAAAACGTCTGTACCCGGCTGACAGTTCTGATGGATGGCAAGAGCAGCCTGCTCCCACACCTTTCCACCATTATAAGTTACAACCGCAATACCTACCTTCACAGAAGAACTCATTATTTTACGTCCAAAGATTTAAGAATATTATTCGCTAACGCATCCCAGCTTTGGCTGGTCAGAAACGCCGGATCGTCTACAAAAGTGGCAGGAGCAAAAATATTTTTCCCCTCGCAGAAGGCAGTCAGCTTCTCTGCCAACTGCGTGGCGTTATCCGGTTCAAAAAAAGCAACCTTATCGTAATCCCCTATCGTCTCGTGAGCATAAGGGAGATCGGCCGAAAGGATCGGCACATTAAACGCTTTCGCTTCAGACAGCGGAAGCCCCCACGTTTCAAGCTTAGAGGGGAATATTAGGGCATCAGCGTCGTGGCGATACATTTCGTCAAGGCGCTGTTTGCTTTGCAAACCAATAAAACGAATGTTGTTGAGCTGGCGTTTCTCACATTCTTCAATAATGAAATCGCCAAACCGGGTCATTCCTTTATCAAAGGTCAGTAGGATCTCAATCTGTTCGTAAACGGATGGATGATGCTGTTTAAGCCTGTCCATCGCCTCGACCAGCACGCTAAAATTCTTAAATGTTCGCGGAAAAGCAGGATAAAGCAACGTGTTTACACCAGTGCGATGCGTAGTCTCTCTGGTGACATTACCCTGTTTATTCATTTCAGCTACAGGCCGCGCCACCATCATATTGTTGACGCCGTAGGTTTTCTGAAAATAGCGGGCGATCCACTGTTGCTGAACAATTACATAGCGGTTCGCTTTTATATTAATACCGTACAGGAATCGATAAAACTTTGTAAAAAGGTAAAATGTACGGTCATATTTTAAATCAACAGCGCTGGACTGATAAAACGGTGAAGGATTATGGCAATAGACAAACTGAGCAGGCGTTGCCACCCGTGCGGACATATCATGCAGGCAAATCCATGCGTCAGGTTTGATCTCCTGGCTTAACCTGTAACTAGTCAGGAATTCAAATTTCAGACGTTTAAACCAGCTGGTTTTGATCTCTTTGTACTCGCGAAATTCAACATTCGGCAAGCCGGTAAACTCTTGAAACAGTGCAGTATCGTGTACCAGACAGATGAGTTTGACGCCAGAAAATCGGCTAAAGGTGGCAATCATGGTCCGGTAAACGGTTAAAATTCCGCCTTCTACCATATTGACGCCTGAAAGAACAATTAGCTTATCCATTAATCAACCAAAGTATTGAAAAGATCATGCTGTAGGCAGGACGCTCTTTATTATAAGGCATCACATTCTCTTTTAAAAAAGCGATTCTTTGCGCTAACGGTATCCTGCGATGCATATCGTTAAAGGTCAGCAGAGCCAGCATCATTCTTGCCGAAATAACCGAACGCTGAATGCCAGATAGTGTTTTACGGACCCGTTTAATACGTGCTGAGAAACCGCGCTGGTGCGCGCCCACTACGTTAGCCGAATGCTGGCGATAGTTGACCAGCTTTTCCGCCAGATAAAACACATTTCCCGCGCGCGCGGCGTGGAAAGCATACCAGTGATCGTGCATGGCGATATTATCGGGAACCAGACCAGCCACCTTCAACAGTGCGGAGTTCATTATCGTAGTACAGCCATATACCGATGAGCGCCAGGTCAAGTAACCCAGCGCCAGATTATGACGCGGGTTTAAATGTGAGAAGCGGTAAAAGTCTTCGTCAAGAACGCTGAGGTTTTCATCGACCACTCGCAAGTTCGAGAACCCCAGGCACGGGACTTTTTGACCTTCTACCCACTCGTGCTGACGGATCTCTGTGAGCATCAGGGCAATTTTATTGCTTTCCCAAACGTCATCCTGATCACAGAAAAAAATATACTCCGCCCTGCTATGACGAATACCATTATTAAAGTTTTGCACTACACCTTTCGCATCTGAGCACACATAGCATGAGACTCGAGGGTCTCGTAACGCAATATCGTTAACAATGCTGACCGTATTATCTTCAGAACCATCATCAGTAACAATAACCCGAAGTGCGGTATGCGTTTGATTCAAAATTGAATCAATCTGTTCCTGAATATATTTCGCGCCATTATGGGCGGCGAGGATCACATCAACAGTAATATTCTGAGTCATAAATCCAGAAGCCTCATTCACGATGAGTACTTCCCTCCTTTGCCCATAATGCCATCCAACAGCCCCTGTATAATAAATTTAATACGTGTTTTCCGCGGAGCCAGTAGCGCAAAGAGAGGGATTTTTTTCAAAAGCAGCGTAAGAACGTAGAACTTGTATTTTGTAGTAAAACTCTCGGATTTGAGGGAAAAGATCCAGTTACGTACCAGGTAATATTGCCTTACTGGCGAACCAATTCGTACTTCCCGATTGAATAATCTGGGATAATCATTTTCACCAATATTGTGATGCATCAACACACGTGTCGACTCAAAAGAAAGTAGCCCTTTAGTTCGTGCCCGATAGCTCCATTCAACATCAATCATGTCGATAAACCATTCGCTTTTGAACAATCCGACATCTTTAAATGCCTGAAGGGGAAAAAGCGCACCTGAAGAAATAATAAAATCTTTCTCAATCAACCCTTTGTTTTGCGACTGCTGATTGATGACTGGCCCCAGGCAGGCAATGGGATATTGCTGTTCATAACATTGATACTCTTCAATCATATCGCGACAAAACGTGCTGGCAATACGCGAATCCTGATCGAAAGTAAAAACAAAATCATAACCTCTATCAATGGCCTTTTGCACCCCAATATTCTGAGCCGCGGCAATGCCGATGTTATCGTTTAATCGAATAACTTCAACACCTGGATAATCAAGAACTTTGGCGGGTTCGCTATTATCAATAATCAGAACCTGAGTCACCTGAGGGAGCAAAACTTCAATAAATTCATCCAGTATGGTGATATCTGGATTATACGTTACAATAATTGCTGCTGATGTAGAATTCATAATATTAACTGTTATGTCTGCTGGTTTTCTTTGCAACAATATTTAACAGCAATGCATCAATCGCCACGCGTCCTGTCCATGCGATTGCTGTACCCAGTAAGCCAAAGTGTAGCGTTAAGAAATATAAAACAACGAGATAAGGAACCACTTCAATAAGATGAATAAACGCCGTGAATTTCGCCAGTCCGGCCGCCTGAATAAGGGAGTAAGGAATTTGCGCGATGGCGTTAAAATAAAAACCAATAATAAGCACCTGCAAAATGACGGCAGAATGCTCGCCTACATCGGCCCCCATCCACAACGTCATTAACGGCTTAGCAAAAAGCAGACAGATAACTACGATGGGAATGCAAGCAACGGACATCAGCAAAAAGCTTTGTTTTTCGAGTCTCGCTCGTTCCCCACTATCCTGAGCATAACTGAGTTTCGGGAACAGTGCCCTGGCAAGTGCCGCAGGTATATTTAACAAGCGTCCTACGCCTTCTGAAGGCGCAGTGTAATAAGCTATTTTATTGGCACCGAGCAGGTTAGAGACCACAAAGCGGTCGAAATACACCATCATTGGACTGATGATGTTACTCACAGTTAGCCATCCACCAAAGCGGATGAGACGGGAGAAAGTGGCACGATTGAAATGAATACCGCTGCTGAAAATAATCTTCCGGCAAATCACCAGAGTGATCAAAAAAGAAATTAAACGACCAATCACCAGGCCAGCGATCGCCGATGTCAGCGACGGCGTAAACATACAGCACAGCGCAGGCAATCCGGCAATGGCTGAGTTACTGATTGAACGCTGGACGTTGATATTAATAAAGTTTTCATGCCCCTCAAGCCAGGCTAGCCATACCTGGTTTAGAAGGTAAACAGGGATAATAAGCGCAAGCATTAAAAAACAACTGCGTGCTTCAGAAGCCATGTCCGCTGAAATTTTTAACAAGCTGCTAAGATGAGGGATGCTTAACAACAGCAGAAAGGCGGCCAACAGCCCCAATACAAAAACGACGATACCTGCAGTAGAAATAATATATTGCTGCTCTCGCATGTCCTCACGGAACATCGAAATCTCTCTTATCACCGCCCTGCTCAACCCTGCATCAAAAATACTGGCATAACCTACGATGGCAAAAGCAAGCGTGAAAATACCAAAAGCCTCCACACCAATTGCGCGAGCCAAAAAACCTAATGCAGGCACTGCGATCAAGGTTGGGATCGCGAACCCTGCCAGATTGTAAACACTGTTTTTTATTAAACTCATACATTTTCTACATCATTAAATGAACAGTATGCAAAGAGAACAAAAGGCACGCTACCGCCCCTGGCTTGACAGCTACCAGTGCACTGATTTGTATCCTGAACAGAGAACCCGGCTGAAACGAACGTTCCCGACCGCGCATAAGCCAAAAATTTGCTCCATTGTCCCTGGTATCATTAGCAGATACAAGCGACAATTTAGATTGATTATCAACCATTTGTGTAACTTTTGTTCTGCTAAGGTAGCATACCAGAACTTTATAGTTGCAGCAGACACCTGTTACATTTTTCACTGCCAGACTTACGCCTGAAGCATGTATCGCCCCGCCATCAGAGGGATTCACTCTGTGCAAATCCTACTACATCCAAAGACCTTCTATCCCAGTCTGGCACACATAATCACATCGTTATGATAAGAGCCTTTGAACAGGACATTGTCTCTGTGTAATGTCACTAAAATTAAGGTGTGTGAAGGGTTACCAATGCTGCGCCATTATAGTCGGTTCTATTCATATTTCCACTGAATGCATAGGCCATTTGAGATGACGATGAAGCCAAATATTGCGCTTACGGTATACCTTTTCAGCAATGGGAGCGCTAAGAATCATCGCAATTATTTGCATGCTCACGATTACAGCTAACCGCTGGATTAGCTTAATGATTTAGCGCCAAAAACTAAGGGTTTTATGTTAAGGAAGGGGAATCCAGGGAGAAACTCGTGGGGGTGATAACATCAAATGTAAACCCTGTCCTCTGGAGGCCAGGGTTTGAAGCAGGCGAAACAAATGCCCTTTACTATAAATCGTTTAATCGCCACCAAATAAATCGCGCGTATACACTTTCTCTACCACGTCTGACAGTTCATCAGCCATACGGTTAGAAACAATAACATCCGCTTCTTTTTTGAACGCAGCCAGATCGCGCACTACGCGTGAGTGGAAGAACTCATCTTCCGCCATTACCGGCTCATAAACGATAACCTCTACACCCTTTGCTTTGATACGTTTCATGATCCCCTGAATGGAAGAGGCACGGAAGTTATCAGATCCGCTTTTCATAATGAGGCGATAGATGCCGACGACCTTCGGCTTACGCGTCAGGATAGAATCGGCGATAAAGTCTTTACGAGTGCGGTTAGCATCCACGATAGCAGAGATGATATTGTTTGGTACGGATTGGTAGTTCGCCAACAACTGCTTGGTATCTTTCGGCAAGCAATAGCCGCCATAGCCAAAGGAAGGATTGTTATAGTGGCTGCCGATACGCGGATCCAGGCAAACACCCTCGATAATCTGCCGTGTATTGAGGCCTAAGCTTTCGGCATAGCTGTCCAGTTCGTTAAAGTATGCAACGCGCATCGCCAGATAGGTATTGGCAAAAAGTTTAATCGCTTCGGCTTCTGTCGAATCGGTAAACAGGACCGGCACATCTTTCTTGATGGCTCCTTCTTGCAGCAGTGCCGCAAAACGTTCGGCGCGCTCAGAACGCTCGCCGATAACAATACGCGACGGATGCAGGTTATCATAAAGCGCCCTGCCTTCGCGTAAGAATTCTGGGGAGAAGATTATGTTATCAGCGTTCAGCTCTTGCTTAATCGCTTCGGTAAAACCAACCGGAATGGTTGATTTAATAATCATTACTGCCGAAGGGTTAATCTCAAGCACGTCCCGAATCACGCTTTCCACCGATGAGGTGTTGAAGTAATTGGTTTTAGGATCGTAGTCTGTCGGGGTTGCAATGATGACATAGTCAGCATCACGGTAGGCTTCTTGCTTATCTGTGGTGGCGCGAAAATTCAGATCCTTCTCAGCCAAATATTGCTGGATCTCTTTATCGATAATAGGCGACTTTTTCTGATTTAACATGTCCACTTTAGCCGGGACAATATCTAATGCCACGACCTCATGATTTTGAGCAATCAAAATCCCATTTGATAAACCAACGTAGCCTGTACCAGAAATTGTTATTTTCATTAGAGAGCAACTTTTGTGAGTTTAAATGTGGAGGGAGATGACTATACAGCCACCGCGATACCCATTAGCTGTGAGAGTTTTTAACCCCTGAGCTTATAGGCTGTCAAGTGGGGCATTTTTGAGCGTACATACACAATACCGAGTAACACTAAGGTTTTTCTTATAATTATTAAGAAACGAGCGTGTAAATTAAGGAATGCAAGCAAAAAAGCCCGGGCTATTATTTCCCCGGGCTTTATTCTAACAGTGGTCTAAATCAGATTAATCCAGCCACTCGGTGTGGAACACACCGTCTTTATCAGTACGTTTGTAAGTATGCGCACCAAAGTAGTCACGCTGCGCCTGAATCAGGTTGGCAGGCAAAACAGCGGAACGATAGCTGTCATAATAGGCAACAGCAGCGGAGAAGGTCGGCACGGGGATACCATTCTGAACTGCATACGCCACAACATCACGCAGCGCTTGCTGATAGTCGTCAGCAATCTGCTTGAAGTAAGGCGCTAACAGCAAGTTAGCGATACCCGCATTTTCGGCATAAGCATCAGTGATCTTCTGTAGGAACTGGGCACGAATGATACAGCCCGCACGGAAGATCTTCGCAATCTCGCCGTAGTTGAGATCCCAGTTGTGCTCATCAGACGCGGCGCGAAGCTGTGAGAAGCCTTGAGCGTAAGAAACAATTTTGCCCAGATAGAGCGCACGACGAACTTTCTCAACGAACTCAGCTTTATCAGCAGCCGGTTTCGCCTGTGGGCCACTCAGCACTTTAGATGCGGCAACACGCTGCTCTTTGAGAGACGAAATATAGCGTGCAAACACAGACTCAGTGATCAGCGACAGCGGCTCGCCCAGATCCAGCGAACTCTGGCTGGTCCACTTACCGGTACCTTTGTTGGCTGCTTCATCCAGAATCACATCAACCAGATATTTGCCCTCTTCATCTTTCTTAGTGAAGATATCTTTGGTGATGTCGATCAGATAGCTGCTCAGCTCGCCTTCATTCCACTCGGTGAAAATAGAAGCCAGCTCATCGTTAGACAGGTTGAGGCCACCTTTCAGCAGAGCGTAAGCTTCTGCGATCAGCTGCATGTCGCCGTATTCGATACCGTTGTGTACCATCTTCACATAGTGCCCTGCACCATCCGGACCGATATATGTCACGCAAGGTTCGCCATCTTCCGCAACGGCAGCGATTTTGGTAAGGATTGGTGCTACCAGTTCGTAAGCATCCTTTTGACCGCCAGGCATGATTGACGGCCCTTTGAGCGCACCCTCTTCACCACCGGATACGCCAGTACCGATAAAGTTGAAGCCTTCTTCAGACAGCTCACGATTACGACGAATGGTGTCCTGGAAGAAGGTGTTACCACCATCAATGATGATGTCACCTTTGTCCAGATACGGTTTCAGGGAATCAATGGCGCTGTCAGTACCTGCGCCCGCTTTCACCATTAACAGGATGCGACGCGGCGTTTCAAGAGACTCAACAAACTCCTGCACCGTGTAGTAAGGAACCAGTTTCTTACCCGGGTTCTCGGCGATAACCTCTTCGGTCTTTTCACGGGAGCGGTTGAAAACGGAGACGGTATAACCACGGCTTTCGATGTTGAGCGCCAGGTTGCGCCCCATTACTGCCATACCGACGACGCCGATCTGTTGCTTGGACATTATGTACTCCTGTCAGGTGTGGTCATCACTTAATGAGTGATTTGATCGTATAACGGACAGTCAGTGAATATATACCATTCTATCTAATAATCACAGGCCTTATCATCGCCTCAGACTGAAAATTGACAACCTCTACACGAACCATAACCCATTAATTTTTATGATGTTTTTTTATGGCTTTTACTACATAAAAAGAAAAATAATAGATTGATTGGAAAATATTAAACTGCAAGTATTTTCGGTAAAATTCCCATTGAGTCTTCAAAATTTTAATTTTGTTTGATGAAAGAGAATCATGCCCTTCCCTATAATAAGCTAAAACCTCATTCAAACCCCAGGCAAAATTTATTTTCTGTAGTATAAGTAGCCATAATGCCATATCTTGTCTCTTACGAATCGTTGGCATGTAAACCTTGCCTAAGAGAGATGCATCATAAACTGCCGTTAAACATCCAATTATGTTGGATTTAAGCAACTCTGAATAGTTGACTTTTGATTGAGGTGAAATAACAGACTTTAAATTGTTGTTATTATCAATTTTCTGATAAGCGGTATAGGTCAATGCATGATTATTTTCAAGCATAAACAAAATTTGCCTGCTAAGTTTTTCAGGATGCCAAAGATCGTCGCTATCTAAAAAGGCTATAAATCTGCCCTCTGCATAAGAGATTGAATTATTTCTTGCTACGCCAGCACCACTATTATCCTTCATAATCCAATACTTTATTCTTTTATCCTTTCGAGCATAGGTGGTTATGATTGAAATTGTATCATCAGTAGAGTTATCGTCAGTTATTAATAATTCCCAATTAGTATAAGATTGCGCCAATATAGACTCAATACTTTTTTTAATCGTATTCGAACAATTATAGGCTGGCATTATAATAGAAACTAAAGGTTGCATATAATCTCACCAAATTAAATTTTTAATATCCCGATATAATTAAAAAATGGTCATTTGACCGGCCTACTATCTTTAAATCATATTAACAATTTTAAACCTAAAAAATAATAGTTTTTAAGGTAATATTTTATTTATAAAACAACCTTACCAAAACACGCGCTTTGTAATCCAGAAAATGACATGTCAATATAAGCTCGTGTGATAATTAATTATGACCTGAAATGATTTTTTTCGTAAAAAATAGATTTATTTGAACTTTAGCATATGAATGTAATTCATTCAAAGTATTATATATTGTTGCCGTTTTTGTGTACATCGTGCGACGATTTTATTAATTTTGCAGGGACCCCTGCATAAACTCCTGCTACATCATTTGAAGATAAATAAACTGAGTTAGCTGCCACTACACTTGACTCAGGAACAGTTGAACCGGCTGTAATTGTAACATTTGCTCCAATCCAACTCCCGGCCCCGATTACGATCGGTTTCAATTGCCGAATACCAAAGCGATAAGAGCCATTCAACATTGTATGATTTCCTGCAACTACAACTGAATTTATGCCAATGAGTACGCCATTCTTTAAATGAATCTCACCACCAGTATTAATAACACAACCGGTTGCGAGAAAAACATCATTACCAACAAATAATTTATCTATACCCAAAATTTTTGTATTATTTGAGACCTGGAAATTACTCCCACAGCTTGGCATAGCAAATGAATATAGCCAACCACGGAATCGCATGATCAACTTTTGATCTGGCAAAAAGAAAGTAAGAGTAAAAATAAACCATGCATATAATAAACCTAATTTACTCTTCATTATGATCAATTAACCTTTTCTTTAATTGCTTCTCTGACAATTGAAACCCAATAGCGTTGAGTGCAAATTTTTTTCATATTAAAAGCCCCTGCCTTCAATCTATCATATAGTTCCTGGTCCGAATAAAGACGATTTAAAGCATTAAAAATAGAATCCGAGGAACCTCTATCAATTATCAATCCATTAGTCTCATTTTTCACAAAGGCCTTAATACCGCCAACATCAGAGACAATTACAGGTTTACCATGATACCAAGACTCCATAATAACCCTTGGAAATCCTTCGTAATAATTGTTAGATGGAACGATAGTTACATCAGAATGATTGTATGCCTCTGATATTTCAGAATGCGCAAGCTGACCTGTGAATATTATATTATTTACCTTTTTTAGTGCGATCATATTCTTACATTTAGCTAAATCTGGCCCATCACCAACTATAGTTAAATGAAATAAATTTGGTTTTTTTGCCACAGCATTAATTAATTCAAAGATACCTTTATCTTCGACGATACGTCCAACAAAGAGTATATTCAGTATTTGTTTATTCTCTTCCAGAGGAACTTCAGAATTATTTATTTCTGAGACCACATCTTTAATCATAATGTCGACAAATTGATGTGTATTCTCAGGATTAGCTTTTTTACTAAATTCTTCTAAAGCATCCCCTGTACATAAATTGATTGTATAAGGAGAGGAACATATTTTTTTTAGCATTGCTAAAATCAATCTGGACGTAATAAAACCAAATATTTTCTCAATGAGACTATATTTTTTATCTTTCCAGGTGTTAGATGCATCAGCACACATATGATTAATTAATATTTTATTATACTTAAGAACTCTCATTCCAAAAATTACTGCGCCAATTGATGGCGTTCTTATCCAAAATATTTGATGATTATCATTGTTAATGACAAAGTCGCATTTTTTTATAAATTCTTTTAAGAAATTTTTCTGGGTTAGGCTTTTGACAATGAAATTTTTGGTAGATGAATAATAAGGAAAAGCAACAAAGTTTTGTTTATGCACATGGCTGCTTGCTTCGTTTGCTGGCAATGTATTACCAGTTACGGGGGCCAATACAAGCAAATCCGCATCCTCAGTGACTTGCTGTAAAAATGCCGCTGAGGTTGGTTTTGCATGATAAAACTCACCTTCGTTCCAATAATTTTCACCCAGAAATGCGACTATTTTTTTCATTTATTTTCTCTATTTTTTTACTTTGGATGGATACGGATAGATAATTTGCCACCGTCTCGCGCCATCCTAATTTAAGTTAAATCAAAGCTAACAACCTGTAAGGTCATCTCAGACAAACGAGTTCAAACTTACTTTTTAAGAGACTTTTTCGCTATAAATATTCCAACGCTAGTAACATTTAAAATGCTAGTCACAAGTTTCGGTTTAAGAAAATCATATTAATAAGAAAGCCAAAATATAAATTTAAGCGCTTAAATTTCAGCTTAATAACTAAATATAATTTAATATCCAAGGTAAAACTTTACTAAACGAAACCATGAAGTAGAGGATAAAAAAAACTATATTATATCGAATTAAGACGCCTGCTATAAGCGACTCCATAATTATATTTATTAATAGATATCGACCAGAGAGTACCGCAATTGAAGATGTTGAAATAATAAAAAGCAATATTAACAAATTATAAGAAATTAAAAGTTTATCACTACTGTTATTTTCTAATTTATTTTTATAAGTGTCAGCAAACATAATAATTATAATTAATTGCATTGCTGCATACAGGAAAGATATTAATGATTTACTCTCTAAATATAATGACCCCAAATAATATTCAAACCTAGTATAAGGCAGGATAAATATCACCACGGATTTAGATATAAAATATGATACAATAGCTGCAATTATTATAAAATACTTATATCTCATTACATTAGAGAAAGAATATTTTTTTAGCAGCCATAAAGATAATATATATAACATATACAATATAAGCAATCCGTAATGAAAAGTACATATTGCCAATAAAATTACATGTTTTATAGCATTCCTGCTAATACTTAAAGCGAGCAAAAATAAAATCCCGCCCAAGAAAAAACGCACTTGAGTTCCCAAAACATTAGCGATGAAGAAAAAGTTAACAATAAGAAAAAGAACTTGAAAGGCTTTCTTTGATATAAAGAAATATAATGAGCATATAATTGATATAGTAATAAACCAAAAATCCTGAAAATTTAAGGATAAATGGTCACGCAAAAATGATTGATAAATTTCAAAACCTATATCGAAAGACCATCTTGCAGAGGTATAATTTAAATAATAATTCATTATATCAGGGTTCAGCCCCTGATCATAAAACGCTAAATCAAAAAAAAAGTATATAAATATAGCACCAATTACAGCACTAAAATAATTAGCAACCCTTGATATATTCATTTTAATTTTGTTCGCCACTGTAATTAATTAAAGGCTTAGAAAGGAAATACCATGTATAAACTACAGATAAAAATAGCTCAACCGAAGAGGCAAGGTGAACATTTTTAGTTTTATTTACCATGAAAAAATCAACATAGTTTAGTTGTTCTATTTTACTCATAAATTTTACCTCCTTCATCTTTCTGAAATAATTAACAATGCGACTTAATACTTCTATTTTACTTTAAGCTAAAAAAACTATAAGCAATTTAATCGTGAATATTTTTAATATATATATTACAAAATAATCTATAATATAATCATTTATAATAATAAATATTTGTCATTAATTTCGCAACTATAGAAATACCGATTTCCGTAAATTATACAACGCTCAAAAATCTCAAAGAATCAAGCCCATTGGATATTATCTTAATAAGCCAAGCATAGTTAAAGAACGTTTGATGGAAATTTTGCAAAAAATTCCCAGACAGGATATAAGCAATTTTTCTTTGTATGAATACCGTATTGCCCTAATATAATGACCATGTTTAATCATACTTCTCACAATAACGTTACGCTTAAAACCTTTAATGGCTCTTTGATTAAGATAAGATGAATATTCATCTAACCACTTTAAGGAAAAATTATAATCATTTAACTTTGGAATCTGAATGAACTCGTATAACACTTCTTTTCCGAGAAAAAATTTTGCACCATTTTTCTCTAAAGATAAACAAAACTGGTAATCCTGATGCCTTTTTAAAGCATGAAATTTTACTTTATCAAGCATATCCCTTTTAAGAAAAATTCCGCTAGTTTGGATTAGCCCATTATTGCAAAAAAGATACTCTCCTACTGTTTCATCGTTTGACTTTGCTCTACCCGGTCTTACAAAGCTTCTTCTGGATTCAATAATCTTACATTTCGAATAAAGGACTACCTTGTCATCGTTTATTTCTTCAAAAAAATTTAATTGTCTCTCAAGTTTATAGGGATACCAAATGTCATCGTAATCCAAAAAGGAAATGTATTCTCCTATGGCATTGCTTATACCAATTGTCCGAGCTAACCCCCCCCCTTTATTTGTATCTAATTTAATTATTTTAATTCTTATATCAGATATATCTTTTAATTCTTCGTTTGCATCTACCGGAGAATTATCATCAATAACTAATACTTCTATATCCCTGATAGTTTGCGCCAATACACTTAGAACGGCCTTTCCAAGTATGCCACGCGTAGCAGTATAGAAAGGTATAATAATACTTATTTTAGTTTTATTCATTTCATATGCCATAGTTAGTTAAAGTTAACTTTCTCGGTAATGCTTACCGCTAAAAAAACCTTTAAAAACATATTGAAGATTAATATTACCTTTCTTAATTTTTAAAGCAATGAGTGTATTTATAATTATTAATCTCGACATACTTTTGATTATTTCCCTAAACGATTTATAATATCTTAACTGCAATCCTATATCATAACCTCTTTCTTTCACCCTGAAATGCGATAACTCATCGCCATTAACATTTAATCTTGACAGGGAATGATTTATTGGTGCGATAATTCTAATACATTTACATAATTTTAACTGGTACATCCTGTGAAAAAAAGTGGTATCCACACCATATAAATAAAAGCGTTCATCAAATACTTGACCGTATTTTTTATGTAAAATATTAACAACTTCATTGCCTAATGTAATACCACTACCTATTGACATTACACGGTCATTTTCTGCACATTGCTGTTCAACGGAAACCAATTCCCCATTTACTTCAGGGCCAACAACCTCTCTACCGGAATGGATAATAGGTATTAATACTTCATTCCCTCTGGCAGAAAGCACTGCATTAATAAATTCCCTATTAACGATAGAGTCGTCATCTAAAATTAAATATTTTTCGCTTTTATTGCTTTGGATGAAATCATTATATATTCTTGCCAAAGATTCATTTTTCAGTGATTGAACAATATTCAAATTGAAATCATGGCAATTATTGAAAACATCTACATTTTCTTTAATTCTATTTGGACCATTATTATAAATACATAAGTTAATTTTTTCAAAAAACATATTTGCATATGCTAACGAGTTTATCGTATTTGATTCATTAATTTCTTTATTATACAAAATAACCAAAATTGATAACTTGTATTCATTCATATTATTATGCCTGTTCTATGTAACTCATATAACGTAAGTAATACGATAGATAAAATCATGGGCACCATTTTTATAAAAAATTTAATTGGGTTTTTTTTAAAAACTTTTAAATATAATAACAAATAAACCTGGAAGAAATTTATCACCATCGCACACAGAAGGAGCCATACGATTAGAATGACGTTTTTCTCGATCACACCAACAATGATAGCAGATATCATAAATAAAGCAGAGAGCAAACCACTATAAAACAAATACTGCGGTTTATTCAAAGACTGAAAAAAACTCCCACTTGTGGAGGTAACTACTTGAACAGGAATAGTGATTGCTAATATTTTAATTATTGGAATAACACTATACCACTGAGCTCCAAGCATTAGATGGATAATTTCTTTTGCAAAAAAGAAAATTATAACACCGCAGAGAGTACCCAATATTGATAATTTAAATGTTAATGAAACATGAATCTCTTCAACTTTAGCTCTATCACCAGAATACTGTCTTAAGAAAGGCTGAATCGCAGGAGTCATAGCAAAAGTCAAAAGCATTAGAGGGTACTTCATTATTTGATAAGCTTTATCATAAATACCAAGAGTAGTTACTCCTATATATTTTCCTATCAAAATATTATCTAAGTTTCTGGAAAAGTAGTTTACTACATTAAATAAAAATTGGTAAACGGAAAAAGTCATTAACGGTTTTACTGCCATTAAATCAGAACCAAACTTGGGCCGCCCTACATTAATTCTATTACAATAATAAAATTTAAAAATAAAATTCAATGTTGACAGCGCTAAATATTTCGAGGATAAAGCATAAAGTGGTTCTATCACAAAAGACAACACCACTGCTATTAATGTTGAAAAAAATTCTGCTAAAGCTGCTGAACTTGCAATTTTATAATAACATTGTTCACGTAATAAAAGTGCATTTGGTAATGACGTTATAGAGAACATAAGTACTGACAGTGCTATAAAAGGAGTGACTTTTTTCGTTTGTTCTACACCATAAAAATCAGCGCCTAAATGAGAAACTAAGTAAAAAAGTATTGATAAAATGAATCCCATTAAGAAGGTGAAAGAAAAAATCCCATCTCTATCCTTCTCTTTTAGTTCATGCAAGTTAATGATTGCAGGACCAAGACCAGCCTCCGACAATAATTGAAAGAAAACAAAAAAAACGACTACTGCAGCAATAATTCCATATGTTTCTGGAGTGAATATCCTAGAAAGAATCATTAATGAAATAAGATTCATTAGATACACAAGGTACCTTCCAAGCATACTTTTTGCGATAGCTTTATATAATGCGATGTTTGCTTTCATATAAACTCTGACTTTATAATATATAATTTAAAATAACTTGCTTGCTAAACATATACTTTATAACTAAAGCAATGTTTTAAAAAAAATCCAACTAAGCGGACAATAACCACTTGTTCTTTAAATGCATATAAAACCAAAAATCACCAAAATATATTTTATAGCAAACCAGAAATAATTTGAGAGGAGTTTAATAGACTATTTAATTTAACATAAAGAAGAATATTAATGTTTATATAGTATTTTATATGGCACATCAAACAATCCATACGGGGTAATAGACGCCAGATAATCACGCTACCGCTCCTGGCTCAACAGCTACCAGTCAACTGTAACACAACCTAACTTTTGCATCTCTATAAATATACAAACCCAAAATATTTTACGAGCTTTGCTGCAAAGTAATACCATTATTATATGAATCTTTCGCTGACACAAGAAAATTCTTAAGATATATGATAAAACCCGTCGTAATTGCACAAACAGCTAAAATATAAAACGGCAGTAGATTATAATCTACTGCCGTTTATAGGATGTCTAATTCATCCCGCCCAACATTAGTTATTCAGCATTAAGCAACTTTTTAATACTATCGCGGAATTTAGCACCCTCTTTCAGATTCCTCAGGCCATAATTCACAAACGCCTTCATGTAACCCATTTTCTTACCGCAATCGTAGCTATCACCCGTCATGAGCATCGCATCAACCGATTGTTTCTTCGCAAGTTCAGCGATAGCATCAGTCAATTGGATACGATCCCATGCTCCAGCTTCAGTATGTTCCAGTTCCGGCCAGATATCGGCAGAAAGGACATAACGGCCTACAGCCATCAGATCGGAATCCAGCGTCTGCGGCTGATCGGGCTTTTCAATAAACTCAATAATACGACTGACTTTACCTTCGTTATCAAGAGGCTCTTTGGTCTGAATAACAGAATATTCAGAGAGATCGCCTTCCATCCGTTTTGCCAATACCTGGCTACGCCCTGTCTCATTAAAGCGAGCTACCATGGCAGCGAGGTTATAGCGCAACGGATCCGCGCTGGCGGTATCGAGGATAATATCCGGCAGAACAACAATAAAAGGATTATCGCCGATAATCGGGCGAGCACAAAGAATCGAATGGCCCAGGCCAAGCGGCTGGGCCTGACGCACGTTCATAATGGTCACGCCTGGAGGGCAGATAGACTGCACTTCGGCTAGTAGCTGGCGTTTGACGCGTTGCTCCAGCAGAGCTTCCAGCTCATAGGACGTGTCAAAATGGTTTTCTACGGCGTTTTTAGAAGAGTGAGTGACCAGAACGATCTCTTTGATCCCTGCGGCAACAATCTCGTCGACGATGTACTGTATCATCGGCTTGTCGACAATCGGTAGCATCTCTTTTGGAATAGCCTTGGTGGCGGGCAGCATATGCATGCCTAAACCGGCTACCGGGATAACTGCTTTTAAATTAGTCATTTTTAACATCCACCTGTTAATAGTTCATGAAGTATAGACTTTCACGCAATGATAACCAGTTACCATGTCGTCGCTTTCGGGCTTCCTGATAAACCAAAGCCATGTGCAGCTATTCTACACCTCATAACCTGCCCGTATCGCCTCGGATGAATCGGAAAGAGATTGCTTTGTTAGTAAGCTTTTCTTTTGTTTCCACACATCTTTATGAAACAAGCTACAACAACCCCCCTTCTGAACTATCCTTTTATTCCGTTACAAACGTGATGTCATCTTTTTTATCCTGGACAAACTCATACTGCAAAGTACGATCAAGTCCCTGCGATAACGTAAAGGGAGCCAAAAAACCTGAGCTATGGACTTTTGTCGCATCAAACTGTGTTGTCGCACAAAACTTCTTCACCCTTACAGCGCTTATTGCAAATTTTTTACCCGTCAATTTACTAAGGATATCGAAGCATAATCCGCCAGCCATGCCTACCGGGTAAGGCAGATGAACGGAAGGGATTTTCTTGTTAAGGCTTTTCTCAACTTCACTCACCAGTTGGTTCATATTGAGATCGGCCTTATCAACATAGTTGAAAACCTCATAACCAGGCCTGACGTTTTGCAGCCTGAACTTGATAAAGCTAACAATATTCCCAACGTAAGCCATTGATTTATAGTTTTTCCCTGCCCCTACCATCGCGAATTTTCCGCTCGCAATTTGTCTGAGCAAGTTATAGACATTGCCGCGGTTTCTTTCGCCAAAGATGACAGTGGGCCGAATGATGGTCAATGAACGCTCAGAAGGCGATTTGTTAAACCATTCACGCAATACTTCTTCAGCCTGCCACTTACTTTTACCATAATGATTAAAAGGATCGTGTGGGTGGCTTTCATTCGGATTGGTTTTATTGAGGCCATAAACAGCCACGGAACTTGTGAATATGATATTTTTGACGCCATTTTTTTCCATGGCGGCAAGAACGTTGCGCGTGCCTTGTACGTTTACGTCATAATAAAGTGAAGTGGGACTTACATCATCTCGATGTTCAGCCGCAAGCAGAACTACCGTCTCATAACCCGCTAATCCAGTATCCAAATCGGCCTGATTGCGGACATCGCCGATTAACGTTAGCTCTGGATAGAAGTGGCTTTGATTTTTATCTAAGTTCCTGATTAAGAAGTCACTTTTTGACTCTTCAATCAGCCTTGTCCCTACAAACCCTGAGGCGCCAATAAAGCAGACTTTATTATTCATATTCGCTATTGAGTTATATCGCACCAGAATAACAATCAACATCCTTATCAAGGAGTTAATCGCTGTAACAAGATGCGACTTTTCCTAAAGATAATTGATTATAATCATTCGGTGAATGATATCCAGTAGGAAAATGGCATATAGCGTTTTTTTACCATTTTTGGTTGGAAAAGCCGGAGAATCATTTCCCCGGCAAATGAAAGTTCACCCCCTCCACCCTCGCCACTTTCTGATCCACCCGGTCAATGTCAACCGAGACATCCCCTTTCTCGTTGACAGCCCTGATGTTCGCCATTGACAGCAGCGTGTCGTCGCGGGCCATGAACTTGCCGCGCACGTCTTTACGCAGGTCGAAGTTGAGCTTCAGCGCAGGGCCACGACGGCCTTCCTGCATGACGTTGATGTTACGCATGAAAAGATGCTGCGGTTTGTTATGAAACTCCAGCGAGGCGCGGGTGGTCGTGAGGTTGGTGATGGAGACGAACGAGGTGGCGTTACCTGAGGAAATTTGAATGCCGCGCAGGTTCCATGGCAGATCGCCGTTATTGATGCGGATATTATTCAGGCGGAAGTTCTGCGGAATAGAGAGATAATTACCTTTGATGACGCCGTAACCAATTAGCATTCCGGCACTGTTTTCCATATCAATATTATCAATGACGAAATTATCACAGCCATAAATAGCCACCGTGGCGTTATCAATGCCGGCGTTTTTACTGTAATCCGGGGTAATATCCCGCGCTTTAACGTTACGGATAATAAAATGTTTGCCGTTTTCGACGTGCACCAGCTGGCGGCAGTGGCTGCCGGTGATGTTAGCGACGACAAAGTTTTTTACCGTCATATGTTCCGGATAGTCGTTATCGTAGGTGCTGCCCGCGAGACCGATGCCGATGCCCCAGTTGATTTTGCCGTTGGTGCAGTCGATGTGTTCAATCACATGGTCTGAAATCAGAATATCGCGGTCGTTGATGGCGACGTTCCACTCAATCGCATCGCCTTGCAGGTAGCTAAAGTGGATGTGCGTGATTTTCGCGTTCTCCACCGCGTCGTGAAATCCCTGACGCAGAATGCCGTAGTTGGCTTTGGTGACGGTGATGTTATCAATCGTCAGGTTACGCATGGTCTGCTTTTTTTTGGTGCCGATAAAGATCTGCGCCACCGGACCATAGCCGCTCAACGTTACCCCCTGGATAACGCAATCCGAGCCGCGCACGTCGAGCATGATGTTATACAGGCTGGAGCCTGGCTTGCCGAGGATCTGACAGCCTTCGCTAAGGTTAAACCGGCCACGCCCATTACCTTTTAGCGCGCCCAGTACGCGCAGGGTTTTCCCCGGCGGCATGGTGATACTGGTGTTGATGTTATCGCATACCACGCCTTTGGGGACCTCAACGGTGTCCGCCGCCGCAAACGCCAGTCTGAAGGCGCGGATCCAGTCGTTGCCAGTATTGAAATCACGAATGTCTACCGCCTTCTTACCGTCAAGAGCGCGGGCCAGCGGACTGTGAAGCAGAGGGAGTACGGCAAGCGCGGAGCTTGCCGAGAGGAAATGACGGCGGGAGAGTTCTTGCGGATGTTTACCCATGGGACCTCGTTTTAAAGCGTTGGCAGCAGGCTGGCGAGCCGCTGGTTAATCACCTGCTGATTGAATTCAGTTTCGACTTTTTGCCGCGCGCGGTTGAGGACGGGAGCCAGCGTGTCCTCGTCCAGCGTTGTGCATAAGGCCAGCCGTGAAGCCAGCGCGGCGGCGTCATTCTCTGCCACCAGCCAGCCGGACTCCCCGTCGTCAATGAGTTCAGGGATGCCGCTATGGACGGTTGAAACGACCGGAATGCCGACCGCCATCGCTTCCATCAGCGCGACCGGAATGCCCTCCATGTCGCCGTCCTCTCCGGTAATCGACGGCAAAAGGAACACATCGGCCTCATCCAGCATGGCTTTAACTTCATGGCCAGGACGGAAGCCGCACATCTCCACAACGTCTTCCAGTTGATACTGCTCGATCAGCGTGCGCAGCCGCCGCTCCCACGGGCCGAGGCCCAGAATGCGATAATGAAAATTGACGCCCTGCGCTTTGAGCTGACGGCAGGCCTCAATGGCGATGTGCAGCCCTTTTTTCTCGGTCAGACGCGCGACGGAGATAATATTCAGTGTTTCACCCGGCGCTTTGAGCGGGCGACGGGAGAAGCGCTGCATATCAACGCCCATCCGGGAGACCGTCACCTTCTCTGGCGGGCATCCCATCCCACGAAGTCGTTCCCCCCACAGTTCACTGATCGGCAACATGGCATCACCGGTGCGAAAGAGCTGCTGATACTGCGGGGTATAGCGGGCAAGTACTTCACGGCTGGAGATATCAATACCGTGAAAAATGGTGGCAATTTTGCCTTTGATAACGCCCAGTTCGCGCAGGCGACTGGCGGTGACGCCAGCCGGACCAAAGTGCGCGAGGTAGACGTCAGCGCTGAACGTGTGCGGCGCTGTTGCGCAGATCGCCGGCAGGATCAGATTACGCGCTTCGTCTCCGTAGCGGCCGACGTTAAGCGCCCGCCACACGGCGGGCTTGTAAGCCCCTTTCAACATGCTGAAGGCGCGGTAACGCAATTTTGCCAGTTTGTTCTGCGGCTCGTCCTGCAACCAGTGGGTTTTTTCAGCCAGTCGATACTCGTGAAAGGCAGGATGCGTGTTCTGCAAATCGCCTTTTTGCAGCGCGACGATCTCCACCTCATAGCCCATGTCGATAAACGCGACGATCTGGTTGAGCACGAAGGTCTCCGAAGACAGCGGGAATTTCAGCAGGAAGAAGCCGACCTTCATTTGGCCTCCCGGATCCTGTCCAGCACGGAGCCGATCATAGCGAAGCCTTTTTCACGTTCGGCGGTGACGGCCTCATTCACTTTCGCGCTGAGCACGGGCAGCTGGTTGAGGATGTCGGCGACAACCCCCTTTAACGAGCCGTCGAGCAGATGGCGGATGTCAACCGCCATCTCCGGCATCCCCAGTTGCTGCATGATCCCGGCGGATTTGTGCTCGTAGTTGATGGCGATGGCTGGGGTGCCGAAGTTCATCGAGATGATTGCCGAGTGCAGGCGTGTGCCAATGGTCAGCGCACATTCGGCGAGAATTTTGCCAAGCTCCACGTCGTTCAGTTCATCCATCGCAATGTGCAGTTGCTCGGGATATTTCACGTACTGCGCCATACGCAGCGCGACCATCCGGTCATCGCGATTATAGCGGTCGATACTGGTACAGGTGGAGAGCACCAGCACCTGATAGCCATCTTCCATCAGACGGTTGACTACCTCGGCAAAGGCCTGCTCGTAAGCTTGCTGAGTGGTGCCGAGGCGTTTGTCGAACGGTTCGAGATCGCGCAGGGTGATGGCAACGGTTTTCTGGCGGCGCGCCACCTCAAGCCAGTGTTGTACCGCATAGCTGGGGGTAAAGGTGTCGTGGCGACGATCCACCAGCCAGGCGGTATCCACGCCCTGCTCGACTTTGCTGGTATCAATATTGCTCTTTTCCATCAGATCGCGGCTGACGGTTTCGCGCAGGATCAGCGCATTGGTGCGGGCAAAGACATAATTTGCCAGTTGATTAAAGTCCGGGTTCTGGAACGGCCCGACGCTGTGACCAACCATATAAATCGGCTTGTTGGCCATAAAGGCGCAGAACGGATATTCGAAGTGGGTCAGGCCGTAGAGATCAACATAGTTCGATCCGCCCACCTGGATGATCGCGTCGTAGTTTTTCAGGAACTCGGCAAAGCGGTTGAATTCCGGGGCGATGCGGAAATTACGCAGACGGCCTTCGCCGGTGACTTTTGCCAGTAAAATACGGTGCTGATAACGACGGCGCAGAACTTTTTTCACCCGCCCGCTCATACCTGCCGCCGCCTGTTGCTTCTGGCTCAGTTGATACAGCGGATCGGCCATGATAGCGCGGCCCTGTAGCCAGGACGAACTCACCGGGAAGCGACTCATCACATCCAGTTCCGCCTCAGGCTCCTGACGAGTGATAGCGTCAATCAGTCCACGCATAATGGCGCTGTCGCCACGGTTTCCACAGGTGTGATTACCCAAAATTAATAATTTCATTATCGCCTCTGAAAGGTGTTTATTAATGCGCCCGCAGCAGCGTTTTTAACTTCTCGCTGCGGCAAAACGGCTTTTTCATTTCCACTACCAGGCTGTTGCGCGAAAGCACCAGCACCAGCCCAAAACTGATCACGCCTGCAGCGACCTGTACTGCAAACAGCAGCGGCAGAGAAACGCGTCCCGCCAGCAGGTTGCCCAACGCATAGCTGATGATCAGCGTCGGCAGCGACAGGCGCAGCGGCAGCCACAGACTCTGCAAATACTGTTTGTAGCTCGGCCCGACCACCGGTTTGATCATCACGAAATAGCTCAGAATGGTGTTGAGGATCTGCACCAGCAGAAACCCCAGCGTCACGCCAATCACGCCCGCCAGATGTCCGCCGATCAGGATCGCCGGGATAAACAGGAAGGTTTTAAAGACGTTGAATTTAAAACTGAGATCGACCCGCGCCCGCGCCATCAGCAGCGAACCGATGGGATTGCCTACCGAACGCAACAGGCCGACGATGCACAGCAGTTGCAGCACGGGCACGATGTTCATCCACTTTTCGCCAAATACCAGCAGCACGAAGTTATTTGAGACCACCATCAGCCCCAGCAGCGCCGGAAAGTTAATGATCCCCACCACCGACAGCAGCTTGTAGAAGTTAATCCGCAGCTTCACGGTATCGTCCTGGATTTTGGCGAACGCCGGAAACAGCACCCGGGTGATGATCGGGTTCAATTTCATCGGCGGCACGACCGCGACGTTCCATGCGAGGTTGTAGCCCCCCGCTGCGCTGGCCCCGAGAATACGCGCCAGCGCCAGCGTGGACAGGTTGGTATTGACGTAGTTGATGATGCTATCTGCCGTCAGCCATGCGCCAAAACGCAGGTTCGGGGCGATAGATCGCAGGGAAAAATGGAAGCCCGGACGGTAAATCTTGCGACCGAACCAGCCGAACAGCAGGGTGCGCACCGCGCTGTTAACCAGATAACCGAGGATCGCGGTCATGGCGACAGGCCAGTAGCGCGCGCTGATCACCGTGAAGGTGAAGCCTGCCAGCACGGAAAGTGTTTCGATGGTGCCAATCTTGTTAAACTCCAGCTCTTTTTGCATCAGCGCACGGAACTGCTGACCGTGCGGCGTGACCACAAACGCCAGCGACAGGGTTTTGATCAGCGGAGCCAGATCCGGGTTATGCAGCAGCCCGGCAATGATATCGCTGAGTAAATAAATGGCGACGAATACTAGTACCCCCAGCCCAACGTTCAGCCAGTACAGGGTCGTCAGCTCGCCGTGGCTGATTTCTTTACGCTGGATGATCGAGTTGGCGATGCCAAAATCACACAGCGTATCGGCAAGAGCGATGATCACCAGCGAGATGGTCAGCAGGCCAAACTGATGACCGTCGAAAATGCGCGCCAGGAGGGTCATCTGAATCAGCCCCAGGCCGATGATGATCACCGTGGCGATGGCCGACCATTTTGCGCCGCTAAGGGTCTTTTCACGTAAACTCATTGACGATCCCTCAGTAGGCCGCTTTATTGACGAAGCCTTTGAACACCGTCAGGAAAACGATCTTGATGTCGAACCACAGGCTCCATTCACGGATGTATTCCAGGTCGAATTCAATACGTTTTTCCATCTTCTCAAGGGTGTCCGTTTCGCCACGCCAGCCGTTGATTTGCGCCCAGCCGGTGATGCCCGGTTTGACTTTGTGACGCAGCATGTAGCCTTCGATCAGCGCCCGGTACTGCTCGTTATGTGCCACCGCATGCGGACGCGGGCCAACGATGGACATGCCGCCGGTGAGCACGTTGATAAACTGCGGCAGTTCATCCAGCGAGGTGCGGCGCAGGAAGTTGCCGACCGGCGTCACGCGCGGATCGTTCTGCGTCGCCTGAGTGACCACGGCATCGTTTTCCATCACCCGCATGGAGCGAAATTTCCATACCATGATCGGCTTACCATCCATGCCATAGCGCGTCTGGCGGAAAATCACCGGCCCCGGCGAAGTCAGTTTTACCGCCAGCGCGATGCAGCATAGCGCCGGGGAGATCAGCAGCAGGATCAGCGCCGCCAGCACGATATCTTCCAGCCGTTTGAGGATACGGTTGATACCGGAAAGCGGCGTGTCGTACAGCGGCACCACGGGTACGCCGTTCACCTCTTCCACCCGCGAATGCAGGATATTGAAGGTAAAGAGATCGGGGATGAGGATCACCGAGCAGGTGGTGTCCGCCAGATCGCGCACCAGTTTTTTAATGCAGGCTTCATCCTGCATTGGCATCGCAATGTAGATATTGTGAATTTTGCCGTCGCGCGCATCGTCGACCAGTTGAGCGAAATCACCTGCACGCTCGCTCGTCTCGTTATCGTGATAAACCCCTACCACCTCATAGCCCAGCCACGGCTGATTGCGAAAACTTTGCAGCAGCGCCTGTCCGGCGGGCAGTTCCCCCGCTACGGCTACCCGGCGAGAGTTGTAGCCGAGATTGCGCAGCCAGCCCGCGCCAAAGCGGATCATGGTTCGGCAGGAGACCATACCGAAGGTGCTCAGCAGGTACCACGCCATTAGCGTCACAAAGCTGTGATCGAAGTCGTCGTTGAAGGCCATTAAGCCGGTGCCGAAAATCAGGCTCAGGGTCCAGTTCTGGATCAGCAGCAGCAGTTCGGTGGTCATTCTGACGCCGCGCCACGAGCGGTAGAAGTCCGTCATTCCACCAATCATCTGAAAGACGACCAGGGTGATCAGCGCCATGAGCAGATGCATATATAAAAATGGCAGCGAGCTGATCTGACAAACTACCCATAACCCACCGAACATGATGGTGATGTCAGAAAATCGCTGCACCATTGAGATTAACGATGCATTCGTTTTGGCTCGCTCGCGCTTTTTTAGAGTCGTCATCGTTGTTCCTATGTTTTCCCTTGCTTCAGGTTGGGAGATTCCCTTGCCCACAGGAAGGGAACTCCCCATGCCAAAGCCTGTTACTGGTTAAGCAGCGCCAGAATCGCCCCGGTCTGCGCCTGCATCAGCGCAGTATCACCGCGCGATTCCACGTTCAGGCGCACTACCGGCTCGGTGTTGGACGAGCGCAGGTTAAAACGCCAGTCGGCAAAGGCGAGGCTGATGCCGTCAGTGCGGTCGGTCTCCAGCGCCTGCGGCGCAAAATGCGCTTCCACCCTGCCGATAGCCGTTGCCGGATCGGCCAGTTTGCTGTTGATTTCACCGCTCGCCGGGAACGCAGCCATCCGGTCGCGCACCAGTTCACCCAGCGACTGCCCTTTCAGGCACAGCAGTTCCGTCACCAGCAGCCACGGGATCATCCCGCTGTCGCAGTAGGCAAAATCGCGGAAGTAGTGATGCGCGCTCATTTCGCCGCCGTAGATGGCATCTTCCTCGCGCATCCGCTCCTTGATGAACGCATGGCCGGTTTTCGACATTACCGGTACCCCGCCCGCCGCGCTGACCACGTCCACGGTATTCCAGGAAAGACGCGGGTCGTGGATGATCTTCGCGCCAGGGTGTTTTTCGAGGAACGCTTCCGCCAGCAGGCCGACGATGTAGTAGCCCTCGATAAACTGCCCTTTTTCATCAAACAGGAAGCAGCGGTCGAAGTCGCCGTCAAAGGCAATGCCCATATCCGCACCGTGTTTGATGACCGCGTTGCGGGTATCGGCGCGGCACTCCGGCAGCAGCGGATTAGGAATGCCGTTGGGGAAGTTGCCGTCCGGGGTGTTGTGAACCTTGATAAACTCCACCGGAACGTTCAGTGCCTTAAAGCGCGTTTCAATCGCGTCCACCACCGGGCCGGCCGCGCCGTTGCCGGAGTTGATCACCAGCTTCAGCGGCGTCAGGTTTTTTACGTCGATGTAGCCAAGCAGATGATCGATGTAGGCGGCGCGCAGATCGATGTGCTGATAGCTGCCACGTTTCGCCGGGTTAACCGGCGGGAAGTCGTTGGCTTCTGCCAGACGCTGCACGTCGCGCAGGCCGGTATCGCCGCTGATGGGACGCGCGCCCTTACGCACCAGTTTCATGCCGTTGTAATCCATCGGATTGTGGCTGGCGGTGACTTCAATGCCGCCGTCCACGCCGAGATGGAAAGTGGCGAAGTAGATCTCTTCGGTGCCGGAAAGACCGATGTCCAGTACGTTAACGCCCGCATCGCGCAGCCCGTCCGCCAGCGCCAGCTTCAGCGCCTCGCTGGTCAGGCGCACGTCGCCGCCCAGCACCACGGTTTCCGGTTTCAGGTATTCGCCATACGCACGTCCAATCCGCCGGGCGATGTCTTCGTTAAGCTCCTCGCCCAGCCTGCCGCGAATGTCGTAGGCTTTAAAACAGGTTAACGTTGTCATATTTTTTTCTCTTCTTTAGATATATGAAGTCTTTACTCGTTCTGCCCGGTGGCGCTTCGCTTACCGGGCCTACGGGTAGCTGCGACGCTTTCGACGTCTTTACTCGCCCTGCCCGGTGGCGCTTCGCTTACCGGGCCTACGGGTGGCTGCGGCGCTTTCGACGTCTTTACTCGCCCTGCCCGGTGGCGCTTCGCTTACCGGGCCTACGGGGTAGCTGCGACACTTTCGACGTCATTACTCGCCCTGCCCGGTGGCGCTTCGCTTACCGGGCCTACGGGTAGCTGCGCATTACGGGGCACCGAACCGTAGGCCGGATAAGCGCAGCGCCATCCGGCAAATTTCGCCGGGGCTATACGCGCCCGTAGCGATCCTCAAATCGCACCACGTCGTCTTCTTCGAGATACGAACCGGAGCGCACTTCAATCAGGTCAAGCGGGATCTTGCCGGGGTTTTCCAGGCAGTGCGCCGCACCGAGCGGGATATAAATAGACTCGTTTTCGCCCAGCAGTTTGATCTCGCCGTTGATGGTGACTTTGGCGGTGCCCGCCACCACCACCCAGTGTTCGGCGCGGTGATGATGCATTTGCAGCGACAGCCCTTCGCCCGGCTTAACGGTGATACGTTTCACCTGATAGCGATCCCCGGCATCAATGGAATCGTATTTGCCCCACGGGCGATACACTTCGCGGTGGATATGGTGTTCGTGGCGGCCATCTGCTTTGATCTGCTCCACCACCTTTTTCACTTCCTGCACGTGATGGCGATCGGCGATCAACACCGCGTCTTTGGTCTGCACGACCACCAGATCTTTCACCCCGACGGTGGTCACCAGGCCGGATTCAGCGTACACGTAGCTGTTTTCGGTGTTGTGGCTGATGACGTCGCCGTGATGGACGTTTCCCTCCGGCGTGTGGGCGCTGATTTCCCACAGCGACGACCACGAGCCAACGTCGCTCCAGCCCGCATCCATCGGCACCACCACCGCATCCGCCGTGCGCTCCATCACCGCATAGTCGATGGACTCTTCCGGGCAGGCGAGAAACGCCGCTTCGTCAACGCGAATAAAATCGAGGTCCGGGTCGACGGTGGCCATTGATTTTTCACAGGCTTCCAGAATGTCCGGACGGTACTTCTTCAGTTCTTCGAGATAGCGTCCGGCGCGGAACAGGAACATGCCGCTGTTCCAGTAGTATTCCCCGCTGGCGACGTAGGCCTGCGCGGTCGCCAGATCCGGTTTCTCAACAAACTGCGCCACCGAAAAGGCCACGCTGTCTTGTTCGCCCGGCGTAACGTCGCCGCGACGAATGTAGCCATAGCCGGTTTCCGGCAGATCCGGCACGATGCCAAAGGTCACCAGCTTGCCTGCCTGAGCATGCGGAATAGAGGCAGTGACCGCCGCACGAAACGCCGCTTCGTCCTGAATCATGTGATCCGCCGCCAGCACCAGCAGTAGCGGGTCGTCCTGCGGCGAGTTGCGGGTGGCCGCCAGCGCCGCCAGCGCAATCGCAGGCGCGGTGTTGCGCCCCGCGGGTTCAAGAATAATGTTCTCGGTCAGCTTGTTAAGCTGGCGCAATTGCTCGGCGACGATAAAGCGGTGCTGCTCGTTGCAGATCACCACCGGGCTTTCGCATTCGACGCCGTTCAGACGGCTGATGGTGGCCTGAAGCATGGTCAGTTCCCCTTTCAGGCAGAGGAACTGTTTAGGGTAGAGTACGCGGGACAGCGGCCATAAACGGCTACCGGATCCGCCCGCCATGACGACCGGATAGAGCGTGGGTTGACTCATGTTAGTGATCCCGAATATCTGAAATAAATTGGCTTAACACGTTCTCTTTTTCGAGCGTGCGTTCGGCATAGTCACGTGCCACCGTGTTGGTTTCCGGCATCAGCAGCGCCTGCTCAATACCGGTAACAAGAGCGTCAACCTCTTCCGGCTCAACGCAGACGGCGATGCCCGGATACGTGCGGCAAAGCTGCCCTAATTCGGTTTCCGCTTCGGCGGTGATAACCGCATTGCCGCCGACCGCCAGAATATTGGTCAGTTTGGAAGGCAACACCGCATCCGCCGCGCCGCGCTTCTGGATAACCAGATGGCAGTCACCCAGCGCGAGGAGCGCGGGCAAGTCGTCATAGGGTTGCAGCGGCAGAAAGCGGATAGTGGTCAGGCCGCGCTCGGCAACCATTTTCTCCAGCCGCGCTTTGCCTCCGCCCTGTCCGACAATCACAAAGGTCCACGGCCGGTCACGCAGGCGGTCCGCCGCCTCAATCACATTCTCCAGCCCCTGCTTCTCGCCGATGTTGCCGGAGTAAAGGACGATTTTTTGCGCGTCATCCAGACCGAGTCGGCTGCGCAACGCGCTCACGTCCGTCGGGGCGACATCGCGAAAACGATCCACTTCCGACCAGTTAGGGAAAAAGATGATGTTCTGCGCGGCGACACCTTTTTCCTGCGCCTTGTTCATCATTGAGCGCGAGATGGTGGAGACCGCATCCACACCGAGCAGATTGCTGCGCTCAAACGCGGTCGCCAGGCGAGCGACTTTGCCGCTCTTGCCCTTGCCGGCCATGCCCAGTCCGAGCATGGCGTCCACTTCATAATCCTGAATATGCAGGACGGTGCGCGCGCCGCAGAGTTTCGCCAGCAGGCGCATGCCCGGCGTGCAGAACAGCGTCGGCACCACGCCGATAATGCGGTCCGGCTTCCAGCGGCGCTGCGCCATCAGCGGGAAAAAGCTGCTCAGCGCGAAGCTGCCGAGATGGATCAGGCGCTTCAGAGTAGAAGGCTGCTTCGGCACGTAGAGCGGGCAGCGCCAGACGGTAGCGGCCCCCGCTTCGCGGCGGTAGCGCCAGGCGGAATAGCCCTCGCCTACTTTCCACTCCGGGTAGTAAGGCGGCGCGGTGATCACCCGCACCTCATGGCCCTGGCGCGCCATCCACTCGACCATTTCGCCGGTGTATTTGCCGATGCCGGTCAGTTCGGGCGAGTAGTTAATGCCGTAAACGAGTATTTTCATAACCCCGGCACTCCCGCCTGGCGTTCGGCAAGGAAGTAGGCGCGGCTGTTGTCGTGCACGTTGTCGCTCTCCAGCAGCGCCTCCGCCGTCAGCCAGCGGTACGCATTGTGCTGCTCGGTCGGCAGTTGCAGCGTGCTGGCGTCTACCCGCAGGCGGAACGCCAGCACCACGTAGTGCGTCGAGAAGCCGGTGCCGGAAAAGTTATCGTCATAAAAATGCTGCCAGACGCCCCAGAATTCGCCTGCCGTCATTGGCAGGCTGACGCCCAGCTCCGCTTTCGTCTGACGGGCAAACGCCCGATCCAGCGGCTCATCCTTCTGTACGCGTCCGCCAGGAACGAACCAGTATCCCTGCGCCGGACGGTTGGTCCGCTGACCAAGCAGAAACTCGCCGCGTTCGTTCTCCACGATCAGATCGATGGACACCAGCGGCGTGGCGCGAACAACGGTGGCAAAATCTTCAGCGCTGAGAAACATCGTTACCCCCGGAACCGCTGCTGGTTTTCCAGAAACCACTGGTAGGTGCTGGCAAGCCCGGCCTCCAGGGTGATTTCATGGAACCAGCCGAGTTGATGCAGACGCGTGACGTCCAGCAGCTTGCGCGGCGTGCCGTCAGGTTTGGTGGCGTCGAACACCACCCGCCCTTTAAAGCCCACGACCTGCGCCAGGGTCAGTGCCAGTTCACGGATGGTGCAGTCGACGCCGGTGCCGACGTTAATGTGCGACAGCATCGGCTCGGTGTTTTCCTGCCAGACGCTGCGATCCAGCTCCATCACATGAATGCTGGCCGCCGCCATATCATCAACGTGCAGGAACTCGCGCATTGGCGTGCCGCTGCCCCAGACCACCACGTCCGACGCGTTTTGTTCCGTCGCCTCATGGAAGCGGCGCAGCAGCGCCGGGATCACGTGCGAGTTGCTCGGGTGGAAGTTATCGTTCGGCCCGTACAGATTGGTCGGCATCACCGAGCGGTAATCGCGGTCGTACTGGCGGTTATAAGACTCGCACAGTTTGATGCCGGCAATTTTGGCAATGGCGTACGGCTCGTTGGTCGGCTCCAGGGTGCCCTGAAGCAGTTCACTTTCGGCCATCGGCTGTTTTGCCAGCTTTGGATAAATACAGGACGATCCGAGAAACAGCAGCTTGTTCACGCCGTTGAGATGCGCGGCGTGAATGATGTTGCTCTCGATCATCATGTTTTCGTAGATGAAATCCGCCGGGTACGTGTTATTCGCCACAATGCCGCCGACTTTCGCCGCCGCCAGATACACCTGGTCGATGCGTTGTTCGGCGAAAAATTGCTGCACCGCCGTCGGGTCCAGCAGGTTCAGCTCATCACGGCCGCGTAAAATCAGCTCCACGTCGCCACGCTGTTCCAGCTGGCGAACAATGGCCGATCCCACCATGCCGCGATGGCCGGCCACAAAAATACGTTGTCTGGTCATGCTCAGGACTCCAGCGCGATGGCAACCTCGTAACCGTGGGACTTCAGCAGGGAGTGTTTCTTCGCGGCTTCCAGATCTTTGGCAACCATTTCAGAGACCATCTCCTGCAGGGTGGTTTCCGGTTTCCAGCCCAGCGTCTGATGTGCTTTGGTCGGATCGCCGAGCAGGGTTTCCACTTCCGCCGGACGGAAGTAGCGCGGATCGACGGCAATAATCACATCGCCCGGCTTGACGCCCGGTGCATCGTGACCGGTGACCGAAACCACGATGCCTTTCTCGTCCACGCCTTTGCCTTCAAAGCGCAGTTTGATGCCCAGTTGAGCCGCCGCCATTTCAACGAACTCGCGCACGGAGTACTGCACGCCGGTGGCGATGACGAAATCTTCCGGTTTTTCCTGCTGCAGCATCATCCACTGCATTTTCACGTAGTCTTTGGCGTGACCCCAGTCGCGCAGGGAATCCATGTTGCCGAGGTATAGGCAGGACTCCAGGCCCTGAGCAATGTTGGCAATCGCGCGGGTGATTTTGCGGGTAACGAATGTTTCGCCACGGCGCGGGGATTCATGGTTGAACAGAATGCCGTTGCAGGCGTACATACCGTAGGATTCACGGTAGTTAACGGTGATCCAGTAGGCGTACAGTTTGGCGACCGCATACGGCGAACGCGGGTAAAATGGGGTGGTTTCTTTCTGCGGAATTTCCTGCACCAGACCGTAAAGCTCTGAGGTGGACGCCTGATAGAAACGGGTTTTCTTTTCCAGGCCGAGGAAGCGGATCGCCTCCAGCAGGCGCAGGGTGCCCATCGCATCCACGTCGGCGGTGTATTCCGGCGATTCGAACGAGACCGCTACGTGGCTCATCGCGCCGAGGTTATAGACTTCATCCGGCTGCACTTCCTGCAGGATACGCGTCAGGTTGGAGGTATCGGTCAGATCGCCATAGTGCAGATGGAATTTAGGGTTAGTGGCGTGCGGGTCCTGATAAATGTGATCCACGCGCTCGGTGTTGAATGACGAGGCGCGACGTTTAATACCGTGAACCTCATAACCTTTCTCCAGCAGCAGCTCCGCCAGATAAGACCCGTCCTGCCCGGTAACACCGGTAATGAGAGCAACTTTAGACATAATCAGTTTCCTTTGTTAAACGTGTTGACCGCTTGATTCATACAGCTTTGTTAAAAAGAGCGTGGTTATCGCTCGCGCACCACCGTCGCCGGATTTCCCCGGCAAATCATGCCGGCGGGCAGCGAGGTAAAAACGCTGCTGCGCGCGCCGACAACCGTACCGTCACCAATCGTGACGCCAGGCGCGACAAAGACATCCGTCGCCAGCCAGCATTTTTCACCAACCACAATTGGCGTGGCGTTAATATCAAAATACGTGCTCATATAATCGTGACTGCCGGTGCATAAATAACATTTCTGCGACACCACGGAATTGGCGCCAAGGGTGATCTCGCCCAGGGTATATAACACCGCGTCATCGCCTACCCAGGCGTAATCCCCAATGGTTAATTTCCACGGATAGGTAATTTTTACCGAGGGTCGAATTACGACACCTTTACCAATCTTTGCGCCAAATAAGCGCAATAAAAACGCGCGCCAGCGATATAAGACCTGCGGCGACCAGGCAAACAACGTTGCCTGAACGGCCCACCATAATTGTACTTTCAGCGCGTTACCGCCGCGAAAACCCCGCGGCACCGAGAAGCCGTTTAATTCCTGCATTGGTTTTCCTTATATTTTAAGACTTGTTATATAAGGCTTTGGTTTTGCCTGTTGTGCGCAGGCGTAATAAATAAGACAATTCCGCCAGCACGCCCGGCACCCGCAAAATGGTGCGCTGGACTTTTTTAGCATCGCGGCACAGTTCCAGATTATTAGACGTTGACACGCCGCCCATTGAAAACTCTGAAACCAGACCGTTAATCCGCTCAAATTTATAGCCTTTCTTATAGAGCTTAGCGGCTAAGGCATAATCGGATGAGACGCGATATTGCAGATCATAGGGATAATTTTTTAATCCCATCAGCGGGAAAAAGATCGCCTGATGGCTGGCCGGCAGGCTGTGATAAATATACCAGCCGCGTTTGGCGCTACGCCGAGTTTTCGTCCCGTCGCCAAAATCCAGTAGCGCATCGCCGATATACATGGCGTTGTCTTTTTTATCCGCCAGCTGGCGAACAAACTGCGCCACATCCGGGTGAAAAATATCACCGGAGTTAAGGAAAATGGCAAACTTGCCCTGCGCCATATCAATGCCTTTATTCATGGCATCATACAGACCGTTATCTCTCTCGCTGACGTAGCGTAAGTGGTACTCCCCGTTAAGGTTTTCCAGAAACTCTGCGGTGCCGTCTGCGGAGCCGCCATCCACCACTATCCATTCAAACTCAATGTTCTTTTCGCGCGCCAGGTACGCCAGCGACCGCCACGTTTTTACCACTCCATCGTAATTACGAAAGGCAACAGTAATGACACTTAACAGCATCTGACTTTCCTCATCTGGCCTGCACGATATTTAGCGCCTTGCGCAAAATAAACGGACAAACAATTAAAAACGCATATTCCGGGCTAAATATTGAACCGGTGAAAAACAATGATACTGGCGTAAAAAGATACAATTGAACGCCATAGTTTTGGTTATTACCAAACGCCTGCATCGCCATTTTTGCAACTTTGAATAAATACCATAACGTCAGAAATACGGCGATCCATGAAAAATAAATAATTAACAGATACAGGCCATTGTCTATTGTTTTTCCGACGTCCGCACCGTTAAAGATTCCGAATGATGCGACATATTCATAAAGTGAGCCGAATCTGACAACACCGTCAATACTGGTTAATGAATGGCCAACCATTACCAGCGGTCCTACGATACGATAATAGGATGACGTTCCTTCGGTTCCCAGTTCTCCCAGACGCTCAGCGATATACGGCATCGCGAAAAATACGCCAACCAGGAAAAAGGCCAGCGAGATAATCGCCAGCGGTAGCCGTTTTCTGATTGCCTCTTTATTCAAATACTGAAAGGCCCATTCCAGCAGATAGAAAAGAATAAAGGTCATTACCCCCGAAAACGAACCTGAAAGCACTATCCCTGCGAGGATCATACCATCGGTCTTTGGTGTTTTGATACCAAACTGTTTGATGCTGAGCCAAATTGAGATTAGTGCCAGAGCGAAAAACGCCGGTTCAAAATAAAGTGCGGTAGTACGTTTTCCGCCATATTTGATAAAATTCAATACATAGCTGTTACTGTAAATAAGATATTTCGAAATTATTTCAATTAAACTACTGCCACCGCTGAGAATAATCTGCGCCATTTCGATGGCCGCCAGCATTACCACCAGCGTAACGACTATGTAGAAGAAGCGCAGGATCTTGCGATGGTTATGCGGAGAAATGGTTTTAAAGCGGATACTCCACACCATTCCAATGATAATCACGATATAAACGAACAGCATGGTCGAGGTGACATATTTGCTGGCGTCAAGCGACTGACCAAACAGAAAGTTGTAGAGCGTCAACCCGGCTCCAGCCCCCAGCGCAATCATCAGTTTTTTGAGGCTGATTTTGTCAATAAAGAGCAGCAACAGCAGCGGCAGAAAGGTCACGATAGTGACCGGAAAGCTTTCTCCCAACTGGACAATTTTGACGTTGACCAGCAGGTAGATCAGCGGCAGCAGCAGATAGCTACAGATTCTGATAGAACGAGACATATTCCTCCAGCATCTGTTGTCCGCTATAGGCCACGCGGCTGCGTTGATGAAACGCCGCGTGGGTGGTATTGAAAACCGCCCGGGCGATTGCCTCTCTTCCCTGCTGTACCAGCGTTAAAATGTCATCATCATCAAGCGTCACGCCGCCGGATTTATGCAGCACTTCCTGCGCCGCCTCACTGTGGGTGGCGATGACCGGTACGCCAATCGACAACGCCTCGCAGAGGATCAGCGGATAGTTATCCACCCTGGAGGTAAACAGCAGCGCATCCATCTGATTCAGGTCGGTCATGAGCTGGCGCTTGTCGGTCAGAAAGCCGTGATTCACCACGTTATTTCCCTCGAAAGGAGAGAATTTACCGAAAGTATGCACTTCAACCGCCTCGCCCAGGGCGATCACATCGCGCACCAGTTGTTGATTCGTTTTACCGTCGTAGCGCAGGTCGTGCGCCACCACCGCAATTTTGGGTGTTCCGGCCGGGGCGACCGGCGCCAGACCCGCCAGAATGGTTTCGGTGGCAACGTCAATACCATTATTTATGATCAGGCAGCGTCCTTTGCCATACAGGGTGTTAAACGCGTCGGCAACGTGCTGACTCGGCGAAATAAACTGGCAGCCGAGGGCCAGCATTTCGTGGATCAGCAGACGCTTTTTATCCACCAGTTGATGAGCACGATCGACCTTGACCGGCGGGTAATTGGCAAGCGTTGGGCACTGTTTGCAGCCGGATTTCCAGCCATCGCAACCGTCAAGAAACGCGCAGCGTCCGGTGACGCTCCAGTGATCGTGCAGCGTCCAGACCAGTCTGACGTCATGCTTGTGCGCTTTTACCCGCTGGCAAAAATCCACCAGCCGATCAAAGTTCAGCCAGTAGCTGTGTACCACGTGAAAATGCAGCACCACTGGCCCCTCAGTACGGGTGACGGTGCGATACAAATTATCCAGATTGCCAAACACATCACGATTGAACAGGCGAAACAGCGCCAGATTCGCCATAGAGGTCAGGCGTGGCGTATGGCGAATGACATTCGGGTAAGCATCGTGACTGACGCTCTTTTTGCCGCCCTTGCCGTAGCCATAGACGAAACGCGAATACAGCCCCTGTTGCAGCGCACGCTGATGGAGATCCAGCGCGACCCCTGCCGCCCCGCCCTCAGCGAGGCGAACGTTAAATTGCAGAATATTCATTGGCTCACCTTTATGCGCGCTTTCTCACCGACAACCAGGGCATTATCCGGTACGCTGTCAAGCACCACGCTACCCGCGCCCACTTTGACGTTATTGCCGATGGTGATATCGCCGGTAATGATGACGTTCGCGCCCAGCTCAACACCATTGCCAATCACCGGACAGGCGAGATTTTCCGCGCCACGATTGCCAATAGTCACGCCGTGGCGCAGGGTGAAATCATCACCGGCAATGACGTTTTTGTTTATCACCACCGCGTAGCCATGATGAATAGTGAAGCGCCGGCCAATCGTCGCCCCCGCCTGAATTTCATAGCCGAACAGACATTCGGTCAGGAAACGATAAAGCACCAGCACCGGCGCGGCCCACAGATTGTTGAGCACGTTTTTTTTGCGCCACACCGAGCAGAAATGGGCGATGCGGTAGGCCACCACCATGCAGCACGGACGCAGGCTCCAGCTATTCGCGCGTAAATCTTCCAGCAGCATTACTTCCCCCGCAGGCCGTCGGCCAGACGTTTACCGTTGCGCACGGAAATCAGCGTCAGCAGCGTGCGCCAGTTCATGCGTTTATTACGGATCTGATAGAGCGTAAAGAGCTGATATTTTTTGCTGGCGCGGTCGAATTTGTCTTTGTGCTTGCGGTAAAACTGGAAATAGCCGGAGAATTTTTTCGGCGATGAGGTGATGCGCATTTCGCCGTGATTAACGTGCAGAATTTGCGTCGCCTCTTCCACTTTCCACGGCTCGCCGTATTCCACCACCATACGCAGGAACATATCGTGGTCCTGCGCTGCCTTCAGATTGATATCAAACAGGCTCTCTTTAAAGCGCTGAGCGTAGCTGAACACCTGATTGCCAATAATATTGCGCTTATAGAAGCGCTTGCGCGTATAGGGCGACTTTGGATACAGCGGCAGGCTGGCAGGTTGAGAGTAAACCTCGCCTTCGCACACGTAGTCATTGGCGTACAGAAACGCGTGGGTGACCAGTTGATGCTGATGTTCAAGAAACAAAGAGAGGCGATTCGGCGTCCATTCGTCGTCGTCATCAATACCGGTAAGAAAACGCCCTGTTGCCTGCCGAATGGCCTGATTGCGCACCGCGCAGGCTCCGGAGTTAAACTCGTTATGAATATACTTCACGCGCGGATCGTTCAGTTCAGCGACAAATTGTTGTAGTTGTTCGAAGCTGGCGGAACAGTCGTCAACAATAAACATTTCCCAGTGCGGATAATCCTGACGCAGCACCGATTTTATCGCGCGGATCGCCAGTTGCTGCCGATTCCAGGTTGGCATATAGATGGAGATCAGGGGGGGATTTGTTGTGCTCATTTTCCATTCTCCGAAGGATTTTTTCCTCTCCCGGCGGGAGAGGATCGCAGTAAGGCGTTACTTAGCATCAGATTTGTATTCGTACTCGTAGTAGCCGTAATCCTGATAGCCCGTCGCCCGGCGGAAGATGGAGTTCAGGACCACGCCTTTCACCGGAATACCGTTTTGTTCAAAGCGGCTGATACTGGTTTCAACTTCGCGCAGAGTATTCACCGCATAACGCACCACCATCAGCGTGGTACCGGCATAGCGTGCTACCACGGCGGCATCGGTGACGGCGAGAATTGGCGGAGTATCAATTAACACCAGGTCATAGTTTTTGCTGGCCCAGCTAATCAATTCACCAAAACGATCGCTCATCAGCAGCTCTGACGGGTTTGGCGGCACCTGACCGCGCGGGACGAGGTCAAAATTGGTGATCGAGGTGGGTCGGGCGCAGGAAGCAATCTCGCCTTTTTCGATCAGGATGTCCGACAGGCCGTTAACATTGGTGGTGCCCATCAGTTCATGGGTATAACCCTTACGCATATCACAGTCGATCAGCAGCACGCGTTTATTGGTCTGGCTGATCACCGCCGCCAGGTTGGCACAGACAAAGGTTTTACCAATTGACGGGCTGACGCCGGTCATCATCACCACGTTATTGCTGGCCTGCATCATGGCAAAGTGCAGGCTGGTGCGCAGGCTACGAATGGCTTCGATTGCCAGGTCGGTCGGGTTGCCTACGGCCAGAAGCTGACTCTGCTTATAGCGCTTCACGCCTTTGGAGGTGGTCACACGGTCGCGCGTTTTCTGCCATTCCGAGAGCGGGATGCTGGCGTAAACGCTAATGCCACGTTCTTCCAGGACCTGAGGACTTTCCACACCGCGTCGCAGCAGGGAGAACAGCAGTACGCCGACAATAGAGGCGATCAGCCCGAACAGGATACTGCCGAGGATAATCAGCCCTTTCTTCGGTTTCAGCACGCCAGGTTGAGTGATGGCGTCATCGACGATCCGCACATCGCCAACGGTACTGGCTTCGTTGATTTTCAGTTCCTGTTGCTTGTTCAGCAGTTGCATGTAGACCTGCTGACCGGATTCCACATCACGGGTCAGTCGCAGGATCTCCTGCTGAGTTTTCGGCATCGCCGTCACGCGTTTGTTAAGCTGCGCCTTTTCCTGCTCAAGCGCCTGACGTTTTTCCATCAGCGTGCGGTAAGCCGGGTGACGTTTGGTGTAGAGCTTGGAGATTTCGGCTTCTTTGAAGGTCAGTTCGTTAAGCTGGGCATCAATGTTAACCATCGAATCCAGCACCGATTTCGCCTCCAGCGGCAAATCGACCGAATCTTTCGTCTGGCGGAAAGCGTTGAGTTTATTCTCCGCCACGTCCAGGTTGGCACGCACTTCCGGTAGCTGTTTCTTAAGGAAGGCAAGGCTTTTCGACGCTTCTTCCGATTTGCGCGCCACGTTTTGTTTTACGTAATTCTGGGTAATGCTGTTCAGGATGTTGCGGATCTGCTCGCGGTCTTCACCGGTATAGGTCAGGGTGAGTACGCCGGTATCCTTTCCGTCTTCGGTCACGGTCAGGTTATTTTGCAGCGTATTGATCATGCCGAGCGTGGAAAATTTGGTGACCGTAAATTCGGTATCAGGACGCGCATGAATGGCGTCGACCATCAGTTTCACGCCATCCTGCTCCAGCAGTTTCCCCACCTGGCCGTCAGCACTGACGCCACCGTCGCTGGTCAGGCGATAGTGCTGCTTGTCCAGCACTTCCAGCGTAAAGACGTCCTGCCCCATTCCCTTCGGCAAGGTAAAGGTCGTGACGTTAACCGTCTCATTCTGGCGGCCCATCAGGCGTTCCCAGCCATCGCCGATCAGCGGCAGGGTATTTTTGGTAACGGCAATATCGAGGTCCAGATCGTCCACCGTCTGCCCCAGTACCAGACGCGACTGCACCAGCTTAATTTCCGCTTCTGAGGCGGGCGGCTTGTTGGTCAACGCGCTGTTAATATCCTGCACCAGCGCGCTACCCTGGTTTTGCTCAATACGCACCAGCGCATCGGCACTGTAAATCGGCGTGGCAAATAAGGTGTAAATAATGGCGATCAGCGCAAACAGCGCCGTAACGCCGAGCACCCACCATTTCGCCTCAATGACAGTGCCAACGAGGCGGCCAATATCGATTTCATCGCTGCCCGCACCGGAGGCGGCAGAAGGTTGTACTTTATCAGTCATTGTTATCCCTGCTGAACGTTCAGTGCCTGCGCCCACTGGCGGGCAGATTGATCGAGTAAGGCATACACCGCATCAAACGCATCGCGGCTTTTGCGGTACGGGTCGGGGATTTCACGCTCGCTATCCCAGTGACCAAACAGCATCACTTTGCCGCGCATTTCCGGAACGATTTCACACAGTGCGGCGATATGCTTTTTCTCCATCACGAGGATCAGGTCGTGCCCCTGGCACATGCGCCGGGTGATCTGCCGGGCGATATGCCCGTCCAGCGAAAGCTGATGTGTCCCGGCTGCGCTGACCGCACTGTCATCGGCCCCCTTCCCCACCAGCGCGCCGAGACCGGCGGAGGTCACGGTAAGCTGGGGGGAATAGTGCCGGAGCAGGCGCTCAGCCGTGGGGGAACGGCAAATGTTCCCCACACAAACCACTAAGATTTTGTTAAACATCACGCGTTACCAGTTATGAAGGTCGGTCGCCGTATCGGTCATGTAGCGCACGCCACTGATCGTTGGCAGCAACTGGCTCACCAGACGGTTCCAGCGGGCTACCGGTGCGGTCGTGACGTACACCACGTCATACGGCTGGAGGCGGAAGTTGGTCGCCATGACCAGTGAGGTGGCATCCGACATATTGAGCTGATAAATATTGGCAATTTTGCCACGCGCGGTGCCTTCGCCTTTCAGCGGACGGATCACGAAGATGCCGCTGGCGTTGGAGGTGGTCAGGTCGATACCTTCCGCCTGTCCCAGCGCTTCGGTCAGGGTCATGCCGCTGAAGTCCATTTTGAGCGTGCTCTGTTTTTTCACTTCACCCATGACGAACACTTTCAGATCGTCATTGCGCGGTACAAACAGAATATCGCCAGGATACAGCAGGCGGTTCTGGCTCAGATCGCCATTCTGCATGAGTGCCTGCAAAGAAATGCGCTGCTCTTTGCCATTGTGGGTCAGGATCACGTTGCGCCAGTCTGCGGAGTCCGTCAGGCCACCGGCGGTGTTAATGGCGTCAAGAATGGTCAGTGGAACGTTGGTAATCGCCTGCTGGCCGGATTTATTAACCTGTCCGGAGATATAGGCTTTTTGCGAGCGGAAGGCGGCAATATTCACGTCCACCTGTGGGTCGGTAATATAGCTCGCCAGCCGGTTAGAGATATCTGCGCGAATTTCGGCCAGCGTTTTACCGCCCACTTTGATTCTGCCGACATAAGGGTAAAAAATGGTGCCATCAGGTTGTACCCAGTTCCCGGAATCGCTGGAGCTGCGGTACTGGCCCGCCGGGGTAGTCAGTTCAGGATGATCCCAGACGGTGACGTTAAGCACGTCGCCCGGCCCGATGCGGTACTGATAATTGCTTAGCTCCTGATCCAGCGACATATTGGGCTGCGCCACATTAGGACGTGGGCGTAATTGCTCAATCAGTCGGGGCGTCAGCGGATAAACATTCACCATTCGATCGAGATCGAAATCAGCGTCCTGTTGTTTCACCACATCCTTGCCCATGGTCGACATATTACTGCCGGGAAAGACGGTACAACCGCTAAGCAGAATTGCAGACACCAATAATGGCATCAATTTTAGTTTGGATTTCATCATTGATTAATTATCACTTTGGCAGAGTAATTATCCTGTGCGATTTAAATAAACAGGGACTGAGAGAGCTAAAAGAATGCCGGGAAACATAAAAAAGTTAACTGGCATATATCCGAAAAAAAAGTTTATTCATCCGCAGGCTATTGACAGAATTGTCGAGGTTAATTGGCTGGCTTTCCGGCACGCTACCGCCCCTGGCTTTCAGTTACCAATTCACTATCGAATCATTCAGTTACAGGCACCACTCCGCATAAACGGCTATCACGGAAATTATTTAAGATGCAGAAAGAGAAACGATTACTCCCCAGGGGGAATAACCTTTTCAGATGACCAAAAATGAATCTCCTCGTTTATGCAGGAAGAATTGTTGCAGCTAAGCTAAATGCTGGCAAGGCGCTAATACTGACCATCCAGACTTTTAAGAATAATATTAAGCGCAAACTTTTAACGTTTTAGGAATTTATTGATATTGACATTAAGCTGCAAACTTGAATGCGAAATCACAATTAAGATAAAGTCTGAAAACAAATTAAGCTATTGCAAATAAAAATAAAGTGCTATTTCGTACAGTTAATGCGTTACTGCCAGGATAAATCTCAGCAATTTATTGCATTTTGTCGTCGCTTTATCCATGATCAATTACTGACAAATGTCATGCTACTTAAGGTATTGCTTCAATATGGAATGGATTGCCGATCCTTCAATCTGGGCCGGTCTGGTGACGCTGGTGGTCATCGAACTGGTTCTTGGCATCGATAACCTGGTGTTTATCGCTATTCTGGCTGACAAATTGCCCCCCGCAGAGCGTGACCGCGCCAGAGTCACCGGTTTGTTGATGGCAATGGTGATGCGTCTGGTGCTGCTCGCCTCTATCTCCTGGCTGGTCACATTGACGCAACCCCTTTTCAGCATTCGCAGCTTTAGTTTCAGCGCCCGCGATCTGATTATGCTGGTGGGCGGTCTGTTTTTGCTGTTTAAAGCCACCGTTGAGTTAAACGAACGGCTGGAAGGTAAAGACAGTGAAAACCCGACCCAGCGCCGCGGGGCGAAATTCTGGGCGGTCGTGGCGCAGATTGTCATTCTGGATGCGGTGTTCTCGCTGGATTCGGTGATCACCGCAGTCGGGATGGTTGACCATCTGGCGGTGATGATGGCCGCCGTGATTATCGCCATTAGCGTGATGCTGCTGGCCAGTAAGGCGCTGACCCGCTTTGTGAACAATCATCCGACGATTGTGATCCTCTGTCTGAGCTTCCTGCTGATGATCGGCTTTAGCCTGATTGCCGATGGCTTTGGCTACCATATTCCGAAGGGGTATCTGTACGCCGCGATTGGCTTCTCGGTGATCATTGAATCGCTCAATCAACTGGCGAACTTCAACCGCCGTCGCTTTCTGTCGGCCAATCAGACGCTGCGCCAGCGCACCACCGAGGCGGTAATGCGTTTGTTGAGCGGTCGAAAAGAGGATGCCGAGCTGGACGCGCAAACGGCATCGATGCTTGCCGATCATGATAACCGACAGATTTTTAATCCGCAGGAGCGGCTGATGATTGAGCGGGTGCTGAATCTGAATCAGCGCACGGTCAGCAGCATTATGACCTCCCGCCATGATATTGAGCATATCGATCTTAGCGCTCCCGAAGAGGAGGTCCGCGCCCTGCTGGATAAGAATCAGCATACCCGACTGGTGATCACCGGTGGCGATGCGGAGGAAGATTTGCTGGGGGTGGTGCATATTCTGGATTTACTTCAGCAGTCGTTGAACGGCGAAGCGTTAAATCTGCGCGTGCTGGTGCGTCAGCCGCTGGTGTTCCCTGAAGGGTTGCCGCTGCTTTCCGCGCTGGAGCAGTTCCGTAATGCGCGTACCCATTTTGCCTTTGTGGTGGATGAGTTTGGTTCGGTTGAAGGTGTGGTCACGCTCAGCGACGTGATGGAGACCATCGCCGGGAATTTGCCCAATGAAGTGGAAGAGATCGACGCCCGTCATGATATTCAGAAAGACGCCGACGGCGGCTGGACGGCAAACGGTCATATGCCGCTGGAAGATTTGGTCCAGTATGTGCCATTGCCGCTGGACGAGCGTCGGGAGTACCACACCATTGCCGGTTTGTTGATGGAGTACTTGCAGCGCGTGCCTGAGGCTGGTGAAGAAGTGGTTGTCGGCGGCTATACGTTGAAGACGCTTCAGGTCGAGAGCCACCGCGTGCAGAAGGTAAAAATTATTCCGCCAGTGGATGAGGATTTATCAGATTACGAGGTGTGAGACGTTGGGATAACGTGGGGGTAATGGCGCTGCGGCTGGTGTCGGGAGAAGCGCTCTGCCTCCAATGCCGGATGGCGGCTTCGCCTTATCCGGCCTACAAATCGGCAAACCACCAAAGCAAGCCGTATCCCTCCAACCAGCCACATCGTAGGCCCGGTAAGCGCAGCGCCACCGGGCATTACACCACAGCCCCATCCCTGTAGGCCCGGTAAGCGCAGCGCCACCGGGCATTACCGGTAAAGCGCCGCGCCCGGCCCTACTTCTTGTCCATCAGCTTTTTCACGTCCTGCGCGTCGCGGCTGTCTTTGTTACGCTCAACCCAGTCGTTAATCCGCCGTTTGGCTTCATCCTGAAGATATTTACGCAACGTCTGATCCAGTTGCAGGCTGTAATTAAGCGCCTGCCATTTGCCGTAGACGCGTAGCGGAATGGCGGTATTTTTCAGCATGGCGATCAGCTCAGCATCGCCCTTCCAGCCGTCAAGGACGCGCACATTAAACAGCATATCCCCCTGCTGGCGGGCCAGATCCAGTGCGCCTTTACCGTCAAGCGCCAGCAACGGCGAACTGCCGGAGATATTTTCCAGGGTCACCTTACCATTCTTAAGTGACATATTACTGGTCAGCAAATCCAGCCGCGTGGCATTTTCATAACTTTCCTGCGCCCTGACGTTGGTACTGCGTTCCACCGCCTGCTGCACAAGCTGCTGGAAGTTAAGCCCTTCAGAGCGCACGTCGGCGATGCGGATTTGCGCCTCGCCCTGCCAGTCTTCACGGAACGCCTGAGCGTCAACTTTATGGCCGGAGAACTCGCCGCTAAGATTCGTTTTCCCGGTCAGCGCAATAGGGTAATCGAACGCTTTCAGAATGGTGCCAATTTCAATATTCTCAAGCTGCGGCCTGAACATGGCGACCGGGTTGGCCGTTCGCGCGTCCAGCGAGCCGGGAAGCGAAATATGGCCGCTACCCAGATTCCCCTGCAATTCATTGAACTTAAGCAGCCCGCCCTGATTTGTCACCTGGGTACTTACCTGAGAAAACGGCATACCGCGCCACTGAAGCTGTTTGGCTTTGAGCACCAGTTGAGCATCAAACCCGGCCAGATCGCGATAATCAGCGACATCGCCATCAGCAGCAATCACCGGACGCGGCTGACTCTTCTGACTTTGTCCCTGCTGGCTCACGGAAGTCCCGGCGGCGGAGTCGTCGCGGAGCAGCAGGTTATCAAGGTTGAGTTTGTCGAACTGGAGATTAAGCGACCATTGTGGCCGGTCGGCCAGTACCACGCTCCCTTCCCCTTTCAGCACGCTATCGCTGGCCGTAAGGTTAAGCTGGCTAAAGGCGATTTTTTTCTGCTCTTCCTGCCACTGCGCGCGCAGGCTCGCTTGCCCACCGATGCCCTGAGCAGGCAGATCCGCCCCCTGAAGCTGCCAGTCCAGTTGATTGATGGTCGCGGTTAACAAATGGGGATAATCCCCCGCATCCACCTGCGCTTTCAGCGACAGCGCCAACTCACGCTGGTTACGCGTGATGTTGCCAGAGAAATCCACATCGGCCTGATGTTGTTTATTCTGCTGCATCTTCAGGCGGATATTACGCACGGTGACCTGCTCATCGCTATCGTGCTGGAACACCAGCACGCTATCTGCAACCTGCAGACCAGCGATGTCAAATGACCAGCCGCGATCTTCCGCCACCTGTGGCAGGGTATTCTCTTTCGGCGCTACGGGGGCGTCATTTTCGCGCACCGCCTCGGTTTGCGGCGTGAGCTGGATCACCGAGCCTTTCAGCATCACCTGCTTCACCTGCAACTGATGAGAAAGCAACGGCAGCAGCGAGACGTCGAGGCGCATGTTATCAGCAACGATCAGCGGCTGGCTTGCCCCCGGCGCGGTCAGGGTCATTCTTCCGGAGATAATGCTCAGTTGCGGCCAGACGTGCCAGCGTAACGGGCCGTCCAGCTTAAGCTGATAGCCGCTACGCTCAGCAACCTGACGCACCATATAGGCGCGGAAGTCGTTCGGATTAACCAACATCACCAACGCGGAAAGGCCGGCGACCAGCACCACCAGCAGGATCATCAGCGTCGTCAGAATTCGTCTCATGGCTTCCTCAGTAACAACGCAACTCAGTCTTTATCAATACGGCTGGCGACAGCGCCCTGCTGATCGCGATATTTCGCATCTTCACGGCGGTTGTAAGGACGTGCTGCCGGGCCGGAAAGCGGCTCAAAGCTCAGGGCGCCGATCAACATACCAGGACGCAGCGCCAGCGGCAGCTTACCGGAATTATAGAACTCCAGCACGATACAGCCCGACCAGCCCGGATCGATGCGATGTGCGGTCACGTGGACCATCAGCCCGAGGCGCGCCAACGAAGAACGCCCGTCCAGCCAGCCCACCAGATCGGCGGGCAACGTGACGGATTCCAGCGTGACTGCCAGCGCCAGCTCGCCTGGATGCAAATAAAACGCATCGCCTTCAGCCAGCACGATTTCATCGCTCATGACGCGATCGAGAGCCGCGCTCACTTCCGCTTTTGGGCCGCTGAGGTCGATAAATGCGGCAGTGTGCCCGCTAAAGGTACGGAATTTATTGCCGAGGCGAACGTCCACCGTCGCGCCGTTAATTCGCTCCACAGGAGGACGAGGATTAATCGACAGGCGGCCTTCATCCAGCCAGGCTTCAATATCTCGGTCACACAGACGCATGCGCTTTCTCCTTTCGTGGCGCGTGCCCTTTATGCCAGCGGGCATAAAGGGTTAACAGATTCTCTCTGCACGTTACACAATTCGCGTGATTTATTCAAAAAACTGACTAATTTTGGCTTTCAGGATATCAATAGCAATCCGGTTTTTGCCGCCACGCGGCACAATAATGTCAGCGTACTGTTTCGACGGTTCGATAAATTGCAGAAACATCGGACGCACGGTTTTCTGATACTGCGCCATGACTGAATCCATAGAACGGCCACGTTCGTTAACGTCGCGCTTAATGCGGCGCATCAGACAGATATCCAGCGGCGTGTCGACAAAAATCGAGAAGTTCATCGCTTCGCGCAGGCGGGCGTCGGTTAATAACAGAATGCCCTCCAGAATGATCACTTTCTTCGGCTCGACGCGGATCGTTTCCGGGGTGCGGGTATGTTCAACGTAGCTATATACCGGCAGCTCAATCGGAATGCCGCGTTTTAAGGATTGTAAATGCTGAAACAGTAAACTGTGATCCATCGCGCTGGGATGGTCGTAGTTGGTTTTTACGCGCTCTTCCATCAGCAGATGGCTTTGGTCTTTGTAGTAGCTGTCTTCCGGAATAACGCCGATATGCTCATCACCAACCTGTTCACGTAACTCGCGGTACAGCGTGCTGGCGATAAGACTTTTACCTGAAGCCGATGCGCCTGCGATGCCTATGATGACGCACTGATGAGACTTATCAGTCATAAATTTAGCGACCTGATTAACCTGGATGTAAGGGAGGGCGACGCCGAAGCGCCAAACGCGGCAATTATAGGGATTTGTGCGTGATGATACCAGTCGAATGCGCGTAATGGTTTCAGACTCTACTCAAGGACGGATAACGTCCCTTTAGTAAAATTTTTATGCTTAATTTTGATGCAGTTTCGTCTTTTTTTAACCAGACTCATTAATTAATATCTTTATGATGTCAAATTATGACCAGTCACCATAGGAATTGTAAATTGTTTGTACTAGCATAATCCCAATTTGACATCTTAACGTCCGGGCTTGCTCCTGGCGCAGAGCCTGGCGGATAGAATGGTAATGAAGAAACCGTACCAGCGAGTATTGATCACACCCACGCATCCACTCATGCGTTTTATCAGCCTGGGGCTGTTGACCTTCATCTTTACCCTCTTTTCGCTTGAACTGACCCGTTTTGGCACGCTTATCGCCCCGCTGTGGTTCCCGACGGCGATTATGATGGTCGCCTTTTACCGCCACGCCGGTAAAGTCTGGCCGGGGATTGCAGTAGCCTGTTCGCTTGGCAGTATTAGCGCCTCGCTTATCGTCAACCCGCTACATGCAATCAACCTGTGGTATACCTGCATTAATATTATTGAAGCCGTTGTCGGCGCGTTGCTGCTGCGCAAACTGTTGCCGCAATATAACCCGCTAAAGGGCCTCGCCGACTGGGTTCGGCTGGCGATTGGCAGCGCGATTATCCCACCACTGGTAGGCGGTCTGCTGATCCTGCCACTGGCGAACGGCGGTGATACGCTGCAAATTTTCCTCGTCTGGGTGCTGTCCGAAACCATCGCCGCGCTGGCGCTGGTGCCGCTGGGACTGCTGTATAAGCCGCATTATTTGTTGCGCCATCGGGAACCGCGCCTGTTGATTGAGACGCTAATCACCCTCGCCGTAACGCTGGCGCTCAGCGCGGGCGCCATGCTGTATCTGCCGTGGCCCTTTACCTGTATCATCGTGCTGCTGATGTGGAGCGCGGTACGCTTACCACGCATGGAAGCATTTCTTATTTTCCTGCTGACGGTGATGCTGGTTTCATTGATGCTGGCCACCAATCCACGTGATTTGACCGCCACGCACATCGCTGCCATGACCAACGCCCCCTGGCTCCCCTTCCTGATGATGATCCTGCCCGCCAATATCATGACGATGGTGATGTATGCGTTTCGCGCCGAGCGTAAGCACATTACCGAAAGCGAAGAGCGTTTTCGTAATGCGATGGAATATTCCGCCATCGGCATGGCGCTGGTGGGAACGGAGGGACAGTGGTTACAGGTCAATAAAGCGCTATGCCATTTCCTCGGCTATAGCCAGGAGGAACTGCGCAGCCTCACCTTTCAGCAACTGACCTGGCCGGAAGATCTTCATTCTGACCTCGACCAGCTCAATATGCTGGTACGCGGTGAAATTAACAGTTACTCGCTGGAAAAACGTTATTACACCCGCAAAGGCGACGTAGTCTGGGCACTGCTGGCCGTCTCGCTGGTGCGCCACGCTGACGGTACGCCGCTTTATTTTATTTCGCAGATCGAAGATATCACCGACCTTAAAAATACCGAATGGGTCAACAAGCGGCTGATGGAACGCATTACCCTCGCCAACGAAGCGGGTGGCATCGGCATCTGGGAGTGGGAGCTGAAGGCTGATGTCATTAGCTGGGATCAGCGGATGTTTGAACTGTATGAGATCCCACCCAATACCAAACCGACCTGGCAACTGTGGTATCAGAGCTTACTTCCCGAGGATCGCGACAGTGCCTCTACAACGGTTCGTGACGCACTTCATAACCGCGCACCGTTTAAACTCGAATTCCGTATTCAGGTGAAAGAAGGCGTGCGCCATATCCGCTCTCTGGCAAGCCGGGTGCTGAATAAACAGGGCGAAGTGGAACGGCTGCTGGGGGTCAATATGGACATGACCGAAGTCAAACAGCTCAATGAAGCACTGTTTCAGGAGAAAGAACGTCTGCATATCACCCTGGATTCCATCGGTGAAGCGGTGGTGTGTACAGATGATAATATGCGGGTGACGTTTATGAACCCGGTCGCCGAGAAGATGAGCGGCTGGACACAGCAACAGGCGATAGGCCAGTTGCTGCTTCAGGTGCTGCAGATCACCTTTGGTGAGGACGGTCCGCTGATGGAGAATATTCACAGCGGCGATATGTCACGCTCGGCCATTGAGCAGGATCTGGTTTTAAAATGCCGTAACGGCGGCAGTTATGATATTCACTACAGTATTACCCCTCTCAGCACACTTGACGGACATACTATTGGCTCGGTGCTGGTCATCCAGGACGTAACGGAATCGCGAAAAATGCTGCGCCAGCTCAGCTACAGCGCCTCGCACGATGCGCTGACCCATCTGGGAAATCGGGCCAGTTTTGAAAGCCATCTGAAACGCCTGCTGCAAACGGTACAGGAAACGCACCAGCGTCACGTACTGGTGTTTGTCGACCTCGACCGCTTTAAAGCGGTTAATGACACCGCCGGACACGCCGCCGGGGATGCGCTACTGCGCGAACTGTCCTCCCTGATGCTCAGTATGCTGCGCACCAGCGATATCCTCGCTCGTCTGGGCGGCGATGAGTTTGGCCTGCTTTTGCCCGACTGCAATATTGAAAGCGCCCGCTATATTGCCGGGCGCATTATCGAAGCCATCAATGACTATCATTTTATGTGGGAAGGTCGTCTGCACCGCATCGGAGCCAGCGCGGGCATAACGTTAATTGATGAGACCAATCATCAGGCCTCAGAAGTGATGTCGCAAGCCGATATTGCCTGTTACGCCTCGAAGAATAATGGCCGCGGTATCGTCACCGTTTACGAACCACAGCAGGAACAGATACACGGTTCGCGCAGCATGATGCCGCTGGAAGAACAGTGGCAAATGATCAAAGACAACGCGCTGTTGATGATGGCACGCGGCGTCGCCTCCCCGCGCATTCCGGAAACCAGCTATTTCTGGCTGCTTTCGCTGCGTTTATGGACCAGCGAAGGCGAAGTAATTGAAGAACAGGCGTTCCGCGCCGGGCTGTCCGACCCGGAATTACTGCACGCACTGGACCGCCGGATCTTCACTGAATTTTTCGCCCATCACGCGCAGGCCGTCGCCGCGAAAGGACTGAGCATTACTCTGCCACTGTCAACCGCCGGATTAACCAGCATGACGCTGGTCGATGAATTGCTGACAAAACTCAGCCATAGCGCCCTGCCGCCACGCCTGCTGCACCTGGTGATCGACTCGGAAGCGATTATGCGCAACGGCCATCAGATTGAAAACGGGATGAGAAAACTGCGCCAGGCCGGCTGCAAAATAATCCTCAACCATATTAATCAGGACCTGGAACTGTTTAATCGCCTGACGCCACAGATGGCAGATTATATTTTGCTCGATCCTGAACTGGTCGCCAACGTCCAGACTAACCTGTTGGATGAAATGATGGTGACCATTATTCAGGGCCATACCCATCGCCTGGGAATGAAGAGTATCGCCGGGCCGACCAATACGCCGCTGATGATGGATGCGCTCTCTGGCATCGGTATCGACCTGATTTATGGCGATACCATTGCCCAAAATCAGCCGCTGGATCTGCTACTGAAGACCAGCTACTTTGCCATCAATTAACCGGCTGCCAGTCTGCGGTAAACCAGATATGCAGTAGCGCGTAAGAACGCCACGGCTGCCAGCGTTCGGCGTAACGCCGGATTTGCGCAGGGGTCATGCCGTTGAAACGCTGCTTGATGGCATAATCATCCGGTAAAAAAATATCCTGCGCCTGCCAGCCGCGCAGGGCAAAGTAGTTAGCCGTCCAGCGACCGATACCGGGAAAGGTTTGCAGCCGTTTTACGCCCTCCTCCACATCTTCCGGTGCATGGAGCGGAAAGCGACCGTCATGCGTCGCCTGCGCCAGATGGATAAGCGCCAGCGCGCGTTTTAACGGCATTCCCAGCGATTTCAACAACAGTGGATCTGTCGCCGCCAGCGCTTCAGGCGTCGGAAAGGTATAATAACCCGGCGCATCGGCCAGCGGTTCACCGCAGGCCGCCACCACTTTGCCGGTCAGTTTCGCAGCCATGGCGACGCTGACCAGTTGCCCGAGAATCGCGCGCACGCCCTGCTCGAAAGCATCAATCGACCCTGGCAGACGCAGGCCCGGCCTGGCACTGGCGAGATCGCCCAGCGCGGCGGCGATCACCCGCGGATCGCAGCGCAAATCCAGTAGCCGCTCAATGCGCTGTAAACACGGCTCCGCCACCGGCAGCAGCCCTTCGGTCAGATGAACCCTCAGCGTATGCGTTTCCCGCTCCGGCGTTAACGTCATCAAACCGCGATGTCCGTCCAGCAACACGCTGCGGGTATAAATATCCCCGTTAAAGGTCTCAATGCCTTCAACGGCACGGGCGCGTAAAAAAGCCAGCATCCACGGCCAGTCGTAGGGGGGTTGCCAGTGCAGCGTGAACATTTTTTCTCCTCAATAACGCCCATTACTCATCATTAAAATATATATTTTTATAAGAAATATTCCCAATACAAATATCATAAAATTTAACCTTGTCAGCCGTTGCACCTTGCCAGCCTGTCAGCGTATATTCCTGCCTTCTCGGGATGATTTAGCAGGGATGGCTAAATAATGAATATGTTGTCGCTCACCTTCAGTTATTTTTTCTTGCTTTTTTTCTTACTCTACTGGCTGTTGAATCCGTGGGTTAATATCCAGAATGGGGTTTTATTACTGGCCAGCTATGCATTTATTGCCAGCTTTTCAATCAGCTCTGCCATCATTTTATTAACGTATAGTTTATTGATATATATTTTAGGTGTATTCATTCACAGAACGAATCATACCAGAACTGGCTATGCGGTATTGATTCTGCTCATTCTGACCTTTTTTATTGCCTTTAAATACTACCCTGCCAGCCGGGAAAGTCTTCAGCTAAGCCTGAGCCAGGCTAACATGGCGATTAATTTGCCGTTGATGGATATCATTGTTCCTCTCGGGCTTTCTTTTTACATTTTTCATTCTGTCAGCTATATCGTTTCGATTGCCAAAAAAGAATTACCGCCCGCGACGGCGCTGAATGCGTTGCTGTACATCAGCTTCTTTCCCAGTGTGGTCTCAGGACCGATCAACCGCGCAAGCCATTTTCTGCCGCAAATCGCTACGTCAGTTCCCCGCACGCTGGGCAATGTACAGAAGCCGCTCTGCCTGCTGGCACTGGCTATCGCCAAATTATTCCTGTGCAGTACCTGGCTTGCCGATCAGTTCGTTAATCCGGTGTTTGACACACCCGAAAACGCCACCCCGCTGCAACTGCTGGTGGCGGTGTACGCTTACGCCTGGCAAATTTACTTTAACTTCTCCGGCTATACCAATCTGGTCACCGCGCTGGCCGCGCTGCTCGGTTTTACGCTGCCGGTGAACTTTAACGCGCCGTATCGGGCGCAGAATTTACAGGCGTTCTGGGGACGCTGGCATATCAGCTTATCCCTGTTTATTCGTGATTATATTTACATCCCGCTGGGCGGTAACCGGCGGGGATTTTTGCGCAAAAATGTTAATTTGCTGATCGCGATGATCCTCTCCGGCATCTGGCATGGAACCGGGTTCAACTTCCTTATCTGGGGAGCCATTCACGGTGCCGGACTGGTGCTGTTAAATTATAAAAATCATCTTTTCCCGGTGCGCCATTGCGGGCCGATAATCACGTTATTGTCTCGCCTGTTGACCTTTCACTTTATTTGTTTCGCGTGGATATTTTTCCGCGCGACCGATTTATCAACGGCCTGGGCGATTATCACCAGCATCAGCCAACTTTCCGCATCCTCCCTGCTGACGGCAGCGGAAACACCGAGCCTCATTGTTTTTTTGATCTTCTTTATTATTTATCCCCAGTTGGATTCGTTGAGAATAAAACTCGGCGCGCTGGCCTGTCGCATTCCATGGTTCCTGTTTCCGGTTCCGCTGGCGCTTTTTTTAACCGTGGTCTTTTTCTTTTCGCCTGCTGGCCTGCCGGGGTTTATTTATGCAAACTTTTGATAACGTCTCACTGTTTGGCAGAGTCTATAAATTTCTCTATATCCTGTTGCTCAGCACGTTGTTCGTGTTCTGGCTCAACCAGCGCTCGCTGACGTTTTACTGGCAGCAGGAATTTCACCAGGATTCTCCCTGGAGCGTAGTCAGACAACCGCTGTGGCTGGAAGGGGGCAAAATTTTAGCCGCCTTTTATGCCAGTAGAGAGGCATTTACTGAAGCGCTGGATGACACGCCCTGTGCAACCATCACGCCGCCTGCTCCCCTGATCGCGCTGTTACAGCCTGTTCCTGCGTCCGTGTCGCAGCAACCAACAGCCCCCGTACTGCACGCAGTCCAGCATGATAAAGACCACATTACATTAACGGCGCACGGCAAAGTCTTTTTTGCCGGAGATTCAATGATGCAGGGCATCGCACCGCATATCATGCTGGCACTGAATAAGCGCTACGGCATTCAAAGTATCAACAAAAGTAAGCAGAGTACCGGCCTGACGTCGCCAGTTTTTTTTGACTGGCCGCGCACCATCAGCGAAACGCTACAGAGCGAGCCAGATATCGAAATGATGGTGGTATTCCTTGGGCCTAACGATCCGTGGTCAATGAAGCCTGACGGCGGCGGTCAGTATCTGAAATTTAAAAGCCCGGAATGGGAACAGCTTTACCGCAGCCGCATCGACAGCATTTTGCAAAGCGCGCAGCAAAAGCACATTCCGGTGGTATGGATAGGCCCACCGAATATGCGCAAAAAAGCGCTCTCCGAAGGCGTTGCCTGGCTTGATACCCTCTATTCTTCTGCCGTCACCGGGGCGGGTCAATATTACCTCTCCGCGAATGATATCCTGGGTTTCCAGGGCGATACCTATTCTGACTATCAGGAAAAAGAGGGCCGAAAATTTAAACTTCGCAGCGGTGACGGTATTCACTTTACTCCCTATGCGCAAAAACTGATTGCGAACAGGGTGCTTTCAATGATCGTCGTTGAAGGCGCACAACAGGAGAAACCTGATGAATTACAATAAACGCTTACCCGTCTGTAAGCCGCTGGCGCTGCTGCTCAGTCTGCTGCTGATGATCTCATGTCACGACGAGGAGCAAAAAGCACCGACCTTATCGGCGAACCAACCGCAGGAGACGGTCAGCCACAATCAACTGACCCGCTTCGGTGATGCCGGACTGGACCGGCTGGCGGCAAAGCTACAGGCGGGCAATCAGCGCGTGCATATCCTGCAACTGGGGGATTCCCACACCGCAGCGGACCTTTTTACTGGCCAGCTACGGATGCGTTTTCAGCAACGCTTTGGCGACGGCGGCCCCGGCATGGTCAGCCCGGTACAGGTTTCCGGGCAGCGTAGCGCCGTGGTGAATTTCAGTAAGCCCGGCCAGAGCTGGCAGCTCTGGTCAACGCGCAAAGATCCGCATGAGGACTTTCCTTTTACCGGGCTGATTGCCCAGCCGTTGCAGGCTAACGCGAATGTGACATTAACGCTGACCAACGGCAACCGTGGCCGTTATCAGGTCAGCGCGTTGTATAAGTCTTCCACAGACGCGACGCTCACCATGGGCAGCGCCGGCAGGCAGACGCTGCCCGATAGCCAGAATCACTGGCAACTCTCCGACGCTCAACAGGCGACGTTTCCGTTAAACGCCACCCTGAGCGGCCAGGAGCATATTCAACTGGGCGGCTGGTTTATCTCTGCGCCGCGTTCGGGCGTCATTCTCTCTGCCGTGGGCATCAACGGTGCGACGCTCTCTGCCTGGAAAAAATGGCAGTCCGACGGGTTAGCGCCCCTGGCCGCGCTGAAACCCGATATGGTGATCCTCGAGTACGGCACCAACGAAGCGTTTAACGACGATCTCGACCCCGCGCTTTATCGTCGTCAGCTTGAAGCGCGTATCGTGCAGATCCGGGAAGCTCTGCCCGATGCGGCGATCCTGCTGATCGGACCGCCAGACAGTATTAAAAACAAAGGGCAAGCCAGCTGCAGCGCCCGTGAACCCGTGAGCCTGGCAAAAGTCATGCAGGTGCAAAAACAGGTCGCCGAAGCGCAGCAGCTCCTGTTCTGGGACTGGCGCGCCTTTATGGGCGGAGCCTGCTCGATGGAACGCTGGTCCGCGGCCGGCGATGCGCGTCCCGATCTGGTACACCTCTCCGCTGATGGCTATAAAAAAAGCGCCGATGCCCTTTTCGATCAACTTATGGCCCTGATGGCACAAGGGCATTAAAATCCAGGCCCGGCGCTACCGGGCTTGCAGCAATGCAGACATTTCGCTAAAGTCGCCCCCCTTCTTCACCGGCATGGGGATTCACCAGTGTTTATCGGATTTGACTACGGCACGGCAAACTGTTCGGTTGCTGTGATGCGCGATGGTGCGCCACAGCTGTTGACGATGGAAAACGGCAGCACACTTTTACCCTCCATGCTGAGCGCGCCGACGCGCGAAGCGGTCAGCGAATGGCTGTACCGCCACCACGATGTTCCGGCGACGCCGGGGGAAACACAGGCGCTATTGCGTCGTGCTATTAACTATAACCGTGATGAAGATATTGACGTTCTGCCAGGCAGCGTCCAGTTTGGTCTTGCGTCGCTCCAGCAGTATGTTGACGATCCCGAGGAAGTCTACTTCGTTAAATCGCCGAAATCCTTTCTCGGTGCCAGCGGCCTGAAGCCGCAACAAATCGCGCTGTTTGAAGATCTGGTCTGCTCCATGATGCTGCATATTCGCCAGCAGGCGGAAAGTCAGCTCCCGGAAAGCATCACCCAGGCGGTGATTGGCCGCCCCATTAACTTTCAGGGATTAGGCGGTGACGAGGCCAACGCGCAGGCGCAGGGCATTCTTGAGCGTGCTGCCCGACGTGCCGGTTTTCAGGATGTGATATTCCAGTATGAGCCGGTGGCGGCAGGTCTGGATTTTGAAGCCACCTTGCAGGATGAGAAACGCGTACTGGTAGTGGATATCGGCGGCGGGACCACCGACTGCTCCCTGCTGCTGATGGGTCCACAGTGGCGTCATCGTCGCGATCGTGACGCCAGCCTGCTGGGCCACAGCGGCTGTCGCATCGGCGGTAACGATCTGGATATCGCGCTGGCATTTAAAAGTCTGATGCCGCTTCTGGGACTGGGCGGCGAAACGGAAAAAGGCATCGCCCTGCCGATTTTGCCCTGGTGGAACGCGGTCGCCATCAATGACGTCCCGGCCCAGAGCGATTTTTACAGCAGCGCCAACGGACGCCTGTTAAACGATTTGGTGCGCGACGCCCGCGATGGCGATACGGTGGCCCTGCTGCTGAAGGTCTGGAAGCAGCGCCTGAGCTATCGCCTGGTACGCAGCACCGAAGAAAGTAAAATCGCCCTTTCCGATCGTCCGGAAGTGGTTACTGCCCTGCCGTTTATCAGCGACGAACTGGCGGCGGCGTTCACTCAGCAGGGCCTGGACGCGGCATTGAGCCAGCCGCTGACGCGTATTCTGGAACAGGTACAGCTGGCGCTGGAAAATGCTCAGGAAACGCCGGACGTTATCTATCTGACCGGCGGCAGCGCCCGCTCCCCGCTGATTAAAAAAGCCCTCGCCGAACGTCTGCCGGGCATCCCGATCGCTGGCGGCGATGATTTCGGCTCGGTAACGGCGGGGCTGGCACGCTGGGCGCAGGTGATGTTTGGTTGATTTAAGAGTAAGGCATTGATATTAGTAATATTTTAGGCCGGGTAAGGCGAAGCCGCCACCCGGCAAAACGGCGCATACAATATGTAACCCCGTTTTGTTATTAACTTCCCGTAATAGTATTCCCTGTCCTTTTAAAAACTATTATTCACGGGGGTGCCCCCTGTGAAATTCTAATTCCCGTTAAAATCATAATAACCTATACTGAATCGACGACCTGACGATAATCATCAGGTTATATTGATGTTTTTATAATACACGGATTGTGGAGAAGATATGAAATTTATAATGCTGGCGTTAAGTTTGTTATTTTTTACCACCGCAGGTTATTGCGAAAAACCCGATACCCTGGTGACAGAAGGTTATGATCAGCAAGAGATGTCGGCAGCAATCGCACATGCACGCCGGGAGACCGACAAATTCATTGAAATGCTGAATAAACATGATGCCGATTCATACGCGGTAAAAGCACCGATTACCGATCACGGCGATACCGAACATTTCTGGCTAACGGATATCACCTATGCTGACGGCGTTTTCACCGGCAAAATCGGCAATGAACCCGGCATCGTTCAAAATGTGCAGTACGGTCAGGAATGGAAAATCAAGAAAGCGGATATCTCTGACTGGATGTATACCCGTGGGGAAAAAATCTACGGTGGCTATACTATCGATCCTTTGCTAAGCACTTACCCCGAAGAAGAGGCATCGGCAATGAGAGCGCGACTGGTTCGCTGAGTTGAATGAGTATTTGCTTTAACGGGGGTTTTACTGCGATCAAGAAAAAGCCGTTTTGGATCTATCAAGGCGAGAGTTTACTATTATAAACGGTGTAAATCGCTTCTATAAATAAGGGCCTGGGAAGTTTTTCTCCGGCCCTGTAAATTATTCTATGTAATATTAATGAATGGTGGGTAAATAAAGTCTCAATATAATTTGAGGGCTGCAAAATCTGAGGCTAATAGCTAACTCCATGATGCTACATTCTGTATTGTCTAGGTCAGGACTTACCCATGAAGGAAACAGGGGTCCATACCTGTCAGCAAAGCAACCGCTCCTGGTGTGTTACAACCCTCTCCTGGTTCAGGCCCCTTCTTCGGAAGGAACTTTCCCGTTTCGCTGACGCCCTGAATGTGACGCGCGTTCTACGAGACGTCTCGCAAACCTGCTTCTGACGCTGCCCGCCGTGCTACGCCCCGTATTCAGACTATTCTCCCCTCATCTTCCATACTTCCTTCATTTTTGTAATGAGTTAGCTGACTAAACTAGTATTATTCCGCGACCGGCTTCAGGAAGAGACACGTAAAACAATGAAAGGCAGTAACAAAGCCCGCTGGGCAACAGCGCTGATAGTGATTATTGCGGCCCTTGCCGCCCTCTGGTTCTGGCACAGCCGCAGCGCCTCAGAAAGTCCTTCGGCGACGACCGCAGCACCATCCGGCGGTGGACGCCACGCGCAGCGTAATGCACAACTGGCGCCGGTGCAGGCGGCGACGGCCAGCAGCGAATCGGTGCCGCGCTACCTTTCCGGGCTGGGTACCATTACGGCGGCGAATACCGTCACGGTGCGCAGCCGGGTGGATGGTCAGCTGATGGCGATCCATTTTCAGGAAGGGCAGCAGGTGAAAGCGGGCGATGTACTGGCGGAAATCGATCCCAGCGAGTTTAAGGTAGCGTTGGCCCAGGCGCAGGGACAGCTGGCGAAAGACCGGGCGACGCTGGCGAATGCCCAGCGCGATCTGGCGCGCTATCAGCAACTGGTTAAAACCAATCTGGTCTCTCGTCAGGAGCTGGACGCCCAGCAGGCGCTGGTCAGCGAGACGCAGGGCACGATTAAGGCCGATGAGGCCAGCGTCGCCAGCGCGCAGTTGCAGCTCGACTGGAGCCGCATCACCGCGCCGGTTGACGGCCGCATTGGCTTAAAACAGGTGGATATTGGCAATCAAATCTCCAGCGGCGATACCACCGGCATTGTGGTGCTGACGCAGACGCATCCTATCGATCTGGTGTTTACTCTGCCGGAAGGGGATATCGCGACTATCGTACAGGCGCAGAAAGCCGGAAAAACGCTGCCGGTAGAAGCCTGGGATCGGACCAATAAACAGAAGCTCAGCGCCGGTACGCTGCTGAGTCTCGATAACCAGATTGACGCTACCACCGGCACCATCAAACTCAAGGCGCGCTTTGATAATCAGGATGATTTGCTGTTTCCTAACCAGTTCGTTAACGCCCGTCTGCTGGTCGATACCCAACAAAATGCAGTCGTGATCCCTACCGCCGCGCTGCAAATGGGTAATGAAGGTAATTTCGTCTGGGTGGTTAACGCGGAAAACAAAGTCAGCAAGCATACCGTTGTACCCGGCATACAGGATAGCCTGAAAGTAGTGATTACCGATGGGCTTTCCGCGGGTGACCGCGTGGTGACTGACGGTATCGATCGCCTGACCGAAGGGGCGAAAGTCGAAGTGGTAGAAGCACAAAGCGCCTCTGCCACCGCCGCAGAAACGCCCACCAACCGCGAATACGGTAAAAAAGGAGCACGCTCCTGATGCAGGTGTTACCTCCCCGCGCTACCGGCGGCCCGTCCCGCCTGTTTATTATGCGCCCGGTCGCTACCACGCTGTTAATGGTGGCGATCATGATAGCCGGGATTATCGGCTATCGTTTTTTGCCGATTTCGGCGCTGCCGGAAGTGGATTATCCCACCATTCAGGTGGTGACGCTGTATCCCGGTGCCAGCCCGGACGTAACCACCTCCGCCATCACCGCGCCGCTTGAACGTCAGTTCGGGCAGATGTCGGGCCTGAAGCAGATGTCGTCGCAAAGCTCCGGCGGCGCGTCGGTGGTCACCCTCCAGTTCCAGCTTACGCTACCGCTGGACGTCGCCGAGCAGGAGGTGCAGGCCGCGATCAACGCCGCCACTAACCTGCTGCCTGACGATCTGCCTAACCCGCCGGTCTACAGCAAAGTCAACCCGGCGGACCCGCCGATCATGACCCTCGCCGTCACCTCTTCCGCCCTGCCGATGACTCAGGTCGAAGATATGGTCGAGACGCGGGTGGCGCAAAAAATCTCCCAGGTCTCCGGTGTCGGGCTGGTCACGCTGGCGGGCGGTCAGCGTCCGGCGGTGCGCGTCAAACTTAATGCGCAGGCTATTGCCGCGCTGGGGCTGACCAGCGAAACCGTGCGCACCGCGATCACCAGCGCCAACGTTAACTCGGCGAAAGGTAGCCTCGACGGCCCAACGCGCGCGATTACCCTTTCCGCCAACGATCAGATGCAGACGGCAGAAGATTATCGCCGCTTAATCATTGCTTATCAGAACGGCGCGGCGATCCGCCTCGGCGATGTGGCCACCATTGAGCAGGGCGCGGAAAATAGCTGGCTCGGCGCATGGGCGAATAAAGAGCAGGCGATTGTGATGAACGTCCAGCGTCAGCCGGGGGCCAATATCATTGATACCGCCGAGAGCATTCGCCAGTTGCTGCCGCAGCTGACGGAAAGCTTGCCGAAGTCGGTGCAGGTGAAAGTGCTGTCGGATCGCACCACCAATATCAGCGCCTCGGTCAGCGATACCCAGTTTGAGCTGATGCTGGCGATTGCGCTGGTGGTAATGATTATCTATCTGTTCCTGCGCAACGTCCCGGCGACCATTATTCCCGGCGTCGCGGTACCGCTGTCGCTGGTCGGCACTTTTGCGGTGATGGTGTTCCTCGACTTCTCCATTAATAACCTGACGCTAATGGCGCTGACCATCGCCACCGGCTTTGTGGTCGATGACGCTATCGTGGTGATTGAAAACATCTCCCGCTATATCGAGAAGGGTGAGAAGCCCATGGCCGCGGCGCTGAAAGGCGCGGGCGAGATCGGCTTTACGATTATCTCCCTGACCTTCTCGCTGATTGCGGTGTTGATCCCGCTGCTGTTTATGGGCGATATTGTTGGCCGCCTGTTCCGCGAGTTTGCCGTCACCCTCGCGGTGGCAATCCTCATCTCCGCGGTGGTGTCGCTGACCCTGACCCCAATGATGTGCGCGCGCATGCTCAGCGTTGAGTCCCTGCGCAAGCAAAACCGCTTCTCCCGCGCCAGCGAGCGCTTTTTTGAACGGGTGATTGCCGCCTACGGACGCGGACTGGCGAAAGTGCTCAATCATCCGTGGCTGACGCTCAGCGTGGCGCTGGCGACGCTGATCCTGTCGGTGATGCTGTGGATCTTCATCCCGAAAGGCTTCTTCCCGATCCAGGATAACGGCATTATTCAAGGGACGCTTCAGGCTCCACAGTCGGCCTCGTTCGCCAGCATGGCGCAGCGACAGCGACAGGTCGCCGATCAAATTTTGAAAGATCCGGCGGTGGAAAGCCTGACGGCGTTTGTTGGCGTGGACGGCACCAATCCGTCGCTCAACAGCGCGCGCCTGCAAATTAACCTCAAGCCGCTGGATGACCGTGACGATCGCGTGCAAACGGTGATTAGCCGGTTGCAACAGGCGGCGAGCAGGGTGCCAGGCGCAGAGCTGTACCTTCAGCCAACGCAGGATTTAACCATTGATACCACCGTCAGCCGCACTCAATATCAGTTCACCCTCCAGGCCACTTCGCTGGACGCGCTGAGCCACTGGGTGCCGCTGCTCATGACACGCCTTCAGTCGCAAACGGCGCTGGCGGATGTCAGCAGCGACTGGCAGGACAAGGGTCTGGTGGCATATGTCAACGTCGATCGTGACAGCGCCAGCCGCCTCGGGATTAGTATGTCCGACGTGGATAACGCGCTGTACAACGCCTTCGGCCAGCGGCTGATTTCGACCATTTATACCCAGGCAAACCAGTACCGGGTGGTGCTGGAGCATGATACCGGGAACACGCCAGGTCTGGCGTCGCTGGATACCGTGCGCCTCACCAGCAGCGACGGCGGCGTGGTGCCGCTGAACGCCATTGCCAAAGTGGAGCAGCGGTTTGCGCCGCTGTCGATTAACCATCTCGATCAGTTCCCGGTAACCACCATTTCGTTCAACGTCGCATCCGGTCATTCGCTGGGCGACGCAGTGGAGGCCATCACCACTGCCGAGAAAGATCTGAGCCTGCCCACCGATATCACCACCCAGTTCCAGGGCAGCACCCTCGCCTTCCAGTCGGCGCTCGGCAGTACGGTCTGGCTGATTGTCGCGGCGGTGGTGGCGATGTATATCGTGCTCGGCGTGCTGTATGAAAGCTTTATCCATCCGATCACCATCCTTTCGACGTTACCCACCGCGGGGGTTGGCGCACTACTGGCGCTGTGGCTGGCGGGAAGTGAACTGGATGTGATTGCGATAATCGGCATTATCCTGCTGATCGGCATCGTGAAGAAAAACGCCATCATGATGATCGACTTTGCGCTGGCCGCCGAACGCGAACAGGGCATGCCGCCGCGCGAGGCGATTTATCAGGCGTGCCTGCTGCGTTTCCGGCCGATTCTGATGACCACGCTGGCGGCGCTGCTCGGCGCGCTGCCGCTGATGCTGAGTACCGGTGTCGGCGCGGAATTGCGCCGTCCGCTGGGTATCGGCATGGTTGGCGGCCTGCTGGTCAGCCAGGTGCTGACGCTATTTACTACACCGGTTATCTATTTGTTGTTCGACCGTCTCTCGCTCTGGCTGCGTAGCCGTTTTCCGCAGCATAACGAGGAGGCGTAAGTGAAGTTTTTCGCGCTCTTCATTCACCGTCCGGTGGCGACGTTTTTAATTTCGCTGGCGATAACGTTGTGCGGCATACTGGGCTTTCGTCTACTGCCGGTCGCCCCCCTGCCGCAGGTGGATTTCCCGGTCATTATGATCAGCGCCTCGCTGCCGGGCGCGTCGCCGGAGACCATGGCGTCCTCGGTGGCGACGCCGCTGGAGCGCTCGCTCGGGCGGATTGCCGGCGTCAGCGAAATGACCTCCAGCAGCTCGCTCGGCAGTACGCGCATCATTCTGGAATTTAATTTCGACCGCGATATCAACGGCGCGGCGCGGGACGTGCAGGCGGCAATCAACGCCGCGCAAAGCTTGCTGCCGAGCGGCATGCCGAGCCGTCCGACCTATCGTAAAGCCAACCCGTCCGACGCGCCGATTATGATCCTGACGCTGACCTCGGATACCTATTCGCAGGGCGAACTGTACGATTTCGCGTCCACCCAGCTGGCGCAGACCATCGCGCAGATAGAAGGCGTCGGCGACGTGGACGTCGGCGGCAGCTCCCTGCCCGCGGTGCGGGTAGGGTTAAATCCGCAGGCGCTGTTTAATCAGGGCGTCTCGCTGGATGACGTCAGTAGCGCGATTAGCAGCGCCAACGTGCGCAAGCCGCAGGGTGCGGTGGAGGACGGCACGCATCGCTGGCAGATCCAGACCAATGACGAACTGAAAACCGCCGCTGAGTATCAGCCGCTGATCGTCCACTACAACAACGGCGCGGCGGTACGCCTCGGCGATGTCGCTACGGTCACGGACTCCGTGCAGGACGTGCGCAACGCCGGGATGACCAACGCCAAACCGGCGATCCTGCTGATGATCCGCAAGCTGCCGGAAGCCAACATCATTCAGACCGTGGACAGCATTCGCGCCCGCCTGCCGGAGCTACAGCAAACCATTCCGGCGGCGATTGACCTGCAAATCGCCCAGGACCGCTCTCCGACTATCCGCGCTTCGCTGGAAGAAGTGGAGCAAACGCTGGTGATTTCGGTGGCGCTGGTGATCCTGGTGGTGTTCCTGTTCCTGCGATCCGGGCGCGCGACGCTGATCCCGGCGGTCGCGGTACCGGTGTCGCTGATCGGCACCTTTGCCGCCATGTATCTGTGCGGTTTTAGCCTCAATAATCTGTCGCTGATGGCACTGACCATCGCCACCGGGTTTGTGGTCGATGACGCCATTGTGGTGCTGGAGAACATTTCCCGTCACCTTGAAGCGGGAATGAAACCGTTGCAGGCTGCACTTCAGGGCACCCGAGAAGTGGGCTTTACCGTCTTATCGATGAGCCTGTCGCTGGTGGCGGTATTCCTCCCCTTGCTGCTGATGAGCGGTCTGCCCGGACGGCTGCTGCGGGAATTTGCGGTCACGCTGTCGGTGGCTATCGGTATTTCACTGGTGATCTCCCTGACCCTGACGCCGATGATGTGCGGTCTGATGCTCAAACGCAGTAAGGCCCATCAGCCGACGCGCGCGAAAGGGTTTGGCCGGCTGCTGGTCTCTCTCCAGCAGGGCTACGGCAAATCGCTGAAATGGGTGCTTAATCACGCCCGTCTCACCGGTCTGGTGCTGCTCGCCACCATTGTGCTTAACGTCTGGCTGTATATTGCGATCCCGAAAACCTTCTTCCCGGAGCAGGATACCGGGGCGTTGATGGGCGGGATTCAGGCGGATCAGAGCATCTCCTTCCAGGCAATGCGCGGCAAGCTTCAGGACTTTATGAAGATTATCCGCGACGATCCGGCCGTGGATAACGTCACCGGCTTTACCGGCGGTTCGCGGGTCAACAGCGGGATGATGTTTATTGCCCTTAAAGATCGCAGCGAACGTACGGAGACGGCGCAGCAAATCATTGACCGTCTGCGCAAAAAACTGGCCAACGAGCCGGGGGCTAACCTGTTTTTGATGGCGGTGCAGGATATTCGCGTCGGCGGACGACAGGCCAACGCCAGCTATCAGTACACGCTCCTGTCGGACGATCTCAGCGCGCTGCGTGAATGGGAACCGAAAATCCGCAAAGCGCTTGCCGCCCTGCCGGAACTGGCCGACGTGAACTCTGACCAGCAGGATAACGGCGCGGAGATGAACCTCATCTACGACCGTGAAAGTATGTCACGACTCGGCATCAGCGTGCAGGCAGCCAACAGTCTGCTGAATAACGCCTTCGGTCAGCGGCAGATTTCCACCATTTATCAGCCGCTAAACCAGTACAAGGTGGTGATGGAAGTCGATCAGGTGTACACCCAGGACATCAGTGCGCTGGATAAGATGTATGTGATCAATAGCGACGGTAAAGCGATCCCGCTCTCCTTCTTTGCGAAATGGCAGCCCGCTAACGCGCCGCTGTCGGTGAACCATCAGGGGCTGTCGGCGGCCTCTACCGTCTCTTTTAACCTGCCGACCGGGAAATCGCTTTCAGAAGCCAGCGCGGCTATCGATCGCGCCATGACCCAGCTCGGCGTCCCTTCCACCGTGCGTGGCAGCTTTGCCGGCACCGCCCAGGTGTTTCAGGAAACGATGAATTCGCAGGTGATCCTGATTCTGGCGGCCATCGCCACGGTCTATATCGTGCTGGGGATTTTGTACGAGAGCTACGTCCATCCGCTGACCATTCTTTCCACCCTGCCCTCGGCAGGCGTGGGTGCGCTGCTGGCGCTGGAAGCATTCGATGCCCCGTTCAGCCTAATCGCCCTGATAGGGATTATGCTATTAATTGGCATTGTGAAGAAAAACGCCATCATGATGGTGGACTTTGCCCTTGAGGCGCAGCGCAACGGGAATTTATCGCCGGAAGAGGCAATATTCCAGGCCTGCCTGCTGCGTTTCCGTCCCATCATGATGACCACGCTGGCGGCGCTGTTTGGCGCGCTTCCGCTGGTATTGTCCGGCGGAGATGGTTCAGAACTGCGTCAGCCGCTGGGCATTACGATTGTCGGCGGTCTGGCGATGAGTCAGCTATTGACGCTGTATACCACCCCGGTGGTGTATCTGTTCTTTGACCGCCTGCGGCTGCGTTTTTCGCGAAAAACCAGACAACCGGTAAGCGAGTGATATGACAGAACTGCCCGCCAGCGTGCGCTGGCAACTATGGATTGTGGCGTTTGGCTTTTTTATGCAGGCGCTGGATACCACCATTGTGAATACTGCCCTTCCCTCGATGGCGCAAAGCCTCGGGGAGAGTCCGCTGCATATGCATATGGTGATCGTTTCCTATGTGCTGACGGTGGCGGTGATGCTACCTGCCAGCGGCTGGCTGGCGGACCGGGTCGGCGTGCGCAATATTTTCTGTACCGCCATCGTGCTTTTTACCCTCGGCTCGTTCTTCTGCGCCCAGGCGGGAAATCTCAATGAGCTGGTGATGGCCCGCGTGCTTCAGGGCGTGGGCGGCGCGATGATGGTGCCGGTCGGGCGGCTGACGGTGATGAAGATTGTCCCGCGCGAGCAGTATATGGCGGCGATGACCTTTGTCACCCTGCCGGGACAGGTCGGCCCGCTGCTCGGCCCGGCGCTGGGCGGTGTGCTGGTGGAGTACGCCTCCTGGCACTGGATCTTTTTGATTAACATTCCGGTCGGCATTATCGGCGCTATCGCCACCCTGATGCTGATGCCCAACTATAAAATGCAGACCCGGCGCTTTGATATGTCCGGGTTTATTCTGCTGGCGCTGGGGATGGCAACCCTGACGCTGGCGCTTGACGGGCAGAAAGGGCTGGGCATTTCGACGCTGGCACTGCTGGGGCTGGTGGCAACCGGCATCGTGGCGATCCTGCTTTATTTGCGCCATGCGAAAGGCAACGACGCCGCGCTGTTTAATCTCAACCTGTTTAAGACATCAACCTTCTCCCTCGGGCTGGCGGGCAGCTTCGCCGGACGGCTGGGGAGCGGGATGCTGCCCTTTATGACGCCGGTGTTCCTGCAAATCGGCCTCGGCTTCTCCCCCTTCCACGCCGGGCTGATGATGATCCCGATGGTGCTTGGCAGCATGGGGATGAAACGTATCGTGGTACAGGTGGTAAACCGCTTTGGCTACCGCCGCGTCCTGGTCGCCACCACCATTGGCCTGGCGCTGGTCAGCCTGCTGTTTATGAGCGTTGCCCTGCTCGGCTGGTACTGGCTGCTGCCGGTGGTGCTGTTTTTACAGGGGATGGTGAACTCCACCCGCTTCTCGTCGATGAATACCCTGACGCTTAAAGATCTGCCGGACGACCTCGCCAGCGGCGGCAACAGCCTGCTGTCGATGATTATGCAGCTTTCAATGAGTATCGGCGTCACCGTCGCTGGCCTGCTGCTGGGAATGTATGGCCATCAGCACGTCGCCGTGGATAGCGGTACATCACACAGCGTCTTTATGTACACCTATTTCAGCATGGCGGTGATTATTGCCCTGCCCGCGCTGATTTTTGTCCGCGTCCCGGATGACACCAGCAAAAACGCGGTGATCGCCCGGCGCAAAAGGAGACATTCGTGAAATTATGGCGACCCGGCATTACCGGTAAACTGTTCCTGGCCATTTTCGCCACCTGCATTTTGCTGCTGGTCACGATGCACTGGGCCGTGCGCATCAGCTTCGAACACGGTTTTATTGACTACATTAAGCGCGGCAATGAGCAGCGCCTGCAAATGCTCAGCGACGCGCTGAGCGACCAGTACGAACAGCACGGCAACTGGCGCTTTTTGCGTAATAACGACCGGTTTATTTTCCAGATCCTGCGCTCCTTTGAGCGTGACGATGAAGATCATCCGCACCCTGGCGGTCCGGGTCCTGGAGCAGATCCGGGACCAGGAATGCCGCCACACGGCTGGCGAACGCAGTTCTGGGTAGTGGATCAACAACAGCAGGTGCTGGTTGGCCCACGCGCGCCCGTGCCGCCGGACGGTACGCGCCGGGCGATCATGGTGAACGGGCAGCGCGTCGGGGAAGTCATCGCCTCTCCGGTAGAGCGACTGACGCGGAATACCGATATCAACTTTGACCGCCAGCAGCGGCGTACCAGCTGGATGATCGTTGCCCTCGCCACGCTGCTTGCCGCTCTCGCCACCTTCCCGCTGGCGCGCGGCCTGCTGGCACCGGTAAAACGGCTGGTTGAAGGCACACATAAACTGGCCGCGGGCGATTTCTCCACCCGCGTGGCGGCCAGCAGCCAGGATGAACTGGGCAAGCTGGCGCAGGATTTTAACCAGCTCGCCAGCACGCTGGAGCGTAACCAGCAGATGCGTCGCGACCTGATGGCCGATATTTCACACGAACTGCGCACGCCGCTGGCAGTGTTGCGCGGTGAACTGGAAGCGATTCAGGACGGCGTTCGCCAATTTACCCCCGAGTCGGTGATCTCGCTCCAGGCGGAGGTTGGCACGCTGACCAAGCTGGTTGACGATTTGCATCAGCTTTCGATGTCAGACGAAGGGGCGCTGGCCTACCAGAAAGCGCCTCTCAATCTTATTCCGCTGGTCGATATGGCCGCTGGCGCGTTCCGCGAGCGTTTTGCCAGCCGGGGTCTTACGCTTCGGGTCATGCTGCCGGAAAGCGCGACGGTCTTTGGCGACGGCGACCGCCTGATGCAGCTATTCAATAACCTGCTGGAAAACAGCCTGCGCTATACCGATAGCGGCGGCCACCTGTTAATCACCGCGGCGCTCAGCCCCACCAGCGTGACGCTGGATTTTGCCGACAGCGCGCCGGGCGTGACCGACGAGCAGCTTGCCAGATTGCTTGAGCGTTTCTACCGGGCGGAAGGTTCACGCAACCGCGCCAGCGGCGGTTCCGGGCTGGGGCTGGCTATTTGTCAGAATATTGTCGCTGCCCACGGTGGCACGCTGCGCGCAACGCACTCGCCGTATGGCGGCGTTAGTATTAAAGTAGAATTACCGCTGGATCGCGACGTACAGAGAGACGTATGACTGAATTACCTATCAATGATAAAACCCCACGCATTTTAATCGTGGAAGATGAGCCTAAACTGGGGCAGTTGCTGGTCGATTATTTGCTGGCGGCGAACTATGCGCCGACGCTTATCAGCCACGGCGACAAAGTGCTTCCTTATGTTCGTCAGACGCCGCCAGATTTGATCCTGCTGGATCTGATGCTTCCCGGCACCGACGGCCTGACGCTGTGCCGCGAAATCCGCCGTTTTTCCGAGGTCCCCATTGTGATGGTGACGGCGAAAATCGAGGAGATCGACCGCCTGCTGGGGCTGGAAATTGGCGCTGACGACTATATCTGTAAACCCTACAGCCCACGAGAAGTCGTCGCGCGGGTGAAAACCATTCTCCGTCGCTGTAAACCGCAGCGCGAATTGCTGGCGCTGGATGCTGAAAGCCCGTTAATCGTTGATGAAAGCCGCTTTCAGGCTTCGTGGCACGATAAGCTTTTAGACCTGACGCCTGCCGAATTCCGTTTGCTAAAAACGCTGTCGCAGGAGCCGGGAAAAGTGTTCTCCCGCGAACAATTGCTGAACCATTTGTATGATGACTACCGGGTAGTGACCGACCGCACTATCGACAGCCATATTAAAAACCTGCGCCGCAAGCTGGAAGCGCTGGATGCCGAACAGTCATTTATTCGCGCCGTTTACGGCGTTGGGTATCGCTGGGAAGCCGATGCGTGCAGATTAGGGTAGTTACCTCGTTATTATTCTTGCTGTATAAGGTTAAAAAATCATGAAACTACAGTAAGGATTTAACCATGTTTGCAGTACGTGCCGGGATTTGCGCGCTGGTCATGCTGTCATTCGCTGCGCAGGCTGAAATTAGCGATCAGGAAGTCAAGGAAGCCTGTGCGAAAGTACCTGAGCATGCTCGCAACGGCGAACAGGCTTATAAAGCGAAAAATTATGCCAAAGCCTATGATGCTTTCGCTGAACAAGTTATCTGGAGCGAAAGCTGCGACCTGGGAGACAGCGCCATTGCTACGGCCTATAACAATGTCGCCCTGACCTACATTCGGCAAAAAGAGTATCGTAAAGCGCAGGCATGGTTAATGCTAAAGCCCCACGATCCGAAGTCGGTTTATAACCTGAGTCTGATTAAAGATAAGCTGGCAGCGCTGCCGACACCCACGTCTCCCGCTGGCGAATACTGGCAGTATGCCGGCGGTTCCGCCTGGAATACGCTGACGCTAAAAGCGGGTAAATCAGCGGACGAATATCAGGCCGATTATATGGGCTATTACTTCGGCATCATGGGCGCGTGGATGGGGCCGAACACCGGCGAATTCTCCGCACCGGTGCGGTTAAAACAGGGCAAGGGCATGATTGCCGTGCGTGATGGCAATATAGCCCATTGCGACATCGCCCTTACCGTGACGCCTGACACGGCGGAGTTAAAGACTGATGAACCGCAGGAGTGCGGCTTCGGGCATAACGTCGATGCTAACGGTGAATTCGTGCGGGTAGATTGAGCCGCACCGCCCTCTTGTGCAAAGAGGGCGTTACCCCTGGCGTTTAAACTCCCGCCACACTCGCAGCATCAGTATGACCAGCCCGGCAACGCCAAGCAGTAGCACGCCCCAGAGCAGGATTTTATTCAACAGACTCGCCTGCTCCGCCGGATCGGTAGCGGTCAGCCGCGCTTCGCCGCCCAGCGTCACCGGATCCCCGACGTAGGCCCAGGGTAAGCCAGAAATATCGTGCATGTCAGGCGGGAGCAGCGTGGCGGCACTGAGCGCCTGCGGTTCGGCAGCTTTATTCCCCCACGCCAGCAGGTAGGGCGGATTGCCCTGGGCATTAAACGCCAGCGTGCGTTTTTCACGCAGCCCCGTCACTCCCGGCAAATCTTTGCCCCATTGTTGATTGATTCCTTTCAGGCGGATCCCCTGAATGACCTTGCCATCCAGTGCCAGCGGCAAAGGATCGTAACCGTTGACCGCATAAGCCACTTGCTTCGCCAGCGGATGCCAGCGATCGGACGTAGAACTGCGGTATTCAATTTCCAGTGGCAGCACGCTGTTTTTAACCGACGGCACGATCCGCACGGCATTTAACGGCTGCGGCTGCTGCCAGAAATAGTGCGCCTCCACAGGAGAAATCGCTTGAGCGCGCGGTGAAAGCGCCAGCATCTCCTGGGTCGTTGGCAGGTCGTGGATCACCGCCTGTGCCGCCACGATGTTCAGCTTTGGCACCGCCTGCGGATCGCGCGCCAGCACCAGCCAGTATTTATTCGCTCCGTCAATATCCAGCGAGTTAAGCAGCAGACGGTCGTTGCCGGAGGTCAGATCCATCAGCGGTACGGCTTCAGCAACCGAATACCACGTTTTAAGATCGTGACTGGAAAGCACGTCCACGCTGGTTTGCCAGTTCTCAGGCAAGCGCTCCCACTCCAGCCGGAGTTGATCGACCCGAGGCTGGTTAAGCATTTTGTCGCCCAGTTCAAGAAGCCAGCCTCGCTGCGTGGTTTGACGATCGTCCGATCGCAGGGTCACTTCCAGTCCCGACGCTGAACGCAGAGAAACCTCGCCCGGCGAGCCGGGTACCGACACCGTCCGGTTCATCCGGGAGACCCGCAAAAGGCTATTTTTCTCCATCGCGGCGCGGGCGGGCGGTGGGACCCAGGCGAACGGCAGATTCTGCCCCTGCCCGTTGAAAACGCGCACGTCACGCAGATCTGGCCAGACGCTTTGCGCGTATACGTCGTCAGGCAGCGCAATCTGATAATACGGCTCGCTGCCATCAAAGGTCAGCGACGTGCCATAGGCAAAATCCTCTGGCTTGTCCGCTGCAAAACCCATTGCCGTGCCGGTCAGCGCGATCCCGCCCAGCAGAATAGCGTTCAATACGATCCGTCTCATTTATCTGTCCTCTCGCGGGTCATTTTTCCCCGTCCCGGAGGCAATGGTGAGAAATAACCAATGATCAATATCAGTACCGCTACGCCAATGAATGCCACCGCACGCAGTAGCCCTCCCTCGCCCGCGCTGTCGACCAGGAAGAGTTTAATCACTACTACGGCTAACAGCGTTGCGCCGGTAAACCAGCCGATGCGGTGATTGCGACGCGTGGCGATAGCCATGACGCTTAATGCAGTCAGCCCCCACAACAGAGCAAACGTTGTCTGGATAAGGCGCGAATCCCAGAGCGTTTCGATGCGCCATGCGGTATCGGAGTAGTACGCCAGCACGCGCAGCAGGATGCCGTTGCCCCACCAGAAAATCACCGCGGCGCTGAATATCGCGACCGCTCGTCCCGACTCAGGATACGGCACGCGGCCTATTCTGCACCACCAGAGGATCAACGTCAGCAGAGTAAGCATGGCGCTTTCTTCGAGCGGGTTAAGCAGAGGAAGGTAATGCCAGTCCGGCATGACGCCATCCATCAGATTCCCGAACAGCAGGAACAGCACCGCCAGCGGGATCAGCGGCAGTACACCCCAAAATGCGTACAGTTGCCGGTAACGCGCCACCGGCCAGATACCCCGGCGTAGCGCAATCAGCACGATTTTGATCGTCAGCGCGATGGCGGTCACTCTTGCTGCGTCCCGCCACTCCTCCATACCCCATGCAAACCGTGCGGTTTGCCAGACGATTTCACCGCCGAGCGCAAACAGGATCGTCCAGAACAGCGCCAGATGCAGCCCCTGCTTGAGCGGGAATTTAACCGGCGGCACCACTTCGCGACGCAGCAGGAAGATAGCGATAGCCAGAACGGGCAGCCAGAGAAGGTTTAGCCAGCCCGCATGCAGCGGCGAGGTATCAATCAATACCTGCCAGAGGACGACGCCTGCCATTACCGGCCACAGCAGCCAGACCGCATAGCGCAACGCTCGCCAGTGCAGACGCATCCCCGCCCAGCGCCATAGCAGGCTGGAAGCGGCAACCAGCGCCAGCAAAAGGAATATCTCCCGCGGCAACGGGAATGTCAGCAGCCAGAGCGTTCCCATCAGGCAGGCCATCCACAGCGCGATACCACCGCTGAGCAGCCCTAAACTTATTAATCGCCAGAGAGCATGAATACGCACGGCGCGCCAGATATAACCTGCGATCAACCAGCTCAGCGCCAGAATAGCGAACGTAAGACTAAATGTCAGCGCACCCATGTCGTTTTGCCACGCCCACACCGCCGATCCCAGCGCCAGCAGCTGTAGCGCCGTTCCGCTGTAGCTCATGCGGATCTGTTTTTGCGTATGCCCAAGCCACAGCACGCCTACCCCTTCAAGCGCCCAGGCCATTGACGTCCATTGTGCCGACAGCGCCAGCGGGATCGCCAGGGTGATAAAGACGCCGCCCAGCGCCAACGCCGCGATAACGAGTGGTTTGCCGAGCGACGGATAACGTTTCAGCGCCACCCACGCCAGCAGCAAATAGCCTGCGGCAAAGCACAGCGCAGAGAATGCCGGACCAAACGTCCAGTGACGGGTTATTGCGTACTGCATGCCGAAGCCAACCAGCGGCGTACCAAATAGCAGTACACCGTCGACGATTTTCTCTCCTGGTCGCCGTGAACGTAATGCCAGCGCCACGCTCAATACGCCAAAAATGATCATATTGGCTAACAGAAAGAGCTGACAACTAAACCAGAACTCAGGCTGGTAGCCTTGAACTCCCCACAGCCCACCGACGCCGAAAGTAAAGATAAAACCAAGCAGATTTAGCGGCCGCCAGGGTTGCCAGAGGCTAATGGCCAGAATACCCAGCGACAGCAGCAGATAATAGGAAAACAGCGCGACGTGACTACCGCCGCCGGTAGAGAGCAGGACTGGCGACAAATAGCCGCCAATGCTGGCGAGCATCGCAAGGCTCAACGCGCGTTGCATGACAGCCAGACCGACACTGGCGGCACAGACCACCAGCATCAGGCCAAAGGCCATAAAATGCGGTAGCAGATGATATAGCCGGAAGGCGCCGAAGAGAGTGATATACAGCGCACCGACCGCACCGCCCTGAAGAATCAACGCATAGCGAGAATTTTTATGTCGCAAGCGCCAGCCGACGACGAGCAGCGCGATGCTCGCCAGCGCCGCGCCCGACAGCCGTAGTTCGACAGGAAAAAGATCGCGTTCGACGCTGTACTTGACGAGAAATGCCAGGCCAAAAAACAGCAGTATGATGCCCACTTTAGCCAGCGGGTTGCCCTGGGTAAACCAGCTCAGCAGCCCCAGCACCGGCTGCGGAAGAGTATATTTCTCCTTCGCTGGCGGTGCGGGGGAATCCTTCCAGATATCGACCGCTGGCGCAGGTTCGGTAATGGGGATGTCGGGTGGCGCGGCAGGCTCAGGCGGCCTGGATAGCGGAATCTCGGGCGACACCATAGCCGCAGCGCTTTCCGCTATCGTCGGCGTTTCAGTCAGCGGCGGTTCATGGCGGGCGAGCTGGTTTTGCAGTTCTGCCACCTGCGCCGTCAGACGGTCGATTTGATACTGGTTACGCCGCCCTTTTGCCAGCGCGTTTAACGCCAGCGCGGGCACTACTAGCAGGTAAAAAAGCGCGACAATAATGCCAAAAATGACGATCTCATCCATGTCTTTTTTCCTTAACCCGCAGTCCGCTTCGCTGATGAAGAATCATTTTCACTATAGCTGAAAAGCGCCGGGACGTGATATCGCTGTGTTTCCATCCCGTGAGCGGCGCGAAATTATTATAAAAATCGGTTTTCGCGTTTTGCCCGCGCGGTGCGTTGATGACGCCCGAAATATTTACTCCCTGCCCACGAAAGCGTTACAATGCCCGCCCTTAATGTGGGGGCACTCCCCTACCGCCTTATCAGGTAAGGCGGATCTGACCTGTCATCAGAACGAGAACATCATGTTTAAACCGGAACTCCTCTCCCCGGCGGGAACGCTGAAAAATATGCGTTACGCCTTCGCCTATGGCGCGGATGCTGTATATGCGGGCCAGCCGCGTTACTCGCTGCGCGTGCGCAATAACGAATTCAATCACGAGAATTTGCAGCTCGGCATTAATGAAGCCCACGCGCTCGGTAAAAAATTCTACGTGGTCGTGAATATTGCGCCGCATAACGCCAAGCTGAAAACCTTCATCCGCGATTTAAAACCGGTAGTGGAGATGGGACCGGATGCGCTGATTATGTCCGATCCGGGGCTGATCATGCTGGTGCGCGAGCATTTTCCCCATATGGCAATTCACCTCTCCGTGCAGGCTAATGCCGTTAACTGGGCGACGGTGAAATTCTGGAAGCAAATGGGGCTGACCCGCGTCATCCTCTCTCGCGAACTGTCGCTGGACGAGATTGCTGAAATCCGTGAACAGGTGCCGGAAATGGAGATCGAAATCTTTGTTCATGGCGCGCTGTGCATGGCCTATTCCGGCCGCTGCCTGCTCTCCGGCTATATCAACAAACGCGATCCCAATCAGGGCACCTGCACCAACGCCTGCCGCTGGGAATATAATGTGCAGGAAGGCAAAGAGGACGATGTGGGGAATATTGTTCATAAATACGAGCCGATCCCGGTACAAAACGTTGAGCCGACGCTGGGCCTCGGCGCACCAACCGACCAGGTGTTTATGATTGAGGAAGCCAAACGTCCGGGCGAGTACATGACCGCCTTCGAAGACGAGCACGGCACCTATATTATGAACTCCAAAGATCTGCGTGCCATTGCCCACGTTGAGCGTCTGACTCAAATGGGCGTGCATTCGCTGAAAATCGAGGGCCGCACCAAATCGTATTACTACTGTGCGCGTACCGCCCAGGTCTACCGTAAAGCGATTGATGATGCCGCTGCAGGCCGGCCGTTTGATACCAGCCTGCTGGAAACGCTGGAAGGTCTGGCTCACCGGGGTTATACCGAAGGATTCCTGCGTCGTCATACCCACGACGATTATCAGAACTACGAGTACGGCTATTCCGTTTCCGAGCGTCAGCAATTTGTCGGCGAATTTACCGGCGAGCGGAAAGGCGACCTTGTCGCGGTGGCGGTTAAAAACAAGTTTTCGGTGGGCGATAGCCTGGAATTAATGACACCGCAGGGCAACGTTAACTTTACGCTGGAACATATGGAAAACGCGAAAGGTGAAGCGATGCCGGTCGCGCCGGGGGATGGTTATACTGTATGGTTGCCGGTTCCGCAGGAGATGGTGCTGGATTACGCCCTGTTAATGCGCAATTTTAACGGGCAGAGTACCCGAAATCCGCACGCAAACTAGTTTATTAACGTTATTTTTACTCAGTGAAGGAATCTTAGAATCCGATCACACACCGTTGTGTTTAATAGAGATATTATTCGTCTCGCTGAAAAACATAACTCATAAATGCTAGTTGTACCAGGAACCACCTCCTTAGCCTGCGTAATCTCCCTTACGCAGGCGCATTTTTTTAGCCTCTTATAATTCAGCGTGTTCTTACACGTTCCGCCCTTTCCTGAGATACACTTATATCCTGTAATTCGGGTTACGATTAACTCGTCCCCGCCTGAAAAATGAGCGGTATGTCAGCGTGTTGCGACAAGAGGCAAAAAGGATGACAAATTTTCCCGCCAGTTTACTCATTCTGAATGGTAAAAACGCTGGCGACGAACTGTTACGCGAAGCGGTTTATATGCTGCGCAATGAAGGCGTGACGATCCACGTTCGCGTCACCTGGGAAAAAGGCGATGCGGAGCGATATGTCGAGGAAGCCTGGCGTCTGGGGGTGGAAACCGTTATTGCTGGCGGCGGAGATGGCACGATTAATGAGGTTTCTACGGCGCTGATTCAGCTTGCTGGTGAAAACGTTCCGGCAATGGGCATTCTGCCGCTGGGGACCGCGAATGATTTTGCCACCAGCGCAGGCGTACCGGATACGCTGGATAAAGCGTTAAAGCTGGCCATTGCCGGTAATGCCGTGGCGGTGGATATCGCCAGAGTGAACCATAAAACCTGTTTTATTAATATGGCGACCGGCGGCTTTGGTCCCCGGATCACCAGCGAAACGCCGGAAAAGCTGAAAGCCGCGTTAGGCGGCGTATCGTATCTTATTCACGGTCTGATGCGTATGGATACCTTAACGCCGGATCGCTGTGACATCCGCGGGGAGAATTTTCACTGGCACGGCGACGCGCTGGTCATTGGCATCGGCAATGGTCGGCAGGCAGGCGGCGGGCAGCAGCTTTGTCCGGATGCGCTGATTAATGACGGTTTGCTGCATCTGCGCGTGTTCACCGGCGACGGCCTGCTCCCGGCAATTTTTACCACCCTCACCCAGCCACAAGACAGCCCAAATATTATCGACGGGGCATCGTCATGGTTTGAAGTCAGCGCCCCGCATGAAATCACCTTTAACCTCGACGGCGAGCCGCTGCGCGGGGAGTCCTTCCGTATTGAGATCCTGCCCAACGCACTGCGTTGTCGTCTGCCACCCGATTGCCCGCTGCTACGCTAACGGTTGCACCGTTTTGCCCGGTGGCGCCGCGCTTACCGGGCCTACAGTGATGATCAGTGGTGCTCGTTTTGCCCGGTGGCGCTGCGCTTACCGGGCCTACGATATGGAGTCTGACGGTACAGCCTGATGTAGGCCGGGTAAGGCGAAGCCGCCACCCGGCATTGCAGCGCTACCATGGCAGGCTACGCTCGTGTCACGCCAGAACATTCATCCCACCTGCATCGGGGGAAGTAAGCGCTGAGACCTCCAAAATGAGACCGTTTACATCCAGGAAATGTGTCTCAACGCTTACTTATTCGTTACATGCTCTCGCAGGACACGACTTTCTGCGAAGAAAGCGCCGCCACCAGTTCACTGAGCGTGCGGCAATTTCCGGCGGCATGACTGAACTTTTCATGATGGCACTGTGGCGTGACGACCCATGTGTGCATTCCGGCGCGTTGTGCAGCGAGGAAGCCATTGCCGCTGTCTTCGATCACCAGGCATTGCGCAGGCGTCAGGGCTAATTTCTTTGCCGTTGCCAGATAGACCGCTGGATCGGGTTTACCGCGTTCGACGTCAGCCGCGCTGCTGATCACATCGAAATATTTCCACAAACCGAGCTTATCAAAGACAACCTGAATCACCCGATGGCTGGACGAGGTAGCCAGCGCGATTTTGTAGCCTTCGCGACGGAAATAGTGAAGCGCATCATACAGCCCTTCCATCGCCTCACCGGAATGCTCGATCAGGCTGACCACCCGCGTCAAAATATCGGCCTCGAGCAAAGAGGGATTAATATCGAGATTAAATTTTTCCTGCCAGATACAGGCAATTTCATCTGAACGTCTGCCGGTAGTTAACTGCTCACACTGTTCATTGGTGATGGCAATACCAAACTCAGCCAGCGACGTAATTTGAGCGCTCTGCCATAGTGCCTCGGAGTCAATAATCACTCCATCCATATCAAAAACTGCGGCTTTAGCGTTCATCATAGCAACATCCATAATACGCTGGCACAACGTCCGGTCGTGCCAGCTTCGTTAAATCAGGAAACCTTCAGTGCACCATCTTCGGCATAACGCGTTTTACGTTCAAAACCCGGTTGTTCAACATCAATGAAATGGCAAATCACAAAGGCAATCAGATACAGCGCGGTATAGGCAATGACCACGCCAAGCGTATCGAACCACGGCAGCAGCACGACCGCGATAGCTGGCGCAAGGAAGTTAGACAGGCCAGCAGAGAGGTTATAAACCGAAATCGCTGCCCCGGTGTGATGGGGTTCCAGCGCCGGGAATACGGCGGCCATCGGCACGAATGCGGCGACGAAAATACCCAGAGAAATAGCCGGAATCAACGCCATGGCAAAGTTATGGCCCGCCCACAGCGGGATGTAGTAAAACGCCAGGCTGGACAACGCCATGCCGATGCAGCCAAACCAGCGCACCACTTTCATCCAGCCCATTTTTTCTGACACAATGCCCCAGAAAATATTGGAGAAGATGGTGGTAAAAAAGAACACCGCCCACACCTGCAACCATTCTGAGGTAGTGAAACCGAGCTTATCGACAAACATCATCGGCATAATGACCGCGAAGCCGAACAGCGACAGCGTGTTGATAATGCGGACAATACTGGAGCAGAGAATGTTTTTGTTGGTGTACAGCAGCGTAACCGCACGGCTCAGCTCGCTGAATTTTTCACGCGTAGTGAGGTTATGCATCCGGGTTGGGGTATTGACGTTACGCAGAGACACCATCGCAATTAACCCACCAGCAACGCAGAAGGCCAGCGCGGTCCACAGTGTGCCCAGTTCGCCCATCAGCGGAATGGTGAAGCTGGGAATATAGCTCCCCGCTACGCCGATACCGATAGAGTAAACCGCCCAGTACCAGCCCAGCGCAGAACTGGAACTGTCACTTTTCACGTTGTGAATAATAATCACGATAAAAGAATAGAGGAACAGCGGATAAGCAAAGCCACGGATGCCATAAAACAGCAGGATCAGCGCGTAGTTAGCGTGACCCAGGCCAAACACCAGGAACAGGACGTGGAACACGGCCCACATCACAAAACCGATAAACATGGTTTTTTGCGGGGTAATAATTTCGGCGACCACGCCGGAAATCCACGCGGAGAGCGCCGCCGCCAGGCCATAGAGCGTAAAGGCAAACGAGGCTTCCGCCGGGGTAAAGCCCAGACCGGTGATGTAGTGAGAGAGGAAGGCCAGTTCAAATCCGTCGCCGGTCATAAACACCGCGATTGCGATATAGCCCCATAACAGATTTAGCGGCAATCCCAGCCACTGTTTATTGGTATTCGTCATAAGTGCCTCATTTGTAGGGTATAAGGTTCTGGCACCCACGCTTACACGGGGTGCCTTTTTAAAAATTATTTATTCCGTAACCTGAGATCGTTCTGGTAGAGCGCGTTAAACGCCTGATAGCGCTGTTGCAGAATGTCCTGACGTGCAGGCGTTGCCTGATAGATTTTATATATTTCCGGTTTTTTGCAGACCGCTTCCACAGGCTGTCCGGTCGCCAGACAAGCCAGACGTGCAGCCCCCAGCGCCCCACCCGTTTCGCCGCCTTTATGGGTGACGATTGGCATGTTGAGAATATCGGCCAGCAGTTGCGCCCAGTAAGGACTCCGCGCCCCGCCGCCCACCAGCGAACATTGTTCGATGTGGGTACCGCTCTCCTGCAATACCCGTAAACCATCGGCAATCCCGAAGCTCACGCCTTCAATCACCGCGTAGCCCAGCAGCGCGCGGTTGGTGGAATGGGTCATGCCGTGGAACATCCCTTTCGCATCCGGATCGTTATGCGGTGTGCGTTCGCCGGACAGATATGGCAGGAACTGCGGTGCGCTGGCTCGTTGCTCATCACTAAGCTGAGCGACTTCCTCCAGCAGTTCCGCCTCGGTGATCCCCACCAGGCGGCAGAACCATTGCAGACAGCTGGCCGCGCTTAACATCACGCTCATTTGGTGCCAGCGATTCGGCAGAACGTGGCAGAAGGCGTGAACAGCCGACTGCGGTGCGGGGCGATAAGCCTCGTTTACCACAAACATCACGCCGGAGGTGCCAAGAGAAATAAAGGCATCGCCAGGGGCAACCGCGCCGACGCCAATCGCGCTGACCGCGTTATCGCCACCGCCGCCCGCCACCACCACGGAAGGGTTTAAGCCCCAGCTTTCGGCAACGTGCGGGTCCAGCGTGGCGGAAGCGTCACAGCCTTCTACCAGGCTCGGCATGTTGCAACGCGCCAGTCCGCATTTTTCCAGCAGATAATCTGACCAGTCGCGGCGGGCGACATCCAGCCACAGCGTCCCTGCCGCGTCCGACATATCGGCAATTTTTTTGCCGGTCATTTTGAAGCGCAGGTAATCTTTCGGCAGCAGGACGGTTTGCAGTCGCTGGAAGTTTTCCGGCTCGTGCTTGCGTACCCACAGCAGTTTTGGTGCGGTAAAGCCCGGCATGGCGAGATTACCGGCAATGGCGTGCAGCTCGGACGCGCTTTCTTCCAGCTCGACGCACTCCGCCGCGCTGCGGGTGTCATTCCACAGGATCGCCGGACGGATGACGGCGTTGTCGCCGTCAAGCAGTACCGCGCCGTGCATTTGCCCGGAAAGGCCAATCGCTTTAATCGCGTTCCAGTGCGGCGCGCACTTCTCGCGCAGCGTGGCAATGACGTAGTTGGTCGCGTCCCACCACGCCTGCGGATCCTGTTCCGACCAGTGCGGGTGGGGCCGCTGAATGGTCAGCGGCGCGCTATGGGTGGCGACGATGTCATGATTCTCGTCAATCACCAGCCCTTTGACTTCGGAGGTGCCCAGATCGATGCCTAAGTACATAGCGACCTCTCAATGGATCAGGGAGTAGACGGCGTTGATTTTTTCACGCAGCAGCGCGGCAAAATCGGCGTTATTAGCCAGGTCGCCAAACAGCGCGCGATCTTTGGCGTAGACGCCGATCGGGTCAGCGGCGTTAAACATCGCGTGAACGGCCTGCGCATCCAGAATGCCGTCCTGATATTCATACGGCAGTTGGCCTTTATGCCACTGCTCCATGTAGACGAAGAACAATGCTGGCAGCATGGCGGTGGCCGCCGGACGCACGCCGCGCTGATAGCATTCCTGTAGCGTCGGGGCGATCATCGCCGGGATTTTAGAGAAGCCGTCAGCCGCAACGCGCTGGTTGGTATCCTGAATATGCGGGTTAGTGAAGCGCTGCAATACCACATCGCGATATTTCGGCAAATCAATACCGTTATCGCCAAGGCAAGGGATCACATCTTCAGTCACATAACGATCGGCAATCGCGTAGATGGCGTCGGTTAGCGTGCTTTCATGAATGTACTGCTGGCCCATCAGCGTACCGGCCCACGCGATGCAGCTATGGGAAGAGTTCAGGATACGAATTTTGGCTTCTTCGTAAGGAATAACGGAATCCACCAGCTCTGCGCCCACTTTCTCAAAGGCCGGGCGTTCGGCTTTAAAATTATCTTCGATGACCCACTGGATAAAGGTTTCGCCCATCACCGGCGCTTTATCGTCAATACCGGTTTGCGCTTTGATACGTGCTGGCAGGTCTGCCGCCGGACGCGGGGTGATGCGGTCTACCATGGTATTCGGGCAGGTGGCGTTGTTATGCAGCCACTCAATCACCGCCGTTTTGCCGGTCAGGGTGAGGAATTCAACCAGGCCGTCGTGGAAACGCTCGCCGTTGTGACGCACGTTATCGCAGTTCAGCAGGGTCAGCGGACCTGCATTATCGGCGATACGTTTTTCGAGGATTTTCGTGATAGTGCCGTAAATAGTTTTGTTGCCGCCGTTCAGGTCGCTAACGATATCCGGGTTATTCACCTCCAGTTTATGACTGGTATTCAGGTAATAACCGCTTTCCGTCACGGTAAAGGCGATGACTTTGGTCGCCGCGTTAGCACCTTCGTTAATCAGCGGTTGCAGGTTTTCCTGCCACGGCAGCAACTTCTGAATAGAGGTAATTTCTTCGTACTTACGCTCGCCTTCCGGGCTGACGGTTTCCAGAACATAGCGCCCGTTTTGCGCGGTTAATGCCGACACGACATGTTCAGCATCATTACGAATATTGCCGGCGGCGATATGCCAGGTTTTGTCGCCGGACTCAATGAGCTTGTGCATATACCAGGCTTGATGTGCACGATGAAAAGAACCCAGACCGATGTGTAACCATGTGTATTGATTGTTCATTGCTTTGCTCTCCATTGAGTTTATGCAGCTGAATGTACATGAGCAAAAGATTGAAAATAGAGCCGTAGATCACAAAAGAGCAAATGACCGTCAAAATTACTTTTGACCAATCACCAACAAAACATTGCCTGTATTGTGCGCAAACGCCACAATGCGAAACAGAGTTTCATCCGAAAATGTTGCTACATTGTTAAGGTAAGGACCTGAAAATCATAATGAAAGAAGATGACATCCGATTTGACCAAAAAGTCAGAGCCGCATGGATGTATTATGTTGCGGGTCAAAACCAGAGTGAGATTGCGGCGCTGCTCGGCACGTCGCGGCCAGTGGTGCAGCGTCTGATTGCCGCCGCCAAAGAAGAAGGTATTGTTTCGATCGGGCTTCATCATCCGGTGGCCGCCTGCCTCAACTACGCCTTGCTCTTAAAAGAGAAATATAAACTTCACGACTGTAATATCGTGCCCACGTTTGCCAGCGAATCCACGCTGGATAGCGTTTCTTACGGCTGCTATCAGTTGATGTCACAATATCTGAAAGACACCAGCGCCAAAGTCATCGGTATCGGCTCAGGTTTGACGCTAAAGAAAACCATTAAACGCATTGATTTCGAAAGTAAAAATAGCAAATGCGTGGCGCTGATTAGCGCGATGGATGAAAACGGTCAGTGTAATTACTACGACGACGTGCCGTTGCTGCTGGCGCGGAAGATCCAGGCGAACTATTTTCAGTGGCCCGCGCCGCGCTATGCGAAATCCATTCCGGAGCACAAAATGTGGTCCTCGAACCGCCTGTTTGAAAACGTCACGTCGGTGGCCGATCATGCAGATGTCATTTTTGTCGGTATCGGTGCGCTGGGCACACAAAGTCCGATTTTTAAGGATGGCTTTATTAATCTTGAGCAACTGGACGATCTGCGCCAGCGCGGAGCTATCGGCGAGATCCTTGGGCGCTTTATTGATGCGGAAGGTCAGGTGGCGGAGTCTGAAAGTAACCAGCTGATTACCAGTTATGACATCCGCCGTAACAGCCATCCGCGCATTGCGGTCGCCTGTGGTGAGGATAAGCGTCCGGTGATTCTGGCTGCGTTAAAAGGCGGCTGGATCAACGGCCTGGTGACGGATGAAGGCACTGCCCGCTGGCTGTTGACCCACTAAGGCTGGCATTCAGGAAACGAAAATCGGCGGGATCTCCCGCTGCTGTTTCTGCACGTCTCCCGCATCGATGATCTCAAACACCGCTTCCAGCATGGCGGGCACATCCTGTCTGACCATTTCGATGTCGTGCCCCAGCAGGGTGACGAACGGGTCCCAGTCAAAACAGCCCATCGGCGGCTGCTCGTGACCGCGATATCCCGCCTGCGTCAGCCAGCTTACGACGCCTTCCAGCGAAATAGTGGAGTTAACAAACAGACCGCCGGTGTGTTTCTCTCCCGCGCTGAAAAACGTGCGTAGCGCCAGCTCTGCTTTATGCGGGGCATAGCCGCAGGCCAGCATATTCTCTTCCGGCAAGGCGAGCCCCACATCCTGATGGGCGTCGCGAAAGCCGCGCAAACGCTCGCGGGTGTTGTGATCGGAGCCGCGCCCCCCCACGAACACCAGCGGCCGTTTTTCGCCGTAGCGTTTTTCACTGTTCACCAGGATGCGCCGGGTCAGTTCCTTCGCGCCCGCGTAGTTATCCGAAATCACCGAGGGGGCAAGCGTTCCCGGCAGATCGAGATTCAGCGTCGGCACGCCGGACGGCGCGCACAGTTCGGTGATTTTATCTGGATCGGTCGCCCCGGTGGCAATCAGCCAGTCCACCTGCCAGGAGAGCATCGTGCGCGCCGCTTCCAGCTCCAGCACCGGTTCACGGCGCGTACAGGTAATAATCGGAAACAGGCCGCGCTCACGCGCCATCGCCTCAAAGGTTTCGACAATCGAGCCAAAGTAGCGGTTATCGTACTTCGGCACGATCATGCCGATAATCTTCGACCGGTTGCTGCGTAGCAGGCTGGCCTGTCGATTGACCGCGTAGCCCTGCTCCTGCGCGATACGTGTGACCTTTTCCGCCAGCTTTGCGCTGATGCGCCGTTTTTTCCAGTTGCCATTAAGGATCGCACTCACCGCGCTGGCGGAAACGCCCGACAGTTCGGCCAGATCGTAGATAGTCGTTTTCCTGCTTTTTCCGATCCCGGTCACAAATATTTCTCTCCGTTTATCGCGAAACTTGCGCTTGTTTTTTGAAAGGTGCTAAATCAGCTTCATCGATTGAGCAGATTGCGCAAATCGTTGGGATTATGCAGGCAGAGGCGAAGAAAAACCAGCCTTACCCTGCTTAAAAAGCTATATTTTTCAGTTAAATGAAAGATAAAAACCCCTCACGACTGTACCCTACGTGCGGCCGAAATTTTCATCAGATTTATGAAGGATTATAAAATGAATTCGTCTGTAGTTTCTATGAATAGTCCACTGGCGGGTAAAGTCGCCGCCGTTACAGGTGCTGCTTCCGGTATTGGTCTGGAGTGTGCAAAAACGCTGCATCGTGCAGGGGCAAAAGTGGTTCTGGTTGACCGCGATGGTGAAAAGCTGAAGAAGCTGGTTGCGGAAATTGGCGAGAATGCGTTTGCCTTACAGGTCGATCTGCTCAAACCCGCTGAAGTTTCCGGCATGCTGGACGGCATTCTTAAGCTGGCGGGCGGGCTGGACATTTTCCACGCTAACGCCGGGGCTTACATTGGCGGGCCGGTGGCCGAAGGCGATCCTGACGTCTGGGATCGAGTGCTGAACCTTAACATTAACGCCGCTTTCCGCTGCGTTCACGCCGTGCTGCCGCATATGATTGCCCAGAAGTCCGGCGACATTCTGTTTACCAGTTCCATTGCAGGCGTGGTGCCGGTGATCTGGGAGCCTATCTACACCGCGTCGAAATTTGCGGTACAGGCATTTGTTCACACCACTCGCCGCCAGGTCGCACAGCACGGCGTGCGCGTCGGCGCGGTCTTACCGGGGCCGGTAGTGACTGCCCTGCTGGACGACTGGCCGAAAGCCAAAATGGATGAAGCGCTGGCAAACGGTAGCCTGATGCAGCCGATTGAAGTGGCGGAAGCCATTCTGTTTATGGTGACACGCTCGAAGAACGTCACCGTCAGGGATCTGGTGATCCTACCTAACAGCGTCGACCTCTGATGGCATACCGGGAGCCTGTATGAATCACGATAGCAGAACCATTATTGGCGTTGACGTCGGTTCGGGAAGCGTGCGCGCGGGGATTTTCGATCTCAACGGCACCCTGCTCGCACACGCCACCCGCCCTATCACCCTGTGGCGCGAAACGGGACACATCGTCGAGCAGTCCAGCCGCGAAATCTGGCAGGCGGTCTGCCAGTGCATTAAAGAATCCGTCGCCCGTTCCGGCGTTGCGCCGGCAAGCGTAGCGGGTATTGGTTTCGACGCCACCTGTTCACTGGTGGTACTTGACGGTGAAGGCAAGCCGTTGCCAGTAGGGCCGTCTGACGATCCGGACCGCAACGTGATTGTGTGGATGGATCATCGCGCCACGGAGCAAGCGGAGCGTATTAACCAGACCGGGCACCCGGTGTTGCAGTACGTTGGCGGTAAGATCTCCCCCGAGATGGAAACACCAAAGCTACTGTGGCTGAAAGAACATCGTCGCAAAATCTACGATCGCGCCGGACAATTTTTTGATCTGGCAGATTTCCTGACATGGCGCGCCACCGGCGATGCGGGACGTTCAACCTGTACCGTCACCTGTAAATGGACCTATCTGGCGCATGAAAAACGCTGGGATCCGGATTATTTTCGCACTATCGGCTTAGGCGATCTGGCGGATGAGGACTTTGTACGCATTGGTCAGCGTATTGTGGAGCCGGGTACGCCGTGCGGTCACGGTCTGACGCTGGAAGCGGCGGACGAAATGGGTTTGCAGGTCGGCACGCCAGTCGCTATTGGTATGATCGATGCCCATGCGGGCGGGATTGGTACTGCTGGCGTCGATCGCGGCGCGCTACATAATATGGCCTGGGTGTTCGGCACCTCAGCCTGCACCATGATGTCGACGGAAAAACCGGTATTTGTTCCCGGCGTCTGGGGTCCCTATTACTCGGCAATGGTGCCGGGTCTGTGGCTGAATGAAGGTGGCCAGAGCGCGGCGGGCGCGGCGATTGATCAACTGGTCGCCTTCCACCCTGCGGCGACGGAAGCCCGCGAGCTGGCTAAAGCCGCGGGCGTGCCGCTGCCGGTTTTCCTCGCCGACCGGGCGCTGAAAAGCGTCAGTTCGCCTTCAGCAGCGGTGACGCTGGCCCAGGGGCTGCATGTTGTCCCTGAGTTTTTAGGCAACCGGGCACCGTTTGCCGATCCGCATGCGCGGGCGGCCATTGCCGGATTAGGCATGGAGCGCGATCTTGATAATCTGGTCGCACTGTACGTCGCGGGACTGTGCGGGATCGGCTACGGCTTACGCCAGATCCTCGAAACGCAGCGTGAGAACGGGATCAAGACCGAGAAAATCGCCATTAGCGGCGGCGCCGGGCAACATCCGCTGGTGCGTCAACTACTGGCTGATGCCTGCGGCCTGCCGATCTTAACCACCGTGTCCAGCGAGCCAGTGCTGTTGGGGTCAGCGATCCTCGGGGCCGTGGCAGGCAAAATGTCGCCGTCGGTACGCGATGCGATGGCGCGCTTCACGGTGCTCGACAAGCAGTACGATCCCGATGCCGGACAGGATGCCGTCCACCAGCAGCGTTATGAAGCCTATAAGCTGCTGCAGCAAACTGCACGCAAGCTGCGGGAGTTTTAAGCGGTGAAGAGTGCCCGGCGGCGCATGCGTTTGCCGGGTAATAAGATACATAACTCAGGCTTTGTACGTGATAATGCCGGGTGGCGGCTGCGCCTTACCCGGCCTACCTCTTATCCAGCCTGGTATCCCTCCGTAGGCCCGGTAAGCGCAGCGCCACCGGGCAGGAAGTCAAAAGCGGTCAGGGTCAGTTATGACCATATCATCAGGCGATACTGACCTTGCTGTCCAGATACACATCCTGCACCGCATTAATCAACTTCACCCCGTCCGCCATTGATTTCTTAAACGCTTTACGCCCAAGGATCAGCCCCATTCCCCCGGCGCGCTTATTAATCACCGCGGTACGCACGGCGTCAGTCAGGTCGGTTTCACCGCCATCAGCGCCTCCGGAGTTGATCAACCCGGCGCGGCCCATATAGCAGTTCGCCAGCTGGTAGCGCACCAGATCGATGGGATTATCGCTGGTCAACTTGCTGTAAACGCGATCGTCGGTATAGCCGAACTTCACTGCTTTATAGCCGCCATTATTCTCGGCCATTTTCTGCTTAACAATATCCGCGCCAATGGTCGCCGCCAGATGGTTGGCCTGCCCGGTCAGATCGGCGGAAACGTGATAATCCACACCGTCTTTCTTAAAGGCAGAGTTACGCAGATAGGCCCACAGCACCGTCACCAGCCCCAGCTCATGCGCGCGTTCAAAGGCGGCGGAGATCTCTTCTATCTGCCGGCGCGACTGCTCAGAGCCAAAATAGATCGTCACCCCTACTGCCACAGCCCCCATATTGAACGCCTGCTCAACGCTGGCATACAGCGTCTGATCGTATTCAGTCGGATAGCTAAGCGTTTCGTTATGATTCAGTTTTACCAGAAAAGGGATGCGGTGCGCGTAGCGACGCGACACTGAGGCCAGTACGCCATAGGTCGAAGCCACACAGTTACAGCCTGCCTCCAGCGCCAGCTCAACGATGTTCTTTGGATCGAAATACAGCGGATTCGCCGCAAAAGAGGCACCGGCGGAGTGCTCCACGCCCTGATCGACCGGTAAAATAGAGAGATACCCGGTCCCTGCCAGACGTCCGGTATTATAGAGCGTCTGCATATTTCGCAGCACCGCTGGCGGACGGTTATTATCCACCATGACGCGATCAACATAATCGTGTCCCGGTAGATGAAGTTGGTCGGATGGAATGGTCATACAACGATGCTGTAACAGGCTGTCGGCGTCTTTGCCAAGCAACTGCGCAATATCAGTCATAGCTATGCTCCCGTTTGTTCCGACATCGCGTCGGATGTTGATTTTTCCTGCCCCGCTTTATGCGGGCAGCAATAAGTCTGGTACCGGGTTGACTATTTTTCCATCTTTAAGGCCATTTTTGCCCGTATCATCTGGCACATCTTAAAGAGAGTAAAAGTGTTAAGTCGGTCAAACTTTCATCTTAAAGGTATTTAAAAGGTATTATTGAATGGTATCTTCATTATGTACCTTACCTGTCATGAAGGATTTAAAGATGAAAACTACAGTTAAGCTGTCGTTCATGATGTTCATTGAGTGGTTTATCTGGGGCGCATGGTTTGTTCCTCTGTGGCTGTGGCTGAGCAAAAGCGGCTTCAGCGCCGGGGAGATTGGCTGGTCCTACGCCTGCACCGCTATCGCCGCTATCCTGTCGCCAATCCTGGTCGGTTCGCTTACCGATCGTTTCTTCCCGGCACAAAAAGTGCTGGCGGTGCTCATGTTTGCCGGAGCGGTGCTGATTTACTTTGCCGCGCAGCAAACCACCTTCGCCGGTTTCTTCCCGCTGCTGCTGGCCTACTCGCTGACCTATATGCCGACCATTGCGCTAACTAACAGCATTGCCTTTGCTAACGTGGCGGACGTTGAGGGCGATTTCCCGCGCATCCGGGTGATGGGCACTATCGGCTGGATCGCCTCCGGTCTGGTATGTGGATTCCTGCCGCAGATGATGGGTTACAGCGATATTTCACCGACCAATATTCCGCTGTTGATCACCGCCGCCAGTTCAGCACTGCTGGGCGTTTTTGCGTTTTTCCTGCCGAATACACCGCCGAAAAGTACCGGAAAACTCAGCCTGCGGGTGATGCTGGGGCTGGACGCGCTGATCCTGCTGCGCGACAGAAACTTCCTCGTATTCTTTGTCTGCTCGTTCCTGTTCGCTATGCCGCTGGCCTTTTATTATATCTTTGCCAACGGCTACCTTACCGAAGTCGGCATGAAGAATGCGACCGGCTGGATGACGCTCGGCCAGTTTTCTGAAATCTTCTTTATGCTGGCGCTGCCGTTCTTTACCAAACGCTTTGGTATTAAAAAGGTATTATTACTTGGTCTGGTAACCGCGGCGATCCGCTACGGGTTCTTTGTCTATGGCGGCGCCGATCAGTATTTCACTTACGGGCTACTGTTCCTCGGCATCCTGCTGCACGGCGTGAGCTACGATTTTTATTACGTCACCGCCTATATCTATGTCGATAAAAAAGCGCCGGTATGTATGCGTACTGCCGCGCAGGGGTTGATCACGCTGTGCTGTCAGGGCTTTGGCAGCCTGCTGGGCTACCGTCTTGGCGGCGTGATGATGGAAAAAATGTTTGCTTATCCGCAGCCGGTGAATGGCCTGACCTTTAACTGGGCCGGCATGTGGGCGTTTGGAGGCATTATGATCGCCATCATCGCCGTGCTTTTTATGTGGTTGTTCCGCGAATCGGATAAAGAAATCACCGCCATAAAGGTGAACACCGATGAGCGAGATATTGCGCTTACACAAGGGGAATCTAAATGAAATCTGAACGTATTCTCGGTGCTCTTTACGGGCAGGCGTTGGGGGATGCGATGGGCATGCCATCAGAGCTGTGGCCCCGCTCGCGAGTAAAAGCTCACTTTGGCTGGATCGACCGCTTTTTACCCGGTCCGGCGGAGAACAATGCCGCCTGTTATTTTAACCAGGCAGAATTCACCGACGATACGTCAATGGCGCTCTGTCTTGCGGATGCGCTTCTGGAGCGTAACGGTCAGATTGATCCGGACCTGATTGGCCGGAATATCCTCGACTGGGCGCTGCGTTTTGATGCCTTTAATAAAAACGTTCTCGGCCCGACCTCGAAGATTGCCTTAAATGCCATTCGCGACGGCAAGCCGGTGGCGGAACTGGAAAATAACGGCGTCACCAACGGGGCCGCGATGCGCGTTTCGCCGCTGGGCTGCCTGCTTCCGGCACGCGATCTGGATACCTTTATTGACGCGGTGGCGCTGGCCTCCAGCCCGACGCATAAATCGGATCTGGCGATTGCCGGGGCCGTGGTTGTGGCATGGGCGATTTCCCGGGCCATTGACGGCGACGCGTGGCACAGCATTGCCGATTCCCTTCCCGCAATTGCCCGCCACGCGCAGGAAAAGCGCATCACCACCTTTAGCGCTTCGCTGTCCGCGCGTCTGGAACTGGCGCTGAAAATCGTCCGCGAGGCTGATGGTCCTGAATCCGCCAGCGAAGCGCTGTATCAGCAGGTCGGTGCGGGCACCAGCACGCTTGAATCCGTTTCCTGCGCCATTGCGATGGTCGAGCTTGCGCAGACCGATCCTAATCGCTGTGCCATTCTCTGTGCCAATCTCGGCGGCGACACCGACACGATTGGCGCGATGGCCACCGCGATTTGCGGGGCGCTACACGGCGTGCAGGCGATTGATCCGGCGCTGAAACAGGCGCTGGACGCGGTGAATCAACTCGATTTCGGGCGCTATGCCGACGCGCTAACGCGCTACCGTCAGCAGCGGGAGGAAGCATGAATGCCGGGTGGCTGCGGGAAAAACTGCCGACGCTGAACGCGCGTCGTCCGGTTACGGTGGTCGGCGCAGCGGTAATTGACGTGATCGCCGACGCTTACGCCCTGCCCTGGCGCGGCTGTGATATCGAACTGAAACAGCAAAGCGTCAACATCGGCGGCTGTGCGCTAAATATTGCCGTGGCGCTGAAACGTCTTGGCGTTGCGGCCAACAACGCGCTGCCGCTCGGCCAGGGCGTCTGGGCGGAGATTGTGCGCAACAATCTGGCGAAGGAAGGACTGACGAGCCTGATCGACAATGCCAGCGGCGATAACGGCTGGTGTCTGGCGCTGGTCGAGCCGGACGGCGAACGCACCTTTATGTCGTTCAGCGGCGTGGAAAACGCGTGGAACGCCGGGTGGCTGGAAAAACTTCACGTTGAACCCGGCAGCCTGGTGTCGCTTTCCGGCTACCAGCTGGCCTCCTCCTGCGGTGAGCTGCTGGTAAGCTGGCTGGAGGGATTGCAGGAGGTAACACCGTTTATCGACTTTGGTCCGCGCATTGCCGATATTCCCGCCCCGCTGATGGCGCGGATCATGGCCTGCAAGCCGTTGGTCTCGGTGAATCGTCAGGAGGCGGAAATCGCGGCAGACGCCTTTAACTTCCGCCGCGAGACGGCGGCGTTTGGCGCAGCCTGGCTGGAGAAATTTAACGCGCCGCTGATTGTGCGTCACGATAAAGAAGGGGCCTGGTATTTCAGTCACGAAGGTCAGGGAAACGTCGCCGCGTTTCCGACAGTGGTCGTCGATACCATCGGCGCGGGCGACAGCCATGCGGGCGGAACGCTGGCCGGACTGGCCTGCGGCTGGTCGCTGGCGGATGCCGTCATGCTCGGCAACGCGGTGGCGGCGTGGGTCGTCGGACACCGGGGCGGCGACTGCGCGCCCACGCGTGAGGAATTACTCCTCGCAGACAAAAACGTATAGATCGCTGCGGCAGTAGCTGATGCTGTACTCAATGGGCCGTTGTTGTTGATCGAGCGCCACTTGCTTTATCACCAGCACCGGCACTTTGCTTTCCATCTGGATGTGCGACTGAAATTCCGCGTCCGGCATCCGGGCACTGACCCGCGAGCGGGTGCGCTGCGGGAAAATGTGCTGGCTGCGAAAGTAGTCATACAGCGACACGCCGATGGCATCAACATCGTGGATCAGTTGTGCGGGCACCCAGGATTCTTCGATAGAGACCGCCTCTTCATCAACATAGCGAATACGCTTCAGCAAAAAAACGTCGCTTTGCGCGGCAATCGCCAGTTGTTGCGCGACCTCTTCCGGACATTTGACGATCCGCTTGTTCACCCACAGCGTATCCGGCTTCTTACCGCGCAACACCACCTGCTGAGAGAAGCCCCGCGCCTCTTTCAGTGAATACTCAAAGATATTATTGATTTGCGTCCCGTAGCCACGGGCGCGTGTTACCACGCCCTCTTCTTCCAGCGTCTGCATCGCTTTGCGCACGGTAATCCGCGACACCCCAGTGAGCTGACTGAGATCCCGTTCGCCGGGCAAAATATTACCGTGTTCAAGCACGCCGCTGCGTACCGCGTTTTTGACTGTTTCAGCGAACTTCAGGTACAGCGGGGTATGATCTGCGGCGGCGATGCGCTCATTAAGCTGGGCAATAAGCCGGGTATGCGCTTGTTCCATTTATCTTTTCCAGGCTTCGGGTCTGGTGAAAGTATACTCCTTTTACCACCACGCGTGAAAATGATGTACCGGACCAATACCCTTCCCCACCTCCAGCGAGTCGGCCTGCGCCAGGGCGGCGGAGAGCCATTCCTTAGCGTACTTCACCGTATCCGCCCAGTTGCTGTGACGCGGGCGCAGCGCGGCCAGCGCCGCCGAGAGCGTGCACCCTGTTCCGTGGGTGTTTTTGGTCACGATGCGTGGCGCATTGAAGCGCTGCTCGCCGTCGCGGGTAAACAGCCAGTCCGGACTGTCGGCATCGTCCAGATGACCGCCCTTCATCAGCACCGCGCCGCAGCCCGTAGCCAGCAACGCACGCCCCTGCTCCAGCATTTCACGTTCATTGCGGGCGTGGGGTGCATCAAGCAGCGCGGCGGCTTCCGGCAGGTTCGGGGTAATAATAGAGACGTGGGGCAGTAAGCGCCTGCGCAGGGTGTCAACAGCGGCGGTAGACAATAGCGGATCGCCGCTTTTCGCCAGCATCACCGTGTCCAGCACCACGCTCTGCACCTGATAACGTTGCAGACGCTCAGCCACCGCCTCAACGATATCCGTCTCGGCCAGCATGCCGATTTTGGTGGTATCAATGCGGACATCGCTGAAAACCGAATCAAGCTGTGCGGCAACAAACTCCGGCTCAATACGATAAACCGACTGCACGCCGCAGGTATTTTGCGCGACCAGCGCGGTGATCACCGAGCAACCATATGCGCCAAGGGCGGAGAAGGTTTTCAGATCTGCCTGAATGCCTGCGCCGCCGCTCGGATCGGTGCCGGCGATGGTGAGTGCGTTAATCCGTTTCATGCCTGCACCTCCGCGTCCAGCGTCCACAGGGCGTCGAGAAAGGCAGGGATAAAGCTGCCGGGTCCGGCGCTTTGCTGTGCGGCGGTCATCCCGGCCTGCTTAATGAGAGCGCAGGCAGAAGCCACGTTTTCCAGCCTGTCGCCGGGCAAAGCGCAACTGGCGGCCACCACGGCTGAAAGTGCGCAGCCGGTGCCCACCACGCGCGTCATGAGCGCATCGCCTCCGGCGATGGCCAGCGTGCGGCTGCCGTCGGTGACATAATCCACTTCCCCGGTGACCGCCACAATGGTCGAGGCCTCTCTGGCAAGCGTGTGCGCGGCAGGCAACGCGGCGGCGGCAGTGTCGGTGGTGTCCACGCCGCGTCCGCCTGCGCTCATGCCCGCCAGCGCGAGGATCTCCGAGGCATTACCGCGTATTGCGGCAGGCCGCAGCGCTAAAAGTTCCTGGCAAAAGCGGCTACGTAATGTGAGTCCGCCCACGGCAACCGGGTCGAGCGTCCAGGGTTTTTGCGCCGCACTGGCGCTGAGGACCGCCAGTCGCATCGCCTGCGCACGCTCTTCGGTCAGCGTGCCGACGTTAATTAACAGCGCGTCAGCGATGGCCGCAAACTGCGCGGCTTCCTGCGCGTCAATGACCATCGCTGGCGATGCACCGAGCGCCAGCAGGACATTAGCGGTAAAAGTTTGAACAACGTCATTGGTCATACAATGAACCAGCGGAGAACGGGTTCGAAAGTGGTGTAACGCGTGGGCGGTAGCCGTGCGGCTGTGCAGGTCAGGTTGCATAATTATGCTCCTGCCAGACGGTGAAGAAGGGACTTCTTTACAGGAGTCAGACTTCCCTACGCTGGCATTATCCAGATCAGGTGGTACGGGTATTTCTCAGCCTTCACCAGGAAGGGCACCCCGAGTCATGAAAATTCAAAACGTGCGATTAATGATGGTCACTAATCCCAGACCGGGATAGTAATGCCAGCGGAAAGGCTTGTAAACGGCAAATGCGGTGCGCCTGCTCTCTTTTGTGTCCGGCTACATGAGACGCTGGCAGCCGCTGCCAGCGTCCGGGATTTACTGATATTTAAGGCGATTGGACTGCTGAACATAATCTTCAATCGCAATAGCGGCTCCGAGTCTTTCATACAGCATAAGAATACTTATCATCACTTCACCGCCATACGATAATAAATCATCCGGCGCGGTATGGTTTTCTTCATCCGCTAAAAATTGCAGTTGCTCAATAATGTCATGGTATTCTCCGTAAACGCCAATGGATACATTATTTGCAGGAATATATTCCTGACAATAACGCAACGCATCCGCTGCCTTTTCCGGAATTGAACGCCGGTGTATAAAGATAACCATTAGCTCGCGGAGCTTAACCATCATCAAAATATTATTCATATCTCCTCCTCCCAATACTAACCTCAGTAATAGTTATTGGGTGATAATTACGATTTAAAATGTAAAAAATGGGTTGCAATAAAATTCTCATATCTTAAATCGGAACTCAATGTTAATAATATGTTTCATTGATTAATATCAATATCGCAACCTTGTTATATATTTAAATAATAATTAACATCTAAATCATTCATGCCACGCCTGCATTTATTATTATTACTTTGCCTGCGGGAAGCACGGATACGCCAGAATGATTAAAAAACAAGCGGATTGGGCGGGCGGTTTCTCTGGCGATGATGCAGAAGTCGGACAAACGGTACTATTCATATCGCGAATAACAGGTATTCTACACGAGGCGCTCAAGCCCTGTTACTTTCGATTTCGTGGAACGATCCTTCTATGCAAAAACTATTTCGCGTGCCGCTGCTGTTGGCGCTGTTGTCCTGTCTGATGATGCCGTGTTTCTCCTGGGCCGATGAGGCGACGGGTCAAAACGACGTTGAGCAGCCGCAGCCGGTGAAAGTTAACGCCAGTACGGCGCTGCCCGCGCTGCAAAAACGGCTGGATTCGCTTAAGCAGCGGGTGGCAACGGCAAAAGCGGATAAGCAGTTCACCGCGCTGAATGACGATGCGCAAAAACTGGCCGCAGATGCAGAGAAACTGGCCGTCGCGCTGGCGCCTCAACTGGCGCAGATCCAGGGACAGTTAGACGTGTTAGGTCCGGCACCCGCTCCCGGCACGCTGACTGAAACGCAGCAGGTAATTAGCCAGCGTAATAAACTGAATAACAACAAAACGCAGCTCACCACTCAGATTGAGCAAACCAAAGCGATTGGTGTGGGCGCGCAAAATCTTTCGACGCAAATTTCCGGGATGCGGCGCGATGCGCTGAAAACGCAGATAGCCCTCAACACCGGCAGTATTCTTGGCGCAAAATTCTGGACGCCGCTCACCAGCCCGAGTGAAAAGGACGCTGCGCGGTTCGATGAGTTCGGTGCGCAGGTGGATAGCGCATGGAGTCAGGCATGGGATGATGAATGGCGCATCGGCAGCGGCTTTTTACTGCTGCTGGCGCTGGCGATTGGTCTGGCTGGCCGCCGCGTGCTGGACAGGCCGATTAACTGGATCCTGCCGCGCTGGCTGCCACAGGGGCGTTTTCGCCGCAGTTTCCTCGCCTTATTTACGACCTTAAGTACCACGCTGACCCTTGGGATCAGCATGCAGTTGCTGTGTTATATCTTCACCCGCCTGCCGGATACCACGCAGCCGGTGAATGAGTTTGCCGAGCTGATGATTGGCCTTACCTATTTTTCGGCAGTGATCGCCGGACTGGGGATCGCGCTGCTGTCAAATCGTCACCCCTCCTGGCGTCTGCCGGGCATTGCCGATCCGCTTGCCAAAACGCTGGCCTCGTTCCCCGTTCTGCTGGCAACCTTTATCTTCATTTTTGGCATTGTCGAACAGCTCAACGGTCTGATCGGTGCCAGCATTGATGCTACGCTGTTTGGCAATGGTCTGTCGGCGCTGCTGGTGGCGATTAACTGCCTCGTAGCCCCGATACGGGTTAACCGGATGCGGCGGACGATGCGTGCCGAAGGAGAACAAACCGAAGCGCGCTCCACCCTGGCGGGGCTGATTCACCTGCTGATAAGCCTTACCGCCTTTGTGATCCTGCTGGCGCTGCTGATCGGCTATATTCCGCTGGCGCGTTTTGTCACCTTCGAACTGCTGTGGATTGGTCTGGTGGTCAGCTCGCTGTATCTGCTGATTCATTTTGTGGTGGATCTGTGCGAAAGCGTGTTTTCCCCCTCAACGCACAGCGGCAAAATCCTTAAAAGCACGCTTAGCCTGAACGATCGCCATCTCTCTCTGGCCTCCACCCTGTTCTCGGCCCTCGGCAAAAGCAGCCTGTTGCTGATGGCTGCCGTCGCCCTGCTCAACGGCACGTTTGGCACGACCACACCGCTGGAGCTGCTGACTAAAATTGCCGATATCTGGGGCGGCAAAGGGCTTGAGGGGATGAATATTATCCCGGCCCATGCGGTTAACGCCGTGCTGTGCCTGGTGATTGGCTGGTACGTGCTGCGCTCATCGCGCCGCTGGCTGGATAATGATTTCCTGCCTAAAACCATGATGGACCGTGGTATGCGCGCGTCGCTGGTGACGCTGTTTACCAACGTAGGTTACGTGCTGATTATTATGCTGACGCTCTCGATGCTCGGCATTGAGTGGAATAAGCTGGCGTGGATTGTCAGCGCCCTGTCGGTGGGGATCGGTTTTGGTCTCCAGGAAATTGTGAAGAACTTTATTTCCGGGCTGATCCTGTTAACGGAGCGCCCGGTTAAAGTGGGCGATCTGGTCAGTATCAGCGGGGTGGAAGGCGATATCCGGCGGATAAACGTGCGCGCCACGGAAATCCAGCTCGGCGATAAGTCCACGGTGATTGTGCCGAACTCCCAGCTCATCTCCCAGAACGTGCGTAACGCCACGATGGGGAACGCGCAGGGCGTCGCCACCATCACCCTCACCTTCCCGCTGGATATCGATCCGGAGAAGGTGCGTAATTTACTGCTGGAAGCCTACAACTTGCATGAGTCAGTGCTGGAGACGCCGTCGCCATCGGTGAGCTTTAAAGAACTGGGGCCGACCGGGATCGTATTAAGCGTCACTGGTTACGTGAATAGCCCGCGTATGGTGAGCGCCACCCGCAGTGACCTGCTGTACGAGATTTTGAAAATGCTGCGTAATGAGGGGATTACCCTGAGCCAGACGCAGACCATGATCCTGGAACAGCCCGCGCCGCGGCCTGCGACGGAAGAGTAATGGCATGAGGGTGTATCATTTTGCCACGCAGGTGAAGCACTGAGGATAGCGGCAATAAAACCGGGTGGATACGGTTCACCCGGTTTTATGCTGATTTAATCATATCTCACATGAATTAATGCCGTCGCCTTCAGCCCACCGGGTTTCACTTTGTTTCGATCATAAACATAATAGCTGGCGGTCAACGGAATAGTGACCTGCGCATTGCTGATGGCACCCGCCTTATTAATACTCCACAAATTATCCGCACTGGCAGAGTTACCTTCTACCGCAGAAATATTGACGATTTTATTATTATGCTCCAGCACAAAACCCACCCCATTATTTGCATCCCCTTTTAATATTGAACTGCTTCCGCTGGCTAAATCGCTGCTGGAAAGATAAACCGCCATTTTTCGCGAGGTTTGTTTACTGGCGCCAAACAGGTTGTCGCATTGCAGTTCAATATTCCCTGTCGTGCTTCTGGCCGTGGCTTTCCCCGAGGCGGGAAGTTCTGAGAGCGCGATACCCGGCAGCGTCATGGTTAAATCCTTTGCCTTACAGGTCGTTTTCTTCGGGTTATAGTGGATGGTAAGGTTTTCTATGTAGGTATCGCCTTTAAGCGTTTTGGTTATGTAGTCAACGCAACCCGACCAACCGATGCCTTTACAAGCCGCCAATGCCAGGTTGATTAAAATATTCGAGTTACCCCCGGTATTCGCCGCCATTACGCCGGGTACGGTGACAAATGCCGCGCCAGTGCCCGACGGATCGTAAGAATCATGGGCAATTTTAACGGTATAATTAACGGCCTTTTCGGTCATCTGCGTTGTCCCCACTTTCTCAGACGCCTGGGGTACCGTGACGGTGATTTTCAGGATTTCTCCGTTGCCGAATGGACCAATTTGTTTGCTGGTCGCCAGCGACATATAGGAAATAACGTCATTATCTGAGCTGCACTTTATGCCGGAAAAGGTGGCCGGCACACTCTGCGTCTCCTGCCCGGTGACCGGGAACATTTCATTCAGGGTGATGGTACCGGTATGATCCAACGCGGCACTGGTTAGCTGACAGCTGCCCCAGGAATAGCCCATGCAGCACCACAGCCCGAGTGCCAGAATAATTTTTCTTTTCATTAGGTTATCCTCAACTCCTACTGGCAGATATACACGTGGCTTTCATCAATCTTATTGTCGAAAGTGATGGCGCATTTATTTTGCTGTGGTTGTCCTGTCGCCACGTAAATGACCGGCGGCACGTCATTGGTGCGAATAAAAAGCTGGCTTCCCTGACCCACGACGCCGATGTTGTGACCATGTTCATCTTCCACCTCGTAACCAAAAGCCAGCGGTGAACCATCCCTGCGCAGCGCTCTGATAAACCACGGCTTGCGTCGGTCGGTGGCAAATTGCACCTGCATGACCGCCCCACGGTAAGGGGCCACCACTTTGCGGTTGCCGCGTAATTCCGTCTCACTTTCGCTCTGCGAGGTATCAAGCATTAAAGGGTTTTCCCGATACGGCGTCAGGTTGTCATAAACCACCGTGCCTTTTTTATCGGTCGTGCGGTATTTTTGCCCGTTGACCCACGCCCCTTCCAGACCCGGAGCCTGCATTACCGCAAAGGTCTCCGAGAGTTGGTTAGCCAGATTCACGCCGCCAGACCAGGCCACTACGCCGCCCGAGAGACTGGCCCCGCTTTGCGTGTATTCGGACGACTGACTGTAACTACCGTTGAGCGTCGCGAAAGGTGTATTCCACGTCAGGTTAGTCCCGGCGGTGGTTTCACTGCGTTGCCGCTGATGGCTGACGTTGACGCCATAATTAAACTGATCGCGCTGTCCCAGCATTCCGGTCAGCCCGGTATTGTTCGAGGCAAAACCCTTATCATCAAACAGCGTCGAGTTTGATAAATTCACATGGCGACGTGGTGTGATAACACCGTCTCCCCAGTCGAACGGAACCGAGAAAAAGAGGTTAAACCGTTTATCTTCGCGGTGATTGTCGTCATAGGTCTGACTCGCCGAAACGGTATAGCCGACCTGCCGCCAGCGGTTAGAATAGCTCAACTGGTAATCCTTACTGCTGCCGCTACGTCCCCAGTAGTCGCGCCACAGGCTGCTGAGGGCCAGCGATCCCCAGCCCTCCGGCAATGACTGGCTCACGTTGGCGGAAAAGCTGTTTTTACGCCCGAAGTCGTTCTGGTAGTAATCGCCAATATCATAAATATCGTTCTCATCCCGCTTGTATTCACGTTTATTATTCGCCCAGACATGATCGTTAAAGGTGCGATAATTCCGTGACGAGTAGCGATACGCCGCCAGGCCAAAACGGGTGGCGGTTTGCGTCAGATATTTGTTATAGGCAATCTGATAACTTTGACCGTCAAAAACATCGCCATTATCCTGCTTACTATGGGATCGCGTAGCATCGACAGAAATAGCCCCAAGGCGGGTATTCCAGCCGGTGCCCAGGGTAAACGCGTAATAATCATCAGACAGCATCGTGCCGCCATAAAGCGTCAGCACGTTATTCACACCATACTGGTAGCTGAGCTGAGCGAAATCAGCCTGGTTACTGGCACCTTCAATCGCACTGCGACCAGCGACTACATCATATTTTGCTACACCGGGTTGCAGCATATTTGGCACCGCCGCAAACGGCACCAGATAACGGGTGACTGATCCATCGGCTTCCTTAACGGTAACATCCAGATCCGCGCCGCCGCCCGCCAGTTGCAGATCGGCGATGGAAAAAGGTCCCGGCGGCACTTCTTTCTGATAAACGATAAAATTATTCTGCTCAATGGTTACAAGCGCGTTACTGCGGGCTATCCCCTGCACCAGCGGGGTAAAATTTTGCTTTGACTCAGGCAACATTTGCATATCGCGATAGATCCGTACCCCGCGAAAACGTACCGCGTCAAACATATCCGCAGACGTATACATCTCCCCGGCGCGTAGCGTCGCCAGCATGGAGCCGATGCCACGCTCCAGATAAAGCGTGTTGCTTTTCCATTCTCCGCGACTGTCGTCGGTTTTGTTATAACTGGCGTCAGAATGAAGCTGCCAGCCCAGCAGATTTACGCCGCTGCTAAAACGGGCATAGGTACTTTTATTATTGCCCGCATGTTTATAATCACTGAAATACTGGCTGAGGTAGTACGACGTATAAAAGGCGTTAATCCCGCGATCCCAGTTTTCAGGTGATACGTAGCCCGCTTCAACCTCATTCACAAATGCCTGTGGAACCACTAAATCCAGTCGGAAGGTACCGATGTCAAAAGAATAACTTCCACCTCTTAGCACGGTTTTTAATGCCAGACAGTCGGCGGGCTTTTTTTGCGCCAGCCCCTGCGTGCTAATCCCGAGTTTGCTCAGCATGGCATAAGCAATGCAGGTATTGTCCGGCTCCTCATCGACAGCTATGTCATATTTGCCACGCCACTGCTTGTTGACATAAATGTCTAATTCATAATCGCCAGGCATAGGTTTTTTATCGTCAATGTGGAAATTTGACAGTTTCTGGTCTTTCATGCCGCCCATCATAAAATGGGTATCGAAAGTTTCTTCTGCGATTACGCTGTCCGGGTAAGTCAGCAGCAGTATTATTATCGCTGAAGCACGAGGCAGCGTCCGTGGCATATTCAGCTCCTGTTATTTTACAGTGACTTTATCGCTAATATAATTACCGAAATCATCAATAATCGTGATGTCATAATACCGGGCATGCGCATTTTTTAGCGTCACCGCCTGGCTGGATAATGGGGCCAGCATAATACTTTGGTTATTTATTTTTATGCCGCTGGCATGAACATCCGAAACGGTAATCCAGTTAGCGCTGTCATTTTTCATGGTAGCGCTATTGCCGTTTCTCGTGATGCCAATTTTACGCAGTGATTCTTTATTGACTGGCGCAATCTTAGCCGGTCGCCAGATAAACTTTAGCCGATTCTGCATGGCAAATTTAAGAACGTTTTTATCCGTATTCTCTGGATTGTTTGGCGGGATATCCAGAACGTTGAGAAAAAATAAGGTTTCCCGATCTGCCGGTAACGCATTGGTCATTTTTTTAATTTTAAGCTGCTGACCGGATGCTCCGGCGACCCGCGAAACGGGTGGCGTCAGCATAAAGGGAACCTGGATCTTTTCCGGTGGCAGTGAGGTATTCCCATCGTCAATCCACGCCTGTACCAGCGAAGTTTGTTTACCCTCGTTCATCAGCTGCACGGTAATTTCTTTTTTCTCTGCCGGATAAATAACGCGAGTGCCGTAAATCACAATGCCAGCCTGAGCGGGCAGGATCATGGCAGAGAATAATAATATCGCTAATCTTTTCATAGAATAAGGCCTTGCGCAGAGAAATAACCGGCGGCAGCCGCCGCCGGTAAAGCGATATTAATCAGTAACGACCGTCATGGTTAATGTTGACTTAACGTCACCAGGCACAACGGTGCCTTCTGCACGCGCATAACGGGCGAGGAAGTTAAGGGTATATTCGCCTTTTTCGTCCGCTTGTAGTTTTACTCCTTTCTGTGGATCAACTTGTGTTTTAGTATCACCATAATAAACAGCAAAACCGACGCCTTTTGCAGAACCGTTATTTAACGCCACGTCTTTGCTATCAAATTGAGTGGTGGAGAAACTAATGGTGGGTGCTTGCCCATTAGCGCATTTTACTTTTAGCGGAACGGGCGTATTCGCCTCTAAGCCGGTATAAACCTCGCCTGGATTCAACGTTTGCAGTTTATCAGCACCAATTTCGTTCAGGTTAATTTCAGCTTCACTTCCTCCGACAAATGCACAGGTTGTACCTACCACTTTACCCGTAATTTCAAGAATACCTGCATCTTCATTAGCAGCATACGCCCCGGCGCTCATCAGAACAGAAGACAATACAGAGACAGCAATGAATGAATGTTTCATAGTCACTTCCTTTTTAATAATTAAGTTTCAGTTTTATAAGAGATGTTAAATCCTTGAAACAAATTTCTCACATTAAAGAAGTTACTACAATGTAAACACTATGTTTTATTGATTTAAAACAATTTACACAACGCATTATAATCCTAACAAATAAGACACTCTAATGTGTATTTGCGCGGTGAATTTATTTTCCGGGAAAATAACGATAAAGACCTACTGCATGAATTAGTAATGCCGATATTATTCATAAAAATAATATCGGCATCAGGAATTAGCGGAGAATTATTCGTAACGGTTTAAAATAATGTGGCGGGTGGCATCGCCAGGTAGGGAAACAATCTCGGTCATCACTCCCCTGGCAGACGAAACCGGAGATCCGGTAAGCGTTGTCAGTTGGGTTGAATTGCCGCAGCGCTGCTGCAAATGATTGTTGCTGACTTCTGAACGACAGGTTGGCGTGCTGACGCGCCCATTAATGGTCAGTGTTGCCGTGTCAGAGGCAACGGCGGGAAACGCGCTAACGCCCCAGGCGAAAGCCAGTGTCCCCATCAGCAAACACGTTTTCATGGTGGTCATCACTCCTCATTGCTAAACAGAGCAAGCTGTCTGTAGTAAAAATTATGGGTGATGCTTACGGGAAAAGCTATACGCTTCAGATGAATAGTAGCGCCTGCGCTGCGGCGCTACTGCTGAGCATTACCGGGCCAGCGACGCGGCCATCCTTACCCACGTGTGCCTGCGCCCTCGCACCGCCATCGACAGGGTATAAACCGCCTGCGGATCGGCCATCCCCGCGACGCCAGCATCGCCAAAGTTAAACAGATCCGCCCCGCAGCGTTTGCTGGCAAGGCCAATCTGGCGGATGGTCTCCTCATCCGCCCCCTCCTGGCTGCTGCTGATCGTGGTGATGGCTACCCCACCCGCCTGACGAATCGCTGAGAGCGCTGCCTCAACCTGTAACTCAGATGCGCCGCGGCAGCTTGCCGGTGCCGGAACCACCACGCCGTCGGCACCTGCCGTGATGTAGCTGGCATATTCTTCTGCCGGGGCCAGCCCTGCCGCGTAAAACTTAGCGACAAGGATCATTTTATCCGTCTGCGCCCGCACCTGTTTTAACGCGTGGCAAACGCGTTGCGCGCTGACCCCAGGTTTGTCATACGCCGTCAGACAGAAGAAATCGGCGCTGGCAACCTGAGCAACGTTCGCCAGATTGCAGGCGCGCGGATTATCCTCCGCTTCATCCGCCAGCACTTCCAGACTGACGCCCACCATCCGGCCAGTGAGTTGCTTAAAATGCTGAAGGTCGCGGCAGCCCTGAATAGCCTGAGTGCGGCAATCCATACCTTTCAAAAGCAGCAGGTCCGCGCCGAATGCGCACAGCAGCTCGCCGTTAGTGACTTCGCCGTACAAGGGCGCGGCACCGGCGGCCACTTCCGCCATGATCGTTCGCCCTTCTGAGGCGATAATCGCCTGCCTCAACTCTCCGCTGCTGGCGTGCTTGGTAAAGTCGCTGGTGCGACAGTTTAAAATACGCTGCATATTCTTCTCCTTAAGAAAGCGTCACCAGCGAAGGCGATGGCTGGCGGAAGGCAGTTTCGAGGATCTCCAGATTGGTCAGCGCCTCAACTTCACTGACATAATTCGCGGCACCGTTAGTCAATGTCTCGTACAGCGCATCGTAGACGCGGCCATAATCGCCTTTTACCGCCGGCAAATGTTCGGTATGCGTCTCGCCCTGTTCATCGACATATTCCAGCAGCGCGTACTGGCTGTCCGCCGCGAAGTCCGGGTGATCCGGCATAATGCCCGCCTTCAGGCTGGTCTCCTGCTGGTCGATTTGATAGCGCACGAAGCTGCCTTTGGTGCCGTGGACAAGGAATTTCGGGTACGGCACTTTGACCAGATGACTGGTTTTGATGATGGCTTTTACGTCGCCGTAAAACAGTTGCGCTTCGAAGGTATCATCCGGGTTGGCCTTCTGGCGCAGGTGACGCAAATGATAAGCCACCTGCTGCGGACGACCAAACAGCGACAGGATCTGATCCAGCGTATGCACGCCGAGACCGTAAAACGCGCCGTCGAACGCGCCGCCCGGCTGAAGGTCGGCCTCGGGGCGGAAGTAGTCGAAGTGGCTTTCAACCTCAACAATATCGCCGAGCTTGCCGCTGTCGATGGCCTGTTTCATGGTCAAAAAGCAGCTGTCAAAACGGCGGTTCTGGAAGGGCGACACCAGTAAGCCTTTTTCCTTCGCCAGCGCAAACAGCGTCTTCGCTTCGTCGAGGGTGGTGGTAAAGGGTTTTTCCACCAGCACGTTTTTCCCATGTTCCAGGCACAGCTTCGCATAGTGATAGTGGCTGTCCGGCCGGGTGCAAATGGTCACCAGAGTGATTTGCGGATCGTTAAGGATCTCATCTACCTTATCGGCAAAGGCGATGCCCTCATACTCCGGCAGGCTCTCGCGCTGCGGATTGCGCACCACGTCAAAGATGCGTTTGACGGTGAATTTCTCTTTCCGGGTTAAGACGTAAGGCAGATGGTAACGGGTGGCGCTTTTGCCAAAGCCAATGAATGCACTATAAATCACGGTCGTTCTCCTTAACTGTTTAAATACGGCAATGCAGCAAGCACTGCGGCTTTTCCGTCCAGCTTGCTGAAATAGCCCGCGTCCAGCGGTTGCACCGGGCAGCGGTGGTTAATTTCTTCACCAATGCTTTCGCGCATGTAGCCTAACTGCGGCCCCAACAGGATGAGGTCGGCTTTTTGGTACTCTTCCTGAAGGCGACCCACGTTGATGGCATAAATGGTGAGCGGATAGCCCGCCGATTGCGCGAACTGGCTCATTTTTCTCGCCATGATGGAGGTGGACATCCCTTCATTGCACATCAGGATAATGGTTTTCGCCTGCTGCGTTTTGGGATCGGGTGCGACAGGCTCAGCGCTTGCCGTCCCGGCTATCTCATTGACCAGTTTCTGATTTTTTGCGCTAATCAATGATTTTTCATAGGCGGCGAGAAACGGCAGGTAAATCGCCACGCCCAGCGCCAGCAGGATGATTTGCAGAATGACGTTGCGGAAATCGCCACCGGAACCCAGCCAGCCGGAGAGCAGCGGCGGCACCGACCAGGGTACGTAGGCAACAATTTTCGACACCATTCCCCACTGGGTCGCAAAATAGGCGATGATAAAATTAATCTGCGGATAGATGACGAACGGGATCATGATCAGCGGGTTATACAACACCGGAAAACCAAAAATCACCGGCTCGTTGATGTTAAAGATCCCCGGTGCCAGCACCGTTCTGGCAAATTTCTTATGGCTCGACATTTTACTGCGCAGGAACAACGCAATCAGCAGCGCCAGCGTGGTGCCCGTTCCGCCCATATGCCCATAGAGATCGCGAAACGGCAGGACGATGATATGCGGCGGCACCTCCCCCTTCGCAAAGGCGGCCATGTTTTCCTGCATCGCCACCAGCAACGGCGGTTCGAGGATCGGGTTGATAATGCCGGAGGGATGGATGCCCAGCGAAAACAGCAAATTGGTTAAGGTGGTCAGGGTCAGAAAACCGGGCAGATTGGTCGTTAAATGGACCAGCGGTGCCTGAATCGCTTTCTGAATGATCTCGTGCACCTCCATATGGAAAATAGCGTGCACCGCCACTGCCACTATCGCAAAGGCCAGCACGGTGAGCATGATGGAGAACATCGACTGAAACGACTGTGCCACCATCGGCGGAACTTCATCGCCGAGGTGAATTTGCAGTCGGCTGCTGTTGGAAATCCACAAAAAAAGATCGGTTGCCACCACCGCGGTCAGGATCGCCACAAATACCCCGCCCGCATTGGTGAGGCCAAAAGAGATAACCCCGCTGACCTCCACCGCCGTTTCACTGCCAACGGGGGTGAACGAAAGGTTATTGGGCATCAGCACCAGGAACGCCGCCAGCGATACCATCGCCGGTATCACCGGCGTGGCGAATTTACGTTTCGTGGCGATACTCCAGGAAATCAATACCACCAGCATCAACGACAAAATGTTCATCGTGCCGTTGAGGATCCGATCGCCGACGCTTTTCAATGAGGTAAGCGTGTCGCTGGTCAACGTCGAGGCAAGAAAACCGTTCGGATCGAGGAAAACATAGTTCACCATGATAAACAGACCGGCCAGCACCAGGAATGGCACGGTGATGATAAAGCTGTCACGCAGACTTCGCAGATGAACTTCCGAGGCCATTTTCTGCGAAATATCGGTGATTTTTTGCAGTAACGTTCCGCTGCCCATAACCTGTCCTTATTTTTCGTTGATCAATGCCAGCGCCTGTTCAACCACCGCCTGCGCATTAATGCGGCCAAAATCGATTGGGCTAATCACCGAGACGGGCAGCGTATCCTGCACGCGTTTACAGATAGACTCCTTCAAATAGCCGATCTGCGGCCCCAGCAGGACAATATTCGCTTCACGGTACTGCCCTTCCAGCGCCGATTCGGGTATCGCCCACGCGTGGATATCCAGCCCCTGCTGTTGCGCATAGTCATTCATCTTGTTGCATAAGAAGCCGGTAGACATTCCTTCGTTGCAAATAAGCAGTATTTTTTTCATTTTTTTCTGTCCTTAATGATTATTTTGAGGCCGCCGTTTCCTGCATTGTCAGCATCTTTTCATACAGCATCAGGAAAGGCATATAGAGCAGAACCCCCAGCACCAGTAAAATAAGCTGCAAAATGACATTGCGGTAATCGCCGCCGCTGGCCAGATAGCCGGAAATGAGCGGCGGTACAGACCAGGGAATATAGACCACGATTTTCGAAACCCATCCCAGCGCGGTAGCATAATAGGCGATGACGTAAAGTATTGAGGGAATAAAGGTAAAAGGGATCATCAATATCGGGTTGAAAATAATCGGGAAGCCAAAGATGACCGGTTCGTTAATATTAAAGATTGTCGTTGGGATGACCGTACGCGAAAAGGAACGCAGCTCCTGACGCTTGCTCCTGAGAAATACCGCGATGATCAGGCACAATGTCATCCCGGTGCCGCCCATACGTCCGTATAAATCACAGAACGGACGCACGATGATATTCGGGATTTCTTTACCGGCTGCCCACGCGTCCATATTCTGCTGGGTCGCCACCATAATCGGCGCTTCCATAATCGCGCCGGTGATGCCGCCGGGGTTGATGCCCATAGAAAAGACGAAGTTATTAATAATATCGATCAGAATATAGGCCGGCAGGTTCGTCGCCAGCCCCAACAGCGGTGCCTGGATCATGTTATTGATGATCTCATGCAGTTCCATGCCGAAAAAAGCCACGATCAGGCAGGAGGCGAGCGCAAACAGCAACACGGTGATCATCACGGCAAACAGTGTGTTAAAGGACTGAATAACCGCCGGCGGCACATTCCCTTCAAGACGAATTTGCAGATGTTTGTTTTTACAGATCCGGGTAAAAATTTCCGTCGCCAGGCCGCCGCACAGCAGGGAAACGAAGGTGCCGCTGGTCCCCAGCAGCGCATAGGGCGCAGCGCCTTTGATTATAACCTCCGCATCCGCGCCTTCCGGCGTGAAACCGTTCAGTACGGGCATCAGCACAAAAAGGCAGCTCACGGTGACCAGCGCGGCCATCAGCGGATTGGCAAACTGCCGGTTGCGCGCCAGGTTGTAGCTGAAAATAATGCCAATGAGCATCCCGAGGATATTCATGGTGCCGTTAACCACTTTATTGCCCATCTCCTGCCAGGCCGCCAGCGTGGCATCGGCAATAAAGCCGGAAAGAATGCCGCCCGGATTTATAATAACATTGTTAACCAATATCATCATTCCCGCTAACACCAGGAAGGGAATAAGCATAATAAATGCATCACGCATGGTGCGGAGGTGAATTTGCGACGCCATCCACTGCGCCATCGCGAGGGTTTTCTTTAAAAATAGCTCTTTCATTATTTTTCCTCGATGGGTCCGATTTAAATATTCACACCAAGAATTATTTAATGTAATCAATAAGTCATATTTATAATTAAACAGCACTATCATCGGCGGGAGTAGAATGAAACGGCAGCACCCATAAAATCAAGGTTTTTATTTTAAAAGTAGACTACTTTTAAAATAAATGAGATCTGGATAATGTTTTGCCCGGCAGGATATAATTGGGTCATTGACGATAAAGGAGAGTCGTTTTGCGTAGATATATTCAGATATCAAATATAATTAAAGAAAGAATTCAAAATGGTGAATATATTGCGGGCGAGAAGATCCCCTACGGACATCAGCTATGCGACGAGTTCGCCTGCAGTAAAATCACCCTGAATAACGCGCTGGATATTCTGGTCAATGAAGGGTTTATTACCCGGCAACGCGGGCTGGGGACCATCGTCAAAACGGCCTCCCCTCAACAGGTGTCGCATACCTTACCTATTCAGGGCGTCAGCCGTCGGCTGGGGGCGCAGGGAGAGGAGGTGCATAGCCACCTGCTGCATTTTGATATCGCCGTCCCGCCTGCGGAAATCGCTTCGCCGCTGGCGATGGCGGAAGGGCATTACGCCTGGCATTTCAGGCGGGTGCGCTATGTGGGTCAGGAGCCGTTATCCATTGAAGAGACATGGATACCGGTCAAGATCCTGCCGGCATTTACCCGCCAGGATGCGCTGGGATCGGTGTATCAATTTGTTGAACAATCGCTGAAGAAGATCCCCTGTAGCTCCCACACGCAGTTTTACTCGCTGCCCAGCGATGAAGAAGCGCGGGAATGGCTTAAGCTCCAGGTCAATGAACCGGTGAGCGTGACGCTGTCGGTGACCTATCTGAACGACGGCCAGCCGTTTGAATACTGCACCAGCCGCTATCATTACCAGCGATTTAATTACAACGCGATTGTGCAGCGAAGCTAGCCTGGACGCTCGCGCATCGCGCTTTCACCGCGTCATACAGCAGGCGCACGGCGGGGGAAAGCTGCTGGCGGTGCGGACAAATCATATTCAATGGCACGCTCTCGCCCTGATACTGCGTCAGGATCGGCTGTAAGCGCCCCGCATTCACATCATCACTGACATCCAGCCAGGATTTATAGGCAATCCCCTCACCCGCTATCGCCAGGCGACGGATGACTTCAGCGTCATCGCTCATGATAGCGCCAGAGACATTGACCTCATGAATTTCCCCGTCTTTCAGTAACGTCCAGCGATCGTGTAATTTGCCGCGCAGCATAAAGGTGAGCGCATTATGCTGCGTCAGTTCGGACAGCGAACGCGGTTCTCCATGCTGGCGTAGCCATTCCGGCGAAGCCACCAGCACGCGGCGGTTGTCGGGCGCAACCGGCAACGCAATATAGGAGGCGTCGCCGTTAGCGCCGTAGCGAAACGCAATATCGACCGGATCCTTAAACACATCGGCAATCTGGTCGGAGAAAAGAAGCCGCAGGCGCAACGCGGGGTGCTGCCGGCGAAAATCGCGAAATACGGAAAGCAGGAGATGACGTCCCAGGTCCGACGGCACCGCGATTTGCAGCGTGCCGCGCACGTCGTCATCGGGCGTCTGAATTTTTTGCAGCCCGGCATGCATCGTCTCCAGCATCTGCGTGGCGTAAGGCAGCCAGCTCTCCCCTTCCACCGTCAGCCGCAGGCTGCGCGTTGAACGCGCAAAGAGGCGGATAGTTAACGCTTTTTCCAGCCGTTTGATGGCTGAACTGACCTGCGCCGGAGGCAGTCCCGCCTCGCGTGCCGCCTCACTAAAGCTGTTCAGCGCTGCGGCGCGCACAAACAGAGTCAAATCTTCCAGCCTGAACATTTTCGCTCCCGGAATATAAGTGCTGTTGTCGGTGAACCGTTTTTCCCTTCCCAACCGGGAACTATTATTGATTCATCAACCCAATAACTGTTTACCATCCCAGGAGTCATTATGAAAGCCATCGTCATTAACCGGGCTGCGCAGAACGGCAGCAATATTGATTTTTTACAGGACATCGAGCTACCCAAGCCGGTGGCACAGGGTCACGATTTGCTGGTGGAGGTGAAAGCGATTTCGGTAAACCCGGTGGATACTAAGGTCCGCGCCGGTTTTAACGCTGACCAACCGCGGGTGCTGGGCTGGGACGCGACGGGCGTGGTGGTGGCAAAAGGCGATAAGGTGACGCTGTTCAACGAGGGAGATGAGGTGTGGTATGCCGGGGCGTTAACGCGACCGGGAAGCAACAGTGAATGGCAACGGGTGGATGAGCGTATCGTGGCGCATAAGCCGAAGCATATTGATAACGCGGCAGCGGCGGCCCTGCCGTTAACGGCGATCACCGCATGGGAGCTATTATTTCACCGCCTGGGGATTAAAGAAGGCGACGGTGAAGGCGAGAGTTTACTGATTGTTGGCGCGGCAGGCGGCGTGGGTTCAATTCTGACGCAGCTGGCGCGAAAATTAACCCGCCTGACGGTGATCGGCACCGCCTCGCGTCCGGCCAGTCAACAATGGGTCAAGGAGGCTGGTGCGCATCATGTGATCGACCACAGCCAGCCCTTCAGCGCGCAGCTTGAGGGCATCGGCATTAAAGAGGTGAACTACGTCGCCAGCCTGACCCATACCGATGAACACTATCAGGCGATCGTTGAAGCGCTGGCACCACAGGGTAAACTGGCGCTGATTGACGATCCGCAAAGCCTGGACGCTCTGCCGCTGAAAAAGAAAAGTATCTCGCTACACTGGGAGTTTATGTTTACCCGCTCCATGTTTGAGACCCGCGATATGATTGAGCAACATCATCTGCTGACCCGCGTCGCGTCGTTAATTGACGATGGCACGCTGGTCAGCACGCTGGGCGAACACTACGGGAAGATCAACGCGGAGAATCTACGCAAAGCCCATCGGCTTCTGGAGACGGGGCGTTCGGTCGGGAAGATTGTGCTGGAAGGATTCTGAGAAGGGATGGCGCGACGGAGCGATCCGTCGCGCGCATAAGCTTAACGGTGGAACACTTTCATGGAGAAACGAACCCACGCAGCAAAGCACAGCAGGAACAGCGTCAGGCTCACCCACTCGGCGATTTGCAGGCGATCAAAAACAATACCAATCGAGGCGCATATCACCGCGGCGGCAAAGAGGATCACCAGCGTCCGGCGGCTGCTGTATCCGCATTTCATAATGATATGGTGAATGTGACCACGATCCGGGCGGAACGGGCTGTTACCGCTCAGGATGCGTCGCAGGGACACGGCTGACATGTCCGCCAGCGGTAGCGCAATCAGCCACAGCGCGGTGACGGGCGCGATGATCGCATCCTCGTTTTGCGTGGCGACCACCAGCAGCCAGATGGCGGCAAAACCGATCACCGTGCTGCCCGCATCGCCCATAAATACCTTGAGTTTTTTGCCGCCGAACAGACCGAGATTAGCCAGCAGGTAAGGCATGATCGACAGTACCAGTGCCAGACACCAGTGCCATGCACCAATATTGCCATGCAGATAAAACAGAATGCCCAGTGCGCCAAAGGTGACACACGATACTGCGCCGAGTAATCCATCAATGCCGTCAATCATGTTAAAAGCATTAATCGATGCCCAAATAGCAATCAGGGTAATCAGGTATCCCACCGCACCGAGCGTGACGACATAACCCGGAATAACTTCCCCCAGCGAGGCCAGCCATAATCCCGATCTCATCATCAGGACGGCGGCAATCGCCTGCGCAATCACCCGCGGCAACACCGGAAGGTTAAAGCGATCGTCAAGTACGCCGACAATTAACAGCATTGAAATACAGAACCAGAACACCTGCTGGTGGGGGAGCCACTGCGGGTTTAAATATTGCAGGGCGCTCATCGCGACCCATACTGAAATACCGCCTACAAGGGGAATGTGTCCTTCATGAACTTTACGCGCATCCGGCTTATCGACCAGGCCGAATACAGGTGCGGTGAATCCTGCAACCGCCAGGCCACCAATAGCACTGATCAGGATCATCACGAAATCCATATAACTCTCCAGAATTTTCCGTGCACATAGACAGACCGCCAGGGTTGAAACTGGCGGCGGTTTTTTTGATTTATGACGAAACGAGATGCCCCGGCAGAGGATGCCGGGGAGTACTGCGAGGATTATTTCTTATCGGTATAGCTATAGCCGTAATGGTTGTATCCGTAGCCATAGTAGCTACTGGCGCGTTTGATGACGCCGTTGAGGATCGCACCCTTGACGTTTACGCCCGCCTGCTCAAGTCGCTGCACGCAGACCGTCATCTCTTTCACGCTGTTGACTTCGAAGCGTGCGACCACCAGACAGGTGCCGACAGAGCGACCGATAACGGCAGCATCGGTCACTGCCAGAATCGGCGGCGTATCGATGACCACCATATCGTAATGTTCGCTTGCCCAGGCCAGCAGCTCACGGAAACGATCGTGCATCAGCAGTTCAGCCGGGTTTGGCGGCACCTGACCACGGGTCAGAACATCAAATCCACCTTTGCTGAAGTTCTGGATAGCCGCTTCAACCGTTGATTTACCAGACAATACGGTAGACAGGCCATCATTGTTGCTGAAATTAAACAGATCGTGCGCATAGCCGCGACGCATGTCCGCATCGATATAAAGCACTTTCTGTCCCGCCTGCGCCACGATAGCGGCCAGCGTACTACTGACGAAGGTTTTCCCGCTGTCCGGCGTGGCCCCGGAAATCATCAGCACATTATTGGTCGATTCCATCATCGCAAAGTGCAGACTGGTACGCAGACCACGAATGGCTTCTACCGACAGGTCAATCGGGTTGTCCACCGCGAGGAACGGAATATTTTTGGTTTTATGCTGGGTCCGGGAAGAGAAGATGTTTTTGCTTCTCAGGCGGGTTTTTTGCGCCAGCCAGTCGGACATAGGGATGGTCGCATACACATTGATGCCCTGCTCTTCCAGTTGTTCCGGCGAATCAATACCCTTGCGCAGCAGCATGCGCGCCAGCACCAGACCGATGGAAACAAACAGTCCGGCTAACAACCCTAACACTAAAATAAGGCTTTTTTTAGGTTTGATTGGCTGCGGTTGTGTTACCGCTGGGTCGATGATCCGCACGTTGCCAATGGCGCTTGACTGCGCAATGTTCAGTTCCTGTTGGCGATTCAATAATTGCAGATAAACCGCACGGCCTGATTCCACATCACGGCTCAGACGCAGGATCTCCTGCTGGGTGGACGGCATGGAGGAAACACGTTTATTTAGACGCCCTTTTTCCTGCTCCAGCGTTTCGCGCTTCTCTATAAGTGCCCGATAGGTTGGGTGGTCCTTTTTATACAGCTGGGAGATTTCCGCTTCACGGAAGGTCAGCTCGTTGAGCTGGTTATCCGCATTTACAATCTGTTCCAGAACCGATTTTGCTTCCAGATTCAGGTCGACGGAGTCGCTCTGCTTACGATAGGCGTTGAGTTTATCTTCCGCCCGATCGAGGTCGCTACGCACCTGAGGCAGTTGCTTTTGCAAAAACTCCAGGCTCTTGGAATCTTGCGCCGCCTGGCGGGCAATATTCTGCTGCAGATAATTGTCAGAGATGCTATTCAAAATGCGAGCAATCAGTTGCGGATCTTCTCCAGTCACCGTCAGGCCGAGCATCCCGCTGTCTTTAATTTTTTCATTTACTGTGAACTGCTTAAGCAGATTATTGATCGCATCCAGATCAGACAGCTGCAAGATAGTAAAACGCGTACCTGGCTCGGCCTCAATATCAGCGATTTTGAGCGAGAAACCGTTTTTATCCACCAGTTGTCCAACTTGACCGGGGGCTGAAAAGTCATCGCCCTCAATCTGGAAATGACCATTTTCTCCGACAGTTAAGGTGAACTCCTGTTGCTGCATCTCTTTTGGCACCGCCAGCCAGGTTAACGCGATTTTACCAGGTTGTTCACCAATTAACCGCGCCCAGCCACGACCAAAAACCGGAAAATATTTCTGTTCAATCACATTACGCAGACTCAGGTCATTAATGGTTTTGCCCAAAATCATGCGAGATTGAAGAAGTTGAATTTCCGGTGCAGATTCCGGGGAGGAGTTCGGAATCATCTGACTGAGACTGCTAAGGATAGCGTTCCCCTGCTTCTGTTCTACCTGAATTAATGCATCCGCCTGATAGACCGGCGTAGAAAACAGCGCATAAATCACGGCGATAATCGTAAAAAACGCGGTGACGAAAAAGATAAGTTTTTTATGGTCGATCAGATCGCCCAGAAGACGCCCTAAATCCAGCTCGTTGTTCGCGATTTCAGCAGGGGCAGTTGTGACTTTTGTCGACATAACGAATATTTATCCCGTTTTATTTTCCGAGCCTGACAGCCCATTCTTTACTGGCCTGCTCAAGCAGCCCGTAAACGTGTTCAAAGGCCTCATGGCTTTTGCGGTAGGGGTCAGGAATTTCCTTTTTACCCGCCCATTGACCAAAGAGCATGGTTTTACCTCTTACCTCGGGCGCGATTGCCGTCACCTGTTCAATATGGGCAGGCTCCATCACCAGAATAAGATCGTAATCGCGCGCCATAGCGGGAGTAAGTTTGCGTGCGATATGTCCTTCCAGTGAGACACCGTGCGCCGCCGCGATTTCTATTGCGGTGGCGTCTGCAGGCTGGCCACTCAGGCCGAAGGTGCCTGCTGAATCAACTTTCATGTCGGGAAGCGTATGCCGCAACAACCGTTCCCCGGTTGGGGAGCGGCAGATATTTCCGGTACAAATTACCAGGATCGAGCTAAACATTAATTTGGCCATCTTTTGATATAACGAGCGGTTTCCGTCAGGTCATGAACGCCATTTATTGTCGGCACCAGCTGAGAAATTACGCGGTTCCAGCGCACCAGCGGCGCGGTAGTCACATAAACGATATCGTACGGTTCAAGCTGGAATTCGGTGCCCAGTACCATCGCCGACGCATCCTGCGCGTTCAGCTGAAAGACATTGGCGATTTTGCCGTTCTGCTTGCCTTTCAGCGAGCGGATAACAAAGATCCCGGTCGCGTCGGACATATCCTGCTTCATGCCTTCCGCATTGCCTAATGCTTCGGCCAGAGTCATGCCGCTGCGATCCATTTTGAGCGTGCTTTGTTTACCCACCTCACCCATCACAAAGACTTTCAGATCGTCATTGCGCGGGATAAACAGGATGTCACCAGGATAGAGTAGTTTATTCTGGGTCAAATCGCCGCGCTGCATCAGCGCCCATAGCGAAATTTTAGTGTCTTTGCCGTCATGCGTCAGAACCACGTTACGCCAGTCGGCATCCTGTGTCAGTCCACCGGCGTTGTTGATCGCGTCCATTACGGTCAATGGAATATTAGTAATCGGCTGCTGACCTGATTTCGCCACTTCACCGGTCACATAAGCTTTCTGTGAACGGAAGGCCGCAATGCTGACGTCAACCTGTGGACTTTCAATGACCGAATCCAGACGCGCGGTGATTTCATCGCGCACCTGGGCCAGCGTTTTGCCCGCAACGCGCATTTTGCCAACATAAGGATAGAAGATGGTGCCATCGGCACTCACCCAGTTACCGGTATCGCTGGCGCTGCGATACTGCCCCGCCGGGGTGGTCAGTTCAGGGTGATCCCACACGGTCACCATCAGAACGTCGCCCACACCGATGCGGTACTGGTAGGTTTTCAGGAGATCGTCCAGTTGGGGATTGGCCTTCGACATGACCGATACCGGACGAAGTTGATCAATCAGCCCCGGCGTCATGGGGTAGACATTGACCATTTTATTCAAATCGTAATCGCTGTCAGGAAGATCGATAACATCCTTTCCACTGGTGCTCAGACCTTGCCCCGGGATGACAGTACAGCCCGCTAACGCCCCCACAGCCAGTGCCACGAGAGAAACCCTAAGAATACTTTTTTTCATTATATAAAATCATCTGTGGTTCAAATGGTTTAGTGCTAATCCGATTGCATTTTCCACAATCTTATTAGCGTGCGCTATCAATATTGTTTTTATCACGTCGCGATACGAGATAAAAACAGAATGTCGGCCCTAAAATGAACGTTGTTCTCAAAGATGAGATTTTTTCATCTCTGGCGGGCGTTTCTTCGCCATACGGCTTAATAGCCGATGGGGACATCGCGATCCGTCGTCATGTTATAAAGTTGGTATTTCCGTCCAAGCATCTGTCCACCGTCACGCGTCAGCGGCGTCCAGCTTATTGATGCGCGGCTGCGGGTTGGCGTCACGGTCATCAAATCCAGCGGCACGGAGACATAGAACCCTTTGCTGAATCCGCCTTCGCCGTAGTCATCTTTGGACACGTTAGTGACTGCCGCCCATGCCCCGACCGTTACGCCACTGTCAAAGCGTTTCGAGATATCAAGGGTGCCGCCTTTATCTTTCGCCAGATACTGTCCGAGGCTGAGTTTAAATAACACATCATCAAACACTGGCGGGGTCCAGTAGCCGGTCAGATGACCGGTCGGCGCTTTATAATCGATAAAGCGCATCATATTGTTCCAGTCACGCTGCTTGACGTAGTTGCCGTCAATGCCCACCGCCCAGTTGCTGTCCAGCGGACGATACAGCACTTCCGCACCGGCACCGCCGTACATCGTTTCCAGATAGCCGCCGTATACCTGGCCATAGAAACCATTGCCCAGATAGCGCACATAGTTGCTTTGCAGGTTGTTAACGTAGACATCATTTTCAACGTAATCACGAATATGGGTACGCACCGGCGGGAGTTTCGAGTCGTTCGGGGAATCCGTGGATTTAAACTTATCGTAGTTGTTATAGACGTTGGCAAAAACGCCGCCGTCCACTAACCAGTGATCGGTCAGCCAGTAGTTAGCGCTGCCCATCACGCCAATCTGGAACATATAGAAGTTTTCCGGCCCGCCGAGGGACTGGCTGAGCACCGGCGAAATGGAGTAGCCAAAGCGATCCGGACGGATGCGGTAACCGCGTCCCAGCGCATCGGTATCAACAGGATTAATGCGGCGCTGTTGCAGCGTCTCTTCATGCCCCAGCGGGTAACCCTCCAGCTGTTTACGCAGACTGGCAACGCTGGTTTCGGTGGTGACCTGCGGCAGATGCTGCGATTTCTGGGTCACGCTAATGGTATCGACGCCCGCAGGTAAGTTATTCATCAGAATGCGGTTCGCGCGGTCGACGCCTTCACGGGTATCGCGATAACGGTACTGCACGCCGGTCATATAGAGCGTATTCCCGCGCTGGAGAATTTCTGGCTCGTCAAAACCGGCGTTGTATTTCAGCTGGGTTAACGCGCTCGCCGCAGTGGTGTATTGCAGGTTATTAGTCGGCGGCGCAGGCTGATAAGCCGGTTTTGGATTATCCCGCTGCGACGGTTTCAGATCGTTGAAATTGGTGCGCAGGGTAAAGCCGAACATCAGGGTATTACCGCGCTCGTAGCTGAGATTGACATCCGCCCAATCGGCGGCGCGGTAAATCGCCCCCACGTTGAAATGGCTGCGCTGGTCGATTCGCCCGGCGAAATCATCCTGATAATCGTTGCCGTCATATTCCAGCTTCAGGCGCAGCGGCGTCCATGGCGTCTGATACTCTACGCCGCCGAAAATCGCCGCTGGTCCACGAAAGACATCGGTAAAACTGATATCACCCGCGTCGTGAGAATCAGCGCGAGTACAGTATTTATCGCTGGCGCGGCAGAACGGGTTGGTAATATTGCCGCTATTACCGTTGTAACCCCAGCCCATCCCCAGCGAGAAATCAAACGGTCCAACCATTTTACTGGCGACTAAATATTCGCCGTCAAATAGCCCCGTACCGGCGATATCACGTTTACCAAAGGCGAATTCAGGCAGCCAGTAACCCTCTTCCCATAGGCGCACTTTAAAATCGAACGATTTGTCTTTATAGGTTTGATCGCCGCTGAAGTCTTCATTCTGGCTGTACTTACGGGTACGCACGTCGGTATAGCGAACAGTGCCTTCCAGCCAGGGGAAGAGTGCAATAGAGGTTGAATAGAAGCGGTATTGATCGTTATCGCGGTAGTTGACGCTGAATTCGCCTTCTTTGGCAATACGCGCGTTCGGGGTCTGCATTAGCCCGGTGCCACCAAAATCAGACTGCGATGGCCCAATCGGGTCCGGATACGTCAGCACATCGGCATGACAGGCGCTGGATACGGCGATGGCCAGCAGGCTGACCAGATATTTTTTATTCATCAGTCAGGTATCCGGTGTGTCAGAACAGAGACAATTTGTTGATTTATTTTTTCGAATTCTCCAGGCGTAGCCCACGAGGAGAATCCCACCCAGATAATGCTGCCCGGCTCCGGTTCAATGTGGCGATGATTCCAGTACGCCACCGGCGCTTGCTGAATACTGCCATCCGGGCGGATCACCACTGCGATATTACGATCCGCGCCGGTCAGCCGTTCGCGTCCCGCCAGATAATCGCGCACGCTTCGTCCCGCCTGCCAGCTGATTTTGCCGGTGCCTTCAATCGCGCCTAATAGCGTCACCGTCGTCGGACGCGCTGGAAGCCAGAGCGAATAACGCCCTTCAAGGCGTGGATTGTTTTCATCGCGTGTACGCACAAGATCCGGGTCGAGGGGAACAAATTGACGCCCAGTCACCTTAATGGCCTGAAGCTGCTGAATGACGGTGCGGATACTGGCAGCCTGGTCCACGCTTTCCGTCGCGGCCCAGGCATTAAGCTGTTGTAGCGTCTGCTGATACTGCTGCTGAATCACTGCCGTGGCCTGCGGTTCAGAAATCACCGCACCCTGCCACCAGATCCCGGCAGGCAGATTAGACACAGTGACGACCTGTGACAGCCTCTGTGCATGTTCAATGGTCAGCGTTTTACCAGAAGTGAGCGCATGTACCGTGACCTGGCTATCTGCCCAGACAGGGCAACTGAGAGCCAGGATCCCAGCGCTGGTGAGTAATGTTTTTATTTTCATAGCGTCGCTGGTTTCAGGATAGTGAAATCGATAGGAAGCACCCCGGCCCCTAACATCTGGCGGCCCTGACGAACTTGCCCGCTAACCGCATCCACCCAGAAGGTATTTTGCCAGTCGCGCGAAGGAGAATCCGTGTGGGCGGTTTCATGCCATACCAGACAGCGAACCCGTTTACCGGCAATGGTCAGGACGTCTTCACCGCCAGAGGTAAAGCGGGAGACCACGGTCGCCGAACGGTAGCGCTGATCCTCTGTCCAGCTAATCGTTCTGGTCCAGGTGGCTCCGTTTCTGAGCTGTCGGGCGTTCAGGAGGGGGTCTTGCGGCTGATTACTGACATCAAGAAGGTTATCGGGCAGGTTAACCGTTTTTACTAACCGACCACTTTTCGTCACCAGCATCGCTTTATCTTGTGTCAGCCATTTACGCTGCCCGTTTTCAAGATAACCGAGCACCACAAAAATGCGCTGACCATCGTTAATGCGCAGATACATGGTGTTATAAGGCAGGGATTCAATTTGCTGGTTAGAAACGGTAATGTCCTTCGCGCCGAAGAAGGTCGAATCCAGGGTATCAACAATGCTTTGCTGGCTATGGGTGCAGCCCTGCATCAGCAGGCAGGCCAGGATGAAGAGGAGTATGCGCACCAGAGGATCCCTTTCACAATGTGTTAATACAAAAAATAACCCCGGAGGAGCGGTTATTTGTACGCACTTATTCGCCAGAAAACCGCAAAAGAGGGTTTCCAGCCTTATACATAATTAGCAATAAAAATAGTTTTATGCGGGTATTATTTACTTTTTTAAGACGCCCGGCAAATCATATCTGCCGGGCATCTTATATACCATCCCACACTGTCAATTAACTGTACAGAAATTCAGTTAATTCTCAAGCTTAACGCGTTGTGGTGGTGGTAGTCAGGTTAACGCCAGAACCGGAGCTATCGTCGTCGCTCGCCGCAACGGCAACTAACGCTACCAGGCCTGCTACAGCAGTCGCAGTGACGATAGTGGTGGTGCCGATTGCGCCTGCTGCAGCGCCGCCGGACGTTGTTTCAGTCCCGGTGGCCGGAGCAGCAAACGTAGCCGGGCTAACGCCCGCCAGCGCCAACGCTGCGAGAACCGCACACATTGTCTTTTTCATTCACGTTCCTCATCATTCAACGAATGTAAAATTGATAGCCTGAAAACCAGGCAATATTAGCATACCATAACCTTCAGCTTTTGGGCTGAATAGCGGGCAGGCTACCGCCGTGGCTTAAAGCTACCACCCTGCACTAACTTCCTTTCTGCCAGATCGGAAATTAGAAACCGGCAATTCACTATTTAATACCTACCAAGACATTCGTGAATGCCATAAGCCATTGAATTTATTCCAGTTATCTCAAAACCATATTAAATCAAAGCTTAATTCATTTGACTAAGCTCATCCCTAATACGCAGGCGAAACGGACGACAGATCGCGTGCATCTTTATAATTAGATAACTGAGTTTTTATTCAATGAAACGGTAGGATAAGTCTTAGTGACATGAAAAACAACAACCAGAAACGATGTTTCGACAAATCTAACAAATTAGGATGACGTGACACAGATCAATCGCGATAATATACCGTTCAATTTTAAGGCAATCCTTTGTAAAACCTACTAAATCTGGCAGGTTAAGGGTTAAATGAAAATGTTTCAGGACTGCTCAGAACGTTGAGTACGCCGTTTTAAGCCATTAAGATTGCGTGTAGAACAAATATATTTTTTTGCAAGCATATCGATATTATTTCGTTACACCGCGAATTATGCCAAATAGTGAAACAGATCTTAAGGCAATTACAATATCAGTAAAAATCGGCCATTCAGACGAGGCCGAAAAGCTGACAAGATGCAGAGTAATCAGGCACATTAAGTGCGCCTCTGTTATCTTAGATAAGGTATAACCAGACGCGTAATTGCGCTCCGGCCACGGCCTGTAATGTTGATATGGAGAAAGAATGAAAAAAGTTAAATTACTGTTATTGGGCGTTGCGTTAGGCGTGGCAACCTGTGTGAGCGCTGCCCCGCAAACGGCGGTGAAGGCACAGGGCACACAATCCTATGAGCTGAAAGAATTTTTTGCCGATTTTACCCATTTTACAATTGGTGACACGGTGCCCGAAATGTACCGTACCGAAGAATACAACATCAAGCAGTGGAAGCAGCGTAACCTGCCCGCGCCGGATGCCGGAAGTCACTGGACCTATATGGGCGGTAACTACGTGCTCATTACCGATACCGAAGGTAAGATACTGAAAGTCTATGACGGTGAAATTTTCTATCACCGTTAAGCTGTGACGGCTGCCCGCCAGGGCAGCCAGAAACCTTATACTGCGCGGAAGGCGATTTCGCTGGGAATCACTTCCCCCTGCCAGTACAACTGCGCCGCTACGCGCCCTGCCAGCTGGCGATAGATAGCAGTAAATTCACTTTCAGGACGATGAATAACCGTTGGCGTGCCGTGGTCGAGATCTTCGCGCAGGCTGATATGCAGCGGCATTTGTCCCAGCAGTTGCGTATGATACTGCTCTGCCAGCTTCTCTGCCCCGCCAGTGCCAAAAATAGCTTCATGATGCCCGCAATTGCTGCACACATGCATACTCATGTTTTCGACAATCCCCAGTACCGGCACCTCTACTTTCTCGAACATCACAATGCCTTTTTTGGCATCAATCAGAGCGATGTCTTGCGGCGTGGTGACCACCAGCGCGCCGGTGACCGGAATGTTTTGCGCCAGCGTCAGTTGAATATCCCCGGTGCCTGGCGGCATATCCAGTACCAGATAATCCAGATCCGGCCACAGCGTCTCCTGTAGCATCTGCATTAGCGCTTTGCTGGCCATCGGCCCGCGCCAGACCATCGCGTTATCATCCGTCACCAGATAACCGATGGAGTTCGTCGCCAGCCCATGCGCGACGATCGGCGTCATATGTGTACCGTCCGGCGAGGTCGGACGCTGGTGCTCGGTGCCCAGCATGGTCGGAATAGAAGGACCGTAGATGTCCGCATCAAGCAGACCAACCTTCGCGCCTTCCGCCGCCAGCGCCAGTGCCAGATTCACCGCCGTTGAGGATTTCCCCACTCCGCCTTTGCCGGAACTGATGGCAATAATATTTTTTACGCCGTTAACGCCCGGCTGATTCTTCACGCGCTTCAGCGTGGCGACAGTATGAGACAGCTTCCAGTCAATCGCTTTCGCGCCGGTGATCCGTAAAAGCTCCGCGCTGGTGTGCTCTTTCAGATCCTCAAACGCGCTGGTCCAGACAAACGGCATTTGCAGTTCGATGTGAATGGTGTCATCCAGCCAGGCAACGTGATGCAGCGCTTTCAACGTCGTCAGATTATGTTTCAGTGTGGGATGCTGAAAATTTGCCAGCGTCCCGGCGACCATTGCTCGCAAGCGTTCCGGGGATTTGGCCTGGGATTGTTCGTTCATCCCGACTCCTCTGTTGTTGTTCTGAAAAGACAGTGTAATTACCCAGTTTACCTCAGAGACGACAATTATTCATTTGTGGATAAATGCCCTTATCACTTGGCGCGGTAAATACCATTTTGGTACTATCAAAGCCCTTTTCATCACCAAAGAAGTAATACTCACTATGACTCAAGTCGCGAAGAAAATTCTGGTAACGTGCGCGCTGCCGTACGCCAACGGCTCAATCCACCTCGGCCACATGCTGGAGCATATCCAGGCTGATGTCTGGGTCCGTTACCAGCGAATGCGCGGCCACCAGGTAAACTTCATTTGCGCGGACGATGCGCACGGGACGCCGATCATGCTGAAAGCGCAGCAGTTAGGCATTACCCCTGAGCAGATGATTACCGAAATGAGTCAGGAGCATCAGACCGATTTCGCGGGCTTCAACATCAGCTACGATAACTATCACTCCACGCACAGCGATGAGAACCGTGAACTGTCGGAACTTATCTACGGTCGCCTGAAAGAGAACGGTTTTATTAAAAACCGCACCATCTCTCAGCTCTACGATCCGGAAAAAGGCATGTTCCTGCCGGACCGTTTTGTGAAAGGCACCTGCCCGAAATGTAAATCTGCGGATCAGTATGGCGATAACTGTGAAGTGTGCGGCGCAACCTACAGCCCGACCGAGCTGATCGAGCCGAAATCCGTAGTCTCTGGCGCAACGCCGGTGATGCGTGATTCTGAGCACTTCTTCTTCGACCTGCCCTCCTTCAGTGAAATGTTGCAGGCATGGACCCGCAGCGGCGCATTGCAGGAGCAGGTGGCGAACAAAATGCAGGAGTGGTTTGAGTCCGGCCTGCAGCAGTGGGATATCTCTCGCGATGCGCCTTACTTCGGTTTTGAAATTCCGAACGCGCCGGGCAAATATTTCTACGTCTGGCTGGATGCGCCGATTGGCTACATGGGTTCCTTTAAGAACCTGTGCGACAAGCGCGGCGACACCACCAGCTTTGATGAATACTGGAAGAAAGATTCCGACGCCGAGCTGTATCATTTCATCGGCAAAGACATTGTCTACTTCCACAGCCTGTTCTGGCCGGCGATGCTGGAAGGCAGCAACTTCCGCAAGCCGACGAATCTGTTTGTGCACGGTTACGTCACGGTAAACGGCGCCAAGATGTCCAAATCGCGCGGCACCTTTATTAAGGCGAGCACCTGGCTGAACCACTTTGATGCCGACAGCCTGCGCTATTACTACACCGCCAAGCTGTCCTCGCGCATTGATGATATCGACCTGAACCTCGAAGATTTCGTGCAGCGTGTTAACGCGGATATCGTTAACAAGGTGGTCAACCTGGCCTCACGCAATGCAGGCTTTATTGCGAAACGTTTTGACGGCGTGCTGGCGTCTGAGCTTGCCGATCCGGCGCTCTACAAGACCTTTACCGATGCCGCGACGGTGATTGGTGAAGCCTGGGAAAGCCGCGAATTTGGCAAAGCCGTGCGTGAGATTATGGCGCTGGCCGATGTTGCCAACCGCTATGTCGATGAAAAAGCACCGTGGGTAGTGGCGAAGCAGGAAGGTCAGGATGCGGAGTTGCAGACCATCTGCTCCATGGGTATCAACCTGTTCCGCGTACTGATAACGTACCTCAAGCCGGTGATCCCAACGCTTGCCGAACGTGCAGAAGCCTTCCTGAATACCACCCTGGAATGGGACGCTATTCAGCAACCGCTGCTGAACCATAAGGTTAACACCTTTAAAGCGCTGTATAACCGTATCGACATGAAACAGGTTGATGCGCTGGTAGAGGCGTCTAAAGAAGAAGTGAAAGCGATGGCGGCTCCGGTAACTGGCCCGCTGGCAGACGCTCCAATTCAGGAAACCATTACATTTGATGATTTCGCGAAAATCGACCTGCGCGTGGCGCTGATTGAAAATGCCGGCTTTGTGGAAGGCTCTGATAAGTTGCTACGTCTGACCCTGGATCTGGGTGGCGAGAAACGTAACGTTTTCTCTGGCATCCGCTCCGCTTACCCGGACCCGCAGGTGCTGATCGGCCGCCTGACGGTGATGGTCGCCAACCTCGCGCCGCGTAAAATGCGCTTTGGCGTATCTGAAGGCATGGTGATGGCCGCAGGTCCCGGCGGAAAAGATATTTTCCTGTTAAGCCCGGATGACGGCGCAAAACCAGGCCAGCAGGTGAAATAATATTCCTTTGAGGCGCCGCGCTCGCGGCGCTTTTTTTTCCCTTCTTTCAACCTTTTCTTACGACGAACTCCACATCCGGACTGCGCAATATTTTAAAAAGGCTCTATGCTTTATTACACTGATACGCGTTTGCGTTTCGACGCCTCTTCAGGTGATTATTTTTTAAACATTTTTTATAAAATGGAGTTTTGCATGAAAGCATTAAATAAATTGTTGTCAGTGGCGTTTGCTTCGGCTCTGGTTGTTTCTCTGGCAGGCTGCGGCGACAAAGAAGAAACCAAAACCTTCAACGCCAATATCAACGGCGCTGACATCAAAATCACCTACACCTATGAAGGTGATAAAGTTCTGAAACAGACTTCAGAGAATAAAATTAACTATTCCACCATCGGTGCAAAAAACAAAGAAGAAGCGGCACGCGTGCTGGATCCGCTGAGTGCAAAATATAAAAACATTCAGGGTGTTGATGAAAAATTGGATTACAAAGACACCTGGGCGGAAGAAACAGTCACCGTCGATATGGAAAAAGTGGATTTCAAAGCGCTGCAGAGCGTTTCTGGTTCCATGGTAACAGGCGACACCAGCAAAGGTGTCAGCATGAAGCAAACGCAGACTATGCTTGAGTCAGCTGGCTTTAAAGAAGTGAAATAAATCTCCCGGGCGACCTGTGCCGGATATCAAGCGCTGCGATTGCAGCGCTTTTTTTTGTTTTAATGGCTTGAGACAGTAAATAACGCTTTGTTTTTTTTAATCTATTATCCCTATGTGGTTACTAAGCCTTCTGGCCAGGAACATCACATCGCCTGTCTGAAATAATCAATAGCAAGAGGCAATGAGTCAAATCCTTAGTTTATTCTACTCACAAAATGAGTCGAATAAACTAAGAATATGGGATGAATAATAGCCATTATAAGGCCGTTGCAGGTGTTAGTCGGGCGACAGCGACCAGACACCTGTCTTTGTTAACTGACCTCGGGTTTTTGCAGGCTAGTGAAGCGGGAGGACGCAGTATTCGTTATCAATTACCCGTTATCCAATAACGCGCGAGGCTTATCTTCATGCTGGTAGCGCCGCGCCCCCAGGCCCGGCTTTGACGACTCTATTTGGCGGCGTGTTCACGCGCCGTCAGCCCGCGCAGAAAATAACGTAACATCTGATCGCCACATTCACGGAAGTTTTTATGATCCGGCGCGCGCATCATAGCGGTAATTTCCGGCATTGAGACGCGGAATTTCTGCTCGGTCAGAATCGCCAGGATGTCATCGGTTTTCAGTGCAAACGCGATACGCAGCTTTTTCAGGATCACGTTGTTATTCACGCGACGTTCAACCGCCAGCGCGGGAGCTGACTCATCACGTCCACGTTTGTCATAAATCAGGCCGTTTAAAAAGCACGACAGCATGATGTCCGGGCAACGCACGAAGCCTTCTTCATCTTCCTTACGCAGCCAGGGCACCAGTTGTTCTGCGGTCACATCCGCTTCCCCCAGCGCGAAAATACGCACCAGATCGTTATTGTTGTTCTTCAGAATGTAGCGGACGCTACGCAAAATATCGTTACTGACCATAGAGCCTTCGGTGATGAAAAAAATGCGGGAGCTAATTCTACACCAATTACAGCCCCAGCGCCTCTTTCAGGTTTTTCAGGTAGCGGCGGCTGACCGGCACCGTTTGCCCGGCGCGTAGCAGCAGTTCGGCCTGACCGTTCTCTTCCAGACGAATTTCTTTCAGGTGCGCCATATTTACCAGATACTGACGATGGCAGCGCAGCAGCGGCGTTCGGCTTTCCAGCGTGCGCAACGTGAGTTCGGTAAACCCCTCCTTTCCTTCATGGCTGGTGACATATACACCGCTCATCCGGCTGCTGACAAACGCGACGTCTTCCATCTGCAAAAGCCAGATCCGGCTATGCCCGGTGCAGGGAATAAATTTCAGCGCCTGCTGATTCTCCGGCAGTACCGAGATGTCCTGCTCGCCGCGCTCCTGGCGCAGGCGGGTCAGGGTTTTATTGAGGCGTCCGGCCTCGATCGGTTTAAGCAGATAATCGAAGGCGTGTTCTTCAAACGCTTTTACGGCGTATTCATCGAATGCCGTCAAAAAGACCACCCACGGCCGATGCTCCGGGTCGAGCATGCCGACCATCTCCAGCCCGCTGATACGCGGCATCTGAATATCGAGAAACAGCACGTCCGGGCGCAACGTATGCACCGCGCCAATAGCTTCAACGGCATTCGCGCACTCGCCTACAATCTCGATATCACTTTCGTCCTGTAGCAGAATGCGCAGATTCTCGCGTGCTAACGGTTCATCATCCACAATCAGCACTTTTAACATGCGTTTTCCTCCAGAGGCAGTCGCAGGGTAATGCGGGTAAAACATTCTGGCTCACAATTGACGGTAATGCCGCAGTCGTCACCGAAGCGGGCGCGCAGACGTTTATCGACCAGGCTCATGCCCAGCCCGCTGGCGCTGGCTTCCGGGTGATAAAGGCCGGCGTTATCTTCAATATCGAGCTGTAAATAACGTTCATACTGGCTGGCATGAATTCTGATTTCCCCGACGCCAAGATGCTGCGACGTGCCGTGCTTGATGGCGTTTTCTACAATCGGCTGTAATGTAAAGGCCGGAAGCTGGTGGTGTGCCAGCGATTCAGGGACAAAAAGCTGCACCTGAAGGCGCGACTGGAAGCGCGCTTTTTCGATTTGCAGGTACGCATTCACATGTTCAATTTCATCCGCCAGGGTCACTATCTCTGATGGCCGTTTAAGGTTTTTACGGAAAAACGTCGACAGATACTGGACCAGTTGGCTGGCCTGATCGCTGTCGCGGCGGATCACCGCCTTTAGCGTATTTAAAGCGTTAAACAGAAAATGCGGATTGACCTGAGCGTGAAGCAACTTGATCTCTGACTGGGTCAGCAACGCTTTTTGCCGCTCATACTGGCCCGCCAGGATCTGCGCCGACAGCAACTGGGCTATCCCCTCCCCCAGCGTGCGGTTGATGGAACTGAACAGGCGGTTTTTCGCTTCGTAGAGTTTAATGGTGCCAATCACCCGCTGGTTTTCACCGCGTAGCGGGATCACCAGCGTTGAACCCAGTTTGCATTGGGGATGCAGCGAACAACGATACGGCACCTCGTTACCATCGGCATACACCACTTCGCCGGTATTGATCGCCTTCAGTGTCCATTCGGATGAAATCGGACGACCGGGCAGATGGTGGTCGTCGCCGGTGCCGGTAAACGCCAGCAGCTTGTCACGGTCGGTAATGGCGACCGCGCCGATATCCAGCTCCTGATAGAGCACCTGCGCCACCTTCATGCTGTTCTCTTCGTTAAACCCCTGGCGCAGGATTCCCTCCGTGGAGGCGGCAACCTTGAGCGCCGTCGCCGAAAACGCGGAGGTATATTTCTCAAACATGGCGCGCTTGTCGAGCAGGATACGCATAAAGAGCGCGGCACCCACGGTGTTGGTGACCATCATCGGCGCGGCAATGCTATTAACCAGGTGCAGCGCATCCTGAAACGGGCGGGCAATCAGCAGAATAATCAGCATCTGTACCAGCTCCGCGACAAAGGTCACGGCCCCGGCCGTCAGCGGACTGAAGACGCGATCCGTCCGTCCCCGTTTGATCAACATGCTGTGGACCAGGCCACCCAGCAAGCCCTCGACCATGGTGGAGATCATACAGCTTAGCGCGGTCATCCCGCCCAGCGAATAACGATGCAGGCCACCGGTCAGACCCACCAGCCCACCGACGACCGGGCCGCCCAGCAGCCCGCCCATTACCGCGCCAATGGCGCGCGTATTGGCTATGGAGTCTTCAATGTGCAAGCCAAAATAGGTGCCGAGAATACAAAAAATGGAGAAGGTCACGTAGCAAAGCAGCTTGTGCGGCAGGCGTACCGTGACCTGGATCAGCGGTATAAACAGGCGCGTCTTGCTCATCAGCCAGGCGATGACCAGAAAAACACACATTTGCTGCAACAGCAGCAACACAAGATTAAATTCGTACATACCTGCCAACCACACTTTCTGAAAGCGCGTAACATACAGGTTGAAGGTTTAACTTTCTTTGAAGCGCGGCATAAAATCGAAAATTCGTGCGCCGGATCACTGAACAGGCGCACAAATGTACAAAAAACGCGCTATCTGAAACTTATCCGCTCACCAGGGCCAAAATTAATGGTTCATTAACACATCAGCTTCGCCGTATAATCTTTTGATTAACATAAGGAGCAAATTATGAGCATAGCCAAAATGGGTATCATCACCCTTTTTGTGGTCATGGCCGTGAGCGGCATCGGCGGCGTCATGCTGGCCGGATATACCTTTATTGTGCATGGCGGTTAAGATAACGTCCCAGCCGCTCAAATCCACGATCGACAATCACCGCCGCCAGCGCAACCAGGATCGCTCCCTGGATAATATACGCCGTATTGAATCCGCTCAGACCGATAATAATCGGTGTGCCTAACGTACTGGCCCCTACCGTCGAGGCGATGGCCGCCGTACCGATATTAATAATAATCGAGGTGCGGACCCCGGCGAGGATCACCGGCGCCGCCAGCGGCAACTCAACCTTGATCAATCGCTGCCAGCGATTCATTCCCATGCCTTCCGCCACGCTGGTAACGCCTGCGGGCACCGCTGCCAGCCCGGCTAAGGTCCCCTGTAAGATCGGTAACACGCCGTAGAGAATCAACGCGATAATGGCCGGCTGCTGACCAAAGCCCATCACCGGGACAGCAATCGCCAGTACCGCAACCGGCGGAAAGGTTTGCCCGATAGCGGCAATCGTCTCGACCAGCGAGCGAAATTCCCGTCCTGCCGGGCGCGTGACCAGGATCCCGGCCCCGACGCCAAGCACGATAGCTACCAGGCTTGACACGCCCACCAGCCAGAAATGGGCCAGCGTCAGCGCCAGAAAGCTCTCCTGTTGATAGACCGGGCGCGGCAGTTGCGGGAATAAGGCGCTGAATAGTCCCTCACTGTGCGGGAGGCCGACCAGTAACGCGATGAAAAGCGCCATCAGCCACAGCAACGGATCACGGATGAGTTTCACCGGCCCCCTCCTCGCGCAGCAGATCTTCGAAATGGAGGTTGCCGCAGAATCGGCCCTGACCGTCGACGACCGGTAATACCAGGCACTGACGGGCAACGAAAGCGGAAAGCGCCTCGCGTAATGTCATCGTATCCAGCACGGGTTCGCCCTCCACCGGCTCACCGTGGCGCAGATAATCCCGCACTGCACGCAGAGACAGCAGGCGGACGCCCAGCTCGCTGCGGCCAAAAAACTCACGCACGAAGTCATTTGCCGGGTGGGTCAGCATTTGCAGCGGCGTACCCTGTTGTACTACCTCGCCTTTATCCATCAGGATCAGATGATCCGCCAGGCGCAGCGCTTCATCAATGTCATGCGTGACGAGGACAATGGTGCGCCCCAGCAGGCGATGGATACGGCTCATTTCTTGTTGTAGCGCACTGCGCGTCACCGGATCGAGCGCGCCAAACGGTTCGTCCATCAGCAAGACATCAGGATCGGCCGCCAGTGCCCGCGCCACGCCCACGCGCTGCTGCTGTCCGCCAGAAAGCTGGTGTGGAAAACGTTCGCGCAGCGACGGATCCAGCCCCAGCAGGGCCATTAATTCATCAATACGCGTGTTAATGCGCTTGCGATCCCATTTTATCAGTTGCGGCACGGTGGCAATATTTTGCGCCACCGTCCAGTGAGGAAAGAGGCCGATAGACTGGATGGCGTAACCCATCCGCCGACGCAGCGCCAGCAGCGGCAACTGGCCGATGTCTTCCCCGGCAAAACGGATGGTGCCGCTGTCGTGTTCGACCAGGCGATTAATCATCTTCAGGGTGGTGGATTTCCCCGAGCCTGACGTGCCGATGAGGACCGAGAACGCCCCCTCTTTCAGATGCAGGTTGAGGTTTTTTACCGCGTCCTGCCCGGCAAACGATTTGCTTACCTGGTTAAATTCAATCATGCGCACGTTCCTTAAGCAGTGCACTCCACAGGCCGAATAGCGCGTCTACCACGACGGCCAGCGCAATCACCGGGATCACCCCCAGCAACACTAAATCAAGCGCGCTACTGAGTAACCCCTGGAATACCAGCGCGCCGAATCCTCCAGCCCCGATCAGCGCCGCAATCACCGCCATCCCGATGGTCTGTACGGTGACCACACGTAATCCGCGGATCAATACCGGCAGGGCCAGCGGCAACTGGACGCGGAAAAAACGCTCCTGATTGCTCATACCCATCGCGGCGGCGCTTTCCAGTACGTCGCGCGGTACCTGTCCCATCCCGGCCACTACGCCACGGACCAGCGGCAATAAGGCGTAGAGCACCAGCGCAATGAGCGCGGGCGTTCTGCCGGTTCCGGCCACACCGAATTTCGAAAGCAGCGGAAAATGCTGCACCAGCCCGGCCAGCGGCGCAATCAGCAGGCCGAACAGCGCAATAGAAGGGATAGTCTGGATGATATTTAATACCGTAAACACTGGCGCCTGCCGAGCAGGATGGCGATAGCACCACAGCCCCAGAGGCACACCAATCAGCAGGCCGGGTAACAGCGTGCCGAACAGTAGCGTCAGATGTTGTAATAACGCGTCGTTAAATACGTCCTGACGGTTGGCGTACTCTTTCATCAGCGACAGCTCATCCAGTGCGCCAGATCCCAGCAGCACTAGCGGTAGCAGCCAGACCTGCGCGTTTAGCAGCCAGCGCCATGTTGCTTTATCTGTCAGCCGCCGAATAACGTCACTCAGGATAAGCAGCGAAAGCGCCAGCCATAACCACAGGCCGCTTCCGGGCGAGGTACGCGCCAGCGGACTGCCGGTCTGCGCCAGCCAGCTGGCAGATTTTCCCGCGCCCCAGATCAGGGCGATAAAAATCAGCTCAACCGCCAGCAACGTTACCATTAGCGACAGGCGGCCACGCAGGAAACTTAAAAGGATTAACCCCAGCGGCACAACCAGTAGCCAGAGCGGCGGAAACGCCCAGACCTGCCAGAGCGCCCGCCCCTCTCCGGAAACCAGTCGGTTGGGAGCATAATTCACAAATGGCAGCGCTGCCGCTGCCAGCGAAATCATCGCCAGCAGCAGCAGGACGCGGTTTTGACATTTTATATGCACAACGCCGTCCGTGTTATTTCACCAGCCCTTTTTCCTTCAGATAGTCGGCAGCGACTTTCTTCGCATCCAGACCTTCAACGGCAATTTTTGCATTCAGCGTTTGCAGCGTTTTTTCATCCAGGCTGGCAAAAACAGGCTTCAGCCACGCGTCCATCTCCGGATATGCCTTCAGCACGGCGTCACGCACCACCGGCGTCGGGGCATAGATCGGCTGCACGCCTTTCGGGTCGGTCAGCGTTTGCAGGCCCAGGGCCGCCACCGGACCGTCTGTGCCGTAGGCCATCGCCGCATTCACGCCGGAGGTTTGTTGCGCGGCAGCCTTGATGGTCACCGCCGTGTCACCGCCCGCCAGCGATAGCAACTGGCTCTGGTTGAGTTTGAAATCGTAGGCTTTTTCAAAAGCAGGCAGCGCGTCGGTACGTTCGATAAATTCCGCCGAGGCTGCCAGCTTAAAGGTGCCACCCTCTTTCAAATAACGGCTGAGATCGCTTAATGAGGTCAGTTTATTTTTTGAGGCAAGATCCTGGCGCACCGCAATGGTCCAGGTATTGTTGGCTGGCGCAGGAGTCAGCCAGACCAGCTTGTTCTTCTCCGCATCCAGCTGCTTCACTTTCTCATAGCCCTGTTGCGCATTTTTCCACGCCGCATCGTTTTCCAGCTTAAAGAAAAACGCGCCGTTGCCGGTATATTCCGGGTAAATATCCAGCTCGCCGGAGGTGATCGCGCCACGCACGACCGGCGTGGTGCCTAACTGAACTTTATTAACGGTTTTAACGCCGTGGCTTTCCAGAACCTGCAAAATAATATTGCCCAGCAGCGCTCCTTCGGTATCAATTTTAGAGCCTACTTTCACCGGCTCTGCTGCATGTAGCGGCAGGCTTATTGCGGAGAATAATGCGATAGCGCTAAGCGTTCCCTTGAATGTCATCATCTGGTTTTCCTCATTATTTTACGACCCACTTACAGGGGCTTAAGAGAAAAGCGTAGACGAAAAAAGGGCATTTAACCTTTAAATGATGTGCGGCCCTCCCGCTTTAACGACAAACGGGAGGGCCGGCGAGGGAAATGGAATGCTGCGAGTTTACAGCAGCTCAAATTCTCCCTGCTTCACGCGAGCGGAATCCACGCCAATAAAGACGTTAAATTCACCCGGTTCAGCATCGTATTTCATTTTCTGATTCCAGAACTTCAGCGCCTCAACATCAATCGGGAAGCTGACGGTCTGCGTTTCACCTGGCTTCAACGTGACTTTCTCAAACCCTTTCAGCTGTTTTACCGGACGGCTCATCGAGGCGGTGACATCCTGTAAATACATCTGAATAACCGTCGCCCCTTCACGTTTACCGGTATTGGTGACCTCAACGCTGGCGGTAACGCTGCCGTCGCGCTTCATGGTCGGCGCGGAGAGTTTCACGTCAGAGACGGTAAAGGTGGTATAGCTCAGACCGTAGCCGAACGGATACAGCGGGCCGTTTGCCTCGTCAAAATAGCGCGAGGTGTACTTATTGGGTTTGTCGGCGTTATAGGGACGCCCGGTGTTCAGATGGCTGTAATACACCGGGATCTGCCCAACCGAACGCGGGAAGGACATCGGCAGCTTGCCGGACGGGTTGTAATCACCGAACAGCACATCGGCAATCGCATTTCCGCCTTCGGTACCCGCGAACCAGGTTTCGAGGATCGCATCGGCCTGCTGATCTTCTTTCACCAGCGCCAGCGGACGACCATTCATCAGTACCAGCACCAGCGGTTTACCGGTGGCTTTCAGCGCGCTAATTAGATCGCGCTGGCTTTGCGGAATTGTGATATCCGTGCGGCTGGAGGCCTCATGCGCCATGCCCTGCGCCTCGCCCACAACAGCCACAACCACGTCAGACTGATTCGCTGCCGCCACGGCTTCGTCAATCATCGCTTTCGGCGTGCGCTCATCGACCTGCACCGCAGGCTCGTACTGGTTAAGGAAGGTCACGATGTCTTTATCGTTAGTGACGTTCGCCCCTTTAGCAAAGATCACTTTGCCCTGGTCGCCCATCACGTTTTTGATGCCAGTGAGCACAGTCACTGACTGGTCAACAACGCCTGCGGCAGACCAGCTTCCCATCACGTCACGCTTGCTGTCGGCCAGCGGACCGACCACGGCCACGGTCGCCGTTTTTTTCAGCGGCAGCGTGTCCAGACGGTTTTTCAGCAGCACCAGGCTTTCGCGCGCCACGTTGCGCGCGTCCTGACGGTGCAGACGGCTTTCGGCATTGGTATCTTTGGGATCGGAATCTTTCGGTCCCAGATGGCTGTAAGCGTCATTAAACAGCCCCATATCATATTTGACGTTCAGTACGTGGCGGGCTGCATCGTCCAGTTCCGCCATCGGGACTTTACCGGACTTCACCAGCCCCGGCAGATACTTACTGTAATATTCGTCGCTCATGCTCATGTTAATGCCCGAGTTGAGCGCCACGCGCACCGCATCTTCCGGATCGGCGGCGGTGCCGTGTTTAATCAGTTCTTTAATCGCCCCGTGATCGGAAATGGTGATGCCCTTAAAGCCCCATTCATCGCGCAGCAGATCTTTCAGCAGCCAGGAATCTGACGACGCCGGCGTGCCGTTTAGCGAGTTCAGCGCCACCATCACGCCACCGCTACCCGCGTCCAGCGCGGCTTTATACGGCGGCATATAGTCGTTGAACAGTCGCTGCGGACTCATATCGACGGTGTTGTACTCTTTCCCACCCTCGACCGCGCCATAAGCGGCGAAGTGTTTTACGCTGGTCATGACCGAATAGCGATCCGCCGGACTTTTCCCCTGCATCGCTTCGACCATCGTTTTACCCATGACAGAGGTCAGCCAGGTATCTTCACCAAAGCCTTCCGAAGCGCGGCCCCAGCGCGGATCGCGCGAAACATCGACCATCGGTGCCCAGGTCATATTCAGGCCATCGTCCGCCGCTTCATACGCCGAGACGCGACCGACGGTTTTCACCGCATCAAGATTAAAGGTCGAGGCCAGCCCGAGGCTTATCGGAAAGACGGTGCGCTGACCGTGCACCACGTCATAGGCAAAAAACAGCGGAATTTTCAGGCGGCTAAGTTGCATCACCTGATCCTGCATTTTACGGATGTCTTCGCGCGTCACGGTATTAAAAATCGCGCCGACCTGCCCCTCTTTAATCATCTCGCGAATGGCTTCTTTCGGGTTATCCGGCCCCACGCTGATAAGCCGCAACTGACCAATTTTTTCATCCACTGTCATTTTTTTGAGCAGCTCAGTGACGTAAGCGTCACGGGCTTCCGGGGTCAATGGATGCTGGTTTTTGACTTCCTCTGCCAGCGCGGGATGACACGCCAGACTCACAGCGACACCTACAGAACACAGCCATTTCATATGGTTTACTCTCTTATGCTAAAGCCGGGGGAGCGGCCTAATCCGTGCGAAGATCGCAGTTTGCCATAATCGTAACCGCGGTTGCAGTATCTTGCCTCGCTTATTCTCTTATTTTTCTGGCGTTTTTACCCTCCGCTTCGGTTTTCTCAGGCTATTCTTAAAGACGTTTATTTGTCCCACCACAAGGAGTGGAAGATGCCGTCTACAACTCATCATGATAATCACGCGCTACTCAACGAACTGACCCGCCTGGTGGGCCACTCTCATCTGTTAACCGATCCGGCGAAAACCGCCCGCTACCGCAAAGGCTTCCGTTCCGGCCAGGGCGAGGCGCTGGCCGTCGTCTTCCCCGGCAGTCTGCTCGAACTATGGCGGGTATTAAGCGTCTGCGTGCAGGCCGATAAAATTATTCTGATGCAGGCGGCGAATACCGGCCTGACGGAGGGTTCGACGCCGAACGGCAACGATTACGATCGCGATATCGTTATTATCAGCACCCTGCGCCTGGATAAACTTCAGCTACTGGATAATGGCGAGCAGGTGCTGGCATTTCCCGGCACCACGCTGTATTCGCTGGAAAAAGCGCTCAAGCCGTTGGGACGCGAGCCGCATTCGGTGATCGGCTCCTCCTGCATTGGTGCCTCGGTGATTGGCGGCATCTGCAATAACTCCGGCGGCGCGCTGGTACAGCGCGGACCGGCCTATACCGAGATGTCGCTGTTTGCCCGTATTGATGAAAACGGACGCTTACAGCTGTTCAACCATCTGGGTATTGAGCTGGGGCAAACGCCGGAACAGATCCTCAGTAAGCTGGACGATGAACGCATCACGGCGGGCGATGTGCGCCACGATGGCCGTCACGGGCACGACAACGACTACGTGACCCGCGTGCGTGATGTCGAGGCGGACACGCCTGCCCGCTATAATGCCGATCCCGATCGCCTGTTTGAGTCTTCCGGCTGCGCGGGCAAGCTGGCGGTTTTTGCCGTGCGCCTGGATACCTTCGTCGCGGAAAAAAATCAGCAGGTGTTTTATATCGGCACCAACCAGCCCGATGTGCTCACCGAAATTCGCCGTCATATCCTGGCCAATTTCACCCATCTGCCGATTGCGGGCGAATATATGCACCGCGATATTTACGACATCGCCGAGCGGTACGGAAAAGATACGTTCCTGATGATCGACAAACTCGGCACCGACAAAATGCCGCTGTTCTTTACTTTGAAAGGCCGCACCGACGCGCTGCTGGAAAAGGTCTCGCTGTTTAAGCCGCATTTTACCGATCGTACAATGCAGAAGCTGACCCGCGCCTTCCCTGCGCATTTGCCGCCGCGCATGAAAAGCTGGCGCGATAAATATGAACATCATCTGCTGCTCAAGATGGCGGGCGATGGGGTTAATGAGGCACAACGCTGGCTGAGCGAATTCTTTAAAACCGCCGAGGGCGATTTCTTCGCCTGTACGCCTGAAGAGGGCAGCAAAGCGTTCCTGCACCGTTTTGCCGCGGCGGGCGCGGCGATCCGTTACCAGGCGGTACATGCCGATGAGGTGGAAGATATTCTGGCGCTGGATATTGCCCTGCGGCGTAATGATACCGAGTGGTTCGAACATCTGCCGCCGGAGATCGACAGCCAGCTGGTGCATAAACTCTATTACGGTCACTTTATGTGTCACGTTTTCCATCAGGATTACATCGTCAAAAAAGGCGTTGATGCGCATCACCTGAAGGAGCAGATGCTGGAACTGCTGCGGACGCGCGGTGCACAGTATCCTGCCGAGCATAACGTCGGCCATCTTTACGAGGCGGCGGAGAGTTTAAAAACGTTTTATCGCAAGAACGACCCGACAAATAGCATGAATCCGGGGATCGGCAAGACCAGTAAACAGAAGTACTGGGATGAAGGCGATTCTGCGGCACAAAAGTCTGCTGAAACCGCAGAGAGTGTGCCGACGCCGCCGACTGGCGTTTGAGTTTTTGTCGATAGTCGTAATAAAGTGGTTTAACGTGCCAGAGACGGTGTTCTCTGGCTTTTTGTTTTGAGGAGCTTGCGTTATGTCTGCGGTTGACGTTTTGAACAGCGTGGATGTTGAAGTCCGTGATGCCCTGCCCGACGATGCTCATGCCATTGCCGCGCTGTATGCCTGGCATGTGCTGAATGGTCGGGCCTCTTTTGAAGAAGTTCCACCGTCCGTGGACGAGATGCGTCAACGCATGGAAAAGGTAGCGGCGCAGGAACTGCCGTGGCTGGTGGCGCTTTATCGCGGCGTGGTTGTGGGATATTGCTATGCGACCCCGTATCGTCCGCGTCCGGCTTACCGTTTTACCATCGAAGAGTCGATTTATATTGATACGACGATGACCGGGCGCGGCATCGGATCGCGCCTGCTGTCGCAACTGATTGCCCGTTGTGAACAGGGACCGTGGCGGCAGATGCTGGCCGTGGTGGGCGACGGGCATAATAATCCCGGCTCGCTAAAGCTGCATCAGCAGCAGGGGTTTGAGGTTGCCGGACGGTTGCGCAGCGTGGGGTATAAAAAAGGCGACTGGCGCGATACGTTGATTATGCAGCGCGCGCTTAATGACGGGGACTGGACGCTGCCGGAGTAGGCTTCGGTGGGGGTAAGGCGGGAATCGGCCACGGTGCACATGATGCCGGGTGGCGGCTTCGCCTTACCCAGCCTACGAAAACAACATCGCAACATCGCAACATCGCAACATCGCAACATTGTAGCCCCGGTAAGCGCAGCGCCACCGGGGAATACCACCGCACCGTAGGCCCGGTAAGCGCAGCGCCACCGGGCAAAATGGCACTTAGCCAGCGCCACAACAACGCGGGTCAATCGTTTTGCGCGGTGAAATCCGTGCTGGCCATCTGCGCTGCCTTCTGTTTTTTATAGCTCAGCGCCGAGGCCGGTACCGGCATGACTTTCCCCGTCTCAATCCAGGTTTTCAGGCGGCTGGCATCGGCAAAGTGGGTATACTTGCCAAACGCATCCATTACCACCAGCGCCACCGGACGTTGGTTGATCAACGTGCGCATCACCAGACAATGACCCGCCGCGTTGGTAAACCCGGTCTTCGTCAACTGGATATTCCAGTTATCGCGATAGACCAGATGGTTGGTGTTACGGAACGGCAGTGTATAGGCCGGGTTTGAAAACGTCGCCATATCTTCACGCGTGGTGCTGAGTTGACCAATCAACGGATACTGCTTACTGGCAATCAGTAGCCGGGTTAAGTCGCGGGCCGTAGAGACGTTTTTAATCGACAGTCCGGTCGGCTCCACATAGCGCGTGTGGGTCATCCCCAGCGCTTTTGCTTTTGCATTCATTGCCCGAATAAACGCATCGTAGCCGCCCGGATAATGGTGGGCAAGGCTCGCCGCCGCACGGTTTTCCGACGACATCAGCGCCAGCAGCAGCATATCTTTACGGCTGATTTCGCTGTTCAGGCGCACGCGCGAATAAATCCCCTTCATTTCCGGCGTATGGCTGATATCCACCTTCAGTTTTTCATCCAGCGGCAAATGAGCATCCAGCACCACCATGGCGGTCATTAGCTTGGTGATTGACGCGATGGGACGCACCAGATCCGGATGGCTGGCGTAGATCACTTTATTGGTCTGAAGATCGACAATCATCGCACTACCGGAGGCGATTTCCGGCTGTAACGCCGTGGCGGCCGCAGCCGTTTTGGCACTGACCTGTGGTGCGAAAACCACCGGGAGCATTAGCGCAAGGCTAAGCAAAGAAACGCGTAATTTCGGCATGATGAGATTCTGGTAGTTATATGCACAGGTTATGTTTTGAGCGCGTGATTCATTATAGATATCAATATAAAACACGCCCGCGCATCATACCCGCGGGGAAACGGCTCCGCCAGAGAAGAATCGTGTCCAAATACTGCACGGCGAGCGCGTCTACCCGCCGCACAGCCTCTGTCAGATCAGATGATAGCCATAGCCCCACAGCAGGACCGTCAATGCCAGCAGCACTTCAAGCACCAGCACGCCGATAGCCAGCGTAGAGCTGGAAAAACTCAGCCCTTCTTCTTTATTGATATTAAGGAACGTCGGGATGCCCAGATAGAGTAAATAACCGGTATAAAACAGCGCGGCCGTGCCCACCAGCGCACAGAGCCAGACCAGCGGATAGAGCGCCACGATACCACTCAGAAAGATTGGCGTGGCAACGTAGCCCGCAAATACCATACAGCGTGCCAGCGAAGGCCGGTGCGGATAGTTACGCGCCATCCACCAGATCACCCGGCCCATCACCGCCACCCCCGCCAGCATTAGCCCGTAGAACAGGATCGCCAGCGCAAAAGCAGTAAACAGCGTCAGCCGGACCACGTTATTTTCACCAAAATTCCAGCCAATTTGCGTGGTGCCAATAAACGCGCAGATAACCGGGATGGCCGCCATGATCAGGACATGATGAGTGTAGTGATGCGAAACCGTTTCGTTTTCGCGCTTAATAGCCTGCATTTCGCGATTAGGATGGGAGAGAAGTCCCCAGACGTGGTTCATATGATCCCCTCTTCTCGACGTGATACGACCGTGGCTTAAGTATAATGCACATCAATAGATTATTTTATGTACAGTTCAAAAATGCTTATCCCTCTTTGCCTGCAACATTTCACATAGCGATTATGCTTGTTGGGTGCGGTACAGAGAGGAGAGATGTTTAACGCATGGATATCAGTTTGTTAATTACGGAGTATGGTTACGCTGCCCTGACGATTGGCAGTCTGGCAGAGGGAGAAACCATTACGCTGCTGGGTGGCGTCGCGGCCCATCAGGGGCTGCTGAAGTTTCCGCTGGTGGTGATTGCCGTTGCGCTGGGCGGGATCATCGGCGATCAGTTGCTCTATTTTTTAGGACGCCGGTTCGGCAACCGTATCCTGGCGCGTTTCAGCGGACATCAGGATAAAATCGATCGTGCGCAGCGGCTGATCCAGCGCCGTCCGTGGCTGTTTGTGATCGGCAGCCGTTTTATGTACGGTTTCCGCATCATCGGCCCCCTGCTGATAGGTGCCAGTCGCCTGCCGCCGACGCTGTTCCTGCCGCTCAACATTGCAGGCGCAATTGTGTGGGCGCTGATTTTCACCACCCTTGGCTATGTCGGTGGTGAAGTGATTGGGCCGTGGCTGCATCATTTCAATCAGCATTTAAAACACCTGGTCTGGCTGGGTATCGCTGTCGCGCTGGTACTGGGCGTGCGCCTGTGGTTAAAACACCGGCAGAAACGGCAGTAGTCGCTGCCGTTACCGGGGCAAGATTTATTTCAGTCCTGCAAACTGCGGGTTTACCAGCATAAAACCGCCGTCGACAATAAATGACTGGCCGGTAGTATAGGTCGCATATTCCGAGCACAACCATGCTACCAGGCTGGCAATTTCTTCCGTTTTACCGGGGCGCGTCAGCGGGATAGTGGGCATGGAGCCAGGTTTTGCATCATTATCGCTCATATCATTCATGGGCGTGGCGATAGCGCCTGGCGCGACAGAATTGACCAGAATATTATGTTTGACCAGCTCCAGCGCCATTGATTTGGTCAGGCCGCCAAGCGCATGTTTGGCAGACGTGTAGGCACTGGCGTCAGGCAGAGGAGAATGTTCATGTACGGAGGTAATGTTAACAATGCGTCCCCCCTCCCCCTGCTCTACCATCTTTCTGGCAGCAATCTGTGAACAGAGAAACGCGCCTTCAACGTCTACCGTAAAAATCGCCCGCCAGTCCTCCAGCTTGACGTCGAGGAACGCATCTTTGGTCATCATGCCCGCGTTGTTGACCAGCACATCAATACGGCCAAACTGTTTAATCAGCGTTTCCAGCGCCTGCGCCCCCTCCGGCAGCTTGCTGAGGTCCAGTTGTACCGCAATCGCTTTACGTCCCAGCGCCTCAACTTCTTTTACCGTACCCTGCGCACCTTTTTCATCCGAGTGCCAGGTCACACCGATGTCATAGCCACCTTTAGCAAGAAATAACGCGCACCGCTTACCGATGCCGGAATCCGACGCGGTGACTACTGCAACTTTGTTTGCCGCCATACTGACCTCCCGTTAAGTTCAGGAGGTAAGTATAGAAAACCCCGGCGAAGTCTGGGGGTCAGGATGAGAAATGATAGCCGCCGCCAAGCGCTGAAGTCAGCTGAATAGAGGCATCCAGCCACTGTCCCTGCAATGTCAGGCCATTAATCTGTTCCTCAAGGGCCGGAATGCGTGCCTGATTGACGCGAGAGCCTGCAATCAGACCGGCTTTCAGTCGCGCCTCTGCCAGCGCCACAATCCGCGATGCATCCTGCTGCACCTGTTTCTGACGCGCATTTTTCTCCATCAGCGTTTCAACCTGCGTGGCGCTACGGGCAACCTGATTCACCGCGTCAACCACCGCCTTATTGTAATTAGCGATGGAGAGACCGTTTTGGGCGCTGGCGATATCCAGATTCGCATTCAGCCTACCGCTATCAAAAATCGGCAGCGTCAGCCCCGCCGTCACGCCCATTTGTTGCGCGGAGTGACGGAACAGATCACTGAGGTGCAGCGCGTCCTGCTGTAAAAACGCCATCAGGTTGATGTCCGGATAAAACGCCGCTTTGGCGGCATCCACCTCTTTTAATGAGGCTTCGATGTACCAGTGGGCGGCCTGCAAGTCCGGTCGACGCGCCAGTAATTCATAACCAAGGCTGGCAGGCATTTTGGTCTGTACGGCCGGCAGCGGCACGCTGTGCAGGGCAAGCGTTGAGGACTGCCCATTGGTCAATGCCAGCAGGCGGGCTTCGATAATTTTCATATTACCGGCAACTTCCGCCAGCTTTTGCTGGGTTTTACCCGCACTGATATCGGTTTCCGCACCTTCAACAGAAGAGGTGATCCCCTGCTGATAAAGCTCGCGATCGACAGCAACAATCGCCTCCTGCTGCTGTTCAATATCATGGAGCACCGTTTTAATGGCCGCTTCGGTCTGCCACTCCCAGTAGAGGCGTGCCACGCTGCTGGCCAGTAGCTGCTGCGCCTGCTGTAGTTCAGCATTGCGCGCGCGCACCAGGCCGATGCGTCCTTCCACTTCAGCACGATTTTTGCCCCACAGATCCAAATCCCAGCCGGCCGTCAGACCAAAGGTACCGTTGGTGTACCACGGCCCGGTGGTCCCGGCAGCCGGATCGGTAAGTGCGAAGGGTCCCATCAAACCTTCTGCCGACATTTTTTGCCGCTCAACGTCAGATGAGAAATTCACCGCCGGACCGTCTGCGGCTTCCGCCATTCTCGCCTGCGCTTCCGCCAGCGTAATACGCTGTTGCGCCACTTTTAAATCGGGCGCGTTGATCAGTGCGCGCGTAATTAGCGCGTCAAGCTGCGGATCCTGATATTGCTTCCACCACTGGCTTTGCGGCCAGCCGTTTTGTAATGCAGCTGGTAACGTGCTGCTCACCGACATCGCCGGGGTGTAGGGTGTAATTCCGGCGTTAACATCATGCGAGGGCGCGCAGCCCGTCAGGGAAAGAACCAGCGGCAGGGCTGACATTGCAGTCGAAATCAGGGGACGGTTCATAACGTATTTTTACGAGATAATAAGGAGGCGGCAAGATTACGTGGCGGGTGAGAATTTTTTTTAGTAACGCGTGGCAATGAACAAATGGACATAAAAAGAAATAGTTAGCAAATTATTCACCAAGCTAATAATTAACATGCCATTCAATTAACAAAAGTGTCACTCGGCGAGGCAAAATTTCTCTTCTTTCCTATACTTGATGTGAATACTACAAAGAAGGAATGCGCGATGAAAATTTTACTATGGGCGATTTTAGTTATTTTTCTGATTGGACTGTTGGTAGTAACAGGGGTGTTTAAGATGATTTTCTGATGGTTATCGCCCTCCTGTGTGGGGGCGATAGTTTTTCAGGACCAGTGTTCAATGACCCGCGCAATGGACGTTGAATCCTGAAACGTCCGAATGGCCGTAAATAGATCCAGCGCCTCATCATATTCTTTACGTAAATATCCCAGCCACTGTTTTATGCGAGCGACATGGTATAAGCCGGTGTCGTCCTGCTTTTCGAGGCGCGAATATTTCCGCAGCAGCTCAACCACCTCCGGCCAGGGCATACGCGGTTCGTTATATTTGACCACCCGGCTAAGGTTTGGCACATTTAGCGCCCCGCGACCGATCATCACGGCATCGCATCCGGTGGTCTGCAAACAGGCTTGTGCACTTTTCCAGTCCCAGATTTCACCGTTGGCGATCACCGGGATGGTCAGCCGCTGGCGGATGTCGCTGATCGCCTGCCAGTTAATCCGCTCCGCTTTATAGCCATCTTCTTTTGTGCGGCCATGCACCGCCAGCTCGGTTGCCCCGGCCTGCTGTACCGCATCGGCAATTTCAAACTGGCGATCGCCGCTATCCCAGCCAAGCCGGACTTTTACCGTCACAGGTAAATGCGCGGGCACTGCATCGCGCATCGCTTTGGCTCCCTGATAAATCAGTTCCGGATCTTTTAGTAGCGTTGCTCCGCCTCCGCTGCCGTTCACTGCTTTGGACGGACAGCCGCAGTTGAGGTCAACGCCATACGATCCCAGTTCAACGGCACGGGCCGCATTTTCTGCCAGCCAGTGTGGATACTGGCCCAGCAGTTGAATACGAACCAGGGTGCCAGACGAGGTGCGGCTCTGGTGATGCAGTTCCGGACACAGTTTATAGAACGATTTGACCGGCAGTAGCTGATCCACTACGCGCAAAAATTCGGTGATGCACAGATCGTAGTCGTTAACGTCGGTCAGTAGCTCTCGCACCAGCGAATCGAGCACGCCTTCCATCGGCGCGAGGAGTACACGCATATCTTTACCCGTAAAAAAAGAGGCGCTATGTTAGCGTCGCTGAGATTGATGACAAACCGTCCGTGGGTATCGTGGCGACCACCGGGTTGGACCTCCCTCCGGGAACCCAATCCCGGTATTTCCCCTGAGAGGCCGCGTTGTCAACACGTGGAGCGGCGCTATGTTAGCGTCTCTGCGCCAGGGATTAAAGCATCAGCCCGCTCCATGACAGGATTAACCGACCTGATTGGTTCGTTTGCCCGATGTTCCGTTTGTCTATCTCAGCTATGCTTCGAATTCATGATGTGATCGGTAGCACATTTTAGGCTTTAATTGTATGATGAATGCGTTTTCGTAAGGATTGATACCATGAGCAAAACCTTCACAATCATCTGGCAATACCTGCGTGCATTCGTTCTGATTTATGCCTGTTTATATGCCGGAATTTATATCGCTTCTCTGCTGCCAATAACCATCCCCGGCAGCATTATTGGCATGCTGATCCTCTTTTTTCTGCTGGCGCTGCAAATCCTGCCCGCAAAATGGGTCAATCCCGGTTGCTATGTGCTGATCCGTTATATGGCGCTGTTGTTTGTCCCCATTGGCGTTGGCGTGATGCAATACGTTGACGTTCTGCGGGCGCAGTTTGGTCCTGTAGTGGTCTCATGCGCTATCAGCACCCTGGTGGTTTTTCTGGTGGTAAGCTGGAGTTCACATCTGGTGCACGGTGAACGTAAAGTCATTGGTCAGAAGGATGTAAAAAAATGATGGCTTATATATGGTGGTCTTTGCCGCTGACGCTGGCCGTGTTTTTTGCGGCGCGTAAACTTGCCGCCCGTTTTAAGATGCCATTGCTTAACCCGTTGCTGGTCGCCATGGTCGTGATTATTCCCTTCTTACTGTTAACCGGCATTCCCTACGATCACTATTTTCAGGGCAGCAAAATCCTCAACGATCTTTTGCAGCCTGCTGTGGTCGCGCTGGCGTTTCCGCTGTATGAGCAGTTGCACCAGATCCGCGCCCGCTGGAAGTCAATTATTACTATCTGCTTTATCGGCAGCGTAGTGGCGATGGTGACGGGTACCAGCGTGGCGCTGCTGATGGGCGCAACGCCGGAAATCGCCGCGTCTGTTCTGCCGAAATCGGTTACGACGCCCATCGCGATGGCCGTTGGCGGTAGCATTGGCGGTATCCCGGCCATCAGCGCGGTTTGTGTGATTTTTGTCGGTATTCTTGGCGCGGTGTTCGGTCACACCTTACTCAATATTATGGGTATTCGGACTAAAGCTGCACGCGGGCTGGCAATGGGCACCGCCTCGCACGCCCTTGGGACGGCGCGTTGTGCGGAGCTGGATTATCAGGAAGGCGCGTTTAGTTCTCTGGCGCTGGTGATTTGCGGCATTATTACCTCGCTTATTGCCCCGTTCCTGTTCCCGCTGATTCTGGCAGTGATGGGGTAAAATTTGCGATACGTCGCGCAATTTTCGTTTTTATTGCAACCGTTGCACACATAATGGGATCTGCGTCACGTTACAAATCTTCTGACGCCTCGTAAACTACGATCCCATTACATTGTTACGAGGCACCCCATGCATCAACGTTTTCAATCTGCTCTCCTGCAGCTTCCGGGTGAGATGCAATCGGCGCTGGCACCTTTGCTGGAAGATGAGCATTTTCCTGCCATGCTGAGCGCAGGGCAGGTCTCATCGTTACTGAAAGCGACGGGAATGGACGAAGACGCGCTGGCCTTCGCCCTCCTGCCGCTTGCCGCCGCCTGCGCCCGCGCCGATCTTTCCAGCTTTAACGTCGGTGCCATTGCGCGTGGCGTCAGCGGCACCTGGTATTTTGGCGCGAATATGGAATTTCACGGCGCGACGATGCAGCAAACGGTGCATGCCGAACAAAGTGCGATCACCCACGCCTGGCTGCGGGGCGAAAAATCCCTCCGAGCCATTACCGTGAACTACACCCCTTGCGGTCACTGCCGCCAGTTTATGAATGAACTGAACAGCGGACTGGATATCAATATCCATTTACCGGGCCGCCCGGCGCATACTCTGGGCCACTATCTGCCTGATGCGTTCGGTCCAAAAGACCTGAACATTAAAACCCTGCTGATGGACGAGCAGGATCAGGGTTATACCGTGCAGGGCGATGCGCTGACGCAGGCCGCCATCTGTGCCGCTAACCGCAGCCATGCGCCCTACAGTAAAGCTCCGTCCGGCGTTGCGCTTGAGTGCAGAGATGGCACCATTTTCACCGGGAGCTACGCGGAAAACGCCGCTTTCAACCCTTCCCTGCCGCCGCTACAGGGCGCCCTGAATCTGCTGAGTCTGCACGGTTACGATTATCCGGATATTCAGCGAGCCATTCTGGCGGAGCGTGACGATGGCGCGTTGATTCAGTGGCAAGCCACCAGCGCAACGCTCAACGCGCTGGGCTGTCAGAATATTGAACGCGTCTGTCTTGCCTGACAGCCAATGCGGGCTTTCGGGTCCGCATTGATGAAAATCCCTTCAGTTGAGCGTCCGTTTCTTGCGCTTGCTTCACGGGTAAAGTAGCCTGAATGAAATTTTCACCTCCGCCGGGTCTGGGTCCATGTTGAAGCGTTTGTTATACAGTGTGTTGGTCCTGATCGGCTTACTGCTGTTAACGGTGCTTGGCCTCGACCGGTGGATGAGCTGGAAAACCGCTCCCTATATTTATGATGAGCTTCAGGACCTCCCCTGGCGGCAGGTCGGCGTGGTCCTTGGCACGGCAAAATATTACCGCACCGGGGTAATTAATCAGTATTACCGCTACCGGATCCAGGGTGCGCTCAACGCTTACAATAGCGGGAAGGTCAATTACCTGTTGCTGAGTGGCGACAACGCCCAGCAAAGCTACAACGAACCGGTCACGATGCGTAAAGATCTGATTGCCGCAGGCGTTGACCCTGCGGATATCGTGCTGGACTACGCGGGTTTTCGCACGCTCGATTCCATCGTCCGCACCCGAAAAGTCTTTGATACCAACGATTTCATCATTATCACCCAGCGTTTTCACTGCGAGCGCGCGCTGTTTATTGCCCTGCATATGGGCATCCAGGCGCAGTGCTACGCCGTCCCCTCGCCAAAAGATATGTGGAACGTTCGAGTACGTGAATTTGGTGCCCGCTTCAGCGCGCTGGCCGACCTCTATATTTTCAAACGCGAGCCGCGTTTTTTAGGCCCGCTGATCCCTATCCCCTCCCGCCATGAAATCCCGGAAGATACCCAGGGCTATCCGGCTGTTACTCCAGAGCAACTGCTGGAATTGCAGCCAAAAACGCGCAAATAGGCGTTGCGTAATATCAGGATTAGTATGCCACCAGCACAATAAAAAAGCCCGGCAAGCTTGCGCCGCCGGGCGTGTAGATATGGGGACTTATTTTTTACGCGCGTATTTTAGTGAATCCAGCGCCACGGCAAAGATAATAATGCCGCCCTTAATAATATACTGCCAGTAAGGGTTAACGCCGATGTAGGTCAGACCGTAGTTAATAACGGTGAAGATGATCACACCGGTCACCACGCCGAGGACAGTACCGACGCCGCCGCTGAAGGACACCCCACCCACCACGCAGGCCGCAATCGCATCCAGTTCATACATAAAGCCGAGGTTGTTGGTCGCCGAGCCGATACGCCCCGCTTCCAGCATCCCACCGAACGCGTAGAACACGCCGGAGAGCGCATAGATCATCAGCAGGTTCAGCGCAACGTTAACACCAGAGACTTTCGCTGCTTCCGGGTTGCCGCCGATAGCAAAAATGTTTTTACCGAAGCGGGTTTTATTCCACAGGATCCAGACGAACGCCACGGCGATCAGCGCGTAAAAGGTAATGTAGGAGAGGCGGAAACTGCCCAGCGCCACAAAGCCTTGCGTAAAGGTAGAGAAGCCGCTGTCGAAACCGGAAATCGGTGATGCGCCCACGAAATCGTAATACAGGGAGTTAATCCCGTAGACGATAATCATGGTACCTAGGGTGGTAATAAACGGCGTGACGTTCAGGTAAGCGATAATAATACCGTTCACCAGACCAATCACCGCGCCAATGGCGCAAACAATCAGGATCACCACGAAAATCGGCATGGTTGCCATTTCCGGGAATACCTTATTGGCGTTTTCCATCGACTGCAATAACGTTGCCGCTACCACCGCGGCCAGACCGACCTGACGACCAGCGGAAAGGTCAGTACCCTGAGTGACGATAAGACCTGCCACGCCCAGCGCGATAATAATACGCACCGAGGACTGGGTAAGAATGTTACTCAGGTTCAGCAGACTTAAGAACGTAGGATCCTGGAAAATAATAATAGCCAGTAAGACTAAAAGAACGACGTAAATACCGCCCTCTTTCAGATAAGTGAGAAAGCTTTTTTTATTTAACGCACTCATGAGGAGCCCCTGATCTTAAAGGTGCAAAGACGCAAGACGGAGTATTTCGTTTTGCGTGGTGGTTTTAGTGTCAACAATTCCGGAAACGAGACCATTGCTCATCACCAGGATACGGTCAGTGATCCCCAGCAATTCAGGCATTTCAGAAGAGATAATAATAATCCCCTTGCCTTTCTTCGCCAGCTCCGCGATCAGCTGATAGATTTCGAATTTTGCACCGACGTCAATGCCGCGCGTCGGTTCGTCGAGCATCAGGATCTCCGGCTGGGTTAGCAGCCAGCGTCCAATGACCACCTTCTGCTGATTGCCCCCGGAGAGCGAGCCAATTTGCGTGCGATGTCCCGGCGTTTTAACGCGCATAGCGTCAATAACCCACTGGGTATCGCTTTTCATACGCGAATTATCCAGCAGCCCGACTTTGTTCTTGTAATTTTGAATATTCGAAATCAGCGAGTTAAAACCAATATCCAGATAGGCATAAATACCGGTTGAACGCCGCTCTTCCGTTACCAGCGCAAAGCCATGGTTAATGGCCTCGTTGGCAGTATGATTATTTATTTTTTTGCCGTGCAGGGTAATCGTACCGCCTGATTTTTCACGGATACCAAATAGCGTTTCGACAATATCGGTACGCTTCGCGCCCACCAGGCCCGCAATACCGAGGATTTCTCCTTTATGCAGATCGAAGGAGATATCGCGAATCGACGGCTGGCGCAGAGAAGTCAGGTTACGAACTTCCAGGATCACTTCGCCCGGCGAATTTTCACGATGGGGGAAACGTTGGTTGAGAGAACGGCCCACCATCATGGCAATGATTTTGTCCATGTCCAGCCCTTCCAGCGGCTGAGTGGCAATCCACTGGCCGTCACGGAGGATGGTGATCTCATCGCACAACTGGAATATCTCTTCCATTTTATGCGAGATATAGACGATGCCGCAGCCGCGCTCTTTCAGTTTACGGATAATGGTAAAAAGGTGGCCGACCTCTTTTTCCGTTAACGAAGAGGTCGGCTCATCCATAATGACGATTTTGGCGTCATAGGAGAACGCTTTGGCGATTTCAATCATCTGCATTTGCGAAACGGATAACGTACCGACGCGCGCCCGCGGATCGATATTAATATCCAGTTCGTCAAAAATGGCTTTAGTGTCGCGGTACATTTTGTCCTGATCGACAAACATACCTTTGGTGGGATAACGTCCCAGCCACATATTGTCCATCACGGAACGTTGCAATACCAGGTTCAGCTCCTGGTGCACCATTGAGATACCGTTTTCCAGCGCCTCTTTTGCCGAGTGGAAGTCAATCTCTTTGCCCTGAAAAATAATACTCCCGGAATCTTTCTGATAGATCCCGAACAGACATTTTAATAATGTTGATTTACCCGCACCGTTCTCCCCCATTAATGCATGAATAGAGTGAGGACGAACTTTTAAATTAACATTATCGAGTGCCTTAACGCCGGGAAATGACTTGTTGATATTGCTCATTTCCAACAAGAATTCGCCTGACGACTCTGTGTTATTGCTGACCATAGCTATACCTGGCTGCGATAGTGTTGTTCCCGCTGTGTATCGTGGCGCGCACGTAACGCCCCCCGAATGAGTCAGGATATTTCTTTGTCGTTATTAATTGGGCGCACTTACGTGCGCCCAAAGTTAAAAAACTTATTTATTGGTAAATTGAGACAGGTTGTCTTTATCCACGCCGACATACGGGATGCGGACGATTTTGTTTTCAATTTTCCAGTCAGTACCGTCAGCCGCACCTTTACCATCGGCGAGGTTTTTCGCCAGATCGAACGTGGCTTTTGCCTGGTTGTTGGCGTCGTTCAGTACAGTACCGGCCAGCGCGCCAGATTTAACCAGCGCCAGCGCTTCTGGCAGAGCATCGACGCCGAATACCGGCAGGCTGCTCTTATTGTGGGCTTTCAGCGCTTCTACTGCGCCCATTGCCATCGCGTCGTTATTGGCAATAACGACTTCAATTTTGTTAGCGTTCGGGCCGGAGAGCCAGGCATCCATCTTATCTTTTGCCTGAGCGGTATCCCACATGGCGGTATCTAACGCCAGCTGCTGCGTTTTGATGCCTTTATCATTTAATTCTTTAATCACGTAAGAGGTACGCGCTTCAGCATCCGGATGACCTGGTTCGCCTTTCAGCAGTACAAACTGGATCTGACCGTCTTTATTCAGATCCCAGCCCTGGTTTGCCGCCCAGTGTTTAGCGATCAGATCGCCCTGGATGATACCGGATTCTTTGGAATCCGTGCCGACGTAATACGCTTTGTCATAGCTGTCCAGCGCTTTACGGGAAGGTTCTTTGTTAAAGAAAACAATCGGCACGTTTTGTCCGCGCGCTTTTTCAATCACGGTGCCAGCTGCTGCCGGGTCAACGAGATTGATAGCCAGCGCTTTCACGCCTTTCGCCAGCAGTACGTCAATCTGGTCGTTTTGTTTGGACTGGTCATTCTGCGAGTCATTCATCAGCAGTTGAACGCCCGATGCGTCTTTCGCATCTTTCTCAATTGCTTTACGCACGACAGACATAAAGTTATCGTCGTACTTATAAATCGTCACGCCAATACGGGTATCAGCAGCGTGAGCAGCCGCACCAAATAACATGCTTGCCATCACGGCAGACAGGGTAAGCACCTTCTTATTCATGGTATCTCCGGTTTTTGTTATGCAGGGTAGTACGGGTGAATAACTCTGGCAGGCAGCGCCTTAAGGAGGATTACTGCATGCCGAATTCACTTTTAAAGTTCTGCCTTCCGTTTTCGGTAATGCTCCAGTAATGCGCTTTATTATTTGTTTCAGGCCCGGTTGCTATGGGTAGTGTAGTCACTCACTGTTACATAGTGTTTCAGCCTTGCAAACGATGTCATCATAGCTATCACGTTGTTAAGATACTGTGAATTTACTCACAAATTGAAAACGGTTACATCATGGAATTCTATAAGTTAGTGATCGGCCCCACAGTTTGTCGCTGGGCAACGGAATGCCGCCTCACCAGCGTGGGCATAAAGCAATGAGTCGCGTTGCGATCCAGCTTACCCGCAGCTCCCAACAGCGCCAGCTCGGTGGCGAGTTTCGCCATGGAGGCGATAGGATAGCGCACCGTCGTCAGTTGCGGATCGGTGTAACGGGCCAGCGGAATATCATCGAAAGCAATGAGTGAAAGGTTTTGCGGCACGGCAATGCCGTTATCTTTCAGCGCCGTCAACGCTCCTGCCGCCATGCTGTCGTTATAGGCAAACACCGCCGTCAGCCCGGAGTTGCGTCCCAGCAGTTCGACCATTGCTGCTTCACCGCCCTGTAAATCCGGCGATCCCACACCGACCCAGCTCTCAGGCGGGACAATATCCTGCTCCTGAAGCGCACGCAGCCAGCCCTCTTTGCGCATATCATCATCTTCGATACTGTGGCTTGAGCCGAGATAACCAATGCGTTGATGACCATGATTAAGCAGCATTTTGGTTGCCATCTGCGCCCCGCTGACATTATCAAGGCAAACGCAGCGATGTGCGAAGCCCGGGACAAGGCGATTGATTAATACCATGCCGGGAATATGTTGCAGGAATTCGCTAAGCTCGCCGTCGCTCAGCGCTTTGGAATGCACGATTAACGCACTACAGCGCTGACGGATCAGCACTTCAATGGCGTTACGTTCTTTTTCGGCTTCATGATAACTGTTGCCGATCAGCAGATACTTCTGGTTTTGCTGGGCGACGATATCGACGGCTTTCACCAGCGCACCAAAGAACGCATCCGACACGTCCATGACCACCACACCAATGGTATCGCTCGCCTGCGTTGCCAGCGCCTGCGCATTGGCATTCGGCCGGTATCCAAGCGCTGAAACCGCACTCATTACCGCGTCCCGTGTTTCAGGGCTTACCAGTGCACTATTATTGAGTACCCTTGAAACGGTAGCCACGGAAACGCCCGCCTGACGGGCAACATCACGAATGGTGATCATTATCACCACCCTGTTGTAGATTGCAGCGACTCACGGCCACCCCCTGTGTTAAGGAAGGTGTCCATTCTGGCAGCGATAGAGAGACGACTACGTGAGAGAGGTCACACGAATGAAAACGGTTACATCCATTTTGTTAATGAATGTGATCCAGATCGTTATCTGGATGTACCTGATAATGATATCCCCGAAGCACGTGCGGTTAACTGCCGCCACAGCCATTCAACCGGCCCCTGGCGATAATAACGCAGCCAGATAACGGAAAAGAGGATGTTCACCAGCCAGACGGCGGGAACGAATGCCAGCAATTGCAGGCGGTTAAACTTCATGAAGAGATCACACTGCCAGAACAACGTGGTACAGATGAGCGTTTGCAGCAGATAGTTGCTGAGTGCCATACGTCCCACCTGTGCAACAGCGCCCACCAGCCGAAAACGACAAAGCTGCGGCCAGAAGCCGTATGCCAGTGAGGCATAGCCGATAGCCTGGAACGGCGCGCTGAGTTCACGCGGCGCCTGTAAAAAGAAAGCACACCAGCGATAATCCCACCCCACATACCACTGAGCAATCATCCCCGGCACGTTAATAATGATGCCAGTTGCAACTAAAAGCCCCCCAATGCGGCGATAGTGCGACAGGCTAAACTGCCCTTTCAGCCAGCCGCTGCGCATCAGGGCTGCGCCAATTAGCATCATGCCGGCCAGCTGCCAGCCGTACTGCGCGCCGAGGGCCAGCAGATTATTCGACAGCATATCCAGACGGTTGCTCATCGCGTCGGTTCCGCCCTGAAGCCGCCAGAAATGCTCATACTGGAGGTTAGCAATATCCGGCACCCAGGCACGCGGATTCCCCGCGCCGGAAATTTTCCCCAGCAGCAGCAAAATACCGATACCCATCAGATAGAGCACAACGCCGGTATTAAAGAGATTTTTGCCGTGTGAGGCATCGCGGATCATGCGCCAGCAAATCAATCCCACCAGCGCATAGGCCAGCAGAATATCACCTTCCCAAAAAAACAGGACGTGCAGAAAACCGAGCAGCGCCAGCAGCGTCAAACGCGACTGGATCCAGCGCTTACCGCGCCCCAGCAGGATCTGAAGCCCGGCACCGAATAGCAACGCAAAGAGGGTCAGGAATTTGACCTGGGCAAACAGGTCGAGCACCGCCCATGTCCAGGTATCGGCGCGGGTGATGTCGCCATACCAGGCGGGGTTGAGATAGGCCGCCTTCGGTAAACCGAAGGCGGTAATATTCAGCAGCAAAATACCGAGGATGGCCACGCCACGCACAAAATCCAGCGTAATGTTTCGTTCCATGGTTCCTCTTATGCCTGATGAACGCGATTAGCTGCGATGCCGCACCGCGCGCAGAAACTCCTGGCGTGTATTCTGACTCGACTTAAACAGGCCGCCCAGGGAAGTCGTCGTGGTGGCGCTGGTGGCGTCACGAATGCCGCGCGCTTTGACACAATAATGCACCGCATCAATAGATACCGCTACATTATTTGTTCCCAGCAACGTCTGGAGGGCGGTCAGGATCTGCTGCGTCAAACGCTCCTGAACCTGAGGACGCTGGGCAAAGAACTGCACGATACGGTTAATTTTGGATAAGCCAATCACCGACTCTTTCGGGATATAGGCCACCGTTGCCTGACCGTCGATAGTGACAAAATGATGCTCACAGGTGCTGGTCAGGGTAATGTCGCGCACGGTCACCATTTCGTCGACCTTCATTTTGTTTTCAATGACGGTGATTTTTGGGAAGTTGGCGTAATCCAGTCCCGAGAAAATTTCATCGACATACATTTTGGCGATACGGTGCGGCGTTTCCATCAAACTGTCATCGCTCAGGTCGAGATTTAACAGCTGCATAATTTCGCTCATGTGTCCGGAAATCAGGCGCTTTCTGGTTTCGTTGTCCATTTCGCGCACCGGTGGGCGCAAAGGCGTTTCCAGCCCACGCGCAACCAGCGCTTCATGAACAAGTGCAGCTTCTTTACTGAGTAATGACATCGTTATATTTCTCCCGCAGGTGTGGCTGCCTTTGCCTTGATTGAACAAAGTGCGTACTTATTGTGCGTGAGGTAGCGCACATAATCCAGTATTCAGGACGATAATTATTGCAATTGTTACTGCCTTTGACTATGCGGCTTCCATACCAGCAGTCCGGCGACCAATAACGTCACGCCAGCCACGCCCAGCGCAGGCTCCAGACGGTGCGTCAGCCAGGTCGACAGGGCCGACGTCACCGGCCCGAGTAATTGCCCGACGGCATAGACGGTGGTCAGCAGCCCCGCCATATAGCGGATATGGTTGGGAGCCAGCTCGCGACCATATTGCAATGAAAGCTGAAGCGCACAGAGGAAACCACCACCCACCAGCACCGCGCCCAGCACCAGGCCGCTCATGCCGGGAACCAGCCAGGCGGCCAGCACCCCAATCGCCTGTAACCACAGAACGATTGCCAGCCGCTGATAGCTGTGCCCGGTTTTACGGGTGAGAATGCTGAGCACGATACCGACGATGGCCGCCGCACCGAACATGGGCCAGACAAACTGAGCAAAAAGACTGCCGGGGAAACGCAGCGCCGCCATCTGCGACAAAAAAGTAGCTGGAAGAATATAGCCGAATCCGGCAAGGGCGTAACTCCAGACCAGCCGCTGCAAATCAGGCGTTAACTGCAACGGCTCAGGGATCGTGCCACTACGGTGAAGTGCCCCCGGTCGCGGCAAATAGCGGGCAATAAAAGCAATCAGCACCAGCGCCAGTACGCCATACACCAGCCAGGCATCAGCGGCACTTAATGCTTTTGCCTGAATGGCTACCGCCAGCAGACCGCTAATCGCAATCCCGCCGCCGGGACCGGCAAATACCGCCGCACTCAGGCTGGCATGCCCCGAACGGGAAAGCTGTTCATTGGTCCAGCCCGCCGTCATGACCATCGCCCAGCCGCTCATCGCGCCAATAACGAAACGCAGCGCACCGTGTGTCAGCGCGTTATCCGCCAGTGAAGAGAGAAACGTCAATGCCACTACGCCAAAAATACCGAGCCAGAGACGTATTTCAACGTGACGATGTGCACGCATGGCATCCCACGCGCCGAGCAGGTAGCCGAGATAATTTACCGCAGCCACCAGACCTGCACTGGTCAGTGTAAGCTGTCCGTCGGCGATCATTAGCGGCACCTGAGGCGTGAAAGCAAAACGCCCTATTCCCATTGCCACGACCAGCACGATAAAACCGCTGAACGCGATCCGCAGCGCCATGCTCACCTCAGTTGTTAATGTAAAGTTATGTTTATGATGCAATATGTGTGGGTAATGGGGAAGTGAAAATTACTCACTGCGCATGAATCGCCTGTATGATGTTAAATCGTTTTTACATCATCACCCAGGGAGCCAAAATGGAACTGCTCGAAGAACATCGCTGTTTTGAAGGCTGGCAGCAACGCTGGCGGCACGACTCCGCTACGCTGAACTGTGCAATGACGTTTAGTATTTTTTTACCCCCTCCACGGGACGCTACCCCACCCCCGGTGCTGTACTGGCTGTCAGGGTTAACCTGCAATGACGAGAATTTTACCACCAAAGCCGGGGCGCAGCGGGTTGCCGCTGAACTGGGCATCGTGCTGGTGATGGCGGATACCAGCCCGCGGGGTGATGACGTGGCCGACGATGAAGGCTACGATCTGGGTAAAGGTGCAGGATTTTACCTTAACGCCACGGAACAGCCCTGGGCGTCACACTACCGGATGTATGACTATCTGCGCGATGAACTGCCTGCGCTGATTCAGGATAAATTTAGCGTCAGCGAACGCTGCGCGATTAGCGGTCACTCAATGGGCGGGCACGGCGCGCTGATCATGGCGCTGAAAAACCCCGGCAAATACACCAGCGCATCGGCATTCGCGCCAATTGTTAATCCGCTCAACGTACCGTGGGGGCAAAAAGCCTTCAGAGCCTATTTAGGGGAAAATCGCGCCGCCTGGCAGGAATGGGATAGCTGTGCGCTAATGCAGGCCGCCGGACAAGCGTCGCAGATCCCATTGCTTATTGACCAGGGCGACAGCGACCAGTTCCTTGCTGACCAGCTCCAGCCCGCTCGCCTTGAGGAAATCGCCAGGCAAAGCAACTGGCCGCTGACGCTGCGCAGCCAGCCGGGGTACGATCATAGCTATTATTTTATCGCCTCATTTATTGAGGATCATTTACGCTTCCACGCGCAGCATTTGCTGAAATAAAAAAAGCCCGGCAAAAAGGTTGCCGGGCTTTCGCTATTCACAGATGGCCTTATTTCTTAAACCGTTCAGGAAATTTCATCTCCCGATAGCTCACAAAGCGCGTACCTTTGCTGAGTTTGTAGCCGAACCAGATAATCAGAAACAGCGGAATACCAATATAGGTCGCCGCGATGCTGCCCCAGTCGATAGTATCGCTCAGGAACGCTTCGTAGTTCTGCCCCAGAGTGATAATCAGGCACAGCACGAAGGCGAAAATCGGCCCAATCGGGAAGAAACCAGACCGATACGGCAGATCGTTGATGTCGTGTCCCTGCAATACATAGCCACGGCGGAAACGATAATGACTGATGGCAATCCCCAGCCAGGCGATGAAACCCGTCATGCCTGACGTATTCAACAACCACAGATAAACGGTCTGATTACCAAACATCGAGGTCAGGAAACAGAGACCGGCAATCACCGTGGTGGCATACAGCGCGTTACGCGGCACGCCGCCTTTCGACAGTTTTGCAAAGATGCGCGGCGCTTTGCCATCGCAGGCCAGGGTGTAAAGCATACGCGTTGAGGCATACATGCCTGAGTTACCCGCCGACAGCACCGCCGTCAGGATCACCGCATTCATGATTGCCGCCGCGGAAAGCAGGCCCGCATGCTGGAATACCAGGGTGAACGGACTGACGCTGATATCTTTCACATCATTGCGCAGCAGGCTCGGATCGGTATAAGGAATAATCAGGCTGATAATCAGGATCGCAAAGACATAAAACAGCAGGATACGCCAGAACACCTGACGCACCGCGCGAGGAATGTTTTTCTCCGGATCTTCAGATTCTCCGGCGGCAATCCCGATAAGCTCGGTTCCCTGGAAGGAGAAGCCGACGATCATCGCCACGCCAATCATTGCCGCAAAGCCACCGGCAAACGGCGCTTCGCCGATGCTCCAGTTGCTCCAGCCCGCCGGTTCAGCCCCCTGGAAAATGCCGAGGATCATCATCAGGCCGACGATAATAAAGATGACGACCGTCGCCACTTTGATCAGCGAGAACCAGTATTCTGCTTCACCGAAACCTTTCACCGAGATGTAGTTCAGCAGGAAAATCACGCACAGGAACAGCGCGCTCCAGATCCAGCCCGGCGTATCCGGGAACCACCAGTTCATTACCAGCTGTGCGGCAACCAGATCCACGGCGATAGTCACCGCCCAGTTGTACCAGTAGTTCCAGCCCAGTGCGAAGCCAAAACCTTCTTCAACATATTGCTGACCATAGGTAGCGAATGAACCGGATACTGGCATATACGCCGCCAGTTCACCCAGACTGGTCATCAGGAAATAGACCATCAGGCCGATGAGAATATAGGAAAACAGCGCGCCGCCTGGACCCGCCTGAGAAATTGTCGCTCCGGAAGCAACAAACAAACCTGTACCGATGGAGCCGCCAATGGCAATCATCGTCAGATGACGCGCCTTGAGTTCGCGACGTAGCGCGGGCGCTTGTGTGGTTTTAGTTTGGGAAACCATAGGAAAATGCTGTCCATCCAAAAATTGAGGCGCGATTGTAGCAGACCAAACGGCTCTCATCCGGCACAAATGCGCAGTTATAAGAGACCTTCATGATCATCCAGGGATTATAAGTAAAGCAGCCCTTTGCGATTATGGCGAATCAATGCAATGCCCAAAGTGAGGCAGTGCACAGGGAGATCGAGAGAGAGATTTTCACTCACGGGAGAAAGGCGCGTTCAGAACACTGGCGAAACATTATCCATCACAATAGCTCAAAAAACGCAGTAAAGCGTTCGACAGCCGCTTCTGCCGGTGGCTAATGCGCCATAGCGTGCGTGTCAGGCGTGGCAACGACGTTTCGATTTCACGCAGCGTTCGCGACGCCAGCTGTTCAGCAATGACGCGCCGTGAAAGGCAACTGATCCCCAGTCCATGACGAACCGCGTGTTTAATCGCTTCCGAGTTGCCCAGCTCCATTCCCAGCCGAAACTGTGGCAGATGGGAAAGCAGCAGGAAATCGACGATTTCGCGGGTGCCAGAGCCATGCTCACGCAGGATCCAGGGAGCTGCCGCCAGCGCGTCGAGCGTCACCGGCTTATCAAACAGCGGCGAGGTGGGCGCAGCGAAAATCACCAGTTCATCTTCAAGCCACGGTTCGGCAATAATATCAATATGATGGCAAGGCCCTTCGATAAGGCCAATGTCGACACGAAAATCCGCTACCGCATTCACCACATCCTGACTATTACCCACGCTCATCTCAAGCGGCAGTTCGGGAAAGTCATGCCGATAACGGGCAATCACTTCCGGCAGAATATAATTGCCGATGGTGCTACTGGCCGAGACACGGATCGCGCCGTTATCTTCTTTAAACAGCTTTTCTATTTCGCCCGCGTCTTCAAGCAGCAAAAGCGCACGTGAATAAAGCAGCCGCCCGTGTTCATTGACCACCAGCCGCTTCCCTACCCGGTCAAAAAGCTGCACGCCCAGCTGACCTTCCAGCTCGGTTAGCGCCGCGCTCACGGCGGATTGCGACAGCGACAACATTTGCGACGCCTGGGTTGTGGAACCACATTTGAGCACCTCAACAAAGACTTCAAGCTGGCGTAGCGTGATATGCATAACGGTTCCTGAGGTAAGAAAAGCGCTTACCACTTATTCTGATTAATTATAAACATATAATCAATTTCATTTTTATATCGCTGCGGCATAACCTTATAGCCTGATTAAGGAGAGGGTTATGACTGAAGTAATCACAGGGACACCACAGCGCCGGGTATGGCGATTTATTCCAGGGCTGCTATTAAGCGCCGTACTGGTGAGTATTGCCATCTGGGCTGGCTCTTTTCCGGCCGTCGCTGGCGCTGGTTTTAGCGCCCTGACGCTGGCGATCCTGCTCGGGATGCTCATCGGCAACACCGTTTATTCCGGCCTGAGCCAGCATTGTGATACCGGCGTGCAATTCGCTAAACAGCGTCTGCTACGCCTTGGGATCATTTTATATGGCTTCCGTCTGACCTTTGCCCAAATTGCCGATGTCGGCGTCAGCGGCGTGGCAATTGACATTCTTACCCTGTCCAGCACCTTTTTGATCGCCTGCGTTGTTGGGCAAAAACTCTTTGGGCTTGATAAACAAACGACGTGGCTTATCGGCGCAGGTAGCAGTATCTGCGGTGCGGCGGCGGTGCTGGCGACCGAGCCGGTGGTCAAGGCCGAGGCCAGCAAAGTGACCGTCGCCGTCGCCACGGTGGTAATTTTTGGCACCATCGCCATTTTTCTCTATCCGGCGATGTATCACCTGCTGGGCATGTGGTTCAGCAGTGAAAATTACGGCATTTATATTGGATCGACGATGCATGAAGTGGCCCAGGTGGTTGCTGCTGGTCACGCCGTTGCGCCACAGGCGGAAAACGCGGCGGTCATTACCAAAATGATCCGTGTCATGATGCTGGCCCCTTTCCTGCTCATTCTGGCCGCGCGGGTGCGCCAGTTAGCCCCCGCCTCCGGTGAGCAGAAAAGCAAAATCACTATTCCGTGGTTTGCGGTCATGTTTATCGTGGTCGCCATTTTCAACTCATTTCATCTGCTGCCAAAAGCCATCGTTGATATGCTGATTACGCTTGATACGATTTTCCTTGCCATGGCGATGGCGGCGCTTGGGCTGACGACCCACGTTAGCGCGCTGAAAAAAGCGGGGGCTAAACCGCTGTTAATGGCGCTGATGCTCTTTGTCTGGCTGATCGTCGGTGGCGGTGCGATTAACCTGCTGGTGCATACGCTATTGAGATAAACCCTACAACTTCCTCCTGTTAACCCGCTATGATAGAGCGTCTTGCCCTGGCGGGTTTAACAGGAGTTTTTTATGAAGTATGTTGGAGCGCATGTCAGTGCCGCTGGCGGCCTGGCGAATGCCGTTATTCGCGCCGCTGAAATTGATGCGACGGCCTTTGCACTGTTCACCAAAAATCAGCGCCAGTGGCGCGCCGCGCCGTTGAACGAGGAAGGCATTACTGCTTTTCAGGCGGCCTGCGAGAAACATCAGTATTCTCCCGCGCAAATCCTGCCCCACGATAGTTATCTCATTAATCTCGGCCATCCCGTTACCGACGCGCTGGAAAAATCGCGCGAGGCATTTATTGATGAGATGTCACGCTGTCAGCAGTTGGGCTTAACGCTGCTAAACTTCCATCCCGGCAGCCATTTACAGCAAATCCCGGAAGACGACTGTCTGGCGCGGATTGCCGAATCCATTAATATCGCGCTGGAAAAAACCCAGGGCGTAACCGCCGTGATTGAAAATACGGCCGGCCAGGGCAGCAATCTCGGTTTTAAATTTGAACATCTGGCGGCCATTATTGACGGCGTTGAGGATAAATCCCGCGTTGGTGTGTGCATAGATACCTGCCACGCCTTCGCCGCCGGGTATGATTTGCGCAGCGCGGAAGCCACGGAAAAGACGTTTGCCGAGTTTGAACGGATCGTTGGTTTTACTTACCTGCGTGGGATGCATCTTAACGATGCGAAAAGCCAGTTTGCCAGCCGGGTTGACCGCCATCACAGCCTCGGCGAAGGCAATATAGGTCACGACGCCTTTCGCTGGATCATGCAGGATGACCGTTTTGACGGCATTCCGCTCATTCTGGAAACGGTCAATCCGGATATCTGGGCAGAAGAGATCGCCTGGCTGAAAGCGCAGCAAACGCAAGAGAAGGTAGCGTAAAGACATGAATAAAAAAGGCCGATAAATCGGCCTTTTTTTTTCACATCAGCAGAGGATTAAGCGACTTTCGCCACCGTCTCAGCGTCCGGACGTTTCAGGAGCGCATAAGACAGCCCTGCCACCAGCGTACCGATGACAATGGCCAGCAGGTAGCCAAGAACCGGAGTAATCGCCCCTGGGATCAACAGCACAAACAGACCACCGTGTGGTGCCATCAGTTTTGCGCCCACCGCCATAGAGATCGCACCGGTCACTGCGCCGCCAACGATACAGCATGGCAGGACACGCATCGGATCGCGCGCCGCGAAAGGAATCGCCCCTTCAGAGATAAAGCACAGCCCCAGAACCAGTGCCGCTTTACCGCCTTCACGCTGACCTTTGTCAAACTTACGGCCCGCAACCAGCGTTGCAACACCCATCGCCAGCGGCGGAACCATCCCGGCGGCCATGATGGCTGCCATCGGCGCATAAGTCTGCGTACTCAACAGGCCAACCCCAAACGCGTAAGCTGCTTTGTTAACCGGGCCACCCATATCCGTACACATCATGCCGCCAAGGATCGCACCCAGCAGAACCGCGTTCGCCGTACCCATGTTTTGCAGCCATACGGTCAGCCACTGCAGGATACCCGCGACTGGTTTGCCGATCAGGTAAATCATTGCCAGCCCCACAATCAGGCTGGAGAAGAGCGGAATGATTAGGATCGGCTTCAGCGCTTCCATACTCTGCGGCAGCTTCACTTTGGTGCTGATCAGTTTTGCCACATAACCTGCCAAGAAGCCGGCGATAATCCCGCCAATGAAGCCAGAACCGCCGCTCACTGCCAGCATACCGCCGATAAGACCCGGCGTCAGACCCGGACGATCAGCAATGGAGAAGGCGATAAAGCCCGCCAGCACCGGAACCATCAGTGCAAAGGCTGAACCGCCGCCGATCTGCATCAGCGCCGCCGCCAGCGTATCTTTCACTTCAAAGGCTTTGATCCCGAAAGCGAAGGACAGCGCGATACACAGACCGCCTGCCACCACCATCGGCAGCATATAAGACACACCGGTTAACAGATGGCGATAGGCCCCTGCGCTCTCTTTTTTACTTTCGCTGCCTGCCGCCGGAGTCTGACCCGCAGGCTGATAAGGACGGGCTTCAGCCTGTGCTTTATCCAGTTCCTGAACCGTTTTCTTCAGCGCCAGTCCGGTAGAGGTGCGGTACATCGGCTTACCGGCAAACTTCGCCAGATCGACTTCGATATCGGCCGCCACAATCACCAGATCGGCCTGCGCCACTTCTTCCGGCGTAATCGCGTTACCTGCCCCTACGGACCCGCGGGTTTCAACTTTCACCCACCAGCCACGTTTTTTCGCTTCGGTTTCAATCGCTTCTGCGGCCATAAAGGTGTGAGCAACACCGGTCGGACACGCGGTCACGGCGACGATGCGTTTCGGGCCTGCTGCGGTTGCGGATGCAACAGGTGCCACGACAGGCGCACTGTACGGCGTGGCCTGCGCTTTCGCTTCGCTCAGAAAGAGTTCTGCATGAGCGACTGCGCGATTGATATCGCCAAGAAAAACCTGTTTACCGTTCAGCGCGCTGTCCGCAGGCAGGGCGTTTCCCAGAACGATCGCCAGTTCAGCGTCATTCGGGTTATCGGTGATTTCAACATGTGCTTTTTGCGCCGCAGCACCTAACAGAGTCTTCGCCATATAGGCGCGGGCCTGTCCGAGACCGGCGTCAATAATCAGCAGCGTTTTCATTATGCCTCTCCTGCTGTTAATTAAAGGGTTGTAAGTCAACGCGCGCCATCATCGCGGCTAACTGGGTACGATCGGTAATGCCTACGTTACTCTGGCTGACTGCCAGTGCAGCAACGGCGGTCGCCAGACGTAACGTGTGTTCGCTGGATTCGCGCATCAACAGGCCGTAAATCAGGCCACCGACCATGGAATCACCGGCACCCACGGTGCTGACAACGTCAACGGAAGGCGGTTTGGCGATCCATTCGCCGGAGGCGTTGACCCACAGTGCGCCTTCTGAACCGAGCGAGATTACCACGTGAGCAATACCCTGCTCGCGCAGCGCATGGGCCGCTTCGATCACATCTTTCAGCTCAGGCAGTTTACGTCCCGCCCAGATTTCCAGCTCGCGACGGTTAGGTTTAACCAGCCACGGGGCCGCTTTCAGACCGGCAACCAATGCTTCACGGCTGCTGTCGAAAATAATGCATGGACACTGGCTGCGCAGACGCGTCATCCAGTCGGTAAACGCTTCCGGGCTGACGCCGGTCGGCAGGCTGCCGCTGACGCACACCATATCGAACTGTCCCAGCCAGGTCAGGGAATCCGCGACAAAGCGCTCCCAGTCAGCAGGCGTAACGTCAAAACCGGAGAAGTTGAAGTCGGTGACTTCGCCGTCTTTCTCGGTCAGCTTGACGTTGATACGTGTACGCCCCTGCACCACCTGGAAACGGTTGGCGATGCCCAGTTCGCTGAACAGTTGCTGAAAGCCGTCCTGGTTATCTTTTCCCAGGAAACCGCCCACGGTAACGTCAATACCCAGATCCTTGAGCACTTTGGCGACGTTAATGCCCTTACCTGCGGCATGCAGGCCGGTCGTGCGCACCAGATTGACTTCACCACGCTCAACTTCAGGCGTATAGCCGACCAGATCGTAGGCTGGATTTAGCGTGATGGTTGCGACGCGACGGCTCATGCTGCGCCCTCCCCAAGACCGGCGGCAATCGCTGCGCCAATGGCGGTCAGTGCTTGTTCAGCATCTTCACCCTGAGCGGTAAAGCGCAGGCGATGGCCTTTTTTCACGCCCAGCGCGACCACTTTCATCAGACTGCGACCATTAGCGGGTTTACCGCTGCCGTCGAGGTTAGTGACGGTAATTTCGCTGTTGAATTGTTTAATGGTATTGACCAGCATAGTACCCGGACGGGCATGGAGACCGTGCTCGTTGCGCACCACAAATTCAGCGTTCAGCACATCGTCAGCCAGGGCGTCGTCACTGGTCAGCAGCGCCAGCAGCGTGGCCGCATCGGCACTGAGCAAGCGGTCCGCTTTAGTATTAAGTAGTAGCTGGCTCAGACGATCCAGCACTGGCGTAGGCTGAGAATCAGTCATTGCGACGGTGACCAGCAGCGAGGCAGCCTGACCATTAACCTCGAAGGCTGAAGAGGCACGACTCACCGCGATGGCACTGCGTAAGTTGCCTTCAGCACTGTCATTCAGCCAGATACCCTGACCGAGGTTCAGCGGCTGCTCTGAAATGGCGCGCGCAACAAAGGCCGCATCTACTGCGCCTGCTTCTTTCAGGCGACCAGCATTCAGCGCCTGTAACGTCATCAGATCGCTGGCAGCAATGTCCAGCGTCAGCGTTTCGTTATCAAGCTTCAGCATTTCGCTCTGCTTTTCGCCCATCAGCAGCGCGCGCAGCTCTTCAGCCGTGGTTGCCGTCTTCAGCTGTTCCGCGACAGAGTCATCGCTTAATACGTGTGTGAGCTGACGCAGCAGCCCGAGGTGTTCATCGGAGCTGGCCGCGATGCCAATCGCCACATACGCCGTCTGCCCTTCACCCCAGGTAACGCCCTGCGGAAATTGATAGACCTGTACGCCCGTTTTCAGCACCTGATCGCGGGTATCCGTGGTGCCATGAGGGATCGCAATACCGTTGCCGAGAAAAGTGGAGGTCTGCTGCTCGCGAGCCAGCATACCGTTGACGTAGCCATCGGCCACATTACCAGCCTGCACGAGTGCGGCGGCAACCTGACGAATGGCTTCTTCTTTATTCCCTGCCTGTTGGCCGGGATGAATATCCTGCACAGATAACTGGAACATGGGTCTCCTCTCTGCTGAATTGAATCGTTTCAGCTATAATGAGAAAAAATGCGCCATCCCGGTTACGGCTGATGGAAAGATGACGCTGAAACGTTTCAAGGAGTCTGGTACTTTCCCGCAATTCCTGCAAGAAATGTTCTGATTTGGATGACAAAATTTAGAGGTACAGCACATTTTATGACTGGTGATATCGCCGTTGCTGAAGTTTATTGGCCCCACCTGACTCCTGCTTCAGCTCGTTCAGCATCAATTTCATCGGATTTGAAAACCTGTTTTGATTTATCGTGCCAGTTTTGATTTCACTCACTGTTTATTTTACGTCAGGCGGCGTAAACTCCCGCGCTACTTCATTACGCTATAAAAAATCTGATGCAAAATATCCCTGCCGCCGCCCCACCGCGCGCTTTTGATTTCACCTCTGCGTCCTTTCTGATCGTCGCCTTTCTGACCGGAATCGCTGGCGCATTACAAACGCCGACGCTGAGTCTTTTTTTGACCAACGAAGTACATGCGCGTCCGGCCATGGTGGGGTTCTTTTTCACCGGCAGCGCCGTTATTGGCATTCTGGTGAGTCAGTTTTTAGCCGGGCGTTCAGATCGTAAGGGCGATCGTAAAAGGCTGATCGTATTTTGCTGCGTACTTGGCGTGCTGGCATGCGTGCTATTTGCCTGGAACCGTAATTATTTCATCCTGCTGTTTATCGGCGTGTTTCTGAGCAGCTTTGGCTCCACGGCCAACCCGCAGATGTTTGCCCTGGCGCGTGAACATGCTGACCGTACCGGGCGGGAAGCCGTCATGTTTAGCTCGATCCTTCGTGCGCAGGTCTCGCTGGCATGGGTCATCGGCCCGCCGCTGGCTTATGCCCTGGCGATGGGATTTGGTTTTACCGTGATGTACCTCAGCGCCGCCGTCGCCTTTGTGGTTTGCGGCGTAATGGTCTGGCTGTTCTTACCTACCATGCCGAAGCTGAATGCCACAGCCTCCGGCAGTATTGAGGCCCCTCGCCGTAACCGTCGCGATGCGCTATTGCTGTTTGTGATTTGCACGCTGATGTGGGGCACGAATAGCCTTTACATCATCAATATGCCGCTGTTTATTATCAATGAACTCCATCTGCCGGAAAAACTCGCGGGTTTAATGATGGGTACTGCCGCGGGTCTTGAGATCCCGACGATGTTGATTGCCGGATACTATGCGAAGCGCTTTGGTAAACGCTTTTTGATGCGTATCGCCATTGTCGCTGGCCTACTGTTTTATGTCGGCATGCTGACCGTCCACACGCCTGCCCTACTACTGGCCATGCAATTGCTGAACGCCATTTACATTGGCATTCTGGCAGGCATTGGGATGCTTTATTTCCAGGATTTGATGCCCGGTCAGGCTGGTTCAGCGACCACGCTTTACAGTAATACCACGCGCGTTGGCTGGATTATTGCCGGATCGCTGGCGGGCGTGGTGGCCGAGCTGTGGAGTTATCATGCGGTATTCTGGATTGCGCTGGTAATGTGCGTGGCCGGTTTCGCCTGCCTGATGCGTATAAAAGACGTTTAAGGCGCGGTCAGCGTTTCCAGCGTAATGAGATAGGTCATCGCCTGCTCTCGCGTCTCGCCGCACATGTCAGCCGAAGGTTGCAGACCCGCGCAGACGCTCGGGCGCAGCGGTGAGGTAAAGATTTTGCAACGTAAATGCTCGTCAAGCTGAATACAGGGCGTATTAGCAGGCTTGCCGTCCGGCATGCCGGGAATCGGACTGGAGATAGAAGGCGCTGTGCAACAGGCACCGCAGTCCGCGCGACACGGCATAAAAACTCTCTTTGTGAGCAGGCAAGAGATCGCACAGTATCATCTCTTACCTACTGATAGCAAAACCCTGCAAATCCTCTTGCCTGAAAGCCCCGGCGCGGGTACCTTGACGCGATATTTTCTACATCTCCGTAAACAGGATTATTGCAATGCCAAGAGCGAATGAAATTAAAAAAGGTATGGTGCTGAATTACAACGGCAAGCTGCTGATTGTTAAAAATATTGATATTCAGTCACCCAGCGCCCGTGGTGCTGCTACCCTGTACAAAATGCGTTTTTCCGACGTTCGTACCGGTCTGAAGGTAGAAGAGCGTTTTAAGGGTGACGATATTCTGGATACCGTGACGCTGACTCGCCGTTTTGTGGACTTCTCTTACGTTGACGGTAACGAATACGTGTTCATGGATAAAGAAGATTACACGCCGTTTACCTTCACGAAAGATCAAATTGAAGAAGAGTTGCAGTTTATTCCGGAAGGCGGAATGCCGGATATGCAGGTGTTGACGTGGGACGGTCAGTTGCTGGCGCTGGAACTGCCGCAGACCGTAGACCTGGAAATTATTGAAACGGCTCCGGGGATTAAGGGCGCGTCTGCCAGCTCACGCACCAAACCCGCGACAATGTCTACCGGCCTGGTGGTTCAGGTGCCGGAATATCTGACTACCGGTGAGAAAATCCGCATCCATATCGAAGAGTGCCGCTATATGGGTCGCGCTGACTAAGCAATTTAACGGAGCCGGTGGGTTTGCAATTTCCAGGCTGGGTAAGGCGAAGCCGCCACCCGGCAATGCGACTCGTCAGGCGCAGACACCGTGCCACGTTGCCCGGCGGCGCTTCGCTTGCACGGGCCTACGGTATCGTGGCAGATCGTTGATTACGGTAGCAACCATTGGTGATTTTGTAGGCTGGGTAAGCGCAGCGCCACCCGGCAATACAACTTCGCGACATAACGCGATAACGGCCCCTGCCGTTATCGCGTTTTTATGGCTTACAGCAGTTCAGGGAACAATGTCTGTTTTAGCGCCAGCTCAACGCCGCGCACTTCAGCCATCCCCTTCAAACGACCAATAGCGGAATAACCCGGGTTGGTCTTCTTACGCAGATCGTCAAGCATCTGATGGCCGTGGTCAGGACGGAACGGAATCGGACGCAGGTCCCCTGCTTTTTTGCGCCGCAGCTCTTCGGTCAGCACCGCTTTCACCACTGCCACCATATCCACGTCGCCCTGCAAATGCGCCCCTTCATGGAACGTTTTGGGATTTTCTTCCCGACAGGTGGAGCGCAGATGGGTAAAGTGGATGCGATCGCCAAAGGTTTCCACCATCCGCACCAGATCGTTGTCGGCGCGCACGCCGTAAGAACCGGTACACATGGTGAAACCGTTATTGATGCTGTCAACCGTCTCTTTCAGCCACTGCATATCTTCAATGGTGGAGACAATGCGCGGCAGCCCGAGGATGGGACGCGGCGGATCGTCAGGATGCACGGCCAGGCGGACACCCACTTCATCAGCCACAGCGACAATCGCTCGCAGGAAATATGCCATATTCTCACGCAGCTGCGCTTTATCGATATGATCGTACTCTGCCAGCCGCGCACGGAACTGATCCAGGGTGTAGCCCTCTTCTGCGCCCGGCAGCCCGGCGATAATATTGCGCGTCAGCTTTTCAATATCGTCCGCGCTCATGGCATTAAAATACGCCTGCGCCTGCTGCTGTTCCTGCTCGCTATAATCAGCTTTAGCACCGTCACGTTTAAGAATATGCAGTTCAAAGGCGGCAAACGCGATGTGATCAAACCGCAGCGCTTTGGAGCCGTCCGGCAGCGTGTATTCAAGATCGGTACGCGTCCAGTCCAGAATAGGCATAAAGTTGTAGCACACGGTATCAATACCGCAGGCGGCCAGATTACGGATACTCTGCTGATAATTGGCAATCCAGGTGTCGTACTGGCCGGAATGAGTTTTGATCTCTTCATGCACCGGAATGCTCTCGACCACCGACCAGGTTAACCCTTTTTCTGCCAGCAGCGCCTGACGCTGTTTAATTTCATCTACCGGCCAGACCTGACCGTTAGGAATGTGGTGTAATGCAGTGACCACGCCCGTTGCGCCAGCCTGACGCACATCATCCAAAGAGACCGGATCGTTCGGCCCATACCAACGCCAGGTTTGCTCCATCGCCTCACCCTCTCAAGTTGTTATACCAATTAAACCTATACGAATGATGACTACCATACATGTTTCCCTGTGACCGTCAATTTACGCGCCATCATTGATTGATCCAGCTCACATTCCCCGGATTTATCAGGCACACCAATTCATTTTGCTGTCATATAACTTTACAATAGCATTTGTTAATCTTTAGTTAACTGAGTGTGCCAATAATGAAGACTATAGCCTCCACCCCGCTGCCAGATGCTGTACAGCAGCCACATTATGACAGACAGCAATTGCGTACTCGCATTGTGCATTTTGGTTTTGGCGCATTCCATCGCGCGCATCAGGCCCTGCTGACCCATCGGGTGCTGAACACAAAAGGCGGCGACTGGGGAATATGTGAGATCAGCCTGTTCAGCGGTGATGTACTGATGAGCCAGCTTCGCCAGCAGGATCATCTTTACACCGTTCTGGAAAAAGGCGCACAGAGTAATGAGGCGATTATCGTTGGTGCCGTTAACGAATGTCTGAATGCAAAGCTGGATTCGCTGTCCGCCATTATTGAGAAATTTTGCGAGCCGCAGGTGGCGATTGTGTCACTGACCATCACCGAAAAAGGTTACTGCATCGATCCGGCCACTGGTCGCCTTGATGAAAGCCAACCGCGCATTATTCACGATCTGCAACATCCCACTGAACCGCACTCTGCGCCGGGTATTCTGGTGGAAGCGCTGTCGCGCCGCCGTGAACGCGGGCTTGCGCCGTTTACCGTGCTTTCCTGCGATAATATTCCCGATAATGGTCACATAGTGAAAAAGGCGGTTCTCGACATGGCCGCTAAACGGGATGCGGCGCTGGCGGTCTGGATTGAGCAGCACGTCACCTTCCCCGCCACAATGGTGGACCGCATCGTGCCGGCTGCCACCGAGGAATCGCTGAATGAGATTGCTGAACACCTGGGCGTGTTCGATCCCTGTGCTATTAGCTGTGAGCCGTTTATTCAGTGGGTCATTGAAGATAATTTTGTCGCAGGTCGCCCCGAGTGGGAAATCGCGGGCGTACAAATGGTGGAAGACGTGATGCCGTGGGAACAGATGAAACTGCGGATGCTGAACGGTAGCCATACCTTTCTCGCCTGTCTGGGTTATCTGGCGGGACATCAGCATATCAGCGACTGCATGCAGGATGCGCCATTTCGTCAGGCCGCCCGCCGTCTGATGTCTGACGAGCAGGCTCCCACTCTGAAGATTACCGGCGTTGATCTTAACGCCTATGCGGAGAGCCTGATCGAACGTTTTGCGAATCCCGCGCTGAAACACCGCACCTGGCAGATTGCGATGGACAGCAGCCAGAAACTACCGCAACGCATGCTGGAGAGCATACGCATTCACTTGCAGCGCCGGGATGCCTGGCCGCTACTGGCGCTGGGTATCGCGGGATGGATGCGCTATGTCAGCGGGAAGGATGATGCGGGAAATGCCATTGATGTGCGCGATCCGCTGGCTGACAAAATCCGCTCGCGGGTCGACAGCAGTGACGAATCACAGCGCGTCAACGCTCTGCTGACTCTGAAAGAAATTTTCGCCAACGACCTGCCGGAAAACGCAGAATTCGTTGATGCCGTTCAGCAAGCCTGGCAGCGGTTATGCGAGAAAGGCGCCCGTCAGGCGGTGATTGACACACTGAACGATTAACGTCGCGAGGCGCTTTAAGGTAAGCTGTAACAAAGTTGTTATAGTGTACGGAGCTTACGTGACCAAAACTAATCTCATCACTGGTTTTCTCGGCAGCGGGAAAACCACCTCCATCCTGCATCTGCTGGCAAACAAACCTGCGAATGAAAAATGGGCCGTGCTGGTCAATGAATTTGGTGAAGTTGGCATCGACGGCGCACTGCTGGCCGGAAGCGGCGCGTTGCTTAAAGAGATCCCCGGCGGCTGCATGTGCTGCGTGAATGGTCTACCCATGCAGGTCGGGCTGAATACGCTCCTGCGCCAGGGAAAACCTGACCGTCTGCTGATTGAACCAACCGGACTGGGCCATCCGAAACAGATCCTCGATATTCTGACCGCGCCAGTTTATGAACCATGGATAGACTTACAGGCAACGCTCTGTTTGCTCGATCCGCGTCTTCTGTTGGACGAGAAAGCGCTGAATAATGAAAACTTCCGCGATCAGCTGGCGGCGGCAGACATCATCGTGGCGAATAAAACCGACCGGGCGAGCGTGGAAAGCCAGCAGGCGCTGGAAAGCTGGTGGCAGCACTACGGCGGCGCACGCGAGCTGATTTTTAGCGAGCAGGGAAACATTGCGCCAGCGCTACTGGAAAAACCACGGCTGAACACGGCGTTGCTCCCCTCCGCTTCCGGACATGCTCACAGCCACGCACCGAAGCACGGTCTTGCCGCGCTTAACCTGCCTGAGCACCAGCGCTGGCGGCGCAGCCTCAATAGCGGACAAGGCTATCAGGCGTGCGGCTGGGTTTTTGACGCCGACACTCAGTTTGACACCATTGGTCTGCTTGAGTGGGCAAGACTGGCTCCCGTTGAGCGAGTAAAAGGGGTTATGCGTATCGCAGAAGGGCTGGTTCGGATTAACCGGCAGGGGCAGGACCTGCATATTGAAACGCAAAATGTCGCGCCACCGGATAGCCGAATAGAGCTTATCACTGAAGCACAGGCAGACTGGAATGGACTGCAAAGCGCACTGTTGAAGCTTCGTTTAAGCTGATGCCGCTAAGGTTGCGGTTGTTAACATTATACGTGGCCTTTTTTAATGAAAAATCAACTTTCCCGGATCCTGCTGCTCAACGTGGTGGGATTTGCGCTCTTTCTGTGCTGGTATTTGCCAGAAAACCATGGAATGTGGTTTACGCTGGATACCTCCATTTTTCATTTTTTTAACCCATTGCTGGCCGATCATCGCGCCTTCGTGTGGTTTCTGGCCATCACTAATAATCGTGCTTTTGATGCCTGCTCGCTGCTGGCTATGGGGGCACTGATGTTACGATTCTGGCTAAAGAGCGACCCCGCCGGGCGTCGGCGCATCATCATTATCGGTCTGGTGATGTTGTTAACTGCTATCATCGTTAACCAGTTTGCCCAGGCGTTAATGCCGGTCAAACGGGCCAGCCCGACGCTGTTTTTCAGCGACGCGCTTCGGGTCAGTAATCTACTACATATTCCGACTAAAGATGCGTCCAAAGACAGCTTTCCTGGCGATCACGGCATGATGCTGCTTATTTTCTGTGCGTTTATGTGGCGTTATTTTGGTCGTAACACCTTCCTGCTGGCACTGCTGATATTTGTCGTATTTGCCTTTCCGCGCGTGATGATCGGCGCTCACTGGCTGACCGATATTGTGATTGGCTCCCTCTCCTCCGTTCTCATTGGCCTGCCCTGGATCCTGTTAACGTCGATGAGCGATAAAATGATTTGCTTTATGGATCGTTATTTGCCTGGTAAAAACAAACAAAAAGTTAACAAATAAATAACCATAATTAACGCTTGCTATACGTTATCGTTTTGCTGTTTTTTAATCATTTTTCGGGATCGCCTCATGTTTTGTCATCACCTTGTCATACTCAGATCTACGTAAGTGAATGAATTGATGATTTTTTATCTTAAGAAGGGTGTTTTTAGCCAGTGCACTTTTTTAACTTTCTGTATCACTTTTTCTTATAAAAAAACACGTAAAAGCACTCGCAATGCATGTGGTGATAGGGTACTCTCGTTTACGTTTTGCCTCTCAGAGATAAATTATTCTCAATTTAAATAAATTTGTGCGTTTCAGCACAAATTTGAATAGAAAGAATTGTCTCGTTGTGCGCAGGTAATTAGTCTCGTCACGGTTGGCATTTTTATAACGATTTTTCGTTAAGGACTTCAAGGGAAAACAAACAACATGGTCACATCTCAGCCGATTTTGAGATACATCTGGCGGGCTATCCCCGCGCTAGCTGTCGCAGCTTTACTTTCTGCATGTAGTACAACGAATACCGCAAAGAATATGCATCCTGAGACGCATGCTGTGGTCGAAGATACCTCTTCACTGCAAGCCTCTCAGGATGAATTTGAATCCATGGTGCGTAACCTCGATGTTAAATCGCGTCTGATGGATCAATATGCAAGCTGGAAAGGCGTGCGCTATCGCCTTGGCGGCAGCACGAAAAAAGGCATTGATTGTTCCGGCTTCGTACAGCGTACTTTCCGTGAACAGTTTGGTATGGATCTTCCCCGCTCGACTTACGAGCAGCAGGAAATGGGTAAATCTGTATCGCGTGGACATTTACGCACTGGCGATCTGGTGCTGTTCCGTGCAGGTTCCACGGGGCGTCACGTCGGTATCTATATCGGCAACAACCAGTTCGTTCATGCCTCTACCAGCAGCGGTGTGACCATCTCCAGCATGGACGAGCCGTACTGGAAGAAGCGCTATAACGAAGCGCGCCGTGTCCTGAGTCGTTCTTAATGTTTTCTGTTGTTGGTTTTCCCTTGGCTGACAACAGGACGCAAAAAAAAGCACTGCTTATGCAGTGTTTTTTTTTACCTTGATCCTGATGGCATAGTGACTGAGCTATGCTTACTGCATTCCACTCCCGGAAAAATCGCCCTCACCGTCACGGATAGCGTAACTCTATGCTGACCCACTACTTTTCGACCGGCCGTAAACCAGGATTGATCAGTATCCTGTCTGGACTGCTGATTGGCTTGCTGGTGGGTTGTGCGCACTTTGCGGCAATTTACCATGAACGGGAAACACGATTCGATAACATTACCCGCCATCTACAATATTATCTGAATAACGCGTTTAGCGAACTGCGCACCACCATTGATTCTTTACAGCCGCTGGCCCAGTATCCCTGTGCTGATATCGCCTCAGAGTTAACGACCCGGGCTGCTTTTACGCTCAATGTCCGCGCCTTTTTATTGGTAGATCGTGGCCGTGCGGTCTGCTCCTCTGCCACCGGGCCAATGGATACGCCGCTTAATCAACTGGTGCCTGAGATTGATATCCGCAAACCCGTTGATATCGCCGTGCTGGCAGGCACGCCAATGATGCCGGGCAAGACCGCGATAGCGTTATGGGTTCGTGATCCTCAGCAGCAGGATCGGGGGGTGTTTACCTCGTTAAACGCTAATTTAACCCCGCTGCTGCTTTACCCCGCAAGGGACGATGATTTCTCGGGCATCGCGCTGGGGTTCAGTAATCGAGCTATTTCTTCCTTTTCTCATCAGTTGGTCAACCCACTGCAATTAGCTCAGCCTCCTGTGCGCCAGGTGAAGCTCGATGGGTTGCCACTTGAGGTGTATCTGTATGCCAGCGCGTGGCCCAAAGAGAATCTGCAATTTACATTGTTGCTGGCCGTGATGAGCGCGTTTATTGCCACCGTGCTCTGTTTTTATATTATGACGCTGCGCCGGCATCCCGGAAAAGAGCTGCTCGCGGCGATTAAGCACAATCAGTTTTACGTGGTTTATCAGCCAGTCGTTGATACCCGCACGATGGAAATTGCAGGTGTTGAGGCGTTGATGCGCTGGAAGCATCCTGACGCCGGGGAGATCCCGCCTGATGTATTTATTCATTTCGCGGAGACACAAAACCTGATTGTGCCGTTAACCCAGCATTTATTTAACCTGATTATTCATGATGCCCCTACCCTGCAAAAAGTGCTTCCTGCAGGCTCGAAGCTGGGCGTCAATATTGCGCCGGGGCATCTGCATGCTGACGGCTTCCGTCAGGATATCCGCTCTTTTGTCGATGCTCTGCCTGCCACCCATTTTCAACTGGTGCTGGAAATGACCGAGCGCGACATGCTCAACGAGAAAGTCGCCACTCAACTCTTCGACTGGCTGCATGAAGAGGGGCATCTCATTGCCATTGATGACTTTGGCACCGGCCATAGCGCGTTGATCTATCTGGAACGTTTCCGTTTTGATTATCTGAAAATCGATCGGGGATTCATTGCCGCCATTGGCACAGAAACCGTAACGTCACCGGTAATGGATGCGGTATTATTACTGGCTAAGCGAATGGATCTCACCACTGTCGCAGAAGGCGTCGAGACGGCGGAACAGGCCGACTGGCTATGCGAACGCGGCGTAAATTACCTTCAGGGCTACTGGATCAGCCGGCCATTGATCCTGAAGCAACTGGTCGCTGCGCATGACGAGCCTGCAAAATATTTCCGATCTTCTCAGGCGTCTATTACTATTCAGGGACAATAGCTCAGTTCATATGAAACTGTTCACGTAAAGGATGGCCGTTCAGGTATGTTAGTACGCCTCGTTTTCTTACTCATCGCGCTATTCAGCTGCATAGCCCAGGCGCAAACCATCAAAGAGAATACTGCGTTTGCGGTGATCGGCGAGCCAAAATACGCCGTTAACTTTACGCACTTTGATTATGTTAATCCTGCTGCACCGAAAGGCGGCGCGGTAACGATGGCGGCGATTGGCACTTTCGATAACTTTAACCGTTTTGCAATGCGTGGCAATCCGGCTGAGCGGACAGGTGCGCTTTACGATACCTTATTCACCACGTCTGATGATGAGCCGGGCAGCTATTATCCGCTGGTGGCCGAATCGGCGCGCTACGCCGACGACTATTCGTGGGTTGAACTGAGCATTAATCCGCGCGCCAGATTTCACGACGGCACGCCGATGACGGCGCAAGATGTCGTGTTTACCTTTAACAAATTTATGACCGAAGGCGTGCCGCAGTTTCGCCTGATCTACAAAGGGACGACGTTTAAAGCCATCGCACCGCTGACCGTGCGCATCGAACTTGCTCAACCGGGCAAGGAAAATATGCTGAGCCTCTTTTCTTTGCCGGTCATGCCGGAGAAATTCTGGCGTAATCACAAGCTGAGTGAGCCGCTCTCACAGCCGCCGCTGGCCAGCGGTCCGTATAAAATCAGCGCCTGGCGAATGGGGCAATATGTAACTTATTCGCGGGTGAAAGACTACTGGGCGGCAAATCTGCCGGTTAACCGTGGACGCTGGAATTTCGATACCATCCGCTACGATTACTATCTTGATGACAACGTCGCTTTCGAAGCATTCAAAGCGGGCGCGTTTGATTTTCGTACCGAAGGCAGCGCCAAAAACTGGGCTACCCGCTACATTGGCAAGAATTTCACCAATCATCAGATTGTTAAAGAAGAGCTGGAAAGCGATGCCGCTCAGGACGCCCGCTGGCTGGCCTTTAATATTCAGCGTCCGGTATTCAGTGACAGGAAAGTACGGGAAGCCATCTCGCTGGCGTTTGATTTTGAATGGATGAACAAGACGCTGTTTTACAATGCCTACTCCCGGCCTGACAGCTATTTCCTCAATACCGAGTACGCCGCACGCCACTATCCGGATGCGGATGAGCTGACGCTGCTGGCACCACTGAAAAAAGATCTGCCTCCCGAGGTATTTACCTCTGTTTATCAGCCGCCGAAATCTAATGCGGATGGCTACGATCGCGATAATCTGCTCAAAGCCAGCGATCTGTTAACCCAGGCGGGATGGGTGATGAAAGGCCAGCAGCGGGTGAATAGCCAAACCGGTAAGCCGCTGCGCTTCGAGCTGCTGCTGCCTTCCGGCGGCAACGATCAATGGGTGCTGGCGTTTAAACACAACCTGGCGCGTATCGGCGTCACGATGGATATTCGCCAGATCGACAACTCCCAGCTCACCAGCCGCTTGCGCAGCCGCGACTACGACATGATGCCTCGCGTGGTACAGGCGATGCCGTGGCCGAGTTCCGATTTACAAATTTCCTGGGCCTCAGACTATATCGACTCCAGCTATAACGCGCCGGGGGTGAAAAGCCCGGTGATTGATGCGTTAATCGCGCAGATTATTCGCGAGCAGGGAAACAAAGAGAAACTGTTGCCCCTCGGACGTGCGCTGGATCGGGTATTAACCTGGAACTACTATATGCTGCCGATGTGGTATATGGCGAAAGATCGACTGGCCTACTGGGATAAATTTTCACATCCGGCTACGCGACCGCTCTACTCCGTCGGTTTCGATAACTGGTGGTACGATGTTAACAAAGCGGCAAAATTACCCGCAGCCAGACGTTAAGGAGCAGGCATGGGCGCTTATTTACTTCGCCGCTTATTACTGGTGATCCCGACCCTGTGGGCGATTATCACCATCAACTTTTTTATTGTTCAGGTAGCTCCTGGCGGTCCGGTCGATCAGGCGATTGCCACCATTGAAATGGGTCAGTCTGGCGGTTTACCGGGCGCGGGTGGCGGCGGCCTCAGTGCATCACATGCGCGACCCGGCGTCGGTAATCTGAGCGAAAGCCATTACCGCGGCGGACGCGGTCTCGATCCAGAGGTCATCGCCGAGATCACCCATCGCTATGGCTTCGATAAACCGCTGCACGAGCGCTATTTTAAAATGCTGTGGGACTATGTGCGCTTTGATTTCGGCGACAGCCTGTTTCGCAGCGCGTCGGTATTAACGCTCATCAAACAGAGCCTGCCGGTGTCGATTACTCTCGGGTTATGGAGCACGCTCATCATCTACCTGGTGTCGATACCGCTTGGCATACGCAAAGCGGTGCAAAACGGCAGCCGCTTTGATACCTGGAGCAGTGCGTTGATTATTATCGGCTATGCGATCCCGGCGTTTCTGTTCGCTATTCTGATGATCGTCTTCTTCGCGGGCGGCAGCTATTACGATATTTTCCCGCTACGCGGTCTGGTGTCCGCCAACTTTGATACCCTGCCCTGGTATCAAAAAATTACCGACTATCTGTGGCATATCACCCTGCCCGTGCTGGCAACGGTAATAGGCGGTTTTGCCGCGCTGACGATGCTGACTAAGAATTCGTTTCTCGATGAGATCCGCAAACAATACGTGGTTACCGCGCGGGCAAAAGGCGTCAGCGAGAAAAACATTCTCTGGGGACACGTGTTTCGTAACGCCATGCTGCTGGTGATCGCCGGATTCCCGGCCACGTTTATCAGCATGTTTTTTACCGGCTCACTGTTAATTGAGGTGATGTTCTCCCTGAACGGGCTGGGACTGTTGGGTTATGAATCGACGATTTCCCGTGATTATCCGGTGATGTTCGGCACTCTGTACATCTTTACCCTGGTCGGGCTGCTGCTGAACATTTTGAGCGATATCACCTATACGTTTGTCGATCCGCGTATTGATTTTGAGGGCCGCTGATGCGTCAGGTAAATTCCATCAATCAGGCCCGCTGGGCGCGTTTTCGCCATAACCGACGTGGCTACTGGTCGCTGTGGATCTTCATGGTGATTTTTATCTGCTGCCTGTTGTCAGAAATTATCGCCAATGATAAGCCCCTGCTGGTGCAGTATCAGGGAAGCCTGTATGTGCCAGTGCTGAAGAATTACAGTGAACGTGATTTTGGCGGGCCGTTTACCACCGCCGCGGATTATCAGGATCCGTGGCTACAAAAACAGCTTGCCGATCACGGCTGGGTACTGTGGGCGCCCATTCGTTTCGGCGCTAACAGCATCAATTTCTCCAGCGATAAACCTTTTCCCGCGCCGCCTTCGGCACAAAACTGGCTGGGAACTGATGCCAATGGCGGAGACGTGCTGGCGCGTATCCTCTACGGCTCGCGGATCTCGCTGCTGTTTGGCCTGATGCTGACCCTGTGTACCAGCGTGCTGGGTGTGGTGGCAGGAGCCATTCAGGGTTATTACGGCGGAAAAGTCGATCTCTGGGGCCAGCGCATTATCGAAGTGTGGTCGGGAATGCCGACGCTCTTTTTGATCATTCTGCTTTCCAGTGTCATTCAGCCTAATTTCTGGTGGCTGCTCGGGATCACCGTTCTGTTTGGCTGGATGGCGCTGGTCGGCGTGGTCCGCGCGGAGTTTTTGCGCACCCGTAACTATGACTATATCCGCGCGGCGCAGGCGATGGGCGTCAGCGATAGCGCGATTATTTTCCGCCATATGCTGCCCAACGCGATGGTTGCCACCCTCACCTTTCTGCCATTTATTTTATGCAGCTCGGTCACTACGCTGACTTCACTGGATTTTCTCGGTTTTGGTCTGCCGCTGGGATCGCCGTCGCTGGGCGAACTGCTCTTACAGGGCAAGAATAATTTACAGGCCCCGTGGCTCGGCATTACAGCCTTTTTATCGATAGCCATTTTGCTGTCGCTGCTGATTTTCATCGGTGAAGCCGTGCGCGACGCCTTCGATCCTAATAAGGCGGTATAAGATGACGCATCCACTATTAGCCATTGACCGGCTTTCCGTCGCCTTTACGCAACAGGGTGAGACCCGTATCGTGGTCAGCGATTTGTCGCTTCAGGTGGAAGCGGGCGAAACGCTGGCGCTGGTCGGCGAATCAGGCTCCGGGAAAACGGTGTCAGCCCTGTCGATACTGCGTCTGCTCCCTTCCCCGCCGGTAAGCTGGCCGGAAGGCGATATCCGTTTTCACGGCCAGTCGTTACTGCATGCTGACGAGCGAACCTTACGCGGCATTCGTGGCAATCGCATCGCTATGATATTCCAGGAACCCATGGTCTCGCTCAACCCGCTGCATACCCTCGAAAGGCAACTGTATGAGGTTTTATCACTGCATCGCGGGATACGCAGAGAAGCGGCACGGGCAGAAATCCTCACCTGCCTGGATCGGGTTGGCATTCGCAACGCGGCCCGTCGCCTTGCCGATTACCCGCATCAGCTTTCCGGCGGAGAACGCCAGCGGGTGATGATCGCTATGGCGCTGTTAACACGCCCGGAGTTGCTGATTGCCGACGAACCGACCACGGCACTGGACGTGTCAGTGCAGGCGCAAATCCTGCAACTGCTGCGTGAATTACGCCAGGAACTGAATATGGGTCTGCTGTTTATTACCCATAACCTGAGCATCGTGCGCAAGCTGGCGGATAACGTGGCGGTCATGCAGAACGGTCGCTGCGTGGAGCAAAACCGCGCCGCTACGCTCTTTTCTGCGCCCGCACATCCTTATACGCAACGTCTGTTGAATAGCGAACCGTCAGGCGATCCTGTACCTCTGCCGCCAGAAACAACGCCCCTGCTACAGGTAGAGGATCTGTGCGTTGAATTCCCGGTACGCAAAGGCCTGCTGCGACGCGTCGTCGATCACAATCGCGTGGTGAAGAACCTGAGTTTTACCCTGCGTCCCGGTGAAGCGCTGGGGCTGGTCGGTGAATCCGGTTCGGGGAAAAGCACCACCGGGATGGCGCTACTGAGACTCATCGCCGCAAAAGGCCGTATCCAGTTTGATGGTCAACCGCTAGACGGATTAAGCCGTAAACAGCTATTACCGGTGCGCCATCGCATTCAGGTGGTGTTTCAGGATCCCAATTCGTCGTTGAACCCTCGCCTCAACGTGCTGCAAATTGTGGAAGAAGGGCTGCGCGTGCATCAGCCAACGCTGAGCGCCCAGGAGCGTGAGAAGCAGGTCATTGCGGTACTACAGGAAGTGGGGCTGGACGCGGAGATGCGCCATCGTTATCCGGCGGCCTTTTCAGGCGGACAACGCCAGCGTATCGCCATTGCACGCGCGCTGATTTTGAAACCGGAGTTAATTATTCTGGATGAACCGACGTCATCGCTGGATCGCACCGTACAGGCACAAATCCTTGCGCTGCTGAAGTCGTTACAGGAGAAGCATCGTCTGGCCTATATCTTTATCAGCCACGATTTGCACGTCGTGCGTTCGCTGTGCCATCAGGTGATCGTACTGCGACAGGGGGAAGTGGTGGAGCAAGGCGAGTGTGGACGCGTATTTACCGATCCCCAACAGGACTATACCCGCCAGCTATTAACCTTAAGCTGACGGTCAGAAAGGATTATGGCCTGAAAACGGCTCGGCAATCGCCACCCCGAAATTTTTTAACCGGCAGGTGGCGGCAAACTCATCTTGTCTGCTCACAAACAGACACGGTTCGCCCTCACACTCCAGTACCGAGCAGTCAACTTCAATATCACTCAATGCCTGACTCAGGGTGTGCATCACCGGCCAGGCGTTATCACCGTCCGGACTCAATAGCTTCAGCGCAACCAGGCAGTTTTCACAGGCAGGCGTGCTTTGCGGAATCGGTTCAACTCTTGAACCCGCAAATCCGGACAGCCAGCGATAGCTCTGCGGCAAACGGTGTACGATGGAGAGTTGTTGATGAGTCACTTTTTGGTCCCCGGAAGCAGTAAAATTAACAATTGATTCACATCAATATTAACACATGGTTGACAATTCGTCGTGCATCCTGAAGAAAACGCTTTCATTCACAACCAGTAAGGATTCTGAGGCTCGGCCAGCACGGAAGTGATTGGCGTTACAGGAGCCTTTTGGCGCTATATGTACCCCTTTTTGTGATCTAAAACAACCTTTTTAACAACATTGGCGTGACTTTTTACATGATATGTTTTTACAAAAAACAAACATTTCATGGGAAAGAGGCGGGTTCGGGGACCATAATGCCCCCGAAAATGCAGATTAGCGTGCGGATTTTTTACTGCGGCTGGCGTACAAACAGAACAGAATCGAGCTGGTCGCACACAAGGCGATTGACAAAATCATCGGCCAGGCGGTGCTGAATGTCGCCAGCGACAGCAGCGCACCGACAATCGCGCCGATGCCAAAACGGAAGGTGCCAGCCAGGGAAGATGCAGTACCCGCCATATGCGGAAACTCATCCAGAATGACCGCCATCGCGTTGGAGGAGACCAGCGATACGCAGCCGACAAACGCCGCCACGCCCACCACCATCGACCAGAAGCCGACATCGAAAAGCCCACATACCACCAGCCATACCGCCGTGGCAAACTGAATCCACAGCCCGGCACGGAACATATTCAGCGCCCCTACCCGCCGGACAAATCGGCTGTTCACCATGGTCAGTACAAACAGGAATACGACATTCAGCGCAAAGTAATAGCCGAAGTGCTGTGGCGGAACGTGGTTCAGTTCGATATACACAAACGGCCCCGCGCTCAAAAACGAGAACATTCCGGCAAAGCTGAAGCCGCTTGCCAGCATATAGCTCAGCACGCGTTTATGCCGAAACAGCGAGGCAAAATTACCGCCCGTTGTGCGAAGGCGGAATTTCTGCCGCCGTTCAACAGGCAGCGTCTCGTCGATGAAAAAGAAAATCATCGCCGAGGCCAGCAGCGCGGCAACTGCGAGGATCCAGAATATGGTGTGCCAGCTAAACCAGATGAGTACCGCGCCGCCGACCATCGGTGCCACCAGCGGGGCGATAGTCGTAACCAGCATGACGAACGACATCATGCGCGAAAATTCTTCTTTCGGATAAATATCGCGCATCAGGGCGTTAATCACCACGCTTGCCGCCGCCGCGGCCAGCCCGTGAAAGAAGCGCATTACAATCAGGTAGTCAATGGTTTGCGAAAGAGCGCACGCCGCCGCTGCTGCCGCAAACACCAGCGTACCGCCGAGGATCACCGGCTTACGTCCAAGACTATCCGCCATCGGCCCGTACAGGAGCTGACCAAGCGCAAAGCCAAGAATATAGGTGCTGAGCGTCATCTGCGCACTACCGGCAGGCACGCCAAACTGCGCGGAAATGACCGGCAACGCAGGCAAATACATATCAATCGAAAGCGGCATCAGCATGGCCAGCAGGCCAAGAATAAACACGATACCCAGCGAGGAGCGTTGCTTTGTCGTCACCCTTAACTCCTGTTATTCATGTTACGGCATGCCAGGACTGGCAATTTCTTCTGCGGTCAGCGCCCGGTATTCGCCCGGTGCGAGATCCGCATCCAGCACAATACCCCCGATGCGCTCACGATGCAGGCCAATGACATGGTTGCCCACGGCAGCAAACATGCGTTTCACCTGATGATAGCGCCCTTCACTGATGGTCAGACGCACCTCGGTCGGAGTGATTACTTCAAGCGTGGCGGGCCTGGTCAGATCTTTTTCATTGTGGAGCTGTACGCCACGCGCGAACTGTTCAGCGGTATCCTCCGCCACCGGCGATTCCAGGGTGACGAGATAGGTTTTTTCGCAATGATGACGCGGTGAAGTGATACGATGCGACCACTGCCCATCATCGGTCATCAGCACCAGCCCGGTGGTGTCGATATCCAGGCGTCCTGCGGCATGCAGCTTGTACGCCACCGGTTCGTCGAGAAAGTAAAGCACCGTCGGATGATCCGGATCGTCAGTCGAGCAGACATAGCCCTGCGGTTTGTTGAGCATGAAATAGCGCGGGCCGTGCTGCTGGGCAAGCGGATTGCCGTCGTAGGCGATCGCATGTTCCGGTTGAAGTTTAAAGGCGCTGTCCCTTACTATTTCGTCATCCACCGTGACACGGTTGGCACGAATTTCACGCCCGGCAATAGCACGGCTTACGCCAAGCTGCTGAGCGATAAATTTATCAAGTCGCATGAATTATTTTTGCCTGTAATTATGCCTGGAGTCGGACAACGTTGTCCGAAAAAAGAAGCGGTTCTGCACCTCACAGTATAGCGGCCTGTGACTGCCGCTCAAGGGAAAAAGCACCGTGGCATACTATTTAAGATGAATATGACCTTTACTCTTCGCCCTTATCAACGGGAAGCGGTGGATGCCACCCTCGCCCATTTTCGCCAGCATCAGGAACCGGCCGTTATCGTGCTGCCAACCGGGGCCGGAAAGAGCCTGGTCATTGCCGAACTGGCACGGGTGGCGCGTGGGCGCGTGCTGGTTCTGGCTCACGTCAAAGAACTGGTCGAGCAAAACCACGCCAAATACCTGGCGCTGGGGCTGGAGGCGGATATTTTCGCGGCGGGCCTGAAGCGTAAAGAGAGCCACGGCAAAGTAGTTTTCGGTAGCGTGCAGTCGGTGGCGCGCAATCTTGAGGCGTTTCAGGGCGAATTTTCCCTGCTGATCGTCGATGAATGCCACCGGATCAGCGACGACACGGACAGCCAGTATCAACAAATTCTGGCGCATTTATCTGCCGCCAACCCCCGTCTGCGGCTGCTGGGGTTGACCGCGACGCCCTTTCGCCTCGGTAAGGGCTGGATTTATCGTTTTCACTATCACGGCATGGTGCGCGGCGATGAAAAGGCGCTGTTTCGCGACTGTATTTATGAACTGCCGCTGCGCTACATGATTAAACATGGCTACCTGACGCCGCCGGAGCGGCTGGATATGCCGGTAGTTCAGTACGATTTCAGCCGCCTTCAGGCGCAAAGCAACGGCTTGTTTAGCGAGGCGGATCTTAACCGCGAGCTAAAAAAACAGCAGCGCGTGACGCCGCATATTATCAGCCAGATTATCGAGTTCGCCCAGGCGCGCAAAGGCGTGATGATTTTTGCCGCCACCGTGGAGCACGCGCGGGAAATTGTCGGCCTGCTGCCAGCCAGCGAGGCGGCGCTGATTACCGGTGAAACCCCGGGCGCACAGCGGGACGAATTGATTAGCGCCTTTAAAGCCCAACAGTTTCGATATCTGGTCAACGTGTCGGTACTGACGACCGGATTCGACGCGCCGCACGTCGATTTAATTGCCATTTTGCGCCCTACCGAGTCCGTCAGCCTGTATCAGCAAATTGTTGGACGCGGATTGCGTCTCTCGCCGGGCAAAACCGATTGCCTGATCCTCGACTACGCGGGCAATCCACACGATCTGTACGCTCCTGAGGTGGGAGCGCCGAAAGGCAAAAGCGATAACGTCCCGGTGCAGGTGTTTTGTCCTGCCTGCGGTTTTGCCAATACCTTCTGGGGGAAAACCACCGCCGACGGCACGCTGATTGAGCATTTCGGTCGCCGCTGTCAGGGCTGGTTTGAAGATGATGAAGGGCATCGCGAACAGTGCGATTACCGCTTTCGTTTTAAAAACTGTCCGCAGTGTAACGCCGAGAATGATATCGCCGCCCGCCGCTGTCGCGAATGCGATACGGTGCTGGTCGATCCCGATGATATGCTGAAGGCGGCGCTGAAGCTAAAAGATGCGCTGGTCTTGCGCTGCGGCGGCATGACCCTGCAACACGGAGCCGATGAAAAAGGCGAATGGCTGAAAATCACCTATTACGACGAAGACGGAGCCGACGTCAGCGAGCGCTTTCGTCTGCAAACGCCTGCGCAGCGAACCGCGTTTGAACAGCTGTTTATTCGTCCGCATACGCGCACGCCTGGCGTGCCGCTGCGCTGGATCACCGCCGCCGATATCGTTTCCCAACAACCATTGCTGCGCCATCCCGATTTTGTGGTCGCCCGTAAGAAGGGTCAGTACTGGCAGGTGCGCGAAAAACTGTTTGATTACGCCGGACGCTACCGTCGCGCTAATGAATTACGCGGTTAGTCGTGCTTTTCATTGCTGTTACGGACGTTCGGGTATAGAATACCGCCCGCTTTTGCACACGCAAAGCAGATCGCTTACCTGTTACTGGGTCGCCTGTAGCAGGATTTATTGAAGAGAGAAATTAATGTCTACTATCAACGCAGAAGTACGTAAAGAGCAGGGTAAGGGTGCGAGCCGCCGCCTGCGCGCAGCTAACAAGTTCCCGGCTATCGTTTACGGTGGAACTGAAGCTCCGATCGCTATCGAACTGGATCACGACAAAGTGATGAACCTGCAAGCTAAAGCTGAATTCTACAGCGAAGTGCAGACTCTGGTTATCGATGGCAAAGAAGTAAACGTGAAAGTTCAGGCTGTACAGCGTCACCCGTTCAAGCCAAAACTGTCTCACATCGACTTCGTTCGCGCGTAATCGCTGACAAGTTAAAGAAGAACCCCGCCTCGGCGGGGTTTTTTTATGGGGTAAACCTTACTTGCCGCCGGAAGTGCGACGCTGAAGCTGATCGCGCAGATTCGGTGGCGTGCCTTTAATGGTCAGTGTATCGGTGGCCGGATCCCAGAAAATGCGCTCGCCAAGCAGCAAGGCGTCAAAGTTGATGGTTAATCCACCGCCGCTACCGGCGTATTTGGTTAACTGCCGCAGGGTGCTACGGTCGGCAGGAAAACTCTCCTCCAGCTCATAACCTTTCTCGGCGGTAAACTCGCTGAAGCTCACTTCACTGACGCTGGAAAGTTCTTTCGACAGCGATTCCAGGGCAATCTCTTCGCCCGCCTGAAGCTGCTCGCTACAGTAATCATAAACCTGCTGACGCACCGTCTGGCGTTCTGACTTATCCAGTTGCGCCTCGGCGGTAAAGTCGTCAACCGCCTGCAACAGGCCACGGTTTTGCGCTTTGGCATTCAGCCCTTCACTGGCACCAAGGAAATCCATAAAGAAATCGGCGACCTTGCGCCCTACCCGTCCTTTGAGGAACGTCAGGTAACGCGTGGACTCCGGGTTGGTTTCCCACTCGGTCAAATCAATACGGGCAACGATATCCGCATGGTTAATATCCAGATAGTGAATAGAACTGATATCCAGATTTTCGTTCACGCGCATGCTGCTTAAGTTGTTCAGCACCGCCACCAACAGATATTCCACCGCCAGATAACGGTAATGGCAGAACAGGACGATACCGCCGTCAGCAAACGGATATTTCGCCAGCTCATCGCGCAGTCGCCCGGTTGCCGCACGGCTGAAAGCCAGGAAGTCTTCTTCACCCTGACGTTGCAGACGCAGCGCCTGCGCCAGTTCGCTCTCTTCGCTAAACAGACCGTAAGCTTTGTTTTTGGCGCTATAAACCCGGTGCAGCTCGGCCATCATCTCTTCGACGGGGGCCGTTGGCTCCAGCAATGAATCGCGTAGCACCAGTTCCAGGCTTTGTTCATCACGCTTGATTAACTGATGCAGGGCAATCTGGTTGATATCCAGACTCATGGTAAACTCTCCTTTTGGACCGAACGGCATTCAACCACCGTTGGTGGCCTCACAGTGTAAGGTGAAAAAAAGGGGAAAAAAAGCTGTTGCTACGGTAATATGTTGCCCTTTCATGAACAGACTGATTTTGATTTATGCCACAACACTCCCGCTATAGTGATGAACACGTTGAACAACTGCTGAGCGAGCTGGTCAATGTATTAGAAAAACACAAAACCCCCACCGATCTTTCACTGATGGTGTTGGGGAACATGGTGACGAATCTGATTAATACCAGTATCGCACCGGCTCAGCGTCAGGCTATCGCCCGTTCTTTTGCCCAGGCGCTGCAATCCTCGGTAAGCGACGAACAGGCGCACTAAGGAAAACGAACGACTGCATATGGTGACTCATCGTCAGCGCTACCGTGAAAAAGTCTCCCAGATGGTTAGCTGGGGGCACTGGTTTGCCTTGTTCAACATTCTGTTGGCAACGGCGATCGGTAGCCGCTATCTTTTTGTTGCCGACTGGCCGACAACACTGCCGGGACGCGTTTACTCGTACCTGAGTATTGTCGGGCATTTCAGCTTCCTGGTGTTCGCCACCTATCTGCTGATCCTGTTCCCGCTCACCTTTTTTGTGATGTCGCAGCGGCTGATGCGGTTTATTTCCGCCATTCTTGCCACTTGCGGAATGACGCTTCTGCTGATTGATAGCGAAGTGTTTACCCGCTTCCACCTGCACCTTAACCGCATCGTCTGGGAACTGGTGTTTAATCCCGACCAGAATGAAACCGCGCGTGACTGGCAATTGATGTTTATTAGCGTGCCGGTCATTTTGCTTATCGAGATGCTGTTTGCCACCTGGAGCTGGCAAAAGCTGCGCAGCCTGACGCGCCGTCGTCGCTATGCAAGGCCGGTGGTGGCGCTGTTCTTTGTCGCCTTTATCGCCTCGCACAGCATTTATATCTGGGCTGACGCCAATTTCTATCGTCCGATTACGATGCAGCGCGCTAACCTGCCGCTCTCCTATCCGATGACCGCTCGCCGTTTCCTCGAAAAACATGGCCTGCTGGATGCGCAGGATTATCAGCGCCGGCTGATCGAGCAAGGCGATCCGGAGGCGGTCTCTGTGCAGTATCCGCTAAGCGATCTGCACTACCGCGATATGGGTACTGGCCAGAACGTGCTGCTGATCACCGTTGATGGTCTGAACTATTCCCGTTATGAACAACAGATGCCGGGGCTGGCCAGCTTCGCCCAGCAGAATATTAACTTTACTCAGCATATGAGTTCGGGTAACAGCACCGATAACGGCATTTTCGGCCTGTTTTACGGTATTTCCCCGGGCTATATGGATGGCGTGTTGTCGTCACGTATTCCTGCTGCGCTGGTGACGGCGCTGAATCAGCAGGGCTATCAACTGGGGCTGTTCTCCTCCGACGGCTTTAGCAGCCCGCTTTATCGTCAGGCGCTACTCTCTGATTTCTCTCTGCCGCCTGCCCGGACGCAGTCCGATGCGCAAACGGCGAACCAGTGGATTAACTGGCTCGATCGCTACGCGCAGGAAGATAACCGCTGGTTCTCATGGATAGCGCTTAATGGCACCAACGTTGATGAGAGCAATCAACAAGCCTTTACCCGTCGTTATACGCGTGCAGCGTCGGATGTTGACGCGCAGATTTCCCGCGTGCTGGACGCGCTGAAAGCCTCTGGCAAGCTGGATAACACGGTAGTGATCATCACCGCAGGTCACGGAGTTGCGCTGGATAAACAGCGCGAGGAATTTGACTGGTCTCGTGCCCGGCTTCAGGTTCCGCTGGTCATTCACTGGCCCGGCACGCCAGCACAGCGCATTAACATCCTCACCGATCATAAAGATGTGATGGCGACCCTGATGCAGCGGCTGCTGCGGGTAACCACGCCTGCCAATGAATATTCCCAGGGCCAGGACCTGTTCAGCGTTACCCGTCGCTATAACTGGGTAACGGCGGCCAGCGGCAATACGCTGGCCATCACCACCCCACAGGAAACCGTGGTGCTGGGGCATAATGGCGACTACAAAACCTGGAATGCACACGGCGACAAAATACGCGATCGCAAACCGCAGATGAGTTTACTGCTCCAGGTTCTGACGGATGAAAAACGGTTTGTCGCTAACTGATTGATTAATTATAAATCAGTCAGGAGATCGGTGGCTTGCAATCGCTGAAGAAAGCGGTACTATTAGGCCCACAAATCGGCACGTAGCGCAGCCTGGTAGCGCACCGTCATGGGGTGTCGGGGGTCGGAGGTTCAAATCCTCTCGTGCCGACCAAAAAATCCCAAGAAAACCAACCGCAAGGTTGGTTTTTTTACTTTCTTAACACGCATAGTGGCATACACGATGTCGTTGTCTAAGTTTAGTTATACCTTCAGGAAGAGACTCTACATCCCGGTCAGAGGTGCAAGATCGCTTCTTATATCTATCATGCCCTTCTCTGCTACATTTAAACTACTTACAGGCACTAAGAAAAACAAAAACGCAGATAGTTAACAGTTATTTTGTCAAAGAACTCTTTGATTTTAAATGCTTATTTTGGGTTTTTCTTTTTACCCCTCCTTATCATGGTGATACGATTAATCATCAGTAACGCTAAAGGATAAGGATCTTCTATGCCTGTTGATGAAACCATACAACCCACCTGCGGGACTGCCATCAAAGCTGGCGGAGTAAGACTCATAACCACAGGTGAGATAGCATTGGCCAGAAAGATTTATGGCTACAACATCTGGTATAACAAAATTTGGATACACCGGAATAGCTATCTTCCGTTTAACTTGCAGCCTGATGACATTGCAATGAGTCCGGACGGTGAAATGTGGTTTAGAGAAGAAACGTATTCCGTAGATTTTTCGAGGGAACATTCTTTAGCTAAGAAACACAGGTTTATGCATGAGATGATGCACGTATGGCAACATCAGCACGGAATGTTTGTCAGGACCAGAGGGTTATTTTCCCGTTTTGCAGATTACTACTACAGCTTGGATCGGAAAAACTTACTCGACTATGGGCTGGAGCAACAAGCCAGTATAGTTAGTGATTACTGGTTACTGCTAAATTATGGTTTCTTTGGTAATAATGATATACATAAATATCGCGACTATCATTCTAATGAATCTATTCAATCTCTTATTGCTAAATATAAAAAAATTCTCAAAGGATTTCCCGGATGAAAAAAATAATGCTCATTCTCCCTGTAGCTTTCATGTTGGCTGGCTGCCCTGGCTGTCCAAGAGGGCCGGAGCCAAGAGCGACCTTTATTAACGGTGAACGTCTGTGCTTTAGTATAGATAAAAAAGATGTCCTCAACTACTATACCATCTCGTCCAGTGAATCGAGTGATTATGAAAAGCTACGATGGGAAGAGCGCCTGCATCGCTCATACCCCGATACTTGTATAAAAATAAAATTTAAATTTGGTTATACATATTATATAAGATATGGTTTGAACAATGAAAGTTATGAACACGACTTCTTTATTGATAACAATGGAAACCTGACTCATTTAGGTGGGGTATAATTTTTTGACAGCAGAAATGCGACGCTTGAAAAATATGTCCCTGTAAATATTTTTCAAGCGTATGTTGTTACAACAAAATCATTTAAATTTTTATATGTCCGATAACGTCATCTGTGCTTTTATTGAAAATTACAGCAGTCTCTATATCACAGTATCATTTATTGTTGGTGCAGAATCGCCCCTGCTCTGTTTGCAAACCTCTCTATCCCTCATGCTCTCCCTCTCCAGAGCGCACAAAAAGCCCACGAAAGCGCTGTACTTTCCCGTTGCGGCTGGTAAATTGCTGTACATAAAAACAGTGTTCCAGAGGCGGTAAAATGTTTGTAGAACTGGTTTACGATAAACGTAACGTGGCTGGCCTTCCCAACGCGCGGGAAATTATCCTTGAAGAACTTACGCGTCGCGTACATCGCATCTTCCCTGACGCCGATGTGCGGGTAAAACCGATGCAGGCTAACGGGCTGAACAGCGACGCCAGTAAAAGCGATCGGGAAAAACTGAACCGTATGCTGGAAGAAATGTTCGATGAAGCCGATATGTGGCTGGTGGCCGAGTAAGCGTTACCTTCGACGCGCTTACCCGGTGGCTTACAGCGCGATATCGGCAACCGGTTCAATACTCACCGGTTGCGGCTTACTCTGCGGCTGCGGCACCGCATCCGGCTGGCGCGGCGGTGCGTAGTCCAGCTCCAGCACGTCGCTGGTCCATGCCATCATCTCCTGCGTGGCGGCCGGACGACCGTCCAGCGGCACTCCGTAGCCTGGCACAATCTGTTTCAGCCTGGCCTGCCATTCCGGCGATGCCATTTTCAGTGCGAAAATTTTCTCCATCAGGTGCAGCATAATCGGCGCGGCGGTTGACGCGCCGGGCGATGCGCCCAGCAGCGCCGCGACGGTTCCTTCGTCGTCACACACCACTTCGGTCCCAAGACGCAACACCCCGCCCTTTTGCGCATCGCGTTTAATAATTTGCACCCGCTGCCCGGCCTGCCATAGTCGCCAGTCCGCTTTTTCAGCCTGCGGATAATACGCGCGTAATGCCGCAAAACGGTCCTCGTCCTTTTGCAGAACCTGACCGACCAGGTATTTCACCAGCGCAAAATTATCCAACCCGACATTGACCATCGGCAGCAGATTAGAGGCATTGGTTGAGCTAAGCAGATCCCAGAGAGAGCCGTTTTTCAGAAAACGAGTCGAGAAGGTGGCGAAGGGTCCGAACAGCACCACTCGTTTGCCGTCAATGATGCGGGTATCGATATGGGGAACCGACATCGGCGGCGCGCCGGTAGAAGCCTGACCATACACCTTCGCCAGGTGATGCCGGGCGACCTCCGGGTTCTCGCAGACCAGAAACTGACCGCCTACCGGGAAACCGGCGTAGTCGTTCGCCTGCGGGATGCGCGTTTTTTGCAATAATTTTAGTGCCGCTCCGCCCGCACCGATAAATATGAATTTGGCCCGGATCAGACGGCTGGCTTTCGGGTTATCGGCATCTGATACCCGCACAGTCCAGCTATTATCCGCGTTGCGTTTAAAGCCACGTACCTGAGTATTTAGCTGCAAAGCGAAGTTATCCTGCTTTTGCAACGCCGCGATAAACTGGCGGGTAATTTCACCGTAATTGACATCGGTGCCATTTTCAGTACGGGTTGCCGCGATCTTTTGTTGCGGATCGCGCCCATCCATCACCAGCGGTGCCCACTCTCTGATTTGTTGATGATCTTCTGAATAGCGCATCTCGCGGAACAGCGTACTCTGCTGAAGCGCCCTGTAACGTGCACGCAGGAAATTAACGTGCTCTTCGCCCCAGACGAAACTGATATGGGGCACGCTGTTGATAAAACTGCGCGGCTGGTGCAATACGCCGCGTTCGACCTGGTGCGCCCAGAACTGACGGGATAGCTGGAAGGCTTCATTGATTTCGACAGCTTTTTCAATGCTGACCGAGCCGTCCGAATGTTGTGGTGTATAGTTCAGCTCCATCAGCGCCGAGTGGCCGGTACCGGCATTATTCCAGCCGTTAGAACTCTCCTCAGCAACACCTTTCATGCGCTCGACCATAGTCATGGACCACGCTGGCTCCAGTTCCTGCAGAAAGGTACCGAGAGTTGCGCTCATGATGCCGCCGCCGATTAGTAACACGTCGGTAACATGTTCAGATCGATGCGTTTCAGCACGGACACCCAACTCCCTTGCCCCGGAACGGGGGATGGCGGTATTTCTTTTCATCGTAGTAATTGCCTTACGGAACTCACGTTCTGACAAATGCAGGTGAAACGATTCGGGTTTTCCACGTTATCACCGCGGTCTGAAAAATTAAATATTGTTTAAACTTTAAATTTAGTTTTATGGTGAGTTATAAAAATGTTTAATAATTGATGTATGCAAACGATAAAAAGTGCTGGTCGCGCAGGGTGCCAGCCGTTACTATTCTCCGTTTTGTGATTTTCCGCACGGACGCCTGATAATCGTTATGGAAGCCCTCTTATTACCTGCGGATCTGTATGTCTGAAACTCAATCGTCTTTATCGCCCGCCCGTCAGGGTGCTATTGCCAGCGTAATACGCTCGCCGTCGCTGCTGTTGCGTGAATCACTGGCCGGGGTGATCACTGCGCTGGCGCTGATCCCGGAAGTCATCTCTTTCTCCGTCATTGCCGGGGTCGACCCGAAAGTGAGCCTGATCGCTTCAGTCGTATTATGCCTCGCGATGTCGGTGCTCGGCGGACGTCCGGCCATGGTTACCGCCGCGGCAGGTTCCGTCGCGCTGGTGATAGGGCCAATGGTTCACCAGCACGGCGTGGCCTATATTCTGCCCGCCGTGGTGCTGGCAGGGATCATCCAGATACTTTTTGGACTGAGCGGTATGGCGCGCCTGATGCGTTTTATTCCGCAGGCGGTGATGACCGGCTTTGTTAACGCACTGGGGATTTTGATTTTCTTCGCCCAGGTACCCCACTTCTGGAGCCGAAGCCCGCTGGTGATCGGTCTGTTTGTGCTGACGCTGTTGATTGTGCTGTGGGTGCCACGTTTTACGAGGAGCATCCCCTCCCCGCTCATTGCCATTGTGCTGTTGACGATTTTTACCATGACTACCGGTCAGTTGATGCCTACAGTCGGCGATGAAGGGTCGATGGGTGGCGGGATGCCGGGCTTTAGCGACCTGCTGGTGCCGCTGGATCTTCATACGTTGAGCATCATCTGGCCGTGCGCGCTAAGTATCGCCTTCGTGGGATTGATGGAATCCCTGCTGACCGCAAAGCTGGTAGACGACCTGACTGCAACCACTTCGAATAAACATCGGGAAAGCGCCGGCCTCGGCATCGCCAACATTCTGGCAGGTTTTTACGGCGGCATCGCCGGTTGTGCGATGATTGGACAAACTATTGTTAACGTGGAGATGGGCCGCGCACGCAGCCGCATTTCTACTCTGGCAGCCGGGGTAGTGCTTCTTCTTTTGGTTACGGCCTTAAGTGAGGTGATGGCGAAAATACCAATGGCCGTGCTGGCCGGGATTATGGTTATCGTGGCGCTAAAAACCTTTAGCTGGCACAGCATCCGGCCCACCGCGCTGAAAAGTACGCCGTGGCCGGAAACCGGAGTAATGATGATTACCGTCGCCGCAACGGTGACGACGGGGAATCTGGCGATTGGCGTACTGGCGGGCGTGATTGCGATGGCTATCGTGCCGCATCGTGTGAAGCGGCATTATCGGCTTAAAGCAGAAAAATCGTCGCCAGCCCAAGAAAAATAAAGAAACCGCCGGTGTCGGTAATGGCGGTGATCATCACGCTTGAGCCGACCGCCGGGTCATGGCCCAGCTTAATCATCACCATAGGAATAATCACGCCCATCAACGCCGCCACCAGCAGATTAAGCACCATCGCCAGCATCATCACGCCGCCGAGGGCGGGATCGCCGTATAGCGCCCAGGTGACGCCCCCCATAATGCCGCCCCAGACCAGGCCGTTAATCAGCGCCACCCCCATTTCGCGCAGGATCAAGAACGAGAAGTTACCCGGCTGAATATATTGCAGGGCCAGCGCCCGCACGATCATCGTAATCGTCTGGTTGCCGGTGTTGCCGCCGATACCTGCAACAATCGGCATGAGTGAGGCCAGCGCCACCAGCTTTGAGATGGTATGCTCGAAGCCGTCAATCACCCGCGAGGCGATAAATGCGGTACAGAGATTCACCGCCAGCCACGCCCAGCGCGTTTTGACTGCTTTATGGACCGGAGCAAAAACATCTTCATCGCCGCTTAACCCGCCCATCTGGCGCAGGTCGTTATCGGTCTCCCGGTATACAACATCGACAATTTCATCAATGGTGATACGGCCCATTAGTTTACCGTGCGGATCGACCAGCGCGGCGCTGATCAGGTTATCGCGCTCAAAAGTTCTCGCTGCTTTTTCCGCATTCTCTTCAGGATGGAAAGCCAGGATATCGCGCTCCATCACGTCGCCGACGTTCAAACTGGCAGGCGAGATAAGGATCGTTTTTAACTCCAGCTCGCCCAGCAGCGTATTTTCCCGGTCGGTGACAAACAACTTATCGGTGTTTTCCGGTATCTTACCCAGTCGCCGCAGATAGCGCTGCACTGTGCCCAGCGTCACCTCCGGGCGCACAGTGATGACTTCAAATTCCATGATCGCGCCGACGCTACCGGGATCGTAGTTCATCACCTGCCGTACTCGTGCCCGCTCTGCCGGCGACAGCGTTGCCAGCAGACGCCCTGTCAGATTGCGTGGCAGATGCTGAACGATATAAATCTGCTCATCGATATCAAGCGTATTCATGGCCTCCAGCAACGCCCTGTCGCTCATCTGATCGATGAGATCGTCCCAGACGTTTTCGGACGCCTCAAGCAGGACCTGCCCACGTTTATCCTCGCCAATCAGTAGCCACAGTGCGCGACGTTCTTCCGCAGGCAGGGCTTCCAGAGTATCGGCAAGATCGGCCGGTTTTAGGTGTTTAACCAGTACGCCGACTTCGGCCATTTGATTTTCCAGCGCGCCGCTGTCGTACTGCTCAACCAGAGTCAATTTGTTCAGCAGTGAGGAGGTAATGGCTTTATCAGTCGTGAGCAGCCAGATCAGGCGCGCACGCTCTTCATCGCGCAAGCGGGCGCTGTTATTTGTCGAAACGGACATCGGTGGATCCTTGGGTCATTTTATTACGCCGGACAGGGTGGCTGGCGCATTAAGCATAGCGTGGAGTTGACCATTAATGATAAACGAAGCGAATGAGTGCGGAAAAAATAAGCGGTAGTGCCCCCCGCTTAGCGGGAGGCACCCTTCTCAGGCGGTACGGGCAACGGCATCACGAGAGGCCAGCGCCCGCTCTTCGCCGGTGAGTTCAGAAAGCTGACCGTCACGCATTTCCAGCAGTCGGTCAGCGTGAATGAAATAGTGGTCGTCATGGCTAATAGCGAAAATGGTTTTACCCATCGCCTGCATCAGCGGCAGAAGGACCTGATAAAACTCACGGCGGAAGTGCGGGTCCTGATCGGCGGCCCATTCGTCCAGCAAAATGATATCGCGTTCTTCTGCCAGCGCCAGCAGCAGCGCCACGCGTTTTTTCTGTCCTTTGGACAGCTTCAAATCGAGGATCTTGCCGTTTTCCAGCTTCAGTTTATGGCTCATTTTCAACTGCGCGATCCAGCGATCCACCAGCGCAGGATCGGCAGGTTTACCTTCCGCACCCAGCAGTTGATCGAATAGCCAGACATCGGTGAACACCGCAGAGAAAAGCTTGCGATAGTCTTCCGGGCGGTCCGTCGCCAGCGGCTCGCCATCCAGTAAAATCTGGCCTGACACGGGCTGATACAACCCGGTAAGCAGCATGGCAAGCGTAGATTTACCGCTACCATTGCCGCCAATCAGGAAGACCAGCTCGCCGCGATTGAGGGTCAGGTTAATCGGCCCCACGGAGAAGGTATTATCCCGGTAGCTAAAGGTGACGTCACGCAGTTCCAGAGTCTGCCACTTAGCATAGATTTTCGGCTGCGGAAATTCAGCCCTGAACGCCGCCAGTTCAAATTGTTTGAGCTTATTGAACGCCACCTGGGCACTGAGCAGCGTCGGCAATGCGCCAACAGCCGAAAGCAGCGGTGTGCGCAGGAATAACAGGGTTAATGAATACGTCGCCGCGACGTTAGTGTCTGCCCAGCCCAAGCTGTTGGCCATCCAGAAAACCAGCCCGATGGCACCCAGCATCATAATGTTGGACCAGTTCACGGCACTCAGATGGAAGGTGTCAGTACGCACGATATGATGACGATACTCTTTGGCGTCTGGCAGGTAGATATTATTAAAAATATGCTCCGCGCGCTCGCGGTTGAGGGTTAGCTCTTTGCGTCCTTCCAGCACCATCTGATAGTCATGATACAGTTTATCTTCGGTTTCACGCAGGGTGGCCATATGACGATAGACGCGTGCGACCAGCACAAATCCCCCCCAGATGGTCAATGCCATCCACAGGGCGGTGATCAACAGCATTTTTGTGGAAAGCGTCGCCAGGTAAGCCGCCGATCCAATGGTCAGGATGATCCCCTGTACCAGCTCCGGCAGGCGGACAAAGGCAATAGTAATATTACGGATATCGCTGGTCAGACCCGCCAGCAGCGTGGCGCTGCCCAGTTTCTCTATCTGCTCGACCGGCGTATCGAGAATACGTTTGATAAACTCACTGCGCAGGCGATAAACAAAGTGATGGCCCAGCGTGGTGAGCGCCAGTTGTGAGCCGAGCGTGACCGCCATCAGCAGCAGCAGGAGTCCGAGGAATTCCGGCAGCACGACCAGCGACATATCCACGGATTCGATCAGGCGCAGGTTAATGAAGGCAATCAGGCCAATGCCCAGCGCAGCACTGACTAAGCTTAGTGCCATTACCGCGATAAAAGGCCAGCGATACTGACGCCAGACAAGCAGGAGGAGTTCCATAAATACAATCCGCAAGAAAAATCAGCCAGCAGTGTAAACTGCACGGCGCTGACATCAAGAATAATTCTTATTTTTATTCAACAAATCAGGTCTGGCGAAAAGTCAGGTTGTAGCGACAGCGCCCGGTGACCGGATGATCGCCCTCTTTCAGCGGCTGTATCCCATGATAAAACAATCGCGATGCCCCTCCCCACACCACAACATCGCCATGTTCCAGTAGCGTGCGCTGGAGTGGATCGCTGCGTTTCAGGCCACCGAACTGAAAGATGGCCGGAAGCCCCAGCGAGACGGACACGATGGGCGCGCGCAGCTCTTTTTCATCTTTATCCTGATGCAGCGAGAGTTTAGCGCCCGGCAGATAGCGGTTGATCAGGCAGGCATCCGGCGTGAAATCCGGATAGCCCGCCGCGGTCGCCGCTTCATCGGCCAGCGTGCGAAAGAGGTCGGGCAGCGGCGGCCAGGGTTGCCCGGTCAGCGGATCGCGAGGTGAATAAAGGTAGCCCCGGCTGTCGGTAGTCCAGCCCAGCGGACCGCAGTTGGTCATCGCCACCGACATGGTATAGCCGCCAGGGGTAATCATCTGGCGGAATGGCGAAACATGAACGACCTCTTCAATCGCCGCCAGCAGGGAGGTTGCGCTGTTAAGGGCAAAACGGCGCAGGATCGTTGCGCCAGGCCCCAGCGGCTCCTGCCAGGGTTCAACATCGGCAAAGAGATCGAGCATTACTCCTCCTCTTGCGCTTCGCGGCGCAATAAAGCAGCTTTTCGCGCCACTCCCCAGCGGTAGCCGGAGAGCGCGCCATCTCCTCTTATCACACGGTGACAGGGGATCACTAACGCCAGTTTGTTCGCCGCGCAGGCGCTGGCAACGGCACGCACGGCGCGCGGATGGTCGACCGCCTGGGCGATTTGCTGATAGCTGCGGGTTTCACCGGCGGGAATATCACGTAGCGCCTGCCAGACGCGCATCTGGAAGGCCGTCCCGCGAATGTCCAGCGGCAGCGTAAGGGGGGCCGGATCGCCATCCAGATGGGCAATCACCTGATTGACCCCGGCGGAAAATGCGGCATCACCCGCCACACACTGTGCCTGTGGAAACATCGCCGCAAGCGAGGCCACCAGAGCCTCATCGTTTTCGTCGAGCAAAATCGCACATACGCCACGTTCGCTGACCGCGACCAGACAGCGCCCCAGCGAACAACTCTCCAGTACAAAACGGATGGTCATCGCTTCCCCACCGCGACGATACTGACGCGCGGTCATGCCAAGGGTGGCGTCGGCATGACGATAAAAGGCGCTGCTGGCGGAGAATCCGGCATTCATTACCGCATCGGTGACGGCTTCACCTTGCGTCAGCGCATTACGCAAGCGCCGGGCGCGTTGCGCCTGCTGCCAGGCCTTTGGCGTCATGCCGGTGACGGATTTGAACAAACGGTGTAAATGAAAAGGGCTTACGGCCAGGGTCTGCGCCAGCGTGTTCAGCGTGACAGACGTTTCCTGCTCCAGCAGGCGACAGGCACGTGCCACAAGGTCAATATGTTTTGTGTGCGGTGAAAGCCCCGTCGGCTGACAGCGTTTACAGGGACGAAAACCAGCGGCCAGCGCCGCCTGCGCATCGGTATAAAAGCGAACGTTATCCCGCAGGGCGTGGCGCGCACGACAGGAAGGGCGACAAAAGATACCCGTGGTGACCACGGCAAAAACAAACTGACCGTCGGCACGGGCATCGCGCGCGAGCACTGCTTGCCAGCGGCGCTCAGCATCGGTAAGGGTAGTGTGTGTCATAAGCAGGCTCCTGTTATAAGGGTAGCTCTACTCTGGCAAAACGCCGCCAGCAAAAAACCGACAATCTTGCTTTTTAATTTTTTTCAGACAGCAAAAATCCCGCAAACTGGGGTGACATCCAGGTTTTAAACGCATCACCGTCTTTCACAATCATATACACCGCCAGCCCCTGCTCCCTGACCACCTCTTTGGCCTGCTCAGGGCCGAGCACCATCAGACCGGTATCCCAGCTGTCGGCTTCCAGCGCGCTGGGGGCGATGACCGTAACCGACACCAGCGTGTGCTCAATGGGCCGTCCGGTCTGCGGATCAATCACGTGGGAGATGCGTTTGCCGTCCAGCTCATAATAATTACGGTAGCTACCAGAGGTGCTGATGCCGTGACCGTTGATATCCACAATGGCCTGAACGGCGTTCTCGCGATCGGTCGGTTTCTGAATAGCGACGCGCCACGGTTTGCCCTCACCGTTCATCCCCCGGCTGACCAGTGCCCCACCGACAGAGACCAGGTAACGTGAAATGCCCTCCTGCTCCATCAGTCTGGCAAGATGATCGGCGGCATAGCCCTCACCTACCGTGGAAAGATCGACGAACAGATCGGGAATGTCTTTTTGCAGGTACTGCTGCCCGGCCCGTGAAATCACGGTGAGATGTTGCAGGCCAGTACGCGCTCTGGCCGCGGCGATTTGCTCATCGCCCGGAGTCGTCACTGGCTGTTTATCCGGACCAAATCCCCACAGGTTCACCAGCGGGCCGACGGTGACATCCATCGCCCCGTTGGTTTTAGCGCCAATGCGCAACGCTTCGGTGACGATATCCGCCATTGCCTCATTCACAGGCCATAGCGTCGTGCTTTGCGAATGATTAAAACGCATCAGCGCCGAGTCCGGTTTCCAGGTCGACAGAAGTTGATCGTCAGCATCAAGCTGAAGCTGAATTTTTTGTTGTAGCGTCTCAAGGCGCTCTGGCTCAACGTTAATAACGCTTACCCGCCAGACGGTGCCCATGGTTTTCCCTTCAAGCACAGCGGGAGGCGTGGTGTCAGAAGGTGCAGAAACCGGTGCATTATCGCAGCCGGTAAGTACAACAAAAGCGGTCACTATCACCGCGCGAAGAAACGTCATTTCCATTGTTTTTTTATCCTCTTACAGAGGAGCGTAAGAGTACACCTGTTCGGGCATTTTTGAACAATCGATCCGTGCGCATTAAAAAAAGGGCCCGCAGGCCCTTTACCGAAGATGTCAGCACATCAGAACTGGTAAACCAGACCCAGCGCAACGATGTCATCGGTGCTTACACCCGCCGCGCGGGTAAAGTCGTTGTCGTCCAGCAGGTTGATTTTGTAATCAACATAGGTAGACATGTTTTTGTTGAAGTAGTAGGTCGCGCCCACATCAACGTATTTCAGCAGATCCTGATCGCCGTAGTTTGCAGTGCCGTTATTGATGTCTTTACCTTTCGACTGCAGGTAAGCCACAGACGGACGCAGGCCGAAATCGAACTGGTACTGAGCTACCGCTTCAAAGTTCTGCGCTTTATCTGCAAAACCGTATGCGTCACCGCTGCTGCTGCCGCCAAAACGGGTAGCGTTATAAGACTGGGTATACTGCGCCGCCAGGTAAACATTGTTAGCGTCATATTTCAGGCCGCCGGAGTAAGTGGTTGCGCGATCGCCGCTACCGTAGATGCCCGGCATATCGTTCTGATCAGAGGTACGTTTGGAGCTGGCAACCGCACCGCCGATGCTGAAACCTGAACCCAGATCGTAGGTTAAAGAACCACCGACGCCGTCGCCGTTCTGACGCAGCACGCTACGGCCACCCGCATCTTCGCCGTCAACGTCGCCGTTGCTGCCCTGATACTGCACAGCAAAGTTCAGGCCATCAACCAGACCGAAGAAGTCGGTGTTACGGTAGGTTGCTACACCGTTAGCACGCGATTGCAGGAAGTTGTCTGCACCGTAGGTGTCGCCGCCGAACTCAGGCAGAACGTCGGTCCAGGAAGTCACGTCATAAACGACGCCATAGTTACGACCGTAGTCGAAAGAACCCGCTTCGTTAAATTTCAGACCGGCAAAGCCAACACGCGTCCAGGAATCGTTTGAACCTTCATCGGTGTTACCCTGAACCTGGTATTCCCACTGGCCGTAACCGGTGATCTGGTCGTTGACCTGGGTTTCGCCTTTGAAGCCGATACGCACGTAAGTCTGGTCGCCATCGCTACCGTCGTCATCGGAGAAGTAGTGCAGACCATCAACTTTACCGTACAGGTCTAATTTGTTGCCGTCTTTGTTATAAACTTCAGCCGCATTCGCTGCGCCTGCTACCAGCAGAGCTGGTACCAGGAGGGATAGTGCTTTAACTTTCATGTTATTAACCCTCTGTTATATGCTTTTATATGCTTTTTTTAGTTGCCACTGCTTTACTGGTTATTGGTTACCCACTAACCCGTCGGCGAAACCATTTTGCGGCAAAATACAGAATAATCCAACTGGAATATGATACGAAAACTTCTAAGATGTTTCAGTTTTCCCTGTAGATGTTTCATTTTGTGAATTTTGGGGAACTTTTTTTTGCCACAAATAGCTAAAAATATCCGCACTAATAATCAAAATTAAAATATAAAATAACTCAATCAAGCACTTAGGTTGCAAAAATGTTATAGCACTGATTGCCAAAACAAAATCAGCGAACGCGACTAGAATAGATATCGCTATCATCATTAACTTTATTTATTACCGTCATTCAGTTCTGAATGTCTGTTTACCCCTATTTCCACCGGATGCCTCGCATCCGGTTTTTTTTTACCTTTCTTTACGTTAATTCATAAATGGTGTACTACCGCCAGGAAATTATAACGACTATTAATTAATCATTTTAATAACTTAAGGTGATAATTCCCGCTTCGTTTGAAGCATTATATTTTTTGATATTTTGTGCGATTATCGACATCTTGATCGCCTTTCCTGCCCCTGAGGAAGACGTCAGTTCTGGATCTCGTCTTACCCTAAGGCCGTGTTGCTATGGTAAAAATCAGGTAACTGACTCGTTAAGAGTCTGGAATTTCATCCATTACCCTTTATACTGCCAGCAGTACAAAATCATGCAGCATAATGGCTTACATCAGTTTACTGATGTCGGTGCAGTGCAAAAGCATGGTCAACACAGTATCTCAGTTGCGCTAACGGCTCTGAGCTTTTCCTTATTTCAGTGCGGTCACAACGGGTACACATGCAAAATGAGTCAGTCTGATACAATGAGTCCTTCTAAGTTCTCCCTGATGCCGGCAAGCCTTACGCGCTACTTCCTGCTGCTTATCATTGTATTGCTGGTAACAATGGGTGTAATGATACAGAGCGCGGTCAACGCCTGGCTTAAAGACAAGAGCTATCAGGTTGTCGACATCACTCATGCCATTCATAAACGGGTGGACACCTGGCGCTATGCGACCTGGCAGCTTTACGACAATGTCGCCGCCACACCGCTGACCGCGGGAGAAGGTCTCCAGGAAACGCGCCTCAAGCAGGACGTGTACTATCTTGAAAAGCCACGCCGGAAAACAGAAGCGCTGATTTTTGGCTCACATGACAGTTCTACGCTGGAGATGACCCAGCGTATGTCGACTTATCTGGATACGCTATGGGGCGCGGAAACGGTACCCTGGTCGATGTATTATCTGAACGGCCAGGACAATAGCCTGATCCTCGTTTCTACGCTGCCGCTGAAAGATCTCTCCTCCGGTTTTAAAGAATCTAACGTCGGCGGCATCGTCGATTCCCGCCGCGCTGAGATGCTCCAGCAGGCCAACTCGCTGGACGAGCGTGAAAGCTTCTCCGCCCTGCGTCGTCTGGCCTGGCAAAACGGCTATTACTTTACGTTACGCACGACTTTTAACCAGCCCGGGCATCTGGCGACGGTGGTGGCCTTTGATTTGCCGGTTAACGATATTATTCCGCCGACCATGCCGCTGGAGAGCTTCCGTCTGGAGCAGGACAATACGCCTTCCGCCCTGCGCACGGCAGAAAAAGAAGCGGCAGACAGCGCCAGCGTTAACCTTAACGGCTCGCGTATTGAGATTGCTTCCGCTATTAACTCCACAGGGATGCGCCTGGTGTGGCAGGTTCCCTTCGCCACGCTGCTGCTGGACACGCTGCAAAATATCCTGCTGCCACTGTTGCTGAACATCGGCCTGCTGGCGCTGGCGCTGTTCGGCTATACCACCTTCCGCCATCACCCCGTACGCCAGCAGGGCGAACCGGCCACGCCGGCGGTGGCGAATAATGAGCTGCGGTTACTGCGTGCGATTAATGAGGAGATAGTGTCCCTGCTCCCGCTGGGTTTGCTGGTACACGATCTGGAGTCCAACCGCACGGTGATGAGTAACAAGATCGCTGACCATTTGCTGCCGCATCTCAATTTGCAGAATATTACCAGCATGGCGGATCAGCATCAGGGCGTGATCCAGGCGACAATCAATAATGAACTTTACGAAATTCGTCAGTTCCGCAGTCAGGCTGTGCCGCGCACGCAGATATTTATCATCCGCGATCAGGACCGGGAAGTGCTGGTCAGTAAAAAACTGAAACAGGCCCAGCGGCTGTATGAAAAAAATCAGCAGGGCCGCATCGCCTTTATGCAGCATATTGGCGAAGCGCTGAAACAGCCGGCCAGAATATTAGCTTCTGAAGCCGCGATGCTGGCGACTGACGAAAGTAAAAAACTCGCCCACCATGCTGATATTCTGGTGCGGCTGGTTGATGAAATCCAACTGGCAAATATGCTGGAAGACGGCAGTTGGCAAAGCGCCTCCCGTGAGTTTTCGATTCAGGAACTGATCAACGAAGTGGTGCCGGACGTGCTGCCGGTGGTAAAACGTAAAGGTTTGCAGCTGTTGATCAACAATAACCTGCCCGCCAGCGAACAGCGTTACGGTGACCGGGATGCCCTGCGGCGGATCCTGCTGCTGTTGATCCAGTATGCGGTTACTGCCACCCAAATTGGCAAAATCACGCTGGAAGTGAGCGCAGACGAGTCGGCGGAAGACCGCCTGACGTTCCGCATCCTCGATACCGGCAACGGCGTCTCTTCGCGTGAAATCGACAATCTGCATTTCCCGTTCCTTAACGATACGCAGGCCGATCTCTACGGTAAGGCTAATGCCCTTACCTTCTGGCTTTGCGACCAGCTGGCGCGTAAACTGGGCGGCCACCTTAATATTAAATCTCACGATGAACTGGGCACGCGCTATTTACTGCATGTGAAAATGGCGGCCAGTGCGCCGGAGACAGAATCAGACGAACGTCTGCTGGATGACGTGGTGGCGATGATCGACATTACCTCCAGTGAAATTCGCAGTATCGTCGTCAGACAGCTTGAAAACTGGGGAGCCGCATGCATTTCCCCGGATGAAAGAGGCGGGAGTCAAGAATTTGATCTCTTTTTAACGGATAATCCGTCTAATCTTACAGCCGCGGGCTTGCTTTTAAGCGATGATGAGCCTGGCGTGCGAAAAATTGGCCCTGGTCAGCTACGGGTCAATTTTAATATGAGCAACGCTATGCAGGATGCTGTACTGCAACTGATTGAAGAGCAACTGGCTCAGGAAGAGAGTGTGGAGTCTCCCGGCGCAAACAATGAAAACGCCGAGCTTCACGCCAGCGGCTATTATGCGCTGTTTGTTGACACAGTACCGGATGATGTTAAGAAGTTGTATACTGAAGCGGCAACGGATGATTACGCTGCGCTGGCGCAGACGGCTCACCGCCTGAAGGGAGTATTTGCCATGCTTAATCTGGTACCCGGCAAGCAGCTATGTGAAACTCTGGAACATGTCATTCGTGAGAAAGACTCTCCAGGCATAAAAAAATACATCAGCGACATTGACGCTTACGTCAAGAGCTTACTGTAGCAAGGTAGCCTTATAGATGAACAACATGAACGTAATTATTGCCGATGATCATCCCATCGTCCTGTTTGGTATCCGTAAATCACTGGAACAGATCGAATGGGTGAACGTTGTCGGCGAATTTGAAGACTCCACAGCGTTGATAAATAACCTGCCGAAGCTGGACGCTCATGTGCTGATCACCGATCTTTCCATGCCAGGCGACAAATATGGCGACGGGATCACTTTGATCAAGTATATCAAGCGCCATTTTCCCGGCATTTCCATCATTGTCCTGACAATGAATAACAACCCGGCGATCCTCAGCGCGGTACTGGAACTGGATATCGAAGGGATCGTCCTGAAGCAGGGTGCGCCAACCGACCTGCCAAAAGCGCTGGCGGCGCTGCAAAAAGGGAAGAAGTTTACGCCGGAAAGCGTGTCGCGCCTGCTGGAAAAAATCAGTGCCGGTGGTTATGGCGACAAGCGTTTATCGCCAAAAGAGAGTGAAGTGCTGCGTCTGTTTGCGGAAGGTTTCCTGGTCACGGAAATCGCCAAAAAACTCAACCGCAGTATTAAGACTATCAGCAGCCAGAAAAAATCAGCGATGATGAAACTGGGTGTTGAGAACGATATCGCGCTGCTTAATTATCTTTCTTCCGTCACGCTGTCCTCAGCGGATAAAGAGTAATCCCCCTTTTCACCCCGGCCAGCGGCCGGGGTGAAACTCCCCTATTCCCTGGCTTTTCTGACGCGATTGGCGTAAATGGTTAACGTCTGCTTAAGCACATCCAGCGTTACCGGCTTCGATAAACAGCTATCCATTCCTGATTCCAGACAACGCTGCCGTTCTTCCGCCAGCGCGTTGGCCGTCACGCCCACCACCGGCAGGGTCAGCCCGAGCTGACGAATACGCTGCGTCAGGCGATAACCATCCATATTCGGCATGTTCACGTCGCTCAGAATGATATCGATGTGGTTTTTGCTTAATACATTGAGCGCATCCACGCCGTCATTCGCCGTTTTACACTGATAGCCCAGCGATCCTAACTGATCGGCGAGCAGACGTCGGTTAATCGGATGATCGTCAACCACCAGGATCATCATATCGTCATTGGCGGCAATGGCGCCTTCACCCGCAGGCAGCGATGTACCGCTGTCGGTACTTTCAACATCAAGGCTGTAAATTCTCGCCATCAACGCCATCAGCTCATGCGGGGAGGCCACGCTGTGAACCCACTCTCCCGGCGTTCGCTCCTGTGGAATGCCGATGTGGCGGCGGCAGAAGGTAATCGTCGCCCGGCCACTCCACCCCTCCGGCGGGGTGCCATCGGTAATGAGTGTATCTTCATGGTCGGGATATTGTCCCTCATACCGTTCGACGCGCACACCGTGGCGTTGCAGCAGGTTTTCGAGGAACAGATACAACGATGCATTATTCACCGCCAGCCAGCAGCGCTTATTACTCAGGCCCTGCAACGAGAGTTGCGGCATATCTTCTACGCCGTACAGCGGAATGCGGATCGTGAACTGGCTGCCCATGCCCGGCTCAGTATCGACAGAAATATCGCCATCCATCATGCCGATCAGCTTCTCGCAGATCGCCAGCCCCAGCCCGGTTCCCTGGAAGTTACGCTGAACGCCCGTCCCGACCTGGAAGAACGGATCAAACAGGCGCACCACCTCTTTCGCCGGGATACCCACCCCGGTATCGCGCACGCGAATCGAGAGGTATTCTGCGCTGCGCTGAATATGCAGGATAATGCAGCCGGTATCGGTGAATTTGATGGCGTTGCTCAGCAGGTTAGAGATCACCTGTTGCAGACGCATCGGATCGCCTTTCATCTGCAACGGCACGTCAGGCTCCACAAAGCAGTACAGGCCGAGCTGTTTTCTGACCACCAGCGGCAGATAGTTGGCCGTAATGTGGCTCATCACCTCACGCGGAGAGAACTCCCGCGGCTCAATTTTCAACTGCTCAGACTCAATTTTCGAGAAGTCGAGAATGTCGCTAATAATTTTCAGCAGCAGCCCCGACGAGTTGTTCATCGCCGTGACCAGCCGGTCGACACTTTTCGGTAACGCTTTGGTTTGCAGCAAATCGAGGTTACCGATAATGCCATACAGCGGGGTGCGCAGTTCATGGCTGACGGTGGCCAGGAACATGGATTTCGACTGGCTGGCCTGCTCGGCGGCATGCGCCATTTCCTGAAGCGATTCTTCCATTTTGACGCGCGAAGAGACATCCACCAGTACGCAAATCGCCACGTTTTCGTTACGGTAGCGCGAGTGAACGAAGCTGATTTGCAGGTTGGTATTATTACTGGTCAGCACGTCAACAAAGTTAACCTGCTGGCCGCAGATAATCTGCGTCAGCCGCTGGCGGTCCTCGTGGGTAAGCATGTTGAGGTAGTCGTGCGCCAGTTCGTTACTCAGGATGTTCGTGCCGTCAAGGGTGCGTAAAATACAGATCCCCACCGGCGCAGAGGCGACAATTTTGCGGTTGAACTGCTCATGCTCCTCCAGCCGCTGCGCGTCGGTTTCCGCCGGAATAAACAGCTTGCGCTCATACACCCGGGCCAGCCAAATCAGCCCGATACCGACCAGAATATTCAGCAGTGCTGCATTCATCATCAGCATCCGGATCCGTTCCAGAACCACGTCTATCGGCACCGAATAAACGATACTCAGGGAAGAGGGCAGCAGGTTTTTCTTCAATACCAGCTCACGGTAGCCGGAGGTATAGCCAAACCACATCCGATCCTGCATCCAGCGGGAATCGATTTGCAGGGTGTTTTCCGGCCCGGTCAGCGCAATTAGCGAATGTCCGTTTTCATCCAGAATCGTCACGCCCATGGGCAGGTTGCCGGGAGTGAAAAAGTTTTCCATGCGGATGGTCTGCTCAACGCCCATCAACGCCTGCAAACGGTTTGCCAGATAGACGGGCGTTAAGGCATAAAAATAGCCGACGCCGGGGCGCGGGCCACGGCTGATCCAGAACAGGTTATCGCCCCGCTCTTCCTGCGGCGCGCTGCGGTATTTCATGATCCGCTCATGTAACGCGCTTAACGCTTCATCGCGTTCTACCGGAATATCGCGCAGGCCAAAGTTCGCCATACACAGATTTTCGCCGCCGATCAGAAAAACGCGGTTCAGATCGTAGGCCGCTGAGAAGTTATCCCGCCAGTAGCGCATAAACCACGCCATCGATTCCAGCGACCCGCGCCAGGTGTTCCCCATAGCGGAACAATCAGAATCAGGAAATAGCGGCGCAAACTCAGGAACATTCATATCACTAAGGCGGTTGCGCCCCGCCATCACGCCATTTTCAGCCGTAAGACGATTCTCAGCGATATATTTAAGCTCTTTCATCACGTCCGACGTGCGCTGTATATAACGCTGCGCCTGATCGGCGTTTAAGGTGAATTCCTGATGAATTTCAGCTTCCCGGTCATGAAGCGCATTGACGATGTAAAAGACAGAGGCCAGCGCGGTAAGCAGCCATAGCAGCAGCGCCAGTGCGCGAAACATATAACGCGAGATTTTGAGCGTATTACGAAAGGAGGCAAGGTATTTCAAAGGAAGCAGCCATCAGAACCATCGGGATGGAAATAAAGTAGCGGTAAAACACGCTACCCGCAACGGTAATAAAAAGGGCCGGATGATCCAGCCCTTTTTTTACGCGTTCTGTATTAACGATAAGTAGTAATCGTTATTCGTCGGCGTCGTCAGCAACGTCGTCATCGGTATCGGTTTCCGGGGCGATGTCTTCATCCCCTTCCGCTACGCTACCGTCGATTGAATCCAGTTCTTCATCATCAACCGGTTCAGCGACACGCTGCAAGCCCACCACGTTTTCATCTTCCGCCGTGCGGATGAGGATCACGCCCTGAGTGTTACGCCCGACTACGCTGATTTCCGATACGCGGGTACGCACCAGCGTTCCGGCATCGGTGATCATCATGATCTGGTCAGTGTCAGTGACCTGCACTGCGCCCACTACGGAGCCGTTACGCTCGGTGACTTTGATGGAGATAACGCCCTGGGTGCCGCGAGACTTGGTCGGGTACTCGCTTTCCGCGGTACGCTTACCGTAGCCGTTTTGCGTGACGGTCAGAATGGCCCCTTCACCGCGCGGTACGATCAGCGAAACGACCTTATCCTCTCCGGCCAGCCTGATGCCACGCACGCCGGTCGCGGTACGACCCATGGCGCGCACCGCGCTGTCTTTAAAGCGCACCACTTTACCGGCGGCTGAGAACAGCATGACTTCGTCCTGCCCGGAGGTCAGGTCAACGCCAATCAGCTCGTCGCCGTCGTTGAGGTTCACCGCGATAATACCGGCAGAGCGCGGACGGCTGAACTCGGTCAGCGCCGTTTTCTTCACCGTACCGCTGGCGGTTGCCATAAAGACGTTCACGCCCTCTTCGTACTCGCGTACCGGCAGAATAGCGGTAATACGTTCGTTCGCTTCCAGCGGCAGCAGGTTGACGATAGGACGCCCACGCGCACCACGGCTCGCTTCCGGCAACTGATAAACCTTCATCCAGTACAGACGGCCACGGCTGGAGAAGCAGAGGATGGTGTCATGGGTGTTGGCCACCAGCAGGCGGTCGATAAAGTCTTCTTCTTTAATACGCGCAGCTGACTTGCCTTTACCGCCACGACGCTGGGCTTCGTAATCGGTCAGCGGTTGATATTTCACGTAACCCTGGTGAGAAAGGGTAACGACCACATCTTCCTGGCTGATCAGATCTTCGATATTGATATCAGCGCTGTTGGCGGTGATTTCAGTGCGGCGCGCATCACCAAACTGCTCGCGTACCAGTTCAAGCTCTTCGCGGATCACTTCCATCAGACGCTCAGCGCTGCCCAGAATGTGCAGCAGTTCAGCGATCTGTTCCAGCAGCTCTTTGTACTCGTCGAGCAGTTTTTCATGCTCAAGGCCGGTCAGTTTCTGCAAACGCAGATCCAGAATCGCCTGTGCCTGCTGTTCGGTCAGATAATACTGGCCGTCACGCACGCCGAATTCTGGCTCCAGCCATTCCGGACGTGCGGCGTCATCACCGGCGCGTTCCAGCATCGCGGAAACGTTACCCAGATCCCATGAGCGCGCGATTAAGCCCGCTTTCGCTTCAGCCGGCGTCGGCGCACGGCGAATCAGTTCGATAATCGGATCGATGTTCGCCAGCGCAATCGCCAGCGCTTCAAGGATATGCGCACGATCGCGCGCTTTGCGCAGTTCGAAAATGGTACGGCGAGTCACCACTTCACGGCGGTGGCGCACGAAGGCAGCGATAATGTCTTTCAGGTTCATGATCTTCGGCTGACCATGGTGCAATGCCACCATGTTGATACCGAAGGAAACCTGGAGCTGAGTCTGTGAGTAAAGGTTGTTGAGAACCACTTCACCCACCGCGTCGCGTTTTACTTCAATCACGATGCGCATACCGTCTTTATCAGACTCGTCACGCAGCGCGCTGATGCCTTCCACGCGTTTGTCTTTCACCAGCTCGGCGATTTTCTCGATCAGGCGCGCTTTGTTTACCTGATACGGGATTTCGTGAACGATGATGGTTTCACGTCCGGTTTTCGCGTCAGCTTCCACTTCCGCGCGGGCGCGAATGTATACTTTGCCGCGACCGGTACGATAGGCTTCTTCGATGCCACGGCGACCGTTGATGATCGCGGCGGTCGGGAAGTCCGGGCCGGGGATATGTTCCATCAGCCCTTCAATGCTGATGTCTTCATTATCAACATACGCCAGACAGCCGTTGATCACTTCCGTCAGGTTATGTGGCGGAATGTTGGTCGCCATCCCGACCGCGATGCCTGAGGAACCGTTGACTAACAGGTTCGGGATCTTGGTAGGCATGACATCTGGAATGCGTTCGGTGCCGTCGTAGTTATCGACGAAATCCACCGTCTCTTTTTCCAGGTCGGCCATCAGTTCGTGGGCGATTTTCGACATACGGATTTCCGTATAACGCATCGCTGCGGCGGAGTCGCCGTCGACAGAACCGAAGTTACCCTGGCCATCCACCAGCATGTAACGCAAGGAGAATGGCTGCGCCATACGAACGATGGTGTCATACACGGCGGTATCACCGTGGGGGTGATATTTACCGATAACGTCACCCACCACACGGGCAGATTTTTTATAGGCTTTGTTCCAGTCATTGCCCAATACGTTCATGGCGTATAGTACGCGACGGTGAACCGGCTTCAGGCCATCGCGGACGTCCGGCAGCGCACGGCCAACAATGACCGACATCGCATAATCCAGATACGAGCTTTTAAGCTCTTCCTCGATGTTAACCGGTGTTATTTCTCTCGCAAGGTCGCTCATCTAACCGCTATCCCTCTACTGTATCCCGGATTCAAAGGTCGCAAATTATAACACAATCGTCATGAGACAGGTAAAGTGAATGCCGCTCCGGGAAGGCTTTATTCATCTCACGGTGCTGATATACTCAGACGAATTGCCAAATAAGGAGTAAAAGCGCCAATGAATGCCGAAAAAGCCGCGGTGGCCCCGAATGTTGACCAGCAAGAGATCGCTAAATTTGAAGCGGTTGCGTCGCGCTGGTGGGATCTGGAAGGTGAATTCAAGCCCCTGCACCGCATTAACCCGCTGCGTCTGGGTTATATCGCTGAGCGCTCAGGCGGCCTGTTTGGTAAATCGGTGCTGGATGTCGGCTGCGGCGGCGGCATTCTTGCCGAGAGCATGGCGCGCGAAGGCGCGACGGTCACCGGGCTGGACATGGGCGCTGAACCATTACAGGTCGCCCGTCTGCACGCCCTGGAAAGCGGCGTCACCGTGGAGTATGTGCAGGAAACGGTCGAAGAACATGCGGCTAAACATGCGCAGCAATATGATGTCGTCACCTGTATGGAAATGCTCGAGCACGTACCGGACCCGCAGTCCGTCGTTAACGCCTGTGCGCAACTGGTCAAACCCGGCGGTCACGTTTTCTTCTCGACGATTAATCGCAACGGTAAAGCCTGGCTGATGGCGGTGGTCGGCGCAGAATATGTCCTGCGTATGGTGCCGAAGGGCACGCACGATGCGAAGAAATTTATTCGCCCTTCGGAACTGCTGGGCTGGGTGGACCAGACGTCGCTTAAAGAAATCCATATGACCGGTCTGCATTACAATCCGCTGAGCAATACGTTTAAGCTCGCGCCTGGGGTTGATGTAAACTATATGTTGCACACAACCGCCAAAAACGACTGACCTTAGCAAAATTATTGCTGAAGATTGCGCGGTATCAAACGGCGCAATCTTTCAGGTCGTCGAAGAAATCAGCGCTCGATCAAAAATTCTATTTTTTTTCCAGAATATTGACATGCCCTGCAGCCCTTATGTGACGTGGATTTTGCCTTTCTTACGCTTTCGCAACCTCAATTTAACCTCAAAATCAACTCTTGTACTGAAAAGAATCCTTACTAGAATACTCACCATATAGCGTTCATTTTATTCATCACCCCCTACATATAGTATTTATCCACAGAGTTAGTCACAGCGACGTTTTGTGGATAAGCGGGGGATATTTTTTCACGGACAGGTAAAAACCACATGAATCAGAGTCTGCTGGTGACAAAGCGCGACGGCCGTACCGAGCGTATCAATCTCGACAAAATCCATCGTGTGCTGGATTGGGCAGCAGATGGGCTGAGTAACGTCTCTATTTCGCAGGTAGAACTGCGATCGCATATTCAGTTTTATGACGGTATCAAAACGTCCGATATCCATGAGACGATTATCAAAGCTGCGGCGGATTTGATCTCCCGCGAAGCGCCGGATTATCAGTATCTGGCTGCCCGTCTCGCGATTTTCCATCTGCGTAAAAAAGCCTACGGTCAGTTTGAACCGCCAGCCCTGTATGACCATGTGCGCAACATGGTTGAACTGGGTAAATACGATACCCATTTGCTCGAAGATTATAGCCAGGAAGAGTTTGCGCAGATGGACGCGTTCATTCAGCATGACCGCGATATGACCTTCTCCTACGCCGCCGTTAAGCAGCTGGAAGGCAAATATCTGGTGCAGAACCGCGTCAGCGGTGAAATCTACGAGAGCGCCCAGTTCCTGTATATTCTGGTTGCCGCGTGCCTGTTCTCGAACTATCCGCGCGAAACCCGCCTTGACTACGTAAAACGTTTTTATGATGCGGTGTCTACCTTCAAGATCTCTCTTCCGACGCCGATCATGTCCGGCGTGCGTACCCCGACCCGCCAGTTCAGCTCCTGCGTGCTGATCGAGTGCGGCGACAGCCTTGACTCCATTAACGCCACCTCCAGCGCGATCGTAAAATACGTTTCCCAGCGTGCCGGTATCGGTATTAACGCCGGACGCATCCGTGCGCTGGGTAGCCCGATTCGTGGCGGTGAAGCGTTCCACACCGGCTGTATTCCGTTCTACAAGCACTTCCAGACCGCAGTGAAATCCTGTTCACAGGGTGGCGTGCGCGGCGGTGCGGCGACGCTGTTCTATCCGATGTGGCATCTGGAAGTCGAAAGCCTGCTGGTGCTGAAAAACAACCGTGGCGTGGAAGGCAACCGCGTGCGCCACATGGACTACGGCGTGCAGATCAACAAACTGATGTACACCCGTCTGCTGAAAGGCGGCGACATCACGCTGTTCAGCCCGTCTGATGTCCCCGGCCTGTACGACGCTTTCTTTGCCGATCAGGATGAATTTGAGCGCCTGTACACGAAATACGAACAAGATGACAGCATCCGTAAGCAGCGGATCAAAGCGGTTGAGCTGTTCTCGCTGATGATGCAGGAACGTGCCTCTACCGGTCGTATCTACATTCAGAACGTCGACCACTGCAACACCCACAGCCCGTTTGACCCGCAGGTTGCGCCGGTTCGTCAGTCGAACCTGTGCCTGGAAATTGCTCTGCCGACCAAACCGCTGCTTGATGTTAACGATGAAAACGGTGAAATCGCGCTGTGTACGCTGTCCGCGTTTAACCTGGGCGTAATTAAAAATCTGGATGAACTGGAAGATCTGGCAGTGCTGGCCGTTCGCGCGCTGGATGCCCTGCTCGATTATCAGGATTACCCGATCCCGGCCGCCAAACGTGGCGCAATGGGTCGTCGTACCCTGGGTATTGGTGTGATTAACTTTGCCTACTGGCTGGCGAAAAACGGCAAGCGTTATTCTGACGGCAGCGCCAACAATCTTACCCACCAGACGTTTGAAGCGATTCAATATTATCTGTTGAAGGCCTCGAACGAGCTGGCGAAAGAGCAAGGTGCCTGCCCGTGGTTCAACGAAACCACCTATGCGCAGGGTATCCTGCCGATCGATACCTATAAGAAAGATCTCGACGGCATTACCAATGAGCCGCTGCATTATGACTGGGAAACGCTGCGCGAATCCGTCAAAACGCACGGTCTGCGTAACTCCACCCTGTCCGCGCTGATGCCGTCTGAAACCTCGTCGCAGATTTCAAACGCCACCAACGGCATCGAGCCGCCGCGCGGTCACGTAAGCATCAAAGCGTCGAAAGACGGCATTCTGCGCCAGGTGGTGCCGGATTATGAACTGCTGAAAGACAATTACGAACTGCTGTGGGAAATGCCGAATAACGACGGTTATCTGCAACTGGTGGGGATTATGCAGAAGTTTATCGACCAGTCGATCTCTGCAAACACCAACTACGATCCGACACGTTTCCCGTCAGGTAAAGTGCCGATGCAGCAATTGCTGAAAGACCTGCTCACCGCCTACAAATTTGGCGTGAAAACCCTGTACTATCAGAACACCCGCGACGGCGCGGAAGATGCTCAGGATGACCTGGCACCGTCTATTCAGGACGATGGCTGCGAAAGCGGCGCGTGTAAGATTTGATCAATAATGCCGGGTGGCGCTACGCTTACCCGGCCTACGATTGCACGGTTTGCAGGCCGGATCCGCTATCCGGCACGCATCCCACAAAGGACTCACTTTCATGGCATATACCACCTTTTCACAGACGAAAAATGATCAGCTGCTGGAACCGATGTTTTTCGGCCAGCCGGTGAACGTGGCGCGCTACGATCAGCAAAAATATGACATCTTCGAAAAGCTGATTGAAAAGCAACTCTCCTTCTTCTGGCGTCCCGAAGAAGTCGACGTCTCCCGCGACCGCATCGACTACCAGGCGCTACCGGAGCACGAAAAGCATATTTTTATCAGCAACCTGAAATACCAGACCCTGCTGGACTCTATTCAGGGACGCAGCCCGAACGTGGCGCTGTTGCCGCTGATTTCGATCCCGGAACTGGAAACCTGGGTAGAGACCTGGGCCTTCTCCGAAACGATCCACTCACGCTCCTATACGCATATCATCCGTAATATCGTTAACGATCCGGCGATTGTGTTTGACGATATTGTTACCAACGAGCAGATCCAGAAGCGTGCGGACGGTATTTCCAGCTATTACGATGAGTTGATCGAGATGACCAGCTACTGGCATCTGCTGGGGGAAGGCACTCACCAGGTGAATGGTAAAACCGTTACGGTTAATCTGCATGAACTGAAGAAAAAACTCTATTTGTGCCTGATGAGCGTGAACGCGCTGGAAGCCATCCGTTTCTACGTCAGCTTCGCCTGTTCTTTCGCCTTCGCCGAGCGTGAACTGATGGAAGGCAACGCCAAAATCATCCGTTTAATCGCCCGCGACGAAGCGCTGCACCTGACCGGTACTCAGCATATGCTGAACCTGCTGCGCTCCGGTAGCGACGATCCGGAAATGGCGGTGATTGCTGAAGAGTGCAAACAGGAATGCTATGACCTGTTCGTACAGGCGGCGTTGCAGGAGAAAGATTGGGCAGGCTATCTGTTCCGTGACGGCTCCATGATTGGCCTGAATAAAGACATTCTGTGCCAGTACATTGAGTACATCACCAATATCCGCATGCAGGCCGTGGGTCTGGATTTGCCGTTCCAGACCCGCTCGAACCCAATCCCGTGGATCAATACCTGGCTGGTGTCCGATAACGTACAGGTTGCACCGCAGGAAGTGGAAGTCAGCTCTTACCTGGTCGGTCAGATTGACTCTGAAGTCAATACCGACGACCTGAGCGATTTCCAGCTCTGATGAGTCGGGTGACGCTCTGCCTCACTGGCACACATTTGCTGTGCCAGGATGAACACCCGTCGCTGCTGGCCGCGCTGGAATTTCATCAGGTGACGGTGGAATATCAGTGTCGTGAAGGGTATTGCGGCTCCTGTCGCACCCGGCTGGTGGCAGGTCAGGTAGAATGGCTGACGCAACCGCTGGCGTTCATTCAGCCCGGTGAAATTTTGCCCTGCTGTTGCAGGGCAAAAGGGGATATTGAAATCGAGATCTGAGTGACTAATGCAGTTCTTTGGTGGAAACCAGTTTGACGTTGCCGCGCATTTTCATCTGCACGATATACAGCGCGCCAGCAAGCACTACCACCACCGCCCCTACCAGATAAATCGCTCTGTACCCTATTCCCTCGACCATTAAGCCCATGATGAAGGCACCAATCGCCAGACCAGCATCCATCGCGTTAAAAAACAGCGAGTTGGCAACACCGATTTTATGCGGTTCGACCGAGCTAATAATTTGCGTCTGGAATACCGGCGTCACCGAACCATAGCCAATACCAATCAGCGCACCGGCCAGGATCATGGTCACGCTACCGTGGGTATAGCCCAGCACCACCAGCCCGACAGTAAAGGCCAGCAGGCAGGGATACACCACATACTTCGGCCCTTTTTTGTCGCAGACATTGCCCGTGAAAGTACGGCATATCATCAGGAACACGGCGTAACAGAGCAGGAAGTTACTGGCCGCCGCCATTAAATCCAGCTCGCGGGCGTAAAGCGATAGAAAAGCAGATACTCCCGCATAGGCAAAGGTCATAAAGAAAGTGACCAGCGCGAACGGTAACGCGGCGCGGTCGAACATCGCGGCGAAGCCCAGCTTCGGTGCCGAGCCATCCGCATGGCGGATTACCGGCGGAACGGCAACGATAAAGGAGAGCAGGATCCCCAGCACCGCCACAGCGGTACAGAGCCAGAAGGCGGGAATATACAGCGCGTGCCGCGCCATATTAAGCCCCACCCACGGCCCTACCACCATGGCCAGGCCCATGGCTAAAGAGAAAAAACTGATGCCCTCTCCACGTCGGGAGGCCGGTATCAACCGCGCGGAAATCGTTCCTTTCACTGTCGTAATCACCCCAAAGGCGACACCATGAAGCACGCGAATTAACAGCAAGACTTCAATCGAATGACAGAAAGGATATAGCGCAGTGATGACCAAAAAAGCCAGAGAAGAAAGCACCAGAACCGTTTTATTCGAATATTTACCCACCCACTGCCCGGCAAAAGGCCGGATAATAATTGCCGCGCCGAGGAAGAACGTCACCAGAAGTCCGGCTTTATCGGCGGTGGCGTGCAAATTATCGGCGATATAAATAGGCAGTAAGGTCAGGAGCACATAAAACACAAAAAATATAATAAAGCTGATAATGGTTATGGCCCAAAAATCCTTTGTCCAGAGCTTTTCTTTCATAGAAAATAAACCTGTTCAGACGGCGCGCAGGTCTGCAATGTCCTGAAAATAGTTCACTGGAATACATTCACCAGACTTATAAATACTGTGCGTCATTTTGTGAGTTAATCGACAGAAAAAGTATAAGTTTACGCGCAGGATTAGTAAAATTAATCGTTTTAATGATATTAATTAGAAAACACTTATGACCATTATTCAAATGAATGCTCTTCTGGCGGTGCTGGAATACGGCGGCTTTACGGAAGCGGGCAAACGCCTGTATATGAGCCAGTCCGCCGTGAGTCAGGCAATTTTTGCCATTGAGGAAGAACTTGGTATCAAGATCCTGATCCGCGAGCGGCGCAAAGCGCTACACCTCACGGCGGCCGGCGAACGGATTGTGGCGCGGGTACGCGCTATCATGCATGAGGTGAACGCCATCCGCGAAATCGCCGAGCAGGAGAAACATACTCCCGCCCGGCAAATCCGCATTGGCTGCTTTCCCAGCGTCTGCGCCTGTATTTTGCCGCGTATCGTGCGCTATTTTGAAACCCACCATCCGCATATTAAAATTATTCCCTATGAAGCCAACAGCGCGGAAATAATAGATTCGCTGCAAAAAGAAGATATCGATGCTGGCTTTGTCCATTTTCCAATAAATGGCATGTATTCTGTCCCGGTCTATACCGATAAATTTTGCGTGGTAGTGCCTGAACAGCATCCTTTTGCGCAGCGTAACAGCGTCTCTCTTGAGGCGTTATTTAACGAACCGCTGATTATTAGCAAAGGGCGCTATGAATTAAGTATTATGAGTTTGTTTAAAGAGCATAACATCACGCCCAGGATTAAATATGAATTTAATCATCCGGCAACAGCCATCAGTTTTATTCGTCAGGGTCTGGGAATCGCCCTGTTACCTGAGCTGACGCTGGAAAGCGTGGAGCATAATCTCTGCTCTGTACCGCTGGAGCCGACCTTTTACCGCACTATTTCGCTGGTCAGTAAAGAAGAACCCATCAGCGGTAGCCCGCTCGCGTTGCTCAATGCCTGCCTGCAACATTCCATTAATGTGAAGTAGTCGGGCGGCATTGCGCCGCCCGACCAGGCTTAACGTCGCTTCTGCGCAAGCGCGGCATGATGACGCTTCTCGCCGATCATCACCACAATCAGCAGGAGCACGGCCAGCACGCTGCCGCCAATCATCACAATAAATCCGCCGTCCCAGCCAAAGAAATCGACGGTATAACCGACAATCGCACTGGCTGCTACCGATCCGCCGAGATAACCAAACAGCCCGGTAAAGCCCGCCGCCGTACCCGCTGCTTTTTTCGGTGCCAGCTCCAGGGCGTGCAGGCCAATCAACATCACCGGCCCGTAAATCAAAAAGCCGATGGTAATCATGCAGATCATATCGACCGTCGTGTTGCCCGGCGGGTTAAGCCAGTAGACCACGGTGGCAATGGTCACCAGCGTCATAAAGAAGACGCCGGTCGCACCACGATTGCCGCGGAAGACTTTGTCCGACATCCAGCCGCACAGCAGCGTACCGGGGATCCCGGCATACTCATATAAGAAGTATGCCCAGGAGGATTTATCCAGCGCAAAATGCTTCACTTCTTTCAGATAGGTCGGTGACCAGTCGAGAATGCCGTAGCGCAACAGGTAAACAAATACGTTAGCAATCGCGATATACCACAACAGTTTGTTGGGCAGCACGTACTGCATAAAGATTTGCTTCGCGGTCAGCTCCTCTTCCGCTTTTTCGTTGTAGTCGTCCGGATAGTCGTTTTTGTATTCCTCAATAGGCGGCAAGCCGCATGACTGCGGGGTATCGCGCATCAGGGAAAAGGCAATCACTGCCACCACAATCGCGGCAAACGCCGGCATATAGAGCGCCGCTTTCCAGTCGTTAAACCACGCCATCCCCATCAGAAATAGCAGCGGAGGGATACCGCCACCGACGTTATGCGCGCAGTTCCAGACCGAGACGATCCCGCCACGCTCTTTTTGCGACCACCAGTGAACCATCGTGCGTCCGCACGGCGGCCAGCCCATGCCCTGAAACCAGCCGCAGATAAACAGCAGCACAAACATGATGGCGATGCTGGAGGTGGCCCAGGGCACAAAGCCCATAAACAGCATCACCGCCGCCAGAATCAGGCCCGCCGGGAGGAAAACCCGCGGGTTCGACCGGTCAGAAACCGAACCCATAATAAATTTGGAGAAGCCGTAAGCGATGGAAATCCCCGACAGCGCAAAACCCAGGTCGCCGCGTGAAAATCCCTGCTCGACCAGATATGGCATAGCGAGGGCAAAGTTTTTCCGCACCAGATAATAGGCGGCATAACCGAAGAAGATCCCCAGGAAAATTTGCCAGCGCAGTCGACGATACGCCGGGTCAATTTCCGCCTCCGGCAGGCGCGCCCGATGAGGAGCAGGTTTAAAAATACTCAGCATAATAGCCTCCGTGGCCATGTCATATTCAGAGGTAAAAAGCAGAAGGTCTGCTTCAGGTGTGTTCAGCAAGTTAAAAAATGGGAAACCACACGCTGAAGTAAAGCACAGATTGTTACATTTTTATAACAAATGTTCAGAAAGGCGCATGGCGTCACATTTCATCTTCGTAAAATGCGCGAATGTGCTCGAAATCAAACATTCCCTGCGTTTTATATGGCTAAATGTTAATAAACGAACAGTAAGGGGAACACGATGAAGGCACCGTTAGCGCAGGAAAGTGATGTGATTGTCATTGGTGGCGGAGCCACGGGTGCCGGTATCGCGCGCGACTGCGCCCTGCGCGGGCTGCGGGTTACGCTTGTGGAACGTCATGATATCGCGACGGGTGCCACGGGGCGCAATCATGGATTGCTGCACAGCGGGGCACGTTATGCGGTGACCGATGGCGAATCGGCGCGCGAATGCATCAGTGAAAATCAGATCCTCAAACGCATCGCCCGCCACTGCGTTGAACCTACCGATGGCCTGTTTATTACCCTGCCGGAGGATGAGTTGTCATTTCAGGCAACCTTTGTCAGCGCCTGCGCAACTGCCGGCATTCGCGCGGAGATTATCGACCCAGCCCTGGCCCGGCGGATTGAACCCGCGGTTAACCCACACTTAACAGGCGCAGTCAGAGTGCCGGACGGCACCCTCGATCCCTTCCGCCTGACCGCCGCCAATATGCTGGATGCCCGCGAGCACGGTGCCACCATTCTTACCGCCCACGAAGTCACCGGGCTGGTGCGCAACGGCGCAACGGTGTGCGGCGTGCATGTCATTAACCATCTGACCGGCGAAGCGCAGACGCTTCATGCCCCGGTGGTGGTCAACGCGGCAGGGATTTGGGGCCAGCGCATCGCGGAGTATGCCGACCTGAGCATTCGCATGTTTCCGGCCAAAGGATCGCTGCTGATCCTCGATCATCGTATTAATCAGCACGTGATCAACCGCTGCCGCAAACCCTCCGACGCCGATATTCTGGTTCCTGGCGATACCATTTCGCTGATTGGCACCACCTCCCTGCATATTGATTACGCTGAGATTGACCAGAATCGGGTGACGGCAGAGGAAGTGGATATTCTGCTGCGCGAGGGGGAAAAGCTGTCGCCGATTATGGCGCAGACCCGTATTTTACGCGCCTATGCCGGGGTGCGTCCGCTGGTCGCCAGCGATGACGATCCGAGCGGGCGTAACGTCAGCCGGGGCATTGTTCTCTTCGATCACGCCAGCCGCGACGGCATGGAAGGCTTTATTACGATCACCGGCGGCAAACTGATGACCTACCGGCTGATGGCGGAATGGGCAACCGACGCCGTGTGCCGCAAGCTGGGAAATCACCAGCCCTGCACCACCGCCAGCACGCCGCTGCCCGGATCGCAGGGGCCGGTGGAACACACGCTGCAACGCATGATCTCCCTTCCTGCACCGCTGCGCGGCTCAGCGGTGTACCGTCACGGCGACCGCACGCCTTCCTGGCTGGGCGAAGGCCGCCTGCACCGCAGCCTGGTGTGCGAATGTGAAGCTGTGACCGCCGGGGAAGTCCAGTATGCGGTGGAAAATCTGGCGGTCAACAGCCTGCTCGATCTGCGCCGTCGCACCCGCGTCGGCATGGGCACCTGCCAGGGCGAACTGTGCGCCTGCCGCGCCGCGGGGCTGCTCCAGCGGTTTAACGTCACCACGTCAGCCCAGTCATTGCGCCAGCTTTCCGACTTTCTTAACGAACGCTGGAAAGGCGTCCAGCCCGTCGCGTGGGGCGATGCGCTGCGCGAAAGTGAATTCACGCGCTGGGTTTATCAGGGCCTGTGCGGGCTTGAGAAGGAGCAAAAACATGAGATTTGATGCGGTGATTATCGGCGGCGGTCTGGCGGGCCTGTTGTGCGGGCTGCGATTACAGAACGCAGGTCTGCGCTGCGCGATTGTCAGCCGGGGGCAAAGCGCCCTCGCCTTCTCCTCCGGATCGCTCGATCTGTTAAGCGTCCTGCCGGATGGCACGCCAGTGACTGACATTCGCACGGGGCTGGAGAGGATCGGCACGATGGCCCCCGACCATCCATATTCGCTGCTGGGGGTGGAAACGGTGCTTACACTGGCCCAACAAACGCAGCACCTGCTGGCGGAATGCGGGGCGTTAATGCAGGGAAATCTCAGCCGCAATCACTCCCGCGTGACGCCGCTCGGCACACTGCGCAGCGCCTGGCTTAGCCCGCAAGAGGTTCCTGTTGCGCCGCTGCCTGTCCGGCGAATTTGCGTGACAGGCATTAGCGGCATGATGGATTTCCAGCCCCATCTGGCAGCCGCCTCGCTGCGCGAATACGGGTCAGAGGTGGAGGTCGCCGAAATCGACCTGCCCGAACTGGATGTGCTGCGCGACAATCCCACGGAATTTCGCGCCGTCACTATCGCCCGCGTGCTGGACGATGAAGCGCACTGGCCGCAGCTTTATCAGGCCCTCCTGCCGCTGGCGCTGCGCTGCGACGCGCTATTGATGCCCGCCTGCTTTGGCCTGGAAGATCATCGCCTTTGCGAGTGGTTAAACCAACGGCTCCCCTGTTCGCTGCATTTATTGCCAACATTGCCGCCGTCGGTCCCTGGCCTGCGTCTGCATCGTCAGCTACAGCGTCAGTTCGTCAAATCCGGCGGCACCTGGCTGCCTGGTGACGAGGTTAGGCGGGTCACGCTGTGCGAAGGGAGGGTGAGCGATGTCTGGACCCGTCATCATGCGGATATTCCGCTGCGCCCACGTTTTGTGGTCCTTGCCAGCGGCAGCTTTTTCAGCAATGGCCTGGTGGCCGAACGCAACGGCATTCGTGAACCTGTTTTAGGGCTTGAGGTCCGGCAAACCGCCACCCGCGTCGACTGGTACGCGCATGATTTTTTCGCCCCTCAACCGTGGCAACAATTTGGCGTGAAGGTCGATAGTCGCCTGCGTCCGCAAGTGGAGGGTGAAACCCTTACCAATGTTTTCGCGGTCGGCGCGGTACTTGGCGGATTCGATCCGATTGCCCAGGGTTGCGGCGGCGGCGTCTCAGCCGTTACCGCGCTATTTGCCGCCCAGCGCATTATCGCGCTTGCCGGAGGTCAGTCATGAGCGACACGCGTTTTGAAAGCTGCATAAAATGCACGGTTTGTACCACTGCCTGCCCGGTGAGCCGCGTCAACCCGCGCTATCCCGGCCCGAAACAGGCCGGGCCGGACGGCGAACGGCTGCGTCTGAAAGATGGCGCGCTGTATGACGAGGCGCTGAAATATTGCATCAACTGCAAACGCTGCGAGGTGGCCTGCCCGTCGGACGTGAAGATTGGCGATATTATCCAGCAGGCTCGCGCCCGCTACGATACCGCTCGCCCCTCGTTACGGAATATTATTCTGAGCCATACTGATTTGCTGGGCAGCGTGTCCACGCCGTTTGCGCCGGTGGTTAACGCCGCAACCTCGCTGAAGCCGGTGCGTCAACTGCTGGATCACGCGTTAAAAATTGACCATCGCCGCACGCTGCCAAAATACTCCTTTGGCACGTTTCGCCGCTGGTACCGGAGCGTGGCGGCACAGCAGGCGCAGTACCACGATCAGGTCGCCTTCTTCCACGGTTGCTTTGTGAATTACAACCATCCGCAGTTGGGCAAAGATCTCATTCGCGTGCTCAATGCGATGGGCACCGGCGTACAACTACTGAGTAAAGAAAAATGCTGCGGCGTGCCGTTAATCGCTAACGGTTTTACCGATAAGGCGCGCAAACAAGCGGTCAGCAATGTAGCGTCGTTACGGGAAGCCATTAGTGGGAAAGGTATTCCGGTTATCGCGACCTCTTCCACCTGCACTTTCGCCCTGCGCGATGAGTATCCGCAGGTGCTGGACGTGGATAATAGCGGGTTGCGCGAACATATTGAGCTGGCTACCCGCTGGCTATGGCGCAAACTGGATGCGGGGCAAAGGCTGCCGTTAAAAACGCTGCCGCTGAAGGTGGTGTATCACACGCCGTGTCATATGGAAAAAATGGGCTGGACGCTGTATACGCTTGAACTGCTGCGCCTGATCCCAGGGCTGGAATTAACGGTGCTGGATTCACAGTGCTGCGGCATTGCCGGCACTTACGGCTTCAAGAAGGAGAATTATCCAACATCGCAGGCAATAGGCGCGCCGCTATTTCAGCAAATTGAAGAGAGCGGCGCGGATCTGGTGGTAACGGACTGTGAAACCTGCAAATGGCAAATCGAGATGTCCACCAGCAAACGCTGTGAACATCCCATTACGTTACTGGCGAAAGCGCTGGATGGGTAACAACGCCACGTTAGCAGAAGTGCCTACAGCGCCAGCGACTCCACCACGTTAATCCAGCCGTGTTCGCTGGCAATCGGTTTACCCGCCAGCCAGCGGCGCAGCATATTTAGCGCCATCATCGCAGAGACCTCCTGGCGGACCTGGAGGGAATGACGGGTGGCACTGAACTTCACGCGTAGCGCCCACGTGCCATCCGGGGTGGAAAGCGCAAAATTCAGGTGATCGGACTCCAGCCCGGTCACTGCCAGCGCCAGCCCGGCAAAGTGGCTGCGGCGACGTTCCCTCACCCAGCGTGCGGTCTGCGCCAGCGTCTCTTCCTGGGCTGGGATCACCTCCGAGGCCAGCAACGGCGCTCCGGCGCGCGAAAGCTGTAGCGCCACCAGACCGGCGGTAAATTGTTCGCTGAGGGTCAGACTGAGCTGTCGCGCCTGAAGCTGGCGGGCGATCTCCGTCGGCAACCCGTCGGTACCTTCAAAAATCAGACTCTCCCCGGCGACGCGCTTCACCTCCGGCCACAGGGCCAGCATCGCGTCGCGCTGCGCGGCAGGACCGGTCAGCTTCAGCTCAATAATCGGCATCGAAGAACGGTAGCCCATAGTCACACCCGGTGGCAGTACCAGCGGATCGAGGCTTTGCGCTAAATCGCTTTCTGAACGGCCAAAGGTGGTGAGGCGCAGGCACAGCGGTGGTTCGACGTGGGCATAGCGTTTCTGTAAACGCGGCAGGATCTGCTGCTCGACCATCACTTTAAATTCCGACGGCACGCCGGGGGTGAAGAAAATCAGGCAGCGGTTAAGCTCAAGGGCAAATCCACAGGCGGTGCCGACGGGGTTATCCACCAGCTCGGCGCTGGCCGGAATTTCGGCCTGCTTACGGTTGCTGGGAGCCATGACGCGTCCACGTTCGCTAAAAAAGCGCTCCATTTGCGCCAGCCACGCTTCATGCAGCACCAGTGCTTCACCTTTCGCCGTGGCGGCGGCTAAGGCGCTTAAATCGTCACTGGTCGGCCCCAGTCCACCATTAACGATCAGCACATCTGCATGTTCGCTGCGCTCGCGCAGGATGGCGACTAAATCGTGCAGATTATCACCAACCGTATTGCGGCGAGAAAGCGGGAATCCCTGAGTAAATAAAAAATCGGCAAGCCAGGCGGCGTTGGTATCGACGATCTGCCCGTGCAGAACTTCGTCACCCGTGGATAGCATCTCCACATTTATCATCATTTTCTCCAGCAAAAGAGGACGATTAACTATAACGCATGCGGAGGGGAAAAAAGCGGTGCGGCGATTTACCGCACCGTGGGGATCAGAAGCTGGCGTTCACGCCGACGTAAGGACCGTCAGCCACCGCGCTGTCGCGGTCGCCATCTTTACCAGTCAGGTTGATGTAGCGATAACCCGCTTCAACGCTTAACGGGCGCATGATGGTCATGCGCGCACCCGCGTTGGCTTCCTGGTAATCTTTCACCCCGCTCGAGAGCGAGTCAGGAGAGTAGTAATACTCGCCAAACAGGCGGAAACGATCGCCAATTTTCCACTGCAGGCCGCCGCCAACCGCCGCTGCATAACCCTCATCGCCTTGCTGCGGGCTAAGGTAAACGCCCTTTCCTCCGGCAGTCGCCATAAACGGCCCCAGCGGAAGATTTAAACCTAAGCCGAGACCAGCGATATCGCCGTCATCGTCGTTATGCGCCCAGTTGCCGGACATGGCCAGGCCGGTAGACTCGGTACCCAACCCTATGCCGATATTGATGTAATCTTCACCGGCTTGCCCACTGATGCTGAGCGCATTGGCAGCAGCAGAAACGAAAAGAAGTCCACAGACTCCCACCAGAATTCTTTTTTTCATTTTATTGCTTCCCACAAATGCAAAGTAAACATCCCGAAAACGCCGGGATTGTACAACCGAATCAGAGAGAAACAATGCACGAAAAACGCTATCGCCGACAATAAATGTAAGCCAGCATTGCCGGTGTATTGAGAGGCGAAAGGTATGGCTGTAATAGCGAGAGACAAATTGCGTGAGATCAATATTTTGCTTACAAATATGCTCTAAATTAATTTCTTAAATTAAACGGAAATTAAATATTTTTTTAACATTTATACCCTGAATAATTCGGATTGCAGAAAGTCAGCAAGTAAATAAATCTCGGGCGCATAGCTAACAATGCACCTGGGTGAACGGACCTTATGCAGTTCGGGATATAACGGGTATGTTGGGAGATAAAGATGAGCAAAAAAGGATTAACTACTTCCGCTGGCGCACCTGTTGCGCATAATAATAACGTCGCCACTGCCGGTCCGCGCGGTCCCATGCTGTTACAGGACGTCTGGTTTCTGGAAAAGCTGGCCCACTTTGATCGTGAGGTGATCCCGGAACGTCGTATGCACGCCAAAGGCTCTGGCGCGTATGGTACGTTTACCGTCACCCAGGATATTACTCACTACACACGCGCTAACATTTTTTCCGCCGTCGGTAAAAAAACCGATCTGTTTTTACGCTTCTCCACCGTCGCAGGCGAGCGCGGCGCGGCGGATGCCGAACGTGATATTCGTGGTTTCTCGATTAAATTTTATACCGAGGAAGGTAACTGGGATTTGGTCGGTAATAACACCCCAGTGTTTTACCTGCGCGATCCGCTGAAGTTTCCGGACCTGAATCACGTAGTGAAACGCGAGCCGCGCACCAACCTGCGCAATCCGACCTATAAATGGGATTTCTTTTCGCATTTGCCGGAATCGCTGCATCAGTTGACCATCGATTTCAGCGATCGCGGTCTGCCCTTCTCGTATCGTACGATGCATGGTTTTGGTAGCCATACGTTTAGTTTTATTAATGATAACAACGAACGCTTCTGGGTTAAGTTCCACCTGAAATCCCAGCAGGGAATTGCCAACCTGATGGATGATGAAGCCAAACGGCTGGTGGCGGAAGACCGGGAAAGCTCGCAGCGTGATTTGTTTGACTCCATTGAGAAAGGTGATTTCCCGCGCTGGACATTTTACGTGCAGATCATGCCGGAAGCCGAGGCGTCGAAAGTGCCTTATAACCCGTTCGATCTGACGAAAGTCTGGCCGCATGGGGATTATCCGTTGATTGAAGTCGGCGTGCTGGAGCTGAACCGTAACCCGGATAACTATTTTGCCGAGGTGGAACAGGTGGCGATGTCGCCCGCTAACGTGGTGCCAGGCATTGGTTTCTCTCCGGACCGCATGTTGCAGGGTCGTCTGTTCTCCTATGGCGATGCACACCGCTACCGTCTCGGCGTCAATCACCATCAGATCCCGGTGAATGCCCCGCGCTGCCCGTTCCATAATTACCATCGCGATGGCGCGATGCGCGTGGATGGCAACAGCGGCAACGGTCCAACCTACGAACCGAACAGCTTTGGCGTGTTCCAGGAGCAGCCGGATTACAGCGAACCGCCGTTAAGCCTGGAAGGCGCAGCGGATCACTGGAATCACCGTGAGGATACCGACTACTTCAGCCAGCCGCGTAAGCTGTATGAGTTGCTGAGCGAAGAGGAGCATCAGCGGATGTTCGCCCGCATCGCCGGGGATATGAAAGACGTGCCGGAGTTTATTCAGCAGCGGCAGATTGGGTTGTTCAGTGAAGTTCATCCGGAGTACGGCGCAGGCGTGGCGGCGGCGTTGGCGGCATTGAAGGAAGCAAAATAATCACCTGAAGGGGCTTTATGCCGGGCGGCGCTGCGCTTGCCCGGCCTGTAAAATCCTGCCATATCAACGGGCTGGCATTGTCACCGCATTGCCGGGTGGCGGCTTCGCCTTACCCGGCCTACCAGATCCTGCCATATCAATGGGCTGACATTCTCACCGCATTGCCGGGTGGCGGCTTCGCCTTACCCGGCCTTGTATTATCCTTTCTGAGCAGAGAGAGCCGGCCAGTTCTCCCTGCCATGCAGTCCGCATGCCGGACCCGGCCTCAGGCTCAAAGCCTGTTTTGTAGATCTATGCAGCGGACTGCCCTTCTCCACAGGTGACAAACCGGACAGTATCATGGACCGGTTTTCCCGGTAATCCGCATTCACAAGGTTGGTCTCACTATGGAACAGGAACTGCATTTTATTGGTATCGACGTCTCTAAAGCGAAGCTGGATGTTGATGTGCTGCGGCCCGATGGCCGTCACCGCAGTAAAAAGTTTGCCAACACCCCGAAGGGCCACGATGAGCTGGTCCGCTGGCTGAACAGCCATCAGGCTGCGCCTGCACATATCTGTATGGAAGCCACCAGTACGTACATGGAAGACGCCGCCGCGCATCTCAGCGATGCGGGGTTCACGGTATCGGTCATCAATCCCGCCCGCGGTAAAGCCTTCGCACAGAGCGAGGGACTGCGCAGCAAAACGGACGCCGTCGACGCCCGGATGCTGGCAGAGTTCTGCCGCCAGAAGCGGCCTGCTGCATGGCAGGCGCCTCATCCGGTTGAACGGGCGCTGCGGGCACTGGTGCTGCGCCATCAGTCGCTGACGGACATGCACACCCAGGAGCTTAACCGGCTGGAGACAGCGCGGGACGTTCAGATGCCGAGTATTGACGCGCATCTTCTGTGGCTTGATGCCGAACTGAAACGTCTTGAAAAACAGATAAAGGACCTGACGGATGATGACCCGGATATGAAGCACCGCAGGAAGCTGCTGGAAAGTATCCCGGGTATCGGGGAAAAGACGTCAGCGGTGCTGCTGGCGTACATCGGTCTGGAAAACCGGTTCGGCGGAGCGAGACAGTTCGCGGCCTTCGCGGGACTGACGCCCCGCCATCATGAATCAGGGAGCAGCGTGCGCGGCGCAGGGCGGATGAGTAAGGCGGGCCATGTGTCGCTTCGCAGGGCGCTGTACATGCCGGCGATGGTGGCAGTAAGCAAAACGACCTGGGGGCGGGCGTTCCGTGACCGTCTGGCGGCTAACGGCAAACGGGGAAAAGTCATCATCGGGGCGATGATGCGTAAACTGGCGCAGGTGGCCTACGGTGTGCTGAAATCGGGCGAGTCGTTCGACGCGTCCAGGCATGCACCGGTAGCGGCTTAACCGGGTCGTGAAAGGAAAAAACAGCGCCTGACGGCGCTGTGGTTGTCATGCCTGTAATCCGGGAAACCGGAAGATAAAAAAAACTTGCGGGCTATAACAGTATCTACAAAATCCATTATATCAACGAGTTGCACGTAACCCGTAGGCCCGTGCAAGCGCAGCGCCGCCGGGCATGTTGTGCACTGGTGCGTCGTTTAACACTCTGCCAAAAACCTCAGCCTCGTCTGCTTATTGCCCTGCTACCCACGCCTGCAATGCCTGCCGGGAGATTTTGATCCCGCCAGTTTTAAGCGTTTCAGGCAAGGGCAGCCAGCGTACCGGCTGCTGGAAACCGGCGAGTTTGTCTTTAACCCACAGGGATAACTGCGCGCTATTCAGCGGCGTATCGCTCTCCACCACCGCCACCGGGCGTTGGCCAAATTCCGGGTCCGCGACAGGCACCACGAATACCTGCATCACCTGCGGGTGCGCGGCGATAATCCGTTCCACCTCTTCCGGCTGAACGCCCTCCCCGCCGCTGAAAAAGAGATTATCCAGCCTGCCGAGAATAGTTAACCTGCCGTCACGCAGCTCGCCGCGGTCGCGGGTGGCAAACCAGCCCCGGTCGTTTACCAGCGGCAATACGTTTCCGTCACGCCAGTAGCCGTTAGCCATACTGGCAGCGCGCAGCCAGACTTCGCCGTTGACCAGTTGCATCTCTCGTCCCGGCAATGGCGTACCGACATCGGCCAGGCCGTCCGCTTCTTTTGCGCAAACCGTTGAGGCGAATTCCGTCAGCCCATAGCCGCACCAGCTACGGATGCCACGCTGCTGCGCTTTGCGGGTCAATTCAACCGGGATCGCTGCCCCGCCTAACAATACGGCTTTCAGCGCGATGCGGCCATCGTTCTCTAACAGCCGCCAGAGTTGCGTCGGCACCAGGGAAGCATGAGTACATCCTTCAAGCGCCTGCTCCAGCGGCTGCTTCACGCGCACCGTCAGCCGCGCCCCCGCCCGTAACCAGCGCCAGAGTATGCCCTGCCCGGAGACGTGAAACAGGGGTAGCGAAAGCAGCCAGTCATCTTCAGGCGTAAAGGGGATCATCGCCAGCACGCCTTCGGCGCTGGCAAGATGCGCCTCGCAAGTATGCACCGCCGCTTTCGGCAGGCCCGTTGAGCCGGAGGTTAAGGTCATTGAGGCCAGACGCTGAGGCTGCCAGGCGACGGCATATTCTCCTTCGGTTTCTTTCAGTATTAACGCCGTGAGACCGGGAAAATGCCGATCGCTTTCCGCGTCCAGCGCATGATGCAACGTCAGCCGGGGCAACAGTTGCTCCAGCAACGGCTGAGGTAACTGCGGGTTTAGTGGCAGCACCCTCGCACCGCACTGCAATAGTGCCAGCCATGACAAGAGCACATCGGGATGATTCGTCCCGCGTAACATCACGCCATCGCCCTCGCGCACGCCCTGCGCCGCAAAGCCTGCCGCCAGCGCGTCAATACGAATGCATAGCGTGTTCCAGCTTAACATCTGGTTGTCGAGACGCAGCGCCTGCGCCTCGCCCCGCAGCCGCCGCCAGTGCCGCCACGGCCAGTCGGTAAAGATCATAGCAGCGACTCCAGCGCACGTTGATCCAGGCACGGTAACGGGCTACCGGGCCAACGGCGAAGCAATTGTGACTGCATCAGACTCAGGGTATCGAGACCGGGAATAGTCTGCGGCGTCAGCCAGGCGGCAAGGCGTGCCAGCTGAGTCAGCCCTAAGCTGGATTCAATCGACGAACTGATCACCGCCGTCAATCCCAGCGCGTGCGCCGCGTTGACCTGCTCACGCACCTTTTGCAGACTGCCGGTTAATGTCGGCTTAATGACGACCGCCCGCAGTCCAGGTTCCGCAGCGAACACAAAATCCGCCTCGCGCAGGCTTTCATCCCAGGCAATGCCAATGCCGGTTTCGCGGGCAAAAGCACGGGAGTCTTCGCGGGTTTTGCACGGCTCCTCAAGAAAGGCAATGCGGTCGCGCCAGGCAGGGTTAACGTATTTAGCAAACTGCTGCGCTTTGAGCGGCGTCCAGGCGCGATTAGCGTCAAGTCGAAGTTGCAGATCGGGAATGGCTTCCAGCAGCAGGTTGACCACCATGCCGTCACGCACAGCCTCATACAAACCGACTTTCACCTTCGCCACTTTCTCACCGGGCATCGCTGCCAGCACCGGCAGAAGCTCATCTGGATCGCCAGTGCACAGCGGCGCAGCGCGATAGTCCGCCGCCTGCGGCAGTTCATCGTGCAGCTCTGCCAGCGCACAACTGGCACCAAACGCTACCGAGGGAAGTACGGGCGCGTCAGTATCGCCGTGCTGCTGCCAGCGTTGCGCCCACTGAAGCAGTTCAGCCTGCGCCTCTTCCCACGTTTCATGACTGAAACCGGGGAGCGGGGAGATCTCCCCCCACCCTTCGCGCTCACCGTCACTCAGGCATAAAAACAGCCCGTCGCGGGTTTTTAAGCGCCGCTCCCGCAGTACCACCCCCGCGTCCATCGGGATCTGCCAACGCCAGACCTGCGCGCGACGCATTATGGGTTCCGTTTGAATTTGCTGAAGTCAGGCTGGCGCTTCTGATTAAACGCGTTGCGTCCCTCCTGCCCTTCTTCGGTCATGTAGAACAGCATAGTGGCGTTACCCGCCAGCTCCTGCAAACCGGCCTGACCATCGCAGTCAGCATTCAGCGCGGCTTTCAGGCAGCGCAGCGCCATCGGGCTGTTTTGCAGCATCTCACGACACCAGCGCACGGTCTCTTTTTCGAGATCCGCCAGCGGAACCACGGTATTGACCAGACCCATATCCAGCGCCTGTTTCGCATCGTACTGGCGACACAGGAACCAGATTTCACGCGCTTTTTTCTGCCCGACGATACGCGCCATGTAAGATGCGCCCCAGCCGCCGTCGAAAGAACCCACTTTCGGCCCGGTCTGACCAAAAATGGCGTTTTCCGCCGCAATCGTCAGATCGCACATCATATGCAGTACGTGCCCACCGCCAATCGAATAGCCTGCCACCATGGCCACCACCGGTTTCGGGCAGGTACGGATCTGGCGCTGGAAATCCAGTACGTTCAGATGATGAACGCCAGAATCATCCTGATAGCCGCCGTAGTCACCGCGGACTTTCTGATCGCCACCGGCACAGAAAGCCTGATCGCCTTCGCCGGTCAGGATGATCACCCCGATATTGTCATCGTAGCGGGCATCGGCCAGCGCCTGAATCATCTCTTTAACGGTCAGCGGACGAAACGCATTACGCACCTGCGGACGATTAATGGTGATTTTGGCGATGCCATCGGCAGATTTTTGATAGCGAATATCGGTGTAGCCTTCCGAACAGTCCTGCCATTCAGCGGGGGCGTAAAGCATGTTTTCATCAGGATAAATCATCTTATTTCCTTAGATCAAAGTGGCAATAACTGTGCCAGAGCGGCAGCAACGCCAGCGGGAGCTTCCCGGTGGGCATTGTGTCCGGCGGCAGAAATACAGTGGCAAGGCACGTTAAGTTCATCAGCAATCGCCCTGAACTTCGCATCACGCTCGCCGCAGAGATACCAGAAGGGAAAATCCCGGACATGGAGCGCCGGACGTAAATCAGGCTGCACCGCCAGCGAGGTTGCCAGCAGCATGTCCGCCAGCGCCGGACCGTTATTCTGCTGGCGGAGTAAAACCAGTTCATCACGCTGGGTGGCGGTGAGTGAAGCAAAAACGGGCTGCTGATACCAGAGCGCAAAAACCTCGTCGAGCGGCTGGTGGCGAAAGCGCCCGGCCCAGCGCTGATCTGAGAGCCAGCGATCGTGACGGGCCGTGTCATCCTGCAAGCCCGGATGCCCGCCCTCCACTACCACGCCCCGCAATCCGGGCCATTTGGACTGGCAAGCCCAGTGCATCGCAACGCGGCCGCCGAGCGAGTACCCCACCAGCCAGACTTCAAGTATGTTGTAACTAATTAGCGTGGCGGTAAGCGCCGCATCCACGTCGGCGAAATCATCAACCCGCAGCGCCGCTGAACCGCCATGGCCGGGCAGGTCAATATAGAGGCGCGAGTAATCCTGAAACTGATCCCCGATTGCACGCCATTCACGGTGGTCCCCGGAAAAACCGTGCAGGAAAACCAGCCAGGGCTTGGCCGCCGACCCACGTTTCGCTACCGCATGGAGCTTCACAACTGGCTTACCTGAGCAAGAAGATGCTGCAAGGTCTGCGCGCCGTCGGTGCTGTTCACCACCACCTCTACAATGGTTGCCGAAGGCGTGCGCCATGCCCCCGCCAGCGCATCCTCCAGCGCTTCCCAGTCATCGACGCGCGCATAGCCGAGGCCGAACATCGCGGCCGCATGATCAAAGTGAAGGTTTTGCGGCATCGTGTAGAAACGTTCGCGCTCGTTAACCGGGGTCGGCAGCAGGGAAAATATCTGCCCGCCGTTGTTATTGACCACGATAAGCACCAGCGGCGCTGAGACCTGACGCAGTAGCGCCAGGCTATTGAGATCGTACAAAGCAGATAAATCGCCGACAATCGCCAGCGTCGGTCTGGCGCTGGCGCGCTGGACACCCGCCGCGGTGGCGATCAGCCCGTCAATGCCGCTGGCCCCGCGATTGCTGTATACCGGGAAGCCGGCGGGAAGCTGACCCAGCGCGTCAATCAGACGCACCACCAGGCTGTTACCGACAAAAAGCTGCCCCTGTTCCGGCAGATAGTCGCTGATACGGTGCGCCAGTTGTGCTTCGCCAAACGTCTCCCGAGTGGCCTGCACTTTTTGCCATGCCTGCTGCGCCAGATGCGGAATAGTCACGCACCAGGGCTGGCGTTTTTCTGCCGGATGTTTAACCAGCCAGTCGCTTACCGTGCTAACCAGTCGACGTCCGCGATGCTGCGCCGGATCCAGGCGTCCGGTGAGATTATCGACCAGCCAGTATTCTTCCGGTTCGCAGCTCATCTGCCACTGTAAAAGCCGCTTACCGGTCAGGCTGCTGCCAAGCTGAACCACGATTTGCGCCTGCTGAAGTTCACTGACCGCCTGCGAATTACCAAGCCACAAATCCGCGCAGGGCAGCGGCTGCCCGGTTTGCGCCAGCACATCACCAATCAGCGGCCAGCCCAGCGTGTTTGCCCATTCCGCAACCCGTTTTCCCTCACTCGCGCTCATTCGGCCGGCAATCACAACGCCGCGCTTCTGCCGCCAGTAAAACCAGTCGCGCTGGATATCACTCTTGAGCGTTAGCGTACTCTCTAGCCAGGGCTTTTCATCCTGCCACCACTCGCCCAGCGCCTGTTGCCACGCCAGATCGGTATCGTCCATTTCGCCGTATAACGGCTCGGCAAAAGGACAGTTGATATGCACGCCGCCTGCATGCAGGTTTCCCAGCGCGTTGTCAATTGAGGAAACCAGCCATCTGGCCGGAATGTCCGGGCTGGGGCGAGGCAGCGATAGCGACTGTGCAGGATGAGTGGCAAACATGCCCGGCTGGCGGATTGCCTGGTTTGCGCCGCAATCAATCAATTCCGGTGGACGGTCGGCAGTGAGAAGAATGAGTTTTTCACCGGTCAGCCCCGCTTCGATGAGTGCCGGATAGAGATTAGCCACCGCCGTCCCGGAGGTAACAATCACCGCCACCGGCTCGCCGCTGACTTTTGCCAGCCCAAGCGCCAGATGCCCCAGCCCACGCTCATCAAAATGGGTATGCGGGATAAGCATTCGGTTTGCCGCCGCCGCGAGCGTCAGCGGTGTGGAACGGGAGCCTGGTGCGATACACACATGCCGCACGCCGTGGCGCGTTAAGGCTTCCAGAATGACCGTCGCCCAGCGTCGGTTAAATGCGCTTACTGACATAAATTTGTCCGCTATCAATATTGCGACACATTATAAATAATAGAAAATGATGAATTTTTGATATGAGTCGGGATTGTGTGAGTCATTGCAACAAAAGCGGCAATAAATCCAGTCATGCGGTCTTAAGAGAGAGGGGTAAGGCAGATCGTGAGGCTCAACAGTCAGAGAAAGGCACTTCTCCACCCGCTTAAAACCCGGCAATTATAAAGGGTACTGCCGGAAAAGGCAGTACCCATGAGGAGGGAGTGTCAGAAAATTAGCCGCGAAGCAGCAAACCCAGTACCAGGCCCGCCGCTGCGCCAATACCGACGCCCTGCCACGGTTTTTCGCGCACATAGTCATCCGCGCGGTAAGCAACTTGTTTTGCCCGGTAGTAATAGGTGTCAGACGCCTGGCTTACGCGGTTTTTAACGTCTTCCAAAGACTGCTCGGCGCGGGCTTTCAGCTCAATGTATTTCTGATCGGTAGGATCCCCGGAGGAGCGCAGTACTTCCTCCAGCGTCTCGCTCAGAAGAGTCAGATCGTCGTCGATTCGTGATTCATAAGAGTGATAAGACATTTGCTTTCTCCATGTTTTACAAGGCCAGTCAGTTAACTATAGACAATGACTTTGCGTTACGCCTGGTCAACTTCACGCGCCATGCCGATATGCGGAATATCATCCTCAAGATAAATCTCCGTCACCGGACGGAAGCCGAACCGGGCATAGAAATTTTGCAAATGGGCCTGCGCGCTCAGGTATAACGCATGCTGCGGCCAGTGCTGCTCACAGCTTGCCACCGCTCTGGAGAGAAGTTGATACCCCAGTTTTTCGCCGCGAACCGCCTCGCTGACAATCACCCGACCAATCACCACCGGGTCATATTCGCTCTCACTTTTCAGAATCCTCGCATACGCCACCAGCGTATTATCGCGCCAGCCGAGGAGATGCCGGTTCTCACCCACCAGATCGTCATCATCAATATCCAGGTACGGACAGTTTTGTTCAACGACAAAGACTTCACAGCGCAGTTTGAGCAACGCATAAAGCTGAGGAACGGTTAACTGCGAATGATGAAGATCCTGCCACTGAATCATGCTGTGCTCCTTATTGAGATCGTCGCGTTATAATGAGGTTTTCATACGCGGCGAGGGTAACAATTGATGGAATTAACTTTTTTGGGAACGTCCGCCGGGGTGCCAACCCGTACGCGTAATATGACGTCGATTTTAGTCAATTTGCAACAGCCAACCGCGTCTGCCATATGGCTGTTTGACTGCGGCGAAGCTACTCAGCATCAATTGCTTAACACGGTTTTCCATCCTGGCAAACTGGATAAAATCTTTATTACCCATCTGCACGGCGATCATCTGTTCGGTCTGCCCGGTCTGTTATGCAGCCGTTCGATGCAGGGCAACCCGCAGCCGCTCACGCTCTACGGACCAAAAGGATTGCGCGAGTTTGTCGAAACCGCGCTGCGCTTAAGCGGCTCGTGGACCGATTACCCGCTGACGATTGAAGAAATCAGCGCCGGGCACGTGTTTAGCGACGATCACTATACCGTCACGGCGTTTGCCCTAAATCATCCGGTGGAGTGTTACGGCTACCGTATCGAAGAGCACGACAAACCCGGCGCACTGAATGCCGCCGCGCTGAAAGCCGAGGGCGTTGCGCCCGGCCCGCTGTTTCAGCAGCTCAAGCAGGGACTTGCCGTCGCCCTGGAGGATGGCCGGGTGATTAACGGTCAGGATTATCTGAGTGCGCCAACGCCGGGTAAAAAGCTGGCCATTTTTGGCGATACCGCGCCCTGCCCCGCCGCGTTAAGCCTCGCTGACGGCGTAGACCTGATGGTGCATGAAACCACGCTGGAGCACGCTATGGCGGAAAAAGCCAATAGCCGGGGTCACTCCTCCACGATCCAGACCGCCGAACTGGCAAAGGCGGCTGGGGTTGGCAGGCTGGTCGTGACTCACGTCAGTTCCCGCTACGATGCCGCTGGCTGCGCAGAGCTTCTGGCTGAATGTCGTCGCATCTTTCCTGAGACCCAACTGGCGGAAGATTTCGTCGTCGTCACGGTTTGAATGTAAAGCCCTCGATTTTTTCCACAAGGTGCCGATAACCCGGTAATACGGTTTCGCGTTTACCTTACCTCCTGAGGGCTTTATGGATACTTTTCAGAAAGACATCGACGACAGGGCCAATCTGACCCTGTCGAACCGCTTCGAACTGCTGCTGTTTCGTCTTGGCGAGTCCGCCCATGATGCGAAATCCGAGCTGTTCGGCATTAACGTCTTTAAGCTGCGCGAGATTGTCCCCATGCCGACCTTCACGCGTCCGGCGGGGATCAAGCCGCCGCTGCTCGGAATGGTCAACATTCGCGATCAAATTATTCCGGTGATCGACCTTCCTGCCGTCGCTGGCTGTAAGCCCTCAACAGGTCTGAATATTTTATTGATTACTGAGTACGCCCGCAGCGTGCAGGCCTTTGCGGTGGAATCGGTGGAAAATATTATTCGCCTCGACTGGACGCAGATCCACACCGCCGAGAAAGCCATTAACGGTCAATATATCACCAGCATCGCCTGTCTGGACGAGGATAAAAACAGCAATAATCTCGCGCTGGTCATCGACGTTGAACAGATCCTGTATGACATCGTTCCGGCGGAACACGATCTGCACGCCACCAACTTACAGACGCAAAAATTTAAGGTGAAAGCTGGCTCTACCGCCATCGTGGCGGAGGATTCAAAAGTGGCGAGAATGATGCTGGCGAAAGCCCTGGAGTCGATGGAAATCCCGGCGCAGCTGCATATTACCGGTAAAGAAGCATGGGAAAAAATCGAAAAGCTGGCTGAAGAAGCCCGCAATGAAGGTGTACCGGTGACCGATAAAATTTCGCTGGTGCTCACCGACCTGGAAATGCCGGAGATGGATGGCTTCACCCTCACCCGCAAGATCAAAACCGATGAGCGCCTGAAACATATTCCGGTGGTGATCCACTCGTCGCTGTCCGGCAACGCTAACGAAGATCATATTCGCAAAGTACAGGCCGACGGCTACGTGGCGAAATTTGAGATTAACGAACTCTCTTCGGTCATTCAGGAAGTGCTGGATCGCGCGGCGACAAACGGTCAGGGACCGCTGATCAGCCGCAAAAGCGCCTGACGTAACAGGGGATGCCTGTGCTGTAGACATCCCCTGACGCTTAATGAGATAAGCCTTCCGCCAGTTTTACCAGTTTACTAAACTCCGCGCGATAGCCTTGCTTATCTTCCCCGCGCGCCTGTTCACCCCATTTAATAATTTGCGGCCAGCTCGTATCCGCCAGATATTCTGAACCATGCAGTTTTTGCCCGTATGCCGATACCGCAGCCCGGAAACGAAAATCTTCTGAGGCGTTAGCAAAGGTTGGCATCTCTCCCATAACGACCGGGAACTCGGCTAAGGTACTTTCGCTGGCCTGCGGCGCTTTCCAGCGCAGTTTGATCCACGCCAGTTCGCTTGATTTTGTTGGTTTTGATGTGGCTTTGTCCTGAGCGTAGCGCAGTTTATCCACAGAGGCTTTCTGCCCGTTAAGCGTCAGTTCAAAGAACAATGTGACGTGTTTACCCGCGCCGATATCACCAGCATCAACTTTATCGTTATTAAAATCCTCGTCGCGCAGCTGACGTTTTTCATAACCAATCTGCCGGTACTCGGTCACCCACTGCGGATTAAATTCGATTTGCGATTTCACATCTTTGGCAACGGTGACCAGCGTTTGATGCATTTCATCATTGAGGACTTTTTGCGCCTCGGAGAGGGAGTCTATATAGCTGTAATTGCCGTTACCCACATCAGCAATTCTTACCATCATGGCTTCGTTGAAGTTGTCATCGCCGACGCCCAGCGTGGATAAGGTAATACCTTTCTCGCGCTCTTTTTTCACCAGCGCTTCGATGTCTTTGGGATCGGTAATACCGAGGTTAAAGTCGCCGTCGGTAGTCAGCAAAATACGGTTTACGCCGCCTTTGATAAACCCTTTTTCGGCCTGCTCGTAAGCCAGCCGTAACCCAGCCTCTCCTCCCGTACCGCCATAAGCATTCAGGCTGTCAATTGCCGCTTTAATCGCGTTTTTGTCATTCCCTGCCGTGGACTCAAGCGCGACGCGAGTTTCGCCCGCGTAAGTCACGATGGTGATGTGATCCTGCGCGCGCAGGTCGTTAACCAGCAGCTTTAATGCTGACTGGATCAGCGGCAGGCGTTCTGCGGAGTGCATTGAGCCGGACGTGTCAATGAGAAAGACCAGATTGGCAGGCGGCAGCTCCACGGTCTTCATGTCCCTTGCCTGAACATCGACTTTTAACAGCGTGCGCTGCGCATTCCACGGCGAGGGAGCCAGTTCGTATTTGACCGCAAATGGCATCGGTTTACTGGCGGCCTCTGAGGTGTTGATATCTTTTTTAAACTGAGGGGCAGGAAAATAGTTGAGCATCTCTTCTACCCGCACGGCGTCGGGCGGCGGCAGTTGCCCCTGATTCAGAAAGCGCCGCACGTTAGCGTAGCTGCCAGTGTCTACATCCAGGCTAAACGTGGCGAGGGGTGTCTGGCTTACTTGTTTGATCGGGTTTTCATCGTAGTGGGTATATCTGGCGCTGGAGACAGGAGACGGCTTTATGGATGCGCTACCGCTTAGCCATCCTCCGCTCGACTGCATTGATACTCCTGACGAGGCGGAGCCGACGATGCCCTGGCTACAGCCGCCCAGTAAAAGCATACATATAGATATTATTAATACATTGTCATTATTCATACAAATTCCTTTTTATATACTCCAACTAATTCACGTTACAGGAAAAAACGCTTCAGGTGCTTTTGAAAAGCGGTTGTGCCAGCCTGCCGGAACGGAGTCCTGAGATGGTTCGAATAGCCCGCAGCCTTCACATATACAATGTGAAGTATGACGAGTATATATTTTCCTACCCTCCCTTGCATAAAAAATACATAATACCTGAACAGAAGAACTCATAATTTTAAAAAATATAAAATGGAATTATATTTTCAGGATAAATAATGCCTATATTAAAAAAGAAATTATCCTTCAGCCTGTTCGCTATCTTTATTAGCATCATGTCCGGCGCGATTATCCTGTACCAGCCCTGGGTAACACCCTTATCGTCAAGTCAGCAGCATGCCGATCCACAACGGCTGGAGAAAGACGTTCGCTATTTCTCCGAAACCCTGTATCCACGCAGCGCCGATCGCCGCGAGCATCTGGACGCCGCGGCAAAGTATATTACGCAGGTGTTTGAACAACACGGCGCGCAGGTCAGCGAACAGGCTGTGCCGATAACGGGAGGCCCTTTCCGTAATATCATCGCCCGTTATGGCCCGCAGCAAGGCCCGGTGATGATCATCGGTGCGCATTATGACGCCGTGGCCGGAGGTGATGATGAGGCTATGCACTACACGCCCGGCGCGGACGACAATGCCAGCGGCGTCGCCGGTCTGCTGGAGCTGGCTCGCCTGCTGCAACACGCGCCGCTAAAAACCGGCGTCGAACTGGTCGCCTATGCTTCGGAGGAACCGCCCTTTTTCCGCAGCGATGAAATGGGCAGCGCGGTCCACGCCAGCACTGTGCAGCGCCCGGTAAAACTGATGGTGGCGCTGGAAATGATCGGCTATTACGCTTCACAGCCCGGCAGTCAGCGCTATCCCTTTTCCGCACTCAGCGCGTTATATCCCGATCGCGGAGATTTCATCGCCGTAATTGGACGACTGAACGATATCAGCGCGGTGCGCCAGATGAAAGCGGCGTTGCTGGGTGCCGAAGGCTTACCCGTCTACTCCATCAACGCCCCGGAATGGGTGCCTGGTATCGACTTTTCCGATCATATGAATTACTGGCGTCAGGGCATCAGCGCGGTGATGGTGACGGATACGGCGTTTTATCGCAATACGGAATATCACCAGCCGGGAGATACGGCGGATCGGCTGAATTATGAGAAAATGGCAAAAGTGGTGGATGGGGTTTTTATATTATTGATGAATGATAAAAATGAATAAAGCTTTTCCGGCTGCTGGCGGATGCATTTTTATTACTCTGCGATTAGTAAAAAGGTCAATCCAGAATAAAACATTACACCAATGGATTTATTTTCGGCTTTTATGCTTTTTAACGCAAAGCGAAATATCCATATACTGTGGAATTATGACTGGCGGCGCTGCGCTTGCACAGGCCTACGGATCACGAATAACCTGTTGGTATTCATCATTTTAGTAGGCCGGGTAAGGCGAAGCCGCCACCCGGCAAAACGGCGCATACAATAGCCAGGCAGGTTTGTTATCGACCATAAAAAAACCGCCTATTTCGGCGGTTTTTTTATTCTGCATCGCGTTTACATCAGCGGCAGCGCCCGCTGCACGATACTAATCAGCGGCTGCGGCCAGACGCCGAGGATCAGCACCAGCAGCGCGGAGATCAGCACCACGATACCGCCCGCGCTGTACTGCCAGTTCGACGGCGCATCGCGGTTCAGTTTCTCCGGCGCACTCAGGTACAGGCTCACGGCCACGCGCAGGTAGTAGTAAAGACCAATCGCGGAACCGACAACCACTGCGCCAACCAGCCACCATAGGTGCGCCTGTACACCGACAGCCAGCACGTAGAACTTACCGATAAAGCCGAGCGTCATCGGGATACCTGCCAGCGACAGCATCATCACCGTCATGACCGCAGCCAGAATCGGACGGTGCCAGAACAGACCGCGATAGGAGAACAGGGAATCGGCATCCGGGCCACGGTACGGGCTGGACATCAGGCTGACCACGCCAAACGCGCCGAGGCTGCTGAACAGATAACCGGCCAGATAAACGCCTACCGCTTCCATCGACATCTCGCCGCTTTGCAGGGCAATCAGCGCCACCAGCAGGTAGCCGAGGTGGGAAATGGAAGAGTAACCGAGCAGACGTTTGATATTGGTCTGGCTCAGCGCCATCAGGTTACCGAAGATGATGGAGGCAAAGGCGATAATACCCAGCACCACGCGTACCGCTTCACTATGGCCTACCGGCGCGTAGAGGAACAGACGCATTACCACGCCGAAGATAGCGATTTTGCTCGCCGTCGCCAGGAAGGTGGAAACCGGCGCAGGCGCGCCCTGGTAAACATCCGGCGTCCACAGGTGGAACGGCACCAGCGACAGTTTAAAGCCGAGGCCAACGATCATCAGACCAAGACCTGCCAGCAGCAGCGGCTCGTGCAGCATGCCGTCGCCGAGGCTCTTACCAATGGCGAGGAACGACAGGTTGCCGGACTGCGCGTACACCAGCGCCATACCGAACAGCAGGAAAGACGAGGCTGCGGCAGAGAGGATGGTGTATTTGATGCTGGCTTCCAGCGAGCGTTTCTGACGGAAGGCGTAACCCACCAGGCCAAACAGCGGCAGCGAGATCAGCTCAATACCGAGGAACAGCGACGCCAGGTGGTTGGCGTTTGCCAGCAGGATCCCGCCCAGCGCGGCGATCAGCACCAGCAGGTAGAACTCTTCCTGATTGTCGTTATAGCCTTCCAGCCACGGATAGGCAAAGGTACAGGTGGCGAGGCTCGCCAGCAGTACCAGCCCGGTATAAAGCATTGCATATCCATCGACGCGCATCAGCGGCGTGACGTCCATTGCGCCCGCCTGGCCAACAAACCAGAGCGAAACTAACGCGACATTAAGCCCAATGACCGACAGCGTGGCATTGAGAAAATGATTGCGTCGCCACGCAATGCTGAGCATCACGACCACCACCGTCAGACCGACGATTAGCAGCGGTAGCAGCGCAATCAGGTGTTGTGGAGTTATTGTCATGGCGATTTACGGCCTTGTAGTAGAAACGGAATTAACAAACCACTGCTGGATGTTGCTCATCGCTGAATGCGAGGTATCCAGAATCGGCTGAGGCCACAGGCCCAGCAGTACCAGCAGCACAACCAGTAGCAGAATGATAGACAGCTCGCGCAGCGACATTCCCGGCAGTTCTTGCGCGGCGATTTCGCTTTTCGCTTTACCGAAATATGCGCGGTGTAGCATCGCCAGCGAGTAAACGGAGGCAAACACCAGTCCAAAGGTCGAAATCACCGTAATGACCGGCACCACCTTGTAGCTGCCGAACAGGATCATAAATTCGCCAACGAAGTTACCGGTGCCCGGCATCCCGAGCGTCGCCACCGCGAAGAACAGCGACATGGCTGGCAGCCATTTAATTTTGCTCCACAGACCGCCCATCATGCGCATGTCACGGGTATGCAGACGCTCGTAAAGCTGGCCGCAGATGATGAACATCCCGGCGGCAGAAAGCCCGTGGGCAATCATCTGGATCACCGCGCCCTGGTACGCCAGCTGGCTGCCGGTGTAAATCGCAATCAGCACGAAGCCCATGTGCGATACGGAGGTGTAAGCAATCAGACGTTTGATATCGGTCTGGGCAAAGGCCATCCACGCGCCGTAGAAAATGCCGATCACGCCAAGCCACATGGCAATCGGCGCAAATTCCGCCGAGGCGTTCGGGAACAGCGGCAGGGAGAAACGCAGCAGACCGTAGGCCGCCGTTTTCAGCAGGATGCCCGCGAGGTCGACAGAACCGGCGGTCGGTGCCTGCGAGTGCGCGTCCGGCAGCCAGCCGTGCAGCGGCACCACCGGCATTTTCACCGCAAAGGCGATGAAGAAGCCCAGCATCAGCAGATATTCCACACCGTGCGACATCGGCGTTTTCAGCAGCGCTTCGTAATCGAAGGTCCATACGCCGGTCGCGCTGTAGTGCACGAATACCAGCGCCAGAATGGCAATCAGCATGACCAGACCGCTGGCCTGGGTATAGATGAAGAATTTGGTGGCCGCGGAGATACGCGTCTTCCCGTCGGAGGCTTTATGACCCCACAGCGCAATCAGGAAGTACATCGGCACCAGCATCATCTCCCAGAAGAAGAAGAACAGGAACATGTCGATGGCGAGGAACACGCCGATAACGCCGCCGAGGATCCACATCAGGTTCAGATGGAAGAAGCCCTGATATTTTTCGATCTCACGCCATGAGCAGAGCACCGCCAGTACGCCAAGCAGACCGGTCAGGGTCACCATCAGCAGCGACAGGCCATCCAGCGCCAGATGAATGGAGATACCAAAACGCGGGATCCACGGCAGCAAAAATTCTGACTGCCACTGCGGTAAACCGGCGGATTGCGTCAGAGAATAGCCGCCCTGCAACCAGAGTTGCAGAGAGAGCAAAAACGTCAATCCCATGGTGATCAGCGCGATCCAGCGCGGCACCTTCACGCCGAAGCGTTCGGTCTGCCAGCACAGGAAGCCGCCGATAAAGGGAATTAGTATTAGCCAGGGTAATAGCATGGCGATCTTTGTTCCTTGTTTAAGTCTCCTGAGAGACCTGATTTCAACGAATTCTCACAAAACTCACGTGGGACTGTGGGACTTGATGCCCGGTGGCGCTGCGCTTACCGGGCCTACTCTATGCAGGTCGGGTCCCAGCCCGACCATCCCAAAGTCTCAACTCAACGCAATACCATCAACAGGCCCAGCACCACGACTGCGCCAATGCTCATCGACGCCACGTACCAGCGCAGATAACCGTTCTCGCTGAACAGCAGTCCTTTACCTGCAAAGCGGGAAAGGATAGCCGGGATGTTCATCAGCGCATTCAGCGGATCGCGACGGATAAGCCAGGCGATGCCCAGGAACGGCTTAACGAATACTTTGTCGTACAGCCAGTCAAATCCCCAGGCATGGAACCACCAGGTGCCGAAGAAGCGGCCCGGCGCGCTGTTCGCAATTGAAGTCACCAGCGTGCGTTTACCCAGCCACAGCCAGGCAGCAATCAGAATACCGGCAATCGCCACCACGCCTGAGGTGATCTCCAGCGTCAGTACCCGACCGTGCTCCATCTCAGTGGTATGCGGCAGCACATTCTGCAACGGCGGCACAATCAGCGCGCCGAGGAAAGTGGACAGCAGCATCAGCACGATCAGCGGCAGATGGTGCGTGATCCCCTTCCCTGCGTGGGCGTGGATCTGTTCTTTACCGTGGAAAACAATGAAAATCATCCGGAAGGTATAGAGCGAGGTCATAAACGCCCCGACCAGACCGGCAACCATCAGGTTGAGATGACCGTTGGCCATCGCACCTGCGAGGATTTCATCCTTACTGAAGAAGCCTGCGGTAATCAGCGGCAGCGCCGACAGCGCCGCGCCACCAATCAGGAAGCTCAGGTAGACCAGCGGAATCGACTTACGCAGGCCGCCCATTTTAAAGATGTTCTGCTCGTGGTGGCAGGCCAGGATCACCGAACCGGACGCCAGGAACAGCAGCGCTTTAAAGAACGCGTGGGTCATCAGGTGAAAAATCGCCGCATCCCACGCCTGAACGCCCAACGCCAGGAACATGTAGCCAATCTGGCTCATGGTGGAGTAGGCGAGCACGCGTTTGATGTCGGTCTGTACCAGCGCGGCAAAACCCGCCATCACCAGCGTCACCGCACCAACGATGCCAACCAGATGCAGGATTTCCGGGGTCATCAGGAACAGGCCGTGAGTACGTGCGATCAGGTACACGCCCGCAGTGACCATCGTCGCGGCGTGGATCAGCGCAGAGACCGGCGTCGGACCGGCCATTGCGTCAGCAAGCCAGGTCTGCAACGGCAATTGTGCCGATTTACCGACCGCGCCGCCCAACAGCATCAGCGTCGCCCATTGCAACGTAGTGCTGCCGTTGGCGAAGTGCTGCGGTGCCAGTTCGACCATTTCGCGGAAGTTCAGCGTACCCAGTTCGTTATAGAGAATGAACAGTGCGAAGGCGAGGAACACGTCACCGACGCGCGTCACCACGAACGCTTTCATCGCTGCCGCGCCGTTCTTCGGATCGGTATAGTAGAAACCGATCAGCAGATAGGAGCAGAGGCCCACGCCTTCCCAGCCGAGATACATCAGCAGCAGGTTATCGGACAGCACCAGAATGACCATGCTGGCGATAAACAGGTTGGTGTAGGCGAAGAAGCGGGAGTAGCCCTCTTCCCCGCGCATATACCAGGAAGCGAACATATGGATCAGGAAGCCGACGCCGGTTACCACCGAAAGCATGGTCAGCGACAGGCCGTCCAGCACGAGGTTAAAACCGATATTGAAATCACCGACCGACATCCAGGTCCACAGCGGCTGGCTGAACGGGGTACGATCGCCATTCAGGAAATCCATACCGACAAACGCGGTAACCAGCGCCGCAAGGCCGATAGACCCTACGCCAACCGTGGCCGCGAGATTTTCAGACCAGCGTCCACGTGAGAATGCCAGCAGAAGAAAGCCAATCAATGGCAGAATAATGGTTAAGGCAAGCATGTTCATCCACGCAACTCACTTACTGAATCGATGTTCAGATTCTGGCGGCGACGATGGAGCTGTAGCAACAGCGCCAGGCCAATACTCGCCTCGGCAGCCGCAAGGCTGATGGCAAGAATGTACATCACCTGACCATCGGTCTGGCCCCAGTAGCTTCCCGCCACCACAAAGGCCAGCGCGGAAGCGTTAATCATGATCTCCAGCCCAATCAGCATAAACAGCAGATTGCGGCGGATGACCAGCCCGGTTAAACCCAGCACAAACAGAATGGCTGCAAGGATCAGCCCATGTTGTAAGGGGATCATGCGTGCTCCTCCGTTTTTCTTTTTGCGCTGTCATTCGGACGGTTGCTCAGCACCTCGCCCGCGCGATCTTCGCGCCCGACGTGGAAAGCCACCACCAGACCAGCCAGCAGCAGCATAGAAGCCAGTTCAACCGCCAGAACGTAAGGGCCAAACAGCGTAATGCCGACCGCTTTCGCGCTGATTGCCGCGCCGTCGATACCCTGATCGTTAACGTGCAGAATGGCGTAAATCATCACCACCAGCAGTATCGCGGATAACACAGCCGGGCCTGCCCAGATTTGCGGCTTCAGCCACTGGCGCTCCTGCTCGATTTCAGAACCGCCCAGGTTGAGCATCATCACCACGAAAACGAACAGCACCATAATGGCGCCGGCGTAAACGATGATCTCCAGCGCCCCGGCAAAATACGCGCCGAGGGAAAAGAAAACCCCCGCAATCGCCAGCAGGGACACAATCAGATACAGCAGCGCATGGATCGGATTGGTATGCGTAACAACTCTGAGCGTCGTCAGGATGGCAACCAGGCCACAGATATAAAAAGCGAACTCCATTGCCCCTCTCCTTACGGTAACAGGCCTTTGACGTCGATAGGCTTGGCTTCGTTTTCCGCTTCGCCCTTATCTTTGCCGTCGATTGCCATACCTGCCATCCGGTAGAAGTTATATTCCGGGTATTTACCCGGACCGGAGATCAGCAGATCCTCTTTTTCGAACACCAGATCCTGACGCTTGTACTCGCCCAGCTCGAAGTCCGGCGTCAGCTGGATCGCCGTGGTCGGACAGGCCTCTTCACACAGTCCGCAGAAAATGCAGCGCGAGAAGTTGATACGGAAAAATTCCGGATACCAGCGGCCATCTTTGGTTTCCGCTTTTTGCAGCGAGATACAGCCTACCGGACAGGCTACCGCACACAGGTTACAGGCAACGCAGCGCTCTGAACCGTCCGGATCGCGCGTCAGCACGATACGGCCACGGTAGCGCGGCGGCAGATATACCGGCTCTTCCGGATACATGCGCGTTTCGCGTTTAGCGAAGGCGTGCAGGCCGATCATCCAGATACTGCGAACCTGGGTGCCGAAGCCCACTACTAATTCTTTTAAGGTCATGGTCTATAAGCCCCTTATTGCGCCTGCCAGAGAATGACAGCCGCCGTTACCAGCAAGTTGATCAGCGTCAGCGGCAGGCAAATTTTCCAGCCGAAAGACATTACCTGGTCATAACGTGGACGCGGTAATGATGCGCGGATCAAAATAAACATCATCATAAAGAACGCCGTTTTGATGGCGAACCAGATGAATGGCGGTAAGAACGGGCCCTGCCAGCCCCCGAAGAACAGGGTGACAATCATCGCCGATACAGTAACGATACCGATGTATTCCCCCACAAAGAACAGACCGAATTTCATACCGGAATATTCAATGTGGTAACCGTCGGCCAGTTCCTGCTCGGCTTCCGGCTGGTCAAACGGGTGACGGTGACAGACCGCCACGCCCGCGATGGCAAAGGTCACAAAACCAAAGAATTGTGGGATCACGTTCCAGATGTCGGCCTGGTTATTAACGATGTCGGTCATATTGAATGAACCGGCCTGCGCCACCACGCCCATCACCGACAATCCCAGAAATACTTCATAGCTCAGGGTTTGTGCGGAAGCACGCATCGCACCGAGCAGCGAGTATTTGTTATTACTGGACCAGCCGGCAAACAGCACCGCATAAACCGCCAGACCCGCCATCATCAGGAAGAACAAAATCCCGATATTCAGGTCGGCCACCACCCAGCTTGGGCTGACCGGCACAATAGCAAAGGCCAGCAGCAGCGAGGTAAAGGCGATCATCGGTGCCAGGGTAAAGATGACGCGGTCCGAGAATTTCGGGATCCAGTCTTCTTTAAAGAACATCTTGATCATGTCCGCGACCAGCTGGAGCGAACCGCCCCAGCCCACGCGGTTCGGTCCGTAACGGTTCTGGAACAGACCGAGCAGACGACGTTCGCCGAAGCTCATGAACGCGCCGCAGGTCACAACGACCAGCAGGATCACAACCGCTTTCAGGATGCTTAACAGAACGTCAATAACTTCCGGTGTTAACCAGCTCATGCTTGTGCCTCCCGCAGATCCTCAAGACGTGCGCCCGCCAGTACCGGGGCGATACCCGGCATCCCCATCGGTAAGCCCACCTGCCCTGCCGTCAATCCTTCGGCAATCACCACCGGCAGGCTGACCGTCTGGCCTTCATAACTGAAGGAGACATTGGCCCCGGCGTTAACGCCAAGTTTGGCAGCATCCGCCGGATTCAGGCGAATATAAGGCTGCGGCATACGCTGCTGGAACACCGGCGAACGCTGCGACATTTCGTCGCTGCCGAACAGATGGTAGTAAGGCGCGATACGCCATTTCCCCTCTTCCGCCTGGAAGCTTTCCGGTACGCTGGCAAAGAAATCCAGACCCGTTTCGGAGGCTTCGATCAGACGCACGCCTGGATCGCCGTGACGCAGATGTCCGCCCACTTCGGCCTGGAATTTGTTCCACGCCTGCGGGGAGTTCCAGCCCGGTGCCCACGCAAACGGAATTTGCGAGCGCGGCGCGGACGGCTGGTTGTTCCCTTCCATGGAGAAGGCGAACATGGTGTCTTTATCCTGCGGCTGACGCGGTTCATGCACGTTGATGTTGGCGCGCATCGCCGTGCGGCCACTGTAGCGATGCGGTTCACGCGCCAGTTTCTGCCCGCGAATGCGGAACGCGGCATCCGGCGCAGCATCTTTAATGCCTGCCAGTTGCGGCATCGCCGCGATGGTCGCGTCAATGACATGGTCAAGTTGCGTCCAGTCCACTTCACGATTTTCAACCGTACTGTGCAGCGAATGCAGCCAGCGCCAGCTTTCCAGCATGATGGTGCTGTTGTCGTAATAGGCCGGATCGTAAACCTGGAAGAAGCGCTGCGCGCGGCCTTCGTTGTTGATGACCGTGCCGTCGCTTTCGGCGAAGCTCGCCGCAGGCAGAACCAGATGCGCATAATCCATAATGGCGGTGCGCTGATGGTCAACCACCATGACCAGCGGTGCTTTGGCAAGCGCAGCATCCACGCGCGCAGCGCTGGCGTGACGATGCAGATCGTTTTCCAGTACCACTACCGCGTCTGCCGCGCCGGATTCCAGCTCGTCCAGCGCGTCGTCCAGCGAGCCACCGCCAATCATGCCGAGGCCCATGCTGTTAACCGCGCGCGCAATCATGGTGATGCCCACGTCCGCGCCACGCCCCTGGAGTGCTTTCGCCACGTTGGCCGCCGCCTGGATCACATCCGCGCTGCCCGAGTTAGTCCCGGAGATAATCAGCGGTTTCTTCGCCCCCGCGAGGGCCTGTACCACGACGTCAATCTTGTTTTGCAGATCGCGATCGATACCTTCTACCGCCGGAGAGTTGCTGTCCAGCGCGTTGGCGATAGCAAAGCCAAAGCGCGCCTGATCTTCCACCGGAGCACGATAGGTCCATGCCGCGATGTCGTCCAGACGGGTGTTATCGACGTTGGTCACAAACAGCGGATGCTTCGCCCGCTGGCCGATATTGAGGATGGCAGCAATCTGCCAGTCGGCGACTTTCTGAGCCGCTGCCATTTCGCGCGCTTTACCTTTCACTGCCTGACGCACGGCCAGCGAGACGCGTGCGCCGGTCTGGGTGATGTCTTCGCCCAGAATCAGCACCGCATCGTAAGATTCGATTTCACGCAGCGCCGGGGTACGGATGCCGCCTTCGCGCAACACTTTCAGTACCAGTTCCAGACGCTGCTGTTCGCCACGTGCGATGCCGGTATAGAAGTTTTCCGCACCGACCAGTTCACGCAGCGCAAAGTTACTTTCAACGCTGGCGCGTGGGGAGCCGATACCAATCACTTTTTTCGACTGGCGCAGAATATCCGCCGCGCCCTGCATCGCCTGTTCGGCGTTGAGAGTGATGACATCCGCACCACGGCGCTGCACCGGCTGACGCGGACGGTCTTTCAGATTCACGTAACCGTAGCCAAAACGACCACGGTCGCAGAGGAAGTAGTGGTTCACGGTGCCGTTATAACGGTTTTCGATGCGACGCAGTTCGCCGTAACGCTCACCCGGACTGGTATTGCAGCCCAGCGAGCACTGCTGACAGATGCTTGGCGCAAACTGCATGTCCCACTTACGGTTGTAACGCTCGGAGTGGGTTTTATCGGTGAACACGCCGGTCGGGCAGATTTCCACCAGGTTACCGGAGAATTCGCTTTCCAGAGTGCCGTCTTCCGGACGACCGAAGTAGACGTTGTCGTGCGCGCCATAAACGCCCAAATCCTGACCGTCGGCATAATCTTTGTAATAACGCACGCAGCGGTAGCAGGCGATGCAGCGGTTCATTTCATGCGAAATGAACGGCCCCAGATCCTGATTGCGGTGGGTACGTTTGGTAAAACGATAACGACGGAAGCTGTGGCCCGTCATTACGGTCATATCCTGAAGGTGACAGTTGCCGCCCTCTTCACACACCGGACAGTCGTGCGGGTGGTTGGTCATTAACCACTCCACCACGCTTTCGCGGAACTGTTTCGCTTCTTCATCATCGATGGAGATAAACGTTCCGTCCGAGGCCGGCGTCATACAGGACATGACCAGGCGGCCACGCGTGTCTTCCGCGTTTTGATATTGCTTCACCGCACACTGGCGGCAAGCCCCGACGCTGCCCAGCGCCGGGTGCCAGCAAAAGTATGGAATATCGAGGCCGTGAGACAGACAAGCCTGTAGCAGGTTGTCCGCACCGTTGACCTCATATTCTTTGCCGTCTACATGAATCGTAGCCATTAGCATGCTTCCAAATTAAAAATCGTTAACTCACCAGCGCGCTTTCAACAGGTTCGGCTGAATACCACCAATCACATGGGTATTGCTGAAGGTCTGCTTGATGCCTGCTTCGAATTCGTCGCGGAAATATTTAATCGCGCTTTGCAGCGGTTCGACCGCGCCCGGCGCATGTGCACAGAAGGTTTTACCCGGCCCGAGGAAACGACACAGTTGCTCAAGTGTCTCGATATCCCCCGGCTGGCCTTCGCCGCGCTCAAGGGCGCGCAGAATTTTTACGCTCCACGGCAGACCGTCGCGGCACGGCGTACACCAGCCGCAGGACTCGCGGGCGAAGAACTCTTCCAGGTTGCGCACCAGCGGCACCATGCCAATTTCATGGTCAACCGCCATCGCCAGCGCCGTACCCAGACGGCTGCCCGCTTTGCCGATGCTTTCAAACTCCATCGGCAGGTCAAGATGTGCTTCGGTGAGAAAGTCGGTTCCCGCGCCGCCCGGCTGCCAGGCCTTGAATTTCAACCCGTCGCGCATGCCGCCCGCATATTCTTCGAGGATTTCGCGCGCGGTGGTGCCAAACGGCAGCTCCCAGACGCCCGGATTTTTCACCCGGCCGGAGAAGCCCATCAGTTTGGTGCCCGCGTCTTTGCTGGTTGAAATGCCCTGATACCACTCCACGCCGTTGGCAAGGATCGCCGGCACATTGCACAGGGTTTCAACGTTATTCACGCAGGTCGGTTTGCCCCACACGCCGCTGCTCGCCGGGAACGGCGGCTTGGAACGCGGGTTGGCGCGACGGCCTTCCAGGGAGTTAATCAGCGCGGTCTCTTCACCGCAGATATAGCGCCCTGCCCCGGTATGCACGAACAGTTCGAAATCAAAACCGGTGCCGAGAATATTTTTGCCCAGCAAGCCCGCTTCGGTGGCTTCGGCAATCGCGCGACGCAAATTTTCCGCCGCTTCGATATATTCGCCGCGCAGGAAGATATAGCCGCGGTACGCTTTCAGCGCGAATGCGGAGATCAGCATGCCTTCCACCAGCAGGTGCGGCAGCTGCTCCATCAGCAGGCGGTCTTTATAGGTGCCCGGCTCCATTTCATCGGCGTTACACAGCAGGTAACGGATGTTCATGGATTCGTCTTTCGGCATCAGGCTCCACTTCAGGCCGGTGGAAAAGCCCGCGCCGCCACGGCCTTTCAGGCCAGACTCTTTTACCGCGTTGACGATATCGTCAGGTGCCATACCCGAGAGCGCTTTACGCGCGCCCTCATAGCCGTTTTTGCTCTGATATTCGTCCAGCCATACCGGCTGCTTGTCGTCACGCAGACGCCAGGTCAGCGGATGCGTTTCGGGAGTGCGTATAATGTTCTTCATTTATACTGCTCCAGCAAATCGGGGATCGCCTCCGGCGTCAGATGGCTGTGAGTGTCCTCATCAATCATCATGGTCGGGCCTTTGTCGCAGTTGCCCAGACAGCAGGTCGGCAGGAGAGTGAAACGCCCGTCAAAGGTGGTCTGGCCCGGCTTGATATTGAGTTTTTTCTCAATCGCAGCCTGAATGCCCTGATAGCCAGTGATATGGCAAACCACGCTGTCGCAGTAGCGGATCACGTGACGGCCCACCGGCTGACGGAAGATCTGGCTGTAAAACGTCGCCACGCCTTCCACGTCGCTGGCCGGAATTTGTAAGACTTCAGCAATGGCGTAGATCGCGCCATCCGGCACCCATCCACGCTGCTTCTGAACGATTTTCAGCGCTTCAATGGACGCTGCACGCGGATCTTCATAGTGATGCAATTCATGTTCAATTGCTTCACGTTCTGCCGCACTCAGCTCAAAAGCCTCGGTCTGTGGTTGTTGATTTTCGTGCATAATTAGCGGTCCACGTCTGACATAACAAAATCGATACTGCCCAGATAAACGATCAGATCCGACACCAGGCTACCGCGGATCGCCGAGGGGATCTGCTGCAGGTGCGCAAAGCTTGGGGTGCGCACGCGGGTGCGGTAGCTCATGGTGCTGCCGTCGCTGGTCAGGTAGTAGCTGTTGATCCCCTTGGTCGCCTCGATCATCTGGAAGGATTCGTTGGCGGGCATGACTGGCCCCCACGACACCTGCAGGAAGTGGGTGATCAGGGTTTCGATATGTTGTAGCGTGCGCTCTTTCGGCGGCGGCGTGGTCAGCGGGTGATCCGCTTTGAACGGGCCTTCCGGCATGTTATTGAGGCACTGCTCAAGAATACGCAGGCTCTGGCGCAGCTCTTCCACTTTCAGCATCACGCGGGTATAGCAGTCGGAAACCCCGCCGCCGAGCGGAACTTCAAAGTCGAAGTTTTCGTAGCCAGAGTAAGGACGCGCCTTACGAATGTCGAAGTCAATGCCGGTCGCACGCAGGCCCGCACCAGTAGTGCCCCACTCCAGCGCCTCTTTGGCACCGTAAGCGGCCACGCCCTGAGCACGGCCTTTGAGAATGGTGTTGCGCAGCGCCGCTTTCTCATAGGACGCCAGACGTTTCGGCATCCAGTCGAGGAATTCACGCAGCAGACGATCCCAGCCGCGCGGCAGATCGTGCGCCACGCCGCCGATGCGGAACCATGCCGGGTGCATACGGAAGCCGGTAATGGCTTCCACCAGATCGTAGATTTTCTGACGGTCGGTAAAGGCAAAGAACACCGGCGTCATCGCGCCGACGTCCTGAATAAAGGTCGAGATATACAGCAGGTGGCTGTTAATACGGAACAGCTCAGAGAGCATGACGCGGATGACGTCAACGCGTTCCGGCACCTTAATGCCCGCCAGTTTTTCTACCGCCAGCACGTAAGGCATTTCGTTAACGCAACCGCCGAGGTACTCAATACGGTCGGTATACGGAATGTAGCTGTGCCAGGATTGACGCTCACCCATCTTCTCAGCGCCACGGTGGTGGTAGCCGATGTCAGGCACACAGTCGACAATCTCTTCGCCATCAAGCTGAAGGATAATACGGAAAGCACCGTGCGCGGACGGGTGGTTCGGACCGAGGTTGAGGAACATGAAGTCCTCATTCTCAGTACCGCGTTTCATCCCCCAGTCTTCCGGCTTGAAGGTCAGCGCTTCCATTTCCAGATCCTGTTTGGCTTTGGTCAGTTCAAACGGATCGAATTCGGTGGCGCGCGCCGGATAATCTTTACGCAGCGGGTGGCCGGTCCAGGTCTGCGGCATCATAATGCGCGTCAGGTGCGGGTGGCCTTCGATATCGATACCGAACATTTCCCAGGTTTCACGCTCGTACCAGTTGGCGTTAGGGAAAAGTTTGGTAAACGTCGGCACGCGCAGATCGTTTTCGGACAATGCCACCTTGAGCATGATATCGCGATTGCGTTCAATGGAAATCAGGTGGTAGAAAACGGAAAAATCCGCGGCGGGTAACCCGTCACGGTGCGTGCGAAGACGTTCGTCCATGCCGTGTAAGTCAAACAGCATGACGTAAGGTTTTGGCAGTCTCTTTAAGAAATCGCCCACTTCCAGTAACTGCTCACGCTTAACCCACACAACGGGAATCCCGGTGCGGGTCGCCTGAACGGTAAAGGCATCCGGCCCAAAACGGTTGCGCAGTTCGCCAATGACCGGGTCATCGAGATGGTCCCGGGTCTGCCATGCAGCGTCTTGCGCGGTTAAATCGGTCATAATGTTCACCATTGCAAATGGTCCGTGGTGACTGTCCGGCAGAGCTTCGCGCTATTTGTTTTACTATGCGAAGATGTAGTCCTCTGCCGACAGGCGCAAATTAAATCTCGTCAGGCGTCCGCAGATTGGTCACTGCAATACGTTCGCCGCGTTTACGCTCGCGCTCCGACTGCATGTTGGCGCGGTACACGCCCTGATCGCCGACCACCCATGACAGCGGACGACGCTCTTTGCCAATCGACTCCTGCAACAGCATCAGTGCCTGCATGTAGGCTTCCGGACGCGGCGGGCAGCCGGGGATATACACATCCACCGGGATAAATTTATCGACGCCCTGAACGACCGAGTAGATATCGTACATGCCACCAGAGTTGGCACAGGCACCCATGGAAATGACCCACTTCGGCTCCAGCATCTGATCGTACAGACGCTGAATGACCGGGGCCATCTTGGTAAAGCAGGTTCCCGCCACCACCATGAGATCCGCCTGACGTGGCGAGGCGCGAAGAACTTCTGCACCAAAACGCGCAACGTCATGCACCGCAGTGAATGACGTCACCATTTCTACGTAGCAGCAGGACAGGCCAAAGTTGTAAGGCCAGATTGAGTTTTTACGGCCCCAGTTCACCATGTCATGCAGGGCATGCTCAAGCTTGCCCATGTACACGCTTTTGTTAACTTCCTGCTCGAGGGGATCGGTGACAATCTCCTGTTTTTGCAGGGGGTAACGGTCGTTCTCACCGTTAGGATCTATGCGGGTGAGCGTATAATCCATCTTATTGCCTCGCTTCTGGCGTTAACGATTAGTGCGGTCTGTTTCCGGGTTCATCAGTTCACGGCGCGAACGTACAGGCGTCCAGTCCAGCGCACGCACACGAACGAGGTAAACCAGGCCAGCCAGCAGCACTAAAATAAAAATTGCAGCTTCTGCAAAACCTACCCAGCCGCTTTCGCGGATTGAGGTCGACCATGCAAAGAGATAAAGGGCTTCTACGTCAAAGATAACGAAGAACATTGCGACCAGGTAGAACTTGGCGGACAGGCGCAGTCGGGCGGTGCCGACCGAATCAATACCCGATTCAAAGGGGGTGTTTTTGTGCCTGGCACGGGCGCGACCGCCAAGATACCAGCCGCCAACCAGCATTAAGCAGCACAGGCCGATGGCAACGACGAGAAATACAGCGAATGCCCAGTGATGAGCGATGACTTCAGTGGATGTTGACATACGCATTGCTTAGCTCAAAAGGTAGCACTAAAACCCCTGCTCTTAACGGCAGGTGAGCGCCACATCTGTTCATGGGGAGGAATAAAAAACCATACATTTACTGCGAAAATATTAAAACCGCTAAATGATGTGGTTTTTTACTCCTTTCTATAACCTTTTGTCAACTTTAACAAAAGTTTCTTCACATTAATTCACATCAAACACGTTTCATTAACATTAAGTGCCTTTTCCCCTGAAAGAAACCGGGTTCATTGTCAGGGTTTAGTGCTGTTGAATCGTGTCCGTCAGCGCAGAGAAATGTATTACCCTCCTATTTTGACAGGATTTTGCCGTAATGCCTCCCCCTAATGAGGAGTATTTTCTTGATCTGTGACACGCTTTTGTTAATCCAACCCTAAAAAAGGCAACAAATTCGCAGTAATTTTTAACATTCGCCAATAGTCTGATGAGAAGAAGGGGTATTGGACAGTAATGATTAAACAAGGAGTTAACTGCCTGAATAGTGGGAAAACCAGGTAATAACAGCTGCGGTGTGCGACGAGAATTGTTCAAAAAATAAACCACAGAGACATTTTCTGTCGTCTGCGGTTTATTTTTACATTTACAATTTGTTACTGGATAACGGCGAAACCGCTAGTCAATATCCTCTTCAATGACGAGGTTTTTCTCTCCCCCTTCATAGGTAGCTAGCGGACTGAGCAAGGGACGCTGAGCATCATACAACGTTCTGAAGATAGCATGCGCCAGTTCATTGGTACTGTACGGGTTATAGCACAGTTGATAATCCGTATCCGGTAATGGTGGTAATCCATCGGCACGACCCAATACCCGCAGCTCCGGCCCCATCATTTCAACCGGTCGCGCCGTGACGCCCAGCCCGGCTTTTACCGCGCTCCTGACCGCAGACAGCGTGGAGGCAACATAGGCAAGCCGCCATGGGATTTGCGCCTCATCCAGCGTGCGAATCGCCATTTCCCGAAACGGGCTGGGTTCATCGAGGATGACCAGCGGGATCGGCTCCGATTTCTGTAACATAAATTCCGCCGCGCAATACCACAGCGTCGGAGAGGTCCGTAACATCTGGCAGGCAAACTGTGCCGGGCGCTCGGTCGTCAACATCAGGTCGACTTCCTGGCCTTCCATCATTTCAACGAGAGTCGAATTGTGCTTTATACGAATATCCAGCGTCAGCCGCGGCCAGGCTGAGCTAATACGGTTGAGCAAAAACGGCAACAGGATATCAGCAGATTCACTGGATGCCCCGATGGTCAACTCCCCATGTAAATCGTTGAATACCAGCGAGGAACACGCTTCATCGTTAAAACGCAGGATTTTGCGTGCGTAACCTAAAAGCTGGATCCCCTGTTCGGTGAGCAGCTTATTACGACCATGACGAACAAAAAGCTCTTTTTCGACCAACTGTTCGAGCCGCTGCATCTGCTGACTGACGGCAGACTGAGTTCGACAAACCGCGATAGCCGCCGCTGCAAAGGTATTGCAATCGGCGACCGCCACAAAGGTTCTCAGCAGATCGAGGTCGAGATTAATTATCGGACGATTTGCGTTAATCATATTTTTCCACTTACAGGCTGCTCGCAACTGACCTGCCTGGATTGATGCTGTGCTCAAAGAGTCAGGCAATTCCATTTATACCCACCGGCAGGTTTGTCCTGCACAGGGGATCTGAACGAGCGTTATTGCAAATACATACCTGCTAACACTCAGCAGGCTCCCTGGCTATATTTTGAAATGCAATAGTAAGAAAGAATATTCACGCAGAGCATTTATAGATAACGTCAGCCATAAATACTTGCTGCCTTCAAACTCCCGTGCAATAAGGTTTGTGACAATTTCGCACGTTATCCCTTACTATAATGCAAACGAAACATAAGCAATAACAACGTAATAAAGCATTTTCACATGAAGGTCATGGCCGCGACTGGCACGCCTCCAGACTATTCATCCGGGTATCTTAACCGAAAAATTCTTCGGTTATAAGAGCATCTACGAATAATCTTACAAAGATCTTTTTCAAGGTATCAATTCGTTTTTATTCAATTAACATTTGGGTTAGCTGACTCATAAATAATAAAGAACCTTTAATTATCCAGAGAATACTTTATTAACAATATTTAACATCAAATTCACACAAGAGGTTTCATTTATTAGCGATATATTGCTTGGATAAATAAATGACACCATCCGGCAGTACAGAAGATATGCGCTCGCCTCAGAGGGCCTATGAGTCCCGTTAGCTGCCCATTTTTAGCATAAAATAGAGTTCCGTAAGCGGAACCTCAGGCATAAATCGCCTTCTTTGCTATTAGATTAAAGGTTAATAGCGTTTATGTGATGTAAAGCAGCAAGAATGCGCGGAGCGAAAACCGCTATTTCGCAAAATCTTCATCTACCGACCCTTCAAAAAACGCCCTATGGGGAGTACATTATTCGGTGACGCTTCCACGGCAGGGAGTGGTACTCATCGCTAAAAGGTCAAGGTTCATGTCCCCCATTGAAAAATCCAGCAAATTAGATAACGTCTGTTATGACATTCGTGGCCCGGTTCTGAAAGAGGCAAAACGTCTTGAGGAAGAGGGTAATAAAGTTCTGAAGCTTAACATTGGTAATCCGGCCCCTTTTGGTTTTGAAGCGCCCGATGAAATTCTGGTCGACGTGATCCGCAACCTGCCGACCGCGCAGGGCTACTGCGATTCAAAAGGGCTGTATTCTGCACGTAAAGCCATTATGCAGCACTATCAGGCGCGCGGAATGCGCGACGTCACCGTTGAGGATATTTATATCGGCAACGGTGTGTCTGAACTGATTGTGCAATCTATGCAGGCGCTGCTCAATAGCGGCGATGAGATGCTGGTTCCGGCTCCGGATTACCCGCTGTGGACGGCGGCTGTCGCGCTCTCCAGCGGTAAAGCGGTGCACTATATTTGCGACGAATCCTCTGACTGGTTCCCGGACCTCGACGACATTCGCGCCAAAATCACCCCGCGCACCCGCGGAATTGTGATTATCAACCCGAATAATCCAACCGGCGCGGTGTATTCAAAAGAGCTGCTGCTGGAGATCGTCGAACTGGCGCGTCAGCATAATTTGATTATCTTTGCTGATGAAATTTACGACAAGATCCTCTACGACGAGGCAGAGCATCACTCTATTGCCCCGCTGGCTCCGGATCTACTGACCATCACTTTTAACGGGCTGTCGAAAACCTACCGCGTGGCGGGTTTCCGTCAGGGCTGGATGGTGTTGAACGGACCGAAGAAACACGCTAAAGGCTATATCGAAGGTCTGGAGATGCTGGCCTCCATGCGTCTGTGCGCCAACGTTCCGGCGCAGCACGCCATTCAGACCGCGCTCGGCGGCTATCAAAGCATCAGTGAATTTATTTTGCCAGGCGGACGGCTTTACGAGCAGCGCAACCGGGCCTGGGAACTGATTAACGATATTCCTGGCGTCTCCTGCGTTAAGCCGAAAGGCGCGCTGTATATGTTCCCGAAAATTGATGCCAAACGCTTTAATATTCATGACGATCAGCGCATGGTACTCGATTTCCTGTTACAGGAAAAAGTGCTGCTGGTTCAAGGCTCCGCCTTTAACTGGCCGTGGCCGGATCACTTCCGTATCGTGACGCTGCCGCGCGTGGACGAACTGGAAATGTCGCTCGCCAAATTTAGCCGTTTCCTTTCCGGCTACCATCAGCTTTAATTTTGCCTTCTCTGGCCGCCGGGGTTTGCATCCGGCGGTCATCTCAGCGCACAATGCCCTTTACTGTTGTTGTTCAAAAGGGTCACCATGAGCCAGAGTCATTTCTTTGCCCACCTCTCTCGCCTTAAGTTAATCAACCGCTGGCCGCTGATGCGCAATGTGCGCACCGAGAACGTCTCTGAGCATAGTTTACAGGTTGCGATGGTTGCTCACGCGCTGGCGGCGATCAAAAACCGCAAGTTTAACGGCACGCTGAACCCCGAGCGCATTGCGCTGTTGGCGATGTACCACGATGCATCCGAGGTGCTGACCGGCGATTTACCGACCCCAGTGAAGTACTTCAACTCGCAAATTGCCCAGGAGTATAAAGCGATTGAAAAGATCGCCCAGCAAAAACTGGTGGATATGGTGCCAGAGGAGCTGCGCGATATTTTTGCCCCGCTGATTGATGAGCATCAGTACAGCGAGGAAGAGCGGTCCATCGTCAAGCAGGCCGATGCGCTGTGCGCGTATTTAAAATGTCTTGAAGAGTTATCGGCGGGTAATAACGAATTTTTGCTGGCGAAAGGCCGGCTGGAAAAAACGCTGGAGACCCGCCGCAGCGAAGAGATGGATTACTTTATGCAGGTGTTTGTGCCGAGCTTTCATTTGTCGCTGGATGAGATTAGCCAGGATTCACCGCTGTAACAGGGCAGGCGTCGTGGAAACGTTGTGTTTACCCGGCCACCGCATAGACGCGGTGCACACGATGCCGGGTGGCGCTGCGCTTACCCGGCCTACATGGTGTGCTCGCGTTATGCGGCCTTAAACAAACTTAATTGCAGGCGTAAGTCTGAGTAATATACCGTAGCTACCGTCTTGAACGTCAAGCGGTAGCTGCATAATTTTCATCCCAGGGAAGCCGCGTTTTTAACACGCCGAAGCACAGATGCACCAGCTTGCGCATGACGGCCCCCAGCGCGGCTTTCTTTGCCTTGCCTTTCGCGACCAGCCTTTCATAGACAGCCTTTGCCTGCCTGTTCCAGCGGCTCGCGCTCAGGGCTGCCACGTACAACTTGGCCCGCACACCTGACGGTCCTGTTTTTGACATATGCGGTCTGCCACGTACTGAGCTTCCCGATGTTTTCTCTACCGGGGTGATCCCCAGATACGCCGCCGCCTGTGAGGCGCTTTTGAACGTTCCGTCCTTCAGCAGTGCCAGCATTTCCCGCCCGACCTGATCTTTCACACCCTTGATCGATTTCAGTAAATCAAGATCGGCCTTCAGCCCCGGATCGTTATCCGTATGATCGGTTATGAGCTTTTCTATCCGGGCCAGTTCGTCATTCAGCCAGCTTTTCGTCCGCTCCAGTGAAAGGATGACTTCCCGTGGTGTGGACGTTGAAGTCGCTTTTTCCAGCCGGTTCACCGTACGCTGCACATCCTCTCTCAGGGCATCCCGCTGCCGCAGCAGAGCCCGCAGCTTGCGCACTTCGGGTGAAGGCGGAACCCAGATATTCGGGTGTTTCAGCGCGCCATAACAGGCCAGTACGAATGCATCGACAGCATCATTCTTGTTGAGGATATCCATCCCGCAGGCAAATTCGCGGACACGATGTGGGTTGGCCATGCAGACTCTGACGCCAGCCTCATGGAGGCCATACGCCAGATTTTCATGATAGATACCCGTCGCTTCCAGCACGACTGTCACGCTTCCCGGAACGCATTTTTGTGCGTTCAGCCAGTCGACAACCCTGCGGGCCACGGCGGGTTCATTGTTCAGAACCTTGTGTTTTTTTTGCCGCCGGGGCCGGCAACAAGCAGACAAAGATCGATTTTATTTTTACTGACGTCAATACCAAGAGTACACACAGAACACCTCCTTTCACCTGAGCCAACACGCCATTCCAGCCTTGTACATACGAAGTCAGTGCTTCTGGTTACCGTACGGATTTTGAGTGACGTGAAAGGTGAAACGGGAGGCTTAAGCTACATCGGAAGATCGGTGTCTTCAGGCCGGATACAAGCTTCTCCCGTTTCAGATAGCTGACAGCTAATCAGCTATCTGTTCAGGATACAAGGCCGGGTAAGGCGAAGCCGCCACCCGGCAAAACCGCACAATGCCGCCCTCAGTCAGAACGGAAACAGCACCGGGATAAGCAGCACGCAAACCACCATCACCAGCACAGTAAACGGCACGCCGATTTTAACAAAATCGCTGAAGCTGTATTTCCCCGGCCCCAGCACCAGCGTGTTGACCGGAGAAGAAACCGGAGTCATAAAGGCGGCGGAAGCGGCCATTGCCACCATCATCGCAAATGGATACGGCGAAACGCCCATCGATTTGGCCGCCGCCAACGCGATAGGGGCCATCAGTACGGCGGTAGCAGTGTTCGAAATAAACAATCCGATCACCGCACACATGACAAACAGGCAGATCAGCATAAAATACGGTCCCCTGCTGCCGCCAAGTTCCATCAACCCTTTCACCACCAGATCGATACCGCCGGTTTTTTGTAGCGCCAGCGCAAAAGGCATCATGCCGATGATCAGAATCACGCTTGGCCAGTGGATCGCTTTGTAAGCGCTGGCGGCATCGATGCAGCGAAACTTCGCCATCAGCAGGCAGGCGATAATCGCCGCCACCGGGTTGGGAATTTCGTCAGTCAGCATCAGAGCCACCATCAGCATCAAACAAAATACCGCGTGCGGGGCCTGGCTGTGTGCGGGAGACGCGTCGCTCTCCTCAATAGGCATGTTATGTACCACGAAATCGCGCCCGGTTTGTGCCAGCTGGCTTATCTGCCGCCAGTTTCCCACCACCAGCATAATGTCGCCAACCTGCAAAGGTTCATCCACCACTGCCCCTTCCATGGCAACGCCGTCGCGCTTCAGGCCGACAATATTCAGTCCATAGCGAGTGCGAAAAGCCATCTCCCGCACCGTTTTACCTACTCGCTCAGAATCGGGGATCAGCGAAATTTCCGCCATGCCGACATCCAGCGCCTGTTCGGAAAAATACTCTCCGCGCAAAATCATCGGTTCCAGCATTTGCTCGCCGCAGAACTGACGTAAATCAACATCTGCCGCCGACATATCAATCAGCAGGACGTCACGGGCGCGAAATTCAGAAACCCCGTTCACATTAACAATGACCCGCCGAAAGCGTCGCCAGCGCTCCACCCCAATTACGTTGGCACCGTAATGCTCGCGCAGTTTAAGATCGTCCAGCCGCTGCCCGATCATCGGTGAACCCGGACGTATTGCCAGCCGCCGCGCCCGTCCCGTCAGATGATAAGCTTTAATTAAGTCGCGAAATGATGAGCGTTTGCCGCCCTCCCGCAGGGGTTCCTGTTTTTCGCCGTTCAGCATAAAGCGCATCAGCAGCATGTAAATCACGCCCAGCACCAGCACCACCACGCCAATAGGCGTGACGCTGAAGAACCCGAACCCGTCCATGCCTGCACGCAATAATTCGCTGTTGATCACCATATTCGGCGGCGTGGCCACCAGGGTCATCATGCCGCTAATCAGCCCGGCAAAACTTAGCGGCATCATTAGCCGTGAGGGAGAGGTTTGCATCCGGGTGGCGACGCTGAGCACCACCGGAATAAAAATGGCGACGACGCCCGTTGAACTCATGAATGCGCCCAGGCAGGCGACGGTGAGCATCAGGTAGACCAGCATTTTGATTTCGCTGTTGCCAGCGACTTTGATTAGCCACGCCCCCATACTGGTCGCCACGCCGGTACGCACCAGCCCGTCGCCAATAATAAACAGGGCCGCTATCAGGATAACGTTCGGATCGCTGAAGCCGGAAAACGCTTCTTCCGTCGTTAACGTACCGCTCAGAATAAACGCCACGATCACCAGCAGCGCTACCGCATCCATGCGAACTTTACCCGTGGCGAACAGAATGACCGCCACCGCCAGAAGACAGAGAACCCAGATTAATTCACCGTTCACAACATATCCTTGTCAGCCCAGGGGAATTCTTATAGTGCCATAAAAAAGCCCCGCAGAAGCGGGGCTATATCATGAGATCAGGCGTTAATGGTTACCCTGACCGTACCATCGGGTTGTTTTTGAGCGATAACGTTGGCAAGCGTGTTGAGATTAAAATCGACTTCATTCAGTCGTGGCATATCCTGAGGAACATTTACCGCCATCACGCGACATCCGGCGGCAAGGCCAGAAAGCACGCCAGCGGCCGCATCTTCCACCACCACGCAGTCCTGGGGAGCCAGCCCCAGCAGCTCAGCGCCGAGCAGATAGGCATCCGGCTCCGGCTTGCCGCGCGTCACGCGTTCGGCGGTGATAAACACTTCTGGCACCGGTAAACCTGCCGCTTTATGACGCGCATGAGCAACAGGGATGGAGCCTGACGTCACGATTGCCCACGGAATGTTGTTTTGCTCAAGCGTCTTCAGCAGTTCCAGCGCCCCCGGTAGCGCGACAATACCGTCGGTGTCGGTGGCTTCGATGCGTTCAAGAAGGGTAAATTCAGCAAGAATTTCTTCTTCCGGCCTTCCCGCCAGAAAGTGACGCAGGGAGGTAATCGCCTGCTTACCATGAATATAATTCAGTATTTCATCATGGCTGATACCAAACCGATCTGCCCACTGACACCATGATCTTTCTACCACAGGAAGCGAATCGACCAGCGTCCCATCGAGATCAAACAGAAATCCTTTGCACAGCACAGCAGCCCCCTCAGGCGTTAATGATTTGGTTAATCTCGTTACTGCTTAAGTGATACTGGCGCGGGCAGTTATGCCAGGCGCTCAGCATGCGCTGATATTTTTCCCACATCGGGGTTTGCGCATTAAAACCGTGAGTACCCGCGTCGAAATGGGTGTAGCGGCCTTCGGTATTAACCATAAAACGGACGTAACTGAGATAGCGCGCTTCGGTCGCTGCATCAAAGCCGAGGAAGGTTACGCGACGCTCGTCGATGGTGTCTTTATCTTTGAGATTGTCCCAGGAGACGCGCAGCGCGTGGTACATCTCCATAATATCGATGATGGAACGGCAGGTTTCTTCATTGAGCTGGCCGAATTCACGATCCAGCTCGCGCATTTGCAGGCCGTAGCCACGCTCAATGATGGTTTGCAGGCGACGATAGCGTTCGGCATTGTCCGGGTCGAGCATGGTCATCATTTTGTACTGATTAGACAAAATCAGGCGTTGAGCGTTGGTCATTTCCATTTCTGACTCCTTTAGCACTTCACGGCGTTAAAAAAAGAGGCACATTATTTATGTGCCTTCTTTTATATGCGTAATTGGGGTGTAATTACAAATCATCCAGGAAAGTTTTATCCAGTTGTTTGAAGGCGCGCTTAAGCGTGTCAGCTAATGCCTGATAATCGGGTTTCCCCTCAACAGGTGCGAGCGCCTGCCCCGCTTCCTGAAGTTTCCCACGCACTTCATAAAACCAGTTTAAAATAGAAGGAGGGAGCGGCGTGACCGATCGTTTACCCAGCCACCAGAGTCCCTGCATTGGCAGGCTGATGGCAAAGATGGCCGTGGCGACCGCAGGCCCCAGCTGTCCACCCAGCGCGATTTGCCAGCAAAGGGTAAATATCGCAACGGGCGGCATAATACGGATCCCGAAACGTGTCGCACGGATCGCCCGATTTTCAACAAACACTGGCGCGAGGCGTTTTTCCATCGGCCACGTCTTTGCGTAGTGCTGGCCCCGACGAAAATGGCTGAAGAATCCCGACGGGCTGGTTTCTGGTGTCGACATGGCTCTACCTCAACTTCACATATAAAAATTAAAAAATTTGTGCAAAACAACAACTGAGTACGGCATCGTTCAAAACATTTTGTCACGAGGCCCCGGTATCGGGTATCCTGTGCCCGCCTGAGAGTGCCTTAATCCACATTCTCAGGCTTGTCAAATTGTCGCATAGTCTGCCGTTGGCTGAAAATTATGCAAAATGACATAGACTCAAATGAATTTCTTCCATCGTGCCCGAAAAGCGATTTGAGCATGATGTTAATCATAAATGTCAGTGTCGTCATGCGCTACGCTTTAGACTCCTGACGTTTTTTTAGCCACGTATCATAAATAGGTACTTCCATGTCGAGTAAGTTAGTACTGGTTCTGAACTGCGGTAGCTCCTCACTGAAATTTGCAATCATTGATGCAGTCAACGGTGACGAGTACATTTCTGGTTTAGCCGAATGTTTCCATCTGCCGGAAGCACGCATCAAATGGAAAATGGACGGCGGTAAACAAGAAGCGGCTTTAGGTGCAGGTGCCGCTCACAGCGAAGCGCTGAACTTTATCGTTAATACTATTCTGGCACAAAAACCAGAACTGTCCGCTCAGTTGACCGCTATTGGCCACCGCATCGTTCATGGCGGCGAAAAATACACCCGTTCCGTAGTGATCGACGAGTCGGTTATTCAGGGTATCAAAGATTCTGCCTCTTTTGCACCGCTGCACAACCCGGCGCACCTGATTGGTATCGCTGAGGCGCTGAAATCCTTCCCGAATCTGAAAGATAAAAACGTGGCCGTATTTGACACCGCGTTCCATCAAACTATGCCGGAAGAATCTTACCTCTACGCCCTGCCGTACAGCCTGTATAAAGAACACGGCGTTCGTCGTTATGGCGCACACGGCACCAGCCACTTCTACGTAACTCAGGAAGCGGCAAAACTGCTGAACAAACCGGTAGAAGAACTGAACATCATCACCTGCCACCTGGGTAACGGCGGTTCCGTTTCTGCTATCCGCAACGGTAAATGCGTTGATACCTCTATGGGTCTGACCCCGCTGGAAGGTCTGGTGATGGGTACCCGTTCTGGTGATATCGACCCGGCAATTATTTTCCATCTGCATGACACCCTGGGTATGAGCATCGAACAGATCAACAAGATGCTGACCAAAGAGTCTGGCCTGCTGGGTCTGACCGAAGTGACCAGCGACTGCCGTTATGTCGAAGACAACTACCAGACTAAAGAAGACGCGAAACGTGCAATGGACGTTTACTGTCACCGTCTGGCGAAGTACATCGGCTCCTACACTGCGCTAATGGATGGTCGTCTGGACGCCGTTGTGTTCACCGGTGGTATTGGTGAGAATGCCGCGATGGTGCGCGAACTGTCTCTGGGCCGTCTGGGCGTACTGGGCTTTGAAGTTGACCACGAGCGCAACCTGGCTGCCCGCTTCGGTAACACCGGTTTCATCAACAAGGAAGGCACTCGTCCTGCGGTGGTGATCCCAACTAACGAAGAACTGGTCATCGCGCAAGACGCCAGCCGTCTGACTGCCTGATTCACCTCACCGCCAGCCCATGCTGGCGGTGCTGTTTTATCTCCCGCCCAAACCGGGTGGTAACGAAAGAGGATAAACCGTGTCCCGTATTATTATGCTGATCCCGACCGGAACCAGCGTCGGCCTGACCAGCGTCAGCCTCGGCGTGATCCGCGCTATGGAACGTAAAGGCGTGCGCCTGAGCGTGTTCAAACCTATCGCACAACCGCGTGCCGGTGGCGATGCTCCTGACCAGACCACCACTATCGTGCGTGCAAACTCTGGCCTGCCAGCGGCTGAACCGCTGAAAATGAGCCACGTTGAATCTCTGCTCTCCAGCAATCAGAAAGATGTGCTGATGGAAGAGATCATCGCCAACTACCACGAAAGCAGCAAAGACGCTGAAGTCGTGCTGGTCGAAGGTCTGGTGCCGACGCGTAAACATCAGTTTGCCCAGTCGCTGAACTACGAAATCGCTAAAACACTGAACGCCGAAATCGTGTTCGTGATGTCTCAGGGTACCGATACTCCGGAACAGCTGAAAGAGCGTATTGAGCTGACCCGCAGCAGCTTCGGCGGCGCGAAAAATGCCAGCATCACCGGCGTTATCGTCAACAAACTGAATGCCCCAGTTGACGATCAGGGCCGTACCCGTCCTGATCTGTCCGAAATTTTTGACGATTCCACCAAAGCGCAGATCGTGAAAATCGATCCGGCTCAGCTGCACGGCTCTCTGCCAGTGCTGGGCGCGGTGCCGTGGAGTTTCGATCTGATCGCCACGCGTGCTATTGATATGGCGCGTCACCTGAATGCGACCATCGTTAACGAAGGCGATATTAATACCCGCCGCGTGAAATCCGTGACCTTCTGCGCACGCAGCATCCCGCACATGCTCGAACATTTCCGTCCGGGTTCACTGCTGGTAACCTCCGCCGACCGTCCTGATGTGCTGGTTGCCGCCTGTCTGGCCGCCATGAATGGCGTTGAGATTGGTGCCATCTTGCTGACCGGTGCCTACGAAATGGACCCGCGCGTTGGCAAGCTGTGTGAACGCGCTTTCGCCACCGGCCTGCCGGTATTCATGGTCAACACTAACACCTGGCAGACGTCGCTGAGCCTGCAGAGCTTCAACCTGGAAGTACCGGTTGATGACCATGAGCGTATTGAGAAAGTGCAGGAATACGTTGCCAGCTACATTAACGCCGACTGGATTGAGTCTCTGACCGCAACGTCAGAACGCAGCCGTCGCCTGTCTCCGCCGGCATTCCGCTATCAGCTGACCGAGCTGGCACGCAAAGCGGGCAAACGCGTGGTGTTGCCGGAAGGCGACGAGCCGCGTACCGTTAAAGCCGCGGCTATCTGTGCCGAACGTGGTATCGCCACCTGCGTGCTGCTGGGTAACCCGGATGAAATCACCCGCGTTGCCGCTGCTCAGGGTGTAGAACTGGGCGCTGGTATCGAAATCGTCGATCCGGAAGTGGTTCGTGAAAGCTACGTTGCTCGCCTGGTTGAGCTGCGTAAGAGCAAAGGTATGACCGAAGCCGTTGCCCGCGAACAGCTGGAAGATAACGTGGTCCTCGGCACGCTGATGCTGGAACAGGACGAAGTTGACGGTCTGGTTTCCGGTGCCGTTCATACCACTGCGAACACCATCCGTCCACCGCTGCAGTTAATCAAAACCGCGCCGGGTAGCTCACTGGTCTCTTCCGTGTTCTTCATGCTGCTGCCGGAACAGGTTTATGTGTACGGTGACTGCGCGATTAACCCAGACCCGACCGCTGAACAACTGGCAGAAATCGCTATCCAGTCTGCGGATTCCGCGATTGCCTTTGGTATCGAGCCGCGCGTGGCAATGCTCTCCTACTCCACCGGCACCTCTGGTGCAGGCAGCGATGTAGAGAAAGTACGCGAAGCGACCCGTCTGGCGCAGGAAAAACGTCCTGACCTGATGATCGACGGTCCGCTGCAGTATGACGCCGCGGTAATGGCTGATGTCGCGAAATCCAAAGCGCCGAACTCTCCGGTAGCCGGTCGCGCGACCGTGTTCATCTTCCCGGATCTGAACACCGGTAACACCACCTACAAAGCGGTACAGCGTTCTGCCGACCTGATCTCTATCGGGCCGATGCTGCAAGGCATGCGCAAGCCGGTGAACGACCTGTCACGTGGCGCGCTGGTTGACGATATCGTTTACACCATCGCTCTGACCGCGATCCAGTCTTCCCAGCAGCAGTAACGGCTGAAGAATAAAAAGGCCGCAACGGTAAACGTTGCGGCCTTTTTTTACGGCTCACGCGGGATCAGAATGACCAGCGGACATTAGCGTTGACCGCATTATCACGGGTATCAGAGCCATATTGCCCCTGGTAGCCGAGATCCAGACTGGCAGTACGCGACAGCCTGACGCTTATGCCAACATCCCCCACCAGCGTATCCTCATCGACCGCGTTACCCTGAGTGACAAACGTATCGCTGCCGGTAAACGCCATCCGCGATGACGCCGTTTTATCGCCATAAGCGTGCTGCCAGCCGAGTGAACCATACAGGCTGACATTCTGCGGCAGTTCGGTTATACCGCGAACACCCAGCGTGGACAAAAAGGTGTCCATGGTTTCATTACGCACGCTCAGCGCAGCAGCACCGCCTTTTTCCTCAAAATTATCCGTGTGCAGGCGAACGTAGCTCAGATTGATGAACGGCTCGACGTTGAGTTCTGGCTGACCAAAACGGTAAGCCGCTTCGGTGAACGCCAGCAGCGAGTTCGCATCGTAATCCGATTTCAGGCGATCCGAGAAGCCACTGAAATCAACATTACGTTCGCCATCAATTTTGTGCCAGGTGTAACCGACTGCGCCGCGCAAGGAGAACGCCTCCTGCTGTCCTGCCGCATACAGGCCGAGGTGGTAGTTATCACTGTCGATGCTGGAACGGCGGCTGTCGACGTCATAATCACCACGGCTGTAGCCAAAATAGCCACCGATGCGCACGTTATTGTCATCCAGTTTGCGATCGGCTCCTATCAGGAAGCCAGCGGTGTTGCCATCCAGCTTACCGGTATTACCGTCACCGCTGTTTTTGCTCCAGGAGCCAAACGTCTGGCCCCACACACCATTGTTTTGATCCTGCAGCGGCTGCACCAGTGACATCGCCATCGGTGGTACGGGGAGCGCATCATTATCGAACACGCGCAGCATACGCTGATTCAGGACATTGAACAGTTTGTTACTGCCCGCGATCAGGTTTGACTGCATGGACGGATAGACTTCCCCCGAAAGCTGGTTGAACGCCTCACGCGCTTCTGGTGCGCTCAACAACAACAGCGAGTTGTATAGCGCCAGCGAAGGACCGCTCTGCGTCAGTGTGGAGAGCGCGCCAGCGGTGTTCCACTGATTGCTGGTTTCCGCTACCGTCTGGAAAATGCCCGGATTGCCACTACCGGGGTTTTCACCGCCCGGATTGCCACCGCCGGGGTTTTCACTGCCCGGATCGCCGCCGCCGGGGTTTTCACCGCCCGGATTGCCACCGCCGGGGTTTTCACTGCCCGGATCGCCGCCGCCGGGGTTTTCACCACCCGGATCGCCGCCGCCGGGGTTTTCACCACCCGTGTCTTTCTGCGCGATCGTTAAATCAACCGCATTCGCGCTCTGGTTAAGCGCCACATCCAGGAAGGCAGATTTGGAAATCGCCGAGGCAAACTGGCCGTCAATACCGCCATTTGACGTCAGGATGCGATAGTTTTGCCCGGTTTGATAGCTGGTCTGCGGATCCAGCGCGGTCACCTGCACCTTCGCCTGATCGCTAATGGTGGTTTTTCCCTCCACCAGCAGTTGATCGCTGCGACCATCGCCTGCGATGTCGACATCGTAGAACGACTCACCAATAAAGTTGAGATACCGCTTTAATGTCAGCGTGCCGATATTGCCGTCACCGGGTGAGATATGGCCGCCAGCCAAAATCTCAGTCTGCCCGAGGGTACCGTTACCGCCCAGCGTGCCACCGTCTTTAATGGACGCGGCGCTACTGTAACCCAGCCCATTACTAACGTCCGAGCCAGCGGTGCCATTGAGGATCAACGTACCTCCGTTCTCAGCGCTCAGGGTTTGCACATCGAAAGGACTGTCTTCTTCACGGGTATTGATGTCGCCCGCGATGGTGATTTTTCCACCACGGGCAGTGACGTTAGCCTGCAGTTGCGTAAGATCGCCGCTTAACGTCGTCTGCCCGGCAGTATTAATTACGTCGCCTTCTCCGCTCATCGTGTTGCTGAATTCATAATTTTCTTCAGTATGGTTAAAGTACACATAGCTGCCGAAAAGTCCGCCCCGCAGATTAATTGCGGTTTGTGCGTCAACAACCCCTGCCCTGCCTGCTGCGTCAAGCGTTGGCTCAGTCAAGCCAGTGCCGGTATCCATATTGCCCCGGCTACCAATGATCAGCGCACCCCGGTTTGAACCTGAACTGGTGGTCCCCAGCACCAGTTCGTTATTGCCTGCGGAGAACACCCCGCCATCGGTCACCGAAAGTACGCCATTGCCGTAATCCCCCACCGCAACGCTGCTGCCGCTGGTAAAGCGTGAACCTTCACCGGCAATATATAATTCGGCGGTTTTACTCGATCCTGATACACCGTTGACTTCCACGTTGCCAACATTCACCGCCCCGCCGTTCAGTACGTCCAGATCGCCGTTAAGGGTGAGCGCATTGGTGACATTCCACCGGGAGTTATTGCCCGTCACCGTCACTTTTGGGTTACCTTTGTCAGCTTCATCCGGCCCGAAACCGTCACCAATGCGCGCCTGATTTGCCGTCTCCATTAGCGCACCATCTTCAATCAATACGGTGGAGCGCGCGCCTAAATCAGTACCTACGCTGAGATAGTTACTGGTAACCCGGGAGCCAGCTCCCGTCGCAATAAGGTGGCTGTCATAACCCCGATTCGCGCCAACGACGATCTCTTTCGCGCTGGCCAGCGCGCCATCTTCGACCCGCAACGTGGCCAGTCCGAGATTCAGATCACCACGTAAAACATACTGATCGTTGACCGCATTTAATTCGGCATTGGGTCCTCTGACGGTTACCAGACTGTCATAAACCTGCCCGTTAGATACCCTGCCAATATTAATGTTATAGGCGGTAATTTTGCCATTATCGATAAGCAGGTTTCCGCTTTGATTACGTCCTACATACATATTTCCGGTATAGCCCAGCGACTCAGTAACGGTCGATTCGCCGTCAAAAATAACATCATCGGCGCGTGCACTGTCGACAGGTGCCAAAAATAGTAGGGGTGCCGAGAATAACGCGAGGTAAAGTTTTGAAAGCGGTGTTTTAACCGCTAGCGGATGCGACAGATTTTCACTCACGGGCTTTCTCCGTTTTTTATTAGCGTGATATCGCGAAGGTCGCTGTTATAAAAAACCAGTTCACCACGATGTTTAACCCGTTATTTCGCGAAAGCAGGCTTGCAGGTTTACTCTTCAGCGCAGCGAGAGCTTATTGTTTGCTCTCGCGTCGCCAGATAGTAGCCGGAAACAGTAACATTGTTCCCGTAACAGATTATTTATGGGTGACTATTGGCACGCAGGTTGGCGCACTTAATGTTGGCGCAGAACCCAAAATGCCTGGCATCATCAGTGATGAGCAATCAAAAATCCGCCCTTTTTCGGTAGTCGCCCGATAAGAAAGTTTTTGCCCGCCCAGCGCATCAGGCTGCGCGCCATTCACATTCGTTACGGTAATTTCATCAGATGAACCGAGGCCCAGCATTTTCGCTGTTTCCGCTTGCAGCAACGGAACTGCCTGGTCGGTTTTCATTGTGGAACAACCCGCTATCATCATCGTAGTGGTTAAAGCGATGAGTACTTTTTTCATAAATTATCCTTTTTCGCCAGACAGTTGCGAACGCTGAATGGCTTTATATTTTCTTATACCAACATCCTGAGATAATATATTTTTCTTTCCTAAACAAAAAAACCCTCCTAAAGTAGGGAAGGTTCATTAATAAAATTCGTCAGTTTTTTTCTGAGACCCACAGTGAAAAGGAGAGACCTTTGCACCAGGATTATGCGTTGGTCGTCGATGACCATCCGTTAGTCGCCAGCGGTATCGCCAATTTCCTCAATACGCATTGTCAATTTAAAAAGGCGTGCGTGGTAACCTCTGAGGATAATTGCTACCGTCATATTTTGGACTATGGCCCCCCACGTTTATTGGTTATTGACTTTTGGCTCTCTTCCGGCACGGCTTTGAAATTACTTAAAGAAATAAAAGAACGCTATCCTAAGGTACGTCTGTTGGTTGTTAGTGGTGATGAAAATAACGACCTATGGTTAAAAGTACGACATGCTGGCGGGCATGGTTTTGTGCTGAAAAACGAGTCGCCAGAAAAATTCGCGCGAGCGGTAATGGCACTGAAAGAAAATAAAGAATGGTTTCCAATAGATGATCCAGCAGCGGTAGTAAACGACAATGATTTGCTGCGGAAATTTAACTTAACGCCGCGCCAGATAGACGTTATCAATATGATGATGCGCGGCTTACCAAATAAAAGGATCGCGTCACAACTCTCAATTTCTGAGCCTACCGTAAAAGAGCATATTAGCAATATCCTGAAAAAAATTGGCGTCAATAGCCGGGTTGAGGCCATTACCCTGCTCCATAGCAAGCGCGGGTCATCGCAATGATTTTTTCTCAGGATTTACAAAACGATGGCATTTCTTCCCGTGCGCAGATCAGCATGCTCGACAACACGTTTCTGCGCCTGGTTTTCAGCTTTTCTGCCGTGCCTTTTGTTGGCATTCCCTTCGCGATCTGGCTCTATTTACTGGATGATGAACTGGGTCCGACGATTGCCTGGATAATCGTTTACCTGTTCTGCGCCGTCGCCATCAGAATATGGCATCGCCATTATCTGCGTGATAGCAAAGAACATGAGGCAGACGCCGTATTACGCCGCTGGCTGCCACGGGTTAATAATATCGCTTTTCTCCATGGGTTAGGTATTTCGTCGCTCTATGCCATTATGCCGCAAACGCGTAATTTCGATTTTTTCCTGCTACTTAATATCAGCATTGCCGCCATTGTCGCCGCTAATGCAACCCATTTGACCCCGGTGATCAGTACCTTCACCCGCTTTTTCTTCGCCTCCTGGGGACTATTAACCCTCGGCATCCTCTGGCGGCTTAACGACGCTATGTTCATCGTGTTGATGCTGAACCTGCTGTATGGTTTTGCCATTTACCGTCACGCCTTAACGTCGCATGCATTTTTCATCCAGCAGGCGCGGCTTGAAGAACAAAGCTCCCGCCTGGCGGAACAGTTTCGTCAGGCCAAAGAAGAGGCGGAACAGGCGTTGCTGGATAAAAATCAGTTTCTGACCACTGCCAGCCACGATCTGCGTCAGCCGGTACACGCGATGGGCTTCCTTATTGAGGCCATCATTCACAAAAACCGCGATGATACCCTCACGCCACAACTGTTGGATCTGCAACAAAGCGTGCGTTCAGTACACCTGATGTTCAACTCGCTGCTCGATCTCAGCAAAATAGAATCCGGCAACGTCAGTATTGCCACCACGCGGGTGGATATCGGTGCCCTGCTCAATTCAGTGATAGCCTTGTTTCGTGAAGAGGCCAATAGCCGTTCGTTGACCCTGCGTATCTGGCGACCCAAACGACGTATTATCGTGATGGGCGATCCGCTACTCATGCGGCAATCGCTGATTAACCTGATACAAAATGCGCTGCGCTATACACAACAAGGTGGCGTGCTGGTCGCCATTCGTCCGCGCGGTGCGGAGTGCCTGACAGAAGTCTGGGATACCGGCGTGGGTATCGCCGATGAAGAGAAAGGCAAGATTTACTCCCCTTACTATCGTCCCGAACTGGCATGGAAAATCGACAGTGCCGGTCACGGCCTGGGGCTGGCCGTCGTCGCACGCTGCGCCAAGCTGATGAAGGTCAGGTACGGTATGCATTCTGTTGAAGGGAAAGGTTCGCGGTTCTGGATGCGTTTTACCCAGTACGTCGGGGACGAAAATATGCCTGAAAGCCTGCCTGCCGGGGAAAATACGGTTGCACCCGCGCGCTATGCGCCGCTGCGCGGTTCCTGCCTGGTGGTAGACGACGATCCGCTGGTCACCTCCGCGTGGGAAAGTTTGATGAGCACCTGGGGGATCACGGTGCGCTGTGCAGCCTCCGCCGGGGAAGCTTTCGCCATTATTGATGAAGGTTTCAGGCCGTTTGCCGTGCTGTGCGATCAGCGTCTACGATCCGGTGAGAGCGGCTTTGACGTTCTTAAAGCGCTGTTCGAACGTCTGCCGGAGGTGAGCGGCGCGATGGTCAGCGGCGAATTCAATTCGCCAACGTTGCAGGAGGCCGAGGAGGAAGGCTATCTGGTGCTGCGCAAGCCGCTGGAGCCTGCGAAGCTGTATGCTCTTTTGACGCAGTGGACCACGCGTTAGCTCAACTGAAACACTTTCCCGCGCGGCACAAAAGGCAGGCGCCTCCCCTGCGGTAATAACCACGCATGTTCCATTGCCACGCTTATCCGATCTTCACAATAGCCGTCGGTGATCACCAGTACCGGCCCGCCTTTGGGGAAATCGCCTTTCATCGCCAGCGCGTTGAGCATATCTATTCCCGGCTGTAGCACGGTACCGCCGCGCCCCTGAAGGGTGAAGTGATGCAAAAGCTGCTCCGGCGGCACCCAGCCGCGATCGTACGCTCTGGCGTCACAGCAAATAAAACGTACCGCAAAAACCTCCCGCGCCAGAGAATAGCTGGCAATCGCGCCCAGCGCTTTGCCCAGCAGTTGCGGATCCATTGAGCCTGAGGTGTCGAGCACGACGCCAAACACCCGCGAACGGCGCTCCTCTTCTGAGGGCTTCATTACAGCCGGACGAGGAATGGCGGGCGTGGCGCTCTGGCGACGCGAGGGCCGGGCGTAGCTGCGCCGCTGTTCCGGCGGCGGAAAATGCTCGTCAAACCACTCCGCCAGCGCCACATCCCAGGGAACCGGCGGCTGGGCCAGACTGCGGATCTCTTCGATAAGACCTGCCGGCAGCGTTCCGCGCGTTGGTGCGTACAGGCAGCGGTCCAGCCCCTGATACAGCGCCCGCCGACACCAGGCTTCGGCATCGGTAAACCGGCTTTCATTTTCTTCCGTCAGGATGTCGCCCCCGGCACGCCCGCGCAGGGTGATTAACTTGCGCGACTGACGCATATTCTGCGCCAGCGCATCGTAGATCTCTTCTGCCGACATCATGCTGAACTGGGGATCGTAAAGCAGCCCCAGTTCTGGCGGCGTGCCAATCTGCATCTGGATCAGCCAGTCATTAATAATAAAATCGCAGGCGACGTTCCACAATTCAGCATCGCGTCCGCGACGGCGCGAGGCGTGGTTCAGCCCCGCATGCAGTAGCTCATGCGCGAAGACGAATACCAGTTCATCATGCTGCAGACGAGCGTGAGGGTTAATCCAGATCTTGCCAATGCTGACATCAATCGCTGCCACAGCGATGTCATACTGGCTGCAAAGCTGACCGTCCTCTTCGATATCAAAACTGGCGGCCAGCGCACCCAACAGCGGATAAAGCGTCATAATGTGCTGACGCGCTTTCTGCGCCGCGCTCATTTTGTACTGACTGTGATCGGAAGGTTGATAGCCCCCCGCCTGCTCCAGCGCCAGACTCACGCTATTGCTCAGTCCGTCGGCCAGCAGCATTTTCCAGTCGGGAGGCGAAGAATAGTATTTCTTCGGCGCGGAAAAATGAAAGCAGCTTTGTTCACCGCCGCAGTAGCGCATATGCCACTGATACAGTTCATCCGCGATGCCCTCTGCCTGCATCTGGCGGAAAAGCGCATCGGCGTCCGCGTGGTTTCCCTGCGGAAAGGGAAAAGACTGTAACTCTTCCGGCAACGGGCCGATTTTCAGTTCGTCGCAAAAACGCATCATGGCGATCAGCACCGCCAGCTCCCATTGCAGCGCGGGCGTTGGCGCAGGGTCGCGGATCAGACCAAAGCCGAGCGCCGACAGCGCCTGGGCGATCATCCGCGCCCACTGTTCAGGCGTGGCATGCCGCTTTGCGTTGAGCCACAAGTAGCCATCATTGCCGATACTTAACCAGCCTTTCGAAGAGACGTAGGTACGGTCATGGTCAAAACGTTCATACACCCGCGACCACATCGGTGCAAACAGCGGATGTTTCGCCACGATGGCAATGCCCGCCTTGCACGCCTCCAGCGCCGGATTGCGCACCGCTTTACTCATGACGATTTTGCCCGTGCCGCCAGACGAGGCAGATCGCGCGCCACCTCAATCAAAAACCAGGCAGGTAATTTTTTACCATTTTCATCTTCGCTCATCACCGACTGGGCAATCTCCACGCTAATGCGCGCCAGGGTTTTCAGGCAATCTTTCGCCTGCACCGCCAGCCGTTTGTGCTCGCTGCGCAGGGATTGATCGTCAACCGGCAACTCTTTATACAGATGGGAGCGGAATGACTGGGCCAGAAAATAGAGCACGTCGCGATCGGTAGGATCGTCCGGCCACACCGCGTCACCTTTTAAAATCGCCGTGACCGTATGTTTCTGGCGGATTTGCTTAACAAAGCCTTTGAAGCTGCCTGCGTGCGCCGGGGAAAGCAGCCCGTAAATCAGCGCCTCGAGCATTTCCACCGGGATATCCTCGCCGAAGGAGAAAAGTGCATCCGATAACATATGCCAGCTACGCGGCGTGGAAAAAGGCTCCTCGTGTTTGGGCGGTTCATTCCAGAGCTGATCCGGGCGCAGCTGGATGTATTCCACCACCCACGGATGGAGACCGGCCTCGTTAATCGCCCAGTGCAGCCACTGGCGATGATCGGCACGCAAGTGAACGTGTACCATACGGTTAATCAGCGCCGATGGCATTGGTTTAACAATCGCGGCGTCTTTCGCCCGGTTCCCGGCACCGATGACCACCGTGCCTTCCGGCAGGCGGTATTCACCAATACGCTGCTCGAGGATCAGGGAATAGAATGCTTTCTGGATTTCATGCGATGAGGCGTTGAGTTCATCGAGAAACAGCACAAAGGGTTTGTGGCGCACGATATTTGCGGGCGGATAAAAACGCGAACATTGGCCATCAATTTGCGGGATACCGAGAAGATCTTCCGGGGCCAGCTGGCTTCCGAGCAGGGAGACGCACTCCATCCCCACTTCGTCGGCAAAACGCCGTACCAGCGCACTTTTACCAATCCCCGGCGCGCCCCACAGAAACACAGGACGGGTAATGGCAACGTTAAGGAGAAAATCAAACGTTTGTTCAGGGGTTAGCTGAATCGCAGACTGCATGCGGTGATTCCTTTTCGTCGTTATGCACAATTTTCAGCATAACCTTTTAAAATACGCTCCCACGACGCCACCGCAACTGCTAAAAATAGCACTGGCCTTTATAAATTCTGAATTTCGCGCCCATCCGTAACGCAAGATTGAATAACTATTCCACTATTCGCATACTTATGCCCTTGCCTTGCAACAGGGATAGTTTGCTATGTCCACTATACAGAATGCTCAACCCGGCAGAAAATGGGCAATGCCCGACACGCTGGTCATCATCTTCTTCGTCGCCATCCTGACCAGTCTGGCGACCTGGGTTATTCCGGTCGGCCTGTTTGATAGTCAGGAGGTGCAGTATCAGGTCGATGGACAAACCAAAACCCGCCACGTTGTTGATCCTCACTCATTTCGTATTCTGACCAATGGGGCGGGGGAAGCGCAGTATCACCGCGTTCAGCTTTTTACCACCGGCGAAGAACGCCCTGGCCTGATGAATTTTCCCTTTGAAGGCTTAACCTCCGGCTCTAAATTCGGCACCGCGGTGGGCATTATCATGTTTATGCTGGTGATTGGCGGCGCGTTTGGCATCGTCATGCGTACCGGCACCATTGATAACGGCATTATGGCGCTGATCCGTCATACGCACGGCAATGAAGTGTTATTTATTCCGGTGCTGTTTATTCTGTTTTCCCTCGGCGGTGCGGTGTTTGGCATGGGCGAGGAGGCGGTGGCGTTCGCCATTATTATCGCCCCGCTGATGGTGCGGCTGGGCTATGACAGTATTACCACGGTGCTGGTCACCTATATTGCGACCCAGATTGGTTTTGCAAGTTCGTGGATGAACCCGTTTTGCGTGGTGGTTGCGCAGGGTATCGCCGGTGTGCCGGTGCTTTCCGGCTCCGGACTGCGCATTGTCGTCTGGGTGGTTTCTACGCTTATCGGGCTGGTTTTTACCCTGGGCTATGCGGCCCGAGTGAAGAAAAATCCCCACCTGTCGAGAGTGCATGGATCTGACCGCTACTTCCGCGAAAAGCAGGAGGATATCGTCCAGCGCGCCTTCACGCTCGGCGACTGGCTGGTGCTGCTGGTACTAACGGCAGTCATCATTTGGGTGATCTGGGGCGTCGTGGTTAACGCCTGGTTTATCCCTGAAATCGCCAGCCAGTTTTTCACCATGGGCGTCGTTATCGGCATTATTGGCGTGGTTTTCCGCCTGAATGGTATGACGGTGAATATCATGGCATCTTCATTTACGGAAGGTGCGAGGATGATGATAGCGCCGGCGCTGCTGGTAGGCTTTGCAAAAGGCATTTTACTGCTCATCGGCAATGGCGAAGCGGGCGATGCCAGCGTGCTGAACACCCTGCTCCACGCTATCGCGCAGGGTATCAGTGGCCTGAACAATGCCGTGGCCGCCTGGTTTATGCTGCTGTTCCAGGCCGTATTTAACTTCTTTGTCACTTCGGGATCGGGTCAGGCGGCGCTGACCATGCCGCTGCTGGCACCGCTCGGCGATCTGGTGGGGGTTAATCGTCAGGTGACGGTGCTGGCGTTCCAGTTTGGCGACGGCTTTAGCCATATTATCTACCCTACCTCCGCCTCGCTGATGGCAACGCTGGGCGTGTGCCGGGTCGATTTCCGCCACTGGCTTAAAGTGGGCGCATCGCTGCTGGGGCTATTATTTATTATGTCCAGCGTGGTGGTAATTGGCGCGCAGTTGATGGGATATCATTGATCGAAAAGCATCGCCGGGCGGCCTGCCCGGCGATGCTGATATTACAGGAGTTCTCTCGCCGCCTTCACGATATGCTCTGCCGTAAGTTCATATTCCTGCTGTAAAAAGTCCTGCGTTCCCACCTGTCCATAGCGCTCTTTAACGCCGACGCGACGCATCGGAACCGGACTGTTCTCCACCAGTACTTCTGCCACCGCTGAGCCGAGGCCATTATGAATACTGTGATTCTCACAGGTCACGATGCGACCGGTTTTCTCGGCGTAATTTTTCACCAGCATGCGGTCAATCGGTTTAAGGGTGAACATATCAATAACCGCAGCGCTCACCCCTTCCACTTCCAGTATCTGCGCAGCCTTCAGTGCTTCGGTAACCATAATGCCGTTGGCGATGAGCGTAATGTCATTGCCTTCACGCAGCACGTTGCCTTTGCCAATCGTAAAGACCGATCCCTCGGCGTAAATTTTCGCTGCCTGCTTACGGATGGTGCGTACCCAGTAAAAACCATCAAGCGCCATAAGCTGATGAAGGATGTTGTCAAACATCACCGCATCGGTCACCTCCAGCACGATGGAGTTTGCCAGTCCGCGCACAATACCCATATCTTCAAAGGACATATGTGTACCGCCGTTATGGCAGGCGGTAACGCCTGAGTCAGAGGCGATAACTTTAACGTTATTGCGCTGATAATCGAGCGACATAAAGAGCTGGTCAAAACAGCGGCGGCTGGCAAACGCGGTGAAAGTGTGCACAAAAGGTTTGCGTCCGGTGAGCGCCAGTCCGGCAGCCGTGCCAATCACATTCGCTTCCATAATCCCGCAATTAATCACCTGCTGCGGGTGTTTTTTATGCACGCCGTCCATCGCCATGGAACTCATCAAATCCGCTTCAAGGGCGATGATCTCGCTACCCGCCTCAATCTGCTCACTGACAAAGCCTGCGTAGACCTTACGCATTTCAATACTGTCTTTTTCCCCGATGGGTGCAACCTTAATCATGCGCGGCCTCCAGTTGTTCAATGGTGCGGGTAATTTCCTGCGTCATTTCGTCCGTCAGGCGCAGATGGTGGGAATTGCCTAACTGTTCCAGATACGGCACCCCCTGCCCTTTAATACTGTCAAGGATCACCACGCGCGGGCGGTCTGTAGCCTGCGGGCGCGGTTTTACTACCTCCAGCAGACCGGCAATATCGTCGCCCTTCACCTTGCAGACGTCATAGCCGAAAGCGCGGAACTTCTCTTCAAGATCAAAAGCACAGATAATTTCATCCAGCTCCCCATCGAGCTGCTGCTTATTCCAGTCGATAAAAATGGTCAGATTATTCAGACAGTGGTGCGAAATAAACTGGAACGCCTCCCAGCATTGTCCTTCATTTAACTCACCATCCCCCACGATGCAGAAAACGCGGTTATCGCGCCCGGCAAGCTTATGCGACAGCGCCATCCCGCCAGCGATGGAAATGCCCTGCCCCAGTGAACCCGTGGTGGCATCCACGCCGCGGGTTTTGAGGCGGTCAGGGTGGCTCGGCAGCCGGGTGCCGTTTTGATTAAGCGTCTGTAGTTCTTCGACCGGAAAATAGCCTTTGATTGCCAGCGTGCTATATAACGCTGGCCCGGCATGCCCTTTCGACAGAACAAAGTAGTCACGTTGCGGCCAGTCAGGATCGGCCGGATCGATATTCATAACGTCGCCATACAGCACCGCCAGCGTTTCGACCACCGACATGCTGCCGCCGTAATGACCAAATCCCAGCGTCGTCAACGATTTCAGCGTAGCGAGGCGGATATCGCGCGCCAGTTGTGTCAGCTCTTTGATGTTACTCATAACTTTTCTCCGGTATTGGTGTGCCCTGGATTACCGGCGGAACGATTTTTCGCCAGAATGTTATAGATAACCAGCACGGCGAATAGCGCCACGACGACACCCGTAATCGCCAGCGGCGGCAGATAGCGCGCCAGGTTGCCTAACACAATCCCTATTACGCCAAAGTCGGCGTCGGAAAAGGTGGTATTGGCAAAGCCCAGTGCGCCCAGTACAGGTAGCAGTAGTACGGGGAGGAAGGTAATCAGCAGCCCATTAGCAAACGCGCCCAGCATCGCGCCACGTCTGCCTCCGGTAGCGTTACCAAAAACGCCAGCCGTTGCACCGGTAAAAAAGTGAGGTACCACGCCTGGCAGGATCAGTACCAGTTTCATCTGGCCGAGAAGGAACAATCCCACCAGTCCGCCCAGGAAGCTGAACAAAAAACCGATCAATACCGCATTCGGCGCATACGGGTAGACCACCGGGCAATCCAGCGCCGGACGGGCATTAGGCACCAGCTTTTCCGAAAAGCCGGTAAATGCCGGCACGATTTCCGCAAGAATGAGACGCACGCCCTGAAGAATAATAAAGACGCCCGCTGCGAAAGTGATCGCCATGATAATGGCGTAGACCAGATAGTTTTGTCCGCCGCTAAACTGACTCTCTACATATTCGCGCCCGGCGCAGACCGCCATAATCAAATAGATGATCATCATGGTTAGCGAAATAGAGATTGAACTGTCGCGCAGGAAGCTGAGATTTTTCGGCAGGTTCATCTCTTCCGTAGAACGGGAGTTTTTACCGCAAACGCTGCCAATCCAGCCTGAAAGCACATAGCCCAGGGTGCCAAAATGACCGAAAGCAATATCATCATTGCCGGTGATACGTTTCATATAACGCTGTGCCAGCGCGGGGAAGAAGGCCATGACCAGCCCGAGGATCAACGAACCGGTGAATACCAGACCGATACCCTCAAATCCGGCAACCGTCAGGATCACGCCAATCATACAGGCCATATAAAAGGTATGATGACCGGTTAAAAAAATGTATTTAAGACGCGTAAATCGGGCGACAACAATATTCGCCACCATCCCAAACGCCATAATAAGTGCGGTAGAGGCACCGTATTTTTCCAGCGCAATAGACACTATCGCTTCATTATTTGGAATAATCCCCTGAATCGTGAATGCATGTTCAAACATCCCTCCCAGCGGATTAAGGGAACCGACTAATACGGTTGCCCCGCCACCCAGCACAATAAAACCGAGAATAGTTTTAACGGTGCCTTTTACAACGTCCGAAAACGATTTTTTCTGCGCAACCAGGCCAATCAATGCAATAAGCCCCACCAGTACCGAGGGTACTTTTAATATATCAACGACAAAATTTAGCGTTTCAAGGATAAACATATCCACCTCGCTTTATAGTGAGTTACCGTTGGTCGAAGTAAGCACTGAGCTTCGCTTCCAGTTCATTGATGTCAATAATATTATTGATAACCACGAGTTGACTGGCGGGCATGCTGGCGCTATCGGCAATATCTTTCGCCATGACAAACAAATCCGCCGCGCCGGGCGTCGCTGAAGATAAATCCGAGTGTTCAACCTCAGCGTCGATATTCAGCTTCTTGAGCACTTTTTTAATATTCATCTCGACCATAAAACTACTACCAAGACCGGAACCACAAATCGCCATGATTTTCATTATTTCACCTTATTTTAAGTAGAGTACATGCGCATCATGTTTGGCAACATAATGGAGTTATTGAGGCTGATAACAAACCGCCCGTGGAACACGGGGCGACCACCTGATTTGTCAATAACTGAGTTATTGTTTTATGACGCGAAATTCAGAACGCGTAGATAATGGCTTTTATCTCCTCTGGATGATTTGCCTTGTGTAATTTTTCCATTTCAGACTCGCTGGAAAATAATTCGGCCAGCGCGGCGATCATGTCAATATGGCTATGCTTATCCGGCGCTGCCAACATAATAATCAGATCGACCGGGTCAAACTCTCCGGCTGCAAATGAAACCCCCTGGTGTAATTTCAGTAAGGATAACCCCATGCCCTGCGCCCCCTCTTCGGGGCGTGCGTGCGGCATGGCAAGCCCTGGTGCTAATACAAAGTAAGGACCGAGCGTTTGGTGCTGCTGAACGATCGCCGTGACGTAATCGGGCGTAATCACCTTCGCCTCAAGCAGCGGTTGCGCACAGATCTCCAGCGCCTGCGTCCAGTGATTGACGCACTCAAGCGTTTGTATGGTGCTATCCGTAAGCCATTTTTCGAGCATTACGCTTTCCTCACTTGCTGAAAAGGTGAACAAACTGTATGCGAGGAAATCACCGTTAGCTGTGATAACAGTCACAAAGATAGCGCTATCAAAAAGCCTTTATCAAAAGTGTGATAGCGCTATCAAATTACAATCATTGCCTGAAATCGCATCAAAGATGAGGTTATCAGGCGTATACTAACGATCTCAAACGCGCGCAAACAAAACGAAAAAGCGTATAAGTTCATTGAGGTTACGCAGGAAACAGAATGGCTATCACCCGAAAACGGCGAAATACCGGTAAGGTCACGCTGGCAGATGTTGCCCAGCTTGCAGGCGTAGGGACAATGACCGTATCGCGGGCGATCCGCACACCGGAGCAGGTTTCAGACAAACTACGTGAGAAAATTGAAGCTGCGGTTCATGAGCTTGGCTATATGCCAAACCTGGCCGCCAGCGCCCTGGCCTCTGCTTCGTCGTGGACTATCGCCATGGTCGTGCCGAATCTGGCGGAGTCCGGCTGCTCGGAAATGTTTGCTGGCTTACAGCAGGTGCTGCAGCCTGCCGGATATCAGATCATGCTCGCGGAGTCTCAGCACCGCCTGGAGCAGGAAGAGAAACTGCTCGAGACACTGTTGGCCTCCAATCTTGCCGCAGCCATCCTGTTAAGCGTTGAGCACAGCGAAACCGTGCGACAATGGTTAAAAAACGCCACTATCCCGGTGATGGAAATTGGCGCGGTAAGCACCTCCCCTATTGATATGAATATTGGCATTGATAACGTGGCGGCAATGTTTGAGCTTACGCAGACGCTGATTGAGCGCGGATATCAGAACATTGGTCTGCTGTGCGCTAATCAGGAACAGTGGATCTTTCAGCAGCACCTTCAGGGCTGGTATAAAGCGATGCTGCGCCACCATATGTCACCGAACCGGGTAATTAATGCGGCGGCCCCGCCGACATTTTCAACCGGCGCGGCCCAGTTACCGGAGTTTATACTTGCCTGGCCGGAGCTGGATGCACTGGTGTGTGTCTCAGACGAACTGGCCTGCGGCGCGCTGTACGAATGCCAGCGCAGGCGAATAAAAGTGCCGGACGATCTGGCGATTGTTGGTTTTGGTGATAGCGACGTTAGCCGGGTCTGCCAGCCGCCATTGACGACGATCTCCGTGCCGCACCGACAGATTGGGGTTGAAGCAGGACGCGCACTGCTGGCGCGCCTGAATGATGAAACGTGGAAAAGCAAAGCACCGATTGCTTCGAAGCTTTGCCTGCGTGATAGCTGTTAAACTTACTCCGCAACTTCCAGTTTCGATGCCTCATTATTGGCGTTGCGCGTCATCCACAGCGCCAGCGCTTTTAATGAATCCGGAGTGAATTCATCACAGCGGGCAGTAATTTCTGCCGGCTCCATCCAGCTCACTTCGCTGACTTCCTCTTCCTGTAACGCAAAAGGACCGTGTGAGACACAGCTAAACAGCCCACCCCAGACGCGGCAGTGTTTGTCTTCGAAGTAGAACTGACCATGCTCGGCAAACGGCACGCCGGCAATGCCCAGCTCTTCTTCTGCTTCCCGACGCGCGGATTCCAGCATGCCTTCATCGGCCTGCACAACGCCGCCTGCGGTAGCATCCAGCATGCCGGGCATAAAGTCTTTGTTTTCGGTGCGGCGCTGCACCAGAATTTTGCCCATTCCATCGTGGACGACAATATACGTTGCACGATGACGCAGGCACTGCGCGCGCATTTGCGAGCGAGTTGCCTGTGCTACGACTTCATTGTCCTCGTTGACAATGTCCACCCACTCCATACCTGCCAAATGCGTCTGCTCCACCATCAGAAAACCTTCTCTTACAAGCGCTCTAAAGGCGCGTTTATGGTTGACGGGTAAGTTACGGATTAATCGCTATTTCTGCAATAACCCGTTGATCATTGAGTGCGATAACGCGCAAAACATTGTTATCAAGCATGCCATAACTGGCGTCATTGCCGCCTTTCGGGATACTCACCGAGCCTGGATTAAAATGGTAGATGCGGTCACGTTTTTCCGCCACTGGCAGATGCGTATGGCCGTAAATCAGGATATCTCCTGGTGATAACGCGGGTTGTTTGTCAGCCCCAAACAGATGCCCATGAGTCAGAAAAAGCCGCCGGTCGGCGATTAAAACCTGCTGCCACGGGGCCATTATCGGAAACGTTAGCAGCATCTGGTCAACTTCGCTGTCACAATTGCCGCGCACGGCAATAATACGGTCCGCCTGTTCATTAAGCCGCTTTGCCACCTCTGCGGGCGCGTACCCTTCCGGCAGCGCGTTGCGCGGACCGTGGTTAAGCACGTCTCCCAGAATGACCAGCCAGCGCGCATCGCTCTGCGCGAAAAGCGCCAGCACGCGCTCCGTCGCCGGTAACGAACCATGAATATCCGAGGCAAACATCAGTTTCATCGCGGTTATCTCCTCTTACATTGATTACCCGATAGTACGGGATTTTACAATTTCCCGCCTTGATGAAAACCCGCCTGGCCGCAACCGCCTATACTTTCTCATAACCTGAACAAAGCTGAGCATAAAATAATGATTGATCTCTACTATGCCCCGACCCCTAATGGTCATAAGATCACGCTCTTTCTTGAAGAGGCTGGGATCGACTACCAGTTGATTCGGGTCAATATCAGTAAAGGCGATCAGTTTCGCCCCGATTTCCTCGCTATTTCGCCAAATAATAAGATCCCTGCAATTGTCGACCATTCCCCTGCCGACGGCGGCGAACCGTTGAGCCTGTTTGAATCCGGGGAAATTCTGTTGTATCTGGCGGAAAAATCGGGTCAGTTCCTCAGCGGCGAGTTGCGCGAACGTCACACCACGCTTCAGTGGCTATTCTGGCAGGTTGGCGGGCTGGGGCCGATGCTTGGACAGAATCATCATTTTAACCATTTTGCGCCACAGCCGGTGCCATACGCCATTGAACGTTATCAGGTTGAAACGCAGCGTCTTTATAACGTGCTCAACAAACGGCTGGGGCATTCGCCGTGGCTTGGCGGTGAAAACTACAGCATCGCCGATATGGCCTGCTGGCCGTGGGTGCACTCCGCTCAGCGCCAGCGAATTGATTTGAATAATTATCCGGCGGTAAACAACTGGTACCAGCGCATTCTTCATCGCCCGGCGACGGAAAAAGCGCTCCAGCTGGCACAGCCCGTGTAGGATCGATAAACTTTATGCGCTGCGCTATGCCGACGCCGTATCAATGACCCTGAGCTGGCAGCGTTAAGCGCCACCGTGGAGGTTGCATGAATATTCTGATTACCGGGGGCACCGGTCTGGTAGGCCGCCACCTTATTCCGCGCTTACTGGAACTAAAGCATAAGGTTACCGTGGTCACGCGAAATCCGGAAAAGGCGCGGCAGAGATTCAGCGATCGGGTAACGTACTGGAAAGGTCTGGCAGGCCAGACGCATCTCAATGAGATCGATGCGGTGATTAACCTGGCGGGAGAACCGATTGCCGATAAACGCTGGACCGAGGCGCAGAAGCAGCGCTTGTGCCATAGCCGCTGGAATATGACTCAGCAGCTGGTTGATTTGATCAACGCCAGCGACACACCGCCAGAGGTGTTTATTTCCGGGTCGGCGATTGGCTACTACGGCGATTTAGGCGAGGTCGTCGTAAATGAAGAAGAACCGCCGCATAACGAATTCACCCATAAATTGTGCGCCCGCTGGGAGCAAATTGCCTGCGGCGCGCAAAGCGATAAAACCCGTATTTGCCTGCTGCGAACCGGCGCGGTGCTGGCTCGCCATGGCGGTATGCTGGCGAAACTGACGCCGATTTTTCGCCTCGGCGTTGGCGGGCCAATTGGTGATGGCCGTCAATATCTGGCGTGGATCCATATTGATGATATGGTCAACGCTATTCTCTGGCTGCTGGATAACGACCTGCGCGGCCCGTTTAATATGGTCTCCCCCTACCCGGTACGCAACGAGCAGTTCGCTCACGCCCTCGGCCATGCGCTACATCGTCCGGCCATCCTGCGTGCGCCTGCCACGGTGGTGAAACTGATGATGGGCGAATCCTCGGTGCTGGTGTTAGGCGGCCAGCGCGCGCTGCCGAAGCGACTTGAGGCCGCCGGTTTTGCCTTCCGCTGGCACGATCTGGAGGAAGCACTACAGGATTTGGTAGGGTAGCCACGTTGATTCAGGGATGATTTTATTTGCAGACCGGTGATATGGTTATTTGCCTGTTTCACCGGACTGATGATATTCATGCTCACGCTGCTGACTCCCCGCTTTACGCTTTCATCCTTTCAGGAATCTGACTGGCCCTTTTTTCGCGCTTTGCGCCAGAATAACGACGTGATGCGCTATATGGCTGGCATTGCGTCAGAAGAAGATACCCGCCGCGTGTTTGAACAACGACTGCTGGAAAAAAATGCCTTTGTCATTCGTCTGCACGGCGATGATACCGCGTTAGGCGATGTTGGCCTGCGTATCAGCAAACAGCATCCTGAAGAGGCGGATGTGGGCTATTCCGTTTTACCGGCGGTGCAGGGGCGCGGAATTGCCAGCGAAGCGCTACAGGCGATATGTGAATACGCGTTTTACCAGGCGAACGTCAACGCACTGAATGCGTGGGTACTGGCGGAGAATACCGGCTCGGTGAGAGTGCTGGAAAAGGCACGCTTTAATCGGGTACAGGTGCTGGAAAAGGCCTTTTTGCTTAACGATGAATATTATGACGACTGGGCGTTTCGTCTGACGAAGGATGATTTTTTGCAGGCAGGCTGATCCTCCGCGGGAGGACCAGCCCACCAACGCTACTTCAGCGATCCCTTCAAAAACTGCTGCAAACGAGGACTCTGCGGGTTGCCAAACAACTGCTCCGGTTCGCCCTGTTCCTCAATTTTGCCCTGATGGAGGAAAATGACGTGGGAGGAGACGTGGCGGGCAAAGCCCATCTCATGCGTCACTACCACCATGGTTTTCCCCTCTTCGGCCAGTTGCTGCATGATACGCAGCACTTCGCCCACCAGCTCCGGGTCAAGCGCGGAGGTCGGCTCATCAAACAGCAATACTTCCGGCTCCATCGCCAGCGCACGGGCGATGGAAACGCGCTGCTGCTGCCCGCCCGACAAATGCACCGGATATTTACCCTGCGCCATTTCATCAATGCCCACTTTTGCCAGGTATTTCATCGCCCGTTCGCGCGAGGCCTGTTTACTCAAACCCAGTACCTGAATCGGCGCTTCCATCACGTTTTCCAGCACCGTCATGTGGCTCCACAAGTTAAAGTGCTGAAACACCATGGTGAGCCGCGTGCGCAGCAGCCGAAGCTGATTTTTATCGGCGACCTTCAGCTGTCCGTCTTTATCACGCACCAGGGTAATATTCTGCCCGCTGACGGTAATGGTGCCTTCACTCGGCTTTTCGAGAAAGTTAATGCAGCGCAAAAAGGTACTTTTGCCCGACCCTGAGGAGCCGATAATCGAAATCACATCTCCGGCATTAGCCGTTAGCGAAACCCCTTTCAGCACCTCATGCTCGCCGTAGCGCTTGTGCAGATCGATAACGTTTAATTTGTTTTCAGACATCGTATTCTCAGTGCGTCGATGAAGGTTTCACGTGCTGTAACCAGCGCTTTTCCGCCTTGCGGAATAAACTAATCAGCACATAAGAAATCATTAAATACAGAACGGCCGCAATACCGAACGCGGTGAACGGTTGATAGGTCGCCGAGTTGATATCGCGGGCAATTTTGAGCAGGTCCGGCACTGTGGCGGTAAATGCCAGCGCGGTCGAATGGAGCATTAAAATCACTTCGTTGCTGTACGCAGGCAGCGCAATGCGCAGCGCTGAAGGCAGAATAATGCTGCGATACATTTTGAAAGTCGAAAAACCATACGCGCGTGCTGCTTCAATTTCACCATGCGGCACCGAGCGAATCGCGCCGGCAAAAATCTCGGTGGTGTAGGCGCAGGTATTGAGCGTCAGCGCCAGCACCGTACAGTTCAAGCCACTGCGAAAAAAAGCATTCAGTAGCTCGGTGCCTTTCACGACTTCCAGCGTATACATGCCGGAATAGAACACCAGAAGCTGAACGTAAAGCGGCGTGCCGCGAAACACATAGGTGAATAGCCAGATAGGATAACGGATAAGTCTATTGCTGGAGACCCGGCCAATAGCGAGGAACACGGCAAGGATACCGCCCATCACTACCGAGGAGATCAGCAGCCACAGCGTCACCGCCACGCCGGTCATCCGATAGCCATCACTCCATAATAATGACTGCCAGTATTCCTGAATAATGTCGATCACAGGTCAGCCCTCTTCACACCCACGGAATAGCGGCGTTCGAGCAGCAGCAGCACACCATTAGAAACCGTTGTAAATAGCAGGTAAATTAGCCCGCAGACGATAGCGAAATAGAACGGCTGCCAGGTACTTTTACCTGCCAGTTGCGTCGCCTTCACCACATCCTCCAGCCCAAGCAACGAGACCAGCGCGGTTGCCTTGAGGATCACCTGCCAGTTATTGCCGATGCCCGGCAGCGCATAACGCATCATCGCCGGAAACAGAATACGGCGAAAAACCTGGCCGCCGGTAAAACCAAACGCCGTCGCCGCTTCAATATGCCCTTTCGGCACCGCCATAAACGCGCCGCGAAAGGTTTCGGTGAAGTAGGCACCATAGATAAAGCCGAGGGTAATAATGCCCGCCACCATCGGATCGATATCAAATTGCGCCAGGCCCAGCGCATCGGTGACGCTATTAAGGGCAATTTGCAGACCGTAAAAGATCAGCAGCATCAGCACGAGATCCGGCACGCCACGAATCAGCGTGGTATAGCCTTCAAAGATCAGCGCCAGCGGGCGACTCCCGGAAAGCTTTGCCCCCGCGCCAATCAGGCCGATCAGCACTGACAGCACCACGGAACTTAAGGCCAGCTCCAGCGTGACTATCGCGCCCTGTAAAATTACCTGTGAAAACCCGTGCAGCATTCCGTCCTTCCTGTCCTGGTGCAGACCCGGCGTTTAGTAGCCGGGTCCGGGCGGAGATTAACCGCCGTAAACGTCAAAATCGAAGTACTTTTTCGCCAGTTTGTCGTATGTTCCGTCAGCGCGCATGTCGGCGAAGGCTTTATTCAGCGCCTCGCGCAGTTCGTTGTCCTCTTTACGCAGGCCCATCCCGGTGCCCACGCCGAACAGTTTTTCATCTTTGATCGACGGGCCGCCGAACGCATAATCCTGGCCGATCGGTTGCTTCAGGAAGCCTTCGCTGGCCGCCACTTCGTCCTGAAACGCCGCATCGATACGTCCGGCGGTCAGGTCAGCGTAGATATTGTCCTGGCCCTGATAGGAGACGATCTCAACGCCTTTCGGTGCCCAGTGGACGTTGCCATAGGTTTCCTGGGTGGTTCCCTGGAGTACGCCCACGCGTTTACCTTTAAGTTTGTCGAGATCAGGCGTGATGTCAGCTCCTTTCTTCACTACCAGACGCGAGTCGGCGGCATACAGTTTGTCGGTGAAGGCGATCTCCTGCTGGCGTTTTTCGGTAATCGACAGCGAGGACATAATGACGTCGATTTTTTTCGCTTTCAGGGAGGGGATCAGCGCATCCAGCGGGCTTTCCATAAAGGTGCACTGCGTTTTGATCCGCGTGCACAGCTCTTTCGCCAGGTCGATATCAAAACCCACTAATTCACCCTGCGAATTTTTTGATTCAAAAGGGGCGTAGGTGGGATCGGTACCGATACGTAATTTTTGCGGAAGGGCCGCGAATGCGCCAGAGACACTGGAAACCGCCAGAACCAGAGAAAGAGACAACACCAGCTTTTTCATTATTATCCTCGACAAACCGTCATTCTAATGGGATTTATGGGCAAAATAAGGTGCAGGTATCGTGCCACTATTCGGGGCGGCAAGGCAAAATATTCTGTACGCTTATCGCGTTTTTTTCGCATTAAAAACGCTTAACTATGCATTTATGCATCGTGGTGGTGCACGCTTTGCACCACCACGATGCATAAATCCCATTAATACTCCGTGCTGGCGAGCCGGCACGGAGTATCGTCGATTTCGTTGTTGCAGGCTTAGTCGCCGTAAACGTTAAAATCGAAATACTTTTTCGCCATTTTGTCGTAGGTGCCGTCTGCACGCAGCTCTTTCAGCGCCTTATCAAACGCGGCTTTCAGCTCGGTATCATCCTTGCGCAGGCCCACGCCCGTCCCGTCGCCAAAGAATTTTTTGTCTTTTACCGAGGCACCGGCAAAAGCAAACTCTTTCCCGGCGGGCTGCTTGAGGAACCCTTCGCTGGCGGCGACTTCATCCTGTAATGCGGCGTCGAGACGGCCTGCGGCGAGGTCAGAATAGATCAGATCCTGGTTAGCGTAGGCAATGACATCCACCCCTTTGCTGCGCCAGTGGTCGTTGCCATAGGCTTCCTGAGTGGACCCCTGAAGCACGCCAACGTGTTTGCCTTTCAGTGATTCCAGCGTCGGCTGGATTGGCGAGCCTTTGGCAGCAATCAGACGAGAGTCGGCAGCGTAGAGCTTGTCAGAGAAGGCAATTTCCTGCTGGCGTTTTTCCGTAATGGAGAGGGAGGAGATAATCGCATCGATTTTTTTCGCTTTCAGCGACGGAATGAGCGCATCAAAATCGCTGCCGACCCAGGTACATTTGACCTGAATGCGTTTGCACATTTCGTTGCCCAGATCGATATCAAAACCGACAAACTGCCCTTTTGCATCTTTCGAGGAAAAAGGCGCATAGGTGGCGTCAGTGCCAATCCGCACCGTTTGCGGTAGCGCGGCATAAACGCTGGCGGCGCTGCTTAAACCGACCAGTAAAGACAGAGCCAGGACCGACTTCTTCATACATTCCCCTCAATGTGGTGATTTTATTATGTGCTGTCGTGTTGTGCTGCGGATAAGCCTTGCAGGTTTTGTGCCATCTCTGCGCCCGGAACGGGGGTACACGGATGTGTTAATAAAACGTTGCAAACTATCGTAAGGTGAAAGATAGCAGGTCCGGCGGGCGAACCGCAGCGGTAAAAGAAGGAAAATGTCGGGGATATGATCGCGGTTACAAAAATGCCCTGAAACAGGGCATGAAGGTGTGACAAATAGTCGATGAGATGCGGCGGGTGCCTGGTTTGGCTTTCTTTCGATGGCGCGTCCTTGCACGTCACTCAGCAACCGATCTTGATAAGTATGCAAATATATTCATCGCTAACCATCATGGATTTTATTTCATTCATATTCTGAATGATTATTATCGCCCACATTAAGGATTAAATTTATTAAATGATGCCGTCATATAAAACTTTAGCGTGCTGTAGGGAATACTCCCGTCCATAATGTAGTACCTGCCATCTGACGATAACTTAGATATCGATTTCTTGCCTGATCTATGAGGAGGCAACATTGCTAATACTGTCAACCAATTGATAAATATAAAAACATCAATCAACTATAAAAGATTATTTTGCTTGATACACTTATCGAACATACCTTCTGTGCCTCTTTGTATCCTCCCAACATCTTTCAGAAAATAGAAACTTCACGGATTAAAACATAAATAAACCAGTTGATTTCCAGAGCACGCTCTCATAAGATATATTTGTAATTAACAAGACACGCCCTCTTTTTATGGGAATATTATGGATGATATAACATGGTATAATTCATGCAATCAATATACTTCACTGAAGACATAGAAATCATTTATCATTCATGGGTGAATGAAAGTCACAACCTCATTCACGGCACTACTAACTAACATAGCTTTTATAAGCTTACATCGTGGCGTTTTTATTTACTGACAACGGTAAATACATTGTTGCAATAAATATAATTATGACTATTAAGCATGGCGTTTATTATATTAATTTATAAATAAAAAGGAGATATCTAAATGGCTCAGAATATTATCAAAATTGAGCGTTTTTTTGACACTGGATTGTCGACAATCAGTAGGTATTATATTGCTGGAACTCGTATAAAGGGATATATACTGGAGTGCCCAGGCCCCGATACGACTATGTCAAATCAACGTAAAAGGATCCCGGTTGGCACTTATAAACTAAAATGGCACCACAGCCCTTCCATGCCAGCACATAACCCTCTAATATTGCTTCATAATATCAATGTCTCAGAGTCAAGGAAAATTCTTATTCATTGTGGGAATACCGTAAATGACACTAAAGGCTGTCTGATTGTAGGCAGTACCTTTAGTCAAGATCGCGTAATGCAAAGTGGAATAGCGTTTACAGCATTACAGACATACATAAGTAGCATAGGTATAGAAAAATTTGAAGTTGTAATTAGCCAAAATTTAGGTGAACGTATTTAATGGCAAGATGAATAAGGGCATCAATATGCTAAAGAAATCTGTATTTCTATTGTTATTTTTATTTATTTCTCAAAATTCTTTTGCCGCCCCAAAAGAGGTTCATAATGGCGTTCTACAAGCGTATTGGGAGCTTGAATGGAACAAAGACTTTACCAAAAGCACACCTAAATTACATTTGCGCTATCTTGTTACAGAAAAATCTAAGTCTGTTAAAGTTATTATGCTTGATATGAAGCAAAGTGACATTAAACATGTAATTAATCTATATTTTAAAAAGATCCCACCTTCATTTTATAAACATAGCGAAGGCCATATAGAAAACAGTGGGAACATTATTATTGATAACGTAGTCGAGACAGGTGATTGTGATGGAACATTCAGTTCTGCTCAGTTACTATCCTACACCCCATTAGCATCGATAACATTAAAAGATATCGATACCATGCAGAGGGCTATATTGTGTGATATATCAAACCCATATACAACAACTTATGAGCCGCGAGAAGATCTGAAGGATATATATTTAAGAAAAAGCCCCTCACTTCAATCAGAAATTGTTGCTCAGGTACATGCGACAAATGCATTAGTTAAAATAAAAACTATAGACGACAAATGGATGCTAGTTGGGGTCTATGATTATAATGCTCCTGATTTCATAGGCACACCTAAAGGATATATCGAGATTAAAAATCTTAATTTAAATAATTAAAAAAAACGAGTAATAAGTATATTATTGTCAAAATATGATGGAGTCGAATGATGCCCTGTAACAGGGCATCATTTTATGCGTTTCACTCAGCGGCAGCACCGCCCGTCCAGCGGGTGAAAAGGTCTTCCGGTAGTTCGATATCGAACTGGTCCAGTACCCGGTTAACGGTTTGGTTGATCAGATCGTCAATGGTCTGCGGCCGGTGGTAAAATGCCGGCACTGGCGGCATGACCACTGCGCCCAGCTCCGCCGCCTGGGTCATCAGACGCAGATGCCCCAGATGCAGCGGTGTTTCCCGCACGCACAGCACCAGCGGCCGACGCTCCTTCAGCACCACGTCCGCCGCGCGGGTCAGCAACCCGTCGGTATAGCTGTTAACAATGCCGGAGAGCGTTTTGATCGAGCACGGGAGGATCGCCATGCCCGCCGTTTTAAACGAACCGGAGGAGATACTGGCGGCGATATCGCGGGCGTCATGAACCACATCCGCCAGCGCCTGAACCTCGCGCAGGGAAAGATTCGTTTCCAGCGCCAGCGTCTGCCGGGCGGCCTGGCTCATCACCAGATGAGTTTCGACCTCGGCGACGTCACGTAAAACCTGTAGCAGCCGCACGCCGTAAATCGCGCCGCTGGCCCCGGAAATCCCTATGATGAGTCTCTTCACATTCGTCGTCCTTTAAGTCGCTTTGGCAAATTTTGCCCGATTAAGACGGCGAACGCAAAGGCGTCAGGCCACCAGAAGAGCTTTCACGAACGACCAGGCGAACTGGCAGAAGCAAATTTCTTTCCCCCTGCTCGTTTAACAACAGACGAAACGCATCGCGTCCGAGTTCGCGTTTATCTACCGCTACCGTGGTCAATGGCGGGTGCGCCCACGCCGCGGTATCAATATCATCAAAACCGACAACAGCGATATCTTCTGGCACCCGAAATCCCTGACGTGTGCAGGCTCGCATCGCGATTAGCGCCGCCACGTCGTTATAGGCAAAGATAGCATCGGGTGGCTGCGGCAGGGCCAGCAGCTTGTTCATGCCATCTGTCAGCGCCTGTTCGATGTCTTTGACGGGCGGCATTTCTGTCCGGTATTCCTGCGGCATCGACAGCCCCGCGTCGAATAGCGCCTGCTGATAGCCTTCAAGACGCTGACGGATACTGTAATGGTGCTGAGAATTGCCGAGAAACGCAATTTTGCGCCGCCCCAGCTCAATTAAGTGGCGCGTGACCACAAATCCGCCGTGATAGTTATCCGGGTTTACGCAGGGAAAATCCGCCGCCCACAAATCTACCAGCGCAATGGGTAATGAAATTTTACGCAGCCCGGCAAGAATTTCCGCCTCGAGATATCCAGCGCAAATTAACGCGTCAGGCTGATGTAACGCGATAAGCTCCGCTATTGAATCATCGGGGCCGATGGGCTGGAAGCTCATCGCGATATCATTTTCCCGGCAGGCGTCCGCCACCCCCAGCATGACGGTGGAGTAAAAAGGCAGCGCGCTGGCAATATTGTGCTGACGGTGGAGAAGGAACAGCAGCCGCTTAATGCGTCCGCTGCGCAAACGGCTGAAGTCATAGCCTTCAGCTTCCGCCATGGACAAGATCCGCTGACGCGTCTCATCGCTCAACCCCGGCTGCCCTTTCAGCGCCCTGGACACCGCGGCGAGAGAAACGCCGCACGCGGAAGCGATATCTTTAATTCTGGTTTTTTTTACCATTCCGTTTGTTCTTCCCCTTCCGGGACAGCGCCTCTTTTCAACCCGCATGACGGGTGATCCGTAAAGCCGCCTGCTATCTGTTATGCAAAAGAAACGCTAAGAGTACCATGCCATAGTATGTGGCATTCAACCGCTTTGCCTTCTTTTATACTAAAAACGTTTCACGCCATCCTTTTGCCATGCGTCATTTCTCGTAAAAAAATTTATGAAAATAACGAAAAACATAGGCACAAAGCAGCTATAAGCAAACATTTGTGATCTATATCGGCATTTAAAAAATTTTTATAGTAAAAATTCAGATCATTTTCACAATGAAAGCAGCCCGATATGTACCGCAAGCCCTTTGCAGATCTATGCTTGGCAACGTTGTTTTTTACTAAAAATAGTCAGAGATATGTCGTAATGACTTTTTATCCCTCACAACGTGTTAACGCATAAAAGGATTGGTTATGACTACTGCTCACGATCTGGATACTGAAATGCAGATAGTTGATGCGGGTGAAACGCTCTCTACCCGCGAAAAGATAGGCTATGGATTAGGGGATGCCGGAGGACACTGCATTTCTGACTTGATTAGCGGTTTTTTGCTTTTCTTCTATACCGACATTTTCGGTCTTAGCCCGGCCATTGTCGGAGCGATGTTTTTGCTATTGCGGATCTTCGACGCCGTCTCCGATCCGGTGATGGGCGTTATTGCAGACCGCACCCGTAGCCGTTGGGGCCGTTTTCGCCCCTGGCAGCTATGGATCGCCGTTCCGCTGGGCATCATTGGCATTCTGACTTTTACCGTACCGGACCTGAGTCCGAACATGAAAATTGCCTGGGCGTTCGGCACCTACTTTTTACTTTCAGTAGGTTACACAGCGATCAACGTTCCCTACTGCGCCTTGATCAATGCGATGACCAACCGCCACGATCAGGTCATGTCCTGTCAGTCGTGGCGTTTTGTGCTTAGCGGAATTGCGGGTTTTCTGGTCTCCGTCGGGCTACCGTGGATGGTGGACGTTTTCGGCAAAGGCGATCTGGCGACGGGCTATCAATACGGCGTCACCGTACTCTGCACGATTGGCGTAGTGATGTTCCTGCTGTGTTTCTTTTGGGTCAAAGAACGGGTGCCGTTATCGTTGGCGGGTACGTTTACCCTGCGTCAGCATCTGCAGGGGCTGCGAAAAAACGATCAGCTTTTAATGATGCTAATAATGTCTTTTTTACTGGTGAATATTCTCTGTATCCGCGGCGGCGGCTACATGTATTTTATTTCTTACTCCCTTCAGGGCAGCGCCGGGTTTATGTCGCTGTTTTTCGCCATCGTGACCTTTGCGGCTATCCTGGGAGCGATCGTGGTAAATCCTCTTTCTCGCCGTATCGACATGGTAAAACTGTATTACTACACCAATCTGACGCTGGTCGCCTTTGGCGTGGCAATGTGGTTTTTACCGACCGGACCGCAATACCAGACGCTGTGGCTGGTCTGCATTTTAATCAACAATATTGTTCTTGGATTTACCCTGCCGCTGCACTTCTCCATTATGGCGTTTGCCGATGACTACGGCGAATGGAAGAACGGCGTGCGCTCTTCCGGCATGAACTTCGCGTTTAACCTTTTTTTTATCAAGCTCTCATGGGCGTCATCCGGCGGCATTATCAGCCTGATTCTGATCCTCGTGGCTTATCGCCCGGGTCTGGAAAATCAGACCGCAGCGTCAATCCAGGGCATTAACACCTTACAAAGTCTGGTCCCGGCAATTTTCCACCTCGTACTGGCGTTATGCCTGCTTAAGTGCCGCCTGAATGGCCCCTTAATGCAACGCATTTCTCACGATCTTCAACAACGACATTCACACATTTCCTGAGGTAAACATGATGCAGTCTGATGTGATCGAAGCCGATCTAAACCGAATCACCATTACCGATCCGTTCCTGGGAGAGTACCAGCGGTTGATTAGAGAAGTTGTTATTCCCTGGCAATGGCAGGCACTTAACGACACGCTTCCTGATACGGAACCGAGCCACGCCCTGACCAATTACCGTATTGCCGCAGGTCTACAGGAGGGTGAGTTTTACGGTATGGTTTTTCAGGATAGCGATGTCACCAAATGGCTGGAGGCGGTCGCCTGGTCGCTAAGCCAGAAGCCCAATGTGACGCTGGAAAAAACCGCCGATGAGGTTATTGAACTGCTGGCACTGGCGCAGTGCGAAGACGGCTACCTTAATACCTGGTACACCGTGAAAGAGCCGGGCATGCGCTGGACAAACCTTGCAGAGTGCCATGAGCTTTACTGCGCCGGGCATTTGTTTGAAGCGGCGGTGGCGTTCTGGCAGGCCACCGGTAAGCGCCGGCTGCTGGATATCGCCTGCCGTTTCGCCGACCATATTGCTGACATTTTTGGTCCGAACGAAGGCCAGCTCCGCGGCTATCCCGGACATCCGGAAATCGAGCTGGCGCTTATGCGCCTCTATGAAGTGACCCGGGAACCGCGTTATCAGGCGCTGGCACGTTTCTTTCTTGAAGAGCGCGGCCAGCAGCCTTACTACTATGATATTGAGTTTGAAAAACGCGGCGGTACCTGGCACTGGGATAACTGGGGCGATGCCTGGATGGTGAAAGATAAAGCCTACACGCATGCACATAAACCGCTGAAGGAACAGGATCAGGCGGTCGGGCATGCCGTCCGCTCGGTTTATCTGATGACCGGACTGGCGCATCTCGCCCGCACCACGCAGGACGAAGAGAAACGCCAGACCTGCCTGCGCATCTGGGATAATCTGGTGCAGCGACGCATGTATATCACTGGCGGCATCGGCTCACAGGCGATTGGTGAAGCATTTACCAGCGATTACGACCTGCCGAATGACACCGCTTACGGTGAAAGTTGTGCTTCCATTGGCCTGATGATGTTCGCTCGCCGGATGCTGGAAATGGAGGGCGATTCACGCTACGCCGATGTCATGGAGCGCGCGTTTTATAACACCGTGCTCGGCGGTATGGCGCTGGATGGCAAACATTTTTTCTACGTTAACCCGCTTGAGACTTATCCGAAGAGCATTCCGCACAACCATATCTATGATCACATTAAACCGGTGCGTCAGCGCTGGTTCGGCTGCGCCTGCTGTCCGCCCAATATCGCCCGCACGCTGGTCGCTATTGGTCACTATATTTTTACGCCGCGCCCGGACGCGCTGTTTATCAACATCTACGCGGGCAGCCAGGCGCAATTTGCTGTTAATGGCGGAGACCTGCGGCTGACGATCGCCGGAAATTACCCCTGGAATGAACGCGTCGAAATCACCTTCGATAATCCGCAGCCGGTCGAGCATACTCTGGCGCTGCGTCTGCCGGAGTGGTGCGACGATCCGCAGTTCCTGGTTAACGGCGAAGCAGCTCATGGCGAAAGAATTAAAGGATATCTGCATCTTCATCGTCGGTGGCATCAGGGTGATACCCTTACCCTGCTGTTGCCGATGCGCGTTAAGCGGGTTTACGCTAACCCTCTGGTGCGCCATGCGGCGGGTAAAGTGGCCATCCAGCGCGGGCCGCTGGTGTATTGCCAGGAAGAGGCGGATAACGGCGCAGAATTGCATAATCTTTCATTGCCTGCACAAAGCGGATTTCGGGAAATTGCCGGCACTGGCGTACTGAAAGGAAAAATACTGTTGCAGGCCGATGGAGTCCGCGTGACGACACCGTCTGAAGATCAGCCGCTTTACAGCTTCGATCGACAACAAACGCCCGTGAAGAATCAGACGTTAACCTTTATTCCGTGGTTTAGCTGGGCCAATCGAGGCGAAGGCGAAATGCGGATCTGGGTGGACGAAGCCTGAAGCAGCAGAAACAACGCCTGGCGTGCGTTGATGAAAAACCTGTTTTACAAGTGTATGCGCCGTTTTGCCGGGTGACGGCTTCGCCTTACCCGGCCTACGAAAGGCATCAACATCAACAGGTTAGTCGCAACCTGTAGGCCTGTGCAAGCGAAGCGCCGCCAGGCATAATTGCACGGTATAACGTTTGTCAGCAGTCTGAACGCCTGGCATTGCCAGGCGTTGTAAAGGATTTACCCTTCGTTATGCATTTCCAGATTTTCCACTTCGTTCTGACGCTGGACCGCTTTGGAATCGTCATTACGCAGGGAGTCCAGATAATCGAGATATTGCTGGTCGACATCTTTGGTCACATAAATGCCGTTAAAGACCGAGCATTCGAACTGCTGGATTTCCGGGTTTTCCGCGCGTACTGCGTCGATCAGATCGTCGAGATCCTGGAAAATCAGCCCGTCCGCGCCGATGATCTGACGGATTTCATCCACTTCACGACCATGCGCGATCAGTTCGTTGGCGCTTGGCATATCGATGCCGTAGACGTTCGGGAAACGGATTTCCGGCGCGGCGGAGGCAAGATACACTTTCTTCGCACCGGCTTCGCGTGCCATTTCGATGATCTGCTCAGAGGTGGTACCGCGCACGATGGAATCGTCCACCAGCAGCACGTTTTTATCGCGGAACTCGGCGCGGTTGGCGTTCAGCTTGCGGCGCACTGATTTACGGCGCAACTGCTGACCCGGCATGATAAAGGTACGGCCAACATAGCGGTTTTTCACGAAGCCCTGACGATACGGTTTGTCCAGGATACGGGCGATCTCCAGCGCGATATCGCAGGAGGTTTCCGGGATCGGGATCACCACATCGATATCCAGATCTTCCCACTCGCGGGCAATTTTTTCGCCGAGCTTTGTGCCCATATTGACGCGGGCGCTGTAGACGGAAATTTTGTCGATGAAGGAATCCGGACGCGCGAAGTAGACGTATTCAAACAGGCACGGATTGCTCACCGGATGGTCGGCGCACTGGCGGGTAAAGAGCTGCCCTTTTTCGGTGATATAGACCGCTTCGCCCGGCGCGACGTCGCGCAGGAATTCAAAGCCGAGGGTATCCAGCGCCACGCTTTCAGAGGCAACCATGTATTCGGTGCGGCCATCGCCAATTTCACGCTTGCCCAACACCAGCGGACGAATGCCGTTTGGATCGCGGAAGGCAACCATACCGTGACCGATGATCATTGCCACACAGGCGTAAGCACCGCGAATCAGGCGGTTGGTGGCGGCAATAGCAGCAAAAATGTTGTCTGCTTCCAGCGGATAGTGGCGGAAGTTATCCAGCTCACTGGCAAATACGTTGAGCAGAACTTCAGAGTCAGAGGTGGTGTTAATGTGACGACGCTTCTCTTCGAACAGCTTTTTACGCAGTTCGTGCGCGTTGGTCAGATTGCCGTTGTGAGCAAGCGTAATACCATAGGGAGAGTTAACGTAGAAAGGCTGCGCTTCAGAGGCGCTGGAGCTGCCAGCAGTCGGGTAGCGAACGTGGCCGATACCCATATTGCCCTGCATACGCTGCATGTGACGTGCTTCGAACACATCGCTCACCAGACCATTAGCTTTACGCAAACGAAAGCCGTTATTCGCATCAATGGTGATGATGCCTGCGGCATCCTGCCCACGGTGCTGAAGCACCGTTAACGCGTCATAAATAGACTGGTTGACCGGCATAACACCGGCGATACCGACAATACCGCACATACGTCTTTTCCTCGTTAAGCTACAACCCAAAGCTTATACTTTGGGCAAGAAACTTGACGAGCTTTGGAGGTATTCGAAAAACCATCTGATGACAGGGGAAAAATAAGGAATAAACTGCGAGTGCTGCCAGTCATCGCTCTTCGCCATCCCGGTGAACGTGTCGAGAAAGAACAAAATAGCGGCGATAATCAATACTCCACGCAACGCGCCGAAGCAGATCCCCAATACCCTGTCTGTACCCGATAGCCCGGTCTTCTCCACCAGTTGACCTATCACGTAGTTCACGATGGCACCTACGATGAGCGTCGCAATAAACAGCGCCGCAATAGCAATCCCATTTCGAACCCGTTCATCTTCAAAGCCCGTAAACCAGACAGACAGTTCCGTGTAGTAATGGCTGGCAACATAAAAGGCGCAGCCCCATGTCACCAGCGATAATGCTTCACGAACAAAGCCGCGGATAAGGCTCACTAAGCAAGAAAAGCCCAGTACCGCGATAATGGCGTAATCAATCCAGACCATATATGTCCCAAGATGTTACGCCCTGTCATCCAGTTGGGGCGCATTCTAACAGAAAAAGAAAACGTTTGCGTAGGGATTTCCCGTCCCTGGTCAAATAAAAATGGCGCTGAAAAAATAATCAACGCCATCGCCATTTTGGGGTACGAGGGGCAAAGCCCTCCGCCCTAGTTCACGCTGTAGTTCATCACTACGCCGTTCAAACCCGATAACTGATTCAGCTCACCCAGCGAGCCTTTAAGCTTATCTTTCGACGCGTCAGGCCCCACCAGGATGCGGGTGATTTTACCCTGTACCGGCGTCGAAGGCGATGTATAAACCCGATACCCCGCGCCGCGAAGTTTGCTGACGATCTCGCTGACTTTGTCCGCGTTCTTCAATGCGCCCAGTTGCACCACATACGCTTTTCCGGTTGGCGCAGGTTTATCCTCTGCGACCGGCTTCGCAGGCGGCGTTTCGCTGGCCGCGGCCAGTTGTTCGCTGGTTTTGTCACGCGACGGTTTTGGCTGTGGTTTGTCAGCCGGTTTCGGTTTTGGCGGATCGGGCTGGACCGGGATCTGGTCTATATCTGCACCGTTGTTCGCCGCCAGACGCGACGGGTCCAGCGTCGGCGCCGCAGCATCGCCCGCCCTCACCTCTTCTGCCGCGCCTTCTGGCGGCTGAGCAGGTAGCGCCTGCGTTGCGGCAGGCAGCATATCAGGTTCGTCGCGATCGCCCGCTTTCGGCACCAGCGGGATTGCGGCAAACTCATCCTGATAATGTTTTTTCTGGCCGTCGAGCAGGCCGGGCAGGACGATAACGCCCAGCGCGACCAGCACAATAGTGCCCACTAAACGGTTCTGAAACTTACTTGCCACCGGATCTCCCCGCCTCTATTTCTTCCATTACATGCGCTACCGTGTGGAACGATCCACACACCAGCACGGTGTCTTCTGGCTGTGCATTCGCCATCGCGGCATGCCACGCCTTCCCTACTGTGGCATAGATCTCACCGTCGGGTAAATGCGACAGTAACTGCTCTGCCGATGCGCCGCGCGGCCCCTCTAACGGCGCACAATACCAGCCGTCTACAATGTCCGTCAGGCAGGCCAGCGTCCCGGCGATATCTTTATCATGCAGCATACCAATGACCGCCAGCACGCGCCCGGTTTTTGCTTGTGTTTTGAGACGCCCGGCTAAATATGCCGCCGCATGCGGATTGTGCGCCACGTCAAGGATCACTCGCGGCGCGTCGCTGATGATCTGAAAACGGCCCGGCAGGATCGCGCTGGCAATGCCGTCACGGATCGCCTGCTCGCTGACCTTAAGGCGACTGGCGCGCAGCGCTGCCAGCGCGGTGGCCGCATTCGGCTGCGGCACCTGCGGCAGAGGCAGCGCGTTGAGTTCGCCCTGTGCATCGACAAAGCGCCAGTCGTGTTCGTTGACATTATAATGCCAGTCAACGCCGCAACGCCGCAGGCTCGCGCCTTTTTCTTGCGCGACAGCGGCAATCGACTGGGGCATATCCGGCTCACCAACGATAGCAGGTTTACCGGCGCGGAAAATGCCAGCCTTTTCCCGCCCGATGCTTTCACGGTCCGGGCCAAGCCAGTCGGTATGATCGAGCGCGATGCTGGTCACCACCGACACATCCGCGTCCACCATATTGGTCGCGTCAAGCCGTCCGCCCAGTCCCACTTCGAGGATCACCACGTCGAGCTGCGCCTGTTTAAACAGCCACAGCGCCGACAGCGTGCCATATTCAAAATAGGTGAGTGAGGTTTCACCACGCGCCGCTTCAATCGCCGCAAAAGAGGCCGTATGCGCCGCTTCCGGCAATTCAGCGCCCTGTACGCGCACGCGCTCGGTATAGCGCACCAGATGCGGCGAGCTGTAGACACCGGTTTTATAGCCCGCTGCCGTCAGGATCGATTCCAGCGTGCGGCAGGTAGTGCCTTTACCATTGGTGCCTGCCACGGTGAAGACGAAGGGAGCAGGACGTAGCACATTCAGGCGAGCGGCAACCTCGCCGACGCGCGTCAGCCCTAAATCGATCGTCTTCGCGTGCAGATTTTCCAGATAAGAAAGCCACGTCGTCAGGGGCGACGTGGCGTCAGGGATGAGTTCTTTTTCCATGATGTCCGCAACGTTTAACGGGAAAGGAAAGCAAAAGGGCAGCGCCGTCTGGCCCTGCCCTTGTGCATTATCAGGCCTCGATTTCCTGATCCGGTACCGGCGGTACCACCACCTCTTCACGTGGTGCGTCCGGATCCGGTGCCGGAAGATTCATCAGCTTCGCCAGGATGCTGGCCAGCTTCAGGCGCATCTCCGGACGGCGGACGATCATATCAATCGCGCCTTTTTCGATCAGGAATTCACTGCGCTGGAAGCCCGGCGGCAGTTTTTCACGCACGGTCTGCTCAATAACACGAGGACCGGCAAAACCGATCAGCGCTTTTGGCTCAGCGATGTTCAGGTCGCCCAGCATGGCGAAGCTGGCGGAAACGCCCCCCATTGTCGGGTCGGTCAGCACCGAAATATACGGCAGACCGCGCTCCTGCATTTTTGCCAGCGCCGCAGAGGTTTTCGCCATCTGCATCAATGACATCAGCGCTTCCTGCATACGCGCGCCGCCTGAGGCGGAGAAGCAGATCAGCGGACAGTTATCTTCCAGCGCCTGTTCAACCGCACGGACGAAACGTGCACCGACGACGGAACCCATTGACCCACCCATGAAGGTGAATTCGAAAGCCACTGCAACGACCGGCATGTCATAGAGCGTGCCTTTCATCACCACCAGCGCGTCTTTCTCGCCCGTCTCTTTCTGCGCACTTGCCAGACGATCTTTGTACTTTTTGGAATCTCTGAACTTCAGTACGTCTTTAGGCTCAAGCTCGCTTCCCAGCTCGACCAGCGATCCTTCATCCAGCAGGCTATGCAGGCGATTACGCGCCGACATACGCATATGATGGTCACACTTGGGACATACTTCAAGATTGCGCTCCAGCTCGGCCCGATAAAGAACCTGACCACAGCTATCGCACTTCGTCCACACCCCTTCAGGGATACTGGCCTTGCGGGTGGGAGTGATGTTGCTTTTAATTCGTTCAATCCAGCTCATTGATAACCTTTCTGCCTGAACCTGGTCGATGCCAGTTTTGTCAGCCGGGATGGATTTTCACTCCCGCCTGACCATGAATGTTGCACATTAAAACATAACGGTTCGCAAGTTGGGATAAAAAAGTGGTCGAACCGCCGTTACCCCGTCATTTTCTCAGCTTTGACGCTGCCCGTTTGTGGCGGATGATTTCAACCACGCCTGGCAAAACCGACAGCACAATGATCGCGACAATCAATAGCTTAAGGTTTTCCTGTACCACCGGGAGATCGCCGAACAGGTAGCCTGCATAGGTAAAGAGCAGCACCCACAGCAACGCGCCCGCGACGTTATAGGCGGCAAAATGACGATACGACATCTTCCCCATTCCTGCCACAAAAGGGGCAAAGGTTCTGACGATGGGCACAAAACGCGCAAGAATGATCGTCTTCCCGCCGTGCTTATCATAGAACGCGTGGGTTTTATCCAGGTAGCTACGGCGAAAAATTTTCGAGTTCGGATTACTGAACAGCTTATCGCCAAACACGCGCCCAATCGTATAGTTCACCGCATCGCCCAGTACCGCCGCGACGATCATCAGCATCACCATCAGATGCACGTTCAGATCGTTGGTGGGCAGCGCGGAAAGCGCCCCGGCCACGAACAACAACGAATCGCCCGGCAGAAATGGCGTAACGACCAGCCCCGTCTCGCAAAACAGGATCAAAAACAGGATAGCGTAAACCCAGACGCCGTACTCCGCGACCAGCTCCGCCAGATGCACATCAATATGCAGAATGAAATCAATCAGGAAATAGATCAGATCCATGGGGTTATATGCCTTTATACAATCCACTTAGTCCGCTAAAAACAGCGGGCCCATCGGCATGACCGGAAGATCGAAATGGTCAGGGTAATCTACCGCCACCAGATACAGCCCTTCCGCTTTTGCCGTTGCTGCCGCCAGATTCCGATCCTTTGCAGCAAGCAGTTCTGCTATCCAGCTCTCTGGCCGGTTGTTCGCGCCCACTTCCATCAGACTGCCGACAATATTCCTTACCATATGATGAACAAAGGCATTCGCTTTGATATCAACCACCACGTAAGCACCGTAACGCTCGACGTTAATGTGCATCACGTTACGCCACGGGGTGCGCGACTGACAATGCACCGCCCGAAACGACGTAAAATCATTCTCACCTAACAGCGACTGGGCAGCACGATGCATCCGTGCGGCGTCCAGCGGCAGGTAATAATGGGTCACGCCCTGGCTTAACACTGCCGGACGTAAACGCTGATTGTAGATGACGTAACGGTAACGGCGCGCCGTGGCGCAAAAACGCGCATGAAAGTCATCCGCCACATGTTTAACCCAGCGCACGGCAATGTCACCAGGTAAATTCGCATTTACACCCAGCGTCCATGCCGCATCCTGACGCACGGCGCGCGTTTCAAAATGCACGACCTGGCCGGTGCTGTGAACGCCCGCGTCGGTACGCCCGGCGCAGAAAACGTTAATCGGCTCGTCGGCTACTTTTGAGAGCGCTTTCTCCAGCTTTTCCTGCACGCTGCGCACTTCATTCTGCCGCTGCCAGCCGTAATATTTACTGCCGTCGTACTCAATGCCGAGCGCAATTTTCATGAGCGGCTGCTGTAACACCTCCGTCATGATTACAGGTACTCCTGCACCAGTTTCTCGGCGATTTTGACCGCCATCAGCGCGCCGCCAAAGCGGACGTTATCGGCAACGGACCAGAACTGGACCTGTTCCGGCATCCCGTAGTCGTTGCGCACACAGCCAACTGACAGGTGCGCACTGCCGGAAGCGTCGCCCACCTGGGTCGGGAAATCATTTTCCTCGGACAGGACGATATCTTCACCACGCGCAAAGGCATCACGCGCCTCTTCCGCAGCCAGCGGGCGCATGGCTTCAAAGCTAACCATCTGCGCGTGGCCGTAAAAGACAGAGGAGCGCACGCAGCTCGCGGAAATCATCAGCCCCTCGTCCTGCAAAATTTTGCGCGTCTGATCAACAATGACACGCTCTTCGCGCACGGTGCCTTCGCGATCCGGCACGAACGGCATCAGGTTAAATGCCAGCTGACGGCCAAAGAAATCGTCTTCATCAATTGGGATACCGTTGAGCAGCTTCGCGCTCTGCCCCGCCAGCGCATCCACCGCTTTTTTACCCTGCGCGGAGGCGGAAAGCAGGCTGGTGACGATAATGCGTGACAGTCCGCCGTCATCGATCAGCGGCTTAAGCGCGATCAGCAACTGGCTGGTCTGGCTGTCGGGAACCGCAATGATATTGCGATTGCGGTAGTCGGCCAGCACGAACGGGTTCACCTCCGGCACCACCAGCGGAACGTCTGGCTCAAGGGCGAACAGGCCGCTGGTATCAATCACCAGGCAACCGGCGTTGGCAGCATCCTCGGCATACGTTGCCGCAGCCTCAGCGCCTGCCACGAAAAAGGCCAGTTGCACCTGCGTCCAGTCAAAATCAGCGGCATCTTCCACGCGCACGGTTTTGCCTGCATAGCGCAGGGAATCTCCGGCGCTTTCACTACGCGCGAGGGCGTACAGTTCACCTACCGGAAATTCACGCTCGGCAAGCGTTTCAAGCAAAGCTTCGCCTACGGTGCCCGTAGCGCCCAGTACGGCAATATTCCAGCCTTCAGACATGATGATGTACTCCAGAAATAGCGATGCTCCCCGCCCCATCAGGCAGGGAGTAAAAAAACAGGATTAACGAATGGGGTGATGAACGGCGTTAAAACCGAGCTGATGCAGCAGCGTTGCCGCCTCAGCGTCGTCGCACTGCACATATAATGAAGACCACTCGCGGCGCTCAAGATAATTTTTACGCAGCTTGTCGAACTCACCCGGTACGCCTGCCACTTTTCGCAGCGGCGCATCGTCGCGGCGCACATCATACACCAAATGCACCAGCCTTTTTAGCGTGGCTTGATCGACCGATCCCTGCAAGGTGATGCGGCCAAATTCCGGTGCGGGCAACAGGGTTGCCAGCGCGACCTGCTGGCGTTGACCGATAAACTCGCTAAACGCCTCGAAGACCTGAGTGGTGCCACGCGCTTTGCCTTCCAGCGTGTAACCGGCAATGTGCGGCGTGCCGATATCGACCCGATCCAGCAAGTCGGTCAATAGATCCGGCTCCGGCTCCCAGACGTCCAGCACCACGCTCAGCGCCTGTCCCGCCTGCAAGCAGGCTAACAGTGCGGCGTTATCCACGACCGGTCCGCGACAGGCGTTAATCAGAATGGTGCCGGGTTTCAGGCGACGAATAAGCGCATCGTCTGCCAGATGCAGCGTTTTATACGGCCCGTCTTTATACAGCGGCGTATGGAAAGTCAGCACGTCGGCTTCCTGTACCAGCTCGTCCAGCGAGCGGAAATCGCCTGCATCACCCTGGTCGGCACGTGGCGGATCGCAGAGCAGCGTGCGCACGCCCAGCGCCTCAAGACGCTCGGCCAGACGCCGTCCAACGTTACCCACACCCACGATCCCTACCGTGCGATCGGTGAGGGTAAAGCCATCGCGTTCTGCCAGCATCAGCAGCGAGGAGAAGACATACTCAACGACGGCAATGGCATTACAGCCCGGCGCGGCGGAAAAACCAATTCCCGCCTGCGTCAGCCATGCTTCGTCAACATGATCGGTGCCTGCCGTGGCGGTGCCGACAAATTTAACGCCCTGCCCCGCCAATAGCGCTTCATTCACTTTCGTGACCGAACGTACCATCAGCGCGTCTGCACCCGCCAGCGCCGCCAGCGGGATCGGACGTCCCGGCACCGCTGTTACCTCGCCCAGACGGCTGAACAGTTCACGCGCGTAGGGCATATTTTCATCAACGAGGATTTTCACGATAAAGTACCTGTCTGAAACGAGAGATCATCAGGCAAGTGTGCCATAATCCCGCCGCCAGGCATACTCGCAAACCTGGTTGAGTATGATGACACTAAGGATCCCGAATGACGCAACCCATCTCAGGTATGCCCGCTCGCCCTCCGGGTGATGGACCTGCCACATCTTCAGTCGCCGGAGAGCAGCCGCTTTCCACCCAGCAGCGTACCGTGCTGGAACGCTTAATTACGCGTCTGGTCGCGCTGACTCGCCAACAAAGCGCTGAAGTCTGGGCCGGGATAAAACACGATCTTGGTCTGAAAAATGAGATGCCGCTGCTGTCGCGTCATTTTCCTGCCGCCGAGCAACATCTTACGCAGCGGCTGGATGCGGCTCAGCAGAGCCACAGCAACCGTCAGACGCTGGCGCAGCTCACCGAGCTTTTGAATCTCGGTAATAATCGCCAGGCGGTGAGCGATTTTATCCGCCAGCAATACGGACAAACCGCGCTCAGCCAGCTTTCACCTGAGCAGCTTAAGGGCGTGCTCACGCTACTCCAGAATAACGAGCTATCCATTCCGCAGCCGCAGCAACGGCCAGGGACCGATCGTCCCCTGCTGCCGGCTGAACATAATACGCTTAATCAACTGGTGACGAAGCTGGCGGCGGCCACCGGTGAATCCGGCAAGCTGATCTGGCAGTCAATGCTGGAGCTTTCCGGGGTGAAAACCGGGGAGCTGATCCCGGCCAAACAGTTTACCCATCTGGTGACCTGGCTCCAGGCGCGGCAGACGTTAAGCACGCAGCCTGCGCCAACGCTGCACACGCTTCAGGCCGCGCTCAAGCAGCCGCTGGAACCGCAGGAATGGGATCAGCTTCAGGATCACGCCCGGCAACACTGGCAGGTGACCCCGCAATCTGTACTGACCACGGCACAGGTGCAGGATTTGTTGAATCAGGTCTTTTTGCGCCGGGCAGAACGCCCGCAGCATGCCCCGGAAATTGGCGATATTCAGCCGATCCATCGTCCGTTTGCGCCGTTATATGACACCGTCAAAGCGATGTCAGCGCGTCCCGGTCTGATGTTAATTGCACTGCTCGTGGCTTTCGCTGTGCTGTGGCTGGTGCTGTAAAGGCTTGCCCCTGCGCCAGAACGGCGCAGGGGCGTGATGCTTACTCGGTGGGTTGCGTGGCATTGACCTTATTTGCCGCGATCACAAACGGCAGATAGATAAGCGTTGCCGCGGCCAGACACAGAAGCCCCACCACTAACGCCATCCAGTTTCCTCCGGTACCGAAGAATGCAATTAGTGGGCCGGGCGTGGTCCACGGCACGGCATATGCGATGGGTGGAATAATACCGGTACTAATGAAGATATAACCAATCAGCGAACTGACCATCGGCACCAGGATAAAGGGTATAAGGAATATCGGGTTCAGAACGATGGGCAGCCCAAACATCACCGGCTCGTTAATGTTAAACAGCCCCGGCACAAAAGACATCTTCGCCAGATCGCGGTAATCAGAACGACGCGACGCGATAAAAACCGCGAGCAGCAGTCCCAGCGTCATGCCTGAGCCGCCGTAATTGGCAAAGGCATCGTTGATACCCGTCCAGGTAATCGGGTAAGGCGCGCCCCAGGTATCGCCGTGCTGCGCCGCCCACGACAGGTTTTCCAGATTGGCCTCGGAAAAAATCGATTCACGGATCGCCGCAATGGTATTGGGTCCGTGGATGCCGAGGAACCACAGCAGATTAGACACCACGCCGAGAATAAGTACCGCAAAGATATTGGTCCCCATATTTTTCAGCGGAGCCTGAATGAGCTTGTAGATCAGGTCGTTCAGCCCTTCCGGAGAAAGCATCAGCAACAGGTAATTGAGGATCGAGAAAAGCATCATTACCACGATGATGGGGATCAGCACCTTAAAAGAACGCGCCACCGCGGGTGGAACAGCGTCCGGCATAGTAATGGTGATTTTGGGGTTTTTCGCTAACCGGCAGAATAGTTCGCTGGATAGCATCGCCACGATCACCGCAACAAACAGCCCCTGCGGGCCGAGATATTTGGTGGTCATATAAGTCTGACCGCTGATTTCCTGATATGGCGTATATACCACAAAGAAAGCGCCAATGGCGGTCAAACCGCAGAGCAGATCGTCTTCGTGAAAGCTTTTAGCCATATTTCTGCCCACCAGGAAAGCAATCAGGATCGACATAATATTCACCGAACCATTCATCACTGGCGTAAAAATAGCCTGCGCCTTCTCAAGATTGGGGAATATCGCCTTCAGATGGAGCAAGGTTGCCAGAAAACCATCCGGCGATAATATGGCAAAATTGATTAATACAATGATAGAACTGGCCATCACAATCGGGAACGATAAAATAAACGCATCACGAATTGCAGAGACATGCCGCTGCGAATTCAGTTTAATCGCCACCGGGACCAGGATTTTCTCCATCCCTCGTTCAAACGAGTTCATAAACGACATACTGACTCCTTGCTTTACAAAAACTTACCTCCTTCGGATAGCCACACTTTATTGAACGTTAACCTTTTCTTTTGTTATTTTGATCACATTTAGTTACTGAAACGGGAATAATAACCCTATACCTTGTCCAGTAATATATATAAAACAAAAGCAATTAATACTTCATATTAATAGCATAAATAATTAAAGCCAAAACACTGTGCAATATCAGCTTAAAAATAAGCGTTCAGCTAATAACGTTGATTTTTATCACCCAAACAGCGTTAATTATAAGCAGGCGTCGCTGCTCCTCTGATGGAGGCAGCGACAGGTTTTGATTTACGCTTTACGAAACGATACCAGCGTGACAATAATCCCAACCACTGCGGAGACCGCGCCTGCCAGGAAAACCGATGGGTAGCCGTATGACGTCGCCAGCACTCCCGCCAGCGGGCCGGTGAGTCCCATCGCGATATCCTGGAAGGCCGCGTAGCCTCCCAGTGCCGTGCCACGGACCTGCGGCGGTACGCGCTTCACTACTTCAACCCCCAGCGCCGGGAAAATGAGCGAACATCCGGCCCCCGTCAGCGCTGCGCCAGCCATCGCCACCCAGGAGACGGGTGCCAGCCACAGCAGCGCCAGCCCGGCGGTCTCAACCAGCAGCGAGAAAATAGCGACCCTGACGCCGCCCAGACGATCGGGCATCCAGCCAAACAGGATCCGCACCAGCACGAAAGCACCGCCGAAGGCGGTGAGCGTAAAGCCAGCCATTGACCAGCCGTTACTGGCGAAATAAAGGGAAATAAACGTGCTGATAACGGCAAACCCGACACCCTGCAACGCCAGACCTACGCCTGGCTGCCAGATAAGCCCGACCACGCTCCATAATGAAGGACGCTCCCCGCCGTGCGCAGGCACCTTGCGTACCGTGCCGTTAAAGGCCCAGGCCAGCAGCGGCAGTAACATGGTAACAATCGCCAGCGTGGCAAAACCGTAGCGGTCGTGAATAAACAGCCCCAGCGGCGCACCGGCGGCCAGCGCGCCAAAGATGGCCATCCCATTCCAGGACATCACTTTACCCGAGCGCGCAGGCCCGACCAGCCCCATGCCCCAGGTCAGGGTGCCGGTCAGCAGCTGACTTTCACCAAAACCGAGGATCAGGCGGCCAACGATAAGCAGGCCAAATTTTGCCATTGGATCAACAGGCAACAGCGCCGCCAGCAGCCAGGCACCACCCGCTAACGCGCAGGCGAACATGCCCTGCATCACCGAGCGTTTTGCGCCGTACTGATCGGCCAGACGTCCGGCATAGCCACGGGTTAACACGGTCGCAAGAAACTGAATACCTACGGCCAGGCCCACCATGGTGTTGCCATAACCCAGCTCCTGATGCACAAACAGCGGAATGACCGGCAGCGGGATCCCGACCGTCATATAGGTCAGAAAAACGGCAAAAGCGATGCGAAAAAGCGCGGTATTTCCCGACGTGGAATTGTTCTGAGGTGTTGCAGATGACATGCATTACTCCTAAATGCGAAGTAAGGCGGGAAGAAGCCACGCCCCCTTCACCCAAATAAACAGGATTAAGGTGCGTTGGATAACGTTAAACGCTTACGCATTATCGCGTTGATAATGTTGGGGCGGAATTTTGCCTGCCGGGAGCGAGGATTGTCAACACTCTACGTCATCATTACTTATCACTGCGGGCAAAAGCGCACCGATCCCCTGAGAGTTAAAGAGCGAAATAGCGCGCTGTTTCTGTTCCGCTGTCAGCTGTCTGAAAATAAAGCGCCACGTCTCTTCAAGCGGCAACGTCCCGGCCTCCTCCTCGGCCCGACCGTAAACAGGTTCATTAAGCAGCCAGGGGCGGACATACAGGGGAAACAGAGAAATATGGTACTCCCAGGCTTTTGAACCTTTACGCTTGCGAATAAGGTCTGGTTTGTCCTTCGCCAGTTGATTAAGCCGTTCGCGCACCGAGGGCGCTGTTCCAGGATAGCCGGGCAATGCCAGACACTCCTTCACCGTAAACCACTCTTTTGCCATCAGATCGTTTTCCTTTCCCTGATAAAGAATGTTTTTAACTTTTGCGTCACAAAATATAGTCGATGGGCTTGTATTACCCGTTCTGGTCGACAATTCATCCTGATAAAAAAGAAAGAAACATTCTTTACTAACTTTCTTTTGTGATTTAAGGTGCCTCATTCCTGGCTCAAACAGGTATATCGGCACCGATATAATAGTAAGGATTATTCAATGGAAAGTAAAATCCAGGACTGGCATCGCGCAGATATAAAAAGCGCACTGGAAAAGAAAGGTAAAACGTTGCGCGATTTGTCGCGCGAAGCGGGCCTGTCTCCCGATTCTCTGCGAAATGTTTTCACCCGCCGCTGGGCGAAGGCCGAAGCGATTATTGCCGATGCGCTGGACGTCTCTCCTGAAGTGATATGGCCATCGCGCTATCCCTCCACTAAAAACGACACGCCTGCTGAAAAACATTTGTCTGGAACTGATTCATAATTTAAATATATATAATACTAAACATTATAAATCATATGTAATTACTTCTAACTTTTTTATAACCCGCCCTGCTTCAGCATCTTTTGTAAAAAAGCGCGATCGGCACAGGCGCTTAATAAAACCTGTAACGTAAACACGTAATAGGGATTGTTATGGTCTGGAATAAACGTTCAGCAGGGAATTATGCGAAAGCAAATGCTCATGCTCACTCAATAAGAAAGTGTGCGGAATATACCCGCAAGGCGATTGCGGCGGGAGGTATTAATATCGGGAATACCTTTCATGCGAAAGATTACGGTCCTCTGCTGGAAACAGCAGGATTTAGATCTATCGGACCCTATGAGTCACCGAAGGCTGGCGATGTGGTCGTCATTCAGCCTTATGAAGGGGGTAACCCCAGCGGCCATATGGCTATTTATGACGGGCAGGACTGGTACTCCGATTTTAAACAGCGCGACATGTGGGGAGGCCCAGGCTACAGAGCGGCGCAGCCGGCCTACAAAATATACAGGAAAGAATAATGCGAATACTTTTTATGCTGCTAATGATAGTCACTCTCGGTGGCTGTAGTGCTGCACCTCATGACAGTACTGATACGGTCAGACAGTTTTATCATCACTATATGGCGCGCTACACCGCCGACGACACGACTGCCCTCGATGATTATTCAGATCCACTGTATCAACACTATGTGGCTAACGATGTCATTACCAGGCTGAAATATATCGCCAGTCTTGATGAACAGGAGATCGTCAGCTCGGACTATTTTTTATATGTACAGGATTTTTCACCCGCGTGGGCGGCGACGTTCAGATCAGGAAAAGCAAGCGCATTTCTGGGGGGTGAGCAGGTAGATGTCTGGATCGGCGGTCCGGGAGACCCGGAACAACATCTGAAAGTCTTTACCCGACGGGAAAATGGCACCTGGAAGATTTATCGTGTCAGAGACGAGGGACATCATTATGAGCAGGCCATCTACAGCGCTGGCGCGGTGGCACAGGCAGCGGCGTGGGCAGAGCAGCTAAAGAAAGAAAATATTCCCCCGGCATAACGCCGCCGCAGGTTTCGATGGCGAGCGCTAGCTGTAGAGGTAAAAAACCCGGATACCGCCCAAACAAGTGCCCTGACACTACTTTGCAGCAGAAAAATTAAAGAGCACAAAGCAGGCCCAGCTATTATTCAGCGCATGGAGCAGCATCGGGATGAGCAGTCCACCGTTATTGATCCTCACCGTGCATAAAATGGCTGAAAAAATGAAAAGGTAAATGAACGTGCTTATCGCCGAGTACTGAATGTGGATCAGTGCAAATAGCCCGGACGTGACAATGATGCCTGCCGTTTTTGCATAACGCCCCCAGCCAATGCTGCTATTGAGCACAAATCCGCGGAAAATAATCTCTTCGTTAATCGGCGCAAAGAGGCTTATCGACAGAATAGTTGCCCATTTCACAAAGGGCGTTTGCTGAGGCAGTTCACTAAGCCACGGCTCCGGCTGAGCAAAATAGCCGTGGATATATGTCAGCACAATCAACGCAAATGCAGGCAGCAGAAAATCCTGAAAGGTGAAGCGTCCCAGCGTCAGAAAGGCGTAATGTCGGGAGTATAATTTCCACGCCAGCACGGCGAAAGGGCAAAGGATAACGGCAGTAACAAATGACAATGCCAGCCCTGACTTATAAAGCGCAGTATAACCGGGTAAAAACCATACCAGAAAAAAGCATGCATACCAGCCGATAAACCCTGCCAGGCATGACAATGTATGATTCAGGCGATCTGAGAGGCTATTCATGATTTGTTTTACGGTCCCTGTATTATCTACCCTTAAATGCAAAAAAACTGGCTACATCATATAGCCAGCTTTTGTCCTTTTGCGAAAACCGCCCCGCTTACGCTTTCAGCTTGCGCATAACCAGCGTAGCGTTGGTGCCGCCAAAGCCGAAGCTGTTGGACATTACGGTCGTCAGTTCGCGCTCGGTCGGCTCGGTAACGATGTTCAGACCAGCCGCCTGCTCGTCAAGCTCGTCGATGTTAATGCTCGGCGCGATAAAGCCATGTTCCAGCATCAGCAGCGAGTAGATCGCTTCCTGCACGCCAGCAGCACCCAGAGAGTGACCGGTCATCGCTTTCGTTGCAGAGATAGCCGGAGAGTGGTCACCAAAGACTTCACGGATCGCGCCCAGTTCTTTCACGTCGCCAACCGGGGTGGACGTGCCGTGGGAGTTCAGGTAATCGATAGGGGTATCGACACCGTGCATGGCCATCTGCATGCAACGCACCGCACCTTCACCTGACGGAGCCACCATATCAGCACCGTCAGAGGTTGCGCCATAACCAACGATTTCCGCGTAAATATGCGCACCGCGTGCCAGGGCATGTTCGAGTTCTTCGACCACGACCATACCGCCGCCGCCAGCGATAACAAAACCATCGCGGTGGGTGTCATAAGTACGGGACGCTTTTTCCGGCGTGTCGTTATATTTGGTCGACAGCGCGCCCATAGCGTCAAATTCGCAGGACATTTCCCAGCACAGCTCTTCACCGCCGCCAGCAAATACAATGTCCTGTTTACCCAGTTGGATCTGCTCTACCGCATTGCCGATACAGTGCGCGGAGGTGGCGCACGCGGAGCTGATAGAGTAGTTCACACCGTGGATTTTAAACGGGGTGGCGAGGCAGGCAGACACGCCAGAGGCCATCGCTTTCGTCACGACGTAAGGACCCACGGCTTTCAGACCGCGCGGACCGCGCATGGCGTCTGCACCGAAGACCTGAAATCGTGGGGAGCCGCCGCCGGACCCTGCAATCAGGCCGACACGCGGGTTATTCTGGTAAACCTCGTCAGAGAGACCGGCATCAGCAACAGCCTGCTCCATTGAAAGGTATGCATAGATAGAAGCATCGCTCATAAAGCGCACGACTTTACGATCGATGAGGCCAGTGGTATCCAGTTTTACGTTGCCCCAAACGTGGCTACGCATGCCGGCGTCCTTCAGCTCCTGAGAGAAAGTGATCCCTGAACGTCCTTCACGCAGAGATGCCAGGACTTCCTGCTGGTTATTACCGATGCTGGAAACGATGCCCAGGCCAGTAATCACTGCACGTTTCATTCAATACCTCTGTAAGTCCACTATTTAAAGATTCGAATCGCACAATAGCGTACACTTGTACGCCGAACAAGTCCGATCAGCCAAATTATGTTGAAATTTGCTCCGGCCCGCACACATCGCTAAGATCGTGCTACTACCTGTCAGACGAGTAACTTACGTGAAACATAACGCCATACAACCCGCCAACCTTGAATTCAACAATGAGGGTACACCTGTTTCTCGAGATTTTGATGATGTCTATTTCTCAAACGATAACGGGCTGGAGGAGACGCGTTACGTTTTTCTTGAGGGCAATCAGTTACAGGAACGTTTCACCACGCATTCTCGTCCCTGTTTTGTGGTCGCAGAAAGCGGATTTGGGACCGGACTGAATTTTTTAACGTTGTGGCAGGCGTTTGCCGCCTTTCGCAACGCGCATCCGCAGGCAACTCTGCAACGGCTGCATTTCATTAGTTTCGAGAAATTCCCTCTGCGGGCAGAAGACCTGCGGCTTGCGCACCAGCACTGGCCGGAACTGGCGACCTGGGCGCAGCAGCTTCAGGCCCAGTGGCCGTTGCCGTTTGCCGGATGCCACCGACTGCTACTGGAGGAGGGTCAGATCACGCTTGATCTGTGGTTCGGCGACATTAATGAGCTTACCGATCGGCTGGATGATTCCCTTCAGCAGAGTGTGGATGCCTGGTTTCTGGATGGTTTTGCCCCGGCGAAAAACCCGGATATGTGGACGCCGCAACTATTTGCTGCCATGGCGCGGCTTGCCCGTCCGGGAGGCACGCTGGCCACCTTCACCTCAGCGGGTTTTGTCCGCCGGGGGTTGCAGGAAGCCGGTTTTACCATGCGCAAACGTAAAGGGTTTGGCCGCAAGCGCGAGATGCTGACGGGCGTGATGGAGCAGACGTCTGCGCCTCTCGCTCACGCGCCGTGGTTCGCCCGCACGGGAACGACCGCGCGTGAGGCAGCAATCATCGGTGGAGGCATCGCCAGTGCGTTACTGGCGCTGGCGCTCCTGCGTCGCGGCTGGCAGGTGACGCTTTACTGTGAGGATGCCCTGCCCGCTCAGGGCGCGTCCGGAAACCGCCAGGGCGCGCTCTATCCGTTGATCAGCGCTCACGATCCGGCGCTGGCACGCTTCTTTCCGGCCGCCTTCACCTTTGCCCGCCGTCTTTACGATGCCCTGCCCGTCGCGTTCGATCATGACTGGTGCGGCGTGACCCAGACAGGCTGGGACGTCAAAAGTCAGCAGAAGATAGATCAACTGCTGGAAATGGCCCTGCCACCCGAAATTGCCGTCGCCGTTGACGCTCAGCAGATTGCCCGGACCACCGGCGTCGCCACTGGCTGCGGCGGCGTGCAGTACCCGCTCGGCGGCTGGCTGTGCCCGGCACAGCTCACGGCCGCCGCGCTGGCGCTGGCAACCCGTCACGGCTTGCGCACCGTCTGGCAAAAGCAGTTGGTCACTCTGGAAAAAACGGCAGTCCACTGGCAGTTAGCGTTTGCGGATGGCGACGAGATGCAGCATAAGGTGGTTGTGCTGGCAAACGGGCACAAAATTACCCGTTTCCCCCAGACGGCAACGCTTCCGCTGTACGCCGTCGGCGGTCAGGTGAGTCATATCCCGACCACGCCGTTGCTCTCCCGACTGCGGCAGGTGCTGTGCTATGACGGCTATCTGACGCCGCAAAACCCTAATAATCAGCAGCATTGCATCGGGGCCAGCTACCATCGCGGGCAGGATGAGATTCAGTACACGCAAGCCGATCAGCAGCATAATCGTCAGCGGCTTATTGACTGCTTCCCCGATGCGCCGTGGGCGCAGGACGTGGATGTAAGCGCAGGCGAAGCCCGTTGCGGTGTGCGCAGCGCCACCCGCGATCATTTGCCGATGCTCGGTAACGTACCGGACTACGAGGCTACGCTATGCGCCTATGCCGGACTGGCGGAGAGCAGAGAAAACGCGGCCAGCGCACCGGTTTACGACAATCTGTTTATGCTGGGCGCGCTCGGTTCACGCGGTTTGTGCAGCGCCCCGCTGGCGGCGGAAGTGTTGGCATCGCAGATGAGCGATGACCCCTTGCCGCTGGATGCGGAAACGCTGGCAGCGCTGAACCCTAATCGTTTCTGGGTGAGGAAGTTGTTGAAAGGGAAAAAGGTGAAAACGGCGGTGGAGTGACGGCCGCTCCATCCGCGGATGCCCGGCGGCGCTGCGCTTGCGCGGGCCTACAAGTAATGCTATGGCGTTGATATTGTAGGATTTCGTAGGCCGGGTAAGGCGAAGCCGCCACCCGGCATTATGCGTACAGCGCCAGCCGTTATTTAAACTTCGCCTGCTGATACAACGTATCCCACATCCCCAGCACCAGCGACTGATCGCGCGGAGAAAGCTCACCAGCATGAATCGCGGTTTGCAGACTATTGGTCACCTGCGCGTAAACGGCTTCCGGTGAATGGTCATCGCCACTTTCCAGATCCGCTACCGCCAGTGTCAGGTGCCCTCGCAGATAACCGCTGGCAAATAACTCGTCATCACTGGCGTGCTCAACCATATCATCAATTAATGCCAGGATACGTGATTCAAACTCCGCGATCATCTTCTTTCCTCTTGTCTTAACGTGGCTACAGGTCTTCCGGCCACGGGAACTGTTCTGCCGTCAGCGACGGCGTATGATAATACTGTTGTAATGCCTGAATAAAACGTGCCGGACGTTCCGGGATCCCCTGTTCCAGGTAAGCCATCACCTGCGCATGTACGCGACGCTGGAAAACAATGCGGTCCGGTTCGAATTCGCCTTCCAGGTTGTCGCAACTGACATTAAAGGGATAGCCCGCCGCTACACAGAACAGCCAGTCAAAGGCCTGCGGTTTGACTTCCACATCCTCAAACTTACCCTGCGTGGCCGCATCGCGACCGTCCGGGCAGTACCAGTAACCGAAATCGACCTGCTCACGGCGCGCTTTACCGGCGATGCACCAGTGAGAAATCTCATGCAGCGCGCTGGCGTAGTAGCCATGGGCGAAGACGATGCGGTGATACGGCACGCTGTCGTCAGCAGGAAGATAGATCGGTTCGTCGTCGCCTTTAATCAGACGGGTATTAAAATCATCGGCAAAGCAGCGGTTAAATATCTCAATCAACTGCTCGTAATTATGCGTACTGTTCATTAGTTCATCCCCAACCAGTGGAGGATCTCCTGTCCGTGGCTGTCATAAAGTAATTTGGCGCTCATTACCGCAGAGACGATGACGATCATCGGGCGGATCAACGTTTGTCCTTTACTGAGCACCAGTCTCGACCCCATGCGGGCGCCGATAAATTGTCCAATCAGCATTACAAAGCCCGTCGCCCAAATCACTTTGCCGCCAAGAATAAAAAGCAGCAGGCCACCCACATTGGACGTGGCATTAAGCACTTTGGCGTGAGCGGTGGATTTGGCGAGGTTATATCCGCACAGCGTGACAAATGCCAGGGCATAAAACGACCCCGCGCCGGGGCCAAAAAAACCATCGTAGAAACCCACGCAGCCGCCTGCCACCAGCGCAAACGGCAAGCCGTATAATCGACGCTGGCGATCGTCTTCGCCCAGCTTCGGCATTAATAAAAAATAGAGACCGATGCAAATCACCAGAATCGGCAGGATCTGACGCAGCAAATCTGCTTTAACAAACTGCACCAGCAGCGCGCCGCTGGTCGACCCGATAAAGGTCATCAGAATGTTCAATTTCTGCTCGCCCAGATTCATCACCTTACGGCGAATAAAGTAGAGCGAAGCAGAGAGCGAACCGCCGCAGGCCTGAAGCTTATTGGTGGCCAGCGCCTGTGCAGGCGACATGCCTGCCGCCAGCAGCGCGGGCACCGTCAGTAGTCCCCCGCCGCCGGCCAGCGAGTCGATAAATCCGGCCAGCAAGGCGACAAAAAACATAACCGCCAGCATCAGCGGTGACATCATAAACAGTTGGTTAAACGTATCCATTTACAGTACATGCTCATCCAGTAGCGCCTGACAGGAAGGATGCAGCGGAGGCGGCGTCTTCTTCGCAGGTGTAGTTGTTCCAGGTTTTGCTGGCTCAAACCAGCTTTGCAGTTCGGCTCCACAACCGTCGCCCGGCGGCGGTGGATCCTGATCCTGACACTCCAGACTGTCGGCCGGGCAGCGCAGCCGCACATGCATATGCGCGCGATGCTGGAACCACGGACGGACCTTATTCAGCCAGTCGCGGTCGGTGCCGGCATCCAGACAAAGCTGCTGCTTGATGGCCGGATTGACAAAAATGCGTGTCACTTCGGTATCCTGCGCCGCTAGCTTGATCAGGTTGCTGATGTCCGGCTGCCACAGCGATGAGACCACGTGCTTGCCGTCACGGGAGACGAGGTCCAGCGCCTGCGGCTTCAGAAGCTGCGCTGAGGTCCAGCGCGTTTTCGGCAGCTGCAGAAAGATATCGACATCCAGCCCCGACTGGTGGCTGGCGTGGCCGCCGTTAAAGCGTCCGCCTGCCGGCATCCCCATATCGCCAATCAGCACCGTTCCCATGCCGAGATTATGCACCCGGCTGGTCAGACGCTGAATAAACAGCAGCAGATCCGGATGGCCGAAGTAGCGACGCTGATCGGTGCGCATCACCTGATAGTCGTCCGATTCAAGCGGTAGCGCCTGCGCGCCAATAATGCAGCCGTTAGCAAACGCGCCAATTGACTGCGGACTACCGGGGATCGGCTGGGTAATTTTCTGCCACGGTGTTGCCGCCGGGGCTGTGGCGCTGGCGACCAGCGCCAGCAGTGCAAGAAGCGCTTTTTTCATGGTTACCAGCGTGGAAGCGTTGTCGTGACGTCAGCGTTTTGCGCGCGCTGACGCATCAGATGGTCCATCAGCACAATTGCCAGCATCGCTTCGGCAATCGGCACGGCGCGGATGCCAACGCACGGGTCGTGGCGACCTTTAGTGATCATCTCCACTTCCTCGCCGCTACGGTTGAGGGTGCGCCCCGGCACGGTAATACTGGAGGTGGGCTTCAGCGCGATGTTGGCAACAATCTGCTGGCCGCTGCTAATGCCGCCGAGAATGCCGCCCGCATGGTTGCTCTGGAAACCCGCCTGAGTGATCTCATCGCGGTTCTGACTGCCGCGCAGGGCGACTACCTCAAAACCATCGCCGATTTCGACCCCTTTCACCGCGTTAATGCTCATTAGCGCGTGGGCAATGTCGGCATCCAGACGATCGAATACCGGCTCACCCAACCCCGGCGGCACGCCATCCGCGACGACAGTAACTTTTGCGCCAATAGAGTCGCCCTCTTTTTTCAGGCCGCGCATCAGCTCATCCAGCGCCTCGATGTTATCCGGATCGGCACAGAAGAACGGGTTCTGCTCAACCTGATCCCAGTCTTTGATCGCCAGTGGAATATCGCCCATCTGGGTCAGGCAGCCGCGAATAACAATGCCGAATTTCTGCGCCAGGTATTTTTTGGCGATCGCCCCTGCCGCTACGCGCATGGCCGTTTCGCGGGCAGAAGAACGCCCGCCGCCACGATAGTCGCGCAGGCCATATTTTTGCTCATAGGTATAGTCAGCATGCCCCGGACGGAACAGATCTTTGATGGCACCGTAATCCTGCGAGCGCTGGTCGGTATTTTCGATCAGCAGACCAATACTGGTCCCGGTGGTCACCCCGTCAAAAACGCCGGACAGAATTTTGACCTGATCCGGTTCGCGGCGCTGGGTGGTGTAGCGCGAGGTGCCTGGACGGCGGCGGTCCAGGTCGTGTTGCAGATCGGCTTCGGTCAGCGGAATGCCCGGCGGCACGCCATCCACAATGCAGCCAAGCGCCAGACCATGCGATTCACCGAAGGTGGTTACGCGAAAAAGTTGTCCAATACTGTTTCCTGCCATCACGGCTCCGTTGTCGTTGTTGTGTTGTTGAGCGCCGGATTAGTCTTTGTAGATGCTGAAATATTCGCGCGCCGCCACCAGCTGCGCTTTGGTCAGCATAAAGACGCCGTCACCGCCGTTATCAAACTCCAGCCAGGTGAACGGCACATCCGGGTATTGTTCCATCAGATGTACCATGCTGTTACCCACTTCACAAATCAGAATGCCGTCGTCAGTGAGATAGTCCGGGGCGCAGGCGAGAATGCGACGCGTCAGCTTCAGACCGTCGCTGCCGGAGGCAAGACCCAGTTCCGGCTCGTGGCGATACTCATTCGGCAGGTCGGACATATCTTCCGCATCCACGTACGGCGGATTGGTGACGATCAGATCGTACTGCAACGTCGGCAGATCGCGGAACAGATCGGAACGGATCGGCGTCACCTGATTGATCAGGCCATGTTCTTCGATATTGTGCTCGGCCACCGCCAGCGCTTCCGGCGAAATATCAACCGCATCTACTTCGGCTTCCGGGAACGCATATGCACACGCGACAGCGATACAGCTGCTGCCGGTACACATATCCAGAATGTGCTGCGGTGCATGGCTAATCAACCCGGCAAAGCGGTTGTTAATCAGTTCACCGATTGGCGAACGCGGCACCAGCACGCGCTCGTCAACATAGAATTCGTGGCCGCAGAACCACGCTTTATTCGTGAGGTAGGCGACCGGGATACGCTCGTTGACCCGGCGGATCACCCGCTCCACGATGCGGTGTTTTTCGCTGGAGGTCAGGCGCGCGCTGCGCATATCTTCCGGAATATCCAGCGGTAACCAGAGCGTCGGCAGTACCAGTTGCACGGCTTCATCCCACGGGTTATCGGTGCCGTGGCCGTACCAGATATTTGCCGCGCTGAAACGGCTAACCGACCAGCGCAGCATGTCCTGAATGGTTTGCAGCTCGTTTACCGCTTCATCAACAAAAATTTTATCCATCGTGCTCTCCAGGGCATGCTCGCATTAAATTCGGCGGCTAGTTTGCCACGAAGACGGTGATAAATCAGCATTCACGCGCGGTCGAAACGGGGAAAAAATGCGTTTTCGCTGAACAGGCCGCCCCGGAGTCGGGTAAACTACCCGAAAGTGTTGATGAGACTGTGAAATGAAAAAGAAAGAACCACTGACCGGGGAGGATAAGGCGCTGTTCCGTCAGTTGATGACCGGCACGCGCCAGATTAAGCAGGACACCATTGTTCATCGCCCCATCCGTAAAAAAATCACCGAAGTGCCGGTAAAGCGGCTTATTCAGGAGCAGGCCGACGCCAGCCATTTCTTTTCCGATGAATTCCAGCCGTTGCTGAATACTAACGGGCCGGTGAAATACGTGCGCGAGGATGTCAGCCATTTCGAGCTGAAAAAGCTGCGGCGCGGCGATTACTCACCGGAACTGTTTCTGGATCTGCACGGATTAACGCAACAACAGGCGAAGCAGGAGCTGGGCGCACTGATTGCCGCCTGCCGTCGCGAGCATGTTTTTTGCGCCTGCGTTATGCACGGCCACGGCAAACATATCCTTAAGCAGCAAACGCCGCTATGGCTGGCCCAGCATCCACATGTGATGGCCTTTCATCAGGCGTCAAAAGAGTACGGCGGAGATGCCGCATTGCTGGTACTGATTGAAGTGGAAGAGTGGCAGCCACCGGAGCTGCCATAGAGATCTGGCGGGTTGCTTAAACGCTACCCGCCGAGCATCAGATCGCTTTTGGCATCTTCAGATTGCAGGGGTTCATCTGCCAGTTGAAGGTACCTTTGCCGTCAGCATCAAGGGTGACGCTGGCAATTGCCGAGGTGGAGAACATCGGCGGCGTTTCGCCAGGGCAGAGTTCAGCCACCAGATAGCCGACCAGCGGCAGGTGAGAGACCACCAGTGCCGACGTTACGCCTTCATCGGCCAGCATCTGAAGATACGCATGTACCTGACCGACATCGCCGCCGGGCGTAAGCTCGGGCAGCACATCGACTTTTGCAGGCAGGTGCATACACTCCCCTACCACATCCAGCGTTTGTTCAGCGCGTAAGTACGGGCTGACCAGAACGCGTCCAATATTCACTTTTTGACCTTTCAGCCAGGTTGCCATGAGACGGGATTCATCACAACCACAATGGGTTAATGGACGAGCCGAGTCGCTGGCAGCCTCGAGAGCTGCGTCGCCGTGACGCATGATAAAAACTTGCATATTGCACCGCTTTTGTTAACCAGAAGCACCAGGATTTTCTGCAGAGGACATCGTATTCATGCAGAAAGCCAGGTGGCCGGGCATTGTGCCTTATCCGTTTGCTCAATGAAACGCTGTGTTTTACCTTAATGGTATAAGTATAGTCAATCAGTGTTTACAAAATAACCGACTGATCCTTTACAGCGCTATCACTCTCTTATTTGACCTTCAATTTCCGGGTCAGTTTCTTTGCGCGACCAAAAGGTCTGCCGTTGCTCCGCCATGCGTAACAAGGCATCGCACGGGGTAAAACGTGGGCCATACTGGGCGGCAAGACGTTGCAGAACCGCAACCACTTCATCAGCCCCCAGCGTATCCATATAGCGGAATGGCCCTCCCAAAAATGGGGGGAAGCCAATGCCAAAAACGGCACCAATATCACCATCACGCGCACTGCGGATAATACCCTCCGCATAGCATCGCGCCGCCTCATTTAGCATCATCATGACGCATCTTTCGCTCATTTGTTGGGGTGAGAGTGCGCTGCTCTGCCCGTTGGACCCAATCAGCGGGTAAATCGCCGGGTCGGGTTGCTTTTTGCTTTTACGCCCTTTTAGCGGGTAAAGATAGAAACCGCGGCCATTTTTTCTGCCTTTGCGATCGTCGTTCAAAATTGCGTTAATAATATTTGCCGGCGGGCTAAAACGTTCTCCATATGCCGCCTCCAGCACCGGAATAATCTTCGTTCCGGTATCAATGCCGACCTCATCAAGTAGCTGGACAGGGCCGACCGGGAAACCAAATTTTACCAGCGCGCGGTCAACCTGGTCGATTTTCGCGCCTTCCGTCAGCAGACGCATGGCTTCATTGATATAGGGTGCGAGAATGCGGTTAACATAAAACCCGGCTTTATCGGCCACTACAATCGGCGTTTTACCCTGTTTTTTCGCCAGCTTCACGGTGGTAGCAATAGTTTGCGGCGAAGTAGTCGCATGGGGGATCACCTCCACCAGCGGCATTTTTTCTACCGGGCTGAAAAAGTGCAGGCCGATCACCTGCTGCGGACGTGCCGCCTGCGCGGCAATATCGCTGATAGGCAACGAGGAGGTATTAGAGGCAAAAATGGTCGTCGGCGCGCAGTGCGCTTCAACTTCCGCCACCATCTGCTGTTTCAGCGCCAGATTTTCAAATACCGCTTCAATCACTACATCGCGATGACGAAAGCCGTGATAGGTCGTCGTACCAGAAATTAACGCCATCTGGCTGTTACGCTCAGCCGGTTTAAGATGGCGACGGCGGACTTTGGTCTCCAGCAACTCCCAGCTGTATTTCAGCGCGTGGTTAATACCCTGCGGCTTGATATCTTTGATCCGCACCGGCAGTTTGCCTTTGCTGGCGGTGACATGGGCAATGCCGCCGCCCATTAAGCCACCGCCGAGGACGCCCACGGACCGCAGCGGTCCTGCTGACGCCTGAGCGCCCGGATCTTTTTTAACGTCGGTGCTGGCAAAGAAAATGGCCCGCAGCGCGCTTGACTGCGGCGTCATCGCCAGTTCACCAAAGGCACGCGCCTCGGCATCATAACCACTGCTGCTGCCCTGACTTAATCCGGTTTCAATGACCTGTAAAATCCGTTCGGTCGCCGGATAGTTGCCCTGGGTTTTATGCGCGGTTTTTTTGCCCACCACGCGAAACAGCACGTTACGACCTAAAGGCCCGGCCAGGATCCGCTCGCGCACCGGCAGGCGACGGCTCGGACGCCCTTTTTTGGCCAGCTCAACGGCAGCGTCCAGCAATATGGAGACCGGCACCACTTCATCGACCAGCCCCACCTTTAACGCCTGCCGCGCTCTGAGCTGTTTGCCGGTCAGGATCATCTCCAGCGCGGTACTGACGCCGATCAGCCTCGGCAGACGCTGGGTCCCGCCAGAACCGGGTAGCAGCCCAAGCTGCATTTCCGGCAAGCCGAGCACCGTTTTGGGATCGTCAGTGCAGATCCGCGCATGGCAGGCCAGCGCCAGTTCGAGACCACCGCCCAGGCAGGCTCCATTGATGGCGGCTACCACCGGGATGGGCAATGCATGGATGTCCGCCATGATTTGCTGCCCCTGACGCGCCAGCGTTTCCGCCTCCTGCGCCGTTTTGCAGTTGCCGATCATATTAATATCGGCCCCGGCAATAAAATTGTCGTCTTTCGCGGAAATGAAGACCACGCCGATCAGGGCTTTGTTATCACGGATTTGCTTGAGGATAGCGCGTACCTGATGACCAAATTCCGCCTTCAGGGTATTCATTTTTTCGCCGGGCACGTCGATAGTGATTACTGCAATGTTGTCCGCCCGCACGCTGAGCGTAAATGCTGATGTCATCTCCATTATTCGGCCTCCAGAACCATTGCCGCGCCAAGACCACCCGCTGCACAGGCGGTCACTAAACCAAATCCGCCGCCGCGTCGACGAAGTTCATGCAGCGTTTGGGTAATCATCCGCGCCCCGGTGGCAGCGAAAGGATGACCGTAGGCAATCGATCCCCCCAGCACGTTAAACTTACTGTCATCCACTTCCCCCGTGGCCTGGGTTCGTCCCAGCACCTCGCGGGCAAAGCGGTCGCTGGCGAGCATTTTCAGGTTGGTTAAGGTCTGCGAAGCAAAAGCTTCATGCATATCGAACAGGGTTAAATCGGCGAGCGTTAAGCCTGCGCGATCCAGTGCCAGCGGCGTGGCCCATGCCGGGCCGAGCAGCATATCCTGCCAGACGTCGATGGCGGTGAAAGCGTAACTACGCAGGTAGCCAAGCGGCACCAGCCCCAGCTCTCTGGCGCGCGATTCGGTCATCAGGATCACTGCCGCCGCGCCGTCGGTCAAAGGGGTACTGTTGGCCGCCGTCACCGTCCCGTGTTTGCGGTCGAACGCCGGACGCAGTTTGGCATAGTCAGCCAGCGAAGAAGTGGTGCGCACATTATTGTCGCGCTCAACGGGATCGCGGTAAGGCGGTGCATAAGCCGTCATCACTTCGTCTGCCAGCTTACCCTCTTCCCATGCGCGGGCAGCAAGCTGATGCGATCGATGCGCCAGCGCATCCTGCTCTTCACGCGTGATGCCCCAGGTTTTCGCCATTTGTTCCGCAGTATCCCCCATGCGCAGACCGGTCGAATACTCGGCGACCGCAGGCGGCACCGGCAGCAAGTCACGTAAGCGCAGGCGGGAAAAGAGTTGCAGGCGCTGGCTCAGGGTGCGGGCTTTATTTGCATCCACCAGCGTGCGGGCCAGTTTTTTACTGACGCCAATCGGTAAAACAGAAGAAGAGTCCGCGCCACCGGCGATCCCGGCGCGAATAGTCCCGGCCATCAGGCTTTCCGCCACGTTTGCCACCGCCTGAAAACTGGTGGCACAGGCACGGCTGACGCTATAGGCATCGGTGTGCACGCTCATGCCAGTGCCGAGCACGATTTCACGGGCGATATTCGGCGCTTCCGGCATCTGCACAACCTGGCCGAAGACCAGTTGTTCGATGATTTCTGGTGGAACTTCGCTGCGAGCCAGCATCTCACCGACCACCATTTTTCCCAGATCGATAGCCGGAACGCCGTGAAAGGCGGTTGCCTGGCGGACAAAGGGCGTCCGTAACCCGGAAACAATGGCAATGCGATCGCCCTGACGGGTGACAAGCGGTAGTGCCTGACTCATAACGCTCCCCTGTTAACAAAAATAAATTAAGTGGTCTGACCTGAACATAGTCTTAACCATTTTTTTACATTTCGCCAAGCGGAGGTGGAGAAAAGTGGGAGCTAAAACACACGGATAGAAAAGAAAACGCCTCCGCAGGGGGAGGCGCTGGAAGGAGGTTTAACGCAGGCCGAGCTGGAAAATGAGCGTTTCGGCTTCGCAGGCAAACTGGAAGTCGATATCCAGTTTTACGCCTTCAGCCACATCGGTAAAGTTTGAGGTAATCTGGCATGGCTCAGACTCAACGCCGCGTGCTCTTTCAGTCAGCGCTGCCAGCGTCTCTTGTGCGTCAGCGCGGTTAGCGAATACACGGCTGTAAGACGCGGTGCAGTCGGTATTGTCCATAATGGTACCAACATCCATACAGCAGCAAACCGGAGTTTCATCAGCACTACATTTACTCATTGTAGATTTCCTCTTTCTATCACACCTGAACACTATTGCGTCTATTTTACGCTCTACAACCGAGGGTCTCCAGTCGTTAATTTCCTGTAAGCGGATTAGTGATAAAAATCACATTTAAAAATGATCTAAAACAAAATTCGCCCTCATTAGCAGCGAGCAAAGGGGGCAAATTTGCCAGCGGGATCGCGTTTCTTAGATCATATCCGAAAAAATTTAGAAACATACTTGCAACATACCATCTGGTCAGACCTATACTCTCGTCACTGGTCTGCTTTCTCTGCCGTACAACAGACCCTACACTTCGCACTTCGTTACACCATGTAACTTTTTTAAATAAAAAATAACTCAATGAGGTTATGGTCATGAGCCAGAAAACCCGGTTCACCAAGTCTGCTCTCGCAGTGGCAGTGGCAATCGTTTCAACTCAAGCCTGGTCAGCAGGCTTCCAGCTAAATGAATTTTCTTCCTCTGGTCTTGGCCGCGCGTATTCAGGCGAAGGCGCTATTGCGGATGACGCCGGAAACGTCAGCCGTAACCCTGCTCTTATTACCATGTTTGATCGCCCTACCTTTTCAGGCGGCGCGGTTTTTGTGGACCCGGATGTGAACGTATCGGGCCGCTCTGCTGTTGGTAATGACGCCAGCCAGGATAATATTGCGCCGACCGCATGGGTACCGAACCTGCACTTTGTCGCCCCGATTAACGATCAATTTGGCTGGGGCGCTTCCGTCACCTCCAATTATGGTCTGGCAACCGAATTTAATGACAGTTTCGCCGCAGGTTCGATGGGCGGGAAAACCGATCTTGAAACACTGAATCTGAATTTAAGCGGCGCTTACCGCTTAAATAATAGCTGGAGCTTCGGCCTCGGTTTTGATGCTGTCTATGCACGCGCGAAAGTGGAGCGCTACGCTGGCGACCTGCCGCAAATTATCGGCGCAAATATTCCTGCGCTGGTGCGGTCCGGCCAGCTTACGCCGCAGCAGGCAGCCGCGGTTGGCGCACAGGCGGGTGGGATTAGCCGCGATACACAAATTGCGCATCTGAAAGGCGACGAGTGGGGCTTTGGCTGGAACGCCGGTATTCTGTATGAAGTTGATAAGAATAATCGCTATGCCCTGACCTACCGCTCGGAAATTAAAGTCGACTTTGATGGCGACTATAAGAGCAGCCTCCCGGCGACGCTGAATCCGGTGAATGCCGCGCTGGGCCTCGGCCTGCCATACGGCACCGGCGGTTCAACTATCGACGGTTCACTCAGCCTGCATTTACCTGAAATGTGGGAAGTCTCCGGTTATAACCGCGTCGCGCCGAAATGGGCCGTTCACTATAGCCTGGCCTATACCAGCTGGAGCCAGTTCCAGGAACTGAAAGCCAAAGGTAACGGCGGTAATACCCTGTTCTACAAAGATGAAGGCTTTAAAGACGCTTACCGTATTGCGTTAGGCACGACCTATTATATGGATGATAACTGGACCTTCCGCAGCGGTATCGCCTTTGATGACAGTCCGGTTCCGGCAGATCAGCGCTCGATCTCGATTCCTGACCAGGATCGTATGTGGCTGAGCGCCGGTACAACCTACGCCTTTAATAAAGATGCCTCGGTGGATGCGGGTGTTTCTTACATGCACGGCCAGCACGTCAAATTTGAAGAAGGTCCATACCAGTTCAAATCTGAAGGTAAAGCCTGGCTGTACGGCGTTAACTTTAACTACGCGTTCTAATTTTCTGCCCGGCGGCGTCCGTCGCCGGGTTTATTTCATCATTTTGCTAATCAGGGCGCTAAATTGCTCGCGCTCCCCGGCACTCAGTTTCGTCAGAAACGCCTCATCGACCCCGTCACCAACGGGCCTGCTTTTCTCCAGTAAACGCTTTCCCTCTGCGGTCAGGAACACAAACCGACGACGTTTGTCTGAAGGATCATGCTCCCGGCGCACCAGACCACGGCTTTCCATGCGGCTAAGCATTTCCGCCAGCGTGGCTTTGGTACTCACCGCCGCTTCCGTCAGCGCCACCTGTTCAATACCCTGATGCTCTTCAATGGCACGCATCACGGCATATTGTGGTTTGGTCAGTTCAGGCAAGTCGTGCTGCCAGCGGGCGGTGTGTTGCTGAAAGAGCTGGCGTAAAAGATGAAAAGCTTCATCCCGTAATTTCATGGTTGCTCCCTCGCAAGTGCTTTCTTTTATCATAGCGTTTTAGGTCATCGATAATCACCCTTCGCATATTGATTAAACGTGCGCGTCGGTGGTCAACATGTTGTCAGCCAGGGGATTGAGGTGTAATTTCCATAAATAAAGTTCGCATACGAACAAATGAGGATGCTTTGCAGGTGGCCCTGCTGAGTCTTTCACAGGAGAATAAATAATGGCTTTCGATGACTTACGCAGCTTTTTGCAGGCGCTGGATGACCAGGGGCAACTGCTGAAAATCAGTGAAGAGGTCAATGCCGAACCGGATCTGGCCGCCGCCGCGAATGCGACGGGCCGTATCGGCGACGGCGCACCCGCACTGTGGTTTGACAATATTCGTGGTTTCATCGATGCCCGTGTGGCCATGAATACTATCGGCTCCTGGCAGAACCATGCGATTTCGCTGGGATTAGCGATGAACACGCCGGTGAGAAAACAAATCGACGAGTTTATTCGCCGCTGGGACAACTTCCCCGTAGCGCCGGAACGCCGCGCAAATCTGCCCTGGGCGGAAAACACCGTTGACGGTGATGCTATCAACCTGTTCGACATCCTGCCGTTGTTCCGCCTCAACGACGGCGACGGCGGTTTCTATCTCGACAAAGCCTGCGTCGTTTCGCGCGATCCGCTCGATCCGGATAATTTTGGCAAGCAGAACGTCGGCATCTACCGTATGGAAGTCAAAGGCAAGCGCAAGCTTGGCCTGCAACCGATTCCGATGCATGACATTGCGCTGCATCTCCATAAAGCGGAGGAGCGCGGCGAAGATTTGCCGATTGCCATCACCCTCGGTAACGACCCGATCATCACGCTGATGGGCGCAACGCCGCTGAAATACGATCAGTCAGAGTATGAAATGGCGGGCGCGTTACGCGAAAGCCCCTACCCGATTGCCACCGCGCCGCTGACCGGCTTTGACGTGCCGTGGGGATCGGAGGTGATCCTCGAAGGGGTGATCGAAAGCCGCAAACGTGAAATCGAAGGGCCGTTCGGCGAATTTACCGGTCACTACTCGGGTGGTCGTAACATGACCGTGGTACGTATTGATAAAGTCTCTTATCGCAGCAAACCGATTTTTGAATCGCTGTATCTGGGGATGCCGTGGACGGAAATCGACTACCTGATGGGGCCTGCGACCTGCGTGCCGTTATATCAGCAACTGAAAGCGGAGTTCCCGGAAGTGCAGGCGGTCAATGCCATGTACACCCACGGCCTGCTGGCCATTATCTCCACCAAAAAACGCTACGGCGGCTTTGCTCGCGCGGTTGGCCTGCGCGCCATGACCACGCCGCACGGCCTGGGTTACGTCAAAATGGTCATTATGGTCGATGAAGACGTTGACCCGTTCAACCTGCCGCAGGTGATGTGGGCGCTCTCCTCGAAGGTCAACCCGGCGGGAGATTTGGTGCAACTGCCGAACATGTCGGTGCTGGAACTCGACCCCGGTTCAAGCCCGGCGGGCATCACCGACAAACTGATTATCGACGCCACCACCCCGGTTGCGCCGGACAACCGTGGTCATTACAGCCAGCCGGTGCAGGATCTGCCTGAAACCAAAGCCTGGGCTGAAAAACTGACCGCTATGCTGGCTAACCGTAAGTAAGGAGGAAAAGATGATTTGTCCACGTTGCGCCGATGAACATATTGAAGTAATGGCGACATCGCCGGTAAAAGATGGCTGGACGGTATACCAGTGCCAGCACTGCCTGTACACCTGGCGCGATACCGAACCGCTGCGCCGCACCAGCCGCGAGCATTATCCTGAAGCGTTTCGCATGACGCAGAAAGATATAGATGAATCGCCGATGGTGCCGAGCATTCCGCCTTTGCTGGCGGCGGATAAACGCTAATCGAGTAGGAGGCGGGATCGCTCCCGCCGTCCTCTCACTCCACCAGGGAAAAATCATGAACATCCGCACGCTGCAAGGACCGAGCTAAGATACTCTTCATCCATTGCTGCCCGTTTCATCTTCCTTTTTAGCCCCGCCTTGAAACTTTTATCCAGTGTTAACATATTTATTGCTATGTGACGCACTCCAGATATTATTTCCGCTGCATCACCACGTCTTATTCTGCATTCATCTTCTCTCATTGCGCAATCAAGTCTCCAGTGTAATTTTGTCTCGATATACCAGTGCTCTCTTATTGATTCCGTAAACTCTTTTGCTGTAAGTTCTGCTGAACTTATATAGTACCTAATCGCCGGTTCCATTCTTTCAGCAAATTTACTCACTTGCCATTTCCTGTGAACCATATCATAATTATTCTAATCTATATATTTGAGTTTAACAGCTTTCCCTTGCACTAAATTTTTCATTTGGTTTTTATTTTTCACCAAATATTCAGAATAAGTTAGTTCAGTGCCACTAACTGGTGGAAGCGAGTCCATATTGATATCTGTGGGGTTGCTTATTGTTATTAGCTTTTTTATTCCTTCAAAAAACATATAGGCAGGCTTATCATTAAGCACTAATCCATCACTTGAGATCTCCGCCTCTTCGATTGCCATCGCTCTCACCTTTTTTATGGCTTCCTCGCTAGTATTTCCTTCAATTAATATGAAATTTTCATAAACAGGAATATTCTTCTGCTTACCATTTTTTTACGTATGCTCATTATTACACTTGCAACATACCACGTCATCATTCGCTCCTCACATTTTTTTTATTGAACTATGTCGGCATTTAAGAGCTTTTGGGACTGTTTTAATTTTTAACCTTTCAGTATTACATGTTGCTGAATCATACATATCTTTGAGCCATTGACAAGGATCTGGATGATTTCTGGCTTCACGTGAGTATTCATTATCTTTATTTTGAACACCTCCTTTAGCCATTTGCATTATATGTTCCCAAATATCAACAGTTCCCCCCTGCGACATACCCTATTCCAGCTCCAATTCCTGTACCTACAGTAGCACCAACGAGTGCCCCTCCAACGCTACCTGCACTGGCACCAGTAACTGCCCCTCCAACACCACAACCAACGGTTCCAACACCCGGAGCAACCAAGGTACATACAACCCCCCACCAACACCGCGCATCGGTTACGGTTTTACGGCAGTGGTTCTCCCATTCAGTCAGCGTCTCCCGGCCCAGCGGGTCGACCTCACGGACCGTCAGGCCGTCTTCGTTGTACCAGTAATGCGTCAGGCCACCTTCCTCATCCACGTAGGTGTTCTGCCGCTCCGCGTCGTTATAGATAAAGCGGTCGTTATAGTACCCTTCCGGCGTTTTCGTCTCCGTAACACGGCCCTGTGCGTCATAGCATAACGCCACCTACGTGCCTTCTTCGCCCCGCCAGAACACCATTCTCCTTTCCGGGTCGTAGCGGTGCCAGCAATGTGTAAACTGGAAGGAATCGCACTCCACCAGCCTTCCATGCTCATCATACCGGCAGGTGACGAGGCGCTGCGTGTTCTCCTGCACGGTGAGGGTTATTGTGGCGGGCCGCCCGTCCTTCCAGTCCAGATCCAACACATAGCTGTCGCTGTGTCTGACCTGAACCAGGTGTTTATCCCGGTAATCAAACGTTGCGGTATTGCCGTAGCCGTAGCCGTCGCTGATGGCGGACAGGCGGCGCAGTTGCGCTATTTAGAACTCTCATAAAGAATAGCCCTATTTTCTTGGTTACTGATCAACGTCAAGAATTGCTGAAAAATGCAGTAATTGCCAAAACCCTATGCGACCAATACATATTTTATTGATATTTATCACTAACCAAAAGGATTGATCATATAATCATTATCTTTTTTGCTAGTTATAAACCCATACAGGTAAAAAATACTTTTCCTATCTCCCATTATCACAGCCAAATCCAGAGGGGAATATCCCATCCCACTTTCCAATTCATATGCTGCATTATTTTTTAAAAGTAATCTCATTATTTCAAAATATTTCCTCCCTATGGAATAATGTAATGGCGTAAATTCAAATCCATCGTCTGTTTTAACATTCAAATTTGCCCCTGCATTTATTAGGCACATTACTTCATCAATCTTTTTTCTCTTTACAGCAATGTGGATAGGGTATTCCCCACATTCTGTTATTGATTCCAAATCTATAGTATCCCCATAAAAGTAACGTTTTGAATAATTAACCAAAAGCTCTGAAAGAGCTACCTTAAGCTTGGGGCTAGAATAATCTGAAAGAATTTTATGAATATCATACCGTTCAACCATTATCGCCAAATCAAAGACAGATTTCCCTAGCTCAGTTTCCAGATAAATGTTTGAACCGGATTCTAATAAAAGTCTAACAATATCTACATATCCTTGATATACAGCATGATGCAATGCTGTATATCCAAGATCGCCACGTGCATCTATATCAACACCTAATTTTATCAATTCCCTAACTTTTTCAATATCACCAAAAAATGCTGCATTATTTATAGGATAATCTGCATGAAGTTTCGATTTCAAATGATAGCTTCCTGGATTACAGAAAAAATCTGGAAAATCACTGGAATAGAAATTACTCATTAATCACACCCTATAGTTTATTGATTTAAATAGAAATACTTGTACATTACAAATGTTATCTTGGAACACCATTTGTTGGTTTACAGCGATTGATAACATCCTTTATAGCACTTCTCAAAGCTTTTTTCTCATTTTGTATATCTTTATCATGTCTTCCTGGAAACCATTTTCTGTCCCAATCAGATCTCATTTTAAGACAATCTTCATGTCTATTTTTTTCAAATATTGCAGCAGCACAACGACTCAGGTTACTATCAGGTTTTTGCTCACATCGTTGTTTGTACGCACTATATTCAGCCTCCGCTTGATTTTCTTCGTCTGGTGAACGAACTGGTTTTTGCATGGAATCGGATAAATTCCACCATTTCGTTAAATCTATTGCAGCTTGCTGTCTATACTTACCCATAGGGTCAGCGATAAACCAAGATGGGCCAGCCTGTTCTATAGAGTCCTCCTGCCAAAGCCCCAGAGGATCTGTATCCGTGACCGGATTGAGCGGATAGGCATACAGATTCCACCCCCCTTCCAGCCCTGCCGGGTCCTGCGTGATATACCTTCCCAGCCCCGGATTATAGTACCGGTGCCGGTTGTAATACAGCCCTGACTCTTCGTCATACTGCTGTCCCGGCAGCCGTATCAGTTGCTCCAGGTGCGCCTGATTCTCCTCATGCAACTGGTTTCCCCATTCATCATACTCCGCACGCCACGCCACGGTGTTGTCCGGGCTAATCAGCGCCAGCGGCAGACCGCGGTGGTCGCAGTGGTAAAGATGGAGTTTTCTCTCCGGCTCATGCCGTGGCTCAAGCTGCGCCGCCATCCGCTCCGGCGTCAGCCCGCACTGTGCAAGCCATGCCCGGCTTTCCTCACTCACCGCGTTGCGCCTCAGTTCTCCCTCCAGCCGGTCCAGCATCTGCACCAGCACCGGCGGGAACTGCATCGCCTGACCGTCCCCGCTCCCCTCCTGCTCCAGCTTCTCCGCCAGGCTGCGGTATTTCGCCTTCGCCTGCTCTGCCGCGTCGGTCTCGATGCGCACCAGCGGCGTGAAGCTCCCCGGCGCGTACACCGTCTGGACGCGGCTCTGCTGTGTCTGGATGGTTGTCAGCCTGTCGCCCTCCCAGCCGTACCACGTCACTTCCGGACGCTGAACCAGCGCCATGTAACCTGCCAGGCTGCGTTCGCGCCGCCACATCCGCTTACTGATGCGCCGGCCCAGCGGGTCGTACACATACCGGCTTTCCGCCTGCGTCTCCCCGTATTGCGTGCGCACATAACGGACCAGCCGGTGCTGGCTGTCGTATTCATACTGGTGCGTCCGCTCGTCGTTCATCCGGATAACGCCCTCCGGGATACGGTCGGTTTTCTCCGTCAGCCTCCCGTAACGGTCATACCGGTACAGGTACTGCGCATCCTCCGTGATGCGGTTATCTGCCCATACCGTGCTGCTGCTCTGCGGATAAAACTCCGGGTCCGGCAGCCGGTTTCCTGCCGGGTCCGTGGCATACGGCAGGGTGATGTCCAGATTCGTGGCGGTCGTATGCACCCCGGTCAGGCGTCCGGCCTCGCTGTAGCGGTACTCCCGGGTCTGCTGCGGCCCGCTGATGCGCACCAGCCTGCCACCCGCATCGTAACCGTACTCCCGGTCAAGCTGCGGGTGGTTCAGGTGCTGGCCATGAAGCTGCCCGCCCGGGTTATACGCTGTCGTCAGTTCATAGCTGTCCGGGAGGCTGTCTGAACCGAACCGCCGCTGCACCTCCCGGTGCTGCCTGTCCCGCGTGTACTCCACCAGAGGCATGTCCCCCAGCTTCATTCCCGCCAGGTAACCGCTCCCGTACGTCAGCCACTCCACCAGCGGCAGACCGTCCGGTTTCAGGCAGTTTGCCAGCCCCTGTGCGCTGTATTCCTGCTGCGTCTCATGCTCCCACAGCACTTCCCCCGTCTGCGGGTCACTCACCGTCTGCCGCTCGCGGGTGAGGCGACCCCTGTCGTCATAACCGTACTGTACCGCCACCCGCAGCCCTTCGCTGATATGGCTCACTTCCGTCAGCCAGCCGTGCCTGTCATACTGCCACTGCTCTGCCGGCTCCCCGTTCACCGTGCGGTGCGTCAGCCTGTCCGACGCATCATAGTGCCACTGCGTGATAAGGTCTTCGTCAGCGCTCTGTGTGAGCTGCCCGGTCAGGTCATAGCCGTAGCGCTGTACCCTGCCGTCAAAGCCGCGCTGCTCTGTCAGCCTGTCCAGTGCATCCCAGGTAAAGTCGCTGTGGCTCCCGTTCTCGTTGGTCAGCGACGTCACCCGGCCCGCCGCGTCATATGCCATCCGCCGCGTCAGCCCGCCCTGCGTGGTACTGAGCACGTTTCCCCGGCCATCATACTGCGTTTCCGTGCGGCTGCCGTCCGGACCGGTCACCGCGATAAGGTCGCCTGCCCCGTTATAGTCATAGCGGGTTTCACGGCCCTGGCTGTCCCTGATGGCCGTTAACTGTCCCCGGCTGTTATAGCGGCGGTAAAGGCTCAGCCCTTCCTCACGGTGAACCGCCGTCATCTGGCCGAAGCGGTTATACTCATACCGCGTCTCATATCCTGAACAGTCGGTGAACGTGAACAACTGGCCGTAAGAACTCCAGGTCATCTGCTTCCGGCTGCCGGTGGCGTCCTGCATGGCAGAAGGCCGCTCACTCCGCAGGTCAGCATAAAAATACCGCGTTGTCCCGCCCGTGCGCGACGTCTCCGCCGTCAGCCTGCCCCTGTCATCATACTCCCGGCTGCTGCGTAACCCGTCCGGATAAATGACGGATGTCAGCTGTCCGCCCTGATAGTAAAACTGCGTCTTTCTGCCGTCCGGGCCGGTCACCGACGAAACGGTGCCGTTCGCCACATTCAGCCAGTACGTTGTCCTTCTCCCGGCGGCATCCGTCTGCGCCATCAGGCGTCCCGCCGGGTCAAATTCACTGTGCGTCACGCTGCCATCGGCTGACACCTTCATCACCACCCGTTTCAGGCCACCTTCACCTTTCGTGTGCAGTATCTCCCGACGGTTCAGGCTATCGGTGATGGTGATGCGGTTCTTCTCATAGCGGTAGCGGTAACTCAGCCCTTCCGGGTTTAACTGCTCTGTGACGCGTCCCGTCTCATCATAGCGGTAGCGCATCTGTGGCCTGCCCGCGTGGCGGTGCGCGGTCATTCGCCCCGGATGCTGCGGGTCATACTCAAAGTGACGCACCGCCACTCCGCCACGGTCGTACACCGCCAGCAGTTCCCCGCGCGGCGTGTAGTCATAGCGCGCCAGCGGCGTGGCGGGCAGGTCATCCGGGTACTCAGGGTCAGCCACCAGCCACACCTGCGACAGACGGATACCATTATCCCGGCCGTATTCCGTATAAGGCGGCAGAGATACCGGAAAAGGGGAGGTGGCGGTCGTGATGATGCCGGAACCGGCCTTTGCCGCCTCCGCCCGCTGCGCCTGTGTGGTCAGCACCAGCCGGAAACGGCGGCCTGCACCATCGGTTACAGACGTAACCTGGCCGGTGAATTCTCCGGCCGCCTCGCGGTGGAAGGTGAGCGTGCGGCCGAATTTATCCGCCAGCCCCGTCAGTATCCGGTACGGCGGCAGCGGTGCGGGGAGTATCTCATCCGGCCCCGGAACATATTCAGCCCGTCCCAGTATCCACCACGGCCCCTGCACGCTGTTCGTCGCCAGATAAACGTGCGGGCTCAGCCGGATATCTTCCGGCAGCGACTGCCAGAGCACATGCAGCGGATGGCTTTCATGCAGCTTCAGCGCCCCGCCCCGTGCCAGCCAGAAGGATTCGCTGCGGCTGAATGACGCTTCGCCTGCAAACAGCGGTTCGAAATGAATACTCCTTCCACCGCTGTCGTTCAGTATCAGTTCACGCGCAGAAATCTGTAAGCGGATATCAGCAGGTATTTTCCAGCCGGGGCCAAACATCCCGACCGGAGCAGGTGTTTTCGTGCGGTAGCTGCTGTAGATGCGGGTAAGCACAAACGGCAGCGGTCCGGGCAGCGTAATATCCGTCTCGCCCGGCAGCACCTTTGCACCCAGCAGCGGGTTTACCGGGGGACCGTAGGTGACGCCGCCCGGACATACTGAACAGGCCACGCCCATTGGCGCCCCAATCATTACGCCTGCCGACCCCTGGACTATCGGGCCACCGTACCGGGTCATGTCGCCCATCCGTGCCGCTGGTTTTCCGCTCATCGTCAAATCCCTCTGTTAAAATACTGCACGAAAGGAGACTACTCTTCAGTGAGAGAGGAAAGTAAGATACAGAACAGGACAAAACGATTTTAGGAAAATATTTATATTCACAAAATCAATAGGGATAGGAGCAGATCTCACGATCAGCCTCCGCCCACACCACCGTACGTACGGGTCCGTATACAGCGGTTCAGTTATGTTTATCGTCGCCTGTCTTATATATCCGGCAGGCCCATTTCTTTGGTCAGAGAGGAAGGTATGCGCGGTCTGCTCGGAACGGGACAAGTGCACAAAAAACAGCAAAATGCAGAAGACGATAACGCGGCACGTATGGGAAGAATCGGAGGAGAAGGCGAATGCGCTGCGGCTGACGAAATGGGGAAAAAGGTGTATGCGCGGCGTAAGGAAACGGTGGAGCGTAGCTTCGCGGATGCGAAACAGCACCATGGTCACCGGTATGCGCGGTTCCGTGGTCTGATGAAGGTACAGATGCAGTGCTGGCTTGCGGCGGCGGCGCAGAACATGAAGAAGCATGAAGAAGATGGCGCTGCTGGCGCTTTTTTACTGGCTGTTCAGGGTACTGAAAGCGGTATCAGAAAGGTTCAAGGCGCGGTCAGGCAGGCAGAACCCCATAGTGGCGTGGTAACGGAAAAATATCGCGATCTGCGGTCGCGACAAAAGAAGAACCCCATGCAAAGACATGGGGTTCGTCAGCAGTCTGAAGGCCGCAAACAGTCAGGTTTGCGGCCTTTCGTTTATTCTGAGTCGATATCTTTTAAATCGCCTTCAATCGCCTTAGCGTTCGGGTTTTCCTGCGGCTTCAGCTTGCCGCCGTTAGCGATAAAGTCATGACGCTGGAAGTAGGCTTCACGTACCATGATATACGGGTCGGAAGACTGACGCAGCAGACCGTCTGAATCCAGCAGTTGCGCGCGGGTTTCGACACCTTCCACCGCCCATTTACCCACTGACAGCGGCCATGTCAGCCAGGAGAGTACCGGATAGGTGGTATCCGCCATGTCGCCGACATCTTCACGCAGGGTAAAGCTGCCGTAGAAGGGAAGCTGCAAATAAGGACCATAACCCACGTCATAATGACCGAGCGTACTACCAAAACGGTGCGGTTCAACACGCTGTAGTTTCGGGTTCGCCATACCGGCAACGTCGATAAAGCCGCCCATTCCTAATAACGTGTTCAGGAAGAAGCGCGTGAAATGCACCATCCCCTGATACGGATCGCCTTGCAGGAAGTAGTTAACCATCGTCGCCGGCTCTTCAAGGTTGCCGGTGAAATTTCCCAGGCCGGTACGCGCAGGTTGCGGCACATAATCGCGCCACGCCACCGCGACAGGACGCAGAACATACGGGTCCACCACGTTAAAGTTGAAATCGTACATGGTGCGGTTAAACCCTTCGAAAGGATCCGAACGCCCCTGTTGGTCCCCGGAGCTTGCGCAGCCCACCAGTAAAGTAGCGCCCACTGCAAGCGCCGACAGCCGAAAATTCATAGATGTCTCCCTGTAAAATATGGCTATCGCTGTTTGCCATCTGACGGAACGGGTGAAAATCCGTCTCATCGCGTGCAAGTGATTGTATCAGCACGTTTCACGATGTCTACGCACACGGGCAATATGGCTGCGACCTGCATTCAGCATAGCCTGTATTTGGCGGTCTGGTTTCATCAAAGAGTGTAAACATACGCAGAAACATTCTTAACACTATTTATGCTTTCAGACCAAAAAAAATCGTCATGTTACGCATCCTCGTTTCCCCGCAAAGCCGCTACGCTTAGAAGATATTTTCGAAGCAGGTGAAACGCATGGACAAGTTAGAAGAAGAAAAAATTGGTAAAGAAGAAGACGAGCACGCGGTTGAGAGCGACGAAAAATCGCAGGGTAAAGACATTGAAGTTGATGAGGATCGGCTGCCCTCCCGTGCGATGGCAATCCACGAACATATTCGCCAGGATGGGGAAAAGGAACTGGAGCGCGATGCGATGGCCCTGCTGTGGTCAGCCATTGCCGCCGGCCTGTCGATGGGGGCATCGCTCCTTGCCAAAGGCATTTTTCACGTCCAGCTTGAAGGCGTGCCGGGCGGTTTTCTGCTGGAAAACCTGGGCTACACCTTCGGCTTTGTGATTGTCATCATGGCGCGCCAGCAGCTCTTTACGGAAAACACCGTCACGGCGGTGCTGCCGATTATGCAAAGCCCTACCTTGCGTAATATAGGCCTGCTGCTAAGGCTGTGGGGCGTGGTACTGCTGGGTAACCTGATCGGCACTGGCATCGCTGCGTGGGCATTTGAATATATGCCGGTATTTGATGAGCCAACCCGCGATGCCTTTGTAAAAATCGGTATGGACATCATGAAAAACACACCGTTTGAAATGTTTGCCAACGCCATTATCTCCGGCTGGATTATTGCCACTATGGTGTGGATGTTCCCTTCCGCAGGCTCGGCAAAAATTGTGGTCATTATCCTGATGACCTGGCTTATCGCCCTGGCGGATACCACGCATATCGTGGTGGGCACGGTCGAGGTGCTGTATCTGGTGTTTAACGGTACCCTGCCCTGGCAGGAGTTTTTCTGGCCTTTCGCCCTGCCGACGCTGGCCGGTAACATCTGCGGCGGCACCTTTATTTTCGCCCTGCTCAGCCACGCGCAGATCCGCAATGACATGAGTAACGCGCGTAAGGCGGAAGCAAAGGCACAGGCCAAAGAGCGGGAAAAAGAGGCTAAACAAGGCTGAATGGCGACTCTTTGAGCAGTCAGGCGGCAAGATGCTTAACGCAGTAACGAATTACCGTTATACTCTTGCCGCCTTGTCCCCTTAGTTAAATGGATATAACGAGCCCCTCCTAAGGGCTAGTTGCAGGTTCGATTCCTGCAGGGGACACCATCATGCCATCCCACTTTTACTTTTTTGAAACAATCACCTGCAAACCCTCATCACCACTGACATCGCATGTCATCGTCTACGCATACTGCTCTAAATTTATTCCTATAATGCGCCCACGCCTCTCGTCTTTAGCGCAAATTTCGTTTTATGTTCATCTGACTATTCACTTTTTGTCAGGAGGACAAGATGAAAAATGCCTCTCCGGGGCAGGGAAAGGTCAGTTGGGTGGGTTATCTGGCTTTTTTTGTCACCATTATCTTCTTTTCGGGTATGTTCGCGAAAAGTACCGAATGGTGGCGAGTTTTTGATTTTACCGTATTGAACGGTTCATTCGGGCAGATTAACGCGGCGGGTGAAAAAGCCATCTCCTTTCGGGGCATTGGCGGCACCGGCGCAAAAGATGGTTTTCTCTTCGCACTGGAACTGGCCCCCTCAGTCATTCTCTCGCTGGGAATTATCTCTGTTACTGAAGGGCTGGGTGGATTGCGCGCCGCCCAGCAACTAATGACCCCGATCCTGCGTCCGCTACTCGGCATCCCTGGTATCTGCTCTCTGGCACTGATTGCCAACCTGCAAAATACCGATGCGGCAGCAGGGATGACCAAAGAGCTGGCGGAAGAAGGCGTCATCAACGAGGAAGAAAGAGCCATATTTGCCATGTATCAGACCAGCGGCAGTGCCATTATTACCAACTATTTTTCGTCCGCCGCTGCGCTGTTTACCACCATCACCGTTCCGGTTATTACGCCGCTGGCCGTGATCCTCGTGTTTAAATTTATCGGCGCAAACCTGCTCAGGCTGTGGATTGCACAGATAGAAAGCCGTCAGGCAGGGAGAGCGTAACGTGACCGTACAAACACGTAAAAATATCATGGATCTCTTTACTGACGGGGCGCGGCGTGGGTTTACCATCGCCACGACCAGCCTGCTGCCCAACGTGGTGATGGCATTCGTTATCATTCAGGCGCTGACCGTCACCGGGCTGCTCGAGATCGTCGGTAAAATTTGCCAGCCGGTGATGGCGCTGTGGGGCCTGCCGGGAGAAGCCGCAACGGTGCTGCTGGCTGCGGTCATGAGTATGGGTGGCGGGGTGGGTGTATGCGCCAGTCTGGTGATAGCCGGTGTACTGACCGGCCATGATGCCACTGTGCTTCTGCCCGCCATTTATTTGATGGGGAACCCGGTACAAAACGTGGGTCGCTGCCTGGGTACCGCCGGCGTGAAGCCGAAGTATTACCCGCACATTATTACCATTTGTGTCATCAACGCTCTGCTCTCCTTGTGGGTGATGCAGGCACTGGTTTAAAAGGAGTCTTATATGGATTTGTCAGTGCTGGGGCTAAAACTCTTCCGTCAGGCAGAGGTTTACTCACCCGATCATCTTGGCCTGCGGGACGTGCTGGTTGCCGGCGGCAAAATTGTCGCTATTGAGATGAATATCGACCCACAGGCATTACCCGATTGCGAAGTGATCGAGCTGAACGGCGCGATCCTGTGCCCGGGGTTTATCGATCAGCATGTTCATTTGATCGGCGGCGGCGGCGAAGCAGGTCCCCATACCCGCACGCCTGAGGTGCGCTTATCGCATCTGATTAAAGCAGGTATCACCTCGGTAGTTGGGCTTTTGGGGACGGATGGTATTACGCGTCATCCGGAATCATTACTCGCCAAAACGCGTGCGCTGGAATATGAAGGGATTAGCGCGTGGATGCTTACCGGCTCCTATTCGCTTCCCTCCACCACCCTTACCGGCAGCATCGACCGTGATGTGGCGCTGATCGATAAAGTGATCGGCGTGAAATGCGCTGTCTCCGATCATCGTTCGTCCGCCCCGCAAAGCAGCGAGCTGGCGACGATGGCTGCGCAGTCAAGAACCGGGGGGCTTCTGGGTAGCAAAGCGGGCATTAGCGTCTTTCATATGGGAGACAGTCCACGATTGCTTGAACCGATCTATGAGGTGTTACAGAACTCCGATGTTCCCATCACTAAGCTCCTGCCGACGCACGTCAACCGCTCAGAAACGCTCTTTTTAGCGGCGCAGCATTTTGCCCGTGAAGGCGGCTATATTGATATTACCAGCAGTATTGATGCGCCCGTCGATCCGGCAACGGCGATTGCCACCGCGCTAACGGACCGAGTCCATCTGTCACGCCTGACGTTAAGCTCTGACGGTAACGGTAGCCAGCCGGAGTTCGATGAAGAAGGTAACTTAATTGGCTTCGGCGTAGCGGGTTTTGAATCAATGCCGGAAACGGTCCGCCAGTTGGTGCAGCAACATAACATCCCGCTAAACGTGGCGCTGCATCCGTTGACACGCAATGTTGCTGAGTTCCTGGGGCTGGTGCATAAAGGCCAAATCGCAGTAGGCTGCGATGCGGATCTGGTGGTGTTGAATGACGATCTGCGCGTGCAGGACGTCTGGGCAAAAGGAAAGGCCATGATGCGTGATGGCAGTGTCTGCGTTAAGGGCACGTTTGAATAAAAATCATCGCGGCGAAGGTTATCCAACCTTCGCCCTCTCCCCTGCCAGCATCGTCTGAATGAATTACAATTACGTCTTATTTATATTCACCTGAGTGAAATAATCAGGTTCGCTGGATGTTGATTTATTACCTGAGGAAATCAAAGTGTCGCCGATATGAGACACTCATAAGTAACTAAATTTAAATAGAAAAACGACGCTTGTCACCACACTTTTTTAGGCGTACATTACCCCCCGTGTTGCGTTACCAGACGCAAAATTCTGGGGTGGTGCTGGTGTCAGAAAAGAGATAAATCTCAATTCGGGACGGGTGCAGCGTCAGCTCTCTATACTCAGTGAGCCTTGTTCTTTTGGCGTATCAATGGATACGCGGAGCGATGAAACGTGAAATATTTTTTTATGGGCATTTCGGTGATGGTAATTGTCTGGGCCGGAACATTTGCCTTAATGATCTGAGCAAAAAATGAGTGTAAAAAAAGCGCCTGACGGCGCTTTTTTCATTCCTGCCCTGTACTTTCCGCCACGACCTTCGGCACGGCAGGAAGCAGGCCATCCGCCCGGAACATGGCTTTAATGCCACGAATAGCCTGACGGATGCGATCGCGGTTCTCGATCAGCGCAAAGCGGACGTGAGTGTCGCCATAATCACCAAAGCCGATGCCCGGCGAAACGCAGACCTTCGCATCCTGAAGCAGTTTTTTAGCAAACTCCAGTGACCCCATTGCCGCATACTGATCCGGAATTTTGGCCCACACGTACATAGACGCTTTGGGCATCTCAACCATCCATCCGGCTTCATGCAGCCCTTTAACCAGTACATCGCGGCGGCGTTTATACTGCTCGGCAATATCCTTCACGCACTGCTGATCGCCTTCCAGGGCGGCAATGGCCGCCACCTGAAGCGGCGTGAACGTACCGTAGTCGTGGTAGCTCTTAATTCTCGCCAGCGCATTGACCAGCGTTTTATTCCCCACCATAAAACCGATACGCCAGCCCGCCATATTGTAACTTTTCGACAGGGTGAAAAATTCAACCGCCACATCACGCGCGCCGGGAACCTGCATAATGGACGGGGCTTTCCAGCCGTCGTAGACAATATCCGCATAGGCCAGATCGTGTACCACCAGCACATCGTAACGCTTTGCCAGCGCGACGACTTTTTCGAAAAATTCCAGCTCCACGCATTGCGCGGTAGGATTCGACGGGAAGCCGAGGATCATCATCTTCGGCTTGGGATAGCTCTCCCGGATAGCACGCTCAAGCTCGTTAAAGAAATCGACGCCTTCCACCAGCGGGACGGAGCGCACTTGCGCACCCGCAATGACCGCGCCATAAATATGGATCGGATAGCTGGGATTTGGCACCAGCACCGTATCGCCATGATCGAGCGTCGCCAGCATCAAATGCGCCAGCCCCTCTTTCGAACCGATGGTGACAATGGCTTCGCTTTCCGGATCGATATCGACCGCATAACGATCCTGATACCAGCGCGAGATAGCACGACGCAGGCGCGGAATGCCGCGTGAGGTAGAGTAGCCGTGCGTATCCGGACGCTGCGCCACGGTACACAGCTTTTCAACAATATGCGGCGGCGTCGCCCCGTCGGGGTTGCCCATGCTGAAATCGATAATATCTTCGCCGCGCCGACGCGCAGCCATTTTCAGCTCAGCCGTAATATTAAAAACATAAGGGGGAAGACGATCGATACGCGTGAAACGGCGTTCAGGAGTGAACTCAGCCATAAATACCTCAGATTACGTTAGCGCCCGGACCGTCCGAGCGACGCGGCCACTGATGTGGCACGTTTAGAAAATAACCTGAAAAAATTCCCGCTGTCGAGAGGGAAAGACAAAAATAATGGCCATCCGTTAAAACAGGAAGTTTAAAAACGACAACCGTTTAAATCAGGATGTTTTTAGCGATAAATGAAATATTTATTTAACACAATGATATAAAATAATTTACCTCAAAGCGTTCACCTGCGCGCAGGTTCCCAGCATGTATGCACACATTATCCAATCCCCTTTTAATTTTGTGGTATTTCCCCATTCAACAGTAAAACGTGCTGCTGGTCATCTGTCGCCAGGTTTTTTATCATAGTGTTTTCACACGCTTTACACGGTCGTCCCATGCACGAAATATTTACTATGCTGCTGGCGGTTTTCGATCGCGCGGCATTGATGCTTATCTGCCTGTTTTTCCTGATCCGCATCCGCCTGTTTCGCGAACTCTTGCACAAATCAGCGCATACTCCCCAGGAACTGCTGGCGGTGACCGCGCTCTTTTCGCTATTCGCCCTGTTCAGCACCTGGTCAGGCGTGCCGGTGGAAGGTTCGCTGGTCAACGTGCGGGTGATCGCGGTGATGTCCGGCGGCATTTTGTTCGGGCCGTGGGTGGGGATCCTGACCGGCATTATTGCCGGGATCCATCGCTACCTGATCGATATTGGCGGCGTGACGGCGGTTCCCTGTTTTATTACCAGCATTATTGCCGGGATCCTCTCTGGCATCATTCACCAAAAGGTTCCCAAAGCACAGCACTGGCGCATCGGCATTCTCGGCGGAATGCTCTGTGAAACCCTGACGATGATCCTTGTCGTCATCTGGGCGCCCACCCTGGCTCTGGGTGTTGATATTGTGTCTAAAATTGGCGTGCCAATGATCCTCGGCAGCGTCTGTATTGGCTTTATCGTCCTGCTGGTGCGCAGCGTGGAGGGGGAAAAAGAGGCCAGCGCTGCCCGCCAGGCTAAGCTGGCGCTGGATATTGCCAATAAAACACTGCCGCTGTTTCGCAACGTCAATGTCGAATCCCTGCGCCAGGTCTGCAATATTATCCGCCGCGATATCAATGCGGATGCAGTCGCGATCACCAATAACGATCGTGTACTGGCCTATGTCGGCGTCGGCGAAGATAACTACCATGACAACGATGATTCCATAAGCCCCACGACCCGGCAGGCGATCAATTCCGGTAAAATCATCATCAAAAACAATGATGAAGCCCACCGCACGCCGGAGATTCACTCCATGCTGGTGATCCCGCTATGGGAAAAAGGCATCGTGACCGGCACGCTCAAAATCTACTATTGCCACGCCCACCAGATCACCTCATCGTTACAGGAAATGGCGATTGGTCTGTCGCAGATAATCTCCACGCAGCTGGAGGTTTCCCGCGCCGAGCAGCTGCGGGAGATGGCAAATAAAGCCGAGCTACGCGCATTGCAGAGCAAAATTAATCCGCATTTCCTGTTTAACGCCCTGAATGCGATTTCCTCCTCCATTCGCCTCAATCCGGATACCGCGCGCCAGCTGATTTACAATCTTTCCCGCTATCTGCGCTATAACATTGAGTTAAACGACGACGAGCAGATCGACATTAAAAAAGAGCTGTATCAGATCAAAGACTACATTGCGATTGAGCAGGCGCGATTCGGCGACAAACTGACGGTCATTTATGACATTGACGATGAGGTAAGCTGCGTCATTCCCAGCCTGTTGATTCAGCCGCTGGTAGAAAATGCCATTATTCACGGCATTCAACCCTGCAAAGGCAAAGGCGTGGTGACCATCAGTATTGCCGAGTGCGGCAATCGGGTGCGGATTAGTGTCCGCGACACCGGTAACGGTATCGATCCTCAGGTCATCGAACGGGTAGAAGCCAATGAGATGCCGGGCAATAAAATCGGCCTGCTTAACGTTCATCACCGGGTCAGATTGCTGTACGGCGAAGGGCTGCACATCCGCCGACTGGAGCCGGGTACCGAAATTGCGTTTTATGTACCGAACCAGCGCACGCCGCTTGCCGCGCCGGCAACGCTGCTGACCTGACCGGAGAAAACAATGAAAGTCATTATTGTCGAAGACGAAGTTCTGGCACAGCAGGAGCTAAGCTGGCTTATTAAAGCGCACAGCCAGATGGAGATTGTCGGCACGTTTGATGATGGTCTCGACGTGCTGAAATTTCTACAGCACAACAAAGTCGATGCGCTATTTCTTGATATCAACATTCCTTCGCTGGACGGCGTGCTGCTGGCGCAAAATATCAGCCAGTTCGCGCATAAGCCGTTTATCGTGTTTATTACCGCCTGGAAGGAACATGCGGTAGAAGCCTTTGAACTGGAAGCGTTTGACTACATCCTCAAGCCTTACCAGGAATCGCGGATTATTACCATGCTGCAAAAGCTGGAAAGCGCGTGGCAGCAGCAAACGGGTACCGGCGTCAGCCCCGCCGTCATCCGTGAAAATGACACTATCAATTTGATTAAAGACGAGCGTATTTACGTCACCAGCATCAACGATATTTATTATGCTGAAGCCCATGAAAAAATGACCTTCGTCTATACCAAACGCGAATCCTGGGTGATGCCAATGAACATCACCGAGTTTTGCAGCAAGCTGCCTGCGTCGCATTTTTTCCGCTGCCACCGCTCGTACTGCGTGAATCTGAATAAAATTCGCGAGATTGAGCCGTGGTTTAACAACACCTACATTCTGCGCCTGCGCGATCTTGAATTTGAGGTACCGGTCAGCCGCAGCAAAGTGAAAGAGTTTCGTCAGTTAATGCATCTGTAGATTGTGGCCGGGCGGGAAAACCCGGCGCGTTGTTGGCTTAGGTTACAGCGTCTGCCCCATGGTCTGACGCAAATGCGCGCCGGAGCCGAGCAGACCAGGATTATCGTGAACAATCAGGTACACCGGGATATCCTGGACGTAGGCTTTAAAACGGCCTTTATCTTCAAAGCCGCCACGGAAACCTGACGCTTTGAAAAATTCCAGGAAACGCGGCACGATACCACCGGCAATATACACCCCGCCGAAGGTGCCGAGCGTGAGCGCCAGATTACCGCCAAAACGGCCCATAATGACGCAGAACAGGGATAACGCACGACGACAGTCGATGCAGCTATCTTCCAGCGCGCGGGTGGTAATATCTTTCGGTTGCAGGTTTTCCGGCAGCCGTCCGTCGGATTTCACAATCGCCCGGTACAGATTCACCAGCCCCGGTCCGGAAAGCACGCGCTCGGCGGAAACGTGTCCCAGCTCGGCACGCAGTTCTTCGAGAATGATCGCTTCTTCTTCGCTGTTTGGCGCGAAATCTACGTGACCGCCCTCGCCCGGCAGGCTGACCCAACGCTTATCGACGTGCACCAGATGCGCGACGCCAAGTCCGGTTCCCGCACCGTATACAGCAATCGGTTTACCTGCCACGGCCTGCGCACCGCCAAACTGGATCAGATGTTCAGCTTTCAGCATCGGAATGGCCATTGATACCGCGGTAAAATCATTGATGATTTCCAGATGCTCAAAGCCGAGATTTTTTTTCATTTCGGCAATCGAAAACGCCCAGGTATGGTTGGTCATCGCCACCCAGTCATCGGTAATCGGGCAGGCAATAGCGATGCAACCGTCTGTGACCTCAACGTTATGTTCCTGCAGATAAACGCGCACCACCGCTTCCAGGCTGGGATAATCCAGCCCTGAATAGGTTTTTGCCTGAGAAATTTCACCGCTGGTGACATCGCATAACGCCAGGCGCGCGTTCGTGCCCCCCACGTCCCCCACTAAAGCATACTTTGTCATTCTTTTACTGCTCCGCTAAAGTCAGAATAAATCTTTTGGCACACTGTAAGTTCATGGCGAGCTAACAACAATGTCCATATCATAAGTGCCCCCGGATTATAGATCTATGTCACATAATAACTTTACCGTTTCAGCACCATTTGCACTAACGCGCTGTAAAAGTGTGGGCAGAGTGATGCCCGAACTCAGTTAAAAGGAAATCATCATGCTCCATCCGCGAGCCAGAACCATGTTGATACTGTCTGTCCCTGCCCTGTGCATTGGAATTGCCTCCAGTCTGATTCTGATAGCGGTCATGAAAATTGCCGCCGTGCTGCAGTTTGTTCTGTGGACGAGCGTACCTGCGCGGCTGGGGATTGCGCTGGACTCCTCAGTGTGGATGGTGCTGATACTGACCCTGACCGGGGCGGCGGTGGGTTTAGTGATCCAGTATAGCGCAGGCCATGGTGGTCCCGATCCGGCTACCGAACCGCTGATCGGTGCACCGGTCAATCCCGTGGCGCTTCCGGGGCTGGTGATAGCGTTAATTCTCGGACTGGCAGGCGGCGTTAGTCTCGGGCCGGAACATCCGGTGATGGCGGTGAATATTGCGCTGGCCGTGGCGCTGGGCGCACGGTTTTTCCCGCGGGTTAACGCCCTGGACTGGACAATCCTTGCGTCTGCCGGGACGATTGGTGCCCTGTTTGGCACGCCCGTCGCGGCGGCGCTAATTTTCTCCCAAACGTTAAGCGGCAATAGCGAGGTCCCGATGTGGGACCGACTGTTTGCCCCGCTACTGGCCGCTGCCGCGGGTGCGCTAACGACCGGCCTCTTTTTTCATCCACAGTTTTCGCTGGCGATCCCGCATTACACCCAGCTAAAGCTGGTCGATATCGTCAGTGGCACGGTGGTGGTCGCCATTGGTATCGCGGTGGGGATGGTCGGGGTCTGGTGCCTGCCCCGTCTGCATACGCTGATGCACCGGCTTAAATACCCGGTGCTGATCCTCGGCGTCGGGGGATTTTCCCTCGGCCTTCTGGGTATCATTGGCGGTCACATTACGCTGTTTAAAGGGCTGGATGAGATGCAGCAACTGGGCTTCAGCCAGACGCTGAGCGCCTCCGATTTTTTACTGATTGCGGTGGTGAAACTGGCGGCGTTGATCGTTGCCGCCGCCTGCGGATTTCGTGGTGGACGGATCTTCCCGGCAGTCTTTGTCGCGGTAGCCCTGGGACTGGGGCTGCACGCGCATGTCGAGGCTGTGCCCGCCGCCATTACCGTTTCCTGTGCCATTCTCGGGCTGGTGCTGGTGGTAACGCGCGACGGCTGGCTAAGTCTGTTTATGGCGGCGGTTGTTGTCCCGGACACGACGCTGCTGCCGTTGCTGTGCATCGTGATGCTTCCGGCATGGCTTTTACTGGCGGGTAAGCCGATGCTCATGGCATACCGTAAAAAAGAGTAACAAGATTATCGGGTTACCTCTTAGCTCCACAGGGACAATAGTCTGAGAAACACGTTTTTTTGTGAACACCGTCAGGTAATTACGCCTGAAAGCGTGTACTGTGTAAACGCATACATTTGTCTTTCGAGAAGGATAAAAGCATGGTTTACCAGGCAAATTCCGCACGTTATGAGACCATGGAGTATCGTCGCTGTGGGCAGAGCGGGCTAAAGCTTCCGGCGGTATCGCTGGGGCTATGGCACAACTTCGGCGATGCAACGCTGGTGGAAAAAAGCCGCGAGCTTTTGCAGCACGCATTTGATCTTGGCATTACCCATTTTGATTTAGCCAACAACTACGGCCCGCCTCCGGGATCGGCCGAAAGCAATTTTGGCCGCATTCTGCGCGAAGATTTTCTGCCCTACCGCGATGAGCTGATTATCTCCTCCAAAGCGGGCTATACCATGTGGGACGGTCCTTACGGCGACTGGGGTTCACGCAAATATCTTATTTCCAGCCTCGATCAAAGCCTGAAGCGGATGGGGCTGGAGTATGTGGACATTTTTTATCATCATCGCCCGGATCCTGATACGCCGCTAAGTGAGACCATGCGCGCGCTGGATCATATCGTGCGTCAGGGCAAAGCGCTTTACGTGGGCCTGTCTAACTATCCAGCCGATCTGGCGCGTCAGGCAATCGATATTCTGAACGATCTCGGCACGCCGTGCCTTATCCACCAGCCCAAATATTCGATGTTTGAGCGCTGGGTGGAAGGCGGATTGCTGGACGTGCTACAGGAAAAAGGCGTGGGCAGTATTGCCTTTTCACCGCTGGCAGGCGGCCTGTTAACGGATCGCTATCTTAACGGCATTCCGCCGGACTCCCGCGCCGCCAGCGGCAGCCGCTTTTTGAACCCGGAGCAAATTACCGAAGGCAAAGTCGAAAAAATCCGCCAGCTTAACGCGCTGGCAGAAAAACGCGGGCAGAAGCTGTCGCAGATGGCGCTTGCCTGGGTGCTGCGCGGTGACCGCGTGACGTCTGTGCTGATCGGTGCCAGCAAAACTGGACAGCTTGATGACGCGGCAGGAATGCTTAAAAACCGCCAGTTCAGCGAGCAGGAGTGCGCCGCCATCGACGCGATTCTGAACCGGGCTGACTGACACGTTTTTTAACAAAAAATGCGCCTGAACGTAATTTAAGAGTTAAACCGATGCTACGGGGCTTTACCGCCCCGTAATATTTGTTTAACAGGCCGATATCGATCCGGTCGTGAAGGAGAAAATTATGTTCAGGTCGCTGATTCTGGCTGTGGTACTGGCCGCCTCAACCGCCCCGCTTGTTGCCAGTGCAGAAGAAATTACCCTGTTGCCATCGGTTAAGTTACAGATTGGCGATCGCGATCGTTCAGGTCACTACTGGGACGGCGGCCACTGGCGCGATCGTGATTACTGGCACCGGAATTACGAATGGCGGCAAAACCGCTGGTGGCGTCATGAACCTCCACGCCATCGGGGATGGGATAACCGCCGCGCTTATGAACGCGGCTATCGCGAAGGCTGGCACGACCGCAATGACCGTCGTGGTCCTCCCGGACGCGGCCATCACGGACACCATCATTAAGATAACGCCGTGGCCTGGATCAGGTCACGGCGTTTTATCAGGCTAAATCCAGTAACGTTCCCACCAGCAGCCAGCCGTTAAGCACCACCACCAGCACCACAATCGTCCAGCCGGTCCGCTTAACCAGGGTGCTATTGACCAGTTCCCCCATCAGTTCACGGTTACTGGTAAACACCAGCAGCGGCACCAGCGCCAGCGCGATACCGAAGCTGAGCAGCACCTGGCTCATCACCAGAATCCGCGTCGGATCCAGCCCCATCAGGATCACAATAAACGACGGCAGCATCGTCACCGTGCGGCGCACCCACAGCGGAATGTGGAAACGAATAAAGCCCTGCATCACCACTTGCCCGGCAAGGGTCCCGACAACCGTTGACGACAGCCCGGCGGCTACCAGACTCAGGCCAAATACCGTTGCCGCAGCATGGCTGAGCAGCGGTTCCAGCGTCAGATATGCCTCTTCCAGATCCGCAATCCCGGTGTGGCCGTTGAAGTGAAATGCCGCCGCCGCGGTCGCCATCATCGCCAGGTTAACGAATCCGGCGATAGTCATCGCAAACGCCACGTCCCAGCGAGTCGCGGAGTAACGCTCTTTACGCGTACCGGCGTGTTGATTCTGGGTCAGGGAAGAGTGCAGATAAATAACGTGAGGCATTATCGTCGCGCCCAGCACGCCTGCCGCCAGGAATACCGCGTCCGTTCCCGGCAGTGAAGGAATAATCATGCCCCGGGTCAGGGCCGCCATTTCGGGGCGGGAGAAGATCAGCTCAACGATATAGGCCGCAGCGACAAACAGCAGCAGCCCACCAATCACTACTTCCAGCGGTTTTTGCCCGCGACGCTGGAGCATCAGGATTAAAAAAGTCGCGATCCCGGTCAGCACCGCCCCCTGCAACAGCGAAACGCCCAACAGCATTTTAAAACCAATCGCGGCCCCGATAAACTCCGCCAGATCGGTCGCCATGGCGATGATTTCCGCCTGCACCCAGTAAAACCAGACCAGCGGGCGCGGATAGTGATCGCGAATCTGTTCCGCCAGGTTTTTGCCGGTAGCGATCCCCAGCTTGGCGGACAGCACCTGGATCAGCATCGCCATCAGGTTCGCCCAGACTACCACCCACAGCAGCTGATAGCCGAAACTCGCCCCTGCCTGGATGTTGGTGGCAAAGTTGCCCGGATCGATATAGCCGATAGCGGCAATGAATGCTGGCCCCATTAGCGCCAGTCTTAGCCTGCGCGCGGCCCTGCCGGTACTACTCTCAACGCGACTGTTGCTCATTCTTTGCCTCTAAATATAGCCTTTGCTATGTTTCATGCTATCAAAATGAGAATGATTATCAAGATCATTTATAGAGTTGAAATTGATTTCTCTGATAGGCCGAAACAATGGCCGGGCTGGATGTCTGGTGGAATGGTATTTGTTTTAGTTATCGGTGCTAATGTTAACAGAGTAGTACATCAGCGCAACATTTCACCCTTTCGGGCGACATAATTAAAATGTCTGGTAGATCACTATTTTTGAGATTGCTCACAGGAACTTACTATATTGCGGGTTTGATCTCGTTTTCTTTGGTGTTGTTACATAGAATGTGCACGAAAACTAAACCTGCCTCATATTCGGAGCAAATATGTCCGCCGTTCTGCACTTTATCCTGGCGTTAGTCGTTGTTGCGCTGCTCGCTCTGCTGGTCAGCAGCGACCGTAAAAAAATTCGCATTCGCTATGTCGTTCAACTTCTGGTGATTGAAGTTTTACTGGCCTGGTTCTTCCTTAACTCGGACATTGGCCTGGGTTTTGTGAAAGGCTTCTCCGAAATGTTCGAAAAGCTCCTCGGCTTTGCGAACGAAGGGACTAACTTTGTCTTCGGCAAAATGAATGATGAAGGTCTGGCATTCTTCTTCCTGAAAGTGCTGTGCCCTATCGTCTTTATTTCCGCGCTGATCGGTATTTTGCAGCATATCCGTGTGCTGCCGGTGGTGATTCGTGCGATTGGTTTCCTGCTCTCCAAAGTCAACGGCATGGGCAAGCTGGAATCCTTTAACGCCGTCAGCTCGCTGATTCTGGGACAGTCCGAGAACTTTATCGCCTATAAAGATATTCTCGGCAAGATGTCGCGTAACCGCATGTACACCATGGCGGCAACCGCGATGTCTACGGTATCCATGTCTATCGTTGGTGCGTACATGACTATGCTTGAACCTAAGTATGTCGTCGCCGCGCTGGTGCTCAACATGTTCAGTACCTTTATCGTTCTGTCGCTGATCAACCCTTACCGCGTTGACGCGCATGAAGAAAACATCCAGATGTCGAACCTGCACGAAGGCCAGAGCTTCTTCGAAATGCTGGGTGAATACATTCTGGCAGGTTTTAAAGTGGCCATTATCGTTGCTGCGATGCTGATTGGCTTTATCGCCCTGATTGCTGCACTGAACGCCCTGTTTGCCACCGTCACCGGCTGGTTCGGCCATAGCATTTCCTTCCAGGAAATCCTTGGCTACATCTTCTACCCGGTTGCCTGGGTGATGGGTGTTCCGGCACATGAAGCGTTGCAGGTTGGTAGCATCATGGCAACCAAACTGGTCTCAAACGAATTCGTGGCGATGCTGGATCTGCAAAAAGTGGCCGCTACGTTGTCGCCGCGTTCGCAGGGCATTATCTCCGTCTTCCTGGTATCCTTCGCTAACTTCTCGTCTATCGGGATTATCGCGGGTGCCATCAAGGGCCTGAATGAAGAGCAAGGTAACGTGGTTTCCCGCTTCGGCCTGAAGCTGGTCTACGGTTCAACACTGGTGAGCGTACTGTCCGCGTCTATCGCCGCGCTGGTACTGTAATCCTCTTCTGAATAAGCCGGGACGCGTTCCCGGCTTTTTTACGCCTGTCGTTTATCCTACGCATAAAAAGCGTATGCCTCGCCATTATGGCAATCAGCGCGATAAAGGAATGATGGCGGAAGGCGTTGTCTTTTTATCTGACGGAATAAAAAAACCCCCGCCAAAGGCGAGGGTCTGAATGGTGGTGGAGCTAAGCGGGATCGAACCGCTGACCTCTTGCATGCCATGCAAGCGCTCTCCCAGCTGAGCTATAGCCCCACATCATCTTTACGCACCAAACCTGATGGGAGCAGGATTTGGTGGAGCTAAGCGGGATCGAACCGCTGACCTCTTGCATGCCATGCAAGCGCTCTCCCAGCTGAGCTATAGCCCCGTTGCGTAAAGCTTGTCGAGTAGACGGGCGGCATAATATGAATTCCCTTCCTCAGTGTCAACGGCAAAATAGGTTTCTGCCTTTCGTTTGCTGAAAAAGCAGGCAACCCCAAATCAGGTTGCGAGCCGCCTCGCAGCATGCCGTTATTCTTATCACGCTTTCCTGTAAAATGATGCTATAACATGAACTACTAATTCCACACACCTGGTCAGGGAATAGTATGATCAAGGAACGAATGACGCCGGATGAAATCGCGCGTCTCACCGGTTACAGCCGGCAGACTATTAATAAGTGGGTACGCAAAGAGGGATGGGAAACCTCGCCAAAACCAGGCGTACAAGGTGGTAAAGCACGGCTGGTTCACGTCGATGAACAGGTGCGGGAATTCATCCGCAGCGCCCGTCGGGCTTCTGACAATACGGCAACCTACCATGCAGCGGTCAATGACACCTCGTTTGACATGCTGCTCCTGACGCTAGCCAATGAAATGACCGATACCGAACAAAAACAACTCACCTCACTTTTACTACGTGAAGGCATCACCGGTTTGCTGGAACGTCTTGGAATTCGTAGCCAGCCATCATGATCACATTACAAAGTAAAATGACAACCGATGAGTTAGCGGAATGCCTCGGTATGACGAAGCAAACCATCAACCGCTGGGTCCGCGAGCAAAAGTGGCATACCGAGAAAATTCCGGGCGTAAAGGGTGGACGAGCAAGGCTGATTCATATTAACCAGCAGGTGTGCGAATATCTGACCAATGTGCCGGCGCTACGCCACCATACGATGCCTCTTCTGGCCAACGATGTCGGTCATGAATATGGCGTGGTTGACGTGAACACTCCACTTCATCAGATTTACCAGATACTGCAAAAATTGACACCGACAGAGCAGCAACAGCTCAATGTCTTTTTAGCGCGGGAAGGGATTCGCGTTTTTCTGAATCGTCTGGGGATTAGCGACGAAAGCTAAAAGGGATGCCTGAGGCGGTGCCAATCCTCCTCAGGCATGATTGATGCTATTACTGCTGTTTTTCACGCTCAGCAATAAAGGCGAGCGCTTTATTGATGCGCTCAATGCTGCGTGTCTTACCAATAGCGTGTACCGTCACGTCCAGCGCCGGAGACTGTCCTGCCCCGGTCACCGCTACGCGCAGTGGCATACCGACTTTACCCATCCCGACTTCCAGCTCGTCCGCCGTCGCCTGAATGGCATGATGCACGTTTTCCGCTGTCCAGTCGGAGAGTGCAGACAGTTTGTCGCGCACCACTTCCAGCGGCTGACGTGCTACCGGACGCAGGTGTTTTTTCGCGGCATCCGCGTCGAACTCAGCAAAATCTTCATAGAAATAGCGGCAGCTCTGCGCCATCTCTTTCAACGTTTTGCAGCGCTCGCCCAGCAGTTGCACCAGCTCACTCAGCTGCGGGCCGGTACGGGTATCGATATTTTCCTGCTCAATATGCCACTGTAAATGGGTAGCCACATATTCCGGTGCCAGCGTGTTGATATAGTGGTGGTTCAGCCACTGTAGTTTTTCGGTATTAAACGCACTCGCTGATTTGCTCACCGCATTCAGGGAGAACAGGTTAATCATCTCTTCACGGGTGAAGATTTCCTGATCGCCGCTCGACCAGCCCAGGCGCACCAGATAGTTGAGCAGCGCTTCCGGCAGGTAGCCATCGTCACGATACTGCATTACGCTTACCGCACCGTGGCGCTTGGACAGTTTTTTGCCGTCGTCGCCGTTAATCATGGAAACGTGAGCGTAGACCGGCACCGGCGCGTTCAGCGCTTTCAGGATGTTGATCTGACGCGGCGTGTTGTTGATATGATCTTCACCACGGATGACGTGGGTAATTTCCATATCCCAGTCATCAACCACAACACAGAAGTTGTAAGTCGGCGAGCCATCGGTGCGGCGGATAATCAGATCGTCCAGCTCCAGGTTGCTGAACTCAATCGGACCACGGATCTGATCGTCAAAAATAACCGAGCCGTCCTGCGGGTTAGCAAAACGCACCACGCACGGCTCGTCATCCGCATGATGTTCATGACCGTGGCGGCAGCGGCCGTCGTAGCGTGGCTTTTCGCCCTTCGCCATTTGTTCTTCACGCAGTGCGTCCAGACGTTCTTTAGAGCAGTAGCACTTATAGGCGGTACCCGCTTCCAGCATCTCGTCAATCACCGCGTTATAACGGTCAAAGCGTTTAGTTTGATAGTACGGGCCTTCATCCCACTCCAGGCTCAGCCAGTTCATACCGTCCATAATGGCTTCAATAGCTTCCGGGGTGGAGCGCTCAAGGTCGGTGTCCTCAATACGCAGCACAAACTCACCGCCGTGATTACGGGCAAAAAGCCAGGAGTAAAGAGCAGTACGTGCACCGCCGACGTGCAGATAGCCGGTCGGGCTGGGCGCGAAGCGAGTTTTGATTTTCATGAAAAGGCCTTACGTTTATAAAGATGCCGACAACCGGCAAATCCTGAAAAATGCGAGGCGGATATTCTATCACTCCCGCCTGATTCCTCAATGTTGTTACCGTGGGAACGTTATGCTTTCCTGTTTTTGTTTAGAAATCATGCCGAATTGCGCCTTCAATCATGGTTTTGTTTAATTTTACGACGAACGAACAAAAACTTAAGAAAAGGCGTTGACTCATTTTCAACTCTCCCTATAATGCGACTCCACACAGCGGGGGTGATTAGCTCAGCTGGGAGAGCATCTCCCTTACAAGGAGAGGGTCGGCGGTTCGATCCCGTCATCACCCACCACTACTTCGGTAGTCTCCGCCGTGTGAAGCAAGAAATTGAGAAGTGGGTGATTAGCTCAGCTGGGAGAGCACCTCCCTTACAAGGAGGGGGTCGGCGGTTCGATCCCGTCATCACCCACCACTTTCTCGCCAGCTGGATTTCTTGCAGTAAATTGAAGTACCGAAGTGGGTGATTAGCTCAGCTGGGAGAGCATCTCCCTTACAAGGAGAGGGTCGGCGGTTCGATCCCGTCATCACCCACCACTTCGGGTCGTTAGCTCAGTTGGTAGAGCAGTTGACTTTTAATCAATTGGTCGCAGGTTCGAATCCTGCACGACCCACCAAATTCAAACAAAAGCGCCTTCTGGCGCTTTTGTTGTTTTCAGGCACAGCGCCACAAATCCTGATCGCTATCTCGCCCGGCAGCTATAACCTGCCGGGCCATAACACCTTCAGCAATAACCTTTATTCCACCAGCGAATGTCAATTAACGATGGTGTTTCATCGTTTTCTGCCGATAACCCTTATTTATAGCCAAAAGGGTAAAAATCATGACCACCATTTCCTCCGCTTTACCCGCACAAAGCAGCGGGAGCGCCTCTTCCGAGATCGCCGGAATTTACCGGCAGATAACCAAACTCACCCAGCAGCTTAAAGAGCTGGCAGATTCCAGCCTCGGCGCGGATGAGAAGCAAAAGCAGCAGGAGTTGATTCAGTCGCAAATCGAAATGCTTCAGGCGCAGCTGGCGATGCTGCAAAGCAAGCAGCTGGAAAAGTCACAACAGGAGCAGCAGCAAAAAGTCGAAGGCGTTAATCGCCCCTCCGCCGACAATCAGATCGATATCTATATTTGATAGAGTGGATCCTGCGCCCGCCCGGCGGCCAGCTCGCCTGCCTGGGCGCGAACGATTTCCCACAGCGCCTGCGCGGCGGTGGAGAGTGAGCGATTTTTCCTGCGTGCCAGCATCAGTTGCCTCTCCACTCCCGGTATCATGCGTTTGACAATCAAATGACTGTCCTGCGGTAGAGGCAGCGCCAGCGCGGGAAGCACGCTGATGCCGATGCCCGCTTCGACCATCGGAAACAGCGTGGCCGGGTGACCAATCTCCTGCACGATCCGGGCGTTCACAGAGAAGTGAGCCAGCGCGGCATCAATCAGCGGTCGGCTGCCAGAGGCGTAGTCCTGAAGGACCAGCCGCTCAGACTGAAGATCGTGCCAGTCGATGCTTTCGCGGCGGGCAAAGCGGTGATCCTGACGGCACAACAGTAAAAAAGGTTCGGAAAGGATCGTTTCACACTGCAAATCGTTGACCGCGCCGGGGTCGATAACAATACCAAAATCCACTTCGCCCTGACGAATGCTCTCCAGCACCCACTGCTGCGGGCGATCGTGCAGCACAAAATCGATCTCCGGATAGCAACGGTTACTTTCAGCGATGCAACGGGGAATAAGATGCGCGGAGATAGTCTGACTGGCGGCGATCCTGACTTTCCCGGTTAACTGCGTGCCCACCCGCCCCGCTTCCCGCAGCGTGCTGTGAAGTTCATCCAGCACTCGCTCAAGCCGCGAGGCCAGTTGTTGCCCGGCCTCGGTCAGCGCCACTTCACGCGTGGTCCTGTCCAGCAGGCGCACGCCGGTTTGTTGCTCCAGCTCTTTAACGCTGTGGCTGACAGCCGACTGACTTAATCCAACGATCTCCCCTGCCCGGCTGAAACTTCGGGCCTGAGCGACGGTAACAAAGACACGAAGCTGACGGAGTGAATAATTCATATGTTTTATTCATGAATAGATGCAATAAATCAATTTTATTTCTCAAACCGGAAGAAGCACAATAGGAATATCGATTTTCAGGAGCCATTATGAAACTTTTTCGTATCCTTGATCCCTTTACGCTTACCCTGGTCTGTGTGGTATTGCTGGCCTCCTTCTTCCCTGCGCGCGGCAATTTTGTGCAGTACTTTGAGTGGCTGACCACGGCGGCCATCGCGCTGCTGTTTTTTATGCACGGTGCCAAGCTATCGCGTGAGGCAATTATCGCGGGCGGCAGCCACTGGCGGCTGCATTTATGGGTCATGTGCAGCACGTTCATCCTGTTTCCGGTTCTGGGGGTACTATTTGCCTGGTGGGCGCCGGTGAATGTCGATCCGCAGATCTATACTGGCTTCCTCTATCTGTGCATTCTGCCTGCCACGGTGCAGTCGGCGATTGCCTTTACGTCGCTGGCGGGCGGTAACGTTGCCGCAGCCGTCTGTTCTGCTTCGGCCTCCAGCCTGCTGGGGATCTTCCTTTCACCGCTGCTGGTGGGGCTGGTGATGAATATGCACGGCGCAGAAGGAAGCTTACAGCAGGTCGGCAAAATTATGCTGCAACTGCTGCTGCCGTTTGTCCTCGGACACCTTTCACGGCCGCTGATTGGCGACTGGGTGGCGCGGCATAAAAAGTGGATTGGCAAAACCGATCAGACCTCGATCCTGCTGGTGGTTTACTCTGCCTTCAGCGAGGCGGTGGTTAACGGTATCTGGCATAAAGTCGGGCCGGGTTCACTTCTCTTTATCGTTATCGTGAGTCTGGTATTACTGGCGATCGTCATTGCGGTGAACGTTTTTGTTGCCCGTAAAGGCGGTTTTAATAAAGCGGATGAAATCACGATTGTGTTCTGCGGATCGAAGAAAAGCCTGGCGAACGGCATCCCGATGGCCAATATTCTTTTTCCGGTATCAGTGATTGGGATGATGGTTTTACCGCTGATGATTTTCCATCAAATTCAGCTGATGGTGTGTGCGGTGCTGGCGCGTCGCTATAAACGCCAGACCGAGAAGTTGCAGGCGCAGGAAACAACCCACGCCGCAAAAGTTTAAAGCGGACGTTTCAGGGGCTGCACCAGTTGTGTCAGCCCCTCGGTTTTGATCAGCAGCGTTATCGTCATCAGCTCGCCCAACCGCCCGGCAGGGAACTCATCTTTGCGGGCGAACCACAGCAGATACTCCTCCGGCAGGTCGATCAGCCTGCGCCCCTGATATTTACCAAAAGGCATTACGGTATTGGCAATCTCGATAAGCTGCTCTTTCTCCACTTAATCCCCCAGCAGGCGGATCATTTCCGCCTCATCAATAACCTCAATCCCCAGTTCCTGTGCTTTTGCCAGTTTGGAGCCTGCGGCTTCTCCGGCAATCACCAGATCGGTTTTCTTCGACACGCTGCCGGACACTTTTGCCCCCAGCGCCACCAGACGATCTTTGGCCTCATCGCGCGACATCAGAGTCAGGCTACCGGTCAGCACCACCGTTTTCCCGGCAAACGGGCTGTCGATCTCTTCAGCTTTAACGATCACTGGCGCGGGCCAGTGGATACCCACTTCTTCGACCAGCTGGCGGATAACGTCACGGTTGCTGTCTTCCTCAAAGAAGTTAAAGACGTGCTTTGCGACAACCACGCCGACATCCGGCACTTTTTGCAGATCGTCAACCGTGGCCGCCGCTAATGCCTTCAGACTGCCAAAATAGCTTGCCAGCCCTGCTGCCGTAGATTCACCTACTTCACGAATACCCAGCGCATACAGGAAACGGGCAAAGGTGGTTTCTTTGGCGGCGTCCAGCGCGTTAACCACGTTCTGCGCGGATTTAGGCCCCATTCGATCCAGACCGGTCAGTTTTCCTGCTGTCAGACGGAACAGGTCAGCCGGTGTATGGACATACTCTTTCTCCACCAGCTGATCGATAATCTTGTCACCCATGCCGTCCACGTCCATGGCCCGACGCGAGACGAAATGCTTGAGCGCCTCTTTACGCTGAGCACCGCAGATCAGGCCGCCGGTACAGCGGGTAACCGCTTCGCCCTCAACGCGTTCAACGTCTGAGCCGCATACCGGGCAGTGGGCCGGGAACACAATGGGGCGCGTTTCATCGGGGCGCTCGGAGATGACCACGTTAACGACCTGTGGGATCACGTCTCCGGCGCGGCGGATAACCACTCTGTCGCCAATGCGCAGCCCAAGGCGCTCAATTTCATCGGCATTGTGTAAGGTCGCGTTGCTGACCAATACACCAGCCACCTGCACCGGCTCCAGACGGGCGACCGGCGTGATGGCTCCGGTACGTCCCACCTGAAACTCAACGTCGCGCACCGTGGTCATCTGCTCCTGAGCGGGGAATTTAAACGCCACTGCCCAGCGCGGCGCGCGGGAGACGTAGCCAAGCTGTTCCTGAAGCGCCAGAGAATCCACCTTGATTACTACGCCGTCAATGTCAAAACCCAGCGTTGGACGATCTTCACCCACCTGATGATAGAAGGCCAGCACCGCTTCCGGAGAATCACACAGACGCACGCGATCGCTTACCGGTAATCCCCAGGCTTTGAACTGCTGCAAGCGCCCCATATGGCTGGCGGGCAGCTCGCCACCTTCCAGAATACCGATCCCATAGCAGAAGAAGGTCAGCGGCCGTTTTGCTGTAATGCGCGGATCGAGCTGGCGCAGCGATCCTGCCGCCGCGTTGCGCGGGTTAGCGAAAACTTTACCGCCCTTTTTGCGCGCCTCCTCATTGATTTTCTCAAATCCGCTTTGCGGCAGAAAGACTTCCCCACGTACTTCCAGACGCGCCGGAATGCCCTCGCCGTGCAGCTTCAACGGGATCGCGCGGATCGTCCGCACGTTGGTGGTGATATCTTCACCGGTGGTCCCGTCACCACGCGTCGCCGCCCGCACCAGCACGCCATTCTCATAAAGAATGCTGACCGCCAGACCATCGAGCTTAAGCTCACAGCAGTATGTCAGCGCGTCAGTGTTCTTAAGTCGGTCCTGCACACGCTTGTTAAACGCCAGAAAACTCTCTTCATCAAAAACGTTGTCCAGTGAGAGCATCGGCACTTCGTGGCGAACCTGACTAAACGAAGTCAGCGGCGCAGCACCGACACGCTGAGTGGGCGAGTCCGGGGTAATCAGATCCGGACGCTGTTCCTCAAGCGCACGCAGTTCGCGCATCAGCCTGTCGTATTCGGCATCGGGTACTTCCGGCGTATCCATCACGTGATAAAGATATTCATGATGGCGAAGCGTGGTTCGCAGCTCAGTCAGTTGTTGTTCAATAGATTCCATATCACACCATCAATATAAAAAACCCCCGACATGCGGGGGTTCAGAAGGAAGAGTGAAGCAGCCAGCCGTTACGCGTTGGCTTCTTTCACCTCGCGAATACGATCCTGATACTCACGTAATTTTTGCGGGGTCATCATCCGACGCTGATCGTCGAGCACAACGCCTCCCACCTCATCGGCAATATATTGTGCGGATTGCAGCATCAGTTTGAAGTTCTGCAACTCGTCGCCGTAAGAAGGCACCTGCATAAACATAGTGACGCCTGGGGTAACGAAGTCCGTCATTGATTCAGACTCGAAGAACCCCGGTTTAACCATGTTCGCCAGACTGAAAAGTACCGGACCACCGCCATCGGTACTCAGATGACGATGGAAGATATTCATTTCGCCAAACTTGAAGCCCGCCTGTTGGATGCTGTTGATCAACAACTCACCGCTGATTTGCGCGCCCTGATGTGCAGAGACGTTCATCACAATAACGGTTTCGGCACGCTTAGGTTTTTCAGGCGCGGAAGCCACTTCAGCCGGTTGCGGCTGATGCTGCGGTTCAGGCGCAGGCTGAGGTTCATGTACCGGCTGCGGCGCGTGTTGCGGTGCTGGCGGCTGCGGTGCCTGGCGCACGGGCTGCTGCTGCACCGGTTGTTGAGGCTGTGCGGGCTGCGCATGCTGAACAGGCTGCGGCTGCTGAACAGGCTGCTGCGGCTGCATCGGCGGCTGTTGCTGAATGGGCGGCTGACGCACCGGCGCTTCCTGCGGTACAGCAGGCGGGGCCTGACGTGGCTGCGCCGACTCATAAGGCGGCTGATAACGGTGCTGCGGCTGTTGAGGCACGTCATGTTCCCCAGGCGCGGCGTTAACCCGGTGGACGCGCACTTCTCCTACGCTTTCAACTTCTTCATCGTCGAAATCGCGGTTATCAGACTCGTCATCATCACGCTGCGACTTCATGCGCTTAAGTGGGCGATCGCGAAACATAGAAGAGCGCTCTTTACGGCTGGTCCAGAAACCGTGAACCAGTAAAGCGATTATGGCGATCGCGCCAACAATGATTAATATCAGACGCAAATCCTGCATCATTATATTCTCTGTTGTTCTAACACCTTGCCACCACGGCAAACATTTACACCTTAAGAGTATTTGCCGATTACGTTGAGTGCAAGTGCGCTCGCGGATTTCACCGCATAAAGATGAACTAAATCGTGCCTTTTGCTGTTTTTTCGAACATTTCTCATCTGGTCATTGTCATCCAACCGGATAATATAGGCGCGTAACTCATCTGGCAGCAGTAAAAGGAGCTTTGCCCGAACATGACGTCATCCTCTTCAACCTCATCACGAAGCGGCATTTTTTACTTTTCCCAGGGATGGAAATTGATCGCGCTTCCAGGTATCCGGCGTTTCGTTTTTATGCCGCTACTCATTAACGTTCTGCTGATGGGCGGTGCGTTCTGGTGGTTATTTACCCGCCTTGATCAATGGATCCCTGCCCTGCTGAGCTATGTGCCCGGCTGGCTACAGTGGCTCAGCTATATTTTATGGCCGCTGGCGGTGATCTCCATCCTGTTGGTCTTCGGTTATCTTTTCTCAACGATTGCTAACTGGATTGCCGCGCCGTTTAACGGTCTGCTGGCAGAACAGCTTGAGGCCCGCTTAACCGGCGCAACCCCGCCAGATAGCGGCATTCTCGGGATTATGAAAGATCTGCCACGGGTCATGAAACGTGAGTGGCAGAAACTGGCCTGGTATCTGCCACGAGCCGTAATCCTGTTGATCCTCTATTTTATTCCCGGCATCGGGCAAACCGTAGCGCCCGTACTGTGGTTCTTGTTCAGCGCCTGGATGATGGCAATTCAGTACTGTGATTATCCTTTCGATAATCATAAAGTGTCGTTTCGCACCATGCGCGAGGCGCTGCAAAAGCGCAAGATGACCAATATGCAGTTCGGAATGGTGGTTAACCTCTTTACCATGATCCCGTTCGTTAACTTGATCATCATGCCCGTGGCGATATGCGGGGCAACGTCGATGTGGGTAGACCAGTACCGTCAGGATCATGCTTTATGGCGATAAGCACAGCGGCTGGATAATTCCGCGTCTTATTCCATACTGGACACCATTATTTCCCGGTAGCATATAGATATGCGAAATCCTTACTTCCGCATATTGTCTGAGCAGGTATGCTGGTGCCGTCATCCCAAATTTCAAACAGTTAAGGACAGGCCATGAGTAAGATTTTTGAAGATAACTCGCTGACTATCGGTCATACGCCACTGGTTCGACTGAACCGTATCGGTAACGGACGCATTCTGGCGAAGGTAGAATCACGCAACCCGAGCTTCAGCGTAAAATGCCGCATCGGTGCCAATATGATTTGGGATGCCGAAAAACGTGGCGTATTAAAAGCGGGTATCGAACTGGTCGAGCCGACCAGCGGTAATACCGGGATCGCGCTGGCCTATGTCGCTGCCGCGCGTGGCTATAAACTCACGCTGACCATGCCGGAAACCATGAGCGTTGAGCGCCGCAAGCTGCTTAAAGCGCTGGGCGCAAATCTGGTGCTGACCGAAGGCGCAAAAGGCATGAAAGGTGCTATCCAGAAAGCGGAAGAAATCGTCGCCAGCGATCCGGCTAAATACTTGCTGCTCCAGCAGTTCAGCAACCCGGCTAACCCGGAAATTCACGAAAAAACCACCGGCCCGGAAATCTGGGAAGATACCGACGGTCAGGTTGATGTGTTCATCTCAGGCGTCGGTACCGGCGGCACGCTGACGGGCGTAAGTCGCTACATTAAAAATACCAAAGGCAAAACCGATTTGATCACCGTGGCGGTTGAGCCGACCGATTCTCCGGTTATCGCGCAGGCGCTGGCAGGAGAAGAACTGAAACCTGGCCCGCATAAAATTCAGGGTATCGGCGCGGGCTTCATCCCTGGCAACCTGGATCTTAAACTGGTCGATAAAGTGGTCGCCATTACCAATGAAGAAGCGATTTCTACGGCGCGTAAGCTGATGGAAGAAGAAGGGATTCTCGCCGGTATCTCTTCTGGTGCAGCCGTGGCGGCAGCCCTGAAATTGCAGGAAGATGAAACCTTTACCAATAAGAATATTGTGGTTATCCTACCCTCTTCGGGTGAACGTTACCTGAGCACTGCATTGTTTGCCGATCTGTTCACAGAGAAAGAGTTGCAACAGTAGTGCCAGGTTGTAAAGAATGCGTAAAAAAGCACCCTCCCGGGTGCTTTTTTTGTGGCGTACTTCAAATTTTTGCTTCCACAGGCATTGCTTCACCCCGTCAGGTCTGGTATTTAACCAGCAGAATTATTTTGATCCGCGAAATTATTCAAAAGTGGCTTTTCCACTGGCTGAATCGATTTTATGATTTGGTTCAAATCTCGCTTTCGCGGCATAATGTTTAATGACGCGCTAAACGTCTACGGCCAGTAGTTCCTGTTGCGGATTACGTTACAGGTGACTGTGTCGTAACCGTCAACGCAGGCGCTTATTGATCCAGGCTAAAGTTTGGTCAACAGGCTAAACTTTAGATCCACAACACTAAACCTATAAGTTGGGGAAATATAATGTTCCAGCAAGAAGTTACTATTACCGCTCCGAACGGTCTTCACACCCGCCCTGCAGCTCAGTTTGTGAAAGAAGCGAAAGGTTTTACTTCCGAAATTACTGTGACATCTAACGGCAAAAGCGCCAGCGCAAAAAGCCTGTTCAAACTGCAAACTCTGGGTCTGACTCAGGGTACCGTAGTCACCCTGTCCGCTGAAGGTGAAGACGAGCAAAAAGCAGTTGAGCATCTGGTTAAACTGATGGCTGAACTCGAGTAAGTTCACGGGTTCTTTTCAATATCAGTCACAAGTAAGGTAGGGTTATGATTTCAGGCATTTTAGCATCCCCGGGTATCGCTTTTGGCAACGCGCTGTTGCTCAAAGAAGATGAGATTGTCATCGACCGGAAAAAGGTTTCTGCCGACAAAGTCGATCAGGAAGTTGAACGTTTTCTGAGCGGTCGCGCCAAAGCGTCTGCCCAGCTGGAAGCCATTAAAACCAAAGCTGGCGAAACTTTCGGCGAAGAAAAAGAAGCCATCTTTGAAGGGCATATCATGCTGCTCGAAGATGAGGAGCTGGAGCAGGAAATCATAGCCCTGATTAAAGATAAGCACATGACTGCGGATGCCGCGGCGCATGAAGTTATCGAAGGGCAGGCAACTGCTTTAGAAGAGCTGGATGATGAATACCTGAAAGAACGTGCGGCTGACGTACGTGATATCGGTAAGCGTTTAATGCGCAACATCCTGGGCATGCCAATTATCGACCTGGGTTCTATTCAGGACGAAGTCATTCTTGTTGCTGCCGACCTCACCCCGTCAGAAACTGCACAGCTGAACCTGCAAAAGGTGCTGGGCTTTATTACTGACGTTGGTGGCCGTACTTCCCACACGTCTATTATGGCGCGTTCCCTTGAACTGCCAGCCATCGTGGGCACCGGTAGCGTAACGGCTCAGGTGAAAAACGGCGATTATCTGATTCTGGATGCCGTAAACAATAAAGTTTACGTCAACCCAACTAACGACGAAATTGAACAACTGCGTGCCGTTCAGGAGCAGGTTGCCAGCGAAAAAGCTGAACTGGCTAAACTGAAAGATCTGCCGGCTATCACCCTTGACGGTCATCAGGTTGAAGTGTGTGCCAACATCGGTACCGTGCGTGATGTAGACGGTGCTGAGCGTAACGGCGCTGAAGGCGTGGGCCTGTATCGTACCGAGTTCCTGTTTATGGATCGCGATGCCCTGCCGACCGAAGAAGAACAGTTCTCTGCCTATAAAGCCGTTGCTGAAGCCTGTGGTTCTCAGGCGGTTATTGTCCGTACCATGGACATCGGTGGCGATAAAGAACTGCCGTACATGAACTTCCCGAAAGAAGAAAACCCGTTCCTCGGCTGGCGTGCCGTGCGTATCGCAATGGATCGCAAAGAGATCCTGCGCGATCAGGTGCGCGCGATCCTGCGTGCCTCCGCGTTTGGTAAACTGCGCATTATGTTCCCGATGATCATCTCTGTAGAAGAAGTCCGCGCGCTGCGTAAAGAGATCGAAATCTACAAACAGGAACTGCGTGACGAAGGTAAAGCCTTTGACGAGTCAATCGAGATTGGCGTAATGGTGGAAACACCGGCTGCGGCAACTATCGCTCGTCATCTGGCGAAAGAAGTCGATTTCTTCAGTATTGGTACCAATGATTTAACCCAGTACACCCTGGCGGTTGACCGTGGTAATGATATGATTTCACATCTCTACCAGCCAATGTCACCGTCCGTACTGACGCTTATTAAGCAGGTTATTGACGCTTCTCATGCAGAAGGTAAATGGACAGGCATGTGTGGTGAGCTTGCAGGCGACGAACGTGCTACACTTCTGTTGTTAGGGATGGGTCTGGATGAGTTCTCAATGAGCTCCATTTCTATCCCGCGCATTAAGAAAATTATTCGTAACACGAATTTCGAAGATGCGAAGGTATTAGCAGAGCAGGCTCTTGCTCAACCGACAACGGACGAGTTAATGACGCTGGTTAACAAGTTCATTGAAGAAAAAACAATCTGCTAATCCACGAGATGCGGCCCAATTTACTGCTTAGGAGAAGATCATGGGTTTGTTTGATAAATTGAAATCTCTGGTTTCTGATGATAAGAAAGACACCGGAACTATTGAGATTATTGCTCCGCTGTCTGGCGAAATCGTGAATATTGAAGACGTGCCGGACGTAGTTTTTGCTGAAAAAATCGTTGGTGATGGCATTGCTATTAAACCAACCGGTAACAAAATGGTTGCACCGGTTGATGGTACCATCGGCAAAATCTTTGAAACCAACCATGCGTTCTCTATCGAATCTGACAGCGGCATTGAGCTGTTCGTACACTTCGGTATCGACACCGTTGAACTGAAAGGCGAAGGCTTTAAGCGTATCGCGGAAGAAGGTCAGCGCGTTAAAGTTGGCGATCCGGTTATTGAATTCGATCTGGCACTGCTGGAAGAGAAAGCCAAGTCTACCCTGACGCCGGTTGTTATCTCCAACATGGACGAAATCAAAGAGCTGATCAAACTGTCCGGCAGCGTGACCGTTGGTGAAACTCCGGTTATCCGCATCAAGAAGTAATTCTTGCCGCAGTGAAAAATGGCACCCGAGGGTGCCATTTTTTTATGCTTTGCGCTCTGTCGGAGGGAGGATTAATTCGTCACAACCGCATTGCTGTGTCCAGGTCATGACCTCCAGCACCCGCTCTGCGGCATGCTGTGTCGCAAGGGTCAGCGGAACACCCTTAACGATACCGCTAATCAGTTCGGCACAGAACAGATCGCCCGTCCCTTTAAGATCGGTTTTCACCCGAGGATGCTCAATCACATCAACGCCCTTCGCCGTCACTACCGCCACGTTGATGGTATCGCCGGTTTCACCTGGCGCACTGGTGATCACAATCCACTTCAGCGTGTCCGAGAGCAGCGATGTCGCCGCAGCCACCGCCTCTTGCAGCGTGCCGCAGGGTTTTCCACTCAGCATTTCCAGTTCAAATACATTTGGCGTCAGCCCCTCTGCCAGCGGCAGCAGGTGGTGGCGATAAGCTTCTGGAATTTCCGCTTTTACGTACATCCCGCTATCAGTATCGCCGATCACCGGGTCGACCAGAATCGCGACTTCCGGATGGCTTATCCGCACCGTTTTCAGCCACTCCGCCAGTAGGGCAATTTGCTCCGCGCTGCCCATATAACCGGTCGTTACGGCTTTCAGCTCGCGTAGCGCATCGCGCTCGCTCAATGCCTGTAGATAACCACGGAACCAGTCGGCGGGTATAATCCCCCCATAATATGTTTCGTAATGCGGCGTGTTGCTGAACAGCACCGTTGGCACCGCCGTCACCCGTAAACCGTTCGCTTTGATAGCAGGTACAGCGATGCTATTACCAACGCTGCCGTACACTACCTGTGACTGAACGGCGACAATATCGGTCTGTAACGCGCGATGTTTATCGTCGAAAAGCACTGACTGTATATCACTATCCTGACCCACACACTTCTCCTGTCGCTGGCTCGCGGGTTAACGCCTCGCTACTACATTATTTTCATCGTTGTATGAATGACGGTTTTCGGCTTCACCGTCTTCTGATATCAGAGGAGAGCGCTAGCCCACCCCTGACGGGTAAGAATTTTGCGCGTTTATGAAAAAGTTAGCAAATGTCTTGTCCGCCACTGGACGCCAGACGTGCAACTTCTTACGCCGCCAGCGGTCTGACAAACGGTAACTGATTAACTGAAAAGGATTATTCAATGAAGAAAATGATTAGTGCCGTTGTGGCCCTGCTGGGGGCGCTTCCTGCGTTTGCCAAACTGAATGCCCACGAAGAAGCGCGTATCAATGCCATGCTTAACGCGCTGGTGCAAAAACAGGATCTGACCTTTGTTCGTAACGGCGATGCGCATAACTGCGAGGAAGCGGTTTCCCACCTGCGCGTAAAACTGGGCAACACCCGTAATCGCATTGATACCGCCGAACAATTTATCGATAAGGTCGCCTCATCATCATCGATTACCGGAAAGCCTTACATTGTGAAAATCCCCGGCAAAAAAGATGAAAACGCGCAGCCGTATTTGCATGCGCTGATTGCACAAACGGATAAGACTTTGTAACCGTAGCGCCATGTTGCCATGGCACGTTCCGATTAAATCCCCGCTCCCTGGCTGAAGTGCTCTTCGCCAAATACGCCCGTGGAAAGGTAACGGTCGCCGCGATCGCAAATTATCGCGACCACCACTGCGCCGGGCGTTGCCCGTGCAACGCGCAACGCGCCCGCTACCGCGCCGCCGGAACTGACGCCGCAGAAAATGCCTTCGCGCACCGCCAGTTCGCGCATGGTGTTTTCTGCGTCCTGCTGATGAATATCCAGCACCTCGTCCACCAATGACGCATTGTAAATGCCCGGCATATACTCTGCAGGCCAGCGGCGAATGCCCGGAATGCTACTGCCCTCTTCCGGTTGCAGGCCAACAATGGTCACCGGTTTTGCCTGCTCGCGCAGAAAACGCGATACGCCGGTAATGGTACCGGTGGTGCCCATGCTGGAGACAAAATGGGTGATGCGGCCTGACGTTTGCCGCCAGATTTCCGGGCCGGTGGTGGTGTAATGCGCGAACGGATTGTCCGGGTTGTTGAACTGATCCAACAGCTTGCCTTCGCCGTTTTCAGACATTGCCAGCGCTAAGTCCCGCGCGCCTTCCATGCCCTGCTCCTTACTGACCAGAACCAGCTCCGCGCCGTAGGCACGCATCGCGGCGCGGCGCTCCTGGCTCATGTTATCCGGCATCAGCAGCTTCATACGGTAGCCTTTCAGCGCGGCAATCATCGCCAGCGCGATGCCGGTATTGCCGCTGGTGGCTTCGATAAGCACGTCGCCCGGCCTGATATCGCCGCGCTTTTCCGCCTCGACGATCATCGACAGCGCCGCCCGGTCTTTCACCGATCCCGCCGGGTTATTGCCTTCCAGCTTGACCCAGATTTCACTGCCGTTGTCCGGCCCCAGACGTTGTAATTTGACCAGCGGCGTATTACCGATAGTTTGTTCTAATGTATTCACGTTTTCTGCCCAGGAAAAAGCCGGGTGGCGCTACGCTTACCCGGCCTACAAAATCATGACATATGCTCCAGGCCCGGTAAACGAAACGCCACCGGGCGATAAACTTGCAAATTAACCTATCAGGCGGACTCCGCCAGAGCAAGCTTCTGCCGGGATTCTATACGTTCATTGCCGTTGTACAACCGGGCATTTTGCAGGCCGACAAACAATCTTTCTCCGCGAACCGGCGCGTTTTCATCCTGCATAACTACCGTCAGCGGTTCGTTATACCACCCCAGCGGCTGCACGACTAATTGGGTGTAGTGGCCTTTGGGACTGGCTTCCAGTACCTGAACCGGCAAGGGCGCATCCAGACTGGTGCGACGGCTAATATCCACTTCCCAGGGACGCAGGAACAGTTCTACCGGCCCCTGAAAGGCAGGCGTATAGCCCAGCGGCCAGCGGTGCGCGCCGACATGGAACTGTCCGCCGCGGATCGTGCCTTTCAACCGGTTGACCTCACCCATAAACTCCAGCACGAAGCGGGTAGCGGGTTCGCGCCAGACCTGATCCGGGACGTCCACCTGCTCAATATTTCCCTGGCTCATGACCACCACGCGGTCGGCGACTTCCATCGCCTCTTCCTGATCGTGGGTGACAAACACGCTGGTAAACTTCAGCTCTTCATGTAGCTGACGCAGCCAGCGTCGCAGCTCTTTACGCACCTGCGCGTCCAGCGCGCCGAACGGTTCATCCAGCAGCAAGATTTGCGGCTCCACGGCCAGCGCACGTGCCAGCGCCACCCGCTGCTTCTGCCCGCCGGACAACTGCGCCGGGTAACGTTCAGCAAGATGCGCAAGCTGAACCATCTCCAGCAGACGGGTCACTTTGGCTTTGATGGTCGCGGCATTCGGACGCTCGCGACGCGGCAGGACGGTCAGGCCGAAAGCAATATTGTCAAACACCGTCATATGGCGAAACAGCGCATAGTGCTGAAACACAAAGCCTACTTTGCGATCGCGCGCGTGCAGGCGGCTGACGTCGGTGCCGTGAAAGCGAATATTGCCGCTGGTTTGATGCTCAAGCCCGGCGATAATGCGCAGCAGCGTCGTTTTACCGGAACCAGACGGCCCCAGCAGCGCCACCATTTGTCCGGAGGGGATATCCAGCGAGATATCATTCAGCACCTGGGTGCGACCAAAAGACTTCTTAATTCTGGCAATCTCAATGCTCATGATTTCCCTCCTGTTGCAGGCGGCGCTCCTGATTGCTCAACCGCCATTGCAACGCACTCTTTAAAAACAGGGTCAAAATCGCCATCAACGCCAGCAGGGCGGCGGCGGTAAACGAGCCGACGGTGTTATAGTCCTGCTCCAGCAGTTCAATTTGCAGCGGCAGCGATAAGGTCTCGCCGCGAATAGAGCCGGATACCACCGACACCGCGCCGAACTCGCCAATGGCGCGGGCGTTGGTCAGCACCACGCCGTACAATAACGCCCAACGAATATTTGGCAGCGTAACGCGGCGGAACATCTTCCAGCCAGACGCACCGAGTAAAATCGCCGCCTCATCTTCATGGCTACCCTGGCTGAGCATTACCGGCACCAGCTCGCGCACCACAAATGGACAGGTCACAAAGATAGTCACCAGCACCATGCCCGGCCAGGCAAACATCACCTGTAGATTATGCTCATCCAGCCAGCCGCCAAGCGGACCGTTCGAGCCGTAAAACAGCAGATAAATCAGCCCCGCCACCACCGGCGACACAGCAAAGGGAATGTCCAGCAGCGTCAGCAATAGCTGGCGGCCAGGAAAGTTAAAGCGCGTCACCAGCCAGGCCAGCAGCGTGCCGAAAAGCAGGTTTACCGGTACGGTAATAAGCGCAATCAGCACCGTCAGCCAGATGGCGTGCAGCATGTCCGGATCGCTTAAGTTTTGCAGTACCGGAGCCAGCCCTTTGCTGAAGGCCTGCACGAAGATATAAATCATCGGCACGACCAGAATGAACACCGACAGCAGGACGCCCGCGCCGATCAGGAACCATTTCCCCCAGTTCACGCGGGGAGCGTCATAACGTTTCAATTGAGTCAATTCCGCCATTAATGACCTACCACGCGCCGACCAAAGCGACTTTGCAGCGTATTGATTGAGAAAAGCAGCAGCAGCGAGACCGCGAGGATCACCGAGGCGATGGCGCTGGCCGCCGGATAATCAAACTCCTGCAGACGCACAAAAATCATCAGCGAGGTCACTTCTGTTTTCCAGGCGATATTGCCGGCGATGAAGATCACCGCGCCAAATTCGCCGAGGCTACGGGTAAATGAGAGCGCCACGCCCGCCAGCAGCGCCGGGGAAAGCTCGGGCAGCACCACTTTGCGGAAGCTTTGCAGCCGGGTCGCGCCGAGTGTTTCCGCCGCCTCTTCATACTCAGGTCCGAGTTCTTCCAGTACCGGCTGAACGGTTCGCACCACAAACGGGATACTGGTAAAGGCCATCGCTACGGCAATCCCCAGCCAGGTATAGGTCACTTTGATATCAAACTTCGCCAGCCACTCGCCGTAAAAGCCATTTACCGAGAACAGCGACGCCAGCGTCAGACCGGCCACCGCCGTCGGCAGCGCAAACGGCAGATCGATAAGTGCATCCAGCAGCGTGCGTCCGGGGAAGCGATAGCGGGTTAAGATCCACGCCATCAGCAGGCCAAACACGCCGTTGAATACCGAGGCCACAAACGCCGACAGCAGCGTCACTTTATAGGCGGCGACCACCTGCGGATTGGTGATCACCTCCCAGTATTGCGCCCAGCTCATCTGGGAAAGCTGCATGACCAGCGCGCTTAACGGCAGCAGCATGATCAGGCAGACAAACAGCAGGCTGGTGCCGAGACTTAAGGTAAAGCCCGGCAGCACGCGCCGGGTGGAAACAGCAAACATTACTTACGCCCCGCCGCTAACAGCTTGTCTAATTCGCCACCGCTGGCGAAGTGCGTTTTCATCACCTCAGGCCAGGAGCCGAAACGGTCTTCCACGCGGAATAGCTCGGTCTGCGGGAATTTGTCTTTCAGTTTATCCATCACCTGCGCGTCGTTCACACGATAGTAATAATCGGTGATGATGGTCTGCGCCTGTGGGCTATAGAGCCAGTTCAGGTACGCCTTCGCGGCTTTCTCAGTACCGTTGGCTTTCACATTTTTATCCACCCACGCCACCGGGAACTCCGCCAGAATGTTGACCTTCGGCACCACAACCTCGAAGCCCTGCGCTTCATATTGTTTGCGGATGTTATTCACTTCCGACTCAAAAGTGATTAGCACGTCGCCCAACCCGCGTTCAACAAAGGTGGTGGTGGCCCCGCGGCCGCCGGTATCAAACACTTCGACGTTCTTCAGGAACTGGGTCATAAACTGCCCGGTTTTCGCTTTATCGCCACCGTCGGCTTTATCCGCCGCGCCCCACGCCGCCAGGTAGGTGTAACGCGCGTTGCCGGAGGTTTTCGGGTTCGGGAAAATCAGTTTTACGTCAGAACGCACTAAGTCATTCCAGTCGTGAATATTTTTCGGGTTGCCCTTGCGCACCAGGAAGGCCATCGTCGAGTAGAACGGCGAGCTGTTATTCGGCAGGCGGCTCTGCCAGTCCGCCGGGATCAGCTTGCCTTTGTCATGCAGGATCTGCACGTCGGTGACCTGATTGTAGGTCACCACATCGGCCTTCAGCCCCTGAAGGATCGCCAGCGCCTGTTTTGATGACCCGGCATGCGATTGTTTAATGGTCAGCTTATCGCCGCCGTTGTCCTTCGCCCATTGCTGTTCAAAAGGAGGATTCAGGGCGGCAAATAACTCGCGGGAAACATCGTAGGAACTGTTCAGCAGTTCGGTCGCCTGCGCCTGCGCGGCCAGCAGCATTGACGCCGCCAGAACCAGATACCCTTTTTTCAGTGATTTAGCGGCCATTGCGCACCCTTATAAATTTGATGACTTTCTAATAGCCATAATATTTATAACGGACACTAAAGGAGTAACGGTTTTATATACCGTTTGGTGATTTGCCAGTCGAAAAGGGAATAAGAAATAGCGGGGCAGCATGGCGCGCTGCCCCATTTGACTAGCGCTTCAGAGCGCCGTAGACGCCGTCGACAATCCAGCCGTAGGTGGCCGCCGGAAGCTGGCCGCTGACAAAGACGTTGGGATTCGCCTGCGGATCCGCTACCGGCGAGTGGGGTTTGTTGCCGAGGATCACGATGGCCATATGGTTGACCGGATCGATAGCCGTCAGCGTACCCGTCCAGCCGGTATGGCCGTAGGTCTGCGGGGGAGCCAGCACGCCGAAGGTCGCGGTCATGAAGGCGTTAGCATTGACGCGCCAGCCCAGGCCAAACGTGGGATCGTCTTTTGAACTATGGGTAAACGCCTCGACGGTTTTCCGATCGAACAACGTAACGTTTTTATAGCTGCCGCCGTTGAGCATCAGCTGCATCAGGACGGCCATATCACCGGTGTTGGAAAACAGCCCGGCGTGGCCGGAAACGCCGCCCATCGCGTACCAGGCTTTTTCATCGTGCACTTCGCCCTGCAGGGTGGAGGTACGAATATGGGGAAAGTCGATAACGCCGTCGCGGGTATTGCCGTGCAGTTCCGTCGCGGCAATCTGCTGGCGCTGAAAGCCTTTTTGCAGCGGATTAAAGACCGTATGCGTCAGGCCCAGCGGGCGATAAATCGTTTCTTCGACGTATTTATCCAGCGGCATGCCGGTGACCGATTCGATGATAAAGCCGAGGATCATATAATCGACATCGCTATAAACGTGTCGGGTACCGGGGGAATAATCCAGTGGCGTGCGCTTGATCATTTCAAGCGTGGTGGCTTTATCCTGCGAATATAACTCACCCGCCACCTTTTTATTCGGGTATTGCGGATCGGCGGGGAAACCGGCGGTGTGATGTAAAATATCGGCAATACGCAGCCGGTCCTTGCCCTTGATCTTATCCGTGGGCCTATCGGCAAAACCGGGGAGGTATTTAGAGACGAGATCGTCGACGCTGATTTTCCCCTCGTACACCAGCTTTTGCAGCGCGAAGTTGGTGGCATACATTTTCGTATTGGAGGCGAGATCGTACAGGGTCTCTGGCGTGGCCTTAACGGGCGCAGCCATTAATGTTGAGCCGTCGTATTTTTTCGCGTAGCCCCAGGCTTTCTGATAAACAATGTGATTATCCTTCAGAATAAGCAGGTTCATCCCCGGATAGCCCGCGTCAACCTGCTGCTGGATCCAGACATCCAGTTGATGCAGTTTCTGGCTATCAAAACCTGCTGATTCCGGGCTGGCATGGGTTAACGGCGGAAAATCCGCCGCCTGAGCGGGAACCCAGACGGCGAGCAGCGCCGCCAGTAAAAGAGTTGTTTTCATTGCTATTCCTTTAACTCAGATCGACATTTTTACAGCCAAATAGCGCGGTGATGATAAATCCCGCGACGTAAGCCACCAGGATCCCCCCGCCGTAAACCGCAATCGCGGGCAGGATCCCGTCGTGGGAGGTCATCAGCGGCAAGGCCACCAGACCGGAAGGGCCAAAGGCGCTATTCAGCCCGACCGGTAGCCCCAGCCAGGCAATCGTCCCGATAAACAAGCCGCCGACCGCGCCGCCCAGACAGGCGGTAACGAAGGGCTTCATGCGCGGCAGCGTGACGCCGTAAATCAGCGGTTCACCGACGCCAAGCAGGCCGGGGATGATCGCGCCACGAATTTGCGAGCGAAGCAGCGAGGCGTTGTCAGAGCGCCAGTACAACGCCAGCGCCGCGCCCACCTGCCCTGCGCCTGCCATAGAGAGGATGGGGAACAGGGAGTTGAACCCTTGCGAATCCATTAGCGCCAGATAGACAGGAATAAAGCCCTGATGAACGCCGAAGACCACCGCAATCAGGAACACCCCGGCCAGCACTGCACACCCCAGCGGGTTGCTGTTAAGATGCATAAATAGCCAGGACATACCCTGGAACAGCCAGACCCCGACAGGCATGATGATGATAAAGGTCAGCGCAGCGGTGATGATTAACGTCAGCATTGAGGTCAGGATCATATCCAGTTCGTCAGGCACATAGCGCCGGATCACGCGCTCGATTTTCGCCCCGGCCCACGCCGCCAGCAGCACGCCGATGATATTGCCGCGCGGATCGATAGCCATGCCGAAGAAATCCTGCAACCCGGAGTAGTAGCCAACCGTTGCCTGCGGGTTATAACCGAGGATAAAGAGCGAGGCGATGATCGCGCCGTTAACGCCGGTGCCGCCAAAGGCCTTCTGCGCGTTATAGCCGACCAGCAGCACCAGGAAAGTAAACAGGCCCTTGCTGAAGACCTTCAGGAAATTCAGCGCATCCGGGAGCGTCCCTTTTGCGTCCGGCGCAATATGCATTAGCGTGCCGATCAAGGTCGCGATCCCAAGCATCAATCCTGCCGCAATAAAGCCGGGGATAAGCGGGGTAAAAATGGTGGCGAAATTCGCCAGAAACTGCTGAACAGAGGATTGCTGTTTACTTTTCAACTGGCTTTTATTTTCGGCGGCAATGGATTTGAGATCCTGATTACCGAGGAGCGCATTCATTGCTTCTGCCGCGCGCTGAGCTTTGCCGACGCCAAAGACCACCTGAACTTCATTACCGTTTATCACCACACCGCTCACCTGTCCGGCGAGTTTTTCACTGATGTTGTTATCCACTAACGCGGTGTCTGCAACGCGCAGTCGCAGGCGGGTCATACAGTTACCGCATGAGGTAATATTTTCTTCCCCGCCGACAAGGGCAATAATATGCTCCAGTAAATCCTTACCGATTGTTTTAGCCATGTTTATCCTCATCTGTTCCCCAGAAGAATCAATAACATCATTATGCGCTCAGGGAGCGTGGCGCACAGCGTTGGACAAAGGTTTTTCCGGAACGGTCACAGTATGGATGGGAAAGCGGGATAACGCATTTTAAAACAATGACAAGGGGAACGTTGCGGTTTGGGATGCAGTGGGGCGCACTGGCTGAGACATTGTGCGCGATAATGCCGGATGGCGGCTGCGCCTTATCCGGCCTACAGGGTTACATGGCTTACCCTGCCCACATACTTGAGGATTACCTCCCCGTAGGCCCGTGCAAGCGAATGCGCCGCCGGGCAACGTGGCACACAGGCTGAGGCATTATGCGCGATAATGCCGGATGGCGGCTGCGCCTTATCCGGCCTACAGGGTTACATGGCTTATCCTGCCCACATACTTGAGGATTACCCCCCCTGTAGGCCCGTGCAAGCGAATGCGCCGCCGGGCAACGTGGCACACGGGCTGAGACATTGTACGCGATAATGCCGGATGTCAGCTGCGCCTTATCCGGCCTGAGCGCTCGGGGGATTACATTGGTTACAGCGCCAGCAGTCTGTTAAGAGACGGCGCAAAGTAATAGCCGCCCGTTACCGGTTTGGTGAAACGCAGCATGGCATCACGCTTGCCATCGGTATCGCCAAACATGCTCAGCAACTGTTGTTCAATATTGTACAGACGCGCGCAGTAAGCGCAGAAGTAGAGGCCATGGGTGCCGCTGGCCGTGCCGTAGGGCAGGCTCTGACGGACAATTTTTAGCCCTTTGCCATCCTCTTTCAGATCCACGCGGCTGAGGTGGGAGGTCACGGGACGTTCGTCGCCGTCGATCTCTTCATTTGCGCTTTTGGTACGACCAATCATCATTTCCTGATCGTGAACGCTCATCCGATTAAGCTGTTTGAGATTATGTTCCCAGCGCTGAACGAATACATAGCTGCCGCCCACATCCACGCCGTCTTTGATCACCGCCACATCACGACGCGTTTCTTCACCTGCCGGGTTTTCTGTGCCGTCAACGAAGCCGCTCAGATCGCGATCTTCCACCCAGCGGAAGCCGTGGATCTCTTCCTGCACGTCCAGCGCGTCGCCGAATGCTTCCAGCGCCGCCTGAGCAACCGAGAAATTGACATCATGACGCAGGGAGAGAATATGGATCAGCACGTCATATTGCCTCGCGGGTGCCAGGCCTTTGCCGTAAGGAATAAAATCCTTCAGCTCTTCAGCCCCTTCGCCGCCGCTCAGTTCACGCCACGTTTTATGTCCAAAAGCCACCACCGAACCGATCTGCGCGTCAGGAAACTGCGCCTGAAAGGTTGCCAGCTTATCGGCAAAAATTTTACTGCCCGCGCGCAGGGAGTCGATCTCCCCTTTAACATTGGCTTCAATCCAAATCGCCGCGCGACAATGTTCTGGCAAAATGCCACTCTGAACCTGGGACATTGCTTCTCCTGAGAAAAAGCCACGCAACGGTGGCGTTAATGCGGCTATTGTACCGCGTTTTCAGGAGGGCAATTTGTTCAGGCGCAAATTAACGACGCCAGATAATTTTGCTCACTTTCCAGCTTTTCAGCGTATCGTCGGACGGCATCAAATCTGCCGGACCGCTCCATTCGCCAGTAAACAGGTAGCTGATATGCTGGCTACCTTCTGCCTTACACTCAATGTCGCCAGCGTGATCGCCCGAGGCTTTCTGACAGCTGCCGTAGGCTTTTTTATACAAGTCGCTGAAGACACTGCCGATTTCACCACCGTCGGCCGTTTTAATATCCGGGTCCTGAATATCGATTTGACTGACTGTACCGCCATCGCCGTTAATCACCAGCGCGACCTTATTATCCTTCATCGCTTCAAAAAAGCGCACGATATTGCCGTTATCGGTTTTCATGCCGCTACGAAGATGGTAGCTGCTGCCCAGTGCCTCGCTGATATCTTCTTCTTTCAGCGGCGTCGCGCTGGTGATCCCGGCGACGCCCTGCTCTGTTACTTCGCCGGAGGAGTCAAACCAGTTCCACGGATTTGCTGCCGACCAGTTAACCGAGGAGATTGTTGAACACCCTGCCAGTGCCAAAGGCATAACGCACATCAATAAGCGAAGCGATTTCATTCACACATCCTCTCTTTTAAATTCAACGCCTGTTGGAGTACAGCGACGGCAAAAAGTGCCGTTTAATCTGCCTGGCGAGTAAAACAAGCGCGTAACCGTCGACTTGTCAGCAGCCACCACAGGGCATAAACATCCAGCACCACCAGCGCCAGCCCGGTCCCGCTGACCGTCTCGCCGAAATACCACAGCGCGGGTTGCCAGAGCAGAAGCGTCATCTGAGCGAGGATCAATACCCAGCGTAATGCAGACCAGAGGCGGGGAAACGCCTGGCGGCGGCAGGTAAATAAGAAGGCTACCACGGCAGGTACACCCGGCAGCAGGCCCCACCAGAAGTTATCGTGATCGGGGTAGAACAGGTTCAGCAACGTGTCGCCCTGCCCGCGCGACGCGCCCGCCATCACAAACAACACCCAGGTGCGAGCCTGAAGCACCAGCACGCACCAGAAGAGAAAGGGGAGTTTCAACAGCCCGTTACGGTCATAATCAGAAGGAAACAGTAAAGGCTTAGTACTCTTCATCTTCAATCAATCGCTTACCCAGAATCAGTACGTCGGCGGTTTCATAACCCAGCCGCTCATACATGCCCAGCACCACATCATTGTCTTCCCGCACCATGATCTGCACTTTTGGGCAGCCGCGGGCGATGAGTTTTTTCTCCAGCCGGTTTAATAGCGCATTAGCAATGCCGCGCCCGCGATATTCCGGATGCACGCCCAGGTAATACGCTGAACCGCGATGTCCGTCATAGCCGCCCATCACCGTGCCAACCACTTCGCCGTTCACTTCAGCCACCAGGAACAAACTGACGTCATGATTTACTTTACGTTCGATGTCCATTTCCGGATCGTTCCATGGACGCAGCAGATCGCAGCGCTCCCACAGAGTGATGACCTCTTCGAAATCTTGCTGGCGAAATACGCGTATCTCCATGGTATTGGGTGCCTTTTCGGGTTAAAAAAACTGATTATGGCGCGAACGTGTCGATTAGCCAATATCTTGCGAAACCAGAGTAAAAAAATGGCATAATGTCGCCCGTTCATGTATTGAAATGAAAAGTAAAACAATTCTCATCGCGATTGTTCGTAACGGCCATCGCGATACGATATAACATCTGTCACCTTTTTCTTTACAACCCAGGCCGAATGAGCACTTTTAAACCACTGAAAACACTCGCATCGCGCCGCCAGGTACTTAAAGCCGGGCTGGCTGTCCTGACGCTGTCAGGTATGTCCCACGCGATAGCCAAAGACGATGCCCTTAAAACCAGCAACAGCCACAGTAAACCCGCCGCGAAAAAAGCCGGTGCCAGACGCATGGTCGTCCTCGATCCTGGTCATGGCGGTATTGATACCGGCGCGATTGGTAGCAGCGGCTCTAAAGAAAAACATGTCGTGCTGGCGATTGCCAAAAACGTGCGCGCCATTTTGCAAAGTCACGGCATCGACGCTCACCTGACCCGCACCGGCGATACCTTTATTCCGCTTTACGATCGCGTGGAGATCGCCCATAAACACGGTGCCGATCTGTTTATGTCGATCCACGCGGACGGCTTTACGAACCCTTCCGCGGCGGGCGCATCAGTTTTTGCCCTCTCCAACCGCGGCGCGAGTAGCGCCATGGCGAAGTATCTTTCCGATCGCGAAAACCGCGCGGATGAAGTTGCCGGTAAAAAAGCCACCGACAAAGATCATCTGCTGCAACAGGTGCTGTTTGATTTGGTGCAGACCGACACCATTAAAAACAGCCTGACGCTCGGCTCGCATATTCTTAAAAAGATTAAGCCGGTGCACCGTCTGCATAGCCGCAGTACGGAGCAGGCGGCGTTTGTGGTGCTGAAATCGCCGTCCATTCCTTCCGTGCTGGTGGAAACCTCATTTATCACCAACCCGGCAGAGGAAAAACTGCTCGGTACGACGGCGTTTCGCCAGAAGATCGCCAATGCTATCGCTTCCGGCATCATCAGCTATTTTAACTGGTTCGATAACCAAAAAGCTCACGCCAGGAAACGCTAATGAAACCCGACGCCCAACAGGTAAAAGCCTTTTTACTCCAGTTGCAGGATGATATCTGTCAGCAGCTTTCTGCGGAAGGCTGTAATACCTTCACAGAAGATAACTGGCAACGGGACGCGGGCGGTGGAGGACGCAGCCGGGTGCTACGTAATGGCGGCATTTTTGAGCAGGCAGGCGTCAATTTTTCGCACGTCTTTGGTGCTGAGATGCCCGCTTCCGCTACCGCGCACCGTCCGGAACTGGCCGGGCGCAGCTTCGAAGCGATGGGCGTATCGCTGGTGGTTCATCCGCGTAATCCGTATGTGCCTACCAGCCATGCCAACGTGCGCTTTTTTATCGCCGAAAAACCAGGAGCCGATCCGGTGTGGTGGTTTGGCGGCGGTTTTGATTTAACGCCTTACTATGGTTTTGAAGAAGACGCGGTGCACTGGCACGGCACGGCACGGGATATCTGTCAGCCGTTTGGCGATGATGTTTATCCACGCTATAAAAAGTGGTGCGACGACTACTTCTTTCTCAAACATCGCAACGAACAGCGCGGCATCGGCGGCCTGTTTTTTGACGATCTGAACACGCCGGATTTCGCTACCTGCTTCGCTTTTATGCAGGCGGTCGGGAAAGGCTATACCAAGGCGTATATGCCGATTGTCGCCCGTCGCCGGGGAATACAATTCACAAAACGCGAGCGCGATTTCCAGCTTTACCGTCGCGGTCGCTATGTGGAATTCAACCTGGTATGGGATCGCGGCACGCTGTTTGGCTTACAAACCGGCGGGCGCACCGAATCTATTTTGATGTCGATGCCGCCGCTGGTGCGCTGGGAATATGACTGGCATCCGGAAGAAGGCAGCCCGGAAGCCGCCCTGGATGCCTTTATTCAGGTTCGCGAATGGGTCTAACCGTCAACAAACCATCTCAATTATCATCGCCTGCCAGGGAGACAGCGTTTTTCCCACTTGCTCCCGAGGATAGTTATTGATAACAACCCGCAGGCTGTCGCCAGTCTTAATACCGTCCGGGAAAGACATTTCCTCGTCAGACAGGTTGGCGATCACCAGCCAGCAGCGTTCCGCGTGGGTCCGGCGGTAGCAAAATAGCGCCGGGTCGTCGGGCAATAATAGCTGGAAATCACCTTCGGTCAGGATGCGTTCATTATGGCGTAACGCGATCAGCCGCTGGTAATAACCATAGACCGAGTTTTCACTCGCCAGGTCCTGTTTAACGTTGATTTCCGCGAAACGCCTATTGACCGGAAACCACGGCGCTCCCGTGGTAAAGCCCGCGTGGGCAGAATCATCCCACTGCATCGGCGTGCGAGCGTTATCCCGCCCAATCTGGTATACCGCCGCCATAAAGTCATCATGAGAAATCGTGCGTTGTTCTTCCACCAGCGCACGATAGTTATTAATAATTTCGACGTCGTTATACTGCTCCAGTGGTAAGCGGGTGTTCACCATACCAATTTCTTCACCCTGGTAGACATACGGTGTCCCCTGCATGCCGTGCAATATCGTGGCCCAGGCCGTAGCGCAGTAACGGCGATAGTTCTGGTCGTTCCCCCAGCGCGAGACAATTCGAGATCGGTCATGGTTTGCCAGATAAAGCGCATTCCAGCCATGACCCGCAAGCTCATTTTGCCACTTCGCCATCACGGTCTTTAAACGCGGTAAAGAAAACGGCTGCAACTGCCATTTTCGATTAATCGAGCCGGGCAGAACATCAATATCCATATGTTCAAAGGTAAAAAGCATGTCCAGCTCTTCGCGCTGCGGTTCGACATAGCGACGCGCGACCTCCGGCGTGGAACCTGGCGCTTCGCCCACGGTCATCATTCCGAAGGGAGACAGCGCCTGCTGATGCATCTCATGGATAAATTCATGTACTCGCGGTCCATTGCTGTGCATCCACCCGACAATGGGTAAGGTATGGTCCGCCGGATAATCCGGGAAGTCCGTATATTTAGAGATTTCGGTGATCACGTCCATGCGCCAGCCGTCTACCCCCTTCTGCGCCCAGTAACGCATAATGCGGTAAATCTCCTCCCGCACTCGCGGGTTTTCCCAGTTAAGATCCGGCTGCTCTTTACAGTAATAATGCAGATAATATTGCTGACGCGATTCGCACCACGTCCAGGCGCTGCCGCCGAAATTTGATCCCCAGTTATTCGGGGCCGAGCCATCTGGTTTTGCATCCCGCCAGATGTAGTAGTCGCTCCATTCATTGTTCGCGGATTTTTGACTTTCACGAAACCACTGATGTTGATCTGAAGTATGGTTCGCCACAAGATCCATAATCACTTTTAAGCCGCGACGATGGGCCTCTTCTATCAGATGCTCCATATCGCGCATATCGCCAAATTGCGGATCGATAGCGCAATAGTCGGCAATATCATACCCATTGTCTTTGCCCGGCGATAAATAAACGGGGCTTAACCAAATCGCATCCACGCCGAGCTGTTGGATATAATCAAGCCGGGAAATAATTCCCCTGAGATCGCCAATGCCATCGCCGTTACTGTCCATAAAACTTTTCGGATAGATTTGATAAATGACAGCGTTCCGCCACCAGTCATTTTTAATGGTCATTATTCATTCCTTTCAGTTGCCAGCAGTCGATGGTGATTGCCATCTCAGCGCCCTTATTTTCAATAATCAGCCAGCGCTGGTCTTCACGCGGAAAAATCCGTGATGAAGAGACCCATGCCCCCTCATCGATAAATATCTCCAGAGAGGTGGTATCTGAAAAAACATGGACCCTGGTCTGTTCGCCAAACGACCATGCCGAACGACGACGGGTGCCGTGATCGGTGTTAATCGGCTGACCCGCATCGGTTCTGTCGAGGACAATCTGCTGCTCGCGGGCGTCGAGGGTCAATAGCGTTTTCCGCTCCCCCGTTTCATCAGATCGCAGAGCCATCGTCACGCTCTCCGTGATGCGACCTAACGTAATGATTGTTTCACTCACCGCCCCGCTGTGGATCTTTACACGATTGCCCGCACCCAGCATCGACGAATGCTGCTGGCAGGAGCCGCGTAACTGGCGGAGCTCCGCTACCGGTCGCTGATACAGTCGGCCATCGACCAGCGAAACTTCTCTGGGCAGGGTCAGCGTGCCGCAGTGGCCAAAGTCCTCCGTCGGGTAATGCATCTCTGAAATGCCCATCCATCCCATGAGAAGCCGTCTGCCGTCAGGTGCCTGCATGGTCTGGATGGCATAGATATCAAAACCGTGATCCAGCAGGCGGGCGGGCTGCGGGTTAAATGAAAGGTCTTCGACATTCAGTTTTTCGCCGACAAGGTAATGTACTTCGTAAAGGTTCTGCCGCGTTTTTTCTGCGCAGAGGCCCTGCGGGCAGCAAATAATGATCCCCTGCTCTTCAAGCTCGAAATAATCCGGGCACTCCAGCATATAGCCTGTACTGGTCTCGTTGAGATCAATCTCACCTTTAACCTGCCAGGTGTGTGCATCAGCCGAGTGCAATACGACGCACCGTCCCTGTAAATGTCTGTTTTGCGCGCCGACAACGGCGTAATACTGTCCGTCCTGTCGCCATAGTTTGGGATCGCGGAAATGATCGGTATAGCCCGTTGGCTGACCCGTTAACGCTGGTGGATATTGCCGCGTTATCGTCCCGCTTTTATCCATCCGGGCGATAAGCTGATACGGTGTACGACGCCATGCGTCGTCACGGGTATTACCGGTATAAAAAATGAGTAGCTCATTATCGCTGGCAATAGCGCTACCGGAATAGGGACCGTGACTGTCATACGGCGTTTCAGGTTCCAGCAGCGGTCCGCACGCCTGCCAGTTAACTAAATCGGTTGAGGTCAGATGAAACCAGCCCTGATACCACACGCCAGCGCAATAGCGTAGCGGACTCCACTGATAGCAGAGATGATACTGACCATTGAAAAAGCTGAAGCCATTAGGATCGTTGAGAAAACCGGTGTCAGGCTCGATGTGATACTGCTGACGCCAGGGCGAACCGACGGTAAGCGCTTTTGCCTGCGCCACGATCGCCGCAGGAATATCCACATAGTGTTTGAAGCGTACAATATTTTCCATTTTATTTAGCCTGGCCGTGGCGCATTTTGCCGAAAACAAACGTCAGGAGCGCGCCGATAAATAATGCGATCAGATGAGCAAGAATATAATTCAGATGACCATTATTCGCGGGATCGACAATGGTGATGCCAGGCAGCGCCGTGGTGCCATAGCCGACCGCGGTCAGTTTCGACAGGTAAACCCAGGCTGCACCTGCCGCGCCCGCCACGCATCCCGCCAGAAGGGGAAAACGATATTTAAGCGTCACGCCGAACAGCGCAGGTTCTGAAATACCGAACAGAATAGAGGTGAAGGCGGAAACACAGAGCGTACAGACCTTCTTATCTTTTCTGTGCAGCAGCATATAGCCAAGCACCGCCCCGCCCTGTCCTATCAGGGCAACGGACATCAACGGGTTAAGAAAATCCCGTCCGGTGCTCGCCAGTAGCTGTCCCTCTATGGCCCCAAAAGTATGGTGCAGGCCGGTAATGACGATGAGCTGTTGTACCGCACCGAAAATCATATAGCCGACAATACCGAGGTATTCCGCCATCCAGAGCAGGCTTCCCGTAATGGCCTCGCCGAGAAGTCGGCCCACAGGGCCAATCAGCGTAAAGAGCAAAAGGGAGGAGAGCAAAATAGTCAGCATCGGCGACAGGACAAATTTGATGATATCCGGCAGCGTACGATTGAAAAATTTATCCAGCCAGGCCACGGTAAAGCCGATCATTAATGCAATGATGATCCCGCCCTGGAAGCCCACCAGTTCAACCGGCAGGCCAAATAAGCTGATAGTCTCGACCGAAACCTTCCCGGACGCCGCAGAGAACGCATCCACCAGCCCGGGGTGCACCATAATTGCCCCGATGGCTAAGCCCAGTGCGGGACGGCCACCGTAGCGACGCGTTGCCGACCAGGCGACGACCATCGGCAACAGCGCAAAGATACCGGAAGAAGCAATTGAAATAATTTTATTGAGTCCCGAAATTTGCGGGAAGATCTCAATAATGGTTTTATCGCCAAAAATACCCCGGGTAGTTAAAAGCGAGGTCAGCCCCATTAACAAAGCGGCAGCGAGGATGGACGGCATGATTTCCACAAAAACATCAGAGATGGATTTAACAAATCGCTGCACAATATTTTGCCGCTGCTGACTACTGTATTCACTATCATCAAGCGTTAGCCTCTCTTTTAACGCCTGACACACCTCATTCACCAGACCGGCCCCATAAATAATTTGTAGCTGATCGCCGACGGTAAAGACGCCTTTTACCTTTTCGAGGTCTTCAATGTTATTTATTTGTGTTTTATTATTGTCTTTTAGTACTAAACGTAAACGCGTTGCACAATGCGTAACATGCGCGATATTTTCTTTACCGCCCAGTGCGGAAATTAATTTCTCAAGGTGCTGTGGAAAATCGTGTCTCATTTTGCCATCCTGCATAAAAAAATCACGCTACGACTATAAATACTCCATCAAAGAAGTAGAATGGAAAAATGTCGACAGTTAAGGGAAGTTTGTTGCACAAGGAGCGTTTTAAATGCATTACTTATATAACAACCCCGCTGTAAATGATTCACTTTATCTTTACTCTTGCGGCTTCGATGCGACCTGCCCTGGCCATACCTACGGACCAACGGTACGCAGCGGCTTTATGCTGCACTATATTTTGTCAGGCAATGGCGTGTTCACCAGCGGCGGTAAAGCCTGGCCGCTCCATCAGGGCGATTTTTTCTTTATCGCGCCGGGGGAAATCATTAAATATGAAGCCAGCCAGACGACACCATGGTCATTTTTCTGGATGGGATTTCGTGGTTCTCTGGTCAAACATTATCTGCAGCGTTGCCGGTTGTCGCCGCAGGAGCCGGTATTTCATGAAAGTCAGGCCGGGATTATTAAAAATCTGTTTAGCGAAATTATTGAAATATCGGTCCTGGGCGCGAATAGCGATATTTTATTAAACTCCAGACTGACCGAAATCATTTACCTTTTATGCCAGACCTTTCCGAGCGAAGCGCACTCCGACCTCAGAAATCCTAAACGAATCGCCATTCAGGCAATGCAATATATGCGCAATCACTACGACAGAAATATCCGCATTGACGACATTGCGTGTTACCTGAACATTGACAGAACGTATTTACACCGGTTGTTTACGCAGGAATTCCGGCAAAGCCCTAAAGAGTATCTGACGCGCGTCAGAATGGATAAAGCGCAGGCGCTGCTCATCAACACGCAATACGCGATCGCCACGATTGCCTTATCCGTCGGCTATCAGGATGCCCTGTTGTTTTCAAAAGTGTTTCGCCATCACGTCGGTGTTTCACCCACCGATTATCGTAAGAGCCGACAGAAAAATGCCGCTCCCCGGTAGGGTGAGCGGCAATCATTTACTTCTTATACAGCATGATTACAGCGGCTGCGTCTGCGCTTCTACCACCGCCAGCGCCACCATATTCACGATACGACGTACCGAGGCGATCGGCGTTAATACGTGAACGGGTTTCGCCACGCCCATCAGTACCGGCCCGACGGTCACGCCTTCCGAACTGGAGACGCGCAGCAGGTTGTAGCTGATGCGGGCGGCTTCCATATTCGGCATCACGAGGATATTGGCCGAACCTTTCAGCGGGCTGTCCGGCATCCGCTCGTTACGGATGCTTTCCACCAGCGCCGCATCGCCGTGCATTTCGCCGTCAATCATCAGCTCAGGCGCGCGTTCGCGCACCAGCGCCAGCGTATCGCGCATTTTGGTCGCCGCCGCGCAGTTGGATGAACCGAAGTTGGAGTGCGACAGCAGCGCCACGCGCGGTTCGATACCGAAGCGACGCACGGTTTCCGCCGCCATGACGGTGATTTCCGCCAGCTGTTCCGGCGTTGGATCGTCGTTGACGTAGGTATCGGCAATAAAGGTGTTGCCGCTCGGCAGCAACAGCGCATTCATCGCCCCTGCCGCATGCACGCCCTCGCGGTAGCCAAACAGCTGCTGGATGACGTTGAAATGCTCATGGTAATCACCAATCGTGCCGCAGATCATGCCATCGGCTTCACCACGCTGCACCATGATCGCGCCGATCACCGTGGTGTTGCTGATCACCGCGCGCTGCGCCTGCTCCTGCGTCACGCCACGGCGTTTCATGATGTTGTAGTACTCCATCCAGTACTCTTTGAAGCGCGGATCGGATTCGTTGTTGACGATCTCGAAGTCAATACCGGGTTTGATTTGCAGACCCAGCTTCTGAATACGCATTTCAATCACGCCCGGACGCCCTACCAGGATCGGTTTCGCCAGACCCAGCGTCACCAGCTCCTGCGTCGCGTGCAGCACGCGATTATCTTCCCCTTCCGCCAGTACAATGCGCTTCGGCTCACTGCGTGCCTGAGAGAAGATCGGCTTCATAAACAGGTTGGTTTTATAGACAAACTCGCTGAGCTTATCGACGTAAGCATCAAAGTCTTCGATAGGACGTGTCGCGACGCCGGAATCCATCGCCGCTTTCGCCACTGCCGGGGCGATTTTGACAATCAGGCGCGGGTCGAACGGTTTAGGAATGATGTATTCCGGGCCAAAGCTCAGATCCTGATCGCCATAGGCGGACGCCACTACTTCGCTCTGCTCGGCATGCGCCAGTTCGGCAATCGCGTGTACAGCCGCCAGTTTCATCTCTTCGTTGATGGCGGTTGCGCCAACGTCCAGCGCGCCACGGAAGATGAACGGGAAACACAGCACGTTGTTGACCTGGTTCGGGTAGTCCGAGCGTCCGGTACAGAGAATCGCATCGGGACGCACTTCCTTCGCCAGCGGCGGCAGGATTTCCGGTTCCGGGTTAGCCAGCGCCAGAATCATCGGCGCGCGCGCCATTTTTTTCACCATCTCCGGGGTCAGCACTTTCGGACCCGAGCAGCCGAGGAAAATGTCCGCGCCTTCTACTACGTCAGCCAGCGTGCGTTTTCCGTCATCGTCTACCGCATACGCGGCTTTGGTCTCGGCCATATTCGGCTCGCGGCCTTTATAGATCACGCCTTTCGAGTCGCACACCACGATGTTGTGTTTTTGCATCCCCAGCGCCACCAGCAGGTTCATACAGGCAATCGCTGCCGCGCCCGCGCCGGAAACCACCATCCGCACGTCGGAGAGATTTTTCTCCACCACCCGCAGGCCGTTGAGAATCGCCGCGGTGCTGATGATGGCCGTACCGTGCTGGTCGTCATGGAACACCGGAATGTTCATGCGCTCGCGCAGTTTTTTCTCAATGTAGAAGCACTCAGGAGCTTTGATATCTTCGAGGTTGATGCCCCCAAACGTGGGTTCCAGCGCGGCAACCACGTCGATCAGTTTGTCCGGGTCGTGCTCGTCAACTTCAATGTCAAAGACGTCAATCCCGGCGAATTTTTTAAACAATACGCCTTTACCTTCCATAACCGGCTTACCTGCCAGCGCGCCGATATTGCCCAGACCCAGTACGGCAGTACCGTTTGAGACCACCGCCACCAGGTTGCCACGCGCGGTGTATTTATACGCCGCCAGCGGATCCTTCTCGATTTCGAGGCACGGTGCCGCTACGCCCGGAGAGTAGGCCAGCGCCAGATCGCGCTGGGTAGCGAGCGGTTTAGTTGGCGAAACCTGGATTTTCCCCGGAACAGGGTACTGGTGGAAATCAAGTGCGCTTTGTTTCAACTGGTCATCCATCTTCTTGTTCCTTTCATTTCGGACTAAAGGTGATTCTGATGCTCACCTGGAGGTCTACAGAGATCCCGATGTAAGAGAGGCTCACCGGTGGGATAGCCCCTAGTATCGCCCCAGACGACTTCATAAACTTTGAAGGCCGCCAAACTCTTACTATCTCAAAATACAATTTTTTAACAAAACACACACGAACTCGTTGCAGCTATCGCCAGCAAGACCCTCCCGGTCTGCTATGCTTTTTGGTTATGTACAGTGTTTTTCATCCAGAAGTGCGAGCCTAAGCACTCGTATACCTTTTTGCTTTTTAAGGAGTCTTTAATGAACCAGCTAGACGGTATTAAACAGTTCACCACCGTCGTGGCTGACAGCGGTGATATTGAATCCATTCGCCACTACCAGCCAGAAGACGCGACCACCAACCCTTCCCTGCTGCTGAAAGCGGCGGCGCTCGACCACTTCGCTCACCTTATTAAGGATGCGATTGAGTATGGCAAGCAGCGCGGTAAGACGCAGGAACAGCAGGTGGCGGAAGCCAGCGACAAACTGGCGGTCAATTTTGGTGTGGAAATTCTGAAAAGTGTGCCGGGCCGCGTCTCCACCGAAGTGGACGCCCGTCTCTCGTATGACAAACAAAAAAGCATCGATAAAGCGCGAAAATTTGTTCAGCTTTATCAGGATCAGGGTATCGATAAATCGCGCATTCTGATCAAACTGGCCTCGACGTGGGAAGGTATTCGCGCCGCAGAGGAACTGGAAAAAGAAGGCATCAACTGTAACCTGACGCTGCTTTTCTCCTTCGCCCAGGCGCGCGCCTGTGCCGAAGCTGGCGTGTTCCTGATTTCGCCTTTCGTCGGGCGTATTTACGACTGGTATAACACACGTAAGCCAATGGACCCCTATCGCGTTGATGAAGATCCGGGCGTTAAATCGGTACGTAATATCTATGACTATTACAAACAGCATCGCTACCCCACGATCGTGATGGGCGCGAGCTTCCGCAAAACCGAACAGATCCTGGCGCTGGCGGGCTGCGATCGCCTGACTATTTCTCCGGACCTGCTGCAAAAATTGCAGGACAGCAACGATCCGGTTGAGCGCAAGCTGGTGCCGCCGTCCACAACGTTCCATCGTCCGGCTCCGATGACCGAAGCCGAGTTCCGTTGGGAGCATAACCAGGATCCTATGGCGGTAGAAAAGCTGTCGGACGGTATTCGTCAGTTCGCCGTCGATCAGCGCAAACTCGAAGATTTGCTGGCCGCTAAACTGTAACTTATTGTCACGGAGAACATTATGTCCCGAAGAGAGCTTGCCAACGCCATCCGCGCCCTGAGTATGGATGCGGTCCAGAAAGCCAATTCCGGCCACCCCGGCGCGCCGATGGGCATGGCGGATATTGCTGAGGTGCTGTGGAACGACTTCCTTAAGCACAACCCCACCGATCCCACCTGGTATGACCGTGACCGTTTTATTCTCTCCAACGGCCACGCCTCAATGCTGCTGTATAGCCTGCTGCATCTTTCCGGTTACGATCTGCCAATAGAAGAGCTGAAGAACTTCCGTCAGCTGCATTCTAAAACGCCGGGACACCCGGAAATTGGCTATACGCCGGGTATTGAGACGACCACCGGCCCGCTCGGTCAGGGTCTGGCCAACGCCGTTGGTCTGGCCATTGCCGAACGCACGCTGGCCGCGCAGTTTAACCAGCCGGATCACGAGATTGTCGATCACTACACCTATGTGTTTATGGGCGACGGCTGTCTGATGGAGGGTATTTCGCATGAGGTCTCTTCCCTGGCAGGCACTCTGGGCCTCGGCAAGCTGATCGGTTTCTACGATCACAACGGGATTTCTATCGACGGTGAAACTGAAGGCTGGTTTACCGATGATACGGCGAAACGCTTCGAGGCGTATCACTGGCACGTGGTGCATGAAATTGACGGTCACGATCCAGAGGCGATTAAAAAAGCCATCCTGGAAGCGCAAAGCGTCAAAGATAAACCGTCATTAATCATCTGCCGGACGGTGATTGGTTTTGGTTCGCCGAATAAAGCCGGGAAAGAAGAATCGCACGGTTCCGCGCTCGGTGAGGAAGAGGTGGCGCTGGCCCGCAAGCAGCTGGGCTGGAATCACCCGGCCTTTGAGATCCCGAAAGAGATCTACCGCGCCTGGGACGCACGCGAGCGGGGTGAAAAAGGTCAGCAGTCATGGAAAGAGAAAATGGCCGCCTATGAGAAGGCGCATCCGGAACTGGCAGCGGAATTTAAGCGCCGGATGAGCGGCGGAATGCCGGAAGACTGGCAGCAGACGGTGCAGGATTACATCAACAAATTGCAGGCGGAGCCGGCAAAAATCGCCAGCCGTAAAGCCTCGCAAAATGCGCTTAACGCCTATGGTCCGAGCCTGCCTGAACTGCTTGGCGGTTCGGCGGACCTTGCGCCCAGCAACCTGACGATCTGGAAAGAGTCGGTGTCGCTGAAAGAAGATCCGGCCGGTAACTATATTCACTACGGCGTGCGTGAATTCGGCATGACGGCAATCGCTAACGGCATCGCCCATCACGGCGGATTTATTCCTTACACCGCCACCTTCCTGATGTTTGTCGAGTATGCGCGTAATGCGGCGCGTATGGCGGCACTGATGAAGGCGCGGCAGATCATGGTCTACACTCATGACTCCATCGGGCTGGGGGAAGATGGCCCGACGCACCAGGCGGTCGAGCAGCTTGCCAGCCTGCGCCTGACGCCAAACTTCAGCACCTGGCGTCCGTGCGATCAGGTAGAGACCGCGGTGGCGTGGAAAGCGGCGATTGAACGCCATCACGGGCCGACGGCGCTGATCCTCTCTCGTCAGAATCTGGCGCAGATGGAGCGTACCCCGGAACAGGTGGCGGATATCGCGCGCGGCGGCTATGTGCTGAAAGATGCGGGCGGTAAACCGGACCTGATCCTGATTGCCACCGGCTCGGAACTGGAAATCACCGTGCTGGCCGCAGAAAAACTGCGCGCGGAAGGGGTTGCAGTTCGGGTGGTCTCCCTGCCTTCTACCGATACGTTTGACAGTCAGGACGACGAATACCGTGAATCGGTATTGCCATCTGACGTCGCTAAACGGGTTGCGGTGGAAGCCGGGATCGCTGACTACTGGTATAAGTATGTCGGGTTAAAAGGCGCGATTGTTGGCATGACCGGCTATGGTGAATCTGCCCCGGCTGAAAAACTGTTCCCGTACTTCGGCTTTACTGTAGAAAATATCGTCGAGAAAGCGAAAAAAGTGCTTAACGGGTGATCCACAACGTGGGCCAGGCATCTGGCCCCTGCCAGTTATCGCAGTTGGGTTCCTCCGCATAACGCACCAGACTGAAGCGCTGACCGTCAAAACGCCAGCGCGTCTGAATACCGCAATCCGCCATTCCCCGCCCTTTTGCCAGCGTCGTCAGTTCGCGATTTTTTTCATCGAATCCGGCGTTCATCAATTCCATATCCGTCTCACCGCTGCCCGGCGTAAACGGCAGGCGTAAACGTACCTGATACGAGGTGAAAGGCTTACGTCTCGACACCAGCCAGGCGAGGTCGACCGTGTTATACGCACCGGCTTCACAGCTTATCGCCATCAGCGCTTTATTATCGGTCAGCGCCCAGATACGCACCTCGCGGCGGCTGGGATCTAATGAACACTGAATATTGCTCATTTTCCAGTTGCCGTAGTCCAGCAGCGAGCTGCGTTCTTCATGGCTTAACGGCGTTGGCGTCGGATTGACTGCCACCACTTCTTTAAGCGCGGGCGCAGGTGGGACGCGGAGTGGCGGATTATTCCCTTTGCTAATCCAGGCCGTCTGGCTACCCACGCGTTTTTGCCGATCGTCAATAAACAGCAGCGCGGCCTTCAGGCCCTTGAGTGAGATTATTTGTTGCCCACCGTTCAGAGTGATCGCCTGCCCGTCCTGAATCTGGGCTAAAAACGCGGCGACCGTCGCACCATCGTTGGTCATGATGCGTAACGGATCGATGCGCCAGCGCGGAGAAGTCAATTTAAGGGGATGTCCATCAAAGAGAAGGCGTGGTGCAATGGCGGAGCGTTTCGATAAGGGCGTTTCCATTCCTCCAAGCTCAATACGCAGACTGGCGTCGGTATGCGCACCTGCGCTGCGACCGATGGTCATCACCAGACCAAAGTGCTGACCCGTATTACGCGCCACGCAAAAATTTTGGTTATTACAGGTGACCTGCCAGTCGGTAAACGCCTGTTGCGCAGGCGCAGCCCACGCAGCGGAGGCCCAGCACCCTCCGATAAACCAAAACAGCAAAACGCGAAAATACATGAACGGCACAGCCCCGGCAGAATAGAGTCATTTCACACAGGGCGTAACTCTACTGGCAAAAATGTGCCGCTCAATCGGAATTATCGGATTGCACTCATTAAAAGGGGTTGAGCGGAAATTAGTGTTGCATAAGCCCGGATGTCTGAAGATATTGCAACAGGATCACCGTCTTGCCATCGCGGATTTCGCCATTAGCAACCATTTCCAGGGCGCAGCTAAACGGAATCTCCAGCACCTCAATATCTTCATCTTCCACACCGCCGCCTGCGTTGGCGCGTAGCGAATCGTCGTATTCGGCAATAAAGAAATGGACAATTTCGGTTACGCCGCCGGGAGACATGTAGAGTTCAAAGACTTTACGCACCTCGCCGACCCGGTAACCCGTTTCTTCAATGGCTTCTTTACGAATACAGGCTTCCGGCTCGTCGTCGTCCAGCAGACCCGCGCAGGTTTCGATAAGACGCCCGTCTTCATTACCATTGACCCACGTCGCCACGCGGAACTGGCGGATCACGACCACGGTATGTTTATCGCGATTGTATAGCAGGATGGTCGCACCATTTCCCCGATCGTACACTTCACGCTTATGGCGGATGACTTCACCATTTTTTCGCGTCAAATCGTAGGTAATGTTGCGCAGAACGAAGTAGTTTTCGGAGAGGATCTTATCTTTTATTACGTCAATCTTGAACGACATACAGGCTCCGCGATGTAAGAAGGAAGGGTTATCTTACGCCGCGGAACCGGTTTTGTCGTTAATGCGCTTTAACCTGGCTTACGCCCAGCCATTGCAAAATACCCTGCGCCGCGTGGCGTCCTTCCGCCATCGCGGTGACCACCAGATCGGCTCCGCGCACCGCATCGCCGCCCGCGAAGATTTTCGGATTGCTCGTTTGATAGCGATAGCGACTGTTCACGCTGGCGGCAATCCTTCCCCAGCTATCCATCTGGACACCCTGCGCTTCCAGCCACGGCATCCGGTGGGGATGAAAACCAAAGGCCATGATCACCGCATCCGCTGGCATCACAAACTCGCTGCCGGGCACCGGCTTTGGAGCACGGCGGCCTTTCGCATCCGGTTCACCGAGTTGAGTGCGCAGAAAACGCACACCGCTGACATGCCCTTCCCCATCGACTTCAATCGTCACCGGCTGAACGTTAAATTCGAATTCTGCCCCCTCTTCCCGGGCGTTTTTCACCTCTTTCTTTGACCCCGGCATATTGGCTTCGTCGCGACGATAAGCGCAGGTCACTTTACTGGCCCCGTGACGCAGCGCGGTACGCACGCAGTCCATTGCCGTATCGCCGCCGCCCAGCACTACGACATTCTGCCCCCCGGTATTGATCCAGGGCGACTGCGGCGACTCGCTTAATCCCATCACGTTTTTAGTGTTGGCGATCAAAAACGGCAGCGCGTCATAGACGCCAGGGGCATTTTCATTCGGCAGATCGGCTTTCATGGAGCGATAGGTGCCGACGCCGACGAATACCGCGTCATACTCTTCCAGCAGCGTGGCAAGCGGAATGTCTTTATCAATTTCGCAGTTAAGCTCAAAACGGACGCCCATTGCGGTAAAGATTTCCCGACGTCGCGCCAGCAGCGATTTATCCAGCTTGAAGGAGGGAATACCAAAGGTCAGCAGCCCGCCAATTTCCGGATGCAGATCGAAGACTACCGGCTGCACGCCCTGACGGACCAGCGCATCGGCGCAGGCCAGGCCCGCTGGCCCTGCGCCAATAATGGCGACGCGCTTCGTGGTGGCAGTGATGTGGCCTAAATCAGGTCGCCATCCTTGCGCCAGCGCCCGATCGGAAATATAGCGTTCAATGTTGCCTATCGTCACCGCACCCTGTGGATCGCGCACGGTGCAGGCACCTTCGCACAGCCGATCCTGCGGGCATACGCGGCCGGTTATTTCCGGCAGACAGTTGGTCTGGTGCGACAATTCCACCGCCGCCATAATATCGCCCTGCTTCACACGGTCAATCCACTGAGGGATATGATTGTGTAACGGACAGGTCCATTCACAAATACTGTGCTCGCCGCAGGTCAGGCAGCGTGCGGCTTCTTGCTGCGCCTGAGCATTGCTGAACGGCAGATAGATCTCCGAAAACCCGGTTTTGCGGGCAGCGATATCCAGTTTATCCGGCTCGCCGCGCGGCGGCGTATCGTTCATTTGATCGCGTTTGCTGCGTACCGGCACGCGTTGCGATTCGGGCCAGTGCTGCGTTTCACGCCGGGCAGCGTTCAGCCGACGCGCTTTCGCCAGCCCGGCCAGCCGCTCTGAGGTCATAATGTGCAGTGCGTCTGCCGGGCAGTTCTGCACGCAGGCCGGCCCGCCCTCCCGCGTCGCGCATAAATCACATTTATGCGCGCTGGCTTTCACTCGCCCCGAGGCAACCGGCGCAATGACCATCTGCATGGTGCCAAACGGACAGGCCACCACGCAGGATTTACACCCGATACACTTTTCATTATCGACCTGCACAGCGCGTTCCACTAACTGAATGGCACCGTTGGGACAGCTACGCGCACACGGCGCGTCTTCACAGTGGTGACAGGTCACGGCGTTGCGCTGCTCCCCATTTTTTACCACCGTAATGCGCGGCCTGAAATGCGATTTTGCGATAACGTGTTGCTCATCATTGTGCGCCATCACGCAGGCGACTTCACAAGCGTGGCAGGCAATACATTTTTCACTATCAGCCATAATAAAACGATTCATGGCAGGGTTCTCTTGTTGCGGAATAAGCCTCAATATCAATAGGTGTATTTTCTTAACCGAACTCAGCAGACCCGGCAATGGACATTTGCCCGGAAAACCGCAATATGTTGTGGGAACCTGTAATAGATCAATTTATCTGGCATCGTTTGAAATTACGTTTCATTCGCCGCTGCCAGCAGGGTTTACACTGCACGGTAAGCGAATGTAGAGAAAGGCGGGAAAGCGGCATGATAATTTACATTATCTCCTTAATTTCTCCACGATTACGCCCGGCCTTGCCGCTACAGTGTTGCGAGCAATGCAATAACAAAAAATGAGCAAATGAGGTTCTGATTCCGATGGCGAATTTCTTTATTGATCGCCCCATTTTTGCCTGGGTGCTGGCAATTCTGCTGTGCCTGATGGGGACCCTGGCAATTTTCTCGCTACCCGTTGAACAATATCCCGACCTCGCGCCGCCTAACGTGCGTATTACGGCCAACTATCCCGGTGCTTCTGCACAGACGCTGGAAAATACGGTGACGCAGGTTATTGAACAGAATATGACCGGCCTCGACAATTTGATGTATATGTCGTCGCAGAGCAGTGCCACCGGCCAGGCTACCGTAACCCTGAGTTTTATTGCCGGAACCAATCCTGACGAAGCCGTGCAGCAGGTGCAAAATCAGCTTCAGTCAGCGATGCGCAAACTGCCACAGGCGGTGCAGGATCAGGGGGTGACGGTACGTAAAACTGGCGACACCAACATTCTGACCATCGCCTTTGTGTCCACCGATGGCAGTATGGATAAGCAGGACATCGCGGACTACGTCGCCAGTAATATTCAGGAGCCGCTCAGCCGTATCAACGGCGTGGGCGATATTGACGCCTACGGTTCGCAATATTCCATGCGCATCTGGCTGGACCCGGCCAAACTGAATAGCTTTCAATTGACGGCAAAAGATGTGACGGACGCGATTGAATCGCAAAACGCGCAGATTGCCGTCGGTCAGCTCGGCGGCACGCCGTCGGTCGATAAGCAAGCGTTGAACGCCACCATTAACTCACAGTCGCTACTGCAAGCGCCGCAGCAGTTCCGCGACATTACCCTGCGCGTGAATCAGGATGGCTCTGAGGTAACGCTGGGTGACGTGGCGAGCGTCGAAATGGGGGCGGAGAAATATGACTATCTCAGCCGCTACAATCGCCAGCCGGCGTCCGGTCTGGGCGTCAAACTGGCATCCGGAGCCAATGAAATGGCGACGGCGGAACGGGTGCTGCACCGTCTGGATGAGCTTTCGGCGTATTTCCCGCACGGTCTGGAATATAAAGTCGCCTACGAGACCACCTCTTTCGTCAAAGCCTCTATTACCGATGTGGTCAAAACGTTGCTGGAAGCCATTGTGCTGGTTTTCCTGGTGATGTACCTGTTTTTGCAAAATTTCCGCGCCACATTAATCCCCACTATCGCGGTCCCCGTGGTGCTGATGGGCACCTTCGCCGTGCTTTACGCCTTTGGCTATAGCATTAACACGCTCACTATGTTTGCGATGGTACTGGCTATCGGCCTGCTGGTGGATGACGCCATCGTGGTGGTGGAAAACGTTGAACGTATCATGAGCGAGGAAGGGCTTTCGCCGCGCCAGGCGACGCGAAAATCGATGGGCCAGATCCAGGGCGCACTGGTCGGGATTGCGATGGTACTTTCCGCCGTATTTGTGCCCATGGCGTTTTTCGGCGGCACCACCGGCGCCATATATCGCCAGTTCTCAATTACTATCGTCTCGGCCATGGTGTTGTCCGTGCTGGTCGCGATGATCCTGACGCCTGCCCTGTGTTGTACTCTGCTTAAACCGCTGCATAAAGGTGAGCAACACGGGCAGCGCGGATTTTTCGGCTGGTTTAACCGCACGTTTAATCGTAATGCGCAGCGTTATGAATCTGGCGTGGCAAAAATTCTCCATCGCAGCCTGCGCTGGATACTGATTTACGTGCTTCTGCTTGGCGGCGTGGTGTTTATCTTTCTGCGCCTGCCCTCTTCCTTTTTACCGCAGGAAGACCGCGGCATGTTTACCACCTCAATACAGCTCCCCAGCGGCTCTACTCAACAGCAGACGCTAAAAGTGGTACAGAAGGTGGAAGACTATTTCTTTAGCCACGAGAAAGACAACGTGACCTCTATTTTCGCCACCATTGGCTCTGGACCAGGGGGCAACGGGCAGAACGTGGCACGGATGTTCATACGCCTGAAGGACTGGGATGACCGCGATATGAGCACCGGCTCCTCTTCCGCCATTATTGAACGCGCGACGAAGGCTTTTGCGCATATAAATGAAGCGCGCGTATATGCCAGCAGTCCGCCAGCGATCAGCGGCCTCGGCAGCTCTGCCGGGTTTGATATGGAGTTGCAGGACCACGCCGGCAAAGGTCACGATGCGCTGATGGCCGCCCGTGACCAGTTGCTTGAACTTGCCGGGAAAGACACCTCGCTCACCCGCGTGCGCCACAACGGCCTCGACGACAGCGCACAATTGCAGATAGATATCGATCAGCGTAAAGCGCAGGCGCTGGGCGTAGATATCGATGATATTAACGATACGCTGCAAACCGCGTGGGGTTCCAGCTACGTTAACGACTTTATGGATCGCGGGCGGGTGAAAAAAGTTTACGTCCAGGCGGCGGCCAAATACCGCATGCTGCCGGGCGACATTAATCTATGGTACGTGCGTAACAAAGACGGCAATATGGTGCCGTTCTCCGCCTTTGCGACCTCGCATTGGGAAACCGGATCGCCGCGACTGGAACGCTATAACGGCTATTCCGCGCTGGAGATAGTCGGTGAAGCAGCACCGGGCGTCAGCACCGGCAGCGCGATGGATACGATGGAAAAACTGGTGCGTCAGCTACCCGGCGGCTTCGGCCTGGAGTGGACCGCGATGTCATACCAGGAGCGGCTTTCCGGCGCGCAGGCCCCGGCGCTCTATGCCCTCACGGTGCTGGTTATTTTCCTGTGTCTTGCCGCGCTCTATGAGAGCTGGTCGGTGCCGTTCTCCGTTATTCTGGTGGTGCCGCTTGGCATTTTGGGTGCGCTGCTCGCCACCTGGATGCGCGGTCTGGAAAACGATGTTTATTTCCAGGTCGGGCTGCTGACCGTTATTGGCCTGTCGGCGAAAAACGCCATTCTGATCGTCGAGTTCGCCAATGAGATGAACCAGAAGGGTGAGGATTTAGTGAAAGCGACGCTTGACGCCTGCCGTCAGCGCCTTAGGCCCATCCTGATGACCTCGCTGGCCTTCATTTTTGGCGTGCTGCCGATGGCAACCAGTACGGGCGCAGGCTCGGCCAGCCAGCACGCGGTGGGCACCGGGGTGATAGGCGGCATGATCTCAGCGACCATTCTGGCGATTTTCTTCGTCCCGCTGTTCTTTATGCTGGTGCGCCGTCGCTTCCCGCTTAAGCCGCGACGCGAGTAAGATGTTCAACAGCCATGAACAAAAAAAGCGACCTTAGCGGTCGCTTTTTTATTGTACTGTACTGACTGCCGACGCAGTTGAGGATTTTATTTGCGCAACATGCCTTCAATAAAATCTTTCCAGTTCCCCAGTTCACGTTCAATCATATACAACCTCTCTTTCTTATTATCGCTATTTTACAAAATTCTTTTTTATATGTGAAGAAAATTACACCACTGCAATGATTGTCGCCTCCTGGGGTACGCTTAGCGGGTTAAACATAATATGAGCGCAGTGCGTTATTTTTTATGTGACACATAGCAATATTTTGCAACATTCTTGTTCAGAAAAATGTAAATATAACCCACACCAATTTCAGGGGCTATTTGCACTTCAGCAGCACGCCTGCTGCCCAGGCTGCTGAGCGCAGCGCATATAACAAGTAGGTTAATAGTGTTAATCATCAATGCCATTATTGTTAGAGCGTACACTTTATCTTGTTACAAATTAGATTCTGTATGACAATAATATGACTATCCATGCGTTAAAAACGATGCCAGCGAAGTAATAAGCGTCAGGGTACAAAAAGTGGCTTATTCACAGGTTTTTGTTATGACCTGCTTTTATTTTCAGCGCAATCTGAAATTACACGACGGATGGATCAATACAGGTATTTTTTATGCAATTTATATAAAATTTGCTTTCAGGCGATTAGTTATGCGACAAGAATGAATAACTAAATATCGTTCAAACTATCTGAACAATAAACCATAATTCAATGCAAAAGGGTTAAATATGATCGTTCTGTACGGGATCAAAAACTGTGACACCGTTAAAAAAGCGCGTCGCTGGCTGGATGAGCATGATCAGACTTATCGATTCCATGACTACCGTAGCGACGGTCTGGACGATAAACTATTGAGCACGTTTATTAGTGAGCTTGGCTGGGAAGCGCTGTTGAATACCCGCGGCACTACGTGGCGTAAGTTGGATGAGGCGCAAAAAGCGGCGATAAAAGATGCGGATTCAGCCGCCGCCTTGATGCTCGAAATGCCAGCAATCATCAAACGCCCATTGCTCTGCGCGCCCGGGAAGCCTATGCTGCTTGGTTTTAACGATTCAGGTTACCAGACCTATTTTGACGAGGTGTAGTGTATGTCTTGCCCGGTCATTGAGCTGGCACAGCAGCTTATCCGCCGCCCTTCCCTGAGTCCCGATGACGCGGGATGCCAGGCATTAATGATTGAACGCCTGCGTGCGATTGGTTTTACCATTGAGCATATGGATGTGGGCGATACCCGTAATTTCTGGGCCTGGCGTGGACAGGGCGAAACGCTGGCCTTTGCCGGACATACTGACGTGGTACCCGCCGGCGACGCCGATCGCTGGATCAACCCACCGTTCGAACCGACAATCCGCGACGGTATGCTGTTTGGGCGCGGTGCGGCGGACATGAAAGGCTCGCTGGCAGCGATGGTGGTCGCCGCTGAACGTTTCGTGGCGCAATATCCGCATCACCGGGGTCGGCTGGCATTTCTTATTACCTCAGATGAAGAAGCCAGCGCAAAGAACGGCACCGTTAAAGTTGTTGAAGCGCTGATGGCGCGCCGTGAAAGACTGGATTATTGCCTGGTGGGTGAACCTTCCAGCACGGAAGTCGTGGGTGATGTCGTCAAGAATGGCCGTCGCGGTTCGCTCACCTGCAACCTGACCATTCACGGCGTACAGGGCCACGTAGCCTATCCGCATCTGGCCGATAACCCGGTTCACCGGGCTGCGCCGATGCTAAACGAACTGGTCGCGATTGAATGGGATCGTGGCAACGACTACTTCCCCCAGACCAGTATGCAGATTGCCAATATTCAGGCGGGCACCGGCAGCAATAACGTCATTCCAGGCGATCTGTTCGTCCAGTTTAACTTCCGTTTCAGCACCGAACTGACGGATGAGCAGATTAAAGCCCATGTAGTTGCCCTGCTGGAAAAACACCAGTTGCGCTATACCCTGGACTGGTGGCTTTCCGGGCAGCCATTCCTTACTGGCCGCGGCAAACTGATTGAGGCGGTGGTCAATGCCATTGAGCACTATAATGAAATTAAACCGCAACTGTTAACCACAGGCGGCACGTCAGACGGACGTTTTATCGCCCGCATGGGGGCACAGGTGGTTGAACTCGGTCCGGTCAACGCGACCATTCATAAAATAAATGAGTGCGTTAACGCTGCCGATTTGCAACTGCTGGCCCGAATGTATCAGCGTATTATGGAACAACTCGTCGCCTGACGCGCCGCACAACATAGAGGATTCGCACATGGAATGGCTGACAAAATACTGGTGGGTTCTGGTACTGGTTTTTCTGATAGGCGTACTGCTGAACGTAATAAAAGATTTGAAACGCGTCGATCACAAAAAATTTCTCGCCAACAAGCCAGAACTGCCCCCGCATCGTGACTTTAATGATAAGTGGGACGATGAAGACGACTGGCCGAAGAAAAAGTAATGCTGACGGCGGAAAAGCGCGCCTTTTCCGCCGTGTTTATTTTCAGAACAGTTCAACAATCCCGTCATCGTTCGGCTTGCCGCCGCTTAACGCCTCATCAAAGTAGCGTTTTGGTACGGTGTAGCGAAGATGATCGAGCGCAAGCTGCATACTGCGATCGTCAATGGCATGTCCCAGATCCTCCACGATGTCCAGCGTGGCATCGCCACCTGCGCTGACCAGCGCTTCCTGCGCGGCAACCGCCCAGGCAAGGTCGATCACCGGATCGTCGCCACCGTGAATAAAATGGATAGTGGTGGCGGTGGAGGCCGTTGCTGGCAGCGTGGCGTAGCGGCCGTTAAAGGCAATCACCCGCGAAGCAAGGTGCGGTTCTGCCTTAATGCTCTCCAGCGACATAATCGCCCCCTGAGAAAAGCCAATCAGCGCCGTCGCCTGTGGTCCAACGCCGCTTTGCTGTTGCCAGTAGCGTACCGTGGCGATAAAGGTCGGCATAATGGCGTCAATGCGCGCCTGACGGTTGGTCTCTGTGATGTCCTGAACCGAAAACCACTGACGACCAGGTGCCGGGCCAGACGGTTCCGGTCCGCCAATGCTGACGATCAGCGCATCCGGGAAAAGCGGCGCGAACCAGCTACCTAACTGGCCCATTGAGACCGGGTTATCGCCCACGCCATGAAACAGCAGCAGCAATTGCTGCGCCGGTGTGGTCGGACTCTGGACGATAAAATGATCGTGTTTCATGGCTGTCTCCTTTGTTCTGACAGGCAGTTTACGCCGTCCGGGGGTAATGACCATGCCATTTAACTGAATGAGTTAGTTAAAAATATTGCAGTTGAACCACCTTGTCGCGCAGCAATTGCGTCTGCACGGCATCGAGTGTTTTCATCGCACAGGCGGCCTCCTGACGCATCTGGTTAAGCAGGGCTTTACGCCCGCTCAGCTCCAGTTCGGCGCAGAGCGCGGCCTCACTCTGTTGCGCCAGCCTTCCACGCAGCGCGGGGAGCGGCAAAGTGACCTGCTGTCGCAGACGATTGAGGCTGCCGACACAGGAGAGTAGCGGCCGATGGGCAAAGGCAAACCCCGCCAGTTCCCACCAGTCATCTTCATTAAGCATAGCGTCATCGCTGGCAGTCAGCGGCAATGTCTCGTCAAGCCACGGCACCAGCCAGCGCAGATCGCGCCTCAAGCGCTGATGCTCATGCGTCGCCAGCGCCTGTCCACTGGCAGTGAAGGGGCGGATCACCATCGCGGTATAGCAGCCGCTACTTGCTTCGCGATGACTGCCTATGCGCACCAGCATAAAGCCGCAGCGCTGCCAGAAACGCCATAGCTCGGGCGTATAGCCGAAGCTGACCGACAGATAGTCGCAACCCTCTGCGGCGCAACAGGCCCGCTCCACCAGCCGCTGACCGATGCCTTCACGCTGGCGTAGCGGATGCACCGCAATACGTGTGATCCGCCTTGCGCTGAGCGTGGCGGCAAACGGGCTGCCGCCGTGTGCTGCCAGCGACTGAGCGACCAGATTACCGCGCGGGCGGCGAAATCCAGCCCAGACCGCCTGACTCAACCCGGCGCTCAGGCCACCCTCATCCACCAGCCATAGCGCCCCAGCCGGAACGGTGTCACTGTGGGCGGCGATAAAATGTTGCCCCGGCGCGTCCATCATCCGGCGTAAATCCAGCGGCGACGTGCGGTAGTGCGCCCCCGACAGCAGTTGATACAGGGCGGCGGGCAGTTGCGGCTGCATCTGCCACGCCTGCTGCTCTACACTACTAAATTGCAGCGTCCCTTCCGGCCGGATGGAGAACGTCTCATCGTTAAATAACAGCGCCGCGTTAATGACCGTTTCCAGCGGGCAATTCCGCGCCCAGCGCAGCGGCTGTTCGAGCGTGAACGTCTTAAGTTGCGGAAAGCGAGCACAAAACTTGAGCAGAAATCCGCGTCCGGTGCCTTCGTAACCCTGAACGGTGGTGGTCAGCAGTACGTGCGAAAAACGTGTCGTTAGCCGCTGCAATAGCGGACCGGGGATCGCCGCCGCTTCATCAACAATCAGCCAGTCGGCGGCTGCCTGCGATGCCAGCAACGCATCGGGGGCCATAAAGTGATAGCGATCGCCCGCAAACGCGGCCAGCACATCGGTCGCCGCTTTCGCAGGCGCGGTAACGATAGCGGTGCCACGTAATCGACGGATAAACATGCCCGCCAGCGCCGATTTTCCACGCCCGCGTTCCGCGGTCAGTACCGCGACACCTTCCGGTGAGTGAATAAGCTGGCTAAGCACCTGCGCCTGCTCAACATCCGGTTCACCCGAGGCCGGACACCACGCGGGTCTGGCGGGATAAACCGGCACCCGCAGCGGCTGCCCCTGCTGCCAGACCAGGGTGTGAGGGTGTGATTTAAGGATACGGCAGAAGTGATGGACGAAATTGGGCGTCGGGAGGGGCGCGGAGGTGTCGCTCCAGCGCACAGCATCGTCGTCGGGTTGCGCTGGCCAGTCCGCCAGCGGCGGCACCAGCAGCACCAGCCAGCTTCCGGCCCGTAGCGTTCCGCCCAGCGCAGCAAAGGCCGCCACGTCAAAGCCATTACGCGCATCAAAAATGGCGTGATGAAACTCGCGGCCCAGCAGGGTGGCCAGCGCGCCGGGCAGACAATGCGGCTCAGGCATAGCCTGCGGACTTACGCTCAGCCAGTCACCGGGCAGGCTCTGGCGCAGGGAAGTGGCCTGCGTCAGACTCCATGCCGGATCGCCGCTCACCACCAGCAGGCGGCGAATGCCCTCCTGTGCCATCGTCGCCGTCAGCGTGCGTAGTTCGTCCATGACTGCCCTTTGTCGAATTAAAGTGATTTACCGAAAGTATTACACTGCGCCGGATCGCCGCTGTCAAAACCGCGTTTAAACCAGGTATAACGCTGCTCGGAGGTACCGTGGGTGAAACTGTCCGGCACCACGCGGCCCTGGCTTTGTTTTTGCAGGCGATCGTCACCGATAGCTTCTGCAGCATTAAGCGCTTCCTGCACGTCACCCGCTTCCAGCACATCCTGTTTCTGCATATCGTTGCCCCAGACACCGGCAAAGCAGTCGGCCTGCAATTCCATACGCACGGAGAGACGGTTCACCTCCGTCTGTGATGCATTTTGCTGCTGCTGGCGCACTTTTGCTTCGATACCCAGCAGCTTCTGCACGTGATGCCCGACTTCATGAGCAATGACGTAGCCCTGGGCAAAATCACCGTCCGCGCCAAGTTTGTTTTTCATATCGTCATAAAACGAGAGATCGATATACACGGTGCTGTCCGCCGGACAGTAAAATGGCCCCATGACCGACTGTCCGGTGCCACAACCGGTGCGGGTCGCGCCACGATACATCACCAGCCGCGGCTGCTGATACTCACGCCCCATTGCGGAAAATTGTTTGGCCCACGTATCCTCTGTGGTCGCAAGGATGACTTTGGTGAATTTTGCCGCTTCTTCATCCTGCGGACTGACTGAGCGCTGCGTCTGCTGCTGAGATACCGGTTCTCCCGTGAGCAGACCGGTCAGATCCACCCCGTAATACCCCGCCACCACGACGACCAGCAGGATCACAATCCCGCCTTTGCCCGTTGGAATACGAAATCCCCGACCGCCGCCCATCATTGGCGATCCAGAGTCGTTCCGCCTGTCCTCTACGTTGTCACTTTCCCGACGCCCTTGCCAGCGCATAACGACCTCTGTCTTTTAGTTATTGATGTTGATTATGATCGTAGGCGGTATAACGCAGGATTACCACTGCAAAGCGGGGGTAAAAAGCCAGAGGATGGGGCCATCCTCTGGTGAAGGATAACGAAACCAGATTAATCCAGCTTCACGCCCAGGCGCTTCGCTACGGCTTCATAGGCTTCGATAACGCCGCCCAGGCTCTGACGGAAGCGATCTTTGTCCATTTTATCGAGCGTTTCTTTGTCCCACAGACGGCTGCCGTCCGGAGAAAATTCATCCCCCAGCACGATGTCGCCTTTGTACAAACCAAACTCCAGTTTGAAATCGACCAGGATCAGCCCGGCATCGTCAAACAGCTTTTTCAGCACGTCGTTAGCTTTGTAAGTCAGCTCTTTCATCCGCGCGAGATTTTCTTTGCTCACCCAGCCGAAGGTTTCGCAGTAGGAATCGTTGATCATCGGATCGTGCATGGCATCATTTTTCAGGAACAGGTCAAACAGTGGCGGGTTCAGCTCGATACCTTCTTCAACGCCCAGACGTTTCACCAGCGAACCGGCGGCGCGGTTACGGACCACACACTCTACCGGCACCATATCCAGTTTTTTCACCAGACATTCAGTGTCTGAGAGCAGCGCTTCCATCTGCGTGGGGATGCCCGCTTCTGCCAGTTTGCTCATAATGAAATAGTTGAATTTGTTATTCACCATTCCTTTGCGGTCAAACTGCTCAATGCGCGCGCCGTCCCCTGCTGACGTATCATTGCGGAATTCGAGCACCAACAGATCCGGGTTTTCCGTGCTGTGTACGGTTTTCGCTTTACCACGATACAACTCAGCTTGCTTTTGCATCTTTATTACCCCAGCTATAATTTAACGTTAAAAATTGTACTTTTTTGCCGACGCACACGTTTGCGTGGTCGTCAGAAAAAAGGGCCGGATTGCTCCAGCCCCTGATATTACTTACTGAATGCAGCCTGGAATACGGCGACCAGCGCGTCATTCTGCGACTGGGTCAACGTATGACCTTTCGGGTCAATAAACTGCAGGCTGCTGCGATTATCGAGATCGCCGACCTGCAATTTATAGTCGCCGGAGACCAGACCCGGATCGCGTGCGCCCAGCTCCTGCCAGTCGCTGTCAGACAACGGCTTGTAGGTTACCGCCAGGTTACCCTGCGAACGGGTGCTGTCAGTGACTTTCATGCCCACTTTTTCCAGCGCGGCTGGCAGACGCTGCCAGACAACGTTGAACGGCCCGCGCACCACCAGCATCGGTAAACCGGTGTCATCAGCAGCGCTCTGTACGTCAAGCGTGGCGCTGGTGCGGCTCTGCGCCGCATTCTGGGCATCGGTAGCGTTCTTATCCAGACCGGCCGAAATGACGTTCATCATCTGCGCACTATAGCGCTGCAATGAAGAGGCGTCGGCAACCGGCTTGCCGGCCTGCTCAAGGTTAACCAGTTTGACGGTCACCGCCTGCTGATAGCCCTGTGCCTTCACGCTGATTTGATAGCGGCCACGATACTGTTCGTCTTCGTCCAGACGGTTCCAGTTTACCCAATCTGTCGTCAGGGTCTGGCTGGCATCATCGCGTTTATCAATGGCGTAGTTCTGCGCCTGAAGCACGCTGACCACCTGCGGCCACAGTGAACTGCTGCGGTTACCTTCAACCAGCAACGTGGAGGTATCACCGTTAAACTGGGTACGCGCCCCGGAGACCAGTGCCAGCGGCTGAGCCGGCGGACGGATGTCCAGTGCTTTACCCACCGCCCCGCTGCCGTTAGCGACAGGAACGTTATAATCACCATTTTGAACCGGCAGAATCATGCCTGCTGGCGCATGTAGTTCGGCAAGCGGTGCCGCATCCAGGTATGACTCGTCGCCGCTGACCTGACGCTTGTAGCGCGAGTCAGAATTACAGGCGGCGAGAAGCATCACAAGCGAAACACCCGCTACCTTCGCCAGGCGCGACTTCTGTACTGAGTAAGCCATCAAATCTCCCTAAACTTTACAGCAATCCGGCATGCTTCAGCGCTGCTTTGACGATTTCACGACCGTGGTCGGTAATCGGCGTCATCGGCAGGCGCATCGTATCGGTCGCTACAAGTCCCAATTCCTTACAGGCCCATTTCACTGGGATCGGATTGGGTTCGACAAATAATTTAGTGTGTAACGGCATCAGGCGCTGATTAATGACGCGAGCCTCAGCAAACTGCCCTTGTGCCGCCAGTTTACACATTTCAGCCATATCACGGGCTGCAACGTTTGTAGTCACCGAAATGACGCCGTGACCGCCGAGTTGCATAAAGTCCATCGCGGTCGCATCATCGCCGCTCAGCAGAACAAAGTCATCTGAAACCAGCTCTTTGATCTGATGAACACGACTTAAGTTCCCTGTCGCTTCCTTAATACCAACAATATTTTTTATTTTTGACAGTCGGCCTACGGTTTCAGGCAGCATATCGCACCCGGTACGGGAAGGCACATTATACAGAATTTGCGGCAGGTCAGTATGCTCGGCAATGGCTTTGAAGTGCTGAAACAACCCTTCCTGAGTCGGACGGTTGTAGTACGGCGTGACGGTCAGGCAACCGACGATACCGCTGTTATTGAAACGCTGGGTCAGGCTGATCGCCTCTGCGGTTGCATTCGCTCCCGTTCCGGCAATAACAGGGATGCGACCATCGGCAAGCTCAAGCGTCATCATGACCACATCGCCATGCTCATCGTGGCTCAGCGTTGCAGACTCACCCGTGGTGCCGACCGAAACGATAGCTGACGTTCCGTTATCCACATGATAATCAATCAGTTTTTTCAGGCTTGACCGGCAGACTTTACCTTTTTCATCCATCGGTGTGACAAGCGCTACAATACTTCCCGTGAACATGGGCCATCCTCTGTGCTGACAAGAACCTTAATGGTACGTTTGGTACTGCAATAAAAGCAAGAGACTCAGACCTTTGAGCCTGTTGTATGACGGTTTTTTTTGTGCTTTCCTAATGATTACCCTCCCTCTGACAGGAAGAACAGGTTTGACAGCCTCATCACAACACTATCTGGTTATCACTGCGCTGGGGGCTGACCGTCCAGGGATCGTGAATGCGATCACCCGTCACGTCAGTAGTTGCGGTTGTAATATTGAGGACAGCCGCCTGGCGATGCTTGGCGATGAATTTACCTTTATTATGCTGCTTTCCGGAAGCTGGAACGCCATTACGCTTATCGAATCGACGCTACCGTTAAAAGGGGCTGAGCTGGATTTACTGATCGTCATGAAGCGCACCACCGCCCACCTGCGTCCGGCAATGCCGTCGATGGTCTGGGTTCAGGTAGAAGTAGATGATTCTCCGCATCTTATTGAGCGCTTCACCACCCTGTTTTATACTCATGAGATGAATATTGCCGAACTGGTATCGCGTACTCAGCCCGGTAGCGAGAGCGTCGTTCCGCAGTTATTTATTCAGATCACCGCCCACAGCCCGGCCTCGCAGGATGCATCACTTTTTGAACAAGCGTTCAAAGCCCTATGTACAGAATTGAACGCACAAGGCAGTATAAACATCGTCAATTATTCACAGCATGATGAACAGAATGGAGTGTAGTAATGAATCCACTGAAAGCCGGTGATATCGCACCGAAATTTAGCTTGCCCGATCAAGACGGTGAACAAGTAAATTTGGCCGACTTCCAGGGGCAGCGAGTGCTGGTTTACTTTTACCCGAAAGCCATGACGCCAGGCTGCACCGTACAAGCATGTGGTTTGCGCGATAACATGGATGATCTGAAAAAAGCGGGTGTGGATGTGCTGGGCATCAGCACGGATAAACCAGAAAAGCTGTCACGCTTTGCCGAAAAAGAACTGCTGAATTTTACGCTGCTTTCCGATGAAGACCACCAGGTTTGCGAACAATTTGGCGTCTGGGGCGAGAAATCCTTCATGGGTAAAACCTATGACGGCATCCACCGCATTAGCTTCCTGATTGACGCTGACGGTAAAATTGAACACGTTTTTGACGATTTCAAAACCAGCAATCACCACGATATCGTGCTGAACTGGGTGAAAACCAACGCGTGATATGCCTTATGCGGCCTCGCTTACGCGCAGGCCGCTTCGTCTACTCGTCGAGCGTCAATCCATCCGGCCACGCATGGACCACGGCTTTGATTAGCGTCGCCAGCGGAATCGCAAAGAATACGCCCCAGAATCCCCACAGCCCGCCGAAAATCACCACCGACAGAATGATCACCAGCGGATGCAGGTTGACCGCTTCAGAAAACAGTACCGGCACCAGCAAGTTGCCGTCCAGCCCCTGAATAATGAGATAGACCGCAAAACAGCTCCAGAACTCGGTGCCAAGGCCAAACTGGAAAAGCGCCACGCAGACCACCGGAATGGTGACAACAAAGGCACCAATGTAGGGGATCAATACCGAGAAACCGACCAGTACCGCCAGCAGCAGCGAATAATTGAGGCCAAATAAAATAAACCCAATCCAGGTCGCCACGCCGACGACGATCATCTCCACCACTTTACCGCGAATATAATTGGTGATTTGCTGGTTCATCTCCTTCCAGACCTGCCCTGCCAGCCCGCGATTACGCGGCAGAATGCGTCGCACCGCGTTGAGCATCTGCTCTTTATCTTTGACGAGGAAAAAGACCATCAACGGCACCAGCACCAGGTAGACGGCGATGGTCAGTAACCCGACCAGCGAGGCAAGCGAGTATTTCACCACTGAATCGCCGAGGGTCAGCATCCGCGAGCGCATATTTTCAGCCATCGCATCAATAATGCCCGCGTCCATTAACGCCGGATAACGCCGTGGGAGGTTGGCAGCGTACTCAGACAACTTATTGAGCATTCCCGGCATATCGCGGATCAGGTAAATCCCCTGCTGCCAGGCGACGGGAAAAACCACCAGCGCCATTAAGAGAAGAATACCGACAAACAGCACCAGTACAACGGATGCGGCCCAGCGTCGGGAGCAGCCGATGCGCTGTAGCCGTGCGGTAGGCCACTCCAGCAGATAGGCCAGTACGATGGCGACCAGCAGCGGTGCCAGCAGGCCGCTGAAGAAGAACAGGATACAAAAACCCGCTACCAGGATGACCAGCAGCGCAATCGCCTCCGGATCGCTAAAGCGACGGCGATACCACTGCATTAACATTTCTAGCATAGAACCTTCCCTGCGGGCATGACTGGAGCAATAGATAAGAATTGTATCGAACTGTCACAAAAAAGACTTCGCTTTTTACGTGCTATCGCGGAAACATTATCCGTTGCACAATTATTATTTTCTTTGCGCAGGCAGACGGCTACACTCGCTGCTCACCAACGGTGGAACATTACGTGACATTGCCGGTCAAACTGGCAAATTCAGATAACAGGATTGAGGTTATGTTCAGGCAGTTGAAAAAAACGCTGATAGCCACTCTTATCGCCACGCTAACGCTGGGACAGGCGCTGCCCGCCTTTGCCGATCCCGCGGATACGCTGCCGGATATGGGCACCTCCGCAGGAAGCACGCTCTCCATTGCTCAGGAACTGCAAATGGGGGATTACTACGTTCGCCAGCTCCGCGGCAGCGCGCCGTTAATCAACGACCCTTTACTGGTTCAGTATATTAACTCGCTGGGCATGCGGCTGGTCGCGCACGCCAACTCCGTACGCACCCCGTTCCACTTCTATCTGATTAATAACGACGAAATTAACGCCTTCGCCTTCTTTGGCGGCAACGTGGTCCTGCACTCTGCCCTCTTTCGCTACGCCGACAACGAAAGCCAGCTGGCCTCGGTGATGGCGCACGAGATCTCCCACGTCACCCAGCGCCACCTGGCGCGGGCGATGGAAGATCAAAAAAACAACGCACCGCTGACCTGGGCGGGCACGCTGGGTTCGATCCTGCTGGCGATGGCCAGTCCGCAGGCCGGGATGGCGGCGTTGACCGGGACGCTGGCCGGTTCGCGCCAGGGAGTGATCACCTTTACCCAGCAAAACGAACAGGAAGCCGATCGCATCGGCATTCAGGTGCTGCAACGTTCCGGGTTCGATCCGCAAGCGATGCCCGGTTTTCTGGAAAAACTGCTGGATCAGGCGCGCTATTCGTCGCGCCCGCCGGAAATTCTGCTCACCCACCCGCTGCCGGAAAGCCGACTGTCCGATGCGCGCAACCGTGCCAATCAGATGCCCGCCGTGGTAGTCCAGTCTTCTGCCAGTTTTTATCTGGCGAAGGTGCGTACTCTGGGGATGTACAATTCCGGACGTAATCAGCTCACCAGCGATATGCTTGAGAGCTGGGCGAAAGGCAATATTCGCGAGCAGCACGCCGCGCAATACGGTCGGGCATTACAGGCCATGGAGGCGGGTCGCTTTGCAGAAGCCAGCCAGACGCTACAGCCGCTGCTGAAAGCCGAGCCGAATAACGCCTGGTATCTTGACCTTGCCACGGATATCGATTTGGGACAGAAGAAAAATGCCGAGGCCATTGCCCGCCTGAAGAATGCCAGTGAGATCCGTACCAATCCGGTGTTACAACTCAACCTGGCGAACGCCTATGTGCAGGCCGGCCAGACCCGTGAAGCTGCGACTATCCTGAATCGCTACACCTTTACCTACAAAGACGATCCTAACGGCTGGGATCTGCTGGCGCAGGCCGAAGCGGCCAACGGTCATCGCGATCGTGAGTTGGCTGCCCGTGCGGAGGGCCAGGCGCTGCTGGGACGTCTCGACCAGGCAATCACGCTACTGAGCAGCGCCAGCGCGCAGGTTAAGCTCGGCAGTCAGGAACAGTCGCGCTACGATGCGCGTATCGACCAGTTACGCGCCCTGCAGCAGCGCTTCCGCCCGTATGAAAAAATGTGAGGAATGTTCATGTCCGACACGGTAACGATTTATCATAACCCACGCTGCTCTAAAAGCCGCGACACCCTGAGCCTGCTGAAATCGAACGGCATTGACCCACACGTAGTGCTCTATCTGGAAACCCCACCGGATGCAGCCACCCTGCGCGAACTGTTAACGATGCTCGGCATGACCGATGCGCGGGACCTGATGCGCCAGAAAGAGGATCTCTACCGCTCTCTGAACCTGGCCGATGAGCATCTCAGCCAGCAGGAACTGATTCAGGCAATGGTGGAACATCCGAAGCTTATCGAAAGACCGATTGTCGTTAACAACGGTCAGGCACGCATCGGTCGCCCGCCGGAGCAAGTGCTGGAAATTGTCAGTTAGACAGCATCACGTCGCAGCGTCTGTAAAAAAGCCTGCGGCGTCATCCCTCCCAGTTTTTTCTGCGGTCTTCCCCCGTTAACCAGTAAACACAGCCGAGTCACCAGCTCGTCAGGTGTCGCGTTGCGGGCCGCCGGGATAATTTCCGCCAGCGGCGGTGATACAATAACAGGCTGCGTATCCACCGGCGGGGAGATCATGACGGCGTGCATTCCTTTATCCAGCAGCCACGGATCGAGGGCAGCAGGCAGGTCGATACCGCACCACGAGCGTCCTTTTGTCTCAACACATTGTATCTTAACCGGACAGTGTGTCAGCGCCTCCTCAAGCCAGTTCACCAGCAGTCGTGACGACATTCCCGCATAGATCCGCGCATACCACCAGCCACTTACCGGCTCCTGCGCCATGAGCAAATGGTGTTCGCCATCATCTTCCCTGTGTAGCGACAGTAAAAAGTAATGCAGGTTGAGCTGTTGCGGCACGATACCAGCGCTGAGCGCCTTTTTGCCCTTCGGTACCAACGTTCCGCGCGACGGGCGTGCCGGTTTCAGGTAACGATTAAGGGTCGCACGCGACAGGGGGATTTCCAGTCCCTGAGTCACGAAAAACAGCAAATCATCCAGAGGTGCCTGTAGCATTTCCCGCAGAGCGTTGATCAGAGCAGCCTGCTCCTGTCTCAGTGCTTTGTGTATTTTTCCAGGCGTCGTCTGCCGATCAGTCGTATTTTCCCGTCTGCGCCAACGCCTGACCGTCGTCACCGAAATACCCAGCTCCAGCGCCAGTTCGCGATCGCTTTTATCCGACTCCTGTAAATATTTTCGCACCCTTGGGGTCGTGGTAGCGTTGGCATGCAGCTTAATTTCCATAATAACTCCTGTATCACACCCTAACTAATCATGTGAGATTTATTCTGACCTGTAAATAAAATGTGACCAGATTCACCTTCCTGCCTCAGGGATTAATGAATAATCCCACTGTAGCTTCTCAATACATAACACACACAATACCGATTAATCTTGTACGGAGTTCACAATGAACAATGTTCTGGGATTTCTTGAAGCGAAACTGATGCCGCTGGCCGCCAGGACCGCGCAGCAACCTCATCTGTGCGCCATTCGCGGTGCCTATGTTTCTTTCATGCCGTTTATTATCGTCGGTTCGATCCTGCTGGTGATTTCTTCCTTTCCCAATCAGACCTATCAACAGTTTATGTCGCAGGCGTTTGGCGAGAACTGGAGTGCTATCGTCGAGATCCCGTTTAACGCGGTATTCTCAACCATGGCGCTGTTTATCAGTTTCCTGGTCGCTTACCGTCTGGCTGAGCAGCGTGCTGACGATCGCCTCTCCTGCGGCGTGCTGGCGCTGGTTTGTTTTTTGATCCTCACGCCCTTCCTGAAAGTGGCGGAGAACGGCGGCATTACCGTGATGCCCGTGGAATGGATCGGCACTCGCGGTCTTTTTGTGGCGATGATCGGCTCGCTGCTGTGGACGGAACTGTTCTGCTGGCTAAAGCGTAAAAAGCTGGTGATCAAAATGCCGGACGGCGTTCCACCGGCAGTACAGGAGTCTTTTGCCGCCCTGATCCCCGCCCTGCTGGTGATGATCCTGGTGCTGGCGATCCGCATTGGCTTTGAAAATACCCCTTACCGAACCATCCACCAGTTTATTTACGAGGTAGTGGCCACACCGGTACGCCATTTCGGCACCTCTTATTTCGGCGCGCTGATGACGGTCTTCAGCATTACTATTCTGTGGTCGGTAGGCATTAACTCCGGCTCTATGGTTAACGGCATTATCCGCCCGCTGTGGATGGAAAATCAGACCGATAATATTGCCGCGATCCAGGCCGGAACCACGCCGCCGCATATCATCACTGAACAGTTTTTCGACATGATCTGGATGGGTGGCGCGGGCGCCACGCTATCGCTGGTGATCGCCATGCTGATATTCGCACGTAGCAAAAACATGCGCGAGGTCGCGCGTCTTGGCGCGGGTGCTTCACTTTTTAACATCAACGAGCCGGTATTGTTTGGCCTGCCGGTGATCATGAATCCCATCATGCTGATCCCGTTTAACCTGGTGCCGCTGGTGCTGGTAACCGTGCAGTATGTGGCGATGAAAATCGGCGCGGTAGCAGTCACTACCGGCGTTTTTATTCCATGGACGCTGCCACCGGTTATCAGCGGATTTATCGTTACCGGACACCTTTCCGGCAGCATTATGCAACTCCTCAATCTGCTGATTGGCGCGATGTTGTATCTGCCTTTTATACGCATTGTCGACAAACAATATCGCAGTGCAGAACGTAATATGGAAAACGCTGCAAACGCGCTGGCGAAACAGGAGTAAGGAATGTGGGGAATTATTGCAACCTGGCGGATGGCGCTGGAAGGCGTTTCAACATCGGCGACGGCGCTACAGGGCGGAAGCGCGGCAGCGACATCGGTAGTGGATGCGGTCGTCACCGTCGAAGATTATCCGTTCTATAAATCGGTAGGCTATGGCGGTCTGCCTACTGAAAACGGCGAGGTGGAGCTTGATGCCGCCTGGATGGATGGCGACACGCTGGCCTTTGGCGCAGTGGGTAATCTGATAGATATCGCCAATCCGGTAAAAGTGGCGCATGCGCTGGGTCGGCAGCGTTATAACAGCGTGCTGGTCGGTCAGGGTGCCCGGGAGTGGGCGCTCAGTCAGGGCTTTATGCCGAAAACAATGTTAACTGACCGCGCGATACAACACTACCGCAAGCGATGCCGGGAAACGCTGGATAAGGGCCTCAGCCCCTACGACGGTCACGATACGGTGGGTGTCATCGCTCTTGACCGACAAGGCTCAATGAGTGTCGCCACGTCCACCAGCGGCCTGTTTATGAAAAAGCGCGGCCGACTGGGGGACTCGCCCATCATCGGCTCCGGATTCTATTGCGACAGCGAAACCGGGGCGGCAACCGCGACGGGGGTGGGCGAAGATTTAATGAAAGGCTGCACCAGCTACGAAATTGTCCGCCGCATGGCACAGGGTATGATTCCGCAGCAGGCAGCCGATTCAGTAATTTACGAACTGGAAGATAAGCTGATGTCGCGCTTTGGTCGCGCGGGCGATCTGTCGGTGGTATGCATGAACCGCCATGGCGAATTCGGCGCAGCCACCAACATCAAAACATTCTCCTTCGTCGTCGCTACCGCAACCCAGCCGCTGACCGTTTTCCGCGCCGATCGGCTTCAGGAGAAAACCCATTATCAGCCGGTGGATGACGACTGGATGCAGGCGTATAACGCCCGCATCCGCGCGCCCATTGAGGAATAAAACATGATTGATTATGCTCTTACCGACAGGCTTTCCGGCGATCTGACGCAAAGTCACCTGATCACGTTTCCCGGTAGCCCCCTTTTCGACCAGCCGCTCTATCGGGCGATGCCGATAATTGACGAAATGGAAGCGCTTGCTACGCAGGGGAAACTCGCGGACACGCGCTTTGGCTGCGCCCCCTTCGCACGCATCACTCTACTGCCATCCGGCGTCTGGCATGACGGCGTCACCGATGCGCTGCTCAACCTCCTGCGGCCGTTGTTCACCGACACGGCGTGCCCACAGGTCATTATCGACTGCTCGCACATAGATGAGGTGGTGCTGGCGAAGACGCTGCGCTTCTTATTTAACCTCTCGCATCAGCTGGTGGATCTGGGTCTGAAAACCGGATCGTCACCGGCGACCCGCCTGCGCCGTGTTGTCGGCTACTGTCCGCGGGAAACCCAGCCGCAACGGGAAACGCTGTTCCACCAACAGCACGTTATCGCCAGTGGCATGATTGCTGCCCGCCGACTGGCGGATTTGCCCTCAGAACAGTGTACGCCACAGTATGTGGTAGACGAAGCGCAGCGACTGTGCGCCGCCTTTCCTGCGCTGCGCTGCGAGGTGCTGGATGAAAATGCTATCGTCGAGCAAGGGCTTGGTCTGCTGCATGCAGTGGGTAAAGGTGCAGAACGGCCGCCCCGCCTGCTGGCTATTCACTATGACGGCATCGCTGACGGACCGGTGCGCAGCTACGTTGGCAAAGGTATTACGTTTGATACCGGCGGGCTGTGGCTAAAAGAGGGTGCCGGCATGTACACCATGAAATATGACATGTGCGGCGCAGCGAACGTCCTTGGATTGATGCTCAGCATCGCTGGCCTCGCGCTGCCGGTAAGGGTAATGGGCGTGCTGGCGCTTGCGGAAAACGCTATCGGGCCGAATGCCATGCAGCCCGGTAGCGTGGCGCGCGCCTGCAACGGCATGACGGTGGAGATCAATAATACCGACGCCGAGGGACGTCTGGTGCTGTCCGACGCCCTCGCCTGGGCCAGCCTGCGACATCCCGACACGCGTTATATCATCGATCTCGCCACCCTCACCGGCGCGGTGGTAAAAGCGCTGGGCTATGAGTTAAGCGGATTGATGACGCAGAATGAGTCCCTGCGCCAGGCGTTAACCCTGGCAGGTCAACAGAGCGGAGATGAAGTCTGGTCGCTGCCGCTTGACGCGCGGCTGAAAAAACAGACCGAAAGCGCTATCGCCGATCTGTGCAATACCCCGGGCAACAATGCCGCCATCAGCGCGTCCGCTGCCTGGCTGCTGCACCATTTTTGTCCGTCAACTATTCCGTGGGCACATCTTGACGTAAGCGGCACGGCGCTATGGCGCGAAAGCGGAAGAAGCGTTGCCTCCGGGCGGCCGATCCCGCTGCTGATACAGCATTTGCTTAACGATATTGCGAGCAGTTAATAAGAACACAGGCGTGTCGCCCGGCACGCCTACAGTTTGAGGATCTCTTTAACGAAGGGAATGGTCAGCTTACGCTGGGCGGTGATCGAGGCCCGATCGAGCTGATCGAGGGTCATAAACAGCGTGCGCATCTCCCGATCCAGCCGCTTTAACAGAAAACGGCAGACATCTTCCGGCATCTCAAAACCCCGCTGGCGCGCGCGCAACTGCAAAGCCTGGAGTTTATCTTCATCCGACAGCGGCTGGAGTTTATAAATTTGCCCCCAGTCGAGGCGCGAAGCCAGATCGGGCAGACCCAGCTTAAGTTGCCGCGGCGGCCGATCACCGGTGATCAGCAGGCGGGTTTTACCGGACTCCAGGATGCGGTTATAGAGATTAAACATCGCCATTTCCCACGGCTCATCCCCGGCAATGCATTCGATATTATCGATACACACCAGCGAAAGCTGCTCCATTCCTTCCAGCACTTCCGGTACAAACCAGGTGCGTTTATCCAGCGGTACATAGCCCACCGCATCGCCGCGCTGGGAGAGTTCAGCGCAGGCCGCGTGCAGCAGGTGGCTGCGCCCTGCCCCTTCGCGGGACCAGATATAGATATAGCCGCTGTGATCCTGGCGCAGCACGTTTTGCAGTGCGGCCAGCAAAGAGGGGTTATCGCCCGGCCAGAAACTCGCAAAGGTTTCGTCGTCGGGAAGATAGAGTGGCAGTGAGAGCTGCGCCGGTGTGTTCAGGTGGACCTCTGTCTGGGCTTGCAAAAATCGCCTTGAGTTTATCACAAAACCGGAGACTGAGAACCGGGTGGATCGCCACCCGGTGAGTGGATCATCTTGTTTATGCGCCTTTATCCGTGGCATCCAGCACGATTTCTTCCGGACGCAGCATGCTGATAAGCTTAAAGATCAGGCTCAGGGCAACACCCACGATGGTCGCCAGCGCCATGCCTTTCAGTTCGGCCGCGCCTATGTGCACTTTCGCACCGCTAACGCCGATGATCAGAATGACCGAGGTCAGGATCAGGTTTTGCGCTTTGCTGTAATCCACTTTTGATTCGATCAGCACGCGAATACCGGATGCGCCAATCACGCCGTACAGCAGCAGCGAGACGCCGCCCATCACCGGCAGCGGGATGATCTGTATGGCGGCGGCCAATTTACCCACGCAGGAGAGCAGGATAGCAATAATCGCCGCGCCCCCAATAACCCAGGTACTGTAAACGCGGGTGATCGCCATCACGCCGATATTTTCACCGTAGGTGGTGTTTGGCGTAGAGCCAAAGAAACCAGAAACGATGGTCGACAGTCCGTTAGCAAACATCGAACGATGCAGGCCCGGATCGCGAATCAGGTCTTTTTTGACGATGTTGGCGGTAACCACCAGATGTCCGACGTGTTCGGCAATCACCACCAGTGCGGCAGGCAGAATGGTGAAGATAGCAAACCACTCAAAACGCGGGGTATAGAACGTCGGCAGTGCGAACCAGTGCGCCTGCGCAATCGGTGTGGTATCCACAGCGCCCATCACGAATGAGAGCGCGTAGCCCACCAGTACGCCGATCAGGATTGGGATAATCGCCAGGAAGCCGCGGAACAGCACCGAACCAAAGACGGTCACGGCCAGCGTCACCAGCGAGATAATAATGGTTTTAGTATCAGCAGATTGTCCGTCTGGCGGCAGCAAGCCCGCCATATTCGCGGCGACGCCAGCCAGCTCCAGACCGATAACCGCCACGATGGCCCCCATCGCCGCCGGCGGAAACATCACGTCCAGCCAGCCAGAACCGGCTTTTTTGACAATGAAAGCGACAAGACAAAACAGCACGCCACACATAATAAAGCCGCCGAGCGCCACTTCATAACCCAGCGGCAGAAGCAGCAATACCGGGGAGATAAAGGCAAAACTCGACCCGAGGTACGCCGGGATTTTGCCTTTACATATGAAGAGATACAGCAATGTGCCGATGCCGTTAAACAGCAGCACCGTGGCCGGGTTAATGTGGAATAAAACAGGCACCAGCACGGTTGCACCAAACATGGCAAACAGGTGCTGCAAACTAAGCGGGATTGTCTGTAAAAGCGGCGGTCTTTCACTCACCCCGATAGCACGGCGCGTCATAGTATTACCTCTGAATGTTGTATGTGGGTTGTTTTACTCAAAAAAAAGCCGACTCTCAAAGTCGGCTTTTTTTACTTATTCATTTATTTCGTACCAAAGAGCTTGTCACCGGCATCGCCGAGGCCCGGAATAATGTATCCGTGCTCATTAAGTCCCTGATCAATGGACGCGGTATAAAGTTCGACGTCCGGATGCGCTTTCTCCAGCGCCGCAATACCTTCCGGTGCCGCCACCAGTACCAGCACCTTGATGCTGGTGCAGCCCGCATTTTTCAGCAGGTCGATGGTCGCAATCACAGAACCGCCGGTTGCCAGCATGGGGTCAACGATCAGCGCCATACGCTCATCAATATTGGAGACCAGCTTCTGAAAGTACGGTACTGGCTCAAGCGTTTCTTCGTTGCGGTACATCCCTACCACGCTGATGCGCGCGCTCGGTACGTTCTCCAGTACGCCTTCCATCATCCCCAGTCCGGCACGCAGAATAGGCACAACGGTGATTTTTTTACCTTTAATCTGGTCGATTTCTACCGGGCCGTTCCAGCCTTCGATAGTCACTTTTTCCGTTTCCAGATCGGCTGTCGCTTCATAGGTCAGCAGGCTACCCACTTCAGAGGCGAGTTCACGGAAGCGTTTCGTGCTGACATCCTGCTCACGCATCAGACCCAGCTTGTGTTTGACGAGTGGGTGTTTCACTTCAACGATCTTCATTCTCTTTCTCCTTTGAGGGGCAGCCACAAAAAAAATCGACGGATTATACCGCCTTTCTTTTGGTCGACAATATTTTTTTGTTTGATGTCGATCAAGCATATGCGCGTAAAGGAAAATTTCATTTACTAATTAAAAGGTTACGGGGAAGCAAATCAGAGAAACTCACATGGCGCTCGCTTTCGCGAGTTGACAGACGGCTACAGCGGAAGAAAAAAGCGGCCAGCCGGTGACTGACCGCTAAAACGAGGATTACAGTTTTTCGCCGTTAGTGGCAATCACCTGCTTATACCAGTCAAACGATTTTTTGCGGCTGCGGGCCAGCGTACCGTTGCCGTCGTTGTCTTTATCGACGTAGATAAAGCCGTAGCGTTTTTTCATCTCGCCGGTGCCGGCGGAGACCAGATCGATACAGCCCCACGGCGTATAGCCCATCAGATCCACCCCATCTTCCACGACCGCTTTTTTCATTTCGGCGATATGGGCAGAGAGATAGTCAATACGATACTGGTCGTCGACTGAACCGTCTTTTTCCAGCACATCGATCGCGCCAAAGCCGTTTTCGACGATAAACAGCGGTAGCTGATAGTGATCCCAGAACCAGTTCAGGGAGTAGCGCAGGCCCACCGGGTCAATCTGCCAGCCCCAGTCGGATTTCTGCACGTGCGGGTTGGAGACCAGGCTTTTCGTTTCGTCGTAATCAAGTTGCGGATTGTCGGCGGTCGCTTTGGTGGCGAACGACATATAGTAACTAAAGCCAATGTAGTCGACGCAGCCCTGTTTCAGCGCGGCGTGATCGTCTTCGGTGATATCCAGTTTAAAACCGCGACGGTCGAAATAGTTCAGCAGATGCTGCGGATAGATCCCACGCACGTGAACATCGGTGAACCAGTAGCGACGATGCATGGCGTTCATCGCCATCATCATATCGTTCGGCGCACAGCTCAGCGGGTAGATCGGGCACATGGCGATCATGCAGCCCACCTGCAATGACGGGTTGATCTCCCTCGCCGCTTTCACCGACAGGGCGCTGGCGACCAGCTCGTAGTGCGCGGCCTGGTACATCACCGGCTCACGATCTTCACCAGGCGCATATTTCAGCCCGGAGTTGGTGAACGGGGCGAAATCTTCGTGATAGTTAGCCTGGTTGTTGATCTCGTTAAAGGTCATCCAGTACTTCACTTTATGCTGGTAGCGGGTAAAGACCACCTTCGCGAAACGGACAAAGAAGTCGATCAGCTTGCGGTTACGCCAGCCGCCGTATTCCTTGACCAGATGATAAGGCATCTCGAAGTGAGAAAGCGTAATCACCGGCTCAATACCGTACTTCAGGCACTCATCAAACAGATCGTCATAGAATTGCAGGCCCGCTTCGTTCGGCTCCTGCTCATCGCCTTTCGGGAAAATACGCGTCCAGGCGATTGAGGTACGAAAACATTTGAAGCCCATCTCGGCAAACAGCGCAACGTCTTCTTTATAGCGATGATAAAAATCGATGGCTTCGTGGTTAGGGTAGTTTTTCCCCGGCAGCACGCCGTCGGTAATTTCACGTGCCACGCCGTGCGCACCGGCGGTCATTACATCGGCCACGCTCGCGCCTTTACCGCCTTCCTGCCAGCCGCCTTCCAGCTGATGCGCTGCGACCGCGCCGCCCCACAGAAAACCTTCTTTAAGTCCGGACATGTTCTCTCCCTCATGAACGATCGCCGTCTGGCGACCGATGTTGCTGATTGAAATGGTAAACCGCGCCGATCAATCCGGCGTCGTTGCCGTAACTGACGGTATCGATGTATTCCGCAATGCCGAACCAGGCCAGGTGTTCGCGCAGCAGCGCCAGAAAACCCGGGCGTTCGACAATGCCGCCGCCGATCAGAATCGTCTGCGGATCAAATAAATTAACGAGGTTATAAAGGCCGGTACCAAGGCCGTTTAAGAAATCCGTCACCAGGCGCTGACAGACGACGTCGCCTGCATCAAAGCGGTCGAAAATCTCCTCGCCGGTAACCTCCTCCAGCGCTTTGCCGATATGTTCGGCGTAGCGATAGCGTAAAACGCGTAGCGTGCAGTTTTCATTCATGGAATAGCGACGCACGTCGCGGGAACCGGGGCGTTCGGTTTGCATATAGCCAAACTCGCCTGCGCGAAAACGCGCGCCGTGCACCAGTTGGTTGTTACAGAAAATCGCCCCGCCGACGCCGGTACCGATGGTTAACACCAGGAAATTTTCCATCTCTGCGCCTTTGCCCTGCCAGCGTTCGGCCAGCAGCACGCAGTTAGCGTCGTTCTCAATGGCGACGGGAAGCCGGACCTTTTCTTCCAGCCAGTGTTTGATGGCGAAATTATCGAATTTGCGGATTGCGCCACCCATGGTAATAAAGCCGGTGTGCGGGTTGACGTAACCGGGCGCGCTGATGGCAATCCCTTCACACTCCGGATGGGCCGTTATCCATGTCAGCATGGCCTGTAAAATCTCGTCGCCATCACTGTTGTTGATCGTCTGCTTTCCTTTTTCCAACAGTTCTCCGGCAGCGGTGACCACGCCCATTTTTAACGCGGTGCCACCAATATCAAATGCGGCAATTTTCATCCTGTTTCGTCCTCCTGAATCCCGTCAGTACCCGCTTACCGCTTTTCTCAACCAAAAACAGAAACCGGTTTCATTGGCATGATGGTCACTCACGGGCATGGAGGCAAGCATAAGAATGTACCCGGTTTCATTTTCGTGAACAGTATCAAATTTGTGTCTCTGCATGTTGTTCAGCGTCTGGCACAAAGCAGGCTCGCAAACGTTTGCTTTCCCTGTTAGAATTGCGCCGATTTTATTTCTACCGCAAACACGCGTGGGGACTCAGCAGTGACCGATAAAACCTCTCTCAGCTATAAAGATGCCGGTGTTGATATCGATGCGGGCAACGCTCTGGTCGACCGAATCAAAGGCGTAGTGAAGAAAACCCGTCGCCCGGAAGTGATGGGCGGTCTGGGTGGCTTTGGCGCGCTGTGCGCCCTGCCGCAGAAATATCGCGAGCCGATTCTGGTCTCCGGCACCGACGGCGTGGGAACGAAGCTGCGTCTGGCGATGGACCTTAAGCGTCACGATACTATTGGTATCGATCTGGTGGCGATGTGCGTCAACGATCTTGTGGTCCAGGGTGCTGAGCCGCTGTTTTTCCTCGATTACTACGCCACCGGCAAGCTGGATGTCGATACGGCGGCCAGCGTTATCCACGGTATCGCTGAAGGCTGCCTGCAATCCGGCTGCGCGCTGGTGGGCGGTGAAACTGCGGAAATGCCAGGGATGTATCACGGCGACGATTACGACGTGGCCGGGTTCTGCGTGGGCGTGGTGGAAAAATCGGAAATTATTGACGGCAGTAAGGTCGCTGATGGCGACGTGCTGATCGCGCTGGCCTCCAGCGGCCCGCACTCCAACGGCTATTCGCTAGTGCGTAAGATTGTGGAAGTGAGCGGCTGCGATCCGCTAACCACCGATCTTGACGGCAAGCCGCTGGCGGATCACCTGCTGACCCCGACCCGCATCTATGTGAAATCCATTCTGTCGCTGATTGAGAACATTGAGGTACATGCGATTGCCCACCTCACTGGCGGCGGTTTCTGGGAAAATATTCCGCGCGTACTGCCAGATAATACCCAGGCGGTGATTGACGAATCCTCCTGGCAGTGGCCTGCCATTTTTGGCTGGATGCAGCGTGCGGGTAACGTCAGCCGTCATGAAATGTATCGCACCTTTAACTGTGGCGTTGGCATGATCGTCGCGCTGCCGGCGGCTAATGCAGATAAAGCCATTGCATTGCTCAATGAGAAGGGTGAAAAGGCGTGGAAAATCGGTATCATTAAATCTTCTGATTCCGACGAGCGCGTGGTCATTGAGTAATGAAAAACATCGTGGTGCTGATCTCCGGCAACGGCAGTAATTTACAGGCGATTATTGACGCCTGCGAGCAGAAAAAGATCGGCGGCACGCTGCGTGCGGTATTCAGCAATAAGGCCGACGCGTTCGGCCTTGAGCGCGCGCGTCAGGCAAACATTCCTGCGCATGCATTAACGGCCAGTCAGTTTGCCAGCCGCGAAGCCTTTGATCGCGAACTGATGCTGGAAATTGACGCCTATGCGCCGGATGTAGTGGTGCTGGCGGGCTATATGCGGATTTTAAGCCCGGAATTCGTGGCGCACTATCAGGGACGGCTGTTAAACATCCACCCTTCTCTGCTGCCCAAATATCCGGGCCTGAATACCCATAAGCAGGTGCTGGAAAACGGTGATGAAGTCCACGGTACGTCGGTGCATTTTGTCACTGACGAGCTGGACGGCGGCCCGGTTATTTTGCAGGCCAACGTGCCGGTGTTTAGCGGCGACAACGAGGACGATATTACCGCACGGGTGCAGGCGCAGGAGCATGACATCTATCCGCTGGTGATTAGCTGGTTTGTTGCTGGCCGTCTTGAAATGCGCGACAACGCGGCGTGGCTGGACGGTAGCCCTCTGCCGCCCCAGGGATATGCCGCAGATTAAAATATTATCATCGTAATAATGCCTCGTCAGAAGGTGTTATTGCGATGTTAATCGAATTCGTAGTAATAGCGTGTTATTCCGGTACATTCAGATTTATTTCATCTATTCCCTGACAGAAATTATCATTGACACCATTTCCATTCAAAAAATATATATTTCCAGCTAATATATAAAAATGCGGAAAATGTTTTATCGAAAATGAACTTGCCTCCTTGATTTTCGGCAATAATCGCAATAGCATGCTCACCGGCTTTTGTTACTCTTGCCCGGACAGTTAACATGTTTAAAAATAAGGTATTACTTTTTGGTATCTGGATTATCCCAGTTATTCTTCTGTTTTATTCTTTTAACGCCTGGTTCCACATTAACCGCATTCACATTAACGCCAGCACAGCCACCGTGCAGTACCATGCCGCGCTGGAGGCCCCCAAAAATGCAGCTAACGGCACCTTCGTTTGGGATGGGAAAAAATATTCAATCTCTGGCATTGTTGACCGCTATGAAGCCATAAAAGAAACTTACCCCTATTATTTTGCCGCCGTTAATACTGAGTACGTCCTGGCTATCTTCAGCTGTATATTTTCGGTTATTGCTTTTTTTTCTGGCGTGCTGGCGCAAAGATTGTGCTTACACGTAAGGAAGCTTAACGAAGAAGATTTACCCCCTGAAGATAAATCCTCTTTATTCCATTGGTTTCGTAACATCATTGCCCTTAGTGCAACCGCCCACTGTTTTTTTATCATCCTGACGGCTATCACCCTACTGATATTTAAGATGCTATGGTTTAGTTGGCATGTTAAAGCCATCAGCAATCATTATGCGTTATATCTAACCGGTGAAATCGTCACCGCCTTCGTTATTATTGGCCTGAGTGTTTTTCTGTGGCATGTGAAAGATTGCATTAAGCTGTTTACCATTTGCGAACCGCTACGTTATGGCATCAACCTGACGAAAAATCGCGAGCAGAAGTTCTGGAGTTGGCTGGAGAAAACGATGCAGGAACAGGGCCTTCCCCTGCCCGACAATGTTGCCCTGAGTTTGCAAAAAGCCTGCTACGCCACGCGCGAACCCCTACAACTGGCGCAGGGCGATAAGCTTGAAGGGTTAACGCTCTGCATTCCGGTTCGCCAGATCGCGGCACTGAATAAACACCGTATGGAAGCGCTACTGGTGAAGGCGCTGGAAAATATTGATGCTCCTCAGCCGACGGAAGCCCATGATTTACTTGAAATGCACGCCCGGATTGCGCAGTGGTTACGTAACCCGCCCTATCATGGCGTCAGGGAAAAAATCTACCGTGTAGTCACCTGCGTCGCAACACCGCTCGCCGATCACTTTTTACACAGCTATACTCCGCTCATCCATAAAGAGGCCAGCGGACAGATTTGGGCGGTCTCGCACCTGCTCATTAAAGCGGATAATAGTCACGCCGCTGCGCTAATCAACGGCCTGCATCTGCATATTTCTACTATCACCAGTCAGCTTCCTGAAACGTCGCTGCCTGCCTGACTGCTTTTTTTTAAGGCGTTATCGCTGTGATCCCTGCGATAGCGCCTGCTCCGGTCGAGACAAATTTCTTCAATAATATCGAATAACTGTCATACTGAGACGGCATTCTGAACCTCGCGATCGGCCCGGTAACCGGTTTGCTTACGGCGTATGCGGGACGTGCGGACATCGCGTTTCCAGAGCATATTCTTTATGGGCGTCCTCCGGCAACAGGCAGTGTCTCGTGGATTAAATGGAGTACAGGTGGTAATGGGTCAGGAAAAGTTATACATCGAAAAAGAGTTGAGCTGGTTATCCTTTAACGAACGCGTGCTTCAGGAAGCGGCAGATAAAAGCAACCCGCTGATTGAGCGGATGCGGTTTCTGGGGATCTATTCGAACAACCTTGATGAATTCTACAAGGTGCGATTCGCCGAGTTAAAACGGCGCATCATTATCAGCGAAGAACAGGGAATACAGACCAGTTCGCGGCATTTGCTGGGAAAAATCCAGTCGCGGGTGCTAAAGGCCGATCAGGAGTTCGACAGCCTGTATAACGAGCTGCTGCTGGAGATGGCGCGCAACCAGATCTTCCTCATCAACGAACGCCAGCTTTCCGTTAACCAACAAAACTGGCTGCGTCTCTACTTCAAACAACATCTGCGCCAGCACATTATCCCGACGCTTATCAACCGTGAAACGAATCTGGTTAACTTCCTGAAGGATGATTACACCTATCTGGCGGTTGAAATTATTCGTGGCGACGACACGCGCTACGCGCTGCTGGAAATCCCGTCAGACAAAGTGCCACGCTTTGTGAACCTGCCGCCGGAAGCGCCGCGTCGCCGTAAGCCGATGATCCTGCTGGATAACATCCTGCGCTACTGTCTGGATGACATTTTTCACGGCTTCTTCGATTACGACGCCCTTAACGCCTACTCGATGAAGATGACGCGCGACGCCGAGTATGATCTGGTGCATGAGATGGAATCCAGCCTGATGGAACTAATGTCCTCCAGCCTGAAGCAGCGTCTGACCGCTGAGCCGGTGCGCTTTGTCTACCAGCGCGATATGCCCAATGCGCTGGTGGAAGTGCTGCGGGAAAAACTGAGCATTTCCCGCTACGACTCTATCGTGCCGGGCGGACGCTACCATAACTTTAAAGATTTCATTAGCTTTCCCAACGTAGGTAAAGCGAATCTGGTTAATAAGCCGCTGCCGCGCCTGCGTCATATCTGGTTCGATAACCAGAAGTTCCGTAATGGTTTCGACGCGATTCGCGAGCGTGATGTGCTGCTTTATTACCCGTACCATACCTTTGAGCACGTGCTTGAGCTGCTGCGTCAGGCGTCTTTTGACCCGAATGTGCTGGCGATCAAAATCAATATTTATCGCGTGGCCAAAGATTCGCGCATCATCGACGCCATGATCCACGCCGCGCATAACAGTAAAAAAGTCACCGTGGTCGTGGAATTGCAGGCGCGCTTCGACGAAGAAGCGAATATTCACTGGGCGAAACGTCTGACGGAAGCGGGCGTTCACGTGATTTTCTCCGCGCCAGGGCTGAAAATTCACGCCAAACTGTTTCTTATCTCGCGTAAAGAGGGCGATGAAGTGGTGCGCTACGCCCACATCGGCACCGGCAACTTCAACGAAAAAACCGCGCGGCTCTATACCGACTATTCGTTGTTAACCGCCGATGCGCGCATCACCAATGAAGTGCGTCGCGTCTTTAACTTTATTGAAAACCCGTATCGCCCGGTCAACTTCGATTACCTGCTGGTATCGCCGCAAAACTCACGACGTCTGCTGTATGAAATGATCGACCGGGAAATCGCCCATGCCCAGCAGGGTCAACCTTCTGGTATCACGTTAAAATTAAATAACCTGGTCGATAAAGGGCTGGTGGACCGTTTGTATGCTGCCTCCGGGTCCGGCGTGCCGGTGAATCTGCTGATTCGCGGGATGTGCTCGCTTATTCCCAATCTGGAAGGCCTCAGCGACAATATCCGCGTTATCAGTATTGTTGACCGCTACCTTGAGCATGACCGGGTTTACATCTTTGAGAACGGCGGCGATAAGCAGGTCTATCTCTCCTCCGCGGACTGGATGACGCGAAATATCGACTATCGCATTGAAGTGGCTACCCCGCTCCTCGACCCGCGCCTCAAACAGCGGGTGCTGGATATTATTGACATCCTGTTTAGCGATACGGTAAAAGCCCGTTATATCGATAAAGAACTGAGCAATCGCTATGTGCCGCGCGGTAATCGCCGCAAGGTGCAGTCACAACTGGCGATTTACGACTACATCAAATCACTCGAGCAACCTGACTAACGCTATGCCAATACATGATTCGTCACCACGACCGCAGGAGTTCGCGGCGGTCGACCTCGGTTCAAACAGTTTTCATATGGTCATTGCCCGTGTGGTGGATGGCGCGATGCAAATCATTGGTCGCCTGAAACAGCGCGTCCATCTGGCGGACGGCCTCGGCGACGATAATATGCTGAGCGAAGAAGCGATGGAGCGTGGCCTGAGCTGTCTGTCTTTATTTGCCGAGCGTCTGCAGGGGTTCGCGCCGTCGAGCGTCTGCATCGTGGGAACGCATACGCTCCGCCAGGCGCTGAACGCCACTGATTTTCTTAAGCGTGCGGAGAAGGTGATCCCCTACCCGATTGAAATCATCTCCGGGAACGAAGAAGCACGCCTGATTTTTATGGGCGTCGAACATACGCAGCCGGAAAAAGGCCGCAAGCTGGTTATTGATATCGGCGGCGGTTCAACGGAACTGGTCATCGGCGAGAATTTTGAACCGAAGCTGGTGGAAAGCCGCCGCATGGGCTGCGTCAGTTTCGCCCAGCTTTATTTCCCGGGCGGCGTCATCAGTAAGGAAAACTTCCAGCGCGCCCGGATGGCGGCGGCGCAAAAGCTCGAATCCCTGACCTGGCAATACCGGATCCAGGGCTGGAACGTGGCGCTGGGCGCTTCTGGTACCATTAAAGCCGCGCATGAAGTGCTGCTGGAAATGGGCGAAAAAGATGGCTTTATTACCCCGGAGCGGCTGGACAAACTGGTGGCGGAGTTGCTCCAGCACCGCAGCTTCGACGCGCTGAGTCTGCCGGGGTTGTCCGAGGAGCGCAAAGCCGTTTTCGTACCGGGTCTGGCGATCCTGTGCGGCGTTTTTGACGCGCTGGCCATTCGGGAACTGCGGCTGTCCGACGGCGCGTTGCGCGAAGGCGTACTCTATGAGATGGAAGGTCGCTTCCGTCATCAGGATGTGCGCAGCCGCACCGCCAAAAGTCTGGCCAATCAGTACAACATCGACAGCGATCAGGCGCGACGCGTGCTGGATACCACCATGCAGATGTATGAACAGTGGCAGACGCAGCAGCCGAAGCTGGCGCATCCGCAGCTGGAAGCGCTGCTGAAGTGGGCCGCCATGCTGCATGAAGTGGGCCTGAATATTAATCACAGCGGCCTGCATCGTCACTCTGCATATATTCTGCAAAACAGCGACCTGCCCGGATTTAATCAGGAGCAACAAACCCTGATGGCAACGCTGGTTCGCTATCATCGCAAAGGAGTGAAGCTGGATGACCTGCCGCGGTTTACGCTGTTCAAAAAGAAGCAGTTCCTGCCGTTAATCCAGCTTTTACGCCTGGGTGTGCTGCTGAATAATCAGCGCCAGGCGACTACCACGCCGCCTTCCCTGGTGCTGGAGACGGACGACAATCACTGGACCCTGCGCTTTCCGCACGGCTGGTTCAGCCAGAACGCGCTGGTGTTGCTCGATCTGGAAAAAGAGCAGCAGTACTGGGAAGCCGTTACCGGCTGGCTGCTCCATATAGAAGAGGAAAACTCGCCCGATATCGCGGCGTAGGACTGTCCGGGCGTCAGCCACTGACGCCCGTTATTTTTATCGCCGAATTTAAATATCGTCAGAAAAGAGGGAAGTTGATTTCGCAGCCGTCTGCGCTTTCAACGTTTCTTCCAGCAGTTGCGGTTCGCCGAGTAAATACCCTTGCAGATAATCAATGCCCAGCGAAATTACTGCGGTGCGTATCTCTTCGCTTTCGACATATTCCGCCACCACCTGCATCTTTTTCATCCGCGCCAGATGGCAGATAGACGCCACGATTTGATAATCCAGGCTATTGGATACGATACTGCGGATAAAACTGCCGTCGATTTTAAGGATATCCGCATCCACGCTTTTTAAACGCGCATAGCTTGCATAGCCGGTACCGAAATCATCTATGGCTATCCGGCATCCCATTTTTTGCAGTTTTGCCAACGTCAGATTGGCCTGCTCGACATTCGCCAGGCTATCACTTTCCGTTACTTCAAAAATAAGCTGCCACGCTTCGACCTGATACTGTGCGAGCAGCATTTGCACCTCCCGGTGAAAATGGGCGCGGCATACCGAAGAGGGCGAAAGGTTAATCGCAAAACGACAGGCGGGCATTTCTTCCCGGTGCCGGGCCATAAACCGCAGCGTATTTTCCAGTACCCAGATATCGATGCGCGACGATAAACCAAATTCATGAGCGACCGGCAAAAAGTCGTTGGGATTGATCATCTCGCCGTTAGCACCAATAAGCCTGAGCAGGATCTCATGATAGGTATCGCCGCGAACGCCGACAATAGGCTGGGCCATCAAACAGAATTGATCCTGTTCCAGCGCCAACTGCAAGCGGTTCATCAGCGCGACTTTGTCTTTCAGATCCTGCTGAAGATACATCGCCACCCGCTTTTGCAAATTTTCCGGATGGTTGGTTGCCAGCGATAAATCGGCAATCGTGCTTAGCTCTCCTAACAATAAATAGATATGCGTCACTGGCGAACGGACGTAGCAATAGCTCATCCCGACCTGCGGCTGTAGCGGCATGCCGTCCCAGACAAAGCGAAAACGCTTAATATGAAGGTCAATATCTTCAATCCGGCTCTGATATGCTTCCGTATTAAGGCGGAAAACCAGATCGTTACCTGACATCTGATAAACCCCTTCGTCAGGCATGAGCTGCGAGCCGATCCAGCTCGCCAGTTGCTGTTTGTACTGAATACGCAGCATGACGCCATAATTTCGGCCCAGCAGTTCCAGCTCGGGAATACGGATAAAACAGAGTACCGACCACGGAAAGCGATGTAATGCCCGATTAAGCGCACGTAAATTAGGCAGGTGTACCACCGGATCAAGAAAGGCCAGCATTCGCGCCCGGCGGTTAATCGTTCTTTGCTGCATCGCCAGTATCGAAATGAAAACGATGATGAATGAATAGACCAGATAGCTTGAGGAGGTAATGGCTAGCTGAGTCTCATACCCCAGAAATAACGGGATATAACCGTGGAAAAAATGAATGGACGTAATCAGCACCGGGGTCCAGACCAGCGACATGAAACGGTAGCCGTAGCGTATCGCCCCCCACAACATCACCGGCAGCAGTAAAGAAAAAGTATAATTGGTGCCGAATATCGAACTGCTATGGTTGAGAGGCATGCAGAGCATCACCATTAGCCCAATGAATATCGCCGTCCATACCACGATTTCTCGTTTGGTCACTTTAGGATCAAACTGCAAACGCATCTGTGAAAAATAGGCGCGTATATAGAGAGGATGACGAAGAATACGGATGATATAATAGCAAAGCGGCACCCCGATTAAATTGCCGACTAATAATGCCTGGTAGTTAATCAGCATATTGATCGTAAACAGGGTTACGCCATTCAGGTTCTGCCGCAGATGATAAATATCGAAAAAAGCAACGAGCTGATAAAGCGCGAGAAATAACGTCGCGGGGCAAACTGCCTGCCAGAAGATGCGTTGAGACATTAACCTGACGTTGCCGTGTGAGACGTTACGCCGGTTCGGCGTAAAAGCGCGATAGCCAGCCCAGCTCACCACAACGGGAAGCAAAAAATGGATCACGATAAGCACATTATCCGCCAGCCCTGCCTGCTGATATTTATGCCAGAAAAGCGCAACGATCATCCCTGGTATCGCCGCCCAGCCAAAAAAAAGCATCAGGCTAATCATTAATGCCAGCGGCAGAAAAAAAAGCACGACCGTTCCCGAACTGATATGGGCGAAAGTATTCGCATTACTTAAAACGGGTAGCAGCAAGGAGGGTAAAAAAAGCGGAAGCCCCCACCATTTATCTCTGTGTTTAATGTATGTTTTACTTAATTTCATAGATGCTCAGCAGAAAACCCGGCATCCTGCGGGGCGTTTTCAGACAGGTATCCCACCTGGCAACAACGTTGCGAAGAGGCGCTCCCGCAACATAATGCTTAGATTTTAATTATTAACGCTGAGTGATATTTGATATAAATCAAATACTAAGTCCTCATTAATCAATTATTACTTTTCTACTGCGCTGGTAGTACTTATTAATTATTAACGTAAATATATTAATTATATTTCATAACAACAACTGATGAATCCACTGACAGAATTTTACATCACATTCAATTGACCCTTACGCTACACTGTGTCTTAATGTATCTATCGCCCCGCTCTGTGGGTATACCTCAAAGGACCTTTTGTGAGTCAGGTTACCAGTATGCGAAACCGACATCGATTTAACAGTCGCATGACCCGTATCGTATTGCTTATCAGTTTCTTCTTCTTTTTTGGACGCTTAGTCTACTCTTCCATCGGTGCCTGGCATCATCATCAAGACAAAAAACAGACTCAGCAGTCCAGCCTGACCATAGAAACGTCCGATCGCCGTTAAACATCACGCGCTTTTCCGTCACGCGATCCAGCCATTGCGCAAAGTGAGCGCCAGCATCAGCAGGCGCATTCTGATTGAATTCATGTCGACTCACTGGCAGGTATGAATGACATCCAGAAATCATTAATCACCTGCTCAATTTTTTCCGTATCACCCACATCATACTGCCGCGCGACAGCGTCGATCAGGCGCTCTTTATCAAGCCGCGTCAGTTCATCAAGGGATGCTGCTTTGCTAATGGCTGCAATATCGTGACCCAATAATACTGCCCCCATACGTACAGGTTCCCAACCCAGCCGTTCCCCTTTTACAGGCGCTTCATAGATACGTCCGTCTTCAATAGCGCCATATTCACAAATAATTTTGTAGAGATCGGTCGCATCTTTGGCGTTACCATGCCCACGATCGCGCCAGGCAAACAGTTTCAACAGCGCCAGACCCGGCAGCGAACAAAACGGCAGTTTTTCACCGTTATCCAACTGTACTATCACGGTATGAGAGAATGCCTCGTCAAAACCGTCCACCGCCATAATAATGGCGCGATCTGGCGGCCAGGCGATCTGATTATCCTCAGCAATGTCGCCAAAAGGAATAATATCCAGTTCAATACCTTCAGCGATCATACGATGGGCGTTACCCTGAACAGCTCGCGCACCTTCCGCAAGAAAAGCATTCTTTAATGCATCAAATGTCGACCAGTCTCCGACAAAAACAGCGATATCGATATCGCGCGTACGTCGGCCGATACTTCGGTTATAAACATGATGGAGAAGAATTTCACGCGCCGTCGCGCCCGCAATAAAAAAGGGGATCCCTTGTGTTGTACAAATTTGGTTGATCCGACTCAATAATCTTTCAGTAACTGAAAAGATGGGATTCACTAAGATGAAGATATTTGTCATTGATTATCCTTACTGTTTCCCGGTTCCTGTCGTCACCGCTTGTTAATAACTCGGCCACACATAGCATCGCTTCAGCTTTAAGGTTCAGCGTAAAACGTCCCCAAAAACAGGATACCAGTTGAAGCTTTCCATCAGTCACAGGCTTTAAGGCCAGATCCTTGCGCCTTTGCAATAATACGTGAGGCGTAAAAATGACACCGTTTTCGGGTCTCAGATATCCGTCGCTCAGTTTTTCGGCAATAATCTCTCCGCTCCAGTATTCTCCCGGCTCAAGCATTAGCTCACCCCATGACGCAGGCGCAGACAGTCTAAGAAAATTCAGTTTCGGACGCAGAGCAGCGGCATAATCCTTCAGCCACAGAATCTGTAACTCATTTTCATTCATTAATCGTCGCCCTTTCAGCGATTTGCGAAAATAGCGCTGCGCCTCGAGGTAGCCGAAGGCCTTGCTGACCATACCCAGAGAGATCCCCGCTTTTTCCGCCAACGATCGGTAAGTCTCATTCAGAGTTTCCGGATGGGACAGCAGCACAAAAAGCAGCTTCATTACCCCTTCCGCAAATCGGCTATTAGCAGTAACGGGTTTCTTTTCATACCGCCCTTCAACAAGCAGGTATAAGCCAGGGACCTGAATACGGGCATTTCCGGCGGTATCAATGAAATTGATTTGGCTCTCGGCGCAATATTCCGCCAGGGCAGGTGTCAGGCGGTTACACACCAGCAAGACCGGTATCTCCGCAGGGAAGCGAGCCATCTGCTCACGGGCAACCATCAGGGATTCTTTACGGTGAATCTGTTTTATCAACAGAGTAAACATCACTGTTTCATTATCTGGCCCTGTCAGTTTGCCCGATCCGTCATAAACATCGTATCCAGCATTGAGGTCATACTGGAAATGAAAAGCGTTGGGCAGTTTTTCTACGGCCGTTGCAAGCAGCTGTTCTTCTATCATTTGTTCACCCTCAACATTTGTTCATGAATCATGAACAAAGTAATATATGAACAAAACAGGGAGTATGCAATAGGGGTTTAAAGGAATACAAGGGGGTCTCCTATCGTCAGGCGCTATACATAACCTGAAATAGCAACCTATAAAAAACCCCTCTGTAAAACAGAGGGGTTCTCTTAATCATATTCAACAATAAATGAACAGAATGGGCTGGAAAATCATTCCCACTCAATCGTCGCTGGCGGCTTCCCGCTGATGTCATACACCACGCGCGATATCCCATTGACTTCATTGATAATACGGTTAGACACCCGCCCGAGGAAATCATACGGCAGGTGCGCCCAGTGGGCGGTCATAAAGTCGATGGTTTCTACCGCGCGCAGAGAAACCACCCAGTCGTACTTACGGCCATCGCCCATCACGCCGACAGAACGGACCGGCAGGAAGACGGTAAACGCCTGGCTGACTTTGTTGTAGAGATCCGCTTTACGCAACTCTTCAATAAAGATAGCGTCAGCGCGACGCAGCAGGTCACAGTACTCTTTCTTCACTTCGCCCAGTACGCGCACGCCGAGGCCCGGTCCCGGGAACGGATGGCGGTAGAGCATATCGTAAGGCAGGCCCAGCTCCAGACCGATTTTACGCACTTCGTCTTTGAACAACTCACGCAGCGGCTCAACCAGGCCCATCTTCATCTCTTTCGGCAGGCCACCAACGTTGTGATGAGATTTGATGACATGCGCTTTACCGGTTGCAGAAGCCGCAGACTCGATAACGTCAGGATAGATAGTGCCCTGCGCCAGCCATTTCACGTTTTCCAGCTTCAGCGCTTCTTCGTCGAACACTTCAACAAACACGCGGCCGATGATCTTACGCTTGGCTTCCGGATCGTTTTCGCCCGCCAGCGCATCAAGGAAGCGTTTTTCACCTTCAACGTGAACGATATTCAGGCCGAAGTGATCGCCAAACATGTCCATCACCTGTTCAGCTTCATTGAGTCGCAGTAAGCCGTTGTCGACAAACACGCAGGTCAGGTTTTTGCCGATGGCGCGGTGCAGCAGCATGGCGGTAACGGAGGAATCTACACCGCCGGAGAGGCCGAGGATCACTTTGTCATCGCCTACCTGCTCGCGAAGGCGGGCAACGGCGTCGTCAATAATTTTAGCCGGGGTCCATAGCGCTTCACACTGGCAGATATCGCGCACGAAACGCTCCAGCATACGCATCCCCTGACGGGTATGGGTCACTTCCGGGTGGAACTGCACGCCGTAGAAGCGTTTTTCTTCGTTCGCCATAATCGCAAACGGGCAGGTTTCGGTGCTGGCGACGGTGACGAAGTCCGCCGGGATCGCCGTCACTTTATCGCCGTGGCTCATCCATACATCAAGCAGCGGTTTGCCGTCGGCGGTGAGAGAGTCTTCTATGCCGCGGATCAGGGCGCTGTCGGTTTTCACTTCAACCTGCGCATAGCCGAACTCACGTTCGTTCGAGCCCTGAACGTGGCCGCCGAGCTGCATCGCCATGGTCTGCATGCCGTAACAAACGCCGAACACCGGCACGCCAGCCTCAAAAACATACTGCGGCGCGCGCGGGCTGTTGTTTTCGGTGGTACTTTCCGGGCCACCGGAAAGAATGATCCCGCTGGGATTGAATTCGCGAATTTGTGCTTCCGTAACATCCCAGGCCCACAGTTCGCAGTAAACGCCAAGTTCACGCACGCGACGTGCCACCAGCTGAGTGTACTGCGATCCGAAATCCAGAATGAGAATGCGATGTTTATGAATGTTTTCCGTCATTGACGCTAATTCCGAGGCAAGTGAAACAGGCTAAATAAATCGCCCGACACAGAGTCGGGCGAAGAAAATCAGGACCCCATACGATAGTTCGGGGATTCCTTGGTAATGGTGACGTCGTGAACGTGGCTTTCCTGAATGCCCGCGCCGCTGATGCGAACAAATTCCGCCTTCGTACGCAGCGCGTCGATGGTACCACAGCCGGTCAGACCCATACAGGAGCGCAGGCCGCCCATCTGCTGATGGATGATCTCTTTCAGGCGGCCTTTATAGGCCACGCGGCCTTCGATACCTTCCGGCACCAGTTTGTCGGCGGCGTTGTCACTCTGGAAGTAACGGTCGGAGGAGCCTTTAGACATCGCACCGAGCGAACCCATGCCGCGGTAGGATTTGTAAGAACGTCCCTGATAGAGTTCGATTTCACCCGGGGATTCTTCCGTACCCGCCAGCATCGAACCGACCATGACTGCGCTTGCGCCAGCGGCGATCGCTTTAGCAATGTCGCCGGAGAAACGAATACCGCCGTCAGCGATAACCGGAATACCGAGGCCTTCCAGCGCTTCCACCGCGTCAGAGACGGCGGTGATCTGCGGCACGCCCACGCCAGTCACGATGCGGGTAGTACAGATTGAACCGGGGCCGATACCCACTTTCACCGCGCTCACGCCGGCTTCAGCCAGCGCGCGTGCGCCTGCGCCAGTCGCCACGTTGCCGCCGATGATTTGCAGATCCGGATATTTTTCACGGGTTTCGCGGATGCGTTGCAGTACGCCTTCGGAGTGGCCGTGGGAAGAGTCGATCAGCAGTACGTCAACACCCGCTGCCACCAGCGCATCCACGCGTTCTTCGTTGCCAGCACCTGCGCCGACGGCCGCGCCCACGCGCAGACGCCCCTGCTCGTCTTTACAGGAATTTGGTTTACGTTCCGCTTTCTGAAAATCTTTTACGGTGATCATGCCGAGCAGATGGAAGCTATTATCAACGACCAGCGCTTTTTCAACACGTTTTTCGTGCATTTTAGCCAGCACGACTTCACGCGCTTCACCTTCACGCACGGTAACCAGACGTTCTTTCGGCGTCATATAAACGCTGACCGGCTGGCTCAGGTCGGTAACAAAACGCACGTCGCGGCCGGTGATAATACCCACCAGCTCATTGTCTTCAGTCACAACCGGGTAGCCTGCGAAGCCGTTACGCTCGGTCAGCGCTTTCACTTCGTGCAGCGTCGTGGTTGGCAGCACGGTCTGCGGGTCGGTCACCACGCCGGATTCGTGTTTCTTCACGCGACGCACTTCTTCCGCCTGACGCTCGATAGACATGTTTTTATGAATAAAGCCAATGCCGCCTTCCTGCGCCAGCGCAATCGCCAGCCGCGCTTCGGTAACGGTATCCATCGCCGCAGAGAGCATCGGAATGTTCAGGCGAATGGTTTTCGTCAGCTGCGTGCTGAGATCGGCGGTGTTCGGCAAAACGGTGGAGTGAGCGGGAACGAGGAGGACGTCGTCAAACGTCAGGGCTTCTTTAGCGATACGTAGCATGGGCAATATCTCTGACCTGGGGGTGGTTAAATATTGCCGTGGCATTATACAGAGCGTAACCGATTGCTTCTACATTTTTTTATCAAAATGCTTGCGATTGCTGACATGCGGGTTACTATCGATCGAATAACCCGCTGATTTAAAATTTGATCTCGCTCACATGTCACTATCTCAATCCCCTGCTATTTATACCGTTAGCCGCCTGAATCAGACCGCGCGTTTGCTGCTGGAACGAGAAATGGGCCAGGTCTGGATCAGCGGCGAGATCTCCAACTTTACCCAGCCGGCTTCCGGCCACTGGTACTTCACGCTCAAAGATGACACTGCTCAGGTACGCTGCGCGATGTTTCGCAACAGCAACCGCCGCGTCACTTTTCGCCCGCAGCACGGGCAACAGGTGCTGGTGCGCGCGAATATCACGCTCTATGAGCCGCGCGGTGACTATCAGATTATCGTCGAGAGTATGCAGCCCGCAGGCGAAGGGCTGCTCCAGCAGAAATATGAACAGCTAAAAGCTAAGCTGCAGGCGGAAGGGCTATTCGGCCAGGAATTTAAAAAGCCGCTGCCCTCGCCTGCCCACTGCGTCGGGGTGATCACCTCGAAAACCGGCGCGGCGCTGCACGATATCCTTCACGTCCTGAAACGCCGCGATCCTTCGCTGCCGGTGGTGATTTATCCCACGGCTGTACAGGGCGATGACGCACCGGGGCAAATCGTGCGCGCCATTGAACTGGCCAACGCGCGCGGCGAGTGCGACGTGCTGATCGTCGGGCGCGGCGGCGGGTCGCTGGAAGATTTGTGGAGCTTTAATGACGAGCGGGTAGCGCGGGCAATTTTCGCCAGCCGTATTCCGGTGGTCAGCGCCGTCGGCCATGAAACCGACGTCACGATTGCCGATTTTGTCGCCGACCTGCGCGCGCCGACGCCTTCGGCGGCGGCGGAGATGGTCAGCCGCAATCAGCAGGAGCTGTTGCGTCAGATGCAGGCCGGGCAGCAGCGCCTTGAAATGGCGATGGATTATTATCTGGCAAACCGCCAGCGCCGCTTTACTCAGTTGCATCATCGCCTGCAACAGCAGCATCCGCAACTGCGGCTCGCCCGCCAGCAGACCACGCTGGAGCGGCTGCGTCAGCGCATGAGCGTCGCGCTTGAATCCCAGCTAAAACGCGCCGCCCAGCGGCAGCAGCGCGTCACGCAGCGCCTGAATCAGCAAAACCCGCAGCCGCGTATTCACCGCGCCCAGTCGCGCGTGCAGCAGCTGGAATACCGTCTGGCGGAAAATATCCGCGCGCGGTTAAGCGAACAGCGCGAACGGTTCGGCAATGCGGTTACCCATCTGGAAGCGGTCAGCCCGTTGGCGACGCTGGCACGCGGCTACAGCGTTTCGGCAGCAGTAGACGGCAAAGTCCTGAAGAAAGTGAAGCAGGTCCATACCGGCGACGTGATGACCACGCGGCTGGAAGACGGCTGGCTGGAAAGCCAGGTCACCCGCATCACGCCGACGAAAAAGCCGCGTCAGCGTAAAAGCTGACGCGCGAGGTTGATAACAAATCTATTCCGGGCATCGTTTTGCCGGGTGGCGGCTGCGCCTTACCCGGCCTACAAATCCTGCCATATCAACGGATTGTACGTAACCGTAGGCCCGGTAAGCGCAGCGCCACCGGGCTGAGTTACCGCGGGTGCTTCAGCGCCGTTTTGCCGGGTGGCGGCTGCGCCTTGCCCGACCAACAAATCCTGCCATATCAACGGACTGTACGTCACCGTAGGCCCGGTAAGCGCAGCGCCACCGGGCAATTTGCCTGGCGGCAGCTTCCGCTAGCGGATCAGACAGGAACGGAACAAACCGTGCGAACTCGTACCAAGACCGCAGTTCTGCTCGCCCGTTTCCTCGTTTAACGCGCAATGCTCACCGTCGCCATCTTCGTCCTGCGCCAGATAACCGTTGTGGCGAGCGTCTCCATCAGGGGCCCACGCTGGCCAGAGCAGCCCACCAATCACCGTGCGTAAAGCCTGCAAATCCGCCATCGTGGCAATGTTTTCGTTACCGCCGCAGTTCGGGACGATAGAGGTCGTAGATCGTTGATACTGATCCACATACATTCCCGCCCACACTTCGTTATTGATAGTCCATGTCTCCGGCGGCTGGGCGGAAAGCTCGGCTTTCAGAGGCGGACGCTGCAGCGTATGGCCGTTAACCTCAACGGTATCCGGCATATGCCCCCAGTAAGCCGCCACGGTGCTGTCCGGACTGGTCGGTACGGTAAAGATGGCCGCTCTCTCATCGCGGGTCGTAATGTTTCTGTCATACGCCAGAGTGGCGGTGATCCCGGTTCTTAAACCCAGGGCCGTCTGCTGCTCAAGAGTTAGCCGCACCGTACCGTCGGCGGCCGTAAGGCCGTACCACTCTTTACTTCCCGACTTCCAGTTAACCGAATCGGCATCCGGCGACAGAGACGTCAGCGTCATCGCGACATCGTTTTGAAGGACCGCAGGCCCGGGCTTTTTACCGCCCCCAGGATCGCCAGGCGCGTTACGGGTATAGGAACCCTCACGCGACAGCTTAAACGTCACGCCCGGAACAGGCTGTCCGGCTCCGTCTGTGAGCTTCACGGTCAGCGGCAGCGTCTCGCCCTGCTTCAGAACATAGCCTGATTTTTCGCTGTCCCATGCTCTGTCGGAAAGCAAGGAAATCTGCACATTGCGCGGCTCGACAAGGCAGAGCTGCGGCATACTGGACGTACTATTGACGTTCGACGTCGTGCTCCCCGTACTGAGATCGATAGTCTGCCAGGTGCTCGGTGCCGTACTATGATTGACGAAAGCTTTATCAATCGCCGCCCACTGCACGCCGCCCGTGACAGGCAGACCAAACCCGGTGTTCATCTGCCCTTCGGGGTAATCGCTATACAGCGTTTTTAAATCGTTCAGCAGCGGCATCCGCGCGGACGGACAGTCGCTGCGGGTGCCAATCGTCGATAGCCGGATGGTGTACCACTCCTCGTTATCGGCGTTCAGTACGCTGGTGTTCGAGGTTGTTTTTAGCTCTGCCATCAACAGAGGGCGCTGGAAGACAAGGCCATTGGATGCGGTAATCGTCTCCGGCATATGGCCCCACATTTTGGCTTTGTCGCTATCCGGGCTGGTCAGAACGGTGAAGCGGACATTTTTACTGTCCTGAATGGCGCTATTCGACGCCAGCACCGCCGTCAGCAGCGTTTCTAAGCCCTGGGTATTTTCCTGGGCCACATCGAACGTCATCTGCCCCAGCGCGTTCGTCTTCATATATAAGAAATCACCCGCGTTCGGCATCGCCACCGTTGGCGGCATTCCGCCCGGCGGCGGCGTCACGTTAAGCAAGGTGATATCGTCGCTACCGCTTCTGCCCCAGACCCCGCCAGCGCGAGTTTTCGCGTCTGCGCGCGTGATTTTCACCGCCTGATCCGCTACCGGCTGACCTGAGGCATCTTTCACCGTAATCACCATCGGAATGGTTTCGCCTTTTTTGGCAATGACCGCGCCCTTCTCCTCATTCCAGTTCACCGAGGTCAGCGTCAACTGGCTGGCAATATGATTTTCCCCCTGTGAGACCAGGCAATACTGCTGGCGCCTGGAATCAGACTCGTAACCGCCCGCACTAATATAGGATTCTTTATTATCGATAAGGTTGACCGAGCCATACGAAAGTGCATTTTGATTAAGTAAATAGTCGCTCGCCCACCCGCCACTCTCATAAGAACGGTTACCATTGGGGTTCGCAGGCCAGCCCTGAACATTATGAATATCACCGTTCGGATATGTGGCGTAGAGCGTGTGCAGATCGCTCATCGTCGGGAGATAGTTACGCCCGCAGCCGCCGTTGGTTCCGTTCCAGGCGTCGTCCACGGTAAACAGCGGCCAGACCTCGCCTTTTACATCTCCGTTTCTGGTGCGTGTAAGCGTATAGGTAGAAACGGGCGTTGAAGAAAGCTCCGCCGCCAGCTTCGGACGGCGATACACTTTGCCGTCGCTGGCGGTCAGTTCATCCGGCATATGGCCCCAGTAGTTCGCCTTTTCAACGTCCGGGCTGGTAGGAACGGTAAAGATCAGTCGCGCGTTCTGTTTCGAAGCGTCGTTACCGTCCAGATACGCCTCGACCAGGTTGTCATACCCCACGCCGTTATCCTGTTTTACCTGCAGCGTCAGGGTGCCATCCGCGCCGGTGCCCAGATAGAGCATACCGGATTGCGTACCTGACGACAGAGTGTAGCTGTTATTCAGCGTCAGATTCGCTTCTGTCCCCACATACAGAGCCGTATCCGAACGCCCCGTCGCGCTGACATCATGAAGGATAAAGGGCGCATAGGGCACCGGGTTACCTGCCGCGTTGAGGGTGGTAATGGTAAGCGCCATGGTTTCGCCGACCTTCACTTTGCCGTATTTATTCTGCGCATCATACGGTGCAGGGGTAATCAGCAGTTTCGTCGCCAACGGCACGGCGGTTTGCTGGCAGACAAAATAGGCCTGGTCGGTGGAGGAGAGCACCAGCGCGCTGGCGTCTTTTAAGTTAATGGTTTTCACCCAGCGCTGTTGCAAGCTGCTGGTGTTAAGGCCGGGCGTCTGCGTCTGATACGTTTTACCGTTTATCGGCCAGCCCTGCTGGCTGTTGATCGCGCCGACGGGCCAGGCGTCGTACAGCGACGTCAGGCTGGCGAAGGTTGGCGTGCGATCCGCGCCGCACAGCTGTGCCATCTGGCTGTAGCTCGCCATGCTCCAGGTTTCGTTGTTTTCCACGTTGCTGTCGACGCTGACGCCGGTTATCTCACTGGCAAGACGCGGGCGCTCAAACACCGTACCGTCCTTCGCCGTCACCTGTTCAGGCATATGGCCCCACATGGTGGCTTTTACCGTGTCCGGGCTGGTGACGACGGTGAAAATGGTGTCAATGCTGGCGCTGATGCTCGGGTTGTTGTACAGCGCGGCGGTAATGGCGACTTTCGTTCCGTGCGTGCCGGGCCGGGTGACGGTGATAATTTTGCTGCCGTCAGTGCCGGTCTGCCGCCCCGTTTTGGTGGTGGTATCGTTAAGCGATTCGCCGTCGATAACCAGCGGCGAAACGATGCCGTCGCCGCTACCGGCGATATGCTTAACATTCTGGCGGTTATAGCCGTCGCCGCGGCTAAGCACGAACGGCGCGCCCGGCAGCGGGTTGCCGCTGGCGTCTTTGACGGTGACCTTTAATTGCAGCTCATCGTCTTTTTTCACTTTTACCGCATGTTCGCCGTTAGCGTTGTACCACAGCGAGGCGTCGACCGGCTCAATGGTGATGGTCGCCGCCTGCGGGTTTTCGGCGCGCAGACAGGTGGCATAGAACGTGTCAGCATTACCCACGCTGGACACGGCACCGCTGGTAAGCGAGATAACGTTCCATGTGCTCGCGCTGGCAAAGGTGGAAGACCAGTAGTCGCGCAGAATTGGCCAGCCGTGAACGGCATGTATGTCATTGCCTTCGGCGCTGTACAGCGCGTTTAACTGATCGATGCGGGGCAGATGGTTGGCTGCACAGCCGCCGCTCTCTACGTTACCATCGGCCTCAGTATGATAGACGCGGGCCCAGGTTTCGTTATTCTCGACCTGGTTTCGCGTCGAGGAAGGCGCTTCTGCCTGCAATTTTGGCCGCGCAAACCTGACACCATTGACGCTGATGGTGTCATCCATATGGCCCCACATATTTGCGTCCGGCGTATCCGGGCTGGTGGGCACGGTAAAGGTCACGCTGCGCGTCGACGGCGTTCTGATTAAGGAATCCACGGACACGATAGACAGCAGCGTCTTCAGGCCCACCCCCTTGGGCTGGGTCAACGTGATTTCTGCGTTACCCTGCGCGTCTGTTGTACCGTGATAAACCATCGATCCCTGCGCCGGGCCGTAGACGCGAGCGCCGTTTTCGTCGGTGAAAGTTAACGCGCCCTGGGTCGGATCGGTAAAGCCGGTCATCAGCCCGTCGCGATTGCGCCCCGCCGTCATGGTGACGGTAAAATCAGCATACGGTACCGTCATATTGTTCAGCGCATTGACGGAATGAACGTGCAGCGTAATTGGCTCGCTGACTTTCGCTATGGCATCTTCCCGCGACGGATCGTTGTTAAACCAGGCCTCAATGACCGTCACCATTTCGTTGCCGGAACAGGTCAGATAGTTTTCTGCGTTGCCGCTAAACTTACCGTCCGCACCGGTCTCCAGACTGACATGCGAGGTCTGCGTACCGTCAGTGTCGGCGGTGATGTAATAATCAGCGGTTGGCCAGCCGTGCAGCGTTTCCATGGTATTGCCGGAGTGCGTGGAATAGAGGCTGTCCAGCGAGAGCTGCCCCGGCACCTGCCCTCTTCCGCACTGACTTTCGGCAGCGGCGACGGAGTTAAAGGTGGCCCAGGTTTCGTTATTCTCCTCTTTGGTACCGGTTTTATGGTCCGCCTCGACCGCCAGCATCGGGCGTTTATACAGGTTTCCGGCCTCGATCATCCCCTGCATATGGCCCCACATGTTGGCCCCGTCAACGTCCGGGCTGGTAATCACGGTAAAGATGACGCTGAAAGCCTTCGTCACCTGAGCGCCTTCGTCGTCTGGCATGACGATGCGAATCGGCGTTTCCACGCCCAGACCCCGATCGTGCGTTAGCGTCAGGTGTACCTGGCCGTTAGCGTCGGTCGTGCCGACATAGTGCTCCGGCGACGAGGCGCGCATCCCCTCGCTGGCCGCGGTGACGGGCAGGTTATCCCATTCGGCGTTGTGCTGCCCCTGGCGGTTGGTTGCCGGATCGATATACAGCTCCATATAGCGGTACGGCAGCGGTTTTTTGCTGTCGCGATCGACCACGCTCACGACGATATCGATAGCCTCGCCCACTTCCGCGATGTACGGCCCTTCCGGGGAAAGCGTGATTTGCGGATGCGCCAGCGGCTGAGCCTTATCCACGCAGCTCACCAGAAAAGCGGAGGCGTCATTCTCAAGCTTGACGCTGCCGCTGTTTAAATCGACGCCATAGTGGTTGGTAACAATCTGATCTTTGGTGGAAGACCAGTACTCATCAAGCGGCCAGCCTGGATAGGTTGCTGCCGTGCTGTGCGCGTTCCTTGCCGCTATCAGCTGTTCAGCGTCCGGCAAAATGTCGCAGTGGTTGTCCGCACCGTTCCAGCTAAACTGCGCCCAGGTTTCATTATTTTTAATGATGGTGCCGCTGGTGCCGCTGGTTTCCGCCGCCAGTTTCGGCCGGGTGAAGGTATAGGTTATGCCATTCAGCTCGGCGGTTTCGCTGTCCGGCATATGGCCGTACATCTTCGCCTCGGCGCTGTCCGGGCTGGTCAGGGTGGTGAAGATAACGTCGACGCTATCGGTAAGCGCCGCATTGTTGCCTGCCCGAACGTTAAGCGTGGTTCTGACGCCCGGCCCGTTGGCCTGGGTGACGGTCACCGTTGCGGTGCCGTCCGCGCCCGTCCTGCCGCGATATTCCGTGGCAGTAGTGGTCAGTTCGGTGTCGCCAATGTGTACCGGGCTGGCGTTATTCACCTCTTCCTTACGGTTGAGCGCATCCTTACGGGTAATAATAAAATTGCCGTTCGGGTAGACCTCCCCTGAACAGTTTTTGGTGCTAATGGTCAGCGTAATGCTCTCCCCCACCTTCACCTTCGCCGCTTTAAATCCTTCATCATAATGACTGGCGCTAACCGCTACCGGGCTGCTTACCGCCGGGGCGATATCCACAGCATATTTTTGCACGGCAAGCGGAATGGGCGCGCTGTTGGGCAGGCCGGTAAGGGTAAACAGCTGTAGTGCGGGCGGGGTTTCCGACTCCGGCACCTGCGCCCATACCACCAGATGCCGATCCGTCAGGCTCTGTTCGCAAAAAGTGAGGTTACCAGCGGGCTGCGGGTTAAGCGGCGTATCCGGCGTGGCGGCATCGGCCCATACTACCGTCGCGGCCGGTGCCTGATGGGTTTGCCAGTCCAGCGGCGAGGTGGCGAAGATATCACCTTCGGTATCGCGCGGGTTCAGCACTTCCATCTGCGCGGGAGCGGTCGCCGCGCTGAATTCGTTCGGTCTGGCGGAATAGGCTACCGGGTTTGCGGCATCGGTTAACAGGTGCGAACTGCCCTGATAGACCGGTATCCAGGCGCTGTCGGCCACCGGCTCGGTACCGTTAACCTGCCCGGTGGTGGCTCCCGGCCATTGCCAGGAACCGCCCTGCAAGGCCGCCGACGCCGATAGGCTGATAAAGATCAGCAGCAGTAAAAAGCCGAATACGGTTTTTAATTTACCGACGATAGATAGCATCTTGCCCATCACTCCTGTTGTGCTGCCTTAACACGCTTTGCTTAGCCCGGCGCTAAGCAAAGAATGCGAAAGCACCATTCCCCGCAGGGAATGGCGTGAGGTAAAAATTATTTACGTTTGTATTTGACGGACAGGCCGTAACCCTGAACGCCGTCCGCACCCGCGCCGGTGAGGACAGTGCTTGCCTCGGCGTTGGTTTCGGGTATGAACAGATCCCGGTTCTGTACGTTGGAGTCGACCGGGCCGGTCGGCGCAGTAGTACGGTCGGTGGCGCTTTCGCCGGTGAAGACCCACTGGTAGTCGTACTTGTCGTTAACGATCTCATCCGTGCCGGAATCGTAGGTTTTGTTACCGTTGGTATCTCTCCACAGCACCGCTTTATAGGTGTGGCCGGTGTGCAGATTGGTTTCCGTATGGTTAAGCAGGTTAACCGACTGGTCAGCCATATCGACGATGATCACGCCGACGTTATCGTCAACAACCGGGCCTTCGGGAATATCGTCGCTGTCGGAACCCCCGCCCGCGTCGGTGGAGAGGTCTTTGAGGATAATTTCTTCGGCCACGCGCGGATCGCCGGTGGTCGTGTTAGCGGTAATTTTCAGACCGATGTATTTGTCCGCGTCGCCGGGCTGAATGGTGTAGGTCTCGCTGCCTTTTGTACCGATTTCGGTAGCGCCGTTGCCATCCTGATCGGCATAGCTCATCCACTGAATCGTGCCTTTGGTCACGTTAGTCGCGTCGACGTCGCCCTGGGTATCGCCAATCCCCCAGCTTACGGTCAGCTTATCGCCGATATGCAGCTGTTTGTCGCCGTCGGTTGACGCGGTACGCCCGGCACGGTCGATTGTCAACGTTACGTGGTTTTTATCCGCGTCCGTTGTTGATGTTGGCGTACGGTTAATCCACGGTACGGTACCCTGAATGGAACCGGTATTGCCGCTAAACTGCCACTGGCCCTCCTTCAGGTTGCCCCGCGTCTCGTCGGCCATTGCCGCCGGTACGGCACAATAGCCTGCGAGGATCAGCGCCAGCGCGACCTTCGTCAGCCGCTGTGTCAATGTTGATTGCATAAAGATTCTCCTTGTCTTCAAATTCAGCGGCTGGCTCAGGTCAGCCTCACGCCGACACTATTTTTTTCTGTACTTCACACGTAGCCCATATCCCTGCACGCCATCCTCTTCGTTGGCGGCAAATTTCTGCGCCGCTTCGCGGTTGGTGGCAGGGAGGACTAAATTCTCGTTGGCGGTATTAGCCTGCGCCCCGGTGTGGCCGTTGTTGCTCTGACCGGTAAACTCCCACTCGTATTCGTACTGCGCCATTTCGTCTTCGCTAAGCTGCTCCGACATCTGGAACACCCCGTCCTGGTTTTTGTCGCGCCATAAGACAAAGCGATAGGTGTTATTAAGCGGCACGGGCTTATCCTGTTTGTCGATCAGGTTCAATGGGTTGCTGGCGCTGGTTTGATAAATCAGCGCATTGAGGTTGTCGATGCTGTCACCGAGGAACGTCACGTCGATGAAGTTACTGTCGCCGTAAGCGTCTTCTTTCGCCTTCCAGCGGAAGGTGCCGGGTAGCGTACTGGAGAGCGTGACCGTGCCCGCCTCTTTGTCGCGTTTGGCGATAAATACGCAGGGGTTTTCCGTGGCGCAGGGCTTGTCCGTCAGGGTAACTTTTTTATCGTTGTTGTCGTACAGCTCCGGCGTCATGGCGTCATCCACCAGCTCGTTGCCGTTGCGGTCGGTGCTGTCGCCGAAGGCGTCGGTGAGCAGCACATCCATCACCACGCCGTCCACGCCATCCGCCTGCGCGCTGGCCTCATGGCTGTGATCGGTGCGATCGGGATCGGCAATATTGTCGACAATCAGTTCAATCTTGCGCCCCTGGCGGACGGTAATCGCCACCACGCCGGAGGTCTCTTTGTTGCCCTTTTCATCTTCCAGGGTGATGCGAACCTTCCAGCTGTTCAGCGCCTCGCGCTCCGCTTCCGTGCTGGCGTTGCCCCATGCGGGCAGCACCAGGTTCCAGCGGTTGTTATTGCCTTCGGTTAACGTATTGGCCTTCACCACCGGCATCACCAGGGTGCGGTTAGCGTTATTCTTCGCCTGCCATGATGCGGTGGCGATTTTGTAGTGATGGTTAATAAGGGCGTTAATCGTCCACTGACACTTCTCAAGGCCGATGCCCTCTTCCGGCGTGTCTTTCACCACGCATTCCGGATGCACGTTGGCTTCTGAGGCTTTCAGCCACAGCGTGACGTCCAGCGGATCTTTTTCGCGGTATTCGAGGATGATGAAGTTATTACGATCGACAAAATCGGTGCGGCTGCCGATAAGCGAGTGCTGAATTTTGACGTTTTCCGGGTCGAGCTGCGCCGCCAGCGGCGTACCGAACTGATAGTTCACAGTGGCGTTCACGCTGAAATCGTTGCTGTCGCCGGTGCCGGCTTTGTAATCCGTGCCGACGGTGAGCAGCGGCACCGGCGTATAGTTCAGCCCCAGGGTGACCGCATGAGGGTCTTTTTGCAGGTTGTCCTTGCCGAACAGCGCCACCTCATCGCCGTAATACTGCTCAAACACCAGCTTCGCGCCAACCTGCGGATAAAACGGTAGCCACGTCTCGGCGCGCACGTCCCAGCCGCGTGCCGGACGCTCTTCATAGAAGTCGAAGTCTTCGGAGTCTTTCCAGTCGGAAAGCGGATGATAGTAGTTACCGGAAAAACGCAGAAAATCGGTCCAGGCTTCGGTGCCTATACCGAGTCGGCGATGGCCACGCGTGAAATCGTAATCGTAGAAGACGTTGCCACCGAGCAGCCAGTCGCTGACGTTTTGCCGCACGCCAATCCCCACGTTACCAATGGTGCGCTCTTCCTTGCGCTGGACGGAAAACTGGCTGAACAGCAGCGTGCTCTGGTTGTCATACCACGGGACAAAATAGTCCAGCGAACTGCCTTCAAGATCGCCATCTTCTCCCACCGATAAATTAGTGCGCACTTTCCCGTAGGGCGACATTAGCCCTTCGATATAGGACTGCGTTGAGGAGGTAATTTGATTTTGCAGATAGCTGCGCGCCTGGGATTGCAGCGCTTCCGGCGTGAGGTTGTCAAACCCCTGAGTGGCGGAACTGGTGAGGTAATCGCGGGTCTGTTCTTTAAAGGATTTGCCTTTTTCTTCCTGTTCTTCTTTTTGCGCGGCGCTGCTGGCTAAATCGGGAAGTTCATTATGTTCGGCGGGCGTTTTTTCGATGGCAGCGACCGCGGAAGCTACAAACGAGCTTCCTGCAATTAATATTAAACATATTAAGCGCATCCATCGCACCATCCAAAAATCCCTTTTTAAATTTTATTTAAATACCTCGGCAAAAATATTGTATCCAACTATTGCAAGAAAAAACCTAAATGAATTCCTAAAAATACATAGGCCACCCTTATTACTTAATCGGGTATTAGCCATTCCTGGCGGCTTAAATATATAAAATAAGAATTAATAAAAATTAATTATTTATGATGTAAATATATTTAGCGGTTATATTTTAAATTCAACGCGTTTTTTTGAAATTAATCCATGACCATTCTGACAAAAATAATCTACCGCGCCGCAGGCTTTAAGTACTTCCAGCGGCTGATGACATTCCGGGCATAGTGGCGTCAGCGTGAAATCCTGATGGCAGGAAGCGCAGTGCGCCTGACCGCCGTTTTGTTCCAGTGGGTGATTGCAGGTTGGGCAGTTGAGTTGCATAACATCTCCGTTTTTATCGCCCTTCTCTTATCACGCAGAGAGGCGCGGCTCATAAAAGCGGGCTGGTTTCCCGGCCCGCTCCTGGTCAGTGATTACTTGCTTTTCTTAATATGTTTAATCAAACGTTTACGTTTGCGCAGCTGATTCGGCGTCAGGGTATTACGTTTGTTGGCAAACGGGTTCTCGCCTTCCTTAAACTGAATGCGGATCGGCGTACCCATCACGTCCAGCGATTTGCGGAAGTAATTCATTAAATAACGCTTGTAAGAATCCGGCAGGTCTTTCACCTGGTTGCCGTGGATCACCACAATCGGCGGGTTATACCCCCCGGCGTGGGCATATTTCAGCTTCACGCGACGCCCACGTACCAGCGGTGGCTGGTGATCTTCAGAGGCCATAGTCATGATTCGCGTCAGCATCGCCGTGCTGACACGACGCGTTGAGCTATCGTAGGCTTCACGGATGGATTCAAACAGGTTACCCACGCCGCTACCGTGCAGTGCAGAGATAAAGTGCACCCGTGCGAAGTCGATGAAGCCCAGGCGGTAGTCCAGCGTCTCTTTCACCTGTTCTCTGATTTCCTGGCTCAGGCCATCCCACTTGTTGACCACAATCACCAGTGAGCGCCCACTATTGAGGATAAAGCCCAGCAGCGAGAGATCCTGATCGGAGATGCCTTCGCGAGCATCAATCACCAGCAGGCATACGTTGGCATCTTCAATGGCCTGTAGGGTTTTAATGACCGAGAATTTTTCAACCGTATCGGTGATTTTTCCGCGCTTACGCACCCCGGCGGTGTCAATGAGCACATACTCACGTTCATCGCGCTCCATCGGGATATAAATACTGTCGCGGGTGGTGCCCGGCATGTCGTAGACCACCACACGTTCTTCACCAAGGATGCGGTTAGTAAGCGTGGACTTACCTACGTTCGGACGGCCGACAATGGCGATTTTGATCGGCAGATCCTGCGGATTGAAGTCGTCCTCTTCCTCTTCAACTTCAGTCCCGTTTTGTTCAGCTTCAAACTGCTTCCAGTACTCGGCCTCTTCATCCACCTCTTCCGGCGGGTTCACATCGTCAACAAACGGCAGCAGGACATGCTCAAGCAGGCTGACCACACCGCGACCGTGCGAAGCGGCGATGGGATGAATGTCACCTAACCCCAGTGACCAGAAGTCTGCGACGGCCTGATCCGGATCGATGCCATCGGTTTTGTTGGCGACGAGAAACGTCGGTTTTTGACGCGAGCGCAGATGCTTAGCAATGCCTTCGTCCGCAGGCATCAGGCCAGCGCGGGCGTCGACCATGAACAGCACGACATCGGCCTCTTCAATCGCCAGCAGCGACTGCTCGGCCATGCGGGTTTCGACGCCCTCTTCCGTGCCGTCAATACCGCCGGTATCGATGCAGATAAATTCACGACCTTCCACCTCGGCACGACCGTACTTACGGTCACGCGTCAGCCCAGGAAAATCCGCCACCAGCGCATCGCGAGTGCGTGTAAGACGGTTAAATAGCGTGGATTTTCCGACGTTAGGGCGTCCGACAAGCGCGACCACAGGAATCATGTTTAAAGCCTCTTTAACTCAAAATTTGTGACTATCTGCTTTGCCGGGTGGCGCTTTGCTTATCCGGCCTACAGGTATTCTGTCAGTCTGTAGGCCCGATAAGCGAAGCGCCATCGGGCATAAAACAGTAATAATAAAAATAGCAAACGGCCCCTGACCTGGCAGGAGCCGTTTTTCACTGGATCAGCGCGCTGTGTTAACGCGTAATGGCGTACAGCGTACCGTCTTTCGCCTGGATCAGCAGTTTGCCATCCGCGACGACAGGTTCAGTCAGGAAGCCGGAGCTGTCCACTTCCTGCTGTGCGACGAAATGCCCATCGTCAGGATTAATCCAGTGCATATAACCTTCGCCATCGCCAACTACCAGGGAGCCGTTATAGAGCACCGGCGCGGTCAGATTGCGGTGCAGCAGATCGCTCTGCGTCCACTGTGTCACGCCGCCGTCGGTCGTCAGCGCCAGCAGACGGTCGTTCTGATCGACGATATAAATATGCCCACCGTCAACGATGAAATCATTGACCGAGCCCAGCTCACGTTTCCACATGATTTGGCCGCTACGCAGATCCAGCGCCGTCAGGTTACCGTTATAGGCGAGCGCGTAAATCACCCCGTCTACAACCACTGGCGTGGTATCAACATCGCTCAGGCGGTCGATTTCCGTTGGGCCGGTCGCCTGGGAAATACGCTGTTGCCAGATCATCTGGCCCTGCTCCATCAGCACCGCGCTGACGCGACCGTTGTCGCCGCCAACGATGGCAGCGCCAAAAGCGGTCACCGGCGCGGATTCACCACGCAGCGACAGCGCAGGCATGTCGAGGTTAACGGTCCACTTGACCGCGCCGCTCGCCTGATCCAGCGCCTGAAGCTGGCCATTGCTGGTGTGGATCAGCACCACGCCATCGCTGACCACCGGACGAGAAAGCGCTTCACCAGCGACGCTCGTCTGCCAGGCAACGGTACCGTCGCTGGTATTCAGTGCATACACCTGCGCTTTTTCGCTACCGACATAAACGTGGCCACCCTGGACCGTCACGCCGCCAGACAGCAACGCCGGAGAAGAGGACATCCAGCCCTGTTTTTCCGCCAGGTTAACGCTCCAGACCTCTTTACCGTCGTCCGCATTGACGGCTTTGACAGTACCGCGACGATCCGCCGCGTATACCACGCCGTCAGCAAAAGCCGGGTGGAGGTTAGAATAAAACTCGCCGATTCCGCTTCCCACGGATGTGTCCCACGCCTTGCTCGGCGTGAACTGGTTTTCAACCTGCGGCAGCGGAGACATTTTGACAACGTCTTCTTCGCCGTTAAACAGTGAGCAGCCGCTTAATAAAGTGACTGAAAGCACGCCAGGCAGAAGTAATTTACGCAATTGCATCGGGTCCCTCTCAGATGGACAAATTATTCATTTTCATGCGCATCATTTCGCTCAGCGCAGGCGAAGAGTCGCTTTTCACACCCGCTTCCCATGCAGCGTGCGCGCCCTTTTTATCACCTTTGCTCAGCAATATTTCACCACGCAAATCGGCGACAATAGCCGTCCAGCCTTCACCCTTGATATTTTCCAGCGTTTTCAGCGCCGCATCGGCCTGTTTTTGCTGAAGCTGCACGCGGGCGAGGCGCATGTTAATCACGGACTTCAAGTTTTCATCCGACGCGTCGGCTAGCCCTTGCTGTAACTGCTTACCGGCTTTATCCAGTTCGTTTTTGTCAACGTACTGCTGCGCCAGTTCCAGGGATGCAAAGGCCCCGTAGACGTTCTTATTTTCTGCCGCGAATTTCTCAGCAGCAGCCAATGTTTCCGGTTTATCGGCACGCAGCGCAGAAACGGTATTGTCATAGGTGAGTGATGAGGTTCTTGACGCCTCAACCTGATGACCCGTCCAGTAACGCCAGCCTACCAGCGCGCCTATACCTAAAATTACCCCAACGGCCAGCGCTTTGCCGTTTTCAGCGAAGAAGCGTTTGAGCGCCTCAACCTGTTCGTTTTCGTTCTCGTAGATTTCCACGCCGTCTTACTCCTTAGCCCAGTAAAGTGCGCAAATGCGCGGCAACACTATCCTGCTCGACTGCCGTTTGCTCACCAGAGCGCAAATCCTTCACTACAACGGTATGGTTAGCAACTTCAGATTCACCCAATACCAGTGCAACGCGGGCACCCCATTTGTCGGCACGGGCAAACTGTTTCTTAAAGTTGCCGCCACCGTGGTTTGTCATCAACTTCACGCCGGGAAACTCGTTACGCAGACGCTCAGCAAGGTTCAGTGCCGCAGACTGCGTTTCCGCGCCTGAAGCTACCAGGTATATATCGACAACAGGATCGGCAGTAAATTCCGGATTAACCGCCTGAACTAATAAAACAAGTCGTTCCAGGCCCATCGCAAAACCAACCGCCGGCGTTGCACGCCCGCCTAACTGTTCAACCAGACCGTCGTAACGCCCGCCGGCACAAACCGTGCCCTGCGCGCCAAGGCTGTTGGTGACCCATTCAAAAACGGTGCGGTTGTAGTAGTCAAGGCCACGAACCAAACGCTGATTGATAGTATAAGGAATGCCTACCGCTTTCAGCAGTTTACACAAGCCTGAAAAATGCTCGCGGGACTCATCATCAAGATAATCAGCCAGTTCAGGGGCATCGTTCAGCAACGCCTGCACCTGCTGATTTTTGGAATCCAGCACGCGCAGCGGATTGCTGTACATGCGACGTTTGCAGTCTTCGTCGAGCTGATCTTTATGCTGTTCAAGGAACGCGACTAAGGCTTCACGATAATTTGCGCGGGCATCGAGCGAGCCAATCGAATTCAGTTCAAGCGTTACGTGTTCAGCGATACCCAGTTCACGCCACCAGCGGGCAGTGAGCATGATCAATTCGGCATCGATATCCGGTCCCTGCAGGCCAAAGACTTCCAGCCCCATCTGATGAAACTGACGGTAGCGCCCTTTTTGCGGGCGTTCATGACGGAACATCGGACCGATATACCACAGGCGCTGTTCCTGGTTGTGCAGAAGCCCATGTTCAATACCAGCGCGAACACAGCCTGCCGTGCCTTCAGGACGCATGGTTAATGAGGTGACTTCTTCTGCATCGCGCTCACGATCGTTGAAAGTGTACATCTCTTTTTCAACCACATCGGTGACTTCACCAATAGCGCGTTTAAACAGATGCGTTTGCTCAAGGACAGGCGTGCGAATTTCACGGTATCCATAGGATTCAACGACACCCTTGATGATCTTCTCAACTCGTTGCCATACTGCGGTATCTTCCGGCAAATAATCATTCATACCGCGTACAGACTGAATTTTCTTTGACACGTTTATTCTCTATTCTGAATATAAATATGAACCCAAAGCGCTTCTCCGAACGATGCGGGAGCAGCAATACGGGTTCAATCATACACGGGAAGCTACGCGCTTCCCATCACGTTATTTTTCAAGTTGCTGCACGTCAATTCTGCGAGCCTGATCGAGAATGCTGGCCTTCGCCCGAATACGCGCTTCAAGCTGACCAATCATATCGTCGTTATCAAGACGGTCTTTACGCACACCATCTTCATACAGCCCGCTTTTTTTATTGCCGCCGGTTACGCCAAGCGTGGAAACCAGCGCTTCGCCAGGACCATTCACGACGCAGCCGATGATCGAGACATCCATCGGCGTAATGATATCTTCCAGTCGCTGCTCCAGCGCGTTGACCGTGCCGATCACATCGAACTCCTGACGCGAGCAGGTCGGGCAGGCGATGAAGTTGATCCCTCGTGCGCGGATGCGCAGCGATTTCAGGATATCAAAGCCCACTTTGATCTCTTCCACCGGATCGGCCGCCAGCGAGACGCGCAGGGTGTCGCCGATCCCTTCAGAAAGCAGGAGTCCGAGACCGATCGCCGATTTCACCGCCCCGCTGCGTGCGCCGCCCGCTTCGGTGATCCCAAGATGCAGCGGCTGATCGATTTGCTTCGCCAGCAGGCGATAGGATTCAACGGCGAGGAATACGTCGGAGGCTTTTACGCTGACTTTGAATTGATCGAAGTTAAGACGATCGAGATGATCCACATGGCGCATCGCGGATTCGAGCAGCGCCTGCGGCGTCGGCTCACCGTATTTTTCCTGCAGATCTTTTTCCAGCGATCCGGCATTAACGCCGATGCGGATGGGGATGTTTTTATCGCGGGCGCAGTCGACAACGGTGCGAATACGCTCTTCGTTACCGATATTGCCTGGGTTAATACGCAGACAGTCGACGCCGTATTCCGCCACTTTCAGCGCGATACGGTAGTCAAAGTGAATGTCCGCCACCAGCGGAACGTTCACCTGCTGTTTGATCAATTTGAACGCTTCGGCGGCGTCCATCGTCGGCACGGAGACGCGAACAATATCGGCTCCCACGCGTTCCAGCGCTCTGATTTGGTTAACCGTGGCCTCAACATCCGTCGTCCGGGTGTTGGTCATTGATTGTACGGCGATGGGCGCACCATCGCCGATTGGCACATTCCCCACGTAAATCCGTTTCGATTTTCTGCGTTGAATAGGGGCCTGGTTATGCATGAAAACTCTCCTGCGGTGCCCGTCTGTTACTGTGCTGCTGACTGGTCGGCATTGAGGGTCAGACGCGCAACCTGATTAGATCGTACAAAGCGGCTCAAATCGACCGGTTTGCCCTGGAACTGGATCTGAACCGCAGCCGGCGCACCGATTTTAAGCTTATACGGTAGCTGACCGGTAAGATTTAAATGACCACCGCTACGCTGGGTGCCGCTGTAAATTTTCTTGCCGGTAGCGTCAGCCACTTCCAGCCAACATTCGGCGTTGAAATCCATTACCAGCGCGTTGGCATCTGCCGGGGTGGTTACACCAGCCTGATCGGTAGGCAGCGGCGCGGGCGCAGCCGTTGGCTCAACACTGGCCTGAGAAGGTGAAACCACCGTATTTGCCTGCGTGTTTTCCGCTGGACCGGTGGCGGCAGGAGATGGGGTGGTGGCCGGCGCTGGCGTGGTTTGCGGCGCAGAAGCCGTATCCGGCGTCGTATTCAGCGGGACCGCGTTAGACGGCTCGGAATCCGGCGGCGTGCCGGTATCCATCGGAACGCTTTGATCGTGAGTGTCGCTGGCATTCAGTTCGGCGGAAGACTGCGCTTCCATCGTATTGATTTCTTCCTGCTGCGCTTTATGGTTTTGCCACCACCACAGGCCAGTAAAACTGAGCACGACAAAGAAAATAATCCAGGTAATAAAGCTCATCATCCAGCCGCCGCGCTTTTTGCGCTGCTTGCCGAGCGCAAATGTCTGCATCGGGGCGACTTTCGCCGCTCTCATCGGTGTCTGCTTCTCCATCATGGGGAGCAGTTCTTCTTCCGGAATATGCACCAGACGTGCATAGGAGCGGATGTAGCCACGCAGGAATGTTGAAGCCAGATCGGCAGGAGCCTTATCTTCTTCAATATCGCGAACCGTGGACACCTTCAGGCATAAGCGTTCTGCAACCGCTTGTTGGCTGAGTCCGAGTTGCTCACGGCCGTTGCGTAGTCGCACGCCGGTGGTTTGTGCTTCATGTTGGTCTTGGGTGGCTTCAGTATTCATTCGCTACAACTGCTGGTACGTGAAATTAAAATTCTGGTGCCGGCCAATGCCCGCACCGCGAAAAATTTGCCTGGTCAACAACAGACAGTATATGACTGTCAGGCTAACTATCACAGAGCAGCTTAAGCATGTGTTGCTAAGCTGTTGTTGTATCGCTACATACTGCCTTAAAGCTGGCAAAAACGCACCGTAATTATTGTCCTCACGAGTGGGTTTCTCCCAACCATTCAACATATTTATGCACTACGCGCCGGGCATGGCGCGTAGTGCTCAGCTTTTCAGACCGCCTTAACGGCAATCGGTTCACCCTGCATACGTTTACGCATTGTACGCTTAGTACGGTCGATAACATCCCCTGCCAGCTGTCCGCAGGCGGCGTCGATATCATCACCACGCGTTTTACGCACAATGGTGGTAAAACCATAGCTCATCAGCACTTTACAGAAGCGGTCAATGCGGCTGTTTGAGCTGCGACCATACGGTGCACCCGGGAACGGGTTCCATGGGATCAGGTTGATCTTACACGGCGTGTCTTTTAGCAGTTCTGCTAATTCATGCGCGTGCTCGGTGCCATCATTAACGTGATCCAGCATGACATACTCAATTGTTACCCGTCCCTGATTGGCGTTGGACTTATCCAGGTAACGACGTACTGAAGAGAGGAATGTCGCGATATTGTACTTTTTGTTAATCGGCACAATTTCATCACGGATTTGGTCGTTAGGCGCGTGCAGGGAAATGGCCAGCGCAACGTCAATCATATCACCCAGCTTATCCAGCGCAGGCACCACGCCTGAGGTAGAAAGGGTAACGCGACGTTTCGAGAGACCAAAACCAAAGTCGTCCAGCATAATTTCCATTGCTGGCACCACGTTAGTCAGGTTAAGCAGCGGCTCTCCCATCCCCATCATGACGACGTTGGTGATAGGACGTGTACCGGTGACTTTCATCGCGCCGACAATTTTCGCCGCGCGCCAGACCTGACCGATAATTTCCGACACGCGCAGATTGCGGTTAAAGCCCTGCTGAGCGGTGGAGCAGAATTTACACTCTAACGCACAGCCAACCTGTGAGGAGACGCACAGCGTCGCGCGATCGTCTTCCGGAATATAGACCGTCTCGACGCGCTGATCGCCAACGGCAATTGCCCATTTAATCGTGCCATCGGAAGAACGCTGTTCTTCAACCACTTCCGGGGCGCGGATTTCCGCGACCTCTTTAAGCTTGTTGCGCAGCACCTTGTTGATATCCGTCATATCATCAAAGTTGTCGCTGCAATAGTGGTACATCCACTTCATCACCTGATCGGCGCGGAAGGGTTTCTCGCCTAAGTCTTTAAAAAACTCGCGCATCTGCTGACGGTTGAGATCCAGCAGGTTAATTTTTCCATCTTTATTGGTAACCGCCGGGATGGCGATCTCAGGCGTGACATTAAGTTCTGACATAATTTAATCCGGCCTCGTTATTACACGTTATGGCCCCTGGAGGGTTGAAAAAGAAACGCCCCGTTATACGGGGGCGCTGCATTGTACAAATTATGCTGCACAGATGCCACGCCTGCGCGCGACATTCGTGAAATAAAGTGTAAAGAGAGGGATTAGCGGGTACGCGGGCACACTTCGCCTTCGCCGAAGAAGTAAGCGATTTCACGTTCAGCGGACTCGACAGAGTCGGAGCCGTGGGTGCCATTTTCGGTCAGGCTGTCTGCGTAATCCGCACGCAGGGTGCCCGCCAGCGCGTTCGCCGGGTTGGTGGCACCAAGAATTTCACGATGACGGCGCACAGCGTCTTCACCTTCCAGCACGGTAACCACGATCGGGCCGGACGTCATAAAAGAAACCAGGCCGTCGAAGAAAGGTTTACCCTGATGCTCAGCATAAAATCCACCCGCTTTCTCAGAGGTGAGATGCAGCATTTTGGTACCGACAATTTTCAGACCTGCTGTTTCAAAACGAGCAAAGATGCTGCCAATAACGTTTTTTGCCACCGCGTTCGGTTTGATGATGGAAAAAGTACGTTCAATAGCCATGATAACCTCTGTTTGTTGTTCTGCCGTTGCACATCGCGCGGGATCCAGGAGCGCGAATTATAATGAGCAACTGTAACGTTGCCTATGGATGAAGATAACATTTTTTTAAAATAAAATGAGTTTTAGCAACAAGTGCGGCGCATACCGTGCTGATGCTGGCGGCAAAGCGGGCATAAGCCGTTCTCACTCTCCCAGGAGGCAAAAGCACGCTGGCAGTTCGGGCATCGCACGGTAAACAGCGCTTGCTGGCTCAGGGGTTCACTGCGCGGCCCGGCCTCAAGCGTAATGGCCTGAGAGGGACAAACCGCCTGGCAATTTTTGCAGTCGGTACAACGTGCTGATTCAATCTCAAAAAAATTCCCTGTCAGGCGTAATGCCGTTTCCGGACAAACGCGTGTACAGGCCCCGCAAAGATAGCAGCGCTGGCGGTCAACGACCGGGATCGTCTCGCTAAATTGCGGATAAAGCTGGCGTAAACGACGCTTTCCCGTCGGCACGCTGGCACAATTCACTGACGCTTCACGCGCCTGAAACAATGCCCGCCTCGTTACGTTAACCCCGGTAGCCGCAGGCGGGTGCAGACGCCAGACTGGCTCCTGATAGCGCTGTAGCACCAGATTCAGACGCGCCACCGCCAGCGCCCAGCCGGGCTGCGCATCGACATCGCAGGCAACGGCACGAATGTGATAAAGACGATGCCAGATTAACAGTTCCGCCGTGCCCGCAGGCTGAAGAGACAGCGGCGCAACCAGCGCATCCTCGCGGTAATGGCGGGACGGCGCGGCAATACCGTGAATGGCTTCGCAGGGGCAGGTAAAGAGACAATCCCCACAGTGCAGGCAGCGTTCACTGGCAAGCGTTACCTTCCCTTCAACAAACGTCAACGCCTGTACGGGGCAGACATCCACGCAAGCCTGGCAGGAAGAACGTTGCAGAAAATGATGCGTGCAGGAGGCACCGATCGCCGGTGCCTCCTGATGTTGTGCCAGTAAGAAACGCACGGTTAGCCGATGCTAAAAAAGACAAAGCGCAGGATCACTTCTGCAATCACCAGCAGCAGGCTTCCGAGAATGAGCGCGCCCTTGGCTTTTCTCAGGCCGCCGACAGCGAAGCAAAAAAGGCCCACCACCGATACAACCCAGCCTGCAATATACACATCGTGTAGCTGTTGCAGGCGCACTAACGGCGCATGAGGAAGCGTGACGATCTGCTGGCTGGCGTCCATGATAGCGTTAAACCACAGTGGCTGGACCAGCAACCGGGCCAGGACCATGATAGCCACTACCACTACAGCGTACTTCGCCAGTGGTGGTAAGCAGGTCCAGCGCCCTTTCAACGCCATCAATGCGATTAGCACCGAGCCAACGATACCAGCGGTGCCGTAGAACAGAAACAGCGTATTGACGTGTTGCCAGGTGATCACCGAGGTATGCATGTAAATCTGCCCCATGCAATACACGTCAATGATGCCAAACACTGCCGCCAGTGGCAGTAGCAGGTTCCCGCCCGGCTTGCGGACAATCATCAACAGGCCGCTCAACCCCAGTACGGCGAGGTAGAGAGAGGCAAAGACCACCTCGCGGCTGAGCCAGGAGCTGGCAACGTGCCGCAACGCATTAAGCGCATTCAGTGGATACCCCATATGTAGCATTGAGGCCAGCAGGCCAATGCAGGCCATCACAAACGCGAGCACGACGCCGGGCAGCATGGAGCCGGCACGCGAACGCAGCAGCGCCAGCCATAAGGTCACGCCTACCGAGCCTTGCAGTAGCAGCGTAAAGAGCAGTAACGGTAACTCATGCATGACGATGCTCCTCTTTTTCTGCGCCCTGATGTGGCTTAATCACCAGGCTCGGATGCGTGATACTGGCTTCCGGTAATCCTTTCACGCTATCTACGCTGCCGTATTTCGCACGCAGCTCGTCGATGGGACCGAACTTAATCGCCCCCAGCGGGCAGGTTGCCACGCAGACCGGCTGCTCACCTTTGGCCTGTAAATCGACGCAGAAATCGCATTTGGACATCTGCCCGGTTTGCGTATTCAACTGCGGCGCGCCGTAAGGGCAGGACCACGCGCAGTAGCCACAGCCCACGCATTTATCGGTATTGACGCGCACGATCCCGTCGCCCGGACGCTTGTGCATTGCGGTGGTCGGGCAGTTTTTGGTGCATACAGGATCGGCACAGTGGTTACAGGAGATGGAAATCGTGTAGGCAAACACGTTGTTTTGCACCCCGCCCTGCCCGGTCGGAATAAATCCGCCACCAGTGACTTCATAGACGCGACGGAAACGGCGGCCCACTTCCAGGTTATTTTTGTCTTTGCAGGCGACCTGACAGGCTTTGCAGCCCGAGCAGCGTGAAGAGTCGATAAAAAAGCCCAGTTGTTTATCGCTCACCGGCGGATAGTCTTTAAACTGACTCATGCTTTGGCTACCTCCACGAGCATGGTTTGATGGGAGTTGCCTTTCGCCAGCGCCGTAATGCGGGCCGAACTCAGCACGTTGGCGCAGCCGCCACGGTCGATGCCATGTGCATCGGGTTGCCACCAGGCCCCCGCCTGCATTGCCACCACGCCGGGAATAATGCGCGGCGTCACTTCTGCCGGCACAATACTCACGCCGCGATCGTTATGGATACGCACGTCGTCGCCCTGTTTAATGCCGCGTTTTTGCGCATCCTGCGGGTTGATCCACAATTTTTGGATCTGCACTTCCTGCAACCAGGGGTTCGCGTACTGCGTGGAGTTGGCGCGGTTTTTGCCTTTCCAGGTAATCATCTGTAGCGGATATTTTTCGCTCAGCGCGTCTTCTGGCCCTTCATGGGCAGGGACATAGTGCGACAGCGCCGGAATTTCCGGGTGGTGCATGTCGTACAGCCGCTTTGAAAAAATTTCGATTTTGCCGGATGGCGTCGGGAAAGGATGATTTTCTGGATCGCGAATATTGTCCTCAAAGGCGATGTAGGGTTCGCTTTTGAACAGATGCTGCCGCGTTTTTTGCAGGGTGGCGAAATCCGGCAGATCCTCATCCGGCATCGCCAGACGGGTTTGCTCCCAGATATGTTCGATCCACGCTTTCTCGTCGCGTCCCTGACTGAACGCTTTTTCGATGCCTAATTTCGCCGCGACATCACGCAGCCACTCGTAGTCGGAGCGGCGTTCAAACTCAGGCTCGATCAGTTTTTCTGACAGCACCAGATAGCTGCCAGTGCCCCAGGTTTCACCGATATTCCACCGTTCCATAAAGCTGGTTTCCGGCAGCAGCAGATCGGCGTATTTGGCGCTCGGCGTCATGAACAAATCACTCGCCACAATGAATTCTATTTTGGACTCATCTTCCAGCAGGCGGGCCGCCTGATGCAGATCCGGGTTCTGGTTGGTGAGATAGTTACCGGCCAGCGAAAACAGCAGGCGAATATTGCTGTCGAGTTTTTCCGCCTCTTTCAGCCCGTCCTGCGGCGTGACTTTAGAGGCGTCATCTGCCGCCTGCATCCAGTTCATTACTGAAATTTGGGCTTTGACCGGGTTATCCGGCATTTCTGGCCCGACGCAGAATTTACGGTTGGCACAGCCGCCATAGCCCGCCGCCCAGCCGCCTTTTACGCCGACGTTACCGGTGATAGTCGCCAGCAGCGTCGAGCCACGCGCGGTACGTTCCCCGCAGTTGTGACGCTGCGGACCCCAGCCCTGAATCAGCGCCGCCGGTTTGGTACTGGCGTAATCACGCGCCAGCTGGCGAATGGTTTGTGCCGGAACGTGGGTGATCGCTTCCGCCCACTCAGGCGTTTTATGCACGCCGTCCTTCGCGCCGGTGAGGTATGCCACCAGAGATTCGTTTGCCGGCACGCCTTCCGGCATGGAGTCTTCATCAAAACCCAGCGTGTAACGACGAATAAAGGCCTCGTCATGCAGCTTCTCGGTGATGATGACGTACATCATCGCATCCATCAGCGCATTATCGGTGGTAGGCAGTAGCGGGATCCACTGATCGGCCAGCGACGAGACGGTATCCGAATAGCGCGGATCGACCACGATAAAGCGGGTTCCGTTCTGCTTCATTTGCTGAAAGAAGTGGTTGGTATGACCAAAGATAGTCTCCGTTGGATTATGTCCCCAGAGGATCACCAGTTTGGTGTCGAGCAATGTGTCCAGCGAATTGCCGCTGGCCGCCACACCGTAGGTATACGGCGTGGCGGCGGCGGTATTGCCCATACTGACCGAGTGATAGCTCGCCAGATAGCCCCCCGTCAGATTCAGCAGGCGCTGCGCCATAAGATTACCGGAGAAAGTGCCGCCAGAGGTGGCGGTACCAACATGCATATAGCGCGATGCCGGGCCGTATTTGGCAGTAATGCTTTTCAGCTTATCGGCAATCATCGTGGTGGCTTCGTCCCAGGAAATCCGCTCGAACTTCCCTTCCCCGCGCTTGCCAACGCGTTTCATCGGGTATTTCAGACGATCCGGATGGTAGACAAACTTACGGTAGCCGCGACCACGCACGCAGGCGCGCATAATGGGCATTTGCGGGTCGAGCGCGTCATCCGGGCGCGTGGAAATGCGGGTAACAACACCATCCTGCACATGCGCGCGAATGTCACATTTGCCGCCACAGTCGAAGGTGCTACAGGTGTGGACCACGCGCTCAGCGGTACTGCTTTCTGCCGCTGGCTGGACAGATGCGCTGGCTGCGTGGCCTGGCGCGGTAAAGAAAGGCAGGGCAATCATGGCGGAACTGGCCTGGAGGAAATGCCGCCGTGTTAAATGAGGTAACAACTCCTCGGGTGGGCTATTTTTCGAACTCATTACGCTTCATCCATAAATGAAAGCGATTTTGCCGCTTTCCGGATGAACGGCGTTTGACTACAGTCAAACAAACATAAGCTATTAATTTTTAAGTAACTTAACCGAAATAGTTCTTATTTGTATGGAGAGCATTTATCAGCAGTCTGATTTATTCCGCCTGTTTTCAGCGTAATTCAAACGTCACCGTCGCGACCTGCCCTGCGTCATCCATCACCACAAGCTGATAGCTCTGCACTTTTTCAAGTTGCAGAGTGATGACGTTTCCTGCCTCGCTCAGCGCTTCACCGTTTAAAAACCACCATCTGCGGCCCTCTCCGCCTGTCGTCTGAACCGGCAGCGATACCGTCATCTGGCCTGGCAAATGGCGAATGACCGCGCCTTCACGGACACCGGAGAGCACCAGCGGCAGGATGTTTTGCTGCTGTCGCGGCGGACAGGTGCGGGAAGCCGCCGGAAGACGCGCGGCGCGGCGCTCCGCTGTCGGTAGCCATGGCTCCAGCGGCAACGGCCAGACCTGAAGCTCTTTTTCCACGGCGTCCGGACAATCCGCCGCAACCCGCTGTCCGGCAGCATTCAGCCAGACAGGGAAACGAATTCCCCGAATGCCTTCCTGACCTGGCAGCAGCAGCGTCGGCGGCTGGCTGTGATCCAGCAGCCAGGTTGCCAGGCGGCGGCGGCAGTTGGTATCACCGGCGGGCAATGCCTGGCCTCCGGGCCAGCAAATCGTGGCGGCGCTGACCGATGACGGGCGCGGATCGACCGGCACACGTTCTCCCGAGGTGACGGGACACGATTGCAAAATATTATTAAGTTGATTAAGCAGCGGCACCGCGCTGGCGAAACCAAACTGGCCGGCCACCGGCGTCCCGTCCGGACGTCCGGTCCAGATGCCGATGGTATAACGGGCATTTAAGCCAATCGCCCAGGCATCGCGGTAGCCGTAGCTGGTGCCGGTTTTCCAGGCCAGTGGTGCGACGCGGGGCAAGGAGCCATCTGGCAGAGGTTGCTCTTCTCCGCCGAGGATGCGACGAATGATCCACGCGGCCCCCGGCGACAGTAGCGGTCGCTCGATCAGCGGATCGTCCGGCAGCAGACGCAGGCGGCCCGCTTTGCCGTGACGGGCAAAAGCGCTGTACGCGGCGGTGATATCTTCCAGCCTGGCCCCCGCGCCGCCGAGGATCAGCGACAGGTTAGGCTGGGCGTTTGCAGGCAGGATCAACGGTAGTCCGGCATTGCGCAGCCGGGCGGCAAACTGTTTCGGCCCGTAGGCTTCCAGCACCTGAACGGCGGGCAGGTTCAGCGAACGGACCAGCGCGTCGCTCATGCTGACCGGACCATGGAACCCGCTGTCAAAGTTACCGGGACGATAGTCACCGACCCGACGCGGCACGTCCTGAAGCAACGACGCCGGATGGATCAGCCCCTCATCCATCGCCATTCCATAAACAAAGGGTTTAAGCACCGATCCCGGCGATCGGATCGCTGCGACCATGTCCACATGCCCAAAGCGGCTGTCATCATTGATATCTGCCGAGCCTACCCAGCCACGCACTTTCATGTTGGTATGATCGACAACGATCATTGCCAGCGAACTGCGCGGCGGCAGGCGCGATTTCCAGTTCATCGCCAGCTCCTCCATCTGTCGCTGCAACGTCGCGTCGAGGGTAGTGACAATTTTATCCTGCTTACTTTTCGCCAGCACCCGGCGCGAAAACAGCGGGGCCAGCTGCGGCATCTGGCGGGGGAACAGCCAGACCGGCTCCTGCTGCGCCTCTTTTACGTGCGCCGCGGGCCAGACGCCCTGGGTGAGCATCCGTTCAAGGACTTTGTCCCGCGCCGCCTGAGCGCGTTCCGGCCAGCGATCCGGGCGCAGGCGGCTGGGGGCCTGCGGTAATACGGCTAATAGCGCGGCTTCCGAATAGCTGAGCTGTGCCGGGGCTTTTCCAAGATAGGCCCAGCTGGCCGCGCCAACACCCTGTAGCGTACCGCCAAACGGCGCACGGTTGAGATAAAGCGTAAGGATATCGCGTTTTGACAGGTGCCATTCCAGTTGCAGGGCGCGCCAGACCTGGCGGATCTTGCCGCCAAAGGTACGCGGATGCGGGTCAAGCAAGCGCGCCACCTGCATGGTGAGGGTGCTGCCGCCAGAGACGACATGCCCAGAGGTGAGATCCTGCCAGGCAGCACGGAGTATCGCCAGCGGGTTAATGCCAGGATGTTTCCAGAACCAGCGGTCTTCATATTGCAGCAGCGCCTCGATATAGCGCGGCGAGACCTCCTCCGGGGTAACCGGATAACGCCAGATCCCATCAGCATCGGCAAAGCGCCACAGTGGCGTGCCGTCTTCCGCCACCACCACGCGTGCAGGGGTAACCTCTTTTAACGGCAACGGCCACAGGCGATCGGCAGTGAAGACCGCCAGCCACAGCATCAATGGAAAACCCGCCAGCCAGAGCCAGCGGGTCTTTATTTTACGCAGTGCAGGCATATTATGGCGTGACGATTAGCGGTCCATTCGTCGTTCCGGTGGCGCGCCACTGGGGAACATACATGGATTCCACCTGCGGCGCAGGCAGCTGATAGGTCCCCGGCGTTACCGCACGCGCCAGATAAACCAGCGTCACCGGCTGCCCTTCATTCACCGCCACTGCCGCCACAAAGCGATCGTCGCGGAATTCAACGTGCTGAATATCCGCCTGCTGCATTTGCGTGACCAATGCCTGTACTTCTGTAGCATTATCTTCAAGGCTGGCGCTGCTGTTGGCAAGGTTCTGGTTTTCCAGCTCCAGGCCCGCAGGCAGCAGATCGACCACCAGCGCGTCCGGCACGTTCTGGCTGGCCGTCACTTCAAGCTGGACGAGTACCAGATCGCCGCTACGCAGCGCGCTCAGTGATTTCGTCTGCCCTTTGGTGTCATAGATATGGCGTTCAATATGCAGCACATTACTTGACGGCGCGGGCGCATATTCAGGATAGCCCGTGCTGTCCAGACGCAGCCACAGCGGCTGGCTACCGGTGTTGGTCACCTGAAGCGCCGATAGCTGATCGGCCGTCACATTCCGCACCTGCGCTTTATCGGCGCTGAGCGGCTGCGCATCAAGCGAGGTTTGCGCCTGCCAGTTACCCGGCAGATCCTGTAATCCTCTGGCGGCAAGGAACAGGGCGTTGGTTTCCTGCGTTGAAAGCCAGCGCTGACCAAATGCCTCTTCCGAAAGCGTTGTCAGCAGACGGTTTTGCTGATCTGGCAGCAGATTGTTTTCTTTCAACAGCGTCAGCATCATGGCGTCATCGCGCAGCACGCTGCCGTAGTCTGCCACCCAGACGTGATTGTTGGTCCGCGGCGTTTTCATCGCCAGTTGAAGCGCCTGCTCGCTGCGCGGTGCATCGCCCATCGCTTTCAGCGCGATGCTGAGCTGCAACAGCGGCAGACCAGAGGCCGCCTGTTCATGACGATCCCAGATTTCACGCAGTGCACCCAACGGCGCTTTCTGCTGACGTGCCAGCACCAGCGCGGCGTAAGCCTGCGCCGCAAAGCGGCTCGCCTGAGCGTTATCGCTGTAGCGAATGGTCATCAGCCCCGGCTCCTGGAGATAGCGCAGCAAACGGTTGTTGCCTTTGCTCATCGCCTCTGCCGGAACGCTATACCCCTGTTCGCTGGCGCGAACGAGGAAATCCATCACATAAGCGGTAAGCCAGTACTCTTCCTGACCCTCTTTATCCCACAGGGCAAAACCGCCGTCTGCGCGCTGCATTTGCAGCAGGCGGGAGATGCCAAGGTCAATCGCGGCACGGCGTTGTTCATCGCTGTCGCCTTTAATACCCAGCGTTTTCAACTGCGCGGCGCTGGTATAAAGCGACGGGAAAAGGCCGCTGGTGGTCTGCTCAAGGCAACCGTAAGGATAAGCTTTCAACTCACGGATATAGCGCGCCAGATTCAGCGGCGGTTTACCGCTCAGCAGCAACTGGCCCTGCAGGGTCGCCGGCGAGAAGTTCTGGAGCGCACCCGCCGGTATCTGCCAGCTTTCACCCGCCTGAAGCACGGTACCCATATTCACGGTTTGTGCCGTGAAAGCCGGACGCACGCCAAGTTTCCACTGTTTTTGCATCGGCGGCAGATTTTCACCCGGCAGGTTAACGCCGCTGATGGTGGCATCAATTTCCCCCTCGCCATAACCCTCCTGCGCACTCACCGGCACGAACAGCGTAACGCGCACGCCTGGATCGATTTTCAGCGGCTTCGGCTGCGCACCTTCCAGGGTTAGCAGGCCGCTGGTTTTAAGGGCGACGTTGAGCGTTTGCGGTTTATCGGTCAGGTTAGTGACGTCCAGCGTCAGACGAGAAGCATCGCCGCTGGCGATAAAGCGCGGCATATTGATTTCGGCAATCACCGGCGCGGCAACCACCACTTTATCTTCGCTGCTGCCAAAGTCTTCCGTCGTCCACGCCTGCGCCATCACGCGCAGTTCACCGTTAAAATCGCCAATGGGCAGCGTGACCGTACCTTCACCGTTGTCATCCAGCACCACTGGCTGTGCCTGCTGAGCGATGATGTTAACGTGATTAACCGGCGGTTTACCCCCACGGTTAAGTTCGTCACCGTCACCACCAAATCGCAGGCTGGCAAGACGCCCCTGCCCTTCAATGACCTGACCGTAGATATCGTAAATATCCGCGCCATAGCGTTTTTGGCCGAAGAAGGCTTTCCACGGATCCGGCGTCACATAGTCAGTAATGTTCAGCACGCCGCTATCTACCGCGGAGAGCAGGACGTTAACCTGTTTCGGCAGCGTCCCCTCTTTCACGCTGGCTTTCACTTTCACCGTCAGCGGCTGGTTAGGACGCATTTTGTCCGGGCTATCCAGCGCAATATTCAGACGACGATTTTCATCGCCCATCGGCAGGTGCAGAATGCCAACGGCGCGTTTCGGCGTGGCCGAGCGGGATTTATCGCCGGGACGAACCACCTGCGTACTCAGATAGAGATCGTGACGGTTCCAGTTTTTATCGATGGGAATAGTGAGGTCCATACCGTCGGCGGGAACGTCAATTTCCTGCCACCACAGCGGCCCTTCACTGGACTCAACCATCGCATAGCCTTTCCCGGCGGCAGGCGCGGCGATATGCAGCTTAATACTGTCGCCCGGTTTATAGAAGGCTTTGTCCAGCTTCATGGTCACGCGATCCGGACGTGCTGAGCCAGTGCCATCGCTATTATCCTGCCAGCTGTAACCGGCCCAGAAGCGCACGCTGCTGACCGTGTCATTCGGCGCTTTCACTTCCAGACGATAAGAACCCCATTCGACCGGGAAGCTGACTTTGCCAGTGGCATCTGCGGCCAGATCCAGCGACTGTTCGCCTTCCACCAGATCTTTCTGATCGAACTGCGATGCCCAACCTTCGCTTTCGGACCAGTTCCAGTAGTAGTCGCGGCGTTCGCGGATCAGGCGAACCTGCAACCCTGAAACCGCTTTTTTCTGCCCTTGCGCATTGGCGTAGACAATATCAAACGCCGCGTTGCTGTTTTCTTCAACCACCGGCTGAGTGACGGTAGCGTCGGTGCGATAGTCATATACGGATTTGCTGGCAAACTGAGGGCGGATACCCGGCAGTGTATCCGCCGGCCAGATAGCCTGTTCGGCACGACGGGTGACCGGACGACCACCGGATTCCAGCAGGCTGGCCTGAAGCAGTACCTGCAACGGCGAATGCACTTCCTGCCACTGGCTCTCAGTGCTCACCTGTCCGCGACCTTTCGCATCCAGCTTCAGGTTGACCTCATCCAGCGTGCGCGAGAGGTTATCTTCGCTGACATCGCCGAACTGGAAGCCAGGCAGAGCTTCAACCGCCTCACGCAGCGGGCGCAGGAACAGTTTGCCCTGTAGGGTGTTGCTCGCCGCCGGTGCGCCGTACAGATAATAGCCAACCACGTCAAAATTAACGCTATCGGCCGGGGCCAGCGGGGTTTTTTGCGCGGTCAGATTCAGCGCCATCCGTTCCGGCATAAAATCTTCAACGTTGAAATCCCACAGGCGCGGCTGGTTATCGCCGGTATTGGCGCGAATGTGCCACATCCCGGTTGCCGCCGTGCTTTCCAGCGGGTAGTTAAAGCGATATAGCCCGTTTTCCGCCTTGCTCACTACCGTGCGGATCACTTGTCCGTCAGGCTTGATGACTTCCAGCTTAACCGGCTGATCGGCCAGCGCTTTACCGTCGCTGTCACGCAGTAAGCCGTTGAGGATCACCGTTTCGCCCGGGCGATAGAGATCGCGAGGGCCAAACATGAAAAATTGTTTACTAAAACCCGGGTCGCCGGCGATTTTAAACTCGGCCAGATCCAGCGCCGGGAGATTAAGATCCAGCAAGGTGGTCTGCCCGTCTTTACGCGCCAGCAGCAACGCTCCGGCTTTTTCACTTTGCAGCGTAGTGCGACCGTGACTGTCGCTGGTGGCCTGCGCCAGGGTTTGCCCTTTTTCATTCAGCAGCATAACCTCTACGCCGGACTGCAAAGCGCCGTTTTCCAGGCTCTGAGTAAAGACTTCCAGCCGGTTATGGTAGCGGTGGGTCGAGAGGCCGATATCGCTCAGCGTAAACAGCGTGGCGGCATTGCTGTAACTGTAATGCCCGGCCTGATTCATGACCGCAATATAAACGCCCGCCTGCTGTAACGGTTTGATGTCGCCAAGCGGCAGCATCAGTTTTTCCTGGGTATTTTTGGCCGGATTGAGGTCGAAACGCCCGGTATAGACCAGGTCGGCCATCTTCAGCAGTTCATCCGATTCCCAGTTTGACAGCGAGCTGCGATATTCCCACTGGCTAACGAAAGCCGCCAGCGATTCAGGTTTCACGCGGAAAAAATTAACGTCGATGTTATCAACGTTCAGCGCCATGACCGGCAGGCCTTCAACCACTTTGCCCGGCAGCAGCGAACCACGGCTGGCAAAGCCGACAGACGGCTGAATATTACGCGTGGTGATGGCTTTCTCAAAAGATTTGCCGAAGGTCGCTTTGTTGAGCGCGGTGACACCCGCATCGACAGTGAGCACCAGGTTGCGGTTTGGCTCCAGATGGCGCAAACGCAGTTCTTTCAGATTAGGAGCCAGTTCCCACGCGCCGTCAACCTTGCCCTCTTTTTTATCGACCAGATGGACGGTGCGGGAAAAATCCTGCTCGGGATCGAGGGGGATAGAGAATGTGAGCACCAGCGTCGCGGCACCTTCAAGCTGAACTTCAGAAGCATCCAGCAAATTCAGCGCCTTGCCCTGACTTTGCGCCGCCAGTTTTTTAAGCTGTTCAGCATCCGGTTTTGCCGGTGGCGTTTTCGCCTGCTCTGTCGTTGAGGTCGACGCGGCTGCCGGAGCCGCCGCCTGAGTTTTATTATTGTCATAGCATCCAGCAAGGCTGAAGGCGGCCACCAGCGTAAGCGTTAGTGCCGTCAGGCGGAACTGTTTCATTTATTAATCCCTGGCCGAAAAGCCGTCAATCACGGTTGACAATATTATGCGCGACTTTCAGGAATACAAAAGTCCGAATAATGGTTGTTGAATCTTTATCGCAAGATATTTTTTGCTATTGCAGGTTGTTACATCACTCACACTCTGGAAAGTAACATGTTACATCGGACGTCATTTGTTTTTAAAACAATCAGATAGATGAATTAACAGCCTGACAGACTGCTACGTTAGTACTATCGAGCGGTTCCATAACAGAGGGAAAAGTATGAAACGAGCCGTTAACGCCCTACAAAACTTCGGCAAGTCACTTTACGGCCCGGTACTCATCTTACCTATCGTCGGGTTGTTTATCGCCTTTGGTAACATTCTGGGTAACGGTAATCTGGCCGAATACCTGCCTTTTCTCGGCTATCCACTGGTGCAGAGCATCGGGCAACTTATTGCCAAATCCGCCGTGTCGGTGCTGGTCAATCTGGCGCTGGTGTTTGCGGTGGGCATTCCCATCGGCCTTGCCACGCGGGATAAGGGCTATGCGGCACTGATCGGCCTGGTGACGTTTGTGGTGTTTATCAACGCCATGAACGTGACGTTACAGCTTCAGGGCGCGCTGGCTCCCGCCGAGCAGATGCGCGCCGCCGGGCAAAGTATGGTGCTGGGCGTGCAGGTGCTGGAGATGGGCGTGTTTGCCGGGATCCTGACCGGCGCGCTTTCCGGCTACCTTTATAACCGCTATTCCGGGGTGCAGTTTTCCGGGGCGATGGCGATTTACTCCGGTCACTGTTTTGTCGCCATTATCATGCTGCCGGTGTCGATTGTTCTCGGCGTGGTGATGAGCGAAATCTGGCCGTTCGCCCAGCAGGGCATCAGCACGCTGGCGTTGTTGATTAAAAGCTCGGGTGCCTTTGGCGTCGCCATTTATGGTTTTCTTGAACGTATTCTGGTGCCTACCGGCCTGCATCATCTGGTCTATACCCCTTTTCTGTATACCGAACTGGGCGGCACCTCAGATGTTTGCGGGGCGATGTATCAAGGCGCGCGTAATATTTACTTCGCTGAAATGGCCTGCCCGAACGTTAAGCAATTAAGCAGCACCGTGGTCTGGGACGCGCGCGGCATCAGTAAGATGTTTGGTCTGCCCGCCGCCGCGCTGGCGATGTACGTCACCGCCAGACCGGAGCGTAAAGCGGCGGCAAAAGCGATTCTGATCCCTGCCGCGCTGACCTCGATGCTGGTCGGCGTCACGGAGCCTATCGAGTTTTCCTTCCTGTTTGTCGCGCCGATGCTGTTTGTGGTCCACGCCGTACTGACCGGCATCGGCATGATGCTGTTTTATCTGCTGGGCGTTCATGCCATCGGCGCAAACGGCATTATCGATTTCGTGCTTTACAACCTGCCGCTCGGCACGGAGAAATCCAACTGGCCGATGTACATCGTGGTGGGGCTGATTATGTCGGTGCTCTATTTCGTGGTCTTCCGCTTCCTGATCCGTCATTTCGATATGAAAACGCCGGGGCGTGAGGAAGAGGAGCAGGAGACGCGCCTGTACAGCAAGCAGGATTACCAGGCAAAAGGCCAGAATGACGGACTTGGCGAAGCGATTATCGCCGGGCTGGGCGGACGCGAGAATATCGACGTCGTCGATAACTGCTACACCCGCCTGCGCGTCACGGTCAAAGACGTCGCCACCATCGACGAGCCGCGTCTGAAGGCCACCGGTGCGAAAGGCGTCATCAAACAAGGCAATAACGTTCAGGTAGTCTACGGGCTGCATGTGAAAAAAATGCGCGAGGCCGTTGAGTCGGTACTCTGAAGGAGGCAAAAATGTTGAAACCCCCATTTATTTTATCCATCGCGGGCGGTGGTAGCACCTACACCCCTGGCATCGTCAAAAGTCTGATGATGCGGCTGGAGGATTTCCCGCTGGCTGAAATTCGCCTCTACGACATTGATGAAGCCCGGCAGAATACCATTGCGCCGGTAGTAGAAAAAGTCATCCGCGATCACAGTCAGTCGATTAAATTTACCGTCACCGGCGATCCAGAAACCGCCTTCAGCGGCGCGCATTTTGTTTTTGCCCAGATGCGCGTCGGCCAGTACAAGATGCGCGAACAGGATGAAAAAATCCCGCTGAAACACGGTGTGGTGGGTCAGGAAACCTGTGGACCAGGTGGGCTGGCCTACGGGCTGCGCACTATCCTGCCGATGGTCGAACTGATCGACATGGCGGAACGCTATGCCGATAAAAAAGCATGGATTGTGAACTATTCAAACCCGGCGGCGATTGTCGCTGAAGGCGTGCGCCGCCTGCGGCCTAATGCCCGGGTGCTGAACATTTGCGACATGCCGGTAGCGGCAATGCGCAATATGGGCGCGATCCTCGGCGTGGACAGGCATAAATTGCAGGTGGATTATTTTGGTCTCAACCACTTCGGCTGGTTTACGCGCGTACTGGTGGATGGCGAAGATCGCCTGCCTGAACTGCGTCGTCATATTTCCGGTTTCGGTCTGCTGACCGAGGATGCGGCGCAAACCGATCCACAGCATGCCGATCCATCGTGGGTGAAAACCTGGCGCAACATTAAGCCGATTATGGATCATTTCCCCGAGTATCTGCCGAATCCGTATCTGCAATATTATTTGATGCCCAATGACATCGTGGAGCATCAGGATCCGAATTACACCCGCGCGAATGAAGTGATGAACGGGCGCGAGAAAAAGCTGTTCGCCGCCGCCGAAGAGTATAAGCGCAGCGGGATCTTGCCGGATGCGTTTCACGTCGGCGTGCACGGAGCGTTTATCGTTGATGTCGCCTGCTCGCTGGCTTTCGATCTGCGCCAGCGCCATTTGGTTATCGTCGAGAATAAGGGCGCGATTGCTAACCTGCCTTATGATGCAATGGTCGAAGTGCCTGCTTATATCACCAGCGAAGGGCCGGAGCCGGTCAGAATGGGCGCAGTGCCGCTGTTTCACCAGACGCTGCTGATGCAGCAACTTGCTTCAGAACAGTTGCTGGTGGAGGCGACGATTGAGGGAAGCTATGAGAAAGCGCTTCAGGCTTTTACGCTGAACCGTACCGTTCCGACCATGCAGCATGCGAAGGCGATCCTCGATGATATGATCGAGGCCAACCGCGATTACTGGCCGCAACTGCAACAAGCCTGGCAAAATGGGGAGGCGATCAAATAATTTCGCCGTGGGCTTGCTTGTCGGCGTGAGAAAAAACACCGACAATTCAGAGATGATGAATACAACGGAGGCAAGCATGTCCACTTCATTTTTTGTCGCGGCCGACTGGCTGACTGAACACGCTGCGGATCCTGAAATCCAGATTATTGACGCCCGAATGGCACCTCCGGGAGTGACCGATCGTGACGTAGTGGAAGAGTATCGCGCCGGGCATATCCCCGGCGCGATTTCATTTGATATTGAAGCGCTTTCCGATCATACCAACCCCCTGCCCCATATGATGCCGCGCCCGGAAGCCTTTGCGGTTGCCATGCGCGAGCTTGGCGTGAGTAAAGATAAGCATCTGGTGGTTTACGACGACGGCAACCTGTTCTCTGCGCCGCGCGCATGGTGGATGCTGCGCACGTTTGGCGCTCAGCACGTCTCGATTCTGGCCGGAGGGCTGGTTGGCTGGTTGCGCGACGATCTCCCGCTGGAGTCAGGGGTTGCCAGCGTGTCCGAAGGCGAGTTTGAAGCGGAATATGACAGTGAGGCGGTAAAAAGACTGACCGACGTGATGCTGGTCAGCCATGAGAGGACGGCGCAACTGGTCGATGCGCGTCCCGCCGCCCGTTTTAACGCTGAAGCGGATGAACCGCGGCCCGGTCTGCGCCGCGGTCATATTCCCGGTGCACTTAACGTGCCGTGGAACGATCTGGTGGTCAACGGCGAGCTGAAAACGACCGATGAGCTGAGCGAGATATTTGCGGGCCAGGGCGTTGACCTGAGAAAGCCCATCATCGCCAGCTGCGGCTCCGGCGTTACGGCGGCGGTGGTCGTGTTGGCCCTGACAACGCTTGGCGTCAATGATGTGAAGCTCTATGACGGCTCCTGGAGCGAATGGGGCGCACGCGCCGATTTGCCGGTTGAACCCGCATAGTAATGGATAATCGGCTGGCCTCCCTGCTTTCGCGCGGGGAATTATTAACCCGCGCGGAATACCGTGCTCTGGCGCACCTGACGGAGCATCCCTTGCTGGTCGGCCATATCACGGTGCGGGAACTGGCAAAAAGAACCTATGTCTCCACCGCGACGATTGTACGGTTGTGTCAGAAGCTGGGCTTTAGCGGCTACAGCGAGTTTATCTGGCATTGTAAGCAACTCTTGTCTGACACCCCGCATATCCGTGAGCCGTCCCCTGACACGGTTGATCATCTGCCGGAGCTGTTTGCGCGCTTTGTCGCCAACTATCAGCAGACCTTTCGCTGGGTCAGCATGGAGAAACGCCAGCGGTTCTCTGCTCTTTTGCGCGATAAAGAGAGCTTTTTTCTTTACGGCGCGGGGTTTTCTTATCTCTTCGCGGAATACCTGACCAAAAAATTACAGGTACTGGGTAAAGCGGCGTTTATTTCCGGCCCCGGCGACAGCCGCAATATTTTTCTCAGCAACGCCGCACGCTATCAGGTGTTTATCGCCGTTTCGCGTAGCGGGGAAACCGAGCAGGTGCTGGATAAAGCAAGGATCGCCAGGAATGTCGGCATGACGGTGGTGGCGTTTACCCGCGCCTCGGCGAATAGCCTGGCTGCCATGGCGGATCTGCATTTCGCGCTGTATGACGAAGCGGTGCATTTTGCGGCTGAAGCAGCCGCGATCACTTCGTTTGAATCGAATCTGGTGCTGCTAATTGATTTACTGCTGCTGGAGGCAACGGAGTAAAACGCAGATTCGCGTGGATGCCGCCCTTCAGGGCGGCTGAGGTTGATGACAAACCTGTTTGGCTATTGTGCACGCCGTTTTGCCGGGTGGCGGCTTCGCCTTACCCGGCCTACGAAAATCTACAATATCAGCAAGTTACACCATAAACGTAGGCCCGGTAAGCGCAGCGCCACCGGGCAAAATTCCACGGTATCACGTTTGTCAACAGTCTGTGCCGCCCTTCGGGGCGGCTTTCCATTCAAATAATCCGGTTCTGTTTAAAATCACGCAGGAAACTGCCCCAGCGCTTTTCGTAGAACGGCGTGATATGCGCCAGCATAAAGTGGCTGATGCCCTTTTCACCTTCCGTGACCTGACAAAGATCGACAGGCTCATCGCCGGGCAGCGTATCGCTCGCCACGCTACCGGCAGCGTGGATAATCTCTTCGATATCCCCTTCCGCTTCAATACCAATCAGCAGGTTTGGCTGCTGATCCGCGCTTTCTTTGATCGAGCAAACAAAGGCACGTTTCACCGTTTTCAGGGTTTTAAACAGGGTAATCAGTGAGTCGATCATCTGGGCGGGTGGTTCCGCGACTTCGGATAACAGAAGCGACGTTCCCCCTTCCAGCACCTGCTGCGTGCTGAGCGGGTTGCCTTCGTCCGCAATCAGATGACTGATTTCACGCGGGGTAAACTCCTTCCCGGTGGGCAGTTTGGCATTGAGGAACAGCGTTTCGCCGAGCGTCATCTCAAACAATGTGCGCACTGGCATCACAACAAAAGCCTGTTCTGCGGTGACCGCCTGCTGTAGCGCCTGCAATGAGGAAAAGAAGGGCACCACAGAGGTTCCATCGTCTTTTTCCCAGTGCTGAAGATCCAGCGCGCTATCCGCAACTACGGCTTCACCTTCGGCAGCCGTTCCTGGCACCCAGACGGTCGATTCCAGCAGGGTACGAAAAAATGCCGGACGGTGTGCCGGTTCGGTCGCAGCCTGCTCCAGCAGGGTTTCTAATTCGTTTTTTGTGTCAGACATAAGCTCGCTACTTCAAAAATGCCGGGTGGCGCTTCGCTTACCCGGCCTACGGTTCGCTGGGGAGGTAAGCAAAGCGCAATGCGCCACCTGCCATAACAGTGGGTAAGGCGGGTAAGCGACACGCCCCCGCCACACGATTTACTCTGCGATCAGCAAATTCGCAAGGGTGCGCACGCCCAGGCCAGTCGCACCTGCAGCCCACTGTTCCACTGCGCCTTTGCGGTAGGTCGCAGAGCAGTCGATATGCAGCCAGCCCTGCTGATAATTTTCCACAAAGTGCGACAGGAACCCGGCGGCGGTACTTGCGCCTGCCGGATAGGTGGCGCTGCCGGTATTGTTCAGCTCGGCAAAGTTTGACGGCAACTGGCTACGGTGGAACTCGGCCAGCGGCAGACGCCAGAACGGCTCATTCTCCGCCTGCGCGCTCGTCAGCAGACGGTTTGCCAGCGCATCGTCAAAGCTGAACAGCGCGTGGTAGTCATTACCCAGCGCGGTTTTCGCTGCCCCGGTCAGGGTTGCAGCATCAATCAATAGCTCCGGCTTCTGCGCCGCGGCGTCAATCAGGCCGTCTGCCAGCACCAGGCGGCCTTCGGCGTCGGTATTCATCACTTCAACGGTTTTGCCGTTACGATAATGAATGATATCGCCCAGCTTAAATGCGTTACCGCTGACCATGTTATCAGCGCAGCACAGGTACAGTTTCACGCGCTTGTTGAGACCACGCTGAATAGCGAATGCCAGCGCCCCGGTCACCAGCGCCGCGCCGCCCATGTCGGATTTCATCGAGTCCATAAAGGCGCTCGGTTTCAGGCTGTAGCCGCCGGTGTCAAAAGTGATGCCTTTACCTACCAGACAGGCGTAAACCGGGGCGTTTTTATCGCCCGTTGGGTTAAAGTCGAGCGCCAGCAGCACCGGCTGACGGTCGGAACCGCGGCCCACGGTATGCAGACCGAGGTAATTCTGCTCGCGCAGATCTTCACCTTTGGTAATACGATAAGAGACCTGCTCGCCCGCCACGCCGGACAGGAGGTCCACCGCACGCTGAGCCAGTTGCTCAGGGCCAACCTCTTCGGCTGAGGCATTGATAATATCGCGCACCCAGTCGATGATTTTCAGACGGCTATCCAGCTCTTTCTGCTCTGCGGCTTCCAGTGTCGCCCACTCCACTTTACGGCTGCCCTTCGGCCCTTTATAGCCCTGCCAGAAGGCCCAACTGCGATCTGCATCCCAGCCTTCGCCAGCCAGCTGGACGTGTTTAATGCTCAGCCCGTCGATTTTACGCGCCGCACGCTGGATCAGGCCCAAGTCATCTTTACCGTTCAGGTGCAGGGAAATGCCGTCATTGTTGATGCTGTAAGCGGCTTTCTCACCCCAGCGCGCATCGGCGGGCTGCGTGGAAAGCGTAATTTTCATGGCGTCGGTTGTCATCGTTTTATCCTTTTTTATTAGCCCATGTATGCAAAAGGGCCGCCCGAAGGCAGCCCGACAACTTATTCTGCTTCATCTAACCAGACTAGCAGAATCGCCTCCAGAATTTTTTCATTGGATGCGTTTGGATCGTCATCGAAATCGTACAGTTCGCAGATCCACTGATGCAGATCGGTAAAACGCACGCTTTTCGGATCGAGATCCGGACGGCTGTCATACAGCGCCTCGCCGATTTCGCGGCTGTCGGTCCACTTCAATCCCATCTTAATGCTCCCGCGCGTGGTTAATGGTGTAGCGAGGGATCTCGACTACCAGATCGTCATCGGTGACGAGCGCCTGGCAGCCTAAGCGGCTTTCCGGCTCCAGCCCCCAGGCTTTATCCAGCATGTCGTCCTCGTCTTCCGTGCTCTCCGCCAGGGAGTCAAACCCTTCACGCACAATGCAGTGGCAGGTCGTGCAGGCGCACGATTTTTCGCAGGCGTGTTCGATTTCAATACCGTTGCGCAGGGCAACGTCAAGAATCGTTTCGCCAGTCTCAGCTTCCAGAACTGCGCCATCGGGACAGAGATCCTGATGAGGCAGAAAAACAATCTTTGGCATATTAAACCTCGTCCACGGAGTGGCCTTTCAGCGCGCTGCGGACGGACTGGTCCATGCGGCGAGCGGCGAACTCCTGGGTTTGCTTATCAACATTTTTAATGGCTTGTTCTATTGCGTCAGTATCATCGCCTTCGGCTGCAACGCGTAAATCATCTGCGGCCTCGTCAATAACATGACGCTCTGCGGCGCTTAGCAGCGCGGCATCGGCAGCGAGCGCGCCGGTCAAACTCTCCAGCACGCGCGCGGCTTCGACTTTTTGCTCCGCCAGCATCCGCGCCTGGACATCCTGCGCGGCGTAGCTCATGGAGTCCTGAATCATGCCGGCGATTTCGCTATCGGTCAGCCCGTAGGACGGTTTGACCTGAATGGACGATTCCACGCCGGTAGATTTTTCCATCGCCGTCACGCTCAGCAGACCATCGGCATCGACCTGGAAGGTGACGCGAATATGCGCCCCGCCCGCTGGCAGCGCCGGGATACCGCGCAGGGCAAAGCGCGCCAGAGAGCGGCAATCCTGCACCAGCTCACGCTCGCCCTGCATGACGTGGATGGACATCGCGGTCTGACCATCTTTAAAGGTGGTGAATTCCTGCGCGCGGGCCACCGGAATGGTGGTATTACGCGGAATGACTTTTTCGACCAGGCCACCCATGGTTTCCAGCCCCAGCGACAGCGGGATCACGTCCAGCAGCAGCATTTCGCTGTCCGGTTTGTTGCCGACCAGAATATCCGCCTGGATCGCTGCGCCGATGGCAACGACTTTATCCGGGTCGATGGAGGTCAACGGCGTGCGGCCAAAGAATTCGCCCACGCGCTCACGCACCAGCGGTACGCGGGTAGAACCGCCGACCATCACCACTTCCAGCACCTCTTCGGCTTCCACGCCCGCATCTTTCAGGGCGCGACGGCAGGCCATCAGGGTACGCTTAACCAGCGCGGAAATGAGATCGTTAAACTGTGCGCGGGTCACCTCGCCTTTCCAGCCTGCTACCTCAACGGCGACGCGGTCGGCATCGCTCAGCGCGATTTTAACGGCAATGGCGGCGTCGAGAAGCTGACGCTGTACACGGTCGTCGCTGCGGTCGGTCAGGCTTGCCTGCTCGCGGAAATGATCGGCCAGCAGATGATCGAAATCATCGCCGCCGAGCGCCGAATCCCCGCCGGTGGCCAGCACTTCAAATACGCCACGGCTTAAGCGCAGGATGGAAATATCAAAGGTGCCGCCGCCGAGATCGTAGACGGCAATCACGCCCTCTTTGCCGGAATCCAGACCGTAGGCAATCGCCGCCGCGGTCGGTTCATTCAGTAAACGCAGAACATGCAGACCCGCCAGCCGCGCGGCATCTTTGGTACCCTGACGCTGGGCGTCATCGAAATAGGCCGGAACGGTGATCACCACGCCGTCCAGATCACCCGCCAGCGCTTCACTGGCACGGGCGCTCAGAGCGCTAAGGATATCGGCAGAGATACGCACTGGATTCAGCACGCCCGCAGGCGTTGCAATCATCGGCAGGCCGTTTTCACTGGCCTGAAGCTGATAGGGCAAATGCGGATAACGCGCAGTGATGTCGGCCAGAGAACGGCCCATCATGCGTTTAACGGAGCTGACGGTATTTGCGGGGTCCTGCGCGGCGCGGTCGCGCGCATCATAGCCCACAACGTGCCCCTGCGTCTGGTAATGCACCACGGACGGCAGTAAATGGCGGCCCTGATGGTCAGGCAGCGTTTCAGCCTGGCCGCTGCGCACGGTAGCGACCAGCGAGTTGGTGGTGCCTAAGTCAATACCCGCCGCCAGACGACGCTGGTGCGGCGCGGCACTCAGACCCGGCTCACTAATTTGTAATAAGGCCATAATTGCTTCCGAAATTAAAAATCGAGCAGCTTTTCTTCGAGTTGTTCTGCTGAGCTTTGCAGTTTATCGAGAAAACGCAGTTTACGCACGGTATCCGCCGCCGCTTCCCACGTCTCACGATCGAGTTGTTCTACCATATGCTGATGGCGGACGGCATACATGCCCTTCACCCGTTTGATAAAGCCTTCCAGCCGCGCTTCATCTTTTGCCTGCGCAATCTCATCCAGCTCTTCGCGCAGCTCGAGCTGTTCCATCAGGAAAGCGGTATCGCGCACGGTATGCTGCTCGCTGGCGAGATCGAAACCGTGCAGCGAAAGCAGGTATTCAGCGCGCATCAGCGGATGGCGTAGCGTTTGCCAGGCCTGGTTAATCGTCGCCGATTTCTGCACCGCGGCCAGCTGTTCCGCCGCCGTACCGCTGGCAAATTTATCAGGGTGAAACTGACGTTGCAGATCCTGAAAACGTGTGGTCAGCGCCTGAATATCGACAGGATAGCGAGCGGGTAAACCAAAAAGAGTGAAGTAATCCATAACAATCTTAGGGTTAGCCTGTTAAAACAAACCCCACGCGCAGGTTGCTGCGGTGGGGTTTGTTGATGACACGGGGTTAAACGTTGAAGCTTTCGCCGCAGCCGCACTCGTCTTTTACGTTCGGGTTAGTGAATTTAAACCCTTCGTTGAGACCTTCTTTGACGAAGTCGAGCTGCGTGCCGTCCAGAAATTGCAGGCTCTTGCCGTCGATCACGACTTTAACGCCTTTGTCTTCGAACACGGTGTCTTCTGCCGCCGGCTCGTCAACAAACTCCAGCACATAGGCCATCCCGGAACAGCCGGAGGTTCTCACCCCCAGACGCAGGCCGAACCCTTTACCACGGTTGGTCAGGAAGGTATTTACTCGCGCGGCAGCACTGTCGCTCAGGGTAATCGACATAGAAACCTCTGTTATTTCACTTCACGTTTGCTTTTATAATCTGCGATAGCGGCTTTGATGGCGTCTTCTGCCAGGATGGAGCAGTGAATTTTCACCGGCGGCAGTTCGAGTTCATCAGCAATGTCGGTATTTTTGATTGCCTGCGCTTCGTCGAGGGATTTTCCTTTCACCCACTCGGTGACCAGCGAGCTGGAGGCGATAGCCGAACCGCAGCCGTAGGTCTTGAAGCGTGCATCTTCAATGATACCGTCATTATTGACTTTGATCTGCAACTTCATGACGTCGCCACAGGCCGGTGCACCGACCATGCCGCTGCCAACGTTCTCGTCGCTGTTGTCGAAAGAGCCAACGTTGCGCGGGTTCTCGTAATGATCAATAACTTTTTCGCTGTATGCCATGATTGAATTCCTCTTATCTACCGATTAATGATGTGACCATTCGATGCTGTTGATATCCACGCCCTGCTTGAACATTTCCCACAGCGGAGAAAGGTCGCGCAAACGGCCAATGGAGTTACGAACCAGCTTGATGGTGTAGTCAATCTCTTCTTCGGTAGTGAAACGACCTAAAGAGAAACGGATAGAGCTGTGTGCCAGCTCATCGGTCATGCCGAGCGCGCGCAGCACGTAGGACGGCTCCAGGCTCGCAGACGTACAGGCGGAACCAGAAGAAACGGCCAGGTCTTTCAGCGCCATAATCAGCGACTCGCCTTCAACGTAGTTAAAGCTGACGTTAAGGATATTCGGTGCGCCCTGCTCAAGGTCGCCGTTCAGGTACACTTCTTCCATGTCCTTCACGCCTTCCCACAGACGGTTACGCAGACCGCGCAGACGCGCCATCTCGCTTTCCATCTCTTCTTTGGCGATGCGATACGCTTCGCCCATGCCGACGATCTGGTGAACCGGTAACGTACCGGAACGCATACCGCGTTCGTGACCGCCGCCGTGCATCTGTGCTTCGATGCGGATACGCGGTTTACGGCGCACGTACAACGCGCCGATGCCTTTCGGGCCGTAGATTTTGTGGCCGGAGAAGGACATCAGATCCACTTTCAGCTGGCTCAGGTCGATAGGCAGTTTGCCAACGCTTTGAGTCGCATCAACGTGATAGATAATGCCACGCGCACGGCACAGGTCGCCGATGGTCGCGATGTCCTGCACCACGCCGATTTCGTTGTTAACGTGCATGATGGAAACGAGGATAGTGTCATCACGCATCGCCGCTTCAAGTTCTTTAAGGTCAATAATGCCGTTACGCTGCGGTGCCAGGTACGTGATTTCGAACCCTTCACGCTCCAGCTGACGGCAGGTGTCCAGCACGGCTTTATGTTCAGTTTTGCTGGTGATGATGTGCTTGCCTTTTTTCTGATAAAAGTTGGCTGCACCTTTAATCGCCAGGTTGTCAGATTCAGTCGCACCAGAGGTAAAGACCATTTCACGCGGATCGGCACCGACCAGATCGGCAATCTGGTTACGGGCGATATCTACCGCTTCTTCGGCTTGCCAGCCGAAACGGTGTGAACGGGAGGCCGGATTACCAAAGGTCCCGTCTAAGGTCAGGCACTGCATCATTTTCTCGGCAACACGCGGGTCCACCGGCGTGGTTGCGGAGTAGTCGAGATAAATCGGTAATTTCATTGCTCTTAAGCTCCGTACATCACTCATCAATGCAAGGAATCAGGCAACCGGCGAGATAGTTAACCGGGTTAACGGAGTTAATGCACCCCGGCCTGATTCAGAATACTTTTTTTGCTCCGCCGTTCAGTTATCTGAGCGACGGGCACTTTTTATTAGGCGCGTAACTTAACGTTGATCTGGTCCTGCGAGCGGGCGGTGCGCGGCGTCTCAAGGGTATGCTGACGGTCGGACACATCCAGGATTTCCTGGTTATTTACCAGTTCGCCCAGGGTAATGTTGTTCAGGAAACCGGTCAGACGGTCGCTCAGATCGCGCCACAGCGCATGGGTCAGGCACTTATCGCCACCCTGGCAGCCGCCTTTACCCTGACAGCGGGTAGCATCAACAGATTCGTCAACGGCGCTAATGACTTCGCCGACGGCGATGCTGCTTGCATCTTTACCCAGCAGGTAGCCACCGCCTGGTCCACGCACGCTGGAAACCAGACCGTTTTTGCGTAGACGGGAGAACAGTTGTTCCAGATAAGAAAGGGAAATCCCCTGACGTTCAGAAATATCAGCCAACGGTACCGGGCCGGATTCGGAGTTGAGCGCAACGTCCAGCATTGCGGTCACGGCATAACGCCCTTTAGATGTCAGTCTCATGTCTTACTTAACCTCAAACCTGGCCCTGCCTGGGCATTTTTATTAAAATCGGGGTGTGCTGCATAGCAGGGCCAAGTCTGACATTCCCGACTAAAATGGTCAACTATTTACTTGACTGTTTTAGTCAGGTATTTAACGTTCCGTGCGTTTGGCGGCCGAATGGCGCGTGTACCGTGGCTGTGATGCCGGGTGGCGCTTCGCTTACCCGGCCTACATACATTATGTACGATCCAGCATTACGTACGGAAATTCACCCTCCGTAGGCCCGTGCCTTCAGGGTCCCTCACCCCCGCCCTCTCCCGGACGGAGAGGGGGTAGTGTGTGCATCGGGTTAAGCCAGATGCCATATTGTAGGCCCGGCAAGCGCAGCGCCGCCGGGCAGGTCAACCCGTGGCCGCTTACCGTTGCCAGGCAGGCAAACGTCACTCTTCTTTATGTTTCTGCTCAATCGACGCCAGCACCCCGCGCAGGATATTCAACTCCTGGCTTTCGGGGCGCGCGCGGGTGAACAGACGGCGCAGCTTATTCATAACCTGGCCCGGATGGCCTTCGCGAATAAAACCGGTGGCCAGCAGCGTTTGCTCCAGATGCCCGTAAAAACGTTCAAGATCGTCTACCAGCGGGTACGGCGTTTCTTCCGGCGCAGCGATATCACCCTTCTCCTGCTCCTGCGTCGCCAGCCACGCCATGCGCACTTCATAGGCGATAACCTGTACCGCCATTGCCAGATTCAGCGAACTGTATTCCGGGTTAGCGGCGATTGCCACATGATAATGACACTTCTGTAGTTCGTCGTTGGTCAGCCCCACGCGCTCACGGCCAAACACCAGCGCCACCGGCGCATGTTCAGCCTCGGCCACGCTTTTCAGCCCGCACTCACGTGGATCGAGCATCGGCCATGGCAGGGTGCGCGAACGGGCGCTGGTGCCGACCACCAGGCTACAGCCGGTCAGCGCTTCATCCAGAGTATCGACGATATTAGCGTTGCCAATAACATCACTCGCGCCAGCCGCCAGCGCGATGGCCTGCGAGTCCGGTTTGACCAGAGGATTGACCAGCCACAGATTAGTTAAGCCCATGGTTTTCATTGCGCGGGCCACAGAGCCCATATTGCCGGTGTGGGAGGTTTCCACCAGCACAATTCGAATATTTTGCAGCATTGTCTTTCTTCGGCTAAAGATTATTCGGGCATCTTATCATAAACCGAAGACATAATCCGAATTCGCTGTTATGATATGCGCCGATTTTCCCCGTTCTTTAACATCCAGTGAGAATAACCGATGCATCCGATGCTGAACATCGCCGTGCGCGCAGCGCGCAAGGCGGGTAACCTGATTGCCAAACATTACGAAACGCCTGATTCCGTTGAAGCCAGCCAGAAAGGCAGCAATGATTTCGTAACCAACGTCGATAAAGCCGCCGAAGCGCTGATTATCGAAACCATTCGCAAATCTTACCCGCAACACACCATTATCACCGAAGAAAGCGGTGAACACGCAGGCGAAGATCAGGATGTACAATGGGTTATCGATCCACTGGATGGCACCACCAACTTCATCAAACGTCTGCCGCACTTCGCGGTATCCATCGCCGTGCGCATTAAAGGCCGCACTGAAGTCGCAGTGGTCTACGATCCTATGCGTAACGAACTGTTCACCTCCACCCGTGGTCAGGGCGCACAACTGAACGGCTATCGTCTGCGCGGCAGCAGCGCACGCGATCTGGATGGCACCATCATCGCCACCGGCTTCCCGTTCAAAGCGAAACAGCACGCTCCTGCGTATATGAAGATCCTCGGTAAAATGTTCACTGAATGTGCTGATTTCCGCCGCACCGGTTCTGCCGCGCTGGACCTGGCCTACGTCGCCGCGGGTCGCGTGGACGGTTTCTTTGAAATCGGCCTCAAGCCGTGGGACTTCGCCGCCGGTGAACTGCTGGCACGTGAAGCAGGCGCGCTGGTATGTGATTTCACGGGTGGCCATAACTACATGATGACGGGCAATATCGTTGCCGGTAATCCGCGTGTCGTCAAAGCTATGCTGGCGAATATGCGTGACGAACTGAGCGAAGCGCTGAAGCGTTAATCGCCTGACCTGGCCCCCGCGTTGTCGGGGGCTGGTTTAAAAGCTGAGACGGTATGGATACCATGATTCTGATAAAGCACTGGAAGCGTTTATTTATTATTTTCGTCCTCACGTTCTGCGCCTTTCTGTTGCCGCGCGTCGCCCTCAACTTCTTTTACTACCCTGATAACCATTACTATGGCTACCGCCCGGATATTTTCGAGCGCGTCGAGTTTACCGCCAAAGACGGCACGCACCTGACGGGCTGGTTTATTCCCTCGACAAAAGCCCCTCCTCTTGAGGCGAACGCAACCGTTATTCACGCGCATGGCAATGCGGGTAACATGACTGCCCACTGGCCGCTGGTCAGCTGGCTGCCTGAACGCAACTTCAATGTCTTCATGTTCGATTATCGCGGCTTTGGTGACTCTGAGGGCAAACCGACGCCGGAGGGGCTGTGTGATGATACAGAAAGTGCGATTGATTACGTGCGCCAGCGGGAAGATATCGATCCTGAGCGCCTCGTGCTGCTGGGACAAAGCCTCGGCGGTAATAACGTCATCGCCGCCGTCGGGCGCGGCGATCGCCAGGGTATTAAAGCCATCGCCATTGATTCAACCTTTCTTTCGTATTCAGCAAGCGCCAACGATGCCGTGCCCGGCATCGGTTTTCTGTTAGATGACGACTATAGCGCGCAGCGATACATCGCTTCGCTCAGCCCCATCCCATTGTTACTTCTGCACGGGACTGACGATCACGTCATCGCGACTTACCATACTGAAAAGCTGTTTGAGCTTGCCGCTGAACCGAAACAAAAAATCATTATTCCCGGCGGCAAACATATCGACGCGTTTGCCTCGCGCCACGGCGATACTTACCGGAATAAACTGGTTGAGTTTTATCTCTCCGCGCTGGCGCATTAAAAAGGACGCAGGCCACGCGCGACGGGTTGTGCGCTGAGCCACATCACCAGCGCCGCGGCGATAAGCACGCCGCCGCCTGCCAGTGCCAGCGTCGCCCAGCCGACCTGCCGCCATAGCACTGGCGCTTTATTGTCGCTAAGTTTCACCGCCAGCGAGCGGAAGCTGTGCACCAGCAGCGCCAGCGATGAGATGGTAATCGAGGTGCCCGCCGCCATCGCCAGTGCGGAGAGTACGCCCCAGCTAAAGACGCCGATCACCTTGCTGAACAGCAGCACCATAATTGCTCCGGAGCAGGGGCGCATTCCCATCGACAGCACAATCATTAGTCTGGCCCGCCAGTCATCGCCCGCCTGCCGTTGCTCGGGGGTGGGCAAATGCTGATGCCCGCAGCCGCAATGCGCATGATGCTGATGATGAGGCGTAAACGCGGTAAAGGTTGGCCTGCGCAGGAGTACACGCAGTTTTTTCAGCGCCCGCCAGCACAGCAATACGCCCAGTACGCCGACCAGCGCGTAACTGCCCTTCTCCATCCAGAAGCTGCTGAGGTGTAATTCCCGCGCGGGTAACTGCAATACGGTGAGAACAATCACTACCAGCGCAATCGCCACCAGCCCCTGAAGCAGGGATGCCGCCAGCGTCAGCCCGATGCTTGATTTAAGCTGCGAAGGATGGGTGGCAAGCCAGGTAGTAATTACGATTTTGCCGTGCCCCGGCCCCAGCGCGTGCAGTATGCCGTAGGTGAAACTAAACAGCAGCAGCGAAGCCCCGGCCCGCAGCGGACTGGCGGCAACCGCCTGGAGTAGCGCGCTCATCCGCTGGTTTACGTCACGCTGCCAGATAATGCTTTTGATCATCACCTGCGGCCAGTCATGCCACAGCCATATTGCGCCTGCCAGTGCCAGCAGCAAAAAAAGCGCCAGCGGCCAGAGATGAAGCCAGCGTCGCCTGCGGCGAACCGGATTTAAAACGAGGGACATTGTAATACCACCTGTTGTGCGAACTGCTTACCCAGATCCATGTCCTCCGGCGGCGCATCGGCTTTATCCAGCGACAACGCGTAAGCGGTCATTTTTTCATCCGGCTTCGGCGTATGGAGCGTCAGGGTACAGCGTGAGGCATCCTGGCCCGCAAAAGCAATATCACCTTTCCCGGCGTAGCTCATATCAACGAAGTACGTGGGATCGAAGGTCGAGAAGGTGTACGTTTGCCCTGACAACGGCTGCGGTTCGGCCAGCGGGAGCACAAAGGTCAGCACCGCCTTGTGCCCTTCCCGGGCGAGATGATATTCCGACGGGCGGTTCATAAATTTCACTTTCTGTCCGTTGTGCCACATCTCGCTAAAATAGTGCTGCCCCAGCACGTTAGCCATCACTTCCGCCGCCAGCTTTTTCCAGATTTCATCCCCCGGCTTCGCCTCACCCGCATCATAAAGCAGGTCCGCAGAGGTGATTTCATCCATCGTCCAGCGCATTTTGAGCGCGGTAAATTGCCCGTTTGCGGTTATTGCCTCGCTGCGCATGCTGATAAAACTGTGGGGATGCGCGGCTACAGGTAGCGATAAAAACCCGAAAATAAGCGCCAGGGCGCACGCTTTAACTTTGTTCATGAGCTTCTTACGTGAAAAATTCTGTGACATTCCCCAGCATTCCTTATGGAAAGACGTCCGGCTGCGCTTTCGCACTGCGATCCTTTAGCTATTCTTATACACAAATCCTTCAGGTTGCATCAGGGCAGTCAATAAATGCCTTTCTGCAACGTACATGAATACGTTGCAGGGGTAAATGTGCACGACGCCATTTGCAGGATATCGCGAACATTAACCCGTTAACTGGAACCTTACAGATGATGACACTTACCACTCCACCGTCTGTGCTTTCCAGTCCGCAGCGCCGATGTCAGGTGCTGTTGATGCTGTATCTGCCGGGGCATACCATTACCCCTGACTTTATTGGCAGAGTGAATAACGTAGAGAGTGCCGTGACCCGGCAGGATATCGCTGAGGCGAATCAGGAGATCCAGCGTTATCATCGTCTCACCATCAACTCACAGCCTGACGGTAGCTATCGGATTGAAGGCACCACTCTCGACCAGCGCCTGTGCCTGTTGCACTGGCTGCGCCGGGCGTTGCGTCTGTGTCCGCATTTTATCGATCAGCACTTCACGCCTGCACTGAAATCGCAAATGAAAGTGCAGGGTATCGCGCGCACGCTTTATGATGAAACCAACCTGCAAGCGCTGGTGAATCTCTGCGCCCGGCGGCTGGCGCGGCAATTTGAGTGTCGCGACCGGCATTTTCTGCGGCTCTACTTACAATACTGTTTGCTTCAGCATCAACTGGGGCTGTCGCCAGAATTTAACCCAACCCAGCAGATCTGGACGCAGGCGCGGGCTGAGTATATCGCCACCACGGATGTTATTCGCCACTGGCAGCGTCGGGTGACGCAAAAACTTCATGCCAATGAGCATCTTTTTCTGAGCCTGCTGTTTATGGTGCTGAGGACGCCGGATCCGTTGCGTGACGCGCATCAGCAGGACAGCCGCCTGCGTCTGATGATTGGTCAGCTTATCACTCGCTTTCAGCAGCTGGCAGGCCGACGTTTCAGTGATGAAGAGGGACTGAGCCGCCAGCTTTATATTCATCTGGTTCAGGCGCTGGATCGTAGCGTCTTCGGTATCGGGATCGATAACAGTCTGCCGGAAGAGATCAACCAACTGTACCCACGCCTGATGCGCACCACCCGCGAGGCGCTGCGCTGTCTGGAAGAGGGTTACGATCTTCAGTTTACCGATAATGAAGCCGGGCTGATTGCGGTGATCTTCGGAGCCTGGCTAATGCATGAAGACGATCTGCATGAAAAACAGGTACTGCTGCTGGTCGGCGACGATCCGGCGCTGGAGCAGGCGCTTGAGCGGCAGTTACGCGAGTTAACGCTGTTGCCGCTCAATATTAAATATCTTACGCTGCATGCCTTTCAGACGCAGGGCGCGCCGAAGGAAGTGACGCTGGTGGTCACGCCTTATGTGACTCTCCTGCCGCTGTTTTCTCCGCCGCTAATCCACGCCGAGCAGCCGCTCAGCGTGCATCAGCGTGAACATATTCAGCAAATGCTGGAGTCTTAACGCTGCTGCGCCGCCACGCGGGGACGCAGCAGCATCGCCGGGAGCGCCAGTAGCGCCATCACCCAGAACACACCCTGCTGAAGATGCTGATAGAGGAAACCGGCAAAAACGGTCATGACGGCAATACTGCCGCCCATTGCCACCGCCGAATACATCGCCTGCAGGCGGATAACCTCGCTGCCCTGACGTGCGGAAATGTAGCGCATTGCCGCAAGGTGGCAGACGGTGAACGTGCCGCAGTGCAGAATTTGCGCCACGACAAGCCACGGTAGCGTCGTTGACCAGCCAATAATCCCCCAGCGCAGCAGGCCGCATACGGCGGAAAGCAGTAACAAGTCGCGAGCGCTAAACCGACGAAACACCTTTTTACTCAAGGCAAACGTCACCACTTCCGCGACCACGCCCAACGACCATAAATAGCCCACGGCGGAAGCAGAGTAGCCCGCCCCCTGCCAGTAAATTGCGCTAAAACCATAGTAGGCCGCATGTGCGCCCTGCAGGCACGAGACACAGGCCAGAAAGCGCCAGTGCTGGACCAGCAGAGTACGCCAGGCACCCCACCCTGCCGCCTCCTGCTGACGCCTCTCACCCTGTGGCATAACCGACGGACGCAACAGCATACCAATTAGCATCGACGCCACGCCCACGGTAAGCAGCGCCAGAATGGCCTGCGAGTCATACAGGCTGACCAGTTTACCGGTTAGCGCGGAGCCAATCACAAACGCGATAGAACCCCACAACCGCACGCGGCCATAGTCCATCGTAATTTGCTTTTGCCAGGTATTCGCCAGCGCATCGGTCAACGGCACCAGCGGCGAGAAGAAGAGGTTGAACCCCACCATCACGACCATCAGCCACGCCACCTGCGTGCCAAACCAGAAGGCCAGCGCAAACACCAGCGTCAGCAATGCCAGTACGCGTAAGGCCATAATCAGACGAGAGGGATCGCTCACCCGCGGCGCAATCAGCAGGCTGCCGAGGAAACGCGCCACCAGCCCTGAGCCAAGCAGTAAACCGATGGTTTCCGGCGTCAGCCCGGTGCCTTTGAGCCAGACGCTCCAGAAGGGCAGAAAAATACCGTAGCTAAAAAAGTAGGTGAAATAACTGAGCGCCAGCCAGCGCGTCGAGTGCAAAACCATGATCCCCTCCCGTGTGGAGGCGATAGTCTGGCGATAAACGGTGCGGCTTGCAACGTTAAGCAACACATTATCAACATTGCTGAAAAACAGGCAAAAAAAAGACCGCGCGAGGCGGCCTTTGCAAACAATAAAGAATCAGGCGTAAACCGGGAAGCGTGCGCAGATATCCAGCACTTTACCTTTGATGCGCTCGATAACGGCGTCATCATTGATATTGTCCAGCACGTCACACATCCAGCCGGCCAGCTCTTTCACTTCCGCTTCTTTGAAGCCGCGACGAGTGACCGCCGGAGAGCCGATACGGATACCGGACGTCACGAACGGGCTTTTCGGATCGTTCGGCACGCTGTTTTTGTTGACGGTGATGTTGGCGCGGCCCAGGGCGGCGTCCGCTTCTTTACCGGTCAGGTTTTTATCTACCAGGTCCAGCAGGAACAGGTGGTTTTCAGTACCGCCAGACACCACTTTGTAGCCGCGGTTCAGGAACACGTCTACCATCGCTTTGGCGTTTTTCGCTACCTGCTGCTGGTAAACTTTAAACTCTGGCTCCATCGCTTCTTTCAGCGCCACGGCCTTCGCCGCGATAACATGCATCAGCGGGCCACCCTGAGCGCTGGGGAATACGGCAGAGTTCAGTTTTTTGTACAGATCTTCGTCGCCGCCTTTCGCCAGAATCAGGCCGCCACGCGGGCCGGCCAGCGTTTTGTGCGTAGTAGTGGTCACAACGTGCGCATGCGGAACCGGGTTCGGGTAAACGCCTGCGGCAATCAGTCCTGCGACGTGCGCCATATCGACGAACAGCCAGGCACCGATGCTGTCGGCGATTTCACGCATTTTCGCCCAGTCAACCACGCCGGAGTAAGCAGAGAAGCCGCCGATAATCATCTTAGGTTTGTGTTCCTGCGCCTGCTTCGCCATGTCTTCGTAGTCAATTTTACCGGACTCATCGATACCGTAAGGAATGATGTTGTACAGTTTACCGGAGAAGTTAACCGGAGAGCCGTGAGTCAGGTGACCGCCCTGCGCCAGGTTCATACCCAGCACGGTATCGCCCGGTTGCAGCAGTGCAGTATAGACCGCGAAGTTAGCCTGAGAGCCGGAGTGCGGCTGAACGTTGGCGTAATCTGCGCCGAACAGTTCTTTCGCGCGGTTAATCGCCAGTTGTTCAACGATATCCACATACTCGCAACCGCCGTAGTAACGTTTGCCCGGATAACCTTCAGCGTATTTGTTGGTCAGCTGAGAGCCCTGCGCCTGCATTACGCGCGGACTGGTGTAGTTCTCGGAGGCGATCAGTTCAATGTGCTCTTCCTGACGTACTTTTTCTTGCTCCATCGCCTGCCACAGTTCGGCATCATAATCGGCAATGTTCATTTCACGCTTTAACATCCGCATCTCCTGACTCAGCTAACAATTAAAATTGGGCAACGGCGGACAGTATAACCGATTGCCATCGCGATAACAGGTCTTGACAAACGATTTTACGCAAACGATTGGCATGGCGTCATATCAGGGTTTGTGCACTAAAAAGCTTACGCCCGGCAATGGAATTCTTTTCAGGCTTAAGATGCGGATTTTTCACGTCGCAAAGAACCATTTACATGATAAGGTTATTTTTATAAGATGCATTTGAAATACATATTATAAAGAAGGACGTTGCCATGCTTGATTCCCAAACCATCGCTACGGTGAAAGCCACCATTCCCCTGCTGCTGGAAACCGGCCCCAAACTGACCGCGCATTTTTACGATCGCATGTTTGACCACAATCCAGAACTTAAAGATATTTTCAATATGAGCAACCAGCGTAACGGCGACCAGCGCGAAGCGCTATTTAATGCCATCGCCGCCTACGCCAGTAATATTGATAACCTCCCGGCGCTGCTGCCAGCGGTTGAGAAAATCGCCCAGAAGCACACCAGCTTCCAGATCAAGCCGGAGCAGTACGATATCGTCGGCGAGCATCTGCTGGCCACCCTGGATGAGATGCTCAGCCCTGGTCAGGAAGTGCTGGACGCGTGGGGCAAAGCCTACGGCGTGCTGGCAGGCGTCTTTATTAATCGCGAAGCCGAGCTGTATCAGGAGCACGCCAGCAAAACCGGCGGCTGGAAAGGCACGCGAGCGTTTCGCATCGTCGATAAAACGCCACGCAGCAGCCTGGTCACCAGCTTCGAATTTGAACCAGTCGACGGCGGTCCGGTCGCCGATTACCAGCCAGGCCAGTACCTCGGCGTCTGGCTGAAGCCAAAAGATTTTCCGTACCAGGAGATTCGTCAGTATTCGCTGACGCGTAAAGGCGACGACAAGCGCTATCGCATCGCGGTCAAACGCGAGGCGGGCGGGCAGGTTTCTACCTGGCTGCATAATGAAGCGAACGTTGGCGATGTCGTCTATCTCGCCGCGCCTGCGGGTGATTTCTTTATGCACGTTGCGCCACAGACGCCGGTGACGCTTATCTCCGCAGGCGTGGGGCAAACGCCGATGCTGGCGATGCTTGATACGCTCGCCCAAAGCAAGCATCCCGCGCCGGTTAACTGGTATCACGCGGCGGAAAACGGCGACGTTCACGCGTTTACCGACGAGGTGATGGCGCTGGGCAATGCCCTGCCGCAGTTTAACGCCCATATCTGGTATCGCCTGCCGACCGAAGCAGACCGCCAGGCGGCGCGTTTTAATAGCGAAGGTTTGATGAATCTGCGTCAGTTGAAAGGGACACTGAGCGATGCTGAAAGCCAGTATTATCTCTGTGGTCCGGTGGCATTTATGCAGTTCGCCGCGCAACAGCTGATCGAACTGGGCGTGGCAAAAGACCACATTCACTACGAATGTTTCGGCCCGCATAAGGTGCTGTAAGCGCCTGAGGTTAATGACAAACCGGGTTTTGCTATTTTGTACGCCGTTTTGCCGGGTGGCGGCTTCGCCTTACCCGGCCTACGAAAAGCATCAATATCAAGAAGTTACTCACTCCCGTAGGCCTGTGCAAGCGAAGCGCCGCCAGGCATAACTCCACGGTATAACGTTTGTCATCAATCTGAATTGCTGTAAGCGCCTCTCACTTGCCAGACTTGCGACGATCATTTTGCCCTTAAGGTTGCCGTCTGGCAGAAATATGGGCCGGCAAAGCGTGTTATTATTAACGTTTCTATTGATTCGTTAGAGCGACTTTATGCAGCAATCTGTTGTCCGCGTCGGGGAATGGCTGGTCACGCCTTCGGTTAATCAAATCAGTCGTCAGGGACGTCAGATTACCCTCGAACCACGTTTAATCGACCTTCTCATGTACTTCGCTCAGCACCCGGATGAAGTCCTCAGCCGCGATAACATTATTGATAACGTATGGATGCGGACGATTGTCACCAACCACGTTGTTACCCAGAGCATTTCCGAACTTCGCAAATCGCTGCGAGACGGCGATGAACACAGTCCTGAATATATCGTCACCGTTCCCAAGCGGGGTTACAAACTGACCGCATCGGTGGTCTGGCCCGACGAGACGGAAATCGCGAACGCACTTCCGCCACCCCCTGCCCCCGCTGCGCCTGGAGAATTGCCTGCCGCGCCCGTGCCCTCGCCGACCACGCCACTTTCTCCTGTCAAAACGAGAAAATCCCGTCTCGGCACCTGGCTTTTGTTCCTGCTCTCGCTAAGCGCGCTGATGGCGCTGATTTTGATGTCGGTTATTCATCACCACCCGGCGGTAACCAAATCACGGCTACTGTTGAATCCCCGCGATATCGATGTGCGTTTTGACGGCGGCAACTCCTGTAATAACTGGGTTTCGCAGAAGGCCTATGCCATTGGACTCGGCGGGCTTATCACCACGTCGCTTAACACCTTCTCTACCTATATGGTGCATGACAAAACCAATTACAGCGTCAACGAACCCAGCAGTTCCGGAAAAACGTTGACCATTCGCTTTGTTAACCAGCGCCATTATCGCGCCCAGCAGTGTTTTATGTCGGTACTTCTGCTGGATAATGCGGACGGCTCGACCATGCTGGATAAGCGTTATTTCATTACCGACACCAATCAGATCGCCATCCAGGACGATCTGTTTAACAGTCTGTCTACTGTACTAACGCAGCCCTGGCCTGAACGCATGCAGGCGCAACTCGCCCAGTTCCGGGTTCCGCAGCCCACATCATTGTCCCGTTTATATGAGGCAAGTCAGTTGGCCTTTAGCGGCGATGTCCAGTCGTTGAATAAAGCCAGCACGCTTCTGGATGCTCTCATTAAACAGTCTCCTGAGTTCACCTATGCTCAGGAAGGCAAAGTGCTGGTGGATGTCCTGCGTCAATCTCAGCAGACGTTCGATCCGCAACAAATGGCGACATTAAATGCAGAACTAAAAGAGTTAGCGCAAATTCCCGGAATTCAGCAAACTTCCCTGTTTTATAAAGTGCAAACCATTTATCTGCTGGGCAAAGGCGATGTCGATGACGCTTATGATGCCATTAATAAAAGCATTGCGCTGGAGATGTCCTGGCTGAACTATGTGCTGTTAGGAAAAGTATACGAAATGAAGGGCGAAAACCGACTGGCGGCAGATGCTTATCTCACCGCATTTAATTTGCGCCCCGGCGAAAATACATTGTACTGGATTGAAAATGGTATATTCCAGACGTCCATAGACAAAGTCGTTCCCTATCTTAAGGTCTTTCTTGCGAAAGAATAATGCAGGGGCTGGCATCAGTGAAAGAAAATCGTTTAACTGATGCCAGTAAAACGTAATAAAAATGTTATTAAAAATATTCAATGTTAATTTTAGAAACACAAACCCCGCCTGCAACGCATCCCATAACCGACTGTAAATAAAGTATGTTTATCTTTTCCTGACAGATGTGTTTATCTTTTTCATGTTACCTGAAAAAACTCAAGTTATCACCTTTACGATGTTTGTGTTTATTTCACTTTTACTTTAGGACTTTACTTAGCTTGCTCAGTAATCTTGTCGGCAGTTGGACGGGTCAATGATTATTTATGATTCACCGATCCGGTTCTCAAAATACCGCTGAGGAGATATAAACATGAGTTCTGCCAAAAAAATCGGGCTATTTGCCTGTACCGGTGTGGTTGCCGGTAATATGATGGGGAGTGGGATTGCATTATTACCCGCGAACCTCGCCAGCATCGGAGGTATTGCCATTTGGGGTTGGGTAATATCTATTATCGGCGCTATGTCTCTGGCTTATGTCTATGCCCGACTGGCGACTAAAAACCCGCAGCAGGGTGGCCCGATTGCATACGCTGGTGAATTATCTCCGGCCTTCGGTTTCCAGACCGGCGTACTTTATTACCACGCAAACTGGATTGGTAACCTGGCCATCGGCATTACCGCCGTTTCCTATCTTTCAACCTATTTCCCGATTTTAAATAATCCGATTCCTGCCGGGATCGCCTGTATTGCTATCGTCTGGTTCTTTACCTTTATCAATATGCTGGGCGGAACCTGGGTAAGCCGGTTGACCACGATCGGCCTGTTCCTCGTGCTGATCCCGGTCGTGCTGACCGCCATTGTAGGCTGGCACTGGTTCGATATCGCTACCTATCACGCGAACTGGAACACCTCAACCACCACCGATCCGCATGCCGTGATTAAAAGTATTCTGCTGTGCCTGTGGGCATTCGTCGGTGTGGAATCCGCTGCCGTCAGCACCGGGATGGTAAAAAACCCGAAACGTACCGTACCGCTGGCGACCATTCTGGGAACTGCACTGGCTGGTATCGTGTATGTTGCCGCGACTCAGGTGATGACCGGTATGTATCCGGCATCGCAGATGGCCGCTTCGGGTGCACCGTTCGCGCTTAGTGCCTCTACCATTCTGGGCAGTTGGGCTGCGCCGCTGGTCTCTGCGTTCACCGCCTTTGCGTGTCTGACCTCGCTGGGTTCCTGGATGATGCTGGTCGGTCAGGCAGGTGTTCGCGCTGCCAACGACGGTAACTTCCCGAAAGTGTATGGCGAACTGGATAAAAACGGTATTCCGAAGAAAGGTCTGCTGCTGGCCGCGCTGAAAATGACCGGTCTGATGATCATCATCACCATCATGAACTCCAACGGTGGTAAAGCGTCCGACCTGTTCGGCGAACTGACCGGTATCGCGGTGCTGCTGACCATGCTGCCTTACTTCTACTCCTGCGTTGACCTGATCCGCTTTGAAGGCATCAACGTTCGCAATGCGGTAAGCCTGGTCTGTTCGGTTCTCGGCTGCGCGTTCTGCTTCATCGCCCTGATGGGTGCCAGCTCCTTCGAACTGTCCGGCACCTTTATCGTCAGCCTGATCATTCTGATGTTCTACGGTCGCAAAATGCACCAGCGCCAGAACAGCGAAGACGGTACTGCCGAAGCACTTTAATCACTACTCCCTAATTTCAAGGCTCTTCTCTTCACCTGCCACATCGTCGCGGGAAGGGCCTCCTTTATCTGGAATAAGACTATGTCTATGAATGTTATTGCCATCATGAATCACATGGGTGTCTATTTCAAAGAAGAGCCTATCCGTGAACTGCACCTTGCGCTGGAAAGCCTGAACTTCCGCATCGTTTATCCGAACGACCGCGAAGATTTACTGAAACTGATTGAAAACAATGCCCGCCTTTGCGGTGTGATTTTCGACTGGGATAAATACAATCTCGAACTGTGCGAGGAAATCAGCGCGCTGAACGAGTACATGCCGGTTTATGCTTTTGCTAACAGCTATTCCACACTGGACGTTAGCCTGAACGATCTGCGCATGCAGGTTCGTTTCTTCGAATATGCCCTCGGCGCAGCAGCCGATATTGCGGCAAAAATTCGTCAGAATACCGATGAATACATCGACACCATTCTGCCTCCGCTGACCAAAGCGCTGTTCAAATATGTTCGCGAAGGTAAATACACCTTCTGTACGCCGGGCCACATGGGTGGTACCGCGTTCCAGAAAAGTCCGGTCGGCAGCATCTTTTACGATTTCTTCGGCCCGAATACCATGAAATCGGACGTGTCGATTTCTGTCTCTGAGCTGGGTTCTCTGCTGGATCACACCGGTCCGCATAAAGAAGCTGAAGAGTATATCGCCCGCGTGTTTAACGCCGAGCGTAGCTACATGGTGACCAACGGCACCTCCACCGCCAACAAAATCGTCGGCATGTACTCGGCACCAGCGGGCAGCACCGTACTGATCGACCGTAACTGCCACAAATCGCTGACCCATCTGATGATGATGAGCGATATTACGCCGATTTATTTCCGTCCGACGCGTAACGCCTACGGCATCCTCGGTGGTATTCCGCAGAGTGAATTCCAGCGCGCCACCATTGAAAAACGCGTAAAAGAGACGCCGAACGCCACCTGGCCGGTGCATGCGGTGATCACCAACTCCACCTATGACGGCCTGTTGTATAACACCGACTACATCAAGAAAACGCTGGATGTGAAATCCATCCACTTTGACTCTGCCTGGGTGCCTTATACCAACTTCTCCCCGATCTATGCCGGTAAGTGCGGGATGAGCGGTGGTCGCGTTGAGGGCAAGGTGATCTATGAAACCCAGTCCACGCACAAACTGCTGGCGGCGTTTTCGCAGGCGTCCATGATCCACGTGAAAGGTGATGTCAACGAAGAGACCTTCAACGAAGCCTTTATGATGCATACCACCACCTCTCCGCATTATGGCATCGTGGCCTCTACCGAGACCGCAGCGGCGATGATGAAAGGTAATGCTGGTAAGCGTTTGATCAATGGTTCTATTGAGCGTGCGATTAAGTTCCGTAAAGAGATCAAACGCCTGAAAGGCGAATCCGACGGCTGGTTCTTTGATGTCTGGCAGCCGGAACATATTGATGGCCCGGAATGCTGGCCGCTGCGTTCTGACAGCGCGTGGCACGGTTTCAAAAACATCGATAACGAACACATGTACCTTGACCCGATCAAAGTCACCATTCTGATGCCGGGTATGAAGAAAGACGGCACCATGGATGACTTTGGTATTCCGGCAAGTCTGGTCGCCAAGTACCTCGACGAGCGCGGCATCATCGTGGAAAAAACCGGTCCGTACAACCTGCTGTTCCTGTTCAGCATCGGTATCGATAAAACCAAAGCGCTAAGCCTGCTGCGCGCGCTGACCGAATTTAAACGTGCGTTTGACCTGAACCTGCGGGTGAAAAATATCCTGCCTTCGCTGTATCAGGAAGCGCCGGAGTTTTATGAAAATATGCGTATTCAGGACCTGGCGCAGAATATTCATAAACTGATTGCGCACCATGATCTGCCGGACCTGATGTTCCGCGCGTTTGAAGTGCTGCCGTCAATGGAAATGACGCCGTATGTCGCGTTCCAGAAAGAGCTGCACGGTGAAACCGAAGAGGTGTATCTCGAAGAGATGGTCGGTCGCGTTAACGCCAATATGATCCTCCCTTATCCTCCGGGTGTGCCGCTGGTGATGCCGGGTGAGATGATCACCGATGCCAGCCGTCCGGTGCTGGAGTTCCTGCAAATGCTCTGCGAAATCGGCGCGCATTATCCGGGCTTCGAAACCGATATTCACGGTGCCTATCGTCAGGCTGACGGTCGCTATACCGTTAAAGTGCTGAAAGAGAATAACAAGTAAGTTGAAACCTGAAGGGAAGCGGCCTGCCGCTTCCCTTCAGACCGCTGACAAAGTGGACTGTCAGGGGAAACACCGGGATTGGGTTCCCGGCGGGAGGCCCAACCCGGTGGTCGCCCCGTGTTCCACGGACGATTTGTCATGAACCGCCTCGTTTTTTTCAAAGTACAAGGAATCGACATGAAAACACCCTCACAACCGCGCGCGATTTATTACATCGTGGCGATTCAAATCTGGGAATACTTCAGCTTTTACGGCATGCGTGCCTTACTCATTCTTTATCTTACCCACCAGCTTGGCCTTAATGACAGCCATGCCATCGATCTCTTTAGCGCTTACGCTTCTCTGGTTTATGTGACCCCCATTCTCGGCGGCTGGCTTGCCGACCGCCTGCTCGGTAATCGCACGGCGGTTATCGCTGGCGCACTGCTGATGACGCTCGGCCATATCGTGCTGGGGTTAGGCTCCAATTCCGCGCAGAGTTTGTATCTCGCGCTGGCGATTATTATCTGTGGCTACGGCCTGTTTAAATCCAATATTAGCTGTCTGCTGGGCGAGCTTTACGCCCCGGACGATCCCCGACGCGACGGCGGATTTTCCCTGCTCTACGCAGCCGGGAATATCGGCTCTATCGCGGCCCCCATCGCCTGCGGGCTGGCGGCGCAATGATACGGCTGGCATACCGGCTTTGCGCTGGCAGGCATTGGCATGTTCATTGGCCTGATGGTCTTTATTAGCGGTCATCGCCATTTCCGCCATACGCAACATGTTAATCGCCCGGCGCTACGAACGGTTAAATTTTCCCTGCCGGTCTGGAGCTGGCTGCTGCTGGCGCTGTGCATCGCGCCGCTGTTCTTTACCCTGCTGTTGAAATACGATGCGGCTGGTTATTTGCTGATGCTGGTGAGCGCTGTCGCCGCCGGAATTGTGGCGCGTATTATGTTGACGTTTCCTCAGCACCGACGCGCGCTGTGGCAAATCGTTCTACTGATGTTGACCGGGACGCTGTTCTGGGTGCTGGCCCAGCAGGGTGGCAGTTCGATTAGCTTGTTTATCGATCGCTTTGTGAATCGTCACTGGCTGAGTTTTGAGGTGCCAACGGCGCTGTTTCAGTCGGTGAATGCGGTGGCGGTGATGGTCGCAGGCGTCGTTCTGGCATGGCTGATCAGCCCTCAGACCTCGGTGCTTCGCGTGTGGCTGAAATTTGCGGTCGGGTTGTTGCTGATGAGTGCGGGTTTTCTGCTGCTGGCACTGAATGCCCATAGCGCTCAACTGCACGGACAGGCATCAATGGGATTGATGATTACCGGACTGTCGCTAATGGGGTTTGCCGAGCTGTTTATCGATCCGGTAGCAATGGCGCAGATCACCCGGCTTAATCTGCCGGGTGTGACAGGGGTGCTGACCGGGATTTATATGCTGGCAACCGGCGCAGTCGCCAACTGGCTGGCCGGAATCGTCGCCCAACAAACCACCGAATCGCAAATCAGCGATGTTGCAGTGGCGGCTTACGGACGCTTTTTCTGCCAGATGGGAGAATGGACGCTGGTTTGCGTGGTGGTGATGGTGGCGGTCGTCGGCATCCGCTGGATTGGGTGCCGGGCGGTGCGGGTTCGCTGCCAGTAGCTATAGCGTGATTCTGCCCGGTGGCGCTGCGCTTACCGGGCCTACGGGTTACGTGCAACTTGTTGATATGGCAAAATTTGTAGGCCGGGTAAGGCGCAGCCGCCACCCGGCATAGTGCTCCGGTGCGAGAGTGAGTTGGTTGACTCTTACTCTCGCCGTCCATCAGGCCACCTGTCAGATCGCTGCGTCGTCTTCTTCGCCGGTACGGATACGCACCACACGCGCCACGTCAAAGACGAAGATTTTACCGTCGCCGATTTTTCCGGTCTGCGCGGTGCGGATGATGGTGTCCACACAGGTATCGACAATATCGTCGGTAACCACAATTTCAATTTTCACTTTCGGCAGAAAATCCACCATGTATTCCGCGCCACGATACAGTTCGGTGTGGCCTTTTTGCCGGCCAAAACCTTTGACTTCCGTTACTGTCATTCCGGTGATGCCGACTTCGGCCAGCGCTTCACGCACATCATCCAGTTTGAAAGGTTTGATTATCGCATCGATCTTTTTCATGGTGTTCCCTGGAAACGTTGTCTGGTTTATTCGCGTAAACGGTTGCTCACCGTATCATATCTCAGTCCCGGAAGGCGCGACAAATTACTCTTTAAAGTCGTTAGCATCCAGTTCATGACGCGAAAGCAGTTTATAAAATTCGGTGCGGTTACGCCCTGCCATCCGCGCCGCATGCGTGACGTTACCTTTGGTGATTTGCAGCAGCTTGCGCAGGTAGTTGAGTTCGAACTGGTTACGCGCATCGGCAAAGGTGGGCAGCGCCGTATTTTCCCCCTCCAGCGCCTGCTCTACCAGCGCATCGCTAATCACCGGCGATGAGGTAAGCGCCACGCACTGTTCAATCACGTTGACCAGTTGGCGCACGTTTCCCGGCCAGCTCGCCGTCATGAGCCGCTTCATGGCATCGGTGGAAAAAGCACGCACGAAAGGTTTATGCCGATCGGCTGAAAGCCGCAGCAGATGATTCGCCAGCAGCGGGATATCTTCAGTGCGGGCAGCAAGCGTTGGGATCTTAAGGTTTACCACGTTGAGGCGATAAAAGAGATCCTCACGAAACTCACCGCGCGCCATCGCTTTTGGCAGGTCGCGATGGGTGGCAGAGATAATGCGCACGTCAATGTCGAGATCGCGGTTGCTGCCCAGCGGACGAACCTTGCGTTCCTGAAGCACGCGCAGCAGTTTGACCTGTAATGGGATCGGCATATCGCCAATTTCATCGAGGAACAGAGTGCCCCCCTCTGCCGCCTGAAACAGCCCTTCACGGTTACTGACCGCCCCGGTAAACGCCCCGCGCGCATGGCCGAAAAGCTCGGATTCCAGCAGTTGTTCCGGCAGCGCGCCGCAGTTAATGGCGATAAAAGGCTGGCTACTACGCGGGCTGGCGTTATGAATCGCCTGGGCAAAAACCTCTTTCCCGGTACCGCTCTGACCGTTAATTAATACGCTCACGTCTGACTGGGCGACCATTCGCGCCTGCTCCAGCAAGCGCAGCATCACCGGACTGCGGGTGACAATAGATTCCCGCCACCGCTCATCGGTATTCGGTGCCGAATGTTCCAGCGCATCGTTAATCGCTTTATAGAGGGCGTCTTTATCTACCGGCTTGGTCAGGAAACTGAAAACGCCCTGTCGGGTCGCGGCGACCGCATCCGGAATCGAGCCGTGGGCGGTGAGAATAATCACCGGCATGCCTGGCTGGAGCTTTTGAATGCCGGCGAAAAGCTGCATGCCGTCCATCTCATCCATCCGCAGATCGCTAATCACCAGATCGACTTTCTCGCGGTTGAGTACGCGTAAGCCTTCCTGACCGCTTTCCGCCGTCACCACGCTGAATCCTTCGCTGGTCAGACGCATGCCCAGCAGTTTGAGGAGTCCGGGGTCGTCATCCACCAGTAAAAGGTGTGCAGGCTTACGGCTTATCATGGCTATCCTCGTCGGCAGGCTGATTCTCTTTAGGCACGGCGGGTTTATCGCCAGCATGGCTGGCGTCGGAACTAAAATTGCCCGCAGGTTTCCGGGAGGAAAGCTGACGTTCGATATCGGTCAGGCTCTCCAGTTTGCGGGTAGTGGCATCGAGCTGGCTTTGTAAGAACTGCTGCTGCTGGCGCAGGGTATCCAGCTCCCCGTCGGTAGATTGTTGCAGTTTACTGTAGCGATAACGCTCTTCCGAAAGCTGCAATTGTAACGCCTGACTGTCGCGCCAGAGCTGATACATCGGACGCACCTGCGCCGGAATTTGCGGGCTTAAGGCGTCAAGACGGGTCACGCTGTCCCGCCGTTCAACCGGGGTGATTCTCGCGTTTGCCAACATGATCCCGCGCCGGAAAGCATCCTGCCAGGTGTCATCTGAATAGGTTCGCGCCTCGGATCTCGCCTGCTGAGGAGACAGGCGTTCCGCGCAGTCAATGCCACGCAGCCAGTAAAGCGGATTTTTATCACTTTCGGCATTGCCCGCCGTCCAGATGTTTGCACAATCAGTTGAGAGAAAATCAGCAACCTGACTCTGGGGAATTTTGGTCTCGGCTTTATCCAGCGCGCGATGCGGTAAATGCGAGGAGCAACCAGCCAGCAACAGGCAGGAAAAAGGGAGCGTCAAAAAACGGCGGGGAAAAGCTGCATGATAAAGACGTGCCAGAATGTGTGACATATTCACCAGATTTATATTCATTGTAGGTTGTCCGGCCCCGACACGGGAAGTTCGATGCGAAAACAGACGTTGCCCGTACTTTCATCAACGAGATGAAGTTCGCCATGCATCCTGCGAATACAGTCACGGGCGATACTCAGGCCCAGCCCACTACCTTTAACCGCGCCTTTACGCTGATGGCTGCCCTGATAAAACGGTTCGAAAATCATCGCTTTTTCAGCATCCGGGATCGGTGTACCGGTATTGCTCACTTCAATGCGCACCCGGTTATCATAGCGCTGACTGCGAATGTAAATGTTACCGGATTCATTGCCATAGTGCACCGCATTCGAATAAAGATTATCCAGCACGCTCATCAATAGCATCGGCTCTGCCAGACAGGCGGGTTCATCAAGCGTGACGCTGGTTTGCATCATTTTTGCCCGCGCCGGAAGACTATGAGCAGACATCACCATGTCGACCAGCGGGGCAAGATCAACGTGCTCAAGTTCAATGGCGCTATCCGCCAGTTTACGGTTGTAATCAAGCAATTGCTCAATTAGCTTTTGCAAATTACGGCTACTGTCATCAAGGATATTTACCACTTCGGCCTGCTCTGCGGTAAGCGGCCCAACTACCTGATCGGCCAACAGTTCGGTGCCTTCACGCATGCTGGCCAGCGGCGTTTTCAGCTCATGGGAGAGATGACGTAAAAACTGATGACGCTGCGCTTCGAGCCATGACAGGCGTTCGCTTAGCCAGATAATGCGTTGACCCACGGAGCGTAGCTCGCGTGGTCCGCGAAACACCACTGTGTTGCCCAGCGAGCGGCCTTCTCCCAGACGGTTGATCATACGCTCGATGCCTTTCACCGGTCCAATAATCATCCGGGTAAATAGCAGCACCATCAGCAAGCTAACCAGAAAGAGGAGCAGCGCCTGCCAGCCAAAAAACTGGCCGCGTTCGGCGATTTCCTGCTGGAGTTGCTGACCACGGGAAAAGACAACGGCACGCGTGGCCTGCACCATATCGGTATTGGCGCTGGCGAAGGCTTCTAACTGGCGGGCGGATTGGGTTGTGGGGCCATTATTGAGACACTGTAACTGGGCCAGCGCGTTGAGATCCTGGCGCAGAATCTGATAGAGCTTGTCATCCGGAAGCACACCCGCATGCGCATCCAGCATGTCGATGTAGCGCTTACGCTGCCCCTGATATACCCGTGCCAGGGTAGGATCGTCGAGCACGCAGTACTGACGATAGCTGCGTTCCATCTCCAGCGCTGCATTGGTCATCGCCTCGCTGCGACGCGCGTCAATCAACGTCGTGCGGTTGGTCTGCGCGGCCTGCGCACTGAGCGCGTTCAGGCTTTGCCACGCCTGCCATGCCAGTACCAGTAGCGGCAGCAGGATCAGCAAAAACGCCAGCATAACCAGTTGTCGTAGTGAGCGGGGGAAAATGGACCAGCGCTTCAAGGTGTTACTCTCATCAGACCCGAATAGGGCGATGCTAACTGAGGCGGAAGGCAGATACAATAAAGCCGGGTATTAACCCGGCTTTATTATGTAATAAGGCGGTGCCTAACTCGACGTTTCGCCCGATGGTTGATAAAGCGCAAGGCTATTATCAGAAGCTGGACGGCAGGCACCTTGTTGTGCGTCATTCGAGGTTTATGTAGCGCGTCCCGGAGGGGCTGACATAAGAAGGTGAATGAGCCACTGATTAATATTATGCAGCATACGTGCCAACATTGGAAATAATTTGTTATTACTATGTTTTATAAAGGGTTTATAGCAAAACAATATCTATTCATCGACGATGTTTTTTCAGCCAAAGTGTCGCCAAAAAACAACACCTGAAGTTAGCATTTTTTTAACATTATAAAATCAATAGCTTATGTGTCGCTATTAAGCGACACGCCTTAAGCACAATGTCGGGTTTTGCAGACACCTTTTCGCGATCAAACTCACACCAGGCCGCAGATTGATGAAAAACGTTATATCGTGGAATGATGCCCGGTGGCGCTGCGCTTACCGGGCCTACAGGTCACTGAGGGTTACGAATAACTAATTGATATTCATGAAATTGTAGGCCGGGTAAGGCGAAGCCGCCACCCGGCAAAAATACGCTGAAGCACCCGCTGCGAAGCCGCCTCCTCCTTTAACCCAACTGCTTACGTGCGTTGCGGAAAATACGCATCCACGGGCTGTCCTCGCCCCAGTTTTCCGGATGCCATGAGTTGCTGACGGTGCGGAAAACGCGCTCAGGGTGCGGCATCATAACGGTGACGCGCCCGCTTTCGCTGGTGACGGCGGTAATGCCGTTTGGCGAGCCGTTCGGGTTCGCCGGATAGGTTTCGGTCACCTTACCGAAGTTGTCCACATAGCGCAGCGCTACCAGCCCTTTGCTTTCAAGCGTCGCCAGATGCGCCGCATCACGCACTTCCACGCGCCCTTCCCCGTGCGACACAGCAATTGGCATCTGCGATCCTACCATGCCCTTTAGCAGTAGCGACGGGCTTTGCGTCACTTCCACCAGGCTAAAACGGGCCTCGAAGCGATCGGAGTGGTTACGCACAAAGCGCGGCCACTGTTCGCTGCCAGGGATCAGCTCACGCAGATTCGACATCATCTGGCAACCGTTGCAGACGCCAAGTGCCAGCGTTTGCGGACGGTGGAAGAACGTCTCGAACTCATCGCGCACGCGGTTATTAAAGAGAATGGATTTGGCCCAGCCTTCCCCTGCGCCCAGCACATCACCATAGGAGAAGCCGCCGCAGGCTACTAACGCCTGGAAGCTCTCCAGCCCGGTACGCCCTGCCAGCAGATCGCTCATATGCACATCAATGGCATCAAAACCGGCGCGGTGGAATGCCGCGGCCATTTCAACATGCGAGTTGACGCCCTGCTCGCGCAAGACGGCCACTTTTGGACGAGCACCGGTAGCGATGTAAGGCGCGGCAATATCCTCATTGAGATCAAACGAGAGCGTAACGTTGAGACCCGGATCGTTGTCGTGGCGCTTTGCCTCGTGCTCCTGATCGGCACATTCCGGGTTGTCGCGCAGGCGCTGCATCTGCCAGGTGGTCTCTGCCCACCAGAGGCGCAATGTGGTACGGCTTTCGCTAAAGACCGCCTGCTCACCCGCAGTAATGACAAAACGGTCGCCCGACACCGCCTGACCCAGGTAGTGAACACAATCGCCGAGACCATGCGCGTTCAGCACGCCCTCCACCGCCTCGCGCTCTGCGGCACGTACCTGAATGACCGCGCCCAGTTCTTCGTTGAACAGCGCCGCCAGGCGATCCTCACCGAGGCTGGCAATATCAGCCTCAATGCCACAGTGACCGGCAAAGGCCATTTCCGCCAGCGTAACCAGCAGTCCGCCGTCGGAACGGTCGTGGTAAGCCAGCAACTGACGCGCTGCCACCAGCGCCTGAATGGCATCGTAGAACCCTTTAAGCTGCTCAACGCTGCGCACATCGGCTGGCGTATGACCTAACTGACGGTAAACCTGCGCCAGTGCCGTGGCACCCAGCGCATTATGACCTTTACCCAGATCGATCAGCAGCAGGGCGTTATCTTCGAGCGAAAGCTGCGGCGTAATGGTCTGACGCACGTCTTCTACACGGGCAAACGCGGTGATCACCAGCGACAGCGGCGAGATCATTTCGCGCTGCTCGCTGCCTTCCTGCCAGCGGGTTTTCATTGACATGGAGTCTTTACCCACCGGGATGGTCAGCCCTAACGCCGGACACAGTTCTTCGCCCACCGCTTTTACTGCTTCATACAGACCGGCGTCTTCGCCCGGATGCCCGGCAGCGGCCATCCAGTTGGCAGAGAGCTTAATGCGCTTGATGTCGCCGATTTGGGTGGCGGCAATATTGGTCAGCGCTTCGCCGACCGCCAGACGCGCAGAGGCGGCGAAATCCAGCAGCGCCACCGGCGCACGTTCGCCCAGCGACATGGCTTCACCATAATAACTGTCGAGGCTGGCGGTGGTGACCGCGCAGTTAGCGACCGGTATCTGCCATGGACCGACCATTTGATCGCGCGCCACCATGCCGGTCACAGTACGGTCTCCAATCGTCACCAGGAAGGTTTTCTCTGCCACCGTCGGCAGATGCAGGACACGATTCACCGCCTCCGCGACGGTAATGTTCTGGCGATCAAAAGCATCACCCGCCGCTTTACGCGTCTGTACATCGCGGGTCATTTTCGGCGTTTTACCCAGCAGTACATCCAGTGGCAGATCGACAGGCTGATTATCGAAGTGACGGTCATTCATCGTCAGATGCAGCTCTTCAGTCGCTTCACCGATCACTGCATACGGCGCACGTTCGCGCTGGCACAGTTCGTCAAACAGTGAAAGCTGGTCAGCCGCCACCGCCAGCACATAGCGCTCCTGCGATTCGTTGCACCAGATTTCCAGCGGACTCATGCCGGGTTCATCGCTGAGCACATCGCGCAGTTCGAATTTACCGCCGCGCCCGCCGTCACTGACCAGTTCAGGCATGGCGTTAGACAAGCCGCCCGCGCCCACATCGTGAATAAAGAGGATCGGGTTGGCGTCGCCCAGTTGCCAGCAGCGGTCGATCACTTCCTGACAGCGGCGCTCCATTTCCGGGTTATCACGCTGCACTGAAGCAAAATCAAGATCCGCATCAGACTGCCCGGAGGCCATAGATGACGCCGCCCCGCCGCCCAGACCGATATTCATCGCCGGACCGCCGAGGACGATGAGCTTCGCTCCGACCACGATCTCGCCTTTCTGCACGTGATCGGCACGGATATTGCCGATCCCACCGGCCAGCATGATCGGCTTATGGTAACCGCGCAGTTCTTCACCGTTGTGGCTATTGACCTTCTCTTCGTAAGTACGGAAGTAGCCGTTCAGCGCCGGACGGCCAAATTCGTTGTTAAACGCCGCGCCGCCCAGCGGGCCATCGGTCATGATATCCAGCGCAGTGACAATACGTTCCGGCTTGCCGAAATCTTCTTCCCACGGCTGTTCAAAGCCGGGAATACGCAGGTTAGAAACGGAGAAGCCCACCAGCCCGGCTTTAGGTTTCGCACCGCGCCCGGTCGCCCCTTCGTCACGGATTTCACCGCCTGAACCGGTTGCCGCGCCGGGCCACGGAGAGATCGCCGTGGGGTGGTTATGGGTTTCGACCTTCATCAGGATATGCGCATCTTCCTGGTGGAAGTCATAGCGCCCGGTTTTATGGTCGGCAAAGTAGCGGCCCACCGCCGAACCTTCCATAACCGCGGCATTGTCTTTATACGCCGACAGCACGAAGTCCGGGGTTTTCTCAAAAGTGTTTTTGATCATCTTAAACAGCGATTTCGGCTGCTGTTCACCGTCGATGACCCAGTCGGCGTTAAAAATCTTGTGGCGGCAGTGCTCGGAGTTAGCCTGCGCAAACATATACAGTTCGATATCGTTGGGATTGCGGCCCAGTTTAGTGAAGGCAGCGTGCAGATAATCAATCTCATCATCCGCCAGCGCCAGCCCAAGGCGCAGGTTAGCGTCGGCCAGTGCCTGACGCCCTTCCCCCAGCACATCGACGCTGGTCACCGGTGTCGGCTGGTGATGCGCAAACAGCTGTTCCGCTTCTTCCTGCGAGGTAAACACGGTCTCCATCATGCGATCGTGGAGTTCTGCGGCAACCGTCTGCCACTGTTCAGCCGTCAGCGTTGACGCTTCGACATAATATGCCACGCCGCGTTCAAGGCGATTAATCTGCTGTAAACCGCAGTTGTGAGCGATGTCGGTGGCTTTAGAAGACCAGGGAGAGATGGTGCCCGGACGTGGCGTCACCAGCAGCAGTTTTCCTGAAGGGGTATGACTATTGAGATGCGGGCCGTAGGTCAGCAAACGCTCAAGTTGGGCGTGCTCTTCCGCCGTCAGCGGTGCGTTAAGATCGGCAAAATGGACGTACTCAGCGTAAAGGGTGCTTACCGGCAGGTTGAACGCCTGAAAGCGTGCCAGCAGTTTATTCATTCGGAATGCCGACAGTGCAGGCGAACCACGCAGAATTTCCATCATAATCTCTCGTCTTCTCAGTTTTCAGTGTGCGCAAGGGGGGAAAACGGGCGTCATTATAAAGAATAGTGAGCCATGACGAAACCGTTTGCGTCGAAATTAAATGCCTTTCCATTTTTAACATTCAGTGTGGCACATGGCCTGAAAAAGTTGCCAGACGGCGTAATGTTAAGCAAAATGCCGCTCTTTCTGAAACATCCGCTCACATTATACGGGCCGTGAAACCTCAGGGCCAGGCACAGCGAAGAGAATTAACTATTTGAAAAAATTAAAGATTAATTACCCGCTGTTGGGCATTGCTGCGCTGCTACTGTTCGTGGCCCTGTCAGCCGCATTTGTCTGGCATCACTGGCCGGAAAACCGTATTGCAGCGATAAAGGCGCGCGGCGAACTGCGTATCAGTACCGTCACTTCGCCGATGACCTACATCAACATTAACGGCAAAGTCGAAGGTTTTGATTACGAGCTGGCGCAGCAGTTTGCCGACGAGCTTGGCGTGCGCCTGAAAGTGACGGTCAGGCCAACCATCGGTCAACTGTTTGATGACCTTGATAACGGTAAGGCCGATATTCTGGCCGCCGGTCTGGTATGGAATAGCGAGCGGGCAAAACATTATCAGCCCGGTCCACCCTACTCCTCTGTTTCACAGCAGCTGGTTTACCGGGTGGGAAACACTCGTCCACGTTCGCTGGCGGCCATTGATGCCAGCCAGCTCACCATCGCCCCGGGTCATGCGGTCATCAACGATCTGCGTGAAATGAAGGCAAAGAAGTTTCCGGATCTTAACTGGACGGTCGACGATAAACGTAGCAGCCAGGTTCTGATGGAAGATGTGGTGGCGGGGCGGATTGACTATACCATTGCCGATTCCGGAGCCATCAGCCTCTTCCAGCGCGTCCATCCGGAACTGGCGGTGGCGCTGGACGTGACCGATGAACAGCCTGTCACCTGGTTTAGCGTGCAGGATGACGATAAAACGCTGTCCGAGGCGATGCGTGTTTTCTTTGGTAAGACGAGCACAGAGGGAGTTATTGCGCGTCTGGAAGAGAAGTATCTCGGTCACGGCCAGGATTTTGACTATGTCGATACCCGCTCATTCCTGCGGGCGATTGACAGCACCCTGCCGGATTTCCAGCCGTTGTTTGAGAAGTATGCTGACAGTATTGACTGGCGTTTACTGGCCGCCATCTCTTATCAGGAGTCGCACTGGGACCCGCTGGCGACGTCGCCGACCGGGGTACGCGGTATGATGATGCTGACCCGCAATACGGCGCAAAGCCTGGGCTTAAGCGATCGCACCGACGCCGAGCAAAGTATCAGCGGCGGGATGCGCTATCTGCGGGAGCTGATCGGCAAGGTGCCGGAGACCGTACCGGAAAACGAACGGATCTGGTTTGCGCTAGCGGCATACAATATGGGCTACGCGCATATGCTGGATGTCAGGGCATTAACCGCAAAACAAAACGGCAATCCCGATAGCTGGGCAGAGGTCAAACAGCGTTTACCGCTGCTGGCTCAGAAACCCATTTATAGCAATCTGACCTACGGTTATGCGCGGGGACATGAAGCCTATGCGTTTGTGGAAAACATCCGTAAGTATCAAATCAGTCTGGTGGGCTATTTGCTGGAGAAAGACCGGTTAACGGAAAAAGCGCTCCAGCTTTCGCAGGCTTATCCGGTGGTGCCTGCCGATACGCTGGTACAGGAAGCGCCGCCTGTTGTGCCGTTCTTATCAATGCTTAACAAGAACGCTACGTCTGCGAAAGCAACGATTCTCACTGAAGGTGCACGGCGCTAGTTCTACCCTTTTTCTGCCTGCTTGAGGGCTTTCTTGACCTGCCGGCGATGACGGAAAAAATCGCTGAGCAGCGCGGCGCATTCTTCCCCCAGTACGCCCTCGGTAAATTCAACCCGGTGATTCATGCCGGGATGATGCAGCACATCCATTAACGATCCGGCGGCCCCGGTTTTGGCGTCACGTGCGCCAAACACCAGGTGCCCGATACGGCTATGGACCATCGCCCCGGCGCACATTACGCACGGCTCCAGAGTGACATACAGCGTGGTATCGACCAGGCGATAGTTTTGTAGCACCAGTCCGCCCTGACGCAGGGCCATAATTTCCGCATGCGCGGTCGGATCGTGACGCCCTATCGGCCGGTTCCAGCCCTCGCCTATGACCTGATTATCATGCACCAGTACCGCACCGACCGGCACTTCGCCCTCGTCCCAGGCCCGTTGAGCCAGCGTCAGCGCGTAACGCATCCAGTGTTCATGATTCAGTTTGTGGTCGGACAAAGCGGACACTCCAGAGATAAAAGCGGGGCGCATTATACACAGCCGTTATCTTTTAAACACCCTTCTCATTCGAGTTGCTGAAGCTTACCGAGCGGCGTGACGCGCCAGCGGTGCTGGCAGAAATAGAGCAAGGGGTTATCCTGTTTGCTGTCGCTGTAGCCACTGTACAGGCGCAGCGGCGTACCGATGCGACGCTCCAGTTGCGCGACCTTTTCATGGCCCAGGCAACGCATGGTCAGCACCCAGCCTCCATTACGCCGGGTGATCTGACTGGCGATAAGATTGACTCTCGGCAGCCAGGGCGTATCAATGTAGACCTGCTCAACCAGCGGCTGTGGCGATCCGGTGATTAACCAGACGTCGGCATCGGTACTGGTCAGATAGTCGGTTAATCGGTTATGTACGACGGGAAAGGCTGTGACGTGCTGGCGAAACCAGGCGACAAACTGGCTTTCCAGCCGTTTTAAGTGCGCTTCGCTATGGCCGAAGGTGCAGCCCCACAATAATAAGCTCATCGGCCAGCGCGCGGCGCGGCCTTTAACCAGCAGTGCGATGCCGATGAGCGGAAGTAAAGGCAGGACAAGCAGCGCATTTAAGGGTTGATGGCGCAGAAGATAGCGCAAGAAACTGCCGAACATATCCTGCTGATGCAGCGTTCCATCAAGATCAAAAAATACGACACGACGCTCGTTAGTTGCCAAACCTTACTCCTCAGGATCTTAAGCTGCGGTCGCCTGGCCACAATACGCCAGGCGGTAAATACTTTAATTAGCCTAACAGATAGATCCTGATTTTTCCGGTCCTGAGCGTCACAAGTTCCAGCTGTCAACCGTTAACGGGCTTCCAGCGCGGCGCGCAAAAAGCCGCGATGTTCCTCAAGCCGGGCGCGCGCACTCGCGGCATCCAGCCCGGTCAGCACCATCAGGATCGCGGGTTTCACCTCATGATCGGTCTGTTGTAACATCTGTTCCGCCTGCGTGCGCTCAATGCCGGTCGCTTCCATCAGCATCCGGCAGGCGCGGTCGACCAGCTTGATGTTAGAGGCTTTCATATCCACCATCAGGTTCTGATACACCTTGCCAAACTTCACCATCGCACCGGTCGAGATCATATTCAGCACCATTTTCTGTGCCGTACCGGATTTCAGGCGCGTAGAACCCGTCAGCGCTTCCGGGCCAACCACCGGAGAAATCGCGATGGCGGCTTCGCTGGCAATCGGCGAGGCGGGATTGCAGGAGATGGCGACGGTCGTGCAGCCGGTGGCTTTTGCATAGCGCAGCCCGCCAATCACGTATGGCGTGCGCCCGGAAGCAGCAATGCCAACCACCAGATCCTCCGCGGTCAGATTAAGCGCTTTCAGATCCTCTTCGCCGAGTTGCAGGCTATCTTCCGCGCCCTCCACCGCTTTCAGCAGCGCGCCGGGGCCGCCGGCAATCAGTCCCACCACCAGACCGTGCGGCACGCCAAATGTCGGAGGACATTCGGACGCATCCAGTACGCCCAGTCGACCGCTGGTGCCCGCGCCCATATAGATGACACGCCCTCCCGCCTGTAGCGCCATCGCTGCCGCATCGACGGCTTTTGCCACCTCATCCAGCACGGCAGCCACCGCTGGCGCGACCAGTGCATCTTCCTGATTTAGTAAGCTAACCATTTCACGCGTCGATACCCCGTCCAGCGCCATCGTTCGCGTGTTTCGGGTTTCAGAAATCAGCGAGCCAAGATTCATTTTGTCCCTCCAGAATATTTAATTCATAATAATCTGACTATATTGGAATATAATATTCAGACAGGCGAGCTTTTTTTCGTCAGAAACCTGTTATTCGCTGGAGAAGTTATGAACTGTTTGAGCCGTATTCGTCAGCGTTATCCGGCGCTTGCCCAGAGCGATAAAAAGCTGGCGGATTTTTTACTTTCTCACCCCAATGAGGCCCGGCATTTCAGCTCGCAGCAGCTTGCTCATGAAGCGGGCGTCAGCCAGTCCAGCGTAGTGAAATTTGCTCAGAAATTAGGCTTTAAAGGTTTTCCGGCCCTCAAGCTGGCGATTAGCGAAGCGCTGGCCAGCCATTCCCTTCCTCCTTCAATGCCAGTGCATAACCATATTCGCGGAGACGATCCCCTGCGCCTGGTGGGTGAAAAACTGATTGCCGAGAAACTCGCGGCGATGCACGCCTCGCTGGATATCAACAGCGAAGACAAGCTTCTGGAGAGCGTGCAGATACTGCGCGGCGCAAGGCGGATAATCCTGACCGGCATCGGTGCCTCCGGTCTGGTGGCGCGAAATTTTGGCTGGAAGCTGATGAAAATTGGCCTGAATGCGCTTATTGAACTGGATATGCACGCCCTGCTGGCGGTGGTGCAGGCGATGTCCTCCGACGATGTGCTGCTGGCGATTTCCTATACCGGCGAACGACGTGAAATTTGTCTGGCCGCTGAGGAAGCGCATCGGGTTGGCGCGAAGGTGTTTGCCATTACCGGATTTACGCTTAATACGCTCCAGCAACGCGCATCTCACACGCTTTATACTATTGCGGAAGAACAGGCCACCCGCAGCGCCGCCATCTCGTCCACCAGCGCGCAGATGCTGCTCACCGATCTGCTGTTTATGGCGCTGGTACAGCAGGATCTGGAGCACGCGCCGGATCGTATCCGCCAGAGCGAGGCGCTGGTGAAAAAACTGGTCTGAACAAAAGATCGGCGTATAATGCCCGCCCTGTTTGTGTTGCTTCTGAGAATTTCCTGATGGCGCTGTTAATTACCAAAAAATGCATTAATTGCGATATGTGCGAACCCGAATGTCCTAACGAGGCCATTTCAATGGGTGACAGCATCTATGTGATTAACAGCCAGCGCTGCACAGAATGCGTGGGACATTATGAGACGCCGACCTGCCAGAAAGTGTGCCCGATCCCCAATACCATTCTGAAAGATCCGGCACACATCGAAAACGAAGAACAGCTGTGGGACAAGTTTGTGCTGATGCACCATGCGGATAAAATCTAGCGCTCGATGATCACCGTGGCGCAGGCGTAATGACGTTCATCCGCCAGCGTGACATGCGTTGAGGTGACGCCCATCGTTTCTGCCAGACGCAGCGCCTCACCCCAGAATCGCAGGCGCGGTTTCCCCAGCTCGTCGTTGTACACTTCAAACTGATTAAACGCCAGACCGTTACGAATGCCGGTGCCGAAGGCTTTCGCTGCCGCTTCTTTGACCGCGAAACGCTTAGCCAGAAAACGCACCGGTTGCTGGTGCGCTTCCCAGATGGCCCATTCGTTATCGCTGAGCACCCGTCGCGCCAGGCGATCGCCGCTGCGGGAGATCACCGCCTCAATGCGGGCAATCTCCACGATATCGGTGCCTAAGCCGAGAATCGCCATTAACGACGCGCGTCCTGCATCAGGCGCTTCATTTCCACTACCGCCTCTTTCAGCCCGCTCATCACTGCCCGGCCAATAATCGCGTGCCCGATATTCAGTTCATGCATTTCCGGCAGTGCGGCGATGGCCTGCACATTGTGATAGGTCAGCCCGTGACCGGCATTGACCTTCAGGCCCAGACTGGCGGCATAGGTCGCCGCACGAGCGATACGCGCCAGCTCGCGGGCGCGATCTGCCTCGTTTTCCGCATCGGCATAGCAGCCAGTATGAATTTCAATGTAAGGCGCGCCGACGTCCGCCGCGGCCTTAATCTGCTCGTTGTCGGCATCGATAAACAGGGAAACCTGAATACCCGCGGCAGCAAGACGCTGGCAGGCATCGCGCATTTTGTCGCGTTGCCCGGCTACGTCCAGCCCGCCTTCAGTGGTCACTTCCTGGCGTTTTTCCGGCACCAGGCAGCAGAAATGGGGTTTCGTGTCACAGGCGATGGTCAGCATTTCTTCGGTGACGGCCATTTCCAGATTCATGCGGGTGTCGAGCGTCTGACGCAGGATCTTAACGTCGCGATCGGTGATGTGACGGCGATCTTCACGCAGGTGAACGGTAATGCCGTCCGCCCCCGCCTGCTCGGCAATAAACGCCGCCTGTACCGGATCCGGATACGCCGTACCGCGCGCGTTACGTAGCGTGGCGATATGATCAATGTTGACGCCTAACAGTAAATCAGCCATGACAATCCTCAATAGTCTTCCAGGTCAGAAATTTTGCGAGCCGCTAGCGCTTCGGTACAAACTGGCGAAACAGCTCCCGGCTCTTTAACGGTTTACCACCAAGATACGGCTTGAGCGCTATGCGGGTAAAGCGTTTCGCGGCGCGCAGGGTATCAGCATCAGGAAATTCCCGGCTGGCCAGCGCCCTGAGATGGTGTCCGGTAAAGGTATTGTTATCAATGACCACGCTGGCAATAAAGCCTTTTTCTTCACGGTAGCGATAGGTCATGGTTTCTTCAACTGGCTCACCGCTTCCGGCGCAGTGCAGAAAATCGAGGCCGTAGCCAAGGTGGCCGAGCAGTGCCAGCTCAAATCGCCGTAGCGCAGGTTCAGGGGAATCGGTCGCACCCGCCAGCGCCTGAAGGCAGTGCAGGTAGTCAAAGAAGAGTTCAGAGAAGCGCGTCTCTTGTTCCAGCACGCGGGCGAGCAGTTCGTTAACGTACAGGCCGCTGTAGAGGGTGATACCGCTTAAGGGGAGCGCCAGAGAGACGGCTTCGGCGCTACGCAGGGTTTTGACTTCACCGCGTCCGCCAAAGCGCACCAGCAGCGGCGTAAAAGGCTGGAGAGCGCCTTTGAGGTTAGAACGTTTGGCTCGCGCGCCTTTGGCGACAAGGCGCACGCGTCCCGACTCTTCCGTGAAGACGTCCAGCATCAGGCTGGTTTCGCTCCACGGCCGACTATGCAGAACGAATGCGCGCTGCCAGCCTTCCATCAGGTTTAGCTCTTAAAGATCGTCAACGTAGCCGAGGCTGCGCAAAGCGCGTTCGTCATCGGCCCAGCCGGATTTCACTTTCACCCACAGCTCAAGATGCACTTTGGCTTCGAACATCTCTTCCATGTCTTTACGCGCTTCGATTCCGATGGTTTTGATTTTGGCCCCTTTGTTGCCAATGACCATCTTCTTCTGCCCTTCGCGCTCAACGAGGATCAGGCCGTTGATGTCGTAGCCGCCACGCTCGTTGGTGATGAAACGCTCAATCTCCACCGTCACCGAGTAAGGCAGTTCGGCACCGAGGAAACGCATCAGTTTTTCACGGATGATTTCAGAGGCCATAAAGCGCTGCGAGCGGTCGGTGATGTAATCTTCCGGGAAATGGTGGATCGCTTCCGGCAGGTGCTTGCGCACGATCCCGGCAACGGTATCGACGTTCATCCCGGTCTCTGCGGACATCGGTACGATGTCGAGGAAGTTCATCTGGCTGGCGAGGAACTGCAAATGCGGCAGTAGATCGGCCTTTTCCTGCACGTTATCGACTTTATTCACCGCGAGGATCACCGGCGCTTTACCGTCACGCAGCTTGTTAAGCACCATTTCGTCGTCCGGCGTCCAGCGCGTGCCTTCGACCACGAAAATCACCAGCTCAACGTCGCCAATAGAGCTGCTGGCCGCTTTGTTCATCAGGCGGTTGATAGCGCGTTTTTCTTCCATGTGCAGGCCGGGGGTATCGACGTAAATCGCCTGATACGGGCCTTCAGTATGGATACCGACAATGCGGTGACGGGTCGTTTGTGCCTTGCGGGAGGTGATCGAAATCTTCTGCCCCAGCAGGTTGTTCAACAGGGTCGACTTGCCAACGTTAGGACGCCCTACGATGGCAACAAACCCACAATAACTTTTTTCTTCGCTCATTCCAGCTCCAGTTTTTTCAGCGCCTGTTCGGCGGCAGCCTGCTCCGCCTTACGACGGCTGGAACCTGTGCCTACCACCGGTTCACTCAGGCCGCTGACCTGGCAGTGGATAGTAAATTCCTGATCGTGGGCTTCGCCCCGTACCTGTACTACCAGATAAGATGGCAGCGGCAGGTGACGGCCCTGTAAATATTCCTGTAAACGCGTTTTCGGATCTTTTTGCTTATCGCCCGGGCTGATTTCATCCAGACGCGTCTGGTACCAGCTCAGGATCAGTTTCTCGATGTTTTGAATATCGCTGTCGAGAAAAACCCCGCCGATTAATGCTTCGACCGTATCCGCGAGAATAGATTCACGACGGAAGCCGCCGCTTTTTAGCTCGCCCGGCCCGAGACGCAGGCATTCGCCCAGCTCAAATTCGCGGGCAATTTCCGCCAGCGTATTGCCGCGCACCAGCGTCGCGCGCATACGGCTCATATCGCCCTCATCCACGCGAGGAAAACGATGGTAAAGCGCGTTAGCAATGACATAACTTAAAATAGAGTCGCCGAGAAACTCCAGACGCTCGTTGTGTTTACTACTGGCGCTACGATGCGTTAACGCCTGCTGCAACAATTCCTGATGATGAAAAGTGTAGCCCAGCTTCCGTTGAAGCCGATTAATTACGATGGGGTTCATGCGATACCAATAAATGAATGCGTCAACAATTCAGCACACGAAATCGACCTGAGGAGGGAATCAACGCGTTTTCGTGTGCTGTCGCCCCCTTGCGGGAGACAACCAGAAACTTCGGTGGAATATTCTATACACAACGACAAAGGATGTCGTTAGTTTGAAGGGATTTATATCTTAAATAATTCATCTTGCCGCCGAAACGACAGCAAGATGAACTTTCAGCACCGGTTAATGGATACCGCCGATGCGACTTAAGCGCACGCCGGTCGGCCATTCGCCTTCCTGTTTCTCAAAACTCATCCAGATAGCCGTCGCCCGACCCACCAGATTCGCTTCCGGTACAAAACCCCAGTAACGGCTGTCCGCGCTATTATCGCGGTTGTCGCCCATCATGAAGTAATGTCCCGGCGGTACGATCCAGGTCGCCAGCTGCTGACCCTGTTGCTTGTAATAGACGCCAAGCTGGTCCTGAGCAATAGGCACGGTCAATATGTTATGCGTCACATCGCCCAGCGTTTCTTTACGCTGCGCCAGACGAATGCCGTTTTCCTTCGACTCGTTCTGCGGCACCTGGAAGAAACCGCTGGTCGCTTCACCACCGTTACGACGGGCAAAGGTCTGCACGAAATCGCTCGGTTCTACGTCAGAGTAGGTCACCGGCAGCGCGCTGCCGCAGGCCTGACCAGAACTACAGCCCGGCTGGATAGTGACCTGCTTGGCAACCGGATCGTAAGTCACTTTATCACCCGGCAGGCCCACGGCGCGCTTGATGTAGTCAAGGCTCGGATCTTCCGGATATTTAAACACTACCACGTCACCGCGTTTCGGATGTCCGGTTTCGATGAGCGTGTGCTGGTAGATCGGATCTTTAATGCCGTAAGCAAACTTTTCCACCAGGATAAAATCACCGATCAGCAGCGTCGGCATCATTGAACCCGACGGGATCTGGAACGGTTCATAGATAAAGGAACGCACGATCAGCACAATCGCCAGTACCGGAAATATGGATGCCCCGGTTTCCAGCCAGCCCGGTTTCGGGCCAACTTTTTTCAGCGTTTTTTTATCCAGTGAATCGCCCGCAGCCGCCTGTGCCGCAGCCTGACGTTCCCGCCGTTTGGGGGCAAAGATGAACTTATCAATGCACCACAAAATGCCCGTCACCAGTGTGGCAATCACCAGAATCAGGGCAAATTTATTCGCCATGCCAACTCCTTAAGAATTATTTACCGTCTTTACCGACATGCAGAATGGCGAGGAAGGCTTCCTGCGGCAGTTCAACGTTACCGACCTGCTTCATTCGCTTCTTACCTTCTTTCTGCTTCTGTAGCAGCTTTTTCTTACGGCTGATATCGCCGCCATAACATTTTGCCAGCACGTTTTTACGCAGCTGTTTCACCGTCGAGCGGGCAATGATATGGGTGCCAATCGCCGCCTGAATTGCGATATCAAACTGCTGGCGCGGGATCAGCTCTTTCATTTTCTCCACCAGCTCGCGACCGCGGTACGGCGCGTTGTCGCTGTGGGTGATCAGCGCCAGGGCGTCAACACGTTCACCGTTGATCAGCACGTCCACGCGCACCATCCGCGAAGCCTGGAAACGTTTAAAGTTGTAATCCAGCGAGGCGTAACCACGGGAAGTCGATTTCAGACGGTCAAAGAAGTCGAGTACCACTTCCGCCATCGGAATTTCATAGGTCAGCGCAACCTGATTGCCGTGGTAGACCATGTTGGTCTGTACGCCGCGTTTTTCCACGCACAGGGTCATCACGTTGCCCAGATATTCCTGCGGCAACAGCATATGACACTCGGCAATCGGCTCGCGCAGTTCAAAGATGTTGTTGACCGGCGGCAGCTTGGAAGGACTATCGACGTAAATCACTTCTTTTGCCGTGGTTTCAACTTCATAAACTACGGTCGGCGCGGTGGTGATCAGATCGAGATCGTATTCACGCTCCAGACGTTCCTGAATGATTTCCATGTGCAGCAGGCCAAGGAAGCCGCAGCGGAAGCCGAAGCCCAGCGCCGAGGAACTTTCTGGCTCGTAGAACAGGGACGCATCGTTAAGGCTCAGTTTACCCAGCGCGTCGCGGAAGTTTTCATAGTCGTCAGAACTGACCGGGAACAGACCCGCGTAGACCTGCGGCTTCACTTTTTTGAAGCCCGGCAGCGCTTTTTCCGCTGGATTACGTGCCAGCGTCAGGGTATCACCTACCGGCGCGCCCAGGATGTCTTTGATCGCGCAGACCAGCCAGCCCACTTCACCACACTTCAATTCGGTGCGATCGACCTGCTTCGGCGTGAAGATCCCGAGACGGTCGGCGTTATAGGTCTGGCCGGTACTCATAACTTTGATTTTCTCGCCCTTACGCAGGGTGCCGTTTTTCACGCGCACCAGGGAGACAACGCCAAGGTAGTTATCAAACCAGGAGTCAATGATCAGCGCCTGCAACGGACCGTCGGGATCGCCCTGCGGCGCAGGAATATCGCGTACCAGACGTTCCAGCACGTCCTGCACGCCGATGCCGGTTTTCGCCGAGCAGCGTACCGCGTCGGTGGCGTCGATGCCGACGATGTCTTCAATTTCTTCCGCCACGCGATCCGGATCGGCGGCAGGAAGGTCAATTTTGTTGAGGACCGGAACCACTTCCAGATCCATTTCCATCGCGGTGTAGCAGTTTGCCAGCGTTTGCGCTTCAACGCCCTGCCCGGCATCCACGACCAGCAGCGCACCTTCGCAGGCGGCCAGCGAACGGGAAACTTCATACGAGAAGTCAACGTGTCCGGGGGTGTCGATAAAGTTCAGCTGATAGGTTTCGCCATCAGCCGCTTTAAAATCGAGCGTAACGCTCTGCGCTTTAATCGTAATGCCGCGCTCGCGCTCCAGATCCATGGAATCCAGTACCTGAGCTGCCATTTCACGGTCGGACAGGCCGCCGCAAATCTGGATAATACGGTCAGACAGCGTCGACTTACCGTGGTCAATGTGAGCAATGATCGAAAAGTTACGTATATTCTTCATATATGGAGATTATTTTGCCTTACGGATACCAGGAGGCCACGATTCTGAGCCTGACGTTTTTTAGTCTGAAACGCCGCATTCTACACTACAACATGAACGCGAGGAAATGCTCATCCTGTACCAGGAGAGAGGAAGGGTCTTACTCGGCGATGCGTAGTTCGTCCGGGGGAAGGCCAACGCTCAGGATCACCGGCTGCCACGCTTCACGCGTTGCCAGAGTGGCGGAAAAACCGCGGGCGATTAAGAAGCCGCCAACGCCGCCAAGGATCGCCCCGCATAATGCGGCAACATCGCTGGAAAACAGTAGCTGAAAAAGGGACGCGACGATAAACAGCCCCACCAGCGGCGACATATAGACCAGCAGCGCCGAACTCAGCAGGCTGGCTTCGGCAATACCAAGCTCGACCTTTTGACCCGCGATCAGCGGTTGCGCGCTGGGCACGGTAATCGTGTGGCTGGTCTGCGGGCCGAGTTTGTTCAGCACGCGACTGCCGCATCCTGCGCGAGACGCGCAGCTATTGCAGGAGGATTTTACATCACAGTTGACCTGCGCGAGACCGTTTTGCCAGGAGACAACGGTCGCCCACTCTTTAATCATTGGACGGCCCTGAATTTAACGCTGTCAGCAATACGCTTCGCGGTTTGCGGAGGCAACTCGCCGACAATGGTGATTTCGGTGTTATCCCGCAGCGTGGTGCTAACAGTACGTCGCCCGGTACGCAGTATTTGATCGCTGCTGGAAGGCGTAGCCCGACTCACATTCACGGAGAAACTGAACAGGCCGTCCGAATAGAGGCGCGATTCGATGGGTACATCCACCGTCGGCAGCGAACGGCGGCTGCTGGAAACCTCACTAAACCCTTGCGGTAGCCATGACGGATTCCAGTTAAACGTGACTTTATCGCCCGCCGGTACCGAGAGCAGCGGCGGAAGATTGGCTTTCGCCAGATTCTGCATGTTGCTGGCGACGGTATCGTTCATGTTGAACGCGATAACGCGGAACTGCTCCAGCGTTTCGCCGTCGCGATCCAGCAGGTCGACCCGCATCGGCAGTTTGGTTTCCGAGTCCAGCCAGACAATGTAGCTATACCGGGTGCCATCCCGCGCCACGACGCGGATCACTTCGCACAGGCGATCCGCAATGCGGGTTCTGCCGACGGAGATGAAATCATACCAGGGCGAGAGACGTTTGAAGTTGGTGTAGACCAGCGAGGGCAGCGAATCGACGATATAATCGCCATTGAGCGTGAAGGGATCGAGACCCGGCTCAAAGTAGCTGATCTCGTTGCCACGCTGCACCACTTCGCGGCGCGGGCCGTCCATCTGCAAAAGTTGCGCCAGCGTCTGATTGTCCAGTCGCGCGTGACGATAACGCAGAGATTCGACGCCTTGTTTATTGATGCTGATGAAAGACAGCTCGTAATTGAGTGACTGGCTGGCCAGGTTCATCTGCTGCAACAACGCCCCGGACGAAACATCAGCCGAGGCGTTGACAGAGAAAAACAGGCTACCAGCCACAAGTGACATGGCACACCAAAGTTGCTTCATTACTGCGATTGCGTTCCTAAAGTCTGGTTACCCGGCACCTGAACTGCGGCCTGCTGCGTCTGTGCCTGTTCAAACTGAAGTTGTTCAGAATGCAGGCGGCGCTGGAGTTCATAGTCCTGCAACATCGCGTTAATACGACGACGCTGCTCCTGAACCTGCTGCTGCTGACCACCGCTGGCGGCAACGGATGAATCGGCTGGCACGCCCAGGCTTACCGGACTCGCTTTACCCATCATAGGCAAGGTATTAAAGACCGGCGTTTCAGGCTGCTGGGTTGATTCACCCTGATCATTATAGTGCTGGACCCCAACGATAACTGCAAGCGATACGCATGCGGCCACGCCCATTTGCGTCAGCTGGCTGGCCCACGGACGGACTTTATGCCAGAACGGCATTTTCTGCCACTGGTGCGGCGCAGGCTGCGCTTCCGGGATGAGGGACGCAGGTTCGCTCTCGATGGCGGCCATCACGCGGGAAGAGATATCGAAATGGAGAACATCACTCGTCTCGCCTCGCAGCGAATCACGAATAAGATGGTAACTCTCCCAGGTTTTTTGCATTTCTGAAGAGCGAGACAACTCGTTGAGCAGCTCGTTATCCAGCATTTCACCATCCATTAAAGCGGAAAGTTTTTCTTTCTGCATGCCTAATACCCTTTCAGTATCCCGCTATCGTCAACGCCTGATAAGCGGTTGAACTTTATTATCAATAGCTTCCCGAGCACGGAAGATGCGCGAACGCACTGTACCTACCGGACAATCCATGATGACGGCTATCTCTTCATAGCTCAGGCCATCCAGCTCACGCAAGGTGATAGCCATGCGTAAATCTTCCGGAAGCATCTCTATGGTTCGAAAAACGATCTGTCTCAGTTCTTCTGACAACATTAAGTTCTCAGGGTTCGAAATTTCTTTCAGCGCGCCGCCACTTTCGAAGTTTTCCGCTTCACTGGCATCCACATCGCTGGACGGTGGACGACGCCCCTGAGCAACCAGGTAATTTTTGGCCGTATTGACCGCAATGCGGTACAGCCAGGTATAAAAAGCACTATCTCCCCGGAATGAATCCAGCGCGCGATAGGCCTTGATAAACGATTCCTGTACGACATCAGGCACATCGCCTGAAGGTACATAGCGGGAAACAAGACTCGCCACCTTATGCTGATAGCGCACCACCAGCAGGTTGAAAGCTTTTTGATCTCCCTTCTGGACCCGTTCAACCAGAATCTGGTCCGTTAACTGCTCGCTCATCCGAGGTAATGTCTCCTCAAACCCAATATCCACGCGTAATCGAAACGCCACTCTATAACACTGCACTATGAGCAAGCAGAAGGTTAGAGTGTCAGTTTTATGTAAAGTTCCGTTACGCCATTGTTTTAGTGAATGTCCACCGACCGTTCGTTATCACTCATTATAAGTCTGTTAGACGTGTACTACGCCCTTTCCGTGAGCAAATGCTGTAGCACGCCTGCAGAGTAACGTAACACAGTGACGATTTCACCATAAAATCCGCAACTAACGATCTGCTTCGCAAAATATTTTCCTGATTTTACGTTACCGCCTCTTCCGCCTCGCTGTTTAGCCATTACAACAAAACGTAAAAAAATAGTGCTAATACTGTAAATACGGTGCTATGCTCGGGCAACACTGTTTAGTAAATTAAACAAATACGATGAACACTACGCCAGAGTATTCCTGTGATGTACTGATTATTGGCAGCGGAGCCGCGGGTTTATCGTTGGCATTACGCCTCGCTGAGGACCGTTCCGTGATGGTCTTAAGTAAAGGTCCAGTCAACGAAGGCTCGACCCTGTATGCGCAGGGAGGCATCGCCGCCGTTTTTGACGAGGCAGATAGCATCGCGTCACACGTCGAAGATACTTTAGTCGCAGGCGCGGGACTCTGCGAGCGAGACGCCGTTTCCTTTGTCGCCAGTAATGCAAAGCACTGCGTACAGTGGCTTATCGATCAGGGTGTGCTCTTCGATACCCAGGTTCAGCCCAACGGTGAAGCGGGCTATCATTTGACCCGTGAGGGCGGCCACAGCCACCGTCGGATCCTGCACGCCGCCGATGCAACCGGTAAAGCCGTTGAAACGACGCTGGTGGGAAAAGCGCTGGCCCATCCTAATATCCGTATTCTTGAACGCAGCAATGCGGTCGATCTCATCGTTTCCGATAAGATCGGTCTTCCCGGCCCCCGTCGTGCGATCGGCGCGTGGATCTGGAATCGCAATCTGGAGCAAGTGGAAACCTGCCGGGCCACAGCGGTGGTGCTGGCCACGGGCGGCGCATCGAAAGTTTATCAATATACCACCAACCCCGATATTGCCTCCGGCGACGGCATTGCGATGGCGTGGCGCGCCGGTTGCCGGGTCGCCAATCTCGAATTTAATCAGTTTCACCCCACCGCGCTGTTTCACCCCCAGGCGCGTAATTTCCTGCTGACGGAAGCGTTGCGCGGTGAAGGCGCATTTTTAAAACGCCCGGACGGTTCGCGCTTTATGCCTGATTTTGACGAGCGCGGCGAACTGGCCCCCCGAGATATTGTCGCGCGGGCTATCGATCATGAGATGAAGCGTCTTGGCGTAGAGTGTCTCTATCTTGATATCAGTCATAAGCCGGAAGCCTTTATCCGCCAGCATTTTCCGATGATTTATGAAAAGCTGCTGGGACTCGGTATTGACCTGACGAAGGAACCCGTGCCGATTGTGCCCGCCGCGCACTATACCTGCGGCGGCGTGATGGTCGACGAGGCGGGCCGTACCGATGTGGACGGACTGTATGCCATTGGCGAAGTGAGTTATACCGGCCTGCACGGCGCTAACCGAATGGCGTCTAATTCACTGCTGGAGTGTCTGGTTTATGGCTGGTCCGCCGCCGAGGATATTAAAAAACGGCCATCGGCGGCCGGGGAGAGGGACTCCCTTCCCGCCTGGGATGAAAGCCGGGTCGATAATGCCGATGAACGCGTGGTGATCCAGCATAACTGGCACGAGCTGCGGCTGCTGATGTGGGATTATGTCGGGATTGTGCGCACCACCCGCCGACTGCAGCGGGCGTTGCGGCGGATCACGATGCTGCAACAGGAAATTGATGAGTATTACGCCCATTTCCGCGTCTCCAACAACTTACTGGAGCTGCGTAACCTCGTGCAGGTCGCTGAGCTGATTGTACGTTGCGCGATGATGCGTAAAGAGAGCCGGGGTCTGCATTATACGCTGGATCACCCACAGCAGTTGCCGGACGCCGGTCCCTCTGTACTGATCCCTGCGCATTACATAAACAGATAAAACATCCGGGTCAGGGCAGTATAGCTTTCTGAATAGTGCTGCTCTGGCCCGCGGATCGCCAGCCGATCGCTGTAGCACTCCCCGGCCTGCGGTGAAAATGCCAGCAGGACGCGATGCGGTAGCCGGGTCTCAGTTTCAGCGATATCGGTCCGCAAGCGTAAATGCCAGCCGCCAGACTCCGCCAGTTGCGTAAACGCCATGCCGACCTCGACCGGCAGCACGACGCAGAAAAAGCCCTCTTCAGTGATACACTCCGCAGCGCAGGCCAGTAATCCCGCGTGATCAAGTGACGTGGTATAGCGAGCCTGCTCACGCTGCTCGCTGCGGCACTCAACCCCTTTTTCAAAATAAGGCGGGTTGCTGATGATTAATTGATAACGCTTGTGTTGCAGGGGCGTCCACTGCTGGATGTCCGCCGTATGCACGGCAATGCGTGCGGCCCAGGGCGTCTGGCTGATATTTTCCTGCGCCTGTAACGCCGCCTGCTCGTCAAGTTCGACGGCATCAATAATCACATCATCCGCAGTACGCTGAGCCAGCATTAATGCCAGCAGTCCGCTTCCTGTGCCAATATCCAGGATACGCTGTACCTGAGCAACGGGTGCCCACGCACCGAGTAAAATACCGTCGGTGCCGACTTTCATGGCGCAGCGATCGTGGGCGACAAAAAATTGTTTAAACGTGAATCCATTCCGGCGCAGTACGGATTTAGACCGAGACATCGTAAGCACTCTTCCTGATATCATCTTAATAGCTTAAGGTTATGCACAATACCGGAGAACAGATAGCCACACAAACAGATGAACATTGTGGCCTTAACGTCTATAATCAGCGCCCCACACTGAGGTAGAACATGACTGTAACGACTTTTTCCGAACTCGAACTTGACGATAGCCTGCTGGATGCGCTCCAGGAGAAAGGCTTCACGCGCCCGACCGCCATTCAGGCTGCCGCAATTCCGCCTGCGCTGGAGGGCCGTGATGTCCTTGGTTGCGCACCGACAGGTACCGGTAAAACGGCGGCATTTTTGCTGCCGGCGTTGCAGCACCTGATTGACTTCCCACGTAAAAAATCTGGCCCGCCACGTATTCTGATCCTCACGCCAACGCGTGAACTGGCGATGCAGGTTGCGGACCATGCCCGCGAGCTGGCAAAAAATACGCATCTGGATATCGCCACGATTACCGGCGGTGTGGCGTATATGAACCACGCGGAAGTCTTCAGTGAAAATCAGGATATCGTGGTCGCCACCACCGGTCGCCTGATGCAGTACATTAAAGAAGAGAATTTTGACTGCCGTGCGGTTGAGACGCTGATCCTGGATGAAGCCGACCGCATGCTGGATATGGGCTTTGCCCAGGATATTGAGCACATTGCTGGTGAAACCCGCTGGCGTAAACAAACGCTGCTGTTCTCCGCTACGCTTGAAGGCGATGAGGCGATCAAAGATTTTGCCGAGCGTTTGCTGGAAGATCCGGTAGAGGTTTCAGCCACGCCGTCCACCCGCGAGCGTAAGAAGATCCATCAGTGGTATTACCGCGCTGATGATGTGGAGCATAAAACTGCCCTGCTGGTTCATCTGCTGAAGCAGCCTGAAGCCACGCGCTCTATCGTCTTCGTGCGTAAACGCGAGCGCGTGCACGAGCTGGCAAACTGGCTGCGTTCCGCAGGCATCAATAACTGCTATCTCGAAGGCGAGATGGTGCAAGTCAAACGTAACGAAGCCATCAAGCGTCTGACCGATGGCCGGGTGAATGTGCTGGTTGCCACCGATGTTGCCGCCCGCGGGATCGATATTCCTGACGTCAGCCACGTATTTAACTTTGATATGCCACGCAGCGGCGACGCCTATCTGCACCGTATTGGCCGTACCGGCCGTGCGGGGCGTAAGGGGACGGCAATTTCGCTGGTAGAAGCACACGACCATTTATTACTCGGCAAAGCAGGTCGCTATATCGACGAGCCACTAAAAGCCCGTGTGATTGATGAGCTGCGTCCGACCACTCGAGCACCAAGTGAAAAATCGACCGGCAAACCGTCGAAGAAAGTGCTGGCAAAACGCGCCGAGAAGAAAGAGAAAGAAAAAGAGAAGCCGCGCGTGAAAAAACGTCACCGCGACACCAAAAATATCGGTAAGCGACGTAAGCCGAGTGCTGAGGCCGCGCCGCAGACAGAATCTTCAGAGAAATAAAAAACGCCGGGCTAAGCCCGGCGTTTTTTTATCTGCCGCTAAAAATCAGAGGCTTTCGGTAAAGGTACGGGCGATAACGTCGCGTTGCTGTTCCGGCGTCAGCGAGTTAAAACGCACCGCATAGCCAGAAACACGGATGGTCAGCTGCGGATATTTTTCCGGATGCTCAACGGCATCAAGCAGCGTTTCACGGCGCAGCACGTTAACGTTCAGGTGCTGACCACCTTCAACGCGAACTTCCGGCTGCACATCCAGCGGCACTTCGCGGTATTCAATTTCACCCAGTTTCGTTACCGGAACGATATCATCTTCAGCAAATCCCGCTTTTGCACATACGCAGCGCGCTTCGCCTTTTTCGTTATCCAGCAACCAGAATGAGTTCAGCAGATCGTCGTTAGCGGCTTTTGTAATCTGGATACCTGTAATCATGTGATGCCTCCTTGGGCTACATTTCATTTTCTTGTTGACCAGCTCTGGCCAATTGGTAAAACCATTGTTGCTTGAGTGTATATATAACAGTCAAGCCATCCGCATTCTTTGATTTAAATCAACAAAAACCACACATCAAAAATGGTCATACTGGATATTATTGTTTTATATCAATTTTCACATTGAGCGTGGGCAAAAAAAATTCGTAAAGTTTAAACTTTTTTTGTGCCTGCCGTCTGATAAGACGGTGGTGGATTTTGTGATGCGCTCAGAAGCAGTTAAGCTGTCTCTATCACCCTTTGCAGGAGAGCAAAATGACCACGTCCTTAACCTGGCATGACGTACTGGCGGAAGAGAAAGAGCAGCCTTACTTTGTTAACACACTTAAGACGGTTGCCGCTGAACGTCAGGCGGGCACCACCATTTATCCGCCGCAAAAAGATGTCTTTAATGCCTTCCGTTTTACGGAACTTGGCGAGGTTAAGGTGGTAATTTTAGGACAAGATCCGTATCACGGCCCGGGTCAGGCGCACGGATTGTCTTTCTCGGTACGACCAGGCGTGGCGATCCCGCCGTCGTTATTGAATATGTATAAAGAACTTGAGGCGACGGTATCGGGGTTTACGCGGCCTGCGCATGGTTATCTGGAAAGCTGGGCACGACAGGGCGTTTTGTTGCTCAATACGGTGTTGACCGTGCGGGCGGGCCAGGCACATTCTCATGCCAGCCTGGGCTGGGAAACTTTCACCGATGAAGTGATCAGTATTATTAACGAGCACCGTGAAGGGGTCGTATTTTTACTGTGGGGATCGCACGCGCAGAAGAAAAGCGCGCTGATTGATGGCAAACGTCATCACATTCTGAGAGCGCCGCATCCTTCTCCCCTCTCAGCACACCGGGGCTTTTTTGGCAGTAATCACTTCGTACTGGCAAATCAGTGGCTGGAGCAGCATGGCGAGAAGCCGATTGACTGGATGCCGGTGCTCCCTGCCGAATCAGAATAAAAAAAGTGAGGCTGATGACAAACCGTCCGTGGAACACGGGGCGACCAACGGGTTGGGCCTCCCTCCGGGAACCCAATCCCGTTGTTTCCCCTAATAACCCACTTTGACAGCAATCAGAGTCCGGCCTGTGTTCACAGCGCCGGACTTTTTAGTTCAGTAGAACGGTCAGATTTTATTCTGTCGCCACCACTCGGCAAGCATTACACCCGCTGCCACCGAAACGTTCAGGCTTTCCACATTGCCTGTACCGTCGATAGCGATGTTCATATCTGCAACCTCGTGAGCGGCATCAGAGACGCCGTCACGCTCCTGACCAACCACCAGCACCATTTTACGCGGCAGTTCAGCGTCAAACAGCGGCGTACCCGTATTGCCACAGGTCGCAACAATGGTGTAGCCCGCCTGACGAAACTCTTCCAGCGCAGCGATCACGCTGTCGCCGGTGATAGGCTGGACGTGTTCCGCACCGCCTTCCGCCGTACGGATCGCCGCACCGGATTCCAGCACGGCGGCATCATGCACTACTACCCCTTTGATACCAAAGTGGGCACAGCTACGCACGATAGCACCGAGGTTATGCGGGTTAGCAATATCTTCCATCGCCAGCACGCAATCGGTCTCGCCGGCCTGCGCAACCCACTGCTTCACTGACGTACCGTTACGTTTTTTGATCAGGAAGCAAACGCCGCCGTGGTGATCGGTACCGGACGCTTTTGCCAGTTCTTCATCATCCACCACGTGATATGCCTTGCGGTTCGCCGCCATCCAGCGTAACGCTTCTTTAAAACGCGGCGTAACGCTCTGGATAAACCACGCGCGTACGATGGAGTCCGGACGGCTCTGGAACAGGGCCTGACAGGCATTTTCACCATAAACGCGGGTTTCTTCGGCACGCTGACGGCGCAGCACTTCCGGATCGATAAAGCTCTTACCGCTGATGCCGCCGTGATCGGGTTTTACCGGCGTATCATCAGTCGGCGCGCGAGAGACCGTGCGCCACGGTGAAGAGGAGTCGCGATCGCGGTTGCGATCCTGTGAGCCTCGATCCTCGCGGGAGGGACGACGACCACCTTCGGCACGGGACGATCCCGGACGGCCACCGCCTTTCCCGGTTCGTGGATTGTAAGTACGCTTATCCGAGTCGTCGTCGCTACGGACGTACATTACTTTTACCTTGCCGCTTTTATTCTTAATTTCGTCGTTGTCGTTCATGCTTTCCTCCACCAGCGCTGCGCGAAGCGCGCAGATTACCTGATGTACACTCGCTTCGCCATGTTTTCGTTCAAAAGCCTGTGTCTATTGTACTCATCGAATAAAACACGTTGTTGTTTAAAACAGACTCAACAATAATATGTAACATTAAAGAAACATTCTGGCGATCTCGCCATTCTGTCACCTTCTTACCCTGAGGTTAGTTATGAATACCGTTTGTGCCAGCTGCCAGGCGCTTAACCGCATTCCAGACGATCGAATGGACGATGTAGCGAAATGTGGACGCTGCGGTCACGATCTGTTCGACGGCGATGTGATCAACGCGACCGGTGAGACACTCGATAAACTGCTAAAGGATGATCTCCCCGTGGTCGTCGATTTCTGGGCACCGTGGTGCGGCCCTTGCCGTAACTTCGCGCCGGTTTTCGAAGACGTGGCGGAAGAGCGTAATGGTAAAGTGCGTTTCGTTAAGGTCAATACCGAAGCCGAGCGTGAATTGAGCGCCCGCTTCCGCATCCGCAGTATCCCGACGATCATGATTTTCAAAAAAGGCGAAGTTGTCGATATGCTTAATGGCGCCGTGCCGAAAGCCCCTTTCGATAGCTGGCTGAACGAATCCCTCTGACGTCAGCGGGGCACAGCTTGTGCCCCGTTCTTACCTCTGCGACAATGGCGTTTTTTCTGTGCGCCTTCTATGACTGATAACGCCGTACTTCGCCTTCGCGCCGAGCGACTTGCTCGTGCAACCCGTCCTTTTCTTGCCCGTGGTAATCGCGTTCGCCGCTGTCAGCGCTGTCTTCTGCCGTTGAAAACCTGCCTTTGCGCCACCATCGTACCAGTTCAGGCACAAAGCCGATTTTGTCTGATGATGTTTGACACCGAACCGATGAAGCCCAGCAATACCGGTCGTTTAATTGCCGATATTTTGCCGCAAACCACCGCCTTTCAATGGTCGCGCACTGAGCCGCCTCAGGCGTTGCTTGAGCTGGTCGCTAATCCGGATTATCAGCCGCTGGTGGTTTTCCCTGCCTCTTATGCGGGTGCGGAACGTCAGGTTCTGGCTGCCCCGCCGTCGGACAAACCACCGCTGTTTATCATGCTGGATGGCACATGGCCAGAAGCGCGAAAAATGTTTCGTAAAAGTCCGTGGCTGGATAGCCTGCCGGTGATTTCTGTCGATCTGGCGCGGGTGTCGTCTTATCGTCTGCGCGACGTTCACGCCGAAGGCCAGTATTGCACCGCCGAAGTGGCGATTGCGCTGCTGGATCTGGCGGGCGACATTGAGGCAGCCGCGACGCTTGGCAATCATTTTTCGCTTTTTCGTGAGCGTTATCTGGCAGGAAAATCAGCGCATCAGGGCAACGTCACAGCAGCATTAGCAGAAAGCGTTTAAAATCATTCAGTCACTTCTCCATAAGGAAGGCAGGAATGAGTCAGCGAGGGCTTGAAGCGCTACTGCGGCCTAAATCGATAGCGGTTATCGGGGCATCCATGAAACCGCAGCGGGCCGGTTATCTGATGATGCGTAATTTACTGGCGGGCGGCTTTAGCGGGCCGGTTTTGCCGGTCACTCCGGCATGGAAAGCCGTCCTCGGGGTGCTGGCCTGGCCGGATGTCGCCAGCTTACCTTTTACGCCCGACCTGGCCGTGCTTTGTACTCATGCGCGCCGCAACCTCACGCTGCTTGAGGCGCTCGGTGAAAAAGGATGCAAAACCTGTATCATCCTTTCTTCCCCTCCCGAACAATTTGCCGAGCTACAATCCTGCGCACGACGCTATCAGATGCGCCTTCTCGGCCCGAATAGCCTTGGCCTGCTGGCCCCGTGGCAAGGGCTTAACGCCAGTTTTTCCCCGGTGCCAATTACCCGTGGTAAGCTGGCGTTTATTTCCCAGTCGGCGGCGGTCTCCAACACCATTCTGGACTGGGCGCAGCAGCGGGAGATGGGATTTTCCTATTTCATTGCGCTGGGCGATAGCCTGGATATTGACGTCGATGAGCTGCTGGATTTTCTCGCCCGCGACACCAAAACCAGCGCCATCCTTCTCTATCTTGAACATTTAAGCGACGCCCGCCGCTTCGTTTCTGCCGCCCGTAGCGCCTCACGTAATAAACCGATTCTGGTGATTAAAAGCGGACGCAGCCCGGAGGCGCAACGTTTGCTCCATGTGAATTCCGGAATGGATCCGGCCTGGGATGCCGCGATTCAGCGTGCTGGCCTGCTTCGTGTTCAGGATACGCATGAACTCTTTTCCGCCGTTGAAACGCTGAGTCATATGCGGCCCTTGCGCGGCGAACGCCTGATGATTATCAGTAACGGCGCTGCCCCTGCTGCCCTGGCGCTGGATACGCTGTGGCTACGCAATGGCAAACTCGCCTCACTCAGCGAGGAGACGCGTCAACAACTGCGCCAGGCGCTACCGGACACGGTCAACGCGACGAATCCCCTCGATTTGCGCGACGACGCCAGTAGCGAGCACTATCTTGCGGCGCTGAACATCCTGTTAAGCAGTCAGGATTTCGATGCGCTGATGGTGATCCACGCCCCCAGCGCCGCCGCGCCAGGCACCGCTTGCGCGCTGGCACTGATTGATGCGCTCAAACGTCATCCACGCGGAAAATACGTGACGGTGCTGACCAACTGGTGCGGGGAGTTTTCTTCGCAGGAAGCACGACGCCTGTTCAGCGAAGCCGGGCTGCCCACCTACCGCACGCCGGAAGGTACCATCACCGCGTTTATGCATATGGTGGAATACCGGCGTAACCAGAAGCAGTTGCGGGAAACGCCCGCCCTGCCGGATAACCTTGCCGCGAATACGGCTGAAGCGCACAGCCTGCTCCAGCAGGCGCTGGCGGAAGGCGCTTCCTCACTGGACACCCATGAGGTTCAGCCGATTTTACAGGCGTATGGCCTGCATACCCTGCCAACCTGGATTGCCAGTGACAGCGCCGAAGCGGTGCACATCGCCGAACAAATTGGCTACCCGGTGGCGCTGAAGCTACGCTCACCGGATATCCCGCACAAGTCAGAAGTTCAGGGCGTCATGCTGTATCTGCGTACCGCCAGCGAAGTACAGCAGGCCGCCGATGCGATCCTTGATAGGGTGAAAATGGCGTGGCCGGGGGCGCGCGTTCACGGTCTGTTAGTACAAAGCATGGCCAACCGTGCCGGGGCGCAGGAGTTGCGCGTGGTCGTCGAGCACGATCCCGTTTTCGGTCCGTTGATCATGCTGGGCGAAGGTAACGTTGAATGGCATGCGGACGATCAGGCGGCCGTCGCCCTGCCGCCGCTGAATATGAATCTGGCTCGCTACCTGGTGATCCAGGCGATCAAAAGCAAGAAAATCCGCGGGCGTAGCGCGTTGCGCTCGCTGGATATCCCGGGTTTAAGTCAGTTACTGGTACGGGTGTCAAACCTGATCGTCGACTGCCCGGAAATTCAGCGGCTGGATATTCACCCGCTACTGGCGTCGGCAGAAGAGTTTACCGTGCTGGACGTCACGCTGGAGATTGCGCCTTTTGAAGGCGATCGGGAGAGTCGGCTGGCAGTGCGATCGTATCCGCAACAGTTGGAAGAGTGGGTGGATTTAAAGAACGGTGAACGCTGCCTGTTCCGGCCGATCCTGCCGGAAGATAAGCCGTCGCTTCAGCGTTTCATAGCCCAGGTAACAAAAGAAGATCTGTACTATCGCTACTTTAGTGAGATCAACGAATTTACCCATGAAGATTTAGCGAATATGACCCAGATAGACTACGATCGGGAAATGGCGTTTGTTGCCATTCGTCCGTTGGATGAGGGTGAAGAAATCCTCGGCGTCACCCGCGCTATCTCAGATCCTGATAATATCGATGCGGAATTTGCCGTGCTGGTCCGCTCCGATCTAAAGGGATTAGGTCTGGGTCGACGTCTGCTGGAAAAACTCATCAATTATACCCGCGATCACGGACTGGAGCGGCTGAACGGCATTACCATGCCGAACAATCGCGGTATGGTCGCTCTGGCGCGTAAACTGGGATTTGATGTCGATATCCAGCTCGAAGATGGCATTGTTGGCCTGACGCTAATGCTGACCGGGTCCGGTAACACATAAGTAAGCTGCTGGAAATGTTGATCACTTTGGCAGGCAACGATGATATGATTGCTCGCTTAAGTCGTCTGCCTGGTACAGAGGACCCTTCAATAAACAGAGAAGAACCGCACTGTGATGTTGTCAAAATTTAAGCGTAATAAACATCAACAACACCTTGCCCAACTACCTAAGCTTTCTCAGTCAGTTGATGATGTTAAGTTCTTTTATAATCCCGCTGATTTTCGGGAAGCGTTGTTGGCTAAAATTGCCAGCGCTACGCGCCGGATTTGCGTTATCGCTCTCTATCTGGAGCAGGATGACGGTGGTCAGGGTATTTTATCGGCTCTCTATGAGGCCAAACGCCTGCGTCCTGAACTGGATGTCCGCGTGCTTGTCGACTGGCATCGCGCCCAGCGCGGCCGCATTGGTGCCGCCGCAGCAAATACTAATGCTGACTGGTATTGCCGTACTGCGCAGGAAAACCCTGGCGTGGACGTTCCCGTGTATGGCGTGCCGGTAAATACCCGTGAGGCCCTGGGCGTCCTGCACTATAAAGGTTTCATTATTGATGATGCCGTTATCTATAGCGGTGCCAGCCTTAACGACGTCTATCTGCATCAGCACGATAAATACCGCTACGATCGTTACCAGTGGATCCGCAACGATCGGATGGCCGATATTATGTTCGACTGGGTCGATCAAAACCTGATCCAGGGGCGCGGCGTCAATCGTCTTGATACTGACTCACGTCCTAAAAGCCCGGAAATCAAGAACGACGTTCGCCTCTATCGCCAGGAATTGCGCGATACCAGTTATCACTTCCAGGGTGATGCGGATAACGAACAGCTGGCGGTGACACCGCTGGTCGGTCTGGGTAAATCCAGCCTGCTGAACAAAACGATTTTCCATCTGATGCCCTGCGCAGAGCAGAAGCTGACGATTTGTACGCCTTATTTTAATCTTCCCGCCGTGCTGGTACGCAATATCATTCATTTGCTGCGCGAAGGTAAGAAAGTGGAAATTATCGTGGGCGATAAAACGGCCAACGATTTCTATATTCCTGAAGATCAGCCGTTTAAAATCATCGGCGCGCTACCCTATCTTTACGAGATCAACCTGCGTCGCTTCCTCAGCCGTCTACAATACTATGTGAATACCGATCAGCTGATTGTTCGTCTGTGGAAAGACGAGGACAATACCTATCATCTGAAAGGCATGTGGGTGGATGACGAATGGATGCTGCTGACCGGGAATAACCTTAACCCGCGCGCGTGGCGTCTGGATCTCGAAAATGCGATTTTAATCCACGATCCGCGTCAGGAGCTGGCTGCGCAGCGAGATAAAGAGCTGGCGCTGATCCGCACTCATACGACGGTGGTTAAACACTATAGCGATCTACAAAGTATCGCTGAATATCCGGTGAAGGTACGTAAGCTGATCCGCCGTCTGCGACGCATCCGCATCGACAGGCTAATAAGCCGTATCCTGTAATGGTAAGCCCCGCAGCGTCGGGGCTTTTTTATGAGGCTCGCCATGCGCTTTTTACTGCTTTGCGGTATTTTGTTCCTCTCTGGCTGTAGTCATATGGCTAACGATAGCTGGAGCGGTCAGGATAAAGCCCAACACTTTATCGCCTCTGCCCTGCTTTCCGCTGCGGGTAATGAATATGCTCAGCATCAGGGGATCGGCCGCGACCGTAGCGCGGCTATCGGCGTTATGTTCTCTCTGGGACTGGGTGCATCGAAAGAACTGTGGGACAGCCGCTCCGAAGGAAGCGGCTGGAGCTGGAAAGATTTCGCCTGGGATGTTGCGGGTGCGGCCACCGGTTATACGGTATGGCAATTAGCGCAACACTAAAGGCGCAGCCCCTTCCCTTTTTTGTGCAGCATCATTGAGACGACGAAAGCAACGGCGCCCAGCGCGGTGACATACCAGAAGAAAGCAGTCTCTGAGCCTATTGATTTCAGCGACAGCGCAACATACTCTGCCGATCCGCCAAACAGCGCGTTAGCCACCGCGTAGGATAGTCCCACTCCAAGAGCGCGAACCTGCGCCGGAAACATCTCGGCTTTCAGGATGCCGCTAATCGAGGTATAGAAACTGACGATGATAAGCGCGCACATCACCAGCGCAAACGCGGCATAAGGTGAAGTGACATTTTGCAGCGCGGTCAGTATGGGGACGGTGAATAAGGTGGTAAGGCCGCCAAAACAGAGCATAGAAGCCCGACGCCCAATTCTGTCCGATAATGCACCAATCAACGGCTGTAGCAGCATAAACACAAACAGTGCGGCGGTCATAATTCCGCTGGCTACATTGGCATGCATGCCTGCCGTATTCACCAGATACTTCTGCATGTAGGTGGTAAAGGTATAGAACGCCAGCGAGCCGCCCGCCGTGAAGCCGAGCACCATAATGAAAGCTTTGCGGTTGCGCCACAGGCCTTTGAACGATCCGGCCTCTTTCAGGGCGCGTGTTTCGTGCTTCGAGGTTTCATCAAGCTGACGGCGCAACCAGAGCGCAACGATAGCCAGCACAGCGCCTAAGGCAAACGGAATTCGCCAGCCCCAGGCGCGGAGTTCAGCATCATCCAGCACTTGCTGCAAAATCACCACGACCAGCAGCGCCAGTAACTGTCCGCCGATAAGCGTAACGTACTGGAACGAGGCAAAAAATCCTTTGCGTCCTTCAAGGGCGACTTCACTCATATAGGTCGCGCTGGTGCCGTATTCGCCGCCAACGGAAAGCCCCTGGAATAGCCTGGCAATCAGCAACAGCGCCGGTGCCCATGTACCGATGGCGTCGTAGCCCGGCAGACAGGCAATCACCAGAGAGCCGAGGCACATCATGCATACTGAAATCAGCATAGAGGCCTTGCGTCCGCGTCGGTCGGCGATACGCCCAAATAGCCACCCTCCGATAGGTCGCATCAAAAAACCAGCCGCAAAAACGCCTGCCGTCTGCAACAACTGCGTCGTGGTGTTACCAGACGGGAAAAAGATATGCGCAAAATAGAGTGAGCAGAAGGAGTAGACATAGAAATCAAACCATTCCACCAGGTTACCTGAGGATGCGCCAACAATCGCCCATACGCGCCGCCGCACTTCCGGTGCATCAGCTTTGTTTTTATCGGTGCGCTGAATAATTTCTGCCATGCTGTTCTCCGTGATATCAGGCCTGTTCAGCCTTTTGTTTTGGAGATCCAGATTACGCGGGCTGAAAAAGTAAATAAAGTGTTAATTATTTGTTGGCTAATTTTTATCCCCATTCAGCCTGGTGCTGGCGTTTACGTTTTAAGTAATCATCATCTTCGCGGATTTTGTCCCACCACCCTTTGAAAACCGTCGCTGCGGCTGCTTTGGTAGGATCGTTCCCCCGGGTATTCAGGCTGCCATCTTCTGCATACTTTTTGCCGCCTTTATAGTTGGCGTAGCGTCTGGCGCGGGTATACCCCATCTGAATAAATTTACGCGCCATGTCCATACCGACAAAATCATCCTGCTGACGGTAATCTTCAAATAGTTGGTAGATCTTTTCAGCAGATTTGATCGCTGATGCTTCGTCTTTATAGCGCCAGAAAGGCAGGATCTCGCTTTTATAGGGTTCGACCAGTAATACACCTTGTTCGCCCCGGCCGACCTGATATAGCTCGGGATGCTGGCGAAAGTTAATAGTGGAGAAGTCCTGGTGGTAGTTGAAGGGTTTGATAGCCAATGGGGATCCTCTTTGCCTGAATAAGCAACTTAAGGATAGTTCACTGGAGTGGGTTCTGGTGGCGCTGCGCTTACCGGACCTGGGGGAAGGGGCACAATAATCGTGTTTGCTGGCAGGATCAGGCATAACTATTATGGCAGAAACGCAAAAAGCCCATCCGTCAGGATGGGCTTCTCACTTG